>CAVSBF010000001.1:0-59176 GCA_963726155.1 uncultured Acidobacteriaceae bacterium
CTGCTCTTTCTACTTACCGCGCTGCGAGAGCCGCTTTCAGATCATCATGCTCAAATGCCGACGACATGCGGTCGATTTCGTCTTTGGCGAGACCATGCCGCGCGGCTTCGTCGCGCCACTTCAATACGGCCTTGCCGACCTGTTTTGCTATATTGCGCGCTTGGCCAGCGTCCAGATCAAAATATCCCGCCACCTCCATCGCTAGTGCGAGTGAAGCCGTATTGTCATCCTCATTGATTGCCGTGCTGAGGATGCGCGGCTTGATGTCGGTTGGGACCGGATTGAGGTCGTAAGCGGGCGACAGGCGCCAGCCCGCCTGTCCTTCGTACAGAAAGCCGTGATTGCGCAGGTGGTCGTCGGTGTTGGAGATCAGTATGTTGAAAACCAGCCGCCGCCACAACGCTTCCATGTCGGCTTTCGGCGCGGCGCCGTGCTGGCGCAGCGCGTCAACAATTTCCAGATAGCTTCGGGTTTCTCTGTCTTTCGATCCGAGCATGCTCATCGCGGAGAGGAACGGGATACGCCGTTCGCCTTCGCGGTCGAACCGTCGCAGGAGGAGCACAGGCTTGCCGGCGATGTTCTCGATGCGGGAGCGGGGAACCGGGATGCCAGATTTCTGCGCCAGGGACAGTGCGACCGCCTCCCAGACCACCGTGTTGATTTCATCGTCCTTGCGTGGGAATTTCGCGATGGCGAGATGGCCGTCCTTTCCCCTGACGGAAGCCTTGGGCCTCGCGCCGCCAAGAGAGGACCCGGGCGCGAACAGCAGGCGCAGTTCTTCTTCGGTGTCTTTCTCTTCCATCACGTGTTCGGCGGCGGAGAGCAGTTTCGGGAGCTCGATCAGCGGGGGGATGCGCTTAATACCCTCCTGTCGCAGGAAGGGGCCTCCTTCTTTTTCCGCAAAGCGCAGTGCGCCCTGACGGGCTTCGTCGTCCACCAGCAGCAGGAAGTCGATTTCCTGGAGCGTGCGCGGCGCCCCGCCCTCGCGCTCCGCGCGCCTGCGTTCCATGCGGCGCATGAGCGCCCGCCCCCAACGGTCGGGCGCGGAGTCGCCGATAGCGCCGAACATGGGCGTGTCTGCCGGCGTGTGAAACGGACCAGGACCAACCTGCAGGGCTGGCTCCAGAGAGAATCGCGCGGGATTTTCCAGCCATGTCTTGTCATATTCGAAGGTGGCGCTTTCCTTGTTCTTGCGCGAACGGGCCCACAGACGCCCCATGAGGTGCGGGACGCCGGCGAGATCCACGTACACGAGAGCCTCTCTGTCCATCACTTGTCTTTCGTACGTTTCGGCCCGCGCGCCACGCGAATGCGCTGCGGCAGGTTTTCTTCTTCGAGCTGCAGGCCCACGGGATCGTTCTTCGGCGCGGCGAGATCGCCCAGCCGGTCCGCCATCCCCAGCACAAAAAGGACCGTGGCGTATATCCCGATCGCAACGCCGGGATCGCCCTTTTCAAGCTTGACGAGGGTCGTGCGGCTGATCGAGGCGCGCTGCGCCGCGATGGCCGCGGGGATGCGCCGTCGCCGCCGGGCATCACGGATGTCGCGGCCGAGCTTGCGCAGGGCATGCCTTGCCGGGAGTGGCAATACGACGGATGATCGGCTGGTCCTCATATTTAGTGTCCAAAGTAATGGTCCTTAACTTAATTAATGTACATTATTGTGAACGTTATGTCAATCTCTTCTACTCTTGGCTGGTACCTTGGAAAACCGCCGCGCAGGTACCCGAGACCTGCGCGGCCTAACCCGTTTCTTCAATCACATGGACGGCCAATGTAGGGGACTCTCAGCCCATACATTTTTCAGGTGCCTTTGTAGTTGAGCACCGGTCGTAGCGTGCGAATAACCTTCACCAGTTCTCGCTGCGCCTTGAGGACCGCACGAATGTCCTTGTACGCAGCAGGAGCCTCGTCCCTGAGTTTGCCCGTCAACCGGTAGTCATACCAAACGCCTTCCATTTGACGCCGAAGATCGCGGTCGCTGAACTTGCTCCGCGCAGCGCCCCGGCTCAGAGCTCTGCCTGCACCGTGAGCGCTCGAACAAAGCGCCTCTTCGCAGCCGCGTCCCTCCACATGGAAGCTGGGGCTGCCCATCGACCCCGGCAGGACTCCGGGCTGTCCCTGTTGAGCGGACATTGCGCCTTTGCGATGCACCCACAACTCGCGCTCGCCATGACGCTCAAGCGCGACATGATTGTGATCGATGGCGATCATCGTCTGCCAACTGATGCTGCACTTCAACGTTCGCGTCAGCACCTTGCCAGTTTCCTCTGCCATAGCCTTGCGAGAAGCCGCGGCGAATTGCCGGGCCCAAAAGACATCGTGAAGGTACTCTTTGCCGGTATCCGATTCCGCATCGATCCCACGCAGTCGCCCTTCGACCGGTTGCGCGCGCGCCAGATGATGGTCGCGGATCACCTGCCCGAGCGCTCGTGATCCGCTATGCACCATCAGCCAAAGCCGGTCCTCTTCGTCCGCCTGCATCTCAAGGAAGTGGTTTCCACTGCCGAGAGTCGCGAACTCGATCTCGCCCTCCTTTTGGCGAATTGCCTCTAGGCGGGCATGACTGAGCGGATCGCTTGGTATCTCCGCAGGTTGAGGAATGACCGCGTTCCGGTTGCGCCTGCGCGAGGGTACCGCATGCCCGATCTCGTTCAGCAACTGGGCGGCAGTCTTCGGATTCTTCAGCGCGGAGGCCTCCACGTCAACCGCGACTGCCAGCATGCCGCATCCGATGTCGCCTCCCACTGCCTGGGGATAAATCACGTGAGAGGTCGCGACAACTACACCGATGCACACCTCAGCGGCAAGGTGTACATCGGGCATCACCGCGATTTGTTGGACATCCGGGGCGCACCGGAGACGCTGAAGCGCCTCCGACACGTCTCTATCCAGTGGAGCAGCAAGCCAGCTTCGGAGCGGAGCCATCGACGAATCACTCATCGTCGCCTCCTTGCACTGACACCGGAACAAACGACAGCTCTGGCGCTCGCTTTCTGGCAATCGCCATCGCGACTTCTGACCGCAAACGCGATGCATCGCGCCGGAGCGCGCTCATCGCATCGACGACGGAGTAGCCATCCTGCACAACGATATGGACCAGTAAATGGCCGCAACCAGGCGCGGGCGAAACCTCATCTACAAACAGTTCGCAGCCAATGCCAGCAACGTTTGAATCCGCGAGCGCGAGATTCAGCGCCCGCTGCACTTGACAGCAGAACTGTTGTGTCTTCCGTTGCACTTGGCGGTTGTCCGACCGACTGCCGCTACCTTCTCCATAGAGAATTTCAGCGAAGTCCGCGTCCACGAACTCCGCTCCTTTACCGCGACGTTTTCTTCGTTTCACAAAGCTCCCTTTTGCGCGCACGCGCGCAGAGCCGGCAGGCGCACGAATGCGTATGCGGCTTCAACTGATGAGTTGAAAGATGGAGCCAACCCAGCCGACCGGCTGGATTAGACGGCGGCGAGCGGGCTCAACGTCATCGGGCTATGTGCAATCGGCGACATAATCTCCTCCGCTGCTACGTTGAGTCTCGGAATTACAGGCGCTTGAACGCCTGAGTCCCTGAGACATTATCGCTCTATCTCTGGTTTGGAGCAAGTCTGGCGCTATGTGCCTGATGCGAACCTTCGCCATCCCGGATCGCCGCTCGACTCAAGGAAACAAGGGCGGATATGCGCTACGTCGGCTTGACGGCGACAGCGCCCATTTTCTGATGGTCACGTTCTGAGAATCCGAGGTGGCGATCCGCGCCTTCGCGGGAGACCTATCGTCGTGGCGAAATACCACGACTTCGACAGGACTTCCTTCTCGAACTGGAGCCGTGCTCCACACATTACGAGATGTACGACCGGTAAACCCCACTAAGAATTTCGGGGTCTGAGCGCGATGGCTTGGTCTCATAGGTTGCCCCGATGTTGGCTCGCACCCCGGCTTCGTCGTAACATGAACTCCGCATGAGACGACAGTCGGTGCAATTTCTCGTCGGTTGTTTGCTGCTCTGTGGATTCTCAGCAGCTCAGATGTCCACGCTGCCAGCGGCTCAAGCCATTGCTGACCTTCCCGGTCCACCGAAAAACCCTCCGATTTTTTCGCAGATGACAGTGATTCTGCAGGGTGCACTGCAGTATCAAGACACTGTCGATCTGAAAGGTCCCGTCGCTAGCGTCGAGCGCGAGGAAACTCAATCGCCAAATCAAAGTCCGTATCCCTATAACACGAAGACTGCCTTCAAGTTTGACGACCACGGACGACTGGTCGAGCGCATCGATGAGAATTCACTAGGTGGATCGACCACGACAAACGTCTGGGTAAGCGGAAGGTTGCAAAGCCAAGACGTGAGCCATCGGCGAAAGAATGGCAAATTGCCCGATTCGAACTGGAATGAGTGGCAGAAATGGAGCTATGACAAAGACGGACATCTTTCGGAGTTCAAGGCTGGCCGCGATAAAGAAGAGATGAATGATTATGTGAACTTCAGATACGACTCCGCAGGCCGGTGCCTTGGATACGAGATGTACGCGGAAACCCTGACCGAAATCGCCTACGTGGGAAACAAGATCACATTGAGTAGGGTGGGAAAGTTTCAGCGACGTAAATTCTTTGAACAAGTCCAGATCGTTGACGACAAAAACCGGGTGGTCGACTTGAAGGTCTCTGATCTGAGTGGCAATGAACTGAAGCTCCGGTACCACGTAAGCTTTAAGTATGACGATAAGGACAGAGTGATCGAGCAGAATACCGATCCTTTCAAGCTGGGTGACGGCGACGACTATTCCCCAATGCCGGGGAAATTGATTGTCGAATATCACGACGAAAAGCACCCGGGCGAGCAGAAGTTCTATGATACCGACGGAAAATTGGATCTTCACACGGCCTTTGAATTCGACCGTGACGGAATCTTCACCAAGCTGCGCGTTCTTGACGCCTCCGGCAAAGAACAAATGGGCGGAGAGATCTTTCACGATCCTGAGTCACATAAAGCCAGTACCCGTCCGGGACAGGTGGAGTGGGAGGTCGTATACGACGATCACGGCAATTGGACAGAGCGACGGCGCTGGTTTACGCCCGCCGATGGAAGTTCCCGAATCATGACGAGAGTGATCCGACAGAACATCACGTATCGGTAGCATTTATCGTCTTTTCCCGCCGAGTGTCAGTCTGATCGTTGGAGAGCAATCGCCACGTCGCTCAATGCGCGATGCACGACTGCGCGCGCACTAACTCGCTGGTTTCTCAGCCAGGCTTGTCTTCGGCGAAATGAATAGTCTTCGGGCGGCCCATTTCAAAATCCGCCACCCCACGGCGGCCCCGGCAAGGATCGTGAACAGCCACAGCAGGATCGTGGGCAGATAGAACACAAACGTCGTCATCGAGGCAGCGTATTCACCGAACCCGTCGAGACCCTCGCGGGCGGCGATCTTCAGCTGATACAACGGACGCCAATTGAGGCCGAAGACTTGGGCATCGGCTTCAGCCCGCAGAGTGATGTTGATGGCTACGGTTTCAACTTGCTTCGACAGCGCCTCGAATTCCGCCTGCCTTTCCTCGATCGCCCCGCGGACTTCGTTCAGCTTGTCGCTGACTTCGAGCGTGTCCTTCACGGTCGCAGCCTTGCGCAGTATTCCGAGATACTGTTGCTCCTGAGCCCGCAGGTTGCGCAGGCGTGCTTCCTGGTCGACATATTGTTTGGTGACGTCTTGGGCGTCGATGCTTTCGCTTTCTACGCGCAAGCTGAGCTTTCGGATCTGGGCGCGGACTTGGTCGAACTTTTCTGCCGGCACACGAATACTGAGCGAGGCGCTGGTCGCGTCCGCGCCGCCATTAACATTTGAGGTTACGAGGAATCCTCCTGCTCCTTTCGTGATCTGTATGATTTTCTCAGCAGTTTCGGCCGGAGCTTTAACGATGAGGCCAAGGGACTCCGTCCGGATTAGCTTACGGTCCTCCGACGAGCTCTCCTCCCCATCGTTGCGTCCTCCTGAAAATGTCATGAGAGCGGCGGGTGCGACGACGGCACGGTCCACGGGAACGCCTCCGACAATGCCTTTTTGAAGGTAGGCTTCGGATCTGAGGTGCGGAAGAATTGAGGGTTGTCGCCAAAGCGATATTGGCTCCCAAACCACACTGCCGCTGACGGCGGCAAGGCCGGTCGCCTTCTCCGAGGCAATGCCTCGCGCCTGGTCACGGGGTTGAATGACTCCCAGATAGAGTGCGATTACTCCGGCCGTAATAAGCCAGCCTGTTTTCAGAGCCGTTCTGCTCTTGGTGTAGAACACTCCCCAGCGGATGACCATTAGGCCTCCTATATACAGGAATAGACACGGGCGGCGATGTCGTTGTTCCCGCAGGACTCTTGATGGCCGGGTTGTGAGCGCTATGCCCTAATTTCGCCAGTTGGTAAAAATGTTCGCCCACGAACCATCCGTGCCAGCAGCGAGGAGCTACTGCTTTTCGGTTGGGGTCGTACTCTTGGTAGAAGCGCGAAAACCAGAAAATTCATCGGAGCGGTAGAGTGTGCAGCGATTAGTCTCCGGGCGGCCAGGAAAACCCGAGCACATCAAGAGCAGCGAAACATCTTTTTTTGTCTCCACCGTGTCTGATCCCTTATGTCCGGGCTCGAACAGCCACTTTGACAACTGGCTGGATATGTCATTGCTCATTCGCTTACTGGGCGGATAATCCACCGAGACATTCGCTACTGTTCCATCCCGACGAACTGTGATCGATGCATGTACCTGCTGCATCGAAGGCGGCCCCGCCTTGTCCGGGACTATTCCCTCGACGTGGCACTCCACACAACCATCCGCAAAATACTCATTGCGGGCATTGAGGTGGATCATTCCGTCGGGTGGTTCAGGTCGGTCAGCGGGTTTGTCGGTAACGGTGGCGCGTCCGCATTTCAGAGTGCTGTCACTAACCGTGCATCCCATGCTCTCGGCAATTGCCCACTTCTTGCCCAGCGAGCCGTCCTGCGGGAGGGCCCAAAACTGTTCGCGTTCACCATAAAGGACCTCTACTGCACCGTCCCACATATAACATCCCTGAGAATTGCACGAGTCGAATTCCTTCGGCCCCGCGACCCCATGCGTCCAGGTCTCACCGTCTTTAGAATGAAGTGTTAGAGGCACGCCATAACCACCACCTTTTTCACGATGGACTAACTCCTGGCCGAATGCCCAATACTCAGCTTGATGAACAAAAACCATCCGAGGCAGTGCTCGGTTAGTGGCATCATTTTGCGGCCGCACGACCTTCCACGACTTTCCGGCGTCTTTTGTAACTAAAAAGGCATCCTCGACTTCGGGCTGGCGTCGGAGCATGAGGAAATGAGAGCTGTCGAGTGCCGCGATGGAGAGTGTTTGACCGAATGGTCGCAGTTCCTCCGAATTAACGGCAGCTATGTCTTCCCAGTGTTCGCCCCCATCATGAGTGATTTTGACAGTTCCCTCAATGGGGACCGCTTGGTCAGACGATGAAACTATAGAACTAGGCTGTCCTTCGCCAATGACAGCTATGCCATTGACAGCGTCCGCGAACGAGAAGGCGCGGACAGCACCGGGCGCGACGTGGCTCTTCCAGGTTTGACCGCCGTCATCGGTAGAGAGCAGAAGGCCGCCTGTGCCCGCAGCGTGGCCAACCTTCTCATTGACAAAAGAAATGTCCAACAACACTTCGCCGTCGGGGTTTTGATGTTTTGTTTCCCATGTTGCCCCGCCATCCTTGGAGCTTAGGATCATCTCGTCCACTCCGCATACCCAGATTGTTGCTCCCTGCGCTGTAATGCTCACGGGGCGAAAAGGCGAGGCAACAAGATTCCAATTGTTGGCGACGGAAGGGGGCTGATTCCCCGCGAAACACGGAACACAAAGCCAGAAGAGAGTAGATACGCATAGCAGGTGGAATGGCAATCTCATTTTTGCTCCACTTGTTTCTTTTGGCGCTGGTCTATGAATGCTACCAATGACTACCATTCCTTGGCTACAAGCCGAATGGAAGGGTCAGTTTGCGAAAAGCGCCATTTCACCAACTACCGAAAAAGAAAGCACGGGAGCAGCTTAAAAGCCCAAATCACGGCGAGGAGAGTCAAAACATCAAGGATTTTTCTTCTTCATTTTCCCCTCCCACCGCCGCAGGAGTCTGGGAAAGACTACAACCACTGGACATAACCAGCTATCACAAAAAGAAACCACGTAGCCGTCATTTCGGCTCCACTGGATGCAGGCAGTGCGAGGCCGATGAGTCCGGCTTCCCGCACCACTTTTGGTCGTCTTTTTCCTTTTCTTTGTGTACAGTTTTGCGTATGCGTTGGCAATCGTGGATCCCGGTGTTTGCAGCGATGACGGTATGGCCAGCACTCGGTCATGCCGAAAACCTAGCGAAAGAAGTCAAAAAGGCCGTTGAGCGTAGCACGCTGGACCAGCCTGGAACAAAGGCATTCCACCTGAGAGCGACCGTGGCCCCGAGTTTCGAGCGAGATAAGGAATCTGGCCGCACGGGCGAGGTGGAAATCTGGTGGGCATCGCCGACGCAATGGAAGAGGGAGGTACGAGCACCGGAGTTTCACCAAATCGAAATCGTGGATGGTGCCCGCGACTGGCAAAAGAATGAGGGCGACTATTTTCCCCAGTGGTTGCAACAGACCGCTGTAGAAATTATCAGGCCCGTGCCGCCGCTCGACCAGGTTCTCGAACAGGCGAAGGCAGCGGAAGTAAAACGAATCGGGCCGATGACAAACCTGAACTGGACCACTCCGAGCGGGACGGCAGAGATCCACAATATTTTGCGATCATGGGTTGCTTTGCAGAGCAGCACAGGGCTGCTGCTTTATGCAGGTGGTTTGGGATGGGGTGGCGAGTTTAAGGATTATGCGGATTTTCACGGGAGAATGGTCGCTCGGACAGTAAACGTGGGGACACCTCAGGTAACGGCCAAGATAACAACGCTTGAAGACCTAGGAGAAATTCCGGCGGGATTTTTCGATACGGTGGCAAAGGGCGGCGACACACCATTGCAGACAGTGTTGATGGACGAGATATCGCTACGGAAGAATTTATTGCCGATGGAGCCCGTGTCGTGGCCGCCACTTCAGGATGGGCCCCTCGAAGGAAATGTGACAACTCAAGTAATCGTTGATCGTGAGGGAAAGGTGAGGGACACCGGAACGCTGGTTTCCGAGAACTCGGGTGTAAATGACGCAGGAAGGCGCGCGGTATTGGCCTTGCGGTTTAAGCCGTTCCTTGTGGATGGAATACCTGTTCAAGTGATGTCCCAGTTGACGGTCCCGTTTAAGACCGTGCGGCCGTCAGGAACAGAAACCTTTGACAGTGCCCGGACGTACTTCGAGCACGGGAGGCACTTAGGTTTTCCAGCGTTTGGAAACGGTACAGCTTATGTACTTCGCGCGGAGTTCGAAGCAAAAGGCCGAGACGGCGCCGTCGCCAAAGGACAGTACGAAGACACTTGGCTGAGCGACACGCAATGGCGTCGCGAGGTGTGGTTCGGGAAGAGCCGGTATGTGCGGTCGAGGAACGGGGACAAGGCTTACCAGTCTACAGACGGTGAGGATGCGGGATTGCTTCGGCTTGTCATGAAGATAATGGAACCAATTCCCGCAATCGATACATTTGTGGAGTCAGATTGGAGGATCAGACGCGATACTGTCAACGGGGTTCGCACGGTGCGGGTGCTCGCTGGATATGAAAGTCCTGAGGGGAAGCTAGATCCGGAGCAAGCGCGTGGTTATTGGTTCGACGACACTGGGTTGTTAGTCAAGACGTACTTCGATGGAATTGAGACGCAGCGGTTAGAGTTCGAAGACTTTGCAGGGGTCAAGACAGCCCGTCACATCGACGTTTTGAAAGACGGCAAGCTAGCACTTAGAATCCATGTCACAGATGTGACGCAGGCAGGAACGATACCGGCGAAGACTTTCGAAGTGAAAGGCCACGAATGGACACGAGCGTTTACAGCCGAAGTGAGATAGTGGCAGCTCCCATGAAACCCCAACCCTGAGCGCCTGCTCGTAGTCGGTCAAAAATTGCCATTGCCCTCCCAGGGCGGGGTCATAAGCGGGACGCCGATTAATTCCGTACGACTCAATCAATCAGTTGTCCAGAGCGGCTTGAGTGAGCCCGAAAGGTGTGCCATAAGTGTGCCGTGCGCTTCGATCCCGTGTGCGCTAAAGCGCTTCTTTTCAATACCAGAGCTGATTGCTTCCGTGCGGGCTTGATTGTCGGTAAGTTATTGAATCATAATGGCGATAAGACGCGGCAGACCCTATCAGACTCGCCTACTCTTAATCAGTAGGTTGTAGGTTCGATTCCTACCGCGCTCACCACTACTTTCCTTTATGATCTGCGTCTTGGGCCGTGGTTGTTGACGTTTCATGATCACTAGAACACTGTTCGAACACAGTCCGTTTCAGTCGCCGCGGATACACGGCGGATACATGGACAGGGGGCGCGACTTGAACACTCACACCGAACTGGGTCGGAGAAGGCGAAAACAGGAAGCGAGCGTCACTTGCCGCGGCGACACACGAACAATTTGCTGGCCGCCACGACAGTGACCATTCGCGCAACTTGGACATCCCGATTTGTAAAAAAAGCGGCCGCCTTCGGCCGGCTTCAAACGCTAGACGATGAGACCCCCTGCTACTGGTTGTTCTCCGCTCTGCTATTGTGAGGCGCCGAAAAGAATCGGACTCACCATGGTTTCAATCCTGGCTGCCATCTCTTCCGCGGGGATGCGATTAGGAGTCTGGAACCAGCGGCGTGCGGCTCCAAAAACCGCCCAGGCAGCGGTGGTCGCTGGTAGTGACGCGTCTGCACCGGGAGCCATCCCGTGAAGGGCAAGCCCTTCCTTGAACATATCCTCAACGATAGGGATGATCGAGCCTTCGGGAGCCATCCGCGACAACTGAGTGGGACAGCCTGTGCTCTCCACAAGATAGTCGCAGACGCCGAGTGCAATGGCGCGCAATGCTCCATTGCAGTCGGTAAAAGTTATCGCTCGGCGCTCGATCAGATCGCGGAAACGGGTTTCCGTCATGGCCTGCAATAACGCGTTCTTGTCGGCATAATGCAGGTAAAATGTGGCCCGATTCAAGGTTGCCTCGTCTGCGATCTCCTGCACAGAAAGGTCTTCGAACTCCTTTTTAGTCAGTAGCGTGGCCAGTGCTTCCATTAGCATGCGGCGGCTCCGCAGGATGCGCGGATCCGTCGTTTCTGTCTCGGGTTGGAGAAGCTGGGCCATTTCTATATTGATGAAAGCATACCGCTTTACGGACTAAAGCAACACTTGTTTATTTTCCTGAATCGACGTATGTCGCTTATTCATCATATGTCGTGCAGGAGGAATTCTCAATGTCGGCGCTACTTCATATTGATTCCAGCCCGCTCTACGGTCGGTCAGTCTCGCGCGAACTAACCGCTGCGTTCGTGACCCAATGGAAGGCGGCGCACCGGGATGGAAAGGTCATTTACCGCGACCTCAACGCAACGGCCATGCCGCCAATCAATGCGGAATGGGTCGGTGCCGTCTACACGCCGGAACAAGCACGCACTCCACAGCAGAAGGAATTGCTTTCACTCTCCGACTCGCTGCTCGCCGAATTGGAGCAGGCGGATGAGTACGTCATCGGAGTGCCAATGCATAACTTTGGAGTGCCTTCGGTTCTCAAGCTCTGGATTGACCAGATCGCGCGCGTGGGCAGGACCTTTTCCTACAGTGAGAAAGGACCGAAGGGCCTGATCACCGGCAAGAAGGCAACCTTCATCATCGCAACGGGCGGGATCTACGACGCACAGACGCGGATGGCCTCGTTCAATTTCGTGGAACCGTATCTGCGGTCCGTATTTGGTTTTCTTGGCGTGACCGACGCGACCTTCCTCACCGCAGGTGGGACCAGCGCGCTGAACCAGGGGAAGGACCGGAACACATTTCTCGCACCACACCTTCAAGCCGTACAGACGCACGCGCAGACCTTCTAAGAGAGGACACTTATGAAAACTACTTCAATCGTTGCTCGCTATTTACTGGGCCTGATGTTTACGGTCTTCGGGTTGAACGGATTTCTCAACTTTATCCACCAGCCGCCGCCGACGAATCCGCTGGCGTTACAGTTTTTCGGCGTGATCGTCGCATCGCACTTCGCCGCGTTCTTCTTCGCGGGGCAGGTGCTTGGTGGGCTGTTGCTGCTCTTCGGCCGATTCGTGCCACTTGCGCTGACACTGCTGGCTGCGGAGCTCTACAACATCCTGGCGTTTCACCTGACGATGTCACCGGGCACCATCGCGCCCGCACTCGTCGCGAGCGTGTTGTGGATTCTTGTTTTCCTGCAGTACCGCGAAAGCTTCAAGGGCATCTTCGCCGCGAAAGCTGCGATGCAGGCATAAACTGCGTCGCTGTATGAGAGGAACGGTACTTGCGTGCTGAGCGAATGATCGGCAACACTGCACTCGAATGGCGATAGGCATCGCGGTTGGCCTTGCATTCTTCGGGTTGTGGGAGAAAATCACTTTGCGCCTTTCGCCAAAGGCAAGTTCCGCCTTGCCTGCGCGCTAAACCTCACGCATCAGTGACTGCAAGTGTTCGCTTATGCAGTCGAGCGAGGTGATCCCAGCCTGACGAACCTCACCATGGCCGGAATGGAAAAGAGCCTGAACCCGGAAACGAGCAATTACGATGCGACATTGAACTGGAAGTCATCGATAATGTTATCGAGCACCTGTTGCTGAAGTCTCTGGATAGTCTATGAAGAAAATCGGCTTCCTCTCATTCGGTCATTGGACACCTTCACCGCAGTCACAAACGCGGTCGGCAGCCGACGCGCTTCTGCAGTCCGTTGACCTCGCTGTGGAGGCCGAGCGACTGGGAATGGACGGAGCTTATTTCCGCGTTCATCACTTCGCGCAGCAACTGGCGTCACCGTTTCCGCTGCTCGCGGCGGTTGGTGCCAAAACGCGCAAGATTGAAATTGGCACCGCAGTGATCGATATGAGGTACGAGAATCCTCATTACATGGTGGAGGATGCTGGGGCTGCGGATCTAATCTCCGGTGGTCGACTGCAGTTGGGAATCAGCCGCGGTTCGCCCGAGCAGGTCATCGATGGTTGGCGCTATTTTGGTTACCGCACAAATAAAGGCGAGGATGATGCAGAGATGGGCCGGCGGCATGCCGAAGAATTCCTAGAATTGCTCCGCGGCAACGGTTTCGCCCAGCCTAACCCGCGTCCGATGTTTCCCAATCCTCCGGGATTGCTACGTCTTGAGCCGTATTCTGCAGGATTGCGTGATCGAATCTGGTGGGGATCTGCTTCGAACGCGACAGCAGTATGGGCCGCGAAGCTGGGAATGAACCTCCAGAGCTCAACCCTCAAATTCGACGAGACGGGTGAGCCGCTCCACATCCAACAGGCGGCCCAGATTCACGCCTATCGCACAGCCTGGAAAAAAGCTGGTCACACGCGTGCTCCACGCATTTCTGTTAGTCGAAGTATTTTTCCGTTGCTCGATGACCGTGATCGTACCTATTTCGGACGAGGCGGCCAGGAAGAGGACCAAATAGGATTCCTTGACGAAAGCACACGGGCAATCTTCGGCCGCAGCTACGCTGCTGAGCCAGATATTCTCATCGAGCAGCTTAGGAAAGACGAGGCGATCGCGGAGGCCGACACACTATTGCTCACCATTCCGAATCAACTGGGTGTTGCCTACAACGTGCATGTCCTGGAGGCAATTCTGACTACGCTCGCTCCGGCCCTCGGTTGGCGCTAAATCAGCTCCACATTCTGTGGGCGCAAGACTTGTGTAAGTTATTTGGCTAATAGTGAGTTACCAGAGCTCAGATGGGTGGGCCTTACCTGACTCTTAATCGGTAGGTAGTAGGTTCGATTCCTTTCTCGCTCACCACTCTTTAAAATCAATTACCTGCTTTGGGATCCACTTCTCATTCGATGTCTCCTCGTTCCAACGTTTAAGAGCGCACATTTGTTTCATAGACTTGCAGAAGTATTGAACAACCAACCCACAGTCGGGATATCGGCAGAGACAGAGCCTGCGGATTTCGGTGGATGCGCTCGCACCGCGCGAGAAGTTCTTTGCATTTATCGCTCTGGCGCCTTGTCATCAACAGCCGGGCATGGCCCGAACGGGTAATTACCCAGTGTTACCAGCAGGTATTACTTACCATTACGTTCTTGCGATTGTGCGATATAGGGTCCGAGCGTAGTTTTGGGACATGACCTACCGTAATCATAAAAACCAAACAAACAGCCGGCCCTTCGCATCAGCGAAGTTCCAGGTAACGTTACTAAAGTCAACCGTGATCATCATGTTTGTGGTGACCGCGCTGGCAGCGAGTGCGTTGGCGGGCGAACTGCCCGAAGCTCCCAGCAGCTCGGTTCGAATCTATGCAGCCATGACTCCGGTTGCTGTATCGCCTGCCGCACCGCATTCCGTTCAGAAGGTGGCCGAAGCGCATACATTCGATAAGAAATTCGTGAGCCTTGCGCTCATCTCAAGTGGCAGCACGTTCGCCGATTCTTATACCACGCTGTTTGCACGCGAGAATTGGCTGGCACACAAGCAGGGCGTCTGCAATATTGAAGTTCAGTCCGCTTACCTGTACGGAACTCACCCCACGGTTGGGCGCGCGTATGCCGTCGCCTCGGCGAAGAGCGCTGGGGCTATCTTCGCCGCCTATTACTTGCGTAAGCATCACAGCCGCTTCTGGAGTGCTCCATTGCTCGCGAACTCGGTGATCAGCTTGGAAGGAGTGACTCAGAACATGATTGCGTGCAACTAGCTGGCATGTCTTTCAAGATTTCATCGAACGAGCTTCCGCCACACCATATCTGACCGCACGATGCAGGTTGTTTCACTGGACAACAAGCGTTACCGGGAGCGAGTGCTGCAGATTGCCTGAAGTGCCGGTAACCGTGACGGTATAGGTTCCAGCCGCGGTACCAGTTTGAGGAGTAGGGGTCTGAG
Organism: uncultured Acidobacteriaceae bacterium; assembly: GCA_963726155.1. GTDB lineage: Bacteria > Acidobacteriota > Terriglobia > Terriglobales > Acidobacteriaceae > Sulfotelmatobacter. Next base: position 14,995 of record CAVSBF010000001.1, read on the forward strand.
AAGTCGGCGCGATACCCGTACCGCCGGCGCAACCCGTCATCAGGATCAAAGCCACCGTCAAGAGAGCCGCGAGCACGCGTGAGCGAGTTTTCCTGGTCCGGCTTTTTGATGCGATCAGCAGGATTCCAAATAAACCGATCACTTGCGACTGAATCCAAACTGCATAGATCGGAGATATTCTTGAACCACTCGGAGCCGCCCCGGCAACGGTTGCGGTCGTCGAAATCGAAAGCGTTGAGGCCGCGTTGTTGGCGCCCGGCGTCACGGCGGATGGCGACAGTGTGCAGGATGCTTGCGCTGGCAGCCCGCTGCAGGTCAACTTCACTGCGCTTACAAATGACGCGCCGGTCGATGACACCGTCAGTTTGTAACTTGCCGCCGAGCCTGGTTGGACAGTGTCGCTGTTTGGAGAACCAGCGAGGTTGAAGTCCGCGCCGGCGCCAGTGATGTTCACCGCTTGCGGGCTGCCCTGGGCGTTGTCACTGACGGTTAGGCTGCCAGCGCGCGCCCCAGAGGCTGTGGGCATGAATGTGACGTTGATTGTGCAACTCGAGTTCGCAGCCAGGGTAGACGGGCAATTATTGGCTTGAGCGAAGTCTCCCGTGATTTGGATCGCGCTCAGGTTCAGTGTCGCATTGCCCGTGTTACTGAGTGTGACAACTTTTGCTGGGCTGGAGGTCTTCACCGGCTGCGCGGAGAAGGCCAGATTTGCGGGCGCGAATGCAACTACGGGAGCGGGAGGGGCTGGACCACTTCCGGTAAGGTTCGCAGTTTGCGGACTGCCCTGAGCATTGTCGCTGACGGTCAGAGTGCCCGTGCGTGTTCCGAACGCTGTAGGCGTGAATGTCACATTGATTGTGCAACTGGAGCTAGCAGTTAAAGCGGACGGACAATTATTGACCTGTGCGAAGTCACCCGTTACTTGAATGCTGGTGATGTCTAACGTTTGATTGCCGCCGTTGCTGAGTGAAATGGCTTGCACGGCGCTGGTGGTTCCGAGCGATTGCGTAGGGAAAGTCAGGTTTTGAGGAGTAAAGAGCGCCAGCGGACCGTTGCCCACACCACTCAAGTTGATGATGTGAGGCGCTCCTGCAGCGTTGTCCTGAATCACGATTGAGCCTAACCGTGCTCCTGCGGCGGTGGGAGTAAAAGTCACGGAGAAACTGCAATTTCCGGCCGCAGGCAAGCTGGTTCCACAAGTGTCCGATTCCGCGAAGTCTCCATTTGGCGTAATGGAAGAGATCGCAAGCGGCGAACTGCCCATGTTGCGAAGGAGAACTGTTTGCGCCGGACTGGTCGCGCCCACCGACTGCGCGGCGTATTGCAGAGAGCTGGGACTTAGCGATACGGATGGTGCTGAGCTCGGCCCAATCTTCATCACGAATGCGTCGGTCCCGCCTCCCAGCACATCTTGGAATGATCCCTGAGTCGTCGGAAGGTCGGTCGAGTCCGTTGAGCCGGCAATATAGATGTTGCCGTTGGAATCGAGAGCGATGTCCGCGGCAAACTCGTCCGCACTTCCGCCCAGGTAAGTGGCAAATAGTTGCGTGCTCGCCAGCGGATCGATTTCTACCAGCAACAGATCGCCATCGTTCGAATAAGTTTCGATCCCGTTGACAATCCCAAATGAGTTACTCGATGTAGACGACAGCACGTAGGCGTCATCATTGGAGTCGAGCGCGATGGCTCGCGGGATGGCGTTGTTGTTGGGACCCAGAAAAGTCGAATATGCTAATGTCGATCCCGTGGGATCAAATTTCGTCACAAAAGCATAGTCGCAGGCAAATTGAGATACGGCAGGGTTGCAGATTGTGGTGGACGTGACAGGAAACGTGCCGTCACTAAAGGCGACCCCGGTGACATAAGCTGAACCCGAAGCATCTACCGCAATGGCTTCAGTCTCAGTCAGCGCGGCGCTTGATTCATAAAAATACGTGGAATAATCCAAAGCCCCCGAACTGCTGAATTTGCTCACAAAGCCGACTGTGGGATTCGTTTGCTGAGTCGAGTCAGTTGCCAGGTATGCGGACTGCGTGGTGGGGAAATTATAAGTGTTTGTAACGCCGGTGGCATAGGCGCTCCCGTTGGCATCTACCGCGATACTGTTGATGGCACTAAAAGGCGAAGTCCAACAGGGAGTTCCGCCACAGTTGTAAGGCAGATTTGTATTGCCGGCAAAATACGTGGAGTAAGCCAGGTAGGATCCATCGGGGCTGAATTTGGTAAGAAATCCGTAGTTGCCAAAGAGTCCGTCCTGGTTCGGCTGCGCGGTGGCCTGATAGGCGTTGGCTACCGGAAAGTTTGTGGACGATGTATTGCCGGCAACCAGGACACTTCCCACGCTGTCGATTGCGATGCTCGCCGGCAAGTCTGAACCGTTTCCCCCAAAATAGGTTGAGTACAACAGGGAAGAACCGTCGGCAGAAATCCTGGTCAGAAAGCCGTTGAATGATCCGGGATATGTGGCCCGGTAAGGATTTACTACCGGAAAATCGCTCGACGCGGTGCTACCCGTCACATACACTTCGTTGGCAGTATCGAGCACGAGTGCATATCCATAATCCTGATTGTTGCCGCCGATATAATCCGCATAGACAAGATTCGAACCGGTTGAGTCTAGCTTGGCAACAAATACGTGCGTGTTTCCTGCTGCAATAGATCCGGGAGTGGCCAGGGGAAAATCGGATGAATCGGTATACCCAGCAACGTAGACACTGCCCGCGGCATCCACGGCGATGCCTGAGGGCTCGTCATCTCCACTTCCCCCTAGATAGGTGGAGTATATGAGTACGGGGTCAATGACCATGGGCTTACTCGGATCATACTGACTAACATGGAACGCAATGTGAGACGAACCGTTTATGACATATGTGCCCGATACTCGAACGCGCACTCCGTCGGACTCCTGGTAGATGACTGGGCTTTGGAGATGAACCTCGCCACTGCCAGTCTGAAGTACCAGGTTTCCTTCCGCGTCGACTGTTGTCTGAGCAGCTCCTATGAGTTCAAATTGAATCTGATTAGGATTTGCCCCCGGAGAAATCGCGAAGTCATACTCCAATTGCTGATGGCTTCCGTAATAAACCAGATCGATGCCGGGGTACACATTCTTGTAACGGATTCTGGAATAGGTCGGAACGCCCGTGTGCCACTTGGCGGGGTCGCGTCCAATAAAATAATTAACTTTGCCGGGCAGCAAATCCTCGCCGACAATGGCTGGATTCTTGGATGCTCCCAACAGTTTGAATTGCAGTGTCGTGTTTGCGGACGGCTGGCGATCGGTTGTCGCAGCTGGCGTTTGGGCTTTTTGAGCCTGGCTTGAACGCAAAGACAGGACCATTGCCCCGGAGGTCAGAAAAGCCTTGTATCCCTTGCCACGGGCGAGGAACTTAACTTGTGCATCACTCTGGCCGCGATTCGCCTCGAAGAGAAGCGGCGAGGAGTAGTTCAGGTAAGCTCGTGGAGTCTGACTTACAGCGCCGGGAAGCTCCGCCGGGGCGTCGTACTGCTGCGCTGAACATAATGCTGCGATCGAAAAAAAAAGTATCCTGACGAAAGTTCTGGGGCGCATTCTATGTCCTCGAGTCCAATAAGTGCCTTTGCCGGATCGAATAACCGGATTCGCCGTCGCCACGTCTTGCGTCCGAAGCAGCAATACGCCCAGTCACGGAGTCGTGGTCGCGATGTGTAAATGTGAGGGACTTCTGGCTATCGTTGGTACTGCACGACTAACGCCAGACTACACATTGACGTAAAAACCCAACCAAGATGCAGACGACAAAAGAGTTATCTATTGAATGAGTATGAGTAATAGCTTGAGTGTTGCAATAGAAGTCGGCGACTTTCTGGAATATTGTCTTGTCCTGAAACATCGCGTAGCTTGGCGAGAACCGTCTACAGGAGGGCTTGCCTATCCTTCAGAGTATGAGGCCGGCTAATATCACAGCGGCTAGCCTGAACTCTAACGGAATCAGGAGAAGTAGTTTCAACTGCTTAAGAAGGTAGTAAGAGGGTGACTGGACCTTGCGCGAGCCTTAGCGCGGGTTAGTATTGCCTGCGCCGCTTGGTTTCTCTCACCGGGTTGGACTTATGCATATTGTCTCGTTTCTCAATTCGCAGCATCGCCTGTTGGCATCTCAACATTTTCCAGCTTAGCCAGTTCGATTGCCAACCAGTTCTCCAGCAAGTTGCGATCCTCCTCGGGAATAAATGAAAACCGCACACCGGCACGTCCAGTGTCATTAGCGTTCACAATTTTCCCCGCCGCGTGAATCATGCCGGTGATGCCAGGAAGAGAGAATTGCGTCAACATTTCTCGATTGACTGGAAGCGGTTGGCTACATTGTAGAGCCAGCCCACCCACGCTGAGATCGCTGATTCTTGCCTGGATTTCTCCGACCTCCGCGACCCTTGCCACTACTGCAATATCGACTGGAACTCGAGCCGCCCTCCTGCGGTTTTGCAGCATCGTTCCGTACGCAGCCCGCATGCACCGCCGCGCCTGCTCGGCATCGGTCGGCTTGTAAATCATGAAATTGGCGCCCACGAGAAGTGCGTGGGTTTCTGTATGCCCATTGACCATGGCAACGATAATGGAATTACTGTTTGGAGATGACTTACGAGTGGCTCTGACGACGCGGGAAGGATCGAACTCACCATCCCAATCCACAATTACAGCATCCAGCCGGCGATGAGTGACTGCGTCCAGAGCCGAGTCCAATTCTTGGCAAACTTCGGTCTGGATCGCAAAGGTTTCCAGAATCTGATTCATTACCGACACTACTTGCGTGTCGTGAGTGAAGAGAAGCCCGTCGAGGTGAACATATTCTTTCATAAGATCACTCAAAGAGTGTGGCACGTTGGCGACCAAATCCCCTGAATGCGCTAATGTCTTGGCGGTCTATTGTTTGTTTACCGCATAAATACCGTTCCATAGTCTCCGTGTGGCCTAATTGTGGAATACTGTTTTCTCAATAGACGCTTCGAAACAAGAATCCGATGCCGTAAGTAATATTCCTCCCAGCAAATCGGGTAGTGCGCCGGAGGGTATTTGTGGAGTGTTCGGATTTCGTAACAAAATGTCCAATCCCGGGCGCGATTTGGCCGCCAGGCTGTGCGCCGGGCACTTGTTTGCGCCGAGACTTGTCCGGTTTTCGTAAATGAATGGATGTTTGAGCTGTACCGTATCGCAAACGGCATATACTTTCTAGTTAGCAGGCTTGCGGCATCTTAACCGCACAAACGGGGGGGGCAGACATAATTCGCGGAAGGTTACAAACGATCCTCGCATACCCCAACCCTTGAAACCATCGGGTTGGAGCTACTAATCATGACGAAGCATAACAATAAGCTTCCAGTTTTCGTGCGTATCCAGATCGATGGATCATCCGTCTAATCACTTAGACACGTGTCATTCGGGAGAAGCCCTTAGCTCGGGCCAGATGAATAAGATCAACACGTTTAGATTGTTGGTAATCGAAGATGATCCACAAAACCGGGCCTTGATTCTAGAGACACTTTCTCCGGAAGGGTTGGAGATAGTGACCGCAAGTGACCCCGAGGCTGGCTTCGAACTCTTTCTGCAGGCTCAACCCAGAAATGTAGTGCTTGATCTGAACCTGCCGGATGGGGTGCAGATGGACCTGCTGGAGCGCATGGTTCGAACCGATCCGTCGGTCAACGTAATCCTTATTTCCGGCCATTATTCGGCGGATTCTGCGGTTGAGGCCATTCAGCGCGGCGCTTGCGATTATCTGACGCGGCCCATTGACCTCCAGAGGCTTCGCATCCGAATCGCGAGCTTTCTTGCAGAAGCAGAGATACGCCAGAGGACACTGGGTCTCGATCATGAATTGGTCCAGGCTTGTCAATTTGAAGGGATCGTCAGCCGCAGCCCGCTCATGCTTGAAGTATTCGCAAAAATGCGGCGAGTCGCTCCGCATTTCACGACCGTCCTGATTACGGGCGCGACCGGAACGGGCAAGGAGTTGGTCGCCAGAGCGCTGCACACCCTCAGCCCGGGTCTGCCGGACAGGTTCGTAGTTTGCAACTGCTCTGCCCTGGTCGAAAGTCTGGTAGAGAGCGAATTGTTTGGCTACGTGAAAGGCGCTTTCACCGGTGCCGCCGTGGACAAGGCCGGGCTGTTTGAAAGCGCCGACGGGGGCGCCATTTTTCTCGACGAAATCGGAGAGCTTTCGCCCGGCGCTCAGGCAAAATTGCTCCGGGTGTTGCAAGACCACCAAGTTCGAAGAGTCGGCTCAAACTCTCCCCGCAAAGTAGATTTGCGGGTCATCGCAGCTACGAATCGCGACCTGCGCGCCATGGTGCGTGAAGGAAAGTTTCGCGAGGATCTTTATTACCGGCTGGCGGTGGTTGAGATTGAGCTACCGGCACTCGCCAACCGAAGGGAGGACCTGCCGCTTCTTGAGCGATATTTTGTGGAGAAGTTTGCGGCTCAATATGAGAAACCCATCGCCGGCATTACGAGAAGAGCGCAAGGCCGAATGGCAACCTACCCTTGGCCGGGAAACATCCGGGAATTAGAGAGTGTGATCGGGAACGCCTGCATGATGACCGATGGCAAGTTCCTCGACATCGCAGACTTACCCCTCAGAATCCAGACTCAATCCAGTGAACAATCGCCGACGGATGAAGCCCTATTTTCCCTTGAAGAAATTTCCCGCCGCCATGTCATGCGTGTACTGGACCGAGTCGGGGGCAACAAAGCACGTGCGGCGGAGATTCTTGGCGTCGGTCGAGCAACCATCTATCAGCTACTTTCAAGAATGAAGCTTGAAAGCCGGGGCGAAAGCGCATAGAGCGAGCTCTACACAACACATAACGCCTCTTAACAATTCTCGCTCATCCTGTAAGTCTTCGGCTTTTCATCCCATTCGCGACCAGAATCTGGAGCACAATCTAGATTTCAGACACTGGCCTTCCGGATCGTTACTTTAAGTACTTACAGGCCATAGCTTCTGGCTAGAGATGGTTGGTAATTGAAATGCTCGAACTAGACAAGCAAAAGGGGTGACGCGTGACGTCCGATATGGCTTTTGAATGCTTGCTGATCTCTCGGGATCCCGCGGTAGTTTGCGTCATGAACAAACTCCTCGATGAACTCTCCATCTCTACGAAGGTATGTTTGAGTCCCTCGAGAGCCTTCGATCAACTCGCGGGCCGCAACACCGATTTAGTGATCGTCGACTGGGACGAAGACTCAGCGGAACTGCTGACCGGCATCCGGAAGTCTAACGGGTGGCGAAAACCGACCGTGGTCGCGGTTTCTCCGAGCAATTGCACAGTTCGAGGTGCCGACATCGTGCTTCCTAAGCCCGTCACGGACAGCTCGGTAACGAAATCTTTGAAGGCCGCATATTCCAGAATGCTCTACGACCACCGCCGTCACACAAGATATGCATTGATGAGTAAAGTAACGGTGACGGATGAACGAGGGCGCTCTACCGAAGCGATCATCCTCGATATTGGCGACGGAGGGGTAGGGATAAGCGTTAAGGAAGAATTTGCGGTCGGCGATGTGTTGTGCTTTCGCTTGCTGCTTCCCGGTGCCGACAGAACGATTTATATTCAAGCACGAGTTCAGTGGACTCGAGCATATGGCGCCCTGGGCTGCGAATTCCTTCGCATTCCGCCAGTCGATCTGAATATCCTTTCTGATTGGCTCACCGGCAAGAACCAGATCAAGAAGCCACTGGGCGCTATGAACGTCAATCGAAACCAGGATACTGGCTGGCTCTAAGATTGGTTGTCGCGACTATTGGACAAGTAAGATGGTCTGTTGATTTCCGCCGCGGCGACCGGGAAAAGCTACGCGTGGAATATTACAAATCTAGCTTCGGCGGAATGTCAGGCATTCCGCGCTGCGGTGCCCCGTAACCCACGTAGCACTCCGGATGCACCGGGCGTCCCCGCTCATCGATTCTGCAGTCTTCGAGCGAACAGGTTTTTTCGCAAATCCAACAGGGGCGCTGATGGGTTAAGGATTCCATAGCGGTTTATGCTGCTGGATCCTCTCTCACGCTCGCTTCCTCGAGCAGACGCAGCATTCCCAGAGCATCGCCTAAGGCGTGGGATTACTTCCAGAACGGATTCTTCAACCCAGCGGGCGCGAACGCGCTATCCACCTTCGCCTCCGTGCCCGTGTCATCGGAAATTTTTTCGTCCAACAACCGCGAAGATGGCGCTTTCAACTCTTCCCCAGGATAGGGTGAGGATGGCGGGATATTAAATTCGGACTTCATAGGGAGAACCTCCAGGGTCTAAAGCTCAATGATCTACTTCCATTGAACCACTTCAAGCACCATCGCTGGACTGCAAAATCTCGATGCCTCCCATCGAAAAATCAACTGACAAGCCGCCTGGCTCTACCCTGTGAACCCCTGTGCCCCCTGTGTTAAAGATTTTTGCCTTCCCGCAAACTTCAACCTCCCATCAAAACTGCTACGATGTCAGGTTCTCCGGAATTCATAAAAATCCTTCAAAGGGAAGACGCATGAGATATCGCAAGCTAGGCCGCACCGGATTCGAAGTCAGCGACATTGCCTATGGGCTCTGGGGCATGAGCGGCTGGAGCGGCTCCGACGACCGCCAGTCCTTGGATTCCCTGCAACTTTCCGTCGATTCCGGCTGCAATTTCTTCGATACTGCCTGGGCGTACGGCGAAGGCAAAAGCGACGCTCTGCTTGGCGAAACCATGGCCCGCAACAAGAAACGCCTTTACGCCGCTTCCAAGATTCCTCCCGCCAATGACAAATGGCCCGCACTCCCGGAATACAAATATCACGATGTATTTTCCCAGGATCACGTCCTCAAATACGCCGACCAGATCCGCAAGAAACTTCGCGTCGATTCCATCGATGTTCTGCAATTCCATGTGTGGGACGATAGCTGGACCGAGAATCCTGAATTTCGCTCCACCGTAGAAAAATTAAAAGACGGCGGCTGGATCCGTTCCTTCGGCCTCAGCCTGAATCGCTGGGAGCCGGAGAATGGCATCAAAGCCCTGCACACCGGGTTAGTCGACGTCGTTCAAGTGATCTACAACATCTTCGATCAGGCGCCGGAAGATAAATTATTTCCCGCTATGTCAGGAACTCAACATCGGTGTGATCGCCCGCGTCCCGCTGGACGAAGGCAGCCTCGGCGGCAAGATGACGCTCGAAACTCGTTTCCCAAAATCCGATTGGCGCTCCGGCTACTTCGGTCCGGAAAATCTCGCCAATACAATTCAGCGCATAGACGAACTAAAGAAAATCGTGCCCGCTGGCATGACCCTTCCAGAAATGTCTCTGCGCTTCATCCTGTCGCATCCTGCGGTGAGTACAACCATCGTCGGGATGCGCGACCCGGAGCACGTTCGCCAGAACGTCGCGGCCAGTGACGCCGGCCCGCTCGAAGCAAGCTTGCTCAAAGAACTGAAGAAACATCGCTGGGATCGCGTTCCGCAAAGCTGGTCGGATTGAGGCCGCTGTTCGTTATTAGATCGGAATCGACACGCCATTACCGTTGCTGGTCGAGCACAGCCATGCTGTGTCTAGAATTCGGCAGAAGCCCACAAGACGCTGCAAATCACTCCGGCGATGGCCGCTGGTCTATCCGATCACATGTGGCAGCTTGGGGATCGTTCTTCTAGCAAACTAAGCGTGGAAGCCGTTAGCCTGAGGAGGCTTATCCAGAATGAACGTTAGCAAATTAATTGAAACAATAAATGTCAACAACCATGATTGTTCGCTCCTTCTGGTTGATCCAAAACCCAATATGCTGGAATGGCTAAGTTCATTTTACAAGGGCAAGATACACGAGAAGTACCGGTTGTATTACCCGGAAGCAAACCATGTGGTAATCATTCCGAAGGTTGACCGCTTTTATGAGCCGGGCTTACTCGACGACTTCATCAATCGAATGAAGCCAGGGCTACTCAGGAGGGAACTAAGGCGCTTTCAAGCCAAGCCCGAGGATTTCGGCTATCCCATAACAGTCGAGACGTTCGATGCATTTTTTACGGCCTCGATAAGAGAAGTAGCCCTTTTAATGTCCGATTTTGATCTCAGCGTAATAACATCGCAATCCGGGGACGCGGCTGCCCCTCCCACAGCGACAGAAAAGCCATAAGACACGGTCCATCCCTACGACCTCTGGTAGTAGCTCGACTCCGCAGTCTAATCTCGCTCCTGTCCGAAATGAAAAACCATCCGCACCAGATTGCATTATTCCTAACGTTATTCGCCTGCCTGCTGACGTCAACTCTCCACGCCCAAAACTCGCGCGGCTCCCTCCGCGGCACCGTGCAGGACGCCACCGGCGCGCGTGTTCCCAGGGCAAACATCATCGCGCAACTCGCAGGTTCCTCCGTGCAGCGCGAGGCCCTCAGCGAAGACCGCGGTGAATTTCGCATCGATGACCTTCCGCCCGGCAACTACCGCATCACAGTTAATGCCACAGGTTTCGCTGCCACGCAGGCCGAAGTCGTAATCGCAGTCAGCACCGTTCGCGACATAACCGTCACTATGACGCCGTCGTCCGTCCAGCAAACCGTAAACGTTCAAGCCGAACCGTCCTCGATCACCACGCAAGTCATCGATCTCGCCAGCGCTGTTCACCAGGGCGTAGTCACAAGCAACGATCTTGAAACTCTCCCGCTCGCCGCGCGCAGCTTCGCTAATATCGCTTACCTTGTCCCTGGAACTGAACCCGTCGAACCTTCCGATCCCACCAAGGCGCGCATCACCGCCGTCTCCACCGGAGGCAGCTCCGGTCTCAACAACCAACTCTCCGTCGATGGCGGCGACAACTCCGATGACTGGATTGGCGGCTTCCTGCAAAACTTCTCTCCTGATGCCATTCAGGAATTCGCCTTTCAAACCGCTCAGGAAGATGCCGATACCGGAAGCACCACCGCGGGCTCCGTCGTGATCACCACCAAACGTGGCACTAACGAATGGCACGGCACTGGAGCTTTTTACGAGCGCGCCGCCGCGCTCAACGCCCGATTCCCCATCGAAAATCCCGCTCCCAATCCCAAGCAGCCCTTCTCTCGCCAGAATTATGTCGGCACGCTCGGCGGCCCCATCAAGCGCGACAAGCTGTGGATGTTTTCCTCGATCGAATACGTCCACGAAGATGCCAGCATCGCCTACAGCCCCGCCAGCACCACGCAGTTCAACGCCCTCGCGCAACTGGCCGCCGACGGCCTGATTCCCGGCATCTCCTCAATCACCGTGCCGCAGAATGTTCCTATCCCGTTCCGCGATTACATTGGTGATGTCCGCTTCGACTGGTCGCAGTCTCCCAAGTCGCAATGGTTTCTGCGCACCTCCGAAGACAACTACCTCACGCACAACGCTCTGGTGCAGCAGGCCACGCTCCCATCCACCGGCCTGACCACGCATAACAATTACTGGAACGCGGTCATCAGCAACACTTACACATTCAGTCCCATGTGGCTGGGTGCATTCGTATTCGACGTCAGTGAATTGCATCTCACCCAGGCGCGCAATTCCACTCTGGGCTACGCGCTCGCATTTCCCTTCAGTTCCACGTCGCAAACCATTTCTGGATTCGAAACCTTTGGCGACAATCAGTTCGCCACGCCCATCACTCTTTTCCCCGATCTGCGCAATCAGGAAAAATATCAGCTTCGTTATGACGTCAGCCACGCCACCGGCGACCACGCTTTTAGATTCGGCGTCAACTTCATTCACGAACCCGTGCTGAGTGGAGCGTTTCCGGGCAATGCCGAAACCTTGTATTCGTTCCCGCAGGATCCAACTTATTACATAAGTCAGCCGCCCTCGGCATTTCTCAACGACCTGGCTGCCGGCGCTTCTACTACTCCAGCCCACGACGGCAGCTTCTCGCAAAATGTGCAGCGCCTCGCTCTGTACGCGGAAGATTCCTGGCGCGTCACTCCACATCTCACCGTGAATTACGGCCTCCGTTACCAGACGACGTTTGGCCTGTTCGAAGCCTCGGGCCGCAGCCAGGTGGACAATCCGGCTTATGTGACACTTCAGGCGCTGCAGATTCCGGTGAGCGCTCCGCATGACGATCACGCCCAATTCGGTCCGCGCCTCGGCATCGCATATTCTCCCGGCGAAAGCGCGCAAAACAGTAATCCGCGCCGGTTTCGGGATGTTCTACAACGACCTCGCGCAAAACGGATGGGCCACTGCGTTTCAGGGCGTGAACTCGACCAACGCCGCCACCGGACCGTGCAGGTTCGTCGGCGGTAATCCCCCCTCCACTATCGGACCCGGTTGTATCGCGGGCGATGCTGCGGGTGGAGCAGGCAGTTTGATCGACGGCCGCTACCGCACTCCCTACGCCATCCACACCACCGCCGGCGTTCAGCACGCCTTCAATCAGCATTGGACGTTAGCCGCCGACTACACGCACGAACAGGGCAATCACGGTTATCGCGCCTACAGCTTCACCGGCGGCACCAATCTCTTCACGCCACTTATCCCCGTATCCGATCCCAACTACTCGAGTGACCAAGCCAGCGTAGTTCCCGATCTCAATCTATTCAAGTCGGACAATCGGTCGAGCTATAACTCACTTATGCTGCACTTACAAGGCAACGTAGCTCGCCGTTTTAGCTTGACGGCTAACTACACGCTATCCAAAGCAAAAACCTGGGGATGCCTTCTCGGCGAGCTATTTGACTACGTGAACGGCGTCTGCAATCCGTTGAACCCATTCGGGCCGGGAGATTATGGGCCCTCCGGCGAGGACGTCACCCATCGCTTTGTGCTCGCCGGAACTCTTCATGTACCCGGCGGATTCGAGTTGACGACCATCACCCAGGCTGAAAGCGCGCGCCCCTTCACCATCACCAACGCTACCAGCACCGGTCGGATTTCCGTGAACGGAGTTCCCGAAAGCCTCGACGAAGTTCGCGGCACGCCTTACATTCAAGCCGACCTGCGCTTTACACGTCCGTTCAAAATCGGCGAGCGTTGGCAGATTCTGCCGTTCGCCGAATTCTTCAATCTATTCAACCGCAATAATCCCGGGGCGAACTACGTCACTAACATCGCCTTGCTTCCTGTCCCGTCGGCGCAGGCACAACTTGGCAACATCACAGACATCTGCACCAATGCGGCGTGCACGGCCACGCAACCCATCACCAGCATCAACCAGCTTCGCGTTCCCGGCGGTGCCTTAGGCGATTTCTTCGGTCCCGGCACAACTGTAGGAATCCCATTCGCCGCGCAAGTAGGCGTACGCATAGTTTTCTGAAATCGGACGAATCTCGAAAACTTAGCGGCAGGTTCTCCCGCAGACATGAACTTTGGTGTAGTTGTGTTGACCCATTCGCAATGCCACAATCCAACTGCCCGAACCGTTCCACCCTCACGGAGATGCTCCACCATGAAACGCCTTGTACTCGCTTTCACCCTATGCTTTCTGCTTTTCCACAATTCAACCAACGCTCAAACTAAACCCGCAACGACCGACGACTCTTCCGCCATAAGCGCGACCGTGCGGAACTACATCGAGGGTTATTACACCGGTGACGCAGCGCGACTGGAGCAAACCCTCCATCCGCATTACCTCAAACACGTGATTCATGGCGATATCCCGATGAGGGAACAGACTGGTACTCAGATGTCGCAGCAAGTACGCTCTCTCGGCGAGTCTGATATTCCCCGGGCGGAGCGCACGGAACAGATTAGTGTCCTGGATATTTCCGGAGACATCGCGTCCGCCAAACTCGTCACTCCACACTGGGTGGACTACATGACACTTTCAAAGTTGAACGGGCAGTGGAAGATTTTATCGGTTGTCCAACGGATCGATGAGTAGAGGGGACGCACGAAAGAAACTTTCCCGTTCGGGGTGGCTCGGCTGCAGTCAGATCTCTACCGCACCAGCCACTCCGTTACGGTGTGGACTTGCACGAGTAACGAGCTATAACTCAGCGCCAGCGTAGCCGCAACCGCGGCCGCGGCGCATAAAGAATATCGCAGCGAATATGCCGGAGCGGAACTCTGCCGTTCCGTCCACGCAATCAGACGCTCCACACGCGCATTCACTGACTCCGCCGGGCTGTGGACTAAAGCGGTAGTCAGCTCGCCCGCAGCTAGCAGCGGAGCCAACCGGGAAAGCTTGATCACCGCCGCAGCCAGATCCAGCGCCTCGGACGCATTCGATACTGCGGCATCATCGGCCGCCATCTCGGTCGCCTCGCGCCACGCACTCTCCAGTTCCGTCATCCCCGGAGACGCCACCAGCCGCAAAAGTAATTTCCTCAGATTATCCCGCCGGCGTACGTGCACCACTTCGTGCCGCAAAGCACATCGCAATTCGCGCTCCGTAAGCACAAACTCCGCCGCATCCGATAACCACACGCTGGGCCGCAAAATACCCGCCGCAGTCAACGGGGGCGCGGCTCCCGCAGTCCGCAGCAGCAATACCGGCTGTCCGGAATCTGCATCACTCCGCCCGATCACGCGAGCTCTATCCGACCAACCCCCTACCGTTTTCGCAGCCCGCAGCAAAGCCGCAGTGGCGTTCCACATTCCCGCCAGCACCACCGCGATTCCGCAGATGCACAACACCTCCAGCACCGGACTCATTGATTCCCGCACCGCACGCGGTTCCAGCAACAGAAACGAGGGGACGGCAAACGCCAGAGTCACCACTGCAGAAACTATCCACGGAGTCATGCGCAAGACAAACAGAGCATCGGCGCAGTTTCTCGCCGAACCCTGCCGGCAATAATTCCATGCCCTTCGCCACACCAGCCCAATGGCCAGTGTCAGCACGCTATAGAAGATGAAGAAAATCGAAAACGAGACCGCAACTCCGCGCAGGGCAAACATCACTTAGTCTCCGTTCGCCCGGCTCTGCCGGAACTCGATTCGCCGCGCTCCGCCTCGCGTTGAGTGAGTTCTCGGCGCTTGCGTTCCACGAGCGTTCGTAGATCGTCCAGCAGTTGCGCATCCCGTTCTCCCAGAATTTCCACCAGAAACGACAAGGGCAACGACGAACCTGGACTGGCGTCCAGCAGTTGCCGAAACGCGTGTCCCGCGGCTTCCTGGCGAAATTCCTCGCGGCTGAACCGCGCCGCGTAGCGGAACGCTCTGCCTTCCTCCGATCGCGTAAGCACACCCTTCTTGAACAGACGGTCCAGCGTGGTCATCACCGTAGTGTAGGCAAGGTCCTCACAGCCGCCATCCACCAGCTCGCGCACTGTGGCGCTGCCCCGCGTCCACAACGCGTCAAGCATCCGTTGCTCGAGCGGACCCAAACTTCCCCCAATGGGCCGAAATGGAGAATATCGAAACGATGAGTCTCGAAACAGTGGGTCTCGAGACGAGAGATCTCGAGATGAAGACTTGCGAAATGGATTGAAAATCCGTCTCATTCTTACGTTCGAGTCATTGAATTCTACCGCCGCAACGAGAACTACACTAGAAACTTTATAAGGCCGGGTTCTCAATATTTCGTCTGAGCAATATTTTCCGCACTTTTGCTTAATCCCGATGCCCAAGTCGCTTCTTTTCCTGCGCCATCAACCGGATTAGTTTTATCAGATCCTCTTTTTCTTTGCCCACCAGACTCCATCGATGATCTAGCTGCTTTCCGGAGTCATCCCCAAACACGTGCCGCACGATAATCTCCTGGTTGCGATCGAGCAAAAGCGCAAGATCGCTGTCGCCTAAGAGAGTGAATGCGGTCACCCGCGCTTCGCAAATACTGCAGAGTGCCTGAAGGCTGGCCATGTCTACTCCAATCCCGTCCACTCTTTCATGGTTCTTCAATAACCGCAAATGAAGAAGTGCAATTCAATGCTACATGAACTTTCCCGCCGCACACAAACCTCAGGCAACTCCCTGCTGGCTTCTCCGGCTGACATCTTCGATGGCCAGCAAAATCGATGGATGTCCCGGCTGCAGCTCAACCCGCCGGGCGTTCAGCACCATCGTCCGCGGACCGAGCTTGGGAAAATCATGCCTTAGTTCGTAATCGCTCACTTGCGCGTTCTTCGGGATGATGTCCTCCAGCACGCGCCGCAATCCACTCACATTCCACTGCCCATTGCCCAGTTCGTAAATCGAGCTGCCCTCAGTCTCCGGCGCGGTCACTTCGAAGGTGCGGTAGAAAGCCCGATTCCCCGCTGTCACCCGCAACTTGTCGTCCAGCAGCAAAATGCATCCCTGCGAATTGTCTACCAGCTCGTCGGCATATTCGCGCGTACTGTCGAGCGTTCGCTTGAGCGTGTCGATATCCTGCAGACTGATCACCGCCCCGGTGATCTTGTTGTCCCATGTTTTGTACGGACGGATGCGCAAGCCATACCACGCGCCGCTCTTCTCCCGAACATCGCGTTCCTGTGAACTCGCACTGCGGATGGTTTCCTGCACTAGCGTCTCCAAGTCCTGGAACTCAAGGTTGGTTCGAATCTCACCCAGCCTCCGCCCGATGTCGCTGGGCTGCAGGTTGAGCAGCTTCTGCGATGGCGGCGTAAACCGCCGGATTCGGAGATCCAGACTCACCATCACCACCGGAAGATTCACCGTGTCCAGCAGGTTGAGCAGATCGCTGTTTACCGAACTCAACTCCGCATTCCGGTTCTGCATCTCCTCGTTCAGTGTCATCAGCTCTTCATTGGTCGATTGCAGCTCTTCCTTGGCCGTTTCCAATTCTTCATTTGTGCTCTGCAACTCCTCGTTCGCGGAGAGCACTTCCTCATTCATCGATTTAAATTCTTCCAGCGTGGTTTCATGGTCCTCAATCAGCGATGACAACTGCCCTCGCAACTGTGCAATCTCTCGTCTCAAGTTCTGGCTCTCGGCTGTCTCCGTATCAGGTTTCCTGGTTTTGCCGCCGCCAGTTTCTGCCCCCGATTTGGCCCGTCCCGCAGCCGGCTCCTGGAATACGACTACGTAATAGCGTTCCTGCGCTCCCTGCCCCCGCAGCGGAAGCACCTCCAGATCTACTTCCAGCACCTTTCCTTCCGATTGAAAGTGCACTGCTTCCTTGCGCACCATCTGATTGTTCTTTTTCGCCTGGCTCAAAGCCGCGCGCAAGTCCACCACCAGTCCTTCGCGCGCCATCTTCGACAAACTGAACGACGGCTGCCCCGCGGCCGGCTCCAGATAAGTCCCAGTCTTGCCCTGAAATTGCACAATTTCTAATTGATCGTTGACCACCACGCTGGCGGGCACAAATCGGTTAATCAGCAATTGCTCGACTTCGTTTTCTACCGTAAAAGGAGCCGGAAAGTGCAGCCCGGTCTTTGCATCTTCTTCGCGGCGCGGCGAATAATCCGTAGTGGCGAAGTAGGTTGCCATTCGCGCTGTAGTCTTTCGCTTCTGGTAGATTTTGTCTTTCTTGTCGACCAGCGAAAAGTGATCGCCGAATCCCGCCAGACTTTCCGCATCCCCCAACATCAGATAGCCGTTGGGTTTCAATGCGTAATGCAAAGTGGGGATAACCCGCCTCTGTAAAAGCGGCCCCAGATAAATCAGGAGATTGCGGCAGCTCACCAGGTCCAGATTCGAGAACGGCGGATCTTTTACCAGATTCTGCCGGGCAAAAATGCACATATCCCGGATCGACTTGTTCACCTGATAGCCGCCGTCCTGAGGCACAAAAAATCTCTTCAGTCGCTCCGGTGAAATATTTGCAACTGCGGCTTTTGAATACAAACCGCTACGGGCGCGATCCAGCGAGGTTTCGCTGATGTCGGTGGCGAAAATCTGAATCGCCGTCGCCGCCTGAGAAATGTTCCGCGTGTGCGTCCACAAGTATTCGAGCAAGGTAATCGCAATTGAATAAGCCTCTTCGCCCGTGGAACACCCAGCCACCCACACCCGCACCGGCGAATCCGGCTTGCGCCCCTCAAACAGTCCGGGATAAACATGCTTGCGCAACGCCAGGAACGATTCCGGTTCGCGGAAAAATCCCGTCACATTAATCAATAAGTCGCGATACAGCTCGTCCACCTCCTCCGGCTTCTTCGCGATGTAAAGCAAGTAGTCCTTCAGATTAGGAATCTTGTGCAGGTCCATCCGCCGCCGGATCCGGCGCTGCAGTGTGCTGTGTTTATAGTTCGTAAAATCCACTCCGGTAGATTCGCGTAGTAAGCCGAACAGTGCGTCCACTTCGCCCCCCTCCATCCCGCGAAAATCATCTTTGGGACTCGATAGCACGTGCGTCACGTAAGGATGCTGCCCAATTCCACCCAGCTCCCGCGCAATGTCCTTCGGCGTAAGAATGAAATCAATACACCCGGCATGCACCGCGCTGCGCGGCATGCTGTCATATTTCGCCGACTCTTCATTCTGCGCAAACGTCAAACCTCCCGCATCCTTAATCGCCCGGCAGCCCTCGGTGCCGTCCGAAGCTGTGCCCGACAAGATCACCCCGATCGCCCGCTGTCCAACCTTCTCTGCCAGCGAGCGAAAAAAATTGTCGATCGGCATGTGTTGGCCCCGCACTGTCGTCCGCGCCCTCAACTGCAGTGCTCCATCGTCGATCATCATGCTGGTATTGGCCGGAATCACATAAACATGGTTCGGCTGCACCACCGTTCCATCCGTTACTTCTTCCACCGGAAGCTTGGTAGTTCGGCCCAAAATCTCGGGCAGCGCACTTTCATGTTTGGGATCGAGATGCTGCACCAGCACGAATGCCATCCCGGTTTTCTCTGGCAGGTTGTGCAACAGTTCGGAAAATGCCTCCAGCCCGCCTGCTGACGCTCCAATGCCAACGATGGGAAATAATTCTGGCATCAATTGCGGACCATTCTTCGCCGCTGTCGGAATCTTTGCTTTGTCTTTCTTGCCCTTACCGGGAGAAGTTTTCATAGGCCTCCAGATAGAACGGGAGTTCTCAACCGCGGGGCCGTAAATCCATCGCAACTGGGCACCGGAATGCGAAGACAACGGAAAACCGCATTCGAGAAGACGTGCGGATTCTAGTCTGCAGAAACGCGATAATCAACGAATCCGGGCCGATACCGCGGAATCTATTCCCGAAATAGGAATGAAGGGACGAGCCAAACCTGGAAGCAAATCTGGACGTAACGATCAAGGAAAGCAAGAGGCGGGAAATTCTGGGGTGGGAAACGGGAATCGAACCCGCAACCGTCGGAGCCACAGTCCGGTGCTCTGCCAGTTGAGCTATTCCCACCGCCACGCTGATTATACAACCGCGCCTCACCCAATGTATTCCAACTCCGCTGGCCTACCGACGCACCGACGCACCAACGCACCAACGTGCCGACGCGCCGAAAAAGAAAATCGTCCGTAGGACGTTCGACAATAGCCCGGCGTTTCAACGCCGGGTAAGATCGCTTCTCCTATAACCCCGTCCCGTAGGGACCGTTGATTCGCAGCTAAGCACGGCTCACGCGCTCGCGCCGCTCACTCGTCGCCGAGAAAACTAAAACACACCGAACTCAACATGTGAATCACGGCAGAAAAGGGCAAGCAGAATAAGCTGAATGAAAAACTATCGAGAACACCCGAAAGGAAAAAGCAAAAGCGCGAATACAAGGTGACGCACTCGGAGGGTGTCGCCGATCCGCAGGCTTCCTCACCAACCAGGCTCACCCGCGCCCCACACCTACATACTCAAATCCCATGGCGCGCAGCCGCACCGAATCCAGCAGATTTTTCGTATCCACAATAATTGGCTTCTTCAGCAGATTCTTGATGCGCTCGAAATCCAGCGCGCGAAATTCCGGCCACCCCGTGCCGACAACCAGTGCATCCATACCTTCCGCCGCTGCATAAGCCGAATCGCAATAACGCACCGACCCGTTTAGCCGCGTCTTGGCATCCGTGAGCGCCACCGGATCGTAAGCCCGCACCCGTGCCCCTTTCGACACCAGCGTCTCCGCCAACCGGATCGCCGAAGATCCGGCCACCGAATTCGTATTCGGCTTGAACGCCAATCCCAGAATTCCTACATCCTTGTTCTCCACCGAATTCAAAGCCGCCGCAATCTTGTCGACCAGCCGGTCCGCCAGGTTGTGGTTAACATCCCGTGCCGCACTCAAGACCTTCAGCGGAACGCCGTTCGCCTGCGCCAATTGCGCCAGCGAATCCATATCGGACTCGGCGAATACTCCACCCATCCCCGCTCCCGGCTGCAGACATCTCGGAGCAATCTTCTTGTCCAGCCCCAAAGCCAGCGCCAGGTTCACCGCGTCCGCGCCTACGCGTTCGCACAACGCCGCCACTTCGTTGATGAAAGAAATCTTCGTCGCCACAAACGCCGTCGCTGATTCCCGCACCAACTCCGCCGTCGCCTGATTGGTCACGATCACCGGCACTCCGCGCATGACCAGCGGATGGAAAATCTGCTTCAGCACATGGACCGCTTCATTCGAAGTCGACCCCAGAATCAGCCGGTCCGGCCAGTTGAAATCCTCCACCGCGCAACCGTCCGTGAAGAACATAGGCTGCGATACGATCGTCGCCTGCAGGCCCGCATCCTTCAAACTTTTCTCGAGAGCCGTGGCTGTTCCGACTGCCACCGGCGTGACCACAGTCAGAATCGGAGGCTTCGGTGCCAGCCGCGCAATCCGCATCACCACATCGGTCAGATTCTCCGCCCCATCTTCGGCCAGAAAAATAACCTGCGCTTTGCGCGCAAAAGATTCAATGTCGGTCGAATAGGCCAGCCGCCCCGCCCGCACATTCCGCCGGATAATCTCTTTCAGATTCTTTTCAAAAAATGGAATGTTCCCCTGCGCCATCTCGACCATGCGCGTCCGGTCCGGATGACAGCAGGAAACTGGAGTGCCAAAGTCTGCCAGACAGGCCGAAATCACCGTTCCCAGAAACCCTGAACCGTAGACCCCAATCTGCATTCTCTGTCCCCCTGGGTGTTCTGAAACCCGCGCCTGAAGCGGCTGCCCGCGCGGATATCGCACTTCCCCTCTCTTTTGTTTACAGCCCACCCCACCTCTCTGCAATGCACGGGAGGGAAATGTACCAGGGGCCATTCCAACCGGTCAGGGGTAACGTAACAGCTAGTAACTAATGGAGGTAACTCGTCGGACTGCGAAATCGCTGAGCGAAAGGAAAGATACTCACCGACGCCCAAGAAGAACCCCTGCAGCACCAAAGAAGGACCCTTGCAGCACCGTGAAAGAGCGGCGCTTCAGCGCCGCGTAGAGCTCTTGAAAATTGATCGGGGCTTTAGCCCCCTACGGCGAAACTAACCTTCCGCCCAGAGGAACGGGAGCCAGATCAATCCAGCAATTCGGCGACTCCTCCCGCACAAAAGTCAACCGCTCCAGCAGGACGCGCCGGTCTCCCGTATATTCCTCCCAGCGCCGCCCGGCAATCCGCAAGGCCTGCTCCGCCGCCGCTTCGCTGGGCATCTTGGCAATCGTCAAATGGGGAATATAAGCCCACTCTTCTACAAACTGCAGCGCCTGCGTGTTGAGCTGCTCGTGCAGTTCGCACATCTGCATGGCGCCATAGGCGACTCGGATATACACCGTCGGAGTGGTCGGAGCAAAACTGTCCATCCCGCCGAGCGTCACCTCAAAAGGTTCTGTCCGTCCACAGATCGCGGCCAGAACCTGCAGGGCCGCATTTTCCGTCCCCTGCAGCGGCCGCGGCGGCAGCAACGTCAGATGCGCCGCAAAATGCGGCAAATCAGGATGCAGCTCCCGCCGGAGGCTCTCCACGAACTCTCCTACCGGGCCTTTCACGTAGGCCACCAGCGCGTACCGCGGATTCTGCATAGACAGAGAAAAATTATAGCGCGTTCCCTCGTTTCTAACGGCAGCAGTCATTGACTTAGCAGTATCCATTTGCTTTGCGTAGTCCTGGTGCATTTTTTCTGCCCCATGCTTGCGTTTCCGCACTTAAGTGCGGCCTTTTGAAAGCTTTAACTTTTCCCGTCCTGAGCGCAAGAAACTTGCCATCATTCCACTAAAATATTCCCCTCGCTCATTCGTCTATACCAATAGATGGACGAGGCTCTGAAAAGCCGGTGGCCGATGGTGGAGCAGGACCAACGTATCTCAGAAGCGGTCTCGCGCGAACGGCCCCGTCTCCGCAGCTTCATCCGGAGGAGGGTAGCCGATCCCGGCGACGCCGAGGATATTCTCCAGGACGTCTTCTACGAGCTTGTCGAAGCCTACCGGATGATGAAACCAGTCGAGCAAGTCACCGCCTGGTTGTTTCAGGTAGCCCGTAACCGGATCACGGATCGATTTCGCAAGCGGAGCCGGGAAGCATTACGCACCGAACCGGCAAAGGTCGCGGACGATGGCGAGGAGCTCCTACTGGAAGAACTTCTTCCCTCGCCCGACGCTGGTCCCGATGCTGCCTACGCCCGCAGCGTGCTGCTGGAAGAACTCGACGAAGCGCTCGATGAATTGCCCGCGGAACAGCGCGAAGTATTCGTCGCGCACGAGCTGATGGGATACAGCTTCAAAGAGCTGTCGGCGCAAACCGGAGTCAGTGTGAACACGCTGCTCTCGCGCAAACACTATGCTGTGCTGCATCTGCGCGAGCGGCTGCAAGCCATCTACGATGAATTTCGAAACGATAGGACTCAACCATGAAAAGAAACTGGGTTTTACGAATCTTGAAGTTTGCTTTCTTCGCCATATTGTTCCTGGCGGTCTTTACATTTTTCGTCATGCGGCTGTGGAACTGGCTCACACCCGCGTTGTTCGGCTGGCATGTCATTACGTATTGGCAAGCCCTGGGACTGCTGGTTCTCAGCAAAATTCTTTTTGGCGGACTCCGGGGCGGTCCGCGCCGCCATTGGCGATGGCGCGGCCGGATGATGGAACGCTGGGAGCACATGACCCCCGAAGAACGCGAGAAATTTCGCAATACCATGCGCGGACGATGCGGACCTTTCTCGGCTTCGCCCGTCGAAAAGAAAGCGTGACACTCGCTCCATCTGCCTTCAGAAAAGAGAAGTTTCAAGAAACGAGAGGTTTCCATCGTGTTGAATGTAACCATTGAAAAGCTCGCTGAAACTGTCGTCCTCCACTGTGTGGGAAGAATCGTGCGCGGCGATGAGACTGCCCTCCTGTGCGCCGCTGTAGGGCAGCACGGCCGCAATATCATTCTCGATCTCGAAAAGACGGATGCGATCGACGCCGCTGGAGTCGGCGCTCTGATCTCGCTGCATGCCGCGGGAGTTTATCTGCGCCTGATCAATCCCAGCAAGGCCATTCGCGACGTCTTACGGTTCACCCATCTGGACTCCATATTCGAAATCGCAGGCACTCCGCTGTCGATAAATCACAGGGAATATGAAGAGGAATCCGCCCGTCACCAAGCGTCACCGCCGTTCCCCTCGCCACTCCTGGGCGCTGCTTCGTGAGCCGAGCCAGGAGGGCCTTGACTTGTTGCCGACGCACTGATTTCCGCTCTTGTAATCCAGGAAACGCATGGTACTATACGTTGTCGTTAACGTACACGGTTGGGGAGCGGCTTTCCTGTCCTCAGGACGGCCAGCAGGCAATCGGTGGGAATTTACCTCTTAGGCATTGATGTCGGAACCGGAGGAACGCGCGCTCTCATCCTCGATGAGAGCGGCGGCGTTGTTTCATCCGCTACCGAGGACCATCGACCTTTTTCATCTCCCCAGATAGGCTGGGCCGAGCAAGATCCCGGTGATTGGTGGCGCGCCTGCGGCATAGCTGTGCGCCGTGCTCTCGCACAAGCCAGACTTCGTAGTGACCAGATTTCCTGCGTCGGCCTCTCCGGCCAAATGCACGGGGCAGTTCTGCTCGATGAGCAAGACCGCGTCGTGCGGCCTGCACTCATCTGGTGTGATGTTAGGACTGAAAAACAGTGCCGGGACTTAACCGCTCAAGTCGGCGCCGACAGGCTGATTCAACTCACCTGCAATCCCGCCCTCACTAACTTCACTCTCACCAAGTGCCTGTGGGTCAGAGAAAATGAACCGGAGAATTGGCGCCGCGTTCGCTCCCTCATGCTTCCCAAAGATTACGTTCGGTTTCAATTAACCGGAGAACGCGCCACCGATGTTGCTGACGCCTCGGGCACTCTGCTGCTCGACGTTGCCAACCGCCGGTGGTCGAAAGCGATGTTGAACCTGGTTCAAATGGACGAATCCCTTTTGCCCCGGCTATACGAGTCGCCGGAAATCTGCGGACAAATTTCCGATGCTGGCGCGGACGCCACCGGCCTGAAAACAGGCACTCCCGTCGTAGCTGGCGCGGGAGATCAGGCCGCCGGCGCCATCGGTATGGGAATCGTTGCCCCCGGAACCGTGAGCGCGACCATCGGAACCTCCGGAGTCGTCCTTGCGGCAACCGATCGTCCCGCGTTGGATTCCAGAGGGCGCGTCCATACCTTCTGCCACGCAGTTCCGGGACGCTGGATTGCGATGGGCGTGACTCAAGCTGCAGGACTTTCGTTGCGGTGGTTCCGCGATCAGTTCGGTTCGGACGACCGGCAGCAATCCTATGAAGGCCTTACCGCCGAAGCGGCCAAGGCTCCTCCCGGATGCGACGGTCTGCTTTGGGCTCCATATTTAATGGGCGAGCGCACTCCCTACCTCGATCCCGCGGCGCGCGGAATGCTCGTTGGCTTAACTGCATCTCACACCCGAGGCCATGTAATTCGGGCAATCCTCGAAGGAGTTGCTTTCAGCCTGCGCGACACTTTCACCATTTTTCGAGAGATGGAAGTGCCAGTAACAAAGATTCGTCTCGGCGGCGGCGGCGCCAGATCCCGGCTATGGCGAAAGATTCAGGCTGACATTTATGGACAACCCGTCGAAACGGTCGCAGCAGAAGAAGGCGCAGCCTATGGCGCCGCAATCCTGGCCGGAGTGGGAGCGAAAACCTGGTCTTCAATAGACGAAGCCTGCGAATCTGTAGTGCGTGTCGTCGAGAATATCGCTCCAGACCCTGAAGAGTCTCTGGCTTTGGAAAGGGCGTACGCGATCTATCGGCGCATCTATCCTGCAATGAAGTCCATATTGAATTAACTTTATAAACGTTTGCGAAGTGGAGAATATTTGATGACCAGTCATCAGCCGGATACGAATGATTACCAACCTCGCGCGGAGCACAAGTTCTCCTTCGGGCTATGGACGGTCGGCAACCGGGGACGCGACGCCTTTGGTGATTTTGTACGGCCGCCAATTTCCCCCGTCGATATTGTCTCGCTGCTGGCAGAGGTCGGGGCTTGGGGAGTGAACTTGCATGACAACGATTTGGTTCCGATCGACGCAACTCCCGCCGAACGCGACTGCATCGTGCGTTGCTTCAAGAAGGCCTGCGAGGCGAATGGAATCGTGGTTCCGATGGCCACCGTTTCGCTATTTTTCCATCCTATATTTCGCGACGGAGCTTTCACGGCCAACGATCCTGAAGTACGCGCCTACGCTCTACAGAAGACCATGCGAGCCATGGATATAGGCGCAGAACTGGGAGCGAAAATTTTCGTATTATGGGGCGGCCGCGAAGGCGTCGAGACTGACGCTTGTCGCCGCGCCGAGGACGCGATCAAACGATTGCGCGAAGCCGTCAACTATTTGTGCGAATATAATCTCGATCGCGGATACGGAATGAAGTTCGCTCTAGAAGCCAAGCCCAACGAGCCCCGCGCCGATATCTACATGGCCACCACCGGCCAGTACCTGGGCTTCATTCCCACCCTCGACCATCCAGAAATGGTTGGCGTGAATCCCGAGATGGCCCATGAACACATGTCGGGACTGAACTTCATGCATGCGGTCGCCCAGGCTTGGGAAGCGGGCAAGCTTTTTCACATCGATCTGAACGACCAGATGCCCGGCCGATTTGACCAGGATCTCCGTTTCGGATCTTCCAATTTGAAGTCGGCATTTTGGCTGGTCAAATTTCTCGAAGATGTTGGCTACAGCGGCTCTCGCCACTTCGATGCCCATGCTTACCGCACTGAGGATTACGCCGGCGTGAAAGATTTCGCTCGTGGTTGCATGCGCACGTATTTAATCCTGAAAGAAAAGGCAAAACGATGGAATGCGGATAATGATATACAGGCAGTGCTGGCTGAGATTTCGAAAAACCACAACGGCACTCCCTCGTTGAACCATTACTCAAAACCCAACGCTTCCCAATTGTTGGCTACCGTTTTTGACAAAGATGTAATCCTGAAAAAGCGCCTGCCTTACGAGTACCTCGATCAACTCACGGTTGATTTGCTGCTGGGTGTGAGATAACGCGATGACGCAACTGCTGGCAGTGGCTGTGCCCACTCACCTCGTACATCTTTCCGCGATCGATATTGTCATCGTAGTTTTCTATTTTGTTCTCGTACTTTCCATCGGCTGGTACTTAAAAGGTCAGGCCAATACCGGCGAAGACTTTTTTATGGCCGGACGCGAGATGACCGCATGGGTGGCTGGTCTCAGTTTTCTTTCAGCTAATCTCGGTGCGCTCGAGTTGATGGGCTGGGCAGGTTCCGCTTATCAATACGGAATTCTGGCCACACATTGGTACTGGATCGGCGCCATCCCCGCAATGCTCTTCCTGGCGCTGGTGATGATGCCGTTCTATTACATTTCCAAGACTCATTCGGTCCCGGGATATTTGAAATTGCGTTTTGGCGAATCCAGCCGTGCTTTGTCCGCAGTTTCGTTTGCCTTCATGACCGTGCTCATGAGCGGCGTCAATATGTTTGCCATGGCCAAGGTGATGCAGATCGTGCTCGGCTGGGATCTCAATTTCAGCATCTGGGTTTCGTCGCTGACCGTAGCTATTTATGTAACCCTCGGCGGCCTGCGCTCGGCGATTTTCAACGAAGTCTTGCAGTTTTTTCTTATCTGGGCCGGGGCGCTGCTGATTCCGATCCTTGGACTCTACGAAGCCGGCGGCTGGACAAATCTAAAGCTGCAAATTACGCACAGAGCATCGGAACAATATGTCCATCTCTGGGCCGGATTAGGCTCGTTCAGCAACAATCCCATGGGAATCAACTGGGTCGGCATCGTGTTCGGACTGGGAGCAGTGATCTCGATGGGTTACTGGACCACAGATTTTTTGGTCGTCCAGCGCATCCTGGCCGCGAAAGATATCCGTAGCGCGGAAATGGCGCCGATCATCGGCGCCGGCTTCAAGATGTTTGTCCCGATCATCGTGATCCTGCCCGGCCTCCTCGGTTTGGCCGTGCTGCCCGAGAAACTGGTTCCGGAATCCGTGGCCGCAGTGACTGGAGCTCATAGCTATAACGACGTGCTTCCACTCATGCTGGCCCGCTATTGTGGTCCCGGACTGCTTGGCCTGGGAGTTACAGCGCTGATTGCCGGCTTCATGTCCGGCATGGCGGGAAATGTCAGCGCCTTCACCACAGTGTGGACCTACGACATCTATCGTCCATTTATCAACAGCCAGGGCAGCGATCACCATTACGTGAACATGGGGCGATGGACCACGATTATCGGCGTGCTGATCAGCGTAGGCACGGCGTATCTGGTGATGCAGTTCGCCAGCATCATGGATTATGTGCAGGCGCTTTTCAGCTTCTTTATCGCTCCTCTGTTCGGCACGGTCGTGCTTGGAATGTTGTGGAAGCGTGCCACCAGCTCTGGCGGCTTCTGGGGATTACTCTGCGGCACGCTCTGCTCCATCGGTATGTGGACCTGGGTGAAAGTCGATCCTTCCGCCTTACGTTACGTCGCACTTTCCCCTCACGCCAAAGGTCTCGCGCAGGATATGTATCAGGCGCTTTGGTCATTTATCACTTGCGTGCTGGTGACTGTGATTGTGAGCCTCGCCACGAAACCCATACCAGACAGTCAATTGACGGGTTTGGTATATGGGCTCACGGAAATACCCTCGGTCGGAAAGCTTCCCATGTACCAGAAGCCAATTTTCTGGGCGGGCGTGGTCACGATCGTTTTTGTGCTACTCAACATTATTTTCTGGTAAAGAAATATCGAGGGAAGGGAATGGCAGTCAGGATGATTTCGATCTGGTTCTTCATCGGCCTTTCGCTGGCGGTAAACGGCGCGCTCATCTTGGCCGCTGGAATTTACCAACTGGTAGATCCTCCAGCGAATCCCGGCGTTGTCCTGTTTCATTTGCACGCCAATGTATGGTGGGGAGCGGTGCTGTTCGTGATCGGTCTTCTTTATTGCGCTAAATTCGCACCCCGGCGTCAGTCCTGAAAGAACTGCACAAACCATCTTGCCCCTTCCGATCATCCGTTGGCTGACGATTAATGCAGCGGGGGTGGGCTCGAGGAAATTTTCATCGCCAGAGGCTCATCGGACTTCTCATGAAGTTCACGCACCTTGGCAAACTGCTTCTGCGATTCCGCCGTTTTGCCCATGGCCTGATAGGCTCGCCCCAGGCGGTAATGAGCGTCGGGCTGTGCGGGATCCAATTCAACTGCACGCCGAAGCGCGACTACTGCGTCCGCGTACTGCTTCTGCTGCATGAACACCGCACCCATATCCATATAGGCAAGGCGTATGTCGCTTTTTTCGCTGACTGCCTTCCGCAGCAGGGTCAGCGCTTTGTCCAGATCCATTCTCTTCATCGCCATGTCCCCCAAATACGTCAGGGCCTGCGCATGCTTAGGATCAAGGACTAACACCTTCTCGAACTCACTACCGGCTTCATCGTATTGGTGGGACTTCCAGTAGAGATAGCCAAGACCGAAATGAACGTCGGGTTCGTCGGGCGAAACCTTGGCCGCCTCCTGGAACTCGGCGATAGCTTCGGAGTCTTTTTGCAGGCCGTCTAGCGCCTCACCAGTCAGCATATGCGCAGCCGCCGAGTTCGGCTGCTGCCGCAATAGTTGACGGAATTCTTGCACAGCGCACGAGTACTTTTTCGCCTGCAGGCAGCTCTGGGCCAGCACTTCGTGCAGCTCGGCATTGGCAGGGTCGGACTTCGACGCGGGTTCAAGATACTTCGTGGCTTCGGCAAACCGCTTGGTGCCGTAATAGCTGAGGCCCAGCAGCATCGAGGCCTGACTATTGTGCGGATCGGCTGCCAGAACGGCCCGAAGGGCCGGAATCGCGGCATCGAAGCGTCCTTGCTTGAACTCCGCCAATCCCAGATTCAGTTCGATGCCAGGCAACTTCGAATTGAGCGAGAGCGCTGTTTTGTAGGCCGAAACCGCTTCCGAGTACTTTTCTCCTTTGGAAAGAACTACTCCCAGGCTCGCATACGCGCCTGCGTCATTGGGGTGATTGCGGATGACTGCCCGCCAGGCTTCGGCAGCCTCAAGCCATTTTCCTTCTTGTTGAAGAGCAATTGCATCGGAGGGAGTAGCGGTCTGCGCACTGCCACGGATCGAAAACAAACAAATCGGGAGAACGGCGAACAAAAAAAGCGCAACGACACACCAATGCAGTTTCCTCGTCATAAGAGCTGCGAACCCTAGTTTGCGCTTCTTAATCATAAGCCCCGGGCGCGCTGCAGCGTGGTCCGCGGAATCGACGAGCGCAAGAAAAGCCCCGCTCATAAGCTAAGCGGGGCATGATTAGCGCAGCATACTTTGTTAGAAGATTAGCTTTGCTCCCAGTTGGAACACACGCGGATCGAAGGCGCTCGTCACTTGGCCGAAGTTACCTGCGCCAAAGTTGTTGCTGAACCCGCCGTTCTGGCCGGATCCTCCAAACTGCGTGTGGTTCCAGGTATTGAAGCTTTCAGCTCGGAACTGAAATGCCGAGCCGCGCTCGTTGATGGCGAAGTTCTTAAACAGCGCCAGGTTCCAGTTATCGCGGCCAGGTCCGCGCACCCCGTCGAATCCGAAGTTTCCCCAAGTCCCTGCCGCCGGTGCCGCAAATGCCGCAGGATTGACCCATTGAATTCCGGTCACAGTTCCTGAGCTGCTCACGACTGGCGTTTTCGGGTAGGAGAGGCTTCCGACCAGATCGGGGCGGTTGTTTACATCGCCGCCCGGGAAGATGCTGGAAACGTTCTGGCCATTGATACTCAGATTTTCCGGCGGTCCTGTCTCAACTGTGACGATGCCGGAAAGTTGCCAGCCGCCGACCGCAGTCTTCAAGAAGCGGTTGGGACTGTCCCGGAACGCCGGGATGTTATAGACAAAGTTGAAGAATGCGACGTCTGTGCGGTCAAGCACCGAGGGCCCGACGTCGTACCTCCACCCCGCGTAGGGGTTGGTGACCCAGGAGAGATCCCAACCGTTGTTGCCGCTGTTCTGCCCAGTTGAAGGATCGATGGAACGAGACAACGTGTAAGCTGCCTGCAGGGTCAGATCGCGAGTGATCCGCCCACGCAATTCCGTTTGCAGCGAGTTGTAGTGTGAGTTGGCGCCGTTAAAAGCCTGCTTAATCGAGCTATAGCCTTGGTAGGGTACAAGCCCGTTGAATGCCGGCTGAGTGCCGGTGCAATTAGCCGAAGCCTGCAAACAGGCTAACTCGCCTGCAGGCGGCAGTTCGATCTCCTGCCAGTAGCTCTCGTGTCTGTCTACGGCGCCGACGTAGGATACGCTAAACACAGCCCTGCTTCCGACCGCTTGCTGCACACCGGCGCTGAAGGTCGAGGTCCGAGGCGTCGGATAGTTCTGGTTAATCCCCACCACGCCAGCTGGCACGACTGGAACGGTGATCTGTCCCCCGGTCCAGGTGAAGTGAGGGTTGGAGAACAATACGTTGTTGGTACCGAGCGAGTATCCAAACGGCGGATTGGTTGCGCCGTTGTACATATCGTTACCTTGAATACGCTCGTACATCACGCCGTAGCCCCCGCGAATCACAGTCTTGCCATTGCCAAACAGATCGTAGGCAAAACCGAAGCGTGGCCCGAAGTTCCACCACGCATTGTCCACGAGCCCTCTGGGGTTTCCGTTCTTGCCTCCAATGCCCATCCCATTCAGATAGAACTGGTAGGAGGAAAGCAGTGATATAGGGCTCGTACCCAAACCCGGACTAGGCGCGGCGCAGCCGGCAGGAAGCGGGCTGCCTCCGCAAATCTGGCCGTCATTCGTGCCCGGTACCCAGGTGGGGGCATCGGCCGGGTTGTACTGGTTGGGATAGAAATTCGATTGGTTATAGTTGGCTTCGTAGGTGTGCGGAATTCCGTCCCAGCGCAAGCCCAGATTCAGAGTGAGCCGATGAGTGGCACGCCAGTTGTCCTGGACGTAGGCGTCCGGGGAAATAGCGGTCCAATAGCCGGTACCCTTGTAAGCATTCTCGTTATAAGCCTGTGCGTCGCCAAGGATAAAGTCGGCATAGTCTAAGCCGCAGGTTACGGTCGACGAGCCCGTACATCCTGCGGGACTCGTAGCTGAGCCGTTAAACGTGAAACCACCTTGAGTTTCGGCGAAGTAGTCTTGCGACTTCTTGTAGATCGCCCAGGCGGCTCCAAACTTCAGCTGATGCGCTCCTCTCACCCAGGACAGGTCATCGCGAATCTGATAATCGTTCGCAGTGTTGTTCCAAGGCAGCCAATTGACTGTGTAGTCGCTGCCGGTGCTCCCAGCCAAATGGATATCCGGGATGCGGTTGTCGACATTCGCCCCAGAGAAAATTTTGTTCGCACCCTCAGTAAAGCCCGTGGGTTGCTTGTAGACGCCTGCGGGCAGGATGTGGATGCGATTGCCGTCGTAACTAAAGGCAATTTCGTTCAGCAGATTAGCCCGGATCGCATGCGTGGCATGAATCACCGCGCTGTAGGATGGATTGCCAAAGGTATTGTAAACCGTTGGCACATTGTCACCACTCCACTGCGTGGTGCCGTAAGTTTGAATAGCCTGGTCGGAGATCCAGTGGCCGAAGATGGAGAACTTATCGTTGAACTGATGGTCGATGCGGGCAAGCTCCTCCTTACCCGTCGTCGGTTGTTTATTCCCTCCGATGAATGCCCAAGTGGAAGTATTGGTGGGGGTGGGGAAGATTCCAGCCTTTAGCAGAGCGGCGGAGTTGGAATCCACTGCGCAAGCCGGAATTGTGTTAGCAGGAAACGGGCCTCCAGGCACAAGAGAAGCCTGGACTGCACCCGAGCACCCAGTGTCAAGGCTCGCGATGTTGGCCGGAACTACTACGTTCAGTGGGTTGCCGTTCGAAAGAGTACTCGGCAGTACTACGTCACCACTCGCGTCAGGATACATGCTGGCCAAAGGTGCGGTTACGTTGAAGATGCCGCCCTGAATGTAGCGGCGCCACTCCATGTTGTAAAAAAAGAACGTTTTTGGAGCCGATCTCGACGGATGAAAGCTCACCGGCCCGCCGACGTTGAAACCGAAGTCGTCGAAGCGCAACTCGGCAACCGGGTTGGGTGCCGGATTGAAATAGTTTCGGGCATCGAGAGCATCGTTGCGGCCAAAGTAGAAAGCAGTGGCGTGAAGCTGCTTGGTGCCCGACTTGATCACCATGCTGATCGTGCCCGCTGACGACAGGCCATATTCCGCGCTGTAGTTCGAGGTCAAGGTGCGGAATTCAGCAATGGCGTCTTCCGAGGGCAGAACGTCAGCCCCGCCGCCACCCCCGCGATCCGCCGCCTCGCCACCATCCACCAGCCAAAGATTGTGGCTCACTCGCTGTCCATTAAAGCTGACGTTGAAATCGCCGCCGGCTGAAGTCGGGACCTGGAAATCGGATTGGATGCTGGAAGCGCCCGGCGTGAGCGCCTCGAGTGCAAATACGTTGCGGCCGTTGGTTGCGAGCTGCGAAATCTGCTGGCCGGTGACGACGGAACTGACCTCTCCGGTATCGGTTTGAACTCTGACCGCATTGGCCTCCACGCTAACCGTTTCGCTGGCGGATCCAATTTGCATCTGGAAGTCCACCCGGGCGCGATCGGCGACGCTCAGCGCCACATTCTTGTGCTCCTCCATCTTGAAGCCCGAGGCTTGGGCGCTGACGTTGTAGTGACCAACGGCGAGATCCGCAGCGACATACTGCCCTGTGTCGTTGGTAACGATGTTTCGAACTTCATTCGTTTCCACGTGGGTGATTCTGATCTTCACGTTGGGTACAACGGAACCGGACGGGTCGGTAACGGTTCCAAGGATGGTCGCCTCCTGGCCGAAGGCGTGGAATGACAAGCCGAGGCAGAGCAGGCAAAGCACCGCGAGACTCCGACCGCGGCCCTTCACGGCAAGAACTACGCTCCCGGCGAATTGAGACGAGTGAGACTTCATGGTCCACATCCCTCTGGCGTTTGCGCCCCACAGACGTTAACGTTAACGATCAGGAGCAGCTTTTACCTTCTTTTCCCGTCCTTTGTCAAGAAAAATCTCAAATCCTTGTGATTGAACTCTTGAATGCGCTCAGAATCGCGGCCCTCAAGGCAGGAAAAATGTCCAGATTTTCGGTGGGTTCTGCAGTAGAGGTTCTTGATTGGAAGGGCTTAGCTGACTGCTTCAGTTTTGCCCCGGAGATGAAGCTTGTTCCCCGCCCTGGACCGATTCGCCGGTCCGAGTGCGGAGTCGTCAAACTTCACCCCTGCCAAACGGATCTCTCGGAAAAGATGCAGGTTGGATGACATTACAACTCCCGGGCTAAGATGGACGGTCGGCGGGAAAGGCACTCTGCCGGTCAGATTGTCTGCCATCAGTCGAACCGCCAGCTGCCCCTGACGATGTGGCTGCTGATAAATGGATGCCGTGATAGTCCCCTTCTCAAAGTAGGGAGACATTTCCGCGAATAGGTCCGTCGTAATCAGCTTGGTTCTTCCGGCAAGACCCCTTGCCCCGAGAGCCCGGCACACGGGAAGGCAGTTGACTGTATTCACATAGAGACCGGCAAGATTCGGAACCTGACCCAAAAGATCAAAGGTCTTCTGAAAACTCTCGTCTTCGTCCTCGTGCCCTTCCACAACGCTGACGATTTCGCCTCCCGGGCAGTTGCGGGGAAATGCATCGGAAAAGCCCGCCGTTTTCTGCCGGTGATCTTCAGCGCTCAACATGCCAGCAATCACGGCCACTTTGGAGCCTGGCGGCACAAATTTTCCCATCAGCTCTCCCGCCAAGTCGTCCGTTCAATAACGGTTCCACACACACAATGCTCGACCGCCGGCTCTCAGGCGCATCGGTGGAAACGCAAACTACCGGTATCCCTTTTTCCTCGGCTTCATCGATCAAAGGCGCGAGCGCTTGCGGATTTCCTGCCGTGAGAATAATTCCGTTCACCCCCTCGTGCACGAGTTCTTTGAAAGCCTCGGTGTCCGCCTCGCCTAACGTCTGTACCGGTCGGTATACAAGCTGGATACCATGCTGCGCCACACTGCGTGCTTCATCCAGCACCCCGCCCCAGAGTTGATCGTAGAAAAAATGGATTTCCCGCGGGATGCATACTCCAATGCGCGCGCTCGCCTTGGAGACTGACAAGGAGCGTGCCGCCAGATTCGGAGTGTAGGCAATCTGCTCCGCGATTTTCAAAATCCGCTGGCGCGTCGATTCGTTAATTCCCGGGCGACCATGCAAGGCACGGTCAACCGTCCCGATCGAAACATTAGCCAGTTCCGCGATCAGGTGGATTCCCCGCCTATCTTTCTTGTGTCTGGCTGCGCTCATCCTCTCGCTTCCATTTTAGCTTGCTTCGCAAATCATCTGCCCTGGGAGTCAGCGCCCTCCGTGTACCCTCGCCTTTCTGACTCCAGGCAACGCAGAGTGTCAAACAGATCCGAATTCTGGAAAAGACCTCCGTGTACGTTGACGGTGCTATACTGCGTCCCGGCTTCCAACCTCTTCGGACCACTCTTTCGGTTCGAAAAGATTTCTTAAGGAGATCCTCTTCATGGCCCAAGGTCACACTCGCATAATAATCTTGGTCATCGCCTTGATCTTTGTAGCAGTATTCCGTTCCGTCGCGCAAACCACGCCGCCTGTTGCGACCACTCCGCCGTACCTCAATCCGTTGCTGCCGCTGAATGAACGAGTGGACGATCTGGTGTCGCGAATGACGCTTGAAGAAAAAGCTTCTCAACTCGTAAACCAGGCACGAGCCATTCCGCGGCTGCAGGTGCCGGGCTACGACTGGTGGAGCGAAGCTCTTCACGGAGTCGCCAATGCCGGAACCGCTACCGTGTTCCCTGAACCGATCGGACTCGCCGCGACTTTTGATTCTCCTTTGATCCACGATATGGCGATCGTAATCAGTACAGAAGCGCGCGCCAAGCATAACCAGGCGGTGCGCGCCGGCCGTCGCGACATCATGGAAGGCCTGGATTTCTGGTCGCCGAACATAAATATTTTCCGCGATCCCCGCTGGGGCCGCGGCCAGGAAACCTACGGTGAAGATCCATTTCTTACCGGACGGATGGGAGTCGCCTTTGTTACCGGAATGCAAGGAGACGACCCGAAATATTTTCGAGTGATTGCCACGCCCAAACATTACGCAGTACACAGCGGGCCGGAACCGTCGCGTCACATGATCGATGTGAAAGTCTCGAAGCACGACGAAGAAGATACTTACCTTCCTGCCTTCCGCGCCGCAATCGTCGAGGGCCAAGCCGCCTCGATCATGTGCGCTTACAACCGCGTGAATGGCGAACCCGCCTGCGCCAACAAGTTTTTGCTGGAAGATCAACTACGCGGCGCCTGGAAGTTCAACGGCTATGTCGTGTCCGATTGCGATGCCGTCGCCGATATTTTCAACGGCCATCACTATACGAAGAGCATGGCCGAAGCCGGAGCCGTGTCGCTGAAAATGGGCATGGACAATGAATGCGCTGATTTCTTTACTCAGGCCAACGACAACTCCGACTACGTAAAATTTCTCGACGCAGTGAAACAGGGCCTGCTCAGCGAAAAAGATATCGACATATCGCTGAAGCGTCTTTTCACAGCCCGTTTCCGCCTGGGAATGTTTGATCCTCCCGAGTTAGTGCCCTATGCGGACATTCCGGATTCCGAAATCGATAGCCAGCCTCACCGCGCACTCGCGCTGCGCGCGGCGCAGGAGTCGATTGTCCTTCTGAAAAATGACGGCGTCGTTCCCTTCAGTCCAAATATAAAAAATATTGCAGTCGTCGGCCCGCTCGCTGAATCCACCCGCGTGCTGCACGGCAACTACAGCGGCACCGCATCGCACGCCACTTCCGCGCTCGATGGCATCCGCCGGCAATTCGCTTCTGCCCAGGTGACCTATACCCCGGGCATGAACTTTCTTCGGGAAGAGGAACTCATTCCATCCACCGCTCTCTCGACCGTAGAGGGCCAGCCCGGACTCACTGGAGAATATTTTTCTAATCCTAACTTCGAAGGCACTCCGCAAGTTGTCCGGATAGACAAAGCCATCGACCTGCAGCGCTTTCATCCCGAGCGCTCGTCGATGCCTCCGCCTCCAGGGATGAAGGATTTTTCCGTGCGCTGGACGGGATTTCTTACTCCGGACGAATCGGGCGACTATCAAATCGGCGACATTGGTTCCATGAACCGTCTTTGGCTCGACGGCAAGCTCATCGTCGATGATTTTTTATTGCATGATCCCAAGCCGACGAATGCGACCATCCACCTTGAAAAAGGACATCGCTACACCATCAAGTTAGAATACGGACAAGGCGGAACAGGCCTCAAGCTGGTATGGCTTCGCCTCTTACCTGATCCCATTCCAACCGCAATCGCTTTGGCAAAGAATGCGGACGTGGTTGTAGCCGTCGTCGGCATCACTTCTCAACTTGAGGGCGAAGAGATGAAAGTCGACGTTCCCGGCTTCGAGGGCGGCGATCGCACCAGCCTCGATCTGCCCAAAGACGAAGAGGATCTGCTGCAGGCGATGAAGACCACCGGCAAGCCGCTCGTGGTTGTGCTCATGAACGGCAGCGCGCTTTCGGTAAATTGGGCAAACGAAAACGCGGACGCCATTCTCGACGCGTGGTATTCAGGCGAAGAAGGCGGCACGGCGATCGCCCAAACTTTGGCCGGACTGAACAATCCTGCCGGCCGCTTGCCCGTAACGTTTTACAAAAGTGTCGACCAGTTGCCTGCCTTTGAAGACTATTCCATGAAGAACCGCACCTACCGCTATTTTCAGGGCCAACCACTCTATCCGTTCGGCTATGGACTCAGTTATTCCAAATTCGAATACAGCAACTTGAAGCTTTCCAGCGACACGCTGAAAGCCGGTGATTTTCTTACCGTGGATGCCGATGTGCATAACACAAGCCCGAGAGACGGTGATGAAGTCATCGAACTATATCTAAGTTTTCCTCAGTCTCCGGTTGCTCCGCTTCGCGCGCTGCGCGGCTTCACGCGAATCCACGTAGGCGCCGGCGATACCCAGCACGTCCACTTTATTCTGAACGAGCGCGACCTGAGCGAGGTCGACGACAAGGGAGACCGGATCGTTGCCGCAGGCGTATACCTCATCACCGTTGCTGGCGGGCAGCCTGGAACCGCTGCTCCGCAGGCGGAAGCGAAATTTGAGATCAGAGGAAAGCGAATTTTGCCGGAGTAGCAGCCGACTGTTCTTGCGACATCTAAATTGACAATATGCAATTGAAACATTGGGGAACAGCGAGCGCAGTTGTTGTGGCATTGTTATCAACACTGTGTGCGCAGGCTCCAAATCTTTCAACGGCGTCAAAGACCGGAACCCAGACTGCACTACAAGCAAATCCCACTGCCGGTCACGCAACCACCATCAGCCCCATCCATTTCGCATACCAGCCGATTCCTTTCGAACTCGACAGTGACGAAACCCCTGAACGCCACGCCCCTGAAACCATGGCCGGAGGCGTAGCTGTCTTCGATTACAACAACGACGGCAAGCTCGACATATTTTTTACCAATGGGGCCGATATCACCACACTGCGCAAGTCGTCTCCGAAATATTCCAATCATCTCTTCGAAAATGACGGCCACGGTCACTTCACCGACGTCACTGCCAAAGCCGGACTTTTCGGCACTGGCTACGATATGGGTGTCGCAGTAGCCGACTATGACAATGACGGCTACGAAGATATTTTTGTCGCCGGTGTGTACAAGAACACGCTCTATCACAACAATGGAGACGGCACGTTCACTGATGTCACCGCCAAAGCCGGACTGAACAAGCCGGATCCTGAATATGGGCCGCTATGGTCCGTGGGCGCGGTTTGGGTAGACGTGAACAACGATGGCCTGCTGGACCTCTTCGTCATCAATTACATGAAGTGGGACATCAATCACGAACCCTCGTGCCCCATCGATGGCCATCCTGACTATTGCAATCCGAAGATGTACAAGCCAACTCCCAACCAGCTTTTCATTAACAACGGCGACGGAACTTTCACGGATGCATCCGTGAAATGGGGCTTGCGCGCGCATCCCGGAAAAGGCATGGCAGGCGCGACTGCCGATTTTGATCTCGACGGCAAAATGGATGTCTTCGTTGCCAACGATAAAGAGTTCAATTATTTCTTTCGCAATAAAGGAACTTCGTTCGATGAGATCGGATTCGACGCGAATGTCGCTTTACGCGAAGACGGAATATTCATCTCTGGCATGGGCGTCGATTTCCGCGACCTCGACAACGACGGATATCCCGACATTGTCGTTGTCGCTCTCGACAACGAAACATTTCCTATCTATCGCAACACCGGCAATGGAACCTTCACTGAAGTGACGGA
Organism: uncultured Acidobacteriaceae bacterium; assembly: GCA_963726155.1. Lineage (GTDB taxonomy): Bacteria > Acidobacteriota > Terriglobia > Terriglobales > Acidobacteriaceae > Sulfotelmatobacter. The sequence goes on from CAVSBF010000001.1 coordinate 53,501, forward strand.
ACAAAGCGGCATGACTATGCTAAGCCTGCCCATGGGCGGCTATTCTCCAACCATTGCCGACTTTGATAATGATGGTTGGAAAGACATCTTCGTTTCCCGCGGCCATGTTCAATCGCTTCTGTCGGAGCCTCGCATCGCCGTCGAGCAGCCGAACACAGTCTTCCGTAATCTGGGTCGCATGAAGTTCGCTGCCTTTACGGCCGAAGCTGGACTCACCTCGCGCCCTCCCGCGCGGCATCGCGGCTCCGCCATCGGCGATTTGAATGGAGACGGCCGCATTGATGTCGTGGTGACCGCGCTCAAAGCTCCAGCAGAAATCTGGATGAATGACAGCCCAGGTAACAATCATTGGCTGGAGATCAGGACTGCAGGGAGCGAAGAGCAATCGCGATGGAATCGGAGCGCGCATCACAGTGGTGACCAAAAGCGGCACGCAGTACGATCACAAATCGACGGCTGCGGGTTATGCGTCGTCGAGCGCAGGCCCGGTTCATTTTGGATTGGGGCCAAACACTTCCGCCGATCTCGTCGAAATCCGGTGGCCGTCAGGTATAGTTCAGCAGTTGCGGAACGTTGCCTCCGGCCAGATCCTGACCGTGAAAGAACCAGCGCCCGCTGGCAAGTTCTGATATGTGGAAGACGCGGGAGGCGAGACGCATAAACCTTGAACAGAAAATCTGCGCGGGAACTATCGCTGCTGTGCTCCTGCCCGTCCGGTTCTCGAAGCACTTGCATTTGCGTATTCACGCACCGCACTTCCATTCATCCCGTCGTGCATGTGGCGCCGCCGGACGTGAAGCACAAAGGCCTCAATCAGGTTGGACGCAAATCCCTCGCTCCCAAACTCCTGTCCACATACCGAGCAGCGCGGATTTCCCCGCTCGACAATATTGATTCGCAGCGTTGCCTCGCTTTTCAGCATGCCCCCATTGTGCCACAATATCCGCTTTACGTGTACGTTAACGACTCGGTCACCCGCCCTTTTAAGGGATGGATGACTCGGCACCGGGGTCGATTTTGTTCGAATTGTTTCGAATTCAAACGGAAACTAATTCCAGTGCGGGTTATGCTCCCAACCCTATTTGCCGGACCGGGCGACTTTTCCATTCGCAGAGTCATAAGAGACCTTGAAACCAGCAATTCATCGTGCATATGTGAAGAACAGCGAGAAGAGCAACGGCAACAACGATCACAAGAAGGGCGGGGACAACCACCATTGCGATCACAACGGCGTTAACAACGACAACAATCGCGATTAGAACGACGGCGATGACAACGACTGCGGATTGTAGCCGCTACCTTCTTGGATTTGGTGCGTTGAGACACGGGCTCAGAGCGAGCGATGAAAGTTCGCGGGCTTTCGAATTGCCGCGGGGCCAGAAACTCCCTTGAAAGCGCGCGCCGCGTTACGTCTCGCCCGCGGAGTGAGTAGCGGGCAGGTGCGGGAGAGGGAAATGGTCGGGGCGCGCGGATTTGAACCGCGGACCCCCTGCGCCCAAGGCAGGTGCGCTACCAGGCTGCGCTACGCCCCGACATGACTTGCAGAATTGATTCTAAAGTACTTTCCAACTCGGTTCCACCTCGAAACCGTGATTTTTCGCCTCGACCGTGCACTTACCGTGCATTTATGTACTCATTGAACGAGAACCGTGCATTTTTGATCGCCTGCTTGTTGAGCAGTCATCTCATTCGCACGGCGGTTGAGCTTCTCCAGAGCCTCGCGCTTCATCTGCAGTTTCATCTGCGAATACTTTTTGAAGACCTGCGCGTCTCCCTGGCGAAGCATTTGGGTTACCCACTCGTCCGCTACCCCTCCGGCGCTGAGCCGTGTGGCATAGGTCGAGCGGAGGTCGTAAAGGCGAAAATGCTGCACCTTCGCACGCCGCAGGGTCGCCTCCCACGTAGTCTTCAACGTCCTCTGATATCCGCTCGAGTTGTGATCGCTCGGAAACAGATAAGGACTACAGGGTGACAGTCGCATCTGATCACGGAACGCTTCGATGGCCAACGGTGTCAACGGGACTTCGGCGATGCCGTTCGGAGTCTTCGAATCCGGAATCCAGACCATTGCGTTCGTGATATCCAATTGCTCTTTTTTCATCGGCATGAGCTCCTTGTAGATGCGCAACCCTGTTTCGGTGATAATCTTCACAATGTTGCGCAAGTATTCGGGAGCATGGGCTTCGATGGTTCGTTGTTCCGACCAGGTAACATAGTGCGGCCGGAATAAGCCTTTGACCGCGACTGGAAACTCCACTCCAGCGCATGGATTCGCCGGGAGCAGCTTTTTCCGGACCGCCACGTTCAACATGCGACGGAGCACCCGAAACTCCTGATGCACCGTGCTCGACTTCAGGATTCCCTTTTCCCGGTAGCCCTGAGCCAGTCTTACCCGAACCCGCTGCCGAAGACGCCGCCGAAGGTAGTCTTCGATCGCGTCGGCTGTGATGTCCACCAGTTTTCGGCCCGGGAACGCAGCCTTCAGATGGGTTGCACAGCGCGTGTTCGCCTCGTGGGTTTTCTGAGCTCGTAAAGGTGGTCTCGAATAGTTCTCGAGAAAAGAATCCACCCATTCCTCAAAACCGAGACTCTCTCCTTTCCGAATTACCTCTAATAGGTTGCCGTCCCTCGCCTGCAGACGTTCGCGAAGCTTGCGGTTCGCCTCGTTCCAGTCCTCAGTCTCTGCGGACTCTCGGCAGTATTTGCCGCTTTTATTCCTGTAGCGGATCCACAGAATCTTGCCGTCTTTGCGAGAATAAACAACCCCGTCTTGCCTTCGTGGTTTAGACATTCACCATCTCCTGTCGAAATGAAGCGCGAAACGGCTCGAGATCCGATTTGAGAAACCGGATGTTTCGACCCATGACGCGGAGATGGGGAATCTGCTTTCGTTCCACCCAAAGATACACAGTCTGCGGGCTCACTCCAAGAAATTTCGCGGCATCTTTCACGCTCATCGGAGGCTCGATGTTCTCGCGCGACCCTTGGAGCGGTGGGCTACCGGGGACGATGGAAAGCTGGGAGTCTTGGCTGGCTGACATGGTTTTCCTCCTCCGACTTTTGCGCTAAATCAGTTCGCTCGATGCGTTGTACATCGGCGTCATTTTTCGAGCAAAGCCAGCGAGAACGATGACAGCTCTCCTCAAAGAGTGACGAAAGCAGACCCGATTTGACCGAAATCTGGTTCGGAGTTAGGTTCCTGTTGCTCAGGATGGAAGAACCGTCAGGGGCCGAGGAGTCACACGTGTTTTCATCGCCCGAACAAGTCGGTAAGGCACTTCGTCGAACCGGCTATATTGCCGACCGGATAGCGACAACCACAGTTTTTCTGGCGGCCACGCTGCACAAGCCAGTTCTGCTGGAAGGGCCGGCTGGAAGCGGCAAGACGCAACTCGCCTATGCGGTCGCCGAGGCGGCAAGTACAAAGGTAGAACGTCTCCAGTGTTACGAAGGCATCAACGAAGAGAAGGCTATCGGCAAGTTCGATGAGCCTCTTCAAAGGCTGTGCGTCGAACTCAAAGCTAAGTCCGCCAGTGTAGATTGGGAATCCCTGCGTACCGAGTTGCACAGCTTACAGTTTTTCAGCGCCGGGCCGCTTCTGCGCGCGTTGCAGTGCGAAAAGCCTTGTGTTCTGTTGATCGACGAACTAGACAAGGTAGACCACGCGTTTGAGGCGCTGTTGCTCGAATTACTGAGCGTGTGGCAGTTGAGCATTCCGAAGCTGGGCACGATCGAAGCCAGAAGCATTCCCTTCGTCGTGTTGACATCGAACGAAGAGAGGCGCATCGGCGACCCCCTGCGCCGGCGCAGCTTCTATCTTCGGGTTGAACACCCCACCGCGGAGCGAGAAGCAGAGATTGTGGCGCTGCGAACACCTGATTCCACGAACGAATTCCATGCCGGCATGGCGGGACTCGCCAAGGCTTTGCGTGGCTGGAGCATGGAGAAACCGCCCTCGGTCTCAGAGATTCTCGACCTCGCGCAGGCACTCAAAGTTCTGGGAACTGAACAAATTACGCCGGAGATGAGAGACATTCTCCTGCCTTTGCTGGCTAAAACCGAGGCGGATCGTCGCAAACTGCTCCTGCGGGATGGTTTTGCTAGCTTGATCTTTGACGCGCAGCAGTACAGCGCCGAGGCTCTTCGAGGGATAGCGGCATGAGGGCTGCACTCATCTTCGCGCAAGTGCTTTCGGCATTTTCAATTTGCGGGGCTCAATCGCCGAAGTCGCAGGCTCGAGTTGAAGCTGAGCACTACGTCGCATCCTACGCGTACCACTACAGGGTACCGATCGCGTTGGTGCGTGCAATTGTCGAACGCGAGTCGAACTGGCAACCATGCGTGGTCTCACCTAAAGGCGCGGTGGGGCTGATGCAGTTGATGCCTGCGACTGCTAGGCGGCTGGGAGTAAGAGATCGTTGCAATCTCGAACAGAACATCTCCGGAGGAGTGCGCTACCTCGCGTGGCTGATGCGACTGTTTCACGACGATCTGAGGCTTGTTGTGGCAGCTTATTATGCCGGCGAAGACGTAATCGGCAGACGAACCCTCGCCTATCGCAATCCCGATGTAGTCACCTATGTAGCAAGAATCAGAACAGCTTACCTTCGCGAAACGAGAATCAATCCAAGAACTACGAACACCGGTTCGGAAAGAGATGTGAGATGAAAAATTGTTTGAGTTTGGTGTATCTGATAACAATCGGGCTCCTGCTGCCACACATCATTTTTGCGCAAACTGAGCTTCCGCAGGCGCGAATCGTGAACTTGAATGTTGACCCGGAACAAGTTGTGGTCTTACATCTCCGGCCTGGATACGTCAGTTCGGTGCGAGTGCTCGAAGAGGTCAGTTCGGTCGTTCTTGGGGATCCGGGATCATTTAAGGCTGAACACTCCGATGCTGAGCCGCAGTTGGTGTTTTTCAAAACAACGAGCCCGAAACCTGCGGAAACAAACGCCCTGATCACGACGAAAGGGGGCCATGAGATCTCGCTGAGCCTGGTGAGCCAAGGCAAGGCAGACCGTAGTGAGCCCGTGGACTACGTCCTCTATTGTGAGCGCCCCCGCAGCTTTCTAATTGCGTCGACTCATCCCATCTTTGTGGTCGGCGAAACAAAGAACGCCGCGACAGAGAGTCAGCCAACCAGCACTCCCCAGGAGAAGACTGGCAGCCAAAAGCAGGATTTGCTCAGGGCGGAACGGATTGAGAATCCCCACTGGGAAGGAAAGCAACTGCAGGTCGCGGTAGGGCAGGTGCTCGAGAAGGAGCAGCAGATGGCCGTGCCGTTCGCCGTTCTGAACTCTTCTGCACGGACCATTGAAGTACTGCCGCCGCAAATACAGCTTGCGGGGACATCAAAAGGCAAGCACCGAAAAGCGATTAAGGCTGAGCCTGTGGCGATCAAAGATTATTGGATCACCTCGCGCAGGCTCGCGCCGGGGGCGAGAGCCGATGGCATCGTCGTGTTCGATCGCCCCACTTTCAAGGAGTCCAGCGAAAGGCTCCTGCTTGCGTTGGCGCAGGCAGAAGAAGTCGATCGTCCTGTGCTGGCACCGATTGCGTTTGTGGCTCCGGTCTCGGGAGGTGCAAAGTGACTCGTCCCAACGGGCACAGCGACAACGGCAATGCCGGAGCGATTCAGGAACCAGTCGGAGATGAAGCCCTCAACGATGTGCT
>CAVSBF010000002.1:0-2324511 GCA_963726155.1 uncultured Acidobacteriaceae bacterium
CGAGCCGCAACTTCAGGGGAATGAGGCCCAGGCACATGTTCAAGCAGAGTCCCGGGAGCATGCGGTCACGCGCCCGTAAGGTCTAGCGAAGCGTTTTCGAATGAGAGGAAAGATCTCCATGATTGTCGGTCTCAAGAAGGCTCTGCTGTCGAAGTCCAGTCCGGTGGTTGGTCTCGTCCTGGCGCTAATCGCGATTGTGGGTTCATCGGTTCTGGCATCGGCCGAAACGTTCGAAATACCGCAAGACACAGCACTCCGGATTCGCTTAGACGACACGCTGACCAGCGACGATTCTCAAGTAGGAGATCCCTTTAGCGCCACTGTGGTCGACAGCGGGGAATACCGCAACGCTCGAGTGTACGGTCACATCGAGGAGATTGATGTATCCGGCAAACTCAAAGGGCATACCAGCATAGTGCTTCGCTTCGACCGCCTGGTTATGCCCGATGGCCGCCGCGCTCCGATTCATGCCGAAATTGTTGAGCTTTACCACGCACCCTCTGGCGAGAAGGTGGATGTCGAAGGCGCCATCGAGTCAGGCGGCAGAGGTCGTAAGAGCGTCGAACATACAGCCATCGGAGCGGGAGCCGGCGCCTTGCTTGGCGGAATCTTCGGTGGCGGGAAAGGCGCGGGGATTGGCTCCATAGTCGGCGGCGCGGGCGGACTGGGCACAACTGCGTTCCACGGACACCAGAAGATCACGCTCAGCAGCGGGCAGGAGATGCTGATTCGTGTCACGGGCCGTTGAACCTCGAATCAGAGTAGGAAAAGTCAGGATTATGAGTCTCACAATTACTGAGGAGTTCCGTATAGAAGAGGATGCGCTAGGCGACGTCCAGGTTCCAGCCAAGCATTTGTGGGGCGCGCAGACGCAACGCTCGCATGGGAATTTTCCAATCGGTGTTGAGCGCTTTCGGTGGGGCCGCCCGGTCGTTCGAGCTCTCGGCATTCTGAAGAAATGTGCCGCCTTGGCCAACGGCGAACTGGGCCAACTTCCCAAAGAAAAAGTTGATCTGATCGTGCGCGCCGCACAGGAAGTGATCGACGGCCGCTTGGATGACCAATTTCCGCTTGTTGTCTTTCAGACCGGTTCTGGTACGCAGACCAACATGAATGCCAACGAGGTAATCGCCAATCGTGCGATCCAACTTGCCGGCGGCGTGGTTGGCTCGAAGAAGCCAATTCATCCCAACGATGATGTGAATCACAGCCAATCGTCCAATGACACGTTTCCCACGGCGATGCACATAGCGACGGTGATGGCAATCGTGGAAGGCTTGTTCCCAGCCGTCATTCGCCTGCGAAATGTACTCGAAGAGAAGTCGCAACAGTATCGCGCTGTCGTCATGGTAGGGCGCACCCACCTTCAGGACGCTACCCCGCTCACTCTCGGCCAATTGATCTCCGGGTGGGTGGCGCAGATCGATCAGGCACTCGAGGGCATTCGCCAAACTCTCACAGGAATTTACACACTCGCGATCGGCGGTACCGCAGTCGGCACGGGACTCAATGCCGATCCCCGCTTCGGTGAAGCAGCTGCGCGGCGGATCGCGGAAGAAACCGGTCAGCCATTTATCTCGGCTCCCAACAAATTTGCGGCACTCTCGGCGCATGACGGCATGGTCAGCGTGAGCGGAGCACTTCGCACACTTGCCGGGGCCTTGATGAAGATCGGGAACGATGTACGTTGGTATGCCTGTGGCCCGCGGGCCGGGTTCGGCGAACTGAAAATCCCCGAAAACGAACCCGGCTCCTCCATCATGCCGGGAAAGATCAACCCCACGCAGTGTGAAGCGCTGACGATGGTCGCCGTTCAAGTGTTTGGCAACGACCACGCCGTGGCGTTTGCAGGTTCGCAGGGTAACTTCCAACTAAATGTATACAAGCCGGTCATGCTGCACAACGTTCTAACGTCGATCGAACTCCTAGCCGACGCCTCCCGCTCTTTCTGTGATCGCTGCGCCATCGGGATCGAGCCGAATGAAAAGCGTATCAAGGACCACCTAGACAATTCTCTGATGCTCGTGACGGCTCTCAATCCGCGCATCGGATACGAGAAGGCGGCCAAGATCTCACTGACCGCATATCACGAGGATCTCAGCTTGCGTGAGGCTGCCTTGAAGCTCGGTTTCCTCACCGCGGAGCAGTTTGATGCATGGGTTCGCCCAGAGGAGATGACTCATCCCCTCTGAGGAATTCAGTGTGAAAGGTGAAGGTAGCTCTTTGAGGCTGAAACATAATGTCCATGTACTTGAAACGACAATTCCCCGTCTTACGAGTAGCTGGGGTAATTTCGTTTCTCGCACTCTCCACCACGGCTGTTTCGGCTCAGAATGCACCTGTTTCGCCGGATCATCCATGGCACACGTCTACCGAGATCAGCGTCGAAGCAGATGCTAGAAATATTCCTGACTCGAGGTTTGTCATAGATTCGGCCAAGACGTATTCACTGTCGGAGTTGATTGATTTGGCGGAAGCACACAATCCGGCCACTCTTGTTTCGTGGGAGCGCGCCCGCGCTCAAGCGGCGGCACTGGGTGTATCGCGAAGCGAGTTATTTCCTACGCTGGCAGCTGCCGCGCTTTCGCAGACTGCCCGTCAAGAGGCCTTCTTTGGCAATCGCTTCTACGGCCAGGTTGCCCAGGATTTTCAGGTAGAACTGGATTTCAATTACACAATTTTTGACTTCGGCGCCCGCTCCGGTCGAATCAATGCCGCGAAAGCGCAACTGTTGGCGGCGAATTTCGCCTTTAACGACACCCATCGCACGGTCATTTACCAAGTGCAGCAGGCCTATTACCGGTTATTGAGTTCGATGGGGCAGGAGGAAGCCGCACGCGCAAGTCTGTCGAACGCACAATCGGTGCAGCAAGCTGCCGAAGAGCGCTTGAAAAATGGTCTTGCGACTCGGCCAGACGTACTGGAAGCGCGGAGTTCCACTGCCCAGGCGGAATACGATCTGCAGTCCATCCTCGGGGCTGAGGAGATTGCTCGCGGCGACCTGGCAACAGCAGTTGGGGCCTCCGCGACCGTGGGGATCCAGGTCCAGCCTCTGGATCAGATTCCCACTCCTGAGTCAATCGGCGATACCGCCGAACTGGCGATCGACCGTGCGCTCGGAGAGCGCCCTGATCTCATGCAACAAGTGGCCGAAATAAGATCGGCCAATGCAAGGGTCAAGGAAGCGAGGGCGGCATACTACCCCGAGTTGAGTCTCACTGCCAGCCCATCCGTCCCATCGCTGTACGGCATACAGTCGCCATATCCTTGGGCGCATACGGCTGATCTGACCGGCGGATTGAGCTTTAATCTGCGATGGACTGTCTTTGACGGAGGCGGGCGAAAGAATCGGCTGGCCGAGGCTCGGGCCAACGTAAATGCGGCAGAAGCACAAGCCAACGTCAAACGAAATCAGATCGCAGATGAGGTTTGGACGGCTTACTCGAATCTAAACACTGCCTTCCGGCAACGCCAGGCGGCAGTCGCTCTGCTCGAATCGGCCAGTCAGTCCTACAGCGCGGCGCTCGAATCGTACAACTACGGTGTGCGCAACTTGCTGGACGTAACTGCGGCCCAGCGTACTTTGGCACAAGCCCGCTCAGCCGATGTGTTGGCGCGAACGCAGGTGCTGACTTCGTTTGCAGAGCTGGCGTTCCGAACCGGAGACTCGATTCGCGCCAACGGGAAGCCCCGGCCATGAATGCGATCCGTGGATTTGCATGCGGTGTGTTCGTGCCCACTCTGTTGCTGCTGACGGGGTGCGGACGGGCTCCATCGTTCGACATTCTCGGCTCGTTCTTTCCTGCGTGGCTTGTCTGTCTTGTGGTCTCCATTGTGCTGACGATCGCTTCGCGAGCGCTGCTGAATCGCTACGTTGAGATTGTCTGGCCGGTTCTTGTCTATCCGAGCCTGACGGCCGTGTTCACATTCGCATTATGGATTGTTCTGTTTCGGTGAATTTTATGACTACTGTTCCTTTGGATAAAGAAATGGTCACGAAAGCAAACCGGAATCATGGGCGCAAGGTTGATGGCGTGACCTCGGAGAGGAGGTGGCGCAAGCCTCTGGGCCGTACAATCAGCATCGCAGTCGTAGCGGCCGCGGTGATCCTGGGACTCACCGTACTTTACCGCGAGAACTATTATCCGCGGACCGAAGATGCCGAAATATTTGCTAATTTCATCGGCATAGCGCCCCAAGTCGACGGTCCTCTCATCCGGCTGAACGTGAAAGACAACCAGTTCGTGAAAAAAGGCGAACTGTTGTACGAAATCGATGACCGTCCCTATGAATATGCCCTTGAAAACGCGGTTTCGGAGCAGAGCACTCTGGAAGGGCAAGTCGGGGACGAGCAACGAAAAATAGCAGCGTTGGAGAGCGCAGTGTCCGTCGCACAAGCGAACATTCACAGCTCGGAAGCCGACGTGGTCAATGCGGAGCGAGGCGTCGATCGGGCGCGCGCCGAATGGAATTACGCAAACAACAATTTGCACCGCATCGAACCATTGCTGGCAAAACAGTTTGTCACCGTGGACGAAGTGGATAAAGCGAGATCTTCTGAAACTGCACAAGCAGAAGCCCTGAGGCAAGCTGAATCTCGATTGCAGTTGGCGAAGGCGGAATTGAGCTCTGTCTTGGCGCAGCACGAACAGGCCAGGCATGCGGTTACAACGCTCGAACCCTTGATCAATCAGCGTGGGGCAAGAGCGGCAGCGGTGAAGAAGGCTCGCTACGATTTGGACAACTGCCGCGTCTACGCGCCGTTTGATGCTCGTGTGACCAACCTTACGATTTCCGAGGGCGCTTATGCTCACATCGGCCAGCAAATGTTCACGCTTATCGATGCTCGCACTTGGTGGGCGGTTGGTAATTTCCGAGAAGGACAACTCAAGCGTATTACGCCAGGCATGCGGGCTGATGTCTATCTGATGTCGATGCCGAATCTCCGCTTTGCTGGTGTGGTGGATAGCGTCGGATTCGGGGTCACTCCGGACCCAGATAAAATCGGCAGCTTGCAACCAGGCCTTCCCGACCTGCAGCGCACATTAAACTGGGTTCATCTCGCATCGCGCTTCCCGGTCCGTGTACGCGTGGAGAATCCCACCCCTGACCTGTTTCGAATCAGTGAGTCTGCCGTAGTCACGATTCGAGGCGATTGAGAATGGCAACCATCGCCCACAGTCTGCCTCGCCCATCGAGCGCACTGACCTGGCTGCGAGAATTTCTCAAAGAAGAACTTGCGCCTTACCCAGGCAGGGCTGCACTGGTAGGCAGGATGACGCTTGCCGCCACCCTCATCGTGATTGTCGGAATGACCTTCCGCATTCCGTACAGCTGGCAAGGTGCCGTTTATGCACTCATGGTTTCTCGGGAAAACACTCGATCGACGCTGCAGTCTGCGGCAACGATTTTCCTGGTGACCGGAATCGGCGCTGCCTATCTCTTAGCATCTGTTTGGTTTGTCATCAATATTCCCCTGCTTCATTTTCTCTGGGTTATTGCGACCTTCTTCCTCGCTTTCTATGGAGTTAGTGTGCTGACGAACTATACAGCGGCTGTGGCGTTCGTCAACCTGACCGCCGTTGGAATTCCACTGTGGGATCGGCGCGTACCGGCCGAAACCGGTGTGGAGGATACACTTTGGCTGTGCTTAGCCGTATTGGTAGCGGTGGTGATCACTGCGGCTGTAGAGCTCGCGTCTGTGCGACTGCGGCCGGGGGACGAGGTCGTGTTACCCATTGGCGACCGATTGTCTGCGGTCGAAGAGTTATTGACTTGCTATGCTGAGGGCCGAACCGTAGCTCCGAGTATCGAGCAAAGAGTCATGCGGCTCGGGACGCTTGGAACATCCTTATTACGGCGGGCATTGCGGCGCGCGGCTTATTCGCCCGAGTATTCCGTCGAGATGGGTGGTGTCGTAGCCCTCGTGGGCAGGCTCGTCGACCTTGCAGCGACCTTACCTCAGCTCAGCATCGAGCTTTCCGCCGGTGGCCAGAGGCGATTCGGCAACTTGGCCTCGGCCGTCCGAAGTATTCGCGATGATCTGATGAGCCGGCGGATTCCGGGTCCGGTTCGCTTCGATTCAAATGAAGAATCTGCTCCCTTTGTGCCATTACTGGGCGAGATGGAACATACAGTCATTCTTATACCCCAGGCATTTGCGGATTCCGGATCAGGCCAACCCGACTTGGCAACAACAGAGGATACAGCGCAACGAAAACTCCTTGCCCCCGACGCTTTCCGCAACCCCGAGCACCTTCAGTTCGCGCTCAAAGGCTGCCTGGCCGCGAGCGTTTGCTACGTGATCTACAATGCGATCGCATGGCCGGGCATCAGCACGGCCGTGACCACATGCCTGCTCACCGCGCTCTCGACAATCGGTTCATCTCGTCAAAAGCAGCTTCTTCGTATCACAGGCGCAGCCGTCGGCGGCTTTCTCGTCGGGATGGGTTCGCAGATATTCATCCTGCCCTATCTCGATTCGATTGCCGGATTTGTCGTTCTTTTCGTTGCTGTCACCGCCCTGTCTTCCTGGTTCATGACATCGAGTCCCCGGTTGTCATACTTCGGAATTCAGGTCGCTCTGGCTTTCTTCCTGGTCAACGTGAGCGAATTCAAAATGCAGACCTCACTCGCCGCCGCCCGAGATCGCGTGGTGGGTATTTTGTTGGGTCTCTTCATTATGTGGCTGGTGTTTGATCAGTTATGGGGGGCGCCCGCCGCGATTGAGATGAGGAGGACGTTCATTTCCAATCTTCGGCTATTAGCGCATCTCGCGAGGGAACCGCTTTCGCCAGACCGGAAAACTGCAATCGCACGGAGTCTTGCTCTTGGAGAGACAATCAATGCCAACCTCGACAAGGTGCGAGCTCTTGCAGACGGTGTTCTGTTTGAATTCGGGCCTTCCCGCGACCAGGATCTCGCTTTGCGAGATCGCATCCGACAATGGCAACCGAACTTGCGCATGCTGTTCATCACCCGCATCGTCTTGTGGAGGTACCGTGCTGGCCTGCCGGGATTCGAGTTGCCGGAAGCAATGCGGCCGGCACAGCAGAAGTTTGAGAACCGCCTGGCTGCGGCACTAGACGGACTGGCCGATCGAATGGACGGCAAGGCATCGACCCGATTAGACGACTTGACTACGGCTTATACCCAACTCGAACAAGCGGCATGGAAGGCTACACCGAAACAGCAACATCCCACGCCACAGATGCAGTCCTTTCTCGTTCTCTCGCGCAGAATTGCAGACTTGGCAGACCGCGTGGAAAGGGACATTTAAAGGTCGCGCTCCTCGCCGTGATCGGCGGATCACTGTATCCCATCGACTTCGACGCCGCTGGGAACGGGTGGGTGTTCTATGGCAGGCAAAGAGGGTGCGTGGTTACACTCTTGTCAACTGGTTGACACTCTCGTCATCGGTGATCGTGGTAATTCCAACAAGTTCGCACAAAAGAGGGCTGGCAGGACAATTGCTACTTAGAAAGGCAGGCTGTTGTACGCCGTTGATCGGCAGTTCTAAAAGGAGAAATGATCACATGAAACTCGGGAAATCGATGGCTCTTATTCTTGTTCTGACTCTAGGTTCGATCGGAGTTGCCCAGGACCTCGCGACCGATGTCGGAAAGGGAGCGAAGGACGTAGGCAAAGCGACGGAGAAAGCCAGTAAAGATGCTGCTCACGGCACGAAAGACGCCGCCAAAGACATCGCTCATGCCACTGACAAAGCAGCCAAAGATACGGCGCAGGACACGAAGAAGGTAGCTGGAAAGACGGCACGCGCTAGCGAGCGCGTTGGCAAGGAGTCTGGGAAGGAAATTGAAAAGGGTGCGAAAGATGCCAGCAAAGGCGTGGACAAGGGTGCGAAAGACGTCGACAAGGGTGTGGATAAGGGTGCGAAGAAGACGGTGGACGCGCTAAAGTAACGCACGCTATCGATCGCGTGCAGTTCCTCCTCGGTGCACGTGCGAGGCACCTACAAGCGGGTGTTGGACGGCTAAAAAGTTGGAGACAATCGGGCAGGCCGCGCCCTCATGGCGTGTTTACTGATCGGACACATGACTACTATCTCGGCCATCCTGCGCACTGTCGCCGTACCACTCCTTATCTTTGGCCTGTTAACTCCCGCGATTTCCGCCCACGAGCAACAACAAAAGAGTTTTGGCTTTCCGCCGCGGCAGCAAGTAATTGGCTTCCTCACGCGAAGCATCGACTGGTACCACAGTGCATCCGTCGATCCCTCAATGCCGCTCAAGCCGGCAGACATACCGTTTCGCGAAAATGCTCAAACGCTTCGCTTACAAAGCCTGCAACTTTCCTTCGACTACGCAAAGGCGATTGCGGCAGCCGAAGCGGGCAGTGTGACTTCGACTGAGCAACACAGCGATAGTTCTGCTCGTGATTCATCTGGATCAGACCCGCAGCGTTGGATGAAAATTCAAGTCCTATGCGAAACCGATATCCAAAATGCTCGCAATGACGTTATGTCAATTCGCGACAAAGCTGATAGGGAGCGAGGAAAAGATCGAGCTAGGCTGAACGCTGCACTGGCGGAAAGTGAAAGCCGCCTCAACCTGGTTCAGGCGAAGTGTCACACTTACGGCAACCTTCTTGACTTCGTGCGGACAATGCACGCTAGCGAGCAGAATGAAAGCTTGGACTTCGTCATTGACGATCTGTCACGAACAGTGCCAGAACTCGCGAACGCCAGTGGAGCTACATTGCCATCACAGAGCGGAGTCAGCACAGCCGTGCCACCAGAGACGGGTTCCAGTATTCCCTACCTTATTTCTGATGTCATGCTGTATCGTCGAAAGCTTCGCACACTGGACCAAGCAGGGCGAGCGACCGACGCTCTGGCACAGGCTTCGCAGAACCTGAGAACCCCACTTGTACAATATCTCAACTCCGCCTTGCAGGGTGCCAACCTCAGCGGCAGTGACCCGCAACCCAACGACCTCGACGCCTTGCGCCAGCAGCAAGCCCGGCTTGACAACCTCTCTGCCCAGATCACCGCTCTTTCTCCGGCCACGGTCGCGCTGGCAAAACAACAACTCCTGTTCGGCACTTTCAAGTCAGATCTCGCGAACTGGCGAACGCTGGTTGTCAGTCAGTACGGCGCGGCTTGGAAGACGCTGATCATTCATCTGCTCGCAGTTGTGATCGCGATCGGCCTGTTGGTAGCTGTGATCGCGACGCTGCGCCGAGTCACTTTTCGCTATGTCCGCGACGCGAGCCACCGTCGCACTGCCCTGATTGCTGAGTGGACTCTGCTATGGCTGGGCATCTTCCTGATTTTAGTTTTCACTTTTGCTTCCAACCTGGGCTCATTGGCAACATTCCTGGGTCTCGTCACCGCCGGCCTTGCCGTCGCTCTGCAAAATGTCATCCTCGCAGTGTTGGGATACACCGTCCTGGTCGGCAAGCTCGGGCTGCGACTGGGCGACAAGGTCCAGATCTCAGGGGTCACAGGCGAAGTCCTTGAGTTCGGTCTCCTGCAGTTCCAGGTAAGAGAAATTGACGGGCAAGGGCTGCCCACTGGCAGAATTGGATCGTTTTCGAACTCCTTCGTCTTCGTCTCGCCCGCGATAGGCATTTTCAAGCTTGGAATCGCGAAGAGCAACACGGATTCGTCGGACCTACCTCTCGTAGTTGGCCCGCATGGCATTTCGATTGATCCAAAGACGTCGAACGCCTGACCTCGCGATACTCTCTCTCGGCATATGGGAAAGCCTGAACCTCGCTGGCTTCTGGCGAGGCCGATTGCTTCAAATGACCGCGTACGCAAAGCTAGTGTGTTTGTGGAGGAGTCGCGCCCGCCGTTGGCTTGTACTTGGACAGCTGAATACTTGTCCCAAGCTATTGGGATCTGATAGTCCAGTTGATTCGTGATGGTGCGGGCACTCGCAGGTCGAGTTCTCGGCGGAGCAACGTTGCCAGCTTGGCACGGGCGCGAGAGAGTTGAGCTTTGATTGTGCCCACCGGGACGCCCAGGGCCTCTGAGAGCTCCGCGGTAGTCCTCCCCTCCATGTAGTTTCGAATGGCTCTGCGAGATGCAGGCGAGAGCTTGTTAATAGCCTTAGCAAGCAGATTTCGCAATTCTGACTGGGCACAGGCTTCTTCCGGGCCGGGATGGTTATCCTTGCAGGTGTCGAAGAGTGTCATCGAGCCTTCCCTTGAACTGATCTGCTCCTCGAACGATACCAGCGGGCGCTTTCGGCGTCGTCGCATCCGAGCAGCATTCATGACAATTGCCATCAACCAGGTTGACAGCTGCGCTGTACCTCGAAACTGCGACAGGTTCGTGTATGCAGAAACGAGCGCATCTTGTACAGCGTCTTCCGCATCATGCGCGTTTTCGAGCTGTCGATTGGCCTGCCTGTAGAACTTTGGTAGCTCGTGCTTCACGAGGTACTCGAGTTGTTCGATGTGCACGTTTGGCCTTTGATGTTCAATCGGCTGGAGTGTTGTTCCTGTAGTTGACATAGTAAGCTGCCAGTTCGTTCGCTGACTGCTCCTGCACGGCTGGTTCCAGTCGTCGGTGAGCTCGTCAAGCACCGATATCCATGTGTGGTATTTGGTCCGTAAGTTTTCTCAACCGAAAACACCACTGAGAAAAAACGCGATGTGGGCGGAATGACTTCTCGACACCGCGTGGATTGCCTTCGTCAAGTTACCGACACTTTTCCTGCAATCGGCCGGGGTATAGTTCAGCGATTCATCGTACCTATGCTTAAGGCCAAAAGCTTTTAGTCAGTGTGTCCCTGCGCATGCGACTTGATCTTTGGAGACTGACTTGCTTCCTTTCTGCTCAATCTCTTCTCCTCGAACAAAGCGGACTGGAGGTCAGGTGACGCTAAAAATCACCTCATTGCTGGCCTCCTTTCCGCTTGCCCTCTGAGGTCAGGCGCTGAGCGACGGCTCGCACTGCTCGCGACTGCCTGCTCCCTGTGAGGTGTCAGAGAGAGTGCCCGGTTCTGATTACAGGAGACAGGAATAGCGTGCTTCCGCGTGCCCAGTCGCTCAAACTCGTGCGCTTTTCTTGCCGGCAATGTCAAAGATCTCTGCGTGCGCTGTGCGCCCTTGGACATCGTGTGTCGCTTTGAAAAGTCGTTTCGGGGAATTGCAATGTGGTGGGCGAGGCGACGAAAACGGGTACGGGTACTCGATGCTTACACCCAGAGCCAACTCGATCCTTGGCGTAGATTTGGGCGGGTGATGGGAAATCGACACTAGCGAAGATATCGTCAAGACTTCAACACCTGTCAAGTCCGCCGCGCTGAAACCTTCCCCAGATTCGCGTCTCGAATTCTCTCCGTCCGCACGTCTAGCCCGCAATTGCTCAATAGCTTGCGTCAATTCGCATCCGCTCCTTGAAGGTTTGGACACCGCGTTGCATTGACTATCGCCGAAAGGAGCACGGCGAATGCGAAGAACTTCACTGATCGCCTTCTCGATGCTGGTGCTCCTCATCCGTTGTTTTCCTCAAGACGGCCTCGCCACACCAGGATCAATTCGCGGCGAGGTCGTCACCAAGAATCAAAACGGAGAACCTGCCGTTTTGCGAAATGCACGCATCGTCCTTCACGGACCCGTAAACAGGGAAGCTGAGTCGGACGCACAGGGAGCATTCGCCGTCGATGGCCTTCCCCCAGGCAGGTACGACATCGAAGCCAGTGCTCCCGGTTTAAACGCGGCGGTCACGGTGGAAGTAAAGCCAGGAATCCCTTCGGTAGTGCCGATCGATCTCAGTGTCAATGCCGTTACCAGCACGGTAAACGTGACTGCGAGCGATCCTCCTCCAATTGAAGACTCTGCTCAGCAGAACACGATCGGACAGTCGACCGTAGACGCTGCGCCCAACCAGGAGGAGAAAATCGACAGCCTGCTTCCTCTTGTTCCGGGAGTCGTTCGTGGACCGGACGGGCGAATCAATATGAAGGGCGCTCAAGCCACTCAAGCCGGTTGGCTGGTAAACTCGGCCAACTCGACCGACCCCGCCACCGGTGGCCAAGCCATCAACCTGCCGATTGACGTGGTCTCGTCGGTCCAGGTGATTTCTAATCCTTATGACCCTGAATACGGGAAGTTCACGGGTGGGATTTCCAGCGTCGAAACCAGCACCGGCAACTTCGACAAGTTTCACCTCTCCGTTCAAAACCTGATACCGAGAGCTCGGGACCGTGATGGCCACATCGTGGGAATCGAAGCGTTCACCCCGCGGCTTACCTTTACGGGGCCCTTGCTGAATGACCGGGTTGCTTTCACCCAGTCCTTCGAATACCGCTTCGTTCGCACGCCGGTAGAAAGTCTCCCGCCGCTGCAGCGGGACACCACCCTTGAGAGTTTCGATTCGTTCAGCCAGTTGGATCTAAAGATCAGCGAAAAACAGACGGCCACATTCTCCGTCGCAATTTTTCCGCAAAGACTCGAGTATCTGGGCCTCAATACGTTTACTCCTCAGCCCGCTACACCAAACCTACACCAACGGGGTTATCAGGGCTCTGTACAGGATCGCTACGTTACGGATTCGGGGGGGCTGCTTACTTCGCAAGTGACCTACGAGCGCTTCGACGCCGACTTACTGCCAGACGGCACTGGTCAATACCAACTGCTCGTCGAAACTACCCAAGGCGGATTCTTCGACCAGCAGAAGCGTCGAACCAATCGCGTCGAGTGGCAGGAGATCTATCAATTAAGTCCAAAGCATTTTCTCGGCACGCACCAACTGAAGGCTGGGCTCGATTTTTCGCACAGTTCCTACGACGGGCGTCAACAGTTTCAGCCCGTAGACATCGTTGGTACAGCGGGATACACGTTGGAGAAGATCGAGTTCGGTGCGCCCACAACTTTCTCCGTCGGCCAGAACGAATTTGCCTGGTTTGTTGGCGACCAGTGGATTGTCTCGCCGCGCTTGACATTCGATCTTGGACTGCGCTTTGACCACGACTCGGTAACCGACTCCACTTATGCAGCGCCGCGAGCCGGATTCACTCTCGCATTGACCAGCGATCGAAGGACTCTACTCAAAGCTGGCGCTGGGCTGTTTTACGATCGCGTACCTTTAAACATCCCTGTCTTCCCGCTATTTCCTGATCGCACGATCCTGGCACTAGATCCTACAGGCCAAGTGCTCAGTTCGACACCCTACGCAAATGTGATCTCCGGCGGGATCCGGAATCCGCGAAGTGAAACCTGGAATGTCGAACTCGACCGGCAGGTCCTGGACAACTTGTTGATCCGGATCGCGTATCAGCAGCGGAATACTTTCAACGACTTTATTGTGACACCGCTCACAATTGTTGACCTCCCGTCGTCTTTGTCCCTGGCCAATCGCGGAGAGGACTTCTACCGGGAGTTCCAAGTTACTGGCCGCTACCAGGTACATCGGCAGACGCTGAATGCTTCATACGTGAGATCCAAGGCTTCCGGTGATCTGAACGACTTTAACCAGTTCTTCGGGAATGATCCGGTCGCGGTGATCCAACCGGACGAGCGGGGGCGCCTTGCATTTGATGCGCCCAACCGGTTCCTGGCCTGGGGAGAGTTCGCGGCTCCCTGGAAAGTAACAGTGATGCCTGTTTTCGATCTTCACACCGGCTTTCCTTATTCGGTCGAGAACCAGCTGCGCGAGTTTGTCGGCCCGCGGAACGATGAGAGATTTCGGCGCTTTGATTCCTTTGATGTTCAGGTCGTAAAGCAGATCAGATTGCCCTTCCGGGGCAAAGAGCACACGGCAAAACTGGGGTTCGGAGTCTTCAATCTCTTGAATCATTTCAATCCCCGGGATGTGCAGAACGATTTGGACAGTTCACGTTTCGGTGAGTTCTTTAATGGTCCGCCGCGCACTTTTAGAGGGAAGTTCGTTCTTGGATTCTAGTCATGACCCTGGCCACACAAAGTTTTCGAAATACATACGGCAGCCGGTCGGATCGCTGGACCTCCGATCCCGCGCTGATTGCCTTGCTCGCTCTCAGAAATCACGAAAAGCCTAGGGTTACCAGCGGATTCTGGCGAGGAGTACGGTTCGCCCTTCTTGGTATCGCACCGTTTTATCTGTTGGTGATTTACATGTGGCTCCGATGAACCTCGGCCTTCATTCGCGCGATTGGGTTGGTTCAGAAAGTTTACGTTCTGTTGGGAAGGTGGTTTATGAAAAAAGTGAATCAATGTCTCATTCTCGCCGCCGGTAACGGGACTCGCATCCGCTCGGTATCGGCAGGGCTTCCTAAGCCACTCGTAAAGTTTCGCGGTAAACCCATCCTCGAACACGTGATTCGGAGAGCCAGTCAAGCCGGCATTGAACGGTTCGTGATTGTCGTGGGTTATCGCTCTGATTTGATCAGGAAATGGTTCGATGGCTGCTCGCTCGGGGTATCCGTGACCTTTGTGGAAAATTCGGAGTATCACAAATCCAACGGAATTTCCGCGCTGAAGGCCAAGGACGAAATCCACGAGGACTTCCTGTTGCTAATGGCGGACCACATCTTTGAACCGGAGACTGCGCGGGTGCTCCTAAAGCAGAGGCTACAGCCCGGCGAAGTCATTCTCGCAGTGGATCCCAACATCGATCGCATTTTTGACCTGGACGACGCAACCAAGGTTCGGCGCGACGGGGACCGTATTGTGGATATTGGAAAGGAAATCGCGCACTACGACGCCCTGGATACCGGGATGTTTCTGTGCAACCCCGCGCTTTTTGGCCGACTCGAAGCGGCAACCAAGGATGGAAACTGTTCCCTTTCCGATGGCATGCGGCAACTGGCCAACGAACGGCGCCTGCGGGCCATGGAAATCGGCGAGGGGCAGTGGCAAGACGTGGACACACCTGAGGCACTGGCATATGCCGAAGGGGTGTTTGATGGTTACTTCCACCACGAACAGAATGCCAGGAGTATCGCCCGTGTCTAGCAGCGCAACGAAAGCGCGACGCTCTCTCCGCGTGCTTGCGGGGTTGTTTGGCATTTTTCTGTTGGCCTACGTGGTTCACCGGGCCGGACCAGCCACACTGCTCCGAAGCATGAGCACCCTGGGATGGGGGGTCGGTGTGGTGATCGCCTGGGGTGCTGTGGCCCACATTACGAAGACCTGGGCTTGGCGCCTCATCCTACTCGACGACAAACGACAAGTTTCCTTCACACGAATGCTCGGCCTACGGCTCGCCTCCGAAGCCGCGGGTCAACTTGGCGGAGTCGGCCAGCTGTTCGGGGAAGGCTTAAGAGTGTCAATGCTGGGCCCGACGATGCCTCTCACCAGAGGGATCACGTCGGTAACGATTGATCGCGCATTCTTTGTCCTGAGCGCAGCGGTGGTCAGCATCGTCGGATTGTTAGCCGTGCTGATCGTCTTGCCCCTGCCCCGCACGATCGCGCTTTACGCGGGCTTGTTTGCGTTCACGCTCCTGGGCGTTCTCATGCTGACTGCGGTTGCCGTTGGAAGGCGTTGGCCCGTACTTTCGGGGACAGCGCGGCTCGTAGGCCGGATCGGGTACTTCAAGGATTGGGTCGAGCGCAAGCGTTCGGTCATTCTCTCGGTTGAGACCAGTCTGCTCGATTTCTACCACCGCACACCCGGCTCGTTCTGGGCCAGTTTCGCGCTCAACCTGGCCTGCCACGCCGCGGCGGTGTTCGAAGTTTATTTGATCCTCTGGCTTTTAGGCGCAAGGGTCAGCCCGTTCGGTGCGCTCGCAATCGAGGCCTTGACCAAGCTGGTCAATGTCGCAGGGACATTTAATCCGGGAAACATCGGGACCTATGAGGGCGGGAACATACTGATCGTCAAAATGTTCGGCCTGACGGCGGCTGCCGGGTTGACTCTGGCGTTCATACGACGTTTGCGTGCCGTATTCTGGGCGGCCATGGGCAGCCTTTGCATCGTCGTGTTAGCCAAAACGCAAAAGCAAAACAATCTCGCCGAGAGTAGTGAGGACATCGTGCCGCTTGAACCTGATCAGATTTCGCCAAAGAAGTCTCATGCCGCTGTGATTCTCGCCAACAACCTGGGTGCGCCTGTTTTTGGCTCACCGATACGCCAGGTTGGCGCCCTTCCGATTTTGCTTCGCACCATCCTGGGTGTGCATAAGGCGGGCGCTGCGCAAATTATCGTTGTTGTCGATTCAGCGAAGGGCCGGCGGATACGACGCGACCTGTTCCGAACCGGTCGTGTCCCTCGCAACGTCGAGTGGTGCGAATTCACTGCTGGTGAGACATCGCTACCGGCGCTCTTAGGGCAGATCGCTTCCGAAGTTCAAGCGCATCTGGTGCTGATCGCCGGAGACAGGGTCTATCATCCATCCCTCCATCGGCACGCAGCCGAATGGGATGGACAAGGCAATGCTCTGACCCTCGTGACCGGCAACCAACTGGTTGGCATCTGTTCGCTCAGTCGAGAAGCATCGATCGGCCTCTCGCGGCGTTGTCCGGAAATCGCGAGTTCCATCGAGGAACTCCTGGCGTGGCTTCCGTCGACTCACTTCGTGGAGAACGAAGCGGTGCCCGAAGAGAAGTGGCAACGCGTTCTCAGCGAGCCACAGCGCCAGCTGGCTGAAGAGAAGTTGAACGGTTGGCTGGTTAAGCCCACGGACGGAATTTTTGCGAGAGCGAACCGGAGAATTTCAATACCGATCAGCCGCCAGATTATCCCCTACCCGATCACACCAAACATGGTGAGCCTGTTCACGTTGGGAGTGAGTTTTGCGGCTGGCGTCTTCCTCGCTCTCGGTGGCTACTGGAATATGTTAACGGGCGCAGTGCTGGGCTGGTTGTCGAGCGTTCTCGATGGATGCGACGGCGAGGTCGCTCGTTTGAAGCTTCAGGAGTCCGCATTCGGATGCTGGCTGGAGACGATGTGCGACAACCTGTACTACTTATTCATTTTCGGGGGATTGACGATCGGACTCGTGAGAAACTCAGGCAACCGAAATTACCTGGTATGGGGCGGTGTCCTGGTTTTTGGCGCAATCGCCAGTTTTCTCACCACCGGACTGCAGCGTCATCAACTGGCCAGCGGACATCCGGAACAGTATTTGAAGATATGGCACAAAGAAGCCGACAATCGCAGTTCGAACCCTTTCCTGTATCTCGGGCGGCATACTGAGTTCATCATCCGGCGCTGCTTTTTGCCTTATGTCTTCCTTTTTTTTGCTATTTTCCACATCATGAACTGGCTTTTGATCGGGGCGACGGCAGGTGCGAACATGGTTTGGATCATCGCTCTTTATTCCTGCCTTACCTTTGGTGCAACGCGGCCTTCGACTTTGCCTGGCTCTGCTGTTTGGTTGAAGAAGTCTTCAATAAGCCCTGCCAGGTAGCGGCTCTCGATGGCCAGCGACTGCAACAGAGGATAATTGTGCCTGTCATGCGATCACTGGGTAGCGGGAATGCGGAAGGCTTTTCCCGCTCCGTTCGGCGGCTACAGTGTGAATGTGGGAATGCAGGAAATTGTTACAGGCAACTTCGCGCGTTTTAGATGGACGATCTGGCCACCCAGCGCCCTCCGCGTCGTCGATTGGAACATCGATCGTGGGCATCGGCTGCCGGCGATCATAGATTTCCTGGCAGCCTTGGATCCAGATATTCTCATTCTGCAGGAAGCGGACCTCAACGCCCGTCGCACGCATCGGCTGAACATTGCCGAAGAGATCGCGCGGAAGCTGGAGATGAACTACGCGTTCGGGCGCGAGTTCGAGGAATTGGTTCAGGGATCTAAAGGATCTCCCGCGTATCATGGGCAGGCTACTCTCTCGAAGTGGCCCATTTCGAATCCGCGCATCATTCGATTCTCTCGGCAGTCTCACTTTTGGCAGCCGCGCTGGTTCTTGCCGCGAATCGAACCCTTCCAAGAGAGACTGGGCGGAAGAATCGCGCTCGTCGCCGAAATCAATGTCAATGGCTGCAAACTTCTTACCTACAATCTTCACCTGGAAAGCCGCGGCAATGATGACTTGCGCCTCTCACAAATCGACGAAGTATTGTCGGATGTCGCGCGCCAGGATCGCGAGTGTCCCATCGTTGTGGCAGGCGACTTCAACCTGGATGCTTCCAAGGATGCGGCCGCATTGGCACTATCGAGAAACGGATTTCAGAATGCCATGGTGGTCCCGGGCACGCCGACCACTCCCTCACGTGGCGTCTTCGAACCAGGACGGCGGATTGATTGGGCCTTCGTTCGCGGATCCATGCGGGCCAGTGCTGGCCGGGTGCACAATCAGGCCAAAGCGTCGGATCATTACCCTATCTCGTTCACTTTGACCGCATCGCGCAGCTGATCGTCGCGCCGCTTGCGAAAGTGAGTCTGTGAAGAAGAGGAAGCTTCATTTACGAAATCAACCGGCCCTCCCGGAAGATGACCTCTGACAGCCCTTGCAATTGCGTGATGGCTGACTTGTCACGCGTCAATTGCCTGACATCGACTGTCGCCGAATCATTTTGCGTTGAACGATACCGCGCCGAGCCGCTACTTGCCATCTGGAACCTTAAATGCTGGTCGTTACATAAGAGTTTGACGATCCCGTCGGGAGAAGGATCCAGATGGGTCAGACTTGGAGAGAGCATGAGTTCCTCAGCCGCTGCTTGGAACAACAGTCCGAGTACTTACTTCCTGAAGCCTAGCCCAATGCTGGCGTTCGTGGCGCTGATCCTGTGGAGCACATTAGCGCTGGCTCAGAGTGACAGCCAACCAGCAAAGTCGCCCTTGAACATTCGCGCGACTCATGTTTTGGGATTCGAAGGTGCCAAAAGCAACGCTAACGGGACTCTGTCGATTCAAGAGACCACGTTGCAGTTTCAGAAAAGTGGAAAGCAAGCGGTCCAAATACAAATAGCCTCCCTTCAGGGTATTTGTCTGGGGCAGCAAAGCAAGCAGGTCGGCGGCTTGCCCATGACTCTCGGCAAGGCTGCGACTCCATACGGCGGAGGGCGGGTTATTAGTCTCTTTGCCCACAAGAAGTACGAAACGCTGACGCTGGAATATGTCGACAGCGATGGAGGATTCCACGGCGCGATGTTCCAACTCCACCAAGGGCAAGGCGAGATTCTGAAAGACGCCTTAGTGGCCAAGGGCGCACACGTCGGCGATGTCCAAGACCAACCCAAACAACAGACCCCTGCAGAGGTGCCCAATGAAAGCAAATAGTCGATTCTCACGCCCCGCGCTTGCGCTTGCCCTGGTGACGATCATCATGGGAAATCCTTTTCAACTGCTTGCCCAAACTGTGCCCGTGAAATCTTCTCCCAGCAGCAAAGGTCCGACTGCTGAGTCATGGAGCGTGGAGGTGGACAAGGTTAACGTCGGCGCCGTAAACCTCGAACCGGCCTTCCAGATCGCTATTTACGAAAACCTCCTCGACGAGTTGAGCAAGGCGAAGCGCTTCAAGCAGGTGCTCCGCGAAGGAGACCGTAACGCTGGCGACGCTACCGATTTGCTGATTCTGAAAACAACCATCCAGAAGTACACGCCCGGCAGTGAAACTCGGCGCGCGGTGACCACCGTGAGCGGGGCAACAAAACTAACGGTACACAGTCAACTGTGCCAACGGGACGGCCACGTCGTGCTCGATCGCACAATTAACGGCAACGTTCGTTTTATGGGCAGCAATTTGCGCGCTACCCATAACCTAGCGCGCAACGTAGCGAAGACCATCAAGCAATCCTCCTTGCCGGAGCCTCTGCCATCCGCTCCGCCACTGAGTGGTCAAATTTGAAACCCGGAATTGCAGCGCCAGTTTCTGAAGACTGGAAGAAGGAGAAGTAAACGTGTCCAGAAAAGATATGACCGCGCCGCGTACGAAACTAACGCTCTCCCTCGCAGCCCTCACAGTGTTTGCAGTAACAATGTTTCCAGCCGATGCAATAGGGCAGAGTGATACGGAGAGCCAACCAAAACTTACAGCTCCACTCGAACCTTTACGCCAGGGTGTCTCGTCCGACCAGATCTTCGCCGAGCTAAACGTTCACAATGAGCTTCGAAAGTCGGCCCTGCGGGACTATACGGCCCGTCGGACGTATCAGGTGGTCGATCTCAATGGGAAAGTCCATGCCGAGGAAGTCGGGCGCATGGAGTTTCGTGCGCCAGACAAGAAAACATTCTTCGTCACATCCGAAGCAGGCTCCGGACTCATTCGCCGGATGGCCTTGAATCCGCTTATCTCCAGCGAGATCGAGGCTGCTGCCGGCAAAGAACATCACGATAGCGCCATCTCGCCTGACAACTATTCCTTGGATCTGCTCGGCGAACAGCAAGTTGGACGTCACCGTTGTTTCGTCGCGCAGGCCGTTCCGAAGCGGCAGGACAAGTATTTGTTTGGGGGCAAGCTGTGGATTGACGTTGACGATTTCGCCGTCGTCCGGATCGAAGGACATCCTGCGAAAAAATTGTCTTTCTGGATCCAACGAGCCGATTTCGTCCGCCAATATCAAAAACTTGATGGCTTCTGGCTTCCCGAAAAAGACCAGACTTTTGTCCAGGTCCGGCTCTATGGCAAGAAGGTTCTGACGATCGAACACGAGAACTATGTCGTGAATGCAGTCCCGGACAAAGAACGATTGACACCTGTTCAAGAGGCTCGGTCACGGGACATCATTGCAACGAAGTAGAGCGGTTAACGATACGCATCTGCAGCCGCTTTGGGGAAGTCTAAACCGCTTATTTTCACTTACCATGCGCTGGGGTCCGTTCCGCTATCCACCAGAAGCGAGGCGAGCAAATGCCTCAGGTTGTGGAAGCCGAACAGTACCTTCTGCCCGCTCATTAGTTCCGGAACACCACCCTTTAGGCGTTACCACTGCCGGACGCAAGTGATCCTCCACCTCGAAAACGAATCTCCGTCGAAGCGAGAAGTGACGAACACCAGCGCCGATTGCGCTGCTGACCACTCGAGTTGTACGGAAATCCCAATGTCAGAAGCAACTGCACCGTCCGTGCTGGGACCGTGCACTTATGGACAGAATTCGGGCCATTTGGGTTAACTTTGAACGAAAAGCAGATTCCCCAAATGATTGAAAATAATAAAAAACCAAGGTGCGCCATGGACTCGCTGGAAGGACTTTTTCTGCGCCCAAGGCAGGTGCGCTACCAGGCTGCGCTACGCCCCGACATGACTTGCAGAATTGATTCTAAAGCACTTTCCAACTTCGTGACCACTCCGGATTCATGATTTCCGGCCTCGACCGTGCCAAAACCGTGCCAAATCCGCTCACTGCACCGTGACCGTGCCAGTTGATTCACCACCCGCCGGCAGCATTTCGCTCGCCCGGCGGTTGAGCTTTTCCAAGGCTTCGCGTTTCATCTGCAATTTCATCTGCGAATACTTTTTGAAGACTTGCGCGTCACGGTCTGACTCAAAAACGCTGGCTGGAACCTCAACGCTGGTCTAGAGATCGAGCATAATCCATGTCGGCGCGTGGTCGCTCGCGTTTTCCTGCCCACGCACCCACCGGTCAACACCGCCGTCCACCAGCCGGACCGACAAATTCGGTGAAAGCAGAAAGTGATCGAGTCGCATGCCTTTGTCCTTCTGCCACCGTTCAAATTTGTAATCCCAAAATGTCCAGAGCGGTCCGTCCGGATGTAGCTTCCGCATCGCGTCAGTCCAGCCTTGAGCCAGCAAACGCGCAAAGGCCTGTCGGCTCTCGGGTTGGATTAACGCGTTGTTATCCAATGATCGAGTCGGATAGATGTCCTGCGGTGTCGGGACGACGTTGTAATCACCGGCCAACACCACGGGTGCACCGCTCGCCATGAGTTCCGCGGCGTGGGCAATGAAGCGCTCAAACCAGGCCAACTTGTAATTGAATTTCGGTCCAGGCTGCGGATTCCCATTGGGGAGGTAAATGGAAGTGATCAGGACTCCCTGAACGGCCGCTTCAATGTAGCGAGCTTGATGATCATGATTACGACCTTCATGATTTCGAGTTTCATGATGACGAGTTTCATGATTGCGAGTTTCAGAATGATGCCCTTCAGAATTTCCCGGCAAGCTTGTGCAGGTCAGCACGGGAACGTTGTTTCGCCCGTTGTTTCGCGCGAGAATAGCCACGCCGTTCCATGAGCGCTCTCCTTGCCAGACCGCTTCGTACCCGAGAGTCCGAAGGGCGTTCACGGGAAAGGCTTCCTGCTCTGCCTTGAGCTCCTGGAGACTCACCACGTCCGGTTCAGTTTTCGATAACCAGGCCAGGAGGTTGTCGAGCCGCTTATTGATGTTGTTAATGTTGAAGGTGGCGACTTTCACTCAGGCCCTTTCTGGGCAGTTGGGAGCCGGCGCACTCGTCTCAACTTCCGGGGGTGCCCCGCTCTTGTCGCGTTTTGTGCGACAGGGCGGGGATGTTGACCTTCCCATTCTCGGAACCGAGCGCCAAAAACCTAGTGGTCTCGTATCGATTGCTCCGCCCACGAAGTTACCATGCCACTATGCCTTGGGGCCTAAAGAGATACCAAGAAGCGCGCTGCCTCCATTTCGTTACGTTCAGTTGCTATGCTCGCGCGCCCCGATTGGGTTCGCAGCACGCTCGCGACCTATTTGAGAAAACCCTCGAAGATACACGCCAATGGTATGGCTTTTACATTGCCGGATATGTGGTCATGCCGGAGCACGTTCATCTGCTGCTGACTGAGCCGGAGCGAACCAAACTTTCCATCGCACTGCAAATGCTGAAGCAGAACGTAGCCCGGCGCCTGCGTGGCCCAGAGGGTGGCCCGCTCTGGCAGCCCCGCTATTACGATTTCAACGTGTGGAGCTACGCCAAGCAAACCGAAGAGCTCCGTTATATTCATCGCAATCCGGTCAGGAGGGGGCTGGTGCAAAGCCCGGAAGAGTGGGCGTGGAGCAGTTTCCGGCATTACCTCTCAGGTGCCAAGGGCATAGTGGAGATCGAGTCGCACTGGACCGCTCGCAAGCGGGAGCGCATGGGAGGTTCGCTTATTGATATAAGAAGTCAAAAACCCCGCCCTGTCGCACAAACCGCGACAAGGGCAGGGCACCCTGAAAGTTGATCAGACCGGCGAAAGGCTGGGCCAGCCCCCCACCTTCGCCACCTCGTGCCACGATGAGTGCCGTAGTGAGATATCATCCGGCGAGTCGTTGCACAACGGTCCTGCAACACCTACGAATAAATCCCCGGCGCCTCATGTCCAAGCTTCTGCACGTACTCAACGTATGACCCAGGATAAACCGTGGGATGGCGGTCCGTGCCGCTCTCACCGCCCAGTTCCAGCACATGTGAGCCGAGACCGCGAAGGAACATGCGGTCATGCGATACGAAGATCATGGTGCCTTCAAAATCCTTCAGGGCGTCCACCAGCATTTCCTTGGTCGCAAGATCCAGGTGATTCGTGGGCTCGTCAAGCACCAGGAAGTTGGGCGGGTTGTAGAGCATGCGTGCGATTGCCAGCCGCGACTTTTCTCCGCCGGAGAGTGCGCGGATCTTCTTATCTACGTCTTCGCCGGAGAACTGGAATGCCCCCGCCAGGTTCCGCAGCGCGCCAATACTGTCTTGAGGAAAATCCTGTTGCAACTGTTCGGCGACGGTGAGATCGGGATTGAGCGTTTCTAAAGACTGTTGCGCGAAGTAGCCCATATACAGGCTGGCGCCGAGCTTCACGCTTCCCGCATCGGGAGCGCTGGCACCGGCAATCATCTTGAGAAGCGTAGTCTTACCGGCGCCGTTTCTTCCCATGACGGCCCAGCGTTCTCCGCGGCGAATGGTGAGATTGAAGCCTTCATAAATCACACGCGGGCCGTAACTCTTGTGCAGATTCTCCAGGACGGCCACCTGTTCTCCGGATCGCGGCGGGACACGAAACTGAAACTTCACCACCACGCGTTTCTTTGGCAACTCGATTTTCTCGATCTTATCCAGCGCTTTAATTCGGCTCTGCACCTGGGCCGCTTTGGCGGCGTGCGTCCTGAAGCGATCGATGAAGCGCTGCTCCTTGGCAAGCATGGACTGCTGCCGGGCGAACGCCGCCTGCTGATTGTTCTCGCGCACCGCCCGTTCGCGCTCGTAGAAGTCGTAGTCACCCGAATAGGTGATGATTTCGCCGCCATCAATCTCTGCAATCTTTGAGACCAGGCGATTCATGAACTCGCGGTCGTGCGAAGTCATCAGCAACGCTCCGGGAAATGACTTGAGGAACTGTTCGAGCCAGATGATGGATTCGATGTCGAGATGGTTCGTCGGTTCGTCCATCAGCAATACATCCGGCATGCCGAGCAGGACGCGTGCCAGTGCAACGCGCATCTTCCATCCGCCGGAGAGAGCGCCCACGTCGCCGTCAATCTGATCGTCTTTGAATCCCAGACCGTGGAGCACTTCGCGGGCCTGCGATTCGAGTGCGTAACCGCCTAAATGCTCGTACTCCTCCTGAACGTGACCGAAGCGATCAAGGATGCGGTCCATGTCATCAGCCTTTTCCAGGGTCGGACATTTCCCCCTGCAAGGCTTCGAGCTCGTGGTGCAGATCGCCGACGCGCCCGCTGCCTGCGATCGCTTCATCCAGAACCGAACGGCCCTGCATCTCCTCGACGTCCTGGCGAAAGTAGCCGATCGTTAACTTCCTGGGGACTGAGACCGCGCCCTCGTCGGGAGTTTCCTCGCCGACCACCATCCGGAATAGCGTTGTCTTGCCCGACCCATTGGGGCCGACCAGTCCAACTTTTTCGCCGGGATTCAACTGAAACGAAGCATCCACGAAGAGCAACTGCTTGCCATACTGCTTATTGATGTTTGAGAAAGAGATCATTTTGAAGGAGCGACTCGCGGGGCGGCGCCTCTTCCAGTGTAGCGTGGGGCCATTCGACAGGCTCAGGGCAGGCATTCGATGGGCCACACGGCCACACCCTAGAATTTTTCTGGGAATTCTCTCGCTGCCCTAAAAACGGTTGCCACTTCAATCAACTCATCTTGAAGCCTGTAAACTACGCGAAAACGTCCAACGATGACTTCGCGAATTTCCGGTTCGTCTCGCTCCGGCACAATGCGTCCCGAGCGCGGGAACTGGATCAACTGCTCAACAGCAGAGAAGATTCGCGCGATGGTCAGGCCTGCATAATGCTCAGAATCTTTGGCAATGTACTCGTGGATAGCGTCAAGATCGCGCAGCGATTGTGGCGACCATAGAATGCGCATTACAGCCCAAAGCGATGTTTGGCCTGATCGTGCGGAATGCCATGGGACCCATCAAGCTCGGCCAATCCAGTTGCGACTTTCGCCAGAAATACGAGCCGTTCAATGGCATCGTCGATGGTGGCATTTGGCGGCATCGCCTGGAGAGCCTCGATAATGCGGTCGCGGGTAAATGGCTCCTGCATGGGTCAATTGTAAAACACATTTCGCGGCAGGTGGAACTACATGCGTAACGACCAATACCCAGGAGCCAGAACCGGGTTCGAATCGGCC
The DNA here is from genome assembly GCA_963726155.1 of uncultured Acidobacteriaceae bacterium. GTDB lineage: Bacteria > Acidobacteriota > Terriglobia > Terriglobales > Acidobacteriaceae > Sulfotelmatobacter. The sequence continues at coordinate 25,389 of CAVSBF010000002.1, forward strand.
AGAAGAGCGTTGTCTTGCCCGCCCCATTGGGACCCACCAGCCCAACTTTCTCGCCCGGGATTCAACTGAAACGAAGCATCCACGAAGAGCAACTGCTTGCCATACCGCTTATTGATGTTTGAGAAAGAGATCATTTTGAAGGAGCAACTCGCCGGCACCGTGCCTCTTCCAGTGTAGCCCCGCCAGAAAATTGCCCGCCAATGCTGGCACGTTGGATTGTTGAAGGTTTGCCCGTCAACCGCCAAGATCGAGAAAATCGACCTACCGGGCCGGTGAGGACCGAGGTTCTTTCCCTATTTCGCATCGGAATACGCAGCGTCGCTCTCCAGGAAATCCCCGGAATCCGCTGTCCCTAGCTTCACGCTTATCGAACTCGCTCCTAGAACTCTGTGGAACTGCGAAAAGTATGCGGGGAGGCCCCATGCCTTGAAGACTTCAGGGCCGTCCATCAACGAATAATGCAAATGTGGAAAAATCGAGTCTCCGGCAAACCCAATGCGACCGACAGGTTGTCCCATCTGCACGCGCTCGCCAGACTTCACAATTACGCTGCCTGTCTTCATGTGCACAAGCAAACTGTATTCGCCATTCCGATGATCAATCAACACGAAATTGCCGATGTCTTTGGGATCTTTGTCAGCCGGAAGTTTTGGATGCCCGATCTTCGTGGCCTTGGCATCCTCAAACCAGTTTTCCGGAATGTCATTGGCGATTGCCAGAACAACGCCTGAACCCGGCGCATAGATCGGCTGGCCGTACCCGTACCAGTTATCCAGCCAGCGCGGATCGTCATGATACTCTCGGCCTTGCTCATCGAGATAAATGAAGTCGCTCGCGAACTCATTCGAGTTCGCGGTGATGCCGAGTGCTTGTACTTTGGGATCACCTAACGGCACTCGTAGATGGTGTGCATACAGATCGTGCCCTTCCCAGACGAAAATCTTGCCACGCAGCGGCAAGATGAGCCGCGTTTTATCTTTATACATGCGCGGGATAACAGTTAACTGCTCGCGCAAATCACAGTCATCCGGCAACCTGTGCCGGTTGCGCTCTCGCTGCTCCTCGTTCGATTCGCGCAACAGGCAGAAAGAATACTCAAGCCTGGTGAGCGGTACAGACGATTCGAACTCAGAAAACGGATTGAACACGTCGAGCGTCTCCCCAGGCGACAGTGTCTGTTTGCCGATCACGGCAATGCTGGGGGCAAATGCGTCAGTGTTGATCGACTTTCGTAGCACCAACTGGTGTGCGGGGTCGTACACGCTTAGTTCAATTTCCGAAACGCGGAGCGTTAAGCTACTCGCATTCTGGACAACCATGTCAAAGTTCAGCGACTGATTGCATTCCCGCATCTCGACGATGGGGTGCTCCGGCGCAGATCGAACCGTCACGCTGGGCGGCGCTGGCACTTGGCCGAAGGTCGCGTTCGCACACAGCAGCAGAAACAAAACGGGGAACCACATAGCCCGGCTAGTCATAGAAGGGCCTCTTGGGGAGAAATACCACATTTCGTGGGCGGATGGTTGGCAACTCGGAAGTAACCCGCAAACAGACTCCCGGAAATCGCTCCGAGGGTTTCCGCTTATGCCTGACACGTTCTGCCACTTCCAGGGTAGCCCGGCCAGAAAATTGCCCGGCTCCGCTGGCACATTGGGGATCAGTGAATTCAGGGATCGCAAAATTCACGCTTGACATTGACAGATAATCCACTACCATACGGTTGTGGATAAATTAGGAACAACGTTTGCCGCTTTGTCTGATCCAACGCGGCGGGCGATGATCGAACGACTCTCGCATGGGCCTGCCTCTGTGCATGGATTGACGGAACCGTTTGCACTTTCGCAGCAGATGATTTCAAAACATATTGCCTACCTGGTGCGGGCGCGGATTGTCATCAAGACGAAGCGCGGACGAGAGAGTGTGTGCACGCTTAGGCCAGCGGCGATCAAGACAGTCAACGATTGGGCGATCAGCTATCGCCGATTCTGGGAAGAGAGTTTCGACAAACTGGAAGTAGTTGTAAGTCAAATGAAGAAAGAGGAGGTCAGAGATGCCAAAAAACACGGTGAACGAGATCGAGCGGATGGTTGTGACAAGAATTTTTGATGCCCCACGCGAACTGGTTTGGAAGGCGTGGACCGACCCGAAGTACGTGATGCAGTGGTGGGGGCCGAAAGGCTTTAGCTGCCCCGCTTGCGAGATTGATTTTCGCGTGGGCGGAAAATCTCTCCTCTGTATGAGAACGCCGGATGGGCAGGAGGGCTGGAATGCGGTGGAATACCACGAGATTGTTCCCCTAGAGAAGATCGTTTCCTCCATGTACTTTTCCGACTCGAAGGGAAACAGGATTGAGCCTGCGGAATTAGGGATAGAAGATGAGGCTATCGACGGTGCGTACGACGTGACCATCTTTGAGGATCTCGGGAACGGCCAGACGAAACTCACCTACATTGGAAATGAACCCCTTGAGAGCGCAAAAAATAGCGGTCAAATGGAGGGCTGGATCGAGACACTCGAGAAAGTTGCCGCAGTTGTTGCGAAGCTAGCGCAGGCGAAATAAGAAGTTGGAGTTTGGATTTGCAAAACTCAATCGTGGAGAAAGAAATGAAAAAAATACCGTTTCTCGCTATCGTCCTGCTGGCATTCGCATTTCCCGCCCATGCCCAGGACGCGATGAAGAAAGATTCAGCCGTCAAACCTGCCGATCCGGAATTGAAAGTCGTGCTCGATTCCTGGAATGAGATTGGCCGCAAGCTGACGGCGATGGCCGAAGATTTTCCCGAGGACAAATATGACTTCAAGCCAACACCCGCGCAGCGCAGTTTCGCAGAGCAATTGCTGCATGCTGCGGGTTCAATGTATTACTTCACCAGTCCCGTGATGGGGCAGAAGCCTCCCGCAGCAGAAGACCCGAAGCGCGACCAGTACAAAACAAAGGCCGACATCGTCGCATTCGTCAAGAAATCCGTTGCCGACGGTGCCGCCGCCATTCAGTCAAAGGGCGAGAGAGGCCTGATGCAGACTGTCGTATACGGTGATCAGAAAGCGCGCGTTCTCGACATAGCATACGGCCTCATCGAACACAGCGGTGAACACTACGGCCAGCTCGTTGTGTACTACCGCCTCGCAGGTCTTGTGCCGCCGGAGTCACGGCCCAAAAAGTAAAGCTCAAGAGACTAGCCGGGATAGGCCCTCCCTTTGCGATGCACCTGCAAAAGGATGGGCCACCCGGGGTTTATGCTGGCTTCAAAGGGTGCGCCACCCGCGAAATAAGAAGTTGGAGTTTTGATTGCCTCAGCCGTGCGCTAGACTGCGGGCGGCAGTATTTCGGTACGAAGAGGGAGTCATACGTGGAAATACGGCAGTGCATTGCTGTGATCTTGTGCCTGGGGATGGGCCTGGCGTCGTCGGGGCTCACTGTGGCGCAGTCCTCTCCGGGGTTGGGACAAAAGATGGGTCATGCAGATCGCGAGCCGCCCGGACTACATGACTTCGATTTTTTATTCGGACACTGGCAAGTCCATCATCGAAAGCTGAAGCATCGCCTCGTCAACAGTCACGAGTGGATCGAATTCGAAGGGACATTATTCACCCAGCCACTGATGGGTGGCTACGCGAATGTCGACGACACCGTGTTCGAAGTTCCGGGCGGCACTTACCGCGGCGTAGCTCTCCGATCGTTCGACGCCAAGACGGGGCAGTGGTCGATCTGGTGGCTGGACGGCAGGGCGCCACTTGGGCCGATGGGTCCGCCGGTGAGAGGCAGCTTCCACAATGGCGTAGGAACGTTCTATGCGAACGACGATACCGAAGGCGGGAAACCAGTCCGCACACGTCTCCTATGGTCTGATATCACACCCACCTCAGGTCGCTGGGAGCAGGCAGAATCAACCGACGGTGGTAGAACGTGGGAAACGGATTGGATCATGGAGCTCAAACGAGTGCAATAGTTGGTTGAATGGATATTTAGCGGTGGCCCGGCCTCAAACTGCAGAAACCCTTACAGCTGCTGGTACGCCGGCATACGCAACAGGTACTGTAGAACGGACAAAGTTCCGCCGGCAGCATCGCCGCCCACCCTTCGGCAAGCTCAGGGCGGGCTCTTGCAGAAAACGCAACGGTGGGGCACTCACCGCCACTGCGTCCACCGCCCATGAAGAGGATTGAATCGCTGTGCCTTGCATTATCCCACCAGGAATCCGATGGCGTCCGTGAGCAGATGGGCAATCATATTCGCCCCAAGATCGCGCCGCCATAAGTAAAGGCCAGTAAGAATAATTCCTCCGAATCCTGCAATCATAAGATGCGCCCAACCCCAATACCCCAGATGTTCTGCGGTAAACGCCACGAAAGAGATTGCCGCCGCGCCCCATCGCGACCCGAGAATATCTGTCAGGCGTTCTATCGCAAACCCTCGGAAATACATCTCCTCAAAGACGGCGGCGCGCACGACGATCAGGACGCGAAGCCAAAACGGCAACGCAATGACCGCGGCCATCCCGGGTTCGTTGGCGGAAAGTCCTAAAGCCGGATAGATGACCATGTAAATAAAAGCCATGCCTCCAACCATGACCAGAGCCCCCAGGGCCCCGAAAGCAGCCGTCTTCCAGTTTGGCCTTTGCAGCCCGATGGAAGAGAGTGGTCGGCGCTCGACCAGGAGGATATAGGCAAGCAGGGCAAGAGTGAGCGCCCAAAACACAAGTTCGCGCCACACCTGCGCAGACAGGTTTTCTCCATGAACCAGCCAGCCGGGAATCGGCAGGGAAAGGATCACGATCAGCGCGGCCGCGCCCATCGACCTCGCCAGAGGTCGCTTGATAGGACGGCGTTCGGAGATTGTGGTCGCGGCTTGGGGCCCAAACTCTTTGGCAGACACGAGTTCTCCTTGGGTGGACTGATCTCCACTATCGAAAGAGATTGACTGTAACGACCGTAACATGTAACGATCGTGTCATGTCAAGCAGAAAGATCGAACTGCTGGATGCCTCGCTCCGGTATCTGGTCGAGCACGGCGTGGCGAACATTTCTCTGCGGCCCATGGCCGCGGCGCTTGGCACCAGTCCGCGAATCTTGATGTTTCACTTCAAATCGAAGGAAGGCTTGCTCCAGGACGTTTTTGCTGAGCTGAATTCTCGTTTACAGGCTTCCTTGCGAACCATGGCTTCCACTGATTTCAATCCTTTGCATGTCCCTCCGCTGAAACGTTTTTGGCAATGGGCCACCCGTAAAGAGAATTTTCCGTATTTTCGATTGCTGTACGAAGCCCAGATTGTTGCCCTGCAAAATCCAAAGGAATATGGCCGCTATTTGCAAAAAGCCTCCGCTGACTGGCAGGCGGCGGCCTTTGATCTGATGTCCCCCTCCCTGAAAAACAAGGCAATGGCTTCCCTTTGTATAGCCGTCTTTGATGGGCTGATGTTAGAGCGGATGAGCGGCGGAGCCATGCCGCGCCTGACGGAATCCCTGGACCTCTTTATTGCAATGAACACCAAGGCCTCACCGGCCGGCAAATCGCGCCGGTTGAATCGCAAACCAGGCCGAGCAGGGCAATAACTTCGCCTAGGATCTGGTTGTAGGTTTCAGGAGGGTGCGATAATTTCGCTAACGAATCCTCCTGCACCTTATGAAGCGCCACGTCCTCATGTACGGGTTGATCGGTGGAATCTTGATTGCTCTGCTCCAGTGGACCGAGTATCGGTTCCTGGTCGTCGAACATTCCATCGAAATCTACGGCGGACTGATCGCCGCGACCTTTGCCATTCTTGGCATCTGGCTTGGCCTCAAGCTGACGGCAAAACGCCAGACAGTTGTTGTGAGGGAGGTCCCCGTCCCTGCCGAGGGACCGTTCATCCCTGACGAAAGAAAACGTGAGGACCTCCACATCACTCGCCGTGAGCTTGAGATCCTTGAACTGATCGCCCAGGGCCTCAGCAACCGCGAAATCGCCAAGACGCTTTTTGTGAGCGAGAGCACGGTGAAGACCCATTCCAGCCGTGTTTTCGACAAACTCGGGGCGAAACGAAGAACCCAAGCGGTACAACTCGGCAAGGAATTCGGCCTTCTCCCCTGATTTACTCGTGCGCCATTTACTCGTACACAGGCACGGTTCGCGCCAATAACCGCTCCCCCAAACGAATGATTTTTTCTCTCCGCCGCCAAAATCAGCCAAAAGGATGACGACACCGACCCCGCCTCATGCGGTATGTTCGAGCCGGTCAACGCTCATTACGAGTTGACACGAAGTTTATGAACAGATGAAGTTTGTGAAAACATGAACTTCCTGAAAAAAGGAGCGAACATGAAGTCTCTGAATTCGATGAAGGTCTTTGTCGTGGGAACTCTGTCGATCGGCTTGTTTTCAAGCACTGCGCTCATTCCCGCAACCGCCGCCGCCCCGGAGTATGAACTCCCCCGGGTCTACGACGCCTCCATGCCACGGGACCAGCAGATCACACTCGCTGAAAGCGCCGCCCCGGCCGAGGTATCCAGTAAAGCCACAGTGTATGTTCTCGGCCCCAAAGGCTACGAGAAAGCGCGCGAAGGCACGAACGGCTTCAGCTGTTTTGTTGGCCGGCATTTCGTAAAGCCCGCAGAAACAACCCAGCCAGAAACGACGATCGAGCCGCAGTGCTTCGACGCCGAAGGCAGCCGCACTCTCCTGCTTGTCTACATGCACGGTGAAGAGCTGCGCACAAACGGCAAGTCCGAGGCCGAAATCAAGGCAGACATCGCCAACGGATATAAGGAAGGCCGTTACCAGTATCCGAGCAAACCGGGGTTCCTCTATATGATGTCCAGCCAGAACCGCTTGGGCGCGATCCCCGAGCACGGCACTGGCATTTTCCCTCCGCACTTGATGTTTTATGCGCCGAACATGACAACGAAAGACATCGGGTTCGACGCCCAATCGCTGGCGAAGGTCGATTATCTTGGGATGACTCACCCCGGAGCAGGCGATAACCTGATCGTAGTTATCCCAGCGGCATCCAAGTCGCCAGCTGACGTGGCTGGTCGCTGAGCCCGTATGAGCATGGGCCGGTATCACACGTGGAAAGGTTAAAGATAAAGATCGGATAAAAGACATTACGAGAATATGAGAAAGATCCTCGTCACCTTCGGGCTGATTTCCGGCGCTATCTCTTCGCTGATGATGATAGCGCTGGTGACCTTCGGCGGCAGGATTGGCTTCGACCGCGGCGCGATCATCGGCAACACCTCCATCGTGCTCTCGTTCTTGATGGTGTATTTCGGCATCCGAACCTACCGGGACAACATCGGCGATGGTCAGATTACTTTTTTAAAGGCTTTTGCCGTCGGCCTCTCCATTACGCTGATATCCTGCATCATCTATGTCGTAACCTGGGAAGTGATCTACTACAACTTCCTGCCTGGTTTCTGGGACGCATACGGCGCTCACTTGGCTCAGAAGCTCACCGCCTCGGGGGCGAGCCCGGCAGCCGTCCAGGAAAAACTTCAGCAGGTCAGAAAATACAAAGAGCTGTACAAAAACCCATTCTTCAATGCAGTGCTCACGTTCATTCATCCCTTCCCGATTGGGCTCGTCATCACGCTGTTCTCGGCGTTGGTCCTGAGGCGAAAGCCTCAACCGCAGCCCGAGCAATCACCTTTGCCGGGCGGCCCAGGCCTTTGATCTTGCCGGCATCAGCAACACAGAGGGTGCCCGCAAAGATCGTTAAAGGTGGGCACCCGCCAAATAGAAGGAAAATTTGAGCAGTCTAAAAACGCTTGCAATGTGTGTACGTTGTGGGTACACTAGTTGCATGGCGTACGCACATTGTGCGCACGCTGAGGGGCAAAACTATGGCAACGACAGCGGCAAGAACTGACCGTATAGCTCTGCGCACAAGCAAAGAGCAGAAATCATTTTTGGAGAAAGGGGCAAGCGCAACCGGGCAGAATCTCACAGAGTTTGTCTTGTCGAGTGCTCAAGAGAAAGCCGAAATAGTTTTGGCCGACCAAAACCGTTTTGTGATTTCCCCGAAGCAGTGGGATGCTTTTGTGACAGCGCTCGATAGGCCAGCGACTCTTAAAAAGAACTTGGCTCGATTGATGTCTGAGCCGTCAGTCCTTGAACGATAAAAACAATTCGCTTTCCGCAGTGGAGCCGCTAGCAGAGCATCACATCTGCCATACGTTCGACTGCGGAAAGCATGAATCTCTTACCAGCTGGCTGAAACGGTACGCCCTGGAATCCCAAAAAGCAAAATCAGCTCGAACGTTCATCGTTCACCGTGAGAATGCAGTGGTTGCTTACTATTCTCTTTGCGCCTCTAGCATTCACAGAAACGAAGCAAGCGAACGGGCTGCCAAAGGTCAACCAGGCCGCCCCATCCCAGCCATTTTGCTGGCAAGACTAGCGATCGATAAACGCGAGCAGGGCAAGGGACTGGGAAAAGCCTTACTCAAAGATGCACTGTCACGATCACTGAACGCTGCAAATGAAATCGGAGCCAGGGTAATTCTCGTTCACGCGATTGATGAAGAAGCCAAGAATTTCTATAGGAAGTTTGGATTTGAAACATCGCCCGTGAACGATCTCCACCTAATGCTGTTAATGAAAGACCTGGAGAAATCTCTAAGCTCTGCACCGACCGCGTCTCGCTCTTGACTACCCGATACTGGTTAGACAATTTAATTTTCTTCAAAATAGAGAAACCGGGGACAGGTGGAACGTTTCCAAGTGTTGAAATTGGTGAACGTCCCGTCTGTCCCCGGTTTTCCCCGCAAATCAAATAGCGCGGGCAGCATCGCAGCCCACCCCTTCGGCAAGCTCAGGGCAGGCTCTTGCAAAGAACGCAAGGATGGGGCACCTCGGGGGGAATGGCGCCATACAAAGATCGTTAAAGGTGCGCCACCCGCCCCGACCAGTCCGACTTTTCGCCGGGATTCAACTAAAACTTTCTCTCAAAGTCTCCAGCTTTGCCGGCCTGCCGTGACACCACAAAAGTAGACAGAAGGTGTTATCGCTTTGAGGCGTTCGACCGGCCGGATCGCTTGATGATTGCGCTCTTGGGCAATCGCGGAACAGCCTGGACGCCCGCCCAAAGCGTGGCGATCGTTTGCTCGACCACGAGAGTCTGGTCAGGCAAGTCAGGCACAACCCCTTGGATGACCATGAGTGTGGCGAGGCCTAAGATCGTGTACCACCAGGTGTGGGCTACCACTATGTCATCCCTGCTTGGCAATCCTTCATCCTTGGCAACATCGAAAAAGAGCTGTACGAAACGTTCGAACAAGGGCGTGCCAATATCGTTGATATATTGTCCAGCGCGGATGCCGTTGCGGTTCTCCGGCCCGAAGAAGACATTGCGGAACTGCTGTGGATGGGCAGTGCAGAACTGAATCAAGCCGCGTGAAGTCGCAAAAAGACGCTCTTTCGGTTTAGGGTGCTTAGCGGCAATCGCGTCGAAGTTCTGAATCAACTGCCCGATCGTCTCGCTGCTCAGCTCGGCAAGAATATGCCATTTGTCGGGGAAATGCTGATAAATCACGGCGTGCGTATAGCCGATCTCTTTAGCGATCGCGCGAAGTGTCACGGCTTCGTAGCCCCGATCGGCAAACATTTTGCTGGCAGCCGCAAGGATTTCGCGCCGCAATCTCTCCTTGCGCTCTACCCGGCGACTTGGTGATGTGGATGTCACTTCAACAGCTTAGTCCCTTTTCACGATCTTTTCGACCGATTGTTAGTTTATAACCACTGAATAATTTGTAACCACTGGTTTTAATATGCCTCTAATAGTTAGATCGCTCATTTGGATGGGCGGCCGAATACGAGGTAAAAAGGAGAATGCGATGAAAGTTCTAGTGATTGGAGCAGCGGGCAAGAGCGGAGAAGCGCTGGTAAATGAGGCGCTGGCGGCCGGACATAAGGTGACGGCTTTCGTGCGCGGTGCGGCACAGTACAAGAAGGCAAACGTCAGAGTTGTTGCGGGCGACGTGCTGAACGCGGCCGCGGTCGACGTTGCGGTCGCCGGACAGGACGCGGTGATCGACGCGCTGGGCGGCAAGACGCCGTGGAAAGTGACGACGATGGAAACGAGCGCGGCACACAATATTGTGGACGCGATGCGGCGCAATGGCGTGCGGCGATTGCTGAAGATTTCGGTGGTTGGTGCGGGCGAGAGCGTCAAGAACGCCGGATTTTTCAACGAGCACCTGCTCATGAGGACGTTTCTGCGCGGTCTGCTGGTAGACAAGGCGGGCATGGAGGCCGAGATCGAAGGCAGCAACTTGGACTGGACACTCGTGCGGCCGCCGATGTTGACCGATGGCGAGAAGACCGGCGTTGCCAGGGTGCTGAGCGCGGAGGGCGGCGAGAAGGCGCACAAGATCGGGCGCGCCGATCTGGCAGCCTTCATGGTGCAGCAACTGGAAAGCAGCCAGTATGTGCGTCAGGCCGTGACAGTGACGACCACATAGCAAGGCCTCCGCGAGGATCAACCGCCTCTCTCATCGCGACGAATTGTGGCGGGTGGCCCGGCTTTCAAACTGCAGAAGCCACCACAGATGCGGGTGCCCCGTCCTCCGCGTTCTTTTGCGAAGGGCGGGACACGGAAATGCTTGCGCATGTCGGTTAATTCCGTCGCTGCGTAACAAATCGTATAGCACGGGCAGCATCGACGCCCACCCTTGGCGGGTGGCCCGGCTCTTGATCTCGCCGTCATCAACAGAGCGGGTTCCCCGTTCCTTCGCGCACTTTGCGATGGGGCGGGTACCAAGAACGCTTGCAGCTGCGAAGCTATGCCGCCTGGTTCCGGAATGAGATCTTCGTCCAGCCCTCATTCACACGCACCGGTCCAGCTTCGTCCAAGAGGTAGAAACGATAACTGCTCCACCGCCACTCTTCCGGTGCGCCGACCAAGCCTCGCTTCACTGGATTGCGATGGATATAGCGGAGCTTCTCCACACGCTTCTTCGTCGTCCATACGTTGAGGTCATACGATCGGGCTTGCCAGAATGCACGCTTCGGCTCGTTCGCAAATAGAAGGCGTTGACGCGGGTTCCTGCGTTCACGCTTGGGCAACAAAGCGTGGGCCGTGCGCTGCTTCACCACTTGCATCACGGTCGAGAGAGTGCCGACTTCTGGTTCCGTCAAAAGCAGGTGAATGTGCTCTGGCATCACCACATAACCCACGACCACGAACCGATAACGCTCACGGGTCTGTTCCAGAATCTTAACGAAGGCATCGCGGCTTCGCGCCGTGCCGAGAAGTGGCAATCGCCGATAACACGAGCAGGTGATAAAGTGCAGGTGATGCGCGCCGTAGGTGCGATGCAGACCGCTGGGCATGACAAGCCTCATAGTATCCGCAGCATCGTACCCGCCCTTGCAAAAAACGCAAGGACGGGGCACCCACTGTTCCGGAACGGGAGAAAAAACACAGAAGGGCTGGGCCACCCGCCGTTCATTGGTTCACCCACTCGATTCGCCCTGGAAAGACTACGAAATGCGAAAAGGGTTTACAAGAAAACCAAAACCAGACGAGCCCGCGACGTCGGTCAAGAACTACATCACGCCGAGCGGGCTGGAGCGCCTCAAAGATGAGCACCGCTTTCTGCTCACCAGGGAACGCCCGGCCGTGACGGAGGTGGTGGCGTGGGCCGCCAGCAATGGCGATCGCAGTGAAAACGCCGACTATCAGTACGGCAAGCGGCGGCTGCGGCAGATCGATGGGCGGATTCGCTTTCTCACAAAGCGAATCGAAGCTGCGGAAGTGGTGGATCCGGAAGCTCCGAGAGCGGGGCAGGCGGCGACGAGGGCATTCTTCGGAGCGACCGTGCGCTATGCTAATGCCGCGGGCGCGGAACGAGTGGTGAGCATCGTGGGCACCGACGAAATCGATCTCAACCGCAACCACATCAGTTGGGTGTCGCCTCTGGGGCGCGCGTTGATGAAGTCGGCAGCGGGTGACAGCGTAGTCCTGCAATTGCCGGGCGGCACGGAATACCTTACCGTATTGGATGTTAGTTACCAGCGCATTTCCGTGGAACCGTTCCGTGAACCATCTGGATCCGAGGCCTCGGCAAAGAGACTCCCTGGCCGACGCTGAATCCACCTTAATGCTTACCCATATTTCTACACGTATAGAAATATTCCTGGCGTCCAAACTGCAATAGGGGAATCGCCGTCAAAGTCACAATGGTAATCGTTGTATGCCCTCAGAACTCCAGCCGCGCCTGGAAAGCGATCATGCGTGGACTGCTATCGCCACCGAGTCCGACGCCTAGCAAGCCGGTGGGGGGAGAAGTTGTGTACGAGAGCGCTCCAAATCCGCTCTGCGTGGAAGGCTTTCCCGGAATGCCAGCCTGCACCATGTTTGGAAGTGCAAAATTCGGATGGTTGAAGACATTAAAAAACTGAGACTCAAACCGCAGCTTCACATGCTCAGTCAAGGGAAACCATTTTGTCAGGTAGAAATCGCTCCACAGAAAATCAGGGCCGCGCAGTGAGTTGCGGCCGAGGTTTCCGAATTGACAATTCTGCGGGTTGTCGCCGCCAGAGCACCGTCCTGTACTCGGATCGACCGCCGACACAAACGCGTCCGGATTAAGCCACTGCAGTGTTCCCGCCTGCGTTACGCCAGGAATCGGATGATGCTCGTACAGCGGAACGCCAGCAACGACACTGGCAAACTGCGGTCCGCTGCCCTGCACGATGCCGTTTCCGTTTGCTGAATATGGCGTGCTTAGCACGGAGAACGGAACTCCAGTGTGCCAAAACGCTGTTCCAGAAATCTGCCAGCCGTTGAGCGCATAACCCAGCGAATGACTATGCACTTTAAGTGGCAGTTGATACACATACTGCGCGTTGAGGTTGTGACGGATGTCATAGTCGCAGGGACCATAGTCGCGGGCCAGATCTCCCGGCAGAGGCGAGAGAATTCCTCCTGAGGAAAACGAAAGGAATCCTCCATTCGAGACCGTATCCATGCAACGGCTCCAAGTGTAGTTGATCTGCCCTTGCAGACCATGTCCGAGGCGCTTCATCGCAGTCAATTGAAGCCCGTTGTAGTGGCTGTTCGCACCGGTTGAAAACTGCGTCACCGCGCCGAATCGTGGATCGGTCGGCTGCAGGTAGGGAAACGGCGCAAAACAGCCCCGACATACGGTTTGGTAGCCGTTGACTTGGGTCGAGTACGGTTGATTCACGGCCCGCGTGCCTACGTACTGTGCTTGCACACTAGCCGTCGTGCCAAATTGATGTTCGATTCCCAGGCTCCACTCCATGAAGTAGGGAGCGTGCAGCTTTCCATCTGGCACAGCTGTAATCGCGACCGGGGGAAGACAGGTTGCGGGATTCGCCTGCCGAGAGGCGCACGAAAGCTCGCCCTGAGGAAATCCAGAAGTGAAGGTTTGATTCGCGGCAACGGTTGCGTCGACGGCACCGTTTGGTACTCCCGGCGCGATGGCTGTGCCGCCGACGGTTCCCAGGATCCCTCCTTCAAACGTCTTGTCATAGGGAGGATTGGTGCCGATCAGATCGGCAACACTCCCCGGCAAAATGTCGCTGAAAATTCCGAAGCCGCTGCGGAGCACGGTTTTTGGTTCGAACTGCCACGCAAGCGCTGTTCGTGGTTGCAGGATCGCTACTGGTGTAGATGAAAAAAGTTTGCCGAGATGAGTCTGGATGGTCCCATTCAGCGGTTGATTGACATTATGCGAAATGGAACTGAACGAGCCACGAAGACGGGCGACCTGATCATGCGGATTTAGCGGATTGGAATTGAAGGTGTCGCGCAAACCGAACGTCCAAGTCAGCGTGTGAGTCACTTTCCAGGTGTCTTGCGCGTAGACATCGAGATTGAGAAAATTGAAGGGCTCATTTGCATTCGAGGGGAATGTCTCCGATGCGGTATTCGCCACTCCTTCGATAAATTGCTGCAAATTTGCGTAAGTTGCTGTTGGAACCGTGCCCTCTCCAAAGTCGTAGTCATTCAGGCGGAAGATGCGGGTATTGGTTCCAAACCTCAATTCATGAGCGCCGCGACTCCAGGCGAGATTGTCGTTGATGAAAAAGCGGGATGCGCGCCGGCCTTGAATCCAGGTATTGTCAAGCCCTCCGATTGGCGTGAAGGCATTGGCGCCGGTGCCCTCTAAGACAATCGGAAATGCCGAGAGCGTCTTGTGAAGATTGGCCGGCCCAAACAGACTCTCGTACCAGGAGAAGGCCGGATTGAAATAGTTCACCAGGTTCTGCGAGAAGACGTGCGTGTGTCCTGCCGCGAAAGAATAGAGAGGTTGCGGTGAGACCGCATCAAACAGAGAGTTGATGGGATCGGTATAAGCCGCTTGCACGCCTGTGTCGGCCTGAAAACGAATCCAGGTTGTATCTTTCGGGCTGAGGTTGTAATCGAAGCGGACGGTTTGCACCTGTTCATGATCGTCGCTGGAATGCGAAACGCTTTGCCGGTTCGCGCAGCCATCTCCGGCGCCAAGCGGACATCCAAGTACGGCAGTCGGTGTGCCGCCGGTGTTTTCATACAGGGAAAACATCTGTTGATAGAACGGAACGGAGGCAGAGGGAAGTTGCTGCAGCACGTATTGTTGGAATGCTGCGCTGGGAACAATCGTAGGCGTGACGATGGGGAGTGCAATCCGGACCCACTCGCTGTCGAAGAAGAAAAAAAGCTTGTCATGCGCAATCGGCCCGCCCAGACTGCCTCCAAAGTGATTCACTGTCGATCGGGGCTTGTGGTTCCCCGGAGTCGCATTGGTGAAGTAGTCCGCTGCATTCAGTAACGAACCATTCCATAGTTCATAGAGGTTCCCGTGAAACTGATTCGTCCCGGACTTGGTGACGTAGTCGACCTGCGATGCTCCATACCGTCCCTGATCCACGGAATAGGAAAGTGTGTTGACGGTCACTTCTGAAATCGAATTTAATCCCAGGACAAGGTTGGTCGAGAGGCCGCTATTGAGATTGGTGAGCGGGTCGTTCGTTTCCAGTCCGTCCACGATGTAGCCGTTGGAGAGGGCGGGTAGTCCGTTGAACTCCACATTGCCGTACCCGTTGCTGCCGCCAACAAAGTCGTTACTGCTTCCGGCCGTATTGATTAGAGCCCCAGGCGCAAATTGCAGAGGGTAGGTCAGATCACCTCCAGGATTCGGGAGGTTCTCCAGTGTCGGCGCGCTCAGAGTGGTGGAGGTGTTTGCGTTTTCCGGATTGATGATGGGGGCTTCGCTGCTTACCTCAACCGCCTCATTCGACCGCGCCACCTTAAGCGTGAAATCCACCGTTTGCTTCTGGCCTAAGCCCGAAACGACATTGTCATTTTGCCCGGTATCGAAGCCCGGTGCTTCCGCCCTAACCGAATAGGTGCCCGGCTTTAGCTGGGGAAAGTTGAACCGACCGGCATCATCGGTCACGGCGCTGCGCTTCAGACCGGTCTCGTGATTCGTGATCGTTACAGCGGCGCCTGGCACAACGGCGTTAGTCGTGTCTCGGACTTGGCCAACGATGGCACTGGTGGTTTCGCCCTGTGCCAGGGCTTTCACCGGAAGGAAACACACCGCAGTCAATGCAAAGAAAGCAAAATACCCTGCCCGCGCCATGGATACCCCACTGATTTGCCCTAAGGCGGCGATGTCCCCTGTCTTAACGATTAACCGGTGATTATCCCCTATAGTTAACCACAGTTAATACAAACAAGCAAGGGCCGAGGAGAAGCCTGGCAACCTTGGCAATCGGGCACGAGTGGGGTTGCCCTGCAGCCCGGTCTTGATTGCTCGAACTGGCGCGCTCAGGAATATTGCGGACTGAAACCCGCCAAGAAACCTGCAACTCGTTTCGATTATTCTCTTCGCTCTGACCCTGCTGATGGCTGACTTTTGGTGGGCTCCATGGGAGCGAGATGCTTCGCAATTCGGCTTCGTGCTTTGCTGGAACCAATGATAAGAAGACGGTCATTGGCCTGTAATACCGAATCTGGGTTAGGGAGCACTACGCTGCCGTCACGCAAGATGGCGATAACCTCCAGGGCATCTCCGCTGGCCTCTTCATAACAGGACTGCACCGTCTTTCCTATGAGAGCGCTTTCGGGTCTGAGAACTCCGACATTCAATTGCCTTCGGCCGGGAATTTGTATCGGAATGCCTGAATCCAAGAGAGCAACCAAGTCGAGATGGCCAACCTTGGCGGAGCGCGGAATCTGTCTTGTGCCGAGAAGTTTCAGCGCCAATTCAACATTTTCGACGTAGCGAGAGGGAGACTGAGCGCGTCCTTCGACCTGCGCCTCATACAGACTGTTGTATTTCAGGTGCGCCGATACTTGTGTTTGAATGATGTAGCTAATCAACACGGCGAAGGCGGCAGCAGGCAGCAGTTGATAGCCACCAGTCATCTCCGTAACCATCATGAGCGAGGCGACGGGGACTCTTGCGGCCGCACCGAATGTGGCAGCCATTCCCACCACTACAAACATCGCTGCGGGCAGGTGGAAGAGCGAGGCAAGAAATCCACCTAACATGGCCCCCACAAAAAGCGTTGGCGCAAAAACTCCCCCGGAGCCGCCCGAGGAAACTGTTAATGCAAATGCGATGATCTTTAGGAATATAAGAATGAACAGCAGCTTCAGAGCCAGCTTGCCATCGATGGCTTCCTGAATCCAACCGTATCCTCCGGCCAAAATGTGCGGGAACTTTAGCGCAATCAGGCCGACTCCTAAACCGCCGATTGCCGGGTTTAGAGCCGGCGGTATGGGAAGCGCCCGAAAGGCGTCACGAAGACGATAGAACACAACCGGCAGAAGCGTTGCGATCAGCCCACCTCCGACTCCCAACACACAAAACCAAATGTAATCCAGAGCGCGAAGGTTGTTCACCGTCGGCGGGAAATAGAACAAAGGTTGCCAGCCAACAAATAGCCCGTTTACGGCGTAGGCAACAATTGCAGCCAGCATGGTATGAAGTAATGCTCCGGTCTCGAACTCCATGCTCCCGTAGAGCACTTCAATGGCAAAGAAAGCGGACCCGATCGGAGAACGGAAAATTGCGGAGAGACCAGCCGCCATTCCCGCGAGAACAAGTACTTGTCGCTGTTCATCCGAGCGATGCGTGGCCGTGGCGTAGATTGAACCAACGCCAGCGCCGATGAGCGCGGTAGGCCCTTCACGGCCAGCCGACCCTCCCGACCCGATGGTTATCGCTGACGCCACCAGTTTCAGCGGAGCGACGCGCGCGCGAATGAAGCCCCCGGCACGGTGGAAAGCCTTAACGACCGTGTCGGTTCCGTGACCTTCCGCCTCAGGCGCGAAATTGTAGACCAGGAGTCCGGAGAGTAGCCCACCCAGAGTGGTCGCCAACGGGATAAGCCAAAGACCGTGGCGCCCGATAACCTGCAGCACAACTCCGCCGTGTTCGGGCAGTGCAGGAGGGTGATAGTCTGCCAGCCATATTAAAAAGAAATGCGTGCAAAGTCGCAGTGCCCAGGTGAAGAGTTGCGCGGCAAGAGCCCCGACTACTCCCAGAATCACAGCCTCGCCAAGCAGCCGCGGGTCGCTCTCCTTAATCATCCGGCCCTCCTGGACTGAAGAGTTGACACCCAGTGCATGGCGCAAGCAAGGGCGTTTTCTCGTATTTCGCCGGAGCGTAGCATAGGCAATGGAAGGGCAGCCGTGACCCAAGTCCTCTTTAACCATATCCTTTTTGCTACTGATTTTTCACCCTGCTCCACAACGCCTCTGCCCTACGCGAGTTGATCGCCAAGCGGGTCTACCAAGCTTCGGCTCGTCGCATCCTGGAGAAAACTGCTCACAAAGGACAGAACGAGCGGTGATTCCAGACAGCCGAGTTGTCGCGACGGCGAACTCCCGCGCCGGTGCAAACCCAGTACAATCAATATGGGCGCGGCATTGAATAATTGTTAGTCCATGTGAAATCAGGTGGGTGCCAACCAGCAGAATTTGGCTACAAGCAAGGTTTGGGTGAGAAGGAGATGCGCGGCGATGATTGAAAGACTAAAGGAAAGCCAGGGAGCCGCTTTTGGGTTTAAAGTTGTCGGAAGGGTTAGCGGCGACGAAGTGAAAGCATTCGAGCCGCAAATTGAGTTCCTTATTAGAGAACGGAAAGCGCGGCCGATCGGGATCCTCGCAGATCTCTCGCAAATGGACGGTGCAGATTGGAAAGCGCGCTGGAGCGAGATGCGCTTTCTCCAGAAATACACCGACCATATTGCACGCATGGCAGTCGTCGGTGCCGATAAATGGGAAGAAGTGGTGGCGATGCTTCTCGCCGGCACCGCCGTTCTGCAAGCTGAGACCCGCTATTTCACAAGCGCGGAGATCAGTGCTGCCTGGGAGTGGGTCAGAACCAGTAAGAATGCCGATCGCGTCCCTGTAAGAACCATGTATCTGGGCACGGGTCTCTTCAAAGACTATATTCCTGAGTACACAGACCTGTAAGGAGCTGTTTTCGAAGTTAGTGTAATCCGTCTGATTCGAATTCCATTCGGTTGCGTCCCTTGCGCTTGGCTGCATACAAAGCCGTATCGGCACGGGTCAAAAGCGTATTCCAGTCAGGCGCCACGCTGCCGCGGAATCCGACAATTCCAAAGCTGGCGGTCGCCCTAATGCTTTTATCACCCACGGAAATACTCGTATTTTCAAATTGCCTGCCGATCCGTCCAATGGCAATCTTCATACATTCCTTGTCGGCATGGGTGATTATCAGCAGAAACTCTTCCCCTCCCAAGCGGGCGCAAATATCGGACTGGCGAGTATGGGTTTTGAGAATATCTGCGAAGGTCTTGAGCACCATGTCTCCTGCATCGTGTCCATACGCATCATTGACCTTCTTGAAAAAATCCAAGTCAGCCATCACTACCCAAAAAGAAAAGTCATGCCGTGCGGCAGCGCTCAGTTGGCGTGAAGCCCAAATATCAACCGCGCGGCGGTTCGGCAGACCTGTAAGCGAGTCCGTCAACGCCATCTCCTCCAATAAGCGATTCTTTGCTTGCACTTCCCGATGAAGTTCAACGATCCTGCGGCCTACCTCGACCCGCGCGACAAGCTCCCCGGAATGAAAGGGCTTGGTTAGGTAGTCGTCGGCTCCAGCAGCAAGGCCCTCAATAACTTGAGCTTTGTCGGTATTGCCTGTAAGCAGAATCAGGTGAGAGTGAAACTCTTGAAAGTCGCGCCGTATGCGCCGGCATAGTTCCAGTCCGCCGATATCAGGCATATCCCAATCAGTGATAACCACAGCTGGCCGGTGTTCGGCGAACAGATCAAGAGCCGCTCGCCCATTCTTCGCAAACAGCAGACTGTATCGCTCCTCGGAAAGGGAATGCTCGACGAGTTTGCGATATATAGTCGAATCGTCGACCGCTAGAATGGTCAATTGCCGGGAGGAAGGATTCATGGTCTCGATCTTATCGCCCATAAGTCGCTTACCCCCAGTGCCTTGGAGCCCTGGATGTGCAAGCTCCAGGATGGGGAAATGGCTACCGGGCATAACGGAGACTTGAAGTAGTTGGTGATCCCAAAGGCTGCGCCGGTCTCTGGGCTCTTGATCCGATCAGCAGAATTTGCAATGCCTTAATCATGGCTGAACCTGAATAGATATGAGGTACCTTCAGTGCCCATAATTGCACGTGGAATGCCACGCGCAAGTGCCGAATCCACGACACGCTGTTGCCGAAGACTGTCTTCAAAGTGGAAATCTGTATCGTTCGTGCACGAATACGAAGGAAGAGAATATAGAAGTGCGTTCTATCCATTGCCGGACCGGCGGTTGCTTGAAAGCGCAAGGGATCGTTTGCTCCGCCCCGGTGAGCTGTGTTTTCAGTGCCTCCTAGCGCAGGATTGGCAGGCAGAGGCAGGGACGGAGTGCGAAGGGCAGTGTCGACATTTGCTGGAGAGCGGGATGGAGTTGGGCATCGCGGCAGGGTTCCAGCGTGATCACGAAGGGTAGTGCGCTTTTCTCGCAGCCGGGTTTTTGCAGAACCGCGTCGATGTTCAGTTGGTGGGCCGACAGAATCTCGGCCAGACGCGCGATGATGCCGGGTTGATCCTTCACAACAAATCTTAAATACCAGGGCGTCTCGAAATCACAACTGATTTTTGGAGACGCGAGATTCAGCGTATGGCGCGGACGTGCGCCCGCCGAAGGACTCTGCGCTATAAACATCAAATCTGAGACGACGGCGACGGCGGTGGGATCTCCTCCCGCGCCGGCGCCGAGAAAAGCTACGTCGCCGCCGTATTTTCCTGAGGTCAGAACCAGGTTCAGATTTTTCTGCACGCGCCCGAAGGGCGAAGATGTGGGGACAACGCTGGGGCCGACCTCGGCGAACAGAGTGGTGTCTTTCAAGTCCGCGCGTGAAATTTGCCGGATGGTGCAGCCAAGCTCGGCGGAGTAATCGAAATCGACTGCCTCGATGGTGCGGATGGTGCGAGCGCGAATGTCTTCGGGAGAAACGCGGACCTGAAGGCCGGCGAGCGCGAGGATAGAAAGTTTGGCGCGGGCATCGCCGCCATCGAGATCTTCGCTGGCGTCGGCTTCGGCATAGCCGCGGGCCTGGGCTTCTTCGAGGGCCTCGCTGAAGGGAATGCGGTCGTTCTCAATGCGGCTGAGAATGTAGTTACAGGTGCCGTTGAGAATTCCGGCGATGCCGTGCAGCAGGTCTCCGCAAAGCCCGGTATGCAGTGCGGGAAGAACGGGAACGCCACCGGCGACGGACGCGCCGAATTCAAGACGGCAACCATTCTCGCTTGCCAGCTGAAGCAACTCCGGACCACGACGGGCGATGAGTTGCTTGTTGGCAGTGACCACTGATTTGCCTGCGTTCAGGGCGCCACGCACTAATTCCTCCGCTGGAGTCAGGCCGCCGATCAACTCGATGACGATG
The DNA here is from genome assembly GCA_963726155.1 of uncultured Acidobacteriaceae bacterium. Classification (GTDB taxonomy): domain Bacteria; phylum Acidobacteriota; class Terriglobia; order Terriglobales; family Acidobacteriaceae; genus Sulfotelmatobacter. The sequence goes on from CAVSBF010000002.1 coordinate 46,252, forward strand.
TCGACATCGGAGTTGAGTACTGTGCGAAAGTCTTCGGTCCAGATTACGTCGCTCGGAACCCACGGTTGTTTCTTGCGCTCTACATTGCGATTGCAGATATGGGTGAGGTGAAGGGCGCCATCACTATTCTTGCGCTCGCAAAGAATTTTGGCCACGGCGCGGCCCACGGTCCCGAAGCCCACGAGGGCAACACGGCGCGTGGGGGAACGATCCCCGGGAGGGGAGGATGGGATTGCCGGACCATCTGGCGAAGTCTTTGGCAAGGCTGCTCTCGAAAAGCGGAGACTCAGTTTTATCATACGTTTGGAACAAGTGGTGTAAGGACAGCGAGCCGAACGCGCGAGTATTGGGTCGTAAAGTTCGCGACACATCGCGCGTCTCGCATAGATCCCTCGCTGCGCAAAACGATTGCTCGGGATGACAGGGAGTGGGTGCAGGCGGCTTGCCGGGCAGAGGCAGCATCAAAGTTGGTAATATAATGCGATCCCGCCGCAAACAAGGAAACGTCTTACTGCGAGGAATCACACAAGCGGAACCATTTAGCAACGGCGCCTCTCGCCTCTTGATGCCGAGCGCTGCGGTCCGCCACTACGCCCGGTTCGGGGAGGAGAATGGATGACAGGAAAGTTCGCGATGGCGATTGCGCTGAGGCTTCTGATTCTGACAGTTCTGTTGGCGGGACGAGGGTTGGCGCAAGCGCCGGTCACGGGTCAACCTCCAACAACTCCAGCGCCGCAACAACCTGCGACGCAGCAGCCATCTGCCACGCAATCTGCCGCCGATCAGGAGGCTTCCGAGGAAGAATCGACTTCCCGGCGAAAGAAGCCTCACGATTACAAGAACTGGGAATACAACGTGGGCCTTGGCGCCAACGTTGACAGCGGTACTACCAAGACATTCGTGAGGGGCGGAGGTCCACTGGTGGCGGGCGGTGTGGCGCGGAATGCGAGTAAGTATTTAGGGCTTCGCGCAGATGCTATTTTTGCTGACTTGCCGCTGCGCCAGTCTTCTCTCACGCTGGCCCAGGCGGGGAGCGCGTCGAGTTATCTTTTCGCGCTCAACGTGGGCCCTGTCATTAACATTCCGGTGACCAAGGATTGGGGCGGTTACATTCTGTTTGGTGGCGGCTATTATCATCGCTGGGGAACGCTGAGTTCCAACACAACTGTTCCGGGTTCGTTCTGCACTCCGTTCTTTATATGGTGGACGGGTTGCGCGGCTGCAAGTATTCCGGTAAGTGGAAGTTTTACCACTTCCGACCAAAACCACTTTGGCTACGACGTGGGGGCGGGGATCACGCGCAAGATGCCCAGTGGGGTTGAACTGTATGCGGAATTCCGTCTGATGCACGGCTCGGGGAACGGCACGACAACGGATGTTCGGCCGATTACGCTTGGCGTGCGCTGGTGAGGGTGACGAAGGCGGAGTGGCGCAAGCGTGCTTATTCCGGATTCGTGCGGTAGCTCCAGAGTTCGCTGGTGCGCTGCTGTAACTGTACGAATGAAGAAGCGGAAACGGGTTGGGACATAGCGGCGCTGGAATTCACTTCGGCAAGCGCGGACTCGACGATGGAATGCGCGGGCGCGAGGGAACAGGCAGGATCGGTTGCCGTGGCATCTCCGGCGAGCAGCAGCGCCTGGCAGCGGCATCCGCCGAAGTCTTCGGTGCGGCGGTCACAGGTGCGGCACGGTTCGGGCATCCATTCTTCTCCGCGGAAGCGCTGGAATGACGAAGAATCGCACCAGATGGACTCCAGGGTTTGTTCACGTACGTTTTCGAAGATGAGTCCGGGAATTACTTCCGCGGCGTGACAGGGAAGAACTTTTCCTGAGGGATTGATGAGCATCAATCTACGTCCCCAGCCGCCCATGCAGGCCTTGGGAAAACGCGCGTAATAATCGGGAACGACGAAATCGATGCGGATGCGTCCGGCGAGGCGCTTCTCGGCTGCGGAAACGGCATCGACAGCTTTTTCCAGTTGTTCTCGCGTAGGCAGTAGAGCGGTGCGGTTCTTTAGCGCCCAGCCATAGTATTGCGTGTGGGCAATCTCCATGCGGTCGGGGGCGAGTTGCTCGATGAACGAGATCATCTCTTCCAGGTGATCGATGTTCTGCCGATGGATGACAAGATTCACGGTGAATGCGATTTTGTGACGCCGGACCAGCCGCGATAATTCGATCTTGTGGGCGTGAGCTTTGGCTCCGGCGATCCAGTTGGCCGCGCCCTCGCGGGAATCCTGAAAACTGACTTGAATGTGATCGAGGCCGGCATCGACTAACGCGTGCAAGCGCGTTTCGGTAAGACCAATGCCCGAGGTGATGAGATTGGTGTAGAGTCCCGCGGCGCGCGCGCCGGCTACGAGTTCGGTGAGATCGGGACGAGCCAGCGGTTCACCGCCGGTAAAGTGGGCGTGCAGCATTCCGAGCTTGCCTGACTGCTGGAAAATGTCGATCCACTCTGCCGTAGAGAGTTCCGAAGTTACTGCGGCTAGCTCCAGCGGATTCGAGCAATAGACACAGTGCAGCGGGCAGCGGTGCGTGAGCTCGGCGATGAGGGCTAGCGGGTTGGGGATCATGAATGCCGGGGCCGAATCGTTCGCAATAGTTGCACTGGTTCAGAGACTGCCTGATCTCGCTGCCAAGATCAGCGACTGTCCGTGCCTGAGAAGGAAGGCGCAGTGACACAGCTTGGCTCTCGAATTCGCAACTTTCATCGTTCGTAAACCTCGCTGCGGTGACGGATTCGCGTTACCTCCACAAGCAATCTCTTGTCGTCGACGGTGTAAACGGCACGGTAGTCCCCAATTCGAATGCGCCACTCGCGATCGCCGCCTCTTAGCTTCTTACAGCCAGAAGGGCGCGGATTCGAAGAGATTTTCCAGCTCCGAATGCGCGCGATCAGTTGACTAGAAAGTCGTTTCAGTTCGCTCTGCGCTTGCGGTCAAGGCAACGCGGTAGCTAGCCATTCAATCTCGCACTTTTGATCAGGTCCGCCTTTACTTTGTCGAGCGGAATCCGCTTTTCATGGCGCCGCGACCGCGAGACCAGCACATCCTGAATATCTTCCCAAAGAGCCTTGTGCTTCCTCAAATCGATTACGGCCGCCGTTTTGCGACCTTTTTCATCAGTGATGAACTGTATTCCGGTCATTGGAAATAGTCTCCTCGGATCCACTTAAGTTTCAACCTAGCCACAACGCCTCGCGATGTCAATTGAGCACTTTGCGTCTAGTAATCGACGATTCTTTTTTGCTGCAGTTGCTCGAGGAACTGGCTGATATCGGCGCGAATCTTTGCGGGATCGGCGACTGCGAATTGAGCCTGCAGTTCTTTGATGATTTCGGCGAAGGTGCGTCGGCCGTCGCAGCGCTCCAGGATTTGCCGGCCTGTGCCTTGGAGTTTGATTGCGCCCTCGGGGAACAGGACCATGCGTTCTTCGACGCCGGGTTTCGAATCTCCGCCCCAGCGGCATCCGGTGGCTAACCGTGGCTGGCTGGAATCTTCGGGAGGAGGCATGCTACTCCGCCTCAATTCGGAATGCTCCTGGCGGAGGCCATCCGGGCTCAACGTAGGCAAAGTAGAGCGCGTCGAGCTGCGCCCACAAAATGTCACACTTGTCCCGCAGAGCTTGAATCGCCAGCTCCTGCTCGGCGCGCGTCTTGGCGTTATCGAATACATAGTTGAGAGCGAATTGCGAATCTTCCGGCGCCTGATAGAGCCTGGCTTCAAAATAATCGAGACCTCCGGCGAGCCAGGGATAATACTCACGCAGTTTTTCCACTCGAAGCGTGATGAGCTTGGTGGAAAACAATTCAGTGAGTGACGATGCGACCGCTTCCAGCAGAGAACGGGTGCGAACGATGTTGAGATATTCATTCACCGCGAAACGAGTGGCGGGAAGAATGCCCTTTCCGGCGCGTACTTCAGCAGGGTCGAGACCCGTAGCCTCGGCCAACTTTATCCAGCGCTTGATGCCGCCTTCGCTGGTGGCGTCGCCATCGTGATCGACCACGCGCTTGCGCCAGGCGCGGCGGAATACCGGGTCGGGGCCGCGCGAGAGGATAATTGAATCCTTGATCGGAATACTACTCTGATAGTAGTAACGGTTCAGAGCCCACGCTTGCAATTGTCCGCGGGTGAGTTTGCCTTCGTGCATCAACAGATGAAAAGGATGTTTGTGATGGTAGCGCTCTTCGCCCGTGGCTTGTAATTGCGCGCGCAACTCCTCGAGCGAAAGCAAGGGGCGGGCTTGCGTTGTGGTGTCGGTTTCTACAGGTTGAACTGCCATCCATCCTCCGCGATCTCCCAGCCTGCGCCCCGCACCTGGCGATATTGAGGACTTGCCTCATCCAGCATGGGATTAGTGTTGTTGATGTGTAGGAATATTTTACGCGGACGGCGCACTCCCGCCAACTTGACGAGCGTTTCTTCGACGGGCACGTGGCCCATTTGTTGTGCCGTTTGTCCGGTGCCTTGAAGGCGAATGAGCTCCTCGTCGCTCCAGAAGGTGCCGTCGAAAAGCAGGAGATCACAGGCATCGAATTCGGCGAGTAGTGCGTCATCCACTTTAGGGACGGCGGGCATATATGCCAAGCGAGCGCCGGATCTTGAATGGATGAAGAAACCGAGAGAAGCTTCACGCGGAGAAAGCTGGGATTGGCGGTCTGCAGTGACGTACGCGGGATAGTGAGTAGCCAGCGACCATGCGCGGCAGAGGAGGCCGGAGTCCTCGTTTTGCGAGTTGCACAAGGAAAATTCTTTTCCGGGTTGAAAATCCGTCCACACAGTTTGATCCGGAATTCGGTTCAGCATTCCGAACATGGAATTATCCTCGCGGAGAATGCGACGAACTGATGCAGTGGAATGGACGCGCAGCGGCTGCAGTTCGCGCAGCAGGAGGAGTCCGAGAACGTGATCGAGGTCAGCATTTGCGAGGGCCACGCCGGCGATGGGAGAGTGGCGCATGCCTTGTTGCGGATGCAATTCAGGCGTGGCTTCGATCTGGGCGCGCAAGTCGGGAGATGCGCCCAGCAGGAACCATGAGCGGCCGTCTTCGGTTAGCGCCAGCTGCGTTTGGGTGCGCAGCTTTCCGTGGAATGTGCCGGCTCTCACCGCCCGGCAATTGTGGCAGGCGCAGTTCCATTGGGGAAAAGCGCCGCCAGCGGCGGAGCCAAGAATTTTCACTTGCATCTTTGGGAGTTTAACGCGGGAATGGATGCGGAAGGTAATTTGAGAGTCGATTGACGACCAAGGACACTAAGGTTTGCGAAGGGACTTGGGCAGTTGTTTATTACCGCTCGCGAGACCACTTTAGAAATGTTATCCCTGGCCTGCGGCAGCCGCGCAGCGGAGGGGATCAACATCCCAAAGTTTGACATCGGTGGAAAGGTTTTCAACCCCGACTTCGCCGGCCATTTCGGTGCCAGGCCGGCCGCACCACACGATGCGGAATTGAGCTTTCGTGCCCTGGTAGAGAACATCGACCACGTCTCCGGGCTTGAGTCTCGCATCGACGCACTGCAGCGTCGCCCCGCGTCCGCTGATGTTGCGCAGGCTGGCGGGCTGAGTGAAGGGGCGCGAAAAAGTGTCCATGCCCCAAATTTGTACAGGAAGGTCAACGTAGATACGCGACTGGCGGCGCCTGTCCATTTCGACTCTCCTTGGCTCGAAGCGAGTTCAAGGGATGGTAGGCGGTGAAGATGGGCAAACAAAGGTAACCACAGTTACCTGCAGACGTGTCTCTAAAGTTTACTGGGAGAGTGTGGGCTAATAGATTCTGACGGGGTCAGTTAATCCATTCAGTCGCTAATCCATTAATCTGTTAATCCATGTCGCCGAGGGAGCAGGCGCCGGGACCGCGAGGATCACCGCAGGAACCACAGCTGCCGGAGGGAGCGGACGCGCTGCTGGAGCCTTTCGCGGAGACGGCAAAAACACTGAGCTGTGGGTTCAACTTCTTGCTTTGGCATTTGGGGCACTTCGCTTTGTCGCGGCCGAACACCAGAGCTTCAAACTCGTGCTGACATTCCTGGCAGACATATTCAAAAATCGGCATGTGGAATCACTCCTATGCAGCGGACTGAACCTATTAGAATCGTTTTGCGGGAAGTTCGCAAACTGGGTAAGCGTAAGCGGTTCGGCGCGGTGGGAGTTGTGGCGCAGGAGATCCTTCGGTCGAGCAAAGAACGCGCTCTCTCAGGATGACAATTCAACTGATATTTCGTTTTCGACCGCGCAACCTTCGACAGCACGAACTTCGAATGCACGAACTCCGAATGCAGAAAGCATGAATGCACGAACTACGATCGCGGTCAACCTGATGGAGAACCCAGCAGGATTTGTTTCCTCCGAATTCCGGCCGCGCTCGTGGCTGCAGGGCGGGCATGTACAGACTCTGGCCGCATTTTTTCTTTCGCGCCGAATCCATTTGCCCGAGGCCGAACAGCGATTAATTGAAGTGGAACCCGGAATCCCCGTTCTGTGCCACTGTCACTGGCAGAAAGAACGGAGTAATGCGTTGACTTTGATTGTGGTGCACGGGCTGGAGGGGTCGAGCGAATCGCAATATATGCTGGGAATTGCGCGCAACGGACTGGCTGCGGGAATGAACGTGATACGCATGAACCAGCGCAATTGCGGCGGCATGGATCATTGCGCACCCACGCTTTACAACTCCGGCCGGTCGGGAGATGTGGCCGCGGTGGCGCGGAATGTCGTGGAGCGCGATGGGGTTCGCGGCTTTGTGCTCATCGGATTTTCCATGGGCGGGAATCTGGTTTTGAAATTGGCCGGGGAGTGGGGAAGTAACGTGCCCACGGAATTTCGTGGCGTGGCGGCAGTGTGTCCGGCGGTGAATCTGGCCGCGGGCGCCGATGCGCTGCACGAGCCAGCCAACCGGATTTACGAATATTATTTTCTGCTGCAATTATTCCGCAGGTTTCGGCGCAAGGCGCGGTTGTTTCCCGGAGTGTTTGATGCATCGCGTCTGCGCGGGATCAGGAGCCTGCGCGAGTTCGATGATCGCATAACCGCGTACTACTGCGGTTTTACGGGAGCCGATGATTACTACGCCCGGGCTGCCGCCGCGAATGTTGTGGAGCGGATCGCGCGTCCGGCGCTGGTAATTCATGCCGCCAACGATCCATTCGTTCGCATCTTGCCGGAGACGCGGCAGAAGCTGCTGGACAATCAGAATATTACTTATCGCGAAACTGCGGACGGTGGACACTGCGCGTTTGTCGGAGATCGCGAAGGACTTTCCACTTATGACGGGCGCTGGGCGGAACGGGAAGTGGTGGAGTTCGCCAAGCAATTTCAATAAATCGTATGGGCGCGGGTACTTCTTCCCGCCGGGCCGCTTGCACGAAAGCGCGTGGGCAAGAGTGCCAGTGCCACATGTTCAATTGGCGCGGGCTGGACTTCGAAACCAATCCAGAATCTCAGCGCCGTGGCCTTTCCATCTTGTCCGCAGGAATGCGAGGCCGAGCATTGCCAGAAAAATGAGGAGTAGTCCCGCGGATGCCGTGCGAATACTGGTGCTGTGTTTGGGCAGGATGGAAACTCGACCGTAGACGAATTCAATGTGGACCCAATAAACCAGGAGCGAGGCTTGGCCCAACTGAATCAAAGGGCTGAAACCCCACTGCGCAGCGCCCCAGCGGCACCACGCATAGCACGCAAAGAGAATGATCAATAACATGCCGACGCGGAGCAGGAAGAAATCCGGGCTGGTATGCCAGTAATCGTAGACGGGATAAAGCTGCCGCGGCTGAGCATCAAGCCAGCGGCTGCCGGCAATCAAAATTACGCCCGTCGCACCCGCTGCAAAGAATGTTTGACCTTCGCGGTTTTTACGGCGCTGATACTGCAGAATAAATCCGACCGCCAAGCCGGCGAAAGCGAAAGCTGTCCAGGGAAAAATTGGGAACAGCCAGGCCTGCGGCGTACCTAAATTATGAACGCCGTCGATATAGGATTCCAACGGCCACGGGAGCCAGCGCGGACGCCAAGCCGTCCAGATGAGCGGCGTGAGCAAAGAGATCATCAAAGCAGTTCCCGCGGCGGAAAGGATCAATGCGGACTTTGCTTGCGGACCTCCTCTAATCGATAGCACGAGCCAGCACAGCACGCCCATCAGCATCATGGAGACGCCGATGGTGTTGAGGATATCCACGCGCAGCAGATCGCTGAACGGCGCCCAGCCCCAGGCAACGACGTATTCCTGCAGGCGAAAGAGCAGGCCGAAGGCGAAGATTTCCGCGCCGCGGAGGATGGTGGTGCGCGCGATTTGTGCGGGGGCAAGATTTTTACTCCACAGTTTCTCGGTGACTAGAGCGAACGAGATTCCGGCTAGAAATAAAAATAAAGGAGCGGGAAACGTCCCGCCAAGTTGCGAGTACATGAAGAATTTGCTTTGGCGCAGGCTGGGAGTGAGCCAGGAGTCGTAGCAATGGGTCTGAAACATCAGGATACAGGCCAAACCGCGCATCCAGTCGATATAGGCCAGCCGGGATGGAGAAGCGGAAGTCAACGCGACACCGCATGATACTCCACCCAAGGCATGTGATAAATTTTTCTAAGGGGCGCGTAGCTCAATTGGATAGAGCACCGGTTTTCTAAACCGGTGGTTGCAGGTTCGATCCCTGCCGCGCCTACCAAGTCTGACTTTGCTCTGGACGATCGGTGACGCCACATTTTTCCGTCTTGTAAAAGAAAAGCCGCCCAAGAACAGGCGGCTTAATCTTTGCGGAACTATGGTATTTGTTATTCCCAACTCTTGAGCCACGGAGCGGAAATGATGTTGACTCCGCTTGTGGTCGAGCATCCGCTGCCGCCCGGACCGGCGGGACATCCCCAATAATTCTCGGAGGCATCGATGCTGCCGGTGCACGCGGCGGAATCGAGGGCACAAACGTTGGCGACACCAATACCAGTGCCTACCAGGTCGTTGTAATGGGCGTCGAGCTTGGCGGGCGTGTTGACGGCGAGGTCAACAGACTCGTTCTCGATAGTGTTCTGAGAAATGACGGTGCCGCGAACGGGAGATCCGCCGCCGCCGCTGTTGATATTGATTCCGGTGGGACCGGGCGTGAGCGTGTCGTCGGTATCGGCGCCGTTGCCAGAGATGAAGTTGCCGACGATCACATTGTCGTCCATGTTATCGGCGGGAGCGCCGAATGCCGGACCCACGTGGGTGTGCAGAGCGACGCCGGGAATACCGTTTCCGATCAGGCGATTCCGGACGATCACATTACCTGAAACGCGGCCAGGGCCGTTTCCATCGGAAAAAAGGCCGAGTCCGGCGCCGCCCACGGTTACTCCATTCTTCGAAGAAATATTGTTAGCGACGGTATTGTTCTCAACGCCGTAGTGGGGGGCGTAATAGGGAGGAGTAGAACCCGCGGGCGGATGCGACGCAAGAACGATGCCGCACTCGGGCGGGTTATCCGAGGCGTTGTTGTTGACGATCGTGTTGTTGCTGCTCTGTGCGGTGTCGTCGCTAATCAGGATTCCATCACCGTTGCCCGACAGAAAATTTCCAGCCACCGTTACGTTTACAGCGCCCATGAGGTGAAGTCCGCCGCCGCAGTCGCCGCTTTCATCGGTCTCGTAAGCGGGCTGGCCTTTGCAGGCGGGGCCGGAGCCGAAGACGGGACCGATCAGATCGTTGTTCAGAATGTGATTATTGAGGATTGAAGAGTTCGAAGTGTTGACCACCAGAACTCCCTCATACAGGGCATTCTTCACCGTAAAGCCGGCAACGGTCACGTTCTGGAGGCCGGGATTATCGAGCCCGTCGAGAAAGATACCGTTGGCAAGGCCGATGGCGTCGATGAAGGAAGAAGTGGGGCCGGCGCCGACGAGTGACAGGGGCTTGCCGATGACAACGTCCTCCTTATAGGTGCCAGCGGCAACGCTGATCACGTCGTTGTTTTCAGCCGCGTTTACGGCTAATTGAATCTTGGCGTAGCAGCCGTTAGAACCTTTCGGGGTAACGCACAGTGTATTGGCAACAGCAGTCTGAGACAGAGCCGCAAACAGCGCAGCGCAACAAAAAATTAAAGATGAGCAAACTCGGGCTGGGCGCATGGATATTCTCCTTTTGTCAACGAAACAAATGTGGTGAAACATTGGAAACCGATTGGAATCGAACAACAGCCAGCTCCCCTAGGTAAACAAGCCTGGGTCGCGGGCAGGGGCCCGTGCTTACTAAAAAGCCGCGATGGAAATAAGGTGTTAAAAAAAACGGAGCTCTGCTGACGTCCCCAAACGTGCGCAGAATTATGATTGGTGGTGGGCGCCCTGTCAAGCTCGGAATCAGCGAGGGTGATGTCAAGCTGCTTGTGTAAATAGGTTGAGGGTGCGGGTTTTCCATTCCAGATTGAATCTGTGGAAGATGGAGTAGATGATGCGGTCAACGCTTTCTACGTTGACGAAGCACACCATGGGGCGAGTGCGGCGTCGTACTTCCACGAAGCAGCGCTCGATCACATTGGTAGTGCGCAGTTTGCGCCACAGGTGGCGGGGAAAAGCGAAGAACGACAGCAGTTCCGGCAAGTCGCGTTCCAATCGGCGCACCATCGGCCCGTACGCCCGCTGCCAACGCGTGCGGAACCGGCGAAAAGCGGCTTCTGCCTGAGACCGAGATTCGGCCAAGTAAATGGCCTGGGCCCCCGCCTTCACCTCGTCGTAGTCGCACTTCCGTGCTTTCTCCAAAATGTTGCGCATCTTGTGCACCCAGCAACGCTGATGCCGCACCCGGGGATAGACCGTGCGAATCGCCGCCGCCAAGCCGGCGCAGCCGTCGGTGAGAATCAGGCCGAGCGATCGGCCCTCCAGGCCGCGCTGGTACAGATCCTGCAGCAACCCTTCCCAATCCGCTTGGCTTTCGCCCTGGCTGCGCAAGAAAGCCAGCAGGTGACGGCTGCCATCGCGCCGGATGCCATACGCCACCAGCATCTGCACCTGTTTGCGTCCCGTGGGTCGCCGCACTCGCAAGCTCACTCCATCCAGAAACAGATAGGCATAATCGTCTTTCAATCGTGCCTGATGAAACTGGCGCACCGCCTCGTCCAGATCCCGCGTCAGCTTTGACACCGTCTGCGCGCTCACCATCTCGCCGGTGATGGTCGCCACCACCCGTCCCACTTGCCGCGTCGAGATGCCCCGTAAAAACGCTTCCCGGATCAGCAACGAAACTTCTTCCCCCCGCCGCTGAAATCGCCGCAGCCCCACCGGCAGAAAGCTCTTCTCGCGGGTGCGCGCAATGCGCAACCGAATCGTACCGAAGCGGGTCACGAAATCCCGCTCGTAGTAGCCGTTGCGATAGATGCGGCGCCGCCCGCGCCGCCGTTCATAGCGTCCCGCCCCGGAAAACCGATCGCGCTCCCGCTCCGACTGCAGCTCGAAAAACCGCTGCCACGCCACTTGCGTCTGCCCATACAGATCGCCCCAGAAACTCTCTTTCATCTCGGCCAGAAAATGTTGGAAATGCTCTGTGATCGGGATTATCTTCGCCATGGGTGTAGGTCTCCTTTTCGGAATGGCTTTAGCTTGCGAGGCCAAAGCCAACTTACACCCTCTTGCTTTTTACACAATCAAAGTTACGTCACCATCAGCGAGAGAGCTGGAGCCGGCAGCGGCTCTCCGCGGCGGCTATCCTCTGACAAAATTACGGCTTAGAGCCTGGCGCTTTTTGGTTTCTGTGCTCGCAGGTTTCGGTATTGAGACAGGAATCGGCCAGCACCAGGCGCTCGACGGGTTTTCCTCCGATAATGTGGGAGTCGATGATTTCGTCGACGTCGGCTTCGGTGACGTGGCCGTACCAGACGGCATCGGGATAGACGACAATGTTTGGGCCGTGCTCGCATTGATCGAGGCAGCCGGCTTGGTTGGCACGCACTTTGCCTTTGAGGCCGCGCTCTGCCAGCTTCTGTTTGAATAATTTCTGGAGTTTTGCCTGGCCGCTGGGATCGCAGCATCCGCGCGGATTTCCGGGAGGGCGCTGGTTGCCGCAGATGAAGATGTGCTTTTCGAACTTGGGCATGATTTAGTTGATGCGAATTTAGAAAGCTTCGCTGGTTAAAGATAATTTACTGGCGGGGAAAGTCCAAAGCTTCAAACACAGGGGTCACAGGGTTACATAGAAAAGCCACCGACTAGGGGGCGCTCGTTGCTAACGGCGGCATGGGCGCGATAAGATATTTCGTACACATCTTCCCCGCTTTTTATCCCAAGTGAGCCTTTAGAGTAATTGCCGCGGCAAGGCGTGTGCGACCCCGGTGCTCTACGCCGGCGCGGTTGTGCGCTAGCGAATCCCTGTGACGGAGTGGGCAGTGAAACGAGGCAAGACCGCGGTAATTGTCGGCGCCCAATGGGGCGACGAAGGCAAAGGAAAAATCGTCGACGTTTTATCGGAGAGCTTCTCCGTGGTGGCGCGCTATGCGGGCGGGCATAATGCCGGGCATACGGTCATCATCAACGGCAAGAAATTCGTTTTGCAACTGGTTCCTTGTGGAGTGTTGCGGACGGCCTGCCGCAGTGTGATCGGCAACGGAGTGGTGCTTGATCCCATGGCATTTTTGAAGGAAGTGGGTGGGCTGCGCGATGCGGGTGTGAAAGTCGACGGAAATCTTTTCGTCTCGAACCGGGCGCAGGTGATTCTGCCCTACCATCGCATGATCGAGTTGGCTGCGGAGAATGCCCCTGGGCGCGTGAAGATTGGGACGACTTCGCGTGGCATTGGTCCGGCTTACGAGGACAAGATGGGGCGTCGCGGGTTGCGCGTGGCGGATTTACTCGATCTGCAATTGTTAAAAAAACACATTGAGAATGCGGTGCGCGAAAAAAATATGATTGCGCACGCGCTGTTTAATACTGAACCGCTTGACGCAGACAAAATGTATACGGAATATGCAACGGCTGCGGAGAGGATCGCACCGTTCGTCTGCGATACAGCAGTTTTGCTGAACCGGGCGCTGGACGCAGGCCAGTCGATTTTATTTGAGGGCGCGCAGGGAACGATGCTCGACATCGATCACGGGACTTATCCGTTTGTGACTTCTTCGAGCGCCACTTCCGGCGGGGCGGCGATTGGGACCGGGGTGGCTCCGAATGCGATCCAGTCGGTGATCGGACTCACGAAGGCTTATTGCACACGGGTGGGCGAAGGTCCATTCCCCAGCGAAGAGAAGGGTGAGTTGGGCGAACAAATCAGAAAGCGAGGCAATGAATTTGGCGCGGTTACAGGGCGCCCGCGCCGCACCGGCTGGCTCGATTTGCCGTTGCTGCGTTACGCGGGCATGATCAATGGCATTTCCTGGCTGGTGGTAACCAAACTAGATGTGCTCGACGAACTGGCGGAGATTCCGGTGTGCGTTGGCTACGTGGTCGACGGAAAAAAGACGATGGAAATTCCGGCGCAGGCGAGCGGCTATGACAAGCTGGAATGCATTTACCAGAAGCTGCCGGGGTGGCGGACATCCACGCAAGGCATCACGGACTTTGAAAAATTGCCCCGGCAGGCGCGCGAATATTTGGCGTTCGTGGAAAAGGAAACGGGCGCGAAGGTCGGGCTCGTATCAACTGGGCCCGACCGGGACCACACGATTTTCATGGACGATTTCGCGAAAGAGTTGAAGAGTGCCTGAACCTGGGACAGTACGCCGGAAAATCTAGACTTGACTTCTGCCTTGGTCAGGCACTAAGACTACTTGCTACGATTTGGTAAGGAGCGCACGAATGGTGGTTTTGGCAGTCACCTGGATGGCAAAAGCAGGGCATGATGGAGATGTGGTTCCAATTTTTGCAAAGCTGACCGAAGAATCGCGGAAGGAGCCGGGCTGCCTGATGTATCAGGTGCACCGGCACAAGACCGAGCCGCGCAAATTCTTCATCTACGAACAGTACAAGGACGATGCGGCGCTTGAAGCGCACCGCACCTCGCCTCACTTTTTGCAGCACGCGCGCAAGGAGTTGCCCAAGGTAGCGGATCGGGTGGAAGGGCATTTGTATGAGGCCCTGGCATAGGTGAGTGGCGCGGGCGCCCTCGCCCGCGAGCACCATCACTTCGTTCCTTCAGACCCCGAGAGTGCTCTCTTACTTCGCCAGTTCATATCCTGCAAAGAAAAAACTGAGTTCAAAGCGAGCCGTGTCTTCGGCATCGGAGCCGTGAATGGCATTGTGCTCAATGCTGGAGGCCCACTTTTTGCGGATGGTTCCTTCCTCTGCATTGGCCGGATTCGTAGCACCCATCAGCTTGCGCAGATCGGCGATAGCGTTTTCTTTCTCGAGGGCCAGAGCGACGATCGGTCCGCTGGACATGAAGTCGGTGAGCGAACCGTAGAAAGGACGGCTAGCGTGCACGGCGTAAAACTGCTCGGCCTGATGCTTGGAAATTTCCAGCATCTTGATAGCGAGAATGCGGAAGCCATTCTTTTCGAATTGTTCAATGATGTCGCCGACTGCATTTTTGGCGACGGCGTCAGGTTTCACGATGGTAAGAGTGCGTTGCAGAGTTTTCATAGTTCGTGGGTAGTTCGTCCTCAGTCGTTGGTTTAATTTTTACTTGCCGCCGGCGAAACCATGATCCCTCGCTTCGCGGGGGATGATAACTGTGTCTCGTCCGCCTAGACCTTTACGCCAAGCGCGGCGGCGAGAGTTTCGCCGATGTCGGCGGGAGATTTTGCCACGCGGATTCCTGCGGCTTCCATGGCTTTGATTTTTTCCGCAGCCGTTCCTTTGCCGCCGGAGATGATTGCGCCGGCGTGTCCCATGCGGCGTCCGGGAGGGGCGGTTTGTCCGGCGATGAAACCAACGACCGGCTTTTTCATTTTTGTTTTCACAAATTCCGCGGCAGTTTCCTCGGCGTCGCCGCCGATTTCGCCGATCATGATGACAGCTTCGGTTTCGGGATCGCGATTGAAAAGGTCGAGAGCGTCGAGGAAGTTGGTTCCGATAATCGGATCGCCGCCAATACCGATAGCGGTGGATTGTCCGATGCCGCGCTGCGTGAGTTGATGCACGGCTTCGTAGGTGAGCGTGCCGGAGCGCGAGACGATGCCGACTGAACCTTCTTTGTGAATCGATCCCGGCATGATTCCGATTTTGCATTTGCCGGGAGAAATGATGCCGGGACAATTTGGGCCGATCAGCCGCGAGCGCCGATTCTGCAGGAACTCCCACGCTTTGACCATGTCGAGCGTAGGAATGCCTTCAGTAATGCAGACGATGAGATCGAGTTCGGCGTCAGCTGCTTCCATGATGGCGTCGGCTGCGAACGGCGGGGGAACGAAAATTACTGTGGTGTCGGCGCCGGTTTTCTCCACGGCTTCCTGCACGGTGTTGAAAATTGGCCAGCCTTCGTGGGTGGTGCCGCCCTTGCCGGGAGTGACTCCGCCGACGACTTGCGTGCCGTACGCGGCGCAGGCTTTGGCGTGGAAGGTGCCTTCGCGTCCGGTGAGGCCTTGCACGATTAATCGGGTTTGCTTATTAACCAGGATTGCCATAAGAATAATTCCTCACTGCGAATGATATTCTTTCTCCGCTAAACTGCGCGCGCCGCAGCCACCACTCGATCGGCTGCATCTTTCATTGTCTGGGCCACGATAAAGTTTAGGCCGGACTCCATCAGGATTTTCTTACCTTCGTCCACGTTGGTGCCTTCGAGGCGGAGCACCACTGGAAGTTTCATATTAGTTTTCCTGGCCGCTTCGACGACTCCGGTGGCCAGAGTATCGACCCGTAGGATTCCGCCGAAAATATTGATCAGAACGGCTTTCACGTTTTTGTCGCTGAGCAGAATTTCGAAGGCGTGCGCGACTTGCTCGGCGTTCGCTCCGCCGCCTACATCGAGAAAGTTTGCCGGCATGCCTCCTGCGTATTTGATGATGTCCATGGTGGCCATGGCGAGCCCGGCGCCATTGACCATGCAGCCCACGCTGCCATCGAGCTTGATGTAGTTCAGGCTGTACTTCGAGGCTTCGACCTCGAGTGGATCTTCCTCTGTTATGTCGCGCAGTTCGCGGATATCGGGATGGCGGAAGAGCGCGTTGTCGTCGAAGGTGAGTTTGGCATCGAGTGCGAAGAGGCGGCCGTCGGTGGTGGTGATGAAGGGATTGATTTCGACAAGCGACGCGTCGGTATCTAGAAACGCTTTGTAGAGGTTGGAAAGAAACTGAACAGCGGGATTGATCTGCTTCGCGCTGAGGCCCAACTTGAAGGCCATTTTGCGCGCCTGAAAACCTTCGAGACCCATGCCGGGATCGATGTGCTGCTTCAGGATGGCATCGGGATTTTCGGCGGCGACCTGTTCGATTTCCATTCCGCCTGCGGCCGAAGCCATGAACACCGGCTTGCCTTCGGCGCGGTCGACCAGAATTCCCAAGTACAATTCTTTTTCGATGGGAAGAGTTTCTTCGATAAGAAGGCGGCGCACGATGCGGCCTTCGGGGCCGGTTTGGTGCGTGACCAACTTCATGCCCAGCATCTTCTCGGCGATGTCTCCCGCTTCATTGGCGGATTTGGCGATCTTTACGCCTCCGCCTTTGCCGCGGCCACCGGCATGAATTTGCGCTTTGACTACGACTCCGGTTGCTCCAGCGCTGAATAATTCCTTAGCGACTGAATCGGCTTCTTCGCGCGAGGTTGCCATTGTCCCGCGAGGGACGGTCACACCGTATTTCTTGAGAATTCCCTTACCCTGGTACTCATGGATTTTCATAATCGCTCGTCAGTAAAGAATCGGAAGGAACTCGCTTGCGGCTATCGACTGAGGGCAGCAAACCTTTAATTTTATAGAAGGGGAACGGATTAGGGCAAACGCGGATGCGCGTCTTTTCGGTGGGCGGCACATCTAAGCTTCAATCCAGGAAAACGCACCGCGCGAGAGGAACGGGATCCCGGAGCAAAAAAAGGCTTCCAGTGAAATTGATTTCGCTTAACGTCGCTCGCCCGCGCCTGGCGCTCTATAAGGGCGAAACCGTGAACACTGGCATTTTCAAAAAACCGGTATCCGGGCGGATCGCGCTGCGCAGGTTGAACCTGGAAGGCGATCAGCAAGCGGACCTGAGTGTTCATGGTGGTCCTTACAAGGCGGTCTACGCTTATCCCGCGGAGCATTATGAATATTGGCGGCGGGAGCTGCCGGATATGGATTTGCCTTGGGGGATGTTCGGGGAGAATTTTACAACCGAGGGATTCGGCGAAGATGAGGTCCACATTGGCGACTTGTTTCGAATTGGATCGGCTGCAGTAATGGTCCGCCAGCCACGCATGCCATGTTATAAGCTGGCGCTCAAATTTCAGCGCGACGACATTCTAGAGCGATTTCTGCTTAGCGGGCGGAGCGGAGTTTATTTTTCCGTGGAGCGAGAGGGGGAGGTGGGCGAAGGAGATTCCGTAGAACTGGTCGAGCAGAATCTGAGTGGCATTACGATCGCCGAAATGAACCGGCTTTTCGTCCGGGAAAAATACAATCACGAGTTGCTGCGGAAGGCGATAGCCACGGCTGCCTTGCCAGAGAGTTGGCGGGAATATTTCGTGCCTAGACTGAAGGCGCCCGGTTCAAATGCCTAGTGGCCTGGGCCTTCTATTGCAAAGAGAGTTTATACCTTACAATTTCGAGGAACATGATACTCGAGGGTCTTCACCGCATCGCAAATCAGGGCCAATCGCTCTCGCGGAGAGAAGCACGTGACGTGATGGCGGAAGTGCTGGCGGGGAACGGCACGGACGCGCAGATCGCGGCCCTGCTGGTGGCTTTGCGAATGAAGGGCGAGACGGTGGAAGAGATGGTCGGCTTCGCGGAGGCGATTCGTGCCGCGGCTACTCCGCTGCCGATTTCGGTTGCAGGCGAGGCCTCGATATCTGCAGCACTCGACTTAAGTGGTACTGGCCGGGATGCGCTGGTCGAGTCGGCTCCGGCCGACGGCGGCCTTGTTGATACCAGCGGCACTGGCGGGGATGCGTGCGGAACTTTTAACATTTCAACTGCGACGGCATTCGTGACTGCGGGCGCGGGCGTGCGCGTGGCCAAGCATGGCAACCGAAGTATCAGCTCGAAGTGCGGTTCGGCGGATGTGATGGAAGCGTTGGGAGTGGTTATTCAGTTGACGCCGGAGCGGGCCGCGCAGTGCCTGCGCGAAATTGGAATCTGTTTTCTGTATGCGCCCGATCTGCACACCTCTATGAAGCAAGTGCAGAAGGTACGGCGGGAGTTGCGGATGCGCACCATGTTCAACCTGCTCGGTCCGCTGACGAATCCGGCGCACGCTTCGGGACAAGTGGTTGGTGTGTATGCGCTGGAAATGGTGGAGAAGCTGGCCGAGGCGCTCAGTATGCTGGGATTGCGTCGCGCGCTGGTGGTGCACGGTTTGGACGGGCTTGATGAGATCACGATCAGCGGGCCCACGCGCGTGGCTGAAGCTCGGGAAGGAACGGTTCGGACGTACGAAGTGGATCCGGAAGACTTCGGTTTGGCGCGAGCGACGTTGGAAGATATTTCGGGCGGCGACGCAGGAGAAAACGCCGCGATTATTCGCGAGGTTCTGAGTGGAAAGAAATCTGCGCGACGGGACGTGGTGTTATTGAACTGCGCCGCTGCCCTGGTGGCCGCCGGAAGAGTCGATCATCTGCGAGATGGAATTCCCGCGGCGGCGCGCGCAATCGATTCTGGCGCAGCCGCGGCGAAGCTGGCAGAATTAGTGCGCTTCACTGCAAATTGAAGGGATGTAAAGCACATGTCTTGCGTGCTTCGAGCCAGCGGTACAAACTTTGATGTAGACGAATTCCTGAAGACATCCTCGCTTGACGCTCTGACAGCTTTTCATCGCGGCGAACTGCAATCTCCAAGTTCAAGTGTGACGCGGAAGAGCGATTGTTCTGGGATGAACGTCAGCGTGAGCACGCGTGAGGTTTCCGATCTACGAGGCCAGATAGAAGATGCGATTGAGTTTCTGTCGAAGAACGATCGCGAACTGAAGCGTCTCCGCGACTTTACCGGTTTGCAGCGGGTGGATCTGGACTTTCCGATCGAAGATCGTGACGTGGTCTACCAGCGCGATGCCTTTCCTCATAAACTTCTGTCGCTGTTGGGAAGGCTACGTATCGGACTCATCGTTTCCCGCTACCCGGCGCACTCCGCAGTCGAAGGTCAAGTCTCGACCCAATGATTGCGACCGGAGTAGAGTTATGCCAGGAGCACAGCGATTTAGTTCTGATTATTTCGCCGCATTGCTCGGCTCGATTTTGAAGGTATTGTTTGTCGCATCGCTCTCGGGCACACTGCCGTCGTTGACTATGATTTCGTCCGGCGGTTTTGGGACTTCTACACGAATCACGCCATTGCTCTTGCCGCGTACTACCAGGCGCTTCATGACTTCTCCGCCATCGAACTTCACGGTGAGAGGAACTTCCGCGCCCGCCACACCCACATTCTCCACGGTGATAGTGAGCATGTAACCCTGGGGTAAAAGCTTGCGCGTGAATGCGGAAGCCACTTTGAAATCGGGTAGGCCACGGTCGCGATAGACCCAGTCGTCGAAAAACCACTCCAGATCGCGTTGGGTTTGCGCTTGAATTAATCGCGGCATGTACGAGGGCTCTTTGTCTTGCTCTGCATGATACGACGCGATCGCTTTCTTCAGCGCCTGATCGCCGAGCATTTCGCGCAGCATCCACCACACGCACATGGCTTTGCTGCGGTAGAGTTCCTCGTCGTAGGTGTTGACTAACGATTGGTTCACTTCGTCTTCTGATCGCGGAGCGGTTCGTTTCTCGACCGATTGTTCCGCGCTGCTGAGCGCCGCGCGGTGCGTCGCCATGTAATCGATGGCGGTCTTGCGTCCATTTTGTTGTTCGAGGTAAAGAGCCTGCGCGAAGTGGCCCAGGCCTTCATTGATCCAGGGGCGAGGCGAGGTGAAGGCTGTGTGAGTCAACTGGAGGGCGGCGGCAAGCGCTGCGAGTTTCGGATCGGCGCTGGCTAACGAGGTCAGCAGGAGAGCTCCGCTCTCAAAGGGCGCAGCATTTGGATCGGATAAATCCGCGGTCTGTGCTTTGTTGTGCGGCGCGCCGAACCATTCGGTAACCAGCGGAATTACTTTCTCAGCGGAGTCGGCGTAATTTGTAGCAGATGTATCGTGCCCGTGCAGGAAATGAACCGCTACGGCGGGCCGATCAACAAGTTCATAGTCAGCCATCACGAACGTGGGTACTATCGATGCCAGTTGGCGAAAAGTGCAATCGGCAACGAACTCGTGCTGCACTACGTGCGCTGCGGGGCAGGTGCTTGCATTCACCAGCAGTTCCGGAGCTTGCTCCTGATCGTCGTCCTCAACATCGCCTGGATCATTCTTTGGATCATTCTGCGGACCATCCGGCACGGCGACATGCAAATGCATGGTGGAAGCGGCTTCTCGCGTTCTCCACCGGCCCTCTGCTTCGAACAGACTTTGTCCTTCGGAGAGCGAGGCGGCTTCGGTGGCGACGGGATACCAGGCAACATTTCCGAACCCACGAACAGCGGTGAACTTCGGACTGATCTGATCCCAGTCGGAATCGCTGGCCTGATCCTGTGGCGCGCCGATGCGAGTGAGGCGTGTCGCGTCCAGTACGATCACGCCTTCGTAGGCAATCTCCAATTCGATGGAGGCTCTCGGAGCGACGGCTTCCGGAAGAGTGACGATGGCTTCGGAGAGCGAGCCGGTGTGATCGATATCGGAAGTGTACGGCTGCGAGACAAACTGCAACGCCTTACCGTTCGCGTTGATAGAACGCCAGCTCAGGGAAGACGAAATCTGCAACACGGCGAGCTTCTGCGGAGTTGGGGAATCGTTGCGCAGAGTGATTTTGCCGCGAGCACCAAGCCGTTGCTGTGCGGGCTCAATACGGACGTTCAGGTCGTAGTTGGTGAAAGTAAAAGCTTCGCGGTCGATAGAAAACGCGTTGACGGCAAGGACAAACGGCCAGGAAAAGACGCACAACAGCAGGATTCGTAACTTCATTTTGCGACCGCGGACGCCTCGTTCGTCTTCGCGCGGCGCTGGCGCACGATTTCATACATCACCACGGCTCCTGCGACGGATACATTCAGCGACGGCACTTTCCCGAGCATTGGAATTGAAATCAGGAAGTCGCACTTTTTCTTTACGAGGTCGTGGAGTCCTTTACCTTCGGCGCCGAGGACGAGCGCGCAATCCATGTTGTAATCGAGGGCGTCATAAGTTTGCTTGCTGCGTTCATCGAGGCCGACGGTCCAGATGTTGCGTTCTTTGAGGTCTTCGATGGTGCGTGCGATGTTGGTAACTCGCGCGATGGGTAAATATTCGCTGGCTCCGGCGGAGGCTTTGGTGACGGTGCCAGTGACGGGCGCGGCGCGGCGTTCGGGAATGACGACGCCATCGGCTCCGGCGGCGTCAGCGGTGCGGAGGACAGCGCCGAGATTGTGCGGGTCTTCGACGCCATCGAGCACGATGACCAAAGAATATTTTCCCCGCTTGGCGCCGATGACGTCATCGAGATCGCTGTATTGTTTGGCCGAGGTAACGGCGACAACGCCTTGATGCGCGGCGTTACCGGCCATGCGGTCGAGTTCCACGCGGGTGAGAAAGCGCACGGGGACGCCGAGCTTGCGGCAGTCTTCGATCATGCGCTGCAGGCGGATATCGTGCCGCTCTTTCGCCATGCCGACCCACTGGAAAGCGCGTCCGCGAGCCTTGAGCGCTTCGGTGACAGCGTTGATGCCGTAGATATAGTTCATGAAGTATCAGTGTACCGAAAGTGGTGAAATCGGTGAGAGGCTTTCACAGCCTGCGACCGTTGAGAGGGAGATCCCTTCGCGTTTCCGCTCAGGGCAAGCTCTTCGCACGCCTGAAAAACGGCTGCGCTCAGGATGACAGAGTTGGTTTAGGCCGCAGCGCGGAGCAGGCGGATAATTTCTTCTGGCTCGGGACGCTCTGTGTAATCCTCGTTTGCTGAAGCGTAGAGCATAGTACCGTCGCGGTCGATGATGTAGGTCGCGGGGATTGGCAATTGCCAACTGTCGTCTCCGTTCACGAATGGCAGGTTGACGAAGGCGCGCTGATAGATTGCTTTTTGCTCGTCGGGAACGCGGTAGGTGAGGCCGAATTGTTTCGCGACTTTGTTGCCGGGATCGGAGAGTAGCGGGAGGCGAAGCTTGTGCTGGTCGCGCATGAAGAATGATTGCTGAACAGTCTGTGGCGAGATGGCAACGAGAGTTGCGCCCGCTTCTGCGATCTCGGGCAGGATAAGACTCATGGCTTCCATGTGGGCGACGCAGAACGGGCACCAGCGGCCGCGGAAGAAGCAGAGGACGAGGCGGGCGGTCGCCAGTAAGTCGGAGGACGATACTGTTTTGTTGTTGTGATCTTGGAGTTGGAATTCTGGAATCTTCGCGCCGACAAGGAAAATATTCGCTGCCAGGCGTTGTTGCTTCAGGGCGGTGATGGTCGCGGCATGGACGGCTTGAGTCTGCGGTGGAACGTATTTTGAGATTAATTCTTTGCGCTCGGCAAAGATTTCCCGCAGCGGGCGAATTTCGGTCTCGGGACTCGACTCTTCGAGGGAACGCCATTTCATGACCGGAGTCCTATGAGCGGTAGAGATCCTTCGACTGCGTTACCACTCGCTTCGCGAGCGGCAACTTCGCTCAGGATGACAAGTGCCGAGAAAGCATTCACAATTACCTACAGAAAATTCTTCGCCTACATTCCCGGCAGCTTCATCCCGGCCATCCGCCGCGCGAAGCTGGGCTTGCCCATCTGCTTGAACATTTTTTTCATTTGCGCGTATTGACGAAGCAGGTTATTTACTTCCTGCACGGTGGTGCCCGAGCCGCGGGAGATGCGTTTGCGGCGGCTGCCGTTGATTACTTCGTGGTGGTTGCGCTCGTGAACCGTCATCGAATTGATGATGGCTTCGACGCGGTTGATTTGTTTTTCGTCCACGTGATCGGCGGCTTTTTGCAGGCCGGAAAAGGGGCCGATGCTGGGGAGCATTCCCATCAAGTTCTTGATCGAGCCCATCTTTTTTACCTGCCGAAGCTGGTCGCGAAAATCTTCGAGGGAGAAGCCGTCGCCGGTGAGGGCTTTGGTGGCCATCTCCTGGGCTTTTTTCTTGTCGAGTTGCGATTCGGCGCGTTCGATCAGCGACAGGATGTCGCCCATACCGAGGATGCGGGAGACGATGCGGTCGGGGTGAAATGGCTCGAGGGCATCGTACTTTTCGCCGACGCCGATGAATTTGATCGGCTGGCCGGTGACCTGGCGGATGGAAAGCGCCGCGCCGCCGCGAGCGTCGCCGTCCATCTTAGTGAGAATGACGCCAGTGAGCGAAAGTTTCTTGTGGAATTCGTCGGCGGAGCGGACGGCATCCTGCCCGGTCATGGCGTCGGCGACGAACAGAATCTCTGACGGATTCAGCAGCTTTTTCAGCGACTGCATCTCGTTCATGAGTTCGTCGTCGATGTGCAGACGTCCGGCGGTATCGACGATCAGCACGTCGCAGCCGGAAACAATCGCCTCGCGGCGGGCTTCTTTTGCCAGACGCTCGACCTCTGCGGACATGGAGCGGCGGACGCCTTCGTCCGCCGGGAGTTCATGTGCCGCACCCCGGACGAGGGCCTCCGGGGCTCCATTTGCGTGCGGGGCTCCATTCGCATAGGCATCGGCGGCTACTTTGCCTTCGTAAATCTGCGCTTTGACGGCTTGCGCGACAATTTTCAACTGCTCGCGGGCGGCGGGACGGTACACGTCGACCGAGACCAGTAGTGGGCGATGGCCGCCGATTTTAAACCAATGCGCGAGCTTGCCGGAAGTGGTGGTCTTGCCCGAACCTTGTAGCCCGGCCATGAGAACGACCGTGGGCGGCTGCGAGGAAAACTTCATGCGCGCCGTGTCTTTGCCGAGTGTCTCGACCAGTTCGTCGCGGACGATTTTGATGACCTGCTCGCCCGGGGACAGCGCGGTGAGCACTTCCTGGCCAACGGCTTTGGCCTGGATGCGGTCAATTAATTCTTTGACCACTTTGAAGTTGACGTCGGCTTCAAGCAGGGCGAGGCGAATTTCGCGGAGCGCCTCGGCAATGTTTTCTTCGCTAAGACGGGCCTGGCCGCGCAGGGATTTGAAAGCGCGTTGGAGTTTTTCCTGTAGATTCTCGAACATAGAAGATACTGACTATTTTATCAGCCGCCAGGTCACGGCAGGATTTCGTCGAACTGAATGATCGGTTCGATGTTCGTATAGTTCGGAATGTCTGCGAGAATCTTGACGCCGTGCTGTGTAAGGATAGCCTGGAATGCCGCGACCGAATCGATTGGTATGGTCGCCACACAAAGGAATTTGACCGGTGCTCCCGCTACGGTGGAGATCCCCCGACGCACCTCAATATGCTTTCCCACCAGCCCGGCCACGAACGGGATGTGCTTCCTCATGTAATAGTCAAAATCAAACTTTGCGTCAGCTTGGTTCGGATAAGCAACGGTCACGCATTGCATCGACGATTCTCCTGACGACAATTTTACTCGGATGTGCGACGGCGTGGTTTCATTCAACCTTCGGTCGTATCATCTCAAATCTCTGCGTCGTCCTTGTGTACTGAATCCCTCCCATGCGTCCGATCAGGTCCAGCCAATTGCGATCCAGGCGGCCCTCTTTCAAATGGGCGTCGTTGATGTGAATTGCGACGATCTGGCCGATCACCAGGCTGCTGCTGGTAGGCGCCGGAGAGAAATCGACGATCTGATGCAGTTTGCATTCGAAGCTTACTGGAGATTCGGCAACTCGCGGCGGGCGCACGATTTTCGACGGCTCTGGAGTGACTTTCGCCAATTCGAACTCGTTCACGGACGCATCGTATTCGCCGCTGGTCGAATTCATAGCCTCGCGGAGTTCGTAGGTGACGGTATTCACGACGAATTCTCCGGTCTCACGAACGTTCCGCAGTGTATCTTTTGGCTCGCCATGGCTGGCTTGCGCTTGCTTCGATGGCCGCAGTCCCGGCGCAAAGGCCAGCAACGGAGGGTCTACGCAGACACAATTGAAAAAGGAAAAAGGCGCGAGATTGAGGCTGACCCGATCCGCTGATCGTGGACACCCACGCGATCGGCCGCGGCGCCACGGAATTGAGCAAAATACCGTAAAGCTCACTGTGAGAAATGTCTGACGGGCTGACGATCATCTCATCGAGTATAACTTTTCAGGCGGTCACTTGGTTACGGCGAAGACTTCCTTGGCGGCGATTACGGTGTTGCTGTGGATGGTCACCGTGTCTTCGACGTTCTGGGCGTAGCCGCCGGCGAAGGTGACCATGACGGGGATGCTGCGAGCGCGGGCTACACGGAAGACGAGTTCGTCACGTTTTTTTAATCCCTCGATGGTCAGGGACAAGCCGCCGAGCTGATCTTCTTTATAGGGGTCGGCGCCGGCGATGTAGCAGAGCAGGTCAGGCTCGGACTGGCGCAGGCCTGAACTCAGGGCATTGTCCAGCCACGAGAGATATTCTTCGTCGCCGATGCCATCGGGGAGATCCACGTCGATGGAGGACGGCGGCTTCCACTGCGGATAGTTGTTGTGCTGATGCAGCGAGATGGTGAAGACGTCGGTCGCGTTGGGATTCTTACGCCGGGGTCCGTGGATGGCTACGGGCGAACCCGAAGCGGAGGGAAGCGGGTCGCCGGGAGCCGGCTTAGCGGCGAAAATCACGGCCGTGCCATTGCCTTGATGCACATCGCAATCCACAGTCATGGCGGTGCGGATTTCGCCATCGCGCTGCAGACGCCGAATGGCCACGGCTACGTCGTGAATCATGCAGAAGCCTTCACCGTGATCGGGAAAGGCATGATGGAATCCGCCACCGATGTTGACGGAGACGCGGTCGGCGAAGGCCTGCTGAGCTGCAAGAATGGATCCGCCGGCCGCCAGCCAGAACGCGTCCACCAGATCGCGCGAGTAAGGAACTTCGAGGGCTAATTCCTCGCGGGCGCTGAGAGTGCCGGTTCTAAGCTTGTTCACGTAGTCCGGCGTGTGCACCAGCAGGATGTCGTCGTCGGAGGCGGGCTGCGGGTCGATAAAATCGGTCGGTTCGGCTACACCGTTTGCCAACAGCCGGTCACGAACGCGTTTGTATTTCTCGGCGGGGAAGACGTGTTGGCCGATGGGGAGATAGTAGCCGTCACTGTAGATGAGTTTGAAGGGGAGCATGGGCTTACTGTTTCCATCATACTGCGGCGGGCGCGGTTGAGAATTGTACGTGATCGACGTAGAGATCCTTCGACTGCGTAGCTGCTTCGCTTCGCGAACCAGCTACTTCGCTCAGGATGACAGCAGCAAAATGCTAACGTTTCTTAGCCGGGGGAATCGTCGTTGCGATTATCGACCGGCGGACCGGCACGATTGCGCCTTTCGCGGGATCGGCGGCGGCGTGGGCCCGGGTGAGGACTTCTTCCTGGATGTACTGCACGAACTCCTGAATCTGGCGCTGCATTTCTTCCATGCGCTCGCGCATTTGCAGGATGATGGCCATGCCGCTGATGTTCACGCCGAGATCGCGGGCGAGGGACAGGATGAACTCGAGGCGCTGGAGATCTTCGTCGGTGTAGAGGCGGGTGTTGCCTTCGGTGCGCGACGGCTTTAAGAGTCCCTCACGCTCGTAAAGCCGCAAGGTCTGGGGATGGATGCCGTACATCTCGGCTACTGCCGAAATCATGTACGCGCCTTTGGATTTACGTTTGGTCATCGGCTGTCATGCGAGGTCAACAGGCAATTTAACCACAAAGGGCGCGAAAGGCACACGAAGATCGATGAAGGAAGACGGTTGCGGATCGATCTTCCTGTGAGGATGGTTCTTATGCCGCTGGTTCGGCTTTGCGTTGCGTTGCCGTCCAGCCTTGGGGTTTCAGCAAATGGTTGACCGCATACGCCACCACGCCGGCGCCGATCAGGATCATGCCGAATTCGAAGGAGCTCATGTTCCAGATCTGTTCATGCTCGCTGCGGATGATAGAGAAGGCGAGCAGCAGCATGGGCGGGATGCCAATCGCGATCGCGCCGAACAATCCCCCCGGAACGCGGAACGGGCGCGGCAAGTCCGGTTCGCGGAAGCGGAGCACGGCAAGGGCCATGAACTCCAGCATCAGGCTGAAGCCGTAGAGAAGGATATCGATTGTGACCAGTCGAGCAAAGCCCAGGCCGAGGCACATGGCCCAGCATGCGGCGAGCGCGAGGATTGCAACCCAGGGGGCGCGCGATTTTTTCTGTAGTTTGGCGAAGATGCCAGGCAGCATGCCATCTTGAGCCATGGCCAGAGGCAAACGCGAGTAGCTCATCACTAGCGCATTGAACATGCCAAATGCGCTGATGATTCCGCCGAGGACTACGCCCACGCGAAGCAATGGACCGCCTAACAGGCCCGCGATATCTGCCCAGGAGCCAGTTTCCCACGCCGTAGCTTTCAGACCGGTCATCCACATAGCGGCGAAGGGAAGAACGTAGCTGAGAGCCACGATGGCGACGGCAACCAGCATGGCACGCGGATACGTGCGCTGCGGGCGCTCGACTTCTGTGGCGATGGTGGAGGCGTTATCCCAGCCCATGTAGTTCCACATGCAGATGAGCAGGCCGCCGAGAATGTCTACCGTGGAGGTGGTCGGCTTGGTCACGGCATTGGCGAGCGCGCCGAACTTGAACGGAGCAAGAATTACGATCGCCACGAACGGCGCCGACAGAGCGAAGAATAGCCACAGAGACGTGAGCGAGACTACTTTTACCCCGGCGATATTCAGCAAGGCGCAAGCAATCACCACGGCGAGCGCAACCCACCATCCCCGATTTGCCTCCTGGAACCAGGGGAACATGCGAGTGAGGTAGGCCACAAATAGCGTGGGGTAGATTGCCATATCGAAAATGGAGGCGACCAGCGAGAGCCATGCTTCCTGAAATCCCCAGAAATTTCCCATGGCGCGGCGCACCCAGGCGTAGTAACCGCCTTCGTAGGGCAGCGCGCTCGAAAGCTCGCCGATCATGAAAGCTGTGGGCAGGCTCCAGAGCAGCGGGGTGAGCAGCAGGATGAGGATCGCACGTCCGTAACCGGCACCGTGGACGATGTCTTCGGTACCGTAGGTTCCGCCCGAGACCATAAAGAAAGTCGCGGCGACCAAGGGCCACAGCGTGAGGCGAACTAAACCTTTTCGCGCCGATTTTTTCCGGTTGGGGATTACGGAGAGAGGCTGGGGATTTCCGGTTTGTTGGTGCGGGGCGCTAGCTGTTGCCAATTTCGATGTGTCCCTCCTCAAGCGACTCACTCTCAGCTACTCCACAACGGGCTGGGTCGTGTTTGAGCTTTCTGGTTTTTAGATTCCAGAAATCGCGCTGAAGTTAGTTCGCATTTGTGAGATTACGGGAAATTTGCAACGATGCAAGAAAAATGTGAATTTTTTGGAAAAAGTTTTATGCGGAGTCGGGTACGGATGTAACGTCAGAATCTTTAACACAGGGGACACAGAGGGAACACAGGGTAGGGCTACTTCTCCCAGGCTTTTCCGTCTACCATGCGTTTGATTCCGTCGCGCAGGTGCAGGACATAGAAATTGATTAGCAGACCTACGCCGATGCCGCTCAGGCGCATGTAGGAGAGCAGTTGCGCTTGATGAACTGGATGAATTGCGTCGACGCTTTTCACTTCGACGATAACCGAATTCTCGACGATCAGGTCGATGCGGTAACCAAGCTCGATCTTTTCTCCGTCGAAAACAACCGGCAGTCCGACTTGGCACGCTACTCCGAGGCCGCGCTTTCTGAGTTCATGGGCGAGACAGCCCTGATAAGCGCTTTCGAGTAATCCAGGACCAAGAACAGAATGGACGTGCATGTCTGAGGAAACAACGGCGCCGGTGACTTGATTGACTCGAAGACTGCGGAAGGGAGTGGGAGCTGCCATTCCAACTGCATAACACAGTCAGAGTGATTTACCCTGTGATCCCCGTGCCCCCTGTGTTAAAGATTTTGGGGTTATTCCCAATCTGACCTAGACCTTCTTCCAGAGTTCTTCCCGCGGATCTTCAGGGTTCAGTTTGGCCAATTCCTTCAGCAGTTCTTTGGTGCGTTCGTCGCGAGGCATGGGTATTGTGACAGTGATCTCGACGATTTCGTCTCCGCGCACACCCTCTCTAGTGGCGGAAGGCACGCCCTTTTCGCGCAAACGCAGTTTCTGTCCCGGTTGGGTGCCGGGGGGAATTTTCAGTAGAGCACGCCCGTCGATGGTGGGCACTTCAATTTTGGCCCCGAGCGCAGCCTCGGCGACGCTGACCGGAACCGTAAGATAGATATCGTCGCCGTCGCGGCGGTAGACGGGATGCTCGTCGATGCGGATGATGACGTAGAGATCGCCAGCCGGGCCACCGTGAGCGCCGGCGTTGCCTTTGCCGGCCAGCCGAATGCGCTGGCCGTCGCGGGTGCCGGCCTTAATGCGAACTTCCAGGGGCTCGGTGCGGCTCACCGTGCCTTCGCCGTGGCAGACGGGGCAGGTTGAAACGTTTTTTCCCGTCCCATGGCAGCGTGGGCAGGTGACATTGAACTTCATCCTTCCACCGGTTTGCGTGATCTGGCCGGTGCCGTTGCATTCGGGACACTTTCCCGGCGCTTCAATGTAGCCCTCGCCGTGGCAATTCGTGCAAACGTCCTGGCGCGTGATGTTGAGCCGCATGACACCGCCGCGAATTGCCGTCCAGAAGGGAACGTTGACCTGATACTCGAGGTCCGAGCCAGCTTCGGGACCGACCTCAGCCGCCGCGCCTCCGCGTCCACCGCCGAAAATTCCGGAGAAGATGTCCTTGAACCCACCGCCGCCGCTCCCGGCGCCGCTTCGCCTGCCGCGCCCTGCGCTGTCTACCAGGTCCGAGAAGTCGAATCCGCCGAAGTCAAACGGAACGCCCTGCCCGCCGCCTTGTCCAGCGGCTGTACCTCCCGGCCCGCCTCCGGCAAATCCGCCGCTGCCGCCGCCGCGGGCGTAGGCCTCGGCGGTCGCGGGATCGATGTTGTCCGAATAAAATCCAACCTGATCGTAAATTTTGCGTTTCTTGGGATCGCTAAGAACATCGTTGGCTTCGGAAAGCGACTTGAACTTCTCTTCGGCAGACTTGTCCCCGGGATTGACGTCGGGATGGTACTTGCGCGCCAGCTTGCGGAACGCCTTGCGAATCTCGTCCGCGGAGGCGGACTTCTTCACACCAAGGATTTCGTAATAATCTTTTTTTGCTGTGGTTGCCATTCGTCGTGCCTGTCATCTCCTACCGAGCTTGCGTGCGCCAAGGGCGCATCCGGGAGTTTTGACCCCGTATTCGGCATCGTGCGAACTCCTCGCCAAGCCTGTCTCTCTGGAAACTTGCACGGGATCCTTCGACTCCTTGGGTCCTTCGTTTCACGAAGAACCCACTACGCTCAGGATGACAAGTTAGTTCGGCATCCTTAGCTTGTCTTCTTCCAATACGAGCAAAGACTCGATTTCCCCTCCATCTTCATAAACCGGAATGCGCCACGCGCCGGCGGGCGTGGAAACAAACACTCGCCACTTCCTCTCGTCTTCCGCCAGGCTCAAAAAGTAAGTTTGGTCATTTACCTGAAAATCCATTTCATTCTCCCCGGAAAATTCACTACATTCAAACGTAAGGCGCGGGCATGAGTGCCCGCGCCACACGTTCCAAGCTAGAAGCCAGGAGCTAGTAGCTCTTATTTCTTTTCTTCCACGTCGACGTACTCGGCATCGATCACGCCTTCGTCTTTCTTCTGACCGCCGCCGTTGCCCGAAGCCGCGCCTGCTCCATCCGTCGGGGCGCCGGGGCCTGCCCCAGATCCTGGAGTCGCCTGGGCTGCCTTGTACATTTCTTCGGCCAGCTTGTGCGACGCCTTGGTCAGGGTCTCGCGAGCCTTATCCATTTGCGCCTTGTCGTTCGACTCGAGCGCTTTCTTGGCGTCGGCTACGGCGTTCTCCACATCGCCACGGTCGGAGCCGGAGATCTTGTCTCCAGAGTCGCGCAGCATCTTCTCGACGTTGTAGACCATGCTGTCGAGTTGATTCTTGGCTTCGATCGCATCGCGCTGTGCTTTGTCTTCGGCGGCATGCGCGTCGGCTTCTTTGGCCATGCGCTCGACCTCTTCCTTCGATAATCCAGAGGACGACGTAATCGTAATCTTCTGGTCCTTGCCGGTGGCCGTATCTTTCGCGGTCACGTTCAGGATGCCGTTGGCGTCGATGTCGAACGTCACCTCGATCTGCGGAACGCCGCGCGGTGCGGTTGGAATTCCGGTCAAGTGGAACTTGCCCAGAGTCCGGTTCTGCGCTGCCATCGGGCGTTCGCCCTGCAACACATGGACCTCAACCGAGGTCTGATTGTCGGCCGCGGTGGAAAACGTTTCCGTCTTTTTAGTAGGAATGGTCGTGTTCCGAGGAATCATCGGAGTCGCCACGCCGCCCAGGGTTTCAATCGAAAGCGAGAGTGGAGTCACGTCCAGGAGCAGCAGGTCTTTGACTTCGCCGCCGAGCACGCCGCCCTGAATCGCTGCGCCGATCGCGACCACTTCATCGGGATTCACGCCCTTGTGGCCTTCCTTGCCGAACAGCTCTTTCACCAGCGCCTGAATGCGCGGCATACGAGTCTGCCCGCCGACCAGCACGACTTCGTTGATCTTGCTGGCATCGACGCCGGCGTCTTTCATGCACTGCTTGCACGGACCCACCGAGCGTTGAATGATGTCTTCCACCATGCCTTCGAGCTTGGCCCGGGTCAGCTTCTTTACCAGGTGCTTCGGACCGCCGGCATCGGCCGTGATGAACGGCAGATTGATTTCCGTCTCCATGGTGGTGGAGAGTTCAATCTTGGCGCGCTCGGCTGCGTCGCGCAGACGCTGCAGGGCCATTTCATTGCCCTTGCCGCGGAGGTCGAGGCCTTCATCCTTCTTAAATTCATCGATGAGCCAGTCAACGATGCGCTGATCCAGATTGTCGCCGCCCAGGTGCGTGTCGCCGTTGGTCGCTTTAACTTCGATCACCCCTTCGCCGACTTCCAGAATCGAAATGTCGAAGGTTCCGCCGCCAAAGTCGTAGACGGCGATCATTTCGTCTTTGGTTTTGTCGAGGCCGTAGGCCAGCGCCGCTGCCGTGGGCTCATTGATAATCCGCTTTACGTCGAGTCCGGCAATCTGCCCGGCATCTTTCGTAGCCTGGCGTTGCGCGTCGTTAAAATACGCGGGAACGGTGATGACCGCTTCGGACACTTTCTCGCCGAGATAGTCTTCCGCAGCCTTTTTCAGCTTCTGCAGAATCAGCGCAGAAATCTGCGGGGGCGTGTACTCCTTGCCCTGCGCCAGAACGGCGACGTGGTCGCCCTGCCGCACAACCTTATATGGGACCATCTTGATTTCTTCCGTCACTTCGTCATAGCGCCGTCCCATGAAGCGCTTGATCGAATAAACCGTGTTCTCGGGATTGGTGATGGCCTGGCGTTTCGCCACCTGCCCCACCAACCTTTCTCCAGTCTTGGTAAAACCAACCACGGACGGCGTGGTTCGCCCTCCTTCTTCGTTGGGGATCACTTTGGGCTCGCCGCCCTCCATCACCGCCACGCAAGAATTGGTGGTTCCAAGGTCAATTCCAATAATCTTGGCCATAGTCGTCTCCCTTTATCCTTCCAGCATCAAATAAGTGCTGTGTAATCAACGCGCTTATGATTGCCAACAGGCCCATGCTAAGACCTGAGTGGATTGCTGTCAAGGTTTAGATGCGCCGGGAGGGGAGGAAGTTGCGAATAGCCATCCTCAGTCCTACAATCTTGCGAGAGTTGGAGGCGGTACATTGGATCTGCCCCCTCGCTGGACGAAAAAAAAATATGTTTCGCGTTCTTTGCAAAACGTGGGATTCCACCGTCCCATTCCTTTGGAGTATCACGCGCGCACAAATCTCTTGACTTGTACGGTTAAACCGTACATACTGACTAACAGTTCCAGTGTTTCTCCTTCTTTCCGCGGTCCCCGGCAAAGGAACGGGGCGCGCAACCGCAAGCAGTGCCCAATACCACCAGCGGTTATGAGGAGAAATCATGAACGTGCAACTTTCGAGCTTCCGCCACAAAGGGCTAAGGCTGCTCCACGAGATAGGGAGCTCCAAGGGCGTGCCGCCCTCCATGGCCGATAAGCTGCGCAAACTTATCTTCGCCATAGAAACCGCCGAGTCGTTGGAGCAACTTCGCCGGTTTCCCGGCTGGAAGCTGCATCCTCTAAAGGGGGACCGAAAAGGATTATGGAGTCTGACGGTTACAGGAAACTGGCGGCTGATTTTCCGGTACGACGAACAGACGGATACCGCCAGCGAGATTGACCTAATCGATTATCACTGAGAGGCCGCAATGCCCATGAAGAACCCGCCCCATCCCGGCGACCTGATAAGAACCGAAGTGATCGAAGCTCTCGGCCTCACTGTGTCAAAGGCCGCGGAGATTTTGCAAGTGCGCCGCGCTACGCTCTCCGATCTTCTGCACGGCAAGGCCGCGCTAACGCCGGAAATGGCCCTCCGGATCGAAAAAGCCTTTGGCCCCGACATGGATCACCTTCTGCGCATGCAGCTTGCCTATGATGTGGCGAAAACACGAGGGCAGGCTAGAGGGTTGGCAATCAAGCGATATGCTCCGGCTTGAACCCTCAAACGTAAGGAGCCAACAATTTTCCTTTACATGTGCAGCACATGAAAGTATGCTATCCACATGTCAAAGATGATACAGCTTCGCAACGTTCCGGATGCCTTGCATCGCACCTTGAAAGCACGCGCCGCCATGGCTGGCATGTCGCTGTCGGACTATCTACTGGTTGAAATTAGAGAAATTGCGGAGCGGCCGACGCTGGCGGAATTGCGCGACCGGCTGCACACACGCAAGGCGACAACACTTCCACTCGATACCGCACGCCTGGTGCGAGGAGGAGCGTGAGGCGCAGTGATCGTTTTGGATGCGTCGGCGGCGATTGACTGGCTTCTTCAGACCGACCCAGGGCAAAGGATCGAGAATCGAATTTACTCACGCGGCGAATCTCTTCATGCTCCGCATCTTCTCGACCTCGAAGTTGCGCAGGTCCTGCGGCGGTTAGTACGGGAGGCTTCGGTTTCGGCAGAGCGCGCCGATCAAGCGATTCAGGACTTACTTGATCTTCGTTTGACGCGCTCTCCGCATTTCATTTTCCTGCCCCACATTTGGCAGCTCAGGCATAATTTTTCTGCCTACGATGCCGCCTATCTTGCACTCGCGGAAGAAATCGGCGCTACGCTCATTACACGCGACAGCCGCCTCGCCTCTGCCGCACCCCGCGCAGTGAGGGTCGAGCTTTTTTGAAGCCATCACCAGAAAACTAGAGGAGAACAGATTCAGCGCAAAACAAAACGCCCCAGACTCATTCGAGTCACGGGACGTATGTTGATCAGCCCTCCCCCAAGTGCTGCTCAATCAGGAGACTAAATGCAAGGCGGGTTGGGGTAAATAGCCAAGAGGTGCTATTACCTCGCACGAAAGTCAGTAACGCTCAGGAACTATGGTAATCAGGTTTCTTAAGGATGAGAAACAAAGAGGTTTCTGCAGAAACAATATTCAGGAACTGGCCCAACTGGACGAGAGCCGCTGCCGATCAATCGATCTCCGGCCGCCAAATTGGCTCGCCGCCGAGCGAATGGTAGAAGCCCCAGCCCGCCAGGGCGACGACACTGAGGAGGGCGAGAAGGAAGGTGTTCATATACCAGGCGGAGAGATCGACGGTGAACGGAACATTGGCCAGCATATTGACGGTAAAGATGGCGCAAGCCAGTGGGATCAACCCGAAGCGATAGACGATCAGCACGGCAATCGCATAAATCACCGCCCACATAGGCAGGTCCACCGAGGCATACGAGGAGGGAAGTCCCTGAGCCAGAGCGAAAATGGCAACAAACGCGATCGCAGCCAGCCAATCCTTGCGGAGTAAGTATTTCAAACCCAGCAACAGGAAGAAGAACTGCAACGTCCCCAGAATCGAACCCGGGATCTGCATCAACCAGGCGCCCAGCGCCTCGCGTCCCCCCGCGAGATAATCGGTTTGGGCCATCACGGGCGCGGCTCCGAGATGCGACAGGGGAATTTGGCGGAGCTGGAAAATAAAGACCCAGACTGCGCCCAGCATCACGCCGAACAAAATGTCGCGTCCCACCAGCGGGTCGCGAAACTGGCCGGAGAGTAAGCGGCTCCAGGAAATAATCGTTTGCGGCCAGCGCCGCCGCACCCAGGGTTCGAGCGCAAGATACAACATCCAGGTCGTGCCTGAAACAAACAACGCGGTGCTTACTGCAATGAAGAACGCGCCAACCACATCCATACCGGCAACGATGTGCCCGCGACATAACCACAACAGGATCTCAAGCGCAAACATTACCGCGGCCAGACGAAGTGCGCCTTCACGATCGCCGCGCCCCCGCCGATAATTCAGCCGCGCCAGATGAATGACTCCAAAAAAGAAACCTGCGGCTAAGGCCAGGAAGATGTACTGCTGTATTTTTTTTCCGGTCGAGGGCACGCTCTTCATGCGATCCGGCTTGGTCCAGTCGCCGATGAGCGAGAAGAAAACTGGCTTGCCATGCCAGGCAGCAGCCTCCACGCGTAGCGGACGCGTCGTTCCCGGCCACGTTCCGGTCCATGCCGAGCGAGTATCGGAGGCAGCGAGCGAGTTCCAGATCGGCTCTGCCCTCTGAAACTGCGCGGGATCCAGCCCCGCGGCGGCGAACAGAATATTCCAGTCAAATGGCGTGGACTGGGCACCGGTTCCATCCTTCTGCGGTGGAATCGCCTGAAAATAAGTGAGCCGGCCCTGCGGGTCGAGTTCCACGTTAATCATTCCCGAAAGTGTGGGCGGTGGGTCGTCTTGCGTGACGATTCCCGGGTTCAACAATTGATCCTGAAATCCTTTCGCCTCCATGTCATCCGGACTCTGCCGGTACCAAAAGCCAAGCAGCGACGGGCGCGCCGCCAATACTCGATTCCAATCAGGAAGCGGTTTATCGTTCTTCTCTACATATCCCTGAAAATCGCTGTCGTACTGCAGGTCGGAGACGCTGTCCACCGGCCGCTCCGTATATCCAAACCGCGCGATGATGTCGCGCGCTTTCTGCGTAAGTACCTCCGGCGTCAGTTCCAGCCGCATTCGGCTCAGGCCGCCATAGTGAACGCCGAGAAATGTGATGATGCCCAACGTCACCAGCAGTGAAGCGAGACAGGCCAGCGCGGTTCGCGGACGCAGGCCAGCCGTCTCACCGGATGCTGCGACCAGCTGCGGCGATGGCGTCTCGCCTGCAGCCAGAGCTGCCGCCAACGGATCGCCACCCGGCAAAGCCGCGGCTACGCTAAGCACGGTTGCAGGCCGCGCTGATGGTTCAGCTTCAAGGCAACGCA
This sequence comes from uncultured Acidobacteriaceae bacterium, assembly GCA_963726155.1. Lineage (GTDB taxonomy): Bacteria > Acidobacteriota > Terriglobia > Terriglobales > Acidobacteriaceae > Sulfotelmatobacter. The sequence goes on from CAVSBF010000002.1 coordinate 82,710, forward strand.
GTATGACGCGTTCGACTACCGGGTTGAGATCCTTGACCACGGATGAAGGCCGGCTGGGAGTTCTGTCCGCGGGACTGCGCAGTTTATCGGCGGTTTTCTCGGAGAACGCGCGTTTTCCGGTGAAGACTTCGTACAACACCAGGCCCAGAGAATAAATATCACTGCGGGTGCTGACTTCTTTTCCCGAAAGCTGCTCCGGAGCCATGTAGGCCGGAGTCCCGCTGCGCACGTCAGCGCCGTGAATCTGATCGGCGATTCCGGCTAAACCGAAATCGGTGATGACGACTTGCCCGCGGCCATCCAGCATGATGTTGGCGGGTTTCAGATCGCGATGCAGAACGCCCTTGGTGTGGGCGGCGGCGAGCCCGGCACAAAGCTGGCGGGCGATATCCAAGGCTTTATCTTCCGGGAGACGGCCGATGCGGCGCAGCAGGGAAGCGAGATCCTCTCCGTCGACGTACTCCATGGTGAAGAAAGTGTGGCCTTCTACCTCGCCGACATCGTAGACGCGGCAAACGTTGGGATGAGAAACCCGGCGGGCGATCCGCACTTCATTCTTGAAACGTTCGAGTAGAGCTTGATCGCGGGCGGCTTCGTCGGGAAGAAATTTGAGGGCTACGGGCTGGCCCAGCGTGAGGTCATCGGCGCGGTAGACCTCGCCCATGCCGCCTTTACCCAGCAGAGCGATGATGCGGTAGCGGCCAGCAAGGAGCCGGCCGGGCAGGAAACGGCCTTCGCTTAGATATTCCGGCGAACTGGAAGACCGCGATGAAGTTGCCGAGGCAGGGTGCGGAGGCAGTGGCGAAGTTGCCGTGGCAAAGTCGAGGGTGAGGACGTCATCCGTGTTGCTGGTGGACGCCCCACAGGCGGAGCAGTAACGGCCAGTGGCTGGTACTTCAGTTCCACAAGATGAGCAGGCAGGCATGAAATTTATTGCTACAGTCTACCGCGTTCAGAAAGAAAGCAGCAGGCAAACAAGATAACTGAGTTTGGCCCGTCGAGATTACTCAGGATTCTCATAAGTGCAGATCGGGCTCATGCGTTGCGGTTAGCGGCCGATACAAACGATAGTGCTATAGCTGCGCGATGAGGATTCTCTTATGCGAATTCGGACTTCCGCTTTTCTGCTCCTGTTGTTTCTTTTGAGCTGCAGCTCGACACCGCGTACCACTCTGGCTACGCCAGCAGCCGCGCGGGTTTATCACGGTACGGCATCGGTCGGAGATTTTATGACCATTACCGTGGATGCGGCAGCGCAGACCATTGCCTATTCCGACGTGTCAAACAAAACCAGCGGGACCGTCCCCTATATCGTCAACGCGGATGGAACTTACACGCTGAACGATCCAACGGGCGATTTGGTGGCGGCGTACGAAGTACCGAACTATGCGTTGCTGATTCAAGCTGCCAAAACTGGGCCGAGTGCCAATACACCGGCGTTGATTTCGGCGGTCGAGAGCGGACAGATTTCGCTCGCGACCTTTGAAGGGCAGGCCTACAACTTCATGCAATTCCGCACAGCATCCGGGGGACTGAATGTGGGTTCCGTGAACGTAGGCACGGATGGAACAGGATCGACCTCAACCTTCTCGCCTTACCAGTCGTACAACCAGGGCAACCAAGGCGGCAGTCCGTTTAACTCCGGCACGCTGGAAATGGCCACGGCACAGCTTGATCCCTCCGGAACATTCCTCAAGATTCTCGACCCGGACGGCACCAACTACGACTACGTGTTCGGTACAGCCAATGGCATCTTCGCCGTCGATACTCAGAACGGCGCGATCCTCGGGCTGAAAAAGGCAGCCAGCAAGAATTTTGATCCGACAGTTGCGGGAACCTACAAGGGGCTCTATTACCAAAAGACCAACGCTACCACCGGCGCGGGCAACGTGGAGACAGGCACTCCGAGCATGGGTAATGCGACGCTGGTCGTAACGGCGGGTGGCCAGCTTACTATTACTGATTTAAGCGGAAATCAGATGGTGCAGGCGACGCTCACCCCGGTCGCCGATGTTTCGTATCTCTACGGAACCTCGGGCGAACTGTCGGACCCATGCTACGGATTATTTACCTTCCGCATCTCCACGGCCACCGCGCAGCAGGATCTCTTCGTGACCTTCATGGGGCAAGCTATGCTGTTCAGTTCCTTTACCGCCAACCTGCCGTGGGGTTCGGCAGGCACTTACAATTATTTTTACGGCGTCGGCTTGAAGTAGAGCGTTTCGCTAGTGCCGTAGCAGAATTCTGCAATCCACGGACAAGGCCCAAGCTCGAAGGCCGGCTTGTATTACCATCCAAGCGATGGGCTCGCGCTCTTTCGGTTTCCTCAATAATCCTCTGGTGATGCTGTGCCTGGCTGCCGGGCTGCTGGCTCTTGTAGTGCAGTCCGGCGAGTTGGGTACAGCAGACACGATGCACCGGCTGCAGGCCACGCATTGGCTGTGGACTTCCGAGCCGCAGGTTTTTCCCAATGAATATCCAGAGTTCGGCCTGCATGGGCGCGGAGGCCAGCTGTACAGCTGGTATGGCATTGGGCAATCTTTATTGATGCTTCCCGCCGATCTGGTGGGTACGTGGATTTCTCACTGGAAAATGTTTGCCGACTATACCGATGATCCCGCGGTGCGCAGCATTGTGGTGAGTTACAGCACGAGCATTCTGGTAAATGTGCTGACTGTGCTGGTGGCCTTTCGCCTGCTTCGTCAATTGCGATTCACGGTGCGGGAATCGGTGCTCGGGCTCTTGGCTCTGCTGTTTTGCACCACGCATCTGCACTACACGCAGAACATGATGGAAAACAACTACATCATGCTGCTAACGCTGGCGGGATTTTCCTTTCAATATGAGTGGTCGCAAACGGGGCGCAGGCGAGCGCTGTTTTTTGGCAGCGCAGCGCTGGGGCTGAATTTGCTGACGCGGCTGACAACAGCTCTCGATTTGATCGCGGCAGGAATGTTTATTCTTCTCGTGCTTTGGTTTGAAGGAGTGCGGGCTCGTGAACTGTGGAAGCGGTTTGTGGAGTACTGCAAAATTGCGGCTCCGGTATATGCGTTTTTTGTTTTGATCGATCGGCTTTATCAGTTCTACCGTTTCGGATCGTTTACCAATACTTACGTATCGTTGTTCGCGAAAGAGCAGCGATTGCAGGATCCGAGCCTGCCGGCGAATTTTCCCTGGAGCACGCCGTTTTTCGACGGCGTTCTGGGGCCGTTGTTTAAGCCGGAGAAATCGATTTTTCTTTTCGATCCGCTGCTGGTGCTGGCGCTTGTCCTGCTAATCATGCTGTGGAAGCGTTTGTCACCGGAGGTTCGCGCCTATGGCGCGACTTCTTTTCTGCTTGTGGTCGGCTACATCTGTTTTTATGCGAAGTACACGTATTGGGCGGGAGATTTTGCCTGGGGCGACCGGTATGTGTCGACGGCGGTGGAAATGGCGGCATTGCTTGCAGTGCCGTTGTTGTTGCGGTATCGCGGCGAATTGAGCAGATGGATCTGGCGAATGGGCATCGTGCTGGTTGGCATCAGCTTAGTGATTCAACTGGCTTCGCTCGCGTTCTGGTTGCCGCTGGAGATTTATCAGATGGAGACGCTCGGTCATCCGACATTTGTGATTGCTCTGCGGTTCAAGAACATCGCGGCGTTCGTGCTGGGAAAAATGGATGCCTGGGGATTGAATAATGAATCCATGACGCAGGACGCGTGGGACTACGTTCATATTACGACCTGGAATTTTCTGCCGTTTTTGTTGCGGAGAGTGGGGGCGGCGCCAGGGTGGGTGGTGGATTTGACGTTTGCGGTTTGGGGCGCGGGAATTGCGGCGCTGGGGTGGGTTTGCGGTAGGCTGTTATTCCTGTATGGTAGAATGGTAGAACATGAAGGTAGAAGGTAGAATTATGAGCTTAAATATCAAAGATGAAGAAGCGCATCGAATGGCGCGGCAACTGGCCAGGTTAACGAAAGAGAGCATGACCACGGCGGTTCGTGAGGCGCTGCGCGAGCGGTTGGAGCGGGTCCGCGGAGGCGGCATGAGCAGGGCGGAACGGATTCTGAAGATTGGGCGGGAGTGCGCGGCCCAGTTGCAGGAACCCTTTCGCTCGGTCGACCACGGCGAGTTCTTGTATGACGAGAAAGGGCTCCCGAAGTGATCCTCGATAGCTCGGCTATTATCGCTATTCTACGGGACGAACCGGAAGCGGCAGGGATGGCGGAGGCGATTGATCGCATGGGCAGTTGCAGCACTTCCGCAGTAAATTACGTCGAAGCCGCGATCGTCATCGATAGCGGTAAGAGTTCGATTTCCAGCCGCCGCTTTGACGATTTTTTCCGTGAGGCGGACATTGCGGTCGAGTCAGTCACTCCGGAGCAGGCAAGAATAGCGCGCGAAGCGTATCGCGACTTTGGCAAAGGGCGGCATCGAGCCGGGCTTAACCTCGGTGACTGTTTTGCTTACGCGCTGGCGAAAGAAAAGGGCGAGACGTTGCTTTTCAAAGGCGACGATTTTTGCCACACCGATATTGAACCCGCCATCGAGTAGATCGGCGGGCCCCATCACTAGCCGTCCCATCTCTAACGATGGCTGTGAGCTACTTTCGACGCCTGCTTGCCAAGAGCGGTGCGGGTTTTCTTGGGCAGATGCGCGATGGTGCGTTTCCTCTTCGCTGCGGTGGCGGCCTTCTTAATGTTCTTTCTTGCTGCTGCTTTCTGTTTTGCGCTTGCCATGAGCCCTCCTAAATTTAATTCATGTCAGAAATTTTGATGGGCTCAATGCAAGGAGAGTTGTTCAGGTATTCCGCTTAGACGAAGCAGCGTCAGTCGTACTTTTCGTAGCGGATGGACTTCCGATCCCATCCCAGGGACTTCAGCAATTCGCGATTTGCTTTCACCATTTTGTCCAAGCCGCAGATGAAGGCGTGCATGTTGAGGCGGCCTGCGACGATTTCCGTGACGTGTTGTTGCACATAGCCTCGCAGCCCTGGCCAATTCTCGTCGGCACGGCTGAGTGTTGGAAGGTAGTGAAAGTTCGAATGAAGATTGGCGAGGCGCAGGAATTCGGCGTGGTAATAGATGTCTTCTTCGCGGCGGTTGCCGAACAAAAGAAAAAGCTGCTTTCCTTGATGGCGCGACTCATCCGCTAAGAGCCAGTGGAGCATGGAACGGAAAGGGGCAATGCCGGTGCCGGTGGCGATGAAGATGGTATCGCGCATCGGCGGGTGAAGGATGAAGTCGCCAAATGGTCCTTGGCATGAAAGCTCGTCACCTTTATTCATGTCGCAGAGAAAGTTTGACATGAAGCCATCCTGCACGCGGTTGAGACAAAGTGCGAAATGGTTGTCGTCGGATGGCGGCGAGCAGATGGAATAGGCACGGGTGATTTCCTCGCCGTCGGCGTTTGAGTGACGGAAGGAAAGCCACTGGCCGGCGACGAAGCCGAAGTGCTTTTCTCCAACCACCTCGAATTCGAGATGCTTCGTGTACTCCGATAAGCTGTCGGAGGACACGAGACGGGCGGTAAGGGTTTTGAACGGGGACATCTACTATCTAGATGAGATCGACTCCAGGAAAGTATCGTGGAGTCGACCGGTTAATGAGAACGAACGCGCCTATTCAACCGTGACTGACTTGGCCAGGTTGCGCGGTTGATCCACATCGCAGCCACGGCGGACTGCGATGTGATAAGCCAGCAGCTGCAAGGGAACGATTTCGAGAATCGGCGAGAGATTTTCCGGCGCGGCGGGAACGTAGAGGACGTGGTCGGCGGACTCTTTGATTTCTTCATCCCCTTCGGTGGCCAGCGCGATGACCACACCGGAGCGGGCTTTTACTTCTTTCAGGTTCGACATGGTCTTCTCGTAGCGCAGCATTGAGTCGGGATCGTTCGCATTGCGAGTGGCGATGATGACGACGGGAAGATTCTCGTCAATCAGGGCGTTGGGACCATGCTTCATCTCGCCGGCGGGGTAGCCCTCGGCGTGGATGTAGGAGATTTCTTTTAGCTTCAGCGCTCCTTCGAGGGCGATCGGATAATGAATACCGCGGCCGAGAAATAAAAAGTCGTGAACCCGTTGGAAGCGTTTGGCCAAATCTTCGCAAGCTTCATCATGGGTCAAGATGGTTTCCAGCTTGCCCGGAACGAGTGTGAGTTCCTCGGCGGCGGCGCGAATTTGTTCCGGGGTCATGGCGCCGCGCACTTGCGCAAGATAGAGAGCGAAAAGATATAACGCGGTGAGTTGGCAGGTGAAGGCTTTGGTCGAGGCTACGCCAATCTCGGGACCGGCGTGGGTGTAGATGGTTCCGGCAGCTTCGCGCGTGATCATGGAGCCGACCACATTGCAAATTGCGAGCGTGTGCGAGCCTTTGGCTTTGGCTTCGCGCTGGGCGGCAATGGTGTCAGCAGTTTCGCCTGACTGCGAAATTACAAGTGTGATGGTGTTGTCGGCGACGATCGGATCGCGATAGCGCCATTCGCTGGCATAATCGACCTCGACGGGTACACGGGCAAAGCTCTCGATCATGAACTTGCCGGCTTGTCCGGCATGCCAACTGGTGCCGCAGGCCACGATGTTGATTTTTTTTGCGGCGCGAAATTCGGCTTCGGTGATCTGCATTTCATCGAGGAAAATGTGGCCGGTGTCGAGGGAGACTCGACCCAGCGTAGTTTCGCGGATGGCGCGCGGCTGCTCATAAATTTCCTTGAGCATGAAATGCTTGAAGCCGGCTTTTTCCGCCATGATCGGGTCCCAGGTCACGTGCTGCACCTGGCGCCGGATGGGCCTGCCTTCAAAATCCGTGAGATCCACGCCAGCTGGGGTAACAACTGCGAGATCGCCGTCAGCCAGGAAAAAAATATCGCGGGTGTGATAAAGGATGGCGGGAACGTCGGAAGCAACAAAGTATTCGTCATTGCCCAGGCCGATAACGAGTGGAGGACCGTTACGGGCGGCCACGATTTTGTTAGGTTCGTCGACAAAAATCACGGCGAGAGCAAAGACTCCGGTGAGTTCCTTCACGGTGCGGCGAACCGCGTCTTCCAGAGAGGGGCGATGGCCATTGCCGGTTTTGAAAAGATGCTTTTCGATCAGGTGCGCGATGACTTCGGTATCGGTTTCAGTGGAGAACTTGTGGCCTTCCTCGATCAGCTTTTTCTTCAGGCTGAGATAGTTTTCGACGATGCCGTTATGCACGACGACGATCTTGCCGGTGCAATCGCGATGAGGATGAGCGTTTTCTTCGGTGGGACGGCCGTGCGTGGCCCAGCGCGTGTGACCGATACCATAAGTCCCTTGAAGGGGTTTCAGGCGAATCGCTTCTTCGAGGTTGCGCAGCTTGCCTTCGGCGCGGCGCAGTTGAAGTTGATCCCCGTTGCCGGCGACGGCGATACCCGCCGAGTCGTAGCCGCGGTACTCAAGTCGCCGCAGGCCCTCGATAATAATGGGAACTACTTCCTTTTTGCCGACGTAGCCAACAATTCCACACATGCGGGAACTCCAGGAATTCAGTCTGCGAGGGAGCAGCGAAACTCTTCGATGACCGGGTTGGTAAGTACTTCCCGAGCGATGCGCTCAACCTCAGTCTGAGCTTGTTCGCGGCTTAATCCGCCGTCGAGCGTAAGTTCGAAATATTTTCCCTGGCGCACTTCTTCCAAGCCTTTATAGCCCATCTTTTTGAGCGCGCCATGGATGGTCTTGCCTTGAGGATCGAGCACGCTCTTTTTGAGCGAAACATATACGTAGGCCTTCATGGAAGGATGATTATACGTCAGGTGCGAAGACGGTATTACTACAGCGTTACTAAAGTCAACAAGAGCGAATCGCAACCCGGGCTAGCGAAGGCTGGCTAACGTTCACGATTTCTCGTTACGAAAAACGAAAAAAAGCAGTCGAATCGCCGAACCCTTAAGTGGAACTGAGGTTTTCGATCCTTTGTTCCAAGTCGGACTTAGCACGCTCCAGCATGTCGCGATGCTGGGAGTTCGAGCTTTCCTGAAGCTGCCTGACCACGTTTTTGAGGGACAGTTGAAGGCTATCTTTTTCGCGAAGGCGATCCGCTTGTTCCCGCGTCAGTCGCGGCTTCTTAAGGGTTTGTTCGCTCGCCGCATCTTCCTGCTGCGCCTCAATTGACTTACTTTCCCAACCCCGCGCCATATAATAATTATATTCCCCCACTGGGGCAGAGCCATGCCCAACCCCAAGCCTCAATACTTCGTCGGGATTCGGATTCTGTTACGAAAAACGAACTCGAGAGGCTAAGTGGTTATCTGGCAGGAAGACCGACTATAATCCCGGCGATTTACGAACGCTCATGGTGGCTCTGCAGAGGGGGTAGAGCCGCGGGAGCCATGCGTCGATGTCCCCCTCTGATTTGCCGAGCCTTGAGTTCGCTGTGCGGCGTTCGGCGCTGCGCTTAGCGATCGTACTATTATTCTGCTTCCGATGCGGAATACGATGGTTGCTTCCGGATTTGGCCATTCTCCGGCCAACTTTCTTTTCCCCTCCTGAATTCGATTATCTTATCCACGGCCTTGGGCCGGGCATCCCAAAAAAGGAAGTGTACAGCGGGGTTGGTTCATGACCAGCCGCCCGGAAGATAGGAATGAAGATAAGAATAGGGACAGGAGCAATGCGGCTTCGTTCGCGGTTCCCGAATCGCTCAAAGAATGGGAAGATCTTTTACGGGTTCATGCTACGGCGTCCAAAGTGGGCCTCTGCATTTTGGATATGGAACTCCGCTATGTTGGGATCAATCACGCGATGGCGGAGATGAACGGCGTCGCGGTGCAAGAACATCTGGGGAAAAGTGTTCGGGAAATCCTGGGCGATTTTGTTGAGCTGATCGAGCCGCACCTGGCCAATGTGGCGGCGACGGGGCAGCCTGTACTGAATCGGGAAGTTAGCGCAGTGTTGCCGACCAGGACCGACCCCGGCCACTGGATTGAGCACTACGTGCCCATTCGAGACTGGAGAGGACGGGTCGCCCAGATCGGCGTCGTTGCCATTGAGATTACCGAACAGAAAAAACTCGAGGAATCGTTTCGGGGAGTTTCCGAAAACCTAAAGACGGAGAAAAAGCGAGGCCAGGTGATGACGGAAGTGGGCCGTCTGCTGGCTGAGAAGTGGGATGTGCAGGAAGTCTTTCCGCGGATATCCGCTCACCTGCGCCGCGTCTTGCGACAGGAATACGCGGCGCTTTCCTTGCGCGACGAAAAGAGCGGGGAACTGGTGCGGCAGGCCATTGACTTTCCGCTGGCCAAGGACATCAGTTCCGGCTCCGAAATCAGCGCTCCGCGGGGCCCTGGAGGCAAGGCCTTGCGGAAGCGGGTGCCACTCATCTTCACCAAAGAGGAGATGAAAGGGTTCGATTCGAAGATTACGAATCATATTTTGAGAGAAGGATTGCAGTCGTTGTGTTGCGTTCCATTGATCCGGCCCCAGGGACCTATGGGCGTGATGGTGCTGGGCAGCACGAGAGCCGATGCCTTCCAGACCGACGACCTGGAACTGTTGAACCAGGTAGCCGCGCAACTTGCGACTGCTCTGGAAAACTCGAGAATTGCAGAAGAAATCGACCAGTTGAAGAAACGGTTAGGCCGGGAAAAACGCTATCTGGAAGGGCACAGTCACCAGCGAGTTCATGTGGAAGGAATCGTCGGAGAAAGCCGGGTACTTATGAGTGTGCTCGATCAAATCTCGGTGGTTGCCGATAGCGATGCCACGGTTCTGCTGCTGGGCGAAACCGGGACTGGCAAGGGGTTGGTTGCGCGTGCCATTCACGCCAGCAGTAAACGGAAGGACAAGAGTTTCATCACTTTGAATTGCGCTGCCATCCCTACGGGCCTGCTGGAGAGCGAGTTATTCGGTCACGAAAAAGGGGCATTTACCGGAGCGATCCGGCAGAAGCTGGGGCGACTCGAACTGGCTGACAAAGGCACTCTTTTCCTTGACGAGGTTGGCGAGATCTCGCCGGAATTGCAGCCGAAGCTGCTGCGGGTGTTGCAGGACCATGAATTCGAAAGGCTGGGTGGCATTCGAACCATCAAAGTGGATCTGCGGCTGATCACCGCCACCAATCGGGATTTGGCTCGGAGCGTGGCGGACAAAGAGTTTCGCAGTGATTTGTTTTACCGCTTGAATGTGTTCCCGATTCGCGTTCCGCCGCTGCGCGAGAGACGAGAGGATATTCCCATTCTGGTTCGATATTTTGTTCGAAAATTTGCCACCAGGATGAATCGTGTAATCGAGACGATCCCTACTGAAACGATGGACGCGCTGACCAATTGGCATTGGCCGGGGAATGTCCGCGAGTTGGAAAACTTTATCGAGCGATCAGTAATTCTCACGGAAGGAACGGCCTTGCGATCTCCTTTAGCGGACCTCAAAGCCGCAAGCCACGTGGTTGAGTCTTCACTGGAAAGCACTGAAAGGCAGCATATTATCCGGGTTCTTCGCGAAAGCGGTGGGATGCTGTCTGGACCAAAGGGAGCGGCTCGCCGGCTGGGAGTTAAGCGAACCACTTTGCAATCGAAGATGAAGCGGCTGGGAATTACTCGCAAGGATTATTCGGGGCCGCATTGAAAACGATGATGTTTGAGGTGGGATGTTCGTGACACGGCGTGCCGATCTATTTATCATCTGCCGACTTATCGGCAGGCTCCAGAGAATTCCATAAAGGCTCACCTGCGAAGATCAGGTTTTTCTGACAGTTAGAGGGTTGCTGCCGGCAGACTCATTCTGGAACCACACCTGCTCTAGCATCTTCCTAATCGGGAAAACTAGAAAGCGTTTAGAAGTCTTCTCGAAGGCGGATGGACGAGCCGCGGACTCGTCGCAAAGGGCTCGCTTGGGGCGTGAACCTTGTTAGTTGCCAGGAATCACCCGCCGAACAATTTGGTTCGCTTGCTGCCGGAGCGCACCAGCACATCTTTGAAAAGTAGTCAGGACTTGCAGGTTGAGGTTTGGCGGGGCCGGCCGCTGGCTCTCGAGGAAGATTGGACTTCCCGGCCGCCGGCTTACCCGGTTGCGCCTCCACCGAGCCAGTGGGTGGACGCCGCTCATCCTAAGGGCACGCGAGAAATCGACCCGTTGTATCTGTTCGCCAGCCAGTTGGAGTGGGAATACACGGCAGATCCGTCGGCGGCGTGGGAGGTCCTATCCGCGGCGCGCAGCCCGAACTCGGAGACGCGCGCGCATGCTTTATGCCTGTTGGAACGTACGCAGGAACTGCAGCCCCAATTTCCGGAAGATTTGGTTTACAGAGAAAGAGAGCGGCGCAGTTCCACAAAGGAGGTAGACATGAGGGCTCCCTACGGATTAGACGTGATCGAAAGTTGCATGAATTGCAAGACCAGCCGCGACGGTTATTTCTGCCGGTTTTCACAGTCGGTATTGAGGTCGGTGGACGCCGCCAGCTACCACAGCGTGATGCCATCCGGAGCGCTGCTTTTCGTAGAGGGTCAGACTCCGCGGGGAGTCTATGTGCTCTGCTCGGGAAAAGTGAAGCTGTCGACTACATCGAAAGAAGGCAAGGTGCTGATCCTGAAGCAGGCCGAGGCAGGTGAAGTGTTGGGGTTGAGTGCGGCTGTCTCTGGCACGAATTACGAGATGACGGCCGAAACGTCCATGCCATGCCAGTTGGATTTTATCGGCCGTCAGGACCTGATGACGCTGTTGCAAAAGGAGAGTGAAGTGGGTGTGCATGCAGCGCAGTCGCTGAGTCGCGAATTCCAGGGCGCGTATCGCGATATTCACGATCTGGTGCTGGCTCGTTCGTCTTCGGGAAAGCTGGCGAGACTTTTGCTGTCGTGCGCTCCGCGGGGAGGTCAGGAACTGAACGAGCAGCGATTACATTCCGCGATGACCCACGAGGAGATGGCCCAAAGGATTGGTTCCTCGCGAGAGACGGTTACGCGATTGCTAAGTAATCTGAAGAAAAGAAGACTCATACGTCTGGAAGGAGCGACGCTGGTGATTCGAGATCGGACAGGGTTGGAGGCTTTAGCCGTCTGAGATTCCGGTAGAGGGGGTGGGTTCGAAATTTCAACTGGGTTCCGCTTACATGCCCGGCCGATCTGGCCGCTTCGAGGCCGGGCCGAACTGAGCTGCATTTGTATACAGGTACGCTGATCAAGGATTTGTACGCCGCTGTCGAAAGAGCCGAACACTCCGCGGGGGCGAGCTCGAGCAAAAATTCGTGCTCCAGTGTGGCCCGTGGTTGTGAACGGGGCGCGGGTTCAAGAAACTCAGAGCCCAAAGAGTTCCCGCAAACGTTTGGTCTGAGCCCGACTGACTGGAATCTCGCTCTGCTTCTTATCGTCCATGCGCAACTGGTACGAGCTTTTGAACCAGGGCACGACTTCCCGAATTCGATTGATGTTCACGAGGTAGGAACGGTGAGCCCGCCAGAACAGTCCCGGGTCCAGGCTGGAGAGTAGCTCCTCCAGCGTCCGGCAGTTGGAGTGACCTTCCATTCCGGAAGGCCCCGCCGTGACTACCGTGATAACTCCCTCTTCGATCCATGCATAGCAAATCTCTCGTTGATCCACGAGAAACATGCGCCCCACTGCTTTGAGCAGAATCTTGGTACTCTGAGTTTTGGGCGCCTGCAGCATGCGCATTAAAGTATCGATTTTCTCCCCGGGCAGGCTCTCGGTTTCCTGCTGAAGCCGCGCTTTTTGAACCGCCTGAGCAACGCGCTTTTTGTCGAACGGTTTCAAAAGATAATCGACCGCGTTAACCTCGAACGCCTTCACCGCATATTGATCAAAGGCGGTGGCGAAGACGATTTTAGGCAGAGGAATTTTCTTATCGAGAAGTTTCTTGATAACGCCGAAGCCATCCAGACCCGGCATCTGGACGTCGAGAAAAACGAGATCGGGATTGTGTTCTTTGATAAGGCTGACGGCCTCGAGACCGTTTTTACCTTGGGCCACGACATTTACATCGCCGTCGCTTTTCAGCAGGAAAGCAAGTTCGTCGCGGGCAAGTTGCTCATCGTCCACGATTACCGCGGAAAGGGACATTCTGTCTCCTCAAGCCAGGCCGTGAGCAAAGTATAGCGATCGCGTTTTAAACGCGTCAACGCGGCCACTCTCGACGGTTCGATTCCCGCAGCGACCGGGGGAATCAGATGGCTAGTGGGGTTGCTGCATCATGCCGGGCATTTCCATTTTGGTGAAGCCAGCGGGAGGCTCAAATAAGCTGGCGGGCTGAGTGCCTTCCTGTATGTTGCGCAATTCTCCGCTGTTGTTCTTGCCCTGCCACTTCACCGGGAAACGCAGTTTGGGATCGAGCCAGAAGTGGTTTACGTCACCGCCGGCCTTCGTGGCTTCGTACTCCACCGTCGTGCGGCCATTGACGGTTTCAGTGCCGATTTTATGACAGCTCCCATCCTGAGCATGTTCAATCTTTTGCCAGTCGCCGCAGGCGTTCTCCACGTCGCCGGCGCGGAAGAAAGCATTGGTGTAGGACATGCGCTGGCTCTGCGATTGCGCGGGCATCTCCATATACATGTGCTGCTGGGGCATGAGCACCATCGAGGTCTGGGTGGCGAAATTTACAATGACGGCGCCTCCGCTGCGCGGACCGCTAGCCGCCGGTTCAATGCGCATTTTGTCCTTGGCGAAATAAATCTTGGCCGTGGTGGGCGTGCCCGGCTTTTGCAGATCGACGATATCGGCGGAGAACTCGGTTTGCGCCAGCGCGAAACTGGCGGTGAAAATCATCGCGCCGAGCAGCGCGAGAAAATAAGAAATGCGAGCGACGCATCGAAGCATTGGGAGTCTCCTTGAAAGGATCACGCGCCGATAGAATGCGGCGCTGACTGCGTCCGGGTAACGAAAGCGATGGAATGATAGCAGAAGGTGGCGAATTCAAGCCGCATTTTCGAGGGCCAGCGCCATGCCCATCCCCCCGCTTACGCAGAGAGTAGCCACTCCGCGGCGCGTGTTTCGCTTCAGCATCTCGTGCAACAAGGTGACGGTGATTCGGGTTCCGGTGCAGCCGATTGGATGGCCGAGGGCGATGGCGCCACCGTTCACGTTGAGACGGTCGCGGTTGAAATTCAGTTCGCGGTCGCAGGCGATTACCTGGGCGGCGAAGGCTTCGTTCAGTTCGATCAATCCGAAGTCGTGCAGTCGAAGGTTGTGTTTGTCTTCCAGCTTGCGAAGAGCGGGGACGGGACCAATCCCCATGGTGCGGGGATCGACTCCTGCTGAAGCGACGGCTGAGATGCGGGCCAGCGGCTTGAGATTATTGGTCTTCACAAAATGCTCACTAGCGAGAACCAACGCGGCAGCGCCGTCTGTAATGCCCGAAGAGTTTCCTGCAGTGACTGTTCCGGTTTTCGAAAATACCGGTGCCAGCTTGCCTAACTTTTCCATGTTCGCGTCGGTGAAAGGATGCTCGTCGTGGCTGAACGTGGTTACGCCTTTCTTGCTTTCGATTACGACTGGAACAAGTTCGGCGTCGAAGCGACCTGCGGCAATGGCGCGGGCAGCACGGGTTTGGGACTGCAGAGCAAACTCGTCCTGCTCCTCACGGGAAATTTTGTAATGTTCCGCCAACAATTCGGCGGTTTCGCCCATCACCATCTTTGCCATGGGACAGAAAAATCCGTCGCGGTACATGCCGTCGACCAAATCCTGATTGCCGAGGCGATATCCCCAGCGGGCCTCGAGATAATAAGGAACTCGCGACATGGATTCCGTGCCACCGGCCAAAGTGCAGCTGGAATCGCCGAGCAAAATTGCCTGGTAAGCGAGAGCGATGGATTTCAATCCAGAGGCGCACGCTTTGTTCACGGTGAAGGCCGGGACCTCTTGCGGCACGCCGCTGCGAATCGAAATCTGCCGCGCTGGATTCGGACCGCCTCCCGCCTGCCGCGCGCTGCCGAAGATAGTTTCTTCTACCTGATCAGGTTGGATTCCTGCACGCTCGATGGCTGCCTTGGCAGCAACGACGCCCATGTCGGCCGACGTAAGCGAGGCGAGCGATCCGCCGAATTTTCCAATGGGCGTGCGGACGGCGGAGAGAATATAGACGGCCTGCAAAGCGTTTCCTCCAAACGTTTGAGTTTAGCAGGGTGGGAAAAGATGCGAGACGGTTTCAAGCAAACGGATTCTCGATGCGTAGGGATTCGATCTTTTGCCCATGCTGGAGGTCTTCGCTGTAAAGACGCTCGCACTGGCCGTCCAGAGCCGCCGCTACGATAAGCGAGTCGTACCAAGACATGCGATGCTTTTCCGCGATCCGTAAAGCCTGCAGATAAAGTGCGGGCGAGGACTGTACCGCAAGCAGAGGACGGAGCACCGTGATCAGGTATTGTTCCGCCTCCGCCACGCTCATGGGCTGCGTGAATCGACGTAGGGCAACGTTAAAGAATTCCTGCACTACCTGATAGCTAATGATTCCCTCACCTGTGTCGGAGGCGCACCGGATGAGATACGCCGCTTTCTTAGCCTTGACGTGGGCTTTGGCGTCGAAAGTGTATACAAACACGTTGGTATCGAGGAAGAATCTACCGCTCATTCATCTCGTCTCGGGTATAGGGACCAGAAGAGCGTACATGCCGGAGACGTCGCATCAGAGCATCAACGGCCGCCCCGCCACCCGCCTGTGCAGAATATTGCGCCAGCCACTCGCGGAAGGCTGCATTTAGGGTTTGATGTCGAGCCTGGGCTACCAGCCGGGCCTGCTCGATAAGGCTTTCGTCCGCGCTGAGGGTAATATTCTTCATACTAGGTGAGTGTACACTATTTTAGTGTGAGCGATCTAATGACGGCTCTCCAGATTGTCGATGGTAATCAACAGGGGAGACGTCGGTATGACAGGACAAGCTTGGCACCTAATATCTAGGGCGTCGATAATGCTGAGAACAGCACTGAATATCAGCAATCTCTATTTGATCGTATTCTCCGTCTGTTTGCCATTTGCGTCCTTGGCATTTGCAGGGGCCAGACTACACTGGAGCCAGAGCCCTCGTCCAAGTCAAAGGCAAATGTTGCGATCTCTCCTAAAACCGATAATCATCGGTGCTAGCCTTCCTCTGATGGCGTGGTCATGCCTGTTTTCATGGGCGATATACAAGTCTGTCTATAACGATCATCACAACCTTGCCGCTCGGTTGCGTGCGGTAGTTGACGAGAAAAACATCCTTAAAGATGGTATACAGAGCAGGGATCGGTACATTCGCCAACTGGAAGCCGGTCCGGAAGCGAAGGCGGCAGCTGTCGAACTGACTCCAACCTCGCCGCAGGTCGCCAGGGAGGCTCGCATCCTAGCCAGCGACATTCTGAGTTTTGAGTGGGAAGCAGAGAAGGGAAGGCCGGTGACGATCCTCAATGCGACTCCGGGAGGACAATACCAAACACTTCAAAGCATGGATGCCGGCAGTCTTTATGATTCCCAAAGGCTCATTGACTTCTTCAAGCGATTTGGAGGCCGAATAGAGGGCCTTCTACAACGAACCAAGGTCTATGGTTTGGATGAGGGACATTTGCAGGCCCATGTGACCTACCTCAGTAGCCTGGCCATGATGAGAATTATAGCCAGTGACTTGGACAGCCTCGCAGATAACATCGAGAAGACAAACCTGAGATAGCGTCGGAGCTAACTAACGAGCGCGTCCCCTATTGCCATTCCCGCTAAGCTCCTGCATAATAAATGTTTGTTTTGACCTCGCCGGATTCTTCCGGAACAAGGATATATCTCTGTGTTAATGATTCGACTGGCGCGCATGGGTGCGCGCAAACAACCGTTTTACCGCATTGTAGTGATCGAGAAGGCGCGCGCGCGCAATGGACGTCCGGTGGAAGTGGTGGGAACGTATAATCCTCGGACCAATCCCACGAGCATTGAGTTCAAGCGCGAGCGAGTCGATTATTGGGTTTCGAAGGGCGCACAGATGTCAGAGCGCGTAGAGAAACTCTATTCCAAGCCTGCGGCTGCTCCAGCGGCTTCAGTAGCGTAGGCATCGTGCAGACGGATCCCATGACTGAAGCTAGCGGAAATGTTGGCGCTCTCGTCGAGAAGATCGCGAAGTGGATCGTCGATGCTCCCGATGAGGTTTACGTCGATCATCTGGATGGCGATGTGATCGAACTGGAAGTTGCTGAAGCGGACGTGGGCAAGATTATCGGCCGGCAAGGACGCAACGTACGTGCTTTGCGAACGCTGTTGAGCGCTGCCGGCGTGCGGACACGGAAGCGATACACGCTGGATGTCATCGACTAACGGCCGGACCGCCGAGGCCTTGGGACCGGACCATTCGCGATCCTGAAACAAGTGGCGAGTTTATTACCCTGGCCCGGGTGGTGAAAACGCAGGGCCGGCGCGGCGAAGTTGCGGCCGAGATTTTCAGCCAGGTTCCCGATCGATTCACCGTCGGTATGAAGTTGCTGGTTCTCCCGCGAGGCACGGAATTTCAACGCCGCGAACTGGAAGTGGAAGAGCTTTGGCCGCACAAGGGATTGCTGGTTTTTAAGTTTGCGGGAGTAGATTCGATTTCCCAGGCAGAAACGCTGGTGGGATGCGAATTGCAGGTTCCGCAAAGCCAGCGTTCGGAGCTGCAGGCTGGCTGGAGTTATGTAAGCGATCTTGTCGGCTGTGCGGTGATGGATGGTGAACGCGAGATCGGGCGGATCGAAGATATTCAGTTCGGTGCGGGTGAAGCGCCGTTGCTGATTGTGCGTCGGCCGAACCGGTTGGTGGAGATTCCTTTTGCCGAGGCTTATCTCGAAGGCTTGGATGTTGAGCGCAAGCTGGTGCGGATGAACTTGCCTGATGGTTTGCTCGACGTGAATGCACCGCTCACGGCTGAGGAGAAGCGCGAGCAGGGTGCCGGACGGAAAAGACATTAAACACAGCGGGCATCGGGGACCACAGGGTAAAGCCTCTGTGTTACCCAGTGCCCTCTGTGTTAAAGATTTTTGGTTTCTGCGATGAAGGCCGATATTGTCACCATCTTTCCGGACTTCTTTCGTGGACCGTTGGAGTATGGCATTACGCGCCGGGCTCAGGAAATGGGGCTGGCGGAAATTAAGGTGCACGATCTGCGGGAGTTTACTCATGATCGTCACCGCACCGTGGATGACCGTCCTTTTGGTGGCGGCGAAGGCATGGTGCTGAAGCCGGAACCGCTTTTTGAATGTCTGGAGTCGCTGGAGCTGGCGTCGCGAGATGAGCGTCTCGCTGGGCGCGCGAAGCAGTCGGTGGTTTTGCTCTCGGCGCAAGGGCAACGGTTTAGTCAGCAAGTTGCAGCGGAGTTGGCTTTGCTCGACCGCATCGTTTTGGTTTGTGGACGGTATGAGGGAGTGGACGAGCGAGTTGCGGATTACTTAGCCGACAGGGAGATTTCGATTGGGGACTATGTTTTGAGCGGCGGCGAAATCGCTGCTGCGGTGATTGTCGAAGCGGTGATGCGGCTGCTTCCGGGAGCAGTTGGAAACCAAGCGTCGACTCAGCAAGAGTCGTTTACGGTTGACGTGAAGAAAAGTATGGACGGTGCGGATTCGACTTGCGGGTCGAATGGACTTCTGGATTACCCGCATTACACTCGGCCGTCCGAGTTTCGCGGGATGGCGGTGCCGGAGGCTCTGATGTCTGGCAACCACGAAGAGATTCGGCGTTGGCGGAGACATCGGGCGCTGGAGAAAACGCTTCGTAACCGTCCGGACTTGTTGGAAGGCGCAACGCTCAGCGCCGAAGACCAAGAGTATCTCGCGGGAATCAAGCGGGATGAACGCGAGAAACAGAGGCTCTAGTTTTTTGACGTCGGAATTTTGAGAATCAGAATTTTAGAGGGATTAACTATGTCGAACTTAATTATTGAAAAACTGCTGGCGAAAACGCAACGCACCGATATTCCTGCGTTTCATCCGGGCGATACTGTACGCGTGCATGTGAAGATCAAAGAAGGCGATAAGGAACGATTGCAGGCGTTCGAGGGTGTGGTCATCAAGCGCGACAACGGACCGCAGGCCAGCTTCACCGTGCGCAAGATCAGCTTTGGCCAGGGTGTAGAGCGCATTTTCCCCGTCCACTCGAAAGTAATTGACAAGGTGGATTTGCTGCGCTCGTCGAAAGTGCGCCGCGCCAAGCTTTATTATTTGCGCGGGTTAAAGGGCAAGGCGGCGCGCCTGCGCGACGTCGAATAAGACGCCGAATACGAACGGTTCGATTGCTCCTGACGGCGGCTACCGATGAATTTGAGTCGATGCCTTTATCTCGCGGCCGCGGCCAACGGCACAGTGACCACTTCGAGATCGGCGAAATCTTTGTTGCGGCGTCCTTTGACCTGTTTCAGCACGTAATCCAGCAAGGGACGATCGCCCTGGCGGATCTCCTGAAACTCTACGCCCATGGCGCGGTTCCCCGCGGTATAGCGCACGTTGCCTTTCAGCGCAACGCTCACATCGTAAATATTAAGGGCCAACCTTAAGCCTGTACCGGGAACAAGAAGATTGGTGGCGCTGACCAGGCAGCCATATTCTGAAATCTGCTCCAGATGTCCCTCAACGCACGATTGTCCACCAATCTCCAAAAGATCGGCTCCGCCTTCAACGTTGAATCGCGGATGACGCCGCCGGTTCTGGTCGGTTCTGCCGAAGGTATTCATCGACGTTTTTTTCTTCGGGGCATCGGGATTGATGGGCAAATACTGCTCCTGCATTTGCCGCAGTTCGTCTTCCCACGGAGTTTTTGCACCCTCAACGCATTCCACCGTGAACTGGCCGCGCAGCGCGGACTCTGGATCCGCCGTCCACACTACCTGGCAAATGGATTTGTTCCGCCCACGCTCGACAGTGATCAAGTCCCCAACCTTGACGCCACGAAAGCTGAGCAAACGCGCGCCGCGGGGATGAATATCGTAGGTGCATGCCATCTCCGGACCGCAACGCTCGCCGTTCTGCGTGTGGGTAAGACGCACCGGCAGAGCCAGGTGGACCAGTTTATCCATTGGCATAACCCCGGCTGGCATAATCCCGGGCTGCGGTTCGATTGGTTTTGCGCTCAAGACTACTCCTCGCGGACTCGCGATCTACTGCGAACATAGCAGTACATGTCCTACCGGACAATGTACGGTCGTAACCGAAGTAATGGTTACCTTGCGGCGATCCAGGAGCCGAAAGCGGCATAAAGACCGGCGCGACTTATTCACAGGATAATTTTCTCGCTAGCTTGCGGGAATGGCTTAAGGCGGTGGAAGATGGTGGAAAGTTTCCCTCATGCCTCGTACTGCGAAGATCGCATCGGAATTCTCTCTTTCTCCGTCAGCGGCGAAATTGCGTCTCTTGAAGAAGCTGCGCTGCACCCTGCGTTATGAAAAAAAGGCGTGGGATGCGGGCGCGATCATGGTGGCGGGAGTGGACGAGGTGGGGCGCGGATCTTTGTTTGGTCCAGTGGTGGCGGCGGCGGTGATTCTCGAACGCGGCTACCGCGTTCGTGGGTTGCGTGATTCGAAACTGCTATTGCCGGAGCGCCGCGAACAACTGGCACCGCGCATTCGCGAACATGCCGTAGCGTGGGCGGTTGCGGCGGTGGACGCGGCGCGCATCGATCAGATCAACATCTATCATGCATCTCGGCTGGCCATGCGCGAGGCCGTGATGCGACTGCAGCCTGCCGCGGATCATCTTCTGATCGATGCGTTGCGGCTGGATTGCGAGCTGCCGCAAAAAGCCATCATCCACGGGGATGCGCTTTCGGTTTCAATTGCGGCAGCTTCTATTCTTGCCAAAGTCGAACGCGATCGCATGATGTGCGAGTGGGATGCCGTGTTTCCTGAGTATGGACTGGCTTCGCACAAGGGCTACAGCACTCCTCAGCATTTGGCTGCGTTGATGGAGTTCGGTCCGACGCCGCTGCATCGGCAGTCGTTTGCGCCAGTGTGGAGTAATCCGGTGGAACAGGAAGTTTTCGAGTTCGACTGAGTGCGCCAACAAATCCTCTCCGAGCCGATGTCACTATACACATAAATATGATATCTTTACACATAGCGAGAGGCGGGTATGCGCACGAATATCGAAATTGACGACCGTTTGATGCGCCAGGCTATGCGGTGTAGTGGAGCACCTACAAAGAGGGCAGCAGTAGAAGCTGGGCTGCGGCTGCTGGCAGAGACGCATGCGCAGGGGTCCATCCGGCGGCTGCGCGGAAAGGTGCGCTGGCAGGGTGATCTCGAGCAGTCCCGACTCGGGCGTGTTCGAGCATAGGGCGCGATGGTGATCGTCGATACTACCGTATGGATCGATTATCTGCGCGCTATCGAAAACCCGGAGACGCTCTGGCTGGACGGTCAACTGGAACGACGACGAATGGGGCTGACCGATCTGATCCTTTGCGAGGTCCTCCAAGGGATCAGCCACCAGCGCGATTTTGTACAGGTGCAGAGCGAATTATTGAAATTCAAAATCTTCCGCACAGGCGGAAGCGAATTGGCAGTTGCTGCTGCACAGAACTACCGCCAGCTACGCCATTCCGGATATACCGTCCGGAAGACAATTGATTGCCTGATCGCCACCTTCTGTTTGCATGGTAAGCATGAACTTCTGCACCGCGACCACGATTTCGATGGCTTCGAGAAACTGCTCGGATTGAAAGTTGTGCACGCCGGGAAGTGAGCAGTCATCCCTGGTGCCTTTATCTCAACGGACAAATCTTTGATTCGTTCATGAGTTCTTGGAAACCCTGCTCGGGCGAAGAATCCGCGCTTTGAAGATCAGTGGCCCGTTGCTGGGGTTTTGCCGGTTAAGTTGGAACTGAGTTGGTCTACCAACTCTGTGTTGTGAATCAGCGCCCGGCGCAGGATTTCTGCCTGCTGCTGGGCGGTTGGCCAATCTTGTTTCTCGACGGCTTCGGTTAATCCCGGTAACTCCAGGTGAGCGTAGGTGAAGCGGGCGCCATAGAGAATGTGTTTGAACCAGGGACGGCCGGGGATGCCATCGGGATTGAGCCAATTGCGTTCGACTTGCATGGCGCCATGATTGATGGTTGCGGCGAGTTTGGGATCGATTGCGCCGGAGGCGATGGCATGTGCTGCGGAGTCATCGAGGCGATTACCGGCGGCTTCGAAGTTGTCGATGGCATCGAGTACGGGCTTCAGGTCCAGTGGTGGCACCGGCCGGGCTTCGCCCGGCTGGACAGCCGAGGGCGGCTGTCCCCAGATGGCTTTATCCTTTCCCCAGTCGTCCTTGCCTTTCTCCAACTCATTTACGAACTGGCGGATGTTGTCGGCGTAGCTGGCGAAGTCGAACGGAAGCAGGTCGGCGTTGGCAAGGCGGAGCGCGAGAACTCCCCAGAGCTGTGTCATGAGAGTGTGATAGCGATAGCCGGGATCGCCAAAGTGGTTCATCCAGAAAAAATCGTCGTAGGCCGAATGGTAGACGCCGTAAGGACCGTCGAACTGCAGGCCGAGGACCGGCATGCCGACGAAATTTAAGAACACGGTGTGGTCGGAGCCGCTGCCGATGCGGGTGTCGGCGAGGTTTGCGTCCGTGACATCTTCGGTTCGTTTGGCTTCGTGGCGCTCGCGAGCCGATGATTCTTTCCAAGCTTCATACAAGCTTTTGCCCGAGGGGTCCTGCAGCGTGCGCGCGGTTTCGACCAGCATGGGCGCGAGCGATGCCACTGCCTGTCCATGGAAGTTCGGCCCGGAGGTAGAGGAATCGACGTTGATGTAGGCGACGGCTTTCTTGCGCAGTTCGTCGGCGAACTGCTCTCCCCATTCCGTGGAACCGGTCAGCCCCATTTCTTCGCCGTCCCAACTGCAGACGACAATCGTTCGTCGCGGACGGATGCCTTGCTTGGCTAGTTTTCCCAGGGAGCGGGTGAGTTCCATCATGGACGCGGTACCGCTCGAGGGATCGACGCCGCCGAAAACCCAGGCGTCGCGGTGATTGCCGAGCACGACCCATTCGTCGGGTAACTCGGCACCGCGAATCCGACCTTCGACCACGTAGTAAGGCTGCGTGGAGTTATCCATTACGATTTTTACATGAACGCGGACCCGCTTGCCGCCGAGGTGATATTTGATGGGCAATCCACCTTGCCAATCTTGTCCTTGCCAATCAGTGGGAGCAACCGGACCGTCCATTTGCGCGAGCAGCGGCTTGGCATCGTGCCAGGAAAGCGGCAGCGCCATGATTTTCGGAATCGAAACTGCCTGCTCGACGGGAATGCGTTTTGCGCCGGGAATCGATGCCCATCCGGGAGTGAGCGGATCGCCTGGCACCATGAAGTCGTAAGTGATGGATCCCCGCTGAATGTGGTATTCGGGACCCCATGGGCCGTTGGGAACGACTTTGCCTTTCTTGAATCCGTCTTCGGCGGGATCACTGTAGATAAGAATTGCGGCCGCGCCTTCGCGTTCCGCGGTGAGCGCTTTGAATCCGCGATAGCTGTAGGGATTAGAGTAGCGGACGAGGACGACTTTACCTTTCACGTCAATGCCCTGCTTGCGGAGGAGATCGTAGTCCTCGGGATTGCCGCTGTGGGCGTAGACGAGCGGTGCGGTGACTTCTCCGGAGGCAGACATGCCGCTCCATGCCGAGCTGATGCTTTTGTTTTTCAGGTCCGGGTCGCCGGGGACGGGCAGTTCCCGCAGCAATGCGCGATAGTGAATAGGTGCGACCATTTCGAGCGAAGTGAATTTTGGATTGCTGCCGTAAACGTCGTAGCGACGGATGACGACATCGTCGAGGCCTTCCTGCCGCCACTGATCTGCGATATAACGAGCCAGTTCGTTGTTGCGCGGAGAACCGGCGACGTGCGGCTCGGCGGTGAAAAGATGATGTTGACGACGCTCTTCGTCGGGAGAGGGGATTGCTTTGAATTTTGTCTCGATCTGATTCTCGCGGGTTGCCGAGGAAGGGGTGAAGCCAAGGATGCTCGTCTGAGAACGAACCGGACGGCTGGCGCAAAGCGAGAGAACCAGCACTCCCAGCAGCGAGCCAAGTGATTTTCCGTGCTGCCGTTTTTCTCGCGGTCTTCGCCGATGCGGGCTGGAAAGAGCTTGAAACGCAGAGGGCGCTGAGAACTTCCGCGGAGAGCGCTGAGGCGCATCTCCGCAGGCGGAGTCCATATTTGTTTGCTCCCCTCTTACAGAAGGCTATCTGGGTTTATAAATCTCCGTCAGCAAGTCGGGCTTCGATTCATCGCGCACGAGGTGAGGGTAACGCTCCCCGCCGTGGTAATCGATTTTATAAGTTCTGTAGTAGTCGGTATTCTCAACTAGAAGTTCGAGAGGCGCGGTGCCGTTCTTGCCGGCTTTCAATGCGTCGCGCAGAACTTCGGGTGTGTATTGGCGGCTATTCACGGCCACGAGTTTCATGCCGGGACCGATTCCGGCAAGCGCAGCCGGCATGCCTTCGATCGTGTCAGTGATGACCCCATCTTCGCGAAGGTCGAGGCCGATCGAAAAAGCTCCGCTTGCAATGTGGCCGTCGCTTTCCGCACCACGCAGCAACTCTGATTGCGTGTCATCGTAAACCACCTTCCATCCGCTGCCCTCGATTCCACCAAGCGGCGCGCCGGGGCCGTGATTCGTAAGGCGCTCCATCCAGAAACCGCGCCAGTCATAAGGCACAACTTGATTCAGAGCATTCACCACATCGTCGAAGGTATAAGTCTTCACCATCGGTCCAGTGCTCGGCGGACCATGGAAGAGATGACAGAAATCATCCAGCGACTTCGAGCCGTTACTCTGCTGGCGAATAATGACGTCGGCCCAGAGCCAGTCCAAAGTGCCTTCGTCGTAAAAATCGACCCCGCGGCGCCAGGAGTGCCAGGCCTCGGGAGCGAAATAAAGTTGGGGAGCAGCGTCGGCGGTGTCTTGCAAGTTGCGCCAGGTGCGGCCGGGTGTGTGATCCATCCCCGCCGCGGTTAAAGAGAGATCGTCGCGCGCCTGCTCAGGAGTCAGCAAGCCGCTGCGCGCGGTGAGCACGGTGCCGAGATAATTGGTTAATCCTTCGTATACCCAGAGCAGATCGTCCTGCATAGGCTGTTCGTAATCCGGCGTGGTGAGGTCAGCCGGGCGACGATATTTTCCATTCCACGAATGAACATATTCGTGAGGCAGCAGGCTGGCTTCCAGTTTGCGGGCGGTTTCGTCTACCAGTCCGCGCTCGCCTACACGGCTGTCATCGGATTCGTGGTGCTCCAGACCGAAGTGCGCGACGTGATCGCTGAGGCTGAAAAGAAAGTGGTAGTCGCGATAATGATGAGCGCCGAAAAGTTTGTTTGCCTGTACAACGAGATTTTTGTAATGGTCCCAGACTTCTGGCGGAGGTTCGAGCGCGGCGGCGCTGTCGGCGGCAACGTCCATCTCGGTGGGAGGATCGTCGGCGAGTTTGACTACTTTGAGAAATTCGCCGGTGATTACCGGCGAATCAACCAGAGTGTTCAGAGGCGCCGGCTTGAACGAGATTTGCGTTTCCCCGTTGTCGGCGCTGGTGGATGCGATGGGCAGAGCGGTTCCATACTTCCAGTTGGCGGGAAGTCTCAGACTGGCGACATAAGTTAGCTCATCGGCCTTCCAGCCTTTGGGATAGAGCAGGACTTGATTCCAGCTGATCACTGCCATCTTGTCGGTGGCGGAAGAGCCGGCGGAGAAACCGCTCTCGAAAGTCGCAGGCGAAAGGAAATCCAGTTCGGCGTTCACTTCGCTTACTCCGGCGGGAACTTCGACGTGGATGGTGAAGCCATCGAGCAGGTCGCGGCGCCATTTCAGGGTTTTGCCACCGGCGAAAAATTTGAGGCCGGCTAGATCGATGACTGGTCCGTCAGGGGCGTGCTCGCCAGGAATCCATTTCGGGTAGTAGAGAGTCAGGTCGCCGGGGCTGGCGGGAATCTTTAGTTTAGCGTGGAAGATTTTGCGCGGAGCCGATGTGGCATCGACAAAAATGGTTACAGTTGGCGGCGTAGCTGAAAAAGCAAAAAGAGAAGAGAAAAAAAGAACGGAGATCACTCCCAGGAATCTGGAGAGTTTCATTTTTTGTATGGTCCCCCTGGTCCCGATGAAACAGACGAACGGAATGCCACAGCGTTGTAGAATTTTCGATTTTAGCAGCCGGAGCGAGCCGCGGTACAGAGACGCACCAGCGCTGCTATCATTCGACGATGTTACGGCACGGAACTTTTATTACCTTCGAAGGTCTCGACGGAACCGGGAAGAGCACGCAGATGCGTAAGCTGGCGGAGAAGCTGCGGGCCGCCGGACACAAGGTGATGGAAACGCGGGAGCCGGGAGGAACGGCGACGGGTGAGAAAATCCGGCGCGTATTGCTCGACTCGAAAACCGAGGGATTGTCGCCGATGGCTGAAATGGCGTTAATGTTCGCCTCGCGCGCGCAGCATATTGTGGAAGTGATCCAGCCCGCTCTGGATCGCGGGCAGATTGTTTTGTGTGACCGCTTCACCGATTCCACAGAAGCGTACCAGGGCGGCGGACGTAAGCTGGGAAGTAAGGCAGTGCTCCAGTTGCATCGCATAATCTGCGGGGATTTGCAGCCTGACTTTACGATCCTGCTGGACTCCGACCCGGCGATGAGCGTGGGGCGCGCGCGGAATCGCAACCGGATTGCCGCCGACCGTGCGAAAAAAAGTTCCGACAAACATGCCGACGAGAATCGCTTCGAACAGGAGAATCGAGCATTCTTCGCCCGCGTGCGGGAAGGATATATGGCGATTGCGGCAAGAGAACCCCAGCGCGTACTGGCAGTGGATGCGAGCGGAACGCCGGAGCAGACGCATATGAAGGTTTTGGCGACGGTCGGGAGTAAGCTGGGGCTAGGAGTAGATCAATAACAAATCGTATGGATCAGAATAGATGGGTTCTTAGCTCGAATCCCGACAAGGACGACAAGAAACTTGGAATATCTCCTCATCCACGTAGCTTATCGAAAGCGAAACGAGTTGTTCGCGAGCGGATCGGTTCCGACGTCTCTCTGGCGGACGAGTTGATCGCCGAGCGTCGCGAGGAAGCGAGATGGGAAAACTAGTCGAAACTCATGAGCTTCTCTGATTTTCACGGCAACGCTGAAACGGTTCATCGCTTGCGCGATATGCTGGCGCGGAATCGTTTTCCGCATGCGGTGATTCTTTCCGGGCCTCGTGGATCCGGCAAATACACGTTGGCCCTGATGCTGGCGCAGGCGCTGAATTGTCTGGCGCCGATTGAGACGAACGGTCTGCCGGATTTCTGCGGGCAATGCGCGAACTGCCGGCGCATCGCGCAGGCTGCCGATCTCGATGCGAGATTCGCTGAAGCCGTCGAGACCCGCGAAGGCCTGCGCGAGGGCGATAAAAAAGACACGCGGCTTTTCGTGCAGACTCATCCCGACGTTCTGATCATTCCTCCCGACCCTCCGCAGATGATGATCAAGGTAGATCAGGTGCGGCGGGTGATTGAGACCATTTATTACCGGCCTTCAGAAGCGCGGGAACGGGTTTATATCTTCACCGATTCGGCGTTCATGAAAGAAGCCGCGAATTCGCTGCTGAAAGTTTTGGAAGAGCCGCCCGACTTCGCGACGATTTTCCTACTCTCGGAAAATCCCGGCGAACTGCTTCCCACAATCCGGTCGCGATCGATGGTTTTTCCACTCACTGCCTTGCCCGTAGAGGAAGTGGAGCGCTATCTGGAAAAACATCGTCCGGAATGGAAACCGCAACAGCGGGCTCTGGTAGCGAGGCTGTGCGAGGGCGCCGTGGGCCGGGCGCGCAGCTTCGACCTCGAGAGCTACGTGGCCGCCCGAGCTGATGCGCTCACGATTCTTAACTCCGCCCTGCTCGGAGGCGAACACAGCGCGATGTTTAAGGTTACGGAAACTTATCGAGCGGGCGCTGAAGGGCGGGAGAAAACAGAAAATCTTCTGCGCACGTTATATTCGCTCCTGCGCGATTTGATGTTTCTGAGTTCGGGAGCGCCCGAACTGGTTCACAACACCGATGTTCAAGGTCAGCTCGTGAAACTCTCAGAGGCAGCGGATTTCGAATGGATCACCGCGGCTTCAGACCGGCTGGCCGAGGTGGAACGCGGGATGCGCCGCAATTTATTGCGATCGTTATCGCTCGATGCCCTGGAACTGGCTCTGGAGAAGAGCGCCTGAGCGATTTCTAATTACCGATTGTTAAACTTCAACCTTTTCAGTCGCTTACCGAGATTACTTCAGTGGTTCTACACCCTTCGGAGTGATTGCCCGGCCATTCCAGCGCGCCTATAATTGACTCACTCTGGTTTAAGAATTCTCCGTCAGGTTCCGGGTAGCAATATGCGAGGGTGAAGTCTGTCTTCGCCACCAAGGAGCATAGAAGCCCGGTAATGCGAAAGCGCCTGCAAATCGCACTGATGGCCAGCACTGTAGCCGCGACCTCTTTTCTTCTCGCACCGCAACTTCGCGCCGAGGACGGCGACGGAGATCCCCAGAAAATCACCGCAAGCGATGATCATGGCCGCACGATTTACGTCAATGATTCTGCCCCCACAAGCCGGGCGCGACGCGCACCGGAGCCAGAAGCGCCGAGACGGACGTTGATGTATTGGAGTTCCAAGGAAAATCGCTGGAAGCCGGTGCCTCCGGCGAATGCCGCGGTCATGCGCGCGGCGCGGTCGGCGGCGGCGGAAGTGAGCCAATATGTTGGCCGGGAATCGAACCAATCGGCGAACGCAAAAATTGTGGCAGCCAATTTCCGCGGCACGCTCACTACTGCGGCTGATATTGATAGCGCCATTGAGGAAGCCGCCGCCCGGCATAATGTGGACCCGAACCTGGTGCGAGCGGTGGTGAAAGTGGAATCGAACTTCAATCCGAATGCAGTGTCGCGCAAAGGGGCGATGGGACTGATGCAGTTAATGCCTTCTACGGCGCGGCAATTGAAGGTAAATAATCCGTTTGATCCGGAACAAAATGTCGATGCCGGGGTTCGTCATTTAAAGCAACTGCTCGAAAGCTATGGCGGCGACATCAAACTGACCCTGGCCGCCTATAACGCGGGTGCGGGAGCGGTGGCGCGCAGCTCAGGCGTGCCGCGCTACGCGGAAACCCAGAACTATGTCCGGCGGATTACCAATCTTTATTATGGCCGTTCCGCTTCTAGCCCGAGTGAAGTTTCGCACGATCCAGTTCGCGTTCAACGAGATGCGCGGGGCGTGCTTTACATCAGCAACACTGAATAGGTTTGCGGCATCTGTTACTTATCTTTTTATCTGTCGTTATCTCTCAGGCGCCCAGGGAATTAGTTCAACCAACCGGTTCATCGAGCAGAGACGAAAGCGCGGGCGGGTGATTTTGAATAGCTCATCGCGGGAGCGTGGTCTGTGGGGAGCATTGCTGGTGCTGGCCTTGTTGGCGGCACAGCCGGCGCACGCTCGCGCGCACCATTCCGATTCCTGGGCGCGGGAGCACTTCGCCGCCGCCGAGCGCATGCGCGAGGCGCTAAACGGGCGGCCTCCGCTGGACCGGACGCGCCGGGACTATCAGCGTGTGGTGAATGCTTACCGGCTGGTTTACCTGGGAGCTCCAAGCTCCTCGAAGGCCGATCCCAGTGTGGTTGCCGTGGCGGAAACCCTGGCGGAAATGGGTCGGCGCTACGAAGATGACAGCATCCTGAATAAAGCCATTGTGGAGTACAAGTTCTTGCGCCGGGAGTATCCCGGCAGCAAGTATCGCGCCGACGGATTATTCACGGTTGCCGAAATCTACAAAGACGATCTCAACGATTCCAAAGCGGCGCGCTCTTCCTTCGAAGAGTTTCTGCATCACTACCCTCACAACCGGCTGGCGGATGACGCTCGTCAGGCCATTTTGGAGATCGATCAGCAAGCGCTGGGCGAGAAGACGCCCCAACCAGCTGCAGAGACCGTGCTGCCGCTAAAAGATGCGAAGAATCGTGATGGGCAATCGGGCAGCACTGAGAGTCCGGTTTCGCGCGTGGCGTCGACAAGAAACGAGCCGATGCAGCTGCATTCCGGCGGTCTCCCGAGAGTGACCGGCATCAGGCATTGGTCCACCCCCGACTACACTCGCGTCGCCATCGATGTGGAAGGAGACGTGAAGTTTTCTTCGCAAAGAATCGCGACTCCGGCGCGCATTTTCTTCGATCTGAAAGGGACAAAGCTGGCTTCCACCTTAGTGGGCAAGAGCTTTGATGTGGACGACGGGTTTCTAAAGAAGGTTCGAGTAGCCCAGTTTGCCCCGGGACGCACGCGCGTCGTGCTCGAAGTCGACAATCTTTCCGACTACGACGCTTTTCTGCTGCCGAATCCCTATCGCCTGATTATCGACATTCATGGCAAGAACTGGAACGGCAGGCAGCGAAGAGAAGCGGAAGAAACTTTGACGACTCAAGATTCGCCGCATGGGGCCGCTGCTGTCGGAAGCGATGCCGATTCGAGTTCCACGGAACCCAAATCGGATGCCTTGGCTTCATCCCAGCCGGCGGCCCCGGTTGATACGGAGCCCGAAGCAAAAACAACACAGATCGGAAGCCAGCACGACCTCGGGATTGGAAGTACGGGAGCGACCACAGCCATAGTAAAGAAAGTAGTTGATGCGGATGACGACGACGAGAATGCCGAACTATCGGAGCCTGCGCCAGCAAAGCGGAGCATTCCGGCCAGCAGGAAGAACTTACTCGCGGCGCGAAATGCCAGGATCCCGAAAAAGATTGTGGATAACGATCTCTCCGACGAAACAGAAGCCTTGAATTCCGGCCTCGCCCAGGCTGAAGCCGATGAAACTGGGCCGCAGGCTAGATCCAGGCACACGTTGGCTTCGAGCCGCGCGCGAAGAGCCACTCATTCTGATATGCGCGAAGCGCAGCCCACGGCCAGCGGTGACCGTTCTTTGATTCGTGCTCTCGGACTTAAGATCGGCAAGATCGTGATCGATCCGGGTCATGGAGGCCACGACACCGGCACGATCGGTCCCAATGGTCTGGAAGAAAAAGATCTCGTCCTCGAAGTGAGCCGGCGTCTGGGTAAGCTGCTCGAAACACGGCTAGGCGCGGAGGTGGTTTATACGCGCAAGGACGACACGTTCATCCCGTTGGAAACTCGTACGGCAATTGCGAATCAGGCGCGAGCCGATCTGTTCGTTTCGATCCATGCGAATTCGAGCCACGATCCCGCCGCCCGCGGAGTTGAGACCTATTATCTGAATTTCACCTCCTCACCGGAGGCGCTGGAAGTAGCGGCGCGCGAGAATGCGGTCTCGGAGAAATCGATTTACGAATTGCAGGATCTGGTAAAGAAGATTGCGCTGAAGGAAAAGATCGAGGAGTCGCGGGAATTTGCCGGAGACGTGCAGTCGTCGCTGCATAGTGGCCTGGCGATGAAAAGTCCGGCGATTCGCGACCGCGGGGTGAAGAAGGCTCCATTTATCGTGTTGATCGGCGCGAACATGCCATCGATTCTGGCCGAGATTTCTTTCGTCAGCAATCCCACCGACGAGCATCGCCTCGCCACCAGCGAGTACCGCGAGCGCATCGCAGAATCGCTCTACCGTGGCATTGCCAAATATGTAAACGGATTAAGCGGCGTGAAAGTGGCCAGCAAGATGGATAAGACTACCGGCCAGTAGATTCGCCAGAATTTCCGACATCACTGATAACCTTATCTTATCAACCCACCGACAGTTAGTCCCGAGGAATTCGTATCTGGAAACTTTTTCCCCTCCTGTGTGGTCTAATTACAGGAGGGCTTCTGTGTCTCGCGGTGTCTTCATGCGTCTTTCCAAGTGGGTAGCAATATTCCCCGTCGTTGTACTTCTTGCCAGCACTGTTTTTGCTGCAGCCAGCGATTCGACTGCGCCGCCGATTCTTCCTAAGCAGTTTGGCGGGTGGCAAATGCAGGGCGCGGCTCAACCCAGCAAGGATCCCGCCGTCGCCGATCCTTCGAACGCGGCGCTTCTGAAAGAGTATGGGTTCAAAGACTTCGAATCGGCCACTTACAAGAGTGACGATGGCCGCACTCTAAAGATTCGGGCAGCGCGGTTTGCTGATGCCACGGGCGCTTTTGGCGCCTATACGTTCTACCTGCAGTCGGGCATGGCGCGGGAGGAAATCGGAGATCAAGGCGCGTCGGCGGACCGGCGAGTGTTATTTTATCGTGGGCACGTCGTAGTCGATGCAGTGTTCAACGAGCTATCAGTCATGTCGGCGGCGAGCTTGCGCGAATTAGCGGGCGCACTGCCGCGGCCTGGAGGCAATGCCGGAAACCTGCCGCCGATTCTCGCCTTCATGCCGCATCATGGATACCAGGCGAATACGGAAAAATATGCGGAGGGACCTCTAGGCCTGAGTGCGATTGCGTCCCCAATTCCCGCCAACCTCATCGATTTCAGTACGAACCCCGAAGTGGTGCTCGGGCAATATTCGGTTGGAGGCGGCGAAGCTACGCTGATGCTCATTGAGTACCCGACACCGGCCTTGGCCGCTGAACATTTGCGCCGCATCGACGCGGCCAATCACGCCGCGCAGCCGCAGGCGGGAGTGGAGTCCGTGGAAAACATCGGCCCATTTTTTGACAAGCGTACTGGACCAATCCTGGCAATTGCCGCTGGACCACTTTCGCAGAGCGAAGCCCAAACGCTGCTGGGAGCCGTGAATTACGATGCCAGCGTCACCTGGAATGAGAACACTTATTTCGATAAGAAGAACAACATCGCCAACTTGCTGGTCAATATTATTCTTCTGTGCATTATCGGGGGTGCAATCTGTTTGGCAGCGGGAGTTGCATTCGGTGGCGCTCGCGTATTGCTGCGGCGTTATTTTCCGGGTCGATTTTTCGGGCGCGAGGGTCAAATCGAGTTCATCTCGCTGGACTTAAATGAGGCTGCGGCGCAGGTGTCTCCTGCCCGCCCCAGTAACCCGTCCGATGCACTAAAGGGTTCTTAACTCTCTCAGGAATATCGGTTTAACAGCGTCTGAGGGGTTTTTGGTCTCATTTTGAAACATTTTGCCCTTGTATTGACCGGTTGTGTAAGTTATTGAAAGTAAAGACATTTATTTGCTAAAAATTGCTTGACACCCTGCTTTTTCGGCCCATAAGATTTTGGCAGAAAGTTTCGACGGAATTTTCAAGCCTCTGTTGGAACTATTCTCCCTTGTAAAAGAGAAGGTCGCCCTGTTGCCGGGCGGCCTTTTCGTTTTCGCGGTCATCGATGTCGCGAAGAAAATCTGATCCGAAATTCTCCCTTGGATAGTTTCAGAAGGAATGGGGAACTCTTTCCTCAACTTTACGTATCTTCTGTTGAACGTTTGTTAGCGAAACCGGAGGCAATGATGTTTTGCGACGGATGCGGCACTGCGGTGCAACCTGGACAAGCTTTCTGCAGCCGTTGCGGCAAGCAGGTGGTGGGGCCGGTGACGGCATTTCAACCTCGGCGGAGCCGCGTGCAGGAGCACGTTCATCTGCTCGGCATCCTCTGGCTGGCGGTTTCAGCTTTGACTACGATCGGGGCCGTGGTTCTTTTCATCATCGCGAATACATTATTTCCCCACTTACACGAAATGGGAGCGCCTCCGGAGATGCCAACCAAGTTTCTGCATGTGTTCTTGAGCGTCATCGCTTTGTTTGTACTGGTCAAAGCAGCAGCGGGATTCATTACCGGCTGGGGTTTGTTGCATCGCGAGCCTTGGGCGCGGGTTCTGGCGCTGGTTATGGGATTTATCTCGCTGTTCAATATTCCGTTCGGCACGGCGGTGGGCGTATATACCAT
Source organism: uncultured Acidobacteriaceae bacterium (assembly GCA_963726155.1). Taxonomy (GTDB): domain Bacteria; phylum Acidobacteriota; class Terriglobia; order Terriglobales; family Acidobacteriaceae; genus Sulfotelmatobacter. The sequence continues at coordinate 116,415 of CAVSBF010000002.1, forward strand.
GTGGGTTCTATTGCCGGGTGCAGCGCAACAGGAGTACGACGCCCTAGTCGCGTCCCGCGCTGCATGAGGGCCGCAGCACTGGGCTCCATTTTCTACTTTTTCTTTTCGAGAACTCCGAGATTGGTGACCTCTGCCTTTGCATCGCCGGTGATTTGATAAACTGGGAGTGTCCACCAGTAGCCGACGTAGCTCAGTTGGTAGAGCAGCCGATTCGTAATCGGCAGGTCAGCGGTTCAAGTCCGCTCGTCGGCTCCATCCTTTTATCCAGTATCCATGCCGTGAGTGCGCTTTCCATTCCTTCCGCACCAGCCGGTCTGGAATTCATCGCACAACTCAAGAGCGACCTGCAGTACGCGGAGCTGCGGATTCGTGTGCTGGAAGAGCGTCTGCGGATGATGCGGGTCGCGCAACATTCATAGACTCGAAGAGGAGGGCTATTCAAGAGCATTGCGAAAAGATCGAGCTTTACTCGCTATCAGCCCGAACCCATTCTTACCGGCAGCATTCTCTAAGCTCAGCGATTCTGCTCGGGCCGCGGCGGAGTGTCCTTCTTTGTTTCTCAACTCGGCCATAGCCAGCCGCGTCTCGAACTCAAGCTCGATGAGCTGATGAGAATGAGCGCTTTGAAGTGTCTTCTGCAGTTGTGTGCTTGCCGCTGTGAAATGGCCTGACAGGTCTTGCACGCGGCCAGATATCATTTCGAACTGCAAACGGAGCAGCGTATTGGCGCTTTTATCGGCCAGTGATTTAGCCTGTCCCGCCTCAGACTCGGCTTCAGGAAGCTTGGATTCGGCCAGCAGGGAATCGATCAGCACAATGCTGGCGGCAAGTTCGTCGTCGGCCTGCTGATCTTGATGAAACTGTTCTTGGCATCTACGGATCACAGTTTCGGTATCGGCGGCATGGTCTTGCTCAATCGACAGCCGCGCCAAAGCGAGTTCCGTTTCCGCGACGGCTTGCTTATCCCCAATCTCTTTACAGAGAGCCAGCGATTCCTGGTAAGAGTTGCGAGCTGCGTTCAAATCGCCTTGATCCTCAAGCACGTCCCCGGCTCCAGCTAGTGCATAGGCCACGGCACGTTTGTCAGCAATTTCCTGCGCAGTGGCTTGGGCCTGCTTGTAACCGGCAAGAGCTGATTTCAGGTCACCACGCAGTCTCGCAATCTTGGCCAGATCGGCGAGGGTAAGCGCGAGGCCATCCTGGTCTGCCATTTCCTTGTAGCCTGGAATCGCGTCCGAGAGCCCGCGCGCCGCTACCGCCAGATCTCCGCGAGCCAGAGAAATATCGCCCAGGTTCGCGGAAGAGGATGTTACACCCTCGAGATCACCGATCTGCCGAAAGACTTTGATCGCTTCCCGGTACATTGCCTCCGCGCGATCCAGGTCGCCCTGTTCATAGTAGAGAATGGCGAAATCGGCCGTGGTGCGCGTTGCATTGTCACGATCGCCAACTGCTGTGTACCGCTTTCGAGCATTGTCACAGTCCTGGGCAGTGGAATCGCCATTGCCGATCTGACAGAGAATTCCGTAGGCGCGTGCGACGATGAGCTGCAAACCCTGGGCGTTCCCCTTTTCGATGGCGCGCTGGGCGGCAGCCTGCGCCTTAACGACATCGTTATTAACCCAAGCGCGAGCTTCCAGATAGTCGATCCGTGGGTCGCCGCCAGCAGGGAGCGGAAGATGCCGGAGGGTTTCCAGAGTATGCAAAGCATCTGCAGGATTTACCCATCGCTGTTCTTCGGCGAGGCGAAGACCATAGTCCAAACTGTCCGGGAACTGGAGGAAAAGGTGTCGATACGAATCGATGGCTCGCTTCCGATCTTGGATGGTGGCATAGTACTGACCATCGATCAGCAGACGATCTTCTGGCCCCAGGTGCCCGGAAAGAGCGCGGGCCCGTTCCGCCTGATCCCGGGCCTTCAGGCTGTAGCCGAGGTGATTCCAGGCATCGGACAAAGCAGCGTGTGTCAAGGGAAACTCCGGCTCGACGGCTGCAGCTTTGATCAGAGAATTCCGGGCTTCTACAAAATCAAACGCCCATAAACGCTCCAATCCCTGCGTGTAAAGTTTGAACGCCACGGGTTTCGAAGGCAGGGCGGCTCGCGCCTGCGCGATTGCTTCCGCTGAAACCGGCGTCGCTCCCAAGCTTTGCCGCAGGGACTTACCTGCCTGGCTGACAAGTTCAAACAGATCATCTTCGTTTCCGACGAAGGCCTGTTCGGCGATCGTCTCGCCGTGTTCGGTGTCTTGAACGCGAACGTCCAGTCGAATCCGCCTTTCTCCTTTTCCGGGCAATGGCGTATACGAGCCAAGCACGACTACGTCTGCTCCAGGATTCGTATGGAGGCGTTCAAGGGTTTTTTTCGCCAGGCTGTCTTCGTCGGTCAACGGGAGTTCTCGTTTTGCGCGCGCTACGTCCTCACCCGAGACCATGCGTAAGGCGCTATCAGCGGCGAGTTCGGTACTGAGCATTTCGGCAAAGGCCGGTGAGAGCCAGTTGTCCTCGGAACGTCCAGGCAGATTGCGAAAGCCCATTACAGCTACAGATCGTCGAACGTGTACCGGAGCAAGGTTGGTAACGGCCGCAGTCTTATTTTCTATCCTGGTCCGCGCAAGGCGGAATCGATAAGTGGCACTGCCGATCACAAGCACAACGAATGCGGCAATTCCTATGTAACGCCACCTCCGGCGTGAAATGGCAGCGAGTTTTTCTGCTCGCGGCGACGAAATCGACGCTGTTATCGTCTCAGGCGCGAGGGGTCGGACGCGATTCTCTGACTCTGTGACCGTAGTGACCGGCGCCAAAAACCGGTAGCCTTGCCGTGGCACCGTTTCCACATAGCAGGGTGCGTCCGCATTGTCTCCGAGTGCATCACGGATTTTCCGGATCGCGACTCCCAAGCTGTTATCGAACTCTACGAAAGTGTTCTCCGGCCAAAGGCGCTGGCGAAGCTCTTCTCGGGAGACGATCTCTCCTGCTTTCTCCACCAGAATTGCCAGCATGCGGAAGGGCAGATCCTGCAGCTTGAGCTGCTTGCCGTTGCGAGTGAGCGTGGCCCGACTGGAATCAAGCTGGAACGGACCAAACCTGTAAACAGTTTTCTTGTGAAGCTCCCCAAGCGACACGCGGTTCCCTTTGGCCACAGATGGTAGCACAGGCCCGTTAATAAGGAGGTCTAAGCCTATAGAAACCTGACCCTTATCAGTTAAGGCAGGTTTAAAGGACAGTTTTATTGACCCGGCGAACTTGTCCCTGCAGATTGATGCTCGCAGGGCAGCGATTCCTGCGAGCACAACTTCGGAGGGCTGCCCACCAGCCATCAGGGCGGAAGTGGCATCGGGGGGTGCCACTTCCACCTGGGGACGCCACTTGAGGGCTAAGGAAGATCATGATCAAACGAACCTTACTCGTCGCAATCCTGTTGGCGATTCCCGCTTGTCTCGGGCAGACCCAGCCAGCGAAAGTTCGCATGTATTACATTGCCGCGGACGAAGTGAACTGGGATTACGCCCCGGGTGGCGTCAACAAGATGATGGGCATGAAGTTTGATGGCTACTCGAAAGTCTTTGTCGAGCGCGGCCCGCATCGCATTGGGAGTATCTATCGCAAAGCGCTGTATCGCGAATATACTGACGAAACCTTTGCCCACCTTAAGCCCCGGCCTGCAGAGTGGGAGTCCTCCGGAATTCTCGGTCCGATCCTGCGCGCCGAAGTTGGCGACACCATCCGTGTCGTCTTCAAGAACAACGCTACGCGTCCCTACAGCATGCATCCGCATGGAGTCTTCTATAAGAAGGACTCGGAGGGTGCACTCTACGAGGATGGGACTTCTGGTTCAGACAAAGTCGATGACGCTGTACCGCCCGGCGAGACTCACGTTTACACATGGGAAGTGCCGGAACGGGCCGGGCCTGGGCCGAATGATCCAAGTTCGATCGTGTGGCTCTACCACTCGCATGCCTATGAAATGAGAGACGTCCACAGCGGACTGGTGGGCGCAATCATCATCTCGCGTCGCGGCGCCTCCGATGCTGCCGGGAAACCTAAAGATGTCGACAGAGAGTTCGTCTGCTTATTCATGCTGTTCGATGAAAACCAGAGCTGGTATCTGGACTACAACATTCAGACTTACACCAGCGATCCTAAGGGTGTGAATAAGAGTGAGTTCATTCCAGTCGAAGCCGACGGAAATCTGGCTCCCGCCGGCACTGGCTTTTCGGTCGCCAATGGAAAGTTTGCGATTAACGGATACATCTATGGAACGGGACCCGTCATGACCATGAAAAAGGGAGAGCGCGTTCGCTGGTATCTCGTCGGTCTCGGCGAGGGGTTTAGTCTTCACACCCCGCATTGGCACGGAAATGTCGTGCTGCAGGATGGCAAGCGCACCGATGTGGTTTCTCTATTGCAAGCACAGATGGTCACAGTGGACATGGTCCCCGATGATCCGGGCACTTGGATGTTCCACTGCCATCTTGATGACCACATGGAAGCCGGGATGATGGCGTTCTACAAGGTCGAGCCGTAACGCAAATACCCCATATCGACAATCGGGGAATTTGTCATGGAAGGAGAATCGCGATGTTTCGAAATGCTTTTGTCGTTTGCATCCTGTTAATACTTGCCTCGATGGCTTCGCATTATGCCATGGCGGTGGATTCCTGCCAGCCGGTGTTCGACGCCATGAGCAAGGTGCTGGTGACTCCTGCCCACGTCTTTTCTACGGAAGGCGCCGGGGCGCGGGCCGGCGCGAAACCGCAGAGCGAGTCAATCTATTTTGGCGGGGCTATTTACGTCAAGCTCAGTAACAAATGGATTCGCAGCAAGATGACCGTGCAACAAATGCTCGAGCAGGAGAAAGAAAATCGGGAACACGGCACCGCAACCTGTCGCTACCTGCGTGAAGAAATAGTCGGCGGCGAAGTTGCCGCCGTGTACAGCGCTCACAGCGAAAATGAAGATGTGAAGTCAGATGGGCAGGTATGGATTTCTAAGAAGGGATTGCCCCTACGTGAGGAACTCGACACCGACGTTGGCGACCCCAGCAAGATTCACCACTCACTTCGTTACGAGTACAGCAACGTGCAGGCCCCGCCTATTTAGAGGCGAAAAGGCCAGCAGCGGTTCGCGAAATTCTACAGGCGTTAATTAAGGAGTCAGACTTATGGCAACATTCTGCGTCAAATGCGGTGCACCACTCAGCGGCCCTTTTTGCGTGAAATGCGGCGCGGATATGCGCAATCTCGGCACGCCGCCCACAACCATCTCCGGTGTCCCAAACGCCGCAATCAGCGGCGGCTCCGACGTCCCCCGGGCCCGCGCCCGCGAAGCAAGGATTGAGCGCGCTGGCCAAGCTGGGCATTGCGGCTGTCGTCATTATTTTTGTTGGTGGAGCTGTTGGCATCGCGGGCGTGTATTACGTTGCCCATCGCGTCAGCCAGAAGATTCACCAGGCTGCCGATGGAATTCTTGGATCGAGTTCAGATTCGAGCAGTAATTCCAGCTCTAAAGACTCGGGTCTCGCAGGCTCGAGCTCTGCGGGTTCCAGTGGCGGAAGCGCGATTGTGGGCGATGTATGCAGACTTCTCCAGAAAGAAGATGTAAGCCATGCCATCGGCGTTGAGATTGTGCGAACACATTCTGAGGACAACGGCTGCACCTATATCGCGAAAGGGACGCAGGCGGATATGACCGCCAAGCACGTGAGTGCGATGATGGCCGCGCGGGGCGCGGACAAGCAGGCACAACAGATGATTCAGAATTTCGCCGGGGGGATGGGAAAAGTATTCGAGAGCGAGAAGCCTCAATCCGAACAGGACACCTCCGGCGAGGTCCCTGTCTTCAACTTTTCCGTGGACCAAAACGCGGCGGAGGAACAGATTCAGCTCAATGCCAAAACGCTCGCACTTCTGGGAGACACACAAGGACTGCCGGGAATCGGGGACCAGGCATTCGTCTCGGCCGACGGCATAATCATGGTGCGCAAAGGTAAGAATCTGATCCGGATCATGTACATCACGTGCCCTTGCGGCACCGAAGCCGTGAAGCCTCTAGCCAAGAAAATCGCAGACGCGATGTAGACCGGCATGAGAAGAAGCGCGCGAACTGAGACCACCGCCACGAAAAGCTTGCTGCAAGTGCACATTTTTCAATCTGAAAGGAAATCTCATGAAGGCTAGTTATCCTTCCCGCGCGTTCCGAAAACTGGAGAAACCGATGTCCCGCCTAGCCTGCTTCCCGCTCCTACTGCTTCTGGTCTTAGGCGGTTGTTCAAAGCCTGTGTCGAAGACCGGCGCCGCTGCATCGCAAGGCGTGGGGAACGCCGGTGCCGGCACCGCCGCCGGCAACGCGTGCGACCGGAAACTGGTGACCTCAGGCGACGCAGCCAAGATCCTCGGCCAGCCGGTCACATCGGAAAAAGCTCTGCCCGGCGACGCGCAGTCTTGCGTGTTCACGACGGCGGACTTCACCACGCTGACGATCTCGGTGCGCCCGGGCCTCGGGCGAGCCACGGTGGATACTTGGGCTAGCGGGAAGATGCCCATGCCGGTGACCGACGTATCGGGCGTCGGCGAACGGGCGGTGTGGCAATCGACGCTCAAAGAGATCAACGCGGAGAAGAACAACCTGCTCTGCGACATCGGCGTAGTTGGTCCCAGCCATAGTGGGGGCGCGACACCGGAGAAACTAGGCGCCCTTTGCAACAAGATCTTCGCGGCGATGTGACACCCGGAGGCCGCAATGGACCGCAATGGACATGGATATTGATATTGAGAAGAAGATTTTACGGTTTGCCACTATGACGGTCGCAGCCGCGTGCCCTGCTGCGTTAGCTTTGACGCAAGAACAATCGCGCCATGCTTCAACTGGAACACTGGCGCCGAATGGCGAGGTTCTCGCGCAGCGCACCCGTGTATCGTTTGCCCCGCAGCCCTCCGATCAGGCGACGGAACTGAACGTCATGGACCCGATCCGGGAGTCTCTTGGGTACATAAAAACGATCTCTTGTTGGGGCGGCTTCGTGGCAATCCTTATTCTGGGCTTCGTGTTTACCGCCAGGGGTGGAACGAAGTTGCTCACCACGGACCCCTTGACGGGACTTCCTCTTCATCCCGCTACAGATTCCCGCCTCCACTTGGGTAATGAGCCTACTCAGTTGCCGGAATCGGAAGTCTGTAGAAGCAAAATGCAGGCCGATTTCTACTCGGTTTATGACTCCAATGTAAATGCAACACTCGCTTGGTATGACGCTCACTTGCCAGGGTTCAAGAAGACGCACGCCTACGCCGCCAACCGCTCGCAAGACACCTACTACAAATCCGATGGGACGCTGACTGTCTCGGTCACAGGCAGCCCGGGCAAAGAAGGTGAAAACGCGGACACGTATTCGGTGCTGTATGCTCGCCTTCAGCCCGGACTACCCGAGAAGACGATCGTTGCCCTGAATCGACAAACAGTTGTTTGCCAATGATCGATCCATCTTTCAAGACAAACCAGGAGACCTTATTATGGCTTCCCTAGCAGATGTTCTGGTCAGACAGTTGTTGGATGGTCGACACATCGCGTCGCTTGCAACTGAGAATCCGGACGGCTCCATCCACATGGTTGCGGTGTGGTACTGGTTCGACGGTACACATGTTTATGTGGCGACGTCCTTGCGTAGTCGTAAAGCACGAAACCTGCAATCCAACCCAAAGGTGTCCTTAATGATCGACGCTCGCGATCCGACAGCATCTTACGGGATCACCCTAGCGGGGACAGCGCAGATCCTGACCGCCGAGGTATCGCGGAAGAATAATGCGGAGATTCATCGCAAATATCTGAGCGGAGCCGCACTTGCGGACGCGAGAGTGGGTCCGGTGTTCGCTGCATGGGATGATGTCACGATCCGGATCGCACCGGCCTCGGTTATCGCCTGGGACATGCGCGAGGCAGACCGCCAATTCTTCGGCGGCGTTCTCGGGGGCAATCCCGCGTACCTGTTACCGCTGCAGCGCTGACTTGTGGGAGTTACGTCTCGCCGCACAACCCTATCGGTTGAGCGGTTGGGTACGAGTCCCGGTTCATCACGAGTCCCGGTTCATCAACGTTCCTCCTCCGTTGATCGGCGCGGCCGAGGGGGGCTTTAGCTGTGAACTTGGAGGGAAACGACCACGAGCTGGCCTTCAAACAGCAGCCGGACTTCCAGAGCGGGCGAGTCTGTCTGGGAGTGCAGGGCATAGTCGGTGCCGGTGATTACGGTCGGGGGAGACAACATACAACTTTCCGACAGGCCGGCAATCTTGTTCTTGAAGTTGCCCGCCACCATGTTGCAAACTTCGCCGATCGCGTCTGCCACCTCGGCACCGACCTTGTCCAGGGCCACGCCGAGCATCTTGGAGGTCATGAGGGCGGCCGCCTTCGCTTCGCAGCGAACGCTTAGCACGCCGCACAGTTGCCCCGCCAAACCAACCATGGCGGTGACGTCCAGGGTTGGCTCCTGAGCGGTTGATGGTACGGTCAGCTGGCAACCCAGCATGAGATCGAAGACTTCGCGCACCGCGACTTCGATCAGCGGAGTCCAGTTTTCGTGGCTGCCGTTGGCAGCCAGCAACTCACCTACAGATTTCATGATTTACCTGCCAACACGGGTATGACATGTTCCTTCACCTGCTCCGGCGTGAAAGGCTTGCGGATGTAACCACGCGCCCCGCAGGATATGGCCTCGACGACCTGAGACTCGCTGCCTTCCGTTGTAATCATGACCACCGGCACGCCTTTTGCGTGCTCGACTCCGGGAAGCTGCTTGATGAACTCTATCCCCCCCATGACTGGCATGTTGATGTCACAAAGGATCAGATCGACCGCGCTTTCTTGGAGAATCGCAAGCGCCTCGGCCCCGTTCCCAGCTTGGAATATCTCGGTCAGGTCGATGCCTGCCTGGCGCAGCGAACGTTCCACAATCTTTCGCATGACCGAGGAATCGTCGACGATCAGAGCACGTATCGGCATCAGGCTGTACTCACTCCAATTGGGGCAAGTGTCTGCTTGCTTCTCTTACACCCGCTAGTGAGTAATATCGGAAAGAGGTGATAAGACTTTAGGCAGGGGCTACTTATGAGACGGGAATTGGTCTATCGAATCCCTAAACCTTGGGGAACATTTCGTGTGGGAGGTCCCTTCCGAAGGAGCTTATTTTGTTTTTTGCCGGGCTTGAAAAGCCGGCGAGCAAAATTGTTTGCTCGCCCGGTGCCCATTTCTGCAAGAGTTCCATTTGCGACTTCGCGGCACTGAATCGCAATCCAGCAGGATGATGAACTCATCCCTCCCCAGCGGCAAACAATATCCGTGGAACGATCGTTGCACCGCAACTTACGGGTAGGTACTGTTGCGGCAGGCTGTCACCGGCGTGGAGTCCGTAGGTGTTACTGACATGCTTAAACCCTTCTAGATCAAGGATGACAACACAGAACACATGCTAATGCGCGATACCTTATTCGATGCGGTCCTCACTTTTGCGGCGACTGGCTACGCCCGCCAACGCATCCTGCAATGCGAGCTGCATCATCACATTAAGTTTCGTTTCATAAGTCAAGACTCCCGCCTGAAGTTGCACGACTGACTTTTGACTGTCTTGCTCGAACCGTTCAACCGGGGACATTTCTATTGTGGTATGACACAAGAACCCATCGGTACTTGACATGGAGATTTCACCCTCCTAAGCTCATTTCAGAAAAGTCGTTGCGGACTTCCACTCGCAACGTCTTCCGCACAAATGAATGCTGTGCTCAGGCTGTGCAGGCCCGGACGCGGTCGGGCCAGAGCGCTGATTTATCTATTTGCGAGAGGACGACGCCCGGTATGGGGGGTGAACGTTTAGTCGAGCTTTCCGCGTCGGGAAGTCTAGTCGCCATCGCTTCGATGCCCGGACAATTCTACGCTGCCAGTTACGATCTGCTCGAGCAGCTGTTTATACCTTTGTTGTCTTCTGCGCAGGAAGCTAATGATCTCTTTGCAATCCGGGTTGGGGATAGCAAGTCGGCGCTGCGCGCCGCCTCCTATCTGGCGGGCGAACTCCTGCGCGACACCAGCTTTGCCCCCGTCCGCTCGATGAGTACCAAAGCCGCTCACGCCTACAAGGTTGATTTACCCGCAAATGACTTTCAGACCGAGACCAGGGTTTTCACCGCGGGCACATCTGCAGTGTTTCGCGTGAAAATACAGGGAGCGATTCGAGGCGACAAGTTTATGGTCGTCGACCCGGACTCCAACAATACTCTTTTTTCCTTCACCAGATTCGAGGCGGAAAAGCCGGATTTCTTTTCCCGTGATTTTGCGTTTCTCGCCCAGGAGTCGCGCAAGGACCCTTCGATGTTTGGCGGAGGCCAGTCTGCGCTGGCTCAAGGAGTGGTGGACTTAATGCTTGGTGTTCCGGTAGGCGGGAAAACGATCACGGTTCGGGTCCAGAAGAAAGAAGATGGCTCAGCCGTCGAGGTCAAACATTCCGCCAACAATAAGACTCTCTTGAGCTTGCCACTCGCTTCTCTCGGTAACATAGGCAAACTGCTGGAAACCATCGCCCAGCACTTGTCCGCGAATGCGGCTGACCTGGCGCCCTAATTCCGCGCGAAGTTCGATACGACTGGCATACAGGATCTCAGTTGCCAACCCGCCGGGCTAGCGTCTTAAATCGGCTCTCCTCGATTCTTTGTAGAGCAGACCCTCACGCGCGTTAGCTCCCACAGCGTAATCCTCTCGTAACCCCATCAAACACGGAGGTGAAGTGCTCCACCTGAACTCTCTGTTGTGACGTGGCTCCCCCACCTAAAGAAAATGCTGGAACAGACGATGAGGTAGTTGAAGAGATGTTAAGGGGCGATTCCCCGCAACATGGGACCTCACTCAGCGAAAGAAAGCGCGATGCAGCAGACGCAAACAGACAGGCAACCACCTGGTAGCTACTCGCCTGTAGGGAATCATTCCCAACTTGGAAAGGACTGGCACCCATGAGCGAGAGTGATATCGTCAAAGATTTTCTGATCGAGAGTTACGAGAACCTCGACCGACTGGACCGCGACTTGGTCGGTCTTGAAAAGAATCCGAGAGACAAAGAGGCCTTGGCGGGTGTGTTTCGCACGATTCATACCATCAAAGGCACATGTGGATTCCTGGGTTTCAACAAGTTGGAAAAGGTCGCTCACGTTGGGGAGAACTTACTGACTCGCCTGCGCGACGGCCAGCTCACGCTCAATCCGGAGATCACTACGGCACTGCTGGGCATGGTGGATGCCATTCGCCTGATGCTTAAGGAGGTTCAATCGACCGGCCATGATGGCGAGGTCGATTACCCAGAGCTGCGGGAAACCCTGACGCGGCTGCAAAATCCATCGGCAAGCGAAACCGAGCGCAAGCCCGCCGCAGCGATCCAACCGGCGCAACCCGACTCGCAATCGCCAGCCAAACAACTCGCTTCGATGCCGAGCAAGGATGCCCAACCAGCCGCCATCGAGAATATATTCTCCGAACTTGTCGAAGCGTCTGTAGCCGCAGACTCCAGCGATGGACGGCATAGTGAACTGGCGAAGCAGGAGGAGGTTGCGCCAGCGCCTGCCCTCGAATCTCGGCCCCGTGACTCCGCCACCGAGACCATACGCGTCGGCGTCGACGTGCTGGACAAACTGATGACTCTGGGCGGCGAGCTGGTGCTGGCGCGCAATCAAGTCCTGCAATTCGCCAACCGTATTAAAGATACGAGCTTTCTGGCTGCCTCCCAACGTCTTAACCTGATCACCACCGAGTTGCAGGAGGGGGTCATGAAGACCCGCATGCAACCCATCGGGAACATCTGGGGACAGTTTCCACGGACAGTGCGCGACGTGGCGCTCGGCTGCGGCAAGGAAGTCCACATCGAGATGGAGGGCAAAGAGACAGAGCTCGATAAGACCATCATCGAGGCCATCAAAGATCCGCTCACCCATCTGGTACGCAATTCCGTGGACCACGGGATCGAACTTCCGGAAGAGCGCGTGAAGTTGGGCAAGGATCGAAGCGGACGGTTGGTTCTGCGCGCTTTTCATGAAGGCGGGCAGGTCAATATCGAGATCAGTGACGATGGTGCGGGCCTGAACGTGGATCGCATCCGCAAGAAAGCGGTGGAACGCGCGTTGATCACACCCGAGCACGCGCCCCGGATGACTGAGCGGGAGATCTTCAATTTGATCTTCCTGCCAGGATTTTCCACGGCGGAAAAAGTTACCAACGTTTCGGGCCGTGGCGTCGGCATGGATGTGGTGAAAACCAATGTCGAAAAGATTGGCGGTACTGTGGACGTTCAGTCCACCCTGGGCAAGGGCACGACGGTTCGCGTAAAGATTCCCCTGACCCTGGCCATTATCCCAGCGCTGGTGGTGACCTGCGGCGGCGATCGCTACGCCATACCTCAGGTGAGCTTGCTCGAACTTGTGCGGCTGGAGGCCGACGAGGTGGGCAAGGGCATCGAGATGGTTCAGGGCGCTCCGGTGCACCGGCTGCGCGGCCGGCTGCTGCCTCTGGTTTATCTGAGCCGTGTACTGGAACTGGCCGGGGCTGCGGAACCGCTGTCGCCAGCGGGAAATGCAGTCAACATCGTGGTGCTGCAAGCCGAGGGTCGACCGTTCGGGTTGGTGGTTGACGAAATTAACGATACAGAAGAAATCGTGGTCAAGCCTCTGGGCAAGCAGCTCAAGGGAGTAAACACGTTTGCCGGCGCCACCATCATGGGGGACGGGAAAGTGGCGCTGATTCTGGACGCGTTGGGACTGGCGCAGAAGGCCAATGTCATCAGCGAGCAGCAGGACCGCGCTGTGGCGGCGAAGGAAGCATCCTCGGGGGAGAAAACCGCGGGTGACCGGCAAACCCTACTGCTCTTTCAGACGGGCAAGAATGGGCGCATGGCAGTTCCCCTCTCGCTGGTGGCGCGTCTGGAGGAGTTTGCCGTCAGCAAGGTAGAGAACACAGGCCAGCAGCAGGTGGTGCAGTACCGCGGACAGATCATGCCTTTAATCCGCATTTCTGAGGCGGTGGACCTGCCGGAAGGCGAAACTGGCAAAACCGCCGTCGATCCGCAAGCCCCGCTGCAGGTGGTCGTCTATGTCGAGCAAGGGCGCAGCGTGGGCTTAGTGGTGGAGCGGATCCTCGACATTGTGGATGAGGAGATAGTGCTTGATCGCATGGCCGAGCGGGCCGGGATCCTGGGCACGGCGGTGGTGCAGAAGCGGGTCACTGACATGCTGGATGTGCAGGGCGTGGTGCGGGCGTCGCATCCCGGCTTCTTTACGGAAGCGGCCAAAGCCGCGGCCGCAGGATAAGGGGGAAGGCTTCCATGGCGAACAGCGAGCAGTATTGCACTTTTTTTCTCGACCGGCACTTTTTCGGAGTGCCCGTGCAGCAGGTTCAGGAAGTGATCCGTTATCAAGAGATGACTCGGGTGCCGCTGGTGCCGCAAGTCGTCCGCGGACTGATCAACCTGCGCGGACAAATTGTCACGGCCATCGATCTGCGGCGGCGCTTGAGCATGACCGAACGCCCGGCAGACCAGTTGCCGATGAATGTTGTGGTGCGCACCGACGATGGAGCGCTCAGCCTGCTGGTAGACGAAATCGGCGATGTCATTGAGGTCGAAGAAAAGACCTTCGAGCAGCCGCCGGAAACGCTGAAGGGGATGGCGCGGGAAATGATTCGCGGCGTCCATAAGTTGCCCGAGCGCCTGCTGCTGTTGTTGGACACCGCACGTGTGGTCGACATGGGTGAATCCAGCCCCATTGCGGATGGAAGAAACGCCTAGGAAAGCTGCATATGGCATCGTCGCTCGTCGTATTCCTGTTGGCCGTGGGACTGTGGTCTCGCCATCGGGGAGTGCTGGCAGGACACGGTGACTCAAACTATAACGGACGCCAAGATTCCAGAAACTCTTAAGGAGAATTAAAAACATGAGCACTGCCGCGCAAATGCAGAAGAAAAATTTCACCGGGAAAGCTTCGGAGGCACAAACCAACATTGACCATGCCGGCCAAGTAGCTGCCATCCGTAAATCGCAAGCCGTAATCGAATTCAACATGGACGGCACCGTTATTGACGCCAATGACAACTTTCTCAATGCATTGGGCTACACGCTGGAAGAAATCAAGGGCAAACATCACAGCATGTTTGTGGACGAGGCCTACCGGCAAAGCTCCGACTACAAAGAGTTCTGGGCCAAGCTGAACCGGGGCGAGTACCAGGCAGCTGAGTACAAGCGCATCGGCAAGGGCGGGAGGGAAGTCTGGATTCAGGCCTCCTATAACCCGATCATGGACTTGAACGGCAAACCGTTCAAGGTGGTTAAGTACGCCACCGACACAACCCAGCAAAAACTAATTACGGCTGATTATTCAGGCCAGATCGCGGCGATCGGCAAGTCGCAGGCGGTGATCGAATTCAAGATGGATGGAACCATCATTACTGCCAACGACAACTTCCTCAAGACGCTGGGCTACTCACTCGACGAGGTAAAGGGCAAGCATCACAGCATGTTCGTGGACGAGGCCTACCGGCAAAGCGGGGCCTACAGCGAGTTCTGGGCCAAGCTGAACCGCGGCGACTACGTCGCCGACGAGTTCAAGCGCATCGGCAAGGGCGGGAGAGAAGTCTGGATTCAGGCCTCCTATAACCCGATCATGGACTTGAACGGCAAACCGTTCAAGGTGGTTAAGTACGCCACCGACACAACCCAACAAAAACTAATCATGGCCGATTATTCAGGTCAGGTCGCGGCGATCGGCAAGTCGCAGGCGGTGATTGAATTCAAGATGGACGGAACCATCATTACTGCCAACGACAACTTCCTCAAGACCCTGGGCTACACGCTCGACGAGGTAAAGGGCAAGCATCACAGCATGTTTGTACAGGAAGCTTACCGGCAAAGCCCGGACTATCGGGAATTCTGGGCAAAACTGAACAGAGGCGAGTACCAGGCGGCGGAATACCTGCGGATTGGCAAAGGCGGCAAAGAGGTCTGGATTCAGGCCTCCTACAACCCAATCATGGATCTGAACGGCAAGCCGTTCAAGGTTGTGAAGTACGCTACCGATGTCACGCAACAAGTAAACACTAAAAACGAGGTGGCGGCGGGAGCGGAGCGGGAGAAGCTGGCGGCCGTGGAGCTAAAGCAAAAGGTGGACAGCATTCTGAAGGTAGTGACCGCGGCATCCGAAGGTGATCTTACTCAGGAGATCACGGTACTGGGCAGCGACGCTGTCGGGCTCATGGGACAAGGGTTGTCGAAGCTTCTCGGGAACCTGCGGACCGGCTTCGCAGCCATTGGCCAGAACGCTCAGTCTCTGGCCAGCGCCTCCGAAGAACTTTCCTCCAACAGTCAGCAGATGAGCGCAAACGCGGAAGAGACATCAGCCCAGGCTAAGGTGGTTTCCACCAATACTGCGCAGGTCAGCCAAAACCTCCAGACCGTGGCCACTGGGGCGGAGGAGATGGGCGCCAGCATTAAGGAAATTGCCAAGAATGCCACCGAAGCGGCCAAGGTGGCAACCTCCGCGGTCAAAGTCGCGGAAACTGCCAATTCCACCGTGTCCAAACTGGGTGATTCCTCCACCGAGATTGGCCAGGTGATTAAGGTCATCACCTCGATTGCCCAGCAGACCAATCTGCTGGCACTCAATGCCACCATTGAAGCCGCGCGGGCGGGTGAAGCGGGCAAAGGCTTTGCGGTGGTGGCCAACGAGGTAAAAGAGTTGGCCAAGGAAACCGCCAAGGCCACGGAGGACATCAGCCGGAAGATCGAAGCTATTCAGAGTGACACCAAGGCAGCGGTGGGGGCCATCGCCTCGATCAGCGAGGTCATCAACCAGGTCAACGGCATCTCCAATACGATCGCCACTGCGGTGGAGGAACAGAACGCCACCACCAACGAGATGGCGCGCAACGTTGGCGAAGCGGCGCGAGGCAGCGGCGAAATCACCAGCAATATTGCAGGCGTAACCGAGGCTGCAGCGAGCACGTCACGCGGAGCCGTCGACACCCAAAAGGCCGCGGCCGAACTCTCCAAACTGGCGACTTCGCTGCGCGAACTCGTGGAACGGTACAAGTTCTGAGCCACCGGGACAGGAAGGAACATCATGGCGCCCGCGAGAGAACTGTGTGCCGGCCCGGCCTTTGGGGACGAAGCCTTGCGACAGTTGTTTGCCTCCGGGAATAGTGTCAACGGAAGAAGCCGAAGAAATTTTGTTGCGGATGTTTCGGCTGGCGCTGCATGGACCTGCTCGACGGCTGTGGGCCCGGCATGTGCCAACCCGCGGTGACGCGCTCCTGCCAGTGGAGGCGTCAGGCGCGGTAAGGCAGGGCAGTACATCGGCTGGGCTGAGGTGCGAGAGCCGTCGCGAGCGCGCCCATGAATGCTCTCCGCTGAGCGCTGCAACGAAACCTGAAACAAGCGACCTACTATGGCTCCCATTCGCATCCTCGTAGTGGACGACTCGGTGGTGATTCGCAAGCTGCTGTGCGAGACCTTGGCCACGGACCCAGAGGTGGAAGTCGTCGGTTCTGCCAGCGACGGGCACATTGCCCTGGCGAAAATCGAGCAGCTTCATCCCGACCTCATCACGCTTGATGTCGAGATGCCAGTGATGAACGGCCTGGAGATGCTTGTGGAACTGCGCAAGCTAGATGCCAAATTGCCGGTCATAATGTTCAGCACGCTGACCGAGCGCGGTGCGTCGGCGACCCTGGACGCGCTTTCGCTGGGAGCCTCGGATTATGCCACTAAGCCGAGCAATACCGGCAGCCCGGCTGTGGCCATCGAAGCGATTCGTGCCGAACTCCTTCCCAAGATCAAGGCGCTGTGCACGCGCACTTCTCCGAAGCTCAAGTCTTTGCCGCCACCGCGTCCCCTGGTACGGGTTCGAGTGCCCGTCCACCGACGCATTGAGATTGTGGCCATCGGCACGTCCACCGGTGGTCCGAATGCTCTGGCGGAAGTTTTGCCGCGGATTCCGAAGGACTTCCCCGTCCCCATTGTGGTGGTGCAGCATATGCCGCCTCTTTTCACCCGCATGCTGGCCGAACGGCTGGCGAGCCATTCTGAGATTCACGTCGAAGAGGGCAGCGGGGGTGTGGTGCTTGTGCCGGGACATTCCTGGATTGCGCCGGGAAACTTCCACATGACCGTGGCACAGGCGGGCACAAACTGGCAGTTGCTGCTCAACCAGGATCCACCTGAGCACTCCTGCCGTCCGGCGGTCGACGTGCTGTTTCGCTCTGTGGCCGCGGTGTGTCGAGCAAATGTACTGGGCGTAGTGATGACGGGCATGGGCGCAGACGGAGTGCTGGGAGCGCAACACATTCGCGAAGCCGGCGGAGAGGTGATCATCCAAGACGAACCTTCCTCGGTGGTCTGGGGGATGCCGGGCCTGGTATATGCGGCGGGACAGGCCGATGCCGTGTATCCGCTTGATCAGTTAGCACCGGAGATCACTCGCCGCGTGCTGCAGAGCCGCAAGCCTCGCGTCCCTTTCCCCTTGAACAATTATGCGAGCCTGGAGCCTCGAGCAAAATGACAGTCGGCACCCGAACTGCGACTACCCCGTCTGACCACAAGGTCAGCGAACCCATCGATCCCATATTCCGCCAAGTCCGCGACCTGGTGTACAAAGTGTGCGGCATTTTTCAGCTCGAGGAAAAACTCTATCTGATGGCTGATGCCTGTGGGCGAAGGATGAAGGCACTGGAACTCCAAAGCTCCCGTGAGTATTGGGACCGCCTGACCGCACACTCCAACCGGGAGACGGAACTGCGGCATTTGCTGAACGAAGTCACGATTGGCGAAACCTGTCTGTTCCGCAGCCAGCCGCAACTCGACGCGCTCCGTAAGGTGATCCTGCCCGAGATTGTGGGAGAAAGAACCAAGCAGGTGATGAAGCGGCTGCGGATCTGGAGTGCAGGCTGCTCCACCGGGGAAGAGTCCTACACCCTGGCTATGAACATGCTCGAGGAAAGTGAGCTTCTACTGAAGGGCTGGACGATAGAGATTGTTGCCACCGACCTGAATGACCGTTCCGTGGAAGCGGCTAAGGCTGGCATCTATGGCGATTATGCGCTGCGCAACACTACGGACTATTTCAAGCGGAAGTATTTTTCTCTGGTCGACGATAAGAAACTGCAGGTGCGTCCTGAGGTTAAGAAACTGATTACTTTCAGCCGGCTGAATCTGCAGGACGACTCCAAGATGCTTTTCATGAAGGGAATGGACCTAATTTTCTGCTGCAACGTGCTCATCTATTTCGACGGTCCATCGAAGTCGAAAGTGATTGACCACTTTTTCAGTAATCTCAATTTTGGAGGTTACTTCTTTCTCGGAACGTCGGAATCGCTGATGAAATTAAACGACAAGTTCCACCTGGTGCACTTTCCCGGAGCGATCGCGTATTGGAAACCATCCCTTAGCAGTGGCAAACTATGATCACCTCCTTCGCCGCAACGATTCGTAAGCGCGTGCAAAGCATCGATACTACGCCCGCCATCCCGGCGGTCTTTCTGCCCTTACTGGAGCTGCTGAGTAGTAGCACGGAGGAAGTAAAGGTGGACGAAGTAGTACGCCTGGTGTCTTACGACAACACCATTGCCGCGCAATGCCTGCGCGTGGCGGGATCACCGCTGTTTGGATTGGCGCAGTCGCCGAAGTCGATTAAGGGGGCGGTGATCAGCCTGGGGCTGCGTCGCGTAGAAACAATTCTTCTCACCTGTTGCCTGGGGCAGGCTTTCCCGGCGGAAAAGTGGGTGCTGGATCCGGCTGTTTTTTGGAGACACTCGTTGGGGTGCGCCATGGTGTGCCGGAAATTCAGTGAGAAGTTGGGTGCTGCCGATGGTGAGAAGGCTTATATGGCGGGGCTGTTGCATGACATCGGGTTCATGGTTAACTGCCTGGTCTTTCCCAAGGAATTTGCCTCGGCGATGGAGTGCGCCTACCGCGATGAGATTCCGCTGCACGAGGCGGAATTTGCCACAATGGGGTTCACGCACTGTGAGACTGGACGGGCCTTGGCTGAAAAATGGAAACTGGCCGACGATATCGTTGAAGTCATCACCTATCATCACGTCGTCGCGCAAAGCCAGAAGGCGCAGTCTCTGGTGGCGCTGGTACATTTGAGCGACCTACTCTGCCGCATGCGCGGCTTAGGTTACGGGTACTATGAACGCCACAAGGTAGACTTGATCTCGAATCCCGCATGGGGCATTCTGCTGAAGGAGCACAGCGATCTCGCAGGTGTGGACCTGGTACGGTTTACCTTCGAACTCGATGAAGCAGTTGAGGATGTCCAAGCTCTGGTGTCTGCGGTGTTCGGGTCAGTGCCGGTGCACACCTAACGCGGCGCGGCTGACGACAAGATTTCCTGGCGACAGCGCCACTTCCTACTCAGCGACTTAGACAGAATCTTCCCGGCTGTTGTGGCCGCACCTGTGAAGGCCCTCAATAAAATGGTGTGTGAAAAACGATCCCCATGCTCTTTGATCGTTTCGAATTCGGTGTCAGGACAATTTTCTCCGGGGGTGATCCAGATCACTGCGGCCTTCAGGCGAATTTCTTTACAGTAGGGTTCGCATGGACGGATTTTCCATCCTTACGAATTGCAGACGTGCCGTGGTGGCGCTGGTACATTCGATAGTGTTCCTTTCAATCGCGGTGCGACAGATGGTCGCGGCTGATCCCTCGGCCGGCATCTGGGCACACTCCACGGTGCGACCCGGCACCTGGATCCTTTGCGGAATCTTTGCCGTGGTTTCTGCAGTTCTTTTGTGGCTTCTGATCATTTCCCGGGGATGGATGGAGAAATTTTACTTCGGATTCTGCACAGCCAGTGCAGGGTCAGGCCTTCTTCGCACCGCCGCAGGAGACCAGGCATTTCACGCCGGCGTTTATATAAGGGTAGTGATGCTGGTCAGCGCCGTGCTGGTAGGGATGATGATCGTCCGCAAACACTCCCGCGCTCGTTCAGAAGGTTCCGAAGCAAATTCTTAGCGGAAACTTATTACCCGCAATCCAGGCAATCCAGGGAATCCAGGTTGTGCCCTTGGCCAGTTGGCCTATTGGGTGAAGTCTTAGTATGCTGGCGACGTGTCCTATCGTGACGAACCTTATCTGGACGAGCAGCGCGAGCGCCGTCGGCTAGCCGAGACCTATGCGGGCATGACCGACGGGGAACTGCATCGGCTGGCGCGTAGCGCAGAGTCGCTGACTGAGTTGGCCTGGGACGCGCTGGAAGATGAGATGGACCGCCGCCATCTGGAGTGTTCCGACGAGCCGGTGCCGGAGCCGCGGCAGGAAATGGAAGTGCGCGAGCTTGTGACCATCCGGCAGTTTCGTGATCTGCCGGAAGCGCTACTGGCGAAGGGAAGTCTGGAATCGGCGGGCATCGAATGTTTTCTGGCCGACGAAAATCTGGTGCGGCTGGACTGGTTCATTTCAAACTTTATCGGCGGGATCAAGCTGAAGGTGCGCGCGCCGGATGCAGCCAACGCGCAGAAACTTCTGGACGAGCCGATTCTCGAGGGCCTGTACGTGCAGGGTATCGGGCTGTATGAGCAGCCGCGCTGTCCGCAATGCCAGTCACTCGATGTGAATTTCCAGGAGCTGGACCGTCCCATTTCGTACATGAGTGCGTTTCTCCATATGCCGATCCCGGTGCAGCGGCCGGGCTGGCGATGTCACGCGTGCGATGCCGAGTGGGCGGATAAAGGGGAGTAGCGGGGTACACCTAGAGAAAGATACTCGCCATTAGTTGACGCGACTGCAAACCGGGAACTAAGATTCGCAGCACATGACCGATGAATTGTTTCCGATCGGCCGCACTATTTCCCACTACCGCGTTTTGGAAAAGCTGGGCGGCGGGGGTATGGGCATTGTGTTCCGCGCCGAGGATACGAAGCTTCGCCGCTTTGTCGCCCTGAAGTTTTTGCCGGAAGGCATTGCCCGTGATGAGGCTGTGCTCGAGCGTTTCCGCCGCGAGGCGCAGGCAGCCTCCGCCCTGAATCATCCTAATATCTGCACAATTCACGACATTGATGAGGCCGATGGACATCCCTTCATCGCTATGGAGTTGCTGAAGGGCGTGACCCTCAAGCACCGCATCGGCAACGTTCCGCTGCCGCTGGAAACGATTCTGAGTATCGGAATCGAAGTAGCCGATGCGCTGGATGCGGCGCAGTCCGAAGGCATCATCCATCGCGATATTAAGCCCGCCAATATTTTCGTGACAGAACGCGGACAGGCCAAGGTGCTCGACTTTGGGTTGGCGAAAGTCATTTCTCGCGGCACCGGCGAAACCCTTACCGGCGTGGCAGCCACGGAAGGAGAGATGAATCTCACCAGCCCGGGAACGGCGCTGGGAACTGTGGCTTACATGTCGCCGGAGCAGGCGCGCGGACGCGAACTGGATGCGCGCAGCGATATTTTTTCCTTTGGCATGGTGCTTTATGAAATGGCGACGGGACGGCAAGCGTTTTCCGGAGCCACTTCAGCTGAGATTTTCGATGGCATATTGAATCGGTCGCCGATTGCGCCGCTTCGTCTGAATCCGCAGATTCCCGCCGAGCTGGAACGCATCGTCAACAAGTCTTTGGAAAAAGATCCCGGTCTGCGCTACCAGCATGCTTCGGATTTGCGGTCCGATCTTCAGCGACTGAAACGCGATAGCGAGTCGGGCCGTCGCTTGGCGCCAGAAGTGGCTACGGTCGGGAGCTACGGCTCTGCGCCATCAACCTCCATTCCTGCCGCGCCAGCTTCCGGAGGCGTGGCTGCTTCTGGAAGTGGTGCGGTCGCGTCCCGCTCCGGGAGTTCGGCGGTCGCCGCCGCCGCCAAACAGCATAAGTGGGGAACCGGCGCGATTGGAATTGCAGCACTCGTCGTGTTTGCGGCCGCGAGCTATGGTGTCTACGCGATATTCCACCGTCCGGCTGCGGCGCCATTTCAAAACTTCACGGTCACGCAGGTGACGAATTCCGGCAAAGCGGCGCTCGCCGCGATATCGCCTGATGGCAAGTATGTGCTCAGCGTTCTGAACGACAACGGATTGCAGAGTTTGTGGCTGCGCAACGTGCCCACAGCCAGCGATACACAGGTCATTCCGCCTTCGGCCTCGAGCTACCGGAGCCTTTCGTTTTCGCCGGACGGAAACTACATCTATTTCCGCAAAGCCCAAAATGCCGTGAATAGCGATTTCAACTTGTACCGTGCGCCGGTGCTGGGCGGAACTCCGCAAACCGTCGTGCGCGATATCGACAGCGACGTCGGATTTTCCCCTGACGGCACTCGCATGGTATATGCGCGCGCTAATGACCCGGAGCTCGGGAAGTATCGATTGCTGGCTGCGGATCTTAGCGGCAATGATGAGAAGATCCTGCAGATTGGCTCAGCGAGCCAGATCCCGCGCTTTTCGACCTGGTCTCCTGATGGCAAACAGGTAGCTCTGATATTGCCTCAGCCCGATCAAGCTTTGAGTGGAATCGATTTGTTCAACGTTGAGACCAAAAAGGCGGAACGATTCGCCACCTTCAAGGAAAAGTTCCTGTCAGAATCAAAATGGCTGCCGGATGGCCGAGGAATTCTTACCATCTATCAGCAAGCGGGGCCGACGTTTTCGCGAGGGCAGATCGGATACATTCCCGATTCTGGAGGGCCGC
Organism: uncultured Acidobacteriaceae bacterium; assembly: GCA_963726155.1. Lineage (GTDB taxonomy): Bacteria > Acidobacteriota > Terriglobia > Terriglobales > Acidobacteriaceae > Sulfotelmatobacter. Next base: position 139,098 of record CAVSBF010000002.1, read on the forward strand.
TCCAGCCCATTACCCGCGACACCAACCGTTATGCAACTCTGACGCTCTCGGCCGATGGCAAGACTTTGGCTTCAGTGCAGGTCAAGACCACGCAGAATTTGTATCTTCTGCCCGGCGCAGGCAGTAAAGATGGCGATCTCAAACCCCTGGTTCCACAAGGGCTGGAAGTGAACGGCTTCAATTGGAGTGCAGATGGAACTCTGCTGGTCGCCGATGACTCCCGGCTGCTGCGTATGGGAGCGGACGGCAAAAATCCAACGCAACTCATTAGTGATTCGAAGTCTGGCATATTCGATTTTTCCGCTTGTGGCAGTGACCGCCTGGTTTTTTCATGGAGCTTTCACGGCGGTCTGCCGACGGCCTCAATTTGGCGCGCCAACGCTGATGGTTCGAATCCCGTAAAAGTAAGCGATGGAAAGATCGACGTTGGTGGTGTCTGCTCGCCCGACGGGAAGTGGGTCTACTACAGTCCTCGAGACTTGTCTCAGATCTGGCGGGCACCGATGGATGGTTCCGGAAAACCTGAAGTAGTTCCCGGAAGTGTCGTACCAAATAGTTTTCCTTCCGGTGGCATGGGCGTTTCTTCGGATGGCAAGGTGCTTGGCTATATCCTGGAAATTGTCGATGCGGCCACGCAGCGCGGCCAAGAAAAGCTGGCGCTGCTGGACTTGGGCTCGTCGGCGCCTCGCTTGTTGAATGCCGACTCACGCGTGGCCACAGGCGGCCTGGCATTTACTCCTGATGGTAAAGGAGTAGCTTATCCGATCCACGAAAACGGCGTCGATAATATTTGGATCCAACCGCTCGACGGCTCGCCCGGCCATCAGATCACTCATTTTACTTCCGAGAAGATCGATTCATTTCATTGGTCGCCGGACGGAAAGACGCTGGGAATCCTGCGCAGCCATTCGGAGTCGGATGTGGTGCTGCTGCAGGAAACCAAGTAACCGTCGATCAAGCTCCTGCAACGGACGTAAATCCTTTTTGAATTACCTCTAACGTGTCGTGCGCAAGGTTTAACGAGGGCAATTCTTCCGGCATGAACCAGCGGACTTCGGCGGCATCGCTGGCGGCGGCGAGATCGCCCGCAACCCGGCGGCAGAGAAAATCAATCAAAACGTAATGATATTGCACGCGTTGCTCGGGATTCAGCAGGATGCGGTCGAATACACCGAGGAGTTCGCCGGGTTCGACGGTGAGTCCGGTTTCTTCGCGAGCCTCGCGAATGGCGGCGTGGCGGACCATTTCGCCGACTTCAAGCACGCCTCCCGGAATGGACCATTCGGCTTGCAGCGGAGGGTGAAGCCGTTTCACGAGGACGACGCGCGAGTCTTCGATGATGATGGCTCCGACGCCGACCAGAGGGACTTCGGGAAATTCGCGTTGCATGGTGTAGGCATTCTAGCGAACTCGAGAGTTGTGGTGGTACCGGCAGGGGCCGAGCTTTGCTCGGCGTGGACAGCCGAGGGCGGCTGTCCCCACATGTTTCATATTGGCCTCGCTTGCTCGGCTGACGGACGAAGGGGTCCGTCGCTCCACTTGGTTATGGTTAAATGATGATCGCTATGGCACTGGAAGAATACAAGCGCAAGCGAAAATTCGAGCAGACACCTGAGCCTCCACCGAAAGTGGAGAGCAAGGCCGGGCACAGGTTTGTGGTGCAGAAGCACGATGCCACGCGGCTGCATTATGACTTTCGGCTGGAGATGGAAGGCGTGCTGAAATCGTGGGCCGTGCCCAAGGGGCCCTCGCTCGATCCGGCGGATAAGCGGCTGGCGATGCAGGTGGAGGATCATCCAGTTTCGTATTTCGATTTTGAGGGCATCATCCCGGAAAATAATTACGGAGCAGGTACGGTGATGGTTTGGGACGTGGGTACGTGGCAGCCGCTCTCTCCGGTTCCGGTGGAGGGGAAATATGTTCCTGGGACTGAAGCCGAAGCCGCTGCCATGCTGGCCAAGGGCGATTTGAAATTTCGCCTGGACGGCAAGAAGTTGAAGGGGGACTTCGCGCTGATAAAGATGAAAGGCCGGCGCCCGGGGAGTAAAGGCAACGAATGGCTGCTGATCAAGAAACACGACCAATACGCCGTCGACGGATACGACATTGATGAGTATGACGAGTCGGTGCTGAGCAAGCGCAGCCTGGCGGAGATCGCTGGAGATTCGGGATCAAGAGAATGGAAGAGCCGTCCCTCTGCGGGGCGCGGTAAGTTGAAAGCTGCCTGGCTGGCCGACGCGGTCGCGAAATTGGATAAGAAGAATTCTGCGAAGAAGACGACGGCTAAAAAAAAACAAAAGAATTAAACACAGGGGACACGGGGGAGCACAGGGTAAAACAAAATAAAATAGATCCAAAGAATTACCCTGTGTCCTCTGTGCCCCCTGTGTTGAAAGCTTCTTCTTCTTCTTTCTTCTTCTTCTTCTTCTTCTTCTCCCGCTCCTCTCAAGCGCGCCATGCCGACGGAAATCTATCCCATGCTGGCAACTTCTATTGCTGAGCCGTTTGATGGACCAGACTGGTTGTTTGAAATCAAATGGGACGGCTACCGGGCGGTTGCTTTCATCGATAACGGCAAGGTGCGGCTGGTTTCGCGAAATCAGAACGAACTGACGCAGCGTTATCCCGAGTTGAAAGACTTACCGGAGTTCATCAAGGCGAAAAGCGCAATTCTGGATGGAGAGGTTGTCGCTCTTGATGAGCAGGGAAGACCTTCGTTCAGCTTGATGCAGCAGCGGACCGGATTTCGTCCTGGAGGACGCCGCGGCGTGAGCAATGCGGATGTGCCGGTGCTCTATTACGCATTCGATCTGCTTTATCTCGATGGCTACGATTGGCGTAAGGTTGCGCTGGAGGAACGCAAGAAGAAATTGGCTTCGATTCTGGTCGCGGGAGATTCGCTGCGCTACTCCGATCACTACGAGAGAGAAGGGAAGGCGTTGTTGGAAATTGCGCGCCAGAAAGGCCTGGAAGGAATTCTGGCCAAAAAGCGTGACAGCGTTTACCAGGAGCGGCGCAGCGGCGAATGGCTCAAGATAAAAATCCGGCATCGCATCGAGTGCGTGATCGGCGGATACACCGAACCCGAAGGCAGCCGGGCATATTTCGGCTCGATCGTGCTAGGTCTCTACGATGAACAACGCAGGCTGATTCATGTGGGACAGGCCGGTAGTGGGTTCAACCAGAAGTCTCTCGGCGAAATCTGGAAAATGCTGCAGAAGCGGGAGACAAAGCAGAAGCCGTTTTATGGCGAGGTGGAGGCTCTGAGAAGGGTTTTCTGGGTAAAACCCGAGCTTGTGGCCGAGATCGAATATGCAGAATGGACTGACGGCGCCAGCGGTGGCAGTGGTCCGAAGCTGCGGGCCCCAGTCTTCCTTGGCCTGCGCGACGATAAAGATCCAAAAGAATGTCTGCTGGAAGAAGCTATGCAACTGAGAACTGAGAACTGAGAACTGCCTTTGCTACTTGATATCCTTCATTGGCAGCATCGTTCCGTAATCGCGGCCACTGGGATCAACCGCGCGCGCTACGACCGAGGTGAAGGCGTCGCGCAGTTCGGGATATTTCGTTACCAGTCCCTTCATTACCGCCATGTTGCTTTGATAAGCCTGATTCGTATTGGAAGCATCGGGCACGTCGTAGCGGACGATCAGATCCAACTCATTGTTCACAACTTGAGGAAACAGGTCGATCAATTTGTAAGTAGTGGTGCCGGAGGCGAGATCAACAGTCTTGCCATCCCCCGGCAGATCGGCGGGCTGTGCTTTCTGCGATTCGTCATAAAGCTTATCGGTGACCAACGTGCTCATGAAAGGCAACGGCGAAATTAAAGAACGTGCTTCCACGTAGTAAAGCCAGGCGTTATGGGTTTGTCCTTTCGCCTTGAATTCCCGGGCTCGAGTGGTGAACCAGTCGCTGTCGTGTCCGCCGACTTGCGAGGGTTTCACGTAAAGGCCTCCTAATTTCCAGTCGGTTCCCAGTTGTTGCAGAATGAATGAAACGTAGTAAGGCTCCTTCGACGAGGTTACGTCGAGAATCACCACGGCGTATTTTCCTGGGGGTAGATTATTGAGATAGAATGCGGCGCTGTTGGCGGTTTGGCCGTTCCGGCCAAACACGCCGCAGTAGAATTCCGCGCGGGCAATGGGCGCGACGCCCTCGGCTTCCAGCAGGAATGGCGGACGAGCTGTGGCTTTAGAACCGGCCAGAGCAGCCTGATTGTCCTTTATCGTGGCTTCGATCGCGGAAAAATCCGAGGCAAGGCTGGGAATTGCCGCCTGCCGGAGCGATGCCGCATCGCCTTTGGCCAGGAGATCGAAAAAGTGCTGACCGGCAGAAACTAGAGCGCTGCGCGTGGCTGGCTCCATATCACTCGCTGTGGTGCAGGTTTCAGCGATGGCAGCGCTCGCGCAGCACATTAAGGCCAACGCCACCCATGCCATTACCAGTTTGCTCTGAACTATAGAAATTATCTGTTGTGTGAAGTAACGCTTCGAACCTTCTGCGTCAGCCACTCTATTTTCTCCCAGAAAATTGTACGCCCGGCGTACTCACCGAATGAAGGAACTTTCACGGTCCCCCTCACTCAATAATTTAAGGTCGCCCTGCAAGAGGATAAAGTCAATACGTTCTGATGGGTAGTGCGATCAGTGGCTGCTGACGGAGCCGCATTCACAAAGCGGTGCTAGAATTGTGGGAAGAACTTTTGCTGTGTCCCCGAACCAAGCGATCTGAATCAGGAGTTCTCATGGGTGGCCGACTAAAGATTACCGGATTTATGCTGGCAGTTGTGTTATGCCTGCCGATTGCGGGACGCGCGGACACGCAAACCACTCCAGCTCCGCATCGCGCCCATAGCAAGAACAAGAAGAAGACTGTTCCGCCTCCCTTGCCTTCGGGGACGCAGGGTCCCGTGCCACAGGTTCCGCTGGATGCAATCCCCGCGGTTGCGCCTGAGGTTAGCTATGAGAATGGACTTTTGACGATCAATGCGCCGAATTCGACGCTTGGAGATATTCTGCGCAGCGTGCGCAAGCATACTTCCGCCGACATCGAAATTCCGGCAACCGCCAACGAGCGAGTGGTTACGCGCCTGGGGCCCGCGCCGGCCCGGGAAGTGATGGCCGAACTGCTGAACGGATCGCGCTTCAATTACATTCTGCTGGGATCGCCAGAAGATGCCAATGCGCTGGTGCGGGTGGTTTTGGTAGCCAAAACACCGGACACACCAGCCGGCCAACCTGGCCAGACCGCAAACGGCGCTGCGCCACCTGCCGCCACCAATCCGACAGCGGATGCGCAAGCGGAAGCGGCGGAAGAAAACATTGATGAAAGTGCGGATCAGAATGCCGCGGATGCAGAACAACCCGCGGCGAACCCGGACCAGCCGGGAGTGAAGACGCCGCAGCAGTTGTTGCAGGAGATGCAGCAGCGACAAATGCTGATGCAGCAACAACAGGCCAACCAGCCGGGCGCGCCGGTGATGCCGGCTCCGCACCAACCGCAGCCGCAACAGGATCAATAGGACGGTTTCGAGAAGCTGTGAATTTTCTGATTGTGTCCTGATCGACTACGGGCGATTGCCGGGGTGGCTCCAGCGCGATTGTACGACCGTTGGCGATTGTCTGGCAGACCTGGAGGCGACTTCCTCGTCGGGAACATTCCGAGCTTTTTCCAGCAGCGACCAGTCACGCTCAACGTCACTTTCTGAAACCTTGGGCGGATTTCCGCGACGTAGTTCCTCGCGCAATCTGACCTCGATAATCTCCTGAGTTAATCGTCCGGAGGATTGCGTCGCAAACAGGTTGCTCTGCGCGACGCCCACGGTCACCGCTTCGCCCGCAACACGCATGCGAAGAACTGGATGCCCTTCGGAATCGAAGCCGGGTGCAGCATTGCTCATCATCCGTGCCAGAGACTTCTCGGCGGGGGCGCCAGGAGCTTCGGCAATGTCGGCGGCGACCAGATGATTGAGTTCGATTTGGTAAGATCGCCGATCCTCCGCGCCAACTGGCGGTTCGAGGTCTCGGTCAGCGTTAAAAACCATCGCTCGTTTCGCCGGATCGAAGTGGTCAACGTTGGTGCCCAAATATACAGCCGCCACGCATCCGGCAAACACCGGGCTCGCCACAGCGCTCGGAACGATATATTTCTTTGACTTGAAAAACGACTCCACCACTCCATGGACTGCGGTACTGCGCGCGGCGCTGCCCGGAACCTGCGGAATGACATAACGCGAGAATGCGAGCTGAGGATGGCGCTCGCTGAACTTAACCATCCTCTTCGCCATCTGCTTGGGTGTAGCGATGCCCACATCGGCGACGATACTGCGATGCAGAGCTTTCGGGTAGTAGAAGTTGATCACGTCCTTCGCGAAATCGGCGCAGTTGCGAGAGGCGGTGCGGAAGTGAGAACGGTTTGGGGCTGCGTTGTAAGCACGGATAAAAGCCTGGTCTTGCGCGGGAGAAGTTTCGATCTCAAACGCATACGAAGCCCGGTCGTAGGCTGAGCCCACCAGTTCATACCAGTTTCCGCTCGGAGCCGCTCCATCCGCCGAATCAGGCGCGACCGCCTCAAGATGCTGGCGACGGTATTGATCGCGCAGAAAACCAACCATTTTAGGATCTACAAACAGTGGAATGTCTTCTGTCTGGTCGACAGCGTAGAGGTAAGGAATCAGCGGAATTGCCACCCAATCGTAGTGACCGATTCCGTCATAACGACTGATCACTGCACCGAGCTCTCCGGGTGCACAAGGGCGAAGTAAGATCGGAGTCTCCGCGCAAACACCGGAGAGATAAACGGCGGCGTGTCCCGTGGCTGTAAAGAATCCGAGCTTGCCATAAGGCTCCTCCAGCAAAAGCGTGGCCGAGGCGTGTGCCATCGCTGCTGAAAGCACAACCACCACGAACGAAAGTCCGATCAAGCGCCGTGTTTGAGCTGGATCACGCATACTTCTCCCACGGAAAAACCCTTATTAAGAACCCCGTTTCAGTAGTTTAGTTGCTGCTTATCGGGTGGACCAGTTACGGAAGTCAGAGTGGCAACATCGGCCTGGGCCAATGTCCTTCATTTCCAGGAGTTTGAGTGGCCTTCATCATAAAAGCCATATTAAATGGGCAGGAAACATAAAGTTCTGGGAAAAACCTAATCGGATGAATTCAGTTTTTGAATCGCCCACGCGGCGCTCTGGGCCACTACTACGTCATCGTCCGTTGCCAGTTTCTTGAGGTGAGAAAGGAAGTTGCGGTCGCCGCTGTTGCCCATAGCGATGACTGCATTCCGGCGCAATCCGGCGCGCTTCGCCCGGCGCAGTGGAGAGGTCTTGAAGGTGCGGCTGAATTCCTCGGTGCTGATATCAGCCAGCCATTCGAGCGCAGGGTTCAGCAGCTCTTCGCGCGGTTGAAATTCTGCTGCGCTGGTTGCCGGCGCCTTCCGGTTCCACGGGCAAACATCCTGGCAAATGTCGCAGCCGAAAATATGCCGGCCCATCCCGGAGCGAAGGTCTTCGTCTTTATCTTTATCTTTATCGTGCGGAATCGCGCCACGCTTTTCGATCGTGAGATAGGCGATGCACTTGTTGGAATCGAGCTGATACGGCGCGATGAATGCATCGGTGGGGCAGGCATCGATGCAACGGGTGCAACTGCCGCAGCGGTCTGGTGCGGGCAAGCCCGGCGTGAGATCCAGCGAGGTCAGGATCACGCCGAGAAACAACCACGAACCGATCTTCTGGTTGATGATGCACGTGTTCTTCCCGATCCATCCGATTCCCGCATACTTTGCGGCCACGCGCTCGACGATGGGACCTGTATCCACGTAACAGCGAGTCACCAGATCGTCGCTCGCAACCGCGCTCCTCAGCGCAGCTTCCACTCGCAAAAGACGCGGCATCACAGAATCGTGGTAGTCGTGCTGGCCCCAGGCGTAGCGGGAAATCCATCCGCGCTGTTGATTCTCTGCGGAATGATTTCGCGCGTCGGTGGAGTACGGTTCGGCGGTGTTGTAGTTGATCGCGCACACTACCACGCTGCGCGCCCACGGGGCAGAGTTGGCCAGAGACGCTCGCTTTAACAGACCCTGTTCATTGCGCGCTTCGAGATACTTCATCTCGCCGGCGTGTCCCTCAGCAATCCAGAGGGGAAAATACTCGAGTTCCGGCGACTCCTGAACGGGAGCGATGCCGGCAAGTTCGAATCCCGCATCGGTGGCGGCTCGCATTACTACATTCGTAATTTCAAAGGTGCTATGCATTCATGCAGCAAAACCTTACGTCACACTCCCTGTGCCTTTCCTTCCGCGTAAACTCCCGGCGGCGGTGCTTGATTGACCAGCATCCAAAACATCCCGATGTGCCGGATGGCTTCGCCAAACTGTTCGAAGTCAACCGGCTTTTGAACAAAAGCGTTCACTCCTAGGTTATACCCTGTGATCAGATCCCTTTGTTCTTTGGACGAAGTGAGAATCACTACGGGGATGGTTTTTGTTCGATCGTCGGCGCGCATTGCCCGCAACACTTCGAGGCCATCGACTTTGGGAAGTTTCAGGTCGAGCAGAATGAGTTTCGGAGGATGCGGAAACTTCCGCTCTTTGTATGCTCCGCGGCAAAAAAGGAAGTCGAGCGCCTCGGCGCCGTCCTCCACGACCTCGATGTCGTTGGCGATTTTATGCCGTCGCAATGCCCGAATTGTCAACTCCACGTCTTCCGGACTATCGTCCACCAGCAGAATCTCAACCGCGTCCGACATGCATCACCTCTTCATGAATGGTAGGTTCTGATGCCCGGGAGGGGCGAATCTCCGGTAATCCCAGAGTAAAGAAAAACGTCGCTCCCTGATCCAGCTTGGCTTCCGCCCAAATTCGCCCACCGTGTTTGCCGATGATACGCTGCACGATCGCCAGTCCAACTCCGGTCCCCTCAAAGTCGCGAGCCTTGTGCAACCGTTGAAAAACTCCGAAGAGCTTGTCGACATATTCCATCTCGAAACCCGCGCCATTATCCCGCACGAATACCACGCGCTCGCCCGCCTGCAACATTTCTCCTACCTCAATCACCGCATGGTCGCGCTTGCCGGTGTACTTCACAGCATTCGAAAGCAGATTGACAAACACTTGCTTCATTAATCCCGGATCGCATTCCGCGCTGAACAGCTCGCCGATTCGCCACTCGATCTCCCGTCCAGAGGAGTCCAGCTCAAGATCCTTGAGCGCTTCACGCAGCAACGAATTGAGTGGTGTAGTCTCGATTGATAGTTCCTGCAGTCCGATCTTTGACAAACTCAGCAAGTCATCCACCAAGCGTCCCATGCGCCGCGCGCTTTCCGTGATTTTGTCGATACAGCGCCGGCCATCGGCATCGATCTGAGACCCGTAATCTTGAGTAAGCACTCCCGAATATCCCGCGATGTGCCGCAGCGGTGCGCGTAAGTCGTGAGCCACCGAATATGCGAAACTCTCCAATTCAATATTGGTCTCCGATAGTTCGGAAGTCCGCCGCTCCAGCCTCTCATTCGCACGCTTCAGGCTTTGCTCTGCCTGGTTGCGCCGGGTGGTTTCGGAGTGAATCACAAAACCCTTTACCAACAGAATGAGGATAGCCAGAGTGTTTCCGTAAAAAATTACCGCCTTGATCTTTCGTGTACTGGCTGCGGCCGTGGCCAACCTGCGGCTCAACAGCTGTGCTTCGGTACGTCGCATCCCGGCGATCTGGGCGGCGATCAGTTCCATCCATAGTTCACCGTCATTTCCCTGGGCCACCGCATCCACTCCGGCCAGAAGGCCACCGCGAGTGCGCACGTCAATGCCGGCACTCAGTTCGGCCAGTCGGGCTGCGATAAGTGGATCCAACCTCTTGATACTTTCCCGCTCTTCGGGATTATCCTTGATCAGATCGGGCAGCTCTTTCATGTCTTCGCGCACTTGATCCACGCCTGCCCGGTACAGTTGCAGGTGCCGATCTTGTCCCGTGAGCATGTAGCCTCGTTGTCCGGTTTCAGCCTGGGTGATGTCGATACGAATTGTCTGCAACTTCTCGACTACCAGCAGCGTATGGATCACCCATTGCCGATCCTTCTCGTTCCTCACTTCGCTCCAGAAAGAAAGCGTAGCTATGCCGACAAGAATTAATAACGCACTCGCGGCAATCGCTTTGCTGGAGGAGGTCATCGCATGCTCGAGAGGGAATCGTCCTTTGTTTCATCGGCTATCGGTGTCGGTTCTTTAGTTGCTTGTCAGAGTTGGGAAAATACCAGCAGGAATACAAGGCGATTTCATTGCGGAATCTGAAAAAGAATAGCTGGATGAATTGATCTCTTGTGCCGTCGTTCCAATTTGGAACGTCATGAGCTTTTTTGTCCGCAAAATCGTTCTCCCACTCTTGCGCAGCGTTTAAGCTTTTCAGCACAGAGTCACGCAACCTTAAAGCTGCGCGTTCTCCGAATATGTTTCCCAGGAGATAAGTCAATATGCCACAAACCACGCACGCACAGACTCCCACCATTCAAATCTCTGTCATTAACGAGAGCACCGTGCTGGCCGACGCCGATGTCACGCCGGTCGTAGCTGCGCTCCAGAAACAAGTCACCAACGACTTCCGCCCAATTTGGGGAACGGACGCAGAACTCACCATCGTCCCGAAAGGCACGCAACCCGCCAGCGGGAGCTGGTGGCTCGTTTTGCTCGATGATTCTGACCAGGCAAACGCTCTCGGCTACCACGATCTGACCAGCGAAGGTCTACCTATCGGCAAGGTATTTGCCACCAGCGATCTGAAGGCCGGCACTTCGTGGACTGTCACCGCCAGCCACGAATTGTTAGAGATGCTCGGCGATCCCAACATCAATCTCACGGTATTTGTGCAAAACAGCACCACTGCAGGAATGCTCTACGCCTACGAGGTCTGCGATGCCTGCGAGGACGACAGCCTCGGCTATTCGATCGATAACATTCTCGTTTCTGATTTTGTTTACCCGGCGTGGTTCGAAGGTTTCCGAACCGAGGGTTCCACCCAATTTGATCGCGGGAACAAGATTCAGCTTCCGTTGCATTTGTTAGCGGGAGGCTATATCGGAACCTTCACCGTGAATTCCGGCAGTGGCTGGCAGCAACAGACTGCGGAGCAACATCCTGCCAATTTGCGCAACCGCGGGGCAGTCGGCTCACGCCGCGAGCGCCGAAACATTCCTCACGAGTTGTGGGTGAACAGTCTGCCGCAACGAAAGATCGTAAGCAATGCACAGAAATATCTGCAGCAGTTGCATACGATCCAGAATCGGCGGGCCGCAGCAGCCTGAAAATTGCTTGAGTATTCGTGGAGTGGCCCCGTGCGGAATGCGCGGGGCTTTTTTACGGAGCGTGCTCAGGAGGACATTGCAATCGCCGGTCGGCTTTAAGAAGATCGTCGCTGACCTATGTTCACGCTAAACGCGGTTACACCCCGAGCTTTTTTACTTCCTCGTTGTAGTACTTCCGGTAAAGAATATCCCACTCCTGCGAACCTTCAAGGATGGTGCGCTTCTGGCTTTCAATCTTTAGCCGGGCGGCTTGATCGATCCTCGCTTCCTGGTTGAGCAGCTCTTCGAGAATCTTGCGCGTCTCCTGCCGGATAGTGTTCGGATCTTCGATGAAATCAACTTCGTCCATGGTCTTGAGCGCGTCGGCGACGGCCCGGGCCAGTACGTTTACTTTATCGCGGCTTAGTCTCACAGCACCGCCTTGTACTTGCGCACCAGTTCGCTTTTCACCTTGCGAAACATCTCCTGGTAGTTGGCGCCGGTTTTATTCATCTCTTCTGAATAAGCTTCGAGGATCACCCGCACCTCATCGTTGATGCGGTCTTCGAGGGTGAGTTCGTCGAGCAGAGCGGCGTGCACGCGCTCCGTCACTTTGGGGACGGCGGTGGTTTCGATAGCCTTGCCGGCAATCAGTTTCTTGGTAACTTCGCGGGCCAGGTAGCCCACATATTCCTTGGAAAGAAGCATGAGCGGATAGAATGTCCTGTATCAGCAGGGGTTTTGTTTGCGAACCATAGAGTGTAACACGGCATTCACATGCTGCGTGCCGTTATCCGGGACCGGACATTGCGTTAATCCGCCGCGAAGCACGAATGAGCACTGAGGGGAATCTCGATGACTTTGAGCCTTGGTGAACCTTCGCGCCCGTCGTGGTTTATGAATTCCGGACGCACACTGGGGGGCGTCTTCCGCTGGCACCTACCCCACCAAACAGCTTACAATGCTCTCGTAAGCGGAAATCTCGATGTCACCCACTCCAGAAGATTTGACCATCCTAAAAGATGACATGATTGCCTTTATCGAAGGCCATGGCATGAGCCGGTTCCACGGCTATGTGGATTACGACGAGGTGCAGTGCGTCATGTGGGAGATGGGCAATAATCCCGACGGCTGGAAGGATTTTGTCGAGCTGGCCAAGAGCGCCGGGGCGCCGTTCCTCACCATGCATTCCTGGAAGCTGGATCGTGAAGAACTCGACGAGTTGGTGGAGCGGCTGGCGCACTCTGAGTTCAGCGACGGAGACGACGTGGAAGATGCGCGGTGGCTTCGCGCTCATGTGGGCAAAGTTGGATTTCTGCAACTGGGCTGGGCTTATCAGGGATCGATGTTTCTTTGTGAGTCCAGCACCGAGTGGTACGACCGTTACCAACGCTTGCTCGAAGTCTCGGAGGACTTCGGCGGCATCCCCATCGACGAACCGGATCAGGACGACGAGAACTAACCGTGCGAGGAAACGCACGCTGGGAATTGGCCGCGGATGATCCAGCGCGGGTGCAGATTTTAGCTGCCAGTCTCCGCGACCTGCCTTTCGCTTCTCAGGCGTTGAATGCACCATCAGTGAACGGGCGATCGTTGAATGGACGATCCAGCCCGAGTGCCAGCGCTCTTCATAGGCTCGCGGGTCTGCTGCTGCGCCGTGGATTGAGCGACGCTGAATCTGCAGCTCGTTTTCTCAGTCCCTCGCTCACTCATCTGCACCTTCCCGAGCAAATGACCGGACTGCGCGGCGCGGTTGATCGTATCGATGCCGCCATCGAACGCAAAGAGTCCATCCTGATCTATGGCGATTACGATGTCGACGGCACGATGGCCGTCATCATTCTGAAAACTGCCATCGAACTTTGCGGCGGAACGGCCGATTTTCATGTCCCGCACCGCATTCGCGAAGGCTACGATATGCGCGACGATGTGATCGAACGCGCGGCGGCTGCCGGCATCCGGCTCATTATCAGCGTGGATATGGGCATCCGCGCCTTCGCGCCCGCCGAGACCGCGCATCACCTCGGCGTCGATCTGATTGTCACCGACCATCACTTGCCGGGCCCCGATGGCGTTCCGAAAGCGCACGCGGTCGTCAATCCAAATCAAGCGGGATGTGAGTATCCGTACAAGCAGCTTTGTGGGGCGGGCGTGGCTTTTAAAGTTGCGCAGGGATTGATGCAGCGCCGTCTCGTGGAAAAAGATCAGACACGTTTGCTGCTGAGTTTTATGAAGGTTGTCGCGATTGCGACTATTGCCGACGCCGTGCCGCTCACCGGTGAGAATCGAGTCTTCGCCAGCCTCGGCCTTGATGCCCTGCGCCACGCGGTGAATCCAGGATTACGGGCGCTGCTCGAAGTCGCGCAGGTTTCGACTGAGCGTCCGCCTAATTCCACGGAGGTCGCCTTCCGCATCGCGCCGCGCATCAACGCCGCCGGACGAATGGATGTTGCCCGCGACGTGATCGAACTTTTCAGCGTGAAAGATCCCGACCGCGCGCGGCTGCTTGCAGGCAAACTCGATCGTCTCAACGCCGAACGGCAGGAAGAAGAGCGCCGTATTCTCCGCTCCATCGACGAACGCATCGCTGGCGATTCGGCCCTCTGCGAGGCCTATTGCATTGTGGTGGATGGTGAGGGCTGGCACCGCGGCGTGATCGGCATTGCGGCTACGCGCATCGTCGAACGCTATCACCGTCCTGCCATGGTTATTTCACGCGATGGCGAAGAGGCCTTCGGCTCTGGGCGCTCCATACGTCCTTTTCACTTGCTCGAAGCGGTCGAATCCAGCAGCGCTCTTTTCACCCGGTATGGAGGACATTCCCACGCCTGCGGCTTCGCTATGCCCTCGGCAAACATTGGGCAACTCCGGGCGGAGTTGGACGCTTTCGCCCGTTCGCGCCTCACGGCGGCCGACTTCGATCCCGTGCTCGACGTAGAAGTCGAACTGGACCTCACGGAAATCACTCCTGCGCTTTTTCAAATGCTGAGTTTGCTCGAACCGTATGGAACCGCAAATCATGAGCCGGCGTTTGTCGCGCGCAATGTTCGCTTAGTGGCTCCGCCGAAAATTCTGAAAGATAAACACGTCAAATTGAAAATGAAGTCAAATGGAAATTCCGGCTCAACGGGGCCGAGTGGCGAACCCCGAACTATGAGAGCTGTTTTCGACGCCTTGGGCTGGAATATGGCCGAACGGCTTCAGCAAACCCCGCTTCTGGCCGGAGATGCCATCGACATCGCTTTCACCATCGGCCAAAATGACCATCCAGAATTCGGTGGCCTCGAACTCACCCTGCGCGATTTCAAAACTGGAGCGAGAATCCAGGACAGCAAAGGGAAAGATTTGCCTTACGCGATGCCGAATCGCGAGAGTTGAAAATCGATATCTACACTGGAGAAAGCCTCATCTACGGACGGCGCGTGGTTTTGAATTAGACTGAACTCAATGCCGCTCCCGGTCTATCGTTTACGACGCTGGCTAGCCGTAATTGCTGTGCTTTTCTCGGCGGTGGTCGCGGGTATGTATATTTACGCGCGTCTGCGACAGCATAGCGTTCTGAAAGGATTTCCGGGCAAGATTTCCTACGACATCAAGCAGACGGCCAGCGGATTTCAATTTTCAAAGTCACAGGCCGGCCGCACAGTCTTTACGATTCGTGCCAAAGAGGTTAAGGAGTTTAAGCTTAACGGCCGCGCCGAACTGCACGATGTCACCATCATTCTTTACGGCAGCGACACATCGCGCTTCGATCAGATCTATGGCGAGAACTTCACCTTCAATCCGAAATCTGGAAATATTACGGCGAAGGGTGGAGTGCAAATCGATCTGCAAGCGAATCCTGCGGGCGTCAGCGCGCCTGACCAGGCCACGCCGAAGGAACTCAAGAATCCCATCCATCTCACCACCAGCGATCTGGTTTTCAACCGCGATAGCGGGGACGCCTCCACAAACTCGCGGGTGGACTTCCAAACCCCGCAAGCCACCGGCTGGGCGGTGGGGGTGCAGTACTCGGCAAAAAGCAAAACGCTCACGCTCGCTTCGCAGATTCACGTGACTTTGACCGGGCAGAATGCCGCGAGCATCTTCGCTGCCCACGGCACCATCACTCGCGAACCTCGGGAAGTCATCCTGGATCACGCCCGCATGGAGCGGGAAAGCGGA
Organism: uncultured Acidobacteriaceae bacterium; assembly: GCA_963726155.1. GTDB lineage: Bacteria > Acidobacteriota > Terriglobia > Terriglobales > Acidobacteriaceae > Sulfotelmatobacter. Next base: position 154,532 of record CAVSBF010000002.1, read on the forward strand.
ACGCTGCAATCGGACCAGGCAACATTCTTTCTCGGGGCGGAGAACGAGGTGGAGCGCATCGTCGCCACGGGAAACGTGAACGCGGAATCCACGCTGCAAGAAGATAATCAGATGCGCGCCCGCGCGGATGACGCCGAACTTTTGCTGGCCAGCAAGCAGAACCTGCTGCGGACGGCTACGCTCACCGGTCGTGTCCATGTCGAGCGCATCGGATCTCGACCCATGCAGGGCGATGCCGGACGCGTGATTCTCGATTTTCTTGGTCAGAACCAATTGCAGAAAGTGCACGCCGCCGATGGGGTGCGTCTGGCACAGCACGCCGCGGCTACGAACACATCTGAGGCAAATTCTTCGCCACAGAATTTCGACATAACGGCGCCGATCATCGACTTCTTCGTGATTGACGGGCGCCGCCTTGACCGGGCGCAAACTTCCGGCGCGGCGCAGATTACAATCACGCCGGCCGCAAATCAGAATTCCGCGAGCAACGCGCAAAGCACGGTCATCACAGCCAGTCGATTCGACGCAAGATTTAGCGCAACCCCGGAAGGCCAAAGCCGCCTGACTTCGTTCCACGGCGCGCCGGATGCAAAAATTGTGAATTTCATGCCAGGCTTGCCCGATCGCGTGAGCACCAGTCAAACACTCGACGCCACATTTCTACCTGAAGGCGGCATTGCATCCATCGTGCAGCAGGGAAGCGTTGTCTACACGGATAACCAGCCGATGGAAAAGCGCACTCAAGCCTGGGCGGAAAAAGCACTCTACACGCCCGTTGACCAGATTCTGGTGCTGTCCGGGAAGCCGAGAGTCGCCGACGGCGGCATGATCACAACTGCGAACACGATTCGCATCAACCGCGTCACCGATGATGCTTTCGCCGACGGCGATGTCAAGAGCACTTACAGCGATCTCAAGGAGCAGCCCAACGGGGCGCTGCTGGCATCTTCTTCGCCGATTCACGTAACCGCCGCCAGGATGACGGCGCACAACTCTCCCGCCATCGCTTTATATGAGGGCAATGCTCGACTCTGGCAGGACGCCAATATCATCGAGGCTCCCTCGATCCAGTTTGATCGCGACCGCCGTTCCCTCGTCGCCGAGGGAAATGCTGCCCAGCTAGTCTCCACCGTGCTGGTTCAGGAAAAATTAGGCCCAACCGGGGACAAAGGTATGGCCAAAAACCAGTCTTCGAAACCTCAACGTAAAGGCGAAAATAAAACGAACAAAAAATCTGACGAAAAACTCGATCAGGATAGTCCCGTCACCATCACCTCAGCCAAGCTCACCTATGCCGATGCTGATCGCCAGGCTCACTACACTGGGGGCGTCACAGCCAAAGGTACTGGCTTTGAAGCGACTGCGGATGAGATGGATGTATATCTATTGCCGCGGAGTCAAGCGTCCACGAATCAATCACTTAGCGCACCCGGTCGCTTGGATCGAATGATCGCCACGGGCCATGTTGTTATCCAGCAACCGGGTCGGCGAGCCGAGGGTCAGACTTTGGTTTACACAGCCTCAGACGACAAGTTTGTCCTCACTGGCGGACCGCCTAGCATTTTTGATGCCGAACGAGGCAAGATTACCGGGGTTTCGTTGACTTTCTTTAGGACCGATGATAGGGTGCTCGTAGAAGGCAAGCCAAGTACTCCTGTGGTAACACAGACGCGAGTGGCCAGATAAACCAGATAAAAAAGACGAATGGCAAGATAAATGCGTACCTTGGCCACAGATGAAATTGGCAAATCGTACCGTGGCCGCCGCGTTGTGAATGGTGTCAGCCTGCGGGTAGAGCAGGCGGAAGTAGTTGGATTATTAGGTCCTAACGGCGCAGGCAAGACAACCACGTTCTACGCCATCGTTGGCCTGATCCCCCCTGATACTGGCCGCGTGTTGTATGACGATCAGGACATCACTGACGTTCCCATGTACCTGCGGGCGCGGCAGTATGGCATCAGCTATCTCCCACAAGAAGCTTCGGTATTTCGAAAACTCACGGTTGAGGAGAACATCCTCGCGGTGCTGGAGGCGCAGCCGATGTCATGGCACGAGCGCCGCGAGAAGATGGAGAAATTTATCGATGAACTCGGCTTGGAGCACATTCGGCAGAATCGTGGATACGCGCTTTCCGGCGGCGAACGTCGCCGCGTGGAAATCGCCCGGTGCCTGTGCATCAACCCAACATTCATCCTGCTGGACGAACCATTTTCCGGGATCGATCCCATCGCCGTTCTCGACCTGCAGAAAATCATCAGTAGCCTGCGGGCCAGCGGCATCGGAGTGCTGATCACCGATCACAACGTGCGCGAAACGCTTTCCGTAACCGATCGCGCCTACATCATCGACGACGGCCGAATCTTCCGTCATGGCAAGCCCGAGCAGTTGGCCAGCGATCCGGAAGTGAGGCGTGTGTATCTAGGAGAAAGTTTTTCGTTGGTGTGAAGTTTCAAGGTTTCAGAGTTTCAAGGTTTCAAATCGACGATTGACTCCTGCACCTTGAAACTCTGAAGCCTTGAAACTTTGAAACTTTGAAACATGGTCCTCTTACAACACAAACTAAGCGTCAAGCTATCCCAGCGCCAGATCCTCACCCCCGGCCTGGTGCAGATGGTCTCCGTCCTCGCGCTCAACAAGCTTGAGCTCAAGGATATGATTAACGCGGAGATGGTCGAGAACCCGGTTCTCGAAGAGCTTGAGGAATCGGTCCCATTAATCGACGAAGTAGGCCGCAAGGAAGAAGACCGCGACCGGCTCACCGCGAAGACTTCCACCGAAGAAGCTCCCATCACCGCCGAAAAGAAAGATCCGTTCGAGGAAATTGACTTCGGATCGTTCTTTCAGGATTATCTCGATCCCGGCTATCGTACTCGCGGCGAAATGGAAGAAATCGAACGGCCATCGTTCGAGAACTTTCTCTCCAAGCCCACCACGCTCACGGATCATCTTGCCTGGCAACTGGGGGCGTTAAGCCTGCGCCCCGAGGTGCGCGAAGCCGCCGAGCAGATCATCGGAAATCTCAATGAAGACGGTTATCTGATCGCCAGCGATGAAGAGATGTTGGGCGTTGCTCCGCCTGCGACGCCGGAAGCCGATGCTGCCGCTGCCAGAAACATCGTCATTGAGGCGCAAGCGCTGGGTTTGGATCCATCCGCTTCCGGCGACACAGTTGCGGAAGATGAAAATCTTGTCGCCGATCCCCTAGCCGCAAATCCGTCCCTGACGGATTTGGACGTACCGCTTGTCGAGGAATCCACTGCGGCGGAGTTTTCGGCCGCCGATGCTATCAGGAAAAGCTTTTCTGGCGAAATGTTCAACGCGCCGTTGGCAACCAATCCATCGGAAATTTCTTTTGGGTCGCAGAATGTTGGCGCGCAAAACGGAAGCATCGGCGCGGCGGCTGCAGCTTCCGCCCCGGAGCCAGCAACTGCCGCGCAACCCGTTGCCGCGCCGCCGCGCCCGGTTTATACTGCGACGTTTACTGCTGCGGATTTGGCGGAAGCCCTCGAAGTGATTCGCCAGCTCGATCCTCCAGGTGTAGGCTGCCGCGATCTGCGCGAATGCCTGATCCGCCAGTTGCGCCATCATCAGCAACAACTCGCTCTCCATAAGAATGGAGACAAGCCGGTCAACGGTACCGCTCAGGTCCTGCAAGATGCTATTGCGATTGTTGATCAGCACTTGCGCGCGGTGCAGAACAAGGCGCATAAGGAAATTGCCAAAGCGATCGGCCGTCCGGCGGACGCTGTGCAGCAAGCCCTCGACTACATTCGCACTCTTGATCCGCGTCCCGGCCTGCAATACAACAAAGTCCAGGCGCGGCTGATCGAGCCCGATGTCGCCTTCATCAAACATGGCGATGAATGGCTGGTGTTGATGAATGACGATGATCTGCCTCAGCTTCGCCTTAATCCTGCTTACAAGAAACTGATCACTCGCGATACCAACGACAAGAATACTCGCGACTACGTCAAAGAGCGCTACAAGAGCGCCATCCAGCTCATCAAAAATATCGAACAGCGCAAGCAGACGATCACAAAGGTCTGTTATTGCATCGTGGCCCGGCAGCAGGATTTTCTGGAAAAAGGCATCGACCAGCTGAAGCCGATGATGATTAAAGAAGTGGCCGAAGAAATCGGGGTGCATCCTTCCACGGTGAGCCGCGCTGTGGCCAGCAAGTACGCCCACACGCCGCAGGGAGTATTCGAGCTTCGCTACTTCTTCAGCGAGAGCGTGCAAGGGCCTGAGGGCGGCAATACTTCGTTGCTGATACTGAAACGCCGCGTCAAGAAATTAATTGACGAGGAAGATCCGAGCCGTCCGCTCACTGACGAACAACTCACGCGCATTCTGCAATCGCAGGGAATTCAGGTCACTCGCCGCACCGTTGCCAAGTACCGCGAAGATATGCGCATTCCCAGCACGCACCAGCGCCGGGTAAGGGAATAAGATCGAAAGTTAGAAACCAAGAATTCAGACATCAGAATTCAAGCGTAGATGAAGATAGCCAGCGCCAGGGTCGCCATCCTTTCAAGTCCGAACCACCCTGTGTTCCTCAGTGCCCTCTGTGTTGAAAGACTTCAGGATGAGAGCACTTCGACTTTTAATTCGAACTCGTATCGCAGTGCCCAATTCATTTTGAACAAGAATCCAAGGAGGGGCGCTCATGAACGTGGAATACACCGGCAGGCACTACGAAGTCACTTCCGCCATCCGCAAAGAAGTAGAAACTGGCCTGGCAAAAATTCGCAAAATTCTTGGTGACCGCTTCGAGGCCAAAGCCATCCTCTGCGTCGAAAAGCACCGCCACAAAGCCGAAATCACTATCAACCCCCGCAATGGCCCGCTGGTCGGCCTGGCTCAGGCCAAGGACATGATGATCGCGGTCAGCGGCGCGCTCGACCATCTCGAAAAGCAGGCAGTGAAGTACAAAACGAAATGGGAATCCAAAAAGCGGTCTGCGCGCAAGAGCGAAGAAGTAAAGAAGTGGAACGGTCATTCTCCCGAGCCGGAAGTTCACACCAAAGTCGGTCTAACGGAAAAGACCGCCGTACCAGTCGCTGTGCACCGCTATCCTCCCGTGGCCAGAACCACCGAGGTTCACCTGGTCCGCTCTGACGAAGCGGTCGCCATGCGCCCCATGACTCTCGAAGAAGCCATCAAAGAAGCCCACTTCCGCGATCGCGACGTCTTCGTCTTCCGCGACCCCAAAGGCAAAGTGATGATTCTGCACCGCACGCGCGACGGCAAGATGGAGTTGATCGAAGCTCCTTAGATGTTTGCGAGTGGTCCCGCAGCGCATCGACATTCAGTCGCTATATATCCCCACGTTCCCATTCATTGACGTGATTCCAAAGCGCAGCCTAACATTGGCGCTGAAGGAGTGCCCTGTGATCGGTCAGGTTCTCGGTCATTGCCGCGTCGTGGCGAAGATTGGCGAAGGAGGAATGGGGGTTGTCTATCGCGCCTACGATGAGGTTTTGCACCGCGATGTAGCCCTGAAAGTTGTGAAAAAGGATGCTCGACTGGATGCGTCGTCGAGCCAGCGTCTACTGCACGAGGCGCGCGCTTCTTCCGGTCTTGCTCATCCAAACATCTGCACGATTCACGAAGTTGGCGAGAATGAGGGTGAGCTTTACATCGTGATGGAACTGGTCGAGGGCAAGTCCCTCGCCGACATGAGCCTGGGCGGCGGGATGGCGCCAGAGTCGGTCCTGCGATATGGAATTCAGATCGCGAGCGCACTCGCCCGTGCTCATGACCGTGGCATCGTTCATCGAGACCTGAAGACGGCGAATATCGTCATCACCTCTGATGGCCTGGTCAAAGTTCTTGATTTCGGTTTAGCCAAACAGGTGGGCAGCGGCATCTTCGAGGGACCTACGCGATCGCTTGCCAGCGTAGAGAACGCATCGAGCGTAAGCGGCACTTTGCCCTACATGGCGCCCGAAATTTTGTGCGGCGAAGCGGCCGACCATCGCTCTGATTTATGGGCGCTTGGAGTTGTCCTCTACGAATCTGCCTCCGGACGGCTGCCGTTTGAGGGACGCACGGGCTTCGAGATCAGCTCGGCGATCATGCGCGAAATTCCTAACCCCCTGGGGGCGCCTGTGCCTCCCGGTCTTTGGGCGATCATCCAACGCTGCCTGGCCAAGGAACCGGCGCAACGTTATCAACGCGCGGGAGAAGTTCAGGCGGCGCTGGAAGCCGTTCAGTCTGCCGGCATCGTTTCTCCAAGCCCCGGCCCTGATCCGAATACACCCAGAACTACCATCCTGCACGGTGTGCAACACGCTCACGTTAAGAAGGGGGACCTTCTTTTGCTGGTGGGAACCACAAAAGGAGCATTCATCCTGCGCTCGAATGCGCAGCGCAGCCGTTGGGAGGTCGGCGGCCCGTATTTCCATGGGCACAATGTTTACGCATTGGCCTACGACGCCCGCGGCGGCCAACACCGCATATGGGCTGCGCCCTCGAGTTACTGGGGCACCATGTTGCGATCGAGCGACGATTTCGGAAAGAGCTGGACCAATCCGCAGCAGGCTCCGGTTCGATTCCCATCGGATACTGGCCTTTCCCTGAAGAATATCTGGCAGATCGCCCTCGGACGACCCGAGGAACCTAACGTTCTTTATTGCGGCGTAGAGCCCGCCGCGCTTTTTGAAAGCCGGGATGCGGGCGAAACCTGGTCGCTGGTGCGAGGATTGTTCGACCATCCGCATCGTCTCCGCTGGGTGCCCGGAAACGGCGGATTAGCTCTTCACACGATTGTGCTCGACCCTTCTAACAACCAGCGCATGTATGTGGCAATCTCAGCCGGGGGCGTTTACCGGACTGACGATGGAGGACGCAACTGGACCGCACAGAACCAGGGCGTACGCGTGATGTTCGCGCCCGATAAGTATCCTGAGTTCGGGCAATGCGTACACAAGATCGCGATGCACCCGGCTCGTCCCGAACGCCTGTTCCTGCAAAATCATTGGGGATTGTATCGCTCTGACAACTGCACCGAAAACTGGACTGACATTGCTAACGGAGTGCCATCGGATTTTGGTTTTGCCGTGCTCATGCACCCAAGAAATCCCGACTGCGTCTATGTCGTACCGGTCGAGTCCGATGAGTTTCGCTGCGCATGCGAAGGCCGGCTGCGAGTTTATCGAAGCCGTAACGCCGGAGCTTCATGGGAGCCTCTGATGCGCGGCTTGCCGCAAAAGGGCGCATATGAAACTGTCTTACGCGATGCCATGGCAGCGGATTCACTCGATCCGGTCGGAATTTACTTGGGCACGAGGAGCGGGCAACTCTTTGGCTCGCGAGATGAAGGAAGAAACTGGCACAAGATACTGGATGGATTGCCCTCAATAGTTTGCTTGCGGACCGCAGTGGTCGAAGACGAATCTGCCAGCCTGAGGCCGGCTCGTCCTAAGGCTGCGCGTTCCCATCATGCGAAATCCCACTCGAAAATCAAGAGACGAGGATCCAAGAGTTAATCCAATGCCGGTCACTTTTCATATTCCAGGAGCGCTGCGAGAGTTTACTGCTGGACACAGCCGAGTTCAGATCGAAGCTTCGCCCTCGACTTTGGCGGACGCGTTAGCGGCACTCTGGACGCTGTATCCAGGGGTTCGAGATCGCATTGCCACCGAGCAAGGACAAGTCCGGGAACACGTCAACATTTTCATCGGCGATGAAAACGTCCGATATACCGGTGGGCTGGCGAGTCCCATTTCTCCGAGCTCTGAGATTTCGATCGTTCCCGCCGTGAGTGGTGGCTGAGTTGCGTAAATCCAATATCAGTGCGCAGGTGGCGCGCGAATGACAGGCTAGTCCGCGTGCTAAAATCCCGCCGAGGAATTTGCCGATGTCTACTCGGTCGGGCTCTACGATTATGTTCATTCTCCCGATGATTCTGTGCGCTTCGCTTCTCGCACCAGCGCAGGCCGTCACGCCGCCAGCAAAGCTCTCCGTGCACTGGGAAGAGCTTACCGCCGCTGATTTTCGCGAAGGCATTCATCGCTCCCAAGGAACGTGCCTGCTTCCCTTCGGAATTCTGGAGAAGCATGGACCGCATCTTCCGCTCGGCACCGATTTGCTGGATGTACGTTACGCCGCGCTGCACGCAGCGGAGAAAGAGTACGCCGTGGTCTTCCCGGAATATTATTTCGGACAGATTGCTGAGGCTCGCCACCAACCCGGAACCATGGCTTACAGCCGTGAGATGCAACTGGCGCTGTTGCAGGAAACCACGGACGAAATGGCCCGCAATGGCTGTAAGAAAATAATCATCGTCAACGGCCACGGCGGAAACGAATACTTGCTCCCATACTTCGCCCAAACCCAGCTCGATAAGCCACACGATTACGTGGTTTACATTTTCGATAAACGCAACCCCGACAGCGGCGGCCCGCGGAAGAAAACGTCTATCGATATGCACGCCGGAGAAAGTGAAACCTCGAAGATGATGATTGCGCGCCCCGACTTGGTGCACATCGACCGCGCCAACAGCGAATCCGGCGCGGACCAGCATCGGCAGAATCTTCCCGAGGATGTCTATACCGGCATCTGGTGGTATGCGCGCTTTCCTAATCACTATTCGGGCGATGGCTCCGCGGCAACCGTCGAGCTGGGAAAATTTCAAATGGATTGGTGGATCGATGCCGTCGTCAAAACCATCCGCGCCGTAAAAGGCGATGACGTCAGCCTGAAGCTGCAGAACGAGTTCTACGAAAAGAGCAAGCACCCGCTCGATACGCAGCCATAGATCGAGAGAAGATCATGAGCTTCCGATCAGCACTCCGGTAATGAATACCAATACGCCGCCCAACCCGATCTGCAGTGCGGCGGAAATCCACGGACTATCCATATAGCGTTGGCGGACCCACGTGATTCCGGCTAACTCAGCAACCACAACCACGCTGGCGGCCCAGAGGGCTTTGCGGAAGTCATGAATTAAAAACGGTAGCGTGTGGCCGATGCCACCGAGCGCCGTCATGGCTCCGCAGATCAGACCTCGCACCCAGGGATGACCGCGTCCCGTGAGGCTTCCATCGTCGGAAAGCGCTTCGGTAAATCCCATGCTGATTCCCGCGCCCACGGATGCGGCCAGTCCCACGCGGAAAGCATCCCAACTATTCGTGGTGGCGAACGCCGCGGCGAAGACCGGAGCCAGCGTCGACACCGAACCATCGATCAATCCCGCCAGGCCGGGTTGCACTATCTGCAATACGAACAAGCGGCGTTGTGCCCGCTCTTCGTCGGCTTTCACATTGGCTGGAAGTTTTTCCTTGTCGAGTTCCTGCGCACGCTCTTCGTGCTCACGTTCTTCATTGATCAGATCATCAAGCAATTGGCGAATACTGGCATCCTGGGTGCGCGCCGCGGCCTTCTCGTAAAAACGCCGCGTCTCCACTTCCATGGTGCTGGCTTCCTTGCGCACTGCCTCGATGCGCAGCGGTCGTATTAGCCACAGAGCGGGGCGCTCCACAAATCCGCGTACATCCTGCCTGCGGATGAGCGGAATGTGTTCGCCAAATTTCTTGCGGTACAGTTCAATTAATTTTCTGCGGTGTCCTGATTCTTCCTCCCGCATTCCCTCGAACATCGACGCCGACGCCGGATAATCCTCCCGCAACCCTTCGGCGAAATCGGCGTACACGCGTTCATCTTCTTCTTCCAGGGCAATCGCCAAAGCCAGCACTTCGCGTTCCGTAAGTTCGTGAAACTTCTTCATGGCGACTTAGCTTACCTGTGCGAGCAGGGCTTATACAAATCGAAAAGTGATAAATGAAAATTGTCACACGCAATGGTGAGCAGTATCACTTCCTCCCCCGTATACGGCCTTCGATGCTACTATCCAGTGCATGACGCCTCGAAAATCGTCTGCGCCCGCGAAGCGCGAGAAAGTGCCGCCCAAGAAAAAGAAGCAGGCCATCGCGCGCGAGAGCAAGCATGCTCCGGAACTAGTAATCATCACGGGCATGAGCGGCTCGGGCAAAGCCTCCGTGCTGAAGGCGTTTGAAGATCTTGGCTATTACTGCGTGGACAACCTTCCTGTTGAACTGATTCCGCGCTTTGCCGAAATGGCATTGCAGTCCACTGAGATCCGCCGCACGGCTCTGGTGGTCGATGTGCGCGAAGGCTCGAAGCTCGATCAATTCCCGGGTATTCTGAAAGCCGTCCGCCGAACTATTCCGACCAAGGTGGCTTTTCTCGAAGCCTCCGATGCCGCGCTGCTACGGCGTTTCAGCGAGACGCGCCGGCCGCATCCCCTGGGGATCGACGCGCCGGTCAATACTTCGATCAAGGCCGAAAGGCGTCACCTGGCAAGCATCCGCGCCTTGGCCGATCTTGTCATCGACACGTCAAAATTCAATGTTCACGAACTGCGCGCTCATATTACGGAGCGCTTTCGCGAGCAGACTTCAGGAAAAAGTATTCTGGTTTCCTGCGTCAGTTTCGGATTCCGTCATGGCGTACCCGAGGAGGCCGATCTGGTCTTCGATGTGCGCTTTCTGCCCAATCCACATTTTGTGCCAGAATTTCGAGCTTTGACCGGCAAGGATCCGCGTGTGGTCAAATACATTCAATCGTTTCCGCAGACCAAGGAATTTATCCGCCGCATCTCAGACCTACTGGTCTACCTTCTGCCGCACTACATCCACGAAGGCAAGAGCTATCTCACCATCAGTTTCGGTTGCACCGGCGGCCAGCATCGTTCAGTGATGATTGCCGAGGAAGTAGACAAGCGCCTGCATAAAGCGGGATATCGAGTGAAGATTACGCACCGGGATATGCCGAGATAAGGTTTCGCCGGGAAGGGGAATTGCTTCTCAACTACTTGGGGTATTTCAGGCTCGCGCAGTAAAATAAGCGCTTGCAACTAATCCTTATGCTACCCGCAACCTGGCAGTGCGGACTCCCCGGAGCCCTATGCGGCAACTGATGCGACTGGTTCGCTACGCGCTCCCTTATTGGTGGCAGATCCTGTGCTCCGTGGTTCTCATGGCGTTGGTTGGAGCGCTCGACGCGTTTAAGTTTCTACTGATTCGACCGGTATTTGACCGGGTATTGAATCCTTCTACGGGATCGAAAGACATACAACTATTTGTAATTCCAATTACCCACCATCCAGTCTACCTGCAGCAATTGGTTCCTTCGCGCTTTACGAATGCCTGGACCATGGTCGCGGTAGCTTTAGTAGGATCCACCGTGCTCAAGGGAATTTTCGATTACACCGGAACGTACCTGGTGAACCACGCCGGGTTCGGCATGATCACAGACCTGCGCGATGATCTTTATAACGCGATCATGCGGCGCTCCGCAGCATTTTTTTCTAAACACACCACCGGAACTCTTCTCTCAGCCATCATCAACGACATCGAGCGCGTTCAGTACGCCATGTCCACGGTGCTCGCAGAATTTCTGCAGCAGTTGTTTACTTTTATTTCGGTAGCCGCCGTGGTGATCGTTCTGGGCGGGAAACTTGCCTGGGTGCTTTTATTGTTTGTGCCGATCATTGTTTATTCATCTCGAAAAATTGGGTCTCGCGTGCGCACCACTACGCGGCAAGGGCAAGATAAGCTGGCGGAGATACAAAATATTCTGCACGAAACGATTACTGGCAATCGGATCGTAAAAGCGTTCAATAGCGAGAAGTGGGAGATCTCCCGCTTTCGGGGAGCGGCACGCCGTCTGTTCCGCGCCAACCTGCGCTCGGTTGCGGCAACCGCGATCAGTTCGCCGCTCATGGATATTTTCGGCGTCATCGGAATCGCTCTTCTCCTGAATCTGGGCCGCAACCAGGTCAAACACGGCGAGATGACGCCAGGAATCTTCGTGGCCTTCATTACCGCTGTGTTCAGCCTCTACAATCCCGTGCGCAAGTTTGCCCAGTTCAATAATAATTTCCAGCAGGCGCTGGGCGCTTCCAGCGAAATTTTTAAGTTCATCGACGTTGAGGATGATGTCCGTGAGAAGCCGCATGCCAAGCGCTTGCCGGCTTTTTCCAAAGCAGTCCAGTTCGATCATTTGAGCTTTAATTACGGCGGCGAGTGCGTGGAAGCTCGCGTATTGCACGATATTAACCTTGAGGTTCGACGCGGCGAAGTCGTGGCCATTGTCGGATCCAGCGGTTCGGGAAAGAGTACGCTGGTCCACTTGATTCCTCGCTTCTTCGACGCTACCCAGGGCCGACTGCTGGTCGACGGCCTCGATGTGCGCGACGTTACTCTTGTGTCGTTGCGCGAGCAGGTCGGAATCGTCACCCAGGAAACAGTCTTATTTAACGACACGGTTCGCAACAACATCGCCTACGGGCAGCCTCATGTGCCGCTGAAGGACGTGGAGGCGGCGGCCCGGGCTGCTTTGGCGCATGACTTCATCCAAGCGCTGCCCAAGGGTTACGATGAAGTGATCGGAGAGCGCGGGGTGCGGCTTTCTGGAGGGGAGCGCCAGCGCATCGCCATCGCCCGCGCGATTCTGAAGAACGCTCCAATTCTGATTCTGGACGAAGCCACATCGGCCCTCGACAGCGAATCGGAGGCTCTGGTGCAATCTGCGTTGCATAATCTTATGAGTGGACGCACCGTTTTTGTGATTGCCCACCGGCTTTCCACCGTGCGCCGCGCTGACCGCATCGTGGTGATTGAGAATGGAGCTATTGCCGATATTGGCTCCCATGAAGATTTAATGACAAAATTGGGGACGTACCGCCGCTTATACGATTTGCAGTTCGCCGATTTCGAGCACAAACTGGAGCCGGCGCAACCGAGCTGACGACGACCGCAATTTGGAAAATATTTATGCCTCTCCGCTCCATGACAGGTTTCGCACAAGTCAAAGGCGAACTCATAGGTCAATCTGGTGGAAGTTCCAGCTCGAAAGCGAGCGAGCTTTCCTCCACTCAGGGCAACGGCCGGCTTGCATTCTCGCTTTCCTTAAAATCGGTGAACCACCGTTTTCTCGATCTTCATTTCCGGCTGCCTTCGGGTTCTGACTCCATCGAGATGCAGCTTCGGCGTCTGCTTAAGGATAAGATCGCGCGCGGGCATGTGGAAGTTACGCTCAGCCTGGAGCGCGGCGGGGGCGAAGCGCTGGCCCTGAATCGCCCGCTGGTAAGCGCCTACATTGCGGCTTTTCGCGCCGCCGCCCGCGAATTCTCCGTCCCGACGGAGCCTGATCTTAACGCGATTCTACGCGTCCCCGGAGCGCTCGATTCGGCCGGCAATGGCGTAGATGGGGCGCTGGAACCGGCCGTCATGTCAACTGTAGGCGAAGCGCTCGACCGATTGAATCAGATGCGTGAACAGGAAGGGCGCAGCATTGAGCGCGAACTCCGCGAGCGCATGGATCACCTGCGTGCTGCCGTGAAGGTTGTGCAGGATCACCGGCGCGCGATGCTGCAAACTTACACCGAACGGTTGCAATCGCGACTGCAGGAATTGCTGGGCGCAAATCCTGATCGGGAGCGCGTGTTACAAGAAGCGGCGCTCTTGGTCGACCGCAGCGATATTCAAGAGGAAATTGTGCGCCTCGAAAACCATGTTCAGCATTTCCTGGACTTGCTTGACCAGCAGGGAGAAGTTGGAAAGAAACTCGACTTCCTGCTGCAGGAAATGAATCGCGAAGCCAACACTCTGCTATCGAAAACCTCCGGCCTGGCCGGCGAAGCGCTGAAGATTACCGAAGCCGGCCTTAGCATGAAGGCGGAGATCGAAAAATCGCGCGAGCAGGTGCAGAACCTGGAATGAGTGCTCCGCCGCACAAGCCACTGGTTTACATTATCTCGGCCCCGTCGGGCTCGGGGAAATCGACGCTGGTCAACGAGCTGTTGAAGAAGGTCAGCGATCTGGAGTTTTCCATTTCCTACACAACCCGGGCTCCGCGCGGCAGCGAGGTCAATGGCCGACAATACTACTTCGTCTCGCGGCCTGAGTTCGAGAAGATGATTCAGGAAGATGCGTTCCTCGAGCATGCGGAAGTGTTTGGAAATTACTATGGAACGGCCCGCTGCTTTTTGTCGAACGCCGAACAAAATGGACGCGACCTTTTACTTGATATCGATGTGCAAGGCGCCAAACAAATCCAGGATAAAGTTCCGGACGCGACCAGCATCTTCATTCTGCCCCCGAATCGCAAGATTCTGGAGGAGCGCCTGCGCAAGCGCAGCGAAGATAGCGACGAAGTGATCCAGCGGCGCCTGGATAAAGCGACTAGCGAAATTGAAAACTACCACCGATATAACTACATACTGATCAACGATCAGTTGGAAGATTCAATCAAGTTATTGCGCGCGGTCGTGCGCGGCGAACGGCTGCTACGGGCGGGGCGGCCGCTCTCAGAGGAGGAAGAAAAGATCGTGGCGCTGGCAGATTGCTGCCGGCTGGAAAATGTTCGTGACCGCCTGAAGCGGATTTTGGACTCTTTCAAGCCGCCCGTAGATTCCGGGTCGGCATAGACCTCGGTAACCAAAGTGGCGGACCGGATCCCCCGCAACTTTGAGTTTCATGGGAAAATAGGAGCGGAGTTCTTGGCTTCCGCTGGCGAAGAACGAATCGCTTTGACTTTCGGCAATAAAACAATTGGTCCCGGCTACACGGAGAAGAAATCCATGAAACTGATCGAAGGCTTCGACAGCAACTATCGATACATTCTGGTCGCCGCCCGCCGCGCCCGGCAACTGCAATCCGGAGCGCCGCCGGTGGTGCAAACAAATTCCCGCAAGCCCTGCCGCATTGCACAAGACGAAATTCGCGCCGGCAAAGTGAAGTGGGAAATTCCTGAAACCCGAAGTGCCGCCGAGCAAGCTGCCGAAGTTTTGGACCAGGCATTCGGACACGACGCTTAGTGTGTCGTTGAGCCAGGTTGTTGAATAAGGTCGCTGAAGTGGATCCGTATCAAGCTTCCAGTGCGCCGAGGCGCGACGGAATCGATCGCGTCTTCAGGCGCGGCTCTTGCGAACCATGAAGGTTGCTCTCGGAGTTACGGGCGGAATCGCGGCCTATAAGGCGGCAGAGATCGTGCGCCTGCTGCAAGACCGCGGCATTCGGGTGCAGGTTATTATGACGCGTGCAGCCCAGGAGTTTATTCGACCCCTGACGTTTGCTGCGCTCTCCGGCGAAAAAGTGATTACGGGAATGTTCCCCGCCTCGGAAGAGCAGGCAGCGAACATCGATTCTGCCATCGAACATATCGCTGTCGCCCAGTCGATTGATGCGCTGCTGGTTGCTCCTGCCACCGCCGATATTCTGGCGCACTTCGCGCAGGGCATTGCGAGCGACTTTCTCACCACACTTTATCTGGCTACCACGGCTCGCGTCGTGGTTGCTCCCGCGATGAATGTGAACATGTGGAATCATCCCGCGACCCAGGCGAATCTCGAAATCCTTCGCCGACGCGGGGTAAGGATCATCGAACCTGGCTCAGGTTACCTCGCCTGCGGAATGACCGGAGAGGGAAGGCTAGCCGAGAATGAGTCGATTCTGGCGGCGGTGCTCGAAGCGCTGGGTGCGGCGCAGGACCTGAGCGGTGAAACTGTGCTTGTTACCGCCGGTCCGACCCGTGAAAAAATCGATCCCGCTCGCTATCTCACCAATCGTTCCAGCGGACGGATGGGTTACGCAGTGGCCGAAGCCGCTCTGCGCCGCGGTGCGCGCGTGCTTCTGGTCAGTGGTCCGTCGTCGCTGACTCCGCCCGCAGCTGCTGAGATCACGCGGGTAGAATCGGCCGAGCAGATGCGCGACGCCGTGCTCAATCTATTGCCTCACGCCACTATTGTTATCAAAACCGCCGCGGTTTCCGATTACCGTGCGAAATCTGTGTCCGAACAAAAGATGAAGCGCAAAGGTCCGTTCATGCTCGAACTCGAACCGACCATGGACATTCTTAAGGAAATTTCGTTGCGTAAGCAGTCGCAGATCGTTGTGGGCTTCGCCGCAGAAACCGAAAATGTGCTTGAGAATGCCCGTCAGAAGCTGGGAGCCAAGCAACTCGACGCCATCGTCGTGAATGATGTTTCCCGCGAAGGCATCGGATTCGACTCCGATCGCAACCAGGTAACCATCATTACGGGCGACGAAGTCGTTGAAGTTCCTGAGACCACAAAGTGGGAAGTAGCGCAACGCGTCCTCGACCAGGTTGTGCGCATCCGCCAGCAGCGGAAGTCTTCGGTGAAAGCCTAACGCGAGTTCTTCGCGCCTGGCGTACAATTCCGTCAAACATCTAACAGGAGAATGCGATGACGCAGAAAATTATCGAAGTGATTGGAACGTCCAAAGACAGCTTTGCGAAGGCTGCGGAGAATGCAGTGGCTGAGGCTGCCAAGACGGTACGCGGCATCAAGTGGGCGCATGTAGACTCGCTCGACATGCAGCTGGATGGAGCGAAAGTATTGCTCTATCGGGCGACAACCAAGATTTTCTTCGATGTGGAAAACTGATTGAAGATTCCTGACTACTCTAGAAACTGATGACCCCGACTCTCGATGCGGAATTGCGACGTGCGCTTGCGGAACGCGTCCGTTATTGTCAGGAGATGGGCATCTATGATTTTTACCGGCGCGGCGCCGAGGGTTCACTGCTCACGGAAGCCGAGCCTCACGGGTCGGCAATCGCTCCCTTACCAGAGTCAGAAATGCGAGAGGAAATGGCCGCAAGAAAATCCGCTGTCGTGATTGAAGAAAATGTCCTCGAAATAATTTCGCCGACGCCAGAGCAGGGAGTGGCCGATCCCGCCGTGGCACTCCGACTGATTCGCGAAGATCTCGGCGACTGCACACGCTGCAAACTTCATAAGCAAGGGCGCAAGCAGATTGTTTTTGGCGTGGGCAATCCGCGCGCCGAGTTGATGTTTATCGGCGAAGGCCCCGGCGCGGACGAAGACACCCAGGGCGAGCCGTTCGTCGGTCGTGCCGGACAACTGCTTAATAACATGATCAAAGCGATGGGCCTGCGACGCGAAGATGTCTACATCGCAAACATCGTGAAGTGCCGTCCGCCCGGCAACCGGCAACCGGAGCGCGACGAGTGCGAAACCTGTTCGCCATTTCTAATGCGCCAGATCGCAACCGTCAAGCCCAAGGCGATTGTTGCGTTGGGTGCGACCGCGGCGAAGAACCTTCTGGCCATGAACGCGCCTATGTCTGAGTTGCGCGGACGCTGGTACGACTTTAAGCCCGCTGGAAGCGATTCTTCCTGGCCCGGCACGCGCCTTGCTGTCACTTACCATCCTGCATTTCTACTGCGCGACCCGCGCCAGAAGGGCGAGGCTTGGAAGGACTTGCAGATGGTGATGAAGTATCTCGGGATTGTTCCTCCTAAAAAAGCCGCCGAATAAGTCTGGCTACGTACCTGTGCGGCGTCACTGTTATTCTCAGGGATCGATGCCCGAGTTCTGCGATGTCGCTCTGCCCGTGCCGCTTGACATGGTGTTCACTTACCGTGTTCCCGCTGACGCAACTCCGGTGGTCGGAGGCCGCGTGCTCGTGCCCTTTCGGCAGCAACGATTGACGGGAATTGTAGTTGAGCTACACGATCGTAAGCCGTCAGTCACAATCAAGCCTCTACTCAACGTACTCGACATTGCGCCAGTTCTCGATGAGCAACTGCTGCGCCTTGGCCGCTGGATCGCCGACTACTATCTTGCGCCACTCGGTGAAGTCTTCCGTACGATGCTGCCGCTCAATGCTGAGTTTAAACGTGCTATCGCCTACCGCATCACCGCGCAAGGACGGATGGCTCTGCATTTGGCGGGAATGTCAGGATCATCTGCGCGTTCCCGCCGCACTCCGGAAGAGCAAGCCGCCGAGTTTCACGTGCTCGACTACCTTGCTGCGGAAGAGCCGGCGATCGGAGAGAGCGCACAAGTCCGCGAAGAAAGCCTGCGCTCGGCGACTCGCGTCTCGAAATTGATCTTGAGCGGGATGGTGCGCAAGAAGTGGCTTATGCGGGAGGATGTATCCGACGTCCGAGATGCGACGCGCACCGTCAAAGTTGCGCTCCTTAAGTCGGCTGAAGGCAAACTGAACGACAACCAGAAAAAACTTGTCGAGACACTCGCCGCGTCTGGAGGCCGAGTTGCGGTGGAGATGCTGCAAGAGCTAGAAGTCCCACGGACAACTCTGGCTACGCTGATCAAACGAGGTCTGATTGAAATTGTGGAAGAGCCTGCGAGCTTCGCGGTTTCACGCAGCAAGCCGCGGCCTTCGCGCCTCGAATTTGATTTCAACGCAGCGCAGCGGGCCGCGCTGAACCGTCTCCGCGAAACCGTTGAGACGCGAAAATTCTCCGGCATCCTGCTTCACGGTGTTACTGGCTCTGGCAAGACCGCGGTCTATTTGGCGGGTATGCGAGCGGTGCTTGATGCTGGGCGCTCGGCCATTCTTCTCGTCCCTGAAATTGGACTTACACCGGCGATCGCCGCGGATTTGCATCAAATCTTCGGGGAGGAAGTCGCCATTCTCCATTCAGCGCTCTCCGACAAAGAGCGCGCGCAGCAATGGCATCGCATCAAGTGTGGGGAAGCGCGGGTGGTAGTCGGAACGCGTTCTGCCGTCTTCGCTCCAGTCTCGGATCTCGCGCTGATCATCGTTGACGAAGAACATGATTCTTCCTACAAACAGGAGGAAACCCCGCGCTATCACGCGCGCGATGTGGCGGTGGTCCGCGCCAAGATGGCGAATGCGGTTGTGGTCCTCGGGTCGGCAACTCCATCGCTCGAATCGTATTTCAACGCGAAGAAAAACAAATATGTACTCGTCGAGCTGCCAGACCGCGTGGAGCAACGCCCTCTACCGGAAGTCGAGATCATCGACATGCGCCAGGAATTCCAGGAGACAGGACAGGAGCAGGTCATCTCACGCAAACTCGCCGCCGAAATCAGAGATCGCCTCGAACGAAAAGAGCAAGTCATGGTATTGCTCAATCGCCGCGGATATTCTCCGGTTGTGCTGTGCCGCACCTGCGGTAAAAAGCTGGAATGCCAGAACTGCGCGATTGCCCTTACTCATCACAAACGCGAGCATAAGATGATCTGCCACTATTGTGGATACACGGCTCCTGTGCCAAAAGCCTGCGTGCACTGTGGCAGTGAGTATGTTTATTTTATCGGCACTGGATCGGAGAAGTTGGAAGAATTACTCCACGGTATGTTTCCGCAAGCCCGCATCGCCCGACTCGATCGCGACACCGTCCGCGGCCACGAAGATTTCGAGCGCACTCTGAACGCGCTCAACCAGGGCGAACTCGATATTCTGGTCGGCACGCAGATGATCGCCAAGGGTCACGACATTCACGGAGTTACTCTGGTCGGGGTTGTCGGCGCAGACAGTGCGTTGGGAATGCCAGATTTTCGGGCTGCCGAGCGCACCTTTCAGTTACTCACGCAAGTCGCCGGACGAGCTGGCCGCGGCCAGTCTCCCGGCAAAGTAATTCTGCAAACTTATTTTCAGGATCACTATGCGGTGCAATACGCGGCACAGCACGACTTCGCCGGATTCTACGACAAGGAACTGCGCTTCCGCAGTTGGATGCATTATCCGCCGTATGCCGCACTGGCGAATGTTCTGGTTCGCAGCGATAAGCTCGACGAGGCGCTGCAATGGTCCGGTACACTGGGAAAATGGTTTGAGCAGACTCGCCATGAAGGCGTGCGCGTGCTCGGCCCGGCAACTGCACCCATCATGCGGCTGAAGCGCGACTACCGTTATCACTTCGTGCTGAAGTCACAGAGCCGGGAAAAGTTGAACGCTGCGTTACGCGCGATGCTGGCTTATGCCGCGCAACACAAAATTCCGCGCACGCAGGTCATTGTGGATGTGGACGCGATTTGGCTGATGTAGTAGGTTTCGACAGATCGCACAGAGCTGAGCCGGGGCTGGGGCGGACGAGGCGTCCGCCCCTCCACGTTACTGTTTGATTGCGCCGATGCTCCCTCGGATCACGACCACTGAAGCGGCGGGCAAATCGTACATCGTGTCTTTCTCGGCGCTGATCTTCGTGTGAGCAATTGGCCCATCGGGATCAGC
This sequence comes from uncultured Acidobacteriaceae bacterium, assembly GCA_963726155.1. Taxonomy (GTDB): domain Bacteria; phylum Acidobacteriota; class Terriglobia; order Terriglobales; family Acidobacteriaceae; genus Sulfotelmatobacter. The sequence goes on from CAVSBF010000002.1 coordinate 174,552, forward strand.
CCAACCTTTGCTGGTTGCGACGATGGTATGGTCCGCACCGGCTTCCGCGTGCGCCATGAAGCGCGTTTGCGCTGGATGCCATTCATACTGTGCGCTTCCGAAAGTTGAAATCTCCAGTGGCCCCGCGAAGGTAGCTGTTTTATCCGCTGGTCCGTTAAACACAATCCGAACCTGGTGGGCGTTCTCCTGGTCTCGATTGACTAACATCAGTGCCCATGTTGCATCCGGACGCTTCACCGCATACGCCGTCACTAATTCATGATTGGCACCATCTTCTATGTCACTCTTTGCGGAAAAAACCTGATGTTCGCCGCCATCCGCCTTGACCCAATCCAGATTGATTAACTGCGCTACAAAGAACTGCGCCAGAGGCTGTTGAATCTGATAATTGGCATCGACGGTGAACATACCGAAGGTTCCGGGAGAGCTGTTGCATCCGGGCTCCATCTGCAGCGGCAAATAATGAAAGAAATAAACGGCATTGCCGCCGGAATTCAAAACCGATCCGATGTAATCGGCGAGCCAGACTCCGGCAAAAATATCCTGGTAAGTTTCGCTGGCGGCGGAAGAAAGATTTCCTTCCGTGATGAACATGGGCATGTCGGCCGGAATTCCGTCCTCATGCCATACCTGCATAATGTGGCTCACCAACTCGGGCTCGTCATAAAGCATGCCCCAAGGAATTCTGCAGGGATCAAATGGATAATGCTCGAAGGAGAAAAAAGCCAGATCATTCATCCGCCCGTGTTGCTTAAGATAATCGATGAACCTCGCCGTCCAGGACACTTTTCCATTTGCATCTGGCCAGACCTCGATGTCTTTATTTACTCCCTGAAACGACGGGCCGCCTAACTTTAGGTTCGGATCTACACGATGCAGCGCGGTTGCCCACTGCAAGTAAAGTGCGGCGTAATCCTCCGGCAACATGTACTGCCCATCGGCCTCTTCGCCCATTTCGATGTAAGAAATCGGATAGCCGCGCTTCTCCAAATACGCAAGCTCCGCCGCGGCATTTTCGGGAGTGTCATATAGCATCGCAATCGGCATCATCGCCGGCAGTCCGCGCGTAATGCCGCTGGTAAAGAAAAGATCAAATCCCATCTGCGCCTGCTTGGTCGATCCCAGATCCGACGGCTGATGCCAGGGATCAACCGACGAGCCATAAGTCGTTGTCTGTTCCTGATCCGGCGTGTGCCGCATGACGTCGTGAAACGCGCCATCTGCCGTGATGGTGCCGAGGTATAGTTCGCGAATGGCATAGCCGACGCAATTACGCGGGTCGGCAGGCCCGTCTGCGTCGCAGGTGTTCGACGATTCGGTCATCCAGATCCGCAGGAATCGTACGGGCATGGGAACGGGGCTCAAGCGAATCGTCTCGGTTTTGCCTTTACCATCCGTAATCGCCCCTTGCGAAAATGTCTGCCAGACACCGCGCGTAACGGCCCGAATGGGATCTTCGCCAGTCCAGTACTGCACCACATAATGTCGAGCGAAAGGTTCTGCCCAGGCGATGCGAATGCTATCGACCTGTTGAATTTGCGCCAGGTCGATTACCACCCACTGCGGGTGCAGGGAGTCGCTCTCTCCCGTGAATCGTTCAGTAAGATATGGATTGCTCTTCCAGAAAGTATCTAAATCGCCATCGTCCAGCCGCGAGAATCCGACGTTGTCGGTACCGTCATTGCGGGTGGTGCCGCGCCGCGGCAGCGCATACCCGTACGAATAACGGATCATTTCTGTGGGAGTCGACGAGCCGGTGAAATATCCATTGCCGCTGGCGGCGCTGCCATTACTCCACGTGCCTTGCGGATTCCAGTGCCAGGCCTCAATCGCGAGCTCCGTGTTCTGGCGGTAAGTGACTGGCTGCCAGCCTGAGGCCAAAGTCTTCTCCAAGGTCGGCTGCTGTAAATCTTTGTCGATGGCTTCGACGCCAATGCGGTCAACCCCTGCGCCCAAAGTTTGCTTCGGCACAAAATGATTCGTGGGATGGGAGACATCAACTTCGACCACTTGCGCGGCGGTTATATTCACATAAAAAAACCAGCCGAGAAGAAGCGCGAGATACGCGGTAATTCTTTTCAAGGCAGTCCCCCATATTCGGTTACTGAATCGATTGAATAAAGGAGTATAGGGGAAATAATCGAAAACATCCTTAACAATTTCATTGCTGCCAGGTTTTCTTACTGGTCAGCACGCAGACGGGAAACCGCCAAAAAAATCGAGCGGCTATTGTCCCCGCATCTGATGCACGACTTCAGCCACGGAAGAATGCGCCAGCGGCGCCGGCGTAAAAGTGACCGCAAGCATGAACAGTGCAAATGCCGCCAGCCATAGTCGCGCGCCGGAAACTCGCGGCCACTCCGCTACTTGCGGATGACGAAAGCTGCTCAACCACAACAGGATGGCCCATATAAACCATCCCGTCCACAAGAAGTACGCCATGGGCAGCAGAATTAGAATCGTCATCCGCGACACGAATTTGTGGGCGCGCGGCGCAATCGAAAAAATAATATGTCCGCCATCGAGTTGCCCGCCAGGCAGCAAGTTGAGCGAGGTCGCCAGCATTCCGACCCAGGCCGCAATCGCAGTAGGGTGCAGGAGGACCCGGTTTAAGGGGAACGCAGCCGGCCCATGAATCAGGCCAACCGATAACAATAAACGGTGGACAAGCTCAAAAATCAGGGGATATCCGAGTTCATAATCCGGCTGTCCGAGTCCCGGGGAGATTGGCTTTGACCATGCGAGCGAGACCACAAGCACTGCCAGAGCTACCACGAAGCCTGCGATCGGTCCGGCTATTCCAATATCAAACAATGCAGTGCGGGAACGAATACGAGACCGGATAAGAATCACAGCTCCCATCGTCCCAATCGGAGTGGGCACTGGAATGAAGAACGGCAGCGTCGCATACACCCCATAACGGCGGCAGTATAGGTAGTGACCCATTTCGTGGGCCAGGAAGAACAGCATCAGCGTTGCCATGAAGGGCAAGCCGCCCAGCAAACGCTCTGGATGCGATCGCACCCATTCCGCAGGAAAGAACGGAACAGTCTCTCGCCGCCCGGCGTGATCGACGATGGGATCGTCGCTGAACGATAACGCTGGCCGATTGTGCTGAAAGTTGTACTGCATCCGCGCGCCCATTACCAGCGTGCTGAAACATGTGGCCAGCAGCAAAAGTATATGCAGCCAGTACCGTGGTTTCGGCCGGCTCGGAGCCCACTCCGGCAGCGGCCGATAGTATTCGAGGGTGGATGAAACTGAGGAAGGAGTCGGTTCCGACATGCGATTTTCGGCCTCGCGATTCCAGCGAGGCCTTTCCCTTAGATGCTACTACTCGCGGCAAAAATGCGGGATGGAAATGCGAGAGAGATTTCCCTCTAAAATAAATCAAGAAAGTCTTGCGTCGATCTTCACCCGATGGAAAAGCGAGAAGCTAGGAGCCAGCAGCTTCACTTCAATCGATCGATTGAAGTTCCTTACCCGGTTTGAAGCGCACGGCCTTGCCAGGAGGAATCGAAACCTCGGCGCCGGTACGGGGATTGCGCCCAATCCCGGTCTTGCGGGGGCGCACGTTGAACACGCCAAACCCGCGCAGCTCAATACGATTGCCGCGAGCCAGCGAATTCTTCATGCTTTCGAATACGGTTTCCACCGCCAACTCAGCCTTGGTTTTAGTAATGCCGGTTCTGGCCACCACTTCGTTGATAATATCGAGCTTAATCACGCAAGGCTCCCCGATCCAGTATGAAAATCGCGCTTCAAGTTATTGATGCTATGGGAGATAACGAAGATTGTCAACGGGAGCATCTGTAGCGTAAACGGGTCAGGAAAGGCAGCCGCAATTGGCGAACCGGATATCTGGTGATTTCAAGCCGGCATGAATGCAGGCATGGGCGCGGCAATTTGACCTTCGAACCGGCTTATCGCCCGCGCTCTTCTTCCTTGAACATGTACTTAATCGCGGGCTTGTAGATCATCAAGTTGGGTGCGCCATCTTCGCGGATCACCTTGATGCAGATTTTGTCGTACCACTCGATGATGCCGTGCACTTCTTCGCCGTCGCGAAGCACGATCACCATCGGCGTCCGTGATTGCATCTGCTTCTGATAATAAAAATTTTCAGCGTTGGTCTGCTCCGGAGGTGCAGTTTTCCGCCCGCCGCCGCCCGCGCCCGCCCGCTCGCCACGGTCGTATCCGCGATCCTGCCCACGCTCACGCTCCGGACGCTCGTGCCGATCCCGGCGTTCGGCCATCTGCGTGTGGTTGGAGTTATGGTTGGGGTTGTGGTTGCCGTGGTTGTGATCCACGCGCGGCAAGGCGGGTCGGATCAGCTTGCGGTTGGCAAAATTTTCGTCGTCGGCTAATGGCTTGGCCGGAATCGGATCCATAGTCTCTTTCATAATGGCGCTGCTCCTGCACACGCAATCGCGCAAACCGCAACGTAAAAAACCCTAGGAAGAATTACGAAGGCGTGAAATTTTCCCTACCGTACCACACAGGTTTCCCTGTGACAATGGAACTCTCGTGCCAGTACCCTCCTATTGACATCCGGGTAGGCGATTACTTGAAACTCCTGGTTTTCGGCCTAATTAGTATTGGTCATATCTGTGCCTCTGCGTTCCCGGCCACTCCAGGTGACCACCGCTACCAGCGTTGCGACTATCACGACGGTCCAGGCCAAAACTGGCGGATACATGCCACGATAACGGTTTTCCGCCAACTTCGCCTGGATCACAACATTGCGCGACGAAAGTAGATTCCCCAGTTGATAGGCGAAACCAGGGAACGTCCCCCGCACTTCAGGCGGAGAGAGCTCATTCAAATGCGCAGGAATTACTCCCCATGCGCCCTGCACCATGAACTGCATCAGAAATCCGCCCAGCGCAAGCATGGCGACGCTGTGAGAGTAAGCCCACAAGGGAATCACCGGAATCGCGAGGAGCGCGGCAATCACAATCGCTTTCCGGCGTCCAATGCGCTCCGACCAGGTGCCAAACAGAATTCCGCCTAACAGCGCGCCGATGTTAGCCACGACTGCGATGAACATCACCGTCTTGGGATCGAAATGATGCCCCTTGCTCAGAAATGTGGGATACAGATCCTGGGTGCCGTGGCTAAAGGAATTGAAAGCGAACATGAGCACGACCAGAAGGACGAAAGTCCCAAAGTAGGTGAGGATGTCTTTCCCCAAACGTCTCTGGGGATTTTTGTTGGCCTGCCCTTGCAGCCACGCGGGGGATTCATCCACCTTCGTGCGAATGTAGATCACCAGGAACGCGGGGAGCGCGCCAATCACAAACATTCCGCGCCAGCCCACAAATCGAAACGCCGTGCCGAAAACCAAAGCCGCGAATAGAAAACCTACGGAGTAGCCTTCCTGCAAAAGGCCGGAGAAAAATCCGCGTCCCTCGGCGGGCAGAGTTTCGAAGGCCAATGCCGCGCCGACGCCCCATTCTCCGCCCATCGCGATTCCGAATAACGCGCGCGTGATCAGAAAAACTTTCAGTGATGGGGCGAAAGCCGATGCCAGTTCGAACACGGAGTACGCGATGATATCCACCATCAGCGTGGGTCGGCGCCCAAATTTGTCCGCCATCATTCCAAAAAGAAATGCGCCCAGCGGACGAAATGCCAGGGTAAGGAAAATCGCTTCCGCGACCTCCGAAACCCTGGTCTGGAATTGCGTGGCAATGGCACTGACGCAGAAAGTCAGGATGAAAAAATCAAAAGCGTCCAGTGACCAGCCCAGGAAACAGGCGGTGAAAGTGTTCCGCTGCAGAGGGGTGAGCCGGCGGAAATGTCCGAAAAACTCCATTCAAATCTCTCCGCGAAATTCGGTACCGCCCGGAAAGTCCTGCGAATGCTAGCATATGTTTTTCAATAGCAATCAGAAATCGACATCATCGTCATGCCCGAATCCGACTATCTCCAACGGCAGGCGCCAGATTCGCTGATGCTCACTGGCTTCTGGTATCGTGCTCTGCCAGCCGATCGCGTGCATCGCAATCAACTCCTCAAAGCCATGCTGCTCGAGATCCCGCTGGTCATCGGCCGCGATCGCGCGGGCCGTCCGTTCGCCTTGCGCGACGCCTGTCCGCACCGGGGTATGCCGCTGAACGGCGGCCACTTCGATGGGGAAAATGTCGAGTGTCCCTACCACGGCTGGACTTTCGACGCGCATAACGGCCAGTGCCAAATCATCCCCTCACTCACCGCCGATCAGACCTTGAAGGTTGATCGCATCTACGCTGGCAGTTACTCCTGCGAAGAGCAGGATGGCTTTATCTGGGTTTTCATCCCCGATCCCGGGCCGCCGGGTGCGGGTTTCAGCAAGCGCGACGAAGCTCCGGAGCCCGCACCACGGATCGAAAAATTCAGCGAAAAATTTAAGCTCGCCTATCTAACCGCCGGTATGCCGGTCAGCATCGATCACGGCATCATTGGCTTGATGGATCCGGCGCACGGGCCATTCGTTCACCAGGCATGGTGGTGGCGCAGCCGGCACAGCATTCACGAAAAGAAAAAAAACTTCGAGCCCATTGCCAACGGCTTCCGCATGAGCGCCCACACTCCCAGCTCAAACTCCGCGCCCTATAAGCTGTTGCGCCTCTACGCGGCCGCTGATTCCATTACTACTACCATTGATTTCGTTTTGCCGAACTTGCGCCGGGAAACCATTCGGGCAGGGAAGTATTGGTTCTCATCGCTGACGACAGTGACGCCCATTACGCGTGATCAGTGCCGTATCGACGTAGTTGCCGCGTGGAATATTTTTCGCTGGATGCCGTTTGGCCCCGAGTTGCTCAAGTTCGTCTTCGCGAAATTCGTCGAGCAGGATCGCCGCACCATGGAACTCCAATCTGAAGGCTTAAAGCACAATCCGCATCTCATGCTGATTGACGATGCCGATCGTCCCGCTAAATGGTATTTCCAGTTGAAAGCCGCTAATCTCGAAGCCAAACGCACGGGGGCTGAGATGAAGCATCCCATGTCAGGGCCAGTTACATTGAAGTGGAGAAGCTAGGCAAGGCACATCACCTCTCAGGAATCTGATTTTGCTTTTACGGGCTGACCCTTTCCGGCAAGGTCTTCTACGTAATACTCACCTCGGTATATGTGCCATAAACGGCGCGCAGAGCCTCGCAGATTTCGCCGACGGTGGCGTAAGCGCGCACTGCATCGATGATGTAGGGCATCGTGTTGGCAGGCGAAATGTTTTCATTCGCGACGACCCTGGGCTCTTGCGCCGCGATTTTCTTCAGGGCGTCGAGACGGCGTTGCACCTCGTCATTCGAGCGCCGTGCCCGGAGAGCCTTTAGTTTTGCCGATTGTTGCCGCGCTACGCTTTCGTCGATGTAGAGAATGTGCGGGGACTCTTCTTCTACGACGAATTCATTCAGCCCGACGATAATTTTCTCTTTGGCTTCGGCGGCGCGTTGAAACTGATAAGACGCCTCGGCAATTTCCTTTTGCGGATAGCCGCGTTCAATGGCTTTCACCATCCCACCCATTGCGTCCAGTTTGCTGAAGTAGTCCTGGGCACCTTTCTCCATTTCAAGAGTTAAGGCCTCCAGGAAATAAGAACCGCCAAGTGGATCGACGGTATGGGTTACGCCGGATTCATAAGCAATGATCTGCTGCGTACGCAACGCGATCCGGGCGGCTTCTTCTGTGGGTAATGCCAGGGCTTCGTCGTAAGAGTCGCAGTGCAACGACTGAGTTCCACCCAGCACTGCCGCCAAAGCCTGTAACGCCACCCGCGCAATGTTATTCATTGGCTGCTGAGCTGGCAGCGACACGCCAGCAGTTTGGGTGTGAAAACGCATCAGCCAGGTGCGTGCGTTCTTCGCTCCGAACCGGTCTCTCATCACTTGCGCCCAAATTTTGCGGGCGGCCCGGTACTTGGCGATCTCTTCGAAGAAGTCGTTATGAGCGTTGAAGAAAAAGCTCAGACGCGGACCAAAATCGTCTACATCCAGCCCGCGCCGCCGCGCCCACTCCACATACTCCACTCCGTCATAAAGCGTGAAGGCGAGCTCCTGCAACGCAGTCGAACCAGCTTCCCGGATGTGATATCCGCTGATTGAAATGGTGTTGAAGCGCGGCGTGAACTTTGATCCGAACTCAAAGGTGTCGATTACCAAACGCATCGACGGCGCCGGAGGAAAGATATATTCCTTCTGCGCAATGTATTCCTTGAGAATGTCATTTTGAATTGTGCCGGAAATCTTTTTCCAGTCAGCGCCTTGTTTCTCGGCGACGACCAGATACATCGCCCACAAAACCGATGCGGGTGAATTGATGGTCATCGATACAGTCGTTTTTTCCAGGTCGATTCCGCCGAACAAAATTTCCATATCTTCGAGCGAATCGATGGCGACGCCGCACTTTCCCACTTCGCCCTCGCTTGCCGGATGATCGGAGTCATAGCCCATCAAGGTGGGCAAATCGAATGCTACGGAAAGGCCTCCGCCTCCGTGCTCCAGTAAATATTTGTAGCGCTGGTTGGTCTCTTCCGGCGAAGCGAAGCCGGAGAATTGCCGCATGGTAAAAAGTTTGCCGCGATATCCCGTCGCATGAATGCCGCGGGTGTAGGGGGCTTGACCCGGGAAGCCGAGATATTTTTCTTCACTCCAGTCTTCTGGAAGATCCGCTGGCGTGTAGAGACGGCGAATGGGCACACCCGAAATTGTCGTAAAGCGCGCATGGCCGTGCTCGTCAAGGTTCACGCCAGTCGGCGCGCCAATCGGGTGCTCGGGCGCCTTCTCAATGGTAGGGGCAAGCGTCTTTTCTGCCCAGCTCTTCTCGGCCGCGGAAGGATGGCGGTTTTCAAAAACGTCAGCAATCGGATTGTCGGCGACCTGCGGCTTAGATGATTTCTTCTCCATACGAACCCCAGTGTTCTGCTCCGATCATAAGGAAGCCAGCATTTACGAGCAAGACGCCTGAATGCGGATCAAACGACCGGTCGGTCAGGAGCAGGGGACGATTTATTCCGGCTGAGTTCCCAGGCCTTCGCGTATTTCCACGATACGTAAACCGCGTGGTAGAGATGCAACAACAGGCCTTCACATCCGTCGAGAAAGCCAAGGCGAAAAAAATAGTTATAAATGAATGTCGCCAACGGGCGGAGCACGATGTTGATGACGCTGAAGCGGACCTTGCCTTTGCTTTCCGCCACGACCATCTCCGCTCCCAGAGAAGAGTAGCGGTTCATGTGCTCGATGTAGTCTGAGAGCGTCGGGTAGGAGTGGTGGATGATGTCGATCGCTTCACCCATGTTGTAGGTTGGCTGAGGGTCGTACTTCTGAAAGCCTCCTGCCAGTTGCATATCTTCGTGTACCGGACGATATTCGAAGCGACCACTCTCCGGACGAAAGAGGCGGAGTTTCAGATCCGGATAGAAGCCCCCGTGGCGCATCCATCTCCCCAGAAAGTAATTGCGCCGCCCGAAAAGAATTCCACCTCGAAAACTGATGAACTCTTCTTTATGTTTTCCAAAGAGGATGAGAACCAGGAATTCGCACATTCCCGTGCTAACTTCCTCATCCGCATCCAAACTCAGAATCCAATCTCCCGTAGCCTTGTCGATCGCCGAGTTTTTCTGCGTCGCGAAGCCCTTCCACTGCTCAACAAAAACTTTCGCGCCGAATAACTTCGCGATCTCAATAGTTCGATCGGTAGATCCTGAATCGACAATGATGATTTCTCCTTTGCCGTCGCTGACCAGAGGCTTCACGCTTTCCAGCGTGCGGCCAATATTGGCTTCCTCGTTATACGTAATGATGACGACGGAGAGAGTCACGTCAGGAAGAATACATCGTCGAGCCTTAGACGGAGAATTGACGGCGAAGTATCTCCCGCTTGCCGAGAGGTCGCCCAACACTCGCGACTAAGAAGGCGGCGGCTGGGGCTGAGTTGGTTGAGCGTTGGGGTTCAAATCCTGACGCGGAACTACATAGGGCACATTGGGTAAATGTGTAACCTGGCCACGCGTGGCTTCGGCGACATCGATGTTGGAGTGATCCAGCAACAGTCCAGTAGCGCGATCCAGTTCGATGCGCGACTTCTCGTACGCCGCCTTGGCTGAGACCAGATTCGACTCCGAGGTGGTGAGGACCGACGCATCCTGCAGGATCGCAGTTGTAGTAGTGAGTCCGACTTTCAATTTCTGCTGATCGGCATCGAGTGTCTGGCGGGCGAAGTCGACAGCATATTGGGCAGCCTGCACGGAAGCGCGATTCTGTCTGACATCAAATTGCGCGTTGCGCACCTCGATCCGAACCTGGTTCTCGAGCTGATGCAGACGCACCTGGGCTTGACGGTCCTCCAGTTCCGCGCGTACCTGGTTCGCTTGCGCCTCCCGGTTGCGCAACGGAATATTCAGCGACAGCCCAACTCCCTTGTCGGGAGCGGTAGAGTTGAAGAGTTGGTTCAGAGTGTTGCCGTAGCCCACCGGACCTCCGTTGGTGAAAGGAGGCGGGGCCGTAACACTGCTAAAGCAAGTTGTGATTGCGGGATTACAAGTTGGTGGCAGCAGTGCTGGATTGACGTTGCCCCCCACGCCCGATCCGCCGTAATAGGCATAGGCATCGAGAGTCGGCAGCAGAGCATTGCGCACGGCCTTGCTGCTCAGTTGGCGGGAATTGAGGTCGATGCGTGACTCCACCAGTTCAGCGCGATGCGCCAGAGCCTGATTGATCAGATCTTGCGTGGGAACGACCAGCTCCTGCTCGGGAAGCTGCATGGTCGAGGTCGGAATCACATCCGCTTCAGCGAGCATCGGATCTTCGATGTTGCGGCTGAGCGCATTCTTCATGAGTAACTGTTGCAGCTGCAGGTTATTCTGCGCCAGGATCAGGTTTTGCTGGTCGGTCGAAACCGTGCTTTGCGCGCTCACGACCTGAATCGGGGGAACTGTGCCTACTTTCGCCTGCTGCTTGGAATCGTCCAGCGCTTTTTGCCCATAAGTGAGCGCTTCCTGCTGCACCCGCACATTCTCGTAGGCGTATACCAGGTCCCAATACATGTTCTCAATCTGATCAACGGTGGTAATGACTTGCAGGCGGAAAGCAACATCGGAGATCTCCCGATTGTTTTTCGCAATATGAATAAAACGAAGATTAGGAAGCGAACCGAAGCCTTGCAGAAGATTCTGCGTGATCCGGAACTGGAAGCTGGAACTCAGGTCCGGAGTCAGAAGACTGGTGGGATTATTCGTGGTGACATGGTTGTTGTTGAATCCCGCGGACAAAGCCGTACCCCACTCAAAGCCCTGGGTGTACGCCAAATTGGCGGTGTAAGTATTCTGCGCCACAACGGGGACGGGGCTGAAAACGCTGGTGGATTCGGTGTCGTTTTTGTCGAGTTGCAGCGTGCCAGTGATCACCGGATCAAAGCTGGTGATGGGCGAGCCGATGCCGAGCGTAGAGCTGACTAAGCCGTTGGTTCCAGTTCCGATTCCGCTGGCCGCGACGGTAGTTCCGCCCGTGCCGGAGCCAACCGTACCACCCAGGCCACCGACGCCGCCGCCCGGAGTATTCTGCACGATGCCGGCATTGACACCAAGAATGTTGGCCCCGGACTTTGCCCGCAGATAATCGGTGTCAGCGATATTGAGGTTGTAGCGGGCTATATCAAGATCAAGATTGTTTTCCAGCGTGAGTGCAACCGCATCGTCGATGGAGAGATAAATTTTTCCATCGCGTAGCAGGGAATCAATGCGGGGCGAGTTGCCAAATACCGGTTGTGGCACCTTCTGCGCTTCGTAGGGTTGCAGAATATGAGGTAGAGCAGGACGCGGTTTGGAATAATCCTGCATATGCACCGCCTGCACCGGTGCGGAAGATCGCGCGGCCTGGGGAACGGGAGCCGAGGGGATATTCTGTGCGAACAATGATACAGACCACGGCGACTGCATACAGGAGCAAAGAGTGATCGTTGTTAGCAGCACGCGAGGGCGCGAGATGTCCTTAATGAGTCGGGGCAGCAGCAAAGACAAAGACATGGTTCGTCTCCTTGGGCGGGAACGGTATCGCGGCTTATAGAAAGTCAAAATGATTTCGAAAGTTAGATGTGCAAGTGATTTTGCGTTCACAATCATCTTAGCGGGAGGTAGTGCGAGAAAAGCATCGGCGGATTGTAAAGAATTGTTGAGAAGGAAACAGACGCAGTTGCGACTGCGTCTGTTTTCTTCTCACGTTTGCTTATTGAGGCGATTGCTGAGAGGCAGCCTGCGGTGGCGGTTGCGCCACGGAAGGTAATTCCTTGCGGGGCGCGATGTAGGGCACGTTGGGCATATGGGTCACCTGGCCGCGGGCCGCATCGTCCACACTAATGCCGTTGTGATCGAGCAAGTCGCCGGTCGCGCGGTCCAGTTCGATACGCGACTTTTCATAAGCGACTGTCGCATTCACCAGAGTGGACTCCGCCGTCGCAAGTTGGCTTTGATACTGCAAAACCAACGTTGTGGTCGAAGTGCCGAACTGATATTTCTTCTGCTCCGCGTCCAGCGACTGGCGTGCAAGATCCAGCGCAGCTTTGGCGGAGTCCACACTGGCGCGGTTTTGCTGCACGGCATACTGTGCATTGCGAACTTCGATTCCGACCTGGTTTTCGATTTGCTGCTGGCGCATCTGGGCCTGACGATATTCAAGCTCCGAACGAACCTGCACGGCTTGTGCCGCGCGATTACGCAGCGGAATGTTGAGTGATAGGCCGATCCCCTTGTCCGGGTTCGTGGAATTTACCAATTGGTTCAGCGTGGCCCCGATGGGGGTGGTGGGAAAGGTCGGCTCGGGGTTCGACGCACTCAGGGGACCCGGCTGGGCGCAGCCGAATGCCTGCTGCAACTCCGTCCTCGGGTTCGAGCAAACGTTGGCCGGGTTCTGATTCCCTCCAACGCCCGCTCCTTCGTAGTAGGCGAAAAGATTAAGCGTGGGCAACAAAGCGCTTCGCACTGCCTTGTTGCTGTAATCGCGGCTATTCAAATCGATACGGGTCTCCACCAGTTCAGCTCGATGGCGCAACGCTTCATTGATCAAGTCCTCGGTAGGAACAATCTGCTCTTGCGCCGGAATTTCCATTGTGGAAGTGGGAATGACCTCGGCCGTGGCTAGCATCGGATCCTTCAAAGTCCGGGTCAGCGCGTTCTTCATCAATAGTTGCTCCAGCTGCAGATTAGTCTGAGCTGTCGTCACGAGTTGCTGGTCCTGTGCCACGGTGCTTTGTGCGCGCACCGTCTCAATGGGAGCCAGGCTCCCGATCTCGACCTGCTTCTTCGTGTCTGACAAAGTCTTTTGCGCGAAGGCCAACGACTCATTCTGCACGCGTGCGTTTTCGTAGGCATAGACCAGATCCCAGTAAATGTTTTCGATCTGATCTACCGAGTCGATGATCTGTAAGCGAAAGGCAACGTCCGTGAGTTCGCGGTTATTCTTGGCGATATGAATAAAACGTGTATTCGCGGCGAATCCGAAGCCCTGAAGAATAGGCTGCGTGACTGTAGCTCTGAAGTTGGAGTTCAAAGCCGGGCTGACGCTCGAGAAGAAGCTATTCGTCGTCTGCCGTGTATTGTTGAAGCCCACCGAAAGATTCATTCCCCAATGGAAGGCCTGGTTGTAAGCGAAGTCTACGGTCCCAGTGTTCTGAACCAGGCTGGTATCGGGAAGAACGCCCTGAAAGATGCTGGTGGCGGTCTGGCTCAGGTGATCATCTTGCAGCGTGCCGGTAATAACCGGATCGAAGCTAGTAATGGCAGGACCGACCCCAAGCGTGGAACTTACCAAGCCATTGGTGCCTGCGCCGATGCCGCCAGCTCCAAGGCTCGTGCCACCGGATGAAGCTCCGGCAGTAGCCCCAATTCCGCCGACGCCGCCGCCGGGCGTGTTCTGCACCACTCCGGCATTGACGCCGAAGATGGTAGCTCCAGCCCTGGCGCGCAGCACGTCTGTGTCGGCGATATTCAGGTTGTAGCGGGCAATGGCGACGTCGAGATTATTCTCGATCGCCAGCGCGATAGCGTCATTCAGAGAGAGATAGAGCTTGCCATCGTGCATCAGGGAATCGATGCGCGCTGTGTTGGCAAGATTCGGCGGAGCCACACGCCGCGGAGTGTAGGGCCCGACGGGATTGGGAAAATGCGAGACCGGCTGAGAATAGTTCAACACAGGAAGACGCCCAGTCTCCGGGGTGTTCTGCGGGGCGGGCGCGGGCGGTGGTTCCTGAGCTGGCGCGGCGATCGTCAAACCCGCCAGCATCCATGCTCCTAACAAAAAAGCAGCGGCGCTCCACCGGATCTTTGAAGCTATGCGTGCGAATGGCATCTACTCATCTCCGTTCATGATGGCCTTGCAATCAAAAGACTAGGTGTTAGACGAGGCTTCCGATTACGCAAACGAGAATCTATTCAACGTTTGGTACGCAACGGAAGCCGCCGAGGTTCCTGAAAAAAGAAGCTTTCGAAAGGTACTTGCAGCATCCCTTCGCGGTGAAACGGAGCCCTGCCCTCCGGGCCCCGCCGCGGTTCGCACCCTGCTGCGCGAACCGCGAGCCTCGCTCTGCGACATGAAAGTTAATGAAACCCACCAGTATATCTGATGGAGTGATCTTCTTTGATCGCTCCGCGCTGGCGGAAACTGATAAAGTCCTCGCAGTGCTTTCGAGATCATCTGAATATCTGACGTCCTTGACGGCGTGGAAATTTAAGGCCGAGAAAAGCTTTGGATGACTCGCCCCGGCTTCGGGACTCGAAAGATGGCATGCGCAATCTCAAGCTCATTCTCTCCTATGACGGATCGGAATTCTTCGGCTGGCAGGTTCAGCCGAATTTGCCGACGATTCAAGCAGTGCTTGCCTCAGCCATTGGACGAATCACCGGCGAAAAGGTATTGCCGCAAGGCTCAGGTCGTACGGACGCCGGAGTTCACGCATTAGGTCAAGTCGCGACATTCGTTACGGAGGCAGCAGTGCCGGCAGCCAATTTCGTCAAGGCTCTGAATGATGTCTTGCCCGCGGCCGTGCGAGTTCTCGAAGTGGAAGAAGTCGCTCCGGATTTTCACGCCCGGCATTCGGCGCGGGCCAAGACTTATCGTTACCGCATTTTTCGCGGCACGATCTGTTCGCCATTCCTGGCGCGATATGTTTGGCATTATCCTTACCCTCTGGATGAGGAAAGGATGACGCGCGCTGCGCCTTTGGTTGAAGGCGAGCACGATTTCACTTCTTTTGCTGCGGTTGATCCGGAGCGGGGACGCGACGGCGAACCCGTATCGAATCTGCGGCGCATTTTTCTTTCAAACTGGCGGCGGGATGGAGACGAGTTGATCTACACCGTCAAAGGATCAGGATTTTTGCAGCATATGGTTCGCAATCTGGTAGGCACGTTTATTCTACTGGGGAAGGGAACGCTGCAAATTGACGACATGGCGCGGATTCTGGAAGCTCGGAATCGCTCCGCCGCCGGAGCGACCGCGCCCGCCAGCGGATTGTTCCTGGTGAATGTGGATTACTAGATGCGCTTTCAAAGGCTAATCGCAGAGGGCACGGAGAGCGGTCGCGGAGAGCGCGGAAGACTCTTTCGAATTTTGATTTGCTATGGGGATGGAACTAGAAGTTGCGGTGCGTAAGATTTCGTCGATGAATCCGGCGACAGGTGAAGTTCTGCGCGAACTGGAGTGCGCGAGTGAGAGTGAAGTTTGCGTCGGCGGTAGCGCGGGGGCGAACCGCCCAAGCGTCATGGGCCGCGATGGGAGTGCGGAGCAGGATCGCTATCCTCCGCGAATTTCAGCGCAGACTGCACGAAAAGAAATCGGAGATCGCCGAGGCGATCTCGCGCGAGGCAGGCAAGCCCGTGGTGGAAGCCCTGACCACCGAGGTGCTCGTGGTGCTCGATGCGGCGCGATTCTTGATCGATCACGCGTATCGCCTGCTGCGCGACGAACCTTTGCCGCATGGCAATCTTGCAACTAAGCTCAAACGCGGCCTGCTGGTGCGGGAGCCGTATGGCGTGGTGGGAATTATTTCGCCATGGAACTATCCATTTTCGATTCCCGCGACAGAAACCCTGGCGGCTCTGGCTGCGGGCAATGCAGTGGTGCTGAAGCCTTCTGAAGTCACTTCCCTCGCGGCGCTTGAATTGCGCTCGCTGCTGGTTGCTGCGGGCGTTCCCGCGGATATCTTCCAGGTCGTCGTGGGAGATGGTGCGACGGGCGCGGCGCTGATCCACGCACCGATCGACAAACTGGTATTCACCGGCAGCGTGGCTACGGGCAAGCGCATCGCGACGGCTGCGGCGGAACGCCTCTTGCCTGTAGTGCTGGAACTCGGAGGCAAAGATCCCATGGTGGTGCTCGACGATGCCGACCTCGACGTCGCCTCCAGCGCGGCCGTGTGGGGTGCATTCATGAACGCCGGCCAGACTTGTTTGTCTGTGGAGCGCTGTTACGTTCATCGCAATCTGTACGACGCATTCCTTAAAGCATGTGTCGAAAAGACGAAAAAGCTACGAGTCGGTTGCGGGATAGATCCCGCAACGGATGTTGGGCCGATGATTCATGAACAGCAATTGCGAATTGTTGAAACACATGTCGAAGATGCAGTGGCTCGCGGCGCGCGAGTTCTCGTCGGAGGCTCACGACTTGCGGAACTTGGCAGGAATTTCTATAAACCCACAGTTCTCGCTGGCGTGACCCATGAGATGCGAATCATGCGCGAAGAAACGTTTGGTCCAGTGCTGCCGGTGGCGGCGTTCGACGATGACGACCAAGCGGTGAGACTAGCCAATGATTCGGAATTTGGTCTGGCGGCCAGTGTGTGGACGCGAGACCGCCTCCGTGGCGAAAGGCTGGCACGCCCTATTCAGGCCGGTACAGTGCTGGTGAATGACGTGATTTCCTGCTTCGGAATCAGCGAGGCGCCACACGGCGGCGTAAAGTCCAGCGGCATCGGCCGCTCTCACGGACGCTTCGGATTGGAAGAAATGGTCCGCCTGAAATATCTCGATGTGGATCTTGCTCCGGGAATGAAGAAGGTCTGGTGGTACGGATACGGTCAGAATTTCGCGCGGCAAATGGCAGGATTTTTAGATATGCAGTTCGCGCGCCGGCTGGGTGCGCGGATTCGTGGCGGCGTGCTCGCGGCTGGGGTGATCCGGCGCAGGCCTTTGTAACGATAGGCGAACCTCGAATGAATAACGAAAGAGGCTTGAAGAAAAAAATACTCGTATCCTGGAGCAGCGGCAAAGATAGCGCGTGGACGCTGCACGTTTTGCGTCAGTCGAACGATTATGAAATCGTCGGTCTCCTGACCACGTTAAACGGAAATTTCGATCGCGTCGCCATGCACGGCGTTCGGCGCGAACTGCTCGAAGCTCAGGCAGAGGCCGCCGGGCTGCCTTTGTGGAAAGTTCCATTGCCCTGGCCGTGTTCCAACCAGGAATACGAAAAGGCCATGAGCGCCGCCTGTGCCAAGGCAATCGACGCCGGAATACAAGCCGTTGCGTTCGGCGATCTTTTCCTTGAGGACGTACGGCAATATCGCGAGGATCGAATGCGTGGAACCGGACTCACTCCGGTTTTTCCCATCTGGAAGCGTGATACCCGCCAACTGATCCACGAAATGTGCGGGGAGGGATTGCGCAGTCGAATCGTCTGTCTGGATCCGGAGAAGCTTCCTGCCTCGTTTGCTGGGCGCGATCTCGACTCGCAGCTAGTGGCCGAGTTTCCCGCGAACGTCGATCCATGCGGGGAAAAGGGTGAGTTTCACACTTTTGTGTACGACGGTCCCATGTTCACGCATGCGATCTCAATAGAAAACGGCGAGGTAGTGACGCGCGACGGATTTGTTTTTGCCGATCTAACCTTGCATGCGCGAGCGGAAGCAAGCGAGAGAGAGAAAGTAAGGATTTAGAAATGACGCTGAAATCTTATTCTGTATAGCGGTCGCCGTGGCTGGGCGGCTTCGAGATCACGAGAAAGCGCGCGGGGCCGGACGATGGATTGCTGATCTGGTGGCGCGCTCCCGGCAGGATGCGGATTCCACTCCCAGCCCCCAGCAAAGTGTTGTGCCCTTCAACTTCCATCATCACTTCGCCTGAAAGTATGTAGAAAAACTGCTGCGCTTTCTGATGATAATGCCGGACCTCGGCAGCGCCAGAGGGGAGCAGTTCTTCAATAACGCTGAGATCAGCATCTTTCACCAAATGCCAGCCGTCGCAATCGTCTCCCCAGCGGTAGTGTTCGGCGTTCGCACGGCTCACTGAACTTGACCGGCTGATATTCTTTGCCATTCTTTTCGTGTCTCCTGGCGACAGTGTATCTTGTGTGCATGAAAAACAATTCGAACTCAGATCCCAAGCGTGAATTGTTGCGCCACGGCCTGGCAACGCTGGCCTATCGCGGAGGCAAGGCGATCCGGAACGCTCCTCCTGCGTTCGCTGATTTCAGCGCGTCAGAAGGTACCCGTGCACCAGGGAATATTCTGGCCCACATTGGCGATCTGTTGGATTGGGGGCTGTCGATCGCCGCCGGGAAACAGGCTTGGAAGAACTCCAAACCGCTTTCCTGGGAAAAAGAGAGCGAACGATTTTTTGCGGCGTTAAAGCAGTTCGATGAGTATCTGGGATCTTCCGAGCCGCTGCATGCCACGCCGGAAAAGCTTCTCCAGGGCCCGGTCGCCGATGCCCTGACGCACGTGGGACAGATTGCGATGCTGCGACGCATGGCAGGGGGTCCAGTCCGCGGCGAGAACTATTTCCAGGCCGAAGTCACGGTGGGCCGCGTCGGGGCCGAACAGGCGCAGCCGAAGCGGGAGTTTTGATCGTTACCGAGTTCTCGGAAAAGAATTTTCAAAATCATTCAGACCGGTTGCGATAAAGCGATGCATCCACCTGCTGGGACATTGCTTCTGCATTCAAACTGACACCCAGAAATTGGGCCACTTTCTTAGCGATCGTTTCCGCATCGCGCAGCACTTCATGATAGGGAAGACGCAAAGTTTTGACGTAAGCCTTGCTATCGAGCCAGGCATTCGCTGAACGCAAGATTTTCTCGAACGGCGCGGCGATAGACGTGTCGGCGCCAGCTTTGGCTGTTCCCAGGTGACGCATCATTACTTCCTGCGAAGCCAGCACTTCCTGCATTGGCCTCTGCATGAAGATGACGCGATACTCGTGGCCTGCGGGAAGCGACGGCAAAAGGAACGAAATCACTTTCACGGCTTTGCCCTCCGCTTCCGCAATACAAGCCGGGTCCTGAGGAAGTTGCTTGATGCGCTCCCACTCGAGATAACCCCGAGGATTATCGACGTCGGCCCGGCGCTCGCCATCGGAGAGGATTGGCATTCCACCTGCGGCCAGCATTTGCATCATGAGCGACGTGCCGGAACGCGGCAAGCCTGAAACAATTGTGATCATAAAATTGTGAATGTGCTCTTCTAAAATTCCGAATCAAGAATCGCGGATGCACGAATAAGGGCTAGCATACGATATCGCACGCTTGGGTTGGCCTTTCCCCTTCGAGTACAATGACGCTCGTAAGAGCTTAAGACGGTAAGACCTAAAGTCCGATTCAGCGGCGCTGACGCCGCGCAACGAAGGTGAGCCTGTGGCAACTGGTGAAATCGCTGCTTCGAGCCCGCAAACTCCCGCGCAGCTTCCGCATCATAAAGTAAAAATCAAAAAGGCCGGGCAGCGCGCCTGCAACGAGAAAAACGAAAAGGGCAAGTTTTGCGGCGGCCACTTGAAGCGCTGGTTCTATACCGAGGATGTAATCGAACAAGCCTGCGGCGACGCCGAAAAAGCCTGGGGACCAGACGCTGAAGTCTACCGCTGCGAACATTGTCAGATGCTTTATCTGCCGAATCCTGCGGAAGCAAAAGTGAATGTCGCCGGGCAGGGAATGATTTCAGTATTCGGATTGACGCTGCCGCCCAAAGAAAAATAGGGCAAAGAGCTTTCACCACGAAGGACGCTAAGTTCACAAGGAATTTCTTTGTGGAACTTCGAGCCGTTGGTGGTTCATAGATTGCACGATCGTCCTGAGATGAACACTTCCGAACTCATCTACGACTGGAACAAGAATCATCCGCCGGGATTGAAGCCTCCGGGTCCCGTCCTGCTCAACGATGAGAGCCTGCGCGACGGACTGCAGTCGCCCTCGGTCCGCGATCCATCGATCTCGGAAAAAATTGAGATTCTTCATCTGATGGAAGCGCTCGGCATCGACTCGCTCGATCTCGGCTTGCCGGGCGCGGGCCCGCGTGCGGTCGAACATGTCACGGCTCTAGCTCGGGAAATCGTCGCGCACAAGTTGAAGATTCGCGCTAACTGCGCGGCACGCACGCATGAGAACGACATTCGCCCCATTGCTGAAATCGTTCAGAAAACAGGTCTGCCTATCGAAGCCGCGACTTTCATCGGCTCCAGTCCAATCCGCCGTTTTACCGAAGGATGGTCTGACGATTTTCTTTTGCAGACGACCGAGAAGGCCGTTAAGTATGCGGTTTCACTCGGCCTCGACGTCATGTACGTCACCGAGGATACCAGCCGGTGCGATCCCGAAACCGTGAAACGGCTGTACACAAATGCAATCAACTGCGGAGCGCGGGCTATCGCGATCTGTGATACGGCCGGTCACGCCACCCCCATGGGTGCGTTGGCTCTGGTGCGGTTTGTGATCGCGGAAGTGGTGAAGCCTTCCGGGGAAAAAATTCGCGTGGACTGGCACGGCCACAGCGATCGCGGACTGGCAATTGCCAACTCGATGGCGGCGATTATCGCCGGTGCAAATTGCGTTCACGGCTGCGCGATCGGGCTGGGCGAACGCGTGGGCAATACACAGATCGATCAAATGCTGGTCAATCTCAAGTTAATGGGCATCGCCCCCTGGGACCATCAAGACCTCACAAGCTTGAAGCATTATTGCCAGGCAGTGTCGCGGGCTACGGGTGTGCCGATTCCCGCAAACTATCCCGTAGTAGGGGACGATGCGTTTCGTACGGCGACGGGCGTCCACGCCGCGGCCATCATCAAGGCTTATCACAAGAACGACGTTCTGCTCGCGAACTCGGTCTACTCGGGCGTACCTTCCCATGTGTTCGGACTGGAGCAGATCATCGACATCGGTCCCATGAGTGGCAAGTCGAATGTGCTCTTCTGGCTGGAACGGCGTGGCATCCCGGCTACAGACGAATTGGTTGAACGCATTTATCGGCGTGCCAAGACGAGTGACCACACTCTGAGCGACGCTGAGGTTGTGGAGTGTTTACCTGCGACCGCGAAGCAAAATTCGTGAAGCAACATCGAGGTCAAATGAATCAGAAGCTTCATGCCCGACACGATTTCTAAACCGTTACGTCACGCGATTCTCGGCGCCGGCGGCGTTGGCGGCTTGATTGGCGCATGTCTCGCGCATTCCGGGGATTCGGTCACGCTGATCGTGAGACCGGAGACGCTTGCGTCTTATCCAAGCAAGCTTCGTCTGGAAAGCCCATTTGGAAACTTTACCGTCGATATCGCGGTCGCCGCGGAAGTGCCTCACGCGGATGTGCTGTGGATCACGGTGAAGGCCACGCAACTTGACGCGGCGCTCGCCGCCTTCAAGAATCCTGATGCGGTGCGAGCAATCGTTCCCCTGCTCAACGGTATCGATCATCTCGCCGTGCTGCGTGCGAAGTATGGATCGGAGCGTGTGATTCCGGCCACGATTGCGGTCGAAACCGAACGAGTTAGCCCCGGCCACATCGTCCATCGCTCTCCATTTGCGCGATTGAATGTTTTGTCCTCAGGTCGCCCTCTTCTCGGAAGCACTCTGGACCAGCTTCAGCAAATTGGTTTTACCTGCCGCTTCATCGACGATGAACCAACGCTGATGTGGAGCAAGCTGGTTTTTCTCGCACCCTTTGCCCTGTCTACTACCGCTGCCGATAAAACCGTTGGGGAGATTCTTGCCGATCCGCAGTGGCGCAGTCTGGGAGAGGCTTGCGTTCGTGAAGCATGCGCGGTTGCCACCGCTGAAGGCGCCAAGGTTGATGCGGAGGCAATTCTCACCGGGGTAAAGGCGATGCCTGCGAATATGCGCAGCTCCATGCAGAAGGATGTGGAACGTCACAATCCTCCGGAACTGGACGCTATCGCCGGCCCAATTCTGCGCGGCGCGAGCCGTCACGGGATCGAGGTTCCCGTCACTAAGAAATTGGTCGCCGCGGTGGAACAGCGTGCGGAATACCCGCAAAGCAGGCCGGCTTAAGCTTCTGCGACCTGTCGATGGAGAGTTCAATGCGAACATTCGGCAAGCTGATGGTTGCAGGCGTGTTGGTCTTTGCCGCGCTGCAGCTAGTGCGGCCCGGCATTCCGGCTAAACCTGCGACGGCTGAGTTGCAGGCGCCGCCTGAGGTAAAACGTATTCTCCAAAAAGATTGTTACAGCTGCCACTCGGACGAGCGGCTTCTCGCCTGGTTTGACCAGATTGTGCCCCGGTTACTGGCTGGTACGGCATGACATTCTGACTGCGCGTGAGCACCTTAACTTCTCACCCTCGGTTCCAAGCCCGCAGCCGCGCAGAAGGCGACGCTCTACGAGGCTGTGAACATGATCCAACTGGGCGCGATGCCGCTGCCGAGCTTCCTTAAGCTGCATCCCGACGACAGAGTGACAGCGGAAGAACTCGCGACGTTGAAGGCCTATCTGGCTCCATGGACGGCTGCTCCAAGCCAGCCGGGTAATGTGCCAACTGCTGTTGCCCCTGGAGCTTCCGCGCCAGTCTCTTTGGCATCTGCTTCTCTCACGACGGTACAACCGGAGCTCAATGGATTCGCCTTCGATCCCAGCTTTGAAAATTGGAAGCCGATCAGCACGGCGGACCGTGGCGATAACAATACGTTTCGATTCATCCTGGGAAATGACGTGGCGGTGAAAGCCGCGGAGAGCGGGAACATCTCGCCGTGGCCGGATGGCGCGCGCTTTGCCAAGATCGCGTGGCAGCAAGAACTCGGGACTGACGGGCTCCTCCACCCCGGCAAGTTTGTGCAGGTGGAACTGATGCTGAAGAATTCCGCGCTTTATAAAGAAACCGAAGGGTGGGGCTGGGGCCGTTGGCGCGGTATGGAGCTGAAGCACTACGGCCAGGACGCGCACTTCGTAAACGAGTGCACCGGCTGCCATCGGCCCCTGCGCGGCAACGACTACGTTTATACGTTGCCAATTTCAACTGCGAAAGTGAGCCGCGAAGAGGTTGTAAATAATGACGCAGCGCTTCCTGCCAGTCTGCCATATCAGCCGTTGAGCTGGAACGCCATCACGATGTACGTGGACCCAAACACCCGCGCCATGGCGACTCTTTACGGCAACGACGCGGCCATGCAAGCGGTGCAGGCTCGGCGGTCCGGCGGGCGGGACGCGGGGATAGGCCCGGAGTATGAAGCCAGCGCCGTGCTGGCGCTGGTGACCTGGGTGCAGCGTGACGATCCACACTGGTTCGGCGCGCGCATTCCCTACACGCCCCGATCGGTGGAGTTCGTGCAGGTTTCGACTGGTGGGCAGAGCAGCTATCAGCGATTCGCCGGTACGGGGCTTGCCGAGGATCCTAACGAAGCCGCCGTGGGGTCACAGCGAACGAGTTTTATGCTAAACCTTGTGCCAGCTTGGCTGCCGTAGCGTGCTGCCCCGTTCTCGCTTTCGCCAATCCCTATTCCTCCTCGCGCGTTGTAAGATGACGCAATAACCTTCCATGAGCCCCACTCCCCCGCGTGCGGATATGCCGGAGGTTGCGCCGACGGTGCAGCAGGATGTCGCCCGCCTGGCGGCGTCGCCGGAAGTGCGCTCGGCGTTCAACTGGTTGCGGACGCAGGAGCCGCAACTGGCGCAGTGGCAGATGGAAATGGCGCGGATCGCAGCGCCCCCGTTTGGCGAGTCGGCGCGGGGAGCATGGCTGGCGGAGCGCTTTCGCGAAGTCGGTCTCGACGATGTTCGCATCGACGATGTGGGCAACGTGTTCGGTGTGCATCCGGGGTTCGGGCAGCGCTACGTGGCGCTGAGCGCGCACATCGATACGGTTTTTCCGGCGAACACGCCGCTGAATATTCGCCAGCAGGGAAGCCGGTTGTACGGACCAGGAGTTTCCGACAACGGCGCGGGGGTGACGGCGATGCTGGCCATTGCTTCATTGCTTCGCTCGGTCCGGGTGCGGCATGCTCTGCCGTTCGTGTTTATCGGAAACGTGGGGGAAGAAGGCGAAGGCGATCTGCGCGGCATGCGGCACATTTTTTCTACGCCGCGCTGGAAAGATGCTATCGCTTACAGTGTGGTCCTCGATGGCGCAGGCGCGGATACGATTGTCGCCGAAGCCCTGGGCAGCCGGCGCTTTGAGGTCATTGTTCGCGGCCCGGGGGGGCATTCGTGGAGCGATTTTGGCGCGCCGAATCCCATCGTGATTCTGGCTCGTGCCGTCGACACATTCACTGCTACACCGGTTCCCACGGCGCCGAAAACGACATTCAACATTGGAGTGATTCGCGGCGGCACGTCGGTAAATTCGATTCCGGAATCGGCCAGCATGAAAGTCGATATCCGGTCGACCTCGATGACGGAAATGGAACGCCTGGAACAGACGCTGCGGCTGGCGCTGAATCGCGCAGTGGAAGATGAAACTCTCGGGGCTGAGATGCGTTCCTCTCAGCAGAAACGGCCTCCGGGCGTGAATTGTGAAGTAGTGGCGATCGGGAATCGTCCAGCGGGCGAACTGGCCTTAGGCTCACGGATCCTGCATGTGATTCGAGCGGTCGACAATCAGTTGAATAATGCGGCGCAGGTGCAGCGGGCATCGACGGATGCGAACATTCCTCTGTCCCTTGGTCTTGAGGCGATTGCCATCGGGGGCGGCGGTTCAGGGGGTGGCGCTCACACGCTGCAGGAATGGTTTGACAGCAACGGGCGCGAACTAGGGTTGAAGCGCATTCTGCTGACTATGTTGGCGCTGGCGGGAGCGGGGGAATAATGGAGAGGCTGGGGGCTAAAGCCCCTTACAAAGAAAAGTATCTTTTCGCAGCGCTGAAGCGCTGCGCCACCCAAAAGCTTTATACCGCACTGGAATCCCACTTCTCGCAAAGGACGCGAGAAATGGGGCACCCGGTTTTTGTGGTCGCATTATGCTGTTTCGCGTCTTTGCCGGCGATTCATTCTGCGCAGGGTCAGGCCACTGCTGCGTCTGTGCCCAAGGCCGACACCATTTTCATTCACGCGAATGTGTATACCGGTGTGCCTTCGAATGCACAATTCAGTTCGATCCTGCGCGAAGAAGCCATCGCGGTGCGTGGCGATCGTATTCAGGCGGTGGGGAAGAACATCGATGTTCTAAAGCTGAAGGGGCCGCAGACTCAGGTTATCGACGTGGGTGGGCACTTCGTCATGCCGGGATTCAACGACGCGCACCTGCACCTGGCCGATGCCGGGTTGCAGAAACTCAATGTGGATCTGACGGGAGTGAAGACGCTGGAAGAATTCCGCGAGCGCGTACTCGCAAAAGTGGAGACGGCCAAGCCGGGCGTATGGATTCTAGGCGGCGGATGGGACGAGACGATGTGGCCGGTCAAGACTCTACCCAGCCGCTGGGACCTGGATGAAATTTCCAGCGGGCATCCGATATTGCTGGATCGGGTTGACGGTCATTTAGCGGTAGCGAACACGCGGGCGCTGCAATTGGCAAATGTTACGATCGCCAGCCGTGATCCCGAAGGCGGACAGATTGATCGTGATGCCAACGGCCAGCCGACCGGCATTTTACGAGACACCGCGCAACAGGCCGTGCTCGCGGTGATTCCGCAGCCAACGCTCGAAGAGCGCCGGCAGGGAATCGAAGTCGCGCTCGCGGACCTGGCCGAGCACGGCATCACTTCCGCGCAGGATTATTCGCCGGCCTGGGAGAATTTTCAGATCTACGAAGACCTGGAAAAAGAAGGCAAACTCACGGCGCGGATTTCCGAATGGCTGCCGTTCGACGAGTCCGTTGAGGAATTGCAGAAGAAGCGCGATTCGCATCCTCAGACCGATCTGATGTTGCATACCGGAATGTTGAAGGCTTTTATGGATGGCTCTTTGGGCGGCCATACGGCCGCTTTGCTGGAGCCGTACTCGGATGATCCGAAGACTTCCGGCCTGCCGCGCTACGAGCCAGCAAAACTCAACGAAATGTCCAAGGAGCGCGTGCTGGCGGGGTTTCAACTGGGCTTCCACGCGATTGGCGACAAAGGCGTCCAGATGGCGCTCGATGCCTTCGCTGAAGCCGAGAAAGCAGCGCGCGAGCAGAAAGTGAAAGCGCCTGACGGGGGAGACGATTTCCGCCTGCGCGTTGAACATGCCCAAGTCACCACTCCCGCACAAATCGCGCGCTTCAAAGAATTGAAAGTAATTGCTTCGATGCAGCCCAGCCATGTGCTCTCCGATATGCGCTGGGCTCAGGATCGGTTGGGGCCGAAGCGTGCCGCCACGGCCTATGCGTGGGCGGCGTTCTTGAATAAGGGCGTGCCGCTAGCCTTCGGCACGGATTATCCCGTCGAACCAGTCACGCCATTTCGCGGACTCTACGCAGCGGTCACGCGCAAGAGCGAGGATGGCAAACAAGAATTCTTCCCAGCGCAGAGGCTGACCATGGACCAGGCCATCGCCGCTTATACAACCGGCTCGGCCTTCGCGGAATTCGAGGAGAAGGAAAAGGGCAAGCTTATGCCCGGGATGCTGGCTGACCTGGTGGTGCTGGATCGCGACGTGACCGCGTCTGCGCCGGAGAAAATCCTGACGACCAGAGTGCTCCGTACCGTGGTTGGCGGAAAAACTGTTTACCAGGCGAAATAAATCTTTACGTATGGAATGCCGCACTCTTGCGTCTAATCAACGTCGGATGCGAACGCGCAATCGCGAGGGCGCGATCCGCGCCTGGCCTTAATCCCTTTTTAAATTTGCAATATCGCAAACAGGTATAATTGGACAGTTTATCGTCCTCGGAGGAAGCAGGGATATGGATTCGCGGGCATTTTGGCTGCGTTTGAAAACTCATCGCTGGATTTATTCGTTCAGCATCGTGACGACGCTGGCGCTGGGTATTTTGATTGGCTCAGTAGTCTCTTATGGCGTGAAGGGCAAGGAAGGGCAGAAATCCTCGTCATCCGATGCTACCCCGTTGGCCGTTCCGTCTCCGAAGCAGCTATCCGGAGAGTTTTCCCAGATCGCCAAGCAGTTGGGACCGACCGTCGTGAACATCAATACCGAGTCGACGATCAAGAATCCACATCGCCGTCGCGGCGAGCAGAGTCCGGACGACGACGACAATGGCGGCGGCGGTAACGGCGGCATGGATGACTTCTTCAATCGCTTCTTCGGAGGCCAGGGTGGCCCCAACGGACCCAACGGTGACGCGGCGATTCGCGAGCGTTCGCTGGGCTCCGGCGTGATCGTCGATTCCAAAGGCTACATCGTTACTAACCGCCACGTGGTCGAGAAGGCCGACCGGATTCGCGTTCGCTTGCAGGACGATCCTCCCGGTGTACAGCACGACGCCAAAGTGATTGGCGAAGATCAGGAGACCGATCTGGCAGTGATTAAGATCGACATGTCTCGCGCAGTACCTGCGGCTAAGATGGGGAACTCCGACAGCATGGAAGTCGGCGATTGGGTGTTGGCCATCGGCAGTCCATTCGGACAAGTGGGTACAGTGACCGCGGGCATCGTCTCCGCTAAGGGTCGCGATATCGTTCCGGGCCGCCAGTTTCAAACCTTCATTCAGACGGATGCTGCGATCAATCCAGGAAATTCTGGCGGGCCGCTGGTCAATCTGGATGGCGAAGTCATCGGCATCAACACCGCTATTTTGAGCGAAACCAATGCCTACGCGGGTGTGGGATTCTCGCTCCCATCGAATACCGTGGTGCAGGTTTACAACCAGCTTATTGGACCCGAGCACCGGGTCGCCCGTGGTTCCATCGGCATCATGTTCGACGCGGTTGAGAACCCCGCCATCACGCGAGTTTATGGAAACGGCACGGGTGTCACGATTTCCAGCGTGGTTCCCGGTAGCCCTGCGGATCAGGCTGGCCTGAAGGTCGGAGATACCATTACCACGGTCGACGGCAAGAAAGTCACAAAAGGTTCTGAGCTGGTAGCCGACATCGCTTCGCGCAAGCCGGGGTCGAAAGTGGAACTTGGTTTCGTGCGTAACGGCAAACAGCAGGATGCCAGCGTGACCATCGCAGACCGGGCAAAGCTGTTCGCTGCGCGGCTGAACGAAGATGAGGGTGGTAACGACGAGAGTACACCCAAGCAGGATAAATTCGGCATTAGCGTGCAGAAACTCACACCGGACATTGCGGAGAAACTTGATATACCGGCAGGTAAGGGAGTGATCGTGCGGGATGTAAAGCCGGGGTCGTTCGCCGATGACATTAATCTGGGCCGTGGCGATGTGATTCTGGAGATCAACAAACAGCCGGTCAACAGCGAAGAAGATTTCGCCAAAGTGGAGAACAGCCTGAAGAGTGGCCAGGACGTCGTATTCCTGGTTCGCCCCCGTGGTTCTTCGCGGCAGGATGGAACCATCTTCGTACCCGGAACACTTCCGTAACCTGGAATCAGCCAACGGGAACTGGCATTGCGTCATCCGATAGAGGATGATGTCAGTGCCAGTTCCGCTTGGACCTTAAATTAAGCCGAGCCATTTGGCGGAAACTTGAGGTTTGCCGTTGGAAGCAAAGCATCGCGCGAAAACCGTGAAGGGATTCTTGGGCGCTATGTGCGCTCTGGCGGCGATGTGCGTTTGTTTGGTGCCTGCCAGAGGGCTTGCGCAGGACTCCGCGGCTCAAACGTCTTCAACCAAACCTGGTGCGCCTCCCAAGGCTGCGGCTTCTAAAAAGAAAGCGTCTACCCCGGCAAGAGCACATTCCACGGCGGTCAAGCGTTCGAAGTCGAACACGTCGAGCACAATGTCCGGCGCTCACAAAGGTAGGGTGAAGTACGCGAGTTCGCGAAAGAACGGCAAGAGAAAGCCGCGCGGCCAGCAGAAAATTGATTCCGAACGGGCGCAGGCCATTCAGGAAGCTTTGATCCGCGAACATTACATGACTGGCGACCCCACGGGAACATGGAACCAGGCCAGCGAAGATGCTATGCGCCGCTATCAGGCAGACCACGGATGGCAGTCGAAGGAAGTTCCAGACTCGCGCGCTCTCATCAGCCTCGGGCTAGGCCCGAGCAACGATCATTTGCTGAATCCCGAAAGCGCCATGACCACGGCGCCAAATATTTCCCACGCAGCCGCGCCGGTCAGTTCGACATCCCAGAGCCCAGTTTCGCATGGTGCAGATCCAGGACCGCGCCTGACTCCGCCCCCAGCCGCATCGTCAGAATCAACTCCCGCCACTCCGGATCATGACGCACCAAACCCGCAGTAGCTCCGTGTGGAGCGGGCGCCCCCGCCTGCTGCCTTTTGCGTTGTTGTTGCCGGTTCCTGTTCTAATTGCCGGAAGATTTCCGATACCCACTGGTAACCGGTTTGGGAAAATAAGGCAGAGGCCGCGATTGAATGATGGCCTGAGGATTAGCCTGCACCAGCGCATCGGCAATTTCCTCGCCACAGATTTCGGCCGCTGCTTCACGAGCCGTGGAAAGAATTGGAATTCGCTTCTCGGTATCATGCGCGTCCGTGGCCAGCACGTGGACGGCATTGTGCTCTAACAGCCAGTGTGCCGCGCGCCGCACCCGCTCTCCCCAAAATCCGGTAAGCGCGGAGCCCGTCATCTGGATCACGCAACCTTGCTCCGCCCATTCCACCACGCGCTGCGGGCTCTCGCGCAGAATCGGATTGCGTTCGGGATGCGTGATCACTGCGGTGATTCCACGGTCGCCAAGCTGCATGAAGCAGTCCGTTGTCTGCTGCGGCACGCTGTAATTGCTCAGCTCCACCAGCATGTAATGCGTGCCTTCAATCGCGTAACGCTCGGGATTCGCCAGCACATCCTGCAAATTGTCGTAAGAAAGATGGAAGTCGCAGCCCAGGCTCACGGTGAGCGCGTTGCCCACGAGTTGCTGCAAATGCGCGACCACTCCCTGCAGATAAGCCCGGTCGTAGTGGTAGCGGTCGTTGGCATGGGGAGTCGCGACCTGGTGCGTGATGCCGTCGGCCGCAGCCATCCGGCACATGGCGACGGACATCTCCCAGGATTTCGATCCATCGTCTACTTCCGGAAGAATGTGAGAGTGAATATCGACCACGGTTGTAAAAACACGAGCGGCCCAGCGGGGTTGCGCTTGATTTGATTTAAGCAGATTCGTGAAGAAAGAGAAAGCCTTGCATCCACGACTGACATCCCGAGAGTAGCGAGGGATCTTGGTTTTGGTCTAGCCACCGTAGAACTCGGAAGACGCCGATCCCTCACCAAACAGTAGTCAGCACCCGCGAATTTCGAATTACGCGATCGGCCGTGACCAATGAAAGCCCTTCCACCATGCCCGTTGCTCCAATGATTCGATCCACTGGATCTTTTGGATAATTCGTGGGCAGATCAAAAGCTTGAACGCAGATGCGGCCGGTAATCGGCAGAACCAGAAAGCGCGCCTCGACGTTGCTCATGAATGATTCCAGGCTGACCTTCAGTTGGATGCGGCCCTTACTGGAGAGCATGGCCAACTCGAGAAGAGTAATCGCGGAGATAGCGAGACCATCTCCGTCCTGGCGCGCTCGCACGATGGCAGCTTCTGCCCTCTTCGAGATTCGAGTCACGTCATCGGCGAGCCAGATCACCACGTGGGTATCGAGCAGAATCAATAAGGGTCGCCCCAGTCTTCGGGGCTAAATGCAGGAGAAACAATGTCGCCAACAATCTTGACCTTACCGGACATAAAGCCGAAAATTTCGTCCTTACCTTTGTCCTCGCCCGCAGGGACAAGTTTCGCCACCGGCTTGCCGCGCTTGGTGATCAGCACAGCTTCGCGCTTCGCCTGAACTTCATCCATCACCGCCAAACAATGGACCTTGAATTCACCTGCGGCCATTTTCTTCATGCAGAAACATCCTTTCGATCATGGTCATTATACTATAGTCATGCAAGGTGATCGAAGGTATTTGGAAGCAACGCCGGCCTCCCTTGCCGCACCTTCCGCCCCTTCTGTAGCATCAATAATGAGCATTCATAAGGAGCAATTATGGCAACCGACACTCTGGCATCCCCGGCCACGCTTGGCCAAATTCCCACCAAAGTCCTCAAGAATTTCATCGACGGCGAGTGGGTGGAATCCTCGACCGGCGAAACCTTCGAAGATCGCAATCCCGCCGATACGCGCGATGTAGTCGGCATTTTCCAAAAATCTGCCAAAGCGGATGTTGACGCCGCTGTCGACGCCGCCAAGCGCGCTTTCGCGAAGTGGCGTCTCGTCCCCGCGCCGCGCCGCGCCGAGATCGTTTTTCGCGCCGCCGAAATTCTCATCGAGCGCAAGGAAGATTACGCCCGCGAGATGACCCGCGAAATGGGCAAAGTGCTGAACGAAACTCGCGGCGATGTGCAGGAGGCCATCGACGCGGCCTACTACAACGCTGGCGAAGGCCGCCGTATGTTCGGTCCTACCGTCCCCTCGGAGCTGCCCAACAAGTTTGCCATGGCCGTACGCCAGCCCATTGGCGTATGCGGCATGATCACGCCGTGGAATTTTCCCATGGCGATTTCTTCTTGGAAGCTGCTGCCCGCCATCGTTTGCGGTAACACCTGCGTAATCAAGCCTGCACAGGATACTCCGCTCTCCACATTCAATCTTGTCCGCGCTCTCGTAGATGCTGGCCTGCCGAAGGGCGTCATCAACATCGTCGCCGGATTCGGTCCCGAGGTAGGCACCCCGCTGGCCGAGCACCCCGACGTGCGCGCAATTTCGCTGACTGGATCTTCCGCGGTAGGCCGTATCATCGGCGGTATCGCAGCCAAGAGTTTCAAGCATTGCTCGCTCGAGCTCGGCGGCAAGAATCCTATGGTTGTGCTCGACGATGCGAATCTTGACCTTGCGATCGAAGGCGGCCTCTGGGGCGGTTTCGGAACCACCGGCCAGCGTTGCACCGCGACCAGCCGCATCATCGTGCAAAAGGGAGTCTACCGCGAGTTCATTGAACGCTACGTCGCTCGCGCCAAAAAGTTGAAAGTCGGCAACGGCCTCGATGAGACGACAGAGATGGGTCCAGCCATCAACGAAAAACAGCTTCAAACCGATCTCAGCTACGTCGAGATCGGCAAGAATGAAGGCGCAAAGCTGATGTGCGGCGGCAGTCGCCTCGACAAGGGCGAGAATCAATACGGCTGGTTCATGGAGCCGACGGTTTTCTCCGACGTTGATCCCACGATGCGCATCGCGCAGGAAGAAATCTTCGGACCCGTTGTATCGGTTATTCCCTGCGATGATCTGGAAGACGCTATCGAAATCGCCAACGGCATCGAGTACGGACTGTCATCGTCTCTCTACACCAAGGATGTGAATAAAGCCTTCGCCGCCATCCGCGACTTCGATGCCGGCATCACCTACATCAACGCGCCGACCATCGGTGCGGAAGTGCACCTGCCCTTTGGCGGTACAAAGGCCACCGGTAATGGTCATCGCGAAGGCGGCATCGGTGCCATCGATTTCTATACGGAGTGGAAATCGGTCTACGTCGATTATTCCGATACTCTGCAGAAGGCCCAGATCGATCGCGGGGAATAAAAAGCTTTAACACAGAGGACACAGGGGAACACAGGGTAAGGCAATCGGTTAGAATTACCCCGTGATCCTCTGTGATCCCTGTGGTTACGATTTTTAATCCATGCCTACGACTCAAGTCCGCGAAGTCACTGCTGCCTCCCGTCTCGATAACGTTCGCTACGCCATTCGCGACCTTGCCTGCGTGGCCGACGAAGTCATTCAGCAGGGACACAAAGTTCTGCCGCTCAATGTCGGCGATCCGCTGAACTTCGATTTCCAAACTCCGCCGCACATCATTGAAGCCGCCTACAAGGCGATGCGCGAGGGAAAGAACGGCTATGCTCCGTCTCCGGGTGTTCCCGAGGCACTGGATGCGATTCGCGGCGAGGCCGCGCGAAAGAGCATTACGACCGTTCGCGATATCTTCGTCACATCGGGCGTGAGTGAAACGGTTGATCTTTGCATCTCTGCGCTGGTGAATCCGGGCGAGGATATTCTGACGCCGAAGCCTGACTATCCGCTTTATTCGGCGGTGTTGTGCAAGCTGGGAATTCCGATCAATGCCTACGATCTCAATGAAGAAGACGCGTGGCAGCCGGAACTGGCGGACATTGAGCGCAAGCTGACGCCGCGTACGCGCGCGATTGTTCTTATTAATCCTAACAATCCTACGGGCTCGCTGTGCTCGCGGGAGATGCTGGAGCGGATTGCGGAGATTGCGCGGCGGAATAATCTTGTCGTCTTCTCAGACGAAATTTACGACAAACTGATTCTCGAAGACACTCCGCACATTGCTTTCGCCTCCGTCGCGCCCGACGTCCCTTGCATCACTTTCGGCGGCATGTCGAAAAATTATCTGGTTCCGGGTTGGCGCATCGGCTGGGGCATCGTCTCCGGCGATGCTGCGGCGGTGAAACCCTATACCGAAGGCATCCACCGGCTGTTGCGGGCGCGTTTATGCGCCAATCATCCCGAGCAATATGCAATCAAGCCGGCGCTTGAAGGTCCGCAGGACCATATGCTCGAAGTGCAGCGCAAACTGCGCTCCCGTCGCGATCTGACCCAGAAGTGGTGCGAAGTGACGCCGCGCGTGAGCTGTGTTGCGCCTCGCGGTGCCTTTTACGCCTTCCCGCGCATTGACATTCCCGAGAGCGACGAAGTTTTCGTCAAGGAACTCATTCGCCAGAAGCATGTGATGGTAGTGCACGGCTCTGGCTTCGGACAGAAGCCCGGGACACAGCATTTCCGCATCGTCTTCCTGCCGCATGAAGAGACGCTGACGAAGGCTTATGCTTCGATCGGCGAGTTTATTCGAGAGCGCTACTAAACTTGTGCCATGCTTGCTACGGCTGGTACGTGGAGCTATATTCCGTAGTTCACGGCGCGGAGGGCGTCTTTGTAGGCGTCGCGGGATTGGGTAGCTTTCGCGTGTGCGTCTTCTTCGCGGAAATGGGCGTCGTCCCATTTTTCCATCGCGATCATGGAATGGTCGACCGTCGCTAAGGCTTCTTCGGCGCGAATCGCGTCAACCCACTTGTCAGTTGCCTGTTTGTAAGCGAGACGTAATTGATCCAAGTCTGCCGAGGTCAAGTCTGCCGCAGTCATGGCTTGCAGACTAATGGCGTTCCGTACGTCGGTCAATTAAGTTAGGCGAATTTAACGCAAAATTAACATAAGCGGCGAAAGCAATTACTGTCCTGCGGCTTTCGTGCCTCCAGTTCTGGTATCGAATTCTTCTGCCATCCAGTGCTGTAATGCGGTGATATTTTGCGGGCGACCGAGGAAATTCTTGACCAGATCATTGGCTGACATCGATCCGCCGGGTTCGAGGACCACGCGGCGATAGCGCATTGGCGCGTCACCGGCTAACAAGTTGTTGTGGTCGAATTGCAGGAAGAAATCTTCGGCAATCACCTTGTCCCAGAGGTAGGTGTAGTAGGCCGACGAATAGCCGCCAAGATGGCCGAAAGAAGCCCACTGATGCGTGTCCGGCAGTGGAGTGAATAGAGTGTAACGGCTGGCGTCGTCGAGAGTCACCTTATCAAGATCCACATTTTCCGGTTTGGTTTTGTAGATGTCATAGGAGATGGCGCTGAAAGAATTTTGCCGCCCTACCCAGCCGCCGCGTCCGAAAGCGGAGGCACGATTCATACGTTCGACGAGTTCAGCGGGAATGGGTTCGCCGGTTTTGTAGTGGCGTGCGAACTTGGCTAGTACCTGCGGGCTGCTGATCCATTCCTCGAGCATTTGCGATGGGGCTTCGACGAAATCGGATTCCATGCTGATGCCGCTGATACCAGCCCATTGCTGCTGGCCTCCCAGGATGTGGTGCATGAGATGACCGAATTCGTGAAAGAAAGTTTGCACATCGCCATAATCCATCAGGCCGGGATCAGTGGCGGTGGGTGCGGGGAAGTTGCAAACCAGGATGGCTTCCGGCAATTGCTTGCCACGAATGCCGTCGAGCACCGGAGCCATTTCGGCATGGCTAAACTTGCCGGGACGCGGGTGCATATCGAGATAAAATCGGCCGATCGGCTTCCCGCTGTCGATGACGATCCAGGTTTCTACTGCCGGATCCCATGAAGGCACATTGTGTTCCTGCTCAAAGCTGACATGGAACAGATCAGCGGCAGTATCGAGAATGCCTTGTTTCACTTCCATGAACGGGAAGTACGGGCGCACGGATTGAGAGTCGAAATTGTAGCTCGTACGGCGGACTTGTTCGGAGAGGTAGCCGCGTTCGTAATCCCAGACCTCTTTTGCGCCAGGATCGGTCTTCTGTTTTTCCGCGAGCAACATTTGAAACTCGCGCTCGGACAAGGCGCGGGACGCGTCGTTCACCTGCTGAATGAAGTCAGCAATATTTTTGCCTTTGGCTATCATCTTGTCGGCAGCGTTGTAGTCGGCCCACGAGGGATAGCCGAGTAGCGTCGCAATTTCGTAACGAGTCCTCATCAGGCTGGTGAGGACTTCTTGATTTTTCGGGTAAGCGCGAGTATTGAAGGCGAGGGCCATGCGGCGGCGCAGAGAATCGCTCTTGGCGAAACTGAAGACGGGAAGCGAGTCGGGATAATCGGTGGTGAGGCGTATCTTTCCGTCTGCTCCGGGCTTGTGGCGTTCGATGTAATCCTGCGGCAGACCATCCAGTTCAGAAGGATCCGCTTCGATGGTTTTTTGTCCATCGGAAATATTGCGATCGAACATGGACTGCTCTTCCGTGGCCTGATCGTTTAATTTTTTTAGACGAGCTCGCGTGACGTCGTCTTTGTCGACACCGGCGAGACGAAATTCGAGAAGTTGGCGAGTCACGTAGTGACGCGTAGCCGAGTCGACTTGGGAAAGATCAAGCGCCGCGAGGGCGTTGTAAACATCGTGATTGAGGGCGATGGCGGTCTGCGCCGCGCTGGCTTTCGTGAGCATAGCCGTGGCGTGGTCGCGGAAAGTTGCGTCGGGATGGACCTGTTCCATAAGTCCGGCAAAATATGCAGCAGAATTGATTTGATGAAAGGCCTCATCGAGCGGGGCAAGAGTGTTCTCGACGGTGCGTGGGCCTTTGGCTGCGAGCAGATTGTCGATAGAGCGCTTGCCAGCGGCGAGGCGGTCAGTTTCGATTTTTTCGAAAGCAGTTACGTCCGGCTTGCTGGCCCAGATTGTGGGCTGAGAAACGGTAATTTTCTGTGCGGAGAGGACCGCCGCGAGTACCAACGGAAGGCAGAAGAAGATGGCTACGCGAGCTGCTAGTAACATGAATAACCTCGTCGAGGAAGCTTTCGGAACGGATGGAACGATTTAGTCCGATGATTTCAGGACCGATTTAGAAGTGCAGACAAATTGTTGATGACCAGGGGTTGCGATGTCAAGGGATACAGGAACTTCGCAGCCTAACAAAACCGGCGTCGATTGTTGTGTCAGTCTGCTACCTGCGTTCATGCGAATCGTTGGAAAGAGTTTCGCGGAGAGCATTCGTCGATTTGTGACTACCACCCGACGCCTGAAATGACCGGCGGTTCCAGCGGCAAGAAGACACGGCCGCGGAAACGCCAGCCACGAGTGTAAAAAAATCGCGAAGGCCGTGCTTCTGTCACGGACTCACCGGAGAATGCCCTCTGTTCTAACTCGGAAAACGATCGACGCACGCTCGCAAAATGGAAGATGCCGAAAGGGCTAATGGCGCAGCGAGAGCTCGTACCAAACGAAGGTAATGTTCCTGGTTGATTACCTGTTCTTGGGGTTAACAGGCTTGTGGTAACGTTTGAACTACCGCATATTCAAAAGGCTTAAACAAGGTTTTTCGTCCACGTGTCTTCGTCGACTCGCAAACCGGGTATCCACATCGCATGGACCACGGTCACCTATCGCAGTGTGGCCATGATGATCCTGGCCGGGACACTTCTGTTGCTGCTGGCGATGCGATTCACCTTCCCGCAGTTTACGGAAAACAGCATCAAAGCGGCAGATGATGTGGCCAATAAAATCCTGGAACGGGTAGCGGGGATGGCCCCGGCTGCAGGGAGCGGCGTTTCCACGGCACAGCAAGCCCACTTCACGGCGCTCGATGGCACGGTACGCGTGAAAAAAGGTAGCAGCAGCAGTTGGCTGGCGGCGGATTACAACGTGCCGCTGGATAAGGGTGATGTGGTCCAGACCGGCTCCGAAGGCATGGCGAAGGTGGTGTTCAATGACGGCACCAGCTACACCGTGAAACAGGATTCGCTGATCGTGATTGAAGAAAATTCGGCCAACGATCAACAGCAAACCAACGTAGCCGTCGCCGTGAGCACAGGAACCGTAGATCTTTCCACGGCGACTTATTCCCAAGGTTCGAAATCACAGGTCATCGTGGATGGTGCAACCGCATCTCTGGCTCCGGAATCGACCGCGCAGGTGCACAACGATCCCAAACTGGATCAGCACGAGATTTTGATGAAGAAGGGCGTCGGCGAAGTCACCCGCAACGGCGAAACGGTGCAATTGGCAAATTGGGAGGAGGTAAGTTTCCAGGCAGCTTCGCCGCACATGGAAAAGGCGAAGGGCACTGGACCACCAACTCCAATCTCTCCCGCCAATATGGCGCCGATCTTTACCTCGGGTGAGACGACCAAGGATGTGGAGTTCTCCTGGACTCCGATGGCGAATGCCGCGGGTTACCGCCTTCGTATATCGAGAAATCCCTACTTTTCTTCTACACTGGTAGACAAAAGAGTAAACACCGCAGACGTTACGGTTACAAGTCTGGGCGAAGGTGCGTACTACTGGATGGTACAGTCGTACGAAGCTTCCGGAAAAGAGTCGGTAGAGAGCGAGAAAAATCGCTTCACGATTATTCCCAAGGGAAAGCAGAGCGAAGCCATCGATTTGGAATTGGATCCGTTCATTCAGCACGGGCATGTGATTGAAGTTACCGGTAAGACGCAGATCGGCGCGCGTGTGATGGTGAATGGACGGGAAGTACCGATGGTTACTACGGATGGCACGTTTCATTACTTCACCCCGCCACTGGCGACCGGCGAAGCCGTTATTACAGTAACGGCGCAAACCTCGCAGGGGGGAGTGAATACGCAACAGAAGAAAATCATTATTCAGTAAATACGCTAGGAAGTTCGCGTAAGAGATTGGGAAAACCGGGTTCGCCCGGAAAAATCGAGCGGTTCGAATCGGCAAAAGCGAGAGAAGACTTCGTCATGTCAAGCAACGGCTTTCATTCATCACGTTCCCACAACCTCAGGTCGTTATTCAGCCTGTTCTCCAGCGATCTGGCGATCGACTTGGGGACGGCCAACACCTTGGTGTACGCGCGCGGCAAGGGCATCGTCGTCAACGAGCCTTCCATTGTCGCCATCAACAAGAACACCGGCGAAGTGGAAGCCGTCGGCAAGGAAGCGAAAGAGATGCTGGGCCGGACGCCGGGCAACATCGTTGCCATCAAGCCGATGAAAGACGGCGTCATCGCTGACTTCAAAGTCACCGAAAAGATGTTGAACTATTTCATTCAGAAGGCGCACAACCGGAAGATGCTGGTGCATCCGCGCATCGTGATTGGAGTGCCTTCGGAAATCACCCAGGTGGAAAAACGTGCGGTTATGGATTCGGCCTATCGCGCCAAGGCAAGTGAAGTGCATCTGGTGGAACAGGCCATGGTAGCGGCGATCGGAGCCGGACTCCCCATCACCGAGCCAAGTGGAAACATGGTCGTCGATATTGGCGGCGGAACCACTGACATCGCCGTGATTTCTTTGAGCGGCATCGTCTATTCGCGTTCTGTGCGGATGGCGGGAAATCAGATGGACGAAGCCATCATGAACTATCTGAAACGGAAATATAATTTACTGATTGGGGAGCGTACTGGCGAACAGATCAAAATGGAAATCGGGTCGGCGCATCAGCTCGACAAGCCGATGACCATGGAGATTAAAGGGCGTAACCTGATCGAAGGCGTGCCAAAAACCATTACGGTGGATGATGGCGAAATTCGAGAGGCCCTTAGCGAATGCGTGTCGACCATCATGAATGCGATTCGGGTGGCACTGGAGCGGACGCCGCCAGAACTCTCGGCCGACATCAGCGATCGCGGTATTGTGCTAACTGGCGGCGGCGCGTTGCTGAAAAATTTGGATAAGCGCATTCGCGAAGAAACCGGACTGCCGGTCTCCATCGCCGACGATCCACTGTGCAGCGTGGTGCTGGGCACGGGGAAGATGCTCAGCGATTTCAAGCTGCTGCGGAAAATTTCAATTGAGTAAGGTTTCAAGGTCTTAAAGTTTCAGGGTTTCAAGGCCCCAAGATTGGAACTTGCAAGCCCATTTTTGAAGCGGACGCCACTCCTTGAAACTTTGAAACCCGAAACTTTGAAACCCTTGAATATATGGAATCCGTACTCGGCCGTTACCGCAATCTGACCATCCTGGTAGGCGTTTTGTTTCTCCAGGTGCTGGGACTTGCGGTGCAAGTCAAACGCAGCGGCGATTCCCCCGAGCATACGCGCCTGATCCGCATCTGGGCGGTCGATACGATTACTCCCTTCGAGCGCGCTCTGGTCTGGGCGCAAAACAGCAGTACTAACCTGTGGCATAACTATTTTTACCTGCGTGGAGTGCGCGCGGAAAACCGCCAGCTCAAACAGCAGATCGAGCAAATGCGTCTGCAGCAGGTGCGGCTGAACGAAGATGCTGATCAGGCACACCGCTTGCAGCAGTTGCTGGGCTTTCGCGAGCAGTTTGTCGCACAGACCGTACCCGCACAGGTCATCGGATCCGGCGGCAGCGATCTTTCGCGAATCATTTATATCGATAAAGGCACGAACGACGGCATCAAGCGGGATTTCGCAGTAATTACCGCGAACGGCATCGTGGGCAAGGTTCTGGAAGTATTTCCTAGCGTTTCCCAGGTATTGCTGATCAACGATCAGACCAGCGGCGTCGGCGCGATGTTGGAGAAATCGCGCTTGCAGGGCGTTTTGAAGGGAACGCCGGATGGCGAAGTAGTTCTGCAACGGGTGATGAGCGACGAAAAAGTCGCGCCCGGTGACATTGTTTTGAGTAGCGGCGGCGATCGGATCTTTCCCAAAGGACTCCCGGTCGGCACAGTGAGCAAGGTCAGTCCCGGTCACGAAATGTTTCTGAATATTCAAGTGAAACCTGCGGCCGATTTGAGCCGTCTGGAAGAAGTGCTGGTGGTCACGCAAAAGCAGGAAGAAGATGCGGTGGTGGAGAGCGGAACGCACGTGCGCGCCGCCGACATTTTGGCGCAACGCCTGCCCTCGGTGCCGGATAAGCCTCCGGTCGCGCCTGGGCCAGTGGTGAGCGCGGCTGCCAAGCCGATGAGTCTGCCTGAGGGGCCAGTGAAACCCAAATCCGTGCCACGCGCGGCGACAACGGCAGTGACCGGCGCGCCGGGCGCCGGGGCGGTGAGTGTGCCCACCACGAACGCAGATGCCGGCGCTGCGAACGCTGTGGACAAAATGCCGGTGCCCGCCGCAACCCGTGCGGGCAGCAATCAAACTGGCGAGGTTGGGAAGAAGACCGCGGAGCAGGCGGTCACCGACGAAGCGGCGCCGAATACCACTTCTCGAAACGCGACCACCCCAGATCCGGCGGCCTCGACTTTATCGACCACAGCCACACAGCCTAAAGCCCCCGTTTCCAAACCCGCTGCAGCGCCCGCTGCAACCACAGACGATCCCCACTAGCGTGCCCATTACTTACACTTCGGGCGAGCAGATTGAGGTCTACCGGTTCAGCATTCCGGTAACCGTAGGCGTACCCTTGCTGGCATTATTTCTGCAGGCGTTTGTGCCTCGGCGGTTTCCGTTCTTTTCCATCTTCGACTTGCCGCTGCTGGTGACCATTTTCTTCGCAATGGCGCGGCGCAATCCGATTTCAGGCCTTTTGACCGGAGCGTCCATTGGCTTGGCACAGGACATGCTTGGTGCCTATCCAATTGGAATCTACGGCATCGCCAAGACCGTGGTGGGATACTTCGCGTCGTCGCTCGGAGCGAAGCTGGACGTGGAAAATGCTGGCGCCCGGTTCCTGGTCACGCTCGGATTCTACCTGGTACACGCCGCCGTTTATTTCACCGTGGCGCGCGGCATGGTGAACATGACGCTGAACTGGAGCTGGAGCCGTGGAATCCTTGCCGGGCTGGCGAACGCCTTTCTGGGCGTGGGACTGTATTTTCTGCTGGATAAGTTCAAGCAGAGAACTTGAGGGGCAGTGGCCAGTGGTCAGTGCGTGGGTGCCAGTGACTTCCGTTACCGCTCTCGGTAATGCTTACGGCATCCTGACACATTACAATGAGCTGAAGCCCCTCTACGTTCAATTCTATGAAGTTGTGACCGGTCGCGGGCTAAGGATTGACTAGCCACTAGCAACTGGCCACTGGGAACTGATTTTCTGATGTTCGGTCGTGATGAAAAAGTATCGGCAATCCGCCTGACTGCGGCGCAATACCTGATCCTGGCAATTTTCCTTGTGCTGGCTTACGGATTGTGGCGGCTGCAGGTGATGCAGACCAATCTGTACGCGACGCTGGCCCAAAAAAACAACATTCGCAATGTGCCGATTCTCGCGCCCCGCGGCAAAATTCTCGACCGCGAAGGGCGAATCATCGTCGACAACTATCCGTCGTTCTCGGCGCTGCTCCTTCGCGATTCCTCGCGCGACCTCAATGCTGACGCCGATCTGATCGCGGAGGGTTTGCATCTGGATGCGAACGAGGTGCGGACCCGCATCCGTCACTTCGCCTCCATGCCGCAGTACCAACCGATCTTTCTCAAGGAAGACATTACTCAGGATGAGCAGGCCTTCATTGAAGCGCATCGCAACGAACTGCCCGAACTCGATACGATCAGGGCCGATCGGCGTTTGTATCCGCGCAATGGATTCATGGCGCATTTGATCGGCTACGTGGGTGAAGTCACGGAAGACATGCTCAATCAGCCGCAGTTCGAACTCTATAATCCCGGCGATGTCGTGGGAGTCTCCGGCGTAGAGCGGCAATACAATGACGCTTTGATGGGAACGAATGGCGCGCGGCGCGAGTTGGTGAACAGCCACGGTCGCGAAGTAGGGCTGCTGGGAGAGACAGATGCGATCCCGGGAAAGCAGTTGAAGCTCACAGTGGATATTGATCTGCAGATCGCGGCCGAGGAAGCGCTGGAAGGGAAGAACGGCGCCATCGTCGCCATGGACCCGCATACCGGAGAAATCCTGGC
The DNA here is from genome assembly GCA_963726155.1 of uncultured Acidobacteriaceae bacterium. GTDB lineage: Bacteria > Acidobacteriota > Terriglobia > Terriglobales > Acidobacteriaceae > Sulfotelmatobacter. Next base: position 216,965 of record CAVSBF010000002.1, read on the forward strand.
GATGGCGAGCCGCCCGACTTTCGATCCTAACGATTTTGCCGTACGCGTCTCGCGCGATGAATGGAACAAGCTGGTCACGGATCCCGACAAGCCTCTGCTGAACAAGGCGATTCAGGCGCAGCTGGCCCCAGGCTCCACTTTTAAAATCATCATGTCGGTCGCGGGTTGGCAGGAAGGCATCGCCCAAGATTTGCATGTGAATTGCACCGGGGGCGCGGAGTTTTACGGACGCCGCTTTGGCTGCTGGGTGAAAACTGGGCACGGCCCGGTAAATCTGGAAAAAGCCATCTATCAGTCTTGCGACGTATTCTTTTACACGCTGGCGGAAAAGCTCGGCATCGAGCGGATTGCCAAATGGGCCACTGCCTTCGGTTTAGGCCAAAAAACTGGGATCGACCTGCCCAATGAAGTGAGCGGCGTAATGCCCTCGGAAGAGTGGAAAATCCGTAACTTCAAACAGAAGTGGTTTGCCGGAGAAACCATCTCAGTCGGCATCGGACAGGGAGCGGTTGCCATCACGCCGGTGCAGTTGCTGCGCGCCATTTCCGCAATTTCGATGGATGGCCGCATGGTGATCCCGCACGTGGTCGATCCGCAAGAGTTGCCCAGCGGCTACGTCGAGACCAGTCGCGTGACGGAAACGAAAACCGTTCCAATCGATCCCAACGGATGGACCTACATCACCGATGCGATGTCGAGAGTGCTCCTGCCGGAAGGCACGGCTCCCTCAGCGCATATTCCTGGAGTTGATATCGCGGGCAAGACCGGATCGGCGCAAATTGTTTCGCTAGCCACGCGAGCCAAGTTCAAGAATAGCGAAGATCTCGCACAGAATGGCTGGTTCGTTGGCTTCACTCCGCGGCGGAATCCGGACATCGTGATATGCGTTCTTTTTCAAGGCGGAGAACATGGCAAGTTGGCGGCCCGCATCGCCACGCAAGTGCTCAAGGCCTACGTCGACAAGCAACGCCGCATGCCCAACAAGGTAGTCGAGAAACCGAAGAGCGATGGCAAAGTCGATATGGGTGCTCTGTGGACAGCGCCCGACGGCGACAAGTTGGAGGGCGGCCGATTTTCTCTGGAGTTGCCAAAGCGACCAGCAACACTGGCAACCGCTGCGCCGGGGATGTATTAAAGAATTGAGGATACTGTTTCCACGAGAGCTAGGAGCTAAAGGCTAGAAGCTTTTTTATGTCACGTTACGTTTCATTTCGCGATTTCGATTGGCTGCTGCTTGTGTTTGTGCTCATGATCTGCGGCCTGGGTGTGATGGAGATCCGCAGCGCCACCATGCACACGAAGTTTGCCGGATCGCACATCAAGCAGATGTATTGGGTCGCGGCCGGCGTAGGCGCGATGTTTCTGATCAGTCTGTTGAACTACCAGGCCCTGTTAGAAAGAATCCATTGGTTCTACATAGCTGGGGTCGCCTCGCTCATGGCCGTCCTGATTTTTGGGCAGAAGTATTTGGGTGCGAAGCGTTGGATCAAGATGCCCGGCGGCAACCACTTCCAGCCTTCCGAGTGGGTCAAACTAATCCTTATCCTGGCCATGGCGAAGTTTTTCACGGATTTGCGGCATCGCGAACTTTCCTGGCCAGACTTCATGAAAGCTGGAGCCATCGTCGTGATTCCGATGCTTCTGGTATTGAAGCAACCCGATCTCGGGACGGCGCTTACCTATATTCCCATCGCGATCATGGGAGTCTTTCTGGGGGGAATGCAGTGGAAGCAGGGGCTGTTGGTGGCCGTGCTGGCGGGAATCGGCATAGGCGCTGTCTTTTTCGTCCCCCGAGTGCACATTCTAAAGAGCTACCAGAAACAGCGGCTTACCAGCTTCCTGGAGCCGGATGCCGATCCCCAGGGATCCGGGTACCAAGTTGAGCAATCCCTGATCGCGGTAGGTTCCGGAGGGTTATGGGGCGGCAAAGGCTCGCAAACACATGGCGCATTCTTGCCGGTTCCCCAAACGGACTTTATTTTCGCGGCGTTTTCGGAGGAGCATGGATTCGTGGGCGCGCTGGGGGTTCTGCTGTTATACTTCATTGTGCTGATGCGTTTGACGCAGAACGCGCAAACAGCGCCCGACCGCGCTGGCACGTTCGTGGTGATGGGTGTGGTGGCTGTGCTTAGCTTCCATATCCTGGTCAATGTCGGCATGGTGGTCGGTTTTATGCCGGTCACCGGAATACCTCTGCCGCTGATGAGCTACGGTGGGTCTTCCGTTTTGTTCATGTTCCTGGCGCTGGGGATGGTAATGAATGTTCGAATGCGCCGATTTGTGAATTAGCTGGGTGAACCAAGGCTGGGTGAACCAAGGCTGGGTCAACCAAGGCTGGGGCAACATACGGATTTTAGCCCGGGATCAGGTCAGCCAGCTAAGGGATCATGAAGGTTTGCAGCGGAAGTTTGAAATGGCAAGGCGGTAAAGTGATTTGCTGCGCATTTGGCGCAGCCCCAAAAATATCGATCGCCCTCGCGTAAAGAGGGTATTTCACCGGCGATTCGAGGAATCGAAGGCCGGGCAGGATTGAAGCAACAAAAGCTGCTGGCAGGGAAACGGCCCCCCGATCGGAAACGGTCTGAGAGTGCGGTCACAAACCCGGCAGACGAAAGCGAATAGTGCAGAAGATACCCAAGCTTGTGCAGCGGATTCGGTCAGAAGAAAGTTTCTTCGACCCTAGCCGTCCCTTATCCGGGGCCACCATCGCGACGCTCGATCCTCCCGTTTCCTTCCTCGCTTCGCCCCGGTGAAACCCGCGCGGCTTATTTAATAGCCCGGCGGGACCGGAGTGTCCATGAATAAAGAGTTGTTTGTTTCTTCCACCCCACATGAAACCAAGGTGGGGCTGGTGGAAGATGATCTGCTCGCGGAAATCTACCTCGAGCGCGAAAATGAATACACCTTAGCCGGATCCATCTACAAAGGCCGCGTAACCCGAGTCCTTCCTGGCATGCAATCGGCCTTCGTCGATATCGGCCTGGAGCGCGATGCCTTCCTCTATGTTTCCGACTTTATGGAGTTGGAAGAGCATGACGAGGACGTGACTGATATTGTCCCGGCGAATCGCGCCGTGCAGGATATGCGGCAGCAACCTGGACGGCCCGACGATACATCTGCGGCGTCAGGGGAGGGGCCTGCCGTAGCGCATGCCGAGTTCGAAGAGAGCGCCAGCAGGGATTTCGAGAGTCCGGAAGAACAAGCGGAGGGCCAGCCTTCGGCAGTGGCTCCGGCCGGAACAGACGATTCCTCTAGTCGAGACTCCCAGGAGCGCGGAGGCTGGCGGGGGCGCCGCCGTCGCCGTGGCGGGCGTCGCGATGGACGCGGCGATGTTCGCAATGATGTTCGCAACGATGTCCGTGGCGATGGACGCGAACGAGGAAATGAGCCTCGCGTAGCGGCGCCAGTATTGGAAAGCGCACCTGATCCGGCAATACCGCGTCATCAGGAGCCGAACAGAAGCCAGCAGTTTGGTCCACCGGCGGGCTACCAACCGATCATCCTCCCCGGCGAGTCGATTTCCAAGTACCGCGGATTATCTCAGCCACCCGCATCGGCACCATCGCGGGCGCCAGAGGGTCAAGCAGAGCGACAGCAAGCCGAAGGCCGGGAATTTGAGCCGGCTCGGCAATTCGGCATCGAAGCCCCTGCGCCAATCGCCGCCACTTTCCCGGAAGATGAACCTATTTTCGCCAGCCCGGAAGTGGGTGCGCGCCCGCAGCTTAAAGAACGTGAGCAGCACGACGATGCGCAGCCCCGCGAGGAGATATCCGTAGAGTCCGCGGCAACTTCCGTGGATTGGAACCGTGAATTTCACCGGCGGGATGCCGTGGGAGCTGTGATTCCCGAGGCGATAGAAGAAGCTCTAGAGGAAGAAGATCAGGGTAGGGTGATCCCCGATCTTCCGGAAGAAGCAGTGGCTGCTGCAGCTCAGGAGATCGTAGCCTTCGCGTCGCCGGGAACCCTGGAAGAAGAGACCATCGACGAAGAAGAAGCGGACACCGTTCGCTATGAACAATCGTCCGACGAGGGCTACGAAGAATTTGAAGAGGAAACCCGGGCCGCCGGCCAGCAGGGTTCCGATAACAGAAATGAGTTTTCCGATGTCCGCGCTACGGTGGATGAAATCCATATGTCTTCGTTGGCCGAAGCTGGAGTATCGCCGGCAGTGGAAGGCGCTCCGGCGGAAAGTGAGGAAGACTCCGAAGAGATGGAATTGGAGGAAGCGCAAGCTCAGGCGGAGGCGTTACTCGCCGCCGAAGCCGGGGAAACTGGCACAGCGGATGCTCGGGCTGAGGTTCGTGCTCCCGCGTCAACCGCCGGTTACACCCAGCGGGCTCCGCGCCCGCGGCCTGGTTTTGATCGGCAACGCGGCGGACGGCGCGGAGGCGGACGTCGATTCCAGCGCCGCGAGTCGCATGAGATTCCAAAGATCAGCGATTTGCTAAAAGAAGGCCAGGAGATCCTGGTGCAGATTGCCAAGGAACCCATCGGCAAGAAGGGCGCCCGTATCACGAGCCACATCGCGCTGCCGGGACGCTTCCTGGTTTACATGCCCACCGTGAACCATACCGGCGTTTCGCGCAAGATCGCTTCTGACGAGGAACGCCAGCGGTTGAAGCGCATCGTGATGAGCGAGCGCGACAACGGCCACGGAGGCTTCATCGTCCGCACAGCTGCGCAGAGTGCGAGTGAAGAAGAATTGCGGGCCGATATCCGTTTTCTCAAAGGCCTGTGGAATGACATTAAGACCCGCGCCGAAGCATCGAAGCCACCAGCGCTGATCTATCACGATCTCAACGTGGTCGAGCGCGTCCTTCGCGATCAGGTTACGTCTGACTTCTCGGTGATCTGGGTGGACACCGAACCGGAGTACGAACGCATTCTGCGTTTCTTCAACCGTTTCCAGCCGGGGTTGGTGAAGCGAGTGAAGCTCTACACAAAAGAAACGCCTCTGTTCGAGCAGTTCGGACTGGCCGAGGAGATGAACAAGGCGCTCAAGTCCAAAGTGTGGCTGAAGAGCGGCGGCTACATTGTGATCAACCAAACCGAAGCGCTGGTGGCGATTGACATCAACACCGGCAAATACGTAGGCAAGACTTCGCGCCTGGAAGACACCATTGTCAAAACCAACGTGGACGCGATCAAGGAGATTGTGCGTCAGATTCGTCTTCGCGATCTGGGCGGCATCATCATCATCGACTTCATCGACATGGATGAGCGCCGCAATCGCCAGCGCGTGATGCAGGCCCTCGAAGAAGAACTACGCCATGATCGTGCACCTTCGAAAGTTCTGCAGTTCAACGATTTCGGACTGGTCGCCATTACCCGCAAACGGGTGAAGCAATCGCTGGAGCGCACCATCGGCGCGCCGTGTCCTTACTGCCAGTCAACTGGCTACGTGAAGTCGCTCACGACAGTCGTGAACGAAATCTACGTCGAGATGCGCAAGATCGCCAAGCATCTCGAACATGAAGATGTAATGCTGCGCGTGAATCCGGACGTAGCCAAGGAGTTGAAGGGGAACAATGCTCGCCTGCTGAATGAAATGGAAGAACTCACCAAGCGGACGATCATCGTGAAGAGCGATCCGGCGCTGCATCAGGAGCAGTTCGATATCAACTAGCCGTTAGATCACTTTCTTAAGCTGAAAGACGGGCGATTCACAGCCCGTCTTTTTTTGCACTCCAATATGCTCCCATGCACAATATGGCTGCAATCATCGTGGGGGCGAGCTGGAGAGGGAGTGCTTTTATACCAAAGAGAATGGCAATTATTATGGTAGAATCTATACCATGACGACTGTTTTAACGATCGATCGAGCCGGGCGCCTGGTTTTGCCGAAGCCGGTGCGCGATGAACTTCAATTGGCTGCAGGGGATTCCTTGGAGCTAGAGAGCTCAGAAGATCAAATCGTTCTACGGCCGGTGCGAGGAGCTGCGACTGTGCGAAAGAAACAGGGCGTATGGGTGATGAGGACCGGTAAGCCCATTTCCGCGGACGTCGTCAACGAAACCATCCGCAAAATTCGCAACGAACGTGGGCGGATCGATGTCCGGTCTCTCCGTCCCTCTCGACGCAATGCCGCGAAAACGAGTTGAAATCGTTCTTTGACACCTCGGTGTTGCTTCCAGCGTTTTTGGAAGGCCACGCGGATCATGACCGCTGTCTGTCTGTTTATGCTCCGTCTCACAAACGGGTCGCATGCTGTGGCGCTCATAGCCTGGCCGAGGTCTATGCGACGCTGACGCGATTGCCTGGCGAGTTTCGCGCCAGTCCCGAGCAAGCAATTCTCTTCCTCACTGATATCCGTGAGCACCTCGCAATCGTTTCGCTCGACGGTGCCGAGTACTTCAGGGCCATTCAACAGGCTGCTTTGAAAGGGATCGTGGGTGGAACGATCTACGATGCGCTCTTGGTAGAATGCGCGATCAAGGCAGCGGCGGAAACCATCTACACCAACAACGAGAGACACTTTCGTATGCTCGGGCCCGAATTTGCCAGCCGAGTTAGAAGACCCTAGCCGTGAAATCCTGCACCGGCCGTGCTCAAAGCCCAGTCAGCTTGGATTTGAAGCCTTTTCATCGCGACTTGAGAACCGGAAAGTGAGAACCGCCGCTAGCTTCCCGGGTGCGCCAGCGCCTTCACCGCTAAATCAGAACGTTCGCGAAGTTTCTGCACGGTTGCGTGAATTGCTTTGGCGGATGTTGCGTCGCCGCTCTCGGCCATCTTAGCAACGCCTGCAGCTTCTTCCGTTGCGGTGCTGGCGATGTCGAGCAGCACTACCAGCGCATCCGCGTGCAGCTTCCACAGGGAAGACATGCTCTGGCTGCGTTTTAGTTCTTCGAGTTCCGTATTCACCCGGGCCACACACGAAACCAGCCGAATCAGCGTGCGGGCCACATCGGCGCGAAGGCTCTTTTCTTCCAGGAATCCTGAATTGTAGGCGTCCGCCTCAGGCGTGGTCAGGGTCAAGTTGAAGAAGCGCATGGGCACAATCTGGCGATACTTCGGATCGGCCACGCGGACGAAGACGCGAATCGATTCCTCGACGCGACGTAATTTTCCTTCCTCAGCCGAGATTTGCTGAGCCGTGATGGCAGGAGGCTGGAATGCTTGCGGCGCGGCGGGTAGTTTTGCTGCGGCCGCTCGCGCCGGCTTGGCTGCCGCCGCTGCCCCGCCGGTAGCGGGTATGCCGCGTCCTGCACTGGGCGCCAGCAAGGACTTGCGAATCGGCGGCCGTCGATCGAGTTCTTTTTTCAGCTTCGAAACCCGCCGGAATTTCTCCAGGGCGCTGCCGTAATCGGCCTGCAACATTTCTTTTTGTTCGATGGCAGCGACATGTTCAACCGTGACTTCCACTCCATCGACCGTACTCAGGATGCTGCCGCCCATTTCGTCCAGAGCCTGTGCGAATTGTTTGATCTCGCCCAGAGCCTTGGTAAAAAGCTCATCAAACCGCGCGCCAAATGCGGCATTGTGAGCGGCGACCGTAGCCAGCACACCGGGATGATAGAAAGAAGAATCCAGCCAGCGCTTCAACTCGCGCACTCGTGAAACAATCCCGGAATCCATGAGCGAGTTGAAATCGCGGTAGCGGGCAATCTCTTCTCGCAAAGGATCGAAGTTCCGCAGCAGTTGCACGTGCTCTTCCGGCAATGACGGCACGTCGGTATCTGCGAGGATTTCGATCAAAGCGATTTCGAATGGAGAGAGCGGCAACGCGCCATCCAGCCCGTAGCCCTGCTGCTGCCATTGGCCTTGTACGCGCGGATGACGATAGAGAAAAGTTGAAATCAGATCCGTCTTGTCGCGGTTGATCTCGCTGGGCTCGCGACGCCGCACAAAATACCGCAGCAGCGCCTCGGCGACTTCCGAGTCCGTATCTGGCGTTAGCGCCTGCCGCAACATGGCAGGCGTAATAGCCATGTCAAGCACGTGCAACCAGCGATACATCCGCGATAGGGTCTCCGGCAGATCGCGGTCGATATGGCGGAGCGCAGATTCGTCAAGCCCGCCGGGCAGGGGAACCTCGCCGCCGAGCAGATCGCGCAGCAGCTTCTGATAAAAACCCTGGACGGTTGCCAGGATTGCCAGCTCAAATTTAAGATCCTCGGCCAAGCACGCTCCGCGAGCGAGAGTCTCCCCGTCGGTTGAGAAAATTCTTTACTGCTGTCTAAGTAAAAAGGAATGTTACCGATGCCGCAAGTTACTACCGGAGCGACACTGTTAAGCGCTGACGTTCGCTTCCCGGAAGTGCATGAACTTCCGCGCGACGAAGGAACCTTCCGAGCAAAGTTTCGTGTGAATTCAAAGGGATGAGTGCGGTTTGACCTCCCGCCATGCGCCCGAGATGGAAAGACCGCCGCGGAGCGGTCGTGTGCGGCAGCTATTTGCCTTTTTTCCGCTCGTTCTCTCTCATTCGCGCCTTCACCAGCTTCTTCAGAAGCCCCGAGGGCAGGGGCTTTTCGGGCGCGAACTGGATAGTCCCTTTTGCGGTTCTGAAATTCTTCAGATCTTTTTGGAACTCTTCGATTGGACCCGCACCCGGAAAAACACTGCAATGATTGGAGAATGCCGCGAAACTCATCAGCATTCCGTTGTACTTAAAAGTTGGAATGCCGTAGCTGATAACCTCGGTCGCCTCCGGAGGGATCACGTCGCGAATGATCGTGCGAACTCTCTGCAAGGCGCCACGGGATGGCTCGGGCAGGCGCGCCAGGTATTCGTCGACTGTCCTTGGAGCTTTGGTTGCATTGCCAGATTTCGTTTGTTTCTTCACCCGGCTGATCTCCTTATTTCTTTATCAACTTTAATATCTCGTGCGCCGCATTCGCGCCGGAGCCTCCGGTTAAGCCCGCGCCGGGATGCGTCCCGCTGCCGCAAAGAAATAGCTTTTCAATCGGCGTGCGATACCGCGCCCAATCGAGTAATGGACGCATCGTGAAGAACTGGTCGAGCGCAAGATCTCCGTGGAAAATTTGCCCCCCCGTCAATCCGTAAACATCTTCCATATCCTGCGGAGTGATGATCTGGTGATGCAAAATCATCTCAGGCAGATTGGGCGCATATTGTGCGAGCGTCTGCACCACGGTTTGTCCAAGAGGTTTGCGCTGTTGTTCCCAATCTCCTTTTAGTTTATATGGTGCGTATTGCATGTAAATCGACATCACGTGCTTGCCTTCGGGTGCGAGCGTAGGGTCAGTGAGCGAAGGGATCGTGACTTCGAGATAGGGCTGGCGCGAGAAGCTTCCATATTTTGATTCGTCGAAGGCGCGCTCCAGATAATCGATCTCGGGCCCAATGTGAATGCGCCCCTTGAGCGCTGCGTCGGCTCCGTCATTCAGGGCGGTGAAATTCGGCACGCCGGAAAGCGCTAAATTGACTTTCGCAACCGTTCCGTTGCCGCGAAAATGCTGCAGCTTCTGCACAAAGTCAGGAGAAAGATGCGTGGAATCGGTTAGCTTGAGCAGGGTGCGCTTGGGGTCGGCATTCGAAATAACGGCGTTAGCACTGATCTCCTCGCCGGTGCCGAGCAGTACGCCAGTCGCTGCGCCGTCTTTGATACGAATTTCAATAACCTCTGCCCCGGTTCGAATTTCGACTCCGGCCGCTTTCGCGGCGGAGGCCATCGCTTGTGTGAGTGCGCCCATTCCACCGGCCGCAAAAAACGCACTGCCGGCGGGATGAGAATCTCCTGCGGCTCGAATCAGCAATTGCAGGCTGCTGCCTGCCGACCACGGACCCAGAAACGTTCCGAAAATTCCGCGAGCCGCGATCACCGCGCGCAGCAATTCCGTCTCGAAATACTCCGCCACGAGATCGGCGACGGCCATCGGTCCCCAGCGCAAGACGCGGTACAAATCCCGCTTGCCGAGGTTGCGCAATGCCCGGCCGGTTTTGAGCATGCTCCAAAGATCGCCGCCACTGGGGTGATCGATGTCGGGCGGAGTGGTGGCGAGGGCTTCGGCGATTACCTTGCTGATCTTGCTTAGTGAGTTCGCGAACTCAGAATATTTCGCCGCATCTTTTTGTGAGAAGGCAGCGATTGAATGCGCAGACTTGCTTTCTTCCTGGTACAGGGAAAGGGAGCGGCCATCGGGCGAGAGAGCGGTGACGCTAGTCTCAGGTGTGATAATGCGTAGGCCGTGCTTTTCCAGTTGCATGTCACGGACGATATCCGGACGAATCGGACCTGCGCTGTGCGCCAGCGTGGAACAACGAAAGCCAGAGTGAAATTCATCGGTGATCGCCGCGCCGCCAACCTGTGCGCGGCGTTCGAGGACGAGCGGCTTGAATCCTGCTTTGGCTAAATAAAATGCAGTAACCAGCCCGTTATGGCCGCCGCCGATGATGGCGATGTCGCGCCGGTCAGATTTATTTTCGGGCATGACTAAGCCGCTCCCTTGCTGTCTTTCAGCATTTCGAGAGCCGCGAGACGTCCCGGCGCGCCCATGATTCCGCCACCAGGATGCGTAGCCGAACCACACATGTATAAATTTTGAATGGGCGTACGGAAGCGCGCGTAACCGGGGGCTGGACGCAGGAAGAAAAGTTGCTCGAGCGAAAGTTCGCCTTGAAAAATATTTCCTTCACTTAGTCCCCACTCGCGTTCGAGGTCGAGCGGAGTGATCACTTGCCGGTGCAGAATAATGTCTTTGATGTTGGGGGCATATTCGGCAATCGTATTCACCACCGTATCGCCGAAAGCTTCTTTCTGGTCGTCCCAATTGAGCCCGGGGCGCAGTTTGTAGGGCGCATATTGCACGAAGCAAGAAAGCACGTGCTTGCCCGGCGGCGCGACCGAAGGATCGGTGAGCGAAGGGATGACCATATCAATATACGGATGCCGCGAGAAGTTGCCGTACTTGGCGTCGTCGTAGGCACGCTCCATGTATTCGACGGAAGGCGAGATCGAGATTGCGCCGCGTAAGTGCGCGCCCGGTCCAGGAATGGCTTTGAAATTCGGCAGCGCGTCCAGCGCCATGTTTACCTTGCCGGAAGATCCGCGATACTTGAAGCGGTTGATGTCTTCGAGAAAATCAGCCGGCAAGTGTTCGGCTTCGATGAACTTGTTGAAGGTGAGCCGGGGATCTACGCTCGAGGAAATTGTTTCTGCGTAGATTTCGTCACCGTTAGCGAGAACTACTCCCTTGGCTTTGCCATCTTTTACGATGATCTTCGCGATGGCGGCCTGCGTACGTATCTCGACTCCGGCTTCGCGCGCGGCGTCGCCAATAGCATTGGAGATTGCGCCGGTCCCTCCGCGCGCGAATCCCCAGGCGCGGAATGCGCCATCTATTTCTCCCATGTAGTGATGGAGCAGAACGTAGGCGGTGCCGGGCGAACGTACGCCAAGGAATGTGCCGATAATGCCAGACGCCGACATCGTCGCTTTGAGCACGTCGGTCTCGAACCATTGATCGAGAAAATCTATGGCGCTCATGGTCATCAGCTGAACTTGATTGTATTTGTCGTAGCTCGACATACCCTGGAATCGGCGGCCGATGAAGAGCAGCTTCATCAGTTCGCGCGGGTTCAGAGTGTTGGGATCGGGTGGAACCATGCTAAGAATCGGTTTTACGAATCGACACATGGCCTGCATGGCTTTACCAAATTCGTCGTAGGCTTCGGCGTCCACGCGGGAGTGGCGAGCGATCTCGCGATGAGTCTTGCCATGGTCATTCACGCGCCAGAGATAATCGCCGCTAGGCATCGGAGTGAAAGTGCCGTCGAGCGGAAGGATTTCGAGGCCGTGGCGCGGAAGATCGAGGTCGCGGATAATTTCCGGCCGCAGCAATGAGACCACGTAGGAACAAACCGAAAACTTGAATCCGGGAAAGACTTCTTCGGTGCAAGCGGCGCCGCCGAGAATATGGCGGCGTTCGAGCACGAGCACTTTCTTTCCCGCGCGGGCCAGGTAGGCGGCATTGACCAGGCCGTTGTGGCCTCCGCCGATCACGATCACATCGTATGAATTGGCCATAAGCTCTTAGCCTTTAGCTGTTGCTTGCAGATTGAGAATGGGGACGAAGAATACTAGCGCAGTTTTGGGGTGCGCGTTAGAGGCCGCTAGGAAGGACGCTCCAGTTGCGGAAAACATTCGATACTGTCGGCGTCATTGAGCGCATGGCTAGACTCGAATCGCCATTCTATCGGGAACGAGCGCTTTTGTCTGCAGGATCAGTTGATACAAAAGGCGTCATCCTTCGCCCGCTGGAGAAAACGCGGGGCTTCGGGATGACGCCGTTGAATAGTGCTCCGGCGTATAATCTGCATTCGAGTCAAATAAAGCCGAGGCTACTCCTTTGCCCATTGGGACTGCATTTCACGAGCGCACTTTTCCGCTTTGCCAAAGCTTGAATTACCGCGAGTGGTCGGGATACTACACGGTCAGCGTCTATGAGGTGCATCACGAGCACGAGTACAACGCCATCCGCAATGCGGCCGCGCTGATCGATATTTCGCCGCTCTACAAGTATTTGGTCACCGGCAAGGACGCGACGCGACTGGTGAACCGCGTGATCACACGCGACATTAATAAAGTGAAAGTGGGGCAGGTGATTTATTGCTGCTGGTGCGATGAAGAGGGCAAAGTCATCGACGATGGAACGATTTCGCGGCTGGAGGAAAATGTTTATCGCTGGACGGCTGCCGACCCCAGCCTGCGCTGGTTCCGGCAGAACGGCCTGAACATGGACGTGCAGGTCGAAGATATCTCCGAAAAAGTTGCGGCGTTGGCGCTGCAGGGGCCGACTTCGGCGAAGCTGCTGAAGTCCGTGGCCGAAGCTGACATTGCGAACCTGAAATATTTCCGCGTAACGCACGGTAAAATCGCCGGCGTACCAGTGGATATTTCGCGCACTGGCTACACCGGCGACCTGGGTTACGAGATCTGGGTTCCACTAAAAGAAGCCAAAGACGCGGTGAATGTGTGGGATGCTCTCGTGGAAAAAGGAAAGCAATTTGATTTGCACGCGGCCGGCATGCTTGCACTCGATGTGGCACGCGTCGAAGCCGGTTTGCTCTTGATCGAGGTCGATTACAGCAGTTCCAAGAAGGCTCTGATTCCGTCGCAGAAGTATTCGCCGTATGAGCTGGGCTTCGCCAAGATGGTTCATCTCGAAAAAGAAAACTTCATCGGCAAGCGGACCCTGGAGCAGGATGCGAAGAACGGTGTGCCGCGGCAACTGGTCGGTATCGAAGTGGATTGGACCGACGTAGAGGCGCTCTACGAACGGTATGGCCTCACGCCAGCCGCGCCCAGCCAGGCTTCGCGCGTAGCGGTGCCGTTGTACTCCGGCGAACAGCAGGTGGGCAAGGCAACCACTACAAGCTGGTCGCCAATCCTGAAAAAGTTGATCGCGCTGGCCAGCGTGGAGACCGAGCACACGAAGCTCGGCACTCAACTGCAAATGGAAATTACGATCGAGGCGATCCGGCTGAAAACGAATGTGAAAGTAACTGCACTGCCGTTTTTTAACCCCGCGAGAAAAACGGCGAGTCCGGTATAGAGCCTCGTGCGGGTAACAGCAGCCCGCGGCTCTCAGCACACACTAGCTGTTCCCAGATTGCTTTTTACGCTTCCTTCTCCGGCCAGATCATGCGAATGCCGCGATGAAGAAGGTAGAGCATAACCAGCGACGCCACAAACATCAGCCAACCTTGAAATTCGTGGAAGAATCCCTGCGCCTTATCCGGATCCCAGTACTGAACCAGCAGCCCCGTGCCTACGACGCGCAGGCTGTTTGCCGCGACAGCAATCGGGAGGGAAGCAATGGCCAACAGCACGCGTACAGAAGTCTTTCGCTCCATGAGATAGCCGTAGATTATGGCCAGCGTTGCCAGCGACATCAGCGAACGAATGCCACTGCAGGCGTCGGCCACTTCCAACGACATTGCCGGAAGCATGATTACGTTCCCTTCGCGCAAGACAGGTACGCCCAACCAGGGCAACATCGTGCTGGCCACTTTCGACGCCAGCAATTGCAATGGGAAAGTAATCTGGTTGAAGACGATTGCGGGGATAGGGATCATTAACACCAGGAAGGCCCAGGGAAAAAGAATAGCGCGGAAGAAAGTCCATCCCAGAAAGAGTACGGTCAACCCGGCCAGCACGATCAGTAACGAAACCCGGGACAGGAAAATCTCCGCGCCCATCTGTCCAAGAATAAGCACCGATAATCCGAATCCTAAAATCACAACTCCATACCAGGAAGGTTGCACCTTCACACGGGCCAGCCGGGAGCGCTCCTGCCAGATTACAAAGCCTGCAAAAAGCGGAACGAAGAAGCCGTGGGAGAAATTTGGATCCTGCCACCATTGTGCAACCAGGTGGAAAAGGGTTGGAACATAGAGCCATAACAGCAGGCCAGCGAGGGCGATGCTTTGCCACGCCGGGGGCCACGCCGGTTTAGCGGCGAGCGCCTGGTGCGCAACTGGGGGCTCAGTCTGCAACACTTGGCTCAAGGACCAGCCTCTATCTTCCCGGGGGATGCCTACAGGATAAGCGAAGTTAGTAGCTCCCGCAATTGAAACCGCATCCTGCCGTAACCAGCCAGAGCACGCCCAGCGTACTCGAAAATTACAGGAAATACAGTAAGTCGCTCTGCTCTGGTGGAGCGTAGAATTTGGTCCGCATCAGGTTTGCAGTTTAGTCGCATTTGCCCTTGGAAAAACGCATGCAAGGAGAAAGTATGAAAAGCAAGTCAGTGGTAGTGATTGTGTTGTTGCTGCTGGCTGCAGCCGCATTGGCGCAGGACCAGTCGGCGCGGTCGCAAGAGCGTATCACCCGGGAAGTTCGCCATGAACTTCTCATGCTTCCTTACTTTGGCGTGTTCGATTACATCGCCTATAAAGTGGACGGCTCCACCGTGACTCTGTTGGGACAAGTGGTCCGCCCTTCGCTGAAGTCCGACGCAGAGAATGCCGTGAAGCACATTGAAGGCGTCGAAAAAGTGGATAACCAGATCGAAGTTCTTCCACCTTCGCCCATGGATGACGGATTACGGATTCGTTTGTATCGCTCGATCTACGACTATCCCCCGCTGGAAAAGTACGCTCTCGGTATACAGAAGCCGATTCGTATCATCGTGAAAAATGGCCGCGTGACCCTGGAAGGCGTTGTCGACAGCGAGGCTGACAAAAATCTGGTCAGCACCCGAGCTAACCTTGTGCCGGGTATTTTTTCAGTGACCAACAACTTGCAGGTGACTCCATCGAAATAGAAATTCTCGAGACGATTCGGCCGGGCTTTTCGACAGCGCCGTGAAACCTTACCCGAATGGATTTTCCAGCGACGGGCTTTGCGGGGTGAACAACTCCGATCCGTTTTCTGTGATGTGCATATCGTCTTCGAGGCGAATGCCGAATTCTCCTCGAATGTAAATGCCGGGCTCGTTGCTGGTCGTCATGTTCGCGGCCAGCTTGGTAGCGTTGCCGCGAACCAGATAAGGCCATTCGTGGCCGTCCATGCCCATGCCATGGCCCAGGCGGTGGGCAAAGTATTTGTAATCGGGTCCGTAGCCGGCGTCGACAATTACCTTTCGCGCCGCCGAGTCTACCGCTCCGCATTCCACACCCGGACGCGCAGTCGCTAGGGCCGCTGCCTGGGCACGGTGCACGATGTCGAACACTTTCTTCATTTTGTCGCTGGCTTTTTCCGGAAGCTGGCCGAGCACGAATGTGCGCGTAATGTCAGATTGATATCCCTCCACGGTGCAGCCATCGTCGATCATCACAATAGAACCCTCGTGGATCACCTGGGGCAAGATCGATCCGTGCGGATAGGCGGTGAACTCATCTACCTCCACGCTAGCTTCACCGGGGAACCCTAGTTGGTCGTAAGCCGCGGCGATCAGGGCGCCCACCTGTTGCTGTGTCATGCCTGGTCGCAGTGCCCGGTAAACCGCTTCATACGCGGTTAGCGTTACTTGAGCCGCCAGACGCATGAGCGCGATCTCGTGGGGGCTTTTAATCATTCTGCAACCGGCTGTCACCGGGGTAGCGTTGATCAGCGTGAGCTGCGGCGCGGCTTTCGCGATTCCATCGGCAAAGAAAAAGCGCACGGTTTCTTCAATCCCCAGCTTGCCGGTGGCTATGCCGCTATCTTTCAAACCCTTAGCCAGCAACCGATATGGGCTCTCGTCTTCTTGCCAGGTACGAACGTCTGGACCTTCTCCATCGGGAGCGTCGGCAATCTGCTCGCGGGCGCGGCCTTCTTCGAATGCCGGACAAACATAAAATGCCGATCCTTTTGCGGGCAGCACGAAGGCAAACATGCGCTCGCCGCCCCACCAGCGAATTCCGGTAAAGTAATTCAGCGAGGTGCCCGACATCAGCACCATGGCATCGATCGCATTCTCGGTCATCAATTGCCGGGACCGCTCCAGGCGCGCCGACCGTTCTTGCCGGGTAATGGGAGTCGCTTCTCCTTTGCGAGACTTTAACCCCACCAGCGATGGCGGTAAGGAAGACTCGTTAGGCTTTTCGTTCTGAACCGAGCCAGAAGCCGCGAGTGGAGACAAGGCCGCGAGCGCCCCCGCTCCGCCAAGAAACCGCCGCCGCGAAATCATGAATCCTCCGAAAAATGGAAATGACAGCCACGCCATTATAAAGGTAAGGTGTTGCAAGGAAATTCGGTATAGAGACCGGCTTCCAATGCGCGGGTTGCGGGCAATGGAATATCACCCCCGTGGATGAATCCGCGGGCCGCCGGCAAAGCTATATAGAGGACTGCCAGGTCTGCTGCAAACCCAACGTGCTGCACGTGGAGTACGACGCGTCGTCGCAGGAGTTCTTTATCACCGCTGATCTGGAATGACGAGACGGAATTCAGGCCTCTCAAGGGCAATTGAGAATCGGAAGTTCGGAGTTCGTCCAGACCTGTACTCGCGGTATAGTTAGCTTCTCATTGAGGACAACTCCTTGGAGATGCAGAAAGGAACGGCAATGGCGGCCAGCTATACAGGCGGTGCACGGAGGGTGGCCCACAACATGGTCACCACACAGTTCGAACTGGACGGCTTCCGCGTGACGCGCACGCTGGGAGTGGTGCGCGGTATCGTAGTGCGCTCGCGCTCAATCTTTGGCACCATCGGAGCTGGCTTGCAGACTCTGGTCGGTGGCAACATTACGCTACTAACGAATTTATGTGAGAAAACCCGCGCCGAGGCTTTCGACCTGATGCTGATGCACGCAGCCGAACTCGGCGGCAACGCCGTGGTCGGCGCTCGCTACGATGCGACGGAAGTGATGCAGGGCGTCACCGAAGTGCTGGCCTACGGCACGGCGGTGTTCGTCGAACCGGCAAAGTAAAAGATTTTCGATTGCCGATTTCCAATTGTCGAATGGAGATAGAAGTCGCTCCTCAAGCTGCGAATGCGAATTTCCAATTGGCAATCGCAAATTGGAAATTGGCAATTGATACGGGCCGGTCCATCTGTCCGTGTTGTATCCAGAGCGGTTTCCAGGCTTCCCTTTTCTTACTCCAATCACGCATGAGGTATATTCGTCGGGTTATGAAACTCGTGAGCATTATCTTCCTTTGTCTATTGTGTTGTATCGATGCCTCCGCGATCGGCCGTTCCGCCTCGTACAAGTACAAGCGCCTGGGGAGCGAACTGGATGCGCAAACTCGCACCGACCCTGGCATTGCCATGATGGGGGGCGGCACCGATCTTGACGAAGCGTTCCGCTGGCTCTGCGGCAAGGGCAACGGCGGCGATTTCCTGATTCTTCGCGCACATGGAAAAGACGATTACAACAAGTATGTGAATAAACTGTGCCAGATGAACTCCGTTGCCACGTTGATCATTCCAGATCGCAAAGCGGCGCAGGAGCCGCGAGTGGCGCAGATCATCAGCAAGGCCACGGTAATTTTCATCGCCGGCGGAGACCAGGCACGTTACATCAACTTCTGGAAGGGAACTCCGGTGCAGGATGCGCTCAATGCGCACGTGATTGCCGATAGGCCGATCGGAGGCACCAGCGCGGGATTGGCGGTGCTGGGCCAGTTCGTTTACGCTTGCCTGGAAGACAAACCAAATGACGCCGATCTTACCTCGCGAGAAGTTTTATCCGATCCCTACAACAAACGCGTGACCTTGGTGCGCGACTTTCTGAAAGTGCCCGGCCTCGACAATATGCTTACAGACAGTCATTTCGCCAAGCGCGACCGTATGGGCAGAAGTCTGGGATTCTTGGCGCGAATCGTCGCCGATGGCTGGTCGAAGAATCCGCGCGAAATTGCCATCGACGAGAAATCGGCTGTGCTGGTGGAAGTCGATGGCCGAGCCAAGGTGGTGGGCACGGGCATGGGAGCCTACTTTCTGCAAGTGAGGGACGCGCCGGAAGTTTGTAAACCTGGACAGCCTTTAACCTTGCGCAACGTGGCTGTGTATCACGCGCCCACCGGCGCCGCGTTCGATATCCGGGGCTGGAGCGGCGAAGGAGGCGAACCCTACTCAATCTCTGTAGAAGCCGGGGAGGTTCACACCAGCCGCCCTGCGAACGCGGTCTACTGAGGATCTGCCTTCGTAGTCCCTGATGCCGGCGTTGACTGCCTGAGCAGATCGGGTAGTATTTTCTGCCGATACGCGAAGATCTCCCGCATTCGGCGCTCAATGAAAAGTGAGTTGGCGACTGCGCCCAGCGGACCCAAGCCTACTTCATAGTCAATTACGTCACGCACCAGCGTTCCTTCGATGCCATCGCGCGCCTCCGCAATGAATTCATGCCGGTGATGCCAGTGGTGGAATGGTCCTTTCATCTGCATATCGGCGAAGTATTGGTTCCATTCGAATTCGGTAATGGCAGCCGTCCATTTGCGGCGCCAGGAGAGGAATCGGATTGGACGAAACGAAGTATCGATGATCGATCCCTTCCCGGCAAAATGATGAGCATTGATTGCGTCCTGACCAGGGAGCGCTGAAGGGACGACCAGTTGAAAGCTGTCAACCTTTGTAGCAGTCTCCGGTGGCATCAGCCTCGGCAGATTCTCGGGATTCGAGAAAAATGCGAACACCCGAGGAACAGGAAACGCCACCCAATCGGCAAAGTGCAGTCGGTGGGTCATAATCGGAACTCGGCTCGTGGCGGCATAGGAGAATGACCACGAGAATTCACGATGTTATGGACGACCGCAAGCTCCGCGCCTGGGCTTGAATCCTGATTTCCACAAGAAAGCGCTTGACTGGCGCGGAGTGCAAGAAAAATCGAAGCGAATGAATAGCGAAGGAATATAAATCCTAAACGCAACATCTTGTGGTCGTACGATTAGTTAACCACAAGTCCTCGTATTTTGCCCCGGCATCCAAAATAGGAAGGCCCAACCTTCAAGTTTCCTCTTGACAATCAACAACTTACAGTTAAGATGTGGTACAAAGTGGTACGGAGTGGTCAAACAAGTTAAGGCAGTGGAAGCGGAAGCTGATAAAGAGGAGCCGGTGGGAAACCGACCCAAAAGCACGACAAACAGCCCGAACCACCCGAGTTTGACCCGATTTCGCGCCGCTTTTACCTCCCCGGTTGCTGTGGATGTGGCTGTCAAGAGCATAGGCCTTACACATGTTTCGCGGCAATCACCCAACTCGCGTCGACGAAAAGGGACGGTTGAAGATCCCCGCCGAGTTCAAGCGGGTGATCGACGAGAAATACAGCCAGCAATTTTACATCACAAGCTTGGATGGGGATGTTGCTCAAGTGTATCCCTTCGAGGAGTGGGAGCGGATCGAGCAGAAGTTGGCCGGGCTCTCCACTTTCAATCCCACCAAGAAAAAGTTTCTGAGCAAGGTCAACTATTGGGGACAGGTCGTCGAGATGGATGGGCAGGGACGGCTGCTTATTCCGCAACTGTTGCGGGAGGCGGCGCGCATCAAAGGCGAGGTTGCGGTGAGCGGATATCAAACTTACTTGGAAGTCCGCAACATCGAAGCCTACCAGCAGAAAGTTCGGGAAGAAAAGTTTACGCCTGACGATGAGAAGACGCTCGACGAATTGGGCATCTAGTGGGCGAGGGTTCAACAGATACCCCTCAGGGGGTTGGGCATGGTGGTGGAAGGGAAGCGAGCCATCATGTTCCGGTTCTTTTAAAAGAAGCGATCGACTTTTTAAACGTGCGGCGTGGCGGGACCTATATCGACGCCACGGTGGGCCTGGGCGGGCACAGTTACGAAATCGCAAAACGCCTCGGCGCACCGGGACATTTGATTTTGCTCGATAAAGATCCAGCGGCGCTAAGCTTTTCTCAAGAAAAGCTGGCGCAAGCCAAGCCGGAAAGTAGCGCCGGCGTCTCGCCGGCAACTGCCGACTGGCCAAAGATCACGCTGTTGCAATGCTCGTTCGCCGAAGTTGGAGAGCGGTTCAGCAAGAACTTTGCGGATGGCATTCTGGCCGACATCGGCGTAAGCAGTTTGCAATTACAAGATGCGGCGCGCGGATTCAGTTTTCAGGCGGATGGACCGCTCGACATGCGGATGGACCCGCGGTCGGAGCGAACCGCCGAACAAGTGGTAAACCACCTCGACGAGCGCGAGCTTGCCGATGTGATTTACGAATTCGGAGAGGAAAGGAGGTCGCGGAGAATCGCCAGAGCCATTGTCCGGTCGCGGCCGATACGATCTACCGCACATCTTGCGGATGTCATATCAGCCGCGGCCCGGCCAATGAACCAGGCTGAACGAAGAATTCATCCCGCGACGCGAACTTTTCAAGCTCTTCGAATCTTCGTAAACCGCGAACTGGACGATCTGAAGGCGCTGCTCGAAGCGGCGCCGCGGATTCTGAAGCCAGGAGGACGCGTGGTGGTGATCAGTTTTCACTCGTTGGAAGATCGCATCGTAAAGGATGCCTTCCGCGAGGGCGGAATTAAGGACAAGTACTTCCGGGTGTTGACCAAAAAACCGGTGACTGCATCCGAAGAAGAGCAGGATCGTAATCCGCGGTCACGCAGCGCAAAATTGCGGGCAGCGGAAAAAGTTTAGAAAGTGCCGAGCTTCGCTCGGCGGACAGCCGAGGGCGGCTGTCCCCACATAAAAAGTTTAGATTCCGGAAAACCTGCCGGAGTCCCCGGCACAGCTGTAATGGCGTGCCGGGCGTTCAGATTCTAGTGAAACAGGTTCTGAAAAGGCGGACAAAGATCCGCCGATGTGGAAAGGCTTCCGGTTCGAAGCCAGGTTCTGGGTAGGAATTCGAGTTGGAAGGTGCGCGATGTACACGGGAACTTTGATCAGGGATTTGATGGCAGCGGTGGAACGTGCGGAACAAAGCGCTCAGCAGAAGCGCATGTCTGAGGAACGCGTGTCCGAAGAAATGGACCTGCGGCGGCTTTTCGATTTGCCGAGTTCGCAGCAGACAGAATCCATCTTTGCGGGAGCAGCCTAATGGCAACGGCAACAGCGGCGATTCGGATGGCGGTCCCAGCGGCGCGCCGGAACACATTTTTTACCGGCACGCCCGAGATTTACTTCGCCAAGGCGATCGACAATTCTCGACTGGTAAAGGCCGAAGATCCGGGACACAACCGCGAGATGAAACAATTCGGCATCGCCCTCGCTCTCCTGTTCCTTCTGGTGTTCACCTACGCCTGGCAACACTTCCGCGCGATTGAATATGGCTACCAGATCGAATCGGCCAAGCGCGAACTCAGCAATCTGACGGAGATGAACCGCGCGCTGCGCCTGGAAGATGCCAGCCTGCGCGACCCCGAACGCATCGATGTGATGGCGCGTCGTATGGGCTTGGTGCCGCCAGAACCGGGTCAGGTGATCCGAATGGATGGTCCAGCGCTGGAGCAAAGCAACGGTCCGGTGATGGCGAGTGCAGCCCCCATCACAGTGCTGGCGAGGCAGTAGCGCGCATAGACCAAGAGCCGAGCCTTGCTCGGCGGACAGCCGAGTGCCTGCCCTGAGCTTGTCGAGGGGGCGGCTGTCCCCACATGAATTTATTGGCGGTCCGCCGGAACGGTGGTCCGCCATGTTTGTCTAACGACTGCTCTACCAACGCTACTTG
This sequence comes from uncultured Acidobacteriaceae bacterium, assembly GCA_963726155.1. Taxonomy (GTDB): domain Bacteria; phylum Acidobacteriota; class Terriglobia; order Terriglobales; family Acidobacteriaceae; genus Sulfotelmatobacter. The sequence continues at coordinate 238,973 of CAVSBF010000002.1, forward strand.
TCATTCCGATGACAAAAATTGAGAGCGGCGCTTATGAGTTCGGCTAACTCCAATCTCGGCAAGAACTCCCGCCTCTACCTGCTGGGCGGGATGCTCCTGTTCTGGTGCATTCTGATCTGCATCCGGCTCGTCTACCTGCAGGTCTTCCAATACGGCAGTTTCGTGAAGCAAGCCGAACACCAGCAGCAGCGCGAGATTCCACTCTCCGCCAAACGTGGAGTCATCTATGACCGCGCTGGTCACGAGCTGGCAATGTCCGTGCTCGTCGACTCTGCATTCGCTGTTCCGTCCGAAGTGAAAGACCTTCCGACCGCTGTTTCCCTGATCACCCGCATTACCGGCGAGGATCACAATGTTGTGCTGGCCGATTGCCGCAGTCACAAAACATTCTGTTGGGTGGCGCGAAAAGCGGACGATGAGGCCATCGAGCGCATCAAGTCGCTGAACCTGCAAGGCATCCACTTTCAAAAAGAACCAAAACGTTTTTATCCGGCGCGCGATCTCGCGGCGCAAGTGGTTGGAACCGTCGGCATGGAAGATGTGGGCCAGAGCGGTATCGAGCACGAATTTGACGACGAATTGCGCGGCCACGGCGGAAAGATGTTTATCTCCGTCGACGCACGTCGCCAGTGGTTCTCCGACGTAGAGAAGCAGCCGGAGCCCGGTGAGAATGTCGTCCTCACCATCGACAAAAACATTCAATACATCGCCGAGAAAGAGTTGGACCAGGCGATTCACGATACCCAGGCGATTGCTGGCACCGTGATTGTTGAGAATCCGCACACCGGGGAAATTCTGGCGCTTGCGAATCGGCCTACGTTCAATCCAAATCTACGCAAGCAGATCACGCCCGGCGCGCTGACCAACCGCGCCGTCAGCTACATTTACGAGCCGGGATCGACATTCAAGCTGGTAACAATTTCTGCGGCGCTGGAAGAGAAGCTCACAAATCCGGACGAGATCTTTGACTGCCAGATGGGATCCATCGTCTATAACGGCATGCGCATCCGCGATTCGAGGCCGCATGGCTTGCTGCCGGTGTGGGGCGTATTGGCAGAATCGAGCGATGTGGGAGCGATCAAGATTGCGCTGCGTCTCGGCGAAGACCGCTTCTATAAATACATTCGCGCCTTCGGATTCGGACAGCAGACGGGAATCGAACTACCTGGCGAAACCCGCGGCCTTACGAAGCCGGTTAGCCGCTGGTCGAAAGTTTCCATCGCGGCGATTTCCATGGGACAGGAAATTGGCATCTCGGCCGTCCAACTTTCAGCTTTGATTTCCACCTTCGCCAACGACGGCGTTTGGATCGCACCCCGCATTGTGGCGGGAACGCTGGATCCGCAAAGCTCGCCAGGAAAAAACTCCCCTCAGACGGTGGCCTTTCACCCGGGAACTTCGCGTCGTGTAATTTCCAGTTACACCGCGGCCGAGATGCGGTCGATGATGCAAAAAGTGGTGCTCGAAGGCACAGGCCGTAAGGCAGTCCTGGAAGGCTACACATCGGCTGGAAAGACTGGCACGGCGCAGAAGGTAGATCCTGCAACAGGCGCGTATTCAAAAACAAAGTATGTTGGCTCGTTCGCGGGATTCGCACCGGTAAACAATCCGCAGATTGTCGTAGCTGTGATTCTGGATTCCGCTGTGGGTCTGCACCAGGGCGGGCAAGTTTCAGCGCCCGTGTTTCGCCGTGTCACGCAACAGGTGCTTGAGTATCTGCACACGCCGCACGATTTGCCGCTGGCGCCTAATCACCAGTTACTGCTTGCGCAAGCAAAGACGAAAGATAAAGACCTGGAGGAAGGAACTCCAGATCACCCCGGCGAGCCGCTGGAGACGGCGGATGTAAGTGGGTCCGCTTCGGACCCGGCAGCCGGCAAAGCCAGTGTGGCGCGGGCGCCCTCGCCCGCGATTGCCGGCGGCGATGGACAAGTCGTCCAAGCGGCAATGCGGCAGAATGAACCGTCGACAGCACCTTCCGATCAACTCCCCGCAGACGCACGTTCCACCGACGATCCCGCTGGAGCGACGAAAACTCCAACCACTGGAACCGTTGTCCTGGACATTGAGCAAGGTGGAATCGAAGTGCCATCTTTCGTAGGAAAAACCGTCCGCGGCGCCGTGGAAGCTGCTGAGGATGCTGGTCTCGAACTGGAAGCCGTAGGCAGCGGCGTGGGCCGCGAGCAGTCTCCACCCGCTGGCTCACATGTGGCCGCAGGAGCGCATGTCACGGTGCAGTTCGGAAGATAAAAGATGTCACGCTCTACCCTGTGCTCTCTGTGTCCTCTGTGGTTAAGCCCTTCCGTTTGACCCGCCGAAAAACCACGTGATACGTTAATCAGTCACCTTTTCCGCGGGTCAGCTGTGCGCCCTGAGGTTTCGATTTTGTCATCCGTAGAATCCACGCCCATTCGCTCCGTTCCTGCCGTCCGCAAGACTGCGCTCAATGCGGTTCATCGCCAGATGGGAGCGAAGATGGTCGACTTCAACGGCTGGGACATGCCGGTCGAATATCCGGCGGCGATGGGCTGCGGAGTCATCAACGAGCACATGGCGGTGCGCACCGGCGTTGGCATCTTCGACGTCAGCCACATGGGCGATATCCGGCTGGCTGGCCCTCAAGCACTCGCAGCAGTGCAGCACATTTCCATGAACGACGCCTCGCGTCTAGCCGTTGGCCAGGCGCAATATTCGGCTTTGCTCTATCCGCAAGGGACATTTGTGGATGATGTGATCGTTCACCGGCTCGGCGAAGATGAATACCTTTTAGTGATCAACGCGGGCACGCGAGAGAAAGATTTCAACTGGGTGCGCGACAATACGCGACAGTTCGATTGCGCGGTGGAAAATCTGTCGGACGATTTTACGCAGATTGCGATCCAAGGACCGAAGGCAGTCGATCTGCTCGAGAAGCTGCACGGAAACGTTGTAGATGTCCCGATCACAGACCCGAATTCCCCTGCGCCAATGCAGAAACTGAGAATCGACGCTGACTTCCGATCGGTCAAGTTTTATTGGGTCACTACGGGGACGATGCTTACGATGACCGGTAACGTGCGCCGGTACGACAACACGATAATGATCGCGCGCACTGGCTACACGGCCGAAGACGGATTTGAGATTTACATTCCGTCCAACGAAGTGATCAGTGCGATTGTGTGGAACGGGCTGCTGGCGGCCGGCAAAGAGTTCTGCGCTATTCCTTGCGGGCTCGGCGCGCGCAACACGCTTCGCCTCGAAGGCAAACTCCCCCTCTACGGTCATGAGATTTCCGATACGATTAACGTTTGGGAGGCAGGCCTCGACCGCTTCTGCAAGATGGAGAAGCCAGATTTTATCGGCCGCGCCGCGCTGGAGAAAGCAAAGGCAGAAGGCCTGAAGCGCACGCTGGTCGGTCTGGAGATGACGGCGCGAGGCATTGCGCGTGACGGATACAAAGTGCTGAATAATGACAGCAACGGGCGCGAGATTGGCTACGTGACCAGCGGATCTCCGGCACCTTTTCTGAAAAAGAACATCGCGCTGGCCTACGTGCCGCCTGCATTCGCGGCGCTAGGCACGCCACTGAAAGTTGAAATTCGCGGGCAGGGTGTAGCCGCGCAGGTTGTGCCAACGCCGTTTTACAAAAAACCAAAAAAGGCTTAACCGACCAAGGGAACTCAGTCGCACGGAGGGAAGCTACAAGCCATCATGGCATATCCATCAGATCGCAAATATACGAAACAGCACGAATGGATTCAGGTGAATGGAACTACCGGTTCGGTCGGAATCACCGATCACGCGCAGGAGGAGTTGGGCGATATCGTCTTCGTCGAGTTGCCCAAGGTTGGCTCGGAAGTCACCGCCGGCAAGACATTCGGTTCTGTTGAATCCGTGAAAGCGGTATCGGATCTGTACTCCCCGGCTTCCGGCACGGTCACGGAGACGAACGACACTCTCGCCACGTCGCCCGAGAATGTGAACAAGGATCCGCACAGTTCGTGGATGATGAAGATCACGCTAAAAAATCCGGGCGACCTGGACGCGTTGCTCTCTTCCGCGGATTACGAGAAGTTCGTGGCCGAAGAAGGCGGACATTGAGTCATTGCCGATTTTCGATTTCCAATTGCCGATTGAACCCTATTGGTCCTCATTCGCTTTCGGGCGCACGCTTTGTTCGGCAATTGGAAATCGGAAATCGGAAATCGCCAATGACTCTGGATTTCGGCGTTCCACAATCGAATTGACCTCGAGCAACATCTAATCAACTTCCTATGCGCTATTTACCGAAATCTCCTGCCGACCGCGAAGCCATGGTGAAGGCGATCGGCCTGCGCTCGGTCGACGAGTTGTTCGCGCCGATTCCAGCAGAATACCGCCTGAACCGTGACCTCAAAGTGCCGCGGCAAATGGCGGAATCCGAAATCGTCGATTATTTCCGCCAACGCTCAAAAGAAAACGGTGAAGGCCATACCAGCTTTCTGGGGGCGGGGGCCTACGCCCATTACCGACCCGTAATTATTGACTCGCTGATCTCGCGCGGCGAATTTCTCACCGCGTATACGCCATATCAGGCGGAGATTTCCCAGGGAACCCTGCAATCGATTTTCGAATTTCAAACCATGATCTGTGAACTCACCGGCATGGAGGTGGCTAATGCTTCGATGTATGACGGTTCAACCGGCGCCGCCGAAGCTGTGATGATGGCGGTTCGGCTTACTGGACGCCGATCGGTAGTCATCGCGCGCAGTCTGCACCCCGAATATCGTGAGGTGCTCGCCACTTACGCAACCCATCAGGGAATGCCGCTGTCCGTGGCCGGTTTCGGCGATGACGGGCGCATAAGCCTCACGGAGCTGCAGAAGTCCATTTCGCCCGACACGGCTTGCGTTCTGATTCAATCCCCGAATTTCTTCGGCACCATCGAAGATGTGGCCGCTATTGCCGAGATCGCGCATAAGAACGGCGCGATGCTGGCGGTCTCCATCGCCGAAGCGGTCTCTTTGGGAATTGTGGAGCCGCCGCGCGAAGCGGACATCATCGCCATGGAGGCGCAGTCGTTTGGAGTGCCGCTCGGATTCGGTGGACCTTATTGCGGGGTGATTGCCACCCGGGAAAAGTTCGTAAGGCAAATGCCAGGTCGTCTGGTTGGTCAGACTGTCGACAAACAGGGCCGGCGCGGATTTGTCCTCACCCTCGCGACTCGCGAACAGCACATCCGGCGCGAGAAGGCGACGTCGAATATCTGCACCAACCAGGCCTTGGTCGCCCTGATGGTCAACATCTTCATGACAGTCTACGGAAAAGTTGGATTGAGAGAACTGGCCAAGCAGAATCTGGCGAAGGCGGCATATGCGGCTGGGCAGTTGGCGAGGCACGGCAAGATTCTGTTTGGCGGTGCGCCGCGCTTCAACGAGTTTGTGCTTGAAACCAGCGAGGATCCGTGTTCCATAAATGCGCGACTGCTAGAACAAAAGATCGTGGGTGGCTTGCCGCTGAAGAAGTTTTATCCCGAACTCGGGAACGCGGCGCTCTGGTGCTGCACCGAATTAACCACGCGCAACATGATCGACAAAGCAGCGGGGGCAACCGCAAAGCCAGAGAGTGCGCTCTCCGCTAAGGAAGAAGCCACAGTAGAAGAGGTGGCGCGATGAAGAATAGGATCCGCAAAGCCACCCGCCACGTGAATCAGAACGAAGGCCTGATCTTCGAGAAGTCTTCGGCAGGAAAAGCGGCATGGAAGCTGCCTCCGCTGGACGTTCCCGAAGTGGATACGTCCCAGCTTCTGGGTTCCTCGGAAAGAAAAGACCTCGGAAACATGCCCGAAGTGAGCGAGATTGAAATCATCCGCCACTTCACCCGGCTTTCGACATGGAATTATGCCATCGATCTTGGTATGTATCCTCTGGGCTCCTGCACCATGAAGTACAACCCCCGCGTGAATGAGGCCGTGGCGCGAGTAGAGGGAATCGCAAATGGCCATCCCTACCAGCCGGAGATAATTTCGCAGGGCGCGTTGCAGATACTGAAGACGTTGAGCGAGTGTCTGATCGAGATCACCGGCATGGACGCGATCACCATGCAGCCGGCAGCTGGTGCGCACGGCGAGATGACCGGACTGCTCATGGTGCGCGCTTACCACCATGCCGAGGGACGCGCACGGAAAAAAGTTCTGATACCGGATTCAGCCCATGGAACCAATCCCGCAACCGCCGCCATGGTCGACTACTCGGTTGAAAATCTAAAATCGGATTCGCGCGGCATGGTCGACATCGGAGCCCTGGAAGCGCAGATGAATGAAGATGTGGCCGCGCTCATGCTCACGAATCCGAATACTCTTGGCGTGTTCGAGCAGGAAATCCACAGGATTGCCGACATTCTTCACGCCAAGGGTGGCCTGCTTTACATGGATGGCGCAAACATGAATGCGCTGGTCGGCAAAGTTCGCCCCGGCGATTTCGGCGTGGACGTAATGCACCTTAATCTGCACAAAACTTTTTCCACTCCACACGGCGGCGGAGGGCCCGGATCGGGTCCTGTGGCTATCAAAAAGAAACTCGAGCCATTCCTTCCCACCCCGGTGCTGATTACAAAATCCGATGGCACGCTCGGTTTTGAATATGACCGTCCGCAGTCGGTTGGACGCGTGCGCGCATTTTACGGAAACTTTGGAATGTTCGTTCGTGCCCTCGCTTACATACAGGCGAATGGCCCTGATGGCTTGCGGCAAACCACGGAAGATGCGGTGCTGAACGCTAACTACATTCGCAAGGGCCTCGAGGGAACTTACGAGCTGCCGTACTCCACCCCGACCATGCACGAGGTTGTTTTCAGCGACCGGCTCCAGGCTAAAAAAGGCGTGCGCACTATGGACATTGCCAAGCGCCTGATCGATTACGGTTTCCATCCCTACACGACGGCGTTTCCGTTGATTGTTCCCGGCGCGCTGATGATCGAGCCCACCGAGAGTGAGTCAGTGGAGGAGATGGATTTATTCATCGACGCAATGAAATCGATTGCCGAAGAAGTAGAAGAGAATCCCCAGACCGTGCTTGAGGCGCCGCACTCCACGCGGGTTTCACGGCTCGACGAAACCGCGGCAGCCCGAAGGCCGGTGCTGCGATGGAAGCCGTCTTAATTGTTGATTGATGATTTTTTGATTGTTGATTGAAACCCGAACCGTTCGGATTTTCAATCAACAATCAGCAATCAAAAATCAACAATTTCAACTTCACAAACTCACTTCGCTGAGATATCCACTGACGCCCGCGTTGTCTCCCAGTCAATCTGCATCGTGCAGCCGTTTCCTGACTTGACGTAGGAAATTGTGAAATCTTCCACTGGCGACGGCAGTTTGCTCACCTTCATCGGCACGCGCGCTAATTCATCGCTTTCATACTTGTAGGGAATGCCCCACTCACCCGTCTTCTTGTTGATGATCAACGTCCATTCGTCGGCGGTCGGCACGGTGAAGATGGTGTAACTGCCGGCGGGAACATTCTTGCCGCCCACCTCCACATCCGTGTTTGGGACAAATGTTGTGGCCTCATTGGCGCCGGTACGCCAGACTTTGCCGAAAGGCACGAGATCGCCATAAATCTTGCGGCCTCTCATGCGCGGGCTGGAGTAATCCGTCTTGATGCTTTTTCCCCCGCCCAGATCGCACGTAGCTGAGGCTGCCGGGCTGGGCTTAGCTTTGCCTCCACCCATCTGCGCCATCGCCACGGTCGTGAACGCGATGGTCAATAGTGCTGAGACGACAATTCGTTTTCGCATGGTTTCTCCTGTCAAATGATTTCGCAGTAACCAGATGTTAGACGCGGGACAAGCAATAACGTCAGTAACGGAACGATTATGACGCATTCCCGCGAGCGGTTACAATCGCCCCATGCCGGTATTCGATGATAAGCGCGATGAATTGGAACACTACGAAACCATGATGGGTGTTCCGCGCGGCCGCCTGGCGGTCACCATGGACGCCATTACCGATGCCATGGCGCTGGTCGGCCAACACGGGGTTTATTGCCAAAGCCAGCGCTGGCCGGGCAAACCCGTGATGGATATTCAAATCATCATGAAGAGCCTGACCGACGCCAAAGAGCTAATACAAAGTGTAATGGAAGAGTTGAAGGGCAAAATCGACAAATGATTTTGGCCCTTCTGTGGGAGCAGTTCGAGAGGTAATTTTATTTCCCCGTCCGAATTCGCATGCCGTAGAACGAACGGTATACGAAGAAGAACGACACGGCGAAGAATGCTAACGCCAGTACGTTGGTGACCGTTGCGCCTTGATCGTGCGTAAGCGTGACTGCCAGTTCCACCGCCAATAATCCAAACAGCGTAGTGAATTTGATTACCGGATTCAGAGCCACCGAAGAAGTGTCCTTGAACGGATCTCCGACGGTATCGCCGATCACCGTCGCATCGTGCAGCGGAGTTCCTTTCTGCTTCATTTCGACTTCCACGATCTTCTTGGCGTTATCCCACGCCGCGCCCGCGTTGGCCATGAAGATTGCCTGGTACAAGCCGAAGATAGCAATCGAAATCAGATAGCCGACGAAGAAGAACGGCTCGACGAACGCGAATGCCAGCGTGCCGAAGAATACGGCAATGAAGATGTTCAGCATTCCCTTCTGCGCATACTTTGTGCAGATGGCGACCACGGCTTTGCTGTCGGCAACCGAAGCTTTCTCCACGCCCTCGAGTTTTATGTTGGCTTTGATGTATTCCACGGCGCGATATGCGCCGGTGGTCACAGCCTGAGTGGATGCGCCGGTGAACCAGTAAATCATGGCGCCTCCGGTGATTAATCCAAGGAAGAACGGCGCGTGGAGAAGTGACAGCTTATCCACATCGGCGGTAAGGCCGCTGGTAAGCGCCATGATGATGGAGAAAATCATGGTAGTCGCACCCACCACCGCCGTGCCGATCAGCACCGGCTTGGCCGTGGCTTTAAATGTGTTACCCGCGCCGTCGTTGGCTTCGAGCAGGTGTTTGGCACGCTCGAAGTTTACCGCCATGTTGAAATCTTTCCTGACTTCCGCCTCGACGTTGGGAACCTGCTCGATCAAGGAAAGTTCGTAGACCGATTGCGCGTTGTCGGTGACCGGACCGTAGGAATCCACTGCGATAGTGACCGGACCCATGCCGAGGAATCCGAAAGCCACGAGTCCGAAGGCGAATACCGCCGGTGCCAGCATGGTTGCGGCCGCGGCAAGGCCCATCGTGCTGAAGTAGTAGCCGATGGACATCAATAGCACCATCGACAGGCCGAGGTAATAGCCGGAGAAATTTCCGGCGACGAATCCGGAGAGAATTCCGAGTGAAGCCCCACCTTCTTCGGCCGACGTCACTACTTCTTTTACGTGACGCGACTCAGTCGATGTAAAGGATTTCACCAGTTCGGGAATCAGTGCTCCGGCCAGTGTTCCGCAAGAAATAATCACCGCCAGCTTCCACCACTGCGAAACGTCGCCACCAAGTTCCGGAATGATGAAGTAAGAGACCAGGAAGGTGAGGGCAATGGAAACGATCGAAGTCAGCCAGACCAGCGAGGTGAGCGGAGTTTCGAAATTCATTTCATCCGCTGTGCCAAAGCGCGCCTTGGCAATGATTGCGTTCAGGAAATAGGAAAGAGAGCTGGCCACCAGCATCATCACGCGCATCACGAAGATCCACACCAGCAATTGAACCTGCACCGTAGGATTCTTCACGCCGAGCAGAATGAACGTGATCAGCGCCACGCCAGTTACGCCGTAAGTTTCGAAGCCATCGGCCGAAGGCCCAACCGAGTCGCCGGCGTTGTCGCCGGTGCAATCCGCGATGACGCCGGGATTGCGGGCATCGTCTTCTTTGATCTTAAAGACGATCTTCATCAGGTCAGAGCCGATGTCGGCGATCTTGGTGAAGATGCCGCCGGCGATCCGAAGCGCGGCCGCTCCCAGCGATTCGCCGATGGCGAATCCGATGAAGCATGGACCCGCATAATCGCCGGGAATAAACAGAAGGATAATCAGCATGATCAGCAACTCCACGCTGATCAACATCATGCCAATGCTCATCCCGGCTTCCAGCGGAATCTGGTAAACCGGAAACGGTTTGCCGGGCAGAGATGCGAAAGCCGTCCGCGAGTTGGCGAATGTGTTTACACGAATGCCGAACCAGGCCACACCGTAACTTCCGGCGATGCCAATCAAACTGAAAGCCAGAATGATGGCGACGCGAGCGGCCTCCATGTGCTCGAGCAGGCCGAAATAAAGCAGGATGACGACCGCAATAAAAGCCCACAACAACAGAATGAACTTGCCTTGGGTGACCAGATACGTCTTGCAGGTTTCGTAAATCAGTTCTGAGATTTCACGCATGGCCCGGTGTACCGGCAGATTTTTTAGCCGCATATAAATGACCATGCCAAAGCCAAGCCCAAAGATGCAGAACAGGATGCCGATCATCAGCAGCTTGTGACCGTCGATGGAGCCATTCAGGAAACTCACGGAAGAAAGATCGGGAAGCTTCAGCGAAGCTTCTCCGCCATTGGCCGTTTCCCCCGCAGGTTGGGCCAGGGCCGAGCCAGCGCTCACGGCGAGCAGCGAAGCCACAGCAAAAGATGTTTTCAGAAAGCCAGAGAGCACGCGGCGTGCTTGGAACGCAGCATTGGCGAGCCAGGTGCGCATAATGAGTCCTCCACAATGGGTCGGTTTTAGGAATTTATGAACGTGTTAAGGCACTGCTTCCGGCGAAACCTTTCTCTCCGGGCACGCCCTGTGCCGGAGACCATCGCCGGAGTTCCGAACACGCTTCCACCGCAAACCTAAACGGAGTGTTGGAGCTTGGCCGCGTCGGATTTTGCGCCTTGCACGCTTGAAGCACATTAGAACTCTGCTTCAAACGTACGAGTGCAAAACGGGCATTTATAACATGTTGGCGGGATAGGGTCAATGACACCAGCGGGGGGTTGCAGTGCGGTCTGACCGGACGGCGGTATGCGTATTGAGAAAAAGTCAGCTTGGCGCCATGGCGAAGTCCCGCGCTTTCACCGGCGGGGCGAGAATCTCGCTTAACCTCTACTTCAGGTGCTCCACCAGAAACAAATCGGAAAGACTGCGGGTATAACCGAAGACGTAGTGCTGCTCGTCGGCGCTCAGCAAAGGGCAGGAGGATGCGACTACTCCAGCAGTATCCACTGGGCTGAAGGATCTCCAGGGGGTGCGGGTTCCGGTCTTGAGGTCCAAACGAAATGTTGGGCAGGCGGTTTCGCCGCGGTTTCCGATCAGCAGAATTTGATCGTCATTCTCCCAGTGCAATGGCAGATCACCCGGGCCCGAGCCGGAAATCAGTTGCGGCTGGCCTTCCTCCAAAGGCAGTAGATAAAGGCCGTCACTGCCGATCGCAACGATGAATTTGCCGTCTGGGGAAAGCGCTGCGCCGCGTAAACGAAAACCTTCCGGAGTGATGGCGCGAGGCTGACCTCCATCCAGATTCATGATAAAGAGCCGGGAGCCGTGGCCCTCCTCGTGCCCCTCGAACACGAGCCGCTTAGAATCGGGCAAGAACCTGCCATCGCGGGGGATAATATTTCCGGTTGGCAGCGCGCGTTGTTGACCTACCCCGGTCGGCAGTAGTACGAAATCGGGCGGGGACATGCTTTGCCGTTGCACCAGCGCCCATTTGCCATCCGGCGAGAGGGCGCGCGAGCTACCCTCGCCCAAGCGGACCGCGGAAGTGCCGCTAGTCTCGCGAACAAAAACTGCGTAATCTCCGCCCCCAGCTTCCCCGGCCTCGGTAAACAGGAGAATCTTACCGTCCTCGGAAAGCGACGAAGGCACGGTCCAATCCTGCCAACTCAGATCGCGATCCTTGGTTTCGCCCGGAACCAGGCCAACTGCGCCCGCACGCAAGGCGTCGCGCGAGATGAGGGCGCGGCCGCCGGCTCCAGTATCGTGCAGAGTAAGCGTCCCAGGCGCTGTGAGCAATTCGCGGGTTTTCCCGGAGAGAGTGACGCCACGCAAGGAGCGGCTGAACCCGGTGGCGGTGGCAGTAAACCAAACCTCGTCGCCGGAAGGGCTCCAGGCCAAACCGATAGCGCTGGCCCAGCGTTCCGTGAGATCAGATTTTTTACCGTTCAGATCAATCACGCTGACGACTCCACCATCATCCCCCAAAAGTGGATGGTCAATGAAGGCGATCCGGTCGCCCTTAGGAGAGAAGCGAGGATCGCTGACCCAGCCGGTGGTCTCATACAGAACTTTTCCGATGGGATATTCGAGACGGTCTTTTCCCCCCGCTGAGTGAACCACCGCCAGAGCGGTGCCGTCCGGAGTCCACGCCGCAGCCTCGACATTATCCAGCAGATCGCGCGGCGCGTCTGCACCCACCGAGAGCTGCGCCAGCGTTCCTACATAGGTGAATGCATTGTCGGCGACGCGGAAGTGGTGCAGAACGGCCATTTGTCCGGCGGAGGAAACCGCCAGCACTTCGGTTTGCGGAAGCCCGAGGTCGCGCGATTCAGTGGAGTTCGGCGAACTTATATAGACCGACTGCGGATTGCCTTCCCACGAAGCGCTGTAAATGGCGGAGCGTGGATCAGGGGCAAAGCGCGCAGCGGTCAGAGCTCCGCGGCGGAATGTGAGCTCGTGAAAAGTGGGAACGGGTCCAGAGGCGCTTCTGGTGCCGATGAGTAACCCCGCCACCGCTCCGGCGATCAGCATGACGATAGCTGTGCCGGCCAGCAAGGGGATGCCAGTTCGGGCAGCAGGAGTCTTGACGCTCGGCGGTGCCGGGGTCGGCGCCAGCGATGCATCGACACCTTTCGCAGCGGCCATTTGCCGCGAGGACGGATGCCAGTCCCGTTGCAGCCGCTTAAGATCGGCCCGCATTTCGGCCGCACTCTGGTAGCGCAGATCGCGATCCTTCTCTAAGGCTTTGTTAATGATGCGTTCCAGTTCCGGCGGGAGTTCGGGGTTGAGCTGCACCGGGGCAATTGGAGGCTTATTCAGAATCGCGTTGAAGATTGCCGCGGATGTGTTGCCCTCGAATGGCAGATGGCTGGTAGCCATCTCATAAAGCACTACGCCGAAAGAAAAGAGGTCAGAGCGGGCGTCAAGTTCTTCGCCGAGCGCCTGCTCGGGGCTCATATACGCGACAGTTCCCAGCGCAGAGCCGGGCGAGGTCAACTGTTCGGGACGAACGACCGTAGGTCCGGCGGTAGCTTCCGCTTCAATCTTGTGGTCCCATATTACTTTCGCCAGTCCGAAGTCGAGAATTTTGGCGCGGCCACGCTCGGTTACAAATATGTTCGCCGGCTTGATGTCGCGATGGACAATACCCTTGGAATGGGCAGCATCGAGCGCGTCGGTAATTTCAATCGCCAGACTGAGAAGGAGTCCAATCTCGAGGGGACGGTGAGTAATCCGGTGTTTCAGGGTTAGCCCGTCCAGAAACTCCATTGCGATGAAAGACTGGGCGTTGTGCTTGCCGATCTCATAGATCGTGCAGATGTTGGGATGGTTCAGGGCAGAGGCAGCCCGCGCCTCTCGTCGGAAACGTTCCAGGGCCTGAGAGTCTTCCGCAAGATCATCGGGAAGAAATTTGAGCGCTACGAAGCGGCCCAGCTGAGTGTCTTCCGCCTTATAAACGACGCCCATACCTCCGCCGCCTAATTTCTCGGCAATACGATAGTGAGAGATGGTCTGGTCGATCACGCGGGAAGTTTTTCCGGTCAAAATATAGTAGGTTGTGCTTGCTTGGAAGTCAAAGACTTGGGGCTGCGGGGGGCTTTCCTTCGTGGGACCTCGTGGTAAGAGCCTGAAGCAGAGCCAGGGCCGTGGTCTTAGGTCCAGTACGTGCGGTCTAGTGACCGGTATTGAATGGCTTCGGCGATATGTTTGGGCTCGATCGAAGCATTCTCTTCGATGTCGGCGATCGTACGTGCGACTTTCAGGATGCGATCGTGAGCCCGGGCGCTCAGTCCCTGCTGAGTCATGGCGCGCTCCAGTAAGCGTTCACAGTCGGCGGAAAGCTCACAGAAAGTCCGGATGTGTCGGGATGACATCTGAGCGTTGCAATAGATTTTCTCGCGGGACGAAGCGAAGCGTTCCAGTTGTTTCCCACGGGTGCGGATAACGCGGTCTCGAATCTTCGCGGAACACTCCGGCTCGTTGGTGGACCGCATCTCCTTATAGTTCACGGCGGGGACGTCAATGTGAATGTCGATGCGATCCATCAGGGGGCCGGAGATTTTCGAGATGTAGCGCTGGATCATGGGCGTGGTGCAATTGCACTCGCGGGTGCGGTCATTTCGGAAACCGCAGGGGCAGGGATTCATGGCCGCAACCAGCATGAAGCGCGCGGGAAACATAAGCGACATCGCCGCACGGGAAATCGTGACCGTCCCATCTTCCAGAGGCTGCCGCAGCACTTCCAGCACGTTGCGGGGGAACTCGGGAAGCTCATCGAGGAACAGCAATCCGTTGTGGGATAGCGAGACCTCGCCGGGGCGGGGAATTGCGCCGCCGCCAATCAGCCCGGCGTCCGAAATCGTATGATGAGGCGAGCGATACGGCCGTTTGCCGACCAAGCCGCTGCCTGGGTCGAGCACTCCAGCCACGCTGTGAATTTTGGTGGTCTCGAGCGCTTCTTCGAAAGTGAGCGGCGGCAAGATGGTCGGCATGCGCTTGGCCAGCATGGTTTTTCCCGAGCCGGGCGGCCCAATCATTAATATGTTGTGGCCTCCAGCACAGGCGATTTCGATGGCGCGCTTCGCCGTTTGCTGCCCGCGCACATCTTTGAAATCGACCAGAAACTCCTGATTTTCGCGCAGCAGAGCATCGCCATCGGCTTTCAGGGGAGCGATTCCGTTGCCCGAATTCACGAAGTGGATTACATCCAGCAGCGAACGCACTGGATAAACATCGACCCCGCCGACCATGGCGGCCTCGCGGGCGTTTGCCTCGGGAACCACGAGGCGGGAGATCTTGCGGCTGCGGGCCTCTAGCGCAATCGGCAGCGTCCCCCGGATGCCGCGAACACCGCCGTCCAGCGACAGTTCTCCTACGAAGAGACAGTCGTCGATCTCTTTTCTCGTCAACCCGCCATAAGCCCCCACGATGCCCAGTGCCATCGGCAGATCGAAGCCGGAGCCCTCCTTCTTAATATCCGCCGGAGCGAGGTTGATCGTGATGTGGGTGGGAGGAATGTCATACCCGCAGTTTTTCAGCGCGGCACGGACCCTGTCGCGGCTCTCGCGCACCGCCGCGTCAGGCAAGCCTACGGTGTGGAAATGGTCCTGGTCAGTCTTAATGCCGGAGCAGTCGACTTCCACCTGGATAATATTGGCGTCAATGCCATACACCGCGGCGCTGAGAGTCTTGTAGAGCATCGATTGTGAGGGGAACCTTATAGAGCCAGAATCGGCACACGAAGGCCTGATCCGGGAATATCTACGGTATGCGCCTGAACCGCGCCAGCGCAGTGATCGATGTCACAGCCGCAGCCTGTGGATCGTTAGTAACCAACATTGTGCAATGGCCTCATGATTCTTGCGGCGCGGTCGGTATAATTTACGATGGTTCGATCGATCGATAATTTGCTCGGTCGTTAACCAGACCCCTAATGATGCAGTCCTCTTCCGGCAGTTCTCAACGTTCCCGCCCTCCGCGCAATCTGGAGCGCGAAGAATCTCAGCTTTGGCGTTGGATCTTACTATTCATGGTGCTCTTGGCCGCCGGCTTCGCCGCGCTGGCATGGGAGCGCCTGGAAGCCCTGCCTTACCACCTAGGCCCGATGGCAGTGGGCGTTCTGGCTCTGTCGGTGCTGCTTGCCGTCTATGCCTACGGCCGCCGCAAGGAAGTCGGCGAACTTAAAATTCTGCTGGAAGATTTACAGCAACATGTAGGTGCAGCTCCTTCGGAAGAGCAACTCGACCAGCTGAACGAAATGATTGCGCGCTCCCAGCGCAACTTTAAAGAGTTGATCGACTCGATTGACGACGCGGCTTGCGCCGTGTCGCTCGACGGTACGCTGCGAACCGTCAATAAACGGATCAGCCAGTTGGTGGGACTTCCTTATACCGCGATCGTAGGACAGAAATTCTTCGAGTTTATCGAAGAGCCAACGCGCGCCAGTATGGAAGCAGAACTCGCGCGCTTTCTGGACAAGAGGCACTGGGCTGGGACGGTGCGTTTGCGGTTCAAGAATAATTCCCGGCCCTTCTATTTCGATTGCGTCCTGAACGCAATCATGAAAAGCGGCGAAGTTGCGGGCGTGAGCGTGCTCGGGCGCGACGTCACCGAGCAACACGAGAAGGAGCTGCGCTTCACGCAGCTTTTTGAGACGCTGCAGGAAGGCGCATATTTCAGTACGCCGGATGGCAAGTTGCTGGATGCTAATCCGGCGCTGGTCAGCATTTTGGGTTATGCCTCAAAAGCCGAACTTCTTGCCCTCGAGCCCGCGCAGTTGAATCTTGATCCTCAACAGCCGGCGATCCTTGGCCGCGCCCCCGATGATCGCGGCGGAGTGCGTGCCAGAGAGATCATGCTCCGCAAGAGGGACGGAAGCGCTGCCGTATTTCTCGAATCCTCTCGTGCGGTGTGGGATGACGCGGGCAAGTTGATTCGTTATCAGGGCACTCTGGTGGACGTCACCGAGAGGCGCAAACTTGAGCGTCAAGTGGCGCGCCAGGAAGAATTCAGCCGCCGCCTGCTGGAGAGTTTTCCTGATCTTATTCTGGTGGTCGATCTGGAGGAGCGTTATACCTTCGTGAGTCCCCGGGTTCTTGAATTGCTCGAGTGCCCGTCGGAAGAATTGTTGGGTAAAAAGATTTCCGAGACTCAACGTCACTCTCCCGAATTGTTGGAGCTTTACCGTGATGTGCTAGCAGGCAGCAAAGGATTTGGATCCGCGGAATATGGGGTCCGCCGGAGCGACGGAGGCGGGCGCACGATGCGCGCTTCTGCCAGCCAGTTTTTCGATGCCGATTCCAAACTTGCCGGCGTCATCATCTCCGTGCGCGACATCACCCGGGAAAAGAAGTTCGAGCAGCAGGTCGTACAGAGCGAACGCCTGGCCGCCATGGGAGCCATGATCGGCGGGGTGGCTCACGAATTGAATAATCCGCTCACCAGCATTCTCGGCGTGAGCGAACTTCTGCAGGATAGCCAGACCACCGATGCCGCCCGGAAACAGATTGCCATATTGCAGCAGCAAGCACGCCGTGCGGCCGAAATTGTTCACAACCTCACCTACTTCGCTACTCCGCCCACACCAGGGAAGACGCGCGTCAACCTGGGAGAGATTGTTGAACGCACACTTAACCTCCACTCCTATTCGCTGCGCAAGAACAACATCACTGTGGACTTCGTGCGCGAGCCGGGGCTGCCTTATGTTCAGGGCGATCCGCACCAACTGATGCAGATCTTCCTAAATTTGATTTTGAATGCGGAACAGGCCATCCGTGAGACCCGTGACCGGGGAACCTTGCGCATCCGTTTGGGAACTACGGGGAATTCGGTATGGGCCAGCTTTTTGGACGATGGTCCCGGAATCCCCGCCGAAATTCTCCCCAGCATCTTCGATCCGTTTTATACGACGAAGCGGCCGGGACGGGGAACGGGTCTGGGCCTGAGCATTTGCAAATCCGTAGTGAAGGAGCACAACGGAACGGTTGAGGCCGCAAACGCTCCCGGAGGCGGCGCAGCATTTACCGTCTCACTGCCGGCCGCTGCATCTTTAAGCCCGGTCGATCCAGCCTAATCAGATTCTTTCGTCTGAACTTGAGCGCCTAGTTTCTTTCCACTGCCATCGCAACCGCGTTGCCTCCGCCCAGACAAAGCGCGGCGATTCCCCGCTTCGCATTCCGCCGTGTCATTTCATAAATCAAAGTCACCAGCACTCGCGCGCCGCTGGCTCCAATGGGATGGCCAATAGCCACCGCTCCGCCATTCACATTTACCTTGCTGAGATCCAGTCCGAGCTCGCGTGTGACCCCAAGCGCCTGCACCGAGAATGCTTCGTTGAGTTCGTAGAGGTCGACGTCTTCGTTTTTCCATCCCGTCTTTTCCCAGATTTTTCTCACTGCGTCCACGGGAGCCATCATCACCCATTTGGGTTCGACTCCACTGGTCGCCTGCGCCACGATCCGTACCATCGGTTGAACGCCGAGTTCCTTCGCTCGCGTTGCGCTCGTCACGACGACCGCTGCAGCCCCGTCATTGACTCCCGGCGCGTTGCCCGCGGTTACCGTTCCATCTTTCTTGAATGCGGGCTTTAGCGCGCGGAGTGCTTCGATGGTCGTATCCTCGCGCGGCGATTCGTCTCTTTCAAAGAGTATCGGCGCTGCGCCCTTCTTCTTCGCGGGAATCTCTACCGGAACGATCTGCGATTTGAACCGGCACTCCTTCCATGCGGCGACAGCTTTGCGATGCGAGTTGACCGCGAACTCATCTTGTTCTTCCCGAGTGATGCCATATTTTTCGGCGACGTTCTCACCGGTTACGCCCATGTGATAGTCGTTGTAAATATCCCACAGTCCGTCATGCACCATGGAATCGATCACTTTGCCATCGCCCAGCCGGTATCCCTTGCGAGCTTGCGGGAGCAGGTAAGGAGCGTTGGTCATCGACTCCATGCCCCCGGCGACGACAATAGAACTATTTCCGGTTTGCACCGCTTGCGCCGCGAGAGCCACCGCTTTCAGTCCTGAGCCGCAAACTTTGTTGATTGTCATGGCACCTGTCGCGGGAGACAAACCTGCGAAGATCGCAGCCTGACGCGCGGGATTTTGTCCCAGTCCTGCAGGGAGGACATTCCCCATGATGCACTCATCAATCTGATCGGAGTTCAATCCGGCACGCTTCACCGCCTCGCGCACCACGACTGCACCCAACTGCGAAGCACTCAAATCGCTCAGACTTCCCTGAAATTTTCCTACCGCCGTTCGACAACCGGAAATGATGACAACATCGTCGAAACCCGCCATTGATCATGCTCCCGCGAAGATTCGCAACTTCATTATAGATGCTGCTGAACGCGAAAACGATCAACTTCCGCGATATGGTCAGAGCAATCGTCGATCGACGCCACGGGAAGAATCTGCGGATAAAACCAAGAGCGGCCGACGGTCTCTGGTCCCCCGCGAGTCGCATGCTTAGAAGATTTCATTGCTGCGCCGAGCAAAGTTTGTCGCTGACGCTCTCCACTCTGTGACTTTGGTACACCATCGCTCGCCACATTACGTTCATTTTTTTCTTGACTTCATTTTTCATTAACTGAATACTTCATTTAGTTGCAACAAAACATCGTTGCAGATTTTTCCATGAAAATGGAAGGGAGAATAGAACCAATGGCAACCAAGAAAAAGGCAAAGAAGAAAAAGAAGCATTAAGCAGTCAGTATGAAGTAAAAGGGGGACGCCAAAAGCGTCCCCTAAGTTTTTGTGCCAAAGTTCTCAGCGACGCCGCAAATCAATCAAGTGCCCTTGCTGCTGTCTTTCCAGCGTTCAGGCTAATGTTTGGTGCACGCTTTTCCCGTGCCGGACACAGCCCGCGAAAGGCGCAGAAGTTACAGTAGAAATCCGGCTTGGGTTTGAAGTTTCCATCCGCGATGCCGCGCACCACCGCCAGCACCCGCTCTCGAGCCTGTTCCAACTGAAACTGGGTACGCTTCGATACGATAGGAATGTTTCCTTCGAGATTATGGAACACTAATTCGCTGACGCGATATCCCCACCTCTGCTCGGCAGCCATGGCATAGATGGAAAGCTGCAGGCTCTCGTCGGCATCCTCCTGCGACCGCGCCTTGCCGGTCTTGTAGTCGACGATCACCACGCTGCCGTCGAGCGCGCGATCCATCCGGTCGATCCGCCCTGTGAGTTTGGTGCCGGCGATTTCCACATCGAACCACTCTTCGGTATGCAAAACCTCGGGCAGTGTTGCAGAACGTGTTCCGGCTAGGAATTCTTTTAGTTGTTCCAGGCCCTGTTCCAAATACAAATCGCGCTGATAGTCATCCTGAATTCCAGTCGAGAGCAGATCGTCACTAAACTGCTGCAGCAACTCGTCGTCCGACTTGGTCCTGCGTAGGCGAACGGAGTCATAGTAGGTGCGCAATACCCGGTGCATCGCGGCACCGTACTGCACCGCCGCATGGAGTTGCCGCGAGAGCTTCCATTCGCGCTCGAATTTGAACTGCAACGGACAAGTCTCATAAGTTTCGATGGCACTGGCGCTCAGTCGCGTGTCCAGTCCATCAATCGCCGGCAGTTCAAGCCATGCGGGCAAGCGGGAGCCTCCGTTATGAGCAGGGTCCGCGGCCGCGGCAATCTCGATCAACTCTGGTTGCGAAGGCAGCGCAGCCCGGGCTCTGAGCCATCTTTGTAATCCCGGGTTGCCGATCAGTTCGCGCAGGAAGCCTGCCGGCGTTTTGTCGCGCCCGATCCCCTGCTTTCCGTACATGTGCAATGAATCCCGAGCACGGGTCATCGCGACATAAAAGAGCCGCCGCTCTTCCTGATCGTGCAGCGTCTTGTCATCGCCTCCCACGGCCGAATCCGGATCGCGCAGCTCTCTTGGAAACTCCACCAGGCTCTCCCGATAACTGCCGGGAAACGACGGACTGGTAGCGCGCAGGATGAAAACGTGAGAGAACTCCAGACCCTTCGCCCCATGCGCCGTCATCAGGCGCACCGCATCCTCACTGTCGTTCGACGCTAAAGGAATAGTGCCGCAGGCTTCGCGAAAATAATTCAGATATTCGATCCACTCGTGCAAGTCCCCATTTTTTGTAGTAGCCTTCTGCTCCCAGTCAGCCACAAACTTCAGAGTCGCCTGCGTTACCGGCGAATCGAGGTTGAGACCGAATTGCTTTCCGATTGACTGCATCGCCGCGCGAGCTTTCGCCCGTCTGTGGTCGACCTCGCCCCGCGCTTGGCGCACACATTGCAACACCGCCGGACCACCAACGACGCTATCCAGAACCGATGCCAGCGGAATCACTACTCCATCTTTCGACTCTTTTGCAATCGCACGCAGGGCACTGCGAAGTTGTTCGGGATCCACTTCGAACTGCGGCAACGCCGCCACTCGAAACAGACTTGCATCGGAACTCAGATCGACCACCGTCGCGACGCAGGCAAATAAATCCCGCACTTCGGGCGTGTCGCTCACATCCATGTTCTCGATGGTAAAGGGAATCTCGTGCTCGGCCAAATGCTGCACGACGTCATCCCGGTTCACATGAGAACGGTAGAGAATCGCGAAATCCTTCCATTTGCATCTCGCGTGGCGCCGCGTTTCTTCAATGATGCGAACCACGTCCGGCGCCTCCGCATCCCGCCCGTTAAAAGAGATAGCTTCAACGGGAAATGTGGAAATGAATTTCCCCTGACGAATCGCTTCCTCTTCCCGCGCCGATTGCAATGGAGTCCGGCGATAGGCGAAGGCTCCGGGTTCGCCGGCCCGAAAGACGGCCGGATTCTTATCGACCACGGCGAACGCACTCTGCAGAATCGGAGTTGTGGAGCGACGATTCTTGCCTAGAACGACAAGCCCGCTCTCTGGAAAATGCCGGCAGAAGAGATGAAACGCCGCGCTCGATGCGCCACGGAAACGGTAAATGGCCTGGTCTGGATCTCCGACCGCAAAGATATTAGCATCGTGCCCCGCCAGAGCCGCCAGAATCTGGATCTGCGCGAAGTTGGCATCCTGAAACTCATCAACCAGAATGAAACGGGCACGGCTCCGCTCCTCTTCCAGTACTTTTTCATCAGTCGTCAGCAATTCGTGGGCCCGCGTAATCATGTGGCTGAAGGTGCCGTAGTTTTCTTCCCGCAGCCAACGCTCGGTAGTGGCAAACACTCGGGCAATTTCCTGGCAGCGTCCGATCACCTCAGCATCGGTTAACTTTTCTTTCGACTTGGCGACGCGGGGGACGGCAGATTCGCCACGCTCGAGGCGCTGAACGTACGCAGCATATTTTTCGGGTGTAACCAGTTCGTCGTGGCAGCGGTTTAAGAAGCGCAACAAATCATCCAGAAACTGTCCGACATTCGCCGCCCGCACGTAGTGTTCAAGGCGGAGTTCATGAATTCTTTTGCGAAGATAAATCCAAAGATCTTTTTCATCGAGCACGGCAAAGTCGTTTTTGGCGCGCTTGAGCAGTGCATTACAGTAATCATGAAATGTAGCCGAATGAATCTTCTTGCCGAGCAGCGCGCCGACGCGGTCACGCATCTCGCCTGCGGCGGCCACGGTGTAAGTGAGCGCAAGGACCTCCTCCGGCCTGGCATTTCCCTGCTGTACGAGGCGCGCAACGCGGTGAATCAGCACAGAAGTTTTTCCGGTTCCAGCACCCGCCACTACCAGCATTGGTCCGTGAACATACTCAATGGCTTCACGCTGGCGATCATCGGGAAGAAATGGAGCTGAATGAGATTGAACTTTGGGAACAGCCATTGGGGCTCAGAATACCACCACGTACAGAAATACGCGGGCTGTGAAAATCAGAGAGAGTTGAGTGCGGAAGCCGCAATCGCCATTGCCGCGATGGCAGCGGTTTCGGCGCGAAGAATTGTATTCCCCAGCGATGCCGAAATCCATCCGGCTTGCTGAAAGGCTTGAAGTTCTTCTTCCGTCCATCCGCCTTCGGGGCCAATCGCCAGAACAATTCCACTACCGTGGGTTTCCTGGTTCAGCACCTCACGCAGTAGCGTGTGATTTTCCGATTCAGACAGAAGTATTCGCAAGCCAGGGGAAAGATTCAGCGCCTCGGAAAGCTTTGTAGGCTCCACGATTTCTGGCGGGGAACTCCGGCGGGATTGTTCCGCCGCTTGCCGCGCGAGGCGTTGCCAACGCTCAACTCGCTTTCCAGACGCAACGGCGAGATGTGAATCCGTACGGCGAGAGATCAGCGGCACGATCCGCGAGACACCGAGCTCGGTACATTTTTCAATCGCCCACTCCATGCGATCAAATTTGTATACCGCAAGAACCAGGGTGATGTCAGTCACGCGAGCCGCAGAAAGTATTTCACCCAAGTCGAACTCGACGCGGTCAGCCTTCACCAAAGTAATTCGTCCGCGACGAACATCCCGGCTGGTGGCTATATCGAAATCATCTCCCACGCGAGCACGCAGAACGCGGACCAGATGATCCGCATGCTCGCCGACCAGGGCGGCGCGATCTCCGGAGACTTCGTCAGCAATCCAGCGTCGGCGGGTCATGACTTCGGCAATTCGGCTTGTGAGGCAACTGAAACGGCTGCGGCACTCAACGAAAGTGCTTAGTCGAACAGATCTTTCATTTTGCCCAGCAGTGACCGCACCAGCGGCTGGTTGTCCACCTTGGCCGTCGTCTCCAGTTCCTGCAGCAGTTCTTTCTGGCGCTTATTCAGCTTGGTGGGAATCTGCACGCGCACCTCCACGTAGAGATCGCCTTTGCCGTGACCGTTCAGCACGGGCACGCCGTTGTTGCGAACGCGAAACGTTGTACCGGGCTGGGTTCCATCTGGAATCTTAAGCGTGTGCTCGCCCTCCAGCGTGGGAACTTTAATCTCCGCGCCCACTGCAGCCTGCGTAACCGAAAGCGGAACCACGCAGTGCAGATCATTTCCTTCGCGCACGAAGAATGGATGCTCCTTTACATGCAGCACAACATAAAGGTCACCGGCCGGGCCGCCGAACGGACCCGCCTCGCCGCCGCCGGTAAACCTGATTCGCGTACCATCTTCAACCCCCGCAGGAATCTTCGCATCTACCTGTCGTTGCCGCAGAAGCCTGCCTTCTCCTTTGCACTTGGGGCAGGGATCAGTGATCACGCTGCCGGCTCCCTGACAGGCTGGGCAGGTTCGCGCGATACTGAAGAAGCCCTGCTGATATCGCACCTGCCCGCGGCCGGCGCAGGACTTGCAAGTAGTAGGACCTTTCCCCGGCGCTGCCCCCGAGCCGTGGCAATCTTCACAGGCTTCGTGACGGCGAACCGTCACAGTCGTTTCGCTGCCGAAGACAGCCTCTTCAAACTCCAGAGTGATGTCCTCCCTCAGATCCGCGCCGCGTTGTACACGGCTGCGGCGGCGTCCGCCGCCGAATGCATCTCCGAACCCGAAGAACTCACCAAAGATCTCGCCGAAATCCTGGAATACCGTAGGATCAAAACCCGCGGCGCCCGAGGATGCACCACCTACTCCGGCATGCCCGTAGCGATCATAGAGAGACCGTTTATCTGAGTCCGCGAGAATTGCGTAGGCCTCGGTCACTTCCTTGAAACGCTCCTCCGCATCCGGATTGTTCGGATTGCGGTCAGGATGCCATTGCATGGCCAGCTTCCGGTAGGCGCTCTTCAGTTCAACTTCGGTTACCGTGCGGCTTACGCCAAGCACTTCGTAATAGTCGCGTTTTGCGTTCGTGGTCAGAATTGACGCCTCTCCTTCATGAGAAATAAAGCTGAGGTTGGAACTTACCTTCCAGGATTTTTGGCCACCTTGACCATGGCAGGACGCAGCAGCCGGTCTTTGAACTTGTAGCCACGCTGCAATTCTTCGATCACTTGATGATCGGGCGCGGCCGAGGTCTCCACCATTTCGATGGCCTCGTGATAGTGTGGATCAAACGCTTCACCCTTGGCCGCGATCGGGTGCACCGAAAGCTTGGCCAGCGCACTCAGCAACTGCTTGTAAATCAGATCGACTCCGTTGCGGAAGTCGGCTGGCTCTGACTTTACCTGCAATGCGCGCTCAAAGCTGTCGAGCACCGGAAGCAGAGGTTTAATCGTGTCCGTGGCAGCATACTCACGAAAACCCTGCTGTTCTTTTGCGTTTCTGCGGCGCACGTTCTCGAATTCCGCCTGCATGCGTGCCAGGCGATCAAGCAGTGAGTCCCGCTCCGCCCTCAATTTTTGCAACTCCGACTCGGGAGCGGACGCTTCTCCACCCATAGACGAAGTTCCCGCACCTTCCAATTCGCCATCGGCCGCGGGAAGTTCGTGCTCTAAATCCAGGCCGCTTCTTTGTGCTTCTGATCTCTCTACGTCTGATTTGCCGTTCACTTTACTCATAAAAAACCTGGTTACTCCGATTCATTCAGAATTTTATCGAACAGGCGCGCAATGTAGGAAACTGCGGTCATGGTGTGCTGATAATCCATTCGCGTGGGTCCGATTACAGCCAGCGACCCGACCATGTCGCTTCCCGAGCGCGCCGGGGCTCCAATTAAAACAAAGTTCTGCATCGACGGAATCGCGTCATCCAGCCCAATGACCACTCTCACCGCTTCCTGCTTTACGTCCAGATAGGCGCCGAGAAGTTTCGCGATTTTCTCTTTTTCCTCGAGAGTCTTCAACATCTCCTGCAGACGCTGACGATCCTCCTGCCCTGTGACCAGGTTTGCCGCGCCCTCTACGAACACCACCTGCGTTCCCGCTTCGGCGGCGAGCGCGCCCTGTTTGTAGAGTTGCTCGATGGAATTCATCAGCTGATCGTATTCGCTGCGTTCCTGCTCGATTCTTCGCGCCAGTTCGGCGCGCATTGACTCCATCGTCCATCCGCGAAAATTCTCGTTGATGTAGCGAGCCGCAAGATCGAGCTCAGTTTGCGCCAGGTCCAGCCGCAATACGCGGTCGCGCACCAGCCCAGAGCGCGTTACCAGCACTGCCAGCACCTTCTGATCTCCCAGCCGCGAAAAATATACATGTTCCAGCGCGTTCTTGGTGCCGCTGGAAGCCACGGTGACGCCCACATTTCGCGAGATCAGCGACAGCACCCGCGAGGTCCGTTCCATAAATTCCTGCACGTCGCTTATCCCCGCCAGCGACTCGGAAATCAGGCTCTGCTCCTGCGGGGCAAGCTGAGCTGTCCCGGAAATTTGCTCGACGTAATAGCGGTAGGCCTCGGGCGTCGGAATGCGTCCCGACGAAGTATGCGTCTGCTCGAGGAATCCAGCCTCCGACAAATCCGCCATGACGTTGCGGATCGTCGCCGGACTAAGCCCTTCACGATTCGAGCGCGACAGCGTCCGCGAACCAACCGGCTCGCCCGTGGAAATAAAAGTCTCCACGATCGCAGTGAGAACTTCGCGCTCACGCTTGCCGATGTTGGGATCAGAAGGCATGTTTATGAGATGCAAAGCCGGCGAGGCTCTCGGCCATTCAGGTTCCAGCTAACTAATTTAGATGCAAAAACTTAGCTTAAGGACGCAAAGCGCCCGCGCTGCTTGGATTCTAGGAAGGCAGGGGGGTCCTGTCAAGGAGGTTAGTGAACCGAACGCTCAGTCGAGTTCCGGCGTTTCCGTTCGTCGCGTGCAGTCACTTCTTTAATTCCGCCGTCCAGTTGGTGAGCAACTGCAGCGGAGCCTGGGCTTCTTCTTCAGCGTGGTTGATGAGCAAACGCTTCCCGTCAGCGGAGACATCGAACGATATGCCGACCCCGGGCGCAGTGGTGTTGAACAGACGCTGGGGCGTTCCTACTTCGATCTCCGATCCTTTCATAGCGATCGGGCACGCGAAAAAATCATTGGCAAGATTTTGGTAGAAAAGTTCCTTTCCGTCCGCGCGCCATGCCGGATAAGCCGCACCATTCGACGACACTTTCCATTTGCCTTTGCCTTCCGGAAAACTCGTGATGTAGAGCTCCTCCATTCCGGATTCGTCCGAAACGTAGGCGACCCATCGGCTGTCAGGGGAAATCCGATAGCTGTAGAAGTTGGACTGCGCCGAAGGGGGTTGCACGATCGCTGCCGGCTTCGCGTCCCCGGCGACGGGGACCATCCAAAGGGAAACCATTTTCTCTCCATCGCCCCACATATAAGTTAAGTACTTTCCATCGGGCGACCATGCCGGGTAATGATAGTTATTTTGCTCGGCGATCAATGTTTTTTCCGCTCCGCTACCGTCGGCGGCCTTGGAGCGAATTTCGACATTGCCTCCCCCTTTAGCCATTCGCGCGGAGAACATAATCGTTTTGCCGTCGGGCGACCAGGTAGGCTCCTGAACGATCTGCGGATCGAACGTAATACGCGTCTTCGTCTTGCGCACAAGATCAAGCGTCCAAATGCCGGTTCCGCTGGCGAATGCCACTCGCTTGTTATCGGGCGAAAGGCGAAGATCAATGATTGTGCTCTCACCTGGATCGAAGTCGGCCAAAGCCTTTCCCGAGCGGTCGAACCAGACGAGCTTGCTTTTCGCGGAGGCGGCATTGCCCAGCTGGTACACCATCAGTCCGTTCTGTGATACCGCGAAGATACTGCGCCACACCCCAACGTCATCGCGAAGATTATTAAAGAGTGGAACGGCAGATCCCGAGAGCGTGCCTGATTCTGGATCAAACGGTTGAGCGACCAAAGCGGTATTAGAGCGATAGAGCAAATACCCGGAAGCGTATTGCGCTGCGGAGTCGCTGGTGACGAGCTGGCGAGTCTCTTTATTGTCCACCGAGCCGTAGTAGATTCCGTTGGGCGTGGGATCGCCTCCAGTGTGGCTAGTGGCGAGAAAAAGAAAGTGTTTGCCATCGGGCAGAAACCAGGGCCAGCGATGGGTATCATGCTTGGTCTTCTCAATCAAAGTTGCTGGCTCGACTGTGCCGCCTTGCCCGCTTACTTTCGACAGCCCTCCCAGAAAATCCGGGGCGAACACGATCACATCGTCGGCGCTCCAGCTCCCGCCGCGCGAGTTTGGAGCGTCGGCTAACACCGTCACCGGACCGCCGGTGGCCGCAATCTTTGCCAGCTTGCCATTGGCAAAGAATCCGATGTAGCCACCGTCCGGCGACCAGAAAGGATGCATCGCATTCTGTGTGCCCTCGAGTCGCTGCGCCGTGTCGGCGTTGAGCGCGCGGACCCACAGCATCTTGGCTTCGCCGGAATGAGCCACGAAAGCCAACTTGTCCCCCTGTGGGGACAACACGGGCATGCCGCCGGCGTCACCGGTGGTGTCCAGAGAAAATTTGTCCGGCGGCGGGATTTGAGCATGAAGTGAGATGGAGTTTGCGGAAGATTTCGCCCAGCGATATCCGGCGAATCCAGCCAAGGCGATGAAAGCTACCAGAACCGCCGCCGCCCAAACTGCCCATGATTTCTTGAACTCCGCGGGGGGCTCTTCGGATTCCCTGAGCGCGGATTCGCCGACCCAGCGCAGGTCCATCGCGACGTCGTGCGCCGACTGGATGCGGTCAGCGGGATCTTTAGCGAGGCAGGCACGCACCACGCGATCAAGCATGGGCGGCGCTAGCGGCTGGTTGGCGCTGATTGGCTCTGGATCTTTCTCAAGAATTGAACTGAACACGCTGAGTTGCGATTTGCCCTCGAACGCGCGGCGTCCCGTGACCATTTCATAGAGAACGCATCCGAAACTGAACAGGTCGCTGCGGGCGTCGGCCTCCGCGCCCTGCAGAAGTTCGGGCGCCATGTATTGAAAGGTTCCGACGATCGAACCCTTCTGCGTGAGCGGCGACACCGCCGCAGTGAGCGAAGCAAGGTTCACGGTCGGGGTGGAAGGCGTGAACGGACCGACGGCCTCCGCCGCGATGGAAATCTTGGGCTTCGCCAGACCAAAGTCCATCAGCTTTGCGCCCGCTTTGGTCAGCATAATGTTTGCCGGCTTGAGGTCACGATGAATGATGCCCTGTTGATGAGCTTTCTCCAGAGCCTGTGCGATTTCTGTTCCAATCTTCAAAACCTGCTCGATAGGCAGCGGACCCTTCGCCAGGCGCTCGGCAAGGGTCTGCCCTTCGAGATATTCCATCACCAGGAACTGAGTGCCGTCCTGTGTGCCGATGTCATAAAGCGTGCAGATGTTGGGATGCTGCAGCGCCGAAATGGCTTTGGCCTCGCGCTCCAGGCGTTGCTTCAATTCCGGATCGGACGAAAGATGCGAAGGCAGAACTTTAATGGCGACGGTGCGATCAAGGCGAGTATCCTTGGCGCGATACACTTCTCCCATGCCCCCGGCGCCCAGGGGGTTGAGGATTTCGTAGGGACCAAGCTTGGTGCCAGAGGCTAGAGGCATGGGTTCGCGCAATTATAGCCTTATGCAGATCGCTGACGAGAAAACGGAGAGAACTCTAATATCGAATTACAGTCCCAGAATTCTTAATGCGCTTTCCCGAACCATTCTTCAAACCACTCAAGCGATCGCAATGAATAGTCCCGTGAGTCAGCAGGCTTGATCAACATGTGGCCCTCGTTCGGATAAACAACAAGTTTCGTAGGTACATGAAAATAATTCAGCGCGTGCCACCACTCCACCGATTGTTCCATCGGAACTTCGCCATCGCGGTCGCCCACCAGAATTAATGTAGGAGTTTTCACCGCTTTGACGAAGTGCATGGGATCGCTCTTGTTGTAAACCGCGGGATCGTCATACACCGACGCGCCGAAGAATGGAATCATCCATTCGTCAATATCGTTGAGCCCATAGTAGCTCAACCAATCGGAGAGTCCCGCGCCCGCCACTGCGGCCGCAAAGCGGTGCGTCTGAGTTTCGGCCCACATAGTCATGTACCCACCGTAGCTGTGGCCGCGGATGCCAATGCGCTTGGGATCGATCGGATACTGCTTCACCAGCGCATCGACTCCTGCCATGATGTCGCGGTAATCGCCGCCGCCGAAATCTTTTACGTTGCCCTCCGTGAAAGCTTCACCTTGACCGTAGCTGCCGCGCGGGTTCGGGCAGAGGGCGAAGTATCCCATCGCCGAAAGCGGTCCCATATTGCGCTCATCCCACAGTGGCGCGCAGGCTGCGGACGGCCCGCCATGAACGCTAACCACGAGCGGATATTTTTTGTCGGGGTCGTAACCCTTAGGTAGCATCAACCATCCTTGAACCCGCATGCTGCCGTTCATCCAGTGCACATTCTTCATCTCGCCCCATGCCGGTTTCAAGTCGGCATTCACATGCGTGAGTTGGTTCCACTTTCCCACCGGCCCCGCCCATACTTCCGGTGGCGCGCTCGGCGATTGCCGCACAATCGCTGTGGTGATCTCCTTAGAGCCGGATGAAACCCAGGCAGCGCTGTCGGGACGAACCAACTCCGGGCCGGTCCACAATGTCTTGATCGCGCCGCCATTCGTGCCCAAGCTGGCAAACCCAAAGTTTCCGTCTACGTCTTCGCCGAAAATTATGCGGTCGGGGCTAGTCCACGCGAGCGCATACGGGGACGCTTTGATGTCTGGAGTCAGATTTCGCGCAGCCCCTCCCGCGCTGGGAACCACGTGAATATCGCCTCCCGTAGAACCTTCATCGCTCATTAGTCCTTCGATGAACGCAATGTTTTTGCCGTCAGGCGAGACTCGCGGATCGGCGAGTTGCAGCTTCGGCTTATAAACCTCGCGCATCTCGTCGTTGCTCGCGTCGATTAAATAGAGACGCGCAATCCACCAGTTCGCATCCCCGTTGCCGTGAGCCGCTGTCGCTGCCCATCCTTTGCCGTCTGGCGTCCAGTCGTATTCATAGACATACACGTCGGCCGGAGTGACTTGGGTCAAATGGTCCGTGCTCAGGTCGATGGTTGCAATCCGCTGCTCGAAGATTTTCTCGTCGATGACGCCCCCGAGCGGCGTCATCGGCTGCAGCGGTCCGGCAACGCGGGGCATGCCTTCAATGAAAAGAATGGCGAGCTTTGAACCGTCCGGGGAAAAGCGCGGAGCCTGGACATACCCTTTCAACTCCACATGCTTCATCGGAGTGCTGCCATCAGCGGCTGCGGTCCAGATCTGCGCGGATGGAACGTCCCCCGGAAGATCCGCGATGAAGGCAATGCGCTTACCATCGGCGGACCACGCCACATTTCTTATCGGAAGGCCGCCTTCTACCGCAATCGCCTGTGAAGATTGACCCGCAACATTTGTGACGGTAAGTTTCTTGTCCACGATGTACGCGACCTGAGTTCCATCCGGTGAGAGCGCAACATCGCTGATCCTTTTTGCATGCGGCATGGAATCGAGAACTGCGGCGGCGCGCGAGGTCGCGGGAGTTGAGCTCTGCGCGAAAAGGGAAGTACAAGCTAGAGAACTAGCCGCGGCGATTAATAGAACCGTATATGAGAATCGAGTTTTCATGATTGGATGCATCGCGGAAGGAGTATACCGGACCAGAATCTCCGCTGGCATCTTCCTCCGCCTCCCATCTGCGCGTATCCTCAAACTTCCCCGGTTCGAAGCCATTCCATATGAAAACGAAAACACATGTCGCAGTCGTTGGCGCCGGTGCTTTCGGAGGCTGGACCGCGCTTCATCTTCTTGAGCGCGGAGCCCGCGTTACCTTACTCGATGCATGGGGACCGGGAAACTCGCGTGCGTCGTCCGGCGGGGAAACTCGCATCATGCGCGGTACCTATGGCCCCGATCAGCCTTATACACGCCTCGCCGCACGCGCCCTCAAACTCTGGGCGAAATATGAACGGCGTTGGAAGCGCCACTTTCTGCATCGCACCGGCGTTCTTTGGATGGCCAGCAGCCGCGACGATGAATTCGAGCGTGGATCCCCGCCAACCCTTCGCGATGCCGGAATCAAATTTCTTGAACTTTCCACTTCAGAGATGAAGAAACGCTGGCCGCAAATCAATTTCGCGGGTGTCCGTTGGGGAATTTACGAACCAGAGTGTGGATATCTCGATGCTCGCCTGAGTTGCCAGGCTGTGGTCGATGCATTCGTGAGTCAAGGAGGCGTCTATCGGCCGGTAGCAGTATCGGCCGACGGTCTAGAGAGCGCGCCTGTCCACCGTCTCACGCTCTTGGATGGTTCGCGGCTCCAGGCGGACCTTTATGTTTTCGCGTGTGGTCCCTGGTTGGGGAAAATGCTTCCGCAAGCTGTGGGCGAACTCATTCGTCCCACCAAGCAGGATATTTTTTTCTTTGGTCCGCCGGCCGGAAATTTGCAGTTCACCGATGCGCATCTTCCAGTGTGGGGCGATCACGGAAAACGATTTCTCTACGGCATCCCGGGTAGCGGCCGCCGCGGCTTCAAAATCGCAGATGACACGCGAGGACCCACCTTCGATCCCACCAGCGGCGAGCGGGTAGTCAGCCAGGCAACACTAAAGCGCGTCCGCGAATACATAGCCTTCCGCTTCCCTGCGATGAAAAACGCTCCCTTGGTCGAGACCCGCGTCTGCCAGTACGAGCAGACGCCCGACAGCAACTTCATCCTTGATCGTCATCCTCAAATTGACAACGTCTGGCTGGTCGGCGGCGGCTCCGGCCACGGCTTCAAACACGGTCCCGCGATAGGAGAGCTGATGGCGGAGTTAGTCTTGAATGATGGTGAACCGGAGCCGGTCTGGAGGCTGGCCAGGTTTCAAAAGAAAAACTGAAAACCACAGAGGACACAGGGTCACAGAGTAGTTCCTCTGCGTTACCCTGTGTCCCCCGTGTTTAAAGATTTCCCCTACTGAATCTGAATCACGCTTGCCGGCTCGCTGGCTTTGATTTCCGATACCCGGGCCACGACTCTTCGCGCAAACTCGAATATCGATTTGGCGTGCGGCGAATTTTCTCCCTCCAGCACAACCGGCTTGCCGCCGTCACCGGATTTGCGCACCTCCGGATCGAGTTCAATACTCCCCAGGAACGATACGCCGTATTGCTCCGCCATCTTTTCCGCGCCGCCACGGGAAAAAATATCGATCTCATGATTGCAGTGTGGACATGTGAAAAAGCTCATGTTCTCGACTACGCCCACCAGATCCACTTTCATCTGTTTGAACATTTCGATCGCTTTGCGCGCATCCTGCAGCGACACGTCTGAGGGCGTTGAAACCACTACCGCACCAGTCAGTGGAACATTCTGCACCAGCGACAACGCGATATCTCCAGTCCCTGGCGGCAGGTCGACGATCATGTAATCCAGATGTCCCCACTCCACCATCCCCAGAAATTGCTTCACGATCTGGTGCAGCATAGGACCGCGCCAGATGATGGGCTTGTCCCCAGGATTCAGAAATCCCACAGAGATCACCTTGACGCCGTAAGCTTGCATCGGCTCAATACGATTCTCCCCAACCATCTTCGGCTGGCCACTGACCCCCAGCATCAGCGGCACATTCGGGCCATAAACATCGGCATCGAGCAAGCCAACTTTGTATCCCATCTTGGCCAGAGCGACCGCCAGATTCACCGAGAGCGTGGTCTTTCCCACGCCGCCCTTGCCCGAACCAACAGCAAGGATGACATCGACACCAGGCAGCGGTTGCGGTCCCTGTGCAGGCTGACCGGGATGAGCAGGCATATGTGCGTTCAAGGAATCACTCCAGAAGAGAAATCAAGACGTCAACCCTCGATTATACAAGCCAGACAGGAATCGAAGCGCCTTAGCGCTCTCCGCCGCATTTCTCAGCGACCTCTGCGATTGTGCTGTTGGCTCGACGAGAGCAGAAGCAAAACTGCAAAGCGCAAGAGGCGCCCTAAGAACATAGAAAAAAATCAGTAGCCTTCGCCTTCCAGCCGCACCTTGCCGCGAAACATGCGGAACACGAAAGTGAAATATCCGAGAGCCAGAATCAGAGCAATGCTCCACCAGATGATGCCGACCGTCAGCCCGTGTCGCCCGGCAGCGGTATTGTAGATGGTGAGGTTATAAGCGGCATTTGTACTCGACGGCAAAACATTGGGATAAAGAGCAAACGCCGCGCCCACCAGCATCCCCACGATGTAGAGCGCCGATCCGACAAAAGCAACTTTGTCCAGCCCTTTGCGGATCGCGTAAATCATCACCGCGAGACTGCCAAACACAACCAGCGGGACCAGATACCCCACAACGTGCTCCTTATAGTTGTCGAGAACCATGGGCCGCACGTAGCAGGTAGCGATCACTCCCACGATAGTCAGGATCAATTGCACTGGCCACGCCCACAGCGCCACGCCGCGAACGCGCTGCTGCAGTTCGTTCTCGGTTTTCACCGCTATGTACAACGCTCCATGAGCGGTCAGCGTGACCAGTGCGATCACGCCGGTCAATACCGTATACCAGTCCAGAATGCCGGTGTTCCCACTGGCTCGGAAGTTCGTCCAGAGCGGCTCAAAGAAATATCCGTCCGAGCCGAGCGGCACGCCGCGCACGACATTACCGAGGGCCGCGCCGAAAAAGATGGCCAACAGCACGCTGGAGCCGCAGAAAATTAAATCGAAGAACCCCATCCAGACTGGATTTTCCATGTGCCCGCGCAACTCAATCCCGATTCCGCGCAACATCAGCAGCCACAAAACCATCATCAGCGGCAAATAGAAACCGCTGAAGCTGGAGGCGTAGAGCAAAGGGAACGCGAAATACAACGTCCCGCCAGCCGCCAGCAGCCACACTTCATTCCCATCCCACACCGGCCCGATGGCGCGCAGGATCCTGCGCCGCTCCTCGCTGTTTTTGCCGGCTGCCAGATAGATGGCGCCAGCGCCCAGATCGAATCCGTCAAGCACTACATAAGCCGCCACCATTACGGCCACAATCATGAACCACAGCGTTTCCATTCGGCTCCTTACATACACCGCTTCTATTGCGGCTTTGGCGATGCAATCAAATGACTCGTGGTGGGGCGGCGTTTAATGGTGGAACTAAATCCCCACCCGGTCCGTGCTCGATTTCCCGCCTCACCAAAAATAAAAACAAAATGCCGAGGACCGTATACATGCCGAGAAAGCCCAGCAGGGTAAACATCCCATTGCCTGCCGATACCATCTTCGAATATCCGTCTGCCGTCCGCATCAGGCCATAAACCAGCCACGGCTGCCGACCCAACTCTGCCGTCATCCATCCCGCCGTGTTGGCGATGTAAGGGAAGGGAAGCGCCAGCAACAAAATCCACAAGATCCAACGCGTTGAAAACAATTTTCCACGCCACAACAAGAAAGTAGCTACCGTCATGATCGCGATAAAGATCGTCCCCAGGCCCACCATGATGTGGTAACTGTAATAAAGCAGCGCGATGTTCTGCGGCCACAGATCCTGCGGGAAGGAATCCAGGCCTTTTACCTCCGCCTTCCAGGCCCGGTAAGTCAAAAAGCTCAGCGCGTTCGGAACTTCAAGCGGATTATCAATCTTGCGCTCATCCACGTTAGGCTGACCCAGAATGATCAGCGGCGCTCCCGGCTGGCCGACGAAGAGCGCTTCCATGGCCGCAAGTGTGACCGGCTGATTCACGGCGATCATTCGTCCCTGACCGTCCCCGGTGGGAAACAATTGCAGAACGCTGAAGATCAATCCGGCGATCACGCCTACCCGCACGAAAACGCGTCCGTGCGCTTCGAATTTCCCCCAGAGCAGATAAAAGGCGCCTACCGAGGCCATCACGATTGTGCCCGTAATTACCGCGCCACTCATGTTGTGCGCGTACTGCCACCACGCCCAGGGATTCATCACCAGTTCCCAGAAGCTTGAGAGTTGCAGCGATCCATCGGGCGCTGTCGCATAGCCCACCGGATGCTGCATCCACGCGTCTGTGGCAATAATGAAATAACCCGAAAGCCACGATCCCAAAAACACGGCTACCGCCGACCACCAGTGCCCACGCGGTCCCAGCCGCTTTTCTCCATACAGAAACAAACCGAGAAATGCAGACTCCAGGAAGAATGCGAACATGCCTTCCATAGCCAACGTCTGCCCAATCACTCCACCCGCGTAGCGCGAAAAGTGCGACCAGTTGGTGCCGAACTGAAATTCCATGGGAATCCCGGTCACCACGCCGAGCAGGAAATTGATGCCGAATATCTTTGCCCAGAAGCGCGCCGCCTGATTGTAGATCTCGTCTTTGTGCCGAAGGCCGAGTGTCTTGAGCACCACGATCAGCGGCGCAAGACCCATCGTGAGTTGGGGGAAAAGATAATGAAAAGTAACAGTGAACGCGAAATGAATGCGATGAACGAGAAGAGCACTATCCATAGAATCCGTCCGAAATGAGTAGCGTACCCGTTACACGGAAGAGAGGATGTGACGACCGTCACATGCAGTTTACCGCTTTGCCTTGCGCCGCCGCTCCGTCTCCGCTCGGCGGATATCCCTCCGCCGACCGGCATCGTCATAACGTTGCCTCTGCTCGTCGGTCTCCGGAATCACCGGGGCAACTTTCAAACGGTTTCCGTTACCATCGATTGCAACGAAGGTGAGATGTGCCGATGCGACGTGCTGTGATCGGTCGGCGATGTAGTTCTCCACAAACACTTTTACTCCCACTTCCATCGAAGTCTGAAAAACCCGGTTCACTGACGATTTCAGGATGATCAAGTCGCCCACCCTCACCGGAACCAGAAAGTCGATATGATCCACCGAAGCCGTCACCACATAACTGCGGGCGTGCCGGTGAGCCGCCATCGCGCCCGCCAGATCGATCCAGTGCATTAACCGTCCGCCCAGCAGTGCGCCAAGCGGATTCGCATCATTCGGCAGTACAATCTCCGCCATCTCCGACTGTGAATCCCGCACCGGACGCGGGGTCAAGATTTCTTCGCTCATGGTCTTCCTCTGCTCCTGCGAGTGGCATTCTGTTTTCGTGGGTAGGTTCGATCGACCGAGGCTCGTATCAGCTCGCAATCGCTGGATTCGCTTCCCGTTTCTTTCTCTTCTCCACATACGACGCGAGAAAACATTCCGCCATGCGCTGCACCCGCTCATCGGAATGCTTCAACTCCCAATGCGCGGCCAGCGGGTTAAACGTCAAGGTGCCATGCTCTACCGGAAGATGCTCCCGCTCACATATATAGCGAATCTGAATTTGTCCGCCCATTGAATTCTTCCCCTCAACAAAAACAGTCCGTGCCCCAAAGCGTATCGAATCCCACGCACGTTCCTGCGGCAAGCGCCCACAGTTCGCCGCGTAGCCCAGATTGCAATACTCGCGCAGGTCGTCCTGCGACGGAACGGTATTCTCATGTCCCGGCGCAGTACAGTGCCCGCTCCATCCGCCTCCCAGCGGAAGCCGGCCAGCATGAGGCCATGAACCATTCTCTAATCTCTCCATCGGCATAAAAAATGGACACGCCACCACAACCTCCACGATCGCAAAAGTTATTGAGGACTGCCCATTCTACTCTCAGGCTGAACTCGAACCACCGTTCCAGTAGGGCCAAAGATGTATCTGGCGTTTATACTAATCTCGTCTTCACTAAGAACTGAGACGAGAATTCCCTTATGGACCGCATCGCCGCCCTTAACGATATTCTCACCCAGAGTCCCAACGACACCTTCGCCCGCTACGGTTTGGCAATGGAGTATTCGAAACAGGGCGATCTGGATCGCGCTCTTGCAGAGTTCTCCATTCTGCTGAAATCCAATCCCGATTACACGCCGGGATACTTCATGGCTGCCCAAACGTTAGTTCGCGCCGATAGAGTTAGCGATGCCAAGGCAATGCTCACTGATGGCATCGCCTCCGCCCGCCGCTCCGGAAATTTACATGCTCAATCCGAAATGGAAGCCCTGCTGACAGATCTAGGATAGTTCGCGGTTTGAGCCTATCGTGGGCTACCCTGTGCGCCCCAGTGTTTAAGCCTTTGATTTCGCGCAGAAATCACTTTGCCATCCGCCCCATCGCCCGCTCCACCAGTCGCGGAAAATGCTGGTAGATCCTCACTGGGATGTGCATCGTCCACGGCACAATCACTTCCTTCTTCTGCTTTAAATATCCCTGTAGCGTTGCCCGTGCCACGCGCTCCGCAGTAATGCCTCGCACCGACTTGGGGCGCACCCGCTTCAACTCATTCCCATGTACCGCATTCTCCCCAAACGCCGTTCGCACATAGCCGGGGCAAACCGTGAGTACATGAATTGCATCTTTTTCCAACTCAACGCCGGCGCCTTTTCCGATCGCATTCATGGCAAACTTGGTCGCGCTGTATGCCGCATGGAACGGCATCGGAATGTGCCCCGCCACGCTCGAAATATTGATGATCGTTCCGCCGCCCTGCTGCCGCATCACCGGAATCACAGCTTGCATCGCCGCTACTGCGCCAAAAAAATTGGTCTCGAACATTTCCCTGCACGCCGCCATATCCATTTCAGCCACGGAATCGAGCAGCCCATGCCCCGCGTTGTTTACCCAAACATCAATCCTCTGGAAATGGTGCATTGTCAGTCCGATGGCGCGGTCAATCTCTTCGCGGTGCCTCACATCGCAAGCCATCGCCAGCGTTCGCTCGGTCTGACCCACCCGTCCCCGCGCCGCCTCTACACGGCCAGCATCGCGCGAGAGCATAATGACGCTCGCTCCCTGATCGGCAAAAATCTTGGCAATCGCTTCCCCGATCCCCATCGAAGCGCCGGTTACCACCACAACTTTCCCTGCGAGTTCCATGAGGTGCTTTTATTCTAAGCATCCTCTGAAGTCAACCATACCGTGGCCTCGGTCAATGCTTTTCTTTGTGCACCTTTCGTGCACTTAGTGGTTAGTCTTGATCTCGCCGCTCTGCCCGGTTATGCAGTCAGGTAGAATCAAAAGCGCCGCCCTTCTGGAGATTGCCCGGTGCCTTCCCTCATTCCCCTTTTTCCGCTCGATGTCGTCCTACTTCCAAGCACTCCTCTACCGTTGCACATTTTCGAGCCGCGCTACAAAGAAATGATCGCAGAGTGTCTGGCGAAGAATCGGATTTTTGGAGTGGTTCGTGCTCTCGATCAGGGTCTCGCCGAAGTGGGATGCACCGCCGAAATCATCACCGTCGTGAAAGAGTATCCCGATGGACGCCTCGACTTGGTCGCCGAGGGCCGCAACCGTTTCGAAATCGTCGCCGTGAATCAGGATCGTACATTTCTCCAAGGCGAAGTTCTTATGATCGAAGATGAACCGGGAGCGCCACCGCAGGAAGATGCCGCGCGGGCCGCTCAGCTGCACTCCGAACTGCTGGCCATCGCCGGAGCCAAACAAGATCTCTCCGCCGCCGATCCCGCGTTACTATCTTTCTATCTAGCCGGATCCTTGCCCCTCGATCTGGATTTCAAGCAGAAACTACTTTCTCTACGCTCCGAAGCTCGACCGTATTTCCATCCTCATCACGTATCTCGAAACGCTCATTCCCAATCTCCACCGCGCCGCCCGCGCCCGGGAAAAAGCCGGAGGCAACGGCCACGTTCATTAATCTGTCTAGGGTTACCCCGTGACTCTCTGTGTCCCCGGTGTTAAAGATTTTTGCCAAGCTGGACGGGAACAAAAAGCCGAAGCGCGAACCGCGTATAATCCAGGAAAGTATTTCTCCGGGGGGTCCTCATGAGTCTTCCACGCACGCTCGGCGAATTGCGCCGCAGCCCATTTTCTGAAGAACGTCTGCGCACCCGCCGCGTGAAAGACGAACTCCGCGACAACCTGATCGCCCGCCTGCGCCAGCACGACGACTCCACTATTTTTCCCGGCATCGTCGGATACGAAGACACCGTAGTGCCGCAAATTGTGAATGCGATTCTCTCGCGCCACAATTTCATCCTCCTTGGCCTCCGCGGACAGGCCAAAAGCCGCATCCTGCGCGCGCTAACGACGCTGCTCGACCCGAACATGCCATACCTTGCAGGCTGCGAGATCCGCGACAATCCCTACGCACCCATCTGTCGCCGCTGCCGCGAAGAAGTCGCGCGCCACGGCGATGAAACGCAGATTTCCTATCTCACGCCCGATGATCGCTACGTTGAAAAATTAGCTACGCCGGATGTCACTATTGCCGACCTCATCGGCGATATCGATCCCATCAAAGCTGCCCGCGGCGGCCATGAACTGTCGAGCGAATTCACCGTCCACTACGGCCTGCTGCCCCGCGCCAATCGCGGCATCTTCGCCATCAACGAACTCCCCGACCTCGCGGGAAAAATTCAGGTTGGCCTCTTCAACATCATGCAGGAAGGCGACGTGCAGATTAAGGGCTATCCCATCCGCCTGCCGCTCGATCTCGCCATCGTCTTTAGCGCAAATCCCGAGGACTACACTGCCCGCGGAAAAATCATCACGCCGCTGAAAGACCGCATCGGTTCCGAGATTCGCACTCACTATCCCGCAACCGTCGACGAAGGTATCGCCATCACCGCGCAGGAAGCCTGGACCACCCGCAACGGCCACGCTTCGCATATGCCCGCATACATTCAGGAAGTGATCGAGCGCATTGCCTTCGCGGCCCGCGAAGATAAGAAAATCGACAAGCGATCCGGTGTCAGCCAACGCCTGCCCATCTCTGCGATGGAGAATGTAATCTCGAACGCCGAGCGCCGCGCCCTGCGCAACGATGAAAAGCTCGTCGTGCCCCGCATCAGCGATGTCTATGCCGCACTGCCCGCTATCACCGGCAAACTCGAACTGGAATACGAAGGTGAAATGAAAGGTGCAGACTTCGTTGGCCGCGAGCTGATCCGCTCCGCGATCGCGAAAACCTACGATCAATATTTTACTGGCGCCAACGTGCAGCAAATCGTGCAGTGGTTCGACCTGGGCGGCGAGATTCAGTTATCAGATTCCGTCTCCGCCGCGGAAGCGCTGGAGAACCTGAAAGAAATTCAGGGACTGATCGACAAGCTCGGACCGCTCGGCGTCTCACAGAAAGAAAGTCCGGAGCTACAGGTCTCGGCCGCAGAATTCATCCTCGAAGGCTTGCACGCCCACAAGCGCATCGGCCGTAACGAAGAACGCGTCTTCAAGGCCGGAGAAAAGAAGCCCGAACCGCGCTCCGAAAAAAGTTTCGAGAAGGAAGAACCGCCGTATAGGCAACGGAGACAATTCAACTAGCGCGATCGTTGGCGTCGATCACTCTTATGATCTCTGCGAAGCGCATCGTAAGCATATTTCGCCAAACGGGTGGCAGCGGCGAATTTACGAAGTCGATCGATGAGCTTACCGACGCTCAAGTTAAATCGTTCCCACAGGATGTAGGCAAAGAGACGCCGTTGATTGTTAGCATGCGCTCGGCAGATGAATGGTTTGTCCTGACCCCCTCCCACCTTGTTCTGAAAGATCGCGATGTGTTGCGTAGAGTCCCGTTAGAACACGTCGAGTGGATCGTTACCCCTGAGGATGCCGAGTTCAAGTCTCACGGCGGGAAACTCGGCGTGCTACTCCGGGACGGGTCGGCGGTAAGCCTCCACGTAGAAGCGGGCAGACCATACGTCTCTTTGATGAACGTCTTTATGTACATTGCACGGGTGACAGGGCCTCCGAGCCACAGGGCATTGACTGGGGCTTGGCGTGCTCCGACGAAGCTCCTATGAAGAGAATTCGCTACTCCAAATACGTGCCCGACCCCGCTGGCGAGATGAGCCTGGAAGACTTGCTTGGCGCGCTCTCCGACTACCTGCTGCAGAGTGGCTTCCGGAGCGACATGTGGTACGAGATGCCCGAGGGCGAACAGACGCTCGACGATCTCAAACGAGCCATCGAGCAAGCCCTTATGGACGGCGATGCCTTCGACGAAGAAATGCGCGAACGTCTGCAACAGATGGCGATGGACGGCGAGCTCGACGAACTCATCGAAAAGTTAATCGAGCGCATGCAGCAGGAAGATTACATCTCCATCGATCAGCCACCCGATCCTGCGCGTCAGTCGAGCGTTGGCGGCCAGCTGGGCGAGAATCAGTCGCAAACTAAATTCGAAATCACTGACAAAAGCCTCGACTTCCTTGGCTTCAAGTCTCTCCGCAATCTGCTTGGTTCACTCGGCAAGTCCAGCTTTGGACGCCATGACACTCGCGATCTCGCCACCGGCATCGAAGCCAGCGGATCATCAAAAACCTACGAGTTCGGCGACACTCTCAATCTCGACATTACCGCTACGCTCTCCAGCGCTATCCAGCGCGAAGGCCTCACCCTTCCGCTAAACATCGAATATTCCGATCTGCAAGTTCATCAGTGCGAGTATCAATCCTCATGCGCGACGGTGCTCATGCTCGATTGCTCGCACTCGATGATCCTCTACGGCGAGGATCGCTTCACTCCCGCGAAAAAAGTCGCGATGGCGCTCTCGCATTTGATCCGCACGCAATATCCAGGCGACTCACTCTCGCTGGTCCTTTTCCATGACTCCGCCGAAGAAGTCCCGCTCTCGCAACTCGCCCGCGTCAAAGTCGGTCCGTATTACACCAACACGCGCGAAGGCCTGCGGCTGGCGCAAAGAATATTGCAGCGCCAAAGAAAAGACATGAAGCAGATCGTGATGATCACCGACGGCAAACCCTCCGCCCTCACCCTCGAAGACGGACGCATTTACAAGAATGCTTTTGGCCTCGATCCCTTGGTTGTCAGCCAGACGCTCGAAGAAGTCTCGAAGTGCAAACGCGCTGGCGTGCTGATCAACACATTCATGCTCGCGTCCGATTATGGACTGGTGCAATTCGTGCAAAAAGTCAGCGAGATGTGCCGCGGCAAGGCGTATTTCACCACTCCCTACACACTAGGCCAATACCTGCTGATGGATTACATGTCGAGAAAGACCAAAACGATTCACTAGCGGAAGCTTGAAGAGTTTTGGTACTACCCTGTGATCCCTGTGTTCCCCGTGTTAAAGATTTTTCCCTTCCCCCAAACTGCTGATAATCTCTAGTATCCATGGCAAATTGCATTCGATGTGGCCGCCAACTCCCGGGCTTTACTTTCGGCAAGAAGATCTGCCAATGGTGCGTGCAGCACGAAAAGTATCAGCGCGGCGAAATCGCCGATGACTCACCTCAGCCGGTGATGCAGACCCCGTGGGCCCGCCGCGGCGAATCCACCATCACGCTCACGCACATATTGTTCGGCATAAACGTCGCAGTGTTTGTGGGCATGATCATCGAGATGCTTCTCGCCGGTGGCAGTCCGTTCCAGGAGTTCTCAGGACTAGAGTTGGTGCAGTGGGGCGCGAATGTGGGTCCGTTGACGCTTTCCGGCGAGTGGTGGCGGCTCCTGACTTGTGTCTTCGTTCACGGTGGCTGGCTCCACATTGCCTTCAACATGTGGTGTCTGTGGGATCTGGGCGCGCTCAGCGAATCGCTCTACGGACGCTGGACATTCGGCGTGATCTACCTCATCTGTGGTCTGGGAGCGAGTCTCGCCAGCGTGGCATGGAATCCTCAAGTGATGAGCGTGGGCGCTTCCGGAGCGATCTTTGGACTGGCTGGCGCGCTCATTGCGGCTTTCAAACTCGGCGAATTTTCCGTGCCACGCGCGGCCCTCTCGGGCCCGCTCCGCAGCCTGCTGGTGTTTGTTGTTTTTAATCTGGGCTTTGGAGCCGTGTCCGGTTTCACCGACAACGCTGCCCACATCGGCGGTCTTGTTACTGGCTTGATTCTGGGCGCGCTCATCGCGCTTCTCGCTCCGCGGCAAGAGCAGGCCCCGCAACGCGCCGCTATTTTTCTGGTTACGCTTCTCGTCCTTACCGGAGGCGCCACCGAACTGGCTCATCACTACGGCCTGCCACTGCGCCTGGGGCGAGCACCTTTCGCGCGAACCGACAATGTTCCAGAGAATAATCCCGCCGTTCCCGGACAGATGAATGTCGATAAGAAAAAGCAGCGTGTCTAGCTCTTTGTCAGATCTCGTACCGCCCGCCAGGCCTGATTGATCGCCTCATCCGTGTACGCGTAAGCTCCTGCGTCGGCATTCGCGATTGCGATCCTTCCGAAAGTTTTTCTCGCCACTTCGCATGGAGTCGTGCCACCTTCCAGCCAGAACGAATCCCATAGAGAGTTGTATTCGTAGGCGTATCCGTGCGGCCAGCGGTTCACGGTAATGGCGGCGATGTCGCGCGCGGGATCGAATCCTCCCGCTCCCAGCGTGCGGGCAAGTTGGCCGCGAATCTCGCGCTCCATGGTTTCAAACGTTGTGTTGTATAACTCAATGCGGCCCAGCGTGTGCTGCTCTCGCGATGGCCGGCCAGGCTGGCAAGGTGTCTTCATCATATGCACCACAATCGGCTGCTCGGGCTGCCGGGCGCATTCATAGCCGCCAATGCTCACCGCCAGGTCGAGCGCCATACGCGTGTGGTAACAGCCGGGAGCATACACCGCATTCGTTTTCAATTTTTGGAACGACGTCCAGTTGCGTAGCGCCACGTTGGTATAAAGCAACGGAACTTTCTGCGCCGAAGCCAGAGCATCGCGCTGCGTCTGCGGTAGCTCTTCGCAGATGTAGGGGATCACCACATGCCAGCATGCCAGAACGCAATTCTTCGCCCGCGCCGTATACACTTTGCCACCGCGTGCGTAGGCGACTTCCACCTCTTTCGCGGATGCCGCGTCTCCGGCGTGTTTTACGCGCACAGCGGTGCTGTTCAATCGGATCTTCACCGGCGATGTTGCTGAATCCAGCCTGGAATAATTCGCCTTCGCCAGAACTACGTCCGGTGCCGTACTCCCTGGCATGACATCCGGAATCAGTTGCCGGACCAGAAGTCGTGCGATGCTCGCATTGCCATCGGGAAAGTGAAAGAAATATTTCTCCGCCTCTTCATTCGGAATCGCATCGCGATTCATTCCCTTGCCGGGCGCGGGATCGAGCTTCATCCCGGCAAATCCGGGCATATCGAAGCCCCACGCATCCTGAGCCGCGACCGCATCGATGCCCAAACCAAACAGAGGCTGCGGCACAGCTTGAAAAACTTTCACCACATCCTCGTGAACTTTGACCACGTCTCTTAAGAAATTGGCGTAGCTGATGCGGGCGAGTTTTGCTTTCTTTTCGGTGGAAGTCAGGCCAGGAAAGTAGTCAACCTGATCGCGAAGCAGTCGCTCAAAATCGGCCTTGGCTTGTGGCGCAATCGGCGACTGCGCCAGCATTTGCTTCCACGCCGAGTGCTCATTCGAGTTGATGTAATCTTTTTCGCCGCCGCTGAATGTCGCGGGACTGACCACCAGCCTATCCACGCCGAACGTTTCTTTATCGAAGAAGATTTTCGATCCCAGTCCAAACGAATGATAAAGATTCGCGTCGTGATACTTCGGATAAGAAGCA
Source organism: uncultured Acidobacteriaceae bacterium (assembly GCA_963726155.1). GTDB lineage: Bacteria > Acidobacteriota > Terriglobia > Terriglobales > Acidobacteriaceae > Sulfotelmatobacter. The sequence goes on from CAVSBF010000002.1 coordinate 283,799, forward strand.
ACATCGATCCCCAACTCCTCGATCACTCCGCGCGCCACTTGGCTATACGGCGCTGGACTTTCAATCGAATACGTTCCACCAAAACCCAGGCGGAAAGCGTCGCTCACACGAAATTCGTTGCGCTTGGCGTGTCCGCCGAAGTCGTCGTGATTGTCGAGGATAAGAATGCGAGTATTCGCGCCCGCATTCTTGCGATAGAAATGCGCAGCTGCGAGCCCGCTGATTCCGCCGCCCACAACGATGAGATCGAAAGTCTCTCCGGTATCCTGCGGCGTCCCGGCGTTATCCCAAAAAGTCCCGTCGCGCAACGCATGTGCGGCATCGAACGAGCCCGGATGACTGCCGCGCATTCCCGTAAGCGCCGGCGGGTAGTAGTTAGGAGACTTTTCCGGATTGAAATCGCCGCCGAAGAGCTGCCATGGCATCATCGCAGCGCCCGCAGTCACGGCCATGCCGTTGAGAAAATCACGCCGCGTAATGCGGCGGTTCATTCCGAGTTCGCGGTCGGTTTGGTCGCTCATCTACTGGTCGGCTTTCTTTACCGCCAGTTCTGCACCCTGAAAACCAATGCGGCTGTGCGTGCCGTCGCAGAAAGGCTTGTTGACGGAGCCGCCGCAGCGACACAGAGAAAATGCCGGTTTGCCGGTGAGATCGTACGGAGTTCCGTTCGCATCGACCAGTTCCACCGAACCCTCCGGCGCTTCGACGCGAAATGGGCCATTGGGACGCACAGTGATCTTTACCTGAGCCATCGGTAAGATTCCTCCAACCTTGTGGGATTCTAGTAAGGATAAAAGATATCACTAAGGGCAAGGGCGTGTCGCCGGTCCCGGCTAAATCTTAAACACGGGGGTGCTTGTGGCACGTGGGAAGTACAAACGTCGTGGGCATCTCGGCTATATCGGCAGCTCTTGAGCAGTAGGAATGTGGTGCTGCTCGCGGCCGACCTTGCCGTCATATTTCGTGGTCATCTTAAAGAGTTCGAGACGCCCATCGGAAGCAAGGAACCGGCATTGATCGCGCAATCCCTGCATCTCTGCCGACGCAAGAGGTTCAAAATTTACCGCAACTTTCAGATTTTGCTCGAGCACCTGCATAGTATCGACCCCGCTTATTGTGGTCGCCACGGGTAGACTCATGGCATAGCGCAGACCTTGCTCCGGGGTGACCGCGCCGTGGCGCACCAGTTCGCCGCTGCCTCCGAGACTTTTCATTCCAAGCACGGCAATCCCGCGACGAATCGCTTCCGGCAGCACCTGCGTTTCAAAACTGCGAAAGGTTGCATCGCAGCAGTTCAGCGGCATCTGGACGGCGTCGAAGGGAAAATCGTGCGCCAACATTTTCAAATGAATCTCCGGATCCTTATGCCCGGTGAATCCCACGAAGCGTACTTTCCCTTGCTGCTTGGCCGCAGCCAGCGCTTCGGCAGCGCCGTTAGGGGCGAAGATTAAATCGGGATCGTTGTCGTAGACCACCTCATGAATCTGCCACAGATCGAGGTGATCTGTTTGCAGTCGGCGCAGCGATTCCTCCAGCATGCGCATGGCAACTTTTTTGTCGCGACCGTGAGTGCAGACTTTCGTCATGACAAAAGCCTGATCGCGTTTCCCTCTTAGAGCTTTGCCCAGCCGCTCTTCACTTAAGCCGTCGTGATATTCCCAGGCATTATCGAAAAATCGCACTCCATGGTCGAAAGCTTTGGCGACAATTTCCATCGCCGCCTGATCGGTCTCCGCCGACCCGAGGTGATAGCCGCCGAGACCCATGGCGGAAACCTGTACTCCGGTGCGTCCCAGCGCCTTTTTCGGCACTTCTCCGCTGGGAACTTGCTGCGATGGGTCGGACTGTTGCTGCGCCATACTGCCTCCCGCCAGGAGCGGTACCGCGCCCAGCGCGGCTGCTCCCTTTATAAAACTCCGGCGATTCCATTCGAACTTTGAAGTCACAATGCTCTCCTGAAACAAGTTTCCTAACTGGATCTCACTGAAACTTCTTCTCCGGAAAGGGGTGACCTGTGTTTTCTGTGGCGCCCAGCATGTCCTGCACCTCAGACTGCTGCGTATCCAGGGGGAAGCCGTGCGCCAGCCGCGCCTCGGGGTTATCGAACTTCAACGAGAGCTTGTAAAGTTCGTACCTGCCGTCGGCGGCATCTGGCTTACAGCGCTCGCGAAGCGCATCCATTTCCGCGTCCGTCATCCGAGTAAAGTTCTGCGCAATCTGCAGATTCTGATGCAACACTTCCAAGCTGTCGATGCCGGTAATTGTGGTGGTAACTCCCGGGATGCTCATGGCATAGCGCAGTGACTCTTCCGCGGTGATTACGCCGTGCTTGATGGCGTCGCCGTGCCCGCTGAGCGGCTTCATTCCGAGAACCGCGATACCGCGCTTGGTAAGTTCGGGAAGCACCTGTCTCTCGAAGCTGCGGAAGCTGGAGTCGAAAGCATTCAGCGGCATCTGCACCGCGTCAAATGGAAACCCGGTGTTGAGCATGGCAAGGTGAACTTTCGGATTTTGATGGCCGGTGAATCCGACGAAACGCACCTTGCCATCTTTCTTGGCTTTTTCGAGAGCTTCGGCCGCTCCGTTCTTGCGGATAAAAAGTTCCGCGTCGTTATCAAACGCCATACCGTGGACTTGCCAAAGATCAAGGTGATCGGTTTGCAGCCGGTGCAAAGATTCTTCCAGCATCAGCTGCGCAAGGCTCCCGTCGCGCCCGTGCGGACAAGTCTTCGTCATTAAAAAAACTTTGTCGCGACGGCCTTTCAGGCCAGCGCCCATCCAGACTTCGGTCTTGCCGCGGCGATATTCCCAGCAGTTGTCGTAGAAGGTAATTCCTCCATCGACTGCCTGATGGATGATCTCGACGGCAGTTTTCTCATCTGGGGCGTCGCCGAGGTGATGGCCTCCGAAGCCGAGAGCGGAAATCTTCGCGTCAGACCGGCCGAATTTTCTTAGAGGGATGGTTCCGCTGGAAGTCTGTGGCATGCTTTCACCCAATCAATTGAGCACAGGTATTGGGAACCTTGGATGCAGCAAGAGAAAGGCTGGTTGCGACTTTATGCGGCCACGGAACTGGCGCGGATTAGACTGCGGTACAAATCGAGATAGTCGTCGATCATGCGCTTTGCAGTGAAGCGCTCGCGGGCGCGGGCGAAGGCTCGATCGGCGTAGGCCTGGCGCAAGGGCCGGTCGGAATCGAGCTGGGCAAGAATTGCGGCCAGGCTGCTGGCATTGTTCGTGCGGAAGTAAAGCGCGGCGTCCCCCCAGACTTCGCGGAAGCTTGGAATATCGTTGGCCACAATGGCGCAGCGCGAGAAAGCGGCATCAAGCGGCGCCATGCCAAGCGGTTCGTAGCGCGCTGTGGCGGCATAGACGGCGGCCCGGCTGTACAGCGCGCGCAGCTGAGACTCTGTCTGCGGGCCGCGAATAGCGACGGTTGCCTGGCTGGTCGAGACTTTCACGTCAGCGCGAATGGGAATGCGCGGAACCGGCACAGTCTGCTCCGCTCCCACAATGCAAACTGGGAATGGGTGGACGTGCTGGGTAAGAAGAAAGACTTGCTTGCCTGCGTCAACCAAGCGGCCGATCGAAAGCACGGAGTCGTCTTTGCTGATATACGGGTTAAAGAAAATCGGATTGCGTCCGGGATAGATGATAGCCGCGCGCCGCGGCCGGCTGTAAGTCGAGATCAGAGTGTTGAGCATGCAGGCCGAAGGCGCAATCACTGCGTCCGCGGCAGCGATGCCACGAACAATGGTTTCCCGGTACCACTTCAGCCAGCGCGTGGGCCGCGGCGAGCAACCCTGCACCGCTTCCGCCCAGCTGATCAGGTCACCATGAGCCATGACCACGCGAGGCACATCGACCGGAAGATCGCCGTGACAAAACTGGTGCAGCTGCAGCAAATCAGGACGCACCTCGCGTACAAGGTTGGCCAGAAATTCCGAAGACTCGGCAAGGTCTTGCGGAGCCTCATCCATCCACTCCAGCCGGAACGCTGTGGGCCGGTATTCCAAGCCGTGCAGACGATCCATCCAGGCGGTCTGATCCGGAAGAGGAATCTCGCCGAAAGTGACCAGGGTGACTCGCACCCCGCGCGTCACCAGGCCGGTGACGAGTTCCCGAGCGTAGGTCCAGGAACCGGACATCGTATCGGCAGTGACCAGAACGTGCAAAAAAGGCCCCTCAGGCATGCGGAACGCCGCCTTGGACGCACGATTCCGCTGCAAGCTGCCCTATTCTAGTGCAGAATGAGGTCAGGAACGAAAACTTTTCTTGCATCCCCTCCTGTTTTGCATGGTTGTGGGCACCTATTTCGTGTGAGAACTATAGCCGTCACGAGGACCGGTTAGTTCGGCCCCAGCCTAAGCCGCATTTCGCGCGCTAAATTGTCGACCGCCCGGATTTTTTCCGCAGCCGGGCCGGGCACGCCAGGAACGGACATTGCCAGTTCGCACGAAAGCAGCATGGAAGTGAGGCTTTCCCCCATCTCGCTGCGAAACTGTTGCTCCACCGAGCGGCGGGCCTGCGTTTCTTCCCGCTTGCGGCGGTGCAATGCGGAGCGAACTTCTCTTACCAGCCGCTCCATACCGCTGACTGCAAAATTGATGTAAACCGGAAAGGCTGTGTCCAGATGTTCCAATACCTGGTCGCTCTCGGCGGGTTCGTTTTCCAGAATAAATTGATCCATGACCACGGCGGAATAAGTTTGTTCCCGTAAACGGGCCATAGCCTGCTGTAAATTTTCTGCCCAATGGGTCTCATTCCCAGTGGACTCGTTCAAAGTGGCGGCGCACTCTGGTCCGCGTGCTGACGGTGTGATGAGTAAAATCATGCTGGTTCCGTAGCACGTCAGGTTCCACGCTTAATTTTATTGAAAAGGTGAGAGTTATCGATTACGCCAAGCCTGCGCCTCCCATTGCGGACCGTGAGCCAATCCAAATTGAAATTGGCTGACTCGTTCCACGTTTAAGCGTGCGCTGCATAGTCTTTCAACTTGCGATACAGAGTGGTCTTGCCAATGCCCAATAGCCGCGCCGCCTGCAACTTATCGCCGTTGAGTTCGGCAATGGCGCTAAGTATGGTTAATCTTTCCAACTCAGCCATCGGAACGATTTTGTTGTGCCCGTTTCCATTCCCGTTGCTGGGCACGACGGTCGCGGTCCGTCCGATTGCCGGCGGCAGATCGCCAACATGGATGAGCGGTCCGCTGGTGAACGCGCAAGTCCGTTCCAGGCAGTTTTCCAGCTCTCGAACATTGCCGGGCCAGTCGTAGGCCAACATCACTTTCAGGGCTTCATCGCTGATAATCTTCTCCTGACCCGAGGCGCGCGCGGCACGCTCCATAAAGTGAGCAATCAGCACCGGGACATCTTCCCGGCGCTCGCGCAGCGGAGGAATCCGCAGGCTAAGAACGTTAAGCCGGAAATACAGGTCGCGCCGGAAAGCCCCTCCCATCACCGCCTGCTCCAGATCGCGGTTGGTGGCTGCGAGGATTCGGACGTTGATGGGAATGCGCCGCGTGCTTCCCACCGGGCGAATTTCCTTTTCCTGAATGGCGCGCAGAAGTTTGGATTGAAGATCGACTGGAAGTTCTCCCACTTCATCGAGAAATACGGTTCCGCCTTCGGCAATCGCGAGCAATCCGTCTTTTGCTTGATTAGCCCCGGTAAATGCGCCACGGACGTAACCAAAAAGCTCGCTTTCGATCAGCGTAGGTACCAGCGACCCGCAGTCGACCGGAATGAAAGGTTTGTCGCGAAAGTTTCCCGAGTAATGGATGGAGCGCGCCACCATCTCTTTTCCCGTGCCGCTTTCCCCGAGAATCAGCACGGGATGCGAGCTGCTGGCCGCCTTGGAGATAATGCGGTACAGCTTCTCCATTTCCGGCGCGCGCCCAACCAGCCCGCCATATCCCTGCTTGGACTTCAGCTTCTCCCGCAGGATCCGATTTTCGGTCTTCAGCTTGAGATGGTTCGAGACGCGATCCAGCAGGAGCTTGAGTTCGTCAATGCTGAACGGCTTGGTGACATACTCGTAAGCCCCATGCTTCATCGCCTGGACCGCGGATTGCACCGTTCCATAACCCGTGACCACGATTACCAGCGCCTCCGGACGCTGCGCTTTGATCTGCCGCAAAACCTCCAGGCCACTCGCCCCCGGCAAACGCAAATCGAGCAGGACGGCATCCATACTGTGACTCTGCAGCAAACGATAAGCGTGCTCTGCGGAATCGGCGACATGGGCGATAAAGCCCAGTGATAACGCCACTTCCCGGCAAGCTTCCCGGATGGAGCGTTCATCATCGACGATGAGCAGGTTGAGAAAATTGGCGGCCAGAATTTGCGGTGTGGGGATCGACGGACTGATGGCGGCTGACGTCATAAGAGTGATTCCTTCTGAATCTCTTGAACTGCGGTTAGGGAGTTATCGGAGTGTGGAGTGGAGAGGCCGGTAAAATCTGCGCTGGCCGACTGAATGATCCGGGGCAGCAAAATCATGACTCGAGTGCCCCGGCCCGGCTCACTTTCGAAGTGAATCAACCCGCCATTTGAAGTGACGATACCGCGGACCGTAGTTAGCCCCAAACCTGTACCTTGGGCCGGCCCCTTGGTGGTAAAAAAAGGGTCGAACACGCGCTGCCTCGTATTTGTGTCCATGCCGCAGCCGTTGTCGCGAACCGCCAGAACAACGCAGGGAAAAGCGACCTGATCGGCGGACCGCCCTGAGCTGGGAACGCTCTGAAACTTGGAGTTACTGGTCTCCAGAACAATGCGGCCGCCAGTGGGCAGGGCATCTCGCGCATTCAAAATAAGATTGACCAGGATCTGCTGCACTTGCGCGGGGTCGATCTTGACCAGGCCTAGCTCTGGGTCAAGTTTGAGTTCGAGCACGATATTTTCGCCGATGAAATGGGTCAGCAGATCCTGCATCGCCTCGGCAATCTGGTTCAAGCACAAGGTGCGGACCTGAGAGGCGCGTGGCCGGGCAAAAACCAGCAACTGACGCACCAAGTCCGCAGCCTGCACAATCGCCGAACGAATCTCTTCGGCATAGCGACGCCTGCGGTCGCTTGCATCCAGAGTTGCCAGCAACAGGTCGCAATACAGCAGCACTCCAGTCAAGAGGTTGTTGAAGTCATGTACCACGCCCCCCGTCAGGCGGCCTACAGTTTCCCATCGCTGCGATTGAAGCAAACTCTCCTCGACGGGGCCAATTTCGCCATCCGGGTCACCCATGAGCAACGCATGCACAGCTTCCTTTCCGTAAGCGGGAAGACGCCAGCCTGTCCAAGTCTTTGGCCTCATCCCAGCTTCACCCCCCGCTGCTTGCACACGAATGCTGTCGCGCGTCGAATCCAATAGTTCGCAGAGAAGCGATTCGGTTGCGCCGCGGTGTTCCGGAGGCACTAAGTCATAAATTTCCAGGGAGCGCTTTTCACTCAGGCCAGAATCCATAACTCTTTCAAAAGCCGAATTCATCTGCACGATGACTCCCTGAGAATTGCACCTCGCGGCGGCAACCGGAGCGTGTTCGAAGATGGAACGGAAAGCCGTTTCGGCAGTTTCAGCGGCATTCTGTTCCGTCCAGGGAAATGGAGTGGCCGTGTTCATATTGATACTTTGCCGTGGAAGAAGCTGGAAAGGAACTGCAAGATGCCTCGACTGATACCTCGGTGCTTCCCAAAACGGACTTGAACAACGTCTTGCAACCCGCCTTTCCAGGTTCAAGCGTCACTATAGGAGGCCCAATCTGACACCGCGAAGGGCAGACGTCACCCGAATCCCCAACGGGCCTGTGCAAAACTGGCTAAGAGATTTAAGGTGTTATGTTTAAAGGGAAATAATTAAACATCCACACAAGTGAATGGAGAGACAAGCCTGGCAGGAACTCTAACGTTTGGCAATCGAGTTTGCGTCAGGAAACACCACCGGAGCTGTAAGACGGAAAGTCAAACGGTGCCCTTTTTGGATTCGAAAGCCCTCGGATCCCACTGCCATCCCATTTCCTCCAGAAGCTACATTCAACGGAACGTTCGACTCGGAAGTTCCCCTGGCGAAGAGGCTGGATGTTCGAAGCCCAAAAACTCTGCCATCCACGGAAACCGTGCTCAAAGTAAGCTCAACATAACCCGGATCGGGCCTGGATCCCGGCCGGTTCACAGAGGGTTGCGCAAGCTCTACGTGCCCCGTGACCGGAGCACCGGACGCGATCACCGTATCTCCGTTTATTGCCAGCCGTCCATCTACCGATGCGGCGAATGCATCCCCGGGGCGAATCTGCGAAAAGGCCAACGAATTCGCCAACCGCACCGTGATGAGGGTGCCTGCGGGAAGGGTCCGGAAGTGGGATGTCGCCGGGAAAGGCGTGCTGACGGTCGGCTTGCCGTCTGAAGGCACCGCCGGATGAACACTGTCATCCGTCACCTGATCCGAATTCTGATGGAAGGGAAGGGGTTGCTCGGCCGCCGTGGAGTTTGGCGCAACATCGCTTCGGCGAATCATACTGGAACGAGCGCAGCCTGCAACCAGACCGAGCGCAGCGCAAAGCACAACTAAAACTACAACAAAACCCGGCCGCGCTCGACGCTGTACCATAGCTAAGTATCGTTGCTCGAACTAGTCTCGTAGAGCTAGTGGCAACTGAAGTACCAGATCCCAGCTATAAGAATCAGATAGTTGCACAATTAGGAGGCATCTGCGCAAGTAGAAGTTGCTTTCCGCCGTGCAAAAAACAAATCGCGGAGAGCTTTCCGCTCTCCGCGATTTTTCTTTCCAAACTGCGTGACTTAGTTCGATCCAACGCCGGCATTCGCGCTCTGCGATTCGTTCTCCGGCTGCGCGATCACGCCATCAAACGGTGTTGCCGCCATGTAGCGCCCGTGCACTACGCTGATGCGGCGCAGCGGGTATCCCGCGTCCGGTCCACGCTGCCAGCTGCTGCCACCGTCAGTGCTCTCGAAGACCACGCCGGTCTGGCCGCTGGTCGCGAGCAGACGCTTGTGGCTTCCATCGTAGGCCACCGAAGTGATGTCCTTATCCGGCAAGCCGGTAAGTACGTGGTTCCAGCTCTTGCCGGAATCCGCGCTATGGAAAACGCCTTCGCGCGTCGCCACCAGAACTTGTCCATCCGGGGTCACGGTCAGGTTGCGGATGTTGATGGGGTAGGAAGCCAGTACCGCCGGCTGCCAGATTTTTCCTTCATCCTGCGAAACCAGTACTTTGGATCGCGTCGCGGCGACTACCAGGCCATCCTGCGCCTGCACCGCAACGAAATCCTTCTCGCCCTCGACCGGCCCACCCATCCAGAATTTGCCGTGATCTTTGCTGACAAACAATCCCGCCGACGTGGCTTCGAACCAGCGCGCGGAACTGAGATCTGCATCGTTCACCCGGCCTTCCATCACGGAATGGCTGCTGACGACGGAAGTTACATGCTTCTTTTTTCCGCTCTTCAACGTCACCGTCCGCGAAACTGTCCTCTCGATTACGACTTCGTTGATCGGGTGCCAGCTCGAAGTGCTGGGAAGAAGCTCAAATGCACCCCGGTTGGTTCCCGCGATTAGAGTTCCGTTGCTGGCTTGTTTCAGCGTGAATACGTCCCGCCCGTCCAGACCCGAACTCTTCTGCTGCCAGTTCTGGCCGTCATCGTGCGTAAAGAAAACGCCGCCAAATTCGCGGTCATTGACCAGGCCGATGTAAATCGTATTCGGTTCTTTTTCATCAGCCAGGATGGCGCTCACATATCTGTGAGAATATCCGTGGTTTGACGACGTGAAAGTCACGGCCGAGTTGTCGCTGGCCAGCACGCCGCTGCGGTCGGTGGCGAGCAACACGCGCTGCGAGTTTCGCGGATCGACCAGTACATCGTTCACAACGACTTCCGGACTGCTTGCCAGTTTCCAGTTCTTGCCCTCGTCAACACTCTTCCACAAACCTTCCGTGGTTCCGGCGTACACGATCGCCGGGTTGCTCGGATCTTGTCTGAGAACGCGGGTGCGTCGCGCGGTGAAGGGAATGCCCTTCACTTTGTCGAACAGGTCGCCGCCGCTGACGCTCTTGTAAATGCCGGAGCAGGCGCTGGCGAAGACTTCAGAAGGATTCGCCGAGCTGACGATGATCGAGAAAACATCGGAATCATCGATCATGCCTTTGTTGATGTGTTGCCAGTTGGCGCCGCCATCGCTGGTCTTCCACGCCAAATGCCAGGTTCCCGCGTAGACCACGTTCGGATCTTTCGGATCGACTGCAATCGATTCGATGTTCTTAACGATCCCGTCGCTGGGAGAAATCTTCTGCCAGTTGTTGCCGCCATCGTTGCTGCGGTAAACGCCATCCAGAGCGCCCGCCACTACAACTTTGTTGTCGGAGGCCGAAACGGCCATGGCACGCACCGACTTGCCGTGCATTCCCGGCAGAGCTTCCCAATCCTTGCCGCCGTTGTGGGTGCGGAAAATGTCGCCCGCACTCTGGTCCTGCACGCTCCATGCGGAGACGAAAATGTGCTTTGAATTCTGAGGATCAAAAACGATGTGGTCGAGGACGTAGTCATCCCCCGCACCGAGCTTGGCAAACCTTGACCAGCTATGTCCATTATCACCAGAGGCGAAAATGACCCCAGTGCTGGTTCCCAAGAGAATGTGATCCGGATTCTGCGGATCATACGCGAGGCTGCGCACATCGCCGCCATCCGGACCCAGAACCGACCACTGGCGAGCTCCCGAGGCGAACGCACACAGGGAAGCTAACAGCAATAAGATCAGTAACTTAACTGAAGCGGATTTCATAGTGATTTTCAGCCCCACATTCGAAAAAGTTTAGATGCGAAAGCTAGCCTGACAGGCCAGCCTATGCCCCAGCAAGTTACCGAAGGCCACGCGAAAAAAAGGGCCAGTCGATTTCCCGACCGGCCCTTTTACGTCCTTCCAACTACTGCGCTTTCTTGGCGGCCGCTTTCTTATGAGCTGCCGGCTTGGGATGATCCGGAATCGCTTTGATCCTCGCTTCATCCACGGATTCAGTTCCCGTAGAATCGAAAGTCGCACCCGAGGGCACGATCCAATATTCGGCCGTCTTGGTTCCACCACTGCCGGTGCGAACCTCAATGCGACTCGGGTCGATGTGCTGTTGCGCTTCGCCTTCCGTCAGATAGAACTTGGAATCAACGGCGCGTTCCGCCGCGAGATTCTTACGTCGTTCTTTCGGATCGGCATTGCCAACAATCACCAGCTTGCTGTCCGGATTCTGCTGCAGGTTCTTAGCTACGTCATCCAGGATAGCCTTGCAGGTGTTGTCAACGCGCCAGGGCTTCTTCTCATTCGGGAAGTCGCACTGGCTGAGTTTGGCAGCCTTCGGCGGCGGAGGCGGCGGATTTTCCACCGTCGCTTGCGTCGAAGCCTGACTCGTCAAACCGCGAGAGTCAGTACACGTTGCGGACACCGTAATCGTGCCCGGCTGTGCTCCGTTCGTGGAAAGAGTCGCCGTGCTGCCACTGCCGGAGATCGTGCCGCCGCTGGCGGTCCAATTCGAGACCGTCACCGGTACGCCATCCGGACTGGTGCAGCTGCAGCTTACGGTTACGCTGCTGCCTGCCTGTACGCTCGAGGGACTCGCCGTGCAGCTCATGGTCGGCGGATTCTTCGGTGGCAACGGCTTGATGGTGTAAGTCGCCGAGCAGCTCGCCTCCCCGTTATTTTTCATCTTCGCGTCCGTCACGTGCGCCGTGACCGTGTAAGTTCCGGGCGCCGCATCCTTCGTATCAATCTGCGCGGTGGTGTCTTTGCCGGTGACCTGGCCGCCATTGCCGCTCCACGCGTAAGTGACCGTGTGCTTAGGATTGAAGTTGCTGGTTGTCACCGTCGCAGTGACCGGCTCGCCCACCATCACTTCCGTCGGCTGGACCGAACAACTCGCCGTCGGCGTGACCGCCGGCGCTCCGCCCCAGCTGAATACGAGGCCAGTGCGCAAACGAACCCCATTAAAAGAGGAATGCCGCAAACTGTCATCCGGCAAAGGGGCAACAAAATCGCTGTAGTTGTGCTCCGTCCAAACGTAGTCGGCTTCAAACAGCCGGAACGCGAGCCACTTCTTGATCGGCAAATCCATGCCGCCGCCCAGAATCGCTCCGATACCATTCTGCGCATTCAGTCCGTTTACCGAAACTCGATTCAAGCTGATGAGCGTGTGAATGAAATAATTTGCATTATCCGTACGCCAGATAAATCGCGGACCGATCGATCCTGTGGTCTCGTAATTACCGCTCCCCCAGTTATGACCAAAATCGGCTTCCGCGCCCCAATGGGGATCGAAGTTGTAAGTAATTGCGCTACCGAATCCAGGCGACATGTCAGGAATCTGGTAAGGCGTAGGGCTGTTGAAATTGCCGAACGCCGCAGGTACTGTACCGCCGGGATGCAGCCACTGATATCCCACAAACAAATCCCATTTAGGATTCGTGTCGCTCTGCGAGAACGCCGGGAGAGAGATAAGTGATACTGCCAGAATAGCCAACAGACTTATAAATAGTCTGCGCTTGCTGAGCTTAGAACTGTGTGACATTACTTTCCTCCATATATCGACACAACGATCCACCTGCACCTTAGTTTTGAAGAGATGGCCACGAGCGTTGCAGGCGTAGATTCATTATTGAACCCTGTATTTTGGGACCCGTCATTCTAACGCACCGCAATCTCAAAGCGAAAGTGATTTTCCCGATGACGTAATGAAAATTTAAAACTTGCTGGTCTTGTCTCAAATTGACATGGAATAATGCAGATTCAGCTTCCAATCCCCATATTGAAGTTGGCAAACCGCCGCTTCCGCACCTTGCCCGCCGTAAGCGAGCCGCGTATGTTTGTACTTCTAGACAGAGACTGCAGCTGCCGCGAGTAAAAAAGGCCAGACAAGAACCAAGGCAAGAACTAAGGAATGAGCCAAGAAAAAATATTGATCGTGGAAGATGAAGAGAACGAGCGCACCGGGCTCGCTGAACTGGTTTCCTCCTGGGGCTATCGCGCTGAAACTGCCACTGACGGTTCTGACGGGCTGGAGAAAGCCGAACGGTGGAACCCTTCCATCGTCATTACCGACCTCAAGATGCCGCGCATGGGCGGCATCGAACTGCTGCAACGCCTGGCGGACCAGGCTCAAGCTATGGCGGTGATCCTGGTTACCGCCCAGGGCACCATCGACAGTGCGGTCCAGGCGATGCGCCTGGGAGCCTACGATTACATCACCAAACCGATCGACACCCAGCGGCTGCGCGCCATGCTGCAAAACGCCTCGGCCCTGCTCGGCACGCGTGCCGAACTCGAGAGCACGCGCCGCCGCTTGCGCGATTCCGGTTCCCTCGGTCAGTTGCGCGGGACCTCCCGCAAGATGCAGGAGATCTTCCGTCTAATCGAATTAGTCTCTCCCAGCACTGCATCCGTACTTATCACCGGCGCCAGCGGCACCGGAAAAGAATTAGTGGCGCGCACCATCCATCAACTCAGTCCGCGCCGCGAGCGGCCATTTGTCGCTATCAATTGCGCCGCGATTCCAGAAACGCTGATCGAAAGCGAAATCTTCGGCCACGAAAAGGGCGCCTTTACCGGCGCTCTCGAACGCCGCACCGGATGCTTCGAGCTGGCCGAGGGCGGGACCATCCTGCTCGACGAAATCGGTGAGATGCCCGTGGGCACGCAGGCAAAACTGCTGCGCGTTCTCGAAGACCACAAGCTGCGCCGCCTGGGAAGCAAGGTAGAAACCTCAGTCGACGTCCGCGTGCTCGCTGCCACCAATAAAACTCCCGACGATGCGGTCGCTTCCGGCGAGTTACGCAGCGACCTTTATTACCGCCTCAACGTATTCAATATCCATATGCCGCCTCTGCGCGAGCACAAGGAAGACATCCCGGACCTGGTGCAGCTTCTGGTGTCCGAGATGAGCACCAAGCACGGACGTAAGGTGGGCGCTGTCAGCGAAGCCGTGATGAATCTGTTCAACAACTACACCTGGCCGGGAAACGTCCGTGAATTGCGCAACACGATTGAGCGCGCGGTGATTGTCTGCGACAGCGGTATGATTGAAACCAAGCATCTGCCGCCCGGTTTCGGACACGCCATTCAGCGCACCGGTGCCAACGATCCGGATGCGATCCGTCTCGGAGTCGGCACCACCGTGGGCGAGGCGGAAAAAATGCTCATTCTCAAAACTCTGGAATCCACCAGCAACAACAAAACCAAAGCTGCGGAAATTCTGGGTATTAGCCTGAAAACCCTGCATAATAAGCTTAAGGAGTACGGCGGTAACACGGCGGACGCAGACGCCGCCAAAGAAGAAGCGCAATAATTCCGCGGCATCCTGGATATTTTTTGCGCCAGCTCTCAGTCTTCTACCTTCGGCATGCGACGTAAAGCCATCATCGTTCTCGCCATCACCTTCATGGTCACCGTGATGGTGGCTGCGTTTTCCTATCTTTACATCTCGCAGATTCTGCGCCAGCGCATCAATAGCACCTACGAGAGCGCCGACCGCCTGACCCAGCAACTGGCTTACTTCGCCGAAAACGATTTGCCCGACCTCAGCAGCACCCGCGTCGATACAGACAACCCCGTGGCCGTGCGGCACGCCCTCGCAGAGTATCTGCCCATGGATACGAACCTGTTGAATAATCTCGAGTCGGATACGGCCTTGTGGCCCTATATCTACGACGCGTCCGTGGCCGATACCAACGGAAAAGCATTGCTCCATTCCAATGCTCAACTTGTGGGCAAGCCAGTTCCGCAACGGCCGGATTTTCACAGCGTCACTACTGCGCGCTTTCGCGAGCAGCTTCGCCTGGTTTACCGCCCGGCAGCTGTTTATGATGTGAGTTATCCCCTGCAACTCAACGGGGAACCCTTTGGCACGATCCGCATCGGCGTTTCCACCGTGTTTCTGCGAAACGAACTGACACCCCGGCTCATGCACGCTCTCTATTTTTCGATCGCATCCATCTTCGCTTCGCTCCTGCTCGCCGCGATGATCTCCAACCTGGCGCTCGGCCCACTCAAGCAGATCAGCCGCAACCTCGACAATGTCAGCTTAGGCACAAGCGAAGATTTTTCTGGCAACGAGTCCGAACATGATGAATTCGGCTTGGTCACTCTGAAGATCGCGAACCTGGGACGCCAGATCCGCGACACCAAAGAAATATTCTCCGCATTGAAAGACAACGTCGACCAGCTCATGTCCAAGTTGCAGGACGGCTTGATGTTGTTCACCCGTGACTCCCGCGTAGTTCTGGTAAGCGCTCCGGTAGAACGGTTTCTCGGCCGCCCGCGCGGAGAGTTGCTGGGACGAACGGCAAACGAAATTTTTTCTGCCGATTCTTTCCTCGGTCCCATGGTGCTTGACGCGTTCGAGCGCAAGCGTCCGCTCTCGCAGCGCGAGTTCAGCGCCGCCGGCGGCCGCCGCGTTCAGGTCTCCATGGATTTCGTCCAGGAAAAAGGCACGCAGATCGGCGCTCTGCTCATCATGCGCGATGCTGAATCCGTGCGCCGCATCGGCGACGAGATCGAGATGTCACGCCGCCTCTCTGCCAGCGGTCGCGTTACCGGCGGCGTGGCTCACGAAGTAAAAAATCCCATCAATGCGATCGTGCTTCATTTTGAGCTTTTGCAGAATAAATTGTCGCAACTGGATCCGGACACCCGCCGCCACATGGACATCATCGGCAGCGAGATTCAGCGGCTCGATCGCGTCGTGCAAACGCTCGTCGACTTCATGCGCACTCGCGAACTGCATCTTGTGGAAGTAGACCTCCGCCGTCTGCTCGACGAAGTCGCTCTGCTCGCCGCCCCCGATGCCGGGCAACACAACGTCGAGATCAGGCGCCGCATGCCCGGCGAACCTCTGCTTGTGAATGCCGATCTCGATTTAATGAAACAGGCGCTGCTCAATGTAGTTCTCAACGGAGTGCAAGCCATGCCCGATGGCGGTCCACTCATCATCGCGGCGCGTCGTGAGGGCAATGGGGTGGTGGCCGAGATCAGTGACCGAGGCATCGGCATCGCGCAGGATATGCACGAAAAGATTTTCGAGCTTTATTTCACCACCAAAAAAGATGGCAACGGCATTGGTCTGGCGCAAACCTACCAGATTCTCGACTGGCATCACGGCTCGGTAGAATTCGAATCACAGGAAGGTAAAGGGACGACATTCCGTTTTCGCCTGCCCTTGGTTGGTTCCCAACTCGACTCTGAACCAATCCACCTGGAAAATCTGCTGACCGAACCGAGAGCCTGATTTTAGTGTGCCTGATTGTAGCGGAATTGTACGTGGAACAACGGGTCAGCGCGGCCTAATGCGCCCGTGATCGGTTGGGCTTCAGCCCCTGCCCCCGCATTGCACAGTTTTCATCATCGCGCTTAAAGCGTAAGATTTGGACAGTCTTCACCGCGTCTGGGATTGAAAGTCTAGGATTGAAATATGACTCTGGCCGCAATCCTTTGGCTGTCTTTTTTTGTCCTGTCTGGTTCGAGTGCGGGCGGTCCCGCCTTCGCATCTGGGCCGAGTCTGCGCGAATCCGCGACTCAAGATCAAAATAATCCGCCTGCAGCGCAGGCGAAACCGGCTCCCACCACAAATTCTCAGCCCACTCCCGCCGCTTCACCGCAGCCACAAAATTCTCCCGCTCCCGCCAAGAAGCGCGCGCATCACAAAAAAACCAGTACTCCGGATTGCTCGCCAGCTCCGGCCCCGCTGAAACCGCCGAGCGCTACTCCGAATGGAACTGCTGGCTCAACCAGCACCGGGTCGGGAACCGGCCAGTCTGCTCCGCCGCCGGCAGCGAATGCCAAAAATCCCTGCCCTCCTGCAAAAGTCGTTGTAAAGGATGGCGGATCGGACGAACCTACGATTGAATTAACCCGGGGCACATCCGAGCAGCAAGCTTCACAGCAGCGTTACACTACCGAACAACTGAGGACCGCAACCGAAGAGAATCTGAAGAAGCTCGCCGGACGCCAACTTACCCCCAGCCAGCAGGAAATGGTAACCCAGATCAAACAGTTCATGGAGCAAGCCAAGTCCGCCGTTGCCGACGAAGATTTGGAGCGCGGCCATAGCCTCGCCATGAAAGCCCACCTACTCTCCGAGGAGTTGCTCAAACCCTAGTCTTGTTTTCTTTCGCGTTCTTGCGCCTGACTCGTGCCGTTTTCTGCACTTGTTTTCCCTCTGCCGGGAACAGTACACTTCCTTACCGCTCGCATCGCAATCGCAGATAGGAAATTCAATCCCATGAAAACCAGAAGCATCTCGCGCTTGGCACTTTTTCTTTTTGTGCTAGTGGCTGCCTTTCCGATTGCATCGAGAGCCGACTCAATCATCTTCAACGACTTCGGCACTGGCCACGGCTACAACGCCAAGACCGGCCTTGCGATCGGAGGAAAAAACTCCGCTCCCGGATTTGTTGAATGGGGCGAGGCATTTGTTCCTAAAGCAAAATTTGATTTATCAGCGATTACCATGGCGCTAGGTTCAATCACAGGCTCGAATGGTGTCACAGTAAGTTTGGATACGAGCGTTGGCGGTGCCCCAGGAAAGACGCTCGCATCATGGTCTTTCCTGGCTTTGCCGCAACTTGGGACAACCAGCAGCACGGTGCAGACGATGACCTTCGCGGATGCGATCGTGTTGCAAAAAGGTCAGACCTACTGGTTAGTGACAGCCCCACTGGCTGCGAACACGCAGGCTGTCTGGAACCTGAACTCGACCGGCGTCACTGGCCTCGGGGCCGTCAATTTCGGAGGTGTCTGGTTCACTGCCCAAGTCGCGTCGGGCGCCTTCGAAGTGGTCGGCAAGAGTGTAGTTCCCGAGCCTGCCGTTTGGCTCCTCTTCGCCACGGGATTGCTGGGAATCATGGGTGCGATCCGCACAGAAAAAAGAGAAAATTGCTGCGGAACGCGCTGAAACGCAACTTGTCAGGGCCTGAGGTCAAGCGTTTTTTCGGAATCGTAATCAGCGAGAAATCAAGGAACTCAAGGAAATCGAGGTCAAACACTCATGAAGTGGACAAGCAAACTGATTCTTGGCGTGCTTACCGCATTGGCGATGATGTTTCTTACCTATACCCTGCCCAGGGGTGGCGCAGTGCGCGAGGCGGCCATAGTGCAGTTTCCGGTCACAGTGGGAGTATGGTCGATCTTCGTTTTGCTCTTCGTGAAACTGAAATAGTCAGGTCCCAGTTCTCACCCTTGACTTCTTTTATCCGCAGGGACGAAAATCTCTCTATGAACCGGCAAGAGAGCGCACAGCCTGCCCTGCGCGCTGTCCCGCCTGCGGAAGCGCCTCGTCTAAATATGCCGGTCTAAATTCGTCTGGACTAACTGAGGCAGCGCTGTGCATTCCTGTTTGATTCGATTTGCTGCGCATTCACCACTCCTAATCCTGGCGGTCGCTTCGCTCATAACCCCAATCACCTTCACTGCATGCGGATCTAAAACTGAGCAAGCGGCTGCGATGTTGCCGGCGGAAACGCTCCCCCCTGCAATACCGGCGGCTCAACCCGTGCTTCTTTACAACGGAACCGGCACCTCCGCCGATGTCCAGGCGGTCGAAGCGGTTCTCGGCAATTTGGGCATCGGTTATCTAACCGCCGACGAAACTCTGCTGAATGCGATGACCGAGCCACAGCTGGCGGGGTACAAGCTGATCATTATCCCGGGCGGCAACTCGATTACCATCGGCGAAAATCTCACTGCGCAAGCTACCTCGAACATCCGCGGTGCGGTACAGCAGTATGGCGTCCACTACCTGGGACTTTGCGCCGGCGCATTCTTCGGCGGCTATTCTTCTTACAACGGAGTCGATCTCACCGCCGGCGTCGCCTTCGACTTCTACGCCGATGAATACAAGGGAATCCATGAGGAGCCAGTTGAAATTTCTTTTCCCAGCGGCGATCCGCTGGATGTGTACTGGCAGGATGGTCCTCAGCTTTCCGGCTGGGGCGAGGTGGTCGCAAAATTTCCCGACGGCACTCCGGCCATCGTCGAAGGCCAATCCGGCGACGGATTTGTAATCCTTACCGGCGTCCACCCCGAGGCTCCAGAGAGCTGGCGCGCATCGATGAACTTTACTACTCCGGCATCCGTAGACCAGGCTTACGCGGCTACGGTGATCCAATCTGCCCTTACGGGAAGCCCGCTCCCCCACTTTTAAGAACAGAGCAGTGGCCAGGTTTCAATTGCAGGAGCTGATCCCATCGCTCTAAATTTATCGAGTCGTTATTTATCGACTCGTTCAACTTTGCCTGGCCGCAGCCTGCCGAAAACCGCATCTAACGCCTGATGCCGGACCGTGCCTCGGCTCGGTCGCAGGTTTGGACTCGCGAAGACGAACAGTGTCAGCGGGATCGGCGGAGGGTATATAGGCGTTGACGTTCAGATTTTTACTGTTTCTCTGAATCGAGCCAACATTCTATCTACGCCGATCCATGAGTCCAGCCCCACGAACGTTCCATCTGTTCTTGAAATTCATTCGGAAGGCGAAACCGTGAACGAGACCGACAAAACAAAAAGCAACGGCGAAACGAACAAGGAAAAAGAAAAAGAAAAAGAGAAGCAGCAACCCAAGTTCGATTGGATCACGCAGCGGTACGCCTGCTCCCTGCCGAATATATTCAAGGAACTCAGATTGCAAATCGAGCAGGACGTTAAAACCCGCAACGCCCTGCGGCCCAATAATGCTTCTTATGAATTTGCGATTGCCGATAATGACGACGGCTTCAGGGTTATTTTAAAAGCTAAAAATAAAGAGAAAGAGTTGGAGATGGCTGTAAGATTCATTCTCGCCGAACATGCGATTGTTGTGCGGGATGACAAAGGCGTGGAGATGTTCGAGGTCACGCTCACATTTAATGAGTTGGGTGAGTGCCAATTAAATGTCAGCGGCCAACCGCGCGAATACTGGCAAGTGCGGCGCATGGCGCTGGAAGAACTGATGTTCCGCGGAAACTAGAACGCGAGGGAGCTGACATACCCTGGCATTCGCCATGTTATAATCTTGTATTCTCAATCGCTTAGGGGCGTGGAGGGCCGTATCGATAAACGTTTTATCCGAACCAATGACCGCATCCGGGCACGTGAAATTCGCGTGATCGGCGATGAAGGGGAACAGATTGGCGTGATGCCCCCATTCGAAGCGCTCAGATTAGCCCGCAGTAAGAATCTGGATCTGGTCGAGATTTCTCCCACTGCCCAGCCTCCCGTGTGCCGCATCATGGACTACGGGAAATATTTGTACCAGCAGGAAAAGAAAGAGCGCGAGGCCAAGAAGCACCAAAAGACGATCACGGTAAAAGAGGTCAAGTTCCGCATCAATGTGGACGACCACGATTACGAAACGAAGAAAAACCACGTGCTGCGTTTTCTGGATGAAGGAGACAAAGTAAAGGCGACCATCTTTTTCCGCGGCCGTGAAATGACCCGCACCGGGCTTGGCCGAACCATCCTGGAGCGACTGATTAAGGACGTGGAACCGCAGAGCATTGTGGAATTCCGGCCGCGCCAGGAAGGCAATACTCTGCACGCGATTTTGGCGCCCAAAAAGTCGGCGGCGGAACGCGAGAAAGAAAAAGAAAAAGAAGCCAAGCAAAAAGCGAAAGCCGAGCGACAGGAAAAGATGCTGCAGGAAAAAATGGCGCAAGCGAAGTTGGCGCCGGAGAAAAAAGAAGAACAGCCGGTGGCAGCAGGAGTGGAAGTTGCGAATCCTGGTTCGCACGCCTAGAAGTTCGCACGCCTGACAAGTTTGCCGCGGATGGGCGTCAGTCGCGCCAACAATCCCAGAGCATTTTAAGCAATGATTGAAAACAGCGGTGCGGTCGAGAACTGATCTGCACCTGATTCCGAGGAACTATGCCGAAACTGAAAACACACAAGGGCGCGGCCAAGCGCTTCAAGAAAACTGCCACCGGCAAGGTGAAGCGGGGGCATTCGGGTCTGCGCCACATGCTGACGTCCAAGGCCCATAAACGTAAACGTAAATTGGGTACCTCAACTCTCGTGAGTCCGGGGGATCTCCACAAAGTAAAGCGGATGATCCCTTATCAGTAAAAAGCATTGCTGATTTTGTGATTGCTGATTGTTGATTGAAATCCTCGCTTCCGCTAAGGGTGCAATCAGCAATCAAAAGTCATCAATCAGCAATTGCTTGAGGCGCGTGAAGAGGTCAGAGATCGCCACCATGGCGAATCGTCCTTACCTCCAGCCGCCAGTACAGAGAAGGCAAAAAGGAGAAAACTATGCCACGTGTAAAACGCGGAACCAAACGCCGCGCCAAGCGCAAAAGAATATTAGACCGCGCGAGCGGATACTTCCTCACCAAATCAAAACTCTACCGATCCGCGAAAGAGGCGGTCGAACGCGGGCTGAAATTCGCCTATTCGGGACGCAAGCAGCGCAAGCGGCAATATCGATCGCTGTGGATTGTGCGGATCGGCGCAGCCGCCAAGCTGAATGGGCTGAGTTATAACCAGTTCATTCACGGATTGAAGGTGGCTGGCGTAGAACTGGATCGCAAGATTCTGGCCGACCTAGCGGTGCGGGATGCGGCAGCGTTCGCCACGCTGGCACAGCAGGCGAAGGGCGTCATCGGCGGGGCGGCGTAGTCGCTCTCTGAACTTTCGGTTTATCAATACAGTCAAATCAGCATTGTCATTCTGAGCGGAGCGAAGAACCTGTGCAGTCCGCTGGGACTTGCATAGGTCCTTCGCGCCAAGAGCGTGATCAGGACGACATTGCATATTGTTAGTGATCGTGGCCTATACCGTTTCCAAGTTGACGGATTATTCGGCGGCGGCGCTGGAGAAGGCAGCCGCTGAGTGCATTCGCGCGTGTACAGACGAAGCGACGGGGGTTCGGGATGACGGGGAACTCAAGGCATTTCGCGATCGCTGGCTGGGACGTAAGAACGGCGTCCTTACGCAGATTAATGATTTGTGGTTGAAGAGCGCTCCCAAGGATGCAAAGCGTGGGGCCGGAATTCGCGTCAATGAGTTGAAGACCCGAATTCAGGAGTTGGTGGATGGGGCACACGTTGTCCGCGCCGACGGCAGCGCCGCCGACCAGCAGGTGGATATTTCTCTTCCCGGCATTCGCCGTCCCATCGGAGCGGAGCATCCAGTCGTCAAGACAACGAACGAGATGGTTCGCGTCTTTCAGAAGCTTGGATATTCCGTTGCCGAAGGGCCGGTGGTCGAGACCGATTACTACAACTTCGAGGCGCTGAATTTTCCGCCCAATCATCCGGCCCGCGATACGCAGGATACTTTGTTCATCGCGGGCCAGCAATCGAAAGTGCAGCGCGAGCGCTTGCTGCTGCGCACGCACACTTCTCCGGTGCAGATTCGAACAATGGAGAAGATGCGACCGCCACTTCGCATTGTGATTCCCGGAACGGTTCATCGCAACGATCCTCCGGATGCCAGCCACTCGCCAATGTTTCATCAGATCGAAGGACTCGCGGTCGACACCAATATTACGTTTGGCGATTTGAAGGGCACGCTTGATCATGCTATGAAGGAGTTTTTTGGATCGAGCGTGAAGACAAGTTTTCGCCCGTCATTTTTCCCCTTCACCGAGCCCAGCGCGGAAATGTATGTTTCATGTTTCATCTGCGGCGGGAGCGGCAGGCGCGGGCCGGATAACGTGCCGTGCCGTCCCTGCAAACAGACGGGGTGGATTGAGATTCTCGGATGTGGCATGGTCGATCCGAATGTGTTTGAGTTTGTGAAAGACAACGGATATGACCCGAGAAAAGTTTCGGGATTTGCCTTCGGCATGGGCGCGGATAGGATCGCGCTGTTGAAGTATGGGGTGGATGATATTCAGTTGTTCTTTCAGGGGGATGTCAGGTTCCTGGAGCAGTGGGCATAGCGGCTATTTCGCCCTCTGTCATCCACGCGTTTCGCATAAAAGCGTCGCTGCAGTCTGGCACCAAAGCTAAAGCCCGTGCGCTAAAGCCATAAATGAAACTCTCTTCACAATGGATTCGTGATTTCGTCGATCTCACCGTCGATAACCAGCGGCTCGCCGAAGATCTGACGGCGGCCGGATTTGCAGTGGAGGGCATTCAGGGAGCCGGCGCAGACACCGTATTAGAGATGGAGATTGGGACGAATCGTCCCGACGC
This sequence comes from uncultured Acidobacteriaceae bacterium, assembly GCA_963726155.1. Taxonomy (GTDB): domain Bacteria; phylum Acidobacteriota; class Terriglobia; order Terriglobales; family Acidobacteriaceae; genus Sulfotelmatobacter. The sequence continues at coordinate 306,949 of CAVSBF010000002.1, forward strand.
GATGAATCATTATGGCGTCGCGCGGGAGGCAGCGGCCATATATGACTTGCCGCTGAAGACGCTCAGTCCGAAACTACCCGCCTCTAGAGGAGAAGCAAATTTCCCCATTCAAGTCGAGGAGCCGCAGCTTTGTCCGCGCTTCTCTGCGCGGGTGATTCATGGCACTCGCATCAAGCCTTCTTCGGAGAGGATTGCGCACCGCTTGCAACTGCTCGATCAGCGGCCAATCAGCAACGCGGTCGATGCCACCAATTACGTTTTGTGGGAGATGGGCAAGCCCACGCACGTCTTCGATCTCGACCTCCTCGAAGGTGGGCGACTCATCATTCGAAAAGCGAAGCCGGGAGAAAAGCTGAAAACACTTGATGGTGTGGAGCGCACTCTGACCTCGGAAGACTTGGTGGTCGCAGACGCGAAAAAGCCTGTGGGCCTCGCGGGAGTGATGGGCGGTTTCGACACCATGATCACTGACCAGACGCGGAATATTTTGATCGAGTCGGCGTGGTGGGATCCGCTCACTGTGCGCAAGACTTCGCGGCGGCATGGCATCCATACCGACGCATCGCACCGCTTCGAGCGTGGCGCGGATTTTGAGTCCACAATTTTGTCGTGCGATTTGGTCGCAGCGCTGATTCTCCAATCAGGTGGTGGAGAACTTGTCGGCGATGTGATCGATGTGGTGTCGAGAAAGATCGATCAGGCGCCGGTGCTGCTGCGGCTTTCAGAAGTGCAGCGAATTCTAGGCGGGAATCTGGATTCGGGAGAGATTTTTCGCATCCTGAAGAAACTTGGATTTGGCGTAATTCCTGAAGGACAAGCGGATGCGCAGTTTCGCGTCCACATCCCGAGCTGGCGGCTGGATGTAGAGCGGGAGATCGATGTGATCGAAGAGATCGCGCGCCTGCACGGGTACGACAGATTCGAAAATACTTTGCCGGCTTTCAGTGGAGCAGTGGTGGAGTCGCCGCATGCGGCCATGGACGCCACTTTGCGCGCGCGTGCATTGGCCCTGGGATATGACGAGGCGGTATCGCTGACATTTATTTCCCATGCCGATGCGGAAAGATTCTCGTCGGCTTCGGTGCTAGAACTGGAAAATCCGCTGAGCGAAGAAGCGTCGGTGATGCGGACGTCGATGGCTCCTGGAATGCTCGACATGCTGGCGCGGAATCTGAATCGTGGTCTGGAGAACGTGCGGCTGTTTGAGACGGGGCGGACCTACGAACTATCTGGTGCCGATCGGATCGAGTCAGCACGCCTGTGCCTGGGCGCAACAGCAACGAGCGTGAAGAGTGCGTTGCCCGCCGCAGGCGTGCTCGATGTGAGCAAGGGAGAACAGGCTGCGGCGGCCGAGGCGTTTCGTTCGTTCAAGGGTGACGTGGAGAATCTGCTCACGGCATTCCAATACCGTGAGCTGAGTTTCGATCGAAAGACGGCGGAATATTTTCATCCCGGAGGCTCGGCGCGGGCTGTGATGGATGGCGCCGTGGTGGCGCAGTTTGGGCAGATTGCTGAAGATGTCAAGTCACAAAAGAAGTTGCGGCAGGATGTTTTTCTGGCCGAGATCGATCTGGAACAATTGCATGCGCACGGATTACGGACGGTAAAGTTTGCGCCGCTGGCGAAATATCCGGCTGTGGAACGGGATTTCTCTTTTGTGTTTTCCGACGACGTTGAGTTCGAAGCGATGCGGCGGGTGGTGATGGGGCTGCGCCTGAAAGAGCTGCGTGAATTCAACCCGGTAGAGATTTTTCGCGGCGGGTCAATTGATGCGGGGAAATATTCCATTCTGCTGCGGGCGCGGTTGCAGTCAGATGAAGGGACGCTGCGCGACGAGCAGATTGCAGAGTGGTCATCGCAAATGGTGGCGGCACTGCAAGGCTTAGGGGGAGTGCAGCGGGCATAGCTCCAATTGTTGATTTATGATTGCTGATTATTGATTAGAGAAAAACCGCTCGGGCATTCGACGTTCCCACAGGCTTCAAGCAACAATCAACAATTTTCTTCGGTGTGCTAATCTGCCAGTTATGGCGGACGTTATTTCTTCTCTATCCATCCAGAATAAACAATTTCTTAGCGACAAAGTTTCGCAATTTACCGAGTCAGTGATTCGGGAGATGACGCGGCAGGCCATGCTGCACGGCGCCGTGAATCTTGCCCAGGGGTTCCCGGATTTCGCGGCGCCGGCCGACATCAAAGCGGCCGCCCGCGCTGCCATCGAAAGCGATGTGAATCAGTATGCGATCACCTGGGGCGCGAAAAGCTTGCGTAATGCCATTGCGCGCCAGATGGGCGCGTGGCAAGGGATTTCGGTCGATCCGGAAAAAGAGATCACGGTGTGTTGCGGATCCACGGAGGCGATGATCTCGACTTTGCTGGCGGTGTGCAATGCGGGCGATGAAGTGGTGATCTTCGAACCATTCTACGAAAATTATGGGCCGGATTCGGTGTTGAGCGGAGCGCGGCCGCGGTTTGTAAAGTTGAGGCCGCCGGGTAACGAAGGTGGCGAGTGGACGTTCGATGAAAAAGAACTGCGTGCGGCGTTTGATAAGAATACGAAGGCCATCATACTCAATACCCCCAACAACCCAACTGGCAAAGTCTTCACGCGAGCTGAATTGGAATTGATTCGTGATTTGTGTGCCGAGTTCGACGTGCTCGCGATCACGGATGAGATTTACGAACACATTTTGTATGACGGGACCAAACATATCTCCATCGCCTCGCTGGAGGGAATGCAAGATCGGACGGTGACGATCAATGGAATGTCGAAGACATACAGCGTTACGGGATGGCGCGTGGGCTGGGCGGTTGCAGCGGAAAAGATTACGAACGCAATCCGCAAGGTGCATGATTTTTTGACGGTCGGTGCCCCGGCTCCGCTGCAGGAGGCGGGCGCCGCGGCGTTGAGCTTGCCGGCGGAATATTATGCGAAGCTGGCGGAAGGCTATCGGACGCGGCGGGATCATTTGATTCCAGAGCTGGAAACTGCGGGGTTTAAGTGTTTCCTTCCGCGCGGCGCTTATTACGTGATGACGGATATTTCTGCGTTTGGATTTGAAGATGACGTTTCCTTCACGAAATATTTAGTCAAAGAAATCGGCGTAGCGGCGGTGCCGGGGTCGAGTTTTTATCATGACGCGAGGGACGGGGCGCGGCAGGTGCGCTTTGCGTTCTGCAAGCGCCCGGAGACTCTGTCAGCCGCTGCGAAGAGGTTGGAGAAGTTGCGAGTGCGGAAGTAGGGTTACGCAGATTCCTTCGACAAGATCAGGAGGCGTTCCTGCGGGCAAAGATGCCATCCTCCGGAAGACAACTCGCAGAAAACGATCAGGGCAAAGCTACCGGCGAGAGCGATGCTTTTACCGTGGCGGTTGGCAGTTCGTCGCCGCGAAAATATTTCGCTTTTTCTTTTCCTTCCTTCAGATCCGCGGCTTTCATTTCGGGCATCGCTTCGTAAGGCTTCGAGTAGTCGTTAGCAGCGTTCCAGAATAAAAATCCGATGCCGCCTTTTTCTCGGGCGGTCGCGACTTGCACCTTGATGTATTCCGGCGAGTAAGTCTTGGTGCGCCAGCGGAAGGCTTGCAGCCATGGGCGGATGACGACTCCACTACCCTTCGTGATCAGCTCGAAGCGTTGCATGGATTCGCCGATGAAGTGCTCAGGGGCATCACCGGGATGCTCTATTCCATCCATACCAAAAAAATGTGAAGGGTAAATCATCGGCGAGAGAACGTCACAGTATTTCGCCATGCCGACAATGTCTTGTCCGGTGTGGGAGAGGTCGACAGAGCGTTGCCACGCCATCACCCCAAAGACATCGAGTGAGAGCAGGACTCCAGTGGGATGCAGTTCGGCGTAGGCTCGCTTCAGGAAGGCGGTGATCACGTCAGAACGCTGGAGCATGGGGGCTTTGCAGGAAACGTCAGCCGTGGAGGTTCCACCTTGCTTCGCATCGGCGGGACGGGCGAGGCGCCCGTCGCCACATGAGTCTTGTTCTCTCTGATATACGAAGCTGGCGTCCTTCTGGTCGCCTTCGGCGGGGAAGCGGACGTAGTCGAATTGAATCTCGTCCGCCCCGGATTGCGCGACGAATTTGGCGAGGGCGATGTCGTAGTCCTGCACTTTCGGTTGAGAAGGATCGGTCCACACCAGCTTGCCGTTCTCTCGCCAGGGCTGCTTCGTTTTCCTGGACTGTACGGCGAGTTCGGGATGTTCGACGACCATGCGCTCGTCGCGGAACATGGCGATGCGGGCAATGGCGTGCATGTTCTCGGAGTGGAGGAAATGGACGAACTTGGGCAGGTCGTGAATATAGACCTGGTGCTTGCCGAGGAGCGGATGTTCGAACGGAATGTTCACGCTGCCATCGGAATCTTTAATGTCGAAGACCACGGCGTTGCCTCCGACCTCGCGCCAATGGCGGATGATGCGGATCCCATGGTCGCTGGCGGCCATGATGCCGGTGAGGTAGATGGCGCGGACTTCAAAATCCCTGGCGACGGGAACAGTCTTTTCGACGATTGGCGCGGGTAGAATTCCTGGGATTGTGATTTGCTCGCCGGCCTTAAGAATGTTCCCCGAGCGATTTCCGTTCGATTCGCGGATAGCATCGGCCAGTTCGGAAGAGGTGAGGTACGAGGTGTTCTTTAAGTATTGACGGGCGAGAGCGGGAATCGTGTCTCCGCGCTTCGCTGTATAAAGCAATATTGATGCGGACGACGAGAGCCGCGTCGAGGAAATGTCCGTCGGTTTTACGGCGGGGACGATCGTGCTGACCGGCTCCAGATGCGCACTTTGCGGCGCTTGCACAGCCGGAGCTTGAGCGGCCTGCGCAGAAGCAGAGTGGGAGTTTAGCCGAACCGCAGCCAGGGCAAAGAGAACGCACGACACCGCAGAGATAGTGAGAATAGACGAGCGACGCAAAATAGCCTCCGAGAACGGCCTGATCGCGATGCTATCCCGCAAGCAATGGAGCCGCTAGTTACTAGCGGTCATCTCCCCGTTGGTCGTGCGAGAGCCAAAAATCTTGACCACAGAGAGCACGGGGGAGCACAGGGTAGAGCGCCTGATTAGGACAGGACCGGCACAGTCCCTTCCTTTGTGCGCAAATTATTTCCCTTGCGGCTCTTTCCCTTTTTACCGGCCTCTGTTCTAATCTCGGGGCTGGGCCTGTAACTCCTGCCGATAGAGGGTTTTTGTTTCCACAAGTGATCGCCTGACCGTGGCCAGCGGCTTGCTTATTTGGGAGTACCGGGGACGCGCTACCGGGGCTGACAAGCGACTGTTTCCAAATGACAAATTTTGTCATCTTAGAGAGCTGGGGAGTCGCGAAGAAAGGCCCGGAGAATCCTTGGCAACGCAGGCAAAGGGCTGAGAATACAGCCTGGAAAAGGAACCAGATTCCCGGTGCAAGCCGGATCATTCAATTATGAGAACGAATCTCGCAACTGTGCTCGATCCTAACCGCCGCAGCAACGATGCTGGAGAATTTGAAGCCACCCTGCGCCGCAAGATCGTGGGCCAGGACCAAGCCGTAGAAAAAGTAGCCGAGATTTACCAGATGTTTCTAGCGGGATTGAATGCGCCGGGCCGTCCGGTGGGCAACCTGCTTTTTCTGGGACCGACGGGTTCGGGAAAAACTCGCGTGGTGGAAGCCATGGCCGAGGCCCTGTTCGGCGATTCACGGGCCTGCATCAAGATCGACTGCGCCGAGTTTCAGCATTCGCACGAGATTGCAAAGCTGATCGGTTCGCCTCCGGGATACTTGGGACATCGGGAGACTCATCCCTTGCTGACGCAGGAAGCGTTGAACCAGTGGTTTACGGAGAAGCTAAAGCTCTCGATTTTATTGTTTGACGAAATCGAGAAAGCCTCGGACTCCCTCTGGCAGTTATTGCTGGGAATCCTCGACAAGGCGACGCTCACGCTGGGCGACAATCGCCGCGTTGACCTATCGCAGTGCATCATCATCCTGACCTCGAACCTGGGTGCCAGCGAGATGACGAATCTGGTCGACGGCGGCTTTGGGTTTGCGCCCAAGGTAGTGGAGGTCGACAATAATTTTGACGATAAGATTCAGCGCACGGCGGTGGAAGCAGCGCGGCGGAAGTTTACCCCGGAGTTCATGAACCGCATCGACAAGACGGTCGTCTTCAAAACGCTGCGCGACGAGCATCTGGCTCAGATTCTTGAGATCGAACTGGGCATGGTGCAGCAGCGCGTTTTAATGGCTGCGGGAGCGAACCAGTTTGTTTTTAATTGCACCGCAGGCGTGAAGCAGTTTCTGCTCAAAGAAGGAACTGATCCGCGCTATGGAGCGCGTCACCTGAAGCGGGCGATCGAACGCCACCTGGTGTTTCCGCTGGCCAACCTGGTTGCAACCGGCCAGGTAAAGCTGGGTGATTTTGTCCGCGTGGATATGGCAGCGGAGGCGCAAATGATCTTCGTGAAGGAAGCGGAGAACACCATGGCGCCCGTGCTGCTGGAGCGCTACGGAGCCGCTGCCGCTAACATGCCGGCCACACGCGCGGCTCGCACCGCTGTAAATGGACGCCGCGACTTGGGAGCAAGCCCGATCGCCGAGAGCAAATAAGATATTTTAATTTTACAAACTCGCTTGACCGCATCTCGCGAGCCTCTTAGCGCCGGAAAATCTTCCGGCGCTTTTTTTGCTTTCCGATTCTCGCCGAAGAGAAGATATCACTCGTAAGTAAAAGTGAGGTTGTCGAGATAGACGGTGTAGGGCGCCTGTTGATAGTTTCCATCCATCTGATAGTTGATCGTCACTCCATACCAATTCACCGCGGTACCGGGATCGTAATACTGGTTGAGCGTATTGGTTACGCCATTCAAGGTTATCGATTGGTAGAGTAACTGATTGCTGGAAGTTCGCTGGACCTTGATGGTCAAGTGGTTCCAGGAATTATCGAGCGGGTAACAAGGGATGCCTGTCGGAGTCCAGTGAGCAGTTACGTTGTTCCAGACATCCCATTCGTGGCCGCCGGCGATGCGGCACTCATGGCCCCAGATGAAACCGAGATTGTCGAAGAACTGGTTGATATCGAACTCGACGGCCTGCGAGAGTTCAAGATTGGTTCCGTAGAAATAAACGTCGTAAGTAAAGTCGTGATAGGTGGGGACCAGCGTCTGATTGGTGTCGGGCATGCCCTGCGAAGAAAATGCGCCGATCAGGTGGTTGTTAAAGAGTGCGTCGGAATAAACAGCAGTTCCACCCAGATCATATTCCGTTGCCGATCCACTCACGGACGGGGACTTGATTCCCTGGGTCATGGCGTAGGTGATGCCGTCGCAAGGCGAGGGCGAGCAATCGATGAAACTTGGCGGGCCCTGTCCGTATTCTCCCCAGCCGGCGCTTTGCTGCAGGTTGGAGAAGGTGTTTCCCGGGTTTGAAATCGGAGTGTTCGCGACCGTAATTTGCAGGGCTTGCTGTTTTGATACGCCCTTGGAGTCCGTTACAGAAATAGCAAAACCGAAGGCCCCGGCGGTGCTCGGTGTTCCGGAGAAGATTCCCTTGTTTGCGTTGAGCACAATTCTGGCGGGTAGTTGGCCGGAGGCGAGCGAAAAGACGTAGGGTGCCGTCCCTCCACTCACGCTGAGCGCAGCACTATACGCCGCACCGACGGTGCCAGAAGGGAGTGCATTCGAAATCGTGAGTGCAGCGGTTGAGTTGGTTGCCGGTGGCGGAGTACTGCCGCTGGCGGCGGGGACAGAAAATCCGGAACAAGCGCTGAGGATGAGAAGCCAGGTCAGGACGGCGATCAAGGCCGCGCAACGGAGCAAAACGGCTTGACGCGCACACCTTTTATGCGGCGGGCCGGGCAGGGGGATAAACATCCATCACCTCTTGAAAAGCGTTCAAGAGGACACTCAAGGGAGAGTCCTTGGCCGGACTCTATCCCGCGTGCCGGCAGACAACCAGATCACCAACGGGAGGGACCTTTGGAGATTTCTAATGGTGATCGCTGAAGGGTCATCCCCGCGCGACAGGGCTTTGATTGATTCGCGCTCCGTAGCGTTTGCATACTGCCCATCCCATCGCGGTTAGGGCAGCCAGGACGAAAAATATCGTAGCGCCGCCTTCAGGAACAGCTACCGGCTTGACGGGGTGATAATGGCGTGGATCGGGCCTGTAAACAATATGGTGATCGGACTCTCGGCGAGGTAAATCCTGCTGCAAAATCATACGGCCTCACTGCTTTCTTCTGCGATGACGTGGCGCTCGAAAACTCGGGCAGATTGATCGTACGCAGTAATGGTGTCGAGAGGAATGGCCTCAAGGAGGCGGTACCGAAGTAACGATTAGAGTCAGATCCTTCGACAAAAAAGCGGCCCGGGGGGACGGGCCGCAAGCAAAAACAGCGGTGTAACGGGAAACACTAGAAGGTAATCTGCCCTTTAATCTGGAGGGCGCGAGGAGAAGCGTCTGCGCCGAGGAAAGAGCCAAAAATGCTGGTCGGCGTGGCCACGGTTCTCACAATCGATCCGAACTGCGGGTTCGCAATGTCGCCCACCGGCTGATCGAAGTTAGGGTGGTTGAGAACGTTGAAGGCCTGCGCTCCAAACTGGAATTTCGCTCCTTCCCAGTGCGGAATCGGAATAGTCTTCATCAGGGTCAAGTCCGTGTCGAAATACCTTGGACCGTAGACTTGATTGCGGCGCTGGTTTCCGAAACTTGCAACCCCGCCAGGGCCGATCGCCGAGCTGAACTCAGATGGAGTCAAGCACGGCGTAGTCGCCGCCGAGGAGCTGCATGTGAGCGGCCCGACGGAGGAATTGGCAAACAAGTCCTGACCGAGCGCCGGCCCATAATTGTAGGCATTCAGCACTCCGGTGCTACCCGAGTCTATGACCGTGAAGGGCAGGCCGGTTCGTGCAAAGAAAGTCCCAGAGACCGTCCAATCCAAAAGCGCGCCCCACAAACCGCGCAAATTCGGCGTGTTGTAAACGTAGCTCGCCTGGAACTGATGGCGAGTATCGTAATCAGCGTTGCCATAATTGTAGGCGCGGAAGTTGTAAGGATCCTGCGGAGCAAGGATGCTTGTGTTGGTGTCGAAATTGTAAGGAAGAAAACCTCCGTTGGAGATGTCATCCAGGGCGTGGCTCCACGTGTAACTGGCTTGCACCTGAAGAGAGTTTGATACGTGACGCGTAAACTCCACGGTGAGCCCGTTGTAATTCGACACACCGGGGTTTGAAGCCTCGGTCACTATCGAGAAGCGAGAATCCAGTGGGGCCGTTGGCATACCTACAAACGCAGTTACGGGCGTGCCCGCCGCCGTGCTCAACGACCCTAAACAAGCGCCATTGCAATAACTGTTGAGACCCGGATTCAAGAGCGCGAGATAACTTCCGTGATTGCCGACGTAGTTGAGTGAGAACGACATCTTCGCTCCCAGCGGTTGCTGGACCTCAAAATTCCACTCGTCGTACGTTGGGTAATGAATGTTATTCGCAGAGTTAGTAAGGGCCGGAGGAGTGAATAGCGGAGCGACCGCGCTGATCTGCGCGAGATTCAGCCCTGAACTAAACCCCGTAGTGAACGCAGTATTGGAAGCGGTAGTGGCGGTTTGGGCGCTTCCCGGAAGACCAGGCGCAAGCAGACCTCCACTGGCGACGAAAGTGTTTTTCAAAGGAGAGTTTGTGTCGAAGGAAGTAGCAATGGTTCCGGGGAAGACATCGGCGAAGATGCCAACGCCGCCGCGAAATACCGTCTTTCCGTCGCCAAACGGTTGCCAGGCAAATCCGAGCCGGGGTTCCCAACTGATGTTCTGGTAGTTGGGTAGTGCCTGGTGCAAACCGGTAACAATTGCCTGATTATAAGGCTGTGACGGGTCGTGGGAGATGCTGTCGAACGCATTGCTCAGGCGGGCAAAGCAATTCGTCTGGCAGATCGGGTTGGAATTGTGTTCCGCGCGCAAAGCCAGGGTAATTTTGAGATGAGGCTTAACGCTCCACTCATCCTGGGCGTAGAGGCCAAGAGCGTAGAGAGCCAAGGGCTCGGTAGGCCGGGTGGCATAGGCCTGCTCGTAAGTGTCAACCGTGCCGGAAAAGAAGCTTCCCAGGCTGGCAAATTCTGCGATGGGAACGGTCGCCGCGAATCCGCCCGGCGAATAATCGGTGATGTCATTACGCCGGAAGTTCACTCCGACCTTAAAATTATGTCTTCCTCGCAACCAGGAGTAATCGTCAGAGATTTGATATTGCGTCACATTTCTACCTTGGGGCCATTCGGAGTACTCCAAGGGGTTTGCAGTCGGAGAACCGGGACTTTGCAGCTCACCGCCAAGGAACGCCAGATCATAAGGCATGAGCGCCTGCGAAGCGGGCAAACTCGCGGTGGCGAATACTGCGCTATACCAGGACCCCGACAGAATGAACTGATTGATACCATTGTTCCCAACTGTGTGCGTCTCCTGGAACTGACCTTCGTACTGCGGCTGGTGACTGACTGCGTTCAGCAACGGGTTCAACGGATCGGTATAGGTTGCCTGCAATCCATGATCGGTTCGGAAGTGCACAAAAGCACGGTCTTTGTTTCCGATGTTCTGATCAACACGAGCAGTGAGAAGCCACTCATCGGTCAGATTGTCGATGTTGGATTGGAACTGCAGCGCGCAAGGAGCACCCCCCGCCAGCGTGACGCCGCCATCGCATCCGCCGGCGGGCAGAACGTTTGCGGCACGGTTTTGGCCAGAAGCGCCGTTATAGATGGAAAAAATCCGGTTATAAAAGGGAACTTCGGGTGCAGTGAGGGGATTTGCGCTGAGATTCGCGATGGTTGCCGCTTCAAAGGGCGCACTGGGCACGTTTACCGGCTGAGCGGTCGGTATCAGCAAACGCAGCCCTTCGGTATCCATGAAGAAAAATGTTTTGTTCTTCCGGATCGGTCCGCCGATAGAAGCCGCCCATTGGTTTGCATTGTCAAACGGGCGCGGAGTCGCCGGCGTGGTGTTATTGTTGAACCAGTCGTTGGCGTTCAGAACGCGTCCATTCCAGAAGTATTCCGCGTTGCCGTGAAAGGTATTGCTGCCGGATTTGGTGACGTAGTTCACGTTGGCGCCAGCCAGTTCTCCGTACTCGCCAGAATAGCCGTTGTTCACCACAGTGGCTTCGCGAACGTCATTCGATCCCAGGAACAAGTTGGTCGCACCTGAATTATTCAGGTTGAGGAAGGGATCGTTTTCGTTCATGCCGTCCACCGTGAAAAGGTTCGAAGTGGCGGAGATGCCATAGACGGCGCTGTTCCCGTAGCCAGCCTGAGTGTTCATCGTGGCGCCGGGCGCAGTCTGGACGTAGTAGCTCAGATCGTTCCCCGGATTGGGCATGTTCGCGATGGTTTCCGGAGTGATATTAGTGGAAACGTTTCCATTTTCAGTTTGAACCACGTTTCCGCCGGCGCTCACTTCCACCACCGTAGTATTGGCGGAGGCCAACTCAAGCTTTATGTTCAATGTGCTGGCTTGGCCAACACTCACAACTGTCTTTTGTTGAGCGGACTGAAATCCTGAGGCGGTTACAGCAACCGAGTAGCTTCCCGGATTCAGCAATGCGAAGCGGTAAGCGCCGGTGGAGGATGTGGTCGCCGTCTGTTTGGCGCCGGTGTCGAGATTGGTGAGAGTAACCGTGGCACCAGGGACCGCCGCTCCGGTGGGGTCGAGCACAGTGCCAGCGACGTCCCCCGAAGTTAACGACTGGCCGGTGGAAGAAATTGGATACAGAGTTAAAGCGAAGAGCAAAAGAAAAGCCAACTTTATGGTGAGTAAATTAGGAATATCTTGCGCTTTCATAAAAATTCCTTCCTCCAGCAACGGTTAGATCGGGGAAAAGCGGACTCCTTCGAATGAGACCAACGTAAGGAACGTGCGTACGAGCGGGACATTCTAGAGACATCCTGAGCGGAGTATCGTGGAGTCCAATGCTTGCGGAGACTTAGTGCGTAGAAGTGCTGCGAAGCAACAGCGTAAGACCAGACCTTTATTCAGGCCGACCTAACTTGCTAAAACACACCTGATGCAGTGAACCCTACAGCATTTGAGAATCATGGGAATGACGCTTAAAGTCCATCGGTAGGAAACCGTAGCGGACTAGGGAAAAATACTTAATCAGCAAGAATTAAAAAATTAGAGGAATAGAAAGAAATTACAGTTACCCCCCGGCTTTTAATTCCGTAAGCACCTGCTTGGCGATTTCTTTCAAAGTCTCGAAAACTCCGGTGCCCTGGAAGGCGACGGCTTCGATAACGGCTTCGTTTTTTTTGCGAAGTTCTTTGCTAAGGACTTCCGTGGATAAAATATTCGGCAGGTCGCGCTTGTTAAGTTGCAACACGTAAGGAATCTTGTTGAAGTCGTAGCCATGTTCTTTCAGGTTCGACATCAGGTTGTCGAGCGCTTCCACATTGGCATCCATGCGCTGCTCCTGCGAGTCGGCGACGAAGACGATGCCGTCGACGCCGCGAAGAATTAATTTGCGGCTGGCATCGTAGAACACCTGTCCAGGTACGGTGTAAAGATGGATTCTAGTCTTGAAGCCACGCACCGAGCCGAGATCAAGCGGCAGAAAATCGAAGAAAAGAGTACGCTCGGTTTCGGTAGCGAGCGAGATCATCTTGCCTTTCTGCTGTTCCGCGGTCTTCTGGTAGATCACTTGCAAGTTCGTGGTTTTGCCCCCCAATCCGGCACCGTAATACACGATTTTGCAATTGATCTCGCGGGCTGCGAAGTTGATGAAACTCAAGGCTTTCCTCAAAAGCGCGGACGGCACACCTTCCCGCGCGCAAAAATATCCCTTTGGGGGCTCGGGGCTTTTATATCACAGGCGGGGGAGGGAACGCAGGTTACTCAGGTGACCCCTCGCCAAAAGTGGTCAAGAAAACTGCGAATCGGGATGGAATTGTTGATTGTTGATTTCCTGATTGTTGATTGCGACCGGCCCAACCCAATCGAAGCGCCCTGAAAACTCTTCAATCAGCAACAATCAGCAATCAGCAATCGTCCAACTCCTAACGCGTTGCAACCGCCGGATAGTATCCATCTTTCGCGTAGATCTTCAAATGCGGACGATCGACCAACACCTCGATATTGCGGTAGGCCGAGGTGGTGGGCGTCTTCGGTCGCGCTGGTGTGTAGCCCAGAGTGTATTGATTCCGGGCATCACTCATGGCTTGCGCATAGGTATCTTCAATCGCGCTCAGAGAAAGCTCGCGATAGACTGGAAGGCCGCCGGTGGCAGCGACATACTTCGGCAGAATATCGTCGTAGCCCTGGCGCGGCAAGTGCAGCCGTTCCACTTTGTCGTATACCGGAAGCGCGGCGCTTCCGACGGCCACAGCTTTAACCTGGATCTCCTTGGATAACAATAATTTTAGAACGTCACGATAACTCGCCTGGCTGCCAAATTCGCGGCCATCACTGATCACAAAAATAATCTTGCGCCGGAAACGATCGCGCTTGCTCAGGTCGAGCGCAGCTTCCAGAATGGCGTCGTTGAGCACGCGGGACTGCTTCGGAGGTGTGTACACAGGCTGTGTAGGGCTGCCCACTGGCATCCCGTTAATAATTGGACCGTTCGGTGCAAGCGGACCGCTCAGCACAGCCGGTCCATTATTGCTTCCTCGTTCGGTCTTGATCTGGTTGAAGACTGCCGTCAGCTTTTGCGTGGGCGCGGTAAAGTCGCTGACCTCGCTTACCGTGCTGCTGAAGGTATAAAGGGCAACTTCGTCATAGGGTGCGAATGCACTGATCAGCGCCGGGAAGGTCTGATTCACCTTCTGCACCGTTGAATCCGACATTCCCAGGTCCATCACGATCGCTACGGACAGAGCGAACGGGTCCTGGGTGAAATAGCTAAGCTTCTGCACAATCCCGTTCTCCTTGACGATGAAGTCGGTAGGCAGAAGGCCATCCACTCTACGCCCGTCACTGTCCCTCACCGTCACCGGAAACTGCACGAAGGTAGGGTTGACTCGGAGGGTATAGAGTTGCTGCTGAGCGTTCGAGGTCTTTACCGGGGTGCCCGGCGGAAGTGTTTTGACCGGAGGCATAGGCGGAGGCGTGGAGTTCTCTTCCTGCGGGGCAGCGCCGGCGTTCGCCGGAGGAGTGTTGGGCTGATTCGTCCAGGGATTCCGGTCCGCATTGGGCTGTTTCTTCTCCGGCTTGGGCGGAGGCGGAGGCTCCGCTGGCGTTGCCGAAGGCTGAACCGTAGGCGCATCCGGAATATCGGAACTCGGAGCCGATTGGCTTTGGGATGGCTGGGATTGCTGAGCTTGAGATTGCTGAGATTGGGGCTGCTGCGCCTGGGTCTCAGAGGTCTGTGCTGAGACTCTCAAAGAACCCGAGCCGAAGTAAATGGCAAGACATGCGACGACCGAAAGACTGGTCACCCAAATGGATGGCACGGCAATGCTTTTGATACGAGCCGACGTTTTGTCGCTCACACTCACCTTCCCAGTCTTCCAAGAATTGTCACGCTGAAAATAAAACCATCCCGCTCGATCTTGGGATGCCTGAAGCCGCCCGCTTGGTGCATCTAACGTTCAGGACTAGACTAACAAAAAGCCCCAAGAGAGATTATTCCATGTCCAGATTATCCGCTTACCGAAGATTTTTGCCTAGCTTGGCCTCCGCCCTGATATTTTTTCTGACTCTGTCGGCTGTAGTTGTGGCTCAGAGTTCGAATTCGGCGCCTTCGAACCCCAGCGACGCCCAACAGGCTCCCGAGAAGTCCGACGAGACGTTGAAGGTCAATGTCAACGTGGTAGGCGTGTTTTTCAACGTCAAGGACAAACACGGCATGCTGATTCCCAATCAGACGAAAGATGATTTCCAGGTTTTTGAAGACGGCAAGCCGCAAACCATTAAGTATTTTGCCGCCGAATCGAACCTGCCGCTCACCCTTGGCATTCTCATTGATTCCTCCGGCAGCCAGATCAGAGTCCTCGACATGGAGAAAGAAGTGGGCGGAGCGTTCCTTCGCCAGATCCTCACCGACAAGGACGAAGCTTTCGTAATCGACTTCAACGTGGAGTCCGAACTGGTGCAGGATTACACCCGCGACGTTCACCGTTTGCAAGCCGCGCTGAACAAAGTAAAAATACAAAGCGGAGTAGTGAGTGGCGGCAGCGGAATACCCGGCCTCGGACAGGGCCCGGTCCCAATTCATAACGCCCCCGGTACCGTGCTCTACGACGCGGTTTATCTTTCCGCCCACGACATGCTGGCCAAAGAAGTCGGACGGAAGGCGATGATCCTGCTGACCGATGGCGAGGACGAAGGCAGCAAGCTGAAAATCAAGGATGCCATTGAGGCTGCTCAGAAAGCCGATGCCATCGTCTACGTGCTGCTCTGCGCCGATCGTGGCTTTTACGGCGGTTTCGGCATGGGATACTCGGGCGCGAGTGAAATGGAAAAGCTCACAGAGGCAACCGGTGGCCGCATGATCAACGTGGGAAACAAATTCGACAAACTGAAAGAGGCCTTCGACCAGATCGCCGCCGAACTGCGCAGCCAGTACAACCTGGGATACACATCGACCAATCCCAAACTCGACGGCACCTACCGCAAACTCGAAATCAAGAACAAGCAGGGTTACAAGATTCAAACCCGCGCTGGATACTATGCGACCGCGCGCGAGCCGTTGCCGCAATAAAGTTGAAGGTTCCACTTTCGCTTTGGCCGGAAAACATTTAGCCTGTTGACGCTGAATGAACCGGAGGTTCGCCATGCCTTCAAATAGCGTCTCGCCTTTTTCCCGCCGTTCGTTTCTGCAGCTTTCCGCCGCCGCAGCGGCGTTTCAAATCGTCACTGAGCCCATGCTGGCGGCGACCGCCCGCCCTAGAGTGGCGTTCTCCAAGGACGCCGTGATGATCGACTCCAACGAGAATCCGCTGGGACCCGGCCAGGCCGCGCGTGAAGCGATTTCCAACATCATCCCTCTGGGTGGACGCTACCTCGACAATCTCACCGAAGATCTCATCCACTTATTTGCCCAGCAGCAAGGCCTTGACGCCGATTGGGTTCATGTTTTCCCCGGTTCTACTCCAGCGCTCCACTTTGGAGTGATCACTTTTACTTCGCCACAGAGAACCTATGTAACGGCGGATCCCGGTTACGAAGCTGGCATGTTCGCGGCAGCGGCAACCGAAGCCCGCGTGGTGAAGGTTCCGCTCACGAAAACTTACGCGCATGATACGAAGGGCATGATTGCCGCCGCTCCAGATGCTGGATTGTTTTACATTTGCAATCCCAACAATCCGACCGGCACGCTCACACCGCACTCCGAGATTGAATACCTCGTAGAAAACAAGCCCCAGGGATCGGTGGTAATGGTCGACGAGGCTTATATCCATTTTTGCGATGCACCCTCGACGCTTGATTTCGTCAAAGCGGGAAAAGATGTAATCGTGCTTCGCACTTTTTCAAAAACGTATGGTATGGCCGGACTACGCTGCGGCCTCGCTATCGCGCGCCCCGAGTTGCTGGAAAAACTGATGGCGCGCGCGGGATGGAACTTTATGCCTGTCACCGCCGTTGCCGCGGCCTCCGCCAGCCTGAAAGATCCGAATCTGGTTCCGGAACGCAAGCGCATTAACGCCAGCGTGCGCCAGGCAACTTTTCAATGGCTCGACAGCAATGGCTACACATACATCCCCTCGGAATCGAACTGCTTTTTGCTGGATACGAAACGTCCCGGCAAAGAAGTAATCGACGCCATGGCCAAGCAAAAGGTTTACATTGGCCGTATCTGGCCAATCATGCCGACCTGGGTTCGCATCACGGTGGGTACGCACGACGAAATGGCGCAATTTCAGACTGCGCTGCAAAAAGCCATGCACGCGACAACGGCATTCTTCCCGCAACCCGCAAGGCCCGCCGGCAACGCTCGCCGGGTACGGACCTTGCCCTCTTGATTGCTGTGCGCCGGAACTCACGCGCGGCCTTCAGAAATACCACCAAAGATCAATCTGAAGTTTTTCTGATCAAGTCTTCCTGATCAATGGTGCGGCAGTTCTGAGCCCAACGTTAATTGCTTAATTACTTCCTATCGATGTAACGATTCGGCGTCGAAACGCACTATTTGATAGACGGGTTCGTGCGCGTGTGATTGATCGCAGGCGAGTCAGCACGACCGGTGAGGTGGATATGTTTGCCCGCAAGGTTTCCGCTCTTCTGAAGCCGAACTCAGTTTCGGAGTTCGCCAAACTCATGGAAGGCGAGGTTCTTCCCTGGCTGCGAAAGCAAAAGGGATTTCTGGATTTAATTATTCTGGTCGTCCCGAATGGCCGCGAAGTTGCGACCATCAGCTTCTGGGATCAGCCTGCGAGTGCCGAGGCTTACAGCACAAAGGGCTATCCGGAAGTGCTGGAAATTCTGGAAGGATTGCTGGACGGGTGCCCTTACGTTAAGACATTCAAGGTTGTCAGCTCAACACTTCAAGAAGTTCCCTCAGTAATCCCCCCTGAACCCGAAAATCTTCAGGAGACAGGGCCGGCTCAATTTAGCTACCCCTCAGTCTGAAATCACTCGGCGGGCTCTTCCCAGGAAACGGTCCGCCTCTCACGGCTGCTTTTGTGCGCCAGGATTACCGCTCGCATGGTGCGTAACGCTTGTTCGGGCGTCACATCTAATGGCGCTTTTTTTTCGATCGCATCTCTCACGTTGGCGTAGAAGCCGCGGTAGTCGCCGCGATCTGTTTTGACTTTCACTTCCGGCTCAGCGACAACGCTCAGCGTTCCCCACAACTCTTCCGGTTCCACACCCCAGTCGGCGCCCCAGTCGGTGCCTTGCGGATAATCATCGGAACGCAGGCGCGCTTCCTGCGGATCCATTCCATACTTCACAAATGATCCGTTGGTGCCGTGAATCAGGAAATGCGGGCCGGGTGCGTAGGCGATGATGCGGGCGCGGCCCATCGCGCGAAGGTGGGGATATTCCAGGCAGACGTCAAACGAATCATCCACCTGCGAAGTTGCGCGCTCGCAGAAGGCAGAGGCTGTGATTGATTTTGGCTCGCCAAACAGTACGAGTGCCTGATCGATCACGTGCGGTCCCAGATCAAACAACACGCCGGCGCCGGGCTGATCGGCTTTTTCACGCCACGCATTCGGCTTCGGTTCCGGTCGAAAACGGTCGTAACGGCATTCATATTCCACGATGGTGCCTAACCGCCCTGACTGCACCAGTTTTTTTATCGTGCCGAAATCACCATCCCATCGGCGATCTTGATACACGGTAATCAATCTCCCTCGCTCCCCGGCCAGGCGCACCAATTCTTCGGATTCTCGCAGGGTCGGTGCGAAAGGTTTATCCACTACGACATCCCGATCGGCCAGCAGACAGGCGCGTGCCAGATCGAAGTGCGAATCATTCGGAGTCGCAATCACACATAGCTGAATTTGTTTATCGGCAAGCAATTCATCGAGAGTACGCGCAACGCGGATACCAGGATATTTTTCCTGGGTGCGCGTTCCCCTGCGCTCCAGAATGCAGGCAAGCTCCATCCCCGCTACCCCGCGTATCACGGGCGCGTGAAACGCCTGGCCCGCCATGCCAAATCCGATTAATCCGACGCGCACCATGCTGGCTCCTTATGTTTTCGCCGCTGAATACTACGGTCGCCTTATCAATTTACAGCGTTTTGCCTATATTGCGCCCCGCATCGTCGTCGTATAACCATGAAGAGTTCTTCCGCTGCTGGGTCGAACTGAGAAAGCCAACGTCTTTGGAGGCATAGATGCGATTCGGACCATTTTTAGTGATTGCTCTGCTGTTGCTCATTCTGTGGGCCGGTGCCTTTCTGATGTTCCACGTAGCCAGCGGACTGATTCATCTACTGCTGCTTTTTGCAGTGATTTCGTTTGTGGCCCATCTCGTTATGGGCGCCAGAACGGCTTAAAGATCGAGCGAAGTTGCTGTCGATCAGGCTAACCGGCTCCATCGCCGGCAACTTCGGCTCGAGTTTCTCAAGGCTTTCCTTTCTAGGGCAGCCTTTTTTATTTCTGTGACGGGCCTGTTTGGTGCGAGCTGTGTTTATTTTTTACGGTCCTCATTTCTTACGATCCTGGAGACGCCGCACGAACTTCAGTCCCGACCACACGTCAGTGACAGCGCAAACTTTTACGTCGACCAGACCCGCAGCTAAACCAATCTCGCGCACGAGGTTCCCGTCTACATCGGTGGCGACTCCAGAACTCTTTTTCGGCCAGCTCACCCAGAGCATCCCGGCCGGAGCGAGTTGCTTCGCCATCCGGCTGAATTCCCTGCGTAACTCCAGGCGCGATCGGGTGAACAACATGACAAAATCCAGCGGTGACTTGTCGAGCGACGATTTACGCTGGTTAATGCTGCATTCCGCCGGTGCGCCGGACAGTTCGGCGCGAACCTCTGCCGGTGCGTTCACCAACTGCACGTGAAATCCGGGCTTGATTCCCAATTTCTTTGGAAGTGGTGTTCCAGAATATCCTGACATCAAAGTAGACCGTGAAGAGTGAACACCTTTGACTGAACCTGCCAGAAGCTAATGCGCTTTTACTGCGCCACAGGTGCGTAATACCCGCGTCGTGCTCTCACCCGGAAATTCTTGCGGTCATTGGCCACGATCTCGATCGTGCGGAAGTGCCCGTCGGACTTGAAGTCTATGGGCTTATAGGAAACATCGTACTGGCTGCGCAGCTCCTCTTGAATCTCGGCGAAGGCGTTGGTCACGTCGCGAATCTGGAAGGGAAAAAAGGCGCGCCCGCCAGTGGCATCGGCGATGCGCTCGAGCACTTTGTCGCCCGCTCCCTTGGTGCCGCTGACATTGGTGCTGATGGTGTAGATGATGGCATCGGCACGCTGTGCCATTTCGATGGCTTCTTCGCGGGTTACATGGCTCTGATTGTCTTCGCCATCGCTCAACAGAATGATCGCGCGCCGGGTGGGGCCGCCGTGCGGCTGCTTCAGCAGCTTATCGCGGCAGGCGTAATAAAGCGCGTCGTACATCGCAGTGCCGCCGCCCGGACGCAGTTCCCGGACTCCATGCCCCAGCTTTTCCGTGTCGTCAGTGAAATCCTGCGTAAGCTCGGGCGTGACATCAAAACCCACAACGAAAGCCTGGTCATAACGCTTGCGAATGGTTTGATTCAGGAATTCAATCGCCGATTCCTGCTCGAACTTGAAGCGGTCGCGCACCGAGGCGCTGGCGTCGATCAACAGCCCCACCTGCAGCGGCAAGTTCGTTTCCGCGTGGAAGCTGCGAATTTCTGTAACCGGCTTGCTGTCATCCACAATGCGGAAGTCGGCCTGCTTCAGATCGGTTACACGCTTGCCGTGCTTGTCGGTCACTGTGAATACCACATTTACTTCATTCGTGCCGACCCGGATCTTGGGAACTTCTGCGTTGCCCGCAGCAGAATCATTGGCATTTTGCTCGGTTGCGGCCTGCGGAGCTTGGTTGGCTTCGGCTTGCGCAGACGAGGCTTGAGCGGAAGTCGCAGACGAGGGCGCGGGCGATGCTTGCGCTGTTGCTAACTGCGGCTCAGCAGCCAGAAGCAGTAAAATGGCCGCGCATGCATAAACGGAAGCCATTGGAAAAATATGTCTCGTAACGATGCACCCCAATTTGACTTCTATTATATCCGTAACCTCCACTTTGGGCAGCGGAGTTCGGGGTGTACCATCGTACAATGTCTTTGGAGGCTGCTTCGATGATAAGCCATGAAAAGTTCCAGCAAGGACGAGGTTGGGCCTATCTGGCGGGAATCGTTATTTTTGTGATGGTTGCAGCTTGGAAATTCCTGGCCCGGTAGACTGCGCTTTTTCGGGGATCGGCTCGAATTAAACTTTCGAGCGATCGCCCGGCTAATCGCTCGCCGCCTAAATCTTCATTTCATTTCTATCTTCCCTAGAAACTCTCGCAGTTCTTCTGGCAATTCGCTGCGCAGGGCAACCGTCTTCGAGGTGCGGGGATGGGCGAATTCCAACTGCGCGGAGTGTAGGAAATTTCGCGCCAGGCTGATTGCAGCTGAAGGTCCGCGAGCCTGTTTTGGCGCACCATACATCGTATCGCCTACGACTGGATGCCCCAGTGTCGCCATGTGGACACGAATCTGATGAGTGCGTCCGGTATCGATTTTCACATCCAGCAAAGTAAATTTTCCAAACTTGGTATCCAGACGGCGCGTTACGCTGTAATGCGTGACGGCGGCGCGTCCGCCTTCGAGCCGTGTGGTCATGCGCGTACGGCGGACGCGATCACGGCTTATATTCTTGGTAATCGTGCCGGAATCTTTCTTCACCCAACCGTGGACGAGCGCTACATATTTCTTTTTTACTTCGCGAGCGGCAAATTGGGCGCTGAGCTGGCGATGCGTTTCATCGCTTTTAGCAACCACGATCAATCCGCTCGTCTCTTTATCAAGGCGATGAACAATTCCGGGCCGCAAGTCCCCACCCACGCCAGATAAAGTCCGCATATGATGGAGTAACGCATTCACCAGAGTTCCACGATTGCGAGCGTCATCAGTGGCCCCAGCGCCAGCGTGTACCATCATTCCCGCGGATTTGTTGATCACGGCGAGGTCGTCATCTTCATAAACAATGTCAAGCGGAATGTCTTCCGGCGAGGCCTTGAGTGGGGCGCGCTGCGCGTCCCCGAGGACGGTCACCCGCTCGCCCCCGCGCAACTTGAGTGAAGCTTTAGCCGCCGAGTCGTTCACCAACACTTTGCCTTCAGCGATCAGTTCCTGCACCCGGGCGCGGCTCACGTTCGAAAGCGTCGTGGTGAGGAATTGGTCCAGACGCCGGTCTGCATTTTCCGGCGCGACCGAGATGAGAATAGGAAATGACTCCGGCATTCGCTGCGAAGCATACTACAGGCTATGCTATGGAATTGTTCAACGCGTAACCTGTATGAATGCAGCGCAAGGAGCCGATATTTGCCATGAAGAAGAATATCTGGAGAGCGGTGATTGAAGTTTGCTTTATCGTCTTCCTGTTTTATTCCAATCTTTTGATGGGAGAATTTGAGCGCTCGGGCATGGGGTTGAGAAGGGGCCTCGCGTGGGCGTTGCGCGATGCTTTTACGAGCGCCAATTTTGCAATCGCTCTTTTGGCGGCATTCGTCGGTTACGCACTGTTCGAATTTCTTCGAGAGAAGCTGTAGGAGCACCGCTACAAACGGTTGGCTTGATGTTTTATTCCACTGCGTTTTTCGCAATTACCTGACGGTACCACTCCGCGCTCAGCTTGGGCGTGCGCGTCTGAGTTTTGAAATCCACATAGTGGATGCCGAAACGCTTGCTGTAACCGTCTGCCCACTCGTAGTTGTCCATCAGACTCCAAAGAAAATATCCTTTGATCGGATAGCCTTCCGAAGCGGCGCGATGAAGCTGAGAAAGGTGATTGCGCAGATACATGACGCGATCGGTATCCTCAACACGACCGTCGCTGGTGACCACATCATCGGCGGAGCAGCCATTTTCGGTGATGTACAGGGCGCGCGGCTTCCAGATGTCGCTGACGTTGCGTACCGCCCAATAAGTAACCTCGGGACCGATGAAGAGCCAGGGTGAGGCCATACGCGGGTACGAGGCCTGGCGCTTTTCCACGACATAGCCTGCGGGCGAAGAGTCCGCGCGAACATAATCCGGGGTATATGCATTCAGCCCGACGAAATCGAGCGGGCTGCCGATAATCTTCATGTCGCCGTCTTCGACTTTGGGTGCGTTCGCGCCTTCGCGCTGCAGATAGCCGTCGGTGTATTTGCCTTCCATAATTGCGGTTAAAAACGGAGCATTTTCCTCGCGCGTGGCGCGATGCGCAACTTGAATCTGCTCCGCGTTCTCAATCACCGGCACATATACAGTGGCATTTTCGGCGAGGCCAATTTGCGTACCGCTTTTGGCATTCGCCCGGATCGCCTGCACCGCCATGCCATGGGCCAGCACACCATGGTGGCGGATTTGATTCACCTGGGCGTCCGGCAACTTCAGGCCAGGCGCGAACTGCCCGTTCTTGTACCCCAAGTCTGTAAAGCAGACGAGTTCATTGGTGGTGAAAAAATGGCTGACGCGATCGGACAAATGCTTCGACACATAGGCCGCGTAATCGGCGAAGGCTTTCGACGTGTCGCGTGACTGCCAGCCGCCGGGCAAAGCCTGTGGCAGATCCCAGTGAAACAGAGTAATGAAGGGTGCAATGTCGTTCTTGAGTAGTTCGTCGACTACACGCTGGTAGTAATCGAGCCCTTTCGAGTTCGGTTGCCCAGTGCCATCGGGAAAAATGCGAGACCACGCGATCGAAAATCGATAACATTTGGCGCCCAGATTCTTGAGCAACCGGACATCTTCCTTGTAGAGATGGTAAGAGTCGTCGGCAATGTCGCCAGTCTCACCCTGAAAAGTCTTGCCTGGAGTGTGGGAAAAAGTATCCCAGATGGAAGGCTTGCGCCCGTCTTCCTTGACCGCGCCCTCAATCTGATAGGACGCGGTGGCGCAGCCCCACATGAAGTTGGCGGGGAATTGCAGCAGAGCAGGATTCTGCGCCCACGCAAAGCGTGGAAGAGTTGAGCCTGCGAGCGCGGCCGCAGCCGTTCCGGCCAGGGTTTTGCCGAACCGTCGACGTGTGATTTTTTTCATGCGCTCAAGGGTACCACTACGCACGGCAGGAATTGCGAATTTCGATGACGAAAAGGGAAGCGACCACGAAACCGCGGAAAGGTGCACGGAATGAAACTAGATTCGCTACCGCGTCGCCGCGGCCGGCTGCGCCGCAATGTCTTTCTTCATGCCCGGACGCAGCCACCAGATCAAACCGCCGCCGATCACCAGACCGATTGCGATCAACTGGGTTCCGGACATTGCTCCACCAAAAACTGAGCCGCGGCCGGGATCGTCGCGCAGGAATTCCAGAAAGAATCGGGCCACGCCGTAGATGAACAGAAACGCGCCAAAAACCTGACCGTCGAATTTTCTGCGTTTCAGCAACCACATCAGGAAGAAGAAATTTGCCAGCTCGACCGCCGCTTCGAAAAGTTGCGTAGGCTCGAGCGGGACGTTTAGCGGAGTGCCTGTGATCTGGTTCGCGAGCGGATTGCGAAACACCACGCCCCAGAAGTGGTGCGTCTCTTTGCCGTAGCAGCATCCCGCGGCGAAGCAGCCCACGCGGCCGATGGCGTGGCCCAAGGCAAGTCCCGGCGCAAAAGCGTCGCAGGTTGCAAGAGCAGGCATATTGTGCCGGCGCACGTACCACCAGGCGGCGAGGAACGCTGCAATTAAGCCCCCGGAAAAAACTCCGCCGGCCTGCAGCGTGGTAACGCTGAAAATCTCGCCAGGATGCGCCTTGTAGTAACTCCATTCATTGATTACATAAAGAACCTTGGCCCCGATGATTCCGCACAGGACCACCAAAATTCCAAGGTTCCACGCCTTCTCCCCATCAATGCCGAGGCGTTCGGAGTTGCGCACGCTTATCCAGAGGCCAAACAGAACTCCCAGGGAAACCAGGAAGCCGTAAGTTGGCAGAAAGAAACGTCCGAAATGAACTAGTTGCGGATACACAATAAGTTGGATGCAGGAATTACGGAATTTGTACCAGATTCAGTCTAGCAGGAACAGTGCAGGAGGACTTGGCAGAATTGCTGATTGTTGATTACTGATTGTTGATTGAAGGGCCCAGCAGGAAGAAGACGGTTTTAATCAACAATCAAAAATCATCAATCAACAATAGTCAAGCCGACCCACTGTGCCGTGTGACGGGCCGAGAATGAACCGTCAGGTAGACGTTGGGAACCCGCCGAGACCCTTTAGGCATCTCCGCATGGCGGAGCGTTGCACACCGGATCCTAGTTCGAGTCGAGTCCCCGTTCATTCAGCATTGGTTCAAAAATCGGTTACCGCCATCACCAACCCCGCAGGCCGGCTTTCACTCTGGATGCTAGGAGAACTCGCCGTAAATTAGCAATAGGGAACACGTAAATAGTTGGCAGAACAGTTGCAACCAAAGTAATCAGATTGGGAAGATTCGAGGTTGCAATTCCGCTTTCGGAGAAGTTCCGGTGGAGTTTCTGATCCGGGGCCGAACTTCTCAGCCCGCCTTGCGGTTGTCGGCCAGCACTTCATCCAGCGCATTGGCCAGCAGATGGGCGCGCTTCTGATAATCGGTGGTGCCGGAGTCCTGCTTGCGCTTCAGCAGATGGTACTCATCGGCAATATTCAGAGCCGCCAGCACGGCGAGGCGCACTGTATCGATGGTATTCGTCGCCTCAGCCACGGCTCGCATTTTAGAATCGACATACTCGGCGAGCTTCAAAATGTATTCCGGATCAGACCCACGCAAATTGTAGGCTTGATCAAAAATCTCCACCCGCACGCTGCCATTTTGCGCGTCTTTCAGCGTTGAATCTTTAGCCGCCGTAGCCATAGTCACTGATCCCCAAGTAGTGATCCCTAAATCGCGATCTCGCGACGCTAACTTGCTCGCTCC
Source organism: uncultured Acidobacteriaceae bacterium (assembly GCA_963726155.1). Lineage (GTDB taxonomy): Bacteria > Acidobacteriota > Terriglobia > Terriglobales > Acidobacteriaceae > Sulfotelmatobacter. Next base: position 332,424 of record CAVSBF010000002.1, read on the forward strand.
TCAGCAATTGAATCGATCTGTTGCAACATCTTTTCCACGCGACCGCGAATCTCTTCGCGCTCTTTGCGCAACTGCACCGTCTCGCGCCGCAGCGCAACCAGCTGTTCTTCGCGTTCCTCCAGTTGCTGCCGCGCGCGCTGGGCATCACGTTCGGCCACAGCCTGAGCCTGGCGTGCACCTTTGTACATCTCGATCGTACGGAAAATTTTCTCTTCCAGCACCTGAAAATTGTCCGCCGGAGCCTGTTCTGTCACCTGTTCCACCGCGTTCAACGCCATGATCGCACTTTTCCCGAGAGGAATTTCAAACTTTCCCGAAGTATACTCCTCCGCGCTGTGGATGGAGCATGGCCCAGAGGTGCCGATCTCGCTTTCTCTCCTCGCCGTGGATATAATTCCTGGCATGAAACACACAACCCTCCCCACGCTCGCGGCGGCCGTTGCTGTGATTTTATTTGCTCTTCCTAGCACGGCTAAAACCAAGGTCGAGATGAAGGACGCTAATGGCCAGCCCGTAGGCACGGTCATCCTGTCGCCACACGGAACGGGTATAGTCGTCCAGTTGTACCTTCATAATCTCCCGCCCGGCGAACACGCGATCCACTTTCATCAGAATCCCAAATGCGATGGTCCAGACTTCAAGTCCGCGGGCCCGCATTTCAATCCCGACGGCAAGAAGCACGGATTTGACAATCCCGAAGGCCATCACGCCGGCGACATGAGAAATATCGAGGTGGACGCCAGAGGCGTCTCCAACGCCAAGTTTCAGGACGATGACGTCAATCTCGGCAACGGCCCACAATCGCTGTTCAGCAACGGCGGCACGTCGATCATCATCCATGCCAAAGCCGACGATTACAAAACCGATCCCGCCGGCAACTCCGGCGACCGCATCGCCTGCGGCGCAATCACGAAGTAGCCCAGGATTTCGTCGGCGTCCGGACCCCGATCGGGCGCTCCATTTGCGAGAAAGGATTATTCGCTGCCGAACGATAGGACCACTGCCTAGCGCAGGAGATGCCCTGCTCCACATCCCACAAAAAGTGTCGTTCTATCCAAGCCCCTTGTCATTCCGAATGGCGCCAAGCCCGGCGAGAAACCTGGTTCCCCTCAGTTATAATGGTCTGTAACGCTGGTTGGGTTGAGCCTCGTTCCCCTGCGGTGCCAGAGGAAGAATTCAGCCTCGTTATGCAAGACGAAACGGCGGCTGGAGGAGTTCTTCATGGCGATCGAGAAGTCGGAAAATATCTGGCACAACGGCAAACTCATCCCCTGGGATGAAGCGACGATTCACGTGATGTCTCACGTGGTCCACTACGGCTCTTCGGTGTTTGAGGGGATCCGCTGCTACGCGCCGCATTCACGGCCCGCAATTTTCCGCGCCAACGAACACATCCAGCGTCTGCTCGATTCCGCCAAGGTTTATCGCATCGATGTGGACTACACGCGCGATCAACTGGTGAAGGCGATGCTTGAAACCGTCGGCAGCAACGGCGTGTGGCCATGTTATGTGCGCCCCATCGTGCTCCGCGGCTACGGGGAGGCGGGAGTGAATCCGTTCAACTCTCCGACCGAGGTTTATATCATTAACTATCCGTGGGGAAAATATTTGGGCGGAGAAACTGAAGGCTGTGACGTGTGCGTTTCTTCCTGGACACGGCTGGCTCCGAACACTCTGCCGGCAATGGCCAAGGCAGGCGCGAATTACATGAATTCGCAGCTCATCAAGATGGAAGCCATCGTAAATGGATACGCGGAAGGCATTGCGCTTGATGTGAACGGCTATGTGAGCGAAGGCTCGGGCGAGAACGTGTTTCTGGTCCATCGTGACAAACTAGTGACCGCGCCACTCGGCAATTCCGTTCTGCCCGGCATCACCCGCGATTCGGTGTTGCAGATCGCGCGCGATCTCAACGTTCCTATCGTCGAACAAATGATTCCGCGCGAGATGCTTTATATCGCCGACGAAGCCTTCTTCACGGGCACGGCAGCCGAGGTCACGCCCATCCGCTCGGTCGACAAAATCAAAGTTGGTAAGGGAGTGATGGGCCCGATCACCAAGGCGATTCAGAAAGAGTTTTACGCCATCGTGCGCGGGGAAAAAGACGACCGCCACGGATGGCTGACTGCCGTGCCGGTAGGCAGCAAGCAGCCGGTCGGCGTGTAAGGCCTGCAGCTGTAAGTTTGTGGGGCGCGACTCGTCGCGTCCCTTTTTTATTTGTTTATCTGCCTCACAAAATAGTTCGACGGGTCCCGTCGCAAAATGTTTTATTTTCAGCGTTTTTTCTAATCTGCACCGAAGTCTGTGTCCCGCCTAAGAAATAGACTCATTACCTAGGTCATCTTGGGGAAGGTGACGATTCGGTTCATCATAGGCAAGCTTGTGAGGCGAAGCGCCTCCCGGGATATCCTTCGATGAATATTGATGATCTGCTGCGGATTGCGACCGAACGTAAGGCCTCCGATTTGCATTTGAAGGTGGGTAACTATCCTCACCTGCGTATTGATGGCGAACTGGTGCCATTGACCGACCAGCCGCGCGTGAGCGCTGAAGACATGCTGACCATGGCGTTCAGCATGATGTCGGCGCGGCAGAAACAGAAATTCAAAGAGACCACGGAAATCGATATGGCCTACGGCGTTGCCGGGCTGGGGCGCTTCCGTGTGAATATTTTCCAGCAGCGCGGCAACGTGGGACTGGTGCTACGCGTCATTCCAACCAAGATTCGCGCGCTGGATGAATTATTTCTGCCGAAAGTGGTCGAGCAGATTTGCGAGATGCCGCGCGGCCTCGTCCTGGTGACTGGTGTGACCGGCTCCGGTAAGTCGACGACGCTGGCCGCTATGGTAGATCGGGTGAATTCCAGCCGCGCCGAACACATCATCACGATTGAAGATCCCATCGAATTTTTGCACCGCGACAAAAAAGGCTACGTAAACCAGCGTGAAATCGGCGTGGATACGCCGTCATTCAGCGCGGCGTTGCGAGCATCGTTGCGTCAGGATCCGGATGTGATCCTGGTCGGTGAAATGCGAGATCTGGAAACCATCTCAACCGCTCTGCACGCCGCGGAAACCGGCCACATGGTTTTCTCTACTCTGCACACACTCGATGCAGTGGAAACCGTCAACCGAATCATTTCGATTTTTCCGCCGCCCGAGCAGAAGCAGATCCGGCTGCAGTTGGCGGCAGTTCTGCGCGCCATTGTGAGTCAGCGGCTGGTACGGCGGTGTGATTCCGACGGGCGCGTGCCCGCGGTTGAGGTGATGATCAACACGGCGTTCATCCGGGAGTGCGTACTGGTTCCGGAAAAAACGCGATCGATTCGTGACGCGATTGCTGCAGGCACATCGCAATACGGTATGCAGACATTTGATCAATCGTTGTGGGATCTATTCCAGGCAGGGTTGGTCGCCTACGAAACCGCTCTGGAAAATGCATCCAACGCCGACGACTTCAAGCTGCGCATGCAAGGCATTGCATCAACTGCCGATATTTCGCGACAGTCCATGCAGTCGGCCGGCTTCGGCGGACGGTAAAACTCAACCACGAAGGACACGGCGTTACACTCGGCGAAATTCAAACAGTTTTCCTGAATGTGACCGTGTGTCCTTTGTGGTTAATTCCCTTTCTCCTCACCTCGAAAACTGCGCTATCGTTAGCGCATGCCATTTTCCCGACCGAAGAAGCGGTCGTATTCCGAAGATGAGCTGTATGAATATGCCGTTGGCGCACTGGCACGGCGCATGCGTACAGTCGCGGAACTAAAGCGTTTATTCCGCGCGCGGGTAGAAGACGCAGAGTCCGAGTATGGGCGAACGCTGATTGAGTTAGTGATCCGTCGACTCAAGGATCGCGGATACCTTAACGATTCTCAGTACGCGGCCTACTTTTCTTCGCTGCGCCGCGACAATCAAAAGTTTGGACGCCGGCGCGTAATTACCGACTTGAAAATAAAAGGGGTGCACGGCGAGATTATCGAAAAGGCGGTGGACGCGGCCTTCGATGGGGTGAGCGAGGAAAAACAGGCTCGCGAATATCTGCGGCGCAAGCGCATGGTGAAACCCAAGGACCAGAAAGCAACCGCGCGTATCTTCCGGCAACTGGCGCGCGCCGGGTTCGGAACAAAAACGATTTTCACCATCTTGAAAAGCTGGGATGTGGATGAAGAGACCTTGACGACGCTGGAAAGCGAAATCGTCTGATCTTACGCTGCTTGGCAAACGCCGCCTCAATGTTGCATACTCCTGCCGTTCCCAATCTCCGCTCCTCAGGAGGCACTATGAAGGTTACTTGGAAAACGATTCTCGCAGCCATGCTCCTAAGCGCAGTTCCACTCGCCTTGGCCCAGGATGTCAGCTCAGACGTAAAGAAAACGGCAAAGGACACTGGCACCGATACCAAGAAAGTGGCCACGAAAACCGAACACGGCACTGAAAAAGCCGCCGACAAAACCGGCGACGCAACCAAGACGGCGGCCGATAAAACCGGACACGCCACCAAGAAAGTAGCCAAGACGACTGGCAAAGATACGGAAAAAGTTGCCGACAAGACTGGCCACGAAACGAAAGTAGTGGCTAAGGACACAGCGAAGGGTACTGACACCGCCGCCAGGAAAACCGGCAGCGCCGTAAAGAAGGGCACCGTGGCTACAGGACACGAAGTGAAGAAAGTGGGGGAGAAAACCGAAGACGCGGTGAAATAGCCCAGCAACACTTACGAACATCGAGGGCACAGAAATCGCCTGGGGAGTTATGCAAGAGCGTACCGGCGTCTTCTGCGCCCTCAGTCGTTTGTATATCGCAGTGCTAAAATTAACGCTCACCGAAAATGATGACAGGATCTGAGATTCGGCGCAGGTTTCTCGACTTTTTTGTGCAGAAGGGGCACAAGGAGGTGCATTCGTCGTCCCTGGTGCCGGCGAATGATCCTACACTGCTGTTCACCAACGCGGGGATGAACCAGTTCAAGGATGTTTTTCTGGGACTGGAGAAGCGCGATTACTCTCGTGCGACTTCTTCGCAGAAATGCGTGCGCGCCGGCGGTAAGCATAACGACCTGGAAAATGTGGGGTTCACTAATCGGCATCACACGTTCTTCGAGATGCTGGGAAATTTTTCTTTTGGAGACTACTTCAAGGAAAAGGCAATTCCGTACGCCTGGGAACTAATGACCTCGAAAGAGTGGTTCGGTATTCCGAAAGGCAAGTTATACGTCACGATTTTCAAAGGGACCGAGACAGCATCCGAAGAGTTAGAAGCTGGCTTCGCGGTCCAGCGCGACGACGACGCAGAACGCTTCTGGCTTGAGGTGGGGGTTCCCAAGGATCGCATTTTCGCTATGGGAATGAAGGACAATTTCTGGCAAATGGGTGATACCGGTCCATGCGGCCCTTGTAGTGAGATTCACTATGACATGGGACCTCGGGCCTCAGAGCGGGGGCACACCGATTGTGCTTTCACGTGCGACTGCGGTCGCTTCGTGGAAATTTGGAATTTGGTTTTCATGCAGTACGATCGCCAAGTCGGTGTAACTAAGCTTTTGCCAAAGCCGTCCATCGACACGGGGATGGGGCTGGAGCGTGTCGCGGCGGTGCTGCAGGGCGTCATTTCGAACTATGAGACGGATTTGTTCACGCCGCTGATTAAGCGGGCGGCGGAGTTGACGGGCTGGGCGGACGAAGGCGTCCGCCGCTCCACGAGCCATGGAGGGACGGACGCCCTCGTCCGTCCTGCCGAGCAAAGCTCGGCTAGTTCTCCCAGCCACAAATCCGCCGCGTCCCTCAGAGTGATCGCCGACCACTCGCGCGCGGCAACTTTTCTGATTTCGGATGGAGTGCTGCCTTCGAACGAAGGACGCGGCTATGTGCTGCGGAAGATTATCCGCCGCGCGATCACGCATGGAAGGCTGCTAGGACAAACGAAACCTTTTCTGCATAAGATGGTGTTCGCCGTTCGCGATCTCATGCAAGACGCGTATCCGGAGCTGAAGGAAACTGCGGAACAAGTCTCTCAGAATGTTCTCCTCGAAGAGACGCGATTCGCGCACACGCTGGATGTCGGTCTTGAGAGACTAGAGGCCCTGCTAAAGGCATCTGGGGAACAGTTCGCCGGTGCAGAAGCTTTCAAACTATACGACACCTTTGGCATGCCGCTCGATTTCATGCAGGACGCCGCTCGTGATCAAGGAATCGAGTTCGATCAGGCGGGATTCGATCACGCAATGGAAGAGCAAAAATCCCGAGCTCGCGCTTCGTGGAAGGGTGGGACCAAGCAAACTGCAAATCCGGCTTACCAGCAGCTTCCGAAATCAATTTTCGAAGGCTATCGCCAGACTCGCTCTGACGGCTGCAAGGTGCTCGCTATCATCCACAACGGTCAGGGCGCCCGCGAACTCAAAGCTGGCGAATCAGGCGAAGTCATTCTCGATCACACGCCGTTCTATGCCGACTCCGGCGGACAGGTTGGCGACAAGGGATGGTTTTATTCGGACGATCACAACACTATCCTTGCCGAAGTGACGGGATGCTATGCGCCGATTCAGGGAGTGCGGGCGCATCAGGTTGTCGTGAAGCAAGCGATCCGCGTGGGCGACAAAGTGGATGCCGTGGTGAATGCGGACGTTCGCCGGTCGACAATGAGAAATCATACAGCTACGCATTTGTTGCACGCCGGGCTGCGCGAGGTTTTGGGGAAGCATGTGAAGCAGGCGGGGTCGTTGGTGGCGCCGAATCATTTGCGCTTTGATTTTTCGCACTTCACGGCGGTGGAAGACGAAGAGTTGCAGGACATTGAAGACATCATCAACCAGGAAGTTTTGCGCAACCAGATCGTCGAGACCATTACCGATGTGCCGATCGACGAGGCGATCAACACTTATCACGCGATGGCGCTGTTCGGGGAAAAGTATGGCGACAAGGTGCGCGTAGTGCGGATTGGCGATTTCTCGACCGAGCTTTGCGGCGGCACGCACACCGGCGCAACGGGCGAGATTGGGCTGATCAAGATTCTGAAGGAAGGGAGTGTGTCCTCGGGCGTTCGTAGAGTGGAAGCGGTCACGGGCGAGGGATCGCTGGCGCACTTTCGCAAGGACCACGCGTTGGAGAATTATGTTGCAAGCATGGCGGCGCATTCCGAGGCCACATCTCCTGCTGACGCGTTGAAGCTGGAGCTCGACAAGAAAGATGCCGAGATCAAGCGGCTGGCGCGGGAACTGGACCAGGCGCGGATGAAATCGGCCTCGGCTTCGATCGGCTCGACAAACATCAACGAAATAGTCAAAGACGTTAGGGGCGTGAAAGTTCTGGCGCATCGCGTGGATAATCTGGAACGCGCGCAACTGCGGACTCTGGTCGATCAACTACGCGACAAGATCGGGTCGGGCGTGGTGGTTCTGGGATCGGCTTCGAATGGCAACGTGTCGTTGATCGTGGGAGTTACGAAGGACCTCACGAGCCGAGTGCAGGCTGGGAAAGTGATTGGCCCTATAGCGCAGAAAGTGGGCGGCAAAGGCGGAGGCCGTCCCGACTTGGCAGAGGCCGGAGGAAAAGACACGGCTGCGCTGGATGCCGCGTTGGACGGCGCTTATGGCGTGGTGGAGTCGCTGCTGGCATGAGCACCAGCGGACCTCCTATTAACGAGCGCCTGCGCACTGTAAAACACAAAGGCCAGGTAATTTTTATCATCGACTTCTCGCACTGCGCCGCGAAGGAAATTCTATTGCTGCTCGATCTGGTTCGTGCCGATATCGCGCGCCACGCTCCAGGGTCTTTGCTCACTCTGGCCGATTTCACTGAAGCGCAGATCGACAAAGCAGTGGCCACGCGGATGAAGGAAGTTCTTGCGCTGGATCGTCCGTATGTGAAGAAGTCGGCATGGGTTGGGACCGAGAGCATGCCGCACGTGTTCTACGAGCACTTCAAGAACTTCTCGCAACGTGACTTCCCAGTGTTCAATACGCAGGAGGCGGCGATGGACTGGCTTGTACAAGACGAATCCTAGAACGAAGCTGAGATGCCTCTCCCAAATAAGGACGAACTTCGTCCGCCGGCGAAGTTTGGCCTGCTCATCAGCCACGATAACGCGCCGCTTCCGGGATATGATTGAGGTCACGTTTTGTGACCTCAAATGGAAAAAAGAATTAGCGTGACACTTCTCAAGATGCCGAAACGCCGCGTGAATTTACCTTATGCTGTGGAATCGCGTATCTTGCTGCTTCGCCATCAGAGGGTAATTCTCGACGCCGACATTGCCGAGCTTTATGGCGTTCCGGTAAAAGTTCTTAACCAGCAAATTAAGCGCAATCAGAAACGCTTTCCTGCCGACTTCGTCTTCCAACTCAGTGCTAAAGAATACGAAGGTTTGAGGTCACAAATTGTGACCTCAAAAGAGACGCGCGGTGGAAGGCGATACCTTCCATATGCATTTACCGAGCATGGCGCAATTATGGCGGCAACCGTGCTTAACTCCGAACGCGCTGTGCAGATGAGCGTATTTGTGGTGCGCGCGTTCGTTCGACTGCGCGAGATGCTGGCTAATAATCGTAAGCTTGCCGGAAAAATTGATGAACTGGAAAACCGGTTGGATAGCCACGATTCTACGATTCAGGATCTGATCGAAGCGATCAAGGAATTGATGACGCCTGAGGATCCGCCGCGAAAGCGTATCGGATTCCAGCTTCCTGCCGGCAAGAGTAAAGGGTAATGCAGAAGGTGTGTGCTTCGAGATTGGAAGCTCACGATTTTGTCCATTTTTCGTTTATCCGGTAGCTCAGTAATCTTCGTCTTTGCTTTTTGTTCGCGTGTACGACCAGTTTAATGATAAAGATAATGGAACGTTCGGGGATAGCAATTCCGTGCGAAAAGCGATTAACCACCTTAAGAAATCCGATGCTGTTTTACGGGCGATCATCGCTCGCATTGGACCATGCCGCATGCAGTTTGGGCCACCCCAATTTCACAGCCTGGCCGAAGCCATTGTTTATCAGCAACTGAATGGCAAGGCGGCAGAAACAATCTTCAAACGCTTTGCGGCCCTGGCTGGCGAACCACTAACCCCGGAAGGAATTCTCAAGCTCAGCGATGAGCAAATGCGGGGCGTTGGATTGTCGAAGCAAAAGTCAGCCTATTTAAAAGATTTGGCGACGAAGACAGCCGCTGGACTTGTGGATTTTTCGGGGTTATCGAAACTATCCGATGAGCAAGTGATTGAGCATCTTACGCAAGTGAAGGGCATTGGCGTCTGGACGGCCCAGATGTTTCTGATGTTTACACTGAAACGACAGAATGTGCTGCCGGCCGGCGATTTCGGAGTACGCATGGCAATGTACAAACACTATCTGGACGCCCAGCGCGCCAAAACGGGGAGGAACTCTCCCTCCGCCGGAAAGAAATCTGTGGTCGCGAAGAAGGCCCGGAAGCGCAAGATCAAGCTACCTACCCCTGAGCAAATGGAGAAGATCGCGAAGCGCTGGGAGCCCTACCGAAGCCTTGCGTGCTGGTATTTGTGGCGGAGTTTGGATACAAAGACGCTTTGAGCGACAATCGCGAACTGCGCCTGTGTGCTCGAACGTGACCACTGTGATTAAATGAATGCAATGGCAGAACTTAAGATCCGAGTATTGGTGGCGAAGCCAGGCCTCGACGGTCATGACCGCGGCGCCAAGGTAATCGCTCGCGCGTTGCGCGACGCGGGCATGGAAGTGATTTATACCGGATTGCGCCAGACACCGGAGATGATTGTAAGCGCGGCCCTGCAGGAGGATGTGCAGGTCATCGGACTGTCGATTCTTTCCGGGGCGCACAATGCGATCATCCCCCGCGTCATGGACCTGCTCAAACAGCACAAGATGAATGATGTTCTAGTTCTGGTGGGTGGAATCATTCCTGATCAGGATATCGGTGCACTCAAGCAGCTTGGTGTCGCCGCCATCTTTCAGCCCGGCGCAGCGATGGATAACATCGTGAAGTTCATTCGCGCGAATGTAAAGGGTGCAAGTGTCCCGGCCGCAGGTTGATTGAGTCGTTGTGGCAGCCGGTAGTTTTGCGATTGAACCGCTTGTCCATCCGCAACGACTCTCTGGTCCGAAGGCTTAATTTCAGCGCATGCCAATAGCAAACTTAACCAGCATCCGGCAACAACTTGCACGTACCGTCGGACCGGCCCCGTGGTATTGGAAAACGTTTCCCGAACTTTATTCTGTCGCCGGGCAACGATTTGTTTGGACGCACCACGGCGATGAAGGTCCCTTGGGTTATGTGGTTTCGTTGTCGCCGGAGCACGAACCGAATAAGCCCCGGCTGGCGCTCAACACCTACTGCCGGCCTTTTGTAGTTTCTCCTGACTGCCTGGGAATTTGGTGTCCGGAGGGGCGAAATATTCGCTTCGCCGGTTTCAATCCGGATCAACTCGAGCCATTTGACATCGCAGAAATCGCGGGATGGTTCAAGCCGTCTTCGGATCGGATCTACTCCCGGACGCCACCCATCGCTGACTTCGAGTTGCCTCTTACGCTTGGTCCGGGCACGCATAAAATTGACGTCCCCGGGGAGTTGGCCGCGATCGACGAGTTGATCATACCGACAAGTTATAAAGCTCTTTCGAACGACGATCCCGCGTTTGCGTTATTTGCCGTCTATCTGCAAGGCCGCTTGGTCGAAGTGCTGCCGCAAAAATGGTTTACAGCCTCGCAGTATCAGGTGGGCAAACAATGGATTTCGCGGGCCGCCCGCGATGTGGAATCGCATCGTATCTTTGGGGAATGTTTTGGCGCGGGAACTTTCGTGTTGGAAGAAGATGGCTGCCGGCTGGCAGAGTGGCTGGATAAAAAGTCTTAAATCCAGCACGAATCTTCCCGAATTTTAAAGTCGCTACTCTCGCAAATAAAACCTCCTATGATCCAGCGGGTTTCGACCGCGTAAGTTGGACGGTCTTCAACCGCGACGATTCCCAACTAGAAAATGAACTTCAACCCGAGTTGGATTTGCCGGGGTGCGAAGGCGGCATTGGGTTTCATGAAATTTTGCGGCTGCTGGTAGTAGGCGGGGTAGGGCGTTCCGTTTACATAGGTCGTGTATTGCGTGAACGTGGTGGCTTCGGCGGTGAGACCGTCGGACGTAATGGTGACGCGCTGGTTGTCACGGTTGAAGAGATTGAAAGAGTCGGCGGTGAATTCCAGGCGGTAACCGTGGGCCACGTGGATCTTGCGGACCAGACGCAGATCGGTGGAGGAGTAATCGGGTCCGGTGAAACCGTTACGGCTGTAACCGGGTAGACGATCGTTGAGATCGTTGCCGTCCTGATTAGGATCGCCGCTGACCGTAGCATTGACCGGACGTCCGCTGCCGGCGGTGACGATGCTGGATATTTTCCACTCGTTGAAAACATGACCGAGCAGTTCGTGACCACGATGGAAGAATCGCGGCTCGGCGGAGAATGCGGCAACGAACCGGTTGCGTTGATCGGTGACGCTGGGGCCACGCTCGGCATTGGGTTGGTACGAATTTTGCACGGTCGCAGGTTCGCCCGCGACGAGGGCGTCCTGACCGTCGTCGATGGCGTGGGCGTAGGTATAAGAGATGCGAAGATACGTCCCGTGAGCCATGCGACGGTTAATTGAAAGAGTCGCACCGTTGTAGACGCTGGAGGCGGCGCTTTGGAATTCGTCGATCTCGCCGAGTTGCGCGATGGGACGTCCGAGAGGATTAATGCAGGGAGGAAATATGCAGGTGGCCGACCGGGTGTATTGCCAGGTGGCAAACGAATCGACGGTGTAGTAGCCGTTCTGAAATATCGAACCAGTGGAATCGAAGATGGGATAAGTGAGCGCGACCGGTTGCGGCAGGTTGACGTCGAGCGCGCGGATGAGATGTTCACCGTGGACGTAAAGATAGGAGACGGCAACAGTGGTGTGGTCGGCAACCTCGCGTTCGAGGGTGAGGCTGGCTTGCTGCACACGCGGAGTGACGAAGTTCGGAGCGAATGCCGAAACATCGTTGGTGACGCCTTCGCTGAATCCCTGCGGGAGATTGCAGTTTGCTGAGGTGAGCGAGCAACTCACGAGCGGGTTGGGGTAGGTGGGGAAAACCTGGCGATCGGCATAGATATTGTTGTTGAGAAAAACCTGGGCATCGTTGATGCCATTTTCGGTAGCAATGGCTGAGTTATAGATCTGCGGGATACGCACGTAGAAAATTCCGTAGCCGGCGCGGATGACGAGGGGATGATTCTTGCCAATGGAGTAGGCGAGTCCGGCACGAGGTCCGAAATTGCGCGGATTGTAGGGGACCTTACCGGCGGGTGGAAACAGCGGGTTGGATTCGAGTCCGGAGGTGGTGAAAGTTTGCAGATCCCAGCGAACGCCGAGGTTTACGGCTAGATGATCGGTAACACGAATCGTGTCCTGCGCGAAAGCGGCATAGTCGTTGCTGTTGGGGTTGGAAGCGGCTTGGCCGAAATTCTGCAGATAGTAGTGAGGGACGGCGTGGGCATAAGCGCGAAGCGGAGTGAGTGGAAGCCCGGCTTCTTCCGGTGCAAAGGTGAAAGGGTTGACTTTGATTTCGTCGAATAGATATTCGCCGCTTTGCTGGCTGGGAAAGAAATCATAGATCCAGGTGATGAGAGAGTCTCCACCAAACTTAAAGGAATGACGGCTGGTGTCGAGACTGAGAGTTTCGGCCAGCTGGGCGCGGTGTTCGCGGGTAGCGCGGGGCAGTTGGTCGGAGCGTCCGACGCCATCGATGATGTCAGTGACTTTGATGAGCGTGTCGTTCGTGTTGGTGTAGGACTGGCGCAGATCGCGGGAGAACTGGGCGCGGAGATGGCTGATGAGGCGTGGGGTTAGCCCTGAGGTGAGCGAGGCGGAGCCAGTGTCCGTTGAGACAGTCTCTTCGCCGTTGTCGGAGATGGAATCGTAGGTGACGGGGCTCGCAGGGTCAAGGAAGACGTTGTTCGATCCCCAATAACGGGAAGAGTTATAGCGCAGGGCGAGCTGGTTACGCGGAGTGAGGTTGATATCGAGTTTGGCGTAGGCGGCGTTGCCGATTTGCGCGGCGGGGAAAGATCCCGCGTAGGAGCTGAGTTTCGCGGCGGCGGCGGAGACCAGAGCCTGATCGCTGGCTTCGTAATCACCCGGTGAATAAGGTCCGGTCCCGGCTTGAGGAACGACTTGCATGGTGCCGTCGAGGAATTCGACCACGTCGGGAACGTGGAAGTAGTGCTGGTCGAAACCTCCGAAAAAGAAGACTTTGTTTTTCTTGATCGGGCCGCCGATGGTGCCTCCGCCTTGCTGCTGGCGGCTGTGCGGTTTGAAGGTCATCATGGGGTCGGCTGCGCCAAATCCGCTGTCGCGAATGTAATAGAGGCCGGTTCCGTGCCAGTGATTCGAGCCGGATTTAGTCACGACATTCACGACTGCGCCGCCGGCGCGTCCGAGTTCAGCGCCGTATGAATTGGTGGAGACGCGGAACTCCTGCACAACTTCGTTGGAGAATTGATAGGGCGTGCGGTAGAGGCCGCGGGCCTGAGCGAAGAATGCATTGTTGAAATCTCCGCCATCGACCAGAAAGCTGTTTTGGAATCCGCGCAGGCCACCGAAGGAGAGATCGCCATTGGTGGAAGAGGTGAGGCTGCGTGGATCCTGCGTGACGCCGGGCGAGAGCAGCATCAGATCGGAAAAGCGGCGGCCGTTGAGCGGAAGATCGGCGATGGCACGCTCGTCGATGAGAGCGGAAACGGCGCTGGGATTGGTGTCAACAAGTTTGGGTGAGCCGGAAACGGTGACATTCTCCTGCGGGCCCGCGATGGTGAGATGGAATTCGATTTCGGTAGCTGCGCCTACGTCGACATGAAGCAACGGAGTTTTTTGCGGTGACATTTTATCCGCGACAGCGCGGGCGGTGTAGTCGCCCGGAGGCAGCAGGTCAAGCGAGAAGCGGCCTTCGGAGTCAGATGTAGCGGAGTAACGAACGCCGGTGGCGGAACTGACGACGACGACGGAAGCCTGGGCGATATGGGCTCCGGCGGGATCGACCACGGTGCCGTGGATGGCGCCGGTGGCCGCGTCTTGAGCCGGGGCGAGTGAAGTCAGCAGGAAACAGGTTGCAACGAGACTGAGTGAGGCGCGTGGCATGAGTCCCACCTTTGACGAGATGAGGCTCGGAGAGTCTGTCCCGCATCGCTTTACCGGAAGCTGTGCGGGATTTAGGGAAACCAAGTTCTGTATAGCATGGGAGAGAGGAATCAGAGTGTGACGGAGGGTAGTTCTTTTTGGGATGAGTGCAGAAGTGGGAATGCGGGGCGCTTCGAATGTCGAGGCTGTTCCGAGGTGGGAATACAGAAATTAAGCTTTCTTTTGGGTAGCGCAGCGCTTCCAGCGCTGCGGCAAGGATCTTGTTATGGTTTTGGGCTTTAGCCCCTGAGGTACCTTGGCGGCTGAAGCCGCTCGTCTTGGAGTAGGAGAATCGCAGCGCTCGAAACGCGGCGGCACCCAAAAGCGCTTGCGCAGAGAAGCGGGGAACTCCTGAATCGATTTTAGCTTTTCGTTCTTATCGCAATTCCCAAATCGCGCAACTGCCCGTCGCTGACTGGCGTTGGTGCGTCCACCATCAAATCCACGGCGCGGGCGGTTTTCGGGAAGGGAATTACTTCGCGCAGGCTTTCGGCTCCGGCAATGATCATGACGATGCGGTCGAGGCCAAGGGCGATGCCGCCATGTGGCGGAGTGCCGTACTCGAGGGCTTCGAGGAAGAATCCGAACCGTGCGCGGGCTTCTTCTTCAGTCATGCCGAGGGCGCGGAAGATTTTGCTTTGGATATCCTGGCGATGAATACGGATCGAGCCCGAGCCCAGCTCCGTGCCATTCAGAACGACGTCATATGCCAGCGCGCGCACTGCGCTGAGCGGAGATTGCGGATCCTTCACCGATTCAACTCCAGCCTCGAGCAGTTTCATATCCTCTTCATGCGGAGAGGTGAAGGGATGATGCGCGGCCATCCACTGCTTTTCGCTTTCATCCCATTCGAACATGGGGAAGTTTGTGACCCAGAGGAAGCGGAAATCATTTGCCGGGTCGCCGGTCTTCTTGAAGATGCCATGGCGGTCGGCATACTTTTGTGCCAGCGCCAGACGAAGCAATCCCGCAGATGCGTAGATGGCCAGCTCTTGCGGCGTGACCTTGCGATGCGCAGGCATGGCGGTTTGTGGACCGGACTGCGCAGCGCCTGCGACCAACACGATCAGATCTTTTTCTTGGGCTCCGCATTTTTTTTCAATGGCGGCGGCGGCTTCAGGAAATTTATTACTAATGCGTTTGAAGTCCTCGAAAATCTTCGCTCCACCTTTGGAGTGGAACATGGGCTTTACGTCGTCGCGCTCTTTGCGCGAGAGTTCGCCGACTTTGGGCGTGCGAATCGCAATCAGGGGAAGATTTGCATTGATCGCCAACTCCTGCAAATTCTCCGGCGTGAAACATTCGCGGACGTCGGTGAAGGCGGGCAGGCGCAAGTCGGGCTTGTCGATGCCGTAGAGGCGGATGGCTTCGTCGTAATCCATGCGCGGGAACGGAGTTTTGATTTCTGATCCGGCGGCGCGGAAGGCGGCGGTGAGAAATCCTTCGACTACCTCCCAGACACGTTCCGGTTGCGGGTAAGTCATTTCCAGATCGATCTGGGTGAACTCGGGCTGGCGGTCGGCGCGCAGGTCTTCGTCGCGGAAGCAGCGGACGATCTGAAAATATTTGTCGAAGCCGGAGATCATTAATATTTGCTTGAACATCTGCGGCGATTGCGGCAGCGCGTAGAAAGTTCCAGGCTGCACCCGGCTGGGGACAAGGTAATCGCGCGCGCCCTCGGGCGTGGAGCGGGTCATGAAGGGAGTTTCGATTTCGAAGAAGCCCTGGTCCGAAAGATAATCCCGGATGGCTTTTGCGACCTTGTGACGAGTCTCAATATTGAACTGCATCACGTCGCGGCGGAGATCGATATAGCGGTATTTCAGGCGCGTTTCTTCATTGGTGAGCGCGGTGTCGGAAGGCAGGAACGGCGGCAGCTTCGATTCGTTCAGGATGCGCAACTCTTCGGCCACCAATTCGACTTCGCCCGTGGGCATATTCTTGTTGATGGTGTTGGCATCGCGAAGCTTCACCGTGCCGGTGACGGCGATGACGTACTCGTTGCGCAAGGCTCCAGCTTTTTCGTGGATGGCAGTATCTCGCTCGGCATTAAAAACAATCTGAGCGATGCCGGTGCGGTCACGAAGATCGATGAAAAGCAGGTTGCCGTGGTCGCGGCGGCGGTTCACCCATCCCATGAGCACAACTTTCTTGCCCGCGTCGGAGGGGCGCAGGGCACCGCACATGTGAGTTCGTCGCAGATCGCCTAAGAAATCGAGCAAAGTGTGTGTGTCCTTTAATAGAGAGAAATAGACCACCTCAACCTGAGGGTTGAGTCTTTCCAGTTAAGCCTGATCGGTGAAGCAAGAATTATAAATGGACTTCGGGTTACTAACGGCACGTTTCCTGTACGTCGGTTGAAGAGCTACATTGCTGTTATGTCCACCGGAAGCGGCCGCGTCAAATACCGTTGCGCACAATGTGAGATGTCAGAAGACAGTTGCGAATGCGACAAATTCTGTTGTCTCTGCCAGACGACACTCGACGTCCGTATTTGCGAGGACGGGCTGATGTACTGCGAGCCATGCCGTACCGCCTGCGACTACAAAACCTCGGACTAAGGTAGCGCGGCGCTCGAAATTTTCCGGGATGATCCTTTCGCGCAAACACCACCGCAACTTCCTTCCGGCCTTCAGTTCAAGAAAACCGCAGCACGATTGAAGTTTAAAGCCTTCAGGCCGATATAGGCCTTGAATGGCAGGAACCCCCATCGCGGTCCGTGTCAGATCAGCCAAATTCTGAGGAGATCTTCATGTCGACATCAGCCGTCTCGAGCAGTTCGTTGTACCAGCAGTTGCAGTCGTATTTCCAGACCAGGAATAGCGACGAGCAACAGTTAGGACAGGCACTCAGTTCGGGCAACCTGGCCAATGCTCAGGTTGCCTACAACAACATTACCGCCCTTGGACAGGGAGGGCCGTTCGCCAATGGGAATCCATTTAAAGTGTCCCAACGCGAGCAGGATTTCACCGCGATTGGACAAGCATTGCAATCGGGGGATCTAGCTGGCGCGCAGCAAGCCTTTGATACGCTCCAGTCAACTTTTCGCGGGAATACTCCGAAGGGTCCAACTGCTCAGCCGGTATCCAGCACCGCGGCTGGGGCGGCAGCCACTAGCGCAGGCAACACAGGTCCGGAAATCGTGCTGAATCTGAGCAGCAACAGCGGCGGAACAACCCCGACCACAGCAGCCAGCACCTCCGCACCAGAGATCGTAATTAACTTAAGTAGCGGCAACAGCAACACTGCCACCCCGGCGGCTCCAACCGCCACGTCCACCACTACCGGCCCGGAGATCGTGCTCAACCTGAACAGCAGCAGCACGAGCCCGGAGGAAATCACCATCGGCATCAATAACTCCAGCAGCGGGGAACAGGTTTCCATCAGCGTGGGTAATCAAGTTTCGACAAACCAAGCTTCGACTAGCCAGAGCTCCAATGCGCCGCAGGTTACGCTCAATCTGGGGGCCAATAGTAACGAACAAATTGTTTTGAACTTCCTGAACGCTCTTTCCAGCGTCACTCCCGCTTCCAGTAGTTCGGCGAGCAGCGGGGTAAGTGTTTCAGCCTAGGATCTAAACCAAGCTGGTACGGCCAGCGGAATCCCTCCTCCGCTGGCACTCCGGCTCGTTCGGAAGATACTCCGGAGGATCGGCGATTCGCGATCAGCGGGGAATATATTGGTCGAGTAAAGGAATTACGTCCGCGGTAAAGGGGCGCAGCCGCTGCTCGGCGGCGTCTGGGGTTTCGCCCGGAAGCATGTCAGTCGTGATGCGGACTAATGCGCCATCGCTGCGGTTCATCCGGATTGCGTCTTTCACCAGATAAAACTTGGCCCAATATTCGCTGGCGACGCCGCGATCATGGGCCCAATACCAATAAAGCACCAGCTTTCGGGCCTCGGCTCTGGCGATGACGTAGCGATTTGCCGGGAACGGGGAATGCCCGGGCAAAGAAATTGTGACTTGATCATTTCTCTCCGGAGTCCAACCTGCTCCGGGGAGACAGTGTTTCGGAGAGTGGATGGTATCTCCGGTACGCTGGCTGGGAAAATAAGCGAGAAACAGATCAACGTAAGGTAGATCGCCGCCGGGAGCGCGGTAGCCGCGTACCAGGAACTCGCCGGCACCCAGAACATCAAGAGTTTCCTTATCCAGAGGAATGTCTTTTCCGCTCCAGTTCCCCAATTGGGCGGGAAACGAGGACAGCGGCTGGCGTGGTGGGATGATTTCGGTTCGGCTGCGTGCTTGCAGGAGAATCGCAGTAAGAGCAATTAAGCTTGCAGCGAGCGCAAAGCGCCAGCGACTGGCTTGATTCAAGGCCGCTTCCGTTCCTCCCGCCAGAATCCACGAATCGTGCGATGCACAAGATAAGGCGAGATTTGCGATCCAACCAACATCAGTCTACCCTAAAATTCCAAGGATGAGCGCGATTGTGACAGCCAGCGACGCTTCTAGTCTTTTGATCTTTTTGCAACATTTTGAAGGAGCCGGTAAATATTGTCCCGGGAGTCGGCAATTGAATTACTGGCGGGGTTACTGCCAAGTGGGTAAATACTTTCCCTTTTGTGCTGAACCATGTAGCGTATTGTGGGAAAGGTTTTTTCCTCTCTGGAGGCAGACTCTCTCCGCTAAGCGATTGAAAAGAGGGGGCTAACTGGATGAAACACCAGCCCATACAGGCCGTATAGGATGGCATTTCTCGTGCTTTGTTTTACTCGGGTTATAAGGGTGACCTGTTAACTCTGGTCGTCCCTCGAGAGTAGGTCGTAAGATGGAACGAAGTTTCCTCCCAAGCTCGGCGCCGCGTACAGATTCTGGGCTTCCCGGGGATGAGTTCGTGGATGGGGTAAGTCCGAGCATGCGCAGTGTAGAAGCCGTGATGCGGGAGGTTGCGCAGAGCGAAGTTCCGGTGTTGCTGCTGGCCGAGAACGGAGCCGGCAAGAAGGCGACGGCCCGGCGGATTCACGAGCTTTCCCGACGAAGAGGGAAAAATCTTCACTTTTTTTCCTGCATGAACGTAAAAGCAATAGAGTTTGGAAATCCGGACGTTCATGATGGTTTCGCAGGCGGTGGGACGGTTTTTTTGGCGGAGATTGCTGAATTAAACGCGCGGGATCAGGCGCGGTTGCTGCAGATATTGAGCCAGGAAAGTTCTGGAAATGGGGAGCAAGCTCCGGTCCGGCTCATCTGCGGCAGCGCCCGCGACCTGGAAGCGGAAGTGAAAGCAGGCAATCTTCGGGAGGATTTGTATTACCGAATCAGCGGCGTCTGTTTGCGGATTCCGCCACTGCGCCAGCGCCGGGAAGACATCCCTATTTTGATGGAACATTTCCTGGGAAAATTCGGCCGTGATTTTCAGCGGACGGTGCCTGCGCTGAGTGAAGAAACCCAGCGTTTGTTTCAGGAATATTCGTGGCCCGGCAATGTGCGGGAGTTGGAAAACGCAGCCCGGGCGATCGTCGCCCTCGGCGATGAAAACGTCGCCATGGGCGGGTTGCGCGCCATGCTGCGGCGGCCGCAGGCTGAAAACGACGGTGGGCGGATTTCGCTGAAGCAGGCGGCTCGGGCTGCGTCCCGGGAGATGGAGAAGGAGCTGATTCTGCGAGCGCTGACCCGTACCCGCTGGAATCGCCGCCGTGCCGCGCAGGATCTTCAAATCAGCTATAAGGCTTTACTATACAAACTGAAACAGATGGGGTGCTCTGAGTACCGGGCCTCCTGAACGATTGAGCTTTGAATGCTTAACGCGGGTTCTATGCTCATAGGAGAACGCATGAAGAAAGTGATAAAGCTTGCCTGCCTGGCAATGTTCGGTTTGATGGCCATTGGCATGTGGGCCCAAGAGGATGCCAACGCGCCGAAGCAGGCGCAAGCGGCTGTTCCGGAAGTTCGGGCATCCAATCCTGGCGGTCGCCCCGATTATGTGATCGGGCCAGACGATACGCTGCGAATTTCCGTTTGGAAAGAGCCCGATATGAGTGTCAACCTGCCGGTGCGCCCGGACGGCAAGATTTCGATGCCTTTGCTGGACGACGTTCAAGCGGCTGGCATGACCCCAATGCAGCTGGGAGCTTCCATTCGCGAAAAGCTAAAAAAATATATCGAGGATCCGCGGGTTACCGTGGTCGTGACGGCGATGAATAGCCAGCGGATTTATGTATTGGGCGAGGTAATCCATACCGGGGCGATGCCTCTATTGCCTGGTATGACTGTGCTGCAGGCGCTGTCCAGCGCCGGCTTCACTCAGTTTGCCAATCTCAAAGCAATCTATCTGTTGCGGGTAATCGATGGGAAGCAGACCAAATTGCCATTTAATTACAAGGACGCAATCAAGGGCCGCAGTATGCAGCAGAATATCGCGCTGAAGCCGGGAGACACTATCGTTGTCCCGTGACCTTGGCGATATTCGAGAGGAATCGAAAATGAGTAAAGGCCAAATTCTAATAGCGCTGACGTTGAGCCTGCTTTCGGTCAGCGTGGCCTGGGCGCAGAGCGACGAGAATCAGACTCCGGCTCCCGCTCCGGTACCGGCCTTTGGGCAGGAGAATCCTGCGCCGCCAGTGAGCGAGAATCCGCCCATTTCCGCGATCGACCAGCCGGGACTGGAACCTCATGCGGCGCCCGAGAGCTTCCTTTTACCCGGTTTGCATTTCAGCGAGTCGGTTGATTCCAACGCGGCGAATACCGTGGGTGGGTCGTCAACCGGTTCCGTCACCAGAGGCTTGGGAAGTCTGACTCTGCAAAAACTGTGGAGAAACTACGACGTGGCCGCGGACTACATCGGCGGAGTGTCTTACTACAATGTGGCCGGCGTTGGATTGCAACAACTACAGCAGTTCGACATCGACAACCGCATCAACTGGAAACGCGGCCAACTCGCGATTCGCGACGCATTCAGTTATTTGCCGGAAGGCGCCTTCGGCTTTGCCGCCTACGGCGGAAGTGGCGCCTACAACTTAGGCATGGGCAGTATGGGCACGGGCCTGCTGGGAGCCAATGCGTTCGCGGGGCAGAGCAATGTCTTCACCGGGGGTGAAGGCGTTTCACTTGGGCAGGTGCCACGGATCACGAACCTTGGGCTGGCGGACATAGTCGAGTCCCTCACGCCGAGATCGTCGTTGACGCTGGCCGCAGGCTATGGACTCGTCCACTTCGACGGTGATCTCACAGCGTCGACCGCTTTGGACAACAACATTTCCTTTATCGGCAGCCGCGAAACCACCGCGCAGGTCGGCTATGACTACAGCCTCAATTCGAAGGACCAGGTCGCCCTCAGCTATGGCTACCAGGGCTTTGACTTTTCAACCGTGGGCACTGCTTTTCACTCGAACGTGATCCAGGCGTTGTACGGTCACCGCATCTCCGGCCGCTTGAGTTTTACCATCGGGGCCGGACCGCAGTTCACGCATATTGATGCAAACCCGCCGATCTGTCTGAGTATCTTCGGTGCTCTCAGCGTGCCTCTCAACGAATGCACAATAGATGGCGGCACTATCGCCGTCATACATACCAGCGCCAACCACATCGGCGCCGTAGGCAGAGTTTCGCTGCGCTATAAATTTCCGAAGACTTCGGTCTCATTTACCTTCCAGCGCTACGACACCAGCGGCTCGGGGATTTTTGCCGGGTCGTTAAGCAACATTGCGCTGCTCGACATGCGCCGGCCATTGAGCCGGGTTTGGGATCTGTTTGGCGATGTTGGCTACTCGAAGAATTCGCGCTTGCAGATTCCGGGATCGGCAGTAAACGCCAATGAATTTACTTACTGGTATGCCGGCATCGGAGTGCATCGTCAGTTCGGACGCAGCCTCCGAGGATTTGTGAGTTACCAGTTCAATGACATGACATTCGATACGTCTTGTCCACTGGTTACTACCGCAGGCCCTGGTTTGACCGCGTGCAGCAACCTGTCGCGGCGGCAGGTGGGATCGATTGGACTGGATTGGACTCCCCGGCCAATCCGGCTTGACTAATTTTTGCAGCTGGCCGAAGTAGGCCGGCGGAACGGGAATTGTAATGATGGAAAATCGCGAACTTACCATGGACGATTATCTGGCGATGTTACGCCGCCGGATGAAAGTGATTCTCATCCCGGCGCTGCTGGCGCCGCTGGCCGGATTTCTCGTCTCCTATGCGTTTCCCTCCAAATACACCTCGCAGTCGCTGGTATTGGTGGAAGGGCAGAAAGTGCCGGAGGGCATTGTGCAGCCGGTGGTGACCGCCGACCTAACCGAGCGCATCGCCACCTTGCAGCAGCAGGTGCTGAGCCAGAGCCGTCTCCAGCCCATGCTGGAGCGTTTAGGGTTGGCCAAGCCGGGTCAAAATGTAGACGACATCATCGATAAGATCCGGCTCAGCATGACGGTGGAACCCGTGGTGACTGATCTGGCGCAAATTGGGACGACCAAGCCGAAGCCGGGCCAGAGCAGCCCGGTTCCGGGCTTCTATGTGAACTACACCGATTCCAATGCGCGGGAAGCGCAGCAGATTTGCAATGAGTTGACGTCGCTTCTGCTGGAAGAAAATCTGAAGTCGCGTGAAGATGTGGCGCGCGGCACCACCGACTTTCTCAGCAAGCAAGTGGAAGACACCAAACATAATCTCGATGACCTGGATAGCAAGCTGGCGGCCTTCAAGAAGCAATACATGGGGCAACTTCCGGGCGACGAAGACAATAATTTAAAAATCCTGATGGGGTTGAACTCGCAGCTTGACGCGAACACTCAATCCCTGAGCCGTGCGCAGCAGGACAAAGCCTACACGGAATCGCTGCTGGCCCAGCAGGTGGCGGCATGGAAGAATTCGGGTTCAGCCAACAATCCGCAATCTTTGCAGCAGCAGCTTGCCCAGCTGCAGTCGCAACTCATCGACTTGCAAGGGCGATACACTGCCGACCATCCGGATGTGATCAAGACCAAGGCGGATATCGCCCAGGTGAAAAAGAAACTGGACGAGATCAATAATCCCTCGAGCGATGCAAACACAACTACGCCCGATAAGGAATCCGCTTCCGAGCCTCCGGAGATTCGCCAGTTGCGCCTGCAGGTGCATCAATATGAGGACTTAATTAGTCAGGCCACGCGCGATCAGAAAAAGCTGCAGCAGGAAATCTCCGTCTACCAGGGGCGAGTTGCGCTGAGTCCGGCGATCGAGGAACAGTACAAGGAACTTGCCCGCGATTACGACAACACGCAGAAGAACTACCAGGACCTGTTAGCCGATCAGAGCAAGTCCGACCTGGCGCTGAAGATGGAGCAGCAGCAGGAAGGCGAACAAATGCATCTGCTGAACCCGGCCAGTTTCCCCGATTCGCCAAGCTTCCCCAGTCGGCCGCTGTTTGCGGGCGGTGGTCTGGGCGCGGGCCTTGGCGCTAGGGATCGGTCTTGCCTTGTGGCTGGAATTGCGCGATAAGTCCATTCGTACGCAGGCTGACGCAGAATCCGCGCTCGAGCTTCCCATGCTGGTGGCGGTTCCCTGGGTGGGGGAGATGGTTCCCGCCAATGGTAATGGCAAGGGACGCTTCTGGAAGCGGACCAAGCATCCGCAGGAGAGCGAGGAGACCGCCAAGTTTTGACTGGGGTAAGAGGACAAGGGTAAGCAAAAGATTATGTACAAAGAGTTCTACGGCCTGCGGGCAAATCCGTTCAACGTCAATCCCGATCCGCGTTATCTGTTTCTGACGCGGCATACCGAGGAAGCGCTGGCGTGTCTAACCTACGGCATCCAGAGCCGCAAGGGATTTGTTCTGCTGACAGGGGAAGTAGGGACGGGGAAGACCACCCTGATCAATAAGTTGCTGGAGTGGCTCCGGCTGCAGCAAGTGGCGACGGCATTTATTTTCAATTCGCGCCTGAACACGACGCAATTTCTCGATTACATGATGGCGGATTTTGGCATTCCTTGCGATTCGAAATCGAAGAGTCAGGTTCTGCTGCGTCTCTACAACTGGCTGCTCGATCGTTATCGCGCGGGTGAGACCGCCGTGCTTATCGTGGATGAAGCGCAGAACCTGACCGACGAAGTGCTGGAAGAAATTCGCATGCTCACCAACCTGGAGACGTTCACGGAGAAGTTGCTGCAGATCGTACTGGTGGGCCAGCCTGAACTGGAGCAGAAGCTGAAGCAGCCGCAACTGCGGCAGTTGCGCCAGAGACTGACTCTACGGGCGAAGACGCATCCGCTCACGCTGGATGAGACCAAAGCTTACGTTCAGCAACGCTTGCGGATTGCGGGCTCCAGCGGCCAGCAGATTTTCGATCCAGAATCGCTGATTGCGATCCATCGCTACGCCAGCGGCATTCCGCGGGTAATCAACCTGCTTTGCGAGCACTGCCTGGTGAGCGCGTTTGTGGATCAGCAGAAAATAATTCGGCCGGCTGTGGTGGAAACAGTGGCGCGCGACTTTGATTTGAGCGATGGCAGCGCCGCGAGTGCAATGACGACGCCTCCACCGTCCGTCGACCCCAGAAAGCTTGACCTGGTGGATACTTTGCGTTCGATTGCCAGTTTAGCCGACCGCTTGCGCGATGAAGAAAAGGACCTCCCCAAGGAAAGGAAATTATGAGCAGAATTCACGAGGCACTAAAAAAGGCCGAAGAAGAACGGGCGGCACAGGGGGGACCGTCCCAGGGAAGCTATGCGTCCACGGTGGCGGAACATCCGGCCGTAGCTTCGCCGGAAGAGCAGCGCGGTGAAATGGCTGCGGGCTTGCCCGCGATTGGCGGATTGCCGCCGAGTTCCGCGATGCCGGCATTCGCCAGTCCTTTTAGTCTGGATGCTTTATTGAGCCGGTGTATTCCTCAGCCCTGGAGCCCGGACGAGAAAACAATGTTGTTTTTCAATGGCGACGACCATGCCCGGGGAGCGGAGGAATTTCGCACGCTGCGCTCCCGGCTCTACCATGCGCGGGAAAAGACTCCACTTAAAAAACTTCTGATCACCAGCGCGTTGCCCAAAGAAGGCAAATCTTTCACCGCCGCAAATCTGGCCCAGGTCCTGGTGCGGCAGCACGGCCGCCGCGTGTTGCTGATCGATGCCGACCTGCGCGGTCCGCGGCTGCACATGATGCTGGGCACCACTTCGTCTCCCGGGCTGGCGGATTATTTGCAAGGTAGATGCGACGAATTTTCGATCATGCAGCGCGGGCCCTTGGAGAATCTGTTCTTCGTTCCCAGCGGACAGGAAATTTCCGATCCGGCAGAACTGGTGTCCAATGGGCGCCTGAAGCTGTTTATGCAGCGGGTGGAAGCCTTGTTCGACTGGATTGTTGTGGACTCACCGCCGGCGGTGCCGGTTTCCGATGCCAGCGTGCTGGCCAAGGCTTGCGACGGCGTACTGATGGTTGTGCGCTCGAACACTACCCCCACCGATATGGCGCGCCGCGCGCGGCTGGAGTTTCCCGAGGATGCGCTGGTTGGAGTCGTTCTGAACGGCACTGATGCCGACGCGATGCCTTACACGCGCTACTACTACGAGGCCTATCAAAAAGACGGGACCGAGCTAAAGACCCCGGGGAAATAGGAAAACGTGATCCGGCTGTTCAAAGTCTATTATCCGCTGCGTACGCTGGTTCTGCTGGCGGGTGAGGCCCTCATCGTTTGGGTTTCCTTCGTCTTGGGCACCATGCTGCGCACTCAGGATAGCTGGCTGCTGCTCAATGTCGAAGGCGGCTACGTCAAGATTCTGGTGGTTACAGGCGCTGTGCTGCTGCTTTCGCACTGGTTGGATCTTTATGATTCCTCCAGCGTAAGCAAAAGCTGGGATCAAAGTCTTCGAATATTACTTGTCCTGGGATGTGTGGCTCTGGCGCTTTCCGCTGTTGGTTTCCTATTTCCGGCGTTGCTGCCCGGAAACGGTTCGGCACTGTTTGGAATCATCATCCTTACTTGCACCCTTTTTTGCTGGCGCGGAGCCTACGGATGGATGGTGAAACAGCCATTCTTGCGGGAGCGCGTATACGTGCTCGGCACGGGGGAACGCGCGGAGCGGCTGGTCAGCGGTCTGCGCGAGCGCTCGACGATGGGGATTGAAGTGGTCGGCTGGACCGGGGATGTAGAGGGGGAGCTGACTCGAGACTCCGTGGCTTCGCATTTATTAGCCACCACTCGCAGTTCCCGAGTACATCGCGTGATCGTGGCCATGCCGGACCGCCGCGGCACGCTGCCCGTGGAAGAATTGTTGGACCTGCGGCTGGGAGGGTTAAAAGTTGAAGAAGCAACTTCCTGGCTGGAGAAGATGTCAGGGAAAATCGAAGTCGACCAGTTGCTCCCGAGTTGGCTGATCTTTGCTGAAGGGTTTCGCTTCAGCACTTTCTTCCGGCTGGTACGACGCTTACTGAATTTTTCCGTGGCGTTGATTGCGCTGATCTTTCGCTGCCTCTCCTGCCATTCATTGTGCTGGCGGTCAAGTTGGGATCGCCGGGTCCTGCGCTTATACCGGCAGCAGCGGGTAGGGCGGCGGGGAAAGATTTTCTACTGTTATAAGTTCCGCACCATGCGTCAGGATGCGGAAGCCGACACCGGCGCTACCTGGGCGGCGGACGACGATCCACGAATCACGCGAGTTGGTAAATTCCTGCGCTCCTCGCGGCTGGATGAAATCCCCCAGCTATGGTGCGTGCTGAAGGGTGATATGCACTTTGTGGGTCCGCGCCCGGAGCGGCCTGAGTTTGTCGAATGGCTGAGCAAAGAGATTCCCTATTACGGCGTGCGGCATGTGGTTCGTCCGGGAATTACGGGTTGGGCGCAGGTGCAATACAAATACGGAAACACGCTCGACGATGCGCGCGAGAAGCTACAGTACGACCTGTTCTATATCAAGAACGCCTCGATTGGTCTCGACATGCTGATCATGTTTCAGACCATCAAAATTGTGCTGCTGGGCCGGGGCGCGCAATGACATGGGTTTTCTGGGTCTCAGCTTTTCTCATCGCATACACCTACGTGGGTTACGCGGCCTGGTTATGGCTGCAGGCTCAGTTGTTTCCCTGGCCGGTGATGCGCATGCGTCAGGAACTCCCCATTTCCATTGTGATGGTTGTTCGAAACGAGGAGCGGGTTCTGGAAGATAAGCTGGGGAATCTGTTGAGTCTGGATTACTCGCCCGAGCTCTGTCAGATTGTGATTGTCTCCGATGGATCTACCGACCGCACGGAAGAAATTCTGCGTGAGCATGTAGACAATCCGCGAGTTCAGGTGGTCATGAACCAATTGTCGCGCGGGAAAGCCAGTGGGTTGAATGATGCCTTCAATTTGGCCCATGGAGATCTCGTGATCTTTACCGACGCACGTCAAAAGATTGAACCCGGAGCTCTGCGGGTTCTGGCGGAGAGCTTCGCCGATCCGGATGTGGGCTGCGTTAGCGGGGAGTTGATGCTGGGCGATCTTGATTCGGGCGAGACCGGGCGTGGCATGGGGCTCTACTGGCGCATCGAGAAGCAGGTGCGCGAACTGGAGGCAGCCTCGGGTTCGGTCGTCGGCGCCACCGGCGCGCTATACGCGGTGCGGCGAGACTTGCTGACTGCAGTGCCGGAAGGAACCATTCTGGACGACGTTTATATCCCCATGCAAGTGGTGAAACAGGGCAAGCGCGTTGTGTTCGAGCCGCGCGCGAGAGCATGGGATAGTCCAGACCTGGGCGGTGGGCTTGAATTCGCGCGCAAGGTGCGTACGCTGAGCGGTAACTATCAACTGGTGCAGCTGATGCCGTGGGTTTTGAGCGGCCAAAACCCGGTGCTGTTTAGATTTGTGAGTCATAAACTTTTGCGCCTGGTTGCTCCATTTGCTTTGGCCTTAATGTTTATCGCGTCGTTATGGCTGAAGGCTCCGTTCTACCGCGTAGCTCTGATTTTGCAGCTGGCTTTCTATGGCCTCGGAGTGGTGGCCCTGGCGCGCCTGTTGAAGCGGGGACCGCTGGCTCGTGCCGCTGATGCGGCCGCAACCTTCGTGTTGCTCAACACGGCAGCGGTTGTGGCTTTTGCGAACTTCGTTTCTGGAAGGAAGGCCGCATGGAGCCGATAAGGCCGCGAACGCCCATCAACGGCCGACTTGCAACTGAGGCGAAGCCCAGTCGCTGGGCAGCGGACCGGTTGCGAACCCTCGCAGCCGATAGCAAGACCAGAAGCACTCTGGCCTACAGCGCCCTGATGTTTTTTTCCTGGATCTACTGGTTTCGCCCGGAAGATTTAATCCCCGGACTCGACGCCATTCCCATCAACAAGATTGCCGGTGGGATCGCTTTGCTCGCGCTCATCTTCGGAGTTCCTGCGAGCCGGCGCCACAAGCTGACGATCGAACTCAAAGTTCTTCTCCTTCTCTTGTTTCAAATGTTGTTGTGCATACCATTTGCGGCATGGCGAGGCGG
The DNA here is from genome assembly GCA_963726155.1 of uncultured Acidobacteriaceae bacterium. GTDB lineage: Bacteria > Acidobacteriota > Terriglobia > Terriglobales > Acidobacteriaceae > Sulfotelmatobacter. The sequence goes on from CAVSBF010000002.1 coordinate 360,952, forward strand.
AGCTTTTGACACAGTCGTAAACAAGTTCTCCAAGGGCGTCATTGTCGCGATTCTGATTTATATGGTTGCCACCTCGGTGAACGAGGTTCGTAAGCTGCTGGTCATTCAGGCCAGCGCGGTTGCACTGGTGACTGTGGTGTCGGTCTTTGTTCACCATACGGAATACGGTCGGCTGATGGGCATTCAGAAAGGCATTCTGGAAAATCCCAACGACTTGGCTATTAACATTGCTATCAATTTTCCTCTATGCGTGGCTTTCTTCTTTGCCGCAAAGAAAACCGCTGCCAAATTGTTTTGGAGCGTGAGTTTGGTTTTCATGGCGTACGGCGTAGTTGCCACCTATTCCCGCAGCGGTCTGCTGGCCATGGTGGTCACGGTCCTAATCTGCATTTGGGAATTTGGCATCAGGGGCAAGCGCACGGTTGTGATCGTGAGTGCAGCGCTGGCGGTGTTTCTGAGCGTTGGAGTAGTTCTTGTGACACCCCACTACCTACTTCGTGTCGAGAGCATATTTCGGGGCAACATCCAGGGGTCGGGGGACAGGAACTCTCTGGAGGCTCGTAAGGAACTGCTGAAAGAGAGCCTGATGCTCATGGTCAAGCACCCTGTGTTCGGCATTGGGCCGGGCAACTTCGGCAGTTACACGCTGACCTGGCGCGTAGCGCACAACACATACAGCGAATTGGGAGCCGAGACTGGTCTACCCGGCGTGTTTCTTTATGTATTGATGCTCGCACTCTCGATGCGCAAAATAAAAAAGGTGCGAAAGTTGCCGGGTTATCAAGCCAGCGAAGATATCCGCTTATGGACCAGTGCGCTATGGGCGGCGCTGGCAGCCTATATTTCCGGGGCTATGTTCGCATCCACGGAATATAATCTGTTTCCTTATTTCATGGTGGGTTACATCTGCGCGGTTTATCAGATTGCCAGCGTGGCGAAGGTTGCGAAAGATCCTGTGGAGGATAAGGGCGGCAAGAAAAATAAATTTGCAAGGGCGGCAAAACGCGAACGGCCGCTGGCTTGGACTCGTTAACTGGAACTGGCAAGAATGATTGAACGATCTATCGTCGCGCAGGTCAGCAGGCTGGTGGCCGGCAACTCTTCCGCATCGGAACGCTTCGAGGTGAATCCGTGTGCGGAATAGCCGGCATGGTCGGCAACGTCGGCGACATTGTCGATGCCGCTGACGTGCGGCGCATGTGCCAAACTATTGTTCACCGTGGTCCGGACGATGAGGGCATTTATGCCAGTGGCCCAGCGGGACTGGGCATGCGGCGCCTGAGCATCATTGACCTTTCCGGCGGACGGCAGCCGATTCATAACGAAGACAAAAGTCTGTGGGTCGTCTTCAACGGAGAAATTTACAATTTTCCTGAGCTTCGCCAAGAGCTCGAGGGCCGTGGTCACCGCTTCTACACCCATTCTGACACCGAAGTCATCGTTCACCTATATGAGGAAATGGGTTCAGACTGCGTGCAGAAACTGCGCGGAATGTTTGCCATTGCCTTGTGGGATGAGCGCAAGCAGCTTCTGTTGCTGGCGCGCGACCGCATGGGCAAGAAGCCTCTGCACTATGCCCTCCACGAAGGCCGGTTGTTATTCGGATCGGAAATTAAAGCTCTATTGGCGGTGCATCCGGATTTGGCGGAGATTAATCCCGAAGGCCTGCTGCAATATTTTTATTTCGGATATATTCCGGATCCGCACAGTGCCTTTCGGTGCATTCATAAACTGCCCGCCGGGCACTTGATGGAATATTGCCAGGGCGAAGTGAAGATTCGCCGCTACTGGGATTTGCCCGAGTATGGCACGCATCCCGCGATGACGGAAGAGGAATGCCTCGAGGAGTTGGAGCGGAAATTGGAAGAAGCGGTGCGCGTTCGCTTGATCAGCGATGTGCCGCTGGGAGCGCTGTTGAGCGGGGGAGTGGATTCTTCCATCATCGTCGCCCTGATGGCTCGGGTGAGTCCGGGAACCGTAAAGACATTTTCCATCGGGTTCCAGGCCGAGCAGTTTAACGAATCGGAATATGCGCGCCTCGTCGCGGAGCGCTTTGGCACGGATCATCACGAACTGGTGCTCGACCCCAATCTGGAGGAAACTCTCACATATCTCTCGCAAATGATGGAAGAGCCCTTCGGCGATTCATCCATGTTGCCGACCTACTATGTGTGTCGCATGGCGCGGCAGCAAGTTACGGTAGCGCTTTCCGGAGATGGCGGAGACGAATTGTTCGCGGGATATGATCGCTATCTCACGGCATTGGAGCGGCAGAAGTTCGACCGCGTGCCCGAGTGGATGGGGCGGGTTTATCGCAACTCGGTTCACGATCTTGTTCCCGGCGGAATGTATGGGAAAAATCTGGCGTGGAATGCGTCGCTGAATGCGCGAGATCGCTACCTTGATGGAATGTCGTTCTTCCCTGCATTACATCGGGAGCGGGGATTATTTACCGACTCGTTTCTGCAGGCCGCGGCACGGCTTCCTGATCCCTTGCTGCAATGGCAGCGATTGTACGATGACGCACCTGCCCACGATCCGTTAAGCCGTCTACTTTACCTGGACACCAAGACCTATCTGGTTTCCGACATCTTGACCAAGGTAGATCGAATGAGCATGGCAACTTCCCTGGAAGTGCGCGTGCCCATGCTCGATCACAAATTCGTGGAATGGGTCACTTCGTTGCCATTGCAGTGGAAGCTTCGCGGGGGGACGCGCAAACATATTCTGAAAAAGCTGGCAGAGCGTCTTGGGATTCCTTCTGCCTTGCTCCATCGCAAAAAGCAGGGATTTCAGATGCCGCTGGTGGATTGGATGAGGAACGATGTGAAGGACCAGTTCCTGCGCGTGTTGCTCGAGCCTCGCACCTTGCAGCGCGGATATTTCAAGCCAGAGGCGGTGAGATCGCTAGTGGATGAGCATGTGCGGGGCCGCAGAAATCGTTCTGGATTGTTGTGGCGGATGCTGGTGCTGGAATTGTGGCACAGGAACTTTATCGAGTCACCGGACAAATGGAGCGTTAAGCACACGCCGCCGAACATTTTTGCGGCCGAAACAAAGCAGTCTTCGCAGACAGAGGCGGCGGTGATGTCTGCAGAGCGAGAAGCTGCATCCAACTGAAGCGCGGTACTGAATATTCTTTACTATGCAGAGCTTAGAAAAAAGTATGAGGGCAAACCCAGGGGTCAGTTCCCGCAGCAAAGCGCCGGTCTTCGTCCTCGGTTGCGGGCGGTCAGGGACGACCTTGCTGTACCACATGCTGCTGTCCTCGGGAAATTTTGCGGTCTACCGTACGGAATCGAACGTCATCAATCTGCTGGAGCCGAGGTTCGGCGATCTCAGCGTGGCGAGAAACAAACGCCGTCTCTTAGACGCCTGGTATAAGACTCGCCTCTACACTTTATCGGAATTGGAAAAGGCTCCGCTCGAAGAGCGGGTGATGGCGGAGTGCCAGAATGGCGGCGATTTTCTCAGCATCATCATGGAGCAGATGGCCCGCAAACAAGGCGTCGAGCGCTGGGCCGACACCACTCCGGAACACCTGCTGCACCTGCATCGCATCAAAGAGACGATTCCCAACGCGTTGATTATTCATATCATTCGCGATGGGCGTGATTCGGCGCTCTCTACGGAGAGACAGGGCTATATTCGCCGGTTGCCCTGGGATAAGACGCCGCCGGTTATGGTTGCGGGCGTGTATTGGGAGTGGATGGTGAACAAAGGCCGCAAGGATGGGCACGATCTTGGCGCGGATTATACGGAGGTGCGCTTCGAGGAACTTGTCGGAAGCCCGCGAGAAACCTTGGCGCGTCTCGGATCATTTATCGATCATGATCTCGATTACGATCGCATCCAGAAAACAGGAATTGGTTCAGTCAGCGCTCCCAACACTTCGTTCGCGGAGGTCTCGTCGGAAACATTCAATCCCGCCGGCCGCTGGAAAAAAAGTTACACTCCCGAGAACCTCGCAATGTTTGAAGGGCTCGTCGGCGGAACACTGAAAGACCTGGGATACGAATTGGGGACGAACGATCGGAAGGCATTGGACCGCGCCAGCTTGAAGCGCATGCGGTCCACTTACCGCAAATATTTCGATAGCAAACTTTATCTGAAGGCGAAGACCCCACTGGGAAAACTGCTGGTCACACGCGACCTGTCGTGGATCTGATTTATTTTTAACGGGTTTCTGATTGCCTCAAGTCCATTTTTTCGTCCGTCAATTCCTGGTAAAAATCAAATACCGCCTGCACATTGCTTTCGTCGATGCCGCGATCTGTTTGGCTGCGCGATGGTTGCACCAGTATTTCCTGGATCGCGCGGAGAAGCGCCTGCAAATCTGACTTGGGAACCAAGTGAACTCCGGCTGGCCGCATCCCGTTGTCGCTGGCGATCACCGGTGTACCTAGATGAAGCGCTTCCCGGACCGAGACTGCATCGCCGTCAAAAAGCGTAGTGCGCAGCATCAGGTCGGACCGTGAAATTGCGGTCATGGTGATGCCGTGCGGGACATCGCCACAAAGCAGGATGTGCTCGGGATAAGCGCCCGTGCCGATTCTTCCGCGGAGATCCTGCTCCAGACTCCCCGATCCAATTAATAACAATCCGGCTGACGGAAACTTTTGGCGGACTTGGCCCAGGACTTCAATCTGCAGAGGAAGATCGTATTCGGGCTCCAGCAGGCCGACTGAAATTAACACGGGGGTGTGTTCGCTGAAAAAAGATGCAAGAGGTTCTGGTAGCGCCGTCGGCGAGTTTTCTTCGGGCAGAAAAGAATGCGGGTAGATGAAGCGGGTGCGACTTGGCGCGACACCCAGGCGTTGAAAAAAACTGATGATCTCCGGATTCACGCCGATCAGCCCATCGAAGCGGCGAAGCACAAAACCGGCAAGAGAATTTCGTGTCGTAGATTTGCCTTCGGCGGACGAGGGATAGCCTCCCGAATGAAACGTCATCACCGTTTTCGATCTGCGCATGACAGTACAGACAAGAGCCAGACTGAGGAGCCTGCGGCTGAGCATTCCCCCAACATGAAGGTGGAGGACGTCGTAATCCAATCGCAACAAAAGTCGAATCAGTCCGGCGGCAGATTTGGGATAGTAAACCTCATCGGAGTCGGGCTTTCGGTGCCGCGTAATGTTGATCACCGCGCAGGGCACGCCGTGACGGCGGAGAAAGGTGCGGATCGCCACCAGGTTGCTCTGCACTCCGCCATGCGGTGGCGGGTAAGGACCTAGCTGAAGCACTCTCATCGGGGCGGCGCAGCGAGAAAATCTTCGATATTAATGGGGCGTGGCTCGCGCTCTCGCGCTGACTGCAGCATACAGAGGCAGCCGAGAGTCGAGCGCACGCCGTCGCGGACTGTAATGTCAGGTGGTTTGCCGTCCTTCAGCGCGGCAAAAAAAGCCCGCATCTGTGCTTCGTAGCCCTTTTCGGCAAACCAGCTTGAACTCTTTCGGATCATTCCGGTTCGAAGAACCGATTGCTTGAAGTCCTCAGCAGAAGCTCCGACTCCGCTGGCGAAAACTTCCACTCGCTCTCCGGCCGAAGTCTGGCTTCCAACGGTCGAATAAGTTAAATTGGCGACGGATCCATCGGCAAAGCGAAACGCAGCAACAAGATTATTTTCTCCGATGGGATCTTTCTTGTCGGTGGGAAGCGAGTAAGCCGATACTTCGACCGGCTCGGAATCGAGGAGCCAATACATCAAGTCTACGAAGTGACATGCTTCACCAAGAATCGCGCCGCCGCTCGCAGGGTCGGCCATCCAGTAGGAGCCGGAAATTCCCGGCGAATTAATCCGGCAGTTCAACACCGCCGGACCGTTTCGCTCGGCCAGTTGTTTTTTCAGCGCCAGATAAGTCGGCGCGTAGCGCCGGTTGAATCCGACGGTAAGTTGCTTTCCAGTTTCTTCCACCGCGCGAGATAATTCGCGGCACTCCTCCTGCGTGAGCGCCATCGGCTTTTCGACGAAGACGTGCTTGCCCGCCTTCAATGCCGCAAGAGCCTGCGCCGCGTGTTGTTGATTGCGGCTGACGATTACGACCGCCTGTATTTCCGGATCTTTCAGAATTTCCGCGTAATCACTGGCGCAATAATCCGCGCCGAATCGCCGGGCATAACTCTTGCCCCGTGCCCCGCTGGAAGAGTGGATGGCGCGCAGCCGCACTCCGGAGTTTTCTTGAGATTCGGCAAGTGAGCCCAGCGGGCCAAGTTGCCCGCTCCCACCAGAGCGACGCCGATTGCCGAGCTTGCTCCGGCATGCCCATTTACTTCGACTCGACGTTTCGGTTGAAACTCTGCCAGAGGCGAAGCTAAATCCGCAGCCGGATACTTCACCAGTACAGCCAGGCTGTTGGTGGAAGCATCCATGATGGTTTCGTATGCCTTGGCGGCATCTTCCAGCGGGAAGCGGTGCGTGATCAGCGGATCGATCTGTATGCGACCCTGAGACACAAGCCGCAGAAACTCTTCCATGTTGCGGTTTTCCGTCCAGCGAACGTAGGGCAACGGGTAATCCTGCCCCTGGAGTTCGTAGGCTGGATCGTAGCTCCCGGGTCCGTAAGCGCGCGCCATGAATATTTGAATCTCTTTTAAATAAGTTTCATACCAGGGAAAACTCAGCTCGACGGCGCCCACATCCACGATGCGGCCGCGATCGCGGCAGATGTCAACTGCGATCCGGCACGGCGCATCCGATTTAGCGGCGGCGGCAATAATTACGCAATCCACCCCCTGGCCATTGGTGAGCGAGCGAATCTGCGCGGACAATTCTGAACTTCCCACCAGCGCCGCATCTGCTCCCATTTGGCGTGCCAGCTCCACGCGATCCGGCTTGAGATCGGTGGCGATAATGAATCCACCCTGCAGGCGCGCCAACTGGGCGATCAACTGACCGACGAGCCCGAGGCCGATGACGGCAACTTTATCGCCGAGGGAAATATTAGCAATGCGCACTCCGTTGATGGCGATGCTTCCAAGAGTTGTGAAGCAGGCATGATCGAACGAGACATTTTCCGGCACGCGCGCAACCAGGTTGCGGCCAACCCGGACAGTCTCTCCGTGGCCCGTTCCTTCGCCGCCGTAGGCAACCCGGTCTCCAACTTCGATGCCAGTAACGGTAGGGTGCTTCTCCGCTACCAGACCCGCCCCCGCATAACCCAGCACCGCATACTCGCTAAATTTCGCGTTCACTTCGGCGAAGGTCTTCATCGGACCTTGGGACTTCAGCACGCTCCAGATTTTTCCCAGTTGAGAAGGATTGTCGGCGACTGCTTTCAGAACTCCTTCATTGTGAATGCTGGCAGTTTCCGTCCCACTGCTGATCAGGGAATAAATCGGCCGGATCAGGACGTGATGCGGGCTGACAACGGGATCTGGAACCTCGTCGACGATAATATCCTTCAGCCCTTTTCGGAGAATCTGTTTCATGAATGTTCGGGAACAGCCTAGGCCGCGAGAGTGTAACAATCAGCGCAAACCATAATTTGCCCTAAATATATCAGAGCTATCGTTCTGTCACAGGTTACGCTCGATAGGGCAGCTGGCAATTTCTCAGTGGGCAAACTCAGGGCGCGACTTTCCTGGTTGCCTCAGAGACGGCATCGATGTCCGCTCCAATATCTTTGCCATCTGATCCCGCCTTTCGGTAGCGACTTGACGGCGAAAGGTGATAGTCACCTCCGATTCCATCGTGATAATCGACAAAGTGAACTGCTTTCCAATCATTGGGAAAAAACTGCTCACAAGCTGTTGCAGCGCCGCAATGCGGAGTCTTAGGGTAAGGGTCGCCGGGCAGCATTGGTTTGTCATTAGTTTGCACAATCACGTTGTTGGTAAAAATCCAGGAATTGTCGAAGCAGCGTTCGAGCATCGCAACCGCTCCGCCCGGTACCAGGCAGCTGGGACGCCCACCGCCAGGCGGAAACGCATGCACGCCCAAGTTCCCAGAGCCCACCAGGTTATTACGAAAGATGAGCTTTTCGATCTGGGCTTGCGGGCCGTCGTAGGTTACGAGAATGCCGGCTCCGGTGGGGAATCCGGTGTTGTGCTCGATCGTCAAATCATGCGGCCAGTTCTTTTCCTGGTTGGTCCCAATTGACCAAAGCCAGCCATTCGCACAGCAATCGCCGGGCGCGTAGGTCTTCGTGTTGACGTCTTCCAGAATATTGTCGTGAATATTTACGCGGGCGATCTCGCCGGAGAGGAAACTGCAGTGGCCTGTGCCATTTCCGGGCTCGCCACGGCATGTGGTAGCGTCGGTTGCGGCGATGCCTATGCCGTTCACCGTGTGACGAATAATGTTGTAGCGAAAAGTGAGGTCGCGCACTACGCAGGAGGGACATTGTCCGTACTGGTTTTTCGGATAAAGCAGGATGGCAGTACCCTTTTGCGATTGCGCCCAGTTGTTTTCGAAGATGTTTCCTTCAATCAGTTCGCGAATTGAGTTCTTGGTTTCGTACAGATTCTTTATCGAAAACTGGGTTCCAAAAAAGCTGGGATGTTTATGCCACCAGGTGAGCGGCTTGGAGACGTAATTATGGCGGAACTCGATGTCGGACAGTGTGGTATCAGCACGGCCGCCGCCCCAAAGCACATTTTCGCCCGCCGCCTCGATGAAGTTGTTCACGATCTTTACCGGGCCAATACCAGTCACCGAGCCGATGGCCGAAGAGTCAGCGCCATTGGCCGAAGTCTTGGAATGGATGTCAGAAATGAAGGAGTCGACGATAGCAATGTAGGAACTGGCTTCGAAGACGATTCCCTTGATGTCTTCGCCAGTGGGAGAGCCATGGATCCAGCACCGGTCGAAAATGATGTGGTCGGCATTTTTCAACAAAACCAAATTCCAGAAGCCGCCGCTTGGACCATTTGCTCCCGTGTCAGCGATTTCAAGACCCACCAAGCGGTAATGATTGGCCCCAGCATCGTTGCTAACGATCCTATTCTGGTGGGGGGATCCGCCGATGCGAGCCATCACATTCTGGGTGGAGCTGCATTGAACCGCAGGCCGGCCGGGAAGGGAAGCAATCCCGGCGTAGCAGGGGGTGATGCGGGTGCCTTCGGCGGGCAGGCTTGAGTCCGGACTGCCAGTTCGAAGAACGATCCAGTGGCTGTCGTCGCAGGACTTGGAAGGAAGTTCGAAGGAGCCATCAAACGTAGCGGCCGGCTGCAATTCAATCACGTCACCGCAAGCTGCGCGCCGCAGGGCTTGCTGTATGGAATCGCCTTCTTTCAGACGCCAGACTTTTCCAGGCGCTGGAGTATCGGCCACCGCGCTTTTTACATAAACTCGCGGCAATTCAGCCGGACCGTCAAAGTTCCCGGCGGCTTGCGCGATTGCCGAAGCTGCAGTCCCCGCGACGCAGCCCATGACCAGAGCTGCGAGCAATGGTAAGTTATTTATATGCTTAGACATAGGTCCGGCCGAGATCCGTCGCGGAACAGAATGCCGACGCCCGTATAGTATATCCGAGGTAGGGTTGCGCCCGGAACGGGTCCAGTGGGCGGCCTGCCGGCGCCGCACGTTTCGACCAAATCCTTCGCGGCGTTTGCGGGCAGGCGCAGGGGATGACAATATTGGATTTCGACTCATCGAGCGATCACACACGGGCGAATGTCGGAGGCAAAAGGAATGGATACACGGGATAGTCGATTATCGGAGCGGGATCAGGCTGAGATTGAACGCAGCGCCGAGGAAGCTCGGAAGATCGTTCTCAAAAGGATCGACCGCGCTGAACTTGATCGCTACCGCAATCCACCGGGCGATACTCCTTTTGCTCTCGAATATGCGTTTCATCTGCTGGGCGACGTCCGAGGCAAGACTATGCTCGACTTCGGCTGTGGGACCGGGGGAAACATAGTTCCCCTGGCCGAACGCGGGGCCCGCGTAATTGGCATGGATATTTCGCCTGACCTAATCGCGCTAGCCCGAAAGCGATTAGACGACGCCAACCTGGAAGCCAGGTTGGAGGTAGGTTCCGCTTACGCTACGGGCCTGCCCGGTGAATCGGTGGATGTCATCTTCTGCATCGCCCTGATCCACCATCTTGACATTCCCCGGGTCGTGGAAGAAATGGCTAGAATTCTCGTCAAGGGAGGCGTAGTTATCCTGCAGGAGCCAATTCGCTTTTCCCGGACGTATGCTTTCCTGAGAGGCCTGTTGCCCGCTCACGAGGACATTTCGGAGTTCGAGCATCCTTTGACCCGCGAAGAACTGCGCACTGTAACCGATCGCTTCGAAGTTGTGGAACGACGCTGCTTCCGGCTTCCGTTTATGCCGCTGGTGCGGCGGTTGGTTGCGCCAGTGGCGCCTGCGGCTTCGAGAGTCGACCGCTGGATCCTAAAAAACTTTCCAGGCGCAGAGCGCTTCGCCACGGTTGTGACGTTGAAGCTTCAGAAACAGGGTTGAAACTTTCTTCGAATCAGCGGCAGGAAACTGAGCGATGAGCGGCGCCCAGAAAACGACGCCGCTCGAGATTTCCCGATTACAGCACGCCGGCGGTGGCATTCTGCAAGCCGTCGATATCAGCGCCTGGGTCTTTCCCGTCGGTGCCGGCATTCTTGAACGGGCTGGTTGGAGATAACTGGTAGTTTCCGCCGTTTCCATTATTGAAATCCATCAGACCCAGCGCATCGAAGTTTGGCGCTTCGAAATTGCGCGCGGGAAGCGGACTTCCGGGTAGAACTTTCGACGACTTGGTTGAGGTGTTCGCGAACACGTTGCCAGCCGCAGTCCAAGTGTCTCCCATGCAGCCGTTTAGCGTTCCAATCATTCCTGCCGCGCTCGTTGTGGCGCATCCAGGCTGCTTATTGCCCGGGAGGACCTGGTGGAAGCCGCCGTCTCCGGTGGTCATTAAATTATTTTCGAATGAGAAATTCGCGAAGACCTGGGGCTTAGCCACAATGGTGACGTTCGCAATACCGGAGCCCACAGGAAATCCGGTATTGTGGTCGATCGAGATATCGTGCGGCCAATTCGTAGGTTGGTCGGTTTGGATGTTGAATAGGAAGCCGTCGCTGCAGCATGCGCTCGGCGAGTAAGTTGATTCGTTGATATCGTCGAGAACATTGTCGTGAATGCTCAGGTTGTAGAGGCCACCCGAAAGATACATGCAATTTCCGGTGCCGCCTCCCGCCTCACCCGGACAAGTGGTGGCATAAACGGGCGCCATTCCAATTCCATCCACTGAGTGGCGAAGGATGTTGTAACGGAAAATGATGTCGTGAACGGCGCACTCCGGACATTTTCCATACTGATTCTTGGGAGTGAAGAGAATCGCTGTGCCCTTTTGCGCCATCGCCCAGTTGTTCTCGAAGATATTGCCTTCCACGAACTGGCGAATGCCGGTTTTACTTTCGTACAGATTCTTGGTGACAAAGAGCGTCCCGAAATATGTGGGGCTCAGCTTCCACCAGGTGAAGGGTTTGAAGAGATGGTTACGGCGCATCTCGACGTCCGATACGTTGGTGGTAGATGCTCCGCCGCCCCAAAGAACGTTCTCTCCCGCGGCTTCCAGAAAGTTGTCGACAATCTTGACAGGTCCGGGGCCGGTGATCGAACCAACCGCCGCGGAATCTGCTCCCCACCCCGAGACCTTGGAATGAATATCAGAGATGTAAGAGTCGATTACAGCGATATAGGAGCTGTCAGTAAACTCAAGGCCTTTGACATCTTCCCCAGTCGGAGATCCGTGAATCCAGCAGCGATCGAAGATGATATGGTCGTTGCTTGTCAGTAGGATGAGATTGTAAAAACCTTTTTCCGCGCCGTTGGCCTCAGTGTCGGCAATTTCCAGCCCCACCAGCCGGTAGTAATTGGCGCCATCATCGGCACCAATAATTTTGTCTTGCTTTGCTGCACCGGCGATTCGGGGCATAACGTTGCTGGTGGATGCGCAATTCAAAGCCGGGCGGCCCGGCAGCGATGCGACCCCTGCGTTACACGGCGTGGCGCGAACGCCTTCTGCCGGAAGACCAGAACCTGTGGCGCTGCTGCGAATGGTGATGTAGTGGTTCGCATCACAACTCTTGGCGCGCAAAGTGAATCCGGGATAAGTTTGCCCCGCCTGGAGCACCAGCGTATCTCCACAACTCGCATTATCAATCGCGGTTTGCAGGTTTGCGGCTGAGGAGACTTTAACAACCGCTCCTGGCGAAGGCGTTGACGTTTCTGAGGTTTCATAACAGGCGATGGGCGCGGTCGCAGGGCCATCGGTGGTTCCGAAGTTAGGAACGTCTCCGGTTTCGCAGTAACGATTATCCGGTCCCGAGGCCGGGGTCGAGCCACTTCCGGGATTGCCCGTGGGCGAGGATGACGAAGCGATCGCCACGCTCGCCATGCCGTGCGAGAACGGGTTCGAACGGCTGGTCGCTACGATTTGAAAAACCGTACCGGGTTTGGCATTTGGCACAACGAACAGCCCGGTATTAGAAATGACTCCTCCATTCGCCGACCAGGTTACCGCCGTGTCTGTGGTGTCGCTCATCAGCGCGGAAAACTGAACTTGGGCGCCTGGCGCTACCATTGAATTTCCCGGAGTAAGTTGGATGTTTGGCGTTGTGGCAACGTGCTGATCCGTGGCGGCGTTGGACGCAGCTGCTGCTGCAGGCGTTATCGCCGATGTGCATCCTACGGTTGCCAGCACGGGGAGGAAGACGATCCCGGCAAGGATAGCGCCTCGATAGGCAGAGATTGACTCAAAAGCTCGGATAAGCTTGAAACGATCCAGGGGGAGTTTCATCTTTACCTCGAAGCGAAATAATTTGGAACGAAAATGGACGCCGTGAAAGCCGGCGCGCCCACTTTCAAACCTTAGATTGGGTTAATGCAGGAGGACAGATAACTGCGGGACAGGGCCCTAAGAGCGCGGAAGTACATGCCTAAAGGGAGTGGCCTAAAGAGTGGAGTCTTTCGCTTTCTGAAATCCCGATGGGCTCACCGGAATGACCACTTCTTGTAAGGTGCGGGCGAAGTCATCGGCCACTTTGGTCCAGCTGTAGTTTTCCTGAACCAGCGTCCTGGCAGCGGTTCCTAATTGCTGCCGTCGGTTAGCAGCGCGAAGAAGGGAAATCACCGACTCGGCGAAATCGCGGGGTGTATCCGCGAGAAGAATATTCTCTCCCGAGCGCACTGCCAGACCCTCGGCGCCCACCGACGTTGAAACGACAGCTTTGCCCATCGCCATAGCTTCAAAGATTTTGAGGCGAGTGCCGCCACCGATGCGCAGAGGAACGATGCACACAGCGCCTCGTGCCACGAATGGTCGAATGTCGTTGACCCAGCCGGTGAGGCGAATGCTTTTCTCCGTCTCGGCCAACGCCTGCAGTTTGCGAGACGGGCTTCGGCCGACTACTTTCAGCGAGACATCAGGGCATTGCAGTTTAATCAAAGGCAAAATGGAATCAACGAAATAAAAAATAGCGTCTTCATTTGGCAGCCAATCCATCGAGCCGGTAAAGACCAGGGAATTCGCGATTTCCTCTTCGGCCGCGGGCTGAAAGTACTCCACGTCGACGCCGGTAGGAATCACGGTCAGCTTGTCCATACTTAGGAACGAAGCGAAAGCGTCACGGTCTGTCTCCGATACGGTGAGCACGCGTTCGGCAAGCCGCAGGTATCGTCGTTCCGCAGCTTCCATCTTTCGCCATTCCAGCCAGGAGATCGCCTTCCAGATCGCATAGTTGGCGACTTCATAGTGGCGTCGCCAAATTGTAGCCTCCACGTTGTGAGTGAATAAGACCTTGGGGGTCGAAGAGTCCCATGGGATCACGCCTGCCGCCGCCATAAAATCACAAAGAATGACGTCATATTTGTTCCGCTCAAGCAACGCGCGCAAGGCACGGCGCACTTCAGGGCGGCAATATTTTGTGATCCCGTACGGCGCTGTAGAGAAAAGACGAGCCCCATATTCGCGCATCTCGGCAAAACTTTTTGGTGCAGGAATTTTCAGCGGAATCGTGACCACGCGTTCAAACACATTCTTCAGATCAGCATGAACGTCAGGATCGTGCGCGGCATAGAAGGTAAAAAAAGTGACAGAGTGTTTGCGCGCCAACTGCCGAAGAATATTGTAGCTGCGGATCTTTCCACCAGTATCGGGTGGAACCAGGCCGCCAGCTTTAACCCACAGGATCTTCATGGCAGCAGCGATTACCAGCAAATCCCTTCATAGGGGCCGGGTGACGCAGGCCGCGATTTTCGCTCCAGGTTTACCAGATCAATGACTGTGTGTTCGGCTCGCAGGCACCGGCGCAACTCGTCTTTATTCAGCCCGCGGGTTGCGATCACGACCACCTCGGCATCGCCAATAACTTCTTTCATGCTGGTTGAAAGCAAGGAGCCAATGTGGGGAATCACTTCTTCAATATACTGCCGGTTGGATCCGATCAAGTGCCCCAGCGAGACATTGTCGTCCCAGATGCGAATCTGCCGGCCCTCGCCGAGAAGACGCTTCACCAGTTGCACCTGAGGACTCTCGCGCAGATCGTCAGTGGCGGCTTTGAAACTTAAGCCGAGAACAGCAACTTTCTTTTTGCCGGTTGTGAGCACCATCTCAACCGCGCGATCCAGATGTTCCTCATTGCTCGCAAGAATGGACTGAAACAGCGGTAGGTTCAGGTCCAGCTCCTTGGCTCGGTAGCTCAACGCGCGCACATCCTTGGGCAGACATGAGCCTCCGAAGGCGAAGCCGGGTTTTAGATAAGTCGGAAGAAATATTGAGCTTGGTGTCAGCGGTAAAAATTTCAGTGACGGCTTCGGCATCGACACCGAGTTCTTTCGCCAGCGTGCCAATTTCATTGGCAAAAGAAACCTTTACCGCGTGCCACGCGTTGCAAACATACTTCACCATCTCGGCGGATCGGAAAGACGTTTCGAAGATTCGTCCCGGGACCCATTGATAGACCTCGCGCAAAATGCCGCTGTGTTTCGGGTCGGCTGCACCGATCACGGTCATGGCCGGTTCCAGAAAATCAGCGACAGCGGTGCCTTCACGCATGAACTCCGGATTGACGCAGACTCCAAAATCTTCGCCAAGTTTTTTGCCGCTGGATTTTTCCAGAGCAGGAACAACAATGGTTTCGGCGGTTCCGGGTAGAACGGTGCTGCGCAGCACCACCAGGTGGAATCCATCCTTCTTCTTCAGAACCTGTCCAATATCGCGGCAAACCGGTTCGATGTGACCGAGATCAAGTTTGCCATTCCGCAGGCTCGGAGTTCCCACGCAGAGAAAAGAAATGTCGCTGTTCATCACCGCATATGCGGAGTCCGAGGTGGCATGGAGATGTTTTGCGGCATGACTCTGCGAAATGAGGTCACTCACATTAGGCTCAACAATAGGACTTCGGCCGGATCGCATGGCTTCGACTTTACCCGGGCTCAAATCGACCCCGATTACGTTATGCCCCTTGTGTGCCAGACACGCCGCCGTGACCGTGCCCACATAGCCTAAACCGAAAACGCTAATCGATGAATTCATGCGGAAAACTTTATCCCTCTTTCAAGCAACCGTGGAGAGCGTTCCACGATTGAAGGCGTTACAATCACACACTCGGTGCGTGCACCACCCATTTCATACCCAGCACTGCAAACCCCAGATAGTATTTAAGCACGTGGGTGCAGTTTGCACCGGCTGAGAGGGATACACGTAGGTAACTTAGGCCGAATTCTTTGCTTTCGATAGGATCATTCTCGGTGAGCGTGAGCGAAAACAAAAATACGTCGGCCGATGTGCTGGCCATCACCGACCTGGGGCGGAGTGATCAGTCGATGCATCCACGACGCAAAGTTTTTTATCTGGTGGACTCGCTCAACATCGGCGGAACCGAAACCCAGGCGGTCGAATTGGCCCTGCGCATTCCCAAGGCCGGATACGATGTAACCTTGGGCTGCCTTCGGGCTCGAGGTCCATTGCTCGAACGGCTGCGGGGAAGCAATGTTGCGGTACGAGAGTTCTATCCTAAAGGCGGCATGGATAGCCCGGCAGGGCTTTATCAGTTGCTGCGGTTGAGTTGGTTTCTGAAGAAGGAGAAGTTCGACATCGTACACACCCACGATTTGTGGTCGAATCTGATGGGCGTTCCCGCTGCCCGGTTAGCGGGCGTGCCGGCAATTGTTTCCAGCCGGCGTGACCTGGCGCACTTTGACTGGTACCAGGGCAAGCGCCGAAAGTGGTTGCGACGCATTCAGAATTTGGGTGGTGCGGTGCTGGCCAATGCCACTCCAATCCGCGACGCGCTGATCGCGGAGGATGGATTTGCGCCGGAGAAGTTGCGAGTGATTCATAACGGTGTCGATATCCAGAGATTTCAGAAAAGTGGGAGCGATCGCGATCAGATGTTTCCCCAGGCCGGCGACGGCAAGCTGATCGTTCTGGTTGGCAACATGCACACAGATGTGAAGGGGCATCCGTGGCTGATTGCGGCGGCGCCTGCGGTGGTTCAAGAGTTTCCATCTACTCGATTCGTTCTTGTGGGCGACGGAGAGCAGCGGTCGAGATTCCAGCAGCAAGTTGCGAGCCTGGGTCTCGAGAAGATCTTTCTATTTCTCGGCCGTCGTGCCGATATTCCGAAGATTCTCGGCTGCTGCGATATCGCCGTGCTTCCTTCTAGAGCCGAAGGTTTGCCGAATGCCGTGCTCGAGTACATGGCAGCAGGACTGCCTGTCGTCGCCAGCCGCGTGGGGGGAAATGCCGAATTGATCAACGACGGAGTAACCGGACTGCTGGTGCCGCCCGAAGATTCGTCAACACTTTCATCCTCATTGTTGAAGCTTTTGCGTGATCCAGCGTTGGCGCAGCGGCTAGGGCAAGGCGGACATGAATCCACAGTACGGAACTTCAGCTTTGAGAGGCTGGTGCGAGAAGTAGACGAACTTTATAGCGAACTTCTACTCCAAAGCCGAGGAAGCCGCTAGGGATGGCAAATCATTCCAAATGGAGAAGCCGTCTGGATCGTCTTACTTCCATGGATCGGCGCGAGCTTTTCGACCGCTCGCGACAGTATTTAACCGCGCGTACGGATTTGCTGCGATTCACAGATAGTGCGGATTCTCAGAACGGACCAGCTCTTGCGCAGCCGGAAACCTTCGGGCGATTTTTCTTCGCTCCGGCAGATGTTCTGTTGCTGTGCGCTGAGCTGAAACAGGTTTTGCCTTCGCAAGCGAACAACATCATCTTGCAGGCGGAAAAGATATGCGCCCACCGCTTCGATCTCTTGGGTTACAAAGATCTGGACTATGGCGCGGAGATCGATTGGCATTCCGACGTTGTCCATGGCAAGCAGGCTCCGCGCAAACCCTGGTTCAAGGTGAAGTATCTCGACTTCGAGGAAGTTGGAGATTCAAAGATCACCTGGGAATTGAACCGCCATCAGCACTGGGTCACACTGGCCAAAGCTTATTGGCTCACCGGCGACGAAAAATTTGCACGCGAGATTTTCGCGCAGTGGACGAACTGGCATCGAGAGAATCCGTATCCCGTAGGAATAAACTGGACCAGCAGTCTGGAAATCGGCTACCGCAGCTTGTCTTGGATTTGGGCTTTCTTTCTGCTGCAGGATTGCGCCGTTTTTACACCCGAGCTGCGCCGTCAATGGCAGCGTGCTTTGAGCTTGAACGGACGGCACATCGAAACTTACCTGTCGACATATTTTTCTCCAAACACGCATTTGCTGGGTGAAGCGCTCGCGTTGTTCTTCCTGGGAACTTTGTTCCCGGGGATGAAGAACGCCGTGCGTTGGCAGCAGCGCGGCTGGGATATCCTGCAAGCTGAGGCCGCAAAGCAGGTCAGGAAAGATGGATTCTATTTCGAGCAATCCACTTACTATCATGTCTACGCGGTAGACATCTTTTTGCATGCGCGGATTCTGGCTGATCTCAACAGGGTTGAGATTTCCCCGGCGTTCGATGCGACTTTGGAGCGCATGCTGAATGCGTTGTTGCTGCTGGGGCGAGCTGGGATTGCACCGAGCATTGGGGATGACGACGGCGGCAGAATATTCGATCCCTCGCGGAATCGGGCCGAGCACATGTTCGATCCCCTCGCCACAGGTGCGGTTCTCTACCGGCGTGGAGATTTCAAATTTGTCGCGGGGAATGTGCGTGAAGAAACGCTCTGGCTGCTGGGCATCAAGGGCCTGGCGGCGTTTGATTTGCTACCGACTCCAGAACCGTCTGTCAGTTCGACAGCTCTTGCAGACAGCGGTTTCTACCTGATGGCCGATGGAAAGTCAGGACAGCAGTTGCTTATCGACGCGGGACCGTTGGGAGCCGGGAGTGGAGGCCACGGGCACGCGGATGCATTAAGTGTTTGCCTGGTTCGCGACGGACGAAATCTTCTGATCGATCCTGGAACATTTGAATACGTTGGCGATGGCGATGAGCGCGCCCATTGGCGCGGCACAGCTGCTCACAACACGATGCAAGTGGATGGACTGGATCAGGCGGAAGGGACTGGACCGTTCTCCTGGAAGAATCCTCCGCACGTCAAAGTAGAACAATGGATCAACGGTCAACAATTTGATCTGTTTCAAGGCACACACGATGGATATTCCCGACTGCCATCTCCGGTGATTCACCGCAGGTGGGTTTTTCATCGAAGGGGAAAGTTTTGTTTGGTGCGCGATGTCGCTGAGGGCAGCGGAACCCACCAACTTGATATTGCCTGGCACGTCGGTCCCACTCTTTCTCCAGTGGCTTCCAAAGGCTGCGTATTCGCAGACGATCGGGATAGCATTGCATTGTTGACTGCCGACGGACACGGCTGGTCGCAAAGTGTGCGCCGCGACTACTGGTCTCCGGCTTATGGCCACAAGGAGCGGGCCAGCGTAGTCAACTTCGGGGCGAAAATCGAGCTGCCTGCTGATTTTGTTACGCTTCTGATTGCCGACCGCAACTCCCCCGCTGCCTTGCCACAGTTGGTCAGAATCAATCAGTTCAACCGCGAAACGGTTTGCGGTTATCGCTACTCGGACGCGCGCGAAGAACACAATTTCTTTTTTGCCACACAGCGTGGCCCCTGGGTTCTGGGGGCATGGGCCAGCGATGCCAGTTTTCTCTATTGGTGGTTTGATCGCGAAAGGGAAGAGTCTGCGCTGATTGTGTGCGGCGCTTCTTTCGCGGATGCAGGAGGCCGGCGCGTGCTCACCTGCGGCAAGCAGGTAAGTTATGCTGAGATAGTGGGTTCTGCCGCGAAGTCTGAACTTTTCTCGTCAGATATGGAACAGGTGACGCTGCAGATGCCGATTGATCAGATCATAACGAACCTGAATTTGCTGGGGAATGATCCCAAGAGGATGGGCGTGTAGCCATGTGTGGAATCTGCGGTATCTTTCATTCCGAACGAACCCGGCGCGTGAATCGTGACCTGCTTGCCGGAATGAACCAGCAAATCGTCCACCGCGGCCCGGACGATGACGGCTTCTTTGTCGAAGAGAACGTCGGGCTGGCGATGCGCCGCCTCAGCATCATCGACATTCAAACCGGACATCAACCCCTGAGCAATGAGGACGGAGACGTTTGGATTGTGTTCAACGGTGAAATTTATAACCACCAGGATCTGCGAAAAGATCTCGAATCTCGTGGCCATTGTTATCGCACTAAAAGCGATACGGAAACCATCGTCCATTTGTACGAGGAATATGGAAGCAAGTGCGTTGAGCATCTACGGGGAATGTTTGCTTTCGCCATCTGGGATCGCCGCAAGAGAAGGTTATTCATTGCGCGGGACCGGCTCGGGATCAAGCCTCTCTACTACCGCTTTAACGGCAGCACGTTGCTCTTCGGCTCGGAGATCAAAACCATTCTCGCCTATCCCGGAGTTAAACCAGAATTTAATCACGGCCTGTTGGCCGAATATCTTGCATTCGGTTACCTCGCGGGCGAAGAAACCATGTATGCCGGAATTCGCAAATTGATGCCCGGCCATTTTCTTACGATCGATGAGCGCGGCCAGTTGGAGATTTCGCCTTATTGGGATCTGGACGTTAAGGTCGACGATGGGAGCCGTCTGGAGGAGTACTACGTCCGTAGTTACAGGGAACAACTCGAAGCGTGCGTCTCCAGCCACTTGATGAGCGATGTTCCATTGGGCGTTTTCCTGAGCGGCGGATTGGATTCGAGCGCGATTGCTGCGCTCACCACAAAAATCCGCAAAGAGCCGATCGAGACTTTTTCCGTAGGCTATGGCGAAGAAGCTTATAGCGAACTTCCGTATGCCCGGACGATCGCCGAACACTTGAAATCGAAACATCATGAAGTCCATCTCAGCCGCGAGGAGTTTTTTCAGACCCTGCCTCGATTGATCTGGCATGAAGATGAACCGATCGTTTGGCCGTCCAGTGTGGCGCTTTATTTTGTGGCGCGGCTCGCCCGGGAGCGAGTAACGGTAGTGCTCACCGGCGAAGGCAGCGATGAAACCTTGGGCGGATACACGCGCTATCCGTGGACTCTCCTGAATTTGCGCATGGACGGGATTTACCGCGCCCTGACGCCGGACCTGTTGAGACGCGGACTGCGCAACGGAATCGGCCTGGCTCCGCTCGGTGCGGCTACGAAGAGAAAACTGGCACATACATTCTTAATGCGCGACGGTGCTTCATGGCCGTCTTTCTACTTCGATAATTTCTATTCCGCATTTTCCGCCGCGGAACAAGATGAATTGCTGACTCCGCAGGCGAAACAAATGGCCGGCGACGCCTATGCCGGATCGATGAAGTACTGGGATCATTCTTCGGGCGACCTATTGCACCGGCTGCTCTATACCGATATCAAAACTTATCTGGTCGAGTTGCTGATGAAGCAGGACCAGATGAGTATGGCTGCGTCCGTCGAAAGCCGCGTGCCATTTCTCGATCATGCTCTGGTCGAGTTCACCGCAAGGATTCCTGCGAAGTACTCCACGCGGGGAATGGCGGGAAAGCGCATTCTGAAATTGGCGGTACAGGATCTGCTGCCTGACTCCATCGTGCATCGGCAGAAGATGGGATTCCCCACGCCCTGGGCTTACTGGCTCGCTGGTCCCTCACTTGATTATATTCGGGAGCTATTGATGGAGCCGCGAAGTTTGGAACGCGGACTTTTCCAGTCTGATGCCATCGACCGATTGTTTCGCGAGCATACGGCGGGTCATCACGACCATGGAAATCGCATCTGGCGCCTGCTGAATCTGGAGCTATGGCAAAGGATATTTCTGGATGGCGAATCAGTTCCCGACGTCACGACCTCTCAAGTCGATTCTGCAGTCAATAAATGATTTCCTCCAGGTCGCTGACTCCGATTGCCCAGAAACGACGGTAACGACGATAAAAATGGTGAGAAAGATAAAACGCGTCACACTCGACTTGCTCCGCAGCGGGGGAGTTTTCGAACTGGTGGCGAACAGCAGATGGCGCCAGAACCGGCTCCTGATTCTCTGTTATCACGGGACGTCCCTGGAAGATGAGCATCTTTGGAGACCGGCACTCTACATGTCTCCTGAAGTGTTGGGGCAGCGGCTGGAAGCTTTGCGCGCGATGCGCTGTGCTGTGCTGCCGCTGGGCGAGGCTTTAACGCGGTTGCGGTCCCGCGATCTCCCGCCGCGTAGCGTTGCAATCACGGTCGACGATGGCACCTACGATTTTTATAAGCAGGCCTACCCGCTTCTGAAGAAATACGGCTTTCCCGTGACCGTTTACCAAACGACCTATTACACGGATCACGAGATGCCGGTTTTCAACCTGATGTGCTCCTACATGTTATGGAAAAGACGCGGCGAGCAACTGTCTGCGCCGCACGAGGTTGGACTCTCCGAGCCCATGGACTTGCGCACCGAACTCGGGCGCCACCGGGTCGTGCGCAGCCTGATGGACCTCTCCGCCCGCGACAATTTGAGCGGATTGCAAAAGAATGAACTGGCGCGGAAGCTGGCTGTAATTCTCGGACTCGACTATGCCGAGCTTTCCTCAAAACGTATTTTGCAAATTATGAACCCGCGGGAAATGGCCGAGGTGGCCTCGAACGGAGTCGATGTTCAACTCCACACACACCGGCACCGCACGCCCGAGGACGAGACGCTGTTTAGGCAGGAGATTACTGAAAACCGGGAAAGAATTCGAGCCTTGACTGGACGCGGTGCAACGCACTTTTGCTACCCCAGCGGAGTCTACCGCGAGAAGTTTGCTGCATGGTTGCAGAAGGAAGATGTTGTTTCCGCAACCACCTGCGATGCGGGACTTGTAGACAGGAAGGATGACCCGTACTTTCTGCCGAGACTTGTGGATAACAGCAACCATAGCCAACTGAATTTTGAAAGTTGGGTCAGCGGCGTGGGTTCCCTGGTTGCCGTGCACAAGGCCGCGACGCAGCGCTACATCGTGCCTGCGGGATAAGCTCGATAGGCTGAACAGAAGGATTTTCTTATCCCAATTTTGAAATGAAAGACTTAGCAAAAAGGACACTTGTCAGCAGCGGCCTGTTACGTCTAGCGGCCAGTATGCGTGGTCCGAGCGCGGCCATTCTGATGTATCACTCGGTTCTCCCGGATCCTTCTCAGTGGGTGGACACGTATGGCGAAATCGCTCACTCTGGGTTGATCTTCCACGCGCAGATGGAATTGTTGGCGCGGGAGTTCCGTCCGATCAGTCTGGACGAAGCAATGAAACACATCCGCAACGGCAGCGACCTGCCAAGGCGTTCGGTCGTCGTTACCTTTGATGATGGCTACGCGGACAACTATGAAGTTGCCATGCCGGTATTGAACCAGGCCGGCGTGCCTGCGACATTCTATGTGACAGTGGATTGCGTGGAAAATAAAAGACTGCCGTGGCCGAGCCGCCTGCGTTTTGCTTTCCGCAAAACCAAGCTGTCCGCCTGGAGGGATTCCGATGGCAAGAAATGGCCACTGAATCTTCCTGCGGAGAGGGAAGCGGCCTTCCTGCGGAGCTGTGATGAGTGTTGCCAGCTCAGCGGCGCTGCGCAAGAGAAGTTTGTTGTGGGCGTCGAGCGTGAACTCGAGGCCGAGATCCCTTGTCAGCAAGATTCTGTGATGCTAAGTTACGAACAAATGCGCGGGCTGCAGCGGCATGGACACATTGTTGGCTCGCATACCATGACGCACCCCAACATGGCTTACCTCAAAGCCGAAGAGGCTATTCGTGAACTTGAGGAATCGAAACGGCGGCTTGAACTCAATCTTGAAACGCCGATCCGGCATTTTTCCTATCCTTGTCCGGCGCTTTCTCCGCATTGGAGCGCACAGACTGCAGAACAAACTCAGCTTGCGGGCTACGAGACTGCTGTCACTACGGACAACGGCCTCACGCACACCGGGGACAATCTATTTTGTCTGAAGCGTCTTCGTCCCACCAAGACCGTGGAAGGCCTGCGCTGGAACCTGGAAAGCGCCTTTGCCGGACGAGCAGTTTAATCCATCTTCGATTGAGTGGACGCGTAAAAAATGCGCATAACCTAAACACTGGCCGTGGAAGCGTTGGCTCAGGTCCAGAAAGGATTCTGAGCGTCAGAGATAAAGCAAAGATCGCCATCGAGCATGCTTAAGTCGAGGATAGGCTCGTTTCCCAGCACCTTCTTCGGGTCATAACAATAAACCGGAAGTCTGCCACGCGGCCGAAACCCTGTTTGGGCGAACGCGTGATTCACCGTGTCGCTGGAAAATCCGGCCACAATTTCGGCGGTATCTGAAATTTCAGCCGCCGTGAGTGCGGTAAGGGAGCAAGCGGCCATCCACGTTGCGGGATCGTTACGGTCAGCGCGAAGATCGACGATGCGCGTTTGTTTTCCGACTTGGGCGAGTACGAAATAGCCACAAGGACGCTTTGAGCGATGGAGGACGAATGCAGAAAATGCCGCTGCCGGACAGCTCAACATGCGATTCAACCCCGCAATCGTCCGCTGCGATGTGAAAACATCCGCCGCAGTCCCGTTCAAAATAGATTCAAGAGAAGAGTCAAACTGAGAGATTCGAGTAACCTCCCAATCCTTCGGTGGCGCAGGCAAAGACGCAAGACTCCAGCTGGCGTTTCTGAGCAGCCGCAATGGGGCCTTCCAATTGAAGTGCCGAGTGTTGCGATACTGCAACCATGGGCGTACGACGCGAGCGTGGAGCTTTAGTTCGCCAACTTGGCGGTACCCAATTTTGGTCAGGATGGACCGTGTATCCGAAGAACCTCCGATCGTTAAAAGAACATCCGTGATGGCCGCCACCTTCTTGAGCAGCAACAGGCCAGAACCGACTGCGGTACGGCTTGCCGCCCAGTCGATGAGATGAATAGTATCCACATCTGCTCCCGGCTTTTTAAGGCGCAGAGGCCAGACGCCGCCGTGGGCTACGATGCCATCTTCATTTTTTAAGACATAACTGCGGTCGCGATGCCAGTCCGGGTGATGGGAAAAATATTTCCAATGAAAAACGTCGGGACGAAAAGAAAGTAGTTCACGATCAGCCCGAAAGGTCGTTCTTAAGAAGTCGATAACGGAGGTCTGTTCTGAAGGCAGGCTGGCAGCGAATTGCAAACTCATAGTTTTGCCGGCTGATCGGTGTTCAAGCTACAGCAGCAATGCGGCTTAGGATCAGAATTTCGCCGGCGCGCTCACCGGCTCTACTAACGGACTGCGTGACAGCGTGTACCCCAGGTTCTGCATCACCGAGCCCCAACTATCCTCAATGAGCGCCACAGCTTTTTCCGAGAGATCGGATTTCCAGCCTCCGGCCTTGGCGCTGCGAATAAAAGGTTTGTCCAAACGGGTCTGCTTAAGCTGCGCATACTTCCGCGCCTGAGCCTTTTCCAATGCCCGCATGCGCTCTGGAGAACTCAGTTCCTCGGCCTTGGCAAGATGCTCAGGTGAGGCGTCAATGTCTCGCACCCCCGCCTGTTGCAGAAATCGTGCCAGGGTATGAAGTTCGCGTTGTGTGTTCTCTTTCATGTCTTCGTAGCGGACTAAAAGAAAGCTATCCCTGCCCTGCCGCATTGCGATCCAACTCATCACATTGTCAGCCCAGGAACCGGACCACGGGTCGAATTCCGCAGCCATGAATCTTGGAATGAAATCGTCCATAGGATAGCCATCAGGAATATTCCGCGCTTTGACATTGTGATGATAAAAAGAAACCGCGACGTCCCGGGGATCCCGCACGATGTAAATTACTCGCGGATACCGCGGCTGAAAAGGTTCGTGACTTTTAAGCAGGCGAGGCCGAGGCAGCTTTCGTAGTTCGTGGTCTGGATTGAAGTATATCTCAGCAACGCGGGATTCAATGTTGGCGAAGGTAGCGGGTTCGTCGAGACGCAAAAGATTACCGATCAGAAATCGAGTCCAGGTATTTCCCGATCGAGGATAGGAGACGATGAAGACATCGTCGTCAAAAACAGTAAGATTACGTCCCGCCAGTTGCTTCCCGGTCAAAACTTTAAGAGTCGCCCCCAGAACCCGGCGAACTCTGTTCTCATTCGATTGTTTCATCGTTGCAACCTGTGCTATCCAAGTTCGGAGTTCGGACTACGTTTACACTGCTAGCGGTTCACCCTTTTACCAGTTCGCGGTCAGCATCGGCATCCATCGCCAGATCGTAGCCTAGTTCTTTCATGGTTGCTCCCCACGCCTGCTCGATGGTCCTGACCGCGCCCGGCGAGAGCTTATTTCGCCAGCCGCCGGATTTCGCCTCGCGCACAAAAGCAATATCCTGGCGCGTGTCCTTAGTTGTTCCCCACTGCTTCGATTGGTCCTTCTCCAGAGACTGCATGTGGCTCGCAGAACTCAATCGTACTGCCCGCTCGATGCGTTCGGGACGGGGATCAATCCCCAGCATCGGCGCCTGGTTCCTGAGCTCCTTCGCGGGATCGGCCAAAAGATCTTCGTAGCGAACCATAGAGAATCCGGGCTTGCCCTCCCGCAGCCGCAGCCAACTGAGCACATGATCCTGCCAACACCCCACCCGGTCGGCATAGGGGACCACGTTGGCGGCTACAAAGCGATTGACGAATTCATCCATCGAGTAGCCATCGGGAATAACCCGCACCTTAAGATTGTAGAAATAAAACGAGACCGCAACATCTCGTGGGTCCCGCACGATATAGATAACGCGCGGGTAGCGTGGATCAAAACACTCATGACTTTTCAGGACACGGGGCAACCTTCGCAGCCGGCGATCCGGCGAATCGTAGATCATCGGTACAAGCCGGTCCATGTTGGTGAAGGTGACGGGTTCGTCCTGGAGGAAATTTCCGAATAGAAAACGAGACCATGTGCTGCCGGACCGGAAGTAGCTAACGAGGAAGATGTCATCAGGAAATACGGTGAGGGATCGTCCCGCCGGAACTCGGCCGAGCGCGCATGCCGCCACCGTTTTCAAGTGAGTCAAGATTTTGTTCGGTTGCTTCAGTTGCTTCCCCTTACTCCCGTGCTAAGCCCACCCCTACGCTTCCTCCTGATACGTCTCCACCAGAGCGAGAGATATTTCGTCCTCTTTATTCGCACCCAAAACTCCCACATCCCAGGCCCGATTCGTCCAGAACGCCCATGCGAGGCCGAGCGCGTATACCAGGCCAGCTATCACCAGTTGTACCAGAAGCGGAAGCAGGCGATGCGGAACATACCAGCGTTGCATGAGGAGAAGAACCGCCACTAGAGGAATGCATAACACGATAGGAAGGACAAACGCGCGATACAGATAAGTTCTGAGTTTGATGCCTAGCAGACGGCAGAGATGTAGAGGCAGAAAGAGAATCATGGAACAAGTGAGAGGAATCGCAGTGCCGATGGCATCTCCCATGATTCCGTAGGGACGCACTAAAATTATACTCAGGATCAGGTTCGCGACGCCCTCAGCCAGCACCACCCACGCCCAGGTTCGATGTTTTGCCATTCCCCAAAGTGTGCGACCGGAGGCCGATTGCGCCAACATCAATGTGGTCGGATATAACAGCACGAGCAACACAGGATAACTGGCGCTGACATACTTTGGCCCAACCCATGCCTCGATCACGGATTTTCCCAGGACCGTAAAAATCGCGGTGATCGGGAAAATGATAAAGGAGCAGGCTCGGTTGCCGACCACAAAGATTTTTCGCAGTGCGTCCAGATCACCTTTGGCTTGCGACTGGCTCGACATGGGCACGAAAATTTGTGCCAGGCTGCTGACCACTTCTGACGCGTAGTCCACCAGGCGCGAGCCGATGGTGAAGTAAGTGACCGCAGCCGCCGATACCATGGTGCCAATGACCATCGCGTCGGTTTTAAACCGCAGGCGCCCAGCCACGATAATCATGAACGTTGTCCCGCTATAGCTGGCAATGCGCCGCAAGCTGGAACGGCTTACATGGCGAAGACCGAGCCTCAGTTTCAAATGGCGAAATACGGCTACGGCATTAATCAGCCCGCTGAACAACGGCATGCTGACTGTGATCAAAGCTACGGTGAGCAATCCGCGTCCATGCTGCAGAGCGATAACAATCAGCAGCACGCGGATCAGCGTCGAACTCATCGTGGTGAAATTCAGCAGGTAGAAGCGCTGTAATCCCTCCAGAATGCCGCCGAAAACGCCAAGAGGAAAACCCAGAGAGACGGCCGTGCCCGCCATCAGCAACAGCCATCGCGCCGTAGAAACGAAATCCGCCGGAATCCGGAAGATGGAACTGACGTAATACGCGGCAATCAGCGTGATGGCCATGGCCACGACTCCGATGCCGGTATAGCTGAACATCGCCGTATTTACTAACCTGTTTAGTTCTTCCTCTTCGTTGGTGGCGGAATACTTGGCGACATAGCGAACAATCGACGATCGAATACCCAGGTCGAACAGACCGTAATATCCGGTGATGGAGAAGATCAGAATCCAGAGTCCAAATGCGGTATCACCCAGGCGATGGAGGATGTAGGGCGAGAGAAAGATTCCGGAAACAACATTCACGCCCAGGGCAAACCAGCTGGACCCGACGTTGCGCAGAATTTGGCGTTTGTCGAATTTCATGAGCCCTGCTGCATGTGCACGGTGAACCGCGAAGCTTGATCCTCTTCGCGCGGCGGCCGTGGCTGAAGGCTTCGCTGGCTCACCCGGCCCATTGCTTCCCTCAGAATTTCCCCGAATTTGCGGACGTGAGGCTCGCGCAGGATTTCCAGATGATGAAAATCCATCTCCCAGATTTCGACTCCACTCCGAGTTCTGGCGCCCCACCCCATCTGTGGATCTTTGATGTAGTAAAACTGCTGTTTCGGACGCTTAAACAAAATTACAGGAGCCCGAAACGGCGTAGGAGTGAAATCTTCAGGCCAGTAGACTTGTGCCCAATCTCTTCGCGGCGCGCTCTTGCCGAGCACGTGATCCACCTTGTTCCGCGCGATGCGCTGATAGGATGCAAATCGTGCACTCAGGTTTGGCGTCTTCATCTCTCGTAGGCGCCGGCCATAATAGTGAATCTTCCACAGCCAGCGCCTCTGGCTGTGCTCCAGCACCCAGGTATCGAATATCGCGAACAGGCCAACCTCTTCGCCTTGCGCTTCCAGCCCCAACACAATCTGCTCCCCAATGTGGGTTCCTTCACACAGACCACCCAGGCAATATGGCCCGTGAGGCTGCGCGCTGCGAATCGCGGCAATATATTCGTCGGTCATCGCCCGCATTTCTTGGCGGGAATAAGGGCGCTTACCGTCGAGGACAGGTGCATGACCTTGAACCTTGTACACCGTTTGTTCGGAGCCCATGTGCCGCGCCAGCATGGCATATCCCAGCGATTCTTCGCCGGGCGGAACGATGGCAAAAAAAGGCACGCTGCCGCTCTCGCCCCGCTGAATCTCCATCAGCACCGGATCGCTTGTGTCCTGCATCTGAGTGATGAGTTGCGCCAGCGACTCCACGGTCGCTCCGCGAAACAAAGCGGAAAGCGGAAGTTCCTTGCCGGTTATTTTTTCCACTTCCGACAGCACGCGAGCCGCCATCAGAGAATGTCCACCGAGATCGAAAAAATTATCTCGAATGCCGATATTCGGGACGTGAAGCACACTCTGCCACACCTTTACCAGAGTCGCCTCCAGTTCATTCCTTGGTTCAAGAACATCGCCGCTCTTCGCCGCAGCCGAGTCCGGAGCGGGAAGCAATCGCCGGTTGATCTTTCCATTCGGACTCAACGGCAGGGCCTTCATCTCGACAAAAGCGCTCGGCACCATATATTCCGGCAACCGTTTTCGAATTAGATCTTTCAGTTCAGCGCCTGGAATCGACGCGCCGGAGGGAACGACATAGGCCACCAGACGTTTATCGCCCGGCATATCCTCGCGCACAACCACGACCGCGGATTGCACTCTGGGATCCTTCGCAAGGACCGCTTCAATCTCTCCCAGTTCAATACGAAAGCCTCGCAGCTTTACCTGATTGTCGATCCGCCCCATGTATTGGATATTTCCGTCCGCCAGGAAACGAGCGAGGTCGCCGGTCCGGTACATGCGCGCCCCGGTTTGCTTCGCAAATGGATTCGGAACAAAACGCTCCTTCGTAAGATCGTCTCGACCAAAATATCCTCTGGCCAGACCATCCCCGGCCAAATACAACTCGCCCGGTACTCCGATCGGCAGCGGATGACGGTTTTCATCGAGGATGTAAGCTTGAGTATTGGGAAGCGGCTGCCCGATCGTTACCTCAGCTCCTCGTGGTACCAGAGTGTATGTGGAGTAAGTGGTGTCCTCGGTTGGACCGTAAAGGTTGTAAACCTTGCTGACTGCAGTCTTGTCGTAAATGCGTTGAGCGAGACTGGTGGGCAGCGCTTCTCCCGCCAGGTTGACTACCTGCACCGAAGCCGGGACACCCTCCAAGCGAACCAATTCGGCAATCGCAGATGGCACCGTGTTAATCAGCGTTACTTCGTGCGCCGCCGGCAGCTTGGGCAAAGCCAATGCGTTCTCCGCGATGATGACTGTGCCTCCCATACTGAGCGGCACGAAGATCTCAAAGATCGATAGATCGAAGCAGATCGATGTTGAGAACAGTGTCCCGGCGACCTCCTGTGGCAGAAAAACCTCTTGCGCCCATTGAATAAAAGTTGCGGCGCTCAGGTGTTCGAGCGCCACTCCCTTCGGCCGGCCGGTAGAACCGGACGTAAACAGAACGTAACCCAAATTGCTCGGAGCAACATTGCGTTCTGGATTTTCCGTGGACCGTTCGGAAATCTGATCCCAATCGGCATCCAGGCAAATCAAACGCGCGCCATGCGCGGGTAGAACGCTGGTCAGGCTCCGCGTCGTAAGCAGGATGGGCGCTTTGGCATCCTCCACAATGGCGGCGAGCCGCTCTTGCGGATACGCCGGGTCGAGCGGCACATAAGCTCCGCCGGCCTTCAGGATTCCCAGAATCCCCACCAGCATTTCGATCGTGCGCGCGAAACAAATTCCCACCAGCACTTCCGCTCCCACTCCCTGTTCGCGCAAGTAGTGAGCCAGCTGATTTGCGTGGGAGTTCAGTTCAGCGTAGCTCAAACGCTCATCCTGGCAAATCAGCGCAGTCGCTTCCGGTGTACGCTTCACTTGCTGCTCGAAAAAATCGTGCATGCACAGGTTGCGCGGGTAGTCTCTGGCGGTGGCGTTGAAGTCAATCAGTATCTTGTTTCGTTCCGAATCGCCTAATAGCTGCAGATCGAAAATTCGCCGGGTGGGGTCGGCTGCCACGCCTGCAACCAGTGTGCAGAAATGCTCAGCCATTCGCACGATAGTGGTTTTTTCAAAAATATCGGTGTTGTAACTGAGTTTTGCCGCGACTGTATGGGATAGCTCGCTAAGATCGAGAGACAGATCAAATCTCTCGATTCCGCTTTCTATCTCAAACGGAATCGCGCTCACTTCGGCCGACCACGGCGTCTCCGGATGGATCTGGCGGAGTTGGAAAGCAGCCTGGAACAATGGATTGCGACTCAAGTCCAGGTCGAGCGGAAGCTTGTCCAGCAAAACTTCAAAGGAAACATCCTGATGAGCAGATGCAGCTCTAACCACATCACGAACGCGGACCAATAGATCGACGAAGCTGGGATTCCGGGACAAATCTGTTCGTAGCACGAGCAAATTTTCCAGCGGACCAATCATTTTTTCGAATTCGGTCCCGTTCCTGCCGGAGACTGGAGTGCCCACGATCACATCCTCTTGCCTGCTGTAGCGCGACAAGAGAATGTTGAAAATTGCGAGCAAAGTTACGGAGAGCGACGCTCCATGAGTCTGACCCAGATTCCGTAGCCGCTCCACTTCCGATTTCGCAATCGAAAAAGTGTGAGATAGGCCAGAAAAAGTCTGCTCCGCTGGGCGAGCGCGGTCGATGGGTAGATCAAGGCTAGCGGGAGATCCTTCCAGTTGCTTTTTCCAATACGCGATTTGTTCCTCTGAAACTTTTACATGGCGGGAAACAAATTCGCTGTACTGCACTGCGGGCGCAGCAGTCCAAGCCTTAGCGATCTGATAAGCCTCGTAGCGCGATGCTGTTTCCCGCAAAAGAATTTCGAACGAAGCTTTATCGCAAACGATCCGATGCGCAACCACGAGCAACACATTTTCCGTGCCCGACAAGTGATAAAGAGAAGCTCGCAGCAGGGGAGCGTGTGATAGGTCAAATGGCCGGCGCGCTTCATCGCGCGCCAACTGGTTCAGGGTCTGTTCCCGTTCCTGAGGAGAAGGGTTTTCCAAGTCGCGCGTGGTGAGTTGAGCGGAGCAGGATGCCAAGGAAACAGCTTGGGGAATGCCATCCGCGACCTGGAAACCGGTTCTGAGGATCTCGTGTTGCTGAACGACTTCGCTCCACGCACGTTTGAGCTTGTCGACGTCGAGCGGTCCCGTGAGGCGCAAACCGTACGAGATATTGTTAGCAGGATTGTCAGGGTGCAGCCGTTCCAGTACCCAGAGTCGTTCCTGGGCGATTGAAAGTGCTTTTCCCTTGGTCAAAACAATCCGCCTTGTTCCGTCGCTTTGAACTTTATGGCAAGAGCGCCAAACGCTCACCCATTTTACTTCGCCGTGGTTTCAGCGAAGTTACAATCACCAGTCTCAAAACACACTTAGTAACTGCCAGTGTCCACTCGCGCATTCGCATGGAGGTATGGTTCCACAAGAGCGAGCAACTCATCTTTCAGAAACGGTCCGCTCGCGAGTAGCCCTGACAGCAGCGGGTCCCGGCGGTTTGCCGTCAGCTCGGTTTTCTCCAAAGTGCTGACAAAACCGCCTGCACTTCGGACCAGGGCCGCGCCCGCCACTACGTCCCACTCATTCTTTGGCGTCAGCGTAAAAGTTATATCAGCCAGTCCCGCCGAGACCAGAGCGAGCTTGTAAGCTACCGATCCCATCGGACGAATTGTAAAAGCGGTATTCTCAAATGGTTTCCATTCGCCGCGTTTCACTTCGCTGCGGCTGGCAAGCACCAGAGCGCCATCGAGACTTTTGCGCTGGCTGGGTAGTGCAGGCTTTCCGTTATAAAGAACGCCGGAATCGATCGATCCCAGAAAAGTTTCATCGGTGGCCGGGTTGTAGATTCCTCCAGCCACCGGGCGGCCATTCTCCACGAAGCCTATTGAAACGCAGAATTCCGGAATACCCTTTACGAATTCACGGGTGCCATCGAGAGGATCGACCACCCAAACCTGAGATCGTTGCAGGCGGATGGGATCATCCACGCTTTCTTCGGACAGCCACCCTTCTCCGTCGCGGAGCAGTTCCTTACGCAGAACGGCGTCGAGAGCACGGTCGGCTTCGGTTACGGGGTCGTGTCCAGCTTTGTATTCCGTTTCAATCTCCCCCGGAGTGAAGCGGGCAAAAACCTCGCGCGAAGCTTCAATCGCGGCATTTATACGTTGCAGTATGGGAGCGTAAGAAGTTGAGTGCATAATTTCTTGTTAAGCCATCAGCATGCGAGCGCCCGTTGCCAGCAACACGGCGCACAGAATTCTTCTCAGCCACGGTACCGGAACCCGCGTGCTCAGGTAAGAACCGACCAGACCCCCAGGTACCGAACCCAGCACGAGAGCGCCCACCAGATGCACATCTACATTGTGCATACGAAAATGCAAAAGACTGGTTACGCCAGTGAGGATGAGGGCGTGAACAATGTCCGTGCCTACCATTACCTTCGGGTGAAAACTGTAAAACAACAAAAGCATCATCATAACGATACTGCCCGAGCCGACCGAGGTGATGCCGACCAGAAATCCAGCCACTAAGCCAATGAGGGACATCCAGACGAACGACTTCATCGTCGGCGGGCGCACTGCCACGTGGTCCTCGATTTTCTTTTGAAAGAAAAGAAAAGTGGGAATGCAAATCAGCAGAACTCCGACTGCAACAGTGATGAAGTGATTTACTCCGTTGCCATAGACGTTACGCAAATGAATCAGGAAACTGACGCCCAAAAAAGACCCGGGGGCGCTGCCGGCGGCCAGGGCTAAAACAACCTTGCGGCGCACCGTACCCTTGCGCAGGTGAACAATGCTGGCGCCAATTTTTGTGACGAAGTTGAAGAGCGCATCCGAGCCCACGGCGCGAAGAGGAGGCACGCCCAAAC
This sequence comes from uncultured Acidobacteriaceae bacterium, assembly GCA_963726155.1. GTDB lineage: Bacteria > Acidobacteriota > Terriglobia > Terriglobales > Acidobacteriaceae > Sulfotelmatobacter. The sequence goes on from CAVSBF010000002.1 coordinate 394,461, forward strand.
CAAAAATAAGAATCGGGAGCAGCAAGACGCCGCCCCCGACTCCCGTCATTCCGATGAGGGTGCCAACTCCAAAACCGATCAAGCTCTTGATCAGCAGATCCATGACAGTACCGGCCTCAGCCTCTCAGTCGAATGCTGGCATCGACCGGGAAAGCGTTTAGGCCGACTCCGCCGTCGTTCCAATAAAGCCTTCCCGTTCCAGGTGCAGAATAATTTCCTGCGCCGCCTCTTCGGCAGACAACTCGCCTGTGTTAATGACCACGTCTGCGTCCGTCGGAGCTTCATAGGGATCCGAAATTCCCGTGAACTCCTTCAGAATTCCTGCGCGCGCCTTGGCGTACAAGCCCTTGCGGTCACGCTGCTCGCAGACCTCCACCGAGGTGGCAATGTGCACCAGGATGAAGCCTCCGTAGGGCTCAATCATCTGCCGGACGTGTTTGCGCGTGGCGTCGTAGGGCGCGATGGGCGCACAGATCGCGATGCCGCCGTTCTTGGTAATCTCCGAGGCCACGTAGCCGATGCGCCGGATGTTAATGTCGCGGTGTTCCTTTGAGAATCCGAGTTCGGAAGAAAGATGCTTGCGCACCAGGTCACCGTCAAGAAGGGTAACTGGACGTCCGCCGGTTTCCAGGAACTTCGTCAACAACACGTTCGCGATCGTCGACTTTCCCGAGCCGGAAAGCCCGGTAAAGAAAATAGTGACGCCTTGCTTATGACGTGGCGGGAAACTTTTGCGCAGTTCAGCAACGACTTCGGGGTACGTGAACCAAGCCGGAATCTCGCGGCCTTCGTTCAGGCGCTGCCGAAGTTCAGTCCCGGAAATATTGAGTACACGATCTCCCTTTTCGACCTCGTCATCAGGAACATATTTGTCCTGGTCCTCGAGATAAACCATCATATTGAACGGAACCATGCTGACGCCGATGTCGGCCTCGTGCTTCTTGAATACCTCCTGTGCTTCGTACGGTCCGTAGAAAGGCTTGCCGTCGGTATCCTTGCCCGGTCCCGCATGATCGCGGCCCACGATAAAGTGGGAACAGCCGTGATTTTTGCGGATGATGGCATGCCAGATGGCCTCGCGTGGTCCGCCCATGCGCATGGCCAGCGGCAACAAAGAGAGCTTTGCGGTCGATTGCGGAAACTTGGACAGCAGCAATTGATAGCAACGCACACGCGTGTAATAGTCCACATCGCCGGGCTTGGTCATACCGACGACGGGGTGGATCAGCAGGTTGGCCTCGACTTGTTTAGCGGCGCGAAAGGCGAGCTCCACGTGCGCCCGGTGCATGGGGTTACGAGTCTGGAAGGCAACTACGCGGCGCCAACCCTCGCGGCCAAATTCCGCACGCAGTTCGGCCGGAGTCAAACGCAGACTGCGAAAATCGTAGTGCGAGGGAATTTGAGTTCCTTCGATTTTCCCTCCCACATACCAGGGATTCGACTTGTTGATAACGTAATCCGCGCCAGGATGAGCCGCACTGGTGCTCGCGAAAACTGACTTGGCCTCTTCTTTGCGATCCGGTTGCCACACGTCTTCAACATGTAGCACGGCGAGCATTACGCCCTCGGGATCGCGCAACGCGATTTTGCTGCTGCCCGCCGTGAGTTTCTTGGCGAATTCCTCGGTAACATCGAGCGTAATCGGCATTGGCCAAATAACGCCGCTGGCCAGCCGCATGTTGTGACATACGCTTTCGTAGTCGGCGCGCGTCATGAAACCTTGAAGCGGAGAAAATCCGCCCGTAATCAGCAGTTCCAGATCGCAAAGCTGGCGGGCCGTCAGATCCCACGAAGGCCATTCTTTGGAGTGGGCCCTCAATTCTGCAATTCGTTGCGGTGCCGCAATAAGGTTAATCAGTTCTCCGCCGTGCGGCGGAATGAGATGGCTGGTTGAAGCGGTCAAGTGCTCTGCCTCCTGGGCTGTTTAATGATGACTGTTTAATGTCTATTAACTTTATCGTAATTGGTTGGATTCAATCCAGTATCACCGTACTAGAGCAAAATCGACTGCAGATGCTGAGGGGAAGGAAAAGTCCCCTGGGACTTATGCAACAGAGTATCACTTCCGAGCGGCTCGGGAAAAACGGATTGGTCCCTCGCGAATAACCAGACAATGCAGCAATTGGAAGACCTTAACCGACTTGCCGGAGCCGTGGAAAGAAATGACAGGAAACGATTTCGCACGAGCCATCGGTAATGCAAGTCGAGCGGCACGGTTGGATGTGAAAAGAATTGCAACATTGGCCAGCGTAGTTCCACGGCACCTAGAAGACCGCGGCGCCTAATGCCAGTGAGCCAATCTCCAATCCCGCCCACGGACGCACAGAGCGGCGCTGTAGCCAGCGCCGCCGGATACCTCTCGAATCATCCACTGTTCGGCCTCCGCACTATCTGGCCGAGTGGCGAGCAGAGCATTCGTTTCCAAAGCCTCAAGGGACACATCGAACTGGCTAAGAGGGAGCGACAAGCCCTCTCCGGTTGCCTTGATGTAAGCCTCTTTGCGGGTCCAGCACCGGAAAAAGGCTTCCACCTTTTCGGATTCAGGCAAAGCGGAAAGTTGCTTCTGCTCGGAGGCGGAAAAAAATCGATGGGCAATGGATTCAACATCGAAATCGCGGCGGATCTGTTCCACGTCCACTCCGATATCACGACGGCGGGCAAAAGCGTAGAGCGCAATTCCACCCGAGTGGGAAACATTAAAAGTGATGCCGCTGTCAGCATGAGCGACACCGAGAGAAGGCTTCTGATTTGTTGAGTAGGAAAAGTTCAATTCAGAGGGTTCGGTAACCAACAACGCTGCCAGAATCGTACGCAACCATGCGCGCGATGCAACAAAGCGCTGGCGGTCGGCGGTAAAGTGAAATCGCGCGGCTCGGCCTCGTTCGTCTGGGGAAAGCACGTCCTGCCAATCGGATTCATGGCTGCGAATCGCCTCCAGATCAACTCGCCACAGTTGCACTTCATCTTCCGCGAGCTCGATCCGCGGCATACGGAAGCTTGCATTCGTGATGTTCATGGAGTGGCTCAATGCATCGCTCGGGTTTCCGGGCTCGTCAGGTCGCCCTGGTCCATCATAGCGGGAGCACTCAAGCCGCAAAGACAAAGACACTGAACCCGTAACCGCTCAAGGGTTACCTTCTGGCTAGGCCCTCTAAGGAGAAACGTGTTCTAATTAGAGAGCCGCTGGTTCGAGAGTGGCGGGCGGGAGATTCTCCATGATGAAATGCAAGGCTGCCTGCTGGTTTGCCGTCGCAGGCGTCTGGACCTGTCTGGCCACAGCGCAGAGTTCTCAATCCCATTTGTCTTCAGCACAGCCGCCCGATCCGCTGAAGACTGTAACTAAGCCGCTGACCGAGAAATCCGCCACGCCAGCCCAGCACAAGTCCTCGGTCGCGATGCCGCAACAGCCTGCCGGCAAAGCGAATACGAACGCGGAACTCAGCCGCCTGGAGCGGCAAAAAATTGTTCTCAGCAATAATCCGAAAAGCGTCGCTCCAAGTTCGACAAAAAATACTTCCTCGCCGAAACCGAAAAGTACGGCGACAGCGAGTAGCGCTCCGATCGATTACAAATATCAGAAGCCGGCCGGTGGAAGGCAGTCTGATACGCCCAACGCTCGCACTCCCAATTCCACGACACCGCGCGTCACAAAGAAAAATTGATTATCTTTCCCGGGAGGGCAGCAGTCTATTTTTGGTTTTGCACGGTCGATGCAGGAAGCGAGGCCCGATTCGTCTGTATGCAAGGGTCACGTCGAATCGCAGGTTCGGTGATGCAGTATTTCACCAGGCACCAGAGTGCGCGCACGCCATCCTTCCACTGAATCTTCTTGCCTTCTTCATAGGTACGGCCCCAGTAGCTGATGCCGACTTCATAAATGCGCAGTTTCCGTTTCGCAATCTTCACTGTGATCTCGGGTTCGAAACCAAAGCGTTTTTCCTCCAAAGGGATCGACTGGATCACTTCGCGGCGAAAGACTTTGTAACAGGTTTCCATATCGCTGAGGTTAATGTTGGTGAGCGCGTTGGAGAGCAGGGTAAGAATCCAGTTGCCCACCGAGTGCCAGAAGTAAAGTACGCGATGCGGCCGGGCGGAAAGAAATCGTGAGCCGTAAACCACGTCAGCACGGTCTTCCAGCAACGGTTCCAGCAAAACTGTGTACTCCGCGGGATCATACTCGAGATCGGCATCCTGGATGATGACGAAATCGCCCGTGGCTTCTTGGATGCCACGATGCAGGGCGGCGCCTTTGCCCATATTCCTGGGCTGCAGCAGTACTCGAACCTGGGGATGCTCCAACTGCAATTCTGCAAGTATCTCCCGCGAGCCGTCGCTTGACCCATCGTCCACGCAAATCAATTCGATATCCAGCGCTACTGAAAGCACTCTCTCCACCACCTGCCGCAGCGTGGCGCGTTCGTTATACACCGGCATGATGACGGAAAGTTTCATTGCTTTGAAGCGTTAGTGTAATCGAAAAAGATTGAGCGATCTGCGAAATACGCAGTCCAGCTTTTGTCCAAGTTTCAACCAATTGAGAGTTCGTGCCGAAATTGCGGAAAATTCCTCGAAATTAATCGCGGTGTTGTAAATTTGGTGGCTCACGTGCAAGCGCGGTCCCTAAGGTGGTCTTTCCATCGGAAGATGTAAAATCTTCAGGGTGTATCAGTAGTACACTGTAGTTTACTCCTAGGGTATTCACCTTAGATCCCAGTACGGGCTGAGGAAAATCTCCACATCCAAACAAAAAAGATTTAAACCTCCGCAAATTGGCGCCCGGGCAGCCTGATCCGCAGGTGAGCTACTGCTTGCTTCTCGCGCCTCGCAGAATGCAGCCTGAGGCGCGTTTAGGCCGCTGTTCACGGGCAATTTCGACCATTCGACGAAAGCATGTCAGCGTATTGATCGGCTTCCGCCTGGCATTTCGCGTCCTGGTTTCGCGGGAAACCCGCGCCTGTGGGAATGGTTGGTCATTAATCACATCCCTCCAGCCGTCAAAGTGGCATGGTAGATGCTAGGAACTATGCAAACAATCAAGCTGTGCAGAGTTGATGGAACCATTTAGACCAGGGGGCAGGAAAAGTGATGAGCGAGCAGTCCGTTCGCCTAGGACCGCGCGAAAAGCAAATCGTCGAACTGTTGTTGCAAGGCTGCGATAACGCCGAAATCGCCAAACAGCTCAAAATGGCTCGTAGAACTGTGAAGGCTCACTTTAACCGGCTTTTTCTCCGTTTCGGAATCACCGACGGAATCAAGCGAGTAAAACTCGCAACACTCTTATATCGGAGGCAGTCATGTTCCCATACGAACGCTACGGAAACCGCATCCCGAGCGAGCGAGAGCACCGTGTCATCGAACTAGTCGCCCAGGGCTTGAAGAATCGCGACGTGGCCGATGCCATCGGCACAACCGAACATGTAGTGAAGAATTATCTGCGTGTTATCTACGACAAGCTCGGCCTGTGGAACCGGGTAGAGCTGGCTTTGTGGTATGAATCGCGCAGGCCAGGCGCTGGATTCCCGTCGGCAATTGCCTGAGAAGCGGTGCCGGTTGGCCGCGCTAGCGGCAACCGAATGCCTGCAGGTTACGCAATCGTTCCGCCGCAGCGCCTGCGCCCTTTCGGGCAGCAGCGTCCAACAACAAGCGAGCTTGATCGCAGCTTTTCGATACTCCGTCTCCTCGCAGGTATAAGTCGGATAAGAGTAAAGTTGCGGTCAAGTTCTGCTTGGCCACCGCCTTCCACAACAGCATCGCGGCTTGATGACTATCCCGAGCCGTACCCGGCCCGGCATTCAAGTACTTTTCCGCTTCTGCCAATTCCTCGGAGCCATTCTGTCCGGCCAAGCCTGCAGCGGGATTCGCTGCGGCTGGACTCTGCGTTGCGGGAACAGCGTGAGCAATGGGCCGAGTCTTGGCCACCTGCTGCGGATGTTGATTCTCCAGGCTTCGATCATTTCCCGGAGAGCCTCGATCCTGACTCGTTCGATCCTGACTCGCTCGATCTGGACTCGGCGCGGGGGAGCGGATGGGAGCGGTCTCAGCCGGCTTGCCAGTCGTGTTATTTCCTTCCGCGCTTGTCGCCGCTGGCCCGGCAGCCGATGGGGCTTCCGATTTCGCCTCCGGCACTGCTTGTGGAAGTGCGGCGGGCGCGTTTCCGCTGCTCCAAAATGTCGAGTTGTTACGCCAAGTCACATAAACCAGCAGGCCCAGCACGATCGCGACCAACAATCCCACATAAATTCTGTAAGGATGGCGAGCAGGCTCTGACTGGTAATCGGAGAGCATGGTGAATTCCGCTGGAGTGTTCTCCGGCGGTGGCCAGGACGAATTTAAAGGTGCCCGATAATCTGTGGAGGAATACGCTGACGCAGTAGGAGGTTCGACCGGGTGCTCCTGTACATCGCCGCGCACCGCATCGGCCTCATTCCAACGAGCAGGCACGATCGGCTCCGGTTCCTCGAATGGTTGCAGCGGCTCCGGCGAAGATGTCAGGGGTGCGCCGCACATGCCGCAGAATCTTTGTGAGGCGGCGTTTGGGTGTCCGCAGCATTCGCACTGGACCGGTGGCGGCTCCGAGTTCGGGGATGAGACTTCAGCGGCTTCATCCCGAACCTTCGGCCATATAGCTTCGCTGCTCACCGTTGGGGCGGAAACTGGTGACGATGAATCGCCCGAAAGCTCACGCACCAGGTCGGATACTGCCTGAGCGCGCTTTTCCGGCGGGCTGGTGAAATAGACTTCTGCCCAGCGTCCCATATGCGCCGCCAGGAGGGGATTAACCAGCGGATTCAATTCCGTATCCGGCAAGATGCCAGCTCCGGTTTTCGTGTCGTTTGTGGGTTGAGCCACCGTTATTCTCCCCAAGAAGGCGATAGATATGATTGCACTCCCGGCGAACAAGGTTGTCAATTCCTTGCCAGCAGCCAGTAATTCGCTTCAGTCACATGACCTGCGGGACGCGGGTTCGAACTGGTCCAACTGAGCTTCGTGTTGACTGGTGAATCTGCCTTTCGGCGTTTTTCCATACAGTTCAGAGCCGGGGCAATAATAGAGAGCGGTGTGGGTATCGATCCACACCTGCGTGTTGGGATTCCCGAGATACTTGTATTCCGGAGCTTCGGGGGCTTCGGCCAATCCTAGGTTGATCAGCAGTTTGTCGAACAGGGAAAGATCGTCGGCCGGCGGTTTATGCCGCATGGCATTCCCAGTCGCTGAGGGCGCCGCGTCGGTGGCTCGCAGGGAATGGTTCGACAACATTCCCCATCGAATCGCAACCAGAACCAGAATTACCGCGACGGCGAGATAAAAATCGCCGCGCCGTGCGCGCCAGAAGCGCGCGAAGGCGCCAGGAGAGCGTGGTTTGCTCAGAGCCTCCAGAAAACTGCGGGCCTTCGCAGCCGAACTCCACGGGGCGTCTGTCTGAGCCGTTGCGGGAAGTGTGCTGGAAATGTTTTCGATATCGTGCGGCGAGCTTTGCAATTCTTCGGATGCCAGTGTTCGAGCGCTGTTTTCGGCTTCGTTGGCAGCAGCGGATAGTGCCGTCAGCGAATCGCTCTCTTCCAGCACCCGCTCGTCTTCTAGAACCGGCTCTTCTCTCAGCACAGGCGCTTGCAGCAGCGGAAGAGAAAACGCCTGGGCAAACCCAGCTGCGCTTTCAGTTGCATCTCCCTTGGCGGCGTCTACGCTGGGCTCGGTAAAATCTAGGACGCGTTCAGGCAGAGGCGCAAAAGGAAGGTCCTGACTGGCTTGCTGCATGTGCAGAGCCGACGCCAGTTTGCTCTGCAGCGTGGAAGAATCACTCTCGCCGACGCGCGGTGCTCCGCACTTGCCGCAAAATTGCTCTTCATCGATCAGTACATTGCCGCACTTCCAGCACGCGACGCTCTCTGCGGCGCCGGTCGGGGCTGCATCAGCTTTCCTACCGGCGGTCGTCGCACCCTGATCCCGCACTGCTTCAATCGCTCGGCCCCTCGGTTGGCCACTGGCTAGAGCGGCCAGATTGGGCCTGATTTTTTCAATCGCGGCCAGCATGGAAGAGCGTTCCGCCGCCATGGATTTTCTGAGTGCCTGGCCGGCATCCCGGGCAAGCGCTTCCGTCAGCAATCCTGCCATGAGTTGACAGGTATGAACGTCCTGCTCGGCAAAGCCATTCAGTCGATCGAAGTAAAGTTCCAGCGCGCCTGCGGTGTTGCCATCGTGATAGATCGGAACCGCGATCAGCGATTGAATCCCGCGCTCGCGGCACAGCTCGGAATCTACGGCAGAGGCACCGTCCACGTTCGTCAGCCGCAAAACCTCACCCGTGTGCACGCAACTGGCGCAAAGCGCCCTCTCGAGGGGAACTTCGGATCCTAAGGCTGGCGCCGGAGTTCCCACGCAGGCGCGATAGCGAATGGTTTTCCCCTCCACAGTTGCCACGGCCGCGCCACTGCCGGCGGCAAAGCGAACGGCGCTTTCGCAAACCAGCGCCATGGCCTGATCCACGTCAAGGTGCTGAATCTGGACCTGGCGCTGCGTTTCCACGATCTCGGCCAGAGTTACGGCATAGTCTGGAATAATCCGTGAACGCTCCTCTGCGGAATTCCCGCTCTTCAGCGTTAGCGCTTTTTCGGTTTCCGGCTGAGGGTGCACCGTCTGTTCCTGGCCCGTGTCGACCTCTTTTTCCATCTGGCGCACTTGCCGATTGTGCTCCTGCAGCAGGTAGGCAGCTTCCAGAAGTTTTCCAAAAGTCCGCTCGTCGAGACCGGATTTTTTCTTTTCGTCACTCACTGGTCGTTATTTTGGCGGAACGCCCGCAGCCCCGGAAAAATCTAAATTGATTCTAGTGCAATTCCTGCGAAAGGGAATCCCGTTACCAAACCTTGCTGAGTTCAAAACGTCGGCTCCGTCCGCCAAAAAAAGACGCCCGGGACCATTCCCAAGGCCAAATCGCCAAATGAACCGAGTATCAGTTCCCTTCAGTGCTTTCCGGGAGATCCGCCTTATAGGACCTGGGGGGAAGCAGGAACTGCATACCGAAATAACCGAGGAAATACGATTGGTCGCTGTGCGAGGCTTCAAGGCTGCGCCCTGCCATGAGCAGAAGGATAACCGGACGATGGAGCTTATAGCGGGCGCCAAAGTCGATCGTGGGCTGGTTCACGGAAGGATGAAAGGTGTGCTGATAGTAGAACTCCATGTCGAGTTCCAGCTTTCTGGTGACATCGCGTCCCACCACCAGGCCAAGGAATCCTTCATCCGGCCCTTTGTGTACGAACTGGTAGCCCATCTCGTAATTCACATCGACTGGGCCGAGCTTTCTCGAGAATTCAATGGGAAGGAGGAAAGACTCGCTCGCCGCAGTGATGCCCCGGTGGACGGCATCGTTGGGGTTATTCAGAAAGAGCTGGGGGAAGACAGAAATGTTAAGCCCTGACTCCCCTTTGTCGTAGAAGCGCCACTTTACCCCGGGATTGGACTGGCCCATGCCATATTTGGCCGGGGAGGAAGGGCTTTGAACGCGCAGCCAAGCATTCTCGTATGTGAGTTGGATGCGATCGCCGACGCCGAAATTGATATCCACGTCCGGGGTGTGCGTCACCGACTGATCGCTGTAAAGGAAAGGCATGTAGCCAAGATTGATTTCCCAATTCAGATTGCCCGGTGTACCCGGATCGTTGGTGTAGTAGGGAGGTCCCCCTTGGGCGAATGCAGAAGAAACGATGAATAAGAAAAAGAAGATGCCGAGGATGGTGTTTCGCGGTCTGCTCATACCGTGACAAATGGAGCGCAGACAAGAGGCAAGCGGTGCTTTGTCAACTACTTCAGCCCTTGTCGAGCCATGATGCATTCGTACATTTTGCATAGATCTTTTTGGGATGTTCTTCGAGTTGGCTTTTCAGCATGGCGTCTGGCTCAATGGCAGCTTACAACATGCAGGAGGTGGCCGTGCATTTTCGGTTGCGCATGAATGGTTGAACGAGGCCTGTGCAAAAAGCCGGGGCATCCCCAGCAATGCGCTCTGGATTGAAGCGGAGAAGAAGAGCTTGGCCCATCTTGGGAACGCTACTTCGCCTTGTGGCAAAGCCAGGCTTCGTTCTGCACGAGTAACCTTCGCGGCGATACCGTCGTCAACAGCAGCCCTCGTAAGTACCTGAAATTAATCAGGTCACATCGCACGCCACGTCAATCCTACCTTTGCATTTGGAAGTTGCAAACTCAGACCCATGCGACTGGGAACAAGCGAGTTTCAGCGGCATCACCCGGAGTTCCTTCCCAATCTGGAACAGTAGAGACGAGCGCGGCGTTCCAATTTTCTTTCGCGAGCTGAGGTCCTTATCCCTAAGTGTAAGTTGCCGTTGGACCTAGCTCCAAGGCAAACGGCGAGCGAAAGTTTGGCGAAACAGGTGCAATAGCGAGAATGGCAGGATGGTCAACAAGATCGACCTGATCAGGGAGGAACTTCATGATGGATCTCAATGGAATCAAGGTCACGCCGAGAGACCAGCAGGTGCTCAACTTGCTGGTCCAGGGATGCAGCAATAAGGAAATTGCCGGCCAGTTAAGCATTAGTCCGCGCACCGTAAAGCAGCATCTGCGAACCCTCTTTCTCCGGGCGGGAATCCGCGACGGGCGTAAGCGGGTGAAGCTGGCGATTGCAGCTTTTGAGAATCGGGAGGTGATTCAATGATGCCCCGGGAGCGTCTGACGGCAAAGGAAATTCAAGTCGCCGACATGGTCTGGCAAGGGCTTACGAACCGTGAGATAGGCAAACAACTGGGCACCACCGAGCAGGTGATTAAGAATCATCTACGAAGTACCTTCGACAAGCTGGGGGTTTGGAGCCGGCTGGAGCTAGCGATGTATGTCGCTAGCCATGGCGGAAAGGACTGGCTGGCGGAGGATCGTCCGGTTTTCTCGGCGGTTCGGGCCGCCACGGGTTAGGTCGAGATTTTCACCCCTCTGCTGTCCGGAGGCTGCGGGCAATCCGACGAAGCGCCGCCACCAGCAAAGGCGTTTATTTTTCGGCGTCGCCCGCGTCACCTGCAATATCTTCTATCCGGCAACGTAGGCTGCTTTCTGCAAAAGGTTTCTTCTACTTGCCCAGGCATAGAAGGATGACCTCGTAACCTGTTGAAATAGATGGATCGCCGACTTCTGTGGTCGGCCTCTAAATTGCATAGGTAGCCTCGACCCTAAGCGAAGCGCAAGAACATTGGCGGGGTTTTCGATTCCAGGCGCGATGGCATGGCATACAAAGAGATTTTCTGGATGGCTTGCGATTCTACCGAGCAACTGCGGGCCGAATACGGCCCTTTTCATACCCGGGATGAGGCCGAAGTCGAGGCCCAAAAGCTGGGATTCAGTTATTTATTGCGTTATGAGCACCTGCTCGATGAGAACGAAGAAATCCAGGAAGTTCGCTGCATCTTCCTGGAATTGCCCGGCGCCAGCGCGGGTATCTCTTCGATGGTCAGCCTGCACACTCGTTGCGCCACCTGCGGAGCTTCCGCAACTCACGACAGGAGCTGGCGAGCCGAAGTATGGGCTGATATCCACGAGTTCGAACACTCCCGCCACCGTGTCCGGCTCTTTGAACACGCCCGGGGGAAGGGTCTGAAGGAAATCAGCGGCTGGCGCGCGTAGCAGAATGCAATCCGCAGGTTGCTTAGGCAGGCGAAGACAACTCACTGGCCGCGGCTCGATCCACGAACCAGATCAGCTTGCCGTCCGTAGGCTTCACCAGTTTCGAGGGAAATTTCTCACCCGGGGCTTTTCCTTCCAAAACCTCACGCAAAACCGGTGCCTTATCAGTTCCGCTGACCAGGAACATTACCTCCCGCGCGGCGTTCAGCAGTGGCAGGGTAAATGTGATGCGGAAGGTTTTGAACTTCTCCACCCAGTTCGCCACCACCAGGCGCGATTTCTCCTGTAACGCGGCGGTCTCGGGAAACAGTGATGCGCAGTGCCCATCCGGCCCCATGCCCAGCAGGATCAGCTCAAAGCGGGGGAATTCTCCTGGCTCCGCGGCGAAAAACTTTCGCAAGGTCTCGTCATAGGCTGCGGCCACGGCGGAAGCGTCTGGATTCTCGGTAGGGACGCGAAAGATATTTCCCGCCGGCACCGGAACCTTCGACAGGAGAGTTTCCTGCGCCATGCGGTAATTGCTTTCTGCATCAGTGGGAGGAACATGGCGCTCGTCGCTCCAGAAGAAAAATATTTTCTCCCACGGGAGACTGACGCTGGCATTCGCGGCAATCAGATGGTACAGACTTTTCGGAGTCGAACCGCCGGAAAGCGCAATCGTAAACCGCCCGCGTTGCCGGATTGCGTCGGTAGCGGCCCGGATCACTTCCTCCGCGGCAGCTTGAAAAAGATCCTGCGGAGTGGTTAGCCTGCGAATCTCGACAGAGGCACTCACGACGCGCCCGCCAGAACCACATTGGATTTCGTTGCCGCGCATCGGGCCGCGCCCAGTAAGCCGGCCTTATCATTGGTGATAACCTGCACCGGAATGCCTTCGAGCAGCGGGCGCAGTCTGCCCTTCCCCAGAAAAGCTTTCATAAAAGCCGGTCCCATGAGCTTGGGGAGAATCTTGGGGGAGATTCCACCGCCGAGAAAAATCCCTCCCGTGGCCATCGTTTTCAACGCCAGGTTTCCAGCTTCCGCTCCATAAACCGATATCCAGAGATCGAGCGCAGCTACGGCCAATGGATTGGTCCCCGCCAGCGCGGCATGGGAAATGGCAGCGGCTGCGCTTCCCCCGGAAACTTGCGCGGCGAAGCCGGCAGGCTCCATGCAGCTATCTTTGCTCCGCAGAAATTCATAAACATTCACCAGCCCGGGCCCGGAGAGAACACGCTCATAACTTACATGGCCATAGCGAACCGCCAGGAAACGCAAGAGGTCGATCTGCAAATCGCCTTGCGGTGCGAAATCCGCGTGCCCGCCTTCGCAGGCAAAAACCTGATGCTGCGTTCCATCCCAGAAGAGTCCGGCTTCACCCAAACCAGTTCCAGGAGCGATCACCGCTTGATTTCCGATGGCCAGGCTTACCTGATTCAAAGCAGTGAGATCTTCCGGGTTTAGCGCGCCGATGCCCCACGCGCTGGCCTCGAGATCGTTGATCAGGAGAGTGGCGGGAAGCAGGATCTGTTGCGCCAGGCGGGACTGCTCGATCACCCAAGGCAGATTTGAGGTCTCGACTCGGCCGTTGTGCACTGGTCCGGCGATCCCAAAGCAGGCGGCCTCAGGCCGGGCGCCCGTCTCCTTAAGAAATTTGGAGACGATCTCTCCCAATTCGTTGTACTCAGAACTTGGATATACATGCTCCGAGATCAGCCGCAAATTGCCATTCTGGGTTTGAAAATAGGCCAGACGAGCGTTGGTTCCTCCGATATCGCCGGCCAGGATCATTTCTCGAAGTTCCTCCAGCGCCGCCCGTCGCGCTCTAACAATTCGTCACCTTCTTTCGGTCCCCAGGTGCCTGCCGCGTAATTGGGAAAGTTGCGCGGCGGCAGCGCCTTCCAAAGATCCAGTACCGGATTTACCACGGTCCAGCCTGCCTCCACCATATCGGCGCGCTGAAACAGCGTCTGGTCACCGATCATGCAATCGTGCAGCAGGCGCTCATAACCCGTGCTGGGCTGTTTTCCAAAGTATTGCTGATACTCGAAATTCATGTCCACCGTTCCCAGGCGCATCACAGGGCCCGGTACTTTCGCGGCGAACTGCAGGGATATCCCTTCTTCTGGTTGGATGTGCAACACCAGCTGGTTGGGCATGAGATGTTCCACGGAAGTGTCACGGAACAATACGAAGGGAGCGCGCCGGAACTGGATGACGATATGAGTGTTGCGCGCCGGCATTCTTTTTCCAGTGCGAAGATAGAAAGGAACGTCGGCCCATCGCCAGTTATCGATCAGCAGTTTCATGGCAACGTAAGTCTCGGTCCGTGAATCGGGTGGAACATCCTCTTCGTTGCGGTAGGCTGGAACCCGTTTTCCGTCGACCATTCCTTCGCCATACTGGCCGCGCACCGCCCGGGTCAGAACTTCCTCATCGCTCATGGGCTGAATCGCATGCAATATCTTTGCCTGCTCATCGCGCACCGCATTTGCGTCGAACGAAATCGGCGGTTCCATCGTGGTCAGGCTGATCAGTTGCATGATGTGGTTGGGTACCATGTCGCGTAGCGAACCGGCGTGGTCGAAGTAGCTGCCGCGGCCCTCCACGCCAACCGTTTCGGCTACGGAAATCTGTACGTGATCGATATAACGGCGGTTCCAGACCGGCTCGAAGATTCCGTTGGCGAAACGGAAAGCCATAATGTTCTGAACGGTTTCCTTGCCCAGATAATGGTCGATCCGGTAGATCTGTTTTTCGTCAGCCACTTTGAGGATCTGCTGATTCAGAATCTTCGCCGATTCCAGATCGTGACCGAACGGTTTTTCGATGATGACTCGGCGCCAGTGTCCGTCGCTCTGATCCAATAGTCCGTCGGCCGCCAGCTTCTCCACGATAGGACCGAAATAGTTTGGAGCCGTCGCCAGGTAATAGAAAAAATTCTGATGCGTGGAGTGATCGCGGTCGATTTTCTCCAGTTGATCTTTCACCTTGGGAAAAAGTTTATCGTCGTTGAAGTCTCCGGCAAAATAATAGAAGCGGCGCGAGAAGCTCTCCCAAAGCGAGTCTTCCACGCAATCCCCGCAATACTGCTTCACATCTTCCAGAATCCGCTTGCGAAAATCCTCATCCGACATATGCGCCCGCGCTACGCCCAGCACCGCGAACTCCTTCGAGAGCAAGTCCGCGCGGGCGAGGTTGTAAAGTGCGGGAATCAACATGCGCGCCGTGAGGTCACCGGCTGCGCCGAAGATCACCATCACACAAGGATCGCCCAGTTTGCCAACGCGCGGTGCGGCCGCTGTAGGTTTTTCCGCCAATTGAGCCGTCATAAGATCCTCAAAATTGTGCTTGCGGCATTATGCCGTCTTCTTGGTATTCGTCGCGGCTCCGCCCACGCCTTCGCCGCCTTCCACATGCCCACCGAATTTCTGCCGCATGGCAGAAAGCATTTTCTCAGCGAAGGTATGTTGCTGCCGCGATCGGAAGCGAACATACAACGCTGCCGTCAGCACATCCGCCGGCACCGCCTCTTCAACGGCTGCCTGGATCGTCCACCGTCCCTCGCCGGAATCCTGCACGTAGCCTTCGTATTCGGCGAGCGTCGGACTCTCGGCTAAAGCCATCGCTGTAAGATCCAGCAGCCACGAACTGACGACGCTGCCCCTGCGCCAAACCTCAGCAATGTCGGGCAGATTCAGATCGTATCGAATATTCTCCGGCAATTCCTTACTGGTGGCGTTCTTGAAGATGTCGAAGCCCTCGGCGTAAGCCTGCATCAGTCCGTATTCGATGCCGTTGTGCACCATTTTTACAAAATGTCCGGAACCCGAAGGACCGCAGTGAACGTAACCTTCTTCCGCTGTTCCGCCAAGTTTTTCCCGGCCCGGCGTGCGCGGAATATCGCCTTTTCCGGGCGCCAGCGTTTTGAAGATGGGATCGAGCCGCTCTACCGCTTCGTTCGGTCCGCCAATCATCATGCAATAACCGCGGTCGATACCCCAGACACCACCGCTGGTTCCGACATCCACGTAGTCGATACCCTTGCCTTTCAGTTCGCCGGCCCGGCGCACATCATCCTTGAAGTAGGAGTTTCCGCCATCGATGATGACGTCGCCAGCTTGCATGTGCTGCGCTAGTTTTTGCACCGTCTGTTCGGTCGGAGCGCCTGACGGCACCATCACCCACACCGCTCGCGGCGGAGTGAGCTTTGCCACTAGATCTTCCAGGGAAGAAGATCCGCTCGCACCCTCACCTGCAAGGTTTTTCACCGCCTCCGCGCTCAGATCCGAAACGACAAGCTTGTGTCCGGAGCGCATCAGGCGTCGAGTCATGTTCGACCCCATGCGACCCAGACCGACCATACCTAGCTGCATTGCTTAGCTCCTGAACGTCAGAATGGAAAGAAAGTGCCGGCGCCCCGCCGGTTCTCTGAAACTATGCCCGCGTTTTCGCCGCGGCAGCGTCCGGTGTCGTGAATCCGTTCGACTGCCATTCCCCCGGTGGCTGTTTTTACCGAAGCGGAAGGAGATTCTGGCAGAGCAGATTTCAGCCGGCTCAAGCAGTCTTTCCTTTTTGCTGAACGCTTTTTTCCACCGCATCCAGCAACTTGTGGAAAGCATCGGCAAACAGTTTCACTCCGTCCGTGGTCAGTTTCGTGGTCACCTCTTTGATCGAGATGCCGGCCTTTTCGAGGTCATTCATCACCTTCTGAGCGGCGGGCACGTCCTCAGTAAGGCTGTTGCGCACTCGACCGTGATCGCGGAAGGCGTCCACTGTTGCCGGAGGCATCGTATCCACAGTATCCGGCCCGATCAATTCCTCAACGTACATGACATCACGATACGCAGGATTCTTCGTGCTGGTGCTGGCCCACAGCACGCGCTGGGTCTGCGCCCCCTTGGCCGCCAGCGCCTCCCACCGCGCCCCGCTGAAGATCTTCTGGTAGCGCTGATACGTCAGCTTTCCATTGGCAATTGCAACTTTGCCCAGCAAGCTTTTCAGGAGTGCCTGCTGTTGCGCATCCTTGGTGGTTTTCAATTTCTCTTCGATCAGCGAATCCACAAGGGTGTCGATACGGCTGATGAAAAAGCTGGCGACTCCTGCCATCTTTTTCAGATTGCCGCCCCGCTTCGCCAGATCCTCGAGCCCGGCAATATAAGCCTCCGCCACCTTCTCGTACACTCCCTGCGCGAACAGCAAAGTGACATTGACGTTGACGCCTTCGCTAATCAGCTGGCGAATTGCCGGCAAACCTTCCGCCGTGCCCGGCACTTTGATCATCACGTTCTCGCGATTCACCGCTTTCCACAAGCGGCGGCCTTCGGCGATCGTCTCCTGCGTCTTCAGAGCGAGCAGCGGAGAAACTTCCAGGCTGACGTATCCATCGCGGAACTTTGAGCTTTCGTGGACCGGCTTGAGAATGTCGGCGGCGTCCTGAATGTCGCGGATTGCGATCTGCTCATACCGCGAGGTCGCATTCAGATCAGGCTGCGAGGCCAGCGATTGCAACATGTCGTCGTACAGGTGACTGTCGGCGATGGCTTTCTCAAAAATCGACGGATTCGAAGTCATGCCCCGCAGTCCATCTACATCAATCATGGTTTTCAGTTTCCCGCTTGTGATCAAGTCGCGCCGTATGTAGTCGAGCCACATGGACTGCCCGTACTCGAGCAAGGCTTTGAGGGGATTCGAGACTTTCGCGCTTTCCAGAACTTCCGTGGACTGCATAATAATTTCTCCTTGAACTGACGGCGGACGTCCGTTATTCGATAAACGTTTCAGAATCAAAACTGCTGTTGAAGCGAAAAGATCGCGGCTATTTTTCCGCGATTGCTTTATGCGCCGCAGCAACCACTGCATCTGTGGTGAAACCAAAAAACTTCAGCAAATCCTTCAACGGCGCCGAAGCACCGAAGCGATGCATCCCGATCATTTGTCCCTTCAGCCCAACATAATGCTCCCAGCCAAAAGTAGCCGCCATCTCCACCGAAACTCGCGCTGTGACTGAGGGTGGCAGAACGCTCTCTTTGTAAGCCGAGTCTTGACGATCGAAAATCTTCCACGCCGGCATGCTGACCACTCGTGCCTGAATGCCCTCGGTCTTAAGTTTTTCGTAGGCCTCAATGCATAAAGAAACTTCGCTGCCCGTTCCGATCAGAATCACATCCGGTTTGCCGCCGGGCGCGTCGGCCAGGATGTAGCCTCCTTTGGCTGTCCCCGACGCCGCGGCATACTTCGTGCGGTCCAGAGTTGGCAGATTTTGCCGTGTCAGTACCAGCGCAACCGGCTGGTGTTGCAACTGCGCGATGATCTTCCAAGCTTCGGTTACCTCGTTCGCATCTCCCGGACGAAGCACAATCAAATTCGGCATCGCTCGCAGCGAGGCGAGTTGCTCGATCGGTTGATGAGTAGGACCATCTTCTCCCACTCCAATCGAGTCGTGCGTGAAAATAAAAATCGATGGAATTTCCATGAGCGCGGCCAGCCGGATGCTGGCCCGCATGTAGTCGCTGAAGTTGAAGAAAGTTGCACCAAACGCGCGGATTCCAGAGACGATAAGACCGTTCACACTCGCGGCCATGGCGTGCTCGCGCACGCCGAAATGCAGATTGCGCCCCGCATAGTTGCCAGCCTCAAAATCACCGGCGCCTTCAAACTTCAAAGTAGTCTTGTTCGAAGTTGCCAGGTCGGCCGAGCCGCCGATCAGCCAGGGAATATTTTGCGCCAACACGTTCAGAACTTTTCCCGAACTCTCGCGGGTTGCGATCCCCTTCGGATCCGCCGGAAACGTCGGCAGATTTTTGTCCCAGTCATCGGGAAGTTCGCGCCGCTGCATACGATGCAGTTGATCCGCCAACTCAGGATATTTCTCTTTGTAGCCCGCAAAAAGTTTTGTCCACTGAGCCCGCAGATCGCGCCCGCGCTTTCCAATGCCATCCTGAAAGTGTTCGCGCACGCCTTCCGGCACCAGAAATTTGGCATCTTCCGGCCAGCCATAAAATTTCTTTGTCAGCCGAACTTCTTCTTCGCCCAACGGTTCCCCGTGAGCTGCGTTCGTGTCTTGCTTGTGCGGCGATCCGTAGCCAATATGACTGTCGACGATGATTAGTGTCGGACGATCTTTCGTGTCGAGGAAGACTTCAAAGGCCCGCGCCAGCATCTCCAAATCGTTGGCATCGGTCACACGGGTCACATTCCATTCGTATCCAATGAATCGCGTTGCCACATCTTCGCTGAATGACCAACTCGCCGGACCGTCCAGCGTGACGTGGTTGTGATCGTAAATCCAACAAAGATTCGAAAGCTTCAGATGGCCCGCCAAAGATGCGGCTTCACCGCCTATGCCTTCCATAAGGTCGCCATCGGAGCACATGGCGTACACATTGAAATCAAAAATCTCGAAGTCAGGCCGGTTGTAATTCGCCGCCAGCCACTTGCTGGCGATCGCCATTCCAACACTATTTCCCACACCCTGGCCGAGCGGTCCGGTGGTTGTCTCAATGCCAGAGGTGACGTGCGATTCAGGATGCCCCGGCGTCCTGCTGCCAAGCTGCCGGAAGCGCTTAATCTCTTCCAATGGAACCGCGAGCTCTTTGAGGACTTGATTGTTCTCGTCAACTTCGCGCACGCCCGCCAGATAAAGCAGGGCGTAGAGCAGCATGGACGCGTGCCCGTTCGATAAGACAAAGCGGTCGCGGTTTAACCATGTAGGATCGGCTGGATCGTAGCGCAGAAATTCCTGCCACAAGCAATAAGCCACCGGCGCTAAACCCATGGGAGCGCCAGGGTGCCCGCTGTTAGCCTGTTGTACCGCGTCGATCGCCAAAGTACGGATTGTGTTAATGGAGAGTGTATCCAATTGCTTCCCGGTCACCACCGCCTGTTCACTGGCTACCATGCGATGCGAACTCCTCTCAGGGACAACCTATGCTGGTCTGTTCCTATTGCTCATTACGCTGGTTAATATTATTAGAGTTCTGAGGACAGCAAAGGGTTTCAGATACGCCATGAGTGTATCAATTTCCTGGAGAAGAATGTCGGCTGGTTTGTGAAAAACGGGGAGAATGGGGACTAAAGCAGAGGCGCATGCAGAAGAGAATTAAGCTATTTCAGCAACTGCAGATAGCTGCTTTCACTGGTCGAAGCCCGCGCAGTTTCCTGAACATATTTAAGAAATTGCCGGAGATTTTCCTTTTCGACGGCATCCATTCCTTCGAAGCGGATGCGCACTCCCGCAGCTGGAGCGCTGCGAGTGACCACGCCATTCAAGGCTAAGCCTTTCACCCAGATCTTGCCACTGGCCACCCAAAGGCCAATTTCCACCTTGGAGCCTCCGCTGACTTGAGCCGCGGTTTCCACCTGGCAGCCGCCCATGCCGGTGTTGGAAAGGTTCCCCCAGATGGGAGCGCCTGATCCATCGACTCTCAGTTCCACCGCGACAAAGCATCTGATTCTGGGATGGCGCCGGCGATCCTGCGCCCAGTTCGTGCTGAAAACGTCAGGCTCAAACGGCGGTACGGCCGATGCCGCCGCCGGTAATGTCTGTTGGCTCACTACGGTTCCTTGCGCTGAAGCGGCCGACTCTCGCGAAGCCCGCTTGATTTCGCGCATGGCGGCCAGCAGAGCCTGCTCTCGCTTTTCAGGCGGGGCGTCGCGGTAAATCTGTAGCAGCTTTCCCAGGTTACAAGCCAGGTCGGGATCGGCCAATAAGCCCGTCCAGTCAGTTGCCGCCGTGCTCGACTTCGAATTACTCATAAAAATTCATTGAGATCTTCGTTGGGGAACCAGGTTGACGAATCAGCCGTTCTGGAAAACCGGTGCGTTGACGAGCCACCTGCGTGTTCAGGTTGAACCACGCGTCACCGCTCGACAAGATTACCTAAGTCACCCGAAAAACATCTACCGGGATTGAAAGGAAATCTCAACCACTTCGCTAGTTTCTTCCGGCGAAGGCGCAAACTTCCACTTGAGAACTGCCGCTTTGGCGGAGTCAATCAAGACCGGATTCCCTCCCACGATCTTAATAGACTTGACAATGCCGTTGGGACGAATCACCACTTCCATCTTCACTGTGCCGCCAACATTCATGTGCCTTGCCAGTTCCGGATAAACTGGCGCAACCTTGATGATTATTTTCCGGCTTACCGCGCCGCGCGTTTGCCCTGCAAGAGGAGCTGCCATCGCGGCACACACTACGGTTGCAACGAACCAAATGGGAATGCGGCGCATGGCGATACCTCTTAAACTCTATTGCGGATCGGCGGCAAGTCCAAGTGCCGAAAGTAGCGGGTTCCAGCCGGGCGCGAATTTAGTATTGATCAGCTTGACGCCAAGAACTTTCGTCGCATCCAAAGGGTGCGGTACTAAGGAACGCCCTATATTAGACTGGTTCTGACTTCAGCTTTTGCATCCCATAGAACCATAAGCGAATCAATACCAAGGCGTTATGTTGTAGCGCATGAAATGATTAGGGGCGTCTCGAAAACTCTATAATGGGACTCTTTTCGAATCTGGAAATGGATCGCCGTATACTTCCTTCAAATCGCAGATTTTTGGCGTGGATGCTGATTCCGCTATTTTGCGTGCCTGGCCTAATGGGTCAAACTTCTACGCCATCTCCTTCTATCTCGCTGCCGGGATCGCAGAGTCCTTTTACTGGCAGCCAGCCCGAGGGCACAGCGAGCGCGGAAGTCTTGCAACTGAGTTTTCAGGACGCCATCGATCGCGGATTGCGCAACAATCTCGGCCTTCTTCTCTCGGGGGATCAAACCCTGACGGCGCGTGGCGAAAGATGGAAGGAACTCAGCAACCTGTTGCCCGATCTGGAAGCTCGCTTGCAAGAAGATGTTCAAACTCAAAGCCTGACTGCCTTGGGCTTTAAAGGCAATCTTTTTCCTTTTCCCCTCCCGCGCGTAATCGGTCCCTTCAACTACTTCGATGTGCGCGCTACAGTAAGTCAATCCATTTTCAATTTCCGGGATATTGAGCAGGAACGCGCCGCGTCGGAGCGCTTGAAGTCCGCGAAGTACAGCTACAAAGATGCCAGAGAAGTCGTCGTTCTGGCCGTAGGAAACGCTTACCTGCTGGCCATCGCCAGCGCCGCACGCATCGAAACGGCTGATGCTCAGGTCAGCAATGCGCAGGCGTTGTATCACAAGGCATCCGATCAGCAGAAGGCCGGACTCACTCCGGCCATTGATGCGTTGCGCTCTCAGGTTGAATTGCAAACGCGGCAGCAGCAGTTGATCGCGGCACGCAACGATTTCGCCAAGCAAAAGCTGTCGCTGGCTCGCATCATTGGCTTGCCGTCGGGTCAGGAGTTTGTATTAACTGAGAAAGCTCCATACCAGGCTTTGACTCCTTTGCCGATCGATGTGTATTTGCAGCGGGCTTATAGCTCGCGGTCTGACTATCAGGCTGCGCAGGCGCAGGTACGAGCCGCGGAGCTTGCGCATCGCGCCGCAGCCGCGGGCCGCTATCCGACGGTGGGCGTCGACGCCAACTATGGCGACATCGGCGTTACCCCGGCCCAATCCAACGGAACCTGGCAGGTGAACGGAGGAGTCAATATCCCCATCTTCGCTGGAGGAAAAGTCCACAGCGATCTGCTCGAGGCCGACTCTCAATTGAAGCAGGCTCGTTCGCAGCTCGGTGATCTGCGCGGCCGCATCGACTATGAAGTTCGCAGCGCACTGCTCGATTTGAACTCCGCCGCGGATCAGGTTGAGGTCGCCCGCAGCTCCGTCGATCTGGCGGAGCAAACGCTCACCCAGTCGCGCGACCGCTTCACTGCGGGTGTTACCGATAATCTTGAAGTAGTTCAGGCGCAGGAGGCTGTCGCCGCCGCCCATGAGAGTTATATCGAGAGCCTGTACGCGCACAACCTGGCCAAGGTGGAACTGGCTCGCGCCATCGGCGATGCTGAACAAGGAGTGGAAAGGTACTTAAAAGGCCAGCAGCACTAATCGACATCTATCAATATCTATGGAACCGACGACTATGGAACCGACGACGCAAAGCCCCACGCAAAACCCGCCAGAGACTCAGCCGGATCAAGGCGAATCGCGCAACAAGCCGCTGCCCTCCACCGAGCGTGACTTCCGCCGCCCTGCCCGCACTGCCAGCCCCGGCTTCCGCATCGCCATCATCATCGGCATTGTTGTTCTCCTGGTGGTTGGATTCTTCGTTTACCGCTACGTGACTAGTTATGAGGATACGGATGATGCTCAAGTTGATGGCTATATCAATTCCATCAGCGCCCGTATTACAGGACACGTGACCAGGCTGGCCGTCCAGGATTATCAGTATGTGCAACCGGGAACCGTTTTGGTCGAACTGGATCCAGCCGATTATCAGGTTGCCTATGATCGCGCGCGCGCCGACTTCGAGGATGCGCAGGCTGCCGCCGCTGCCGCCGGCGTCAACGTTCCAATCACTTCCGTGAACACAACCAGCCAGGTTTCTGCCACGGAAGCGGACGTAGCAAGTGCGCGGGCTGGGATCACCGCCGCCAGGCAGCAGTTTGCATCAGCCAAGGCGCAACTTGCTCAAGCCGAAGCGAACGATGTGAAAGCGCAAAATGATTTGGGACGTTACCGGCAACTGGTCGACAAGCAGGAGATTTCCCAACAGCAGTACGATCAAGCGGTAGCATCCGCCAGAGCCAGCGCCGCTGCCGTCGATTCGGCCCGCGCCTTGGCCGATGCCGCTCAGTCGCAGGTGACGCAGGCGCAAGGAAAATTGGTACAAGCAGAAGCCAACTATAGCTACGCGCAGACCGCACCAAGACAGATGCAGATCAGCCGCTCCCGCGCCGCGTCAGCCGAGGCGCAAGTGCTGCAAAAGAAAGCCGCTCTCGATCAGGCACAACTGAACCTGCAATACACGAAGATTACTTCTCCCGTCGCCGGTATCGTCAGCGATCGCACCGTCGACGTCGGTGAGAACGTGGCTCCCGGCCAGGAGTTGATGAAGGTGATCCCGCTCAACGATGTCTGGATTACCGCCAATTTTAAAGAGACTCAGCTCCGCTATATGAAGGTTGGCCAACCTGTCACGATTGAAGTGGATGCCTACGGCAGGAAATACAACGGCAAGGTGAATAGCATCGCCGGGGCCAGCGGCGCTCGCTTCAGCTTGTTGCCCCCGGAGAATGCGACCGGGAATTATGTGAAGGTGGTGCAGCGCATCCCGGTTAAAATCGTGCTCGATCCGGGCGAAAACAAAGATCAGTTGCTGCGCCCCGGTATGTCGGTGGAACCGAAGGTGTGGATCCGGCAATGAGTGCTGCCGCACCGCCCCTTGAAAACGCTGATATTTGGCGTCCTGCAGTAAATCCGTGGATCATTGCGATCACCGTAACCCTCGCGACTTTCATGGAGGTGCTCGACACCTCGATCGCCAACGTCGCATTGCCTCACATCGCGGGCGGACTCTCCGCCGGGCAGGATGAGAGCACCTGGATTCTGACTTCCTACCTTGTTTCCAACGCCATCGTGCTTCCCTTGAGCGGGTGGCTGTCGTCGATCATGGGCCGCAAGAATTTCTATATGAGCTGCGTGGCCCTGTTCACCATCAGCTCCTTCCTGTGTGGTTTGGCCCCGAATCTGGCAACGCTGATCATTTGCCGCGTACTGCAGGGTGCCGGGGGCGGCGGGTTACAGCCTAGCGAGCAAGCCATCCTCGCCGATACTTTTCCGCCGGCCAAGCGGGGCATGGCTTTTGCGGTCTACGGCGTCGCCGTGGTCACAGCTCCCGCGATTGGTCCCACTCTGGGCGGGTGGATCACCGACAACTTTACCTGGCGCTGGATTTTTTTCATTAACATTCCGGTCGGTATCATCTCCATTCTGCTTACCACACGGCTTATCCAAGACCCACCTTATTTCAAACGCCGCAAGCTTAAGGAAACCACCATCGACTACGTCGGACTCAGCTTTGTGGCCCTGGGCCTGGGAACATTGCAAGTCGTACTGGACAAGGGACAGCGCGATGATTGGTTCGCATCGCACTTTATTTTGGCACTTACCATAATCGCCGCTGCGTCATTGATCTTCGTAATCTACTGGGAGTGGAAACATAAAGATCCCATCATCGATCTGCATCTTTTCCGCGATCGGACTTTTGGCATCTCGAATCTCCTGATGTTCATGCTGGGGTTTGCTTTGCTCGGCAGCACGCTGCTGCTGCCGCTGTTCATGCAAACCCTACTCGGATATACCGCCGAGAAATCGGGCTTGGCTTTGATGCCTGGCGGCTTCACCATCATGCTCTTGCTGCCACTGGTGGGGTTCTTGCTTTCGCGTTACAGTCCGCGATGGCTGCTGGTCTTCGGCCTCGTCATGCTTTCCGTCTCGTTGTTTCACATGACCAGCTTCGACCTGCAAATTGATTTCCACACCGCGGCCATGGCTCGTGTGCTCCAGGCCGCTGGCATGGCATTCCTGTTCGTTCCTATTAATACGGCGGCCTACGCGTATCTACCGCGGGATAAAAATAATGCCGCTTCCGGCTTGATGAACCTGGCGCGTAATATTGGCGGCAGCGTTGGAATTTCTTTGGTCACTACCATGCTTGACCGCCGTACCCAGGTTCATATGAATGATTTGTCCGGTCATCTCAGCGCCAGCAACCCTGCTTTCCAGTCGGCGTTGAAGGGTGCAACGCAGGCCATGCAGGCGCATGGGGCGAGCGCAGCCTATGCCGCCCAGCAGGCTTATGCTTTGATCGAAAATACCGTGCAACGACAAGCCACCATGCTGGCCTACATCGATGACTTCCGCTTGCTGGGATGGGCTATCCTGGCCATGATTCCCATGGTCTTTCTGATGAAAAAAGGCCGGCCGGGCGCGATGGCGGTACACTAGAGAGGAGGGTTCTATGTTTCGCCTCATCACTATTGAGCGGGAGTACGGCAGTGGCGCCGGCTCGATAGCCGCGCAACTGGCGAAGCAACTGGGATGGAGTCTGTGGGACCGGCGGCTCACCGAGGAGATCGCTCGCCTTGCGGATGTCGATCCTTCCGCCGTCATGCGCTGCGACGAGCGCATGGACAGCCGCTTTTACCGCATGGCAAAAACCTTCTGGCGCGGCAGCTATGAACGCAGCTCCCAACTCAGCGGTCAAACCTTCGACACCGATCGCATGATGGCCATGATGGCAGAAATCACCGCCAAAATTGCTCAGGAAGGGAACTCCATCGTCGTCGGCCGGGGAGCGCCGTTTTTCTTGCGCGAACACCCGGATGCTTTTCATGTATTTCTCTATGCGCCGCGTGCGGAAAAAGTGCGCCGCCTGGTGCGGGATGGGGCCAAGCAGTCGGAAGCCGAAGCTCTGGTCGATACCGTGGATCGCGAACGCATCGCCTACGTCAAACATTATTTCGACGCCGCCTGGCCCACTCGTTCCCTCTATCATGTGATGATCAACACGGCCATCGGAGATGAACGCGTGATTCAAACAATTCTTTACGCCATGCACTTGATCGAGGGTCGTCCAAAGGCAACGGATTACGATCCGCAGAAAGCTACCACGTCAATCTAGGTTGATTGCGGCCGCGCCGGCCTCTGTGGTGCAGGACAGCAATTCTCCGGACAAATATCAGCGCGCCCCCCCATCACTCCCAGTGCGCGCCTCTCCAATCCTGGCGTTATTCGCTCCAGAATTAATTCCCGAATCATGCCAATGAACTTCGGATGCACGCCCACCGTTTTGGCACGGCTCATCGGCAAGCCCAATGAGTCGCAAAGCTGCTGCGCTTCGATATCCAGGTCATACAACACTTCCATGTGATCAGAGAGAAAGCTGATCGGAGCCAGCACCACAGCGGATGCCAGATTTTCCGCTTTCACCCGGCGCAGGTAATCCAGAATGTCCGGCTCCAGCCAGGGCTGTCCCGGAACGCCGCTGCGGCTCTGATACACCAGAACATGGTTTGTCTGGCCCAGCGCTGCCGAAACCAGTTTACGAACTTCCTCCAACTGCGCCACATAATCACTGGTATTCGCCATCGACATCGGAATACTGTGCGCGGTGTAAATGATCTGCACATTCTGGCGCACATCCGCCGGAATAGCCTGCAGCGCCTCTCGGACGCGCTCCACGGTGGCTTCGATGAATCCAGGATGATTAAAAAATACTCGCAGTTTATCTACTTCCGGCGCACTCGCCCCAACTTCGCTCTGCGCCCGTGCAATATCTTCTCGATACTGGCGGCATCCTGAATACGAGCTGTAGGCCGAAGTGATGAAGCCGAGGGCGCGGCGAATGCCGTCCTGCTTCATCTGCCGCAGCGTGTCCCGCAGGAGCGGATGCCAGTTCCGGTTCCCCAAATAAATTGGAAGCCGAGGTCCGTGTTGCTCCAGTTCAGCTTTCAGCGAGGCGATCAGATCTCGAGTTTGCTGGTTAATCGGGCTCTTTCCGCCGAAATGGTAATAGTGCTCGGCTACAGTCAAAAGCCGCTCGCGGGGAATGTTCTTTCCGCGCAGCACCGTTTCGAGAAAGGGAATCACCTCTTCGCGAGATTCGGGACCCCCGAATGAGACAACCAAAATAGCGTCGTAATTCACATGTAAGTTCACATCGAAGTTCATAGCGAAAGATTGCTTCGGGAAACATTACAAAAACTATCTGGCCAAAGCTGGAGCCAAGGTTGACGTTTCATCATCTATAACGTCTCACGATGTGCTCCTCATTGCCAAATGCCGCTCTTCGCGAATCGCCGAAGCCGCATGTTAGGCTTTTGCGGAAGCGAATGGGGAAGCCTGAGTGATCCGTCGGGTCTTTAAAGCATTTCAATATCGCGATTTCCGTTTGATGTGGATTGGCGCCTGCACCTCCAGCATCGGTACCTGGATGCAGATCGTCGCGCAAGGCTGGCTCATCTACCGCCTCAGCCATTCGGCGTTCCTGCTGGCTCTCGACCAATTTCTCGGTGGGATTCCAATCTTTATGTTCTCCCTGATCGGCGGTGTGGTAGCCGATCGCGTGGAACGGCGAAAGATTTTGCTGGGATCCCAATACGTTCAGATGGCCACAGCCGGAATACTAACAATTCTCGTAGCCACCGGCGTGGTCCATGTCTGGCACATCCTAACGCTCTCATTTATTTCCGGCTTTGCGCAGTCGTTTGGCGGGCCTGCCTATCAGGCGCTGATTCCGACTCTGGTCGAGCTAGACGACATGCCGAATGCCATCGCGCTGAATTCGATCCAGTTCAACGTGGCCGTCATGGTTGGACCCGCTCTCGCGGGGCAGGCTTTAGCCAAGCTCGGCGAAAAATGGTGCTTTGGCTTGAATGCACTTTCTTTTCTCGCTCCGATCGTCTCACTATCCCTCATCACTGCCCGTTTTCTGCCGGTCAAAACTACTGAGTCCATGTTTGCCAGCCTGAAGCAGGGAATTAGATTCGCCCGGAAGCAGAGCTCTATGGAAGCGCTGATCCTGCTGGCTTTCTGCATGACCGCGCTAGCCATGCCCATGCGCACCTACATCCCTGTATTTGTGAAAGATATTTTCCGTCGTGGTCCGGAGACTTACGGAAATCTCCTGGCCCTTATGGGCCTGGGCTCGATCTTCGGTTCGCTGATGATTGCCAGCGCGGGCAACTTCAAGCGCAAGGGATTGGTTGCCTTGCTGGCGTTAATCTGCCTGGGCGCGGCAATTTCCGGATTCGCCTTCTCCAAATCGGTGCCGCTCAGCGGCACTCTCCTGGTTTTTGTCGGCGCTTCCATGATGGCGGTGTTCGCCACCGTGAATTCTCTGGTGCAGTTGATCACAACGAATGAAATGCGGGGGCGCGTGATGAGCGTTTACAACGTCGCCTTTCGCGGAGGAATGCCGATGGGGAATCTTTTGACCGGATGGCTGGTCCCCGCCTTCACTGCTCCAATTGTTCTGGGGGTGAATGGATTTCTGCTCGTTCTCTTATCCCTTTACTTCCTGCTGGTGCAGCGCCGTTTGGCTACGCTCTAAAAAAAGTCCCTTTGGCGATTCTGCACCGAATCGCTCGCACCGCTCGGCAAATTATGTAGAATACGCGGGAAAAGGTTGGAGCAGAAATCCCGACTACCGGTAGTGCAGCAGATGGTAAGGTAATTCCATTCGGCTGGCAGGGCCGCAGTTGCTTCGGGGATGTAGACTAAAATGCCCAGCGCCTGTTCCATTCGTGTTCGCGGTGTCGTGCAAGGCGTTGGCTTTCGTCCGTTCGTATATCGCCTGGCTCGCGCCAAGGCACTTGCCGGATGGGTTTTAAATGGCGAGCAGGGTGTGGAGATTTTTCTAGAAGGCGCGGAAAAAAATCTGTTGGCATTTGTGCAAAATCTGAAATCAGAACCCCCTCCCGCCTCCAGCATCACGGAAATTGAAGTTCATCGGGCAGATCCGATTGGCCTGAGCGAATTCACGATTCGCGAGAGTCAGCGCAGCAATCGTCTTACCGTCCGCATTACTCCAGACCTTCCAGTTTGCGATGCGTGTCTGAAGGAATTGTTTGACCCTGCCGATCGGCGCTACCGCTATCCCTATATCAACTGTACCAATTGCGGCCCGCGCTACACGGTTGTTCTGCGCCTGCCTTACGACCGGAACAATACAACAATGCGGGATTGGCCGCTGGATGATTACTGCGCCGCACAATATCGCGACCCGGAGAACCGCCGTTTCGACGCTCAGCCGGTTGCGTGTCCGGCCTGCGGACCAGGATACTTTCTGCGCCAAGGCGATAAAAATCAAAGCGATAAAGATAAAAATAATGCGAAAGATGTGCGAGGCGGTGACGAAAGTATTTGCCTCGCTGCCCAGCTTCTTCGCAGCGGTAGCATCCTTGCTGTGAAAGGACTGGGCGGCTACCATCTGGTGTGCGATGCCTCGAATGCCGCCTCTGTTGCGGCTTTGCGAGAACGCAAGTTCCGCAAAGAAAAACCTTTTGCCATCATGGCAAGAGACATAAACGTTGCGAGCGATTTGGTGAATCTCTCAGCCGAAGCTGAAAAGCTGCTTACATCCGCGGCGCGGCCCATCGTGCTCGCGCCCTCGAAAGCGAGCCTCAACCGTGTAGCGCCAGGAGTTGCTCCGGAAAATAGTGAACTCGGCGTAATGCTGCCCTACACACCTCTCCATCACCTGCTGTTCGCAGCAGATGCGCCCGAAGTGTTAGTCATGACCAGCGCAAATCGCTCGAGTGAACCGATTGCCTACGAAGACGAAGAGGCATTCGATCGGCTCTCTGGAATTGCCGACGCATTCCTGATCGGAGAGCGTCCGATTGCGCGACGAGTCGACGACTCGGTGGTTCGTGATGGAGTGTTCGGCCCTGTCATCGTTCGGCGCGCACGAGGCTATGCCCCGGGCGCCGTTGCGGCGTTGCCTACAACACGCCCAATTTTGGCGGTCGGCGCTGACATGAAGAATTCAATCACTCTAGTTGTCGACGGGCAAGCTTTTATGAGTCAGCACATTGGGGACTTGGCGCACTACGAGTCGCTGCGTGCTTTTCAAGAGACGATTCAGGATTTGATCTCCATGTACGAGGTCCGACTAGAGGAATTGCTTGTTGTGCACGATGCGCATCCGCAGTATTTCTCCACTTCTCATGCCTTAACGCTCGACGTGACACAGAAACTCGCAGTCCAGCACCACCGTGCTCATATCGCTTCCGTGCTGGCGGAGCGCGGCGAATGGGAGAAGCGGGTGGTGGGTGTCAGTTTCGATGGCACCGGATACGGCGATGACGGCGGCATTTGGGGCGGCGAGATTTTCGTCGGAAGCATTAAAGATGGTTTCGATCGCGTCGCTCATCTGCGCACCGCCGCGCTTCCGGGTGGTGACGCAGCAGCGGAATATCCAGCGCAGGCTGCAGCAGGTTTTCTGGCGCAACTTGACGACTTACCCAATTTGACCGCGCCGCCTTTCAAATTTCCCCCGCGCTATTTGCGGGCAGTCGATTTAGTTCGGAAGCAGGTCCGGACATTTCCCACTACTTCTATCGGGCGACTCTTCGATGCGGCGGCGGCGCTGCTGGGCTTTACGCGCGCGGTTACGTTTGAGGGTCAAGCCGCGATGTGGCTGGAGCAACTTGCCGCGTCCTCGCCAATGACGGAGCCGTATCCATTTCCATACATTGAGCAAGAACTGGATTTTCGGCCGTTGCTGCAATCCATGGTACGCGACAGAATCCGCGGCCGGTCTCCGGCTGAGATTGCGCGTGCCTTTCAGCGCGGATTGGCTCGCGGCCTTCGCGATGCAGTTGTCAGCCTTTGCGAAGGCTATGATCTCGATCACGTAGTTCTGTCGGGAGGTGTTTTTCAAAATGAGTTACTCTTGAAGGATGTTAAGTCGCTGTTGGAGGCAGAGCGTTTCAAAATTTGGACCAATCATACCGTCCCGCCGAATGATGGAGGCATCAGCCTGGGACAGGCGGCCTTGGCGGCGTTCGCAAACTTGAATTGAGTCAGTTATGCACGAACTCTCCATCGCAATGAGCATCATCGAACTGGCGCAGGAAGAATCGGAGCGTCGTGGCGTTCAGGTGAGTGCTGTGCATCTCAAGCTGGGCGCGCTCTCCGGTGTGGT
The DNA here is from genome assembly GCA_963726155.1 of uncultured Acidobacteriaceae bacterium. GTDB lineage: Bacteria > Acidobacteriota > Terriglobia > Terriglobales > Acidobacteriaceae > Sulfotelmatobacter. The sequence goes on from CAVSBF010000002.1 coordinate 425,637, forward strand.
GAAAGAAGCTCTACTGGGTGCTTTTGAAATGGCGTGCGAAGACACACCATTGAGAGGGGCCAAGTTAATCATCGAAGAGTTGCCCGTTTTGATTGATTGCAAAACTTGCCAGGCGCAGCGCCCCATCAGCTCAGTGCAATTATTTTGTTGTGCGGAATGCGGCACTCCATCGGGCGATGTGGTACAGGGCAAGGAACTTGAAGTGGTTGCATTGGAGATCGAAGAATGGGATCACAGCCCCGTTTAATAGAAGTCCGGAAGAACGTCCTGAAGCAGAACGACATAACCGCGCGCTCGCTGCGCGAGCAATTCCGCGCCGCCGGTGTATTTGTCGTGAGCCTCGTATCCAGCCCCGGCTCGGGCAAGACCATGTTTTTGGAAAAGACACTTACCCTGCTTCGTCAAAATTATCGCGTGGCGGCGCTCGTCGGAGATCTCGCCACGGAGAATGACGCGATTCGATTAGCGCGCAGCCAGGCTCCCGTCAAACAAATCACCACCGGTACGCTTTGTCATCTCGAAGCTGCCATGGTGCAAAATGCGCTTCAGGAATGGAAGCTCGAGGAACTGGACTTTCTATTCATCGAAAATGTGGGAAATCTGGTTTGTCCCTCGTCCTATGATCTTGGCGAAAATCTTCGCCTCGTGCTCATCTCGGTCACCGAAGGCGAGGATAAGCCGCTCAAGTATCCAACTATTTTCAACAGCGCCGACGTGGCCGTGGTCACCAAAATGGATTTGGCGCAGGCTGTTGAATTCGACTGGCAAGCTGCCTACGGTAATATTCAGGCCGTGCGCCCGGGAATGCAGGTCTTCAAGCTCTCCGCGAAGTCTGGCGAAGGAATGGATGAATACCTCGATTTCCTTAAGAAGCGTTTGAACGAATCACGCGTGGCCGAAGTAATCTAGCATAGCGCACCGAAATCTCCATGATCAGCTTTCTGTCGATTATCGCGGTGGGATTTTTTCTCGGGATGCGTCACGCCACCGATCCTGACCACGTGATCGCGGTGACCACCATTGTAGCCCGCCAACGCAATCTGCTCAAAGCAGCGCTGACCGGAATTTTCTGGGGGATTGGCCACACTTTGACGATCTTCGTCGTAGGTAGCGCCATCATTCTTTTTGATGTGGTAATCCCCGCGCGCATCGGACTTTCCATGGAGCTTTCCGTGGGACTTATGTTGATCATATTAGGTGGCATGAATATTGCCAGCTTTATGCGCACGACGCGTGCGATGGCTCCCGCTACCCAGGAATCTGAAGTGATCCATTCCCATCCTCACGTTCACGGCGATTACATCCACAACCATGCTCATGGACATGGGGCGGAAACACATTCCCACAGCCATCAGACACCGCTTACTTGGCTGGACCGGATATTTGGCAGAATCGGACTGTATCAACAGTTACGTCCATTGGTGGTTGGGATCGTTCACGGACTTGCTGGCTCCGCCGCCGTCGCACTCCTTATTCTCACAACGATTCGGAATCCGCACTGGGCGATAGTTTACCTGCTGGTTTTCGGTGCCGGCACGGTGGGCGGAATGATGCTGATTACGATGAGCATTGCTTCCGCGTTCAACTTCTTCGGGAAAAAACACGCGAATTTTTCTCAGTGGCTGGGATTCGCTTCCGGCTTATTGAGCCTGGCTTTTGGTCTCTTTCTCGCCTACCAAATCGGCTTTGGGAACGGACTTTTTTCCGGCCACCCACAATGGACGCCGCGATAGAGATCCAATTCTCTGCGGTACAGGTCGACCGCTTAACTCGACAACGACGGTGGGCTGCGATTCCTTTTCTCTTGTTTCTTCTACTCATGCCGCCGGGCCTGCGCGCGCAAGCGATTTTCTTAAACGGCCGCGCCATCGACCCCCAAGGGAAAGCTCTGCCGGGTGTTTCCGTTGAAATTCTCAGCCAGGATCAGATTGTTGCTGACGTGATCTCCGGCACGGACGGCAAGTTCGTCGCCAAACTCAAATTATCGGGACAGCTCACCCTCAAAGCCGAGGCTCCCGGATTTCGTCCAGTCGTCCAGCCCATTACGGTTCGGCCAAGTGGCAACTCAGCGATCGAAATTCGAATGGGTCAACTTTCCTCTCGAATAGAAAATGTCACCGTGACCGCCGATGTGAACGAAACCGATGTGCTCTCGCCTGATCCAGGGGAGAAAGTTTTCATCCGTCAGGAACTCCTTGACGCGAATCCCGGACGTCCCGGCGCTCCCGTGTCGATTCCCGGATACCCGATCGAAACCGCTTCCAGCGGCATTAAAGCTCCGCAATATTTTGCGCCGGGCGTTGCCGGAGATCATGGCGAGCCCATTGCTCAGTACATTGCGGTCGGCAGTTATCTGGTGCCGAATAATCTCTCGGCCAATGCCCACGGCAATGGATATGCTGACCCCAATATATTTATTCCCGAAGTTTTGGAAAGCGTTCAGGTTGATGGCGGAGCATTTAATGTCCGGGAAGGAAATCACTCTGTCAATCTTGCGGCAACCTATGGATTTCGCTCCAGCCTCGATCCTTTCATCACGTTCACTGGCGACTATCGGGACATCGATCTGGTCACCGGCTTAAGCCCTTCACCCGATTCCTGGATAGCCTTGGAAGGCTCTTATGGAAATGGATTCCTCGATCGACTGGAGCATCGCCAGCAATACAAATTGAATGGCGAGCGAATGTTCCACCTCGGAGAGCATCGGCTCACGCTTTTTGGCATCGGATATTACGGATTCTCTTATGTTCCGGGACTGATCCCGATTTTTCCGGAAAATCAATACGACAGCAATTTTCCGAACTTACGGCGATACCATCGATCCTCGCCAGAAGGATCAAACCCATACCGCGCTCATCGCTGTGAACGATGTATGGCAACTCAGTTCGAGCCAACAACTGCAACTCTCCGGATTTTTTCGCACTTACAACCTATCGTTGTTCTCAGATTTTGGTCAGGGATTGATTCGCCAAAGCGAGTTCCGTACGGTTGCCGGCGGCAGCGCAAACTACGTGAACAGGTTCGCCGAATATTTATCTCTGTTGGCAGGGTTTGAATATAACCGCGAGGCTCCACGGCGCGACGATCTCGATCATTACGGATTCTTCAACCCCGCCGCTTCCAACTATTATGGTCCTTTCACTCCGGTCGACCGAAACAACATCACCATTGGATCGCTCACGCCTTACATTGCCGCCGAGGGTGCTTTGACACGCTACTTCCGCTACTATCTCGGCTGGCGCCGTGATGAAATCGGTGTCGACAATGACGATCTGCTGCATTCACAAAATTCTTTTCAGAAATGGGTTGGCGTGAATTCCCCCAAGGCTACCTTTTCTTTTCTCCCGAAGGATTCGTGGTACGTGCCGCTTATCTCCCTCAGCTTTGGTCAGGCATTCTTTACTGAGGATCCCCGCATCGGTACAGGAACTGCAGCAGGAAGCCCGGTTGCGACGTCGCATTCTTATCAGGTGGTCGCCAGCAAGACCGTCGCGAAGACGGATCTACGACTCACTCTGGGTCACGTTACCAGCAGCGCGGAACTCGCAAAGCTTGATCCTGATACCGGATTGCAGTTCAACGAAGGCCCGAGCCGGCTTCGATTCGTCACGATTGCCGTACGACGAAACTTCAGCCAAGGTTCGCTGCTGGCGACCTTTTCCAAAGCCGATGCTCGCGATCTTGACACCGGGCAACCCACGCCCGAAGGTCCGCGAACCATTTTTGATTTGCTGGGAACCATCCGGAAGCTTCCATTTCATCTGCAGGCGCGGGGAGAATTCGAATATGTCGGAACTAAGCCCTTGGGCACGGGATGCAACCCCGCGAACTTGAATGCTGAATGCAGCGGAACGCCAGTGAAGGAATTTCGCGGCGCAGTCATCCGGCCATTTATGAACGGACGTTTGACCGCCGGTGTAAATTTTCTCGTCGCCTCCGGATACGCCGGGCAGACAACCGAGAACTTTTATCCTTCCGACATCCAGGAAGTTGTCGGAGTTCGCATCCCTTCCTATGCGAGCATCTCTTTCACCTACCGCTTTGCTCGCGCTAATCCTTAATCTACAGAGCAATGCATCTAACAGCAACCCATTTTCACTTCGCCCTCCACCGTGAGTGGCGGCCCAAATGCCTCGACGGGCGCGGGCGCACCGTTCGCCACTGCGATCCAGCGCCGCACCGCATCGAACACAACCAGCACTACTCCGAGGATAAAGATCACCATGAGGATCGAATCCAGATACCCGGTAAATACCAGCCCGGGCTTGGAGGTCAATGGCCAGAAAATGTTCTTGATCGAAAGTACTCCCGCCGTCAGCGTGGTCACACCCACAAAGCACATGGGCACCGCCGTGATCCAGGCATACTTCTGTTTGCCCATGTTGATAAGGAAAGTCGTGGCTACGGCCAGCGCGATGGTTGCCAGCAACTGGTTTCCCGTTCCGAATAACGGCCATAGCGTGGAAATATTTCCGGTGTAGATCAGGTATCCCCATCCCAACACGACAAAGAAGCTGGTAATCAGATTTCCCGGGAGCCACGCGCTGTTGCCGAATGGCTTATGTACTTTGCCCATCAATTCCTGAAGAACGTAACGAGCTACGCGCGTTCCCGTATCCACCGTGGTGAGAATGAAAAGCGCTTCGAACATAATGGCGTAGTGATACCAATAGCCCATCAGGCGAGCCATGCCTGGCAGGCCGCGGAAGATTTGCGCCATACCGATCGCCAGTGAAACCGCACCTCCCGTGCGTCCCGCCAAATGTTCTCCCACTTCACGCGAGAACATATCCAGATTCACTGTGCTTAATCCCAGATGGCTGAAGACCGCCGGCGTGGTGTTGATGGCAAAATAATCGCCCGGAGAGAGCGAGCACGCCGCAATCAGCGCCAGTACGCCCACCAACGACTCGGCGACCATGGCGCCGTATCCAATGAAGCGGGCATCTGTTTCTTTATCCAGCATTTTCGGTGTTGTGCCGGATGACACCAGCGAATGAAAGCCCGAGATCGCTCCGCAGGCAATGGTCACGAAGAGAAATGGAAATAGACTTCCTTTGATGATGGGACCACCGCCATGAACGTACTGCGTAAAGTTCGGAAACTGAATGTTGGGATGAACCACAAACACGCCGATGACCAGCACGGCGATGGTCCCCAGCTTCACATAGGTGGAGAGATAATCGCGCGGTTCCAGCACCAGCCAGACGGGAAGAACCGAAGCAATCAAGCCGTAGATGGCCATCAGAAACGTGATCTGATGCGGAGTGAAAGTCAGCGCCGCTGCCCAACCGGTTTGCGCCACCCAGTGTCCGGCGATCACGCTGCCGATGAGAAGCACGACGCCAAATATGCTGGGCCCGGCAACGGTAATTTTCCCCGCGTGACTTTTGAACATCCAGAATCCCATGATGACGGCGATGGGAATCGTCATGCCAATCGTGAAAACTCCCCACGGACTGTTCGAAAGCGCATTCACCACCACGATGCCGAGCCCAGCCAGTGTGACCAGCAGAATAAAGAGAACGGCAATCATGGTTACCAATCCGGCAAACGGACTGATTTCAGTGCGAGCAATGTCCGCGATCGAGCGTCCGCGGTGACGCACCGAAGCTACCAGAACAGTGAAGTCCTGCACACATCCGGCCAGAACAGCTCCGATCAATATCCAGAGGAAGCCCGGGGCAAACCCAAACTGTGCGGCCAGAGTCGGTCCCACCAGTGGCCCGGCGCCCGCGATGGCCGCGAAATGATGTCCAAAAAGTACCCACTTTGGCGAAGCAACATAGTTATGTCCATCGGGGTACATGTGCGCTGGGGTGGTACGGCGATCATCGAGCGCCAAAGCTTTTGCTGCAATGAATGCGCTGTAATAACGGTAGCCAAGGGCGTATACGCACAACGCGCCCAGCAAAACCGGGAAAGTGTTCATTCGGTCGCTCCAGGGCCTGCGGGAAGTGGCGTCCGCTGGTCCAATTGGGCGCATCCTACACCCATTCTCGAATCGCGCACAATAGCTTGTGGCACCGATGAAGTAGTGGCGAAGGGATGCGATCCAGTTCGATTAAGTCGCAAGAACCGCTTTGGCTTTCGCTGCTTCAGCGGCTTCGAAAGCGCGTTCCTTTTCCCCCACTTCATCCAATTGAAGATGTCTTGTTTCCGGAGAGAACAGCAGGCTGATGAAAGTCATAGCCGCACCGACGGTCAAAACCACAGCCGGCGATAACCACAAGTCCTGCTTCTCGATGGCTGCAATAAACGGAATCTTGTGGGCCCACCACACGTAAACGCTGAACCATGCCCCCAGCAGTGCTCCGGAAGAGTAGCCAAAGCCGACGCCGGCCGCTCGGCGACGGGTGGGAAAGCGCTCGCAAAGATATGCCGGCACAACACCCCACGCCAGTTTGAGCATGGCTGCCATAACCGTTCCCAGCACCGCCATCCACAGATTGTGCTCAATCGCGGCATGATACAAAACGTAAAAGACCGGAATTCCAAACACCACCAGAAAAGCACAGTACCATTGCGTCAGGATTTTTCTTCCCGTCTTATCGGACAACCACCCGTAAAAGTTGTAGCCCAGGAACGCCATGAACAGTGCGAATCCGTAGATCAGGCTATAAGTGGTCGTGTTAAAGCCGCGTCCCTTAAGGGTCAGAATGTTAGGAAGAAATCCGTAGACGGAGTAGTCAGTCAGGAAAAGTCCGGTCATAAAGAAGAAGACTTGAAGAAAGTCAAAAAGCTGGGGCGGTTTGAAAAGGCTAAGGAAAGGAGATTTTTCGATCTTGCCGCGCGCCTTCGCCTTTTCGAATTCGGGCGACTCGTGCAGACTGCTGCGAATATAAAGCGCCAGAAACACCGGAATGACGCCGGTCACGAATACAATTCGCCAACCGTAAGCAATCATCGCCTCTTTGGTGGTGAGCGCAGAAATGAGAGCAAAGACGAGCGAACCCAAGACGTATCCGAGCGGAAATCCGGATTGGATAAAGCCGCCTATCATTCCACGCTTTTTTTGCGGAGCGTATTCAATGGCGAATGTATGACCCACGGCGTACTCTCCGCCGAAGAAAATTCCCATCAGCAGTCGCAGCGTGCAGAAGGAGACATAAGACCACACTCCAATCTGCGCATAGGTCGGTAAAAGGCCGCCGAGCAGCGACATCAGACCCACGCCTCCAATTGTGAATACGAGCAGGAACCTGCGCCCAATCTTATCCGCGTAGCGTCCGAATAGCGCCGAGCCAATCGGCCGCGCCGCCATCGTGATGGAATACGTAAACACAATCACGATGTACTGCCAGGCCGCGCTGCCCTTGGGTGAAATGAAAACTTTTACAAGAATCGGCGCCATCACCAGAACCAGCGCCATGTCGTACGCGTCCAGCATGAACCCCAGAAACTGGGAGATCATCGCCATCTTCGCGTCGTTGGAGAGTCGTTGCTGCTCGGGCATAAAAACTCCTGAAAAGGAGCGATAGGCCGCCCTAAAAGGCCGGTGGGCTAGATATAACTACAGCGAGAGGAAGATTTTTCCCGTGATGGCCATCACAGCACTTTGTGATCGAAATGGAGACTGGTCCGGTTCGATATGATTTGGCCACAAGAAAGATGGTGCGCCCGGAGAGATTCGAACTCCCGACCTATTGCTCCGGAGGCAATCGCTCTATCCATCTGAGCTACGGGCGCACACCGGTAGCTTCAGTTTACATGCAGGGTTGAGAAGCATCAACGCGACGCATCGACAAACTCTGGACCTTAATAGCGACCCCGCCCGCCACCACCACCGCCGCGGCCCCCGCGGTCGCCGCCGCGCTCTCCGCCGCGGCCGCCGCGGTCGCGTCCACCACCGCCGGCGTGCTCGGTTTTTGGACGTGCCTCGTTGACGTTGAGAGTGCGTCCGCCCACTTGCGATCCGTTCAACGCGGTAATGGCTTTTTCTCCGTCTTCGTTGCTGGCCATTTCTACAAAGCCGAAGCCGCGCGAGCGTCCGGTGTCGCGGTCCGTCATAATGCTGACCCGGTCCACTTGCCCGAACGGTTCAAACATCTGCCGGAGTTCGTCTTCCGATGTGTTGAAGCTCAAATTTCCCACAAAAATATTCTTCAAGCGTCTTCCTCTGCACTGAGCTGTCGAAGTGCGAGCTCGATGGGCGGACTGGCAGGTTGGGGACACCTTCCTGAAAATCGAGACCGGAGCCGGCGAACAGTCGAATGCGGCCAGAAGTATAGCAGGTTTGTCAAGCCGGTCATGTTAAATAGCGGAAATACTCGCTGGCGGCGGCTCCGGCCAAAGCACACTGCCGAAGGCGGACCTTCGATTGTGCAAGCTTACGGAGGCCTCACGCTTCTTCCAACGCTTCTTTGGCCCGCTTTTTGCGGCTGTTGGATTGCAGAAATTTTTTCCGCAGCCGCAGCGACTTCGGCGTGATTTCCACGAATTCGTCATCGGCAATGAATTCGATGGCTTGCTCCAGATTCAACTGCCGGAAGGGAACCAGACGAATGGCTTCATCCGCGGTTGAAGCGCGCATGTTCGTGAGTTTCTTCTCGCGCACTGCGTTGACATCGAGGTCATCGTCCTTCGCGTTTTCGCCGATGATCATTCCTTCGTAAAGTTCAACGCCCGGCCCAACGAAAAGCTCTCCGCGCTCCTGCAGACCCCACAGGGCGTACGCCGTCGATAGGCCGGCGCGATCAGCGATCAACGCGCCGGTAAGCCGGTGCGGAATTTCACCTTGCCACTCCGTATATCCATCGAACAGAGAATTCATCACAATCGTGCCGCGCGTGTCGGTAAGCAACTGGCTACGCAATCCAATCAGCCCGCGACTGGGCACTCGGAACTCAATGCGCACCCGCCCGTAGCCGTGATTGTGCATATTGGTGACCTCGCCCTTGCGCGAGCCCAACTGCTCCATCACCACGCCGACGAATCCCTCTGGCACGTCCACCGTAAGATGCTCCACCGGTTCCATCAGCTTGCCGTCGATACGTTTCGTGACGATCTCCGGCTTGCCCACCATGAGTTCATAACCCTCGCGGCGCATCATTTCGATGGTGATGGAAAGCTGCAGCTCGCCGCGGCCCAGAACTTTGAACGAATCAGTGGTTCCCATTTCTTCCACTCGCAAGGAAACATTGGTGAGCAGTTCCTTGGCCAGACGCTCGCGCAGATTGCGCGACGTAACATAAGTTCCTTCACGTCCCGCGAAGGGTGAAGTGTTCACCGTGAATGTCATCGCGATCGTCGGCTCGTCGATCACAATCGGCGGCAGCGGCGCGGGATTTATCGGATCTGTAATCGTCTCGCCAATTGTGATGCCTTCCACGCCCGCTACGGCGACAATGTCTCCCAGCACGGTCTCCGTGATATCAGTCCGCTTCAGCCCGGAAAACGAAAACAGCTTCGTGATCTTGGTTTTATGCATGGTTCCGTCGAGCTTCGCAATCACCACATCTTCGCCGGTAAACATTGTCCCGTTAAAAACGCGTGCGATCGCCAAGCGCCCGAGAAAATCGCTGTAGTCCAGGTTTGCGACGAGAATCTGCAGCGGGCCGGACGGGTCGCCCTGAGGAAGCGGAATCGTTTTTAGAATCGCGTCGAACAAGGGCTGCAGATTTTCACCGCCGCCTTGAATGTCCGTTGATGCCGTGCCTTCTTTCGCATTCGTGTAAAGAACGGGAAAGTCGAGTTGATCTTCTTTGGCGTCAAGATCAATAAACAAATCGTAGATTTCGTTGAGTACTTCCTGCGGACGCGCATCCGGCCGATCAATCTTGTTGATCACCACAATCGGCGGGAGCTTTGCTTCCAGAGCCTTGCTCAGCACGTAGCGCGTCTGCGGCAGCGGACCTTCGCTGGCGTCCACCAGCAGCATCACTCCATCCACCATCTTCAGCGCGCGTTCGACTTCGCCGCCAAAGTCACTGTGGCCGGGTGTATCAACAATGTTGATCTTCACGTCGTGATAAAAGATTGCCGTGTTCTTGGCCAGGATAGTGATGCCGCGCTCGCGCTCCAGTTCGTTCGAATCCATCACCCGTTCGACATGGTGCTCATTGGAACGAAAAGTGCCGCTTTGTTGCAGCATGGCGTCGACCAGCGTGGTCTTGCCGTGGTCGACGTGCGCGATAATGGCGATGTTGCGAATGCTCAAACTCAAAGTATGGCTTTTCCTTTGTTGGGCAGATTGAATCGATGGGCGCACTCAACCTTTACGCGGCTGAACGCTCTCTATACTTTACTATGGGCGGGGACTTCTCAGGAGATTACATCCTACTTACGTTCGTTTGAAAGCCCAACGCGTCTGCCGTGAAAGGTCGCAGAAGGCTATCAGCCAGCTTCGCTTTTCTGCTTCGGCAGACTCTTCCCCGCCAGCCGCGCCTCCACTTCCTTCACAGCGCGCTCGGCGGCACGAATTCCTCCATTGGTGGTGGATTCCGGACCTTCGGAATCCGTGTTGGCAAAGAACACGCGATCCATGGAATGCCGCGCCAGCGGCTGAACCTGCGTGTACAGACCCGGTGTCGACATATATAAAGGATGCCCGCGCCGGTAAATGTGTACTTCCACCGGATCAACATTTAATCCCGGCATCAGCCTCTGAAAATCACTCAGCACTTGAGCCGCGACCGCCCGTGCCCCACTCTCGCTCAACAGTTGACTGCGCTCCTCTTCTTTCATCGGGGTATAGCAGGTGAGAATGTTGAACTTCTGCCGGTAGCCAGGCTCCTTTTGGATGACCCAATCAGCCACTACGAAATCAGTGAACCTGTTGCCCGGGCACCACGTGTCATAGCCATGATTGTAAACAGGTTTTTCGAAAATCAGATTCACCACGGGATAAGGAATGTAGCGAATCTGCTGCATGGCTTCGCTTTGTTTGTCGGGCAAGCCATCAACGATGCGCCGCGTGACGAACTTGGGCGTCGCCATAATCACCGCTTTAGCGGTCACGGTCTTCAATTCGCCGCCCAGCATATAAGTCACCTGAACTTCTTGTTTTTCTGGGACCACGGCCACAATGGTTGCGCCGGCCTGCATGCGGTCCGGATATTTCGTCTGTAGAATCCCCGCCAGCTTCTTGGTGATCGCGCCCAGACCGCCAGGCCAGGTATAGCGATCGTCCACGCCGCTTTCTTGCGCCATCTCTTGCAACGTCTCAATCGCTAGGGCTGCGGCCGTCGCTTCGCTGGTCGCTCCCCAATTGGATGGCCCAAAATTATCCCACCACTGTTTCAGCTCTTCTGGATATCCCTTCAAGAAATCGGAAAATGGTTGATTGAAAAGTTCCTTGCCGCGCTTCTCTACATCGAGCGCAAGCATTTCGCTTTTAAACTTCTTGAAGCTCTCGCGAACCGGCTCCGCATAGGGCAGCCTGTTAAGGCCGTCCCCCCAGGTATCCAGAATCAATTCACCGCGAATAATACTTCCATCCGAACTGTTAACCGGCAGCGGTTTCAGTCCAATTTCCTCCGCGAAGTGGTACGCGTATTCGTCCTTGGTCAAAAACGCTGATCCCGTTGCGTAGGTGCTGCCGTCATATTCCATCGCATAGGCATTGCCGCCCCAGTGCGGTTCTTTCTCCAGCAGAAGAAAGTCGCGGTGTTGTAAACGATAAGCCGCTGCCAGTCCGCTCACTCCGCCGCCCACAATCACTACATCATGCCGGGCCGAAGCTGGAGGACGAGTGAAGAATGCATTGCCCTTATCCCGCACTTGATGACAGATCCGGTTGTCTTCGCCCTCGACATCGGCGGCATGATTTTTCTGTGTATCATCGCTCTGCGCCGCCACCAATGAGAGGTCGATGGGACATCCCGCTGTCACCGCACCCGCGACTACAAACTTGATAAAGTCCCTGCGATTCGCGCTCATCCCGCATTCCCTTCCACAGCTTCGACCATTTCGACGCCCGCATCCGCTCCCACTTCACCGCGCATGCGCAAGCGATACCAGAGAACAATCGCGACCAGCGAGAACAAAAAGATAATCGTCGAGACTGCGTTGATCTCCGGTGTGATGCCGCGTCGCAGCCGGCCCCAGATTTCCAGCGGCAAAGTATTGTCGCGCCCGATCAGAAAAAAGCTGACCGCGATCTCATCCATCGAAAGCGTAAAAATCAGCAATGCCGCGCCGATGATCGGCAGCTTCAGGTTCGGCACCGTGATGCGCCAGAATGTTTGCCAGTAATTAGCGCCGAGGTCCAGCGAAGCCTCCTCCTGCGCCCGATCGAGCTTCTGCAGCCCGGCGAATACTTCTGTGGTTGCCACGGAGATCAACGCAGTTCCGTGTCCCAGAATGATTGTCATCAAGCTGAGCTTCGTTCCCATCACGTTAAATAACATCAGGAGAGATAGTCCGGTAATAATGCCCGGCAAGATCAGCGGCAGCAGCACCAATCGCCGGAACAACGCTTTCCCCGGAAACTGCGCCCGTTCCAAGGCCAGCGCGGCCGGTACGCCGAAGAGCAACGAAATAGCCATCGCGGCAAATGCCACCTGCAAGCTGTTCAGCACCGAATCCCAGATCGGCCCGTCCGCGAAAAGCGTGCGATACCAATTGAGTGTGAGATGGTGCGGCGGGAACCCGCCAACGCCTTCGCCGTTGAACGAATAAATAACAAGGATCGCAATCGGCAAATAGAGGAACGTGAAAACTGCTACGGCATGAAAGAGCAGCCAGCGTGAGCCTGATTCAAGATGGTTCTCGCTCACGAGAAGCTCCATTTCTTTTCCAGACGCTCAGAGAAGAAGAGCAAGGTCACAACCAACAGCAGCATGCATAGAGAAATCGCCGCTCCCAGCGGCCAGTTGTAGGCTGCGCCAAACAGGCTGACGACGATGTTTGAAATCATGATGCCGCTGGGACCGCCCAGCAACAGCGGCGCAAGAAAATCGCCCAGGCTCAACACGAAAGCAAACGTCGCTCCGGCCACGACTCCCGGAATCGAAAGCGGAAAAATCACTTTCCAGAATGTCTGCCCGGGCGTTGCGCCCAGATCGTGCGACGCCTCCACAAGATTGCGCGGAATATGCTCCAGCGCTGCGTAAATCGGCAAGAAAGCAAACGGCGTGTAGATGTGCGTCAGCGTCAGTACCACCGCAAACGGGCTGTACAGTAAGAATTCCAACGGATGCCTGGTCAGGTGCACATACTGCAGTAGAGTATTCAGCACGCCATCTGAACCTAAAATGGTTTTCCACGCATAGGCCCGCACCAGATAACTGACCCACAATGGAATGATCACCAGTTGATACAGCAGATCTTTTTTTCTTCCCGCGTAAAAGGAAAGATAGTACGCAACCGGATACCCGAGCAGCAGCGAGAAAATTGTTACCCGCGCGGCAATCCACATCGAGCGCAGCAAAGTTTGCCAGTAAACGTCAACCTGCAGCAGTTGGCGGTAGTTATCGAGATTCCACGAATGCACGATGGTCTGCGATGCCGAGACCGACCAGAAGCTGTAGCAGAACATCAGTAAATACGGCACCAGCAGAAACACGGTCACCCAGACTAATGGGGGCAATGCCACTGCCGTTTTATAAGCACGGGAAAACATCAGATTCTTTCCGCAGACTCGCGCACTAGAACTGCATCCGCTGGCGAAAACTCCAGTTCGACATTGTCCAGCGCTACTCCGCTGGCAGGAATCCGCACTACCAGCATCAGTCCGTTGTCGCATTCCACTCGAATTAATTCCGTCGCTCCGTGAAATGCCTGATGGCTTACTTTTCCGTGGACGCGAACGCCGCCGGCTTCGTGCAGATTTTCTGAAGCCAGCCGAATATTTTCCGGGCGCAATGAGAACTGTGCTGGGCCATCCGCCAATGCCGCTGTCCACGTCAAAGGACCGCAGTTCACAACTCCGTTACGCACTTCGCCCTTCAACAGATTTGTGTGCCCGATAAACTGCGCCACATAGGCTGTTGCAGGCCGCCCATAAATCTCCCGGGGTGTTGCCACCTGCTCCAGTTCGCCGGAGCGCAGCAATGCGATCCGGTCTGACATCACCATCGCCTCTTCCTGGTCGTGAGTCACGAAGATGAACGAGATGCCTACCTCGCGCTGCAGCGATTTCAACTCTACCTGCATCTGCCGCCGCAGATTGGCGTCCAGCGCCGAGAGCGGCTCATCCAGCAACAGCAGTCGCGGACGGTTTACCAAAGCCCGTGCCAACGCAACCCGCTGTTGCTGCCCGCCGCTGATTTTCGAAGGCTTCGATTTCGCGTGCGCCGACATCTTTACTTTTCCCAGCGCTTCAGAAACCCGGGACGCGACCTCCGCTTCTGGCCTCTTTGCCACGCGCAATCCGTAAGCTACGTTCTGCTCTACTGTGAGATGGGGAAACAACGCATAGGACTGGAACACCGTGTTCACGCGGCGGCGGTAGGGTGGTTGACGATCCAGTTGCTCATCTCCCATCCACACTTCCCCCCCAGTCGCCGTTTCAAACCCCGCTATGATTCGCAGTAGCGTCGTCTTGCCCGAACCGCTCTCTCCCAGGATTGTGAGAAATTCACCCTCCGCTACATCCAACGAAATATCGCGTAATACCTTGTTCTTGCCAAAACTCTTGGCAACATTCCGGATTCTGAGCAGCGGCGCTCGACCCACAGCATCGGCAGCTGACATCATCGCAATCTCTGAGGTAGTCATCCGTCCAAACTATTCGAAGCCCGAGAAGCCAAAGCCGGAAAGTTTCTACTGCGCCGCCTTCACTTCGTTCCATATCTCGTTGTACTTGGCGCGGCGCGGCACATTCTGCCAAAAATAAAGTCGCTTCTGATAGTTATCAACGTCGTCCAAGTGCAGGCCTTTCACTTCTGCAGGAGTCATGAACTGCGCCGCCTGTGGATTCGCGGGCGTATATCCAGTAACATCGGTTATCTTTTTCTGCGTCTGCGCCTCAATCATGTATTCGAGAAATTCGTGGGCAAGGTCCTTGTTCTCGCTCCCCGATGTGATCATCAGGTGATCGATCCAGCCGGTCGTATTCTCTTTCGGAATCGTCTCGCCTACGGGAAAGTTGATCTTGCGCAGTTGGTTCGTCATTAGGGGCCATCCCATGGCCGCTACGACTTCGTGATTCTGAAAAAGATTCGTCAACTCTCCCCCCGTCGACCACATCTTTCGGATATTTGGTTTCAACTCCAGCAATTTCTTTTTGACTGCCTCCAACTGTTCATCACTCAAGTTGTAAAGTTGTGACGGATTGGGCTTGTCGAATCCGAGAACCTGCGCCGCCATATAAATCGTCGACAGATCGTCCCACACAGAAATCTTGCCGCGGTATTTCGGATCCCACAATACGTTCCAACTGTCAGGCGGCTGCGCGAAAACCGTCGTGTCATAGATCAGCGGATCCGGCCCCCACATAAACGGCACACCATAAACCTGGCTCTTCATGCGCACCAGCGGCAGGGAAGTAAGTTGTGGCGAGAGTTGCCCGTAGCTGGGAATCTTCGTCAAATCCAGCGGGGCCGCTAGTCCCGCCGAGGCAATCGACGTGGCCACATCGCTCGACGGCGAAATCACATCGTAATTTCCGGCGCTGCCGCCGCGTAGCTTTGCCACCAGTTCGTCGCTCGACCCCATGTAGGAAGCCGTAACTTTACAGTGATGCTGTTCCTCAAAAGCCTTGATGAACGAGGGATCGGCGTAGCCCTCCCATACCAGCAAATTCAGCGTCGGAGCCTTTTTCGTGCAGGAACCGGTAAACGCCGTAATCGTTAAAAGCGTCGCTAGTATGACCGCCCGCACTATCACCGGCCGTCGGAAATCCATATTCCCTCGCGTTTGTAATGAACTAGCCGACCCGCCGACAACTCCAAGATGAAGCGATTCAGAAAGTCGGCGGCGTATTTACCCACAACAGTAAAGTCTCCGTCAGCCCAGGATTTCTCCAGTGATGAGGAGTCGCACTCTCGAAATAAAAACTGTCGCCGGTTTTGAGCAGGTATTCTTCCTTCTCCAAGGTGATCGTCAGTTGACCGCGCAAGATGTAGAGGAACTCTTCACCCTCGTGCGTGTAAGAATCGCCGCTACCCGCGTTGGGGGCTACCTGAAACAGATGCGGCTCCATCACCGTATTTCCCCAGGCCAGCAACTCCATGCGGACGCCCGGGCCAGCTTCCAGGACCTTTCTTTGCGCGGGACGTACTTGCCGTGTGCTCGCGCCCGTTGCGTCAAAAAAATCCAGAATGTTGGTCTTATAAAAACGCGCGAGCTTGCGCAACGTTCCCACCGACCCGCTCATTTGCGAGCGTTCCAGTGCGCTCAGGAATCCCACGGAGATGCCAACCGCTCGCGCTACCTGTGCCAGGGAGAGCTTCTGTTTCGCGCGCAACTGCCGCAGGTGCGATCCTATGGCTCCCGCATTCCCGTCCGCTACTGGACGTGCCCGGCCTTCGCGCCGTAGTAATTCCACAATCGCAGCCGCGTTCAGCCCGCGCACCTTGCGCAGAAACCGCGCCCGCTTCAGCAGTTTGACATCCTCGGCCGAATAGAGCCGGTATTTGCTCTCTGTGCGCCGCGGGCGCGTCAGACCCAAACTCTCCCATGACCGGATCACGGAAGGCGAAACGCCGACGCGCCGAGCCACATCTCCGATCTTCAAGTAAGCTTCAGCGCTCGACGAATTCATCGTTTACCGGCGGCGTATGAAAGTTTTCTATCCGAGGCAGCGCGTTTTTCTCCTTGACAGTACGCGTACCTCTTCTCTAACCTTGCGGGATTATAGCAAGGTTGTGGCTGCACACAAGCCGTCGCTTTCAAGAAAAAATACTTCTCCTTAAAGATTTCTGGAGGTTCCATGCCGTCTCTCCGCGCCCGATGGACCGCCGTTTGTCTTGCCGTGACGACCCTTCTACTGCTCCCCACAACGCTTCCCGCTCAAGGAACCGGCGGACGAATCCTGGGCCGGATTGCGGATCCCAGCGGCGCTGTTCTGGCGCATGTGAAAGTGGTCGCCACGAATGAAGCGACCGGCGTGAGCCGCGATACCGACAGCAACGATAGCGGGGACTATTCATTTCCCGAAGTTCCCGTTGGCGTTTACTCCCTCAGCTTCGAGTTAACGGGCTTTAAGAAGGATCTTCGCCATGGCGTGTCGGTCGATCTCAATCAGGTCGTCACGCTGAATATGGTGATGCAGATCGGCCGGGCGCAGGAAGTCGTCGACGTCACCGCGGAAGCGCCGCTGGTCGATACTACGAGCACTCAGCTCGGCGCGATCATGGGCTCGCGGGAGGTCTCGAATTTGCCGCTCAACTCGCGCGATACCTACCAGCTTCTGCAGTTGCAGCCCGGCGTCATGTCCACTACCGGCTCCAGCAACTCGCTCATTTATGGAAGCGACAGCCCCGGCGCAGTCTCGGTGAACGGTGGCCGCGGGCGCGCCAACAATTTCAGCGTCAATGGTGGCGATGCCAACGATCTCTTCGTCAACCTTCCCACGGTCCAACCCTCGCCCGACAGCATTCAGGAGTTCCGTGTTCTCACCAACACGTTCGACGCGGAATATGGCCGCAACTCTGGCTCGGTCATCAATGTGGTCACAAAATCAGGGACCAATCAGTGGCATGGAAGTACCTACGAGTTTTTCCGCAACAAGGTGCTCAATGCCAATGAATATTGCTTTACCGGTGGTGAAGGCCTACCTTGCGAAAAGCCTCAGTTTAATCAGAATCAGTTCGGCGGGACTTTTGGCGGACCCATCAAGAAAGATCGAACATTTTTCTTTGCTTCCTACGAAGGTCGCCGCATCCGCCAGGGCATCCTTTCTCCTGCCGTCACTGTGCCCAGTTCTCAGGAAACTCCATCGCCTACCAACCTGGTGAACGGGCAGATCGTTGCCGACTTCTCGGATGTAAATCCCGTCGCTGGCGGAAACGCCTCGCCATTTGCCGGGGTGCTGACGAACTCCTCGATTCTGAGCAGCCGACCCGGCTGCCAGGCGGCCACAACCGCGATCGGCGGCGGAGCGATTGCAGACGGCGCAGCCTACGCGACGATTTTCCCAAACAGTCAGATCCCGCTCGCTTGTATGGATCCCACCGCGGTTGATCTGTTGCAGTTTGTTCCGCAGGCGCCCAACGGCGGTAATTTGATCACGACCGTTCCAACCGAGCCGACGCGAGGAGACCAGTTCACCGTCAAGGTCGACCACAGGATCAATGACAAACAGAACCTGAGCATTTATTACTACTTCGACGACGAGCGCATAGTACAGCCCTTTGCAAACTTCGAACTGACTGGAGCCAATGTCCCCGGCTTTGGCAGCATTATCGCGCAGCGCATCCAGCAGTGGAATGTTTCCCACACCTGGACGATCAGCAACGACATGGTGAATGAGGCGCGTTTCAACTACAACCGCGAGGCTCAACAGACGTTTCAGCACCCGGAAAATACCGAACTGGTGCAAAACTCCTGCCCGCCCGCGCCCTCCTGGCTTACCAGCGTGACCGGAGCCCCGCCTTGTTTTTATGGCGATGTTGCAAGCAACCTCTACGGCATCCATCCCTACCTTGGTGGCAGCCGCGAGGGCCTTCCCTCCATCTCCGTTGCGGGAGGATTCTCCCTCGGCAACGATTCCGAAGGCGAGCTTCCGCAAACCGGGAATTCTTTCCAGTGGTCGGACAACCTGACAAAGGTCTCGGGCGTCCACACCTTCAAGTTCGGCGTGGACGTTCGGCGTCAGCAGTTCAACCAGTTTCTCTACTACAACGTGAACGGAACCTTCGACTACTACGGCGGAGGCCCGAACGATGTCGGCGCAGGCAATCTGTACCCCAATTTTCTGTTGGGCCTTCCCGATCAATTCGGACAAGGTTCGGGGCAAGTCGAATACGTCCGCAACAGTGGCCTCTATCTGTTCGCGCAGGACAGTTGGAAGATAAAACCGAATCTCACGCTGAACTACGGCCTGCGATGGGAGTTGAACACCCCTCTGGCGGACGCCGCTAAGCACGTCCAGACTTTCCGCCCCGGACAAAACTCTACCGTATACCCTTGCGGAGGTCCCAACACCGATTGCGGTTCGCAGGATGCGACTGGCTTAGTCGTTCCTGGCGACGCCGGTATTCCACCCGGCATGACCCAAACCTATTACAAAGCATTTGCGCCCCGCATCGGTATCGCCTGGAGCCCCGGCAACTCCGGTAAGACCAGCATTCGCGCTGGCTGGGGCCTCTTCTATAACCCGATCGAGCAGCTTGTATTGGAACAATTCGGCGCCGAGCCTCCCTTCGGCGGCAGCACCTTTGTCTATGAGACGCAGTTTAACCAGCCTTTTTTGGGCCAGGACGGCGCCACCACTTATCTGAATCCGTTTAACGGAGTCCTCAGCCCGCCGCGAGGAAGTCAGGTGGATTGGGCGACATTCGAGCCCATCCTTCTCTTTGGCGATTTCCAGCCGCACATGCGCGCGCAGTATTCCGCTCAGTACAATTTAACGGTTGAGCGAGAGCTAACCAGAGACCTGAAGCTGGAAGTCAGCTACGTGGGAACCCAAGGGCATCGCCTGCTCGCCACTCATGATGTGAACTACTCAAACCCGCAGACCTGCCTCGACCTCAATTCGATTCTGGGTGCAGGTACGTGCGGCCAATTCACCGAAGACAGCCCTTTCTTTATTCCCGGGGGTACAACCCTGCCGGTGCCTCTGCACCTGCCTTACGCTCAGAACAACTCCGTGATCCCAGCCAATACAACGATCGGTCCCAACGGCATCACCCTGGTCGGTTTGCGCCCCTACTCGTCCCCGCAATGCGATCCCTTAAGCGGTAATGGCTGTCCGGTCAACGGAGTTCCGGTGTTCAGCAGCATCTTTGCCCAGGACACGATTGCCAATTCCGCTTACAACTCGCTCCAGGTCTCGCTGGATAAGCGCTTTGCCCACGGCTTGCAGTTCACCGCCGCCTACACCTTCAGCAAGTCGATCGACGAAGCATCCAGCTTCGAAGGAATTCTCAACCCTCTTCCCGGAGCCAACAACCGCTCGCTCTCGCTTTTCGATGCGCGTCATCGCTTCGTCGTTAGCTATCTCTGGAATCTGCCCGTAAGAAAATACAGCGGCGTTGCCGGGAGACTGCTCGATGACTGGGCCGTCTCCGGCATCACGACTTACCAAACCGGATTTCCCATCCGCATCACGTCGGAATCCGACAACGAGCTGATGAACAGTTTCGACTTCGAACTGCCGGGCGAACCCAATCAGGTTGCCCCCTTTAAGTGGCAAAGGCCGCAAAGCAACGGGAACTATTATTTCAATACCCCTGCCAGTCAGACTTCGATTTTCACCGAGGCCGGAGTCTTCGGCTATGTGGGCAGCGCTCCCCGCACCATCTGCTGTGGACCGGGAATCAGCGAAACCGATTTTGCTCTGGTGAAACTTATTCCCTTCAATGAGCATACGCACATGGAATTTCGCGCAGAAACGTTCAATGTCTTCAACCACACTCAGTTCTATAACCCGGACGGCGATAGCACCGACGGCGCGCAGTTTGGCCAGGTCACTCAGGTCAAAGATCCCCGTCTGATGCAGTTTGCTCTAAAGTTCTACTTCTAGTCTGTAAGAGTAAGATGGTTAAGCTAAGCCCCGGGACGGCCCGCCCGTCCCGGCATCCTAATGGCCAGCGTCTTTATCAAGAAACCGCCGGCTTGAGCGATCCTGGAGCAGTTGATGTATCCCGAACTACAGAAGGAACTCGACACGTTCGAGCGCCGCACACCTAAATCAGCCGAAGCCCACAAAAAAAATCTCAAACGAATCCCGCTCGGCGTGGCCAGCAATTATCGCCATTACGATCCTTGGCCGATCTTTGTAAAAGAAGCCAGCGGCAGTAAGTTTCGCGATCTCGATGGCAACGAATATATCGATCATAATCTGACTTTCGGCGCGCTCATGGCGGGACACTGTCATCCCGCCGTGATGAAGGCAGTAGAAAAACGTCTGTCCACTGGAACCATGTATGGAATGCCACATGACATGGAATGGGAACTCGCCGAAGAAATCTGCGATCGCTTTCCGGTTGAGATGGTTCGCTTCGGGAACAGCGGCACGGAAGCAACCATGCACGCGATTCGGCTGGCGCGCGCTGCCACCGGCCGCGACAAGATTATTAAATTCGAAGGCGCATATCACGGCCTGCATGATTCCGCTTTGGTGAGCGTGAAGCCGCATGCGCCGGAGTTTGGCGACATCGATAACCCCATCGCCGTTACTGGCGGATTGGGCGTACCGAAATCCGCAATCGCGAACGTGAAGATCGCAACTTTCAACGATCTCGGTACCGTCGAGCGCCGCTTCAAAGAAAATCCCGGCGAAATTGCCGCGATCATTCTCGAACCTATTCTCATGAACGTTGGGCTATGCATCCCGCAGCCTGGCTTCCTCAAAGGTCTTCGCGACCTGGCCACGAAATACGGTGCGTTGCTGATTTTTGATGAAGTAAAAACCGGCGCCAAGCTCGGCTGGGGAGGCGCCAGCGAATACTTCAACGTTCACCCCGACATGATCTGCCTCGCCAAGTCGATCGGCGGAGGCTTGCCACTAGCCGCATTCGGCGCCAGTCGGTCCGTGATGGATTTGATCTCGCAACACAAGGTCT
Source organism: uncultured Acidobacteriaceae bacterium (assembly GCA_963726155.1). Classification (GTDB taxonomy): domain Bacteria; phylum Acidobacteriota; class Terriglobia; order Terriglobales; family Acidobacteriaceae; genus Sulfotelmatobacter. The sequence continues at coordinate 447,251 of CAVSBF010000002.1, forward strand.
TCCACGGCGGCACCTACAACACCAATCCAGTTTCCATGGCGGCGGGTATAGCGACATTCCGCGAAGTCCTCACTCGTGACAATTACTCTCACGTTGATAAACTCGGCAAGAAACTTGCCGACGGCTATCGCAAGACGATCGCGAAAGTTGGACTGCAGGCCTACATCGCGCAGGCGGGTGCGAATGGCGCGCTAATGTTCTATCCGAAGGAAATTCGCAACTACCGCGACTGGACCACAATTGATATCGACCTCTGGCGCCATTACTGGTTCGCCATGGTCAACCGCGGCGTGATGGCGCAGCCCTACTGGTGGGACGAGCAGTGGACGATTTCCGTCCAACACACCGAAGCAGATATAGATAAACATCTATCTGCCTTCGATGACATCGCAGCCTCGCTGGCGAAAGCCCAGCAAGAACGCGAAGCGCCAGTTGCGGTCGCGCACTAGATCGTGGAGGGGGCGGACGCCGTCGTCCGCCCTGCCATGCAGCTATAAAAGTTTTGTCATTCCGAACCGGGTGAAACCCGGTGAGGAACCTGATGTTCGCAGCTGGCGAAGAACCGTTGCCCACGACCGAAACCCAACCCGCCACGCAGGCCCACCTGATCCGCGCGCTCGGACGCCGCGATCTCGTCCTCCTTTTCGTCGTTGCGGTCTTCAACCTCAACGTTGTCCCCTCGATCGCGGCGAACGGTGGCGTCACCATCTGGCTTTGGGTCATCTCCCTTCTTCTTTTCTTCTGGCCTCAAGGCATCGCCGTCATCGAACTCGCCCATCGCTATCCCGGCGAAGGCGGAGTCTATCTCTGGGCCAAAGAAGTCTTCGGGGACTTCCACGGATTTCTCTCCGGCTGGTGCTACTGGACCAACAACATGCTCTACGTGCCGACCGTCATGCTCTACTTCGTCGGCGTCTCCGTCTATGTGCTCGGGCCTACGCATCTCGGCCTCGCCGAGAACAAAGTCTTCGCCTCCACCACTTCCCTCATTCTGCTTGCTCTTCTTACTCTTCTGAATATCGTCGGTCTCGGCGTCGGCAAGTGGATCAATAATCTCGGCGCGATCGGAACATTCATCGCCGCTGCGGTTCTGATCGGCCTCGGCATCGTGATCTGGTCGCGCTTCGGCACCACCATCACCGTTGCGGATTTCAAAATTCCTGCCGACCCGCGCTTCGTCCTCAATTCCTTCGGCGTAATTTGTTTTGGTCTGGTGGGACTCGAACTCGCCTCCGTCATGGGAGACGAAATACAAGACCCTCGCCGCACCCTGCCCGGCGCGGTTGCCTGGGGAGGCGTGATCTCGGGCGTTCTGTACGTCGGTGCGACGCTCACTCTGCTCATCGCCGTCGGGAAAAATGTCAACGTGCTGCAGGGCATCGTGCAAGCCGTCAGCCACATGGCTGCCAGCCTTGGTCTCGGCTGGATTATTATTCCCTTCGCGCTGATGCTCAGCCTCTCCATCGCCGGCATCGGTTCGGCGTGGATGGGTGGCTCCGCGCGCATTCCCTTCGTTGCCGGCCTCGATTCCTACATGCCCTCATGGCTGGGCAAAATCCATCCGCGCTATGCCACGCCTTACGCCGCATTAATCGTGCAGGGAATTGTTTCGGCACTTTTGGTGCTTGGCAATTTTTATGGCTGGTGGTTCTGGGATAAATTAATGGGAGCCGTCGGATTGCTCCCGCGCTTGTATCTTAAGCCCGGCCGGCGCCGGCGAAGTCTTCCAGAAGCTACTTTCCTTAGCTGTCGTTCTTCAGCTGGTTCCATTCCTTTATATGTTCGGCGCGCTCATTCGATTTGCCCTGAAAGAATCCGCACCTCAGGGCCAGTACAGCCGCGCCACAATGTTTCTTGCCGGCACCAGCGGCCTGTTCACTACGGCGCTCGGCATCGCGCTGGTATTTTTCCCGGCCCAGCAGATCACCTCTCTGTGGTCCTACGAGTTATGGATGTTCGGTGGCACTCTATTCTTTGTCGGCCTCGCCGCTTTTTTCTTCTTTGTTTACGGCCGCCGCAAAGGTTTGAAAGGGCGCAGCTTCAGCCCCGCTGCGCATGGACCAGAACTGGAGCGGCTTTAGCCGCAGGAGATAACCAGATTCGTACCAGGACACGACTTCGGTCGTGCCATTGTAACCGGACGAATATCGGGCCTTGAAGCCCCTGCAGTAACAGGAGGTAGAAATAATGCCAGGCGGAGTTACCACAGAAGTCCGCACTTATCAAATGTATATAAACGGCGAATGGGTCGCCAGCGAATCCGCGAAGACGTTTCCGGTTTACGATCCCTCCACGGAAGAAGTAATCGCCCAAGTTCCCGAAGCTGGCGCCGACGACGTAAGCCGCGCCGTCGCCGCGGCCAAAGCCGCTTTCGAAGAAGGCCCATGGAGCACGAGTACAGCGCAGGAACGCGGCCGTGTCCTCTTCCGGCTCTCGGAAAAAATTCGCGCCAATCTTCCCGCGCTCGCCGAACTCGAATGCCGCAACACCGGCAAGCCCATCGTCGAAGCCGAATTCGATATCAACGATGCCGCGACCTGCTTCGAATACTACGGCGGACTCGCCACCAAGGTTGTCGGCTACGTAAATCCGGTTCCCGACAACGCGATGTCTCTCTCACTTAAGGAACCAGTTGGCATCGCGGGACAGATTATTCCCTGGAACTATCCACTGCTGATGGCGGCATGGAAACTCGCTCCCGCCATTGCCGCGGGCTGCACCTGCGTCCTGAAGCCTGCCGAGCAAACTCCCCTCACGGCTCTGGAGTTCGCAAAATATTTCGACGAGTGCGGACTGCCGCCGGGAGTAGTCAATATTGTGACCGGCTTCGGCGAAACTTGTGGCGCTCCATTGGTTCAACATCCCGACGTAAATAAAATTGCCTTCACCGGCAGCGCCGCCGTCGGCAAAATCATCGTGAAACAAGCCGCCGATACTGTGAAGCGAGTCACTCTCGAACTCGGCGGCAAGTCGCCCAACATTTTCTTCGCGGACGCCGATTTCGAAGCCGCCATCGACGGAGCGCTCTTCGGGGTCTTCATCAATCAGGGCGAAGTTTGCTCTGCTGGCAGCCGCATCCTGGTGCAGAAATCGATTTACAAAAAGTTCGTCGAAGCCATGACCGAGAAAGCAAAGAAAATCAAGCTCGGTCCGCCGCTCGAGCGTGAAACCAAGATGGGACCGCTGGTCAGCAAAGAACAATATGATCGCGTCAATTCTTACATCGAGATCGGGAAGAAAGAAGCCAAGCTTGCCTCCGGTGGCGGGCGCCCGGAAAAAATCGGAAAAGGCTTTTACGTCCAGCCCACGATTTTCTCCGACGTTTCCAACTCCGCCCGCATCGCTCGCGAAGAAATTTTTGGCCCGGTCGCTGCCGTGATTCCATTCGAAGACGAGAAAGATGCGCTGAAAATAGCGAACGATTCTCCCTACGGTCTCGCCGCAGCCGTGTGGACGCGCGACATTTTCAAAGCCATGCGTGCTGTAAAAGCTCTGCGAGCAGGCATCGTCTGGGTGAACCACATGCAGCCAACGTACGTTGAAGCCCCTTGGGGTGGATACAAACAGTCCGGCTTCGGCCGCGAACTCGGCCCGTGGGGAATCGAAGAATATCTGGAAACCAAACAGGTCTACATCAACCTGAACGAAGCCCCGATAGGCTGGTACTGAAATAAGTGGTCAGTGACCAGTGGCTAGCGAAGGAAAAGGAACGAATTTACTGGCCACTGATCTCTGGCCACTGAGAACTGACGATGTCAACCATTCAACTGCGTACATCAATTCCCGGCCCGAACTCTCGAGCGCTCTCCGAGCGCCGAGCCCAAGCCGTGCCCCGCGGTCTTTCTCACGGCACGCCTATTTATGTAGCGAAAGCGGAAGACGCGTGGCTGGAAGACGTCGACGGCAACCGCTACGTCGATTTTGCCGGCGGCATCGGATGCGCTAATGCCGGCCACCGCCAGCAACCTGTAGTCGATGCCGTGCATGCTCAACTCGACAAATTCCTCCATACCTGCGTCCAGGTCACGCCCTACGAAGGTTACATCCGGCTCGCCGAGCGCATGAACGAAGTCACGCCTGGCAAGTTCGCGAAGAAAACTCTGTTCGTAAACAGTGGCGCCGAAGCGGTGGAGAACGCGGTCAAGATCGCCCGCGCCTACACAAAGCGCCCTGCGATCATCGCCTTCGAAGACGCTTTCCACGGCCGCACCATGATGACGCTCGCGCTCACCAGCAAAACCCATCCCTACAAAGCCGGTTTCGCGCCCTTTCCGAGCGAGGTTTATCGCGTCCCATTCGCGTATTGCTATCGCTGCTCTTACAACCTGAAATATCCTTCGTGTGAACTTTACTGCGCGCGACATCTTGAAGATACTTTCAAGCGAGTCGTCGCCAACGAAGAAGTAGCCGCAGTGATTGCCGAGCCGGTTCTCGGCGAAGGCGGATTCATCGCTCCGCCTCCGGACTATTTCAAGGTGCTCATCGCGCTGTGCCGCAAATATGGCATTCTGTTTATCGCCGACGAAGTCCAATCTGGCTTCGGACGCACTGGCACTTTGTTCGCTAGCGAACGCTACGGCATCGAGCCCGATCTCATCGTAACCGCCAAATCTCTCGGAGGAGGCCTGCCTCTAGCCGCCGTCACCGGCCGCGCTGAAATTATGGATGCGCCCGCCCCCGGTGGTCTCGGTGGCACTTTCGCTGGCAATCCACTTTCTTGTGCCGCAGCAATCGCGGTTCTTGATTTATTCGAAAGAGAAAATCTGCTGGCCCGCGCCAACGAACTTGGAGACCGCTTCCAGCGCCGCGCCCGCGAATGGCAGCGCCGCTGGTTGATCATCGGCGACGTGCGCGGCCTCGGCGGCATGCAAGCCATCGAACTCGTGAAGTCGCAGGAAACAAAAATTCCCGCAACAGAAGAAACCAAGCAGATCACGCAATATTGCTACGAGCACGGCCTGATCACAATCACTGCCGGTTCATACTCGAATGTGATTCGCGTCCTGGTCCCGCTCGTCGCAACCAACGAGCAAATGGACGAAGGCCTCGACGTTTTGGAATCCGCGCTAGCGGCGATCTGCGATAAGAAAGGCGCGGTAGCACAACTAGTCTAAAAGTTTGTCATCCTGAGCGAGGACTGTCCTTCGCGCACCGGCGCGACGGGCACCGCAGTCGAAGGATCCCTGCAACCGTATATCATTAGAAAATACCGAAGGACGTTTGCACGATAGTCCTGACGCAGCCCTGAGAAGGTAAAAGCAACTCTTCGCGATAGCAGAGGCAATTCCATGACAATCGTCGCCGCACCTCCCGTTATCAAACTGACTCACTACATTAACGGCCGCTGGTCCGACTCCCAAGCGAACGAATGGCGCGACGTAATCAATCCCGCCACCGGCGAAGTGCTCGCGCAAGTCCCACTGGCCGATGCAGCTGAGGTCAATCAAGCCGTCGAAGCCGCCGCCGCGGCCTTCCCCGAGTGGCGCCGCACCCCGCCCGAAGACCGCATCCAGCCACTATTCAAGCTGAAGATGCTGCTCGAAGATCACATCGACGACATCGCCCGCATCATCACGCAGGAAAACGGCAAGACTTTCACCGAAGCCAAAGCCGAAATGCGCCGTGCTATCGAAAACGTCGAAGTGGCCTGCGGCATCCCCATGATGATGCAAGGCTACAACCTCGAAGATGTTGCCCGCGGCATCGACGAGATGATGATCCGCCAACCCCTCGGTGTCACAGCCGCCATCGTTCCGTTCAATTTTCCCGGCATGATCGCGTTCTGGTATTTGCCCTACGCCATCGCCACGGGAAACACCTTCATCCTCAAGCCATCGGAGCGCGTTCCGCTAACGATGCGCTACGTTTATGAGCTGCTGGAAAAAACGGGATTGCCCAAAGGCGTAGTCGGATTAGTCAACGGCGGCAAAGCCGCAGTGGATGCGCTTCTCGATCATCCGAAGATTCGAGCGATCAGTTTTGTCGGTTCCACTCCGATTGCGAAATATGTCTACTCGCGTGCGGCGGCAAACGGCAAGCGCGCGCAATGCCAGGGGGGAGCGAAGAATCATGTCATCATTCTGCCCGACGCGGACATGCCGATGGCCACACAAATTATCAGCGACAGCGCTTTCGGATGTGCGGGCCAGCGTTGCCTCGCAGTATCAGTCGCAGTCACAATTGGTGAGGCGCAGAAAACTTTCCGCGACTCCATCACCGATGCGGCTTCCAAACTCAAAGTCGGGAATGGCCTTGATAAAGATGTGCAAATGGGCCCTGTGATTACGCCGCAGAGTAAAGAACGCGTGGAGTCGCTGATCGGCGTCGGTGAAAAGCAAGGCGCGAAAGTTCTGCTCGACGGCCGCAACACAAAGATTCCGAAATACGAATCCGGCAACTTCGTGAACCCTACAATTCTCGACAACGTTCCCGCAACCAGCGATCTCGCCGACACGGAAATCTTCGGCCCTGTCCTCAGTCTCGTCCACGCCGATAGCATGGATGACGCGCTCGCATTTCTCGAGCGCAGCGCCTATGGCAACCAGGCATCGCTGTTCACGTCCAGCGGATCCGCCGCTCGCCGCTTTCGTTACGAAGCTCCTGCGGGAAATATCGGCATCAACATCGGAGTCGCCGCGCCCATGGCCTACTTCCCGTTCAGCGGATGGAAAAACAGCTTCTTCGGCGATCTTCACGGCCAGGGCCGCGATGCGATTGAGTTTTACACCGATAAGAAAGTCGTAGTCGAACGCTGGGCTAAAGAGCACAGCAGAAAATTCTAGCCACAGATTTCACGGATTCACCCGGATAACGCAAATTGCTGATCCGTCAGAATCCGTGACGATCCGTGGCAATAAATCTTGAAAAGGACTTCATGACCACTACGCTCGCTAATCCAGCAACTCAGAAGATGTCTGGCAAAGAAATCGTCGACCTCTCGCGCAAGCACACGCTGTACGAATGGTCGGCGCAGTCGAAGGTCGATCCCATTCCGGTTGCGAGCGCCAAGGGAATTTACTTCTACACGCCGGAAGGCAAGCGCTTCATCGACTTCAACAGCCAGCTCATGTCCGTCAACATCGGACATGGCGACCCGCGCGTCATTCAAGCCATCGCCGAGCAAGCGTCGACGCTCGCCTACGCGAATCCGTTCATGGCGACGGAAGTTCGCGCGCGTCTCGGTGCGAAGCTCGCCGAGATTACTCCGGGCGATATCGACACCTTCTTCTTCACCAACGGCGGAGCCGATGCCAACGAGAACGCCATCAAGCTCGCGCGCTTCTTCACCGGACGTCACAAGATCATTGCCCGCTATCGTTCTTACCACGGCGCGACTGCGGGAGCGATGAGTCTCACCGGCGATCCGCGCAGATGGGCCGCGGAGCCTGGCATTCCGGGCGTGATTCACGTGCTCGATCCTTATCATGGCATCGAGCGCGGATGGGAATCAGCGGAATCTTCACTCGCCATGATTGAGGAGACCATTCAGCTCGAAGGTCCGCAACACGATTGCCGCGTTCATCCTCGAGCCGGTGACTGGAACGAATGGCGTTCTCGTTCCGCCTGATGGATATCTCGAAGGCGTGCGCAAGCTGTGCGACAAGTACGGAATCCTGATGATTGCCGATGAAGTGATGTCTGGCTTCGGACGCACTGGCGCGTGGTTTGCGGTCGATCACTGGAAGGTCGTTCCTGATCTGCTTTGCATGGCGAAGGGATTGACTTCGAGTTATTTGCCGCTGGGAGCGGTTGGCATGCGGCATTCCATCGCGCAGCATTTTCAGCACAAGGTTTTTTATGGAGGGCTGACTTACAACAGCCATCCCATGGGCTGCGCGGCGGCGCTGGCGACCATTCGCGTGTATGAAGAAGATGGGCTGATCGACAACGCGAAAAAGATGGGCGCGATCCTGACGCAACTCGGGAGCCGAACTGCAGGCGAAACATCCTTCGGTGGGCGCGGTGCGGTCGATTGGATTATTTGGCATCGTCGAACTGATTCGCAATCGCAAGACGCGCCAGCCGATGGCGCCGTTCAATGGCACGTCCGATGAAATGGCCGCGCTCGGGCGCTTCTTCCGCGAGCAGGGACTTTACACTTTTGTGCGCTGGAACACTTTCTTCACCAATCCTCCGCTGTGCATCAACGAGCAGCAGCTGCGCGAAGCGTTTGCTATTATCGATCGCGGGCTGGAGATTATGGATAAGGCTGTGAGCTAGTTGCTAGTGCCGAGAACATAGTACCGAGCCGCCTGTGGCATAACGAGGTCAGATTTTCGGGGTCGAGTGGCTATGCTCAACGAAGCGACAATTGCAGCTTTAAGAGCCAGTTTGAGCGGAGGTCTGATCGAGCCAGGCGATCCGGGTTACGACGCGGCTCGCAAGGTATACAACGGCATGATCGATCGGCGCCCACGGCTGATTGCGCGTTGTGCTGACGTGGCCGACGTCATGGCGGCGGTAAAGTTCGGCCGCGAGCAGAAGGTGGTGCTGGCCATCCGCGGGGGCGGCCACAACGCGGGCGGATTAGGAGTATGCGATGACGCGCTGGTGATCGATCTTTCGCCGATGAGCTATGTTCGCGTCGACCCAAAGAAAAAGACTGTGCTGGCCGGCGGCGGCGCCCTCTGGCGCGATGTGGACCATGCAACCCACGTCTTCGGTCTCGCTGTTCCTTCCGGCATCATTTCCACCACTGGCGTAGCTGGATTGACCTTGGGCGGAGGAATCGGTTACTTGACCCGGCGCTATGGCCTGACCATCGACAACCTCCTTGCCGTCGAAATGGTCTTAGCGGACGGGCGGTTCGTTACCGCCAGCGCCAAGGAAAATGCCGACCTGTTCTGGGCCGTGCGCGGCGGGGGAGGAAACTTCGGCGTCGTTACGTCGTTCCTGTTCGAGGGAAAACCTGTGCACACCAACTACGGCGGTCCGATGTTGTGGCCCATGGAAGACGCGGCTGAGATGATGCGCTGGTACCGCGATTTCATCACGAAGGCTCCCGATGACCTTTATGGGTTCTTTGCGTTCCTAACCGTGCCGCCGGGGTCGCCGTTTCCCGAGCATCTGCACCACAAAAAAATGTGCGGGATCGTTTGGTGCTACACCGGACCGATCAAGAAGGCAGAAAAAGTTTTCAAGCCGATTCGGAACTTCAAGACTCCGGCGCTCGACCTGGTCGGCCCAATTCCACATCCCGTACTCCAGAGCTTGCACGACGGTCTTTATCCTCCGGGCTACCAGTGGTACTGGAAGGCGGATTTCGTTCGCACGCTGCCCGACGAAGCCATCGCGATCCACGTTCAACACGCCGCGAACCTGCCGTCGGCGCAGTCGACCATGCACCTGTACCCGATCAACGGCGCCGCCGGCCGCGTCAAGAACAGCGCCACACCGTGGGGTTACCGCGACGCGACCTGGAGTTCTGTGATTGTCGGAGTCGATCCTGATCCGGCTAACAAGGAGAAAATCTCCACTTGGGCGAAGGAGTATTGGAGCGCGCTTCATCCCTATTCGGCCGGTGGCGCCTACGTCAACTTCATGATGGAAGAGGGCGAAGAACGCATCCGAGCAACGTACGGCAAAAACTACGAGCGTCTAGCGAAAATTAAGAAGCGTTACGACCCGACGAACCTGTTCCGCGTAAATCAGAACATCAAGCCGAAATGAAAACGAGAATTTCTTGTCACTCGTATGGTGACGGAGCTTTGCTCCGTCTCCAATCCGGAAAATCAGCAGTCTCCGGAGGCTTCTGGATTCGTGCTAGATCGTGTCTGCTACTTCCATTCGCTCTCAATCGGTGGCGCATGCTGCAAGGTTTGCATCACCACGCAATATTGTTCCGTTTTCACCCGCAACGCACTTAACTGCTCCGCCGTCGCCTGGGGCGCGCGGACGTCGAAAGTGACTCGAATATCCTGAAATCCGACCGGCACGTCTTTCGACAGACCCAGCGTACCCTGCAAGTCCAGATCGCCCTCGACCGTGACGTGGATGGCCTCGGTAGGGATTCCCATGGCGGCCGCTACCATTTGGCAAGTAATCTGCGCACAAGCCGCTAGCGCACCCAGCAGCAAGTCTCCGGAACAAGCGCCCGTCCCTGCTCCGCCCACACCTTTGTGAGCTTGAGCATTGTAGATCGCTCTCCCCAGGTCGATCGAGCAGGAGATGGGCGCTTCGGTCTGGGTGCCGTGCGCCCTCAGAGTAATCAGCGAACTTGCCGGGTCTTGCCGGTAATTCTCCTTCAGCGGCCGCTGCACCGATCGAATATCCAAGGATGCCTCCGAAATGTGGGTTATTATAAACGCACTTTGGGGTTTCGGCCCGCAGAGTTCATTGCGGTCGAAAAATTCAGAATTCTAAGGTCACGGTGCAGCGGCGAGAGATCAATTCCTAGCCGGCCGCTGCGCCAGCGAGGTTCATGAACCTGCCGCTCATGTCGGATTCCGCGTCGTCCACCTTGTCGCCGGGCACGCGCTTTGGGAATTACGAGATCCTTCAGCAACTGGGGGCCGGGGGCATGGGTGAGGTATACCGCGCCAGAGACACCCGCCTCGACCGTGAAGTTGCCATTAAGACGCTTTCCGTGGAACGCCTTGCTCAACCGGAAGCCCTGGCGCGCTTTGAAAAGGAAGCTCGTTCCGCCAGCGCTCTCAATCACCCCAACATCGTCACCATTTATGAGCTGGGACACGTGAACAGCACACGTTACATTGCAATGGAACTGGTGGATGGCGAGACGCTGCGACAGTCGCTCGCCTCAGGCCCAATTCCATTTCGCAAATCGGTCGCCCTTGCGGCGCAGATTGCCGACGCTCTCGCTAAAGCGCACGAAATTGGTGTCGTGCACCGCGATTTGAAGCCCGAGAACCTGATGATTTGCGGCGCAGGAACGGCCAAGGTGCTGGACTTCGGTCTAGCGAAACTGGCTACGGTGAACCGTGTCGAAGGTTCGGATGCATCATCCACCACGATTACGGTAGAGGGCGCGGTGATGGGCACCATTGGCTACATGTCGCCGGAGCAAGCGATTGGTCATCAAATTGATTTTCGATCCGACCAATTCTCGTTTGGCGCCGTCATGTTCGAGATGGTTACTGGCATTGCCTGCGTTCCGGAAATCGAGCCATGCGGAAACCCTGGCCGCAATTCTTCGTGACGAACTGGAGCGTCTGGGGCCCCGAATGCCGCAAGCCCCCGCACCCTTCATCTGGATCTTGGAGCGCTGCCTGGCCAAGGATCCGAAAGCCCGCTATGGTTCCACACGGGATTTGGCTCGCGACCTCGCTGCCGTGCGCGACCGGCTGGTCGATTCGCCAGCGCGCCCTTCCGAGCATCGCCCCACCAACCTGCCGCTTCAACGCACCGCATTTATCGGCCGCGAGCACGAAGAGGCTGCACTCCGCCATCTCTTGGGCCGTGAGGACGCACGCCTCGTCACCCTCACCGGTCCGGGTGGAATTGGGAAGACACGGCTTGCCTTGCGAGTCGCAGAGGGAATCGCCAACCAGTTTCCCGGTGGTGTCTGCTTCGTCCCGCTGTCGTCGGTTAGCGATCATAGTCTGATCGCTTCCCCGATCGCACAGGCCTTCGGAGTGCGCGAAACCGGAAATCAGTCGCCGCAGGAAAGCCTGAAAGAGTACGTGAGCGGACTGGGCCAACCGACGCTTCTGTTGCTGGACAACTTCGAGCATCTCGTCGCCGCAGCACCGGTCGTCGCGCAGTTGCTCACGATCGGCCCCAAACTCAAAATCGTTGTCACCAGCCAGGCGCCGCTTCATGTCTACGGCGAACATGAGTTTCCTGTGCCGCCGCTCGCGCTGCCCGACCCCAAATCTATTCCGCCTCTCGAAGTGCTTTCCGCTCTTCCCGCGATCGAGCTCTTCGTGGAACGCGCGCGCGCTGTGAAACATGAATTCGCGTTGACCAGGGAAAACGCTCCCGTTGTGGCCGCGATTTGCGCTCGCCTGGATGGTCTGCCTCTGGCTATCGAACTGGCGGCGGCCCGCATCAAAATGCTTTCGCTGTCAGCCATGCTGGCTCGGCTCGAAGGCTGTCTGAACCTGTTGACCGGTGGTGCCCGCGATCTTCCCAGCCGACAACAAACCCTTCGCGGCACAGTCGACTGGAGCTACGGACTCCTTAATTCCGCAGAGCAAACTCTATTCCGCAGGCTCTCCGTTTTTGCCGGCGGATGCACCCTCGAAGCAGTGGAAGCAGTATGCGACACCAATGGTGACCTCGGCCTCGACATACTCGACGGCATGGCTTCGATGGTCGATAAGAGCCTGGCACAGCAGGTGGAGCAGGCAGATACAGAAGCCCGCTTCCGCATGCTTTCGACCCTGCGGGAGTACGCTCTCGAACGTCTCGCCGAAAGCGACGATGCATCTGCGACCCGTCGAGCCCATGCCGCTTATTTCCTCGTGCTTGGCGAAGAGGGTGCCGAGAACATAGGCGTTCATCCCGAATGGCTCGACCGCTTTGAACTTGAGCACGACAACTTCCGCGCCGCGCTCGATTATCTGATCAAGGCCGGCGATGCAGACTGGGGCCTTCGCCTCGGAGCGGCTCTCTTCCGTTTCTGGGAATCACGAGAACATCTTACGGAAGGCCGAGCCATCATTGCCCGGATCCTGTCGTTGGAGGGAGTCGCGGCTCGCCCGAAGCTTCACGCCCGACTGCGGTTCGCGGCCGGAGTCCTCGCCAGCGAGCAAGGCGATTATGGCGCCGCTCAGCAGATGTTCGAAGATAGCCTCGAGAGCTGTCTTGAGCTGAACGACAATCGCGGCGTTGCCGTCGCAATGAACGCCTTGGCCGTCATCACTCGTGACCGTGGCGAAATCGCCGCCGCATCCACACTCTTCGAGCGCTGCGTCGCGATATGGAAAGACCTGGGCGATCCCGCTGACTTCGCCCGAGCTCTCAGCAATCTCGCCAGTGTGATGAAGTTGCAGGGCGAATATGAGCGCGCATCCTCTCTTTACGACGAGTGTCTAACGATCTTTCGTCAGGTTGGGGATGTCGCCGGTGCCGCCTGGACGTTGAACTACCAGGGCGACGTCGCCCGGGAAAAAGCGGACTTCGTGGCCGCCCGCTCATTTTGCGAACAGAGTCTGTCGGAGTTTCGCCGGCTGCGTGACAGCTGGGGAATTGCGAGCACTCTCTCTGATTTGGCAAGTTTAAGCTGCGATCAGGGTGACAACTCGGAGGCTCGTCGCCTTTACGGCGAAAGCATTAAGGTGTTTCAAGAACTGGGTCACAAACGGGGTATCGCAAGGGCGCTTGAATGTCTCGCCGTGAGTGCTGCGGCGCAATCGAATGCCGAATTATCGCTCCACTTGGCAGGAGCCGCCGCCGCGCTTCGGCAAAGATTGGGCGCTCCGCTCACGCCCGCCGGGCAACCCAGGCTTGATAAGGCTCTGGAATTTGCGCGCCGAACGCTCGGCATTGCTGCAGGAACGGCCTGGATGGAAGGTTGGGCGATGCCGATTGAGCAAGCCGTCCACGAGGCGCTTCACTGCGACGCGGAATCAGGTCCTCCGACTCGAAACTCTGCTTAAGTCAATTTGCAGTGCTGGGATCGATCAGGCGCCGTACTGCCGAGATGCGATTCGCCGGAAGACCTCCGCGGCGTGCATGTTCGCGGACCGTTTCCTCGTCCGGCGCCAGGTACACACAATAAACTTTATCGCCGGTGACGTAGGAGTGGAGCCATTTGATTTCCGCTCCCATATCCTTCAGAACGCCTACCGACTTTCTGGCCACTGCCTGCAGCTCCGCATCAGACAAATTGCCTGCGCCTGGGATTTCCCGCTCGATCACGTATTGGGGCATGCCTACCTCACCGAACAGTGATGGTAGCAGATTTTTCACGCGAAAGTGCATCAGTGCATCCCAACATCCCAATGCAAAACGCCGCGAATGGGTCCGGATGGTTCCTTTTGTTGGCTGTACGTTGCGACTTGTTCTAACACTTAGATGAGACGCCACCTCTGATAGTAAAACGGTGAAGTCACGATGGTCGCGGCCTCAACCTTCCGCTCAGGGCAGGCTCGGAATGACAATCCTCTTTTATGGTGAGACGTGCGCGCGGGAGTCAGGCACGCCAGATGTGTTGTTGGGCGTCGAGGGAGGAAAACATTACGGGCTCGTGGTGGACGTTGGTGGCGTGCTGGTTGATGGCGGTGGCGGCCTGGGTGCGGAGGTTGCCATCGCGTGGGTCGAAGTCGAGCGTGGTGACGTGGTGAGGGCAGTGCGAGCAGGTGAACTTCATGCCGCCTTTGATGCGTCCGATGGTGTAGAGGCGTTTCACAGAATTGAGTGTAGTCTTTTGGGCGCGGATGAAAAGGCACGAGGGGTGGGCAGCGAAGGTAATGAAGGGGTCGGAGGGGGGAGTTCCATTGTGGGAATGGGTTTGTCGTGGACACTCCTTGCGAGGCCGCGGGTGATGGTTGCGTGCAAGGGGTCCTTCGACTGCGGAAATGCTTCGCATTCGCGAAGCATTTCCTCCGCTCAGGATGACCGAGCTTGGGAAGACAAGATGTCGGCGACGGCGAGACGCCATCGCGACTGCGGGCGGGGACGTCGGGGCTACTTCGCCAGGCGGTTGTATTTTTTTAATACTTCGCGGAGGCGGTCGTGGGGTAGGGCGATGACTTCGTGGTCGTCGATGCCTTTCATGGTTTCAGCGGCGACCATGGCGTTGACTACGGCTTCTTCGGTGGCTTGCACTGTCGCGAGAAAAATTGGATCCAGCGAATCGTTTGGGAGCATAGTGAGTTGGTGAACATTATTCGGATGATTGCTTTTGGGACTGACTGCGCCGGGATTGGCGGTGGAGAAGGCGAGGAAGATGTCTCCGGAACCGTCGCCGGAGTAGCTGCCGTCGCGGCCGAGGCCGAGGGAAACTTTTTTGGCCACGCGTTTTAGTTGTGTGGGGATGAGCGGGGCGTCGGTGGCTACGATCACGATGATCGAGCCGACGTCCTTGCCAGCAATCGCGGGGCCTGAGGCCGACTCAGGCGGCCCTTCGGGCCGCTGGACAGCCGAGGGCGGCTGTCCCCACATGACTTCGTACGCGGGATGCTCGGGAATTTCTTTGCCGACGGGAACGCCCGCGATGCGGAGTTGGTCGCGGCGTCCGTAGTTGCACTGGACGAGGACCCCGACAGTGTAGCCTCCGGCTTTGGAGTCGAGGACGCGGGAGGCGGTGCCGATGCCGCCTTTGAATTCGTTGCAGATCATTCCTGTTCCGCCGCCGACATTGCCTTCCTCCACGGGGCCGGAGTGGGCGGTGTCGAGGGCGTGCCACGCGTCTTCGGGATGAACGTGAAATCCATTGATGTCGTTGAGCCAACCGTCCCAGGTTTCGGCGACAACCGGCAGCGACCACCAGTAGCCTTCCATATCAGGCGTGCCGTGTTTTACTTTCCAGGCGATGACGGCGTCGCGGACTACGCCGACGCTATGCGTGTTGGTGATCATCACGGGACCGTTGAGGAAGCCGGAATCGTCGACCCAGGTTGTGCCGGTCATTTCGCCGTTGCCGTTGAGGGTGAACCAGGCGGCGAAAACGGCGTCATTACTGGTTTTGCCGCGAGGATGGATGGCGGTGACGCCGGTTCGGACGGGGCCTTTGCCGACTACGAGTTTGCCGTTGCCGGAGATGAGCGTGGTATGCCCGACTTCGACGCCTTTTACGTCTGTGATCGCGTTGTTGGGGCCGGGGGTGCCGTCGAATGGGACACCGAGATCGCGGGCCCGGGGCTTGGTT
Organism: uncultured Acidobacteriaceae bacterium; assembly: GCA_963726155.1. Taxonomy (GTDB): domain Bacteria; phylum Acidobacteriota; class Terriglobia; order Terriglobales; family Acidobacteriaceae; genus Sulfotelmatobacter. The sequence goes on from CAVSBF010000002.1 coordinate 463,026, forward strand.
TGGGCGGAGGCGGCGAGGGTTAGGGTAAGGATGAGAGCGAGCAGAGTTGGCTTCAGGCTCAATGTTGAGATGGTGGACATTTGGGATCTCCGGGGAACGAGGAAGTATAAAGGATTGGCTCGTTTGTGCAGACTAAAAGCAGGTTCCCTTCGACTTCGCTCAGGGCAAGCTCTCAGCGGGCTTTCGGCCCGGTTCGGAATGACAAACCTTATTTTTGAAACTCCGCAGTGATGCCTAGACGGGCGACAACGCCAGAGGGGAAAGCGGCATCGGAGAGGCTGTGGGTAAATCTGCAGGAGCGGGGTAAAATCACGTGAGAAAAAAATTTCGCGGGGGGAATATGGATAGCTGGAAGAAAGCGGTGTTGGCCGCTTCAGTCGCTGCGGCTACGGTGCTGTTTCTGAAGAAGAAGTATGCCGGGGGCGTGATGGCAGGCGGAGTCGCGCTGGCGCTGTTGTCGGCGGAGTATCCCGAAAAGTTTGAGCAGGTGCGGGAGTCGTTGCCAGGGTACTTCGATCGTGGAATGCACGTGATGGAAATGGCGGCGAAGGCAGGCAGACGGATTACGGAAGCGGCGGGGCAGAGCGCGATGGATGCGTGGGAGGAGATGTAAGCCAGGGCTTTGGACTGCTTCAGCCCAAGGCGGTTTACTCGATCCCCAACTGTTTTTTGGCGTCGGGGCTCAGGCGTTCGGGTGTCCAGGGCGGGGTCCAGACTACATTGACCTTGGCGTCGCGGATGCCGGGCAACTGCTCGAGACGCGATTTTACCTGGGCGCTGATGTTGACATGCTCGGGGCAGCCTTGTGAGGTCAGTGTCAGGTCTACCGTGACGTCTTGTTTCGCTTCTTCCGGACCCTCGGTTGGCACGGCGGCTAGCTGGACCGAATAGATAAGGCCGAGGTCGACGATGTTGACCGGGATCTCGGGGTCGTAGCAACTCTTCAGGGCGCTTAGGACGTCTTGTTCGGTGACTGTGGGCATCGGGTCTATTTCAGTTTACCTTAAAATCTTTACCACAGAGGCCACAGGGTAAAGCAATTTCATGATGAGTGAACAGGCGAAGAAGAGGATTCAGATTGCGCTGGCGCTGGCGATTGTTGTGGCAGGGGCGCGGGCGGCGTACATCCTTTATCAGCGGCATGAGGATTATGTTGCGGCGCAAAAACAACAGGCGGCGAAGAATGCGGGGTACTCGAATGCGGAATATTATGTGACGCCAAAGAAATTATATCCGTTTGATTTGAAGTCAGCGAAGCAGTTGACGGATCAGCCGGTGTGGGTGAAGGAAGGATATCGATATACCTACTACCCTTACGATGCGGCGCGGAAGAAAGTGGACTTTAGCCACGAGGCTGGGCTGCTGTTGCCGATTGAGCGGTTGGAGATAAAAGATGTGGTGACCGATATTCCCAGTGGCGCAGGGAATCGGCGGCAGGTGATGGCGGTGTTCCAGAAAGATGGGAAGAGCTACGCGGTGCCGATCGGACTCGAGAGTGACGGCCAGTACAAAATTTATTCGGATGAGATGTTTTACGTGCAGGATCCGCACGAGTTGTACAAATTCTGGCCGGCCGATGTGTGGCAGGCGATTGAACATCACGAAATAAAGCCGGGGATGGATGAACTGCAGGCCGTTTTTGCCGTGGGCATGGGTGTGCCGGATGCGGGTGCTTCGTCGGACGATAAGACGGTGAGATATCCGAATGGAGGAAAGCCGCTGGTGGTGAATTATCAGGGCGGGAAGGCGAGGGAGGTTAAGGCGGGGACTTAAGAGAGTCAAAATCCCCACCCTCTCGCAAAAGACGCGAGAAGGATGGGGCACCCGGTTCAGATTCTTTATAGTTTATTTAACGTGGGACAGCGCTTTAGAGACTTCGTTGATGTCGGGTACGACGGGGATGTCGTAGTTTTTTTGCCAGACGAGTTTGCCGTTGCGATCGATGATGAAGATGGCGCGTCCAGTGATGCCTTTGTCTTCCAGATAAACGCCGTACTTGGCGGCGACGGCGCCGCGAGGATGGAAATCGGCGAGCAGCGGATAGTGGATTCCCATCTTGTCGGCGTAGGCTTTGTGTGACCAGACGCTGTCAACGCTGAGGCCGAGAACTTGGGCGTCGAGTTCGTCGAATTGTTTTTTGTCGTTGACCATGCAAACGTGTTCTTTGGTGCAGACTGGGCTCCAGTCGAGGGGATAGAAGACCAGGACCACATTTTTCTTGCCGCGGTAGTCGCTCAGTTTTACTTCTTTCTGATCTTGATCTTTCAGGGTGAATTCAGGCGCTGGCGCGCCGATGGTTGCTGACATGATTCCCTCCGTTTTGGTTTCTAGGATAATTTCTTCTTCATCATAAACCGAGGAATCGGTTACGCAATGGCCAGTGATCGAAATACCTCGCCGGGGCGACGGGTATGCGAGGGCGCCAGGGGTCCTTCGACTGCGGCAGTGCTTCGCATTCGCGACGCACTGCCTTCGCTCAGGATGACAGAGCTGGATATGGGCGCCAGGATGACAAGATCAAAGAATCATTTCACGATCGGCGAGTCCGGACCTGCGGGTTTGTCTTCTTCGGCGTGGATTTTGCCGTCGTCTTCGGCGTAGAAGGAGCGGTGCTCGGCGTCGAGACGCTGCGGCGTCATCGTCAGGATGAAGCTGTCTTTCTTGCCTTTGAAGCCGGCGGTATAGTCGCCGCGGTCGGGGTTAACCATGCGCTTGGTGAAGGAGCCGGAGTGGACCAGTTCGTTCAGGGAAGTGGCGAAGTGGCCGTACTGCTTCTGAAAGCGGTGCTGGGCGCGGAGTACGACGCGCATGTAGGCGAGAGCTTCCGCCTCGGAATCGGAGCGAGCGGGGTCTCCGGGGAATTTCGGTTTATAAGTTGAGGTGGGCGTTTGGGCGGCGAGCGGGGGAGCCAGCACAAATAAATTGGTTAGCGTTAATGCAATACCGATCGTCAGGGCTAACAAAGAGGTAGAACATTTTCCCATGCTGATTCTTCTCCGCAAATGACTCGTGCAAGAAATAACCGCCAATTTCGGCGGTGAAAGATTCCTTTTGGACACTTTTTGATGTTACTCCCGTAATTCGACTTCGGTCACGTTCTCTTTGCATTGCGAGGAATTGCCGCTATGCTTTTGTTACGTAATTACGCCCAACAGGGAAACCTAATGAAAGCAGCCGTAGCGAGAAAACCGATTATCAAGATTGCCGTAGTGGAAAGCGATCCCCTGCGGTTTGTGGGGTTCCGCGCCTTGTTCGATACCGAGCCTGAGTTCGAACTCATCTCCGCGGGCCTGCCTGAGATTTCCACATTGCAAGATGTGGACCTGATCCTGCTCGGAAACCGCTCCGGCCAAAACCTGTTTGACGTGATGGCGAGCCTGAAGGCGACGCGTCCGGATCTGCGCATTATTGTAACGGGATCGGGAGTAGACGAAGAGACGATTCTTAAAGCGATTGCGTCGGGAGCCAAGGGCTATGTGGACGAAGCGGCTTCGCCGGCGGAATTCGCGCAGGCGATTCGCATCGTGAGCCAGGGATCGGTGTGGGCGCCACGCAGAGTGCTATCAATGTTTATCGAGCGGGTATCGTCGGCGCCGGGAAGGATTTTTCCGGCAGGCCGCGTGACATTTACCGATCGCGAAAAGGAAGTGCTGGAAATGTTGGTGGCGGGACGATCCAACAAAGAGATTGGCGCCCAGTTGGGAATCGAAGAGCGAACTGTGAAAGCGCATGTGGCGAAGTTAATGCGCAAAGTCGGCGTGCAGAATCGGATTGCGCTATCGGTGCATGCCATCACGCATTCGCTGGTGGCGGCGAAATAAGACAGCTTCTGGCTGCTGGCTACTCGCTTCGGCTTAGTAACTTTAGAGCCATGACCTCAGTAATCTTGCAGGGAAATTGAGTGCGCGGCATACTCGTTTCACCTACCACAGAACCTGGGAGACGGGGTTGAGAGTGGCGATTAGGGTCACTGCTTTCAGCCCCGATTTTTTTGTCTTTTTTCTTGTCTTTCAAAATCCCATCCTTTTCTGGAGTTGATTCCTTCTCCACTCGATCCTTCCTGGTTAAGCGTTCCTGACACGCAGGGGCGAGGTTCGTTTACAATCCAAAGCAACAGATCCCAGAAAATTTTTGTGTGGCGAGGAACCATGAAAAAGTTCTTGTTGCTGGCTGTGATTGTTTCTCTCTGTTCTTTCTCTTTTGCGGCGGATGAGGATACGAAAGTTTCGGACCGCGTAGAAGCAGCCGCGCAGGTGTTGAACGACATTCAAAGCGCGCCGGACAAAGGAATACCGCAGGAGGTGTTGGGTTCGGCGGAGTGCGTGGCGGTGGTGCCGTCCCTGCTGAAGGGCGGGTTTATTGTGGGTGCAAAGTATGGGCGGGGGCTGGCCAGTTGCCGCACGCCCAAGGGATGGAGCGCTCCGGCATTTTTCGTTGTGACCGGAGGAAGTTTCGGATTCCAGATCGGCGGGCAGGCGGTGGACCTGGTGATGCTGATCATGAACAAAGATGGGATGAGGCATCTGCTCTCGAGCCAGTTCGCTCTGGGTGCCGACGCGTCGGTCGCTGCCGGGCCAGTAGGGCGCCATGCCGAAGGGAATACGGACTGGAAGATGCGGGCCGAGGTGTTGACCTATTCGCGCGCGCGTGGGTTATTTGCCGGCGTGAGTCTGAACGGAGCCGTGATCAAGCAGGACAAAGACAGCACGCGGGATTTTTACGGACGCATGGTTCCGTTTAAGACTGCGCTGACTGGAGAGATTGAGCCTCCGGCGGGAGCGAACGCGTTTTTGACGTCGCTAGCGCAGTGGGCGCAGGAAGCGGCGAAGTAGGGCCTACGTCGAATCGCCCTTCTCGGCTGGAACTAGAATCTTTAACACAGGGAACACAGAGGAACCAGGGTGAATCAACCCCTAGGTTTGCAAATTATTTTTGACGGTGATACCGTCACGCTTCCCCCGAATGCGGCAGCGACTTGAGTACGCGGCAGCCTGGCCGTTCATCAAAATCCTTGGTATTTTGCCACGGCCCGTGGCCCGGGCCGTCGGTATTTCTCTGGCTTGGGGCGTTTATCTTCTGCACGTGCGATTGCGGCATGTGGGGATGCGCAATCTGGCCATGGCGTTTCCGGAAAAAACTGAGGCGGAGCGGGCGCGGATTCTGCGCGGGGAATTTGCTTCGCTGGGGCGCCAACTGGCGGAGGTCTGCCACTTTCCGAAATACACGCTGGAAAATGTTGACCAAGTTGTTGTGTATGACGGGCTGGAGAATTATCAGCAGGCTTATGCGAGAGGCAAGGGAGTGCTGTTTCTCACCGCGCATTTTGGCGGCTGGGAGCTTTCCGCGTTTATGCATTCCATGCATGGGCACTGGATGCATGTGGTGATGCGGGCGCTGGATAATCAATATCTCGACCGGCTGATTCGCGATTACCGCACCATGCACGGTAACAAAACTGTGGACAAAGATAATTTTGTACGCGGGCTGCTTTCGGCGATGCATGCGGGCGAAGTGGTGGGCATGTTGATGGATACGAATATGACTCCGCCACAGGGGATCTTTGTGGATTTTTTCGGCATCCCGGCATGCACGGCTAGCGGGCTGGCGAGGATTGCGCTGCGCACCGATGCGGCCGTGGTCCCGACATTTACGATCTGGGATGAGAGGCTGGGAAGATACCGGCTGCGGTTTGATCCGGCGCTAGAGTTGGTGCGCACGGGTGAACTGGAGGAAGACATCAAGACGAACACGCAGAAATTTACTTCGATTATTGAAGAGTATGTGCGGAAGTATCCAGAGCAGTGGTTGTGGGTGCACCGGAGATGGAAGACGCGGCCGCCGGGGGAGAAGGGGTTGTATTAATCTCACCTCACCGAAGCACTCACCCTTTCGCAGAAAAAACGGTGGGCTAGCGCCCGAATCATTTTGCGGGTTCCCAGCCCTCTGGCAGCATATCGAATGCCAGCGTGTCCCGGTAGGCGAACTGATTGCCTTCCAGCACTGCCACAGGCGTCAACATATGCCAGATGCGATCGTCGTCGAAGACGTAACACTCGCCCACTTCGCGCATGGTGAAGCGATCTATTTCGTGTTTGTCATTGTCGGTGATGACGACTTCGCCGCCGTGAGTGCCGCAGCGGCCCAGTAGGTGCGTGGCGATGTATTTTTCCCCGTCTTTGTGTAAACCCGGCGGGCTGGTGTCGCAGGGCCGGCCCGGCTTGGCTATGAATCTTATGAGATGGACGTTGACCAGATACCTGGTACCGACCGCCGAGAGCGGCAGGTATTGCAGGTGATGAGCAATCATCTTGCGAATGCCTATGGAACCGGCGATTGCCGCGGGCAGCGGAGCGTACTCTCGCGGCTGGCCGCCGATTGTGGTGTTGTATTTTTTCAGCTGCACATAAGGCGTGGTCTCTTCACTCAACCAAACCTTTACACCACCCTCAACGATCTCGGACCGGACGCGATTTAAGGAACGGTACCGGTCGCCGCCTTCATAGTACTTATCCCTTGGAATGGACCAGGCTGCGTGGGATAACTCTGCCAGCGAGCGCGCTACGTCCGCGTCAATTCGGAGCGGCTGGCGAGTAAAGCCGCGCTCGACGAGGTCGTCTCGCGATTGCGAATTCGTTGTTACCGGAATAAAGACATCTTGATCCATGAGTGCCCTTCAAAAGCCCGACGATTCTGCCTTTTCACTTCAAGAACGGGGACCATATATCCGTTCTCTGTATCCGTTCTCTCCAAGAACCGGATTATGGTGCATTTTAGCGCAGCTTCTCCCTGTTCTTCGTTGGTCCAGTTGAAGCGAAGAGCGCCACGCGGTTCAGCCGTCCCTCCGGGACGGGTTCGGTTTTTCTCGCGGTTGCACCCGGCGTTAAAACGCCGGGCTATTTTCAGACTTCCTCCGGACGTTGGGCCCGTGTTCTCGGATACGTGTCCGGCGTTCTCCGGAGGTTAGGCGCACGGACAGGGTCCAATACTGAGTAGCTTGGACTGCCGACGTGATTCGAGAGGAATTTGCGTCCGGAGGGCGCTTGATAATAGCCCGGCGTTTTCAACGCCGGGTCGATCGTCCACGAGGGAGGTGCATCCCGTAGGGATGCATGAACCTATCCCCACACGTGCTGCGGATCGTACTCGATGCCATTCTTCTTCAAGAACGCCAGAAACCCCTCTTCAAAATTGCGCTTGCGGTGATGTTCCGCCTGCCCTTGAATATAGGCGATCGTGTCATTTCTTTGTGAGACTCCAACCGTGAATGCGCCGTAGCCTTCCTGCCAGGCAAATTCTGTTTTGAACGTTTCGTTCATCCAGTGCGACGACACTCCTTTTACCAATTGCATGGCTTTCGCCAGCGGCATGGTCGCAGGTAATGACAGCAGGATGTGCACGTGATTTTCGGTTCCGCCGACCATGAGCGCTTTGAATCCGTTCTTGCGGGCGATGCCACCGAGGAAGGACCAGAGTCGGGGTTGCACCTCGGGCCGGATTAGGTTGCGGCGTTCTTTGGTGGAGAAGACGCAATGGATGAGTTCAGAAACGTAAGTGTGGGACACGGGGGTCTCCAGGAGACGGTTCACCGGTCCCTCCGGGACGGGATTCCAACGTAAACAATCTTACCCGGCTTTGAAACGCCGGGCTATTGTCAAACGTCCTGCGGACGTTTTTTCGTTCCCTTATTGGGCGGGTGATACGAAGGACTATTCACGATCTCATTTCCGTTACAATCAAGACTTCCTATGAAAACTTTCGAACAGATTGTTGAGCTTGAGAAGCGGTATTTGTTGGGGACTTACAACCGGTATCCCATTGTGTTGACGCGGGGGAAGGGCGTGTTTCTTTACGACCTCGACGACCGGCGTTATCTCGACTTTGTTTCGGGGCTGGGGGTGAATGCGTTGGGGCATGCGCATCCGCGGATTGTGAAGACGATTCGGGAGCAGGCGGCGAAGCTGATTCACGTCTCCAATCTTTACTACCACGAGTATCAGGGGGCTCTGGCGGAGAAGTTGTGCACGCTGGCGGCCGGCGCTTCCGGAGAAAAATTTCGGGCGTTTTTTCAGAACTCGGGGACTGAGGCAATTGAGGGGTCGATCAAGCTGGCGCGGCTGGCGGGACATCGCGCGGGCGGGGAGGGGAAGTCGCGGCTGGTGGCGCTCGAGGGGTCGTATCACGGGCGAACGTTTGGGGCGCTGTCGCTGACCGGACAGGAGAAGCATCGCAAGGGATTTGAGCCAATGCTGGAGGAAGTGACGTTTGTTGCGCAGAATGATTTGGAGGGGCTGCGCGCGGCGGTGAATGACAACACTTGCGCGATTGTGCTGGAGCCGATTTTTGGCGAGGGCGGAATTTATGAGTGTTCGGTGGAATTTTTGCAGGCGTGCCGCGCGACCGCGGACCGGCATAAAGCTGCGCTGATCTTTGATGAGATTCAGTGCGGGCTGGGGCGTACGGGGACGATGTTTGCGTTCCAAAGTTTTGGCGTGACTCCGGATATTGTGGCGATTGCCAAGCCGATTGCGGCGGGGCTGCCGCTGGGAGCGTTTCTTGCGAAGGAAGAGTTTGCTTCGGCGATTTCTCCGGGACAGCATGGGACGACTTTTGGGGGTGGTCCACTGGCTTGCCGCGTGGCGCTGGAGTTTTTGGCGATTGTAGAAGATGAAAAACTTTTGGAGAACGTGAATAAAGTTGGGGCTTATCTGCAGTCGGAATTGAAGACGATTGTTGAGAAGAGTGCTGCGGCCAAGGAAGTGCGCGGGCGGGGATTTATTCAGGGGATTAACTTGGAGATTCCGGCGCGGCCGATCGTGGATGAGGCTTTGAGTGAGGGCGTGCTTTTTAATTCGACGCAGGATACGGTGGTGCGGTTTCTGCCCCCTTACTTGCTGGAGGAGAAGCATGTGGATAAGGGAATTCGGGTACTGAAGAAGCTGCTGAGGAAGAAGCGGAAGGCGGCGGCTTAGGACGCTGTGGGATCCTCAATAAGTGTTGAGGTGGGGGAAATCAAAGGCTTGAATCGCGCAGGACGCGGAGCAAATGCCGCAGTGTTCGCAGAGGGGTCCTTCGACTTCGCATCACCTTGGCTTCGCGAAAATTATGCTCGCTCAAGATGACAAGTCCATTTTGAGTCCAGGAAAAACGGGGAGCCGAAGCTCCCCAAGTGAAGCGAACAGAGGCGATGTTCATTTAGATAGAATCGGGTGGTGGAGAAAAAGTTGTCCCGGAAAGTCGAGGAATTAGCTGGTCCGGCGCTGCAGCGGGAAAATTCTACCGCGCCGTTTCCGGGATTCAGTCCGGGCGTGGAAGAGTGCTGGATGGATTTGGACGGAGCGCGTATGCGGTATTTGCGCGCGGGGTCGGGTCCGGGTTTAATTTTGTTGCATGGGCTGCTGGGGTATTCGTTTTCCTGGCGATTCACGATGCCGGCTCTGGCGCCTTATGCCACCGTGTACGCGCCGGATATGTTGGGAGCGGGGTTTTCGGATCGTCCGGCGGGGATTGACCACTCGATGCGGGGGACAGCGAAGCGCCTTCTGCGATTTGTTGCGGGGCTGGGAGTTTCTTCGCTTGATTTGCTGGGGACTTCGCATGGCGGGGCGGTTGCGATGTTCGCCGCGGCGCAATGTTTGGATGGGAGTAGCCGGCTGCGCTTACGGAGGCTGGTGCTGGTGGATCCTGTGAATCCTTATTCGTCGCATGGTCGGCGGATGGCACCATTTTTCGGTAGCAAATTCGGCGCTGGGTTATTCCGCGCGACGATTGCGCGGACGGGTTTTTCGTATCCGTATTGGCATTCGCGAATGTACGGCGACCGCAGACGCATTCCTCCGGATGCGCTGGCGGGTTACATGGCTCCGCTGGCGAAGCCGGGACTGTTTGAACACGCGCTGAGCATTGTGCGGACCTGGACCAAGGACCTGCGCGAATTAGAAGCGATTTTGCCGGAGCTGGCCGGTGTTCCGACACTCTTGATGTGGGGGAGCAAGGACACGGCGGTCTATGCTTCTTCGGCGGAGCCGCTGAGAAAATTCTTTCCGAATTCTGAGCTGATTGTTTTTCCAGGAATCGGGCATCTGCCTTATGAAGAGTGTCCGGAGGAGTTCAACCGGGTGCTAATTGAATTCCTGACAAAGAATTAGACCTCGAAGGAGCACGACTAGCTCGGCGCAGTTGGGAGGCAGCCGAGCTTTGCTCGGCATGGACGGCCGAGGGCGGCCGTCCCCACATCAATTGCCCTACATGGCTGTTTTCTACATGAGAAAGAAACGTTTTTGACTCACCACATTCTTGCGGTGCTGCGTGACGCCCTGGTGCACTACGGGTACTGGGCCGTGGCGGCAGTGTTGTTGCTGGAGAATGCAGGAGTTCCGGCGCCGGGAGAAACCGTGCTGTTGCTGGCGAGTTTTCTGGCGTACTCGCAGCGGGAACTGCAACTGCCATGGATCATTCTGGTGGGAACGTTGGCGGCTGCGGTGGGTGATAACCTTGGCTATGCGCTCGGGAGCTATGGCGGGCGTCCGCTGCTGGAGCGCTATCGAAACCTATTTCACATTCGTGACGCTACCATAGCGCGGGGTGAGAAGCTTTTCCACCGCTATGGATCGATCACGATTTTGTTTTCACGATTTGTTTTTGGCATGCGGGTACTTGCCGGGCCACTGGCAGGAACGCTGCGCATGCCGTGGAAGAGTTTTGCAGTTTTTAATTTGCTGGGAGCAGCCTTATGGGTGAGCACGATCTCACTTGCGGGATATTTTTTTGGCGGCCGCTGGCGACTCCTGATTTATTACATGAAGCGCTTTGACCAGCTTCTGGCCGTAGTTTTCATTTTACTGGCCGTCCTCGTGTGGTGGAGAAATCGCGGTGCGCGGAGCGTGTAAGGCAGCACCTTAAGAATCAACTTAGGTACCGCAGGATTCCGAGGGTGGCGGCTTATACTGTGCGGGTGCCTCGGGCGTGCCGGCGTGAGTGCAGGGACGTTAGGCATTGATTTCACAGGCGGCGTCCGCGCCGGAATTCGGACGAGGAGGAACATATGAAGCGAATTGGGTTCTTGAGTCTAGTAATCCTGGCGATGCTCGTGTTAACTCTGGCCTTCTCTGCCGCGGCTAGTCCAAAGGCGCCGGCGGCTGCCGCGGCGGTAGCTCCCGCAAGTCCAGCTGCTGCTGCCCCAGCTCCCGCACCTCCGCATCCGCGTGTGGAACACGCTCTAGAAGCGTTGCACAGCGCACGGGAACATATGGAGCACGCCGAGGGCGAGTTCCATGGTCACCGCGCCAAAGCGATCGAGCATATTGATGCGGCTATTCACGAAGCCGAGATCTGCATGCACGAGCCGTAGAGTCGGGATCTCAGAAAAATTCAGGCGGCGTCAAGAGACGCCGCCTTTTTCATTTCAGTGCCGCTGCGGTCGCAGATTGTTGACCGGTGCAGCAGTTCAGTGATTGTGGAAGGTATAGCCAACCGAGAAGGTGGCCCGGTACACATTGTCGGAGTAGAATTCCCGATTATTCTGGATGTGATAGTAGTGAATCTCGGGACGGATAAAAATGTGAGGGATGCGGTGCCAAACGTAGTAGCGGACACCCAAACTCGCATGCTCCATGAAATGATCGCTGCTTACGTAACAGGTGCCGGCAACTCCCGTGCAACCCGTCATTCCTGGCAGATAGAAACGGTTGCTGTCAATTCCTACACCCGCCATTAAGTCCAGGCTGAGTTTCTTGCGTATTTGCGGCTCGAAGAGGGCATTGACGTCGGCAAAAATCGGGCGGTAGCTTTCGTAGCCGTCGTAGCTGACCTTTCTATATTCCCAGGAAGTTTCCGCATTGAAGCCGAGCCGATTCCTGACAAAGGCGTCGAAGCTGACGCTGGGAAAGACTCCGCCCTTTTCCTGCGGCGGGATAAGCGCCTGGGACGCATTTAAGTCTTTGAAGGCAAGAAGCCTGCCGTAGCCGACAGCAATGTCCATCTGCTGAATTTGAGCCCCGGCGAAAGTAGCGAAGAACAGAACAGTACACGCGGACGCGATGCGCGCGAGCCTTCTCAAATACAGCCCCCTTTTAAATTCATTCAGGATTGGAATCAAAGCGCCGGAAATTGTGGCGTTCGGCGCGCCAGTTCCAGTAATGGTCGATTCTAGAAGTCCCAACCCTGGTCACTAGCTGCGCCGAAGCCAAAATACACGATCACGCGGCGGAGTCAAAATCCTAATCGTTGCCGATGGTGTAACCGATCGAGGCGCCCACGCGGAATACGTTGTCGGTGCTGAAACCCCCGGTGCTGACGTTGTTGTTCCCGTCGATGTGGTAGTAGTGAAGCTCGGGGCGCACGAAGAAGTGGTTCCACACGTAATAACGAAGGCCGACGCCGAGATCCTCCATGAAGTGATGGTCGCTGGTGTAGTTAATGCACTGGCCAGTGAACCCGCTGCAAGAGGTCGCGAAAGGAACGTAGAAGCGATTCGTATCGACGCCGATTCCACCGAACAGGTCGAGGCCGACTTTCTTACCCAACTTGGGCTGATAGAGCGCATTGAAGTCGGTCAGGATTGGGCGGTAGGTTTCGTAGCCGAAATAACTTGCCTGACTGGCTCTCCAGGAGGTTTCGACCATAATTCCAATGCGGCGTTTGAAGCCGACCACATCTCCGGCGACTCCGAGGTAAGTTCCACCTTTTTCGGCGAGCTCACCGGACAGCGTCGAACTGGTGCTGGGCGAGGAGGACAGCAGAGTACCGCCGAAGAACATGGCATCCGCCTGTTGGGCGGATGCGAAGTGGCAAGAGAATAAGACGGCTACAACGGGTGCAAGCAGCGCTAACTTTCTCAAGAGAACCTCCAATCATTTCGTGGTACGGGATAAGATGCGCCTACTAAATCATTCGGATGCAACAAAGCTCGTCGACACATCATAATTTCACACGGGGCCGGGATTCAACTAAGGGGCTTGTAAAGAAACGTCAAGCAGCTCATTCACCCAGCGCGTTTGCGAGATGGCGGCACAACCTTCGACCAAACCCTGAAGCTATTAAAAAGTTGCGCGGCACAGCTGAACTTTTGCCGTTGCTCTGCACGACTGGAAAACTTCGAAATCTGCTTTCTCCAAGCGCGGTTTCACTTGGACTTCGCTGCACCGGGAGCGCGAATGTGATCGAATGCGATTGGCCCCGCGCCGAGAAAAATCAGGCCGAAGGCCAGAGCCGCGACCGCCAACGGGAACTGATATCCGTTCTGCCCCATCAGTCCGTTGTGGAAGTGCACCTTGGCGATGGCGACGGAAAGATCGATGCAGATAACAAAAGCGGCGACTCGGGTGAACAGACCGATCAGGACCAGGATGCCGCCAAAGAATTCGGCAAAAGCGGAGAGATAAGCGGTCCAGCCGGGAAGGCCGAGGCTGGTGACGAACTGAACGTGGTGATGAAGTCCGCCGAAAACCTTTTGATATCCATGGCCGGTCATGACGGCGCCGAGGGCCAGACGCATCACCAGGAGTGCGAGGGGTTGAAGACGATCGAGGTAGCGCAAGTGAGTTCCTCCCGAGAAGAACCCATAGATTACAGGAGGAGAGTGGTCGAGGGAAGCGAGCCAGCTTATCGTGGTATCCACCACAGAGTGTCAGGCCTAAAACATTTTCGGACTGCCCATCTTTACGAGCCGGTCTTTAAGGTTCAGACAGGTACCGAAGTGGAAAGAATGCGGTGATTCAAATGCGCAGAATCTTGCGCGAGTTGCGAACTTCTGCTAACGTTCTTTCGCCTCAAGATGCGGGTTGCCGGTGGCGTCTGATCCTTGCTGGTTGGGAATTTTTGCCGGCCTTCCCCTCTGGCTCAAGAATTAATTTCAACAGCGTGAGTGGAATCGACGGGTTTCGTGTTTGCAGTGCATAGACTTCCCCCGAACCGTCCTCGCACCGCAGTCCTACAGGTTTTTTGGGGTTCGGGTTGGCATTGAGAAGTTTGACGATCAGGAGGCAGTAATGAATCGCACTTCGACGCATGAAAAGATGCTGCAGTACTGGGTTGTGGTTTTGCTGGTGATCGGGGTCCCGGCGCTGGCGTGGGGTCAACATAAGACGAGTGCGCCCGCCTCGCATGCCAGCGCACCGCAGCACAGTGCGCCTTCGCACGCATCGACGCCTTCCCACGGCTCAACGCAATCTCACGGCTCAACGGCTTCACACGGCACGACGAGCCACACGACGACGGCTGGCCACGGAAATACAACCAGCCATACGAATACTGCGAGCCACGGAAATACGAGCCACGGAAATACCAGCGCTGGTCGTACGAGTACAGCAACTCACGGAAACACGACCGCCGGGCACGCAAACACTGCTGGCCATACGAACACGGCCAGCCATGGGAATACGAATGCTGGGCACACGAATGCAGCCGGCCACGGCAACACAGCCGCGCACGGGAATGCAGCGGCTCACGGAAATACGGCAGCCCACGGAAATACGGCTGCAAGCCGGGGCAATGCCAGCCGAACTCCTCCCGGCCGGACGGTCGCGTTAAAGGGCGGAGGCCGGGCCAATGTTCGTCCGAATGGCTCAATTCGTTCGATCGACCGTGGCGGTATGCACATTCAGAGCGGGGTTCACGGCGGGCGGACCGTAGTGAGTGAACACAATGGAGTACGCGTAGTGAACCGCGGGCGCGGCGGATATGTGCAGCGCGCTTATGTCAACCGCGGCGGGCACGCCTATTACTCCCGGACTTTCTACGCCGGCGGACGGTACCATGTGGGGCTCTATCGCGGCTACGGCTGGGGCGGACATACGTACTACGGCTATTACCCAGGATACTGGTACCATCCGGGATTTTATGGGTGGGGCTACCATCCCTGGGGAGCGCCAATTGCCTGGGGCATCGGAGCGTGGGGTTGGGGTGGAGCGCCGTGGTGGGGATATTACGGCGGGTGGTGGAATCCTTATCCCGTTTATGCCGCGCCCTACTACTGGCTGACGGACTATCTGATCTCGCAGCAATTGCAAGCGGCGTATGCGGCACGGCAAGAGGATAATGCGGACGCCATGGCGGCAGATGCGGCAGCCAGCGGCGGTGGCGATGCGGGCGGAGACCCGCCTCCGGCGGCGGCATCTTCTGGGCAAGTGGCGCTAACGCCTGAAGTGAAGGAAGCAATTGCGCAAGAAGTGAAAGCACAATTAGCCGCGCAGCAGGCGCAGGCGGGGCAGGATTCCGGGCAGGCTTCGGCTGCGGCTCCGGCGTCCTCGACCGACACGCCGCCTCCGGCGCTCGATCCGGCACAGCGCACTTTTGTGGTGGATTCCGATGTGAGCGTGGTGGCCAATGGTCAGGAATGCGGCTTGACGTCAGGGGATGTGATCACACGCTTGACGGACAATCCGGATTCGGACAACAACGTGACTGCCAGCGTTTCGGCAAGCAAGAAGGGCGATTGCGGTTCGGGACAGACCGTTGCCGTGAAAGTGGATGACTTGCAGGAAATGTACAACCACTTCCAGGAGAACATCACGAATGGCATGGGCGAACTGGCGAAGAAGCAGGGCACGAACGGTATGCCAAAGGCGCCGGATACCGGCACTTCGGCTGCTGCCGTAACACCTCCGCCACCAGACACGACGGCGGCGAAGACTCTGCAGGATCAACAACAACAGGCCGACCAGACGGAGGCGCAGGTGAAGCAGGAGGCTGCGGCTGGTGGAGGCCAGTAAAACCAGCGCTCACGAGAGAGTTGCTGCGCAACCAATTTAGTTGAAGGGAGCGCCGGAACAGCGGCACTCCCTTCTCTCTCATCACGGCGGACGTTGAGAATTCATTCGGTATCCAGTTGGGTGGTCTGAGTTCCAGGAGAGCTAAATCGGAGGGCTTATATGTCGGAGAAATTCGGCGGTCTGGTTTCGGGGCTCGTGCTTATAGCGGCCACAGTCTTTCCATTCGCCATCGCCAACGCACAGGCGCCGGTGTCGCTGCAGGAGCAACTCACGGCGCAGTACAAACTGGTGAAGATGGGGTCGGACACGAGCGGATACTCGGTCGTGGAAAAGGGCACGCTGCTGGCGATTCAGAAAGGCGGAATCCTGGCGGTGCCGTACGGTGACCAGAACGTCCTTTCCAACAAATACGAAAACGGAACCATTCACGCTCCGGGCGGATTGTCGCTGATGGGACGGAAGTCGATCATGGGAAAATTTGGCAAGGAGCAGACGACCCATCTGTTTGCTGTGGGCGACAAAGTTTATCCCATGAAGATCGATGTGAACCCGGCGAAAGACACAGTTACGCTTGAGATCGTTGCCTGCGACACTTGCAACAAAACCGATCCGCCAACCTACAACAAGGCGAATGTGGTGTTTCAGTTCCCTAAGGGATCGTTGGCAAATGGCAATGCGGGTGGAGTGGAAGACATGATCGGGCAAGTGCTCACCATCAGCAATGACGACGCACAGCAGGATCAGGGTGGTGGACAGCAAGGGGCGGACCAGGGCGGTGGTCAGCAAGGCGCAGGACAAGATCAGGGCCAGCAGCAGGCACAACAACCCGCGGCGGAGCCTCAGAGCATTGAAAAGGGGATGACTCCGGATCAAGTGGAGGCGGCCATGGGACAGCCTGATAAGAAAGTGAATCTGGGCAGCAAACAGATTTATGTTTACAAAGATTTGAAAGTGACTTTCCTGAACGGGAAAGTTTCGGATGTGCAGTAGGGAAGCGCACTCCGTTGAAAAGCCAAGCTATTTGAACCCAGGTTATTCGGGTTGGCGCAAGGGCTGTCCGCTGGCCAGTAATGTAATTGGGTTGGCGCTGCGAGTCCTTAAACTCCATAGGCGCAGCAACTTGAGCCTGCGTCGTAGTACTTCCGTACCGTCTCTAGTACTTCGGTTACCGCTCTTCAAGTGACTCTTCAGCATTCGTGCGGGTACCACATCTAATAGTGCTTTCTTCGCACAAAGACCCAATATATAGAATCTTGCCGATGGCGTCCATTCTCTCATTTCTAGAAAAACCTTAAAAAACCCAGCAAAAACCGGAAATTCGCTTTGGGCAGGGGTTTTACCGGGTTGATATATGCTCGGGACACCGAAAGCCCTCTGACAGGCATAGAGGGCGCGGCGTCTCCTGAGATTAGCCTGCGCGGGGAAATGCGGCGCAGGAGATTTGGCAGGAACAGGGCAAGGGAAATATGGCCGACTCGCGGGAAGTGATGAACATTCGCCAGGCGTCGCAGTATCTGGGAGTGAGTCCGGACACGCTTTACAAGTACGTGGGGGAACAGAGCATTCCGGCTTTCAAGCTGGGCAATCGCTGGCGCTTCAAGAAATCGAAGCTGGATCAGTGGATGGAAGAGAAGTCGAGCCATATGGAGTCGGGAGCGAAACGGAAACCGAAGGCGGCTATGAAAGCCGCCGGTTCACAGTAGTTGGAAAAGCCGGCGAGACGCCGGCGCTACAAAAACCGGGCACGCCGGCGCGACGAAAGGGTGGGCACATGTTTGGAATGGGATCGAAGACGATTGTAGGTCTGGATGTGGGCTCTTCCAGCATTAAGGCCGTGGAGTTGAAGAAAAAGGGTGGGCAGATTGAAGTGGCGCACCTGGGACTGGAAATGCTGGCCTCTGACATTGTCGTGGATTCGATGATCGTGGACTCGGGAACGGTATCGAGTGCGATTTCGAAATTGTTTGCCGACTGCCTGATCAAGACCAAGGCGGTGGCCACGGCGGTCAGCGGACACTCTGTGATCGTCAAGAAGATCTCGCTGCCTTCGATGAGCGATCAGGAATTGGCGGAGACGATCGAGAAAGAAGCGGCCCAGCATATTCCGTTCGACCTGGCGGACGTGAGTCTCGATTATCAGATTCTTTCGGAAGAAGCGGGCAACCCTCAGATGGATGTGCTTCTTGTGGCAGTCAAGAAGGACAAGATTTTGAACTACACCAACGTACTCTCGATGGCGGGACGCACCCCGGCTATTGTGGACATCGATGCGCTGGCTTTGCAGAACTGCTACGAGTACAACTACCAGCCGGCGCCGGGCCAGGTAGTGGCGCTGCTCAACCTGGGCGCCAGCGTGATGAACATCAACATCGTAAAAGGTACTACGCCACTGTTCCCGCGCGACGTCAGCGTAGGGGGACATCAGTATACGGACTCGCTGCAGAAGGAACTTGATCTGAACTTTGAAGACGCCGAGAAGTTGAAGCTGGGCGAGAAGGTCGGCACGGTCAGCGAAGACGCGAAAGCGCCGATCCTGCAGCAAGTGACCGAGATCATCGTGCTGGAAATTCAGAAGACGTTTGATTTCTTCCGGGCCAGCGCGGCGGGCGAGCACATCGAGAAAATTTATCTGGCCGGAGGCTCGGCGAAGGTGCCGGGATTGATGGAAGCGTTGCGGCAGGAATTTTCCATGCCGGTTGAATTGCTGAATCCGTTCCAGCGAGTAGTGCCACC
The DNA here is from genome assembly GCA_963726155.1 of uncultured Acidobacteriaceae bacterium. Classification (GTDB taxonomy): domain Bacteria; phylum Acidobacteriota; class Terriglobia; order Terriglobales; family Acidobacteriaceae; genus Sulfotelmatobacter. Next base: position 481,466 of record CAVSBF010000002.1, read on the forward strand.
GGCGGATGGCCCTGGAGCGGAACTGGTGGAGCAGAATGCGGGCCAGCTGGCAGTAGCGGTGGGCTTGGCTTTGAGGAGCTTTGAATCCCTATGATCAAAATCAATCTGCTGGAATCCTCCAAGGGGAAAAACAAGCGCGGCGGCAGCAACGCACCGTCCATGCCCACGATGGAAATGGGCGATATGGGATCGCCCAAGCTGAAGGTGCTGGTCGTACTGTTGCTCGCAGGGCTACTCAACTTCGGATATTGGTACCGATTGGACAAACAGGGCAAAGCGATCGCAATTCAGATGCAGGCCGCCGAAAAACAGAATCGCGAACTTAGCGACGTGAAGGTGCGATATCTGGAACGCCAGACCCAGGCTAATAACTATAAGCGGCGGGTGGATGTGATCGAGCAGTTGCACGCTGCGGGCCAGACCGGTCCGGTCAACCTTCTCGCCATGCTGGGTGAGACTGTGAACGGAACAGAGGCGGTTTGGTTGAAGAGCATGGATGACACGGGTCCGACTGTAAGTCTGGAGGGCACTGCGCTGAGCGCGGATGCGGTGGCCAACTTGATCGCAAATTTGCAAAAGACCGGTTTCTTTAAAACGGTTGAGATGAAGGAAACTTTCCAGGATGAAACGATTAAGGACATGCAGGCATTTCAATTCACGCTGACCTGCGAGAAGGGAAAGTCCTAGAGGCGCACTTATGGCGAATTTCAGTGAACTGTCGGGTCTGAAGCAATGGGGAGCGGTCCTCCTGGGAGGCGCGCTGGTGACTACAGCGCTGTACTTCACGATATTCAAGAACCAGAGCGACAAAAACACGGCGGCACAACACGCTTTGCAGGACAAGGTTCGGGAGAACAACGAACTTGAGTCTTACCGTCCCAAGCTTAAGGACATGGATCGGCAGCTGGCCAACTTGAAGCAGCAACTGGAAATCGAGCGGCGCATCGTTCCGGATGAGAAGCAGGTGGATACCTTTATCGAAACCCTGGACGGCGAAGCGACGAAGGCGGGCGTGGAGTTGCGGCGCTATACGGCCAAACCCATCGTTGCCAAGGAGTACTACTCGGAGCTTCCCTTCGATCTGGAGCTGGATGGTCCGTATTACTCGATGCTGAATTTTTTCGACCGGCTGGGCAAGCTGGAGCGTTTGGTGAATGTGAGCGGGCTTCTGGTTTCGAATACGAAGAATCCGCAAGGCGCAAAAGCGAAGCATACGTACATGTACGCGCCGAATGAAAGCGTGGTAGCGACATTTACCGCGACTACGTTCTTCAGTCACGATTTGGAGCCGGCAGGTGCAGCACCGGGAGCCAAGGCCACAGGCGGGGGCAAATAGGAATCGCTATGAAGCTAACGACATGCATTCTGGCAGTGGGAATGATGACGGGCGGACTCTGGGCACAGAATTCGAACATCATCACTAAGGTGCAGGGCACCATGAATGGGGTGCAGCAGAAGAAGACGGATGACTCTAATGCTGCGCTGGGAATTTCCAGCACCCCGCCGGCTAAGCCGGCTGCGGGAGCCAACGCGAAGCCCGCGGTCATTGTGCCTGTTTCGGGAGCGAAGAGTGCTCCCGCCCCAGCCAGTGCCGTTGCCAAAGCGCAACCCGCGACGCCTGCGAAGAAGAAGACGGCGAAGCATGCTGTGATCGCTGCAAAAGAGACGGCACCTAAGACTGCAGCCAAGGCCGTGCCTGCCGCTAACGTCAAAATCTCGCCGGATGTCAAAACGGATGCCGCCGCCAAAGTCGCCGAAGCTCCAAACGCACCTAAGCCCGAAGAAAAGAAATGGGCGATGACCGGGAAACGCGACCCATTCTTCAGTCCCATCGTTCAGGAGCCTTCTGGCTCGGGTTGCTCGACCGGGAAAAAGTGCCTGGAGATTGGGCAGATCAATCTGCGCGGTGTGGTGAAGTCGGAAAATGGCTTCATCGCGGTGGTCACCAATTCGCTGAATAAGGCGTACTTCCTGCGGGAGAACGATCCGGTATTCAACGGATATGTTGTGAGAATTACCGGCGACACGGTGGTGTTTCAGGAGACGGTGCAGGACAAGTTAGGCAAAGCGATGACGCGGGAAGTGACCAAGCGAATTTTCACGCCGGCTGTTTAGCGTGGGCAACGGTGCTCCGGGAAAGCCGGAACACAACAAAATCGAGTTCCAGTAAGGACGCGCGGGGTAGACCCGCGAGTTGGGGAGAAGCGAAATGCGAAAGCAACTGCTGAGTGTGATCCTACCGCTGATGCTGCTGGGGCTGATGGCTTCAGCCGCAGAGACGCCGGCGTTACCGGCGAGCCAGCGAAACGAGCTGCAACGGGTGAACGTGGTCCGCGGCACGGATGAAATCCGCGTCGAGATCAGCGCTCGCGGCCAAGTGACGCCTAAGCTGAGCACGGCGGATTCGCCGGCGCGCCTGATCCTGGATTTGCCCGGGACCGTCATGGCGACCGGACAGAGCCATATCAGCATCGGCAGCGAAGGGGTCAAAGGGGTGCGCATCGGCATGGATGGCCACACTCCTCCAACCACTCGCCTGGTGATCGACCTCGAGCACGCTTGCCGTTACGAATTGAATCCGGCGGCAGATGGCAAGCTGGTGTTGACGCTGCACACTTCGGCTGCGACGGCGGCGAGCGCACATGCTCCCAAAGCGCCTGTGGCGGAAGTCTCTCCAGCAGCGAAACAAGGAATATCCCCGTTTGCGCCGCGCGTCGTTGAATCGAAAACGGAATCGAAAACGGAATCGAAAACGGAATCGAAAACGGAAGTGAAAGCGGAAGCCACAGCAACCGCCCCCCTGGCCAGTCATCCGGTTGAGCCGAAGGCCGTGGCAACGAACCTGGCTCCGGTTGTTCAGAAGCCAGACGCTCCACCGACCAGCGATTTTGTATTCGTGGAACCTAAATACGCGGCCAAGACCAGCACCACCGAGACGGCCGATGAACCTGCCGGACGCGCTCAGGAAGCGGCAGCGAAGTTTGCAGACAAAACGGCGGCGGAGTTGCTGCCGGTAAGCATGAACGCAGCGCAGGCGTCGCAGAGCGGCTCATCCGGTACTGGCATCGAGCCTGCGGTCAATCTGGCGGCAGAGCAGAGAGCGCAAGCTGGACAGCAGCCGACTTCGGTTGGCCCGAAATATACGGGTGAACCGATTTCAGTGAACCTGAAAGATGTGGATCTAAAAGATTTCTTCCGGCTGATTCACGAGATCAGCGGTCTGAACGTGGTGCTGGATCCAAATGTCCACGGCACCCTGACGATAGTGTTGGACGATGTGCCGTGGGATCAGGCTCTGGACATCGTGCTCAAGAACAACGATCTGGCCCGTGAACTGGAAGGCAACGTCCTGCGCATCGCCACAGTGGACACACTCAAGAAAGAGGCAGACGGTCGGCGCGCCCAGGTAGAGTCAGAGGCAATGGCGGTGGAAAAAGTATCCATCACGCGTTTCCTCAGCTATGCCCATGCCAAGGATGTAATGATTACGGTGAAGAAATTCCTCTCGCAGCGCGGTGACGTGGTTGCCGATGAACGTACCAACGCGATCATCGTCAACGACATTCCGAAAGTGATTCCAATCATCGACCGCTTGCTGACGCAGCTGGACCGCAAGACACAGGAAGTGGAAATCGAAGCACGAGTAGTGGCGGCAACCCGTACGTTCGCTCGCGACATCGGCACACAGCTCGGTTTCGGCTGGGGCGACGGCCACAGTGCGATTGGCGGCGCCTCTGCGGTAGGAAGTTCGCCGACCACGGTAGGAGGCTTGACGCCGGGCTATATCACGGTGCCCGGCACCGGGTCGGCAACGGGATCGACGATTCCATTGTTCTCCAATCTAGGTTCAACTTCACCCACCAGCGGCTTGACGTTCCTGAATGCAAGCAACACTGTGCGAATCGACGCAGTACTTTCGATGGCCGAATCGCGCGGCTTGCTGAAGGTTCTGTCGCGGCCGCGAGTGGTTACCCAAAATAATATTCAGGCTCTGGTGAAACAAGGCGTGCAGGTGCCGATCGTGACGCAGGCGCAGTTGGGTGGTCCTCCGACTGTGACCTACGTCAGCGCCTTCCTGCGGTTGACGGTAACTCCACAAATCACTTCCGAGAATACGATCTTCCTGAATATCGACGTGGAGAACACCACGCCGAACTTCGGCACGGAAGTGCAAGGCAATCCGGAGTTGATTACACAACAGGCGACGACCCAGGTGCTGGTGACTGACGGTGGCACGGTGGTGATCGGTGGCGTGATCCAGACGCAGAATTCGATCAACATCACTCAGGTGCCGTTGCTTGGCAACATTCCGGTTCTGGGCAACCTATTCAAGCATACGCAGGTAAATACCCAGAACCAGGAGTTGATCTTCTTCATCACGCCGCGAATTATTCAGACATAGCAGCGCTCAGTTGAAGATTCAAGCCGCCGGCCTGAAGAACCTGTCAGGGCCGGCGGTTTTGTTTCTGGGGAGTTCTCAGTTCTTCTAAGAACTGAGAACTTCCAGCATCTGCCTGTTAAACTCAGCGGGCATGAATTTTGTCCTTCGCCAGAAGAAACTGCGGGAACATCTCGCCACAACGCGGTTTGACGCGTTTCTAATCAGTCATCTCCCGAACATTCGATATCTTTGCGGCTTTACCGGCAGCGCCGGTTTGCTGCTGGTGGAGGAATCTGGCAGCGTGTTCTTTACCGACGTCCGGTACGACACGCAGAGTCGTGAGGAAGTGAAGGGCGCGAAGGTGGTCATTGCCCGGAAGGCGCTGTTGAGCGCAGTGGCGGAGTGGATTGGATCCCGGGGGCGCCGCTCGAAGGGATGGACAATCGGCATTGAATCCGAACACATGACCGTGGCGGAAAGAAAAAGGCTCACGGATTTGCTGCCGAGGGGCCGCAGGCTACAGGAGGCGTCTGCCGTGGTGGAACGAGCACGAATGGTGAAGGATGCCGATGAGTTACAGAAGATTCGCGCGGCAGTGAAACTGGGAGCAAGTCTGTTCGATCGTGCTCTCGCGGTATTGCGCCCGGGAGTAAAAGAAAACGATGTGGCGGCGGAGATGGAGTACGCAGCGCGGCAGGCAGGAGCAGAGGAAATGTCGTTTCCTACGATCATCGCTTCCGGGCCACGGTCAGCTTTGCCGCATGGCCGGGCTTCAGAGCAAGTCATCGCGCGGGGCGGGTTCGTAGTGTGCGATTTCGGTGTTATACTCGCAGGTTATTGTTCGGACCAGACCCGCACTGTATGGGTTGGGACTGCATCCGGCGTTGTCCCGAAAGACGCGCGCGGCGCCTACGAATCGGTGAGAGAAGCGCAGCAGGCGGCGATTGCTGCTGTGCGGCCCGGAATTCGCGTAGCGGAGGTGGACGAGGCTGCCCGTAAAGTGTTACGGCGCGCCGGCTTGGGCCGCTATTTCACGCATTCGACCGGCCACGGCGTGGGCCTGGAGATTCATGAACCGCCACGGATCGCTGCCAGGCAGGAGGAAATACTGCGGCCCGGTATGGTTATCACGATTGAGCCGGGAGTATACTTCCCCGGCAAATGGGGCGTGAGGATCGAGGACATGCTAGTCGTAACCGACAGGGGTTGTGAAGTGCTAACGCCCACGAGCAAGGATTTCCTGATAGTTTAGGGCCTTCAGGATGGAACTGAGGCGTCCGAGAGAGGCGCCCTGCCGTTCCTGGAATGGCAAACCGTCCTACCCTTTATACGAATGAATCAAAAAGAGCTGAAGGAACTCATCGAGTTCTTAATCGAAAAAGATATCGCCGAATTCGAACTGGAGCGCGGCGATGTCAAAGTGAAGATCAAGCGTGCGGGCGAGCCTACTGTGGTGCATGCGCGCACGGAAATGCCCTACGTGGCCTTGCCTATGGTTCAACCCGGCCAAGCCACGGCCGCAGCTCCTCCCGTCGTCCCGCCGGCCGCTTCCAGCGAGCCGGCTCCGGAGGAAAACCTTCATATGGTGAAGTCTCCGATTGTTGGGACGTTCTACGAAGCGCCTTCGCCAGGTGCGCCACCTTTCGTCAAAGTAGGGGATACGGTGGAAGTGGGGCAGGTCCTGTGCATCGTTGAAGCGATGAAATTGTTGAATGAGATCGAGTCGGACGTGGCTGGAGAGATCGTGAAGAAGTTGGGAAGCAACGGCCAGCCGATTGAGTACGGGCAGGAATTGTTCGCTATTCGGGCGAAAAAGTGAAGGTACGAAAAACCAAGGGCGCGCACTTCGCGCGCTTTTTTGCGTCTGAAGAAGCGCAGAGGAAAAAGCCGGGCTGCGCCCGGCGGACAGCCGGGGGCGGCTGTCCCCACATTTTTGAATATAGGTGGCTTTTCCCACATTGACTTCAATGTTTAAAAAGATCTTGATTGCGAACCGGGGAGAGATTGCACTGCGGGTCATTTGCGCGTGCAAGGAACTGGGCATCCGTACTGTTGCGATTTACAGTGAGGCAGACCGCCATTCCCTGCCGGTGCGTTTTGCGGATGAAGCTATCTGTATTGGACCACCGCAGCTGGCGCTGAGCTATCTAAATATTCCTGCGGTGATTAGTGCGGCGGAGATCGCTAACGTCGACGCAGTGCATCCCGGCTACGGGTTGCTGGCGGAAAATGCCAATTTTGCCGAAGTGTGCGAGACCAGCGGGATCAAGTTCATTGGTCCGCGGCCGGAAGTGACCCGGCTGATGGGCGAAAAAGAAAAGGCTCGCTCCGCAATGAAGCGAGCGGGTGTTCCGATTCTGCCCGGTTCGGATGGAATCATTGCATCAGAGGGCGAGGCGATTGAGTGGGCGCGGCAGGTTGGTTTTCCCGTGATTTTAAAGGCTTCAGCGGGCGGAGGCGGGCGTGGGATGCGCATCGTTCGCAACGAAGAAGAGCTGCCGGGTTTATTCAAGGCGGCGCAATCGGAGGCGGCGGGCGCGTTCGGTAATGGCGATCTTTACATGGAGAAGTACGTCGAGCATCCTCGGCACATCGAATTTCAGGTGCTGGCGGACGAGCACGGCAATGTGGTGAGCCTTGGAGAGAGAGAATGCTCGATCCAGCGGCGGCATCAAAAATTACTGGAAGAGTCCCCGTCAACCCAGGTGACGGGCGAGTTGCGAGATCAGATCGGTGCAACGTTGTGCAGGTCGCTGACGGATATCGGCTATACGAATGCCGGAACGATTGAGTTCTTGATGGATCAGGACCGGCGGCTGCACTTCATCGAAATGAATACAAGAATTCAGGTCGAGCACCCGGTGACGGAGATGGTGACGGACGTGGATCTGGTGAAGAGCCAGATTATGATCGCCGCCGGCGCGCACATGCGGGACGTGTTGCAAGGGCCGATTGTGCATCGCGGCCACGCCATCGAGTGCCGTATTAACGCGGAACATCCGGAAAAGTTCACACCATCGGCAGGGAAAATTACCGCATTTCATCCGCCGGGAGGGACCGGGGTGCGCATTGATACTGCAGCCTACACCGAGGGAGTGATCCCGCCGTATTACGATTCGCTGATCGCCAAGTTGATCGTACGCGGCAAAGACCGGAGCGAGGCAGTTTCGCGGATGACACGGGCGCTGGAGATGTTCATTGTCGAAGGCGTGTATACGACGATTCCGCTGCACCGGAAGATTATGGCCGATCCGGATTTTCGCGCCGGAAAATTTGATACGGGATTCATCGAGCGATTTCTGGCGGCGAGTAAAAGGGATTCGGCTGCGTGATTTCTGTTCCTCGTCTGTATGCGATTGTGGATGCATCGTGCTTCTCGACAACTGAAGAACTGGCAGTGTGCGCCGAGGAACTTGCGGCGGGGGGATGCAGTTTGCTGCAGTATCGCAATAAGAACGGAAACGCACGGGTGATGCTGCAGCAGGCGCGCGAACTGAAGCGGCGAGTCGGCGGCAGAGTCAAGCTGATCATGAATGACCGCGCTGATCTGTGCCTGGCAGCAGAATTCGATGGCGTCCATGTTGGGCAAGACGACCTCTCGCCGGAATCGGTGAGAAGGATTATCGGACCGGATCGCTGGCTTGGGGTTTCTACTCATAATGCGGACCAACTGCAAGAGGCCGATCGGACTTCAGCTGACTACCTTGCGATTGGCCCGGTTTTTTCTACCTCGAGCAAAGAAAAGCCTGATCCAGTGGTCGGCCTCGAAGGAGTCCGCCAGGCGCGGTCATTGACTAGTAAGCCGCTGGTTGCCATTGGAGGGATAATGCGGGCCAATGCCGCATCGGTGATTGAAGCCGGGGCCGATTCCGCGGCGGTGATATCAGATCTGATACGGGAGCCACGAAAATCAGCAGAGGAATTTTTGCGCATCTTGAGGTAAAGTCATTTGACCTTGGGTTCAGCGCGCCGGGAATGGCCTCAGGGGCTAAAACCCCCGGATTATGGGCGTATCTTTATTGGACAGCATGGCACGGCTAAAGCCGTGCCCTTCCCGTTCCACTCCAAGGCAAAAAGTGTGGTCGTGCAGGAGGGTGCCTGAGTACACCGACAACGCGGCCGGCCGCGAGCAGCGACTGGGAAATTCATAGCCGTCAGGATAAGGAACTGGTCAAAGGCCTCGGGCTGACCAGCGCCACCATGCTGGTCATGGGGTCGATGATCGGCTCGGGAATTTTTATTGTTTCGGCGGAAATTGCCCGAGAAGTGGATTCGCCTGCTTTGCTGATCGGTGCGTGGGCAGTGGCGGGGTTCATGACCATCGTGGCCGCGCTGAGCTATGGCGAACTCGCGGCCATGATGCCCCGGGCCGGCGGGCAATATGTTTATCTGCGCGAAGCGCTCGGGCCGCTGTGGGGCTTTCTCTACGGATGGACATTATTTCTTGTCATACAGACCGGGACGATTGCCGCGGTGGGCGTGGCTTTCGGCAAGTTCCTTGGAGTTTTCTTTCCCGCGGTTTCTTCCTCAAACTGGATTTTCCATTTGTGGAAGGTTCCGCCGATTCGTCTTGGGCCCATGGTTCTGGGCAACATGGATGTGGGAATCAACACGCAAAATCTGGTCGCCATCCTGCTCGTGGTCTTCCTTTCGGTAGTAAATATTTTCGGCTTGAAAACCGGAGCGCTCATCCAGAATGTGTTCACCGCGGCGAAGGTTTCGGCGCTACTCGGGCTGGCGTTGTTCGGATTAGCCTTGGGAAGAAATGCTCACGCTTTGGCGGCAAACTTCAGCGGGCATTTCTGGCACAACGCTGGATTGGGCGCGCAGCATGCGGTACAGGTGGGAGTGGGCGGACCGGTGGTGATGGTGGGGACGCTGACGATTCTGGCGGTGGCGCAGGTGGGATCGTTATTCTCCGCGGATGCCTGGAACAACGTGACGTTTACCGCTGGCGAGGTGAAGAATCCCAATCGCAATTTACCACTATCGTTGGCGTTGGGTACGGGAGTCGTAATCGCGCTTTATATAGCATGCAACTTTATTTACCTGTTAGGCCTGCCGCTCGACGGAACTGCGGGAGCGGCTACGATTCTAGGACGGGGTATTAAGTATGCTGCCGAAGATCGCGTCGGTACTGCGGTGATGACGCAGATGTTCGGGGCGGCCGGTGGATTACTGATGGCCGGAGCCATTCTGATTTCAAGCTTCGGATGCAATAACGGGCTGATTCTTTCCGGCGCGCGTGTCTACTATGCGATGGCGAAAGATGGTTTGTTCTTTAAGAGCGTCGCCAAGCTGCATCCAACCTATAAAACGCCTGCAGTTTCGCTGATGGTGCAGATGCTATGGGCGTGCCTGCTGTGCGTTTCGGGCAGCTATGGACAACTTCTCGATTACATTATCTTTGCTGTGCTTGTCTTTTATATTTTGACGATTGTGGGATTGTTTGTGCTGCGGCGAACGCGTCCGGATGTTCCGCGACCCTATCGCGCCGTAGGTTATCCCGTGCTGCCTGCGATTTATATTGTGATGGCTTTATTTATCGATGTCATACTATTGCGCTATAAACCGCAATTCACATGGCCCGGGCTGATTGTGGTACTGCTAGGCATCCCGGTATATTACGCGTGGTCGAAGAGTTCGAGAACGAGCGCATCTTAGCCCAAGGAGAAACTGAAGCATGGCGAATCTGTTCGCGAAGAAAGACCTTCCCACACTGATGAAAGAGGCGGTTGAGGTTGAAGGCGAACAAAGTCTGCGGCGCGCCCTCGGGCCTTTGAATCTGGTGACACTGGGCATCGGAGCGATTATTGGGGCAGGCATTTTTGTCATTACTGGACAAGCCGCGGCGCAGTTTGCTGGACCCGCGCTTGTCATCTCGTTCGTCCTGGCTGGCGTAGCCTGCGCATTCGCGGGACTTTGTTACGCCGAATTTGCTTCAATGATTCCGATCGCGGGCAGCGCGTATACGTACTCTTATGCGACGCTGGGTGAACTGGTGGCATGGATCATTGGCTGGGACTTGATTCTGGAATACGCGTTCGGCGCGGCTACGGTTGCGGTTGGTTGGAGCGGCCACTTGCGAGCCTTCCTGCACGATCTGGGCTGGAATATGCCGGCTCTGCCGACCTCCGATTTCGTGCTTTTCGGGACGCCGGTGCACTTGAAATACGACTACATTGGATTCATCGTCATCATGGTGATCACCACGATCCTGGTGATCGGCATCAAGGAATCGGCGAATTTTACCACGGCCGTAGTGATTATGAAGGTTGCGGTGGTTTGCATGTTCGTGGTTCTGGCCACCTGGTTTTTGTATTCGCATTCCTGGAAGCCAAACTATTGGCATCCGTTCATCCCGCCAAACACCGGCGAGTGGGGACACTTTGGATGGTCGGGAATTTTGCGCGGAGCGGGCGTGGTCTTCTTCGCATATATCGGTTTTGATGCGGTATCAACGGCGGCGCAGGAGGCGAAGAATCCTAAGCGCGATATGCCCTTTGGCATTCTCGGCTCGCTGGTTATTTGCACGGTGCTTTATATTTTGGTTTCCGGCTTGCTCACTCACCTCGTGCCCTATCAGCAACTCAACGTTCCAGATCCCGTGGTCGTCGGCATTCGCGTAGCGGGGCAGCAATGGGCTACCTTTCTGGTGGAAATTGGCGCGCTGGGCGGTCTGGCGACGGTGATGCTGGTAATGCTGCTGGGACAATCGCGGGTGTTTTATTCCATGTCGCGCGACGGTTTGCTCTGGCCCTGGGCGGGAAAAATTCATCATCGCTTTCGCACGCCGTATCTCAGTTCCATTGTGGTTGGCATTTTCGTTGCGATCCTGGCGACCGTGATACCCCTCAATGTGCTGGATGAGATGACGAGCGTGGGGACGCTGCTCGCCTTTGTGCTGGTGAGCGCAGGCGTGTGGGTGATGCGCCGGACTCATCCTGAGCTCGTCCGGCCGTTCAGGACGCCGATGGTGCCGCTGGTTCCCATTCTCTCGATTCTTTTTTCGGGGGCGCTGATCGTTTTTCTATCCCCGGCTACGCAGATCCGGCTTGTGGTCTGGCTGGTGATTGGGCTCGCTATTTACTTCAGCTACGGACGCAAGCACAGCAAGGTGCAGCAGGCACTGCGATCAGAGCCGGTTTCGAAGAGTGTGTCGTAGGCTTAGGTTATCTTACGGTTACGGGCTCTCCGCACGGCGCGGAGGGCTTTTTTGTTTTATAGTCGGTCAATAGATGCATGATACGAAATGAAGCAATTCAAAAATGAAAATTGTTAGCGCAGAGGAAATGCGGGCCATTGATCGGGCTACCAGCGAGCGCTTTGGCGTGCCTTCGCTCACGCTGATGGAGAATGCGGGCGCGGCCGTAGCAGATTATGTGCTCTCGCATTACGCTTCTGCCGCGCGAATCGTAGTTTTCTGCGGGAAGGGAAATAACGGTGGCGACGGTTTTGTGGCGGCGCGACTGCTGCATGAGCGGGAGAAAAAGGTCGAGGTGATCCTGTCTGGCGGACCCAGCCGATCTGCGAGGAGACGCTGCAGTTATGTACGGCAAGCTGCCGATCCGGGCAATTGCTGTGCATTCCATCGATGAGTTGAAAAGTGAACGCGTGCAGCTTTTGCTTCAGGCTGATTTGTATCTCGATGCCGTTCTGGGCACGGGTTTCAAGCCTCCGGTGAGCGGGCTGTATGCCGAAGCGATCGCGATCATGAACGCAAGCAAGGTTCCGGTAATCGCCGTGGATATTCCTTCTGGCGCAGATGCTGACGCGATGGGCCGAGCAGACTGGAACGATTGCACGCGCCGACGCGATCGTGACATTTACCGCGCCGCGTGCCGCGCATGTATTTGGATCGCTGACGTCGGGTGCGACTTGTGTGGCGGGAATTGGATCTCCGGAAGAGGCTATCGTCTCTTCGCTGCAACTGAATGTAATTACGGCGCACGACATTGCCCCGTTGATCGGGCCGCGGCGGGCCGAGTCGAATAAAGGGAACTACGGGCATGTGCTGGTGGTCGGAGGATCGCGCGGAAAAGCGGGAGCGGCCGCGATGGCGGGAATCGCCGTACTGCGCGCCGGTGCTGGGCTTTCGACGGTGGCGACGGCAAACTCAGTGCTGGGAACGGTAGCAGGATTTCATCCCGAGTTGATGACCGAGCCTTTGGCCGAAACGGAAGCGGGAACGATTTCGATGAGCGCGCGGGAACGAATTGATGAGTTAGCGAAGGGGAAGACTGTAGTTGCAATTGGTCCCGGAATATCAGGAAATCCGCAGACTTCAGAAATGGTGAGAGAGCTGGTGGCGGACCTCCGAGACGCCATGGTCGTGGACGCGGACGGCCTGAATGCATTCGATGGTCGAACAGAGGAATTAAATGGCAACGGCCGGACGCTGGTGATTACACCGCACCCGGGAGAGATGGCGCGGCTGGCGGGAATGAGCATTCCCGACGTGCAAAAAGACCGGTTGGGTGTGGCAAGAAAATTTGCACGCGAACACGAATTGATTGTCGTACTCAAAGGCCATCGCACCCTCGTTGTGCGGCCAGATGGCGAGGCCTGGGTGAACACAACGGGCAATCCGGGAATGTCTACCGGCGGCACGGGAGACATTCTGACCGGAATGGTCGCGGGCATGATTGCGCAGAATCCGAAAGATGCGTTCGCCGCTACGATGGCTGCGGTGCATCTCCACGGGTTGGCGGGAGATGTGATGCGCGAGAGTGTGGGTGAACATTCGCTGGTGGCGACCGATCTTCTGCGGGGATTGCCGGAGGCTTTCCGGCGGACGCAGAAAGCGGCAGAGCAAAAGCTGGTGTGCTGGGGCGAATAATTGCGCGTGCAATCTTATGTCATCTGGAAGCGGGTAAGCGAATTGTTTTTCCCGAAGCTGCCGAACGCCGCGCTGCGTCCAGGATCTCGGTTACTGTGATATTGCTTTCAAGCGAAGATAATCCATCGGGCTTCATTCCGTCGATCACTACTGCTCTTAGAAGTGACAATGAGTTGTCGTAAGGGGCAGGGATTGCCTTGGCTGCGATCTGCTCTTCTTGGCCGCCAGCGCGGCGCACGCGAATATCATCGCGCTTCACGGTGATTACGTATCCGGTCTGACCGTACACTTCCATATCTTTGCGGTCGAACGGCCAGTTCCAGGAGGCTTGTAGGATGGCTTGCGCCTTGGGATACGTGAGGATAACGGTGGCCTCGTCGTCGACATGCGGATAGATTTCCGGTTTGATCTGCTGGGTGACGGCGGTAACGGTTTCGGGGCGTTCGCCGTCCATCAGCCAGGTCATGAGATCCGCGCCATAGCAGCCGAAGTCGAAGAGCGCGCCTCCCCCGTTGAGTTTGGGATCGGTGAGCCAGGCTAGAAATTCGGGGCTGACGCCAATTTCCTTGGGACCGCTGTGACCATCGTGAACCACTACTTTGCGAATGTCGCCGAGCGCCTTTTCGTGGACGAGGTCGTAAGCGGCGCGATTACTGCGGTACCACGTTGTCTCGTAGTTTACGAGGACGTGAATTTTTCCCGCGTCGGCCGCTTTCTTGATGGCCAGTGCATCCTCGAGGCTAACAGCCAAGGGCTTTTCCATCATGACGTGAACGCCGTGCCGGGCACAGATTTCCACGACAGTGCGATGGTCATAAGTATCGGTGTAAACGAGAACAGCTTGCGGGTGCGCGCGGTCGAGCATTTCTTCCAGGTCTGGAAAGAGCAATTTCCCATCGAGGCCGAACTGCTTCGAATATCGAGCGAACAGCGATTGGTCAGGTTCGGCGATGCCAACGATTTCGATTGCCGGATCGTGGAGGGATCGCTCGAAAAATCCCTGCACATGACCGTGAACGAGGCCGACGATGCCGACGCGCAGAGGAGGCCGATTTTGCGCGGGTATGCTCTGGCTTTGCAGATGTGGAAGTCCGAATAAGAGAATCAATGCAAAACTGGCGAAGGATAAAAAATGGCGCATGCAAGCACTCCGTGGGCACAAAATTGACAAGCGTGGTCGCACAAGAAAACAATCCCTAGTCTGACGGGACATTGTATCAACAGTAAACAAAGCCGTAAGTGCAGACTGGAAAGGAATTTGCAAGGTGTGGAGATGGGCTAGCAGCGCGGGAATCCGGCCATCCGCTTCCGTAACCTGTTACCTGTACGAATGGCGTGACATAGTGGTTTCACTATGACCCACTTCCCCCAACCGCACCCTTCGAGGCGCGCGGCCCGAATCCAGTTAGGCGATGCAGTCCTGGCGGCGATTCGTTTAGAAGATGGCCGGCGCACAAAAGCCAAACTCCAATCCATTTCCGTGACTGGCGGACTGTTGCAATTGCCGCATGCTTTGGGAACCGGTTCGTTCGTCGAATTCGCGTTTCAGACGCAATCGGGCCCAGTGCATGGCATGGCGGAAGTCCTCGCTCCCATGCGAAAGACAAATACTGGCGTGCTCCAACCTTTTCGTTTCGTCGCGTTTGAAGATGACGACCATCGGCGTTTGCGCACGTCGGTCGATCATGTGGCGGACCGGACTCTGCTGGGATTGAAGTCGTCTGTGTTTATGGTGCCGAAGACGACGATTTAGTCGGCGCTGGCGATTCAAACTTCTTCTCCGATGCTGAGGGCGGAGCTCTCGCTATACTGTTCGTGGTCATGCACGAAATGGCTGCGAACGGATGCAAGGGATGACGCGGGAGATTACCACTCAATCGGCGGAGGAGACGATCGCCTTTGGGCGTACGCTGGCGCAGCATCTCGCGCCGCCGAAGATCGTCCTGCTGCGCGGCGACCTGGGCGCCGGGAAAACTACGCTGGTGAAGGGAATCGCGGCCGGGTTTGAAGCGGCAGAGGAGGAGGACGTTACTAGTCCCACCTTCACCCTGATCCACGAATATCGGGGGCCGCGCGTGAACATTTATCACATCGATCTTTACCGCATCGATACGCAGCGCGAGCTGGAGACGCTGGGTCTGGAGGATTTGCGCTCTGACAGAAGCCTTTTGCTCATCGAGTGGGGAGAAAAATTCCCGCGTCTGCAGAGAGAACGAGACATCGAAATTTCTCTGGAGCAGGGTGGGGAGGACAACCGGCACATTAAAGTACATTCGTAAGCTGGCTGGCCTCACTTACGACCCTCAATTCGCACCTACGCAATAGGCACCTCAACCTTCTTTACTAATCGAGATACGAGTTCCCACGCCGCAAATAAGGTAATTCGCCTGAATGACAGGCTAGACGGGGCGCGGTATGCTGGCGGGCATGGACTCGAAACCAAAGGATAGGGCGGCGAATGGCGTGGTGAAGTCGCTAGCTGCGGTCGGGGCAGTGGCGCTGTTTCTATATGGATCCAAGACCCTGATCAACCTGTTCGGACCACAACCGCAGTTCGCAATTGAACACGATCTTACCGGCAGCCTGGATTCGGAAGAGTTCATTCAATTCTTGAGTGTGATTACGGATGGAACCCGGCGGCGTTCAAGACTGACGCGGCTGAAAAACGGGGTTGAATTCTATCCTCAAGAGCTGGATGCGATTCGGCGTGCACAACATGCCATCAATCTGGAGTATTTCGAGTTCCTCCGGGGAAAAATAGCCGAACAGATGCTGGCGGCACTCACGGAGCGGGCGCGGGCTGGCGTGGAAGTAAGGCTCATGGTCGATGCCGTGGGCAGCTTCGGAACCAGCAACCGGTATTTCGATCAGCTACGCGCGGCTGGTGGCCAGATGTGCTGGTACCATCCCCTGCGATGGAATACGTGGCCCAGCATAAATCAGAGATCACACCGCAAATTGCTGGTGATCGACGGGCAAACCGGATTCATCGGCGGAGCCGGAATCGCCGATCATTGGCTGCAGCCCACCAACAATCAGCCGACCTGGCGAGATACGGTGTTCTGCGTTGAAGGCGAAGCCGTGGCCGGGATGATCTCCACTTTTTGTGAAAATTGGCTGGAGGCCTCGGGAGAAATTCTCTCGGGAGATAAGCAGTTTGGTTTTCGTGCGATGCCTGAGGGCTCCGAGAGCTTCGTGATTCCAAGCACGCCCCGCGGCGGCGGCACTCAGGCGCGCATTCTGTTCCAGGCGCTGATCAGGAGCGCGCGAGAGACAATAAGGATCACAACTCCATATTTTTTGCCCGATCGCAGCGCCCGACGTGCTTTGGAAGACGCGGTGCAGCGCCGTGGAGTGAAAGTGCAAATTCTTACTGCCGGTCCGCGTATCGACCACCCGTTTATCCGCACGCTTAGCCGGCATAGCAGCCGTCACCTGCTGCTCGCCGGGGCAGAGATTTTCGAATATCAACCTTCCATGATCCACGCTAAATTGATGACCGTCGATGGCCAATGGAACGTGATGGGATCGACAAATTTCGATCACCGTTCCTTTGCTTTGAATGACGAAGTGAATCTGGCCGTGCTCGACCGCGAACTGGCCGCCGTGATCGAGGGCGATTTCGCGGAGGACTTGAAGCAAAGCCGACCGTTGACCTTGGACATGCTTCGCGCGCGAACTCCACTTGCTAAGGTGCAAGGCGTGCTTGAGGAGACCGTGAAATCCGAGAGTTAGAAGCCCATGATGTTGTAGCCGCAGTCGACGTAGATGATTTCGCCGGTGATGCCGCTGCTGGCGTCGGACGCGAGGAAGACTCCTGTGGAACCGACTTCTTCGACTTCCACGCGGCGGCCTAGCGGGGCGCGTTCTTCGTGGCCTTTGAGCATGTCGCCGAAGCCGGCGATGCCGCGGGCGGCGAGAGTCTTGATGGGACCGGCGGAGATTGCGTTGACGCGGATTTTCTTTTTGCCTAATTCGTAGGCGAGGTAGCGGACCGAGCATTCCAGTCCTGCTTTCGCAACCGCCATTACGTTATAACGCGGCACAACTTTTTCGGAAGCGTAGTAGGTCATGGTGAGGATCGATCCGCCGTCTTCCATGAGCGGCGCGGCGGCACGGGCGACGGCGACCAGCGAATACACGCTGACGTCCATTGCGATGCGAAAACCTTCGCGCGTGGTGTTGAGGAATTCTCCTTTGAGTTCGTCGGCGGGAGCGTAGGCGACGGAGTGCACCAGAGTGTGCAGCTTGCCGTGGCGTTCTTTGAGTGTGGCGAAGAGGCGATTGATTTCTTCGTCTTTGCTGACGTCGCACATGTAGGCTTCGGCGCCGGGAAGAGAGAGAATGAGATCTTTGGCTTCCTGCTCCAGGCGCTCGTTCTGGTAGGTGATGGCTAGTTTCATGCCAGCGGTGTGAAGTCCCTGTGCGATGGACCAGGCGATCGAGCGCTTGTTGGCGACTCCGAAGACGACGCCGTTGCGGCCTTGCAGGTCAGAGGACATGAGTGCTCCTTGGAATGGGAAAGGATATCAGCCAGAAGAGGCATTTACCACGGAGACGGCGAAAACTTAAATTCCGATTTCCGATTGTCAATTTCCAATTGGAAATCCTTTCACCTGCGACTTCAATTGGAAATCTAAAATTGGAAATTGCCAATCGAAAATCAAATCGTTCGCACGGAATCAATGTTCTGGCGCGCCAACCTCTTCCGCGACGACAGCCCCAACCGGCCAGCTTGCGGCCACGAATGATAATCCATACACGCAGGCCAGAATGGCAAAGGCGGCGACCAGACTTACCTTGTGAGCGACGGCCCCGACTGCCAGCGCTAGCACTAGCTGCAGGAAGGTTCCGAAAAAGTAAAATGCGTTTTGTACGCGTCCCATCAGATGCTGCGGAACCATTTCCATGAGGCTGGTGTTCATGGCGATCCCGCCGACGCCGCGGGCGGAGCCCATCACACCGTATATCAAGACCGCCGCGGCAAGCCAACGCGAGACTGGAGCGCACACAATGCACGCAGCGATGATTGCCATGGAGAACGCGACAGAGCGGCGTCCGCCCAGGCTGGCGATAACTGCCGGAGCGTAGAGAGCGCTGAGAAATGCGCCGGTGCCCCAGCCGGCGTTGAGCCATCCGTAGCCGACGGCGCCAGCGTGGAAGATGCGCTCGCTTAGAGACGGAGTGACGACGACGCCGGTGATCATTGCGCCGAGAAAAAGCGCCCAGCTGATACCGAGAAGGATGACGGGACGACGATCGCGAAGGAAGTGCAGACCCTCGTGCATCTCGCGCCAGAAGCGCTGGAACTGAGTTTCGGCGGCGATAATATCGGCGCGTAATTCTTCCGGCCGCAGCACGACATGGCGTCCCTTGCGCACCGCGAAGTAGCAGAGGAACGAGACCACGTAGGTGGAAACGTCGATCAAAAGCACGCCTCCGAGGCCGATGTGGTTGTACATGAAACCGACGAGCGAGCCGGCGATGAGCCAGCCTCCTTGCACGCCCGCGAGAAGAAAAGTGTTCGACTCCACGAACTGGCCTTCGGGAGTGAGTTCCTGAATGAGCGCGGTGATGGTCGGCCAGAACATCCAGAAACCCGCGGCGACGAGGGTATTCATCAAATAGAGTTGCCAGATTTTCACGCGGTGCTGAAACGCGAGGATGCAAACGGTAACAATGATCACGGCGCGAACGGCATCGAGCCACATGACGAGACGGCGGCGATCTTCGCGATCGATAATGACGCCGGTGAAGGGGAGCATCAGCATGGCAGGAATGGTTTGCAGGACGGCGAAAGTGCCGAGCGCCATTTCCGAATGCGTGACTTCGAGGATGTACCACGCGACCGCGGCCGAATTCATCCCGCTGCCCAACATGGAGATCACGTTGGCGGCAAAGACGAAGCGCAACGGGCGCTGGCCGAGGATATTTCGCATACTTTAACTTTAGCCGATGTGGAGCCGGGTGGAGAGTTACGGATGGAACGTCATGCGTGAGATTTTAATTTGTGCGATTCCTCGCGAATTCTTTTCCAGGCGCCCTCGACGTGTTTTGCTTCCGTGTTGGTTTGGCCGACGCAAAGACGTAGAGTGAGTTTTCCGTTGAGCTTGGTGTGGGTGAGGAAGAGATCGCCGCTGCGGTTGAGACGGTCCATGATGGTCTGATTGGCGGCGTCTCCGGCTTTGTGGCGGAAGCAAACAAGATTTAGAGGGGCAGGCGCTGCGAGTTCGAAGTCTTTGTCATCGTCATGGCGCACCCATTCGGCGAATTGCTGCGCCAGTTCTACGTGGCGGCGAATGTGGTGCTGCAGACCTTCCACGCCGTAATGGCGAATCACGAACCACAGCTTGAGCGAGCGGAAGCGGCGGCCGAGTTGGATGTGCCAGTCGCGATAGTCGATTACTGCTCCCGATTCCGTGGCCTGATTGCGCAGATATTCCGGCAGGATGCTGAGTGTCTGGATGAGGGCTTTGCGGTCGGCGACCCAGAAGCAGTTGCAATCGAAGTTGGTGAACATCCATTTGTGGGGATTGAAGTTGTAGCTGTCGGCGAACTCGACTCCGTTTTGCAGATGGCGAAATTCGGGGCAGAGAGCCGCGGTCCCTGACATGGCGGCATCCACGTGCAGCCAGAGGTTGTGCTGGCGGCAGATTTCGGCTATCTGCGGGATCGGGTCCATGGCATTCGAAGAAGTTGTGCCGACTGTGGCGCAAACGAAACAGGGAACGAGGCTTGTTCGTTTATCAGCTTCAATCTGGCGCGCGAGAGCGTCAGGAGCGCATGGCAAAGTTTTCGTCGACTTCAATCTGGCGGAGATTGTCGACGCCGATCCCTGCGATCATTGCGGCCTTCTGCAGGGAAGAATGAGTTTGGGTGGAGACGTAAGCGACGATGCGGCCGTCGCATCCTTTTTTGTTGCTGATGTAGTTGGTGGCGCGTTCGCGAGCGGCGAGAAGCGCGCAGAGGGCCGCACTCGAAGCTGTGTCTTGAATCACGCCGCCGCCCGTATTCGAGGAAAGGAATTTCTCCGGCAATCCAAGCATGGTTACGAGCCAGTCGAGAACATGGGTTTCCAATTCCGTGCAGGCGGGACTGGTGGACCAGAGCATGCCCTGCACGCCCAGGCCGGATGAGAGAAGATCGCCGAGAATTCCGGGCCGGAGGCGTTGCAGGGAAAGTATGCGAAGAAATTCGGCGACTGCCAGTGGGTGATGCCGGGGAGAATCAGATTGTCGACATCTTTGAGCATCGCCGCGAACGGCTCGCCCTGCGCGGGAGGTTTCGCCGGCAAGGATGCGCGGATTTGTCCCGGCTTGACTTGAGACAGCACGGGAAATGATTCGACGTGAGATTGGTAGTCGGCGATCCAATCGATTACGGCGTGGCCGCAGCGGCGGAATTCATCGGGCGTCATGTGGAAAGATTTGTCTTCGGACACTTACTTAACCTCGATACGAACCTTTTCGTGCTTAGCCTTAAATGTTTTTCAGATGTTTACAAATGCATTCACCACGAAGGTCACGAAGGTACACGAAGTAACGGTGTCAACACAGATGTCCGAAATAGACTCGCGTCTTGTATTCGAACATAATCCGGCCGTTCACGGCGGAGGCCTGAAAGACGTGCCGCAATTCGCGCAGCATGGGCTCGTGCTTCGGATGGCCTGGTCCGGGCGCATAGGACGACGATAGTAGACGGCCTTCTACGCCGGCATAGTCGAATTCCTGGCGCATGTCGAAGGCTCGCTCGCGATAAGGAGCGGGGTCAAAGAATTCGTTTACGGATTCGGTGGTGCGTTCGTGACGAACTTCTGTGTAGTCGGTGCCGTAGGTCAATAGCAGCTGTTCGTACTTGCGAAGAAAGTCGGTGGAATCGGTGAGCCGCTCATTCCACAGAAGAACCAGCCAGCCTGCGGATTTCAGGATGCGAACGAATTCACGTCTTGCACGCGAGCGGTCAAACCAGTGAGCAGCTTGCGCCGCGGTAATGAAGTCGACGCTGTGATCGGCAAGAGTTGTCGCCTCGGCGGTCCCGGCAATACTGGTGAAGTTCGGGAACGACGCGAGCAGGCGTTCTCCAGCGTTTCGCATCTCGGCATTGGGCTCGATGCCGAAGACGCGATTGCCATTGTTGAGCAGCATTCGCGTCCAGATGCCGGTGCCCGAAGCAATTTCGGCGATAACATGACTGGGCGTGAGACCGCATTCGTCCTTCAGGGTCTGTAGCGCTTCTGGCGGATATCCCGGTCGATAGCGCACGTAGTTTTCGACGCGATCGGAAAAGCGGCTGGTAGCGTTGAAAGCAGGCATAGTCTCAACAAAAAGTTGGCATGTTGTGAAGAATCCATTCTAATGGCAGGCGCCAATTGACGAGAAGTCCCTGCCGGCGCTTCAAGTGCGATACCATTTCAAGCAATATGAAAGTTTGCGCTGCATGAGAGTGGTTATCAAAGTCGGGACCAGCCTGATCGCGCCTGGCGGACAGATCGACGCGAACCTGCTGCGCGCTATGGTCGATCAATTCGATCTCAGCAAGAATGAATATTTAATCGTCACTTCCGGCGCGATCGCGGCGGGCATGTCCGGGTTGGGTTTAAGCGATCGGCCGAGCGATGTTCCGGGGATGCAGGCTTGTGCCGCGGTAGGGCAAAGCAGGCTGATGCATACTTACGAGCGGCTGTTCTTCGGCAAGAAGGTGGTAGCGCAACTCTTGCTGTCGAGCGACGACTTCACATCGCAGGTTCGCTACCGAAATCTGCAAAATGCTTTAACGGAGCTGCTTGGGCTGGGGGTGGTCCCCATTGTGAATGAAAACGACAGCGTTTCGGTGCGCGAACTGGAAGGCGCTTTTGGCGACAACGACGAACTCAGCGCATTGCTGGCGCGGGCGGTGAAAGCCGATTGGCTTTTGTTGCTCACAAATGTGGATGGATTTCTCGTTCCCGGCGCGGGCAAGAAAAGTCGCCTGGTGCGGGTGGTGCGTGAGCTGACTCCGGCCTTGGAAGCGCAATGTAATGGCACGAGTAAACTAGGGCGCGGCGGAATGATTTCTAAATTGCGCGCGGCGAAGCTGGCCAGCGAAGCGGGTGTTCACGTGGCAATTGTGAATGGATGCCATCCCCGCGCGATTACGTTGGGAATCGAGCGCAAGACCGGGACCTATTTCCCTCCGGCGCGAGGAAGAAAATAATGGAGACGAGCGTTACAAACGCGGCTTCCACGCAGGAGAAACTCTTGCGGGCGCGAGCCGCTTCCGCGAAGCTGGCTATGCTTTCCAGTGGCGAGAAGAATGTGCTTTTGCTTGCCATCGCGAGCGCTATTGAAGCGAATGTAGATGACATTTTGGCGGCGAACCGGGAGGACATGGAAAGTTCCGGACTGGCAGGCGCCATGCGCGACCGGCTGCTGCTGACCGCGGATAGAATCAAAGAGATGGCTCAGGGAGTACGTGATGTGGCGGCGCTGCGCGATCCGATTGGGGAGACGCTGGCGGAGTGGACTCGGCCGAACGGGTTGCAGATTCGCAAGGTACGTGTGCCGCTTGGGGTGGTGGGAATCATTTATGAATCGCGACCGAACGTTACTGTGGATACGGCTGTGCTCGCGCTGAAAACTGGTAATGCGATTGTTTTGCGCGGAGGAAAAGATGCGGCGAGGAGCAATCAGCGGCTGGTGGAAATCCTTGCGTCAGTGCCGGGAGTGCCCGTGGGAGCGATCGAACTGCTGGATTCGAGCACGCGGGAATCGGTGCAGGATCTGATCAAGGCGCGGGGCTTGGTGGATGTGATTATTCCGCGCGGAGGCGCAGGTCTGATTGCATTTGTCAGCGAAAATTCTTCGGTGCCCGTGATCGAGACGGGAGCGGGGAACTGCCACATTTTTGTCGATGAATCCGCCGATCTTGATATGGCGGACCGGATTGTGATCAATGCCAAGGCGTCGCGTCCGTCGGTTTGCAACGCGGCGGAGAAACTGCTGATTCATGAAAGGATTGCGGCGCAATATGTTCCGCGCATCGTGAAAAAGCTGATTGATGCGGGAGTGGAGGTTCGGGGCGATGAAAAGTCTCGCAGTCTGGCAGTTGGGCTGTGTGTTGATCCGGCGTCGGAGCACGACTGGTACGAAGAGTATCTGCGGCTATGTATGGGGGTTCGCGTGGTGGCGGATTTAGACGAGGCGATTGGCCACATCAATCGGTATTCGACGAAGCATTCGGATTCGATCGTAACTCGGGACGAGAAGAATGCGCGGCGGTTCTTGCGCGGAGTGGATTCGGCGGCCGTTTACTGGAATGCTTCGACTCGTTTTACGGATGGGGCGGAGTTCGGCTTTGGCGCCGAGATGGGCATCAGCACGCAGAAGTTACACTGCCGCGGACCGTTTGCGCTGGAGGAATTGACTTCGTCGAAGTACGAGATTGTGGGGACCGGGCAGGTGCGGTGAATTCTGGCGGCGCGTAGCCGACCGCATCGGGGAATGCCAGATAATAATCGTGGTTCACGCTTACGTCGCTAAGGTCGTTATTTTTTCTCGCAGTAATCTTTAAGAGGTTTGAACTTCTTGCGCGCATGCTTCATGCGTGTAGGATATCACCGCTGTGTTAACGTACTTACTTTCTCTGCGGAGCCTCATGAGACTATTCTCATTACCACTTCTTTCTTCTGTCGTCCTACTTTGTTTTCTGCCGTCCGGTGTCAGCGGCACTGCGCCTGCTTCGGCTCAACCCATCTTCGGTTTTCGTAACGCCGCTGCGGAAAACGCGACCGAAACCCGCTTTCTTGCGGTCCCTGATCCCAAGCTGGCGGAAGATCATCTTCGAGTGTTGACGCAGGCGCCGCATATGGCGGGCACGCCGGAAGATAAAGCGACGTCCGATTACGTCGCGCAGAAGTTTCGCGACGCCGGGCTCGAGACTGAGATCGTTGAATACAAAGTCTGGATGAATTATCCGCAGGAAATCAGCGTGGACATCACGGCGCCTGCTGGAGTTGAAATGCACGGGCCCACCCGCGAGCATGTGGAGGGCGATCCATACGACAACGATCCGCGCGTGGTGATGCCTTTCAGTGGAATGTCGCCTTCCGGAGATGCCGAGGCGGATGTGGTCTACGCCAACTACGGCACTCCGGAAGATTTTGAAAAGCTGGAGAAGTTGAAGATCGATGTGCGCGGAAAAATTGTGATCGTGCGTTACGGGCAGAATTTTCGCGGGGTGAAAGAATTTATTGCGCAAGAGCACGGCGCGGCGGGAGTAATTATTTATTCTGATCCGTTCGACGATGGCTGGAGGCGAGGAGATAAATATCCTGAGGGCCCGTGGCGGCCGGATACTGGCGTGCAGCGCGGGTCGGTAGGATATATGTTCGAATTTCCCGGCGATCCCACGACGCCGGGAATTGCCTCAGTGCCTTCGCTACCGGAGAGTAAACGCATTTCTCCGGAGCAGTCGGCGCAGATGCCGAAGGTTCCGGTTACGCCGCTCTCCTATCACGATGCGTGGCCAATTCTGCAGCATCTGGGCGGGCCGGATTCGCCGCGGGAATGGCAGGGCGCTTTGCCTTTCACCTATCACGTGGGACCGGGGCCAGTGCGGGTGAAAATGCATTTGAAGCAGGATTATCAATTTCGCACTTTGTGGGATGTGATTGGTCGAGTGCGCGGCAGCGAATCGCCGGACGAGTGGGTAGTTGCGGGAAACCATCGTGACGCGTGGGTGTATGGGGCGGTAGATCCGAACAGCGGCACAGCGGCGATGCTGGAGGCGGTGCACGGCGTTGGCGAGTTATTGAAGTCTGGCTGGAAGCCGAAGCGCACCATGATGTTTGCCAGTTGGGATGGCGAAGAAGAAGGTCTGATGGGTTCCACGGAGTGGGCGGAGCAGCATGAATCCGAACTGGTAAATGCGCCGGCTTATTTCAATGTGGACGTAGCGGTCTCCGGGCCGAAGTTTGGCGCGTCAGCGGTGCCGAGTTTGAAACAGTTCTTGCGGGACTTGACCAAGGCGGTGCCAAGTCCGAAGGGCGGCACGGTGTACGAAGCGTGGGAGAAGGTGGATCAGCCGGGCGCTTCCTTGTTGCAATCGCCGAGCGAAGCGATTGGAGATGGGCGACGCATGCCCGTCGCTTCTGCCAGAGCCGATGTTCCCGTGGGAGATCTGGGCAGTGGCTCAGACTACAGCGCGTTCCAGCAGCACCTGGGCGTGCCTTCTACCGATATTGGTTCCAGCGGACCTTACGGTGTGTACCATTCGACGTTTGATGACTTCGCCTGGTTCAAAAAGTTTGGCGATCCGGACTTCCTTTACGAACAGGAAATGGCGAGAATTTTTGGTCTGGAAGCTTTGCGCATGGCCGATGCCGATGTGCTGCCTTACGACTATGAAGAGTATGGCAAGGAGGTTGCCGCGTATTTGGACGCTGCGGCTAAACGCGCGGAGAACAAGTTTGGGAATCATGTTCTCGATTTCAGCGCAGTTACCATGGCGGCAAAACATTTCCAGGATGCGGGCGCGAAAATTCTTTCGAAGCAGAGAAATCCGCCCCGAGATGCAGCCAGATTGAATCATGCGCTGCTTGGCGCCGAGCGGGCGTTGCTGGTGCCGGAGGGGCTGCCGCACCGTCCGTGGTTTCGCCATGCGATCTATGCTCCGGGGGAATATACGGGATATGCGGCGGTGGTGATTCCTGGAGTGAATGAAGCTTTGGATAAAGGCGATGTTGACCGGGCGCGGCAACAAATGGCTGTTTTGGCCGCGGCGCTGGAGCGGGCGGCCAAGGCGCTAGAAAGTTATCGATAGCGCGATGAATGCTACGCACGCTCTCGGACAATTCCTGCGCACTCTACCCACTCGGCGGCGGTAGGGTCAAGCGACGTCGAAGCGATCAATAAGATTTTTGGGTTTCTATTGGCGATTGCGGTGCAATTAGTATAGGCGGCGGACTTCGGAAGCTAGCAGGCCTTCCTATGATCCCACTTCTCGCAAAGGAAACGAGAAGTGGGGCATCCCTGATCTGCTTCACAGGGAGCCGAGCTTTGCTCGGCAGGACAACCGAGGGCGGCTGTCCTCACATGAGACGCTATTTCAGCGTCACCAGCTTATCTACCAGTTCCGAATAATCCTTTTTCTCGATGCCGTGGACCTGCTTGTTGTACTCGTCCACTTTCGACGAATAATTCATCGAGCAGAACTTCGGGCCGCACATGGAGCAGAAAGCCGCTTCTTTGTAGTGGTCGTCGGGCAGGGTTTCGTCGTGCATGGAGCGGGCGGTTTCGGGATCGAGTGAGAGTTCGAATTGCTTTTCCCAATCGAATTTGTAGCGGGCGTAGCTGAGGGCGTCGTCGCGGTCGCGGGCACCGGGGCGTCCGCGGGCGATGTCGGCGGCGTGGGCGGAGATTTTGTAGGCGATGATGCCGTCTTTTACGTCTTTCTCGTTCGGCAATCCTAGATGCTCTTTGGGCGTGACGTAGCACAGCATTGCGGCGCCGTACCAGCCGATCATGGCCGCGCCAATGGCCGAGGTGATGTGGTCGTAGCCCGGAGCAATGTCGGTGACCAGCGGGCCGAGTGTATAGAACGGAGCTTCGTAGCAGAGTTCGGCTTCCTTTTCGACTTGCTCCTTGATCTTATCCATTGAGACGTGGCCGGGACCTTCGATCATCACCTGCACGTCGTGCTGCCAGGCGATTTTCGTCAGTTCGCCGAGAGTTTTCAGTTCGGCGAACTGGGCTTCGTCGCTGGCATCGGCGACGCAGCCGGGACGGAGGCCGTCGCCCAAGGAAAAACTGACATCATACTTTTTAAGAATTTTGCAGATGTCGTCGAAGCGCTCGTAAAGAAAATTCTGTTTGTGGTTGTAGGCCATCCATTGCGCGAGGATCGCGCCGCCGCGGCTCACGATTCCGGTGATTCGCTTCGAGATCAGCGGCAGGTACTGAACAAGCACTCCGGCGTGGATGGTCATGTAATCGACGCCTTGCGCGGCTTGCTCTTCGATAACTTCGAGCATGACTTCGGCATTTAAATCTTCCACGCGCTTGACGCGCGAAATTGCCTCATAAATTGGAACAGTGCCGATGGGCACAGGCGAGTGACGCAGAATGGCTTCACGAATTTCGTGAATGTTGCCGCCCGTGGAAAGATCCATCACGGTATCGGCGCCGTAGTGTACGGAGGTGTGCAGCTTTTTCAACTCTTCTTTAATTTCTGACGTGACGGCGGAGTTGCCGATGTTGGCATTGATCTTGCACAACGAAGCGACGCCGATGGCCATCGGCTCGAGTTCCGGGTGATTGATGTTGGCGGGAATAATCATGCGGCCGCGGGCGACTTCGTCGCGCACCAGTTCGGGCGCGAGCTTTTCGCGGTGCGCGACGTAGCTCATTTCCTCGGTGATCAGGCCCTGACGGGCATAATGCATCTGGGAAAAATTGCCGTCAGTGTTGGTTTGCTTGCGGCGCGCGATCCACTCCGCGCGAGGTTTGGGGACGCTGTTACCGTTGGTGCCATTGTCGGAATTGCCGTTCGTAGGAATCATGTTTTAGGCCAGCCTTATGGGGAGTGTACAGGTCCCGATTATACTCGGACGGAGCGCGAGATTGCTCCAATGAAGAACAACCGTCAAAAGGTGGTTCATGCACATGGCTCGCTAATCCACCCTCGTTCGTCCTTGCCCAGCGAGAACCGCGAGGCTTAGAATCTCAACCGTTCCGCAAAGGAGAATTCTCGCGATGCGCAAGTCTCGTTTCCTTCTGGCCTTGTTTCTTTTCCTGACTGTCGGTTGCCTCGCGCAAACTTCGCCATCCGCCAAGCCTGCTCCGGGTTTCAGCCTGGACACCATCGACAAGACAATCGACCCCTGTGTGGACTTTTACCAGTACGCTTGCGGCAATTGGATCAAGAATTCGCAGATTCCGGCGGATCAGGCGCAGTGGGGAAGCTTCGTGGAACTGCACGAGCGCAATCTAGATATTCTGCACGGAATTTTGGAGAAGGCTGCTGCGGGTGGCGCAAGCCGCAACGGCATTGACCAGAGAATTGGCGATCTCTACGGATCGTGCATGGATGAGAAAGGCGCGGACGCGAAGGGCATCGCGCCGGTCAAGGCCGAACTGGAGCGCATTGCCGCGGTGAAAGATAAAGGCGCGCTGATCGATGAGGTCGCGCACGTACACCTGACTGGGCCGAGTCCGCTGTTCAATTTTTATTCAGCGCCCGATCTGCATAATGCCGATCAGGTGATCGCCTACATCGACCAGGGTGGGCTCACGTTGCCGGATCGCGATTACTACATCAAAGACGATCCCGACAAAGTGGAGAAGCGGCAGTTCATGGTGGACTATGCGACGCAGTTATTTACGCTGGCGGGGCAAACTCCACAACAGGCGGCGCATTCGGCGGAAACTGTGCTGGTGATCGAAACGATGCTGGCGGTGGATTCGATGGATCGCACCAAACGGAGGGATCCGAAGAACCGCGACCACAAGATGACGCGGGAGGAAGCGGCAGCCCTCGGTCCTGACTTCTATTTGAATCGTTACTTCACGGCTGTGGGCGCGCCGAATTTCACAGAGATGAATGTCACGAACCCAGAATTCTTCAAACTGGTAAACGGAGTGCTCGAGGCTGAGTCTCTGGATGCTTTAAAGACTTATGTGAGCTGGCACGTGCTGAATGCGGCGGCTCCGTGGCTTTCGCAGCCGTTTGTGGAGGCCAACTTCAAACTTCAGCAAAAGCTCACCGGCCAAGAGCAGATTCAGGCGCGCTGGAAGCGCTGCGTGAACCTTACCGATCGTGAACTGGGCGAGGCGCTGGGAGAGAGATATGTAGATGTAACGTTCGGCCCAGACGGAAAGCAACGCATGCTGAAAATGGTGGATGCGCTGGAGAAATCGTTGAACACCGACATTCAGGATCTTTCCTGGATGAGCGATGAAACCAAGGCGCAAGCCAAGGTAAAGCTGGACGCGATTCGCAACAAGATTGGCTATCCGGACGTTTACCGTGACTACAGTTCCGTCGTGATCAAACCGAACGATCTCATGGGCAACATCGAACGCGCGGATGAATTCGAAGCGAAGCGGCAAATTAATAAAATCGACAAGCCGCTGGATCGCAAAGAGTGGGGCATGACTCCGCCCACGGTGAATGCCTATTACAGCGGGTCGTTTAACGAGATTGTGTTTCCGGCGGGCATTCTGCAGCCGCCGTTTTTCGATAAGAACGTGGACGATGCGGTGAACTTTGGCGGCATTGGGCTGGTGATTGGGCATGAACTCACGCATGGGTTCGACGACCAAGGGCGCAAATTCGATCCCGCACGGCAACTTGCACGACTGGTGGACGGCGCAGGATGGCAAAGAATTTGAGCAGCGCGTGAGCTGTGTGGCCAATGAGTACTCGAACTTTGTGGCGGTCGACGATTTGAAACTGAATGGCCGGCTCACTCTCGGCGAGAACACTGCGGACAACGGAGGCGCGCGCATCGCTCTGATGGCGTTGGAGCAGATGATTGCCGATGACAAGAACGGAAAAGAGGCGCAGACCATCGATGGCTACACGCCGGAGCAGCGGTTCTTCCTGGGATTCGGACGAGTGTGGTGTGAGAAACGGCGTCCGGAGATTGCTCGCGCGCGGGTGCTGACCGATCCGCATTCGCCGGGGAAATACCGCGTGAATGGTGTGGTGCAGAACATGCCGGAGTTTCAGAAGGCATGGGGCTGCAAAGCTGGTCAGCCGATGGTGGCGGAGAATGCCTGCCACGTCTGGTGAGTATCGAGAGAAGAGTCGAGAACGAAAAAAGCCCGGCTGGTGCCCCGGGCTTTTTTCTTGAGCTTATTTGCAGTTAGTAATTGGCGGCCTGGACGACTAAGTGGCCGACGATATGGTGGGCTTCATCGATGTGATGGAGAGCGCGATCGCGCAGACCGCGTACGGAAGGATCGTCTTCTTCGCGAGCGATGTCATTGTGCGCTTTATCGAGCAGTTCCATCGCGCGGTGATAGCGGCCAGCGCGATCCATGCGGGCATCGACGGGAGGATGGTCGTTTAAATTCTTGCCGTCATCAATCGCGGCGCGCTTGATTTCGTCGATGGCTCTATCGATTTCTTCGATGGCGTGCTGCTCTTCTCTGTCCATGTGATGAGTGGGAGCCAGGTTCTCCAGATGGGCGCGGGCGTGGCGCAGATCGGCGAGCGCGTGCAGATATGCCGGATGCCTTCCCGGTTCGTCGGCGAAGGTCAGGGCAGAGCAAAGAGCTACAACGAACACAAGTACGGCGCAATGTCGTGCAGTTTTCATGGTCTCCTCGAAGG
Organism: uncultured Acidobacteriaceae bacterium; assembly: GCA_963726155.1. Lineage (GTDB taxonomy): Bacteria > Acidobacteriota > Terriglobia > Terriglobales > Acidobacteriaceae > Sulfotelmatobacter. Next base: position 511,999 of record CAVSBF010000002.1, read on the forward strand.
CCTTTCGGCAGAAATGAACTTCCTTGATGTGAACCCGGACTTGCAGGTTTTGACTCGTTGAATTTTACGGGGCGCTCCAAACGGCCGGAAGTTACGTCAGGGCATGCCCCCGGCAAGCCCTTGTCGCAAGGCAGTTGCGTCTTAGACACTCTTACGAGACACGAAATGGTAGCGTCGTTTCTTGAGTGGAGGTAATACTCTTAGTGTTTTTCTGGAGTCTTGAAGCCCTTACGGCGTTGTTCGCTGTAGCGGAGCAGAGCGTCGAGGATGATGGGATATGCCTCTGCCGCGGGGCGGATCTCGTCGACTTCGACCGCTTTGCCTTCGAGTTGTTTATAGTCCTGAAAAAAGCGGCGCAGCATGAGCATGCGGTGCGGCGGCATTTCGGCGGCTTCGTGGTAAGAGTTGAATTCGGGATCCTGGGTAGCGATGGCGATGATTTTATGGTCGGGCTTGCCGCCATCGATCATCGTCATAAGGCCGATGGCGCGGGCATGAATGATGGTGAGCGGGACGACGGGTTCCTGGCAGAGCACCAGGACGTCGAGCGGGTCATCGTCTTCGGCGAGCGTTTGCGGAATGAAGCCGTAGTTTGCAGGATAGTAGACGGCGGAGTAAAGGATGCGGTCGAGTTTGATGAGACCGCTCGCTTTGTCGAGTTCGTACTTCACGCTCGACCCGAAAGGGATCTCGATGACGCAGTCGAATTCCTGCGGAAGTTTGTCGCCGGGAGTTACGTCGTGCCAGGGATGAATCATAAGATTGTTTGACTGAGTTCATTCTAACGGACGATGTTATCAACTGGTGTGTAGTGAGCTGCCACTGCCGCATCTTCTGCCGCATAGTCGAATTGCGCCAGCAGCACAGGGGTTGGCGGACTTTCCCGTTCCCAGCTTATCGTGCGCTGGATCGCGTCTTCGGTCGCGAATGGTTCCCGGTAGCCGAGTTCCTGACGAATGCGCGCGGAACTGGCGCTCCAATGCTGCGCAGCGTTCCCGGGCCTCAGCAAATGTTCAGGCGTGCGGGCCTCAGGGCAGGAGAACGAAGTTGCCATCCCACAACATTGCGGAAGCGATCTTGCGCGCCCATTCGAGTTCGCTGAAGGATGGCTGCTCGCATACGTTGTAGATGCGGCGGGCGGCGCGTACATCCGCAGCAGCCAGCGCAATGGCTGCGGCAACATTTTCGACGTAGCCTCGCGGTGAGTGCCACGCGGCCAGGGTCTCAGGAAAAATGATGTGGCGACGGTTGTCGGCGATGCGCTTGACCACGGGATAAAAACGATGCAGCGGATCGCCGGGTCCGTAGACCATGGGCAGGCGCAGCACGGTCGCGGGAAGATCGCGGTCGTTCATTACCACCCGCTCGCCGGGAATCTTGTCGTAATCGTCTGTGACCCAGGCGAAGGTTTTGCGCAGAATCTGCAAGTTCTCGGGCGGGTAAGGATGCAGGTTGCGCCGCAGCTCTGACTCTTCCGTAGAGAGGCAGCTCTTGCAGCGGTCCACTTTCAGTGCCCTGCCTGATGCCTAGGGCGCTGTACACGTCCATGCTGCTCAGCATGACGACGCGTTGGGTCGCGCCGCGGAAAATGTTCATCAGCTCTTCCGCTTGCGAAGCTGAGCTGATGGTCAGGTCGATAACAACATCCGGAGCGAAGCGTTTGAGTTCAGGTGCGCTGGCGGTGAGTTGGTTGCGGTCACCGCGAACTTCTTCCGCACCGGCGGCGACAGGCATCGTGCCACGGTGAAACACCATCACAGCGTGATGCTGCCGGATCAGCTGGGCGGCGACACATCGTCCGATAAAGCCGTTCCCGCCGATCAGGAGAAAACGCATACAAGCCAATTATGACATCGCTTAGTGTGGCAGTCCTTTCGGAATCTTGATTCCCGGCTTCGGGAAGGGTAGAGTCATGGAAGTACATTCCTGTGGGGTAGCTCTCTATGTCCAGTCAAGGTAAGACCTATTTGAAGTTTGGCGCAGCTACGGTTGTGATCCTGCTGCTGCTGGGTTATCTCGCTTACACCGGCGTGCAGGATAGCAAGAGTTATTACGTGACCATCAGCGAGTTGCATAAGATGGGGAACGGCGCTTACACGAAGCGATTACGAGTAGCGGGGAATGTGCAACCAGGATCGATCAAGAGGACTGGAACCCACGTGCAGTTTGTGCTGATGGAGCAGGATCAGTTGCTCTCGGTGGATTACACGGGAACCGAGGCGCCTCCGGATACTTTCAAGGATGATTCGCAAGCGCTGGCCGATGGAAGTTTTGGGCATGACGGGGTGTTCCACGCCAAGGCTCTGCAAGCTAAGTGCGCTTCGAAGTATGCGCCGAAGCAGCCGGGAAACTCCATGCAGGCGGAGCCTGCGAAAAGCATAACGCAAACGCAACCGGTTAATTCGCCTGCTGTCGCTTCGAACTAGGCCATTCAGTTGCGCAGGCAAGAATCAGGATCTCTTGCTCCGCTTGGGATGACAGTGCGCAAGGTAGAGTAGCGGCTGTCTCCTCGACTTCGCTGCGCGCTTCCGCTATCTTCAACCTTTCACACTAACGCAATTATCGTGAGCGTCCCCGAAATCCCGGCAGCCGCCAGCATCATTACCGTCAGCAATCTAGTTAAGCAGTTCGGACGCTTCGCGGCTTTGCGCGGGGTGGATGCGGGATTTTGTGCGGGAAAGTTTTACGCAATTCTGGGCGACAACGGAGCGGGGAAGACAACTTTATTGCGGGCGATAGCGGGGTTGGCTCATCCCACCCGTGGCACGATTTCGATTTTAGGGAAGACTCCGCAGGACGCCTGCCGTGAGATTGGTTATATGGCGCATCCGTCTTTGCTTTACGACGAGATGAGCGGGATGGAAAATCTGCTCTACTTCGCTCGACTTTACGACATTGAGGACGACGGCCGCTGTGTGCAGGCGATTGGATCGGTGCGGCTTGATCCTGCATTGACGCGTCCGGTGGGACAGTACTCGCAGGGAATGCGGCAGCGCATGTCGCTGGCGCGGGCGATTCTGCACGATCCGAAGATCTTATTGCTCGATGAACCGTTCTCGAATGTGGATGTGCATTCAGCACAGGAGATGGTGGCGCTGCTCAAAGACATGCGCGATGAAGGCAAGACTATTTTTGTGGTGACGCATCAAGCTGCGCTACTGGAGGGCGTGGCCGATGAATTTGTGTGGATGGAGTTTGGGAAGATCGTGGACCGCACAGCTAGTCTCAATCGGGAGCGGACGAAAACACAATGAGTTCGCTCCGTTCCATAACCTTGGCGACGCTGACGAAAGATATCCGTCTGGAGTGGCGCTCGCGCGATGCGATTAACTCCATGTTGTTTTTTTCGCTGCTGGTGGTGGTGATCTTCAGCTTTTCTTTCGATCCGAACGCGGAAGAATCGCGCGAGATTGCGGGTGGGCTGATCTGGGTTGCGTTTCTGTTTGCCGCGGTGGTGGCTTTGAACCAGACCTGGGCACGCGAGTTGCGCAATCAGGTGCTGGATGCTTACCGGGTGTCTCCCGCTCCGGCGAACTCGTTATTTGTCGCTAAAGCGTTGGGGAATTTTATTCTCGTTACCGTGCTCGAAGCGGTGATGGCGCCGCTGTTCATGATTTTCTACAATCTGCGGGTTGTGGGTCCGGCGTGGCAGTTGATTCCGGTGGCGATTCTGGGAACGTGGGCGCTGGTGGTCAACGGAACGTTTTTTGCGGCGATGTCGTTGCGGACACGCAGCCGCGAAATTATGTTGCCGCTGTTGTTGTTCCCCATCTCGATCCCAGCCGTGCAGTCGATGGTGGAGGCTACGCGCATCATTCTTTCCGGGGACGGCTCGGCGCGCTTCTGGATCGTATTGCTTCTCACCTACGATGTGGTGTTTACTACAGCTTGTCTGGCATTGTTTGAAACCATTCTGCAGGCAGAATGAAACGGGCTTTTCCCATCTTCGCAGTTCTCACGGCGCTATTGCTGGCTTATGCGTTTTATGAAGCGATCTGGGTCGCTCCTATGGAGCGGACCATGGGCGACGTGCAACGCATCTTTTACTATCACGTGCCTTCGGCCTGGACGGCGTTCTTGCTGTTCTTCGTGAACTTGATCGCTTCGGTGGTCTACCTGATTCGAAAAAGTGCGAAGGCGGATGCTGTCGCGCTGGTTTCCGCGGAAGTGGGAGTGGTTTTCTGCACTGTTGTTCTGGTGACTGGACCCATCTGGGCGCGGCCGGTGTGGGGCATCTGGTGGACGTGGGATTTACGGCTTACGCTTACTCTGGTGCTCTGGCTGATTTACGTCAGCTATCTGGTTTTGCGGAAGTTTTCCGACAGCTCGCAGACTCCGAAGCTGGCGGCGGTGCTGGCCATTTTTGGGGCGCTGGATGTCCCGCTGGTTTATTTTTCGATCTGGTTTTTTCGCACCCAGCATCCCCAGCCCGTGATTGGCGGCGGCGGGTCGATTGATCCGCGCATGTTGCACGTGCTCCTGTTGAATTGGCTTGCCTTCTCCTGCTTGGCCCTCGTGGTTTGCTGGTGGCGCTACCGGCTGGAGCTATTGCAGCGTGAAGTGGATGAGTTGGAAAGCCTGGAATCATTACGCGGAGTCGTGCAATGAACTCAATTAAATTTCTCTGGGCTGCCTACATCGCGACCTGGGTGATTCACGGCGTCTATCTGAGCAGCGTTGCGCGGCGCTATCGGCGGGTGCGGCAGAGAATGAAGGAATTGGGAAGAGGGAATCGCAGTTAGCCGTTAGCAATTGGCGCCTGCCATCAGCTTATGCTGCTGTTTGTTGGGATCAAGATCTGATTCGCTAATGGCTAACTGCCAATTGCTCACTTCAGTTCGTCGCTTTCCAATCTCTTTGCAGTTCGCTAAGGAAATCGGTACCGCCGGAGGAGCGAAGGAATTCGTAGTCCTCAATCATGGCGGCGGTGCCGACGCGTAATGACGGCAGCGGCGACTCCGAGCGGATGACGCGGGCGGTAAAGCGTACGCGAACGGCATCGGTCAGCGTGATGTGCGGAGGAAACGTGAGCGTAACTTCGCAGCGGGTGCCAGCAGGGAGTGGACGATCCAGATAAAAGAAAACTCCGCGCGCGCTCACGTTCTGGGTTTCGGTTTGGAATTCGCTGTTGGCGTCGAGACGGACCAATGCGGGCAGACGCATATCGAAGCGCCGCATCAGCCGTCGTTCCTGAGAATCCGGTTGCATCCGAAGCGTATTTTCCGAAAGCATTGTTCCCCGACAAAGAAAACCTTGATGCGGAAACAGCAACCAGGCTGGAAGGCTGGAACCTGCCTGTGGCAGGTCCTGATTGCATTCCACTCTATAGATTTACCGGCAGTTTGCAAGAGCAAAAAAGCTTATGCACTGATTCGGTAAACGGTCGAGCTTTCCTGGAAAGCGGCGTTGGAGGAGATTGCACAGCGGTACCCCTAGAGGTTAGCAATCGGATGACCATCTTCGTGCGAAGGGTGATGCGGCATTTCGCGGAGAATCAATGGCTTCTGTGGCTGGTGGAGACTCGTGCAGCGTGGTGGTATGCAGCGATTTGCAGAAATCGTCCCGCGGCGATCGTCGGTGGGCTGTTTCCTGCCACCTTCGTGCTACGTTTTTTAGGTCATCCGTTTTCATGGCGCTGCGTTTTCTGGGCCCTCTGTTTTCTAGTCCGTCCGCGGCATCTTTATCGGTCGGCGGGCGCATCTGAGGTGTTGAAGCGGGCGTGAGTTCGGGCGCTCGCTTGACTTGGCTATCCGTCAGATGTTTAAGTAGTTGTTTGTTTTCCGCCAGTCCCTAAATGACATGTCAGCAGCGGGCGGCTTCGCCGGCGCCAGGTGAGAATTCGTGCGCCGTTTACTCTCTCCATTTATGATCGGTAGACACCGGAGGAAAAGCGTAATGGGAAATGGCTGTGAAGTGTCGGGAAAAAGCTTGTCGCCGAGGGCGGAAGGCCGCTTGAAATGCATCCGTGTTATGGGCGCGGCCGTGATTTTGTTGCTCGTGGCGGGCCTGACGCTTGGCTCGGGACCACGGCGGTATGCCCAGAAGGCGATGACTCCGGCTTCCGGCTTCCCCATTCACGCCGTTCTCGACAAAGCTTCATTGAACGCGAACCCGGTGAAGTCGAACCCCGATGCTCGTGCGCTTCTTAGCCAGCTTCCGCTGATCTTCGAGCCCAACCTGGGGCAAACCGATCCGAGCGTGAAATTCGTCTCGCGGGGACCGGGCTATAGCCTCTTTCTGGATTCAACCGGAGCGGTGCTGGCAATGCGGACGGCACAACTTGCATCAACGAATCGCAGCGCGGCGTCGCGGAATGGGAGTGACAACGGGTCGAGCATGGAATCCGTTCGCATGACTCTGGTGGGGAGTAATCCCGCGGCAGCGATCGCCGGAAGTGAGCGGCTTCCGGGAAAGAGCAATTACTTTATCGGCAACGATCCCAAGAAGTGGCACACTGGCGTACCTCAATTTGCTGGGGTTCGCTACCAGAATGTTTACCCGGGAATCGATCTGGTTTTCTACGGACGCCAGGGCCGCCTGGAATACGACTTCAAGGTTGCGCCCGGCGCCGATCCGTCTCAAGCGGAATTGCAGTTCGAGGGTGCAAAGAAACTCGAATTAAGCCACGGAGATTTAGTTCTTAAAGGAACGGACGCCAGCGTAAGGTTGCAGGCTCCGCGCGTGTATCAGAGCATTGCTGGCCGCCAGCAGCCGGTCGATGGACGATTCGTGCTCCGCGCAACGAATCGCGTGGGCTTCGAAATCGGCGCATATGATCGCGGCAGAGAACTGGTGATCGACCCGACCGTCAGTTACTCCACCTACTTCGGTGGCAGCGGGAGTGAGACTTATCCTTCCATCGCCGTCAACGGCGACGGCTTTATTTATCTGGCCGGATCCACGACTTCAACGGATCTTCCGGTGGCCTCGTCGCCGGTGACTCCCAAGCAATCCACTCTTAATGGGGCACAGAATATTTTCATCCTGAAGCTGGACCCGACGGCAGGCGCGGCAGGGATTCTTTACCTCACTTATCTCGGCGGTAGCGGGACCGACATCAGCTCGGGACTTGCGGTGGATACTGGCGGTACGGCGTATGTTACGGGCACCACTACTTCAACGAATTTTCCCACTTCCGCGGCAGGCTTTCAGACCACGCCACTGGCGGGCACTACCTGCACGCCTTTGATCTCCACCATTTCGGCGCCGTGCCACGTTTTCGTGAGCGCATTGAGCGGACTTGATTCGACGGGGTCGCCTCAGCTGAAGTACTCTACCTACCTCTCTGGAAACGGTTCGGAATCCGCCAGCGCGGTGGCGACCGACAATAATAGTAATGTTTTTGTAACCGGGACCACGACTTCCACCAACTCTGGCACAGGCTTTCCGTCGACTTCCCTCCCTGCGGCCTATCAGGCGAGCTCGAACGGCAGCATTCAGTTTTTCATGACTGAAGTAAATACGAATGCGACGGGATTACCCAGCATCGCGTACTCCACTTACTTCGGGGGAAGTAATGGTTCGATTGCGGTAGGTGGCGGCATCGCGGTCGATACCACGGGAAATGTTTATTTCAGCGGCACCACCAATTTCTATAACAGTGGCGAAGGCCCGAACGGCGGCATTCTGAATTCGACCGACTTTCCTATATTGAACGCCTGGCAGCCATGCCTCAATACGCCTGAACCAATTACCATTCTGCCGCCGGTGTCGTGTCCGGCTGTGACCACGCCGGAGCCGACTGACGCTTTTGTCGCCAAGCTAAACGTGACCAACGCCCAGACCAGCGGCCCACAATTGATTTACTCGACGTTCTTTGGCGGTAATAACAACGATTCTTCGACCGGATTGACCATCGACTCTGGAGCGGCTAACGTTTACATCACCGGAACGACAAATTCTTCCAATATCACCCTCCCAAGCGGAGCCGGAGCCTTCCAGCCTTGCCTGAATGCTCCAACGGCGGTGCTGCCCTGTTCGACAACGCCCGACACGACGCATACGGACGCATACGTCGCGAGGTTTGCGAATGAGACGGGTTCAACCACGACCTCAAGCGCGGCGGTGCCGCTGGGGTATTTTTCCTATCTCGGCGGATCTTTGAACGATAGCGGCTTAGCCATCGCGGTCGATACAGCGGAAGGCGCGCTGGTTACGGGAGCGACCAATTCCACTGATTTTCCAGCTTCGGTGGGGGCAATTCAGACCCATCTGAACGGGACGCAGAACGCTTTCTTCGCTCACCTTGATACTCAGATCAACAGTAGCCAGAGTACCGTAGGTTCTTACGCAACCTACTTCGGCGGCAACGGTACGGATCGCGGCACCAGCATTACGGTCGATTCTTCTCTTAATACTTATTTTGCAGGGGATACGAATTCCACCAACTTGCAGCTGCAGGGACCGGTACAGAACTGCCTGGACACTCCAGTAAATCCGGCGCCGGGAACGCCGTGTCCCACGATCACCGCGCCCGCACCGACTGATGCGTTCGCCGTGCGGTTGCAAACTGCGACTGATCTGTGCATCCGCTGCGTGGCCCCGATTCTATCTCCAAACTCACAATACGTTAGCGCCGGGAATCAACTGACGATCACGTTTACCGTCATCAACGAGGGACCGGACCTGGCCACGAATATTACAGTGACAGGCCAGCTTTCAACCGGCATAACGGCCGTATTCAATAGCGCGTCGGCAGCGTCCGGCACTTGCAGTGTTCCCACAGGCGCTAATGTGGTGTGCACCATTCCGGCGCTGCAATCGGGCTCTACTTCGACCGTCGCCATGTCGGTCACGCCGAGCACGGCGGGCGGAGGATCGATATTAGCCACCGTCACCAACAGCAACAATACGAATCCCAGCAACACCGCGACTGCCTCGTTCACAGCGACGGATTTTTCGGTTTCAATTCTTCCCTCCAGCCAAACCGTAGTGGCCGGCAACACAGCGACCTACTCGGTATTCGTAAGCCCCTCACTAACCTTTGGATCCAACGTCGCTCTCAGCTGTTCTTCCCTCCCGGCTGGGGCGAGTTGCGGATTCACTCCCAGTACGCTGACGTTTAACGGTCCCGGTCAGCAGTCGAGTACGCTGAATGTGACCACTACGGTGCGGCCGATCAGTACGATCAGCTCTACGAGGTGGAGTAGTCCGTTTTATGCTTGTGGTTGATGGTGCCAGGAGTTGCCCTGTTTGGAATGGGCTGCAAACGCAGGCGCAGCCGTCTACTGGGACTCTTCCTGCTGTGGACTGTATTCTCGCTTATTGTCCTGCTCCCGGCTTGCAGCAAAGCGAAAGAGCAGCCCACGATCACGGGAACACCCGCAGGATCTTATCCGCTGCAGGTAACGGCAACTTCGGGCTCGTTCACGAAGAGCGCGGGATTCAGTCTGACGGTGCAGTAAGCGTTGGGCAGATTCCGATGATAGTGGCGCGAGCTTAGGCGCCAGCGGAAAGCTTGTGATGGCTCTTCGCTTCGGCGATGCCGTACTGTCGGATTTTGTAGAGCAGAGCTTTGTAGCTGATCTGCAGGAGCCCAGCTGCTTGCTTACGATTCCAGTTGGTCTGTTCGAGCGCCTGGCGGATGGCTTCGCCTTCGGCTTCGTCTTTAGCAGTGCGGGCCAGTGACTTCAATCCTCCGCTGGATTCTCCGCTCCGGCTCCCGGAGTCCGCATGTGCACCGCCGCCATTGCCATCGTTGCGTGGCTGCAATTCCGCCGCAGCCAGGGTTTCGTCCCCAAGAATCAAATAGCGCTTCAAGAAATTGTTGAGTTCGCGTAGATTGCCGGGCCAACTGTACCTTTGACAGGCTTCCAGCAGTGGCGGCGAAAGCGGAAGCTGAGGCCGTGCATATTGTTCCGCCATGCGGGTCATGAAATGTTTGAGCAGAATGGGAATCTCTTCTTTGCGCTCGCGCAAAGGCGGCAATTGCAAAGTAAAGGCATTCAAGCGGTAGTAAAGATCTTCGCGCAGGCGCTTGGTCGCCAGAGCCTGAGGAATATCGATGTTAGTCGCCGCCAGGATGCGTACGTCAACTTTGATGATGGAACGACTGCCGAGCCGCGAGAATTGCTGGTCCTGCAGCACATGCAACAGTTTGGCTTGCAGTGCCGGCGGCATTTCGCCAATTTCATCAAGCAGGATGGTTCCTTTGTTGCACAGTTCGAACTTGCCCGGCTTGGCGTGCGTAGCTCCGGTAAATGCGCCGGGCTCGTAGCCGAATAATTCACTTTCAAGCAGATCGGCGGGAACAGCCGCACAATTTACTTTCAGAAAAGTACGATGCGCGCGCCGCGAGAGTTTGTGAATCAGGCGGGCCAGCACTTCTTTACCGGTGCCGCTCTCGCCCAGCAGTAAGACGGGAATGTCTACATGGGCTACGAGCGCCGCTTGCGAGCGAATTTTTCGCATCGCCGGGCTGGCTGCAATGAAAAATACGTCGTCGGCGACTTCCTCCACTTCGCCGCCAACCGGCGTTTGACCCAGACCGAGACACTGGTCTATCACCGCATCCAGTTCCGCTTTCTGAAACGGCTTGGTGAGATAGTCATGCGCTCCCAGACGCATAGCCTGCACAACTTTCTTCGTATCGTTGACGCAGGAAAGCATTACTACCTTGGCGGAGGGCCGCTTCTGGCGCAGTTGCTCAAGAGTCTCCAAGCCGTCGATTCCCGGCATCAGTACATCCAGAAGTACGAGATCGGGCTCGAGGCCTTTGTCAATCTTTTCCAGAGCTTCTTCTCCGGTGGAGGCGGTCTCTACTGTATGGTTGTCGACCTCGAGTAGCGTCCGAATGTAGCGGAGCATGGCGGGCTCGTCATCGACGAGCAGAATCTTCGCGGTTTCGCTCACCGATTCTTTCCTTTGCCGGCATGATTGGAGACAGGTTTGAAGGGAAGAAGAAATGAGAATTTGCAGCCGGCGCCGGGATCGCTTTCCACCCAGACTTTTCCACCCATGCCCTGGACCAGGCGACGGACGATGGATAGACCAAGTCCCATTCCGTCCTGATTTCCATTGCTGGGCAGGCGAAAGAAATCGTCGAAGACTTCCTGATGAAACTCCGCGGGAATTCCCGGACCAGTATCGGACACGCTCACCTTGACTGAATTGGGTTGCGAATTAATTTGACGCCGGCGTTCGCCGGAGGATGCAGGCTGAGCCGTGGCGCGGCGCTCCCACATGTACGGTTCCGCGTGCAGCCATACCGTGCCGCCCTGGGGAACAAATTTAAAGGAATTTTCCAGCAGGTTGGAGATCACGCGCTCCAGCTTGGGAGAATCCATGGGAAATTCCGGCAACTTATCATTCGCTAAAAAATAAAGAGCCAATCCTTTTTCCTGAAAGCGAGTGGACCACAAGCGGCAGACATCCGACAGCCCCTGGTTGATGTTGCCCACCGCGTATTGCATCTTCAGGCCGCCGGTCTCGAGCGCGCTGTAAGTGAGGAAGTCCTGAATAAATTGCTGCAGACGTTTGCCGCTGGCCTGCATGTCGCGTAAGACTTCGCGCTGCCGGTCACTTACCGGTCCAAGCTTCTCGCTCTGCAACAGCTCAACGTACCCGTTCAGAATCGCGAGTGGAGTCTTCAGATCGTGCGCCGCAGACCCTAAGGCGTTGGTGGTGCGCTGAAAGCGCTGCTGCAATTCGCTGTAGGCCTGAGGCAGATCGGCCGCGCTCGGCATGCCCGTTGCCTGAACCGAAGAGATGGGCGGCGCAACTGGAGGCGCATTATCGAGGTCGGGAACACACATGTTCTTCTGCACGGTAGCCATAAGGAATAGGGCGGTCTAGCACAGAACAAGGGGGGACACTCAACTATTACAGAAGAATGCTTTAACAAAATCGTATGCCAGGTTACTTTTCATTGTCAACGAAAAATGCAACGTGATTACCCAAGTGTAGCAAAAGCTTGCACTCCTGGCCGGAGGAGTCTGACTTCTCTAGATCAAAGGTCTCAAGCCTAACTGAAACGCGAGATGATGAAAAACACCGCACCCTAGCTGGTTTATCTGGCGCACGGCGTGAATTGGCCTGGTTTTTGCGAGTTTTATAAGTCTTGCTTCGGTCCTTTCAACCCCAACTCAGGTTTTGGCACCCAATGTGCTTGAATTGCTAAGTCAAACCTAACGAGGGAAGGGGTGTGCGTGAACCGAAGGACTGCAACGACAGAGCGGCGGCGGTGGCCGCGCCTGCCTTTGGCCATCCCTGTATTTGTTCGAGGTCGAGTTGAGCTGGATAAGGAATTTCTGGAGTTTGCGACTGCCCTCAACGTCTCAGCCGGAGGCATGCTGGTCGCGGTGCGAAGGTCTCTGCCCGCCACGTCTGAGGTTTCGCTGGAAATACCAAGTGCGCCCCTCGCAGCTTTAGCCAGCCTGCCGAAGTCTGCGCGCAGCCTGCGAGCCAAGGTGCTGCGTACTCAACACGCCGAGGCCTATAACCTGGTCGGCCTGAAGTTCTCCCGTCCTTTGGCTAACGGCGCGGCCAAGGAGAAGACGGCGCGAAGGAAGCAATCTTCTCTGGTGTGAAAACATTTTCCCTTCCCGGCCACCTCCTCTTCAGGTAATCGGTATCCTTCTCATTACTACCCAATACCTTCTCTGATCTTTAGTAAGTTGCTTTTTCTCAATTACATAGACTAGCCTAAACAATTACCGAACCGGTCCGCGGCGTTTGGTTCCCCGGATGCACTCATCATTCTGACCGCGCTGTCGAGCCAGCAAAGCTTTATGAGCACTTCAAATCCAGTCAGTTCCCTGATTCAGCCTTTAGGCGAGATGCCACCCGAAGCAGTGGTGTTCGGAAATACCGACGCCATGCGGTCTTTGCGAGAACGGCTCGCCAAGATAGCCGGGGCGAATGTTCCGGTACTCATTCAGGGAGAGAGCGGTACGGGCAAGGACATTATCGCGCGTATGATCCACGCGAACTCACCATGGAAGACGGGTCCATGGGTGAAGGTGAATTGTCCCGCCATTCCGGGAACGTTGCTGGAGAGCGAACTGTTCGGGTACGAAAAAGGAGCCTTTACCGGCGCCTTCGGGACCAAACCAGGACGAGTGGAGATGGCGCATCGAGGCACGTTGTTCCTCGATGAGATCTCCGAACTCGACATGAGTTTGCAGTCGAAGCTGCTGCAGTTGCTGCAGGACGGCCAGTTTTGCCGCATCGGCGCTCAGGAAGACAAGAAAGTTGAAGTGCGCGTCGTTTGTGCCACCAATCGAAAGCTGGAGGAAGAGATAGCCAACGGTACGTTCCGCGCCGACCTGTTCTATCGCATCAATGTGGTCAATCTGCACATGCCGCCATTGCGCGATCGCATCCCTGATCTGCCCGATCTGGTTGACTATTTTCTCGAATGCTATAACCGGAAATTCAATTCACGCGCCAAACCACTCTCGATCGATTTGATGAATGCGCTGAGCAAATATCACTGGCCGGGTAACGTCCGCGAGCTGGAAAACCTGATTAAGCGCTATGTGATCCTGGGGACTGAAGATTCCATCTCGGGCGAGTTACGCCCGAATCAGCCGGATTTTTTCAGCGCCGATATCAACGTGGACGGACCGATTTCGCTGAAGAAAATTACGCGCCAGGCGGTGCATGAGTTGGAACGTAAGATCATCTTGAAGGTGCTGCAACACCACCACTGGAACCGCAAGCAGGCGGCTCGTGCTTTGAACATAAGTTATCGAGCACTGCTCTATAAGATTCGCGACGCCGGCCTGCCTTCGAACCGTGGAGCGCGCCGGCCTCAAGTCGCAGAGACGCCGAACCACGTCCTCGCAGCCGACTGATCGGCGTCTGCGGGCCGGACGCGCTTATTCTCGCGGTTGAGAGCTCTCGCGAAAGATCCAATTCACGCAAAATAAGAACTTCGGGTCTATGCGAAGTAGAAGGCCCTATCCGCGCAATTCGGACAAAGCCTTTCGGGCATCGCTGTTGTTGGGACTGAGTTTTAGCACGTGCTCCAGTTGTTGCCGCGCCTGGGCTGGCTGGTTGGCTTTCTGATAGGCGAGTGCCAGGTGATAGTGGACGGTTGGGTCGTCGGCCGCTCCCCGCTTCTCATTGAGCCGTATGGATTCCTGGAACAAATCAATCGCGGATTTGTACACGCCTTTCTGAAAATACGCCCAACCCAAAGTGTCGGCGGCATTCGAGGAGTCGGGCATTCCGCGCCGTGCGGTCTGAGCCATAGCCAGAGCCACGTCCACGTTGCCGCCCTGTTGCAACATCACGTAGGCGAGATTGTTCGAGGCCAGCGGATTATCCGGCTGCACTTCCAGCGCTTTCTGATACATCTCCTTCGCGTTGCTCCAGTCATGTTGCGACTCATACATTTCGCCAGCGAGAATGTAAAACGCAATCTCACGCGGGTGATCCTTGATCGACTGCTGATACAAAGCGAGAGCCTTATCCACTGAGCCTTCCGCCGCCTGCACCTGGCCGAGCTTCAAAAGCGCATCAGAATTATTCTTGTCGAGTTCGATGGCTTTGTGGAAGGCAGTATCGGCGCCGCTCAGGTCTTTTTTCTGAAACAGCATCGTACCCAGCAGATCGTAGAATGCTCCCGTGGCAGGCGATTTGGCGATTTGTGCGCGCGCCGCGGCCACCGCCTGATCGGGTTGTTTCTCGAGCAGGTAGACGTTCATGATGCCTTGCAGGGCCTCGGTTGATGCGGGATCTTTATCCAGTGCCTCCTGGTAAAACTTGATTGCCTCCGAATATTGCTTTTCCATCCCGTGAAGGTTTCCCATTTGCACGTAGGGAGCCGCACTTCGCGGAGCCATGCCCATGACTTTTGTTAGGTCCTGCTCGGCGTCAGAATATTTCTGCCGATTCATCTCCGCCAAAGCGCGCATCAGGTAGCCATCGGGAGCCTGAGGGGCGCTGGTGATGATTTGTTCTGCGGTTTGGCTGAGGGCATTCATATCTCCGCGGCGCATTTCCAGACCTGCCAGGGCGCGTTGTGCATCTGCCAGACCCGGACGGAGGCGCACGGCCTCTCGCCATTCCGATTCTGCACGTCCGTCATTGTGCTGCATATCGAAGGCAAGTCCCAATTGATAATGAGCGACTGCATTGCTGGGATCATTCGAGACCGCCTGCTGCAAAGCATCCACCGCACCGCTTGCGTCGCTCTGCCGCAGACATATTTGGGCGCGATAGATCAGTGCATCCACGTCGTGCGGATTCGTCTTTAACAGCTCGTTATTAAGCTTAGTGGCCTCCGACAACTGGTTCTTCAGGATCAAAAGCTGGACATAGTTCCTCTTTACTTGTATGTCCCTGGGATGATCGCTATTCAGCGAGGCGTATTCTGCCGTAGCTTTGTCCAGATCGCCGTTGGCAAAATAAAAATCGCCGAGCATGCGGTAGCCTTCGGAATTATTCGGGAGATCGATTTTTGCCTGTTTCAGCAGGGCTTCAGCCTCGGTCTTTTTGCCCTCGGACATATACAGCCGTACCAGAGCTTCGCGCGGGGAAGGATCCTTGGGAGCGAGTTCAATGGCGTGTTTGAATTGCTGTTCGGCTTCGGGGATGCGGTTGCGCGACTGGTAAAAGCCTCCCAAAGCCAGCTGCGCATTCATCGCCTTGGGATCAAGATTGGCGGCTTTCTTAAAGCTCGCCTCGGCTTGATCAAGCTGATTTGAGCGCAGTTGCAGAAGCGCCAGATTCAGATAAGATTCCGATCGGTTGGGATCGGCGGCGATTGCCTTTTGCATCTCCTGCAATGCCGCAGCCACATTGTTTTGTGCCGCATAGTAGTCTGCCCAAGCCTCGAAGACCTCGGGATTCTGGGGCTGCTTTTCATGCAGAAGATCGAGATGGACGCGCGCCTGTTTCAGATAGTCCTGATTGGAGGAGCCATCTGGGTTTCGCGCCGTAACCAAAAGATTGGCTAGATCGATGTGGGCGCGGTAATTATCCGGAGCCAACTCCACTGTTCGTGAAAGCTCCTGAAAGGCGTGGCCGCTGTCGCCAAGTTTGAGATAGGTTTGCCCGAGTTGGTAATGCGCCTGGGCGAAACGGGAGTCGATCTGCACCGCATTGGCGTATTGAATGGCAGCTTCGCGGTACTTGCCTTGGGCGAAATAGCGGTCGCCACTCTCCAGATACTTTTGCTTCCGCACGTTCGGATCGCGCGAACATCCCGTGAACAGGGCGGTGATGAGAAATCCGACAAGACAAAGGCGGACGACTACAGAGCGGCTCATGTTTTCTCCAAGGCAGGCGCGAATGCGCAGACGGTTACAAACTTCTGGACACTACACCAAGGTACTGCAATCTGGAGTGTAAATAAAGTTACTGCCGTCATACCGGGGGAAATAAGACAGCGATGATGAACCTATGTTTCAGATTTTCGAATGGGAGCGCCTTGAAGGATTTCTGACAACCGGGACCTTTAGGCACGGGAATTAGAAACTGATGCCCGAGGTGCTGGCGAGCCGCGCAATAAGCCTTCGGTGCTGAGATCCTCGTCTACGTCGGGCCAGTACAGGCCGTAGCCGCCCCCAGCAACTTTCCAGTTTTGACGTTGAGAGGGCGTGGCATTCAGTAAGCGCGGATACCAAACGAGCGGTACGGTTATAATCCGGCCGTCGCGCAGCGAAACGCTCAGAGCGTCGTCGCTGAACTCAACGCCCAAAACCCGCTCATCTGCGTTCGATGCCAAAAAATTCATTCCAAGTCTCCAGGAGCCGCGTCCTACGTTCCGTTACAAGCAATTGTATCTCGCGGAGCTCATGAGCACGAAACCCAAAGTTTGCAGCCAATTGGACCGGATTGAGCCAGAACTTGGCGGAAGCGTCATCGCGATCGATGGGAACGTGAGCCGGCTCATTCGGTTCATGACTATAAAAATAGAATCGATACGGGCCGAATCGAAGCGCCGTCGGCATGCGCGAGATGGTATCAGTCGGCTCTTCACTTATTGCAGCGCGTGGCTGGATGGTTCAGAACCGGATGCTCCGGTGATGTTGTAGCGTTTTAATTTCCGGTAGAGAGTGGCGCGGCTGATTCCGAGCATGCGACCGGCGAGAGCTTTGTCGCCTTTCACTTGTTCGAAGACACGCTGGATGGTGGCGCGTTCGATATCTTCCAGATCGGTTGTGGAGAGTGGGGTAGCGGCCGGTGCGTCGCTCGAATTCAAGTCCGCGCCCCCGGCGAGATCGGAAACCAATTCGGAAGTGGACTCCCTCGAAGTTCGTGAGCCGGCTGAATCGAGGGCAGCAATGGATGGAGGAAGATCGCCGAGATCGATCAGAGTTCCGTCGCCGAGAGCGACGGCGCGCTCGATGCAGTTTTCCAGTTCGCGCACATTTCCCGGCCAGTCATAATTCATCAGGGCTTTCATCGCGGAGTTAGAGACGCGTAGATCGGCTCCGGGAGCGTAACGCTCGCAAAACCATCGCACCAGCATGGGAATATCACTGCGACGCTCGCGCAAGGCGGGCACGTGCACGGTGACTACGTTGAGGCGGAAGTAAAGATCTTTGCGGAAGGTTCCATTCTTGTAGGCTGCTTCGAGATCGCGGTTGGTGGCGGCGATGATGCGCACGTCTACCTTGACGCGCTGGTTGCTCCCGACGGGGCGGATTTCTTTTTCCTGCAGCACGCGCAAGAGCTTGGCTTGCAGCTCCAGCGGCAGTTCACCGATTTCATCGAGAAAGACTGAGCCCGTGTCCGCGGATTGAAAGAGTCCCTGTTTAGATTTCAGTGCGCCGGTAAATGCGCCTTTTTCATAACCGAAGAGTTCGCTCTCAATCAGCGTAGGCACGAGCGAGCCACAATCGACGGCGACGAACGGGCGGTTGGCGAAGGCTCCGCGGTAGTGAATGGCGCGGGCGATCAGTTCTTTGCCGGTGCCACTTTCGCCGGAAATGAGAACTGACGTACGCGTGTCCTTGAGACGCGAAGCCACCCGTAAAACTTCCTGAATCTTAGCCGAGGCCCCGATGATGCCGTGGACGGCGGTTTCGGAATCCATCCTCTGGCGCAGGAATTCGTTTTCTTCGACTAAGCGGATTTTTTCCGCCATGCGGCGCAGAAACAAACGCAATTCTTCGAGTGGAGAAAACGGTTTGGTGATGTAGTCGTAAGCACCCAGCCGCATGGACTGCACGGCGGTCTCGATGGAGCCGTGTCCGGTCATGAGGGCGACTTCGGTGCGCGGCAGAAATTTCTTTACTCTTTCGAGGAACTCGAGGCCCGACATGTGCGGCATCACCATGTCACTAAGGATCATGTGCACCGGCTGCTCTTCGAGCAGGGCCAGCGCCGATTCGCCGCTATCCGCTTCGAGACAGATGAAACCCAGAGCCTCGCCCACGGTCATGCAGAGCTTGCGGATACTCTGTTCGTCGTCGACCACCAGCAGCCGGATGCGGAGTTCTTCTTTGCCGAGAGCAGGATTCACCGGGCTTTCCCCATAGTTTTTTCGACAGCAGAGATCAGGTCCTGAACACGAAAAGGCTTCTCGAGATAAAGCGCGCCAATCTTGCGCAGGGTGGTTACGGTTTCTTCGTTGGCATAGTCGCCGGTGATGATCACTACCCGGTCGACAAGATCGGGGCGATTGGCGGAAATCCAGGAATGGACTTGCGCGCCATCGACGCCACCGGGCGTGCGCATGTCGGAAACCACGCCAAGATATTGGCCTTTTTCCAGCAGACGCAGAGCTTCAGCGCCTGATTCGATGCAGACAACTTCATATCCATTGCGCTCGAGAGTGGCGCTCACCAAGGCCATGATGGAAGGTTCATCCTCGATGAGAAGAACCGGCAGTGTTGTGGGATGGATGGCTGGGCTTGTCATTTTTGTAAAACTCCTGCGGCCACACCCAGAGAAGCAGTGTGGGGCGCTGCGGGAAAGCGGACGATGAAGGTGGCTCCCTGCCCGTCGGTATTGTTATGGCAGAGAATTTCTCCTCCGTGCTCCTTCACAATGCCGTAGCAGATGCTGAGGCCGAGGCCGGTTCCCTTGCCAACCTCTTTGGTGGTGAAGAAGGGATCGAAGATGCGATCGGGATGGGAGATGCCGTAGCCATTATCGCGAAAAGAAACTTCTACTGCGTTGCCGGCTTTGGTGGTCGTAATTTCGATACGGGCGGGCCGGCCGATCTCGTGTACGGCATCGTAAGCATTGTTCAGAATGTTAAGAAAAACTTGCTGCAGTTGATGAGCGTCACCATTGACATCGGGAATCCCTTCGTCGAGATGTTCGACGATGTCGACGCCGTGGCTGTTGAAGTCATAGGAACGGAGTTGAATGGTACGGCGAAGAATCAGGTTCAGTTGGACGGCGTTGCGCTGCGGTGGCATCTGGCGGGCGAAGCTGAGCAAATTCTGGACGATCTGTTTAGTACGCTGAGCTTCCTGCAGAATGACACGCAGGTCCTTGCGGGCGGTTTCAGGAAGATCGGGGTTTTCGAGCAGCAGATCGGCGAAGCCGAGGATCGCAGTTAAAGGATTGTTTACTTCGTGGGCGACGCCGGAGACGAGTTGTCCAACGGCGGCCATTTTTTCGGCGTGGACCAGTTTGCCCCGAAGCTCGGCAGAATCAGTAATGTCGGTCATGACCACGACGATGCTGTTGATGTTGTTCTGCTCGTCGCGCATGGGGCTTAGGTTGACAGAAAACTGGCCGGCCTGACCGTTGCCCCGGGTTATTTGCAATTCCAGGTTATCGACTTGCCCGCCCAGAAGAATGGTCTGCAGCGCTTCGGCAAGTGGCCGGACGTAGCCCGGGGCAGCTAGCTCGAGCAGGGGCCTGCCGAGGAGTTCACGCTGTTCGAAGCCAGCTTCATACCAACGGCGATTGGCGTAGCTGATCAGGCCGGCCGTGTCAGATACGAGGATGAGACTTTGCGTGTTGCTGAGGATCTTGCCGGAGAAGTCCCGCTCGCGTTGCAATTCCGATTGATAAGTGTGCAGGCCGGTCACGTCCAGCATGAGTCCCCGAATCTGCACCAGGCGGCCGAGACTGTCGTACATGCCGAAAGCATTGATGAGGACGTAGATGGGAGAGCCGTTCTTGCGGCGAAGCGTAGCCTCAAAATTCCGCATGTGACCGTTTTCTTCCATGGCCTGGCTGTGGAACGAGCGCTGCTCGGGAGTGAAATAGATTTGGGTCGGAATGTCCACTTGCAAAAGTTCATCGCGGCTGGTGTAACCCAGCATGGCGACGAGGGCGTCGTTCACTTCGATGAAGCGGCCTTCCGGCGTACTGAAGAAAAGTCCCTCCTGAATGTTGTCAAACAATTCGCGATACCGGCGCTCGGCTTCTCGGCGGTCGGTGATGTCCTTCAGTACGTGGATGGTCTGCAGGTTTTCCCCGGCGGCGCCGTGAACCCGGGAAGTTGAAACCAAATAGGTCCGGTCGAGCGCGGGATGAACGTATTCGTCGGAGTCTTGATCTACGGACCTGCAAAACGGGCATGAATAGAGCGTGGATTCGCTGGTAAGCGCCAGCAGAGCGCGCATGTTAACCCCGATCAATTCGCTGGGGGTAACTCCGATCATGGCGGCCAGGGAGCGGTTTACGCGCAAGACTTTGTCCGTCTCATCGTGCACGACGATCAAGTCAGTGATCGCGTCAAAAATTTCCAACCAATGCCGATTGGCTTGTTCCACGCGCGTGAACAGGCGGGCATTATCCAGGGCCATGGCGGCGTGACCGGCGACGGCTTCGATCAATTCACGGTCTTCCGACGCCAGCGGGCGAGAGCGGCCAGAAAGGCATAACAAGCCGGCGAGTTCTCCGTTGGAACCCGGCAGTCGAACCACCACGCAATCGTTCCAACGCAACTCCGAAGCCAACTCTGAACCGAGAAGATCGGACGCTGTGCCGGAAACGATGGTCTCGACGTGCCTGCCAGCGAACTCGGCAACCGCCCGCGCGAAGCGCTGCTGTAGAGCCTGATCGTCCGGGCGGGCGCGGACTTCTACGGAGTAAATGTCAGAGTGCGGATTTTGTAACTCCTGTCCACTGTGAAGAAGAGTATCCTTGTGCGGAATTTCTGGCTGCTGATGATCGCCAGGCCCCGAGCGCTGCGATTCAGTTTGCGGCGATGAACTGGACGACGGGCTGGTTAGCGCCGCAGCCGGGAGGGGATAAAGCGCAACGGTCTGGAATCGTCCTTCCTGAAATAAAGCGAGCGCACCGGCGCGCGCTCCGGTGAGTTCGATGGCGCGATCGACGAACTTGCGAGCGAAATCGGGCAGCCGCAGGATGCCATCAATCTCGCGTGCAAGTTGAATCAAGACGTCCGATCGCCGGCGGTTGAGTTCGGATTGGTGCAGGTTGCGGGCGACTTCGAGCACAACTGAAACTTGCGCAGCCAGGGCGCGGGCGCGGCGCACATCCTCACGGGAGATGCCGGTATCGTCGAGTCGATCGAGTACGCCGAACATTCCCAGAACGCTGCCGTCGGCGCTGAGCAGAGGCACGGCGAGCAACTGCCGCGCCTTATAACGGGTGACCGCAGGTAAATTGACGCCGGCCTCCTCGCTCAGATCATCGGACCAGAAAACTTCCTTTGCGCGTAATGCGCGCGTGGCGATGCCTTCGGGAAAAATATTATCGACCCGCTCCGACTGGCCGCGGGTAACGCTATGCCGGATGCGAAACTTTTCGTCTTCCAGCAGCGCGATGAAGCAGCGACCGAAGCCCAGAAAATCCGAGGCGCGGACGACGAAGGCCTGCAGGAAATGATCGAGATCGCCGCTGGAACTGAGTTCGGAGGAAATCTCGAGTAACTGGTGAAGTTCACGGGCTTGGCCTTGCGCCGTGGAACAAAGTTCGGCGTGCGCCAGCGCGACCGCACCAAAGCCGGCAATGACGGAGACCAGTGACTTCTCTTCCGAGGTGAAGCCGCCCTCCGTGCGGGGATAAACCAGGATTGCTCCCTCAGTGCGCGAAGTGCGGAACGGAGCGGCGATGAGCATGCCCGCAGAGATCACACTCCCGAGCGAGTGTTGATCGCCGCTTACCGAGATGGTGATGGTTTCGCCAGCGGAGACGGCGCGTTGCGCCAGATCGGCGGCAAAGCGAATGGTTTGCCGGTCGTGGCGAGCCCGGAAAGAAGTCGCCAGCTGCGTGGTTTCGGCGGAGACGGCGCGCAACTCAAATGGCCCCTCGCGGCGCAGAAGAATTGAGACCAGACGAGTACGCAGCAGCAGGCGGAGACGATCGGCCAGTGCTTCGATCACCGTGTCGACGTCCGGCGTTCCATGCAGTGCAGTGGCTACCTCAGCCAGCACTTCAGCGCGGCGGTGCTCTTCGCGCGAAACCTCAGCCATTCGCGTGGCTTCCAGCAGGCTGCCCAACTGCCCCGCCAGGATGGTGGCCTTGGCAGAGAGGTCTTCCTCAAAAAACTCGTCCTCGGAATCATGTAAGAAGGTAAGCGCGCCGATGACTTCATCGAAGACCACCAAAGGAGCAGCCATGAGCGAGCGCGCACCAAATTCCTGCAGCGCAGGCACGGATGACTGCACGTGGTTGGCGAAAAGTGTGCGGCGCGAACGGACTGCATCGGCGGTGACTGCGCTTTGTTGAGGAAGCAGATGGAGTCCGATGAAACGCTCGGCCAGTTTGCCATCCGCTTGTTCCCCTACGAGTTCGTCTCCGGTCTGCCGCCTCCAGAAATAAACTCCGGAGCACTGAAAGAATTCGCGGGTGATACGGCAGAAAAGTTGAATCAGGGAATTTGGATCGGAGCGTTCCGCCGCTTTCTGGGCAATACGCAGAAGGAGATTCTGAAAGGCATCGTCGGAATCGATGTGGATTCGCCCGGGCGGACGGTCTTCCGGTGACGACGTCGAATTGCTTCCAGCTATGTTCAGAACGTCACCGCGCCTTGAAGGATTTGGTGATTCTCACAAGTGATTGAATCTAATGGAAAAGTATCCCGCCATCTCATTTTGAGTCAAGTGAAATGGGGGAACGGGGTGCCTAAGTGTGAAATCCCGAGAATAACGGAGGTCTGCCTCTCAGTTTGAGAAAGAGGCTCGGCAAAGCCAATCACATCGCTTGGAATGAGACGACGCTAATGTTCTTGCCAAGTCGTGGGCAGGGTCGCCGGCCCGGGCTAAGTCTTTATTTCATAGCCAAATCCGTGCGAGTGACTTTGGTTTTTTCGAAAAGTCACGCGTGGCCACGGCTTTGCTCGAAAGGGACTGCCAGGAATATTACCGGGAGGAACTGTGTCTTTGCGACGGATGGGAACGTTGTTGGCAGTGCTTGCATTATTGGCTGGAGTAGGGACGTTCGGAGTATGGGCGCAGAACAACGACAGCGAAATTGTGCGCCGGGCGAAGAGCAAAGTGCAGCCCGAGTATCCGGAGTTGGCGCGCAAGATGAATATCACTGGCACGGTAAGGGTACAAGTAGTGGTTTCGCCTAACGGGACGGTGAAGGACGCAAAGGTTGTAGGAGGTCATCCGGTGCTGGCGGGTGCGGCGCTGGACGCTGTGAAGAAGTGGCGCTTTGAGCCGGCACCAGGAGAGAGCACGGGCGTGGTGGAGTTCAAGTTCGAGCCTCATCAATAAGAAGATAGAAGGCGGCCGGAGGAAACGGCATGACGATTGGTAAAAAGCTTTATGTAAATTTCGGAATCATCCTCAGCATGGTGGTTGTGCTGTTCATCGTGAACCTGCTGGCGGTGCATCGCGAACACGACGCCAAGGACGCCGCCAGCGCTTCACTGAAGCTGGCAGATGCTACCAACGACGTGCGTTTTCAAATGATGCAGAACCGTCTGTACCTGAGCAATTACCTGCTCAGCGGCGACAGCCGGGAAGTCGACCGGATGAATGATGGCCTGCACACTCTCACCGAAAAATTGCAGGAGGGCCTGAAGCTGTCGAATTCCGAACAGGAGCGCTCGGCTTTGGACCGCGTGCAACAACTGGAGCAGTCCTGGAGCAAAGAGTTTGCTCAGCCTTTGATCGACAAACGGAAAGACGTCGACTCTGGGAATGCGACTGTGGCCGAATTGCAGATTTACTACTTACAGAAAGATGCGTCTTCGTGGGTGAAAAATTCCACCGACGCGCTGGACGTGGCCGATGGCGAAAACCGCAAACTGGTTGAGGCAGGTCGCAAATCCGACGAGTCGGCCAGCACCTACACGATTCTTGCCGCGATCCTGAGCACCTTGTTTGCTCTAGGCCTGGGTGTAGTGGTGGCCTACACGACCGCTAAATCGATCACTGGGCCCTTGACCAATCTGATGACGGTCTCCCGGCAAATTGGAGACACCGGCGATCTGGAACACAACATCGAGGTGAACCGTGCGGACGAAATTGGAGAACTGGCCCGCACCTTCGCCAAGATGGTTACTTATTTGAAAGAGATGGCGGGAGTTTCCGAGTCGATCGCCGGCGGAGATCTCACGGTCGAGGTGAAACCGCGTTCGGCACACGACACGTTGGGCAATGCGTTCGCGCGCATGGTCGAGGGATTGGCGCGCCTGGTGCGCAGTGTGCGCGATGCTTCGGCCCAGGTAGCCAGCGCCTCCGGACAAGTGGCAAATGCCTCTGACGATTCGGCCAAGATCGGATTGCAGGCATCGTCAGCCATCGATGAAGTTACCAGCACCATGCACGAGATGAGCGTGAATGTGCAGAACATGGTGAAGAGCACTCAAGTGCAGGCTTCCAGCGTAAGTGAGACCTCAGCGTCGATCGATCAGATGGTGGCATCGATTCAGCGCGTTGCCGATACCGCCAAGGTGTTGCTCGATATCTCGAACCGCTCGCGGGAAGAGGTACACAGCGGCATCGCGACGATGGAGAAGGCGACCGACGGATTGAACCGCATCAATGCCACCATCACCAGTTCGGGAGAAATCATTGGAGCACTGGGACAGCGCGCCGATGACATTGGAAAGATCATCGAGGTAATCGACGATCTCGCGGAGCAGACAAACCTGCTCGCTCTGAACGCCGCCATCGAAGCGGCCCGCGCCGGAGAGCATGGATTGGGTTTCGCGGTGGTAGCAGACGAAGTTCGCAAGCTGGCGGAAAAATCGGCGCAGTCGACCAAGGAAATCTCAGAACTGATTCAAAGTATTCAGAAGGAAGCACGCAAGGCCGTCGAAAACATGGACCGTTCCACGGGGATCGTGAATGAAGGGCTCGACTTGGGTGGCGAACTGAATGGGGCGCTGCGCAAGATCTCGAACGTGGTCACGGAAGTTTACAAGTTTGCCCAGGAGATCGGCGCAGCTACCAACGAACAATCGCACGGATCGTCGCAAATCGCGCGGGCCACCACGCGGCTGAATGAGATCACTCACGAAATCAGTTCCGCGGTGGAAGAACAGGCTTCAGGAGCGCAGGCCGTGGTGAAAGCCATGGAGAGAATGCGCGAACTGGTGCAGCAGTCCACTTCCGGATCGACTGAGCTGGCGGCGTCGGCGGAACAGATGTCGAAGATGTCGCGCGGACTACTGGACTTCATGGACCGCTTCGCGTTGGACGAGTCTTCTGCCCAGCGGACATCTACGCCAGAAGAAAAACCACAGACCGCACGGCGGGCAACCGCGGGATCGCGTTTCTAAAGGACATCAGGGTCAGAAAGAGTAACGACCAACAATGAGTCGCGAACTCCATATCGTGGGCTTCCAGATCGGGCGCGAGACCTATGGCGTGCCGATTACATCCCTGCATGAAATCGTGCGCGTGCCGGAGATCACTGCTGTACCAGATGCGCCTGATTATCTGGAAGGGGTGATTAACCTTCGAGGGAAAATCGTCTCGGTGATGGACTTGCGCAAGCGCTTTGGCCAGAAGCAAACCGAATTCAAGAGACGGAACCGGATTCTGGTGGTGGAGCATTCGGGCAGGCTGGCTGGGCTCATCGTCGATTCGGCCTCCGAAGTGGTGAAGATTCCCAGCGAAGACGTGGAAGCGCCCCCTGCGGTTTTTCAGGAAGGTGGACTGAACTGCGTTACGGGATTGGGGAAAGTGCAGGGACGGCTGATCGTTTTGCTGGATATGAACAAATTGTTGGCCCCCGCCAGTCTGCTGCAAGAGAGCGGAAAAGCGGAGACTAAGACGGCTAAAGCGGACGTGCGCGGAGCGGCGGCCGCCAAGTGATCGTCGCGGGCCTGCTCTATTTGCCGATTAATGACCGATGTGATGGAGGCGGGGTGAATCACGGGCGCGGGGGACGAAAACCAGCATGAGCACATTCGGAGCGGCACCAGCTCCCATCTTGACGGAGGCGGAACTTAAGCTTCTGCAGGCGCTGGTGTATCAGGAGTGCGGCATGCACTTCGACGAGCGCCGGCTTCACTTCCTGCAGGATCGGCTGCTGCGGCGCTTAAAAGACTGCCACGTCGATTCTTTCTACGCGTATTACCGTCTGCTGATCAGCCAGGAAGGCAAGGCGGAACTGGCCAAGCTGGTGGAAAATCTCACGGTCAACGAAACCAGTTTTTTTCGGCACAAAGCGCAGCTCGATTTATTTCAGAAACATGTGCTGGAAGATTTGCTGAAGCAGAAGCAGTCGCACCGGGAATATTCCATCCGGATATGGAGCGCCGGATGCTCGACCGGCCAGGAAGCCTACACGCTGGCCATGATGTCGGTGGACAGCCTGGCCTACTACTACCTGCGTAATCCTCTGCCGGTGGAGATCGCTTTACCCAAACCGCTGATTCCGCCGCCGTGGAGAGTAGAGATTCTGGCCAGCGACATTAGTTACTCGGTACTGCGTACCGGGCAGGAAGGGGCTTACAACGACCACCAGATGAGCACGGTGGATTACGGATTCCGTCTCCGCTACTTCGACAAAGTCGGCGAACGGTATGCGGTCAAGAAAGCTTTGAAGGAGATGGTTCACTTCGACTTCCACAATCTGAAAACCGAATATCTGCCGCAGCGCAACGATGTGATCTTCTGCCGGAACGTGATGATGTATTTCGATGTCGCGGAGCAGAAACGGCTGGTCGAAAAATTTTACCGCTGCCTGAATCCCGGCGGCTATCTGTTCGTGGGTCATGCGGAAAGCCTGCTCGGCTTGACCGATAAATTCCAAATGGTGCACCGCGACAGTGGAACCGCCTACCAGCGGATTGAGGTGCGAGAGTGAGCGATTCACTCGACGAGCGTGGAGCCGAACTGCGAGAACTCTTCTTTGAGACTTCGCAGGAGCTCTTGCAGGCCCTCAACGAAGAATCTCTGAAGCTGGAAAAAAATCCCGGCGATGAGGAGATCGTGCGTTCCATCCGGCGGACGGTACACACTCTGAAAGGCGACTCTGCGGCGTGTGGACTGCGGGAACTGAGCGAGCTGGCGCACCAGTTCGAAAACGCACTTTCCCTGGAGACGGCGGCCGCACACGCAGCGCTGGCGGAGATTGCTTTTGCCGCAGCCGATGTTTTCGCAGCCATGCTCGCCGCTTACCACGGCGGAGGCGCAATGCCCCCGACCGATGCGCTGCTGAAAAGAATCAATGAACTCACTTCCGCTCCGGCGGCCAAAAGAGTGCGCCGCAAGAAGAAAGCTGACGAAGTGGCCGCGAAGTCCAGCAAAGCTTCCGACAAGAATAAAGACTGGACCGATTCTGAAAAGCGCGCCATGGCTGCTGCGCAGGCGGCAGGTCTGGCTCTGTACGATGTCGCTGTGAAGATCGATCCCCACTGCACGATGCCGATCGCCGGACGGCAGCTGATTCAAAATGCGATCAGCGGAGTTGGCCAGGTAATCGTAGTGCGGCCCAATGCAAAATCGCCCGCCGCCACCAAGCAGGTAGAATTCGTAATCGGCAGTTCGCATTCCGAAGAACAGATTGCCGCCAAAGCACGTGTGCCAACGATTGCCGGCGACGTAAGCGTGATTCTGATCGCCGCCGGTCAGCCCGCCAAGGCCTCCAGGAAAATTGAAGACGGACGGTCGCTGCCTTCGGCGATAGAATCCACGGCAAGCGATGTTTCAGTGGGCAGCCAGACCATCATTGAGCAGACTGCCGTCGCACCCGCTCAAGTCCCCTCGGCCGCGCCCGATGCGCAGAGCCCAACTCCGGAACCTTTGGCTCCTGTGATGGCAGAGAACATCCTGCGCGTGGACGCGGGACGCATCGACAACGTCTTGAACCTGGTGGGAGAACTCATCATCGGAAAATCGATGTTGCAACAGGCGCTGAATGAATTCTCCAGACGCTATCCCAAAGAGCCCGTGCGTGGCAAGTTTGCCGATGCCATGGCCTTCCAAGCGCGGGTGCTGAATGATCTGCAGCGCTCGGTCATGAAGATTCGCATGGTGCCGGTTGACCAGCTATTCCGCCGTTTCCCGCGGATGGTTCGTGATGTGGCGCGGCAATGCGGACGCGAAGTCGACTTGGAACTTAGCGGACAAGAGACCGATCTCGATAAAGGCATTCTCGATGCCATCGCCGAACCCCTCACCCATTTAGTGCGGAATGCGGTAAGCCACGGCATCGAAACCCCCGAGGAACGACGCAGCCTGGGCAAATCGCCGCGGGGAAAAATTCGGCTAAATGCATTTCACCAGGGCAATCAAGTAGTGGTTGAGATCAGCGACGATGGCCGAGGTATGAACGCGCAAAAAATTCGCACGAAAGCTGCAGAGTTGGGCTTGATTACAGCGCAAGACGGCTCCCGTTTGAGCGATGCCGAAGCACTCGAACTCATCTTCCGTCCGGGATTCAGCACGGCAGAGGTAGTCACGGAAGTTTCCGGACGCGGAGTTGGAATGGATGTGGTGCAAAGCGTGGTGCACCGGCTTAAGGCCACAATCCACATTGAAACCCATCCCGGCCAGGGCACAACCTTCCGATTGAAACTGCCACTCACGCTCGCCATTATCAAGGCGTTGATGTTCTGGGTGGAACAACGGCTGTATGCGATTCCGCTGAATGCGGTGAACCAGATCGCCCGCACCACGGAAGCAGAAGTACATCAGGTGGATAACTACGAAGTCTTGCAACTGCGCAATCAGGTGCTGCCCCTGCTTCGACTGGGCCGTCGGGCTGCATTAGACGGAGACCGAAAATCGAAAAAGCTGTTCGTGCTGGTGATAACGGTAGGCGAGAAAAAGTACGGATTGATCGTCGACGCTCTGGAGGGTGAGGAAGAATTGGTAATCAAGGCTTTGGACGACCAAACATTCTCGACCGATCTGGTGAATGGTGCTTCAATCCTGGGGGATGGAAAAGTTGTGCTCATTCTAAATTTGCTCGCAGTGGTGGAACATGTCTCGCGGTCCACGTCTGAACAGTCGGGCGGCAGTAATTTTGGATTATTGCTGAACCATGCTGACCGGGCGCGGCTCGCATCAAGCGCCGCGGGAGGCCAGTCATGAGCATGAACAAAGTGCGCGTGCTGGTGGTGGACGACTCGGCATTGATGCGAAAACTGATCCCGCAGATGGTGGAGACTGATCAATCGATCGAGGTGGTGGGCACAGCGATGGACGGAACCTTCTGTCTTAAAAAGATCGAAGAGCTCCGACCCAACGTGGTCACTCTCGACCTGCAGATGCCGGGAATGAATGGAATCGATACGCTGAAAGAGATTATGCGGCGGCATCCGTTGCCGGTGATTGTAGTCAGTTCCCATTCGACCGACGGCGCGTCCATCACATTTAAGGCACTTGGGCTGGGCGCCTTCGATTTTGTTACCAAGCCTCAGGATGCATCGGCGCACATGGCCGAGACCGCGCGCCAGTTGATCGCAAAAATTAAGGCCGCTGCGGATTGCAAAGTTGTTCGCCCGGGAACGTTGGGTGGGGCAGTACGGGTGGAAAAGACCGCGAGTTCAAGGTCTGGGCCGCCGCCGACAAAAACGGTAGCAATCGGAATCTCCACCGGAGGGCCGCAGGCGCTCGAATATCTGCTCGCACAAATGCCACCGGATTTTCCCGGCACGATTCTAGTGGTGCAACACATGCCATCCGGCTTCACGGAAATGTTTGCGAAGCGACTGGATGAGCTGTGCGCCTTGCGAGTGAAAGAAGCACAATCCGGCGACGTGTTGCAGACAGGACGGGTGCTGATCTGCCCGGGAAGCCGGCACATGACGGTGAAGCGCTTGCCTATGGGCGATGTTGTGGTTCTGAATGATGATCCTCCGGTCAACGGACATCGCCCAAGTGTGGATGTTTTATTCCATAGCCTGGCGCAGGAATTCGGCAAAATGAGCGTCGCCGTATTGATGACTGGAATGGGCGATGACGGCGCGCAGGGCCTGGGCGAAGTGAAAAAAGCCGGCGGCATGACCATTGCCCAGAGCGAGGAATCTTGCGTGGTGTTCGGGATGCCGAAGGCCGCCATCGAACGCGGCTATGCCACGCGTGTGGTCGGCCTGGAGGTGCTCGCATCCACGTTACAGGCTCTTTGTGGACGCGGAAACGGGTATGCAGAGAATGGCGGGGGGAGCAAAGCATTGCGGGCCAGTCGCTGAAACGGGCGGAAGTTCCTGGGAGGTTGTTGAGACAAGGTGTGGTGACTTGAGTCATCTGTTCTGCGGAAGCATGTCGTGTTGAAATTAGAAGGGGAGATTGCTATGGAACAGTTTGCACCAGTAAAACGCAGCAAGGACGGGCAACCGGTCCGCTACTTGATCGTGGACGATTCCGTGTTCGCGCGCAAGAATCTGGCCCGCATGATCGAAACTTTTGGCGGGCAAGTGGCGGCTGAAGCCGGGGACGGATTGACTGCGATCAGTGAATTTGATCGCACGCATCCCGATATTGTGCTCATGGACATCACCATGCCGCAGATGGAGGGCATCGAGGCCGCCGAGAAGATCGTTCAGGCGCACCCCGAAGCCCGCGTCGTCATGGTCTCATCGGTGGGCTACCAGGAAAACATCGTGGCCGCATTACAGCGCGGCGCGCGGCATTTCGTGCAGAAGCCGGTGAAGCCGGAAGTGTTGTACGAAGTGATCAAGTACGTTATGGGAGAAGACGGCGCCGTGGCCACCGCGGCCGGCGCGGGGGTCTAGCCACAATGAAGATGGAACTGATCCAGCCTTTCATCAATGCGGCCGACGCTGTGTTGTCGCAAGGCCTTTCGGGCACCACCAAAGTGGGCAACCTCTCGATGGAAGAGAATGCCTACCGCCGGAAAGGCGTGGCCGGAATGGTGGCGCTAACTGGCGACATCGAGGGCCGGATCATTCTGGATCTTGAGCCGCAGACCGCTCTGCGCGTAGCCAGCCACTACGCGGGTGCGGAATTACCCGAGTCCGACGGACTGATCAAAGAAACCATCTTCGAACTGGCTAACCAAGTTGTGGGCAATGCGGTTTGCGCGCTTAACGATCAGGGCTTCCATTTTCGCGTGCATCCGCCGTTGCTGGTGACCTCAGCTGAAGGCGACAAAACCAGCGAGGATGTAGAGGCGCTGATGATCTGCTTTGAAACTTCCCTGGGAAATGTGTTTATGAACGTTGCATTGCGCTATAACAAGCGGCGCATGTCCGACCACGCCAAAGTAGGGGCCTAGAGAACTTTTCCTCCCGGCGAGTGACGTATTCGCTGCTCATACGCCGGTTGAATATTGAAGCTTCCACTCTAATAACTCCTGATTAATAACCTGGAACGACCTCTCCGGAAGATCTTAGTAGCGGGGTTATCGGAAATTGAGAACGGGGTTTACTGTTCCGGAATCTTCTTCGGGATCGGCAATCCTTTTCAGCTCCGGGTACTTCTGGATCAATGTGGGGGGAGCCAGCACGCGCTCGCCGGTGATCAGAGCCTTCAATTCCAGAGCGTTTACTCCCGCTTTACTTTCGAAATGATTGTTGGTGATCACGTAGGTGGTTTGCGCGCGCTCGGCGACGCTTTGAATTCGTTCTTTCCACCTGGCGAGTTCGCGCTCGTTGTAAAGATAGTTGTAGCGGTCGTTGCGATTATTGGAATCGAGCCCCTGATCGACGAACCAGTGTTCGTAGTTGCGTCCATGCAGTCGGACATAGCCGATCGCGCCGGTAACGTGCTCGGTGGGCGCGAGCGAGCGGCCCAGCAGCGGCTGGTCGATGTTGCAGAAGCCGACATTTTTTTGCGCGAATGCGGCGAGCGTTGCAGCGTCGTTCCAACTGGAGTGGCGAACCTCGACCACTCGGGGATATTCGATAAACTGGCGCAACAATCGGTCAAGATATTCGCGGTTGAGGGAGGTATTTTTGAATGACACCGGAAACTGAATCAGCAGCGCGCCCAGCATGCCTTCGTTAGCGATGGCATCGAGGCCTTCGCGGGTGCGAATTTCGTCTTCATCGGTGGGACGGATGCTGGCCGCGGAAGTAGGCTCCAGTAGCGACATGGGCGAGTGAGTGAATGCGCGGTATAGTTTAGCCGTAAAAATAAAATTCTTGTTCACGGGCGCGACTTTCCGGCACCAGAGTTTGGCGAGTTCCGGTTTCAGCGGTCCGTAAAATGATGTGTTGATTTCGGTGGTATCGAAGAAACGCGCCAGATACTCGAGGGCATGCTGTTTGCGGCGCTGCATACCCGGAGGATAGAAAATCCCGTCCCAGTCTTTATAAGACCAGCCAGCGGTGCCGATGCGAACCTCGTTTGAATGGACCTGCGGAAGACGGACTGGAGCTGAAGATTCCATGCGTGGAACCGCAGACGGTGGGCACGGCAAGGTTAGCACAGAGCGTGAGAAAAGAACCGCCTGCGATCAAAGGAACAAACGATGGCCCGAGTATCATGGGTGCTGGCTGATATGAATCGGTTCTGCGCGGCGGGGATTGTAGTTGTGTGGCTGGTCGTAACTGTCGCGAGCCAGATTTCGGTGGCGCCGTCGTCCACCCCTTCCTCTCCTCGGGTCAGCAAGCCCGAAGTTACCTCCCGCTATGTGGGCGATGCGGCTTGCAAATCTTGCCATCGCGAGAAGGTCGAGACATTTCACCGAACATCACATTACCTAACCTCGAGGTTGCCGGAGAAAGATTCGATTCTGGGCAGCTTCGCAGCCGGCGCCAACGTAATGAAGACGTCCAACCCTGAGTTGTTTTTTCGCATGGAGCAGAAGGGGAATGATTTTTTTCAGACCGCAGTGGAGGGCGCGGACCCATTCATGACAACGCGCACCGAGCGTTTTGCTTTTGTGATTGGCTCGGGAGGCAAAGGTCAAACTTACCTGTTCTGGAAGGGCGACGACCTTTTTCAATTGCCGGTGTCTTATTGGAGTGAACTGGGATGGGTGAACAGTCCGGGATATCGCGATGGCACGGCCAACTTCAGCCGACCGATCATTCCTCGATGCCTGGAGTGTCACGGAACTTATTTCGAACAAATCCCCCCGCCCTCCAATCGCTATAGCAAGACGGGATTCACCGTGGGCATCACTTGTGAGAAATGTCACGGACCGGGGCGGGAACACGTTCAAACTTTTTCGGCAAAATTGCCAGCGAGTGCGAACTCGGCCATCATCGATCCGGCGCGATTTTCACGCGAGCGCCAAATGGATCTTTGCGCCTGGTGTCACGCGGGAGCTGGTTCCTCACTCCAGCCCGCATTTTCGTATATTCCAGGCGAAGCTCTGGATAAATACTTGGCACTGCCGCAACCCGACCCATCGGCTCCCGTGGATGTTCACGGCAGCCAAGTCGAAATGCTGGAGCGAAGCCAATGCTTTCAGAAGTCCGGCATGACTTGCCTTACATGCCATGACGTGCACGCTGTGCAACACGATCTGTCTGAGTTTTCACAACGATGCCTAAGCTGCCACAAGTCTGGTTCGGCGATGTTTCCCAAGCGGGGGCACCAGGTGGCGAGCGATTGCATCGGTTGCCACATGCCTCTGCAGGAAACCAACCTGATTGTGTTTGATCAGAATGGCAAGAAGGCGAGACCCAAAGTGCGGAATCATTGGATCAAGGTGTACTCGGAAACGCTCCCGAGCCCTTGAGTTGCAACGATTTCTTGTTTGCAGAATAATACGCTGTACGTAACGCGTAACTCGATTTATACTGAGATGTGATTCTTGGTTACCGCGACAAGCGGACCAGAGACTTCGCGCTTGGCAAACGAGTGAAAGCATTCTCCGGTATAGAACGTCCGGCGCGCTTAAAGCTGGATCGTCTGGAGGCAGCTATCGACTTGCGGGATGTTGCTGTTTTACCCGGTAATCGTTTTGAAGTGCTTAAGGGGGATGGGAAGGGACAATACAGCATCCGTGTCAATGACCAGTGGCGGATTTGCTTCGAATGGAGCGAGAAAGCGGCCGGCCCCTCGAACGTGGAAATTGTCGACTATCATTAGGAGAAGATCATGCCTGTGACTGCAATTCATCCTGGGGAACATTTGGCTGAGGAGCTCAGAGAATTGGGAATGAGCGCTGCCGAACTGGCGCGTCAGCTCGAGGTTCCGACCAATCGCATCACGGAAATCCTGAATGGAAGGCGAACCATCACTGGCGATACGGCGCTCCGCCTGGCCCACTTTTTTGGCACCACTGCGGAATTCTGGCTCAATCTGCAGAGCCTTTATGAAATCCGGCTGGCTCAGCGGAAGTCAGGAAGGTCCATAAAAGGATTGCCGACGCTCAAGCGGTTCGAACAGGTCCACGCCTAGGCAAGGGATTATCGCTACATCTAGTCCAGCGACAAAACCACCCAGTACACGCCGGTAGGATAGGTTTGCGTGCGTGCATAGCAGGCTCCCAGTGAAAAGCTGTGCAGGCTGTGGCTAGCGACGGCGGGTCTCACATTCTCCGGCAGCATCCCCGGATGCAAGCTCGTATAGGTAAGCACGGTGTAGCGCTGCGCGAGTTCATGCACCGCCTTGGTTCCCAGTTTGTCCGCCTGTGCCATGGAGCACGCCACAAAGTCTGCGTTAGGAAGATCGCTTCGCGCCAGTGCGGCCTGACCCGCCTGATATCGCGATTGAGCAAGCGTCGTCGCAATCTGCTGCTTCACTTCTGCCGGAGAATAATTGGGGAGGGCATGGCCGAAGTCCTGCACAATGTAGAGCCGGTCCCCGCTGCGGACCACACCCAACCCGACCACGTCATAGGCCGGGTTGAGCAGGTTCGCGCGATGCGGGGGGGACTGCATAAGATGTTGATGACCTTGCGCGGCATCGAAATCGAAGGCAACGTTTTCGCCTTCCTGATCCAGTTGCGTGCGGGTCGTGGCAGCCAGGCGCTGGGGCAGGGAAGGCTCGCCCTCGAACCGATGGGACAGTTGACGCTCGGCAACCATCTTTTCCGCGTGTAGGCGGGCAGCGCGGCACATGCCTGCATCGAGAATCAGCCGCGGCGCTCCGAATTGCGCTCGGGCTTGATTTGCCAGATACAGGAGAAGTTGTTCGGCGTGAGGGTCGTAATCACTGAAAGGTATATCAGGTGCGATTGCCGAAGCTGGTTTCAAGCTGACGATTGGCGAAAGTTTGTTGGCAGCGGCGTCATCGTCCTGAGAGGCAGCCAGGACGCGAGAAGATGGAGCCAGCGAGACGGACCCCAGAAGTAAGAGCAACGCTACGACTTTAGAAGCCCTAAGCATCACTTGTGCCTAACCAATCGGTTCCGGGGGACTTCAACTCAGCGCCGGACTTGCCGCTGGTGCTACGCTAGAAGCTCCAATCCACCTGGAGTAGTTACCTTCGCTATGGAACCTGGTCTCATAGGGGTCATCGGCCTACTGTTTGGAAGCTTGATTGCATGGCTGGCGCTGCGCTCGCGAAGCGCTGGGCAGCATGCTCGTTTGTCTCTGATGGAAAAGGAATTAGCGGCCGAAAAGGCTGATCTGGCGCGGCTTCAGCAGGCTCACACGGACTTGGTAGCGGCCAAGGCCCGAGCGGAATGCGCCCTGGAGGCTGAACGAAAGACCAGCAACGAAAAGATTGAATTAGTCACGCGCGCCAGCGAAGAGTTGCGCAACGCGTTCAAAGCCATGGCTGCGGATGCGTTGAAGAGTAATAACTCCTCCTTTCTGGTGGTTGCCGAAGAGACGCTCAAGCGATTCCAGAGCCAGGCGAAGGGCGACCTCGATGCCCGGCAGAAGGCCGTGGCCGACATGGTGGCGCCGGTGCGCGATTCGCTGAATAAGGTGGACGAAAAAATTCAGCAGATGGAAGTGGCGCGCGGTGATGCCTACGGTGAATTGCGCGCCCAGGTGCAGTCGCTCATTACGACGCAAAAGGAACTGCAATCTGAGACGGGAAATCTGGTGAAGGCTTTGCGCACCCCGAATGTGCGCGGACGCTGGGGAGAAATTCAGCTGCGCCGCGTGGTCGAAATCGCTGGCATGCTTTCCTACTGCGATTTTGCCGAACAGGAATCCGTGACTACGGAGAGTGGAAGGCTGCGTCCCGATCTAGTGGTGAAGTTGCCCGGTGGCAAGCACGTGGTGGTGGATGCGAAGACGCCTCTGCAGGCATTTCTTGACGCCTTCGAAACCACCGACGAAGAGGCGCGGCGTGCTTGTCTCGCCAATCACGCGCGGCAGGTTCGCGATCACATGAATACCCTCAGCGGGAAGAAGTATTGGGAGCAGTTTGAGGCCACGCCCGAATTTGTGGTGATGTTTCTTCCCGGCGAAACATTTTTCAGCGCAGCTCTGGAGCAGGATTCAGGGCTGATCGAGCACGGAGTTCTGAACCGCGTGATTCCCGCGTCGCCGACTACGCTGATTGCGCTGCTGAAGGCGATTAACTACGGATGGAATCAGGAGAAGCTGGCGCGCAACGCGCAGCAGATCAGCGCCCTAGGCAAAGAACTTCATGACCGCCTTCGTCTGCTCGCGGGTCATATTACTTCCGTCGGAACAGGCCTTGACCGCGCCGTCGAGTCTTACAACAAAGCTGTCGGCTCGCTGGAGAGCCGCGTACTGGTTTCCGCACGGAAGTTTGCGGAACTTGGCGCATCGGTAGCCGACGATATTCCTGAACTCGAGCCCATCGAAACCACTGCACGGGCGCTCTCATTCGATTGGGACGAGGCGGAAATTGTCCCAGACACGACCGATCACAAACGCAAGGCTGGCTAGAATGGCGACTAGTTGCCAGACATTAGCCAATTTAGAGAATGCTAATCTCAGAGCACACTAATCGCGCGTTCTGAGGGCAGTCAAGAGTACGCTGTTCCGCCTCGCGCTCAAGCCCTCTCTCGATTTCACTTCCCGCCTAAAGCTCATTTTGTTCGCGCCGATAGCGTATATGACGAGGTTCCGTACGCGGCATTGCGAACTCTCGTTCAGATCCCTTTCAGAAAAAGCAGGCTGGAGGACTCATAGAAACGGTGAGGACTGCTATGGCATCTCGTATCGCCAAGGCGGGGATCGCAGCCCCGCCCGCCGCAGGCTTGCTCTGGATATTTAGCAAGACCGGCTCCTGGGCGAATCGACCTAGCGAGTTCATGCCGCATGGATACTGCTACCTGTGGGACCCCTGGATCATCTGGCTGCACGTTATTTCCGATGGCTTAATCACGCTGTCGTACTACGCAATTCCCGTCATCCTCGTTTATTTCATTAGAAAGAATAAAGATCTGTCTTTTAATGGGATTTTCTGGATGTTCGGCGGATTCATCCTGGCCTGCGGCACCACCCACTTCATGGAAATCTGGAATGTCTGGCACGGCAACTACCTGCTCGCAGGCATTGTTAAAGCCGCGACGGCCGCTTTATCCGTAGTTACGGCTGTGAGTCTTATCTCGCTGGCCCCGAAGGCGGTGTCGCTGCCCGGCTTGCTGGTGGTGAATCGGCAACTGGAAGAGCAAATTGCCGAACGCCGGGAAGTCGAGGGGGCAAGGGAGAAACTACTCAAGGACCTTGCCGATCAAAAGTTTGCTCTCGACCAGCACGCGATCGTGGCCACTACTGACGTGCAGGGAACGATCACGTATGTGAACGACAAGTTCTGCAGCATCAGCCAATATTCGCGCGCCGAATTAATTGGGCAGAATCACCGGATACTGAATTCCGAGCATCATCCCAAGGAATTCTTTCAGCGGATGTACCACGCCATCGCTAACGGCGAGGTCTGGCGAGGCGAAATCTGCAATCGCGCGAAAGACGGCTCGTTGTACTGGGTGGATACGACCATCGTCCCGTTCCTCAATGCAAGTGGCAAGCCCCGGCAGTATATGGCGATCCGCGCCGATATCACCGAGCGCAAGCGTGCGGAGGAGGCACGCGGATGGCTGGCGGCCATTGTCGAATCCTCCGATGACGCCATCATCAGCAAAACCCTGGAAGGAGTAATCACCGCTTGGAATCGCGGCGCGGAGAGAACTTTCGGCTACTCGTCCTCTGAAGCGATTGGCAAACCGATGATGATGCTGATTCCATCCGAGCGCGTGAGTGAAGAATCCGACATTCTGGGCCGGATCCGGCGCGGCGAGAGCGTAAAACATTTCGAAACTGTTCGCTTGCGGAAGGATGGCACGAGAGTTGATATTTCCGAGGCAATTTCGCCGATTCGGGATGCCAGCGGTGCGATTGTTGGCGCTTCAAAAATTGCCCGCGACATCACGGAGCGCAAGGCAGCAGAGCTGCGGCTGGCGGCGCAGACCGAGGAACTTTCACGCCAGGCAGCGGAATTGACGCGTTCGCAGCAGGCGCTGGAAGAACAGGCCCGAATGCTCAAGCTGGTGCTGGACAGCATGGGCGAGGGACTGATTGCAGCCGACCGCGATGGTCGCTTTCTTCTGTGGAATGATTCGGCAAGCCGTCTGATGGGCCGAGGTCCGGCCGATCTGTCCACGGAACAGTGGACGCCTCACTACAAGGTTTTTCTGCCCGACGGGATCACCCCTTATCCATCAGAGGATCTGCCGCTGGTACGGGCGCTGCGCGGGGAACCAGCGCAAGTGGAATTGATCGTCGAGCAGAACGAACCCGAGAGCAGAGCTTGTCTGGAAGTCTCGACCCGCCCCATGAAGGATGCTGAAGGCGGGCTTTGCGGTGGAGTGGCGATTCTCCGCGACATTTCGGAGCGCAAAGCGGCGGAGGCCGTGCAGACCAAACAGGCGGAGGAACTGGCCGCTTCGCGCCGTGCGTTGGAGACCCAAACCCTGATGCTGCAATCGGTGCTGGACAGTATTAGCGAGGGACTGGTTGCCGCCGATGAGACGGGGAAGTTTATCCTTTGGAACCCAGCCGCTACCAGGATCATTGGCATGGGTGCGGAGAACGTTCCTCCCGGAGAATGGAACAAACACTACGGAGTTTATCTGCCGGACACGGTGACGCCATTCCCGCCTGAGCAAAACCCATTGCTGCGCGCCATTTGTGGAGAAGTATGCGTTGCCGAGATGTATTTGCACAATCAGGAACTCGAGCGCGGGGTCTGGATTGAGACCAGTGCCAGTCCGCTGAAAGGTAAAGACGGCGTGGGGCATGGCGGAGTCATCGCCCTCCGCGACATTACACAAAGGAAAATCGACGAGCGGGAGATTCGGAAACTCAATGAAGAGCTGGAAGAAAGAGTTTCGCAGCGCACCTCGCAATTGCAGGCTGCTAATGAGGAACTGGAAGCTTTTACCTATTCCGTTTCTCACGATCTGCGGGCACCGCTGCGGCATATCGGCGGGTTCTCTCGAATCCTGACCGAGGATTTTGGACCGACGATGGTCCCCGAGGCGCGGCATCATCTGCAGCGGATTGAGGAAGGCACTCACCGCATGGGCCTGCTGGTGGATGAACTTCTGAACCTGGCGCGGGTGGGCCGCCATACCGTCAGCCTTCAAGTCACCAGCCTGAACACGCTGATTGAGGAAGTTGTCTCCCTGTTGCAGCCGGAGGCCGAAGGCAGGGCCGTGACCTGGAAGATTTCCAGCCTGCCACTCGTGAAGTGCGATCCGGTGCTGATCAAGCAGGTTTTTCAGAATCTCATCGCCAACGCGTTGAAATTCACCCGGCCGCGGGAGCGATCCATTATCGAAATCAGTCACCGGGAGAAAAATGGGCAGGTCGTCATTGAAGTTCGCGATAACGGGGTCGGCTTCAATATGAAGTACATGGACAAGTTGTTCGGCGTGTTCCAGCGGTTACATCGCGCGGAAGATTTCGAAGGAACGGGGATTGGCCTGGCGACGGCGCACCGCATTCTGCACAAGCACGGCGAACGCATCTGGGCGGAGGCGGAACTGGATAAAGGCGCTACCTTTTTCTTTACTCTTGCTATCGCCAATGCAACGCGAACCGCGGTCGAAGCGGAAAACAAAACCGCAATTGTGGGAGCTCAATCATGAACCCTAACGAAGTCGACATTCTACTCGTGGACGACAGTCAGGATGACGTGGATCTTACCCTGCACGCCCTGCGATCGGAAAATCTGGCGAACCGCGTCTTCGTCGTCCGGGATGGAGAGGAAGCGCTGGATTTTCTTTTTTGTACCGGAACACATACCGAACGTTCTTTCGACCATCCCCCCAAGATCGTTCTGCTGGATTTGAAGCTGCCCAAAATCGATGGCATGCAAGTGCTTAAACAGATAAAGCAAGACGAGCGAACCAAAGCCATCCCGGTCATTCTGATGACTTCTTCGAGGGAAGAACGGGACCGGGTAATCGGTTACAAGCTGGGGGCCAACAGCTATCTGCAGAAGCCGGTCGATTTTCCCGAATTCCGGAAGATGGTGAAGCTATTGGGGCTGTACTGGCTCGTCGTCAACCAGCCGATCGTGGTCGGTGCGGCAATGCAACAAGCGGGCGGTCAGTCGAAATGAGCAGCACTGGGCTCAAACTCGCAAATGCGCCCTCGGCCGGGCCGAAATCAAGGCTGCGCGCCTTGCTGGTAGAAGACAACCAGCTGGACGCCGAACTCGTTTTGCGTGCGCTCCGCAAACACAACTTCGAAGTGAGCGCCCGGATTGTGCAGGACGAAGCGAGCTTTACGCAGGCGCTCCATTCCCATTGCCCAGACATCGTGCTGGCCGACTTCAATCTGCCGAGCTGGACCGGGATGGCGGCCTTGGACGTACTTCGCCGGGAGGGCCTCGATATCCCGATGATTCTGGTTTCCGGCGCGGTGGGCGATATGACCGCAGTCGATTGCATCAAACGGGGAGCTACGGACTATGTGTTGAAAGACGGTCTGGCGCGTCTGCCGGAGGCGGTGCGGCGGGCTCTGGAAGAGAGGCAACTGCGGCAATCGCGGCGGCAGGCGGAAGAGGATTTGGCCAGGAAAGTCGAGGAACTGGCCCGCTCGAACGCCGATCTCGAACAGTTTGCCTATATCGCCTCCCACGATTTGCAGGAACCTCTGCGCATGGTGACGGCCTACACCCAACTGCTGGCCGAACGCTATCGCGGCAAACTTGACGCGGAGGCCGACAAATTCATCGGCTATGCCAGCGAAGGCGCGATGCGAATGCAGGTTCTTATTCAGGATCTGCTGGCCTTCTCGCGCGTGGGCCGGGCCGAATCAAGCGATGCGAACATCGACTGCGATGGGGTGATGGAAGAGGTTTTGCAGACCCTGTCCGCGGCGGTTCAAGAGAGCGGCGCGGTGATCAGTTATTCGCAACTTCCGCAGATTCAGGGCGACCGCACCCAGTTGGGACAAGTCTTCCAAAACCTGATCGCGA
Source organism: uncultured Acidobacteriaceae bacterium (assembly GCA_963726155.1). Classification (GTDB taxonomy): domain Bacteria; phylum Acidobacteriota; class Terriglobia; order Terriglobales; family Acidobacteriaceae; genus Sulfotelmatobacter. Next base: position 553,512 of record CAVSBF010000002.1, read on the forward strand.
ATGCCATCAAGTTCCGCGGCAAGGAACCACCAAAAATTTCCGTGCTGGCGGAAAACAAGGATGACCAATGGTGGTTCGAAGTGAGTGATAACGGGATTGGAATTCCTCCAGAAAATGCCGGCCACGTCTTTGAAGTGTTTTACCGCCTGCACGCGCGCAGTGAATATCCCGGTAACGGCATCGGCCTGGCGATCTGCAAGAAAATCATCGAACGGGGTGGCGGACGAATCTGGGTCGAGTCGCAAAGCGGATCTGGTTCCCATTTCAAATTTACTCTGCCTGTACATGGCTCCGGCGAGGGGAAGGGAGCAGTGAATGAAATCGGGACTGCGGTTGCTGTTGGTGGATGACAATCCGGCGGATGTGGGATTGGCCCGGGAAGCATTGGTGAAGAGTGTCCGGCATAGCGAGATTACCAGCGTACAAGATGGGGTGGAGGCGATGGCGTTCCTGGATCGCCGGGGTAAGTATGCCAACGTGGCGCGGCCTGATCTCGTAATTCTGGACTTGAGTCTACCCAAGAAAGACGGCTTGGCAGTTTTGGCCGCGATCAAAGCGCGGCCAGAGCTGCGACGCATCCCAGTGGTAATTTTCAGCACGTCTCAGTTGGCGAAAGACATTGGGCGCAGTTACGACCTGGGTGCGAACTGTTACGTCAGCAAGCCGGGAAATCTGCAGGACTTTTTTTCGGCGGTGAAATCGATTGAAGAATTTTGGTGCGGCTTTGTCAACCTGCCGCGCCAGGGAGAATGAGAGTTCATGGATCAGCAAACTACGCAGGTATTGCTCATTGAGGACAATCCGGGCGACGCGGATCTGGTTCGCCTGCGCCTGGTCGAAGGGAAATCCCCGGTTAACGTGAATTGTGTGAACCGGCTGGCCGATGGCCTGGCCTCACTAACGATTGAAACGCCCGCCGTTGTTCTCTTGGACTTGAATCTGCCGGACAGCCACGGCGCGGAAACCTTTCGCCGAGTGATAGAACACGCGCCGCACGTCCCGATCGTTGTGCTCTCGGGGCAGGACGACGAAGCCCTGGCCGCGAAGGCTCTCCACCTCGGCGTCCAGGATTACCTGCTTAAGGGCGACATCTCCAGCAAACATCTGGAACGCGCCATCCGCTATGCGGTCGAGCGGCAGGGGCTTTTGCGCGCACTTGAAATCGCGCAAAAACATCAACTGGATTTCAAGAACCAGTTTCTGTCTCACGTCTCTCACGAGCTTCGGACCCCGCTCACCTGCATCCATCAATATGTCACGCTTCTGCTGGATGGGTTGGCCGGACCTTTGGCACCGGATCAGTCTGACCACTTGAAGACTGTCCTGAAGAGCGTGAATCAGTTGCACGCAATGGTTCGCGACCTACTGGAAGGAACTCGCGCCGAAAGCGGCAAAATGCGAGTCGAGCCCCGCTGCGTTGCGTTAGGCGAACTAATTCAGCAGACAGTTGCCATGATGCGGCCCACGGCGGAAGAAAAGAGGATCGGACTCGAAATCGCGCTGGACCAGACGCTTCCACTGGTGCATGCCGATCCTGATCGCGTGCTCGAAGTGCTTATCAACCTGGTGGACAATGCCATTAAGTTCACACCGCCTGACGGAGCCGTTATGGTTCAGGCGTGCCGAGTAGAAGCTGATCTCGGTTCCGTCTACATTTCGGTCAGCGATACGGGACGGGGGATCAATTCGGAATCAAAGGCTTTGATCTTTGAGCGCCTGTATCAGGATAGTGATTCCGTCGACAATAACCGCTCGGGACTTGGGTTGGGGCTGTTCATCTGCCGGGAGATCGTCCGGCTTCACCAGGGACGCATCTGGGTTTCGAGCGAGCCAGGACAGGGCAGCACCTTCACCTTTACTCTCCCGGCTTATTCGCTGGCCAAACTGCTGGCCCCCGTGGTCACCCATAATGATCGTTTGCGTACCGCCTTTGTACTGGTGCGAGTCGATCTGACGCCGTTTTCCTCTGCGCTGCGCGGCAATTGGAAACAAACCTGGCAACAATGTCTGGAGATTCTGCAACGATGCGTGTATCTCGACAAGGACCTGGTGTTGCCTCCGATGGGAACGTCGAGCGCGGCCGAGACATTCTTCGTTGTGGCTTCCACCGATATGCCGCAAGTGGGCATCATGACCGCGCGCATTCGGGAACAACTGGAGCGCATGCCGGACTTCAAAACCAAATGCAGCCTCAACATCGTGGCTGCTCCCATTGAGCTCCCCCCGCCCGTCCCCAGCCAGTCGCTGGATCAGCAGATTCAAAGCGTTGCCGATTATGTAACCGCCATGGTCACGACTGGAATGCAAAGAAAGCATGTCGTTTCGCAAAAGCCGATACAGAATTCCAACTAACGAGCCACCTTAAAGGAGAAATAAAATGCCGAAAGCAAAAATACTCGTAGTCGATGACGACCCCGATCTAGTACGTGCCATGCGGCTACGGCTGCGAGCCAATAACTACGATGTTACTACCGCCAGCGATGGCTACGGAGCCATTGCGTCGGCCCAGAAAGAGCGCCCGGCGCTGATAATTCTGGACTTAGGCCTTCCCGTGGGCGACGGTTTCGTGGTTCTGGATCGCTTGCAGAACAGCGATACCCTCTCTGGGGTCCCGGTGATCGTACTGAGCGCGCGGGACCCTCAGGCGAACGAGGAGCGCGCCCTGAAGGCAGGTGCATCGGCATTTTTCCAAAAGCCCGCCGACAACGACGAATTGATGAATGCGATTCGGGTAAGCCTGACCCCCGGGCAAGCGCAGACTCCTGCTTGGCCGTCGTAAGTTAATGCAGAGTTGATCGGGCGCAGCATTGTCCCAGCAACTGATTCCATTCAGTGCGGGGACAAACTGCGCTCGCACCGCTTGCCTCGGTCGCGAAATTTTGGTTAAACGCGTCAGTGATTGCCCCGTAAATCCCTTTCCACGCATTAGATACACAATTCCACATAAACATCCAAAAAGGCGTAACCTATGTTCGAAAATCCATCTATAATTTCGAAAGTGCTTCAATAGCATGGAGTTAGCATTCCTGAAGTGGGAAGTGGCATGGCAGCGAAGTTGCTCATTGACGATCGGCGGAACGTGACTTCCACGCTCATCCAGCCCATTACGGGTTCAGGATCGCCGCCGAAGCCCATGAACCGGGAAAGCCAAGTCCGATTCGTTGCCGTTCTGCTGTTTCTCCTGACAGTTGCCGCAGTCCTGTTCGCCGGCTTCAATTTTTCAGCCGAGCTGAAATCCGCAGTCCCCGACGACGGAGTGTGGTGGATCGAACACAATGGTCGGCTTACCGCCGACCGGGTGGATCCTAATGGTCCCGGCGCGAAGAGCGGGATAAAGCCGGGCGACCAGTTGGTTTCCATCAACGGGGAGGAAGTCCGGAACATTTCCGGGCTGGAACGCCAGCTTTACCGTAATGGTGTCTGGTCCAAAGCAGCGTACTCTCTGGTTCGGCAAACAGTTCCGCTCGATTCCAGCGTGATTCTGGTTCCGGCAGAACGTTCGCTGAATAACTGGCTGCGGCTGATTGCGCTGATCTATCTGGGCATTGGTCTCTACGTTTTGCTGCGTCGCTGGACCGCTCCGGGCTCCACGCACTTCTATATTTTCTGCCTGGTCTCATTCATCGCCTACTCGTTCAAATACACCGGCAAGCTCAATGATTTTGACTGGACAATCTATTGGGGCAATATTGCTGCGGGCGTGCTGCAGCCGGCATTGTTTCTTCATTTTGTTTTAACTTTCCCTGAGAAACGCGAGTTTGTGCGCAAGCATCCTTGGCTGCTTGCTCTGGTGTATGTACCCGGTGCGATCTTGCTGGCCATTCATGTCAGCGCGATGGAGTGGCTGCAGGCCAGCGAGCGTCTGCGCTGGAACCTCGACCGCATGGAAATGTCTTACGGGTCGCTGTTCTTTTTAGCTGCCGCCACCGTGCTCTGGTACAGCTACCAGCGCGCCAGCACAACGATTTTGCGGCAGCAATTGAAGTGGGTGACCCGCGGCACGATTCTCGCCATCATTCCTTACACTTTGTTCTACGTTGTCCCCTACCTGATGGGCACGCTGCCCGGTCCGATGATGAAGGTTTCCGCCTTGTCGCTGGCCCTGCTGCCGCTCACGTTTGGTTATGCCATCTTCCGTTACCGCCTGATGGACGTAGACCTCATCTTCAAGCGCGGCGTGGTGTACACGCTGGCAGCGGCGATTGTGGTGGGAATGTACTTCGGACTGGTGGCGGGGGTAGCCGAACTTGTGCACATGCGGCAGCCGAGCAGCGGTCCGATTGGGCTGATTCTGGCGGTCGTGGTCACGGCGCTGTTGTTCGATCCGGTACGCAAGTGGATTCAGGACCGCATCGACCAGTTTTTCTATCGCACGCGTTACGACTATCGGCGTACGCTGCTCGAGTTCGGACGTGAACTTAGCTCGGAGACTAACCTTGACGCGATGCTTACATCGCTCATGGACCGATTATCGCGCACGCTGGCAGTGGACCGCATGGCTATTTTCCTGGCCGGCGAACAGTCAGAACAGTTTGTGCTTGCCAAGTCCTTCGGCCTGTCTTCCTCCGGCAATCTGGATTTGTCGTTCTTGATGGCGCCGCGGCCAGAGGCGGCGGGTCATCTCTTCTTCGAAAACACACATCAGGTTCCGCGCGAGAATCCGGGTTCTCAGCAGACGATCGAGCGTTTGGATCTGAATTACTACATTCCATGTCACGCGCAACAGAAGACGATTGCTGTTCTCGGCCTGGGCAAAACCGCTCAAGGAGATTTCCTCTCCAGCGAAGACATGGAGTTGCTCGAAACTCTGGGCGGCTACCTGGGCATCGCCATTCAGAATGGCCAACTTTACGCATCCCTGCAGCAGAAGGCGGCGGAATATGAGCGGCTGAAGGATTTCAACGAGAACATCGTGGAATCGATCAACGTAGGAGTGATGGCGCTCGACATGGAAGACCGCATCGAGAGCTGGAATGCACAGATGGAAGTGATGTATGCGGTGCCGCGCTGGCAGACTTTGACACAACCAATGAAGGCTGTGTTTCCCAGGGAGTTCGTGGACGAGTTCGATCGCATGCGGCAGAGTCCCGGCATTCACAATCTCTATAAATTCCGCCTCAAGACGCCCGCCGGCGAGGTGCGTACCGTGAACGTAGCCATTGCGCCGCTGGTGACGCGCACGTTCCAGGTGATCGGGCGGCTGATCATCATGGATGACATCACCGAGCGCATCGAACTTGAAGCCCAGCTCTCGCAGGCCGATAAGCTTTCGTCCATTGGATTACTCGCCGCCGGCGTGGCTCATGAAGTGAATACGCCGTTGGCCGTCATCTCTTCCTACACACAAATGCTTTCCAAACAATTACAGGGCGATCCGCAAAAGTCTGGATTGCTGGAAAAGATCACGCGGCAAACTTTCCGCGCCTCCGAGATCGTAAACAACCTGCTGAATTTTTCCCGCACCAGCGGCAGCGAGATCAGCGATGTGGACGTGAACAAAGTCATCGCCGACACTCTGGCACTCCTGGAACATCAGTTCAAGGTGGCGAAGGTGGAAGTGGAGAATGCTCTTTCGCCCAAGTTGCCTGCGATTCAGGGCAATCCGGGAAGACTGCAACAGGTGTTTCTGAATCTGTTCCTCAACGCCAAAGACGCTATGCCCGGCGGGGGTAAGTTGCGCGTGGCTACGATGAACGGAGAGAGCGTCAGCGTGTGTGTTTCCGATACCGGATCCGGAATCGCGCCGGAGCACATCCAGCGCATTTATGATCCGTTTTTTACCACCAAGACTTCGCCGCGCGAAGGTCAGGCGCGCGGGACTGGCCTGGGACTCTCCGTGACGTACGGCATCATCCAGGAACACGCGGGCAAAATTCGCGTGGAAAGCCATCCGGGTGCGGGAACTACCTTCACTTTGGATTTCCCCTTGAGCAGGAAGGCTGTTCATGTCTAAACCAAGCGCATTTAAACAAAGCGTATTTGAACCAAGCATTTTTGAATTAAAAGCGATCGCGACACATCAAGGTAGGTTTGAGGTTGAATATGTCTGAAGCGGCAATCATTCCGCGCGCCGCAGCGAATGGAAACTCCGGTCTGGCCGGTGCGGTTCTGATCATTGACGATGAAGCGGAGATTCGTGAATCTCTGCAGACCCTGCTCGAACTCGAGGGCTTCGCCGTGGAGACGGCGGCCAGCGGGGAAGCGGGATTGCAGCGCATCGGCGAGCATCCTTTTGATTTGATCCTGCTCGATCTCACCCTGCCCGGCCGCAACGGGATGGAAGTGCTAGCCGAAATTCGCGCACACGAAACCGGACTGCCCGTCATCATGATCACCGCCTTCGGCACGGTAGAGAATGCAGTGCGCGCGATGCAAGGTGGAGCAGCTAACTTTGTCCAGAAACCATGGGACAACGAAAAACTTCTGGCCGACGTCCGCGCGGCCGTGGGATGGCGCCGCGCTGCGGAAGAAAATGTACAACTGAAGCGCGCTCTCAAGCAGCGCTACAATTTCGAAAATATTGTCGGCAAAAGTGAGCCGATGCTCAAGATTTTCGATCTGGTTGCCCAGGTCGCGAACAGCCGTTCCACAGTGCTATTGCAAGGTGAGAGCGGGACTGGTAAAGAAATCATTGCGAAAGCCCTGCATCTGAATTCCCCGCGTCACGACCGGCCGTTTGTTCCGGTTAATACCGGCTCCATGCCTACGGACTTGCTTGAGTCCACCCTCTTTGGCCACGTAAAAGGGGCATTCACCAGCGCCATCGCCTCCAAGAAAGGCCTGTTTGAGATTGCGGATCGCGGCACGCTGTTCCTGGATGAAATTGCCACCATGAGTCTGGAAACTCAAGCCAAGATCCTGCGCGTGCTTCAGGATCGCAGGTTTATGCATCTGGGCGGAATTCAGGAGATTCAGGTAGACGTGCGGATTATCGCCGCCACCAACATCGACCTCCGCACTTTGGTTCGCGAAGGGCGATTCCGGGAGGATTTGTTTTATCGCCTGAATGTGATCACGATTGAATTGCCGCCGCTGCGCCAGCGCAGGGAAGACATTCCATTGCTGGTTCAGTTTTTCCTGAAGAAATATGCCGAAGAAAACGACCGTCCAGTACGCCGCATCACGCCTGAGGCTCTGCGCCCGCTGATGTCCTATTCTTGGCCGGGTAACGTGCGCGAACTTGAAAATGTAATCGAGCGCGCGGTCGTGCTGTCGTCGGGCAGCGACATTACTATCGATCTGCTGCCTGACAATCTTCTGGGGAGAGGGTCATCCTTGACGCTGCACGATCCGCCCACCGATGCGTCGCTGTTCGAAATCGTCGAAGATGTGGAGCGACGCATCATCAGCGACATGCTGGAGAAGTGCAACTGGAACCAGACGGAAGCCGCGGAGCGCTTCAAAGTCCCGCTCTCCACGCTGAATCAGAAAATCCGCCGGCTGAATATTGAGATCAAGAAGAAGACGCGGGGATGACGCAGGTTCCATAGCCTGCCTTTTGTTTCGACTGCCACCTGAATCCTGATCGTGTTCTCTGTTATAGTTCGAAAAAGCGCGGCTCGGTTCGCCTCGCTTCCCGAACCGCATGGAACTGATCTCGCCCACCGATCTCGCCAAAGAAAAAGTCCAGACTGTTCAGGATTACATTCTGTTTTGTCTGCAAGCGGTGGCCAATATCTTCCGCAAGCCGCTGTACATCGTCGATATGGTGCAGCAGGCGGATACCATTGGGGTGGGATCTCTGCCTATCGTCGTGCTTACCGGCTTCTTTACCGGAGCGGTGCTGGCGCTGCAAGCCTCCAACACACTGGAGCGTTTCGGCTCAATCACTCTGGTGGGGCAGTTGGTCTCAACTTCCATGGTGCGAGAACTGGGGCCGGTGCTTACCAGTCTGATGGTGGCGGGACGAAATTCCTCCGGCATGGCCAGCGAATTGGGATCCATGGTCGTCACCGAGCAGATCGATGCCATGCGTGCTTTGGGCACGGATCCCATGAAAAAGCTGGTTACGCCGCGTGTGGTTTCCACGGTATTCATGCTTTTCTTTTTAACGATCATTTCGGATCTGGTGGGATTGGTCGGAGGTCTGGCGATCGCGAAACTTCTGTTGAAACTCGATGCCCGGCAGTATTGGTACAACGCGTGGCAAACTCTGGTGTTTCAAGATGTATTTATGGGATTGATCAAGCCAGTAATTTTCGGTTTCATCATCGCCACCATAGGCTGCTTCTACGGGATGAACGCGCGCGGCGGGACACAAGGCGTCGGTCGGGCCACTACGCAGGCGATGGTGGCGGCCTCGGTTCTGATCCTCGCGACGGACTTGATCGTCACTCGTTTTCTGATGGCTACGCTTTCTTATCAGTAATCCCATGTCCGCCCCGGTTCTACCTCTCGATTCCGATGCGGTAAGCACGAAGGATAGTACTGCTCCCGCCATCGTGTTTGAAGACGTGGCACTGGCTTTTGGCAGTAACGAAGTGCTACGCGGAATTTCTTTCCATCTCCCGCTGGGGGAAACAAAGGCGATATTCGGCGTCGCTGGTTCCGGCAAGAGTTTGATTCTGAAGCTCGCCCTCGGGCTTATTAAACCAGACTCAGGCCGCATCACCGTGTTAGGAGAAGACATCACTCACATGCCGGAGGACGAACTGTTTGAGTTGCGCGGGAAGATTGGTATGGTCTTCCAGGAAAGCGCCCTATTTGACTCACTCACGGTACGCGAAAATGTTGCTTATCGCCTTACCGAGGAGCACGGAGTCTACGACGAAGATATAGACCACAGAGTACGAGAGGCGTTGCGTTTTGTGGAACTGGAACACACGCTCGATCTTTTTCCCTCGGAACTTTCCGGAGGCATGCGGCGGCGCGTGGCCATTGCCCGGGCGATCATTACTCAGCCCGAGTTGCTGCTTTACGATTCGCCCACAGGAGGCCTTGATCCCGTGACCTCGAACACGATTATTGAACTGATCCTGAAGCAGCGCGATGTCTACCATACCAGCGCTCTTCTGGTGACACATCGCCTGCAGGACGCTTTCACCCTGGCGACTCATCAGTTCGACAAAAAATCCAACCGCATGATCCCACTACCCCCTGGAATGCATTGTGAGGCTCCTTTGAGTTTCTTGATCCTCCGCGGTGGGAAGGTTATCTTCGACGGCGACATTCATCAACTGGCGACTACGGAGGATGAATATATCCGCGAGTACATCTCGTAGAAAGTTTTGTACTTGGTTAATTAGGAATTGTGTAATTGAAAAAAAACCGTCGAGCAGACCTTTATTTTCCTACCATTTCTCTTTCCACATCTTCCGCTTTCGAGGGTAGCGCCGCACTGAGTTTGATCAGCTTGCCGTCGGGAGCCACGTAGTAATCATCCTCGATGCGTACGCCCAGATTCTCCTCCGGAATATAAATTCCCGGCTCGATGGTGAAAACCTGACCCGGCCCCAGCGGCGCATCGGGATCGGTGGCGTCATGCACGTTAAGACCAACCGGGTGGCCCAGACCGTGGATGAAATATTTTCCCAGCGGTTCGCCGTGTAGATCCTTGCCGTGAGTATTAATGTAGTCGTAAGCGACTTTGTAGAGTGAGTTCGGACTATCGCGACGCATCGTTGACTCGCCGGATTTGAAAGCGGCTTCGGCGGCGTGCTGCGCTCCCAGAACAATATCGTAGATTTCACGCTGCCGCGCGGTGAAATGGCCGTTGATGGGAAGCGTGCGTGTGATATCGGAAGCGTACATGGAATATTCGCCGGCCGCATCGATTACAACCACGTCACCGGACTTCATTGTGTGATCGTCGTCCGAGTAGTGCAGCACGGTGGAGTAAAAGCCTGAGCCCACGATAGGCGCGTAGGCCGGCCGTTCGCACCCGCGCTTTCCCCATTCGTACTGCATCAGGGCGGAGATCTCGCGCTCATTAACGTCGGGCTTTACGGCTTTGAATGCGGCGAAGTGTCCCGCCACCGAGGCGTCGACCGCCTTTCGGATCACTGCCACTTCTCCGGCATCTTTGTACGTACGCAAAGAATCGATCATTGGCTTCACGTCCTGAAAACTCAGGAACGAATTGACGTTCTTTAGAAAAGCCAGAGGTCCAGCGCTGGCCGAAGTCTGATCTCGCATAGCGACATCTGTGTAAATAATGGGGTGTACGCCCGAAGTCATCTTAGCCACTCCTTCGGGAAGTCTGGCCATGTCTTCGACGCGATCGAAGCCTGTGATCTTGGGTGCGTCAGCGTTTTCCGGCCCGAGCTTGGGACCAGTCCACTTTTCCTGGGTCAAGTTACGCGGGGGAAGAAATAAAATTTCAGTATAGGAATGGGCAGGATTATCCTTGCCAGCTTCGGCGGCGGGCGCAATCAATAACGCCGCGCCTGGTTCAGTTGATCCGGAAAGATAATAAAAGTTATCTTCCTGGCGAAATCCGTACAGGTCATTTGGTCCCTCACTCTCCATCGGTGCGAATAGAACGATCACGTTGCCCACTTTCCTGGAGAGCGCTTCGCGGCGGGAGTGATAATCCGAGTTAGGCTGGCGATCGAGAGCGACGCTCGACGCGCCTGCGAGCAGCAAAAAAAAGCCAGAGAAAAAACCGACCAGCAAAAAAGAAATCTGCGGCTTTCGCATCGTGTCATCCATTCCTAGAATAGAGATTCCGCCCGTCCGCGGGAAACGCAACACTGGAACGGGGCGGGTCTAGCCGACAAGCGAGCACGAGATTAATTCGTTCCTCTATTTCGGCGCGCTAGTAGCGCTCTGCTTTGCCTGCAGGAAAGAATCCACGTTGCTTTTGTCGATGAGAGCAGAACCAGTATCTACAAATGATGGGATGGGCGCAAAGCTGTCTTTCGCCCAATCTGTGTCGAGTGACGGCGGCTTGTGGTGATACAAATTGTCGAGCATCTGCATGCCGACAAACGCCATGGTATAAGGCTTCTGCGCTATGGTAGCGGCGATGCCGCCCTTTTTGATCCAATCGAGCGTTTCGGGATCGGTGTCCATCGCCATCACAATTTTCCCCGTGACGTGATAGCTGTTGAGAACGCCCGCGACTTCCTTTCCCGATTGCGCCTCGAGACAGACGAAGGCATCCACCTGATCTTTTTCCTTGCCGATAATTTGAGTCGTGGTATCGAAGGCGATGCGTGGATCGCCCTGAATATCGACCACGCGCGCGATCTTGATGCCGGGAGTGCGCTCAAGCGCATCGCGATAGCCGTGCAGGCGATCCTGCATGTTGTGCTGGTCGGGCATGGTGAAGACCACGACGTTACCCTTTCCCTTCAATTCCTGCGCCAAGCGAAGGCCACCAGTCATCCCAACCTGATAGTTGTTGGTTCCGATGAAGAAAAGCCGCTTGCTCGCGGGGGCGTCGGAATCCATCGTAATCACGGGGATGCCAGCCGCGATGGCTTTATCAATGCTGTCTTTGAGCAATGCCGGATCGGTGACGCCCAGGAGAATTCCGGTGGCTTTCTGCTGCACTGCCTGGTCGAGGGCGTCGCGTTCAGCTTTCGGATCGTAGCTGTTGGGACCGAGATAATCGGTGCGCACCTTCATTTGCGCGGCAGCTTTGGAAAAGCCAGCGCCGGCGGCTTGCCAATAAGGAACTTGCAGATTGGCCGCCACGAATACGTAGTACTCGTTGGAATCATGACGCCCGCAACTCAGCAGGGAAGTGATCAGCAACACCAGCCCAAGAAGAGAACAAACCTTTTGAAAGCGGAGCATGGGATACTCCTTCGAAGCGCCAGCTTACGGTCTCGACGATAACTTTTGGCGAGTGGATTGTAACCGAGTGGCGTAATGAAGGGAAGCGGCGGCAGCGCCGGTGTTACTCATGCTCCAGACGGGGCAAAATGCCGGCGCTTCGAAAATCTATACACCGACGGGAAATGGCTTAGTGTGGGATTCCGCGCTAAGGGCAACCCCAGAGAATCGCCCCTGCAGTAGAGACATCAGGCCGGTGTACCAGTAACCCACCACGAACAAAAGCAGGAACGGAATGGTTACGAAGTTCTCGTTTTGAATCGCGTAGTACACGGTGAAAGCGAAGTACGTGCCGATCAGCAGTTCCAGCCACGGCACCCAGCCTAGGCGCTTGCGGTATTTGGTATTGCCGACTTTGTCCTTTTTCGATACGACGTGATATTTCGGGGTGCGGGCGAAGGCACTCTCCTTGCCGATAAGCGCCTCAATCACCGCTTTGGTATTGGTAATGGTGAGTCCGATACCGAGTGCCATCAGAACTGGCAGATACAGCAACGCGCGGGGCCAGCTTCTAGGAAATAATTCGCGCTGCGACACCAGGTAAAAACTCGATATCGAAAAGGTCGAAGCCATGAACAATGGCAGATCGATGAACAGCATCTGGAACCATCCCTGATAAAAGCGGATGATCATCGCCGGCAATATCAGCACCGAGAGCACGATCATGAGCGGGTAACTGAGGTTCGCAGTCAGGTGATACCAGGCTTCAATCTTGGTGTGCAGTGAAGCGTCGCTGCGCATTACGCGCGGCAGGATTTTTTTCCCGGTCTGAATTAGTCCCTTGGCCCAACGCGCTTGCTGTGTTTTGAATGCGGTCATTTCCACCGGCAATTCGGCCGGACACTCGACGTCTTGTAGATAGATAAACTTCCATCCCTTGAGCTGGGCACGGTAGGAAAGATCGGTGTCTTCGGTCAGCGTATCGTGCTGCCAGCCGCCGGCTTCATCGATCGCTTGACGCCGCCAGACCCCGGCGGTGCCGTTGAAATTAAAAAAGACGCCGCTGCGGGCGCGTCCCGAATGCTCGAGCACGAAGTGGCCGTCGAGCAGGATGGCCTCTACCTGCGTCAGAAAAGAATAATTGCGGTTGAGGTGAGTCCAGCGTGTCTGCACCATTCCAATCTTCGAATCGGTGAAGTGGTGGATGGTGCGCAGGAGGAAGTCTTCTGGTGGAGTGAAATCGGCGTCAAAGATGGCAACAAATTCTCCCTTCGCCGTTTTCAAGCCCTCGGCGAGCGCTCCCGCTTTAAAGCCCTCGCGATTGGTTCGGTGATGATAGCTGATGGGATTCCCGAGGGCCGCGTAGCGGTCGACGAGGTTTCGGGCCACAGCAACGGTTTCGTCGGTGGAATCGTCGAGCACCTGGATGTCGAGTTTCTCGCGTGGATATTTCAACTTGCAAATGGAGTCGAGTAACCGTTCGACAACGTATTGTTCATTGAAGATTGGCAGTTGCACCGTGACTCGAGGCAACTGCTCGAAGTAGGCTGCGGGGTCGATTGTTCGATTTTTCTTGTGCTTGTAATAGAGATAAACCAGAACGTAGCGGTGCATTCCGTATCCCGCCAGGAGAATGAGCACAATAAAATACGGAATTAACAGTGCGCGGTCGAACGCATCGGTGTGATAAAGACCCTGGAAAGTTTTGTCCAATAAATGCTGGCGAAGATAAGGACCAATGCCGCGGGGAGCGGCATACATGGCGATCTTCGAGAGAAACAGGTTTGAATCAGAAGTCAGCAAGAGGCCCGGTCGAAACCTCTATTCTACCGGATTCAGATTACTGGGGGACTCGGCCCAAAGATACGGTGCTGTGGGAGCAGCCCAATGACGACTACCATGAAGCGGAGTTTTGAGTATTTTTTTCCTCTATACTTTGCGGCGACGGATCCACGCAGCGCTCAGCTTTATCTAACAGTATTCGCAAGTCCAGCGCAAAATTCTTGCGCGCTTGTGCCTGCAAACGCCATTGATCTTGAACGGGAGCGCAGACTCGCGGGATCAGATCCTCGAAGCGCTCAATAGCGCGGGTGAAATAATCAATGTCTGTCTTGAGCAACTTAAAGAATTCCGCGTCGCTGGTAGCAGGCATGTAGTACCTCCGAATGCTAATGCTATCGATAAATGCAATTCGAATGCCATGGTCCACCGATAGCTGTGGAAGCAGGCAAGTGCCGTCTTTTCAGAAGCGTAGTGTGCGCAAATACCAAATTTCATAGACCCTGCATGTCCTTCCGCGTGAGGCTGCGCATGTAAGAATGGGGCGATTATCCGTTGCGATAGAACAAACTTTCGCGGGTTTACTCGCAGCGCGATCATGAACTATGCACGTGGATTGAATAAGGTTTCTAATGCCGAATCATCCAGGCCAGGCCATCGGGATTCGAACCGGCTTGAATATGGCCGACAACTTCCATCGAATGCAAATCGATGACGGCAACATACTCGTCAGGAGTGCACGCAACGTAGGCGCGAGCGCCACCAGGTTGCATCACGATGCCGGCAGCGCCGTGTCCGACTGCAATTCGTTTTGTCGTTTTTCTAGTCGCGGCATCGATGACAGTCACGTCTGCTCGGCGCAGAGCCGAGATCAGCACAAACTTTCCATCCGGGGTGAACTTCAGCCGGTTCGCGGAGCTTACATCTGCCGCGAGAGTTTGCGTCACTCGCTTGCTGGCCACGTCAATGATGGATACAGTTCCATCGCCTGCGTTCGCCACCCAGATTTCTTTGCCGTCGGGAGAAATATCAAATCCTTCGGAGCCATTGCCAACGCGAACCACGGTCTCGTTCCAATCGGAATGAGGAGCTCCTGCTGGACCGCCATGGCCAGGACCACTGGCGGTTTCTTCGATCATGCTCACCGTTCCTGAACTTACATTGGTGGTGACGATCAGACGTAAATCTGGAGAGACGTAAATCATGTGCGTCCGGTTTTGACCAGTGCCGAGAATCCAATTAACATTTTTCTTGTCGGGATCGTAGCTGCCGATGGCTTTGGCGCCTTCCGCGGTGAACCAAACTTTTCCATCCACAAAAGTCAATCCATGCGGACCGCGCAGAGCTCCAAGATCGATTGAAGGCAACGCTTTCTGTGCGATCAGATCCACGACAGCAAGCGTATGGAATGCACCGGATCCGTAGTTGGATACATAAGCGACCTTGCCGTCAGTCGAGGCGATGACTTCGTGGGGATCGTTACCTACCGGCACGCGCGCAATCACCTTCAAGCTGGAGGGATCAACAATGGCGAGGGTCTGGTCGTGCTTGGAGAGGACCAGCAATGCGGTCGCGGGGGTGTCTGCGGCAAAGACGCAGCCGACGCCGAGCGCGCCGACGAGCAGAAAGAGGGATGTGAGCAGGGGTTTCATAATCCCAAAGCATACGCCGTTGCTGGCTGAACCGACAAAGGTCTAGGGCTGATCTTCCGCTGGTGGAATCGTCTTAAGTTGCACGCTCACTCGATTTCCTTCACGCACGCGCATCGCTTTGCCGCGGTCTTCATAATTTCTTAAGAATTCGGGATTGTAATACGGCTCGCCGTCTATGCTCTGCCATGCGAACAACGTGTAGTCCCCGGGAGGCAAGCCGCGCAGACTGAAGTGTCCGCTCTGATCAGAGACGGCTTTGCGATAACGATCCTGGTGATTGCGGAAGCGCGCCTCGGGCACGGCGACGATCACGGCGTCGGCGACCGGTTCATCGTCTTGATTGCCGACCACGCCGTCGATCGTGCCTCCGTTGGCGCTTGCCATCAGATCAAGAGTAATAGCACCCCCGCCGACGCTGATTCCAGAATCGGTCGCATCGTGTCCATCCGACGTGGCCGATTTTAGAAACCAATCTGGCATCGCGCTGACGTCGGAGATCTGAACGGAATAAGTTCCTGGGGGAACATCTTTCCAGGTAAAGCTGCCATCGCCGCTAACGTGGGCAAGATTTGAAAAGCCTCCTCCCATTGTGACAGCGCCAAAAGAATCGTCATTGCTGTCATTTTCCTCGGCAAGCGAGTGCAGAAGAAGGAAGAATTGACTGGGATCCGGCCGAGAGTTCGCACCGGGCTCCATGCGAAGGCGGCCACGAATGGCGCCGCCGCTTTGCGGTGACAGACGCAAACCCTCCACACTTTCAGCCAGCTGCAGCGATTGCCGCGCCATCATCGGCACCGCAACATTATCCACGGTGGCCACAATGTTGTAGGCTCCGGGAGAAACGTCGCGAATCTCGAAGCTGCCGTCCTTGTGCATTTCGGCGCCACTCAGTACGAGATTGAAATCTTTGGATTGCAGCAGGATCGCGGCGCTCGAGCCCGGCGGCAGATTCACGACAGAACCGCGAATCGTCAAACTGGGGCTGGGAGTGAGTGAGAAGTTTGCAGGAAAGTCGTCGCCAGCGTGCAACGGGATGGGGGTAGCTTGGGCGCGATCTCGGGTGCCGGGATAGAAGGTGGTTTGGTAAACCAGCGGCGCGGGCTTCTCGGAAGCTGCTCCGGCGCGAGATGAAGCTCCAGGGGCGTTTCCGGCGGTTTCGATCAGGCTTCTGAAATCTGGCGGTGGCGTGACTGCAACGAAATATTTGCCTGGCGCCAGTCCGGCGATGCGGTATTCGCCGAGATCGTTCGTACGCTCCGCGCCTGACTGTTCCCAGTGGCTGTGGCCCTGAACAAAAGTCTGGCGCAGCACGGCGACTTGCGCCTCGGCCAGAGGATCGCCGTCTTCGTCCGTGACCCGGCCTTCGACCACCGCAGCCGCCTGCAAAATAATGGCGACATCTTTCACCTCCTGCCCTGCCGTCAGCGTGAGCACGCGACCTTCGGTATGACGGTGATGCTTGTCGATCTCTTGATATCCAGTGCGCTCGACAAACAAGCGATAGCGTCCGGGCTTGATATTTTCCATACGAAAGCTGCCGTCGGCTGCGGTAAGCGCAGTGTAGTTTGCGCCATCATTCTGGCTCTCGGCGATGAGTTCGATGAGAGCCTTCTTGACAGGCTCGCTGCCGGGATCACGGGTCACAATTCCTTCTAGAAGAGCATGTGCAGACGCAGAAGACTCCGGAGAGGCCTGTGATGAGGCAACGGACGAAGAGCTCTCCTGCGCGACGACCAAGCCGGCGGCTAACAGAATCACGCACAGACATTTAAACGGAGCTCTCGAAAGACGCCGCGCGATGAGTTCGTGTTTCATTTCCGAGTTCGAAGCAGACTCAGGATGTTCAGGAAATAGAGACAGATTCCGACCGGGAGGATCGGTCGGGTTCAATAGTCAATCCATTCTATCCGTCTCCGGTCGTCCGCCAAAGAATAAAACGAAAACGATAGCGCGGCGCCGAAGCCGGAGCCAGCATACTGTTAAGGCCTGCTGGCGGCTGGTCGGAAACTGTTGTAAGTTCCCGCGACCCGTCTCAACGAGAACTCAGACGGCCGGCGTTCCGGCTAGGGGCGCAGTCTGCTACAGTTTGTTCAATCCATCCAAGGCAGCGACCTTGTATGCCTCTGCCAATGTGGGATAGTTAAACACTGCATCACGAAAATACTCAATGCTGGCGCCCAGAGTGAGCACGACCTGGCCAATGTGGACGATTTCCGCCGCCCGGTCGCCAATTACGTGAACTCCCAGCAATTTGAGCGAGTCTGGGTCGAAGATAAGTTTTAGCAGGCCCTGCTCGTCGCCCAGCATCTGTCCCTTGGCGAGCTCCGCATAGCGCGCGAGTCCCACCTCATAGGGCATTTTCTCCCGGGTTAGCTGTTCCTCGGTACGTCCTACCATCGAGATCTCAGGGATGGTGTAAATGCCGTAGGGAATGGAATTCGGAGGCATTTTGCCTGGAGTGCCAAACATATGGCAACTGGCAAGGCGGCCCTGTTCCATGGAAGTGCTAGCCAGGGCGGGAAATCCAATTACGTCACCGGCGGCATAAATGTGAGGCACAGCGGTTTGAAAATGCTCATTGACCGAAAGTTTGCCACGCCCATCCGAGGTCAGGCCCGCGGCATCAAGGTTGAGCAGATCGCTGTTGGCTTGTCGTCCGATGGTATAGAGCAGACCCTGGCCGTGAACGTTTTTTCCGCTTTCGAGCTTGGCGAAGACGCGATCCCGAGTTTCATCTAAACCGACGGAAACCACCTTTTCTCCCAGCCGGAAAACGGTTCCTAGTTGCCGTAACTGGAAACAGAGGCTCTCGACGATTTCACGGTCCACGAAGTCCAGCAGGATGGGGCGCTGGTCGAGCAGGGTGACTTTTACCCCGAGCGCGGCAAACATGGAGGCATATTCCAGACCGATAATTCCCGCGCCCACGATCACCAGATCGCGCGGCACCTCTTCCAGGCAGTGAACCTGATCGGAATCAAAGATTCGTTTGCCGTCAATGGGAATATCGTCACTATGGGCGGGACGGGTGCCGCAGGCGATCATCACGTGCCGGGCGCGAATTAGTTGGGAGCCATCCTCGCTTTTGACTTCGATGGTGTGGGGGTCGATGAAGTGCGCGTCTCCTTCGAAAGTGGTTACATAGTTCCGGCGCAACTGGGCCTTGATCACTTCGACTTCGCGGAGCATGACCGATTGCGCGCGAAAGGTAAGGTCCGACATCGCAATACGGTCCTTGAGCACGTATCCGCGTCCATAGAAAGTGCGCTGGCGAAAGCCGCTGAGGTACAAGACGGCTTCTCGCAGAGTCTTGCTGGGAATTGTCCCGGTATGGACACAGACTCCGCCAATAGTTTTCTTGCGGTCAATGATGGCAACTTTTTTGCGCAGCTTGGCGGCACAGATGGCTGACTTCTGGCCCGCCGGCCCGCTGCCGATCACTACCAGGTCGTATTCGTTGGCTTCCATTAGGTGCCTAGGCCTAGAGAATTAAAAGAAGCTATCACTATGCATTGGCGAACGGAAGAGGATTGCGGTGGTGTAACCATCTGTTTACAAATCACGTCGTGGAAAAACTTGCCGCCCGAAGCCTGTTCCGAAACGAAACTCTGCTTCAATAAATGCAAGACAAGATAGGGCCCGGAGCCTCGCCGCAACTGAAGTAAGCTTGGGCTCGTGGGCCTGTAGTGTAATGGCAGCACAGTCCCTTGCCAAGGTACGGGTGAGGGCTCGAGTCCCTCCAGGTCCATTCCTCATTGATAGGGGACGTCTCTCAGGGACAGTGGAGGGTTCGCGGGCAAGGTGCGACCCTCCTGAGGTGACGTAACTTTGATTGTGTAAAAAGCAAGAGGGTGTAAGTTGGCTTTGGCCTCGCAAGCTAAAGCCATTCCGAAAAGGAGACCTACACCCATGGCGAAGATAATCCCGATCACAGAGCATTTCCAACATTTTCTGGCCGAGATGAAAGAGAGTTTCTGGGGCGATCTGTATGGGCAGACGCAAGTGGCGTGGCAGCGGTTTTTCGAGCTGCAGTCGGAGCGGGAGCGCGATCGGTTTTCCGGGGCGGGACGCTATGAACGGCGGCGCGGGCGGCGCCGCATCTATCGCAACGGCTACTACGAGCGGGATTTCGTGACCCGCTTCGGTACGATTCGGTTGCGCATTGCGCGCACCCGCGAGAAGAGCTTTCTGCCGGTGGGGCTGCGGCGATTTCAGCGGCGGGGGGAAGAAGTTTCGTTGCTGATCCGGGAAGCGTTTTTACGGGGCATCTCGACGCGGCAAGTGGGACGGGTGGTGGCGACCATCACCGGCGAGATGGTGAGCGCGCAGACGGTGTCAAAGCTGACGCGGGATCTGGACGAGGCGGTGCGCCAGTTTCATCAGGCACGATTGAAAGACGATTATGCCTATCTGTTTCTGGATGGAGTGAGCTTGCGAGTGCGGCGACCCACGGGACGCAAACAGGTGCAGATGCTGGTGGCGTATGGCATCCGGCGCGATGGCAGCCGTCACCTGCTGGCTTTCTTGCGCAGCCAGGGCGAAAGCCAAGCGGATTGGGAAGGGTTGCTGCAGGATCTGTACCAGCGCGGCCTGGAGGGCCGATCGCTCGGCCTGATTCTCACCGACGGCTGCGCCGGCTTGGCGGCGGCGATTCGCACGGTCTATCCCCGGGTGCGGCATCAGCGTTGCTGGGTGCACAAGATGCGCAACATTTTGGAGAAAGCACGGAAGTGCGACTACGACGAGGTGAAGGCGGGGGCCCAGGCCATTTACTTGGCCGAATCTCGGTCTCAGGCAGAAGCCGCTTTTCGCCGGTTCCGCACGCGTTGGCAGCGGGCGTACGGGCCGATGGTGCGCCGATTGGAACGCGACTTGCCGGAACTGCTGTCGTTCTTCGCTTTTCCCCGCCACCTGTGGCGCAAACTGCGCACTACCAATGTGATCGAGCGCTGCTTCGTGGAAGTACGACGCCGCACTCGCCCCATGGTGTGCTTCGTCAACGTAGAAAGCGTTGACCGCATCATCTACTCCATCTTCCACAGATTCAATCTGGAATGGAAAACCCGCACCCTCAACCTATTTACACAAGCAGCTTGACATCACCCCCTCCTGAAAGTAACTTGATTTGCGGCCGGGTTGTCCCGATAATGGTGGTGTTACCTTGGCAGGGGACTGATTATCGGCTTCTCGCGAACGGCCTCGGGATTTCCGGGGCCTTTTGCATTTTTTACCGACTCCCGAAACGAAACTTTCTGTCGTAATATCTTCGGAATACTCTCCGAGAGCATGCGTTTCTGCCGTAAGCTTTCGCCGTGGGCCTGTGGTCTAACGGCAGCACAGGACCCCGTCAAGGTCCGAGTGAGGGTTCGAGTCCCTCCAGCTCCATTCCTTCTTTGGAAGGATTGTCTCTCAGGGACAAGTGGAGGGTTTGCGGGACGGGGTGCGACCCTCCTTAAAGTAACTTGATTTGTGGCGGCATTGTCTCGATAATGAGGGTGACCTTGACGGGGTGCCGATTCATCGGTTCTCGCGACGGCCTCGGGATTTCCCGGGGCCGTTTGCATTTTCAGACGGTGATGAGGCGGTGGCGGCTTTTAGTCCGCAATCCAGTTTCCTGAAGAAGAAGCGAGAAATGGGGACGCGCCCAGCGCTAATTCAAAAAGTACTGCCGATACAGCGTATCTCTCTGGGCGGGGTGGAATCCGGCGTCGCGGATAATGCGGCGCAGTTCCTCTTCCGTGGTGCAGTTGGTCACGCCTGCAGCCCGCACTACATTTTCTTCCAGCATCACCGAGCCAACGTCGTTGCCGCCGAAGCGCAATCCCATCTGGCAAACTTTCAGGCCCTGTGTGACCCAACTGGATTGCACATTCACGAAATTCGATAGATACAGTCGCGAAATGGCCAGAACTTTCAGGTATTCGACGGCGGTAGCTTCGTCCCAGTGACGGCCGCCGAGAGCGGTATTTTGCGGCTGAAAGCTCCATGGGATGAAAGCGGTGAAGCCGCCGGTTTCTTCCTGCAGATCGTAGAGTTCCTGCAGATGATTGATGCGGTGTTTGTAACCTTCGCCGACTCCGAACATCATGGTTGCTGTGGTCCGCATGCCGATCTGATGGGCGGTGCGGTGAACATTAATCCAATCACCGGTGAGGCACTTCAGGCGAGCGATTTTGTAGCGGACTTCGTCGTCGAGAATTTCGGCGCCGCCGCCTGGGATGGAATCGAGCCCGGCATCGCGCAGGCGCAGAATCGTGTCGCGAATGCTGAGGCTGCTGTACTCAGCGATGGCAATAATCTCGGAAGCCGAATAGCAATGGAGATGAACCTGTGGGAAGCGCACTTTGATTCCGCGCAGCATCTTTTCGTGCCAATCAATCTTCAGGTCGGGATGCAGCCCACCTTGCATCAGCACACCGGTGCCGCCGAGTTCCACGGTCTCGCGAATCTTTTCGTAGATGGTATCGAAATCGAGAATGTAACCTTCTTTTGCGGCCGGGCCTTTCAGCGGACGATAGAAGGCGCAGAAGGTGCAGTATTCGGTGCAGAAATTCGTGTAATTAATGTTGCGGTCGATGATGTAGGTGACGGTGCCTTCGGGATGAAGCTTGCGGCGCACCGCGTCGGCTTCCATGCCGATGCCGATCAGATCATCGGATTCGAACATCTCTAAGGCTTGCTGTTTGGTCAGGGACATGAGCTTGATTCAATTCTAATGGAGGATTGGGCTCGAGCCAAATCCCTTCGATCGAGTTTGCGAGCAGAAGCATCCACAACGAGCAAATTCACAACTAAGGTCACTAAGTTTCACGAAGGTGGGGGCGGTTACTGTTTTCGCATCCGCAAATACTGGATTACGCTCATCACCGCCCCAATGACCGCCAAGCCAATGAGAATCGCCATTGCGGGTTTGTAGTAGCGTGAGAAGAAACGCAGGATGTGGGTTCCATAGTGAAAGCCGAGAAATGCCGCAATGGAGTAGCGAACGGCACGACCCAGAGTTAAAGCCCCGAGAAATTTGGCTCTCGAATACTGCATGGCGCCGGCAGCCACCAGGAATGGGACGAAAGGAAACGGCGGAGGCAGTAAAGCGGGAATCGCCACGGCGGCGAATCCCCAACGCTCGAAGGTTTTGGCAACTTTGGCCGCGCGGCGTTTGGAGAGCTTGCGTTCCATGGTTTCTTTGCCGCCTTCGCGTGCCAAGGCATAAGTAATGTAGCCGCCGATCAGGGAGCCTAGGGTGGCCATTGCGGCATAGTATGGCCAGGGATGGAAATGCCGTGCGGCGAGCCATATGGTGAGAACATCCATGCTGCCGGTGAGAGGAACCACGGAGTTGTCGGCGATTCCTAGCACCAGCAATCCTGGCCCACCCATGCGGCGCAGATGGTGCCACACCGACATTGCCAGCCAAGGATGAAGATTGAAGAGCATTTAGGTTGTAGGAGTGTACAGGCTAAGTTCTCGACTGCGCTATACAGACTTTCGTCGTGCTGAGAAATTTTATCTCTGGGACAGCAGGCAAGGCTCCGATCTCAGCCGCATAGCGGTAGAAGAGTTGCAAGCCTTCCAGGCAGGCTGCCTCTAAATGGTAATAGATATTTTCTGTGAGATAAGAACGAACATCGGGCGGACTGATGCCTAGTTTTGGAGCCCACTCCTCGGAGATGCGATCGAGGCTTTCAGGTTCGAGGCCGTGATCGCGGGATTGCTGGAATACTGCTGCTAGGTCCAAAGCTGGATCTGCATCTTGAAGTGCGACCTGGCGAACCGCCCAGAAGGCAAAGACGAAAGGCTTGCCGGTATAGCGAATCCATTCTTCGGCCAGGTCGAGAGCGAAATAACGTGCGCGATCGATCTGCAGCGCTGGATCTCCAATCAACAATCCGGCGTCGTGCGCGGCCAGCATTCGATCGATATCCGGCGGCATCGGCGCGAAGACTCTTCCGCCGCCCAGCCATTTTTCAAACAAGATTTTTGTCAGCGCCACTGAAGTCATGGAAGACGTATCCAGAGCTACGGTGCGAATCTTTTCCACGGGCACTCGACTGACCAGCAGAATGGAACGCACGGGCTGCCGCGAGGCAATGGCGACGTCCGGCAAAATGCGGAGTCCAGGGATTTGCGCATAGGCAGCGGCCGGAATGATTCCAACATCGGCAGCCCCTGCCTGCAGAGAGCGAGCGCAGGCTGAAGGCAAGGTATAAGAAATGTCGAAGTCGCGCTCGGCTTCGCCGTGTTCGAAGTCCCACATCAGTGGCGCGGTGTTGAGGTAGGAAATCGCAGAGATGCGCAGACGTCTCATTCCTGTTTTGATTTTAGCAGAGCGCTTTTCGATCCACGTTGTGACGTCTTTCCTTGACGCCACGTTCCACAAATGGATACAGTCCGCGCAGTCCACGGAAAGAACTTAGATCAAGGACTGGAGCTTGGACTTGCCAAACGTCCTGGCTGTACCCGCAACCCACATTCTAGAGTGGCTCGCTTTGTCACTGACGTCCGGCCTGGGGCCGACGAAGGCACGCAAACTGGTGGAACATTTCGACAGCGCCGAAGCCGTTTTCCACGCATCACTCACGGAACTGGAAAGCACAGGGATTAAGGCCGTCTCGGCGCAATCGATCGCCACGGGAAAATCGGCGGAACTGGCGCGGGAAGAAATTGCCCGGGCCGCCGCCGCGAACGTGACCATCGTTTCCAGCGAAGATGCTTACTACCCGGCGTGCCTGAAAGAAATCTACGACCCGCCTCTGGTGCTATATGTTCGGGGCGATCCCGAGGTTCTCACGCGACCAGGCATTGCCATGGTGGGAACGCGACATCCTACGCCCTATGGCTCGGGAATGGCTGAGAGGCTGGCCTGCGATCTCGCAGCGCAGGGACTTGTGATCATCAGCGGAATGGCGCGAGGAATTGACACCGCGAGCCATCGCGGGGCGATTACGGCGAAAGGCAAGACGGTCGCGGTACTCGGCACGGGCGTGGATGTGATTTATCCAAAAGAAAATTCGCGTCTGGCGGAGCAGATACTGGCGCTTGGCGGCTGCCTTATTTCGGAGTTCGCGATGGGAACTTTCGCGGCGCCGCAAAATTTTCCCATTCGCAATCGGATTTTGAGTGGAATGTCGGTCGGTGTGCTGGTGGTCGAAGCAGCAGAATATTCCGGAACGCGAATTACGGCACGCTGCGCACTGGAGCAAAACCGCGATGTTTTCGCGGTCCCGGGCAATGTAACCAATAAAAATTCCTGGGGACCGAACACATTGATAAAGCAGGGCGCCAAGCTGGTAGCGACCTGGGAAGATGTGTGGGAAGATCTGCCTGCGGAGGTCAAGCTGGCGTTGACTCCGCAGGCGTCGCCTGAATCCGGCAGTGCGTCCTCCGCATCTCTATTTCCGGACGAAGGGCTTCCGCCGCATGAAAAGCGAATCCTAAGCTTGCTCAAGGCCGATGAAGCCACGCACATCGATGAATTGGTGGAGCGGCTGGAAAACGAAATGTCGTCTTCAGAAATCTTCGCCGCATTGTTCGAGCTGGAGCTGACCGGCAAAGTAAGGCAGATGCCGGGGAAGAATTTTGTGAAGAGCTTTTGAGCTCGATGGCTAGATAGCTTCTGTCAGGTAACTTGTTGCCGCCATCCCATTCGTGCTAGCTTCGAAACAATTCCTGAGAATAGAAGAAGGAACCGAGGTTGCATTGCTAAAAAGTTTAGTCATTGTCGAATCGCCGGCGAAGGCAAAGACCATCCAGAAATATCTGGGAAAGGGATTTACCGTCGAGGCATCGCTCGGCCACGTGAAAGATCTGCCGAAAAGCACGCTGGGCGTGGATACCGACGACAAGTTCGAAACCGAATACGTGGTGATTCCGGGAAAAGAAAAAGTCCTAGCCAGACTGAAAAAGCTGGCGGGTCCGATGGACGCGATCTTCCTCGCGCCTGACCCGGACCGTGAAGGCGAGGCCATTGCTGCCCATCTCGCGTTCGAGTTGGACACGAACGGTCACGCAAAAAAAGGTAAGAAGAAGAAAAAGGAAGATGCTGGCGCCGTTCCACGCATTCAACGGGTCACTTTCAACGAGATTACCAAGCGCGCCGTGCAGGCAGCATTTGAACATCCTCGCGCCATCGATCAGAACCTGGTAGACGCGCAACAGGCACGTCGGGTTCTGGACCGATTGGTGGGCTATCAGGTTTCACCTCTGCTTTGGGATAAGGTTCGGCGCGGACTTTCTGCGGGGCGCGTGCAGACGGTAGCACTGCGATTGATCGTCGAACGCGAACGCGAAATCAAGGCGTTCGAAAGGAAAGAATATTGGACGATTGACGCGCATCTTGCGGCCAGTAAGCCTCCCGCCTTCGACGCGCGATTTCTGGGGAAGGGCGAAGAGAAAGTCGAAGTCACGAATGGCGAGGACGCGGAGAAGATCCGCGCGGCGCTCGAGCAAGCCGACTGGCTGGTTCGGACGGTGGATAAGAAGGAACGCCGCCGCAACGCTGCCCCACCCTTCACCACCAGTAAATTGCAGCAGGATTCTTCGCGCAAACTGCGCTTCAGCGTGAAGCGCACCATGATGATCGCGCAGCGTCTGTATGAAGGCGTGGAACTCGGCGAAGAGGGTCAGGTTGGACTAATCACCTACATGCGTACCGATTCCACGCGCGTGGCTCCTGAGGCAATTCAGGAAGTGCGGGAATACGTTGGCAAGGAATATGGTGCGGCCTATCTTCCGGAGACGCCGAATACATATAAAGAGAAGAAAGAAGCGCAGGCGGCGCACGAAGCCATCCGTCCGACTGCGGCGATGCGCCATCCGGACCAAGTGAAGCAATATTTAAAAGAAGATGAATACAAAGTCTACAAACTGATTTGGCAGCGCTTTGTGGCGTCGCAGATTATGCCGGCGGTTTTCGACCAGACGACCGTAGACATCGATGCAAAAGCGAAAAACGGAGATGTGTACTGGTTCCGCGTCACCGGATCGGTGTTGAAGTTCGACGGCTTCCTACGAGTCTACGAAGAATCCAAAGAAGGCAAAGACGAGGAAGACGAAGAACTGAAGCACAAATTGCCGGCGCTCGAGGCTGGACAGAAGCTCACGCTGAAGGAGTTGAAGCCGGAGCAGCACTTCACTGAGCCGCCTCCGCGCTATAACGAAGCTTCGCTGGTGAAAGAGCTGGAAGAGCGCGGCATCGGGCGCCCGTCGACTTACTCAGCAATTCTGTCGACCATTCAGGAGCGGCAGTACGTGCAGAAACTAGGTGGCAAGTTCACACCGACGGAGATTGGGCTGGTGGTGACCGATCTGCTGGTGGAAAACTTCCGCGACATCTTCGATGTGGCCTATACCGCGCATCTCGAGGAAGAACTCGACGACATCGAAGAAGGCAAGGAGAAGTGGACCGATACTCTTGCCGACTTTTACAAGAAATTTCAGAAAGATCTCAAATATGCAGAAAAGCATATGGAGAACATTAAGCGGATGGAGAAGCCCACAGACGAGAAGTGCGAGCGTTGTGGCGCGCCGCTGGTGATCAAGTGGGGCAAGCACGGGTCGTTCTACGCTTGCAGCACTTACGATAAAGAAGATCCGAATACCTGTACGTTTACCAAAGAAAATCCGATCAACCTGCCCGACCTGGATAGTGCTGACGTTCAGGAAACTACTCAGGAAGAATACTGCGAGAACTGCGGCCGGGTAATGGTGCTCAAGCGTGGGCGCTTCGGGCAGTTCATGGCCTGTACGGGATATCCGGATTGCAAAACCACACGGCGACTGGATCAAGGAAAGAAAGTTCCGGACATTCCGCTCGATGAACTCTGCCCGAAGTGCGGACGCAATATGATGATCCGCCATGGACGGTTTGGCGAATTCACGGCGTGCAGCGGATATCCGGAGTGCAAATATGTGAAGCAGAATTTTATCGGAGTGAAGTGTCCAGAGTGCAAAGACGGCGAACTGGTGGAGAAGCGCGCACGCAAGGGCAATACATTCTATGGATGCGGAAATTATCCGAAGTGTAAGTTTACTTCGGCGCACAAGCCGATTCCGGAAAAATGTCCTACATGCGGCAGCGAGTATCTGGTGGAGAAGAATCTGAAAGCGGGACCGGTCATCGCCTGCCCGAATAAAGAGTGTGACTACGAACGGCCGGCTCCGCCTGCCGGAAGCGGCTGCAACCAGCGCTTAGAGCATTGAGCGATTGGGCGATCGGGTCACTTGGCGATTGATCGCCGTGAGCGCCGCAATGCGAACTACAATTGCTCGATCGAACAATCGCCAAATTAATTAATTCCGAGAGGTGTTTGCATGTCCAAGAAAGCCGCCGCCACCGATGCTCAACTGATTCTTGAACTTTACGACCTGCGGCGCGAAGCGGAAATGCGCAAGGCGCGCAACTGGTGGTTTGTGGAATTCTGGCCGCGCAGCGCCGATGATTTTCTAAAAGTCGCGTCGGTTCCCGGCACGCCACAGAACAACTGGGTGCGTCAAGTCATTGGTTACTGGAGCATGGCCGCGTCGTTCGTTCTGCACGGCGCGTTGAACGCGGATTTGTTCCTGCAACCGGCAGTCAGCGGGGAAATGTTTATCGTGTTCGCGAAGGTCCATCCTTTTCTCAAAGAGCTACGCGAAAAGTCTGGCGACCCCCAGATGTTCGGGACCATTGAGAAGGTAATTATGGGTTCCAAATTTGGCCGGGAACGGTTCAAATTCATGCTGAAGCGCGTCGAGACGATGCGCGAGAAGATGGCTTCCGTGAAGACAAGTTAAGACGAATCGTCGCGCCCATCTGCCGGCTCATCTGTTATTCTAGTCGGCTGTGCGGATGATCTGGTGGTTCCTGATCCTGGGTGTGAGTACGCTGATCGTGGTGTGCGTTGCAATTGCTCTGTATATGCGCTTGCGCCGCCATCTGCAGCTCTCGCATGCGGCCCAGGAGAGCGAACGTCGGTCTGGTGATATTGAACACTAATGCTTCGAGTCTTGGTCCTCGGCATTTCGTAATTCGAGGCTCTTCCATGAATGAACCGGCCACACAATCTTTAAGCAATTCGCGGAGCGGTATTTTTGCTTTTGACGCTGCTCGTCAAATAGCTCTAGTAGTGGGCGCCAGTTTGTTGGTTGCCTTGTGCGCGCACATCACGATTCCATTGCCCTTTACGCCAGTGCCGCTGACGGTACAAAATTTTGGCGTGCTGCTGGTTGGCCTGTTGCTGGGTAGCCGTCGTGGATTTGCGGCACTGGTTCTTTATTTGGCCGAAGGCGCGATTGGATTACCGGTGTTTAATCCCACCGGTGCAGGCGGGGTCGCGCAATTGCTGGGTGCAACCGGCGGATTTTTGCTGGCTTATCCATTTGTTGCGTGGGTCGCGGGATATGTCATGGAGCATGGACGGAAGAATTTTGCTCGTGCGGCAATGGGTGGGTTGCTGGGCGAGATTGTTCTTTTTATCGGCGGCCTGTCCTGGCTCGCGGTGCTGACACACTCGGTCGCGCAAGCCTTCCGCTGGGGGCTTTACTGGTTTCTGTTTGCGGAAATTATCAAAGTGATGATGGCGGCGGGAATTGCGGCGCGATGGCAAGGCCGCGCGGGCGGTAGCAAGGCGCGGCAGTAAGTTCCTTGGAGTTTGGTTTTTGGAGTCTGAAATGACAGTGATTTCTGAAGCGGAAACAAAACAATCCAGTGGCAGCCCTTCGTCGCAGGTTCGCGAAATTTCCATTGCCCATAGTCCGGATTCCGATGATGCCTTCATGTTCTATGGCCTTGCCACCAGCAAGGTACGCGTCCCGGGACTTCGTTTTACTCACACACTTTGCGATATCGAAAGCTTGAACCAGAAGGCGCGCGAAGGCGTGTACGATGTGACCGCGATTTCGTTTCACGCCTATCCTTATATTCAGGATCTGTACGCGCTCATGTCCTGCGGCGGCAGTGTGGGCGAAGGTTACGGTCCGATGATCGTTTCGCCGCGTCCGTTCACTCAAAGCGAGATCAAGGAAAAGCGCATTGCCGTTCCCGGCAAACTAACTACTGCATATTTGGCACTGCAACTCTTTGCTCCGGGAGTTGAGACGGAAGTTGTGCCCTTCGATCAGATAATTCCGCAGGTGCTCGAGGGGAAGTATGAAGCCGGACTCATCATCCACGAAGGCCAGTTAACTTACGACAAAGCCGGCTTGCACCGCATTGTCGATCTTGGGAGATGGTGGCAGAAGATGACCGGATTGCCACTGCCGCTGGGAGGAAATGCAATCCGGCGTACTCTGGGTCCGGCACTGATTTCCGCGGTGAACGTCGCCTTACGTGACAGCATTCAGTATGCGCTCGATCACCGCGAAGAAGCTTTGTCTTACGCTATGCAGTTTGCGCGCGACCTGGATACTCAGACCGCTGACCGCTTTGTCGGCATGTACGTGAACGAGCGTACGCTCGATTATGGACCCGAGGGACGCGAAGGGGTTGAACGTTTGCTCGAGATGGGCCACAAGGCCGGCATCATCGGCCCTGAGGCGCATGTGGATTGGGTCGCGTAGCGAACAAAAATCTCCTGCCGTTGCGCTTTACTGCTTGATCCAAGATGCTCACGAAGATCATCAAACGACTCGATTCCGGCGATGGCGATATTAGGATTTTTGTCAGGTCATGGGTGATTAGGGGTGTGAGTTTAGCGGCCGGTTTCGTCCTGCTGGCGGGTGCGATTTGTGCCCAACCGCAGCATCAGTTGACATCGCCGAGGGACAGTTCCCTAAGAGGGTTCCTTCGGGATTTCTTGAAAACCTCTTCTTCCGACGACGTCCGAACACGATATTCGTCCGCCTTCGTCGATCTGAACGACGATGGCAAACCGGAAGCGATCGTCTACCTCGCTGGCCGCGGATGGTGTGGCACTGGCGGGTGTACGACGTTAGTATTGGCTAGCACAAAATCCTCCTTTAGAGTGGTCTCGAAGATTGCGGTTACACGACCTCCGATTCGGGTTCTGGATACCAAGTCGAAAGGCTGGCATGACATTAGCGTTCGGGTGCAAGGCGGAGGCTTACAGGCCGGCTACGAGGCAAGGCTTTCCTTTGATGGCGAAACTTATCCCAGCAATCCTTCCCTGCCGTCCTGTCAGCGCTTGATAAAAAAAGTAGCCGGACAAGTGGTTGTGCACCTGGCGGCGGAAGGCACACCTCTGTATCAATGAACAAACGCCGCGAGGATTGACATTATTTCCGCAAACAACCGTCAAACCCTGCTGATCGACGCCGACGACACGCTCTGGGAAAACAATATTTACTTTGAGCGGGCGATTGCGCGTTTCATTTCATTCCTGAATCACCACGAATTTTC
Source organism: uncultured Acidobacteriaceae bacterium (assembly GCA_963726155.1). Taxonomy (GTDB): domain Bacteria; phylum Acidobacteriota; class Terriglobia; order Terriglobales; family Acidobacteriaceae; genus Sulfotelmatobacter. The sequence goes on from CAVSBF010000002.1 coordinate 583,998, forward strand.
TGCGGAGCAAGTGCGCGAAGTTTTGAACGACGTGGAGCGGGAATGCATTGTGAAGCATGGCTACGGACTGCACAGCTTTGCTCACGCTCTCGTCGACACATTCGAGCGGCTCAGCGTGCGGCCGGTCACGCCCGAATTACATGCACAGATCCAGAGCTTCGCGCATACGATTGCCGATCACCCTATCGAGATGCTGCCGGAAGTGGGCGAAACGTTGCAATATCTTTGCTCCCGGCACCACATGATTCTGGTGACGAAGGGCGCCGTCGGCGAGCAAACAGGAAAGATCGAGCGCTCGGGGCTGAAAGATTATTTTGCGGCAACTGAGATTCTCGCTGAGAAAGATGCTGCGGCCTACCACCGGATCACTGAGAAATACCGGCTTGCATCCGGCTCAACCTGGATGGTCGGCAACAGCCCTAAATCTGACATCAATCCTGCGCTGGCTGCCGGTTTGAACGCGGTTTTCGTGCCTCACGGCGATACCTGGATTCTCGAGCATGAAGAATTGAATGCTGCACCACCATCGCAGCGCCTGCTCATCGTGGGCCGCTTCGCGGAACTGCGAGAACATTTTTAAAGCGGAGCGTTCCATCTGGAATCAAGTTCCGATGGACCGTTTGTTCATTAGAAAAAAGCACCAAACTAACCAACAACCATAACTCGCCGCGCGAATCAGCGCATGTTACGCTCAAATCTGCTTAATCTTTTAACCGAATATCTTGGCCGTGGAGACAAATAATTTCCGCAGGCTGTTGCGCACCGTGGAGGCTCTCTCCGAACTGGGGCCGGAGCTCACGGCGGAGCGCGATTTCACCGACACTTCGCGCCGGATGTTGACCGCGGTTATGGAAGCTGCCGGCGCGCGCGAGGGTGCGCTCTTCGTATTCCATGAAAAGCCTACGATGCTGTCGTCGGTGGTGGCGGAAGGTTTCGCCATGCTTCCTGAACCGGCCTTTGTTCCGCTCCTCCCTAAGCATGTTCACGCTCTCTCCGCGGCGCGCGGGCCGATTGTGCTCAATGCCTCTACTTACTCTATTTTTCTTAGCTCCAACGGGAACGTTGCTCCTGAGCTTTTCAAATGCATCGCGCCGCTGAAATCGGTGGGCAAGCTTGCTGGAGTAATCGCTCTAGGAAGGCGGCCTGGAGACGCGCCGTATCTTGAGGCGGAACTAGATGCCACCAACCTGCTGTGCAGCTACATCGGTCTCGCAGTACATAACCACGCGCTCACACAAACACTCGCGCAACGCGTTACGGAAAACCTGCGCCTGATGGCTTCCTTGCACGGATTTTACGACAGCGCGCTGGAGGCCTTCGCCACAGCCATTGACGTGAAGCACGTTAACATTCACGGGCACTCTTTGCGGGTGGGTCGCTACGCGGCTGCGATCGGCGAGGCCATGGGCATGGACGCGGGCGAAGTTGCTGCACTGCGCAGCGCGGGATATTTACACGACATCGGCAAGGTAGCAGTCGACCGGCGACTGTTCAGCAAGGCGAGTGCGCTCAATCCCGAAGAGTTTCGCGAGATGGCGGATCATACCGTGGTGGGTCATCAGATTGTCAGCAGCGTCGAATTTCCCTGGCCGAAGATTCATGAGTCTGTGCGCTGGCATCACGAGCGCAGCGATGGTTCCGGATATCCCGATGCGTTGTCTGGCGATGACTTGCCCATGCCAGTTCGAATCATGGCGCTGGCGGATACGTTTGATGCCATGACCAGCACACGTCCTTACCGCGAGCCGCTGTCGCTGGGCAGCGCGCTCAGCGATCTGGTGCGGATGGCTCCGCAGAAATACGATCCCAACGTAGTGCAGGCGCTTTTGATTCAGGTGCGCCGCGATGCCGTAGGGAGCAATCGAACTCCGCTTCTGGCCGACCATATGGCGGTGAACATCTCCCCCACTGATGTGGACCAATTGGCGGCAACCCTGCAGCACAAGGCTTCGCGGGGCAAAATGTACTTGACCTAGGTCGGCCATTAGGGCCGGTCTGCCGAATACTTCGGTAACTCTTCAGGACAGCAACTTTTCCCTGCGGTCGGGTTGATAATGAGAAGGCTCTTCTCTTGTCCCGAACCCTCATGTTTACGGGCCGCGCCAAAATCGCTGTTCTTCTGCTTTCGATCAGCGTGGCGAGTTGTGTCCAACCACTGCTGGCCAGGAAGAAGCAGAAGGAAACTCTGCCGTCCAGTGCGACCGATCGAAAGCGTGCTCTGCATGCGCTCAACCGCCTGACTTTTGGGCCACGGCCGGGAGATGTGCAGCGCGTAATGGCCATCGGTGTCGACCGCTGGATCGATTTGCAACTGCATCCCGAACGAATCGACGACAGCGCTCTCAATTCCCATTTACAGCCGTTCCGCACGCTACGCATGAGCACGAAAGAGCTCGCAGAAAACTTTCCTGATGGCCAGGAGATCAATCAGGTGAGGAACGGCAAAAAGCCCATGCCTTCCGACCCGGTGCTGCGCATGGTTTACCAGGTGCAGATCGCGCGGCAGCAAGAGAAGAAAGAACGCCTGCAAGAGGCAGTGAAGAATTCTGCTCCGGTGCAACCAGATAGTGCTGGTATGACAGTTGCTGCTACAGATTCCACTGTCTCAGCGGTGAAGTTGGCGACTAAAGAAGATGAGGAACGCAGTCGCGAGCCGGCGCTTTATGCCGATGTTGACGTCCAGCAACTGCCGAAACTTGCCGCGGATCAGCGCTTCCAGAAAATTCTCAGCATGTCGGCCGACGATCAACTTGAAGTTGCTGATTCTCTTCGGCGCGGGAAAGGGCGGGAGCTTCTCGAAGGCTTGTCTCCGAAAGACAAGGAGATCCTGCTCGCGATGAATAATCCCGCTGGAGTGGTTACGGCAGAACTTGCGCAAGCGAAACTATTGCGCGCTCTCTACAGCGAGCGCCAGCTTGAAGAAGTGATGACCGATTTTTGGTTTAACCACTTTAATGTGTTCATGGAGAAGGGCGCCGATCGATTGCTGGTCACCAGCTACGAGCGGGACGTGATTCGGCCGCATGCTCTGGGAAAATTCGAAGACTTGCTGGTGGCTACGGCGAAGAGCCCAGCTATGTTGTTCTATTTGGATAACTGGCTGAGCGTGGGGCCAGATTCTCCGCAAGCGCTTGGGATACCGCTGCATGTGGATGGACCGTATAGTCGTCGGCCAACTGCGCGGCCTAATGCAGGGAAAAAGCGAAGTGGCCTGAATGAAAATTACGGCCGCGAGTTGCTTGAACTCCACACGCTCAGTGTGAACGGCGGATATTCGCAGCGCGACGTCACAGAAACTGCGAAAGTTTTTACTGGCTGGACCATCGACAAGCCACATCAAGGCGGCGCTTTCAAGTTTGATTCCCGCATGCACGAGCCCGGCCCAAAGTTCGTGCTGGGGCATCGCATCAAACCCAAGGGCGAAGCCGAGGGACTGGAGGTGTTGCACAAGCTTGCTACTAGCCCACAAACGGCTCACTTTATTTCTCAGAAGCTGGCGGACGCGATTCATTTCAGATGATCCGCCTCCGGCTTTAGTCGATCGCCTGGCAAAAACTTTTCTAAAGAAAAAGGGAGACATTCGCGAAGTGCTGACTGCCCTCTTTCGCTCGCCCGAGTTCTGGGATGACGGAACCTATCGTGCCAAAGTGAAAACCCCCCTGGAATTCGTGGCCTCGGCGGTGCGCGCGACAGGGGCTGACGTGAGCGACCCGGTGGCGCTGGTTCGCCAGCTGAATAATATGGGGATGCCCCTCTACGGGTCGCAGCCGCCTACCGGTTATTCGATGAAGGCGCAGGCATGGGTGAGTTCTTCGGCACTGCTCAATCGCATGAATTTTGCACTGGCTCTGTGCAGCGGCAGAATTAAAGATGTGAAGGTGGATGCGGTACAGCTTGTGCGGAGCAATGCTCCCGAAGCTGCGATGGATTCGAATCTTGCCTTGTCTGCACTGGAAAATATCCTGCTCGACGGAGACGTATCGAAGCAGACGCACGACTCGATTGCAGTGCAGTCCAGGCAAGAGAACAACGTAACCGCTCGCAATCCCGCGGAGGTGATGCGTACGCAGGAGCTGAGCACGATGGCGGGCCTGCTGCTGGGATCGCCGGAGTTTCAGAAAAGGTAGCTGCTGGTTATTAGCTGGTAGCTACTAGCTGCTAGCCACTAGCTGCTAGCCACTAGCTCCCAGCTTCTTGAACGTTTATGAGGCCTGCCGTTGGCGGCAAAGTCAGGAGCTAACAAAGTCAGGAGCTAACAGCTAGAGGCTGGGAGCCAGGAGCTAATTTCCATGAAGATTACACGCCGAGTTTTTCTTCGCAACAGCGCGCTGGCCGTGGTGGGCACGGCGGCGGTGCCAAGTTTTCTGACACGCGCCGCGATGGGCGCGGTTCAGCCGGGAGCGCGTACGAAGCGACTGGTCGTAATATTTCAGCGCGGCGCAGCAGATGGTTTGAACATCGTAGTGCCGCACGGTGAGGCGCAGTATTACGCGATGCGGCCGAGCATAAATATTCCCCGCAAGGACGTGTTGGATCTCAATGGATTCTTTGGTTTCCATCCTTCCCTTGCGCCGTTTCAGCCTCTGTGGCAACAGCGTCACTTGGCGATTGTTCACGCCGCGGGGTCTCCTGATCCCAGCCGCTCGCATTTCGATGCGCAGGATTTCATGGAGGCCGGCACTCCGGGCGTGAAATCGACCGAAGATGGATGGCTGAACCGCGCGCTACGCAGTATGCCGCAAGCCGCACAGAAATCGGCGTTTGAGGCCATCGCCATGGGGCCGTCGATTCCTCGAATCTTGAGCGGAATTGAGCCGGCTGTCGCGATGAACAACATTAATGATTTCTCTGTCGGTGGCCGCAATCAGAAAGCTTCGCCGGCCGCGACCGCCTTCGAGGCGATGTATGACCACTCAGCAGACACCGTTCTGCACGGTACAGCCGAAGAAACTTTTGATGCGGTCAGGATGCTGAAGTCAGCGGACCCGACGAAATACAAACCCGCGCCGGGCGCAGATTATCCCAAGGGACGCCTCGGGGATAGCCTGCGCCAGTTGGCACAGCTCATCAAGGCGAACGTTGGCGTGCAGGTTGCGTTTGCCGATATTGGCGGCTGGGACCATCACGTGAACGAAGGCGCAACCGAAGGCCAGATAGCGAATGTGCTGCGCGACTTCTCGCGGTCGATCGCCGCCTTGTGGACCGATCTCGGAGATCTTGGGGAAGATACGGTGGTTGTGACGATGTCGGAGTTTGGCCGCACCGTGCGCGAGAATGGCAATCGCGGTACAGACCACGGGCACGCCAATGTGATGTTCGTGCTGGGTGGTCCGGTGAAAGGCGGCAAAGTCTATGGCCGTTGGCCTGGGCTGGATCAATCGCAGCTATATGAAGGACGCGATCTGGCGCTGACTACGGATTTCCGGCAGGTTGTCGGCGAGGCCGTGATGCGGCACATGGGGAACAAGAATTTGAACGAAGTGTTTCCGGGATATGACAATCAGCCGGGAAAATTTCTCAGACTGTTGGGATGAGTACTGCGCGCAAGTCGCTACGTCTCTTGCGGAGCGGCGATCACTCAGATTTCAATCAGCACGTCGCCATTTTCGATCTTAAGCGGATACACGGCGACCTTCATGCTGGGATTCTGTTCCGCCGCGCCGGTCTTTGTGTCCCATGCCCAGCCATGCCACGGGCAAACAACCTTGTTGCCTTCGATCATTCCCTGGCCCAGCGGGCCGCCACGGTGCAGGCAAACGTTGTCCATGGCGCTGTATGTGCCGTTGACGTTGGCGACGCAGATCGTTTTGCCCCCGCAGGGAAATTCCTTGGCTCCGTCGATGGGTGGGAGGTCGGATTGAGTGGTGAGCTTAGTGTATGTTGGCATGGGAATCAGCAATTAGCAATTAGCGCTTGGTCTAAACCGGTTCATCAACTGCTACTTGCCAGCTGCTAATTGCTTATTTGGGTTGCGCCGTCTGCGCGATCATGACCTGGCGTTTGAAGTTTTCCATCATGTTTGGATCGAGACGGACCTCTGTCGGCTTCTTCGCGAGCGTCATGGTATCGATTTTGTCCTGGAGTTTCAGCAGCGCATAGAAAAGATTTTCCGGACGCGGCGGGCATCCGGTGACATAGACATCCGTGGGCACAATCTTGTCGACGCCTTGCAGCACCGCATAAGTATTGAACGGGCCGCCCACCGAGGAGCAGGCGCCCATCGAGATTACCCACTTCGGATCGGGCATCTGGTCATAAATTCGTTTCACCACGGGCGCCATCTTCAAAGTTACGGTGCCGGCGACGATCATCAGGTCGCTCTGGCGCGGGCTGGGACGAAATACTTCCGAGCCGAAGCGCGCAATATCGAAGCGCGAGGTCGAGGAGGCGATCATCTCGATGGCGCAGCAGGCCAAGCCAAACGTCATCGGCCAGACGGCGGACTTGCGCGCCCAGTTGAAAACGTAGTCGACCGTGCTGATCATGAAATTCTTTTCGAATTTGTTTTGCAGCCAGCCCATCCAGTGACCTCGATTCGTGCCGGGTAATGAAACGATTATACGTTCAAACCTGCGGAGTATGGCGCGAAGCAACCCAGTCTAGGTATAACGTGGTTGAGGTGTCAATCATTCCGCGTGTGCATAGACGAGTTGCCGCTGTAAGGCGACTCAGCTACAAATAGAATTATCATTATCCATGGATTCAAAGACGGTGGATTCAAAGACTGAAGCAGCCGGCCGCCACAAACCTATCTGGACGCAATTTCTTAAAGCCTGGGTGCGTATCCGCGCGTCGCAATTCTGGATGGTCGCTATCGCCCTGTTCCTGCGGGTGGGCTGGATCATCGTTGGCCATACCTACAAGTTCAAGAGTGCGGAAAATAATTTCGGCTTCGGTTGGGAGATGGGGCGCATCGGTGCGGCTATCGCCGGAGGGCGCGGCTTTAGCGACGCCTTCGGAACGCCCACGGGTCCGACAGCCTGGGAACCGCCGCTGTATCCATACCTGGTCGCCGGAGTGTTCCATATCTTCGGTATTTATTCGAGATCGTCGGCGTTTGTTCTGCTGAGCATCAACAGTGTATTTTCCGCGCTGACCTGCATTCCGATTTTTCTCATCGCGCGCCGAATGTTCTCGGAAAAAGTCGCGGTCGGTGCGGCATGGACCTGGGCGCTTCTGCCTTACGTAATGTTCTGGTGCACGCGCTGGGTGTGGGAGACCAGTTTGTCGGCGCTGCTGTTGGCCGTAATTTTCTGGCTGACGCTGACACTGGAGGAACGCGAAGGTATAAAACCATGGCTCGAGTTCGGATTGCTGTGGGGAATCGCGGCGCTGAACAGCACCGTACTGGTTGCCTTTCTTCCAGCCTCGGGTCTTTGGGCGTGGTATCGACGCGCGAAGCGGCACAAGCATTCGCTCGCGGGTATCGTGCTGGCTTCCTTGATTTTTGTTGCATGCATCACTCCCTGGACGGTGCGCAACTATCGAACGTTCGGCAGGTTTATTTTTATTCGCGACAACTTTGGCGCGGAGTTGCGGCTGGGCAACGGGCCGGGGGCCGATGGCACATGGATGCAATATTTGCATCCCACGCAGGACGTGTATGCGATGCGGTTGTACACGTCAATGGGCGAGTTGCCCTTTATCGAGAGATCCAAACGGCATGCCCTCGACTATATCGAAGCCGATTACGGGCGCTTTGCCGTGCTCTGCCTGAAACGCTTTATCTATTTTTGGGCGGGGCCTCCGCGGCTGGCGAAAATCTGGTGGCTGGCGGAGGTGAAGAATTCACTTTTTCTGGCATCTTCGGTGCTGCTGTTCTGGGCTCTGGGACGCGCTTTACGCCAGCGCAGACCAGGCGCGTGGCTTATGTTCTGGCTGATTGTGTTGTATCCAGCGATCTATTACGTGGTTTATCCGGGCCAGCGTTACCGCCATCCCATTGAGCCTGAGATGACGATTTTGGGCATCTTCTTGTTAACCGAAGCGGGCAAGAAAAATTCAGGCGGTATCGAAGAATGATTGGGAACCCGCATCGCCGCTATGCGTATACCCATCATGAGAAGACGATCGATCCCGAGATTCTCACTTATTCGCATCTGTTTCGTCTAACTTTGTGAACGGAGGTCTCTCATGAACCCTACCCGCCCATTCCGAGCGCGCTCCGCAATCGTTGTGAACCTTTGCTCGCTTTTTCTCATTGCAGTCGCCGCGCACGCCTCCGATCATCGCGGCGCGTTCACGGAAGAATTCCACCAAACTTATGCGCTCGCGCCGGATGGCCGTGTTGAACTGGAGAACATCAACGGCCCGGTACACATCTCCACCTGGGACCAGAACGAAGTCAAGGTGGATGCGGTTAAGTATGCCGACTCGAAGGACAGACTTACGGACGCCCATATTGAGATCGATTCGAGCAATGATCATCTTTCCATTCGCACCAAATATCCCGAACACGATCATTGGGGATCGAACAACAATCCAGCGAGCGTGGAATACACACTCACGGTGCCAAGGGCGGCGAGGCTGGATGAGATCAAGTTGGTGAATGGCGCCCTCGACTTGACGGGCGCGGCCGGCGAAGTTCATGCCTCGTGCGTCAACGGTCAATTGGAAGCGCACAATCTTTCCGGGCGCGCGGAACTCTCTACTGTGAACGGCCACCTGGACGTCACGTTCGATCAGCTTCCCAACTCACCGATCAACCTGAGTTCTGTAAATGGCGCAGTGGAAATGACGATCCCCTCGGACTCTAAAGCGGAAATCGAAGCGAGTACGGTGTCAGGGAGAATCGAGAACGATTTCGGATTGCACCAGAATCGTCATCAGTTCGTGGGCAACAATTTGCGGGGCGAACTGGGCAGCGGAGGTCCGCGCATCAAGCTTTCAAGCGTGAATGGGAGGATCGAAATTCGTCACGCCTCCGATGGGCGTGCTCTGAGCCCGGCGAAAGATTTAAATCATTCCGATAGGGACGAAGACGACGACAGTGAAATTTAATGAGCGCAAACCTCAATAAAGCGTATATCCCGGGGCTGGCGTGCGCAGATCCGGCTTTGACGCAATCAGCAATAAAGCGCCTTCGCGCTTGAACGCGCGCAGATCGTCCAGACTATTGAACGATTTAGTTTTGTAATCATCCGGGGTTGGCGTGTCGTCGGGAATGCGGACGGCCTCGACATTTTCGAAGGCGTGCTTCTTTAGCAGCTCAACATACTCCGCCTGTGAGCGCACGTGGACCGGCACTTTCAGCTTATCTACCCACTGCAGCGAATACTGATTATCCCGATACAAATTGATCAAGATGAATAACTTTCCTCGCGGCGCCATCACACGGAAGAGTTCCATCAGGGCGCGATCCTGATCGGCGTAGTAATAAAAGGACTCGACTGACAATACTTTGTCAAAGAAGTTTTCTTCCCAGGGAATCTGCTGTGCCGATCCCCAGACGTAAAGCACATTGTCGAAATCTTTCGAGGCGGCCCGAGCCTCGCGAATCATCTCGTCGGAAACGTCGAGACCGACGACCTGTCCGAATCCATCCGGACCTTCGCCTACCAGGCGCGCCAGCAGCCGAGTCGCCCACCCGGAGCCGCAGCCGAGGTCGAGCACGCGCTCTCCGGGCCGCAGATTCATGCGGCGAATTGTTTTCGCCGTGATGTCGAGATGATGCTGCTCCATCTTCGGGCCTTCACCGGTGGCGGCCCAGCGGTTGAATTCCTGTTGCAGTTTTTCGTCGGGAGTGAGTGGTTTTTCAGGCAAGTTCGTTCGTGTCCTTTGTGATTGATGCTTTAGATTCTATAACCGCGAAGGACACGAGGGTCCACAAAGGACGACTTGTGCTACAGTTTTTCTCCTCATGGCAAAAGATTCTGAGAACCCTCCGCCGGTGCCTGACCCCGGATCGCTTTATTGTGCCAACTGCGCGAAAGAAGTAAATGATCCTCTGACCTGCGGAGATTGTTCGGCGGTTATCTGCCGGCGATGTGGTACGCCGCTCGAATCTTCCGACGAGCTGGGGATTGGATGACGGACGCGCGTGTCACTTCCGCGGTTGAAACTCCGGCGAACCCGCAGGCCACGCTGGTGTGCGGATTGAGCCTGCTCGATTCTGTTTTGCTGCTGGTGAGCGGGATCATTGGCTCCTCGATTTTTCTCACTGCCAAAGATGTTGCCGGTCCCCTGCCGCAGCCCATGCTGTTCCTGCTTGTGTGGGTTATCGGCGGAGTGATTTCGCTATTCGGCTGCGTTGCCTTCGCGGAGTTGGGGTCGATGTTCCCCGAGTCCGGCGGACAATATGTTTATCTGCGCGAGGCATACGGTGATCTGGTTGCTTTCCTCTATGGATGGATGCTGTTTGCAGTTGCCAATGGAGGCACCATTGCGGCGCTTTCCGTGGCATCGGCTGCATACACGGGACAAGTTTTCCCGATCGTTTCGCAGGAACATGTTGTCTTCTCACTGCTCGGGGTCACAGTCACGCGGGCGCATTTGTTTGGCCTGCTGCTCATCGCCATCCTGACTTACGTGAACGTCGTGGGCCTGCGCTGGGGGACGCTGTTGCAGAATCTTTCTACGTGGACGAAGTTTGCCGCGATGGCTGCGTTTGTGATTTTGGGATTCGCCATTGGCAAGGGCGATTGGTCTCACTTCCATTCGCACGGTGTTGGTCTCACCATGGGGCTTCATCCCACGCAGCTGATCTCCGCCATGGGGATCGCGTTGATCGCGGTGTTCTGGGCGTTCGACGGGTGGGTGTACATCACATGGGTTGCGGGCGAGGTCAAGAATCCACGGCGCAACGTGCCGCTGGCCATGGTGCTGGGCGTGCTTGTGGTGGGCGTGATTTACATGGCCATGAACATGACCTATCTTTACGCACTGCCGCTGGGCGAGATTGCGCAGCACGAAACGATTGCTCATGCGGCTGCGGCGGCGTTGTTTTCGCCACGTGCGGCGGTCTGGTTGTCGCTGATGATTGCGGTTTCGTGCTTCAGCGCCGCCGCCACATGCACGCTCTCCGGGGCGCGCGTGTATCTCGCCATGGCGCAGGATGGAGTCTTTTTCAAACGCATGGCAGTCATCCATCCGAAATGGCGTACGCCGGCATTCAGCTTGATTGGACAAGGCATATGGGCCGCCCTGCTTACGGTCAGCGGGCGTTACGATCAGCTCTATACCTATGTGATTTATGGCATGGTGCTCTCTTATACGCTGACCGTGATCGGGATGTTTTTATTGCGCTGGAGGCGGCCGGAGATTCCGCGTCCCTATCGCTGCACGGGGTATCCATGGCTGCCGGCGATTTATGTGCTGGTGGGCGCGGCCTGGACGCTGAACACAATCATTACGCGCCCGGCGGAAGCTTTCTGGGGCACTGCTATTGTGCTAGTCGGGGTGCCGGGATATTTGTACTGGAAGCGAAGTAACCGGAAGGCTGTGGCAGTGGAGTAGAAAAATGTTTGAACGGTATACCGAGAAGGCGCGGCGGGTAATTTTCTTCGCGCGCTACGAAGCCAGCCAGTTTGGCTCGCCTGTGATCGATAGCGATCATTTGCTTCTCGGTCTGCTGCGCGAGAACAAAGCTCTGTATCGTTGGCTGCCGAAAACTGACCTTGAAACAATTCGCAAGCGGGTCGACGAAAATTCATCCAAGCTGCCGCCGACATCGACGGCGGTCGATCTGCCGCTCAGCGAAACCGCAAAACGGGTTCTTAAATACGCTACAGAAGAAGCCGACCGTCTAGCCCACAGACACATTGGATCCGAGCATTTATTTCTCGGACTGCTCGATGAAGAGGAATGTTTCGCCGCTAAACTTCTACGCGAAGCCGGAGCCGATGCAGGCAGCATCCGCGTGCAGATGGCCGACTCGGCCGCGAAGCAATCGTTGCCGGAAATTCATGAATCTCTTTACACAAGAAACTTTCGCTCGCTCTGGGGAGGAGCCATTGAAATCCATGGTGTACGTCGCAGCGCCGATCGCGTGCGAGATTCTGTCCAGCGCTGCCGCATGTACAACTTCCATTGGGACAAGCGCTCCTGGACCAACCTTGATATGGTGATTGCACGAAAAACTGGCAAGGTTTCTTTCGACTTAAGTCTCGCTGCAGACGGCGCAAACTTTGAGCTAGTCAAGGGCGGTTGGAAAAAAGATCACTGCTTCATCTGCCGCTGGGAGCTATTCGAATCTGAGAGCGATGCTGACCACGGGAGCGGCTACACCAACGGACGTGACTGGGTATGCACAGAGTGCTACGCGAAATTCTGGCAGGGTCCGGATTTCTTCGCATCTTCATATTCCGACATCACATAGCCTGCAAAGAACGCACAAAAAAACACCCTGAGACATGTCAGGGTGCATGACGGAACTAATCTTCAATTCCGGCAAAAGCTTTCCTACTCCGGCTTTTTCTTCTCTTCCTCCTGCTGCCGCTTTTTCTCTTCGGGAGTTAGCGGCTTGGGCTGCTGCTTGGGCGGCGGAGCCGGCTTGGCTGCGGCCGGAGGCGGAGTGTGCTGAGGTGGACGCGCAGCCGCTGGAGCCGCTTGCCGCGGAGCCGGTTGCGCCGCAGGCGGGCGGTCATTGCGCGCCGGCGGCGGAGTGACACGATTCGGCTCCGGACGACTTGCCGGCGCGGGCGCGGGTTTGGTCGGTTCCGTAGCCGGCCTATTCGGTTCGGCACGATTCGGAGCTGGTTCCGCATGATTAGCTGGTGGCGGTGTTGCAGGATGAGTGTTCGGCTGGGCTGCCGGCGGCCGGTTCGGCTCAGGGCGATTCGGGGCCGATTCAGGTCGATTAGCCGGTTGAGCAGGAGCAGGCCGGTTGTTCGGTTGTGTTGCGGGCGGCCGATTATTCGGCCGTGCTGACGCTGGTGCTGCAGCGGGCCGATTTGGTTCGGCCGGATGCTCGTTAGCCGCCGGACGATTTGCCGGCGCGGGTTGGCCCGGCCGGGCTACGTTTGCCGGATGTCCCGTGGTGGGGGTCGCCGGTTTTCCAGCGGGCGCTACTTTAACCATAGGATGCGCTGACGCTGCTGGACGCAGCGCCTGCATCTGGCTTCTCGCAATGGGCTCGCCGGGATGAGCTGCCAGCGCTTGCTGCTGTTTGGCAAAAGGCACGGGCGGCGGAGGCGGCGTTTTCCTGGCGACGACTTGCCGATTTGCAACCGCCGCGGGCGGGGCGGCCACGTGACCCTCAGTCGCGCCTTTAGCGCCGAGCACACTTTCGCGGGTTGGAGCGACAGCAACTCTGCCGCTCAGCGGCGCGGATGCGATCTGTTGCGCACTGACCTGGACTCTGGCTTTCGCCACCGGTTGTGCGCTGGTAAATGCACGCTGCGGAACCACCATCACCGCACCCTGCACGTTGCGATTCGCGTACGTGATGTTCGTGATGGTCGTAGTGTTGTGGACGATGGTCGTGTTGTAGACCGTGGTCACCTGCGTGACGTTCACCGTCGTATTACTGATGTTGACGCGATTCACGTAAGCCTCGCTCACGTGGTACGACGGGACATAGACTTCCCGAGGACCAAGCGGAAACCATCCGACGTTGCCGCCGAACCCACCGGGGCCTCCACCGATGAACACGACCAACGCGGGCGCATACACGGGCCGTACGTCGACTGGACCGGCTACCCATCCCCAGCGACCGCCAAGGCTCACCCAGCGGCCGTAGTGGAAGGGAGCATAGCCCCAGGAATTGTCATCGACCCAGGTCCACCCCCAGGGAGAAATCCAATCCCAATGGCCTTCATGGTAGGGAGCCCAGCCGGCATCGACGCGGTTGGGAAACCAGATGTGTCCGTAGGTGGGGTCGTCGCGCCAGTCGCCGTTGTCGTCGAGATCGTCATAGCCGACGACGTCGGGCGCGAGGTAGTGCGAAGAGCGGGAATAGTCATGTCGGTGGTCGCGAGTTTCAGACCAACTATCGAACGGATCGGACTCGCCGATCTGTTCGACATCGGCGTTGAGAGAATCGGTGCCGCTGAAAGTGCCGGCCTGTCCGCCGTGCAGAGTATAGGTCTGGCCGTTGCCGGTGGCTTGTCCTTCGCCTTCGCGGATGGTAACGATGGTGTCGCTGCCATCTTCGCTGGCATCGACGCGGTAGTGGCCGGGCTGTCCGACAGTGAACGCCAGGTTCGGGGTATCGACCTCGAAATCATCGCCGTCGTTGAGCCGGCGCACGGTGAAGCTGATGGTGCCCGAAGTAAGTTGAATCTGTACGGTGTTGTCATCGAGATTGAGAAAAGAGAATCCAGTATTTGGGGCAAGGCGAATCACAGCCGATCCAAGCTGCACTTCGACGCGGGAATCCTGGTCGGCCCAAAGCTTGTCGCCGGTGGTCATGGGACGGTTGGGAACGGCTCCGACCCAGTCTTCCTCGCCCGCAGGCTGGAAGGAAACGGATCCCTCCATGTATCCCAGGCGAGCGACCCGGGCTGGCGGATCGTCCTGATCTTGATCCTGAGCGAATGCCGGCCTTGATACCGCGACGGTGGCGAGCGCGAGCCCGAGCACAGCGCTGCCCCAGCTGAAATTCTTCAGTAGTTTTTTCATAGGATATTTATCTCCCAAGCTTTAGTGCGAGTGCTCCGCCAACCGTGCTGTCCAGGAGGTAAGCGGGGGTTTTGCGTCAACCTTTGATGCCAGAAGGGGCTGCTCCAGCCGTGAACTCCCGTGTATAGCTGCCGGGGATATGTCAATGGAATTGGGAACCACTGTGGGTCGACCGCTCATTGCGGAAAGGATAGCAGGTTCGGGTGAGCGCGCGGTTCTCGCCTGTGGAAAAACAGTGGATAACTACGCTTGAGTTCATGGTCGCTCGTTGACACCGTATCTTTGATCTACGCTCGTGACGTCCTTGATGAGGCTGGATGCCGACTGGCGCGGCGATTCGTTATTCAAATGGTTTCGTGACACAGAAGTATTGCAGCCGATCTCATCTTTATCTCGCTGGCAATCTGGTAACCTAGTTCCCCAAAGGTGAAGAATTGTCCCTTGGTTCCAGCGTCGTTAGTTCCAGCGTCGTTCGCGATAAGAGTGAAGCGGATGATGCGCTTGGATCGAAGGAACACCGGGAGAAAGAAGGCAGGTCCAGACACTTCACCACGGATTTGCGTAACCATCCTGCTTATCGCCCCGATATTGATGGCCTGCGCGCCGTAGCCATCATTCCGGTGGTGATCTTTCATGCCTTTCCCGCCTTGCTGCCCGGCGGCTTTGTTGGGGTCGACATCTTCTTCGTGATCTCCGGCTTCCTGATCTCCAGCATTATCTTCAAGGGACTGCAGCGACGGAATTTCAGTTTTCCCGCTTTTTACGCGAATCGCATCAAGCGAATCTTTCCCGCTCTAATATTGGTTCTAAGCTGCTGTGCTGTATTCGGTTGGTTGTTCTTGTTCCCCGGGGAATACGCGCAGCTGGGTAAACACATCTTGGGCGGTGCCACCTACGCCGAAAACTTTGTCCTCCGCGGTGAAGCCGGGTATTTCGATACACATTCTTTTCTCAAACCTTTAATGCACCTTTGGTCTCTTGGGATAGAAGAGCAGTTTTACCTGACCTACCCGTTTTTACTTTGGTTAATTTGGCGCTTACGCTGCAACTTGCTCATCGTCATCGTGCCGTTGGTGTTGATTTCATTTTCGCTGAACGTCTGGCAGGTCCGCAGCGATGCCGCGTCAGCGTTCTTTCTGCCACAAACGCGTTTCTGGGAGCTATGGGCGGGCGGAATCCTGGCCTGTCTGGACATTTTCAAGCCGCATCTACGTTCTCACTTCGGGCGGAAATTGGAGTGGGCTCACCTCCTATTTTTCCGACCGTGAGCTAACGTCTTCCACCGCGAGGAACGTTGCCAACATCCTCTCCGTCAGCGGTTTCGCGTTAATCGGAGTAGCCCTGGTCCGGGTACGCGAGAGCTCGTTTCCAGGGTGGTGGGCACTCTTGCCAGTTTGTGGCGCATCCCTTCTTATTCTTGCCCGCCCTGCAGCTTGGATAAATCGCAAGATCTTATCCAATCGCACGGCCGTTTTTATTGGTTTGATCAGTTACCCCCTGTACCTATGGCATTGGCCGATCCTGTCGTTTGCCCGCATCATTCGAGGGGGAAAGCTCTCTCCTGGCGTAAGCATTGCCGCCGTTATTGCCAGCTTCGGTTTATCCTGGGCAACTTGGCGCTTCGTTGAATCTCCGATCCGGTTTGGACGCAAGGTGTGGACAAAAACTGCTGCACTCGCTCTGGCTTCTGTGCTGGTCGGATTCGTCGGATACACAATTCATAGTCAGGACGGCTTTCAAGGTAGATTCAAGAACCTTTCCGCCGACTTTGATTGGCTGCATCCGGAACAGTTTTCTACTGCAGATTGCCGCAAGACCGTCGGCTCGGACAAGATGGAGTATTGTCGAAGCTTCCGAACTAGGCCGCCGGATGTATTACTGATCGGCGATTCTCATGCAGGCTCCCTCTATCGTGGACTCGCCCCAGCCTACGCGCAGCATTCTCTGAACCTCATGAATATTGGCGCACCTGCTTGTGTGCCGTTCTACGATACGGAATCGTATGCCCTCGGGATGCGTGGGGAAAGAGACTGCAAACTCATCGTCAATCGGGCGCTTGACTTTGCAATTTCCAGCCCGAGTGTGCGCACTGTGATTCTCGCTCTGCGGGGACCGATGAACATGTCGGGCCAGGACTTCGGCGAAGACGCTAATGGCGCTCCTGAGGAAATTGTGTGGGATGGCGCACCGAAGGATTCTAGCCATGCCGCCATCTTTACGGACGCATTCAGGAATACTATTTCGCGCTTGTCCGCCTCGGGCAAAAATATAGTTATATTTATCGACTGGCCAGAATTGGGCTTCGATCCCAGATCTTGTCTTCCGCGGCCCGTGCGCCTGTTCTCGCAGGTTCGTTCCCTTTGTGGCGTTCCACGGGCAAGGGTGGACGCGCGCAATCGTGCTTACCGGGAATTCATTTTCGCAATGAAAGACAAGTTTCACGGCCTGAAGTTATTTGACCCCCTCCCCTACTTGTGTGATTCATCGGCATGTTATGCAACGAATGCCGGACATTTGCTCTATCGGGATGACAACCACCTTTCAGCTGCTGGAGCGGCATACCTGAGTGGGAAGTTCCTGGAGGAACAGCCTTCCTTCAATCCTGAAGCTGCGGATTGATCTTGGGAACAAGCCGTGAGCTCTGATCAAGCAAGTCCCGCCGCAAGTTGATCCTTGCTCAGCCTTTCGACGGTACCCACTGTCACGTTCGCAATCTCCGCTCTAGAGGACTGATGGAGCAATTTACAAGTGTGCCCTTCGCCCAGGGTTATATCCAGATTTTGCCTTCTCAACTGAGAGACTTTGAGACGTTGTCTCATTGTGATACAACGACCTCCTCACGGGATCCGCTGGGGTTGCTAGCCCCTATCCTAACTTGCTGAAAAAACTAGCGCCTGAGTGCTAATCCTTCCGTTCGACGCGATGGTCTCGGTCGTGCTCCTGATTCTTGCATAACCGCGTGTTCTGGCTCCCCAAAGCTCTTCCTAACCGGGAAGAGGGGGAGCCCAACCGCACTTTCTTGAGAAGTTTTGTTGGGTACAAATCGCGGCCGGACTGAAAAGTTGTTGAAGGGCCCGATAGTAGACATTTGCGGAACGAGGGGCGGGGTGGCTTGGGTCAGCTAGGAACAGCAAAGGGGAAAACCAAGCAGGTCAGCACAGTTGCCGACCTGGCGCGCTTTTTTCCGGAAGCCACTCCAGTGCGGATTCCGGTGCAACTCACGCGCTGCCACCCTGCAATTGAGGTCAAGCAGGCGTCTCCGGGAGCGCCGGAGAGTGCTATCCCGGGGAGTGATGTCCTGGAAAGTACTGTGATTGAATTTGGAACGCCGCGAGAGGTCCTCTTTGCCTGCAAGATGCCGCTGGAGTTCGCCGACGTGCTGCGGTTGCGCAATTCGGATGGCTCGCTCGACACGGAAGCGTCCGTGGTAGCGGTGCAATATCATCCGGGCTCGACGATTGTGGCGGCTCGCTTTCGCAACGAAGTTCCGAACTGGATCGTGAAATCATGACAGCATCCTCTACGCAGCCAGAATCGTCCGCTCCAGATCTTGCGGCGCTGTGGTCGAGTGCGCGCCGCCTCCATCCTATCTATGTTGAACTGGCGCGTGAATTTGTGATTGAGGCGCCGGCTTTCGCGGCGCTGGATGAGCCGGTGGATGCGCCGGATCGCGAGACAGTAGAGCAAGCCCAGCAGTGGCTGCACAATATGGATGACCGCATCCAGGTACACCAACTGCGCCAATTCCTCCAGACAAGTTCTCTGGTGGACAACCAAGGGCTGATCGCTCTGTCAAAGCATTTCATAGAAAAGACGGCGCACACGGATTCCTCCCGCGACAAAATCGATTTTCTGCTGGTGCAATATTTCAGCCACATTGCTCCAACCGAACTGGGCGATGATGGAGCCGACCTGGCTTTCGTAGCCAAAGGATTGGAACCGGTGCTAGGCGAGGTGGAACTGAAGGCTCCGGTATGGTTGAACAGCCTGGATCGCGTCTTGGACTCCGCGCGGCGCTGCCATTCACTGGACGAACTGTTACATGGCGGCGTGCTGGAGCAAGGACGCAAAGCCAAAGCGCAGGCAGGCGAGTTATTTTACCTGCCCGTCGCACTTGCGGCGTTCACACGTTTTGGATATCTGATGCGGCGAGCCTTCTTCCGCCTGATGCTTACCGATCTCAATAACATTCTCGACGGGTTAACGGAGCTGGAAGAAAAAGGCGTGGAGACGATCGATTGCCGGAGGGCGCAGTTCTCGGCCCAGGAGCCGATCATAAGGCTGCGCATGATTTGCCAATCCTGGAAAGTGATGTTTCAGGCAGAGTACTCCTCGGGACAACCGCTGCGGATGCTGGTGGATCTGCGGGCCTCCGTAGATGGCGCGCTGGGACGAGGCGCGGACGCGGGGAATAGCGAGAAGGCGGCGGAAGCGACTGCCGCTGCAAAGCTCGCACCGGCGAAAGCCGCGACCCCAAAGATAGCGACAGCGAAGACAGCGCCGAAGGCTGCGGCGGCTGGCGCGAGCGCAACATCGGCCGCGGCCAAGCCTGGCCGCGTAGGGTCTGAGAATCCGGCGGCCAAGTTCGCTGCCTCAAACGACGATGTTCCTGAATTTGAAATTTCCCCGGCTGCCCCGGAGTGGAATCCGGATGAAGATTCACCAGCGGGGCAGAAGAAATAATCGAAAACGAAAACTAGTGATTCCCGCGAAGGTGGCGTGAATCCAGGCAAAGGAAACTTGAGTGGATCGTCCGACCGTACTGGTTATCTCCGACGATGTAGGATTTTCGCGAAGGCTGACGGCGCGCTGGCAGGCAGAGCGCCACGTGCCGACGTTCACCATCCTGAGCGGAGATCTTTGGCCACGTACTGTCGAGAATTTTGAAGTTGCAATCGTAGGTCCGCTGCGCCGCGAGTTGCTCTCCGTAATTATTGAGCCGTTGCACTCGAGTGCGCAGCCGTTGTTTTGCGTCTGCGAGGATGGCACTACTGCCAAACTGGTGCGCGACCGCTGGCCGCGAACGTCTGTGCTGCGGCTGGATGAGAATTGGTTGGACGCTTTGATTCTAGCGGCGGCCGAAGCCTTGCACCGCACCGCGGCAGAAGCTCGTGCCCGGACAGCCGAACAGCATTGTGCCGCGCTGGAACCGCAGGCCATGCTAGGCCGCTATATGATCGAAATGCGCCATGGCTTAAACAATGCTTTGACCTCGTTGCTGGGAAATTCGGATCTGCTTCTGCTGGAGCCGGGTACTTTATCGGCTCAAGCGCGCGGACAGATTGAAACCATTCGCAACATGACTTTGCGCATCCACGAGGTGATGCAGCGTTTTTCGTCGCTGGAAAAAGAGATGGCGGTGGTGGCTCAGCAAACAGAACGGGAGTCAGGCAAGAGCCGGGCTGCGGTCGCAGCAGGCCATTAAGCGACGGTTTGCCGGGATGACCGCAGCCGACGCAGCGTGTGGTAAGAAAAGTTATTCTCTCTTTGGATTGTGGTGATGCTTAGTTGTTAGCGTGTTAGTTCGCCCCGCTTGGGGAAAGGCTTTTATGCATAGGTCACTTGCGACCAGCACTATTCTGGAGCATGAACTTTCAGAGTTTCGGCTGCTGGTCGAGCGCCAAACCGGCTTGGTCCTCGATTGTCCCAACAGCGTATTGGCGGCGCGTCTGGCCGATTTCATCGAAACGCAGGAGTTAGACTCACCCGCCACGCTGTTAGAAAGGTTGCGATCTCCAGAGCAAGATCCAGCTACGCTGCCCTCATTGCTCGATGGGCTAGTTAGCGCGAATACCGGATTTTTTCGTCATCCCGGCGCGTTGAATGCCTTAACGCGGCAAGTATTGCCGCAACTGTGGGCGCGCAAGTCAGTGGACAGCCCTGGACCGATACGCATTTGGAGTGCCGGCTGCGCGACGGGAGAAGAGACCTATTCGATCGCAATGGCGGTATGTGACGCGGTGAATCCCGCGAACGTAAGCGTGCCGAGTAATGGCCCCGCATCAGTGAACGCGACCGGCAAAGGTGCAAAGAACGGAGGCATCGCCGAAAATAATCCAGCCGGACAACCTCCCCCCAGGCTCGGTTCGGGCTGCTCAATCCACATCGTAGGCAGCGACCTGCTGCCGCGAAACATCGAAGCGGCCGACCGCGGCGTATACCGGCAGTCGGCGTTGGAGGGTCTGCCGCCGGCCACGATTCGCAATTATTTTTCGAAAATTGGTACACCGAGCGCCGCAGCTGCAGCAAACCTTGAGCCTGACTTGGATGGCGATGCTCCCAATGCAGCGCCGCCGCCCGCAGTCACCCCGCACCTCTTGGTGAAGCCACGTCTGCGCAGCCTGGTCACTTTCAACTGCATGAACCTAGCCCGCCCCGGCTATATCGGTCGATTCGATTGCATCTTTTGTATGGACGTGCTGCCCCACTTCTCGCGCGTGCAGCGGCTGGCTGTGCTGGAACGACTGCATCTTTACCTCGAACCCGGCGGATATCTCTTCCTGAGCCAAACGGAAAAACTCTCAGCATCAAGTCTGAATTTTCGCTCGGAAAACTTCGACGGATATACGTTTCACCGGAAGCCGTTGGCGGCAAGCGCGGCTTACGGAAGATAATTGATCGAATTGTCTACTTTGTCTATAATGGACAAATGAAGACGGTCTCCGCTACTGACGCCAAACAGCGCCTCGCAGCCCTTCTCGACGCCGCCCAACGAGAGCCGGTTCTTATCCGCCGCCAGAATCGCGACGTCGCGGTGATCATGTCTGCACAAGAATATGAGCGCATTCGCAGAATTAATATCATCGAGCTGAAGCGCACCATGGATCGCATCGGCGCCCAAGCCGAGGCGCGAGGAATGACGAAAGAGATTCTGGCTGACATCGTGAAAGACTGATGCGTGGCCTGCGCGGCAGAGACCTCGATCGCATCGTCGTCGACACCAACGTATTCGTCAGCGCCATCGCATTGTCCCGCTCGGTTCCTCGTCAAGCCGTTAACAGAATGTTAGACAGCGGTGTCTTGCTGTTCTCCGAAGCGACGATGACTGAGCTGGTGGAAGTCCTTCGCCGTCCAAAGTTTGATCGGTATGTCAGCGCGGAAGACCGCGCAATTTTCCTCGGTCAGCTCCGTACTGTTGCTGAATTCGTGCCCATCATCCAAGTCGTCCGCGAGTGCCGCGATTCGAAGGATGACAAGTTTCTGGAAGTCGCGCTGAACGGGAGGGCGGATGTGATTATTACGGGCGATGCGGATTTGTTGGGGATGCATCCCTGGCGGGAGGTCGCGGTTTTATCGCCCGTTCACTTCTTAGGGAATGTTAAATCGTAGCGCTTCACGTCCATCGCGTTTAAAAGCTTAAGCAAAGCAGTTGCGAGCGTCAGTGACCGTTTGCCGTCTTCTACTTGAAAGTCGATCTTGCATAGTGGGCGATGTCGTTTCGCTTGTCGAAGAGCTGCTCTTGGAAGAGATCTTTAATCGAGGTGCAAGGGTTCCAACCAGTCAGCGCCGGGCCCAAGAGGCCAACTTTCAAATGTGCGAACTCGTCGAAAGGCTTACTGGTTAGGAGTCGAGACAGTTCGTCCAGTCGCTTACCAATTAACCGCATGTTCGCCCACTCGCCCTCCCACGCCTTCCTGTCTTCAGAAGTCTGGTCCGCGGGAACTTTCCCAGAATTAATCCCTTTCCACTTAGAAAACAAGTAGGCCATCTCTGCCTCAACAGCCACAGCACTTAAAAGGGTGGAGATGGTAGCGTCGTTGTGTTGGAGTTCGTGCTTAGCGCGTGCCATGAGCAACGTCGTGACAAAGTTGCCCAGGGGGGATTAGGTAGGTCGTAGCGCAGCAATCGGGGCAGACCACATGATCAGGAAGCTCACTTCCAATAACCTCCAACGATATTTGTTTGCCACAAGCGCACGGAATTGTTAACGGTGATTTCATCCAAGTCGATTAGGTGCAACAACCGGCGCTTTCGCTACGCGAACAAAAATTCTTTCGTCCGCAGTTCTTTTATAGTGTCTCTTAGCGTTGCAGCCTTTTCGAATTCGAAGCGTTTGGCGGCTTCGCGCATATCGCTTTCGAGTTTGACGATGTAGCTATCCAACTCTTCCTGTGATTTAAATTCGGGCATGCCTTCAGCTCCGCTTCCAGTCAGGTCCGTATAATCGGCGGCAACAATTCCGGCGAGTGTCATGTCCAGCGGCCGCACGATGGATTCCGGCGTAATTCCATTCTCCAAGTTGTACGCGGTCTGGATCTCGCGACGGCGCAGGGTTTCGTCGATGGCGCGCTTCATGGAATCGGTCATGCGATCGGCATAAAGAATGGCGCGGCCGCGCAGATGCCGCGCGCAGCGGCCTATGGTTTGAATTAACGATCCCCAGGAACGCAGGAAGCCTTCTTTATCCGCGTCGAGAATTGCTACCAGCGAAACTTCGGGAAGATCGAGACCTTCGCGTAGAAGATTGATGCCGATCAATACGTCGAACTCGCCTTTCCGCAGATCACGGAGAATCTTTACTCGCTCGAGTGTTTCGATTTCGGAATGCATGTAGCGGCACTTCACGCCCACTTCGGCGTAATACTCCGCCAGGTCTTCGGCCATGCGTTTCGTCAGTGTGGTGACCAGCACGCGCTCACCGCGCTCCACGCGCGCGCGAATCTCATGGAGCAAGTCGTCGATCTGGCCCTTGACCGGACGGACTTCGACCTCGGGATCGATCAATCCTGTAGGCCGGATGATCTGCTCTACCACCACACCCGCCGATTTCGTTAATTCATAGGGGCCCGGCGTCGCCGAGACATAAACCAGTTGGTTGGTGCGATGCTCAAATTCTTCGAATGTAAGCGGACGGTTATCCAGGGCCGAGGGGAGACGGAATCCGTACTCCACCAGTGTTTCCTTGCGGGAGCGGTCCCCGGCATACATGCCGCGCAATTGCGGAATCGTCTGGTGCGATTCGTCGACGAACATTAAATAATCCCGCGGGAAATAATCCAGCAACGTTGGAGGCGGCTCGCCCGGCATGCGTCCGGTGAAGTGCCGGGAATAATTTTCTATGCCATGGCAGTAACCCATGACTTTGATCATTTCCAGATCGAACTTCACTCGCTGGTGAATGCGCTGCGCTTCGACTACGCGTCCTTGTTTCTCGAGTTCTACTTCCCACCATGCCAGTTCTTTCTTGATCGACTCCACAGCCGAAGCGCGGGTTTCATCTTTCATCACGTAATGCGTTTTGGGATAAATCGGCAGCCGCATGTACTTTTGCTTGACTGTGCCGAACAGGGGATCGATCTGTGCCAGCGATTCGACCTGATCTCCCCATAGCTCGATGCGGTAGGCCATGTCATCGTAGGTAGGGAAGACTTCGATCACGTCGCCACGCACGCGAAATGTTCCGCGGCGGAATTCGCCGTTGGTGCGCTCGTAGAGGATGTCGACCAGTTTGCGCGTGATGTCTTCGCGCGCAATCTTCTGGCCCTTTTCCAGAAACAACATCATGCCGTAATAAGCTTCAGGCGAGCCGAGGCCGTAAATGCAGCTCACCGAAGCAACAATCAGTGCGTCCCGGCGTTCAAACAAAGATCGAGTCGCCGACAGTCGAAGTTTATCGAGTTCATCGTTGATGGTCGCTTCTTTTTCGATAAACAAATCGGCAGCGGGAACGTAAGCCTCAGGCTGGTAATAGTCGTAATACGAAACAAAATATTCCACCGCGTTGTGGGGAAAGAAATTTTTGAACTCGTGATAAAGCTGCGCCGCCAAAGTTTTGTTATGAGCCATTACCAGCGCGGGACGATTCACCGCCTCAATGACCTTGGCCATGGTGTAGGTCTTGCCCGAGCCGGTGACTCCGAGCAGAACCTGATGCTGCTCGCGGTCGTACACACCTCGCAACAACGAATCGATGGCGCGGCCCTGATCGCCCTGCGGTTTGTAATCGGAAACTAGTTTAAAGTCCATGGGAGAAGCTCTTAGCAGTTAGCCTTTAGCCACTGTCCTATGTGGGGACGGCTGCCATCGGCTGTCCATGCCGAGCAAAGCTCGGCTAGGTTTCCTTGCCAATTTAGCTACTGCTGTCACAGCAGACAATTTCGCCGAGTGCGAATCCGTCTATTATAACGTGGCAAAACGCGACCGGGTCGCGGTCACAACTCCGCTAGCGCCCGGTGCACCAGATAGATGGAGATCGATCCTTCACCCACAGCGGCGGCCACGCGCTTTACATTCCCGGCTCGGACATCGCCGACGGCAAATACTCCCGGCAGGCTGGTTTCCAGCATTTGCGGAGCGCGCGGCAGCGGCCATTTGAAGCTCTGCGAGAAGGGGTCTAAATCCCGCCCAGTCAGAATGAAGCCTTTGCTATCCAGCAGCACGCATCCTTTCAGCCACTCGGTGCGCGGAGAAGCCCCCGCCATGATGAACACGTGGCGAATGTTGTGGATCGACTTCTCGCCGGTGTTCCTGTCTTGCCAGGTCACGCTTTCCAGTTGAGCATCGCCGTCCAGGCCAACAATCTGCGTGCTGTAATGTATTTCGATCGCGGGATTTTCTTCAATGCGCTGGATCAGGTAGCGCGACATCGTGTCCGACAATCGACTCGACCGCACCAACATATGGACTTTGCCGGCCGTCTGCGAGAGATAAACCGCTGCCTGCCCGGCTGAGTTGCCGCCGCCTACGACAATTGCATCGTCCGTTCCGCAGAGTTGCGCCTCGATATAGGTGGCGCCGTAGTAGACACCCTGGCCTTCAAACTTTTTCAGGTTGTCGATGTTCGGTTTGTTGTACTGCGCGCCAGTGGCGATCACCACCGTACGTGCACGAATCGTCTGGCCGCAATCCACGGTCAATTCGTAGGGGCGCTGCTCGCAATTCAATTTTGTCACGTTGTTGGCGATCAGTACTTTGGCGCCAAATTTTTGCGCTTGGGCGGCGGCCCGGCCGGCAAGTTCGTTCCCCGAAATTCCCATGGGAAATCCGAGATAGTTTTCGATCTTCGAACTGGATCCCGCCTGCCCACCGGGAGAGTCCGCCTCGATCACCAGAACATCCAAGCCCTCCGATGCGGCGTAAACCGCCGCTGCCAAGCCGGATGGTCCCGCGCCAACGATCACTACATCGCGCAACTCCGACGGTGTGATGTGGGCGTTGAGCCCCAGGCATCTCGCCAATTCCTGAATCGAAGGACTACGCAGCACTGTGCGGTTGTTGCAGATGACGACAGGAATCTCTTTCATCGTGACGTGAAAACGATCGAGCAGTTCCTGAGCGCTGGTATCGGTATCGAGATCAACGTAGGTGTGCGGATGCCCGTTGCGGGTGAGAAACTCGCGCAGACGCAAGGTTTGAGCGGAGTGGCGGGAGCCCATCAGAATAACGTTTCCCCGACCCTGGTTGATTAGAGCAACCCGCCGCAGGATGAAGGCACGCATGAAAATTTCGCTGAGCTCCGCGTCTCGGGCGACGAGAGTCCGCAAATCATCGCTGCTCATTTCCAGAAATTCGCCGGCGTCCTTCACTCGACCCCGCACCAGGCTGCTGCGACCCGAGATCATCGTGATTTCCCCGGTGAATTCCCCCGGCTCATGCTTAACGATTAACTGCTCGCCATTCAGACTCGGCTGAACGATTTCCAGGCTTCCAGAGAGCAGCACGAAAAACGGGATGTCGCTGTCGCCCGGCTCAAACAGGATGTCGCCCACTTCCACCTTCCGAACTTTGCTGGAGGGACGAATACGGTTGATCTGGTCAGCGGTGAGCACGGGGAAAGCCTCACCACGAAGGTCAGCAGAGAAAGGTGTTAATTGCGTAGACATGTTCCCTCGGTAACGGCTGAAGAAAGCCGCGATTACTAGATGAGGCTCGATGGCTCTCCGGTTCAGAGCAGTTGACGAGGCACTGAATCTATTCAGACCGGCGGTAACGCGACGCATCATTTCTTCTGCACATCTTCCACGGGCATGATCTTTGTGGTCGCTCGAAATTTCTTGTAATCGCGGAAGCTCTGTTCCACATCGACATTGAAGTTCTTGAGTAGCGCCAGGCGCACGTCGACCTTTGCCGTCAACTGGCGCGGCAGCCACACTTCCTGATTCACGCGCGTCTGCTCCAGCATGAAGCGTGAGCCTTTATGAAAACGGGCCAGGAACAGCCCCCAGGAGATTGTGTCCAGACATTCCACATCCATTCTGGCCAGTTGAAGATCGCTCTTATCGATCCAGACGCGGCCGCGGAATTTCGTCAAAAACTTGGATTCTTTCATGTGCGGGACAAAATCCGGGCGCGGCTCGCCATCAATCACCCAGGCCTCACGGCCGCCTACAAGTTCTGTTCCCACGAGTTTGAAGTTGTAGGCATCGGCGACTTCGCGGACGAACTTGCGGTCCTCTTCGCGATCTTTTTCTTCCTTCTTTTCGCGCTTGTTGCGTTCTTCTTCTGATTCGTTCTTGCGCTTGTCGATCACCTTCTGAATTTTTTCCTCTTCTTTGGCCGCGTCCTTGGCGTCGAGTGGTTTATCGTCTTTTTCAATCAGACGTTGCACCTGCTCGCCATAAAGCTCCATCACGTCGTAAGTCTTCACTTCAGTCGACTTCACCTGGCCTTTGCTGTCGAGCCTATGTTCTTCATCGCGTTCCACGTAGGTATAGTCACGCAGCCTTTTATCGTTCTCCATGTCCTTGTCGGCGACCACGCGAAAGAGG
The DNA here is from genome assembly GCA_963726155.1 of uncultured Acidobacteriaceae bacterium. Classification (GTDB taxonomy): domain Bacteria; phylum Acidobacteriota; class Terriglobia; order Terriglobales; family Acidobacteriaceae; genus Sulfotelmatobacter. The sequence continues at coordinate 611,264 of CAVSBF010000002.1, forward strand.
CGCTGCATCTGCTCCTGCGAGAGCGCGCCGTTGGCGTCGGGCTTCAAATCGAGCAGGGCACTGGCATCTGGCTGGGTTTTTGTGGCATCAGTGGCCGCAGCATCCGCGGCGCGCGTCGACTGGTCCTGCTGACCGTACGCCAGTGCGGAAGCAAGAAATAAAAAGAGAATGAGAACGCGAAGAGCCACGTCTCATTTTAGCTTTTCTCTGCAGCGTACGAAACAAGGCTGGCGAAAATTGAGCTTCCGCGTCCCGTTGAGACAAAAATTCTACAAACTAATGACGCACCAGTGACAAGTCCAAGGGGCGCCGCTCCTAACGTTGATCTGCGTCCAGCGAGAAAAGCTCAACTGAAGGACCGCAGATGTTCCTCGCACTTTCGATCACCAAGGAGAACTGACCATGCCCCGTTTGATCAATCGAACTCTAGCGCTGACCTCTGTCCTCGGAGCGATGCTGATGATTATTTCCAGCACGGCCGCGGCGCAATATCAACTCACAAACCTTAATTCAAACCAGGTAAAAGCGGCTACACATACAGATCCGCTGCTGGTGAATGCGTGGGGAATGGTACACGCACCCGGCTCTGCGTGGTGGATCAGTGATAATGATTCCGGATGGTCGACTCTTTACGACGGCGCCGGAAATACCGTGCAGCAACTGAAGGTAGTAATCCCAACCGCGGGAAACGGTCCTGATTCACCCACCGGTGCAAATGGTCCGGGGTCGCCAACGGGAATCGTATGGAGCGCGTCCACGACCGGTGAGTTTCAAGTGGCGGGATGGCCGTCGATTTTCCTTTTCGCCACGCTGGATGGAACCATCAGCGGGTGGACTCCCAAGTCGAACATCAACCAGGCCATTATCGCGGTCGACACATCGACCAGTAAAACTCCGGCGGTATACACCGGATTGGCAATTACGAACAAGCCGTCGGGAAACTTCTTGTACGCCGCCGACATGGCAAACAATAAAGTGGATGTGTACGACGGAAATTTTAATCTCGTGACTTCGATCACCGATGCTGCCGTGCCTGCGGGCTTTGCACCGTTCGGCGTCCGCGACATCAATGGATTGGTCTATGTGACATTTGCCAACGTCAGCGGTGAGAACGGTGGGTTCGTTGACGTGTTCAAAGAAGACGGTACGCCCGTGACGCCCGGCGAGCATTTGATCCAAGGGTTACCGCTCAATCAGCCCTGGGGAATTGCTCTGGCCCCGGCAAAGTTTGGACCGCTCAGCAATGCGCTTCTAGTCTCAAATAACACCAACACTGGGACCATCAACGCTTTCAACACAACTACCGGGAAGTTCGTAGGAACAATCAAGGACACGACCGGCAAGGTCATTTCTATAGACCAGCTTTGGGGAATCGATTTCGGAGACAACCTAGGCAAGAATGGAGGGAAGAACCAATTGTTCTTTACAGCTGGTCCGAGCGGCAATCTGGCGGGAACCTTCGGCACGATCGTTTTTTAGCGTCCGTGCACTTTCGCGGTGTGGGACGACTTGCTAGCGAATCGTCCCACAGCATTTTAGGCTTTGGGCTTTAGCGCCTTACCCAGACATTCCGCCTGAAACAGGCGCTCGTCCACGCGATGCAGGCGTTTCGCCATCGCTGGGGTAATCAGCGGATAGTGTTTTATTTCGAACAGGTGGTACACGATGAACCAAACAGGTTTGTCTGTGGTCATCCAGTTTTGACGATCGAATCGTTTCAAGTTTACGGGCACGGAAAACCGCCGCAGCGTACGCTCTCTGCGCAGATTGAAGTAGATATTGAAATAGCTCAACGCCAGTTCGCGCAGCGTGCGGTAGACCGGCTCGCGCCAGCGGCATCCGGTGAAGTTGGATTTGGCCACAGCTCCCCAGCATCCATTTTCGCGAAAGATGGCGATCACGTGGTCGGTGTCGTGCTCCGCTTCAAAGTCGAGCAAAAGCGGAGGGTATCCGTTGGCGCGCAGAGCGGCGGCGGCGAAGATGGCGCCTTCGAGACAATGCGCGGTTTGTTCGGCTAAGACTCGGCGTGGAGACCAGGCAGTATCCGCGAGGTGATAAGGAGCATCGTCGAGAAATTTCTGAATGCCGTGAGGGTCTTTCATGCTGCGCAGTTTGCGCGAGTTCCGAAGGGGTGAAGCCGGTTGCGTCGCTCATCGTCCGCATGAGTTTACATGAGAGCCCGTAAGTATCGGAGAAAGAGACGCTGCTCTATTGGAACACTTGCGCAAGTTCGTGCGGTGCATCCACGATCACATCCGGGGAGCTTGCCTCCAGCGTATGCGGCGCGAAGCCGTAGTTGACAGCAACGGTCCAGAGGCCTGCATTGCGTCCGGTTTCGACATCCACGTGAGAGTCGCCGACGATCGCGGCTTCCTGGGGATCGACGCCATGTTCGTCAAGCAATTTGAGCGCCCCCTCGGGCGCAGGCTTTTTCGTTGCGAAACTGTTTCCACCGTAGACTGTGGTGAAGAACGGGCCCAGGCCGAGCGCATCAACAATGGCACGTGACGGGACTACTGGCTTATTCGACAGCACCGCCATTCGACGCCCCCCCTTGAGTTGCGTGCGATTATCACCTCTCGAATTCTGCAGAGACAAGTTCTGAATCGCGCCCAGAGATTCGTGGATGCCAGGGTAAACCGTGGTGTGATCGAGTTTGTGCTCGCGGTAGTAAGACAAGAAGAACCGCAGACCTTCGCGCACGACCGCCTCGTCGACCGACTCTCCGCCGAGCGCGCGCTGAATCAGAACCGGGGCGCCGTCGCCAACGTAGCTGGCGATAACATCATCGGGCAATTCCGGCCGCCCGATGTGGCGCAGTGCCGCATTTACCGAGTGCACCAGGTCCAAGCGCGAATCGATCAGAGTACCGTCGAGGTCGAAGATCACCAGCTTGATGGTGCGCGGATCAAAGGCGCGGCGGGTTTGAATCATCGGTTTTCAGGATAACCGATGCGACCTTGCGAAAGTCACAAGATGTTGGGCCAACGACGAGGGACGCACTCTTCTGGAAGATTTAGAAGATCTAACCTCAAGTGAGCCCCTAATTTTCCGATAAAAGAAGGATGACGCACTCCGGCGATCTTATTTCCCTGGTGTATCTCAGTGAGGCCGTTGGCCATTTCTCGCATCTGGACCTGGCGGAACTTCTTGCGAAAAGCAGAGCGAATAACTCTACCCTCGGCATCACCGGTATGCTTTTATTCAAAGAAGGCAAATTCTTACAGGCTCTTGAGGGGAAGCGGGACGACGTAATGGCCCTGTACCGAAAAATCGGCAAGGACTTTCGTCATCGAAAGGTAATATCGTTGTCCAGCGAAACGATAGCCCGCCGAGACTTTCCTGATTGGACGATGGGCTTCCACGATTTGGGTGCTGCCCAAGCCTTGAATATCCCAGGCATTAATTCCTTCTTAAACAGCACTCTAACGATGACAGATTTCGCAACCGAGCCCGGACGCGCGAAAAAGCTCTTGCTGCTGTTCAAAGAAGAGAAACTGCTCGCGAAACGGGCAGCCCGCGGTTGACGCTTCCGCTTCTGATTCAGATCGATCCTTCCTCGCTCTATCGTCGGTTCCGGCAACCGAACGGGTTCGTCCGTATAATTTCGCCATGGCAAAGAGTTGGAAGACGCGGTTGATTCATTCTGACGTCAAAGTTCCGCAGGGATACCGGTCGCTGGCCAGCCCCGTGTTTCGCGGATCTACTACGTTGTTTACCGACGCTGCTTCCGTCAACGACAGTTGGGACCAGTATGAAGTCGGCTACACATACGGCCTCTATGGCACACCTACGACTTTAGAACTCGCGGGAAAAATTTGCGAACTGGAGAACGGTTACCGGACGATCATCACCCCGGGAGGGCAGGGTGCGATTTCGCTGATCAATCTGGCTCTGCTGAAGAGCGGCGATCACATTCTGATTCCCGAGAATGTCTATACGCCGAACCGGCAACTTGCGAGGAATGTATTGCGGCGCTTCGGAGTGGAAGTCGGCTTTTATCCTCCAGAAATCGGTGCTGGCATTAAGGATCTTTTGCAGGAGAATACTCGGCTGATTTGGTGCGAGAATCCGGGATCAATCACGATGGAAGTACAGGACGTGCCGGCGATCGCCGAAGCCGCACACGCTCGCGGAGCGCTGGTGGCGCTGGATAACACATGGTCCGCGGGAGTGTATTTCGATGCATTCGCGCACGGCGCCGACATCACGATGCAAGCGCTGACAAAGTATGTAGGCGGACACAGCGACGTGCTGCTGGGTTCGGCGACGGTGAAGGATCCGAAGCTCTACCAGCAATTAGGAGCAACGCAGCAACTGCTGGGGAGCGCGTCGTCGCCGGACGATTGCAGCCTGGCTTTGCGTGGTATGCGGACCTTGGCGGTTCGCCTGAAACACATTGAGGCCTCGGCTTTGCGGATTGCGCTCTGGCTGGCCGCGCGGCCGGAGATTGAGCGCGTGCTGCATCCGGCCCTGGAGGATTCGCCCGGGCACGAGATCTGGAAGCGGGACTTCACCGGATCTGCAGGAGTTTTTTCCATCGTTGTCAAACCTGAAACCACAAAGGCTCAAGTGCTGCAATTCGTCGATAAGCTGGAGTTGTTCGAGATTGGCTATAGCTGGGGTGGGGTGGCAAGCCTGGCCGTGGCCTATGACTTTCAGCGAGCGAAGGGCCGTCCGGACTACGGGCACCGCATTGTGAGGCTGAACGTTGGGCTGGAAGATACCGAGGATCTGGTCGAAGATCTCGGCCGCAGCTTAGGGACGGCTTGGCGTAAATAATTCTGGCCTACCCACGGAATCGGCGGTCCCGCGACCGAGGAACTTCCATGTTTTCGAAACCCCATATCCCATTTACAATGCAACCTGCCCGGTAGCGCTCCGCACCTTAGTGATGCGGCGGACATCTAATCGAGCAACTAGAGAACCGGATGGCGACCACAAAAACCGACCCTAAACTTTCTCTCCCAGGTGGCAAGAAGTCCCGTAACTATGAGGGACTTACGCGCGAACGACTCATCGAACTCTACCGCATTATGTATACCTCCCGGCGCATCGATGACCGGGAAATCATGCTGAAGCGGCAGCAAAAGATTTTCTTCCAGATGTCGGGGGCGGGGCATGAAGCCATAGGCGCCGCTGCCGGGATGGTCCTGAAGGCAGGCTACGACTGGTTTTATCCCTACTACCGCGACCGCGCCCTATGCCTGGCTCTGGGTGCCAAACCCTTGGAAATGTTTCTGCAGGCGGTGGGAGCGGCGGACGACCCGAGTTCGGGCGGACGCCAGATGCCTTCGCACTGGGGGTATAAGCGGCTGAACATAGTTACGCAATCGTCGCCCACCGGATCGCAAATTCTGCAGGCCGTCGGATGCGCGGAAGCAGGGCGTTACTTTACGCAGCATCCGAAAGCCGCCGAGGTTCCCACTTCTCAGGGCGATGAAGAAAAAGACTATCGCCATTTTAAAGATGTGAGCTTCCAGGGTGATGAGGTCACTTATGTGTCGCTTGGCGACGGCACCACCAGCGAAGGCGAGTTCTGGGAGGCGATGAACGCCGCTGCATTAAATAAGCTCCCGGTAATCTTCTGCGTGCAGGATAACGGCTACGCGATATCGGTACCGGTGGAAGTGCAAACGGCGGGCGGCAGCATTTCGCGGCTGGTCTCGGGCTTTCCGAACTTTCATTTTGAAGAAGTCGACGGCACGGACCCGGTGGCCAGCTACGGCGCATTTCAGCGCGCCACCCAATATTGCCGCGAGGGCCACGGGCCGGCGTTTGTGCATGCTCATGTGATTCGTCCCTACTCGCATTCTCTTTCCGATGACGAGCGCTTGTACCGACCCGATGCGGAACGGGAACGGGATGCGGCCCGCGATCCGGTTTCGCGTACCCAGATGTTTTTGCTGCGCGAGGGAATCCTCGACGAGAAGGGCATCAACGAGCTGGAGAAGAAAGTCGAAGAAGAGTTGCAGATCGCCGTGGACCAGGCGCTTGCCGCCTTGCCACCGGCGCCCGAAAGCGTGATGCAGTTTGTGTATTCCCCAGATCTCGATCCGACCTCTGCGGTCTTCGAAACGCAGGCAATTGTGGGACCCGATACGGCTGATGGCAAAAAGCCGGCGGCCAAGACCATGGCCGATTTAATCAACGTGACATTGCGCGACGAGATGAAGCGCGATGAGCGCATCGTGATCTTCGGGGAAGACGTTGCGGATTGCAGCCGCGAAGAATATCTAAAACGCAAGCTGGTCAAAGGCAAGGGTGGAGTTTTCAAACTCACTTTTGGTTTGCAATGCGAGTTTGGAAATGATCGCGTGTTCAACTCTCCGCTAGCGGAGGCCGCAATTGTCGGTCGTGCCACCGGCATGGCGACGCGGGGGCTGAAGCCGGTGGTCGAGATCCAGTTCTTCGATTACATCTGGCCCGCCATGATGCAGATTCGCGATGAGCTGTCGGTAATTCGCTGGCGCTCGAATAATGTGTTCTCGTGCCCAGTCGTCATTCGCGTGGCGATCGGCGGATATTTAACCGGCGGCGCGATTTATCACTCGCAGTGCGGCGAGAGCATGTTCACCCATATTCCGGGGCTGCGGGTAGTGTTTCCATCCAATGCGCTGGATGCGGCAGGGCTGTTGCGAACTGCGATCCGGTCTGATGATCCGGTATTGTTTCTCGAACACAAAAGACTCTATCGCGAGACCTTCGGCCGCGCCGCTTATCCGGGGCCGGATTACATGATTCCGTTCGGCAAGGCGAAGATCGTGAATCCGGGAACGGATTTGACGGTGATCACTTATGGCGCGGTGGTGCCGCGGGCGCTGCAGGCGGCCCAGAAGCTCGAACGGGAACACGGCGTGAAAGTCGAACTGATTGATTTGCGATGCCTAAATCCCTTTGATTGGGAGACGATTGCGGAATCGGTCGCGAAAACGAATCGCGCCCTCGTGGCCTACGAAGATACGTTGAGCTGGGGCTACGGCGCTGAAATCGCGGCGCGCATTGCCGACCGCCTGTTCGATAAGCTGGATGCTCCGGTGCGCCGGGTGGCTGCGGCTGATACATTTGTGGCTTACCAGCCGATCCTCGAAGATGCCATTCTTCCCCAGGCGAACGATCTTTTCCGCGCGATGAAGGAACTGGCTGAATATTGATTCGCGAAGGCCTGCCTTATCCCACTGGTCCCGCAGGGTAAAGTTACGAAGGCTTCCTTCGCAAGCCGCTTCTCGTTGATCGTTCCTTTCCACAATGCTAGGCTCGAAGCAGGTGGGAACTCCTTACTTCAATTCTGTAAAGGCTGGCCAAGCCGCGGGCGCGTGGGCGTGGCTTAACTCGGCGACCGCGGAGGTGTGGGCCAAGTTTTTTCTGGCTCTGGTGGGACTGGCTCTAGCTTTCGGAGCGGCACTGTTTTCCACAGCGTCGGGTGAGGCGGGACATCTTTGGGCTTCGGTGATCCTCGCCTCCGTGGCTCTATTGATGGCGGCTTTTGTGGGATTGGTCACAGTACCCTATCTGGCGCGGCGGGTGGCGTTGGAGCGGCTGCGTCAAACATTTCACTACGAGGTCACCAAGGCCGGAGTGGTCTATGTGCTGGTCACGCTGGTGATTGGCATTGCAGCGCTGAACACGGGAAACAATCTGCTCTACATTGTGGTGGCCGCGATGCTGGCAGCGATTCTGGTTTCCGGCGTGGTGTCGGCCCTGGTGCTGCGCGGACTGCAACTGGACGTGCGACTGCCCGAGCACGTTTTTGCCGGGCGCCCGGTGGTAGGGCGGATCGCACTGCGCAACGTGGGGCGCGCGCTGCCCTCGTTTTCGATCCGCGTAGTACCAGCACGGAAGCAGACAAAAGTGCGAAAAGAGTGGCGATGGGAGCCGACAACATTCGTTTTTCCGCTCAATCGTTCTCCGCAGAATCAATGGGTGCGGCTGCGCGACTGGAGCGTGCGGCGAGTGGAGGTTGCAGCCGATCCGCCAGGAATTTTCGAAGGCATGGTTTATTTTCCATACCTGCCCCCCAAGGCTGAGCTAACCGCCGATCTGGAGTTGTGCTTCGAGCGGCGCGGGCGTTATTGCGAATCGAGCTTTGGCGTGGCTACGCGGTTTCCGTTCGCCTTCCTTACCAAAACAAAACATGTGGCCTTGCAGCGCGAGATTCTGGTCTACCCGCGAATTGATGCGCCCAGTGAGCTGTTTGAAATCCTGCCCCGGGTGCGTGGAGAGTGGGAAAGTTTTGTGCGCGGGCGCGGTTCCGATTTGTATTGCATACGAGAGTATTTGCCGGAAGATTCGGCGCGCCACGTGGACTGGAAGGCGACGGCGAAGTCCGGATCATTGAAAGTGCGCGAATTCAGCCGCGAGGACGAGCGCAAGCTTTGCATTGTGTTTGACAATCCGGGAGTTGGAGTGATTTCCGAGGCGGCTTACGAACGCGCGGTGAATCTGGCTGCCTCGCTGGCCTGGCATTTTTCCTCGCAGGACGCGGAGGTTTCATTCCTGGTGGCGGGGCAGGAGCGCGTTGTGGAGATCGACGAATTCCTGGCGCGACTTGCGGTCGTCGAGCCCCACGATGGGCAACCGCTTCGCGCTGATGTTCTTCGGGAAATCAATTTAGGCAGCAATGGCGAGTACAACATCGTGCTCACCGCGCGGACACCTGAGAGTTTGGCCTCGGCGTGGCATAATTCCGCGTGTTTCGTTTTTCTTGGAGCAGACGTCCCTTCGCTCAAAAAGACGGAGCGCGTCGGTTCAGTGTCAAGATAGTTTTACGCCTTTTGCCTTTCTTTTACTCCTCCCGGAATGACGCGAGGGGCGATCTATTCTTTTTCCTCAACTGTTTAACGCTTCCCATACATCTTATTTGGGCATATACTCGGCCCCCGGTATGGGTTTTTGGGGTGCACAAAAGAGGACGGCCCGGGAGGATCCAATGCGTATCTGCGATCTGATCAAGAACCAGGAAGTCTACGAGGGAGAGCTCGGCCAAACCGTATTAGAAACAGTACGCGCCATGGTGGAACGAAACATCGGAGCCGTTCCGGTGCTTCACAATGGCAAACTTGTGGGAATATTCTCCGAGCGCGACTTGATGAAGCGGGTCGTGGCCGAGGGCTTGGATCCACGCTCCACTTGCCTGGCCGAGGCCATGACCGATGATCCGATGACGGTCAGCATGCACGAGGAACTGGAAAACTGCATGGCTTTGATGCGGCGGCACAATTTCCGTCATTTGCCGGTTTGCCACGAGGGACAACTGTTGGGAATAGTATCGCTACGCGACATCCTGCTGCACGACTTGAACGAGAAAGACGATGAAGTGCGCATGATGCGCGCCTATATCCACTCGGTTCCTGACGCCTAGAGCGCCCAGAGCGCCAATCGAGCCAGGACATAGAGTGAACGTGTACGCGGCCTGTGGGAAGATTCTTGCCCGAAACGGATTAAGATATAATCCCTCTCGCTACGATGAGAGGGACCTGTTCTGCCTCGGTTCCATCCATCGCATCCTTTGCCCCGCTCGGCGAATGGCACAAAGGTAACGTTACTTTAGGTTACCTGAGTACATTGAACACCTGCGTTAAAGGGTTTATTTTCTTTTAATCTATTCAAAGTGCCGCTACTGCGCAGCTCGTTTCTTTTCATGCGTTTGTTGTAAAGATCTGGAGTGTTGTTGTTGCCATGAGCGATCAGTTCAAAACAATCTATTACGCTCTCTGGATTGCGCAACCCGTTTTGGTAGCGGGTATCGCCGTGGCAATGTTCCGCCGGGGACAGTACCGGCATTTCAAATATTTTTTCGCCTACATCATCGCGCAGCTCGTTAGCTTCGGCATAATTTTTCCGATTCGGCACAACTACTCCGCTTTTTTCTATGCCAACTGGATCAGCACCGCGATCAGCGTAGGGCTCGGTTTCAAAGTGATTCATGAAGCCTTTCTCGATGCATTCCGGCCATTCCACACGCTGCGAGATCTGGGCACCGTGCTGTTCAAGTGGGCGGGACTGGTGATGCTGTTGGTGGCGGGGGTGGTGTCAGTCTCGACAAACTCTTCCGACACCGTTCCGTGGGTGCAGGCGATTCTGACTGCTGAGCGCTGCGTGCGTATTATTCAGGTTGGAATGGTGCTCTTTCTGTTGTTCTTTGCCCAATATTTGGGCGTCAGCCGACGCCAGCATAGCTTCGGCATCGCGCTGGGTTTTGGTTTCTTCGCCATGGTGGAACTATCTCTCGTGGCATCCTGGGTGGGGGAGCATGTGTCGCCAAGGTCCATGGAACTGATCAATATGGCGGCGTACAACTGCACGCTACTTATTTGGCTGGGCTATGTGCTGGCGAAAGTTCCGGCGCGCGAAGCTCCGGCAACCCTGCTCAGGCCGCAGCGCTGGGAGCAAAGCCTCACGGATATCCACCATCCGTTCCCGTCTGATTCGTTGATTCCTATGTTTGAAGGAATGGTGGATCGGGCGCTATCCCGAACTCAGGGCCCGCCCTCCACCACTACGCAGGAGGTTGCAACCAACCCAAAAGCTGCGGCCGCGCATGCCGGAGGTAGCCCGGCAAGTGGTCTCGCTTTCCCCGGGGTTCCGGGCAGCACGGCGCCAAGGAAATAGGTAGCATTGCATAGGCTCCTGCATTCATGATGGTTTTGATTTTATTGCATACCACCGCGTAATTCCGGATTTCGTAAACTACTCACCCGCCTAGTTCCTGGTCTCGAGAGGAAGTTGAGCCTTTCGACCTCCACGTTATGGTCTTTTGGTTAACCTACTGAGAAATTGTCTCTTAATTCGCTTCGGGGCAGAGCAAGCGAATGTCTGGCGGTAACTACAGAGGTCAATCTAGGGGAATTTCCGTAGAAAGGCTTGACTTGTGCTTTATAATGCGTCACCGCGTCGAAGAAGAACTACTCGCAGGATTGACGCGGTAGGAGAAAACCCATGAAACAAGCATTCAGGATCTCGATCCTGATGTGTGGAATAGTGGGCACCTATGTATCAGCTGCCGTTCCGCAGGTTCCCGCCCCGGACGGAGGCCCGATTCTAGTATGCCCACCTCAACAACAACTGCAGGGTAAATGTGCTCCTCAGTACCCACCGATGATGAGGTAGTTAAACGCAGGAGAGCATTTGGCTGCAAGATCACTAAAGTAACCTCTGGTAACTTGGGCCGAACCTAGGGCTCGCAATTTTTGGGCTGACGGAAACTCATACCAACCGTCAGCCCCGTTTTTTTGGTGTTCCAAACCGGTTTTCTAGGAAGGTTGTTGGTTAATCGCAGAATCCACCGCACGGCGCAACCCTGGTGCGTCCTGGATGGGTGGCTGGCAGGCAAATCCCGAACATACAACCGCGAAGGCCTTCGCGGACTTCAGCTCAGGAAGATGAGGGATGGTGGCGGCCAGTGCGGGAGGAAGATTTGCCGCGACAGCCTGATTCGCGGTCAGCCTGATAACGGTCTTATTGAAAGCGAAAGCCGTATTGGCAGCTGCGGCCAGAGCGTTCCCCGCACCGTCTGCTTTATTTTCGGAAATGACGATCACCTGCACTGGATTTTCCAGGAAACGCGCGACTGCGATGCCGTAGGTCGCAGCAAAAATTCCAAATTGGCCAACGATTCCAGCGAAAGTCTCGAGCGTCTGCTCCGCCTTATCGCGATACGCGGCGTCGCCGGTGTAATCGTGCATTCGCAGCAAGGCGATGGCAGCCATGGGATTGCCCGCGGGAGTCGGGGAATCCTGCAGCGGCTTGCGGCGCGTCGACAGGACTCCGTGGCCGTCGCTGGCTGGTTCGGAGTCAAAGAACCCTCCCGTAGTGGTGTCATAGAACTTGGTAATCATAGCGTCGACGACGGCGTGCCCGAATTTGAAGTAGCTCAGGTCGGCCGTTGCTTCATAGGCGTCGAGGCAGGCCAGCGCCGTTGCAGCGTAGTCCTCGAGCAGGCCTGCCACTTCGCGATGCGGAGCGTCCGGATCAGAGTATGCGACTACGTGCAAGAGGCGCGAGTCCGCGGGTGCACTGTCGACACCTTGGCGTGCTGGATGCTGCCAAGCTTTGGCTAGAATCCGGTCCAGGGATCGCAGGGCAAAACGGCGGGCGTCAGATAGATCGAGCACCTTTGCCGCTTCCAGATAAGCCGATACGCACATGCTGTTCCATCCCACATAAACCGTCTTGTCCACATAAGGCGTTGGCCGCTGCAGGCGCGCGGCATACATTTTTTTCTTCGCAGAATCCAGCAGCTCCTGCACGCGCTCGCTGCTAAGGTTCATGCGCCGCGCAATCTCGTCGATCGGCGCGCGAACATAGAGCACGTTCTTCGCTGGATTGTGATGCATCTCGCCGACTTCGTTGATGTCATAGTGCAGCGCTGCAACCTGGGCTTCTTCTTCGGTCAGGACGGCGCGGGTTTCTTCCAGCGTCCAGGTGAAGTAGTCGCCGTCGTCGTCCATGGAAATGTCGGCATCCTGCGAGGCATAGAAACCGCCGCGCTCACGATCGCTCAACCATTCGTCCATCCAGCGGATGATGTCTTTCGCTACGCTGGCAAAGAATTCCGAGCCGGTGGCTTGATAGGCGTGCACGTAGTTCTTCAGCAGTTCAGAATTGTCGTAGCACATCTTTTCAAAGTGCGGCACCACCCAGCGCTCGTCGACTGAGTAACGATGGAAGCCTCCGGCTAGCTGGTCATAAACGCCACCGTTGGCCATGTGTTCAAGAGTGGTGACAATTAAATTGCGGAGGTTCTCGTCTGCATGCCGCGCATAACGCTCGATCACCAAATCCAGCGCCGAAGGATGCGGAAACTTCGGCGCCTGCCCGAATCCACCGTGCTGCGGATCAAACATTTTGAACGCTGATTCCTGAATTGTGGCAATGATGCTTGCTGAAATGCGGCCGCTGCGGCCGGCAAAAGATTCGGCCTGCGCGATGGTGCTCTCGACCATCTTTGCCTGTTCCATGACATCGCCATTTTTTTCTTTGTATGCGTTGGCGATGCTGAGGAGCACGCGCCGGAAACTCGGACGCCCGTACCCATCGTTCGGGGGAAAATAAGTTCCGCCATAAAACGGCTTGCCATCGGGCGTGAGAAACGCAGTAAGCGGCCATCCACCCTGCCCGCTGACCGCGCTGATCGCGGCCTGGTAGCGGCTGTCGATATCCGGACGCTCGTCACGATCCACCTTCACCGCGACGAAATGCCCGTTCACAATAGCCGCTATTTCGGGATCGTCGTAAGACTCGCGATCCATCACATGGCACCAGTGGCACCACACTGCGCCAATGTCGAGCAGCATCGGCTTGTTCTCGCGTTTCGCGGCGGCGAATGCTTCATCTCCCCACTCGTGCCATTGGATTGGTTGATGCATCGCGGAGCGCAGATATGCGGAGGAGGCGCGGGCGAGGGAGTTGAGGGTGGTGGTGGTGGTCATGATGCAAGTCTAAATGTTTGCCGAATGTGCCGCACAAGAGAGAAGCCATACCGACGGCTGTGCGCCTCAATGCTTACCGTGCGCCAAGTGTATCCAGTCGCGTGATCGTATCCGGATATTTGCGAACCAGAAGGACGAGCGCGGCGGCCTGAGGGTTAGGTCTTGCACGCCCTTGCTCCCATTTTTCGAGGGTTCTTTCGTTGATCCGCAGTTTACGGGCGAATACGGCTCGCGAGCAGCGCAGCTTTTTTCTCGTATCTCGAAGCATCTTCGAATCCACTTTGGGTAGAGGCATTACATCGATCTTGCAGCTGCGCAGGGTAAGCTTGCCTTCCCGGTGGTTCTTCATCGCCGCGACACCATCCATGAGTTCGCCGAAAATATTTCTCTTCGCCATTATCGTAGCCTTTCCCGTATTCTAGCGTTGGCGTTCCGACGGACCGCGCGAGCCCCCAACTCATTCTCAATCGCGGCCATAAGCGCCTTCTTTTGCTTGCCAGTCAGGTCCGAAGCTTCGTCTTTATCGTAGAGCGTCATCAACCATATTTGACTATCGGAACTGAAATGGTAATAAATAACGCGGAGCCCACCTCTACGCCCCTTACCGCGCCGCGCATCCGGCCAGCGCAGTTTGCGAAAACCGCCCGTGCCGGGCATCAAATCCCCAAGTTCAGGTTTTGCTCCCAGCTTGGTCTGGAGTTCCTTGTAACCGTCGTCATTCAGATAGCTAGCCAGATAACGTGTGAATGTCGGCGCCTCAATAAACTCCATGTCAAAGTACTCCATTGGAGTACCTTCCAAGATCATACGCCGATAGCGTATAGCAGTCAAAGCGAAATCTAAGGCCGGAGCAGCCGTTTCGCGATAGTGCAGTACAAATCGATCGCTTCCGCGAGTTGCTGCTTATCGATGAACTCGCCATCAGTATGCGCAACGTGAATCGATCCCGGACCGATCAGCAGGGGTTGGCCCCAATTCGTTAGTGCAGGAATATCTGTGGTGAATGCGGCAATCATCGTTGGCAGATTGTCGACGGTCCGCAAGCGCAGGAAAGGGATTTCGAGGGGAAAGTCAACTTTCACCTGATCGCCGGCAGTCGCGAGAATTTGGCGCCGCAACTCCTGCGAGGGGCCGATGAGACGATAAAGCAAATCGGCATGCGCGTGATCTGGAATCACGTTGGGCGCGCGTCCGCCGTCGATCAATCCGATGTTTAGCGTACAAGGGCCGACCTGCGCGTCGGTCGGCAGCGGCATGGCCTGCAAGCGCGTCAGAGCTGCAATCAGCTTGTCGATCGCGGATTCGCCAAGTTCGGGATAAGCGGAATGAGCCATGCGTCCGGAAGCCGTGACCTCCGCGCGCAGCGTTCCTTTCGAAGCCAGTGCGATGCGATTCTCGGTGGGCTCACCGTTGATCAGATACTTGCAGGCGTGCTCTGGCTGGCTTGCTGCATAGGCATTGGCGACCTTCGCTCCCAGGCTGTCTCGCTCTTCGCCTACCAGGAACAACAGGCCGACGTTAATTCCTTCTCTTCTTAAGCGCTCTGAAGCGGCGATCTGCGTCGCGATGATGCCTTTCGCATCACACGAACCCCGGCCATAAATTCGGGCCGCATCTTCCGAAGACGGTATGAAGGGAGGAACCGTATCCATGTGCGTGGAGAAAACGATCTCGGGATTCGGCTGCTCCGGCGACGTGGCGTAGACATCAAAGCGGTCGCCTTCCACCGGAATTTTTCGTGTCTGGTAACCGATGCGGCAAAGTTCTCCGTAAAGATAATTTCCGACCGCGGCTTCATTGCCGGAGATGGATTCGATGTCGACGAGTTGGCGCGTGAGAGTGATTGCGTCCATGCAAGAAAGAATAAACTAAGGGCCTCGCAGCGGCGGCTAGAAGCACGAATCATGTAATCTGAACTTTGTGATTGGACAGAATTCAACCATACGATCGCTCTTTCTCGACGGCCCCGCGGGACGGCTGGAGGCGCTGCTGAATGCAGGCGCCGAGAACGCGACGCACGCTGGCCGTGGTTTGTCATCCGCATCCGCTGTTTGGCGGCACGCTGCACAACAAAGTTGTATTTCACACCATGAAGGCGCTGAATAGTTTTGGCTTTCCCGTGCTGCGCTTTAACTTTCGCGGCACTGGACTCAGCCATGGCGAGCACGACGAAGGCAAGGGGGAAGTGGAAGATGTGCGCACCGCTCTCGACTGGCTTGGTGCTGAGTATCATCTGCCTTTGATCTTTGCAGGATTCTCTTTCGGTGCCGCTGTTGGGCTGCGGGCGGCGTCGTCGGACGCTCGGGTGAAAGTATTGATTGGTGTGGGCGTTCCAGCGGCTCCGGTAGCTGGCGGCGCCGAACAGCCACGCGTGTATTCTTTTGATTTTCTGCGCGATTGCGTAAAGCCGAAATTGTTTGTGAGCGGGGCGCGGGATCAGTTCGGTCCGCGTGCGAAGTTGGAGGAATTAGTTGCATCGGTGCCAGAACCGAAGAAATTGGTTGTAATCGAAGGCGCAGATCATTTTTTTGAAGGAAGACTCCGCGAACTGCGCGAGGCAATTGAGGGCTGGGTGCAGGAAACGATCGTGGAAGGGACGTCGACATAGTTCTTGCCCATGTCCGATGCAATCAATCCAAGCCGGGATTCGGTGTTTCGAGAGATGCACGAGAGCGCGCGCCAGATTTTTCTCAAAGCGCTGGCCGAGGCTTCGATCGCCAAGGGATTTGCCCGGCACGTTCACTGCGAACGCGGGGTATTGCGCGTCCGAGAAGACCTTTATGATCTGCACTCCTATTCGCGCGTAGCAGTGATTTCCATTGGCAAGGCCGGACACACGATGGTGGAAGCGCTGGCACAGCAAGTAGGTGAGTCCGCGCTGGAAGGGATTGTGGCGAGTTCGATCCAACCATCGGCGCAGGTACGCGGCTTTCGTTACTTTCGCGGCGCACATCCGATGCCGAATGCAGAATCGGTGCATGCTGCGAAGGCCATTCTAAAATTGCTGCAGGCCCAAACTGCGGCCTCACTGGTTATTTTTCTGCTGAGTGGTGGCGGATCGTCGCTGGTCGAGAGACCTATCGATGACGAAATTTCGCTGGACGATTTGATCGCGACCTACCGGGTGCTGGTCCATTCTGGCGCACCCATTGCCGAGATGAACGCGATTCGTAAGCATCTTTCCGCGGTGAAAGGCGGACGCCTCGCGCAGGCGGCGTTTCCGGCGCAACAGGTTTCGCTGCTGGTTTCTGACGTTCCCGATAGCGCCCTCGATGCCCTGGCGTCTGGTCCAACAATGCCGGACTCAACCAGCGTGGAGGATTGCTACCGACTCGCAGAGAAGCACAGCTTCGTCGCGAAGCTTCCTCTATCCACTCGCGAGCTGTTTGAGCGCCGGGCGCTCGAAGAAACGCCAAAGTCCGACGATCCGGCATTTCACCATTCGCGTTGGTGGGCGCTGCTTTCGAACCAGACGGCTGTGGAGCAGGCGAGTGCGGCGGCCGAGCGCGCAGGTTTTACGGTCCATGTGGACAATTCATGTGACGACTGGGACTACACGCGTGCCGCCGAATATTTGTTAAAGCGGCTTCGCGAACTGAAAAGAGATTCGGAGCGCGTTTGCCTGATTTCCGGTGGAGAAGTAACGGTGAAGCTTACAAACGGCGGCGTTGGCGGACGTAATCAGCAATTCGCGCTGGAATGTGCCGCGAAGATCGCCGGAGAGAGCATCACCGTGCTCAGCGCGGGAACGGATGGAATCGATGGGAACAGTCCAGCGGCTGGCGCAGTAGCGGATGGAAGCACGATAGAGCGCGCGAAGGCTAGAGGTCTGGATGCTACGGCAGCGCTGGAAAAATTCGACGCATATCCATTCTTTATAGCTCTGGGAGATGCGATTCAGACCGGGCCAACGGGGAATAACCTGCGGGATTTACGGATTCTGTTGTCGTATTAAGAGATCGGGCTTCGCCCGACGGACAGCCGAGGGCGGCTGTCCCCACACGATCGATTTTTTTGACTCTAGGCAGCTTCGCTTTTCACTTGCACTCCGGCCCACTTTTCCAACAAAGTGAGCGTCGCGGCGTAGTCGAGGTCTTGGTGACCATCTTCCGTGGCCATTTCGTATATCTCTTCCACAGTTTCGAGAGCGGGCAACTTTACGCGAGCTTCTTTGGCGGCTTCCAGAGTAAGAAGAATGTCCTTGTGCATAAGCCGCAGAGGAAAATTGGGAGTGAAGTCGCGCTGCAAGATAAACGGTCCCTTGTAATCGACAACGCCGGAGCGAACCATCGTGGCTTCAATCAAAGAGAGCAACTGCTTAGGATCGACGCCTAATTTGGTAGCAAGGGTGAGAGCCTCCGCGAAGCCCTCGAAGATCAAAGCGATTTGCAGGTTCATGGCCAGCTTGGTGGCTTGGCCTTTGCCAGTCTCACCCATGCGGAAAATTTTCTTGCCCATGGCGGCGAATAGAGGGCTAAGGCGATCGATGACGGCTGAGTCGCCACCGACCATGAAAATCAAAGTACCGTTGGCCGCTCCGATTTTCGATCCCGTCATCGGAGCGTCAACGTAGGCCACGCCCTTTTCCCGAACCTGTTCGGCAAACTTGACCGTGGCCGACGGAGAGATAGTGCTGGAGTCGACAATGATCATACCGTCCGCGAGCGACTGCTCCACTCCATCTGTGCCGAACAACGTTTGTTTGACGGCGGTGGTATCGGAAACACAGAGCCACACAACTTCCGCACCCTGTGCGGCCGCTGCCGGCGTGGGGGCAATGCCAGCGCCTTCCACCAGTTTGCCGGGAGTGCGATTCCAAACGGTAACTTCATGGCCGGCCTTGACCAGATTCGTAGCCATGGCTTGCCCCATAATTCCCAGACCCAAGAAGGCGACGCGCATCTTTGAACTTCTCCTGATCGAATGAGAAACGCTAAGTGCTTTTGGATTAACGCTTCCAAATTAGAGCTTTCAAATTAGGGCAAATATATCCTTGACTCACATGTGACTTTAGGGTATATTTTCATACATGGACGCCCCAAACTCTCTCCAAGAAGCCATTGTTTACTTCTCCGATCCTGACCGCGCTTTCGAGTACGCAAAGAAACTCCGCTGGCCAGATGGAAAGGTAGTTTGCCCACGTTGCGGCAAGGCGAAGCACTCGTTCATTAAGACTCGCCGCGTGTGGTTCTGCTACGAGTGCAAGAAGCAATTCAGCTTGAAGCTTGGAACCGTTTTCGAGGATTCGGCGCTCGGTCTCGATAAGTGGATGACCGGATTTTGGCTCTTGGTCAATTGCAAGAACGGCGTGTCCAGTATGGAGATTCACCGCGCCCTTGGCATCACGCAGAAGGCGGCATGGTTTATGCTGCAACGTCTTCGGCTCGCTATCCAAGACGATTTCTTTGGTTCCAAACTCGGCGGCGGTAGCGGCGAAGTCGAAGTAGACGAATCTTTCATAGGCGGCAAGGCACGGAACATGCACCTGAGCGAGCGCAAGCGCCGAATCACCGGAACGGGCACGAAAGACAAAACCGCAGTTATGGGCATCCTTGAACGTGGTGGAAAGATTCGCACCACAGTCGTACCGAATCGCAAGAAGCACGCATTGCAGGGCGAAGTCCGCAAGCATGTCGAAGCTGGCGCGGCACTCTACTCCGATGCGCTCATGTCGTATGAAGGACTCGCTACTGATTACGCGCACAAGGTTGTTGACCGTGCCGTGCAATATGTAGATGGTCGCGTACACACCAACGGCCTTGAAAACTTCTGGTCGCTCCTCAAGCGTGGTATCTCTGGCACGTATGTTTCGGTGGAACCGTTTCATCTTTTCCGTTACCTTGATGAGCAAACTTTCCGCTTCAACAACCGCAAACACATGAACGACGGCCAGCGCTTCGCATTGGCCATGTCCCAGATCGGCGGGAAGCGCCTCACCTATACCGAACTGACAGGCAAAGATCAATCGCCGCGCCACGAAGCGACAGGGACGCGGGAAACGCAAGTCCCGTTCTAGTCCTTGCCGCGTTTCTTCTTGGGGGCAGTGAGCTTCCTCCCCTTCTTTCTTGCTTTCCCAATTGCCGTTTTAGGCACTTTGAAAAGCGCGGCCATGCCGCGCTCAAAACGTTCTCTAGCTTCTGGGCCTTCGATATATTCAGGTTCTTTCATCAATCAATTTACCCTTTTTACTGAACCCGCGTTTTTTCTGCCATGGTCACTATTAATTCAGTACATTGAACGGTCTTGCAGTGGACCTCCGTAACCATATCGCTTTCTTCAACATCCAACGGAGGATAAGGCTCGTCTGGATCAAGGCGAGTTGGGGCTGGACCACCTGCTACATGCTGGGCTATTAGTGCTTTCATCTCTTGCATGAGTTCGGGAAAGTGTGGGTTAGCGTCCGACAACGGCCGTGAGGTTGCGGAAATAGAAGTAACTTTCACAAGGCATTTATACGCCGACGCAGACACTTGTCTATCCAAGTCGAGATCAACGGTCGAGATTCTGTTCTCCCCAAAATGAGATTTTATAGGCTTACGAATCGTAATTGTCGCAGGCTCGCTAAGGGTAGGGAATGTGACCGTTCGTACATAAAAATCTGGTACATGAGTTGGTTCCTCAAAACCGGAAACCCATCCCGGTTTTGGTTCTGAAACGACAACGTTTTGTGGAGGCGTTACTCTTATCTTATCCAACGGCTCTCTCGCGTCGTTTATTGAGATGACGATCTGTGCCGCATCCCCACTTGGCGTGACATTAATCACCCATTCGTGGAATAAGTCTTGGAAAAGAGGTTTGTAAACATCTGTAGTGCGTCCGTGGTTTTTCCACTTCGCGCGCGAGTGAACAACCGCCATGATGTTAGAACTCACATCAATGGAAATTTCGCACTTCTTCGGAAAACACCAAGCATTGTCCCCTCGCTTGATATTGGTGGCTGTTATTAGCAGCGTACACACTATAATCGCAGCAATTATCGCTGCAAAACGAAGAAATCTTGATGTAGTTTGCCATTCGCATATTTTTGCGACGGCGATTATTCCAACGGCGACCCACGCCGCAACTGCGATGCAGTAAATTTCGAGGTCTAGCATGAGGCCACCAAATCCGAGCAGGCCCGTGACCTCGAAGCCAACGACCACTTTGGACGAAAAACCACTCCTCCGGACAATCCGATTGTTGAAATCCTTGAAAGCGTTCGCAAGCGAACGGAACATAGCCATAGGATTGTCTTCCTGCAGAAAGATGGGATGAGAAGGCGCCAGCGTGCGTGGTAGAACGCTGGCTAGGAGGATTCCCAAATGGCAAAGAATGGAACGTTGGCTAAGAGCCAGGAGCTGCAACCAAGTTTTCAAACAACAACAGAGCAGATTACGATTGGCATCGATCTCGGAGATCGCTTCAGCCACTGCTGTGTCCTTGGACCCGATGGAAGAGTACTGACCGAGGGTCGTCTGCGATCTATACCTGAGACGATGGCCCGTCATTTTCAAGATATTCCACCTTCGCGTATCGCCATCGAGGTGGGCACGCACTCCCGGTGGGTGAGTCAACTGTTGGGGCAGTGGGGCCACGAGGTGATCGTGGCCAACCCGCGAAATCTTCGAATGATTGCAGACAGCATTCGCAAGTCGGACCAGGTTGACGCGCACATGCTTGCCAGGCTCGCTCGTGTCGATCCGAAACTGCTCTCGCCGATCGTGCATCGCAAACAGGAAAGCTACCCTGACCTCATCCAGTTGAAGGCCCGCGATCTCTTGGTCAAGAACAGAACACGACTCATGAATGCCGTGCGCGGCGTTTTGAAGTCCACCGGATTGCGTGTTCCTCCCTCGGGGACATCTTGCTTTCCGAGCAAGGCAGCGATGTGCATTCCTGATGAGCTGAAGCTGAGCTTGACTCCGCTGCTGGAGACGATTTCACATCTGAACAAGCAAATTTATTCTTTGGACAAGGCAATTGAAAGCACCGCACAAAATCGCTATCCAGAAACTAATCGGCTCCGCCAGATAAGCGGAGTGGGATCGATCACAGCCCTTCAGTACGTCCTTACTATAGGAGATCCCGGCCGCTTCGTTCATTCGAGAGATGTCCCTGCATATCTTGGGCTGACACCACGTCGCCACCAATCCGGCTCGGTCGAGCAACAACTCAGGATCAGCAAGGCCGGCAACAAACAGCTCCGCTCCCTGCTGGTTCAGTGCGCGCAATATCTATTGGGACGTTTTGGACCGGATAGTGACCTCAAACGCTGGGGCACTCGAATGTTCGAACGGGGCGGAAAAAACAGCAAGAAACGAGCCATTGTGGCAGTAGCCCGGAAACTAGCGGTTCTTCTTCACCGACTGTGGGTTACCGGGGATACCTACCATCCTCTTTATAACGTCGCAACCAGTTCCGTCACCCCCTGATGCTCTTGAGGTGTCTCAACGTTGCCAATGTGATTGACCGTTCCGATGATGTTGCAACCCCGGAGGAATTTGTAGAGATACCGTGTTCACGGTGACTGCGTGTTTTTTCCCGGGCCTTCGAGGCCGACAGAAAGATTGCAGCACCAATCTGATACTGAGAACCCCAATGTGCACCCGGCCTCCACAAGAGCCGAATAAGTGCGAATGGAAGCGCGGCGATCAGTTCAACACGGAATCGACCGTTCGCTTAGGGTAGCGAAGTCGTTGGATGCGTCGGCTCTTTGACAAGTGCAAGCCACTTGGTTGCAAGTTGATGCGACGGCAGCCAGCCAGACGCAATCATGTCTGCCGGAGCGGCACGTCCGACCTGCTGAATGCTTGCGCCACACGCATCCCAAGTCAGTGTGCCCCAGTCGTCGTGTACCTCCGACGGGCACGTGCGAATGTATCCCACCCAGCCGCGGCTATCGTCGATCTTGCGTAACGGCTTCGTTGGGGACGGCTGGCGCAGTTTGATGATCTGGTCGAGCCACGCGAGTATCAGAGATTTTGCATTGATGATGCAGCAGTGTGGCGTCTTATTCTGGACGAGGAATGCCCAAGGAGCACCACGATCTCGATACTGATGAAAGTAGTTGTAAGGGCGTTGGGTACCGGAGATCTTGTCTGCGCCCCCCGCCAAAATGAGTTCAGGAACGGAGATGGCGTCGAGGGAAAGGTGCACGTTGTCGATTCCGACCGGATCGTAGTGACCGGGATCGGTGGGAATGGATGCCACGACGCGATCAGGCGCGTAACCGACAAAGTGAGCAAACAGAGCACCCGTACCGGAAAAACCGAGCAGAATCAGCTTCGCGGAAGACAGTTCGGCATGGCCTGACTGATGGGCGAACTGGTCCAGAGCTGTAAAGAGGGCGCGGCCAACACCATGCGTCGGATCCATGTCCATCTCTTTCGGTCCGCCAGGAGCATTCTTTGCGGGGCACTGGTGCGGCATCATCAGTGCGAGATCATTTCGCCGCGCAAAAGCGACGACATCGGGATCGGAATAAAACTTCATAATGTCCTCCCCCCGGTCGAAGGTCACCCAAATAGCTCGAACTGCGCGCCGCCCAGCAGGCAAAGTAAGGTCATAGTGACAGGGATCAGCGAACGTCTCGCTCGCCAGCGGGGCAACGATGGTTTCGAACGACTGCCCATGGGCAAGCGAGGCTAGGGCCATCAATGCGATCAAAATCCAGCGCACCAGTCTCTCTCCTGTCAAAGCCGAAGATCTGATTGTAAAGACTTTCCCTCGGATCGGTTCGTTCGTCTTTTTTTTCAAGTCCCGAAAGGGAATGGCCTCCGCCCATGTCTTCCTGCCTTCGTTTTGCTCCGAATCATGCAGACGGGCAAGGAACCCGTCAAGGTTGCCCTTCGGCTCGCTCCGCTCGACCTTGACTGAACCCTTGCCCGTCTGCACTCACCCTCTCCGCTAGAAAACGAAGGCACACAATCGAAGCCCAAAACCAAAAACTTCGGTTGACATCACAGCGCCTTCTCATGGAAGGGAAAGACAATGCCAATAATTGCGAAAATGGAAGAGCCAATAACGGCGTACTCGTTGTCAGACATGGGCTACCCCATATTGACAGAATCCTACATGTGTCGCAAGGATATAATTGCCCAAATTAGATATGAGTGGCGGGATTAAGGTCAAGCTAAGTCGCGCGGTTTGGTTGGCGGAGAACCGCAAATCGCTCAGCTTTTATTAAGAGGAATCCCAGAAAATACGCCCCTTTCCTCGCCGCCTGGACTAAAATGGAGCGAGCCGCTCCCTGCTTTCATCCAATAGGCAGGCCAGCCCCCCGGGATGATTAAGGCAACGCTTCGAAATCCGGCCCTCCGCAAGCGCGCGTCACAGTTCGGGCGATTGGTGCGTAATTCCGCCGTAACCCCCTTATGCGGCGAAACTCACAAGCCTCGACTTGTTGCGAATGGGGAACTGGGGATCACTTTCATCGGGCATTCGAGCTTTTTCCTGCAGATGGGCGGTCAAAATATAACCATCGATCCCAACTTCGCGCGCTGGTTGTTTGTGCTGAAGCGCCTGCGGCGTCCCGGGGTTCGGGTGCGCGATTTACCGGCGATCGATCTGGTGCTGGTGACGCACGCCCATTTTGATCATCTGCACCGGCCATCATTGCGAGCGATTGTGCACAACAACCTGCGAGTGCGGGGAACTGCTCCAGCCATCATTATTCCGAGCCACGTCACCGACCTGGTTTCCGATCTGGGATTCTCCGAGATCATAGAACTCGACTGGTGGGACACTACGCGGCACGGCAATTTGTCGGTGACCCACGTCCCTTCCCGGCATTGGGGAGCGCGGATTCTGAAGGATTCGCATCGCGGTTACGGCGGCTATGTTCTGAAGGCGGGGAAGCACTCGGTTTATCACGCCGGCGATACTGCTTATTTTGCGGGCTTCCGCGAGATCGGACGACGTCTGGCGCCTGAGTTGGCGCTGCTTCCGATTGGCGCCTACAATCCCGCGACGTTTCGCAATGTGCATACCAACCCGGCCGATGCGACGCATGCCTTCCTCGACTTAAAATCGCGCTGGATGGTGCCGATGCACTACGGAACCTTCCGCCTATCGCACGAGCCGGTCGAGGAGCCGCTGCAATTGCTGGAAAAGGAAGCGCGTGCGGCCGGGATTCAAGACCGGGTGGTGGTTCTGGAAGAGGGCGTCACGAGGTTCTTCTGATTTCATCTCGCCTGAGGCCCAGGAAGAGTTTGTGAAGCAGTGATTGGTTCAGAGCGCGGCTCTCGCCGCGCCCTTCTTGGTTCCTGCTACTTTGGTAATCTCGCAGACCCCGCTATTACACAAGTATTACAGTGGATGGCCCGAAGCCTTGATAAGTTAGATATGTACGTTAGCGAACTTAGGACAAACGGGGACCCTCCTTGGACATGCAACTGGAAAGCCTGGAAAAACGACAAGCCGCGAGAAACGAAGTCAATTGGGTGACAGCGATTTTTATGATGTTGTTTCACGTCGGCGCCATCGCTGCACTCTTCTTCTTTACCTGGAAAGCATTATTCGTCGCCATGTTCCTGTGGTGGGTTTCGGGCAGCCTGGGGATCGGCATGGCCTATCATCGTCTGCTCACGCACCGCGGCTACAAGACTCCGAAGTGGGTTGAGTATTTTATTACCGTGTGCGCCACGCTGGCGCTCGAGGGCGGACCGATTTTCTGGGTGGCAACGCATCGCATTCATCATCAGTATTCCGACCAGGATGGGGATCCGCATTCGCCGATCGATGGCAAATGGTGGGCGCATATGGGTTGGATTCTGATGGGCAAGTCCATGCACCACGACACCACTACGCTGGCCCGCTACGTTCCCGATCTGGCCAAAGATAAATTTCACGTGTGGATCACGAAGTATCATTACGTTCCCATGATTGTTCTGGGCGTGATTTTGCTGGCGATCGGCGGGCTCCCGTTTTTGATGTGGGGAATCTTTATGCGGACGGTGGTTGGCCTGCACGCCACATGGCTGGTGAATTCAGCTACGCATTCCTGGGGCACGCGCCGTTTTACCACTCGCGATCTTTCCACCAACAGTTGGTGGGTTGCATTGCTGACCTTCGGCGAAGGCTGGCACAACAATCACCACGCGCATCCCACCGCGGCGCAGCATGGTTTCACCTGGTATGAGATCGACATGAACTGGTACGGAATCTGGGCTCTGAAACAGCTCGGGCTGGCCTGGGACATCAAGCGCGTGAAGCTGGCCGACCTGGAAAAAGGTTTGGTGGCTATGCCGAATGGGCAGCTGATCACTGCGGCTTTGGCGGAGGGCGCTGCGGCGGGCGACTAGATTCGAGCCAACTGCGCCTTACGACTGGAATATCAACCCGCCTTTTCGGCGGGTTTTTCATTTGTCGTCCTGCAATTCCTGAGATTGACAGCCCCCTGCGAGCCGAGCAGGATAAATGAATCATGGACCCGGTGTTGCTTGCTCTGCTTGTCGCGCTACTTGCGATGATCGGCTGGTGCGTGTACAGAGTTTCGCGGCGCAGCATTTCCGTTGCTGCCGTCCGAGACTGGTCGATCTACGCTGTCGTCGGGCTTCTGATTGTAGTGGGGATCTGTCTATCGGTGGTGCTCACATTGATACACCCACGCTGATGGAGTGGGTTACGCCCATCGTGACGGCTGGGTTCGTATTTGGATTTCCAGCAAGGACTTACTGGCCATACGCTCGCCGTCCAGCATTCTGCGCTACGCTATTCCCTCTGATTCTGCTCCATTTCCTGTTCTTTCTTGTCGTCCTACCTTTCGTTTGGCGCGGGAACCCATTGCTTGTTGCGATCCTAGGTTTGCCGGAGATGTTCATAACATATATCGCGTTGATCCTCGTGCTGCGGAAGCCCCCACGGCCTCCGGGGTGATGCGAGAATCTTGTCTTATCTCAAGTCCGACACGTCGGCATCACATCAACGATGATAGACCCTCCAGAGTAACGTCCTCTTTAGTAACCCTCCTCGTCGAACGCGCTAGAATCACCCTAGTCCCATGCGCATCACGAGCCGCCGCGGAACCATCGTATTCTTTCTCTGCCTGGGCATCGGCCTGGTCGCACTCGCGGTCGCGCTGAATGTTGGATGGATCATCCTTAACTGGCGCGAGGGAGTGCTGCTGTTCTTCGGCATCATCTTTTTTGCTCTGATCATCGCGGGCATGATCGTGAATACAACCTTCCTTCTGCGCGAAATTCGCCGCAGCGAACAGCACGACAGCTTTATCAACGCAGTGACGCACGAATTGAAGACCCCGGTGGCTTCCATCCGTCTCCATTTGGAAACTCTGCAGCGCCGCGAATTGCCAGAGGCGCAGAAGCAGGAGTTTTACCGCCTGATGCTCAGCGATACCGACCGCCTCACCGAGACTGTGGAACAGGTGCTCCGCGCCGGACGAGCGGGAGATAAGAAAGCGGGCCGGAAAAAATCCCCGGTCGACTTCCGCCAGGTTGTGCGCGAATGCATGGAAGCTGCCCGCGCTCGACATCATCTGCCGCCGGAGGTGTTGCATTACGAAGAGGCGTCCAGCAACGGCGCAGGGATACGCGTGCTAGGAAGCGCGGAAGACTTGCATACCGCGGTTTTCAACGTTCTCGACAATGCCATCAAATATTCCGGAGAGACCGTCGAGGTTCGAGTGCGTCTCGATACGCCTGACGAAAAGCGTGTAGTCCTGAGTGTTCAGGATCAGGGCGTGGGGATTCCTCCTGACGACTTGAAGAGTATTTTCAAACGTTTCTATCGCGTCAGCCATCGCTCGTTGGCCAATGTGAAAGGAACCGGACTGGGCTTGTTCATAGTGAAGGCGATTGCACGGAAGCATGGCGGCAAAGTTTTTGCCGAGAGCGGTGGGGAAGGCGAGGGCACTACCGTGACCATCGAACTGCCGAGGGCGAACGCATGAGCCGTGTGCTGGTCGTGGAAGACGAGGGCCACCTGGCGCAGGGGCTGTGCTTTAACCTGCAAGCTGAAGGATATTCAGCCGAGGTTGTGGGAGATGGCGAGGCGGCCACGGATCGGTTGCTCGACAAGAAAGAGAACTTTGATGCTGTGGTTCTCGACATCATGTTGCCGGGCAAGGATGGTTTCAGCGTGGTTGCGGAACTGCGCGCCGCGCGGAATTATGTGCCCGTCCTCATGCTGACGGCACGCAGCCGTCCCGAAGATGTGTTGAAGGGATTTGCCGCGGGAGCTGACGATTATCTTCCCAAACCTTTTGATCTGTCGATTCTGCTGGCGCGGCTACAGGGGTTGCTGCGTCGCAGTCAGTGGGTGAGCGGAGGCCAACCGGGGAGTGGCGCTCCGGGGAATCAGATCGCTTCTGACCGGGAGAGCAACGGCGACTTTGGAACTTTTTCGTTCTGCGGCAAAACCATCGACTTCGGCACGCTCGAATTGCGTACTGCCGACAATGTGATTCATTTGACATTGATGGAATCGGAATTGCTGCGGCATCTGGTGCGCAACGACGGGCGCGTAGTTTCGCGGAAGCAGATTCTGGAAGAAGTGTGGGGACTGCACGAAGATACTGACACTCGCGCCATCGACAACTTCATGGTGCGCTTGCGGCGCTATATTGAGGACGATCCCGGGCAGCCTCGGCACCTACTGACAGTGCGCGGGGTGGGATACCGCTTCCTGGCGAATCCGGAAAAGAAGTGAATTTGGCTATCGGGAGGCGCCGCGCGGAAACTCATCTCTGCCTCGTTTTCAGGGTCGTCCCCGTTAGTAGAATGAGTTTCACACAGAACTAATTTGCCTGCGCCGGGTTCTTACAGGGCATTGGCGATTCACACCTGGATTCGGCGGAATTAACATGAGCAAAATCATCAGCATCTGGAAAACGGGCGTAGGGTGGGCCAGGAATCTGCATCGAGACGCTGCCATCGATTCCTTGCGCAATGTGTTGGCCGTGGTGGGCGGCGCGACGATTCTGGCGGACTTCGGCACTATCAAGGCGTGGTTCATTCCGCCAATGCTTGGCCTGGCTTTTCTCATCTGGTTCCTCGATTATGAGCGCCACTTTCGCGGACAGACGGTCGAAGAATCAAAGGTTGCGCGCTGACGCAGTTCGGTTGTGTTGTGGTGGAAGGGTTAGGCTCGACAGAGTTCGGCGATCAGCGTCTCTCTTCGCTCCTGGGCAAAGCGATCCAAACGGTTAAGAACCACCGAGTAAATCGTCAGCGAAACTGCCGCCAGCAGCAGCAGGAGCAGCGCGGCGACCCAGGAGTTTCCCAGATAGCGAGCTGTCCAGAAAACACTCACTCCCACACCGACGACCACAATCTGCAATGCGAGGCTGATGAGTACGGTCATCTGGGAGGCGCGTTGGCGGCCGAATTTGGAGTAATCCAGCTTCTTTGGCGAGTACAGCGACAACATATTACCTACGGCAAAATTCACGGGAGCGGCGAACAGCAACCCAGCCAGCGTGGCGACCCTGATGTCGAGCGCGGGTCTGCCATAGAGGAGAGTTACGGCAATCAAGGCGATGACGATTTCGAAGCACAGAATGCTTGCATGCGTAAGATTTTTGCCCAGCACGATTTGGCGGAAACTTACCGGCGAGGCATAGAAGAATTGGATACCACCGGCATCGCCGCCAAAGGTGTTGTAAACCAGATTCGTAAGCATGAGAAGCGTGTACGCGGCCGCAAGCGGGAATGCCAGATTTGGAGTACCAGCAACAAAATAGCCAGTGTGCCGGGCCGTATTCATCCCTCCAAAGCGGAAAACGAGCAGTGCAAAAATCGGCATAACCAGATTGAGCAACATGGGACCGCTGCGGAATAAATAGCGAACTTCTTTTTCGAAGACGGCAGCGACCGGACCCGGGAATCCAGGAAGCCTCCAACCCAGACGGAGTTGTCGATCGTGCGGCAGAGCGAACGCGGCGATCGTCTCGTTGAGATTTTCGCCGTGATACTGGGCTAGCAGCCTAAGATGCAGGCCATAACCAATCAGGATTACGAAGCCACATAGCAGTGCGAGCGAACTGAGGGCAACCGGCCACTGCGGATAGATCGCTTGCACGATGGCATCGGCAGCGAGGCCCGGGGGAAGAATGGCCTGCACCGGAGCCAGAACGGCGACAACTCGCTGCACCTCCGGCCGGGCACGCGTGCCATAGCGTGTTAGCGGGCCGATCAGCTGAAAACTCAACATCAGTAGAACAAACAGAATGCCCATGATCTCGCGGGTGCGGCGCTGCGCCAGGAAGCGCTCCACCCAGGCGAAGACCATTTGCATCAAGAGGAGATTGAATGCGGCGAATGCCAGCAATACCAGAAGCGTCCATGGCAGCAATGCGGCTTTCGCAAAGCTGACGCCGACCAGAACTCCACCCGTCCATAACGCCCCGATAGCGCTGGCTGGATCAAACGCACCGTAGGCGAGCCGCACTACGTAATACGAGGAGTAACGCAGCGGGAAACGCAGCAAGTCGGAGGAGTCCGGATTGTTGGTGAAGGCTGTCGACAGAATAGGGAAAAATTGCCAGAAGAAAAAAATGACCCACAACGGCACAGCCAGCAGTTGGGGCTTGCCTCGCATAAGGAAGAAATAGGCGAATGCGCCCATACCGAAAGCGCCGCCCAGTCCGAGGATGGTAAATGCGAACGAGACGAGAATGCGCGAGAGTAGTTCCCATTGACCACGAGCCGTGCGCAGAGTATTCACGAAGAGCCGCCAGCGGAGCCATGCGATGGCGGTGAGTTGACCGGAGTTTTGATTCGAGAACATCATTCCTAATTCTTAACCCTCGTCCCTATTCGGGCGCCGGCCGGTGATGAAGCGGAGATGCCAGCCTCGGATGGCGGGGGATCGTGACCTCGGTCATGAATGGACGTGAAGTCCCCCGCTGCTTCAACCGATATATCCTCAATAGACGATCGAAATGCGATTCGACACAAGGTGAACGGAAATGTCTGTAAGTGAAGAACTGCTCCTCTGGGATAGGCTCGTGCATCCCGTAATAAAGGTTCTGGATTTTGCATTCGGATGTCGTCATGCGAACTTGAGTCGGGTTTTCACCATTGCAGGCCGAAGCTATCAAGTCTGCTGTGATTGCGGAGCGAAGTTTGATTATTCGCTGCAAAATATGTCGATCGTGCCTCGGCGCGTCTCCGCTCACGGATTGCGGCACTGGCGTATACGGCATATCTGAGATGTTTCCACAATTCTGTGGTCCAAGGCGCCACGTTTATCCCAGACTTTTATCCCAGCCATGAGAGTTCCTGTTCCGCGTGGCGCGCTCCGCCCACGGTGCGCAGGAAAATCTGTTCCAGAGTTAGCTTCTGGCCGGCTGGTGTTGCGGGGCTATCGCTGCCCGTAGGCGAAGTCTGCGCTTCGACGCCGGCACGAAGTTCTTCGAGGGATCCCTGTGCGACCAGCCTGCCCTGATGAATGATGGCGACATGGCTGCACAGGCGCTCGACGATTTCGAGTACATGCGAGGTGAGAAAAACGGTGGCTCCGCGCGCGATCATGCCTTGCAGCATCGCTTTCAGAGTTCCGGCGGCGATGGCGTCAATGCCCTCGAAGGGCTCGTCGAGAAATAAAACTTTCGGGCCGTGAATTACCGCGGCGGCCATTGCGAGTTTTTTCTGCATGCCGTGCGAATAATCCGTGATCAGTTTCTTGGGCTGATCTGCGAGTTGCATGAAGTCGAGCAGTTCGGTGGTGCGCTTTGCCGCGGTTTCACGATCCAGTCCATACATGCGACCGGCGAAATTCAGGAACTCGGCGCCCGTGAGGCGTCCAAAGAGCGCCATGCCTTCGGGAACGACGCCGATTTGCCTCTTCACTTCGACGGGATGTGCGATCAGATCGAGCCCAAGGATTTCGATTCTTCCCGCGCTAGGTGCGAGCAAACCCGTGAGCATTTTGATCGTAGTTGATTTGCCTGCACCATTAGGGCCGAGGAAGCCGAAGAACTGCCCTGGAGAAACGCGCAGCTCGACGCCGTCCACGGCGACGAGATCTCCGAAGCGGCGAGTCAGTCCCTGGGTGATGATGGTGGCAGCAGCATCCATGAAGAATTCGAGCCTAGCATAGGGCGCTTTCAATGCGGAATGCCTTCTTCGTAACACAACAACGCCCTGGCTTTGGGACCAGGGCGTTGTTGGGCGGAACAGCAGCAATCTAAAACAGGTTCCACAGGAACTGGTTGTAGACGTCGTGGTGATACTGCACCTCCGGCGCTTTCACGAAGGTTCCCAGCAGACGCGGACAACGATCTGCGGCAGCCTGTTTAAGGTCGGCGTAACGCCCCTTCACATCTTCGCCGAGAATTTCCGTCGTCCACTTCGAGTTGCGGAAATTCTCGAGCGCGGTATAGATGTTGTCGGGAAGATAGCGTTCGGCTTGGCGCAGGTTCTTGATCTTCGAAGTGTCGCCATCGAGTCCGGTCTTGAAGATGGAATAGAGAACCAGATAAGGATTCGCATCCGGAGCTACGGAGCGCACTTCTACTCGCATACTTTTCTCGTTTCCGATTGGAACACGGATCATCGATCCGCGGTCCACAGCCGATGCTTTGATCTGATTCGGTGCCTCGAAGTGGGGGTCGAGACGGCGATAAGCATTTACGCTGGCGTTCAGCAACAAACAGATGTCGTTGCCGTGGGTGAGGATGCGATCGATAAAGGCCCACCCAGTCTTGCTAAGTTTCTCTTCGCCCTTCGCGTCCCAGAATAAGTTCTTGCCGTCATCGCTGACGGAGACGTTGGTGTGCATGCCGCTGCCGTTCACTCCGACTACGGGCTTTGGCAGGAATGACGCGGTGAATCCCAGGTTGGTCGCCACCTGTCGGCAGATCAGCTTGTAGAGCTGAATCTGATCCGCTGCCGCCACGACTTCGCCATAACCGTAATTAATTTCGAACTGTGACGGTGCAACTTCGGGATGGTCTTTTTCGTTCTGAAAGCCCATAGCACGCTGCACTTCGGCCGTTGTGTCGATGAATGTGCGCAGCGGATCACCAGGAAGGGAGTGATAATATCCGCCAGTGTTCACGTATTCGAACTTGCCGGTTTCGTGGTAGTTTCGCTCCGCGTCCGCGCCTTTGAACAGAAAGCCTTCGATCTCATTAGCGGCGTTAAGCGTGTAGCCTTTCTTCTTGTGCAGATCGCCGGCAAAGCTTTTTAATACGCCGCGAATATCGGCGCTGTAGGGTGTACCGCCTTTGTCGATGACTTCGCCGAACACCAGCACTTTTCCGGAGCCGAACACATCCGCCGGAGCCCAATAGAACGCGCTCCAATCGATGCCGAGGCGAAGATCGCTTTCGCGCTGCGCGGTGAAGCCGCGTATCGATGATCCATCGAAAGTGAGGTTGTCCCAGCTCTTGATGAGAAATTTCTTGTCGTAGTCCAGCATGTGCAGCCGGCCTTCGAGATCGCTGAAGAGTACGGTGACGGCTTTGATCCGCTTCTCGTCGGTTAAATACTTCAGCCGATGCTCCTGGATCTTGTCGACTGCGACGCGATTCTTGCGTTGCTCCTTGGCTTCGAGGTTCAGTTCTTCCAGTTCGTCATAGGTAAGGGCCAGAAAATTGCGAAGTTCATTAGGCATGGATGGTCTTCAGTCTCCTTCGTGATCGCAAATAATGATTTCAGCAAGTAACGCCAGCGAAACATGGAGTTGAAATGGCTGGGGAGTACCGGAAAGAATATCGCGAGTCTGGACCGCCGACAATCGAAAAAGCAGATGCGAGGCAGAAGCAAATCTGTTCGGCAAAACCCAGACTACCGTACGCCTAGCCCCGTTCCGGGCATCATGCGGATGATTACGCCCAGCGCGGTTAGCACCGCGATGTAATAAACGGTGATGCCGCGGCTGGAATGGGTCGGCAGGTCTTTGGCGAAGAAGACTTGATAGGCTGCGCCCAGGGCCACCAGAAGAAACATGTTTTCGCCCAGCACCAGCCACAGACCCAGACACGCCGCCAGCAGGACTGCGCGCTCCAGCTTGTTTAAGGCGAGCACGGCCTGGCCGCCATCCAGAATCCAGAGAGGAACCAGATTCAGCAGATTCAATACAGCACCCACCCGCGCCAGTGCTGCCCAGAGGGGACTGCCCGTCTGCCACCACAAAGCGGCGCATGCTACTGCCACAAAGAATCCTGCCAGCGGTCCGGCCAGGCTGATCGCCGCTCGCGTCTCCAAGGGCACGCCCAAAGCTTGCCAGCGGACGTAGGCTCCCAGGCCGGGCAAAAATACCGGCATTTCCGCAGGCAAGCCGCGGCGCTTGATGTCGATGAAGTGTCCCATCTCGTGAAGCAGAATCAGCATCGCGAAGCCGATGCCGAATTTCATTCCCCATGCGGCCCAATAAATTCCGATGAAAGCGGCAAAGCTTAGCAGGAATTTCAACTTGGTAAGCGCGAGCAGAACCGTCTTGGCTTTGGCCAGTAAGATCGCGATCGGACCGACCGGTCCCAGGCGCTTGGCCCATTTGTTTTGCGACGGCTCAGGAATCTGCGCCCGATTGGCTGCAACCTCAAGCGCGTGAGCGTGATCTCTGATCCACTGATATTGCTTCGAAGAACTCGGCAAAAGATTCAAGCTGGCAAGCCATCGCTCCCGTGCCTGTTGCAAGTCTCCTTTAGCTTCGAGGTCTTTAGCCTCGCTCGCCAGGCGAACCAGTTCCTGGGAATGGACGATCGCATGGCATTTGTCGCACACAAGTGTGTCTGGCGCTAGATTGCTTCCGCAGTTGGTGCAGTTTCGGATGAGCTCAGGAGTGAGGGAAGGCACGATTCGTCATCTTAAAACGTTTACGCTTCTCAGCCGCTGCTATCGCTGCGATGCGAGTCAAGGTTGAGCGTAATACCCAGTGCGGGTGCGCGCTTTTGTTCCTGGCTTGTCCACTTTTACTTCGATCGCATGGTACTCGTTGGCATGGTCTGCGTGCGCGGCTTCGAAGGAGAGAACGTAAAAAGCCTCAGCGTCGGCGGTGCACTTCGCGATTTCCCCGGTGATGTCATTGCTGGCATTGAGGACGCGTCCGCCACTTTGAACTGCCAGCACCTGCAGGCTAAGATCAGCAGCCTGCGACCTGCTGGCAAACGGCACACCCTTTAAGAATTCTTGATAATAGGAAATACGTACGCCTCCAGCGTCTGCCAGGCCGAGTGGATCGATGCTATACAGGGTTACGTTGGCCGCTCGCAGTTGGTCGGAGAGAGCCACAATCGAGTTGAAGAATCCCTCTTCATCTTTGCGGGTGTATTCAATACTCGGTCCCGTGAGCAAAGGCCATCCGGGACTGAACCAGATCATCAGCTTCCTGCCGGGCTGTTTTGCTTCGTACGCTGCAAGAGAGGTGAGCGTGCGAAGCGACAATGTGAAACGATCGGCCGCACCGTAGAAGCCTTGGGACCGATTAATAATCCGCAGTCCAGTTTCATATTGGTCGTATAACGCTGCCAGGGCGTTGCCATCGCGAGAAGAACCCTGTTGTATGCGCGTCCCAGTATCGGCAAAGACGACGAGAGACACTGGCTGGGCGAGTTTGCCGCCATTCTGCAGCAGAAATTTCTTCAACTCATTTCGCTCGTAAGTGACGGCCTGGAAAGAGGCGTTGACCGCATCCACGACCAGAACGATCTCCACCGGCGGAGCTGCCGCCGGTTCATCTACCGCTTTGAACGAGAGAATGTTCTCCGGGCGCTTGTCGTCCAGAACTGTGAAGTCTCCCTTCTGCAATCCCCGAACCGGCGCATCAGATTTGTCGGTGACCTGAACCGTGAGCTCAATTTGCCTTTCTGAGCCCGGAGGAGATGGAGCTTTTTCCGGTTCGGCCGGCCGAGGTTGAAGCTGGGGCGGGGGAGTATTTTGTGCCCACGAAAGAGAGCTTAGCGAGACAGAAAGCGTTGCAAAGAAGACTAAAAGCAATCGACACATAAGCTCACCTTGAATGGGGAGTTCTTGCTTTCACCGAACACTCTAACAGATGGGGGAACCGAGAGGCCTCTACTGACGGTGGGTTGAAGCTCCTGCGGCAATCTCGCGGAGCGCGCTCACGAATTCTGCCGCTACATGGGGATCAGCTAACGCTTCCAGAATCACTGTGGCGGAGAATTGCGGGGACTCCGGGCGGAAGTGCACTTGTAGAATATCCTGCCGGCGCGCCGACATCAGCGCATTCAATTCAGCCGAGGGGTCCCTCTTCCAGTGCGTTCTCGTAGTTAGGATGACCGGCCCAGGTTCGTAAATATCCCACTCGCGGTTGTCTTGCGTCCGAGCAGATATACCTCGGTTGCGAGCGCACCAACGATGGCGCACCACTTCCAGCCGGAAGCTTGGCGAACTGTCCAAATCGGCTTCGAAGGTTAACGTTTCTTTCTGCTTGTGCCAGCAGCTGATCAACCACTGAATGGGCAGAGCGCGAGGCTGAAATTTTACGGTCACACAAGCATTCTCAAACCAACGGGAAGGGAAATGCAGCCGAGCCTGCAGGCGCGAGGTTCCCATCCAGCGCGATTCCAGGATTCGGCCCTTACCGGCGCAAGCGGTTTGGACCCAGCGCAACGCCGTCGCGCCTTTTTTTCGGTTGTAGTGAGAGAACACGACGTACCACAGCCCCAGAATGGCGACCGAACAGACAACGTCAATCAGCAGAAGGCGCCCCACAACGCTCCTCTAGATGCTCATGGTACGTCCGGGGTTGCGGACGAAGCAAGGGGCAATCGCCTGAATTTTCGTCCCGTGAAAGTCAGGATGATGAACCTGTGGAAATCCCGGAGCAAAATGCTCTACGGGAGCGGAATTGGTTTCGGGCATGCTGCTCGCGGCTACAATGGCTCGTGCCTTTCATCATTCGCGAGTTCCTGCCTTCCGACTTCGACACTCTTTGGAAAATTGACCAAACTTGTTTTGCTGCAGGCATTTCCTATACGCGAACGGAACTAAGACTTTACATGCGGCGCCGGGCGGCCTTCACGCTAGTAGCGGCCAGCCAGGAATCTGCGAAGTCGGACGATTCGCCTTCGGCCACGAAAACGTGTCAGAATTTGCCGGCGTCCGGCCCGTCGGACGGCGCCATCGCGGGCTTCATTATCGCGGAAGCCGGTGCGCGCGCCCGCGGCCATATCATTACGATCGACGTGATTGCTTCCGTTCGCCGGGCTGGGGTTGGATCTCTGCTGCTCCGCGCCGCGGAAGACCGCTTAATCTCGGTCGAATGCCGTTCGGTAGAGCTGGAGACTGCCGTCGATAATCTGTCCGCAATATCTTTTTACAAGCGGCACGGTTTCAGCGTGATAAAAACCTTCCCTCGCTACTATTCAAACGGGATGGACGCACTCGTTCTGGAAAAGACTCTGGTTTAGCGGAAGTCTTGCCGAATCGATTTGCCTTCCGCGCTCTCTCCAGCTACCTTGCCTTGATGAAACTTGCGGGCGTAAAAGTCGCGATCCAGGGCGAACTCGGGTCCTTCAGCCATGAAGCGGCAGAGCGGATGCTACCCGGCTGCAGGGTGGTTCCCTGTGCGCGCTCTGTGGAGGCGTTTGATCGTCTTGAAAATGGTTCGGTAGCCGCCGCCGTGATTCCCATCGAAAACTCGCTAGCTGGAACCGTAGCCGAGCACGCCGACCTGCTGGTGGCTCGGGATGTATTCATTCAAGCCGAGTTTCCCTTGCGCATCGTTCACAACGTAATTGCGGCGCCAGGCGTGAAACTAAGCGGGGTGCGCAGAATTCTCTCTCATCCCGTGGCGCTCGATCAATGTCGCGATTTCTTTCGCCACCATTCCAAAATTGAGCCGGTCCCTTTCTACGATACGGCTGGCAGTGTGAAACATGTGGTTATGAACCATTTGAAGGATGCCGCGGGAATTGCGGGACACCGCGCCGCTCGGGAATACTCGGGCAAAATTCTGCAGGCCGGCATCGAAGACGATAAGCGCAACTTCACGCGCTTTTTCTTGATTCGCAAAGCGAGGGCAAAATCGGGCAGTAGGGCGCCAAGCGCAAAAGGACGGTCCACAGCCGATCCTGGCTATCAGCGATTGATTCCGTCTGGTGCGAATAAAACGTCCATTGCATATAAGGTGAAAAACCAACCCGGCGTGTTATTCAAATCGCTCAGCGTATTCGCGTTGCGCGATATCAGCCTGAGTAAGATTGAGTCGCGTCCACTGCGCGGCCGGCCTTGGGAATACGTGTTCTACGTAGATTTTCTCCGCGGGGACGACGAACCGGCCCGTAATGCGCTCCGCCATCTGGGCGAAGTGGCAGAGTTCGTCAAAGTGCTGGGAATTTACCGCGCGGCGTGAACGATCGGTTACGGCGTCGAAGCCGGTCGATTTTGCCTCCGCATTAGCCCCGGTACCTTGGGCATCATGTACTGCCACGAAGATTGCCGATAGAATCTAAAAACCTTCCGAACTCTGGGATGGTATGAAACCTTTCTGCCGGAGTATCATCTAAGCTTGAGTGAGTTACACTCAAGGAGAGCCAATGAGCCAACAACCGCTTTCCGAGCCACTCGTTAAGCATCGAGAATCCAATGACGTACGGGCTTTGCCCGTGCTCCCAGTGCGGGATACCGTTCTCTTCCCGCATGCCGTTCTGCCTCTCACGGTAGGGCGTGAAAGTTCCGTCCAGCTTATCAATTCGCTCGGAGAGGATAAGACTATCGTCGTCGTAGCCCAGCGCGAAGCGCGCGTCGACAACCCCCAACCCAGCGACCTTTATACCGTCGGCACTTCTGCAGTCGTTCATAAAGTCGTAAAAATGCCCAACCAGAGCTTGTTCGTGTTTGCAGAGGGCTTAGAGAGGGTGCGTTTAGGTGAGTTCACGCAGCTAGCGCCGTTCATGCGCGCCCGCGTGTCGCCGATACCCGAATCTGCTTCGCCGGACAGCTCCGAAATTGAAGCGTTGCAGCGCAATGTCCTGACGCTGTTTCAGCAGATCGTCGCCGGTTCCCCGACCCTTTCCGACGAGCTTTCTACCGTAGCCTTGAATATCGACGAACCCGGCCGCCTGGTGGATTTTATCGCCTCGTCTTTGCCGTCGCTTTCAACGCCCGACAAGCAGGATACGCTGGAAACCCTGGACATCCGCATCCGCCTGGAGAAGATCAACCAGCATCTCGCCAAAGAGCTCGAAGTGCAGCAATTGCGCAACAAGATCCAAAGTGAAGTGCAGGACCGCGTGCAGCAGACCCAGCGCGAGTATTACTTGCGTGAGCAGATGAAGGCCATCCAGAAAGAACTGGGTGAGCAGGATGAAGGCCAGCGCGACGTCGAAGACCTGAAGAAGAAAATCGACGAAGCCGGTATGCCTGACGAAGTAAAGAAAGAAGCGCTCAAGGAATTGGGCCGTCTGGCGCGCATGTCGCCCATGGCCGCCGACTATTCACTCACGCGTAATTACGTCGAGTGGCTGGCCGTGTTGCCGTGGAATAAAACCTCCGGCCAGGAGATTGAGATTCCGAAGGCAAAGGAAATCCTGGACACGGATCACTACGATCTGGAGAAGGTTAAGGATCGCATCCTTGATTATCTTTCGGTTCGCCGCCTGAAGCCGAATATGAAAGGTCCGATCTTGTGCTTCGTTGGACCTCCTGGCGTGGGCAAGACTTCGCTGGGCAAATCGATTGCGCGAGCATTGGGGAGAAAATTTGTTCGTCTGTCGCTCGGTGGGGTGCACGATGAGGCGGAAATCCGTGGTCATCGCCGCACTTACATCGGAGCACTGCCAGGACAAATCATCCAGGGCATTCGCCGCGCGGAAACCAAAGATCCGGTTTTCATGCTCGACGAAATCGATAAGGTCGGTCGCGACTTCCGCGGTGATCCCGCTTCGGCATTGCTGGAAGCGCTGGATCCGGAGCAGAACTCGACCTTCCGCGATAATTATCTCGACGTCACGTTCGACTTGTCGAAGGTGCTCTTTATTACGACCGCGAACATGCTCGACCCCATCGCCGAGCCGCTGCGCGATCGTATGGAGATCATCGAACTGCAAGGCTACAGCGAAGAAGAAAAGCTGCACATCGCGCGACGCTATCTGGTTCCGCGGCAAGTGGAAGAAAACGGAATCACTGCAGACCAGATTGAATTTCCCGATGAAGCTTTGCGCTACGTGATTCGTCACTACACGCGAGAGGCTGGTGTTCGCAGCCTGGAGCGCACCATCGGTACGATCTGCCGCAAGCAGGCGCGGCGACTGGCGGAAGGCAAGACGGAAAAACTTGTGGTCACGCAGGAAATCATTCAGGAATTCCTGGGCGGCATCAAGATCCGCACCGAAGGTGAAATCGAAGAACGCACCGAGCGTCCGGGAGTGGCTGTGGGTTTGGCGTGGACTCCATCAGGCGGCGACGTCCTCTTCGTCGAAGCCAACGCGATGAAAGGCAAAGGCGGATTTACCATGACCGGCCAGATCGGCCAGGTGATGCAGGAATCCATGCAGGCGGCTCTGACGTGGGTGCGCTCGAACGCCGCGCAGCTAGGCATCGCGGAAAACTTCTTCGCCGATCACGACATTCACATGCACGTGCCGGCGGGAGCGATTCCGAAAGACGGTCCGTCTGCGGGCGTTACGATGGCAACTACGCTGGTGTCGTTATTGACGGGACATCGTATTCGTCCCTTGCTGGCGATGACAGGCGAGATCACCCTCAGCGGCAATGTGCTTCCGGTGGGTGGCATTAAAGAAAAAGTGCTGGCCGCAAAACGCGCAGGAGTAACGGACGTGATTCTGCCGGCAGAAAATAAAATGAACGTGGATGAGGATCTAACGCCTGAACAAATCGAGAACCTCACCGTTCACTATGTGAAGACGATTGATGAGGCGTTGCGTGTTTCGCTACCGGCGGTAGCAGAATCCACCGCGGCGAAGATGCTGACGCCGCAGCCCGAGGTTCACGACAAAGCCTTCGCGCAAGCATAACGCGAAAACAATTGACGATGTTGCTGCTGCCAGTTCCGCAAGGGGCTGGCAGTTTTTTTGCTCCGAACTGTAGACTTGAAGCATCTTCGCAGCGGAGCTTGACCCTTCATGCGCGTGCGCGTTCTTTTTTTCGGGATATTGAAGGACTTGGTAGGGCGGTCGAGCGACACGCCGGAGTTACCCGAAGGCTCGACGGTTAACGATCTTCTGAAGCACTATGAAGCGAGAATTCCGAAGCTGAAAGATTCGCTGTCCTCTATGGCCGTGGCTGTGAATCAAGAATATGCGGCGGGAGCGACCCAATTGAAATCGGACGATGAGGTGGCGCTGCTGCCGCCGGTCAGTGGCGGCACGGGGGAAAGCGAGACTGAATCTCATGCTTCAATCGTTCGCACTCCGATTGAGACCTCGCGAATACTTGCCAACATTAAGCAAGGCGAAGATGGAGCGGCTGTTGTTTTTGAAGGCATTGTTCGCAACCAGACGCGCGGCCGCAAGACGCTCTACCTCGACTACGAGGCTTATGAGGAGATGGCACTACAGCAGATGGAGAGTTTGGCCGAGCGGGCAATACAGCAATTCCAGATTCGCGATGTCGCGCTGGTCCACCGATTAGGGCGGCTGGAGATTGGCGAAACCAGCGTGCTGATCGTGGTTGCCTCGGCTCACCGGGCGGCGGCGTTCGACGCGTGCCGCTGGCTCATCGATAACCTAAAGCAGACCGTTCCCATCTGGAAGAAGGAGTACTTTGAAGATGGAGCGGTATGGGCCGATGGCGAACCTTTCCCCGCCGAAATCCGGCGCGTCTAAATTGCCGGGACCGGGCAGCCCGGTTGCCGACGGCGCATCTAAGTGAACGGCACGATTCGGCTAGCTAAGAAACCGATTGCTGACGCGAATATAACGATAAATTCGCGAAGTACTTTCTTTTTCGAATGAGAAAATTTGCCCCGCTGATGCTTCTCCTCCTGGCCTGCTCCGCACCCCAGGCGCAACAAGCCTCCGCCCCTCATCAGTCGGCTAACAGCTCTTCCTCCACCCTTAAGGTCGATGTGAAGCTGGTGAATGTCTACGTGACGGTGACCAACGCCCAGGGAGGTCCGGTCGCCGGTCTTAAGAAAGACAACTTTACATTGCAGGAGGACGGTCGCAATCAAACGATTTCCGTCTTCGACAAGGAATCAGCAGTCCCGCTCTCCATCGCCTTGGCGATTGATACAAGCTTGAGCACGCGTCACGATCTCCCGCTGGAGCAGGCTTCCGCCAAGCGATTTGCGCGCACGATCATGCGGCCGGTGGATGCTTTATCCGTATTTGGATTTAACGAAACCGTTCTGCAGTCGACCTCTTACACCGCCGACTTGAAACGGATTGACGATGGCATCGACCACATCCGGCTAGGCGCCGCCACGGCGCTTTTTGACGCCATCTATCTGGCCTCGCGCTCTCTCGGACACCGCCAGGGACGAAAAGTCCTGGTGCTGATCACCGATGGCGGCGACACCGTCAGCAAGATCGATTACCAGCAGGCCCTGCGTGCGGCCGAAGAGGCCGAATGCATCGTTTACAGCATCATCGTGGTGCCCATCGAGAACAGTGCCGGACGCGAAACCGGTGGCGAGCACGCTCTCATTCAGCTCTCTGAAGATACTGGCGGTAAACATTATTACGCCACTTCCATGTCCCAACTCGACGAAGCCTTCCACCAGATCAGCGACGAACTTCGCACCCAATATCTCCTGGCCTACTATCCCTCGCAGCGCACGTCGTACTCCCAATTCCGCAGCATCCAGGTCACCGTTTCCGGCCCAGCCGACGCGACCAGTTACCGCGTCAGCCACCGTGCTGGATATTACACGTCGAAATCTGACTTCTAATTCCGCCGCCCCGAACCATAATCGCCCCCAATCGCGTTCTCAATCGATAACGGAACCACAGGTTTGTTTACCTGTAAGTTAACGGAACAGAATTTTCTTTTACAGATTGAATATACGGTTTTTAGGATTTTCTGCAGTTGCAATGGCGCGACGTGTCCCCCCCCTTAGAGAACAAGTGGCCGTAACCAATTGAAAAATAAGGATTATCTGTTGAATACACAAAGTACAGTAAGCTGGCGGGAAAATTGCTTTAGACCAACAAGACATCGTAGTAAACCCATTTTGTAGCAGTGTTTTTGTTGGCATTTTGGTCTGTGGTGAATTGAGAAAGACGTCCCGCAGAGAAGAATTCTGAAGAGAACGACCCCAAAAGGAAGGTTTAATATGTTGAAGCTCAACTCCTCCCGCCTCAATCTCGTGCTGGTTCTGGTGGCCCTGTTTGCCCTGTGTTGCTCGTCTTTGATGTTTGCGCAGACGTCGATTGCGACCGGAAGTATTCAGGGCAACGTGACGGATGCCACTGGCGCGGTCTTGCCTAACGCTAAGGTTACCGCCACGGGTCCTACCGGGCAGACTCTTCACGCCACCAGCAATTCGGCAGGGGAATACACTTTCGGTGCATTGAACCCTGGTATTTATCAAGTGCGGGTCGAGGCAAAGGGCTTCAAGACATCGCAGCTGACCTTGAATGTCAAAGTGGATAACGCCGCCAACGGCAGCATCAAGCTCGAGATCGGCCAGGAAAGCACAGTGGTTGAAGTGCAGGCCAGCGAAGTGCAGGTCAACACCGAACAGGCAACGGTGCAGGGTGTTTTGACCGCCAGCCAGATCGAAAACTTGCCGGTGAATGGTCGCAACTTCCTTGACCTCGCGCAACTCGAACCCGGCGTACAAATTCAGGATGGCCAGAACTTCGATCCCACCAAGGCAGGTTACTCCTCCATCTCGTTCGGCGGCCGTTACGGCCGCACGGCACGTATCGAAGTAGATGGTGTTGACGTCTCGGACGAAACCGTCGGCACCACTACCACCGACATTCCCGCCAGCGCTATCCAGGAATTTCAGATCGGACAGGCGAGCTTGGATATGTCGACCGAACTTAC
This sequence comes from uncultured Acidobacteriaceae bacterium, assembly GCA_963726155.1. GTDB lineage: Bacteria > Acidobacteriota > Terriglobia > Terriglobales > Acidobacteriaceae > Sulfotelmatobacter. The sequence goes on from CAVSBF010000002.1 coordinate 654,558, forward strand.
CTCTTCGGGTTCGGTCAACGTGACCACGAAATCCGGAACGAACGGAATTCACGGCGAAGCGTTCGGCCAATTCCGCGATTATCGTGCTGGTTGGGCAGCACTACCGGGAGGAGCGAATCCTTACTCTCAGCGGAGCCAGTACGGTGCCGATTTAGGTGGACCGATCATCAAGAACAAGCTGTTTTTCTTCGGGGATGGCGAGCGGACGGTTCAGAATACGCAAACCCCGGTCCCTATCTCCGCTCCGTTCCAAGCCTACACGGGGAATTTCAGCGATCCCTTCCGCGAGGATAATCTTCTCGGCCGGTTGGACTACCAACTTACGAAGAGCGCACGTCTCTTTGCCCGCTACTCTTATTTCAAGAACTTGCTGGGTGCAACTTTCGGATTCGGCTATTCGCTATACGACAACAAAAACATCACTCGCAACGAAGTGGTGGGGGTAGATTTCAATACCGGCCCGTTCACCCACTCCATTCGTTTCTCCTATTTGAAGTTCCAGAATCAGATCGTGGATGCAACTACAGGGAATGCTTCTTTGCCCTTCGACGATCTGGGCGCGGAAATCTTCATGGGTGCCACCGGCTTGGTGGCCGGTCCAAATCTACTGGCCCCGCAGAGCACTCCGCAAAGCGATCACGAGTTCAAGTATGACGGCAGCCGGATTTTGGGTTCGCACATCATTCGCTACGGAGCGACGTTTAATCATCTTCAGGGCGGCGGCTTCGCCTCATTTTTCAGAAATGGACCACAGGTTATCTCTCAGGTCACCACCGCTGAGTCGATGCCAGGAGGCACGGCAGACAATTCTTGGCTTCCAATCGGACCTACGAACCTGACCGGATGTCCTTTGCCGGGGCCAACGGGCCCCTGTTTCCCCGGCGGCGCTGCGAATCCGCTGAATTATCCGGCGGATGGCGGCTATACCCTCGGCAATGGCTTGGGCTACTCGACCTCCAAGGCGGCACTCGGGTTCCCTGCTGGCGGATTGGGGCCTGACAACCGTGTGCTCTTGTACCTCGGCGATTCCTGGAAGATCAAATCGAACTTCACGCTGACTTACGGATTGCGTTACGAGCGCGATACAGGCCGTACGGACAGCCAATACGCTGCGATTCCTCAGCTAAGTGCTCTCCTTCCTGGGCTCGGAAACGCAGTGAACCAGCCCAACAAGAACTTTGGCCCAGACTTAGGTTTTGCGTGGGATCCGGCGAAAAACGGTAAGACTGCCATCCGAGGCGGAATCGGCTTGTTCTGGGAAAATGCCATCTGGAACAACGTACTATTTGACGGCCCGTACCGGGAGCCTACGGGTGCCTTCGCGCAGTTCCCCGGACCCTGTGCCGCTGCAGGACAACCGTCTCCTTTGCAAACTCCGACCGGTGCCATCAACCCGAGCGAGGCCGTTTGCGGTACTGCGTCAGGAGGATTCCCATTAATTGGGAACGCCGTGCCGGCGGTCATCGCTCTTTCAAAGGCATATCAGGCAGCTTCACCCCTGAACGTGCAGGAGCCGAATCCAGGATATGCCGGACAGTACCTCACAGGCTGCTCGGACGGCTCAAACTGTTTCTTCCAGTCCGGCACCAACCTGTTCAATCCTAACTACAAATCACCGCGCTCGGTGGTCATGAATCTCGGCATCCAACGCGAGCTTCACCCCGGCATGGTCTTGAGCGTTGACTTCATTCGCAACGTCCAAACCCACTTCCTGCTGGGAGTGGACGAGAATCACACAGGCGACATCCGGTACTTCAACGCCGGCGGCGCTAACGCTGCTGTTGCCACCACGATTGCGAATTGCTTAGGCGCACCGGGCACGGTCGCACAAACGTACTCAGGTAATTGTCCAGATGATCCCGCGACCGGAACCACGGATAGCGGAAATTGGACACCGCGCCCTGCCACGATTGCGGACTACGCAGGGAACGGCTTAGGCTCAACCGCCGACTTCGGCGGTACCAGTTGTCTCGCGGCCGTGGGTCACCCCTGCGCATTCGGCGGTATCAACCCGATTGCACCACCCCTGAATTTCCTCTCTCCGGTTGGTCGTTCGGTCTACAACGGCTTGCAGATGAAGTGGATTGACAACGTGAAGGCTCCCTTCCGGGGCTCCAAGGATATGAATTTCCAAGTCTCATATGCCTTGTCGCGTTTCGATAACTCCGGCGGCGGCGTCGGGCCAGGGTCAACAGTGACGGCTGCGGCGGCGGATCAGGACTTCATCGTCCCAGCTCTGGACAACCAGAATGTGAATCGTTATTTTGGACCTTCCACCCTGGATCGCACCCACCAGTTATCCTTTGGTGGTTTCGTTGACTTGCGATACGGTTTGCAACTTGGGGTGATGTCCCACTTCTACAGTCCCCTTGCAATCACTCCTACAGTTCCGAACACGGGCCTTGGCGCCGGAGAGATCTTCCGCACCGACTTCACTGGCAGCGGCGTGACCCAGGATCCGCTTCCGGGAACCAAGGTCGGCAGCTTTGACCGCGGCGTCAACGCCAAGACCCTGAATGGAGCTATTTCTAACTACAACTCCCTCGTCTCCGCAGGTACGCTAACGCCTGCGGGCAACGTGCTCGTTCAGCGGGGCGTGATGACGCAGGCGGATCTGATCGCACTGGGTGGCATCTACAACGGTGGGTCGCCACTCCCGTTGGCACCTTCCGACCAAGTCAACTACCCATGGCTGAAGACCTTTGACGCCACCATCGGCTGGACCTATACGTTCAAAGAGCGATTCACGATTAAACCTGGCGTGGGCTTCTTCAATCTGTTTAACTTCGCCAATTTCGATCTTCCGACGAGCATGATGTCAGGGCTGCTGACCGGTTCCACCGGTAGCATCAACGGCACCAACTACGCCGGGCAGCTCGTGAACCGGGTCGGCGTCGGGACCGGCGTATACACGCTGGGCTCGCCGCGTGAAACTGAGTTCAGCTTGAAGGTAGTGTTCTAGTCCCACTGAATTGGAAAATTAGACACCAGCCCCAAGGGCTGGTGTTTTTTTTGTCTTTCAGTCAACTCAGTTTGCACTGCGCGCCTGTGGGCGTCTAGGTGAGACCGCGGAATTATGGCGTGATTTCGCTGCGCAGACGTTTCGAGAGTTTCTCGATTTGCTTCAGTTTCCCGCTAGTGTCTTTGGGAAGCAGGCCCTGCTGGATGCTGTAGACGTCAGCAGGTATGGTTTGCGCCAGACGCGCCAGTTCATCGGCCTCCTGCCGGAGCTTGGCCGGATCGACGCGCGCTTGCTGCGAGGTTGGGGGTGGTATGTTCTTGTCCGCCTGTTGGGTAGCTTGGTCAGCCTGCTGCAGACCCGGCGGTCGTGGCCTTTGCGCTTGCGCCGATGACGCAGCGAACAGGGCAACTAGGAGAGTGTAAGCAAGAAGCTTCACGGCGGACCTCCTACGGAAACGAGGATTCGGGATATTGTACGTCTACGATTTGCACCTGTCTTTCCCTCATCCCATCGATTCAATATCCACTGCCGGACGTTGTGTACAATGCCAGCATGCCTTTTCGTGGGCAGGGAAATCCGAATGGCGCCAAGCGCGGGCGCACTCCTCCTCCGGAGGAGACTTTCGAAGAAGCCACTTTTCTCAAAGCTCTGGGCGACAGGCAGAAACCAGTGAACGTCAAGCTGATGGATGGCCAGACCGTGCGTGGGTGGATTGAATACTACGACAAGCACATGGTGCGGCTGACGCGCGAAGGTGAGCCCAATCTGTTTATTTTTAAGCACGAAATCATGTACATCGCGGAAGAATCCGGCACCACAAAGAAATAAGTGCGGCTTCTGGAAGACGGCTTCCGCAGGCTGAGCGTCCCCCAAGTGCCACAGCAGTTTTGACCCGGCAGCCAAGTTTGAATGTCCTCGAAGCCACCCAATCACGAGAGTTTCATCCCCGCCATGTCAGCGATCGCCCAGGAAGCGGGCGCGTTGCTGATGCACTATTTCCACCAGCATCTGAAGATTGAATACAAAGGGGACGCTGACCTTGTCACTGCGGCGGATCGCGCCTCCGAGAAGCTGATTCGCGAGCGCATCCTTGCGCAGTGGCCGGGACACGATGTTCTAGGCGAAGAGCAGGGACTCAGCGATCAGGGCAGCGACTACCGTTGGTATGTCGATCCGCTCGATGGCACTACGAACTTCGCGCACGGATACCCTGTGTTCTGCGTATCCCTGGGTTTGGAATACAGGGGATTGGAATACAGGGGATTGGAATATCAGGCGCCGGCGCAGCGATCGGCGGGGCGAGAGCGCCAGCCGTGTTGCGGCGGTAATCTACGATCCTACGCGCGATGAGTTGTTTACGGCGGAGCAGGGAAGAGGCGCGCGGCTGAACGGCGAATCAATCCACGTTTCGAAAACCGCTACGCTGAAAGAAAGTCTGCTGGCCACCGGGTTTCCCAGCCACAAGCGGCACAAAAATCCGAATATTTATTTTTACCACCAGATCACGCTGCACACCCATGGCGTGCGCCGGGCGGGATCTGCTGCGCTCGATTTGTGCAACGTGGCTTCTGGACGCTACGACGGCTTCTGGGAGTTCAACCTGAATCCGTGGGACACTGCAGCGGGCGTGCTGATTGTAGAAGAGGCGGGCGGGAAAGTAACGCGGTTCGACGGATCGCCTTTTGAACTCAATAGCCGCGAGACCCTGGCCTCCAACGGCCTGCTGCATGAAGCTCTGCTCGCGGAGTTCAAAGAAATCTTTGCCGGTCGCGGCATGGAGCCGCTGCCGGACCCGCGCGAGTACCAGCGGTAGATTTTCCCTCTCTGCGACCGATCCGTGGGCTTCCGGCTAAACCTGCTGGGGGCGGCGGCGTTACAATAGTCAGGGACTGGGTAGCCGCTTCCGCCTGTCCTAATCCTTCGCTCCTACAGGCTGAAACGTGATCAACTCTCTTCTCGAACGCAAGATCGAAAAACGGCCGGACCAAGTCCGGCTGCAAGGACGCATTCTTTTTCTCACCGAAGATCCTGATCTGATCAAACGGCAACTCGCCGGGGAAGACCTGCCTTGGGATACGAAGAATCCAGCGAATAATCCCAAGCTTCGCGATGACATCTCGACTGACGAAATTACGCCCGCGCATTATTGCTTTTATTTCGATGAGACGCTGGGCGAGATTCCTTATCTTGGATTAAAGTGCGGGAGCGTTACGCCGATTGGACGCGGGGATGTGAAGCGCGGCGGCTTTGTGTGCGCGGTCAGCGGCAAGCGGCGCGGCAAAGGATCGAGCCGCGAACAGTCTCCTTATGCGGAAATGTGCGCTGGAATTCAAGTGGTGATAGCCGAAAACATCGAACGCATCTACAAACAGAATTGCCAGAATCTCGGAGTGCTGACCTCGACTAACTTTTCTCTGATCAATCGCATTCGCGGCGGAGAAGAGATTCCGCTCAGCGAGTTCACCGCTGGCGAGGATGAGATTACTCGTCAGGTGATCGAATACGGCGGTCTGTTTCCCTTTAATGTCGCGCGCATGCAAAAGAAAGTGTTCTTGCCACCGATCAAAACCGAAAAGCGTCCGATGACCGTGGCGGAGAAGATCTTTGCCCGACACATGGTGAATGAAGATGGCGGCATTGGGCGTGAGCAGCGTAAAGCCCGGCGATACCGGTTTTGCCCAGGCCGATCTCCGATTCAGCCACGAGTACGTCACGCCCATGGCGGCTATTTTCTTCGAGCGCTACGTGGGGAAAGATGCAAAGGTCAACGATGCTTCCAGTATTATTTTCTTCCGTGACCATCTGACGTTTCTCGACGAAGTAATTTCCGAGGAAAAAAAGAAACTCGGCTTGCTCGACCTGGCGACGCAACTCAAGCTGAAGCAGCAGGACTTCGCCGCCAAGCAAGGAATCAAGCTGCACGGCGAGTTGAAAGATCGCAAAGGATCGGAAGGCATCTGCCATTCGATCGTCCTCGAGAGTTATGCGCTGCCGGGCCAACTCAACATCGGCTCGGATTCACATACTCCGCACGTGGGCGCGATTGGCTGCGTCGCTTTTGGGATTGGCACGACCGACGTGTTCAATGGCTGGATTACGAAAGACGTCCGCGTGAAAGTGCCGGAATCAGTGAAGATTTTGATTCGCGGCAAGCGGCGCGCGAATGTTACAGCGAAAGATTTTATCCTGAAGATTCTCAGCCTCGACTACGTGCGCAGCGGCAAGGCGCTGGCTAAGGTGATGGAGTACGCGGGCGAGGCCATCGAGGAGCTCAGCGTCGACGAGCGTGCCACTATGACCAACATGGCGGCTGAAATTGGCGGATTTACCGGCATCGTGGCGCCGGATAAGAAAGCGGTTGATTTTCTGGTGGAGCGGCGGGGTACGAATCGAGCCAAAGCTCAGTCGATGATTGAGGGATTATCGAGTGATCAGGATGCTCAGTATGCGCATGTGATCGAACTCGACGCGGCTGAGATTGGACCGATGGTTGCGACTCCGGGTGATCCCGGCAATGGGAAGTACATCCGAGACCTGCACACGCCCGTGCCGGTCGAGATCGCCTACGGGGGCACCTGCACCGCTGGTAAGAACGAAGATATGGATATGTATGCCGCCGTGCTGGCCGATGCTCTGAAGCAGGGGAAACGCGTTGCCGACTCGGTGAAGTTCTACATCCAGTTCGGCTCGCAGGAGACGCGCGAATATTGCATTCGTAAAGGCTACCTGGGTGTGTTTCAAAAAGCCGGCGCACTCGTGATCGAGCCCAGCTGCGGCGCCTGCATCAATGCCGGGCCGGGAGTTTCGACGCGACCCGACCAGGTGGTGATCAGCGCACAGAATCGGAACTTCCCGGGCCGTAGCGGTCCGGGACAAATGTATCTCGCCTCGCCCTTAACGGTCGCTGCCAGCGCCGTGGCGGGATACATTGTGGAGTATGAACCCAGTGCGGCTTTAGTGAGCGCCTAACCTATCCTCCTTGTAAGTGGTTGAATCCACGCCTAGTGGCTGAAATCAGCCAGTCTCAGGATTGCAACTTTTCTTTGTCATCCGAGTTCAAATAGATAGGTGCTTCCGGATTGAAAAAAGATCGGAAGACCTGCAGATCCGCAGTGGGGCTGGAACGACGGATCTGGGAAAAGGGGATTCACCATCATGAAATACATAAAATATTTGGCTCTGGTAAGCGTTCTGATGCTGCCGTTGGCCTACTCCCAGGCGCAGGTTAGCGTGGGAGTTGGGTTTGGGCCGGGTTATGTAGGCGTGGCGCCAACCTGCGCTTACGGCTACTACGGATACTACCCTTACGCATGCGCGCCTTACGGCTACTACGGGCCTGACTGGTTTGTGGGCGGCGTGTTCATTGGCGCCGGTCCTTGGTACGGCTGGGGACACGGCTGGGGCGGCGGTTGGGGTCACGGCTACTACGGACGCGGAGGCTGGGCTTATGGCCACGGCGCATGGGCTGGTGGTCGTGGCTACTACGGAGGCGCCGGATATGGTGCACGAGGCTACGCCGGACGCGGTTATGCCGGACGCGGTTACGCAGGTGGTGGGTTCCACGGTAACGAGTTCCACGGCGGCGGAGGCTTCCACGGTGGAGGAGCTGGCGGGTTCCACGGTGGTGGTGGCGGATTTCACGGTGGCGGCGGTGGCCACGGCGGCGGCGGGCATCGGTAATCGAGCCTGACGCAGGCTTAAACCACAGGGCAAAATGGCTGGCAGCAACCACTGCCGGCTGTTTTGTTTTTGCGGAGCATCTCTATTTCTTGCTAGAATGTGCGTTCTCGCGGGACTACCGTAGTAAAATACCAGCATCCAGTTCAGGAGACCGCACCGTTATGACTTATGTAATTGCAGAACCCTGCATCAACACGAAAGACACCGCCTGCGTGGATGCGTGTCCCGTGGATTGCATTCATCCCAAGAAAGATGATCCCAAGTACGCGACCGAGCAACTGCTTTATATCGATCCCGTGGAGTGTATCGATTGCGGCGCGTGCGTGCCCGTGTGTCCGGTGTCGGCGATCTTCGCGCTTGACGATCTGCCGGAAAAGTGGAATTCGTTTACCGAGCTCAACGCCAAGTATTTCGGACGATAAACTGGTTGCAATCAGGCGGACATTATGGCGCGCATCCTCGAGGGATGCGCGCTTTGCTTTTCCCGCTCACACTTTTCCTGCTCACACTTTTCCCGCTCACAACCAATCGCCCTAATTTTTATTTATGGTGAAGGTCCCGTTTCCGCTGCACCCAGCCACGCCAGTGAGAGTCCATGTGCCGGTGATCGTGCTTCCGCTGACCGCGCCATTCAAAGCTAACTGATTGTTCGTACCACTGGAAAACGTAGTTGAAATATTCATCCCGAATGTGCCTGCAACGTTCCCGTTGAAGTTGCCGCTCAGCCCGAAAGAACCGGTTTCCGTGGTGTCGCCGGAAAAACAAGGGCTGGTGGTTGTGAACTTAAAGTTGGTGACGCTTATCGAGCCGCCGCTTTCCTGAGTAAAGTTCGTGGTGAAGCCAAACGCCGGAGAATTGTCCGTATTGGTGAGATTGGCGGTCCAGGCGCCATTGATGTTCCCTGAATTCGAGTTATTGCTACTCCCGCATCCTATCGTTACCAATCCCAGCGACAAAAGAATAATCATTCCGAATGATCTGTACATATGCCCTCCACTCTAGAAAGTTGCAGATCATATGGAGGACAAAAATGTCTTGGCTGTTGCTCGGGATGAAACTGTAGAGGCCGCAGCTAAGAACAGCACCGTCTGGATTTGGCTGGTTGGGGCATGCCAAACACTCTGGACTACCGCCGCAAGCTCATTCTTCACGCACCGAGGCGGATCTCCAGGTCCGCTAAAGTGATGGCGGGATCTCCCCGATAAAGAATGCAGCCCCTCTCGCGGGCAAGGTTTCGGGTGATTCTCGTCACAGGCTCGCGTGATGCCTATCATTTTCAAAGAATAGAGTGAGCCGTAGCATGGTTTTCGGAAGCACCTTCGCGAGCTGGCCAAGGCCGGACAACGTGAAAAAGGACGGTACCGCGATGTCAGAAAGCATCCCGACGTTTCAGTACCACAGCAATCGCTACCATGCGGCGGCGGCGTGCGAACATTGCGAGGGGATCATCCGGCACGAGAACTGGTGCATCACACGCGACCCGATTGTTTACTACGCCTACCAGATTGTTGCTGACCCATCTGAGTTGACGATCGGCGACGCTCTCATTCTCCACTCGCTTGGAGTAACGTGGGAACGCAATAAGAGTCAGGTCGGCTGCCAGGGAAATTGCTCGGCCGGTTCACGCATCCAAGCCTAAGTCTGGGCAAAATTAGACTACGCCTTGGGCACAAGCTGAATTTCGAAGATTTTAGGGAAAGCGGCTCCCAGTCACGGACAAGCTTTGGCCATCAATCGCTATTGGCGATCCCGCGAGCCTGCGCAGATCCCACGACACTTTCGATGCTCGGCAGCAAGTCCGTCGCAAGCCGGCTCTTATCGACACAGCCGTTCGCACCGGCTTGAATCGCACTGGGTAGCAGCGAGGCGGGGTCATGTTGACTCATGATCAAAATCTTCGCGTCAGCGAGTTCATGACGAATCGCACGCGCCACCTCCAAGCCATTCATGCCCGGCATGCTGATGTCCAACAGGATGACATCGGGACGGGATTCTTGGACTTTCTGAATTGCTTCCTCGCCGTCTTGCGCCTCGGCGCAGACTTCCCAATTTTTCCTGGAAGCCAGAATATCAATCACACCACGCCGGACCAGAACGTTATCATCGACCACAAGAATTCGCATGGAGATTGCCGATACTCTTGGTTTCTTCATCCAACTGATACGGGCTGGACAACCGGTGCGTGTTTCGGAGGATCATTTTTCGCAACTGGAAGGCTGAAAGAGATGGTGGTCCCCTGACTGTTGGACTCAATGGTCATGTTGCCGCCGAACTGGCGGACCCGCTCACGCATTCCGGTCATTCCAACTCCTGAGCCTTTGGCCTGAATCTCAGCTAGCCTTTCCGGCGATATTCCTTTGCCCTGATCCTGCACTTTAAGTGAAACCTCGTCGGTGTGGCGTGTCATATGAATGACTGCGCTCTTGCTGCCGCTGTGGCGATGAATGTTTGTCAGGCATTCCTGCACCAGGCGGAACATAACCAGTTCCATCTCGCGCGAGAGTCTGCCGAAGTTCTCGGTCACGTTGAGTTTAATTTCCAAACCGTTTCGTTCCGACAGCCCCTGGATATACCAGCGAACGGCTTCTGCCAAGCCAGTCTCATCCAACAGCGGCGGATGCAAGAGGTAGGACATCGTCCTTATTTCCTGATTCAGCTGCTGCACTAACTGCTGGCTGTCTTCCGCCTCCTTGACCAGGCTGAAGCCATCCTGACGCGCGTGTTGCGCCACCCGGGATAGATTCATTCCCAGAGCGGTTAGAATCTGGCCGGCGCTGTCATGGAGTTCGCGCGCAATGCGGCGGCGTTCTTCGTCTTGTACCTGCAACAATCGTACGGATAGATCGCGCAATTGTTGGGACTGCCGTATGACATCGGCGTTGCGGAATTCCAATTCCCGGGTGCGCTCGCGCACTTCCGCGTCCAGTGTTTCTGCCAGGTTTTTATAATTTTCCTCGGCACGCTTAAGCTCGGTGATATCCACTCCCGTGGGGTGCAGAAAAAGTATCCGCCCTTCGTGGTCTCGAATTGGATAAAGCGCAAAATCCGCGATGTGCTCACTGCCATCTGCCCAGGAATAGCGGAGCGTCTCCCTGTAAGGAACGCCTTTTGCGACTTGCGGCGTCGCGGTCCGGATTTTTTCCCGTGATTCTGGGATGACCTTCCACCATGCGCAGTCCCAGAGGGGGCGACCCAGAATCTCTTCCGCGCGGTAACCGCATGCATCCAGGCACAACCGGTTCGCGTCAATCACCGTTCCGTCGAGGGTCATGATTCCAGCAAACACGGTTGTTTGTTCGAATACAGCCCGGAATTTTGCATTGGCGGCGACCGCTTCGGCGGTCATTTGCCGCTCCCGTTCCTCGATCCGTTTTCGCTCAGTAATATCGAGCGTAAGGCCGTCGAAGCGCGTCGGCTGACCCGATACATCGTAAAACGTTCGGCCAATCGCCCGGATCCATTTCTGCCGCCCGTCGGGCGCAACCGTGCGGTACTCGATGTTATAAGGAATATCGTTCGCGTTGCTATCTTCGATTGTCTGCCTTGTGCGTTCGCGATCATCTGGATGCAAGCGCTCGTAGAATGTATCGATGGTTACCTCGGCATCCGAAGGCAGCCAGAAATGTTCTTTGACTTTGTGATCCCAGATTAGCTTGTCAAAGGGAAGATCGCAGAACCAGAAGCCCACCTGCGATGCTTCCGCAACCAGATCAAAACGCTCGCGCTGCTTGCGCTCCAACTCTTCAGCTTGTTTTCGCGGAGTGATGTCGAGCACGGTGCCCAGCATGCGCCACGGCGCGCCTTTGGCATCGCATTCCAGATGACCGGTGAGCTCTACCCAGCCAACGTTCCCGCCTTTCCGGCGAATGCGCCCTTGAAAAAAGAAACGCGATCCGGTTTGGAGAGTGTGGGAAACTGCCTTCTCGAATGCCGGCAAATCTGCCTGGTGAACGAATTGTTTCTTGAATTCCTCCGCGGAGATTGGTCCTTCTTTGGCGCTTCGCCCGAATATTTCGTAAGGTCTGTCGTTCTCCCACGCCACGCGGTCTTGTTCAAAGTGCCACATCCAGATGCCAAGTTCCGCAGCTTCGGTCGCGAGTCTCAGCCGCTGCTCGGATTCCTTGATGGCTTCGCGCGCGCGAATAATATGTGAAATATCCCGGAAATAACAAACCACGCCGTAACGCCCATCCGGAAGCGGAATGCGGTTGATCTGCCATTCAAAACGCTGGAGAGCCCCATTATCTCGACGCCGCTGGATGCGCTCGGTGGCGAAGTAAGGTTCTCCTGTTTCCAACGTGTGGCGGAATTTTCCGATGATCTCGTCTGCGTATTCTTTGGGCCAACGGCTGCGAGTGAGTTCGTCAAAGTCGCGCCCGATCAGGTGGGGGTCATTTTCGTAAACGGCGAGCGCCGTGGGATTGACCTCCCGGAACCGGAAGTCCGCATCGACCAGATAAACGCCCAGCGGAGCCTCATTGAGCAGAGTCTCGAACTGCGCGGTCCGTTGACGCAGAATCTCCCCGGCCTCTTTTCGCATGCGCGCCATTTGCAAATGGGTTTGCACCCGGGCCAGAAGTTCGCGCGCACTGAAGGGCTTGATGAGGTAGTCGTCGGCGCCATGTTGCATGCCTTCGACGCGCGACTCTTCCCCAGCGCGCGCTGAAAGCAGGATGATCGGAATGGTCTTCGTTTCCGAATCTTCGCGCAGCGCATGCAGCAATCCAAAGCCGTCGAGGTTGGGCATCATCACATCGCTCAACACCACGTCCGGCGGGCGTTGCCGCGCGGACGCCAGCGCAGCTTCGCCATCCGGAACTGCCTCTACCTCATAGCGCTCGGAGAGCAAGCGCACAAGATATTGACGCATGTCGGCGTTATCGTCCGCTACCAGGATGCGCGGGCGTTTCTCGGCTGCTTCGAACTCCGCAACATCTGGAGGGCAAGCCACCGGAATGTGTTCATCGTCAGGAATGATTTCGTGCGCGTCGTCGAAGTCTTCCTCCGGCAGCCAGCGCAGCGCCTCCTGCACAAATGGGGCCGCGCCCACCGCGGTGGTCGCCAGGGTGCGGCTTCCACCAATCCTGTCAGCAGGCAAGTGTGCGCTACCCAGCGGGACGCTCACAATGAAAGTGCTGCCCGTTCCTGCCACGCTTTCCACGCGAACTGTTCCGCCATGAAGCTTAACCAGTTCCTGAACCAGCGCCAGGCCGATTCCGCTGCCCTCGTGAGTTCGGCTGCGAGTATTCTCGATACGATGGAAGCGGTCGAAAAGCCGCGGCAGTTCTTTCGCGGGAATGCCTACTCCGGTGTCCTTCACGCGTAATTCGACGTTGTTCCCGGCCTCAGCCAATGCAACTGTGATCGTGCCTTCGAAGGTGAATTTGAAGGCGTTCGAGATGAGGTTGAGAACAATCTTTTCCCACATGTTCCGGTCGATGAAAACAGGCTGCGACATCGGGGGACATTCCAGTTCCAGCCGCAGTCCTGCTTTCTCCGTGGCAGAACGGAATACGCTGGCCAGTTCCACAGTAAAATTCGCGAGGTTTGTCGGTTGAAATACCGCCTGCATTCGGCCGGCTTCGATGCGGGAAAAATCCAACAGAGTATTCACCAGCCGCAGCAGCCGGGTTCCGTTGCGATTCACTAGTTCGAGCTGGCTTTTTGCGGATGGAGACAGCCCGGTATAACTTTTTGCCAGCAGATCTTCTACTGGCCCCAGCATCAAGGTCAACGGAGTGCGAAACTCGTGGCTGACATTGCTGAAAAATGCGGTCTTCGCGCGGTCAATTTCGGCCATGGCCTCCAATCGCTTCCGCTCTTCCTCGGTCGCGCGCACATTCTGAATCGCGGTTGCGATCTGGCTCGCGATCAACTCATAAAACGTGCGGTACTCCGCATCGAGTCTGCGCGTAGGATTTACGCCCGCGATCAGCACTCCCAGCGGCCGATCGTCACCTCGCGAAGTAACTGGCAGCACCATGGCATTAGAAATAGCCTGCTGCGCCGGGCCCAGCGGCAGCTCTGGAATATTTCCCACGTCGATGACCAGAGCCTGGCCGGTATGCACGACTTGCGCTATCGGCCACAAGGACGGCTCTGAGTTGGCGCTGGTTAGATCCAGGGCTAGCGGAGCGTTCCTGAGTATCTCGGGAGGGAGTCTGCAGGCCTGCTGTCGGCTGGCAGTCTTCCCATCTTCGTCAACCAGATAAAGAATGGCGAAAGGGATATCGTCCGGATTTTTGAGTAGCGTGTCAGCCGCGGAGACGCAAGCCTGCTGGGTTGTTTTTTGAGTCAACGCGCCCGCTGATAATTCTGACAGCGTACGCAGGCGCCGTGCGTTAATCACTTTTGCCGTGACTTCCGTCGAAGGGCAAAATAACCCGCCAACTTTCCCGGCCTCGTCATGAATCGGACTGTAGGAGAAAGAGTAATAAGTCTCTTCCACAAAATTTCCGCGATTCATGAAGAGACGAACATCATCGACAAATGAGGCTTCGCCTTTCTGGAAGACCTTGTCAGCCAAAGGACCGCAAACATCCCAAATCTCCGGCCACACTTCCGCCGCCGGCCGGCCTAATGCCCGAGGGTGTTTGCTTAAACTCAAGACTTGGATATACGCGTCGTTATAGAGAAAGGTCGCGTCTTTACCCCATCCAATCCACATGGGATGCTGAGAACTAAGAATCAGATTGACCGAGGTTTTCAGGCTTTGCGGCCAGCCCTTGATCGGTCCCAGGGTCGTTTGAGACCAGTCGTGTTCCCGGATTAAGCGGCCCAACTCTCCGCCTCCAGCCAACCATACTGTTTCCGAGTCGTGATTGTTGGACTCTAACACGGGGTTTGTGGCTGAGTCGCGATCAACGATTCGACGATCAACGATTCGATCGAGGGTAGAAAATAGATCTCGGCCGATTTGGTTCTTGGGAATATATGCCGCGGCGTCTACTTCGCGAACCTGCTGTTGCACGATGGCCGGGTCGTTCTGGCTGACGATGATCACTTTCACTTCCGGCAATTCTTTGCGCAGAATGCGGGTTGCCTCGAGCCCATTCATGCGAGGCATCGAGATATCCATGAGCACGACATCCGGCCGCAGAGATTTGGCTTTCTCGATGGCATCCAGCCCATCGACCGCTTCTCCGCAGACGTTCCAGACTGCGCGGGAAGAAAGCAGAGAACGCAGGCTCTTTCTGACCGCCTCGTTATCGTCGACAATCAGTATTTGACCAGAGATCATTCTGAATCTGTTTTACTCGATCTTAATTAACCTGCTTTGATCTGTGCACCAGAACGGCCGCGCCCCCGAAGTCTGGCGAACCGTTCGCACCAATTCAGGCACGGGGCGAAGAAAGTGCGCCAAACCCTAACAGCGTCTGAGGATGATAGTTGGCGCATTAATAGCCATGGTATACAGTGATTCCTGTAGCGCCCGCGGGAGAACGGGCGGTTTCAGTTCTCACTCCGGCTGCCGATGCAAGCCGGCTTCGGGTTAAAAATCTGACGTTGGTAACCACCGCCTGAGTTACTTGCGGTACCCTTCGAACACCTCAGCCGCAACTCCTTTCGTAATTATTGATTACAAAACTTCACAACTAAACTTCGATGCGGGGGTTTAGTTCTGACATGATCAACAAACTCACGAAGTCGCTCTTAGTCCTGGCAGCGGGTGGTTTGATGTTGGTTGGCGCCGCCTCTGCTCAAACCCAAGACAGCAACACATCCGGCGCGGGACCAGGCGTAGTCGATCCCGGTCATCCTCGCGTCAATGAAGTCAACAGCCGCGAGCAGAACCAGCAGGACCGCATCGCGAATGGTGTCCAGAACGGTACCATGACGCCTGGACAGGCATCGCGCGTGGAGAATCGGGAGCAGCATATCGAGAACCAGCAAAAAGCAGACATGGCTGCTCATAACGGTCACCTGACCAAAGGTGAGCAAAGACAGCTCAACCGGGAACAGAACCGCACGAGCCGGCGAATCTACAAAGATAAACATGATGGAAAGTAGTTTCGGAGTCTGACTTCCCGAATTCAGGACAAGAGCCGCGGCCGACCGCGGCTTTTTTGTTTTCCGAACAGATTCCGGTGCTCTGCGTTTTGCCGCGCCAACTTGTCTATAATGGCGAGGCCATACCTCATGCTCGTCGTGAGCAATTGAAGTCCCGTGCGGTTTCTCACCGCGTGGCCGGAGCTGGAAACAAACTTGATCCTATGAATGTAAAGTCTGGATTGGAAGTGGCAAGCCTGACCGACGTCGGTTGCCAGCGCGAGAACAATGAGGATTCCTTCCTCTATTGGGAGCCGACGGCGGACGGGGAACTCCAGCGTAAGGGCAGATTGGCGGTGATCGCCGACGGCATGGGCGGATACGAAGGGGGCCAGGAGGCCAGCCGGTTGGCCGTGGAGACAGTTCGTGAAGTCTACGACAATGTAGTCCGGGACGATCCGCATGTTGCCCTGCTGGAAGCATTTGCCCGAGCCCACGAAAGAATCCAAAGCTACGCAGGACAGCATCCCGGGCTTCACGGCATGGGGACTACGTGCACGGCGCTCGTGATCCGCGACCGCCAGCTTTATTTTGCTCACGTCGGAGATAGCCGCCTTTACCTGGTGCGCGGGGCGAGCATCGCGCGCCTCACTCGCGACCACTCCTATGTTGGCCGGCTGGTCGAGACTGGCATTGTCCGCCCCGAAGATGCAGAGAAGCATCCCCAACGGCACATTCTCACAGCCGCCTTGGGCGCAGGCATCGAAGTAGCCGTACAACGAGCCGAGCAAGCAATGCCCCTGCAGGACTCCGACTATCTTCTTCTGTGTACGGACGGTCTGTGGGGCGTAGTGAGCGATGAAGAACTTGAGGCGGCTGTGAAAGGCAACAATCCTGCTGAGTGCTGCGCCGTACTGGTGAAGCTGGCATTGCAGCGCGGCGGACCCGACAATATTACAGTGCAAGTTCTGCGCGTGTTGCCTGAGGCCGAATCCGAAGCGATTGCAAGCTGAGGAAACCGGTTGTTCTTTCGAGCTGCAATCTGCTGCACACCGTGACGCTTTCCCCAAGAGCTATTTTTCCAAACCATTGAAAATAAGCTGTCGAAATCCTCCTGCCACGATTCAGGAATGGCTGATCGATTGCAGGCGTAGCGGCATAAAGTCTATTAATACCATAGACTTTATGGCATAATGGCGCCGCGATGAAAATCTCACAAAAAGGACTTTACGCCTTGCAGGCGATGATGATGTTGGCCCGTCGCCACAACCAGGGAGCGATCAAGATCCGCGAGATCGCGTACGAGGAAAATCTTCCAGAGAAATTTCTGGAACTCATCCTCCTTGAACTGAAGAACGCGCGCATGGTCGAGAGCGTGCGCGGAGCCAAAGGCGGATATCAGTTGCGGCGCGATCCCTCTGACATCCGGCTGAGCGAGATCATGCGTTTGATTGACGGGCCGCTGGCGCCATTTGGTGACGCCGAACAGTTGCGCACTCTGATTGACCGCGACCTGCCGCATCGGTCCCTTTACCAGCTATTTCTCGATGTACGCGATGCAGCCGCCAACATTCTGGAAAATACGAGTCTGGCCGATCTCATCGCCGAACCATCGCCGCGCGCCCCCAGAGCGAAGAGAACACTGAAGAAGAAGGAAAAGGGAAGCGTGTTGTCCATGGTGGTTGGGGGAAGCAAAAGTGAGTAAATGCTGTTGATAGCCTGAACCAATCCTAGCGCCTGCAGCAAAATATCTTCGCAATTCACACTATTTTCAGTAAGGGCGGTAACTGTGTATGAGGAAACACTAGTAAGTAGATAGTGATAATAAAGAACATATGGTATGAACTTGGGTTGCGAAGAGGTTCGGTAAGTCTCAGTTCAAAGTTATTCGACCAAAACTCAAAAGGAGAGCATTGCAAACTCAATGAAACCACGAAAGAAGTTGATCATCTCTGGCTTTGTGCTCGCGGCTTTGACCGCAGGCGCGTGGGCAGAGAACCCAGCCTCAGGTGCAGGTGCCCCCAAAGATGGGGCGACCGCACCTGCACCGCCCACCGTCACCGCCGCGGATGTTCAAGTGTTGAAAGACGCTCTGGCCGCGCAGCAACTGCAAATCGATAGACTCACACAACTACTGCAACAGCAGAGCCGGCAAAACTCGCAACAGGGTGCCCGGCAGCAACCAGTGGGTCAACCGGAGAGCGACCTTGCCGGCGTGAGGCCGGTGAACAACACCGCGCAAGATGGTGCGACCTTAAAGAACGCGGTACTGCCGTTGCAGGAGTCGCCACAGACCATGAATCCTGATTCGCCGGAAACGTTTAACAAGCAGATGGAAGGCACACTCACCATACACTTCAGAGGCATCAACATTACGCCCGGTGGATATGCGGAAGCCGCCTTTGTGCGGCGCTCGAGAGAACTCGGCGCAGACCTCCCCACGCCCTTTAATTCCCTGACCATGCCCGGCGCGTCCCAGAGCCAGCTGTCGGAGTTTTTCGGTTCGGCTCGCCAGTCGAAAATCACCACCTTCGTCGATGGCCGTCTAAAGAACGTGGATCTTTCCAGCTATGTCTCAGCCGACTTTCTCTCGGCCGGTGTTACGTCCACTTCCACTGAAACCAACAGTTATACGCTCCGTCTGCGCCAGGCCTGGGGGCAAGCCAAATTTCACAATGGCTTGAGCTTCCTCGGCGGCCAGGAATGGAGTCTGCTCACAGAAAATGGACAGGGAATTTCCCCGGACGATGACCTTGGAAGGACCAACGACGCGCGCCCAAAAACGATCGATCCGTCATATAACGTTGGCTTTGTTTTTGCGCGCCAGTACGGGCTTCGCCTGACTAAAGATTTCAACCATAAGGTTGCGATCGCGGTTGCCCTGGAAAACGCCCAAGGCACTCTCACCACCCACGGAAATGGAGACAATTTCCTGCTCGGTGAGGCAGGTGCAAGCAACAGCTTCAACACAACCTCCACCTACACGGCCAATCCGTCGCCCGATCTTATCGCGAAGGTTGCCTTTGATCCCGGCTTCGGACACTACGAAGTTTTTGGCCTGTTTGACCGATTCCGTGATCGTATATTTCCTTGCGGCGAAATCGCCAACCCCACGACTGCCACTTGCGGCGGCAGCACGGCTCCTGGTCCCAACGCACTTGGGGCCTTCAATGCTTCCAAGAACGGAGGCGGCGCCGGCGCCAGCGCCCGCTGGGCTATTGCCCACCACTTAGTCTTCGGTGTGAAAGGCTTTGCTGGCAGCGGGATTGGACGTTACGCCCCGGGCGGACTCTCGGATCTCTCCATTAACGCCGACGGCACAGTTCATTTGATCAGGAACTTTGAAGGGCTCACCACCCTGGAGTGGAAAAGCAAGAAATTCGACATCTTTGGCTACGGCGGTATCGAGTACGCTGGCCGGGCGGTGGATTTTGACCCCATCACCGGCAAAGAGGTCGGATACGGAGCTCCCCTGTTCAACAATTCCGGCTGCTATACCGAGCTCGCTCCTGCGGTGAACACCGGCTTTACTCCGACCACACTTGCCAATTGCACCGCCGACACGCGCGCCCTCGTCGAGGGCACGGCTGGCTTCTGGTATCGCTTCTATAGCGGGCCAAGAGGCCGATTCCAGTTCGGCATGCAGTATTCCTATGTGACTCGTCAGACGTGGTCTGGTGTGGGCCCGTCGGGAGCAGGACATCCCGGAGTAACTCCGGAAGGAATCGACAACATGATCTTTACTTCGTTCCGCTACTACTTGCCCTAGGCCCAAAAGGTCCCGCGTCTTTCCTGGATGCGGGACCAGTAAGGTCCAACACTTCGCTTTTCGAAGGGTGCCTTCCCTTCGGAAACACCGCCGGCCCCGGTTTGGGCTACTCTCCTTTTCCGAGCCGGCGGCGTTAACTTGGTTGCGAGAAACAGTGGATAACGATTTCGGAATCTTTCTGTTTCGCAATACAATATCGCGAGACGATATTGCGAAATGATATTTTGAAACTATGAATTCCAGACGTGAATTCCTCAAGCAGATGTCAGGAGCGGCGCTTCTCACAGGCGCTGCGCCGGTATTGACATGGGCACTTCCGCCAGGACAACAGGTCCCATTCCCCGGCGAAGAAGGTATGGTTCTTCGCTCATTCCGCTTTATCGATCTGGAGAGTCCTGTCGAGTATTTCAATACATGGCTCACGCCGGTCCCGCACTTTTTCGTGCGCAACCACATGTACGAACCCAGTGAACTCGACCCTAAGGACTGGCGTCTATCGGTTGGCGGCGAAGTGGAGAAGCCGCTCACCCTGAGTTTGGCGGAGCTTTCCAAGATCGACATGCACTCAGTGGTCAACACACTCGAATGCGCTGGCAACGGCCGCACCTTGTATCGCCCGCAGGTCCCGGGCATTCAGTGGGGCAAGGGTGCGGTTGGCACCGCCCGCTTTTCGGGCCCGCGGCTGCGCGATGTGCTGCAGCGCGCGGGAGTGAAATCATCGGGCAAGCACGTGATGTTCCGCGGTCTCGATGAAGTTCCTGGCAAAGTGCCCCCTTTCATACGGAGTATCCCAATCGAAAAAGCGCTTGACGCCGACACGCTCCTTGCCACGCACATGAATGGATCGCCGCTCACTAAGCATCATGGCTTTCCCGCGCGCGCTCTTGTTCCAGGATGGATCGGCTCGGCCTCCTGCAAGTGGCTTACCGAAATTAAAGTGCTGGAGTCGCCATTCGTGGGTAATTTTATGAGTCCCGGTTACAGCCTGCCAAACCATCCGGTAAAACCCGGCGAAACCGTGAAGCCTGAGGATACGCACCCGATTACCGCACTGAATGTGAAGTCCGTAATTGCCGGCCCGAGCGACGGAAGTAATCTGAAAGCTGGTGCACTCCTCGTGCATGGAACCGCATGGGCTGGGGAAGCAAATATCGCAAAAGTGGAGATCTCCATCGACGACGGCGTGAACTGGAATCCCGCAAAGCTTGGCCGCGACCAATCCCGTTACGCTTGGCGGCTTTGGAGCTACGAGTCGAAGATCTTGAAGCCCGGCGATTACACTATCCAGTCGCGCGCGACCGATAGTCAAGGACGCACTCAGCCGACCACGCCGTTGTGGAATCCCGGCGGTTATCTTTACAACGTCATCGATCAGGTGAACGTGCATGTTTCATAAAACCGTATTCACTCAAGTGTTTCCGATAGTTTTGATGCTCGCCTCGCTAACCTTCGCAACTGCACCGGCGGCGCAGAAAAGCGTTCCGGCAAATGTGACTGCGGATTTGCCGGCTGGTCCCGAGCAGGCGAAGGCGACAACAGCATGCACGGAATGTCACGAGGCGCGCATCATTCTGCAACAACGCCTGAGCAAAGCGGCGTGGACAAAAGAAGTCGACAAGATGACAAAGTGGGGAGCGGTGGTCGATCCCGCCGATCGCGACGCGCTAATCGATTATCTAAGCAGCAACTTCAGCCCTGACAAACCTACCTACGAGCCGCCACGAACTGTGGCAGGGAAGAGTAGATACGCAAAGAGTTCAAAGTAGAAATCCTCGGATCCAAAAGCAAAGCGCTACCGACCCAGCATCCATACTTGCGGGATGCTACGGCAGCGCTGCCAATTCTTCGCCTAAATCGGATGCTGAAAGTATAGAAAGTGTTGTTGCGGGGTTTCTAGTGCATTGTTAGGTACTCGAAAGTTAATAGCTTAAGTTGTATAAGCTAAAGCTTTTCCTCAGTGCTCTGGTTCTTTTTCCGGCCGTAATAAGGGAAACAGAATCACGTCGCGAATGGTGTGCGAATCGGTGAGCAGCATGCAAAGCCGATCAACGCCCACGCCGCACCCCCCTGCCGGAGGCATTCCATACGACAGGGCGCGAATATAATCTTCATCCATCTGGTGAGCCTCGTCGTCGCCGCGTTCGCGTTCTTTTAACTGCGACTCGAAACGCCGCCGCTGATCTTCAGGGATCGTTGAGTTCGCTAAAGCCGTTCGATATCTCCATCTGACCGGCGTAAATTTCGAAGCGCTCGGTCCATTCCGGCTCATCGGGCTTCTGCTTCGACAGCGGCGAGACTGCGGTAGGGAACTCGTAGATGATTGTCGGTTGGGTTAGGTGCTCTTCGCCGACAGCTTCGAAAAGAGCGGCAATCGTTTTACCCAACGGTTCGTTTTCGTTGTATGGCATATGGGGGTGCGCCTGATTAAACCGCTCAACTAATCTCTTCACGCCGTCGGGTGAGCCGAAATCGCTCATCACTGGCTTTGCTCCGGCAACTTCCGGCCAGTAATGAATGATGGCTTCGCGCATCGTGAACCGTTGCCAGTTCGCCCAATCAATCTCCTGATCGCCCCACTTCGCTTTAGTTCCGCCATTCAAATCGATTGCGGCCTGCGTGATTAGCTCCTGCGTAAGATCCATGATGCCCTGGTAGTCGGTGTAAGCCTGATAAAACTCCAGCATGGTGAATTCAGGATTCCATCTCCAGCCGAGTCCCTCATTGCGGAAGTTGCGGTTGATTTCATAGACGCGATCGAATCCGCCCACCACCAGCCGCTTCAAGTAAAGTTCCGGCGCGATCCGCAGATATAAATCCATATCGAGCGTGTTGTGATGAGTCACGAACGGCCGCGCCACAGCTCCACCGGCGATCGGTTGCATCATCGGAGTCTCGACTTCGACAAATCCGTGCGCCTCCATTGTTCGCCGCAAAGATTGCACCAGCTTGCTGCGCTTCAGAAAAACTTCCCGCACTTCCGGATTCACCACCAGATCGACATAACGCTGGCGGTAGCGAAGTTCCACGTCGGTAAGTTCGTTCCACTTCTTCGCGCCACCGACGTTAGAGTCATCTGCCTGGACCGTCTTGCCGGCAGGCAGAGGCAAAAGATCTTTGCTGAGAAAAGTAATTTCCTCCACGTGGATCGTCAGTTCGCCGGTGCGCGTGCGAAACAAATATCCGCTCACGCCGATGTGATCGCCAATATCGAGCAACTTGTATAACTCGAAACCCGCATCGCCGACGGCATCTTTCTTCACGTAAATTTGCAGTCGCTGGCCGCCTTGCTGCAGGTGCGAGAAGCCGGCCTTGCCCATCAGCCGAATCGCCATAATGCGTCCAGCCATCCGCACATTGACGCGGGGGCTTTCCAGTTGCTCGGCAGTCCTATCCGTATAGTCCGCGAGGATTTGCGGAATGGTGTGGGTGAACTCGTACTTGCTGCGGTACGCCGTTTGTCCGAGCGCCTCAATCTGTTTCAACTTCTGGCGCCGTAATTCGTAAACGTTCTCGTCGAATGCCAAGAGAATCCTTTAGTCGGGAATTGCGCCCCATGGCGCAGGAAATCTGTAGAGAACCGTGAAACGCGATTATAAACAACCCACACGCGCAGATCTGGCCATCCCATCGATTGCGTGTACATAGATACTATGGTACATTGGTACACATGATCGATGATCAAAAGCTGCTGGTCGAGCGCGTGCAAACCGGGGTCCGCATGGAGAAGCGCCTACTCAAAATTCTGAAGGCCTTCGCTGAATACCATGACATGACCCTCGGCGATCTCTTGGAGGGCATCGTCCTGCATGCCTTCGATGGAAAGACGCCGTTTAGCCCCGCCTCTCTGGAGCGCATTCAGGAGCTGAAGCGCTTTTACGACTTTGATCTGGATTCCGGCGCCAGCCATCGCCTCAAAGAAATCAAAGCCCGGCCCGCCCGCCGGCGAACGGCTGAGAAATAAAAATCGAGAAATAGAAATTGGAAATAAAGATACCTATGACTGCGCAACGTGCGAATATCGCCCTCACCGGCCTGCAGTGGACCCTGGGACTGGTGATTCTGGTCGAAGCTATTTTTTTTGTACTGCCGGGTGCTGCTCACAGCTTCTCCACGACTCACCTCCCGAACGTGGTCCGGTTAATTCTTGGATTCGGTGAAATCGCCGGTTGCATTTTCATGCTCATACCGCGAACCGCCATCCGGGGTGCCTGGCTTTTGGTGGCCGTGTTTGCCCTCGGCATTGTCATTCATCTGCTGCACGGCATGTATGAAGTTGGAAATCTTGCCATCTACACGGCCGCTGCCTGGGCTGTCGCCGTCGGCAAAGGGAATTAGTCATCGCCTATTACTATGGACCATCGGAAACTCATCGACGATTTCGAGGGCGGCCTAATTTCGCCTGATTCATTTCACCACGCCGATCACGTACACCTGGCTTTCGCCTATCTAAGCGAGTATTCGATTCTCGCAGCTTTAGAGAGATTCACCGGCGCGCTGAAACAATTCGCTGTCGCGAACGGCAAGCCGCAGCTCTATAACGAAACCATTACCTGCGCATACTTTTTCCTGATTCGCGAGCGCATAGCTCGCGACGGGGTCAGAGATTGGCAGGAATTCGCCCGCCTCAATCCCGATCTGCTTACCTGGAGAGATGGCATCCTGAGCCGCTACTATTGCGAAGCGACGTTGCGTTCCGACCTTGCTCGCAATGTCTTTGTATTTCCCGATAGATTTCCGTGAGATCCGCAGGCGCACTTCCGATTCTCATCTCGACCCCGACGGAATTTGTTGGATAGAGTAGGATTTCTGGCAGAAACCTAACTATTGATAAATGTCGAGGAGGAAAATGAGACGGCTATTCATCATTCTATTTCTGGGTTTTACCTTCGCCCATGCTCAGGAAATCAACAATGGCGAAGCGCTTTTGCGCGCGATGCACGAGCGGTACAAAGCATCCTGGTATGACACGGTCACGTTTACTCAGAAGAGCACTACCTACAATCCGGACGGAAGCACTAAAGTTGAGACTTGGTACGAGGCCGCTTTGTTGCCTGGCAAGTTGCGCATCGACATCGGGCCTGCCGCCAACGGAAATGGATACGTCCTGGCGGATGGCAATGTGACCATCATGAAAGATGGAAAAGTGTCGGGCAGCCGGCCGCTGGTGAACATGCTGCTGGTATTGGGATTCGACGTCTACCGGCAAGATCCGCAGACTACAATCGACGTCGTTAAAGCCCAAGGCTATGACCTGACGAAGCTGCGCGAGGACACCTGGGATGGCCATCCCGTTTACGTAGTCGGTGCCGCAAAGAGTGATTTGCAGTCCCGTCAATTCTGGGTAGAAAAAGACACGTTGCTCTTTGTTCGCGAGATGGAGCCTGCGCGCAGCGACCCCAAGAAAACCGAGGACATTCGCTTCACCGATTACCGCAAACTCGGGGGTGGCTGGATCGCCGCACGGGTAGAGATGCACGTCGACAACAAGTTGGTGTTCAGCGAGGAGTATTCGGATATCCACGACAACGTCAAGCTCGATTCCGCCGTCTTCGATCCTAAACAGTTCAATTCAACGCACTGGGAAAAATAAAAACGAGAAATAAAAACGAGAAATAAAAACCCGAATCCCAGTAGATCGCGGGACGGATCTGTCCGGTCCATCCTTCGCAAGAGTCTTGAAGCTGCGCGCAGTCGGCGATACTATGGTCGAAGTTTGTGTTACCGTTGACAGCCGAGGCACACGATGCCGCAAAACTACGTTCCTATCTTTATCTTTATGGCAGTCATCGCCGTGTTTCTTCCGATCACACTGCTGGCCGCCAAGCTGGTCCGCCCGGACAATCCGAGCAAGACCAAGTTGATGCCCTACGAGTGCGGCATCGATCCCATCGACAACGCGCGCGGCCGCTACACCGTCCGTTACTACATTATTGCGATTCTCTTTGTGGTATTCGATGTGGAAACCATCTTTTTGTTTCCCTGGGCAGTCAAATTCAAAGCTCTCGGAGTCTTCGGGCTGGTCGAGATTTTGATCTTCCTCGTGATTCTGATCGTCGGCTACATCTGGGTTTGGGGAAAGGGCGCGTTGGAATGGGTGTAACGCCTGCCACGCCTGCTGCCGAGCCCTCTGCAGAAACCTTTGCCGCCAGTCGCTGGACCCAAGGGAATTTCATTTTCCCAACTCGGATCATAGTCAGCCCGATGCGAGTCAGCCGTGTGAAGTCGCGTTGGTTTGGCAGAAACGAAGAGAGCATTCCCATCTCGAAAGTTGCTTCCGTGCATATCTCCACCGGTGTGCTTTGGGCTGAGATTGTCATTGAATCCACAGGCGGCACCGATCCCATCACCAGCCACGGCCATCGCAAAAAGGACGCGCAACGCATTCGTGATCTGATCGAGTCTTATCAAGGGCAAGTGCGCGCGTAGCAGGCCGTCGAAGATTGTTCCAGAATTGTAAAGCCGCTATCTTTTGTGACTAAGCTCGTTGACACCGCATCCTCAAGCTGATAAAAATTAACGTTCTCTCCGAAACCCTGCGCGCCTGAGGTTTGTGCCTTCGCCGCCTAATGCCGGACGAAATCAAATCGCCCTCTTCACCGCCGCCGGAAGGTGAGCCGAAACCGACGGCGGATCAAACAGCCGTCCCCGGCGGCGTGAAAGCAACTGCTTCCGGCTCCGTTCAGTCCGATCCCAAATCTTCCGCAGAAAAGCCAGCTTCTCCCGCGCCGCCAGTTTCTCCGAAACCCGCAGCCACAGCCCCGGCAACGCCTGCTGCGAAACCAGCCGCTCCGGCCAAGCCAGCCGCCCCCGCTCCTACTCCTTGGGATTCGCCAATGATCGCGAAGTTGAAAGGAACGTACGGTTCGGGAATTCGAGTCGTTGACCTACGCCGGGCAGAACTACATGCGTGGTCGATCGTTCCTTGATTCCTGAAATTCTCCAAGTCCTGCGCTACGAAGAGCATTTTGATTACTGCGTCGACATTACAGCGGTGCATTATCCGCAGCGCGAGAAGCAATTCGATGTTCTGTGGGTTCTGTATTCATTCGCGCGCAACGAACGCATTCGCGTCAAAACGCAAATTCTCGATGGCGAGAGCCTGCCGAGTTCGGTTCCAATCTGGGCGGCTGCCAACTGGCTGGAACGCGAAGTCTACGACATGTTCGGGATTAAGTTCGACGGACATCCTGACATGAAACGGATTTTGCTGCCCGACGGCTGGAAGGGACATCCGCTGCGCAAAGATTACGGTATTCTCCAGCAGGATAACGAGTGGGTGCAGATTAATCTTGGAATTGAAAGTGGCCAGTGAAAGAAACTTCCATTAGACAAGACACTTGCCTCGAATGACCGACCCGAACAGTTCGCTCTCGCATCTCGATCTCGAAACTCCCGAGAAGCCGTTTCTTGATGCAAACGAGCTCGTCATCAACATGGGACCCCAGCATCCCGCCACCCACGGTGTGCTGCGTGTCATCCTTCGCCTCGATGGCGAAAAAGTTCTTGGTTTGGAATGTGTGATCGGATATCTGCACCGGGGCGTGGAGAAGATTGGCGAGCATCGCACTTATACGATGTTCAATCCCTACGTCGATCGTATGGATTACGTCGCCGCGGTCTCTAATGGGCTCGGTTACTGCGAAACCGTAGAGAAACTTCTCAATGTGGAAGCGCCGCCGCGCGCGCAGCATGTTCGCGTGATTCTCACCGAACTCAACCGCATCGCCAGCCATCAATTATGGCTGGGAACGCATGCCCTCGATATCGGCGCCATCACGCCGCTCTTCTACACTTTCCGCGACCGCGAAGAAATTCTGAAGATCTACGAAAAATATTGCGGGGCCCGTCTTACCACTCACGCGTTCCGCATCGGCGGCCTCCAATACGAGACCTACGCCGGATTCGAAAAAGATGTAAAGAATTTCCTCAATTTCTTTCGTCCCAAAATCGACGAATACGAAGAACTGCTCACCACGAATCGAATCTGGGTTGAGCGCACCAGGAATGTTGGGACTATCTCTGCGCAGGATTGCATCGCGCTGGGGGTGACCGGTCCGGTTCTGCGGGCGAGCGGAGTGAAATGGGACCTGCGCAAAGCGCAGCCCTATGCTAACTATAAAAATTTCGATTTCGATATTCCTATCGGGGAGAATGGCGACACCTACGACCGGTATCTGGTGCGGATGGCAGAGATGCGGCAATCCGTGCGCATCATCGAGCAAGCGGTTGACGCACTCCCCGACGGCCCCATCATGGCTAAGGTCCCTAAAGTCATGAAACCCGCAGCGGGTGAGGTTTACCACTCGATCGAAGCGCCCAAGGGCGAACTCGGATATTTCATCGTCAGCGATGGCTCCACGCAGCCGTATCGCGTGCGTGTTCGTCCGCCGTCGTTCGTAAATCTGCAGGCTCTCGACGTGATGTGCCGCGGCCAACTCGTGGCCGACGTGATCGCCGTGATCGGCACGCTCGATATTGTTCTCGGCGAGGTGGACCGCTGATGGGCCAGATCGTTCACTACATCACGTCTTACCTCGGCAGTACGCAAACCCCCGGCGCCGCGGGAAATATGTTCTGGGTGCTGGTTTACATCTTGCTGGTGTTCGCAGGCCTGTCAGGCGCAGTGATCGCGATGAACTGGCTCGAGCGAAAAATTCTGGCCCACATGCAGGTCCGGCTAGGCCCGATGCGGGTCGGCCCGCACGGCTTGATGCAGCCCATCGCGGATGCCATCAAGCTGCTTACTCAAAGAAGACATCATGCCCGCCGAGGCCGACGCCGTTATCTTCTGGGTCGCCCCATTTGTGGTTGTGCTGGCGGCATTCACGACTTTTGTCGTAGTCCCGTTCGGCCCTACGCACGCCATTACCGACATGAATATTGGAATCTTGTTCATGCTCGGCGTCTCGTCGCTCAGCGTGCTGGGGATCGTGATGGCGGGATGGGCCTCGAACTCGCACTATCCGCTCATCGGCGCGCTGCGCTCCAGCGCGCAGATGGTGTCGTATGAGGTCGCGATGGGATTGGCCGTGGTCTCAGCAATCCTGATGACCAGCTTGAACGCAACCGGAACTGGAACCCTCAGCATGATCGGCATCGTTCAGGCGCAGCAGGCGCAGGGCGAGTGGTTCATCTTTAAATTTTTCCCACTCGGGCTGATCGCCTTTTTCATCTTTGCCGTTGCCATGGTCGCCGAAACCAACCGGGCCCCTTTCGATCTCGCCGAAGCTGAATCTGAACTTACTGCCGGCTTTCACACCGAATACAGCGGCTTCCGCTGGTCTTTATTCTTTCTCGCCGAATATTCGGCGATGATCGCTGTCTCTTCCATTGCAGTCACGCTCTGGCTTGGTGGATGGCTGCGGCCGTTTCCGAATCTTCTCGACAATTCAACCTGGGACCTCGTCTTCTCACTTTTCCCGGGAGTAACGTTTCTTTTTTTCGCCGCGATGTGTTTCTACAATGCGGCACGCATGCCCAAGCATCCGCTGTTCCGCATTCAAACTATCGGACTCGCGGGCTTTGGCGTGGTTCTCGGTTTGGTCGGCCTAGTCTTGTTCATTCCTGCCGTCAGCGTGCGTATTCAGGATATTTTCTGGTTCTCGGCCAAAGTTGCCGGCTTTATGTATCTCTATATCTGGTATCGTGGCACGTTCCCGCGATACCGCTTTGACCAGCTCATGCGAATGGGATGGAAGGTTTTGCTGCCGATGGGACTGGGCGTTTTGATTCTGACGGCGAGTGTAGCTTTGCTCCAACAAAAGTTATGGCACCCGTAGCCACACCATTTTTCTTTTACCTGCTCTCCGGGATCATGCTCATCGGCGGCATCCTGGTGATCACGCGGAAGAATCCCGTGCATTCGGCGCTGGCATTGATCGTCACGCTGCTGGCGCAGGCGTCGATTTACCTGATGCTCTATGCACCATTCGTCGCTGGCGTTCAGATCATCCTTTATGCCGGTGGAATTATGGTCCTGTTTCTATTCGTGATCATGCTGGTGAGCATCGACCGCTCCGTAAGAGAGCGCCAGTTCAACAGCCAGTGGGTAATAGGAATCATCGCGGCGACGGCGCTCGGCGGCCTGTTCATGGTGGTATTCACTAAGGGGAAAAGCATTTTTCCGGAACACGCGCTGCCCATGGTGGAAAACGACAACACGCAGAAGATCGCAACCATG
The DNA here is from genome assembly GCA_963726155.1 of uncultured Acidobacteriaceae bacterium. GTDB lineage: Bacteria > Acidobacteriota > Terriglobia > Terriglobales > Acidobacteriaceae > Sulfotelmatobacter. The sequence continues at coordinate 684,138 of CAVSBF010000002.1, forward strand.
TTGTACGGCCAATACATGTTCGCCTTCGAGATCGCATCACTACTGTTGCTGGTGGCGATTATCGGAGCGGTAGTTATGGCAAAGAAGAGAATCTGAGAGGCAGGCTCTCGCAACTAGCTGGGAGCCAGTCGCTAGAAGCTGGAAACGACTATGGAGTCGATGCTGCACATCACGACACTACATTATCTTGTCCTCGGCGCAGCGCTGTTTCTCCTGGGTGTGATCGGTGTCCTCACTCGCCGTAACGTGGTCATCGTTCTGATGTCGATTGAACTGATCTTGAACGCCGTAAACCTGAATCTGGTCGCTTTTTCCCGCATGTGGGGAGGATTGCACGGCCAGGTCTTCGCCATTTTCGTTATTACCGATGCCGCCGCCGAAGCTGCGGTCGGCCTCGGAATTCTAATCGCCTTCTTCCGCAACAAAGAAACGGTCAACATCGACGAAGTCAATTTGCTGAAGTGGTAGAAGTGCAGCTCTAAGCAGAAAACTGAAAATGTTCCTATCCCACATCTGGCTGATCCCACTGCTGCCGGCCTTCGGGGCGGCCATCATGTTCTTCTTCGGCAGCAAGCTGCAGAAGGCCACGGTGAGTGCCGTCTGCGTGGGCAGCATCGTGCTGGCTTTTATCATGGCCTGCGGCGCGGTCTGGCAATACTCAGCGTGGTCGTCGACGCCAGAAAATTTCCACCAGCCGTATCAGACGATTCTCTATACGTGGCTCGGCAGCGACACCGGCCACTTGACCTACACCACCCACGACGGTTCGCAAGCTCCGTTCCACGCCGACGCCGGCTTCCTGCTCGATCCGCTCTCCAGCATCTGGCTGCTTTTCGTAACCGGCGTTGGCCTGCTGATCCATATTTATTCCACCGGATATATGGCGCATGAGGGCGGCTACTACCGCTTCTTCGGCTACCTCAACCTCTTCATGTTCTCCATGCTGACGCTCATCCTCGCCAACAATTATGTGCTGTTATTCGTTGGCTGGGAGGGAGTGGGGTTATGTTCGTATCTGCTGATCGGTTTTTATTTCCATCGCAAGTCGGCGAGCGACGCCGCTGCGAAAGCGTTCATCGTAAACCGAATCGGCGATGCCGGATTTCTGTTGGGGATGTTCTTCATCGCCTGGTATTTTGGTTCGTTGCGCTTTATCGATGTGACCGCCGCTGCTCGTAGCGGCCACTTCTCCATCGGCGATCCCATTATCACCGCCGCGACTTTGTTGCTCTTTGTCGGAGCTTGCGGAAAATCGGCTCAGCTTCCGCTCTACATCTGGCTGCCGGATGCCATGGAAGGCCCCACGCCAGTATCCGCGCTCATTCATGCTGCAACCATGGTCACAGCTGGCGTCTACATGATCGCGCGTTCGAACGCGCTGTTTGTGCTCGCGCCCACGTCGATGAAGACAGTTGCCATCGTCGGAGCGCTGACCGCAATCTTTGCCGCCTCTATCGGTCTCGTTCAGAACGACATCAAGCGCGTGCTGGCCTACTCTACAGTCTCGCAGCTCGGCTACATGTTTCTCGCGCTCGGCGTGGGAGCTTTTGCCGCTGGAGTTTTCCACGTCTTCACGCATGCCTTCTTCAAGGCGTTGCTCTTCCTTGGAGCCGGCTCCGTGATCCACGCCATGAGCGGCGAGCAAGACATGCGCAACATGGGCGACCTGGGCCATCGCATTCCCACCACTCATCGCACCATGTTCATTGCCACGCTGGCAATCGCGGGTATTTTTCCGTTTGCCGGATTTTTTTCCAAGGACGCGATTCTGTGGGAGACATGGTCGCGCGAGGGTGGCGCTTACCGTTTTCTTTGGTATATCGGCTACGCCACCGCGCTTATGACGGCGTTTTACATGTTCCGCCTCATGTATCTGACTTTCCATGGCCGCCCGCGCATGAGCCACGACGTGGAGCACCACATTCATGAATCGCCGATTTCGATGACCGCGCCGCTAGTAGCGCTCGCGCTCTGCGCCATCGTCGCTGGATGGCTAGGGTGGCCGCACAGCCTGGGAGGCTCCGATCATTTCACAAAATTTCTCGAACCCGTCTTCGCCAGCGAAGCACGCGTACTTCAGGAAGAAGGAAGAACAGGTCAGTTGGTAGCCGGAGTAGAAGAAGAGCACAACACCGGCACGGAGTGGGTGCTGATGGGGCTATCTCTCGCCGCCGCCGGCTTGGGATGGGGGTCAGCCTGGTGGAGTTATCGCCATGCCGATAAAGGTTACACCGAACCGATTGCCGCGGTCGCCCCTCCTGTTTACGATGTGCTGCTGCACAAGTATTACGTGGATGAAGGCTACGACTATGTTTTCACTGGTCGCCGCAAGCTGGGAAATGTGCGCCTCGGCGTCCTCGGACTCGGCGTAGCGTCCGCCTGGTTCGATACTCATGTGATCGATGGCGCAGTCAACGCGGCGGGACGAATCACGCGCCTCGTCGCCACAATTTCCAGTTGGTGGGACAAGTGGATCATCGATGGCATCGGCGTCAACGGGCCCGCTATTTTAGCGCGCATGCTTTCTTATCCCGCCCGCCTGTTCGAATGGGGTCTGGTGCAGTGGTACGCCCTCGTGATGACCGCCGGGCTGGTAGGTTTCGTTTTTTACTACGTGTATCACTGAAAGTAAGCTCTTTGCTGTTAGCTCTTGGCTCTTAGCTAAAAATCAAAAAGCGAAGAGTTCTGAGCTAAAGGCTAAGAGCTAAAGGCTAAGAGCTTTTCATGCAAAACCACATACTCTCGATCATCCTGTTCACGCCGCTCATTGGCGCGCTTGTGCTCCTGTTTGTTCCCAAGGAGAACAAGGACGCCGTCCGCTGGATCGCGAATTTCTTCGCGCTTGGCGGATTTCTGATTTCTCTGCCGCTGGTACCGATGTTCTGGTCGCAGATCAACAGTCCCGAGCGCTTCAAGTTCATCGAAGGCATGCCCAACAACTGGATCCCGTCGATCGGCGCCGGCTATGTGATCGGCATCGATGGCATTTCTTTCCTGCTCATCATGCTCACCACGCTGCTGGGCTGGATCTCGATCCTCTCTTCCTGGACGGCGATAGAGATCCGCGTCAAGGAATACTATGTCTGGTTTTTGATTCTGCAAACCGGCATGCTCGGCGTCTTCATGGCGCTCGATTTCTTCCTCTTCTTCGTTTTCTGGGAAGCGATGCTGGTTCCGATGTACCTGCTGATCGGCATCTGGGGCGGCCCGCGCAAGCTTTACGCCGCGATTAAATTTTTCCTGTACACCTTGGCCGGATCAGTCCTGATGTTGCTGGGAATCCTCTTCCTCTATTTTCACCACCATGCTCTGACCGGCATCTACACTTTCAGCCTGACCGCGCTCTACGAAACCGCTCCGAAGATTTATTCCGACCCTGCCTACGGGCCGACAGTGGCCACGCTGCTGTTCTTCGCTTTCTTCTTTGCGTTTGCGATCAAAGTCCCGATGTTTCCCTTCCACACGTGGCTGCCCGACGCTCACGTGGAAGCGCCGACCGCCGGTTCGGTCATTCTGGCCGGCGTGCTGCTGAAGATGGGAACCTACGGATTTATCCGCTTCTCGCTGCCGTTCTTTCCTGACGTACTCACGCATACTAAAGTCCGCAGCTGGATGATTACTCTCTCGATTATTGCGATCATCTACGGCGCGCTAGTTTCGCTGATGCAAAAAGATATGAAGAAGCTGGTGGCCTACTCGTCGGTCAGCCATCTCGGTTTCTGCACGCTGGGAATTTTCGCGCTGAACTCCGTTGGCTTAAGCGGATCGGTGTTGCAGCAGATCAATCACGGCATCTCGACCGGCGCGCTGTTCTTGATTGTCGGTATTCTTTACGAACGCCGGCACACTCGCGAAATCTCCGAGTACGGGGGCATCTCCAACGTAATGCCGCTCTATGCCACGATTACGATGATCATGTTTCTCTCTTCGATGGGACTTCCGCTGCTCAACGGATTCGTGGGCGAATTCACCATCCTGCAGGGAACGTTCATGGAGAACTGGCGCTGGGGCGCATGGGCCGTGCCCGGCGTGGTGCTCGCCGCAGCCTATCTACTCTGGCTCTATCAGCGCGTTTTCTTTGGCACGGTTACCAATCCGAAAAATGAAAAACTGCACGACCTTACCCCGCGCGAAGTGTTGACCTTCGTTCCACTGCTGATTATGGCTTTCTGGATCGGCCTCTATCCCAAGCCATTTTTCAAGATTCTTGAGCAGCCCGTGAATCAGATCGTGCAAAACGTTCATGCACCGCGCTCGGGTGAGGCAGTTGACGCCGCAGTTCGACACGAAGTCGCGCCGCCGGTTGCGACTACGGCGTCGGTGATCCAGCCCACCGCGGCGCAATCGTTGAAGGGGAAGAAATAGTGGGCGTGCTCACACAATTCACCCCGAGCGACTACCTGCTGGTTCTGCCCATTACTTTGCTTACCATTTTTGCGCTTGGCATCCTGCTCATCGACCTGATGCTCCCCCCTGAAGAAAAGTGGGTGAACGCCCTATTGGCATTTGTGGGCGTGATGTTTGCCATTGGCGGTGTGTGGAAGATTCAGCATTGGATGCACCTGAACCGCTCCGTCTCCATGGGTTCGCTCGGCATGATGGATAGCTTGCTGGTGGACCGTTGCGCTCTCTTTTTCTTTTATCTCTTCCTCGCAGCGACCGCGATTTCCATTCTCATGTCAGTGCGTTACATGAAGACCGAGCATGAAAATCACGGGGAATATTACGCGCTGATGTTGCTCTCGGTCGTCGGCATGATGTGCATGGCCGCCGGTTTCGATATCGTGCTCATCTTCATCGGCCTGGAGTTGATGGCGATTTCCACCTATGTTCTTGTCGGATTCCTGCGCCGCGATCGCCGCTCCAACGAAGCCGCGCTGAAATATCTGTTGCTGGGAGCGTTTTCCTCCGGCATCTTCGCCTACGGCCTCTCACTTTTGTATGGGCTTACTGATAGCACAGACTTGGGCGACATCGGGCACCGGCTCGCGATGATCTATGCCAAAGATCCTCACAACCCGGTCGCGATCGTGGCTTTGTTAACCACCGTGACCGGACTCTTATTCAAGATCGCGGCTGTGCCCTTTCATCAATGGGCGCCGGATGCTTACGAAGGCGCACCGACCTGCATTACCGGATTTATGTCAGTAGCCGTCAAAGCTGCGGGTTGGGCGATGCTGTTGCGCATCATGGGCGCCACATATCCGACTTTTCCAAACGCCATAATAGGTTTGGCCGCGATGCGCCCTGTCTATGTTCCGCTCTTCGTGTTCGTTTCCATCGCAACCATGACGGGCGCAAACTTTGCCGCGCTCACACAGACCAATACCAAGCGCCTGCTGGCCTACTCTTCGATCGCGCACGTCGGCTATATGCTTCTTGGCTTAATTGCTGGAACTTCAACGCAGCTCAGTCCGGACGGCATCAAGGGAATTCTGATCTATCTGCTGGTTTATACGTTCATGAACCTTGGCGCGTTCGGCGTGATTACCTCGCTGCGCCACCGCAGCGTAATCGGAGACGAGCTCGACGATCTCAACGGCCTCTACTCGCGTGCTCCCGTCGAAGCCGTGCTCATGCTGATCTTCCTGCTGTCGCTTGCCGGTATTCCGCCGCTGGCCGGCTTCTGGGGAAAATATTTTATCTTCCTGAGCCTGGTCGAAACCGGACACTACGCGCTGGCATCTTTGGGAGTGGCATATTCCGTATTCGGTTTGTATTACTACTTAAAAATGGCCAATGCCATGTTCATGGGCCAGCCCGAAGAACGAGGAGTGTTGCCAGTGAGTTGGATGATGCGCGCCGCACTGGGCGTAACTGCATTCGCGACACTGTTCATCGGGATCATGCCTGACCGTTTCATCAATCTCGTCAACTGGTCGTTGATCATCGCACAGAATCCTCCAACCATACTTCATTAGAAGCCTTCCCGCGCAATTTCTTGCCGAGCAGGCGAGCCTGCGACGCTCGCCTGCTCTTTAACCGTAAACGTCAGTTTAGTGCTGGTTGTCGTGATTGTGGTCATGGTCACCATGGCTGTGACGCCAGGTCCAATATTCTTTCTGTTGCTCAGGAGGTAGCTGGCGGAAGTCTCTGTGCTCATCGACATGATTCTCGCGCGCCCACTGATGGTAATAGACATCTTCATCGTGGTTCCAAACGTGGTAATCGCTGTAATAGGGGTCATAAACCCGGTAATAGTGATGATGCGCGCACGCCGTGCCGAACACGGAAAACATCAGCGCGCCTGCCAAGATCCATGAACTGAAAAACCGCGATCCTTTGTCCATCTGCCGTCGCCTCCTTTAATTTTCCAGCAAGCCTCTAAAGCTGATCCATTTTTCGTTGCTTTCGGCAGGGGATCGGTTGCTTACCGCGGAGATTCTCACCACCGTCATGGAGGATGCTACAGAATCACGCTCTTAAGATCGATCGAATGATTTCTGAGTTAGAATCAAAGTTGCGATTATAAACGTTCGAAGGTGAAGGAGAATTCACAATGTATCCGGAAATTATGGTTATGCCAATGCGCGAAGAGTTAACTCGGCTGGGCATCGAAGAGTTGCGCACAGCCGATGCCGTCGATCATGAGCTAAAAGCGCGACCGGGGACTACGTTGGTGATCGTGAATTCGATTTGCGGATGCGCCGCGGGTCGTATGCGTCCAGCCGTCCGCATGGCCCTGGAAAAGGCCGTGCATCCTGATAAAGCGTTCACCGTGTTCGCCGGACAAGACGCCGAGGCCACCGACCGCGTCCGCAGCTACTTCACTGGTCAGCCACCGTCTTCGCCTTCCATTGCGATTCTCCGCGACGGCGAACTCGTCTACATGATGCCGCGCCGCGACATTGAATCCCGTGAAGCCCCGGCTATCGCCGCCGATCTTAGAGCAGCTCTCGATAAATTCTGCGCCCGGACGGTCTCCGTTCCGTAAAAATTGTCAGTTTAGAATTCCTCAAGCACTCTATCGGCGTCATTTCATCGAGGGGGCTTGCTGACCATGAATGACTTCACCACGATTCCATTCGGCTGCACGCCTACCGGGATCATTGTGAGCAGCGAATACTCTGTCGGCTCCAGTTTTCGCGCTGTCCGTTTCTGAATCACTGTCACGTCCCCGGCCTGCGTATCGAGTACCAGCAAATATCTCTGGTCCGGCGACAGGGCCAAACCATCGGGATGGCTGCCCACCGGCATGGTGGCAATCCGCTTGCCCAGATCGATGTCGTAAACCGCTACGCTATCCGATCCGAAGTTGCTGACGTATAGCCGCGAGTTATCAAGAGAAACGATCCCGTGCGCGGGGTGCTGCCCGATTAATACGCTGCTGCCCACTTCATCGTTCGCCGTTTCGATGATTGAAATGCTGTCGGAATCGAAATCGCAAACCATCAATTCGCCGCCATCCGGCTTCAATGCCAAATTCACCGGCGTGCGCCCAACATCCAGCAGCGCGAGCACGTGATCGGTCGCCGGCTCGCCGCCGGCCATCTTGAGAGCAATCGAGGCTACCTGCGACGAACCGGAACACGCCACGAACGCTTTGCTCGAACTCGGAAGAATGGCGATATCCTCCGGTCGCTGGCAAACCGGTAGCGTCGCCCGCACCCGCAGCAACCTCGCGTCAATCACCGACACCGTATTGTCGCCGCGATTGGAGACGACCACGGTTGCTCCGTCCGGCGAAACCCGTGCCAGTCCCGGTTCCGAACCCACCCGCACATTTCCCAGCACCGTACGCGTCTCGAGATCGATGACCGAGACGTTCGCTGACCCTGAATTCGCCACATATGCCCGCCTGCCGTCTTCCGATACGTCGATAAAATATGGCCGTCCGTGAACTCCAATCGTTGCCACGACCGCGTTTCTCTCAGCGTCGATCACGCTGACGTTGTTCGATCCTGAGTTCACCACATAGATTTCATTCTTCTTGCTGTTGGCCGCAATCCCGGTCGGCGAGACGCCTACAGGAATGGTTTTTGCCAGTTGAAAGGTCCGCAGATCGATTACCGTGACAGTATTGCTCTTGCCATTGCTCACGTAGGCGTACTCGCGATAGGCGGGCCCGTAGTCGGGAAGGGGTTGCTCGCGGAAATACCACCATCCGGCCGCGCCCAGGAGCGGAAGCAAAACAGCGATGAAGAGGAGTTTTCGCAAGATGAAAGCTGCTTCCCGGGAAAACCGGAAGCAATAACATTACCAGAGACAGGTTTCGAACAGTCCCTCTAGCGGGCCGTCAGTTCGGGGCGTTCTTCCGCGGACTGCAACGATCGCTCCTGCAATTCGCGAGTTACTGCAGTTAGATTCTCGTTCGAAACTCGAATGTCTCCATCGAACACCGCGAGCAACCTGCCTGATCCCGTACCCTGAAACTTCGCCCGCCGCAGCGTCGCATAACTCTGCGCGCCCGCCGGCAGCGCGGTCTTGAAGTCGGCACCCTGCTGCAATGTAGATAAAACCGCGTCTGAGATTTTGTCGCGCAGCGCATTGCCCAACGCGTCGGAACGCAGCAAATCTCCGATCAGTCCTTCGGCATCGATGCGGTCGATTTTTGCTGACAGGCGCAAGCTGCCGTCTTCTGCAACGGCCGGAGTCAGCTTCACTTCGATGGTCCCGCTGCCTTCGACGATTTCGTTCATGCTCTCCCTGCCAAACATTGTGGCACACGTCCAGCGCTCGTAATGGAGTTGCGCAACCACCAGGCTGGCGGGTTCCTGCGGGGTGAGGTCCGCGGTCTGCAGCGTAATGCGTTCACCGCATCGATCGGACGTATCGAGTTTCGCGTGCAGTACATCCGTAATGGTTTGTTGCAGGTCAGACATGTCGGCGGTCAGTTCCATTGCCAGCGAATTTTGGCCAGCTGCCGCAACTGGCTTCGAAATCGTTCCCGACGTCGTGATGATAAACGCCTGATCGGCGAAGTTGACCTTGTTCTTGACTGTCGGGATATTGAAGGCAACGTCCGAAGCGGCATTCGAGCTCGAAATGCTCATCTCGTCGCCCAAGTCGGCCTGTTCGCGCTGGAAGCCGGTGAGGGCTCCCTCTACGCTTCGCGCCGTGCCCGCCATCTGCGCGCTCGCGGCATTCACTTCCACTTGCTGGTCCAGTGACCTGGCCTGTTGCGCCAGTTCGGAGTCCGCCTTGGCTAATCTCTTGGTAATTTCTTTCAGACCGGATTTTTGCGGCTCGGAAAAACCCTCGAGAAATTTCTTATTTAATGTTCGCGCCGTTTCGATCGCATCCGCGAAACTTTTATCGCGCTGGGCAATTTCCGATGCATTGTTTTGCTTGTCTAACAGCGCGACGAAACCCTGCAACTGCGCGCTGGCGGCTGCCGTGCTCTTGACCATTGCTGTATAGGCAGCTTTCTGCTCATTGCTCGCCTGCACGGCCATGATCTCGTGAAAATCCCGCAAGTCGTCCTTATTCTCGACTCCGCTCGCGCGGTTGCCGGAACTCAGGCCGCCACCGCCAGCCGCAGAACCGCCAATATGGCCGCCCCCACCGCCGTGCTGGGCGAACGATGTGCACGGATAAGCGAGTATGGCTGTGGCTAAAACGAGGGTCTTCAACCCCAAAGTAGAACTCACACTGCGCAACATAAGCCAGTCTCTCATCAAGTTACGTAATTCCCTAACATCGAGCTTCTCGCAACCTTTATAGCTTGGCTCAGCGCCGGAAAAAGCGCCACTGACTTTACAGTTCTTTGCATAGATGAGCGAAAGTCGTCCTTACCATGTCGGGGTCATCACTGCATTTTGAATCTACTACTTCACCTCTACCGTCTCCCGGACCCCAATCCCGGGCACTGTCCGCCCCACCACTGCCGCAATCTGCCGCACTTGGATCATCAATTCATCAAACTGATCGGGAAACAGCGACTGCGGACCATCGGACATCGCCTCGTCGGGCTTGTTGTGCACTTCCACCATCAGTCCATCGGCGCCCACGGCCACTGCCGCGCGCGAAAGAGGCGTAACTTTATTTCGTTTCCCCGTCCCATGACTGGGATCAACAAAAATCGGCAAATGGCTCAGCCGCTGCACTGCGGGAATCAGACTCAGGTCGAGAGTGTTGCGGGTGTGATCGGCAAAGGTCCGGACTCCGCGCTCGCACAGAGCGACGTTGTAATTGCCCTCACTCAAAATATATTCCGCCGCCATCAGAAATTCTTCCAGGGTTGCTGACATCCCGCGTTTCAGCAGCACCGGTTTCTTCGCTCGTCCGGCGCGCTTCAGGAGGGAAAAATTCTGCATGTTTCGCGCCCCAATCTGGATCATGTCCGCATACTCCTCCACCAGATCAAGCGTCTCGTTATCGATTGCTTCCGTAATAATCTTCATCCCGTACTGATCGCGGATTTCTGCCATGATCCGCAGACCTTCTTCGCCTAAACCTTGAAACGAATATGGAGACGTTCGCGGCTTGTACGCTCCTCCGCGGAAGAACTGTGCCCCGGCGCGATGCACGCGCTCGGCCACGGCAAAGGCCTGCTCGCGGCTTTCGATGGCGCACGGTCCCGCCACAATTGCCAGCCCGGGACCACCAATTGTCGCGGCCGTACCCGCGAAACGGATGATCGTGTTGTCTTCTTTAATGTCGCGGCTCACCAGCTTGTAGGGCTTGGAAACTTTAATCACTTCCTGCACGCCTGGCATTTCTTCCAGCGTGCCCTGCTCCACTTCGCCCCTGTTTCCGGTGATGCCAATCGCCGTGCGCTGTGCTCCCGGCATGGCATGTGCGCGATAGCCCAGCTTTTCAATTTTTTCGCAGACGCCGCGTACCTGTTCCTCGGTAGCGTGCGCCTTCATCACGACTAGCATAATTTTCCTCTTGACGAATCATGCGGGACAGCCGTCCCACCTGCCCAGTGCAGGCAAAATGAGGTAGCCCATCAAGTCTACCGTTGCCGCCGCTGCACCGCAAACGCAGCACCCGGACGAGCCAGGCCTGGGATTCTTCGTCTCGACTTATACTTGTCCCATGCCCCGCACCATGGCCCGCGGACCAGATATTCTCGCCCGTCCCGCACCAAAACGCCCGCCACGCCTCACTTCCCGACGCATCGGCATTCATACCTCCACTGCCGGAGGAATCCACAATGCCGCCGAGCGTGCCTACCGCCTGGGCTGCAATACGCTGCAAGTTTTTTCCTCCAGCCCACGCCAGTGGGCGCCTTATGAACTGAGCCATCCAGTGTGCGAGGAAATGATTCGCCTTCGGGCCAAGTATGACCTTAACCCTCTCGTCATCCACACGAATTATCTGGTGAATCTAGCCAGCACGAATCAACTGTTTCTCAAGAAATCCATCGAAGCGTTCCGCGGAGAAGTGGAACGCGCACTGGCGATGTGCGCCGACTTTCTTGTCTTGCATCCCGGGTCATTTCGCGGTTCCGATCGCGAGGCCGGACTTCTGCAAACCGCCGCTGCCATTGCCGCGTCCACCCAAGGCCTTGACCTGGCCCGCGCCGGACTCACCATCCTTATCGAAAATACCGCGGGAGCGGAATTCTCTCTGGGCGGCAGCTTCGAGCAAGTCGCCGAAGTGATCCATCGACTTCGTGGAATCGTGCCCGTCGCGGCTTGCATCGATACTTGCCACACCCACGTCGCCGGGTATGACATCGTCAGCAAAGGGGGTATCGGCGAAACCCTTCAGCAACTCGATGCCACCATTGGACTGAACAATGTGAAGGTTGTCCACTGCAACGATGCCAAAGCGGCGCGCGGATCGAAGCTCGACCGCCATCAGCACATCGGCAAGGGAACTATTGGCACCGAACCATTTCGCATTCTGTTGAACGATCTGCGCCTCGCCCACGCTGCCTTTATTGCGGAGACTCCGATTGACGAGCCTGGTGATGACGGCAAGAATGTTGAAGCCCTGAAGAAGTTGGTGTCCTAGCCCTGCCTGCTTGAGTTTCGTGGCATCCTATTTCCCATGACCATGAAGACCTGGTGCGCAGTCTGCCTGTTTTTAGCTGCTGTCGTTGGCCTGTTTCTAATCCTGCCGAATCGCGACTCCGCCCATGCTAGCGAAGCCGCGGAAGCGAATGTGCAGATTGCGATGAAGAATGTCATGTATCACTACACCGGCCCGATTGCCGTGCACGTCGTCCAACTTCAGGGAGAAATCCTTCCGACAAAATCCGGAGACATCCCGGTGTTTGACGACAAGAATTCCTTTATCCTCGCCTTGAACTACGCCGAAATCGCCATCAGCTGCGACGCGTTAGCACGGGTGCTCAATCAAAACGTGTTGTCTGCTTCCAACGCTCCGATCAAGGACTTGAGCATCGAGAGCAAGAACAATCAACTCGTCATAAAAGGCAAGCTTCCCCAGAAGGGCGACGTCTCATTCGAAACTACGGGAGTGCTCAAGGTCGAGGGAGATGGAAGAATTCGTCTGCACACGGAACACCTGAAAGCCGCACATCTCCCTGTGAAAGGCCTTTTGGATTTGTTGGGCATGGACATAGCCCGCATGATCGATACAAAAAAGATTCAAGGCATCTCCGCCGACAAAGATGACTTGATCCTTAACCCCGAAGAAATTCTTCCACCACCTCATATTCAAGGAAGAGTCACTGCCGTGCGCGTGCAGGGCAATGTCATTGTGCAGGTCTTCGGTAAAGCGCAGGGCGAGAACTTCGCCGCAAAGCAACCCGGTAATTATTTGGCATTCCGCCACGGCAACCTACGCTTCGGCAAGCTGACCATGCGGGATTCCGATCTCATTATGATCGATATGGATCCCCGGGATCCCTTCGACTTTTATCTGGACCATTACCAGGACCAGCTCGTCGCCGGTTATACCAAAAGCACGCCAGCTTTCGGCCTTCGCGCTTATGCCCGCGACTACGACAAACTGCGGCGCACGTCGGCGGCAAGCCCGCGAAAGAGCACGCGAAAGAAATAGAGCGGCGTGTGCGACTTCCCTGAGGTGGGCGCGATCATGATTACGATAGGCTGTTCTTTGCACACTCTTAAGCTCCCTCATTGTAAAATGTAAAGTTTATACGCGAGCCTGTTTGACCCTATGCCGCCGCAAGATAAATTGCAGGAAATTCCCGCTGGCGATAGTCATCGAAGCGATGCCGACCGCAACGATGACCGCTACGATCCTCAGCGCGTCGAGAGCAAATGGTTCGAGCGCTGGCAGAACCAGCCGAATCTTTACGCGGCAGATCCCTCCGGCTCCGAAAAAAAGAAATACTACGTCCTCGAAATGTTGCCGTATCCTTCTGGTGCGCTCCACATGGGGCACGTGCGCAACTATTCCATCGGCGACGCTCTCGCCCGCTATATGTGGATGAACGGCTATAACGTGCTTCATCCCATGGGATGGGATTCTTTCGGCCTGCCGGCGGAAAATGCGGCCATCCAAAACAATACGCCGCCGCGCCAGTGGACGCTGGGCAACATCGCCAAAATGAAGGCGCAGATGAATCGCCTCGGCTTTGCCTACGATTGGTCGCGCGAAGTTACCACGTGCCTGCCCGATTATTACCGCTGGAATCAGTGGTTCTTTCTCAAGTTTTACGAAAAGGGTTTGGCATATCGCAAGAACAGCCGAGTTAACTGGTGCCCGAAATGTTGCACCGTTCTTGCTAACGAACAGGTCGTCGACGGCCGTTGCTGGCGGCACGAAGATACGCTCGTGGAACAGCGCGAACTTGAGCAATGGTTTTTGCGCATCACTCAATACGCCGACGAATTGTTGCGCGATCTCGAGAAATTAGATGGCTGGCCGGAAAAAGTCCGCACCATGCAGCGCAACTGGATCGGCCGCAGCGAAGGCACGCTCGTCGATTTCAAGCTCGACTACCCGGAAAACCGCGGCGGATTCGGTCCGGCTGGGGGAACGATTAGCGTTTTTACCACGCGTGTCGATACCATCTTCGGCGCTACTTCGGTGCAACTCGCGCCACAGCATCCCATCGTCGCGGATCTAGCCGCCGCTAACCCCGATCTCCGCGCTAAAGTCGATCAGCTCATCGCTGAACAGCGTAAAGCCAAAGAAGCGGGAGACATCGGCGAAATTGAAAAGCACGGCGTGCCGACCGGCCGCTATGCTATCAATCCGTTCAACAAAGAAAAGATTCCAATTTGGGTGGCCAACTACATCCTCATGGATTACGGTACTGGCGCAATCATGAGCGTGCCCGCGCATGACGAGCGTGACTATGAGTTTGCGAAGAAATACAAGCTGGAAATCCGTCTCGTGGTGCTTCCCATTTCGAACGATCCGGAAGAAACCATGACTGAGCCTGCTCTTCCGTTCGTCGCGCACGATGGCATGTTGATTAACTCTGGGCCTTACAGCGGGCTGGAGTGCGCCGACGCCATCAAGAAAATGTCGAAGTTTGCGGAAGAAAATGATTTCGGCAAAGCCACCGTTACTTATCGTTTGAAAGATTGGGGAATCTCGCGACAGCGCTACTGGGGCACCCCGATCCCCATGCTTTATTGCGAGAAAGACGGGATAGTCCCAGTGCCAGAAAAAGATTTGCCCGTAATTTTGCCGGAGAACGTCGATATCGGGCATGCCCTTGGATCGCCGCTCAGCAGCTTACCGGAGTTCGTAAATGCGACTTGCCCGAAGTGTGGAGGTCCGGCGCGCCGCGAGACCGATACCATGGACACCTTCGTCGATTCGTCCTGGTATTTCTATCGTTACACCGATGCGCACAACGACCACGCGCCGTTTGACTCGAAGTGTGCGCAGTATTGGTTTCCCATCGATCAATATATTGGCGGAGTTGAGCACGCGATTTTGCATTTGATCTATTCGCGCTTCTGGACGAAGTTCATGCGCGATCTCGGCCTCATCACCAACGACGAACCCGTCGAGCGACTCTTTACCCAAGGCATGGTGATCAAAGACGGCGCGAAGATGTCGAAGAGTCTAGGAAACGTCGTAAGCCCGGACGAAATGGTTGGGCGCTATGGCGCCGATGCCGCGCGCCTCTACAGCCTCTTCGCCGCTCCGCCCGATCGCGATCTCGACTGGCAGGATTCCGGCATAGCGGGCATCCAAAGGTTCCTGGGCAAGGTCTATCGCTTCATCGTAAGAAATGCTGCGAATACTCGCGATGTATCCGTGCCGAGTTTGTCTGCCGCGTCCCTATCTCCGGCGGAACGTCAGATCCAGCGCAAACTCCATCAAACGATCAAGCGTGTCAGCGATGACTTTCAGGGCCGCTGGCATTTCAATACTTGCATCTCTGCGATCATGGAGTTGGTGAATGCCCTTCAAGCCTACGAGGAAAATGCCGCCTCCCAGGCCAAAAGCTCTTCGGCGGCTTTACTTGCCGAGGTGCAGCGCGATTTGATTTTGTTGCTCGCTCCCTTTCGCGCCTTATCTCGCCCACGAACTCTGGGAGATGATCGGCGAAAAGGGAAGCTTGCTCAAAGTTCCATGGCCAAAATATGATCCCGCTCTTGCCAAGGAAGAAGAACTTGAAATCCCGGTGCAGGTGAATGGTAAGTTGCGCGGCCGCATCGTAGTGCCTGCCGATGCCGCGGAGAGCGTGGTCGTCGAACACGCACTCGCCGATGAGAAAGTGAAATCGGCGATTACTGGCAAGCAAATCATAAAGACGATTTATGTTTCCGGGAAACTGGTTAACATTGTTGTGAAATAAAAGTCCAGTCAAGAAAAAAGGGTCCGCATCGTGCGAACCCTTTCTAGTGCGGAAACGGCCTCAGATACAGCTGTTATTCTCCACCCAACACGATCGCTTCGGTGTGTTTATCGAACTGGATCTCGTCCAGTTGCTTAGTGTTGTTTTGCAATGTTTTAGTAAGAACTGCATTGTAGGGAGCTGGTTTTTGCAGTTCCTGCATTTTCCCCTGGGTGGTGGCGACGGTCTTTCCGTTTTTCATAATGTCCACTTTTAAGTCATTGGCTGGACCGTTCCACTCGGCTTTATAACTGCCGGGCGCGAGTTGCGTCGAGCCCACCTGCACCCTATCCGAGAGTGTAAATCTCCCGGAATTATTGTCCTTGGCGAACGCGCTCAACGAGAGCACCAGCGCTACAACCGCGAACGAAGCCAAATATTGTATAAATTTCATTTCTATTTTCTCCTGAACTTATTCTTGCCTTCTTCTTGAAGAGATGCCCATCGAGGATGATCGGATGCATATATCGTGGGGCGATGTATGTAAAGTTTGCTGTATGTAAAGGTTATGGACAAACAGCGGCGTATTCTTTGCGCGAAATAACACCCGCCTTCGATGTACGCTATTCTATGGAGCGAGCACAGTCGAGAACGAGCACAAATTATGTCGCGCCCGTCGCCCACAATCGAAGGCTTACGCGCTACATTCCGCCGGCCGTCGGTGACTTTTGCGGAGATCTCCTGGCGTTGGGCACTGGGTGCAACGGCTGCGGTCTTAATGCTTTTTTATTGTGTCGAATATCTCGACACGTTGCCAGTGACCAGCGCCGATGCGACTTTGTTGTCGACTCGACAACCCGCGCTCGTGGGACGAGCCGTCGCACATATTCTTAGTGGAAGCATGAATCGCGCCGTGCTGGCGGCTTTGCTCGCGGCTCTAGCGCTTTCCTTGCTGTGGATTATTGCGGCTTCCGTCGGCCGTCTGGCAACCGTGCGCGCTCTCCTCGATTATTTCCGCAGCGACGTTACATGTCTTTCCGCGAACACATCCGGTGGGCAAGAACCACGGTCCATTGGAGCCTTAATCACCCTCAATTGTCTGCGCGTCGTGCTGTTTCTGGCAGTAGTTCTGGCGCTGGGGAGTGCGGCAATTCTCGTCAGTTTCGTTTCGACGTCGGCAAACGCGCGACCCGGATTAGGTGTCATTCTCTTTCTTCCAATGGCGACATTGATCTGCATCGTGGGTTGGATGCTGAACTGGTGGCTTAGCCTGGCCGGGATTTTTGCCGTTCGCGACGGAGAAGATGCGTTGGCATCCATCTCCGTAGCCGTCACTTTTTCCCGTGAGCATCTCGGTGCGGTCTTCGCGGTGAGTACCTGGACCGGCCTTGCGCATCTGGTTGCGTTCAGCATTGTCACCAGCGTGGTTGCGTTTCCGCTCGCTCTCTCCCAGGTGGCGCCAGCACGGCTCGTAATCGCCGTCATCGTTTTGATAACGCTCGCCTATTTCGCGATCGTGGACTGGCTTTACATGGCGCGACTCGCGGGTTACGCGTGCATCGCAGAAATGCCGAATATATTCGAGGTAACGTCATCGCCTCCACCGGTAGCCCGTTCGGGAAACATCGAGCAGGTTGAAACTTCCATCGACCGCAGCGAGCCGATCCTCAGCGATCTTCCAAATCTGGCCACGGAACCGACCTGATTCTTCGATAGCGCCAGCACTTTACACAAATGATCCGATTTGAGAAACTCATCCGTGGAAACCCAATCCATCCTCAACCAACCCGCCCTTAACCAATCCATTGTCATCCTTGATTTTGGCGCGCAGTATACCCAACTTATCGCGCGCCGCATCCGCGAACAGAATGTTTTTTCCGTCGTGCTGCCCTGCACTGCTTCGCTCGACGAAGTAAAGAGCTACGCACCGGTCGGCATTGTGCTCTCGGGAGCTCCGTGGTCGGTATACGACAAAGGCGCTCCGCCGGCGGACGCGCGGCTCTTTGAGCTGGATATTCCTGTGCTTGGCATCTGCTACGGCCTGCAATTCATGGTGCATACTCTCGGCGGCAAAGTGCGGCCTGCGGACAAGCGGGAATACGGGCACGCGGAAATCGATATTGTCGTTGAGTCAGCATTGTTTCATGGGCTCGAAAAGCGGCAGCCGGTCTGGATGTCGCACGGGGACGAGGCGCTGGAGTTGCCTCCTGGCTTTGAGCTCACAGCCAAGACTTCTCACGCAGTTGCGGGAATTCAGAATGTTGCAAAGCAGTGGTTTGCAGTGCAGTTTCATCCCGAGGTTCACCACACGCGGAATGGAACGGAAATTTTGCGTAATTTTGTGTTTAAAATCTGTGGCGCGCAGCCGCTGTGGACGCCGCAGCATTTCATCGATTCGACGATCGAACAGGTCCGGCAACAAGTTGGAAAGGGACGAGCCATCTGTGCGCTTTCCGGCGGAGTAGATTCTTCGGTCGCGGCCGTGCTCGTGGACCGTGCCCTGCGCGATGCCAATGGAAAGTCGCGTCTGACGTGCATCTTCGTCAATAACGGAGTGCTCCGCAAGAACGAGTTTGAGAAAGTGCAGCGGACGTTACGCGACAAGCTTGGGCTGCGGCTGGACGCAGTCGATGCGACCAATCGCTTTCTCGACAACCTTAAGGGCGTCAGCGATCCGGAGAAGAAGCGCAAGATCATCGGCAATGAATTCATCGCGGTATTTGACGATGAAGCGCATCGCATCGAAAAAGAAGAGGGAAGCGTTGACTATCTGGTGCAAGGGACCCTTTATCCGGACGTGATTGAATCGCGCTCGGTTCGTGGGCCGTCGCAAGTGATCAAGTCGCATCACAATGTGGGCGGGCTGCCGGAAAAAATGAAGTTGAAATTGATCGAGCCGCTCAAGGACTTGTTCAAGGACGAAGTGCGTAAAATTGGCCGCGACTTGGGGGTGCCGGAAGAGATTTTGCAGCGCCAGCCGTTTCCGGGCCCAGGGTTGGCTGTGCGCATCCTGGGAGAAGTAACGCCTGAGCGATTGGCTTTGCTGCGGGAGTGCGACGAAGTTGTCGTCAGCGAAATCAAGAGCGCGGGACTGTACACGAAAATATGGCAGTCATTCGCAGTATTGCTGCCGGTGATGTCGGTGGGCGTGATGGGCGACATGCGCACCTACGCGTACACCTGTGCTGTGCGCGCGGTAAGTTCCGAGGATGGGATGACTGCGGATTGGGTGGCTCTGCCACACGAAGTCTTGAAAAATATCTCCACACGCATTGTGAATGAAGTGAAGGGCGTGAATCGCGTGGTGTATGACATTACGTCAAAACCTCCGGGAACAATTGAGTGGGAATAAGGAATTGGTTCTAAGATAGAAATATGAGTAAACGATCTCGAAGATTGGGCAAGAAGAATGAGTTGCAGGCCGTGGAAGAGGCTATTGGAGCGTCGCTCGGTAAGAGGAAAACTAAAGCGCCGGCGGAGTCGCCGGTTGCTGACGGAGATGCGCGCCGCGACACTCGGACAACAGGTTCCTCACCGGACTCAACGCCCGATTCGGAATGACAATAGAGGTGACTCACCATTACTGCCGCAAAGTTAGGCTGCTCAACACCGCCTGCTGTTTAGCGATCAGAGATTGCACTCCCTGGCGCGCGTAGGCCATCATCTTCGCAAACTGAGCTTCATCGAAGGCCTGGCGTTCAGCGGTGGCTTGGACTTCGACCATTTTGTATCCGGCAGTCATCACGAAATTCATGTCGACGTCGGCGCGCGAGTCTTCTTCGTAACAGAGATCGAGCAGAATTTCTCCATCCACAATTCCCACGCTCACGGCGGCAACGAAATCTCTTAACGGAACAGAGGTCAGGGTTCCAGCTTCCACCAATTTTTCCAGCGCCAGGCCGAGGGCGACGAAAGCGCCGGTAATGGATGCGGTGCGCGTGCCGCCGTCAGCTTGAATTACATCGCAGTCAATCCAGATGGTGCGTTCGCCAAGGCGCGCCAGATCGGTCACGGCGCGTAGCGATCGTCCGATCAGGCGCTGAATCTCGTGGGTACGACCGCTGGGCCGTCCCTTAGCAACTTCGCGCGAGGTGCGAGTGAGTGTGGCGCGGGGGATCATGGCGTATTCACTCGAAATCCATCCCTTGCCGGTGTTGCGCATGAATGGTGGAACCACTTCTTCAATCGATGCGGTGCAGATGACGCGCGTATTGCCTACCTCGATCAGCACCGAACCTTCAGCTGTGGTGATGAAATCGGGGATGATGGAAACCGGGCGCAATTGATCGGGAGTGCGATTATCGGAACGATAGAACATAAGCGTCGATTGTAAACGATGCATATTGGCGACAAAGTGGTGGTCCAACGAATGAGAGGTGGCTTCGGGTGGTTCCGCGTGTGGCCCATCGTACTCTGACAAGTCTTTACGTAACTCCATCCATGTTTTCAAATGCACACCAATCTCTATACAACTTAAGTGACGGCTTATGGTTCATGACTAATGAGAGTCGATGTAAGGCTCTGAAAGCCCCTTAGAAAGGGAAGGTTCCCTTGCCTTCCAGGAGGTATCACTGATGTCTCCGAATCTTCGTCTTTTCCCCTTCTTGTTCTTGAACAAAACAAAAATCGAACAAAATCGAACCGTAATTACGTTTATGTTGGTGTTAATGTTCGTCTCAATCGGCTGTCTGGCGCAGCAATCCAATGTGCCGCAGCCAGTAACGTCTAACCCGGATTCGCATGGCCAAGATGTCGTCGCTTCTGCGAATCCGGCGCGAAATATCGCGACGATTATCGTCCCCGCCGGAGCCCGCATGGCTCTGGTGCTGATGCACCCGATCCAGAGCCGTTATGTGCATCGCGGAGACGATATCTATGCGCAAACCACTTCGCCGGTGGTCGCGGGGAACGAAGTTGTCATTCCACCAGGAACCTTTGTTCAAGGCAAAGTGGACAAGTTATCGCGACAAGGTTCCCGTGCCGAACTGTATTTGCAATCTTTGTCGATCACGTATCCCGATGGCTATGTAGCGCCGGTCGATGGGCCTGTAACGATGGAGAGCGGTGACGGCTACGCTATCAAAGATCCGGGCAAAGGCCGAATCGTGGGAGGATTCGCGCTGCCAATCGCTGGCGTAGGCATGGGTGCGTTGATCGGGCACTCGCTCGCAAGTTCGCAGGGTACAACTCTAACCAGCACGCTGCCGCCGGGCTGCACCGGACCGCCGCCGGGGTGCCTATCGTCAAGCCTTACTGGGCCGCCCGAGCCCGGCAAAGACACGGTGATCGGCGCCGCAGTCGGCGGCGCAATCGGAGCTGTGGCATCCTTGGCGATGGTCCTTAATACTCATAACTTTTTTCTTGATGTGGGTTCACCAGTCGAAGTGGTGCTGCAGCATCCGCTGTCTTTGGAACAGGATCAGGTTGCAGATGCCATTCGGGACGCTGCGAAACATCCAGTGGCCGAGCAGCCCATCGCTCCGCGGCCACAGTTTATACCGCCGCCAGCCGACGATCCTGGCATCTGTTACACGCCCGGTACTCCGGGAACGCCCGATATCGACATTCCCGGAACTCCAGCCATCGGCGATTCGCCAGGAACTCCGGCAACGCATATTCCTGGGATTTCGCCGACGCCGCCGGTGGCGCATCCTTGCCCGTAACGGCGATGCGATTAGTAGCGCGGTGAAGCATTTTCTCGAAGTTCTTCGCCGCGTTACACTTCTCGGCATAACTCTATGCCCATCCTGATCTCGCAACCCACGCGCATACAATCCGCCGGTAACAAACCCAAACTGATCGACGAATATATCGGACGGGTCAACTCGCAAACATCCGCCGCCAGCGTAGCGCATATGCGCAGCCCCGAGGGTTGGCTCGAGCCCGGTCAGACGCCGGCTTTCGACGAGTTCACCATCGTTCTGAAGGGCACGCTGCGCGTGGAATCCAAGACTGAGACATTTGAAGTGAAAGCCGGACAAGGCGTGATTGCGCATGCGGGAGAATGGATTCGTTACTCCACTCCGAACGAAGGCGGCGCGGAATACATTGCAGTGTGCCTGCCCGCGTTCTCCATGGATACGGTTCACCGCGACGCGCGGTAGTCGGAAACCCGAGCGCGACAAACCTTTAACACAGGGGGCACGGAGAGGCACAGGGGAGATCTCTTCTATACAAGTACTTGTTTGCGATGCCTGCGCTCTATGCGATCCAGACTGTTTTAATATTCATGAATTCGCGGATGCCGTTGGTAGCCAGTTCGCGGCCGTGGCCGGAGTGTTTGACGCCGCCGAACGGGATGCGAGGATCGGAAGCGACCATTTTGTTGATGAAGACCATGCCGGATTCGAGTTCGTTGATGAAGCGTTCGCGCTCTGCGGTGTCGGTGGTCCAGGCGCTGGCTCCGAGGCCAAAGCGGCTATCGTTGGCGAGGCGGATGGCTTCGTCGATATCTTTGACGCGGAACAGCGAGGCCACGGGGCCGAAGAACTCTTCGCGATAAGCGGGAGATTCTTTCGGAATGTTGGTGAGAACTGTGGGGGCGTAGTAGTTGCCGGGAAGTTCGAGTTTGTGGCCTCCGGTTAAAAGTTTGGCGCCGGCTTTCACTGTTTTCTGCACGTCAGCGTCCAGCGATTTTACGGCATCGGCGGTAGCGAGAGGTCCGAGTTCAGTTTTCTCGTCGAAAGGATCGCCGATTCGCAGATTCTTCATGCGATCGACAAATTTCTTTTCAAAGTCGGAGGCGATGGATTCGTGAACGATGAAACGTTTCGCGGCGATGCAGGACTGGCCATTGTTGATGACGCGTGCCTCGACCGCCGTGGCGACAGCAGCGTCCAGATCAGCGCTGGGCATTACGATAAAAGGATCGCTGCCGCCGAGTTCGAGAACCACTTTCTTAATGCGCTTTGCGGCGGCTATTCCGACTTCGATGCCTGCTTGTTCGCTTCCAGTGAGAGTTGCAGCAACGACCCGTGGATCGTTAAGGATCGCGTCCACTTGCTGCGAGCCGATCAGCAACGTCTGGAATGCGCCGGCGGGAAATCCGGCTTCGAGAAAAAGTTGTTCAATAGCCAGGGCGCACTGGGGGACGTTTGAAGCGTGCTTGAGCAGTCCCACATTTCCTGCCATGAGCGCTGGCGCCGCGAACCGGATCACCTGCCAAAAAGGAAAATTCCACGGCATAACGGCGAGGATCGGTCCAATAGGGCGATAGCGCACAAAGCTCTTCTTGGCGCCGGTTTCGATAACCTCATCGGCGAGAATTTGTTCGGCGTTCTCCGCATAATAGCGGCAGGCGGTAGTGCATTTGACAGCCTCGGCGACTGCGGCTTTGTAGGGCTTGCCCATTTCAAGGGTCATCAATTTAGCGAATTTGTCCTTATCACGTTCGAGGATATCGGCCGCCTTTCGCATGCGGCGGGCGCGCTCGGCGAATGGCGTTTTGCGTTCGGCTTGAAAAGTAGCAACCGCTAGCTGAAGTTTTTCCTCGATCTCGGAGGTGGACAGAGGTTGGAACGTTTGCAGTGTTTCACCGGTGGCAGGATTAATGGTGGCAATGGCCATGATGGATGATCCCTCGGATTATGTTGCAAGAAGTCTAATACCAGGATGTCTGGGCGGCGGTCGTACCACTATACCATTGCATAAATCGTGTCGGTGCCGAAAACAGAAGCAGGACACAAAACACAAAGGCCACAGAGGATCACAGAACACAACCGAAGTTTCCACGTAGAGGATGTGAGTTTGTTTTGGAGGAATTCAAATGGGACCAAAGGCTTTGACGGCATTGATCACTGGGGCATCGGGTGGGATTGGGTACGAACTGGCAAAACTGTTTGCCAAGGATCACTACAACCTGGTGCTGGTAGCGCGCAGCAGCGACAAGTTGAATCAGGTCGCCAGCCAACTGCGGCAGCAGTTCGGGTTCAATGTGAAGACGATGGCCGTGGATTTGGCACAGGACCAGGCCGTCACAATACTATTCGAGCAGTTGAAAGGCGAAAAGCTAGAGGTCGATGTGCTGGTGAACAACGCAGGATTCGGAGTTTTTGGCGAGTTTGCCGAAATGCCGGAGGAAGAAATTTTGGGTCAGGTCCAGTTGAACGTGGTGGCGCTCACGCACTTGACGCGGTTATTTCTGCCGGCAATGATCGAACGCCGCCAGGGGAAGATTATGAATGTGGCGTCTACGGCGGCGTTTCAGCCCGGACCTTTGATGGCGGTTTATTACGCAACCAAGGCGTATGTGCTTTCGTTTTCCGAGGCGCTGGCAAATGAGGTCGCCGGGACTGGAGTGGTGGTCAGCTGTTTTTGTCCCGGAGCCACGGATACAGGCTTCCAGAAACGTGCCGGGATCGAGAACTCACGGCTGTTCAAGAAAATCGGGGCGATGAACGTGGAAACGGTGGCGCGCGATGGATATCGCGGACTGATGGCGGGAAAGACGCTGGTAATTTCGGGAACCCGGAACCGGCTAGTGGCGGAGTCCGTCAGATTTGCGCCACGGAAGTGGGTGACGGCCATGTCGAGGTGGGTAGCCGAGAAAGTGGAATAGAGACCGCGCGCATGGGGGATGTTGCGCCTTGGTCAGACGATAGGCGATAGCGACGCTACCTGCATTGCATACTTACTGCGTCGATTGCAATTGCGAAGCAAGTTGATTGACCTCGGAGACGTCAAAGAAGTTCGAAAGATCGGCGTGGCCGGCGAGGGTGTCACGCTGCTTCCCTTCCACCAGAATTTTCACTTTCAAAATACCCGGAATATTCGCGGACAACGTCTGGATGAGAGACGCGACCGTAAGTTCTTCCACCAGCACGCCGGAGCGGTGACCGTCGGCGAAAGCGGCGTTGATATCGATCACGGCGAGGCCAGGATCTACCAGGTAGACGCTGCGAATATCGGAACCCGGCGGCAAGGGATGTGGCGAAGACTTATCGAGATACAGCGTGATGAGCGCGCGCAGTAGTTCTTCGGCACGTTGTTGGCGCACCGAAGGCAGGGGAATCTGAGCATACTGTGCGTGGAGTACCCCGATGTCGTCATAGGCGACAAATAGAGTGACCCGTTCCGTATTACCGGCCACGGGAGGGATAACGGGCCGGGTGTCGACAGAGGTGACCGGAGTGGCGGCGGCGCGTCCACGCATGTGCCAGGCGTAGATCCCCATGCCGAGTACAGCGGCCAGCAGCACCGAGAGCGCGATAAAAAAGTGGCGCGGGATCATAAGCGTCGAATCGGGCGATTTCAAGATCGGGTGAGCGGGTGACCCAAGAGTTAAGACATTACGTTATCAAATGACCACATTGCTCGATCACAAAATCAGCCGATTTCCTTTATGGAGCGGCTCCCAGCTGAGCGCGGACGGCTGCGATTCCGTTCGCCACCGCGCCCGCAACAAGTTGTTGGTAATCGGGGGCCGTGAGCGCCGAGACGTTCGAAGCGGGCGGTGCTACCTCGACTGCGATTGCGGCGGTCACAATATTGTTTAAGGGACGCAGCGGCGCGGTCAGATCGCGAACGGTAATCTCATCCTTTTTCAACGCTTCTGCCACGCTGGCGGCAGCGATGTGACTTAGTGGAATGAAAGAAGCCTGCGCGGTGGGCCACGAGCGGAAGGGACCGCGGTCATCGCCATTTGAGTAGGGAAGCATCGAGGTATAGACCCGCACGCCATGGCCGGTCGAGGTGGCGTGCAGCACGATATAGACGGCTGCGTGGGTGGAGTTGGCGAAAAAGGCGCGATCGTCCAGAGAAAGGTTGGCATCGGAATCGCGCAGCACGAGGGTGGAGATGCCGCGACTCTCCAGTTCCTGCCGGAGAAGCCGCGCGAAGGCCAGGGTGACATCTTTTTCGGTGAGCGTAGGGCTAAGCGCTTCGCCCCGGTCCGTGCCGCCATGGCTGGCGTCGACCACGGCGAAGTAGCGGCGTTGCGTCGAAGCTGGAATTGTCGGCTGTGATGGGACTCGTGGACTGTTCTGTAATGCAGGCGCCGTGGGGCTGGGGGCTGCAGTGGATGCTATCTGCGATTTCGCCGGTGCGAGCGTGATGGTCCGGCCATCCTTGCTGAAGCTGGCTATCAGCGGAGTTGTGGTGTTGACCGTGATTTGCGCAGCTCCATTACTCTCGGAATACGTGGCCGAAGGGATGGTTTTGCTGGAGAAGGTCAGGGTAGGCGAGGCGGGCGCGGTGACGGGTTCATGGCTGAAAGTCATGCGCAGTTTTCCGGGCTCGGTGGCAACCGACGGATTTACCGGCGCGCTGAACTGGAAAACCAAGTGAGAAGAGTCGGTAGTGGCGGCCGTAAAGTGGGTGCCAACGTTGCCAATGAACAGGCGTCCAGATTCCTCGTGCAGATTTGCCGGCCCTCCCAGAAAACGAGGCAGAAGGGAATTAAGGGAGGCCAGCGGGACCAGACCACGGCCATTTTCCATTAGAAACTTGGCGGAGAGATCGGCGTCGCGTCCCTGGACGCGGGCGCGATTTTTGCCGACGGTGAAATCTCCCAGGACATTGTTATAGTGCAGGCGCCAGCGCGGGCCCTCGGATTTTGCGCTGACGGTGCCGAGCGGTTCGAGGAGTTCGAGCAGTCCGATGTAGTCGCGACCCTGGCGCTGCATGATGGGCAGGGAATAGTTCGCGACCGTCGAGTACACGGACAGACGTTTTTCCGGAGCGGCTGCGGAGAACGGAAGCGCAAGCGACAACAGAATCCCGACGGTAAGCAGCAACCTCAAGGGCTGACGCCCGGCTCTTACTTGACCAATATCAGCACGGCCCGCACCCGTGGCATTCCCCCAATTATTCGGAACGCCAGCCTTCTTCCGTTTCCAGTCTCGTCTATTCGAGGGCATAGACCGTCAGTCCGCTGAGCAGCTTAGGGAAGAAGTCAGTCGACTTCTGAGGCATGACTTCATTGGCGAAGGCGATATCGCGGACTTGCGTAACCCGACAGGGATTCATCAGGAAAACGATATTGGCGCTAGGCGTAGCTTCCAGGTGCGAGAGCGCTTCGCCCGCGTCACGGACGTAAGAAATATTCTGCTGGTTGCGGATGGATTCTTCCGAGAGGTGCAAGACATTTTCCAGCAGAACCTTATGCAATTGCACCACATCGAGCGATTGCTGACGAATCGAAACGCCGGCGAAGACTTCGGCGGCATTTGGATTGGGATGGTGCAACAGGAAAGCGCGGTTGGCCGTGACTCCCAGGATGCACGTTCCGGCGCGCCCGCACTGGCGAAGGATCGTGGTGGCGCGGGCAGCGTCAAGGGGAACGTCGATTTCATCGATGTCAAAAAAGGCGCGGGCTGAGCTGCGGAAGGAATCTTCGGAAAACGCAGGCAGGCTATGAACCACGCGGTGGGTGGGGAGAATCACCAATGCTGGACTGTTCATGTTGACGAAGGTCATCATCACGAACTCGGAAGGGGCATCAGTCCCGGTGTCCGTACCGCCTGAGGATGCTCGGCATTCATTCCGGTAAGTCAGCGCGGTTTCGTAGCGGTGGTGGCCGTCGGCGATGATAAGTTTTTTATCCCTCATCTCGGCGCGGACGGAAGCGATGACTCCAGGGTCGGAAACTTCCCACAAGCGGTGCAGAACCCCATATTCATCGCTCACAGCAACATCTGCTTCCGCACTCACATTGAGCAGCGATTCGATCTGGCCTGAGTCTTCGTAGAGCATGAAAATTTGACCGAAATGGCCGCGAGTAGCGCGGAGCAGATCCAGACGGTCCGCTTTGGGCTTGGCCAGGGTCTGTTCATGGCGGAAGACTACTCCTGCGGAATAGTCCTGAATCCGGCCTAAGGCAATAAAGCCGCGGCGTTCCGTCTCGGTATTCGAATCGGGCGAAGTGAAGCGCTGGGAATAAGCGTATATGGATGGCAAGGCATCCTGCCGCAGGACGCCTTGTCGGCGCCAGTCGCGGAAATGTGCGGCCGCGCGCGAATATACATTGTTTGCCGGATTGTCACCTGCTTCACGGCGGCCGAGGATGATTCGTACGAGGTTGTACGGGCTGGCCGCGTAATAGCGATCCTGCAGCGCAGGCGAGATCTTATCGTAAGGTTGGGTCACCACCTGGGCAAGGGAAACCTGTGGCGAATCCTTATCGTTAGCATTCGCGTAGCGAAAGGCGCGGAAGGGATGAATGTCAGCCATGGAAACTTCTGATTGTAGCAAGGTGGCGGCGGAATGTTCCGCTTGGTGGTGAGCTGCTTTTGAGGGATCACCTGAAAACAGGCGTCCATTCTGGGATTGTCACCGAGATTTGACAAAATAAACCGCAGTCAAGCGGATGAAGCTGTGTTACTATCGCGGCCAATAGAGGTGCTTATGTCCTCCGCGGATGAGCGCCGGTTCTCTCGCCCTGGGGTTCGAGCTGGCAAGTTGGGATTGATTCGACGCAGGAAACTGCCTGTCGTCCGATTGCAGATCACGCTACCTCGCTTTTCGCCGCTGTACTCTCGCGCCATTCCGTCATTTTGGCTGATGTTTTTCTCGATTTGCCTTTGCTGCGGCTCACTAACGTCGGCGCGGGCTCAAACTGATGTGAATGATGTTCACGTGACGCCCCGGACGGTCGAGAGCGCGAAGGCGGAGAATGTATCCAAAGAGAGCTTGATTGCACCGTCCCTGAATACTCACGTGCGTCCGCTTAAGTCGAGCGTAGACCTGGTGCTCGTGCCGGTGACCATTACCGACCCGATGAACCGCCTTGTGACCGGGCTGGATAAGGAAAACTTCCAGCTTTTCGAAGGCGGCACGAGTCAGGAGATAAAAACATTTTCGAGTGAAGATGCGCCAGTTTCGCTCGGGGTGATCTTCGATTCCAGCCGAAGCATGAGCAGCAAAATGGACCGGGCAAAAGATGCGGTGATGGAGTTTTTCAAAACTGCTAACCCGCAGGACGAGTTCTTCATGATTACCTTCTCGGACGCCCCAGAAGTAATCAGCGATTTCACGAACTCGGTGGATGAGATTCAAAATAAGCTGGTCTATGCCGTTCCACAAAGAATGACCGCATTGTTGGACGCCATCTATATGGGCATCACCAAGATGAGGCAGGCCAAGTATGCCAAAAAGGCGCTCCTTATCATCTCGGATGGCGGCGACAATCACAGCCGGTACACAGAAAATGAAATTAAGGCCCTGGTAAAAGAAGCCGACGTGATGGTGTATGCCATCGGCATCTACGATCGCTATTTCGCAACTCCGGAAGAGCGGCTCGGTCCTGAGCTACTGGGCGAAATTGCGGAACTCTCCGGCGGACGGGCGTTTACGGTGGAAAATCCTAATGATCTGGCCGATGTAGCGACCAAGATCGGGATTGAACTGCGCAACCAGTATGTGCTCGGCTATCGTCCCCATAATGCCTTGCATGACGGCAAATGGCGTAAGATCAAGGTGAAGTTACTGCCTCCGAAAGGACTGCCGCCGCTGAAAGTGTATGCCAGGACCGGATATTACGCGCCCGAAGAATAATTGCGCTTTCTACTTAGCTTTTCTGAGCTGGGCGATATGGATTGGGGTCTTGGCGGTAGCACTATCCGCTCCCGCGCGCGCCAGATCGCAGGCTGCTCAGGTCTGGTCAGATCCCGCCCAGTCAGATCCCGCTCAACCTGTCCCGGCGCAATCGTCTCAACCCGGCGGGGCTGCGACTCCCGCCGTGCCCCCTTCCCAGAAGCCGAGTGACCCGCAAAGCGGCGCCAAACAAACGACGCAGGAGCCCCCAAACCAGGCTTCAACCAATCAAGACAACGGAACATTTGTCATCCGCAAAGATGTGGATGAGGTGTTGCTCCATGCCACGGTGGTCGATGACAAAGGGCGCATCGTAACCAGCCTGAATAAAAATGATTTTACGGTGTTCGAGGACGGCAAGCCGCAGACGATTATTTCTTTCCACCACGAAGACATTCCGGTGGCAATGGGAGTCCTGATTGATAATTCGGGATCGATGCGTGAGAAGCGCGCGAAGGTGAACCAGGCGGCGCTGAATCTGGTGAGATCGAGTAACCCTCAGGATGAAGTCTTCGTGGTGAATTTCAACGACGAATATTATCTGGACCAGGATTTCACCAACGATCTTCTGAAACTGAAAGAGGCCTTGGAAAAAATCGATGCCAAGGGCGGGACCGCGCTCTATGAAGCAGTGGTGGCTTCCGCTGATCACTTGAAGCGGGATGCGAAGTTGGAGCGCAAGGTGCTGTTCGTGGTAACTGACGGAGAAGATAATGCCAGCCGCGAAAGTTTGGAGCAGGCGGTGAAGCAGTTGCAGGAGGAAAACAGTCCATCAGTGTATGCGATCGGAATTCTAGGGGATGAAGAGCATCCTAAGCGCGCCCGGCGCGCTCTCGAGATCATCGCACAACGGACCGGAGGCTTGGCATTTTTTCCCAAGACGCTGGACGAAGTCGATGAGATCAGCCGCCAGGTAGCGCACGACATCCGGAACCAGTACACCATCGGATATAAGCCGACAAATCCCAAGGGCACGGGCGGCTTCCGGCAGATTCGGGTGGAAGCGAAGGCCAAGGGGCACGGGAAGATGTCAGTGCGCACCAAGAGCGGTTACTATGCCGGCACGCAGGTGGCAACCGGTTCCAAGTAAAGCTTGTTGTCATTCCGGCTTTCTAAGCTCTCCGCAGATTGGCAGAACTTCACTTTCTCCGAGCGCTCTCAGGATTTCATTCATCGCCCAAGGCAGAGTTCCTTTCTCCGCTAACGCGGAATCGAACAGTCCACTCCGGTCGGAGTTTCGATCCTGGTCCGCGTATTGTTCTCAGGCAGCTAACCGGAAAACCATGAAGCATCACACTGATTAGTGATGAAAATCACTGATTCAAGTTATCGATTCGGAGGATAAACAATATCGTTCATCCGGAGTTGCGGCCGGGTGGGCAGAACTGCCGGGATGGCGGGCTTTTGGCGGAGACACGAGGAACCAGGTATCGCGCAATCGTGCATTGATTTCTAACTTCTTACTTATTCGCGGCGCGCACCCACCGGTTATGTCCTCAGTTCTTCTCACCTCCTGCCTGCTCCAGGCGGAAAGCACTTAGATTCGCGAGAGTGTTTCTGGATGTTTCCCAGGTAACGCGGTACCGAGGAAGGCGCGCATGTCCAAGCACCTAACCATTGCAGAAAACTTGGAGGCAAGCGGAGTCTCCCGAAGAAGTTTCCTTCAACTATGCAGCGTGCTGATGGCCACCGCGCCATTTGGATTGGCGCTCACCGGCAAGAAGTCGCTTCTGCAGGTGGCGGAGGCAATCGGCAAGAGCAAACGGCCGTCTGTGATCTGGATGCATTTCCAGGACTGCACGGGATGCACTGAGACTTTGTTGCGTACCTCCGCCCCCGATGTGGCGCATCTGATCCTCGACGTAATCTCGCTCGACTACCACGAGACTTTGATGGCTGCTTCCGGCGCGCAAGCGGAAGCGGCGCTGCGCCAAGCCATCACTGACAATGCAGGGAAGTACGTGCTGGTGGTCGAAGGCGCTATTCCAACCAAGGATGAGGGCATCTACTACGAAATGGGCGGCCGGCCCGGGGTACAGGTCCTCCGGGAAGTGGCCGCTGAGTCGGCGGCGATCATTGCGATCGGATCCTGCGCATCCTGGGGAGGAATTCCGTCCGCCGACCCGAATCCTACCGGCGCGATGGGAGTAAGCTCCGTGGTATCGGGCAAACCGATCATCAACCTTCCTGGTTGTCCACCCAATCCTTACAACCTGCTGGCGGTAGTTCTGGAGTACGTCACCATGGGCAGGCTGCCGGAGCTGGATGAGTTCAACCGCCCCAAGTTCGCCTACGAACGCGTGATCCACGAGAACTGCCCGCGGCGCGCGCACTTTGACGCTGGCCGGTTTGCGGCCGCGTTCGGGGACGAAGGGCACCGCAAGGGCTGGTGTCTCTACAAACTGGGATGCAAAGGACCTGTCACGCATGCCGCATGTTCGGTGCGCCACTTCAATGAGATTCCCGGGGTGTGGCCTATCGGCCTTGGAATTCCTTGCATGGGATGCACCGAAAAAGAGGTGGTTTGGCGCATGGGGACGTTCCAAACCGTCCCGATTCACCTGGCTACTCCGCCCGATACGTACCCGCCGATTTACAGCGCAGCGGGACAAATCAAAGTGGGCGCGGCGGCTTTGGTCGGGGCGATTGCCGGAGCGGTGGGTGGCGCGACCTGGGTGGCTTCGCAGCGTTTCCAGAGCAGCGCCGAGGCCGGCATCGCACGTGTCGCCGTCGATCGCGCGCACGCGGAAAAGCTGAAAGGGACGACCGAGAAGCAAATCCCTAAGAAAGAGGACTGATGTGGCCATCACTCGGCGAGAACTGTTCAGTGGCGTCGCCAAGGCCGCGTTGCCCGCTGCCGTAGCCCTCACCGTCGGCGCCAAAGCTCTCCAGGCGGAAGAGATTCCAGTTCCCAACGCCGCGGTTGGATTACTCTATGATGCGAGCATCTGCATCGGTTGCAAAGCCTGCGTGGCGGCCTGCGCCGAGGCGAATGACACCCCGCCCGATACCCGCCGCGATACCCTGCACCAGGCGCCCACCGACCTCAACGATCTTACCCGCAACGTGATTAAGCTTTACAAGGCCGAAGATGGCTCCGCCTTTTCTTACGTGAAGCGCCAGTGCATGCACTGCCTCGATCCGGCTTGCGCCGCCGGTTGTCCCTTCCAGGCTCTGTATAAGGACAAGGAGAGCGGCATCGTCAAGTGGGATGCCGACAAGTGTATCGGGTGCCGCTACTGCACCATCACCTGTCCTTACCACGTCCCGCGTTTCCAGTGGCGGGGATACAACCCGCGCGTGACCAAGTGCGAGCTGTGCAGCCACCGTTTGGAGCAAGGGCTGAAGCCGGGATGTACCAGTGTTTGTCCCACTGGCGCTGTCATCTTCGGTCCGCGCACAGTCTTACTGGCGATGGCCAAGCAGCGCATTAAGAACGATCCCAACCGATACTATCAAGGCCGCGTGTATGGAGAAATCGACAACGGCGGAACGCAAAATCTTTATCTGTCTCGTGTGGCGTTTGAAAAACTCGGCCTGCCTGAACTGGGGCCGGACTCGGTGCCGGCCAAGACTCTGCGCTGGCAGAGACGGCTTTACCAGTATTTCGCGCTGCCGGCGGTGTTGTATGTCGGACTGGTGCAGGTGATTCGCAAGAGCTTGAGAGGTCATGAGCAGGAAGCTCACGAACGAGAAAAAAAGACCGGATTGAGAGCGCAACTATGAGCAGCACAACCCTGACGAACACGCCGCTCCGTGAGGCCCGCTGGGAACGGGCCGTGCCCGTGTACGGCTTTCCGGTGGTGAATCGGTTCTTCCTCGTGCTCTTGGCCATGACTCTGTTGGCGTTTGTGCTCACCGCTTACCGCGAACTCGCCGGTCTGGGTCCTGTCAGCGGAATGAATGATGCCTACGGCTGGGGGATCTGGAAGACTTTCAACGTGATGGTGCTGACCGGGTTGGGCTCGGGCGCATTCGCGGTAGGAATTGCCGCCTGGGTGTTCCGCCGCAAGCGTCTGCATGCGCTGATGCGCATGGCCCTGCTGACTAGTTTTCTGGCTTACGCTTGCGGTCTGCTTCTGCTGGGCATTGACGCTGGCCGGCCGTGGAATTTCTATTGGATCGTCTTTCCCTGGAAATGGAACATGCATTCCCCACTGGCCGAGGTTGCGATCTGCATGTCGATCTACGCGATGGTTCCGCTCGCGATTGAAAATATTCCCCCCGTGCTGGAACGGTTGTGGTATTTCGATTCACGCTTGCGGCCTGGAGTGGAGCGAGTCGAACGGAGGCTGCACTACTTCTTTCCCTGGATCATTGCCGCCGCTTACCTGTTGCCGGGAATGCACCAATCGTCATTGGGCGCATTGATGTTGCTCGCCGGAGAACGAGTCCATCCCCTGTGGCAGACACCCTGGCTGCCCTTGCTGTATCTGGGTGCCTCCGCTTTTATGTCGTTCGGCTGCGTTGCCGGAACCACCATGTTGTGTTGCGTGGTATGGAAGCGCGCCATGGATATGGAGGTGCTCGACGAAGCCGCCCGCATCACGGCGTGGCTAATTTACGGCTGGCTGGCGTTACGCCTGCTGGACATCCTGTTTCGCGGAGCGCTCCCCACTGCCTTTCACTTCGACCGCTTTGCTGGTGTTTTCTGGCTGGAGATTTTTCTGATTTCGGTTGGCGGCTGGATGCTTCGCCGTTCGCTGCGAAATCGACAGACTAAATGGATGTTCCTGGGCTATGTTCTCAGTTCGCTGGGCGGCATGATCTATCGGTTCAGTCCCACGACATTGGCCTTTCGGCCCAACCCCGAGTCACTGTATTTTCCCACCACCATCGAAGTCCTGGTATCGCTGGGTTTCATTTGCATGGGCGTGGCCGGATTTCTATTGGTGGTAAAGCGGTTTGGCATTCTCCCCGCACCGCTTCAGGAATGGCACGACATGGCAAGCTACTTCCGATTCCGCAGACCGTACATTCGCTGGACGGGATATTTCAAATACGGATTTTTCGGTGAGAACGAACCAACAGATTCCGACTAACAGCAGGAACTATGGCGAAACGAATTACGATTGACCCCATCACCAGAATCGAAGGCCACCTTCGCGTCGACGTCGAAGTCGACAACAATGCGGTCAGCAACGCATGGGCTTCTTGCACCATGTGGCGCGGCATCGAGAATATTCTCCGCGGCCGCGATCCGCGCGATGCCTGGCTATTCACCCAGCGCTTCTGCGGCGTGTGCACAACTGTGCACGCCATGGCCAGCGTGCGCGCGGTGGAGGACGCTTTAAAGCTGGAAGTGCCGCTCAACGCCCAGTACATTCGCAATCTCATCCTGATCGCGCACGCCCTGCACGACCACATCGTTCACTTCTATCAACTCTCCGCGCTGGACTGGGTGGACATTCTGCAGATCCCCAAAGCCGATCCGTCAACGACGGCAAAACTGGCGGAGAGTCTCTCGCCCTGGACGCGCAACTCCCGCAACGAGTTCAAGGCCGCACAGGACCGCGTGAATGCAGTCGCCAGCAGTGGCCAACTGGGAATTTTCATGAACGGCTATTGGGGCCATCCCGCGATGCGGCTCTCGCCCGACGTGAACCTGCTGGCCTTCTCGCACTATGTGCAGGCATTGGAGTACCAGCGCAAAGCTCTGCAGGTGGTCGGCATCCTGGGATCGAAGACGCCGCACATTCAGAACCTCACGGTGGGAGGCGTAGCCAACGCCATCGACCTGGACAGTGCCAGCGCCCTCAATATGGACCGGCTGGAAATGATCCGTGTGCTGCTCGACGAGGTGGTGCAGTTCATCAACCAGGTCTATGTTGTCGATGTCTGTGCGGTAGCTGCGATGTATCCCGAATGGTTCAAGATTGGCAGCGGAGTGAAAAACTATCTTGCCGTTCCCGACCTGCCTTTAGACAGCACAGGTTCAAGCTACGACCTTCCTGGCGGTACCATCATGAACGGAAATATCGCTGGCGTGCATTCGTTCAAGACCGCATCCGACAAGGAGTTTCGCGAGGGAGTCAGCGAAGACGTGGCACACGCCTACTATCACGGCGAGAAAGCGCTGCATCCCTGGGTAGGAGAGACCGAACCTGCCTTCACCGGCTGGGACGGAGAGCAGAAATACTCCTGGGTGAAGGCGCCGCGCTTCAATGGCGAACCCATGCAGGTTGGGCCGCTGGCACAGGTTCTGGTTGGTTACGCCCAAGGACATCCCCTGACGCAGAAACATACAAATCTCGCGATCAGCAAGGTGCAGGCCATCGGCGGGGTCCGCGTCACTCCCGACATGTTGCACTCTACGCTCGGCCGGCACGCCGCACGCGCGATTCGGGCCTCGATGTTGGCGGAGTTGGCGCAGAAGCACTTGCAGCTTTTAACCGACAACGTTGCCAAAGGTGACTACACGGTTCACAACCAGCCAGTGTTTCCAGGACATGAAATAGAGGGCGTTGGAACTCACGAAGCGCCGCGCGGCACCTTATCCCACTGGATTGTGATCAAGGACGAAAAAATTAAGAACTACCAGGCGGTAGTGCCCTCAACCTGGAACGCCAGCCCACGCGACCGCTCCGGCGCTCACGGTCCCTACGAGGCGTCGCTGCTCCACACTCCGCTTGCCAGGCCTGAGGAACCGCTGGAAGTCCTGCGAACCATACATTCTTTCGATCCTTGTATGGCCTGCGCCTGCCATGCGTTCGATCCCTCAGGCCGCCGGATTGCCAAGGTAAATGTGCTGTGAAGGAAATCCTGATCGGCGGGATCGGAAACGTTTTGCTGGGCGATGACGGCGTCGGACCATACATCGCGAAGCTTCTGGCTGCCCACTACGAGTTCGAGGATGGCGTCGAAGTCACCGACCTGGGAACTCCGGCTCTTGACTTGATCGATCAAATCTCAGGCAAAGACGCCGTCATCCTGATCGATTCGATCGACGCGCATGATACCGGAGCGGTTCCAGGAACCCTGTTGCTCTATCGCAAAGCGGATATCATGCGCCACACTCCTGCGGTACGTATGGATCCGCACTCGCCTGCATTGGTGGATGCGCTGCTCAGCGCCGAACTCTTTGCAGTCGCGCCCCCAGATGTGCTGCTCGTGGGGATCGCCGCAGGGTGCTACGAGGCGGGCTGCAGCTTCAGCAAGCCTGTGAATGCCGCATTGGATCGAGCGATCGCAGAAGTTCTGGTTGAGTTGGATCGCTTGGGTGTTTCCTATCGCCGCAGACAACATCCCGGCGATCTTGGCATCTGGTGGACGGCCGACGAAAAAACGGAATCTCAGCGGACGCTATAAAGAAGGCCGGCACTCGGCAATTTTCCTAGCAAATGCGAGGCAATTGATCGCCTGTCAGCATGTCCACGACGCGCGTCGTTCCCAGTGGTGTTCGCATGGTCACCAGGCCCGGGTGTTCTTTCCTCACAATGCCAACGATCTGCGCCTCCGCTCCCAGCGGATGGCGCCGCATGGCCTGCAGCACCGCCTCGGCGGCTTGAGGTGCCAAGATTGCGATCAGCTTACCTTCGTTCGCTACATATAAGGGATCGAGCCCCAGCAGTTCGCACGCCCCGCGAACCTGTTCGTGGATGGGAAGGGCACTTTCTTCCAACTCGATGCCAACCCGGGCCTGCTGCGCGATTTCGTTCAACGTGCTGGAGACGCCACCTCGCGTTGGGTCACGCATGCAGCGAATGTCATGAGTTACACCCAGCATCTCAGCCACCAGCGTGTGCAAGGCAGCGCTGTCGCTTTGGATTTGAGTCTCAAATTCAAGACCCTCGCGCTGCGCCAGAATCGCAATTCCGTGATCGCCGATGGAACCACTTAAAAGCACCTTATCGCCGGGGCGCGCGTGGTTGGCGGAAAGCTCCACGCCCTCCGGCACCAGACCAATTCCTGTCGTGTTGATGAACAGCCCGTCGCCCTTGCCTTTTTCGACGACCTTGGTATCGCCCGTAACAACCTGAACGCCCGCATCCGCTGCTGCCCGCTGCAGCGAATTCACTACCCGCCGGAGCTCTTCCATCGAGAACCCTTCTTCGATGATGAAGGCGGCGCTCAGGAACAGTGGTGTTGCCCCGCCCATCGCCAAATCGTTCACCGTGCCGTGAACTGCGAGGGAGCCGATGTCACCTCCGGGAAAGAACAGCGGCTTTACTACGAAGGAATCGGTGGTGATCGCCAGACGCTGCCCATTCACATTCACGATGGCTTGATCGTCCAGCCGCGCCAGCACCGGATTCTGGAATGCAGGTAGAAAGAGGTCGCGAATCAATTCGGCACTCAACTTACCACCGCTGCCGTGGCCCAGGAGAATGGTGTCTTTCGCCGGGAACGGCGCCGGGCAACTGAGTTCGACATTTATTTCGTCGTGGGTTTTCGTTGACATGCCTCTCCTAACTCGTGACCGTATGACGGCGATAATGATAGTAGGCCGCGCATGCCCCTTCGCTCGAGACCATGGGCGCGCCTAACGGATTTTCCGGCGTACACCGCATGCCAAATGCCGGACAATCCGTCGGCTTTTTTAGTCCCTGCAAAACCTGAGCGCTCATGCACTCGGCTGGCTCGTCTATGCTAAGTTCGCTCAAATCAAAGACGCGGTCGGCATCGTAAGCGGCGTATTCCTCGCGCAAACGCAAGCCGCTCCGGGGGATGGGGCCGATCCCGCGCCACTTCTGGTCCGCCACTTCAAACACCTCGGCCATGATCTGCTGCGCCGGCAGGTTTCCTTGGTAGCTGACAGATCTCGCATATTGGTTTTCCAGCCGCGCCTGTCCCGCTTCGAGTTGCCGAATCAGCATGAGGACTGCTTCCAGAATATCGACCGGTTCAAATCCTCCGACCACAATCGGGATGCGAAAATCACGAACCAGATTCTCGTATTCTTTGCATCCCACAACGGTGCAAACATGTCCAGGAGCGATGAAACCCTGCACGCGGTTGACGCTCGAAACCAGCAAGGCGCGGATCGCCGGCGGTACCAGCACGTGCGAAACCAACATAAAAAAGTTGGTCAGACCCTCGCGCTTGGCTTGCCACGCGGCCATTGCATTTGCCGGAGCCGTGGTCTCGAAACCAATCGATAGAAACACCACTTTGCGTTCAGGATTCGACCGCGCGATTTTCACCGCCTCAGTGGGAGAGTAAGCGATGCGAACGTCCGCCCCCTGCGCCTTAGCCCGAAGCAGATCAGAACGGGATCCAGGCACGCGCAGCATGTCTCCATAGGAAACCAGGATGACGTTTGGCTGCAGCGCCAGCTCGATCGCCTTGTCCACAGTTTCGAGCGGCGTGACGCAAACGGGACATCCCGGGCCGTGCACGAGTTCGATGCAGCGGGGCAGCAACTCGTCGAGGCCATAGCGCATGATGGTGTGGGTTTGG
The DNA here is from genome assembly GCA_963726155.1 of uncultured Acidobacteriaceae bacterium. Classification (GTDB taxonomy): domain Bacteria; phylum Acidobacteriota; class Terriglobia; order Terriglobales; family Acidobacteriaceae; genus Sulfotelmatobacter. The sequence continues at coordinate 722,695 of CAVSBF010000002.1, forward strand.
CCGCCGCAGATCTCCATCAACACCCACGGTTGGGTGGTTGCTTGCGCGATCTCGGCCGTCAGCGCGCGTGCTATGCCCTGATCACGGTATTCGTCGAGATACTTCATAGGGCGAGACCCAGTTCGACCGCACCAGGGAAAGCCGGCTGAGGCAATTGAGCGCGCCGACCGTGCGAAATTACGATTCCACTTCTGGCAATTCCGCTTCCAGCGCTCCCATCTCTTGCAGAAGCTTGTATGTGCGCTCAGCTTCCACCGCATCTACACGGCTTATTGCGAAGCCAACGTGCACCATCACATAGTCGCCCAAGCCAGCCTCAGGCACAAAGCACAGCGATACCTGGCGTACGATCCCGCCGAACTGCACGCGGGCCGCCCTCAGAGGTCCCTGTTCCTGCATTTCGATAATCTTTCCTGGTATCGCAAGGCACACGGCGGCTCTCCCACACTCAGTACAGTATGAGTCGTGGGTGCGATCTGTGATGAACGACACACGTCAACGTGACGAACTGCACACCCGAATGCCGCGATGCGGTTTCTGGCAAATTCCGCCACTCGGCTGAAAGACACGACCAACAACCGAATAAGAGAACGGCGCTAACGGAAATGTATTTCAACCTGCGCCGTTCAACGTGCTCTCGCTGGAATCGCGATACAACGGCCTGTCCACACTAGAGCCCGCCGATTCAGTGATAGTAGTCACAGCTTGCGGCCTGCGATTGTGAAATACTTCAGGCAAGGAAGTTGGTGGCCAGATGTCCACCACCGAGCATGAGCCGCAATCGTGCTGGGAATGCATTCGCGGGAAAATTCTGCGTCTGCCGGGTGGAGGAGAGTACGTGGAGTGCGCTCCGTCGCAATGGAAATGGCGTCGTTGTGCGGCACGGCTGCTGGACACGATACGCAAGCCTCCCCGCTCTTCTCCGATTAAAAAATCCCCCGAAAGTGATCCAACAAAGGGCACACAAGAATGACGGGTCGTGTTGCTTGATGAAGTCACGATATTTCGTCAACTATTGGAGGTCGGACGCTTCCAATGCATAATGCCTACATGATGGGAAGATAATTGGACATGCCGATCATCACAGCGGTCGTCCTGCTTTTGGCATTCCTGCTGGCTCCCATCCTGCTCATCCGGTTCCGCAAGAGGTGGGTCGCGGCTTTCAATTTGGCGGTTACGAATCGGATCACGAGCCGATTCGCGGGCCGATTGCCGGGCTTCGGCATCCTCACACACGTCGGGCGAAAATCAGGCAAAGTATACCGGACTCCAGTAAATGTTTTCCGAGTGCCGCAGGGATTCCTCATTGCACTAACCTATGGACGGGATAGCGAGTGGGTCAAGAATGTGCTGGCCGCTGGCCGATGCGAGATTGAGACTCGCGGCGTGAGGTACTTACTTTCCGCACCAACCATCGTGCATGATCCCACTCGGCGGCGGTTCCCACTTCCTGTGCGGTTCGTTCTGCGGCTGATTGGAGCGACCGATTTTATGCAGCTTTCAATCTCTCGTGCATAAGGGGGTAGGGTTTAATTGTCGTACAGCTCCTAATTCCCCGGACACGACCAGGGGGCGGGGTAATGGGTGATTTGGCGACGGTTCGCATCAGGCTTGGGTACTCGTCGCTTTGATTACCCCGAAAACATTACGATTCTTGAGGAAACAGAAAGCGCTTGACTTTGATACCCTGTAGCGTGCATCAGAAAAGTTTTGAAGTCTCCCAACTCGGCGTCGCCGATGACATTACGGATCTGGTTGGCGGAACTCCCATGCTGCGGCTGAAACGGCTGGTTACCGCCGGATCCGCCGACATCTTCGCCAAACTTGAATACCTGAATCCCGGCGGCAGCGTGAAGGACCGCGCGGCGATTGGGATCATCCGGCGAGCCGAGCAGGAAGGGAAACTCGCGCCGGGTGGCACCATCGTAGAAGCTACGGCGGGGAATACTGGGATCGGGTTGGCGCTGATTGGAGTGAATCGCGGTTACAAGGTGAAGCTGTTCGTGCCGGAAAACTTCTCCCAGGAAAAAGTAATCATCATGCGCGCGCTGGGAGCGCAGGTGGATCGCACTCCGGATGAAGAAGGAATGTCGGGCGCGATCCGGCGCGCGAAAGAATTAGTGGCTAGCGATAAGACTGCATTTATGGCCGGACAGTTTGAGAATCAGGCGAATCCGGATTACCACTACGAAACTACTGCGGTGGAAATTTTTGAGCAGATGGGCGGCAAGATCGATGCCGTGGTTTTGGGCTGCGGCACTTGCGGAACGTTTACGGGAATCGCTCGATATATGAAGGAGCATGTGCCCGGAGTGCTGGCGTTTGCCGCGGAAACGCAGGGATCGGTGCTGGGTGGCGGAGAACCTGGGCCGCATAAGGTGGAAGGCATCGGGGCGAGCTTTGTGCCAAAGACCTTTGATCGTTCGGTGTGCGACGAAGTGATTGCGGTTACGGACGATGATGCGTTCGAAATGGTGAAGAAGCTTGCCGCGCAGGAGGGTGTGCTGGCCGGATCGAGCGGAGGAGCCGCCGTGTTCGCGGCTATGCAGGTGGCGCGACGATTGGGGGCGGGAAAACGAGTGGCCACGATGATCCCGGATTCCGCGGAGCGGTATTTGTCTAAGAAAATTTTTGAGGGCGGGATCTAGACGAAAAGATAATCGCTGAGAACGCTGGGATAATCCGCGGAGATCGCTGAGAAACACAATCCATAGCAGAAAGTATTCATGAAGAAAAACCGACAGGCTGGGTTTGCGACGCGCGCCATTCACGATGGGCAGGAGCCGGATCCTCTTACCGGCGCAGTCAACGTGCCCATTTATTTGAGTTCCACGTATGTGCAGCAGGGGATAGGCGAGAACAAGGGATACGAGTATTCGCGAGTGTCGAATCCCACGCGCGACCGGTTGGAAGAGAATCTGGCGTCGCTCGAAGGCGGAGTAGCGGCGCGAGTGTTTGGCAGCGGTATGGCGGCGATCAACGCGATGGCCAGTATGTTGAAAACCGGTGACCATGTGGTGTGCGGCAATGATTTATATGGCGGAACGCCGCGGCTGTTCAATCAGGTGTTGACAAATTTCGGCCTGGAATTTTCCTACGTCGATACATCGGACGCCGAAAATGTCGAGCGCGCGATCCGCAAGAACACGCGCATAGTCTATGTGGAGACGCCGACCAATCCGCTGATGCGTTTGAGCGATCTGGCTGAGATCAGTAGAATTTGCCGGCGAAAAAAAATTGATCTGGTGGTCGACAACACTTTCATGTCTCCGTACTTTCAGCAGCCACTGGCCTTGGGCGCGGATATGGTGGTGCATTCGACCACCAAGTTTCTCAATGGCCACAGCGACGGGCTGGGCGGCGTGGTGGTATGCAGCAGACCGGAGCAGGCGGAAAAGCTGGCTTTTGTGCAGAAGTGCGCGGGAGCGATACTCTCCCCGTTTGAGTGCTGGCTGGTCCTGCGTGGCGTGAAGACGTTGGCGGCGCGTATGGAAATCCATGACCGCAACGGGCGGGCAGTGGCCGATTTTCTGGCCAGGCATAAGAAAGTGAAGAAAGTTTTTTATCCCGGGTTGGCAGATCATCCGGAACATGAATTAGCGAAACGGCAGATGAGCGGCTTTGGCGCGATGATTACCTTTGAGACCGGCTCGCTAAAGAACGCCAACAAGATGTTGAAGAAATTGCGGGTGTGTTCCCTGGGCGAATCGCTGGGCGGGGTGGAAACACTGATCTCACATCCAGCCACAATGACGCACGCTGCCCTGGGCGAAAAGGGCCGCAAAGCCATTGGTCTTACCGACGGTATGGTGCGGATTTCAGTTGGAATCGAAGACGTCCAGGATATTCTCGATGATCTGGACGTGGGGTTGGCGGCGATATAGAAGTTCTCGCCAGGGTTCGGAGAGGCCGTCCGCGTAAAGCATCTGGAACTACTTCTCTTCAGCGACAGAATCCGCGATCCATTGCAAATAGTGAGGGGATCCGTCTTCAACCTTCAGGCAGACGCACTCGGGCAGTTCGTAAGAGTGCAACTCGGCAATCGCCTCTCGGACTTTTTCGAACGCATTGGCAGTCGTCTTGATCAGCAAAAGCCACTCGCGAGCCTCTTCCACCTTGCCTTGCCAGCGATATACCGAATCGATTTGCGGAACGATGTTGATGCAGGCGGCCATACGGTTTTCGACAAGGTGGCGCGCGATCTTCTGCGCTTCTGCTTCTGAGCCGGTTGTGGTCAGGACGATTCGTTTATCGGTCATATAAAATCAGCCCTCAGCAATCCGCGATCAGCTTTCAGCCAAGTCACTTCAAGAGAGTAGCACCTTAAACCGGGGCAGGCGGACACGCTCTCAGCCGGATGATTATCTGCTCGAAGACTTGCGGCGAATAATTGCGGTCGCTATGTAACCAACTTGGTTCCTGCTGTCCGCATCGGGAAAACTTCCGCTTGACGCCCGAGGTGAAGGGGAAGTCCACTGAGAAGTTGAAGTCTGATCCGCCGGAGTTCTGTGGACACGAGGTCAGGGAGGTCGTCCGCACGGATGGGTTGAAACTGACTTTCGAAGATGGCTCGGAGGTTTGTTGCCGGCTTGTCCGGCACCGAGCCAGTGGTACGGGTTTCCTCGGAGGCCATCAGCAAGCAGGGTTTTTGGAAAAGTTGAGCGGGGCGGCCAAGCAATGGATTTTCGAGTAAGAAATCTTACCAACGTACGGCGATTCCCCAGCCCGCAAGACGGCTTGCGCGCGGTAGTGGAAAGAGCGCCCCAGGCCGAAGCTTTGGCTGCGTCGTGGTTGACGAAATTGCGTCCTGTTTTTGCCAGAATCCATGCCTTGCGGCGGCGGATCGCCACGATTGCTGTCGCGGCGCTCGCTGGCCTGCTGTTCGTGCACGTGATGTTGGGCGCGAATGGCATGGTTATATATAAACAGAAGCGGGCGGAATATGAATCGCTGCAAAAGCGAATCGCGCTCGAGCAAAAGGAAAACCAGCTGTACACGCAGCGGATCCAGGGCATGAAAACCGACGCGAAAGCGATTGAGAAAGAAGCCCGTGAGCAGTTGCATTACGCGCGTCCGGGGGAGTATGTGTACGTTCCTCCTGACCCCGTGAGGCCTGATCCGCCGGTAAATCACTCGGCGCGCAGATAAAAACTTCCGTAATCTACCGCCTAATTCAGTCTGACTTGGGATTCCCCCTCTGAAAGCCTTACTATTACCGCATGCGTAGTTTCCGTTTTCTGCCGCTTCTTGTTTTCTCCGTCTTAATTGCTTCCTTAACTGCTCCGGCACAATCGGATCAGGCGCCCACGAACTCAACTCTTCCCGCGAAGGCGAAAAAGGGCGCCAAGGCGGCTGAATCGAGACCGGTGGACACCGCGGCTTCGAAACCCGAAGCAACAAAACACGACTACTCCCAGGAAGCCTTTGTCGTCGAGCAATACAAGTCCATCTATCGTTTCGAAAACGACGGCACCGGACGCAAGGAAACCGTCGCTCGAATTCGCGTGCAGAGCGAGGCTGGAGTTCAGCAGTGGGGTCAGATTCAAGTTGGATACAATTCCGCCAACGAACGCGTTGAGATTGCTTACGTCCGCGTTATCAAGGCCGACGGCACGGTGGTGAAGGCGGGCGACGATGCTGTTCAGGATCTCAGCGCTCCGCTCGAGCAACAGGCTCCGGTTTACACCGACTACCGTCAGAAGCACATCACTGTCCCCGGCCTGCGTCCCGGCGAAGTGCTCGAATATGACATGGTCACGGTGATTCACACGGCGCTGGCTCCGGGCGAGTTCTGGGCCGATTACGACTTCGACAAGGCCAACATCGACCTTGACGAAGAAGTCGAGGTTGACGTTCCCGCGAGCCGCGCCATCAAGTTAAAAAATAAGCCGGAAATGAATCCGACAATTTCGGAAGCCAACGGGCGCCGCGTTTACCACTGGACCAATTCCCATCTCGAACGGGAAGACGACCAGAAAAATAAAGACAATAAAGACAAAAACAAGAAGAAAAAAAAGCATCCCGAAGACGAGCATCCTGACATCCAATTGACCTCATTCGTCAGTTGGGAGCAGATCGGCCTCTGGTATGCCGGTCTGGAGAAAGACCGGCGAGCGCCTTCGCCCGAAGTTCGTGCCAAAGCGGAAGAACTTACTAAAGGGCTCAATAACGATCTGGATAAAGTTCAGGCGCTCTACGACTACGTGGCTAAGAACTTTCGCTATGTAAGCCTGTCGCTGGGATTGGGCCGCTATCAACCGCATGCCTCCAGCGATGTGCTGCACAATCAATACGGCGACTGCAAAGACAAGCACACTTTGCTGGCGTCGCTGCTCGAAGCGGAAGGCATGCACGCGTCTTCGGTACTCATCAACTCCAGCCGCAAACTCGATCCCGATGTACCGTCGCCCTCGCAGTTCGATCACGTCATCACCATGCTACCGATGGGCAAGGAAGAAATCTGGATGGATACCACCAGCGAAGTGGCTCCGTTCCGGCTGCTGGCCTACAGTCTGCGAAACAAACTGGCATTGGTCGTCCCCGCCTCAGGCACGCCGCACCTGGAGGAAACTCCCGCCGACACTCCCATGCCCGACAGCGAGATTTCCGAAGTGGACGGAACCATCAATCAGATTGGAAAACTTGAAGCGCACGTACATTACACGTTTCGAGGCGACGAGGAACTGCTGCTGCGCTCCATCTTCCGCCGCGTTCCCGAGGCGCAATGGCAGCGGGTGGTGGAAAATGTGAACTCCGGGATGGGTGGCGATGTCACGAACCTCAAGATCAGTGATCCGGCCGCCACGCGTGAAGCTTTCACAATGTCTTACGACGTTTCCCGGCCGAATTTTCTGGATTGGTCAAAGAAGAAATCGGATCTCACGTTGCCACTCTGCCAATTTAATCTTCCAGATCTCGGAGATGCTGACAGCGACGCGGACTCCGAGCCGCTGAAGCTCGGGCCGAAGGCAGAGTACATTTACAAAATAAAGCTCGAACTGCCCGCCAAATATACGGCGCGTGCGCCCCTGCCTTTTTCTCTCAAGCGCGACTATGCCGAGTATCAGGCTACGTACAAATTGCAGGGAACGACTTTCACCGCGGACCGGACGCTCACTTTGCGCCAGGACGAACTGCCCGCGCTGCGTGCGGAGGACTATGAGGCTTTCCGTCACGCCGTCAGTTCTGACCTGGGCCAATTTCTTTCGCTCGAGAACACAGTAGCTGGCACACCTGCGCCGCCGGCTGACATGAAGGCGGACGATCTGGTGGAAAGTGGTCGAGCGGCCATCGCCAGCAACAATCTGCCGTTGGCGGTCACCCTTCTCAAGCGCGCTACGGAAGTGGACGCAAAAAATAAATATGCGTGGAATATGCTTGCTGCCGCCTACATGGGCATGCGCCAGAACGACGACGCCATCGCCGCTTTGAAGAAGCAAATCGAAATCAATCCCTACGACGAGTACGCCTACAACGCTCTCGGCCGCGCCTATTGGCAGGAACGCAAGTATGACGATGCCGCTACCGCGTTCAACAAGCAGATCGAAATCAATCCGCTCGACAAGTTTGCCCATGCCGGATTGGGATCGATGTATTCCGAGTGGAAAAAGTACGATCTGGCAGCGGCTGAATTGGAGAAAGCTACATCTCTCACTCCCGATAATCCGGAACTCCAAGTCAGTCTCGGTGATGCTTATTTAAATCTTGGCCAGGACGATAAAGCACTGGCCACGTTCGATCACGCAGTCGAGCTTTCCGCCACGCCCCTGGTGTGGAACAACATTGCCTACCAGTTGTCGCTGAAAAAGGCTCATCTGGATCGCGCGCAACAATATGCTGAGTCCGCGGTTTCAGCCACCACGGCGGCGTTGCGCAACCTGTCGCTCGATCGCCTCACGCAGCAGGATTTGCCGCTCGTCCCCTCGCTCATTGCTTACTGGGACACGCTGGGCTGGGTTTATTTCAGCAAAGGCAATCTCGACATGGCGGAAAAATACGTCGCCGCCGCGTGGGGATTGGGCCAGCACGGAGAGGTCGGCGACCATCTCGGCCAGATTTACGAGAAAGAAGGGAAGAAAGATCGCGCGCTCCAAACCTATGAACTTGCGGTGACCGGGCTCCGCCCGATTCCGGAGACGCGCGATAGGATTGATGCGTTGCTCAAGAGCGACGCCAAACTGAATGGTTCTGGAAAAAATAACAATAACCAGAGTTTGCAATCCCTTCGTACCATCGACTTGGGCAAAGCAAAAGAAACTGGCAGCGCGGACTTCTTTGTTCTGCTAAGCGGCGGCGCAGGCGCTCCGGCGAAAGCTGAGGCAGTAAGATTTGTGAGTGGCGACGAAAAGCTGAAAGTATTCACAGAAGCGCTTCGCACGGCTGAATACCGCCTCACCTTTCCCGACGACACACCGCTGAAAATCTTGCGCCGCGGAGTCCTGTCCTGCTCGACGGCGACGGGGAACTGTATGTTCGTGCTGATGCTGCCCGATGATGTGCGGACAGTGGATTGAGGTGATCCTAGCCGGGTTGTTCTACTCTAGCGCCGCTTGTGCCATGCCGTCGCCTGCTCGTAAGCATGAGCAAGTCGCAGGACCAAATCCTCCCGCCATGGCGGTCCCGCGATCTGCAGGCCGATGGGTAATCCGCTCTTCGTGAAGCCGCAAGGGAGCGAGATTGCAGGCAGTCCCCACACATTGAAAGGACGCGTGTTGCGCAGCAAAGTAATTTCCGCTGGACGAAGCGCATCAGGATCCTTTTTCAAATCGGCAAGCGCAGGCGCGGGGATGCGCGTCGTAGGCGTGACCAGCAAATCCACATCGGAGAAGATGTCTCGGGCCCGACGGCGCTCGCGGTCCAGATCCTGGCGGCGGCGAATATATTCCGCTGCGGAAATGTTTTCGCCATTGCGAATCCGCCGCACCGTTTCCGCCTGATACAACTCCGGCGTTCGGGAAAGGTCATCGGCGTGGATGGCATACGATTCCGCATTTTGCACGATGCGATCTGCGGGTATCTCGATCTCCACGTCTCTGATCTCGATCACGAGCGGATCGAGCTTCGCTCGACTGGACAGCCTAGGGCGGCTGTCCCCACATGTTGCAATCACAGCGAGCGCTTGCTCCACGGCTGCGCCGACTTCAGCATCAAGATCATCGTAAAAGTGATCACGCGGAATCCCAACGCGGAGAGTCTTGGGCACTTCCCCAAGATGCGAAACATAATCCGAGACAGGAACATCAGCGCTGTGAAAGTCGAGCGGATCGTATCCCGCGATCGCTTGCAGTACAAGCGCGGCATCGCCGACAGTTGCGGCAAATGGGCCAACGTGATCGAGCGACCAGGAAAGCGGAATCACGCCACGCGTCGAAACCCGGCCATAAGTGGGTTTGATCCCGACGCAGCCGCAGAGCGCGGCCGGCAGGCGAATCGAGCCAGCCGTGTCGGTTCCAATCGCCGCGTAGCAAAGTCCGGCGGCCACAGCCGCGGCTGATCCGCCTGACGAGCCTCCGGCGATATGTGACGTATTCCACGGGTTGTGGACGTCCCCGAAGAAGCTGACCAGCGAACTGGCGCCATAAGCGAACTCGTGCAGATTGTTTTTGCCGAGGATCACCGCGCCAGCCTGCCGCAGGCGCCGTACGACCTCCGCATCTTCAGCGGGCACACGATTCTGATATAGCGCGCTGGCTGCCGTAGTTCGCGTGCCAGCCGTGTCGATCAGATCCTTTAATGCGATCGGAATGCCGTGTAGCGGCCCGCGCCACTCGCCCCGCGAGATTTCTTTTTCCGCCGCACGCGCCTCCGCCAGCGCGGATTCCGCGGTCACGGTGATAAAAGCGTTTAACGTCGGATTAAGGTTCTCGATGCGGTCGAGGCACGTGCGCGTCAATTCCAGCGGTGAGATTTCTTTTCGCCTGAGACGAGGCGCAAGGTCGGTGATGGTCTCAAGAGGCGGCATTCGCGCTGAGGCTCCTATTGTAGTAGGAAAGGATCGTACAAAAGTCGTAAGCGATCGAACGAACTATGCAAGGACGCGCAACTTAGACGGTTTTTTGGAGAACTTTGCGGCTTCCACTGGTTGATAATTCAGATTTCGAAACAGGCAACCCGCAAAGAGGGCCTATAATCAAAAATCGTTCGCCTGAAACCGGAGGCACCCATGGCGGAAATGACGAGCACAGTAGAGATTCCCGTGGAGAAGCCAGCCGCAACCCACGGTTTCTTTATCGATGGCCATTGGGCAGATGACGGCGACGTGGTGGAAGTCCGGTCGCCATTCGATGGTGCCGTCGTGGGGCGCGTCACTCAAGCGCGGCGCGAACATGCCGAGGCGGCGATTGCAGCTGCAGTTAAAGCTTTCGGTACAACCAGGCGGCTTCCAGCCTTTGAGCGCCAGCGCGTGCTCAGGCGAGTGGCTCAGTCGATTGCCGAGCGTCGGGAAGAATTTTCCCGCACCATCGTTCAGGAGGCCGGTAAGCCGATCAAGGCCGCGCGCACTGAGGTCGACCGCGCCATTTTTATTTTCAACGTCGCTGCAGAAGAGGCTACGCGCATTTACGGCGAGTATCTTCCCCTTGACTGGCAAGAGTTTACGGCGGGTCGCTGGGGAATCGTGAAGCGCTACCCACTCGGCCCAATTGCTGGCATCACACCTTTTAATTTTCCTCTGCATTTAGTCGCGCACAAGGTTGCGCCCGCTATCGCCGCTGGCTGTCCCATGGTTCTGAAGCCAGCGCCGCAAACTCCGCTGTGTTCGCTATTGCTGGCGGAATGCGTTCAACAGGCCGGTTGGCCCGATGGCGGCTTGAATGTGTTGCCCCTTTCCAACGAAGATGCAGGCATGCTGGTCACTGATGAGCGCATCAAGCTGATCAGCTTCACTGGCAGTGTTCCGGTGGGATGGGACATCAAGCGGCGTGCGGGTAAGAAGAAAGTTGCGCTGGAACTGGGCGGCAACGCTGGCGCCATCGTGCATAGCGATGCCGATGTAGCATATGCCGCCGACCGCTGTGTTATCGGAGGTTTCACTTACGCGGGGCAGACCTGCATCTCGGTGCAGCGAATTTTGGTGGAACAATCGGTATATGGAAAGTTCACTGATTTACTGGTGGAAGGCGTTAAGAAACTGAAGACTGGCGATCCTATGGAGGAGTCGACTGACGTGGGCCCGCTGATTCGCGAAAGCGATGCAGTTCGAGTCACGAATTGGGTGGATGAGGCGGTTCGCTCGGGCGCCCGGTTGTTGTGCGGCGGGGGGCGCAAGGGGTCCATCGTCGATCCCACAGTTCTGACTGGGACAAAGCCGGATATGAAGGTGAACTGCCAGGAGATTTTTGGTCCGGTCGTGACGGTGGAACCCTACCAGAACTTCGACGAAGCGCTGCGGCGCATCAACAATTCCAATTATGGACTGCAGGCGGGGCTGTTCACGCGCGACGTGAAGCTGCTATTTCAGGCTTACGACGAATTGGAGGTTGGAGCGCTCATTTCAGGCGATATTCCTTCCTTCCGTATCGACCAGATGCCTTATGGTGGCGTGAAAGATTCGGGCCTGGGACGTGAGGGACTGCGTTATGCGATCGAAGAAATGACTGAGCCTAAATTGTTAGTGATGAACCTGCGGTAGAGGAGGGACATCGCAAAATTGAAAGCTACAAGTTTTTGTTTGAAATCCAATTTGAAACCCGGTCTGTGAATTTTCTTATCTAAGCAGGCGACAAGTTCACCAGAAATATTTATAATTCCGAGTTCTGCAAAGCGGACGCGAAAAGAAATCTGTGGGTAGTTCTCTCGCGTTTTAACGATTAGGCTTCCATACATACTTAAGGATCTGCCGGGTCTCATTCGGATTTAATAGAAATCGTAAGTACGCATGTCTCAGATTTTTCATCGCAGTGCGAACACTCTGTCCCGCGTCACGATTTTTGGCGCGGTGTTCGTGATTGCCGCGCTTGTTTTGGTGGGATATGAGATTCAGAGTTCGCCTTATATCACCTATGCCGGAGTGCGCAAGCCGCAACCGGTGCCCTTCAGCCATCAGCACCATGTTGCCGGATTAGGTATCGACTGCCGCTACTGCCACACCTCAGTAGAAACGTCGAGCTTCGCGGGCATTCCTCCCACCAAGACTTGCATGAACTGCCACTCGCAGATCTGGACCAACGCCCAGCTGCTGGAGCCGGTGCGGGCCAGTTACCGCTCGGGACAGTCACTGCAATGGACGCGGGTGAACCAACTGCCTGACTTTGTTTTTTTCAATCACAGCGTTCATGTGACCAAGGGAGTGGGCTGCAACACCTGCCACGGCCCGGTGGACCAGATGCCGCTGATGTACCAGCAGGAATCGCTGCAGATGGAGTGGTGTTTGGGCTGCCATCGTCAACCGCAGAATAATTTGCGTCCGCGGGATGAGGTTTTCAATATGCGTTACCAGCCGCCCACGAGCGCGCATCCGGTGGTGGTGGATGGGCAAAGTTATACGGATCAAAACGATTTAGGCCTGGCGCTGGTGAAAAAATACAACGTTCGCAGCGTGCGGGATATTACGAGTTGCAACACGTGCCACCGGTAAGAGCGAATCTTATGAGAACTTGTCATCCTGAGCGGAGAATTCGCTTCGCGAAGCGAAGCGAATTCGCAGTCGAAGGATCCCTGCAATGTGAGATCCACCGCAGCTGCAGGGAGGTTTCGCGTGAACCTAGACGGCATCGTGAGAACGCATTGCAGCGTTGGTGTCCCCATCCTCCTTACAGGGATCCTTCGACTATGCGCGCGTTCGCTTTGCGAACTCTCGCTCCGCTCAGGATGACAATTTTGTGGGATTTTTCATGAAGAACGAAGAACAAAACGGCGTCCAGCGCGAAGATGTTTGCCCCGGCAAGAAGGGCAAACTCAGTCTCGACACCCTCCGCGACCAAATCAACGAGGCGAACGAGAAAGCCGGTCCGGAATATTGGCGGAGCCTGGAAGAACTTGCGGGAAGCGCGGATTTTCAGGAGGCGCTGCACCGGGAATTTCCCAAGGGCGCATCGGAGTGGGTGGATTCGGTTTCGCGGCGTGGATTTCTGAAAGTAATGGGCGCGTCCATGGCGCTGGCGGGAATGACTGGCTGCGTGAAGCTGCCCCTCGAGCCCATCGTTCCTTACGTCCGTCAGCCGGAAGAAGTGGTGCCCGGCCGTCCCATGTTTTATGCCACAGCGATGACGCTCGGCGGCTACGCGAACCCTCTGCTCGTCGAAAGCCATCTCGGGCGTCCGACCAAGATTGAAGGCAACGACCAGCATCCGGCATCGCTCGGCGGTACCGACATTTTTGCTCAGGCTTCTATTCTTGGCATGTACGATCCGGACCGCTCGCAGAGCATCGTGTCGTTGGGCGATCAGCAATCATGGCAGGCGTTCGTTAGCGCGATCCGCGGGCCGCTGAGTGCGCAGAAAGCACTGAAAGGCGCGGGCATTCGCATTCTTACGACGACTATTTCTTCGCCTACGCTGGCGGATCAGCTGAACAATTTCCTTAAGATTTATCCCGAGGCCAAGTGGCATGTGTATGAGCCGGTCAATCGCGACAACGTGCTCGAAGGCGCGAAGCTGGCCTTCGGCCAACCGGTCGAAACGCGCTTCGATTTTTCGAAGGCCGACGTAATTGTTTCGCTCGACGCCGATTTTTTGTATGCGGGATTTCCCGGCAATGTGCGTTACATCCGCGACTTCGCCAAGCGCCGCGATCCTGATGGCAACATGAACCGGCTGTACATGGTTGAGAGCACGCCCACGACGACCGGGGGGAAGGCAGATCACCGGTGGCCGGTGCGGGCTGCGGAAATTGAAGCGTTTGCCAGGGCGCTGCAATCGGGGGGCGAAGGATCCAGTGGCCCTCCCGAAACAGCGAGGTTCTTGTCCGCCGTAGCGGAAGACCTGAAGGCTCGGAACGGATCGAGCTTGGTGGTTGCGGGCGATCACCAGAGTCCCGTGGTTCACGCCATAGCGCATGCGATGAACGCAAAGCTGGGCAACGTCGGCAAGACTGTGTTTTACTCGAACCCGGTCGATGCCAACCCGATCAACCAGACAGATTCGATCAAGGATTTAGCCGCCGACATCAATGCAGGTAAGGTGGATTTGCTCGTCATTATCGGCGGCAATCCAGCATACGACGCGCCCGCGGATTTGGAATTTGCCAAACTGCTCAAAAGCGACAAGGCTCCATTACGAGTGCATCTCGGACTTTATCAGGATGAAACTGCCGAGCTTTGTCACTGGCACATCAATCAAGCGCACGAACTCGAATCCTGGGGCGATGCCCGCGCTTACGATGGAACCGCCAGCATAATCCAGCCACTGATTGCTCCTCTATATCAGGGCAAGAGTGCTGTCGAATTTGTCGCGCTGCTTTCGGGCCAGACCGATGCGACGGGTTACGATCTGGTTCGCGCTTACTGGCAGAAGCAGCACACCGGTGTGGACTTTGAAGCCTTCTGGCGCAAGTCGCTGCACGACGGCTGGATTGAGGGTACTACCTTCGCTCCAAAATCATTGACGGCGAAGTCGGCGAGCTTGCCGGCCGCAAATTCGACGGATGCAAACAGCATCGAGCTCAACATCCGCCGCGATCCCTCCATCTACGACGGCCAATTCTCGAACAACGGCTGGCTGCAGGAACTCCCCAAGCCGATGACGAAACTAACTTGGGACAATGCCGTCCTCATGGGTCCCAAGATGGCGGAGCGGCTGCAGGTCAAGAGCATCGACATGGTCGAACTTGAGCTCAACGGCAAGAAGGTTACGGGGCCGGTTTGGGTTCTGGTGGGGCATCCGGACAATTCCGTTACAGTGACGCTCGGTTATGGTCGCAAGCGCGCCGGCCGCGTGGGAACTGCGCAGGGTTTCGATACATATCCGCTGCGCACCAGTGCTGCTCCATGGTTTGCAACTGGTCTGCAGATTCGAAAAACCGGCGAGAAATACGTGCTCGCTTCGACCCAGGGCTACCAGTGGATGGACACGCCCAACGGTGATCATCGTCCCCTGGTTCGCGAAACCGCGCTGGAGGAATACCGCAAGGATCCCAACTTCGCCAAGGAACAGGGTGAAGAGCCAGGTCCGGGGCTCACGCTATATAAGCCGTATCCCTATAAAGAAGAGGCCTACGCCTGGGGCATGGCGATCGATCTCAATTCCTGCGTGGGCTGCAACAACTGCATGGTGGCCTGCGTTGCGGAAAATAACATCGCCGTCGTCGGCAAGGAACAATGCGCCATCGGCCGCCACATGCACTGGATCCGCGTCGATACCTACTATCAGTATCCCAGCGAGGAAGCTCGCGACCGCGATAATCCCAAGGCATTTTTCCAGCCCGTCCCGTGTCAGCAGTGCGAGGACGCGCCGTGCGAAGTGGTTTGCCCCGTGGGCGCGACGAACCACTCGAGCGAAGGTTTGAACGACATGATTTACAACCGCTGCGTGGGGACGCGCTATTGCTCGAACAATTGTCCTTACAAGGTGCGGCGGTTCAACTTCCTGTTGTACCAGGATTGGGAGACGCCGCAATACAAACTGATGCGCAATCCTGATGTCAGCGTGCGCAGCCGCGGCGTGATGGAAAAGTGCTCGTATTGCGTGCAGCGAATCAGCGAACACAAAATCGATACTGAGACTGCCTCGGTGCGCGAAGGTAAGGAAATCAAAATCAAAGACGGCGACCTGCAGACGGCGTGCCAGCAGTCGTGTCCAGCGAACGCGATCATATTCGGCAACATTAATGATCCCAACAGCAGAGTTTCAAAACTAAAGGCGCAATCGCGCAATTACAGTCTTCTGGGCGAACTGAATACTCGCCCGCGTACCACCTATCTGGCGGAAGTTGGCAATCCAAATCCGGATTTGAAAGCGTAGGCGACAAGACCTCCAGCGCAATGCAGGCGTGGGCGACGAATCAATGAACGAGCCATACAAGACGACAGTCGAAGATCAACGAGCGCCGGTCATCGAGCCGGGCCACACCTTCGCCACGGTCACGGAAAAAATCAGCGCGATTGTGCTGACTCGTCCCGCGTCGAACGGCTGGTTCCTCGGCTTCGGCGTCGCCTTCATGCTCACGATGATGATGCTCTACGCCATCGGCTACCTGTTTCTGAAGGGCATCGGGATTTGGGGAGACACCATCCCGATCGGCTGGGGCTTCGCCATTGTCAACTTCGTGTGGTGGATCGGAATCGGCCACGCGGGCACGCTCATCTCTGCGATTCTGTTGTTGCTGCGGCAGTCGTGGCGTAATTCGATTAACCGGTTCGCCGAAGCGATGACGCTGTTTGCCGTGGCCTGCGCAGGAATTTTTCCCGCGATTCACGTGGGCCGTCCGTGGCTGGCATATTGGCTTTTTCCTTATCCCAATACCATGCGGGTGTGGCCGCAGTTTCGCAGTCCGCTGATGTGGGATGTGTTCGCGGTTTCCACCTACGCCACCGTCTCAGCGATGTTCTGGTTCATCGGTCTGATTCCCGACCTGGCTACGCTTCGCGATCGCGCCACGCATCCTGCCACCAGACTGATTTACGGCGCGTTGTCGATGGGCTGGCGGGGATCGGCGCGGCACTGGCATCGCTATGAGACTGCCTATTTACTGCTGGCGGGATTGGCCACGCCTCTCGTGCTTTCGGTTCATACCGTTGTAAGCTTCGATTTCGCCATCGGCATTGTCCCCGGCTGGCACACGACCATCTTCCCACCGTACTTCGTTGCAGGAGCTATCTACTCCGGCTTCGCCATGGTCTTAATGTTGGCTATTCCGATCCGCAAGATTTATGGGTTAGAAGATTTCATTACCGAACGCCACCTGCAGAACTCGGCAAAGGTAATGCTGGCGACGGGCTTAATTGTGGCTTATGGCTATGGCATTGAAGCCTTCATGGGCTGGTATAGCGGAGATCGCTATGACGCTTTCACCATCTGGAACCGTCTCCACGGTCCGTACGCGATTCCCTACTACATGCTCCTGACCTGCAATATTTTCATTCCGCAGGTATTGTGGATTCGCAAATTGCGCACCAGTCCCGTGGCGCTATTCCTGGTCTCGTTCGTGGTCCTGGTGGGCATGTGGCTGGAGCGCTTCATTATCATCGTGGTCAGCCTAAGCCGCGACTTCCTCAACTCGTCATGGGGTATGTATTACCCCACACGCTGGGACTGGATGACTTTCATCGGAACACTCGGAATGTTCCTGGCGGCGATGTTCCTGTTCCTGCGTTTGCTGCCGATGATTTCGATTTTTGAAATGCGCACCCTCCTGCCCGAAGCGGAGGTGAAGGAGTGAAGCGCGATCCGGTATACGGCATCATGGCGGAGTTCGATACGGCGCAGTCTCTGGTGGATGCCGCCAAACAAACTCATCAGGCGGGCTATCAAAAGATTGATGCTTACAGTCCGTTTCCCATCGAGGGTTTGGCCGAGGAGATTGGCTTTCACCGCAACGCGGTTCCCCTGGTTGTGTTGATTGGGGGCATTATCGGCGGTCTCAGCGGCTACCTGATGCAATGGTGGATCTCGGCGGTGGATTATCCGATTAATGTAGGCGGCAAGCCACCGCACTCCTGGCCTGCGTTCATCGTGATCACGTTTGAAATGACAATTCTTTTTGCCGCGATATCGGCTGTGCTGGGTATGCTCGCGCTAAATGGTTTGCCCATGCCGTATCATCCCGTGTTCAATGTGCCGCGGTTTGCGTTGGCATCGAAGGATCGCTTTTTCCTGATCGTGTTTTCTTCCGATCCCAAATACGATCCGACCGGGACGCGGAGTTTTCTGGCGACCCTGACCCCGCGCTCCATCTCGGAGGTGCCCAGCTGAATGCCGCGCCTTCGCCAAATTTCCGTTGCAGTTGCGCTGGCAGGTCTTGGTTTGCTTTCCGGCTGCCGTCTCGACATGCACGTGCAGCCGCGCCTGAACCCGCTGGCCAGGAGTGACTTCTTTCCCGACCAGCGCGGCGCTCGTCCGCTGGTCGATGGCACTGTGGCGCGCGGTGACTTGCGCGCTGATACATATTTCTACACCGGCAAAATCGGCAGCAATCCCGGCGATTACATGCCCTTTCCTGTGACCAAGGAAGTTCTGGAACGCGGACGCGAACGCTTCAATATCTATTGCGCTCCCTGTCATTCGCCTCTCGGGGATGGCAACGGATTTATTCCGTCCCGCGGTTTCTCGCGCAGGCCGCCTTCGTATCACATTCCGCGGCTGCAGAAAGCCCCGCTGGGATATTTCTTCGACGTGATGAGCAACGGCTTCGGAATCATGTCCGATTATTCTTCGCAAATTCAGCCACGTGACCGCTGGAACATCGTGGCTTATATTCGCGCACTGCAGTTGAGCCAAAATGCAACGACGGCGGATGTTCCCGCCGGACAGGCCGTTCCATCGCAACCGCCCAAGTTCAGAGGAGTGGACGGTTCTGGCGCGACCCTGCCTATCGTTGCCCCTGCGGCAAGTTCCAAGTCAGAGGATCAACCATGAGCGCCGTCACGCCACTCATTGATTTGACGCCGCCTCCGGTGGTGAGAAAAATTTCCCAGCGCTCGCTGGTGATCGGCATTGTCTTCGCTGTGATCGCGGTTGTGCTGGCGTTTGTAGAGCCAGATAAATTTTATCGCGCCTATCTACTGGGTTTTATGTGCTGGCTGGGCGTGGCGCTCGGTTCCATGGCGATTCTCATGATCCGCCATTTGACGGGTGGTGGCTGGGGCACGGTGATTCGGCGCATTCTGGGCGCGGCGATGCGTACGCTTCCCTTGCTTGCCGTTCTGTTCATTCCAATGATCATCGCCGTCGCGCAACGCCGGATTTATCCCTGGGCTATGCCGCTCGAGTCAATCCAGGATTTACACATCCGTGAGCATCTCGAAAAACATAGCTTCATTAAAGAAAGTTATCTGAACTTTTCCGGTTTTCTTATCCGCGCGATCATCTATTTCGCCATCTGGAACGTGCTCTCCTTCCTGCTTTCAAGATGGTCGAAACAAACTGATCGCCCGGACGCGCCGAACAACAGCGAGCGTTTCAAGGCAGTCGCCGGGCCTGGCCTCATCCTTTACGCATTCTCGATTTCTTTCGCTGCCATTGACTGGGTCATGTCGCTCGATCCGACCTGGATCTCGACCATCTTTGGCTTGATCATTCTGATTGGGCAAGTGCTTTCGGCAATGTGTTTCGCGGTTGTCGTCGAGCGCATTCTTTTCGACTACAAGCCGATGTCAGAGTTGCTGAAGCCGAGTTTCGTTCACGATCATGGCAAGTGGATGTTGACCTTCATCATGGTCTGGGCATATTTCTCTTTTTCCCAGTGGCTCATTATCTGGGCAGGCAATCTCCCGTCAGAGATTACTTTTTATCTCAGGCGTATCAATGGAGGATGGGGGTTTGTTGCGTTAACCCTGGTTCTGTTCCACTTCGCGCTCCCGTTTACAACGTTGCTCTCGCGCCCGTTCAAGCGCAATGTTCGAAAGCTAGTCTGGGTTGCAGTCTTACTGCTGCTGATGTGTTACGTGGACCTGTTTTGGATTATCGAGGCGAACTTTTCTGCCACTTTCGCTGTAACGTTGGCAGACATCGTTGTGCCCATCGCAATCGGCGGAATCTGGCTTTGGTATTTTTTCCGGAATCTGGCTTCGCTGCCACTTGTGCCAGCCTATGACCCGGATGCCTATGAAGTTCTGGAACCGGCGCATGAGTAATAAGAGATGAACAACGAGACCTCAAAACCCGTGAACCCCGCAGAGCACGAGACCTTCGAGCATCAGGACCTAAGGGCCGCGGGCATTCTGTATTTTCTGTTGTCCCTGACAGTGGTGACCATACTCTGCATGTTCGGGCTTAAGGGACTCTACGCCTATCTCGATCACCGCGAGAGGGCGACGCAATCTGCCGTGAATCCACTGGTCAAGAATATTCCGGAAGATACGCGCCACATTCCTCACGGTTATCCGCAAACTGCTTTTCCCAGTCCGCGTCTCGAAGAAGACGAGCGAGGTCAGCTTAATGGGATTCGGTTGCAGCAAGATGACGAACTATATAGCTATGGATGGGTCGACGAAAAAGCGGGTGTACTGCATATCCCAATCGAACGGGCCATGGATTTATTGGCGCAACGTGGACTGCCGGTACGCTCGCAGGGTGATGCCAATGAAGGTGGAGTCCCTCAGACCGAAACAAACAAGACTAAAGCAATCGCTAAGAAGGGTGAAAAGAAGTGAGCTGTAAGAAATACAATTCGATTTCGGTTCTCATGTTGTCGCTTGCGCTGTTGACGGCTTCCGCCTGGGGACAGATCAACAGCGGTGTAATGTCTCCTCCGGCGAACACCCGGCCTCCGCGATTGGAAAACGTTGGTATTCAACAGCATTTGAACGCGCAGGTGCCACCGGATCTTATCTTCCGCGATGAAACTGGGAAGACGGTGAAACTCGGCGACTATTTCGGCCACAAGCCGCTGATCCTCAACCTGGTTTATTACAACTGCACCATGCTCTGCGGCGAAGCGCTGGCTGGGCTTGCCAGCGCCATGCGCCTGGTGAAATTCGACGTGGGCAACGAGTTTGACGTGGTCACCGTAAGCTTCGATCCCAGGGAAACTCCGGAGATGGCTGCCGCCAAAAAAATCGATTATGTGAAGCGCTACGGGCGGCCCAATGCCGCCGCAGGGTGGCACTTCCTTACCGGCCAGCCGGACTCGATCAATGCGCTAACCAAAACGGTTGGTTTTCAGTATCAGTACGACGCCAAAAGCAATCAGTTCGCGCACGCCACGGCAATCATGGTGCTCACGCCGCAAGGCCGCATCTCGCGCTACTTCTACGGCGTGGATTTCCCGCCTAAGGATTTACGCATGGGACTGGTAGAAGCTTCGCAAGGCAAGATCGGCAATGCGGTCGACGCCGTGCTGCTCTATTGCTATCACTACAATCCCGAGACTGGAAAATATGGCGCCATGGTAGGCAACATCCTGCGCCTGGCGGGAGCCGCGACCATTCTGCTGCTCGGCGGTTTATTTCTCGTATTGTGGCGGCTGGATCGCTCAGTAGCCAGTTCGGTGAATAAGAAGGCTGAATCGAAGACACGGTATGCTCAATAATTTTCCATTATGGCCGCAGCAGGCCTCCACGATGGCGGCTCGCGTGGATGCGCTCTACATCTTCCTGCTGATCGTGACCGGGATGATGGCCCTGCTGGTGTTCACCTTCGTCATCTTTTTTGCCGCGCGATATCGCTATCGCCCCGGCGTTCCCGCCGAGCAGATTGAAGGCTCCAATGCACTGGAAATTACCTGGAGTGCGATTCCATTCCTCATCTTCATGGTAATTTTTGTTTGGGGCGCGGTAGTCTACTTCAAAGAGCGCACTCCACCGGCAGATGCCACTGAAGTGTACGTCGTGGCAAAACAATGGATGTGGAAGGTGGAACACGCCGAGGGTCAGCGCGAAATCAACGAGTTGCATGTTCCCGTAGGGCGCGACGTCAAACTCATCATGACCTCGCAAGACGTTATCCATAGTTTTTACATTCCTGCTTTCCGCATCAAGCAGGATGTGCTTCCCGGCCGCTACACGGTGGAATGGTTCCGCGCTACCAAGCCCGGCGTGTATCACTTGTTTTGCGCGGAATACTGCGGTACGCAGCACTCCGGCATGGTGGGCTCGATCATCGTTCAGGAACCTGCCCAGTATGAGGCGTGGATGAACGGCGCTTCCACCGGTCCTCTTTCTGCGAGCGGCGAGAAGATTTTCGCCGAACTCGGCTGCTCTACCTGCCACCGCACCGATGTACAAGGGCGTGGACCCAATCTGCAGGGAGTGTACGGTCAAGCGGTTCAGCTGGAAGATGGCCGCACCGTCACGGCCGACGAAAACTATCTGCGGGAATGCATCCTCGATCCGGGGGCGAAACGCGTCAAAGGATTCCAGCCGATCATGCCCACGTTTCAGGGCCTGGTGAGCGAAGAACAAGTGAACGCTTTAGTTGCGTATATCAAATCGATCTCTGTGAACAAACCGAGCGGAGGCGCGAAAACCAGCGCCGGCGTGGCCTTGCCACGACCAGGTCAAACACAAACTGAGACCCACGAACGAGCGCAAGCACAACCGAATGCGCAACCTAACCGAAGTCAGGTGCAATAAGTATGGCTGCTACCCCGATCACTCAACCCGTTGAACGCGAGAATTATCTGAACAAGGAGTACGGAGTGTGGTCGTGGCTGCTCACCACTGATCACAAACGCATCGCGCTTCTTTATCTCATCTCGATCACGTTCTTCTTTTTCATTGGTGGCTTTTTTGCGCTGCTCATCCGCCTCGAGTTGCTCACCCCCGCGGGCGATCTGGTGCAAGCCGATACTTACAACAAACTTTTCACCATGCATGGAATGGTCATGGTATTTTTCTTCCTGATCCCCTCCATTCCCGCCGTGCTCGGAAACTTCCTGGTGCCCTTGATGATCGGGGCGAAGGATCTGGCTTTCCCTCGGGTGAACCTTCTTAGCTGGTATCTCTACATCATCGGCGGCGTGATGATGTTGCATTGCATGCTGACGGGCGGCGTCGATACCGGTTGGACCTTCTATGCTCCGTTCAGCACCGCGTTTACAAATACAAAAATTGTCGAAGCCGGTCTAGCCATTTTTGTTGCTGGATTTTCTTCCATCCTCACTGGCTTGAACTTCGTGGTTACCATCCACCGGATGCGCGCTCCGGGCATGACCTGGTCGCGGTTGCCCTTATTCATCTGGGCGCACTACGCCACCAGCATCATTCAGCTGCTAGGCACGCCGGTTATTGCTGTCACCATCGTGCTGGTTGCGGCGGAGCGAGCCTTGCATCTCGGCATCTTCGACCCAAAACTCGGCGGCGATCCGCTGCTCTTTCAACATCTGTTCTGGTTCTATTCCCATCCTGCGGTCTACATCATGATTCTGCCGTCGATGGGCGTGGTTACGGAGATCATTGCCTGTTTCTCACGCAAGCGCATTTTCGGTTATCACTTCGTCGCTTTTTCGTCGATCGCGATCGCGGTTTTTGGATTCCTGGTCTGGGCTCATCACATGTTCGTAGCCGGAATCTCAGTTTACTCCGCGCTGGTGTTTTCGTTCTTGAGCTATGCCGTCGCCTTGCCGTCAGCCATTAAGGTTTTTAACTGGACGGCGACTCTGTACAAGGGCTCCATTCACTACGACGCGCCCATGCTCTATGCCTTCGGATTTCTTGGACTCTTCACCATCGGCGGCCTCACCGGTTTGTTTCTGGCGGCTCTCGGCATCGATGTCCACGTTACCGATACTTATTTCGTCGTGGCGCACTTCCACTACATCATGGTGGGAGGCGCGGTTATGGGCTACCTGGGAGGAATGCATTTCTGGTGGCCTAAAATTTCCGGCCGCCTCTATCCGGAAGGATGGGCGCGTCTGGCCGCGCTGATCGTCTTCATCGGTTTCAACCTCACGTTCTTTCCCCAATTCGTGCTGGGTTATATGGGCATGCCGCGGCGCTACTACGATTACAGTCACATGCCGGAGTTCCAGATATTGAATGTGCTATCGACTGCCGGCGCTACAGTGCTCGGCGTTGGTTATCTGTTGCCGATGGTTTATTTCCTGTGGTCCATGCGCTATGGCAAGCCGGCGTCCGACAACCCGTGGAACGCAGCAGGATTGGAGTGGAAGACAGCTTCTCCGCCGCCGACTTTTAACTTTGACAAAGAGCCGGTCGTGACCTGGGAAGCTTACAACTATGATGAACTGGACGCGCCTCACAAGGAGGAGGTGACCGTTGCCCGATAACTCCTTTACCGCGGTTCACGATCACGACGGCGAAGCGCATCTGGCGCACAATCCGGCGCTGCTGCATCACTTCGCCGAGCCTCAACAGCAGCGCGATGCGGCAAGCCTGGGGATGTGGGTCTTCCTCGGTACCGAAATCATGTTTTTCGGCGGCTTGTTCTGCGCCTACCTGGTTTACCGCCAATGGTACTTTGGCGATTTCGGCGCGGCCAGCAAATCCATTGACGCTACGCTCGGCGCTACCAACACGGCGGTTCTGATCTGCAGCAGTTTGACCGTGGTGCTGGCGGTCTGGGCCGCGCAAACTGCGCGGCGAACCTTGCTCATCGTCATGCTGGGAATTACCATGCTCCTCGGTCTGGTCTTCCTCGGCATCAAGGGCAAAGAATACACAGACAAATTCGAAGAGCATCACGTTCCCGGTGCGTCGTTTAGTTTCGACCACGTTCCCATCCCCGGACATCCGGGCGAGTTCGCGAATCCGCGGCACGCTGAAATATTTTTTTCTCTCTACTTCATCATGACCGGGCTGCACGCGCTCCACATGATTATCGGCCTGGGAATATTTAGCTGGCTGTTAATCATGGCATGGAAGGGACGCTTCACTCCGGAATGGCATACTCCAGTCGAGATTGGCGGCCTGTACTGGCACTTTGTTGACATTGTCTGGATCTACCTGTTTCCATTGCTCTACCTGATTGACCGGCACCCGTGAGACTTGCTATGGCTGACCACGCAAATTCTGAACACGCAAAATCATCGCCGCTGAAAATGTATTTCGGCATTTGGGCTACTCTGCTCATCTGCACCTACATTACTTATAAAGCCGCATTTATCGAACTCGGCCGCTTCAACGCCGCGGTTGCTTTGGGTATCGCCACGCTCAAAGCCACTCTGGTTGCTCTCTTCTTTATGCATGTGTGGCATGCCAGCGAAAAACTCACGAAGCTGGTTATCGTCGCCGCCCTGTTTTTCTTGTTTCTATTGCTCGGGCTCACCATGACGGACTACGCAACTCGTCCCTGGAGTTAAGCTCGGCCTGCGCTCCTGTTCAATCTGCGGTATACTCGCGCGGACCATTTAATTCACTGCTCTGCACGAGGTGATCTATGGCGTTCTGCAATAAGTGTGGCGCGAGTCTAAATCCCGGAATTCGATTCTGTAACCAGTGCGGAGCGGCAGTAGTTGCTTCCTCGCCCGCGCCTAATATTGCGAACTCTGCGATTGCGGGTTCGACAGTTCCGGTGGCTTCTGTTCCCGCCACGAACGCCGGACAGGGAGGCGGCGCGCTTAAAGTTATTCTCATCGTTGTGGCTGTGATTGCGCTGTTTGGCATCCTGGCCTTCGGGTCGATAGCGTTCTTCGCCTGGCACGTGGCTCGCCACGTACACGCGCATCAGGATGGAAACAACGTAAGAGTCGAGACTCCGTTCGGCAATGTGGAAACCACCAAAGATCCCGCTGATGCGGCGCGTAATCTCGGGGTGGATCTTTATCCTGGAGCGGAATTGCTCAAGAACGGTTCGTCTACCGCGACTTTCGGAGGAGTTCACACAGCAACCATCAGCGCGGAGAGCAGCGATCCGGTGGAGCAGGTGTTTAACTTCTACAAGGCTAAGTTTCCGAACGCCATGGTCACCACCTCCGATGCGGGCCATTCCACAATCATCTCGAACGACAACAAGAGGATGATCACGATCAACGTTGAATCCCAGGGTGGTAAGACGAAGATCATGATTACCAGCGTCTCGCGCAAGTCCGATGAGGGAAATTCGCCTTCGAACTGAACCCTCCAAGCTAAGGTCTGAAGTGCAGAGAACGGAAGCGAAGAAAGCCCGTTGGCATGGGAGATAGATTCGTGGAACTCGCACAGATTGCCAAGTCTGTGCAAGTAGATGCATCGGGCTTGAGTGAAGCTCTGCGTTCTCGCATCCGCGGCGAAGTTCGGTTCGATCGCGGCAGCCGCGCCCTCTACGCCACCGACGGCTCGAATTACCGCCAGGTTCCGATCGGCGTAGTGCTGCCTCGCGATGCAGACGATGTGATCGCCACGGTCGCACTCTGCCGCGATTTCGGTGCACCATTGCTTTGCCGCGGCGGCGGCACGTCGCTTGCCGGCCAATGCTGCAATGTCGCCGTCGTCCTCGATTTCTCCAGATACATGGCGGCGATTCTTGAAATTGATCCTGTCCGCCGAATCGCCCGCGTACAGCCTGGAGTGGTGCTCGATCATCTCCGCGCCGCCGCTGAAAAACACCATCTCACCTTTGCGCCCGATCCGGCCACGCATGACCGCTGCACTTTGGGAGGGATGATTGGCAATAACTCCTGCGGCGTTCATTCCGTCATGGCTGGAAAAACGGATGACAACGTCGAGGAACTCGAAATCCTCACCTATGACGGCGTTCGTATGAAAGTTGGAGCTACATCGAACGCGGAATTGGGAACCATTCTCCAGCAAGGCGGGCGCCGTGCCGAAATCTATACCAAGCTCAAAGCGATCGCCGATGCCTATGGCGGTCTGGTCCGGCAACGCTTTCCAAATATTCCGCGTCGCGTCTCCGGCTACAACTTGAACTACCTTCTGCAGGAGAATGGCTTTCAGGTTGCACGCGCGCTGGTCGGTTCCGAAGGGACATGCGTCACCATACTCGAAGCGACTTGCCGTCTGGTCGAGAGCCCGCCAGAACGCGTGCTGCTGGTCGTTGCCTATCCTGATATTTACCAGTGTGCCGATCACGTGCCTGAGATCATGCAACACAAGCCTATCGGCCTTGAAGGGTTCGACGATCTTCTCGTCGGTTATACGAGAACGAAAGGCATTAACTCCGAGGGCCTCGCTCTATTGCCGGAAGGCGGTGGCTGGCTGATGGTGGAGTTCGGCGCAAAAACGGCGCTGGAAGCCGAATCTCAAGCGCATGGCTTGATGCGGGCGTTGGGTCGAAGCGCGAGCGCTCCCGCACTGCGCCTTTACACCGACAGGCAACAAATCAAGCGCGTGTGGGAAGTTCGGGAATCCGCTCTCGGCGTTACGTCTCATGTGCCGGGCGAACCGCTGAACTGGGAAGGCTGGGAAGACTCGGCCGTCGCTCCTGAAAAGCTTGGCCCTTATCTCCGCGATCTGCGCAAGATGATGGCTGCCTACGGCTACAAAGGCTCGCTTTACGGCCACTTCGGCCACGGCTGCGTCCACACCCGCATCAATTTTGACCTGCAGTCGAAGGACGGCATCGCCAAATTCCGTAAGTTCATGGAAGAGGCTGCCGACCTCGTGGTGAGCTATGGAGGCTCGATCTCAGGCGAGCACGGAGATGGTCAGTCTCGCGCGGAACTGCTTCCGAAAATGTTTGGACCGGAACTGGTGCAGGCTTTTCGCGAATTCAAGTCAGCGTGGGATCCAGAATGGAAGATGAATCCTGGCAAACTGGTAGAGCCTTACAGACTTGATCAAAATCTGAGGCTCGGTGCGGACTATGCGCCCTGGCAGCCTAAGACGAACTTTCCATTCGCCGCTGATCACGGCAGCCTGGCCGAGGCTACTCTGCGCTGCGTGGGCGTGGGCAAATGCCGCCGCGAAGAAGGTGGGCTGATGTGCCCCAGCTACCGCGTGACGCGCGAAGAAGAGCACTCAACGCGCGGCCGTGCTCACCTGCTTTGGGAGATGACGCGGGGCCAAGGTCGAAGCGATGGGATCATCCGCGACGGCTGGCGCAGCGAAGAGGTGAAGCGATCACTCGACCTGTGCCTCGCTTGCAAGGGATGCAAAAGCGAATGCCCGGTGGGTGTCGACCTCGCGACCTACAAATCTGAATTTCTTTCTCACTACTACCAATGCCGCATGCGGCCGCGCAGCGCCTATGCTTTCGGTAACATCGATTTGTGGGCGCGTGCTGCGTCGCACGCGCCCCGCCTCGCCAACCTTTTTACGCAACTTCCGTTTCTGCGCGACATTTCAAAGCTAGCCGCCGGAATCCCCGCGCAGCGAACCATACCGAAGTTCGCTCCGGAAACTTTTAAGACTTGGTTCCATCGTCGCCAGGGCGGATCGGGCAGGACCGACGCGACGACCGTTCTCCTCTGGCCGGATACCTTTAATAATTATTTCCATCCCGCCACAGCCAAGGCTGCCGTAGAAGTGCTCGAGGCTGCCGGATTCCGCGTCACAGTGCCCAAACCTCACCTATGCTGCGGACGTCCGCTCTATGACCATGGCATGCTCAATCGTGCGAAGTCGCTTCTGCTGGAAATCCTCAACGAGCTTTCCCCTGAAATCGAAGCGGGTATTCCCATCGTTGGCCTCGAGCCAAGTTGCGTTGCCGTGTTTCGTGATGAACTCGTCAACCTTTTTCCCCACGACGAACGAGCGCAGGCGTTGTCCCGCCAAACTTTTCTGCTGAGTGAATTTCTGGAGATCCGCGCGAACAATTTCACACTGCCGCATCTCAATCGGAAAGCGATCCTCCACGGTCATTGCCATCAGAAATCACTGATGAAGATGACGACGGAGGAGGCCCTGCTTACGCGTCTCGGTGTCGATTTCCAGAGTCCCGCTCCGGGATGCTGCGGGATGGCTGGATCCTTCGGCTTCGAGCGCGACAAATATGACATCTCGATTGCCATTGGCGAGCTTGAACTCATGCCGGCGGTTCGCCAGGCGCCGTCCGACTGGCTCATCATTGCCGACGGTTTCAGTTGCCGCGAACAGATAGCTCAAGGCTCTGGTCGACATGCGCTTCATCTGGCGGAGGTGCTACAAATGGCGCTGAACGACAGCGGGGCACGGTCTCATCCCTAATCTGGATTTCAGATGACCCGCGGTGAGCGAGTGAAGATTTCCTGGAAGCGCGTAGTATTTTGGGGTCAGCGTGATGGCAGGCTGTTGAAGGGCTAATTTGGAACTGCCAGAAATCGCTGATTTTGCACGGTTTGCGCAGCTTATAGCTCTGTGCTAATTGCTGCCGCTCGCCATTCTGACCGGCTTCTGGGACAATAGAGTTCTCGCCGTTCGTCTTATCCAGTCCAGACGCAGACCGAAGCGATTTGGATTGGTCCATTGGAGCTCTATGGATCGTGAAACCACAATCATCGCGCCCGCCATTGGCAAAGTCCCTGCGGAGGCTTTACCCACGTTGGTCGCGGTGAAGCTTCCGGACGCACCCTTGTGCGGCTCGGTTCTGGTGATGATCCAATTCGACGTATGCGAGGAGATTCGCCTTGACGAGTTGCGCCGCATTCTGGGCGCCCGCACCGTCGACACCAGCTTTAAACATATGGCTCCGGGATACGTGCGCTTCCAGCGTCCGCCGGTAGAGGAAGCCCTGGAACCACTGGTTCTGGAAAGCGGCGAGCATTTGCAGGGCGAGATTAAATACTTCGACTACGGCGTAGTCAGCGTGGTGTTTGAGCTGCCATTTTCCGGCGACTGGAACAAACTCGTACAACTTTCCAGCCGCTGGGTTTGGGATACCAACTTCGAGAGCCTTGCCGCCCGCATCGTTAAAGAGAAACTCGATCGCGCCGCTCCGGCTATTGTTAAGCCCTATCTCACAGAGTGGCTGAAGGAAGATTATTTCATCTTTCATCTACGCGAGATTGCGGGCTCGCCCTCGGCGTCCGATCTGCTTGCTTCTCAAGCGGATTGTATTTCTCAAGTGGTGCGCGGCGAGACTCAGCCGCTCTCCGATGGCGAGCGCCAGGAGGTTCTGCAGTCGCGGATTTCCTACTATCCCAGCGACCTGGCGGTCATCGGATGGAACGCCGCATTCATCTACGACACGCCCTCGGGCGCCGAGACCGCTATTCAACTTTTGCAGTACGCCAACTCGCAGCTGCTTGAGTTCCGCCACTATGACGACTTGCTCACCAAACAATTGGAAGACGTTTATGACTTTCTTGAAAGTGGAGGCCGCGGCCTCTGGTCGCGCTGGCGCACCGCCCGCGCCGCATCGAAACTCCACACCGTCCTGCTCGACGTGAGCGAGTTGACCGAGCGGGCGGACAACGCCATCAAATTCCTCAGCGACATGTTCTCCGCTCGTCTCTACAAACTGGCCGCATCGAAGGTGGGCGTGCCCGATTATAAAGATCTGGTCCAGCAAAAACTGCAAACGGCCGAAGAACTCTACCGCTTCATGGTGGACGAATTCAATCAGAGCCGGGCATTCGTCCTGGAATTGATGGTCGTGATCATTCTGATCATTGAATTGATTTATTTCTTCCGCGGAAAACCCATCTGACCGTTCAGATCTGGGTTCCGGTCTCCCATTCGCCCGGCGATTCTGGTTGCAGCGCGCGATTGTTCTGCCCGCTGGACGCGTAAACAATGCAGCCAGCCATCAGAAGCCCGCATCCCAGCCCGCAAACTCCCGCCCAACCGAAGCGCTGCCATAGCGCCGATCCAGCCCACGACCCCAATGCGCCCGCGGTGAAGTAGCAGACCATGTAGACCATGTTCATGCGGCTTCGCGCCTCTGGCAGCAGGCTGTAGATTCGAGCCTGATTCGAAACGTGGCCCGATTGCACGCCGACATCGAGCAATACCACGCCGACAATCAATCCGCTCATATGTTTTCCGAACAAATAGAGAACGAGAAAAGAAATAAGCGTCACCACCAGCGATACCAGGACGTTCCGCCGCGCCCCATAACGATCTGCCATGCGCCCAATAAACGGCGCACAAACCGCGCCCGCAGCGCCGACCAAGCCGAAGAGGCCCGCCACGCCGCTTCCATAGTGATACGGGGGCGTGCCCAGGAAAAACACCAGCGTGGTCCAGAAAGCACTGAAGGCACAAAAGAAAATCGCGCCCAGCGTAGCCGCCTCGCCCAAAACCGGCTGATCACGGATAAGAACGAATGTAGATCGAATTAATTTGGGCCACGTGAGTCGCAGCTCCGGCTTGCTTTCTGGTAGTCCGGTGCGAATCAATACCGCCAGCAGCAGCATCAGACCCGACGCCAGCCAATAAATCGCACGCCATCCCACCCACGCACCCAGCAGGCCGCTGAACGTTCGCGCCAGCAAAATTCCGAACAACAATCCGCCAAGAATGGTTCCCACCGTGGCTCCCCGCCGCGTGGGAGAAGCCAGATGCATGGCGAAGGGAACGATGACGTGGACTGTTGCCGCCGTAATCCCTATGCCAAAGCTCGCCAACGCGAGCCACGCAAACGTGCGGGCGCTCGCCATTGCGGCCAGGCAGACGGCCTGACCTAGCAGCAGGGAAACGATCAGCTCCCGCCGCTCTTTCGTATCGCCCAAGGGAACAAAAAACAGCATCCCCAACGCTGTTCCGAGCTGGGTCAGCATGGCGACCGTTCCCACCTGAGTTACGGAGATTCGAAACGCCGCCGCAATCGTTGCCAGCAGCGGCTGGATGTAATAAATGTTGGCGACAATCGCGCCTACGCTGAAAGTCATCAACCACACGTGCCCTGGGCGTAAGTCGCCTGCCGCCAGCAGTGAACTGGAATCCTGTTTTTGTGATGAGTCTCGCCGGGGATGGCGATCTGCTTTGGTCGCGCGCACAGAATTAAGATGCCACGAGTCCCTGATAGAATTCAGCAATTCACAATGAGAGGATTGAAAAACAAACGGGTTTTGATCACCGGAGGCGCGAGCGGAATTGGAGCGGCCACGGCTGCGCGCTTTCTGGAAGAAGGATCACGTGTCTGCGTCCTCGATCGCGATCCCCAAGCGTGCGCAGCGATTCGTCACGAACTCCCGGGGATTTCGGAGGCCATCATCGCCGACGTGACCGACCTGATGCAGGTGGAAGCGGCAATCGCCGATGCGGTTCGCGTGATGGACGGAGTCGATGTGCTCGTCAACAACGCAGGCATCAGCATCCGCCACAGATTCCTGGACATCACTCCTGAAGAATGGGACCGCGTGATCGCTGTGAATCTCACCGGAGTTTTCTATGTAGCGCAAACCGCGGCGCGACACATGGTCGAAAATTACCAAGCCGAGCGGGGTAGCGGAGTAATCCTGCAAACCGCATCGACCAACGGCATCATGGGCTATCCCTATTACGCCGATTACAACGCCACTAAGGCGGGGGTCATCGAACTGACGAAGACGATGGCGCTCGAACTCGCGCCGAAAGTGCGCGTGTGCGCGGTCGCCCCAGGATACGTGCTTACACCCATGCAACGCGCCGAATACACAGATGCGATGCTCGATGAAGTGAACAGGAAAATTCCCCTCCGACGCCACGCCCAGCCGGAAGAAATTGCGGCCCTGTTCGCTTATCTCGCCTCCGACGACGCCGCCTACGCCACCGGCCATGTTTACACCCTTGACGGCGGCGAAACCGCCGGAGGTTTAGCCAGCCGATAGAGACGATTCTCCTTATTGGATGCCCGCGAATCTGGATGCCAGTCGCGCCAGCCGCACCAAGCGATAGAGCGGGAACAACGTCTTCGGCAGGGGAACAGTTTCCCACTCGCCGGGACCAGGAGTGAAAGTTAACCGCACGAGGAATCGCAATCGGTCCATTTTGCGTTCGCGCAGCCGCATCATCAGACGAAAATACGATAATTTTTCCTCTTCGTAATTAACCCCGAGAGCAACCGAGGTGGCGATTTGTTCCACGAACGTCTTCGCAGTCTTGTCTTCAAGGAGTTTCGTTTCGATTCCGGGGGGAATCCTTGTTCCAAAGAATCTGTTGAGCAATAACAGCGTGATATGAAGAATTCTTTCGATGCCAATCTCGGCGGCTTGCGACCGAATCCAATCCCAATTCAAATTCTCGCGCTGCAAAATCTGCGCAATGTCGCAGAGCCAGATCAGTCGTCCCCAAACATGTTTCGCGGCGTGCACAGAAAGGATCAGTAACAGATCTTCGGGCGACGGTGTCTTCATAACGCGACCTGCGACCGTCACGTTCTTTGAGCGCTCAAACAATGCATTCATGTCGAAATCGACGGCGTAAAAACGCGGCTGCAGCGCCCACTGCAATTCCAGCAGGTTTTTTCCCGCAGGACCGTCGAAAGTGCATTCATATCCCGAAGCAATGTAGTCTTGTTCGGCATCTGCCGGAATGAATAGGCGAGGTGTATACCCCAGATCGCGAACTGCTTGCTTGATCCGCACCACATCTTGCTTGCGCACGAATAAATCTATATCGCCAGATTGGCGGAGAGCGATATCCCCGTAATAAAGCTCAGACAGCACGACGCCTTTATAAGGAATGACCTCAATGCCGGGTACACCGACGCAATCGAGAATTCGGATCAGTTCGCGGGTGAGGAAAAGAGACTTGTGAATGTTCCGCTCATGAGCTTGACGAAGTGATGCCAATATCGCAACCGGAACGAGCTCCGCCAACGACTCCAGGCCTTGATACAGCAGCGAGCTGACGCCATGCCGATCAGCGAGGCGAAGAAGAAAATCCCAATCGGGAGACTGTTCTAATAAAGGCCCAAGTTGATGGGTACTCCTCGAACCGCGAGAAACCGCTGCCAGCAGGAGGTTCCATTCGGTAGTGACGGGAGCAGTTGGCAGTTTCACGGATATCGTTCGCTGCGAGCCAAGCCATCTTAACAGGGCAATGGAACCGTTGGTCTCCAGTTGAAGCGCGGCTATCACCTCACCCTTCCGAACTTAACGTTACTTTCGTTACGAAGATTTGCTCTTTCTCAGGAGCCGGCGCGGGCGCAGTTCTGTCACACTAGTAGGTTGGAGTTGAGGATGGAAATACTGACACCCAAGACAACGCGCCGCAGCACACGACTGCGCGTGCAGATCCCTCTGGTCGTCACCAGCATGGATCGAAGGCATCCGTTCTCCGCGCAGTGCATGGCGTTGGTAGTAAGTCCGCAAGGTTGTGGGATTCGCGCTTCGCAAGCCCTGCCGCTCGAAACCCCGGTCCTGCTGGGTGATCTGCCGGGTGGTGCAACCGCTTCAGGCCGTGTGGCAAATTGCCTGCCGCTGGGCAACGATGGGAAATCCTTCCTGATCGGAGTGTCCTTATACAACGAGGGAAATGTTTGGGGGCTCGTCGATCCGCCGGAGGATTGGAACTGTGCTCCTAAAATAAGTTCGTCCGCTGGTCCGGAAGGAAAGGCGACAGCCAAGGGTAAGAATGTTTGGCCTTACAACGTATTTTCCGGCCATGGTGAAGCGCATCCCGGAAGAAAATAAAGACTGCGCAAAATACTTTAGCGTTCTCTTCGGCAATGGTCGTGTTCGCTTCCCGTTCTTTCGTAACCTCCTGTGGTAACCGATGTAGTGCCATAATTCAGCCACGATGTCGCAGAGCCCAGAATCCGCGGAAGTCGAAATCTCTTCGGCGACCTCGCCGAGTCTTACCCCGCGCCCGTTTCGCGTCAAACTGCGCGGATCGATACTGGCGCTGATCCGCCTGCCGAACCGGCGTGAGCTACGAGGAAAACTGCATCAGCTTTCTACGACTGGCGGACTGTTAAATGTCGAAAAGCCACTCGACGAAAAACTGCAAGTGGAGTTGATCTTTCAGTTAGGAGAGGCGACGATCCGGGAAAAAGCGGAAATGATGTTTCCCATGTGGGCTACGCAAGGATGGTTGCAGCCTTTTCGCTTCGTCGAAGTCCCTGAGGAGCGCACGAAGATTCTCGATGCGAATCTGGTGTTGTTCGTTCAGCAAAGCCGGAAGTGAACGTAACCATCCAAATCTTCAGAATCTAGATAGAAATTTCCGAGTATATGAGGGCGGCCCGGTTTCGACCGTGCTGCCCTCATACTTTTTGCACAGAATAATTCCCAGACTACAGAAAAATCTCAGAAGTGGAACCCAAGTTCCGCAGTCACCGTACGCGGGGTTACGTAGTGCGTACCGCTGAACGTGGAAAGGAAATTGTACAAAGCGTAGTTGTTTGCCAGGTTGATAACCGTAACCTGTGCGCTCCATTTGTACTTCTCGCCATGGAACAGGTTGTCATGGCCCACGGAAAGGTCGAAGAGATTCCGTGATGCAATGCGCGGTGGATTGTGATCGTCGTTCTCGGTGTTTGGAGCTGGCACTTTTATTAAGTTGGTTCCGAACTGCGACGCCAGACAGGCGGCAGGTAACGGAGCGGTCGGCGTTGCGCGGACGCCATTGCAAGTGAAGCCCGCCTCGAACTCCTGATCGGCGGACAGGGGATTCCCAAAAACGTCTTGCGTAAAGACGGCGGGCTGGCCGCCGATTGTGGTTGACTGTGGACAATCGTTGTTGGCGTTTAATCCGTAACAGGGCGCATTGCCTGCGACCAGTCCGCTGTCATACCGCCAATTGAAGCCCATCCAAGGGCCGTTCTTCCAGGGTTGATATTGGAAGTGTGTGGTCTGGTTGAACTTTTCGTCGTGGTCAATCCGGAAGGGTGTACCCGGAGCCCCAACAGTAGCGCCTGCGCCGCCGATCTGCGGCGGGAAAAAGCGCGCCGCTACGCTGGAGAAGACGAAGAGCGCCGAAAAGCCGTGGATTTCAGGCACGCTAATCCGGCCGGCATATCCAGGAATTTTGGAATTGTGCCACTCAATGGGGAAAGTGATCGGAGTGTTTCCGAGCACGCTGAAGTCGTACCCGTTGTGGGTGTACTTGGATATCCACTCGCCGGAAAATACTAAGTATTTTCCAAACGCTTGCTCTAGACCAGCGTGGAATTCATTGCGGAAGCCCGGACTCAACGGCGTCAGCGCGGAGGAAGAACAGGCAAGAAGCGGATTGAGTACGGCATTTGCGCATCCGATGCTGGATAGCACCAGGTTTTCATTGAACGGCGACTCCAGAGTGCGAGCGTAAGAAATACGGAGAATCGTGTTGGTTTTCTTGACGTTGTAAGCGATGCCCACGCGAGGTTCGGCCTGCCGCGCGGTAGTGAGACCGTTGTAGAGATCGCCGCGTATACCCAGGTTCAAAGACCAGTTTCCTTTCGTAATGTTGTCCCGCACATACAGTGCAAGTTCCTTCACGTCGGTGTGGCCGTCAAAGGTGTACAAGCCTCCGCCACGGGTCAAGTCGTAGGGAGCCAGGATGGGATTGAAATAAGGGTAAAGAGTGGTGCCGGGCGCGTTCGTGTTGGTCGCAACATTGGGCTGGTATAGGCCAGCGCATTGCGAGGGATTCGTAATGCCGGCAGCAGGCGTCGCGACGAACGGGTAGATGTTAACTGCACTGGTAGCTGCGGCAGCGATGCAGGGGGCATTGAAGGTTGGATCGACGATCCCGAGAGCGTCGTCCTCATTGAGAAATGTTTGTTCGTAAGTGACTCCAGCCTTGATCTGGTTTATCCCTTTGACGTAGGAAAGATCGGATCGAAGGCCGGCATTCGTCAGCGTGCGATTCTGGCCTACGGACTCTCTCTGGAGACTGGGTGGCCCGAGGTCTGCGAACGGATCGTTGCTTGGGTAGTAGTCGTAATTGTCGCGGCGCACGAATGCACCCAACGTGAATACGGCGTCCTTGTTTAAAATATGCGTCCATGAAGGCGCGATATTAAACGTGCCAATCTTGGAGCGCTGATCGGTGGGGCCCACGATATTTCCGTTCGGGCCTGTGCCATTAAAGGCTGCCATTTGCGGCTCAATCCCTTGCAGTCCGCTCCAGGGCGTCGCATTTTCTGCGTCGAGCGAATTCGGCGTTTGAAACCAGCTCCGGCTGTAGCCGAAGTCGAGGTGAATCGAGTCGGTATTATTTAGTTGATAATCCACCCGGTCGAAGACGTTCTGTTCGTTGCCCTTGTCGTGCAGTACCGTGAATTCCGGCGGATCCAGGAAGCGGCCAGTGTTCAAGCCGTTAGCCGAGATAAAGTTTCCCCAGTTCTTACCTCCATAGGCGAGTTCGGCCTCAACATTCGATGTTCCAAAAGACCCGTAGGAAGTGGTTACGCTGCCGTGCGGCGTCGTCACTCCCTGGCCCGAACGAGTAGTTGCAACAATCACGACGCTGGTCTTGCCTCCGTATTCCGCAGGGGGTGCCCCAGAAATCACTTCCATCGATTGAACGGCGTCGAGGGGAAGCTGATTCGAGAACACCTTGCTTTGCTGGTCTGTGATTGGCTGGCCGTCGACGGAGAACGAATTCTCCGCGTGGTCGCCGAGCCCGTGGAAGAGGCCGTTGGAATCGGCGGCTATCCCCGGTGTGGCGAGCGTGACCTCAGAACTCAATGACGATGTTGTGCTCTCCAAGGGGATTTTGTTGAACAAGTTTCTGTCCACGTCAGTGTGGAAGGTGGGATCGTTCTCCAGCAAATCGGCAGCTGGAGCCTCCACAGTCACTGACGTGTTTGATCCTAATACCTGGAGATGGATCTTGACACTGATCGGAACCACGGAGCGAACGTCGATATCCTGCACTTCTTGCGCGAACCCCGTCGCAGTGACGGACATGTGATACGGATTGAACGGAACGTTTGGAATGGTGAAATTACCAGATTTATCTGTGGTGGTGGATCGGTCGAACTGGCTGACCGGATTGTGAATTTCAACGGTTGCATTTGGAACGACCGCGCCACTCGGGTCCTGCACATTGCCACTGATGGAGCCCGAATTTCCCCCTGATTGCGCGAAAGCCGGAAGTCCGAGGGACAAGAAGAGAAGTGCCATAAAGGCCGCGGGATGCGGCTTTCGATAGGAAGCTTGCATGATTCCTCCAGAATCGTCGAAAAAAATCGTAAATATAAAGATCGAGAGAGCGGTTCGAGAAAAACGGACCGGGCCCGGCATATTGAAAAATGCGATCTTCTAGACGACTGGAGGTGGCCGGATATATAAGGCAAAAGCGATGAGCTGTTGCTTGGCGGCTGTGGGCTGTGGGCGGAAAGCCGGGATGCAAAAGAACACCGGCTTGGGAGTGGGCAATCCAGCGGTTGGCGATGCTGAATGCGCCGCAACGCACACCTGACAGGTTGCGGACTCATCCTGACTCGAATGGTGATGCACAGCAAACGCCAGCGCCGACCACAAGGTCAGCAGCAGCGAAAGCCACGCGATGCGCTTCGAGATCGACTGCATGGTGCTCAAAATCCTTCAGTCGAATTTATAACGAATGTCAGGGAGTTGCAATGACTGCAAGGGAACTAGATGCTGCAGGCGGAAGAAAGGAAGCGCTTTTTTCAGTTTTGTATTTAGCCTGTTTCGAGAAACTCTCCTAAAGCAGCCGGCGGATTTGTGAAGAATTTCCTGGCCCGCGCAGCCGAACTCGGCCTCAGACTTGTTATGTTAGTTTAATAGTGCAGTGGGCCCGTAGCTCAGCGGTTAGAGCAGTGGACTCATAATCCATTGGTCCAAGGTTCAAATCCTTGCGGGCCCACCAGGCGTGATAGACTGTGGCGCCGCGAGCCAATGTCTCAAATATCTCAGCCGCCGACACCTCCTTCCTGTTCTGATTGCGCCACCAAGTCTGAAGCGCCGGGCGGCGGCGCAAGCGCGCAATCCTCTTCGCGCATGTGGCGCTCGAGTAGCGGAAAAATGCGCATCGATACGCCCACCTCCAGTATCATTTCGAACCCGACGGATCAGAAGACCATTCTGCTTGACCACTTGAAAAAAGAGGCGACGATTATACCCATGCCTGCGGCCTCCGGAGCCGCGGCACCGGCTGGTTCAAAGCTGCCTGGAGGAGCGCCGTCGCCTCCCGCGATGCAAGT
The DNA here is from genome assembly GCA_963726155.1 of uncultured Acidobacteriaceae bacterium. Taxonomy (GTDB): domain Bacteria; phylum Acidobacteriota; class Terriglobia; order Terriglobales; family Acidobacteriaceae; genus Sulfotelmatobacter. The sequence continues at coordinate 761,124 of CAVSBF010000002.1, forward strand.
GCAGGACCTGGGCAAAAGCATGATCGAGGGACATGAAGTTGAAGGCAAGCGTTATGTGCTTCCGGCGGCACAGAAGCCGCAAACGCCGCCCATGCCGAAAATTCCGCAGATTCCTGGTTCTCCCAAGTCGCCGGCACTCCCCAAAGCGCCTCCACTCCCTAAGGCGCCCCAGCCAACCGTCACCGAGGTTTGGATGAGCACCAAGCTGAAAACACCTGTTCTGACTAAAATTACCAGCGCATTGGGATCGCAGACTACTTACTGCAAGCCGACGTCGACGCAGGAACCTCATCCTTCGATGTTCGAGATTCCACCCGGATATAAGTTGAAGAGTTCCTGAGTTCGCCATCGCTGGTTGGTGCAAACCGAGCCAGCGGTTTGCCGAGACCTTCCTCGCGATGTGACAATAGCTGCATGCAAAAATTCACAACCGCAGTAAACCTATTGGCGGCTGGTATGCTGCTGCTTGGGAGCGCACTGGCCCAGCAGACCCCGCCCGCCACCAGTCAACCAAGCACTACGACCAAGACGCAAAGTTCCGCAAAGCGCCCAACCACCGCAGCCAGGAGCGCGACCGGTCTGACGCTAAAAACACAAAAAGAAAAGTTCAGCTACGCTGTCGGGATGCGGACCGGGCAAAGGATGGCGGAGAGTTTTAAGAAACAATCGGTTCCGTACGATCCAGCCGTTCTCGCACGCGGACTGAGAGACGGCTTGGCGGGAAGAAAACCTCTGCTCACCGAAGAAGAAGCGCAGGCTGCAATCAAAGCAGTGCAGGATGAAGTTGGCAAGCAGCAGATGCAAAAGATGCAGGAGGCGGCTGTAGCCAATAAGAAAGAAGGGGATGCTTTTCTCGCGGCGAACAAGGGAAAAGAAGGCGTAGTTACGCTGCCCAGCGGCCTGCAGTACAAAATTCTGAAAGAGGGAACGGGACCGAAGCCCACGGCGAGCGACACGGTGGTGTGCAACTACCGGGGCACGCTCATTAACGGGACGGAATTTGACAGCTCTTACAAACGGGGCCAGCCGGCTACGTTTCCCGTGAGTGGAGTAATTAAGGGATGGACTGAAGCCCTTCAATTGATGCCGGTTGGTTCGAAATGGCAGCTCTTCATTCCGGCCGATCTTGCCTATGGGGATCGCGGCGCGGGTGCCGATATCGGCCCTGGCAGCACACTCATCTTCGAAGTCGAACTGGTTTCCATCCAAGAAAAGAGCAAGGAGGCGGCTCCGGAGCCCGGGAAGACACCAGACCAAAAATAGTTCGCGTCAGGTTCGGCAAGTCGAATTGCAAGTTTTGAGGGCGGACCCGTGGAAGGGGTCCGCCTTTCTTTGACTTTCTGCGACGATTAACCACCTTGGAACGGGCGGCCCTTGAATCGTTGACAGTCTATTGGTGCGAGAGTAGCTTGACCTAAGCTCAAACGATTTCGATTTCCCTTCGAGGAGGCGGGCGTATGTTGTGCAGATATCTCTGCGCAGCGGTAATCCTGTGTCTGGCAATAGGTTCAGCATCGGCACAAGATCCCACTAAAGTGGAACCGAAACACTACCGCCTGATGTTTGAAAACGAACGGGTGCAAGTCGTCAGCGTACATTATGGACCGCACGAGAAATCGGAGATGCACGATCATCCCGGCGGCGTAGTCGTAATCGTGACTGGAGGGCATCTGCGGTTCACTGATCAAAGTGGCAAAGTCACGGAGGTTTACTCTAAGTCAGGCGAGGCCCGCTGGTTTCCGCCTTTCAAGCACAAAGTCGAAAACGTTGGCGATGAACCTTACAACGCAGTCTACGTTGGCCTGAAGGGTAAGGGGATGGAAATGGGGATGAATTTAAAACCCGGTTCCCTGATCAGCCGAGAAGAGCTCGCGAAAATCATGACTGAAAATGGGATGGCGAAGCCCTGAGATTCTGAAACAAATTCTTTTCGGCGCGGCACCTTCATTCCTCCGATTCGTTCCCCTGCCGTGTTCCCGTGTAATAATCTTAGGAGTGACAAGACTGACAAATTCCTGACCGAAGGAAGCGTATGGCGCACAATGTGTATTGCGTGAAGTTGAAAAGAGAGCTGCCCGGATTGGATGAACCTCCGTTCGACAATGACTTGGGACGCAAGGTTTACGACAACGTCTCCCAAGAAGCCTGGAGAATGTGGACCGAGCACTGCAAGATGCTGCTCAACGAATACCGCCTGAACCCCGCGCGCCGCGAGGATCAGGAAGTGATTGTTAAGCAGATGGAGCAATTCTTCTTCGGGGAAGGGTCGGCATTACCGAAAGAATATGTCCCGCCTGCCCCGAAATAAAACTGCGTTACAGGCTGTCAGCATTCACATTCCTGAAATATCCAGCCGTAAATCGAGCTGTAGCTGTGATCTGGGAAGGTTACTCCGCCAGTTACCTCTGCACTGATTTTGATGCACAATTCATCACCCCTTAACATTGCTGCGTTACAAGGAGTATATGGATCTGCCCGTGTACAACACGCTGATCCTCTCCGACCTGCACCTCGGTGCAGAGACGAGCCATGCGCGGGAAGCCACGCGCGTGCTGAAGGACAATCGTTTCCAGCGGTTGATTCTTCTCGGCGATATTTTTGCCGATCTCAATTTTGCCCGCCTGACCAAAGACCACTGGAAGTTTCTCGGCTATATCCGCAAGCTGTCGAATCCGAAACGCAACATTGAAGTGGTTTGGGTGGAAGGGAATCACGACCACGGGCTCACCAACATCATGTCGCACCTGGTGGGTGTGCGGGTGTACCAGCGTTACTCCTGGCAATATCAAGGACTGCGCCACATCGCGATTCACGGTCACCAGTTCGACGGTTTTCAGGTGAACAATGTGCGGCTAAGCAGGCTGGGAACCTCACTCTATCTGAAGTTGCAGAAGCTGGATTTCAAAAACAAGCCCATCGTGCGGCTCATCGACCGGCTGAACACGCGGTGGCTGCGCATGTCGCCAAAAGTCTCGGCGGGAGCTTTGCAGCATGCGCGGCAACACGATGCACAACGAATTTTCTGCGGACATACGCATCAGGCCGTCCACATCGAAGAGAACGGGACTCACTACTACAACTCAGGCGGCTGGGTCGATTCCCGGCTGACTTATCTAACGGTTGACGAAGAGGGAGTGCGAATCCATGAGTTCAACAAGCATGAGTTTAACCAGCATGAATACGACAAGCACGAATACATCGAGCATGAATCCCGCGAGCGAGTTGACGATCGTGATTCCGGCCAAGAACGAGGCGAAGCTGATCCCGAATTTGCTGACTTCGCTGATGAAGCAGGACTACCCGAAGATGTCGAGTACGAAAGTGTTGGTTGCTGATGCCAACTCGACCGACGGAACTCGCGAGGTAGTGCTTAGCTTTCGTGATCGTCTGAATGTAAGCGTGATCCGCGGCGGGATGCCTTCGGTCGGACGAAACCTGGGAGCTGCCCACGCAGAGAGTACTTACGTTCTATTTCTCGACGCGGATATTGAACTGGCGCATCCCTCGGTGGTTCGGCGCGCCGTGGAACTCGCCCAACGGAAACAATTACACTGCGTCACTACCAATATCCTGTGCCGCGATGGCAGCTGGATCGACAAATTGTTCTATGCGGGCAACGACTTCTTTCAGTACTTATCGCGCCTGCATCATCCCTTTGCGACTGGAATGTTCATGCTCTTTGACTTGAAGCAATTCCGGAAGCTTCGGGGATTTCACGAGCAAGTTGCCTTTGCCGAAGATTACCTGCTGACCCAGCAGGTGGAGAGAAGACGTTTTGGAATTGTACGTGGCGGGGTCTACACCACCAACCGCCGCTTCAAAAAGATGGGGCATATGCGCGTGGGTTGGCTGTTTCTGAAGACTGCGATGAACTACTGGAATCAGAATTACTTTTTGCGCGATCACAAATATTGGCAGACGTAAGCCTGGGTTCGACCGCTCGGAGCTCGAATCGATTTTTCTCGGAAGCCACTGGAAAAACAGGATCCAGCGGACTGGCTGGATCCTGTCTTTGTGAATGCAACCGGCATTTGCAGCGAACTGTTTCTTAGAAACGCAGCACAATTCCTGTGGAGAACCTCACGTTATTCTGCGTCCCTCCGAAGAAACGAGTTTGAACGTAATCTCCCTGAAAACGCCACGCGATCGGTTTGATGATTTTGTAATCGAGGCCGCCACCGAGGCCGGTGGCAAACGAGGTATCCGAACCGGCTAGCCCGGCATTTATGTGCCCGGCTCCGAACAGGGCTTCCGCGAATGGACGAAACTTGCCTAACGACACTGACACTCGAGGTCCAAATAGATAATTATGCTCGGTCAGGCTCGCATTCACCGTCAATGGACAACCGATGCCCGGGCACAGCACAGAAAAATTCTGCGAGCCGTAATGGCTATCGAAATCGGCCACAATCCCTAGAAAAGGAATGATCTTGCCTTCGACTGATGCCTCCCAGCCGTTCAGATTGGCGCCGGAATTCAGATCGCTGTTCAGGTAGGAGTAGCCGAAAAACACGTTGCCGCTGGTTGGGACTTGGGCTGTTGCCAGCCCTGCAAACAAAAACATAGAAACGACAAGGAATCCGATTTTTCGCATGACAACAAAAGCCTGCCTTTCCAGATGGTTTCAGCCATGTGAAGCTTGCGTTGGATCTTAGATGCTGCGAGGCTTAGGGTGGTTAGCAGGTAGTAACGGAATTTGCCTGGAGAGAAAAATCTTCAAGTCCCGAAGTCGCCAGCCGAAAATCGAGCGCTTCCGGCAAGAGCGCCCGAGTATGGTTCTTCCGGCTGGCGGTGGTGTAGGCGTTTCGATTTAGAAACGCCAAACCAATCCGGTCGATCCCCGAATATCGTTCTGCGTTGCGGCCAGAAGATGGGTATGCATGTAGTCGAATTGCACACGCCAGGAAAAACGGTGCAGGAAGAGAAACTGGAACTTTCGATCGACGCCGCCGCCGACGTCTTCGGCGATCGGGTAGTGGCTTACGTTGTCCGACAACATGCGTTGGGCACCGCCCATCACTTGTATGAATGGCCGCCACTTTCCATAATTCATGGAGAGCCTGGGCCCGATAAAGAGGTTGTATTGCTGGATGCCGACCCGGTAAAAGCCGCTTCCGTCCAACACCACCCCGATGTGCTGGTGCCGGGTGAGGGGGAAGGCTTCCACGGAGGCATTCCATCCCCGGAAGGTATAGCGGTTGGTTGCGATCACATCGACGAGATCGCCGTAGGCAGCTCCGACATACACATTCCCACTCGGGAGAATCTGCGCTCTCGATGTGGTCGCGAACATGATAAAGCCCAGGAACGCCAGCACCACGGCTGCGATTTTTGACACGAAAATGATTCCTCCTCCGGCAATTTGTGCCAGCAGCAAATTCTACCTGATTGCGTGAAATCCGTTAGATGCAGTGTACCCGACGCTCAAGATGCCCGTGTTCCAAAATTGCGCAGGTGCAAGTCTGGCACAAACTACTAAAATTCACGTTCTTTTTATGATTCCGAAACCCCTCTGCTCGCGTCTATCTACTAGGATGAAATTCACCAACAGCACTTGGCAAACATGGCCGGCGATTGAACTAGCCGGCTTCGGAATTCAACCAAAGGAGTCGCAGTTGAAACTCAGTTTAGAAACTCGACATCGTGGGGATGTGGTGGTGGTTTACTGCCAGGGGCGCATCGTTTATCGCGACGAGGCTGTCGCACTTTCGAATCTGGTGGGGGAAGTTCTGCAGAGCAGCGGTAAAGTGGTGCTCGATCTCAGCGGCGTCCGTTCCATCGATAGCGCTGGCATCGGCGAACTCGTGCTTCTCCATACTTGGGCTCAGGCGAAGAATGCGGAGCTGAAATACGCCAGTCCAAGTCCGTTTGTGCGCGACCTGTTCGACCTTACCCATCTCGATTCGTTTTTCGAGATCCATCCCAACTTGAACCAAGCCTTGGCGGCTTTCCAGGCGAAAGAAGTCTGCGCCGACTGCTGAGTCCACTCTGAGCATAATCGCGCGTCGATTGAGTTAGGCGGCGTCGAACAATCATTAGCTTTCTCGCTGGAAGCGGTAGCGGCCGCCTCGCGCTGTCGCTACTGCTTCGGCTACTTTCAGAAACGCCTGCGCCGCATGGGAGAGGCCCGCTTCTTTCCGGTAGATTAAGCGCAGCTTGCGTTGCACGCGCAACTCACGCACCGGAATTCTCACCAATTCGCCGCGCGCCACCTCCGTTTCCACGCTGATTTCGGGCATCAACGCTACGCCGCTGCCCATGGCAACAAATTGCTTAATGGCTTGCAATGTGGGCAACTCGAGGTCCATGTGTAAGGGCGTTTTGTATTTCTGAAATGTCTGCAGAACTTTGTCGCGATAGGGCGATGAAACGATGTGCGCCACAAAGGATTCCGCTCCCAATTGACGGATGCTGACTTCTCTCTCCGAGGCCAGCGCATGCCCGGGAGGAACCACCAGCACCAATTCGTCAAGGTAGGTCACGATCGAGTGCAGGCGAGGCTCTTCCGGCTTGTACGACAGCACACCAAGTTCGGCGGTGTGTTGCAACACGTCATCGGGGATGCGGCTGCCCAGCGCACGCTGCACGGTAATTTTGATCATGGGATGCAGCCGTCGAAACTCTCCCAGCACAGGTAGTAGACAGAGTGCCGTGAATTCGTTGGCGGCAATGACCAGCTTGCCCTTTTGCAGCTCCCGCAGTTCGACGAGCGATTCGTGGGCGTCACGGCGCAGGTTCAGGAGCTTCTCGGCGTACTCATAAAGCACCTGACCGGCATCGGTGAGCACGCCTTCGCGAGAGGAACGGTCGAACAAACTCTCGCCCAGCTCATCCTCCAGCTTTCGAATGGTTTGGCTGACGGCGGACTGGGTGCGGTAAAGCTTTTCCGCGGCTCGGGAAAACCGGCGCTCTCGCGCCACGCTCAGGAAGACTTCCAGTTGGGACAGCTCCATTGGGTTTCAGTCCTTAATAGAAACTACAGTAATCATTAGCAAAGCTTATCATAGAAGGATATCTAATGATTACGATAAAATTATAAGGGTTGCTTCAACTGCGTTGCCCGGTACGATAGACCAATACAGTTCTTTTCTGAGAAGGAAGACTCATGGCTGAGCAGATCCGCGTCACCGTTTTCGATACAACTCTGCGCGATGGAGAACAGTCGCCTGGTTGCAGTATGAACCATCAGGAGAAGTTGCGTCTGGCGCACCAGCTCGACCGGCTCGGTGTCGATGTGATTGAGGCCGGGTTTCCCATTGCTTCAGAGGGTGATTTCGAAGCGGTAAAGGCAGTCGCTGAAGTGATTCGCCGGCCTATCATTGCGGGACTGGCTCGGGCTTGCCGGCCTGATATCGAGCGTGCGTGGGAAGCATTGAAAGATGCCGCCCGTCCACGCATTCATGTCTTCCTCGCGACCTCGGACATTCATCTGCAATACAAACTGCGCATCACGCGCGATCAATGCCTGGCGCAGGCAAGGGAGGCTGTGGGATTCGCGAAATCACTTTGCGATGACGTGGAGTTTTCTCCCGAAGATGCCACGCGTACCGACACTGATTTTTTGTGCAAAGTTCTCGAAGCGGTAGTTGAAGCGGGTGCTACCACGCTCAATATTCCGGATACGGTTGGCTATACCGTGCCTGCGGAGTTCGGCGACCTGATCGCAACCATTCGCCGCCGCGTCAAGGGAATCGAGAGTGTAACCATTTCGGCGCATTGCCACAACGATCTCGGCATGGCAGTCGCCAACAGCATGGCGGCCATTGCGGCTGGGGCGCGGCAGGTGGAATGCACCATTAATGGCATTGGGGAACGGGCCGGCAACGCTGCACTGGAAGAGATTGTCATGGCCCTGCGGGTTCGTCGTGACCGCTATCCCTATGAGACCAGCGTTGCAGCGGAACAACTCTTCGCCGCCAGCCAGTTGCTGAGTGAGATCACCGGTGTTCCAGTGCAGCCGAACAAAGCTGTTACGGGACGCAATGCTTTTGCGCACGAGGCGGGAATCCATCAGGATGGCGTACTCAAAAATCCGCTGACCTACGAGATTATGACGCCGCAGTCCGTGGGCGTGCCCGATTCAAAGCTGGTGCTGGGAAAGCACTCCGGTCGCCACGCTCTCAATATTCGCTGTGAACAGCTCGGCTATCAGTTTGACCGCCGTGCACTGGATGATATTTACCGCCGCTTCGTCCGCCTGGCCGATAAGATCAAACACGTGGAAGATCACCACCTGTTGGAATTGATTCGCGACACGCACAAACCGTCTTCGTCGGCCACGCCGCTGTTCGAACCGCTTTCGGTCGCGGCGGCCGCCAGCGTATCGGCGCATGAGGCGCAGCGTCCATTTCCGCTGGTTCCGCAAACCAATGCGTTCGGCGTTCCGATTCCCATTCCAGGGGACCAGCACCACGATCAGGAAGATTATCTCTGGGGCGTGTAGGCATAAGTTTTAGCTGGACTGCCTCTCTCAGTTCGCTCTCAACTCTGCGCGCCCTGCAATCCGGCCGCTGCATCCATTTTTCCGCTAAACTAATTCCCGGATGCTTCTAAGCCTCACCATTCTCCCCGGCGATGGGATCGGTCCCGAAGTCACTGAGCAAGCCATACTGGTTCTACGCGCGATTGCCGATGGCTTCGGACACGAGTTACAACTTCAGCACAAGAATATTGGCGGCGCGGCTCTCGCTGCGGTAGAAGATCCTTTGCCTGGGGATACCTTGCAGGCTTGCCTCGCGTCCTCAGCCGTGCTGATGGGCGCGGTGGGAAATCCGGCGTACGATCATTACCCCAACCACCTTCGTCCCGAAGCTGGATTGTTGCGGCTGCGCCGTGAACTCGGCGCCTACGCGAACTTGCGGCCCGCTATGTGTTTTCCCGCGCTGGAAGATTCGTCTCCGCTGCGCGCAGAATTCATTCGCGGGACTGACATGATGATTGTGCGCGAGTTGCTGGGAGGACTTTATTTCGGAGAACCGCGCTCGATCACGGGCACGCCCGGGGCCCGCGTAGCTACGAATACGATGACTTACGATGAGGCGGCTATCGAGCGCATCGCGCGCGTTGCTTTCGACCTAGCGATGAAGCGCCGAAGAAAAGTTCTATCCGTCGACAAAGCCAACGTTCTGGAGTGTTCCCGCTTATGGCGCGAGGTCGTCATCCGCTGCGCGAAAGATTATCCGGAGGTGCAGCTTTCTCACATGTATGTAGATTCTGCCGCCATGTCGCTGGTGCAGCGGCCTAAAGATTTCGACGTAGTGCTTACCGAAAATATGTTCGGCGACATTCTTTCGGATCAGGCGGGCGGGGTGGTGGGTTCGTTGGGACTGTTGGCCTCGGCCAGCATTGGCGGCCCCGTCGGATTATACGAGCCAGTGCACGGCTCCGCGCCAGACATCGCGGGGAAGGGAATCGCGAATCCTCTGGGGGCGATTCTTTCCGCCGCGTTGCTGCTGCGGCATTCTTTTCAATTGGAGCGGGAAGCGGCTTGCGTGGAGAATGCGGTCAGCGCGGTGTTGAATCAGGGCTATCGCACGGCAGATCTAGTGCGGGCAGGACAGACTTCTGTTTCGACTTCCGAAATGGGTAGAAGAGTGGTTGAAGAAGTAAAGACTTCGCAGAAGGAAAAAAGGTCAGCTTGAAAATTGGAATTTAAAACCTGATCTCAAGCTCTGGGTGCGGGTCCTCCGGGCAGAGTTTCAACCGGCTGCGGGGAGGCGGCAGGAATTCGGCCGTCGTATTTTCCAGTCATGTCATACCAGCGGATACGCAGCATCTCTTCAAACATCCGCGCTCCATCCATCAGGGGATTGATTCGGGTACCGCCCACGTGTCCCCAGCGCACCGGCACTTCTGCCACGCGGAAGCCGAATTTTCGCGCGAGAAAGAGAATTTCTGGATCGAACCCCCAGCGCTCAATGCGCTGCAACGGCAATATAGTTTGCGCTGCACGCCGTGTGAAGGCTTTAAACCCGCACTGCGTATCCTTAAATTGCAGTCCCAGGATAAGTCGGTTCAAGCCATTGAAGACTCGGCCAAAAAGTTGGCGATGCAGCGACTGGCGCTGCGTTTGCAATTCGGAGCGCAGCCAGCGCGAGCCGATGGCAATATCGGCTCCCGCGGCCAAAGCTTGCAGCAGTTTCGGCATTTCGTCGATGGGCGAAGATAAGTCCGCGTCGCTGAACACCACGATATCGCCCCGCGAATTCAGAATTCCGTTACGGACGCTGTAGCCTTTGCCGCGATTGCCGGGATTCTCCACCAGCCGCAGGATCGGATTTTTCTCCGCAAACGTGCGCACGATTTGCGCCGTGTTGTCGCACGAACCATCATTTACCACAATCACTTCCGCGTCCCATCCCTGCTGCCGGACGTATGCCAGCACCTTCTCCAGGGTTTCCCCGAGGCGCTGGCCCTCGTTATAAGCCGGAATAACGATGCTATAGATCATTTCGTCGAATGGGATCATATAAGTCCGGCTGCCCCGGAATGCTTAAGATGTCCCTTTCCACAAATCTGTTGCTTTTTCAGCGTAGACTCGGCCAGCGCAAAGAAACTAAAGTAAATGCCCCCAGCCAGGCTTCTGTTTAGGCCACGTTCCGCTGTTCCAGCAACATGCTGAAGAATTCGTTTACCAGATCACCGTCCAGCAAACCCTGGCGAGCCTTCTCGCGCATCGTCTGCGCGGATTGCTCATGGCCAATCGCGGGCTTGTAGGGCCGGGCGGTGCGCAGAGCATCATAGACGTCGACGACCTGCAAAATCCGCGGCAGCAGCGGGATTTCACCCGCCCGCAATCCATCCGGATAACCCGAGCCATCGGGATGCTCATGATGGTGCCGGATAATGGGCAGCACGAGGCGCAAGGATTTCAGAGGCCGGCAAATGTTCTCCCCGGTCACCGGATGCATCTTCATGATCTTCCATTCTTCCGGTGTGAGGTCGCTGCCTTTCTTGAGAATTTCGTCGGGCACAGCTATCTTGCCCAAATCGTGTAGATATCCGCCACGGCGCAAGGCCAGAATGGAATCCTCGTCCAGTCCCAGATGCCGTCCCAAATCTGATGCGGCCGATGCCAGCCGTTCGCAGTGGCCTTCGGTATAGGGATCGCGGCCTTCCACAATCAGGCCCAGAGTGCATAACACCGAATCCGCCGTCTCCAACTCGTCGGTAAACTCTTTCACCCGCAGCAACGATTTCACGCGCGCTGTCAACTCTTCGGCCAAGACCGGCTTATTCAGGAAGTCGTCCGCTCCGGCTTCAATTCCGCGAAGTTTATCGGCGCTGTCGCTCAATCCGGTGATTAATACAAAAGGAATCAGCCGCGTTGCCGGATTTTCTTTAAGATCGCGGCACAGCTCGTATCCTGACTTTCCCGGCATTTTTACATCCGAGAGGATGAGATCGGGCGCCTGCCGACGCACTTCCAGTTCCGCTTGTTGCGCATCTGCAGCGGTCACTACGTCGTAGCCGCGCATCGTCAACAGCTGGCTCATGAGGGCGGCGATTCCTGGGTTGTCGTCGACTACCAGAATCCGAGAGGTATGTCGTCGCGTCCAGTTGTCGGTAATGCTTGAGTTGGGAAGTCAGGTCGTGCGCGGAAGTTTTCCCCACATTGCTGCTCAAGGCCAGACGAGGATCACGGGGAAAGCTCATAAGAGTGAGTATCTACAAACGACAAGTTTACCGCAATGTCGAAGTCGGTGTTTAGGCAAGGACTCCGCGAGGCAACGCTAGCTGCTGTCTGACTTTATCCCACTTTGAAACTCATCTTAAAAAATTGTGGCTTCTTTGGTTGTATCTATAGTGCTTGATGCTTAATCTCTGGTCATGACGCGATTTATCCAATTGAAAAAGACGAAGACGCTATCGACTTTAATTATCCTGACGAACTTTCTTTTGACGAACTTTGCCCTCGCCGCCACCAAGCCTCACGTGGTTACACTTGGGAAATGGAGCACGGTTCAATGGTCCCCCGGCACCGGTGCGGCGGACGAGAAGCCGGTTGCTCTCAAGGTCCGTCCGCTACTGATTGATGCCCGCGTCAAGGAGTTTACCGTCGGAAGCTCGCACGATGTAACGGATCGCCTGTTCGTCATTAGACGCGCCTTCCGAGTGAACGATAGCCTGCCGAGGGAATCCACTGTTCCACCGCACTGGCAATGGCAACGCGGGGGATGGCTGCTGGTTGATCGGATCACCGGGCGTATCTCCCCCATCAACTTGCCGGAGTTCGACGCCGTTTACTCTGACGTCACCTGGTACCGCGACTACGCGGCTTACTGTGGCCTTTCTGATGACAGCAAGCAGATTTATGCCATGGTCGCGCAGATCAATCGACGAAAGCCGATCGTGAAGTGGCTGATCGAAGAGACGAAATTCTTGGTCGAAACTCAGCAATGGCAGATTCCGGACCCACCGTGCAGGCTGCCGGACTGGCAGCGATCTCCTGCCCGGGTAACCTTCGAATCAAATCCAGCGACAAAACGGACCTACGTGATTCGAGGCCACTCTGTCGATTTGTCGAGCAGCGAAGAAGGAGACGAAGAAGCCGCGAAATAGTGGCGCTTGCATTCGGAGTATTCTTCGCAGTCGTAGCTCTGTCGAGGACCGAACTACTGCCCGACGGTTTCCGCGGCCGGTAAGTCTTGAGTGAAGGTTTTCTCCTTCACTTTCGCGCTGGTAACCAGAATGACAGACAAAACCACGATCATGCTTCCCATCACGATGAAGCGGTCCACGCGTTCATGCAGAATCAGCCACCCCAGGAAAACTGCGATCACCGGATTTACGTACGCATAAGTCGAAACTTTCGAAGTCGGCACATGTTCGAGCAAGTAGATGTAGGCGGTGTAGCCGATCCACGAACCGCACACCACAAGATATGTCACCGCGCCAAGGCCGCGAGCCGTCCACACTACGTGCGAAAAATCTCCGAGCATTGCGGCATACAAAAAGCTCCCGGCCCCTGCCGCTGTCATCTGCCAGCCTGTGGCACTGAATCCGTCCATGCCCGACTGCCAGCGCTTCGACAGCACCGATCCCAATGCCCAGGAAAAAGACCCACCGAGAAGCGCCACACAGGAGAGTAGCTCGCGGCGTCCCAGAGACGAGGTGGAATCTAGTTGCGGCCAGAACAAAACGAATAGTCCCACGATGCCCAGGGCGAGTCCGGCTTTTCCTCGCCACGAAATGCGATGGTGCCCCAGCAACAACGAATCCAGCACCAGAAACCACAGCGGCGTGATAGCGATAATCAGGGCCGCTAAACCTGATGGAACGGATAACTCCGCCCACGCGAGCGTCAAATTCCCGCCCATTAGCAGTAATATTCCGACCGCTGCCGCCAAAGCAATTTGCCGTACGGAATACAGGATTCTGCGCCCCGTTAGTGCGCATACCGCGAGCATCACGACTCCGGCGATTGAAAAACGCACAGCGCACATTACTGCCGGGGGAATCTTTTGCACCGCAATATCGATCGCCAGATACGTCGAGCCCCACAGCAGATACACCAGCCCGAAGGCAAGAATCACCGCAAACCGGCTTGGGCTGTGTACTTTGGCCATGTAAGTAAAATATTGGGAAGCTAAAAGATATCAGACGATTGCCGGCGCAGTGGGATTCGAGAACTTGCGAGGACGCAAAAGGCCCGTAATCATCAATAAATTGGGGGTTACGTCGCGGAGCGCTTCCAGCTATAATGACGTAGTGATGTTGACTGTTAGCGATGCTGCGCAACAATCCCAATTCGCATCTGCCCGAGTGCTGGCTGCACTGCCTGGTGTGTCCGCGGCGCTATCGTGCGAATTTGCCTTCCCGTCTTCGTCCCAGTCTCTTCGGTAGTGATTAGTAATCTTCCTGCCTGACTCGCCCCAGCTTGCGCATACCTGAACCAGGGTCCGCGCATTCCGAGGTTGCATTCACCCATAACGAGCAGCTGACTACTGACAACTGCTGACGGAGGATTCCATGACTACCAATACCATGACCGCAACCAACGCAGCTACTGGACCAAAGATCAAGATGGCGCTGCCAGGGCCGAACGCCAAGCGCGTGCTCGCCAATGATGAAAAATACATTTCGCCTTCGTATACGCGTTCGTATCCGTTGGTGGCTAAGAGCGGCCGCGGCATCGTGATTACGGATGTCGATGGCAATGAGTTTTATGATTTCTCCGCGGGCATCGCTGTGACTTCGACCGGCCACTGCCATCCGCATGTGGTCGCCGCTGTGCAGAAGCAGGCGGGTGAGCTGATCCACATGTCGGGCACGGATTTCTATTACGAGAACATGGTCCAACTGGCCGAGCGTCTGTCTAATATTGCGCCTATGCCCGGCCCGCACAAGATCTATTACGGCAACTCGGGCGCGGAAGCGATTGAGTGCGCACTGAAGCTGGCGCGCTATCACACCAAGCGGCAGAACATCATCGCTTTCTTCGGCGCATTTCACGGCCGCACCATGGGAGCGTTGTCGCTGACTGCGTCGAAACCGCAACAACGCCGCCGGTTTGCGCCACTTATGCCGGGCGTAACTCACGTGCAATATCCCGACCTGTATCGCGGACGCAAGGATGCTACGCAGGATCCCGATGCGTTCGCGCTCAGCTGCGCGCGCTTCATCGAAGAAAAACTGTTCAAGACAATACTGCCTCCCGAGGAAGTGGCAGCGATCTTCGTAGAGCCAGTGCAGGGCGAGGGCGGTTACGTGGTCGCTCCAACGATTTTCATGCAAGAGCTGCGGCGGATTTGCGATCGTCACGGAATCCTTCTGGTGCTGGATGAAGTGCAGAGTGGGGTGGGCCGCACGGGGAAATGGTGGGCGGTCGAGCACACGGGTGTTGAGCCTGACATGATTTGCATTGCGAAGGGCATTGCCTCCGGCATGCCGCTGGGCATCACGATGACGCGCTCTGAAATCATGGACTGGGTGCCGGGTTCACATGCATCGACTTTCGGCGGCAATCCCGTATGCGTGGCCGCAGCTCTGGCAACACTTGACGTGATTGAAAAAGAGAAGCTGCTGGAGCATTCCGCTGACGTTGGTGCACACATGATGAAGCGCATGTCTGGCTGGCCTTCGAAGCTGAAGTTAGTGGGTGATGTGCGTGGCCGCGGGCTGATGATCGGCGTCGACATCGTGAAGGACAAGACAACGAAGGAGTATGGTGCCGCGGAGCGTGACTTGATTGTCGAGAAGGCATTCGAACATGGCGTGCTCTTCCTGGGTTGTGGTCCGAGCACGGTCCGGATATGTCCGCCGCTGGTGGTCACGAAAGAAGAGGCGGACGTTGCCATCGATGTGCTGGAGGAGTGCATTCAGCAGGTCGGGCAGTAGTTTGAGAACATCGCCGACACACCGCATTTGTTCGAAGCCATCCCTTTTCATGCAAAGGGATGGCTTTCTCTCCGTGTAAGAAGCAGCTCGATCATGCCGGCTGACTTAGTCACTTCCTAAGACCATCCTCTTAAGCGTTGTCGCATTCGCCGGCGCGTAGCCGAACTGGTCGTTATCGAAGTAAATGTAGATGGCTTTGAGTTGTGCTGCCCAGGCTTCGATCTGGCGTGCCCACTCACGCAATCTTTCATCACTGTAGCTGCCTTGATATTTTCCGGGGTCCGGTCCGTGCAGGCGAATGTAGGTAAAGTCCGCGGTAAGGGTAAGCGGGGAGTGGAATCCGGCTAACTCATAAATACAGAACGCCGCATTAAACTTCTTGAGAATGGATTCCACTTCAGGGGTCATCCAGGAAAGTTCGCGAAACTCAAAGGCATAGCGCAAATCTCTCGGCAGAATTTCGAGAAGATTGATGAGCCGCTCTGTATTCACCCGCCAGTGTGGCGGAAGCTGAAATAACACCGGACCCAGCTTGGGTCCGAGATGCGCCGCACGCGGCAGCAGATTGTCGAGGGCATCTTGTGGATCTTTCAGTTTCTTATTGTGAGTGAGGAAACGGCTGGCTTTCACTGCGAAGACGAAATTGGCAGGAGCCGCTTCGCGCCAGCAATCGAATGCGCTCGCCTCTGGCAGGCGATAGAAGCTGTTGTTCAGTTCAACCGTGTCAAAGTGCTGGAGGTAATACTCCAGGAGCTTTGAGTTGGGACATTTTGCCGGATAGAACGGACCTTTCCAATGTTTGTAGTGGAAGCCGGAGGTGCCGATGCGAATGTCGCAGCTCATGCACAGGAATGGATGGTTGGGCGGGGAAGAGTGTTGTCGGCTTGAGAAGTTTTTCAATTGTTAAGGTCTTCTCAGGGCACGGATGGTCGCGCAAGGTGACAATTCGTCCACCGCGTCGTGGTATAGTTCAGGCAATCGATGGCCGGCGGACTCGTGTGTGGTTCCCGGACGGCGATTGGAGTTCTTGCCAATACCTAGCGGCTTCGGTCCGCGATCAAAATAAGGAGAAAACCGGCCATGAAGAAAGTGTTCGTGCTGTGTCTTGCGATGTGTTTCGTGTTCGCCCTGACGGCGATGGCGTTTGACAGCATGGGGAAGAGCACCACCGTAAATGGGTGGGTAAGCGACGACCAGTGCGGTGCCAAGGGCGCCAACGATAAGGCTGAGGCCTGTACCAAGAAATGCCTGGCTAAGGGCGCGAAGATGGTTATCGTCACAGACAAAGATCAAAAGGTTTTGGTAGTGGACAATCCCGACGCGCTGCAGGCGCATGTGGGGCATCATGTTGCCGTGAGCGGAGAGGTGAAAGGCGACAACATTCACGTGGATAGCGCGAAGATGCTCTGAGTGAAATTGAATTAAAAAGCGGCGGCCGCGGCCGCCGCTTTTTAATTTTGCACTTATTTTCGGTTGAGGCCGGTGACCAGAGGCCGAATACGCCAGCGCACTACGAGCGCACTACGCCTTCGAGCGGAGAACTGGCCGTAGCGTAGAGCTTCTTCGGCATCCGACCTGCCAGATAAGCTTGGCGTCCGGCCAATACTCCGTGACGCATAGCTTCGGCCATTAGTACGGGATCTTGCGCGTTGGCGATGCCAGTGTTCATCAGAACGGCATCGGCGCCGAGTTCCATAGCGATGGCCGCGTCGGATGCGGTGCCCACACCAGCATCCACAATCAGCGGAACGGCGGTGATCATTTCGCGCAGGATACGGATGTGGGCCTGGTTCTGAATGCCCATGCCGCTGCCGATGGGCGCGCCCAGCGGCATCACGGCTGCGGCCCCAGCGTCGATCAAACGCTTGGCGAACACAATATCGTCAGAAGTGTAAGGCAGAACGGTGAAGCCTTCGCTGACCAGAACCCGCGTGGCTTCGAGCGTGGCTTGGATGTCGGGATAAAGCGTTGCCTGGTCGCCAATCACTTCGAGTTTCACCCAGTCGGAGAGTCCGACTTCGCGGCCCAGGCGGGCCGCGCGGATGGCTTCATCGGCGGTGTAGCAGCCAGCGGTGTTCGGCAACAGGAAATATTTCTTAGGATCGATGAAGTCGAGCAGCGACTCTTTGTTGCGGTCGAGGTTAACGCGGCGGACGGCGACGGTCACCATGTCGGCTCCGCTGGCTTCGAGGGCGCGTGCAGTCTCCTGAAAGGATTTATATTTTCCCGTACCTACGATCAGCCGGGAGCGGAAAGAACGGTCGGCGATATGAAAGGAATCAGTCATGATTGTTTATTGTAGTCCGAGTTGGATAAATGTCGAGTTGAGCTCGATGGACACGCGGAAGCCTGCTCTTAGCATGTAACGAGGTGATCTATTACCGAGGCGATCTATGGAGTGATGATGGTTTCCGCCTGGGCGTACAGTTCGTCAATCTGACGGCGATAACGTTCCTCAATCACTCGCCGCCGCAATTTCATTGTGGGAGTAAGTGCGCCGTTTTCGGCCGTGAATTCTTCCGGTACGAGGAGAACGCGTTTCAGCTTTTCGAAGCGTGCGAGATTCTCATTTACTTCTTCCGCAATTCCTTCGTAAAGCGACTGCACCTTCGGATTGGCGATAAGTTCAGCCCGCGAGGGGAACGCGATATTGTTTTCACGGGCCCAGGTTTCGAGAAGCGCGAAATTGGGCGAAATAATAACAAAAGCGAATTTGCGCTTGTCGCCAATGATTGCGGCGGTTCCGACCAGGGGATTGAGCTTCAGGGAATTCTCAATGGGTTGGGGCGCTATGAATTTTCCGCCGGAAGTCTTGATGAGTTCTTTCTTGCGGTCGGTGACAGAGAGATATCCATCGGAATCGATGTGGCCGATGTCGCCGGTCTTGAACCAGCCATCCTGAAACGCATTCTGCGTCTCCTCTGGGCGGTTCCAATATCCTTTGAAAACGGAGGGACCGCGCACCAGAATTTCGCCATCCTCCGCGATGCGCACCTCGAGGTTGGGCAGTATCTTGCCGACTGTGCCGATGCGATGGTTGATGGGAGTGTTGACTGCGATCACCGGGGAAGTTTCGGTCAGTCCATAGCCTTCGTGAATGCGGATGCCCACGCACGCGTACCATTCGGCGAGTTCGCGGCCCAGGGGTGCGCCGCCGGAGATGAAAGTCTCGACATGACCTCCCATGCCGGCGCGGATCTTCGAGAACACCAATTTGCGGGCAAGCTTCCAAGTGGCAGAGGTTGGAGTTTCCCCGGCGAGAATCTCGGACTTGTGCGCATGACCCACAGAAAGGGACCACTTGTAGATGGAGCGCTTGGGAAAGCCGCGGGCAGTGGTTTCCGTCTTGGAATAAATTTTTTCGTAAACTCTCGGGACGGAAACGCAAAGCGTGGGGCGGACTTCCAACAGAGTTTCGGAAAGATTCTCAATGAAAGGGCAGTACGCCAGTGTAACGCCGTGATACAGAAACGCGAGATCCACGTGGCGAGCGGTGACATGCGACAGTGGAAGAAAGGAAATGCTGGTCAGTCCCGGATGAACGTCGAAGCCGAGCAACGAGTAGTTAATGTTGGACGCCATATTGCCATGGGTTAGCATTGCGCCTTTGGAGATTCCCGTTGTGCCCGAGGTGTAGATGATGGTGGCGAGATCGTCGGGTTGGATCGATCGGGCTGCAGCTTCGGTTTTCGGATCGAGGGTGACCGGCCCTTGGGTCATCAATCGGTCCATGAGCTCACATTTAGCTGCCAGATCGCTGGGGATTTGAAGACGATCCATGACTACGATTTTCTCGATTTGAGTTTGGGAGAGGATTGTCTGAACCTTGCGCAGCTGGTGTTCGGTTGAAACGAACACCACGGTCGCGCCTGAGTCACGAAGAGTGAAAGCCGTTTGTTCGGGTGTGAGTGTGGCGTACACCGGAACGGTGACGGCGCCGAGCAGGAGGATCGCGAAGTCGGCGATGGACCACTCCGGGCGATTCTCGCTCAGGATCGCGATGCGGTCGCCTCGGTGAATCCCCCACTCCTGCAGTCCATTGACGGTTCCAGCAACATTGTGGCGCAGATCCGAAGAGGAGATGGGCAGCCACTTTCCCTCTTGACGGTGCAGCATGGCGCGGTCGAGATTGCGTTCGACGGCGGTAAAAAAAACATCGTTCAGCGTGGCGAGATTCATAGCGGCGTGGACTGCTCTGAAAGTGAATTTACTGGTTTAGGGTTCGATTCGGCAATGCGAAAGCTGCGAGGCTGGTACTGGTGAGTATCCTGTCCAAGGTTCAAGCTTCAATTTACAACGTCTTTGCAGTATTGGGGTACCATTTGGCTAGGAGGAACGTTGATGCAAAAAAAACGAAAGAGCTTATGGCTGATGTCACTGCTGGCAGGCATCCTGGCTTTCGGGACGACAGCTCCGTCTGTCGCGCAGGCCCAACAACCGGAAGCCGGGTCTCCGTCGATGCCAAAGGTGGGGCAGATGGCCCCGGATTTTAAGTTGAATTATTTCGACGGAAACGACCTCAAATCGGTTTCCTTGAGCCAGTATCGTGGGAAGAAGAATGTTGTATTGGCATTCTTTATTTTTGCGTTCACCGGTGGTTGAACCGCGCAAATGAAAGCTCTCCAGCAGGATCAAAAAAGGCTGGAAGCTACCGACACCCAGGTCCTGGGTGTGAGCATGGATAGTGCCTTCGCCGATAAAGCCTTCGCCGACCAAATTGGAGTTACTTTTCCTCTGCTCAGTGATTGGGGTGGGGACGTGACGCGCGAATATGGCATCTACGTGAGCAAATATAAAGCGGCACGCCGGGTGAATTTCTTGATTGGCAAAGATGGAAAAATTCTGGAAGAGCAAGTAGATAAGGACGCTATCGATCCGACGAAGATCGTGGACACTTGCGAGCGGCCGAAGCTGAAGAACTAGAATCGTCTACGCAATCGGCAGTTCAAATGAGAAGACCGAGCCGCGGCCGAGTTGACTGGTCACGCTGACCGCGCCATTGTGTGCTTCCACAATGGCTTTCGCGATGGCCAATCCCATGCCCGTGCCTTGCACGGAATAGCGCTGGTCGCGCCCGCGGTAAAACTTGTCAAAGACGAGCGACTGCTCAAAATCGTCGATGCCGTGCCCGTGATCAGTAACGCTGGTGACGATGCGATCTCCTTTACGCTCGGCCGTAATGGTGACGGGGGAAGTGGAAGGGGAATACTTGGCGGCGTTTTCCAGTAGCTGCTTGAGGACTTCCGCGATCCGGTCGGAATCCACGCGCACCTTGGGCAGCGACGCTGAGACGCGCACCTCCAGAGGATGCTGGCCGAGAACGGTTCGAGATTCTTCGACAGCCGACTCGATCACAGTCGCGATATCTACGGCAGCGAGGTGCAGTTCGACCTTGTGGGCGTCGAGTTGTGCCATTTCTGTGGCTTCACCAACCAGGCGGTCGAGGCGGTCGGTTTCCTCATTGATGACAGTCAGCAATTCCTTTCGCTGTGCCTCGTCGAGATTGTAGTCAGAGAGCAAGCCGGTGACTGCAGCCTTGATGCCGGTGAGCGGAGTGCGCAATTCGTGGGTGACGGAATCGAGCAGCACGGCGCGCAAGTTTTCACTCTGATGCGCCGCTTCCGTCTGTGAGAGCTTTTCTATCGCTCCGGCACGTTCGATGGCGATGCCGATCATGCTGCCCAGGGCCTCGAGAGTAGCGCGTGAAAGTGAAGGTCCGGCGATGCCAACCGCGCCGGTGGTGCGTGTCCCGAGATGCAGAGGAGTGAGTGAGATTCCGCGTTGCGAATCGATTACCGGCTCGCCGCGGGAACTTACCATTTGCAGATCGTGCAGCGGAAACCAGATGGCTTTGGGGTCGGTGCGGTAAACCTGCTGCGAAGCGAGCAGATAGATTGCGGCCGCCTTTGCCCCAAATCCGTCGCAAACGTAGGCGGGAATCGCGTTCAACAATTCGGCGACGTTATCCGTGGCGAGCAACCGCTGGCTGAAGGCATAAAGGCGCTCCACGTCGCGGCGGCGCTGAATGGCGTCCGCAGTCTGCCGGCGGGCGCGATCCGCGAGTTGGCTGGCGATTGCGGCTGTAGCAAGAAACGCGAAGAGAGCAACCCAGTTCTGCGGGTCGGCGACGGTAAAGGTTCCGATGGGAGGAAGAAAGTAATAATTAAAGGCGAGAGTGCTGAGCACCGCGAGAAAAACGGAGAAGCGAAATCCCCAATATGCGGCTACCCACAGCACCATGAGAAGAAAAGTAAGCGCCACTGTCGTGGGATTTACATGGACGATACGCCGGTAGACCTGGGCAACGGATTCGGCAGCCACAAGGCATGCGAAGTAGCGGACGAGGTGTTGTGGCAGGTGCGCTTTCACGGGCACGATTGTAACTGAAGGAAGCTTTTCACCACAGAGACACAGAGGCACGGAGAAAACCTCTAGTCTTTTTCTTGCGGTCTGGCCTGTCGCTTTGTGCGGTGGGCTTTATTGCATTCGACAATTTCTCCTCCGGCGTGGAGAATAACGGCGATGCCCAAGAGTCCTGAAGAATGGCTGAAGGAATGTGACGGGGAGCAGCGGCCCGCCGTGTTCAAGCTTTTCCTCGGCTACGCGCCCGGCGTGGGAAAAACATACGCCATGCTGAGCGAAGGCGTGCGGCGCTCCAGCCGCGGTGAAGAAGTTGTGATTGGGGTGGTGGAAACGCACGGCCGAAAACCAATTGTGGAACTTTCCTCGCGGCTGGAGACGGTTCCGCGCAGGAAGCTGGAATATAAATCGACCATCTTCGAGGAGATGGATGTCGATGCAATCCTCGCACGCAAGCCGCATGTGGTCCTGGTGGACGAACTGGCGCACACGAACATTGAAGGCAGTAAGCACGCCAAGCGCTATGAAGATGTTTTCGAGTTGCTGGACGCGGGAATCGACGTTCTCTCGACGCTGAACGTGCAACACATCGAGAGCTTGGCGCCGACGATCCGAGCTCTGACTGGCGTGCAGGTGCGGGAGACGGTGCCGGATTGGGTGATACGGCGGGCGGGTGAAATTGTGATGGCGGACTTGACGCCGCAAGCGCTGCAGACTCGAATGCGGCGTGGAGATATCTATCCGCTGGAACGCGTGGAACGAGCGTTGGCAAATTTTTTCCGGAACCAAAATCTGGTTGCATTGCGAGAACTGGCTTTGCGCCAGGTGACGCAGGCGGTCGACCGCACGCTTTCAGAATTGAAGAGTGAAGATGGTCAGTTGCTGCAGGTGCGGGAGCGCATCGCGGTTTGTATCAGCTCGAATCCGGCGGCGCAGTATTTGATCGCTCGCGGCGCGCGCATGGCACAGGCGCTGGATGGCGATCTGTTCGTGTTTTACGTCGACACTGGAACGGACGAGAGCGACGAGAACCAGCGAACTCTGGCTGATAATGTGCGCTTCGCCGAGAGTGTGGGCGCGAAAGTGGTGAAAGCTGAAGGCAAAGTGGTCGCGGAAAAAGTGGCGGAATTCGTGCGCGAGAATCACATTACGCAAGTCGTTTTCGGACGTTCGGCTACGAAGGGATGGAAGAGATATTTCTATCTTTCTGCAATTCATAAGTTTCTGCGGGATACGCCTGCGGTGGATGTGCATATCGTGACTCAGGAAATGCGGTGAGCGAGGTCGACGAAAGAAAGATGAATCACGAGCACCGCCGCATCCTGGTGGTGGATGACGAGCCGCAAATTACGCGCGTTCTACGCACCACGCTTTCAGCGCAAGGATACGACGTCCGCATCGCTAATGATGGCGAGATGGCGTTGGAATTGATGAAGAACTGGACGCCCCACGTAGTGGTGACCGACCTGGCCATGCCGAATCTTGATGGGGTGGGCCTGTGCCGGCAATTGCGACAAGTGTCGCAGGTCCCGATCATCGTGCTCTCGGTACGCGGACAGGATCGTTCGAAAGTGGAAGCGTTGGATGCTGGCGCCGATGATTACGTGACCAAGCCTTTCAGCATGAACGAATTGCTGGCGCGAATTCGCGCGCAGTTGCGGCGGAGTCCGCTGGCTGAGGAGCAATCCAGCGCGATTCTTGTCGGAGATTTTTCAATCGATCTGGATGCCCGCTCAGTGAAGGTTCGAGGAGATGAAGTTCATCTCACGCCAAAAGAATTCGATTTACTGATTTATCTGGCGCGACGCCCCGGCAAGGTGGTGACGCACCGGACGTTGCTGGCGGCCATCTGGGGCCCGAATAGCACGGAACAACCCGAATACCTGCGCGTTTTCGTAGGACAGTTGCGCAAGAAGATCGAGAGCGACCCGTCGTCTCCTAAATATCTGCTAACCGAACCATGGGTGGGATACCGCTTCGAACCGGGTTCGTAGCCGGCCTTCCTTTACTGATTCCCGCCAGCCTTCCTTCGTCGACTCCTTTACGAAGATTTTATGCACCCTTTATTTGAACCTTGTGCATCTTCGTATCCAATAGTCGTGGCCTGGAAAACAGTCCTAAACAAAACGCCACAAACATGGAGGATCACGATTATGTGGATTAACGAAGTTGCACCAGAACGGTTGGCGGAGCTTTTCCACCACTATCATCAGGCGCTCGTGCCGGAAATATCAGGGAAGGGCAGCGAAGGGCGCGGCTCGTGGAAGGAAGTTCCGCAGCAGGAAAAAAGCCGCATGGTCTCAGCCGCGCGTCTGGCATTGCTCGAACTGCAATCGATGACAAGGGACGGTGAAAAGCGCGAGTATTTTGCGCGGCCGGGCGAGGCGGAATGGGGCTGCTGAGCGCATCTCCTCTTCATCCTGCCGAATAGGTAGCAGGCTCGAAACGGCACTGGAGCTTTTTATCTTTATGAATTCCTTAGAAATTCTTTAAACCAGCTTTACACCTGAAATGGTTCAATCGAATGTTTTCGCGTGAGTTTTGGGTCCGTTCGCTGGAGGCCAGCCTATGGGAACAGCCTCAGTAACCGCCGCCATCGGTTTTGGCGGAACGGTATTCATGCTCTGGGTTTTGATTGCATTGTTGCGCGAAGAAGCTCCCACTTTCCGCCACTCGGTCACGCTGGTCGCGCAGAGAAACGAGGGTCTGCAGCTTTTCAGCGTCGCGTTCGATGATACGTCTTTGTGGGAAGTGGCAAAGAGCCGCAGCGATGATTACGCGGAATTATTGGAGAACAAAAATCATGAAAAGGGCGTATGCGATTCGGGTCTTACTGCTCTCGATGTTTGCAATGTTTCTGGCAGGTTCAGCCGGCGCCCAGTCCACCCAAAATATAGCTTCGTCCGTTGGGAGCGCGGGCTCTAGTTCGGATGAGCGAACAGAACAACAGGAAATGAGGGAAGAGTTGAAAGCGCTTCGAGAAGAAGTAGAGCGTCTGCGACTCGAGGTTGAGCACAACAAGAGTGCTGAAACTAGCATTGAGCGCGTCGCTGCGGCGCCGGTCGCACCAGCGAATGCGAGTGCGCCGAGTGGAGGCGCGGTTGCGAAGCCGCCCGCCACGTCAATCGTGCCACCTGTCGCTACGACTGAGGAGCCGGCCCAAGTGGTAGCTGGCGCTCCCAGTTCCGAGCCAACCAAGACTTTGAAGATCGCTCCCTTTTCGGATTGGGATTGGACCTGGCTGAATGGCAACCCTCGCAACAAAGACACAGCTTTCGATTCAAAATTCTTTACTCCAGAAATCCGGGCCGACGTTACGTATTCCTACGATTTCAACAAGCCGGTTGATGACTCGATGGGCGGGTCAAGCGAGTTGTTTCGTTCGAATGAAATCCAACTGGAACAACTGGGCATCGGCGGCGATTTCCATTATGACAACGTTCGGGCCCGGTTCATGACGCAATTCGGATTGTACTCGACAGCGACCGTCCGCAATGATCCAAGCTATGCCAAGGGACAGTGGAACATCGCCGATGCAGACCGATACTTATCGGAAGCGTACGGCGGATATCATATCAACGCGCTCGATGGAATCAATATCGACGCGGGAATCTTCATGTCTTACATCGGATTATTCAGCTACTATAACTTCGATAACTGGGCCTACCAGCCGTCCTACGTCTCCTCCAATACTCCCTGGTTTTTTGAAGGCCTGCGCGTACAGATTTTTCCTAACCCTCACTTGAAGATTGAGCCCTGGTTCATCAATGGATGGCAATCGTATGGATCCGCCAATTCGAGAAAGGGCTTGGGCGGACAGATCAAGTGGACTCCGAAATCCTGGATGAACATCATCTCGAACAATTACGGATTAGGTCACGACGATCTATACATTCCGAACCGAGGCCGTATTCACACTGACAATAGTCTTGAGATCAAGTATTACGACAAGCCGGGAAAAACTCTCGACAAGATGGCCTTTTCTTTCACCGGCGATTTGGGGTGCGAATTTGGCCCCAGCACAACTACATCGACGGGCACCTACCTGCAAGGGGTGAGTTGTCTTCATAACACCAAGGACAAGAACTCCGTGGGCGGAGATTACTTCAAGGCAGGAATCAATCCGAAGCAGAGCTTTATCGGTTACATGATTTATGACCGCACCTGGTTCAAAAAAGATACATACGGATTGACAGTTGGCGGCGGCCAGATTAACAACCCGGGTCGATATCTGGTGTTGCTGCCGCCCATCAACGGAGAGACTGCTTCCTCAGCAGCAATCAACGCGCCTTACTTTACCGGAAACCCGTCGGATCCATTCAAGGCTTGGGACAGTTCCGTCACGTTCGACTACATGCCGCGGCAATGGCTCACGTTCCGATGGGAATACGATTATCGCCACGCCAGCGTACCGTATTGGTCTGGCCATGGAGGCGTGACCCCGCCGGGTTCAGGTGGAGTGCCTTACACCAACAACGGTTCTCCTCAATTTTTCGCCTGCAACAATGGAAATACCTCGGGGGCGTTTACCGTTAGCGCGGCGCAAACCGCTTGTGCCGGACAGGGGAGCAGCGTATGGTTCCCCGACCTGCGCCGCGACGAACAGTTAGTCGATATAGACATCATGGTGAAGTTTTAGGGGAGTTTTCAAATGCAAGACGCGATCTTTATTGCTGTGACTATTTTGTTTTTCGTGATCTCGCTGGCTTACGTGCGTTTCTGCGAGCGGATTCGCTGAGGTGTCTATGGGACCGATCATTATGCTGATCATCTGTGCGGGATTACTGGTTTATCTCGTTTATGCGATGTTGCGGCCGGAGAAATTTTGATGACTGCAAACGGCTGGCTACAGATAGGCTTCTTCCTGCTGCTGGTCTTGCTGGTCACTAAGCCGCTGGGCGGATTTATTGCGCAGGTTTTCAACCGCGAGCGCACCTGGCTCGATCCGGTCGTGCGCCCTGTGGAGCGAGTGCTCTACCGGCTTACGGGCGTGGATGAAAGCCACGAGATGGACTGGAAGGAGTATGCGCTGTCGCTGATTTTGTTCAGTGGCGTCTCGATGATTCTGCTTTATGCGTTGGAGCGCGTCCAGTTATGGCTGCCGGGAAATCCGCAAAAGCTGGCGGGAGTCGCTCCCGCGCTGGCTTTCAGCACGGCGGCCTCGTTCACGACGAACACTAACTGGCAGAATTACACGCCTGAGACCACCATGAGCTACCTCACGCAAATGGTTGGTCTGGCTTATCACAACTGGGTTTCGGCGGCCGCGGGCATGGCGCTGGCGATTGCTTTTATTCGCGGCATCGCGCGACGCGAGCAAAAAACCATCGGAAATTTCTGGGTTGATCTGGTCCGCGGAACGCTGTGGATTTTGGCTCCACTGTGCCTGGTTGGCGCGTTGGTCTTGGTGTCGCAGGGCGTGGTGCAGAATCTGAAGCCTTATGACACGGCGCAACTGGTCGATCCCTACCAGACGCCGCAACTAGGTGCGGATGGCAAGCCCGTAAACGGACCCGATGGTAAACCGGTGATGCAGACGGTAACGCAGCAAGTGATCGCGCAAGGTCCAACCGCTTCTCAGGAGATCATCAAAGAGCTCGGCACGAACGGTGGCGGCTTCTTCAATGCCAACAGTTCACATCCGTTCGAGAATCCAACGCCCTTCACAAACTTTCTCGAGATGTTCTGCATCTTTGCGATTCCGTCTGCCCTTACTTACACGCTGGGAAAAATGACTGGCTCGCCGCGCCATGGATGGGCGGTGTGGGCGGCAATGGCGTTGCTGTTCCTGGCCGGAGTGACGACGGCCTATTGGGCCGAGGCGCGCGGAAATCCGTTGCTAACGGCTGCGGCGCAGCAGGGCTTCGCACAATCCAGCTTCGACCGCGCATTCCTCCGGCAATCTCGAAGGAAAAGAAGTGCGCTTCGGAGTGGCAAACTCAGCGCTGTTCGCCACCGTGACTACAGATACGAGTTGCGGTGCAGTGAATTCAATGCACGATTCGTTTACCCCGCTCGGGGGAATGGTTCCGTTAATCAATCTCATGCTGAGTGAAGTGATCTTTGGCGGAGTGGGCGCGGGAATGTATGGAATGTTGGTTTTCGTCATTCTTTCCGTATTCATCGCCGGATTGATGGTGGGGCGCACCCCAGAATATCTGGGAAAGAAGATTGAAGCCTACGACGTGAAGATGGCGATGCTGGTGATTCTGATTTTTCCCCTGGTGATTCTGGTGTTCACGGCGATTTCCGTTTTGTACAGCTTCGGTACTTCGGCCATCTTGAATCCGGGACCCCATGGGTTCAGCGAAATACTTTATGCCTTCACGTCAGCCGTGGCCAATAACGGTTCAGCCTTCGGTGGCCTGAGCGGAAATACTCTCTGGTACAACACCGCGCTTGGTATGGCCATGCTACTTGGCCGATTCATGATGGTTCTGCCGGTGCTAGCCATCGCCGGCAATCTTGTACACAAAAAACAGACGCCGGCCACTCTCGGTACGTTTCCGGTCACTGGGCCTTTGTTTACGGTACTGCTGATCGGTGTGGTGGTGATCGTAGGAGCGCTGACATTTTTTCCGGCGCTCAGTCTGGGACCGATTCTCGAACACTTGTTGATGCAGGCGGGTAAAACCTTTTAGGCAAATATGGTGAGCAAGAAATCAAAACGCAGCTTGTGGGACGTAAAGATCGTGCGCCGCGCGGCCTGGGATTCGATCGTCAAATTGCACCCCGTAACCATGATGCGTAATCCCGTCATGTTCGTCGTGGAAGTGGGCAGCGTAGTCACTACCGTGTTGCTGATTCTGGAACGAATGCGCGGGCAGCCCGGCTTCGGATTCAACCTGCAGATCACGCTGTGGCTCTGGTTCACGGTATTGTTTGCCAACTTTGCCGAGGCGATGGCGGAGGGACGCGGCAAGGCGCAGGCCGACGCTCTGCGGCGCGCCAAGGCGGAGACGATGGCGAATCGTCTGCTGGCCGACGGAAAAACCGAGACCGTTCCCGGATCCAAGTTGCGCTCAGGAGATATGGTGCTGGTGGAGGCCGGCGAATTTGTTCCGGGCGACGGCGAGATTGTGGAGGGCGTGGCGTCGGTGGACGAGTCGGCGATTACGGGTGAGTCGGCGCCGGTAATTCGTGAAGCGGGTGGCGACCGTTCTGCGGTCACGGGCGGAACGCGCGTGCTCTCAGATTGGGTGAAAGTGAAGATCACTTCTAATCCTGGGGAAACTTTTCTTGATCGCATGATCGCGCTGGTAGAAGGCGCGGAGCGGCAAAAGACTCCAAATGAAATCGCGCTAAATATTCTGCTCGCCGGATTGACCATCGTATTTTTGTTGGCGGTAGTCACACTTCAGCCTTTTGCTATTTATGCAGGAGCGCCGCAGACAGTTTTCGTACTCGTCTCGTTACTGGTCTGCCTGATTCCCACAACCATTGGCGGATTGCTTTCAGCGATCGGCATCGCCGGCATGGACCGCCTGGTGCAGCACAATGTTCTGGCGATGTCCGGACGTGCAGTCGAAGCTGCCGGTGATGTAAACACTTTATTGCTCGATAAGACAGGAACTATCACGCTGGGCAATCGCGAGGCTACGGAATTTGTGACCGCGCCGGGAGTAAGCGAAGCGATGTTGGCGGATTCGGCGCAGCTTTCGTCGCTGGCTGACGAAACTCCCGAGGGCCGGTCGATTGTAGTACTGGCGAAAGAGAAGTACGGATTGCGCGGGCGCGAGATGAGTTCGCATGATGCGGAATTTATTCCCTTCAGCGCGATGACCCGCATGTCGGGCGTGAATCTCGATGGACGCGCTGTGCGAAAAGGCGCGACTGATGCGATTGCAAAATATCTGGAAGAACAGGGAAGCGCGCTGCCAGCGGAAGTTCGCGCAGCTGTGGAAGCGATTTCGCGTTCGGGAGGAACGCCCCTGGTGGTGGCTGAGAACGGCCGCGCGTTAGGAGTGATTCATCTGAAGGACATCGTGAAGGGCGGCATGCGGCAGCGATTCGATCAACTGCGCGCTATGGGAATCAAAACCGTGATGATCACGGGAGATAATCCGCTGACCGCGGCCGCGATCGCAACCGAAGCGGGAGTGGACGATTTTCTTGCCCAGGCCACGCCGAAAGACAAGCTCGATCTGATTCGAAAGGAACAAGGACAGGGGAAGTTGGTTGCCATGACCGGCGACGGCACGAATGACGCTCCAGCATTGGCGCAGGCCGATGTGGGGGTCGCCATGAATACTGGAACCCAGGCCGCGAAGGAAGCCGGGAATATGGTGGATCTGGATTCGAATCCCACCAAGCTGATTGAAATTGTTGAAATCGGCAAGCAATTATTAATGACGCGCGGTGCGTTGACCACGTTTTCGATTTCGAACGATGTGGCAAAATATTTCGCCATCATTCCGGCGATGTTTGCCGGGACATTTCCGGTTCTGCAAGCACTTAACGTGATGCATCTGGCGACGCCACAATCGGCAATATTATCGGCAGTGATTTTTAACGCGCTGATCATTGTCGCGCTGATTCCGCTGGCGTTGCGTGGAGTGAAATATGTTCCGCAGGGTGCGGCTGTATTGTTGCGCAGAAATCTGCTGGTGTATGGGTTGGGCGGAGTGATCGTGCCTTTTATTGGAATCAAGATTATCGACCTGCTGATTGTGCGGGTGGGATTGGCGTAGAGATGACTATGAAGAAGAATCTGATCACCGCTGTACTCATGACCCTGGTGACCACGGTATTGTTCGGTCTGTTGTTCCCACTCCTGATCACGGGCGTGGCGCAGGTTCTGTTTCCGAAGCAATCAAACGGCGAACTGATCACGAAAAATAACAAGGTGGTGGGTTCGCGACTGATCGGACAGACATTCTCCTCGGCAGGATATTTCCACTCGCGTCCCTCCAACGCCGGAACGGGTTACGATGCGGGGAATTCCGGCGCCTCGAACCTCGGACCGACCAATCAAGCTCTCATCGCGCGAGTGCAGGCAGACGCTGATCGTTTGCAGACTGAGAATCCTGGCGCGGAAATTCCCATGGATTTGCTCACCTCATCCGCTTCTGGCCTTGATCCGCATATCTCGCCGGAGGCCGCCGAATTTCAAGTGCCGCGCATCGCAAGAGAACGCGGCTTGAGCGAAGCTGTGGTTCGCGAAGCGGTGCGCCAGCATACAGAGTCCCGACAGTTTGGATTTCTAGGCGAGCCGCGAGTCAATGTTTTGGAACTGAATCTGACATTGGATGAGATTTCCCCGAAGCCTGCAGCGCGCTGAGTACTCCGAAAAATACGCTGCACGTCGCTTCGTGGGCCATGCTGGCCCAAACCCTTTAGTAACCAGGAAAACTAAAGCGTCTCTGTTGTGTTTGCAGAGGTGTGGATAGGATTGTTGAGAAGGTTTTCTCGACTTTGTAATTGCCTATCTCTCGCGGAGAAAAGTATGGAAAGACATACGCAGTGGTGGAGCTGGGCGGTCGCAGTAGCGGGCTTGGCGATCCTGCTGCAGGTGCCCGTCGCATTGAATGCGCAGGATGCGCAAGTGGTGCCGGATGGGCAGAATCAACAAGGCCTTCAAGATGCGAATGCGCCCGATCCGCCGAATCGCGTTGCTCGATTGAATTTTATGGCGGGCTCCGTCTCGTTCCAGCCCGGCGGAGAAAATGACTGGGTTACGGCCGTGTTGAATCGGCCATTGGTGACCGGCGACAATCTCTGGGCGGATGAAGATTCACGAGCTGAAGTGCACATTGGATCGACCGCGCTCCGGCTCGGTTCGTCGACCGGAATTACATTGCTGGAGGTGAGCGACCGGGTAGCGCAGATTCGGCTGGCTCAGGGATCGCTGATTGTGAAGGTGCGTCATGTCGACGATGACGATTCCTATGAAATCGACACCCCCAATGTGGCGTTCGTTGTCGCGCAGCCGGGTGACTATCGCATCAATGTGGATCCGGATGGCAATCGAACCGAAGTGACCGTGTGGCGAGGGCGCGGTGATGTCACCGGCGCCGGTTCTTCTTATACGCTCATGGCGAATCAGTACGCGACATTCACCGGGACCGATCAACTCAACTACGAGTTGAGCCAGACTCCAACTGAAGATGGATTCGATACCTGGGCGCTGGATCGCGACCGCCAGGAAGATCAGTCGGACTCCGCGAATTACGTTTCACGCGACATGACAGGATACGAAGACCTGGACGTTTATGGCGACTGGAGCTATGTTGCCGGCTACGGCATGAGCTGGCGGCCGCGAGTCGTAGAGGCGGGATGGGCGCCGTACCGCTTCGGTCACTGGGCGTGGGTGGGGCCTTGGGGTTGGACGTGGGTGGCCGATGAACCTTGGGGATTCGCTCCCTTCCACTACGGGCGCTGGGCTCTTGCTGGAGGCGCCTGGCTATGGGTTCCGGGACCGAGTGTTGTGCGGCCGATTTATGCCCCTGCGCTGGTGGCCTGGGTTGGCGGTGGGCCAGGGCGCAACTTCTCATTCTCCTTTGGCGCAGGAGTGGGATGGTTTCCACTGGCTCCGGGAGAAGTATTTATTCCCGGCTACCGCACCAGTCGACTCTATGTAAACAACGTCAACTTCGCGAATACGCGAGTTGATATGACGAGGATCACGAACGTTTACAACACTCAGGTGATTCAGGCGAACTTCAGTACGAACACCATGACCTATGCGAATCGCAACGTGGTCGGTGGAGTTACGGTGGTCTCACGCGATACGTTTGTGAATGCGCGGCCAGTTGCACGGAATGTGGTACCGATACCCACGCGAGAACTCGCAGCGGCGCCTGTCTCGAGAATGGTTGCGATCGAACCGGTTCGCAGCAGCGTGATCGGGACCGGCAAGCCTGTGTCCCCGCCGCCGGCGGCGGTGCGCAGCCGGGCAGTCGTGGCGCTGAGAACACCGGCTCCCATGCCGAGTTCCTTCGATCAGAAACAACCCCAGGCGGGAGGACATCTGAACCAATCGTCGTTGGTGCGGCAGCAGGCGCCTGGCCGGCCAGTGCTGGTGGCTCCGCAGACGCGGCAACCGCGGGCGGACGATGGCTTCCGTTCGTTTGGTCAACCGAGCGACGGAACGAACCAGGTCAAACCGATGCCACGGGTGTGGGAGGCCCAAGGTACGCCAGAGCCAGAAAAGAGCGCAGAAGAACAAACCGAAAGTCGCAGTAAGCCGTCCGCCAGACAATGGTCGCATCCTTTGGCCAAACCTGTGGCTCCGGTTCGGCAGGGAAACACACAGCAGCAGCGGGATCAGACACAGAAGTCCAGTACGGGGCAGCAGCGGAACTCTACTGCTACTGCAAATTCGCACGCGCAGCAGAACGCGCATTCTTCAGAGGTTCATGCGGCTGCGCCTAAGAAGTGAGGTTGACGTGAGTTGATCGCCTGCGCTCTGATAGGTTCAGATGGAACGCCTCAAGAGCGCAGGAAGATTCGTCCAACAGAAATAGCGCCGGAGACGGGATGGCAACCGTTTTCGGCGCGCTTGTTTTTCGCGTTACGCCTATGAACGAACAAAAGCGCCTGGCAATGAATTGGATGGATGTTCTCTGGCTGGTATTGCTCGCCCTACTAGCCGTCCTGCCACCCGTGCGGGAGTACCACAAACAGCTCATCTTGCTGGGTTTTGGCGTTCTCCAACTGAGCGAGGGCTGGCTGATTGCGCGCCTCCCGCGTCGCGGGCCCGTTTACGTTATCGCGCTGAAGATTGCCCTGGCCACGCTGCTGTTGGATCACACCGGCGAAATCCCCATCAACAGCTACTACTATCCCATCTATTACCTGCCCGCAGTCACCGCGGCGGAATATTTCGGCCCGTGGGCTACGTTGCTCTGGACTGCGCTGGCCTCTGCCGCCTACTGTTCGTATCTTTACCCTGCTTTACAGGAATACGAGATTAACGCAGAGGATTACGGACGGCTTGCCATCCGGATCGTCTTTTTCTTTCTTGCGGCGATGGTCGTGAATCGGTTTGTAGAGGAGAACCGTCGCCAGATCAAACGCTATCAGGAGTTAGCGGAAACTCTGGTGGAAACCAATCGAAAATTACAACAAGCGCAAGAGGAGGCGCGACGATCGGAACGGCTGGCTGCATTGGGCCAGATGTCGGCTGGATTGGCGCACGAGATTCGCAACCCGCTGGGGGTGATCAAGGGATCGGTAGAAATGCTTCAACAGAAGTTGGGCGAGTCCAATCCTCTGGCAAACGAACTGGCGGGATACATATCGAGTGAGACCAATCGTCTGGGTGCCTTGGTAACGAGATT
This sequence comes from uncultured Acidobacteriaceae bacterium, assembly GCA_963726155.1. Classification (GTDB taxonomy): domain Bacteria; phylum Acidobacteriota; class Terriglobia; order Terriglobales; family Acidobacteriaceae; genus Sulfotelmatobacter. Next base: position 795,104 of record CAVSBF010000002.1, read on the forward strand.
TCTTGATTTTGCCAGACCGTTGCATGCCGAATTGGTGCCGCAGGAGATCGAGCCGCTGCTGGACCGGGCCCTGCAAGCGGTCGCAGCCACGCATAAAGATGATACCGGTTTGGTCAGGGTAGAACGGTCGTACCAGCCGAACTTGCCGTTGGTTCCGCTGGATGAAGGTCTCACTGAACAGGCCTTCGTGAATCTGATTCAGAACGCTTACGATGCGATGGGCGTCGCAGGTGGTACATTGCGCGTGACGGCGGGGTTGAACGACGGCGCAAGGCGGAGCGGAGTTGAAGTGCGGATCGAAGATACGGGGCCGGGAGTTGCTCCCGAACTCAGAGAACAGATTTTTAATCCATTTGTAACTACGAAGAAAACGGGAGTTGGACTGGGGCTGTCAATCGTCTCGAGGATCGTTGACGGGCACCACGGCAGCATTCGAGTGGAAAGCGAAAGCGGCGAGAGCGGTTCTAAAGGAGCTACGTTCGTATTATTTTTTCCCCTGACGGGCGAGGTTGCAGAGAATTTAAATTAGAAAATTGGAAGTCATTCATGCCAACGATTTTGATTGTCGAAGATGAAGCAAAAATGCGGCGCCTGCTCGAACTGAATCTCGGGGACGATGGCTTCAGCACTCTTTCCGCCGGAGATGCGGAGACCGGCCTCAAACTTTTGCGCGAAAACAGCGTCAGCCTGGTTGTGACGGATCTCAAGCTGCCTGGGATGAATGGTCTGGAATTTTTGCAGGCGATCAAGCGGCAGAATGCAGCTCTGCCCGTCGTGGTGATGACGGCCTTCGGTTCAGTCGAGACCGCGGTAGAAGCCATGAAGGCCGGGGCGGCTGACTATGTTTTGAAACCATTCTCGCTGAGCGAGATGAGGATGGTGGTGCACAAAGAGCTGGACGTCCACAATCTGCGCGAGGAAAACCGGTCGCTGCGGGAGGCTTTGGGAAAGCGATATGCCCATCCCAATGTAGTGGCGCGCAGCGCGAAGATGCAAGAAGTTTTGGCCACAGTGGACCGCGTCGCCCCTACAAATTCAACAGTTCTGCTGGGCGGGGAGAGTGGCGTGGGCAAAGATCTGATAGCCCGCGCGATCCATGAAAAGTCGCGGCGATCTGCGGGGCCCTTCATCAAAATTAACAGCACGGCGATCCCGGAAAATTTACTGGAGAGCGAATTGTTTGGATACGAGAAGGGCGCCTTCACGGGAGCAGCCGCGAGCAAACCGGGAAAGTTCGAACTGGCGGACAAAGGAACCCTCTTCCTGGATGAGATTGGAGATGTGCCTTCAGTAATACAGGTAAAGCTATTGCGCGTGCTGCAGGAGCGGGAATTCGAGCGCCTGGGTGGAACTCGAACCGTGAAGGTGGACGTGCGGCTCATCGCGGCTACCAATCGCGATCTGCGCGAAGCGCTGGAGCAGGGAACGTTTCGCGAAGACCTTTACTATCGCTTGAACGTTGTGCCTATCGATATTGCTCCGCTCCGCCAGCGCAAGGAAGACATCCCCGACTTGGTGAATCTTTTTATTGGTCGCTTTGCAGGAGACTCAGGAAAGCCTGTGGAAGGAATTACGCCAGAGGCCATGCAGCTTCTCGTGAACTATCACTGGCCGGGCAACGTGCGCGAATTGCAGAACATTATTGAGCGGGCATGCGCGCTGGCGAAAAGCACAGTGCTGAAGGTGGATGACATTCATTTGGACGTGCGTCCGGCCAGAGCGGTGAATGGAGCCGGCAATTTCCTTCCCGAAGGGATGACGCTGGAACAATGGGAGGATGAAATGATCCGCGAGTCGCTGCGGCGTGCGAACGGAAATAAGAGTCAGGCGGCGCGCTTGTTGGGGCTGTCGCGGAATGCGCTGCGTTATCGGCTGTCGAAGATCGGGATCGCAGATGAGGGGGAAAAAGAGGCGTGAAGGAAGTTCTGTTTTGGGATTTGCTCTGAGTTGGAAAGACGAATGTTCTTCGATGCAACATGACTCGGAAATACAATCGTCGTGGAGACAAACGTCTGGAGAGTGTTGCCAGTGGGTACTGGACGCTCTCTCTCAATCAGTCGAGTGGCTTTGTCAGCCACTAGGGTTCGAGCCCCTCACTCTCCGCCGGTCCCTCGACGACTCAGAATTTCGCTTGACAACGTCGAGTATGGCGTTATTCTTGAGACGAGAGACAGCGTCCAGTACCAATTTATCGATCCAAGCCCCGACTGACTATCGGGGCTTTCGTGTTTCTGGCCGCAGGTGTTGGCTGAAAACCACCAAACTGGCTTACAGCGGCCACCGGCTTAGAGATTCAGCGTCTCCATCCTGTTGGATTGCGCCTCTTTCCCATGAAAACAAATGACTTATTCGAGCCTGTCACGTTAGCGGTTTGGCACGGCAGTTGCTTTGTGAGGTGTGCGTCGATTTTGTAGTCGGCAGGCTGTGTCGGATGACGTGGAAGATCCGGGTTATGAAAAACAGGCTCATCGGACGCTTGGCAATCCTAACTCTCGCGCTAGCTGGGGCTTTCGCGGTTACCGTGCGGGCGCAAACGACCGACGAAGGCAGCGGCCCGTCGGAACAGCCGGGTGCGCCAATGGAAATGGGACAGCCGCAGTCGGCGCCGCCGCCTGATGCGGGTTCGCCGCCTCCGCCCGGACAGCAATCTCCGTCCGGTCAGTCACCTCAACTTGGACCTGGTCAAACGCCGCAGATGGAACCACCAGCTCAGCCTGGCGAACCGTCGGGCGAAGGTCCGGCTAAAGTCGATCAAGGTGTGGGACGCGTCAGCATGATTCATGGCGACGTGTCGACGCAGCGCGGGGATTCCGGCACGTGGTCGGCGGCGGTGTTGAACCAGCCGGTGGTAAACGGAGACAAGGTTTCCACGGGGCCTGGCGGCAGGGCCGAAGTGCAGCTCGATTTCGCGAACATTCTTCGCCTGGGATCGAACTCACAGGCGACCATTGCCAACTTCACGCACAAATACATTCAAGTTCAAATCGGTCAAGGCCTGGCCAATTACTCCGTGTTTGGCGAGAGCGAGGCGGAGCCTGAGATCGATACGCCGAACGTAGCTGTGCATCCGGCGCATCAGGATGGCGTTTTCCGCATTGAAGTGCGGCCCGATGGCGATTCCATCATTATTGTGCGCAAGGGTGAGGCGCAGATTTCGACTCCGCAGGGCATCGCTAACATAAAGCTCGGGGATATGGTGACGGTACGCGGTTCGGGTGCCGATGCGCGTTACAAGATTACCTCAGCCCCGGATCGTGACGACTGGGACCGCTGGAACAGCGAACGCGATCGCATGATCCACAATGCGGACGCTTGGAACCACACGAATAAGTATTACGTTGGCTCGGAAGATCTCGACGCCAACGGCCAGTGGGAGAACGCGCCGGACTACGGTCAAGTATGGGTGCCGAATGAGCCTGAGGGCTGGGCTCCTTACCGCGACGGCAACTGGGTTTGGGAACCTTACTATGGTTGGACTTGGGTGGGCTTTGAGCCGTGGGGCTGGGCTCCGTATCACTATGGACGCTGGATGTGGTATGGCGGTGCGTGGGCCTGGTGGCCGGGACCGGTGTGGGGCGCTGGCTTTTATCGTCCGTTCTGGGCGCCGGCTTATGTATCGTTCTTCGGATTCGGAGGCGGATTTGGATTCGGCTTCGGTTTCGGGTGGGGCGGATGGGGAGGCTTCGGCTGGCTGCCGATTGGGCCTTGCGATCGTTTCTACCCATGGTGGGGAGGATATGGTGGCAGGTTTGGTTTTGTAGGCTTTAACCGAGTCGGAGGCTATGGCCGATTTGGGGGAATCGCGCCACTGCATGGCGGCACTCGGTTCTCGAACGTAGCGCACATCAATGATCCGCACATCGCTGGCGGAGCTTCCACCGTGGGTGCGGGAAGATTCGGCGCTGGCCGAACCACGGGGATGGCGGCGACTCGTGCGCAGTTAAGCGGCGCTCGCATGATGACTGGCAACTTACCGGTAGTCCCGTCGCGGGCCAGTTTGTCGGCCAGCGGACGTGCGGCGGCGCCATCGACGATTCACAATGGAGCGTCACAGCATTTCTTCGGAACCCATAGTGCGTCGCGTCCGGAATCGTTCCAGCAGCAGACGGCACATCTGCAGCAGACGATGCAGCAGAATCACGTCAGTGCGGTCACGGCTGGTGGGCGCAGCTATGGAACCGGATCAAGGTCCTCCCGCGGCGCATCCGAATCTCGCGGGACATCCTCCGCGGCTGCGGGCGGAAAAATGAGCGCAGGCACGCCATCCACGAGCAGAGAGACGAACAATTCTGCAAGTCGGGGGACGGATCGATCGGCGAACGCGGAAAGTTCCGCAAACCGAGGAGAACCAAGCCGCAGCGAGTGGAAGGCGTTTACACCGCCCGCGCGCAGCAACGGTAGCGAATCGGCCGGTCGGAGCGGAAACGGCGCCGAGTCTTACAACCGCGAGTCGAGTGGAAGCTACTGGAAGCGCACCTCGCCGAGTTCAAGCTACTCGCGCGGATCGACCTCCAGCTATGGGTCCGGCAACTACGGCCACGGTGCAACTTCGCGTCCGCAACTGAACATGAGGCAGCCGATTGCCCAACCGCGGTCTCCCGGCAGCTACGGCGGAAGTTACGGAGGCTACCGCGGGGCGCCCAGCTACGGTGGGAGCCGCGGCGGCTACAGCGGCGGCGGGTCTTCCGGTGGCAGTCATTCTTCTGGCGGAGGTGGTGGCCATGCCAGCGGTGGCGGCCACTCCGGAGGTGGGGGACACCGTTAGAGCGGGAACGCTGCAAATTTTTTAAGTTGGACGAGTTGCGGTAAACGAAGTGAAGAGGCAGAGGCGAGAGAGAGCGTGCTAACCGGCACGCTCTTTTTCTTTTGTTGAAGCGCGCCTACGGCCGCGCATACGCGGGACTATCCGGATCCGGACGATCATAATCGCGGCCGTACTTATTCTTGTGCGCTAGTTCAAGATCGGACTCCGCGAGTCTGAAGCTTCCCAGGAAAGTATCGCCGGGCGTAATTGTGATTTCACGTTCCGCGGCGTGCAAACCATCCGGCGAGACAGAGGGATGAAACAGGTGCATCTGATAGCGTCCGGGTACAACGTCCTTAATGCTGATGTCGCCGTGCGCGTCGGAGATCGCATAGTAGGGTGTATTTAAAGCGATTACCACTGCGCTCATCTGGGCGTGAATGTTGCAGAAGATAAAAGAAATCCCCGGCTTGTCGAATTGAACAAAGCGAGTTGTCCCACTTTCGTAAAGTCCAAGGTCGAAGCGTTTTCCGTCGAACAACGAAAACACATTGTGAAAAAAAGGATCCTGATTGGGAAACTCAACTTTCCCGCCCGCCGGAATCACCAGCAGCGAAGGATGAAAACTTTTATCTTTCTGCACAAGCCGGGGAATTTGTGAGGGCTGCTGAGTCGGCGCCTGCACAGCGGGGGTGGTTCCAACCGGAGTGAGCCAGACAACAAGTTTGGAGGCGTCCTTTACATGGTGTCCGCCTCTGGTGAGTTGCACTTTTCCCTTGAGTTCGCTCGCCTGAACTGAAGCAATGAGACAGGCGAGCATCGCGAGGCACATGATGAATTGAGATGAAGGCAGACAGCGCATCAAAACAAAATCCCCATCGCGAGATTGACCTGGTTTGTCACGCTGCTGATGTCATAAATTGGGAACGTGTGTAAGCGCCGGAATTCCGCGGAAAGCAGCAAATCGGAACGTGGCCGGTAAACTAAGTTGCCCAGCGCGCCACGATTGCGGCCCAGAATCGGGCCAAAGTTATTGGCGTCCGTGGCGAAGCCTCGAACGTTACCGGCGAAGGCATCGTCTTCAGCCAGGGCGCCGTTTAGTTCGAGCTTGGGTGTGAGCTGGAATTTGAGCTGGCTCCATCCTCCCGCGGAATCCAGACCGCGGATGCTGGTATAAGGGTCCGCGGGATTGCCGCCATAAACGATGGTTTGTCCAATGGCGGCGCCCAATCCTCCGACCGCGCGTCCGCGGTAGAATTCGCCGGACAGGGTCAAGCGGCGAACGATTGGAATCTGCCAGTCCGTCATGCCCGGCCCAGGCGTCAACGAAGCGATCCCATGACCAGTTCTGGCGGCCGTAATAGCCCGCCGCTCCCACGCTCAACGGATGACCAAACACCGGCCGGGACCACGAAGTGCGAAGAGCATAAGCGGGCTGACCGGAACTCTCTCCCGCCGTCGCGGAGCGGAGATAGGAATTGTTGGGCTGCTCCCAATCGAGGTTATCCAGAATTCCACCCTGCAGCGTCAGCGTCTGCTGATCGGCGATATTGAAGCGGTGTTCGATGCGGATCTGAGGCGTCCAACCCCACAAATTTCCCGCATAAGCAAAGGCTGGAATTGCAAGCGATGCAAACGACGTGGGAGAAAGCGGCGAGACAAAAAGAGAATCCTGGCCGGCGATCAGCGAAGTATTTTTCCAGTCGAGTCGTAAGCTGGCAGTTTGCATTCGCACGATTCCAAATTCGACGCCGTTCGGAGTCGACGGAAACCCTCCCGCGAAATCGAACTGTACATTGGCAGAAGTCTTTGCGCCGGCAAGGGCGGGGCCGAAAATCTCCAGGCCAATTTCAGTCTGGCGCAAAGTGGCCCCAAAGCTGGCTTGAGAGGTGCCGGGAGCGGGCGGCTGCGCGTAATCGGGCAGGTCAAGATTGTCAGAAGCTCCCACATTGCGAAACGCGTTCATCAGAACAATTCCGGAAAGCCGCGCGCGGTACTTGGCGGCGGTTTCCACTTTGGTTTGATATTGCTCATCAATTTTTGAGCCCAGCAACTGCGTGGACTCTTCGAGTTTCTGAATGCGGCTTCCCAGCTCCGCAGAAGTTGCTGTTGCGGCGACCGTCTCAGCGACTGAGGCAGATGTTGAAGAAGCTTGGTTCGGATGCCGCTGCTTCAGTTGCCGGCGCAGAATTGCCTGTCGCTACTGTGATTGGAGCCAGGAGTTTACGCGTGTCTTGCAATTCCTGACGAAGTTGCCGCATCTCGGCACGCGACTGGTCGTTCTCGGCTCGCATCTCTTCCACTATGGCGCGCAATTCGCGCACTTGTGAATCCAGCTCTCGCACCGATGCGTCAGCGGGCGGAGACGCGGGAGGTGCAGTTTCCTGCGCCTGGCTGGCGATGCTTAATAGGACAAACGCGGCTGTCGTTAGAGCGCTTGAACGAAGCGCAAACGTCCGTGAGCTATTCACAACATCCTCCAGCGCGACATACGGATTTTATGATTCGGAAACTGCAACGGGACTACGTGTCCGAATGCCGGATTGATTTTTCACTTACTCGATCTTCGCTTCGTGGCTCAACGGGAGGGCGCGCCAGGTTGCTGTCAACATCTACCGCAGAGCCTTGTGGCGAATGGCCGGGGATAATGATCCGAAAAACCGTGTGAGCGTCTGCTGTGCGCTCCATCAACACTTCTCCCCCGTGATCCTGCACAATTTTTTGCACGACCGTAAGACCAAGACCGGTGCCATTCTCCTTGCCATAACTCACAAACGGGTGAAACAATTTTTCGCGAATCGGCTCTGCGATGCCAGGACCGTTGTCGGCAACCGCAATAGTGACCGACGCCCCGCTGCGCCCGATCGTGACCTGAACCCGGCCACGAGTGGCGGGTGAAGCCTCACACGCATTCAGCAAAAGATTGTACAGAGCGCGTTCCAGTTTGCGCGCATCGAACCATGCCATGTCAAACGATGCCAGATCGGACGATGTTATCCCCGGGGCGTTGCTGTCTACCTGTATCAGGGTTCCCTGGTGCCGCGGGTGGAGGCGTACAGCCTGCATCGCGCGCTGAACAGTTTCCGTAACACTGGCGTAACTGGGATTGAGAGATTCCCTAGTTCTCGCAAACTCGAGCAGCGAATCAATGAGGTCAGTCATCTGATTTACACCGATCCGAACTTCCTGATACAACTCTTCTCGCTGCGCTCCAGTTAGCCGGCCATCGCAGAGAAACTCGGAGTTCGCTACGATTGCCGCCAGGGAATGGCGCAAGTCGTGGGAAATCGAACTGGCCATCCGTCCGATAGTGGCCAACTGCTCCGACTCGAGCAAAGCTTGTTGAGTTTTAAACAGACTGGAACGCATGCGATCGAAAGCGGAAGTCAACTCCGCGACTTCGTCACTTCCCCGGGGATCGAGAGGATGATGAAAATCTCCGCGCTCCAGAGCACGCACTCCGTCGACCAGACTGGCCAGTGGACGCGTGAAAGTGTGGGAAATCAAGAACACCAATCCACTGCCCAGAAACACGGCAGTAAGCCCGAGCAGGAGCAGCAACCGGTTCAAGTTGCCGAGGAACTTCGCGGCTTGATCGTAGGATCCGAGCACAGTCAGGCGCACCGGCGTTTCCTGTTGGCTGGAGAGCTCAAGAGATGTGGCGAGAAAAAGTTCATGGCCGACCTCTACGTCGCGCGGGCCATTCAGCAGGGCGCCTGCCGACGACGCGTGTAATGTCGAGCTTTGGGATTGCGTGGGGGTGAGCGTGGTAGCCACGATTTCATCACCGTAGGAGAAAGCGACCTGGCTGGCCGAAACTTTGCTAACCTCGCGGGCAAGGCGGTTATCGATCTCGTACCCGATAATCAGAAATCCGAGCAATGGGCCATCCGTTTTGGATCCAAAATAAACCGGCTGCACAAATGTTTGATAGAGGTGGTGATCGCCGAACCACCAGTGGCTTGAATCCTCCTCATTCAAAGAACGCTGAAAGTATTGCTGCGCGGCGTCGCGAGTGAATCCCGGCGATTTTGTATGGAGGGCGACCACTGCCCCGTTGCGATTGGCTAAAACCAAAAGATCGCTGCCAGTCAATTGCCAAACATCTTTGGAAGCATCCTGAATGGTAGCTGGATCATGCGCCGTCATGATTGCGCGAGTGATCGGCAGGTCGGCCACCAGCTGCGCCGAGCGGGTCAGCATAACTTCGCGATCACGCTGAAAATTCTGAAATGTGGTAACGGAATTTCGCAGGTCTTGAACAATTCCTTCGCGCACGTGGCGCTTAACGCTTTGCCGAACCAGGAGCAGACTCATCGCCGTCAGTCCCGCGGTAATCAGCAGCATGGAGAGCAAGAACCGGGTGCGGAGCCGGGTCCGGTGGACGAGTGCATTTCCGGACTGTTCAGGGAGGGTTTGCGACGCGGATTCTGGTATGGCATCCAAGGGAAGTCAGCGCACGAATTTGTAGCCCATCCCGTGCACGGTGCGGAAGTGTACCGGACTGGCTGGATCGCGTTCCAATTTCTGCCGAAGCTTCAGAATATGATTGTCAACCGTGCGCGTGGAGGGATAATTTTGGTATCCCCAAACCTCGTTGAGCAGCTCGTCGCGGCTGATCACCCGGTCAGCATTTTGTAGAAAAAACTGCAGCGTCTTGAATTCCTGCGCGGTTAAAATTACAACCTTACCGTCGCGCTGGACTTCCATCTTCTTGAAGTCCACGGAAATTCCATCGAAGCTTACCAGGCTCACGGTCGCCGTTCTAGAAGTATGCCGCAAAGCAGCGCGCACGCGGGCAAGAAGTTCCCGGGGGCTGAAGGGTTTGGTTACGTAGTCGTCCGCGCCCAACTCGAGCAGCAGAACTTTATCGGAAACATCGCTGGTTGCGCTGAGCACGACGATCGGCAACTGCGGCGCCTGAGCTTTAACCACCTTGCATAGATCGCTGCCGGATAGCTTGGGTAAGCGAAGGTCCAGAATAATAACCGCGGGCGGAGCCGCTTGAAAACTCTCCAGCGCCGACTGACCGTTGGCCTGCACCTCAACCGTGTATCCTTCGGTTTCGAACAGACGTTTCAACGCCTTTTGCACCGAAGGATCATCTTCGACTACCAGAATTCTTCCCAGCGGTCGGGCAGGATGAATGGTTTCAGCCGATCTGGCGCTGCTTAGCGGTGCTGCGAGTTGACCCATGGAAAGCCATCCTTAACTTGGGATGTCTCAGGCGCGCACAAGTTTCAGGTTCCTGCGACCAATGAAGCTTACAATGCTTTCACCCCAAATAAAGTGTACCCGGCGCGGTTTGACAAACTTTTTACAATTGCGTGCTTCGTCAAAAGGGACACGCGGCAAGCGACTTGCAACACATTAGACTACTGATCGTGCTTTATGTGAGAGCCAAGTGGCTCGAAAATCATTGCGTAATTCTTTCCTGCCGTAGAATATCGACAGCTTGCCTGTTGCCGCCGAATTCGACAATTTGCGCGTCGTCCTGGTGGACGTGCGCAATCCCCTCAATATTGGTGCTGCGGCCCGGGCCATGAGCAACTTCGGATTTCCCCATCTCCGGCTGGTGAACCCTTACGATGTAGCGTTTCGGGATGCTCGCTCCGCGGTAGGCGCGGCGGCCACTCTGGCGACAGCGCAGGTGTACAAGACAGTCGCTGAAGCCGTAGCCGACTGCTCGCTGGTGGTCGGAACTACAGCGGTCGGCCATCGCGACCTGCAGCATGCACTGGTTCGCCTGGAGCAGGGAGCCAGCGATATCCGAACCTATCTGGCGACCGGGACTTCCGCTCTCTTGTTTGGCTCGGAGAAATTCGGACTTTCGAACCAGGATATGAGTCACTGCCATTGGCTGATGCACATTCCCACTCGCGATGAGCATGCTTCGATGAATCTGGGGCAGGCGGTAGCGGTCTGTTTGTACGAATTGATGAGAGACCCGACTGCATTGGTGCAGCCCGGGAATGGAAGCCCGGCTTCCTCAGCCGATATCGAGCGGATAACCGACACGTTGCTGGTAGCACTGCGAGCGAGCGAATATCCGAAGCTCAACACGTCGAAATCTTTTCACGCTGCAGTGAGGCGCGTTATACGTCGGTTGCGCCTGCAGAAGGGCGACGCGGAATTTTTGCTCGGCATGCTCCGGCAAATGATTTGGAAGATAAAGAAGAACAACCAAGGTGCAGAAGGTTGAAAGGACTTATTTCAAGGCTTTGTTTCGGTCGGAGAAACTTGCGTCGATGTCCTGCCGAATTGAAAGTGTAGAATCCACTCGCTCCCAGAAGGCTGTCCGTTCACTTGTGCTGGACTGAATTTCCAGCGCCGCGCCGCTGCCAGCGCCTGTTTCGCAAAGTACTTGCTTGGTCCGGGAGAGACCAGCGTGACCTCGGAGATGTTTCCGGAATTATCTACAGAAACTCGTGCGCTTACTTTTATGTGTCCTGTGATCGTTCGCCGCGCTCCCGGCGAGACATCGGGAGAGACTTCCTGAAGCACTCTACCGTGCGTAATTCCAGCATTCGCCGGCGCTTTATTGTCTGAGGACACAGGTGGTTGTGGCGCTGGACCGCTTGAAGATTCCGGCGCATGGTTTTCCGAAGACGAGTTGGGGGGCGGGTGCGAGTTGCGGCCGAAAAAGATTGCCAAAAGCAGCACTGCAACGACCACCGGGACGATAATGAGCCAGCGATTGCTGCGTTTCGCCAGTGACGGCGAATCGGTGGCCTTCACCGGCCGAGGCTCTGGAACTCTGAGCTGGCTGAGGATTTCGTTGATCGTGCAGCGTTGTTGAGGATCGATGCGCAGGCTGCGCTCTGCAATTCTGCGAAAAGGTTGCGGAACTGATTCTGGTATCGCAACCTGACTGCCGCTCGTATTTTTGATATCCGGCTCGCGTTGAGTCAGGCTCGCAACCAGGGTCGCGCCGAGCGACCAAACGTCAGCCGCCGGGGATGGATCGGTCTTCGCCAGTTCCGGTGCAGTGTAGGGAGTGGGGAATTGCTTGTCGCGTTCGCCGATCTTGCGCAGGCTGTCGGTCGAGATTTTTAGCTGATTATCCACGGCCAGAATGTTTGCCGGTTTGAGATGGCCATGGACGAGTCCAGCCTGATGCAGGAAAGCCAAAGTTTCAGCTGTAGGTGGAAGCATCTCCTTCACTTCGTCCGGCGAGAGGGGCCGCTGCGGAAGGATCTGCGCCAGATTCTCTTCCGCATATTCCATGACGACATAGAGCAAGTTACGGTCATCGATTTTGCCGCGTCCATGTTCAAAGAGCTGAATGAGATGGGGATGAGACAACTTTGCACTGTCGGACCATCGAGCCAGTTGACCGGTTTCGTCGAGATTACCGTCGGAAAAGGAACCCGCGGGAATTAATTTGATGGCGGCTTTCTGCGAACCAGTGGCGCTTCGTTCGGTAAGAAATACCACGCTGTGCTCTGAGCCTCCGAGCCACTGCCGCAGAGGAAACTTTCCATCGATGACACGGCCCTCCCAATTTTTCCCAGCGTCAGTCAAACTGCTCATAGGACACGGCTTTGCGAATCGCTTATTCTAAGCCACCGGGAGGCCCGATTCTTGCCTAATTGCGCTTATGCCTTGTGGAAATCCTGCGGTGCAAAGGCTATCGCCGTCCGGTATAGAGTTGAAAAGGAGCCCAATAAAATGGCTTGCGAGCAACCCCATCGGAATGTAGCAGCGAGAGTTTGGCCGTGCGGAGCGCTGCTTCCGGAGTTTGGCCGCGCTTCAGTTCATCATACATGCGTCCCATCAGATCAGCGGTAGAAGCATCGCTGACATCCCACAGCGCGCCAATCACGTTGTGCGCTCCCGCACGAAGAAAAGCCCACGAAAGCCCCACCAGTCCCTCGCCGGAGTACGCCTGCGCGCCCGCTCCGTAACAGGACGAGATAGTCACCAGGTTGGCGTGCAGCAAATGTGGAGTGATGTCGCGAGCATAGAGCTTGAAAGAATCCCGGTCTCCGGATGATCGGGATAATACGATGGCTGAATCCAGCGGACTTAATTTGCTGGCGGTGGCGTGGGCCACGAAGTGAATGAAGGAAAACTGACCTGGGTCACTCGTCAGGTACGCGGCGGGAGTCGCATGGTCCCGTGTAAAGGTCTCCCGCTTCTCCACCGTAAAGTGGTTCTCTATATTCTGTACTTCCCGCATCGCATTGGGCAGCGGAGCGTAGTCAGAGCTTGGCGCGATGGCATCGCCGATTAGTAAGAGCTTTCCGGTTTCCGCATCTCGATGGTTTTTGGAGGCCGCCAGAACACGCAGCGAACTCGCGGTCAGCACAGTTGCGTCTTCAATCCAGTAGTGCACGGCGGGGGTTGAAACGAGTAGCGTCTCAAAATTCAAGCTATCCAAACTGCCGTCAGTGATCAGGATGACGCGCGAGTTGGGTGGTATCAACTTTCGCGCTGGTGCCATAAGAACGTCGTAAAGATGAGTGCCGTCGACATTCGCCGTCTTTAGCACGTCCTGCCAGCCGAGTAGGGCTTGCCGATATCTCAGCACAGCAGCATCAATTTCGCTTGCGGGAGGCAACTGATACCGCGCCGTTTGATTCGGCGTGATTGCCCAGAGATAGGAATGTTCCCGGCCCAGCCAGTAAAACAGAATGGTGGCATGGGCTGCGCGGGCTTCCCGTTGCGCATTCATAGCGGGGGCATCGACTGGTGCGTTTTTTGGCAGAGCGCCGAGTCCTTCGGCTAGCGTTCGGGCCCGGCTGTAATCGGCGAGCTCAAGAGCGCGCCGGTCTTTTCCCTGCGCCACAAGAAAACTGATGTAGTCATCGTACAGGTGCGCAGCGTTCGCGAGAAAAGGCAACTTGAATTCCTCTCGCTGCAAAGTGGCGCGCGCTTGCTCGATGGTGGCGAGCGCCCGTCGATACTGCTTATCCGCGGCTGTGAGCCGATGTTCGTGCTCATAGAGCCGCGCCAGGTCATTTTGTGCTTGCCAGCGTAGGGAGAGATCGCTCTTCGGGTCATTCACGACTTCGTGGAATACTTCCTCGGCTTGTTTGTAATCTCCACGACCAGCCGCGACCTGACCTCTGACTAGAAGCGGATAGAGCTCAGACGACCGGTCGTTCCTGGCGTGTGCTTTTTCGAACGCTTCCTCGCTGTATCTTTGTGCTTCCGCCAGCTGGCCGGTTTGGGCGGAGACGAACGCGAGACTGGTCAAGGCATCGACGATGAGTTCGGAGTTTTGATTCTCCTGAGCCAAGGCCAAGGATTGGCGGTAGTAATCTTCCGCGACTGTAAGTTGATTCTGTTGGTAATACACCAGCCCGATATTGTTTAACCAGCCGATCTGGTCGTACGCTGCCCCCAGATCTTTGGCCGCTTTCTCGGCTTCCTGGTAAAAAGCCAGGGACCGGTCGAAGTCCCCCATTTTGTAGTAGGCCCAACCTAGATTGCCCAGTGCAACTTGCGCGGTGTGCCTGTCGTGGAGGACACTGGCCGCCCGGTACGCGTCATTCAACCAATCGATGGCTTCGTCATAGTGTTCCTGGCGCTCGGCCACGGCGCCAAGGTTCGTGAGATCAGTCATTTGCAGATGCACGTCATTTTGTTGGCGGGCGAGCCGCAGACTCTGGCGAAGGAAGAGTCCGGAACTTTCTTGATCGTTCTGGCGAAAGGCGAGGACCCCCCGAGCTCTCGCAACCTCGCCTGCGAGGGGAGAATTCAATTTTCCAGAAAGATCCTCCGCTTCTTTCAGACGCCGGTCGGCATCCTGAAAGCGGTCGAGCTGAGCGTATGCGCCGCCTTGGAGCGTCAGTTGCTTAATGGCTAAGTCGCCCCGGGAGAATTGCTGTGGCAGATTGGAGTCGAGAAGAGAAAGCACATCTGCACTCAACCCTTGGTCTAGCAGAATTTCGGCCTCGAGAAGCCGGAACTTCCATGCCCATTGGAGCTCATTCCCTGAGAAGCGCCGGTAGGCCGCATCCGCCTCGCGTCTCGCGAGGGCAAGGTCGCCACGAACAAATGTTCCTTGAGCTTGGTCGAATGCCCGCTGCGGATCCGGCGGCCGGCTGCATCCCTGCCACAGCAGCGCAAGGGACAGAGCTAGAACCAGCAGCGCAAGCCTCTGGCTTCTAAGCCCTGACATCGCGCCCCCCTGCCGCCCTGTCACATCCTGAGGAATGTTCGCCTGTTTCTAGAAAAGAAAAACTGCCTGACTAAGATGGATTAGTCAGGCAGTTTATAGAGCGCGTAGCGGCTGGTCAACAGTAATGGCGCCAAATTGCCGCTTCAATTTCACGTTGGGCAATCGAAGCGATTAAGGTGGGATCGTGTGACCGTTTGTCATTGCGGTCGGGCCGCTCACACTGCCTTCGCCAGAGCAGCCCATCTCCAGGCGGATCGTAGTCAAACGATAGGAATTGCAGTCGACGAACAGCTCTCCCAAAAAGACACGACCGAAATCCGGTACTTCGAAAACGCTGCCGAATGGTCTACCCGGGAACTGGTCGCAGCCTTCCTTCAAAGCAGCCTCGCTCACGATGGAACAGAGGACGCTTCCAGCGTTTTCGGACCGTTCGCTATCCCACTCGTAACGTTCTTTTATCCAATCAGGTATGGATCGATCCTTCACCCATTCCGGAAGGTTTTTCGGGTTGGTCATCCGCTTGTACTGATCGGCGACCCGGGCGAGAAATTCGTCATCCTCAATGCACGGCTCGCTGGGGTAGCCGTTGCCGTTTCCCTGATCACAAATGTTGAAGTCCAGCTTGATATCGATGGGGCATCCTGCGATTTTGAGATTCTCAAATGACGTTCCCAGGAAAGTTACCCGGGGATTATCGTCCTCTAGCGGGTGTTCGGTCGAAACCTGAGCTATCAGCCGGTCCGCTGTAACTACATCCAATACGTTCAATCCCTCAACCGTTGCGGTCGCAAGCGTCACCCAGCCATGGCCTTCTTTCTTGCTCAATCTGCCCGAAACTTGGGTTGACGCGGATTTGTAAGACACGACACCCTCAAGCCGGAAGTTTTCTGAATGAGCGGAGCCGTAGCCGCCTGAAGGCGCAAGTGACATCGGCGCCTGCGGAGCAATCGTGTGCTCGATGGGACGTTCGAAATAGCCACCGAATGCGCTGGCATCGGCGTGGAAGTAGTGAACTCGTTTGCTTGCCGCCATTTGTCTTTCCTTCGTTAAGGTTCAGGATTCGCCTTCGAGGCAAACCGTAGATCGAAAGGATAACGCCCAACCTCTGAGTTTTCCCCGCGGCCGTTTCGGCCCAGCACAATCACTTCGTACCGTCCGGCTTTCTCCACGCCTGGCGCTCCAATCGTCAACGTGTTCTTGACTAATTCGGAGGAGACCTGGAGCGACCACTGTACTACTCCGGCCGGATTTTGCAACTCGATTACATAAGACTCGTAAGAATTCTGTGGCTGGATGTCGAGCGGGAGAAGGAATGGTTCGCCGGGGCGGACTTCAATCGTGGTTGGCTCCGTACCACGTGTGGCGCTGCTGACCAAGGCCGCTGCAGGAAGAATCCTTGGCGCTCGATTTTCCGCCAAAGCGCCCTTCAGGGCGGGGAACGTCACCAGATTCTGGTATCCCACGA
The DNA here is from genome assembly GCA_963726155.1 of uncultured Acidobacteriaceae bacterium. Lineage (GTDB taxonomy): Bacteria > Acidobacteriota > Terriglobia > Terriglobales > Acidobacteriaceae > Sulfotelmatobacter. The sequence continues at coordinate 811,442 of CAVSBF010000002.1, forward strand.
CGATCAAAAGAATCGCCATGGCTGGGATGGCGAAAGCAGCACGCCACCACGAAAAACCACGGGATGGGCGGACTTCTGCCGGGACGTGCCTTACATTGGATGGGGAACTTGCCAACTCTACTTTTCCCTGTTCGAGGAATACGGAGCCGGCCCGCACATCCATGGCGCAATCGTGACAGCCGAAAAGATGTTCTTCAAACTCCTCCATTTCGGTTGGGGAAAGTTCGTCGAGAAGATACTTCTCACTGGCCATCAAGCGGCTGGCCTCGCTGTGATCCATAACTCGAAGTCTCCTCATGTACAGATAGTGACAAATTGCGCGCAATCGTTACTCGGAATCAACATCCCGGCATTGCTTCTTTGGCAATTTTCTTTAAGTAAATGGATTTAAAAGACTTCTTGGCGCGGTGCAGCAGTACCCTTAAATATTCCCGGTCGACCCCAAGGTCGCGGCACACGTCATCTTTGTCGCGTTCGTCAAGAAATATTTCCTTGATTAATCGCCGATCCTTTTCCTGGAGCTGGTCGAGAATCTCGCGTACGTTTCTTTGAATTTGCCGGTTGGCGATCACGTCGATCACGCTGATGGCAGGGTCAGGAATATTGGCTTCGGCCTCTTCATCATCGCTCGTGAGCTCTTGGGACGAGGATCGGTAATACTCCAGCAGAACGTTGTTACATACAGAATTAACGTAGGCCCCAAGCCGTTCCGGTTCCCGTATTCCATCTGGTTTTCGCAATGCGGCAAAAACACGCGCGAAAGTTTCCTGCCGGGCATCTTCCACTTCGGAATGGGAGTGCAACCGCTTGCTTAACTTCAGCCGGATCAGCTCGCTGAAGTACGAAACGAAGTGCTCCTGTGTCCGGAAATCTCCAGAGGCAAGCTGTTCCAGGTAATGCCTGTCAAAGGCGTGAAACTGCATCTGCGGGCCCTGTGGTTAAGTGGCAGCTATCTTACCCAAATCGCGGACCCGCGTACAGACAGATGTTCCGAGCACATGCTCGGGCCCAAAAAAAATTATTGCAGCGGTGAAACGTTTCGGCGGCAGCTGACACTATTCCAATGTAACTAGCTTACCGGTAGCCAACCGCCGAGTTTTATGGGTTTCGCCGGCGCTGGTTCGCGGTAAGCGCGGGATCCCGAGAGGGAAGGGCCACACCACCGGGGGGAGGGGTGGGCGTTTCCGGCGACCGGAGCCAGAATTATGTGGCTCCGTCGCCTTCGGGAGACCTGCATTGAAACCGCACTCGCCTTGCTGAATCCTCGCATTTTCCACCGCCGCAATTGGATTGTATGATTGAGCAATCGCTATGCAGCCGGATTTTCCATCTTCCAATGATGAGGTTCTGATTCAGATCGTGGACTCGGCTTTAGCCGATGCCACTCGTCGCAGCGGCAAGTGGCTGGTCTGCAGCCTAGGATGCACACAATGCTGCATTGGCGCCTTTCCGATCAATCAACTCGATGCTGCTCGATTGCGTAGAGGACTGGCCGAACTTGAATCGAGCTCGCCGGTCCGAGCTGTGGCCGTGCGCGCCCGCGCCCGAGATGCAGTTGCCCGCTTGTCGCCAGACTTTCCGGGAGATCCGGTGAGCGGTCTGTTGGACGAGGGAGACCTGGCGCAGCGTCGTTTTTCTGAGTTCGCGAATGACGAACCTTGCCCCGCGCTTGACCCTGCCACTGGCCACTGCGAACTCTACGAATCACGTCCCATGACCTGCCGCGTTTTCGGGCCTCCGGTTCGCTGCGAAGATGGACTGGGAGTTTGCGAACTGTGTTTTCAGGGCGCGACCGATAAAGAGATCGCCGCTTGCGAGATGAAGCCTGACCCCGAGGACCTGGAATCAGTGTTGCTGGAAGAACTTGAAAAAGCCACTGGAACCCAGGGAAAAACCATCATCGCTTTTTGCCTTGCGACCTGACCCGCAATATTTTGCATTTCGTATTCCAGCCAGGAATCGGCGGCGTGGGTATTAACCCGCTGGGCGACACCGACACCAAGATGTTGCAGAACCCGCAAGTGCGCGCGCTGGATAACCAGAAAGCGACGCTCAAGATCGGCGAACGCGTGCTGCGTTCGCGCGAGGCCGTGCTGCGTCAGGATTTGTTCGAGTTGCGCTCGAGTAACGATTGCGCGCAATTTGTCACTATCTGTACATGAGGAGACTCCGATCAATCAACTCGATGCTGCTCGATTGCGTAGAGGACTGGCCGAACTTGAATCGAGCTCGCCGGTCCGAGCTGTGGCCGTGCGCGCCCGCGCCCGAGATGCAGTTGCCCGCTTGTCGCCAGACTTTCCGGGAGATCCGGTGAGCGGTCTGTTGGACGAGGGAGACCTGGCGCAGCGTCGTTTTTCTGAGTTCGCGAATGACGAACCTTGCCCCGCGCTTGACCCTGCCACTGGCCACTGCGAACTCTACGAATCACGTCCCATGACCTGCCGCGTTTTCGGGCCTCCGGTTCGCTGCGAAGATGGACTGGGAGTTTGCGAACTGTGTTTTCAGGGCGCGACCGATAAAGAGATCGCCGCTTGCGAGATGAAGCCTGACCCCGAGGACCTGGAATCAGTGTTGCTGGAAGAACTTGAAAAAGCCACTGGAACCCAGGGAAAAACCATCATCGCTTTTTGCCTTGCGACCTGACCCGCAATATTTTGCATTTCGTTACAAGGCTGCCAACGAATCTCAGCTTTTCTTTTTCTCCAGTTCAGCCCAGCGGGCGTAGAGCGTATCCACGTTTTCCTGGGCTTCTTCCATCTCGGCATGAGCCGCGATCAGGCGTTCGCTGTTGCTGACAATGCCGGTGTCCTCAAGTTGCGCACGCTTGGCCTGCAAGACTTCCTCCGCATCTGCCACTCTCCGCTCAATCGTTTCGTATTCCCGCGCTTCCAGGTATGACAACTTCTTCTTTCCTGCCCCTTGCCGCTCGCTCCCGCCGTTTGCCCGACCAGAGAGCTGCTCGCCGATTTTCGCTTCCTCGAAACGTGCCTGTCGCTCGCGCTCATCCAACCATCTTTCCCACTGCAAATAATCCGCGAACCGACCCACTCCGCCTTGCCCGTCGAGTCCGAGAACTACATTCGAAACTCGATCCAGCATGTAGCGGTCATGGGTTACCAGAACCAGAGAGCCTTTAAACTCCAGTAAACTTTCCTCCAGGATGTCCAGTGTCGGGATATCAAGATCGTTCGTCGGCTCATCGAGCAGGAGAACGTCGGCAGGCTGCAGCATAAGTTGTGCGATCAAAACGCGCGCCCGTTCTCCACCAGAAAGCTTGCCCACTGGCTGATTCAGTTGTTCGCCGGTAAAAAGAAATTTCGCTGCCCACGAAGCCACGTGCGTTAAACGGTCCTGATAAATTACCGAATCGCCTTCCGGAGCCAGGGCACGGCGCAAGGTTACATCCGGATCGAGTTCGCGGGTCTGATCGAAGTACACAATGCGAAGCCGGTCGGCGCGGTGAATCTCACCGCTTGCTGGAGTTGTTTCACCGCGCAACAAGCGCAGCAGGCTGGTCTTTCCGCTGCCGTTCGGACCCACGAGTCCAACTCTCGTACCAGCCGTAATAACGAAGTTGAGTTCGGTAAATAATGTACGATCGCCCACTTCACAGGAAACATTTTCCAGTTCGATCAGCCGCTTGGTTTTTCGATCAGTGGCAGAAAAATCGATGAGCGCGGTTCCACTGCGGCTGCGCGCATTTAGATCGGCAAGCTCGCCCATTAACTCCCCGGCTTTATCGATCCGCGCCTTGGACTTCCTGGTCCGGGCCTTCGCTCCCCGGCGCAGCCACTCGATTTCCCGGTGTACCAGATTCTCCAGAGCCTCTTGCCGCTTGGATTGAGCATGCAGGAACTCCTCTTTCTTCTCCAGGAACCGGCTATAGCTTCCCGAGACGCGCAGCAATCCATCGGGATAGGTCCGGTTCAATTCCGCCATAGCGGTGGCAACATTTTCCAGAAAGTAGCGATCGTGACTCACCACGACGCAGGCGAATGGGGCTGCTTGCAGTAATCCCTCCAGCCACTCGATGGCGGCCAGATCGAGATGGTTTGTGGGTTCGTCGAGCAGAAGAATGTCTGGCGCTTGAACTACCGCTTCGACGATGGCCAGGCGCTTCTGCCAGCCTCCTGATAAAGAGACGGCTTCGGCATCAAGATCCTGGAAGCCGGCGCGGCCGAGAGTCTCCGCGAAACGGGTGCCGCGTTCTGACTCGGGTACACTGCCGCGCTCCATCGCCTTCTGAGCCACGGAGCGCACCGTGTCGCCGGACTTAAACTTCGAGTCTTGTTCCACGCAACTCAACCGAATCCGCTTGCGTACGGCGATTTCGCCGCTGTCTGGGCTTACGTCCCCTGCGAGAATTCTAAGCAGCGTGGATTTTCCCGAACCGTTCGGACCGATCAGCCCAATGCGGTCGCCCTCTGAAACCGTAAAGGAGACATTCTGGAAGAGCGGGCTCGCTCCGAAGTGCTTCGAAATTCCTTGTGCGTTAATGATAGGGGCCAACGGCGGACGCTCTCCTGCTCTCTTTTGAGACTACCAGCAAACCCGAATAACCAGTTCTTGCTCGCCATTTTCTCAGCGCAATAATCAAACGTTAAAGCTTTCTCTTTTTCTGCCGATCCTACAGATGCGGGACTCGTATGGGTGCGAAAGGCTGCGAGGCAAAGCGGCTTGACTAAGCTAATGGGGTCAGCCGCGCGGAAGGCAATCATGAATTCTATAAATCCCTTGCTTACTAAAGAAAAGCAGCACCAGGATTGGCTTCCATTTCTCGAATTCGCCACTCGCGAGGTTTTCCAGATGATGCTCGTTAGCGAATTGACCAAGCCGGACTCCGAATCCACGGCCCGCTTCGACGTCACCGCCATAGTGGGACTAGCCGGAAAGCTGAGCGGAACGGTCGGCATTTGCTGTCAGGAAAAAGCGGCGGCTCTTATGGCATCTCGAATGCTCGGACTGGAGTTGGATAAAGTGGGACAGGATATTTCGGATGCGCTGGGCGAAGTCTGCAACATGGTGGCGGGAAACTTCAAAAACAAGATTGCCGGTTTGGGCGATGGCTGCATGCTCTCTCCACCCTCAGTGATTACCGGTGAAGACTACATGGTGCACACTCGCCCGCCCACCCCGACCCTCGAAGTAAATCTGTTATTTGAAAATATGCCCCTGCTTGTTACGTTACATATACGCGGTTAGCGTTGAACCAGAACTAGGTTTTCCCCGCGGGAAAGGGAACGCGTGACTTTCCATAGTAATTCCCGATCAGACTGATGAATAGTTTCGATTTTCATAAAATTACACTGGAGGATAAAGTGAGCGCGGGAGTTGTGTGTTTGAATTGAGCTTTACTTGTGTCATCGATGGAAACCGGCACACAGAAGCCATAAGATTCCGGTGAGAGAGAGTTCAGCGGAAAGAACATCGGGCTTCCACTTGTCGCAACCGGGGAGAAAGACTACAACTGGAGGGGATAAGGCCCCACGCCGGACATCATGGGGGAGGGTGCGAAAGAGTCTGAGAAGAAAATCATGACTAAGCTTGAAGCAGTCATCCAAAACTCCAAACTGGAAGCTGTAAAAGGCGCGTTACAGGAGATTGGCGTCGAGGGCATGACGGTAATTGAAGTCCGTGGCCACGGACGTCAGAAGGGCCACACCGAGGTCTACCGCGGGCGCGAGTACAGCGTGGATCTTATCCCCAAAACCAAACTGGAAGTGGTATTGGCGGATGCGATGGTGGAGAAGGCTGTGCAAGCCATTATGACCACCGCGCGAACCGGAAAGATCGGCGACGGGAAGATTTTTCTCACCCGTGTGGACGAAGCCATTCGCATCCGCAATGACGAGCGGGGCGAGGGGGCGCTGTAGAACGCGCTGGAGGCCGGGCATCGCTGAGCTTCGATCACCGTGCTTAGATCACAGATCCATTGACCTTGGTCATGACGGCAGCGTCCCTACTGATCACTGAATTGCGAAGCTCTCTCGCTGAAGTCTCGGAGCGAATTGCGCGCGACTTCGCCGCAACCGGAGACGGCCGGGCCGCCGTCGCTCAGCGGACCCTGCTCATCGAAGATGTTCTAAGCCGCCTCTGGCGCGAGTTCGTGTCCTCTGACGAAACTGGACCTCGCGGCTTCGCTCTGGTTGCTACTGGAGGTTTCGGACGCGGCTGGCTGTTTCCCTATTCCGACATCGATCTGCTGTTTCTCTTTGCCGATCGTGGTGGCGAGGAAACGCACAGAACCGAAGTCCAGCGCTTCTCCCAGGAGCTGTGGGATTTGAAACTCAGGCTGAGTCCCGCGTCGCGGACGCTATCGGAGTGCGACCGCTTAGATCCCAACAATACTGAGTTCACTATTTCTCTTCTCGACTGCCGTTTTCTTCTGGGCGATCGCGAATTGTTTGCGCGCCTTCACGATAAAACAGTTCCCAAGCTAGTGGCACGAGAATCAAAATTATTGCTGCAAGGTTTGGCCGAGGTGACACAAGAGCGGCACGGTAAATTCGGTCACACCGTATTCCACCTCGAGCCGAATCTGAAAGAAACGCCAGGCGGTCTTCGCGATTGCAATGTCGCTAGCTGGCTGGCGCTGGTCTCAGCCATGAGTAAGCTGGGTGATTGGCCGCACGCCAGTTCGCTGCGTGCGCCGGTGCGGAAGCAACTGAGTGAGGCTCTGGAATTTCTCATGGCCACCCGTTGTTTTCTGCACTTCCGTCACGGCCGTGATGACAACGCTCTCAGTTGGGAAGCGCAGGACGAAGTGGCTGCGCGGAAGATCGGCGCTTCCGATTCAGCCGATCTTACGGCAGCCGACTGGATGCGAATTTACTTTGGCCACGCTCGCGCCGTGCAACGTACCGTGACCCAGTTAATGGAAGAGATTCCAGAGTCGTGGTCTTCTTTGCGCAGGCAATTTCAGGGCTGGCGGTCGCGACCCTCCCATCCCGACTTCTCCGTGGTGGATGGACTGATTTTTCTGCAACAGTCGTCATCGCTTCAGGATCCCGAAATCCTGCTGCGCCTATTCCATTTCATGGCGCATCACGGTTTCAAACTAAGCGCGACCACCGAACACCGCATTGAGCAGGCGCTTCCAGAGTTGGCAGTGACCCCGCCGCGCGGCGCTGAACTCTGGCTCTATCTGCAGGAAACATTGCTTCAACCGCACGCCGCCGATGCGCTGCGCGCCATGCATTCCCTGCGCCTGCTTACCTTGCTGCTTCCGGAACTGAAGCCCATCGATTCGCTCGTTGTGCGGGATTATTATCATCGCTTCACCGTAGATGAGCACTCGATCCTCGCGATTGAAAGCTTGCATCGCTTGAATCAGTCGAAATCGGAATGGGACAGGCGTTATGCGGAACTGTTGAGCGAACTCGAAGATCCCGAATTGCTCTACCTCGCCTTGTTATTGCACGACACCGGCAAAGGAGTGCCCGGCAGCAATCATGTGGAAGCCAGCATGGAGATCGCCAACCGCTGCCTTGACCGTCTGGATGTTGAGCCCGGAGAACGTGCAGTGGTCCTGTTCTTGATCGGCAACCATCTTGAAATGTCAGCTCAGCTGCGGCGCGATATTTTTAATCCGGAGACGGTGGCCGCTTTCGCCGAGAAAATAGGCACGCAGGAGCGCTTGAAAATGTTGTGCCTGCTCACTTATGCCGATATCAAAGCGGTGAATCCGGAGGCGCTCACTCCCTGGAAGGCGGAGAGCGTTTGGCAACTCTACATTGGCGCGGCAAACTATCTGAACCGAAGCGCCGACCATCGCGTTCACGGCGATGTAGGCGCAGAAAAACTTGCACGCCTGCGCAGCCTGGCTCCCGTGATTGGCGCCAAGTTCAGGGAGTTCGTAGAGGGATTTCCGCAGAGATATCTGCTGGTTCATTCCGCCGAAGAGGTGATGAAGCATATGGAAATGGCGGAGCAGTTCGGCCTCGATCCGGTGCAGGTAGACCTCAAACGCGGTCGCCACTGGTATGAGCTTACGCTGGTCACAAAGGACCGGCCGTCATTGTTCGCGACTTTGACCGGAGTATTGGCCGCGTGGGGCATGAACATTGTGAAGGCGAACGCCTTTTCGAACCTGGCCGGGATCGTTGTGGACTCGCTTTATTTCACGGATCGCTTTCGTACTCTGGAACTGAATCTATCGGAGTGGGACCGGTTCAAAAAGAGCATTGCCGCGGTTCTGGCGGGCGAAGCCGATCTGGATCGCATGCTGCGCGACCGTCAGCGCGCGGAAAAGCAGGCCAAAGCTAAAGTGGTGGTCGAAACCCGAATTGATTTTGATGATGAATGCTCCTCGACCAGTACTTTGCTGCAAGTAATTGCGCAGGACCGGCCGAGGTTGTTGCACCGCGTGAGTTCCTGTTTATCGCGGCAGCACTGCAATATCGAAATCGCCCTAATCGATACGGAAGGGCAAATGGCGATTGATACCTTTTATCTGACGTCGGAAGGGAAGAAGCTGCCGGCGACACTTCAGAAAAAAGTGGAGAAGGCCCTTCTCGATGAGTTGAAAGGATTGGATCTCGCGTGACCCCGCCGAAACGGGACGACTAATTCCGAAGCCGCGCGCCTGGCTAAGCGCCCGCCTCCGGCGGATTCGTTATCGTTTGGATGATGTGGAGCCCGCATTCAGTTTTAGACGAACCAGACCAGCGCCCCGCCCTCGGGTCTTCACCCGGATGTACCGCTCGCGTGCAATGTGTGCAGCCGATACTCGGATAACCGAGATCGTGCAGAGCATTGTAGGGTGTGTCGTGTTCGCGGATATATTGCCATACCTGCTTTGAACTCCAGTCCGCGATGGGATTGATTTTTACCAGCCCGAATTTTTCGTCCCACTCGATTTTTCCGGCGGCCGAACGAGCTGCGGTCTGGTCGCGACGGATGCTCGTAATCCACGCCGACAATTCGCCCAGCTTCCTGCGCAACGGTTCAACTTTCCTCATATTGCAGCATTGATCCGGGTTACGCTGCCAGAGCGCGGAGCCATGAGTTCGTTCCTGTTCTTCCGGAGACAGCAACGGATAAACCCGTTCAATCGCCACTCCGTATCTTTGCTCTACTTGATCCATCAGATTGTAAGTTTCAGGAAAAAGAAACTCAGTGTCGAGAGTGAAGAGACGGAAATTCTTTCGAACCCGCGAAGCAATGTCGATCAGAACCATCCCCTCGGCACCAAAGGCGGAGGAAATCGCCACGTCGTTGCCAAAATTGTCGAAGGCCCAGCCCAGAACCTGCTGGGGCGTCCAGGTCTCAGCCGCGAGTTGCAGGTGCGCGATAGTTTGTTTCATGCCGACCGCTCCTCGTGGCGCACGCTCTTCGCCGGAATCTCGAAATGTGTAGGGAAAGTCTGCTCTGCGGAATCGACAAACCTTACGACCTCGCCAACCACCAGCAAGGTCGGTGCCGCAAGTTGCGGTGAGTGGCGAAGGTTCGCAATTGTGGTGACGTGCACAGTTTGGCGAGGTGTCGTGGCGCGGGAAATAATCGCGCAAGGAGTTTCTGCTGCAAAGCCGGACGCTGAAAGTTTGCCAGCTATTTCCGCATAATCGTGACCCGGCATGTAAACGACGAGCGTCGATTCGGATCCGGCGAACTGACTCCACTCCGGATTAGAGTTCTCAGAAGCGCGATGACCAGCCGACAGCACAATCGTTGATGAAGCCTGTCGATGCGTGAGCGGAATCCCAGTCGCGGCTGCGGCCCCAAGAGCGGAAGTGATGCCGGGAACAACTTCGTACGCAACGTTTGCTCGTCGCAGCGCTTCCATCTCCTCGCCGGCGCGACCGAATATGAGTGGATCACCACTCTTCAGCCGTACCACCTGGAGTCCAGAACCAGCCATAGTCACCATCAGGAAATTGATTTCCTCTTGCCTCATGGTTTTTGTTCCGCAGCGCTTGCCAACGTTCTTGACATGAGCAGTAGATGGAATTAACTGCAATATCTCAGGTGCCACAAGGTCATCGTGAAGCACAACGTCTGCGTTCTGTAACAGCCGCAGAGCTTTCACGGTGAGCAGTTCGGGATCACCCGGCCCCGCGCCTACCAAATAAACTTTGCCGCTCATACGGTTACTCTCCTGTCCTCGTTGGAAACTTCGTGAGCTACTTTGCTCGCAGATTGTTCCGTCAATGCCGCTTCCAGAGCCTCGCGACTTGCCAGCGACTGCAGCAACTCCCGCTTTCGTTGCGGATCAAGATCGCTGGCCAGCACAAGCTTCCGTGTCGCTCCTAACTCCGCAACCCACTGCGCATAGCCCGGGCCAAACTGCCGTTCAAGTTGCTGCCTGATTTTCTGGGCGAGTGACGGACTCTGTCCGGTGGTGGAAACCGCAATCTGAAGATCGCCCCGGCGCACGACGGCCGGATAATAGAAGTCGCAATATTCCGGAACATCTACCACATTGCACAGAACTCCTCGCCGCTGCGCTTCCTGATAAATGGTTTCGTTAACCGGGCGCGACGAAGTTGCTACGACTGCAAGCGCCATTCCCTCAAGATCTTCGGGAACAAACGCTCGAAGCTCGAGTGCGATTTTCTTGTCTCTTGCCCATCCGTGCACCACATCGGAAGCTTCCAAGGCAATCACATGGATGCACGCGCCTGTGTCGATAAGCCCGCCGATCTTGGGCTCGCCTACTTTTCCAGCTCCGACCACGAGGCAGCGTTTACCTTCGAGTTTTAGAAACATTGGGAACAAGTGGCTCATTGATTCAGCCTTCCACGCTGCTGGGAACGCGTCCCTCGGGCAAATCGCGGGCGACTGCATCCACGGTTTGCCCCGCCAGGTAGTCGCGCAACTCCGCATCGCTGTGGCGGGCAAAAAACTGCCTGAGATTTTCACCCGCGTCACTGTCGGCAAGATACCTACGCAAAAGCCGCTCAATCGCCTCGGGAACCTCGGTCGCAAGGCAGCGATAGCCAACTGGACGCGCGATCGACTGATGCAAACCAACCGCCCCGCCCAGGCAGAAGTAGTAGGCATCCAGGATTTGGCCATCGACCTTCAGTTTTTTGCCCTCAATGCCGATGTCGGCAATCCAGTGCTGACCGCAACTGTTGGGGCAACCGGTGACGTGCAATTTCAGGTGCTGATCAAAACCGGGCAGACGCTCTTCCAGTTCCTCGACCAGCCAGCGCGAAAAAGTTTTCGTTTCCGTAATGGCAAGCTTGCAAAACTCACTGCCGCTGCAGGCAATGGCTCCGCGAAAAAACGGCGATCCAGTTACGGGCAATCCGATCTCACCTAATTCTCTTGCCAACTCGTCTGCGCGCAAGCGAGGGACGTTTACGATGAGCAGGTTCTGCATGTTGGTGGTGCGCAACTCGCCGCCGGCGAAACGCTCGGCAAGGTGTGCCGCCGCATCCATCTGTTCAGGAGTAATTCTCCCGCGCAACACCGCCGACCCCACGTAGCAATACCCCGCCTGCTTTTGCGGATGGATGCCGATGTGGTCGCGATAAACATCCGCGGGCGGATGCTCGGGTTCGCCGGGATCCAGTTGAAATCCAATTCGCCGCTCCAGATCTTTCTGGAAATCGGCCGGCGTCCAACCATGCCGCAGGAATAGAAACTTCAGCCGTGCGCGCTCGCGATGTTCGCGCAATGGTTCAGAGTCACGAAACAGTTCGGCTACTCCCTTGACCACCGGCAGAACCTGATTCCACCGAACAAACGCGTTGAGAGGAACTCCGAGATAAGGCTCGGTAGAAAGTCCGCCGCCCACGCGCAGTCCAAACCCAATCTCAGACTTACCATGAACTACGCGCTCGATCGCAGTCAGCCCAACATCGTTGATCTCCGGATATGGGCACCACACACGGCACCCAGTGATCGAAATCTTGAACTTGCGCGGCAGATTGTAGAATTCGGCATTGCCCGCCAACATCCGGTCCACTTCCAAAGCGAGCGCCGAGGCATCGCAAATCTCATCCGCATCCACTCCCGCGACCGGGCAGCCTGTAATGTTGCGCGTGACGTCGCCGCAAGCGCCGGTAGTATTCAGACCCACTCGCCAGAGCTGATCCAGCACTTCCGGAAGATCTTCGATGGTGACCCAATGCAGTTGAATGTTCTGGCGCACCGTGAGATCGGCGGTGCCACGAGCGTAACGGCGAGTCAGATCGGCGATGGTTCGGAGCTGATCAGAACGTAGCAGACCGTTAGGGATACGAATCCGCAGCATAAAGAATGGCAAGGCCTTGCCCTGCCCGGCTTGGCCGCCAACCACGCCGGCTCCGTCGCCCTGCGTGTAGACTCCCCACCAGCGGAAGTAGGTGCCAATCCACTCCGGCGGAATCGACTCGAAGCCCTCTCGTGCGAAACGGCGAATCTCAGCCAGGCCGTCCCACGGATTCATGGCACGTTTCAGGCGCTCGGACTTCTGTGCTTTGGTTTCTGTCACTGCATTGGTCATATTTGCCGCCAAAAAGAAAAACCCACCGCCAGATGATTTCTGGCGGTGGGTATAAGTGCCGATACTATGAAGATCTTAAATCAGCAATTTACCTGCGCCAGGGCACACGCATGCACAACAACAACATGCACACATGCATTCCTGGCGAAAATTGCTGAAACTTGACATGCTGGTTTCGATGTTAGGCGGAGGATCGAGGATTCGTCAAATTACTTTCGATCAATAATTTCGATCCACGGCATCCGTATTGCCGATTCACGCTTCCGGTGGTCAGCATTTCAAAGCTGCCACTTTTATGCTCGCTCGTAAAAACGAAAGAACAGCGACTGTTTTGACACCGGCTCCGCTTTCTGGCTGAGCGCCGCCATCTGCTGTTGATTCAGCGGAGTGAACTCCCGTGCCAGTTGCACATTCTGCTCCAATTGAGCAACGGAATCGCAACCAATAATCACGGTGCTGACCGGCAGCGAAAGTGAGTAATACATTGCCTGCCGCATATCGAGCGTCCCCGGAGTTGGCGCGAGCACCATTCCTTCCCACGAATGCTTTTGCTGCTCAATCGGCGGCGGCGTCCAGGAAGAAAGAATGCGGCCACGAGCCGGTACCTTCATTCCAATGATGCCCATCTGCCTCTCGACCGCTAACGGCAGCAGTTGATCGGAGAAGCTGAAGTGATGCGGATCGGCGGCGTTCACCGCCATCAAAATCGTGTCAAACGGATAGCGGTGAATCGCTTCGATCAACGCATCCGGCCGGTAGTGTCCCGTAATACCGAGATAGCGAACAATTTTCTGGTCGCGAGCCTGCAGAAGAGCCTCCATCGCTCCGCCCTTAGAAAATATTTCGTTGATATCCGTCATGGTTCCGATGTCGTGCAATTGCCACAAATCAACATGATCAGTCTGCAGCAACTTCAGCGAGGTTTCAATCATGCGCATGGAACCGTCGCGGGTTCGCTCTTTCGTTTTGGTCGCGAGAAACGAATCGCTACGACGATGCTTCATCACCTTGCCGACATATTGTTCGCTCCAACGATCTGGACCGCCGTAGATCGAAGATGTATCGATATAGTTCACGCCCAGGTCGAGAGATTTTTCGATGATGGGGACGGCAGTCGCTTCATTGTTGGCTTTCTCGAGCGCAGCTTGGCCTCCCAGGCTGAAGATGCCCACTTTATATCCGGTCTTGCCGAGATTCCGAGTCGGCATCGCATCTCCCGCCGGAGTACGAGAGGGCGAATCTGCCTCGCTCGCCGCGGCGGGAAGGTTTGTCGATCCTAAGAGCGCAGCCCCCATGATTCCGCCCGCCTTAAGAAAACTTCGTCGATTACTGGATAGCTTTCCGGATGAATGCTTGCTCATGACGTCCTCCTATACCGCGCAGGACTCTACGATAGCGCCGTTATCTCTGGGAATCCACGACTATTTCAAAAGAGTCACTCGCCCGGATTGTTGAAGCCCATGCCTGCCAACACACCGCGCATATAAGCGAAGCTGGCGATCACGCCCGGCATCGGATCGTCGGGGTGAATCTCATACTCCAGATCAACAAAGCCCGGGTATTTTATTGCCATGAGCGCTTCAAAAATCTTCCGCACCGGCATGCCTCCTTCGCCCACTGCAACCTGGCTTTCTTTACTTTCGAAGTTTGAGAGATCTTTCATGTGTAAGTTGAACAACCTCGGACCTGCTTCGTGGATCGCCTGCACCACATCTGTGCCAGCGCGAACCGTATGTCCGACATCAATGCAACATCCGATGCGGGGATCCATACCCTTCACGACCTTCAAGACATCCAGCGGCGAGTGCCATAACTTATCTTCGGGACCGTGATTGTGGATCGCGATTCGAATGTCGTATTCCTTTACGAATTTCTCAATGCGCGGCAGATTTTCTGGTGTAGGATCGCCGGCGACGATCACGCCGATACCCGCCCGCTTGCAGTAATCGAACTTGGAGCGTATGTCCGCATCGTCATCTTTGGCGAAATAGATAGCACCCGCGGCGTGCAGCTTAATTCCCGCCGCAGCATAGTCGGCGAGTGCAGTTGCTTCTTGCTGCGGATCCGTGGGCAGGTGATCCTTGACGTCTTTGGCATTAAGCGCCAACACATTCAGTTGCTTCATAAAGCCGATGCAGCTGCGCCCGGTCGAAGTTACGGAATGTATAACTCGCCAATCCCAGCCGAATCGGCGACGCTTCGTCGAAGGAAGAATGGGCTCGATCGGCTGCGAAGACGTTTTTCGGAGCTGCAAATGCCGCCGCAACCAGCGCGCCAGACCGAACGAAATCGCGGCGCGAAACAGACTTGTTCGTGACTGTCAATTCGTCAGACATGCGGCGCCCAGCCTTTCTCGTACTCACGGCCCCACATCTTCATGGCTTCCGCGTCGCCCTCGATTTTTCCGTCGTTCATATCAAGATGAAGTTCGCGATTCACTTCCCATGCGATGTTCGAAAGCTGCAGCATCGTTACAGCCACATTACCAATCGATACGGGAGCATTCAGTTTCTCGCCTTTACGAATTCCGGCGATGAAGTTCGCAAAGTGTGCGTCTGTCATGGAATCGCGCCCGATCAGGTCCGCGGATGAAGTGGTGCCGCCAACCTTGAAGTCGCTCGTCCTATTTCCCTTGAGGTCGTAGATCTCGTACCCATCGCGGTCGATCAGCACCGTGCCAGTGGTTCCCATGATTGTCGAACCGCGATCGCGGCCGTAATACTTCATCCCCTGACAGCTCTTTCCGTCCCATGAAATCATCGCATCGTCGTATTCGAAACTCGTCACCAGAGTGTCATAGAACTGCCAGTCGTCTTTGAACTGGTATCTGCCTCCCGAAGCTGTAACACGCTTCGGATAATCAACGCCGAGCGCCCAGCGGCAGACATCGACTTCGTGTGTGCCGTTGTTGAGAGTTTCGCCCGTGCCATAAAGTTTGAACCAATGCCAGTTATAAGGATGGACATTATCTTTATACGGGCGGCGCGGCGCTGGACCTTGCCACAAATCCCAATCAAGCTGCGGCGGCACTGGCACTTCTTTGCCCACACCAATCGACTTCCTCGTATTGACGTACCAGGATTTCGCAAAGTAAGGGCGCCCGATCATGCCTTGGTGAATTTTGTCGACGATCTCGATCGTGTGCGGTGATGAGCGCTGCTGCGTCCCCATCTGTACCAGCTTGCCGTACTTCCGTTGCGCCTCGATCAGCATCTCGCCCTCAGCTGGATTGTGACTGCATGGCTTCTCCACGTATACATGCTTGCCTGCCTGCAGCCCGGCAATGGCAATAGGCGTATGCCAGTGGTCGGGAGTCGCGATGGTGATCGCGTCCACATTTTTCTGTTGGAGAACCTTGCGAAAGTCTTTTTCAGCCACGGGAGCCTCGCCCATTTCGTGGCGCGTAGCATCGGCGAACTTCTCGAGAATGTTACTGTCCACGTCGCAAACGTAAGAAATGCGGGCAGCGTTCCGATTCGCCTTCAGCGCCGAGAGATGCGCATAGCCGCGCCCGTTCAGGCCGATTACTGCAAAGTTGAGCCGGTTGTTGGAGCCCAGAATCTGAGCATAACTCTTCGCCGTAGTTCTCACGGCCAGTCCGGCCGCGCCCACTGCAAGCGCATCGAGAAACTCGCGTCGTGTAACCATCATTGCTCCTTAGTAAACAATGTGTAGTCAGCAATCTGTCTGGCAGGAAATTGTGATCAACAGGAAATTCCAGCTTTCGTCAAAGTTTTCTTTAATCCATCCATGCTGATTCGCGTCGACGCTTCAGGTGTTCCGGCGCCGCGCCAGTGGGTCTCCAAGCTCAGCCCGTAACGGAAACCATCGCGCTGCAAAGCTTGCAGTTGCCCCACCCAGTCAATAATCCCACTGCCGACCGGAGCCCAGTCATATTTGTGATCCGGCTTTCGAACCACGTCTTTACAATGGCAGTGCCCAATACGTTCTTTCGGCAACGAATCGTAGCCGGTGGGATAAGGCGTGCTTCCGATAGCGGCAGCATTTCCCGGATCCCAGTTCAGCATGAAGTTCTTGTTGGGGATCGCCTTCAGCACGGCGGCGGCCTCCTCACCCGTTGCGGTGTTGCAGGACATTTCATTCTCCAGCAGCAGAATTACATTATCTTTGGCGCAGCGTTCGGCAGCCTGCTGCAGTTTCGCGTTAATGGCCGCGCGATACGGCTTCTGATCATCCAGCCGCCAATAGTCGAAACAGCGAATGCGATCAGTGTTGAAAGACTTGCAAAGTGAGAGACAACGCTCCAGCAGCTTATCCTGCGCTTTGGCATCGAAATCAGCATGAAACTGGTCGCGGGTTTCGCTTTGCGACGATCGGGGAGCGCCAGGCCAGTCAGTCTTGAAAAGTGGGCTGGCGATATCGGTCACTCGCAGTTTGTGGGCATCGAGAATCTTTCGTGCGTCCTCGACTTGCCTGGCATCGAGTTCGGTCACGTTCTTGTTCCACATCGAGCGTAGCTCAATCCAATGCAGCCCAAAGTCGCGGGAGACAATCTGGCATGCCTTTTCGAAGTCCTGCGTGATCTCATCATTAATCACCGCCAGACGGAACGGACAGGAGTCGTTGCCCACTTTTACGGGTTCTCCCAGCGGTGCCGCTGCTGCACTCTTCACCATCGGCCGCACGGCCGCAGCAAGCCCGGTCGCTCCTATGACTGCCAGCATCTCGCGCCGCGTATACGCCATTCAGTCTCCTCTCGGCCCGTGCATTCCCTAAAAACTGTTGATCAGCTTTTGATTCACTTGCGTTGTCCGTTTCGATAACGGACGACGATTTCGCGCAGCAAAGTTCAGGCCATGAGTTCTACCTTCTTTAGTCCGGGCGCGAGCAGCCACAAGACTATCAAGGCCAACAGATAAGCACTGGCCGCGATGCCGAACAGGCTGGTATAGCTGTGCGTAAGCTGCAGAATGTGTCCGGCGAAGAACGCAAAGAGCGCGCTGCCTACCGATCCCAACATACCGCCGATTCCGACCACCGAGCCCACCGCGCGGCGCGGAAACATATCCGAAGTTGTGGTAAAGAGATTCGCAGACCAACCCTGATGCGCTCCAGCGGCAATGCTGATCAATGCGATTGCGGTCCACTCCGACTTCGCGGCAGACGCTGTGTAGATAGGTACCACCAAACAAGCGCAAAAAAGCATTGCCGCAAGGCGTGCGTAGTTGGGCGAGAGTCCCAGGCGACGGAAAGGCCCTGGCAACCAGCCTCCGCCGATACTGCCAATCGCCGACACGTTATAAACAATGATAAGTGGCAGTCCGAGATGCGCAAGATTCAAATTGAATTTCGCGCTGAAGTACGATGGCAGCCAGAATAAATAGAAATACCAGATCGGATCGGTGAGAAATTTCGCGATTGAAAAGCCCCAGGTTTGTCGACATCTCAATAGTCGCCGCCAGGGAACGGAAGGACCAACGTCAGCAGCCGCCTCCGAATAGATGTGTCGCAACTCCTCACCGGTAAGAGAGACATGGTCTGTGGGTTTGCGGTAATAGCGGAACCACCACAGAATCCAGAGCACACTAAAAATGCCGGTCGTCAGAAACGCTGCATGCCAACCCCAGCGCAGGGTTACCCAGGGCACGATGGCCGGAGCCAAAATTGCTCCAACGTTTGCTCCCGAGTTAAAGATCCCCGTAGCCAGCGAGCGTTCATTTTGCGGAAACCATTCCGCGACGGTTTTGATCGCGGCAGGGAAGTTGCCACTTTCGCCGAGTCCAAGGAAGAATCGCGCAAAGCCGAATTCCAGCACAGTACTGGCCAGCGCATGCCCCATTGCTGAGACGCTCCAGACTGCCATTACCAACATGTAGCCGATCCGCGTGCCTAATTTGTCGATCAGCCGGCCAGCCGCGAGTAGACCAATGGCATAGGCGATCTGGAACGCATCCACAATGTAGCCATAGCTGACCTCCGTCATGCCGATGCTATGTTCGAGTGTTGGCTTCAGGATCGCGATCACTTGGCGATCCATATAGTTGATGGAAGTGGCGACGAACAGCATGGCGCAAACGGTCCAGCGCACGCGTCCGAGACGAGCGCTGGAAGATGGCTCGGGTGATGAGCCTGCTTGCGATACCCTTTCGACGGCCCCTTTGTCAGCCATGCGGGTCCTACAAACGATAAGCCTTTTTCACTAACCGGTAAGCGAGATCCTGCGCCACTTCGACGGCTTCATCTTCTTCCAGTCGATGATCGGCGACCAGTTTCGCCAGGAACGCGCAGTCTATTCTCCGCGCCATATCGTGTCGCGCCGGGATGCAGAGAAACGCCCGCGTATCATCGTTAAAACCTACGGTGTTGTAAAACCCTGCCGTCTCTGTAACGTGCTCGCGAAAGCGCATCATTCCCTCGGGACTATCGTGAAACCACCACGGTGGCCCGAGCCTTAAACACGGATAGTGTCCAGCCAGAGGCGCGAGTTCCCGGCTGTAGGTAGATTCGTCGAGGGTAAAAAGAATAATCGTCAGATTGGGCTCATTGCCAAACTGATCGAGCAGAGGGCGCAGCGCATCCACATAATTTGTGGGCGTTGGAATGTCCGCACCCACATCGCGGCCGTAGCGCTCGTAGAGTTTGCGATTATGGTTGCGCGCGCTGCCGGGATGAATCTGCATTACCAGCCCGTCCTCCAGGCTCATCCGCGCCATTTCTGTTAGCATCTGCGCGCGGAAGAGTTCCCGTTGCTGCGCTTTCGCATTGCCGGCGAGAATGCAAAGAAAAAGTTCCGCCGCGTCTGCTTGGGAAAGATTTGCGGTTCTCGCTGTGGGATGTCCATGATCGGTCGCCGTGCACCCGAGTTCCCGGAACCGCAATCGCATCGCCCGGAACGCATTCAAGTAGCCAGTCCATGTCGATGTGTCTTCCCCCGTCTTCTCGCCGAGCTTTGCAATATTTTCAGCGAAGCCGGCAAACGCAGGATCTACAACCGGGTCGGGGCGGAACGTTGGCAGTATCCTCGCCTTCCATTTCGATTCGCGAATGGCCTTGTGCTCGGCCAAAGAATCGAGCGGAGAATCAGTGGTCGCCAAGACCTCCAAATTGAAACGTTCGTATAGCGAGCGCGGCAGGAACTCCGGAGTTCCTAGCTTTTCCGAAATCGTATCGAAGTAAAGATCGGCGGTTTTTTCCGACAGCCGCTGCTTCAGTCCGAAAAGTTCCTGAAAGACAAAATCCAGCCACAAGCGCGTGGGCGTTCCGCGGAACAGATAATAATGTCTGGCAAAGATATGCCAGACTTTCCTTGGGTCTTTCAATTCTGGACGTCCGATCTCCAATTCCTCCAGTGAAACTCCCTGGCTGTACAGCATTCGAAAGATGTAGTGATCAGGTTGGACCAAGAGCGTGGCTGGATCGGAAAACAGCTGGTTTCTGGAAAACCATGCCGCCTGCGTATGCCCGTGGGGACTAACGATGGGTAGGTTTCGTACTGATTCATAGAGCGCTCTGGCGATCTTTCGCGTGCCCGGGTCGGCAGGCAGCAGGCGGTCTGGATGAATCAGCATAGATTCGGGCACCACGTTCTGAGCTGTTAAACTCTCGTTGTTACTTCTGCCCCGCATGGCCAGGTTTACGCGGATCGAGCCCGGGCAGACATCTGGCGGTGTCGAAATGTTTCTTCCTCAAACCTCGTTATACTAGCGAAACACAAAGGATAATCGCGGAATAAATTTCGCGTCATAGCATCTCGCATACAGAGGACCTGCAGCATGCTGGCTGGCATTCGAACTCGCGATTTACGAAAAGTGTATACATCCCCGCCACCCCTTGCATCGGGCGGCGGCTTCGGTTTTGGTTCGGCGCGAGTTAAGAAAAATAAACAACCCAAAGCAGAGATCGTGGCGCTTGATGGTCTGACGCTTGAGATCCTTCCCGGCGAAATTTTTGGACTGCTCGGCCCGAATGGCGCCGGTAAATCCACAACCGCTGGAATTCTCACCACCCGTGTACGGCCCACCGGCGGGCAGGCCTGGATCGGAGCGCACGACGTGTGGGCGGAGCAGGTTGTCGTCAAACGGCTGATCGGAGTTGTACAGCAGCGTCCCAACCTGGACTTTTCACTTACTGCGCGCGAGATTCTCCTTTTCCATGGCGCTTATTTCGGGATCGATTCCCGCGAGCGAGGCGAACGGGCGCGGGCCCTGCTCGATCGCTTCAAACTGACCGATCGCGCCGATCAGATGGTCCGCGGCTTTTCCGGCGGCATGATGCAACGCCTCTCCATTGCCCGCGCCATGATGCACGACCCGCAAGTTCTTTTCCTGGACGAGCCCAGCGCCGGTCTTGATCCGCAAACCCGGTTGCTTCTCTGGGACATTATCCGGGAATACAACCAAAGCGGAAAGACCATTCTTCTGACCACGCACAATATGGAAGAAGCGGATGCGCTGTGCCAGCGCGTTGCCATCATCGATCATGGACGCAACATCGCCATCGGCACTCCTCAAGAACTGAAGGCCTCGGTGCCGGGTGGTTTTCTGCTGCGTCTGCGATTTGGCCAGCAATCTCCGGAATTGCTGCAGCGGCTTCGGAGTTTGCCCGGCGTGACCGAGGTGCGCGCGAATAATGAAGCGAACGGCAACTCCGCCGACGTGTATGCGGACCGCGGCGGACCGCTGGTTTCCGAGATTGCAAATCTTGCTTCCAGCGCGTCGGTCGAACTGTGCGACGTGCATATCTCGGAGCCGAGCCTGGAAAATTTGTTTCTGCACCACACGGGAAGGAGCCTGCGCGATTGAACTGGAAAACTTTTCTGGCCTTACTCGGGCGTGATGCGCATGTCGCTCGTCGAAACTTTGTTCCGTTGGTGCTGCAGACTTTCCTGCAGCCGATGATGTTCGTGTTTATCTTCGGTCGCGTGATGGTGAGCAGCGGTTATATGCCCCCTGCATACAAGAGCCTGCTGCTGCCCGGAATCATGGCAATCAGCATGGTGTTCACCGGCGTTTGGGCGGTCGCGATGCCCTTGATAGCGGAATTTCAATTCACCCGTGAGATCGAGGACCGTCTGCTGGCTCCTATAGAAATTTCCTGGCTGGCAATAGAGAAAGTATTTTTCGGCGCCGTACAAGCCCTGCTCGCCGGGCTAGCGGTAATCCCCGCAGCATGGGTGCTGCTGCGCCCGGGTGTGGAATTGAATCTGCGCTCGCCACTCACTTTTGCTTGCGTAACATTGCTGGTGGCGCTTTTCTCGGCCTGCGGCGGCCTCGCGCTCGGGTGCAGCATCAATCAGACGCACATTGGCCTGATGTTCAGCATGGTTTTAACTCCAATGATATTTTTCGGCTGCACTTACTATCCCTGGAGCGCGCTGGCGCACTTTCCCATTCTTCAGAAAATCGTGTTAGTTAATCCTCTCGTTTACGCCAGCGAAGGCCTGCGCGGAACTCTTGTGCCGCAGTTCCCACATTTGTCGATTCTCGCCGTCTTGATCGCCTTAGCAGTTTTTGACGTTCTACTGCTGGCGGCGGGACTTAGACAATTCCACCGAAAGGCTGTCAGTTAGTCGCACGACTATTTGTCTTCAGCGTAGTTGCACATCCATATTGAGGTTGTGCGCCACGAATGACCACGAATCGGCAATCTCTTCAATCTGCTTCGAGATAGGTTTTCCGGCGCCGTGTCCTGCTTTTGTCTCCACACGAATCAGCACGGGCGCCGGTCCCGCTTGATCAGCTTGCATGGTGGCGGCGAATTTAAAGCTGTGACCGGGCACGACACGATCGTCATGATCGGCCGTGGTGATGAGAGTCGGAGGATATTTAGTTCCCGGCTTGAGATTGTGCAGTGGAGAGTAAGCATAGAGAGCCTTGAACTGTTCGGGATTGTCAGAGGAGCCGTAGTCCGAGGTCCAGGCCCAGCCGATGGTGAATTTGTGAAAGCGCAGCATATCCATCACTCCCACCGCCGGCAGAGTCGCACCGTAGAGGTCGGGGCGCTGAGTCAGACATGCTCCAATTAACAATCCTCCGTTGCTCCGGCCGTAAATAGCCAGGTTGGAAGACGTGGTGTAGTGGTTCGCAATCAGCCATTCCGCCGCCGCGATGAAATCGTCAAACACATTTTGCTTGTGCAACTTCGTGCCGGCGAGGTGCCATTCCTCACCGTACTCGCCTCCGCCGCGCAGATTGGGCTGAGCGTAGACTCCGCCCATCTCGAGCCAGACCAGGTTCGGTACAGAGAAGGTGGGAGTCAGAGAGATATCGAATCCTCCGTAGGCGTAGAGCAACACGCGGTTCTGGCCGTCGAGTTTCATCCCCTTCTTGTAGGTAAGAAACATCGGGATGCGCGTTCCGTCCTTGCTCTTATAGAAAACTTGCTTGGTTTCGTAGCGACTGGAATCAAAATCGACCTTGGGTTGGCGAAAAACTGAACTCGCACCCTTCTCCGGATCGTAGCGGTAGATAGTTGTCGGAACGGTGAAACTGGTGAAGGCGTAGAAAGTCTCTTTGTCTTTGCGCTTGCCCGTAAACCCCTCAGCCGTGCCGATTCCCGGCAGATCGATGCTGCGCAAGAGTTTTCCTTCCAGATCGTGGACTCGGACTTCAGTGCGAGCGTCTTTCAGATATTCCACCAGGAACTTGTTGTCGATCACGCTGACACTCTGCATCGTCTCCGCGCTCTCTGGGATGATTGTCTTCCAGCGGGCGCGCTCGGGAGTTCGAGTGTCAATCGCGATCAGCCGGCTGCGCGCGGCGTCAAGATCGGTCTTGAACCAAAAGACCGGACCATCGTTATCGACGAATTCATACTGGGCGTCGAAGGCATCCAGCAGCTTGACCACCTGCGAATCTGGCTGCGCGAGATCTTTATAGTAGAGCCGGTTCTTGGGAGACGTGCCTTGCCATACCGTGATGATCAGGTAACGGCCATCGTCGGTGACAGTGCCGTTAAATCCTAATTCTTTATTGTCCGGGCGTTCGTAGATCAATTGGTCTTCCGCCTGCGTTGTGCCAAGGCGATGGTAATAAAGTTTCTGGAAATAATTGGCATCGCGCATCGACGTGTCGTGCTTGGGCTCGGTGTAACGGCTGTAGTAGAAGCCCTTCCCGTCCTTGGTCCAGGACGCGCCGGAAAATTTCACCCACTTGATCAGGTCGGACAAATCCTTGCCGCTATCGATATCGCGCACGTGCCATTCCATCCAGTCGGAGCCGGAAGCGGCGGTGCCGTAGGCCAACAGCCTGCCGTCATCCGAGATGGCCTCACCGGACAGTGCAACCGTACCATCGGTGGAAAGCGTGTTGGGGTCGAGCAATATCCGTGGCTCCGCATTCGGCGATTCTGCTACCAGCAGTACGCTCTGATTCTGAAGTCCATTGTTGTGCTGGTAGAAATAGCGTCCGCCGCGCTGCTCGGGAACACCGAAGCGTTCGTAGTTCCAGAGCTTGGTCAGGCGGTCGTGAATCGCTTTACGGTAGGGAATCTGGTCGAGGTAGCCGAAGGTCAGCTTATTCTCCGCCTGCACCCAGGCGAGGGTATCGGGTGAATCGGTGTCTTCCAGCCACCGATAAGGATCGGCGACCTTAGTACCGTGATAATCGTCGACCTGGTCGACCCTCTTCGCTTTGGGATAGTCAAGCTTGGTAACAGACGGTGCATCGTTGGCGAGCAGGGCAGCTATGCACAGCAACGGTATTAGGACTAGCAGGAAAGTCAGAATAATGCGTGGCACTATTTTCATGGGACCTCAGCGGCGTCCAATCTGGTCTGGTAGGAAGCGAAAGACATTCTAGCGTAGATCGAACGAGGGGATAGGCAGGAAAATACTGACAGCTTGAGATTCGACAATATCTTTAATCTTTGCGGAAATTGCGACGGTCATCCGGCGCAGGCCTGGGCCTTAATCCATCAGCTGCGCCTCACCAAACTTGCTACCCCGCTGCCTGCTGCGCTTCGCGGCCACGGCTCTCGGAACCATTTCGCAAATGAGCGTACTCCTCGTAGCCCTCTGCGGCAAAGCACAAACCACGATCAAAGAACTGATCCAGCAGGCGCAGCAACTCCATCTCACCATAAATTTCAACCGGGCCTCGCATGAAGCCCTGGCGCTGCAAGAACTCCCACAAATGTTCTTTGGTCATGATTATCGCCCAGCAATAATCGGGAAGCGCCACGCCTTGAGAGGCGCGGCGTTCGCCTATTTCAAAATACCGCTGCTCTATGTCATGGCCCGTCTTGGTGAGCAGCCACGCGCTCAAGTTCAGGAAGATCTCTTGGATTCGTTGCCGCAATTCCTCGACCGGCACTTTTCGCAAGTCGGCAGTGTGCGGGGACGTTTCGAATTTCTGCAACAGTTCGGACGTAAGTTCATCGGAATGACGTTCAATCAGGCGTACTAAGCGTAATGCGATCATGCCATCCTCTTACTCTTACTTTATTGGATGCGCATACGGAGTCCTCAGACGCAGGCAAAAATCGCGTCCTGACTATTAGTTAGAGCTGTGCCGTAATCGGTTGGCCTTGGCAAGTAGCCTGTTGGCAACAGCCTTGAGGTCGGTAATCTCGGTTGGGGTTGCCGTGCTAACGTAATCCGTCATCAACTTTTCGCAGTTTTTTCGGACTTCTTCATAAGCCGCCGGATCTTGACCGCGAAGCGCGAGCAGCTCCTTGAGCCAGCGCTTGCCGTAACTGGCATGAAGGGTCTCGTCGGCCCAATCGAAATCCATATCATGCTCGCTGAGCGAGTCGCCGTAGGAATGAAATAAGCGCGTACGCTCCGGTTTGTGCCGGATGTTTTTGGTTTCAAAGAAGAAAAGCATGCCAAGGAAATTCGTCGGTACGTCGGCGGGATCCCCTATCGTCGCACTCTCATAAATGTAGGTGCCAAGAGGAATCTCAACTGGATCGAGGCCCCATGCCATCAGCCGGTCAAAACCCATGCGGCAATGGCGAGATTCATCATAGGTCCAACGAGCGGAGTTATAAATCCACTCCCAAGGCAGCACGTCGGCAAAAGCGCTCAATATTACGCCGCCCGCCTCAACCGCCCACACTTCGTTCAGGTGGCTGATGGCAGAACGCAACTGTAATTGCATTCCTTCGCCATAGGGATAAGACGGATCGATAATGTCCGGCCAATAGAATCGACATGGCCAAAAGCGCTCATCTCTTGCAGGATGCACAGGAATGGAATACGCTTTTGCCCGTGGCAACGCGCCGGCAGGCGTCAACGAAATCGGAGGTCCGACTCCAACTCCGCCGGTTGCAGAGAGCCGTTTTGCTACTTCGTCCGCCCAAGCGTCGGCTTCGGCGCGCGCTTCGGGATTCTGCGAGAGTGCTGCTTCAATCCACAACTCGAAGGCACTGATCTGCTCCGCTTTTTCTGCAAGCGCCAACGCCAGGAATCGGTGCGTCGGACCGTCGGCGATCACATCGGACGCCTCCAGGTAGGCTTGATACGCATCGCGCAGCGCCGGCAAAAGAACTCTTCCCACGCTCAACAGGAATGCCGGGACAGAAGGTGAATCCTTGACCGCATCGAAAAGTTCGATCAGAGCGCGATCGGTTCCTTCTTCCTCCAGCAGGCGGCTGGGAAAGCGAAGCTCGAAAACCCGCTCGCGCAAGGAGTCCGCGGTCTCCGCGCTTTGCCAGAGAAAGCGAGCCAGGCTGGTCTTGATTTCCAAGGGGGCAATGACTGGAATCCACGCCGCTTCGCTTACCAGAAGGGAGCGCTCACAGAAAAAGAAGCGCTTGAGCAGTTGCGCCGTGTCGAATCGCATCCAGCGTGCCCGCTGTTGTGACGTCAAAAGAAATTCGGATGCCTGTGACATTCTTCCCCTGTGGAGCGAGTCGGCGCTGCCGCCTTTATCGCTTCACCACCAATTCTAAGGCGGAACTCGGGACGACGCACGTGTTGTTCTAACCTGATTGCTGGCTAAACCAAATTGCTGGCGGCCAAGGTGACGATTGCAACCAGCAAGATGGCCAGCCCCTGGTTCAGTAATCGACGCGCGTCTCGCGGCGATCCTTTCCACTCCCCTCGCCACAATCCCCAAATGTTGCCCACCGCAATGGAAAGAGAAATGAAAAGCGGCCAACCGGCCACGATGCCCAAATGCCCAAGTCTCGCAGCTCCCGCTCCATAGAGATAAAAACTGCCAATCCACATCGTAGCCATCAGCGCGCTCAATCCTAGATTGCGCGGAGTAGCCCGACTGAAATACTGACCCAGTGTTTTTCGGCTGACCATCAGATACAAGCAATAAGCCACATTCACAATGCATCCGCATGTAAACAATAGCGCCCAAACCGTGTTTCCGGACGATGATGCCGAGACCCCCAGCTTCGCCGCAGCATCGATCACATTTCCGCCGAAAGCGACGCCAACATTCGGGAGGCACGAAAGCACGCCGGCAAGAATCGCAATAATCAATCCGGCCTTGAAGGAACTTGAATTGGTTGCAGTAGCTTTGTCACCCGAGAGCGTTTTACGCGAGCCTCCAATCGAGCAGACAACGATGCCAACGATCACCAGAGCCGTTCCCAGAAAGATGAGTGCTTCTGACGAGAGCGGAATTCGCAGGGAGAAAAACAGCAAGGGAATCAGTGCACCAAGGCCGGCAATCAGGCCCATAATAATCGGATAGCCCAAGGCCATCCCAAGCTTGTCCATTCCCAGACCAAACAGCACAGCACCGAGGCCCCAACCCATCCCGAACAAAGCCAGCACGGCGAGATCATGCGAAGGCGACGCAGCATACACGGCGAAAATATTTGGAACCAAAAGAAGGATAAGGATCCAGTTCAGAAAAAACATGCCCAGCAGAGAGAAGGTTGCCCAGGTGTGCTCCCATGACCAGCCTTTTACCATTGTCATGGGAAGAACGAACGTCCCCTGGAGAAGGGCTGCCAGAAGCACCAGCAGAAATCCGAGAAATATCTGCATATTTGCTTGTTCAATTCCAGCAGCCAATTCGGCGAGTCTGATCTTCTAGACCAGAAGTGCAATATCCGGACAGTGTCTGGCTCTCTAGCTCGACAAGCGTCCGATCAGGAGATCAAAGAAACGCGGAGAATCCACCTGCAATGCCACCTTGGCATTAGGAACGTATTTGTCGCGGATCACCGGAGAATTCTTGGTGCCCGCCAGCGTCGGCGCTGATCCTCGAATTACCATTCTGGATTCGGCTTCTTTCTGCATCTCCGGCGTTCGCCGCAAATCGCCCTCATTTGGGCTGTAACCTAACGTTTGTCCAGCGGTGAGCTCGCCGTTCACTTCTACATCCACGTAATAGTTCTCAAACTTCAAGATTGAGGGATCCAGGAAGGCGGTCAAAGCCAGCGAATCATGCATGTTTGGACCGATCAGAAATCCTTGCGCGCGGTTATGGTCAATGGCCTTGCGGGCAATTTTGGCGGCCGCCTGGCTCACTGGACTTTTTCCTGCGCTGAGCTGCCGAACATGCTCATCGGTCAGGGCTGTCTTGCGGGTTACGTCGAGGCCAACCATCGTGATCGGAATTCCCGATTGAAAGACCATCCGGGCCGCTTCCGGATCGACATAGATGTTGAATTCAGCCGCGGGCGTGATATTGCCCCCGGAAAGCGAGCCACCCATCATTACCAAACCTCGCACCTTTCCAGCCAAGTCCGAATCGGTGGCGAGTGCAGCGGCGATATTGGTAAGAGGTCCGATCGTAATGAGCGTGACCTCACCAGGATATTTGCGGATAATCTCGCCAATCAGTTGCGCTGCGGGTTGGCTCACCGGTTTGGTTGTCGGCTCCGGGAAAACAGCTCCGCCCAGGCCATTCTCGCCATGCGCATACGTGGCAGTCACAAGGCGCCTCACCAAGGGCCCTTTAGCGCCGGCGGCAACTGGAATATCGGCGCGTCCGGCGATCTCAACCATGCGCAGCGCGTTGGGCAGAGTTAATGACAGCGGCACATTCCCGGCCACTGGCGTTATAGCCTCGATTTTCAACTCGGGCGATCGCATCGCGAGCAGCAAAGCGAAGGCGTCATCGACTCCGGGATCGGTATCAATAATGACGCGCGACTGTCCGCCTGCGCCATCACGAGCTGACGTTTGTGAGAGCGGCGCCGCGCCCGCCAAACTGGATGCAAAGAGAGCTGCCGTGGAAGAAGTTACAAATTGCCGGCGTGTCACCGGGCCTGCCAGACGTGAACTCATACCATTACTCCCATAAGAAAATTTGAAAATGATTTTTGTTAAGACAAAAATTTAATGAGCGCGCGGCGGCTGCGTCATCAGTTTGATGTAAAGGTCGTAAAGCTTCTTCGTATCTACATCGAACTGCACCGTGGCTTTGTGCTCATAGGAAGGAACCGAAGCTTCCGGTCCCCAGAAAAGCGTCTCACCATAACTCGGGCCGTGATCGATATCGATGTCGACGTAGTATTCTTTCTGCCCGGTGATGATAGAAGGATCGATCAGGGCCGCCGCCGATAATTCGTCCCACATAAAGCTAGGCTCAGAATATTTAGTCAAGTATTGAGCGACAGGAGTATCCGCCTTGGCGATGGCATCGTGAATCTCTTTGCCCAGGCTAGTCTTTACCGAAATGTCGATGGGCGTGATGGTGATCTTCTTCCAGGGCGCGCGCATGGAAATGCGAACCGCCTCGGGATCGAACCACCAGTTAAATTCGCGGCGGCCATCAAGGCGGTCGATGCCGCCATTGTCAGCGTACATCCCACTTCCCATCAGAACCAGCTCCTTCGCCAGCGTCGCCACTTCGGGATCGAGACGCAGTGCGAGAGCGATATTCGTCATCGGGCCACCTGCCCAGATTACGACTTCGCCGGGATACTTGTGGACCATGCGAACGATGAATTCGGCTGCACTCTCGGCAATCGGCTTGATGTGGGGTTCGCCTTCGACGAGCGGCGGGACGAAATAAGGATCGTGGTATCCCGCCTTGTAGGCTTCGGACACATGCGGACGCTTGGAAAAATCGCTCCAGCAGCCTTTATAACCGAGCTTTCCGTACAAATTTTCCCAGCGTTCGGATTCTTCCTTGGAATTCAGCAGCGGAAATAGAGCGCCTTCGGCGACGGGAACGTCGGTGCGTCCCGCAATCTCGAGCAGGCGCAGTGTGCGTTGTGTTTCTTCTTTCATCCACTGATCGCCGCTGACGGTGGTGATGCCGAGAACATCAAACTTGTCGGACTGCAAGAAGATCAGCAATGACTGCATGTCGGTAGTCGCCGGACCCCGCGCATCCTGATCCAGAATGATCTTTATTTTTTGTGCTTGAAGTTGAGTCGCAAGAATTAGCGTAAAGAAGGCGACCAACAGACCAACGAAGCTTCTTGGCTTCATTTGAAATTTCCCCCAGGGGTATTGTTTTGAAAAACGTAACTTGAAAATTACTGAGTCGAATAAATTTCAGCCATTCGCTTTCGCGACCAGCAGAATGGCAATGCAATAGAAGACAAACATCCCGACCAGATATAGCTTGGCGCGGCTCCCGGCACCGGAAAATTCCTTCCATGCAAATACACCCCATAAGGCGGCGACCATGGGAGCCGATTGGCCAATGGCATAAGAGATGGCCACGCCGGTAAAACTCGCTGCCACCAGGTTGAACACCATCCCGGTTCCCCAGATCGCGCCGCCCAGCAATCCGAGTACGTGGCCCGATGCCGGCCCTTTGAAATACCCGCTGAAATCGACCGGCTCGCCGATCAGCGGCTTTTTCATGAAGTAGACGTTCCAGATCGAACACGACAGCAGAGCTCCCAATGTCAAAAAGACCGCGATGCTATAGGGACCAAGCGGATGTCCGTGGGTCATGCCGCGGGCTACGAAGGGAGCCCACAGGCCCATTAGAACGCCGGAAACGATACAGGTCACAATGCTCTTTCGCGACACCGAGCGGCCGGCAATGCTGAGACTGCCGTAAGCTTTGCCATCCATGATCACAGCAATGACAGCGCAGATCACGCCCAGCGCCAGAAGCACAATGTTGCCCTTTGGCTGTAACCCATAACTTAAGACAGTACCCACAACGAGAGCGATGCCGATCGAAACCGGGAACGCAATGGCGAGCCCGGCCATATCGATGGCGGCAACGAGCAGGAGATTGGCGAGATTGAAAATTGCGCCGCCTACCATGGTGGAAATGATATTTGCGGTATCTGCGGAGTGAACATTATTCAGAAAGCTGTCGGCATTGTTACCCGTACTTCCCATGGTCAACGCGAGGACCAACGAGACCAGAAAAATTCCGATGGCATAATCCCAGTAAAAAAGCTCGAAGCGATAATTCTTAACGCCCTTAAACGTATTGGCCCATGATCCCCAGCACACGGCACTGGTGATCATCATGAACAGAGCAATGGTTAAGCTATGCGGGGTAAACATTCGTTTCTCCTATTTACCCTGAATTCGGGAAATGAACAGTTTCAGGAAGCGATCGGCATCTACGTCAACGCAGACATTGGTGTTCGGCTTGACCTTATCCATGCCTTCAATCTCGTAGTGGTCGCCGTGGAGGACATTGCGTTCCACGTAGCCTTCGCGGTTTCCGACAGTCTCGCCGCGGGTAAATCTCCCTTGGGTTTCGACATCGACGTGCATCTCGCTGGTCTTGACCAAGCTGGGGTCAATGGCGATGGCTACGGCGGAAGGATCGTACATGGGAGCGCCAGTCCCGCCGTACTGCAGAGTGAGATCCACTAAATACTTCAATACGGCGCTGATGAAATCGTTGATCGGGCCGTGTGTCTTTTGCAGCTCCGCAAGATAACTGGGAGTGAAAAGAGCTTTGTTCCCGACTTCCAGGCCCGACATGGTCAGCGAATTCCATCCTGCCTGAAAAACAATCTGCGCGGCCTCCGGATCGTTGTAGATATTGGCTTCCGCGGCGGCGTTCACGTTGCCTCCGCTGATCGAGCCGCCCATGATGATGACCTCTTTCACCAGGGGAACGATGGAAGGATCTTTTTCGACGGCGAGCGCGATGTTCGTAAGCGGACCGACCGGAACAAGCGTGATCTCGTGCGGAGAAGCGTGTACGAGTTTGATGATGAGGTCAGGACCGAAAGTGGGATCGACCTTGCACTTGCTAGGCGGCAATTCCACGTTGCCCAATCCATTCTTGCCGTGCCAGAACTGAGCGGTAATCAATTTCTGAAAAAGCGGATGGTGCGCTCCGCCAGCGACAGGAATGTCGCAGCGATTGGCAAGGGACACCATGCGTAGAGCGTTATCCAGGCCCATTTCTAACTCGACGTTGCCGGGAACGACAGTGATCGCTCGAACGTCCAACTCCGGCGAATTCAACGCCAGCATAATGGCGAGGGCGTCATCTGTTCCTGGGTCGGTATCGATAATTACTTTTTTGGCTGCGGCGGCGTGGATTGGGAACGCCGCGATCAGGACGGCTACGGTGATGAAGAAAGTGAAACGGCGAGTACGAACGGGGCCCGGGATCACAACCGCTGGAATTGTCATTAAGTTCTGAAAGTTTCGGCGATGTAGCCTAGCGTTATGGACGATGAGTGTCAAGTGAAACTCTATGTGCGAATGAGAATGCGAAATGGATTTGACAACCGTCGTTAACGAAAACTAGACTCCTCGTTCTTTTGAATTTCATACGATTGCATCCACCGAGCCCTCAAATCATATGGCAAAGACTCCTCGCATTGCGGTCATTGGCAGCGCAAATATCGATCTCGTTACCTTTACGGACCGTTTTCCCAAACCGGGAGAAACCATTTTTGGACAGAAATTTGATCTCGGCTTTGGGGGCAAGGGCGCGAACCAGGCGGTAGCGGCAAAACTGTGCGGAGCCGACGTGTTCATGATGGCGCGCGTGGGCAGCGACCTTTTCGGTCCAGCGACCATCGAGAATTTCAAAAAATTAGGCATTGATACGGCACACGTGAGGCAGGTTCAAGGAGCCTCAAGCGGAGTGGCTCCGATTTTCGTAGAGCCTAACGGCCAGAACAGAATTTTCGTGGTGAAGGGCGCCAACGATCTATTGAAAGCCGCAGATGTGGACGCGGCGGCAGATATGCTGAAGACCGTCGATTGCATGGTGATGCAGTTCGAAATTCCGATTCAAACTGTCTACTACTGCGTGAGCTTCGCAAAAAAACATGGGATTCGCTGCATCGTGAATCCCGCGCCCGCCGGCCCGGTCGATATGAACGCGCTGGCTGGACTCGATTATTTTGTTCCCAACGAGAGCGAAGCAGAAACTATTACCGGGATGCCAGTCCGAACCGTCGAAGATGCGAAACAATGCGCGGCCAAATTGCTTTCCGGCGGAGTAAAAAGAGTCATTCTAACGCTGGGTGCGAACGGTTCGTTGCTGGCCGGCCGCGAAGGCATGGAGCATATCCCCGCATTCAGCGTGAAGAGTATTGATAGCACCGGAGCGGGCGATGCTTTTATCGGCAGCTTCGCCGTGTTCCTTGGCGAAGGCCTGCCCGAGCGCGATGCGGTACGCCGCGCAAATCTCTACGCGGGGCTTTCCACTACCGGAGTCGGAACTCAAAAGTCTTTCTATGACCGGAAACGCTACGACGCTGAGTGGTCTACGAGAAAAACATCCTAGCGTCGGCGCCTAACCTGGGGTTCTATCCTGGCACACGAAGGAATTTTCCGAGATAAACTGCGCGGCGATCGATTTAACGATCAATGTTGTTATGGGGGCGTGGTGACTTCTAACAGCCTGGTTGCTCTCAGAAGAAAGATTGAAGTCTCTCTCATCTTTTCGCTTCTGCTCTGCGGAATTCTCTCAGCGCAGTCAGCGAAAATCAAAGTGATTGCAGATCAGGACAGTGCCGGTCCGCAGGGTACGAACTTCCTTTCTCTGCTCATGTTATTGCGCGCGCCGCAAATTGACCTGCTGGGAATTACTACAGTCAGCGGCGATCAGTGGATGAAACCGGCGACAGTGTTTGCGCTGTGGGCTACCGAACTGGCCGGCAGGACTGATGTCCCGGTCATAGCTGGCGCGGAAATGCCGCTGCTGAACACGGCACGAGAGCAGGAAGCGCGCGAGGTTTTATATGGGTCCTACATCGGATGGCATGGATCGTTCAATCCGGATGCGCCGAAACCTGAGCAGACCTGGGCGCCGCCGGGCGGCTTTCCGAAGGTGAAAGCGCGGCCGGGCCGAGCTGCCGATTTCATTATCGATACGATTCGCGCAAATCCGGGCGAGGTGGTTTTATATTGTGCCGGTCCGCTTACAAACATTGCTCTGGCAATCCGGATGGACCCGGGCATCGTGCCTATGACCAAAGCGATTTACATCATGGGCGGAAGCAGTGCTGGTGGACCCGAGCTTAATTGGTGGTGGGATCCGGAGGCGGCTGCCATCACCATGCGAGCGCCGTGGAAGCAAATTGTTGTTTCGCCCTTTGATGCCGGAGCGCAAGTCTGGTCCAGCAAAGCTCTCATGCAGCGGGCGGTGCAGGCCGGTGGACCACTGACAAATTACGTGCGCAGTTCCTATCTGGATTTCGTTCCCCCTGCGGGAACATCGCTTTGGTCGATGATGTGGGATGAATTGCTCGTAGCTTCTCTGATCGATCCATCGGTAATCACGAAATCGGAGACGATGTATCTCGACGTGGATATTTCTCACGGACCCGACTATGGGCACACGGTTGTATGGAAGAAACCGGAAGACATTCCGCACTTCTTTCTTCCTTATAGCGGGCCGGGAGGACCGGACCGGGAAAAATGGCTGGGTCACTTGACGCCACCTCCGCAGTTACATCCGGCGAGCGTTCAGATTGAAGTGGACAAGAGCAAGTTCGAGAAGATTTTCGTCGACCTGATGAGCCACTGAGGCGACTATCTCTGGTCGAACGGCGACCAAATCCTAGTTGCAGAATGGAACAAGAGCTTGTGTGAGACAAGCTAATCCTCTCATCTTCACGAAAAGTCTTGACTGTTCTCTTCACGGGGATATATCGTCTGGCAATTGTTTTCTTTGCAAGCATCACAATATTTAGTTGGGGCCGGTCGCTCGAGCTGAAGGGCGATTGTGTGTTGCGGTAACAACCAAAGACCACTGGGGGATCCAACGATGGTAAGGCGCGCTCGTCTCGCGTTTTCCGTTTCACTCGCTATGTTCCTGTGCCCTTCGCTTTTTGGGCAGGCTACCGGCACCATCTCAGGAACGGTCGCTGACAAGACCGGTTCCGTAATTTCCGGCGCAACCGTCAAAATTAGCTCGCAGGCAACAGGCGTTGTCCGCGAAGCCAAGACCGACGACTCAGGTCACTATGTAGTGACCCTGCTGCCGGTGTCGACCTACACCATCGCGGCCGCATCTCAGGGCTTTCAGACGGCGCAGCAAAAAGACGTCAAGCTGCAAACCGACCAGCAGCTGGAAGTAAATTTCGCGCTGGTTCCCGGCAACGTCACTCAGACGATCGACGTAAGCGCCAGCGCAGTAGCTGTGGAAACCACAACTCCAAGTCTAGGCCAGGTCATCAACTCGCAGCAGGTGGCTGAACTACCGTTAAATGGCCGCGACTTCGTGCAACTGGCAACTTTGGCTCCGGGAACTACGCAGGAAACCAACCCGGGCAGCTTTTTCAACGGCGGTCCGAGCAGTGAAGTTTCAGCCCGCGGATCGTATTCGCTTTCAGTGGGCGGCTCGCGCGCCAGCAGCACCGATTGGCTGCTCGACGGCAACGACAACAACGAGCTCACCGCCGGTGGAATCGCGATCTTGCCCTCGATCGACGCGATTCAGGAATTCAAGG
Organism: uncultured Acidobacteriaceae bacterium; assembly: GCA_963726155.1. Classification (GTDB taxonomy): domain Bacteria; phylum Acidobacteriota; class Terriglobia; order Terriglobales; family Acidobacteriaceae; genus Sulfotelmatobacter. Next base: position 846,600 of record CAVSBF010000002.1, read on the forward strand.
TTCTCACCTTCACTTACTCCGCTGAGTATGGTACGCGCGCGGGTCCGACGGTGCTGGTAACCACGAAATCCGGAACCAATCAGATCCACGGATCGTTGTTCGAGTTCTTCCGTAACACCGATCTTGATGCCCGCAGTTATTTCGCCTCCAGCAGGGAGCAGTTCAATTTGAATCAGTTCGGCGGCGCAGTGGGTGGCCCGATCCGGAAAGACAAGACGTTTTTCTTCCTCGACTATCAGGCCAAGCGGCAACGGCACGGAACGCCTTTTGTAGGGTTGGTTCCCACGGCCGCGTATCGAACTGGCGATTACACTACTGATCCTCTACGGCACTCCGTGCGAACCCAGAAGGCATACAACAACAATATCCTCTTACTAACCTCTTCAATCCCTAAGCGCGCTGCCATTTAATGCGACGGTGCCGGAAACCCGATTCCGGCGGGCCCCGGAGGAGTTCCAGACGCCGGCAGCGAATCCTGCAACAAATTCCCAGCCAATATGATTGATCCCATCGGCCAGGCAATGATCAATCTTTTCCCTTTGCCCAATGCTTCGAATCACGAGCGGCGCGTATAACTATTCCGACGTTCCGGTTCGTAAGCTGAACGAAGGCGAGTTCGACATTCGTCTCGACCACAACTTTTCCAGCAAGGATTCGATGTTTGCCCGTTTCAGCTACGATCAGGCAACATCATACGTACCCGGCGGCGCTCCGGCTTTTGCCGAACAGAATGCCTTCGCCAGCAACCAGGATATCGACAATCACGGGCGCAACGTAGCGGTCTCGGAAACCCACATATTCTCCGATCGCACCATCAATCAATTCCAGGTCGGATTCAATCGAATTTTCAACTACATTCTGTCGTATGGAAACGCCAGTTGCGAATCGGCAAAGTTGGGCATTCAGGGTGCAAATTTAGGTTCTGCCTGCGACAGTCTCACTGGGTTGCCAGCCAGCCTGAATCAGTCCACCAAGGTTTGCATGAGCTGCGGTCTCACCTCTACGCAGTTGTTCGGCGGCTATTACAACCTTGGAGACCGCGGCTTCGCTCCCTTTCAGGGCGGCACCAACGTTTTCTCCGTGTCAGACTCGTGGAACACCACTCGCGGTAACCATTCTCTGAGCATCGGTGGCGGAATCAGAGCCAATCAGATGAACGTGGTTACGAACGGATTTCAGGACGGATACTTCCTACTGTTTGGCGGCTATACAAACGACGCTTCCGCTGATCTGCTCGTCGGTCAAGTTGGGGGAGCCATTCACGACCAGACGTTTAAGGGTGCAACCACCGGCCGCCGGTGGAAGTTGTTTCGGCCCTATGCGCAGGACGACTGGCGGATTACAAGAAACTTAACTGCCAATATTGGACTGGCGTGGGCCTTCGTTACTCCGATCGTTGAAGCTGAGAATCGTCAGGCAAACTTCGACTTTCAGACCGGACAGTTCCTGATCCCTGGCGTAAATTCAGATCCGCAGATCGGTGTTCAGCTCGACAAGACAGCATTGGAGCCCCGGATCGGCCTCTCCTGGAAGCCCTTCGGAACTGACACAACTGCGATCCGCGCCGGGTACTCCATCTTCCACGATTCCTCGTGGAACCAGGGAGCTCAGGGAACGTGGCAGAATCCTCCGTTCTATGCGGAGAGCGACAACTTCAGCGGACTCTGCCCATTTGGAAATACGACTTCTCCCACTCCTCTGAATTGCGGATTGGCCAGAAGTTTCCTTCCCGTGTTTACCGCCCCTCCCAATCCTTACGACTTTCAGGGAACCATCCAGTCGCAAAACCTGAACTTCAAACAGGGACGTGTGCAGCAATTCAATTTGAATATCGAGCACGAGTTGCCGGGGAACGTTGTGTTGACCGTGGGCTACGCCGGATCGCGAAGCTCGCACATCCTGGTGGACGGTGTGAATCTCAACGTCGCGTCGCCTACGGCGTGTTTTCCAACGATTGGCGGGGCGGCCAATCCTTTGTACGATCCCAGCTATACCCTGGGTTGCGGAATCGCAAACGTGCCCTGGGGACCACCAACGTTCCCCAACGGCTCTCCCGTCATCGACAACATTACCGATACCGGCTCTGCCCGCTATGACTCATTGCAGGTCAAGGCCGAAACCAAGAGCGCCCGGCACGGCATTTACGCTTTGCTCTCCTATACCTATGCTCGGACCCTCGACTCGGGCTTCCCTGATGGAGTAGGAACGAGCACGGGCGCAACCTACTGGCCGCTGCCGGGAACCCAAAAAGCAGACTGGGCTTTGTCGCAGATCGATCTCAAGAACAATTTGAGCGCCAGCGTAATCTACAATCTGCCCTATGGCAAAGGGAGACAGTTCGGCAACGGCGGGAACGCTGTGACTGAGGCCGTCCTGGGAAATTGGGAGGTGGATGTCATTGAAAAAATCACATCGGGCTTCCCAGTGTTCATTTTTAACAGCTCCGATGCGTCTGGCGTCGGTTTCAATCAGGGCGGCAACAATTACAATCGTCCTGACCAGGTTTGCGATCCCAATTCCGGCCCCAACGATTTAAAGGAGTGGTTCAATACCAGTTGCTTTGCCCAAGCTGCTCCCGGCAAGCTTGGCGATGCCAGCCGCACCCCGCTCTACGGCCCGGATTTCGTGAACACGGACTTTTCGGCCATAAAGCATTTCCTGTTGCCCTACCGGGAGGGCTTGAGGCTCGACTTCCGCGCTGAGTTCTTCAATCTGTTTAATCATGCTCAATTCGGATTACCTGGCGCAGATATATCGACGTCTTCTACCTTCGGTATTATCAACACCTCGGTGAACAATCCGCGCGTCATCCAGTTCGCTCTAAAGTTGTATTTCTGAGCGACGTTGACCATCGACGGGAAACTGACGAAGATTTTGCCTAAAAAGTCTCGTTTCAGTTTCCCGTTCTTTTCTTGCGAACCTCACAGACGGAAAGACGCACATCGTGACGGAATATGCACGCGAGCGGAGGCTCTGATGAAACACTTACAATCATGGCTTTTAGTATTTTTTCTCCTGACGACGAGTAGCCTGGGATTCGCGCAGCAACGCCGCAAAGTCATCATCAACCAGGACTGTTCGGGACCCGGCGGCAGCAATATGCAGACCCTGTTAACCCTGATTCAATCTCCCAAGGTGGAAGTTCTGGGAATAACAGTGGTCAGCGGGAACCAGTGGCGCGACGAAGAGGTAGCGCACACTTTGCGGCTGCTGGAACTCATTGGCCGCACCGATATTCCGGTGGTGCCCGGCGCAGAGTTTCCCCTGGTGCATCGCCGTAAGGAAGCTTTGTTATGGCAGGCAATGTATGGAAAAGTCGCATTCGCCGGCGCCTGGGACGATCGTTGGTGGCACGAACACGATGTGATTCCCAAGTTCCTCGAAGGCGAGCCCACTACAAAACCCTCCGCTGAGGACGCTGCTCACTTTCTGATCCGTATGGTGCACAAGTATCCCCATGAAGTGACCATCTATGAGGGCGGCCCCATGACGAACCTGGCGCTCGCCAATGCAATTGATCCGCATTTTGCGGAACTGGCCGAGGGCCTGGTGTTCATGGGCGGAAGCTTAAATCCACAGACCGACGATCCCGAGTTCATCAGCGACCCGCGTCACGAGTTTAATTTCTGGTTCGATCCCGAGGCCGCGAAGAGCGTGCTGGCGGCTCCGTGGAAGAAAATCGTTTGCACGCCGGTCGACATCTCCGTCAAAACTAAAATCACGGATGCCATGGTTGCGGACATCAAGAAGAGCAACAATCCCGTTGCACAATACGTGGTGAAATTTTTTATGAAGGATCAAGGCGGTTTCTATATGTGGGACGAACTTGCCGCCGCTGCGTGGATTGATCCGACGCTGATCACAAAAAAAGTGACTCGCTATATGAGCGTGAATATCGATCACGGCGCCGGCTACGGAGACACTCTAACGTGGACGGACAGAGATAAACCACAGCTCGGCGAGCGTCTCGTCGAAATTCAAATGGATTTGGATCTGGCAAGATTCAACCAGATGTTTGTGGATTTGATGAAGGCGCCGACCCCACAAGCGCATTAAGTTTCATCGTCTCAAAAACCGTAATCATGAATTACAGTCATCGCAGGATTTGTAGAGTTGCTGCCCTCATCAGTTTTGTCTTCTTCCTCGCCTCGACGGCATCGTCCGATGAATGGGAGGCGAGGCACGGACTCGTCTCCGTGACCGGCGTAATGAATCTCACGGAGCCGCCGCCGCCGAGCGAGGTATTTTTCTCCGGCCCCGATAGCCGTTCTCAAGCTGCCGCGTGGCTTGACGGGCTGAAGACCTGGCGCACCGACCGGCGGGTGCGCCTGCGATACAACGGCGGCCAGTATGAACGGCCTGAGCTCGAATGGACGCAAGACATCTTCTTGCAAGTACAGGTCCTGATCTGGGATCGAAGTTTGTACGATCCAGAAAAAGGCGAATACACCGTCGATAGGTTTTTGAACGAGACCGAGAAACGGCTGGGCAAAATCGATGCTGTGCTCATCTGGCATGTCTATCCAAATCTCGGAGTCGATGACCGAAACCAGTTCGATCTTTTGCAGGACCTTCCCGGCGGATTGCCCGGACTGCGCCACCTGGTTGAACAATTTCACGCTCATGGCGTAAGGGTCTTCTTTCCTTTCCTTGCCTGGGATACGGGCACGCGAGAGCAAAACAATATCGCGATCGCAATTTCTCAGGAACTAAAAGAGATTGGAGCTGACGGAATTAACTTTGACACGCTGGAGAGTGTCCCGGCATCTTTCCGGCAGGCTTCCGACGCCGTCGGCGCGCCCTTGGCGCTCGAACCTCAATTTCAGCCGCGCGACGAGTCCATCGCGTGGACGAATATCTCGTGGAATGACTGGGTGACGTGGGAGGGTAAACAGTATCCATTCATTCCCATGGTCAGCAAGACCAAGTGGTTCGAGCCTCGTCATACCGTCAGTGTGACCGACCGCTTCACTCGCGATAAAACCGATAGCCTGCAACACGCTTTCTTCAACGGGCAGGGATATGCGGTCCTGGAAAATCTCTGGGGCTTTTGGTATGGCATGAATCCGAACGATGCCGAAGCGGTGTTGCGTTTCACGGCCATCGAGCGAGCGATGGCAGACAATCTTCGCAGTCCTGATTGGGAGCCGCATGCCGCGACCGTGCAGGATGGAGTTTTCGCGAGCAGGTTTCCTAATAATTCGACCACACTGTGGACAATCGTGAACCGAAATGAGTACGACGTTACTGGTCCGGAATTGCGAGTGCCTTTCCGTGCCAGTATTCACTTCTATGATCTATGGCATGGAACTGAACTTAAGCCGACCATCCGCGGAAGCGATGCCGTCCTCAGTTTCGAAATAGAAGGCCGAGGTTTTGGCGCCGTGCTGGCGACCGACGAGGATTCGTCAACCGGTCGCCTCAAGGAGATCTTGTCCTATATGGCGCAGCGTTCGCAGCGTCCGCTGGCGAGTTTCTCGCGTGAATGGAAGGCCGTACCCCAGAGCATGGTCGAAATCAAGGCCACAAAACCCGCGTCCGTGGCCCCTTCTGGTATGGTCATGATTCCGGGCGGCGACTACAATTTTCAAGTTCACGGCATCGAGATTGAAGGCGGCAACGATCCTGGAGTTGATGTTCAATATCCTTGGGAAAATTTGCCTCGACGCTACCACACTCATCCGATGCACGTGCCCGGCTTCTATATCGATCGCACGCTGGTTACGAATGCCGAGTTCGCGAAGTTCCTGAGTGCGACCAGCTACCGTCCCAAAGATGATCACAATTTTCTTCGGGACTGGAAAGATGGGCATTATCCGCAAGGCTGGGACGATAAGCCCGTCACTTGGGTCTCGATTGAAGACGCCCGCGCTTATGCCGCCTGGGCAGGGAAGCGCCTTCCGCATGATTGGGAGTGGCAATACGCGGCCCAATCTGCTGATGGAAGAATCTACCCATGGGGGAACGATTGGAATGCGAAAGCCATGCCACCGCCCGATCATGGCCGAACTATTTCGCCGCTTGCGAATGTAGGTGCATTTCCAACAGGTGCAAGTCCGTTCGGCGTGCTCGATTTAATGGGCAACGTTTCGCAGTGGACCGACGAGTTTCGCGATGAGCATACTCGTGCTGCGATTGTGCGCGGCGGTGCGCAGTATCAACCTCGCGGATCGATCTGGTACTTCCCGCAAAGCTACCGGTTGGATGAACATCAGAAATATCTTTTAATGTCTCCCGGCCGTGACCGCGCCGGCACGATTGGCTTCCGATGTGTAGTAGATGCGCAATAGATTTTGAAAACCATCTTCGGCTCGTTGGAGCGGGAGACGCCCTTCAGCATGATCGTGAAGTGCCGGGTTGAATCGCCGGGTGCGCGGCGTGTTACCTCGCGCGGCTGGATTGCTATTGACACCGCATTTCACGCAGTGAGAGACTGCCTTAGTTGGCCCGCGAAACTGGTTCGGCCCGCTCGCCTACCCAGCAGTGCAGCCGCAGAATCGTAGTATTCCGGGCATGAGTTCCAATCCCATCTTCGATCGCGAATCCTTCCAGGAACTCCTGGCAAATGCCTTTGCTGTTCAGGAAAGTGATATAGATCGCGAGTCTCTCTCTGCCATTATCGAAGTCCAACGGCTGATCGCGAAAGGCGAACTTGACGCAGATGGGACTATGCATCTGATCGTCGACTGTGCCCGCGACGTGGCGCATGCCGGCGGAATCGCCGTGGCCGTCTTAGAGGGAAATCAACTGGTCTATCGAGCGGGAAGCGGGGTCGCTTCTTCGTATGTTGGCCGTCACGCCATAGCCTCACTGGTTGTTTCGGCGGATACCCATGCCAGCCGCGAGATTCTCCGTGTCGAGAATGCGGAAACGGACACGCGCATCGAAGCAGCGATTTGCCGCCAGTTCGGAGGAATGGCGCTCGTAATGTTCCTTATCTACCGGGATCGCGTCGCGGTGGGGCTGCTGCAAGTAATTTTTACCGAGCCCCACGCATTTCAAGATCGTGAAGTTCGCACCTATCGGTTGATGGCGGGTCTCATCGAGGATGCCATGTCTCGCACTGGCGCGCTCAAACCGACCGAAAACGTGGGAGTAAGTCTACCCGCGCCGGCGCCTGTTGCGCAGATTACTGATCGAACGCTGAAATTTCCGGATGGCCCCGCAACTGTGCAGCTCCCCGGAAGCAAGCACGCGGCATACCAGGCTGGCGCGGCTGCTCTGGCGCTTGCCCGAGAATCGCAGACTCGCGGGCAGCCTGCTGTGCTGGCAACAATGATCTCGCCGGAAGCGAGACAGGTTCCCTGGCACGGACGCTGGAGGCCGGCGCTGGCGGCAGTTGCCGCCGTGCTGCTCCTCACTTGCTGGATTGCCTTAGGCGGTCGCCGTCCCGTGTCACCGTTAAGATCCGCGGCGCTGCCGCAGTCCTCGGCGTCGGGACAGCCAGCGCCGTTCCAGCCCGCAAAGCCCGCGCCGGTCAGAAGCACCACCCTGGTAGCGAGCAGCACTGCCCAAGTGTTGTCCCGGCCAGCCCAGCTGAGAAAGGTGGAGCATTCGCGGACAGCGCATCGCCGGGTGCGAGTGAGGAAGAATGAAGTCGATTACGTTAAAGATGACGTAACAATTCGCTACTTTACTAACAAACCTGCGGCGCAGCGCGGCGCGTTCGAGCACCGGGTCTCATATATCGGAGATGATGTCACGGTACGCTATTTCACTCCCAACCAGCGGTAGTCCCGCTAAGTACTTTCTTCGGCGACCCGACCGACGGGGCGTGATCGTCAACGATAGAACCTTAGCAAAGTGGGATGTTGTTTCTCATTTCGCGCCGTCGAGTTTGCGCAAATAATCTCCCCATTTTGAATCGTATCCCGCGGCGCGATTTTCCAGCCGTGCGCCTTCGTTCCACCAGTGCGCTTTGTCCCTGCCCATGCTCGCGCCTTTCCGGGTATGAAGGTCGAGCATGAAATCCTGCACTTCCACTTTGCGTTCACCCCGAGCTACAACTTCACGCGTCCAGCCGGCAAGTTCCATCGACATATTATCTTTTTGCGCGGTGGCCAACAGGCGTACGGCGTGGGCGCAGTAAATCCAGCGGTCGCCACGGTCTGGCATGCGCTGCCGCTGCTGATTCAAAGCTTCGATGATTGCCGGTGCAGTCACGAGGCCCAGGCCCACATCTTCAGTCGCGATGATCTCCAGACGCCGCCACAAAATTTCTTCTGTCTCTGGTCCGGACGAAAAGAGCTCGTACGCCGCGAGAGCCGCGTCTTCCACCCAGCCGCGGCGAATCGATTTCTGCAAAACCGAGCGCAATTCGTCGACGCCGTGTCCGTTGATGCTAGTAGTGCGGCTCCAGATATCCTGGCTCTGGTAATTCGCTTCGTTTTCGTGTTTTGGTGACATGGCGCTCCTTTTTACTACAGACGCGAGATTAGTTGTAAAACTTCAGAATCGACCGCTCTATGAGCGAGGCAGAAAGATAAAAGGTCAGCGCGATCAAGATGGTGACTACGGACGCGGCCAGGGCTTGATCCATGGCGAGGTCCGCCGTCGAAGTAGCGATCAGAAAACCGAGGCCACCCGTTTGCATCAGAAACTCGGCAATCAGTGCGGAAAGTACACTCTGCACCGAAAGCACACGCAGCGCCAGCGCGAGACTTGGCACGGCAGAGGGAAGCGCCAGAAGCGTCAAGCGATTCCAGCGTCCTGCGCCCTGCACAAAAAAATATTCACCCGCCATCGGAGGCAAGGCCTTCAGGCCAGCGCTGGCAAAAACGAAACCCGGCAAAAAGCACAAGATGACGACCGTGACGAACACCGTGCGATCGTCATAGCCGAAAATTCGCGTCAGCACCGGGATCAGGCAGACTACCGGTACTGACGTCAGCAGAAGCGCCAACGGAGTCGTCAGTCCGGCGAGGATTCGCGACATCCACGTAATCACGGCAAGGAGCAACCCGAAGATTAACCCTCCCACCATGCCGAATAGCGCGACCTCGATCGTGTGAAGTGCAGGCTGAACATATAAGGAAGGGTTGTGCATCAGTTCGCGGGCCACCGCGAGCGGGGTGACGATCACAATCCCGTTCAGCCCGCTGTGCCGGACCCACAAAGACCATGCAAGCAGAAGCATAATCACGGCCCAGGTTTGAGTGACGAAGCGCTTCATTGGCTGAACCTTTGCGCCAGCGCTTTTTGCAGCGCAGCGGCGATCAGAAAACCAGTCAATGACATCGCCGCCGCCATCGTGACCGCCGCCCACATGAGTCGTATCTGAAAGTTTTGCATAGCATTCAGAATCACCAATCCCAATCCCCGCGGTGCACCGAACCACTCGCCGAGAATCGCTCCGATGAAAGAAGCCGATACAGCAGCCTTCAGGCCGCCGGCAAGATGCGGCAAAGCTGACGGCAATTCCAAGTGAACCAGGCGCTTCCATCGGTTGGCGCCGAATGCCGTCATCACGTCACGCAGGGTTCGAGATGCAGCTGCCATTCCGGAAGATGCGGCTACATAAAGAAGAAAGAACACCTGAATGCCGGCGAGCACCGTTGGGGTCTGACTGCGACTAAAAACCACGATCAGGATCGGTCCGAGCGCGATCGGAGGGGTTGCATTTACCAGCAGCGCCAAGCGGTCAAGGCCAGGCTGCAAAGGTGGCAGCAGACGCATTATGATCGCGAGCGACACAGCCAGAGAACCGCCCAGAAGCAGTCCCTTGGCCGCCGACGCGAGCGTCGCCGAAGCAGATCGAGCAAGCAGCGGGAAATTCTCGGGAGAGAACAATGTGACAACAACATCGCTCACTGCAGGCAACACCGGCCCGGCCAATGCTGCCTTACCCGCCCATTGCCAAAGTGCAAGGAAAAGCGCAACTCCTGCCACCGCGTAAATCGCGTTGGTCCTCGGTTGATTCTGTGTCATCTCCATGGCGATGCCATCTCAGGGGCTTCCAGTCTAAGGTTGCAGCCACAACGTAACTTGGTCCGTCAATCGATGGAACTCTTCGCGTCGCAAAAGTTCCGGAGTGCGAGGGCGCGAAAACGGAACGTCTACGACCTGAGCAACTGCACCCGGTTTTTCCATCACGATGGTTCGGTCGGAAAGAAAAAGCGCTTCTTCTACCGAATGAGTTACCAGCATGGTCGAAATCGCTCGATCCCTCCAGATGAGCTCCAATTCAATATTGAGCCGGCGCCGGGTCACCGCGTCCAGCGCTCCGAATGGTTCGTCGAGCAGAAGAACCTCAGGATCAAGACAAAGCGAGCGGGCAATCGCCGCGCGTTGCCGCATTCCGCCAGAAAGCTGGCTGGGCCGGGCTCGCTCGAATCCCTGCAGACCTACCAATTCGATGAGCTTCAATATTCGCTGCCGATCCACGGATAGTCCTGCGAGTTTGAAGGGCAACGCAAGATTGCTCTCCACGGAAAGCCACGGCAGCAGGGCAGAGTCCTGAAAAGCAATGCCGAGACGATGGTGCTTCACGACTTCTTCGGGCCCGGCATCGCCGATCCGTATGCTGCCGCCAGAAGGCGGCTCAAGCCCTGCGACTAAATGAAGAAGCGTACTCTTACCGCAACCGGAGGGACCGACGATGGCGACGAACTCGCCGGGAGCAACAGTGAGATCCAGATGTCGAATGGCTTCCACGATCACACCGCGGCGCGGAGTATACCGTTTGGCGAGATCGCGGATTTCTATGCCTGCACCGCTCATGTCAATGGCCCGCCAATCCCTCGCGGTTCAACTGCGGATCACTCGGTCGAAACGTTCCATGATCTTCCCGTACTGCTTCTTTACTCGCTCTCGCATGGGACCGAGATCAACCGTGAGCAGTTGGCGATTTTGCATTACGATGCGCCCTTCGATGATCACGGTCTGAACGTCGCGGCCGACGGTGTGTTCCGCGGCTGTAATTAACGGATCGTACATCGGATATTGATCGTAGTCGCTGGTTCCGATCAATATGATGTCGGCGAGCTTCCCGGTTTCGAGGCTGCCGATCCGCGTCTCCAGGCGCGCGGCGCGCGCTCCGCCGCGCACCACCTGGCGCAGCATGTCGACATAGCTCATGGGCGCCGAGCCGTGAAGTGGCGTACCATCCAGAATCTGCTGGCCGAGCACGGCGTAGTGCGCCACCTGGAACAGGTCGAGAGTTCCGCGCGTCGCAGCGCCATCGGTACCCAGACCAACCCGCACGTTGCGCCGTACCAATTCAAATAAACGTGGCGCCCCGATGATGAAATTGTTCATGGCACAGTGGCACGAGCTGACATCATTGGCGGCATAAAGATCAATTTCCTTATGACTCATCAGCACGGAGTGAGCGCAGTGGAGCCGGTCGTTGAGCACGCCGATCGCATTCAGGTACTCGGCAGGCCGCGCGCCAAATTGATCAATCGTGTATTCCACCTCGTAGGTGCCTTCGCATAAATGAGTGTGGATGTGCGTGTTAAGCTGGCGTGCCAGCGCATCCATGTCGAGCCGCAACTTTTCGGAATTCACAATAATCTGGCGCAGCGCCAGCCACGCATTCACTCGAGGATGTTTTTCCCAGCGCTTGACCAGCTCTTCGCTGCGCTGCAAGGCCTCACTCGTGGAAAGACGAAAACCCTGGGGTAGGGTTTCGTCAATATCCATCGTAGACATTGCAATGCGTCCCCGGATGCCGATCTCGTCGGCAGCGCGGCCCATCTCATCTGGGCATGGACCGCCCGCTTCCAGAAAGCAGGTAGTGCCGCAACTGATCATCGAGGAGTATGCACTCAAGCCGCTGCAGTAAACATCTTCCGGTTCGAGACCACTTTCAAAAGGGATCAGATAGCGCTTCCAGATGGGCTCGCGCAGATTTCCCATATTGCCGAGAGACGCCAGTTTGCCGCGCAGGAATTGTTGCGCAGTATGTACATGGCAATCCACCAGGCCCGGCATGGCAATCATGCCGCCCGCCTGCAGAGTGTCCTTCGCACGGAAGCGCTTCGCAGCTTCGCCGCTCTTGCCGAGCCAAACAATCTTATTACCGGCAATGGCGATGGCTCCGTCGTTCAGGACAACATTCGCGTCGTTGAAAGTCAGCACTTCGGCTCCGCTGATGAGCAGGTCGATGTCAGGCAGGTCAATCTCAGTGCCGGGCTGTTCCATTCTGTCTCCGCTTCCAGATAATATTTTTGATGAGGTCTGAATATTGTGATTGGAACTGGATTGCCAAGAATCTAGACAGCCACAAGTTACAGCGGCAATCCTCTGTAGGCTTCCGCAAGCAGGCTTAAGTCCATGATCCGCGCCGGATCCGGCAGGTTGGTGCGGCCTGTGGCCCGCGCCACATCATACATGGAACCGCGAAGCTGCTCCTCGTTGATCCAATAGGGCCCGCGTGTGCCGGGTATCTTCTCGAGTTCAAGCTGGAGCTGATTCAGACGGAGTTGCTGATGAAGAGAAAATCCATAATCGCGCCCGTACTTTGATACGACGAGGGACGCCGCGTAGCTCGGATCCTTCTTATTATCGATATATCCCTGCAACAAAGCGTGAAGAAACGCGACGAACGTGGCTCGTTCCGCCACCAGCCGTTTTCGTTCTACTACCAGCAACTGAGAAGGAACGCGAAAGCCGAATTGGTCCATGCGCGCCACGAGAAAGTCCTTGCCCTCTTTGAGATTCATGTCTTCAAAAATCACCGGCTGGTTGGTGACGAAGCAAAAGTAGGCATCTCCCGCACCCGCGAGCAGAGCGTCAGGCGAATAACCGGCGGGGACATAGCGATGTTCTGGGGGAAGATGATTGATCTTAAAGACGGCGTCGAGCACATCACGTTCATTTGGTCCCTGCACCAGAAAGCGCGTACCGGGAAGATCTCCAGGCTTCAGCACCGGCCGTCGCGGCAGCGAGATCAATCCCTCGGGAGTGACCGGAACCATCGAAGCGATAATGACAAAGTCGTTGCCGTGAGCTTCCGCGTCCAGCAACTGCAGCCAACTGGTTCCTGCGATCTCGGCCTGCCCCGCGGCGAGACTTACTAATGACACGGGAGCGTTTGGCCCTCCGCCAAGATATTTGATCGAGAGTCCCGCTCGCGCGAAGTGCCCCTTTTCCATTCCCACAAAGATGTCGGCATATTCACTGTTCGGCACCCACCCAAATGCAATCGTAAGCGTGCGGGCCGAGTTCGCAGCTTCCAGCCGCGCGCTGGTGAATGCGGCAAGTCCGCAGGTCAAGCTTCCAGCCAGGAATTGTCTGCGATTCAAGTTAGATTGCTTGGCTTCCGGTTCGATTTCCCTGAACCTCATATCCTCTTCAACGCTCATTGTCTACGGTTCCCTGGAAAATGTAGAAAGGCAGCGCTACTTGCTGGCGACCCACGGTCGTGTATGAACCGCGCGATCCGAGATTCCCTCTGATACCGGATCAGGCAGGACGAGTTCTAGAACGTCATCCGAACTATAGGCATGAGTTTGATGACATACCGGGCATGCCAGCCCGTCCAGAGGCGGACTAGGGAATTCGTGGTCACGAAGAGGTTCTTTTGCAACGTCAAACTTGAAGACGGTTTTGCAGGGCTTCCCCTCATCCACCGACTTGCATATCACCACGTAATATTTGGCCATCTAGATTGCTAAAATAGCACACGCCCGCACGGATCAGACATACAAGAACAGGTAGAACCAAATGCACTGGCAAACCCTTCGCTGTCAGGCTCTTACAGCTCCTCGGCAGGCTTTGATACCGGCGGAATCACTTGTGCGATCTCCCGCGCGCGGGTTTGGACCTTTTGCCGATGGCTATAATCTAATGATGACGCGTCTCCCGCGCGGAAGCGCGGCAGAGTCCGAGCGGAACCAAGACATCCGAGACATCAGGAGCGAATGACGAAAGCCCATCCACATCCTCTGGAAAAGATTCTGGAAAATCGTATTGCCATCATCGACGGAGCGATGGGTACGACGATCCGTACCTACGGCATGACGGAAGCGGATATTCGCGGAGATCGTTTCAAGGATTCGAAGAAGGGCTTGCTGAACAACGGCGACCTCTTCTCGCTGACTAAACCGGAGATGATCGGGGACATCCATCGGCGGTTTCTGGAAGCAGGCGCGGACATCATCGAGACAAACACTTTTGGTGCAACCAGCATTACGCAGAGCGAATTTTTCGTCGACGATCCGCGGGAGCGTGGCGGCCGAAAGAATCCCGAGTTTTATCAAAGGATCATTGACGATCCGTTCCTCGGTACGCTGGCGTCGGATATCAATGAGCAATCGGCGCGGCAGTGCTGTGAGTGGGCCGATCGTGTCGGCACCGCAACCTCTCGTCAACGGTTCGTGGCGGGGGCGATTGGGCCGCTGACGGTGTCTCTTTCGAACTCCCCTGATGCCGACGATCCCGGATTTCGTGTGGTCACCTTCGATCAGGTTAAGACAGCGTACGCGCAGCAGGTTCGTGCACTCATGGCTGGTGGCGTGGACCTGCTGTTGGTCGAGACAATTTTTGATTCGTTGAATGCCAAAGCTGCGCTGGTTGCGATTCGTGAGGTGTTCGATCACGATGGCGAAGAGTTGCCGGTGATGATTTCAGCGGCCGTAGGACGGGGTGGGGAGACGATGATCTCGGCGCAGACCACCGAGGCGTTCTGGAATGCCGTGCAGCACGTGAAGCCGCTGTCAGTTGGACTCAACTGCTCTATCGGACCAGATCTCATGTATCCGTTCCTGGAGGAACTCTCGGAGAAGGCGGACGTACCGATCTCGTGTTACCCCAATGCCGGGTTGCCGAATCCCTTATCGGAAACCGGCTTCGATCTGGGCCCACAGGACATGGCGCGGTATCTGAGCAGCTTTGCGCAAGCCGGGCTGATCAACATTGCCGGCGGCTGCTGCGGCAATACCCCCGAGCACATCGCCGCGATTGCCAAGGCGCTCGAAGGCCAGCCTCCGCGAAAGTGGGGGATGCAGCCTGCTGAAGAATCGTTTGTTCAACAGATTGAGAGTCGAGCGTGAGTGTGTCTGATAGCGCGGGCGCAATCGCGCCCACGAAGGTCAAGCCCCTCCGTTTGTCGGGATCACAGCCGTTTACCCAGCAGTCCGGCGTCTTCATCATGATCGGTGAGCGGACCAATGTGGCCGGCTCGCCGAAGTTCGCGAAACTGATCAAGCAGGGCAAATACGAAGAAGCCGTAAGTGTGGCCCGTCAGCAGGTCGAGAACGGCGCGAATGTTCTGGACATCTGCATGGACGAAGGCATGATCGACGGCGTCACCGCCATGACGCGGTTCCTGCAGTTACTCGGGAGCGAGCCTGAGGTCGCCAAAGTGCCTTTCATGGTGGACTCCTCAAAGTGGGAGGTTATCGAGGCCGGCCTGAAATGCATGCAGGGCAAGGGCATCGTGAACTCGATTTCGCTGAAAGAAGGTGAAGAGAAGTTTCGCCAGAATGCAGCGAAAGTTCTGAAATATGGCGCTGCGGTGGTGGTGATGGCTTTCGACGAACAGGGCCAGGCCGCAACTTACGAAGATAAGATCCGCGTCTGCGCGCGCGCCTACCGGATACTGGTCGACGAGGTCGGCTTCCCGCCCGAAGACATTATCTTCGATCCGAATATCCTCACCGTTGCCACTGGCATGGAAGAGCACAACAACTACGCGGTTGACTTCATCAATGCAACGCGCTGGATCAAGGCGAATCTGCCACATGCCAAGGTCAGCGGCGGCGTTTCGAATATCTCGTTCAGCTTCCGCGGTAATAACAAGGTGCGCGAAGCCATGCACTCTGCATTTCTTTATCACGCCATCACGGCAGGCCTGGACATGGGCATCGTGAATGCCGGAATGCTCGAGGTGTACGAGGAGATTGAGCCCGAGCTGAAAACGCTAGTCGAGGACGTATTGCTAAACCGTCGTCCCGACGCCACCGAGCGCCTGGTGGATTACGGTGAGAAACTCAAAGGTGTGAGCGCCGTAGTCAACGAAAAAAAGGCCGAAGAATGGCGCAACGGCACAGTTGAAGAGCGTCTTTCTCATGCGCTGGTCAAGGGTATTGACGCCTACATCGAGATCGATGCGGAGGAAGCTCGCGTCAAACTGGGCCGTCCTCTGTTGGTTATCGAAGGTCCGCTGATGGCCGGCATGAGCGTGGTCGGCGATCTGTTCGGAGCCGGCAAGATGTTCTTGCCGCAAGTTGTTAAATCGGCTCGCGTGATGAAGAAGGCAGTCGCGCACCTCACGCCGTTCATGGAAGCAGAGAAAGTTGCGATGGCTGCCTCCGGCCAGGAAGTTAAAGCGCAGGGGAAAATCGTGCTTGCCACAGTCAAAGGTGACGTGCACGACATTGGCAAGAACATCGTCGGCGTCGTCCTAGCCTGCAATAACTACGAGGTGATCGACATGGGCGTGATGGTCCCGTGCGAAAAAATCCTCGAGCGCGCTAAGGCGGAAAAGGTGGACATGATCGGGCTAAGTGGGCTGATCACACCGTCTCTCGACGAGATGGTGCATGTGGCCCGCGAGATGGAGCGTCAGGGCTTCAAGTTGCCCTTGCTCATCGGCGGTGCCACTACCAGCCGGGCCCACACTGCGATCAAGATCGCGCCACACTACAGCGAGCCAGTGGTTCATATTCTCGATGCCAGCCGGGCTGTGCCGGTGACCACCAGCCTTCTGAGCGATGACGGCAAGGCAGCCTTCGTGGCACAGCATCGCGCCGATTATGAGGCGATCCGCAAAGCCCACTCCGCTCCGAAGCTTACTGTTGTCCCTCTCGAGGCCGCGCGAAAAAGACGGACTCCCATCGAGTGGCATGCCGAAGACCTGCCAACTCCCACGTTTACCGGCGTGCACGTGCTGAACAACTTTCCTCTAGCGACGCTGCGCGATTACATCGACTGGACGCCATTTTTTCACACATGGGAATTAAAAGGCGTCTACCCGCGCATCTTCGAGCACCCCGCGCACGGTGCGCAGGCGCGCCAGATATTCACCGAGGCCAACACTCTTCTGGATTTGATCATTGAGAGAAACCTGATCACAGCGCGCGGAGTATACGGTTTCTTTCCGGCCAATGCCGTCTGCGACGATGTCGAACTGTACGCGGACGAAACTCGCGGAAAGGTGCTTGAGCGATTCCACTTCCTTCGGCAGCAATCAAATAAGGAAGGCAGTGAGCCCTGCCGGTCTCTGGCCGACTTCATCGCACCAAAGGAAACAGGACTGCGCGATCATATCGGTGCTTTCGCCGTAACCAGCGGACTCGGCCTGAAGGAGCTATGCGACAAGTTCAAAGCCGAAAACGACGACTACAACGCGATCATGGCGGAAGCCATCGCTGATCGTCTGGCAGAAGCCTTTGCCGAATGCTTGCACAAACGAGTGCGGGATGAGTGGGGTTACGGTTGCGCGGAGGGTCTGAGCAAGACGGATCTCATCGCGGAGAAGTACCGCGGGATCAGGCCGGCCGCAGGTTATCCGGCATGCCCGGATCACACGGAGAAGGGCACGCTCTGGCGTCTACTAGATGTGCAGGCCAACACCGGAATGCAGATTACCGAGTCCTTTGCAATGTGGCCCGGGTCGAGCGTGAGCGGGCTCTACTTCGCGCACCCCGAATCGCGCTATTTCAGCCTCGGCAAGATCGACCGCGATCAGGTCGCCGACTATAGCAAACGCAAAGGGATGAGCGTGCCAGAGGTCGAGCGATGGCTCGGTCCAAACCTGAACTATGATTCTGCGGAATAGCGACTGGAAGATCCAGGAATATTCTCAGCGATCTTTTGTAAGTGGGAAGTGCGTGCGCTCACTGTCATCGTCGGAAAATACGCGCAACCTTGTAGTTTCACTCAGCTTGAATTTGTGCGGAGTTTCAGGACGGCATGGGCAAAGCAGCCGTTGCCATTCTGGCGCACCCGCAACATTTTCGATATACGCCCCGTTGCTGTAATAAAGAGCGCCTTTCTTAAGCAAATACTGCATGTGGCAGTTGGGACACTCGAAATATAGGCGGGTAGTGGACATGGCTCGTGACCACGCCCCGGCGTCTGGAATTGTAGACGCCAAATTGCGCGGTACGCGTCGAGTGATGTAATCAAATTAAACTTTATCTGAGAATTCCGGAATAGCTCTTCCGTGCTAAATGGAATACCGGATTACACTTGCGCTGACAATTTTGCCTTTCGCTCCGTGGCCTCCAAATTCTTGCGGATGCGGCGCAGTTCGATAAAGTTCAACGCGGTGATTGAACAAAGCACAGAAGCAAACAAGATCATCACAATCGTATCCATTCGTCTCCTTTGACGACCGACTCGCCGCAAAACAAAACGCTCCCGACTCAGATCCGAGCCGCGAGCGCTTGTCGGGCAGCCCTCCCCAGAACTGCTCGCTCACAGAGTAGAATCGTTTACCGATCAAGTGAATAGCACACGTGTGCCATCCATAAAGTCTATCAGCCGGGCCGAATAAGCTTCTGACCTGCGTCCACGTCTCCGTCGCATGATGTCTGCCATGATTCTCCCGTCACGCCCAAATTCTTGCGTCTCTCGAACCAGTACAACCGCAGCCTATACCTGCTGACGGAGGTTAGGGCGTAGTGTCAGCGAACCGTCCTCGTTCAGCCGCTGGTGACACGCCCAGCGGACCGGGTAGCTCATTCCCTTGACCTCGATCTCGGCTTTCAGTTTCAATCCTTTCCAATCGGCGACGTTCGGAAGCACGAACTGGGCCTGCCTGATCTTGCCGGGCAATGGATAGCCGGCATCCAGACAGCCAGTCTTGAGTATTTTTCCGTCCTGACTCTCCACGGTCACCCGCAAAACACCCGGCACTCCCGCAATGCCGTCATTTGCAAAGCCCACAATCAGGCCTTGATAATTGCCGTCCTTATAGCTCCAGATAAAAGACGGCCTTACCCGATAGCCAATGCGGCGATTGATCCGGTCGAACGCTGCCGGATACGCCTGGTAGTAGCTCATCAGATTCCTTGCGCTGATCTGATGAAAGTTCCACAGCGACCAGTAATTCGCCCCAATGTCGATCACATGATCGATCATATTCTCGGCCGGCGATATTCCTTCCTGTGCAGCGCTCGGATCAGGAGGCTTCCCAGGAAGCCCCTGCTCGAGCAACGCAGCGATCCAGGGCGGCCGGTTGCTGAGCGCTTCAATCTGCTCGTTCTCGATAAAAATGGTGTCGCTACGAATCCAATTGTTGCTGCGGACGGTTCGGTCCAGCATTTCAGAATTACCAACCCGGCTGAAATCCGGTTGTGTGTTAGTCAGCAGAGGAGTTTTTTTGAACTGTTCAAGCTGGACTTCAAGCATTTTCATCCAGGTCCGCTCTGCCGTCAGGTAATCGGGAAAAGGATTGTTGGCGAAAGGCCAAGTGTGCCCTTCACCCCAGAAGCCATACATGAAGGTGTCGATATATTCGACGAGCGGGTTGCCATCGAATTCCGCCGCCAATTGGCCCACCAGCTCTTTGAATGCCTGCTGAAAGAAAGGATCGTCGTACCTGGGCTGGTAACGCGAATGCGGATTCTCCAGGAATCTTTTTCCCGCAGCGATGCTCTCCTGATCGCTGGGCGCCACCAGATCAACTTTCGGTACTTTTTCCAGGACAAAATCTGGTAAGGCGGCTTCGTGCTTGTAATCAGGCGCGCACATCTGGATTCGCAATCCGACCCTCTTGTTGTTTTTCTTCGCCAATTCAAAAACCAGCTTCACGTAGCCGGGCAGCTCCAGGCGTCCGGGCTTCGGCTGCACTTCTCGCCAGGTCGGGCGGATGTAAAGCTGCTGGCCCAATGGAAAGCGAACAAGGTCCTCGATCGCTTGCGAAATATTATCTGACTTAATTTCCTCAGTACCGCTGTCTGCCGTAATGTAGGTGACCAGTCCCTTGCCATAGTTCGGCACCGCGTCTTCCGAAGCAGTAGTGGTCATCACTACATCGTCCGTAGGAATAACGGCGTCCGGTGGATATTGCGGGAACGGACCCTGATTCAGCCGATCATCGATCTGAGGCCCGGAGCCGAAGTCGTATTTCCCCCAGTTGTGGGCGGGAACTTGCGCTTGCCCTTTGTCCACTCCAAGTTGTGCGGCCACGGCAACCGCGACGGTGCTCTTTAGAAAGTCTCTACGCTGCATTCGCAGTCAACTCCCGACTCATGGTTCGATTCCGTTTATTGGATTCTCAACCCTCAGTAAATATTGGAAGCTTACTATTTATATCGTTTTGTTTCGTTTGTCCAGTGCCATGGGGGTTAATCTTCAATGTTCGTGACAGAGGTGCCTTCCCCGGGCACGCCAGCATCTAAGCCGGTAGCCCCAGAACGCCTTAGACTATAAGCAACCAGCGCATCCTATTTTCTCCCCACCTTCAAAATGAATTGACTTTGCATGTATTTGCCTGTATTACGAATACTTACGTTTTATTTCATAAGTTGAAACGTAGTGGGCTTGAAGAAGTTCGTGTTTTCAAACAAAAAGCAATTGTGTCGATGGCAGCAAAGCCGCGACGGAGGAACGTAAAGTGAACCTGAAACCGGCGACTCTTTTTTTGCTATTTGCCTTCGCCTGCGGCGCATTTGGCCAAGCCAACTCTTCCTTCTACGTATCGACGACCGGGAGTGATTCGAATCCGGGAACGCAGGCTGCGCCCTGGCGCACCGTTCAACATGCCGCGGACACCGTGCGTGCGGGCGGCACCGTAAATGTGCGTGGCGGAATCTACGAAGAGCTCGTAACCATCAAGGCATCCGGTAGCGCGACGGATGGATTTATTACTTTTCGAAGCTATCCTGGCGAGACCGCCATTCTCGATGCGGCGCATTTCACCCCCTCCGGCAGAGAGGGCGTACTTACGATTCACAATCAGAGCTACGTGAGAATCGAGAATTTTGAGATTCGCAACTTCCACACCGCTGAACATCGTCTTGCTCCATTGGGCATCAGCGTTATGGGATACGGGTCCCATATCGAGTTGCTGAAGAACAACGTCCATCACATTGAGCAGACATTTCCCGGACGCGATGCTCCGGGAAGCGGTGGCAACGGATTTGGCATTGCGGTATACGGCACCGACGCCAAGACTCCGATCAGTGACCTGGTGATTGACGGCAATGAAGTGCATCATCTCAAAACCGGGTCCAGCGAATCGTTGGTAGTGAACGGGAACGTTACGAACTTTCGCATCACCCACAACGTCGTCCACGATAACAACAACATCGGAATCGACGTGATCGGTTTCGAGCGCACGGCGCCCGACCCTGCCGTCGATCAGGCCCGCGACGGAGTAGTAAGTGGCAATCTGGTTTACAACATTACTTCGCGCGGCAATCCGGCCTACGGCGATGAGCAAAATTCCGATGGCATTTACGTGGATGGCGGAACCAGAATCCTCATCGAGCAGAACGTTGATGCACGATGTGGATTTCGGAATCGAACTGGCTAGCGAGCACAAGGACCGCGCCACCAGTTACATCACCGCTCGAAATAATCTTATCTATCACGCTCACACTGCTGGCGTTTCCATCGGAGGGTATGCGCCCGAGCGGGGACACACCGAGCACTGCACTGTGATCAACAACACGCTCTACGAAAACGATACGTCGGCGACAGGGTCAGGCGAGTTCCAGATGCAGTGGAACATGGCAGACAATGTTTTTGCGAACAACATCGTCTACGCGGGACCACGCTGCCTTATTTCGGTGAACAAATCGCAGGTCGACAAACAGCATCCGCCCGTCACTATCGATCACAACCTCTATTACTGTGCCTCCGGATCAAAGGCCAGCACCTGGGTGGAAGCTTCCGCCACGGTGAAAGGATTCGACAACTACGTTCAGTCAACCGGGAATGATCGTCATTCCCGGTTTCTCGATCCACATTTTGTAGACGTTGCCGCCAACGATTTTCATTTGCGATCCGATTCTCCCGCGATTGGCGCGGGCACGATCGAGGGACTGCCGGTGGGGGAACTGGATCTTGACGGCTCACCGCGAGTCAAATCCGGACACACAGACCTCGGCTGCTACCAAACAAAATAGGCCGCGGTTAATTGCAAGAGCTCCGTTCACGGGGTGATGCCGGCTAATGCTTAGCCGATCCGTCAAAGAAGTTCGGCTGCTCCGGGATTGCGGCGCCATCGGCGCGTGGATCAGAAGCGCCGAAATTAAGGCCGGTTTTACTGTCGTGAAGGATAGCCTGGCCGCGTCCCATCAAGGATGTGTAATCAGGGTGCACCTGCAGCACGTGCCCCATCTTGCTGAGCGCTGCTAGCGTGGGGGGCGTCACACGGGATTCGATCACGATTCTGCAGCCGAGCTGCTGGCGATCAGTAAAGCGCGGCTCTTCCATCGCTGCCTGAATATTCATATGGTAGTCGACCACGTTCGACACAAACTGCGCGTGAGCTAAGGGTTGATTCAGCCCGCCCATGATGCCGAATCCGATGTGCTCGTCACCTCGCTGCATGAAGGCGGGAATAATGGTATGAAACGGACGCTTTCGTCCGGCAAGTGCATTCGGAGACCCGGGATCGAGCGAGAAAAGGCCGCCGCGATCCTGTAGGGCGAATCCCATGCCCAGCACGGTTACGTTCGATCCAAAGTTGTTGTAGTTGCTTTGAATGAGGGAGAGGATATTTCCTTCGCGATCGACGACGGTGAAATACGTAGTATCGCTGGTGCCGAGCGCTCCGGGAGCGACCGTGCAGTTGGCTTTCGTTGGGTCGATGAGAGTGGCGCGTTTTGCGGCGTAATCTTTTGACAGAAGCTGATCGACGGGAATCTTGCCGAAGCGCGGATCGCCGTCGTACGCCTTCACGTCGGCATAAGCCAATTTCATAGCCTCAATTCGGGTATGTAGTTCGCCTGGGCTGTGCGGACCAGCCGGATCGGGCTTGAATCGCTCCATGATGTTGAGCATTTCAAGTGCTGCCATGCCGTCGCCGTTGGGCGGGAGTTCGTAGACGGTCCAATCGCGATATTTCGTCGAAATAGGATCGACCCATTCCGCGGAGTAAGACGCGAGATCGTCGGCAGTCATGGTTCCTCCGAGTTCGTCGGAGGTTTTGAGGATTGCTTTCGCGATCTCTCCCCTGTAAAACGCTGCCTCGCCCTGGTCGGCAACCAGCGTGAACGCGTGGGCGATATCGGGATTGCGAAATATCTCTCCGGTCTCCGGCACCTTTCCACCGGGGAGAAACACGCGGCGGCTCTCGGCATTCGTCAGCAAGCCATCGTGGTCGCCATCCCACCATGCGCGGATGATCTCGGCCACGGGGAATCCATTGTCGGCATAAAAAATCGCAGGTTGGAAAAGATCTCGCCAAGCCAGTTTCCCCCATCGATCGTGCAGCTTGGCCCAACCGTCAACCACTCCCGGAACAGTGACGGAATCGATACCGAATTGAGGCATCGCCATCACGCCTTTTTCGCGCAGATGCTCGATGGTGAGAGCCTTCGGCGCCCAGCCGCTGGCATTCAGCCCGTATATCTTGCCTGTTTTCGCCTCCCAATAAATGGCAAAGAGATCGCCGCCCATGCCGTTGGACGTGGGTTCAGTCACATTCAGTACCGCGTTAGCGGCGATCGCGGCATCAATAGCGGAGCCGCCCCGTTCTAAGATGAGCGCCCCAGCCTGTGAGGCCGAGACTTGGCTGGTGGCCACCATACCGTACTGCGTAGCCACCACCGACCGTCCGTAGGAACGGTCCTGGGCAACCACGTTGAATGCGGCGGAGAGGCAAACGAGCAACGTGAGCGAAGTTCTGAATGCGATCATGCGTGCGAAGCTCCGGAATCGAGATGATAGTGAATCAGTGCGTCTGCCACTACGCATGAGCGTACCACTTGAAAAGCAAGAAAACAGAAGAAGGAAATGCCGATAGCGCTGATTCCGCTTTGCGCGATATGATCGAAGCCGCGATGGCAGCCCATCAATTCATGCTGAGCGAGTTTCCCTGGGACGAACGTCACCGCTTGTCGGGCATAGAAGACGTCCTTACTCCTGCGCTCGTGGTCTATCCTGAAATCGTGGCGGCAAACATTGCGCAGACTTTGCGTCTGCTCGGAGGGGATCCGGATCGCTGGCGACCCCACATCAAGACCGCAAAGTTAGCCTACACGCTTCGCATGCTGGTCGAGCGGCGCGTCCGGAACTTCAAGTGCGCCACCACCCTCGAACTGCTGGTAGCTTGCGACAGCGGAGTGGCCGACGTACTTCTTGCCTATCCGGTGGTGGGCGCCAATGCGCGCCGCGTGCTCGAAATAGCGAGCCAGTACCCAGGCGTTCGGATTTCTGTCCTGGTCGAGAACGAAGAACAGGTGCGGCAATGGCGACGCAGCTCAGTCGGCGTTTTTGTCGATATAAATCCTGGCATGAATCGAACCGGAGTCGAACAGGGCCAGACCGGCAAAGTTGTTCAGCTGGTGCGTGCGGTTGCAGAAGCGGAGCTGGAATTCAGGGGGCTGCATTACTATGATGGCCAGTACGGGGGGCTCGACGAGCCCGAACGGACCGCGGCGGCGCATTCCGGCTACGATCGTTTGCTGAAGCTTGTGATCGCGATCCGGGACAATGGGATGAGCGTGCCCGAAGTTGTCACCGCAGGAACGCCGACGTTCCCTTGCTCTCTCGCGTACCAAGGTTTTCATGGCGCGGGATTCATCCACCGTGTCTCGCCTGGAACAATTGTGTATTGCGATGCCACAAGTCTGGCGCAACTGCCCGCTGAATACGGCTACGCGCCGGCGGCGCTGGTATTATCCCGCGTGGTCAGCCGGCCACACGACGGAATCATCACCTGCGATGCGGGCCACAAAGCTGTCTCGGCTGATGCTGGCGTGCCTACGTGCGTGGTCGCCGGACATCCAGAACTGACGCCTCTCGCGCCCAGTGAAGAGCATCTTCCAATGGCATTGAACTTGATGGCGGTGAACCAGGAAACCAGAGGTCCGCAGTTAGGCGACGTGCTCTATCTCATACCGCGCCATGTTTGCCCCACGGTGAACAACTTTGATTCTGCGCTCCTCGTGCGGGAAGGCCAGATCGCGTCGGTAGAGAAGGTTACCGCCCGCGGACACGAAGCGCCGCTGCCCAAGTTAGCGCTGGCAAAGCCTTCAATGGGTCTCGTCACCGAGCGAGTTTAGGGGACAGCTTAGGAACGAAATCAGGCTCCACGGCCACGATCGTGGGCGGCCCCTTTCTTCACAAAGCCGTCTTCGCTCCATTCTTCCGAGCCCACGCCATTATGCACAAAGAACAATCCCGTCGGATCGTATTTCTTTTTCACCGACGCCAGCCGCGCGTAATTGCTTCCCCAGTACGCTTGCTGCCAGTTCTCCTGGAAAAAATCGCTCTCCGAAACGTAGGCTCCACCATCGGGCACGAGCGCGCGCAACTGATTTACGCACTTGTGGATCTCTTGCCGGGATTTTCGTCCAGCCTCAACATCCGGCTCATGGCCGCGCACGCCGGGGTATCCGCCGCCGGCGTCGCCTACGATGGCCAACGCAAACGCATTCAGCACCGCGGGGTTCGTCGCTGTATCGCGTGTCGCCTCTAGTGCCTCGCGCGGCCCTCCCGCCAGCCCTTTGTTGAAATGCAACTCGATGTTTTTGTACCGCGAACCGACAAACAACGACTGCGCGAGCCGCTCCCGCGAATCGTCTTCGAGCAGCGACGCGGGCATCCATAATGATTCGTATCCATAAAGGAACCACGCAACTTGCCCACCGTCTCCCGTCCACCAGGCATTGTTGGAACTCGCTCCCGGCCGCTGGTCCAAATTAAAAACTGCTTGATGGTTCTGCTTCCTCCACTCCACGTCCCACCAATGCCGGGCCGGCATACTCGCTAGAATCGGCTGTCGCTCGATCGTGTAAGCGCCCGGCAAGCGCGCCACCCAATCGAGAAAGGGTTGCCATATCTGCTTTACCTGTTCCGTACTCAAATCGTGGCACACCATCAACAAGTCGAGCACATTGTCGCTGGTAATGCGCGCATGCTCGCCCCAGCGATCGTTGAAAAGTCGCTCCCGATAAAAGCCGACAAAGTAGCGCAGCAAACGCCGAAACGCCTCATCTGACGAGGCCTTCACTGTAAGAATCGCCGCGCCCCAAAATTCTGGCAGCTCCCGAGCGCGCAGCGTTACTTTGCTCACTGCGCCGAATGTTCCTCCTCCGCCGCCCTTCAGCGCCCAAAATAAATCTGAGTTCGTACATGCATTGGCAATGCGCACTTTCCCATCTGCGGTGACTACTTCCGCTTCCAATAATCCCGCCGCTGCGGTTCCATAGTGCTTCGAAAAACTTCCGAAGCCTCCGCTCTGAACCAAGCCCGCCACGCCGACCGTAGTGCAGCCACCGCCTTGCACGTATGCGCCGCCTTTTGTGGTCACTGCGTCGTAGGCTTGCATCCAGATCGCGCCGGAGCCGATCGTCACCGCGCGCTGCGGGGCGTGCTTGCCCTCACATCCATGCGGGACATACGTTTCATGCATGGCGATGTCATTCATATGCCGCGTCCACACGAGCAGCGAATCCGCCGCGTTCGAGGTTCCCTGATAACTGTGCCCGCCGCCCTTCACCACCAGCCGCAAGTCATTTTCGCGTGCGAAGTTCACCGCCGCCGCAATGTGATCTGCATTGCTTGCCGCCACAGCGTAAACGCTTGGTTTGCTCACCCACGCATCCACCCATCCCAAGGTTTGCGTCAAGCCAGGCTGGTCTCCGATGTAATAGGGATTGTGAATATTGTCGAGCAGATTCTGGCAGCCCGCGCTTACTGTGTCTTTGACGCAGGCTTCGATCGGAAATTCCACCGGAATCAAATTTCCGTCGACCTCATCATTCAGCCGCTTCCAAGCCGCCTGCGAAGGCCAATTCGCATCTGACGGCCGCCGACGCCGCATTGCCGTAGCAGCATGCGCAGCATTGCGCAGGTTCGTAGGTTCCGGATCGCGCGCAAGATTCTTTGCGGATCCCCATAACTCGCGCGCCCACAGCGGACCCAAGCGCCGCCATTCCTGATCGTTTTAAGAATGTTCTTCTGTCCATTGAAGTAGGAAGTTTGCCACGGCTTCCAGCGATACCACTGAACCGTTATTGGCAGCTCTTATATTAAAGGATTCTCCGGCGGGGGATTGATCCCCGTTGAATGGAAACGTCATGGCTGGCCAGCCGATCCGGATCACGCGCGTGCGTGAACACCGTCGCTGCGCAGGGCCATCAGCAGGCCCCGTTGTCGCAACTGTGATCATACATATCCCAGCCGAGATAACGCGTACTGGCTTCATACACAGCGGATGCGACGCTGGAAAGATTGGCGGCGACGTGGTGTTCAAAGCCCCGCTCACAGATAAAACGCAGCAGCTTCTGCAGGTTCGGGATCTCAACCACGCCCGCGCCGCCGAACGTGTTGAGCGGATCGTCAGTAAATCGGCCTTCGCCCACGTAGCCACGCATTTTGCCGGAAGTATCATCCGTCGAGAATCTCGCGAAACTCATCTTCTCCGGCTTGATGAGTCCGACGCAGGTTCCAAATGTATTTTCCTTGCCCACGGTACCGGCAATGATCTCTTGAAAATCCATCTTCACCGAGCGGAAAAAATGTTTCGGCAGGTTCGAGCAGTGGAAGCAAACTGCCTTGTTCGGGTCAGATCCATAATTATTGTTCCAATCGAGAAGAGCCGAAGGCGTGCCGGAGGCCAGTTGCAGCGCGTGCATTCCCAGCACACCGCAAATATCCACTTCGCAGGCGCTCGAGAGCAGTTCGTTGCTCATCATGCTCATCACGGTGCAAGGAACTACGCCAAGGTTTTCTTCAATCGAAGTCCAGCACTGCACCGCGCTGATGGTGACTTCTGCCGCTGCCATCCACTGGTCGACCACTGCTCCCAATTTGGCCATCTTTAACAGTGCAGGCGCCGGCACGCTGCTCGCGTCCACGTATTTCTTGATGGCGGCCAGTTTAGCCTGGGCTTCATCGTCATTGTCCTTCATGCGATCGATGCGGCCCAACACTTCGGAGAGATCGAGAGTCTCGATCGAGATGCCTTGCGACTCCAATATCTTCTCGCTATAGCGCACCGTGTTGAACGCGGCAGGGCGCGCACCGATGGCTCCCACTCGCAAGTTCCGAAATCCCTTCACCACGCGGCATACCGCGGCGAACCACTCCAGATCATGGGCGAACTGCGGCGAGTCTGGACTTTCGGTATGCAGCGTGGTGATGGAGTAAGGAATGCCGTATTGCCGAAGATTGTTGCAGGCCGACATCTTGCCGCAAAAACTGTCTCGTCGCGACGCGATGGTCATCTTTTTGGGATCGTCCGGCGTGGCTTGAATCAATACGGGTACACGAAGATCGGCCAGGCGCAAAGCATCGGCCATGGCGCGCTCTTCTCCGAAGTTCGGCAGCGTGACAATGACTCCGTCGATCCGCTCGCGATTGCGTTTGAACAATTCGGCGCAACGCCGCGATTCTTCCCGTGTCTCTACTGCCCCGTGCTTGCTCTCTTCCGGAGTGAGAGCGACTACCTCCATGTTCGCCGCTTCGAGCGCGCGCAAAATTTCCTCGCGCCCGGTCTTGGCGAGATGGTCGGGGAAAAATCCCCGGTTCCCCACGATCACTCCCATTACCATTTTTCTATGATTGATTGCCATATCACACCTCAGTCGCGCTCAGTTTTTAGGCTCGGCACAAAATTCGGGGCTGGGATTCGCGCGTGTCCGTTGCCTGCCCATAATAAGCGAGTACAACAAAAATAAAACCCCGATCCGCGGAGCGGACCGGGGTTTCCAATTTTGCAGGGGTTTATTGTGGGGTGAAGTTTTGATGGAAGCCCAAACTAACCACGTCCTGGAACATCGGAGTTCCGGGAGGCAGGTTGGAGGGGTTCAGGAATTGCGTGTCAAAGAAATAGTTACGGGTAGGGGCGCCGTACACCGAACTACAGCACTTGAAGTTGCCTGTGGCGTATTGCGAATAGTACATGCTGATCAGTGATCCGGCGTAGTAGACGTTGGTGCCTCCGCGATCTTCCAGATAGCGGAGGAAATTGTGCATTCCTCCGTCGGTGCCGAAATCCTGAGCACCCCAAGCCGGTTGCGGGAAGGGAATGCTCTTGCCTGCGGCAATGGCGACTCGGTAGTAGCTATCCGTCGCGGGTCTGCCAGCGATGGCGGAGGGTGAACTGAAACTATTGCTGTCCTGCCAGTTGGGCGAGAGCAAAGTGACGGAGTCCGCAATAATCGAGGCTGCTGAGTGCGGCGTTGTGGCATTGGCGCCCGCGCTGGGAAAGAACGGGTCGGCAGGGCCGCTGTTATAGTTTCCCCAAATGTAGACAGGCTCTTCGGAGGCGACCGTAAAACCATTGCCAGAAGTCGCTGGCGAAATGGGCTGTGGCAAATAACTGACTCCGGCGGCATTCATGCCGCCATCCACAAGTCGCAGTACGTGGCGCGGCCCAGTCACCATATTCCAGGTCGCTGTTGTAGGCCCAGCAATTCCTGCGGTTGTGCCCGGAATGTAGTACGCCTGCGACATGCCCGACGCCCCCACGGCCAAGCCAAATCCCGCTCCCAGGTATTTTGCTCCGAAGGTATCGAGAGTGCCGTTGCCATCCACGTCTTCAGGCGAGAAGGCATAGTAAGTAAGCGGCTCCAATGCATTATCGGGAACCCCAGTCGTGGATCCAGAATTGACCACGTCCTCCAGACCGGATATACCGACAAACCCATTATAGAAGCCTGTCCGGTTGGCGTCGGGATCTGGTTGCATCCCGCGATGATCCGAGAAGTACAGAATGTAACCATTCTGGTTAGTATTGTTTACCAAGTGCCCGCTGCCTGCGGAGTATGGAGTGCCGGCCTTGGATTGCAGCCAAAGCCAGAGGTTACCCACATCCAGTTCGACCGCGTTCATCACGCCTTCGGGACTGACATTGGTTGCCGTGCCGCCACTTCGAGTGTCGCGTGGCTCGCCTTCCCTTGAATCATAAAAGTTGATAGGAATCCAGTTATTTTGGGTCGTGCCGGAGGCCGGCGTTTCATAGCCACTCGTTGCGGCCTTACCGCTCTGCAGCTGTTGAAGAATCAGGATGGCCGGGCTAATCTGGTTTGCGCCTGCGGGAGGACCGCCGGTGCTGGAGTAGGGAACACTCGGCGAAACACCATACATTCTGCCGAAGCCGTACCCCAGCCATTCTTGCGTGACTCCGATCCACTGGTTGGCGGCATTCAAATACTCCACGCGTAGCCATACACTTTGGCACGGCGTCGTCCAAGTGACTTGTCCAAGCAGGGGCCAAGGGCTACCGGCGCAGCCAGTGGGCTTGATAAAGCTTCCAGTGCCGCTTTTGCCCTCGCCGTAATACATGTAATCAGTATTCGGCGTTCCCGAGAGTCTGAAGTAGGCGGTCGAAGGCACGCCCAGTTGAACGTCGTTCGGGTCGAGTACCCCGGCGCTGCGTTCCGGGTGAAGTTGTGAAATATCGTCGGCCAACAGGATACGAATCTCAGCCTCGCTATAGAGGCGCGAATTCGTCAAAAGCGTAGTGTCAGTAGCCTGCGGTCGGCGAATGATATCGATTGCGCCAATCTGAGACGAATTCACGAAAGGCAATTGCAGCGCGGTAGCCCCGGTGAGTCCGTTGATTACGAAGTTGTGAAATGTTCCCGTCGAGATGCCAGTCCATCCGGCATTTGCCCCGCCCGCTCCTGTGGGAATGCCGCCAGACCAACTTCCGGCAGTGAGTTGAGGACAGTTCGCTGCCGGACCGGCTCCAGGTGCGGCCGGACAACCACCAGCTGCGCTGGGCGCATAAACGCTACCACCGTAACCAGAAGACGTGAGGTGGCCATTTTCCAGGCGGTCCAGAACGATATTGCCCACAGCGGCAATTTTGTCTGTGAAAGTTAATGCCGCGCCCGAAGCCAAAAACAAATTTCCGTTGGTATGGACTCGGCCACCGAAATTGAAGTTAGGACCGGCGAAATAGTCGCAGTCGCCATCGCAAAAAACTCCAAACTCAAAAGCGGGAAGCAGAGCAACTTCCACCGTGCGCGTGAGATTTACGGAAGCTCCAGTGGGCGTAATCGCGGCATTGCTGGTGGCCTCACCCGCTCCTGACGCGCGAGTCGCGGTGACCTGCAGGTTGAAGGGAATAAGAGACGCCACCATACCTTGATCTGGCCCCGACCCAACGATATCCCACGCGCCGCACGGGTTAGGAAGATTGGGACAAGGCAATCCGTTGGTTTGGGTGCTTGGCCACGTGATGGACTCGACATAATTCATGCCAGTAATGTTTGACCCGGTTACAGCGGTAGGATAATTTGCCGGGCTCGCGAGGGCGGTAAGAGCGGCCGCCGTGGGGGTTTGCGAGGATTGGTACAGTTGCGAGATTTGGGCGGTTAAGTTTTCAATACCTGATTCCGCGCCATAGTAGGCCAGGTTGCCTTCCAGGTCGTTGCCTCCCATGCGCTGCTCATTGTTCACCAGATAGATAAGGCCTACGGCCATGGCGGATAACAACAGGGTCAACAAAAGCGCTGCTATCAGCGTGAACCCCCGCGAATCTCGTCTCCTCTTATTCATTTCTTTCCCCCTCAAACCGCAGACAAAACCCCTACGCGAGTCAATCATTGGCACACCGTGCTATTGGAACTGTACGAATTGCAGAAACTCATGTTTCCGGTGCTCGTGGAACTCGCCAAATACATGCTTTGGAATTGCTTTCCTGCCGAGACCAAGCTCTGCCCCATGACCCACATGTTGACCTTTTGAATCAGGGCTGGAGAGAGTCCGGCGGCAACCGGATTCGATTGATTGGCACTCATCGTGCCGCCCACCGAATTGATTACGTCGTAGCTGAATTGCAAGTTTATGATGTTATCGGCGACGGGGACCGCATTCAGACCGTTCACCTGGCGCATAAGTCTCACCGTCTGCACCGTTCCGCCGGCGGGGGGAACCTGCAGGAAATAAGTGACGGCGTTGAGACGGCAGACGGTAATGGTGGTACCCGCAACGTAAGCGGCCGCGACCGCTGCCAGGCTGTTTGCACCAGTCTGGTTGAAGTTGAGCGCATCGCCCGCGGCAAAATTAATTTGCGTGTTACTGGGAAGGCCGGTGATCTCTGCGACGGCGGCTGCCGTTTGCGCGTCGCTGGTACCTCCGCTGCCTTTGCCGTTGCCCGGAGTGCTCACCAGGAACAACATCAAATCTCCAACGTTGAGCCCGCCAGGCGCCAGGATGTTATTTGGAGTGACGCCCGCGTTCACCACGCCGACATTTGCCTGGGTTGTGCTGGGAAAAGTGAAGGTGAAGTTAGTAAGCGGAAAATTATAGTCGCAGTAAATGGAGGTAACACTGTCATTCACCGCTGCCGGGGCGCTGTTAATGATGGTTCCGTTTTGAACGCCATTGGCGAAGCCAGGCAGAATGCCATACATGAAATTGCCATTGGGATAAGTGTCGCCAGCAACGTAGCAGGTGCCAGCCTGGTTGCACGCGACCTTAGAGTTACCGGTGGCAGTCGCCAACTGCAGGCCCCCCGAGGGCAAGCCGGCCCCCGCCATGCTGAGGTCCTTGGTCATCAATTCGATGGCGGCGCGCATGTTCTGCTGGGTTTCAGCTCGCTGAGTGATCGTGAATGTTGCGTTCATTCCCTGGCGGAAAAGGCTAGTCATGGCCAGAATCCCGATCAGGCCGAGGGCAGAGGCAACCATTAATTCCAGAAGGCTGAATCCGCGTTGCGAGTTTGCGATGGCAATCTTCATGTTTGTTCGTGTCCTCCGCCTTAGTGGTAGCTGGAGATCAACCCGTTCACCGTGTAAGTGCGGGCGGGCCATCCTGCTTTCGTGTAGGAGACGGAGATCGTAACGGCGATAAGATTTTGATTCGTACTCACCACGCCGTTGATCGTCTGCAACACTGGATTGAAAGTGATGGTACGTGTGAAGTTACCAAGGCTTTGCGTGACGTCATCGGCAGTGCCGAGAATACCGTCGGGGCCGGGCAACACCAGGCATTCCACTCCGCCGGGGCAGGCCGCGCCAGTGTCCTGCGCAGTGCAGGGGACATCATCCGCGGTGCCCACCAACCCGTCGGGTCCGGCGCACTGCAGTTGCTGTGGTCCACTTAGGAAAACTCCGCCGCTGGCGATGTTATTGATCGAGGAGAAAGGAAGCTGCTGGCTGTTACGAGCGGTGTAGATGCTCTCCATGGCATCGAGCGCCTTGTGCCGCGCAATCAGGTCTTCCTGCGCCGACGCCGTGGCGCTTATCGCAGTTGCGAAACTAGCCATTACGGCGAGCAGCCCGATCGTCATCACGACAATTGCGATCATGACCTCGAGGAGCGAGAAACCGCTCTCCTCGGAACTCTTCCTATCGGATTGTTCTCTCTTGATCATTCTTGTACCCATTCAGCCACCCCGCCCGACTGAGTCAGTCGCCATCCGCGAATTCTTCCGGTTGCCCCCCAAACTGTGATGGCGCGTGAGCTGTTGTATATGTTGTCGCCGGGCCGAGTCATATAGATGATGCCGCTGTTGAAGTTGCCTAGATTGTCTTGCGCCGATCCATCAGGCATGAAGACGACGTAATTCATGGGTTCGCCAGCCAGGGCTTGGCCAAAATCGACGGCATTCACTCCCGCGCCAAATCCGTCTGGTGCAACGGCCGGAAATCCCGCCTGCACTGCGAAACTCACGTCGGAAGGGATCGAATATGTGATTACTTGCTGTATCGGTTGCGCTATTCCTCCAACCGGCCCGGGCTGATACTCGACCTGTATCGTACCCGCCGGAAATCCAGCAGGATTGAAATTAACGTAGTATTCGTGGCTTTGAGTGATCGCCAGGTTTCGAGTATTACGCAAGGCCATTAACGTCGTGTCATAAGCCGAGTTGATGTGCCCCTGATTCAGTACTGGGCGGAAAGTGATGAAGCTGATGCCGGCCAAAATAAGGCCAATGCTGACGGTGAGCATCAGTTCCAGCAGCGAAAACCCGGTGTTCTTTCGCGATACCATAAGCTTCTTTCAGGCCGAATGCGTCGAGAAATGCGCAACTGTTCGCAAAGCGAACTGGTCACGTCTTCGATGTGCCTAGTCGATCTTCATCGTAGGGAGGGGTGGGGCCAGCGTCAAAGCACTACGGTGTAACGCCAGAGCATTGGTCTTTTGTAATCACCGTGGTGACTGATGTCACCTGCTTGAGGCTGCGACAGTTAGCTGACTGCAGGTGGCTTCTGGAATGACTCCGGTAACTTGTCGGATGAACCGCCGTGACCCTACGATGCTTGAAGGTATGACTCTCTCATCGCTCCTGGTTTGCGCGGACGAAGCTTCAGTCGAGGTGCTGAATCGTGTGCTCGAAGAGCTCGGCATCCAGGTGGAGTTGTGCGTAGAGGTTGCGCGCGCTGCCGTCAGGCTGGCGCAGCAGCGCTTCGATCTGATCATTCTTGATTGCCAAACCCAGGCGGATGTCACTGCCTTATTGCATGAGAGCCGCTCTTCGCGGTTGAACGATGCGAGTTTGGCAGTTGCTGTAGTGACCGGGCAGGAAAACATCCGCGAGATATTTTCTCTTGGCGTGAACTTCGTGCTGTACAAACCGGTTTCCTACGAGCGCGCGTTGAGCAGCTTGCGCGCGGCGCAGAGCGTGCTGTACCGCGACAAGCGCCGCAAGACTCGCGCTCCGGTGCATACGCATGCCACCATCGATTACGCTGGGGGCGAACAGGCGAAGGCGACCCTGGTGAATCTGGCGGAAGAAGGCATGGCGGTGAATTTCGGCAAGCGCCTACCGCCAACTTGCAAAGTTTATTTTCAGTTTCAACTGCCGGGACAGACGGCGAATGTTCGCCTCTCCGGTCAAGTGGTTTGGCAGGACTGGAATGGACGTGCCGGAATTCAGTTTGTGGATGTGCCACAGACTTCCCGGCGGGTACTGCAAGAGTGGCTGAAAATGAATGCGCAGGACTCTGCCAAAGGGCAACTGGCTTCCGAGAAATTAAAAGTAGAGTCTTCCATCCGTCCGGACGAAGATGGCGTGCTGGCGAACGCGCGTGGGAAAAAAGAGGATGCCACGGGAACCGACGGCGAAGCGGCTGCGCGGCTGCGCGATGGAACGGACAATCGCCGCGGGCAAACCCGTTATGCCTGCCGCCTGGGAGCCGAGGTTTACCAGAAGGGAAGTTCGGTACGGCACTACTGCCATCTGAGCGATCTGAGCCCGGGAGGCTGTTATCTCGAAATGCCGCTGGCCTTTGCCGTGGACGCCACGGTAGAGATTGTGGTGCGAACCTACGAAATAAAATTGCGCCTGAGTGGAGTCGTGAAAGCTTCCCATCCCAGCTATGGCATGGGCGTGTTGTTTCATCTCAACACCAAAGACGAACGACGTGGAGTACAGCAGTTGATTGATTTTGTGGCGGCGACCGCTCAGAGTTCTTAGAAATCGCTGGTAGCTCCTCTTGTTGTAAATCATTTACCAAATCATTTATCCGAGGCGGCGGACCGTGTGCCTCGCTTGGCATCGGCCTGACCCTGGAGTAATCCTCCCCTCCCCCTGGGATTTCTGGAATCGTCGGAGTTGTATAAGGCGACGGCAAAATGTTCCTCGCCGCCCAAGAGGTTTCCCGGTTTTGACCTTGGGCCTGCTGGTGGCGCGCATTGCGCTGCGGAAGATCCGAATTCTGCGCCAAACTCCAGCGAAAGGTTTTGAGTTTAAACGCGTCGTTTCGACAGTTACGCACGTGCTCACCTGCAATGCTGCAGCGGTGTCAAATAAAGTTGGAGGCAATCCCTATGGAATCGGGTGCGGGTGGCCCTGCTCTGTAAGCCCTGCTGAAGCGGACGCGGAAAAACCAATAGATCATCAAGGGAAATGGCAGGAGGGCGAGGACGGTCAGGAGGATCGAGCCGCGCAGGAATGTAGGAAAGACTTGTTGTTGGCCTAAGAAGAAAGATCCCGTGGCAATAAATAATCCAAAACACATGCGCCAGAGGCGACGCGTAATGCGCGGCCGGCCCGTGATACCTTCGCCAGCGAGCATGCGAATGTTACAGCGGCGGTGAGCAAGAGAACGACACCGAAGAAGAAGCTCATGCCAGCCGGGGCGTTTTCGTCGGGATGGTGGAGGGTCAGGACGCCGAGCGTAATGACGGCAGCCGCTCCGCCGAGGCCGACAAGGAGTGCGGCCCAGTCAGACAAGCCTATGTTCCTGCGGCGACCGGCGAGCCACGCGGTGATGATCATGTAGAAGGTGACAATACTGCCGATGATGTTGCCCCGCTGGGATTTCATAATGGCGAGAGGGAGGGCACTCAAGGCCAATGTCAATATCGCAATAGTAAAGACGTTTCCAGAGGCGCGATGCAGACGGCTTCCTTTACGAACTGCCACGGCAAAGGTGCCAGCGAGCAGACCGACGGTTCCACCGAGGATGTGCAGAATTAAGAGCGGGAGACGCATGGGAACCTTGAGCTACGTTAGCAGTCAGGGCACCCTGCAAGTCTGGTCTATATTGCTCACTGTTGGCCAGCTTGGAAACTGCCGGCGTTACTTCATCTTCGAGTTCTCGCTCTTCACAATGAACGCTGCCACGTTATCGTGGATCGCCTTCAGTGACGCCTGGTGCGCATAGACCATGTGCCCGGATTCGTAAAATTGGAATTCGATGTTTTTCTGCAAATCAGGCGGAATCGGCAGGTGTTGCATTTCGTAGACGCCCTGGTAGAACGGGGTTGCCAGGTCAAAATAACCGGCGTTCAAAAGAACTTTCAGGTGTGGGTTGTACTTCATGGCGATGGCGAGGTCGAGCATGACGTTTGCCGCCATCGGCAGTGCCATGGGGGAGCCGGGAGCTTTGTGCAGAAAATCCCATGACCTCCAGACTTCAATTACCGGCTTGTATTCGCGGTTCTCGCCGAACTTCAAGTCTTTTCGTACATAGTCGTTGAAGGCGGAAACGTAGGCGGAAGAAATGGCCGCCGACTGCGGATCATATTCCGCCTCTTTGCTGAGCGGATCAAATGTAGGCCCGGAAAAGCGTGTGTCGAGGCGCCCCGTGGTCAGGTCGCTGTCGTCCTGCAGATTCTTTTCAAACTCTCCGCCGTTGATGCGCAGGTCCGCCTTCTCGATGTATGCGACTGGCAGGCCGGTGTACTGATGAAGCTTTTCGGCGATGGCATGCCGTTGATCGAGAGGAAGAGACGAGCCGGCCTCAAGAACCAGCGCATACTCGTTCATGGCAAAGTGTTCGACCTCGGCCAGCAGCGGCGCAAGTTCCGGATGTTGCTCCGGCAGTTTGTGGTGATACCAGGCGGTCGCGGCATAGGTTGGAAGCACCAACTGGTATGCGGTGTCTATACCGGGATTGAACTCGGGAATATCGGAATCGAGCGAGAAGTTCAATATTTGCGAGAGAAGAATTACGCCGTTGAAATCGATATCGCGTTCGGTTTCGAGGATATAAGACAGGACAGCGGAGCGCGTGGTGCCATAGCTTTCGCCGAAGAGATATTTAGGCGAATTCCAGCGACCATATTTTGAGAGGAACTGGGAGATGAAATCGGCAAAGGCCTGCGCATCCTGGTCGACGCCGTAGAAGGCCTTCTCGCGGTCCTTGCCGCTGAGGCGGCTGAAGCCGGTTCCGGGCGCATCCACAAATACCAGATCGCTCACATCGAGCAGGCTGAAGTCATTATTGACGATGGAATAAGGCGCGGCCGGAGTGTGAGTATCATCGGCAGTAACCACGCGCCTTGGACCGAATGCTCCCATGTGAAGCCACACGCTCGACGAGCCGGGACCTCCGTTGTAAAGGAAGGTCAGTGGCCTGGGGGCGCCTTTCATGTCGGTTTTGAAATACGCTACGTAGAACATGCTGGCTTCCGCAGGTTTGTTCTTCGGATCGGGGTCGGCATTTTGCGGGACATCATCCCAGCCCTTGGGATGTACGACCAGCGTGCCGGCAAATGCGTCGTAATTAATCACGTTTCCGCCGACGGTGACCGAGCCTTTGCTGGCTTGTTGTTCCGGTTTGAATTGTTCGGGCTTTGGCGTTTCAGTTTTAGCGGTTTCTACTTTGACGGATGAGGTTTCATCTTTTGCCTGTGCGTGAAGAATGGCCGGGAGCATTGCAACAGCGGCGACAGCCAGCGTGACGAGCTTGAATGGGGTGAGCTTTAGTGTGACAGGCTTGGCAATGAGGATTCGCATCGGGAGTTTCTCCATTGGCGGAATGGACTACGCCATTATTGCGAAGAGTCAATTTATCACGTTCGCCTGGCGAGAGTAGAGAACCCGAAACGGCGGTGAAATCTACTTTGCGGCGGCTTCTTCAGCCACGGCCTTCTGAAAATAATCCAGCGACATGCGAAGCCCGGTCTCGAGGTCGATCTTCGGTTCCCAGCCGAGCAGTTGGCGGGCTTTCGTGATGTCGGGACGGCGCTGTTTAGGATCGTCCGGAGGCAGCTCTTCGTATCTGATCTTGCTTGTCGATCCCGTGACTTTAATTACGTGTTGTGCGCATTCGAGGATGGTGAACTCGTTTGGGTTGCCGATGTTGACCGGCAGATGTTCCGAAGATTTTGCCAGGCGAAGGAAGCCATCCACTTCGTCGCTGACATAGCAGAAGCTGCGAGTCTGGTTGCCATCGCCGTAAACGGTGAGGTCTTCACCGCGAATCGCCTGCTTCATGAAATTCGATACCACACGGCCGTCGTTCAACTGCAGGCGCGGGCCGTAGGTATTGAAGATGCGGACAATGCGCGTATCAACTTTGTGATAGCGGTGATACGCCATAGTGACGGCTTCGGTGAAGCGCTTGGCTTCATCGTAGACCGAGCGCGGGCCGATGGAATTCACATTACCCCAATAGGTTTCTTTCTGCGGATGCTCGAGCGGATCGCCGTAGCACTCTGAAGTCGACGAG
Organism: uncultured Acidobacteriaceae bacterium; assembly: GCA_963726155.1. GTDB lineage: Bacteria > Acidobacteriota > Terriglobia > Terriglobales > Acidobacteriaceae > Sulfotelmatobacter. The sequence goes on from CAVSBF010000002.1 coordinate 885,530, forward strand.
ACCAGATATTTGGCGCCGTACTTGAGTGCGAAATCGAGAGCGTGAAAGGTTCCGAGCGATCCTACTTTCAGCGTGGGGATTCCGTGAATGGTGTAATCCACCGGGCTCGCGGGACTCGCGAAGTGAAAGACGAAGTCGACGTTGCCGACGCCGAAAGGCTCGCAGATATCTTTATTGATGAATTCAAAGCGGGAGTCATTCCGAAGATGGTCAATGTTTGCGCGGCGGCCAGTGAGCAGGTTGTCGACGACAACCACGTTCCAGCCTTCGCCAAGCAGGGCGTCGCATAAATGGGATCCCAGAAAACCGGCGCCACCGGTGACCAGAGCGCGTTGTTGGCTCATGCTTTCTTAGCGCTGTTGCGCAGAGCGGCGGGAACGCCGTCGGGATGAGAGGCTGCGCGTCCTACCGAGTAATAGGCGAAGCCATTGGCTGCCATCACTTCGGGATCATACAAGTTGCGGCCGTCGATGATGATGGGATATTTGAGTTCATTGTTGAGACGGCGGAGATCGAGGTTGGCAAATTCCTCCCACTCGGTAAGGATCAGCAGAGCATCGGCGCCGGTAGCGGCCTCGTACGCTGAATTCGCAAACTTGATACCCGAGGTCATTAGTTCCTGAGTACGGTCCATCGCGGCCGGATCATAAGCGGTAATTTTGCAACCTTCCTGCATGAGCGCCTGCACGATCATGATGGCGGGAGATTCGCGGATGTCGTCGGTACCGCCTTTGAAGGCGAGGCCGAGCACGCCCAGATGCTTGCCGCGCAGCGTCCATAAGGCGCTGCGAACTTTGCGCAGGAAGCGATCGCGCTGATCTTCGTTGATGCGCATAACCTCATCGAGCAGACGGAAATCGTATCCGCATTCACGGGCGACGGCGCGGAAGGCCATCACATCTTTCGGGAAACAAGATCCGCCGTAGCCGATGCCGGGATTCAGGAATCGCGGACCGATGCGGGAGTCAGTGCCGATACCGTGACAGACCTGATTCACGTTAGCACCGACCGATTCGCACATCGAAGAGACCGCATTAATGAAGGAAATCTTCATCGCCAGAAATGCGTTCGAGGCATGCTTGATAAGTTCTGCGCTCTTGGTGCTGGTCACAATGATTGGAGCAGGGATGGAAGTGCGGTCGGGTTGGGGAATGGCGCCGGCAGTTTCGTAATAACTGCCGCTGGTAAGCGGCGCGTAAATTTCGCGAAGAACATTGGCGCAGCGCTCATTGTCGCAGCCCACAACGATGCGATCCGGGAACAGGAAATCAGTAACCGCGGTACCTTCGCGCAGGAACTCCGGGTTGGAAGCAACGTCGAAAGAGCTGGCATCCGCGCCATTGCGCAGAATGATTTTGCGAATCCATTCGCTGGTATAGACCGGAACCGTACTCTTTTCCACGATGACCTTGTAGTCATCCACGGCGCCGGTGATTTCACGGGCGACAGATTCAACGAAAGAAAGGTCGGCTTCACCGCGTTCGGTCGGAGGGGTTCCGACAGCAATAAAAATGGCCGCGCTCGCCCGCACCGCTTCCCGCAAATCGTCGGAAAAAGTCAGCCGCTGGCCGCGGTGACGTCCGAGCAATTCGGGCAAAAATTTTTCGTGGATGGGTACCTGGCCGTTCTTGAGAGCGGCTAATTTGCGCTCATCATTATCCACCAGGATTACGTCGTGACCAAGATCGGCGAAGCAGGCGCCTGCAACCAACCCCACGTAACCGGAACCGACGACAGCAATGCGCATGGATCAAACTCCCTGAATCTAAAGGTCCTCGAACGTTTTCAGATATTACGGAGAATCAAGGGGGAGAAAAACCAGCCTGGGAAGCTCACAACCCGTGCCCCAGTGTAAGTGGATTTTAACATTTCCTCGTATGAAAGGAAGCCCAAAAGTCACTGTGCGATGGAACCCATTGTCTTTTCTGCCGTTTTGGGAGGGAATGCCGAGGATGGTTTACCGCAGAGGACTGAAAGGCTGGTTAGAGCACGGTGTGGGTTGGGGCGTTCCTCGGCCCACGCAGCGCAGACGGAAATGCCGATTCTTTGTTGACAAGGCTGCACTTTAGGGCGAAACTCCGCTACAGACGCTGAGCTTTTGTCGAATTGTATTACCTGGTATGGCTCATCACCCCATATGGCGGCCTGATTCCGGAAAGCCTATTCCAGCCGGTCCAGTTCCCCCTGAAACTGCGCCGGACGAGTTGCTGCTTCCGCCGGGTGGTCCCGCGATGGAAAACTCTGAAAGGATGCGGCAGGAATCGGATTTTGCCGAAGTGGCCGCCAAGTTCGCCACCCACGGTCGCGGCCAGATTCCACCTGGCAACTTTCGGGTGAACTTGCACTCGACATCGTGCTGAATGAAATTGTGGAACAGGCTTGCCTGGCGACCGGGGCCACCGGCGCCGCAATCGCGCTGGCCCGCGATGGAGAGATGGTTTGCCGCGCCAGTACTGGCGGAAATGCCCCGGAGTTGGGAACGCCTCTGGACATGAACTCCGGCCTCTCGGGCGCGTGCCTGCGCAGCCGGCAGATTCAGCGTTGCGATGATACCCTCACTGACCCGAACGTGGAGGCGGAAGTATCGCGCCAGCTCGGAATACGATCGGTAGTGGTGTTGCCACTTTTGCGGGCAGAGGATTCGATCGGGATCTTCGAAGTATTCTCCGCTCGCCTGGCTGCGTTTGGCGAACGTGATTTGAGAACACTCGAAGTATTGAGGGACCGCATCCTGAAGAATATCCAGGCGCGCAAGTCCTCGCTGGACGCGCTTGAGCTTGCTCCGACCAGTGTCGGCGAAATGCTGCAGGAAGGCGCCGAAACAGAGATCGCTGAAACAGAGATCGCCAAAGAAGACTCCCGAGGAAACGGCGGAAGCAGCCCTTGAAACGGACGAACAACCAAGTTTCCAGTCATGATGTGGACACAGCGCACCACGATCTGGAGAACGTCCCAGCCACCTTTGCAGTCTCGCGGCGCTTTGATTGGGTCAGCGTAGTGATGTGCGCGATCGTGGTCGGCATGGCGCTTCTGATGGCGACCGCTGTCGCGATACGTATGGGATGGGTGAAAGCAAGCGGCCAGCATCATGTCTCAAGAGCGGCGGCTGCAGTACCGGCAACGCCGGCAACACGAGAGAATCCGGCCGGCAACCGGACGAATATCGGTCCCCTTCCAGTCCAAGCGAAAGCGCCCACCAGCGGGCAGAACAAAGCCACAACCAGCGAAACTGCGTCGCGGCCAGAGACTGGGCGTTTGCCCGATGGTTCGTTGCGAGCCGATGGTTCGTTGCGAGTCTATGAAAACGGCAAAGAGATCTTCCGTATGCCGCCTTCTGAGACGGATGCCACGGGAGCGCCGTCGGCAGAAAAGAATGCGGGCTCAGCACTGCAGCCCGCAAGCATCGTTGAATTGTCTCCCGATGCGGCGGAGGGCAACTTAGTGCGGCGCGTGGAGCCCGAGTATCCCGAGCAAGCCCTGGCGCAGCACATTCAAGGGCCAGTGCTGCTTGACCTACACATCGGACAGGACGGGAGCGTCCAGGGAGATCAAAGTGGTGAGTGGAGACGCTCGAATTAGCGGCGGCTGCCGCTACGGCCGTGCGCCAATGGAGATTCAAGCCGCAGCTCGTGCATGGCCGCCCAGTTGAGATGGAGACCCAGATCACTCTGAAGTTCACCCTTCCTTCGAGTTAGCCCAACCCGGACTCGACTTTGTCGATCATTCGAGAAAAACAATCCCACCCTTGCAGAGGATGCAAGGGTGGGCCTTCCCGCAAAAGGGTGGGCGAACCTGGCAGGTGGGAGCTTACTCGCATTTCAGGCGGCGGTTAGCGGGTAAGCAAGGGCTGGCAGTCGTGCGGAAATGCTTTTGCTACCAAGCTTCTTTTCCATAGTGAGCGCGCGGGGAAAAACGTTTCACGTTGCTATAGTGAACATCAGCCTGGTTAGAGGACTGGATGAAGAAGGACGCGGCATATTGGATTAAGAAGCTGAGCCTGGAAGCGCATCCCGAGGGCGGATTTTACAGGCAAACCTATCGAGCGGATCTGGTTTTGGCGAAGGACGCTTTGCCGCCGGAGTTTACGGGTGCGCGTGCAGCTTCCACGGCGATTTATTTCTTACTGGAAGGCGAAAATTTCTCAGCGTTTCATCGGCTGCGCTCCGACGAAGTCTGGCATTTTTATGTTGGATCAACTCTGGTTGTGCATGTGCTTGACCAGCAAGGTAGCTATTCGGAAATTTTGCTAGGCACCGATCCAGAGGCAGGTGAAGCTTTGCAGGCAGTAGTAAAGGCAGGATACTGGTTCGCGTCGCGCGTACGCGATGGAAAGGGATTCGCGCTGGTTGGCTGCACCGTAGCTCCGGGATTCGATTTTGAAGATTTTGAAATGGCGAAGCGCGAGGAATTGGTAAGAGATTATCCGCAGCATCGGAAAGTGATTGAGCGCTTGACGCGGGAGTAGGGGTGAGTTTCGCTTTGCGGAGACAATGAGTGAAAACACTTGCCCTTACCATTTCACTTGTGAGGTCCGGCGGGGCAACCTATCATCAATCTCGGAATGCCCAGTCCCCACATCAAAAATAGCCGCAGTAAGACACCTGCGAGGAAATTTGCCATTCTTGCCATGGCCGTGATTCTCGCAGTGGTTGGGTATTTCGGCTTCAGAATGATGTGGGGATTGATGATGCTCGGATATGTCGATTCCGCGATTGTTCGAATGAGACTTTTGAACACGGCAGAGGCCCAGTTTGCCAAAGAGCATTCAGCGCTCGGTTACACGTGTCAGTTGTCGGAGCTAGCTTCGAGCGACGAGATTCGACGGTTGTTGGCGAAAAGGAGTATTGAGAATGGCTATGCTTTCGAGATCGTAGGATGCAACACGCCAGATGCCCAGATGCCGAATTCCGTGTATTACATTACTGCTCGACCTCTCCATCCACGCCAGCCAGCTTTTTGTTCCGATCAGTCTGGAGTCGCAAAAGCTGATTATAGTGGGTCGGTCGAAGGGTGCCGTTCAAACGGCGTTCCCCTATAGTTAGCGAAAACTCGCCATTACATCATTTGCGTCGACCTACTTCACTGCCGCGGCTCTCTTCGGGAACATCTCTCCGATGCGTTTGATTTGGGCGCCGACAGCGCGCAGTTTCTCTTCGATGTTTTCATAGCCGCGATCGATGTGGTAAACGCGGTCGATGATGGTCTCACCATCGGCCACCAGCGCGGCGAGAACGAGCGATGCGCTGGCACGCAAATCGGAAGCGAGGACGGCCGCCGCGCTCAGCGGCGTCTTGCCGCGGACCACTGCGCGGCGTCCTTCGATTTTAATGTTCGCACCCATGCGAACTAGCTCTTGCGCGTGCATGAATCGATTTTCAAAAATGTTCTCCGTGATCACGGAAGCGCCTTCGGCCTGCGTGGCCAGCGCCATGAACTGAGCTTGCATGTCGGTAGGGAAGCCGGGGAACTCCTCGGTGCTCATGTCGGCGGCGGTGAATGGATTGTCGCCCATGACACGGACAGACTCCGCGGTGCACTTCGTCTTCACGCCGACTTCTTTAAGTTTGCTGAGCAGGGCATCGAGATGGGTGGGATCGCATCCGGTAATGTTGAGATCGCCGCCGGTCATCGCCCCCGCAATGAGAAAGGTTCCGGCCTCAATGCGGTCGGGGATGATGCGGTGCTTCGCACCTTTCAGTTTGGTTACGCCTTTTATGCGGATCGTGGGCGTGCCTGCGCCTTCGATCTTCGCGCCCATCTTGTTAAGTAAGGCGGCCAGGTCGGCAACTTCGGGTTCGCGCGCGCAGTTCTGAAGAATCGTTTCGCCTTCCGCGAGAGTGGCAGCCATGAGCAGATCTTCCGTGCCCGTGACCGTTATCTTGTCGAAAACAATTTCCGTTCCTATGAGGCGATTGGCGGCGGCTTCTACGTAACCGTGATCCTGCGTGATTTTTGCGCCGAGCTGTTCCAGCCCCTTAATGTGCATGTCGATCGGACGGCTGCCGATGGCACAGCCGCCGGGCAGCGATACTCGGGCACGTCCGCAGCGGGCAACCAGCGGTCCGAGAACCAGCGTGGAGGAGCGCATAGTCTTGACCAGCTCATAGGAAGCTTCGGGACTGGCGATATTTGTGCAGTGAATCGTGGTGCGGTGCTGGGCGCGTCCGTAGCCGAGTTCGACGTCGGCGCCCATAGCGGCCAGCAGGTTGCGCGTGGTTTGAATGTCGCGCACCTGCGGAATGTTCTCGAGAATGACAGGTTCGTCGGTGAGCAGCGCCGCGGCCATGCAGGGAAGCGCGGCGTTCTTCGCGCCACTGACGCGCACGGTGCCGAGCAGCGGCTCTCCGCCGCGGATTACAAGTTTGTCCATGGATGAGTCCTGAAAAATCCATTCTAGCGGGGAACGGGGCTGGGGGTGGGTAATCGGGAGGGCACGGACTAGTGGATGGGAAGGCTCTAGGCGCTTATCGTCCAATTATCGATGGACAAACCGCGGACCCGTTTAAATTCGCGACTATTGTTGGTGATCAGCGTCAGGCCCAGGCTGCGCGCGTGGGCGGCGATGAACAGATCGTTGGCTCCGATCGTCGAGCCACGGGCTTTCAGGTCGGCACGGATTCTCGCGTAGTGCGAAGATGCTTCGTCGGGAAAATCCAGAATCTCTACGTAGTGTAGAAAGGCGGCGAGCGCCGCTTCGTCCTGCTTGCGTTTTGGAGAAACTTCCACTCCAAACAATAGTTCCGACTTGCTGATTACCGAAATGCAAACGTCGCTGACGGGAATCTTCGCGAGCCGCTTTAGGACTGCGTCGTGCGATCGCCGCATGATGTAGGAGCAGGTATCCGTGTCCAGCATGTAGCGCGGCATCAGGGCTCGCGCTCCTGAACAGGCAGGTCCTCGACATTCTCCATAAATGAAGACGAGGCGACTGGAGCGTCGGCCAGGTAGGAGGACCAATCCGCGGGGTGGGGCGAGAGAACTACGTCGGCGCCTTCTTTGCGGATGAAGACTTCGTCAGTCTTGAACTGAAAGTCCTTAGGCAGACGGACGGCCTGGCTGCGGTTGTTCATGAAGAGTTTGGCTTTGCGGCGTTGAGTTGGCATATACCAAAGTATATGCCAACTCTAAGGAAGTTTCCAGTTAAAGGCAGGTCCCTCACCGGGCTTGCGACCGGTGAGGATGACAAGAAGTGAGGAACCAATAAAATTTCTTTAGAACGTCTTGCGAAACAGCCAGAATAAAGATCCCGACAGCATCATGGCCACCGGCAAAGTCAGCACCCACGCCAAGGCCAGATTGCGCACGGTCGACCACTGAATGCCGGAGTGATTGGCGGCCATAGTGCCGGCGATGCCGGAGGAAAGCACGTGGGTGGTGCTGACGGGGAGGCCGAATCCGTCGGCGGCTCCGATCGTGGCCATGGCGGTGATTTCCGCCACTGCGCCTTGGGCGTAGGTGAGATGGCTCTTGCCGATTTTTTCCCCCACCGTGACAACAATTCGCTTCCATCCAACCATGGTGCCGAGGCCGAGAGCCATGGCTACCGCGACCTTCACCCAAAGAGGAATGAAGCGGGTGGAGTGGTCGATGTGCTTTTTGTAATTAGCGAGGACGGCGGTTTCGGAGGCAGTGAAAGTCGGGTTGTGACTCTTCTGCATCAGGCGGATGGCTTCGCTGATGAGATACATATCATTGCGGAAGTTGCGCACCTGGTCGTTGGGGATGTTCTTCATCTCTTTGTAAAGAGCGGTTTCGTTGCCGATGTCGGTGACCAGGGTGCGCAGCGCGAGCATGGTGTTGGGGGTGAACTGTTTTGTCGCGAATATATTGGGTGACGTCATCGTGAGCGTCGCCGACGGCGGCGTTGGGGCTAACGTACTTGCTGAGAACGTCGGCAGCCTGGTGGGAGACGGCGATGAAGTCCTGAGAATCCTGATAGGTGACAGCGTGGTTGAGAGCGTAGGCGGTGGGAACCGTGCCGATCAGGATGAGCATGATCAGTCCCATGCCCTTTTGACCGTCATTCGAGCCGTGGAAAAAACTGACCCCAGTGCAGGTCAGGATAAGCAGGCAGCGAATGTAGAACGGCGGCGGCTCGGTGCCTTCGGGAGCGGAGTAAAGCTTCGGGTCTTTGATCAAGGCTTTGGCGAGGAGCAGGAGCAGTCCGGCGACACCGAAGCCGACGACTGGCGAAAGCAAGAGCGCTTTGCCGATGTTCGCGGCCTGGCCCCAATCGACGCCGCTGGTGCCGCTTCTGCCATTCATCAGTTGATTGGCGATGCCTACCCCGATCACCGAACCGATAAGCGTGTGCGAACTGGAGGCGGGCAATCCGAAGTACCAGGTGCCAAGGTTCCAGATGATGGCCGCGACAAGCAGCGCAAAAACCATGGCGAACCCGGCTTTGCTGCCGACTTGCAGAATCAGTTCGACTGGCAGTAGCGAGACGATCGCGAATGCAACCAAGCCGCTGGAGGCGAGCACGCCGAGGAAATTCCAGAAGCCGGACCATACCACCGCAATGTGCGGCTCCAGCGAGTGCGTATAAATGACCGTGGCTACCGCATTGGCGGTGTCGTGGAATCCGTTAACGAACTCGAAGCCTAAAGCCACCAGCAAGGCTATACCGAGAAGGACGAAGGGCAGCACGGATTCGTTGTGCACGAACGAGAGATCGTGGAGCAAGCTGGATCCGGCGTAGCCGACGCCGATAACCAGCACGATGCCGAAAACCAACATTCCAATCTTGCCGGGAGAGCGGGACAGCTTTTGGTCGAGTACGCTCGGTGTTGTGGTGGCTGTGGCCATGGTCATTCCTCAGGTCGGACGGCGTTAAAGCAGATTGAGTGCTAAAGTCCGTCACTATACGGAACGATTGTTACGCCAGTATGAAATTACCCGTCCCCCTGAAAACTTTGTCTGGTGGACAGGAATGCGGTCCTTTGCGAAACAAAAACCGGGCGGGAGACATCCAATGTGAAGCAATCGAAGACATCTGATCGAAGACATCTGAAGGAGGACAAAAATGGCTAAGGTGAAGTTGGCATTGCTGGCACGGGTTGAGGCGAAGGCGGGCAAGGAAGCTGAGGTGGAGAGCTTTTTGCGGAGCGCGTTGTCGATCGTGCTGGAAGAGCCGGCAACGGTGGAGTGGTTCGCTATCAAAATGGGTCCCTCGACCTTTGGGATTTTTGATGTTTTTGAAGATGAAGCAGGGAGGCAGGCTCATTTAAACGGGCGAGTGGCCGCGGCGTTGATGGCAAATGCGGGAACTTTGCTGGCCACGGCTCCCGTGATTGAGAAGTGTGAGGTAATGGAAGTGAAGCAGAGTAGATGAAAGATAACTTGATGATTTTATTGGCTGTGATCAAGTGCAAATTAGTCATCAACCCTCCCGTGGAGTATGGCAACTAATTAACAGATGCCAGTAAATCCCGCAGCAGCGCGCCAAGTCGCGCTCTGCAAACAATGGAGGAGTAAACATGGCAGATGATATGAACAAACAGCAGGGTGGGCAGCACGGCCAAGGGCAGAACCAACAGACCGGTCAACAGGGCCAGTACGGTCAGGGCCAGAAGAGCGGACAACCCGGCCAGACTGGGCAGTCCGGGCAACAGCAAAAGGGAAATGTGGATCCGAACAAGAAGAATCCTTCTCAGAACGACGAGCAGGAAGAGCGGGATCGTCAACGCCGCGCGTCATAGTTCTAAAAAATAAAGTGATGGACCAAGGAGTTCCAGCCATGGCTGGAACTCCTTTTTTTCAGACTCCCCGCGACTTCCTTGCTGGGGTTTGTTGCCGGATAGCGCTGCCTTTCGATAAGGGTTCGGCGTTTGGGCGGGCATTGTTTACAATGGTAGATTCGTCTACCCGCGTCAGGGGATCCCTGCTCTGGGGGACGAATGCGCCTTGAAACAATCTGCCTTGGAAAGATCTGAACAAAAACCCGACGTATCGGTCCGTATCTCTCCCACCGTTTACTGGCGAGTGGAAGGGAGCCTGCTCGACCTGACCGTCGTGCAGCCTGTGGCGTTCTTTACCTGGAATGCGCAGACCTTCACGGAACGCTTTCGTCGCCGCGGCCTCATCTTCCTGTTGGCTGCGCTGCGACCTTTTCTATATTCGACCAATCGAAAGTTCGCAACCCGGGTTGTGCATACAGCCCTGCGCGGGGTAACGCGCGACCGGCTGGATCTTCTGGGTGAAGAATATTTTCAATACAAATTGAAGCCGCAGTTGAAAACTCGCGGAGTGGACCGCGTGCAGGAGTTGGTACGCTCCGGCGCGGATGTGGTCCTGGTGAGTCAGGCGCTTGAGCATGTGATGAAGCCGCTGGCGCAGCATCTTGGAGTGAAACGGCTGGTGGCGAACCGGCTGGAGTTCCGCGATGGTGTAGCGACAGGCAGGCTGCTGGAGCCAGTGATCCGGCCACGCGGAGCCTTTGCCCTGATTCAGGAACAGAGTCCCGACGGCCGCCGTGCGCCGAAGACGCTGGCGCGGCAACTGGATATCACCCTGGAGGAATTGCGCACGGCGATCATTGGATCAGGCCGGGAACCGGTGGCTCGCGAGCACCCCATCGTGCACTTCGAAGGGCGGCAGCAGACTCCGGGATTTTCCGTACGGCAGGCGCTCGCAGGCAAGCACCTCATGCTGATCGGCGTGACCGGATTCATCGGTAAGGTGTGGCTGGCAAATACGCTGATGGAGTTACCGAAGATCGGACGGATCTATCTGTTGATCCGGCGGCAGAAATCGAATCCTGCGCAGCGTCGATTTGAAAAGATCGTGGAAGAATCGCCAGTATTCGATCCGCTGTTCGAAAAGTATGGAGTTGGCCTCGGCGAATATTTGCGGGAAAAAGTAGAGGTGGTCGAGGGGGACGTTACCCGGCCGGGCTTGGGGCTGGATCCGGAAATATGTCGGCGGTTGCAAAGGAATCTTGATCTGATTGTGAACAGTTCGGGATTGACGGATTTCAATCCCGATCTGCGGGATGCGCTGAGCACGAACACCGATGCCGCGATGAACATCCTGGAATTCTTGCGGGCGACTGATCATGCGGGATTGCTGCACCTTTCCACATGCTACGTGGCGGGAGAGCGCGATGGACGCGTGCCAGAGAAATTGATTCCGAATTACACCCCACGCCATGTGCCGAACTTCGATGCCGAGCAGGAATGGCGGTCCCTGCAGCAAGTGATTGCCAAGGCGGAGGCCCAAGCCGAAGACGAGGAAGTAACGGCCGGTTTAAGATCGCAATCGCTGGCAAAAGAGCATGCGGCGAAAGGCCTGCAGGGCGCGGCTCTGGACAATCAAATCCGCAAGAATCGAATTCGATGGTTGAAAAACTATTTGACTGAAGCGGGAACGCGCCGGGCGAAGGAGCTGGGCTGGCCCAACACTTACACGCTAACGAAGAGTCTGGCCGAGTCGTTGATCGTAAAGTATGGAAAAGGACTTCCGATCGCGGTCGTGCGTCCGGCGATTGTAGAAACTTCCGTAGCGAAGCCATTCCTGGGATGGAACGAAGGGATCAATACGTCGGCGTCGCTCTCTTATTTATTGGGGACATATTTTCGTCAGCTGCCATCGAATGAGAGCAAGCGGCTGGATATTATTCCGGTGGATGCGGTTTGCGATGGGATGACTCTGATCGCCGCGGCAATTGTCGAGCGGCGCCACGATGAGTTATATCAACTGGCGACGTCGGCGACGAACCCTTGCGACATGGGACGGTCGATCGAGTTAACGTCCCTGGCGCACCGCAAGCATTACCGGGCGCAGGAAGGTTTGGAATTCTGGTTGCGTTTGCGCTTCGATGCGATTCCAGTTTCGAAAACACGATACCGGCGAATGTCGGCGCCGGCGCAGAAGGCGATCGTGAAGTCCATCCAGCGGATCATGTCACCGCTGCCGCTAAAGAAGACGCCGCTGGTGAAAGCCGAAAGAAATCTGGAGCGGCTGGAAAAGTTGATCGAGTTGTTTGAGCCGTTCATCCTGCTGAATGAGCACGATTTTGCCGCCGACAACGTAGAAAAACTTTCGCAAGCCCTGGTGGAAGGCGAGCGCGAAGAATTCGGATACAAGGCGCGAAGGCTCGATTGGTGGGATTATTGGATCAACGTGCATATCCCGGCGCTGCGCAAGTGGACTTACCCCTTAATCGAGGGCAGGCCGCTGGAGGCACGTCCGGCGCGCAGTTTAGAGAATGGCGAGACAGTCAAAACCGGCACGAATGGAAATTGGTGAATGGCAATATTTCTAACAGGGTCGACGGGATACATTGGAGCGCACGTAGCCGCGAATTTGCTGCGAGATGGGGCGGCCCTGAACGTGCTGGTACGCGCGCGCGATGTAGGCGATGCGGAGGCGCGCTTGTGGCAGGCGCTGCAACTGCATTTGGACTTCCCGCAATTTTACGAATTTCTGCAGACTCGAGTGCGCGTGTTTCGCGGCGACTTGACCGCGCCGGCCTTTGGATTAGGACGCGATGAATATGACCGGCTGGTGCACACCACCGATTCTGTGATTCATTGCGCGGCGTCGCTGAACCGTAAATCGGAAAAAAGTTGTCTGAATGTGAACCTGCGCGGCACTCTGGAAGTCTTGACTCTGGCGCGGAGTGCCGAACATTATCACGGCTTGCGGCGTTTCAGCCAGGTGAGCACTGTGGCAGTTGCGGGCAAACGGCAAAACGAAGTGGTCAGCGAAGATCAATCCATCGACTGGGATCGATCGGATTACGATCCCTACGCGCGAACTAAAAAGTTCTGCGAACACATGATGCGCGTGTTGCTGCCCGAGACTCCGAAAACTGTCTTCCGTCCTAGCATCGTATTGGGCGATAGCCGTTATGCTGAAACTACGCAATTCGATATGGTGAAGTCGTTTGTGTTTCTGGCGGGCTTGCCGGTACTGCCGTTTCGCCCCACGGACAAGATCGATATTGTGAATGTAGATTTCGTGGCTGAAGCAATTGCCACGCTGCATCAGAAGGATCATCCGCAATTCGATACCTATCATCTTTCCTCCGGCGTTGGATCGCAAACATTCCGCGAGATTACGAAGGCATTGTCGGCGGCACAGAATAAGCGCGCGCCTGTTTTCGTGCCGGTGGCGGAGCGTCCGTTCGCAGGGTCGGTGAATTTTCTCGCGAATCGCAAGGGATCGATTGCCAAAGGCGCGTCATTGATGAAAGTCTTCATGCCCTATCTGGTATGGAACACCGTTTTCGATAACTCGCGCGTGACCGCTGAACTAGGGAAGAAGCCGGTGCCATTTTCCGAGTACTGTTATCCATTGCTGAAGTTCAGCAGCGAGAATGATTTTGCATACCGCTATCGGCCCTGGCCGGCGGCAGCGGGAGGAACAGCCGCATGATGGACTTCATCCTCGAAGCGTGGGTAAGCAGTTCGATCGAGCGCGCCAAAGCGGGATGGATGCTGGGTGCGGGAAAGCGCTGGAAGCCGGGTGAGAAGTTAAAACTGCTGTTCGCGGGCTACAACGGAACGCGGAACATGGGGTCGGACGTTCGTGTCGAGGAAATGTTGCGACAGATTCGGCACATTCTCGGCGCGAAACGAGTTGAGTTCAGCGTGATGAGCCAGAACTTCGATTTCTCGCGGGGATATTTCGAGGGAACAAAGCAAGTGCATTTGCCGGATATCTTTCCGCCTTTTCTGGCCAACGAAGTTCCGCAGCACGATGGAGTAGTGGCGTGCGAGGGGTCGATGTTCAAGAGCAAGTTTGCCAACGCGCTCACCACCATGATGATTGGCTCACTGGGCATTGCGGCGGCGCAGAACAAGCTGTCGGTGGGATACGGTGCTGAGGCCGGCCACATGGACCCGCTCGTTGCGAAAATGTGCGGACGCTATTGCAAAAATTCATTTGTGATTACGCGGAATGAGGAGTCGCGTGGAGTTTTGCGCCAGCTGGGCGTACCCACAGAACTCGGAACCGATACCGCATGGACCTTTGAGCCGCGCCCGCTCAAGTATGGACAGAGCGTTCTGAAAAAAGTTGGCTGGGACGGGCGGACGCCGGTGCTGGTGGTGTGTCCGATTAATCCTTTTGAATGGCCGGTGAAGGCGTCCGTTGCGAAGTACGCGGCACGCAGTTTGACGGGCGCTTACAAAAATAGCCACTACCGTACGGTATATTTTCACAATTCGGGGCCGGCAGCGGATCAGGCGTATCACAAATATTGGAACGCAATTGCCAATGCGGTGGATGCGTTCCGCAAAAAGAAAAATGTATTCGTGATTCTTGCGGCGACCGAGCGGTTGGATGCGCGTCCCGCGAATCGAATTGCTGAGAAGCTCGGCGGAGTGCCGGTACTCACGTCAGACGAGTACAACATGTATGAACTGGTGAGCGTGCTACGGGCGTGCCACATGATGGCGTCGTCGAGGTATCACGGGATTGTTACCTCGATGCCCGGGCTCGTCCCGTCGGCTGGAATCACAATGGATGAGCGCATTCGCAACCTGATGCGCGAGCGCGGACATCAGGATCTGCTGATGACGGTGGACGATCCGGAACTTGAAGGCAAGTTATTGGCTGCTCTGGAGAAATTGAGTTGTGAAGGAGAAGCGATCGCGGCCGGCATTGCGCAAACCGTAGTGAAGAATCTGAAGGTGATGGCGCGCATGGGGGTGTACTTTGAAGAAGAAGTGCAAAGAAGGTATCCGGAATTTGAGACGCGCCGGGGCGAGTGGAGTTGGGAGGACTATTTGCCGCCGATGGGCGAAGGACTGCGTAATCTAGTGTCGGCTTACAACTGAACTCCTATGCGTTCGTTAGAAGTTTTGATCGTGCAATTGATCTCTTGAATACACCCATTCCATTCGTCGGAGACATTTTTTCGCAGTTGCACTCGGCTGCGGACACGCGGATTCTTGCCGAAATCCGTGAAGGTGAAATCACCGGCGTAACCGGAAACGATTTGCTGGAGCTGATTCGCAAGGCGAGAACTTTTGTTGTCTCGAAGGGACTGAAGAAGGGCGACCGATGTGGCTTATTGGCCGCCAATAGTATTCGCTGGGTGGCGATGGACCTCGCGCTGATGGCGGAAGGCCTTATCGTCGTTCCTTTGTATTCACGGCAGGCCCCGGCGGAACTGGTGGCGATGATGAAGGATTCAACCCCGTCGATGGTGTGTTGTGGCGACGCCGCATTGAGGGATGGAATCGCGCAGAGTTGGCCGGATGCGCCTCCGCAGTTTTTGTTTGACGAGATTTTTGCTGGCGTAGACGGGATGCAATTAGACCGGCCACAGGTTGGGAAAGACGATCCGGTGACGATCATCTATACGTCCGGCACTTCGGGCGAGGCTAAGGGAGTGGTGCTGACTGCGGCGAATGTGGGCTTCATGCTGGATCGCACTGCGGAGCGTTTGAGCGAGCTGATGTCCGGCTCATCCTCTGGCGCTGCACGGCAGGATTGCATCTTCCATTATTTGCCGTTCACGTTTGCTGCGTCTTGGATTGCCCTGCTTACGTTTCTGAAGCGGCGCAGCCTGGTCACGATCAACATGGACCTGGCGAAGATCGCGAGCGACATGCGGACGGTGGCTCCGGATTATTTTCTGAATGTGCCCCAATTGCTGGAGCGAATGCGCCGAGCCGTAGACGAACAACTGTGGCAGACCGGCGGAGTACCGCAGGCAATCTATTCGCGGGCCAAGGCTGCGTGGGTGCGGCGACAAGAGAAGCAGTCAGGAACGGGTGACGCCCTATGGCTGGGGTTGGCGAACTGGTTGGTGTTTCCAGCTATCCGGAAGAAGATGATCGGCAAACATCTCAAGGCGCTGATTTGCGGGTCGGCGCCGCTGAGTGCCGAGACCCAGCTTTATTTCATGATGCTGGGAATTCGCGTGCTTCAGGTTTACGGTCTGACGGAAACCACCGCGATTTGCACGATGGACGATCCGAATCGGGTCGAAGTGGGACGCGTGGGACCGGCGATTCCGGGGATGGATATGAAACTCGGCGAGAATGATGAAATCCTGGTGCGCGGGCCGAATATTTTCCGGGAGTATTGGAACCGCCCCGAGCAGACCGCGGAAGCGCTGCGCGACGGGTGGTTCCACACCGGCGATCAAGGCGAGGTAAATGCGGCCGGGAATTGGCGAATCGCCGGACGGATCAAGAACCTCATTGTATTGGGCTCAGGGCACAAGATTTCACCGGAGCCGATCGAGAATGCAATCGCAAAACTTTTGCCGGAAGCGCAGCAAGTGGTCGTGGTCGGTAACGGACGCGGATATTTATCGGTGCTGGTGACTGGAAGCGTGACAGCCGAGAAAGTGCAGGCAGCGCTGGATGCGGTGAATCCGGATTTGCCGCATTACAAGCAGGTGCGGGTCTTTCGCGTGATTCGGGAACCGTTTTCGATTGAGAACGGATCGCTCACAGTGAATGGAAAGTTGAAGCGCGAAGCGATCGCATCTCGCATGAAAAATGACATTGAGGAAATGTACCGAGTGAAGCAGGCAGTTTAGCCAGGGTACGAGAGCTTTAACCACGAAGGACAAACGGTGCACGAAGGAAAGACTAACGTAACACTGGAGAGCGCCTGCGACGCAAGCGCTATGTCTTGGACTCTGAACGATGGCGTGATTGAGTTGGCGCTGCACCGTGGGCCTTGTAATGAGCTGGGTTCGGTGTCGCTTGAGGAGTTCGAAAAGTTCGTGACTGCTTTGGCAATCATGGAGGCGCAGGCTCACGCATTCATTATTTATAGCGAGATGAAGCCGGGATTTTGCGCGGGTGCGGATCTGCGCGAGTTGTACCAGCGCTCGCAAGCGATGGAGCAAGCCGAGGCCACGAAGGGCGTGCGGGATTTCCTGGAGCGCATTCACCGCGTGTTGAATATTATCGATGCATCGCCGTTGACCACGATTGCGGCGGTGCACGGAGTTACATTCGGTGGAGGATTCGAGCTTGCTTTGGCTTGCGATTTGATCGTGGCCGATAAGATGGCACGGTTTTGCTTTCCTGAACTGAGGCTGGGATTGATTCCTGGCTTTGGCGGTATTCCTCGTCTGAAACGTGATTTAGGGAACGCGGTAGTAAGGGATCTATTGCTGACAGGGCGCAGTTTCAACGCTACGAAGGCGCAGCAAATTGGACTGGTAAGCCAGGTAGTCGGAGAAGGCGAAGCGTTGCGTGCTGCACGAGCGACGGCAGCACAGTTGAAGAAGTTCGATCGTGCTACGGCCGCGGCGGCGAAGAAGTTTATTAAACCGATTCCGCAGGAGGAACTGCGTCGGGAGATCGATTTATTCTGCGAGCTATTTGCGCGCCCTGCCGTAGAGGCCGGATTGCGGAGGTTTGTCGAGAGCACGGATGCGCAGCCGTATCTCCCCTAGTTTGTACGGAGGATGGTGTACCAACGAAAGTAGATTCTTCCCGGCTCGAAGTCGTTTCAGAATGACATTTTAGTTTGGGTGGGAAACATGCAGACTGCTGAGCAAACGCTCGATGAAATATTGAATCTCGCAGCGGCGCACTTCAAGGTGCCGCGAGAAAAGCTTTCTCCTGATGACGATTTTTTCAAAACGTTGGGAATCGACAGCTTGCAGACGCTCGACTTGCTGACCAAGCTGGAGAATCATTTTCACGTGGAACTTCCGGATTATGAATTGCAGGGAGTTTCGGACTTTCGCACCTTGGCAGGGAGGATCCAGGCGAGACTGTGAAGACCGTCAATTGTTGATTGCTGATTTTTGATTGTTGATGAGAGTCGAATTGGGATTTCAGCGTTTTAGATCAACAGTCAACGCTCCACAATCGGCAACCTTCTTATGCTCGATCTCCAAAAATATAGTTGCCTGGGCGCGGCTTTGCGCGATGCTCTCGATCGCTTTTCCGCCGAGACCTGCCTGATTGAAGCGGATCGAGACCGCGAGAAGACGCAGCTCACCTATTCCGACTTCAAAGAAATCAGTCTGCCTTTGGCGCGCGCGCTGGAGGACGCGGAATTCGATGCCGATGACCGCGCGGCCATCCTGATGACCAATCAGTCAAAGTGGCTGATTTCGGCGTACGCGATTTTCTACGTGGGCGGCGTCCTGGTTCCGCTGGATTACAAACTAACCGCGGAAGAGCAGTTGCAGTTGCTCGAACACTCAAAGGCCAAAGTGTTGGTGGTGGAGTACTACCTGTGGCGGGCGATTATGCAGTCGCCGGAGTTTCATAACATCAAGACAAAATTAGTTCTGGTCACGGAGGCTCCGCTGGGGGCGGACCTTGCGGGGGGATTCCGCTGGGAAGATTTCAAGCGTAAAGGCGTTCCCGATTTTGTGATGCGGCAGTGCGAAGACACGGCGTGCATCGTTTATTCCTCCGGCACGGGGGGCCGTCCTAAGGGATGTGTGCTGACGCATGACAATTATCTGGAGCAGTGCCGGGCGTTGACGGCGTTATATCCATTCTGGCCGGGAGTTCGGTATTTGAGCATTCTGCCGACGAATCACGCGATTGATTTCATGGTCGGATTCATTGGGCCGTTTGTATGCGGCGCTTGCGTCGTCCACCTGCGGACGCTGCGTCCCGAATTTGTTCGAGACGCATTCGTGCGCTACAGGATCACCTATGTGTCGCTGGTGCCGATGATCGTGAAGAACCTGGAGCGCGGGCTGCGCGCTAAGTTTGACGAATTGCCTTCGTGGAAGCGCGCGATTCTGAATCGCATGATCTCGGTTAACAAATTACTAACCCGGCGCCGGCCTCGCGTAAAAATTAGCCGCATGTTGCTGCCACAAGTGCATCGCGCGTTCGGTGGAGAGTTGCTGGCGCTGATCACCGGCGGCGCATTCATGGAGCCGTCGACGATGCAGTTTTTCTATGACCTCGGAATTCCGGTGGTCAACGGTTACGGTTTGACGGAAGCGGGGACGGCGCTCACTTTGAACGATCTGAAACCGTTCCGCGCTGACACGGTGGGTAAACCATTACCCGGTGTGGAATTGCGAGTGCTCAGTCCGAACGAGGAAGGAATTGGGGAGATTGCTGCGCGAAGCAAGACGGTAATGTCGCATTATTTGGACGATGCGGAATTGACGCTCGGAACGATCGTAGATGGATGGCTGTTGACTGGCGATTTGGGCCGCTTTGATAAGAACGGACATCTGCAGCTTTTCGGGCGGAAGAAAAATATGATCGTCACCGAGGGCGGCAAAAATATTTATCCCGAAGACATTGAAACGGTGTTCGACGGACTTCCAGTAAAGGAATACTGCATTTTCGCAGCGAACTATGTGTGGCCACAAAAAGAATTAGGACAGGAAATGTTAGTGGTGGCACTGCGATTGGAACAGAATCAGCGCTTTGACAGCGCGCTGCTGCAGGAGATCGTGAGCCGCAATCGACGCCTGCCGGATTTCAAGCGCGTCGCGGGATACATCCTCTGGGAGAAAGACTTTCCGCGTACTGCCTCGATGAAAGTGAAGCGGCAAGCGCTGGCGGAAGAAATCGGAAAAGCAGTGGAGCGACGAGCGGTGGTCGGGCTGTGAGTGAAGAGGACCGTTACGTTGCCATTGTGAATCCCGCCGCGGGTGGCGGCCGAAGCCGCAAAACGTTGGGTCCCGCGTTGGATCGGTTGCGAGCGGGCGGTGTAGCGGTTGAAGTGAAAGAGACGAAGGGTGTCGGCGACGCTACCAGAATTGCCCGCGAGGCTTACGGGCAAGGGTTTAGAAAATTCATTGCTGTCGGCGGAGATGGGACTTCCTACGAAGTAGTGAACGGCCTTTTCCCGGAGGCCAACGCGGGCGAGCGGGCCACGTTAGGATTCTTGCCGTTGGGGACTGGCAATTCTTTTTTGCGCGATTTCAGCGATCGCGGGCTAGAGCACGCTATCGAGTCACTGATTTCGAAAAGAACGCGAGCCTCCGACGTCTTGAGGTTGCATCATCGCGACGGCGTTCTTCATTACATCAATCTACTGAGTGTAGGGTTTCCGGCCGACGTGGCGACTTTGCGTTCTCGGCGATTCAGCGGTCAGGGCGAACTTGGATATTTTATTTCCATTTGTTTAGGGCTCGTCCGATTAGAAAGACGACCGTTTCCGGTGCGAGTTGAGGGAGAAACGGAATTCGACCGGCGTCGCTGCCTGTTTCTCACCTTTAACAACAGCAAGTTCACTGGCGGGACCATGATGATTGCACCCAAGGCGGAGACCAATAGCGGATTGATTGAATATGTCCGCTGGGGAGCGATTGGGCGACTGGGGCTGATGCGCAACTTGCCGGGACTTTATGATGGCACGCACATTCATCATCCACTGGCGGAGCGAAAAGCTGTGCGCAAAGTGGAATTCGATCTAGACGGCCCGGTGGATGTGATGGTTGATGGCGAAGTGTTGACGCTGCAATGCGAGGCTCTGGATGTGCTTCCGGGGGCGCTGAATGTTGTCGTCTGAGCGCATGTTATAAAAGTGGATGCAGGAAATAAATCATGTCTGAACAGAGGCGAAAGCAGCGGCAGAAGCAGAATCCGGTCGTGGAACCCGCTAAGTCCTCGCGGAACACGCTGATTTGGGGCGTTATTGTGGCGGTGCTGATACTGGCTTATGGCGGCTGGTGGTACTACACCAATCATCGATACGATGGGTTTGCCAAGTGCCTGGCGGCGAAGCAAACCAAAATGTATGGATTGTATTGGTGTCCGCATTGCGCCGAGCAGAAGGCGATGTTCGGAAAAGCGTTTCAGTACGTGCCTTATGTCGAATGTGCGATCAAAGGTTCGCGCGAACTGGCGCCGGCGTGTAGCGCTGCCGGCGTGAAGTTATTCCCCAGCTGGCAGTTCGGCTCGAATCCTCCGAAAGAGGGAGTCTATCCTTTGGAAGAGCTCTCCGATAAAACCGGGTGCGCGCTGCCGTGAGTGCAACGCCGAATCGGACTACGGGACTTTTATACACATTCCTGGCGGCTCTGGCGCTGGCGGGAGTCGTGGTCTCGGCCGTATCGCTGCAGCGGCACTACGCGAAATCGGCGTCAGCCTTTCTGCGATTTTGGAGAGAGATTCAATTGCGACATTGTGAATCGCAGCGAGTATTCCACGGTGATGGGCATTCCGGTTGCTGCAATTGGTGTGGCCGGCTACGGAGTACTTTTCGCGCTCGCTACTTTTTACCGTGCGCGAATGCAAACACCGATTCGCCTGCTGCTGTTGTCTCTGGTGGGGCTTTTATTCGCTCTGTATCTTACCTATGTCGAAGGCCACGTTTTAGAAACATGGTGCATCTTGTGCTTGAGTTCGCTGGCGCTGATCACAGGGATCACGTTGCTGGCGGGTATTTTAAAGCTGCGCGCCGGAAGCCGCGTCTGACGTTTGCCTGATGGGAAGAATCCAAAACAAGAATAAAGTTGGAGCTGTTTCTGAAGCGATTCGTGCTGGCGGAGCCAAGGGAGACTTGCGACTGCATGAATTTCGCAGCCGGATTTTTAAGAACACCCGCTTCCTTAGAGTATGGCTGCCTCCGGGTTATGACGAGGCCGGAAACGGAGATCGCCACTACCCAGTCCTCTACTTGAACGATGGGCAGAATCTGTTCGAGTCATCGACGGCGTTCGGGGGAGTGGAATGGGGTGTGGATGAGAGCGCCGATCGGCTGATTCGTGAAGGCGCGGTTCCGCCAATGATTATCGTAGGACTGGATAACACAGGCAAAGACCGGCTTCGCGAATATATGCCGCACCGGTCGATGCATCCCATGATGCTGCGAGTGCAGGGGCATCGGTATCCCGATTTTCTGCTTAAGGAAGTGATGCCGTTTGTGGAGAGTAACTATCGCGTTGCCACGAGTCCGGAGAATACCGGCTTGGGAGGATCTTCCTTGGGAGCGCTGATCGCCTTGTATACCGCGATCGCACGGCCGGGAGTGATCGGCCGGTTGCTGCTGGAAAGTCCGTCGCTGTGGGCGTCGAACCGGCAGGTAATCAAGGAAAGCCGAACTGTAAGAATCTGGCCGGAAAAAATATTCCTGGCGGCAGGCACGGCGGAAGCAGGAAGCCCCGAGCGTAGTCGCACGGTAGTGGACGATGTGCGGGAACTCGCCGCAATTATGCGGCGTGCGGTTTTAAGTGAGAGCCGCCTGCGCATGGTCATTAAAGATGGCGCCGGACACACGGAGTCGGCGTGGGGCGAGCGATTTCCTGAAGCACTGCAGTTTTTATTCGGGAGCCAGACTTAAATCGGACTGAGTCGCGATTGAAATGGGTTTCCTTCCTGTTGTCCATATCCCATACAGAAGAGCCGCCATCACGGGAACGGAAAGCTGGAAGTGCGTCCAGCGCGCGAACGGGCCCAGGAGGGGAAGCAGAAAAGCAAGATAAAGGAGAATTTTGAGACGTGCACCGGCGGCGTCCATTTGCGTGATGAGCCAGTCGGAGAGCAGCAGGAATGCTGGCGCGAGAATCACAAGATCGTAGACGGTCAGATGGGGAGCGAGCAGAACTGTAGAAAGTAGCAACGCAGAATATTTCAAAGATAAAGGCAGTTGGCTGCGCCAGCAGGCCACAGTGAATCCCGCGACTACTAACACGCTGACGACATAAAGCGCGAACGATGCTTCGGGCCAGGGGAGAAGCATGGTCCAAAACGTTCGCAGACAGTGCGTCTGGTAGGGTTTTGGTTCCAGAAGCGGCAGTACGCTCCGGATGTTTATTAAGACATGGGACCACTCGCGAAGCGGTGCAGGACCGTAGTAGAGCCACGCGACCATTAACTCAGCGGCGGCTGAGAGCAACGCGCCGCCGATTATTTTCCAGCGAAGTGTAATTAGAAAAACAACGGCAACGGCTATGCCGAGTTGAGGCTTGAAGATAAGACATCCCAACGCCAGCCCGGCGAGGAAGTCATGTTGCTCACGCAGTGCGAAGAATGCAAGTACCAGGAACGCGAGAGCGAGAGCGGAAGTTTGGCCCCAGGCGATCAGATGCCAGAACGCCGGGAAAGCAAGAGCGAGAATTAGAACCGTGAATCCATGATTGCGCAGATGGGGACAGACACACCACACGGAATAACAACATAATCCGTAAATGAGCGCGCTGAGAAAGAGCCAGAGAGCGAGAGCCAGCGGATACGACAACCGAGCGAACGGCGCGAAAAAAATTGAAACCTGCGGCGGGTAGAGCGGCAAATATCGGATGCCGGCAGCCGCGGGAACGCGCTGCGCGGCGATTTCAGCTTGCGCGCGCATGTTGTATAGATCGACGCCATGGTGAGTGAGCGCAATCGAACCAAGCGTATAGAAATGAAGAAAATCCGTCCCCTTGAGATTGCCGGCGCGATCAATCAAGCCAGGCGTGGAGATGTTCCAGAGATAAACCGACCACAGGCACAGCGCGAGAATGAATCCATGTGCACGCAGGCGACGGGGGGTGATCCAGAATGAAGAGATTCTCGATGCTGAGATCCTCAATGGGGAGGTGCTCGATACCATGAGCCCGCATCATATCGAATCCACGATCACGCGAGGCTTAAATCTGTAGCCGGCAAATCTGTCTGCTGAGGTCGCCGGGTCATCAGCAACAAGGGCAGGATGAGAGGCATAAAAGGAACCAGGAAAGAAGGCAGTAAGGGAAGTTGACTGTGCGAATCTAGACGCGGCGGAAATAGCAATAGAACGGTCGACACAATCCAAGGCCAACCGACGCAGATGACGAAAACAACTTTGGAAAAACAGCGCAGAGTCTTCCAGTCGTGCAGAAGCAACATCACGGGAAGAATCAGCAGCACCTGATTGAATGGTGTAAATAGTGGAAACGCGAGCAAGTCGCCCATGAAGAAAGCAGCTAGCAGCCCGGTGAATTGCTTTGAGTCGCCCGCTGCTTTTCGATTTCGCCATGCAAATGTAAGCAGGCCAAGAATGATGATTCCTCCTACGATTTCTCCGAGGGTATTGCCGAGAGCCATGCCGAGCGTCGAGGTAGGAAGGGCGTACCTTCGATATGCAGCAAGGCCTGCTACGAAGTATCCGAGCCATCCCGGAAGTAACAATTCGCCGAACGCAACCAGTGCTGCCAGGGTTGCTATAAAACAGGCGGGAACCCGCCACCTCCTCCGCCAATCGCCTGCAGACCAAATTGCGAACCAGCACAAAGGGAGAAGTGCCATCTGTGGCTTTATGGTGGAAGCCGCCAGCAGTGCGCCTGCGGCCACAAAATGATTCTTGCTCACGCACCAGGCCGCCGCCATTAACAAGCATGCATCAACGATCGCCAACTGCTGCAGTCGCAGTCCCTGTGCAATCTGTGGACAACTGAGAGTGAACAGAATTATCGCGATGCCTGCTTCCCACCGAATCCTCCACCGCAGAACACTGAAGCAAAAGAGAACATTCAAGGCAATCAGCGAACCCAAAACAAACGGGGCCCAGCGCTGCACCTCGGCAAAGTCCAGGTACACGAGAGGAGCCGTGAGGAAAACTTCGTAGATGGGATAAGCAAACCGTTGTTCGTCTGCTAACTTTGCTTTCGGTTCGTCGTAAGTCTGGTTGATAACGTGGCCGTAGAACGCGATTTGTATTTCGTGGCTGACCTCGGTGCCGTAAGGATTGCGGCGGTGAAGCAGAAGCTCACGTGTTCCTACCCAAGGCGAGTACAAGTCGCTTATTTGAGCAATCACGAAACCGTTTTCGAGGCGGGTGCGGGTGTTCCATGGCCCCAGGATGCGGTATACATAAAGCCACGAAATCCCAGCTACACACAAGCCGAGAAGGAGCCACGGTCGTGGTCTCATCGAACGGGAGCCTCAGAGGATTCCAATCGCGGTGGCGAAGCGTCCGCATCCAGTCGCCAAACCCGTCGATTCTTGAAGGCTTTCAACAGTTCCTGATTTCCAGTGTCTCCCATGTCTCGAGCCCATAAAACCTTCGCGCCATCGATATCGGCATTGTTGTAGACCCATTCCCGAAAGAAACTATGGTGCGGTCCATAGACGACAATTACAAGCTGAGGACCGGGAAAATGTTGCAACTGGCGCAGGATTTTCGCTCTCTCCAAGTTGCCCCTGGGCCATGCCGGTTCGATCGGCACGTGAACTGCTGTCGTGATTAGGCGCAGAAGGATCATAGCGCAGGCCAACATAGGAATCGTGCGAACGAAATCTTTTCCCAGCGGACGGCCTGCAGGAGACCAGTGCCAGAGATAGCGCATGCCCTGAACCAACACGAGGTACAAAGCAAAGGTTGCCGGAGAGAAATAGTCGGGTCTATTCCACGTCTCAACCGCTAGGGCTGCGGCCATAGCGCCGCATAGGAAAAGGGGTAGCCGCATCTTGCGCTGGCGAACAAGGCAGGGCAGAGCCAAAAGAGGCACCGTCAAGAGCGGGCCCAGATAGAACCGCCACCACGAAACGAATCTTTCCGTAAGGCTGCGCAAATAGCTTGGCAAGGTATGACTTGCCTGAAACACGCCGAGTTCCCAATGGTAGAAATTCCGCATCACCTCGTGGTGATATTCGACTGCGGGTTGCGGCGTCTGCCAGAGGAAGGGCGGGACTGCGGCGTAGGCGTCGGCTTCGACCTCATAAGTCATTCGAAACGGGTTGCCCGTTACGCGATAGTAGTAGTAGCTGGTGGCGATTGATGCGATCAGCAAACAAAGAATGATCGGTACGACCACCCTCGGAATCGATTGCATGAACGGCGGACGATTCTTCCCGAAAAGCCAAGAAATCATGACAACAGCGATGGGTAAAGCGAATATCAATCCTTCATAAGGACGGCTGTTCGCTAGAATCACGAGGCCCAAACTCATCATCAATGCGTCGCGAACGCGAAGATGCTGGCGAATACGCGGCCACGCCCCCAGAACCAGCGCGCCCCCGAGGGCGACGATCGAAGCCGACCAGTAGCCGTTCATCCAGTAGCTGAGAATTCCTAGTCGGAGCGCGGCAAGCGCCGCTCCTAACAATGCCCAGGATGGAGGTAGCCAGGCTTGAAGCATCCAGCATAGAGCCGAGCACATCAGCGCAGTTGCGAGAACTTGACCAATCCACGGATTACCCAGTAGTTGGCCGGCGGAGAGCACGAGACCCTCTGCCGGAGGATACATCGACATATAAGTCGGCTTTTGAATGATGTGGAAACTTTCGAAATGGATCCACATCGGGTGTGTGGGATTAGTGAGCCTGCCGTGGGTGAACGTGTCGGCCGCGAGAAGGTAGCTGAATTCGTCGTGGTTAAGCGGTTGCGGAATTCCAAGTATCGGTATGAGAGCAACGCGGATCGCGATAACGCCTAACCCTACAACCAGGACGCTGAGCCGGCGCCGTCGGGCGACCCGCGCGAATGCACGCTCAATCATGCCAAAAGCGGCAGGCTGATCTTTGCTGGAATGACTTCGAGAGGAGAATAAAATCAATGCTCCCGCGGCTACGACAAGCAGGAGTTCAATCAACGTCAGCAGGTAGGGAGCGAGCCGCGAATAAAGGGTCTGCATCGGGACCGAGCCCAGGCATTGCTGTTCATTCCTGCGACAGCAAAAATGAGCTTACAGCATTGCAATCGTCCGCGGAAGAAGCCGGCTTGCTTTTTATGCGGGCTGTTTATCGGCGGCCTTTTCGAACAGTCCGTCGACGATCTGAATCATTTCGTCGTCTACGACGCGGTTGCGGGAGATGGCTTCGCTCAAAGTGATCGAGACAATCTTATTGGCGCGCAGCGCCGCCATGCAGCCGAACTCGCCGCGGTGCACCATGTCGATGGCGCCCAGGCCATAACGCGTGGCCAGCACGCGATCGAAAGCGCTGGGAGAACCGCCGCGCTGAATGTGTCCCAGAATCACGGCGCGAGTTTCGAAGCCGGTGCGTTTTTCTATTTCGCGGGCGAGAATGTTTGCGATCCCGCCGAGCTTGACATGGCCGAACTCGTCTTTGCCCATGTCTGACAGCACGGGAGATCCCTGGCCTGGTTCGGAGGAAAACTTCGCGCCCTCGGCCACCACCACAATCGAAAAATAAAGTCCGCGCTCGTGCCGCTGGCGAATGGAATTCGCGACTTTGTCGACGTCAAATGGACGCTCGGGAATCAGGATGACGTCGGCGCCGCCGGCAATGCCGCTGTAAAGCGCGATCCAACCGGCGTCGCGGCCCATCACTTCCACAACCATGACGCGGTTGTGAGCTTCCGCGGTGGTGTGAACGCGGTCCAGCGCCTCGCAGACAATATTGCAAGCCGTGTCGAATCCGAAGGTGTAATCGGTGCCTCCCAGATCGTTATCGATGGTTTTGGGAACGCCCACGACCTTGACGCCACGTTCGTGAAGTTTTTGCGCGACCGATAGCGTGTCGTCGCCGCCGATTGCGATCAGGGCGTCAATTTTATATTTATCCAGGGTTGCCAGACAGCGATCGATACCATCGGGCCGTTTTGAAGGATTGGTGCGTGATGTGCGCAGGATCGTGCCTCCGCGCGGAAGAATTCCTCCTACAGCCTCGAGGTCAAGGACCATGGTCTGGTCCTCGACCAGCCCACGCCAGCCTTCCAGGAATCCGACAAACTCGTCGCCATAAGTGAAAACGCCCTTGCGCACAACTGCGCGAATTACTGCGTTCAGGCCAGGGCAGTCCCCGCCCCCGGTCAGGATGCCAATCTTCATGATCTGCTCCCCTTAAGAATTTGGATGGAATCCCTGGAATGCACGCCCGGCGCGGGCTTGTATTCAGCCGCAGCCCTAAGCGCGGGATTCAGCAGTCGCTGGGAAGAAATAGATTATCACTAATGAGAGATGAAGCCGATGGAGAACCGATCTCTGAATGAATTAGCTGTTAACGGCGTGGCTTGCGATGTTCATGCAGTTGAAATGTACTCGATTGCGAAAACGCGAAAGCTATCTGTGATGGCGCTGCGATCTGCGGCCCGCCTTCTTCTGCGCTTTCTGGTATTTTTTCATCGCCTTCCGCTGTTTTTTCGCCGCCTTTTTGCTGTACTTTTGCTGCTGCTTCGCCGCTCTGCGGGCCTCGCGTCCATTTTCTCCGATGCTCCTGTTCTCCCGTTGAGCCTGGGCCGGTGTCGACACGGCAATGCTCAAAGCGAATAACAGCAGGAAAGCTGCAATACGTTTCATAGAAGCTCCAAACGGAATATCCTCCAGCGATCTTACTCGAAGATACTCCGGTTTTGGCGTCTGCTCCGTTACTTTCGTGCCACCGATAAGACGTTCGCTGCCGAGTGAATTGTAAAGTTGTCTTTAGCGCTTTAGCCCGATCGCGGCGCCCTCCAGTTCGTCGTGGACCTGGGCGGCGCGGCGAAGAGCAGATTGCACGTTGTCGCAAATGTTTTCCGCACCGACTACCTCTTCGAACTCCGCCTGATGGATCAAGCTTGCCGGTTGTTCTCGCGCTCCGCAAAGAATCAGGATTCGGTTCGTCGCCTGCAGTTGGCGGGCAACTTCTTCGATCGCGAACAGGCCGGTGGCATCGAGAGCGTTCATGTTTCGCAGTCGGAGAATTACCACCGGCGGCAGCGTGTGCAAGTCCTGTGTTACGGCGTTAATTTTGTCGGTGGCACCGAAGAGAAACGGCCCATGGATGCGGAAGATCGTCGCGTAATAAGGGATGTCTTTGTCCTGCAGAATATGCACGCGGCCGTCTTCAACATACTCGTCGGTGACCTGGGAAACCGTGGTGGTGGCGGCGACGCGGCTGATGAAAAGCAGCGCGGCAAGGATCATGCCGGCTTCGACGGCGACGGTGAGGTCGGCGAAGACAGTGAGCGCAAAGGTGACCAGCCACACGCTGATATCGGTTTTCGTGAGCTTGAGCAGTTGCGGAATCTCGCGCCACTCGCCCATGTTGTAGGCGACCACCATCAGAATTCCGGCGAGCACTGCCAGCGGCACGTGACTCACCAGCGGTGCCGCAAATAGCAGGATGCACAGCAGCGTAAGTGCATGAATCATGCCCGCAACGGGAGACTGTGCGCCAGCGCGAATATTGGTTGCGGTGCGGGCGATGGCGCCCGTGGCGGGAAGTCCGCCGAACATGGGAGAAATGATATTGGCTACGCCCTGGCCGATGAGTTCCACGTTCGGGTTGTGATGGTCATTGCTCATGCGGTCAGAAACCACAGCAGACATGAGGGATTCGATCGCGCCCAGCATCGCGACGGTAAGAGCCGGACCCAGCAATCCGTGGATCAGATCGGCACGAAAGCGGGGAATCACAAAGTGAGGCAGGCCAGCAGGGATTCCGCCGAAGCGTGACCCGATGGTTTCGACTGGCAGCTTGAATAACACCACGGCTGCAGTGCCCAGCAGGAAAGCAACGATTGCGCCGGGGATTCGATTGGAAACGGCGCGGCAGAAAATCATAACCAGCACTGTGCCCGCAGCCAGCGCGGTCGCAGTGTAAGACAAAGTGTGGAAGTTTCCGGCCAGTGCCTCGATGCGCTGCCAGAACACGCCCGGAACTTTGGCCAGTTGCAAACCGAAGAAATCTTTCACTTGAGTACTGGCGATCAGAATGGCGATCCCGTTGGTGAAACCGATGACCACGGGGCGCGGAATAAACTTCACCGCCGTGCCCATGCCAGCGATGCCCATAATCATCAGCAGGATCCCGGCCATCACCGTACACATGAAAAGTCCATCGACGCCGTGAAGCGCAACGATGCCGGAGATGACTACGACGAAGGCGCCGGTCGGTCCGCCGATTTGCGTCTTCGAGCCGCCCAGCAAGGAAATCAGAAAGCCCGTTACGATGGCACAATAAATACCGGCCTGCGGCGTTAGCCCGGAGGCGATGGAAAAGGCCATGGCCAAGGGCAATGCGACCAGACCGACGGTGATGCCGGCAATCAGATCGTGGAAGAATTTCCTGGAACTATAATCGCGCAGACAAAGGACAGACTTCGGCAGCCAACGCTCTTCGAGAAAAGCATGCCCCATTTTTCTATTATGCAGGCGCCATGCTCAAAACCAACAGAATTACGTGGAACTGCTGCACCAAGGTGCGTAAGGGCGGCCGGGAGACTTCCCTAGGAGGTCCAGCACTTTCCGCGATAAACTGCACTCACCATGCGAGTACTGGGCATCGACTGCGGCGGCGCGTATACGGGGTACGGGGTGGTCGAGATGGATGCGGGCGGCCGCTTGCTGTGTCTTACTTACGGAGCCATCAAGCTTTCGCCTCGGGAACCTCTGGCGCGGAGGCTGTCGCAAATTTATGAAGGACTCGGCGCGCTGATTGTGGATCATCATCCCAATGAAGTGGCGATCGAAGGTATTTTCTACGCGCTGAATGTGAAATCGGCACTGCAACTCGGACAGGTTCGGGGGGTCGCGATGCTGGCCGCAGCCGCGGCGGGGCTCGACGTAGCGGAATATTCTCCGTTGACCATCAAGTCGTCGGTCGTGGGATATGGAAGGGCGGAAAAGCAGCAGGTGCAACATATGGTCACGCGGCTGCTAAGTTTGGCCCAAGCTCCCGAGCCCATGGATGCCTCGGATGCGCTGGCCATTGCGATCTGCCATTTGCATACTGCCGGAACGCTGGAGCGGCAGAGGGCCGTGGCGCGGTGATGCGTGCTGTTTCTATGCGAGCGAGAGTTGGGCGAGTGGTTGCCGCAGCGCTGTCCATGATCTTTTTGTCTGGCTTCACGCTGGGGCAAACTCCGGCGAGCGGTGACACAGTTCCGGCTGCGACTGTTACCTTTACTCTGGATTTTCCTCTTTCCGATCCCACGCACTACTCGATCTCAGTCGATGCAAAGGGGCACGCGAGCTATGAATGCACGGCCAAAGATCAAGAAGACGCGGAAGAGCAGTCCTACCGGACGGAGTTCAATGTAACTGCCGCCAGCCGGCAACGGATTTTCGAGTGGGCAAGACAGGCGAAATATTTTTCCGGCAAGGTTGATTCGGGAAACCGAAAGCTGGCTTCCACCGGAGACAAGATCCTGAGCTATCAGGATGGGAAGCAATCCTATACGGCACGCTACAACTATTCGGCCCTGGAGCCGGTTCGGCAGTTGACCACTCTATTCCAAAGCATGGGGGCGACCCTGGACTACGGGCGACGACTGGCCTATTACCATCGCTATCAGAAACTGGCGCTCGATGATGAGTTAAAGCGCATGGAGGATCAGGCGAGGAATAATGAGCTGAGTGAAATCCAAAGCGTCGCACCGGTACTGCAGCAGATTGTTGCGGACAGTTCGGTAATCAATATGGTGCGGGCACGAGCCCAGGCCTTAATCCAAATGGAGGGCAGAGAGGGTCAGCATTGACCGGAAGGCGCTTGTACGAGGGAGTAGAATAGGCGGCAGCCGCTGGGGCAGTGAAAATTGACAACGATTTGACAACTGGCTGGTGTGCAGGTGGTAGGACAAGAGATAGGAAAAGAAAAGATTTTCGGTAGCGAACTTATTGCTAGCGAACCTGAGCGATGCGGAAACGAGCGACAGATTGGATGAGGAGGTTCTATGTACAAGCTCCGATTTTACTGGATGGTATTGACGGCCTTAATCTGCGCGCTTTCGGCGCTGCCGGCCGCAGCCAATTCGCAAGCCCGCATTGTTCGCCTGAGCGACGTGCATGGCGGAGTGCAGATCGATAAGAACGCGGGATTGGGTTTTGAGAACGCTTTTCTCAATCTTCCGATCACCCAGGGAACGCAAGTGCGCACGCGCGCGAATGGACGCGCGGAAATCGAATTCGAAGACGGCAGCACGCTGCGGGTTGCTCCCAACACAACAATTCTGTTCAGCACGCTGGGCTTGAGCGATGCAGGGCAGCGCTTTTCCACAGTGAACCTGTTAGAAGGCAGGACCTATGTGAACTGGCTGGGAAAGAGTGGAGATAAGTTCACGCTGCGTTTTTCCCAAGAGACTGTGGATTTGACCCAGTCCGCACATTTTCGAGTGATGGCTTCGTCCAACTCTGCGGAGGTCGCGAGTTTCAAGAGTGATGTGGAGGTAATCGGTCCATCGGGCACAGTGAAGGTGGATAAGAAGAAATTGGTTACCTTCGCTGTCAATAATGATGATCACTCCACGCCGGAAAAGAGCTTTAAAGAAGATTCCTACGACGATTGGGACAAGCAGGCGGTCGAGTATCACGACCAGTATGCGAAAAATAATCCGACACCGTATGGTTACGGGTTCAGCGACCTCAACTATTACGGAAGCTATTCAAACTTTCCCGGCTACGGCATGTTATGGCAGCCGTACTTCGCGGGCGCAGGCTGGAATCCGTTTATGGACGGCGCATGGTCGTTCTATCCCGGCATGGGCTATATGTGGGCTTCGGCGTATCCGTGGGGCTGGATGCCTTACTACTACGGCAATTGGCTGTATGCTCCAGGCCTCGGCTGGGGCTGGCAACCGGGGGCATTCAACGGATGGCGAGGCGGAGTTCACTATACGGGAGCGGCGGTTGCCGGTTTTCAACTGCCGGTTGAACCCAAAGGCAGAGTGGGCACGGTCGTCGTAGGAAGAGGTGGACCGACTCCGAACATTCTTGCAAGCAGCCTCGTAGTCAATCGCGGTTCTGCGGGGATCGGAATTCCGCGAGGATCAGTGGACGGCCTGCGTCACCTGAACACGCAAGTGGCGAAGACGGGCTTCGCGGAAATACGTTCAGCGCCGCAGTTTGCCGCGAGTTCTTTCCGTTCCGGCGGATTCGTTGCTGGTGAGCCTCATGGTGCCTTGAATGGTAGCGTTGGGCACGTCGGCACCGCGTCCGCGGGACACGCTTCCGCAGCGAGTGCTGGTGGACACCGGTAGGGGTCTGCTCGGTGTTTCAGAGGCGGCCATAGGGCCGCCTTTTTTTATGGCTTTCAGAGTAATTTAAGTCTTTCAAATACAGTATCCACTCGATACGACCGTTTTTCGGGGCTCGCTAATGTTGACTCGCGAGATGATTTTCGCAGGAGAAACCCGATGCCATGGCAAGCTGAAAATATCGTGGCCGTACGACGGGAGATGCTCGACTTGCTTCGACGGCAAATGGAGTCCCTGGATTCACCCGGCGGCCTGACGGATAGTCAGTTGATCGAGTGCTACAACCGGCAAGGCCGGGTGCAGGAACTGCGCGAAAAATTGCAAGCTCTTTTGGCTGAGCAGGAGAGTTTCTCAACGCCTCGTCAGGTTTCGGCGATGCCGTTGGCGGCATAACCTCAAGCGGGCGAAATTGCAGGCGCGATCGTCTGATGCTCTACCTGACCGCGATGCCCGCATAACCCACCACTGCATCGCGATCCCCAGAGATATCGCCCGAAGTCGCGTACTTCACCAATTCGGCCGAAGTTGCGCCCAGGCTCTTTACAGCAGTCAGCATTGTTATCGCAGGACCGAAGCCGCACATGCTCACATGCTGTTGTGTCACCACATCGTGAAGGCCGCGAGCGTCGAGGCGCAGGATTGCTTCGATTGCGCTCTGATCTTTAACGCGAGTAACCGCGTCGGACTCATAGTGATTCATATCGCTGGAAGCGACGATTAGGACCGGCTTGCCATACGACACAATGGCTTCCGCCAACGCGATGCCGAGTTGTTCGAGAGCTTCGAATTGTCCGGTTCCAAGCGCGATCGGAACGAATCTCAGGCGAGGTTGGCGGACTCGTAGAAAAGGTAACTCAACTTCGATGGCGTGCTCGGAGCGGTGCGCGGCGGAATCTTCTTGAAGAAGCGAGCAGCGCTGCTTGAGACTGGTCGCAAAATCGCTGTCGATGGGCACAGAGCCGAGCGGAGTTTCCCAACTTCCATCGCTCATGATGGCGAGCGGGCGTCCCATGCCAGTGTGGTTGGGGCACATTACGACGCAAAGTTCCGGAACCTCCAATCCCGCAAACACTGCTCCAGCCACGTGACCGGAATACATGTAACCCGCATGAGGAGCGATGCAGCCCAGCGCGCCCGTGGCTTTTCGCGACGGACGCTGACCCAGATAGGTGTCGACTTCTTTGCGGAGAGCTTCCGGATCGTTCGGATAAAACCGACCGGCGACAGCGGGATGGCGAACCAGTGCCGTAGCCATGAGGAATCTCCGCGAAAAAGGTACGGCGAAATAGCGCTGCAATTATGCTACGAGTCGTCGTGGGTTGGGCGCAAGGCGCGAAATAACGCCGCACTTTCTTCCAGCGTTAACGTCTCAGCTCGGGCGGCAGGTTTCACCCGCGCCTTTGACAGAGCGGCGCGCAGCTCAGGCTCGGGATAGTTCGACTTCAGGTTATTCCACAGAGTCTTGCGTTTCTGGCCAAAGGATAGCTTGAGGAACTCGATGAAGCCCTGCCTGAAACCATCCGTGTCCAGGCCGAGTTCCTGGTGTCGCGCCGCCATGGTCAGGCGCAGCGCGGTGGAATGAACCTTCGGCGGCGGCGCGAACGCTCCCGGCGGCAGAGTGAAAAGTTTCTCAACGCGGGCATAAAGTTGCGCGGTCGCGGAGAGCAGCCCATAGTCGCGGCTACCGGGCTTAGCGGCGATGCGGTCCGCGACTTCGCGTTGCACCAGAATCACGATCGTCTCAAAGTACTTCGAGTAGTCGAACAGACGCAACAGAATGTCAGAAGTGATGTAGTAAGGAAGATTGCCGATCACGTTCGCCGGAGTAGGCTTGAATTCGATGCCGGGGCGGCTCAGGCCGGGCTTGGGTCCGAAGAGGGAGTCGAAATCGATCGACAGGATATCCGCTTCGATGACTTCGACATTAGGAAACATGGCAAACCGCAGGCGCAGCTGGGCGGCCAGCACGCGGTCGAGTTCCACGGCGATGAGACGTCGAGTGTGTTTGGCCAATAAAGAAGTGAGAATGCCGCGTCCCGGGCCGATTTCGAGGACGGTGTTTTGTGAAACGTCGCCGAGAGCGTCGACGATTTGCGACGCGTAATTTTCGCTGGCGAGGAAGTGCTGTCCCAACTTGGGCTTGAGTTGCGGGCGGCGCGTGGACACGACCTTCGGCACGTTGACCCTCTTTTCCTCGGGCATTAGACTGAAAATTCAGCCCGCGTGCTTGTGCGCAGGAGAGTAAACTCCGGCACAACGTATTCCATCATAACGTGCGCCCGCGAAAATCGGGTCTTACCTGGAGGGTTTTTCATGCATATCGCATTCGCGGCTTCGGAAGGCGTTCCCTTTTCAAAAACCGGGGGACTCGCTGATGTGGTGGGCGCATTGCCCCGAGCGTTGGCGGCTTTGGGGCATCAGGTAAGCGTCTACCTGCCGCGATACAAGCAGACGAAACTAGCTGATCCCGCCACGGTGGTGCGCAGCATTACCATCCCCTTCGATGATAAGTACCGCTTTTCTGCCGTGGTGACGGGCGGAAGCCAATCCGGCGTGCGTTTTTACTTTGTCGATTATCCGGATTATTTCGATCGCGATGCGCTTTACGGAACCTCGGCGGGCGACTATCCGGATAACGCCGAGCGCTTCGCACTATTTTCCCGCACCGTGTTGGAGGCTTCGAAAATTCTGGGCGTGCCGCAACGTCTTTCATTGCCACGATTGGCAATCGGCGCTGATACCCGTGCTGTTGCGCACGGTTTATGCCGAGGATCCTGCGTTCCGCGAGGCAGGCACGGTGTTCACTATCCACAACATGGGCTACCAGGGACTGTTTCCGCCCGAAACTTTACCGCTGCTCATGCTGCCCTGGGATTTATTCACCATGTCGAAGATGGAATTTTTCGGGCAGGTGAATTTTCTGAAGGGGGCGCTCACTTATTCGGATTATGTAACCACCGTAAGCAAGAAATACAGCCAGGAAATTCAAACCGCCGAGTACGGCTTTGGGCTGGAAGGCGTGCTGCGCGACCGGGCGGCTACGGTAACTGGAATCTTGAATGGCGTGGACTATGACGAATGGAGTCCGCAAGCCGATAAGTTTATCGCTGCGAAATATTCGCCGCAGGATTTGTCCGGCAAAGCCAAGTGCAAACAGGATCTGCTGGCGGCATTCGGAGTGAAGAATGCCGACGCGAAACTGCCGGTGATTGGAATCGTTTCTCGCTTCGCCGCGCAGAAAGGTTTCGACCTGATCGCGCAGATCATGGACCGGCTGGCGCGCGAAGAGATGATCATGGTGGTCCTCGGCTCCGGTGACAAGACGTATGAAGAAATGTTCACCCGCCTCAGCAAACAGTTCCCCAACAAGATTGCATTGAAGGTGGCTTACGACAACGCCATCGCGCACAAGATCGAGGCTGGGTCTGACATGTTCCTGATGCCTTCGAGATACGAGCCCTGCGGGCTGAACCAGATTTACAGCCTGAAATACGGGACAGTGCCGATCGTTCGCGCCACCGGCGGCCTCGACGACACGATCGAGCCTTGGGACGCGCGCTCGGGAAAAGGTACGGGATTCAAATTTACGGAATATAACGGCGAGTCTCTGCTGCTGACGATCAAGCAGGCGCTGCAGGCATTTCGCGATCAGACCTCATGGCAGGTGCTGATGCGTAACGGCATGAACAAAGATTTTTCCTGGAACGCTTCGGCGCGGGAGTATGGGAAGGTTTATGAACGGGTGCGGCAGATGCGGGGAGCGGCGCCAGCCACGGCGTCCGGGGAGCGGGTATTGGTCTAGGATTTACGAGGCAAATGCCATCGAGCCAACGAGCGTAATCGTGATTTGTCACCAACTACGGATGTCGTGACTGTTCATGGGCGATATCGTTTTCGGGACGTGGGCCCGGTTTCCACGCTATCAACAGAGCAAGTGCAACCGCTAAGACTGTATCGACCACCCACAAAGGACCAAGGAAGTAATACAAGATGAGGCCCCACGTTCCGACTGAGGTCGCGCTTCCGAGGCGCATGACATGTCCGGCCTTCCATCGAGTAAAGGGTGTTGATTTCGACCCACGCCGCGGGGGCCGCTTTGCGGTACGACTCGTCTTCCTCTGGAAGGTAATCCCACAACCGCGGACCAGCCTCTCCAACAATTATCAGGAGCTGCACGAGCTTGATTTCCCGACCAGCAGGTTCAAGGCTTCCAAGCACACCAAGGTGCAGGAGCAAAATGCACAGTACGATATACAGAATGCAGCCGCCTTGGACGAGACGAAGCCGGAGATCAGGTTATGCCATTTTTGTAGTGTAGCGAAACGGACAATGGCCCGCAGCGTAGCCGTTCGTAACCAGGCGTTAGCGCTCATTGACCCACGCCCCCAACATTCCGGCGCTTTCAGAAGATAAGGCGGCTGCTAGAATTCTCCAATCATGGCCGCGGCCTCCGACATCCCGGCTTTCTCCCGCACCATCTTCCACGTCGACATGGATGCGTTCTTCGTTTCGGTGGAGGAGCTGTACGATCCATCGCTGAAAGGGAAGGCTGTCGTCGTCGGCGGGCAGCGGCATGAACGCGGGGTGGTGTCGGCAGCTTCTTATGAGGCGCGAAAGTTCGGAGTGCATTCCGCGCTGCCGCTGCGCACGGCGGCGAAGCTTTGTCCGCAGGCTATTTTTGTTGACGGTCATCCGGAGCGCTATCGCGAGTGTTCGGAAAAAGCTTACAAAGTGTTGACGACATTTTCGCCGCAGGTGGAAATGGCTTCGATCGACGAAGCTTATCTCGACATGACCGGAACCGCGCGTCTGCATGGGCCACCGCTGCGCGCCGCGCACAAATTGCATCAGCGGATGAAAGACGAGACACAACTGAATTGTTCGATCGGCATCGGATCATCGCGACTGATCGCGAAAGTTTCATCCGCGCAGGCTAAGCCTAACGGCGTGCTGTGGATTGTTCCGGGAGAAGAAGCGAAAGTTTCTTGCGCCGCTGGATGTGCGCGAGATTCCCGGCGTTGGCAAGGTGATGGAGAGTCATCTGCATGCGCTTGGCATCAAGAAAGTCGGAGACCTCGCGCGGCTGGAAGAAGTTGAGCTTGAAGAGCGATTCGGCAAGTGGGGCTTGGCGCTGGCGGGCAAGGCTCGCGGTGAAGACGCGGGTGGATGGTTCGACTCGGAAGTGGGCGCCGACACGGCAGCGAAATCCATCAGCCACGAGCACACTTACAACGAAGATACCGCGGACGTCAACCAGCTGGAAGCTACGCTGATGCGGCTTTCTGAAATGGTCGGCCGGCGATTGCGCGAAAGTAAGTTCTACGCGCGCACCATCCAACTCAAGCTGCGTTACAAAGATTTCACAACAATTACGCGAGCCCATAGTTTGGCTGCCCCTACGCAGCTCGACGGCGAAATATTCGAAGAGGTGCGTAAACTTTTTCGCAAAAACTGGAAGGCGGGCAGGGAAGTGCGCCTGCTCGGCGTGCAGGCGTCGTCGTTTGAAGCCCAGACGGAGCAGATTAATTTGTTGGATGCCAACCGACAGCAGCGCTGGAAAGACGCGCTGGCTGCGGCCGACCGCTTGCGCGACAAATTTGGCGAATCCAGCGTTTCGCTGGCTGCGGGCATGCGAGGCAGTTTCCGCGAGCGGACGCATGAGAATCCAGCGGGACTACCGGGGAAGGCCAAACTTAAATAGATTGGATTCGCTGGCTGCTTCATCTTGATTACCGGGCTTCGCCCGGTCTGACAGCCGGGGGCGGCTGTCCCCACACGAACACGAAAGGCGGGAAAAACGAAGGCCGGGTATCCCGGAAGGTGATTCCGGATCCCGGCCTCGTCTTTATTGCAACTTGGAGTAGAGGTGGTTAGTTGCCCGTACCTGAGTTGGCAGCGGTGCTCGGCGTGGCCGTTGGCGCGTTCGACGCACCCCAGCGTGCCAACCGCGGATAGAACGGTGTGACTTCAAACGGCATTTTGTCGCGTGCCGAGGTGATCGCCACCGGGGCAGTCTTTACCATCTCCGCCGTATCGTTCCAGGGATTGATCTTCACGCGTCCGCCGAGGGGCAGAGCCGCGACCTGATCCAGTTTGTTGTTGTCGAGCGCCGGACCTTTCGTGTCCAGAGCGGCGAGGCGGGTAATCGTTCCGTTCTCTGCCAGCGGATTGCCCAGGTGCGTCGTCAAGAGCGCGTTGAGCTGCGGAGCGCGCGCCTGCAGTGCTTTCAAGAACAGGCCGACGTTATCGAGCTTTTGCGCGTAAGGCGAATTGTTCAGCAGTTCGATCGCTTTCTTGTCGGCTGCGGCTTCTTCTTCCGGAATGTGTTTGAAGCCCAGATTGTTATAAGTAGAGTCGTCGGAGAACAGCATGCGATCGTTGAACGCATACTTGCTACCGAGGTTGTGGCCGAGCACGATGTGCGCCAGCTCATGCGCGAGCACAGCGGCGAGGCTGGCTTCGTCGGGAAGCACGTCGATTAATCCACGGCTGATCACGATCGTGTTACCGACGCTGAATGTTTCCAACGGCGCGGTGAGCAGCACGCGAGTGCGCACCGGACGCGGCAGGTCGATATTGTTGGTAACTTCAAGGTTGTTGACCACGGTCTGAAGAATGTGATCGACATCGCCTTCGGGCGCCAGCAATCCCGCGCTGGTGAGGCGCTCGACGACGTTATCTTCCGCCTGCTGCTGCCAAACCCGTTCTGCCTGCAGTGGCGAAGCGTCTTGCGTGGTGGCGCTTTCATCCTTCACGCTGTCAACTCGAATTTGCGTGAGTTCGTCGTCCTTGCCTTCTTTTTTCAGGTCATAGCCCCAGATGCGGGTCTGCGCCTTGAAAGCGATTTTGTTTTTTATGCCGGCGCTGAAGTCGCCTTCTTCGCTGTAAATATAAGCGGGCACCCAGTAACCGGGAATCAGGTTGAGGCGCCAGCTATCCATATGGAAAAAGTAGGAATTGCGTGGAGCTGGGTAGTAAGTGCCATTCAGACGAACGATGTTGAAGTCCTGATCTTCGACCCAGAGGCGGCCAAGGAAGCGTCCTCTACCAGAA
This sequence comes from uncultured Acidobacteriaceae bacterium, assembly GCA_963726155.1. GTDB lineage: Bacteria > Acidobacteriota > Terriglobia > Terriglobales > Acidobacteriaceae > Sulfotelmatobacter. The sequence continues at coordinate 925,313 of CAVSBF010000002.1, forward strand.
CCTTTCTTGGGCGTGACATCGAACACCAGGCAGCGCACGTCGCCCAGAAATTCACGGCGAACGTAATGAAACTCGTAATGCTCACGATCAAAATCTGTGCGGTCGGCATAAACCATCCAGGAGAAACCGATGGGCTGGTACTCGACCTTGAAAAGCTTGTTGAAGCCGCCCATCAGGCGCGTCTCCATGCCCTTGTCCTGCTCCTTCAGATAGTCTTTGCGGTCGACGGTCTCGCCCATATCCAGGCGTCCCAGAAAATAATGGTCGCCGCTGGGCACCGGGCCAAGTTGCGGATCGGCGGTAAGATTCTGCAGATAAGTTTCCACCACAGGCGTCCGCTGCGCCAAGGCCTTCATCAGGCCGTGTTCGCGCTCGATGAAACGGTCCACAACCTGATCCATGGTTGTGGGAGCTGGCAGAGCCGAGGGCGTGGGTGCGGGAGCCGTTCCCGCCGACGCCTGAGACTGTGACGCGGACGGTTGCGCCTGCGTCGATTGAGCTTGCGTCGGTGCGGTCGCGTCCGCTTTCGCCGCGGGCTGAACGTCAGCCGCCTGCTGTGCGGCGGCGCTTACCGAGACCAGTAATGCCGCTGTGAATATCAATTTCGAAGTGCGCATGACTTTCTCTCCGTGTTCTCAATACCGATGTAGCTTCAAGACAAATTCAGTTTGCAAGTTGGGCCGCGAACATAAGCCTTCTAAGCGAATATCTAAACTTCGCATTTCCAAACTTCTAATACGCCAACTGAAACAGCACATGCACCACTGCGGTCGAATCTACCGGCTGTCCCATGCGCAGCGCGGGCTTGAAGCGCATCTTGTTCGCCGCCGCGATGGCCGCTTCATCCAGTCCGTGCCCCAGGCCGCGAACCACACGATTCACATGCAACGTTCCGTTCGCTGAAAAACTCACTTCCAGCAGAACTTCGCCCTCCAGCTTCAAATTCCGGGCATCCTCGGTATATACGGGCTGCGGCTTGTACGTGATCTCAACTGGATTTGTAGCGGGACCCGAGTCCAGTTGTGCCAGCTTCGGTCCGCCGTGCACCACTTGCTCAGCTCCGAAGCCGCCGGTTGCAATTCCAGCCCCATTGCTGCGGCCATCGCCCTTGCCTCCGGTGGCAATACCGTTGCCGAAATCGGCGCTGGCAACTGTGCCTTTAATGCCTTTCGCTCCGCCCGATCCGTTGCCTTGTCCCGGACCGACGGGCATGTCAAAGCCGCCGGCCTGCGCCGCATAAAGCTTGGCGCCTTCTTTGCCTGTTCCTTTCAAACCGTTGGGATCGCCAAAGCCTCCGGTCTGGACTTTTTGCACCGCGGCGTTCACCGTGGGCGCGACCGAACTTCCCGAAAAATCTCCCGTATGCAAAAGTTGGGGGCGCGCTCCTCCCGAAGTCATCTTGAGCTGCGGAGCAGTGAACGTATTCATCACAACCTTAGGCGCTTCCACCGGTTCGGGGGCGGTAATATGCCGGACCTCGTGCGGCACAACTAACTTCGGCTGTTGAAAAACTGGCGCGGGAGGAAGCAGCTTCACCTTTAATGGCTTGCGGTTAACCGGCACGTGCTCCGGACGCAACGCCGGCATAGGAATCAATGACGTCACACGATACTGCTTCAGTTGAAGCCGATCCGGAAACAGCATGCCGAGATTGATCAGCAGCAGAGCGAGCAGCACGACAAAGCCGTAGCTCGCGGCCAGCGCGCGCCGATCGATCTTGCGCTCCGGCAAAATCCCGAGCTGAAAACTGTGTCCGGATGAAGCTTGTTCAGGCATAGCTATCAATCGACTCCATGAGAGACCAGGCCGAGGGAGCGGACCGGGATTAGAGATTTCACAGTAAGGGAAAAAGGACAGGGGGGAAACGTGTCCACGGCTCTTGACCGAAAGTAACCGGGGAAGAACACTTTCGGGCGGAGTGACCAAAATGGGTGTGGAGACGTGCAGAAAAAGCCGCTTCAACAGAGAATGCTAGGCGGCCCTGACAGCGTGCATAGCCAACGCTGTCTCGTTGACCGCTCTGTCATCCTGAAGCCCGCGTCCTTTGCGGGCTGAAGAGTCCCTAGACTCCTAGAACCAGCCTCATAAATATCTGAGGTTTGGAAATGGTGCATTCTGTAGATTGCTCTGTGCGACTCCCTAGGCGTGATTGCAGGTTGCTGAGGGTGGATCGACCATTCTGGCGGGTTTTGGAGAAGCAGCGCCCACCTTGATAACTGCAGCCCATCCCTGCGGCTCCTGACCTCTACATAATTGGTTCCGCCTAACAGTTTCCCCCTTTATAAGCTGGGAGGATTTTGATGAAGCCTTTGCTCATTACACTTTGTGTTGTACTTGCTTTTGGCAGTCTGAACGCCCAGACGACTGCTTGGCAGCCATCGCCCGGACATGTGCAAGTGCCGATATGGCCGGGGGTGGTACCTGATGCGCAGCCTGTCGCGGATCCGGAGAACGAAACGAAGACGGAAACTGACCCGCTGGTTGCCGGCCGGCCGTGGGTTTCGGTGGGGAAAGTCTCCCGGCCAACAATGACGGTTTACTCGCCAACGGGACAGAATACCGGCGCTGCGGTCGTCGTGTTTCCGGGCGGGGGCTATTCGATTCTGGCCATCGATCTTGAGGGCACGGAGGTCTGCGACTGGTTGACGTCGCGAGGGATTACGTGCGTGCTCCTGAAATATCGAGTGCCGGATTCGGGCCCGGCATGGCATGAGGATCGCCAGTGCCACATTCATCCGAAAGCACCTACGGCGCTGGAAGACGCACAAAGGACGGTGGGACTCGTGCGCTTTCACGCTGCGGAGTGGGACATTGATCGGCACAAGATCGGCGTGCTTGGGTTTTCGGCTGGCGGACACCTGGTGGCCAATATCAGCACGCACTTCGCGCAGCGTACCTACGCACCGCGAGGATGCGGCCGATAAAGTCAGCTGCCGTCCGGATTTTGCCGTGGCGATTTTGACTCACAGACTACCGACGAACGGCCCAGCGTTATCGCTGGAAGCGGACCGCCCGATCGAAAATCAGTGGATAAGGTGTTGAAAATCTTGGTTTTACAGACTAAGTCGTTTGGGGACGATATTTTAGGATGATTTCGGAGAGGCAGCCGCTACTGCCGAATCCTTATACTTCGCAATAATTTGGCAGATCAGATACGGGAACATTTTTCAATCCAGATTAATCAGGCCTGAGCTGTTCGCTGCCGGCGAAACCACCAGAAAACAGGCGCTCCGGCCAGAATCACGAGCAGTCCGTAGAAAGAGTTCGGCCAGTTCTCTCGAAAGGTGTAATAGAGAAGCACCGCCGCGACAGCGATGAACAGCGCGGGAACGAATGGATATCCGAAAACGCGGTAGGGTCGAGCCGCGTGCGGGTCGCGCCAGCGGAAGATAAAGATGGAGCTGCCGGCGATCATATAAAAGAGCCACTCGGCGAAGATGGCGAGGGAAAAAAGCTGGCGGAAGTTTCCTCCCAGCAGCAGCAGGATAATTGACAGGATGGCCTGCACCACGATTGCCGCCGAGGGAGTGTGAAAGCGGGGATGCACGTCGGCAAGAGCGCGGAAAAAATATCCGTCGCGAGCCATGGCAAAGGGCACGCGGGCTCCGCTCATAATGGTGCCATTCAGTGTGACCAGCATGGAAATTGCCATGCCCGCCGAAACGATGGCCGCACCCATGTGTCCCATGACCAGCGCCACGGCATCCGAGGCGGGACGCGGCGAAGCGGCAATCGCATTCGCGGGCAGCACATACTGCACTCCCGCATTCATCAGCATGTATAGAACGCCCACGGTGGCCACGCCTGCGATCAGCGCAATCGGAATATTGCGGCCGGGATTCTTGATCTCGCCGCCGACCATGTTCAGGTCGTTCCATCCGTCATACGCCCAGAGAGCGGCGACCAGCGCGGCCATGAAGCCGGCGATGCCGCCCTTGGCTCCTGCGAACGTGCTGGCAAAATTGCTCCAGCCGCGGCCGGCAGCGTTGCCCGCTCCACCGAAGCACACCACAACGATGCCGAGAATGATGACTACCTTCAGAACTGTGAATACGAGTTGAAATTCGCCGGCCTTCTTCACTCCCAGATAATTTAGAACGGAAATCAGAATCGCCGCGGCGATCGCGACAAGCTGTCCCCAAGTGATGGCAAAGGGATGGGAATGAATATTTGCCAGCAAAACATTTTCAGAAAAAAAAGAAAAAGCAGAGAACGTGCCCAGAATGCGCACCAGTCCGGTTGCGACGGTGGCGACAGATGCCGGCTTCGCAATCACAAACCATGTCCAGCCGTAAAGAAAGCCGCCCAGCGGACCGTAGGCGTCGCGGACGTAAACATATTCCCCGCCGGCTTGCGGTTTCATCGCGCCGAGTTCGGCGTAAGTGAGTGCGCCAAAAAAAGACAGCAGTCCACCTACCAGCCACGCAAGATAAACCAATTTGGCTGAGCCCACCGCCTGCATCATTTCCGCAGGGACGAGAAAAATTCCACTGCCGATGATGGTTCCCACTACCACGGCCGAGGCATGGCTGACACCCAGGTCCCGGGCAAGTTCGGGACGTGGTGTAGTTTGTTGGACTACTTGGGCCATGGTTGGAGGGTGCAAGTATACGTTAGGCGGCAGCGGTAATTCGCAGGGAGATTCAAAAAGCCAACGTCAAAAGATCTCATCGCCGAGGGCACGAAGAAATGCCGCAGAGAACGCGGAGCAATACTACTCGGAGGTTGGGATGCTTGCCGCATAACCTATGGCGAACGTCACAATCGTCCCGGTGATGACCCACCACGTCCACGGAACCTGCCAGCGCCACAGGCACAACTCGATACTGAACCCGAACAACATTCCAACCATTGCTCCGCGCTGGTTAGCTCGCTTTGTCAGCACGCCGAGCAGGAAGACTCCCAGCAGCGCGCCATAGGCGACCGATGCGATTTGCAATCCGACTTCGACTACCCGACCCACTTTATGCAGCGACAAGATCGCCAAGCCAAACAGCAACAGTGCAAAAAAGAAGGTGGCCAGCCGTGAAAGACGCATTCTTTTCTTCTCGTCGGAATTCGGGCGCAGGCGTAAATAGAAGTCCAGGATCGCGCTGGACGAGAGGGAATTCAACGCCGCGCTCAGATTCGACATAGCAGCCGCCAAAATCGCCGCAATCAGAAGTCCGGAAATGCCGTGCGGCATCTGCTTGACGATGAACGTCGGATAGATACGATCGGGCTTCCCAAAATTTGCCGAAGGCACGCGGTAATAGGCCCACAGCATTACGCCGACAATCAGGAACAGCGCAAACTGAAACAAGATCACCACGCCGCTCGACATGAGTGCTAGCGTAGACTGCTTCTGCCCGCGTGCGGCCAGTAAGCGCTGGACAATGAGTTGATCGGTGCCGTGGCTTGCCGTGATGAAGGCGGTCCCGCCGATTACGCCCGCCCAAAAGGTATAAGGAATCCAAAGACTCGGAGTGAAATCGAACACCTGCAGTTTGCCTGCGCTCGCGGCGGCCGCGTGGATGGCGCTCCAGCCACCGGGCACAAGATGCAGGATGGTCCAGACTCCAACCAGCGTGCCAGCCACGTACACTGCGGTTTGTACAACGTCAGTCCAGATTACGGCTGCCAGGCCGCCCTCAAACGTATAGATGAGCGTCAATATGGTGATGATCGCGATCGACCATACTTCACCGGTCCCGAGCGCGATTGCCACCACGATCGAGACCGCATAGACGCGCACGCCTTCCGCAGCGGTTCGCGTCAGCAGAAAAATACCGGCGGTGAGAGAGCGCAGTCCGCGGCCGAAGCGGCGTTCAATCAATTCATAGGCGGTGTAAAGATCACCGCGAAAATAATGGGGCAGCAGCACAAAGCTGATCACTACGCGTCCGAGTAGGTATCCCATTACGACTTGCAGGAAGGCTAAATTCGTATCGTAGGCGAGGCCCGGGATGCTGATGATGGTGAGGGTACTGGTCTCGGCAGCGACGATCGAAAGAGAGATCGCCCACCAGGGAATATCGCGGCCTGCCAGAAAATAGTCGCGAATCGAACGCTGCCGCTTGCGAAAGTGCAATCCAAAAAGGGTGATGCCGACCAGGTAAGTTGCGATGATCGCAAGATCGAGTTTGTCGAGGCCCATGCTTTGTGCCGATACACACTGTTGCGTTGCGACTACTCTCACCCAGCATTGCTGTGCGGGGCTATCACATGCCGCCCCTTGTCGAGGCTAACAGAACAGCCGTTAGCGGCTATCCCGCACGAACATAGCTCAATCCGCTGCTCGGTTTATTCCACGACTACGACATAGTTCTTGCCTTCCCAGCGATTTTCTTGCGGCCAGTAAAAGGTGAAGGTGACTTGCGCGCCGACTGGGAGAGAGGCGGTGGGCAGGTCGAGGATGTAGGTATCGAGGCCGGTGTCGCGGGTGGGAGTGTCTTGTGAAGTTTTCCAGTTGTCGATACTCCAGTGCACGACTGCGGGAGTCATGAGGACGAGGCGAAGTTTTTTGTAGCGTGGGACGGAGCGGGTTTTGTTATTGAACCTCCAGCCAAAGATCTGGCGGATAGGTTTTTCGACTAAATAGCGTTGAACGGTTTGCGGAGGCTGGTCGAAAATTTTGCCGTCGCGCAGGGAGCGGCGAAGCTTGATGTATTCGGAATGAGCCCAGACCAGGGGACAGGCGGAGCCGGTGGGTTTGCCGCGGAAGAGTTCGAGCGCGGGGATATCGTCGGCGTCCCAAACTTGTTCGGGAAGCAGGCGACTGTGACCGGTGGTGGAGTTTTCCATCACCGTCAATAAGGCTTCGGATTCTTTGGGACGTCCGGCGGCGAGTTCGTAGTGGGCGCGCTCGCCGGCCAGAAGCGGCCAGGGGCGGCCAATGCCTGTGCCGTCGAAGGGAGAGCCGTCTTTATGTTCGCCGTATCCATCGCCGTTGTAGCGGTACCAGCAGGGGCCTTGCGGGAGTTGCACGCGGAGCAGCGCGTCGATCACGCGGACGGTATTTAGAATGCGGGGATCATCGGCGGCGCGTAATCCGAAGCGGACCAGAGCAAGGGAATCAGGGCTCACGATGCGAAAAGCACGCTCCATGCTTTGACCCGGAGGACGATTCTTGATAGGGACGAAGCCTTGGGTTGGCGAAGCCGCAGCATCGGTGATGGGCGGGGAGATGCGGACGTAGTAGCCTTCGACGCCAACTTGCTGGGCGAGATCGCCGCCGGTGGCGTAGACCCAGCGTTCGATATTGTCGTTCCAGGCGTCGGCGTGATCGCGAAGAGTGGAGGCGATATCGCTGTGGCCGGTGAGTTCGGCAATGTCGGCTGCTGCGAGGAGAGCGGAAATTTCCGCGGCCAGAGTAAAGGGAGAATATCCGCCGTCTTCTTCCCAACGATCCTGCTGCGTTACCGGGCCGTTGCGGACGATGAAGCTTGCAGCTTTGCGGACCATGGGCCACCAGCGTTCGAGTTTGCCTAAACCTTTAGCAGCTTCGCGGCGTAGAAGATCGAGCAGCAGGATGGGAAAAGCGGTCTCATCCATCTGGATTCCGCCCCAATAAGGACGGCCGTCGAGCCAGAGATTTTGAGCCCAGTTGCCGGCGGCTTCCTGCGTGGCTTCGAGATAGCGGAGAACTCTAACAGCATCACTGACGGCGCCGGCGGCCAACAGTGCGCCCGCGGTTTCGACGAGGTCGCGGGGCCATATCAGGTGATAGCCGCCGAGATCTTCATCGCCTTTGCTAAAGCCCCAGGGGATGGAGAGGCTGGCGATGATGCCGCCGAGAAAATCCTTGGATTCGTGAGTGCGCAGGACGCCAGTGGAGGCGCGGTAGAGATCGTTCGCGCGCAAAGGTTCATCGAGCTTGATCAATGTATTCTGCCAATTTTTCCAGTGGAAGACGTAATGCTGACGAAGCTCGTTGTAGTCCTCGAATAAAGTGGAGCGGACTTGCTGACCAGCTTCGGTCACGATGGAGCCGAAGCCGAGGGCGAGGATGAATTCTCCGTTGCAGGCGGCAAGATCGATTTCTCCGGTGCAGGCGACGTTGCCGTTTTCGGCGCGCTGGTACTCCCATTGCATCTGGAAGTGAGCCGAGAGATCCTGCCATCCATCGGAGGCGCCGACGAATCCGACAGACATTTTTTTCCAGGGCACTGAACAGGCGAAGGCCAGCGCGGTGCCATTGTGTTCGGCGAGGAACATGGGCACGCCTTTGTAATCGCCGACCCAGGCGGTATTTTCCGCACCGCAATTGGCGAGATGGGGCGAGAGCAGGGCGTAGAGGCGGTAGTCAGAGAGTTGGCCCTGCAGTGGTTCGAAGCGAATTTTTTGCAGCAGAACGTTGCGGTAAGGGTCGGTGAGAATCTCTTTGTGAATGCGGTAGCGGCCGTTGATTTCGGTGTTAGTCAGTTCAAAGGCAGGGACGCCGGGCTCGAACGGGATGTTTTCGAAAGTGCAATGGCGTTTTTCTTGCGAGAAGAAATCGCGTCCGTTAGTGACCATGAACCCGAGGTCACGAGTGCAGGCCTGGTCGACGCGGGGAAAATACACTTCGTTGACAATTCCGTGACTGGTGGTGAACCAGATCTTGCTATGTTGATTCAGGGCGGTTCCGACGCCGGTCTTGGCGCTGGAGGTCCAGCGCGGAGGGATGCCGGGCCAACCGGGGGCGTAGAGGGTATCGGTCATGAAGATTTGTTCCTCAGCGATTGAGGGAAAGTGCGGCCATGGGGAAACGCCTGAGCCAGGCACCGCTCAAAATAGATCATAGGACAAGAACTTAACTTCGCAAGAGTGTAATCATCGGTATGGTAGCAGCCTTGTAGCTGAGTTTGGCGCCTGAGCGTTACGGCGGAGGCAGGTACGATTGCCAGCACGGCGCTGGAGCGGGGATTCCTGTTTTCCGAGTTTAACCGGCTGGGGATTTTGGAAGAACAGTTTTACGAGAACGACGACGTCACATTTCTATCTCCCCGTGCACGCTACGATCCGCGTCGATTCTAGGAAAAGAAAAGGCGTGTTGCTGCAAACGTGCCAAATTCTTTCTCTCGACCGTCTCCCCATTCATCAGAAATTCATCGACTTGTAACCGTCCTTTAACACGGGGCCGTTAGAACCAAGAAGATATTTCCAAGGAGAGAATCCTTAATGCGAAGAACCGTGCTGCTGTTGGTGTGCGCATTTCTGGCTGTGCCGGCGGTCGCTCAGACCACGCTGAATGGGGCGGGAGCTACGTTTCCTTATCCGATGTATTCGAAATGGTTCAGTGAATATCACAAGCTGCATTCTGACATTCAGATTAATTACCAATCGATCGGCAGCGGGGGCGGAATCCGGCAAGTGACGGAAGGGACCGTGGATTTCGGAGCCAGCGATATGCCGATGACCGACGGTCAGTTGGCGGAGGCGCAATCTCACCTGAAAACAAAAGTGCTCAACCTTCCGAGCGTGTTGGGAGCGGTTGTGCCGGCTTACAACATTCCCGGCGTGAGTGGAGAAGTGAAGTTCACTCCGACAGCTCTGGCTGAGATTTTTCTGGGCAAGATTACAAAATGGAATGACAAAGAAATTACGAGTGCAAACCCTGGGGTCAATCTTCCGGATAAAGACATCATCGTGGTGCACCGGTCTGACGGGAGCGGGACCACATTTATCTGGACCGACTATTTATCGAAGGTGAGCGCGGATTGGAAGAGTCAGGTGGGCAGCGGCACCTCGGTGCGTTGGCCGATCGGGCTGGGCGGAAAAGGAAACGAAGGAGTGGCGGGATCGATCCGGCAGTTGCAGGGAGCGATCGGATATGTGGAGTTGATCTACGCCGCGCAGAACAAAATTCCGTACGGCAGCGTGCGAAATGCTGCGGGAGTTTTTTTGAAAGCGTCGCTGGAGGGTGTAACGGCGGCGGCGGCGTCAGCGCCGAAAATGCCGGCGGATTTTCGGGTTTCGATCACCAATGCGCCGGGTAAGGACGCGTATCCCATTTCGAGTTTCACCTGGCTGCTGATTCCGCAGCAATCGAAAGATGCAGCGAAGGGGAAAATCCTGGCGGATTTTCTGAACTGGATGGTTACAGACGGGCAGAAGATGACGGCGGAGCTTTCGTACGCGCCACTGCCGGAAAGCGTTGTAGCAAAAGAGAAGGAAGCGATCAAACAGGTTAAGTAAATTCCAGGGAATTTCGGTCATCGTACAAAAATAAGGAGAGTGTGATGAATTCTGCAGGGAAGTGGTGCGCGATTCTGTTTCTGGCTACAAGCGTGGTGGCGCAAACCAGCACGCCGCCCAAACCCAAAAAAGCTAGAGCTGCAGCAACGGCTGCGGAGGTTCAGGCGTTGAAGGAAGCAGTGGCCTCGCAGCAGGCGGCGTTGGCGGCACAACAGCAGGAAATCCAGGCGCTGCGCGATGAATTGCATCACAAGGATCAGGCGGTGAACCAGGTGCAGGCCACCGCCGCCGATGCAGCGGCCAAGGCGGACGCGGCTCAGGCCACGGCAAGCCAGCAACAGGCGACGGTAACGGAACTAAAGAGCGACGTAACCGATCTGAAGACCAACGTGAACAACACGGCGCTCTCGATACAAGAGACGCAGAAGAACGTGAAGGCGGAAATTGAGAGCCCGCTTGCGCTGCATTATAAGGGGATCACGATTACGCCGGGTGGCTTCGCGGCGGCCGAATTTGTGAGGCGGTCGCGGGCGCTGGGATCCGATATCAATACGCCTTTCAACTCGCTCACCATGCCGGGTGCGAGCCAGAGCGCGATATCGGAATTCTTTGGTTCCGGTCGTCAGTCAAGAGTTTCAGCTTTGGCAGAGGGGAAATTGAGCAACGCCAAGCTATCTGGCTATGTTGAAGCTGACTTCCTTTCGGCGGCTGTGACCTCCAACAATAACGAGAGCAACAGTTACTCGATGCGGCAACGGCAGGCGTGGGGACAGGCGGCGTTGGATAGCGGTTTCACAATCACGGGTGGGCAGATGTGGAGCCTGGCGACCGAGACAAAGCACGGCACGGATAACCGAACCGAGGCTCTCCCAATGACGATCGATCCACAGTATACGGTTGGCTTCAGTTGGGCGCGGCAGTACGGTTTGCGAGTGTCACAGAACTTTGGCAACAAATTCTGGCTTGCCGCCTCAATCGAGAACCCGCAGGCAACGGTCACGAGCCACAACAACGCGGATAACTTTGTCGTGGGTTCGGCGGGAGCCGCTGGCGGTCTCTATAATGCCGCAATCTCCAATTGCAGCACGAGCTTGAATTCCTCGGGTGCGCCGGTTACGACTTGCAGCCCGATTGCCAACTATTCGTTCAACCCGTCGCCGGACATCCTCGCCAAGGCGGTGTTTGAGCCGGGATTCGGACATTATGAAGTGTTTGGCATCTACAGTCGATTCCGCGACCGCGTATTTCCCTGCGGCGAAGTTGCTTCGGCGACGACGCTATGCGGCGGCAGCACGACAGCGGGTCCGAACGCTCTGGGAGCAACCAACGTTTCGAACAACGGAGGCGGCGTGGGTGCCAACGCGCGCTGGTCCTTTTACAATAAACATATCGATTTCGGTTTGCATGGTTTGACCGGACGCGGCATTGGCCGCTACGGTACGGCCGGCTTGCCCGACTCGGCGGTTTATGCAGACGGCGCCCTCAATCTGATTCGGTCCTACCAGGGGCTGGCTACGCTGGAATGGCACAGCAAGAAGCTGGATGTGTATTTCAACGGTGGTGCGGAATATGCAGGCAGAGCGGCAGGCTACGATCCGATCGAGAACAAATTCATCGGATACGGTTCGCCGAATTTCTCGAATAAGGGCTGCTACACCGAGACCGCGCCGGGAGTTGGCACTGGCTTTATTCCGGGAAGTCTGTCAAGCTGCACGGCCGATACGCGGGTGGTGCTGGAAGGCACTGCCGGTTACTGGTATCGCATCTATACCGGCCCCAAGGGACGGTTGCAGTACGGTATTCAATACTCCTACGTAGCACGCGACACTTGGCACGGGACCGGCTTTAGTCCGGGAATTGGTGTATCGCCGAGCGGTCTGGACAATATGGTATTCACGTCCTTCCGCTATTACCTGCCCTAGTTGGAGTTTGAAAGTTGCATTTACCGGCGCGTCGCATGGCGGAGTTTGCTATTGCGACGCGCCGGAGTTTTTTCTAACCGACCTGCGCGGACTGGGAAAAATCCCCCTTTGATCGGTAGTCCTGGAGTTTGGCTTACGCGTTGCGCCGGTCAGTGGGACATCCCTCGCGCCGCTGAAGTACGCCGCGTTAAGGGATGACGGAAGTCATGAAGGAAACAAATCGAGTTGAACGACTAACCTCTGATCCCTCCAAGTGCGGTTCGGTCGAGGATGTTTTATACTAGTTCTAGTTGATGGAATCTCCCCCGCTTTGGTGATTTGCGGCTCGCAGTCGACCTCGCAGTCGACAAGCAAAAATTGAACGTAGTGTAAGACCCTGCACATGGCTCGCCTTTCGCTGGAAAATCCTGAGTACTACCTCAACCGTGATACCTCATGGCTGGCGTTCAATGAACGTGTGCTCGAGGAGGCCGAGGATGTTGGAAATCCGCTGCTGGAAAGACTGAAGTTTCTCGCCATCTCGGCCAGCAATCTGGACGAATTTTTCGAAATTCGCGTAGCCGCCATGATGCAGCAGATCGAAGACGGCTACAACGAAGCAGGCCCGGACGGCCTGACGCTTATGGATAAGCGCGAAGTTCTGGCGCGGCTCACGCACAAGTTCGTGGATGAGCAGTATGACTGCTGGAACACGCTTCGGCCCGCGCTGGCGGAAAACGGAATTCGAGTACTGGGGATGCACGAACTGGATGCCGAGGCGCGACGGTTCGTGGATGAGTATTGCGAGAAGGAGTTAGATCCGCTGCTCACGCCAGTGACAGTGGATCCGGCGCATCCCTTTCCGCGCGTGATCAATAAGGCGCTGTGCCTGGGACTGCTGTTGCGCCGGCGCCGGCGCTCGGCCCTGACCTACACGGGGGTAGTTTCGGTGCCGCGGAGTTTGCCCCGACTGGTGAGGCTGCCATCAGAAAATACCACCGACTTTATTTTTCTCGCCGACCTGGTGGCGCACCACGCGCAGCACATGTATCACGGCTACGATATTGTGGCGGCGGCGCCTTTTCGGGTGACGCGAAACAGCAATCTTTATCTGCAGGAAGAAGAGGCGCGGAATCTGCTGGAGTCGGTGCGGGCGGAGTTGCACAACCGGCGCAAGGGCGATGCGGTGCGGATGGAAATTGAGGCGGACGCCGATCCGGAAATGATCGACCGGTTGCGAACGGTGTTTGAGTTGGATGCATGGCAGGTGTTTCCAGTGAATGGTCCGGTGAATCTTTCGCGCCTATTCAATGTGTATGACCAGACGGCGAGGCCGGATTTGAAATACCGTCCTTTCGCGCCGCGGGAGTTGCGGCTGACGGCGAAATCGCAAAATCTGTTTGAGGAGTTACGGCGGCACGATGTGTTGTTGCACCATCCTTACGATTCCTATGACGCGGTGGTGGCATTCATCGAGTCGGCGGCGGAAGATGATCACGTGCTTTCGATCAAGCAGACGCTGTACCGGACCAATGAACATTCGCTGATCGTGCCGTCGTTGATTGATGCGGCTTCGCGAAAAGAAGTGACGGCGGTGGTGGAGTTGAAGGCACGCTTCGATGAGGCGCATAACATCCGCTGGGCGCGTGATCTGGAAGATGCGGGAGTGCAGGTATTTCACGGGCTGGTGGGATTGAAGACGCACTGCAAACTTTCGTTGCTGGTGCGGCGCGATCCGGATGGAGTGCCGCGCAGCTATGCGCACATCGGGACGGGAAATTACAACGCAACCACGGCCAAGATTTATACCGACCTGAGTTTGTTTACGGCGAATCCGGAGATTACGCGGGCGGTGCATGATGTTTTCAGTTTCCTGACGGCGTATGCGGAGAATCCGAGCTACGATCCTCTGCTGGTGGCGCCGCTGGATCTGGCGGAAAAGACGATTGCGCTGATTGATCGCGAGGCGGAGCACGCGCGGCAGGGAGTACCGGGACGGATCATCGCCAAGATGAATGCGCTGCTGGATAAGAACGTGATTCAGGCGCTGTACCGGGCTTCCCAGGCGGGAGTGGAAATTGACTTGATCGTGCGCGGGATTTGCGCGTTGCGGCCGGGAGTGCGGGGACTGAGTGACCGGATCAAGGTACGCAGCATTGTGGGACGATTTCTGGAGCACAGCCGAATCTATTATTTCGGCAATGCCGGGGAAGAAGAAATTTATATCGGAAGCGCCGACTGGATGCCACGCAATCTGTACGAGCGGGTGGAAGTGCTGGTCCCGTTGCGCGACGAATTCATTCGCGAGCGAGTGCGGCGGGAGATTCTCGATTCTTTACTGGCGGATAACCGCAAGGCGCGGATCCTATTGCGGGATGGGACTTATATCCGGGCATGGCAGCCAGTGCGAGGGAAACGGAATCGCAGGCCGCCTACAGGCGCGGCGGCTTTTAGCGCACAGGATTATCTGATCAGCGTGGCGGAAGGGAAGCAACTGGGTTCGGTTCCACCGGCGGTTCCGGCGAGGAAGCGGAGGGCTGCGCGATCTGCCCCCCGGTGAGTCAGCAGACTTACCTTGAAACCAATGCTTGAAGCGCGGAGGGAGCCGAAACCTTCCGCGGAGCACACAGAGGGTAGGTTCACATTCCGGGGTTCGTTTGGTAGTATCGGGTTTCAATTGCATCGAAAACAGATTCGACCACACTCCACTTCAACTGCACTTAGACCCGCAACCTAGATAACGATAAATCGCGATGATTATTTATTTCTTAAGGCATGCCAGCGCCGGGGAACACTTTGTGAATCCGAAAAAGGATGAGAAGCGCGGGCTCGATAAGGAAGGGATTGAGCAGTGCGGATATGTGGGGCGTGCGCTGGCTGCGATCGACGCGCAAGTAGACATGATTATTTCCAGTCCTCTGAAACGGTCGATGCAAACGGCCTCACTGGTCGGGAATGAGATGGGATACGAAGGCAAGTTGCAGATGGATGCGGGGCTCCGTCCGGAGGCGAGCTTTGCGGATTTCCGAAAGTTGCTGGAAAAGTATGCGAAGCAAGAATCGATTATGGTGGTGGGACATAATCCAAATCTGAGCCAGTTCTTGGGGACGGTGATCAGCGAGTCTGGGTGTGAAGCGTCGGTGGAGTTAAAAAAGGGCGCGGTGGCGCGAGTGGATATGCGCCGGAGTTCAGGGACGCTGCAGTGGTGCCTAACGCCGAAGGCGCTGCGCACGCTTTACACGGCAGCGGTGGAGAGTGCGCGGCCGAACACTTCGCGAAAATAAGGGGCATCTTTCTCGATGGCCCAGAGTTCCAGGTCCACGCCCATACGGCGGCGGGGGACGAGAGTCAAGTGGACGTCCGGGCCCTTCTGAGTGACTCGAACTTTTTGTACGGCGCGGGTGCGGCCAAGATTCAACGCGCGCGCCAGGCGTAGCAACATAATTGCCTTCTGCACGCCAGGGCGTTCCGCCGGGTCGAGAGCCTTCATGGGAGGCTCATCCAAGGTGGGGCGCGACTTTCCTAAATAGCGTGCGATGGCTGCAATCAAACGGCGCTGCTGCGGCGTGTAGCCAAGAATCTCCGAATTCGAAATGATGTAATAGGTGTGACGGTGATGGCCGTTGCGGTTAACATAGTCTCCCACCTCATAAAGCATGGCAGCGGCGGAGAGCCACTCGCGGAATTCGGGCGCGAGGCCGTGCACAGAACGCAGCGCGGAAAATAAGAACATCGCGGAGTCCCGCACGTCGAGCGCGTGCTTCATGTCGACGCGGTAGTGAGTTACGGCTTTAGTGATGGATTCCCAACGTTCGGATTCGATCTGCCTCCCCGAGCGCGTGCTGCGGTCGTGTTCGGCCGCCATTTGCGCGAGAAGACCATCGCGCAGGCCCAGCGGCGAATAGCGAAAACCTTTGAGGTGCAGGCGGTCAAGCAGTTCGTGATAGACCATGGCTCCGGCGACCACGATTTCTGCGCGGCGCAGACCGATGCCTTGAATCTTGCGGCGCTCATCGAGGGGTAGGCGAGCGAGGCGCTTGGCCAGGCGAGTCATTTCCGCGCGAGAGACCATCAAGCGCTGTCGAGTTCCGTTCTTGCGCAGGTTACTGGCGGCGGTGGCGAGAGCGTCAGCGGTTCCGGAGGTGGCGATGACGTTCTTGACTTTGGCGGCGATGATGCGCGACGCCACACGGTTGACTTCGCGGGCGATGAACCCTTGCAGACGCTTTAGTTCGCCTTTGCGTGGCGGATCGTGACGCAGGAATTCGTCAGTGAGACGGACTGCGCCTAGGGGAAGACTGACGGTTTCGCGAATCTGACCGCGGGTGGAGACGGTAAGTTCGCAACTTCCGCCGCCCAGATCCAGCATGAGCGTGGGAGCGCTATCGACACGCAAGTTGGAGACCAGGCCGAGGTGAATCAGGCGGGCTTCTTCCAGACCAGAGATGATTTCGACGCTCCAACCGGTGGCGGACCGCACCCATTCGAGAAACGCCTGGGAATTGCGGGCGTCGCGGAGGGCGCTGGTGGCGACCACGCGGACCGGGTCGGTGACGACTTGCTGGGTGGCGCGGTGAAAACGGCGCAGCACTTTGACGGTCTCAGCCATCGATTCGGGAGTGAGAAAGCCGGAGCGGAAGACGCCTTCGCCCAAGCGAGTAACTTCGCGGTCTTCGTGGATTTCGCGAAGATGGCCGCGCGTGAGTCGGGCGATCTTCAGTCGAACGGAATTTGAACCGATATCAACCGCGGCAAAAGTCGGCATGTGAGCGAGGGGAACAGTTTACAGGGATGGCGGTGGTGCGTCATCCGCTGGTGGATAGAGGGGTAAAAAAAAACCTCTAACACCGGAGGCACTGAGTACACGGGGTAAACATAAAGGACTGATTGGCAGCCGATGGTCGAATTTACTCGGGAGGTTGTTTCTTAACCCCGGCGAGGGACGCGAGAATGTTGAAGGCACATGTGGTACAGCACGCTCCCTGTTGTCGGGATTTTTCCTGGTCGGAAAGGATATCGAACTGAAGCACCGCGAGATTGACTGAACAGAGTTGGCAATTGGTCTGGCTGTCCAGCGCGCGAAAGGTCATCGAGTCTTGCACGGAATGCTCCCGTAAGCGATTAGGTAGCACAAAGATGCGGTTAGACGCAGTGATAGAGAGTACGGTTGTCTGTGAGGTCATCACAAAAGGGTTCGGCGCGAAAAGGCCGGTCAGCTAGGCTGCGGACGCTGTGTTGGCGGCTGCACCGGCGGGAGTCGCGAGCGGACGCCTGGAGTGATCCGAGATGGGTGCCGCAGCGGTCTGCGCTTGGGAGAGGACTGCGATGGCGCGGCGGTATTTTGCTCCGGTGACATTGTGAAGTTCGGCAACCAGAGGCGATTCGCGGACGTCGCCGAGGTGGGACGTGGCGGTTTGGGTCAAGGTGAGCCAGTCGTGCCAATCGCCGAGAGCATCCTGGAGTCGCTTTACCTGGGCGATGAAGTGGTCGGACGCGGGAGACGGGATGGCGAACTCGGCGGCGTAGCGAGCGCGTTTGCTGAGAATGCGGTACTGGTGCAAAACGGTATCAGTGAGAGGGGCGCCGGTTCGATGCAGGGAGTCGAGCATGGCGCGGGCAACGGCCAAGGGGTCGCGACCGGCCTGGGGATGGAAGTGTTTGGCGGAACGTTTGAGGCGCTTGCGAATTTCGCGGACGGTAGCTTTATCGAGCTGCTTGCGAAGCTTTTTCTCCTGCTGAGAGCGGAGTTCGATCAGGTGGCTTACCAGCTGCGATTTGCGCCGGGGCTCCCGTGGGACTTTCAGGCTGCGTAAAGCCGCCGCTTGCATGTCGAGATCGCGAACTTTGCCGGCGCGCTTGCGGATTCGGCCTAATTGTTTTAGAAGCTTCTTGTCACTGCGATCGAGCTTGGGCGAAAGTTCGGAGAGCAATATTTGAAGGCGGCGCGTTCCGGTACGGAAACGATGCACCGCTTTCGCCTGAGGATTCGAGGCGAGTTTGACTAGATCCCGTTCAAGGTTTTGAAAAACCTCGCGGCTGCGCTTTGGATCAATCGACATAAGGCAAAACGAATTGGTACAAGAAAATAAAGGCTTGTCTGCGGAAAGGCAATCCGGAAAAGCTTGGTCATTTTAACATCCTGTTAACAGGATTCTGCTAGGGTTAAGCGGAATGGCCTTGCCCGCGCAACCACGGCCCGATATGCCTCCTCCGCAACCCGTAGAATCTTCGAACGTTAGCTATCAAGCCTCGGCAAAAAGACGTTCCGCCCATTTATTTATGAAAGATGGCGAAACCGGCGACCAAGTGTTCAAGATCGCCATGCTGCTGTGCGGTCTGGCGGTGCTGGCAACGCTGGCGCTGATCGTATATGAACTGGTGCTGCGTTCCGGACCTTCGTGGCACGCTTTTGGCTTCAAGTTTTTTGCCGGACGAGACTGGGATCCGGTGAACGAAAAATTTGGGGCGCTGCCATTCATTTACGGAACGCTAGTCTCCTCTTTCTTGGCTCTTATTATTGCCGTGCCGTTGTCGATCGGAGTTGCGGTATTCACCACGGAAATGTGTCCTAAGGCGTTGCGCGGGCCGCTCTCGTTTTTTGTCGAGCTGTTGGCGGCGATTCCGAGTGTGGTGTACGGCCTGTGGGCGATATTTGTACTGGTTCCGATCTTGAGCAACTATGTGGAACCCTTCCTGGCGCGGACTTTGGGCTGGACGGGATTTTTTGACGGCCCGCCGTATGGGATCAGCATGCTGGCGGCGGGAATTATTCTGGCGATTATGATCGTTCCCATTATTTCCTCGATCACGCGAGAAGTGCTGATGGTGGTGCCGCAGCATCAGCGCGAGGCAGCGCTGGCGCTGGGCGCGACTCGGTGGGAGATGATCCGGCTGGGAGTGCTGCGCAACGCGCGGGCGGGAATTATGGGCGGAATTATCCTGGGGCTCGGACGGGCTTTGGGCGAGACGATGGCAGTGACGATGGTGATCGGGAACCGGCCGGAGATCGCGAAGTCTTTATTTGCGCCTGGATATACCATGGCGAGCGTGCTGGCCAACGAATTCAGCGAGGCCACCGGGGATTTGAATCTGGCGGCGCTGATTGAGATTGGGCTGGCGCTGTTTCTGGTGACGATTGTGGTCAACGCGCTGGCGCGATTGCTGGTGTGGTCGGTAACGCGCGGGCAACCTGCGAGGGCCAGTGCCTGAGACCAGAAAATCCGCGGAGAATATTGCTCCTCAGATCTCCCTGAGACGGCGGTTCACCGATCATGCGATGACCGGAGTCGCGGTGCTTACGGTCGTCCTGGTGATGGTGCCGTTGTTCGCGATATTCACCTACCTGGTCTATCGCGGAGTGGGATCGATCAACTGGGCATTCCTGACGCAGACGCCGAAGCCGGTGGGCGAAGCGGGCGGAGGCATGGCGAACGCGATTGTGGGATCGATTTTCATTCTGGCGCTGGCCAGTGTGATTGGAGTTCCACTAGGAGTGGGCGCGGGAATTTATTTGGCGGAGTACGGGCGCAACCGCTTTGGTGATTCGATCCGGTTCACGGCTGACGTGCTGAACGGAGTGCCGTCGATTGTGGTGGGAATTGTCGCTTATTCGATTGTCGTGTTGTACCAGAAGCATTTCTCGGCGTTGGCCGGAGGAGTGGCACTGGCCATCATGATGATTCCTACGATCACGCGCACTACGGAGGAAATGCTGTTGCTGGTTCCGAGGGCGTTGCGCGAGGCGGCTTACGGGCTGGGGATTCCACGCTGGCGAACGACGCTGTCGATCACACTGCGCACTGCGACCTCCGGGGTGATTACCGGGATCATGCTGGCGTTTGCGCGGGTTGCGGGCGAGACGGCGCCGCTTTTATTTACGGCGTTCGGAAATCAATTCTGGAATCTGCGGGCGAATCAGCCGACTGCCGCGCTGCCGCTGCAGATATTTAATTACGCGATCTCTCCTTACGATGAATGGCACCGGCAGGCGTGGGCGGGAGCGCTAGTGCTGATTGTCCTTATTGTTAGCGCGGTCGCGGCGGTGCGCTTCGCGGTCCGCCGTGGTACGTTTGGAGCTGCGTAGTCTATGGGCGTTGGAATCAAAGTCGAAAATCTGAATGCGTGGTACGGGAAGACGCAAGCTCTCTATGACATTCAGCTGACGATGGCGGCCAACCACGCCACGGCGCTGATTGGGCCTTCGGGCTGCGGCAAATCGACGTTCATCCGTTGCTTGAACCGCATGCATGAAACGATTCCCGAGGCGCGAGTTACGGGCCAGGTTCACATTGGAGAGATTAACGCTTACAACGGAACTTCGGCGACGCAGCTACGGCGCCGGGTGGGGATGGTTTTTCAAAAGGCGAACCCATTTCCGACGATGTCGATCTACGACAACGTGGCTTCGGGATTGAAGCTGAATGGATTCAGCGACCGCCGGAAACTGGATCAGATTGTGGAAAGTTCTCTGGAAGCGGCGGCTTTGTGGCAGGAAGTAAAAGATCAGGTGCACAAGAAATCGGGAGCCAGTCTTTCGGGTGGGCAGCAGCAGCGGCTTTGCATTGCGCGGGCACTAGCGGTTGAGCCCGAGGTGCTGCTGATGGACGAGCCCTGCTCGGCGCTCGATCCGATTTCTACGGGTAAGATTGAGGAGTTGATCTTTCAGTTGAAAGAGCGCTATACCATTGTGATTGTGACGCACAACATGCAGCAGGCGGCGCGAGTGGCTGAGTTTACGGGATTCTTTTTGCTGGGTAAGATGATCGAGTTCGATAAGACGGAAAAGATCTTTACCAAGCCGACGCACAAGCGGACGGAAGATTACATCACCGGCAGGTTTGGTTAGAGCAGTTTCGCATAAGGAAGGTTGAGAGAATGCGCACGCGCTTTCAGCAAGGGTTGGACGATTTACGGCAGAAGTTGCTTCGCATGGGTGGGCTGGCGGAGCAGGCCGTGGACCGCGCCCGGCAGGCTTATATTGATCGCGATCTCACGCGTTGCCAGATGGTTCTCGAGGGCGAGAGCCTGATTAATACTTCGGAGCGGGAGATTGACGAGGCGGCGTTCGATTTGCTGGCCATGCAGCAGCCGATGGCGGTGGATCTGCGTTTCATTCTCGCGGTGACGAAGATTAATTCTGATCTGGAGCGCGTAGGCGACCAGGCGGTGAACATTGCGGAACGCGTGATGGACATGACGGACCTGCCAAGTGTGGACTTGCCGGTAGACATCGCGCGGATGGGGGCAGCCGTAAGCGCCATGGTTCGAAGAGCGTTAGAGTCGTTTATTGAAGGAAAAGTTGAACTGGCGCAGGCTGTACTCGAAATGGATAATGTGGTGGATCGGATGAAGGACGATGCCTTTATCCAACTGGTGAAGACGATGAACCAGCGTCCGGATGTGGTGCGGCAGGCGCTCGATGCGCTGTTGATTGCGCGCAACCTGGAGCGCGTGGCCGATCACGCGACGAACATTGCCGAGGATGTAATCTTCTGGGTGAAGGGAGCGGACGTGCGGCACAATGTTGGCGCGGAGGAGCATCCGGAGTCTGCGGCTGGGGTTGAGGGGTCGTCGAGAGCTTCGGGAGCTTAGGAAGATTCCGGTTTCGTCCTAACTTCTATAACGGCTTTTCCGTGTTGCGACGTTCAGCGTCTTTCTTAGTCAGATACTTTTCCAATCCATTCTGCTTTGACCGCGGATTCGCGCTTCGATTAGGCTCATCTCTGCTTCATCTTCCGTTCGTACATCAAGCTCACCGGAGGCCTGCGTGATCCGATTCTTCCGCGTCTTTTTCTTCGTCACCGCATTTCTTTCCCTGCGAATTGCGCTTTCGGCACAGGAAGCTCAGCCCGGGCAATCGTCGATCCCGCTTCCGACCAGCAAGGAGTTGACTACCCCGGCGCCGGGGCGCATTGGAAGTACGAATGGTTTTCCCGGGACGCTCGCGATCAGCCCCAATGGGCGCTACGCGGCTATGCTGAACGACGGGTATGGCACACAGGAGACGATGGGGACACAATCGATTGCAGTGCTGGATCTGAAGACGAATCGACTGGCGGATTATCCGGATAAGAGATTCGGCGAGAACGCGCATCAGAGTTATTTTCTTGGCCTCGTGTTTAGTTCCGACGGAAAACATCTTTACGCTTCGGTGGGGTCGATTACTGATCCCAGCGGGGAGAAGGAGGGTGACACGGGAAATGGAATTGCGGTTTACAAATTCCATGGGGGCGCAGTCGAGCCTGAGCGGTTCATTGCGATTGGTCCGCAGGCGCTGGCGGCGGAGAAGAAGGTTTCGCTTGAGTTGCGGAAGACGCCGGCGGGGACGGCGATTCCTTATCCGGCAGGGCTGGCGCTGGCCGACGCAGGACATGAGGGCGGCCATAGAGATCAACTTCTTGTCGCGAACAATCTTTCCGACAATGTAGTGCTGCTCGACATGGCGAGCGGCAAGGTGTTGCAGAGTTTCGATTTGAGTACTAATCGTTTAGTACCAGCTTCATTTCCTTATACGGTTGCGGTAGCGCGCGATGGACGCCGCGCGTGGTGCAGCTTATGGAATGGGTCGCAGGTTGCCGAATTGGATTTGACGGATGGGAAGGTTGCGCGGTGGATCAAGCTAAAGGAGCCGGAGGATCCGATTGCGCCGGGGTCGCATCCGACGGCGATGTTGCTCAGTCCGGATGAGAAGTGGTTGTACGTGGCGTTGTCCAATGCGGATGCGGTTGCCGTGGTTTCTACTGAGAGCGCGCAGATGGTTGCGCTGCTCAGTACGAAGATCAAGGGTCAGGAATTCTCCGGGACTTATCCTGGCGCGCTGGCGCAGTCCGCGGATGGGAAGCGATTATTTGTGGCGGATGCTTCTTCCAATGCGGTCGCTGTATTTGATACTTCAACCGAGCCTAAGCCGGTGGGCGACGCGGCGGCTACGTTGGTTCCGTTAGGATTCATCCCCACAGACTGGTATCCAAGTGCGCTCGCGGTGCACGGGGATGACTTGCTGATCGCCACCGCTAAAGGCGAAGGTACGGGACCGGACAATCGTGAGGGAAAGACTGAGTGGGAGCTGAAACATCACAGCCATGCCTATATTGCAACGCTGCTGCGGGGTTCGATCGCGCGGCTGAATATCCCTTCGACTCTCGGCAAACTCCCAGAGTTTACGCGCACGGTGGAGAACGACAACCTGCTCCACCGCGATCCAGAGACGATTCAATTTGCGGATGGAAAGAATCCGATCAAGCATGTGATTTATGTGATCAAGGAGAACCGCACCTACGATCAGATTCTGGGTGATCTGAAGGCGGGCAATGGCGATTCCACTTTGACCATGTACGGAGCGGACATTACGCCCAACGAGCACAAGCTGGCATTGCAGTTTGGCGTGCTGGATAACTTCTATGATAGCGGGGAAGTTTCCGGCGACGGGCATCTGTGGTCAACGGCCGCCATTACCAGCGATTACAACGAGAAGACATGGCAGATCGCCTACCGCGGCAAAGAGCGGACCTATGATTTTCAAGGAACGGTCGCGGGGGAGTATCCACTGGATCATGAGGAGGCGGATATCGACGATCCTTCTACGGGATTTCTTTGGGACAATCTGTCGCGACATGGGGTGAGTTATCGAGATTATGGCGAGTATGTGAATGCGGAGTGGTGCAATAAACTTCCCAAAGCTTCATCGCCGAAGCAGGGAACGCCTTCGCGGGAGGAAGCGGCGTGTCCGCGTACGAATGTGGAGAAAGGCGATGATCTGGATCCGAATGTGGGCAATCCGCACGGCGGATCGAGTCCGTGGCCGTGGGCGGTGCCGCTTTTCAAGGGAGTGAAGGCGACGAAGGCAGTGCTGCGAGATCATTTTGATCCGTTGTATCCAGACTTCAATACGGATTATCCCGACCAGCTTCGCGCGGATGAATTTTTGAATGAATTTGCCGCTTACAAGCGAGCGCGCGAGGAGAACGAAGGGGCGGAATTTGAATTGCCGGCGTTCGTGTTGCTCTATTTTCCTGACGATCATACGGGAGGCACGCGCCCGGAGAAGCCGCGTCCGCAGGCCTCGGTGGCGGATAACGATTTGGCCGTGGGGCGTGTAGTGGATGCGGTTTCACACAGCCCGTACTGGGACGATACCGCGATATTTATTCTGGAAGACGATGCGCAGAATGGAGCGGACCATGTGGATGCGCATCGATCGATCGCGCTTGTGGTGAGTAAATATTCACCGGGAACGGCGAGCGCGCCTTATGTGGACCACCGGTTTTACACGACCGTGAATCTGATTCACACCATGGAGATGCTGCTGGGACTGCCGGCGATGAATCAGAATGATGCCTATGCGCCCCCGATGGGGCCTATGTTTTCCGGTAAAGGTGGGCAGGCTGCGTTTCAGGCGGACTACCGCAATTTAAAAAACCAACTGATCTACGAGACGAATAAGCGGGATGCGCCGGGCGGAAAGGAATCGACGAAAATGGATTTCTCGCGGCCGGATGCGGCCGGAGCTGCGCGGCTGAATAGAGTTCTATGGCGGGATCAAAAAGGCGACGCGCCCATGCCAGCGCCGAAGCATACGGTGCTTCCGGCGGGAGACGATGATTGAAGGTCCTTTCCGGCCGAATTCCAAAAATGGGAATTTTCAGGCGGGGAATCAAATCCGGAATCTCTCCGGTATGAACTCATTTTATTTATTGCCGATAGACTTCGCATGAGCACCGCTGCGCGCGAAAATCGAATCGTCCTCATGATGCTGGCAGAGGTGTCGTGGGAGGATGCCACGGGAAAGTTGCTAACCGCACCCGCACGCCTGGAAGATAAATCGCTGAGTGGTGCATGCATACGGATGAAAAAGCCCGTCGAAGTGGGCGCAAAGCTAAGAGTGCGCGGCCGCTTCGAGGAATTTTCCGGGATTGTCAGATACTGCCGTAGCGAAGATTGGGACTACCTGGTCGGTATGCAGCGGGTAGCTGCGGTCACCCCAACCGAAAAGCAAGCCGTGGTGCAAGACCAGCCGAGGATGCAGGAAGGGACAGCTAGCAAGGTTCTGGAGGCGAAACCGGCTACAGAACCTCAGTCCGCCAACAGTTCGGCCCGCGGCGCCCCGGTTGCCTCTGTGCGGGGAAACGAAATGGATTCCGAAGATGGGCAGGGGATTCGGGGCCATCGCAGGAGTCGTCCTCTACCGCCTGAGGATTTTGGGGCGCACCGGCGAAGCAGATTTCGGGCAACGCAGCCAGCAAGAATGAGGGATGTTCCGAGGGAGAAAAAATCTATGGCACGCAAATGGCTGGAACTGGCACCTTGGCAAAACAAGCGGGAGAGCCCGAGCGTAAAAGCCGCAGAAATCAGTGAAGACGGTCAGAGCGAGAAGGGAAGGAAGAATTCCATGCAGCAGCTAGATTCGTCCGCAAAGAAGGAAGCTGAGGATCGCAAAGCAGAGTGTGTCTCCGGATTTCAAGTCGACCTGTTGCCCATGGAAGACATCTACCAGGCAGCTGGGATCACGAATTCCAAGAAGGGGTACAGCGTTCACAAAGTGGTCGAAATGCTCAACAGCGAACATATGGTTGGGCTGGCGAATGAGACGAAGCGAGCGGCGGTGATGGTGGCACTGGAGGCTGCCGACATTTCAATAGGGCAGGTGCAACAGGATGCGAAGACGCGTCAAGAGGCCCTGGACCGCTATGAGGCCGAGCAGACCAAGCTGATCGAAGCGGAGTGGGAGCGGAAAGCCGAAGAAAATATCCGGATTGAAGAAGAGTTGGAGCGCGTGAAGGCGCAGTATGCGGCGCGGGTGAAGCGCAATCTCGACGAGGCGGCGCGGGAGAAATCCAAGTTCGATCGATGGCTGGCAATGAAACAGCAGGAAGTGAAGAGCATATCGGCGGCCATGGATCTTTGTTTGAAGCGGGAAGTTGCAGAGCCGGGCCGTGCACCGCTGACGAATGCGGCCGCGGCGGGCGCTGGGTCGAGTCCCGCTCTCCTTCCATCCTAGACGAAGTCGTAGCCGCGGTCCGTCTTGGCGTCGTGAGCGTAAATCGAAACCCGAACTCCCTTCCAGCTTTCCCCTCCCCCGACCTCGGCTTTACACTAAAGATGTGAAGATTGCGCTTGGGCAGATCAATCCAACGGTTGGCGATTTTTCCGGCAACGCGGCAAAGATAATTGAGTTTTCGCGGCGCGCGCAGGCGGAGGGCGCGGGGCTCATTCTGTTTCCAGAGTTGTCCGTCTGCGGCTATCCGCCGCGAGACTTGGTGGAGCGGCCTTCGTTTGTTTCCCGGAATCGTGAGACTGCGGAGCGAATTGCCGAAGCAACGCGAGGGATTGCGGTAATCTGCGGCCTGGTTACGCCGGCCAACTCTGATACCGGCAAGTCGGTGATGAATTCTGCGGCGCTGTTGCAGGACGGGAAGATTGCTTTCCTGCAATCGAAGATGTTGTTGCCGACTTACGACGTTTTTGACGAGATGCGCAACTTCGCTCCGGCAAAATCGCAGGAGCTTTTTCCTTTCTGCGGGAATCGCATGGCGCTCACGGTTTGCGAGGATGCATGGAACGATAAACTGTTCTGGCCGAAACGGCTTTATGTAGTGGATCCGATCGAGGCGCTGGTTCGCGCCGGCGGCAATTTTGTTCTGAATATTTCGGCGTCACCTTTCTGGATCGGCAAGCGCGAGGTGAGGCGAGACATGCTGGCCTCGATTGCGCGTCAGCATAAAGTTCCAGTTGCGATGGTGAACCAGGTGGGCGGTAATGACAGCTTGCTTTTTGACGGTTCGAGTCTGGTGCTGAACGCGGAGGGAAAGATCATCGCTCAGGGACGATCATTCGAAGAGGATTTGGTTTACTTCGATTCGAAAACTCTGACCGGCGACATGCATGAGCAGATCGAAGGGGAAGAAGCCAGCGTGTATTCGGCGCTGGTGTTGGGGACGCGCGATTACATTCGTAAATGCGGCTTTCAAAAAGCTATCATCGGACTGAGCGGGGGGATCGATTCAGCGCTCACCGCGGTGATTGCGGCCGATGCTGTGGGTGCGGAGAACGTGATTGGTGTGGGGATGCCGGGGCCTTACTCTTCGGCGGGGTCGATTGCTGACGCGCGTGCATTGGCCAAGAATCTGGGGATCCGGTTTGAGTTGCTTTCAATTAACGACGCCGTGGACGCGTACCGGAAAACTTTGAAAGATGTGTTTGCGAATCAGAAGGAAGATGTGACCGAGGAAAACATTCAGTCGCGTGCGCGCGGCACGCTGTTGATGGCTCTCTCGAATAAATTCGGCGCCATCGTACTCTCCACCGGCAACAAGAGTGAACTGGGCGTGGGCTACTGTACACTCTACGGAGACATGGTGGGTGGACTGGCGGTGATTTCGGATGTGCCGAAGACGCTGGTTTACCGGCTGAGCCGCTACGTGAATTCGCGGCGTCCGGTGATTCCGCAGGATACGCTGGAGAAACCGCCCTCGGCGGAGTTGCGGCCGGATCAGAAGGACAGCGATTCCTTACCACCTTACGAGATTCTGGACGCGGTGCTCGAAGATTACGTGGAAGATGCGCACACAGCGGAGCGCATCGCCGCGGATCATAGCTTTGATATTGAAGTGGTGAGGCGAGTCCTGCGAATGGTGGATCGTGCGGAATACAAGCGGCAGCAGGCGGCGCCGGGGATCAAGATTACTCCGAAGGCTTTTGGGTACGGGCGCCGGTTGCCGATTGCGGCGAAGAGCGAAGTTTGAGGTGCCTGGGTTTCGCAGTGGCTATATTCTCTGAGCCTATCTAGAAGAGATTCTTAATTCGAGTAGAAAGGAAATCATGCGTCGTTCGATCAAGGCAATTCTTGTCCTGTTACTGACATGTAGTTTGGGGGCAGCGCAATCCTCCACGAAGGGGAAAGCTGTGGAAAAACCCGCAGCGCCCTCGATGAATAGTCCCGCGGTGAATCTGCCATCGGAAGCGACGGTGGATTCATTCATGCAGCAGACTTTTGGCTATGAGCCGGGCGTGACCTGGAAAGTCTCCAGCATCAAACCCGCGCCGGTGCCGGGATTGGCGCAGATTGACGTGGTACTGGCCAGTCCGCAGGGACAGCAGGCCAGCCGGTTTTACGTAACCGCGGATGGCGAACATGCAGTAGTGGGTGAGATTATTCCCTTCGGCGCGAAACCCTTTGAGCGGGTGAACAAGATATTGGAAAAGGGAATTACCGGACCATCGCGTGGACCGAAAGATGCGCCGGTCACGATCGTGGAGTTTGGCGATCTGCAATGTCCGGCGTGCAAAGCGGCGCAGCCCACGATTGAGGGCCTGATTGCAGCGGAACCGAACGCGCGCTTTGTCTTTCAGAATTTTCCACTCGAGATGCACAACTGGGCGGCCAAGGGTGCGGGTTACGCTGATTGTGTGGCCCGGGCTTCCAACGAGGCATTCTGGAAATTTATTGCCAAGACCTACGAAACTCAGTCCGATATTACAGCCGAAAATGCCGATCAGAAGCTGACCGCGCTGGCGGACGGAGCGGGCGTGAAAGGCGCGGATATTGCGGCTTGCGCCAGCCTGCCGGCGACCAAGGCACGGGTGGATGCTTCGATTGCGCTGGGCAAATCAGTGAACGTGAATGGCACACCGACCTTGTTTATCAATGGCCGAAGTATTGGGAATATAAGCCAGGTTCCGGCGGAAGCGTTGAAGCGGTTGGTGGATTTTGCGGCGAAGCAAGGAAACTGAGAGAGCGGCTTGCGGACCCTGCAGACCTTGACTCAGTGAGATATGAAGCCCGGTGTTGGGTCTCGAGCGCCGATACCGGAAGGCGCTAGTTCTGGGTTACCCAGATCGCGTCAGTCTTCAGGTTGCGGTTGGCCACGATGTGAGGGGTGATGACGATGAGCAGTTCGTCGTTCTCGGTGGTGAGGGAATTATTCACCATGGCCTGATTGAGGCCCGGGATGACGCCGAGACCCGGGATGCCGGTCATCGAGCGGATATCGCTGCTGGAGATTTCTCCAGCGACTACGGCGGGTTCGCCATCCTGAAGGCGGATGCTGCCTTCATATTCCTGATTGGAAATAATCGGCACGCCGTTTGCGCTCTGGCCAGTCAGTGAGCGCAACTGCAAGTCCAGCTTTAAACTCACGTCTGAGCCACCGTGAATGACTGTTGTGGTTTTCAAATTCAGCCCCAGGTCTTCATAGCTCACTGAAGGAAAGGGCGGGACGTAGCTCTGATTCCCCAGGACCGCGGAGATCTGCGGGGAGTTAAAAACCGGCGCGTAAGAGGCGTTCAGGATGGGATATCGCTCGCCCACGTGGAAGGTCGCTTCCTTGCCCTGGCCGGCGCGCAACGTGGCGCGACTTACGGCGCGGGACCAGGATTCGTTGAGGGAAAGAGCAGCGCTCAGTTGATCGAGGCTGAGTCCGGAAAATGTGAGGCCGCCACCGAAGGTGGCCAATGGCTGGCTGAAAATTGAATTCTGCTGACCTTGCAATTGTGCGAGCAGGCCGGAGAGCCCGGAGGTACCCGCCTGGTTGATTCCGCCGGAAGAAATCAATTGATTGATGAGCGACTGGATGCTTTGCCCGCCCAGGGCGGCGAGCGCCGCGACTGGAATATTGTACAAGTTGAAAGTGTCTGGGATGTGCAGGCCGATGTTGCGCGTGAGGTTGTGGCTGATCTGGTAGATCTCGATATTGAGTGAGACCTGAGGCGTCTCGTTGCTCAACTGTTGCATGAGAGTGGTGCATGCCTTCAACATCGCCTGGGGAGCGCGCACTTCGAGAACTCCGTTTTGCCCGGGACTTATACGCTGGAACTCGCAAATGTTGCGCAGTGCGCTGACCAGTTCAGTGGCCTCTTGGGGAGTGCTGCCTCCAGGCGCAGCAAAAGTCGCGAGTGACATGCGATCAAATTGTTTGTGATTTTCCGGAGTGTTTTTTGCGATTAAGAGTTGGTGAGTGTCGAGCGGCGACCACATGGTTTTGCTGACGCGGCAGGCCAGGTTGAGAGCGGTGAAGAAGTCAACATCGTCGACGTAGAAACGCACCGTCATCGGCAGGACCGAGTCGTCAAACTCGGCGGTGACGCCATAGGCAGATGCGAGTTCGGTAAAGAGGCCGCGAACATCGCCGCTATAGTGAAATGTCGCCACTTCTGGCTTGGGTCGCAAATGGATTTCAGCAGATTCGGCGACCAGCGGTGAAGGAGTGGGGTTGGTGGCGTCATCAAGACGGAGCGCTTGCGCCAGGCGGCTCTGCAGGTAGTCGTTGTCGGGATCGAGTTTGAGAGCGGAGCGGTACTCCGCTACTGCGGGGTCGCGCTGGCCATCGGCCAGTAGAGCGTCGCCGCGCTCGGTATGCTGAAATACCAACTGCGATTTCGCCACTTCCCGCGCCGCAAAGAATTTCGTGTCTTCGGAGACCAATCGGGATGCCTCATCGAACTCGAGGAAGGCCTGATCAATTTTCTTGTGTTCTTCGAGCTTCAGCCCGCGAGCGTAAGCAGTGCGTGCTTCCTTCTCATCTTTTTTCGAAGGAGTGCAACTGATGCCGCCGGGGACGCCGTTGCCGCAGGAGATTATGGGAGTGTCCATGGACGCATCGCTGGCGGCGAATAACGGACTGGCCGCAAGAGCCAGGAGGCTGAGCGCAGCGATGAACTTGAGACAACGCATTCGGATGATTTTAACCTGCCGTACTGCTTTCCTGAGAGAGCCAGAAGTGCCGGGTACCTTGGATTGAAACTTCGCCCGGAACTTTGCTCCGAGGGCGGCTGTTCCCACATTCTTGTTCTTAATCTTTCCTTGTTCTTAGTTCTTATCTTTCAGTTCCTGCTTGGGCATTCTCGGGCATGGCGTCGATAGAACGGAAGGATATTGGTTTCTTGCGGGGAAGTGCAATCAGCTTAACATGAGGCGCTCGATATCGCGGGCTTTGCCGCTGGTCTCGTCGCAATCGACAATTACGGCGCACAAGCGGACGTCGCCGCTGGCGGCCTCGAATCGCACGGGCATGCCGTTCAGGAATTTGTTGACCACCAGTTCCTTTTTAACGCCGATCACGCTGTCGTAGGGGCCGGTCATGCCGACATCGGTGACGTAGGCAGTTCCCTTGGGCAGAACGCGTTCGTCGGCAGTGGGGACGTGCGTATGCGTGCCGACTACGGCAGTGACGCGGCCATCGAGATACCAGCCCATGGAGATTTTTTCGGAGGTCGCCTCGGCGTGGAAATCCACGAAGATTATTTTGGCGTCGATTTTCTGCAGAAGCTGGTCGGCGGTGCGAAAGGGATCGTCGTTGGAAGCCATGAAGACGCGGCCCTGCAGGTTGATCACAGCGTAGGGAACGTTTCCTTTCTTGCCCTGATATAAGCCCCAGCCGGGCATATCCGCCGGATAATTTGCGGGGCGCAAGATGCGCCGCTGCGGACTGTTGCCGTTGCCTTCGACCATTTGAAAGTAGTCGAGGATTTCTCGTTTGTCCCAGACGTGATTGCCGGTCGTAATAACGTCGATATTCAGTTCAAAGAGTTCCTCGGCGAGAGCGGGCGTGATGCCGAAGCCGGCGGCGGAATTTTCTCCGTTGGCGATGACGAGATCGATGAGTTGATCACAGACGATGCCGGGCAGACGGTCTTTGACGATGGTGCGTCCGGGGCGTCCGAAAATGTCGCCGATGAAGAGAATGCGCATGACAGAAATGAAGTTCGATGGTAACACGCGGGCGTAGAGTCTCTTTCCGTCGGGAGTTGTCGAGCTGCGCTCGACGGACAGCCGGGGGTGGCTGTCCCCACGTTTAGGTGCTTCTCTACGGAGCTAGTTCCGCGGTGCGGAGGAAATCGTAATTGCCGGCGGGATTTAGTTGCAGATTGCGCACGCGTTTGTTGTGTACGAGAACGTTGTCGAGATACCAGAGATCGATGTAGGGGAGTTGCTCGGCGAGAATCAGTTGCAGTTCGGCGTAGAGTGACTTGCGCTTGTTCTGATCGACTTCGCGGCGGGCCTGGTCGATGAGCGCGTCCACTTTTGGGTTTGAGTAATACCCGCGGTTGGCCCCATTGGGAGGGAATTTTGCTGAATGGAAGGCGTATTCAAAGATATCGGGATCTTCGTTGCCTCCAATCCAGCGCAGGCTGTAAAGCTGGAAAGCGCCGTGAGTGACGTCGGCAAAGAACGTAGCGAATTCGAAGGTGCGAATGTCGAGCGCGATTCCCACTTCGCGCAATTGCTGCTGCATGACGGCGACCATGAGGCGCGTGTTCTCGTCGGTGGAAGTCTTCATGGTGAGATGAAAGCGAACGCCGTTGATGGAGGGGTAACCGGCGGAATCGAGCAACTGGCGGGCCTTTTCGGGGTCGTGATCGTAGGCAGGAACGTTACCGTTGTAAGCCCAGCTTTGCGGCGGAAGAATGCTGCGGGCGGGTTGCGCTTCGCCGCGCCAGAGATATTCGATCATCGGCGTGCGGTCGAAGGCATACGCAATCGCCTGACGCACGCGAACATCGCGCAGGATGGGATCACGCAGATTGAATCCCATGTAGGCGAGGACGGTGCCGGGCGCGCGTTCAACGGCGAGGGAGGGATCACGCTGCAGGGTGAGCACCGTGTCGGGCGTAAGCGCGTTGATGGTAGCGTCGCCGCTGCCTTTGCGTAGTTCGAGGGCGCGCGTGGTGGCGTCGGGAACCACGGCAAAACGAACGCCGGTGAGTTTCGGTTTCTCGCCCCAGTAATTGTCATTGCGCTCGAGGATGACTTCTTTGTCGGTTTCGGCGCTGACGAATTTGAAGGGGCCGGAGCCGATGGGATGCGTTGTTATTTCTGCGCCGCTGCCGTAGGGAACGATGCCGATGGCGCCGTCGGAAAGATTCCACAGCAGGGTTGCAGTGGGTTCCTTCATGTGAAAGATGACGGTGTAGTCATCGGGTGCGTCGATGTGATCGACGAAACGGTATACGGCAGTTTTGGTGGTGCGGACTTTACCTTGCAGAGAATCGAAAGTCCATTTCACATCGCGTGAGGTGAGCGGGCGGCCGTCATGGAACTTTACGCCGTGGTGCAAGTGAAAAATGTACGTGAGGGGATCGGGGATCTCCCAACGCTCGGCGAGGCCGGGGGCGACATCGAGATTGTCACCGCGGGAGAGGAGGTCGTCGAAGATGAGATTGTCGATGCGCTCGGATTGCGCGTCGACTCCGATGCGGGGATCGAGATTGGTGGGACTGGACTCGATCAGCATAACCAGCGTGTTGGGATCGGCCTTATGGGAACACGAGATCTGCGCGAGACCTAGCGCAAGCGCTGCCAGAATGAAAATTGTGCGGTGCATCAACGGAAGTCCACGCATATTTGCTGGATGGTGTTTACGGTTCTCCAGTTTCGCATGGTCGTCGGAATCGCCAGAACGCGATCGATCGGCTTTTTCATTACAGCGCTTTCCGCGACGCCGTTGGGAAGATAAAAATAAAGTTCTTTGCCGAGGGAGCGGAATTGATCTGGCTTGAGAACAAGCGTCTCCAGTTGCTTGAGAGCGGGTTGCGCAGGCGGCTCGGGGAGAAACATTACGTGCAGCTTCGTTTGATCAATGTCTGGTTGTTTCAGAAAAGGATTACTGGCAATCACCTGCTTGATCTCTTCTGCGGTCCGAATGATAACCGAGACGGAATGGCCAAACTTGGAAAGAATCGTCGCCTCGATTTTCTTGGAAAGCGCCTTGTCGGATATCTTTGCGGCTTTGAATACGACGTTTCCGCTCTGAATATAGGTTTTCACGTCATCAAGGCCCATCGCAGCGAGCGCAGCACGAAGCTCCTCCATCTTTATTTTCTTGTGTCCACCGAGATTGATTCCGCGCAACAGCGCGACGTAAACCGGCATAACAACCTTTCTCGCAATCGACTGTCTAAAAATACGAAATCTTGCCCAGAATTGCTGGACGCTTTGCGCCAGTTGCCGACGGAACGTTCGACGCGCGGCGATGCCAGGTTTCATGAGCGAGTATGGCGAAGGCTACCGCTTCCTTTGCGGCCGAGGGAAGGCCAAATTCGTCGGAGAACCGGAGACGTAATCCGAGGGAGGTGAGTTCGCTGATTAACATCGATACCAGCGTGGCATTTTTCGCGCCGCCGCCGGAGAGAATCATTTCATGAAAGCGGTGCCTACGGATTGGGCTCTGTGTCGCGTATCGCTGTACCGCATCGGCGATTGATTTTGCCGTAAGCGCTGTGGCCGTGGCGACGATATCTTGTTTGGGACAGCGGCCACACGCTCGCAGGAATTCGCGAACGAATTCTCGGCCGAATTCCTCGCGGCCGGCCGTTTTGGGAGGCAGCTTGCGAAAAAAATCGCTCTGCAACATTTTGTCAATGACTTTATCTTGCACTTTGCCGGAGGCGGCAATTCGTCCTCCGCGATCAAGCGGTTGGTGGAATATATGGTCGGTGACAGCGTCGATCACCATATTGCCGGGGCCGGTGTCGAAGGCGATCACGTCGCGGGGAGTTGCCCCTGCGGGAATTGCCGTGAGGTTGGCGATGCCGCCGATATTTTGCACGATTCGTCCAGTGTGGGCGTCATGGAAAAGTAAGTAGTCGAGGAAGGGAACAAGGGGCGCGCCTTTGCCTCCGGCGGCCAGGTCCGCGGGGCGAAAATCGGAAATAACCGGGGCGCCTACTCTGGCTGCGATGATTGCAGGTTCGCCAGTTTGCCAGGTCGCGTTTAGTTTGCGGCCCAGGAAACGCACGGGTTCGCTTTGATGATAAAGAGTCTGTCCGTGGCAGCCGATCAGGTCTGCTTTTACTTGCAACTGATGCTGGGTGGCGAGGACGGCATCGGCATAGAGTTCGCCGAGAAGAAAATTCAGGCGAGCCAGATCGGCTACGGTTGCTCGGGTAGCGTTCATTGCGGCCAGCACGGCTGCACGAACTTTCTTCGGGTAAGCATATTCCGCGTGGCCGATGAGTTGGAAGCTCGCTTGCGACCGTGTGTTTGTTTTGCGCGATCG
Organism: uncultured Acidobacteriaceae bacterium; assembly: GCA_963726155.1. Classification (GTDB taxonomy): domain Bacteria; phylum Acidobacteriota; class Terriglobia; order Terriglobales; family Acidobacteriaceae; genus Sulfotelmatobacter. The sequence goes on from CAVSBF010000002.1 coordinate 960,363, forward strand.
TCGAAGCTCGTTGATGTGAATCAACGCGACGTTGATGCCGTCGGCTGAAGTGCCACTCATCACTCCGGCTACGATCATGGATTGTTCCGTCATGCGTGCCGGACAACCTTGCCGGGGGCCTTGCGAGGTACCGATTTCGGGTCTGCCGTATCCGCACGCAATAGAGTTGCCAGCCGGATCTGCTCGCCGAATTCCCAGAGGTTTCGCGAAAGCTTTTCCACGGTTGCGACGGAAGGAATTGTCGCCGAGGTGCGAAGAAGCTTCGCCGATTTGTTTTTGAACGCGAGCACTCGGCGCACGGAGTCGGCCGCGCGGCGGGCGAATTTCGGGTCACGCTCTGCAGTCGTAATGAGTGCGTCGAAGGCTTGCGATATGTAATCTTCGCGATGGCAGATCAGACAAAGATCTCCGCCAGCACGGATGTGCGTCGACGGCGGCTTCGCCAATGGGAGCTGCCGATAAGACTCCACCCATTTCCAGATCGTCGGATACGATCAGGTTGCGATAGCCGATACGTTTGCGCAGAACGTCGGTGATCCAGATTCGGGATAGCGATGCCGGGGTGTGATCGTGCGTGACCTGCGGATAGGCGGCGTGCGAAATCATGATGAACTTCAACGAGGCGCGGAGCAGACGATAGGGAAGTAAATCTTCAGCCAGAAGTTTTTTCAGCGACTTATCGATTACCGGAAGATCGTGATGGCTATCGAGTGTGCCTTCGCCGAGGCCGGGGAAATGCTTGCCGCATCCCAGCACGTTGGCGGAGCGCAGGCCGGCGAGAAACTCGCGCGCATAGGTCACGGTCTCGCGCGGATTGGCGGAAACGGCGCGGGAAGTCATCACGCTGCGTGAGGCTTCGAAGGCAAGATCGAGGACGGGGGCGAAGTCGAGGTTGAAGCCAAGGGCGCGACAGTTTTCTCCGATAAGTTGGCCGTGCTTGCGAAAGAGTTTGCGATCGCCGGTGGCGAAGACTTCGGCGGCGGACGGGGTGGGGCCGAGAGCGTCGCGGAAGCGATCGACCTGGCCGCCTTCAAGGTCGACGCAGGTAAAGAGCGGCGTGGAGACGCAGTTCTGGCAATCGCGCAGGAGGCGGAAGGTCTGCTCGGGAGTTTTTATATTTCGCGCGAAGAGAATTACGCCAGCGGGCTGGAGGCGGGTGAGCAGGGCGCGTGAGGTGCGGGGTTAGCTCGGTGGCAGTCGAAGCCGATGATGAGGAGTTGGCCGATGTTTTGCTTCGAGATGTGGTTCGCGCGCACTTTCATCTCAAATTTCTTTTTTGAGTTGCGCCAGCAAATTGAGCGCCTCGAGCGGCGTGAGACGATTCAGATCTACTTCGCGAAGTTTTTCCAGCACCGGCTGAGATATTGGGGTGAAGATCGTGAGCTGCGTCGGAGGAGGCGAAGCGCCGGGCGAGAGATGGCTGGTGAGTTCGCGCTCGGCTGACTCGTGCTCGGTCAATACTTCTCTTGCACGCGTGATTACTTCGTTGGGCAGGCCGGCGAGTTTGGCGACTTCGATGCCGTAGCTGCGGTCGGCTGCGCCTGGTTCCACTTTGCGCAGGAAGGCGATTCCGCCGCCGGTTTCTTTTACCGAGACGTGATAGTTCTTCACTCCTGAAAGTTGTTCGGCTAATTCGGTGAGCTCGAAGTAATGAGTGGCGAAGAGAGTTTTAGCGCGCACGCGGGCGTGGAGATATTCGATGGCGGCCCAGGCGATGGCGAGGCCGTCGTAAGTAGACGTACCGCGGCCCACTTCATCGAGCAGGATTAAGGAGCGGGCGGTTGCAGTGTGCAAGATGGCTGCGGTTTCCGTCATCTCGACCATGAAAGTGGAGCGGCCACGCGCGAGATTGTCGCTGGCGCCGATGCGAGTGAAGACGCGGTCGATTACGCTGAGGCGCGCGGAGCGGGCGGGAACAAACGAACCCATTTGGGCGAGGATGACGATTAGCGCAGTTTGGCGAAGATAGGTGGATTTGCCGCCCATGTTCGGACCGGTGAGCAGCAAGATCGTATGAGTGGAGGAATTCAGATAGAGGTCGTTGGGGACGAAGCGGTCGGTGCCCCCGGACATCTCCTGCTGTTCAATAACGGGATGACGGCCTTCGAGGATTTCCAGATCGCCGGTGGCGTCTTCTGCGGGAGCGACGAAATTCGGGCGGCAGTAATTGCGGAGAGCGGCGACGTGAGCCAGAGACGCTAAGACGTCGACTTCGGCGATGGCGAGTGCGGTTTGGCGGATCCGCTTGGCTTCTGCGGCGATGGCGGTGCGCAATTCGGTGAAGAGGCGGCGCTCGATCTCGACGATCTTTTCCTGCGCGTCGAGAATTTTGGCTTCGTATTCTTTCAGCTCGGGCGTGGTGAAGCGCTCGGCTCCGACTAAAGTTTGCTTGCGTTCGTAATCTTGCGGAACGAGATGCAGATTCGATTTCGAAACTTCGATGTAGTAGCCGAAGATGGAATTGAATTTTACTTTGAGCGAGCCGATGCCGGTGCGGGTGCGCTCGCGTTGTTCGATCTGGGCCAGGACTTGCTTGCTGTTGCGGGAGAGTTCGCGGAGTTCGTCGAGATCGCGATCGAAGCCGGGGGCGATTATCCCACCGTCGGAGAAGCTTAGCGGGGGTTCGGGGACGATTGTTTTTTCGATGCGCTCACGAAGATCGGATAATTCGTCGAGCAAGCCGCGCAGAGTGTGCAGCCTCTCGGCATTCAGTCGTGAGGCTGCGGCTTTTATCGCCGGAATTTTCGCAAGTGACGAGGCAAGGGCCAGAACATCACGTGGATTTGCGGTCTCCAGTGTGACTCGGCTTAGAAGGCGTTCGAGATCGAGCACACCATCGAGTGCGCGGCGCAACTCTTCGCGCGAGATGGTTTCTTTTACGCCGGCTTCGACAGCATCTAAACGTGCATTGATTTCCTCGAGATCGAGCGAGGGGCGCAGCAACCACGCGCGCAGGAGACGCTTGCCCATGGGAGTGACGGCGGCATCGATTGAACGAAGCAGAGTGATGCCAGCGTCTGTTCCGGCGAATAGGGGCTCAATCAGTTCGAGGTTGCGGACGGTGACGGCGTCGAGCACTAAACAGTTCTGGCGTTCGTACCAGCCGATGCGGTCGACGTGATCGAGCGAGCCGCGTTGAGTAGAGCGGACGTAGTAGAGAATTGCCCCCGCGGCAGCGGCTGCGGCGGGGCGGCCGGCGAGGCCAAAACCCTCGAGCGATAAGACCCCAAAGTGATTTTCGAGGAGAGGAATGGCGTGATCAGGAGCGAAGATCCAATCGTCGAGCGGAGTTTCCGTGCAGGTTGCTCCGGAAGCGCGCGGCTGAGGAGATGTGGAACGCCGAGCGCTCGAATCGAACAGCGGGGCGGCGGAGCCATATAACAATTCCTTGGGCCGGAGTTGTTCTAATTCCTCCTGCACGCGGCGGAGCGCAGACTCGCCGGAAAATTCGGTGGCGCGAAATTCGCCGGTGGAAAGATCGAGTGCGGCGAAGCCCACGCGGTCTTCGACTTGGGCGAGGGCGGCGAGAAAATTGTTTTCGTCCGAATTAAGGGACGAATCAGAAGCGGTGCCGGGGGTGACGACACGAGTGACTTCGCGTCGCACCAGTTTTGTGCCCATCTGTTTCTTGGCGAGTTTGGCATCTTCCATCTGTTCGCAGATGGCGACTTTGAAGCCTTTTCGGATGAGTTTGCCGATGTAGCCTTCGGCGGAGTGGTGCGGCACGCCGCACATGGGGACGGCGATACCTTTTTCCTTGTTGCGGGAAGTCAGAGTGATTTGCAGCTCTTTGGAAGCTACGATTGCGTCGTCGAAAAAAAGTTCGTAGAAATCTCCCAGACGAAAGAACAGGAGGGCTGTGGGATGTTCTTTTTTGACGGCAGCGTACTGACGCATCAACGGAGTGGAGGGTTCGGTCATTGCCTAAATCGAGGAATGGGCTGGCGCGGATTATAAATCATTGTGATTCTTTACATTCGGGGTGGGCTAAATGGGTCTGCAGTGTAAATTCATCCACTGCAAAGTCCACCCTTCGGCTGCGCTCAGGGCCGGCTCCGGGACACCAAGTTCTTGTTTCCTGAAATGTAGGTTGACGGGGCTTCGGCTTGAGTGCTTTCCTAATGCATGGAACTCCGCAAAGATCCGATTACTCGGTCCTGGGTAATGACCGGGGACGAGACGGCGGTAAGCCCGCAGCCTGCTGAATCGGCCTGTCGATTTTGTCCGGATTCTCTTCAACCAACTCAGATCATTTCGTCCGTGCCGAGTGGGGCAGGATGGTCGGCGCGGTCGATGGTGCATCCGGCACCGCTTTATCACATTGAAGGCGAGCCGGGGCGGCGCGGCGACGGGATTTACGACCGCATGAGTTCGGTGGGCGCGCATGAGGTGCTGGTGGAGAATCCCCGGCACGACCGGCAGTTGTGGAATGCCAGCGACGAGGAGATTGGGCAGTTTCTGAGGCTGGCGGCGGAGCGCATTCTGGACCTCAAGCGCGATCCGCGGATCAAGTATGTGAGTTTGTTCAAGGATTACGGCACCGGCGCGGGGCAAGAATTCAGCCATCCGACATCGCAGATTACCGCGACCATGTTTGTGCCGCGGCGAGTGCTCTACGAGTTGCGGGCAGGACGGGAGTATTTTCAAGCCAAAGAGCGCTGTGTATTTTGCGACATTCTGAATCAGGAGGAACGGCAGGCGTCGCGGGTGATCGAGGCGCGTGGCGATTATGTAGCGATTGGACCTTATGCTCCGCGCGTGCCTTATGAGACCTGGATTCTGCCGCGCAATCATGAGGCGTCGTTTGAGCGCACGGGACTATCGAAACCGGGGCTGCGCACGAACCTTGCGGCGCTGTTGCGACGCACGCTGCAGCGGGTGCGGGCGCTGACGGAGGGGTTTCATCTTGTGCTGCACACTTCGCCGAACAGTTTGCATCCTTCCAAAACGCTTGGTTACTGGAAGACGATCGATGATGACTATCACTGGCACATTGAGATTATGCCGGTGCTGGCGACAAAGGCGAAGTCTTACACGTTTAAGGAAGTCTATTATTCGCCGGTGAGTTCGGAGACCGCGGTGAAGCAACTGCGGGAGGCGAAGATTGATGGGTGAGGCGGAGGGGCTATCCGCAAAGCCGGCGGGACGCCGGCGCTACGCTGGGACACCGAAGCTAAGGACGGCCTCCAGCCCGCCTCAGAAGGCGGGTGACTTCGGCATTGTTGCGGACCTGGGCCCACGTGAGGGCGGTATAGCCGTTGCGGCTGCGGAGATTTACATTGGCCCCAGCCGCGAGAAGGGCTTTCACCACTTCTGGATTTGCCTTGATATTTTGACAGGCAAGAATCAGAGCGGATTGTCCACCCTGGTCGAGTGAGTTAATGCCAGCGTCGGGGCCTGCTGACAGCAATTGTCTTACAGTTTTCACGTCTTCTGCGACAGCGGCGCGCATGAGCGGAGTCTGATCTGGGTCTTCGAGGGTTTCGCCTCCGCTTCCCAGGGCAACGGGCCACGCTATGGGAAGAATTCTGGCGACTTTGACGCTGACATCGCCGTTCATCTTCGGCCAATCGTTCATCTTGAAGTATCCGCGTAGCAAGGGCTGGAGCTGGATTTCAACCATCCAGAGCAAGACCGAGTTTTCTATCGGACGCCAGGTGGCCGAGGCTTCGTCCCAGGTTTGAAGGCGGAAGACACTGAAACCATCGGCCGTATTCCATTCAAAGTGCGCGTCCACATCGCGAACGAAGCCGGAAGGGCTGATCCAAATCAAACCGCAGCACAGAAGCAGAGCGATGACCGCGTAAGGCCAGGATCGGCGGCCGGCGAAGCGCGAGACAATCACTCCCAAGGACGCGAGCAGGGCCAGTCCTGCGATCAGGAGGCCGGCAGCGGCGAGGATTTCGGCAGCGGCATTCCACCAGTGCACTCGCCAGTCAAGAAACCCGGCTTCATCGAAATGCCAGAAGGGATTGAGATAAAGCAGGGTGAGGCCTCCGGCAAAGAGGACGGCTCCAGTTTCCAATCCGATAAGCGCCCAACTGGCGCGACGAATGTGGCGGGCGGATGGACTGAGCGGGGGTGGTTGCAGCGTGGGCGGATTGAGCATCGATACCTGCCGGATCTATAGGCCAGATCATTCTGTTCGGATCGGCGTCTTTTTTCAGAGAGAAGAGTATAAGCAGTGAGCAGAAGATGGGAAGAGGAATTTGAATGGAGGATCGAATCGAACCCTACTGATTACGCTCCGGCAACTTTGGCTTGGAGAAGCCGAGCGCCTTGGGCTAGTAGCTTTCCAGCAGCTTCCGGTTCGACAGGCTGCGAGAAGAAATAGCCCTGGCCGAGGTCGCAGCCGATCTCACAGAGACGGTCCCAATGCTTTGCCGATTCAATCCCTTCAGCGATAACCTTCAATTTCAACTTGTGCCCCAGAAGAACGATCAATTCGACCATTTCGGCTGTGCCGCGATCAGCCAGCATGCCACTAATCAGGGAACAGTCGATCTTCAGAGCTTCCATAGGGAACAAGCGCAATGCGCTTAAAGACGAGTTCCCAGTTCCAAAGTCATCGAGAATCATGCCGATGCCGAGGTGTTTTAGATAGGAAAGGATCTTGAGGGTGAGTTTGGGGTCCGTGGCGGCGACAGTTTCCGTCATCTCCAGTCGCAGGCGGGACGGTTCGACTCCGGTTTCGCGAAGGGCTGCCTGCAATTCGGGCACGAAGCGGGCATCGGCAAATTGCTTGGCGGAGAGATTGACGCTGATGGTAACGGAGATGGCGGGATGCTGAACTTTCCAGCTTTGCAGTTGTTTGCAGGCCTCGAGGATGAGCCAGTGGCCAAGAGTATAGAGCAAGCCGGAGTCCTCAGCGGCCGCGATGAAATGGTGGGGCGAGATCAAACCCTGGTCGGGATGGTGCCAGCGCAGGAGAGCTTCGAATCCGATGATTTCCCGGCTCGCAAGTTGCACGATGGGCTGGTAGTGGACGCGGAATTGGCCCAGGGCAATGGCTTCTCGTAGTTCGGCTTCGAGCTTCATGCGGTTAACGGCTCGGTTGTGCATGGCTTCGTCAAAAACTTCGCACCGTGACCCTCCCAGGGACTTGGCGCGACGCATGGCCACGTCGGCATCCTGGAGCAGATCTTCGGCTCGAGCATGAGTGATCGCGCTGATGGCGATTCCTACGCTGGCTGAGGCGCACACTTCTCGGCCCTCGACCGGAAGTGGTTTAGCCAGCCTTGACAAAATGCGTTGCGCGACGCGCATGGCGTCACTGGGATCGGTGATGCCCTCGAGCAGGATAGTGAATTCATCTCCGCCCAGCCGGGAGAGAACGGCATTTCTAGCGGTGGGCTGATTTTGCGGACGCGCCACCGTATCTTCGTCGCGAATTCCGGCTTCGATGCGATGGCCGGATTCGACCAGGATCTGATCCCCGGCGGCGGGGCCCATGGTGTCATTGAAAACTTTAAAGCCGTCGAGATCAACGAACAGAATGGCGTACTGGTCGCGGGGATTACGCTGGGCGCGCTCGAATAATTGTTGCAGGCGATCGAGGAAGAGGCGGCGATTGGGCAATCCGGTCAGGCCATCATGAAAGGAATTGTGCTCGGCTTGTTGTTCGGCGCGCTTGCGGTCGGTGATGTCGCGATTTACGATGACGAGTTTGGTAACTTCGCCCTTGGCATTGCGGATGGTGCCAGCGATGGATTCGAGAACCCGCCAGCTGCCGTCTTTGTGGCGAATGCGGTATTCAAGTTCTTTCCCGACGCCGGTGCTGCGGGCTTCCCGGGCAGCTTCGAGTACCTTAAAACGGTCGTCGGGATGAATTTGATCGAAGGCTGAGGTTTCTCCCAGTTCGGCGGGGGAATAACCGAGGATGCGGCGGTAGGCGGGGCTGTTGTAGAGCCGGTTGCCTTTCACGTCCACCAAGGCAATCATGTCGGCGGCGTTTTCGGTAACGATCTGAAATAATTCTTCGCGTCTTTCCGATTCGCGGTGAATCCGATAAATGCGGATTTCCTCATAGATGGCGAGCAGAATTAGTGTGCCGAGAGCAATCCAATGCCAGTGGTCGGTCATTTCGATTTGGGAACGGAGGAGAACATCCAAGGAGGATATCGGCAGAACCCGGCAGAAAGTTAGACTCTTTGGACCATTCTGTACTTTGGTGCGGGATCGCTCGGATAAAGGGTTTGCTTGAGGTCCAGCGGTCGATTGACCCTAGACCGAAAGTTTTATAAACTTTCTCGCATTGAAGCGGATTAATTTGGCCTGATTGTTCCGCCCATTTTATGGGAGGAAAAGATGCTGAATTGATCCAAGCGGCTTGAGCCAGTTCGGGGTTCGCCGCGACGTCTAGCTTGCTCATTCTTCCCGTTCTCATCACCGTAACCCGAGACGTTTGCAAGGGTTCATTAGCTGACCGCGAAAAAAATTGATCTGGAGGGAGGAGAAGAAAATGTTGAAATACAAGCTTCTATTCGCAGTGGCGGGCATGCTCGCTATGGGTGCTCCCAGCAAGACAACGTTCACCGCCGGATCGTGGAAGGTGGACATGCACCATTCCGACGCTCAACTCATCACGGACGCGACCACGGACTATGGAAAGACGAAAATGGATGTCACGCTCGGCTTCGCTCGGATGAATGGCCGAGTCGAACTGGATAATGACAACCTCAGCAAGTCCTCCTTCGATATAAGACTCTATCCCGCCGATTCCATGACGCCCGACATTAATGAAGAGGGGAAATTCCTGAGCGAGTGGGAGGCCAACCTGTCGAATCACACGTTGGTATGTTTCCACTCCAAGGGTGCCGTGCTGATGCCGGACGGGCGGCTGAAAACGACCGGGCAGCTGGTCCTCACTCGCGTGGACCGCAACGTCGAAATCACTTCGGGGGAAGGCTACGCAGGACCGATGTATGGTCCTCCCATGGTCCACAGGGTTTCCCATGAGGCCAGTTTTGTTTTCGATGTTCCCGCCGAGGGAAAGGATCAGAAAGCCGGCAGCATCGCGCTGTCGGGATCGACGAGTATGTTCCGCGAAGATTACCCACAATTAGTGAGGGCGGTGGTGAGCACTTACTGGCCGCCGGTGGTTCAAGATAAAAGCTGCCAGGCGCCGAGTGGCGGGGGCGAGGACTATCGCGGCTCGCAATGCACGGGAACGCTACTGATGGCTCCTGCGCTGCCCGAAGCGCCGCACGCGGCAAATGCGGAAGACGTGGGCGCTGCGCAGAATTTCAATGCCATCGTCGGGAATCACCTCAATATTGTGGTTCACATGAGACTGACGGCGAAGGCCGCGGGAGAAGAAATGGCTGGGAACTAATCGCGGTTCGTGAAGACTCTCCACCAGGCAGTGCCGGGCATCGATGGAAAGATCTCAGCATCGAATTACTACGCCGCTTGAGCCGGACGGAAATGAGGGTCCACGATTAGCGGACTTGGGCAACGTGTCTTTGGCGACGGTATTCGAGAATAGAAGCCGAAGCCCGTGAAGTAAGTTATCAAAACATAAAAAATTCATAGGAGGACTTATGGCAACGAGCAGAGTAGTACCCATGAAGATGATGCAGATGAAGGCGGCGCAAGTCTCGAGACCCGGCGCCGATTTCGAGATTGTTGAGCGTGAGATTCCCAGGCCGCAGCCAGGGCAGGTGCGCATCAAGGTGCAGGCCTGCGGAGTTTGCCACAGCGACATGCTCACGAAAGAGGGCTTGTGGCCGGGAATTCAATATCCGCGCGTTCCCGGACATGAAGTTGCGGGCGTCGTCGATGAAGTGGGCGCCGGTGTCTCGGATTGGAAGAAGGGACAGCGTGTTGGCGTCGGCTGGCATGGCGGCCAGGACAATACCTGTCGCGAATGCCGGCGCGGAGATTTCCGCAATTGCCGGAATCTGAAAGTTTGCGGCATCAGCTATGACGGCGGATACCAGCAATACATGGTGGCTCATGTGGAGGCGCTCGTGTCGATCCCTGAAACTCTGAGTGATGTGGATGCGGCGCCGCTGCTGTGCGCTGGAATTACCACGTACAACGCACTACGCCACAGCGGTGCGCTTCCCGGCGATCTGGTTGCCGTGCAGGGGGTCGGCGGACTGGGTCACCTGGGAATTCAATTCGCGAACAAGTTTGGTTATAAGGTGGCCGCCATCGGGCGTGGGCCGGAGAACGCGGCGCTCGCCAAGAAACTCGGGGCCAGTGTGTACATCGACAGCCAGTCGGTGAATGCGGCCGAGGAACTACAGAAGCTCGGCGGAGCACGGGTGATTCTGGCCACCGCCCCCAGTTCCAAAGCGATGACGGAGTTGATCGACGGCCTAGGCCCGAACGGCGAGCTCATGGTGGTTGGCGCCTCAGCCGATCCCATTGAGGTCACGCCGCTGCAACTCATCAATGGGAGCAAAACCATTCAAGGCTGGGCCTCCGGAACACCAGCCGATTCCGAGGACACATTACGCTTCGCCGAAATAAGCGGTGTGCGTGCCATGATCGAAACCTATCCACTGGAAAAAGCGGCTGAGGCCTATGCCCGGATGATGAGCGGCAAGGCGGAATTTCGCGTGGTTCTGACGATGTGAATGGTCGACAGCGCAAGCTTTCGCATTGGATACGCCTCCAGATGAGATCGCTGCGTTGATCCGGAAATTTGTCGGTTCTTCCTCGCGCAGGGAGTTGCAAACGCGGCGCGTCAGGGAGTGCCGCTATGGCTACGACCGTCCAGTATTCGTTTGGAGTAATCCAAAGAATGTAATTTCCGCTTGCCGGAAAGTATCCACTCGGATACAATGAAAACACTGAACACATTGCTTCGGTCGTCCGATTTTGACGTGTGGCTGTCCCGTGTGGCTGATCAAAAAGCAAAGGCCAGAATCCTGGCCCGGCTGGCCAGTGCCACCTTCGGAAATTTCGGAGATTGCGAACCAGTCGGCGAAGGAGTTTCTGAGATGCGTATTCATGTTGGGCCGGGGTATCGGGTGTATTACGCGCGAACGGGGTCGACTATTTACGTTTTGCTGGCCGGCGGAATAAAGTCCTCGCAAACGAAAGACATTGCCAAAGCAAAAAAGATGGGTCGCGAACTCAAAAAGGCGAAATGAAGAAAAAGAAGAAAACAATTTTCAAACCATTCGACGCGGCGACTTATCTCGATAACGAAGCCGTCATTGCGGAATATCTTTCCGCCGCCGCCGAAGATTCCAACCCCGAGGTTTTCGTCGCGGCGCTCGGTGACGTAGCCAAAGCCCGCGGTATGGCGCAGATTGCAAAAGACGCAGGACTGGGCAGGGAGAGCCTGTACAAAACCTTAAGCGTTGGCGCACACCCACGCTTTGAAACGATCAATTCTGTCCTGCGCGCTCTGGGAGTGAAGTTCGCCGTCGTTGCGGAACAAGAGAACTAAGTCACAATGTGGCGCCAGAAACTCCACAGGATGTGCGCACGACAAATCTCTATCGACCGTTCATAATGTCGGCATGACCCTACGCCGGCTCAAGACTTATGCGGGCACCCAGGGATATGTTTACCAGTATTACTTTGTGGGTAAACGGGCTGCGCTGGCTGAGGACCCGGAATCTCCGGCCACGGAATTTGTGTTTGATGTGACGTCCGACCGCAAGATGACCTACGCGGTTAGCGTCTTTCTACCGGATAAGTCATTGACCCGGTGGGCAGCCACCCACGGGCGTAGCCTGACGGAAGCAGAACAGTACGCGGCGGCGAAGCTGCGCTTGTTCCGTGCCTTCGACGAACTGGAAGATGTTATGGCGGAGGGGCGGCGTCTCGTGATCGATGCGGATATGCTTGAGGAATCGCTGACTACTTTGGGAGTGGAGTGAACCGATTGTGATGGAGATCACAAGCGCGCGTGATGGCTGGCGTTTCCGCCTCCCAGGTTCTCTGTGCAGAATATAATCCGTGGAGGGATGGGGTTCCTGGGGCAGCCCGCAACTCTTGAAAAACTGGGGCTGATTTGCATTAAGCTCAGCGGACTCTGATACTTACCTTGCCTATGGCATTGCTATGGTTGCGCTTCGCGCTGGCTTGTTATTTTGTTGGGCTGGTTTACGCCTTTTTTGCACTCAGCCGCACCAGTGATCTCTTCAGCCGTATTGCGCTGCACGCCGCCAGCCTGGGTATGGTCTTCCATTTTGTGTCGCTTACGGAACTTTTTCTGTCCGGGCACGTGGCTTGGGCATCGGTGCACAATGGCGAGTCGCTGCTGGCGTTTCTTTCCATGACGTTTTTCATGGTCATTTATGCCATCTACAAAACCACTTCGCCGGGCGTAGTGGTGTTTCCTATTGTATTTTTTCTGACATTCGTGGCGGCGGTGGATGAACAGCCAGTGCTGCTGACATCGTTTGTTCAGCACAAGGGATGGCTGATTGCGCATATCATTCTGATTTTCACGGGATATGCGGCGCTGGTGCTCAGCTTTGGAGCCAGCCTCCTGTACCTGCTGCAAGAGCGGCGACTCAAGGCCAAGAAACCGAGCAGCCTGATTTCCTTTTTGCCTGCGCTGGAAGTGATTGACCAGATCGGCTACCGGTCCTTGCTGCTTGGGTTTCCGTTCATGACGCTGGGTCTGATTACCGGGTCGATCGTGGCCATGTCGACCTACGGCCACATTGACTTCGAGGATCCGAAGATTCTGCTGTCGATTCTGATGTGGGCCGTGTACATGATCATGGTGTTCACGCGCTGGAATTCGGGATGGCGCGGGCGGCGCGCGGCGGTGCTGGCCACGTTTGCGTTTGTGGCCGCCATTGTCGCCTGGGCTGCGAATTACTTTTCCGCCATTCACAGGTTTGCCGCTTCATGAGATACCAGCTCATCGGCGTGAATCACAAGAGCGCTCCGCTCGAGGTGCGGGAGCGGCTGGCGATTCCGGAGTCGCGCTTACCGGATTGTTGCCGCGACTTGACGGCGCATCCGGGAATTGAAGAAGGAATGATCATCTCCACCTGCAACCGGGTGGAAGTGGTAACTCATACGAGCAACGGGTCGGCCGACCTGCGCGGATTTCTGCACGATCACTTTCACTTGACGGCGGCGGAGCTCGACGCGCATCTGTATGAATTTCGCGAGAAGGATGCGGTGCGGCATATTTTTCGCGTGGCCTCGAGCCTGGATTCGATGGTGGTAGGCGAGGCGCAGATACTGGGACAGGTGAAAGAGGCTTACGCTACGGCGCGCGCCGTGGGCGCGGTGCGCGGCCAGTTGGACCAGCTTTTTACGCGCGCGTTTGCAGTTGCCAAGCGAGTGCGCACCGAGACAGCGGTGGGAACATCGTCGGTTTCTATTGCCTCGGTTGCGGTGGAATTAGCGAAGAAGATTTTCGGGACGCTGCAGGGCAAGAATGTTTTTATCGTCGGTGCGGGAAAGATGAGCGAACTGGCGGCCCGGCATTTGATGGCGCATGGCTGCGCGTCGATTTTTGTAGCGAACCGTACTTATGATCGAGCCATCGGGCTGGCGCAGAAGTTTAATGGACAGGCCATTAAGTTTGAGGATCTTTATAGCTCGTGCGATCGGGCCGATATTGTGATCACATCTACCGGCGCGCCTCACGCTATTTTCCGGCGCGAGCATGGGGAGCAATTTCTCGCTCGCCGCAAGAACAAGCCGATGTTCTTCATTGATATTGCGGTACCGCGTGACGTTTCGCCGGAGATGGCCAAGCTGGACGGCATCTTCGCTTATGACATCGACGACCTGCAGCAGGCGGTTAGCAGTCACGTCGCCGATCGGCATCACGAGGCCGAACTTGCCGAAGCTATTATCACCAGCGAAGTGGAGCGCTTCGAAGCGCGGCTGCATACGCTGGATGTGGTGCCGACTATCGTGAGCTTGCAGGATCATCTGGAAACGATCCGGCAGGCTGAGATTGATCGGGTGCGGGGGCGCATGGGCGCGCTGACTCCAGAGCAGGAAATGGCGGTGGAAGCGCTGACCCGCGGCATCATCAACAAAGTGATGCACACGCCGATTACCACGCTGAAAACGGCGGCCCGCGACTCAGAGGCGACCACGGTGATTGATGTGGTGCGGAGGCTGTTTAATCTGCACGACAAAGAGAAAGGGCCAGCGTCGCAGGCTGGGCGCGGAGTAGCTTCCAACAAAAAAGAAATGGGGACGCGCCACTGATGCCTAAACTTCGCATCGGCTCGCGTGGCTCGCAGCTTGCTCTTTGGCAGGCCAATCATATCTCGACGTTACTGCGCGCGCGCGGACACGAAGTTGAAATTGAAATTATTCACACTACCGGGGACAAGATTACGGATGTCGCGCTGGCCATGGTTGGCACCAAAGGTATGTTCACGAAGGAGATTGAGGAAGCTCTTGCCGCCGGGCGCGTGGATTTGGCTGTGCACTCTCTGAAAGACCTGCCTACTGAACTTCCCCCGGGATTTGAAATTGCGGCAATCACCGAACGGCAAGATCCGCGGGACGCGTTCTGCTCGCGGCATTATTCGAGTATTGAGGAGCTGCCGCGAGGGGCGCGCGTGGGAACTTCCAGCCTGCGGCGGCAGGCGCAGCTCAAGGCGATTCGTCCAGACCTCAATATTCATCCTTTGCGCGGGAACGTGGATACACGGCTGCGCAAGCTTGAACAAGGGGAGTATGGCGCAATTATTCTGGCCTCGGCCGGGTTGAAGCGTTTGGGCAAGACGGAACTGGTTAAGCAGATTATTCCAGCGGAGATGATGTGTCCGGCTGCAGGGCAGGGGGCGCTGGGGATCGAGATTCGTGAAGGTGATGCCATCATTCGCGAGCAGTTGGCATTTTTGGATGACGCGGCGGCGCGCGCTGCCACTACTTGCGAGCGGGCACTGTTGAACAGATTGGGCGGTGGTTGCCAGGTTCCTATCGGCGCGTTCGCGGAACTGCGAGACGGGAAATTGCATCTGGAGGCGATCGTGGCCGATCCGGATGGGTCGAAGCTGCTGCGGGAATCGCGCGACGGCGATCTGAACGGTCCTGAACAGCTTGGGAATGCAGTGGGCGATATATTACTAGGCCGCGGAGGCGACGAGATTCTCGACGCCGTGTACGGGCGTGGATTGGCCGTTCCGCCGCAGCCGTAATCTCCTTTGTGATTCAGCATGAAGAGCGGCAGCGTTCTCCTGCAACTTCTCGGTGGGACTAAGAGTTCGCACGCTCTCCGCCGCTGGATCAATCTCTGGCCTCCTTTTCTTGGGGCCGGTATCCGGGTTAAGCGTATTTCACCTGATATGAAGTCTGTCGATGTCGAGATGAAGCTGCGCTTCTGGAATGCGAATTACGTCGGCACACATTTCGGGGGATCGCTGTTTGCCATGACCGACGCGTTCTATATGCTGATGCTGATGGCGAATTTGGGCGGCGAATATATAGTGTGGGATAAGGCTGCGACCATCCGCTACCGAAAGCCGGGGAAGGGAACGGTGCGGGCGGAGTTTCGCTTGTCGGATAACCAGATCGAGGACATTCGCGAGAAACTGAAGACGCTACCGAAGTATGAGCCGGTCTTTTCGGTGCAGGTGCAGGATGAGGCGGGGGTTGTGATCGCCGAAGTAGAAAAAGTTTTACACGTGCGAAAAAAGCAAACAACGAAAGAGTAGGCGATCGAGCCTTGTATATTCCTGAGCATTTTCGTTTGCGGCACGATGCGGATGCAATTACGTTCATGCGCGCCAATCCGTTTGCCATCTTGATTTCATGTGCGGAAACCGGACCGTTTGCCACGCATCTTCCTTTCTTCGTGCGGGCGGAGGAAGAGAGAGTGATTCTGCATGGGCACGTAGCCAGGGCAAATCCGCACTGGCGTTATCTCGAGCAGAACGCGGAATGTCTAGCGATTTTTCACGGGGTCCACGCCTATATTTCGCCGACAAACTACACGGCGCGGGAGAGCGTTCCTACGTGGAACTATGCTGCGGTTCATGCATACGGGAAAGCGCGAGTCTTTTCCTCGGAGCAGGATGTGCACGGAATGTTGCACGAACTGATGGAGACATTCGAACCTGCTTATCGCGAGCAATGGGAAGAGTTGAGTCAGAAATATCAGGAAAATATGCTGCGTCAGATTGTCGGTTTTGAAATTATCGTGACGAAGATCGAAGGCAAATTCAAGCTCAGCCAGAATCGTACTCGCGAGGATCAGGCCAATGTGATTGCTTCGCTCGAGAAGGCGCAGGATTCGGTTGTGTCGGGTGTGGCTTGCATGATGAAAGATCAGGGATTGGGCAAAGTTCCGCAGAAGAAATCAGGGGAATGAGGAAGCGGGCCAAATCCAGTGGCACAAGAAACGGAGTGTTATCCGGCGTGCGCGTGCTGGTGGGGCGGGCCCGGCACCAGGCGGGTGCGTTATCCGTTGAGCTGCGCAGGCTGGGGGCGACGGTGATTGAAATTCCTTTCATTGAAATCCGCAAGCCGCGAAGTTACAAGCCGCTGGATTTGGCATTGAAAAATCTGGCAGACTATGACTGGCTCATTCTGACCAGTGTGAACGGAGTGGAAGCGATGTGGGAGCGGCTGCTTCGTCTGCGGGTGAGCAACAAAAATCTCAAACACCTGCACATCGCGGCCATTGGGCCGGCGACGATGAGGGCGACTGAAAAACACGGGCTTCGAGTGGATGTTGTTCCCAAAGAGTACGTAGCGGAATCTGTGGTGCGCAGCTTGCGCAGGCGGGTGAAGGGGAAGCGAGTGCTGCTGGTGCGCGCCAAGGTTGCGCGCGATGTGATTCCGAAGGAACTGCGAAAAGCTGGAGCGCAAGTGGACGTCGTGGAAGCATATGAAACGGTCGTGCCGCAAGCCTCGCGCAGAAGATTGCAAAGTGTGTTTGGGAATCCGCGACAGCGGCCGCATGTCGTGACGTTTACCAGTTCTTCGACAGTGCGGAATTTCGTGGAATTGATAGGTGGGCCGCGCTCCGCCCGGCGAGCAGTGCAGGCGCTCCCCGGACGAGGCGTCCGGGGCTCCACAATTCAACTTGGCCCCGCGATTCAACTTGCCTCCATCGGGCCGGTAACGTCTTCTACTTTGCGAGAATTAGGACTCGGCGCCGATATTAACGCGAAGGAATTTACGATTCCTGGTCTGGTGAAAGCGATTACCGCCGCACAATCTTCCAGGCGAAATTAATTATTCATTCAGTGAGCAACTGCAGTCTGCCGGCGGGACGTGCGCTTGCAGGAAATCGGCGACGCGTTTGTAGGCGTCGATCTGATTTTCCACGCGGGCGAAGCCGTGGCCTTCGTTCTCATAAATCTTGTAATCGACTGTTCCGCCGCGCTTTTTGATCGCGTCGACGACCTGCTCGGTTTCTGATTTTGGGCAGCGCGGGTCGTGGCCTCCGGCAAGAAGCAGCAGCGGTGCTTTGATCTGATCGATGAAGTTGATGGGAGAGCGGTCTTCGTAGAGCGCTTTATTTTTTACTACGTCGCCCATAGTCGCGAGATCGGACTGCTGCAGCACCGGATCTTCATTTTCGATTTCGGTGAACCAATTTACAAACGGCACGATAGGCACGCCCGCGGCCCAGACATCGGGCGCTTTCGTGACCGACATCATGCTGAGATAGCCGCCGTAGCTGCCGCCCATGACGGCGATTTTCTTGGGATCGAGATGGCCGGTCTGCTTGATCCAGTCGACTCCGGCGAGAACATCTTGCAGATCGCCGCCGCCCATGTCGAAAAGATTCGCCTGCTGAAATGCTTTGCCGTATCCGGTTGAGCCGCGATAATTCGGCGCGAGGACCATGTAGCCCTGATTGGCGGCGTACTGGATGAAGCGGTTGAAGGAGTTCATCGTCTGCGAAGTGGGACCGCCGTGGATGTAAACGATGGCGGCATTCTGTCCGTTGCGCGCCATGTTGAAGGGCACGTAGAGGAATGCGGAGATAGTCCACTTGCCGTCGCGGCTGGGATAGTGAATGAGATAGGGTTCGACCATGTCTTCGGAGCGAACTCCGGCGACAAGCGAGTGCGTGACTTGGTGCGACTTGCCGGTGGCCAGCGTGTACACCCAGAGATCGCCAGGAGCAGTGGGGCCGTTGTGGTAGTAGAGCAGGCGGGAGCCGTCTTTCGTGAACGCGGAGCGGCCGCCGGCAGGCTCGTTCACGCCTTTCGGGATGGGCAACGCTGTTGATTTTTTGGAGACGAGGTCGAGCAAGTAGATGTCTTCATTGCCGTCGACATCGGCGCTGAAGGTGATGTGCTTGCCATCTGGAGAGAATTCGCCGCCGCGGATTTCCCATTTGTCATTCGTTAGCCACGAAATCTTCTTGCTTGCGATGTCTAGCAGGCCAATGTTGTCGTAGCCGTTGCCAGCGTTAGAGGTAAGCAGCACGCGCCTGCCGTCGGGCGAGACATCGTTACTCGAGTAGCGTTGTTCGCCGCCGTGCGGCGTGAGCAACGTGCTTTTTCCGGTTGCGACGTCAGCGATGAAGATGTTCGAATCCGTGCCCTTGGCCTGCTCTTGCGTGTAGACGATGTATTTGCCGTCTTTCGACCAGATGGGATTGTAATTGCCCTTATCTTGTGGAGTGTCGCTGGTAAGGTGCTTCACTTCGCGCATCAGCGTGTCGTAGATATCGATCTCGTGGGCCGCTGAAGTTTTCGGTTTGACCAAATATGCCAGGTAGCGGCCGTCGGGCGACCAGGTAGGTTCGGACTCCGCAATCTCGCGCGTGCTGGTGAGGTTGACAACTTTGCCGGTTTTCGGCGAGACCAGAAAAATATCCCACTGCTCATCACCATCGAAATCGGATTGATAGGCGATCCATTTTCCGTCGGGCGACCATGCAGGTGCGGTCTGGCGCTGATCGCTGACCGTGAGTTGAACCGGCCATCCGCCTTCAGCGGGGACGAGCCAGAGGTTGTTGCGTCCGCTCATGTTGGAGATGAAGGCGATTTGCTTGCCGTCCGGCGACCAAGTAGGGCGGCCGACCTGGCGCGTCATATAGAGCTTTTCGATGGTCAGGCTCTTGGGCTCGACTTCGGCGTTGGGCTTGGAGGCGATCTTTTTCGGATCGGTTACTGCCTGCGGAGTTGGGAGTGTTTGGGCGGGAAGGTTTTGTGCGACGACTGTGCTCATGAGTATGACGATAGCAAACAGAATGGAAGAGCGCATATGTGGTGACTCGGAAGGAAAAGTTTAGCAGAGAACACGGGCGTCAGTGGTGGTGGAAGCGGGTGCATAGCTCCCCTTCGACTTCGCTCATGGCAGGCTTTCGCTTCGTTCAGGATGACAGAATGACTCTGAGATACAAACTATGCTTTCGCGTTTTTGTGGATATCCACGGTGCTCCAGGTTTTGTCGGCGGCGTGGCAGATATTTTCGAGGAGACAGTCGACGCATTTTGGTTTGCGGGCGATGCAGAGTTTGCGGCCGTGCCAGATGAGCTGGTGGGCGAAAAGAATCCATTTTTCCCGCGGGATGATGCGCATTAAATCTTGCTCGATTTTCTGCGGATCATTGTTGGTGGTGAGTTCGAGGCGGCGGGAGATGCGGTGGACATGAGTGTCGACAACGACGCCTTCGGCAATCTTGAACCACGAACCCAGCACGACATTCGCAGTTTTGCGGGCCACGCCCGGGAGCGTGAGGAGATCCGTCATGTTAAGCGGAACTTGGCCGCCGAAGTCAGCAACGATTTTCTTGGCTGCGCCCACCACGGATTTCGATTTGTTGCGGAAGAAGCCGGTCGAGCGGACGTCGGGCTCGAGTTGTTCGGGAGTGATCGCGGCGAAGGCTTGAACGGTGGGATATTTGCGGAAGAGCTCCGGCGTGACGCGGTTCACATTTACGTCGGTCGATTGCGCGGAGAGAATGGTTGCCACCAGGAGTTCCCATGCGCTGTTGTGAGTGAGCGCGCAGGTTACGTCAGGATAGAGTTGGTCGAGGCGGCGCAGAATTTCGGAGATCCGCTCGGGCGCAAGGGGATTGTAGGATTGTTTCTTTAATTTTGTAACTGACCGGGCGGTGGCGCCGCCTGGACGGCCGAAGGCGGCCGTCCCCACATGGGCGCTTGATCCCCCGCCTTCACCTTTGCTTCCGCGCGATGTTTTTGGCGCTGGCTTCGCGGACGGGGGCGTCCGCGCCACACGCTCTTGGTGGCCGGTGCGCGCGGGTTGGCGAGGGGTTTGACCGCGGGGCATGAGGGCAACATCTTAGCAGAGACCTCGGTAACCAGAGCGATGATTGACGGGCTTAGCATTCACTCGGTAGTCTTGAGTCCAGTTATCTCTTCTGAGAATTATTATGGCCGTGAGTTCCATTCAGCTCGGGCAGGTGTGGCGCAGTGATGCCGATGGCCAGGATTATCTGGTCACCAAGGTGTACAGCGAAGTTTTTACGCAGTATGCCATGCTGCGGCCGGCGGGGATTACGGCGCCGGACGCACCGACTGTCCGCATTAAGGTGACTAAAACTCCGCAAGGTGCGGCGCTTCCCGGATATACGTTCACTCAGGAAGGCTCCTTCTAGACGGCATTCACGCCTGTAATTTCCGATACACTAATCCGGTCCCCGGCTTTTGTCACAACTTTCATGACTGAAAAACTTCTCGCTGTCATCTTTGTGTTTATTAATTCCGTCATCAGCACGACGGGCTACGGTGGCGTGATGCTATTGATGGCGATTGAATCGGCGTGCATTCCGCTGCCCTCGGAATTGATCATGCCGTTTGCGGGATATCTGGTTTTCACCGGAACATTCAAGTTGTTGTGGGTCGCCACTGCGGGCGCGATTGGGTGCAATCTGGGGTCACTGGTGGCTTATGAAATTGGGTGCTATGGCGGGCGTCCGCTGGTGGAGCGTTACGGGCGCTGGATCATGATGGGCCGGCGCGAGCTCGATTGGGCTGACCGCTTTTTCGTGCGGTGGGGTTATCTCGCGGTTTTCTTCGGGCGTATGCTGCCGGTGGTTCGTACCTTCATTGCGCTGCCAGCGGGCGTGTCGCGCATGCCGCGCGGGCGATTTCATCTCTATACATTTCTCGGATCGTGGCCCTGGTGCTTGGCATTGGCTTATTTCGGGATGAAGCTGGGGCAGAACTGGCGTGAGCTTGGAAAATATTTCCACAAATTTGATGCGGTGATCGGAGTGATGCTGGTGGCGGCGATAGCGTGGTTTGTTTGGAGTCACTGGCAGAACAGAATGCGGACCCAGGGCTAGGTATGGGTGCCGGACGGCGCATCTACGCCGGTTTCGCCAGTTGCGACGCCACAATTTGCCACTTACCTTTACGCTTCACAACTACATCCATGTAGACATAGCTGACGGGGAAGCGTTGGCCGCCTTGCTCGACGTCGTCGTCTTCCGAGCCGTGGACGATGGCTACATCTTCGCTCAGCAGGCGGATGCGGCGGCCGGTGGAGATCATCGAGAGGAAGCGGATCTGGCCTGACTTGAGATTGTGTAGGAGCTCTTGCTTCGCATGTGCATCGCCTGATTCATCGTATTGGATGTAGTCGTCGTCGAAGATGCGGGAGAGTTCGGCTTCATCGGCGGCGATCAGGGCACGGTCGCCGTCTTCGAAGAGTTTCAGGATTTGCTGCTCGTCGTCTTCCATCGGATTGCCAAGCTTAATCGATGCTTCTCTTTGATCTCCTGTTAGTGTACAAGGCTGATATTCACCAGGAGGATCCTGTGATTTCAAAGTCTCGCGCTCTCGCGTTGCTTCTTTTCTTCGTCACGCTATCGCCCCTCGCTTGCCGCGCTCAATCTGCAGCCGCAACTTCCGAGCGACCATTTGTAATCGAGTATTACTACAAAACCAAGTGGGGACATGCGGATGAGTTTCTCAAATTGTTCAAGAAGAATCACTATCCGGTGCTGAAGAAAGAAATGGAAATGGGACGGATTGCGAAGGTCTGGATGGATCAGCCGCGCTATCACACCACCGAAGACGGGCGCTGGGATTATCGCGTGACCATCGTGTTCAAGAATGCGACTGTGGCCAATGAACCGTTCGATGAGGCGGCGCTGCAGAAGCAGATGTATCCGGATCAGGAGACTTTTCAGCGCGAAGAGCAGCGGAGGTTTGAGATTCTGGATGGGCATTGGGATTTGCCGGTGAAGAGGGTGGAGCTGGATGGGAAACCTTGAAAACCTCTAACACGGGGGGCACTGGGACCACAGGGTAAACCGTTTTGACTTCGGTTTGCACTCCGATGCTCTGCGGAAGAAAAAGATTGTTAAAGGACAGTAACAATCGTGCGGAAAAATTCCTATGGCTGTCATTGAAATTTAATGTTAGACAACGCGTTGGCAGGACCCATACTGTTAACTATGGATCCCTTAATATCAGTCGAAGAACTACATGTTGATTTGCTGCACGAGATCGGTAACCGGTTGGCGACAGCCGATGGATTTCACGATGTGCTCACTCGCGTGGTGGATTTTGCCACAGCTCTGGTCAAGTGCGATTCCTGCCTGATTTACGTTCTGGAAGGTGAAGAGCTGGTTTTGCGGGCTTCGAAGAATCCGCATCCCGATGCGGTGGATCGTCTCAAGCTGCGCGTGGGGCAAGGGATTACAGGATGGGTGGCGGAGCATAACGAGCCGGTGGCGGTAGCGGAAAAGGCGGCGCTCGATCCGCGCTTTCAGTTTTTTCACGAGCTGCCGGAAGACAGCTACGAGGCGTTTCTGTCGGTGCCGCTGATGTGCCGGGGGCGCGTGGTCGGTGTGATCAACCTGCAGCATCGCGAGCATCATCTTTACCGGCGGCGAGAGATTCGGTTGATCTCGACCGTCGGATTTCTGGTGGGCGCGGAGATCGAGATGGCGCGGCTGGAAGATGCGAATACTACTTTGTTCGAGCAGTTGCAGACACGCAAAGTAGTCGAGCGGGCCAAGGGAATTTTGCAGCGGGAGCTGGGACTAACCGAGGAACAAGCTTACCTGGCATTGCAGAGGCAGAGCCGGCAGAAGCGCAAGGCGATGAAGGAAATTGCCGAAGCGATTGTGCTGAGTGAAGAAGTGAAAGGGAATTCGCGGACATCGGGTCCGTCGTGAAGCCAGTTTCCGCGGTCAGTTGCTATTCCATTCCGAAGGGCTAACTGAATAACAATCTGCGCAGAAAAAAAGAGAGCAGACCTTTACCAGGTCTGCTCTCGAAGCGTTGAGCGGCTAGCGGACGGCTGAGACGGTATGCAGTTCAGCCACTACCTTGCCTGAGTTTGCGGGCGCTGCGAACTGCAGCGTAACTTCAAACTGGGGAAGGTCCATAGCGCTGACGTAAGCTTCACCGAACTTCGACAGGATTACGAGACGTCCTGTCTTGGAATTCGGGCGCGGCCTCGCTGACTTTCGCGATCAGCATGAACGATGCTGGTCTGCCGGTAATTTTGGTTAAGGTAAGCATCTCTAATGGACCCTTGGGTTGAAGGGTGAAGCGGTAGTCTCCGGCCGGCACTACCGAGTTTTGCCAATGGACTTCGTGAGCCAGAGTGAAGCTTCCACCTTCGTCCTGGGCAGAAGCCAGGCTGGGCGCGAAGTTCAGGGCACTTACAATCAAAACGGCGGCATAGGCTAACTGGCGAATCGATTTCATTGGAATCTCCTGTTTTTTGTGGCATGTCCGAGATCGCACGACGAGCGGCGGTTACCGGGTCACGCTTACTCAGATTGAGTGGAGAACAACGAGGTCAGGAGAATTGCAATTACCGACGGCAGGGCCGGCATGCAAACATCAGCTTCGCGAGACCGGCTGCTGAGCTGGTTTGCGAAGTGATCTCATGATGAGGGAAGAGTGGGCTAGAGTCCAACGCAAAATATTTATCGCTTGTATCGGCTGGGCGAGGCCTGTGGTCGCGGCCACTCGGCTGCGCCATCGCGGGACAGCCGAGGTGGCTGTCGCCACATGTGCCGAGGCGCACGCGCATATGGATTACCTACCACTTGATGTTGCAGTTAGGCTGTTGAATTGATTTTCTGCGCGTTTGGCCGCTCTGGTTTGCAAAAGTCCTGCTGGATACGAGAACATACTAGGTTTGCATATCCCTATAGATTCTTACTGAGGAAGCGGCCAAATTATGGCGACACGGAATAAATCTGCAAAGAAGGCGTCGAATAGCTCTCACGTGGAAGTGAAATCGGAAGCGAAGGCGCGAAGTCAGTTCGAAAGACAACGGCGCGATCCAGCCGGCGAAAGGGAAGCTGGGAGTGATGATCCCGGGCATGGGCGCGGTGGCGACGACGTTTGTCGCTGGCGTGGAGGCGATTCGCAAGGGGCTGGCGAAGCCGATTGGATCGCTGACCCAGATGGGCACGGTGCGGCTGGGCAAGCGGACGGATGGGCGTTCTCCGAAGATTAAAGAGTTTGTGCCGCTGGCCGGGCTGGACGATCTGGTGTTTACCGGCTGGGATATTTTCGAAGACAACATGTACGAAGCGGCTTCGAATGCGGGCGTGCTCGATCAGCGGTTGCTCGACCAGTTGAAGCCGTTTCTTTCGACGGTGACGCCGCGGGCGGCTGTGTTCGATCACAATTACGTGAAGAAGATTGACGGTCCGAATGTGAAGAAGGGCAAGACCAAGATGGATCTTGCCGAGCAGTTGCGCGACGATATTCGTGATTTCAAGCAGACCAGCGGAGCTAGCCGGCTGGTAACGATGTGGTGCGGCTCGACCGAGTCTTATATTGCGGCGACCGAAGCGCATCAGACCGTGAAATCGTTTGAAAAAGCACTGCGCGAGAATGACGAAATGATTGCGCCCTCCATGGTTTACGCCTACGCCTCGCTGATGGAGGGCGTGCCGTTTGCCAATGGCGCGCCAAATCTGACGGTAGATCTGCCGGTGATGCTCGAACTCTCGCGGCAGAACGAAGCGCCGATCTGCGGAAAGGATTTCAAGACCGGGCAGACTTTGATGAAGACGATTCTTGCTCCCGGTTTCAAGGCGCGCATGCTCGGTTTGAATGGATGGTTTTCCACCAACATTTTGGGCAACCGGGATGGCGAGGTGCTGGACGATCCCGGGTCATTCAAGACCAAGGAAGAATCGAAGCTTTCTGTGCTGGAGCACATTTTGCAGCCGGAGCTTTATCCCGAGCTCTACGGCGACATGTACCACAAGGTGCGCATTAACTATTACCCTCCGCGTGGTGATAATAAAGAGGGTTGGGATAATATCGATATCTTCGGATGGCTGGGGTATCCGATGCAGATCAAGGTTGATTTTCTGTGCCGCGATTCGATTCTGGCGGCGCCCATCGTCCTCGATCTGGTGTTGCTGATGGATCTGGCGAAACGCTGTTCCGATCTGCGCGGATTGGGAATTCAGGAGTGGTTGAGCTTTTACTTTAAGTCTCCGATGACTGTGCCGGGGCTTTATCCGGAGCATGATTTGTTTATTCAGTTGATGAAGTTGAAGAATACGTTGCGGCATTTGAAGGGCGAAGAGTTGATTACGCATTTGGGGCTGGAGTATTACGACTGACGGCCATGAAGGGACTGACCGCGAGTTTAGGCGAGGTCAAGCGCCATTTTCAGAGCGGCGTTGAGTTCGCGGATTCTGGTCCTGGGCAGAGAGCCGACATATTGCGTCAGGTCAGTTTTTCTCAGGCTGACCAAGTTGTCACACATGATCCAACTGGAATGCTTAAGCCCTTCTGTTGTTCCGATGGCGACTTGTGTTGAGAGGCCATCGCCGGTGGTGAATACGGGAGCGCAGATCACAGTGGAGAAGCGGGATTCGATGAGTACCTGGCGACTCACAACGACGAACACCCTGTGAGACTTTGGGTTGCCATGCGGCTTGTACACGCGGTACAGGTCTCCACGCTTCACGTTTGCTCCCGCCGTTAGTCTTCGGCCGCTTGATAATCAAGAACGTTCGCTGCCTCGGAGTTCAGCGCATCCGCAGAGCGATTGATCCGCTCCAAGTCGCGGGCATGTGCCTGGATGCGAGTTCGCTCCCGCAAATAACGGCGTAAAACCCGCTCGATAAACGCTGATCGTGAACCCTTCGAGCCCGCCAGCCGGTCGATGCCGGCGAGCAGATCGCGAGATAGTGTGATAGAAGTCTTCTCTTTCATACTACCATTATACCACCTCAGGTAGGGGCCAAGCGAGTTGAGCCGAGAGATCTCGGCGAAAGGCCGTGGTGGCGGCAAGGCCAGCGACGGAAGTGGAGAGGAAATGGCGGCGATTGAGCATCGGTGCCTCCGAATCCAGAGGAAAGACGGGCCATGTTACGACGCCTTTAGGGATCGGACAAGTGGACGGGACCAGCAAATTTGCCTGGCGTCCATTTCGCGGGGCAGATAGCTGAAAGCGGATAACCCACCAGCGGAAATATAGCGTCTAAAGGTTTAAGGAAAGTTGCGCCTGACTGGGGAATGCCAAGCGTATAATCCGAGGTAACAGTGCAGCAGGGAGTTTCTTATGAAATTGCGTTGGTTGGCAATTACTGTGGGATTGGCGGCGTTCAGCGCGGTGCCCTGGACGATGGCGCAGGATCAGGATAAGAACAACACTCAACCCAAAGCAGGCGATGTGCAAAACGCTCCGGCACAGCCTCCAGCCAATCTGCCGACGCAGGATGACAGCCAGATCAAGCACGACGGCGGTAAGAACGACGTGGATGCAATAGGGAACCGGAACGTCGGTTGTGGGCGCGGCGTTGGCAATTGGTACAGCATAGAAAAGCAAGTGGCTATGGGGCGCCAGTATGCGCAGCAGATTGAGTCGCAGATTAAACTGGTGAACGATCCCGTCGTCACCGAATATGTGAACCGGATTGGGCAGAACCTGGTGCGGAATTCCGACGCGCAGGTGCCATTCACCATTAAAGTGATCGACTCCGATGTGGTGAACGCCATGGCGCTGCCGGGGGGGTTTTTCTACGTGAACTCGGGATTGATTCTGGCTGCCGACGAGGAAGCGGAACTGGCGGGCGTTATGGCGCACGAGATATCGCACGTGGCTGCATGCCATCTGGCACGGGAGCAGACGAGAGGTACGTTGATGCAACTGGCCACCATTCCTCTGATCTTTGTGGGCGGCGGCATTGGCTATGGAGCATATGAAGCGGCGGGTCCGGCGGCCATGTTGGGCTTCCTCAAATTCTCCCGCGGCTTCGAAGCCGAAGCGGATTATCTTGGCGTCCAAACCATGTACCGCGCCGGGTATGATCCCTCGGCATTCGTTTCGTTCTTCGAAAAAATTGAAGCGATGGAGAAGAAGAAGCCGGGAACCTTGGCCAAAGCCTTCGAAACGCATCCGCCAACTCCGGACCGGATCGAGAAAACGCAGGAAGAGATCCGCAAGATTCTACCGGCCAAGGCAGAGTACATTGTGACGACTTCGGAGTTTGACGATGTGAAGGCGCGCCTGGCATCGATTGAGAACCGCCACAAAGTTCTGGATCAAAGGGACGAGAACAAGCCCAGCTTACGCCGCACCTCGACCAGCGGCGGCGACAATACCGGCAACACCAACCCGGATGACGATCGTCCAACATTGAAACGGCGGGATGATTCTTCTTCGAACTAGAAGGCTACGCAGGTGGGCGAACCGGCGGCCAATGGCCGCCGGTTTAGTGTTTGCGGTAGCCGAATTGGGAAGTCAAGTCACCAAGGTCCGTGATCTTGATCACAGTAGTTTGTTCTGGAAGCGATTAAGGATAAGCTAGCCGTATAGCGTATACAAGGAGCCGCCCTTCCATGCCAGAGGACACACTCACAATCACCGACAATCGAACCGGAAAGACCTACTCAGTACCCATTGAGGACGGCACGATCCGTGCGATGAACCTGCGGCAGATAAAAACCGGTCCAGAAGATTTTGGACTGATGACCTATGATCCGGCGTTCATGAACACATCGTCGTGCCGCAGCAGCATTACTTATATTGATGGAGACCGAGGTATATTGCGTTACCGCGGATATCCGATCGAAGTTCTGGCGGAGCGGTGCACGTTTTTGGAAGTTGCCTATCTGCTGTTGTTTGGGGAATTGCCCAGCGAGTCTGAACTCAAGAGCTGGACCTATGACATCACGCACCACACCATGCTGCACGAGAGCACGAAGAAGTTCATGGAAGGCTTTCGCTATGATAGCCATCCTATGGGAATGTTTGTCAGCACAGTGGCCGCGCTCTCTACCGTTTATCCCGATGCGAAACACGTGCACGATCCCGCGAACCGGCTGCTGCAAATCAAGCGTCTGATCGGCAAGGTGCCTTCGATTGCAGCCATGTCCTACCGGCATAACGTAGGTTTTCCTTACGTTTATCCGGACAACGACTTGAATTACGCCGAAAATTTCATGAACATGTTGTGGAAGATGGTCGAGCCGAAGTATGTGGCGAATCCTGCGATTGCGCGCGCTCTCGACATCCTTTTCATTTTGCATGCCGATCACGAACAAAACTGCGGCACCAATGCCATGCGCTCGGTGAGTAGCGCACAAACCGATCCCTACCTGTCCATGGCGTCGGCAGCTTCCGCGTTGGCTGGACCCTTGCATGGCGGGGCCAATGAAGAAGTGTTGAAAATGCTCGACGAAATTGGATCGAAGGATAAAGTTCCCGCTTATATCAAGAAAAGCAAAGAGGGTGGGGTAAAGCTGATGGGCTTTGGCCACCGCATTTATAAGAACTACGATCCCCGGGCAAAGATCATTCGCTGGTGCGCGGAGCAGGTGTTTGAGGTCACGGGACGCAATCCGAAACTGGAGATTGCTCTGGAACTGGAGCGGATCGCGCTGGAGGATGAGTATTTTGTGAAGCGCAAGCTTTATCCGAACGTCGATTTCTATTCCGGGATCATGTATCAGGCGATGGGATTCCGTCCGGAAATGTTCACGGTGCTGTTCGCGATTCCGCGCACGGCGGGATGGCTGTCTCAGTGGCAGGAGATGATTACGGATCCGGAGCAGAAGATTGCCCGTCCGCGGCAAATCTATACCGGGCAGGAGGAGCGGGAGTTTGTGCCGATGGAAAAGAGGACCGGTGCGGCGGTCACAGCGCGCTGAGTGAACGGATTCGCCCAGAAGAACAAAGTCGGCTAACCGTTAGCCAAGTCATTATGCGGCTTGCTTGGTGGCAAGCGCAGCTCTGTACTGGCGGGTTTCGGCGGATGAAGTGATCACCTTCATCTCCTGCCAATCGTAAGGAAATTCTTTTCCGCAATCGAGGCAAGCCACGTAGGTTCCGGTCAACGCGCCAGCCTGAGGGCGGCGCGCCTTGCCGCGAAGGGTTACAGGGAAGCTGTAACGGGGATGTCTGCAGCCAAAAACCGCATCGATCAATCTTGCGATCATATAGCACCTTCCACGCGACCTGAGTCCTGGGAACAAATGGGGGGAGGCTGCCTACGGAACTGTAGTATAGTCCTACCCTCAATCCCTTAGATTCAGAAAACTGTGGAATGGTTTCGACTTCTGTTAAAGGGTTCCCCTTTCGGTACAGGGCCTTTTCCAACTCATTCCTGCGATTGGGCTTAGATAAAAGCGGATCAGCTTTATGTAAAAGCAAGGAGCTGCTTGGTTTTCGCCTGGGCGGGATACTAGCTTAGGTTTAGAGCTTTCCGGATGGTCCCGCGCTCCTTCTGAATCTTCTCTTGCAGAAGCGTGATGGCGTAGATCAGTTGCTCCGGACGGGGCGGGCAGCCCGGGACATAGATATCGACGGGTATCACCTGGTTCACGCTTTGCACCAAAGCGTAGTTATTGAAGACTCCGCCAGAGGTAGCACAGGCTCCCATGGAGATGACCCATTTGGGCTCGGGCATCTGCTCCCAAAGTTGTCGGATGACGGGCGCCATTTTGTTGGAAACACGGCCGGCGATGATCATGAGATCGCTCTGGCGCGGCGATGGACGAAAGACCTCTGCTCCGAAGCGAGCGATGTCGAAGCGCGACGCTCCCATGGACATCATTTCGATGGCGCAGCAGGCCAGGCCGAAAGTCATCGGCCAGATGGAGCCTTTTCGCATCCAGTTCACAGCGGAATCGAGCGTGGTCAAGACCACTCCCTCTGGCGTGGGATTGCCGAAGGTCAAATCCTTGACGATCTTCTTGCCATCTTCGAGTTCGACGTAGGGGCCGAAATTCAGTTCGGGAGCCATGTGACTATTCTAAACCCAATGAGCAGTTTTCAGCCCCTTAGGCTGCTGGCTCTCCGCACGGCCTTTTCAGCCGACTCGGGAAGATGCACCGGAACGAAGTATCCTTCCGGATAAAGGTAGTCTTCGCCGGATTCGTCGATGATGCGAATCTGGTGTAACCTTGCGGCCGTTTCATCTGCGACAACTTGATAAAGCTTTCTCAATTCCAGCGAGGCGGCATAGTTCTTGTTCTTGATGCAAGCGACGAATCGTAATTCGTTTCGTTTCATTGGATTTCCAGAATGCGCTTGATTTTGATCTCTTTCGCTCCGACCCCGTGCGCCTGATACCAGTGCAACTCGGCATAGCACATCGTACCATCGCCGAACTTTATGGTGGCTGTTCCCTTCAGCTTCCTCCAAGTGCGGCCGCCATAGACCCCTTCTTAGACGGCGCGCCTCGCGGATGGCTTTGCCTGAGGCGATTGTTTCAGCATCGAGAATCTTTCCTATGATCTCGAAAAACACGAGTTGATTTTACTCCGCCCGTTAGTCTCATCGACCTTGTTCTTGACAATCTAATTCTTTGCTATAAGCTGGCTGCGTCTTCCCCTCCTAGAAGTTCAGGCCCCGCTCGCATGTTTTGACGCCATTGCGTACTACGTCGCATGGCGGCGAAATTTTATCAGCCGGGTCACGCTTCACAATCATCGAAGGAGATGTATATGAGTCCATTACATTCGTTCAGCACTGGAATGGGCGCCGGAAAGCGACGCAGCCACGTTCCTCCAATTCCTGCGGCAGATTTTCCCGTGCAAGCTTCGCGCTCCGGAGCGCAAGTTCAACTACCGCACTATCCCTTCCAGCCGCTACCCACACCGAATGGTCCGTCGCCTTACCGGTTTGATTTATCGCAGTTACTCTCCGCCGCTGATGTCACAAAAATCAAAACCGCGGGCGTGATGGCCTTCCATACCGTGGGCGACACGGGAGACTATCGAGATTCAGGGCCACAGGATCTGGTGGCCGCGCTGATGACGCAAGACGCGGAGAGTTCCCCCGAGAATAAGCAGCCGGCATTTTATTACCATCTGGGCGACGTGATTTATTTTGCCGGCGACATCGATAAATATGGCGCGTACTTCTACGATACTTACCAGGATTATCCGGCGTTTATCGTTTCGATTCCGGGCAATCACGACTGCCAGCCGGACGATCCGCAGGACGGGCCGGTCGATCCCAACAAATTTCCGCTCGACGGTTGGATACAGAATTTCATGTCGAAGAATCCGGCGCAGCTGGGCTCGCTGAAAACCGCGTCGAATCGAACCCAGATGGATTTGCCGAATGTGTACTGGACTTTTACCACTCCGTTCGCCACGATCCTCGGATTATTTTCCAACGTTGGCGAAACCGAAGCGGAGGTTCATCCGGATCAAGTCGATTGGTTCAAAGAAGAGTTGGCGGCGGCAGATCCGAATCTAGCTTTGATCGTAACCATTCATCACCCGCCATTTTCCGGCGATGTTGAGCACTCCGGCAGCAGCGTGGCGGATCAAATTCTCTCCAGCAGTTTTCAGGCGACGAAACGATATCCGAATCTGATTTTGTCAGGGCACGTGCACAACTACCAGCGTTTCACAAATGTGGTGCAGGGACCGAAGGGAAAATTGCAGATTCCTTACGTGGTGGCTGGCGCTGGCGGATACACTAACCTGGCGGCACTGCATACGGTGAACGGGGCGCCGCCCAAGGTTCCGCTAACTCTGGGAAATGGCCTGAGTCTTGAGCAATACGACCAGAAAAACTTTGGATTTCTTCGCCTGGAAGTGAGCAAGAGCCAGATTGTGGGAACGTATCGCTCCGCTCCTTACCCCAGCGCCGGGACCCCCAGTGGCATCTTGATTGATAGTTTTGTAATCGATCTGGGGAAGAATACGGTGACAACTTTGGGGGCGGGCAGTACGGCGACGAAGAGCAGCGGCAAGGCGGGGAAGGGATCGAAGCCCGCGAAACGTTCAGCCAAGAAGCGTTAAGAGAGTTTTCGAGATTAGCGTCCCTCTTGTTTCAAATGCTCAGCACTACTTTGCCGAACATCTGACTCTTTTCCAGATACTCGTGCGCAGCGCGAATTTCGGCGAGCGGAAAAACGCGATCGACTACCGGCTTCAGGCGTCCGGCGAAGATATGTTTTAGAACTTCGTGCAGTTCGCCCATGGTTCCCATATACGAGCCAAGTAGCGTGAGTTGCCGGGCGAACAGATGCCGCAGATCAATGTTTACATTGGGCCCCGTGGTCGCCCCGCAGGTCACCAGCGTCCCGCCTGATTTGAGAGACTTGATGCTCTCGTCCCATGTAGCGGCGCCCACGTGTTCAACAACGATGTCGACGCCTTCTTTGTTCGTGATCTTGCGGACTTCCTCGGAAATCTTTTGCTGATAATGATTGATGCCGTAATCGGCGCCCAGTTCGCGGCCTTTTGCCAGTTTTGCGTCGTCGCCGGCAGTCGTGATTACGCGGCAGTGGAAGAGTTTTGCAATCTGGATGGCGGCGATGCCGACGCCGGAACTAGCTCCCAGGACCAGCACGGTCTGTCCGGGGCGAATGCCGGCGCGTCCAACAAGCATGTGCCACGCCGTGACGAAGACAAGGGGCACGCTGGCGGCTTGAATGAAATCGAGCGAATCGGGAATTGGAATCACGCTGGCTGCGGGAACGGCGATTAGTTCGCAATTGCCGCCATCCACGCCATTCCCCAGCACGGTAAATTCGCGGCACTGGTTCTGCAGGCCCGCGACACACTTCGAACAATGTCCGCAGAAGTGCATGGGAGCGATAAGCACGCGCTGTCCCGCTTTAAATCCGCTGACGTATTCTCCGGCTTCGACTACCTCGCCCGCGATGTCGCTGCCAAGAATGTGCGGCAGTTTGACTCCCGGCAATCCTTTGCGCACCCAAATGTCGAGGTGATTGAGCGAACACGCGCGTACGCGAACTAATATCTGGTCCTGGCGCGGTTTGGGATCGGGGATATTTTCGTAGGTCAAGACTTCCGGACCACCGAACTGATGAATGCGGACTGCTTTCATGAATGCGTTCTCCAAGGCGATAAGGTAAGGATACTTGGCTGGCGCGGAAATTCTCAAACCTTGAAACGCGGAGGACACAGAGAACGGCCGCAGAGCGCGCAGAGATAGCGATTCTTTTCTGAAAATTGTCTGTTTTGCTGCAGCTGGGAGCTTGCCTTGAGCGGCGAGACCACTTGGCGGGTTAAGATATTTCCGGGCTCATAAACTGGATGACCAAGAACTCCGCTCGCGCCATCTATTTTGTTATTGTCGTCGCGGTTGTGGCGCTGGACCGCTGGACCAAGCACTTAGTGGCACAGCGCATCCGGCTCTACGCGCATATTCAAGTGATCCCGGGCTTCTTTCGGATTACGCACACCGAGAATACCGGTGCTGCGTTCAGTCTTTTTGCCGACCCGACTGCTCCCTGGAAGACGGGGTTGCTCATCGCATTTTCCGTAGTTGCGCTGATTGTGGTTTCGGCTCTGCTATGGAAAAACAATCATGCCCACATTGCCACCGGTGTGGGCTTGTCGTTGATTATGGGGGGAGCGTTAGGGAATTTGTGGGACCGGCTGGCGCGTGGGCGCGTAGTGGATTTTCTGCTGGTCTATATCAAGCAGTATCAGTGGCCGGTTTTCAACCTGGCGGACAGTGCGATTGTGGTGGGAGCGGGGCTGCTGATCGTGGAGATTCTATTTGCGAAATCGCATGGGCGCGGAGAGCCGGCTCAAAGCTAATGCTGACGCGGATGTATGTCGAAGGAGCCGGCGCCGTGATCTTTTTGATCGTCCCTACTTTTTAATGTGTTCAGATTCGCCGCTTCCGTTTATTCTGTTCCGTCGCCTGTGTAAGTTGTGTTGCATCCTTATGTCTGCGAAATGTGCGCATGAGACCTCTCAAACGCTGGAAAAGCCGGACCCTTCTGTTCCTGGCAGTCGTCGGTCCTGGAATCATCACGGCAAACGTCGACAACGATGCGGGCGGCATCCTGACCTATTCGCAGGCGGGTGCCCAGTACGGATTTCTTCTGCTCTGGACGATGATTCCGATCACGCTGGCCCTGATCGTGGTGCAGGAGATGAGCGCTCGTATGGGCGCGGTGACGGGCAAGGGACTCAGCGATCTGATCCGCGAGGAATTCGGCCTGCGCATCACTTTTTTGATGATGCTGGGAATTCTGATTATCAACTTCGGCAACGTGGTGACGGAGTTTATCGGCATCGCCACCAGTTTGGAATTATTCGGCCTCTCGCGCTATATAACGGTGCCGATCTGTGCGGTGATTGTCTGGCTGATTGTGGTGAAAGGCCAGTATAAGAGCGTTGAAAAGGTCTTCCTGGCGGCGTCATTTTTCTATATCACTTACATCTTCGCTGGGGCGCTCGCGCATCCATTGTGGAAAGATGCGGCCATCGCTACGATTAAGCCGCCAGCTCTCAAGGCCTTCCACGATCAGGCTTACCTGTTCATGGTGATCGGCGTGGTGGGAACAACAATCGCACCCTGGATGCAGTTCTATCTTCAGGCTTCAATTGTGGAAAAGGGCGTAACCCGGCGCGGGCTCAAAGCTTCGCGCTGGGATGTAATCACAGGCTGCATGTTTACCGATATCGTGGCGTGGTTCATTATTGTTGCCTGCGCCGCCACCCTCTACGTGCATGGCGTCCGCGACATTACTTATGCGGCCGATGCGGCGCAGGCCCTGAAGCCGTTGGCCGGACAATACGCCTACATTTTGTTCGCCGTGGGGCTGTTCAACGCCTCACTCTTCGCCGCGTCGATTCTGCCGCTTTCCACTGCATACACGGTGTGCGAGGGATTGGGCTTTGAATCCGGAGTGGACAAGAAATTCGGCGAGGCTCCATTTTTTTACTGGCTTTACACTCTCCTGATCGTTGCCGGCGGCATTCTGGTGCTTCTGATTCCTGGAGCTCAGCTGGTGAGAATCGTCCTGTGGTCACAGGTTTTGAACGGAGTTGTGTTGCCGTTTGTGTTGATCTTCATGCTGCTACTGATCAACAAGAAAGAATTGATGGGCGAGTATGTAAATTCGCATCTGTTCAATGCGATCGCGTGGGCGACAACAATCCTGATCGTGGGGCTGTCCCTGGCGCTGGCGTGGGCTTCGGTCTCCGGAAAAGCTGGCGGTTAGCGCACACAATAAAGATCCTAGGGAAGCTTTCCAGTTGCCAGATCTTTTACCAGCGAGGCATCCGCTTCGAGAAAATCATAGGATGGCAATGCGTCGGGAGCGGCCCACTGCAAATCGCGAAAGATGCGGTTTTCGATTTCGCCATCGTATTCCCGCACGATGAAAAATCTGAGTTCAACCGCGGCGCCGTTGGGATAGACATGCTGCACGCGGGCGATTTCGTCGCCCACCTTGGCGTGAATTCCCAGCTCTTCTTCCAGCTCCCGGCGTAGAGCATCGCGAGGCTGCTCACCTTCCTCGATCTTTCCTCCGGGAAATTCCCACTTGAGCGGCATGGTTTGATGACGCGTGCGTTGGCACACCAGTAACTTGCCTTGTTTCTCGATCACCGCGGCTACGACCCTTTTCATAATGTTGCACTAATCCCGGACAACCCTAATCCTGGACAACCATAGCCCATCCCTGCGAACAACACGTATCGGCAGAGAAAATTCAGCCGAGAGATTGCTCCAGCTTTTTGCCTACGAGTTCGGCGCAGTATTGGACAAGTTGTTGATCTTCGGTGCCGAACGCGGCTGCGAAGTGGCTGTCGATGTCGAGTTCACCTGCAACTTGATTCTTCACGAAAATCGGCACGACAATCTCCGACTTGGTCTCGAGCGAACACGCGAGATAGCGTGAATCCTTACTGACGTCGTCAACGACAATCGTCTTTCCACTGGAAGCGGCGGCGCCACAGATGCCCTGGTTGAGCGGGAATGCGCGTATGCGGAGTCATGGCTCCCACAAAACTTTCCAGAACCAGCACTCCGGGTTTCGTACCTGGTTCGAGTATGTAAAAGCCAACCCAGTTGTATTTCAACATTCGCGCGTGCAAGAGTTCGCAGACGCCTTGCATGAGGGCTTTTGCCGTGCAGGACGCTTCCGACAGCGTTGAGATTTCTTTGCGAACCTCTTCCATTCTGGTTTGAGTGGGCATAACGAAAATCTTAACTCAGAGCGTAAGGCTCGCGTCCGTAGAAGATGAAACGCAGGTAATTTGCCGGATTCCTTCCGGCCGAGAAAATACTTCGGGATGAATCGCAAATGAGAGCGCTTCGAGCCCATGGAGCAGCGTGGGAGCGGGCGTATTGAGGTATTCGTCGCGAATGCAGAAAATACGGGAAGTGCGAGCTGCGCAAGTTCGCTGCCACTGGCGATCGGCCACGATCTTTTCCAGCGGAACGCGGTCGCCGGCTCCGCACCATGAGGCAATCAGAACGTCAGGATCCAAGTGTGCAACCTCTTCCGCCGGAATTTGTTTGCCCGGCGCGCCCAGGAATTCGCCTCCGGCTGCGTCGACGAGCTCAGCGACCCAGGCTTGCGACGCGATCAAAGGCTTACCCCATTCTTCGCAGAAGACTCTTGGACGAGGCAATCCAGCGGTACGCATTCGGAATTGCTCAATTTGTTTACGCATGGCTTCGATGACATCGTTGCCGGCAGCGCTTGCGTCCACCGTACCCGCGATGATCGCGATGTCCATGTAAATGTCAGCGAGAGTCTTTGGCGCAAAGCCCAGGAATCGGGTTCCAGACTTTAGGATTTCAATGACCGCTTTCTCCTGGTATGGCACGGAGGCAATGACAAGGTCGGGATTGGCGGAAATAATTTGTTCGGAATTTGCCGTCCAGGAATCGGAAAGGATCACACATTGCTGGGAAACGATTTCCGGAACCACATCAGCGCAGTATTTTGTGCAGGCGACCACGCGGGCCAGTTCACCGATCGCGGCGAGAATCACAGTTGCGCTGGGCTGCAAGCTGGCGATGCGGCGTGGTGAATGATTCGTCATAGCATGAGCGAGATCTGGCGGAGAGCGGCGGCGAGCGCGTCCACGGCCAACTGCGCGGCGTGAGTCGAGGCTTGAGGCAAACCGCCAACCGCTTGGCTCACATCGTCGCGAAGCAGATTCCTTGCATCGGCCAACGAGGTGCCCACAAGCAATTCCGTCAATGCCGAAGCGCAGGCGATTGCGGCCACACATCCTTTCGCCTTGAACTTCGCCTGAACGACCCGTCCATCGCTTACTTTCAGCGTTAGCCGCAGCATATCTCCGCAGGCGGGATTGTCGATATCTGCAGTCGCATCGGCCTCGGCAATTTCTCCTGCGTTCCGCGGATTCTGAAAATGATCGAGTAACTGTGGGGAATACATTGGCGGCTCAATCGTAAGCGCAGAAGCCTCTGGCAATGTTAACCGCGTGGTCCTGTTCCTTCGGGAAAATAAATCTGCCACCCGCGTTCCTTGGCAGTAGTTTCCAGGTCCGGATTCGGGTTCACCGCCACGGCATGTCTTGCCATGGCTAGCATTTCCACATCCCAGCGCGAATTGCCAAACGCTATGTCGATCTCTTTTTTTGCTATTTCGCGGAGCGCCTCAGGCTTGCCGCCACCAGAGGGCACCCGGATCAATCGATCCGTAGCCATCCCGCGATCGAGATGCACCTTAGCGGCAAGGATGTGGCTTTCGGGGATGCCGAAATATTTCATTCCGGCGCGAATCACCCATTCGTTCGAAGAAGAAACCGCCCATACCTCGCAGCCGGATTCGCGCAGGCGGCGCACCAGTTCCCGCATCTCCGGGAAAATCTGCTCAACAAAAAATTCCTCGAAGAAGCGGCCGGCGGCGCTGAGCAGGCTCTCTTCTGAAATGCCACGATGCATCGTGACCATTTCTCCGCACATTGCGGTTTCGTCAACCTCGCCACGTTTATATGCGGCGTACCGGTCTCGCATGGGACGATCGATGTCAGCGGAAACGACATTCCCTTGCCTAAGTTCCCAATCGAAGAAACGCTCGCCCAGATCGCCTGACCAGAGCGTGCCGTCACAATCAAATGCCACGACCCGTGGCTCGAGCCGCAGAATGGAATCGAGAAATGCTTCGGTAAGGGGATGAAATGTGGGAACCTCTGCGGCGTTCATCTATTGAACATAACTGGCTGAGTGAGGGATGCGCAACCGGAGCAATAACATTGATGATTGCTGATTGCTGATTGAAGAACAGATATTGGTCGAGTTAAGAATTCCAATCAGCAATCAGAAATCATCAATCAGCAATTCTGAGGGCGCGCCGCTAACGATTCGTAATCTTCCGGTGTATTGATATTAAGCGCGACGAACGGATCGTCCACTGGGACATACTGAATGTGTGCCTGATGCGCATGTTCGATATCGCGGGCCACCGATGTGGGTGGGACCTCGAGAAACTTTGTGATCATTTCGCGGCCGATAAGATAGGGATGGCCATGCTTGCCGGAATACTCGGGCACTACTGCCCAAATGTTCTCTTTCGCCACAGAGAAGGCGTGGCGAAGCATTTGCAGTGTCGCGGAATTTACCGGAGGACGATCGACCAAGGTTACCATTGCTGCGTCGCGGCCACGGTTGAGCGCTTCCTGCAAGCCAACTTGCAGCGAACTGAACTGGCCGCGGGAGGGATCTTCGTTGACCACCAGCGAAGCGCCTTCAGCATAAATCACTGGCGCCAGGGCCGCTTGGTTTTTTCCCACGACGACCAGAACGAAATCAGTTGCCGGCGAGAGGGAACGAATCGCCGCGGAAAGGAATGTCTCGCCGGACCGCGTCTCTCCAGTCGCCGGCGGCCAAGGCAGTAGCGCTTTGTCCCTGCCCATGCGCGAGGAGTCTCCGGCGGCGAGGATTACACCGGCGAAGCTGGCAGCGATGGTCATGTAGGGAAGATAGCAGGAATGAAGGGCAATTGATGATTTTTGATTGCTGATTGTTGATTGAAAAACCTACAACAAGTTCAACGACGATAAGCAGTAAATTATGAAAAACTTGTCAGGCTGAGGTGGTCAACCTGAAATCATCAGTCATCAATCGGCAATCAGCAATCAAAAATCGTCCTTGCTCTCGCCGAGTGCTGCGGCAGCCTTGTCTTCAGCATTCTCGTTGGAGCCTTGCGCGCGAACCCACTTCATATGAGGAAGCGTCGCGGTAGCGTGGCGGCGATCTGCAATTAATTCGGCGGTGATCGCAACCGCAATTTCTTCGGGAGTAACAGCCCCAATATCCAGCCCGATCGGGGCGTGCACGCGATCGAATAAATGCGCAGGTATACCTTCCTCCTGCAGCGTTTTGAAAATTGCGATCACTTTGCGCTTGGAGCCGATCATGCCGACGTAGCGCGCGCGGGTCTGCACCGCCCAACGAAGAATGCGCATATCATCGCGATGCCCGCGAGTCACGATCACAATGTATGAAGTCTCGTTGGGGTCAAGTTTTTGGATGGCTTCACCGAATTCGAGCGCGTGTACCTCGCGAGCACTGGGAAAGCGCTCTCTCGTGGCGTAGGAGGTGCGATCATCGGTGACGATCAAGTCAAAGCCCGCGTTAGCGGCAACCTGACAAAGGTTAATCGCCACATGACCTGCACCGAACAAATAAAGCAATGCTGGAGGCAAGACGGGTTCGACGAAAACTTCGAGTGTCCCACCGCACACCAGCCCAGTATCGTATTTCGGATCCTGATTCAGATCGAAGGTGAGCGTCCGCGGTTTTTCCGATTCCATTACTTCACGGGCAGCCTGCCAGACGTCCGCTTCTACGCAGCCTCCACCAATCGTGCCTACGATGGAGCCATCGTCACGCACCAGCATTTTTGCCGTGCGGAAAGAAGGAATCGAGCCGCGCACATTCACGATGGTAGCGACGGCACCACGGCGTCCCTCGCGGCGGAGCTGCACGATTTGTTCGTAGATATCCATACGCGAAACAGATTGCAACTTGATTATCAAGCGGTTAACAGGTGGGAGTCAATTCGGAACGTTGCTGATGCGTCTAAGGCGTGCCATAAAGTTGCTTGTAAACGCTGGCGTTGCGAAGGATGGCCTGGACGTACTCCCGGGTCTCGGTGAAGGGGATCGATTCGACGAACTCTTGAGGGTCGCGGTATTTTCCCTGGGCGAGCCAATCGTCCACGCGATCGGATCCTGCGTTGTAAGCGGCGAGGGCGTACTCGAAAGATCCGCCGAACTTATCGACCATGCCGCGGAAATAGCGCGTACCCAACTGCATATTTACTGCCGGCGTGTAGAGCTGGCTGGCGTTATAGCGCCTCAACTTTACTTCTTTCGCTACGAGTTTTCCGGTCTTCGGGAGCAATTGCATCAGGCCGACCGCATTGGCGCGCGAAACGGCGTTGGGATTGAATTCAGATTCCTGCCGGATCAAAGACGCCACCAGATAAGGATCGAGTCCATTGGCGTCCGAGCTTCGCTTTAGATCATTCCAGTAAGGCTTTGGAAAAAGAGCTTCCCAATATTTTCGCGGCAGATCCGGAATGTCGAGGGCGAAATAATTCGGCGCCGAGTGCTTCATGAACTCGATGGCGCGATCGTAGTGTCCGGTTTCCACGTAAAGTTGCGCAGTTTCCGCGGGAGCCCAGCTGCCACCGTCAGTTGCGGCGGCGGCCTGGAGTTCGCGGACGGCAAAATCAACCAGGCCGCCGTTGCCGAGGAGTTGCGCTTTTTGCACGCGAAGTTCGTCGGCGCGGCGGATCGGTTTCCGTTATTTTTTCGGAATTGTTCATGGGTGGTACGTGGTCAAGAATCGCATACTGCGTAACCGCAGCCGTATCTGTTGTAGCAGGCAGATGCTTCATTCGCTGCCTGGCAAGTTCCGCGTAGTAAAAGTTCCGATAGCGATCGGAAAGTTTTTGGTAGAAAGCGCGCGCCATTACGAATTGATTGTCTTCTTCAGCCAGACGAGCTCGCCAGTAGAGTGCAGCGGGAGTTTCTGCGCCGGAGGGATACATCGCAATCTGCTCTTCGAAAGCCTTCTTGGCGTCTTCGTTGCGTCCCTGACGCAGCGTGAGCCATGCCGCTTTCCAGTGAACGTAGGAAGCGCGCGGACCATCGGGAAAGCGCTGCTGGGCTTCGCGAAAGGCATCAAGGGCTTGATCGTACTCGTGATGTACCAGATGCAAGTTAGCGGCGGAGAGCAGCGCTTGCTCGAGCCATGGACTGATCGGGTCGGCCTGGCGTAGCTCGTCGACGGTCCGGTAAAAAGTGTCGTTGTCATTCGCTGCCCACGCGACCTGGCCGAGCAGATAAAGGCGCTGCGCGTTTAGTTCGCCGGAAACATTGCCCACGGAGGCCAGCACTTGTTTGGCATCGCGGTTTTTGCCACTGCGATGGAGAGCATCCGCCAAGGCCAACTGCATGCGCGGCCGCTCTTCCGGGCCGGCCTGGTTTGCTAGCGTGCGATATTCGTCGGCTGCTTCGGCATAGCGCTTGCGGCTAACCAATCCTTCGGCCCGCGTTTTCAGCTGAGTTACGCTTGGGGGCGGGGCAGACGGCAGTTTCTTCAACTCTACATAGGCCGCATCCGCTTCGGTAGCCCCAGGCATGGTGTAGTAAATGTTGGCAAAGA
Source organism: uncultured Acidobacteriaceae bacterium (assembly GCA_963726155.1). Taxonomy (GTDB): domain Bacteria; phylum Acidobacteriota; class Terriglobia; order Terriglobales; family Acidobacteriaceae; genus Sulfotelmatobacter. The sequence goes on from CAVSBF010000002.1 coordinate 1,002,074, forward strand.
TCTCTGCGGCTTTTGCGTTGTTGCCCGAGGCTGCACAGGCGCGGCCGAGCGCGAACTCCAGATCGGAGCGTATGGGTCTGCGAATGTTTTCTAATAGCGCGACCGCTTCGGTTGCCTGACCCTCAATCAGCAGCGCATCGGCGTAGCTTACATCGGCGTCGCGGACGAGCAGGGAATCGGGATGCGTTTTGCCAAAATCTGCCAGCGTGGCCAAGGCCTCGGCCGTGTGTCCGGTTTGCAGATAGGAAATTCCGAGATAGTAGCCGACGTAGTCACCCAGATCGCCGGCATGAATTTTGGCGCGGCTCAGCGGGTCAATAGCTTTGGCGTAGTCTTTGTCAAGTACGTGCGCATAGCCCAGCACCAGCCACGCCAGGGCGCCGGCATCATCTTTGGCGTGGGCGCGAGCGTAGGATTGCACTCCGGCGTAGGCGGGCAGGGTACGATCCTGCAGAAGTTGCTCGGCCATGGGGCGCAAGCTGGCCGACGCCACGAAGGCCTGCCGCATGCGGCGGACACGCGGCGAAACGGTGCGCCGTCTGCGCGCGTTGGCGTAATGCCGTTTGGCGCCACCGGTTGCGGGTTTCCGAGTAAGCGGTGCCTGGTGAGTTGAAGATTTTTTGGAGGGGCTGTGTTTTTCAGGGTTCGGAGCAGTTTGAACCGGCTTCGCGGCTGATTCGCTTCCCTGATCCAGTAAGGAGTTAGGCGCGAAAAGCGGTGGCACCTCGGCTGCTGCCAGCAGAGTGCCAAATAAGCTGCAGAGAAGCGCAGCTGCGAAAATCCACCAGACCTTGGAGACTGATCGAACCACTTTTTACTTTTCGCGCAAACTAAGACTGCCAGAGAAATCCACGCGAAGTTTAACGCCGGAAATTTGGTCCCATGATAGAGATGTCATCCTCGGCGAGACTTCGCACCAACTCGTTCTGAAAATAATCCGCGCTCGCGGCTACCGTACTGCCGTAACGCTTTTGAAACGTGCCGCGGCTCTTATCGATATCTTCTTTCAAACGATCATACAAATCTTTGTTGCGGCGACCCTCGGCAACTTTAGCCTGGTTGTAGAGCTTGATTTCATCCACCAGCAGCCGGGCAAATCGCTGCGCTTTGCGATGGGTATCGGCGTCTTCCGGCGAGAGCCCAGCCAAGGGATCAGTGGCCGTGGCGGGCGCCGCCGCAGTAGCTGCGTGCGCTGACGCTACCTCGACAACTTCCGCCGCAGGCTCCGGTTCGACCGGCACGCTGGCGGGAACATGTTTGGGAGCGTGGCTAGCGAAAGGATCGGAATACGACGAAACGGTCTGCACCGGCGGAGCGGCGTGCTCAACTTTGGCAGGCGCTTCGTATTCTTCTTTGGGCGCGGCATGCTGCTTGCGCAGGGAAACGACTTCCAACCAGGCGCTGGTGGCGAGCACCAGCAATTCCAAGGCGTCAGAATCCAGTTGGCCACTGTCGCCGCCGTCGGCATAGACCAGCGCTGCCACTTTGTCTTTGAGGGCGAGTGGCAATACCAAAACCTGTTCGTTGGCGGGCCTGCCGAAGTGATCGACGAATTGGCGACCCATCTCCGCAACATTTCCCGGGGTTGCTACGCGATTCTGATAGGTGTGCGCGGCCGGCCCGGTACTGAGATCGAGCGCGAAATCCTTCACGATTTCGTCATCGCCGAAACCGCGAGATTGCCATCCTGAGGCCGCCCCCGCTTTTACTACGAATAAGGCGATGCGAGAGCAGTACTCACTTGCGGCGTCCAATAGGCCGCGCAAAATTTCTTTTTGCGTGGTGCCTGCGTGAATCCTCGCGACGGAATGAACCAACGGCTTGGACGACGCGCCATTCGGCGGGGCCGCATCGGCACCGCGACGCGGCAAAACATCCAACACTTGCTGCACAATTTGCGCTTGCAGTGCCGGAAGGTGCGCGTGAAGCGCCTGGGCAACGGCGCTGGCGACGATCTCCTCAATCCCACCGGCCTGCGCTTCGTCTTGTTTGTGGTTCCGATCCGCCATGCTGGAAAACCGTTTGCCTAGGTGGGGTTTATGCCCATGGAGCGACCCCGAAAATTCGCGGTTCTAACTGCTGATTATACGGCACTTGTGGGACTGTCCCAGAGTACGTCAGGACGTGTTCGACCGCGTCATAGTCTCCTCATCGACTTTACCTCAAAACCCGGTCCGCTAGAAACTGAAAGCGATTGGGCAAAGACGCCGGTTACCAAGTAGAATAACAGTTTGCTCTTTTAGCAATCGCGTTTCGTGATTCGTAGCCCGCAAAATACTGCATCGCCGAGAGAATGGAAACCATCCAAAACAAACTAGAAGGGCCTGTCACCGATGAGCTAACCCTGGTGCGGGCAGCCAAGCAGGGCGACGACTCGGCCTTCGAAGAGTTGGTACGCAGATACGACCGTAACGTTTTTCGGATTGCGCAACACATCACGCAGAACCGCGAGGATGCGGAAGATGTAGTGCAGGAGGCGTTTCTTAAGGCGTACGGAAACCTGCAGAAGTTCCAGGAGCAGTCGAAGTTTTATACCTGGCTGGTGCGCATTGCGGTCAACGAAGCGTTGATGAAGTTGCGCCGGAAGAAGCCGGAGCGCACGGTTTCGCTGGATGAAGATATTAAGACGGAAGATGATTCTCTTCCGCGTGAGATTGCGGATTGGAGCCCCAATCCTGAGCAACAGTACACGCAGTCGGAACTGCGGGAGATTTTGAGTAAAACGATCCAGGGACTGCCTCCGGGGTTTCGGACCGTGTTTGTGCTGAGGGATGTGGAAGGACTTTCGACCGAGGAGACGGCGGCGGCGCTGGAGTTGAGCGTTCCGGCGGTAAAGTCGAGGCTGCTTCGGGCCCGCCTGCAGTTGCGCGAACGGTTGGGACGTTACTTTCAGAAACGCGAGAGTGGAGATGGCAACCAGTGAAATGCTCTGAATTTTTGCACGAGCTGACCAATTATTTGGACGGCGTGATCGACGAAAACACCAAGGTCGAGTTGGAGAACCATCTTTCCTGGTGCCATAACTGTTACGTGGTTTGCGACACAACCAAGAAGACGATTGAAATCTATCGCGACTCGCAATTGTACGAACTGCCCGAAGACCTGCGCACCCGTCTTCGTTCGGCGATTATGACCAAGTGCCAGCAGCACAAGAAACGCGGTCCGGAAAGCGTAGGATAGCTTCGCGTTTATCTTGAGTTGACAGCAACCCGCAAGCCCAGGGTTCCATCGCATATAATGAGCGTCACGTCCTGGGGTGTTGCATGCGACCTTCACGCCGTACTTCTCTTCTCGCTTGCCTGATTCTTCTCGTGGCTTCTGCGTGTTTCTGCCAATCGAATAGTGGGGGTCAATCCCAGGCCCCTGCGGCCGGTTCGACGGCGGGCGGTCCCACAGCTCAGCAGACGGCCGACCATGCGGCGCAGCCGGCGTCTGCGTCGATTCCTGCTAATGCCCCCCGCATTTCCAAACAAACCCGATTAGAGATTATTCGCGTTTTCGAGACTCAACTGGTCTATGCGCGGACAGCCTTCCCCATGGGGACCAAAGGCCTTCAACTGAAGCAGGGAGTGATCACTCCGAATGGCGTGGAGTTGGAACAGGCGCTGAATCTCTGGGGGCCGGCGCTGAAACCCGGCGATCCGGCGCACATCTCGTTTGTGCAAATCAAGGGAGATCACATCCGTTTCGAGATTAACGGCGGACCGATATTGAGGAAGAAGTGGTACCAGCGAGTCCAGGTTTATGGGGCCAACGGACCAGTAGCGCAGACGGAGGCGATGCCGCAGACCAATGCACATGGTTCCTGCGTAGACCTCTATTTTGACAAGTACGTTCCTGAGATGACGGCCGCGCAGGTGCGGGATCTGTTATATCCGGTGCTTGATTTCAAGGCGCGGAACAAAGAGCAGGCGTATTTGGATAGCGTACCGCCTAAAGTAAAGGCGGCCATTCAGGCGCATCATGTGCTGGTGGGGATGAATCAGGAGATGGTGCTGCATGCCAAAGGGAAGCCGCCGAAAAAGGTTCGCGAGCGGGACGGAGAAACTCAATATGAAGAGTGGATCTATGGCGAGGCTCCGGCGGACGTCGATTTCGTTCGCTTTGTAGGCGATGAAGTAGTCCGCGTCGAGACTATGAAAGTGGACGGCGAAAAAATTGTTCGCACTCAAAAAGAAGTCATTCTGGACCATCCGGAAGAGAAAGAAGCGAAGCAAGAACCGCAGGAACGGCCCGCGAACGCACCCAGTCTGAAGCGCCCCGGTGAGGATTCACAACCGGGAGCGGGGGCGGATGACGGTTCTACTCCTCGGCCTATCGTTCCTCCTCCTCCAGATTTACCGTCACCTCCGGGCGGGCCCGGCGACATGGCTTCCGGAAGATAACGGTACATCGCTCAATTTTTACGGGATGCCAGAGGGCTATTTCATCGCCACCGCCGCGTCTGCATCGGCAAATGAGAAAGCCAGAGCGACGTTCGGATACTCGCGCCCATCCACTTCCACGTAAGGATAAACAAAATAATTGATCGGCTTGCCATCCTGCGGAGGGCTCAGGCGCAGGTCGCGGCCCATGCTGAACTGCACGCGATTCACGTCGTGAGAGCCAAAGAAATAGTCGCGTTTCTCCGGATGTTTCCAGGCTTCAGAAATGTCCACGGGAATCCAGCCTTTGCCGTCGATATAAAAATCCGACCAGCAATGGTAGCCGGCGATTTCGGCGGAGTGCTGGTTCGGTGGAAGCGGGAAACCGATTTCGAAGCGGGCCGGAATGCCTTGCGAGCGAGCCATCGCAATGAATAACGAATGGAAGTCAGTGCAGTTTCCCTTCTTGGCGTCGCAGGCATAAAGCACGTCGCCGTGGCCCCAACCCGTGCCAGTTTTGTCATAACGCATGGTAGTAAAGACGTAGTCGTAAATGGCACGAGCTTTATCGAGCGCTTGAGTCTTTCCCTGCGTGACCTTTGCCGCGAGATCAGCCGGTAGCCCTGTTACCGGAACAAGAACGTCGGGCTGCAGGTCTTCCTGACGTTCCGCCGGCGAGAGAGAAACCGAAACCAGATGCGGTGCGTTCGGCCCCAGCGCGATACGCTCATGGCGAATCACGTCATATTCGATATCGAAGTGCAGCTCGGGCTTTGCGGGATCGGTTTCGGCATAATAAATCTGGTTTCCATACTTCGATTCGCGTGTCTTTTGCAAAGGCAGATCGCCTTTCGCCGAGACGATTTTTACTTCCTGATAAGCATCAGAGTGGGCAGCGGGAATCCAAACTTTAATTTTTTCGCCAGCGGAAAGATTCTTAACCGTGAAGGCGTAATGAAACGTAAAGTGGCGGGAATCTTGCGCAGCGGGGGATACAAGCAAGACGAAACAAATATGCCCCTTTTCTTCGCGAGCTCCGCAGTCGTTCTCCGCGAACTCTGCGATTAGGCCTCTTTACGCTCTGGTCGTGTTCAAAGCTTGAACCGCAGAGATCGCGGAGAAAGGCCGCGGAGTGCGCGGAGAAAACTTCAGGTTACTGAACGCCGCATACTGATAGGTTCAGTTAGAATGCCTGCGTGACGGTTGCCATCCAATGTCGCGATCTGCGCAAGACTTACGACGGAAAAGTCGAAGCCGTACGCGGTCTCAACCTGCAGATTGAAACTGGGGAATGCTTTGGCCTGCTCGGTCCGAACGGGGCGGGAAAGACCACCACCATTGAAATCCTTGAGGGACTGCTCGAGCCGACTTCCGGCGAAGTATCGATTTTCGGCCATAAGTGGCGCGAAGATGCGCGCGAAATGCGGGAGTGGCTGGGCATCTCGCTGCAGGAGACGCGATTATCGGAGAAACTTTCCGTGCGCGAAACGGTGGAATTATTTGCCAGCTTTTATCGCGAACCGCGTTCGTCCGATGAAGTGCTTGAGCAATTGCAGCTGACGGAGAAGGCGGACGCGTGGGCAGGAAAACTTTCCGGCGGCCAGAGACAACGGCTGGCAGTGGCGACGGCGCTGGTGTGCAATCCGAAAATTCTTTTTTTAGACGAGCCGACTACGGGTCTCGATCCGCAGAGCCGGCGCCAACTCTGGGATATTATTCGCGAATTTCAACGCAACGGGGGAACCGTTTTGTTGACCACGCATTATATGGATGAGGCGGAGCGGCTGTGCGACCGGCTGGCCATCGTTGATCACGGGCAGATCATAGCTGAGGGGTCGCCCGCAAGTTTGATCGAACGACTGGGTGGCCATCATGTGGTGGAGTTCGCTGTCGGGCACGAGGTAACCGAAAATGCCGACGGAGCCGCGCTCGAGATCTGGCGCGCTCTGCCTAGCGTGGAATCCGTCCGCGAAGATGACGGGATGGTGGCTCTCAGCGTGAAGGAACCTCATCTGACCATTCCGGCCCTGCTGGATGCGATCGGAAAGCAGAGCAGGGAACTGCAGCACCTTACTACCCGGCAAGCTAGTTTGGAAGATGTGTTCGTCCGGCTGACCGGGCGGCACCTGCGAGAAGAGTAGTACAAGCGGATCGGTTCAATGGCTACAACAGAACAAATCCCGAAAGCAGACCAACCAGTGGGGCATCCCCGCAGATTTCCCAAGCGCAACGGACGCTGGTCAGGATACCTGCATCTTCTGGGCGCGCGCATGCTGGAGTTGAAGCGCGAGCCTGAGGTCGTGTTCTGGGTATTCGTGTTTCCATTGTTGCTGGCGCTGGGTCTTGGAATTGCTTTCCGCAACAAACCCGCGGATGCCTCTTCGGTCGCGATCGTGTCAGGAGCCGGGGCGGACCAAGCGCGGACATTGTTAGAAGGCTCTCCGCAACACGCATCATTCAAGGTCGAGATGCAGGACGAACCGGCTGCCAGAAAGGGATTTCGGCTGGGGAAGTACGATCTGGTGATTGAACCTGACGGCAATGGCGGGTTGCGATATCGTTACGATCCGGCGCGTCCGGAAAGTGTGCTGGCCAAGACGGAAGCGGATAACGCTTTGCAAACGGCCGCGGGACGGAAGGATGTGGTGGCGACAACTGTGGTGACTTCGTCTGAGCCGGGGTCACGCTATATCGATTTCCTGATTCCTGGATTACTGGGAATGAATTTGATGAACTCCGGCATGTGGGGGGTCGGATTTGCCTTGGTCGATATGCGGCAGCGCAAACTGCTAAAGCGCTTTGTGGGCACGCCGATGCGGCGCGGAGATTTTTTGCTGGCGCTGATGTCGAGCCGTCTGGTGCTTATGGTCATCGAAATCGGATTGCTGTTGACCCTTGGCGTTCTGGTTTTTCACATGAAAGTGATGGGGTCGATTTTCGCAATCGCATTCGTCGGCGCAGTTGGAGCATTGACATTCGGCGGAGTGGGGTTGCTGACCGCGAGCCGGGCCCAGAAAATCGAGAGCGTAAGCGGCCTCATGAATCTTGTCATGATGCCGATGTGGATTTTTTCTGGAGTTTTCTTTTCCTACGAACGGTTTCCCGCCGTGATTCAGCCCTTGATCAAGGCGCTTCCGCTGACTGCACTGAATGACGCGTTACGCGCCAGCATATTGGAGGGTACTCCGCTGATCCATCAGTGGCCCCGCCTGCTCATCATGATTGTTTGGGGTGCAGTTTCTTTCGCGCTGGCATTGAGATGGTTCCGCTGGACTTAGTCGAGGGTTAGTAGAAATTTCGGTAAAGGTTTCTCAAGTTACTTCCCGAAGCTTGGGCCTCGCTCGTGATGGGTTACGAACGAGGCCGGCTGCGGTGCTTGCGAAAGCATTTCTTTACTTATGACTTCGCTACCTTGGCGGCGGCCTTTCGGACCTTCGCCCAGCGTAGCCTTTGTGCTTCGGCAATTCGACGACGGGCATCCTTGCTCAAGGTACGGCCGGTCAACTTGAGCTTTGTCCCTTTCGAATGGCCGAGGGCGTCCAGTGCTTTCCCTACTTGTCCCATTTCTTTTTCAAGACGGGAGTACTCTTTTTGCAGGGAAGCTACTACTTTGTTCATCATCATTAACACCCCCTTGCAGGTAAGGCTAACACGACAATACACGGCGCAAAATATATTAGAGTTATTTTCAACTAGATAAACCATCGGAGATGGTTGCTCTATCCGCTTGCGATGCGTGCTCCGCTTACTGACCGGTTCCTACTGTAGGTAAGAAGCGTGGCGCCTGACGAGCCTTAGTAGCTTGTTCGAAGGCATAAGCCAGCCGGATGAGCGTAGGTTCACTCCAGGCACGTCCGAAGAAAGAGATTCCAATTGGCAGACCAGAAATAAAGCCCGCAGTGACGTTAATGTTGGGGTAGCCCGCGACGGCGGCCGCATTCGAGCTTCCACCGGCCACGTGGTCGCCGTTGACCAGGTCGGTAAGCCAGGCTGGGCCGCCGGTAGGCGCGACAATAGCATCGAGATGATACTTATCCATGGTTGCGTCGATGCCTTCGGTTCGGGCTAGTTGATGATTGTTCTCGAGTGCGTCAAGATATGGCTTTTCCGTAAGTGGACCCTTAGCCTCGGCTTTCAAGAATAGATCCTGGCCGAAGTAAGGCATCTCTTTCTGCCGGTTGCGTTCGTTGAAGTCGATGATGTCTTTTAAAGTCTTCACCGGGGCATTCGGCCCCAAGGCCGCAAGGTAGCTATTTAGATCAGCTTTAAGTTCATACAGGAAGACCAGCAGTTCGCTCTTATCGAACTTACCCAGCGTTTCGATATCTGCCGGGTCAATCACCGTGGCGCCCTGCTGCTTCAAAACATCGAGAGATTGCTCCATCAGAGCATCGACGGCGTCATTGAAGCCAAAGTATTTTCTGGCGACCCCGATGCGGGCGCCTTTTAAACCGGCGGGATCACAGAACTGCGCATAGTCTGTCGAGAATTTGCCTTGGCTGTTTGCGGTGAACGAGTCTCGCGGATCGACGCCCGTAAGCGCGCCCAGCATAATCGCGGCGTCGCGCACGGTGCGGCACATCGGCCCCGCGCCATCCTGACTGTGGGAGATAGGAATGATGCCGGAGCGGCTCACCAGCCCTACGGTTGGCTTGATGCCGGCGATCCCGTTCGACGAAGATGGACAGACGATGGAGCCATCGGTCTCGGTGCCGATTGCGGCGGCACATAGATTCGCCGAAACTCCCGCGCCTGAACCCGAGCTTGAGCCGCAGGGATTGCGGTCAAGCGCATAGGGATTTTTGGTGAGCCCACCGCGCCCGCTCCATCCGCTCGTGGAGTGGCTGGAGCGAATATTGGCCCACTCGCTGAGATTCGTCTTGCCTAAAATAACGGCTCCGGCGGCCCGCAATTTTTCGGCGACGAAGGAATCTTTCGCAGGCTTGGATCCGAGTAACGCGAGCGAGCCGGCCGTGGTCATCATTCTGTCGGCGGTGTCGACGTTGTCTTTGATAAGGACCGGGATGCCGTGCAGCGGTCCACGCGGGCCTTTTATTTTTCGCTCCCGATCGAGAGCTTCGGCGATAGAGAGCGCGTCAGGATTGAGTTCGATAACGCTGTTGATCGCGGGACCGCGTTTATCGATTTCCTCGATACGGTGGGAATATTTTTCCACCAGGGAGCGCGCGGTGAACCTGCCAGACTGCATTCCAGCTTGAAGATCTGTAATCGTCAATTCGTCTAGTTCGAAGGGCTTGACACGCGCAGATGAGGAGTCAGGTATAAGCTCACGCGCCGCGGCCAGCGCGGGATGGAGCGGAGCCAGGGCCAACGTGGCGCTGCCGGCTAAGGTAGTTTTGAAGAATTTGCGGCGGCCGACGGAGAACTTACCATTGTTTTTCTTTACGGACATAGGTCGATCAATCCCCTCCTTAGGTCAAGCCCTAAAATCGCAGGGAACATAGTAATTGACTCGGATGGTGTATGGGGGCGCATCGCATCCGAAGGTTTCGGTTTAGCAGGGCGCTGCAGGGAAACGAATGCTCGGTAGGGAAGAATCAAGCCGGGTAACCATCGTTATTCGTCGTCGTCCGTGTTTGCTCTCTTAGTGGCTGGGTTCTCCGGACTCTCGCTCTCCGCTTGCGAATCGCGCGAATTCTTTTCCCGGTCGCGGTAGGGCTGCCGAGCGAGTGACTGAGGGGTGTCGGTTTCGGACATCTTGTCCCAGGCGCCGCCAAGATCGAGATCGGGCTCGCTGAACAGCGATAGAGAGGCCGACTCTAGCAGAAGTTCCAGCTCGCTGATGCGATTCGCTTTTTTGTCGTAGTCGGCTCGTTCCGATAAAGACAAGCCGCCAAAGATTTCGTCTTGTCGAGTTTTACGCAGCTCTTTAAGCAGGCGCAGCACTTCTGCGCGTGGCGTTTCGCGATCCATGGTGGACTCCGGTGAACCGCGATCGCTCAGATCAGGTTTGGAGGGAGCGAGGGAGGGACAAGACGACTGTACGCTCAATGACATAGATATGTCTATCAGGGAACATTCGATTTCGCCAGGCTTTCCCGTTAAAGGCCAGAGGGGAGAGAAACGAACACGACGGGAGATAAAGGGAAGGGGGCGCGAAATAGCGTCCTGCGCGGTGCAATATTTTGTGTGCATTTTTTATTCGATGTGTATATAATGGTGGTCAGCTAAGTTTGACTCACAAGCAATTGAAGGTCGGTATCGCCAACCAGCGTCACCCCCGTCACTAGCAGCGAATCTTCTCAGCACAATTCAAGAAACAAGAAAAGAATAGGACTATCAATGGCAGAACAAGGAACAGTAAAGTGGTTTAACGACGCCAAGGGCTATGGTTTCATCAGCCGTCAAAATGGCGAGGACGTCTTCGTGCATTTTTCCGCTATTCAAGCAGGTGGCTTCCGCAGCCTGCAAGAAGGCCAAACCGTGCAGTTCGACGTGACTAAAGGCCCCAAGGGCTGGCAGGCGGAGAACGTTCAGGCTGTCTAAGTGACACCGCTTTCTAAGCGATAACAAAATGCCCGCAATCCGAAAGGATTGCGGCATTTTTGTTTGTGGAGCTTGGGCTGGCTTATCGGTCAAGGCTACTGACGCGCTTGCTGCACCATCTCGATCAAAACTTTTCGAGCATCATCCGCGTTCCGTACCTCGCGCAGGAAAGCGATGCGCGCTCCGCGAACCCCATCCGCAGTTTTAAGCCGCACCTGAAAACCGAGCCTGTCCACCGCAGTCATTGCGGCCTCCAGCGAATCAATCCCGGCGTTCTTGCGGGTTAGGAGAACAAGCGCGTCTTTATGGTCGGCGTTCATGTGCTCGATAATCCCGGCGGCAACGTCGGCCAGTGGGTCGGGTTGTGCCTGATCATAATCGGACGCTTTAACCCAGCCCATCACTCCGAAGCCTCCGACGTAATAGACGTCGACCACATCCATCCGGTAAAAGGAGAAATCGTCGAAGTCTACCCAGTACTTGCTGTTAGCGTAGCGCTCCACGTAGAGCTTGCGCGCGTCGGCGATTTCAGGTTGAGGGATGGTCTGGACATTCCCGATCAAGGTGACGCGGGATGCGCCCAGCGGATCGCCTTCTCCATCACCCTGCGTAATCAGCAGGCTGGCGCGAGGATCGGCCTGCAGATTCTGAGTATGCATCGCCATCGTGCTGATGAGAAATATAGGGCGCCCCTGTGCGTCCAACCCGTAGGGCATTACGGATCCAAAGGGAAACCCAGGCTGCTTGCGCGAAAGCGTGGAAAGGCTTCCGATGCGCGCTATATCTACCAAGGTACGGGCCCGCTCCGAAAACGAAGGTTCTGGAGGCGATGGCTGATTGCTTGCTGTGGCAGTGCCACCGTGATTTCGCGTTGACGAAGTACTCATAATTTAAGCTCTGTGTTTATGCTACTCCAGCAGTCTAACGAAATGGCTATCTCGTTTCGGGCGGCCGATTGTTTCCCGGGCGCGCGAATGCTAGACTCGGGTTGATAAAAGAGGAAATCAAGACCTCGTCCTTACTCGAGCGGGAGTAGTTCAGCGGTAGAACGCCAGCTTCCCAAGCTGGATGTCGCCGGTTCGATCCCGGTCTCCCGCTCCATTTTTGCAATCAGTTAGCGGGGGCTCCGAAAGAGTTGTGTTCAGTACTGTGTTCAATCGCGTCCAGCCCAGGCGCAATCGTGCAGCGAGATCCTTCGTTACCAAGGTAAATTGACCCTCATTACCACCGCTGCCATCATCGCCTCAACGTGCTTCGGGCTCGTGATCTCGGCCGTGCCGGGAACTGGCATCTTAGGGGTTACTTTCATGCAGGTTTCACCTCGTTTTTTCGCCGGAATTTCTTTTACTCTCATCGTCCTGACGCTGGGTGTTGTGCGGGCCCAGAATAAGGAAATCAAGATTGGATTTTCCATCGAAAACATGAAAGGTGAGCGTTGGCAGACCGACCTCGAAGAATTCCAGCAGCGCGCCCGCGAACTCGGAGGTGCCGTCGTCACCCGTTCCGCCGATGGCGACGATGACCTGCAGTTTCGCCAGATCAACGAATTGCTCAAGGGTGGCATCGATGTCCTGGTGTTTCTGCCGCACGATACCAGCAAGGCTTCGCGCATCGTGGAAGCCGCGCACGCAAAACACGTTCCGGTGATCAGCTATGACCGCCTGGCCAATGCGCCGGTGGATCTTTACGTCGGATTCGACCTCTTCTCGGTCGGAATGGAGCAGGCCCAAAGCTTGGTGGATCGCGCGCCAAAAGGCGACTACCTATTGTTGGGAGGCTCACGGCTCGACGCCAACTCGAAAGTTGTTCGCGCGGGACAAATGAAAGTTTTGCAGCCCTTCATCGATCGCAGCGACATCCATGTCCTTGCCGATGTCTGGGTACCGGAGTGGGGCGCCACCGAGGCCTACGTCATGGTCACGAAGGAACTGAAGAACCTCAAGGCCGCTCCCACGGCGATTGTTGCCTCGAATGACGCGATAGCCGGCGGTGCAATCCAGGCGCTCCAAGACAAGGGATGGTCTGGCCGAGTGTTGGTCTCGGGCCAGGATGCGGATCTCGCCGCCATCGAGCGAATCTTCGATGGCTCTCAACTGATGACCGTCTATAAGCCGGTCGGAAATGAGGCGCGGACCGCGGCTGAAGCCGCGATGAGGCTCGCGCGTCACGAAGACGTGCAGAGTTCGGTGGAGGTGCCGAATGGCGCGCTGACCACAAAAGCGATGCTGCTGACGCCGATCTCCGTCACTCAGGAAAATGCGAAACAGACTGTGCTCAAAGATGGATTTCAGAAGCTGGAAGGGACCAAGCAGGGCTTGCCCACAGCCAAACAGGCACAGTTGGGCCAACCATAGCGAAAAGCAAACTGCTGTTAAGAGCGATAGCGCTCAAGACCTCTCACGGGTTGGCGAGTTTAACCGCGAAGTTTCGTCGAGCCCTTCGACGAACCTTTCGACAAACGTTGATTGCTCCGATACTTTCAGAACCTTTCGACAGTGCCCCTGCATCTGACTTGGCATACACAAGTTTTTACTGCGAATTGAAGGGTAGAGAGACTAGAAAGCCGCGCCACTCGAACCAACTCACTATCAGCGAGGACGAGCGAGGCCATGGTGACTTCAACTTCGGCCCATCCAATGGTAGAAGAGCAACGTTATCTCGCGTTGCTGCGTGCAGCCAACGCGATCGCCACATCCGGTGACTGGGAGTGTGCTTCCAATGCGCTGGTCGAAAGACTGCAGGAAGTCACCGCTTTTAATTTCATACATGTAGCAACATTCGATAAGGAAACCGACCGCACATGCTGGTCGTTGTTGGAAGCGAACGGCAAGAGAGTGGAGTCCGCATCGCTCGACGATGTGTCTTCCGAACATCCTCCTATTCCATGGATTCACGAAACTGGATCGCCTCTGGACGTTAGCGAGTGACACAGCAACATCTCTCAAGGAAAACCAACATGAACAGTCTTGACTCTATGTTAGAACGTAACAAAGACTTTGCCGCCCATCAGTCTGGCGCAGGCACACTCATGCCCTCGCTTCCGCGGGCGCTGCCAAATGTAAAGGCGATCATAATCGGTTGCGCTGATATGCGTGTGGATCCGGCCCATGTACTTGGAATTAAGCCGGGCGAGGCCGTTGTGATGCGTAACATCGGTGGTCGAATCACGCCAGGGTTATTGGAGCAATTGGGACTACTCGGGCGAATCGGTGAAGTCGCCGGTGAGATTCCTGGAGGCGGCGGGGAGTTTCATATCATCGTACTCCATCACACCGATTGCGGGATCACTCGCCTAACCGGCGACCATGCCATGTTGGCACAGTATTTTCAGATACAAGAAGGGGAGCTCGAGCAAAAAGCAATTACCGACCCCCGCGCTGCGGTTACCGTCGACGTTGCTTCGCTCCGAGCGATTCCGGCATTGGCGGCTGAGTGGCTCATATCAGGCCTCGTCTATGACGTGGCGACTGGGCTTGTTGAGATCGTCGTGCCGCCAGCGCCGATCCGTACTGCGCCAATTTCAATAGATCAAAATCGGAGCAGTGGCGTTTCCCGCGTTGCATGACGCGCCTGGCCGAGAGTTGCTGTTGCTCGTCTCAGAGCAAGTTGGACATTCCGCTGCGCGATGGGAGTCTGCCCAAGATCGCTTCCGAGCCGCTAGGGGATAACCGTGCGCTGGCGCACACGCCAAGTCGACAACAGGAAACGACAGCATCGCTTTAAGCCTATTGCGCATCCCAATGCAGCACGCCCGGTGGATTATCGCTTGATCTCCCGCGGCTGCGAGGATTCCGATGTCCAGAAAATCTGTTTTCTCGATGTTGCTGGCCGGGGCAAGTCTTGCGTTCTTTGCAGCCTATGGGGCTTCGTCCAAGGGTAGAGCCGGAGATCAACGCACGGGTACAAAGCGCAATAAGTCCCGCCCAGCAGCAGACGAGGCAACCCGACGGTACCTGATGTACATCATCATGCCGGTTTGGTCGCTCGCCGGCTTTCTGGATTGGCTGTGGCATCGGCAGACCAAAATTGAGACGACCAGCGGAGCGAAAGAATCGGTCATGCATTTGCTGATGATGGCGGAGGCCGGAGCACCGATCTTAACGGGTTTGTTTCTGGAGATGAATGCCGGAGCACTTGCTCTGATGGGAGCAGGTTGGCTGGCGCATGAAATGACCGTCGCCTGGGATGTGAACTATACGGTCTCGCGCCGCACGATTTTTCCTCGCGAGCAACACACCCACGGTTATATGCAAACGATTCCTTTTGACATTATTGCCACCATGGTCTGCCTCCATCCTGAAAAGTTTTTGTCATTGTTGGGTTTGGGGCCTGAAAAAGCCGACTTCAGGCTCCGCTTCCGTCAACCCCCGGTTCCACTGAAGGACTTTGTGGCAATTGTGGCATGCATGGGCCTAGTGTCCGGTTTGCCCCATGTGGAAGAACTCTGGCGCTGCTATCGTGCCCAGCGGTCCGGCTTGGCGGGAAAGGATATTCCGGATTGTGCGCGTGAACTCTATGCGTCGTAGTTGAGCGAGTGCTATGGCCGACAGTTCATCTGCGAAACGACAGAGTGCCGAAAGCGCAACAATCGCGCTGGTGACCGCGACGTGAAGAATGTCAAGAAAACTCTCATGCTACCGTGGCTCAGCCTTCCAATCTTCTACGTCTTTTGGATTGCCTTTGTGGGCACTATCGCCTTCCACGAACTCCTTCTGGGAGTTATCGCGACATCAGTAGCGACTCTGGGACTTTTCATCATCGACCGGCGATATCGGGCCAAGTTTTCACCCACACTTCGGGAAGTATTGTCCCTATGGTACGTCTCTTGGTATTTAGTCTCCGACACGTGGAAAATCATTGCGGTCGCGGGAAAGGACTTACTCGGGATTAAGAGCGCCGGATCGCTCTTCCGCACAGTGCGATTTGACGCGGGAACAAAAGACGATGCAAGCGCTGTCGCCCGCCGTGTGCTCGCGGTGGTTTATACGACCATGACGCCCAACACTATTGTGCTAGGGATAAATGCGAGTGATCAGAAGATGCTGTTGCACGAATTGGTAAGCAGCCCGCTTCCGAAAATGACGAGGGATCTAGGAGCGCGAGTATGAATATCTGGGAACTGTCGGCGCAAGTCATGATGTTTGGCCTCGTACCGTTGATTTGGGGCGCGATGAGGGGAGACTCACGGCACCGCTTAGTCTCTTTTTATATGACGGGCGTATTGATTACGCTGCTGCTGATGTTGCTCACCATTGCATTCAACCGCATGCCGATGATGGACCTGGCGGTCGCGATGGCTTTGATGTCATTTGGCGGCGGAATTGTTTTTGCCCATTTCTTCGCGCGGCTCCTACGATGAAGACCATCGCCATTGCAGTGCTGCTGGCTGCTGCCGTCCTGGTCACGTTGCTTTCTGTTCTGGGGATGATACGCATGCGCGACCCTTATCAGCGCCTGCATTACATTGCGCCCCCGGCTTCGCTCGGCGCCGCCTTCATCACGCTGGCCATTTTTCTACAGCGTGGATTCAGACCGGAATCCTTCAAGGCTCTTTTTGCGACTTTCGTACTGATTGGCATGAACAGCGTGGTCACGCATGCGGCGGCTCGTGCCTTCCGCATTGCGGAGGTCGAGAACTGGCATCCCGAAAAAAATGAAGAAGTCCCAATCAAGCCCAGCGACAAGCTGATTCCGGAGAAGAACTCATGAGATTGCTGCAGTGGATGATTCTTCTACTGGTAGCGGGAGCCGCTCCCGGTGTGGTGTTGAGCCGCAATCCTAAAGAACAGGTCGTGACCCTCAGCGTCTATGGACTGCTCTGCGGCCTGATGTTCTTTATCTTTCAAGCGCCGGACGTCGCGCTTTCGCAGATCACGATCGGCGCGGTTATGCTGCCGCTGATGATCATGCTCGTGCTCGCGAAAATGCGGCGGCAGAACATCCGGCGGGAACGCGAGGCAAAAAAATGACGGCGCGGGTACGTACCGTTCTCTTTCTAATCTCTGCGGCGGGTCTCGCGTCGCTTCTGGGATGGGGATTCCACGATCTGCCTCCGCTGGGCGATTATCGCGGTCCCTACGGAGATGTGGTGGCAAAGGCTGTTGTATATGAACGGCACACAACCGACGTGGTCAATGCCATCACTTATGACTATCGCGGATTCGACACACTGGTGGAAGAGTTCATTCTGTTTACTGCCGTCTTGGGAGTGTTGTTACTATTTCGCCCCACGAGCAAAAAAGATGAGGCCGCAAAAAAACAGAAGCGAATCGAAGACGAATTGCCCATCTCCGATACCCTTCGCGTAGGCATGCAGGGCATCGCGGGAATTATGATTATTTTCGGCCTATACATAGCCACTCACGGGCAGCTCACACCGGGCGGCGGTTTCCAGGGCGGAGTCATTCTCGCATCGGTCCCGCTCGTGGTGTATTTGTCGGGCAACGTAAGAACGTTCGAGAAAATGATTTCCAGTCCGCTCGTCAAACTAGCTGAGGCGGGCGGAGCCGCGGGCTACGTGATCATCGGGACCGCTGCCGTATTTTTCGGCGCGCACTTTCTCACCAACTTTATTCCGCTCGGGACCACGGGCGACCCGTTTTCTTCGGGAACGATCGCGCTCATTAGCCTTTCGGTTGGGATGGAAGTTGCAGGCGGATTTGTCCTTCTGATGGAGAGCTACCTGCGAGAAGTGATCGAAGAGCGGAGAGGGAAATAATCGCTATGCTCAACTATCTGCCTTATGTGGTAGCAGCCTGGATTTTTCTCTGGGGCCTGTACGGCATAGTAACGAGCAAGAACCTGGTACATCAGGTCGTGTGCCTGGCGGTTCTTCAAACCTCGACTTATGTACTGTTGCTGGCCATCGGATACAAGGCAGGCGGCACTGCACCGGTTTTCGCCGACATCCCCGTAGGCACGGCCGTCGTGGATCCCTTAGTGCAGGCTCTCATGCTGACCGACATCGTCGTCGAAGCCACGGTGATGGCCCTGTTACTCTCCATGGTCGTCAAGGCGAATGAACTGGCGGGAACTATCGATCCTGAAGACTTGAAAATTCTGACTGGCTAAACTGAACAACCGAACCGTTCACTGATGATCACCACGCTGATTCCGCTGCCTATCGCGATGCCGCTGCTCATGGCGGCTGTCATTGCTTTGAGCGGAGAGTGGATTGGCCGGCGGGTGTCCGACATATTGGCGATCGCCACGGCTACGGCGAGCACCGTGATCACGGTTCTCATTCTACGTGGTGTCTGGCT
Organism: uncultured Acidobacteriaceae bacterium; assembly: GCA_963726155.1. Lineage (GTDB taxonomy): Bacteria > Acidobacteriota > Terriglobia > Terriglobales > Acidobacteriaceae > Sulfotelmatobacter. The sequence goes on from CAVSBF010000002.1 coordinate 1,020,207, forward strand.
TCAGCCGCAGGTTTATTGGTTCGGCAATTGGTGGCCGCGCAGTGGAGGCGTCGTACTTGGTGTCTGCTTTACGGTGGATGCGATCGGCGCTGCGCTGGCCGTACTCACAGCTCTGCTATCGACGGCTGGTCTGATCTATTCCTGGAGAATCTTCGAAGACAATGAAAATCACTTCCAGCCCTTGATGTTGATCTTCATGGCGGCAATGTGTGGATTCAGCTACTCTGGCGATCTGTTTAATCTGTTTGTTTTCTTCGAGCTGATGAGTGTATCGGCGTTTGCGCTTTGCGGGCTTAAGACACTTGAGCCTGCTCCATTGCAAGGCGCCTACAATTTTGCCGTGGTGAATACCGTGGGCGCGTTCATGATCATCATTGGAATCGCGCTCCTCTACGCGCGTACCGGCGCCCTGAACTTCGCCCAGATTGGCAGGTCGCTGGGCACGCACGCAGACGCGCTGATCCTGCTTTCCTTCCTCATGATTGCGATCGGTTACATGGTCAAAGCCGCCATTGTCCCATTTCATTTCTGGCTGGCGGACGCCCACGCAGTGGCGCCGAGTCCGGTGTGCGCGCTCTTTTCGGGGGTGATGGTGGAACTGGGTATTTACGCGGTCGCGCGTGTGTATTGGGCAATATTCTCAGGCACTCTGGCCACACACTCGCACGAGCTGCGCGAGATCTTTCTTGTCGTCGCCGCGATCACAGGGGTGATCGGAGGATTGATGTGTTTTGCGGAACATCATCTCAAGCGGCTGCTCGCCTTTTCCACCATAGCTCACGCAGGTCTTATGCTGGCGGGGTTTGCATTGCTTACGCCGAAAGCACTGGGAGGTTTCATTGTTTATGCGCTGTCGCATGGCTTTATCAAAGGCGGCCTGTTTCTTTGCGCCGGCATCGTACTGCATCGCTTGCAACGGATCGGAGAAGATCATCTCCACGGCCGCGGCCGGGGAATGTGGTTTACCGCCGCCTTGTTCATCCTTGGAGCCTGGGGTCTGGCCGGAGTTGCGCCGTTTGGCACCTTACTGGGCGAGAGCATGATTTCCGATGCGGCGAAAGAATTTCGCCAAGGCTGGCTGTTGTTTTTGTTTCTGTTTGTCGAAATCATCACCGCGGCAGCCGTGCTGCGCGTAACTTTCAGGATTTTCTTTGGCTGGGGCGACCCCGCCCCGTCCGATAAGTCTTCTCAAGTAGATGAGCGCCCAGAAACCGACAAGCAGCACGAAAATACGCCCGCGGCAATGTTCCTTCCTGCAGCATTCCTTATCCTGATGGGAGTTGCCCTTGCCGCGATTCCTCAATTGCGCAGCACAACCGAAGCTGCGGCCAACCTGTTCACTAATCAGTCAGCCAATGCTCGAATGGTTCTTGACAATGCGGAACCTACGGCCCCGGCGTTGCAGCAGCAAACCGCGCTCGTGTCATCGGTGATTCGATCGAGCATTGCCGGTGTGCTTGCGTTATTGCTAGCTTTGGCGACGGTCTTCCGCAGCCGTTTCAGGATGGTCTTGGATTTCACGGACCGTTTGGAACGCGGAGATTCGTTCTTGAGAAAGCTTCACAGCGGGCATCCGGGGGATTACGTGGCGTGGCTCACCTTGGGTGCGGCCATGCTAGGCGGACTGTTCGTCATATTTTTGCGTTAATCTGTTCCGCAGAAGGTGTGGCTCTACAACCCCAGTCCTCTAGGATGCTTTTCGGGCGGATAACCGGACGTCGGCGGCCGCGTCAGAGCGACCAATGTTCGCGGAGGTTTCCAGCCTGATTGGCGGAAAACCCACAACGTCGTAAGTGCTGGAGGCGATTCCTATCTTTGCCTCGTCAAGTCCTGACAAAATCTCGCGGCTGATGCGATCTTTCAGCCCTCGAATATCGTGGGCGCGGCAGAGAAATCGCACCGACAGCTCTACCCAATTGTCAGTGATCCGCAGATAAACCCTTGGCCGAATGTCGGCAGCTTCTATAAAAAACGATGTCCTGAGGCGATCAAGTTCTGGTTGCGCCAGGTTCGCAATGTCCTGGGTATTACGCTCTACGACTTCGAGGATGATTTGTTCGGCACGGTTCCGGTCATCTTTATAAGAGATCGGCAGGTGCATCTCTTCCCAGATGTAGGGAAAATCGCGGCTGTAATTGTAGACCGGTTCTTCGAAGATGCGGGCATTGGAAATGGTGACAATCCGGCCGGAGTACTGGCGGCTGCGAACCCACATGCCAGGGTCTTCACTTTGAACGGCGGGTGGTTCGCCCATTTCCATGATGACGGTCTGGATGAAGTTGAGTGCGATGACATCACCACGCACGCTTCCCATGCTGATGCGGTCACCGACATTGAACGTCTTGCCACGCAGAATGACAAAGTAACCTGCGAAACTGGTAATCACTTTCTGCAGCGCAAACGCAAGGCCCGCCGCAACCAACCCGGCGCCGGTGGCCAGACGCGCCGGATTGTCGAACCAGATTGAAACGAAGCCCGCTATTCCCAGCAGAAAGGTGACAAGACCGATCCCTTGCCGAGTCCAGAAGGCGATGCGTTGGCGCTTGCCACCGACCTTTTGCGCGAGGAAACGCAAGCTCTTGCTGAGTGAGTAAAGTATCAAGAAGAAGACAAGAGTCAGTACTAGCTTGCGCCCGTTCGCTTGATTGAATCCTAGAAGTCTGACTCCGGCAATTTCTACCGTGTGGTCGGATCCAACGAGAGAAAAAATGGGGCCTATCACGTTCATCGGTGTGCCGCATCGACCTGATAACACCTTTAGGATGCGGTTTTTGCCCCGGTGGTTAGTGTCTGAAATGCAACGCACTTTTCAGACACTACCAGCTGTTGTATGCCGCTTGGCGCCAAAAGAGCTCTTCTGTTGCAGGAGACCATAAGAGTGGCCTGGCTATAGTGTGCACTTTTGACCGGAAGACAGCCAACACGAATGTTAAGGTCGAGATTGAGGATAACGTAGCCCGGGATTTGTGATTTGTAATTCGGCGCGCCACAGATCGTCCTTTGACATTCGCGAATCTGAAACATCGCAAAGGAGTTCAGTATGGTCGGCACCTCAGGACAAGGGACTGCGCCTTTCAATGATCGCAACCTCTCCCTGGAGGCGCTTGCAGAGAGTGAGCAAAGATCCAGAACACTTGTGGAAGCGTTACCTGATGCCATTCTCGTTCATAGCGAAGACAAAATAGTCTTTGTGAATCCATTCTGTGTACGATTACTGGGCGCTGCAGGACCGGAGCAACTCCTCGGTAAGGACATTGGCGAGATCATCAATCCTGACGACCTGCCAGCAATAAGAAATCGAATCCAGGATTGCTACGCGAGCGGAACGGCGTCCCCTCCAATGGAGTCCGTACTGATCGCCTGCGACGGGTCGTCCGTGGAAATCGAAGCTGTCGCGATCCCCATTTGCTGGAACGGAGCACCGGCGATCGAGGTGGTTGCACGCGACATCAGGGATCGGAAACGGGCAGAGCGAGCAGTTCAAGATTGGCAAGAACGCTTGGTATTGGCACAGAAGGCAGGCCTTCGGATTGGACTGTGGGACTGGGACGCAGCGGCCAACACGGTGATCTGGTCGGACGAGACCTACCGCCAGTTCGGATACACGCGGGATACATTTTCCGGTCGGGTTGAAGATGCTGTTACAAGGATTCACCCTGAAGACCGGCCTAGAGTAGAAGACGCGATCCGAAAGGTGATCGCGGGCGGAGCCGACTACGCACAGCAGTATCGGCTTGTGTGGCCGAACGGAGCTACGTGCTGGGTCGACGCGCATGGCGTGATGGTTCGTAATGGGTCCACTCACATGCTTGGCATAGGAGTGGATATTACCGATCTGAAAAGAACGGAACACTCACTTCAGGACAGTGAGGAAAAATACCTGTTGCTGTTGAACTCGACCGCGGAAGCGATTTATGGCCTCGATTTAGAGGGAGATTGCACGTTCTGCAATCCTGCATGCCTACGTCTACTTGGCTACGAGGCTCCCAAAGACCTGCTCGGAAAGAACATGCATGACCTCATGCATCACACGCGGGCGGATGGGAGCACATATCCGAAACAAGATTGCGAAATCTATGTAGCGGTCCGCGAAGGCAGGGCCAGTCACGTCACCCATGAAGTGTTGTGGCGCGCCGATGGAACGAGCTTCCCGGCCGAGTATTGGTCTTATCCAATGTATAAGACCGGTGAACTCGTCGGTGCGGTGGTCACTTTCCTCGACATATCAGATCGCAAGCGGGCAGAACAAGCGCTGCGACACTCCGAAGAGAAATATCGGGAGCTGTTCGAGAACGCAACCTACGGCATCTTTCGATCCCAATTGGACGGCGCTTTGTTAGACGTAAACCCAGCTCTGGTAGCCATGCTGGGTTACAGCTCAAAAGAAGAATTGCTCACGCGGAACCTGAGCCGTGACCTCTATGAGGATCCGGCCGATCGCAGGTCGATTCTTGACAGCTACGGGCCCAGCGGGCGCGTGAGCGGGTGTGAAGTCAATTGGAAATGCAAAGACGGCAAGATTATCGTCGTTCGTATAAGTGGAGGGGCGTTCCGCGGACAGGATGGCTCGTTCAGCCACTTCGAAGTCATTGTGGAAGACATCACTGGACGACGGAGCTTGGAGGCACAATTCCGTCAGGCGCAGAAAATGGAAGCCGTGGGGCTGCTGGCAGGAGGAATTTCGCATGACTACAATAACCTTCTGGGCGTCATTCTCGGAAATGCTGACCTGCTCCTCGAAACAACACCGACCGGAGTGCAGCAGCATTACACGGAGCAGATCAAAAAAGCCACTCGGCGTGCAGCCGAATTGACCCGGCAGTTGCTGGCCTTCAGCCGTAAGCAGATACTCTACCCGGTCATTTTGGACCTGAATGCGGTGGTTCGCGATGTCGGAAATATCCTGCAACACCTAATTGGCGAGGACGTGCAGATTGTGACAGACCTGGAGGTGAGCCTGGATTCAACCCGGGCTGATCGTGGACAAATCGAGCAGATCCTCATGAACCTGGCCACCAATGCGCGCGATGCTATGCCCAACGGTGGCAAGTTCTCGATCCGAACAGGGAATGCCGAACTCGGGCCAGACGATGTGGCCCTCCATCCCTACGCCAAGCCCGGCAGGTACGTTCGCCTCTCAGTAAATGACACGGGAGTGGGGATGACGGATGCCATACGGCACCGTGTGTTTGAGCCGTTCTTCACTACGAAGCCAGAGGGGCGCGGTACGGGACTGGGATTGGCCACGGTCTATGGAATCGTCAAGCAGAGTACGGGATATATCTGGGTTTCGAGCGCGCCAGGAGCCGGTGCCACCTTCGACATCTATTTGCCCCGGGTAGATGAAAAAGCTCCGCCACTGGTTACCGGCCTGGAAGAGCGAAGCGAGTATCCACGAGGCACAGAAACAATTCTCCTGTTGGAAGACGAAGAATCTCTGCGGCAAGTGACGTGTGAGTGTCTGACCACGAACGGCTACAACGTCCTGCAAGCCGGTCGCGGAAATCATGCCATCGACATGGCCGAGCAACACAAGGGACCGATTGCTCTGATCGTCAGCGATGTAGTGCTGCCTGACATGAGTGGACCCTCAGCCGCGACGAAAGTCCGGGCGTTGCATCCGGAAGCGAAAGTCTTATACGTTTCAGGATATGCTGAAGTTCCCGTGGCTCAACAACTCATCGCAGAGGGAGCCGCCCTCCTGCAGAAGCCACTATCACGAGGTGACCTTCTGAGAAAAGTGGATGAGATGCTCCATCTCCGCACTTCGCTCAGCTCCCGATAAGGACTCCGGCCCGGCTCTTCGATTCGAGCATCATGCGATTCGTTTCCGATTTGTCGGCAACTTGCAAGTTTATCCAGATCTTCTATCTTGGCATATCTGCGAATAGGTTGGCGCGGTGTCTGGCCCGCTCGCATTCACACGTGAACGTTACCCATCTTGTATTTTCTTTCCCATGGTCTGGGTTCTGTACCTTCTTTTTAATCAAGCCTCGAGTGTATAAAAGCTGGCTATTGGAACCGCCTCCTGGCCTGAAGACTAATATGTAGGAAGGGGTGATGTTTTGCGATCACGTTTCCCAGGCGAATCTCGATGAGCCGGAGTGCCTGCGTAGTCGGTGCTGGGCCTAATGGGCTGGCTGCCGCTATCGTTCTGGCGCAGGCCGGGGTGCGAGTGGAGGTGCTGGAAGCGGAGGCTACGCTGGGCGGAGGTGTGCGCACCCTCGAACTAACCTTGCCTGGCTTTCGTCATGACTTCGGTTCGGCAGTTTATCCGCTTGGAGCAGGCTCGCCGTTCTTCTCGTCGCTGCCCTTGAGTGACTACGGATTGGAGTGGATTCATTCCCCGGCTGCCTTGGCACATCCGCTCGATGATGGAACGGCGGTGATGTTGGAACGCGACCTGGATGAAGCCATCAATTCGCTTGGGGTGGACGGAGCGGCGTGGGACAAGCTCATGCGTCCGTTCGTGGAGCACTGGAGTGAATTTGCTCCGGAAGTTTTGCGGCCGGTTTCATTCATGCCGAGGCATCCGTGGCTGATGGCGCGCTTTGGCATGGTCGGGTTGCGGTCGGCGAAAGCTGTTGCCCGGCGGTTTCGCAGTGAACGAACGCGGGCTCTGTTCGCGGGCTTGGCGGCGCACTCTTTCCTCAGTCTGGACGAACCGTTGAGCGCAGCATTCGCAATCCTGATGGCGGTCCCAGCACATGCCGTGGGTTGGCCGATTCCTCGAGGCGGAGCGCAGGCGATTACTCAGGCCTTGTGCGGCATTCTATCTCGCATGGGGGGCACGCTGAAGACTTCATCGCCGGTGCAGAGTCTTTCAGCGTTGGAAGACTACGACTTGGTTCTTTGTGATTTGACTCCACGTCAACTCATCGCGATTGGTGGCGAGAAATTATCTGATGATTACCGGCGGCGGTTGGCAAGATTCCGTTATGGCCCCGGCGCCTTTAAAGTGGATTACGCGCTGAACGCACCCATCCCCTGGAAGGCTGCTGATTGCCTGCGGGCAGCCAGCGTGCATCTGGGTGGAAGCTTCGAGGAGATTGCCGCCTCCGAGAGTTCGGTTCGAAACGGACAGCATGCAGAGCATCCGTTTGTTCTTGCTGGCCCAGCCCAGCTTATTCGATCGCTCACGCGCTCCGACCGGCAAACATACGGCTTGGGCTTATTGTCACGTTCCGAACGGATCGAAAGTGAACATGCTGGAAAAGCTGGAGAATCAAATTGAGCGTTTCGCTCCCGGCTTTCGTGACTGTATTTTGGCGCGCCGCGTGTTTTCTCCAGCCGATCTTGAGGGCATGGATGCCAACCTGGTGGGAGGCGATATCGCAGGCGGCGTCATGGACAGTCGTCAGTTTCTGTTTCGACCGACATGGCGGCACTATGCTACCTCGGCTCGGAATATTTACATTTGCTCCGCATCCACTCCGCCAGGCGGCGGAGTGCACGGCATGTGCGGATATAACGCGGCGAAGATGGCATTGTCGAAGTGGGACGGGCGGTTAGAAGTCGCGACAAAAAAGTTTGCTTAAGGAACCATCGTGACGTAGAAAGTTTGAGAGGGGGCTGTCGCCTCAGGCTACCTTGAGTGTTCAATTAGGCCCCTGAAAGGAGTTGCGATGCAAGGCAAGTAGCGTTACTTTTACGGATGAACGGCTGGCGGATGCGCTGAACCGCTCGCTTTTGCTCCTATGAGCTACCTCTGCAATGCCAACGGCATCTAACGATCGATTTTGGTAGGTTGTCATAAGGTGGTATGTGTATCCCCTGAGGTCGCGCTTATTTTTTGCCGTGCTGTCCGCGCTCTCCGCCGTTTTTCTGACTAGTTGCGGAGGGGGATCAGCGTCGCAGTCGCAAACGACCGCTGCGTCTATTGGGGTGACCGTCGCCGGGCCCGCCGCCGGGACGGGAATTGTTACCAGCAGTCCGGCAGGCATCGACTGTCCACCAACGTGCAGCGCGAACTTCGCGCAGAACACACAAGTCGAGCTGAACGCAACTCCCGGGGACAGTTATTTCTTTGGCGGCTGGAGGGGAAGTTGTTCGGGGATGACCACCTGCGACCTTAACGTGGTTTCGAAAGAGAACGTCACCGCGATCTTCACACCGGCTAGCAATGGAACGAATGTGGTGGCATACGTTTTCACAGCCGATATCTCCGCATTGAAATCCCTGGAGTTCGCCCTGCTCGCCGACGGACAGTTACAAGCGAAAGGCCGCACTTTCCCGCCGCTCCTAATGACCGGAACCGCTCACGGTCTGGTTATGGACTTGCCCGGGGCCGGTGGAGAGCCCACGTCGACTCTGCAGTCGTATGCCGTAAGGGAGGATGGATCGTTACGACAGAGAGGGCTTCCCGTGAGCGTCGCGATGAATCAGTCGGTAAATCTGGTCAGTGATCAGACCTTCGTTTATGCCGCGACAGATTTGGGTTTATTCGGTTTCGTGGATGAGAGCAGCGGCTTGAGCCCGTTGCCGCCTATCGAGCAGACGATACCTCCTCCGGCCCCGTGCACTATAGCCCAAGAGAGTGCGGATGAATGCCGCAACAGTGAAGTGTTACAGCTAGCCAACACAGGCGCCTTTCTGTTACAGACCTCAACCGGGCAGTCGAGCCCATCGTATGAACTAAGCAGCTTCGTTCGATCAGAGGGCCATTTGACCAGCGAGCAGTACTTCGCAGGCGACACGGTTAGTACCGGCATCTTCGCACCCACGCCCGACGGCAGCTTTGTCTATACATTGGATCTCGCCAGCAACCGTGTCTTCAGATATGCCATGGGCGGAAACGGATCCTATGTTACGAATATTCTCTCCAACGGTAAGGCGCTGGCGGATGGTTTTGTGCAGCTTATCGTCAGTAACGATGGGACTTTTCTCTTCGCCCCGGTTTCCGATGCAGCCGAATCACCCCGCATACGAGTCTTTCGCATCGATCCTTCTTCCGGCGATCTCACCGAAGTGAAGGGGTCACCCTTCCTGACCGGAGAGTATTACCTTGTGGGGGCTACGCTGGACCCGACGGGCCATTTCTTGCTCGCCATACACTCCTATTGCGTTGGTTCTCCACCTTGCACAAGTCCTGGCAAACTTGTCGCCATGAGTATAGACACGTCCAGCGGAGCATTATCGATTGCAAGTGATGTTGAAGATGGTCAAGATCCCTTTACGGTCACTGCTGCCCCGATCTCCCATTAGGAAAAATGAGCCGGTCGGCATGCTCGACGACTTTGCTCCCTCGACGCGAATACCAACTCGAACAAAATCACTGCGAGCGTTCACTCGCGAGGAGCCACGGTGGGCCATTCGACGGCGCGAATTTGACCTCCTGGTTCGCGCGTGAGCGTGGGGGCATAGAGGCCTAGGTATTGACGCCGCCACCAAAGTCCCGTACTGCGTTTCTCCGACATCGACGTAAACCAATATTGCCACAGCACCGCGCGTATCTCCCGCGGCGGCTCTTTCGGAAAGGGATTGTCCGCGAACAGAGCGAGCACGTCTTTGTCATTCGAAAGCAGACGCACCTCGGTTCTGGGCACAATGGGATAATCCTGCCATGAGCCCAACGAAGCAAACCACAGATTCCAATCGAAGCGCGGCTGATAAGGCGCGTAGATGCCAGGCGGCTTCGCCGGATCCTGCGGCTTATAGCGGAAGGGATATGCGATCCAGTTTTGTCCATCCTCGGAACCCTGGAACTCGATCTCGTAGCGGCCTCGGGTCATGATGCCGAAAAGCCCGTAACGATTGGCGATGCGCAAGGGTTCCAGCGCCGCTACGGGGGACATCGGCAGGGGCACGGGGGAGAACATCCAGATCAATTGCGCGGTTGTGGCGTAGAAAATCCAAGTAAGAAAAATGCCGGTCAGAGATAGTTGCACCGGTTTAAAGAAGTGAATAAAGCTTCCTGAACTTTGCGCTTGGCTTTGCTCGCTTGCCAAATCCAAAGCGAGATATTTCTCCCACCTTTGCGGCAAGAAGCGCTGCAGAAAGCGATCATCCAGCAAAAGAAATCCTAAAGACAGAACGAGGTAGTTTAGAAACGTGTAGTTGGCAGTAAGAATGATTCCCAGTTCCCAGGGCGTGACAATCAAGAAGCAGACGATGCGCCAGCGGCGCGGCAGAAATAACATCCAAACCAGCAGTAACTCGAGCGCGAGAGTTGCGAAGACTGAGGCGGCATGAAACCAGTGCGGCAGGTGTTGCACATACCAACCGATCCACGTAGGCAGAGGACCATTTTGATAGTACTCATCCATGGCGGTGAAGTGGCGCCATTCAGGATCTCCTCCGATAATCTTTGCCACGCCCGATTCGAAGTAAATGCGTAACCATTCCCATTGCAGCAGAAACAGACTGGCGCGCGATGGCGGTGACGTCAGACCCAAGCCAGGGCGGAATCCGCGCGGAGCGAAAAAGAGCGCGATGAATCCGGCTTCGAGCAGCATTCCGTCCGACTGGTAATTGGAGAAATCCTGCGCGGCGCTCACGAAAGAAAGGAAGCAGATGAAACAGATCGCCAGCATTCCGCGCGGCCATACATTCACCACCAGCAGTAACGACGCAATCATGCCCACCCAGCACAAGGCGGTGAGCATATGCGGGCCGCTCGAAAGCCAAAGCAGGGTTGGAGCGAACCATAAGCCACGACCGTAACCAAGTGAATGAACTACGGCCCGAAGATATTCGCTTGCCGGGAGAATCCCATCCGGGCCGATGAGCCCACGGATCTGAAATACCAGAGAGAAAAATGCGGAAAAATAAATGGCGCCCAAGGCGCGCAGAAAAAGCCATCGCGGAGCCATGCGATCGCGAGGGCCCTGCTCCGCGTCAAACAACCAGCGGGTTGCGGAAGCAAGCCGGTGCATGAGCTGCGCTCATTATAGCGATCGGACGAAATTATTCGCGATCTGCCGCCTTGGCTTTATCTGTTTGCGCGGGTAAGAACGTGCGATCTGGCACTGCTCGCCCGTTCTTACCGCGCCCACCTCCGATATGTCGGCAGATCTCATCTCTGGTCAGGATCTCTGGTCAGGCGTCGTGCTGATCACTCGCAGCAGAATTCCGCTCCCCGCCCTAATATTTACTTCGCCGTGCTCCGATGCGAATGTGATCTGACCAACTGGACTGGTTCGACCCGCGTGAACGATTGTTAAATCGGAGAAGCCGTAGGCTCCGCAGGCATCGGAGGAAAATAACCAAAGCGCTTGCGGCCGGTCATTGCCCGCGACGTTAGCGCGGCACTTCGTCCCAGGCTTCGTAGAGACCTGTGCCAGGATGCCATTGGGGGTTGGCTGACCGACAGCGCGCAAACCGTTGGCAACCGGTCCGCCTCCGTGGTAAACCACTTCGCCGCCGATCTGGTCTGTGGTCCAGGCGTTTTCGGGTGTGCCGCGGTCAGGACCGAATTCAGGAACTTGCGCATCCTCCACGTCCATCATCGATGCGATTGCTCGTACATTCGCGGTGATGGGGATTCTGCGTCCGGACACAACCAGCGCATCGAAGCGGATGGACAATTGCGCGGCATTTGCAGTTTTGCCGCGCTCAACGTTTATCACGTGGCCAATCACTTTTGCGCCGGGGTGAAGTGTTGCTCCTGACGGGAGATGAATGTCCTGCATCAGCCGCGCACGGATGACCTGTCCAGGTCTGGCCTTGCGCGAATTGAGCTCAGAATTTAAACGAACCGGCAGGATTGTGCCTGCGTCGATTGTGCTCTGCGCCAACAACGGAGTTGCGAACATTGTGGCGAACGTCGTTACGAAGAGTGTCGCGACCAGTGCGGTGCAAGAAAGAACTCGCGAGGTACGAATCGAGTTCATAATATTTCTCCTTCCTGATCCTTCATCTTTCGATGGACTGAGGCGGACTCAGCCGGTTTTTCTTAACGCAACTTCGCGATGAGGCCGGCTGGTTTGACTTAATGTCTCGTCGCGCTCCAGATCCTCCTGGCAGTCAAGACAGTACTGCGTCCAAGGGAGAGCCTCAAGCCGCTGGGAATTGATACTGTCGCCGCAGCCAATACAAATTCCGAAGGTATTTTTCTTGATTCGGCTGAGAGCGGTTTCAATTCGTCGAACCATGACGCGCCGTTCCCCACTCTGGCGGAAGAGAGCTTCCCGAGAAAGACTGAGCACGCACTGATCGGCGGAGTCAGAAGCTGAGTCAGAATCCATGCTTCGGGTCTCATCGTGCAATCGATCGAGTGATCTTATTGTCTGCTCCAGGCGAACTTTGAGAATGTGTTCGAAGTGCTGAATTTCTGAGTGATTCATTCTTATTGTCTTCTGTCTTATTGTCTTCTGTTGTGTTTTCATGCTTCCAGGTCTCCTAAATCTCTTCCAACGCGGTCCATTTTCGGCTTGTTTCCACTTCGGGTTGTTGTTTGCTGAAGTGACAGGGTCAGCCAAGCGCGAGGTTGCGATTGACTGAGGCTCGAATACCGGGCGATCAGCTGAACGGAGGCGGGCGGTTGAATTGAAATCCCTTGGTTTGAAGGGTAGAGAATAATTGCGGCGCTGGAGTGGGATGTGCCGATTTATCGAACGCCGGAAAGGGCAGGACAGTAGATGCTGCCGCGTTCCAGTCCAAAGCGGGATGGTCAAACCGGGGCCTCTGATCGTGCTGAGAATCAGAAGTCAGGGTGGAGTGACTCTTCGATATGGGCCGGAAATGCGAGGGGATATCGCGCGCATTCAGCAGTGCGAAGAGCACAATGGACGCAAGCCCGGCTCGAAACATGAGTGCGTGGCTGTGTCTCCGAAAATGCCGCTCCTGCGACATCGGCTTTACCCTTCTCTATAGGATGATCGCGCAACAATTTTGGTTACTTACTTTGATCGATCCGGAATCGGCTGTTTTCTTTTCGGTAGTCACTCTAGGGATTGATGCCGACCACGTAAACTTTATCCGCTGAGACTAAATCCGCGTTAGGAACCTCAGTCTTCAATCTTATGGAGCGCCAGCCGCTCTTTTTCTGCGGCTTGGGAATGAACGTCAGGAAATACTGATGAGCGAGATGAGCAGCCATATCGCCGAGGTAAGGGTCGAAGGTGACTGGTGGCCCATTGAATCCGATGTAATAGGATTCGCCGCCGGTCTCATCGGCGAGCCGCGAAAGATACATCTGGCCCCAGTAGGTGCGCCCAAAACTGTGATCGAAATGACCGACTCCTGGGGTGTAAATGGCAAAGACCACTATGCCGGCGCGCTGGGCGTCCTCGATAGCGGCACTGAGATAAGGATCCTGAGGATCCCAACCGCCATAGTAGGGATCGATCCCGTCCGTGATCATGAGAACCTCTCGCCGGGCCGAGGTTTGCGGCCAATGCTTGATCAGATCGGTGAGAGAAAAATAAGGACTGCCATTAATTCCGCGCTCACCTAAGGGCAGCCTGAGAGATTGCGCCGCCGCATTATGATCGGCAGTTAAACCCTGTTGCACTTTCGCGATCCCGTTCTGCATGTAGGCAACTCCGACCTTGGTCGATTCCGGCTGAGAGTTGATAAATTGGCGAAGCTCGTTCAGTTGAGACCCGAGACTCGCGTTGGATCCATCATCAAGAAGAATGAAAAGTTCGAGTGCTGCGTTGTCTCCTTGCGCGGGCACCCAATTGCTAACTTCGTCACGGTCCCGGCCTTCGAACACGATCACATCCGGACCCGTGACTTCGGGTACATCCTTGCCGTGAAGAGCTTCGACCGTCACCAGCAAACGGGCTGACGCCGACGTCGCGTTCGCTGCTTGGGCTGGCAGCAGCGTGGGCAAGAAAGCGCTCATAGCGACTGCAATACACGATAGAAAAGAAAGTTTGTACATGGCTGTTCTCCGACAAAGCCTGTGCACTGGTCGTGAGGCCCACGTTTCTTGCAAGGCTTTCATAATTGGATGCGCGCGAGGTGTTTCGAGTTTTTCTTTAATCCAGAAGCAACGAATGCTGCAAATCGCATGCGTGGTTTACAACCGCTGGTCGCATTGCGCGAGCCTGCCTGTCGATCAAACATTTAGAGCGCAGATAGCCACGAATAAACTGGATTGGTATTCCCGGCACTAATTGATTCCGATTATCGACACTTCCCGACACAACCGTTAAAAAGTTGGAACTCTTTCGTGTGGGGTTGCACGGGGTTCTAACAAAAACAAAGGTCAAGCTTTATCGCTTGAGTATCAGTCGGGAGGCGCTGTGATCTTCAAGAGACTGCTGGTATTCGTGTGCGCTGTAGTGGTGTTGGGTGGAAGTTCGCTCTGCGCCGCGCAGGGTGAGTCCTCGAGTTTTTTCACAAACTGGGAAGATCGCGTGCGCAGCACGCTGGCGCAGCAGCCTTCCTGGCCGATTCCTCTGGTGACGGCATCGTCGGGATTGTTGCAGGTGGCGCGGACGGATGTGGTCCGGCAGATTGCGCCCGCAGGTACCGACACCTGGAACTATGACAACGGGAAGGGCGTCAGTCTGGTGCCCTGGTACAACCTGGAATTCGATGCGCTGGCCCCGCCGTACATCCAGCACAATTCGAAAGCCGAAGATGGCTTTGCTGACTTTTCCATGCTGTTGAAATACCGAGTGGTTGCAGCCAATGAAGAGGGCGGTAATTACTCGTTGAGTGTTTCTCTGACCGGCACTTTGCCGACTGGGAGCTATAAGAACGGAAGCTTGGCCTCCACCATTACTCCGATCGTTTGTGGGGGCAAAGGTTTTCGAAGGTTTGACGTGCAATCAAGTATCGGCGCGGTTCTGCCGGCGGGTTACACCGCGAAACTGGGTCGTGCAGTGGCCTGGAATACGGTTGCGCAGTATCACCTCATCAAGTTCCTCTGGCCGGAAGTCGAGAGCAATGCAACCTTCTACCACGGCGGAACGAACGACGGCCACGTGCAGAATTTTGTGACACCGGGATTGATGTTGAGCAACTTCAAACTGGAGCGCGACCCCCGTAACCGGCTCGCTCTGATCTTTGGCGGTGGTATGCAGATTGCGACTTCGCAATTCCACACTTACAATCATGGGCTCGTGCTGACTTCACGATTGCTCTTCTGATGGAGGCGATAACGGCTTCGAATCACGGAGAAGAGCTTTTTTCTTTGCCTTGATTCTTGAACTGCTCGGCGGTTCCAACAAAAAATTCCTCATACTTTCGTTGACCTGATTTGCCCAAGGCTTCTCCGTTGAGTTTTCCCCAGATCAACGCGCCTTCCCCCGAATCTGGGAGGGAGTGCATCGTCTGGCCAGAGTAGTAATAGTATCGATCGTGCGCCCATCCGTATTGCTCAGGCGAAGAGGTTCGCAATATGCCGTCGGCGGGAATTGTAATTACGTATTCGCCCCCTTCTTTTGGTAAAGGCGGAGCGCCCTGCACGTCGAATTCGATTCTTACCCAACCCGTATAGTTTTCGGGAATCAAGAATCGCGAGGAGCGAACGCCTACAGACCGGGAATCGCGCGCTAGCCAGAACGGGAGCGCGATTAAAAGCACAAGCAGGAGAATTCCGACGATGATTTGTGCGGGTCGTCTCGCCCCGCTTGGAAAAATCCAGTTCGACGCGCCGTCCTCGGTTTGCCGGAACGTAGCGATTGCGGAGTACGCCGTAGCGACTGCGAGAAACGCGAGAGCTAGGGAGGGCAGTAGCATCAGCGGTCAATGAGAAGTCGCGTCTCCCGTCCGGCTTCATGGTTGACGGAGGCTACCTTCTGTTTATGGAACCTTGTCCGCACGAGGTTCACGGTTGCCGGCCCGTAAAACGACCAAATGAACAAGCAAGCGATCAGCGCGACTCTAGCGGCGGCATGGGGACGAAAAAGACTGATGCAAGCGGAGATTAAAAGAAGAAGCGATCCCAACAAAGAAACCAGTTCGAGGGGATTCAGTGGCACACCATACACGGTCAGAGCGAGCAGAGTGTAGACGTGAAAGCCGGTGATCATGCCGGTGATGAAATAGAGGCAAAAAGGAAGCATGTTGAAAAGTCGACAGCCTGAATCTTGCTATCAGTCTCGAGCCCAGTCTAGGGCGCGACTCCCGTCTCAAAGTTTAACGTTGAAAGGGACAATCGATATTGATACTCCGCGTTGACATAGCCAATTGCGGCATCGGTTTGGTTCAACTGTGCCTGGCTGAGTTCGACGATAGAGCCTAACCCCAACTGATAACGACCTTGGGCGAGAGTCAATCCCAGGTCGGCCTCCTTGGCGAGTTCGGCTTCCACGCCAACGCGCTGAAATGCGGTGTTCGCGGCTAGCCAGGCGGTGCGAACATCGCGCACGACGTTGTCCCGTAAATCTCGAGTATTTTCCTTTGCTGCTTTCGCTCTGTAGTTTGCCTCGGAGGCTTCCGCAGAGAAAAGAAAGCCATTAAAGATGGGGACGTTCATATTTACCCCGATGGCGCCGTACCAGCTGGAAATGAAATAGTTGGAAGAGCAGATCGGGCCACCGAAGCAGTCAGGGCGGACGGGAGTGACTCCAGCTATGCCGAGAGCACTGATAGTAGGCAAGAGCTGTTCCTGCTGGGCCCGGTGGAATTTTTCCGCCGCCTGTTGATTATAAGTAAGAGCCTGCAAATCGGGACGTTGCTGCAAGGCAGCGTTGATGAGCACATCGAGATCAGGGGGCGGCGACGGAAGCTGTGTTTCTTCTTCTGTTAATTCATAGTTGATGTGTTTATCAAAACCGAGAATCGCCGTGAGCGCAGCAACGGTGGAATTGACATTATTCTCGGCATCGAGTTGAAGCAGCTTGGCTTGCGACAAGTTCACGTCGGCAAAAGACAAGTCCAGAGTAGATTTCAACTTACTCTTCGTAAGTTCATCGATTTGATGTTGAACCGATCCTCGAGTAGTCACGGTTTGTTGTGCGACCTTGAGGAGCGCCTGGGCTTGCAGTGCGTTGTAAAAGGCCTGATCGGTTGCCAGCACGATATCTTCGGTGGTGGCGAGCGCATTGGCATTTTGGGCTTTTTCCTGAAGCTTGGCAGAGGACACGAGATTCATGGTTCTGCCAAAGTCCGTGATGAGCTGGCTGAGTACGACTCCGGCGCCTGCATGCTCCAGCAGGCGAGAAGCAGTGAGGGATCCGGCGCCGATGCGGCTGCCTTCATTGCCATCGACTGCGGTAACCGCGCCGTTAAAATTAGGGAGTTCCGCTGCCCGGGTCTGTCGATAGATTTGATGCTGGGCTAGTCCAAGCAAACGCCCGACACTAATTCGAGGGTTGTTCTTGAGGGCCAATTGCTCGGCTTGCGTGCGGGTAAGTTGCATGGGCGCGCCCGGCGCTTGACCTGCCGGTGTTTGCGGGTTGGCGTAGGAACCCGTCTGCGCCGCGCCCCCGCGCGGGAAACTGGCAATTAGCGTGGCTTGCGCTTGAGATGAAACGGCACTAGCCGGATTTTGAGTTGACTGCGGTTGCGGCGCTGAAGGCAGATTGTCGCCTAGGCGCGGCTCGCCAGGCGATTGTGCCACACTACTTTGCGGCGCCATTGCCGGTAAAGCTAAGAACAACACATAGAGGACAAAAATATTAGGCCTGATCATCGAGGGCCTTTGGATCTGCTTCATTAGGAAGGATGGACGTCGCGGACGATTGCAGGCGAGCTGTTTTCGCTTCTTCATTATTCCGCCGGCTCCGTCTGTGGAGTTGCCACAGTTTGCGGATTCTTTTTGCCGTATACCAGCAGATAAGCCGCCGGCACGATGAAGATCGTCAATACCACAGAAGAGGTCAACCCTCCGATGATCGCCTTCGCCATGGGGGCATACTGTTCCGCGCCAGTACCCAGTTTCAGCGCCATCGGAATCATTCCGATAATGGTGGCCAGAGACGTCATTAGAATCGGCCGCAGACGCACCCGGCAGGCGGTGATTACTGCGTCTGCCGGCGTTAGTCCCTGGCGCTCAAGGTTGTGAGCGAAGTCAACGATCAGAATGCTGTTCGAGTCGGCGATACCAACCAGCATCAGCACTCCCATCAAGGACATGACATTTAATGTGGCGTGCGTGAGCGGCAGTATGATCAGCACACCGACGAAACCCATCGGAATTGCGAGCATGATCAGAAAAGGATCGATGAATGACTTGAACTGCGCGGTCAGGATGAGGAACAGGAGGAGAAAGGAAATCAGGAATCCGAAGGCAAAGCTCTTGAATGAGGCCTCCATGCCCTGCACCATCCCGCGCAGGTGCACGCGTACGTTGGAAGGAATCGATTTTTCTTTTGCGAGAATATCGCGAATGGCACTGGTCACGCGTCCCAGGTCTTCTCCGTTAGGAGTGACGAAGATATCGACGGCTCGCTGGATCTGATAGTGATCCACTTCGGTGGGAGTTAAAACCTGTTTCACATCGACGACATTCTTGAGCACCGTAGTTGGCCTGCCCGGTCCCAGACACGCCCATGAAGAGTGGCCGGTACCAGGCTGGGGTGGGCCGGACGGGCCGCAGGTCATTCCCGCTCCACTCCCTGGATCGCGCAGCGGAATCTGTCCCAGGTCGGCCATATTATGAATGGCGGCATCACCATGTTCGAAATATTGGACAGTGAGGTAATAGTCGTTTCCGCTTTTGCGATCGACCCAATAATTGGGCGCGATCATGTAATTGGAATTGAGCGCGGTGATAACGTTATCGACCACGTCTTTTTGCGTCAGCCCTAGCTCACCTGCGTGCACGCGGTCTACGTCAAGCCGCAGAGCTGGATAATTCATATCCTGCGGGATGAAGACCTGGCCGACGCCGTGAACCTCTCGAATGCGCGCGGCCAAGTGCTGCGCGATGCCGTAGATCTGATCCAGATCAGGGCTGCTGACCTGCACATCAATGGGAGCAGGTGCGCCCGAATTCAAAATGGCATCGACCATCGAGCCACTGGAAAAGAATGTGCGAACGTCGGGGAACTGACTGGCCATCGCCTTCTGCACCCGATCCATATATTCAAAGCTGCTGAGCCGGTGCGGTTCGTTCAAAGCTACCTGGACAGTTGCGGTGTAGGGGCCAGAGTTGGTGGTGTAGAGCGCGGAAAAGTCAGGGACGACGCCAATGTTCGACACGATGCGTTTGAAATCCTTCGGCTCAACTTCGTGGCGAATCAGATCTTCCACCTTGGCCACGTATTGGTTGGCCAGCTCAATGCGGGTGCCGGTGGGGACTTTCATATTGATGGTGAACTGTCCCGCGTCCGTCTTGGGGAAAAATGCCAGGCCTAACAATGGATAAATTGCCAGGCTTACCAGAAATACGCCGCTTAAAATCAATACCGTAAGTCCTGGACGCACCAATGCTCGTCTCACCCAGTGTTCGTAGTAATCGAGGAGTTTGTTGAACATCCGGTTGAAGCGGGCGTTGAACCGGTCCATCCAGGATTGACTTTGCGGGGCGGTTGGCTCGACTTCATACTCATCGTCCTTTTTCGCATGCTCCGGGACGTGATGTACGGCCTTCAGGAAGCGAGAGCAGAACAACGGGATTACCGTCATCGCTACGACAAACGAAGCCAGCAAGGACAGGCAAAACGCCAGCGCCAACGCCGAAAAGAGGAACTTGGCCACGCCGTAAAGAAAAACGACCGGGAAGAAATCGACCACATCCACCAGAGTGGCGGCCAGCACGGCGAGGTTTACCTCCGCGCCACCGACCTCGGCGGCAACCATGGGCGCCGCGCCCATTTCGAGATGGCGGTAAATGTTCTCCAGCGAAATGACGGAATTATCGATTACCCGGGAGAATGCCAGCGCCATTCCACCCAGGATCATTGTGTTGATGGTTCCACCCATCAAGGCCAGCACCACGAATGCGGCCAGCGCGGATAAAGGAATAGAGAGCAATACCGCAGTTGTCGCGCGAAAACTTCCCAGAAAAATAAGAATCATCAAGCTGGTAAGAATCAAACCCAACGCACCTTCGTGCAATACAGTGTGAATCGCCTCCTTCACATACACTGATTGGTCAAACACCACACTAGTCTTCATCTGCTTCGGGATGTCGTAGAGGTGCTTGATGAGTTCACGGACGCCATCCACTACGGCGATGGTGTTGGTATCGCCGCCCTGCTTCATGATCGGAATATAGGCAGATCGCTGGCCATCGATTCGAACAATGTTGGTTTGAATCCCGTGTGCATCTTCCGCTTTTCCAACATCGTTGACCGTGACCCAGGAGTGGCCCTTTACCTTGATCGGAACCTCTCCCAGTTGCTTCATGTTGTCAACCAGGCTGTTGGAGTAAACGAAATAATCGTAGGGGCCCATTTTTACGTCGCCGGCGGGCAGAATCAGATTGGCGTCATTGACCGCACTGACCACGTCCATCACGCTGAGTTGACGGGACTCCAGTTTGTAGGGGTCGACGTAGACCATGACCTGGCGGTAGATTCCGCCGAATACGCCTGGAATTTCCGCGCCGGGAACAACTGCGATCTGGTTGCGAATCTGAAACTGAGCGTAATCGTGAAGTTGAGTTTCACTGAGTCCTTCGCCTTTGACGGTAACCAGCGCCACTGGAAGACTGGAAGCGTCGAACTTGAGGACCACGGGAGGCAGAGTACCCGGGGGCAAACGCTTCAAATCGGCGAGCGCCAAATTAGATAATTGACTTACGTCAGCATCGGCGCTGGTTCCCGGTTGGAAGTAAACGCGGATAATGCTGACGCCTAACATGGACCGCGATTCCATGTGGTCGACGCCAGATGCCAGAGTAAAGAAGCGCTCCAGAGGATCGGTAATGTCGGTTTCAATATCCTCGGGCGGCATTCCCGTGTAGAAGGTAGCCACTACGACTTCGGGCAGATTGATCGGAGGGAACAAATCCACCGGCATCCGCGCCAGGCTGGTCACGCCGATGACCAGAAGTGTCAGGCAGATCACGACAATGAAGTACGGATTGCGAATCGAAAACCCTGGCATATTGTTTGTCCACTTGCGCCGCAGAGCTGGCTAGAGCGGTCTGCGGATTACTGTGTATTCTCCTCGTGGTACTGCATCATCGGCACTTCCCGCGCCTCAACTTTTTCTCCCGGCCTTAACCCACTGCGATCACTGACAACGACCCTCTCACCCGGATTCAATCCCGAGAGAATTTCGGCATCGGTCGCGGTCTGAAGGCCTACCTGCACAGTCCGCTCCTCCAATGCGCCGTTCCCATCAACCACGAGAACCGTGATTCTCTCGCCTTCGTGGTTTAAAGCCTGGATGGGCACGGTCGGAACATCGTGTTCTTCTTCAAGATTTAGCTTTGCTTCCGCATAGAGGCCGGGCAGCAAAACGCGTTGCGGATTGGAAACATCCACCTCAGTGTGCATGGTGCGGGTGTCTTCCCGAACATCTACGGAAAAGCGCGCGACCTTGCCGGGAAAAGTGCGATCGAGTGAAGGCACATGAACGTCCACCGGATCGCCCACTTTGATATATCGAACATAGGATTCCGGCACTGGAATCACCAGGCGGAATAGATCGTCTTGTGACAGCCGGACGATGGGCATGGCCTGAGTGCTCGAACCGGTTCCCGCTTGCACCAGTGTGCCGAGGTTCGCATAACGCTCGGTTACCACTCCAGCAAATGGCGCTGTTATTTTTGAATAATCGAACAGATTCTGGTCGTGAACCAGCTTCGCCTTCGTCGCACCCATCTGGCTCTGAGCAGCTTCGAGGGCTGCCTGGCCGGCATCCACCTGAGAGGATGCGGCGAGATCCTTGCCCTGAGCGTCGTCCACTTCTTGCTGCGCCACAATTCCGGGCTGGCTTTGAAAGACGCCGTTCAAACGCGTGTATTGCAGGTGCAGCGCTTTATACTGTGCTTCGTAACGGGATAGTTCGTTCCGCGCCCGGGTCACTTGGTTTGCTGCATTTTTGATCTCCGCCTCATCTTCCTGGAGTTGCGCCTGCAGCTCGGGAATCTCGAGAACTGCCATCACCTGGCCAGTCTTCACGTGAGTTCCGTAATCGACATTGAGTTTTTGTACGAAGCCTGATTCCTTAGCGTAGACATCAATTTCCTGGAAGGGCACCAGTTCGGAAGATAAAGTAAGGCGCTGGCTGAGGGATTTTTTCACTACTTTTGTCACCCCAACTGTAGGCACCTCGGTGCTCGCCTGCACCCGCTCATCGCGGCTTCCTGAGCAGGATGACAACACCGCCGTTGCGGCCACCATGCTGGCAAGGAGGCAGGAAAGCAACGGCATCGAAGAGCGGAGCGGCAGCTTAACGAATCGAATGCAGGCTTCCATCATCGAATTGTCCTCGCCTCATTGCGTTTCGCTTCCTCAAGCGTCTTCATGATCTCGCCTAATTTCGCGACGGAAAAATCCTTGGATTGGCAAAAACGGATTATTTCTTGCTCCGCCTGTTGCATTCGAACTGCAGCGGCGGGAATGAACGGCGCAATTTCATGCGGTACGGTAAGAATGCCGTGCCGGTCGCCGTGCAACAAATCCCCCGGCCGCACGTCCATCCCCGCCACCGTGACTCGCGTTCCAATCTCGAAGATATGGGCGTAGGCGTGAGAAACCGCTACACTCCCGGCGAACAGCTGAAATCCCATTTTGCGCACGGAAGGCAATTCGCGCACGGCGCCATTCGTCACGTAGGCGACGCAACCCAGAGCCTGCAAGATGGCAGCATGCATGTCTCCCACAAAAGCTCCTCGTCCGGGATGAGTGTCCATGTCCTCCAGGACCAGAATGCGTGGGGCGGGAACTTCGAGAATACTGTTCCAGAAATCGGCTCGGTCATGGAATGTGCCGCCGCCGATTGGGGGCTCTCCGCTGCGCAGATGGGCGGTTGCCGCGTAGCCGACAGTGGATGGTGCGTCCTCGAACATGCAACGGATGCGCGCGTCAGCAAAGCCCGTGTTACGAAGCCTGACATTAAACGACTCGATGGCATTCGCCACCGTGCAGGTATCGAATTGGCGTAGAGCGTCGAGCTCATCTCCCGTCAACGAAGGCGCAGCCTGCATAGTATTTCCTTTCTGGAACTGGAATGTCTATCCAATCAGTTTTCTCGGCCCGGCCAATTCTCGGCGGACCTCGCCTGCCAATTCACGCGCAAGAAGCTGCATGGATGCGGTCCCTGGGATTTAGGTTACCAAGCCTCAGCGCTAAACTGCGAGCAACAACTCAGCGCAATCGGATGATTAGGAACCTATGAGAAGGAATTAGAAGCGGGAGGAGGACGATTGTAGAGGCTTGTATCACGGACCAGACTTCGCAGCAGGGGCCGGGTGGAACCAATGCGAGGATGAAAACCGGGGACTTGCGCAACTGCAAAAGAAAATACTGGAGGACTCCAGATGGCAGCGTTCTTGGTCAGGCGCTGCGGTCTCGCATCCGGAACGGCTTGTTTCTGGATGGTGCTGACTGGGCGAGAGGAAGTATCTTGAAGCGAATAATAGCGCGTCGCCACACTCATCGTCAGCGCGGCCACAGCAATTACAACAACCACTGCACTCCAAATTTTGCGCTGTTGAGTTATAAGATGGTTTAAAAGTGGCATCTTGCGTAATTTTTGCGACTGGTCGTTTGTACCATAGGAAATTCCACTGTCGCAAGTAACTACCGGTCGTTACCGACGGTAGCCCTATTGTTGGATAACATACTTATGCCATAGGTTGTCCGATCCCTTCCGGTTTGTCGAAGGGCCGTGCATCGCGGCCGACGCAGCATAAGAGTAAAATCGTCCACTCAGACGTGACTCCTTTAACAATCTTCGGGCTGTTTGCGGTGACGGCGATGCTTGTCTTTTATGCTTTAGAAGCACGGAGCCGTTGGTTCATTCTTGCCTTCGCCGGAGCGTGTGTGCTGGGGTCCATTTACGGGTTTTTGCAAGGCGCCTGGCCCTTCGGGCTGGTGGAGGCAATTTGGTCGGCGGTCGCCATACGACGCTGGGCGGTTGCGGGGCCCTCAAAGTGAAATGCTCCATCCGCATGATGTGGATTTATTCTCGGCGAATCTCTTCCAACATCTGGGGATCGATATTGCCACCGCTGATGATGGCAACGTTGAATTTTGCTTTCGAGAGTTGATCGCTACGGAACAAGAAACCGGCGACGGCCACGGCTCCGCTGGGCTCGGCGACGGTCGCTGGATTTGACGCCAGCAAGCGGACTGCGCGGCGTATTTCCTCTTCGCTTACGGTGACGATGTCATCCACGTAGCGGCGGATATGCTCGAAGTTGATCGGGCCGATGCTTTGCGTGCGCAGTCCATCGGCGATGGTGCGCGAAACTTCCTCGGCCTGAAAGTGAACAATGTTTCCCGCGCGCAAACTTGCCTGGGCATCGCCGGCCAGCTCCGGCTCGACGCCAATTACTTTAATTGAGGGTCGACTCAGCTTGATGGCGGCGGCGACGCCGCTGATCATTCCTCCGCCACCGACCGGAGCAAAAACCGTTTCCACTTCAGGCAAGTCTTCGAGGATCTCCAATCCCATCGTGCCCTGCCCGGCGATGATCTGCTCATCGTTGTACGGAGGCACGATCACGTAGCCGTATTGCGCGGCCAGTTCTTCGGCTTTGGTTTGGCGCTCGGCGCTGCCGGGGCCGACGATGACGATCTCCGCGCCCAGCGCCGCCGTTGCCTCTCGCTTGATCGTCGGTGCATTATCCGGCATCACGATGATGGCCTTCACGCCCAGAGCGCGCGCCGCATAGGCCACGCCTTGCGCGTGATTGCCGCTGGAGTAAGAAATCACTCCGCGCTTTCGATCTTCGGGCGCCAGGGAAGCGATTTTGTTATAGGCTCCGCGCAGTTTGAAAGCACCAATGGGCTGCTGGTTTTCCGGCTTGAGAAAAAGCCGGCGAGTGTCGGATTCCGGATGATCGAATTCGATGAGGTGGGTGCGGGCGGCGACGCCTTGCAGGCGAGATTGAGCTGTGCGGATGTCGTCAAGGGTGACAGTGGGAATCATACAATTGTGGCGTTGGTTTGGTCCTGCGCGATCCAGATTGCGCAGCATTGTCCGAGGAAACTGCGCTGGACCAATCCGCGTAATTTCTAAATCTCCAATATCACCGGCATGATCAGCGGTCGCTTCTGCGTCTGCTTGGAGATGTAACGCTTCAGGTCGGCGCGGATTTTTTCCTTGATCACACCGTAGTCGGCTTTTTCTTCTTCGCTGGAATGCGCCAACGTATCTTCAACGATGCGCCGGGCTCCATCCATCAAGCCATTATCACCGGGATTGAAGCCTCGGGTTACGATCTCGGGCGCGGTTTCTACTCGGCCCGTCAGCTTATTGATGGCGATGATGGGCAGCACGATACCGTCTTCGCTCAAATGCCGCCGGTCCTTAATAATTAAATCCTCGACCACGTCGGTGCGTGAACCGGAATCGATGCAGACGCGGCCCACGTTCACCTTGCCGGCCTTGCGGGCGCTGTGTTCGTCGAATTCGAGAACGTCGCCGCTCTCGATCAGCATGACCTTGCCCACCGAGCTGTGCATCGCGCCGGCCATTTCGGCATGCAGCTTCAACTGCCGGTACTCGCCGTGGACGGGAATAAAATATTTCGGCTTCACCAGATTGATGATCAGCTTCAGTTCTTCCTGGCTGGCATGTCCGCTGACGTGAATCGGCGGCGAACTGCCGTCTTCGTAGATGACGTGGGCTTCGCGCCGGAACAAGTGATCGATCATGCGATAGATGGTCTTCTCATTGCCGGGAATAATGCGCGAGGAGAGCACGACCGTGTCGCCCTTTTCAATCTTCGCGTGCTTGTGATTGTCGACTGCGGCGCGCGATAGGGCAGACATGGGCTCGCCCTGAGTGCCGCTGATCATCACGCAAACTTTTTCCGGCGGAAAATTCTTCATCTCGCCGGGATTGATGACCAGGCCGTCGGGAATCTCCAGATAGCCGAGATCCTCTGCGATTTCGGCGGAGTTGTTCATCGAGCGGCCGATGAATGCGACCTTGCGTCCATGCTGGTGAGCCAACTCGACTGCCAACCGGATGCGGTGAATGGACGAAGAGAAACAGGAGATGAACAATCGCCGCTGAGTGTGCGCGAAGACTTCGTCAAATTTACGGCGCACCGCGCGCTCGCTGGGTGTGTAGCCCTTGCGCTCGACGTTGGTCGAATCCTGAAACAACGCCAGTACGCCTTGTTTTCCGTACTCAGCGAAGGAGTGCAAATCGAAAAGGTGATTATCCGTGGGCGTGGGATCGACTTTGAAATCGCCCGTGTGGATGATGACACCGAGCGGCGTGTGAATCGCCAGCGCCACACAATCCACCAAACTGTGGGTTACGCGGATGGGATGAACCGTGAACGCGCCGGCCTTGAAGCGCTCGCCGGCCTGCATCTCGCGGAGGTCAGCAGTCTTCGAGCAGTCCGTGCTCGTCGAGTTTGTCCTCCACGTAGGCCAATGTAAATTCTGTGCCCCAGACGGGAACGTTAAGTTCAGAGAGAATCCAGGGCAGAGCGCCAATGTGATCTTCGTGGCCGTGGGTGAGAATGATGCCGCGTACCCGCTGCCGATTCTCGATGAGGTAAGAGATGTCGGGAACCACGATGTCCACGCCGAGTAATTCGGCTTCGGGGAACATCAGTCCGGCATCGATCACAATAATATCGTCGCCCCAGCGGACGGCCATGCAGTTCATACCGAACTCGCCGAGGCCCCCCAAGGGGACAACTTGCAGTTTTCCAGTTGGCATGGAGTAGTCTTGATGCTAGCAGAGTGTGTCAGGTAGCGTACAGAGCGATTCTGCCGTTCCTACCCGATGGCGGATGGAATTCAGTTGCTTTCTGAGCTAAGGTAGATCGATGGCGGTGGTGGAATCGAAATCGTGGTTGCGCCTGCGTGCCGAGAAGGCCGTTGTAAAAGGGCTGACGCGGGCTTATTCAACGGTCCAAGTCGATCCGCAAAAATTTCTGCTGCAGTTGCGCACGGCCTACCGGCTTCCGGTCAGCGGCTATCATGGCGTGTACTCGCTTGAAGTAGGCGAAATCGACATGGTGGCGGAGGACATTATTCGCGGTGGAATGAAGCTGGCTGCTGCCGAGGGCGCCGGTTTTGGTCTGGGCGGGTTTATCACGATCATTCCTGATCTTGGCATCCTGTCGGCTATTACCATGCGCACGATTCAGAAGCTCAGCCTGGTGTATGGATTCCAGTTCAATACCGACAATGAAATTGCGGAGTTGTGGATCGCCGCCGCCAGCGCGGCTGGGGTCGACATCAGCCGTGATTTGGTGGAGAAAGAATTCGTCAACAAGTTTGTTCCGCGAGTGATTCAGCGGATCGCTGCCCGGGCTAGCGCTGAAGTTGTCGAAAAATGGGCAGGACGCATGATTCCGCTGGTCAGTTCAGCGTTGGGCGCGGGTTTGAATTACTGGTTCGTGCGCGCCTGGGGCGAGCGCGCCAAGGCCCACTTCCGGCAGCGATATTTGCACGTCCGTCAGCAAAATCAACAGGAAATGCTGTCTGCGACAGAGCCACGGATTTTACCGGCGCCGATTAGTTGAGGGCCATGGTGTGGTACAAAAACAAGAATGAGCAAATTTCGCTGCGCCGCCATCCTGTTTGATCTTGATGGAGTTCTCGTCGATTCCACGGGCTCTGTGGATCGGCAATGGCGGGCGTGGGCGCGCGAGCAGGGAATTGACGAAGATAGCGTGATCGCCATTGCCCATGGCGTCCGTTCCGTGGAAGTGATTCGAGCTGTCGCTCCCCACCTTGACGCGCAAGCCGAAGCTCGAAGGCTGGAGAACCGCGAAGCCTCGGACCGTGGCATTGTTGTGATGCCCGGTGCAATCGATCTCATCCGCTCGATTCCGGAGAACAAATGGGGCGTGGTGACCTCGGGTGCTCGACACCTGGCCAGCGCGCGGCTGAAGCTTGCCGGAGTTCCAGCTTCCGAAAGTGATGGTGACCGCGGACGACGTGGTTAATGGAAAGCCTCATCCAGAGCCGTATCTGAAGGGTGCCGAGTTGTTGGGAGTGAATCCTGCGGAGTGTTTAGTGATTGAAGACGCTCCTGCGGGAATCCGTGCGGCGCACGCGGGTGGGATGAAAGCGATCGGCTTGACTAGCACCTATCCTCCAGCTGCACTGAGTGAAGCTGACTGGGTGGTAGGGAAGCTCGCGGAAATTCAGGTTAGTGTCGACGGAGCTGGGGAACTTGCAGTTACCCTGGCATAAAACGCTGCCGGTCCGATTCGATATTTCGAAATCAGCGTTTCGAAATCAGCGCAGCCAGTCTTCCAGTTCAATTCCTCGATCGGTTTTGTCGTCGCGGTACTTCACAATTACTGGTGTGTATAACGAGATTCCTAACTCAGCCGCCGCGCCTTTTTTCACTGCGCGCGATCCCGGGACCACCACAGCACCTTCGGGAACTTCCAGCGGAGTTTCCGGCGTGGCTCGGTGCACTTCTCCTCGCACCAGATCATACAAGGGAGTGGATCGCGTAAAAATCGTTCCCGCACCGAGCACCGCCCGTGCACGAATCAGCGTGCCTTCATAAATGCCGCAGTTGCCGCCGATCAGAACGTCGTCTTCAATAATGACTGGCGCCGCATTGACCGGCTCGAGCACTCCTCCAATTTGCGCTGCGGCGCTGACGTGCACGCGCTTGCCAACTTGCGCGCAGGAGCCAACCAGCGCGTGGGAATCGATCATCGTTCCCTCATCCACATAAGCTCCAACATTGATGAACATAGGCGGCATGCAGATGACGGACGGTGCTACATACGCGCCTAGCCGCACTGAGGAGCCTCCGGGAACGATACGAACGCGGTCTGCGATGGAAAAGTGCCGGGCGGGGAAGGTGTCTTTGTCGACGAAGGTCAGCGGGCCCGCACTCGTCTCCGCAAGTTCGCCAAGGCGAAAGCCCAGCAGGATGCCGTGTTTTACCCAGGTGTTCACGATCCAGCGGCCGTCGAGCTTTTCGGCGGCGCGGATCTTTCCTTGGGTTAAGGCGTCACGGAATTCGAAAAACGCCGGACGTGCCTCGGGGTTATGTTCGACCTCGCCCAGCGCCGCGAGGCGCTCGATGGAAATTCTTAGGGATTGCATGAAGTATAGAAATTGTTGATCTTTGATTGCTGATTGTTGATTCAAAAGATCTGTCGAGGTTTCAATCGACAATCAGCAATCAAAAATCAGCAATTGTTCATACGCACTTGCACTCGCTACGAATCAGTACTCCAGTCATTCCATGCGCCACTTCGCGTCCTTGAACCAGGGTCGGGTATGGTCCGTGCCAGCGCGCGTGGTTGGCATCGTGGCCGGCGGGACGGCCTTTTCCCTGGTTGCATTGTCCGCAGGATCCGCGATGCAGCACGATCTTATGCGGACCAGCCACCCAATTTTCGTAAATATAAAATTCAGCCGCCTCCGGCCCCGGCGTATGCCGGCTTGGCGATGAGCCCGACTTCAGTTGCGACTCTTTGCAATTTCGATCGCGTGTCGCGGCGCATGGGTAATAAAGGCAAACGGTAGTTTTCCTCGATCTTCCCCATCATGGCCAAGCACCGCCTTGACCGGAAGGGGACTGGACTCGATAAAATTTGCCTGCATCAGAGGAAAGTACTTTCGATGGATGGTGCGTGCCGTTGTCCAGTCATTGTTGAGCGCGGCCCGCGTCATGGTTGCCATCTCATGCGGGATCTCATTTGATGCCACCGAGATTACTCCCACTCCGCCGAGCGCGATCACCGGTAAAGTGACAGCATCGTCTCCCGACAAAACCAGAAATGTTTCGGGCACAGAGTTGATGGCTTCGGCAATCTGTGTCATATTGCCGCAGGCTTCTTTCACCCCGATGATGTTCGGAATTTCGGCGAGGCGCGCCAGGGTTGCGGGTTCCAGGTTCGATCCGGTGCGGCCGGGGACGTTGTAAAGAATGATTGGCTTGTCGCTGACGCCTTCCGCGATGGCTTTGAAATGCCGATACTGGCCCTCCTGCGTTGGCTTGTTGTAGTAGGGAGAAGCAGTGAGGATGGCGTCGACTCCGGGCCGCGCAGCAACTTCTTTCGCCTTTTCTACAGCTTCGTGCGTGGAGTTGGAGGTCGCGCCGGCAACGATGGGAACACGCCCCGCCACTATTTCAATGGTGGTATCAATCACGTGTAGCCACTCGTCATGGTTCAGAGTGGGGGTCTCGCCGGTGGTTCCGCAGGGAACCAGAAAATCTATGCCGGATTCCACCTGCCACGCCACAAGGTTGCGCAGAGCGGTGTTGTCGATCGCGCCATCCTGATGAAAAGGAGTGACCAGCGCAGTACCACATCCACGAAGTTGCATGACAATAAGATAGCGCGAATAGGCTCGTGTGGGAACGGCGGGCTACGCTAGAGCTGTTTCCATATATCTTTGAAATCGTAGAATCCTTTTTTGCCGGCGATCCATTCCGCGGCTCGCACCGCGCCCTCGGCGAAGCCTTCCCGGGATTTAGCGTCGTGACAGAGATAGATCCTATCGACGGAGGATTCCAGCACAATCTCGTGCATGCCCACGACTTCGCCTTCGCGAAAGGAAATGACTTCCAGATCTTCATCCCGGCCGCTGGCTTCGCGGATTGTGTGTTGGAGCGCGATGGCCGTGCCTGACGGCGCATCTTTTTTAGTAGCGTGGTGCCGCTCGAAGATCTGTCCGGTATAGTCGTGGCGCAAAGCGGCGGCTGAGGTGCGCGCGACTTCCAGGAAAAGGTTCACTCCCAGCGAAAAGTTCGCTGCATAAACTAACCCGGTATTGGAGGTCTCAACTAAATTCCTGATCCGATCTTTCTCCGCGTACCAGCCAGTGGTGCCGACGACCATGTTCTTGCCTGCCTTGACACAGGTTTCGATATGCGAGGCGACGCAATGCGGGGCAGTGAAATCAATGACTACGTCGATGTCGCGCAGTTTGTCCTCTGAGAGGGCCGCTCCTCCGGCGTTTTCTGTGGCCCCGGCGACAAGAACGTGATGTCCGCGTCGGCGGGCAACGTCCGCCACCAGCAATCCCGTTTTTCCACGGCCTAGCAAGAGGATGTTCATCGAAAATCCTTAGCGCGGAGATCGCAAAGAACTGCCGTGGACGTCACGGAGAAAATAGCTGTCTCACCTGCGTTCTCAGCGGGCCTTTCTCGGTGGGCTCTGCGATAAAAGCTCCTACGCAAATACTTGCGGATCCAAATCTTGAAAAAATGTTTTGTGCAGACGCTGGATGACATCGGGCACTTCGTCTTCCTCGATGACGAAGGTCAGATTAATTTCGGAGGCACCTTGTGAGATCATGCGAATCTTCTTATCCGCCAACTCACCAAAAACCAGAGCGGCAACGCCAGGTTTATCGCGAAGGCTTTCGCCCACCAGGCAGACGATCGCTTTGCGGCCTTCGTACTTTACGTCAGCCAGTTTGGCCAAATCGGCGGCCAGCGCGGGGATCGCCTGATTCGAATCCACCGTGAGCGAAACGCTGACTTCTGACGTTGAGACCACATCGACCGCAACCTTGTGCCGGTCGAAGGCCTCGAAGATAGCACGCAGAAAGCCGTGAGCCAAAAGCATGCGCGGTGCAGCCACGTCCACAATAGTGATGCGTTTCTTCGCCGCAATGGCTTTAAAAATATTTTTCACCTGCGGGGCCCGGGTGGTAATCTTCGTCCCTTCGCAGGACGGGTTCAGCGAATTCAGAACGTAAACAGGAATATTCTTCTGGATCGCCGGCAATACGGTCGCCGGATGCAGGACCTTGGCGCCGAAGTAGGCCAGTTCGGCCGCCTCGTCGAAGCTGATCACTTTGATGCGGCGCGCATCTTTGCAGATTCGCGGATCAGTAGTCAGAATTCCGTCCACGTCCGTCCAGATTTCGATGCGCTCCGCGCTCAATCCTGCGCCCACAATGGCCGCGGAAAAATCCGAGCCGCCGCGTCCGATGGTCGTCGTGATTCCGGCGCGGCTTGCTCCTACAAACCCACCCATCACTGGAACCTGCCCGGCATCGAGTAACGGTTTTACTTTGGTCTGCAACCGTTCGTTGGTTTCTTCCTGCTGGGGAACGGCTTGCATATAGCTACTATCGGTTACGAGAACTTCGCGCGCATCCACGAACTCACTGTTCAGGCCTTGCGCGGAAAATGCCGCTGCCACAATCTTGCTGGAGAGGATCTCGCCGAAGGCCGCCACATGATCGGTAGTTCGCGGGGTTAATTCGCCGACCGCGGAAATGCCGCGCAGCAATTCATCGAGCGATTCAAAATCGCTTCCCAGCTCTGAATGGAAGTCGGTAAAGAGCGCCGTGCCCAGCAGTTCGCTGGCGGTATTGTAGTGGCGCTCTTGCAGGGAACGGCAGAGCTTCAGCGCGGTTTTGCGTTCGCCGGCACCCGCTGCTCGAGCCATAGTGAGCAGCGTGTCGGTGACTCTGGCCATGGCACTGACCACAACCACCGGGTGCTGTGGCAGGCGCTCTTTGACGATCGCAGCTACACGCTCGATAGCCCTGGCATCTTCCACAGAAGTGCCGCCGAATTTCATTACGATCATCGGCGTAACTTCCTGACGAAAGTACGGGAGTGCAGCTCGATTTTCATTCGGGAGCGGCGAGGTAGCCTTTGGCCCTGAGCAGTTCAGCGTTCAGCACGGCCGCGCCTGCCGCTCCGCGAATTGTGTTGTGGGAAAGCACGGTGAACTTCCATTCCAGCACGCCGCAGGGGCGCAATCGCCCCACGGCGGTCGTCATGCCCGCGCCCAGATCTACATCGAATCGTGGCTGCGGACGATCCGCCGCTTCCATGTAGACCACGGGGCGCTCGGGTGCGCTGGGAAGTTTCAATAGCTGGGGCTCGCTGCGATAGTCGTTCCATGCTGCGATGATCTCTTCGCGCCTGGCCTTGGTTTTCAAACGTACCGAAACGGATTCCGTATGGCCGTCTTCCACGGCAACGCGGTTGCACTGGGCACTCATGGCAAATGCAGCGGAAATGATTCTTGTTCCGTTGACTTGCCCGAGGAGTTTAAGAGTTTCCTCTTCCATTTTTTCTTCTTCATTACGGATGTAGGGAATCACGTTGCCCAGAATGTCGAGCGAAGCAACGCCGGGATATCCCGCACCGCTCACGGCCTGCATAGTGACAGCCATGACCGCTTCCAGTCCGAAACGCTGCTGCAGAGGGGCCAAGGCGAGAACCAAGCCAATCGCCGAGCAGTTGGGATTGGTTACAACGTAACCGCCGGATTTCTTCCGCCAAGCCTGCACATCGATCAGCTTGATGTGTCCGGCATTGACTTCGGGAATGACCAGCGGCACATCGGATTGCATGCGCAGTGCGCTGGAGTTCGAAACTACTGCGCAACCAGCCTCGGCGAAGCGAGGTTCCATCTCGGCGGCGATGGCGGCATCGAGAGCGGCAAAAATAATCTTGGGAGCGCCCTCGGGAGTGGCTGGCGAAACTTTCATTGCGGCCACGTTCGCTGGAATCGCGGTTTTCAGGCGCCAGCGTGCGGCGTCCGAATAAATCTTCCCTTCGGACCGGTCAGAGGCAGCCAGCCAGGCCACTTCAAACCAGGGATGATGTTCCAGCATCTGAATAAATCTCTGGCCGACGACGCCGGTGGCGCCCAGAATTCCAATGGGAATCTTTCTGCTCATATGTTTTGGGTCATAAAACGATATTGGAATTCTACATCAGCCGATGCTGGGATCGATTTGCCGAGAGTAACCGGCGTTCTCTTCTAACCAGCCCATATCAGTTGCAGCCGGGCGGTCGCTGCAGTTTTTTCTTCACGCGCCGATAGGAAGATAGAGGACCAACATGCCTGAGCTACGCCAGAATTTCTTCACCAAAGAATGGGTCATTATTGCCACCGAGCGCGCCAAACGTCCGGAAGAGTTGGCAACACATCGAGCGGCACAAATCATGCCAGCCTTTGTGGAGACTTGCCCGTTCTGTCCCGGAAACGAAAATAAGACACCTCCGGAGGTGACGCGCTTTCCCGTAGACAAAGGGGAACCCTGGGCGGTGCGAGTGATTCCCAATAAATTCTCCGCGCTCTCTAGTGAAGTGCAACCGACCCGCAGTTTGCAGCATTTGCGGCGCCGCATCGATGGTTTTGGCTTTCACGAAGTGATTATTGACGGGCCGGACCACTCCTGTTGCATGGCTCTTTTGCCAGACGAGCACGTGGGCAAAATTTTGCGAGTCTACAAGGAACGATACAACGCGCTCAGTGCCGACCAGCGGGTCAACCACGTCACCATTTTCAAAAATCACGGTGCGGATGCAGGGGCCAGCCTGCAGCATCCGCATTCCCAGCTGATCGCCACTCCCGTAATCCCGAGTCAGGTGCGTCATCGACTGGTTGAGGCTCTGCGTCATTTCGATGATGCCGGGGAATGCATGTTCTGCCATATGGTGGAGAGCGAAATCGAAGACCAGTCGCGCATCGTGCTCAAGAGCGACCTGTTTGTGGCCATGGAGGTGTTCGCTTCCGCAACTCCGTTCGCTACTCATATATTTCCGCTGCGCCACATGGCGAGCTTCGGCGAAATAACCTCCGCGGAAATCGCTGACCTTGCCCACGTCTTGCGCAGCTTGCTGGCCAAGATTTACGTGGGGCTGGAGAATCCCGACCTGAATTTTACGATCCGGAGTGGGCCTTCCGATTACGTTCGTGCCCGGCATTTTCACTGGTATGTCAGTGTGATTCCGCGTCTCACGCGCGTCGCCGGATTCGAACTGGGCTCAGGAATGTTTATCAATACCGTGCTGCCTGAAGCGGCTGCGGAATTTCTTCGAAATGTGAGTGTCGATAAATCAGTGGGAGCGGCGGGTTGAGTATCTCCGGCCGGAGATACGGACGTTCTCAATATTCAGAAGGGAAGGCAGCTTAGCCACAGCGAGCCTGCAAACCGCCGCTAGCTGGCTCACTTTTTGGCTCTGACTTGGCCGTCGATCACATACTCATCAAGCGGGCCGAACTTGCGTTTCTCGGCATAGAGCCGCCAGCGCCGGAAGACAATGCGCAGGCTCGCCATCACTGGAATGGAAAGAAAAACTCCTAAGATCCCGGCAACCTCGCCTCCCGCCATCACTCCGAAAATTGCCGCTAAAGGATGTAGTTCCACACTCTGACCCATGATCCGCGGTGAGGTAACGTAATCCTGAATCAGCCGCCATACGCCCAGAAAAATTATCAGCCAGAGCCAGTGAGGGAAGCCGACCAGCAGGGATACGCCGACGATGACGAGCGCAGCCACCAGCGGCCCAATCACCGGAATGAATTCGAGCAATCCGCCGAATGTTCCCAGGACCAAAGCGTAGGGCATCCCCATGATGCTCAAGACGGCGGCATACATGCCCAGCGTAAGCGCGGCCAGAATGAGTTGGGCGCGAATGAAATGCGCCAGCATCTGGTTCAGATCATTGAGTACGCCCTGCAATAGTTCGCGCTGCGGCCTGGACTGTACCAGATCGAGCAGAACCTGGCTGAAAGAGCGGCCGTCTTTCAGGAAGAAAATCGACAACAGAGGGACTATCACCAGCAGCCACGCTTGTTTTGCCACATCCGCCACCCAGAGTCCCACGGCCTGCGCGAGCTTCGTGATCTCATCACTGTGGCTAGCAAGATAGTTCTGCGCGACTTCCACCAGGCGCGTGTTCCAACCGTGTTCCTCTCCCAACTGTTGCGCGATCTGTCCAGAGCTCAAGCGGGAAAGAGCGGGGAGCGATTGACCCAAGCGCGCGCTTTCGCGGCCAATGCGCGGTCCCGTGGAGACGAAAAACAAGACCACCAGTCCCAGCAAGAGCACATAGATTACGGCAATGGCGCGCCCGCGGCCGTGCAGCAGTTTCTCCAGGTGGGAGACCAGAGGGCTCATCAGGTAGGCAAAGAAAATTGCAAACAGGAACGCGATCAGGGTCTGGCGGGCGGCATAGAGAAATCCCAGGCCCAGCGCGAAGAGCAGCACTGTGATGATAACCCGGGCCGTGCGTCCATCTGCCAGCGGCAACTAATTTCTCCAATCCATCGCAAGTCGAACCCAGAGGGTGGCGGGAACCTCATTAATCCCGTACCACCTCAGTATTATCGTCCAGGATTTGAACTCGCATGAGCTTGAACTGATCTTTGTCATCTACCCAAAGATTCCAGCTGAAGGCTTCGCCCTTCAGGTTTAGTCTCAGCAGTTCATGCTCGGCCCCGCGCATCATGACCTTCTCCCTGCCTACCAGTTCCATGCGGACCGGCATGGACGTGCGGTCTTGCGGCACCAGCACACCGAACTCCACCGGACCTCGCTGGCATTTTAGAGTACCGTTGTCGGTGTGGCAGTTGGTTGCGAGGTAACGCCAGGCCAGCACTTCGCGTTGAACAAAGAAGTTGTTATCGAGAATCGCCGAAGTATTTGGCATCAGAAACGGCTGTTCAGCCGGTTTGGAGGACGCTCCAGTTGAAATCTTTTCCAGGAGAAATTCGTTCTTCGGCGTAACTACCAGCGAACTGTTGGCATCATTCCAGTCGTAACGAATCAGTTCTCCACTCCCCGTCATTTGGAGTTCGGAGGTTTGCCCCGCGTTCGAATTGCCGGCTTCCTGCAGATGGGACTTGACCGTGCTGGCGCCGTTATCCTGCTGCACGCTGAAGGTCTCGGTCATTACCCGCTGGCCTCTGACAAAAATGCCGAACGAACCGGAATCGACCGTTTGTGAACCCGGCGGCTTGGCATTGACTTTCTTGTCGGCGGCGTGACCTACAACCGCGCAAGCCAAAATCGCTACTATTCCCCACCGTGTGTGCGCGATCCGTGTCACTTCATTTTCTCCTGGTTTCAGGGCTACCGAGTTCCCCTGCGGTCGGGCAAACCCAAAGCCTGAATCACGTTTGTCACGATCTCCTGAACCTCTTTCCCATCTGTTTCTTGCCTGAATCTGGCTTGCAAATAGTAGGGTCGCCGATTTTCGTATAGTTGCCGGAAGTCCTCTGGAGTCCCAAGCAACGGGCGCTCCATGGCTTGCGTTTCCGATTGACGCTGACAACGCGCTAAAAGTTCTTCGACGCTCGCATCCAGAAAGATTGTGGGAAGGTTCGCCGCGTCAAGCAAGTTGATATTGGATGGCTGAACGAAAGCCCCGCCACCGAAAGCTATCACTTTCTCAGCGCCACTGCTTAGCCCCTTCAACAATTCTTTCAGAGCTTCGTGCTCGGCTCGACGAAATTCCGCTTCCCCTGCATTACCGAAGATTTCTGTTATCTTTTGCTTTTCGCGTTGTTCGATCCAGTCGTCGAGATCCTCAAACGTCCAGCCCAGGCGCTCGGCGAGCGCGCGGCCGACGGTGCTTTTGCCGGCGCCCATGAATCCAACCAGGATGATGGCGTGCATCTTCTCCGGATGGCGGCTGGTCATATTCGGCCCGCGACCAGATAAATCGATACCTGCGATTTGGCCGACCTCCGGGACGCCGCTTTCGCTGTTCAGATTTGTCGCTGTTATTGGTTGTCGGCGCGTTTTCTGAGATGAATTTTACCACTGAAGGTGCGCAACACCACCGTGGATGAGACCGCCACGCGGCCCACCGTACCTGCGAAGGCACGTCCCTTGTCGAGGGTAAAGTAAGTGTGACTCTTGGGCTGGAGAGGGATGTCGTCGTGTACTTCGCCGCGGACGGAACGGGCGCTCACGTCGGCGGAGGTCCATTCGGGAATGGTGGCGTCAATATCGCCGCTATGGCTAGTCAGCCGGTATTCGCCGCTGTTGCCGAAATCGCCGATGTAGTTGATCCGGCCGCTGGTTGAGACCACCTGCACCAGCGAACCGTTCACGCCATTCAGCGTGACTTCGCCACTCAGCGAGTCGACCTCGACGTGCCCATTCTTGATGTTGTCCAGATTGACTGCACCGTTCATGGTCTTCACATGCACATGGGCGTTGGAGATGTCCCGAACATCCACATTTGCCCCGGGACCCTCCAGATTGACGTCCCCGTGCAGCTTTTCGGCATGCAGAGTTCCGGTGCTGGAATGCAAAGTGATGCTGGCATCGGCCGGGACCAGGATTTCGTAGTCCACGCGTCCGGAGCTAGCGTCTGCGCCAGGCAGCAGGTGCGATTGAATATCCACTCGATTCCCGCTCTGGTTGTTATCCACTTCAACTTTGTCAGAGTGCAGAATGGCGGTCACCATCACGGTGTTCCCCAAAGAGGGTTTCACCGAAATCGAGCCGTAGGGATTGATCACGGATACGCCGGCGCGCGGTCCCACGGTGAAGTGAAGCTCTTTTTTGCTTTCGGCCACCAGCGTCCCCAGCAGAATGATGGTGACCGTGGCCAGCCCGGCCGCGCGTTTACTCAACATAGGTTACTTCCCCCACGCTAGGTGCTTTTGACTTTGCGGTAAATGCTTCACAAAAAGTTCCACCACCATCAAGGCCGATCCATCTCACGCCGATGCATCCAAGGCCGGTCCATCTAAGGCCGATCCATCGCCATTTCGAACAACATGGATTTCTGCTCATAGGCGTCCATCAGGGCGCGCCGCGCGTCTTCATCATTCGGGCTTTCGTTGACCGCCATCTGGTCTTCCCGTATGGAATCATTCACCCGGCGCAAATTTTCTTCGTATTGACTTCGCACGGTTGGAGGATTATCAGACACTTCCTGCAGCAGGTCCTCATCATTCAGCCCGGATTGGTTCATGACCGGCTCTACCAGCGTGGCTCGTTGATTTGGCTGCTGAGAGAGGGATTGCCGCCTTTCGTGGATTCCCACGGTAAGAAGCAGAAGCGCAGCGGCCGGTACCAGCCATCGCGCCCAACCCCAGCGGGCGACAAAGGGGGCCAGATCAAATCGGCCGCCCGCAGGTTGTGGACGGATCAGGCCTTCCTGCCGCAACGCAATTTCAATGGAGTTCCAAACTCTCGGGCTGGGTTCATCGCTGGCCTGCAATTCACTCGCGGTAGCGACGATCGACTTAAGTTCTTCCAATAACTCGGAACAAGCTGAACACGTTCGCAGGTGAATGCTTTGTTCCGGAGTGCTTCCGTCTTCCACATCCGCCAAGCTTTGCTGCAGCTCAACGCAATTCATACGACCTCTCCCCGAATCTACTGCGATTCAAACTTTTACCGCAGTTTAAACGCCCCTGCCGAGGTTACCAATGTTCCTCGTTACTTCATCTTCTATTCTTGCTTCTGTACTAACCTGCTCGAGACTTGACGGCCTTTTCGGCTCTATTCATCTTGAGCAGATCGCGCAACTTCATGCGCGCCTTGTGCAATTGTGACTTGCTGTTACCGATCGAGCATCCCACCAGTCCGGCGATTTCATTATGCTCGTATCCTTCTACATCGTGAAGGACAAAAATCGTTCTGTAGCCGGGAGGCAGGTCGTTCACTGCCCTCTGTAACTGCAACCGGTCGATCGATCCGGCCAACGCCACGTCATCCGCCCCAAAATCCTTCTTGGGTAAGTCGTCCTCGCTCCCCTGCGTGGCTTCTTCCAGCGAAACCACCGGAAGGCTTTTCTTCCTTAGATGCATCAGCACGACATTCACCGACAGCCGATGCAGCCAGGTGGAAAAAGCAGACTCTCCGCGAAATGTTCCTATCTTGCGGTAGAGCTGCAGAAACGCTTCCTGCGCCAAGTCTTCCGCCTCAGCCGTATTCGCCGTCATTCTAAGACAGAGTGAATACACACGACGCTTATGCCTGTCATAGAGCACCTGAAACGCTTCCGCGTCCCCCTGCTTGGCCCGCTCGATGGCTTCAGCCTCGCTGAGTTCAGTGCTGGATTTCTGTCGTGGGTCGGTCAAATAGTCTTTTCCGGCCGCACTCATTGGGATGCGGCATAAGTAGTTTATGTTGTATCGTTTGCGTCCCTTCGCGAAATCAGCAAGGAGCTCCCGCAGTTCCAGAATATCAGAGTATTTCTACCGAGTTTTGGAGCGTTTTTGCCGGGCATTCACGGAATGAACACAGTTTCGCAAAGCCTTTGCGTTAGCAGGTTTGGATGCAGGATCCTCCCTAAGCTGTAAACCCTAAGGAGCCACAAGAGTAGCGATTGTGTGGAAAATGGTAGAGTTCGCGGGGAAGGAAATCCCAGCGAGCCTTGTCGGAGTGCAGTTTCTCGCGGCAATCCGGTCAGTACTTCACAATCGCCGCGAATGATTTCGGATCGAGTGATGCGCCGCCCACCAGCGCGCCATCGATTTCTTCTTGGGCCATAAGCGCCGAAGCATTGTCGGGTTTGACGGAGCCTCCGTAGAGGATGCGGAGCTTCGCAGCGAACTCCTCGCCGAAGATTTCCGTCGCTTCGCGGCGGATTACGGCGTGGGCTTCCGCAGCCAATTCAGGCGTGGCCGTTTTCCCCGTTCCAATCGCCCATACCGGCTCGTAAGCGACCACCATATTTGCCGCTTTCTTGGCGGAAATGGCATGGAATGCCCGCACGCACTGGCGGCGCAGCACATCGTCGGTCAGTCCCGCCTCGCGTTCTTCCAGCACTTCACCGACGCAACAGATTGGCTTGAGACCAGCTTCCAGCGCCGCCTTCAGGCGAAGATTCACCGTGTCGTCGGTCTCGCAGAAATATTGCCGGCGCTCGGAATGGCCGATGATGACATGCGTTACTCCAATTGCCAGCAGCATGGCCGCGGAAGTTTCTCCCGTGAACGCGCCCTCTGGTTTCCAATGTACATTCTGTCCGCCAATGGCCAGGTTCGAGGCCTTCGTTGCTTCCACCCCCGCTGCCAGATCAATATCAGGAGGGCAGACCAAGATCTCATCGCGGTCGTGGCCGTTTACCAGCGGCAAAAAATCGCGGAAGAAGTCGCGGGTCTGGTTCGGCGTTTTGTACATCTTCCAATTGGCGGCAATTACTTTTTGTCTGTTCATTTATTACTTCCTATCAGGAATTCGTATGCCTTACCCGAATCTGGTCTGCGTTGGGCGAGTGCGACCGTCGCGAAGGTGTCGAACGTGGGTTGGTCAAACAGCACGAAAGATACCAAGACGATGTGTCGGGCTGACTTCAAGCTCGCAACCACCGTCGGAACAGCCACCCAGGCAGCTTGTTCGACCGGATATCCGAAAATGCCGGTGGAGATTGCGGGGAATGCGATGCTTACCAGCTTAAACTCGTCGGCGATACGCAAGGATTCGTGGTAGCAACTAGAAAGCATTCCCGTCTCGCCTTGATCTCCCCCGTGCCAGACGGGACCGACTGCGTGGATCACAAACTTAGCCCCGAGGCTTCCCGCCGTGGTCGCGACCGCTTGACCGGGCGACAGCGGCCCGCGTTCTGAACGAATGCGGCGACACTCTTCCGCGATCCCTGGACCCCCTGCACGATGAATCGCGCCGCACACGCCACCACCTGGCAGCAATTCAGGGTTGGCGGCGTTTACAATCGCATCTGATGGGTACTTCGTAATATCGCCACGCACCAAGCGGACTTCCTCGGGATCACCCACCCTCATGATTGCGAAATCCTGATCACGTGGCAGGTCCATTGGATAGACCGACATCACTTTTTGTCCGTCAGTGCCTCAACCCCGGGCAGCCTCTTGCCTTCCAAAAATTCCAGCGACGCTCCGCCACCGGTAGAAATGTGGGTGATCTTGTCGGCGACTTCGGCGGCATGTACCGCCGCTACAGTATCGCCGCCGCCAACGATAGAGATTGCGCCCACATTTTCCGCAACCGCATGAGCGACCTTGAACGTTCCGCGCGAAAAGCCCGGAATTTCGAATACTCCCATCGGCCCGTTCCATACAATTGTGCGAGCCCGCGAAATCTCCTCCGAGAATAGTTCGATCGTCTTCGGACCGATATCCAGAGCCATGCGGTCGGCTGGAATCGGCTGGCCCTCGCCGATCTGCTGCACCACCGCGTTCGCTTCAGGCTTCAGGGCTACCACGTGATCAATCGGAAGAAGTATGTTCACGTTTCGTTGCTTGGCTTCTTCCAGCAGTTGCCGCGCGAGATCGACTTTGTCGGCCTCCAGCAGAGATTTTCCAATCTCCTGTCCTTTGGCTTTGAGGAAGGTGTAAGCCATGCCGCCGCCGATGATGAGCGAATCGACCTTGTCCATCAGATGGCGAATTACGCCAATCTTGTCGCTGACTTTTGCGCCGCCGAGAATCGCTACGAAAGGCGGTTCAGGATGTTCCAGAGCCTTGCCCAGATACTGCAGCTCTTTCTCCATCAGTAAACCGGCTGCCGATTTCGACACGAACTTCGTGATCCCTACGGTGGATGCGTGTGCGCGATGCGCGGTACCGAACGCATCATTCACGTAGAAATCGGCCAAGCTGGCCAGTTGCCGGGAAAACTTTTCATCGTTGGCTTCTTCTTCGGCGTGAAAGCGCAGATTTTCCAACAGCAGCGTCTGGCCTTTTTCCAGCTGCATGGCAACTTCTTCGGCTTCGGGACCAACGCAGTCCGGGCAGAATCCGACGTTCTCGCCGCGCGCCAGT
Source organism: uncultured Acidobacteriaceae bacterium (assembly GCA_963726155.1). Classification (GTDB taxonomy): domain Bacteria; phylum Acidobacteriota; class Terriglobia; order Terriglobales; family Acidobacteriaceae; genus Sulfotelmatobacter. Next base: position 1,062,592 of record CAVSBF010000002.1, read on the forward strand.
TCCTTGTCGAGCACCATGCGCAGCCGCTCGGCCACCGGCTTCAGACTCATTTTCGGATTGGGCTTGCCCTTGGGGCGGCCCAAGTGCGAGGCGAGAATCAGTCTTGCCCCGTGCCTCAGGGCGTACTCGATGGAGGGCAAGGTTTCGCGGATGCGCGTGTCGTCCATAACGCGTCCATCTTCGAGTGGAACGTTGAAGTCGACGCGCATGAAGATACGGTTGCCGTTGAGGGGTAGATCACGGATGGAAAGCTTGGGCATTTGGCTGGTTCGTCCTTAGATGTAATGAAATAGCTCCGCTGCTTCGAGTTTGCTTAGGGCTGGCTCGGCAGCTGCCAGGCGGGCGTTTCCGCCCGCCCTGGCTAAAAGCCGGCGAGACGCCGGCGCTACAAAACCTAGAGGCCCTTGCCGGCGATGTAGTGAATCAGGTCCCGCACGCGGCAGGAGTATCCCCATTCATTGTCGTACCAGGAGATTACCTTGACGCAATTGCCGCCGACCACCAGAGTCATCGGCGCATCGACAATCGAAGAGCGGGAGTCGCCTTTGAAGTCCGACGATACCAGTTCATTCTCTTCGAAGCCGAGATAACCCTTCAGCGGACCGCTCTCGGAGGCTTTCTTCAGAGCCGCGTTCACTTCTTCTTTAGTCGTCTTTTGCTCCACCCATGCCACCAGATCGACCACCGAAACATTCGGCGTCGGCACGCGCATGGCGAAACCATCAAGCTTTCCCGCAAGATCGGGAATCACGAGTTTGAGGGCCTTGGCTGCGCCCGTAGACGTCGGAATCATGTTGATCGCGGCTGCCCGCGCCCGCCGCAAGTCCTTGTGCGGGAAGTCGAGAATGACCTGGTCGTTGGTGTAAGAGTGAATGGTCGTCATCGTCCCGCTGACGATTTTGAATGCGTCGTTGATCACCTTGGCGATTGGCGCCAGACAGTTCGTGGTGCAGGATGCGTTCGAAATAATGTGGTGCTTGGCGCCATCATATTTTTCCTGGTTCACGCCGAGAACGAGTGTGATGTCTTCATTCTTCGCCGGAGCGGAAATGATTACTTTTTTCACCGTGCCGCGCATGTGCTTCTTGGCGTCATTCGCGTCGGTGAAGTGTCCGGTCGATTCGATCACGACTTGCGCACCCACGGATTCCCATGGCAACGCACCCGGATCTCTTTCCTTGAACACCTTGATGGTTTTGTTGTCGATGGTAATGCCATCGGGTGTGGCGCTGATTTTGTTGGGCAGATTGCCGAGAATGGAATCGTATTTCAGCAGGTGCGCCAGCGTCTTGGGATCGGTGAGATCGTTGACCGCTACAAATTCCAGGTTGGGATCGTTGAGAGAAGTCCGCAGAACATTGCGGCCGATGCGTCCGAAACCGTTGATACCAACTTTGATTGCCATGCTTCCTCCAGAATAGGTTATGAGTGCAACCGCAGATTCCACGCAGCCTTATAAGGGAACTAATGATGTTAGCAGGAGCGGGAAGCGGCGTAAATGATCGCCAGCCAGATTGGATAAGTTCTATTCCTGATCACGGAACGAGGTGCGCCCAATCCTTGACAATATTACGGAAACGTTAATTCCAGGAACACATCCGCCCGGCTAAAGACCGATGTCAGTCTGGCCAACAGATACTTCCGGTTGATTGTCTGCCGCGCATGAGATCGTTCCTCTAGCGGCAGGATGCGCGCCGAGGCGGCAAATTCTTGACCGGTGATTTTTCCTCGAATGGTGCATGGCGCGACCCGCACTTGAGGATTATTTCGAATACGTTTTGTTTTACCCATGACGCTTCGTGTCATCACGTACAACTTGCCGGTGTCTTCTCCAAACCATACCGGAGTGGCAACCGCCACGCCATTCTTCCGAAACGTTGTCAGAGAGATGTATTTCTGGCCGCGAATGGCGGGCGGGATTGGTCTTACTGTGTCTGGCATGTTACGGCCCCGATCTAAAGTCGCGACGCATGGAAACAGATTTCGAGCCGCTGTCGCGCATGGTTCTTCGTCCGGACAGGCGATTGATCCGGCACTCTCTTCTGTGTTAAAAGCCTTGCATGCGTAAATGGATGCGCGACCGCTTGCAGCGTCGCAAAAAGACCCCCGCCGCACCATCCGATAAGTCTGCTCCACCTCCCTTGCAGCCAGCTTATTTTGACGCGGAACAAGCGTCCGGCGCGGACGATAGAGAGAACATCGAATCAGAAATTTCTGCTCCGCCACCGTTTTCTGTAGAAGATCAGCCTCCCCAGCAAGGTCGACAAGCGGAAGAGCGGCCGGTTCGCATGGCGGATGCCAGCGCTGAAGAAGTTCCCCAGGAAGCTGGTCAGGTAGCATCGCAGCCTGTACCGCGCAGTTCCGAACCAAGCGGCCGCAGCCGGCGACGACGCGGCGGACGTGGCCGCGGAGGTCGGGGACGGGAGCAGGCCGTGGCTCAGGCTTTCACTCCGGCGGCGGTGAAAGGATCGATTCCCGCACTGCCTCTCGAAGCGGCAGAAGAAGAAATGCCGGAGGCAGAAGGCGCATCGACAGAAAAAGAAGCGGAAGGTCAGCCAGTCGCTGCGCCTGCGGCCAAAATGCCCGCGCCTGCGGCAGTGGCGCAACGTCCGCCAAAAGGGGTGGTCGTGCTGGCCATCGGATTGCCCGGCTCGGGAAAGAGTTCGTGGTTCAAGCGCCACAATGTGGTTCCGCTCTCAAGCGATATGGTTCGTGCGTTGCTGTTCGACGATGTCCGCGAACAGCGATTTCAGGATCTGGTTTTCTCCAATCTGCGCTCGATGCTCAAAGCGCGGCTCATCGCCAAGCGCCCGACAAACTATGTGGACGCGACTAACCTCACACCGCAGGAGCGCCAGCACTGGATCAAGCTGGCGAAGGATTATCAATACGAAGTACACGCCGTATTCTTCGATGTGCCGCTTGAGGTTTGCATTGAGCGTCATGAACGCCGCGACCGGGTTGTCCCCGAAGACGTAATGCGCCGCATGGCAGCCAAGCTGAAGCCGCCGACGTTTGAGGAAGGTTTCGCCAAGATCACGGTTGTGCGGGTGAAAAAGAAAGAGTCGGAAGCAAGCTAGGCGACGCTTTCGTCAGGAACTCGTTCTATCCCTTGAGATGCGGTAGCAGTTCTTTGAAGGCCGGCGACGAAGAGGATCGCATCAACTCATAGATCATCATCTCGGTAGAAGAAATCACGGCTCCCGCGGCACGCATGCGGTCGAGGCCAATTTTCCAATTCCATTCCGTACGTGAACTCACCGCGTCGGAAGCGACGTGAACGAGATACCCTTCACGCAGCGCTGCCAGCGCCGTCTGCATCACGCAGATATGGCTCTCCATGCCGCATAAGAGCAAAGTGTTGCGATTGCCCGGCAGGCGTTTGAGCAATGTGCAGAAAACATCGCTGCCGAAGCACGAAAAAAGATTCTTATCGATCGCCTCGGTTTCGGGCAGCAGGGAAGCGATTTCCGGAACGGTTCCGCCCAGACCCTTCGCATATTGCGTGCTTACAATCGCAGGAATCTTGAGAATTCCCGCCGCGCGGATCAGAAGCTGAGAATTGCGTACGAGCTGCTCTTTCTGGAAAATCGGAGGCAAGAGTTTTTGTTGGATATCCACCACGATTAGAGCGCATCGGTCCGCTTCGAGCGATTGTCGCGCCACCTCGGAATAATCGCGTGCTGGCGCGGCGTTTTCAAAGACCGTTGACATGGCTCCTCCTGGTAGAACGGCAATAATGATTCTATTCCGGCGGAAGGGAAGAATTAGGACGGCAACATTGTTGACCGGGCTCGGAGGAAAACCATAGAATCAGGATGAGCTGATGGCAAACCAGTTCTGAGATTGCCCCCTCGTTCAACGGCTAGGACACCTGCCTCTGGAGCAGGCTATCGGGGTTCGAATCCCTGGGGGGCAGCCAAAATTTTAATCTGTTGCTTTCCCTCCGGACCTGTCCGCGATTATAAGGTCGATTCTCCGAGAGCCTTAATCTGAGCGCCTATTTCCAACCGTCGACGCTTCCGGCTATCAGATTCGGCAGCCTGGCCGTCCGATCTGGAGCCTTTTTCGTCATCTTTATCCAACTCTTTAAGCAAGGCGAGCTCCTGCAATAAATCCATCATCTCTTCTGAAGGCTTGGAGCTCATTGAGTTCTCCCGCTCGCACCCTAAGATTTCGTCCGAATCTAGGATGCAATTTGCGCCAGCCGGGGCCATGCGCCGGGATCAAAATGGTATATGCGGCGTGTTTGCGCAGTGGTTTACGACGCTCTCACCACGAGGATCTCATGTCGCTGGATGTGCCCCCGGCGGCGGGAACGTAACCTTTCTGCGTGTAATCCATCACCATGCGATCGGCGTTGAATCGCCATCCCAAAGTGCGGATGGTTCGCTTCATGCGCTTGATCCAGCCCCGCGGCAAACCGTCACGATCGCGCTGGTAGTACAGGGGAATCACTTCTTCGCGCAGTGCGCGCATCAAGTCTTCCGCGTCGCGGGTATCATGAATGCTCATATCGGCATGCGTTCTTCCGGTGCCAATTGCGAATCCGTTCCTTCCGTCGTAAGCCTCGGCCCACCAGCCGTCGAGAACAGAAAGATTAAGGCCGCCGTTCAAAACTACTTTTTGACCGCTCGTGCCAGACGCCTCAAACGGACGCCGCGGGTTATTCAGCCATACGTCGACTCCCTGCACGAGGTAACGCCCGACGTTAATGTCATAGTCTTCGATAAAGACAAACTTGTCGGCGAAACGGGGATTCCGCATGAGCTCGGCGATCTGTTGCAGCACTAATTTTCCGGGCTCATCGTTGGGATGTGCCTTGCCCGCAAACACGAACTGCACCGGGCGTTTAGGATCGTTCACCATCGACGCCAGGTTTTCGATATCCCGCAGTAACAGGTTCGCTCGTTTGTAGGTGGCAAAGCGGCGGGCAAATCCAATCGTAAGAGCGTCTGGACTGAGCACCTTGGCTAGTCTTTGTAAAGACTCAACTGGCTCATTGCGGCGCTTGGCTTGCTCGATGGCGCGCCGGCGAACGAAATCGAGAAGCCGCGACTTCAGGCTGAGGTGTGTCTCCCAGAGTTCGCCGTCATCCACATCCTCAATGCCTTCCCAGATGCGCGCTTCGCTGCTGTGCTCGTGCCAGTTTGTGCCAAGATGTCGATCGTATAAACGGAACATCTGCGGTGCGAGCCACGAAGGAACGTGGACGCCATTGGTGATGTGGCCGATTGGGACTTCATCTTCCGGCTTGCCGGGACAGAGCCCGGTCCACATGGCGCGGGACACTTCGCCATGCAAGGCCGAAACCGCATTGGCGCGGCGCGACAGCCTGAGGCCCAGCACGGTCATGCAAAAAGTCTCCTGCTGGTTGCCTGGTTTCTCACGTCCCAGACCCATCAGGCTTTCTTGTGACAGGCCCATTTTTTCGCGCAACGGTCCCAGATGTTCTTCGATCAGCTCCGCATCAAAGCGATCGTGGCCCGCAGGCACGGGCGTGTGTGTGGTAAAGACGACTTCTCTTGAGACCCGCGAAACGGCGCTATCGAACGCAATGCCTTCTTCCTGCATGCGGGTGTGAAGCGCTTCCAGAACGACAAATCCGCTGTGTCCCTCATTCAGATGAAGAACACCGGGTGTAATCCCCATGGCTTTCAAAGCGCGGAAGCCACCTACTCCGAGCAGTAACTCCTGGCGGATTCGCGTGCGCGCATCTCCGCCATAGAGGCGTGAAGTCAGCTGGCGATCATCCGCCGAATTGCCTTCTACATCGGAATCAAGCAGGAACAGATCGCAACGCCCGACGGCGACTCGCCATACTTTGGCGTGAATCGAACCTTTCCGAGTTGCGATTTCGATTTCGACGGGCCGGCCGTTTTTGCCGATCGCAGCCTCCAGCGGCAGTTGAGTAACATCTGTCTCCAGATATTCTTCCTGCTGCCATCCATTGCGATCCAGACGCTGGCGAAAATATCCCTGGCCGTAGAACAAGCCGATGCCGACCAACGGAATCCCAAGATCGGAGGCGCTCTTGATGTGGTCTCCCGCCAACACGCCGAGGCCGCCAGAATAAACCGGCAGCGATTCATGGATGCCGAACTCCGCCGAAAAATACGCGACCGGACGAGGCCTTAAAACTCCCGCATGTCGTGTTCCCCAGGTGCGGTCCGCGTGCAGGTACTCCTGCAACCTGCGGTAGGCATAATTGATGCGGCTGTGGAGTACCAGTTCGGCGGCCCGTTTCTCGAGCCTTGCGAGAGGAAACTCCGCCAGCAGTGATACCGGATTCTGGTTCAGCTGTTGCCATCGCAAGGGATCCAGGTCGCGGAATAAACTCGCGGTATCGTGATCCCAACTCCACCAGAGATTGCGAGCCAGAGTCCAAAGGCGTTCCTGCGCGGGAGCGATGAAGCGATCGAGCGTACGCGCTTCGCTCACCACCGGCGCAACCTGAGCGGCCGCCTCGGTGAGCATGTGAATTTCATTCTCGCGGAAGAGGCGGGGCTCCATGGTTTGCACCACGAGAACGCCCTGCAAGACTCCGCGGTCGATTAGAGGAACGCCCAGGAATGATTGGTATTCATCTTCGCCGGCTTCCGAAAAATATTTAAAACGCGGATGCGTGTGAGCTTGCTCCACAGCGACCGGGCGCACTTGCTCGGCCACCAGTCCGGCAAGTCCTTCGTGGATCGCCATGCGCAACTGGCCGATACACTCGCGCCGGAGACCGACCGTTGCGGCCAGCACAAGATTGGCTCGATCCGGTTCCAGCAGATAGGCTGAACAAACATCGGTATCGAAACGCTTGGCAATCAAAGCCACGACGTTCATCAGCGTCTCAGCCGGTTGACCCTCCTCGGCGGCGAGGTTGGCAATCTCATCCAGGGTGAGAACGTCAGGAACCTCGCGCTGGGGTCCACTCAGATCCAAGTCTTGAACCTCGCTCTGTTTATCTTCCAATCCCAAACTCTCTGGCTCCATTCAATTCGACCCTGGCGGATGCAAGTCGTCCTTTCTCCAACATTCGGTGGATACATGAAGTATTAAAGCATACGACAAAGCACACACCCGCTATTCGCGCAGCGAGTGTGCGTGTCTTTAGTTGATTAATTACAGCCGAATAACTACTTTAGGTGACGCCGGAGCCCCAGTCCAATTTAAATTATCGATCTCCTCCATGTGCACGGAGACCCGAACACGTATGATCGCGAGGATGGGCGAACGTGGCAGTTCATGACTAGGCGGGTGGTGCGAGCTGTTGGACGGCAGACGTGTCACCGCCCAGCCAATCCGGATTTTTCGCCGTGGAATCGAAGTGCGACGAAGTCTTGAATAACTCGTACTTTCCGGCCATTGCAACCTCTTTTGTCTTCGCCAGCAGTTCGGTCACTTGCTCACGATTCATGGGCTTAAATGTTTTTGCCGCTTCGATTGCCTGATCCAGAATTGTCGGCCGGTCTATTCCGGTAATCACTACCGAAGTGGGAAGGCTCATGGCGTAATGTAGACATTCCGTCGGCGATACAGTCTTGCTTTTCAGGATCACGCCGTCTCCCATCGACTTCATGCCGAGCACTCCGATCTGCTGTTGCACCAGCTCGGGCACAACGAGGTGAGCGAAACTTCGGAAGTGAGCGTCCATCACGTTCAGCGGCATCTGTGCCGCATCGAAGTGGAAGCCGTGGTCGGCGGCAACTTTCAGCATGTAGAGATGAATATGAGGATCTTTGTGTCCGGTAAAACCGATGTAGCGGATCTTGCCGGCTTGCTTCGCTTCGAGCACCGCCTCGTTGGCTCCGCCCTCCGCGAATATGCGGTCGGGATCGTCGAACCGGATTACCTCGTGATGTTGAATCAGGTCGATGTGATCGGTCTGCAAACGTTGTAAGGAGGTTTCGATCTGCTTCCGGGCGAGGTCCTTGGTTCGGCCATCAATCTTCGTCATCAGAAAAACTTTCTGACGATAGCCATCCTTGAGGGCCTTTCCCATTCGTAGTTCACTCTGGCCGTCGTTGTAATCCCAACTGTTATCCATGAACGTGATGCCGCGATCGATGGCGGTGCGCACCAGCCGGATGCTCTCATCTTCCGTGAGTCCGTGCTGAGCGATATGAAAGCCACCCATGCCGATAACGGAAACGCGCTCTCCGGTGCGACCGAGTGTCCGGTAGAGCATGTCACCGCTTCTTGTTCCCGGCGATGAGAGTAAAGGAATCTGATTCATCGTTGGTTCTCCTGGCGCGATCGGTTTGTTGCGATGAACTCGATTACCGGCCACAGCAACGTAGCGCCGCAGTTTCTATGAATGTTCTCACTTCATGCTACAAAAATTATCTCAATACGAATCATGAAAATTATTTCAATACGAATCACGGATTCGTGTTTCAGATGATCGCGCATCACCGATATGTTGCCGCCCATTTCGAGAGGAGCTGACGGGAGATCCTAGATCTCAAACAGACCCGCCGAAGCTGGCCACCGAATCGCGACAACCCGATGGGAGGATTCCTTGTCTAAGTGGCAGGAGGGAAACTACATGGCAGCGAAAAAAAAGGGCTCGGGAAGAAAGTCAGGCGGCCGCAAGTACGGGAAAGCGGCAGGCAAGAGCGTGAAGAGCGCCATGCACCGTGAGAAGAAAGGAACGCTCAAGTCGGGCCGCGGCGGCAAGGGCGGCACCGTGAAGAGCCGCAAGCAAGCCATTGCGATCGGATTATCGGAAGCCCGCAAAAAAGGCGCCAAGGTCCCACGGAAAAAGAAAGCGGCCTAGCAGGTCAGGTCAACCTGCAATTTGTTTGCAACGTGGGATCAGTAATTTTGCTTTGAAAGGCGCGGCTGTCGGCTGCGCCGCAAAGCTTCGTAACAACCGAAACATCATTCAAAGCCTCCCCGCTTCTTCCTCATTCCCTCGCGTTCCTTCGTGCCTGTTTCATCCCCGCACGTAGTGCGCTCACGATTGATCGTCGATAGCCGCTGGCCGTCCATGGCACTGATGACAGCGGCGGCGATACCGCCCGGGGTAGCCGCTTCCTGTGACAGTTCTTCCAGCGATGCATCGCCCGCGCGCCATGCGGCAATTCCATCCGCCAGTGCATGAGCGGCGGCCAACTGTGCGGTCGATCGGTCTAGCCCAATTCTTTCGGCGGCGGCAATCAACGCTGCGAGCGCGTGATAGCCGTGACTGCTTGAGTAGGTAACGGTAAAGGCGTCAAATTGCTTTTCAGGAATCTCGATCACCGTACCCACAAGCGAAAAGAGATGACGCACACGCTTGCGTGCTGCGATTGGATACCCTTGAGCAAATGTCAGTGCGGTCAAGCCTTGGCCACTGCGGCAAACCGGGCTGGGCATGGCTCTTGCCCACTTCACTGGCGAGCCGAGTTGGGAACGTAACATCGACAGGGGAATGCCAGCAGCCAGACTCACCGCCGTTAAACGTTGCGGAAGTTTGAAGCCTGCTATTTGTTTCAACAGTTCGCGCACGGACTGCGGCCGGACCGCAACAATCAGCACGAGAGCCGATCCGACTGCGCGGCGCAAATCTGGTTCGACAACCACGCCATGTTTGCGACTGATCGCTTGCAGTTTTTCTAAATTCCGGTCGTGGACGACGATCGGCTGGCGATGACCCGCCAGCCGCAATCCCGCAACCAAGGCGCTGGTGATGCGTCCTCCGCCGAGGAAAACTGTAGCTTTCACGCGAGCCCCGCGCAGGCCTCGTCCGCTGCTTCCAGTAAATCTTGCACATCGGCTTCCGTGTGCGCGGTCGAGATGATCCAATGCAGGCCGTTCGAAGGCGTCATATAAATTCCGCGATCAAGCAGCCGGTGGATGAATCGTGAATAAAGCTTCGTATCAACATACTTGCAGTAGTCGCGGTAATCGGAGATGGCACTGCGCTCAGTGAAATAAATTTGGAACATGGGACCGAAGCCCTGCACAACGGCCTTGAGTTTGTGGCGGAGGAAGACTTCGCGAAGTCCGGCGATGGCCGCGTTGCCGACTGCGTGCATCTGCCGGTAAGCGGATTCGGAGAGCATGTCTAAATTCGCCGCGATCACTTTCATGGTCAGCCGATGACCGTTGAAGGTGCCGTAGTGCAGAACCATCGTGTCGCTCCACTTCATGCGCTCGAGGATCGGACGTGGCCCAGCCACCGCGCCCACGGGAAATCCTGCTCCCAGCGCCTTGCCGAAAGTGCTGATGTCCGGGACGATGCCGTAATATTCCTGGCATCCGCCCGGCGCGTAGCGGAAGCCGGTGACCACTTCATCGAGAATCAACAATGCACCACACTTCTGCGTGAGTTCGCGCATGCATTGCAGATATCCGTCTCGTGGAGGGATGCAACCCATATTGGCCATGATCGGCTCGGTGATCACGGCAGCCAGTTCGTGCCCATGCTTTTGCAGAATGCGTTGGAGCGCCGCCTCGTCATTCCACGGCGCAAGCACTACGTCGTCAAAGGTTGACGGCGGAATTCCTTCGGAGTCTGGAATGCGCGCCGGATTCTCCACCGTACCTAATTCCTCCGGCGGATGGCTGTGCGCGTTCAGCAGGTACGGATCGTACCAGCCGTGGTAGTGACCTTCGAATTTCAGAAACTTGCGCCGTCCGGTATGGGCGCGGGCCAGTCGCAGGGCCAGCATGGTGGCTTCGCTGCCCGTATTGGTGAAGCGCACTACTTCGGCCGATGGCACCATACGGCGAAATCGTTCCGCAGCCTCGATCTCCGCAGAGGTTGCCGCCGCAAAGTGCGAGCCCTCAGCCATTGCTTCGGAAACAGTCTGCACTAACCTCGGATGAGCATGGCCGTGGATGAGCGCGCCGAACGACATCATGAAGTCGATATATTCATTGCCATCGATATCCCAAACGCGCGACCCTTGGCCGCGCTCCAGCAGGATGGGTCCCGGCGCGTACACTGCAGCGCCACGTGAAGGCGAATTTACGCCTTCGACCAGCGATTGTTGGGCGCGGGCAAACCATTCCTCGGATCGAGTACGGCTAGGCGTTGGCTTCATCTGAAATTGAATTCTCTAACCGGAGCCGGCAAGGCCCCCGCCATCCACAACCAGCGACGTTCCAGTAACGAACGTGGATGCGTCACTGGCAAGGTAAAGCGCGGCCTGCGCGATTTCATCGGCTTTGCCGACGCGTCCCAGAGGACGCTTGGCCGACTCGGAGAGAAACTGGTCCTCCGATTCGCCCAATTGCCGCGCCTCGCCACGCAGCATGGCGGTATCGGTATCGCCGGGACAGATACAGTTGACGCGAATATTTTGCCGGCCGTGATCAATCGCCATGGCTTTCGTAAGCAGAACCACAGCGCCTTTCGAAGCGCAATAGGCTGCTGCGCGCGCGCCACCAGCCAAGCCCCATCCGGAAGCGGTATTGATAATCGAACCTCCGCCAGCCTTTGCCATCAGCGGAATCACTTCGCGAGACATAAGAAAGACGGATTTTACATTGACCGCCATCACTTGATCCCAATCTCCTTCGCTGATCTCGACTACCGAGGCTCTGCGGATAATGCCGGCATTATTGAAGAGTACGTGAATGTCGCCAAACTGTTTGGCAGTGTGTTCGATCGCGTGGCGGCAATCAGTCGCGTGACTTACATCCGCTCTCTGGAAAATTGCATGGCCCCCGCCAGCGGAAATTTCCTGCACTACGGCAAGTCCAGCTTCCTGGTTAAGATCGACGATGCTTACGGCCGCGCCTTCGCGGGCAAACAGCAGCGCCGTGGCACGGCCGATGCCACCCGCGCCGCCGGCGATGACTGCCGTCTTGCCCTGGAGTTGCTTGGCGAGCATGTTTTGTTCAGCTTCCGACGAATCTGGCATACAAGCTGCGGGCGATGCCAGTATCGGTCGTTCCCTTGATGATGGCGCGGCCGTCGGGGAATAGCGTCATTTCATAGGGCTCGCGCCAGAACTTCAGGACGAATTCGTTGTGCCGGACGGTGCCAAGGGTTTCCAATCGCCGCTGCATCTCCGCGAAATCGATCGGCCGGGCGCGCTCGTGAATCTGCACCGAATTTCTTCCGCACATCGTGATATGGGGACGCGCTTCGCCGGCCAGATGCACGAAATCCCTCTCGCCGCACGCCCGGCAGCCTGTTCGCGGTTTTCCCGCTGCAATTTCGGCGTGATCGTTGTTCCAAACATCGAAAGACCAAAGCGTTTCCCGCAAATGCTCCAGCGCCACGCCGCCCAACAGCAACTTCAGGGCTTCAGAGGCCGCGACCGACGCAACTACATTCACCGCCGTATTCAGTATTCCGGAAGTTTCGCAAGTCTCCACCATTCCTCGCGGCGAGTCGGGAAACAGGCATGCTAAACACGCGGTCTTGCTGGGAACCACATTTAAAGTCACTCCATAACTGCCCACGGCGGCGGCGTAAATCCAGGGAACGGAGGCTTTGACGGCGTAATCATTGATCAAATATCGAGTCTCGAAATTATCTGTTCCATCAAGGACTACGCTAACTCCTTCAAGTAGAGCTTCAATATTCCCAGGTACGACGTCCTCAACCCTCGCCTCAAGTTTTACGTCGGAATTGAACAGCGCAATTTTGCGGGCGGCGGCGACGGCTTTGGGCAGAGATTCGGAGGCATCCTGCTCGTCAAACAGCGACTGGCGCTGCAAGTTGCTGGCTTCCACATAATCGCGATCGATGATCCGCAGTTCGCCTACGCCAGATCGCGCCAGTAATGAGGCGAGCGCCGATCCGGTTGCGCCACAGCCCACAATGGCGATTCTACCCGCGGCGAGTTGCTGCTGGCCTTGCGCTCCGATTCCGCGAAACAGAATCTGCCGCGAATAGCGTTCCTCGAACTTGTCTTTTGCTGTTGCACCTGCGTCTTCCAAGCCCTGCCTCAAGGAGGTCACCGGTTCCTTCCCGCAAAACCTTTATTATAGTGGGACCGCTCCGCCATCCGTACGCGGGACAACGAGGGTCCTCCGTTCCTCATCGAAATAGGAAACGGACCCAAGGAAATTATTTGCTGAGAAGGTACGCCGCATTCGTCATTGCGATGATAGTTTCGCTCGGCTCGGTGGCTCATGCCGGGTCACCTCGCGTTTCCCCTTTATTGCAGGAGGCGCAATCCTCACCGGGGATGGCTGCCTATTTCGGACGCACGGTCAAATCCATCGAACTGCCCGGTGTTTCGGATGCTGATCGATTTCTGCAGATGCTGCCGCAAAAACCAGGTCAGCCTCTGGACCGGGATCAGGTGCGCGAGAGCATCCGCCTTCTTTACTCAACCGGCCTCTTTGCTGACATTCAGGCCGAAGTGACTCCTTTGGACGGTACGGTTGTGCTCAGGTTCACCACGTCACCGAATTTGTTCGTGGGCGCCGTGGATGTGGAGGGAGCTCCACGCCATCCCACTTACAACCAGATCGTGAACGCCGCGAAACTCCAACTCGGCGAACTGTACACGGTCGACAAACTTAACCGTGCTCTGCAGAATATTCGCCAGCTTCTGCAGGAGAATGGATACTACCGCGCGCTTGTTACTGGGGAAAGCATTTCGAATTCCGCTACGCAAGAGGCGAATATTGTGTTTCACATCGCGGCCAGGCAACCGGCGCATGTGGGCGAGATTAAAGTTAGCGGACAGCCCGAGTTCTCGCAGAGCCAGGTTGAGGACATAGCCAGGATGCACCCTGGGGACCGGATCACGGCCAACCGGGTTACCAATTCTTTACAGCGCCTTCGCAAAAAACTTCAGAAGCAGCATCGAGTGCTGGCCCAGGTTTCTATCGCCGAGCAGAACTACCATCCGGAATCGAACGCGGTCGACTATACGTATCTCATTCAGCCAGGTCCCGTGGTGATCGTGTACGCCTTGGGCTTTCCTGTGAGCCGCGGCGTCTTGAAACGGGAAATACCCGTTTATCAGGAGAACGCGGTCGACGACGATTTGCTCAACGAGGGTAAGCGGAATCTCCTCAATTACGTGCAGACCCGCGGACACTTCGATGCGTCAGTGAGCTTTCAAAAGGAAACCAGTCCCGACCTGGTGCGCATAATCTACCATATTGATCCTGGACCGGTGCACAAACTCGAGCTCGTGGAAATCACCGGAAACAAGTACTTCCCCACAAAAATGCTCCGCCAACGGCTGCAGATTCAGCCTGCCGGCAGATTCTTTTTTCCCGGACGCTACAGCGAAGCTTTGCTCAAGAGCGATGCTGTCGGTCTTCGGGCCTTGTATGTCTCCAACGGATTCCGTCAGGTCAAAATTCAAACCAAGGTGGACGACAATTATCGACAAAGGCAAAATCATCTCGCGGTGCATATTCAAATCGACGAAGGGCCGCAAACCCTGGTGGCTGCGCTGCACATTGTTGGCAACGAGAAAATCAACGCCAAAGCGTTTCCTGAATTGAATACCGCTGCTGGCCAGCCTTACTCGGAGCAGAATTTAGCCACGGATCGCGACGACATACTCAACTACTACTTCAATCACGGTTTTCCCAACGCCACACTGGATATCATGGCCAGTGCCGCCCCTGCTGCGCCCGATCGTGAAGATATTACTTACACAATCCACGAGGGAGAACAATTTTTTGTTAACAAGGTGATGGTCGCCGGGCTTGAGCATACACGCGATTACGTGGTGCAGCGCGAGGTGCAAGTGGCTTCCGGGCAGCCGCTTAGTCAACAGGATATTCTCGACACCCAGAGCAAGCTCTACGATCTTGGCATCTTCAGCCAGGTCGATACGGCGGTACAGAATCCCAGCGGCACGGACCCTGAGAAAAATGTTCTGGTTCAAGTTCGGGAGGCGAAACGCTACACTTTTACTTACGGTGCGGGCCTGGAGTTTGAAACCGGCCTGCCTTCCGGTACCAATGCTCCGGCTGGGGAAACCGGAGTCAGTCCCCGCGTGGCATTGGATGTCACGCGTCTCAACGTGGGCGGCCGGAACCAGACGCTCACCTTCCAGTCGCATGTCGGAACCCTGCAGCAGCGTGGCTTGATCGGTTACGAAATTCCGAAAATTTTGAACAATGACCGCTTCAAACTCTTTTTTACAGCGTTTTACGACAACAGTCTCAACGTGGCCACTTTCACCTCGCAGCGCCTTGAGGGGAAGATCGATTTGCGTCAGCAAATCGGCAGGCAGGAGGTGAATCATTCCACCTCGATCACCTACCGGTTCGACTACCGGCGGGTGAAAGCGAGCAACTTTGCGGCGGATTTTTCACCTGCGGAATTCAGCTTATTTTCTCTGCCTGCCCACGTGGGCGGTCCGGGATTCACGTTCATCCGCGACCAGCGGGACAATCCTCTGGAAAGCACCAAAGGGCAATACTTTACTCTGGATACATTTGTGGCATCCAGCTATGTCGGTTCGCAATCGGATTACGGCCGCGCGCTTACCCAGGATTCCACGTATTACGCCTTTGGCCGAACCAATCACAAGTTCGTCTTCGCTCGCTCAACTACGCTGGGCGCGGAACAAGTGTATGGAGGCACCAGGATTCTGCCGCCCGGGTCGTGTCCGCTGAATAACCTGCAGACAGCCTGTCAGCAGAATATTTCGATCATCCCGCTGCCGGAACTTTTTTTTGCGGGTGGTGGCAACTCTCATCGCGGCTTTGGGTTAAATCAGGCAGGACCCCGCGATCCCGATTCCGGTTTTCCCGTCGGCGGCTCAGCTCTGTTTGTGAACAGCGAGGAGCTGCGGTTTCCTTCGATCAGCCTGCCTTACCTGGGGGAGGGGTTCGGCTTCGCGATTTTTCACGATATGGGCAATGTTTTTACCGCCGGACATGACATGCTGAAAGGCCTGCTGCGCTGGCACCAGGAAAATCCCGCGCAGTGCCTGCAATACAGTCCAGTGACGGCCCCGGCGTCCTATGACTATTGTGTGACCAGCTTCGACAATTCTGGTTACGACTACACTTCACACGCGGTTGGCTTGGGGTTGCGCTATAAGACACCCATTGGTCCTTTGCGTTTCGATTTCGGGTACAATTTGAATCCGACGCTGTATCCCACTGGCTACACGCCGAGCACGCCATCGGCTCCAACGCAGGCGTTTACTCCGCAACGCCTGCAGCATTTCAACGTATTTTTCAGCATAGGGCAGCCGTTTTAATGAGAGTTCATGCTAAGACGACGATCACTGCGGCGTGGGCGCTGCTGCTGTGTGTTTTCGTCTTTGTCCTTCCCAGTTCAGCTGCTGCTGCCCAGGTGATCGATCGCATTGTGGCGACGGTGAACGGACGCGTCATTCTGCAATCTGATTGGGATGAAGCGTTATGCTACGAGGCGCTTCTCAGCAACCGCTCGGTGGCTGATTTTACCGCCGACGACCGGCGTGCTGCGCTCGATCGTCTTATCGACCAGGAATTGCTCCGCGAGCAGATGAAATCGGCAGAATTTCGCCATGCCTCTGACGCCGAAGTCGCGGCCCGGATCGGCAGTTCCCGCAAACAATATCCGCAAGGCGCGTCGGATGATGGTTGGCGGGCTCTTTTGGCGCGTTATAACATCACCGAAAAAGATATTTTTGCTCATGTCCGCCAAGAGATCGATGTTATGCGCCTGGTCGATGCGCGGCTTCGACCCGCTGTGCAGATCGATGCCAGGTCGATCGAAGATTACTATCGCGATCAGTTCGTCCCGAAGTTGAAGCAGGCGGGTTCCTCGGAAGTTCCTCTAGCCGAAGTTTCGGCGAAGATTCGCGAACTGCTGACCGAACAAAAAGTCAGCGAGATGCTCGTCTCCTGGCTGCAGACTCTGCGTTCTGAGGGGCAGATTCGTATACCCGGCGTCACTCCTTCCTCTAATGACCCGGGAGTTCGATCGCAGTGATCGCCGAAGCCGCCAAGCCCACTGGCCGGTGGTGGAAATATCTACTTGGGCTTACGGCCGTTGTGTTCCTTTTCATCGCAGGATTGGTTGTTTACACCACCACAGATTCGTTTCAGTCCTTGGTCCGCCGTCGTCTAGTGGCCGAGATCGAACGGATCACCGGGGGTCGCGCCCAGATCGGTACCTTCCATACCATTCCGTTTCGCATGCAGGTCGAGGTTCGGAATATCACGGTCCACGGGCGTGAATCCGCGTCCGAGGTTCCTTTGGCACATGCCGATGGCATTGTCGCGCGTTTGAAGATCAGTTCTTTGCTGCGTTCCGAGTTAGCCTTTGAGGAAGTTGTGCTGGATCAGCCGGTTGTTCATCTCGCGTTTTATCCTGACGGCACTACAAATTTCCCTATGCGCGCGGGATCCCAGTCCTCTATTCAGACAACGGTCGAACAACTCTTCGCGCTTTCGATCAATCGCCTCGAAATTCGCCACGGACGCATCCTCTGGGATGACCAAATCATGCCGCTCGACCTTGCAGCGCGCGATGTTTGGCTGCAGATGGATTACTCCTATCTTCACACGCGCTACAATGGCCGCCTTTTGGTTGGCTTGGTGGATACCAAACTGCATGATTTCCGACCCTTCGCGTGGATGAGTTCGGCGGAATTTACTCTGGGGACCGACTCTGCGGATATCAACTCTCTCAAATGGAATTCGGGCCATTCCAACCTCTTCGCCAGTGGTCACATTACCGACTTTCGTCGTCCTCATCTCCAGGGCACATACGAAGCGCACCTTGACCTCAGCGAAGCGGCATTGATCGCGCGGCGCCATGACCTTCGCGCCGGATTCCTCGACCTGAAAGGAGAAGGGAACTGGACGCTCGATCAATTTGCCTCCACGGGTCTACTCACGCTCCACGACCTATCCTGGAAAAATGATCAGATTGCGTTCTCCAAGGCCGCCTTGACCACCGGTTATTCAATCACCGATCAGCAGCTAAAACTGTCCAAGTTGCAAGGCAAGATCTTTGGGGGAAGCATCACGGGCGATGCCGAACTGAATCAGTGGCTCGCAGCCGAGCAGCACCTTTCGCCTGCGGCTAAGAAAACGTTTGAAACCGCGGTCATTTCCTCGGCTCCTCCGTTGAGTAAATCCCGCCAGCCAATTTCCAGACCGAGGGCCTCGGGCGTACAAAGTGCAGTGATCGACCTTCGATTGCGCGACATCTCGAGCGAGGAATTCGCACTCGCCATGAATGCTTCCGCTCATCCGCTCCCGGATTTCCGTCTTGCGGGGCTAGCTTCGGGCACAGTCGACGCCCGTTGGAAGGGAACTCGCCGGGACGCCGGAATTCAATTTGCTCTCGACGTCAGTCCGCCGCCGATTTCTCTGGCTGCCCGAGTTCCTATCAATGCGCGCGCCTCTGGTACTTACTATGCTGGCACCGATACCCTGGATCTTCCACAATTCAACCTGACCACGCCGACAAGCCATGTCCAGGCTTCCGGTAAATTGTCTTCCAATTCCTCACTTCGGCTGTCAGTTTCTGCTTCCAGTCTGGCGGATTGGCTTCCGCTGGTCGCTGCAGTGCGCGGACCGGCACTGCTTCCCGTGGTTCTAAACGGACGCGCCACTTTTAACGGCAACTTGACCGGTTCCTTGTCTTCGCCCCAACTCGGAGGAAGTCTGCAGGTCGAAGATTTCGAAGTTAATATTCCCGCGACGGCCGACACCCACGCACTCAAAACCCAGTGGGATTCTCTTTCGACTTCGTTACAGCTCTCCTTCGATGCCATCGCGCTGCGAAGTGCGAATCTGCGTCGAGACGACACGTCCGCGGAGTTTGAGGCTTCTTCCTCCCTCGACCATGGCCATTTCACCGGCAATAGTCAATTCAGAATCCGCGCTAACCTTGAAAACACGGATCTTGCCACCGTGCAGGCGCTCACTGGATCCAACTATCCGGTCAGCGGTGCAGCCGATATCTTCCTGCAGGCCGCGGGCACAGCGTCCGATCCTCACGGTGACGGAAAAATTCATCTCAACCACGCTACTGTTTATGGCGAGCCGGTGCAGCAGTTCGATTCCGGCTTTCACTTCTCTAACGGCGAACTAGCGCTTGATAACATCCATCTCTTCCACGACGATTCTGTACTCACGGGCAGCGCCGCCTACACTCCCGCGAAGCGCACTTTTTATCTCGACGTGGCCGGAAGCAATTTCGATCTTGCGCATATCCACCAGATTCCCCCCAATCGTCTCGCCCTCGAAGGCCGCGCCGACTTCAGCCTTAAGGCATCCGGGACAGCGCAGGCGCCCGCCATCGATGCGAACGTTCACCTCCGCCAACTCACACTCGATCACGAACTCGTTGGGGGCCTTGATCTGCGAGCTATAAGCCAGGGTAGCGATCTGCAGCTCAGCGGTACTTCCCAACTGCAGCACGGTTCTCTGCTCATTGGCGGGCACGTCCAAATGCGCGACGGCTACCCCGCCGACATTTCTTTGCAGATGGATCAGCTCGATCTTGATTTCTTGTGGCACGCCTATCTCGGCAACCAACTCACCGGACATTCATCGGTGGCCGGTTCTCTCGACCTTCACGGTCCGCTCTCCCGTTTTTCACAATGGCGCGTGAATGCCGATCTCAGTGCGGTCTCACTCGATCTGGAGAATGTGAAGCTGCACAATCAGGATCCGGTCCGCTTGGTCCTGGCAAATCAACTCATCAAGATTGAACGACTGCACATGCTCGGGGAGGGAACTGACCTCAGTGCGCATGGTTCGCTACAGCTCTCGGGTAGTCGCAGCCTCGATCTAGTTGCCGACGGCCACCTGGATCTCAAGCTGCTTTCTAGTTTCGACCCTGACATTACCGCCTCCGGTCTCGCTACCCTGAATATGACGGTCGGCGGAACCGTTGACGATCCTTTGCCTCAGGGCCGGCTGCAATTTTCCAACGGGTCGTTCTCTTACGCGACGTTGCCCAGTGGCTTGAACGGATTCGACGGTACTCTGGTGTTCACTCGTGATCACGCCCACATCGAATCGCTGGCCGCCCGCACCGGCGGAGGCACTCTGACTTTTCACGGCGATGCCACTTACCTCAACCGGCAACTGAATTTCAATCTGACCGCCATCGGAAAAGACGTTCGCCTGCGCTATCCCCCGGGCGTGAGCTCCACGGCCGACGCCGAATTGCACTGGGTGGGGACGCGCTCCAATTCGAATGTCTCCGGCCAAATCACGATCAACAAGATCGCCGTAACGCCGGGCTTCGATTTCAGCTCTTACCTGGAGCGCGGCCGCCAGGGCGCGAGCCTGACGGTTGCGAACTCTCCGCTGAACAACATCAAACTGGATATTCATGTGCAAACCGCGCCGGAACTGCAGATGCGCACCGCCATCGCCCGGTTATCCGGCGACGCCGACCTCCGACTTCGAGGTTCCGTGGCTCGTCCCGCGGTCCTTGGCCGCGTCGACATTCTCGAAGGCAAAGCCACGTTTCACGGCACACGCTATACCCTCGAGCGCGGCGACATCAGCTTCACAAATCCAGTCTCTATCGAGCCCCAACTCAATCTTCAGGCTTCTACCCACGTTCGCAATTACGATCTGAATATCACGATGACCGGGACGCCTGATCGCGGATTGAACATTAACTACCGCTCTGAACCTCCGCTGCCGAAATCGGACATCATTGCGCTGCTGGCACTCGGGCGCACCGGCGATGAATCCGCACAACTGCAGGAGCAGTCAGGCCAGAGCGTTTTTTCTGACCAGGCGACTGCTCTCATCCTGAGCCAGGCTCTGAATAGCACGGTCACCAGCCGGTTTCAAAGGCTGTTTGGCGCCAGTAATATCAAGATTGACCCACAGGGACTCGTCACCGAAACTAATCCCATCAGCAACAGCCCACAGATCACAATCGAACAGGAATTCGCCAATAACGTCTCCCTCACCTATTCCACCAACGTCTCTCAAAGCTCGCAGCAAATCATCCAGGGCGAGTACTATTTCAATCGCAACCTTTCGGTCGTAGGAACGCGCGACCAGAACGGCGTGGTCAGCTTTGACCTTCAAGTCCGCCAGCGGAAGAAATAAAGTGATTGAGCTCTACGTTTATTCTGCCTGGGATCTTAGCTCCGTTTAGAAAGTCGAAGCTCAAGCACGAATATGATCGACTTCAGCTCCGCCCGCCAGCGCATGGTAGATTCGCAACTTCGCGCCCGCGGCATTTCTGACGGGAGAATACTCGATGCGATGCTGCGCGTTCCGCGTCACGAATTTGTGCCTGAGACCCTTCGCGCCGAGGCCTACGAGGACCATCCTCTGCCCATTGGTGACGGCCAGACCATCTCTCAGCCTTACGTGGTGGCTGTAATGCTGGAATCACTTCAACTCACCCCGACGTCTATCGTCCTCGAGGTTGGTACGGGCTCTGGATACGTTACTGCGCTTCTCGGGGAGCTGGCTGCTCAAGTTTTTTCCATCGAACGCCACCCGGATCTTGCCTCTCATGCACGCGAGGTTTTAGCGCGGTTCGGTTATGCGAATGTGCAAATCTCTACGGGCGACGGCACGCTCGGCCTTCCCGCGCATTCCCCGTTCGACGCTATTCTGGTTTCGGCCGCCGCCACCGAGATTCCCTCCGCTCTGCTTTCTCAACTTCGCGAGGGAGGACGTATGATTATTCCCGTCGGCTCCCCGGAGTCACAGCGACTCCAATTGGTCCGCATACACGATGGCCAGCCCGTAATCTCGCTCCGAGATTCGGTACGTTTCGTGCCACTCATCTCTGACCGTGACTAGATCATGCGTCCGGCGGGTTTCCCTTGCACCGTTGTAAACTGCGAGTGGATGCCTAACGCATGAGCGCAATCGGAGTGCTGCACGAGAAGCTCGTATTCAACCGCAGAGTAGAAATCCTTGCAGGCTGGTTCGCGCAACTGGCGCCGCGGTCCGCCCGGGTGCTCGATGTAGGCTGCGGGGATGGGCTTATTGCGGCCGCCCTGCAATCCCGCAGGACGGATCTTGTGATCACGGGAATCGATGTGCTTGCCCGCAGCCACACTCACATTCCGGTTGATATGTTCGACGGTGCGAATATCCCTTTCGACGACCGATCGTTTGACGTGGTTCTTTTCTCCGATGTCTTGCACCATACGTCCGATCCAGCGATTCTGTTACGGGAGGCTCGTCGTGTGACGAGCCAGAGCGTACTTATCAAGGACCACAATCGCAATGGCTTGTTGGCCGGCCCGCGTCTGCGCTTGATGGACTGGGTGGGAAACGCAAGATTTGGCGTTGCACTGCCCTACAATTATTGGACCGAGCGCCAGTGGCACGAAGCCTGGCGAGTAATCGGGCTGAAGCCGGAGCAAACGGTGACCAGGATCGGTCTGTATCCCACACCGGTTGACTGGCTATTCGGAGCCAAACTGCACTTCATCACGCTCTTGAGCCGAAGTTGAGTAAAGAGCCTGAATAGAAGTATTTCGGTCGGATCCGTTCGCTGGTAAAGGGTCGCGGGATGGAAAAACTCATTTCCGCCTTAATCCCAAAACGCTCATGAAGAAACTGGCGAAGATGGTCTGTGCCCCGAGCGTTAAAAGTAACGCCGCCGGAATTACGATTCTCATCGTCCGGGAGTAATCCATCATTCCGAAGTGATGTGCGCTCCACGCGCTCACCGCATACGCGGAAGCACTGAATCCCGCGACTGTCAGGGCCGCGCCCACGGCTACCCCAAGCTCAAGCGTGACATAGCGGAAGAGTTTATCCAGTGCAGCATCGGGAGGCAGCAGTCCCTCGGAAATCGCAAAGATTTTTGTAAAGCATGCGAAGGCAATTGCCTGAAACCCCAGCAGAACAAAGGCCGCGGCATATACCAGGGTATGAACGTCGAAGGTGATTCCGCCCAGGTTGCGTGGTGCGGGCAACAGCCATAAACCGAGTGCTGTGCCCAGCAGCATCAGTGCGATGCCGGGATAAAGAAATAGCCAGCGCGGACTGTACAGCAAAAAAAAGCGCAAGGTGCGCCAGCCATCGCGCCACGTGCGCAAATGGGGAGGACGAGTTCGTCCATCGGGAGAAAGTGTGGTTGGAACCTCTGCGATGCGTAGCTCGAGCAGCGTGGCCTTCACCACCATCTCCGTGGCAAATTCCATTCCCGTGGTTCGCAAGGCCATGCGCTCGTAGGCGTCTTTGCGAAAGCCGCGCAGGCCGCAATAGAAATCTCCGACGGGACTTTTGAAAAATAACTGTCCCAGCCGGGTTAGCGCGGGATTGCCAAAGTAACGGTGCAGCGGAGGCATTGCGTTTTTCTGGATTCCGCCTTTGAAACGATTGCCCATCACTACGTCCGCGCCCTTGCGCAACTCTTCGATAAATCGTGGGATGTGGCCGAAATCGTAGCTGTCGTCCGCATCTCCCATCACAACGTATTGACCGGATGCGGCCGCGATCCCTCCCATCAAGGCGCTGCCATAGCCCTTCGCCTGCACGTTCACCACTTTGGCGCCCAACCGTTCCGCAATCTGCTGCGAGCCGTCGGTGCTACCGTTATCGGCGATGACAATTTCGCCCACCATGTGAGCTTCCCGCAGAGCCCGCTGCGCCTTGACGATGCAGGCTTCCAAAGTTTCGGCCTCGTTCAGGCAAGGCATTACTACGGAGACTTCGATCGCTTCCCCGCCGATTACTGGCGACCCAACCGGCTGACGATCCACTTCCGCTCTAAGGGCAACCGCCACAACGACTCCTTATCCGGGAAAAGCGTTTATCTGTTTTGAGTACCGGAATCATAACAGGAACCCGGGCGAGTTTCGGTGCTACTTATGCTCAAAAAATGCGCGCCATCACGCCAGGTTGCGAGCTCTACACACCGCGTGATACAAGGCAATTGAACGGCATGTCAGTGATTCGCAGGTTTACCAGATCGTGCGTAATCTTCTTGTTGGGAAGTGAATCCAGGCCCCGGACCATCGTTCGAGGACTCGCATCGGGCTACCGGATCAATGTTTCGCCTGCCGAGAAGCTTGGATACCTTCTGGGAACCGACGAACCCCACCTGCAAAAGGCGATCCGGGATTACGTCGTCGCCGGCGACACGGTGTATGACATCGGCGCGAATGTAGGTTACGTATCCCTGTCGCTGGCCAAGCGTGTCGGAACCGGGGGCCGAGTGATTGCTTTCGAGCCAATTCCGAGCAGTGCCCAAGCCTTTCAACAAAACATCGAGATCAACGGAATTACCAACGTTCAGCTGCTGAATGCTCGCGGCGTCAGATAAATCTGGCGACGCGGTGATTCGAATGATTGAGAACTCAGCCACGGCAAGCCTGGTCTGGCATCGAAATGAGCCTTCGGTTACTGAGCTGCACGTTCGTACGGCGGTCATCGACGAACTCGTGGAGGCAGGCGAGTTTGGGCTTCCCACCTTTGTGAAAATTGATGTTGAAGGTGCAGAGGGAATTGTTTTGCAGGGCATGCGCCGCACAATTGCCGCCGCCCGGCCTGTCCTATTTGTTGAATGCTCAGATATAGGCCGCGAACAAGCGTGGCAACTGCTTGGGGAATTAAATTATCGCTGCCACTCGGCGATCACGGGAAAGCCGGTGAAGAACATTCGAGCAATACCGGCACTCCGATTTTCTTTGGCTGCCCGGGCATTTGTAGAGCCATTTTTCACCTCGATATTCAACTTAGGTGTTCGCTAGTTTCTCATAAACAGAGGGTGTCGGCTTGAAACAGCTGGAGCGTTCGATTTGATCTCGCCGCGCAGCTCTGAGGGCAGAGAATTGTATTCGTGCCTTACAATCTTTCTTGTGGCTGTTCTCCGCAACCTGCGCGTCACGCTGGAAATGAT
The DNA here is from genome assembly GCA_963726155.1 of uncultured Acidobacteriaceae bacterium. Classification (GTDB taxonomy): domain Bacteria; phylum Acidobacteriota; class Terriglobia; order Terriglobales; family Acidobacteriaceae; genus Sulfotelmatobacter. The sequence continues at coordinate 1,087,301 of CAVSBF010000002.1, forward strand.
TAAGTGGGAGCACTCGGTTTTTGCGCTCCCTTTTGCTTTGTGCGGGGCCATGCTCGCGGCCTCGGGTTTGCCTACTGCGCATCAACTCGTGTGGATCGTCGTTGCCATGGTGGCTGCCCGCTCCGCGGCCATGGCCTTTAACCGTCTGGCTGATGCGAGTATCGACGCCGCCAACCCGCGCACTCGCACCCGCGCGTTGCCGGCCGGACATTTATCGCCCGCATTTGTGGCCAGCTTCGTGATCGTCTCCTGTGCCGTTTTTATTCTCGCTGCCTGGCGGTTGAATCGGCTCACGCTCTGGCTCGCGCCCGTGGCGCTAGCGATCCTGCTGCTCTACTCGTACACGAAGCGCTTCACGCGACTGTCGCATCTCGTGCTTGGATTCGCCCTCGGTATCGCGCCTTCCGCCGCATGGATTGCGGTTCGAGGCTCGCTCGACCCCCGCATCTTGCTGCTTACCGCGGCGGTGACTTTCTGGGTTGCGGGATTCGACATTCTCTACGCGTGTCAGGATTTCGAGTTTGACCGCGACGCGGGGCTGCACTCGATCCCCCGATATATCGGGATTGGCCCGGCTCTTTGGGTGGCGCGGATTTTCCATCTCATCATGCTCGGCCTTTTAGTCGCCTTGATCCCAGCCTTTGGGCTGGGCAGGCTTGCTTGGGCCGGCATTGTCGCGGTCATGCTATTGCTCTTGTACGAACATTCCCTGGTCAAGCGCGACGATCTCAGCAAACTTAACGCCGCATTCTTCACCATGAACGGTGTTATCTCCGTGGTGTTCGCGTTGTTCGTGGCCGCCGATCTTTTATTTCGAAGGTGAAAACGCTGAACTTAAATAAAACAGGCGCCTCACCCCCTGCGGTAAGAACGCCCGTTTTCCCCATTCCCTCTGCGTGTTTGAGGGCGTGAAGATCGACGATCAGAATTCTCCCCTTTCTGATCTGTGCTCATGTTGCTTGACTCTGGCGCTCTTAGTTGTCACGCGCATGTTTGCGATTTGTAAAATCGGCATCCAAACAGGGGCGAGTACGGCGTTTGAAACGCCAGTCGCAGCAGTCGAAACTGATAGCATAAAGATTCTTCGACTCAAATTGTGCGCTCATTATTCCACTTCGCGATTCTCTTCCTGGCTCTTCCGCTCCTGGCGCAAAGTAATAATGGAGAGCTTCGCGTCAAGGTCATTGGTCCCGATGGTAATCCGGTTAAGGCTTTCATCGATCTGTCGAACGACGCGATTCAGTTCCACCGCTCTTTTTCCGCCGATGACTCGGGCCTCGCGATCGTTCGTAATCTTCCCTTCGGCGTCTATCGCCTTGAAGTTCATGAGCCCGGGTTCGCTGCTTACGACGGACTGATCAATATCCAGTCGGTCCTGCCGACGGAATACATAGTCAAGCTCAGTATTGCTGCGATCAGCACTGCCGTGAACGTGACCGCCGCCGCCACTCTCCTCGATCCCGAACGCACCACCACGATCAACCACATTGACTCCAAAGCCATAGCGGAGCGGCCCGCGTCGCTGCCTGGACGCTCCTTGCCCGACCTGATCAATACGCAACCCGGCTGGCTTTATGAAGGCAATGCGGTGCTGCATCCGCGTGGTTCCGAATATCAAACGCAGTTTGTCATCGATGGCATCCCGCTTACCGACAATCGTTCTCCCGGTTTTGGTCCCGAGATCGAGGCCGACGATGTTGACTCGCTCACCATTTACACCGCCGGCATTCCGGCGGAATACGGGCGGAAGATGGGTGGGATCGTTGAAGTCAATACACTCCACGACTCCCAACCCGGGCTTCACGGACAAGCCATTCTTTCCGGCGGAAGCTTCGATACCGCGGGCGCTTTCGCCAGCGCCCAAGACTCCTGGGGACACAACACCGTGGGTGGCAGCGCCTCGGGGAACATGACGGCGCATTACCTCAATCCCGTAGTGCCGGAAAATTTCACTAACCGCGGGACTACCGGCGATTTCTCTTTAAGTTTTGAGCGTGACCTCACTCCCAAAGATCGCCTTACGCTAATGGTTCAGCACGAACTGGCGCGCTATGAAATTCCCAACGAGCAGCCACAACAATTTCCCGATCTTCGCACTCCGCCCACCAGCACGCCGCAGCTTCAAATCGCCGACAACTTCGAAACCATGGGAATCGCGTCCTATCAGCACGTTTTTTCATCCGACATTCTGGCCAATATTCGTGGCATGGTGCGCGACAACTCCAGCGACCTGCACTCGAACAACGGTTCCTGGCCGATCGCCGCGTTTTTGCACAATGACTTCAAGGAGGGATACTTCAACAGCACAATCTCTATCCACCACGGCCGTCAAGAATGGAAGGCGGGTCTGGAATCCGACAATCTTTTTCTGCACGAGAACTTCAGCGACGTCATTACCGCCAGCCCCAGCGATCCTCTCTATCCGTTTGATCCCAGCACGCCGCCGTCGTTCGCATTCACCGGCAACCGGCCGGATCTGGAGCAATCCGCTTTTATTCAGGATCTCATCCATCTCGGCAATTGGACTGTGAATGGGGGACTTCGCTGGGATCACTATCAACTCGTAGTGAATCAAAATGCCGTCAGTCCGCGCGTTTCCGTCGCGCGATATTTTCCGCGTGCGAACCTGATCGTTCATGCCTCCTACGACCGTGTTTTTCAAACCCCGTCATTCGAAAATATTCTGCTGGCCAGTTCGCCGGATGTGATTTCGCTCAATCCCAACGTGCTTCGCTTGCCCGTCGAGCCGTCGCATGGCAATTACTTCGAGTTCGGTGCTACGAAAAGTTTTCTCGGGCAGTTTCGCTTCGACGCCAATTATTTTCGACGTTATGTAAACAACTTCGCAGACGATGATCAGATCCTGAACACCGCCGTTAGTTTTCCTATCGCGTTTCGGAAGGCCATTATTTATGGCGCGGAAGGAAAACTCGAACTGCCGCACTGGAATCGTTTTTCATCATTCTTGAGCTATTCCTACATCGTCGGCAATGCATGGTTCCCGGTTACGGGAGGCCTTTTCGTCGGCTCAGATGCTATTAATGCCACCACGCAACTCACCGGACATTTTCCCGATTCGCAGGACCAACGCAACACGGTTCGCGGACGTATTCGCTATCAACTGGTGTCACGTCTGTGGCTGGCGGGAGGCGCCGAATATGGCAGTGGCCTGCCCTTCGACTTTACGGGAACGTACGATCAAGCGCTGGAGGAATACGGCGCGGCAGTGGTGAATCGCATCAACTTCGCCGACGGACGCATCAAGCCAACGCTAACAGTGGATGCTTCAGCAGGGCTTGAGCTTTACCAAAAAGAAAAGCGTTCGCTGCGCCTGCAGGCGGACGTTGAAAATCTGAATAACCGCCTGAACGTTATCGATTTCGGCGGACTGTTTTCCGGCAATGCCATCGGGCCGCCGAGAAGCTATGCTCTCCGGCTGGCCACGACTTTCTAGCGAGCGCTGAACGCGTCAGGCCCTCTTGAAATACTGCACCGCGCGCTCATGCTTCTGAGCCGCTGCGCGCGACGAAAAAGTTCCCAGATTTTTCCGTTTCCCGGTCTTCGCATCTTTCTTCCGCGAATATAAACGATACTCACCCGACTGTAGTTTGCGAATCATGTAGCTAAAAGATGTGATCCGGTCGTTTATGGTTGGAAAAGAAAACGGGACGCTCGCGTGGGCGTCCCGTTATCACTCGCGTATACCTATTCAGCTAACGCCTGCTTTCAAACCCAGCGAGCCGGCTAGCTTCCCGCCACCATCTCCTTGGGAGCACCGCCATCTACATCGGCCTGATTGAACACGACGTTCGCTCCCATATGCGCGGGCCGAGGGGCCAGCATTTGCTCCTTGCGGTAAACCAGATTACTGGCATTAAACGTGGCCAGTTCGAAGCCGTGACCATGCGTGATGGCATCGGTGGGGCACGCCTCGACGCAGTATCCGCAGAAAATGCAGCGATTGTAGTCGATGTTATAGACCTTGGCGTAGCGTTCGGCGCCGCTGACGCGCTGTTCGGCGGTATTATCGGCAGCTTCGATATAGATGCAATTTGAAGGACAATTGGCGGCGCATAAGAAACACGCTACGCATTTTTCCAATCCATTTTCGTCGCGCTGCAGAACGTGGGCGCCGCGGAAGCGGGCTTCAATGCGCGCGCCGCGGAGCGGGCCTTTGCCATCCGGATAATTTTCAACCGTCGTAGGCTGAAACATCTCCATGAAGGTAATGCTCATTCCCTTGGCGACGGCGGCGATGTTTTTTAACACTGACATACTTTTCTAGTATACCGAAAGCGCGGCAGGGGGTTGTGCAAACAAGCAGGTCAGCGCCACTTCCACAACTGCTTCCAGGCCTGAACCAGCATCTGCATCTGCTTCGGGGTGGGCAGGCGATGATAAATCAGGCGGCAATCGCGGTATGCCTGATCATAAAAGTCTCTTACCGCGCCGAGACTGAGGTGGGCAAGATTGTGGCGAAGTTGCTTCAGGTCGTCTTCACTCAGCACTTCGGCATTTTTACGATCTGGACGGCGAGCCATGCGGACGATGCTACCATATTCGCTGTTTGTTCGCCCTTAAATATATAATCAATATCCGAAGTTCGGATCACCCTTCACGGGTTTGTGGGGCTGATGTTGGCGCCACGCATTCGTGCTCGGCAAACTGGAGTCTAAGATTCTCCTGAGCATCCGCTACGCGCTTTGCTGAGGCTACGGGCACCTTGAATTCGCGGTTGCACAAGGTGCAGATGGCGACAGCAGGAGTGGTTCCAAGCCACTTCAGTACTCGAAGATTACGTTTCGGCATGTCGCATTTTATCTAGCGCATGGTTTGTTCGATTTCAGAAATCCAGTCGGGACGCTTGAGCACCTCGCGAGGCTTGGGACCGTCAGCCGCGCCCACGATGCCGTCCTGTTCCATGAGATCGATCAGGTGCGCCGCGCGCCCGTAGCCGATGCGGAGCCGCCGCTGCAGCAGGGAAGTGGAAGCTTTGCCAAACTCTACGACCAGCTTTACCGCATCCTGATAGAGAGGATCATCTTCGCTGCCGCCTGATCCTTCAACGTTGTCTGCGCCGCCGGCAGATTCACGCTCATCTTTTGGAGCTTCGAGGAATTGCTGCTGATATTCGGCAGAGCCTTGCGCCTTCCAGAATTCGACCACGGCCGCAATTTCTTTTTCCGTGACCAGCGGGGCGTGCAAGCGATGAACGCGCGCAGATCCCGAGGGCAGGTAGAGCATGTCGCCTTTGCCCAGGAGCGCTTCGGCGCCGTTGGCATCAAGAATGGTTCGTGAATCCACTTTCGTGGCCACGCGGAACGAAATTCGCGCCGGGAAGTTTGCTTTGATCAATCCGGTAATTACATCGACGGATGGCCGCTGCGTTGCGAGAACGAGATGAATCCCCACCGCGCGGGCCATCTGTGCCAGGCGCGTGATCGATTCTTCAACGTTCGAGGAATCGAGCATCATCAGGTCGGCCAACTCGTCGATGATGATCACGATGTAGGGAATTGGCTTGCCATCGGAATCTTCTTCGAACAGACTCGGCGTGCCACTATCGAAGAGACGATTGTATTGATCGATATTCCGCACACCCTTCGCGGCCAGCAGCTTCAAGCGCCGTTCCATTTCGCGCACGGCATTGCGGAGTGCATTTGCGGCCAGTTTCGGCTCGGTAATGATTGGCGTATAGAGATGCGGGACGCCCTCGTAGTTGCCCAGTTCCAGCCGCTTCGGATCGACCAGGATGAGTCGAACCTGATCCGGCGTCGCCTTGTACAAAATCGACATGATGAAAGCGTTGATGGCTACGCTCTTGCCCGCGCCGGTTGAGCCGGCGATCAGCAAGTGCGGCATTCCGGCCAGGTCGGCCACTACGATCCGGCCGTTGATGTCTTTACCAAGGGCCATCGTCAGCTTGGACTTCTGGCCCATGAATTCCTGCGATTCGATATTTTCCCGGAGCCAGATGATTTCGCGTTCGCGGTTCGGCACCTGAATGCCTACGGTCGATTTTCCCGCCATGCGCTCGATCAGGATGCTCTCGGCTTTCAATGCGAGGCAGAGATCGTCGGTGAGGTTGGTGATGCGGCTGTATTTGATTCCGGCATCGGGCTTGAATTCGAACGTAGTAACCACCGGACCAGGATTGATCTGTGTAATCTGGCCATGAACTTCGAACTCAGCATATTTTTCTGTTAGCACTTGCGCCAGAAGTTTCAGTTCGTCGGCATCCACCGCCTGCTGCTCATCCGGACGCTGCAGCAAACTGCTCGAGGGCAACTTGTATCCGCCTGCGATCTTCGGCATCGTTGTTTTGGCCTTGTGATCGCCATCGGCGCGCTGGGTGACTTCGGGATCGCCGACAGCTTCGGCGGCGGCCAAAGATTCGGATAGGATTCCGCCTGTTGGTGCAGGAGTATACGCCGCTGGGGCCGGTTCCGGCTCAAACATGCGCTCGATACCGGTGCGTCGCGGTTCGGCAGCGGCTCTAGCCTGAACGGTAGGCTCAGCAGAAGCAGTTTGCCGCGACGGAATCAGCTGGGTCTTTACCACAGGCTTAGAAACGCGGCGCTTATCCAGTTCCCTCTGTTGGCGCCGCTTGGCGCGATCTTCCTGCCAATCCTGGTAACGGTTCCACAGAGCGGTCACAAATGCGAAGCGAGTCGGAACCCAAAGTTGGATCGAGGAAAACGAAAATGCCGTGGACAAATAGAGCGCGACGGCTAGTATGCTGGCGCAAACAATGTATGCACCGGCTACGTTCAAGTAATGGATCAGCACATCGCCGACCACGCGACCCACGAGACCTTCAATCGGGATGACGCCCAGCCAGCGGAAATTTCCTGGCAGCAGAGCGAGCAGAGCAGGGACAAACATCAACAGCCAGATTCCGCCCAAGCTCTTGGCTACCGGAGATTGAATCTTTCTCGAGGCGAACCAGCGGATGCCCAGCATGAAAGGAAAGATGGGCAGCAGAAACGCGCCGATGCCGAAAAACTGCAGCATCAAGTCGGAGATGAAAGCTCCGACCATGCCAATCCAGTTGCGGGCGGCGTGGGTTCCGGTCAGAACGGAGGCGCTGTTAAGTGAAGGATCGAGCGGCGAATACGAAGCGAGCGCGAGGAAAAGGAGGAGCGCGGAGACGCACAACAGGAAACCGATCAGCTCGTTGAGCCGCCGATTGCCCGTGGGCGTAAAAATGCTTGCCAGAAAACGCATGTGGGCCGCTTTTTGCACGGAGGTAAGTCTGTCCGTGGCGCAAATCGGCCAGAGCCTCATCATTATGCCAAGAAGCGGCAGCGGCGGCAATCACGGAATTGGTTGGGAGTGTACAGTTGGCTTCCGGCTGCTGTAAAAGCGGTAAACCACGAAGGACACGAAGTTTCACGAAGGTTTTGTAGTGCTGGGTTCCTTCGTGATCCTTAGTGTCCTTCGTGGTTAAGAGGTTTTATCCTGCTAATCGCGATGCAAACGCCAGCACGAGCCCACCCAAGATAATTCGGTATATCGCGAAGGGGGCGAAGCCGCGCTTTCGCACGTATGCCATAAACCACGCGACGCTGGCGTACGCGACGATGTAGGAGACCACGAAGCCGATGGCCAGCACGATCCACCCATGCGCATCGATCTGCGAAACGCCGATGGGATTCTCTCCCTTGCCGCGTAATGATTTCAGCAAGTCATAGCAGGTCGCTGTTACCATCGTCGGGATCGAGAGAAAAAATGAGAACTCCAGTGCCGAGGCCCGCGACATTCCTGCGATTTGACCGGCTGCAATCGTGGACATCGAACGCGACGTGCCGGGAAAGACTGCCGATAGAATCTGGCATGCGCCGATCCACACAGCTTGAGCCAGTGACATGCTTTCCATCTTCCAGGTGTGGATGCGGCCTCCGCCGGCTGATGGACCGGCAGCCTCTGATTTCGAATTCATGGCGTCCACGATCCACATCACGATTCCGCCCACGAGGAGAGCAGTGCCCATGATAGTGAGACTTTCCAGATGTTTGCCGATCACTTTAGTCAGCAGAAAAGCCGGAATCGCGGTGACGACAAAAGCGACCATTGTGAGACCCAGAGGATGAGTCAGGGCATTTCGGTCTCCTCTTTCACCGCGCGGGAAAGTCGATATGAACTTGGCGATGCGGTCGCGAAAATACACTGGCAGGCACAGGATCGCGCCTAACTGAATCACGATGGTGTACATCTTCCAGTAGCCATCAGAAAGGCTGATGTGCAGCAGCGCTTCTGAAATCCGCAGATGTGCGGTGGAGCTTACGGGAAGAAATTCGGTGAGACCTTCCACGATTCCCAGCACAAGTGACAGCAAGTAGTCGTTCAATCTACCTCCCAAAGTAAGGGGAACAGTATCGCAGAAAAACTTCACGAGGTGGTTGCCAGATCGAGTTCAGGAGCTTGAATCGCAGAGGCCGCGAAGAAATGCTCGCGGAGATCTTCGAGCAAATAATAGCGATTAGTAGCTGACGTTACCGAACGTTGGAACGCCTTGCTGGATGTAAAAGATCAGACGTTGGGCGCGATACGCCCAATCGCTTTGTCCGTACTGGCCGACTACTTTCTGTGCTAGCGAGAGCGCCCGGTCTTTGGATTCGGCGGATTTTTTCTGATTCGGTTCGGTCTTATAGATTTCGATGAGCGCAGAGCGGCGCCACGCTGCATCGTACAGAGCTTCCGCGGCCGCCGGAGATTGCGGGTGCTCTTTGGCGTAGTTCTCGTAGAGGTCGGCCTCTTTATCCGGACACTTCGATAATCCTTCCCAATCGCCGCATAGTTTGTTTTCGAGCAAGCGGAAGGCGGCCAGGTCGGCCCACTTCGTGCCCGGATATTTCTTGATCACCAGCTTCATCCACTCTTCGTTCATCTGGCCGCGCATGTAGGATTCGCGTGCGCGCGCGGAAGGACGGGTCATAACGTCGGCGCGCTCGATCTGCCAGCGAATATCCGCGGCGCGATAGAGCCCTTCCGCGGCCAGCGGCGAAGCGGGCATCAGATCATAAACGCGATAGTAGAGTCGCATGGCATCTTGCGCGGCATCGCGCCGGCCTCGGCGGCTGCTGGCTTGCTCTTCAGAGTCGACCGCTTCGCCGAAGATAACCTTATCGCCATCCTGTGTGGTGCTGAGAACCACGGAGCGGCTCGGGAGCCAGCCGGTGATCGCTTTACCCTCAGCCTCGTCTTCCGTGGCACCTTCTTCGTTGCTCGGCTCGCGGAGAATCGCTTCCACGTGAATCCAATCGCGACTGGTGTCGATGACGATAAGTTCGTTTCCACGACTGGCTTCGCCGACGCGGGCGGCGTCTGTACTCGGGGCGACGCGAATGGTTTCTTCATGCACCAGCGTTCCCCGCAGGGCATTCGCTGTGGCGAAGGGAATCGTGAAAGTGGAAAGAAGAAGAATAGAGACAAAAAAGAAAAAACTCGAGACCCGCGGTTTCATAAGATTTTAGATGCTGTTTGCTGAGACTTTCTAAAGGCGATGGTCAAGGAGAGTTGGGGCGGTTGTCAATCTCGGCGCAAAACAAAACGCCCCAGACTCATTCGAGTCGTGGGACGTATGTTGATCAGCCCTCCCCCAAGTGCTGCTCAATCGGAAGCATAGGAGAAGGGCGGGAGTTGGTAAATGGCACCCAAGTGCTATAGGCCCCCACTAGAGTGTTGTGATCGACTATCCCTTGCAAATTCATGTAGTTGCGAGTCCCGGCTTAGCCCTCCCTTCGAAGTGCGCTTCAATCTCCTCTAATGTTTTGCCCTTGGTTTCAGGAAGGAAGAAGGCAGCCGTGATGAAGTAGATTACGGTGCAAGCCGCGAAGCCCCAGAACATGACCGCATAGCCATACTTGCCTACGGTCGGCAGGAATACCGCTGCAATTCCCGTAGAAACTGCCTGGTTGATCAGCAAGGCAATGCTCATGCCGTTGGAGCGAATGCGAGTGGGCATCAGTTCCGATAGCGCCAGCCACACGCAAACTCCCGGACCAATGGCATAGAAAGCCATGAACACGAAAAGGGTGAAAGCTACCCGCCATCCGCTGCCCTGGCTGGGGAGTGGAGTGATCAGCGCATCGTCGATCTTCAGCGGAGCCGCGCGAGCGGCATCCAGATCGCCGAAGGGATTCGAAAAAAACGCCACCACTTTGTTTGAGGGCACACAACTCTCGCGAGTGATTTCGATCGGAGCCGCTACGGTATCGTCCGAACGCGCCGCTTTGGTCGAGGCGTGAAAATCGCCGTAAGAGTAGATAACGACCAGTGAGGTGGGGCGGTTCGCGATTTGCGGCGCGGTATTTGTGGTGGTGCTTAGTAGCTTCTGGGCGAGCGTTTGATCATAGGTGAGGGTGATCGTCTGGTCGGGTTTGACCATCGATTGAACCGGGCCTCTGGAATCCACGCGCAAACGTTCCGTCTGGCGAAAGAGCAGTCCGGTGCAAACTAGTGAAAGAATAATTCCTGCCGTTCCCACTGAAAGCAGGAACTTCCGTCCCTTGCGATCGACCAGCATGACGCCGCCAATCGTCGTCAGGAAATTGATAATGGTGAACAGCACGTATCCCCAATGCGCCTGCACGTCGGAAAGGCCGCTTTGCAAGAGAATGTTGGTGTTATATCCAATGATGGAGTTGACGCCAGTGGCTTGATTGCAGGCGAGAATCACGCAGGCCAGAACAAATGGGATCACATATTTCCGGCGCAGAAGAGATTCTTTAACTTTGGTTCCAGTGGAGGACTGGGGTTTCTCAGAAGCAGCGGCCTGTTCCATCTCCGCGAGTTCGATATCCGCCTGTTTGGTGGTGCGAGAACGGAGCAGCGCTGTGTAGGCGGCGTCCCGCTTTCCGCGGCGAAACAGCCAGCGCGGGGATTCCGCAACGATGAAGCTGCCAATCACGAACAAGATGCCGGGAGGTAGTGAGACCCAGAAAATACTGCGCCACGCCGTATCTTTAAAGGCGAAGAGTTTGATCGGGTCGCCGAGTTTCGCAACTTCTTCGACGCGAATACTGAAATACATCCCAACCAGGGCCGCTGCTACGATGCCGAGCGTCAACAGCCATTGGAAAATTCCCGTCCCTTTGCCGCGACTCGATGCCGCCAGGCATTCCGCCAAGTAGAGTGGAACAACTACGCCGATCAAGCCGGCACTGATGCCTTGCAACAGTCGGCCAAGAATCAGCGGCTCATATCCATGCGAAAGCGCAATTACGGGAATGCTGGCAACAAACAGAAGTCCGCTGAGCGCCATTAAAAGCTTGCGGCCCATAAAGTCCGCGAGCAGTCCGGCAAATAAAGTGGAGATCACGCTCCCCAGAAGCACGGCTGCCACGATGTTCGAGAGCTGGCTGGCATTCAACTTTGACGTGGCTTCCAGGTAAGGATAGGCGCCGGCAATGATGCCTACGTCCACCCCGTAGAGCAGGCCTCCTAGTCCCGCTACCAGCAGCAGGAAGCGGTTATAGCCGGCTTTTTCGTTTTGCGGCACGGGTTTAAGGTCCTTTCGCCGAATTGGAGAAGCCCGAGTTTATCCCTCGCAAGAGCGCTACGGCAAACGGAAGCCTATAATGGGAATATCATGACGACTCGCAATCTTGAATCTGCCTCCATGTCGGAAATGTGCGCTCACATCAAACATCTTGGCTATGCGGCATCCGGCCACATTCGACTTTACGGCGAAGAATTTGAGGTGATTTCCGACCCGTTTCCGGAAGACGATGGCATAGCGGTTCATGTCAAAACCAAGAGGAACTCGACCATTCGAGTGCTGCAGCTGCCTGCGACTGTGGTTCAAAGTGTGAGAGGGCGAAGTACAAAGGCGGCGTGACCGGCTAGGCCGTCGCTTCCGTCTTCTTAGGATGAGTAGCCAGTTGGCGCGACACGGTAATAAAGGCTTTGGCGGCGACCGATAGCGTTCGGTCACGCCGGTAGGCAAGACCCAGTTCACGCCACAATTCGGCGCCCTCTAATTCGACCAGTTTTACCCGCCCCGCCGCGACTTCATCGCGCGCGAAAGATGCGCTGATCAATGAGATGCCGAGATCGGCGGCCACAAAGCTCTTGATCATGCCAATGCTGGGCAATTCCATTCGCACTTTGAGTTCAGAATTGTACTCCCGGAAAAGCTTGTCCAGCAGCCGGCGCGTGTGTCCGGTTTTGGGAAGCAGCAAAGGATATTTTACGACCTCGGCGATGTTGGCCGATTTCATCTTGGCCAGCGGGTTTCGCGGGCTAACCATCAGCATCAGGCGGTCGCGGAAAATGGGCTGCACCTTTAGGCTGGGCGACTGGATGGGCAAACTGAGCACGCCCACGTCGAGCGAACCGTTCTCCAGCTTCTCAACAATCTTGTAGGTGAAATTGCGATAGATGCTGATTTGCACATCGGGATAGTGGCGGCAGTATTCGCCAAAAACCTCGGGCAACACATACAGACAAGTGGCCTCGTTGGCCCCGACCAGAAGCGTTCCGCGCGGGGTTTGCCCATGGTCAGCTACGGCTACGAGGGATTCGTCACGCAGGCTCTTGAGGCGTAAGGCATACTCGTAAAAAATCTGGCCGGCTGGAGTCAGCTTGACAGTCTTACCCGAGCGGTCGAGTAGACGGTCGCCGTACTCTTGTTCGAGTTGACGGATCTGGGCGCTGACCGCCGATTGCGAGCGGAAAACTTTCTCTCCGGCACGAGAGAAACTGCGTTGCCGGGCAACTTCCAAAAAGGTAATGAGCTGATCGAAGTCCATGCGTTAGTCGGAGAATTATATAGGACTTCGCGTTCGTACGGTTAAACCCGGCTACTCCAATGTTCCCACCTTGTCATTGGCTAATGTCGTCGGTATTCCACCTAACGAGCTGGGTTTAACGTTCTGTGCGTTCTGGCACGGTACGCGCCGACGGGTTATTCTGAGGCATGTCCAGTTCCTGCCCCGAATGTGGCGCGTCGATGCCGGATAATACCGCGTTTTGTCCGGGCTGCGGCCAAGGCACACCGCCGGTCGATCGCGTCCAGGGCAACGTGGGCGCGTTGTCTCGCACCCTCGCTGGCGCGCTCGCCTATTGCACGATTATTCCCGCGATCGTCTTCCTTCTAGTCGAACCTTACAGCCGGGATCGCTTCGTCCGCTTTCATTCTTTTCAGTGCATCGGATTCTGGCTCGCCGCGTTAGTGATTGGCGCTGTAGTCCGGACGGCAGCTTTTCTGCTGTTTTTTGTTCCGTTGTTGGGTTATCTGGTGGTACTGCTGCTCTCTATGGTGACGAGCCTCGGTTTGTTAGCGATTTGGGTTGTGCTTGTCGTCAAGGCGCTGCAGGGAGAGATGTTCAAACTCCCGCTTGTGGGTGACTTTGCGGAACAGCACGCCGCCACAAATTAACGCGCCACCGGGGCCAAGTAATTGATTGCTTCTCTTCACACTTTCTGGTATTTTGCCGCAACGTCGCTTGGGGTGGTTTAGGCGGCCGCAACTCAGACAGGGAGGGAACTCCGATGGCGTTCTGCAATATGTGTGGTGCTCAGGTTGCCGATGGCGCGACGGTATGCGCGGCATGCAGCGGACGGGCCGCAGTTCTTCCGGCTACCGCGGCTTCCGGACTTACAGACAATGTGGCGGGGATGTTGGCCTATATTACTTTCATTCCCGCGATCATCTTCCTGGTCACGGCACCCTACAATAAAAGCCGGTTTATCCGCTTCCACTCCTTTCAGAGTATTTTTCTCTTTGTAGCAGTCGTCATTATTCAGGTCGCTCTGACGTTTCTCACGATCGTGCCCTTCCTGATTCTGCTCACAGCGCCGTTGCATATGCTGGTCGCGTTGGGAGCTTTGATCGTGTGGATCATTATGCTTATGAAGGCGAACCAGGGACAGATGTACAAACTGCCTTTGATCGGCGACCTGGCGGAAAAGCAGGCTGGATAAGCGTTAGCACGGCAACGATGCGCCCCGAAGCAGGACAACTCTGCTCGGGCTGGGGCATCGGTTTCTGAAGTGTACGATCCTGTGGCCCTTGACTTTCCTCCTCTAAGCTGTCATTCCTATTAGCTTTTACTTCGTAGCTCCATTTCGGCAGTTTCGTGGCCGATGCGAGCGGCGAAAATTTGCGCCAAACTGAGGATTGGATTGAAAGTCAAAGTTTTCTACCACGACAAGTGTTTCGACGGAGCGTCGTCGGCGGCTCTGTTCTCCCGCTTTTATCGCGAGCGTGTCCGCGGTGATGTGGACTTTGAGTTTTCTGGCCTGCTGCATCGCGCAGGCTCGCTGTTTAACGAATCGGATTTCGACGGCGACGAAAATGCGATCGTTGATTTCAAATATTCCAGTTCGCCAAAGATCACATGGTGGTTCGATCATCACGAGAGCGCGTTTCTCTCGCCCGCAGACGCGGCGCATTTCGAGCGCGACCAGAGTAACCGCAAGTTTTACGATCCCGCTTTCAAATCATGCACCAGTTTCATTGCAATGATCGGGGAACAGCGTTTCGGATTCGATCCCAAGCCGCTGGCCGACCTGGTCCATTGGACCGACGTCATCGATGGCGCGCTTTATCCCGATGCCAGAACGGCGGTGGAGATGCAGGCACCCGCCATGAAGCTGACCATGGTCATCGAATCCGCGCCGGACCAGAAATTTGTTCCCAACCTGATTCCGCTGCTGGCCACCAAGCCGCTGGCCGCCATTCTGGAGGAGCCATTCATCGCTCCGCTATTGCCGCCGCTTCTCAAGCGCCACGAAATCTCCATCGACATATTGAAACAGCGGGCCGAGTGTACGGACGGCACCATCTTTTTCGATATCACCGACCAGGAACTTGAGGGTTACAACAAGTTTGTTCCCTACTACCTGCATCCAGAATCGATTTATAGCGTGGGGCTCAGCAAGAGCAGCTTCCGCGTGAAAGTCTCAGTGGGATCGAACCCCTGGGCGCCGCAAGAGCCGGTAGTCAATCTGGCGAAAATTTGCGAACGCTACGGCGGAGGCGGGCACGCCCGCGTGGGCGCGATTTCCTTCAACGTGGATCAACATGCGGCGGCGATCAAAGCATCGCAGGAAATTGTGAATGAATTGCGGGCCGCAGTGCGACTGGGAAACCGGTAAGTAGAGTTAAATCCGCAAAACCCGGCGAGCGAAGAGCTCGCAAGTTCATTTTTCATTGCCTGGGCTCCGACTCTGTTACGGCAGAGGAATACCGCTTGCCTGACAGGTCGCGGCGCTGCCATCTGTCGAGTAGCGGATGGCTCCCGATTGATCTGCGCAGAAAGCGCGACGTCCGAAGCTGTTCCCCGCGGGAACTGCCGCTAAATGGAACGAACCGGCTGGTGTTCCTCCGCATCCGGAAAGCGTGAACAGGTAACCCTGTTTTTTCCCGCTGGCCAGGCCGCTGGCGATCAACATTGCTTGATGTTCATTCGGCTCGCCACTTCCGAAACCATCCAGATCGGAAAGTGTGCAAGTGTAGCCGACCGAGGTATAGGTGCTGTTGTAGGTTTTTTCCGCCGTCAGAATGCTTCGCATCGACGCGACCACCGTCGAATCGCCACCAAAGGTGATCGTCGAGGGCGAGCCTTGGAGTTGGGTTTGCGTCATTGCTGCGGTTCGCGATTTTATCCCATCCGTGATGTTTTTAAGGAAGTCGGGATCGGCAAGCGGAACCCGCACACTGAAAAGAATCTCGTTCAGTTTCCAGACGCCAGTTTCCATTTTCATGCAGAACGTAATTCGAGGCATGAACGGCGTACGCTGCAGTTGCTTGTCCTTATAGGTTCGAAAAGAGAGTTCGATGTTGTCGCTATCGCCCTGCACAGAATCGCTGTCCACGATGACCTCAACTCTTTGGTTTGTCTTCGGATCGTCGTTGGCCAGCAGGACCGGTCCGGTTTCAAAGGTTTCGAGCTGATTCCCGGTCTTGTGGAATTGGCTGGCCAGCATTGAGTACTGCTGCAAGGCCTTCAGCGCTCCCGCATTCTCCAGAGCGCTTAAAGTGGCTGCGGGTAGATGTTTTACGAAGGTCCCCGAGCCATTCGGTGAGAACATTTCCATCAAGGCCTGCCGCGCGGTTTGCGGCGTAGAGGTCTGAGAAACTTGAGCCGTGGCCAAGGAGCAGGCGGTAAGCGAAAATATCAGCAGCGTAGCAAACCTTCTCATCATAACTCCCTCAACACTACAATCTTGCCATCAAGGGAAAATTCTCTCTAGTTACCGACGTAAGAAAGGGGATAAGTGGGGCAGCCATGGTAATCTGAGGGAACTCCCAGCGCCGCGGCATGTCTTCGCCAGCAACGAAATCCGGTCTCCGTCCCGCGCAGCGGCGCCTCCTGCGAGCAGTTGCTTCCATCGAATTCATCAAGGGTATATTCGTTTTGCTGATTGGCGTGAGCGCGATTCTGCTGGTGCACAAGGACGCGTGGGTGATCGCGGAAAGCCTCCTGGCCTTGTTGCACATCAATACAGACCGCCATTCTGCGCAGCTTTTTCTTGATTTTGCCGATGACATCACAGACGCGCGCTTGTGGGCCGCAGCGCGGCTGGCGTTTGTCTACTCTGCGTTGCGGTTTGTGGAAGCCTATGGATTGTGGAAAGGCCGCACATGGGCAGAGTGGGTGGCGTTTGGATCGGGAACATTATTGATTCCGCTGGAGATTCGCGAACTCCTACGCGGCGTCACTCTTTTGCGCTCAGTCGTATTTATCGGCAACCTGGTGGTGATTGGTTACATGCTTTATCTTCTGCGCACCGGGCGCTTGGCGAGGAGAGCTGCGACGGGGGCGGAACCCGACACCGGAATGGGCACCTAGGGATCGAATGATGGATTGATTCCTAGGGTTTGGAAGGACTGACAGGATCGTCGCCGTGGCATAAGCCCAGACACGCGACCGCACCGGCCACTACGAGTGCAGTCCCCCACGCCAACGGCCGTTCCAGGATCGGTCCGTCACCATGAGTAGGCTGGACGAAGGCCCCGCAGCGGTCGCGTCGAGTTGCCTGTTCACCCTCCCGCACAATCAGATCAGAGGAGGGGCTTTGTTTCGACCTGCGCACGGCGCCGTGTAAGTGAATCTTCACATCATTCTTCAAAGCGACGACCTTAACCCTCCCGTCGACATCGGTCACATTGTATTGGGTTCGGTCTGACGTTATCGGAGTCACCGTGACACAGCCGATCAGAACCTTCATCTCCCGCGCGGTATCAAGTTGCAGGGCGCCGTGATCGAGGGCAAGCTCGTTGCCCTGAAATTGCACAATCGTTTCGGGCCCAATCAGTACGGTTGACCCATCCAAATTGATTCTGGCACTGTGGCCGGCTTGGGTCTGCACCAGAGAATCGGGGAAGATTGCGGAGACAGCAGGCGCAGGACTGCCATTCAACCAGGTTCCGCCATCACTGTGCAGCAGCCCGCGGTCCACGATTTGGGCATTCAGGGACGCGGGGACAATGACGATCATCACGCCGCAAACGAGTTTGCGCCATTCGAGCAAAAATCTCCCGCCTTTTTCCCACACGAACTTCCTTGGGCAAGGATAGCTGAGGGTCCGGCAGGCGGATATTGTCTTGCTTGATGACCACTTGCGAGATGATTCGTGAATCAGGCGCGGGCGAAGTCGATGAATCCATGCACAATGTCGGTGCGAACCAGCTTGACGCGGAGTTTATCTCCCACATCCAGCCCCTGCGAGCCTTGGACTAACAAGCCCTCTACATGGGGTTGCAGGGCGCGGACAAAGGTTCCGTTCGGCGTTACGCCGGTAACGATGGCATCGAAGATAGCCCCGATTCGATTCTGCATAGCGACCGCAGCAAGACGCTTCGACATTTCGCGCTCGACCTTGCGGGCCGCATCCTCTTTCGCGGTGCAATTCGCGGCAATGGCCGTGAGTTCGTCATCGGAATAAGGATTGGGTCGTCCGGCAAGCACAGCCTTGATCAGGCGCTGAGTGACGATATCTGGAAAGCGGCGGTTGGGAGCAGTGGAGTGTGTGTAATCCTGCACGGCGAGACCAAAGTGCCCGGGCGAAGGAATGCCGGGGCGCTCGAGAACATATTCCCCCGGGCCGATTAACTTGACGACGGCCAGCGAGAGATCGGCGAAATGATCGGGATCAGCCGCTTTGCGCTTCAGCAGAAAATCGTTGAGAGCTTTGGAATCGGGATCCGGGGGAAGTTTCTCGCCGTGTGTCGCGGCGAGTTGCACGATGCGGTCCCAGCGTTCCGGCTGCTTCACGATACGGCGCAGCGACGAAACTTTCTCCAGCATGCGTGCCACCACGCCGTTGGCGGCAATCATAAAATCCTCGATCAATTCCGTGGCATGATTTTTCTGCTGGCTCTGCATGTCTACTACTTGATCATCCACCAGGATGGGCCGGAGCTCATCCGTTTGCAGGCTGAGAGCTCCATTTTCGAAGCGCTCATTTTTTAATTTCTGAGCGACCTCGTCCTGCAGTCGAAGTTGCGACTGGAGATCAGGGGAAGCGGCCACTTTGGCTGGAGCCGCAGCACTTCCTTCCAGCCACGCTCCCACGGAGTTGTATTGGAGCTGCGCCTTGTTGCGGACCAGCGCGCGATAGACGTGGCTGGAAGTTACGTGACCGCTGGCGTCGACTATGAATTCAACGACCACGCTGAGGCAGTCCTGATTTTCGAGCAGGGAAGTCTTGCCGGTGGAAAGCTCCTCCGGCAGCATGGGAAAGTTACGAACTCCGGCGTAGACGGTAGTAGTTTCGCGGGCGGCGTGCTGATCGATTGCAGACCGTTTAGGGACGAATGCGTCTACATCAGCGATTCCAACCAGAACTTTCACGTCGCCGTTGGACTGTCGTTCGGCAACTTCGATCTGATCGAGATCGCGGGACGTGTCATTGTCGATCGACGACCAGAGAAGGTAACGGAGATCACGCACATCCTTCCCAGCGACGATTTGAGGAGGGTGAGAGCGCAGGTCTGCGAGCTGTTGCCGGACTTCGGCAGGGAACTCGGGTTCAAATCCGCGTTGCCGCACGACTTGTTTTGCGACAGCCTGCAGGTCAATGTGCGAGGGATTGTTGGACATGAAGCTTGCGACTATTCGGTGACCACGGCCTTTACCAGATTTCTTGGACGATCAACGTTATAGCCTTTTTTCGTCGCCACATGATAGGCGAAGAGTTGCAGGGGAATGACTTCGACAATGGGCAGCAGCAGTTCTGGAGCGGCCGGAACGAAGAACACGTCATCGGCGATATCAGTGATCACGCTATCGCCCTCGGTGGCTACCGCAACCAGGCGGCCGTGCCGGGATCTGACTTCTTTCATTACTTCAAGCGTGCGGCGATAACGCAAAACGGAATCGGGATCGTGATGGTCGCAGGTGGCAAGTACGACGACGGGAAGTTTTTCGTCAACCAGAGCGTTTGGTCCGTGCTTCAATTCTCCGGCGGGATAGCCTTCGGCGTGAGCGTAAGAGATTTCCTTAAGTTTGAGCGCGCCTTCACGGGCGATAGCATAGTGAACGCCGCGTCCGAGGTAAAGAAATTTCTCCGCACGGAATTGTCTCTCGGCGAATTGATCGGCAAGATCGTCCCAGATGCGGAGATTACGATCGATGGCTTCAGGAAGCTGCAGAAGCCGCTGCAGATATGAGCGCGTAACCTCGCTGGTCATCCGCCCGCGCTTGCGGGCCAGGAACAACGCCATCAGATAAAGCACGGTGACCTGCGTGGTGAAACTCTTGGTCGCGGGAACGGAAAGTTCCGGGCCGGCACCGGTGATCAATGCCGCGCTGGCTTCGCGCGGAATAGTGGCGTCGGCTACGTTGGAAACAGCGATGGTCTTCACCCCGCGAGTGAGGGCCTCGCGTTGCGCGGCGATGGTGTCGGCGGTCTCGCCGGATTGCGTTACCACCATGACGATCGGATCCACCGCGGCGTGGGTCGAGCGATAGCAATATTCGCTGGCATACTCCACATCGACTGCTACGCCGGAGAGGTCCTCAATCATGATCTCGCCGGCCAGGCCAGCGTGACGGCTCGATCCGCTGGCCGCGATGATTAATTTCTCGAAGGTGAGCAGAGCACTTTCGATGGCGTGCAGCTCTCCGGGAAACAGAATGTCATCCTTCAGATGCTGGTCGATGGTTTTCGCAATCGCCTGAGGCTGCTCGTAAATCTCCCGTCGCATGGCGTGGGAAAATCGATCGGTCGTGTCAGACTGAGTTAGCGGATTCATGAGGGCTGCGGCGAGGGTAAATCATTTGCAGTGCATCGGGCAAACTTGCTCGGATCGTTGCCCGGTCTGCGATGATGGGTTACAAATTTCGTTCCTATGCAATTTCACGCGGAGTATTCACGGACTACGCCAGAGCCGGTTTCGTTGCGCGTGGCAGGCGGCCCGTCTACAATCTCGATGATGCAGTAACGGGAAACTGAACATCCATATCCGTGAGGACGCAAAGCTTAGTGTCGTCCTCCGGTCTTCCAAAGCCTAAGCATGGCCCCGTAGCTCAGATGGATAGAGCAGCGGTTTCCTAAACCGTTGGTCGGCGGTTCGACTCCGCCCGGGGCCCCCAGTTTTCGGATACAGCCGATATCTGGTAGTTCTCTTGATCCCAAGTCATTATCCGGCATTAGATCGAGCGCGTGGTACGATCCCGTATGAAACGAGTCGGCGCTTTCTCTGTATCGTTCGGCGTGTTACTGCTCGCCTTGCTGGTTTTTCAGGCCTGCAACGCCCTCAATCCGGCGTGCGGAAGCGCGCGGCCAGCCCCGACCATCGCTTCTCTTTCGGCCAGCACAATTACGCTGGCTCAAGTGCAGCAGGGCTTTGTTCTCACCGTGAATGGCAGCAAGTTCGTTTCTTCTACGGTCGGGGAGATCAACGGGACCGCGCTGAGCACCCTGGTCACAAGCAGTACACAGCTGCAGGTTTCGGTTACGAGCGCCGTGATCTCGGCGGCCGGAACAGCGAGCGTGACGGTGAACACTCCGAGTGGGAACACGGGTGATTTGGGCTGTACCAGCGGCGGGGCGAGCAGCGCGCTTGTGCTGACAATTACCTAGGGGCGGCGGGAGGCCTGTCCCGCGGAACTGGCCGTTCCGCGAAACTGTACCTCCGCCAAAGCTTCCCCGCTGATACTCAATCGCTGGAATCGTTTGTCCAGCTTCCGCGGCATTCCTACACTTACAGTCAGCGCTAAGCAGCTTTCTTCGCCGCCCGCACCTTGGCCCAGCGCGCCCGCTGTGCAGCAGCGATTTTTTTGCGGGTCGATGCCGACATGGTGTGCTTGGCAAGAACCGGGCCGGTTGCTTTCCCTGCTGCCGCTGCTGGTTGGGATTGCTTCCGAACCCGCATCCATCGCGCCTTTTGCGCGAGCGCCATTTTTCGCCGTGAAGCGGCTGATATGACTCGTTTCGCGGGATTCTTTTTCAGAGATTTTCCCGATCCGTTTAACGACTCGATTACCGAAATTGCTTGATCCAGCTTCTCAACATGTAACTGCGCTTCTCGTCGCTCCGCACGAAGCTGCTGGAGCGCGTTTTCTAGATTTGCCATTAATCCCCCTCAAGATTTACAGCGACCCTGATTGTATAGGATAGGGGTGATCTTTTAGCTAATATTAGATTCGGCCTGATAGGCCGGTTCCTCCAGTTCTAATTCTGCTAAGCTGGTCGGCGTAAATATCGTGGGTAGAGGACGGAACTGTGGAAGTAGTGGCCGGTGTCGATCTGGGCGGGACTGCCATCAACTATACGTTGGTAGACCGGGAAGAGCATTTTCTGATTGAGCAACTGTGCGAGCATCCGGCACTTTCTAAACAGGGGCCTGAGATCTGTCTCCAGCAGATCGCCGATGGTTTGAAGATCGCGACCGATCTGGCGGGAATTACTGTTAACGATGTGGTTGCCATCGGACTGGACACTCCCGGTCCGGCCAGTGCCGCCGGCCAGCTCAGTGCGCGTGGTTCCACCAATTTTGTTCACCCGAAGTGGGCGGGATTCGATATCCGCGAGGGGCTGGCACACAAGCTCGGCAAACCCGTCTCATATTTAAATGACGCCAACGCGGCCGCGCTGTGGGGTCACTATGCGATCTTCGGAGCCACAAGCCGCGAAACGTCTATTTCCATCGTGGTCGGGACGGGCAACGGCGGAGGCATCATTCTCGATGGCAACGTTGTCAAAGGCAAGAACGGGTTCGGCGGAGAACTTGGCCATGTTCTAATTCCGTATCAGAGCATTGCCGGTATTGCAGGCATCAAACCGCAATGCAATTGCGGACGAATCGGGGACCTAGAGTCGCTCTGCTCGCTCACAGCGATCGAGAAAACTCTACTGCCATATTATTTGCTGCGCTACCCCGGCCACCAACTGACAAAGCAGGAGCCTCACCAGGCGGCCAAGCTGGTTCGCGGCATGGCGGAGCAAGGCGATCCCATGTGCAAAGAGATTTTTCGGGTGGAGGCTCATGCTCTCGGACTCTTCTTCGACGAAATGATCAATACGTTCGATCCCGATGCCTTGATTGTGGGTGGCGGGGTTCTGGAAACCAGTCCGGAATTTCAGCGCTGGTTCATAGGAGAAATCCGTGTGGGGATGCCGAGTCAGCGTGAGGAGCAAGCGGGGATTCCGATCCACGTGATGCCGAATGGCGACACTGCCGGCGCGCGAGGCGCGGCTTTGGAAGCGCTGAAGCTGGCGAGGCAAAGCGGGCTTGCATAGCGGACCTGCAGCGGCCTTCATTCTTGTACGCGCATATCTTTAGCAGTACGTTCAGGAGCAGTGCGTTCAGGCCTGGCAGCATGCGGGATGTGAGATAACGGCCTACTTCGGCGGCGGGCCTTCGACGACTTCCACGAAATCTGCAGGCCGGATCCATTTCGCAAAAGCCGCACGAACCTCTTCGGCCGAGAGCTTTTGATACCGTTCCGCGGCGCGAACGGGCTCGTCGAGCGGCAGTCCGATCATGGCGCGCGCGAGAAATCCATCCGCAATCTCTGACTCGCTGGATTGACCGAGCGGAATCTGGCGAATCAGCATCGCGCGAGCCTGCGCCATTTCCGCGGGACTCGGCGCCGCGGTTTGCATCGCTGTCAAATCCTGTTCTATTAACGCACGAGCCTTCGGCACGTTCACCGGATCCGCGCCGTAGGAGACCGTGAACCGGGTACGCGTGCGGTTCGCTTCCAGTTCTTCGTCCACGTTATAGACGTAACCCGTTTTTTCCCGCAGATCGCGGTAAAGGCGCGTGGCGTAGAAACCGCCGCCCAGAATGTGATTGCCCAGCTGCAACGGATAGTAATCCGCATTGAAGCGATTCATGGGAACTTCTTCGGACAGTGTCACCTCATCTTGAACGCGCGCGGGATCGGGAACCTGGCTGGCAGCAGGCTTGTTCGGCGGCACGGGCGGCAGATCCAGTTGTGGCTTCGGCTGCTCCGTCTTCCACGAGCCGAAGTTCCGCATGATTTCTTTCTTCGCCTCTTCTGGTGAAATATCTCCAATCACCACGATTTTCGTCAGATCTGGACGGAAGGTTTGCTTGTAATAATTGTTGACGTCCTGCAGGGTCAACGAGGAAACTTTCTCCGGCGTGGCTTCCCGTAAGGCCGGATCGCCGGACGGCAAAAGGCCTTCCAGCAGCGAGCGACTGGCGCGGTAGTCGGGACTTTTCAAAAGACCGGCGACGGACTCTGCCGTCTCCTGCTGCACTACTTTGAAGGCACTTTCCGGCAGCGCAGGACTGAGTTCGTTTTCCGCAAGTAATTGCAATCCACGATCGAAAAATGGTTTCAGCACCTGCAGTTCGAAGCCTTCGCCGGCGCTCTCGCTGGCGGCAATATCGTCCAGAGCCTTCTGAAAGGCGACCCGGTCAAGGGTGGTTGTGCCATAGGAGAACAAACCGTCGAGTACGGTTGCGATACCTTCTTTTCCCGGCGGAACCTCAAGAGCACTGTCGTGGCGTATTTCGCCGGTGATGGTTATGGTCGGGGTCAGCGTTTCGGTTTCGACGATCAGGTCAATTCCGTTCGGTAGCGTGCTCTCCACTGGGTGAAGATTCCAGGCGGGCACCTGCACATTTTCTAATAACGATTGCGCCCACTTTGGCAGTTCGACGGCCTTGGTCGGAGTGGGCGTTACTTTTTCAGCACCGCCGAATCCCTTGGCAGCGACCGCTTGCCCGGAGGCCTCAGGCACCAGTGTGGCGACGATTGCGTCCTGGCTGATCAGGTATTGTTTGGCGACACGGTTTACGTCCTGCACGGTAACCTGCTGCACCGCGTCTACGTCTTCCTCTGGCGAGTTGCGGCCTTCGGCGGCAAGCGCTTGCGACCACAGTGAAGCGAGTCCGGGAATGGAGTTACGTTCAAACTCAAACGACGCCACCTCGCTGCGTTTTGCCGCCTCCACCAGATCGGGCGGAACGCCGTTATGAGCATACCGGTCAAGGATGCTGCGGAGCGTTTGCTCCATGGCCGAGGCGTCGGCGGTGGTTGGCGTGACTGCGTAGGCGAGAGCGGCGCTGGCCTTGCGGTAAGTCTCACCAACTTCAAATCCGGCATCGAGAGCCTTCCCATCGGGCACAAGGCCGTAAATATCGGCGCGCTGGCTTGCGAGTACATCGCTCAGGACGCGCGCTGCGGCGTAGTCGCCGCTGTCGGAGCCGGGCATGCGGTAAGCGAGGATCGTGATCGTATATGGGTAATCGCTCGGTAGGGTGAAATGCTCGGCCTTGACGGGCTGCAAATCAATTTTTGGTCGCGTCGGAAGAGGCTTTTTGGGAATGTCTCCGTACAACTGCTTGATCAGGTCTAATGCCTTTGCCGGATCCACTTGCCCTGTAATGACGAGAATCGCGTTATTGGGCGCGTACCATTGTTGGTGAAAGTTC
Organism: uncultured Acidobacteriaceae bacterium; assembly: GCA_963726155.1. Classification (GTDB taxonomy): domain Bacteria; phylum Acidobacteriota; class Terriglobia; order Terriglobales; family Acidobacteriaceae; genus Sulfotelmatobacter. Next base: position 1,112,169 of record CAVSBF010000002.1, read on the forward strand.
TGCAGCATCGCGCCGGTGGTGAGCTGAAAAGAAGGCCTTGTGCCGAGGGCGTCCTCTTTGTAGGGCGTACCGGCGAACATATCGTGATTCATGCGAACCAGAAACTTGTAAGTGGGATTGGATAGATCGCGCGACACTTCCTGTTCGATGGCGCCGCGCTCCTGTGCCCACTGCGCCTGGGTATCGTCAATATTCCGCATGCAATTGGCATCCGCATGGAGGGCAATTGCCAGATCTTGAGACGGCACTGTCTCGAAATATTGAGTGATGTTCTGCTGCGTGTCTGCGTCGTTATCGCCGCCCAGCTGGGCGAAAATTGCGGCAGTTTGATCGGCTGAGAGATCGGTGCAGCCGCGAAACGCCATGTGCTCCTGTGCGTGGGCCATGCCAGGAAAGCCGGGAGGCGTTTCGTCTCCACCCACCAGATAATTTTCTTCTACCGTGACGACCGGAGCGAGATCATTGCGCACAATAACCACGCGCAAGCCGTTAGGAAGTGTCGAGCGCGTCACGTCCTCCGCGGAGGATTTGGGCAAGGGAATCGTCTGTGCGGAGCAGAGTGCAGTTCCCAGGCAGATGGCGAACGCAAGAATATGGCGTCGCCAAAAAAACGGTAAGTTTTCCATCGTGCTCTTGCAATACCAATCGAACGCCGAAGTCATATCGGCATCCAGTTTAATTGGAGTGTCAAAACCTATCCCGAGGTTGCGTCCTGTTATACGAAGTATAGGAATCCTCCGGATAGATGATTCCGGTAACAAATGTACTGTAACCGTCCGATGGCAGGGCACCGGCCAGGCGTACTAGCTTTTAAGTTTTGGATGGATTGGACGATACGCGCGTAATGCACATTCAGGAGAAGTTGCGAAATGCGACCGGACGCAGTAAGACCGGACGAACCAAGACCGGAAAATTCTTGCTGCCGTCTCGCCTCCTTACCTTAATACTCCTTCTGACAATACTTTTAAGTGCCGCCAACGCCCCCGCCTACTCGGTCCTGACTCACGAGGAACTCATCGATCTGGCGTGGAATGGTTCCATTCGGCCGTTATTGCTGGCGCGCTTTCCCGGCGCGACCGAAGACCAGTTGCGCGAAGCGCATGCCTATGCCTACGGGGGCTCTGCGATTCAGGATATGGGCTATTACCCGTTCGGGAAGCAATTCTTCAGCAACCTTACGCACTACGTGCGAACCGGCGATTTCATCGCATGGCTTTTTCAGAATGCTCGCACCATCGATGAATATGCGTTTGCCATTGGCGCATTGTCCCACTATCTCGGCGACTCCGTCGGGCATTCCGAGGCCGTGAATCCAGCAACCGCGGTCGAATTTCCCAAGCTGCGCGATAAGTATGGCCGCATTGTCACCTATGGCGAAAGCCCCCACGGTCATATTCGAACCGAGTTCGCTTTTGATATTGATGAGATTTCGCGTGGCGCGTTTGGGCCGCCATCATACTTGCGATTTATCGGATTCAAGGTGCCGAGAAAGTTCCTGGAATCGGCCTTCGCCAATACTTACGGATTTGACATCCATGAACTCCTGGGTCGAGCGCATCCCGCACTGAGAAGCTACCGCACGTCAGTACGAAGTTTTATCCCGGCATTTGCGGAAGCGGAAGTTGTGCTGCACCGGCATCAGTTTCCTCCGCAGCCGGACGACGAGGCGTATCACATTTTCGCCGAGCGCGTGACCCGCACAAACTATGAGCGGAAGTGGAGGCACACCTACCGTGGCCCCGGAATAGGGGCACACTTGCTGGCCGTGCTGGTCTTCATTATTCCGAAGGTAGGCGCCGCTTCTGATCTGGCGATAAAGATTCCAGAACCTGACACTGAAGAATGGTACTTGCGCAGCGTCAACCGAACTGTGGATGATTTTCGGAGAATCCTGGATAAATTACGCACCGATGGCAACGCCCTAGTTGCCCTCGCGAACCTTGACCTTGATACGGGAAACCGCGCCAAACTCGGCGCTTATCGTCTGGCCGACGAAACCTATGCTCAACTACTGGCGCGCATCACGTCGAAACCCGGCCGGGTGATCCCCGATGGCCTGAGGCAAGATATCGTCACTTACTACGCGGAACCGGATGCAACGAACGCAATAAGTCAGCAAGTGACTGCGCAACTCGGTGTGTTGAAGGGGATGAAATCTACCGATACCGTGAGCAGAACTGCAAGTCCCTTAGCAAATCGATAATGAAGGACGCATCCAAGCGACGCGCAAGGATGGTGTTTTGCGCGCGGGCCGGACACGCTAGACGTGCCCGGCTTGCGCGGAGTGATAGTTACAGTTAGATGTCCGTCGCGCCCTCAGCCGCCTACATTCCTGGAGTACCTTGTGTTTGACGCCTGCTGTGCAGCGTAACCCGCACACCGCGCTGCGCATTCACCCGAGTGGTGGTCGCCCAGTCGATGTCGTCGGTGCTGATCAAGCCGCTTCCGCCGCTGGCCAATGTGTAGGTAATGCGGCCATCTTGATATCCATAGCCGCTGACGGAAAGAGCCATTCCGGTGGTCAGAACGAACACGGGCATGCCCGGCGAACTCCCTGGATTTGCCGCCGCAGAATTTGTTACGAAGGAGGCGTAGGAAGCCTGCGGAGCCACGGTCAACTCCATATCTGCGGTTGATGTGAGAGCACGCACCGCGAGCCGGGGCGTGTTCTGCTGCAACCGGGATTGATCGTAGGATTCGTTCCTGGGCTGAGTGAAATAGTGCCAGCCCGAGCCAAGAGACGTACGCTGCGCCACCTGAGGCACCTGCACGTCATCCATGAGGCGAAGAGTCATCACGGACTCACCCTTGAGCGCCGGTTGCGGTCCCCGCGCGGGCAACATGATCACCTTCCACGGCCACAACGGCGGAAGCATCCATTCCACGACGTCGCGTTTGGCGTGACCTTTTCCCCTGATATCACCGTCTTTGTCCACCTTATACCCCCGTGTGGCGATGACCTTGGCATCCAGGGGAAGATCGCCGCTGGGCAACCCAATCCGATCGAACTGCAGTCTCATGTTTCCCTTACCAACAAAATGTCCGGGCTGCTTTGCGGACTCCAGATGCCCGACCAGATAACTGCCGCGGGGGAACGCCTGTTGGCCGAATTCGGTAATACCACGCAGATTGCAGAGAACGGGATCGCCGACGGCCGCCGTTGAGGGAGAAAAGTTAGGTTCGTTCAAAGTGCATTGCAGAAGAGTGCCGGCGGGCAGGACAACGTCCCGCGCGCTGGCGCTTAGGGTCAAGCCTAATGTGAGAGTTGCAAGGGTGGCATACACGATGGACTTCATGGGGCATCTCCTTGTAACGCAGTAACGAAACGCAATAACGAAACGCACTAATTCGCGATATGGGATCGCGCCGAACCCGACCAGTCCGCGAAGTTAATCACAAATAAGTGGCACGGTCAATCGGGAACCCAGGGTAGATGAACCCCTCGGCTCGAAATAAGTTGCAAATTAATTTGCGAATAAGGAAGAGGGGGTCGAAAGCACTACAATCTCCGCGAGCTCGATTGAAGGGCGAACTTTTTTGCCAGTTCTGATTGTGCAAATAAAAATTGGCGTCTCGCGCAGCGAGACGCCAATTCTATTGTGAGACCGAACTCACGCCCCCGCGCTTGCCGTTCTCGAGAGTGGCGTAGTACGCATTGCGTCTGCGATGCGGCCAAAGTACAAACGGTAAGAGTGATGGATCCCGTACATGACCGGGAACACCACAACAGCCGCTTGCCAGCCGAAGTGATGGCCCACCAGGCTGAGCATCGATGCGATTCCCGCGCTAAGCACGTAGTACGGGAATGACATCTGCACGATGCTCCTCCAGGCTCGACCCATTGACGTGTTCTCGCTCAGTTTGATGATGGCTGCCACCGGAACCGTTTGCCCCAGAAAGAAGGCAGCAGTTGTCGCCGAGAGAGTAAGTGGTAAGGATCCCCAACTCGCCTGGTTTAGCCACGCGGCATTCCAGATCAGGTTTGCCATGCTGGCGGCCACTGCCATCATGCTGATATTGAACACCATCTGTTCCGGCCGAAACTTCTTGCTCGGCTGCGGCCAGCACTGCACGACAGTGGAAACAGTTGCTATCAGGATTGCCTCCACTGCGCTGAGGTTGACCACCGCCAGCAACAGGAACGGCAGGTTGACTGACATGTTGCCTTCTATGCCTGGCAATCTAACTTTCATCCGCGACGTCGCCGCCGCCAGCGCCAGTAGCGCCAGGGCATAGAAGGGGTGAAGTGTATGGCTTCCGAGTCCTGTATATATCGTGCTTGCCATCGCTGCCAGGACCATCATTCCGATGAATGTCCGAGTTCGCCGTGTAGTGTGATTCATGATCTTCTCCTTTCTTTGGTTAATCACGCACGGCTACTGTTCGTCGTCTCCAGCATCGGAGAACGCACCATCGGTGGTCGATACGGCGGCGCCCCAAACCACGCTTGTGGCTTGCGTGCCCGTGCCCGTGCTCGATCCCCAAACTACGCTAAAAGCACTGAGAGAGTTGGTATTCCAGGGCAACGAGGCTCCCCAAACTACGGAGCTGCCCGTAACACTCGCTCCCCAAACAACTGAGGCTCCCCACACGACTGAAGTTCCCCAAACCACCGAGCCGGCAGCGACGCTGCTGTTTCCCTCAACCAGGGAAACTGCGCCTTTGGAGTTGACGGTGACGGATGGAGATAATGCTGCTCCCACTGTGGCCGGGGCAACATTGTTGTCAGCCACCGCATTCTGCACATCAAGCAAGCCCGCGCCGACTGACAGGAGATCGTAGAAGTCAGTGAAGGTCTGCAGAAGATGCGGAACATAGGCGCTGGTGGAATTTGGCCACGCTTTGTACGTGGTCTTCATCAGGCGCGCTTTCACCTGGTCGGGAGTCAGCGCATTGTTTTGCTGAAGAATCAATGCCACTGCTCCGCTCACAACCGGCGTTGCCATGCTGGTGCCGCTCAGCGTGAAATAGTCGTTATTGCCATCGCTACCGTTGACCAGCTCAGATGGATAGCTTGCTTCCAAAGTGGCGCCAGGAGCCGATAACGAGACGATATCGTTGCCCGGTGCCATCAGGTCAGGCTTCACCACGTGATCGTATGTGGTAGGGCCCTTCGAGCTGAAACTCGCTTTGGTCTCAGCCGCGGGATTCGAAGATCCGTTGCTCTTCATCGCGCCCACCGTGATCACGTAAGGATCATTGCCTGGCGCGGTGATGGTTCCGAACCCGTTGCTGCCGTTGACGCTGACGCGTCCGTAGTTTCCAGCCGCTACCACTACCACGATGCCAGCCTTCCAAGCGGCTTCCACCGCCTGGCAAAGAGGATCCTGGGTATAGCTGACGAAGATGCCGCGGCCGAGCGACAGATTGATCACTCGGATGTTGTAAGCGCTCTGCAGCGCGATGGCTTGCTCGATGGCGGCGATCACGTTACTGTCGCTGCCGGAGCCATTCAGATCAAGCACGCGCAGGTCGAGGAGATTTACCCCGGGGGCAACTCCAGCGTAATTGCCGCCAGAGAGATAACCGTTGCCGCCGATGATTCCAGCGACGTGCGTACCGTGACCGTACAGGTCATACATGGCGCCGCTCGAGTTGGAATTCGCGGTGCCGGTGAAATCCTGGCGATAGACCACGCGCGAATGAGATTCGGTCGAATCTTTTAAGTCGGGATGGCTATCGTTGATACCGCTATCAATCACAGCCACGCCGATTCCAGCTCCGTTGTAGCCGGCACTCCAGGCTGAGGGTACGCCGGTGGCGATATCGGAAACGTCATCGAGTCCCTTCATGGGATGATCGACGCTTACGGAAAGAACCTCAGGGTCCGCTTCCAAAGCCGGCAACGCATTAACCGGAATGGTCAGCGCGATGCCCTTGACCGAATGGAGCCGGTGATTCAGGCGGCCACCCAAACGCTGCGCCCGTCCTTCTTCGGCAGCCTGCGGGATCTGCTTGTACTGCACGATGACTTTCACCATTTCGGTGGCCTTCGCGCCGTGATTGGCCCGAGCGGCAATCGGCGCGAGATCCGGAGCGAACTTGCCAACCGCTTTGCCGCCCTGGGCGAACGCGGTCTCTGCCAGCAGGAGCAACAGGATCGCGCTCCAGCGTTTTCCCCAAGCCGCGCTGTGACGCTCGCCTCGGCTGGGGCTCTTAGGTTTCGGTGTCTGCGACATAACTCTCGCTTTCTGTGGCACAGAATTGTGCTTCGACTCGGCTAAGCTAGTGCACGGGCGCTGCCAATTGAGCTTCCGTAAGTTGTTGCTGCGTCTAGGAATCGCGGGTGTGGTGTGGAGTGTTGCGGGGTCAGTCTGTCCCGTACCCATGGGCATGGGCCAAGTTGTCCTGTCCGGTTGGGGCTGATTACTTCGGTTCGATCGTGGTGGTTACTCGCTAGGTGACCGCAAAATTGGCGTGAGGTTTATCGCGCGGTTGCTGCTTCAGTTTTTGCCGGCGCTTTTTCGGTAGCCAGTAAGATTCGCGGAAGTGCCGCCATTAATTGCTGCGTGTATTCGTGCCTGGGATGGGAGAATATCTGGGCGGTCGTTCCACATTCTACGATTTTCCCATGGTCAAGAATGGCGATGCGGTCACAGATTCCCGCGACCGACGCCAGATCATGGGAGATGTATAGGATAGCCATACCAGTGGAGCGATTCAGTTCGCGAAACAAAGCAAGAATTTCAGCTTGCGTGATCACGTCGAGCGCGCTCGTCGCCTCATCGGCAATCAACAGCGCGGGCCGATGCAGGATGGCCATGGCGATCAGCACTCGCTGCGCTTGCCCAACGCTCATTTGGGAAGGATATTTTCGTTGAAATTCATCGTGCGAGGGAAGCGAAACGCTCTCGAGACAGGTCTGAATTGCATTTGCACAGTCCGCCGAAGTGCCTGACGCATGCGCCCGCCATGCTTCCTTGAGCTGAGTTCTGATTTTGAGCGCTGGATTCAAAGAAGCCAGAGGACTTTGCAATACAAGCGAGATTGCCCGTCCTCGCAGCTGGCGCAATTCGCGCTCCGAGAGTTGCAGGAGGTCGGCATCTTGGAACTTGATCGTTCCCTCGGAGCGGGAGTGCTTTTTGTCGAGAAGTCCGAGAATCGCCATGGCCAGCGTGCTCTTGCCGGAACCGCTTTGCCCCACCAGACCCAGCACCTCGCCGGCCTGGATCGCGATCTCGACGTCACGCAAGACCGGCTGCTTGTTCCCGTATCGCACGGAGAGTCGCGCAGAAAGCAGAGGCTGGTTTGGTGGAGGCTGAGACATTATTCGCGTACCTGATGATCTTTCGATTTCGGTTCTCAGATCAGTGTGAATCCGTGAAATCCGTGGCGAAGAATCGTATTACTTTCCGGCCACCGTGAGCCGATCCGCATTCCAGAATGTCTGCGGCGACAGGATCACGGGCGCGGCACCGTGCACCGTCGGCGACACAGCCGAGAGCGCGTTTTTGTTGATCAGGAAAATGAATGGTTCCTGCTCAACCACGATTTCCTGCACTCGATCGAATGCTTCCTTCCGCCGTTTGGGGTCCGTGGAAGCCGCTTGCGCCCGCATCAGATCGATCGATTTCCGCTTCCCAGGAAGTCTCTGGAACTTTCTGTTGCGGATTCCACTGATGATTCTCCGAAGAACTCAACCACACATTCATCTCACCATTCGGATCCAGATCTACATTGGTCAATCCGAAAATGATGGCTTCATAGTCGAAGCTCTGGGTCATGCGCTCGATCAGGGAAGGGAAGTCGAGGGTAACCACATTTACGTGGATGCCGATCTTTTGCAGGTCATCCTGAATCAGCACCGCCATGCGCTCGCGGGTTTTGCTGCCCGCATTGGTAATGATCGAAAACACAACCTCGTTGCCATCTTTATCTTTGAGGGCTCCGTTTTCCATGCGAAAGCCGTCAGCCTGCAGAGTCTTCAATGCCGCATCGGGACTGTACGTTTGGGGTCTTAGCTTTGCGTTGAACCAGAATTTATTCGCTGGGGAAAACGGACCAACAGCCGGTTGTGCGTGTCCGTGGTAGACGATGCGGCTCAGATCTTCTCGATTGATCGCTTCCGAAATCGCGCGCCGAAAGTTGGCCGAGCGGAACCAATTCTTTTTGTAAGCAGGAATGGGCGCCTTCGCAACTTCGTTAAACCATAGCTGCTCACTATCGAGCGATGGGCCGGCATCGTGCACCAGTTGCGGCGATGTGGCAGCCAGTTTATCGAAATATTCACTGTCAAGAGAGTTGATCAAATCGAGCTCTCCCCGCTTGAAACGTAGCATTTCCACGTCACGGTTGGGTTGTATATCCAATCGAATCGAATCCAGGTAAGGCAGTTTGCGTCCTTGCTCGTCCATCTTCCAGTAATTCGGATTCCGCTTCAGGAGCACCGTGGCTCCGGGCTTGTAGTCAGCGAGCATGAAGGGTCCGAGCACTGCCGCGTCTTTTTTTGGCGAACGTTCGGAAAGAATGGCGACCTGATCGAAGAGGCGATCCAGTCCGGCTACGGGCGCGGGAAAAGTAATTGAAACTTGGTTTGGGGAAATAATCTTAGTTTCCACATTCCCCGTACCCGAACGAAATGCGTCGCCGGTTGCCGAATGCAGTGCGGGATCCATCAACTGCTGCATGGTGTAGGCAACATCTTCGGCGGTAAACGGTGTGCCATCAGAGAATGAAATTCCGCTGCGCAGGTGGAAGGTAATCTGCCGGCCATCTTTTGAGATCTTCCACGATTGCGCCAGCTCGGGTTCCAGTTCCTGAGTCTGGCGGTTCACCCGCACCAGCACTCCGCCCGTCAGGTAACGGATTGACGCGGACGCTTCATCCTCTACTTTCAAAGGATCAAAAGTCTTGGGCTCCATGCGCAGACAGAATCTCAGCTCGCCACCATTTTGTGCCACGAGCTGCGTTGCCAGAGAGCTCAGGCAGATCGCAATGATTGCGGCTGTTCTGCAGTAGGTCTTCGTCATCGGTTTCCGCGTTGTTCTCGGACTCTTCACGCCACCACCTCGTCCTGCCGTGAAAGCAAAAGCTGAAATGACATCACCACCAGCACCAGCAGAATCAGCGGCACAAACTTCCACGGCTCATCGCCAATGGAAAGTAAGCCTTCCAACTCTTTCAATAAGCTTCCCCAGGAAGGCATGGGCTCGGCGACTCCTAGGCCGAGAATTCCCAGGTTCGCTTCACTGAGGATGAAAACTGGAATGGAAATCCAGAACTGCGCATAGAGAACCGGGGTCAAGTTCGGCAGCACATGCATCCAAAATAGCCGTTGTGCTGGAACTCCAGCGGCCCGCGCCTGGCGCACAAAATCGGAAGAGCGCAATGACGCCGAAGTTGTGCAAAGCACGCGCGCTGCGGTCGTCCACCCCAGCAGACCGAGCAGCAGAAAAGTCACCAGCACTGAAATCATCGGAGAAACATTCAGCGGCATCAACGCTCGTGCTGTGATCAGTAAAAATAGCCACGGCAGCGATAAGAAAAGATCGGTAACAGCCATCGCCATCCGCGCCCACACGCCACCGAGATATCCCGCCAGTCCCCCAATCAAAGCCGCCATCAAGGTCGAAACGAACGCTGCAGCCGGAGCCAGCAGCAAAGAAATTCTGGTTCCGTAGAGTACGCGGGCAAAACGGTCGCGCCCAACTTCATCCGTTCCCAACCAATGAGCTCGCGATGGAGCAGCATCCGTTGCTTCGCGATATTGCCGGGAATACCCCCCAGGGGCCAGCCAGTTCGCTGCCGCTGACGCACACAGCACCAGCGCCAAAATGACGCACGCCAGCTTCCGCCAGAGGCTCATGACTCGCGGCTCCGAAGCATATGACCGATTACATCTGCTCCAGAGTTCGCCAACAAGGTTACGAGCGTCACTAGAATCGTGATGTTGACCAGAAGTGGAAGATCGCGTGCCAGAGCCGCTTGCCAGGCGAGTTGTCCCACGCCCGCCAGCCCGCACAAAGCCTCTACTGGAATGGCCGCGCCCACGGCCATACTCACCGATACACCAGCCACGGCTAGTAATGCCGGAGCTACACTCGGTATCACATGCCAGAAAAGAATCCGCACTTCCCCCAATCCCTTCGCTCTCGCGGTAAGTATGTGAGGGGAGCAATAAGATTTCGCGAGCAGATTCCGCGCATAGCGATAAATGTGTGGGAAGACAATGAGCGCGATCGCGAGAGAACCAGGTACATTCCAGAGTACCGAGAGCAGTGCCAAGACGGCCGCAGGAATACAGAGAAATGTCCCACTCACCAGCGTGGTGAGCAAGTCATAACCTGCGAGCCGCAAAGCCGCGGCACTCAGTGCCAGCGTCAGGGCCGCTATCCATCCCAGCCCCAGCCCAAGGACCAGCAAGCGCAGCGTGAGCGGAGCACGGTCGCGCAGCAGAGTGCGCACAGGCTGCCCCAGGGCCAGCGAGGTTCCCAGATCACCATGCGCGGCGCGATCCATATAAGAAATGTAGAAATGGAAAATGTCGTGTTGCTGATGCCGGGCTGTCTGCAGCGCCTGCACGCTCGCGGCACTCAAATGCGGATCAAGCTCCTGCTCATCCGCGTCGAACCCCGGCGCGAGCCTTACCAGGGTTGCGGAGATTAGTCCTCCAAGCAAGACCGTGGCGACCAGTGCCAGCGCATGGCCAAAAACTTTTGCTCTCAACTTGCTTCGCATTTAGGTCCCCGAAGCGCCTTGAGCCAGAGTGTCTTGCCGCGCCGCCGCTTCCGCGTGGTGGATTTGTTTTACCGAGTACATCCGCCGGTCTGCCTCTGCCAGTAGTCCCTCAACATCAAAGCCATTTTCCGGACAGAATGCCGTGCCTACGCTCAAAGAGATCACATCTCGTCCGCAAGTCTCGCGTCCAGCTTCGATTGCTGCCTGGTTCAGGCGGCTTGCCTTCTCCAAAGCTGCCTCTGGGGTGAGACCTGGCGCGGTGACCACGAATTCGTCTCCGCCCATGCGGGCGACGTAGTCGTAACCCCGGCAAGCTTCCTTCAATCGCATGCTGAACTCGCGCAGCAATTTATCGCCTTCGAGGTGGCCGAAGGAATCGTTAATTTTCTTGAGCCCGTCGATGTCGCAGACCATCACCGCGAGCGAGGTCTTCATGCGGCGGCAGCGCGTCACTTCCTGTGCCAGATGAACAAACAACGAACGCGCGTTGGGCAAGCCGGTGAGGAAGTCCGTGGTTGCCGAACTCTGGGCCTGCTGGTACTTCAGAGCGTTCTCCACGGAGAGGGCGACTTTGGATGCCACAGCCAGCAATATCCGCAGATCGTCGGGCGTAAAAGCGTCCACGTTCGAGTGGTACATGGCCAGAACGCCTACGATGCCATTCAGTCCCTCCAAAGGAACGGCCAATGCCGATTGCAGGGTCGCAAATTTCTCCGGATCGGAACTGTATCCCGCTTCTACCTGCGGATTTCCGTTGATGATCGGTTTGCCGTTCTCCGCCACCCACCCGCACAAGCCTTCGCCCACGCGGATTTTTAGCGACGACAGAACGCGGAAATTCTCTCCGCTCACCAGTTCAGGGAGCAACCATCCATTGCGGTTTACGTATACCGCGATCGAATCGTATTGAATCAGCCTGCGTAAGCGCATCGATAACACGGATAGTGTTTCGCTGAGGCTAAGCGAGTTTCCCAAGTCCTGGCTCAAATCGAACATGGCTTGCGCCTCTTGCCTGGCGGAAGCGATCGAGGTGAGGAAGTCAGATTCACCAGCAGGCATCTCTTCCGATCTTTCAAATCCCGTTGCTGGCGCGAGACCGCGCTCCACGCGCAGATCCTTGGAGAACCCTGCAGGGATGAAGCCGGCTTCGTGGGTCTGCGCCATGCGTTCGAGGTCTACGTATCGGCGCTCGAGCAGGGTCACTATTTTCGGATCGAACCAGATTCCCGATTTCTCCTTCACCGTGCGCATGGCCTGATCCAGCGGAATGGCCGGCCGGTACTGGCGATGAGAAGCGAGAGCATCAAGACAATCCACAGCCGCAAGAATTCGCGCTCCAATGGGAATGTCTTCGCCAACCAACCCCGCCGGATATCCGGATCCATCCCATTTTTCGTGGTGCGATCGCACAATGGGGGCCACGGGATAAGGAAAAGCAACGCGCTCGAGAATTTCCGCGCCCACCAGGGGATGAACTTTCATCTTTTCGAACTCTTCCGGCGTGAGCTTGCCGGGTTTGTTGATGATGTGTTCGGGCACGCCGAGCTTGCCAATGTCATGCAGAAGAGCTGCCGCGCGCAGGGCCTCGATCTCATCGGGCGAGAGCCCAATCTCTTTCGCTATTTCTATCGCGTAGATCCGCACGCGTTGCAGATGGGTGTGAGTGGTGTGATCTTTGGCCTCAATGGCTAACGCCAGGGCTTCGATGGTTCGCATATTCAGCGAAGCAATTTCTTCCACGTGCCGCTTCTCGATTTCGACTCGTTCCTTCTCGGCCTCAAGCCGTCCCAAATAAAGCCGGTAAGAGCGGTAAACCCAATAGATCACCGGCAGCACGAGTAACGAAGTTTCCCAACCTGCCTGGCGATTGACGATTCCGACCAGGCCCACTGCGGCCGCGCCGACGAGATAGTAAGGAAAAGACCAGAAGTAGCACTCCGACCACACCTTGCGGCTCGACTTGCCCTCGGTCAGCGAGATTACGATTGAAACCGGTAATGTGTTTGCCAGGAAAAAAACCAGCGCCGCGACCATCAGAAGAATTGGTTTATTCGATCCAATTCGGGCGTCCAGCCAGTGATAGCTGGCATAACAGAATCCACTGGCATTGGCCATCATTCCAAATACGTTGAACAGGATTTTGATCGGATCCCGACGGCCGCGGGTTTGCCAAATGCTTTGCACCAAACTCGCGGCGCAGCCGATGACGAGGGTCTCCGGCAGGCTGAGTTCCATTACACCGAGAAGAATAAAAAGAAAATTCACCGACATCGTGCCATCGATGCCGGGCAATTGGACTTTCAGGCCAGATGCCAGAATGGCGACTCCGAGGTAGCAAAAGAAGCGCGTAAGATCAGCCGACTGCCAGTGCCATAGGGCAGAGCACAGCACCGTCAAGCCCATCGAGACGGTGATCCCGACAAATAGTTTCGTACGAATCGACATTGCGCCGTCAGTCTTATTGCCGGTCCAGGCGAGAAGGTTTGACCGCGCGCGGAGATCCGCGCACACTTCCGCCATTCCTCGGTCGATGAAATCCTAATTTTCTTATAGGGTTTTAAGTAGCTTACTGACGTAACCTCGCCGGTGTCGTTTCAAGGAATTGGTGATTGACAGGATTGAGACTGGTCGTGTGTTCTTGTCTCTCCGTCGGTAATCGGCATGTCGGTTACCGATTACTTTCGTTATCCTCGTCCATTGCATATTTCCTGCGCTGCTTGTTCGCTGTGTCAAGATCAACTCCAAACGTGCGGAATGACAACAGCCAATAGCAATTCGCAACTTCCAGTAGCAGGCACGGCCGGCGGCGCGGGACGTCCCGGGAGCGCAATATCCGGCGCGTTTGCGCGACGCATCGATGATTCCACTGACGTTGTGGTCCTTCATGCCGATGTTGAAGGCAACATCACCGCTTGCGACGAAGACGCTTTGGCGGGGTTCGATCGCAATCCTTCGGAAGTCTTTGGCCGACCTATCGCCGCATTCCTCACTGGTGAGAGCGCCAGCGAGACGCAGAATCTGCAGCAGTCCATCCTGGCCTCGGTGCTCAAACTTGGCCGACATCATTGTTCTGTCCGCTGTCAGACTAGAGACGATAAACACTTCCGCGCGGAGCTTTCAGTCACCCTGCTTCGCGACGGTCGCTCGGTTCCGACAGGAATCGTAGCCGTCATCTCCGTTGCAGACGAAGAGGCGGTGCCGTCATCAGTTCCGCATCAGTCGCCATCTCGGGAATCAGAGGAAGAGGAATCACCGCGCACCGTACGTCGCGAGATTGAGGGTTCGGCTTTTGTTCTGGCCAGTCCTCTGATGCATCGATTTGTGCGCATGGTGGATCGCGTCGCCGGCCATACAGAAACGGTGCTGATCACGGGAGAAACCGGAACTGGTAAGGAGTTGATCGCCCGCTCGATTCATCAATCGTCGAACCGTCGCGGGCGTCCGTGGGTTGACATCAACTGCGCCGCGCTCCCGGAAAATCTGGTGGAGAGCGAATTGTTCGGTTATGAGAAGGGCGCCTTCACCGGAGCCGACGCTTCCAAGCCCGGACTGTTTGAGCTTGCCGATCGGGGCACGCTCTTTCTCGATGAAATTGGAGAGTTACAACTTCATACGCAAGTTAAACTGCTGCGAGTTCTCGATGGTTATCCCTTCTACCGGCTGGGCGGTCATCGCAAAATTAAAGTAGATGTGCGGATCGTGGCCGCAACCAATCAGGATTTGGAAGCCGCAGTTACAGCCGGCCGTTTTCGTCAGGATCTTTTCCACCGTCTGGGGCAATTTCAACTTCGAGTTCCGCCGCTGCGCGAGCGTCCGGAGGATATCGTCGCGCTGGCGGAACACTTTCTTCACTTGAAAGCGCCGCGAAGTTCCTTCGCGCCCGATGCGGTTTCGGCGCTCCTATCGTATTCGTGGCCGGGAAACATTCGCGAACTCCGCAACCTGGTTGCTCGGGTCGCGGTGCAATCGACGCATCCCGAGATTCAACCGGCACAGATCGAAGCGGCGATGTCAGGCAGTCCCACGGCTCAGCGCCAGTCCGCCTCCATGCCCGTGGGCAACCTCGACAGCATGGAAGAGCAGATGATCATTCGCGCTCTCGAGCGCAGCGGCGGCCATCGCGGGCAGGCGGCCGATCAACTTGGAATTTCCCGGCGCACCCTTAGCCGCAAACTCAAGGAATACAACATCAACATCTCACCCGGCGAGGGCGCGAACGCCTTGGGATTCATCAGCCTCGATCAGCAGAAGTTTTTTCGCGCCCGCATCCAACTTGCGGTTACTTTGAAAAATCAGCATGGCGAAGAAGCATCCGTGCAGGGCGTCAACCTGAGCACCGGCGGCATGGGACTGGATGGATTGAAAGAACCCATGCGGTTCTCGGGGCTTCTGGACGTCAGCTTTCCGCTTCCGGATACCGAAATTGTCTTTCGCGCCAAGGCTCGAATTGTCTGGATGGGCGACGAAGGGCGCGTCGGTCTTCGCTTTGCCGTCATCGATCCTGTGCTCTTCGAGCAGCTCCAGCACTGGACCAATAAGAGGATGAAAGACGAAGGCTGGGATCTGCCTGCCTGATTTGCCAGGTTGAACCTTTGAAAACTTCTAATGTGCCGGCGCAGGCTGCGGCGTTGCTTGCGGAGCCGTGGCACTGGGACTTGAGAAGTTTACCTTCGGAACTTCGCGCGATCCCGGCGAAGCTTCGAAATAAGCTTCATTCGGTTTGAATCCCGCAATCCCCGCAAAGAAACTATTGGGAAACTGCTGCACGTACGTGTTGTAATCCCGCAAAGTATCGTTATAACGTTTGCGCTCGACTGCAATGCGATTCTCAGTGCCCGCAAGTTCATCCTGAAGACGCAGGAAATTCTCATTCGACTTCAGCTGCGGATAGTTTTCGACAATCAGCAGCAATCGTCCGAGGGCTCCATCGAGTTGGCCGTTGGCGGCTATCTTCTCTTGCGGCGAGCCCGCGGAAAGCAGGGCCGAGCGAGCCTTCGCTATGTCTCCGAATACCGTCTGCTCCTGCTGCGCGTAACCCTTCACGGTTTCCACCAGGTTGGGAATCAGGTCGGCGCGGCGTTGCAACACAATATCCACCTGCGACCAAGCCGCCTTTACGGCTTCATTCTTGCTCACGAGTGTGTTCTTCACACCCACGTACTGGCCGAAAGCCACGAGTACGATCAGCAGCACAACTGCGATTACAACCACAACCGCGATAAGTGGCTTGGTCATAGATTCTCCTGAACACCGCCTGCACTACGAAGAGCTTGGCGCGCCCGAGTCCAGCATTCTATCAACAGCTGCCGTTACCTGTTCCAGCGCCGCGAGGTAGCGGGTAAAAACCTCCGACACATCAAACTGCCTCGGTTTCGCCATTTGCTCGCGGACATCTAACACTTGCAAAAAAGGCGATGGATCGAAGCCGATCTTTTCAGCCAGAGACTTGATCGCCTGCCGCTTGCCCGTCGGCGAATTGTCGCCCAGAACTATCAATGCATGGCGGAACAAAGTTGCAAACGATGAAACCGAGCGAGTCAGCAACTCCCACAAGCGCGAGTCGTTACCGTAGGCGAGCAGCAGGTGCTGGCGCAACAGCGCGAGTTTTTCACGCAATTCGTACTCGACCTGCACGCGATGCAGGCTGCCGGAAATATCTAAATTGTTGAAGATATCTTCCCCGAAAAGCACTCGATGATGCTGTTTCATATCCATCAACTCGATGGTGAATACATCAGTTGAGCGCTCAACTTCATCCCGCGTCATAAACAGAGGAGGCGGCTGCTTTCTGGCGTTCCACCATTTCACGGCTGGAGCGAGCGCCTGCATCGCCGCGAATGAAGTGTCGCGAACCACGCAGAACAGGTTCACGTTCGAAAACTCGGAATGAAAGTCTCCCGTGACCGACGATCCGAACAGGATCACGCTTTCAAGGTTGTGCCCCCGCGGCGTCCCGCAGACGGCCGACGAAGTCGTTCATTTGTTTATCGAGAGCCATCGGATGTTTCTCGGTATCCATCACGTCTTCACCGGGCTACCAGCTTCTGCCCGCACCACCACCGCCCGTACTGCCGCCGCCAAATCCTCCAAAGCCACCTCCACCGCCGAATCCGCCACCACCTCCGCCCCAACCACCGCCGCCTCTGTACCCACCACCCCCGGACAAAAGCATCCAGAAAAGTATGCCGCGAAGCGGAGTGAAAAGAATAACCAGTATAACGATGATCAGCAGCAACACACTGCCTGCAGATATTCCCGTACTGGGGCGCTCCACTCCTTGCGGTGGAGAAGGGTAAGTTGAGGTGTTGTGAGTTGAACCCCTGCATCCTGCGCGATAACGCTTGCGATGCGTGAAGTGACTAGCAGCAGCGCCTTGCTGTAGTCACCGGCTTGCATGAGCGGTACCGCTTCGCGTTGAAACCCGCCGACCTTGCCATCCGGCAAAATTGGCTCCAGCCCGTAGGCAACTTCAATCCAGCCCTTACGGTCGTTAATCGCGTATAAGAATCGAGAATTCCGCGGTTAGTGGACTTGTTTCCGATGCCCCATTGTTGGAAGAGATCGACCGCGTAGTTTCGATATCTTCGCCGTCGAGCGAATGGATGGTTACAACCGCGATCTGCGCATGCGCCTTCTCGTCGATCTGCCGGCAGATTTCGTCGATTTGCGCGATGGTGTTCTGATCCAGAACGTGGGCAAAATCGTTGACGTAGCCGGTCGGTTTTAACTGCGAAATGGGTTCGGCCTGCGCCGCCGGAACAAGAATAAGAAGAAGCGCCAGCGCACCGAGTGAAACGACGGCGCGATTTTGAAGAAAAGCTCACGGGAAACAAAATTGTACAGCGTCGTCATTCATCGGGGTGGTGCGTCCTTAAAGCATTCGCAATCATCCAAAGTTCATCGGAGGAAATCAGAATGCGTAAACGCAAATTAGGAAAGACCGGGTTCGAAGTGGCGCCGCTGGCTTTGGGAGGCAATGTTTTTGGCTGGACCGCCGACGAGGCGACATCCTTTAAGCTGCTCGATGCCTTTGTGGATAAGGGATTCAGCCTGATCGATACGGCTGACGTCTACTCGCGTTGGATTCCCGG
Organism: uncultured Acidobacteriaceae bacterium; assembly: GCA_963726155.1. Classification (GTDB taxonomy): domain Bacteria; phylum Acidobacteriota; class Terriglobia; order Terriglobales; family Acidobacteriaceae; genus Sulfotelmatobacter. Next base: position 1,129,937 of record CAVSBF010000002.1, read on the forward strand.
ACATAAGGGCGGCGAGTCGGAGACCATCATCGGCAACTGGCTGAAAAAGAGCGGCAAGCGAAGTCAGGCAGTGATTGCCACGAAAGTCGGACTGGACATGGGCGATGGAAAAAAGGGACTCTCCTCTCCTACATTCTGCGCGCGGTCGAGGACTCTCTGCGCCGTCTCCAAACCGACTACATCGACCTCTATCAGGCACACAAGGACGATCCCGACACGCCGCTTGCAGAAACGCTGGGAGCTTTTACTGAGCTCATCCGCCAGGGCAAAGTTCGCGCCATCGGAGCCTCCAACTATAGCGGCGCGCGGCTCACCGAGTCTCTCGAAGTCAGCCGGCAAAAGGGACTGGCGAGCTACCAGACATTGCAGCCCGAATATAATCTCTACGATCGCTTCGGGTATGAAAGTGACCTTGAGGCGGTATGTCAAAAATACGGCCTTGGAGTGATTCCCTACTTCTCGCTGGCCAGCGGCTTCCTTACCGGAAAATATCGCTCGGAAGCGGATCTCTCAAAGAGCCAGCGTGGACAGATGGTGAAGAAGTATTTGAACCCGCGCGGATTCCGCATCCTCGACGCGCTGGATCAGGTGGCCAAGCGTCACAACGCAACTCCCACTCAAGTTGCTCTCGCCTATTTAATGGCACGGCCAAGCATCACCGCGCCAATCGCGAGCGCGACCAATCTCAAACAGTTGGATGAACTAGTCCGGGCTGCCAGCCTTGAACTCGACAAGTCGTCCATTGAGTTGCTCAATAAAGCCAGCGCGCAAGATTCGGAGACTGAATCACGACCGTCCGCTGCCGCAGATTGAAACTCTACGACTGGGATATTGTGGACTCTGAATACCGATTCGCCACGTAGCAGAAAAAGATGGCCCGAGGAGAGTACGCGACACAGCTCCTCGGGCCGTTGTATGGATGTTTACTGGTTCACGCGTAGCAGCATCATCGTACCGCTCTCCAGCTTGACATTGTTTTTTTCTGAAGTGATTACCGACCCCTCGGTCGAATTGCTCGCGGGCGGGCTGAGTGTCAGATTCGAGATTCCCACCACTCCCTGCGTCTGCGCCGTGATTGGGGGCCGCGAGCTCTTTGTCGTTCCACTATCACTCGGCATGTCATTGCCGGCGGATGCTGACGTCGAGGCCGGCGCAGATCCTGACATACCGGGACGCGCGCCGCTGCCGTTGCTGGGGCTTGTACTCCCGCTGGGCGCGGCTGCGTCGCTGTTTCCACCGCCCGGATTATTCTGCTCGTTCTGCGGACCGATGATTGCCTGAATCGACATCGGCATCTGCATCGTGTTGCCATCTTTCATTACAGCCCGGTCGAACAGGATTCCCACCTGCGATTCTTTCTGTTGCTTGTTGTGCGGTTGCGCCTCCGTTACATGGCCGATCACTTTCGTATCCTTAGGCACGAGTATCTCGCCGCTATTGGACTTCATATCCTGAGTAACTTTGGCTACAACTTCCTCCCCGGGTTTCGCCTTCTTCGCGTCGATGGTCTTGGTCAACGAGACCGGAATGACACTTCCGGGAGCAATTCGCGGAGGCGCGCCCGGCCGGGCCGACGTTGGGGGCGCGGCCTGCTGAGCCTGAGATTGCGCTGGAGTTGGCCGGGCGCTGGAGTTCGGCGTGGATGGAGCATTACTCTGCGCAACGGCAGCGCCTGCGAGCAAAGTGACTGTACATAAGCTGATAAAAACCATTCTCATTGTCGATCCCCTTAAAAATAAGTGTCCGAGCTTATGACTGCGAAGGCGCGCAAAAGGCCCCACTGCCAATTCGATGCATTCTGGAACGCGAGCGTAGATCGGGAAAAGTGCCTCGAACGATCGACGATTGCAGCAATGACCCGACAACCGAAAACCACAATATTGCATCGAAGTGTGATGATCCGTTATCTCCCGCTCACTGCTCTCGCCTTGGCGCTCACTACCATCGTTGCCTGTACGACCAAAGACAACCCTGACGAAATCCGCCAGCGCACGGCGGAGGCCACCGAAACTATGCGCCGCGACACGAAAGCGGTTGTGGAAGGCGTGAAGGAAGGGATGGGCCACGACAACAAGGCCATTAACATCAATAAGGCCTCGCGCGAGGATCTCTTGACCCTACCCGGCGTGACAGATCATGAGGCCGATCGCATTATCGCGCAGCGTCCCTACGACGATGCCCACGACCTGGTGACTCGACACGTCATTCCTCAAGCGGAGTACGACAAAATCCAGGACCGTATCATCGCAGGCCACTAGCTTCACGCTTCCGGTGACTTCCGAGTCGGTCCTGCGATATCATCAAGTGGATGTCTGCTTCAGGCCAACACCACTCATTTCAAACTGACGATCCGCACCTGGAGCCTATCTATGCCAAGGTGATGTCGGGTCATCGTCTTGATTTCGCTGACGCTGTTGCTCTCTACCGCAGCGGTGATGTGCTCGCCTTGGGCTGGATGGCCAACCACGTTCGCGAACGCATGCACGGCGACAAGACATATTTCAACGTCAATCGCCACATCAATCCCACCAATGTATGCGTGGCGGCCTGCCGGCTGTGCGCCTTCGGACGCAAAAAAGATTCTCCCGGCGCATACACCATGGCTCTCGACGAGGCCTACGAAACCGCAGCGTCCGGTTACAGTGAAGCCGTAACTGAATTTCATATTGTCGGCGGATTGCATCCGGATCTGCCGTTTCAATATTTCCTCGATCTCTGCTCCGGCCTCAAACAGCGCTTCCCGCAGGTCCACCTCAAAGCCTTTACCATGGTCGAGGTAGCGTATCTCTCAAAGCGCGCCAAGCTTTCGATTCGTGAAACCCTGGAGCAATTGAAAGCCGCGGGAGTGGATTCTTTACCGGGCGGCGGCGCGGAGATTTTTGCCGATCGCGTGCGGCATATCATCTGTGATCACAAGATCGATGGCGATCAATGGTTGGACACGGCGAAAATCGCCCATCAGATCGGACTCAAATCCAACGCCACCATGCTCTACGGCCATGTGGAAAACGATGACGATCGCGTCGATCACCTGCTCAAGTTACGCGCGCTGCAGGATGAAACCGGCGGCTTCCAGACTTTCATCCCTCTGGCTTTTCATCCCGAGAACACGCCGCTGCAACATCTGCCGAAAACTACCGGCATGCTGGACATCAAACAGATCGCAGTGAGCCGTCTGGTGCTCGATAATTTCCCGCACATCAAATCTTATTGGCAGATGATGACTGCCAAGATCGCGCAGATTTCGCTGCGCTTCGGCGCTGACGACATGGATGGCACGGTGATCGAAGAGAAAATTTATCACGATGCCGGCGCGACCACTCCGCAGGGGATGCGCCGTGAAGAACTGGAACGCCTCATCCGCGCCGCCGGCCGCGAACCCATCGAGCGCGATACACTCTACCGCCCGGTCACCAGAACGGAAACTTCGGTTACTGTAGCGGTATAGCGTGTATGTTTGGTCGGATGTTCTCCTGCCTATTTGAAGAATTCCGTCATTTGCGGCGCAGTAGCTGCCGCTCCTGGTAGGTCCGTCACGCCCAGACCATCCATCATCAACCGCAACGTGCTCTCATGCTGGTATAGCGTGGTGGATTGATAACCAGCTTTTGCCATTGGGCTTACGATTACAGCCGGGACATGTCCGCCTCCATGTTCGGTATCCGTGTCTTCCGCTTCGTCAAACGTAATTGTCAACAGCGAATTCTGAAAGCTGGTGCTGGTCAACAGCGGACTGATGTTCGTGGAAAGCCATTGATCTGCAGCCGCCAGCATTTGATCGCTCGTGCATGTGCTCAGCCCGGCCGGGCAGTTATGCGCGTCGTCGTTTACGTTGGGCACGATAAACGCATAGTCGGGCAAACTGTTATTCGCCATATCAGTGGCTAGTTGCGTGAAAGGAACCACATTGCTGGCCTGTGCTGGACTAGTCTGGACGTCAGAGAAATAAACGAAGGGAACGTGATGTTGAAGATAAGCTCCCGTATCCCCGCCAAGATAGCCCACCGAAGGCAGCGATTCCGCATAGCACTTCCAGGTTTTTCCCGCGGCCGTTAGTGCGCGCACCACATTATCCTGAGTCACAACCCCCGTGTAGGCATCACCCGCGCTCCCGGTGATCGAGGTTCCGGCGCCTACGGTCAACATGAAATAGTTGGGCAACGAAGGATGGGCGTCGGCATAATACTGCGTGGCCAAACTGTAAGCCGACGCCAGGCTGTTTAGATACGGCATGCTGGAGTTGCCGATCACGTCGCTGAAGCTGTGATTTTCTTCGATCACGACAAAAACATGTGCGAATGTCGGAGGGCTCGAACTGGGTGGAGGGGTTGGGTTGGTTCCACCTCCGCCGCCTGTTCCACCGGTGCTGCTGGTGCTGGAGCTGTTTCCACCTCCGCAGGCGCACTGCAGAATGATGGCTGCCACCAAGACAAACGGAATGGCGCAGTGTCGCGACACGAGTTTAGTTTTCCCTCGACGAGCAACGAATACCAATTTCCAGGTTCGTCGAGCTACGATTGGATGGTGAGATTGGAGCGGGGAGTTGCTCCGCCGGGATCGCCAGCTAGCGAAGCCAATTGATCAGGGTTCGCCGTTCTCAGCAATAAAAAGCCGGAGAAGGGAAGTCGGTCCCCTTTTCTCCGGCTGAAGCAGAAATCCTGCAAGGCTAAAGTTTTTCGAAGAACTCGCAGGCCGAACAAGAGATATAAATTCCGCCCGGAACGCCGCGTTCGCGATCCTTCATTCGTTTCACAATGCGCGTAGTCTTGCCGCATTTGGGACAGTCCGTACTCTTGCTGGTATCCATAACTTTCTTTCGGTCTGCCGTCTTTGCTATTTTCGCTCCAACTGCCATAGTTCTCTTCTCCTGATCTCGATGCGCAAGTTCAATCCAGAAAATTCCGGATGATTGTGTATGGAATAATTCAGAAAGCCAGATATGTAGTACTCAACCTTGCAACCTGGAATCCGCGCGGAAAGATTCTGCAGCCTGCATGCGGGCTCGCTTCCGTTATCCAATTTTACAGTAAGCTGGTCTCGATTGTCTCGGTTAACGTCCATGCGAGACCGCTGCACCGCCAGGAAGAAGGAACATTTAATCTACAATTACGTATTCTCTAGTGAGGATTGAATCCATGTATTGCAACTACTGCGGCAAAGTAATTCAGGACGACGCGTCGGTTTGCGCCTATTGCGGGATTCGCCTGGGCGCGTCGATCGCGCGCAAGCGTCTGGTTCGCCCGCGTCAAGGGCGCAAGATTGCCGGCGTCTGTCTCGGGGTCGCGGAGTATTTCGACATCGACGTGACCGTCGTCCGCTTGGTGTGGCTGATCGCTTCTTTCATGACCGGCATTGGGTTGATCTCGTATCCCATCGCATGGATTGTCATGCCGGAAGAGCCGTTAATGTTGAATGCTCCGGCGACCGCTCGACAGGCGACGAGTTCGTAGAGCGTTCGATCACGCTAGATTGGGTGCCGAAATACTTCGCCGCAACACTCATGTCATTCTCTGTGATTAAATCGCTGGATGCAGCGCATCCAAAGCGGCGACGCGGAAATTGTCTATCACGTGCTGGGCGAAGGCCCTTCAGTGGTTCTCCTACACCCCTTTCCGGCCGATCACGATTTTTGGCTACCCGTGGCAAATGCTCTCGCGGCGCGATATCGACTGATTCTGCCTGATCTCCGCGGACACGGAGAATCCGACATTGGGGAAGGTCCCGCCACAATGGAGAAGCACGCTGCTGATATCTTCCGTGTGATGGATGATGCAGATGTTGGCCGGGCCCCGCTGGTCGGCGTTTCCATCGGCGGATATGCACTTTTCGAATTTTGGCGTCAGCATCGCGCTCGCGTTGCCGCTCTCGGACTGTGTAATACGAAGGCGCCGGCGGATGCTCCGGAAGCCCGCGCCGCTCGCCTGCAAGCGGCGAACGAAGTAATCGAGCGCGGCACTGAGCCGTTTTTCGAGAGCATGATTCCGCGACTGCTGGGCAAGACTACCCGCGAAATGAGGCCTGATCTGGTCGAAGGCGCGTTGCACATGATGCGTAAGATGTCGCCCGAGGACGTCGCGCAAGTACAGCGCGGCATGGCCGAGCGTCCGGACTCGGTTGCTACATTGAAGACCATCAATGTACCCACCCTGCTGGTGACTGGAGAGGAAGACGTGCTCACCGGCGTGAACGAAGCTGAACTGATGCGCCAGCAGATTCCCAATGCTCAGTTGCGTGTGCTGTCGAAAGCGGGCCATTACTCACCATGGGAACGGCCAGAGGAAGCGGGCAGAATACTGCGCCAGTTCCTCGACGGAATTTAGAATGCGCGCGCAGCCTGGTTCGGTAAAATCGAGCACATGATCATGATGAGGATTACCAAAATCATTGTCGCCGTGGCACTTTGTTTCGTTGCCTGGGAATTTTGTGCATACTCACAGGCCGCTCCCGAGCGTCCTCGCATTCTCGGCATTGACCACGTTTCGTTCTACACCACCGCACCCGATGGAGTGAAAGCCCTTTACGGCGGTACGCTCGGCTTGGCTTCCGCGGCACCCGTGGAGGCTGGTGGCCTTGTGCGATACCTGGTTGGCAGGCAGTGGGTCGGCTACAGCGCTGCTCCTGATCCGAGTGCCACGAACCGCATGGATCACGTTGCCTTTGCCACCGACAATGTTGCCGCGCTGCGTGCGTACCTGATGGCGAAGGGCGTGACTGCAACCACAATCGAGACTCATGCCGACCGCAGTTCGAGCTTCACCGTGAAAGACCCGGAAGGCAATCGCATTGAATTCATTGAGGACGAAGTGTTCGCCAAGCCGCCGGATTCGGCCGTTTCCCGCCACATGATTCATGCGGGATTTGTCGTCAACAATCGTGATGTAGAGGATCACTTCTATCGCGACCTGCTCGGATTCCATTTGTATTGGCACGGAGGGATGCGGCCCGGCGAAACCGACTGGGTCTCCATGCAAGTTCCCGACGGAACGGATTGGCTGGAATATATGCTCAACCATCCCGAGCATCCCGATTTGCGGCTGATGGGCGTGCTGAATCATATTTCGCTGGGCGTGGCCGACATGAAAAAGGCACAGGCCATTCTCGAGTCCCACGGTTGGAAGCCTCATGGCGACGAAAAAGCTCAGATGGGAAAAGACGGCAAGTGGCAACTGAATCTGTTCGACCCCGATTTGACTCGGATCGAACTGATGGAATTCAAGCCCGTCGAGAAACCTTGCTGCTCCGCTTTCACTGGGCCCCATCCGTCAGAGTAAATTCGGAGTAAATGAACATCACTGACTACCGTCGTCACCTTTGTTAGAATCCTCTGGCCATGATTGATACGCTTTTAGTAGCGGATAAAACGGTGGTGAATGCCAAAGGCGACGGGCCCGCGGTCGACATCGGCGCCGCGGCGAATCGTGTATTCCTGCTCACTCTCGGCATCACGAATATTATTGAGCAGGAATCCTTCGAGCTCAGCATTTTCGGTTCGACGGATGGAGCATCCTGGGAAGTGAAGCCCCTGGTTTCTTATCCGCAGGAGTTTTATCGCGGAGAGTATCCTCTCATCCTCGATCTCACGGGGCATCCCGAAGTGAGGTTTATCCGCTCCCACTGGGAAGTGGCGCGCTGGGGACGTGGTGTAGAAACCCCGATGTTTGAGTTCGGAGTGAGGCTGAAAGAAATCCCTCCCGAGCTTTTGCGCGAGGCCAAGGCGCAAACAAAGATTCCAGCCTGATTTGTTTTCGATTCGCACTTCCCGGTATGAAAAACGAATCACAGGTAATTGTCCGTCCCGCGCGCGGCGTGCGCGGCAGCGTTAGCCTTCCCGGCGACAAATCCATATCCCATCGTTACGCAATGCTGGCGGCGATTGCCGATGGCCCATCGCGGCTGGAAAACTATTCGACGGGAGCGGACTGCGCCAGCACTCTTGGCTGTTTGGGAACGCTGGGTGTGAAGTGGGAGCGCAAGAGCGGTGCCGGAAATGTCATCGAAGTGCAAGGAAGCGGCACTTCGTTGAGCGCTCCGAGCGAGCCCCTGGATTGCGGAAATTCGGGTTCCACCATTCGCATGTTGAGCGGCATAGTCGCGGGTCAGAAGTTTGCCAGCGAAATGTCTGGAGACGAATCTCTATCCCGGCGTCCCATGGAGCGCGTGATTACTCCACTTCAAGCCATGGGAGCAGAAATCACATCCGAAAATGGCCGCCCGCCACTGCGCATCAAGGGACGTACTCTTAAAGCCATTGATTACCAGATGCCCGTTGCCAGCGCGCAGGTGAAAACTTGCCTTCTATTTGCGGGCCTACTAGCCGACGGCGAAACACGCATTCACGAGCCGTTGAGGACGCGCGATCATGGGGAGGTTGCTCTCCAGGCCTTCGGCGCAAAACTTGAACGTGAGGGAAACGAAGTGAGCATTCACGGCGGGCAGCGCTTGCGCGGCATTGAAGCTCTCATTCCCGGCGATCTTTCCAGTGCCGCTTTTTTTCTGTGCGCCGCAGCTCTTTTTCCAAACTCGCAATTGAGTATCACCAATTTGCTGATGAATCCCACCCGCGCCCGGCTGCTCGATATCCTGATTCAGATGGGGCTGCGCATCTCCGTAACCCAGCTGGAAGAGATTCACGGCGAACTGGTAGGTACGTTGCAGGTGGAGGGTGGAAAGTTGAAGGGCGCGCTCATCGCTGGATCGGATACGGCTGCGTTAATCGATGAGATCCCGGTGCTGGCTGCGATCGCGCCTTATACGGAAGAAGGGATTGAAGTCCGGGACGCTAAGGAACTCCGGGTGAAAGAGTCAGATCGCATCGCATCGATAGCCATCAATCTACGCGCCATGGGTGCGCAGGTTGAGGAGCGCGAAGATGGCTTAAAGATTCCCGGTGGACAGTCGCTGCGCGGCGCGGAACTCGATTCATTTGGCGATCATCGCATCGCCATGGCTTTCAGCATCGCAGCGCTTCGAGCCCAGGGCGAAACCCTTCTTCGGGGCAGCGAATGTGCGTCTATCTCTTACCCGGAATTCTTTGCCAAACTTGGAGAATTGGTCGCGCGCTGAATATCCACTGTACAAGTAGCCGAAAAACACTGTAGAGATTCCGTCATACCTACAGCGCGGTCGAAACCCGCGCCCAGCAACCTTTCTCAAGCCCATCCTCATCTGAGGTTGCACGTCCTGCCACGACGTTCTCCGCATGCTCTGCCAAGTAGAAGCGGGAGTGTGCGCGGACGCAAACTATGGATGGAGTGACCTAAAGATGAAACGCTATCTGGGAGCTGCTGTTATTTTGTTGCTGTTTACCGCCCCTGCGCTGCTGGCGCAGGACGACTCCGACCACATCGAGGTCGGCGCTTTTGCCGAATATTTTCGAATGAGTGATGTGAGCCCCGCAGAAAATTTCATAGGCCTGGGCGGCCGCGCGGCATTCAATGTTCAGCGCAGCGTTCAGATAGAAGCGGAGATGGGCTACGATTTCGCGCGAGCTTACGCGCAAACATTCACCAATGGCGTTTCCACTGAAGCGGTGACTTCTCACATTCGCACGCTTCACGGATTCTTCGGGCCAAAATTCCAGACGGGATCGGGACCGTTCCGTTTCTTCGTAACTGGCAAGGTGGGCTTTGAGAATTTCAGCGTTACCAATGACAACGCAACCACCGGCTTTACCAACAGTGTGGGGCTGACCAACGGAACAACGCGCTTCGCGGTTTATCCCGGTGGAGGCGTTGAAGCATTTGCCGGGCCGATAGGGGTTCGCGCCGAAATTGGCGACGATATCTATTTTCTCAATGGCGCGCACAATAACTTGCGAATCAGTCTGGGACCGCAATTCCGCTTTTAGCGGAACATTTCATTCTGTTTCCTAGGCGGCCCTTCGGGGCCGCCTTTTTTTCTGTTCGCTGGTCGCTAACCAGTTGTCTCTCAAACTCTCTTCATCCGGTCGAGCGAAAGCAGCCAGCCTGGAGGTTGCCTCCTGTGCTCTTGGTAAAACTGAATGACTTCCTTGCGCCCCGGCAGTGATGGGATTACGCCTTCCTTCGTGACTGCTATTCCGCCCGTGATCACGGCAAACTCAACCGCCGAATTCAGACTCTCGCCGGATGCCAGTGCGGTCGCCAGGCCAGCATTGAAAGCATCTCCCGCCCCTGTGGTATCGACGGCGCGCATCTGCATCGCCGGGATATGTTTGCAGGATGACGCGGTTACAACCAGAGCGCCTCTTTCTCCCAGCGTCATCACAACCTGCCTCACGCCCGCGCGAATCAGGTCGCGAGCTACCTCTTCCGGTTCGTTTTTGGCGTCCGGACTTCGGCCGGTCAGCACTTTTGCCTCCGTCTGGTTTGGAGTCAGCACATCTACTAACTGCAAAACGGAGGCTGGCAAAGGCCGGACTGGCGCGGGATTCAGAATGGTGATTGCACCTTTTGCTCGTCCGCGCGAGAGCGCCGCCTCAGCCGTTGCCACGGGAGTCTCCAGCTGTGTCATCACCACGGCAGCGGCGTCGAAAGAAGAGTCACACTGTGCAACATCAGTAGCTGAGAGGAATTCGTTGGCTCCGGGATCGAGAGCGATGCAATTATTTCCCGTCCCGGCTTCCACCAGAATAAAGCCCACTCCAGTGGGATGCTCGGCGGTCCGGTGAATGAAGTCAATATCGATACCCTCTTCGCGATAAAGCCGAAGCGCCATTTCACCAAACATGTCTTCGCCGATGCGAGCGACGAAAACAACGTCCATCCCAAGTCGAGCGCAGGCTACCGCTTGATTGGATCCCTTGCCCCCGTAGTCGACGCGATATCCTGAGGCCAACACGGTCTCACCCATGCTGGGCAAGCGATTTACCTTCAACGTCAGTCCGGTCGCGTAGCTTCCGACAACCGCGATGCGAGGAATGCGCAAGCTCAATGGGAAATCTCCGTTATCTGAATCGGATGCGTGCAACTTCCAAGCGCTGCGAAGCACCAAGTCAGCATTCCGTTAGAGTTTGGATTTGAAGGTTAACATAGCAGGGTTCCAGCAGCTTTTGTTCACCCCTGCCAGTTATCGGCCTTCTGTTTGATTCGGGAATATTCAGCGTCTATCCTGATTGTCAGTGTGATTGCTTTTTGCAAGGGGCCGTACTGCATCGTTTCGTTATATCGAGCGTCAAAGAGAGAAGTTATAAGGATAAAGAAAGAAGTTATAAGGATAAAGAATGGCACGTGTATTTATCACAGGTTCTTCCGATGGTCTGGGCCAAATGGCCGCAAGGCTTCTCATCGAGCAGGAGCATACCGCCGTACTGCATGCCCGTAACACCGAGCGAGGTCGGCAGGCTCTATCCGCCGTTCCCGGAGCGGAGACTGTCGTTATCGGCGATCTGTCGAGCATCGCCCAAACCCGCAAAGTCGCGGAGCAGGTCAATGCATTGGGCGCCTTCGATGCGGTCATTCATAACGCCGGGATCGGCTACAGGGAGCCCGCGAGAATCGCTACCGAAGACGGACTTCCTCAGGTGTTTGCCGTCAACACGCTCGCGCCATACATCCTGACGGCGCTGATTCAGAGGCCGAAGCGACTGGTTTACCTGAGTTCCGGGCTCCACAAGAGCGGCGACGCGAGTTTGAAAGATCTCGCCTGGGAACACCGCCCATGGCAGGGACAACAAGCCTACTCGGATACCAAGCTGCACGATGTTCTGTTGGCCTTCGCGATTGCACGCCGCTGGCCGGATGTTCTGTCTAACGCTCTGGAACCTGGATGGGTTCCCACAAAAATGGGAGGTGCGGCAGCGCCCGATGATCTGGATGCCGGCCACCGCACTCAAGTGTGGCTTGCGGTCAGCGACGATCCCGCCGCGACCGTTACCGGACAATACTTCTTCCATATGAAGCCGAGAAAACCGATGCCAGCTACCCACGATACGGAACGTCAGGAACAACTGCTCGAGGCCTGCAGGAAATTCTCTGGCGTGGATATGCCCAGGAGCTGAGGGAATGCACTTTACCGTACGAGCTCCATTTATTGTTTGACCGCAAGAAACGGAGTGTTGCCATCGACGCGCAAAGTAGAATATTCGGCAGGTGATCAGGAATGGACCCGAAAGAATTTCGTAATTTAGGCCACGAGGTTGTCGACCTGTTGGCTGACTATCTCGATCAGATCGAGGACAAGCGCGTATTTCCGGACGTCGATGCGCGCACAGTGAACCGTCTCTTCACGGGACCGTTGCCTCAGGATCCAAGTTCGCCGGATAGCGTTTTGAGCGAACTTAAAGACAAGTTGCTCCCTTATTGCACGAACGTCGGCCATCCCGGATATATGGGATTGATCACTCCTTCGCCAAATCCCGTGGGTATCATCGCAGACTTCATCTGCTCCGCTATCAATCAAAACGTCGGCGCATATTCGATTGGCCCATCGGCGGTGGCAATGGAGCGTAGAGTCGTACGCTGGTTGACTGATCTTTGCGGCTACGATGAAAACGCCGGAGGCAATCTCACCAGCGGCGGAATGATAGCGAATTTCATCGGACTGAAACTCGGCCGTGATGCGGTGACGCGCGACCGCGGACAATATGACGGGATACAAGATCGATGGGCCGTGTACGTCTCCGAGGAGCGGCACGTTTCGGTCGACAAGGCTGTAGATTGCATCGGCCTTGGCCGAAATGCGCTGCGTGCACTGCCAACTGATTCGCAGTTTCAGGTTCGGATTGATGCGCTTAAGGAGGCAATTGCGCAAGACAAGAAAAATGGCATTCGTCCCATGTGCGTCGTGGGAGTGTTCGGAACAACCAACACCGGGGCAGTCGATGATATCCGTGAACTGCGGCGCATCGCCGATCGCGACGGCATGTGGCTGCATGCAGACGCCGCCTACGGTGGAGGCATGCTGCTTTCCCACGAATGGCCGATGCGCAACCGCGGACTCGAACTCGCAGACTCCATCACCATCGACCCTCACAAGTGGTTCTATGCTCCGCTTGATGCCGGCGCCGTGCTGGTGAAGGATCAGCGCCGCCTCACCGCATCATTCGGCATGAAGCCTTCGTACCTCACCGATGAGTTCGACCAGGAGAATGAGCGCTATCAATATTACGTACACGGATTCGAGCAATCGCGCCGTTTTCGCAGCCTGAAAGTGTGGATGAGTTTCAAACGATATGGCGCGCGCCAAATCGGGGAGTGGATTGATAACAATGTGCGCCAGGCCAAGCATCTTTATTCCCTGGCTGAAAAAGATCCGGAGTTTGAACCCGCCAGCATTCCGCCGATGTCAGCAATCTGCATTCGTTACAAAGATGCAGCGCTCAGTGAGTCAGAATCGAAGAACTTACACGCGGAGGTCGCGCAGCGGGTGGAGCAAAGCGGCCGATTCTGGATTTCGACAACTGAACTCAAAGGCAAGTCATGGTTTCGCATCAACCCGGTAAATTTCCGTACGCGGCAGGAGCACATGGACGAACTGTTTGCGTTGTTGAAACAGGAATGCCGCGCAAGGTTGGCTGCTCATGCCTAGCTTGCGCGGCGGGGTAGGAAGCTGATCCCATCAAAGGTTCTCGATCTGAACTTCAGAAACTGATCTTTAGAATCTCGCCTCCATTGCCTACGAACCATCCTGCTTGCGGGTTAGCAAAAGCGACCGCCCAGAAACCGCTTACGTTCGGCAGTTTGAACCAGGTGTGGCCTTCATCGGGAGTCCAGGCCGCGGATCCGCTATCGAAGTTTGGTTCTGTTTCGGCGGTGATGACCACGGTGCGATCGAGTTCATGGTGATGGTCGCGGTCATCGCCATCGCCGTAGTAGCTATCATCATCGCCGTCCGCATCACGCCCGTCGCGGAGGCGCATTCCACGCGCATAGGCGAGGCAGAAAATAGCGCCTTCGACGGGAGGTTTTTTGGTGAGCGTCCAAGTTTGTCCGCCGTCATTGGATGTGGCTGCGTCGGCGCTGGCGTTGGTGGATAGATCGCCTCCGCCCACGATGCCGTTCCATGGATCACGGAACGCTACCGACAGGCCGCCCGCCGATGGTGAACTTACCAGCGGAGTGTCGTAGGCGTTCCAGGTGTCGCCACCGTCTCGAGTAGCTAGAATTCTCGCGATGGTTGAGCCGCCGGTGGTGATCCAGGCATTTTCGTTTCCTTCGGTGGTGATGCAGGTTCCACTGGAAGAAAATGAAGCTTCTCCCGATAACGCGGGCGGCATATTCGGGGCAATCGATTCCCATGATTGTCCGTTGGTGGTGCGGATATCGGGAAACACGCCGTCCACCGAATCGCTATGAGCGATGCCGCGATCGGGCGTCCAGAAGGCGAAACAGTCGTAGAAGGCGTTCGCAAGTTCGTTGGTGAACTGTATTTTCCAGTGCGCGCCACCGTCTTTGGTTTTGTAAATGCGAAAATCCGTGGTGTTATTTCCAATCGACATAAGATAGGCGATCTGGTCGCTCACCCCCTGCACATCGCGGAATTGCAGGCTTTCGGCTCCGGGCACCACGCCGGACTTCCAGTGTTTCCCGCCATCAGTTGTAACCACATAAGTGCCACCGGTGCCAGCTGCCCACACAACGCGGGAGTCGACGGGGCTGACGGCGATCAGCAATTGGGTGGTGCCGCTGTTTTGTGGAGTGAGCGTGGGCTGGTGAATTTTCCAATCGTCCTGCGCGAAGCCAATGGCAGCGAAGACGCAGATAAGAGACACGAACAGCAAGCGTTTGAACATAGGAGTCCTCCCCGGATGGGAAGAAGTGGCGGCGAGAAGTATAGGAACGTTGTGGAGCGAGTGTCAAACGGCGGATGGCGGCGGTGGTGAATTAGCTTGGTTTTTTTGGGAGATCCCTCGTTTCGCCTGAAAAGCGGCGGGCGCTTCTGGATTTCAACCACCAAGCTGAAATGTAAATCCGCATCAACCCGGCGAATTCCGCACGCGGGAGAAGCACACGGTCAGCAGTCGTAATCACGTAGGGAGGAGCTAACTACGATCAGCTATTTTTTGCGGCCCGGATCGTCTTCGGGATTTACGTAATTGAATTGCACCGGCGACATCCCGTGGATCTGGACCACCACCTCGCCGCTGGCCATTGCATAGTGGTGCATATCAGGATCGAGATAAGCAAAGCTACCCGCCGGAAAAGTGAGCATGCTGCTCTCGACAAAGTGGTCTCCCATTCCTACTTTAAACGTCCCAGAAATCACAGTGACGTTTTCGCGCTTGGGATGCCAATGGGGCGCGATGCGATAACCATCGGGCATTTTCAGGCGAATCGTATAGTCGCCGCTCGAGGCCATCGGATTGCCCTCCAGCACGGCCAGCTGCGCTCCCGGCTGCACGAATGACGGTGGTGGACCGTACTGAATCGTGTCGGGCGTGAAAATATTTCTCTCCGTAGCCGCGGAGGCTGCCATGGCATCAGGCATCTTGTCCGGCCTCATCCACCACACGGCTGCGAGCAGTGCAACAACCAGACAAAGATTCCGTTTCATAAATGTTCTCCTCCGTTATTTCGCTATCTCATGGTTCAATGCGCAAAAAGAAAACTCTTTCCGCTCTTTTCTCTTTGCTCTAAAGCGTTTGCAGAAAGTTGACCAGGTCTTGCATCTGTTGCTTGGAAAGCCCGATCTGAAAACGTTGACTATAAAAACTCACCAGCTGCTGAAGGTTGGCTGCAACTCCGTTGTGAAAGTATGGGGCACGCGCCGCCAGACCTCGAGGAATGAGGCCCTTGCCTCTGCCGATATCGCTGCATTGACCGCTGATTAAGGCCTTTCCGGGATCGGAAGTATAGTAAGTGGTTCCGGCGAGCGCGCCCTGCGTGCAGACTAACACGAAGACACTTCGTAACGATCCTCGCTTCCAAACTTTGGTTCGGCGCGTAGGGCTGTTGGAGTTGCCCTCGCTGCGAGATGGCTGCGGGAGATATTGAAATCGCAGGCAAGTCCAAGCCGTCGATCAAAAAGCTTACACCGGTTCAATCGGGCGTTCGATTGTTAAGTCAATTCTTGAAGAGCGCTCGTCATGATTTCAGCTGTGCAAGTTCCTTCTTTGCATCTTCTGCGTCGGTTGAATTGGGGCTCAATTTCACCGCCGCTTCCAATTGCCGGCGAGCAAGCGTGGTTTGGCCGCTTTTCGCATAAGCCATTCCGAGATGATAGTGAAAACGGGAATTGTCTGCGGGGCTACTATCTTGAGCGAGCTTCAGCGCTTCCCGGAGCGAGTCGACCGCGGAGTGATAAGCACCTTTCTGATAGTAGATCCAACCCAAAGTATCGGCGACGTCCGGCGACTGCGGAAGGCCGCGTCGGGCGGTTTGCGCCAGCGACAAGGCAACGTCGAGGTTCGCCCCAGATTCAACCATTACATAGGCAAGGTTACAAGCGGCCACGGGATCATCCCGGCTGATTCCCAATGCCTTTTGGTAAGAGTCTTCAGCTTTGTCCCAATTCTTTCGGGACTGAAAAATCTGGCCCAGCAGCACGTAGAAGGTAGCTTCCTGAGGATTGTCGGTAAGCGCTTGTTGGTAAGTAGCGATGGCCTTGTCGACTTGCCCGTCAGCCACTTGTACTTCGCCGAGTTTGATTAGAGCATCGGTGTTGTGGCTATCGAGTTGTGCTGCCTTGCTGAGCGCAGCGGCCGCCCCGGTGAGATCTTTTTTCTGCTGGAACAATATGGTGCCGAGGAGATCATAAAACCCGCTGCTGTCTGGAACCTTGGAGATCTGGAGATTCGCTGCTGCGATTGCAGCGTCAATCTGTTTTTGAGCTACATAAGTATTCATCAGGCCGCGGAGGGCATCGTTCGAATGCGGATCCCGGTCGAGGGCCTGACGGAAGGCGGCTTCTGCCTCTTTGAATCGTTTCTGCAGAAAGTTCAGGTTTCCCAGCTGAACGTATCCCGCTGAATTGTCAGGCGCTACGGCGATGGCCTTGCGCGCGTCAGCTTCGGCGGCCGAGAATTGTTTTTGATTCATCTCAGAAACCGCGCGCAGGGCGTATCCATCCGGAAGGGTCGGTCGCAGATTGATAAGTTGTGAGCTGGTCTGGGCCAGGGTCGTCATGTCTCCCCTGCGCATCGCGACTAAGGCGAGATCGCGTTGCGCATCGGCAAGATCGGGGCGCAAACGTACGGCTGTTCGCCACTCGCTCTCTGCGCCTTCTGAGTTTCCAGCCTTCTGAAATGCAACTCCCAGGGAATAATGGGCCAGTCCATTGTTCGGGTCATTTTTGATTACGGTTTGCAGTATCCCGATGGCAGCGTTGGTGTCTCCCGCACGAATTTGCAGTTGCGCGCGAAAAATCAGGCCTTCATTGTCGTTGGGATCAGCCTTCAGGATTTCCTCATCCACTTCTCTGGCCTCGTCCAGTCGATTGGTGTGGATAAGAAGTTCGGTATACGTTTTTTCCACCTGCAAATCTTTGGGGTGGGCCTGATACAGCGCCTGATATTCGGCCGCGGCTTTGTCCAATTCGTTGGTAGCCAAATAGAAGTCACCGAGCAGTCGATAACCGCTCGATGTGTCGGGAAAATTCTGCTTGGCCTGTTTTAAGAAATCTTCTGCCTCGGCCTTCTTGCCTTGCGCCAGGTATAAGCGTGCCAGCGCAGCTACGGGTTCGGGATTCTTGGGATCAGATTGGATAGCAGCTCGGAGTTGCTGTTCCGCTTCGCTGAACCGGCTGCGTACCTGATAGTAGTTGGCCAGCATCAGGTGTGCGTCCGTCGCTTTCGGATTGAGCTCGATTGCCTTCTTGAAATTAGCCTCGGCCGCGTCCGGTTGATTGCTTCTCAGCTGCATCAAGGCCAAGTTCAGATAGAAACTCCAATCGCCTGGATCAAGGGCGATCGCTTTCTGCATTTCCTGGATCGCGGCTGCGAAGTGAGCCTGCGCCGCCAGCAGGTTTGCATCGATAAAGTGGGATTGGGCATCGTTTGGGCGGTCGTGCAGGAGCGTGTCTGCTTGTTCTTGCGCCCCCTGGAGATCGCCGCGAGCGATCAACAGTTTGGCCATTTCAACCCGAGCCGGGTAGTTTTTAGGTTCGAGGTCGATAACACGCGCGAGTTCGTGATTCGCTCGCTGCCACTGTTGCGTCTTCAAATAAGTCATGGCCAACTGGAAATGAGCAGCTGCATAGGAGGGATCGACGGCAATCGCATTGCGAAACTGGATGGCGGCCTCGGCAAACTCGCCTTTTTCGTAGTAGGCCTGACCACTCTGCACATATTTCTGCTTCCGGACGTTGGGATCGCGCGAGCATCCGGTGAAAACAGACGCTATAAGGGCCAAAAGTAAAGTCAGACGCAAAAAAGAAAAGATCGTCACCTGGGATCCTCCCAACCACCGTAACACTGCTGACTTTGGTCTATTCGTGAACTATAAGCCATGGTAATTGGAACGTTAACAAGAAAACACCCGGAGCTCATCTTGTCTTATTCTGCTATTGCCGCCTGAAACGCGTTGCAAGCACAGTGGTTGCAAGGGTTTGCAACCGGTCGCAAAAATTATCAGGCTTGACAGTCAGGGATTTTCCGCTAGAGTAGCAGAGTGTTAAAGGTGTATACCGACAGGTTTTCCCCCGCCTGAACATGACCCAGGAGCAGTAAAAAATGAAGAGGGTGTTGGGAGTTGTTTTATTGGGGGTATCAGCGGTTTTCTTCCTTGTTCAAGGTGCAGTAGCTCAGGTCTCCATGACCCTGACGGGTCCACCGCCCGGCAATACCTATGATGGCATCTATATGAGTCCCTACTATGCCACGGTAGGTGGATCGACCAATGTGCCCGTTATCTGCGATGACTTCGGCGACGATACTTCAATGGGCGATCACTGGACCGCGACCGCCAGTGCGTTTCCGACATCCAGCGGCCCACTTTCGACGTCATGGGGTTTGGCGGGTAAGACTACGGCGCAATATGACGAAGTTGCGTGGTTGGCCTTGCAGCTTCTTAGTCTGCCATCTTCCGTCCAACCCGCCAATGCGCTCACACTGCAAGTCGAAGATTCGTTCGCCCTTTGGGCTGTGTTTGACCCCACCGGAGTCGCGAGCTATTTGAAGAGCAATTATCTATCTACCAACGCCGCTCTCTGCGCTGACATTTTCGGTTCAGCGGGTTGCACCAGCTCTTGGGTGCCGAAAGATGGCGGTCTGCTGGCGAGTGCTTACTATGCGCCCGTTCCTAGTGGTGGATACAGCATGGAAATACTCTCACCTGACTCAGGCGGTTCTGTTTGCACTGCTGGGAAGGGTGTTTGCCCGGCTCAGGAATTCATCACGATGGTTCCTGAGGGCGGAGCTGCTGTCGCCTACCTCTTCCTTGCAGGCCTCTGCTGCTTCGGCGCAATATACACCCGGTCTCGGCGGCAAGTTGCGAGTGTGGAGTCCGCCTAACGAAGTCGGCCTTCCCCCCAAGTCAAGAATGAAAGGCGTGCCAAACCAGGCACGCCTTTTTCTGTTCGAATATACAACTCTGCGTTTTGTCTAGCTTAGGCCTTAGTGAGCCCACCTTCACCTTCCTGCAAAGGAGCGGATGACCAATCCATATCGAGCTCCGCCTCGGTTTGGGAGAGCTTCGCAAGCGCCTCTCGATGCGCTTCCTCAATCTGTTTGGCCGTGAGCATCTTCGTGATGAGGCGCTTAGCCTGCGCTGCCCTTTCGAGGGCTACCAGGTACCACGAATAGGCTCGGACTACATCGCTGGGATCGGATCGCCTGGCCAGATACATCTGAGCCAGGCCTAGTTGAGCGGCCGGCAGACCTGCCTCCGCCGCCTTCTGCAACAGAGCAAATTCGTCGCTACGCGCGCCAAGCTCGGCGCTATTTGTTAAAGATTCCGCGCTTGACTGGCCGGGGACAGCCTGGGTCAATGTCATAAATAACAGTTCAATGCGGCTGGAGACTCCCAGTTTGTCAAATACCCGGAACAAATGATTCTTCACCGTGTGCTGGCTGAGCTTGAGGCGCTCGGCAATCTGGCGGTTGCTCAGCCCCTCGGCCAAGCAACGCACTACCTGCAATTCACGCTTCGAGAGCAAGCTCAAACCATGCGCATTCACTGCCCGGACAATCGGAGCGCTCGCCAATGCGTCCAGGGCCAGTGCCATCTCCCGGCTGCTGGCCCATACTTGTCCCTGATATACGCAATGGACACACTTGGCCAGCAATTCGACCGGTTGGCGCTTGCTGAATATACCTCTCGCTCCGACGCGAAATGCATGCAAAACAACTTCATCTTTCAGCGAATCCATCAACACCACGGCTCGAACGCGGGGCCCGTTGGGACGCAATTCGCGCAGAATCTCAAGCCCGCGAGCCGGCTGTTCGTCCAGATTGGCGCTGATCACGAGTACATCAGCATTCAAACTTGTGACTGCTGCAGCCAGACTGCCCGAATCGGAGTCGAAGGCAATCACTTCCAGCAGGGCATCCCGCTTCAAGACATCGGCTAGCAAATGGGTATGGATGCGAGAACTGTCGGCGACCATGACACGGATTTTATTGTCCCGACTCTTCGCATCGATGAACATCGGATCTGGTGACATGTCGTCGATGCCATCTTAAGGCATCAGATTTGGATTTGGAGGAGAATTCAGAAGCCGGGGCTGGCCCATGTTATCGGTTTGGAAAACTCAATGCAACACCGGTCTTCGACGCATCGACTATACTTTTTGAACAAGCAAGCAGTCCGGTTTCAGCGAGAAGCAGCGAGAAGCATGGAGCTTTCCCGGCATTCATGCTGAACTCCATCGCACGTCGTCGCGGGCCTGGTGCTGCAGGATGCTACGGATATCCGAAAAACTGCATCCCATGTGTATGAGCGAAAACCAGAATTCCGCGACCGAAGCAACGGTTAACTCCGGAAAATGGATCGGTCAGCTGGTGGCTGCCGTGATTCTGGCGGAGGGAATTTGGGGATTCCTTGCTTCTCTCACTAACAATCTAGTTGTGCCGCTGCTGGCAAGAGAGATGGGATCAGACCCGCAATCTCCGTTGTATCTCGGCAAAGGCGTGTTTAATTTTCCTGAGTTATTCAAGTCGGTGTTGGCGCTTTGCCTTGCCGGAATTGTCTTCGTGCTGCTGCACGAGTGGTCGCGAAAGAGACGCTCTACGGTACGAGTGAAGACGGTGCGCGTAACCAAGAAAGTTTTGCCACCCTCGGCAGCACAGTCTTCCGCCATGGCTGCGTCAGATGCACTTTCCGCGACCGAGCAAACACCGTTGAATGTCTTCGCAACACCGGCAATTTCGCCGGTCGCTGCGCAACAGAAGTCGGCGCCGTCTCCAACCGTTGCCCCGAGTAGGCAAAAGAAAACCCAGACCAACAAACCGGTTTATTACAACATTGTGGGTGAGCCTATTAATCCGACCGAAAACGACTAGAAGACTTTGCGAAATAGGTTCGCGTCGTTGCTTAAGCGGATTCCTAGTTGCAATATCGTTCACACCCAGGTAAATCAGCGAAGACGGCCGTTCTGGCGGCGGTCCACCACGGAACTCGGTGCTTACTGGCCGATTTCACATTCGATTCATCTGTAACATAATAAAAGCCATGTAGGATTACGAGATGATTTGACTTCGCTTCCGCGATGGAGCCTTCAACAATGAGGTGAGGCGCAAAATGATCTTTGCCAAAATGAGTGTCTCTTCTCACTTAGGGCTAATAATAACTACAAAGATATGAGAATAGTTACCCTAGGTATTTATATCCATTGCAAAGGTCTGCGACGGTGTATACTGTATTCGCAGTAGGGCGAGGAACATCAGCCAGCTCACAGTTCCAAGCCTCGGAATTACAATGATTTACCGGGTAGCCGGTTCTCCCCCTTGGCTTCCTGACCACAGGCTAGAAACTCCGACGCGAGGTTTCGAGACCACAATTTAAAGGATTGCGGCTTCGGCCGACTTTCCCAAATGAGTACTAAATCACGACAGACATCATTGATTGCAAAAGTAACGCTGGTTTGCCCATCACGCTTCGGGTCGCGCCAGCGGGTGTCTAGGTGATGATGTTTCAGGCAAGTTGCATTTGAAGCAAGCAGGAAGCTAGCTTCTCCCCCCGGTTTCCTGATCACAAGGTCTCTCCCCTAGAAATCTCCTGGTTGAGATTTCGAAAGCAACACTTTAGCTATTTCTGTTTTGGGGTCACTCTGAGAAGTGTGACTTAGAGGGCGAAGCTATGTCAGTCTCCAGTCTACCGTTGAATCTGCCGCAGCCGCTTCCGCTGGTCGAAAGCGAGTGCCAGCAGTGGTACGGATTGCACACCCGTCCCCGCCACGAAAAAATCGTGGCGCAACGCCTGGGGGAAAGAGGCGTGACCACGTTTCTGCCTCTGGTTACGGAAGTTCATCGCTGGAGCGATCGCAGAAAGACTGTGCAGCTACCTCTTTTTAGCTGTTACGTTTTCGCAAAGTTCAATCCCAACCGGGTGGAGCGGCTTCGAGTTATGCGCGTCGAGGGAGTGTTTGGACTAGTCGGCGCGTGCGGCGAAGGCACTCCGATTCCCGACGCGGAGATTAATGCGGTGCGCAGCTTGGTCGAAACAGGGCTGCCCTGGTCCGCTCACCCCTTCCTGAAAATTGGTCAACGCGTTCGAATTCGCAGTGGAGCCCTCGATGGCATGGAGGGCATACTGGTCTCGCGCAATGGAGACCGAACCCTGGTTATTTCTGTAGAAGCGATCCAGCGCTCGCTGGCGGTACGCGTAGAAGGATACGAAGTCGAACCTGCCTAAAGCTACTCGGAAGTCCATCCCTAACCTCCGGAAAAGGTCTATCAACATGGCCGCAAACTTAACTGAGACACTTCGCTTGCTGGTCGTAAGCAGTGAGGTTTCGATTCTTCGTCTGCTCGGTTCCACCGCGCGCGCCAATTCCTGGCACCTGGAGACTTCTTCCAGCGGCTGGGATGCGATGGAACGAGTTCAATTCGGCGCCGCGCCCGATTTGCTGCTGTTGGATGTTCCTCGTGGGGAAAGCGATGGACTGCAGCTCCTGCCGTGGCTTCGCCGACTCCGCCCTGAACTTCCGATCGTTGTGGTGTGCGACCCGCAAGATGCGAACCGGCAAAAAGAAGCTACCCGGCTGGGCGCCAAGGACGTGTTGCTGCATCCGCTGAGTGAATCACAAGTTGAATCCATGATCCGCCGACACCTCGGTACGGCAAACGATGACGCGGAGATGGCCAGCGAAGACCTTGAGTCACTGGGAGAGGATGAATTCTTTCTGAGTGTCAGTCCCGCCATGCAGCAGCTTCGCGCGCAAGCGGAGTTGCTGGCGCAAGCCGATGTTCCGGTACTCATTCTAGGAGAGCCCGGAAGTGGGAAGGGAACGGTTGCCCGGTTGATCCATCAGAAGTCCGTGCACTCTGGCTTTAAATTTCTGCGCGTCAATTGTGCGGAGATGCCCGCAGACTTGCTGGAGATCGAACTGTTCGGCAGGGAAAACGGATCTTCGAATGGATCCTCGAACGGTTCCGTGAAAGCTTTGGGCAAGCTGGAGATGGGCCAGAGAGGCACGATTCTGCTGGATGAAATCACCGAGATGCCGCTGGCTCTGCAATCGAGAATTCTCAAAGTTTTGCAGGATCGGCAATTTGTGCGGTCGGGCGAGCCCAAGCCGGTTGACGTGGACGTTCGTATTCTCGCTGCCAGCAGCGATAAATTAGACCAGGCACTCGCAGAAAAGCGGCTGAACCCCGATCTTTACTACCGCCTCAGCGCGTTTACGGTTAATGTTCCCCCGTTGCGACAGCGCAAGGAGGAAATTAAAATTCTTCTGCGCTATCTCATGCACAAGCTGGCGAAATATTACGGCCTGGCTCCGCGGGAATTTACCCAATCTGCGCTGGAAGCTTGTCAGAATCACTCCTGGCTGGGAAATTTGAAGGAGTTGGAAACCTTCGTCAAGCGTTACTTAATCGCCGGCGACGAAGAGCTGACTTTAACTGAACTGGAAGCAAGCTCCGTCGGCGAGACTCATCGATCGCCAGCCCTTCCAGGAAATTCGCGGGAAGAAGTGGAAGCTGCCGCGGGCGCTGCTATACCGCAATCTTTGAAATCCATGATTCAAAGCGTTCGCTGGGAAACCGAGCGGAACGCAATTGCCGCAGCGCTGGAAAAAACCGGATGGAACCGCAAGGCGGCGGCCCGCCTGTTGGGTGTAAGCTATCGTACGATCCTGTACAAGATCGAGCAGTACGAGATGATCGCTCCCGAATCCTATCTTTCATCGATTCCGGGCGCGAGATTAAGTTTTGCCGGTCAAAACAAGGGAAACGGAAAAGCCAGTTGAGTAAACAAACCATACGCGGCATCAGCGGCACTGCGGTGAGAGGCGCATTCTTCGTAGCCACCATAGGATTTGCTCTGTCTGTCGCAGCCATGGCGCAGTCGGGATCCGCCACGAATGCAGCGTCGTCGGCACCCGCGGCATCCGCTCCTAACACCGACTCTTCGTCAGCCCCGAAAGCCCACGACAACAGTTTCGTGATCGGCAACGATGACGTGTTAGCCATCAGCGTGTGGAAGGAGCCGGAAATTTCCCGTTCCATCCCGGTGCGGTCAGACGGAAGGATTTCGCTGCCGTTAGTTGGAGAGGTGCAGGCTACGGGACAGACGCCGCTCAAGCTGGAGCAGGAAATCGCGGCCAGGCTGAAGAGCTACATCGACGAACCGGAAGTCACAGTCATTGTTCAGCAAATTAACAGTCAAAAGTTCAATATCCTGGGAATGGTGAGTCGACCCGGCTCGTTTCCGATTGCCAGTGCCTCAACCGTGTTGGACGCAATCGCGCTGGCCGGGGGATTCCGTGACTTTGCCAAACAAAAATCCATATACGTGTTGCGGCAAAATCCCGATGGAACTCAAACGCGAATCCCTTTCAACTACAAGCAAGTCGTCAAAGGTCAAAACCCCGCGCAGAACATTAAACTTCAGCCCCGCGACACCATCGTTGTTCCGTAAATCATGTTCCGTAAGCGTATTCCGTAATGAAATTGTTTAAAGAAATTTGCGTCGGGATTCTGTTGCTGCCCGTGACGACGCTCTGGTCGCAGGTAGATACCACTCCGACAGCTCCGGTGCCCGCCGTAACTGGCGCTGCGCCGGTAAGCAGCTCCGATCAGATGATGACGCCGCCTCCCGTGAGTGGCCAATCGTATCCAACCGCTCCAGCTGCGGCCGAGCGCTCAAACTATCTGCGCGGCGGAGTTGCTTTCACCAGCGCTTACACCGACAACGCTTTGGGATCGGTCAACGGACATCCGGTGAGCGATGTTAGTTATTCGGTGGCGCCCAATATCGCGCTCGATGAAACCACGACTCGCCTGCATATTGTTTCCACCTACGCGCCGGGATTCACCTTCTACCAGCGCGAAAGCAACCTGAATGAGGCGGACCAGAATGCGGCCATCGATCTGCAGTACCGCCTCAGCCCGCATGTGACCTTCAGTGCACGAGATGGGTTTCAGAAAAGTTCCAGCGTGTTTAACCAGCCGGATCTAACCTCGGCTTTTGCAGTGTCCGGCGGAGCAGCGCCAGCGAACTTCTCCGTAATCGCTCCGATTGCGGATCGTCTCAGTAATTCCGGCAATGCGGGTATCAGCTACCAGTTTGCGGCGAACGGTATGGTAGGAGCCAGCGGAACCTTCACCAATCTCCATTATCCGGACCAGGCGGAAGTTCCTGGACTGTTCGATTCCAGTTCGCAGGGCGGTTCCGCTTTCTACTCGTTGCGGATTTCGAAGCTGCACTACGTCGGTGTGACCTATCAATACCAGAGACTTTTGTCATATCCGACTCAGGGCCAGAACGAGACTCAGACGCAATCGATCCTTCTGTTTTACACGCTTTATGCCTCATCGAGGTTCACCCTCTCAGTCTATGGAGGACCGCAATACGCCAACGTCGGTCCGCAGTTTACCGCGACCGTGTCGGCCCCGACGCCCGGATTCAAAAGCTGGAACCCACAAGCGGGAGGAAGTCTAAGCTGGCAAGGGCGTCTAACCAATGTTGGGTTTAGCTACGCACATGTTATTTCGAGCGGCGGAGGATTGATCGGCGCTGTCAAAATGGATAGCGCCAACGCGTCGGTGCGGCAACAGATGTCGCGCAATCTGAGCGGTTCGATCGCTGCCGGATACGCTCAGAATAATGTGGTGGGATCGGCTCTTCTGGGAACTACGAACGGGCATACGATCTCGGGTACGGCATCGCTGCAGCGGCTGGTTGGGCAGCGCGTCACGGTGCAAGCCGGCTATACCCGGTTGCGTCAGGATTACAGCGGAGTGGCCGTTCTGGCCGCGACGCCCAATACCAATCGCGAATTTGTTTCGATCCTCTATCGATTCTCCAGACCATTGGGACGATAAATTTTATGGTTGACGATCTCGACGAGAGAAGTTCGGAAGGCTTCGACCTGCAGCGCTATCTCGGCATAGTGCGCCGCCGCCACTTGCAGTTTCTCATCCCGCTGTTTCTCGGCTGGGCGTTGGTGTGGGGGGCAAGTTGGGTGTTGCCGCCAACGTATCGTTCCGGCACTTTGATTCTGGTGGAACAGCCCACCATGCCGAAAGATTATGTCACCCCCAACGTAAACGACGATCTGCAGGACCGGTTGCGCAGCATCACGCAACAGATCCTAAGCCGCACTCGTTTGCTACATATTATTGACCAGCTGAACCTCTACGCGGATCCGCATAGCCATCAGACTCCCGATGAGAAGGTCGAGGGAATGCGGAAGCATATCGAGATTGAACTGGTGCGCGACGCCAGCGACCGCGTGAGTTCCTTCAACGTATATTACTCGTCGCATGATCCCCACGTCGCCCAGCAAGTAACCAGTGAACTCACCAACCTTTTCATCAACGAGAATCTCGAGGTGCGCCAGCAACAGTCGGAAGACACTACAAAGTTTCTCGAAAGCCAATTAGAGTCAGCCCGCCAAACTCTGTCGGACCAGGAAGAGAAGATTCGCGAATTCAAAGGCCAGCACGTAGGCGAACTTCCCGCCCAAGTAGGCAGCAATCTGCAGATTCTGGCGGGCCTGCAGTCCCAGCTGCAAACTGAAGAAGACGCCCTGAATACGGCTAAGCAGCAGCGGGTGTACCTCGAAACACTTGTAAACCAATACCGCTCGCTACAAGGGACGCCAAAGAGTGCCGGTGGCGGCCCGGCGGTCGGGTTGCCTGCAATCGATGAAGAGCTCGAGAAGCTGCGAGCGCAGTTGGCAGATCTCAGTTCGCATTACACGGATCGTCATCCAGACGTTCGCAAGCTCAAGGAACAAATCGCTGAAACGGAACAGACCAGAAATCGCATCATGGCTGACCTGAAGGCGAAGGCCTCGGCGCCAGCAGATCCAGATGCGGCGAACACGAGCGCCGACCCCTCCACCATGACGGATGCTTCATCCCCCATGGTGCAGTTGCAGGGGCAGATGCAATCCAATCGTATAGAGATCGCGAACCGGGAGCGTGCGGTTGCGGATTTAAAAAATAAGGTCGTCGATTACCAGGCGAGACTAAATCAGGAACCTGTGCGCGAGCAGCAACTTTCCGATCTGACCCGAGGCTACGAGCAGTCGAAAGCGAATTACGACGAATTGCTGAAGAAGAAAAATGAATCAGCCATGGCCACCAGCATGGAATTGCTGCAACAGGGAGAGCGCTTCCGCATCATTGATCCACCCAGCTTGCCGGTAAAGCCGGATTTTCCCAATCGGCTAAAGTTTTGCGGCATTGGTCTGGGCATAGGTTTGGCGCTCGGCGTCGTGGTAGCCGGAGCATTCGAAATGATGGATGACCGGATCCATGACGAAAAGGAATTGCAACAGCTGCTTCCGATCGCCGTCATCTCTGAAATTCCTGCGCTCACGGTTCCATCCGACGAACAACGCGAGCGCGGCAGGTTGTGGCTAGGCTGGGCGACGGCTGTGTTTGTATCTGTTACGATTTTGCTGGGGTCGGCGTTAAGCTACTTGCGCGGTTAGTGAATCGACTATGTACAAAGCATTTTACAGTCTGAAACGCAATCCGTTCGAGATCACTCCCGATCCTTCGTTCCTGTTTCCTACGCGGAGGCACAACGAAGCTCTGGCGGCTCTCTACTACGGGGTCAGACGGCATAAGGGGTTCGTCGTTCTGACCGGAGAGGTGGGAACGGGTAAGACACTTCTTCTCCATTATCTGCTGCAGTTGCTGAAACAGAGCAATGACGTTGCTTACGCTTATATATTCAATGGCCGCCTGTCGCCGATCGAATTCCTGCAATACTTCGCCAGCGATCTCGGACTTCCCACCACCAGCAAGAACAAAGGCGAATTGTTGCTGCAGATCGCTCATTACGTGATTGCGCGCAACCAGAAGAAACTGACCACGGCGCTCGTGGTCGACGAAGCTCATCATCTTTCGGCGGAGATCCTGGAAGAAATCCGGCTGTTGAGCAATCTGGAGACTCCGCACGAGAAGTTGCTGCAAATTCTTCTGGTTGGGCAGCCTGAACTCGATGAAAAACTCGATTCCGTCAGCTTGCGGCAATTGAAGCAGAGAATCGCCCTGCGCTCCCACCTCGAACCTTTAAATTCGGAGGAGACCAAGGGATACATCGAGCGTCGGCTTGCAGCTGGCGGGATGTCCGTATCCCGCGGCACTGTTTCCGCCAGAGACCATCGCCGCTGTGTATCAGCACTCGCAGGGCCTTCCACGATTGATCAATACGGTCTGCGAAAATGCGCTGATCGCGGCTTATGCCCGGCAGATGCGAAGTGTAAGCCCCGACATTATCGACGACATTGCCACCGACTTCCGCCTGGGGATTCAGACTCCATCGCTTGAAAGAAGCAAGTCTTCCGACGAGCTCGATGCGCGGAAAGCCGCTCAAACCTTGCTTGAACTCTATGCCCATCTGCAGGCGGAGCAAAAGCGGGATGAGGAACTGAGACCGCGAATGCGCTTTCGGGTCAACGAATAATGAGCAATATATTCGACGCGTTGCAAAGGGCCGAGCTGGAGAATTCCGGCGCCGAAGGCCCATCTCTCGCCGTAGCAACGGAGTTGCTGCAGGCGGCAGAGCAGAAGCTGCGCGCTTCCGGAACATTGATCGAACCGCCGCCGCCGGTGGTGACGGCGGATGCATTTGATGTGGATCCCGCAGCTCCCTTGGAAGATCTGGAACGCTGCCCCGTTCTTTCCGTCGCCATCCGGGAAGACAGTCGGCTGGTATCGCTGGGCAAAGAGGGTAGCTTGGGGGCGGAAAAATTTCGCTTCCTCGCGGTCCGTCTGCGCCAGCTGCGACAAAGCCGTCCGCTGAAAAAGATTCTCATTACCAGCAGCATTCCTCAGGAAGGGAAGAGCACGGTTGCATCCAACCTGGCTTGCACGCTGGCCCGAAGAAAGCCGCAGAAAATCTTATTGCTGGAAGGCGATTTGCGGCGGCCGAATATCACTGCCCGCTTTGGA
Source organism: uncultured Acidobacteriaceae bacterium (assembly GCA_963726155.1). Lineage (GTDB taxonomy): Bacteria > Acidobacteriota > Terriglobia > Terriglobales > Acidobacteriaceae > Sulfotelmatobacter. Next base: position 1,159,365 of record CAVSBF010000002.1, read on the forward strand.
TTAGGTCCATTGCCTGGAATATGTGAGTGGCTCAGCGGAGAGACTCCGACTATCAATCTCTACCGATTGGAGAATCTTGGGTTCTGGTTGTTGCCGGCAGGATCTGCTCCGCAAAATCCTCTGGAGCTAATGCAGTCCGGAAAGCTCTCGCCGTTAATGGGACAACTGGAAAGCTGGTTCGACTGGATCGTCATTGATTCCCCTCCGGTGCTTCCACTTAGCCGATACGAGTCTCTGGTCTCGCCTGGCGGATGGAATTCTGCTGGTCACCCGCAACGGTACGACGGAAAAACGAGAGCTGAAGCGCGGCCTGGAAGCGCTGGAGAAATCGAAACTTCTGGGGGCACTGGTCAACAGCAGCGCCAACGCGGCCCACAGTGACTATTATCAGCGGTACACCTCCCCTACCGCCGATAACTCCAAGCAATAAGCGGACCGCACAAGCGGCCGATGTTTCGTTGTGAACCTCCCCCGTTCATCAAATTCCCTAAGCACTCAGAAAGATCTTGGCCCTATGCCAGCAACCGATCAAGCGGAGGACATTGTGCACGCACGACGCTCTGGAATGAAAAGTGTAACTGCAAGCGCGCTCTCCGAAGCCGCATCGAGCGAGGAACGCGTTGTCTTAAACCCGGAAGCTTTTCGCCGCATGATTGCGCTCGAGAGAAAGCGAAGCGAGCGTTCGCGAAAACCTTTCATACTTTTGCTGCTCGATATGGGCGACCGCCCGTCGGAAAAAAATGGAAAGATTCTGGGCAAGATCTCGTCAGTTCTTTCCGCTTCCACGCGCGATACCGACGTTACCGGCTGGTACGCGAAGGAATGCGTGCTGGGAGTGATGTTCACCGAGATCGCCGCCGAAGATAGCGGCTTCCATTCCCAGCACGGTGATCGCCAGGGTTACCGACACTCTGCGCAGCAATCTCGCGCTTGAACAATTCAACCGGGTGCGGCTTTCGTTTCATGTTTTCCCCGAAGACTGGGATCATGACGATCACCAGGGCTCGAGTAACCCCACGCTCTATCCGGATTTGTCGCAGCGCGAGGATGGCCGGAAAGCATTCCGCGTAATGAAGCGCATGATGGACGTGGTCGGCAGCGCGCTGGCGCTGCTGTTTTTCCTGCCCGCATTCCTGGCGATTGCCGCCGCTGTCAAAGCCACCTCCAAGGGGCCGGTTTTCTTCCGGCAACGACGCATCGGCCAGCATGGAAAATCGTTTGTCTTTCTGAAATTCCGCTCCATGCAGGTGAACAATGACGCCGCGGTTCACAAAGAATATGTCCAGAAGCTGATCGCCGGAAAGGCCGAGAAGCAGCCTTCGAATGGCAGCGGCGAAGGCGTCTACAAGCTGACGAAAGATCCCCGCGTCACGGGCGTCGGATCATTTCTGCGAAAAACCAGCCTGGATGAACTTCCCCAGTTCATCAACGTTTTGAAAGGCGAAATGTCGCTGGTCGGCCCACGTCCCCCGGTTCCTTATGAAGTGGAGGCCTACGACATCTGGCATCGCCGTCGTCTGCTGGAAGCAAAACCCGGCATCACCGGACTATGGCAGGTCAGTGGACGCAGCCGGGTGAAATTCGATGACATGGTTCGCCTCGACCTGCACTACGCGCGCACCTGGTCCCCATGGACGGATATGAAGATTCTGTGGCGCACGCCGGGAGCAGTGGTTCTTGGCAACGGCGCACACTAAACCAGTTTCCTCACACGAAATTCCCCCAGCCCTCCCTACTCCGTTCGCTTCAGGTAAAAATCATGGCTTCTATTGCTGAGCCTTCCATTGCAACCCCAGAACAGGAAAATATCGCAATGATCAAGTTTGGAGTTGTCGGTTACGGGTACTGGGGCCCGAATGTTGTCCGCAACCTTGACCGCCTGGATGAGACCAAAGTTGTCGCCGTATGCGACAAGAGTCCGGCGGCCCGGAAGAAAGTGGCCAAGGCCTATCCTGACGTGCGAGTGACGGACGATCCGGCAGAGCTGATGTCCTCTCCTGAGATCGACGCCATTGCCGTGGTCACGCCCGTGTGGACGCACTATGAACTGGCCAAGGCAGCGTTGCAGAACGGTAAACACGTATTTGTCGAAAAACCGTTTACCAGCAACGCGGCGCAGGCACAGGAACTGATTGAGCTCGCGGAGCGAAAAAATCTTAAGATCATGGTCGACCACACCTTCCTGTTTACCGGGGCGGTGCAGAAAATTAAACATCTTCTCGATGACGGAGCTCTGGGCAAGCTCTACTACTACGATTCCATGCGCGTGAATCTTGGCCTCTTTCAACACGACGTCAACGTGGTTTGGGATCTTGCTCCGCACGATCTTTCCATCATCGACCACCTGATCCGCAAGACTCCCGAAGCCATCTCCGCCACCGGCCAGACTCACCTCAATGGACACGAAGACGTAGCCTTCATTACGCTCTATTTTCCGGATAAAGTCATTGCTCATATCAACGTAAATTGGCTCTCGCCAGTGAAGGTCCGCACGACGCTGATCGGCGGCGAAAAGAAAATGCTCGTGTGGAACGATCTGGAAGCGGACGAAAAAATCAAGATCTATGACAAGGGTGTAAACGTCACCAGCCGCGAAGGGCTTTATAATTTATTAGTGCACTATCGTTCGGGGGATATGTGGGCGCCGCAAATCGAGCAGGTCGAAGCACTCTCGCGCGAATTGGCCTATTTCGTCGACTGCATCTTGAACGACCAGACTCCATTCAACGACGGTCATGCCGGGCTTCGGGTGGTGAAGATGCTCGAGGCAGCCAATCTCTCCATGCAAAAACGTGGTGAGTTGGTGTACATCTCCGACCCGCAAGTTCCAGTTACCCGGTCGTCAGCCAGCGAGGCCGTAATCGGCGCAAGCCGATAAGGCAGCTTCACGAAGTTTCATTGCGCTAAAGGAAACGTTCAACGAATGCAGATCAAGATTGAATCCAGATTGCTGGGCGATGTAGTCGTGATCGTCCCGGAAATTTTTCAGGATGCCCGCGGCTTCTTCACCGAAACCTTTCGCGCGGATCAGTTCAAGGCGCTCGGTTTGCCGACCGAGTTTGTTCAGGACAACCACTCGCGTTCCGCCAAAGGCGTGGTGCGCGGTCTACACTTTCAATGGGATCCTCCCATGGGCAAGCTCATGCGGGTTACGGCGGGAAGCGCCTTCCTGGTGGCAGTCGACATTCGCAAAGGCTCGCCGCACCTGGGCAAGTGGGCGGGGGTGGAAGCCTCGGCCGAAAATCGCCGGCAGGTGTGGGCGCCAGCAGGCTTTGCCCGCGGCTTTTGCGCCCTCAGCGAGGGCACGGAAATCCAGTACAAGTGTACCGGGATCTACAGCAATAAAGCGGAATCGGCGATCCGCTGGAATGATCCGGCAATCGGGATCCAATGGCCGCTGACCGATGTAACTGTCTCCGATAAAGACCGCAATGCAGCTCCTCTAGCGGACTGGCTGCGCTCCCCAGACTCAGACAACTTTCGATATTCCGAAAGCGCGGAACTGCTGGCAAAGCGCTAATCAGAGAGTGAATCGATGACCACTGCAACAATGGTAATTCTGAACGCGGGGCGGGCATGAAGGTCGCGGTAATCGGTGCCAACGGCCAGCTTGGCCACGATGTGGTTCGTGCTTTTGCCGATCGGGGCGACGATGTTCAGGCGCTGAATCACGAGGACGTCGAGCTTTCTAGTCTCGACTCGGTTGTGGCGTGTTTGCGCTCCGCGCAGCCAGAGGTTGTAGTCAACACCGCCGCCATGCATCACGTCGAAAACTGCGAGCAGCAGCCTGAGAAGGCGCACGCAATAAACGTCCTGGGAGCGAAGAATCTCGCCGCGGCAACCCGCGATCTGGGATCGGTGTTGATCCACGTCAGCACTGACTATGTATTCGACGGCCACAAAGGCAAACCTTACGTCGAAACCGATGAAGCCCGTCCGCTGAACGTTTATGGCAGAACTAAGTTGGAAGGCGAGCGGTTTGTGCAAGAGATCAATCCCCGTCATTACGTTCTGCGCACCGCCGCCCTTTACGGCAGCCACCCCTGCCGCGCCAAGGGTGGCCAGAATTTTGTCGACCTGATGCTGCGATTAGCGCGGGAGCGTGGTCGCGTGCGGGTGGTCGATTCTGAGTTCACAACTCCGACCGCAACTGCCGATGTGGCGCGCCAGGTTGCCGCACTCAGCCGCTCCGACGCCTATGGCCTTTACCATGCCACGGCGGAGGGCAGTTGTTCCTGGTATGAATTTGCTCGCGAAATCTTTCGTGTAGCTGACGTTTCGGTGAATCTCGAAGTGGCTGGGGCTGACGAATTTCCCGCCAAGGTGCCCCGTCCCGCGTATTCGGTGCTCGAGAACCAGGGGCTGAAGTCCCGCGATTTGAATCTGTTTCGGCCCTGGCAAGAAGGCTTGAATGCTTACCTTTCTGAAAAGCCAGCAGCTGTCGCCAGCCGTTAATTCTTAGTTCGTCCAGCTCTGAAAATATAAACGCATAAAGTTTAGGAGACAGAAATGAAGATCCTGATCGCGGGTGGGGCCGGGTACCTGGGCTCCGTACTTGTTCCAAAATTGCTGGAACGCGGCTATGAAGTCGATGTGGTGGATTTGTTCTGGTTCGGCAACCACCTTCCTCCCGAAGCCGGAATCATCCGCAAAGACATTTTTGATATTACTGTCGAAGACTTGCAGCGCTATCAGCAAGTCGTCTTCTTGGCCGGATTGTCGAATGATCCCATGGCCGAGTTTTCGCCGAGCCAGAACTTCATCTTCAACGCCGCAGCTCCTGCCTACCTCGCCTACGTCGCAAAAAAGGCCAACGTAAAGCGCTACGTGTATGCCTGCTCCTGCTCGGTGTACGGATATACCGACAACGAGTTGTTCGACGAGAGCCGGCCAGTTTCTTCTTCTTACCCGTACGGAATCTCCAAGCTACAAGGCGAGCAGGCCGTGATGAACCTGATGGATGATAGTTTCTCCGTCATCTCGCTGCGCAAAGGAACCGTCTCCGGCTACAGCCCGCGCATGCGCCTCGATCTGATTATCAACACCATGTTCAAGAACGGCGTGCGCAACCGCGAGATCACGGTGAACAACCCTTCGATATGGAGGCCAATTCTCAGCATCGAGGATGCGACCAACGCTTACGTTCGGGCGATTGAAGCGAGCGAGAGAATCTCGGGAATTTTCAACGTTGCTTCGGGAAACTATACCGTGGGAGAAGTCGGCGACCTGGTGAAGATGGCGATTGAAGAGCACCTTGGCATCTCGGTGCGCTTGAACATCCACCACAAGAAGGATTTCCGGAACTACAAAGTGAGCATTCAGAAGGCGGAAAACACGCTGAGTTTTCATCCCAATCACAACGTCAAGTGCATCGTGAAAAATCTGATCGAGCACATGGATCGATTCAGCGATTGGGATAACCCCCAGTATTACAACATCGACACCCTGAAGCTGCTCTCGGAAAATGGCGACCGGTTGCGCAGCCTGGTAGAGGTTGGATAGACCAGCGAAGACGGTTCACGCGAATCGGCAACCCGAAGCCTTTCCTATGACCATTCGAGAACAATATGAAGGCCCATCATCTGTGCCGGGCGATTCCGTGTTGAATTCGCGTCCAACCGTCCTGGTGGCCGCCACGTCGCGGTGGTATCCAACGGCCCGACTGGCGATTGCGCTGGCGAATTACGGATGCGTTGTCGAAATGCTTTGCCCTCCCGGCCATCCGATTACCAAGACCATGGCGGCGACCAGGATTCACCGGTATCAGGGCTTGACGCCCTTGCGTTCGTTCGCCGCTGCGATCAGGAATGCTCGGCCGGATCTCATCATTCCGGGAGACGATCTGGCTGCCCAGCATCTCCATCGTCTTTACAACCTTGAACAAAGCAATGGCAAGGCTGGTTCTTTGATCTGCGCTGTGATCGAACGCTCGCTCGGACCGGCGGAAAGTTTTCCCGTCGCCTATACGCGATCTGCATTCATCAAACTGGCACAGCAAGAAGGCATACGCGTGCCGACAACAAAAGCGATTTCCAACCTGGATGAACTAAAAGATTGGATTATCCGCAACGGATTCCCGGTGGTCTTGAAGGCAAATGGCACCTCGGGGGGAGACGGTGTGCGGGTCGTGCGCACTCTCGACGAAGCAGAACGCGCCTTCTGTTCGTTACAGGCTCCTCCACGCTTGCTACGCGCCGCTAAGCACGCTTTGGTGGATCATGACGTGACGCTGGTCGGGCCGGCATTGCTGCGCCGACGCTTCGAAATGAATGCGCAGTCCTTCGTGGACGGGCGGGAAGCAACCAGCGCCGTCGCCTGCTGGCGAGGCAAGGTGCTGGCGGCTCTCCATTTTGAGGTGATCAACAAAAGAAGTGCGGCTGGACCGGCCACGGTTGTCCGCTGGATTGAAAATATCGACATTGCGACCGCCGCGGAAAAGATGGTGCGGCGGCTGAACCTCTCCGGAGTGCACGGCTTCGACTTCATGCTGGAAGAAGATAGGGGCAAAGCCTATCTGATCGAGATGAATCCCCGCGCCACGCAGGTCGGACATTTGCCTTTAGGTCCGGGTCGCGACATTCCCGCCGCCTTGTACGCCGTGTTATCCGGCCAGAGTCCGCAACCGGCACCCAAAGTTACGGAAAATGACACCATCGCGTTGTTTCCCCAGGAGTGGACGCGGGATCCGCAGAGCCCATTTCTGCGGTCGGCCTACCACGACATTCCGTGGGAGGAACCCGAACTGGTGCGTGATTGTGCAACGAATCGGGAGAAACAGAGTGCCTGGTACTCACGGGCAAACTGGATCAAATCGTCATCCCCAGTTCAAACGCCCAAAATGTCCGTCCCAGCAAAGAGTGATAACGCGGAACTTGATTGGCAGGCAACCAAATCGCAATCCGGAATCGTGAAGCCTCAATGACAAAAATGCGCCCGCTGCGAATTATGAAGTTTGGGGGAACGTCTGTGGGGGACGCCGCCTGCATCCGGCGCGTCGCCGAGATCGTTCGCTCAGCTGCCTGCGACAGCGATTTGGTGGTGGTTGTGTCCGCCATGGGTGGCGTGACCAACCGGTTACTTGAGGCAGCGATGCGGGCTGAAGCTGGCGATCGAAGCTCGGCGGCGGCGATTTTCGTCAAGATTCACAGCCAGCACGACGCCGCCGTCAACAGCCTGATCCATTCTCCGGAACGACGAAGTGCCGTTTTGCGCAAGATGGAAGAATGTTACGAACAGGGTGAGCGGCTTTACCAGCGCGGCGATGCTCAGCGCGAGTTCACACTGACGGATCGCGATGCAATTTCCAGCCTGGGAGAACGTCTTTCTGCTCCGCTGGTGGCAGGAACTCTGATGGAATGTGGAGTGAGGAGTCAGGCTGTCGAAGCCACGGAAATCATCGTGACCGATTCCTGCCACGGAGCCGCAGATCCGTGCATGGACGCAACCCGCCAACGCTGTGAGATCCGTTTGCGCGAACTGCTGCGCCAAGGAATCGTTCCTGTGGTTACCGGCTTCATCGGCGCCACCCCCGAGGGAGTGCTCACTACTCTGGGCCGCGGCGGATCGGATTATTCGGCGACTATCCTGGGCGCGGCACTTGGCGCGGACGAGGTTATTATCTGGACTGATGTGGATGGCCTCATGACCGCTGATCCGAGAGTGGTCGATGGCGCCTGCACGATTCCCGAGATCTCCTACCAGGAAGCCGCCGAACTGGCTCATTTCGGCGCTAAGGTTCTTCATCCGAAGACTCTCCATGCTTTGGCCCGATGCGGCATCCCGGTTTGGATCAGAAATACTTTTGCACCCCAGCGACACGGCACAAGAATCACTCCCGCAGGCCCGGCAGTCGGTGGGGGAGTAAAGGGTCTGACCGCAGCCCTGCGTCGTGACCTCGCGCAAGATCCAGCCCACCCAAAAAGGATAGAAGAAGGTGGCGGCGATCTGACGGTCACCGTTGTGACCGCGGTTGGCAAGAACATGCGCCATCCGGCATTCGCGACCCGTATGCTCGGTGCTCTTACTCTCGCCCAAGTAGACGTGGTTGCCGTATCCGAAGCCTCTTCCGACTGCAGTCTCTCGGTGGTGATAGCCGGAAAGGACAAGACTTCAGCGCTGGCAGCTCTCCATCGTGAGTTTCAACTGGATGCCCCATTTTGGATTTCCGCCTCCGATCCTACAGTTGAACCAGCGTATTGTCAGTCTGAGCAATCCCCCGCCAACGGGGATTGAGTGAATCCACGCAGTCCGTTCCCGCCCGGTGATTTCAGAATCGTCAATTGAGTTGCTGGAAAGGTTTTGCTCTCTATGAATGAATACGTGTGTATCGCCCCGGACGTAAAGCTGGGGCGCGATGTGAAACTGTCCAAGTTCATCAACCTCTACGGATGCGAGGTCGGCGATGAATCGAAGATTGGAGCATTTGTTGAGATCCAGAAGAATGCCAGCATCGGCAGGCGCTGCAAGATCTCCAGTCACACCTTCATCTGCGAAGGCGTCACCATTGAAGACAATGTCTTTATCGGGCACGGTGTGATGTTTATCAACGACAGTTATCCGCGAGCCACAGCCACGGATGGAAATCTGCAAACCGAAGCCGACTGGAAGGTCGAGCGAACCGTAATCAAAAGGGGAGCATCGATCGGCTCTGGAGCCACGATTCTTTCGAACGTTACCGTCGGGGAAAACGCGATCGTGGGAGCCGGCAGCGTGGTCACCAAAGATGTTCCGCCCAACAGCATCGTGGCGGGGAATCCTGCCAGGTTTATGCGTTCTGTCGAACAAATCACGGAGGTTTCAAAGTGAGTATTTCTCATAACAGTCCGAACAGCATTCCTTTTCTCGATCTGATTACTCCTCATGTAGAACTCGAGCACGAGCTGGTTGCCGTATTTCAGCAAGGCTCTGCGCACCGCCGGCTTCATCGGCGGCCCGATGGTGGAAGAATTCGAAAAATCATTTGCCGCGTTTTGCGGCACCAAATACTCCATCGCCATCAGCAGCGGCACGGACGCGTTGCGCTTCGCCCTGATGGCCTGCGGCATAAAACCGGGCGATGTGGTGGTTACCGTACCCCACACTTTCATCGCTACCACGGAAGCGATTTCGCAAGCCGGAGCTCTTCCGGAGTTCGTCGACATCGACGAGCGGACTTACAACATGGACCCGGAAAAGCTGCGTCAGTATTTAGAGCTGCAATGCGAAAAAGATAATTCGGGCAAGCTGATCAGCCGCCGCAGTGGTCGGCCGGTCACCGCCATCGTTCCGGTTCACCTCTACGGACAGATGGTAGACATGGACGCGATCCTCGACCTCGCGGCACGTTTTGGTTTGGTAGTGATTGAGGATGCTTGCCAGGCGCATGGCGCCGAATATTTCTCGCGCAAACAAAATCGCTGGATGAAGGCCGGTTCGATGGGCCGGGCGGCGGCATTCAGCTTCTATCCCGGCAAGAACCTCGGCGCTTGTGGCGAAGCAGGCGCTGTAACCACCAATGATGCTGCGCTGGCAAAAAAGATCAGCATGCTTCGGGACCACGGTCAGGCTGAAAAGTATTATCACGACATCGAAGGTTACAACGGCAGGTTGGATGCAATTCAGGCCGGTCTGCTGCATACCAAGCTTTCGCATCTGGCCGGGTGGAACGCCAAGCGCCGTGAGCGCGCCGCAGAATACAATCGCCTCTTCGCCGCGGCGGACGACGCGGTTGTTCCTCCCTTCGAGCCCACCTGGTCGCGAGCTGTTTATCACTTGTATGTAGTTCGCACGGGCGACCGTGACGGGATGATGAAGCACTTGAAGAAAGGAGGAATCGGCACTGGAATCCACTACCCAATTCCGCTGCACCTGCAGAAAGCGTACGCCGGAATGAATTACCACAAGGGAGACTTCCCGGTAACGGAAAAGGCTGCCGCGGAGATCGTCTCTTTGCCGATGTTCCCGCAGTTGACGGCAGAACAGCAGAGCCGGGTGGTCGAAGAAATTCTTGCCTTCACTTCCAACGGCGCTCGTAAACAGGCGGAAGGCGAAGTCAACATGACGACTACAGCGGAAATAACCGCGTAACTGGAAATGCCGCCAGCCGTTTGCATCGTGGTCGAAAACCTGCCGGTACCTCTGGATCGTCGCGTTTGGAAGGAAGCATGCGCGCTGCGTGATGCGGGATACCGGGTCTCGGTTATCTGTCCCAAGGGGAAGACTCATCACAAAGCCAGCTACGAACTTCTTGACGGAATCGAGATTTATCGACATCGTCATTGGGAGGCCTCAACCGCATCCGGATACCTTCTAGAATATGGCTTGGCTCTGGTTTCCGAGTTCTTGCTGGCGCTGAAAGTTTTTGCGCGCACCCGATTTCGGGTTTTGCAGGCGTGCAACCCTCCGGACACTATTTTCTTAGTGGCACTATTTCTGAAGCCATTGGGTGTACGGTTTATTTTCGACCAGCACGATCTTGGTCCCGAACTCTTTGAAGCAAAATTTGGAACGAGTACGGGCATGCTTTACAAGCTAGTCAGTTGGGCCGAGCGATGCTCGTTCCGAGCCGCAAATACCTGCATCGCTACGAACGAATCGTTCAAAGAGATTGCAGTAGCACGAGGAGGTAAGGATCCGGAACGCGTTTTCGTAGTGCGGAACTCCCCTGACCTCAAGGCTTTCCGCCGCGCCGCCGTCCCAACCGCGAATAAATTCGGAAAGCCGCTGCTGGTCGCGTATGTAGGTTTCATGGGGACACAGGACGGCGTCGACTTGCTGCTCGAATCCATTGAACACATCGTGAAGCATGAGAAGCGGGAGGATACGCATTTCGTGCTCATCGGCGGGGGCACGGTTATTTCCGAACTGCAGGCAATCGTCGCCAGGAAGAATTTGGAAGCCTACGTAACACTCACCGGTCAAGTTTCTCACGAGGAAGTGGCCGCTCACCTCTCAAACGCCGACGTGGGTGTTGCCCCTGATCCCAAGAATGCCCTGAACGATCACTCATCGATGATCAAGATTTTTGAATATATGGCGTTCGCCTTACCCGTGGTTCTTTTTGATTTGAAGGAAGGACGGAGACTGGCGGACTCTGCCGCTCTCTATGCGGTCCCCAACGACCCCATCGACTTTGCCGGTAAGATTAGCAAGTTGCTCAATTGTAAGGAACTGCGCAAAGAACTGGGCGAAATCGGCCGCCGGCGGGTTGAAGAAAAACTGAACTGGGATGTAGAAAAAGTATCGCTGATTCGAGCGTATGAAACAGCGCTTCAGTCTGGACACGCCTGATGCCTATGGAATCACTAATGCGCGACGGGCGTCTCAAGGCCTGGAGTGCGAAAAGCATCGCGCGGAGTACATGCCACGTTCTTCTCCTAATTTTCGCATCGTCGCTTTTATGTCATTCGGCTGACATGGTTCTGATTCGTTCCGCCGGAGAAACGCCTTCAGAGCAACGTGAACTTGAAATTGCCAGCCAGTTCTATGGACTAGACCTGAGAGTCGTTACCGCGGGAGAGTCTGCTGATCAGATTCTTGCTTCGATTCGCCGCAGTGAGACAGTGGCTGTCGCAATTGAAGCGGGCGCCCTGGCGAATCTGGATCAAAAAGCGGTAGTGCGCGCCCTGCATCGTACCGGTGGAAGCAACGTACCGTTGCTCATCTTAGACATCGCACCAGAGACGAACCCAGCTCTCCTCAAGGCTTGGTCAGGCGACGTTCTCGTTAGTGTTCAACCGCTCTCCGCTGCAGGACCAATGCACTATTTAGTAGGGAGTCTTTCAGGTGTAACCGATCAGCTAACTGGACTTGAAATCCCATCTCCCGGTGACGATGCGTTCTACTTCGCCGGGGCAGCTTCCAGCCGCATAAAAGCAGTTATCTCGCTACACAATGGCACGCAACTGGCTCCGGTCTTCCTGGAAGCTGAAGTGAACCAGCAACGAATTTTCCTGCTGTGCAAGAAGCGTTCGCCACAGCACGAGACCGAGCGAAACGCCGAAAATACAGAGACCGCATTTGCGGAAGTGGCTCCGGAGATGATCTTTGCAAAATACGGCGCGGGCGAGCGGGGCTGGCACGCGCTCCATCATGACGCCAACCTTACGATCGATGATCCGTGGCTGCGTGAGCCTTATGGTCACTTGGATTACAACAAGCTGCTCACGGAGATGGAAAGGCATAACTTTCATACGACGATCGCCTTCATACCCTGGAATTACGATCGCAGCGAACAACAGGTGGTTGCGCTTTTTCGCGACCATCCGGAAAGGTTTTCGATCTGCGTTCACGGGGATAATCACGATCACAAAGAATTCGACGACTACGAAAGCAAATCTCTCAGTCTGCAGATCGCTGCCCTGAGACAGTCCCTGGCGAGGATGGATAAATTCCAGGCGCTGACCGGAATTCCTTACGACAAGGTCTTTGTATTTCCTCACAACATCGGTTCGGAACGAATTCTGGAACAACTGAAGAGTTACAATTTTGACGCCACCGTCAACTCCTTAAGCGTTCCCATGGACCGTACGCGGCCGGCGTCGTCGCTGTTTACCCTGCGGCCGGTCACATTATTCTTCGGAGATTTTCCCAGCATCGCCCGCTATGGCGCGGTGATGCCGAAACCGGCTAGCTTCATTGCAATCAACGAATTCCTCGACAATCCCATCTTCTTCTACGGTCACCAGGAGCTGTTTGCCAACGGTATCGGCGCTTTTGATCGGGTAGCCGATGACGTCAATCGAATTGAACCAGATACACGCTGGCGCAGTCTGGGGGAGATGGCGGGGCACCTCTATCTGGTTCGGCTGAGGGACGACGCCAACTACGATGTGCTCGCATTTTCCAGCAGCCTGGACTTGGGGAACACCTCGGGACGGAATTCAATTTTCTACATTCAGAAGCCGGAATCCGATTCTGCCGCCATCGCTTCCGTGAGTGTCGAGAGTCAGCCGGTACCTTTTCAATTCTACGGCGGAGCACTCCACCTAAGCGTCGCGATCCCGGCAGGGGAATCTCGTAAGGTTCTGATCCGTTACAAGAATGATCTTGACCTGGCTTCAGTCAGCATTTCGAAGAGCTCTCCTCGCGTTTACCTTCTCCGAATGATTTCGGATTTCCGGGATATAACACTATCCAGATACCGCTTCGGACGGGCGGTCACGGAGTACTACTACAAAGACCAGATGTCACCGATGATTGTGATTGTGTGTGTATGCGCGATAATAGTATTGAGCCTATGCGGTATGTACGTGCTTGTATTGATGATGAAGAGGAAAAAAGAGATCGCGCTGACGCACGATCTCTGCGCCCGTTCTTAAGACAATCCGTTACATGGTGAAACTGCATCCCCAAACGCAAGACGGAACTGAGGCGACAAGAGTGGCTTCGCACCAAATCACTTTAGCCCGCCAGGCAGTGACGCGATACGTAATCGTCACCCCGATCCGCGATGAAGAGAAGTTTATCGAAGCTACCATCGCTTCTGTGCGGGCCCAAACTGTGCCGCCTACCGAGTGGGTGATTGTGGATGACGGCTCTGTTGACAGGACAGGCGAGATTATCGATCGGTACGCCGCGCAGGTTCCCTGGATACGCGCGGTGCACCGAGAAAACCGAGGCTTCCGCAAGTCGGGCGGGGGAGTGGTTGAAGCCTTTTATGATGGCTATCAGGCGCTGCGATCGAGCGGATGGGAGTTTATCGTCAAACTCGATGGCGACTTGAGCTTGCCACCGACGTACTTCGAAAAATGCTTCGAACATTTTGAGCTCGACCCCGAACTCGGCATTGGCGGCGGAGATATCTATCACGAACTCGGTGGAGTGCAGAAACTCGAAGCGACTCCTAAGTTCCACGTCAGAGGCGCCACCAAGATCTATCGAAGAGCCTGTTGGGAGGCGATCGACGGGTTGTGGCGGGCTCCAGGGTGGGACACCATCGACGAAGTGAAGGCCAACATGCTGGGCTGGAAGACTTACAGCTTCAACGAACTGCACATCGTTCATCATCGTTTCACCGGCACTGCGGAAAGCTTGTGGCGGGACAAGATTAAACGTGGAGTAGCTTGTTACGTTACGGGATACCACCCCCTCTTTGTTGCCGCCAGCTGCATGTCGAATCTGGTGCGCAGGCCTTACATCGGCGGATCAGCCGCAATCGCCTACGGCTTTCTCAAAGGCTACTGGAATCACATGCCTCGGGTGAACGATAAACAACTCATCAAGTATGTTCGCGCGCAGCAACTTCGGCGTCTTTGCGGCTTGAAAACGATTTGGAGATAAGCGTCAGCTAGGGAAGAGCTTTCAAATTAATATGTGTGGAATCTGCGGAAAATTCGAGTTTGATCGGACGGCGACTGTAAGCGCTCCGCTCATTCGTGCCATGCTGGATACGATCCGCCACCGCGGACCGGATGATCAGGGAGTTTATCTTTCGTCGCAAGTAGGATTTGGTCATGCCCGACTCTCGATCATCGATTTGAACAGCGGCCACCAGCCATTATCCAACGAAGACGGCACGGTCTGGATCGTCTTCAATGGGGAAATTTACAATTACCGCGAGCTGCGTACTTTCCTTCTGGCGAAGGGCCATACGCTAAAAACGCAGTCTGATACGGAAGTCATTGTTCATCTGTACGAGGAACTCGGTCCGCAGTGTGTCGAGAAATTGCGGGGAATGTTTGCCTTTGCCTTGTGGAACGAAAACACGAAGGAACTCTTTCTGGCGCGGGACCGGGTCGGAATCAAGCCGCTTTATTATTCGCTGAACGACCAGGGAATCGTCTTCGCTTCGGAGATCAAGGCGATTCTTGCCGATCCCGCGGTCAGCCGAAATCTTGCTCCAGAAATTGTTGACCGCTTTTTGACCTTCCTCTACGTTCCCGGAGAAGAGACGCTTCTCAAAGGTATTCGCAAGCTGGCGCCGGGGCACTATTTGCTGGCTAAAAATGGCAAAACAGAAATAAGGCAATACTGGGATCTTAGCTTCCGCAAGCCGGCTGACAATCTGAGCATCGACGAAGCCGAAAGCCAATTATCCAACTTGCTGGCCGAGGCGGTCGAACTGCACATGATCGCAGACGTGCCCGTTGGGATTCTGTTGAGCGGCGGAGTGGATTCGACTGCGGTGCTCAGTTGTGCCGCGGAGCGAACGGACAAGCAAATCAGCACCTTCACCGTGGGCTTTTCCGATGCCGGATTTGCCGATGAGAGGCCTTATGCCCGTCTGGCTTCCGAGGCCTTTGGCAGCCATCACCATGAGATGACGATTACGGCTGAAGATTTCATCGGCTTTCTTCCAAAATATGTCTGGCACATGGAAGAGCCAGTGTGTGAGCCTCCGGCCGTGGCCTTGTATTACGTTTCAAAACTGGCCAGAAATCACGTGAAAGTGTTGCTTTCAGGCGAAGGCGGGGACGAGGCCTTCGCAGGCTATGACAATTACCGGAACATGGCTTGGCTGGAGCGCCTCAAACAGGTTTGGCCGGCTGGCAATGGCGCGGCTTCGTGGGGGCTGTCTCGCCTCAATTCATTGATCGGCTCAGGAAAAATCGCCAAGTACACGCCGTTAGTGAACGCAACCTTTCCTGAGTATTATTACAGCCGCACTTCAACTCCCTATCGATATGCCGGCAACGGAATTGGCGAACTGTACGCAACCGACTTCGTAAAGTCGATCGACAAGGAATATACGATTGAGCCGGTGCGGCGGCTATTTTCGAAGATAGAAAATCAAGGCGTTCTCGACCAGATGCTCTATATCGATACCAAAACCTGGTTGCCGGATGATTTGCTCGTCAAAGCCGACAAGATGACCATGGCGAACTCACTCGAATTGCGGGTTCCTTTGCTGGATCATCGGCTTCTGGAATTTGCCGCATCCCTGCCGTCGAACTTCAAGCTGAAGGGATTTGCCTTGAAATACATTTGGAAGAAAGCCTTGTCCAAACGTGTGCCAACCAGCATTCTGAAACGAAAAAAGGCAGGTTTCCCTGTTCCGTACGAATTTTGGCTACGAAACAATTTCAAGGATCAAATTCACGATATTCTGACCGATCGGAAAACGATTGAGCGTGGATACTTTAAGAAGAGTGCCATTGAAAAGCTGATCCATGCGAACAGCGATTCCGGGACGTACTCCAAAGAAGTCTTCTCGCTAGTTGCCCTGGAATTGTGGCATCGGATGTTCTTCGATGGCGAACCAGTGACACTGAGCTGAAAAGCGGCGAATTCCTTCTTCGATAATGTCACCACTTACAGCAAACACAGAAATCCAGATTGACGCCCGGCGGGCCACGCTGAACCTGGTTGCCGGAAGCCTCTGGTATGCTCCCGGATCGTTCGGCATCGCGCGGGCCCTGAGTTCGCAATACTCGCTACGCAGCATCCTCTTCCACGACATCGCGGACACGGAATCGGTTTTTACCAAGGGACTCGGAGTCACAGTCACACGCAAGCAATTCGAGGCGGCACTGAAGTTTGTCGCCAAGCATTACACTCCGGTCAGCCTGCAGGATGTGCTTGCGGAGTCCGATGGCAACCCGCTTCCGCCTCGGCCCGTGCTGCTGACTTTCGATGATGCCTACAGGTCTGTCAGGGAATTCGCGGCTCCGCTTTGTTTCGAATTGGGAGTGCCGGCAGTGTTCTTCGTCAATGGCAGCTGTCTCGACAATCAACGGTTAGCGCTCGAAAATCTGCTGTGCTATGTGGCCAACATCCGAGGTCTTAAAACCGTCAATGCCGCAATCCAATCGGTCGATGGCACGGGAAATCTCGCGGTCGGCTCGTTGCTCGAAGTTTTTTCCTGTGTTCTGCCCGCGACTTCTTTGCAAGGCCGGCAGGCCTTCCGTTCTGCTCTGGTTCGGCTGGCGGGTATCGACGAAAGCGAATTAGCCGCCGAAGCCGGTCTTTATTTGAGCAGCCAGCAACTCCGCGATCTGGCGAATTTCAAGTTCGAGATTGGCAACCATACCTATTCGCATGCGAACTGCCGGATATTATCCACCGCAGATTTTGCCGGCGAGATCGATAGAAACAAGGCGCTGCTGGAAGAAGTCTCCACCACGAACGTGAGATCGTTCAGCGTGCCCTATGGATCTTCGGTCGACTTCACTGACGAGTTAGCCGCGCACCTTCGCCGCGAGGGATACAAGGCAGTCTTCCTGGCGGAGGGCCGGGCCAATTCGTCGCGAAACCACTCCTCGCGAATCCATGATCTTACCCTCGACGATCTTATGCTGGACCGGGTTAGCATTAAGGCGGGCACGGACGCTGCCTTTTTTTCCGAGATTGAAATCCTGCCTCGGCTGCGCAGCCTGAGAAGCTCGCTGACAAACTGAGGATTAAGAAAGGTGCAGTTTTTGTTCGATCTGAGATAAGCTTCTTGCAATATGCCGACAATGAACCGAAACGAATTTCTTTTACAAATGGATGAGATTCTCGACCTGCCCGCCGGTACGCTTCGCGGTGATGAAAAACTCGAGGAGCTAACGAACTGGGATTCCACTTCGCTGATCACTTTTATCGCCATGGCGGAGAGCAATAACGGGATAAACATTTCGCCCGGCCAGATCGTGACCTGTTCCACAGTCGCCGATCTTCTCCAGTTGGCTCAGGTCGAGCGAAGCGTCTAAACGCATCCGCCGAACCTGGAGCGGGAGATTCGAATGGGATCAGAGAACAACAGCTCACAACCGGAGATTTTGAAGGCGCTCAGGTTTCCTGTCGCCGTAGGAGAGATCCTGCGGAAACGGCAGGCGCTGAAGAGGGAACTGCTGAAGCAGCCGAATCTCATTCCCACGCGCATTGCTATTCTTGGTGGCTCTACGACGACCGAAGTGAAGAGCATGCTGGAGCTGTTTTTGCTGGCGCAGGGACTTCAGCCGGCTTTCTACGAATCGGGATACAACCGCTACTTCGAAGACGTTGTATTCGAGAATCCCGAGCTGTGGAATTTCAAACCGAATATCGTTTTCATTCACACCACCTGGCACAACCTCTCCGGGTTTCCCGAACTGCTGGAGTCAGAAGCCGAGGTCGAAGGCCGAGTGCGCCGGGAAATGGCGCGGTTCGAATCCTTGTGGGAAAAGATTCATACCGAACTTGGGGCGGTCATTATCCAGAACAACTTTGACCTACCCTCCCTCAGACCGCTGGGGAATCTGGAAGCTTCCGAATCGTTCGGAAGGGTGAATTTTGTATTGCGGCTGAACGCCGAATTCGCCCATTACGCCCGCAGCCATGCGCATTTCCTGATCAGCGACATTCTTTATCTGTCCGCACAAGTCGGCCAAGCCGCATGGTTCCGGCAAAGCTATTGGTACAACTTTCATATGGCACTCAGCCCGACGGCGAGCGTGGCTCTGGGCCAAAGCGTGGCGGCCATCGTCAAGTCGATTTATGGCAAATCCAAGAAATGCCTGGTACTGGATTTGGACAACACTCTCTGGGGCGGAGTGATAGGCGATGATGGCTTGCAAAATCTGGTTCTCGGCAAAGATCATCCCGTCGGCGAAGCGTATCTCGATTTCCAGCGGTATGTTAAAAATTTGCGGCGCCGCGGCGTGATACTTGGCGGTGTGTTCGAAGAACGATCCTGAAAATGCGAAAGAGGGATTTTCCCATCCCGACGGCGTTCTGAAGCTGGAGGATTTCAGCGTCTTCAAGGCAAACTGGAATACCAAGCCGGAGAACATCCGGGAAATTGCCGCCGAGCTCAACATCGGCCTCGACAGCATCGTATTCGTCGACGATAACCCGGTGGAGAGAGCGCTGGTTGAGGAGCAACTCCCGGAAGTGGCAGTGCCCAATGTGGGCTCGGATGTTTCCAGTTTCGCGGAAGTTCTCGAACACGAGCGCTACTTCGAGATCGACAAGATCGTTGCAGACGATCTCAACCGCTCAGCCTTTTACAGCGCAAACGCGGAGCGAAGCGCCGTCCAGTCGAAGTTCGCCAGTTATGGCGATTTTCTGGCCTCGCTTGCGATGACAGCGGAGATTGCCCCTTTTCGGGCTGTGTATCTGGAGCGAATCACGCAGCTGATCAATAAGACGAATCAATTCAACCTCACCACAAGGCGCTACACGAGCGGGGAAGTGGAAGCCATCGCTCAGGACCCGGGCTTTATCACTTTGTACGGGCGGCTGACAGACAAATTCGGAGATAATGGCCTGGTTTCAGTCCTGATCGGGAAAATTGTCGATGACAGTTTGCACATCGATCTTTGGCTGATGAGTTGTCGCGTACTGAAGCGGGAGATGGAATACGCCATGTTTGATGCCTTGATCGAGCAATGTCAGGAGCGTGGAATCCGCAAAATCGTTGGCATGTATATTCCCTCCAAGAAAAATAGTATGGTCGCAGGTCACTATGCCGATCTGGGGTTCACATCGACCGGGGAATCGGATAGTCGCGAGTTGTGGAGCTATGATGTGCCGGCCACATACTCGCCGAGAACACGTTACATTCGCCGGACTGCGGAAGCGCTGCAGCCGGCTCCAATCGCGGATGGCGCATCCGTGGCGTCGGAGGTTTAAGTGCAATCCGTTTGTGACCAAAGCGTCGCCGTTGAAGAGACCACGTTGAACGCCAGCCGGAATCCGGTTTGGCAGGTGGAAGTTGACCGAGCGACCCAGGAAGAATGGTCCGGGATGCTCGATTGTTTCGAGGATGCGAACATCTATCAAACCTGGTCTTACGGCGCGGTCCGTTGGGGAGGAAAAAACCTCAGCCATCTGGTTTTGAAGCGCGACGGTGACGTCGTCGCCATGGCGCAGCTTAGAATTGTTCGCCCTACCAAACTCAATTTCGGCATGGCATATCTGCGATGGGGGCCCCTGTGTCATCGCCGCGGAACAGAGCTAGATGCCGAGGTCGCCATGGGCATGGCTCAAGCTCTGCGCGACGAATATGCTGGCAAACGTCGACTCTTGCTGCAGATTCTTCCCAATGCATTCGTGGCGACGCAGCGAGGGGCACTATTTCAATCTGCTTTCTACGGCTTTACGCAGGAAAGCAGCACCCCGGCGAACTTGTATCGGACTTTTGTTGTCGATCTCACGCCTTCGCTGGATGAATTACGGAAGAATCTCGACAAGAAATGGCGAAACCAGCTAACTCGGTCAGAAAAAAACGGCTTGACAGTGAGTGAGGACACCAGCGCCGCGGCGTACGGAATCTTCTGCCGGATGTATGGCCAGATGCTAAAGCGGAAGGCATTCGAAACCACGGTGGATGTTGAAGAGTTCGGGAGGATACAGGAAAGCCTGCCGGAATCCCAGCGCATGCGGATTTTGATCTGCGAGCAAAACGGAGTTCCGGTGGCGGGCATCGTTGCCTCGGCAATGGGCGATTCTGCCATCTACCTGCTGGGCGCGACCAGCGACGATGGCCTCAACTCAAAGGGCGCTTATCTGCTGCAGTGGACGATGATCCAATGGCTCAAGGAAAATGGATTTAAGTTTTACGATTTGGGCGGCATCGATCCGGAAGGCAATCCCGGCGTTTACTCTTTCAAAAAAGGATTCTCGGGTGCTGACGTGTCGCAATTGAGCCCGTTCGTAGCCTGCGACAATGTGGTTTCTTCTACGATCGTCCGGGCGAGTTTAGTCGCGAAAGGCATCGTGCGCGGGATCGGTGCTTTGCGCCGCGGTCGCTAAAAATAAAAATTGGTGATTTGAGATTATGGGGCAAGGCATCGAAACTCTAAGCGGGTCAACTCGAAGCGGGTCAAAGGAACATGCAGAGGGCTCAGCTCCCAAGCAGGTTGAGCGGGCCGGATTCTTGCCCCGCGGCAACTGCACACTGCATCATCTGGGTTTTGTGGTGGCATCGATCTCAGCGGTAGTCGAGGAATTTGCGTTTTCCATCTCGGCGCAATGGGATGGCGAGATTACGCATGATCCCATCCAACGAGTTCGCGTCACTTTTCTTACTCCGCTCGACGTACGCAACCCGGTCTATGAGCTAATCGAGCCCGCCAGCGATGCCTCGCCGGTCAGCAATTTCCTGAAGAAACGTGGCGGACTGCATCATGTCTGTTACGAAATCGACGACCTGGAGGCAGGGCTGCGCGATGCGCGGAGTGCCGGTCTGGTGATTGTGGCTGAACCGGCGCCGGCAGTGGCTTTTGCCGGACGCAGAATCGCCTGGATTTGTTCCAAGCATCGTTTGCTGATCGAGCTGCTCGAACGCAACAAGAAGTAGGCCAAGAAATATTCATGGACATCTCAGTTGTCATCGTCGGTTGGAATGCCAAGCACTATCTGGAACTCTGCCTGCAGAGTCTGGCCGATGCGCCGCCACGCCGCAGCATGGAAGTGATTGTGGTCGATAACGCCTCGGTTGACGGCTCGGCGGAGATGATCGAAGCGCGATTCCCCAGCGTCAAAGTGATTCGCAGCAGCGAGAACCTGGGCTTCTCGAAGGGCAACAACCTGGGCATTCGCCAGTGCCAGGGGCGTTATATCGCGCTGGTGAATCCGGACGTAATCGTGTTCGAGGGCTGCCTGGATGCTCTGGCCGATTTCCTCGACGAAAATCCCAAGGTGGGGAATGTTGGTCCCCGCGTGTTTAACCCGGACATGACGCAGCAGAGCACCTGCCGGCGGGCGCCAACGCTGTGGAACAACTTTTGTTCGGCCACGGGATTGGCCTCGGCATTCAAGAATTCCAAACTTTTCGCCGGCGAGCACATGTTCTACTTTTCCCACGACCGCACATTGCCCGTGGATGTGATCGTGGGATGCTTCTCGATGATCCGCCGCGAGACCTTTGACGAAGTGGGCCTGCTCGATGAAAACCTGTTCATGTATGGCGACGACGTCGATTGGTGCCGCCGCTGCTGGAAGGCGGGATGGCAGGTCGTATTCTTTCCTGGCGCCCGAGCGATCCACGACCACGGCAAAATCACCGCGTCGTATCCCGTTCGCTTCGCGGTCGCGCAGCAGAAATCGGTTCTGTATTACTGGCGCAAACATCACGGTTTCTGGGGCGAACTGGGAATGCGCAGCATCATGTTTTTCCGCCACTTGATTCGCTATGCGATCAGCCTGCTATCAGGCTTGACTCGCCGCAAAGGGGCTGGTGAAGATGATGTGCGGAGACAAGTCAGCGGCGCCTGCCTGCGCGAACTATTCTCCAGCGCATCGCCAGCAACCACGCTGAAGGGACAGCCGGCGGCGTAAATGGCGATTCCCGCATCCATCTCCCGGCTGGCGGCGTATTACAAGCGGCATGGCTTCGGCGCCACGCTTCGCCGTTTCAGCCTGCAGACGAAGAGAACGCTCTTCGCCAATCGCATGGTCCTATTTTATTGTGACCTGGCGACGCTGGCTCCGGCAGCGACCGAAATGCCCAGCCGTCTGAAAGTGGAACGCTACAGATCTCAGGCCGAAATCGCCCCGCAGGACTTGCAAGCAATCACCAGCTTCTGGAATGCCGATCTGGCGCGCCGCAACATCGATCATCGCTTCTCGCTCGGCGCATCGCTCTGGCTCATCCGTTTCGAAAACACGCTGGCTGGCTACGGATGGACCTTGCAGGGGCGCACCGTCGAGCCGCACTACTTTCCTCTGGGCAAGGAAGACGTTCAGTTTCTCGACTTTCACGTACTCCCCAAGTTTCGCGGCCGTGCGCTGGACTGGTTCCTGATGACCCACATCCTTCACGAACTGGCTAAAGAGGGACGCGCCCGGGCCTTCGGAGAAGCGGCGGAATGGAATAAGGCTTCGTTATCGTCGTTTGGGATGACCGCGTTTCGCCGCCTCGGCTTCGCCAGAAAGTTCAAAATCCTGGGCCGGACCGTGGTCCGCTGGGAAGATGTCGACAAGCCAGAAAAACCGCAAAAAGCGCAAATCAAGAACCTGCCGAAAGCCGCGGCGGGCGGCCAGGAAGGCAATCCCCGGCTGGCCAGCTTGAAGCGTTAAAACCTTTGAGGCCGGATTTTTATTAGAATTTCCAAGGAATAGATTTGCAACCACTTACACAGACCGAGGCGCCGACTGTCCAGTGGAACAGGGCGGGTATCGGCCCTTTCGGCACCTATTCGATCTCTGTCACCGCTGGCTACACTGACACCAGTAGCCTCCCCCTCGGTTTCGAGCAGGCTGCAAATCTTTTGCAACCCGATCGGAGATTCAAACATGGTGTCGAACGGAGTAATTTGGAATGTTAGGCAACACAACAAGTTTCATTCAGTAGTTCAAGGAATCACCCTCCTGTTTTTGATTACGCTCAGTTTATCGTTTGCAGCTCAGCCGGCTCTGGCCGCCGCGGGCGGAAGCTGCCCCACTGGAAATACCACCATCGACCCGGAAGGGAATCCCATCAACGTTGCAAACGTGGGAGTGAATGGGAATATTACCGGCGGAATCACCAGCTGCTTTTATATTTCGAAAGCCAATGGCAATGACACGAATAGCGGAACGTCGGAAGCTTCGCCCTGGGCGCACCTTCCCGGCATGCCTAGTTGCACAGCGAATTGCGCCTCAGCGAATCCTTCCGCCGGGGAGGGCTTCATTCTTCGCGGCGGCGATACCTGGACGAGCGGCGACCTCGGAATTAGCTGGAACTGGAGTGGAAACAGCAGCCATCCGATTTACGTTGGCGTCGATCCGGGCTGGTACAACTCCAGTTGCGGCGGATCTTGGTGCCGTCCCATTTTCGACTGCGCTAGGCGCGAGCGGCGCGAAACATTTTCAATGTAGCAGCAACGAGAGTTGGGTGATTTTTGACAACATTGAAGTCACGGGCATGTGGAACAACCAAAACGGATTGTCAAGGTGTCAGCGGCTCACAACAAGAGGGCTACGCAACTTTATTTCCATGGCTGGACCCACGCGGTCAGCTCCGACAATGTAGGATTTTTCGCGCAGTGCGGCTGCGGCGCGATGATTGACCACAACGTCATCGACGGGTCCGACGGTTCACAAAAATACACTCAACGGTGTCTATTCGAGCTGTGCGGGCACGATCAGTACAACTATTTCTCTTACGTCGTTTCTGGACGTGCTGGCCACTGTCGACAACTTCAACAACAATCTCATCGAGAACGCAGTCACTTCAGCTGACGGTGACCACTGCAATCTGATGTTCATTTTCGGGCCAGCCAGCGGAAGCACTCTCAATGTCTACAACAACATTGTCCGCAAGATGATCTGTTCTGGAGGCGTGAATTTCTGGCTGAACGGAAACTCAAACGGCTCCTCGTCGTGGGTTACGAACGCGTACAACAACATCATCGACGCCAGCCCTGCCTCTGGCAACGTTTTCAACATCGGCGGGCATCCTTCAGCCGGTAACACGGGGACCTATTACATCTACAACACAACCGTGATTGCGGAAAACGGTGGAACCTGTATGGGCAACGGCGAAGCGTCGCCGCGCTCGACCACCAACTTCTCTAATTTACATTGCATCGGTGGTTCGAAGCTCTGCGACGGCACGGGAACAACCTGCAACGACCAGGGCGGGAATCTTCTTCAACCGGCGTCAACGGCCAGCTCGCAGGGCTATACGGCAAGCGAAGTCTTCCAATATTCTCCCGACAGCAAGCTGCACGCCGGGCACTTGCTCAACCGTGCAAGCGGGAATTGACCAGTCATCACATTGCTCGGGGACTATGACCGCCCTGTGCAACAGCATTACTTACCCCATGTACGATTCTACGAATCACACCATGAGCATGAACACTTCGGCTCCGGCGGGGAATTCGAGAGGCAGCACCTGGGATATCGGAGCCTACGAGTTTGGCGGCGCGGGAAGCGCGCCAAACCCGCCAACCGGCCTATCGGCGGTCGTGAACTAAACCGAACAAGGGATTTCACGCCGCTCCGCGAAATCCCAAGTGCTTTCATTCATTCTTCCGATTATCATGACATCAACGCCAGCCCGAAGCACAGGGCTGGCGCCGATGTCTGAATCGCATGACACCCAAAAATCTTAGATTTGGAGGCGGAGCCGGAGGCACGATCCTGCATCCGCTGGTCGCGCTGTGGATGCTGATCGCCATTGTGCTCCTCCTGACACTTCCGCGCAAAAAGTTAATCGTGCCGTTTGTGCTGGCCTTCTTTTCCACTCCCATGGGCCAGTTGCTGGTGTTGGGGGGCGTGCACATCACCATGCTGCAGCTTCTCATCCTGACAGTGTTGGCCCGAATGGCCGCATTTAAAGAAACGGCTTCGGAGAAGAGATTCTCCGGCGGATTCAACTCGTTCGACAAGCTGGTGGTGACCTGGACTCTGGTGGCTCTGCTCGCGTTTTCCCTCGAGTTCATGGAGATGCAGGCCGTGATCAAGGGCCTGGGCGATTTAGTGATCAGTCTGGGCGGCTACCTGGCGGTACGATTTCTCATTCCTGACCGCGAAGCAATCCGGCGCACGGTTAAGGTGCTGGCCGTGGTTTGCGTGTTCCAGGGCCTCTGCATGATGAGCGAGCAGTTCACCCATCAAAATCTGTTTAGCTTTGCCGGAGCCAATCCGCCGGCCTTCAGAAATGGGCACTACCGTTCTGAAGGGAGCCATGGGCACGCTTTATGGCGGGGCAATGGCCGGAGTTTTGATTCCTTTTTTTCTTTGGCTGTGGACGGAAAAAAAATCGCGGCTGGCCGCCCTCGCAGGCATTGGCGGAGCGACGGCGATGGCATTCGCGTCCCACGCCAGCACTTCATGGATGGCCTACGGTGCAAGCCTCTTCGGACTTGCCTTCTGGCCCTTACGCAAGAATATGCAACTGGTGCGCTGGGGACTGGTCGCGCTGCTGGTAGCGTTGCACCTTTCCATGCAGGGGCCGGTCTGGTCGCTGATCGCCAAAATCGATATAACCGGCGGATCCTCCAGCTACCATCGTTATTACCTGGTGGATAACTGCATCCGCCATTTCAGCGACTGGTGGCTTCTGGGATGCAAGAATTATGGCGACTGGGGATTTGATATGTGGGACCTGTGCAACCAGTTTGTGGTGAACGCGTTGACCGGAGGCTTGCTGACCCTGGTTCTTTATCTCACGATTTTCAAGCGGAGCTTTCGCGCGATCGGGATGGCCAGGAAGCGCGTGCAGGGAGACCGGCGGCAGGAATGGTTTGTCTGGTGCTTTGGCTCAGCCCTGTTTGCCAATGTCGTAGCGCATTTTGGAATTAACTACATGGCGCATCTATCGACGTATTTTTTTATTTTGTTGGTCTGTATCTCCGTGGCGACATGCGAGGTCAAGCAAGAAGCCAAGCGGACGAAAGCTCGACCCGAGAGCCTGCCGCAGCGGTGGAGTCGCACCATCGTTGGCGGAAGAGGATGCCTGCCTTCCGCCAGTTGCCGAGGTTAGGGACGCGGCTCAGACTTATCGAAGAATAGTGCGACCCGCAGAGACAATGATCGCCTGAAAAGCAAACGTAAGAGTTCTGTACAGCTTTCCGCTCAGCTGGGCGCGGCCCGAATCTGCTAGACCGCGTGGCACCAAATGAATAGCCTGGCGGAAGCCGGGGCTGACTTGCTGGTTTTTCCGGCCTCTATTTGGCCGGTCAGTGCCGGGCGTGAAGGTCCGTCCAGACGCTGCGAAAGGGGAAGGTTGCGCCTTCCTTTCAGGCTGGTCGGCACAATGCGCGCGGTGGCCCTGCACGATCATATTGTGTCCCGCCGGCTCGAGAAACTAGTGGGAAAGATCGACATCATTCATGCCTGGCCGCTGGGTGCGCTGGAAACGCTCAAGACGGCGAAGAGGCTGGGCATCCCGACCGTTCTCGAAAGATGCAACGCGCACACCGGATTCGCGATGGAAGTAGTGCAGCAAGAGTGCGACCGTCTGGGGATAACGCTTCCGGCCGATCATGAGCATGCTTACAACGCGGACAAGTTGCACAAGGAAGAAGAGGAATACGCGGCTGGCCACCCGCTTGCTTTGCCCTTCGGATTTTGTGGTGAAGACTTTTGTCGACAGGGATATCCGCGCGAGCAAAGTTGGCGCGGCACAGTACGGCTACGATGAAAAGATCGTATTATCCAGGCAACGAGCCGCGCGACCCGAAGCCGCGGATTAACGATGATCTCGTGGGGGTTTGCGCCGTGCGGAAAGGTTTGCACTATGCTCTGGAAGCGTGGCTCCGGTCGCCGGCATCGAAAGATGGGACTTTTCTGATCGCCGGCGGATTCTTGCCCGACTATCAGGAAAAACTGGCACCGATGCTGGCGCATCCCAGCGTGAAGGTTCTCGGCCACCGCAACGGACGTGCCGGAGTTGATGCGGAATAGCGACATCCTGGTGCTCCCCAGCATCGAAGAGGGAATTGCGCTGGTGAGTTCGGAGGCCGTGGGCAGCGGTTGCGTCCGTTGGCCTCGGAGGCGGCAGGCTGCGATTTGCAAGCACATGGAAAATGGGTTTGGTGCATCGGGTACTGGGGATGTCGTCGCATGCTCACGCAACACATCACGATTCTGCATGAAGACCGGGCCATGATGGAGAGATCTGCGAGGCGGGCCTCAGCTGGCCACGGTGCCGGAGCTGACATGGACTGCAGCGGGACGAATTCTGCTCGACGTATATCGCGAGACGATTGCGACTCACCGAGAAGGAAGGGCGCGGGAAAGCAGGCAGGATCCGTCCGCCGTGTGTGTGCGAGCATGAAGAATCCGAAGGTATCGGTGGTGATCCCAACTTATAACCGGGCGGGTACGGTTCCGCGCGCGATTGAGAGCGTGCTGGCCCAGACCTTTACCGACCTCGAAGTCATCGTGGTGGATGATGGATCGTCGGACGACACAGGCAAGGTTCTGGGAGAGAGGTTCGGGGAGCGCATTCGCTACTTCGCCCAGGTGAATCAGGGGGCAAGCATCGCCCGTAATCGCGGAATTGAAGAAGCGCGCGGAGAGTGGATCGCGTTTCTCGACAGCGACGATCTCTGGGAAAAAGAAAAGCTGGAATGGCAATTGAAGGCTTTGGAGCAGTTTGCTCCGCAGTGTTGCGGTTGTTATACGGACACGCGATTTTTCAACCATCCTGAGACGCGGACGATGTTTCAACTAGTGGAGCATGAATTTCCGCATGAAGGCACGATGGGCGCCAAGCCGGATGTGCTGGAACGGCTGGTGAGGCCCGGTGGAGCGGGCATGGTGGTGTGCTTGTCGTCGTTTATGGGGCGCGCCGATGTGATCCGGAAGACGACGGGATTTGATCCCAAGCTGCTGTATAGCCAGGACAGTGAATTCCTGTTCCGGCTGGCGCTGTTGACCGGATTCTGTTATGTCAACCTGCCGCTGGTGCGCTTTGACCGCTCGCCGGCGGAAGTTCGCCACGTGGGAGTGCAAGCGGAGTGGAACAAATTCGAATTCTGGCTGAAGGACAGCCAATTGCGGCTGGAAGGGCTGTTGCGGATAACGGAAGGTCAGCCGGAGGGAATCCGGAATGTCATCCGGGAGCGGCTGAGCACGATTCATCGGGGATGGACCAACTTGTATTTGGAAACCGGCCAGTACGGGAAAGCGCGGGAAGCGGCGAGAAGAGCAGCGCAACTCGATTTAACATTTCCCGTCGCAGCAAAATGGCTGCTGACCTGGGTGAGCCCAGCGCTCGCCCACCGCACGGTTCAACGCAGAAAAGAGCGAGGGAAGGACTCCGTGGCATGAGGTTGACTACTGTTCAGGAACCGAACTTGGCGGCGGATCGTGTTGAAGTAGCGGCCAAGAAGAATCAGAATCCCGAGGCGTGCCCGGTATGCGGAAAGATGGGAGCGCGGGAATTTCTGCAGGGCCCCGACCGCTTCCACGGCAGAAAAGAACGCTACACGCTGGTGCGTTGCTCCGGCTGTTCGCTGGTGTGGTTGAGCCATCCGCCGACGCCGGCAGAGATGCATCTGCATTACACGAATGCTTATGACCGACTGATTTCAGCGAGCGGACACAACTCGCCGCACCGGTGGCGGGAGCGCAAGGCGGCGATGATACCGCATAAGCAATCCGGCGCCCTGCTTGACCTGGGGTGCAGTTCGGGATCGTTCCTGGAATCGCTGAAGGGCGAGGGATGGAAGCTGCACGGTATTGAGATGTCTGCGGAATGCGCGAAAGTCGCCGAAACGAAGACTGGCGCGCAGGTGTTTGTGGGGCATATTCTGGATGCGACTTTTCCCCGCGAATCGTTTGACGTAATTACCTGCTTCGATGTCCTCGAACATCTCTACGAGCCAAGGCGCGTGATGGCAAGGGTTGGGGAATGGCTGAAGCCGGGAGGAATTTTCTACGTCTTGGTGCCCAACATCGATTCCGCCGAATCGCGTGTGTTTGGCAGCTACTGGCATGGGTTGGAGTTGCCGCGCCACCTGTTCCATTACTCGCCGGCAGCTCTCAAATGTCTGGCCGAATCGGCGGGTCTGCAGGTGGTGTCGCTGGAGACTCGGCGAAACCCCGCGGTAGGAACCAGCCTGCGCTACGTGTGGGATGATATTTTCGGCACTGTCGGTATCCGCCGAACCCCCGTAGCGTACCGCAATGAGCCGGGCCTGGCCTGGAGAGCGGGGCGAAAGCTGGTGCGCATGACCGCGTTGCGCGCTGCGCTAGCGATGGCTCCCGTAGTCGGAGGGGGCGAGTCGATTCACGCGATTTTCCGCAAGGGGACGAAATCTGCGTGATGGGTATGACGCGCCCAATCCACCAGGCTTCTTGCAGTTCCGATGATCATGAGGGATTTTGTTCCCGCACGCTGACGAAACTGAACAGTCTTTGGGTGAGATTGACCTATCCGTTCGCCAGTTGCGGGCGAAACCTTTCGCTCCACTATGCGAGTGAGATTTCGCGCACTCTGGCGACCCGCATTCAGCTGGGGAGTGGCGTTTCGATCGGAAGACACACATGGTTCCACCTCGGCATGGAAGGGGAACACGCAATCAAGATCGCCATTCAACAAGACTGTCGAATTGGGCCGCGGTGCACGATTTCGGCCAAGAATTCAATCCATGTTGGGCGTAACGTCGTGCTGGCGTCCGACGTTTTGCTCATGGACCATAATCACGCTTACGAAGATGTGACTACCGCAATATGGCGCCAGGGACCGACACCCGGAGGACGAATCAAGATTGGGGAAGGGTGTCGGATCGGGCGGGGTGCGGCGATTTTGTGCGATAAGGGTGATCTTGTGCTGGGCAAAAATTGCGAGGTCGCTTCAGGCGCCGTGGTGACGCGAAGCTTCCCTGCAGATTCGGTGATTTCGGGAAATCCCGCCCGTGCCTTACGGAAACCGGGCACGGTTGCAGCAACCAGGGACGCTACCGCCAGATCCTCCGAAGCAGACGACGCGAGCGAAGCTAAGCATGGTAGGGAGATTTATGACCAAGATTCGCAGGAGCCTCGGGAAAATTCTCCCGACACAGATTCAGACAGGTACTCGGAAGAAGCGACCAGCGACGAGGATCTTTTGTCTTGGATCTCCCGCCTTGCGGGCAAAATCCACATCATTTGGATGGCCCGGACGTTCCCGTTTTATTCGTTTGGCAGGGGAGCCTGGGCGCATTACTCTTTCGCGATCACCCGGGCTGCCGCTCCCTACATCAGCATTGGCGAGCACGTCGGCTTTGGCCGCGAGGC
The DNA here is from genome assembly GCA_963726155.1 of uncultured Acidobacteriaceae bacterium. Taxonomy (GTDB): domain Bacteria; phylum Acidobacteriota; class Terriglobia; order Terriglobales; family Acidobacteriaceae; genus Sulfotelmatobacter. The sequence goes on from CAVSBF010000002.1 coordinate 1,189,902, forward strand.
TCAGCTCGAGGTACGCGCAGCTTCGGGTGCGGTCCCGCCGGTTATCACCATGGAGGACCGCAGCGGTCTTCAGCGTCGTTGCGTGATTTCAGCACGAAATCATATTCATGTGATGCGAGACGTTATCTTTGGTCCTTCCGTGCTAGTTAGGGATCATGGCGACGAGTTGCTAGAAGGTCGAGCAGCAATGCAAGACGGTCAGATGGCTGGCGGGACAATCCGGATTGAAGAAGAATGCTGGATTGGCTTTGGATCGGTGATAGTCTGTGAGCAGGGCGAGCTGACCATCGGGCGTCATTCGGTTGTGGGAGCAAATTCGAGGGTCACGCGAAGCATTCCATCGTACTCAGTAGTCGCCGGAAACCCTGCGAGAATCGTTAAGCAATACGATTTTTCTGCGGGCAAATGGGTATTAGGATGCATCCGCCCGAACGGGGGTGCGAATTCGCCTAGCCCGGTTCCTGTTGCCGCCGCTCCTTCGTGAGAAAGAGTTTTTGAAGAATCTCCACAAAATCAAACACAACTAATCTGCCGTTCGCCAAGAAATAAGAAAGATTAAAACGATGACTCCCCCGTCTGGCAAACCGCAGGCCCGTTTCGAAGATCCCTTGTCGCTGGTTTCCCGGGTCCTGACCAAGCTTTATACTCTTTGGATAAGTGCAACCTATCCGTTTGCCTCCAAAGGCCGAAACTTAACGATTCAATATCCCTGTCTTGTGAACAGGCTCGCGGCTCATCGGATAAAGCTCGGCAATTCGGTGATCATTCGAAAAGATGCGTGGCTCAACATCATTACCGAATCAAATAGTGATCTGAATCTCGTAATTGATGACAACTGCCTGATTGGCGCCCGCAGCGTTATTTCGGCAAAGAATTCCATTCACCTGGAGCATGATGTCATCCTGGCAACCTCGGTGCTGATCATGGATCACAACCACGCTTACGAAGACATCCACTTGCCGATTCGATTACAGGGAATTACCGGTGGAGGGAAAATCCGCATTCAGCATGGATGCTGGATTGGCCAAGGGGCGGCCATCGTGTGCAATGAAGGCGAACTGGTGATTGGCCACAACAGCGTCATCGCGGCAAATTCTCTGGTCACGCGGAGCTTTCCGCCACACTCGGTGATCATAGGCAATCCCAGCCGGCTGGCCCGATATTTCGATCCAGAGAAGGGGACTTGGAGTGGCGGCCCCCAGCGTACGGTAGCCAGTGAGGCGTCCCAATAATCTTCACCAGGTGTCTGTTTTAATCGCTCGGCGAGAACAACATAGGCGCAACATCTTATGAACTCATACAATTTGCCATCCTCTGTCTGAGCGGGAGAACAGGAATGGATAAGATGCAAACGCGACTCGCGGAATGCTTCCTAACGGTTTTCCCGGATTTAGACATAAACAGCGTGGCCTCTGCATCAGCAGGCTCGCTGCCAAGCTGGGACTCCGTAGCTACGGTCACTCTGCTCGCCGTCGTGGAAGAAGAATTTGGAATTAACGTCGATACCAGCGACTTAGCCAGTTTCGATTCATTTGAAAGCATTCTTGGTTTCATAAGAGAGTCAAGACCGGGACGCACAACAGATTCCTATGACGAGGATGTCGCCGTCTGAAATCTCCAGCTGCTCCGGAAAAGGAGGTTGGCTCAACGAAAATGAAAACTCTGGTGAAAGCGAGCACGACTGACTCCAATCCGTTAACCCAGGAACGCGTAACTTCATATGGGTACTCGAATCCAGTGCATGAGTCCGCCGCCGATGAAGAGGGGAAAATGAGTAATTCCCGCGAAGAGGTTATGGAAGATCCTTTGTCGGGATTTGGGCGGTTAGCGAGTAAGCTCCATACCCTATGGCTCTCGTGGACATATCCATTCGCGTCCATTGGCAAGAAGATTTCCGTGCACTACTCGTGCGATCTGCCGCGGTCGAGGGCAAAGTATATCCGGCTGGGGAATCGGGTGACCTTGGGGCGAGAGGTTTGGGTGAACATCCCAAATGTCGAGATCTGTAACGAGGCAGCGATTATCTTAGAAGATGGGTGCGGAATCGGACGACGTTCGGTCATCTCGGCAAAAAATCAGATTCACATTCAGCGAAATACAATTTTTGGCCCATCCGTACTCGTCATGGATCACAACCACGCCTTTGAGGACGTGACTCGTCCGATCGCTCAGCAACCGATGACTCCGGGGGGGACCATTCGCATCGAAGAAGGCTGTTGGATCGGTTTTGGAGCGGCGATCATTTGCAGCCGGGGTGAACTCGTGATTGGGCGCGGTTCCGTGGTGGGCGCGAATTCGGTGGTAAGCCGCAGCGTTCCTCCCTTTTCTGTGGTGAGCGGAAACCCGGCCAAGGTGGTGAAGCAATATGATCCGGTGAAGAAAGCCTGGGTGATCGGATCCAGTGGATTCGCGGGAGAGGAGTCCCATCGAAGAACGGATTCCCAGCCAGAGCGAACTCGACAACTGGTTCCGTAGTGCTTGGGGAATCATAACACCGGAGATATTTTGTCCGTTTTCGAAATTCGGCCTCTCAACGATCCTCGGTGGGAGGAATTCTTGCGCTGGCATCCGCGAGCGGGAGTATTTCATACTTCGGGATGGTTGTCGGCGCTACAGCAAAGTTATCGGTACGAGCCGGTTGCATTTACCACCAGCCTTCCCGGCCAGCCGCTGAAGAACAGCTTGGTTTTCTGCCAGGTGAAGAGCTGGATCACGGGCCGTCGGCTGGTATCGCTGCCGTTCTCCGACCATTGCGCGCTGCTTGTAGATTCCACGGCGGAGCGGGAGGAATTGCTGGCGCACGTAGGTGAGAGAGTTAGAAGTGAAGGTTATACTTATGCGGAGATTCGGCCGATAACGACCGAGGGGGCCGCGCCCTTTGCGGCTACGAACTTGCAGGCATCTGAGGCTTTCTGTTTGCATACGCTGTCTTTGGAGCGGCCAGCCGGAGAACTCTTCCATAATTTGCATCCAAGCTGTATTCAGCGCAAAGTGCAGCGGGCGAGACGAGAGAACCTAGTCTACGAAAGCGGGCGATCTGAAGAGCTTTTGCGCAGGTTCTACGGACTGTTGCTGAGCACCCGCCGTCGCCACTGCCTGCCGCCCCAGCCGCTGCAATGGTTTCGCAATTTGGTCGAGCGCAATGGCTGAGAGTCTGACCATCCGTCTGGTCTCTAAAAACGAATATCCAGTGGCGGCGATTCTCACCGTGTCGCATAAAACGACACTCACATTCAAATATGGCTGCTCCGACGAGCGGTTCCACAGTCTGGGAGGAACTCCATTTCTTTTCTGGAAGGCCATTCAGGAAGGCAAAGAACAAGGAATGCGGGAGCTTGACCTCGGACGTTCCGAGTTAAATCATGGGGGCTTGATCCAATTCAAAGATCGCCTGGGCGCCGTTCGGACAAGTCTCTCTTATTGGCGATATAAGAACGGAGCCCCTGCGGCAGCCACACGTCCCGGTTGGCAGATTCAAACGGCAAAAGCTCTGATTTCCTGGTTACCAGACCCTATCCTTGCGGCATCTGGCCGAATGCTGTATCGCCACGTAGGATAGTCTCCTCCGCCTAGAAAACTAGCATGCAAAATAACAGCAAAGATTGCGCAGTGCGCGCCGCTTCAGCCACCGTAGAGAGCGGCAGTATGCAAATGAGGACGGGACTTGAAAAAGATGAACAACCTTTTTCTTGGAGGGATCCATTTCGTCGTATCGAACTTAACAATACGAAGATCTCCTGGTCTGACGACTCCATGAGCTGGGCTCCGAATGCGATCATCGAGAGCGATTCTGTTAAAAGGAATGCGATGAACAGTGCGCTGCTCGATTTTTATTTGTGCCCGGAACACTTTGTTAATTTCGAACTTGCCGGCCGGTTATCCGAGGAAGCGGGTTACTTCCAATGTGGGCAAAATGCGACCTGCTTCGGGAGATCAGTCTCCGGATATCGACGAAACCGGCCTGACGTTCCTCTCTATGACACGCTTGCCGATATCAGGGTTCACCACGGGGAACCAGTTCTTCCTTTTGATCCGACTGAAGTGATCGACAATCTGCGACTGGAACGTTATGCGAACCCGGATGGTCGCGGCCTGTGGAGTGGATGCGAGCGGCGGTTGAAAGAGATCTATTACCTCTTGCGACCGTTCATGGGTGTTAGCGTGCGCCGCCAGTTCCAACGAGCGCGATTGATGGGTTGGCGGAAGGTCTCGTTTCCGCACTGGCCCGTGGACACCACAGTCGAAGATTTGTGCGAGCGGCTATTACTGATTTCCATGAAAGCGAAGGGCCCGGAAAAGATACCATTCGTATGGTTCTGGCCCGACGGTGCTCGGAGTTGCGCCGTGATGACACACGATGTCGAGACTGAAAAGGGAAGAGATTTTTGCTCCGCGTTAATGGATCTCGATGATTCTTTCGGTATCAAGGCGTCGTTTCAAGTCGTGCCGGAGGGACGATACGAGGTCTCGGACACTTTTATTCGAGCAATTCGCGATCGAGGTTTCGAGGTCAATGTTCAGGACTTGAACCATGACGGCAACTTGTTTCGGAAGCGCTCCGAATTTCTCCGTCGAGCGGAAAGAATCAATCAATATGGAGCGAGCCATGTTATTTCGGGCTTTCGTTCAGCTGTGCTTTACCGGAACCTGGACTGGTACGACGCCCTTCAGTTTTCCTTCGACATGTCCGTTCCCAATGTCGCCCATCTGGACCCCCAGAAGGGCGGCTGTTGCACCGTGATGCCGTATTTCTTCGGGAATACGCTCGAAATTCCGGTTACGACAACCCAGGATTACATGCTGTTTCATCTGCTCAACGACTATTCGCTAGATCTGTGGAAAGAGCAGGTCGACCTGATCGTCGCGAGAAGTGGGCTGGCGAGTTTTATTATTCATCCGGACTACGTGATCGAGGAAAAAGCCAGGAGCACTTACCGGGAGCTCTTAGCTTTCCTGCGCGAGACCGGTAGGCAAAAGAAGATGTGGTTTGCCCTTCCCAGTCAAATCGACGAATGGTGGCGAGCGCGACGTGGCATGCGCATCGTCGGCGAAGAAGGCCATTGGCGAGTCGTAGGCGAAGGCGCGGAGCGAGCCAAAGTTGCCATGGCTCGAATTGATGGGGACCGATTGCAGTACGCACTCGAAAGCTAAGTTAGGGAAATTAAAGAGTCAGATGTCCAAAATGAATATCAGGCGTAGCTACGACCGGGGTCGGGAAATGATCGAGGGCCTTCTGCTGGGGGATGGCCTGAGAGCCAAAGTTGTGCGCGGCGGAACCTGGCTGGGAGCGGGAAGCTTCGCGGAACAGGTATCCCGGTTCGCCCGGAACATGATTTTGACGCGGATACTCGCTCCCAACGCTTTTGGGGCGATGGCCATTGTCATGTCCTGCTCCTCGATCGTCGGGACTCTGACGGACGTGGGGCAGAGGGCTGCGGTCATACAAAATCCGAGGGGCCGGGAGAAAGCCTACCTCAACGCTGGATGGTGGATGGGGATGGGGCGAGCAGTCTGCATGTACGGCATTATTTTTGCCGCCGCGCCCTTCGTTAGCCATTTCTACGGAAACGCGGAACTGAGCGGCCTGCTGCGTGTCGCGCTGTTGAGCACCTTGTTCGAAGGTGCAATGAGTCCGCGATCGATCCTTCCGGAGAAGAACATGAAGTTCGCCCGCTGGATGGCCATTAGCAACGGCGGCGCCATCTGCGGAGTTGTCACTACTGTGATTCTGAGTTTCTATATTCGCGATGTATGGGCGCTCGCGATTGGCTCTTGCAGCGAAAACTTCTTCCGTTTCCTGCTGTCCTATATTTTGTGTCCGGGATTGCCTTCACTGGGGTGGGACCGTCATGTGGTGCGGGAGCTTTATAAGTTCTCGAGGGCAGTAGTCGGACTGTCGTTTTTGAATCTTATTTTTTCCCGCACGGACATATTTGTATTAGGGAAGCTTTACTCGACGACAACACTAGGGCTGTATACGATGGGAGTGTTGCTGGTCCAGACTCCCTCGAGCTTTCTGACCCGGATGATGGGACAAATCCTTTTTCCCAGCTTCGCTCACGTCCAGGATGACAAGCAGCGCATCAATCGCATCTTGATTGAGACGACTTCCTGGATGATCCTGTTCGGGCTGCCAGGCGTGGTTGCGATTTATTTGTGCGCCCATTCTCTTCTCACGGTTATCTACGGGGCGCGATATATCGCAGCCGCCGGACCGCTCGCCGTTGCAGCCGTTGTGGTCTTCCTGAATGTGTTGAACGCCGCAATTACATGCGTCTTTAATGGAATCGGACTTCCAGGGTTGCATCGCCGCGCTGTGGCCGCGTCTGCCGTGGTGATGTTGATCGCGATCTATCCCGCATGCAGGTTATTGGGAGTGGTGGGAGGCCAGGTTTCCGCCCTGCTGGCGATTATTCTCAGCTATATCCTGCAAATGGAGCGCATGCATGGGCTTACGGGTTTAAATTTACTTCGTTATGGAAAAGCGTTTGTGCCTGCTGCCCTGGGGGCTTTGGGGATGCTGGGCCTCGTGCTCGGAGGACGCAACCTCGGCCTCACTCCTGGCCCGGTCTCCGACATCGCGCTTTGCGCGGGGTGTTGTTTCATTGCTTACGCCGTATGCACAGCCATTCATCTACGCGGCACCAAAAAAGAGGATACGTTATACCGCGCAGAGACGCCGGAGTCGGCGGCGGTTCTTTAAAGCGCCCACGGAAGTCAGAGAAATAGTTTTTCTTATGTGCGGTATTTCCGGAATATTAAAACTTGATGGCGGCCCGGTGGATCGCGATCTGCTTGGCAGGATGATCGCCCGGCTGCGCCACCGAGGGCCGGACGCCAGCGGTATACGGATCGCCGGAGCTGCCGGTCTGGGCCATGCACGTCTCAGCATCATCGATCTGCAGGGGGGAGCGCAGCCGATGTCCTCCACCGACGGCCGCCTGTGGATTACGTTTAACGGCGAGATTTTCAACTACATCGAACTGCGGGAGGAGCTTCTTGGTAAGGGGCATCGATTCGCGACCCGTTCCGATACGGAAGTAATTCTTAACGCCTACCGTGAGTACGGCGAAGATTGCGTGCACCACTTTAACGGCCAGTGGGCGTTCGCAATCTGGGACGTGGAAGCGCGAAAGTTGTTCTTATCCCGGGATCGATTCGGAGTTCGGCCTTTGTTCTACACACAAACGGAAGACAGCTTCTTGTTTGCCTCCGAGATCAAAGCGCTGCTGGCTTGTCCCGAGGTTCCTGCGGAAGTTGATCTCGCGAGTCTGGATCAGATCTTCACTTTCTGGGTGACTCTTCCCCCGAGAACGGCCTTCAAGAATATTTTCCAGGTTCCTCCCGGATGCTCTCTTACTGTCGAGAATGGAGGGGTTCGGCTCCGGTCATATTGGTCGGTCTCGTACCCGGAGATTTGCGGGAATTCCGATGCCGATGAGCAGCGTCTGGCGGAAGAGTTGCTGCACTTACTCGAGGACGCCACACGAATTCGCCTCCGCTCCGACGTGCCGGTGGGAGCCTATTTGAGTGGCGGAATTGATTCTACGGTGACGACGGCCCTGATGCGAAAGATTGCCGGCGATCGGCTCCGCAGTTTTTCCATCACCTTCGAAGACGCGGAATTCGACGAGAAAATCTATCAGGATGAGGCGAGTGCTTTCCTGGGCACGCAGCATAGTAATGTTTCCTGCTCTTCTGACGACATCGCGCAGGTCTTCCCTGACGTAATCTGGCATACCGAACAACCTGTAATTCGCACGGCGCCGGCGCCCATGTTTTTGCTTTCCAGGCTGGTGCACGAGAACGGATTCAAGGTGGTATTGACGGGCGAGGGGGCCGACGAAGTTCTGGGAGGATATGACATCTTCAAGGAGGCGAAGATCCGTCAGTTCTGGGGACGGAACCTGGAATCGCAATGGCGGCCGCTACTGCTAAAGCGTCTGTACCCGTACATGGAAAACATACAGCGGCAGTCAGGGGAATATCTGCAACGTTTCTTCCGCGTGACTGCGGAGGATCTGGCCAGTCCATTCTTCTCGCACCTGCCCCGATGGGAACTGACGGCAAAGGTGAAACAATTTTTTTCTCCCGAGGTTCGCGAGACGAACGCGAATTGCGACGGATTCCGGGAGATGGAAAGCCTGTTGCCTCCGGCCTATCGGTCCTGGTCGTACTTTCGCCAGGCCGAATATCTTGAGGCCAAATATCTTCTGCCCGGCTACATTCTTTCTTCGCAAGGCGACAGAATGGCTATGGCTCACTCGGTGGAGGGACGCTATCCCTTCCTTGATTATCGGGTGGTGGAATTCGCCGCCAAGCTTCCTCCGAACCTGAAAATGAAAGTGCTCGACCAGAAGCACCTGCTCAAGCGAGCATTTGCTGGACTCATTCCCGAGTCGATCACGCACCGTCCCAAGCAACCTTACCGTGCGCCGGATGGGAAGTGTTTTTTTGGCACTCACTCTGCGGATTATGCAGAAGAGTTGCTTTCGCCGGAGGCTATCCGGCACAACGGAATCTTTAACGCGCAGGCAGTGACAGGGCTAGTTCAAAAGTTTAAAAATGGTCGCGCCCGTAGCGTAAAGGACAACATGGCCATGGTTGGCGTTCTCTCTACCCAACTCTTGGTCCATCAATTCATCAATCAACGATCACAGGAGCCCGCTAGATGCTCGCAACCGATATTGAACGAGAAATCCATAGCTTTGTCCTAACCAACTTCCTCTTCGGCCAATCGGTCGATTTACAGCCGGATGACTCGCTGTTGGGTCGAGGGCTGATTGATTCGACGGGTGTGCTCGAACTGGTCGATTTTCTCGAGGAGCGCTACGAAATTAAAGTGGAAGACGAGGAAGTAATCCCGAACAATCTCGATTCCGTCAGAAATGTTGCCGCATACGTGGCGAAAAAGCTTAGCTGCGTTGTCTAGGAGAATAGATGCAGGTCGAACAGTTTCTGGAAAACAGTGCGCGGCAATTTCCCGACAAGATAGCACTGATCTGCGGGGAGGAACGCCTCACCTACCGCCAGATCGAGGAACGAGCGAACCAGTTGGCGCACGCACTGATCGCGGCGGGCGTGGAGCGAGGAGACCGGGTTGTCACCGTCCTGCCGAATTCAATAGAATCGGTATTAGCTATTTTCGCCACCCTGAAAGCGGGCGCAGTGTTTGTGGTTTTGAATCCGACCACCAAGGCTGACAAACTCACCTACATACTCAACAACTGCCGGGCATCGGCAATGGTCACACGAGGCGGCCGGTTTTCCTCTGAGCCGGAGAGCTGGAGTGACCGGCCGCACCTTCGTTCGGTGTTCATGATGGGAGCGAGCGAATCGCAGAGTGCATCTCTGCAAGCTGCGGGCAAGAAGATGATTCCCCTCGAGCAACTGGGCCGGGAGCCCACTCAACCGCCCGCCAAGAAATGCATTGATATCGATCTGGCTGCGCTCATCTATACTTCGGGGTCGACGGGCCGGCCGAAGGGAGTCATGGTCACACACCTGAACATTGTGTCGGCTGCGACCTCCATCACGACATATCTCGAGAGCACGGCCGACGACGTTGTCATCAATACGTTGCCGTTAGCCTTTGACTACGGTTTGTACCAGTTGTTGATGACGTTCAAGGTGGGTGGAACCCTGGTGCTGCACGACTCCTTTGCGTTTCCGACCGTGGTGATCGAAAAGATAATTCAGGAAGGTGTCACCGGTTTTCCCATCGTTCCCACGGTTTCTGCGCTGCTGCTACAGATGGATCTTTCGAAATACAAGTTTCCGAAGCTGCGTTATATCACCAACACCGCCGCGGCCCTGCCGGTAGAGCACATTCGGAAACTACGGGCGCTATTTCCGCAAGCGAAACTCTACTCTATGTACGGGTTGACGGAGTGCAAGCGCGTGTCGTATCTGCCGCCGGAGCAGCTTGATATCCGGCCCAGTTCGGTGGGTAAAGGCATGCCCAACGAAGAAGTTTACGTTGTCGACGAAAACGGAAACCGCGTGGCGCCTGGCGTGGTGGGCGAACTTGTAATTCGCGGCGCCAACGTAATGAAAGGCTATTGGGAACTGCCGGAAGAGACTGACCGCTGCCTGAAGGCCGGACCGCTGCCTGGAGAAAAGGTTCTCTACAGCGGCGATCTGTTCCGTGCCGATGAAGAAGGATACCTATATTTCGTTGGGCGGAAGGACGATATTATTAAGACGCGAGGCGAAAAAGTGAGTCCGCGCGAGGTCGAGGATGTTCTCTATGCGCTCGAAGGAATAGCGGAGGCGGCCGTCATCGGCGTGCCCGATCCCATCCTGGGCAGCGCGATCAAGGCGGTGCTCACACTTCATCCCGGAGCGCAGATTACCAAGCAGGATGTATTGCGTCACTGCGCCGCGAAACTTGAGGATTTTATGAGGCCGAAGATCGTGGAGTTCCGAGCATCGCTGCCAAAAACCGAATCCGGCAAAATTAGTAAACGGTTGATCGCGGACGAACATCGAGAAACCGCCGATGTTGCGCCGATAGCCTAGCAAAGTTTTTGAGTTTGCGTCTCGATGTTTCTCACGGCGTGTGACGCTGCTTTTAGAGGAGAAAACAATTCCAACGACTTCACGACCAGTTGCCGATGTTTTGCGTATCGATGCAGCCCAGGAGGTTGATCGCATCGCGCATATGATTCGGGATGTGGTGTTAAAGCAATTTAAGCGTAGGGGTGCAGTAGTGGGAGTATCTGGAGGCATCGACAGCAGCGTGGTGGCAGCGCTGTGTACTTATGCTTTAGGGAAGGACCGAGTTATCGCCCTTTTCATGCCTGAGGCGGAGTCTGCCGCAGAGAACCTCGTGCTGGGACGCATGCTGACTGAAAGCTTGGGAATCGCCGCGGTCACGGAGGACATCGCCGCCATTTTGGAAGGCGCCGGTTGTTATCGCCGCCGGGACGAAGCGATCCGCAGCGTAGTCCCCGAGTACGGCGAGGGATACAAATGCAAGATTACGCTACCGAACCTCCTGGCCAACGAACGCTACGCAATTTTCTCCGTCGTGGTGGAATCGCCGGCAGGTGAGACGAAGAAGGTTCGCTTGCCCCTGAACGCATATCTGGGAATTCTGGCGGCCAGCAACTTCAAACAGCGGACTCGAAAAATGATCGAGTATTATCACGCCGACCGTTTGAATTACGCCGTTGCGGGCACTCCAAACCGCTTGGAATACGATTTGGGATTCTTCGTGAAAGGCGGAGACGGCGCAGCTGACTTTAAACCCATCGCCCATCTTTACAAATCTCAGGTCTATCAACTGGCTGAGCACCTCGGTGTTCCGGAAGAGATTTGCCGGCGTCCGCCAACCACGGACACGTATTCGCTGGCACAGTCTCAGGAGGAATTTTATTTTTCCATGCCTCTGGAACAGATGGACTTGTGTTTGTATGGCAAAGATCACGGTATCGACGCGGAAGGAATGTCAGCGATTGTTGGTCTTACCGCCGAGCAGGTCAATAGAGCGTATGCGATGATCGATTCCAAGCGTAAGATGGCGCGCTATCTTCACATGCGCCCGGTGCTTGTCGGATCGCCGGAGTGAACGTTTTCGCAGCTTACAATAAGTCCCATGCACACTCTTCACGTCCTTCACGTCGTGGGGGCTCGGCCGAACTTTATGAAGGCCGCCCCAGTGCTGCACGCGCTGGGTAGGCGGCCGGCGATAAAACAGACGCTGGTGCATACCGGACAGCACTACGACGTGGATATGTCAGATGTCTTTTTCTCCCAGTTGGAGATGCCGTCGCCCGATGTGAACCTAGGGGTGGGCTCGGGAAGCCATGCGCAACAAACTGCGGAGATCATGAGTAGATTCGAACACGTCGTATTAGAGCGGAAGCCGGACGTCGTTCTGGTCTATGGAGACGTCAATTCCACGGTGGCTGCAGCTCTTGTGAGTGCGAAACTTGGCATTCGAGTGGGGCACGTCGAAGCTGGCTTGCGCTCCTTTGATTGGACGATGCCAGAAGAAATCAACCGGGTCGTGACCGATCGTCTGGCGGACTTGCTCTTCACTCCTTCCGAAGATGGCGACATCAATCTAGCGCACGAGGGCGTTCCCGCTAAAAAAATATTTCGGGTCGGCAACGTGATGATCGATTCTTTGGTTCGTCTGTTGCCGGCTGCAATGTGTTGCCCCAAGAACGGATTTCCCGAACGTTATGCTCTGGTTACACTTCACCGGCCATCGAATGTCGATGACAGCAAGACCTTGAGAAACATTCTCGAATCTCTATTGGAAATAAATGAAGACCTGTCCGTAGTATTTCCAGTGCACCCTCGAACACGTCAACGCATTGAGGAATTTGGACTCAATGCTGAGAAATTGCATCTGTCCGGCCCCTTGCCTTATGTTGAATTTCTCGCTATGCAACAGCGCGCCGCGGTTGTCATAACCGACTCGGGAGGCATCCAGGAAGAAACCACGTATCTGGGAGTCCCTTGCTTAACGTTACGCGACAATACCGAACGGCCGGTGACCGTGACTTTGGGGACGAACGTGATTGTCGGTAAGGAACGAGGCAAGCTTAGTTCGGAATTGTCGAACATTGTCGCGGGCAAGGCAAAGACGGGAACTATACCACCGTTGTGGGACGGGCACGCAGCAGAGCGCATCGCCGATGTTTTGTTGACGCCACAGTGAGAAAATCAGGATGTATTTCTTTTCTTTCTCACCCTGTACGTGCACGTGCGGTCCACGAAAAATTTGCAAGACGCTAATCCATCGAGTTCCACGCTGAATCTCTCTTCGGGGAATCGAGCACGCGAAACATGGGCGACTGATGCGTGGCGCCATTCGCGCCGGTTTGTTCGCGAGAGCTGGTATCTAATACGTCGCGCGGAGCGCGTGACTTTTCCAAATGTGCAGCAGATAGAAAACTCGATTGCCGCATTACCTTCACTCGTATTGGATAAAACTCAGAAGAGCGCGGATACCGAGGCGCCAATTCTCTTGCTTTCTACTTGCTCTTCCCATCGTCGTGGAGTTGTTAGCGTGTGCCTATCGGCACCTCAACATAAGAAGGATACTGTTGAGAATGGTAAATTTCCTCCGCAGCTTTCTGATAATCAGCCGGAGTAGCCTCAAAGATATTGGGCACGTACTTCTGCGGATTTCGGTCAATCAGAGGGAACCACGTGCTTTGAACTTGCACTACGATGCGATGACCTGTGAGAAACGTGTGGTCGTTCGTTTGCAGGTCGATAGTGAACGGTGTGACCTGGTTGCTCACTAACGGCTCGGGATGCTCGACGCTTTCGTGAAATCGCCCTCGGAACACTTGGCTGGAGATGATTAATTCGTATCCTTGCATCGTTGGATCCGAATATTTGTCTGGGTAGGCGTCGATCAGCTTTACCACCCAGTCACTGTCTGTTCCCGATGTCGAAGCGAAAAGGTGCGCCACGATATCGCCTGACACCGTTACAGAGTCCGTGAGCGGAGCTGTGGACCATGTCAGTACGTCGGGACGTCCACTGAGGTATCGCTGGTCCTGAAGAAGCCAGGTGTGCCATCGGCTGCCAGTGGAATACGTCACTTCAATGGGCCGCTGACGGTAGGGGACTGGGGTTGCCGGATCGGAGAGATAGGAATCGAACGCGTTTTCTGTTGCCGATGGTGGATCGAATGACAGCTGACCGTGCGCGTGAAGATACAGTTTGCTTCTGGTGATTCCTGCTTGTGTCGGCCAAGCGTCGTAGGATTTCCACTGATTGGTTCCGGTCTCAAATATCATCGCTTCCTTCAGTGGTAACGCTCCGGTGCCGTGCAGCCAATATGCAAACCATGGTGCTTCGATCTTTTGGCGGAAAAACGCGCCGGTGTCGCTACCGAGATCAACCACGCTGAGGCTGTTGCCATGAGTATGAATCCAGCCCGAATGGTTCCACGGTCCTACAACTAAGAAATTCTTGTGATCGGTGTCGTGCGCTTCTAAATCTTCGTAGATCGACAGCGGCCCATACAAAGCTTCCGGATCCCACCAGCCTGCCACGTTTAAAGTGGGAACGACGGATTTCAAGTCCGAGAGATGCCGGTGCAACGCCCGGGACTTCCAGAATTCGTCATAGTTTGGATGGGCGACGAACTCATTCCACGTTGGCAGGTCGCCATGAACGTAGAGTGCATTGATATTCGAGAGCGGGCCGAGGGCGAGATACCAGTCGAACATATCGTTTTTGTCAAAGGGGAAAGAAAAACTCGTTCTCGAGGGTTCTCCCGCCGCGGTGAATTCGAACCCATAACTGAGGCGGAAAGCGCCGTTGCGATGAAAGTCGTCTCCCAGAAACTGGTCCGCCGGCGAACCCTGTTCGGAAACTGCTTTGAGGGCGGGATGCGGGTCGAGCAGAGCCATGGTTGCCAGCCAACCGTTGTAGGAAACACCCAATAATCCGACCGCCCCGTTATTGTTCGGAACATTTTTGACAAGCCAGTCGATCGTGTCGTACGCGTCTGTGGTTTCGTCGATGGCTTTTGGATCGCTAAGGTCACGGGGAGGACGGAACATCACAAATTGTCCCTCCGAAGAGTACCGGCCGCGGATTTCCTGGAAAACGAAAATATACTTGTCAGGAAACATCTCCTTGAGATCCACGAGTTCGGGAGTGTAGTGGGTGGCATCGCTTTGAAGCGTGTATGTGGTTCGCTCCATCAAAAAAGGTAACGGTTGATTTGAGCCTTTTGGAGTGTAGATCTCGGTATAAAGCCGGATGCCATCTCTCATTGGAATCATGACTTCGATGCGATCAAAGATGTGGCGATAGTCCGGCGTACTCTGGGTCGTTGCCTCGTTGGCATGCGAGCGGGATACGAGGTGAATCGTCACAGCAATCAGAAAAAAAAATCCCACAACGCCGAAGGCCTTCACCAGTTGCAATTTGCTGCCTCGCGTGCTGAACAAAGCTGCAATCGAGGCGGGCAGTAAAAGCAAACAGAAGCTGACTCCCCAGACGCTGATCGCGGAAGCCAAACGCAGCACGATCAGGCAATCCATCTGCGTATAAGCGAGATTCCCGAATGTGCGGTGCAGCAAGAGGACGGAAGAAAGGTATTCGTAGAGGACCCAGATGATTGGAACCACCAGAACCCCTTGCCAGAGCGCCCCACGACGAATCAACCGACCGTGAAGGAGAACTGCGATGCCGAAGATGCAAGAGGGCAGGACGAGAATCAAGAACACGGTTCCTGTTGGAAGGTTCAGTGTTCCTCGAAGGTAGTGCCACATGTTGAGGCATCCGATAAACCATGACGCCGAAGCTATGGCAAACGTGGAGAAGCCAGTGAGGCGTGGAGCGACTAACAAAACTGGTAACGGAGCGAGCCAAGTCAACCAACATATTGGATGAGGGCCAGTTCCGAAGAAGAGTAAGGTTGAGGATGCAATGAGCGAGCCAACCGCCGGTGCCAGCATCTTATTTGACTGATGCTCAGTCAGGGGCATTTTCAGTCTTCCTCATCCGAAGTTCACCGTAAGCAAATTCAGAAACCGGATATCCTGTGAAAAAAATCATCCTACCATCTGCCGGCCGGTCACAGCGGCGCCATTCGGGCGGACCAGTCGGCATTATGCGGGCGCGGTCCGTTGACAATCCCGGTCGGGTGCGCGTAGCTCGCGATGGGAAGGCAGTTTAGTTCGTCGACCTAATCTCGACTGGAAGAGTTCGAATATGGAAATTCAGCACGGACGGATACCACCCGGCTCTCTCGAAAAATATAGAAGTGCCGATGATCTTTTGGAGTGGATGGGAGAGCAGTTCAGAACATTCGGTGACATCTATAAAGGCTCCGTATATGGGGTCAGTATGTACGGGATCCGGGATGTCGAGTTCGCCCACCATGTCTTGGTTGAGAATTGGCAGAACTACGTAAAAGGTCATGGCATCCGGCGCGTGGCGTTACTGTTGGGAAATGGGTTGATGGTGAGCAAGGGAGAACTCTGGAAGCGTCAGAGGCGAATGATACAACCGACGTTCAATCATGAATCGGTTGCTCCCACAACCAGGCTGATTTCGGCGGTTAATACGAAACTTCTACGGAAGTGGCAGCTGGCAGCGCAGAAAAATGAAAGCGTGAACGTTACGCGGGACGTGAGCGGCATGGCGCTCGAGGTTGTGTTGCGTTTCATTTTTGGCGAAGATTACGAGCGCGTTGCGGTGCATTTCGAATTGCTTTCTCAGGAACCGGCACGCAACATGGAATTTGCTTCCTCGTTCCGAGCGTTAGGAAAGATCATTCTTGAAATTACAGCTCGAAGACAAAAAGATCCGGCGCCTTCCGCCGATGCGTTAGCCATGTTCATGAAAGCGCGCGACCCGCAGAGCGGCGAACCGATGGCTGACAGCCAGTTGGTCGACGAGGTTCTGACCATGATCGTCGCCGGTCACGAGACCACAGCCAGCACTCTGAACTGGACCTGGTATCTGATATCGCAGCACCCAGAAGTCGAACAGAAGCTGACGGACGAACTCGACGCTCTTAACCCGTTTTCTGGTTTCGAGGATCTGCCAAAGTTTCTCTATACTCGGCAAATCATCGACGAGGCGATGAGGTTATATCCTGCCGGTTGGCTGGTGACGAGAAGAGCGTTGCGCGATGACCGACTGGGGGAGTATTTCGTTCCTGCTGGAACTGAGATCTATATTCCCCCTTATTTCATCCAGCGACATCCTGATTTATGGGAGGAGCCAGACCGGTTCAATCCGGATCGCTTCAGTGCCGAGAATTCAAAGCATCGCCATCGACTGGCGACGATCCCTTTTTCCGTAGGCCCACGAAACTGCATCGGAGCGCTTTTTGCCCGCATCGAGATGCAGATTCACCTCATGACCATCGCCAGGCATCTTCGGCTACGGTACGTCCAATCGAAGCCGATTGAACTCGATGCGGGTGTGAACCTGCGTAGCAAGTACGACTTCATTATGTATCCAGAGGCTAGAATCGTAGACAACTTGCAGGCGGTTGCTTCGTAAATTCCCGAGGCAAGCGTCAATCCCACAAATAGCACACGAAGATGTGAGGAATGGACATAATAAAGATCTAAGGTAGACAGGTAGAGTAAAATGTTGTTTAGTACTTGCCGGCGCAAGCAGAGAGCTCATTTCCCCCTCCGCTCTCTGAGACCGGATTCTTCAACAACAGCATCTCCAAAAACTGACACCAAAACACAAGGGGGATTTCGCAATGCAGACGACAGAAATCGGACAAGAAATTCGCAGCTTTCTCACAGAGAACTTTCTTTTCGGACGCACGGAAGCACTCAATGACGATGCGCCGCTGCTGGGCAATGTGATCGACTCCACCGGAGTGATCGAACTTATCGTGTTCGTTCAGGAGCGTTTCACCATCGCAGTCGATGACGAAGAGGTGACGACGGACAACTTGGGGTCCGTGAATAATGTCGTCTCATTCGTCGAAAAAAAGCTTCGCAGCAAAGCATAGGCCGAACGATCGTGGCTGGGCGGTTTCGCTCCGAGTCGTCACTCCGGTTGCGGAGTGAACTGCCGATTGTCAAGCATTAAACATCGACTTTCCATGTAGTTAAGACAAAAGGACTTGCGAGCGTATCCCCCGCGACTCGTTTTCGAAGGGACATAGATTTTTCAGTTCCGTTCTCGGAAAAACGTGCTACTATAAACCCGTTAGTTTTCTCCCCCTTTTACTTCCCCCTTCCGGTTTTGCTGCGCTGTTACCTCATTGAAAAGGTGGGTTCTCATCAGGCTATGCTAAACACCGTAATCATTGGCGCCGGTCCCTATGGTCTTTCCATCGCTGCCCATTTGCGCGGTCGCGGAATCGACTTCCGCATTTTCGGCCGTCCGATGGATAGCTGGCGGGCACACATGCCGAAAGGTATGTTGCTCAAGTCGGATGGTTTTGCTTCCAACATCTCCGATCCTGACGATCGATTCACTCTGGAAAAATTCTGTGCGGAACAGGGAATTGAATACTCCGACACCGGAATTCCTGTTCGCCTCGATACTTTCACGAGATACGGTCTGGCGTTCAAAGAGCGGATGGTGCCGGAACTCGAAGACAAGCAGGTCGTCAGCATCGAGCGCTCCTCACAGGGATATTTGCTGCAACTCGACAGCGGCGAAAGATTAAGCGCTCGTAATGTCGTCTTGGCGGTGGGCATTACCCACTTCGATTACGTTCCGGAAAATTTGGCGCACGTGCCGGCGGAATTTCTATCGCATAGCTCTCGCCATCACGACGTGGAACAATTTCGCGGCCGTCGAGTGGTCGTAATCGGTGGAGGTTCTTCGGCCCTCGACTGGGCTGCGTTGCTGCAAGAAGCTGGAGTGGATGTACAACTCGTGGCTCGCCAGAACGTTTTGAAATTTCATGGCAAGCTCACCGGCAAGGAGCGGTCTTTGTGGGAGCGCATTCAGCGTCCGCAGACGGGGCTTGGGCCCGGCTGGAGAGCCAGTTTCTATGCCAATGCGCCGGCAGCCTTCCATCGCTTGCCAGAGAGTCTCCGGTTAGAAATTGTTAGGAAGACTCTGGGGCCATCCGGCGGTTGGTTTGTTAAAGATCGAGTGATGAATCACGTGCCCCAGTTGCTCGGGCACACGGTGCACCGCGCCGAGGTGCGTGACAACAAAGTGCACCTGCACCTTCGCGGGCAAGATGGCGCGGAGCGGCAGATTCAGGCGGATCACGTCATCGCAGCCACAGGCTACAAAGTGAACCTGGATCGCTTGAGCTTCGTGAGCTCAGAGATTCGCTCCAGATTGACCACGCTGGCTGGTACGCCTGTTCTCGCTTCCACGTGTGAGTCGTCCGTACCCGGACTTTATTTCGTGGGCATTGCTGCGGCCAACAGTTTTGGTCCGGTCATGCGGTTCGCATTCGGTGCGGATTTTGCGGCACGCACCGTGGCGCGGGCGATGACAAAATCGCTCTCGCGAAGTGCGGAAATGGTCTCCGTTTCAAGTGCGGTGTCCGCGGCAAAGTGAACGGTAGAAACAATCGAAGCAGATCTCCAAACTAGTGGAGATCGTTCTACCGATTCGCTGAGTACTGAAACGCATGAAGAGAGAGACCATCGCAATTCACGCTGGGTATGACGGTGACCCGACCACAAAGGCCGTGGCCGTGCCGATCTACCAAACTGTTGCCTTTGAGTTTGACAGTGCGGAGCACGGAGCGGCCTTGTTCAACCTGGAAGTGCAGGGGAACATCTACACGCGGATCGGGAATCCGACCAACACTGTCCTGGAAAAGCGCATGGCGGCTCTCGAGGGTGGAGTGGACGGTCTCAGCGTCAGTTCCGGGATGGCTGCGATCGAGTATTCGCTGATTAACATTGCCGAAGCGGGCAACAATATCGTTTCCACTCCGCAGTTGTATGGCGCGACCTATACGCTCCTGGCGCACATTTTTCCGAAACGCGGAATCAATTCGCGCTTCGGGGAGACGGACCGTCCGGAGGATATTGAAAAGCTAATCGACGAGAACACGCGCGCGGTGTATTGCGAAAGTGTAGGCAATCCGGCAGGCAATGTGGCTGACATCGAAGGTTTGGCCAAAGTGGCGCACAAGCATGGAGTGCCATTGGTGGTCGATAACACCGTGGCCACGCCGATTCTGTTGCGCCCGATCGAGTACGGTGCTGACGTGGTGGTGCATTCGATGACCAAGTTCATTGGCGGGGGTGGTACCAGCATCGGCGGAATGATCGTGGATAGCGGCAAGTTTCCCTGGCGGCAACACGCGAAAAAGTTTTATATGCTGAACGTGCCCGAGGTCGCCTATCACGGCGTGGTCTATGTTGACCATTTCGGAGATGCGGCCTATGTGGCGCGTTGCCGCACGGTATGCCAGCGAAATACCGGCGCTACCCTTTCCCCGTTTAACGGGTTCTTGTTCCTGCAGGGGATTCAGACTCTGGCTTTGCGCGTGGAGCGGCATGTGCAGAATGCGCGCAAGGTGGCGCAATTTCTGCGCGAACACCCAGCAGTGGATTGGGTGAATTATGCGGGCTTTCCGGATAATCCGCTGTATCCGATGGCCCATCGCTATTTGGGATCGAACTTCTGCTCGCTGCTGACGTTCGGGGTGAAAGGCGGGTACGAAGGCGGGAGGAAGTGCTTCAATGCTTTCCGCTTGTTCAAGCGCATGGTGAACATGGGAGATGCAAAATCCTTGTCGTGTCACCCTGCCTCGACAACCCATCGACAACTGACGCCCGAGGAACAGGCGAAGGTGGGAGTAACTCCGGAGATGATTCGGCTCAGTGTGGGTATCGAGCACATTGACGACATTCTCGAGGATCTGGGCCAAGCGCTACAAAAGGCGACAAATTGAAGTTCTCCGGATTGAGAACACGCACCGGCGTGGAGGAGATGATATGCCACTGATCATCGAGGGCGGACGAGTTCCAACTCGTTGGGCGGAAAAGAAACGTTCCGGCGCCGTGGTTGCGATCGACCGGTATATCAAACGGCGAGAGTGTGTGAGTATTGCGCTCATCAATAACATGCCAGATGCAGCGCTGGAAGATACGGAACTGCAGTTTTTCAATCTTTTGGATATCGCGTCAGGGGATGTTCCGGTTCTGATCAAGCTTTATTCGTTGACTGGTGTTCCGCGAACTGAACGCGGGCAGCGTCATCTGAATGACTTCTACTTTGGATTAGACGAACTTTGGGATAACCGTTTTGACGGTGTCATCGTCACCGGAACCGAGCCCCGGCAGCCTGACTTGCGCCAGGAACCATACTGGGCACACTTAGCGAATGTCCTCGACTGGGCCGAGCGCAACACGGCTTCGACCGTTCTTTCATGCCTGGCGGCGCACGCCGGCGTGCTGCACAGCGACGGGATTCAGCGCCACCGTCTCCCGGACAAGCAGTTCGGCGTCTTCGAATCGGCAAAAACTTCGGAGCACCCACTTACAAGGCAGGCGCCACCACTCGTGCGCTTTCCGCACTCCCGGTGGAACGAAGTTCAGGAGACTGCGCTCACCGCGTGCGGCTACGAGGTGCTTACAAAGTCTGACCAGGCTGGGGTCGACGTATTTGTGAAGCAAAAGAAGAAGAGCCTGTTCGTCCATTTCCAGGGCCATCCGGAGTACAAGGCAGAGACATTGTTGAAGGAATACCGCCGCGACATAAAGAGATTTTTGCGGGGAGAGCGGGACACCTACCCTACGATGCCGCACGGATACTTCGACGAAACCGCGGTCAAGGTTCTGGCCGAGTTTCAACGAACGGCTCTCGCGGATCGGCGTGAAGAGCATCTGGTGTCGTTTCCTGAAGAGTTGGAGAGGACGTTGCAGAACACATGGCAGTCCTCGGCGACCTGCATATACAGAAACTGGTTGCAGTATGTGTTAGCGAAAAAAGCGGAGGAATCGGCTTTCGCGCCGGTTACCGGCTCGTACGGCCCAATCGAGCGAAAGCGTTCTGCGGTACTATAATCACGAATCGATTCATCCCTTCGTCTACGAAATGAATTCGCCGTCCCCGACCATTCAAGAACAAGCGTCTGAGATCTTAAGGACGCTACCTGCTCGCATCAGCGATGTGGTGATTCCCTGGGCGGAGCGTTCGCCCGACAGCCCTGCTTTGGTCGAAGCTTCCGGGACTTGGACCTACCGGCAACTGGCCTCCGCAATCTCCGCGACGCAGCTGCGGCTCTCGAAATGGGGTGTCCGACCGGGCGACCGCGTGATGATTGTTGGCGAAAATTGCCGCGAGTTCGTCGCGCTCCTGTTGGCTTCGGCGGGCGTGGACGCATGGCCGGTGCTGGTGAACGCCAATCTTTCGGCACGCGAAATCGATCAGATCCGGGATCACTGCGGGGCGCGTCGGGTTTTCTACACCACCAGCGTCTCGACTCATGCGGCGGAGCACGCGAAGCGGCACGATGCCGAGGTTCAGGCGGTCGACGGCCTGGGCACGATTGCTGTGGGCGGCCTTAATGAGAACGTCGAAGCCGAGCGTCTCGAAGCAAACATACCCGACCGCGTAGCCGCGCTAATTTACACATCCGGTACCACAGGTCTGCCGAAGGGCGTGATGCTGAGCCACCAGAATTTGTTATTTCTGGCGGCTGGCTCAGCGAAAATACGATCGTTGACTGCGGACGACCGTTTTTATGGAGTTCTGCCGATCTCTCACGCCGTCGGCTTGTCCGTAGTCCTGCTGGGTTCGCTGTTGAGCGGGACGGCTCTTTATTTAACAGCGCGTTTCGATCCGATGAACGCACGGCTGACTCTAGAAAAGGAGCGTTTGACGGTAATTCTAGGGGCGCCCGCCACGTTTAACCAGTTTCTGCAATATGCAAAGTTCAGGAAAGTTCAATCCCTGAAGTTTCCTGCGCTTCGAATCATTGCTACGTCCGGAGCCCAGCTCCACGAGTCAACCAAAGTTGGAACGGAAAGCCTTTTCGGCATGCCGCTTCACAACGGCTACGGTGTCACGGAATGTTCTCCAACTATTGCGCAAACCCGTGTGGAGGCGCCGCGCAGCGACACTTCGATCGGGCCGCCATTTCCCGGCGTCGAGATTAAATTGGTCGGGGCGGATCGTAAACCGGTCCCGGAGGGCGAAGCTGGGGAGCTGTGGGTGCGCGGCCCGAACGTGATGAAGGGTTATTACCGCGCGCCGCAGGAAACGGCAGCCGCCGTCGATGAGGAAGGATGGTTCAATACCCGCGACCTAGCGCGTCTGGAAGATGGGAATCTGTATATTGTCGGCCGAACCAAGGACTTGATTGTCCGCCGCGGCTTTAATGTCTATCCCGCCGAAGTGGAAGCGGTGTTAAATGCTCATCCGGCTGTGGTCAACTCCGGCGTGATCGGGCGCAGCGTTGGCGGGGATGAGGAAGTTGTCGCCTTCATTCAACTTTCGCCGAACAGCGAGGTGACCACTACAGATATTGCCGTCTATGCGGCGGAGCGTCTCGCTCAGTACAAACGTCCTTCGCAGATTTTTCTCGTTCCCAACCTCCCGCTCACTCCGACGGGAAAAGTTATTAAGGCTGAACTGGCGAAAATGCTTGAAAACAGCCTTCAGTCCCGGTGAGAAAATCGGTCTGTCGAGCCTACAACGGTACTTCGATCAGGCTCGGCCCCCCGCTCTCAAATCCTTCCTGTAGAGCCTTCGCAAAGTCTTCCAGCGATGTCACGCGCACTCCGGGCACTCCCATGCCCTTTGCCAGGCTCATCCAGTTGAGATCGGGGCGACCGATTTCGAACATGTCTAAGGCCCGTGGGCCGGGATTTCCCACCCCCAAATAAGAAAACTCACGCTTGAGGACCGCGTAGTCGCGATTGGCAAAGACCACTGTCGTAATCTTGCGGCCTTCGCGGGCCATGGTCCACAGCGCTTGCAGCGTGTACATTCCGCTGCCATCGGCAGTGAGGCACAACACTCGACGGTCCGGGGACGCTACGGCTGCACCGACGGCGAGCGGCAAAGCAATTCCAATCGAGCCGCCGGTGTTCCCCAGCCAGTCATGCCGTGGAGAGCCTCTGGTTGCGGCCATCATGCCTCGTCCCGAGGTCATGGATTCGTCCACCACAATCGCGTTCTCCGGCAACAGTGCGCCGACTACTGCGGCTAGCCCCTGCAGCGTGATGTCGCCACGGGGCAATGTCGGCCGTTGGGGCTGCTCCACCGTCGGTTGCACGCGATGTGATGATAGCGCCGATTGAACAGCTTCCAAGGCCCCGATGTAATCCTCGCCGGGATTCGCCAGACTGAAGATTTGACATTCCGGGGAGGTGAAAATGCTGTCTTTTCCCGGTTGCGCGAAATATCCGATTGGGGCCTGCGCACCCACCAGGATGAGGTTACGAAAATCCTTGAGCTGCTCCACGGCCATTTCGCGAACATATTGAATTCGTTCGACCGCAGCAATGCCAGCACCTCTCTGCATGCGTATCAGGGGATAGGGGGCAAAGAGTTTTGCTTTCGCAGCGGTCGCAATGCGACCGGCGGCCGCGAGTCCTTTACCGTACAGCGCGTTCCCCGAAATCAAGATCGCTGTCGGCAAACCGGAGCGAAGGATGGCCGCGGCTTCTTCGATGGCTTCCGCGGCCGGCAACGGAGCTTTGGCCAAAGCGGGAAGAGAAGCCACCATCCCGCCCTCGGTCCACGCTACATCAGCCGGGATAATCAACGTTGCAATCTGACCCGGGGGCGTGCGTGCCGCCAGCACTGCTTCGATCGCATCGCGCCCAAGTTCAGTCGCCGAGAGAGACGTTCTTAACCATTTGGAATATGGCCTGGCGATCCCCTCGATATCGGAGACGAGCGGAGTGTCATAACGCAAATGATACGTGGCGTGCTGGCCGACCAGATTGATGATCGGAACGCGCGCCCGGCTGGCGTTGTGCAAATTCGCCAAGCTGTTTGCCAGCCCTGGGCCGAGATGCAGCAGAGTGCAAGCTGGCTTCTCCGCCATCCGCGCATAGCCGTCGGCCGCTCCACTGACCACTCCTTCGAACAAGCCGAGTACGCAACGCATTTCAGGAATGCGATCGAGCGCAGCCACGATGTGCATTTCGGAGGTTCCCGGATTTGTGAAGCAGGTCTCGACGCCGGCGGCGACCAGCGTGCGAATTAGGCTCTCTGCACCGTTCATTATTTAGATATTCCTGCAGGGTTTCATGCTGAGCGGTAAAGTTCAAACTGTCTCCGAAGAGTTAATCAAAACTAATGTGGCTGACAATGTTTAGCAAGAACACGCTAAAAAACTCTCATGACCGATAAACCATTCGTCTCTGTCGTTATCCCTACATACAACCGACTGCAGCAGCTTTGTGCTGCGCTCGACAGCGTTCTCGCGCAGAGCTATTCGAACTTCGAGGTGATTATAGTCGATGATGGCTCCAAGGATGGTACCCGAGAACACATGGAGAGCCTCATTAGCGGCCGTTTGGAGAGCGACAGACCGATCCGTTACGTATTCCAAGCGAATCAAGGCTCGAGCGTAGCTCGCAATCGCGGAATCGCCGAAGCGCGCGGCGAGTGGATTGCTTTCCTGGATTCCGACGACATTTGGTATCCAGATAAACTCCAATGGCAAGTCCGCGCAGTCGAAACTTATAAGGGCCAATGCGGGGCATGCATCACAGATGCGCGCTTAGTCAACGACTCGGGAACGGAGACAACTTCTTTTCGCGAAGCTGGCAGAGAGTGTAGCCAAGAAATCGGTATTGCCGAAAATGCCGTCGAGAGATTGGCTTGGACGTTCGATCACTTCTGGGTCACATGTCTCCTGGTTCGTTCAGAGATAGCCAGGCAGATCGGCGGATTCGATTCAAGTATTCAGTATTGCGAAGATCACGATTTTAACTTCCGCCTGTCTCTGGTGACTTCCTATTGTTATGTCAATAAGGTTTTGGTGCAATTGGATCGTAGTCCCGCGCCTGCGGCCATCCGCCCGTGGGAAAAGGCCGAGGTGCGTCTGTTGAATAAACGACGCATGCTACAAAAATGGCTCAAGGATGTAAATCTGCCGCCCCAGGTTCGAAAAACCGTGACGCGAGGCTTGAGGCAAGCGCTCAGCGCCTGGGCGAATTATTGTTTGGAAACAGGACGTTTCACAGAAGCTCGCGACGCTTTATCAGCGGCTATGAAAATTGATCCCACGGCTGCGCTGACGGTTAAATGGATCCTTGCATGGATGGCGCCGCCTCTCGCGCGGAAACTCGCGCCGAAGACAAAAGCATATACAGCGTAGAACAGACTGACCTGAATGATGCGCGGTTCGACAGCCATGCCAGCCGCGGATAATGTCTCGACGACACGCTAGCTCTAATGGGGTCCCGCGAGGAAGCCGCCATCCAGCACCAGGGACTGGCCTGTCATGAACGATGCTTGTTCTGAGCACATCCATAGCACCGCTGCGGCGATTTCCGTCGGCTTTCCCAAACGACCGATCGGATGCAGACCGACAACGGCTTGGTGGACCGCCGGGGCGCCGAATAGCCGCTGACCCATCGCTGTTTCGATCACTCCGGGACAGACCGCGTTGATTCGAATCCCACTCTTGGCATTTTCCAGCGCGGCCGTTTTTGTCAGGCCGATCACTCCATGTTTACTCGCACTATAAGCTCCAGCTCCCACCGAACCGGTGAGTCCTGTGACGGACGACATGTTGACGATGGCTCCGCCACCACCCTGCTTCAGCATCTGCCGAATTTCGTACTTCAAGCATAGCCACACGCCCTTGAGATTGATATTGATGGTCCGATCCCAGTCTTCTTCCGACTGTCTGACGATGGGTTTCCAAACACCTTCAACTCCGGCGTTATTGAAGGCAATGTCCAGACGGCTGAATTTCTCGACCCCTCTTTGAACCAGGGCATCAACTTCAGAAGCCTTCGACACGTCAGTTTTCACGAACAAGCCATCGCCGCCAGTGGCGCGAATCAGTTCGATGGTTTCATCACCTTCCGGTTCGCGCCGGCCCGCCACCACTACTTTAGCTCCAGCCTTTGCAAAGAGAAGGGCAGTCTCGCGGCCAATACCCGACGTTCCGCCCGTCACGAGCGCAACTTTGCCTTCCAATTTCGTCGTCATGTTTTCCTGCAAGAGTGGGACCTCTCCCAGATAGAACGGAGAGTGTAGGCCTGGCGCAAAGCCTCCGTCAAACGAGTATTCTAAAATATTATGGAAAGAACTGGGGAGCATCCCGTTGCCGTTTCGACAGCGCAGGTGCAATTCACAGACTTAAAATCATAAGGAAAATAAGCATGGGAACTGGCGCTATTCCGCCCGCTGCGTCCGGGCACTTGAACGACAGACTCGTGGGCACATGGAAACTGGTCTCCGCCTCGAGCACGACATCCGCCGGAGAGCGAAGCGAAAGTCCCTACGGCGCCCAACCTAGCGGGTTTTCTCACTTATACGAGCGATGGTAGGGTAAGTGCGCTCATCAGCTACGATGGGAGAAAGTCACTCTCTTATGGCGGGGGCTCGCCCGAAGAACAGGCCGAAGCTTTTAAGACTTTTCTAGCTTACGCCGGAACCTACCGGCTCGACGGTGACAACGTGACCCATCACGTCGAAGTTTCGTCGATTCAGAACTACGTGGACAAGGATTTGGTCCGTAGCGTGAAATTTAAGGATGATCAAATTATTTTGCTCACACCGCCGATGCGGATGAACGGAAAAATGCAAACCATCGAATTGATATGGCAGCGTCTAGCGGCCACTCCGTGATAAGCGCAGCATGGTCGCAAGACATGAGCTTTGCGGCATGGGTTGTGGAGCGCTCTGCACTTAAACCTAATCTTCCCCTATGTCGTCTATCATTATGAATCTGTGGCTCTTATTCCATGCAGTTGGGGATGGTTGCAGGAGCGGAAAGCTATGCTAAACTCGTACATCGCAACGGCATTTCTGCGTGACTGAAATCTGATTTCGCCAGCAGGTGAATTTTGTCCAAGGTTGTCGCTCCAGTTAAGAAAGTCGTTTTCGACGATGACATTCTCCAGGATCCGTATCCGACTTACGCTCGCTTGCACGAGGAAGGTCCGATACATTACTTGGATGTCGGCAGCAAATGGGCGGTGTGGTCAGTTATCGGCCACGCCGAGTGCTCCTCGGTCGCGAAAGACCCGAGGCTTTCCGCGAAACGCGCGCAGCAGATGTTATTGCCTTTGCCCCTCAGCCGCCAGGCCGAGTTCAGCGAACTGGCGCGCATGTTTAGCTTGTGGCTGATTTTCATGGACCCGCCGGAGCACACCCGGCTGCGGAAGCTTCTCAATAAAGGGTTCTCGCCTGCGGCCATCGAAGCCTTGCGTCCTCAGGTCGAGGCCATCGTTGACCGAATGTTAAGCCCGCTGCAGCCTGGCTCCGAAGTCGAGCTTATGGGTGAGTTCGCAAATCCCATGCCGGTGCGCATCATTTCGGAAATGCTCGGAATACCGCAGGAACTGAATGACACATTCGTCAATTGGTCGCGGGCCATCGCGGTGTTTCGGGGCAGTCCAGACCGCACAGTAGAACAGGCACAGGCGGCGCAAGATGCTCTGATTGCGTTAACTGATTTTTTCCGGAAGACAGTCGAGGAACGAAAACGCAATAAAGGAAACGATCTGATTAGCCTTCTCATCGACATCGAAGAGGAAGGTGAGGTGCTGACCGAAGAAGAGCTCTATGCGCAGTGTATCGCGCTCCTTTTCGCCGGACACGAAACGACTCGAAATCTGATTGGCAACGGCATGTACACACTCCTGCAACACCCCGAAGAGACGGCGGAGTTGCGCGAGAACCCGGATATGATCCGCCCGGCGGTCGAGGAGCTTCTTCGTTACGAAAGCCCGGTGCAATTCACAGCTCGCGTGCTCAAGGAAGACATCGAGATTTGTGGCCAGCACATCCCGAGGAAATGGACGGTCCTATGCATGCTGGGCGCGGCAAACCGCGATCCAAAACGATTTAAGGATCCGAATCAATTAGATCTGAAGAGGCTGAACAACCAACACCTCGCGTTCAGCGCAGGTCCGCATGCTTGCATTGGAGGCCAGCTCGCGCGGTTAGAAGGACAAGTCGCAATCCTGAATCTGGTGCAGCGCTTTCCAAAGATGAAGCTCACTGGCCCGCGACCGGAATGGGCATCAACGTTTGGTCTCAGAGGACTAAACGCTCTTTCGGTTATTCTATAGATCGCCTGTCAAGCAGAGCGATCGCTTATACTGGATCTCCCAGATCCCAGAATGGTTCCTGCCCGCGTTTCCGCTTGTACCAGCGATAGAGATTCTTAGCTTTGAGGCAGCCAGCTCGTCTCTCTCCTTCGCGCGGGATTCGTATCGGACGAGCGGCTGCCACCATAACGATATTACTTAGTTGTCGAATAATCGGTGTCCAGCCTGCCCAGCGCGTCACAGGAACGGACAGCCACAAGGGAAACTTATGAACCAGGGGAAGGTGAACGCGAATGAGCTGCGTATTGAGACGCCCGAAGTAGGCTCCTGCTTCGCGTTTCAGCTCCGCCATGGTGAGATGTTCGATGAGAACTCCGCCGGGGCTATAGCGCCTCATCACAGGAAGGCCGAACAGCCTGCGGTAGAGGTCGTCATATTCGACTCCGCACACATAGATTCCATCGTCTTTCAAGGCCTCAGCGATCGTGTGAAAAAGTTTCATCCGTTCATCGCGGGAATCGAGAGGCGTTGCGGAGATACATCGGTCAAACATTCGTGCTGCAAAGCTTAAGGAAGTGACATCGGCCTGCACAAGCCCAACCTCACCTCGATTAGCCGCCGGTTTCACTTTGTATGATGTGGGCGCTGTATTTTCCGTAACGTTCTTGCTGGCTCTTTGAAGCGCTGCGATGCTGAAATCAAAGGCTAATACGTGAGCGCCAAGTTGGGATAGGAGCACGGTGTAACGCCCGTCGCCGCAGCCGATTTCAAGAACTTTCTGGTCAGGATGCGCCTTGAGCATGTTCAGGTGCGGTGGAATTTCGACGCTATCGTTTAATCTTGAGCGCCATCCACTTTTCGCGGGTTCGAATACGTCGGGCATCGAGCCATAAGCTTGATTCAGAAGCGTGATTTCGAGTTGATTCTCTCTTGTGAGGCTATCGCTCATCAGCCGCACAATTCCATTTTCGATGGTATATTCTCGCGAGCATTCGCTGCAGCGCAGAGTTCCTTCCGCAATGCCGCTTTCGTCTG
Source organism: uncultured Acidobacteriaceae bacterium (assembly GCA_963726155.1). Lineage (GTDB taxonomy): Bacteria > Acidobacteriota > Terriglobia > Terriglobales > Acidobacteriaceae > Sulfotelmatobacter. The sequence goes on from CAVSBF010000002.1 coordinate 1,219,574, forward strand.
CGCGAACCTCCGCAAAGACTGATAACTGTCCGCCGTCTTTAATGCAGCGGAGCAGGGGAAGGAAACGTCTCGGAAAATTCATGCTTTCCGCCTAAAGCAAATTAGGACCAATACTTTAACACCTTGCATTGGCCAACGCTATAAGCGAGTTGCAGTCGTTGCCGGGTAGTCGATGCACATAGAGAATCCATTTCAGGGCTTCGCAAGAATGGGAATCGCATGTCTCACCGTTCACGAACCGCTTGCGCGTTAAGTTTTAGACACTTTCTGCGAGCTACTATGATGAATCGCTTGAAAAGCAAAGGAAAGCATCCTCTTAAACCCTTGCCGTACCAGGAGCGCGAGCCAAGCCGACCTCCCGATCGAATCGCGGTGGGCCGTCTTCCACATGGACGATAACAGCTGCAGCCGCTCGCGATGGCTCACATGGATTTTCACTCCCCTGGCGGCGATGGTCTCGTACATCCGTCGCTCCAGCCGAGCGGAACGAAAATCCTTGCGCAGCGATTCTAAAAGGGACAATGGAATGAAATGTTCAACCACCGCCTCCGGCACAAACAGAGGCAACTCGCCAGCTTCGATCAAACTGGCTAACAAGAGCGTATCTTCTCCGCGAAGCGCGACAGGATCAAATAGTCCATTCTCAACGTCCACTCGCTTGCGCCGTATGGCGAATCCGGCGGTATTCAAGTATCGAATTCTGCCGTCCGCTTGAAGTACGTGTTCTTGAAAATTTATCAATCTTAATTGCTCTGCTCGCCCAACCAGGGTTGCACAATTTCCAGCAAGCCTGAGCTGGAAGTAATCGTGCTGGGGAGACAGCGTAACCGTTGTGCTGAGGGCTGCGAGACAGTTCGGCCGCAGCCTGCTATCGGCATCGACAAACAACAGCACAGCGCCGCGGGAAGCGCGAACTCCTCGATTCCGTGATGCGGGGATACCGGCATGCGCTTGTTGTATCAAGTTCAGCGAGTGATCGCGAGCCAAGACGCGAATGAATTCCGGAGTAGCCTCGGTGCTGCCATCATCCACCACAATGACTTCGAAACTCGGCGCATTCTCCTGCTGGCGCAGGGATTCCAGACAATGAGAGAGGGAACCCCAATCATTGTAGACAGCTATGATAACGCTGAATTCTGGAGCTAAGGACAAATCGAATTGCTCCCAACGATCTCTTTACGCATCCGCACCTTTTTATGCGTCCTCACGGTGTAGAGTGTAGGATTGCACAGTCAAAGCAGAAACCCAATCTCGGTTATGTAACTTTCGTCACGCGACAAAATGATGCCGTAGCCCGCCGTGGATGCCGAACCGATCCCTGAACATTACGACAAGAAACATTTGTAAGCACTATGTGCTGGGATTGCTCTGTGTATGCGTTCTGGTCGGCATCCTGATCGCGGGACTATGGCCATTCCATGCTCCCAGGAATGACGTGAGCTGGCTAGATCCTGGCAATGGTCTCCATTTCGGTAAAAACGGTGTGATGCTGGGCGCCGAATCATGGAGTCCCCGCGATTGGAAAGAGGGAATGGGCTGCAGTATTGAGATCTGGCTGCAACCAGATCATGTTGATCGAGGAGGCACCGTACTCGGCTTTTACTCGCCGGAAAATCGCATTGTTACATTCTCGCTTCATCAGTCGCTCGATGACTTATTGTTGCGGCATACGGCCGCCCATTCGCAACGCCTCGTAAGAAGTAAATGGTACATCGAGCACTCTTTCGCAGAGAACAAGCAGATATTCATCACGATCACTTCGAATTCACGAAGCACTGCAGTTTATGTGAACGGCAATCTTGAACGGACTTCTCCGAGTTTCGGAGTCTCAAGCGCCGACTTGACTGGTCAACTTGTCGTTGGCAACAATCCTATCGTGGATAACGGCTGGCAAGGTCAATTGAGAGGCTTGGCCATCTACGATCGGGAACTGACTCCGGCCGAAGCTATGCAGCACTATACTGCCTGGACCGCTCTCTCAACCAACAAAATTAAGAATGAGAATCCTGCCGCCCTCTATTTGTTCAACGAGGGGGCGGGTAATTTAGTTCACAACCAGATGAATTCCGGAAATGATCTTCAAATTCCGCAGCGTTATCTTGTTCTACATCAGCAATTCCTTGAACGACCCCGGGACGAATTTGATCCCACTTGGGGCTATTGCAAGGATGTCCTGATAAACATCGGTGGCTTCATTCCGCTGGGCTTTTTTTTCTATGCATATTTTTCTTTAGTGTGGCGACCCGCGCGACCTGTGCTGGCCACAATTTTCTTTGGCGCAATAGTGAGTCTTGCAATTGAAGTCTTGCAGTCATTTCTTCCAACCCGGGATTCTGGCATCACGGACATCATCACGAACACCCTCGGGACCGCCATTGGGGCCGCGTTATACAGTCGCAAACAGATGCCCTCTCTCTTAGCGCGAATTGGCTTAGAGATTCCTTCGGATCACAAAAGGATTCCCCGCTGATACGGCGCAACCAACTCAGCCGAGTTTTTCCCCCCGCTATCCGCAGCATGGGCCGAAGAAACAAGCGGGGTGCGGTCTTTCACGCCCTGTGCAAACTTTTGCTCTTTGTAACAAGTGCTCTTCCTGCCTAAGAATCTGGTTGACACGCAAGCTCACCACCGTAGTATGATTCGTGGCCGATGATCGGGGGTGGTCTCGCAGCCATCGACTGATTTGAGCGGCCATCTCCCCCTGCGGCTCTTGCTTTTGCTCGAACGGCACTCCATATTCTCGCGGCCCAATCCGCCGTGTGTGTTCGAGGCCGGAACTACGAAGGGCCGAGGTTCGCCGTTCGATTGTACAGACGATTTCAATCAGTTATTTCAAAGGAGTTTCTATGAATTTTCCCGGGAAGTGGCTGTGCATCAGTGTCAAACACATTTCGATACTGACTTTGCTGGCAGTAACTGGGTTCGCTCTGTCAGCCGGCCGAAGCGCGCAGAAGGCGCAGAATCTGGGTCCGGAGGATCCTTCCAAAGTAATCAGTGTAACGGTATGGCTCAACCAGCATAACAAAGCGACGCTCGATGAACTGGTTCGCGAGATGTATCGGCCCGGCTCCCCCACTTATCATCATTTCTTGACACATGCTCAGTATCTCTCGCGCTTCGCGCCGACTGCAGGCGATGCGGCACAAGTGAGAGAGTACCTGACCTCGCACAATCTGACGGTGACCGCCGCGGATAAACTCAACCACTACATGGTTGCGCAAGGACGCGTCAGCGATGTGCAGAATGCTTTCAGCGTGCAATTGAGCCGCGTGAGCACGAAGGATGGAGTTCACCGTGTGACCAACCGTGCGGCATCGGTTCCCGGCGCCGTCCGAGCGCTGATTCGCAACGTGCAAGGTTTGGCCGATTTCGCGCCAAAGCCGATGTATCGGGCGGCGATCGACCCGAGCACCGGCAGCGCGCCGCGTGCCCGAACTCTTTCCGACGTGGTTTCTCCTCAAAATCGCTGTCTGACTGGTACGCAGACCGTGAGCTTCACTACGGCGGGTGGCCCTCCGACCGCAACCTATAGCGGCAATCGTTACGCCACGGATGCCACGAACACATGCCCGGGTTACAACCCCGCGCAGCTTCAGACTGCCTTCGGCTTCAACGCGCTGTACAACAAAGGATGGGACGGGACTGGGCAGACGATCATCATCATCGACGCCTATGGCTCTCCGACTATTCAGCAGGACGCAAACACCTTTTCCGCGGTTTACGGGTTGCCCCCGTTAACCTCTTCGAATTTCCAGGTTTACTATCCGGGTGGAGTGACCACATGCAGCACCACCGGCGCGGATTGCAATGGTTGGAACACCGAGGTGACGATCGATGTGGAATGGGCCCATGCGCTGGCTCCTGGAGCCAATATCGCTCTGGTAGTGGCGCCGGACAATTCCTCCCTGGATATCGCGAATTTTTGGGCGATTGAGAATCCGGAGGTTTTTACATCCTATGCCAACGGAGATTTAGGGTACGTAATCTCCAACAGTTGGGGCGCATTCGAAATTCTCGATGTGCTTTACGGCGGCCAGTCAGGGCTCTATACAGAATACGCAATGACCGAGTTGGCGGCCGCCTTGGGCATTTCGGATAACTTCAGTTCCGGGGATGATGGCGACAACGTGCAAGCCATCGCCGCAGATTATGGCATTACTGTTCCTCCCAGCGTGCAGACTCCGGCTTCTGCGCCGTATGCCACAGGAGTTGGCGGAACCAGCTTATTTCTCACTAGTGGCAACTACATTTCGCACCAGACGGGCTGGGGAAACAACCTGACCCGTCTCACGTACCCAAGTCCAAATCCGCCTTACGATCCTCCGGACCTCATTGGTTTTTACGCCGGAGCAGGAGGAGGCTCGAGCGCGCAATGGCCTGAACCCGCATTTCAGAGCAGCCTCGGGAAAACGTCCCGGCAGGTGCCGGATATTGCGTTGCTCGCCGACCCGTACACTGGCGTCAACATTATTATCACGGTGAGCGGTCTGCCTGCCGTGCAAGTGTGGGGAGGCACGAGCGTAGCGTGCCCGCAATTCTCGGCCCTATGGGCGATTGCCAATCAGGCGGCGGGGTCGGCCGCACCCCTCGGTCAGGCTGCGGCAATGCTTTACAGCCTGCCGTCAGGTGCGATCACCGATGTCGTACCCGTGAATAACGGGCTTGATGTGAAAGGAAAGATTGTCAATCCGCCGAATCCTGTGCTGGTTGAAACCGCAGCAGATTTGGCGCAACCACTCGAGAACACAACTGTGTTCCTCAGCGCGTTGTATCACGGCAGTTCAACCCGATGGTACGACATTACGTTTGGTACCGATTCATCGCTGGTCACCGCTCCCGGATGGGATAACGCAACCGGCCTCGGCACGCCAAACGGCTTAAAGTTTGTCGAAGCTGTCGTAGCTGCCGCTGGAAAATAAAAACTAAACAATTCGAAAACCTGGGCGGGCTGCTGGAATCCGGCAGCCCGCATTTTTTTGCGTCAATCAGGTACGCACTTTTGCTGAAGGCATGCCGTTTGAGCTGTGGATCGGGAAGCAGCAGAGACTCGCGCGCGATGAGTGTACAGGCAAAAGACCGATCACTACGATGCTCAGCGATTGCTCTGGCTCAAGGCCGGACGTTTTACGGAAGTATTCTGCCTTCCTTTGCGCGTAGCGCAAGAAGCTCCAGGACCACCTTGTTCTCTGCCTGAGCAAGCTGATCGACCGATTGGCCGTTTGCTTCCTTCAGCACGCCATCGATAACCGTCTGCATCAATGCTGGCGTGACGTCGGGCATTTCGAGTTTCTTCATTTGGTTCACGAAGCCGGTCATGAAATGCTCCACAAAGTGTTGGATTCCGCCGGCCCCGCCGCCCAAATGCCACTGTAGACTAGGGCCCATCACACCCCACCGAAGTCCCGGCCCATAGCACACGGCGATGTCTGCATCCTCCACGCTGACGACGCCTTGCTGGATGAGATAGAGCACTTCCCGGTAGAGCGCGAGTTGAAGCCGGTTCCCAACATGGCCAGGGAGAGCCTTGCGCAGCCGGATTGGCTTTTTGCCCACAGACGCGTAGAACGTCATGGCTCGTTCGATCACCGCTTCGGAGGTCTTCGCCCCGCCTGCTACTTCCACCAGAGGAATGACGTGAGGTGGATTAAAGGGATGGCCTAGCACGCAGCGCTCGGGATGTTTGCAGCTCGACTGGATGACATCTATTGTGATGCCGGATGCACTTGAAGCGAGGATCGTGTCCGGATGAGCGACTTCGTCCATCTGGGTGAATACCTTGACCTTCAAGAGCGGGCGTTCGGGGACGCTTTCCTGGACAAAATCGACCTTTGAGACCGCCTCTTTCATATCGGCAGTGAATGTTAATCGGTCGCGGTTTGCACCTGAAGCGAGACCGATCTCGCTGAGTAACTTCCATGCCTCGTCGACACTCTTACGTAAGTTGGCCTCAGCGTTTGGCGCGGGATCCGTCGCGATCACGTCAAGACCGCTCGCCAAATACTGCGCAGCCCAGCTCGCCCCAATCAACCCCGTGCCGACGATCGCTACATTTCGAATCTGCGTATTTGCCATGGGCCGTCATTCTATCGCCAGTGTGACTGTCGTGAATAGCCATCTCTGACAATGTTTGCGATGCCACACAATTGTTTGGAAAGAGCCGATTCCTACGCTCCGAAGAACGCGAGCTCGAGATGAGCTGATCCAGAGGACTCGAGCTCGGCAGATTTACAGATTGCGAAACGATCTGTATTTTCAGGAGACAAAGCTAAAGCGGGATTCGGTGCATGGTTTCCGAACGAATTCAGCCGTTGCTACCGGTTCGCGGCTCAGCTGAATCGATTGTGTTCTCGCGACTCCAACACGGCTTTCTTGTGGAATCGTACTCAACTTCGCGATTTGGACAAGTTCGCCGGAAAAGGCAAATTCGGCATGTCGGTTTGCGAAGCCCTTGCACAATTACTACTCCTAAGACCGTGGAGGTAGCAGCCAACGCGAGTAGTGCGGCTAAAAACATATATTTTCCTCCGCACGAATACTACCCCGCACAGTGCACCAGTGAATGTGATGCAGATCACAAGCGTCTTTTGCCAGATCCGCGTCGCGCAGTCCTAGGGGATAACCGCTTTAACGGCGCCTGTCTTCCTGCTTTCGCGGCCCTCGAGATTGACTGCGGTCGTAGCATAGTAATACGTGGTGTCATTGGCGACGGTGGAATCGCTGTAGAGGGTCGAACCGATCAGGCTCGCGTTGATCCTCGTCCATGTATTTCCGTTTGGACCGCGATAGACGTTGTATCCGGCAATGTCACTCGACGTCGAACCTTTCCAGTGCAGATCGACGACGTGCTCAGCGGTGGCTTGGATGACGACCTTATACGATTTTTTCGAGACAAGCCCGCCGCACCCTGTTGCCTTCACGACGAAGGAGTAGGTGGCTGCTCTGGTCGGCTTTCCGCCGAGATGCAGCGCGGTCGTCGTGCCGGACACCTTAGCCGTGACTCCCACCGGCAGCTTTCCCGAGGCGATCTCCCACTTGTAAGGAGTGCAGCCGCCTCTCGCCTCGACGACTTCAGAGTAGGTAGTTTCGACCGTTCCGTTCGGCAGGCTGGGGGTAGTGATGGCGATGCTGGACGCCACACACGGGGGAACCAGTAAGACCAGCGAGAGGGAGAGTTGCCAAGGTTTCATCACCCAATGCTGGTTGGATCGGGGGATGGCCGACAAGATGTCAAAGGTTTGAAGACCGTTGAATTAACTCGCTGGAATGTTGGCAGGATTGAGTTTAACGGTCGTTCCGTGGACGCAAGAATTTATTAGCGACTTGAGGCTGATGACACGCAGTTCGTGGTGGGTTGTTCGTCCGTTAGCGCGAGGACTGCATACGCTGTGGCTGCATCGCTCATAAATCGCCCGGTATCCGAAGAAATATGACGGCGCTTGTTCACGGAAGAGGCGGGCCATGAACCCTCGGCATCCTGATTACTTGTTAACCAGGATAATCCACGCTGAAGTTGCCCGTTATCGCGGGAGACGCCCGCCTGCTCCAATACAAGGGTGATAATGCTGGTGGCGACACCGTCACTCTTCCCTGAGATTGGAGTCCCATCTTCCCGGAGCCACATGTTCAGGAATGATTGAACGCTCCAACCATTCCATTTCCATGCGATGGAAGCCAATCTCCATCCGCCATCGGCCTGTTGCTTGTTCAGAATTTCGCGAATGATTGCTTGCCGCTGGCTGGGCTGAAGGAGCCCGGACAGCTTGGTGGAAGCCCAGAGCAGGAAAACGCGATTGATTACGGATTGCTTGGCACTCTCGCGCGTCAGATACTGCCGCAAGCTCGCGACGTGAGCTTGGATTTCAGCGTCCGACGCATAATTCCCAGGAGCTGTTCCTACAGCTATGGCGGCTAAAGCCGCTCCGTAGTAGGCGGAATCGTTCGCTTCCCAAGGTTCTTGGTCGAACTGCAACCAAAGCCATGAGCCTCGATCGTCTCCTGCGGTCTGCTGTAATGCCCACATATTATTGAAGGCAACACGCGTGTCGCTGCTGAGCGTTCCAGTTTGTGCGTCGTGGCTGGCAAGAATCAGGGCGTTGAGAACCGCCTCGGTGCCGCGGGATTCGGCGGTCTTATGGTTATATCCTGCCCCGCTGTAATACGGACCAATATCTTTCCAAAGCCGCACCCGCTTCGTGACATTCTCGATCAGCCGCTGTTCGTCCTCGGAAGGACCAGTTTCCGCGAGAGCATTCCGGAGCGCCGGTCGCGACAACGCGTAGGGCATAGCGGTATGGCACGATACACAAAATGTGCCGTGATCACGAGCGGACCCGGTCCACTGCATCCACCAGCCCTCACGGTAATCCAGGTACGTTGCCGCCGCTTTCGGGTCCCAGCAACTAGAGACTTTCGATGCGGGGCGCGAGCAAGCTACCGTGGCAGCGACGGCGACGCACGTCAGAACGACGGCCAGTCGTTGGCAAACTATCCTCATTGAAAATACTCACGCATCCGAGCAAGAAGTGATCTGGCGCTGCCAGATAAAGAGGGGGAGAACTGGGTGGCACCTACCAACCAGCAGAGCACCATTATACAAGATTAAGAAGATGCCCTCGATTCAAATTCAGACCTGATCCCAGCGGACCCTACGGCCTTGGAATCGAGTCGTGGCTCGATTCGTGGAACGGAATAGGCGATGAATATCGCAACGGAAGTGGAGGATTTCAGAGGAACAGCACTACTGGTTACGGGATCTGCACGTCGGCGACGATGTTCGAGTAGCCGCTTTCTTCATTGCTGGAGTTTACGGCCGTAGTCGCATAGCAATAGTTCATGTGGTCCGCCAAGGAAGAGTCTACATAAGCAGTCTCCGTATTCAGCGATCCATTAATCTTTGAGTAAATCCCGCAGGCAGTGGTATAGGGTGCACGGTATACGTTGTATCCCGCGATGTTCGGAGAAGAGCTGGCGTTCCAGGACAGGCTGACTGAATGAGATGACGCGGCCGTACCCGTACCCGTGGCTGATTCCGTGGTTGTGGAAGGCTGAGCATTGCTGGTAAAGGTAAGAATTGCGCTATCTGCACCTGCAACTTGCGGGCTGAATGTCAACGTGAATGCCACGCTTTGCCCGGAAGGAATGCTTACCGGCAGCGACAAACCGCCGATTGTAAATCGGGAGTTGTTTGAAGTCGCAGCCGTTACCGTCACGTCGGCTCCGGTGGCATTAAGAGTTCCTTCCGCTGTGCCGCTGCTTCCAATGACCACTTCGCCGGCAGCCAATGTCGCTGGAGTTGCCGTCAATTGTGCGGTTGTCGAAGTCCCGGAATTTCCGGACGCCGCGGTTTTCGCCGAACTAAAACCCTGGCAACCCAGAGTGGTCCCGAGGCAGAGAAGAACAAGTGTCAGGTTAACAACCCAAAGGCTGTTTGCGTAACGACGAAGCTGAGAAAATCTATTCATAATTGCATTCCCGAAAAGCGCCGGGTTCCAGTCTTCGGTTACGAATTCGTATGAACTAAGTTTGGGATAATACGCGGGAATCGAGAAGATTTCGAAGGTTCATACGACGGAAGGGTAACATTTTGTGACGATAGTTACGTTACTCACCGGCTCACGCCACAGGCAACGCTCAGTAAGGGCTTCAATGTTGCGGCGCATCGGCGAACCGTGAAGGAGATCGCGTGAGTGAATGCCCAGAGCCAATTTTCGCTCGGGCGCAAGAGATCACGGATGACCGTTCGTGGGCCTAAAAATGTTCCCCGGAGGCCTTATTGAGATGACCGGAAAGAACCGATCCCAGTTTTTCGAATTGCGTCGTGAGCATACTCCAGTGATTTCCCGGTATCGTCTGCACTTCGAACTGTGCTGCAAGATGGGACCACGCTTTGGCGGGATCTTCGGGAAAATCTGTAACAATTTCAGGTCTCACAAAGTCTATTCTGCCGCCGTAGTATTGAGGACGATAGCGCCGCAGAGCCTGATACGCAGAATCGCGCATTCGTTGCGTCACGTTGCTCATCGATTCTTGGATCTTGCTGCCAGACGATGCATTTCCGTCAATGTTTTCTGAGTGCTCAGCTCGAGGCTTGCCCAGCGGCGCGCTGGGAGAAAAGATGCGCCGCTTCGCCAGACGGAAGGACAGGAGCGCATTTTGGATAAGACTTAATTGAGTTCGATGAGGATAGGAATCCACCAGCGCTAATAGTGCAACTTTTTCTCCGCCAGCAGATAAGCGCTGTGCTATTTCGAGCGCCACTAAACCTCCGAGCGAATAACCGATCAGAAAATACGGACCTTCTGTTTGTAGTTTTTTGATTGCGTCGAGATGGAACTGTGCCATTTCCTCGACCGACGCCAGTGGGGCGTCCAAGCCATCAATGCCCCTGGCCTGCATTCCGTAGATCGGATGCGGGGACTCAATTGCATTTGCCAAACGAAAAAGATCGAACACATTGTCGCCAAGGCCGTGTGCGATAAAAACGGGAGGGTGCACAGTTCCAGCCTTCAGGAGTAAGAGCGGCGGAACCCGCGGAGGCTCCGGTTGCTCCAGCACTTGCGCGAGCGCCTCAATCGTCGGAGCGGAATAAATGAGCACCGCCGGTAGATGCCGACCACAGCCTTTGGCAACCTCAGAAAATAATTGCGCGGCCGATGCAGGGCTACCACCGAGGTCGAAAAAATTGTCTTCTGTCCGGATCGAGGAGCGCTGCAGCACTCTTTGCCAAATGGGAAGCAAAAACTCTACAGCCGAGCTCTTTGTCATGAATGCGGTCATGAGTACAGTCATGAATGCGCGAACGACCAGTAGAGCTCTCGAGCCTTGGTATAGAGCGGTCCAAATTGCAAGGGCCGATCCCCGATCCGAGTCACCGGAACCACTTTGGAATAGTTTCCAGTCGCGAAAATCTCATCCGCCTTCTCGAAGTCAGAGTAGGCAAGAGTTTGCTCGACGACGGATACGCCAGCTTTACGCAATAATCCAATCACCCTCTGCCGTGTGATGCCCGCGAGAAAGGTTCCATTTGGAATCGGCGTAAATACCACACCGTCCTTTGCCAGGAAGACGTTCGACGTGGCCAGTTCGGCGACGTTGCCCAGCATGTCGCAGACGATCGCATTATCGAAGCCCCGTTCATGCGCCTCGAAAAGAGAACGGGAATTGTTAGGGTAAAGACACCCGGCTTTCGCATCCACGGGCATCGTTTCGATGGTCGGGCGCCGGTAAGGCGACAACGTGACCGAGAAACCTTTGGGTACACGCATGGGCGCCTCATAAATTGAGAGACACCAGCGAGTGGATTCGGGATCGTGCGCTTGCACCCATGGTCCTTCCTTCTCGGCCCAGTACATCGGTCGAATGTAGAGCGCGGCGTCCTTATCGAAACGCTTTATTCCCTCGCGCGCGAGCGCCACCCAATGTTCGGGCGCAACCACCGGCTTGAGGAAGAGTTTCTTTGCGGAATCGTTGACCCGGGCACAGTGGAGTTCAAGATCGGGCGTGACTCCTTCGAACGCACGAGCGCCGTCAAACACCATGGAACAAAGCCACGCAGAATGCGTTCGTGGTCCCATGATGGGTACATTGCCTTCGTGCCAGTCGTCTTCAAAATAGGTCCAGGTCTTGGACCATCCAGTTCCAAGTGCCATCGATTTCCTCCTGCAGCGGTTACCCTCCATGGTAAGGTATGCCGCCAAACTTGCGATGTGAATTACTCATCGCGCATCTTGTTGCGCACGGCTTGCATATTCAAAGGTCGATACCAACTCGGAGCAGTCTTCGAGGCCCGTCTTGATTCGCGGCGTTCTTTTCTACCTCACATCAGGGACGATTTCCGTGGCGGGCCAGTGCGATGGCTGCGCATTGAGATTAGGGGCGATCGATACTGGGCCGTCGACCGGCTGAACATCCACGTTAAATCCATCTATTTCGAGGAGTGGTTGATCCCCCTGGAGGTCCTTGGTTGCCGCTTCGATCGAGACAGTTGACGATTCGCCGGGCACGAGCGAAATGTAGTTGTCCGAATAAAATACCGGCAAGACGCGCCGACCGCTCTTTTTTTGATGAAGCTGTAAGTGCGAGAGTAAAGCCACGTTGCTTGTGTTGTTATGCAAGGTTACGGTGAGCAGCGTTTTGTCGCCCTCTGTGCGAGAGTTGGCTTCGGCATCGAGTACGACCCTGGGAAGATTCATGAGGCCGTCGAACTGGTCTTGCGCAACATGCTGCCAGTAAAGATTCGTGGAGAGTAATTTTCCGTTCGCGTCAGTGAGGTTGAGCTTGATGAAGTAGAGCGGGGTAATGCGTGCGCTAACGTCGATTTGCGCGGCCTTGATTGTGCTGCTGCCGGGAACCTGAGCCACCGGGTAGCTTTCGTGCGAATCCAGCGTGCCGTCGAAACGATAGATAAGCACGTTTACATTGACCGCATTCAATGCCTCTGGACGGTTGTTGACTACCTCAATGCCGCGGTTCTCTTCATTAAACTGCACATGCACGGTCTCGGCCGCCTTTTTCGCTGCGTACAGAGCCGCGTTGGGTTCGAGATCGTAGTGGTATAGCTGCCAGACGAAACTGGGCTGCGCCGGGTGGCTCATCCACGTAAGTACGCCTGTAGTGGTCTTGAACATTTCCGCGTTTCGTCCTTCATACATGGCGCGAAAGGCTTCATACGTCGCGAGCTGGCCTTTCTGGACGAAGTCGGCAAGATTGCGAATGTGCCCATAGCGTTCCGCGAGCGAGGTAGGGAACTCGTTGCCGCGTTGCGCTCCGGCCGCCATGTCGTGTTGCGCCCAGTCGTCATTGATCGTCTCCCAATCTTTCTGCGGCATCATTCCCTGGATGGATTCGATCGTAGGAATCGAGACTGAGCCAGTCTCGGTCTTGAAGCTCTCGTTGAACGCATAGAAGAAGCGCGGGGAACGCCAGTAGTAAGGCCCATGCGACGAAACGCCGCGTCCATCGGCGGAGTTCGACTGGTAGAGCCGCGTGGGATCGAGGCGACCCATAAGCGTCTTCAAAGTGTCGTCAAGCTCTTTGGGCGGATAGCCCTCATTGCGCGCGCACCAGACTGCGATCGACGGATGGTTGCGATAGCGCACGACCTTATCGGTAACATTGGCAAGATATGTAGGAATATCAGTGACGTCCGGACCGTCATTCGGGTTGGGCTGAAAAAACTCATCCCACAGCAGAATTCCATACTTGTCTGCCATATCGTAAAAATCGGGACTGGTGCTCTGTCCCACCCAGTTGCGGATGATGTTCAGGTTGGCCAGCGCGTGCATGTGAAATTGAGCGTCCAGCCTTTCCCGCGAGACCCGCTTCATCGCCTCATCGAGGCCCCAGTTGCCGCCGCGCGCCATCACCCGCACTCCGTTGACGGAAAGGGTAAGGTTCTCGGAGTCTGGCACCTGGTACTCGATCTTGCGAATACCGAATTGGCGTGTCGCGATATCCGAAGTTTTTGCTTTTGCCCCTACATCGAAGCGCAGCGTGAGAGTGTACAGATTCTGCGGGCCATAGCCATTGGGCCACCACAGCTTCGGATTAGAAAGGTGCAGTTCCGGCGTGGATTTGCTGTCAAGGGCAATGGCTTCCGTCTCGTTGGCCGCAATCGTCACAGGTTTGTGAAAAGTGATCTCGCTTCCCGATGCATTCTGGTTATTTGTGTTCTGCAATTGAATGATGCCGGTGAGCGTGCCGGTGATGGGCTTAGGCGATTTGTTCTCCAGCGTTGTGGAAACGTGAAGGTCAGCGCTTTCGTGCGATGCCGCCAAATCTGCCGTAACGAATGGATCCTTCACCACGACCGGCCCAGTTGCATCCAGCGTGACCGGAAGCCAGATACCGGTATCCCGATCGCGGACCGCGGGAAGCCAGTCCCAGCCAATGGTGGAGAGAAATGTGGGCCCGTCGATAGCAGTCTCGCCACCGTTCTGGCCCACGCCATTCGCAACCGTGTGCTCGTGCGGCACCCCGGGATGCGGTTGCGGCGCAACCAGAACGGCCAGGACAGCGCGGCGGCTCGGCTTCACAAGCTCGGAGATATCGAAGTCACCCCGTATGAAGGCACCGCGCATCGTCCCGGCCTCGTGCCCGTTTACCCAGATCTGCGCGGTGTAGTTGATGCCACCGAAATGCAGCCAGGTGTGACGGCCTTTGTAAGCCGCGGGAACGGTAAAGGTCGTGCGATACCAGTAGCTGGTCTTGTTCAGGCTCTCGGGAATCGCCCGCATGTTCTCGCCGTACAGCGGCTCCGGATAAACACCGTCGTTGACCAGGGTGGTAAGCACCGTGCCCGGCACCGTTGCGGCATACCAACCCTGAGGATGAAAACTGGCTGTCGAAATGATCGAAGCCGCGTCCGTAACTTTTGCGGAGTCTTGCATCTGCCACCCGTGAATGGTTTGCATTTCCGTTTCTGACTGTGCCAGCAAACATGCGGGTACGAGAATGGCGAACAAGACGAAGAAACGAAGCATCATTACAAATATTCCTCTCTGGATGAATTCATTATGCGAGTTTGTAGTACGTCTGGAACGCGAGCCATAAAAAGTTTGGTCGAGCAAACACCGTCAGGATATTGAGATTTCCTGACACAGTCTACGCTTTCTGAATTCGCCGCGTGATTTGTAGGCGTTGTGTTTTCGTGAGGAGCGCATCGTCATTATCAAAAACGCTGACAACAAACGAAATTCCGATTAAGCTGTCTTTTTACATGCGGGTTCACCTATCGAAATCCGTTGGGCTTGCGGCCCTGATTGCTGCGGTCGCTTTTCTTGCTGCCCAACAGTCTAGTGCTAACGCTGGAACGGGTGGACAGGAAGGCAAAGCCTCGTCCGCAGCGCGGCCGGAAGACACGGAAGTGTGGGAGCCGGTGCCTGCAGTAGTCACGCCGGGGCACACCGACGCGGCGCCTCCCTCCGACGCAATAGTTCTCTTCGATGGTAAGAATCTCGACCAGTGGGTTTCGACTCAGGACAAGTCACCAGCCAAATGGATCGTCGCCAACGGCATGGTCACCGTGAATAAGGCCGCGGGAAACATTGAAACCAGGCGCACTTTCAAGAACTATCAACTCCACCTCGAATGGAAGATCCCCGAGAACATTTCTGGCAGCGGTCAAGGCGCGCGGCAACAGCGGAGTGTTTCTAGCCTCTACCGGCCCGGGCGACGCCGGATATGAGTTGCAGATTCTCGATTCGTATAACAACAAGACTTACGTCAACGGACAGGCCGGCAGCATCTACAAGCAGAGTATTCCGCTGGTGAACCCGAGCCGAAGGCCCGATGAGTGGCAAAGCTACGATGTCGTGTGGACTGCGCCAACATTCAACCCGGACAGCTCTCTGAAAACTCCCGCATACGTCACGGTCTTCTTTAACGGCGTCCTGGTGCAGAATCACTTCGAGTTGAAGGGCGAGACTCGGTACATCGGTCAGCCGTCCTATAAGAAGTACGACACCGCACCCATTAAACTGCAGGCACACGGCGACCATAGCGAGCCGGTCAGCTTCCGAAACATCTGGATAAGGGAGCTGAATTAGCAGGCTTGCTTTCTGCGTCGAACACCAATCGTGGCTGGCGTCTGAGACAAAGGCCAGCCTCTGGGTTTAAGCTGCTTGCCATGGAGAAGTTTTTCGAATTCCTTCCGCAGATAATTAGGCATCCCTCACCGCAGCGAGAGGTTGGCATGAACCGGCGCGAAGTACTTCATGGGTTCGGATCAGCGGCTGCGGCACTGTCTCTGAATCGATTTGGATTTGCGCTACCGCATATTGGAGCGAACGATAAGTTGACGATTGGCTGTATCGGCGTTGGATCCCAGGGACTGCGCGTCATGTTGGATGTGCTGCGGCTGCCTGAAATCCAGGTAGTTTCCGTGTGCGACGTGAACCGCGGCAGCAGCGATTATCTGGATTGGGGTCCCAACGAATTACGAAACAAGGTGCGCATGGTTCTGCAGGATCCGTCTTGGGGTGCAACGCTGCCCGGACCCACAGCGGGCCGAGAGGTGGCGCAGGGAATCGTTAACGCGTTTTACGCAAAGGAACGCGGAAAGGCCAACTACACGGGTTGCACGGCTTACGACGATTTTCGCGAACTCCTCACCAAAGAGAAGGATCTCGATGCCGTGATCGTGAGCACGCCTGATCACTGGCATGCCCCGATTGCGATCGCTGCGATGCGAGCAGGAAAGCATGTGTATAGCCAGAAGCCGATGGCCCATAGCGTGTGGGAGTGCCGCGAGATGGTTCGTGTATCGAACGAGACGAAACGCGCGACGCAGGTTTCAATCTTCAACTCGAATTCTCCAGAATCGCAGCAGGTGCGCAATCTCTTGAGTAGCGGCGTGATCGGGCCTGTGCGCTCCATCGACATCTGGACCAAGCGTGCCTCGGCATTCTGGAAGCAGGGACTTCCCACACCAACGCATGCGGATGAAATTCCTAAGGGGCTGAACTGGGATATGTGGCTGGGACCTGCCCCCATGCGGCCATTTAGCAAAAGCTATCTGCCATTCGTTTGGCGTGCCTGGTACGACTTCGGCTGCGGCGCTCTCGGAGACATGGGTGAATATGGCTTCGATACAATCTCGCGCGCAGTGGAACTGCAAGCCGCGAATCGAATCGAGGCGAGTACGACCGATTTGTTTCCCGAAAGTTATCCGGTCGCCTCCTCGGTGCATTTCAACTTTGCGAAGACGGCGGATCGGCCGGAACTGAAACTGAACTGGTACGACGGTGGTATTGAACCGAGACGTCCGCCGGAATTATCCGACGACGCAGAGATGGGAACAGACGGCGAGGGCGTGATCTATACAGGCGATCATGGCAAGTTAATGACGGCGTTTATGGGGCAGGATCCGCGTGTGCTGTCTAAAGATGGAAAGATGACTATCCAATTGGAACGCCTGCCAAGAAGGAAGAACCGTTTCAGCCGTCCAGACCAGAGCTTGGCGGGAGTGCCAGCAGCGCAGATGCGGCGCACTTTCTCGAGTGGGTGCATGCTTGCCAGGGCGGTCCACCGGCTCGCGCGAATTACGCCTACGAGGCTCCGATTGTGGAAACGCTGATGCTGGGCTGCATTGCCGTGCGCACGCATGAAGTACTCGAATGGGATGCGGAAAACTTTCGCCTGACGCGCGGTTCAGACCGGGCATCGGCATTGCTCATGCCGCAACATCGTGCGCCGTGGGGGATTTCATGAGCCCGACGTTTCCGAATGCAATTTTGATTCGACTGATCTGCGCTGCGAACTGAATATTGCCAGATCAGGCTAAGCGTCGCAGTTTTGTGACTCTGCCTGCTTCAACCCATTCCACCACAAAAATATTGCCCTCATGATCGAAGCAGGCACTATGCGGACAAACAAATCTTCCGGGAACGAATGTTCCGTGCGCCTGATTTCGAACCGTGCTCCAATCTGTTTTGGAAAATTCTCCCTCGCCTAAACTCGCGACCACATAGTTCTTCCGATCAAGAATGACGACTTTGCTTAGAAGATCCGGGATCACGACTTCGCCATTTCGTTCGTGCAGATAACATGGCATCTTCGTGGTGCCCAGAATGAAGTCGACGTGTTTGCCATCCAGGCTGAATCGATGCAACCGGCTGTTGCCCCGGTCGGCAACCACCAGAAGCGGCGTTTGTTCGCGGGTATCGATCCACAATCCGTGCGGACAATCGAGTTGATCGTCGCCTTTGCCCAATCCGCCGAAGGTGCGAATGAACTCGGCTTTCTGGTTGTACTGATTGATAAAGCTCGATCCGTACCCATCGCCCACATAAATATCACCGTTGGGAGCGATGGCCACGTTCGTGGGACGATAGGGTACTGCCGAGCTTTTGTCCTTGGGTTTGTAGGCTTCGGATTCCGCTGGGTAACCCAGAGTGAATACCTCTTCCCCCTTCAAAGTTCGCTTGGTAACGATGCCATGTTGGAAATCGCATAGATAGAGAAAGTCTTCGCTGCCTTCTTTGCGGATCGTCAGTCCGTGCGCGCCGCCTTTGAATTGCCGACCCCAGGAGCGGACGAACTTACCGTCGTGATCGAAGACCACCATCGTGTCCAGGCTCTCGCTGGTCGCATTCACGGTGTGATGGATATAGATGTTGCCCTGGGAATCTTCACAAACGCCATGGGTATTCCCGTATTTGATGGTGCGTGGTAGCTCGCCCCAGTCGTGGATGGCCTCGTACTGATGGTCATCCTGTCCGAGGATTGGCGCTTTCGTTCCAGCCTTGTCGGTTGCACCCAGCAGTGCAGGAGCGCAAGCGGCAGTAGCAGCGGAAACTAGAAAATTACGACGCGTAACTTCCACAATTAGTCTCTCCAGATAAAAATCAACAAACAAATCGACGACGGAATTTGCGTTAAGAAAGCAACGGCTCAGGTCTGAAGTTTAAAAGTGTCGCGACGCTGGCGACTTCACTTGCTCGCGACTGCAGCCTTTTCATCGACCAGTTTAGGATCGGCGAATTGCAACCAGAAGCCCATCATCTCTTCGTCGCTGGGCTCACCCCAGCGAAGTGCTTTCGAGGGATCGGGATTCTGGACGTTATCGAACGAGTTGTCGAAATATGCGGTGGTCACGAGTTTCGTACCCTTCGGCAGCAGGAACGGGTGCTTCAGGAAGTAAGTTTCCTGCCAGCGGAAGTTATAGTGCGGCACGTTTAACAGGACCTCGTGATGGCCGTCAGGGTAGATCGCTTCCGTGGTCATACTTTTTCCGCGAAAATGCATGTGAGCGGTGTAGGCGAGGACGGTTACATCTTTAGGCAACGTGTAACACGAGGTCACCCGGTGATTGTTGTCGTTGGGCGGAATCAGAAAAAGGTCATTCCAGATTTCGTATTGCGCAATCTCGTGCTTCACTGGTTCCGTGGCAAAAACCAAACCAATGCTGGTTCGATCTTTCACATCTTCGCCGGTATGGTTGCTGTAGTGCACTTGAAACTGCAGATACGAGCCTGCCGGAATTCTTAGCGCGTAACCGGCAGGGCGAGTCTCGGCCAAGTGTCCCGGCAAATAGATTCCAGGGACGATGTTCAGGTATCCGGATCCCTTGCCCGGAACGCCGCCACCATCAGGCGCCGAGCATCCATCGTCGATGACTGGTGCATCGGGTCTCATGTGCAACACTTTGCCGGTGCGGTAATGATACTTGTCGACTCCGGCATCCGCTTTGCCATGCTCTGCTACTTCTTTCGCCACTTTATCGGCAGCAATCACTGACACCGTTGCGTGATGCACTACACGCCGGTCTCCGGGAAGCACCTCGGCGGCCTGGATCCATTTGTCTTCAGTGAAGTTGGTCGGAACATAAATGTATTCGTAATCGTCCTGACTGCCGCCGCTTACTGTGAACTCGGGAATCGTGAATACCACGTCTGGCTTGATGTGCCAGCCGACGGGAAAGACAGGTGCCGGAGGTAGGTCTTTTGCGTCGCCTTCCCTGGTGCCGGTTCTGACCCACGCGTCGATCGTCTTGATGTCCTCTTCGGTGAGCCGCGGATCGTTGACGAAATCGCCTACTTTGGGATCGGCGTGCCAGGGCGGCATCTTGCGTTGGACTACGGCTTCGCGAATGGCCGGAGCCCAGAGGCGCGCATCCTTATACGTCATGAGAGACATGGGCGCGATGTTGTTCTCGCGATGGCATGCAACGCAATTCTTGTACAAAATGGGAGCGACATCCCGGTCATAGGTGACTGCTTTCGGAGCATTCGAGCTTTCCTGACCTGCACCCATAAATGCACCGCAAAACACTATGACGCCCAAGACAAGACCGATTCTGCTCGACACTATGTATCCTCCCAGGCGAAGTCGCCATTCTAGAACTCATCGTTCGCGAGCACAAGGATAGGAGCCTTCTCCCGCACGGTAGCGCAACCGTTGGGCCTCCGCGTTCGCCTTTTGGCGTCGAACAAATGTCAACTGGAAAATCGACTCAGCCTGGCGGGTGACAACTATCTATTTCTCGGGCAGTGCTTCCAGGTTCAATACTTCAAAAGGCGCAAGCGTCAATGTCTTCGGCGCGCCCGCAATGAATGAGACAGCTTTGCGGTCGCGGTCTTTGAGCCATGGGCTGCGGGCCTGATATTTTCGCGGCGCCCTAGCCGGTAATTCGAATGCTCTCGCCACATCGAGCGCATAGGTCTGCTTCTTGTCGCTGGGATTGCGCAACGTGATGATGCCTTTTTCGGGCGACCAAGCCGCCCAACCGTAAACTTGCAACTGGCGGGGATCGCCTCCGATCCAATGAGTGTCGATCATGACGTCGGCATTGTCGCGTCCCCATTGCGCAGCCTCCGCCAGCATGTCCCAATCTTCTCTCGATAAAAGAGAGTGAGTGAGGTAAAGCTCCTGCAACTGAGTTCCACTGCCGAAATAGGAGTGAACCTCATTCCGAAAATCCTTGCCCGGATCAGAATCAAGATGTTCCGCCTGCCGCGCATAAACCATTCCGTGCAACATGAGAGAGTTCAAGGGAAACAGCGGCCCGGCTTTTACGATGCCGTGATAGGTTGCCGCGTCGCGATATGTGATCCAACGTTCGCGCCAAGAACCCACACCCGCAAATGCAGTATCGTCCCCGCTCCTCCAGATGGAATCGGAGTACTGCAGCCAGAAAGGCGAGGGATACGTGCCAGTCGTCAGATTGATGAAAAGTTTCGGATTCACCGACCGCCATTCGCGCATCAAGCTGATGGCCGCTTGAAAATCGCTGTCAAACTGGCTTCCCGGCAACACGCTATTCACATTTCCGGTGCCATCGATCTTGAACTGGTTGACCCCATAATCACGGATGAATTTCAAAGTGACTTCGCGGAAGCGTGCGTAGTACTTTGGCCCGGATAGGGCAAATCCGCCGGCGTTGGTTTCGAGACCTTGCTGGCGTCCGTACTTAAGACGCTCTTCCTTGGCTTTGTCGTATCCGCCCCAGGGCGAGAGCCAAACGCCCGGCGCAGCACCGTATTTTTCAGCAGCAGCTTTCAGAGGCGTGAAACCATTCGGAAATCCGGGACCGAAACTCCACAGGGTATGAGGATCATCCCAACCATCATCGAACAGGAATGAATCCAATTTTACGTTCCGCTTTTCGACCAGCTCTTCGCCGAAAGAATGAATTACATCCAGAGCGGCAGCCTCGTCGTAGGAATTATTAAAGCCAATGTCATACCAGGAGTTGTAAGTAAGAAACGGCGAGTAAGGGCGTGCCCGCTCGCGCTCGATGTAGTTGAGGAAGCCGCGCCGCATCTGGCCCGGTGGGCTGACGCCAATTACGGAGGAGTACGTCACGGTCTGGCCTGCGCGCAGAGCCAATTCGCGATGCATGGAACAGGTTACGACCTGATTGGTCACACGGCAGATTGACAGAGGATGTTCAAAGCCAAGAAAAATGTGTCCGAGGATTACGGGAGAGCCTTTCACTTTCCCCTCGACACCCGCGGTTGGCGCCTTGAAGTCGAATAGTTCGATCTCGGTGATGGACTGGTCGTTCGTGGCTTGGAGCGAAATCTCCTGTCTCAGATAATTGGATTCGTCTCGCAGCATTCCTTTCCATGTCACTGACAATTGTCTCGTGTGATCTTCCAGGTTGACGATCACCTGCTGCCCCGGAGAGCGTTCGGCAGACTTTAAGGCGTCCGGCTTGGCGCGCAGACTCTCTACTCGTGGATCACCCAGAGGTTCCATTGTCGAAGAGCGCAGAACCTCCCCGTTACGGAACTTGATGACAAAGAGATCATTCGACAGCGAAGTATGTTTTTCTGCGGGATGCTCGATCAGATCCGCCCCAGTAACTTTCCCGTGAATGAACGACCAGCGTGCCGCGAACAGGTCGTTTTCTAGGATGATTCGACCTGGCCCGATGTTCGCTCGAGCTGGACCGGCGTCCACGCCGTAGCTGTTCGAAGCTTGACTTGCCCCGGTAACAGCAGCCATGACGATCAGGGAACAGAAATAGAAGAATAGAGTGCCAATTCTTACTCGCATAAGTTTGCCAAGCATTCCGCTTCCGCGCAGCGCGATATTATATTAGACTCTGATCGCTAGTGAAGCATTTCGTAATAAATGGAAACCACGCACACAACAAAACGAAACTTGAGTTGCCTTCCGTCTCAGCCCGGGATCGCTGGGGAGAGATCTGCGTGAGCAACAAAGGAGCGGAACAAGACCCTTTTGTTGCCATGGTAACCGCGAAGGCCGAAGTGGATTTACGCCTCAGCGATTTTCAGCCGCGCTCCATGCTGGTCTCACCTGTCCACGAGGTTCGTCGACCGAAGTTTCCCGTGATCGATTACCACAATCATCTGGACGCCCTGGATCCTTCCGACGTTCTTCGAGTGATGGATGAATGCGGAATCGAACGGATTGTAAACATCACTATGCGCACCGGTGAAGCTGCATTACGAATGATTGATAAGTTTCACCGGGCTGACAGCGATCGATTCTCGACTTACGGCTGGATGGACTGGAGCGATCTGGACACTGCCGGCTTTTTTGAGCGGTCTGTGGATCGCCTGGAAGAACTGGTGGAGCGCGGCGCTTGCGGTTTGAAGTTGTGGAAGGATCTGGGAACCAGCATCCGCGACGTAGACGGAGGTTTGTTGCGGGTGGACGATGAGCGCCTCGCGCCGCTGTTTGAGAAAGCCGCCGAACTGCATGTTCCCATCATGTTTCACATTGCGGACCCGGATGCTTTCTTTCAGCCCATCGACAATCACAACGAACGCTATGAGGAGCTGGCGGCTCATCCCGAGTGGAGTTTTCATGGCTCGCAATTCGACAAGGCCCAATTGCTTTGCCAGCGCGATAGGGTGTTTGCGACGTCATCCAAACACTACTTTTGTGGCGGCGCACGTTGCCGAACATCCGGAAGATCTCTCCTATGTCAGCCGGTTGCTCGATTTGCATTCGAATCTCTACGTCGATATCGGGGCTCGTTGCGCGGAACTGGGGCGCCAACCCTACACCGCTCGCGAGTTTTTTCTGAAACATTCGGGCCGCATTCTCTTCGGAACGGACCTGATTCCAGACGTAAACATGTATCGGCTTCACTATCGTTTTCTGGAAACCCGCGACGAGTATTTCGAGTATCCGTCGCACGCCTCTCGTCAGGGACGCTGGAACATTTACGGTTTGTTTCTTCCGGATGACGTGCTGCGCTGGATCTACCGGGAGAACGCGCTGCTACTTCTCAAAAAATGAATGGATCCCATGCAACAGCACAAAATTGCATTCTCTGCGGTTCTTATCTTGTCTCTGGTTGCGACCGCCTCTCCAACTTCTGTTGAACAGAATTGGACCAACTACGTGCGCATCGGCGCTTACGGGCTTGCCAGGAACAGCGCAGATAAAATCGTGGCCGACGCTCAGGCGACGGACGTCTTCGGCATCGAGGTGGATAACGACATTCCGGGCCGTTACGAGAGCTTTCTCGATCCGAAGGCCAAGCTGGAGGCGATTCGAGCCGTGGCAGAAAGAGCGCACGCGGTAGGAAACTATGCTTTCGTTTACATCGCTGGAACGGAATGCATCACGGCCCATGGCGATAAAGTGGCTCACACTCTTGCAAAAGATCATCCCGACTGGTTGCAGCGCAAGATTACAGGCGAGCCCGCAATCTTTGGCGGCGGCACGGCTTTTTGGATCGCCCCCGGCGACGAGGATGTTTGGGTTAGTCCCTACGCTCCGGAGTGGCGCAAAACCTATATGGAGCGCGTGCGGCAGATTGCCGCGACCGGAATTGATGGCATCTACGTCGACATTCCGTATTGGATGACCCACTTCGAGGGCTGGGAGGATACGTGGGCGAGCTTCGATGATTACACTGTGGCTGCGTTCAAAAAGCAGACTGGACTCGATGCGAAAAAAGACTTAAAGATCGGCGACTTTTCGGATCCCAACTTTCGGCGTTGGGTTGATTTTCGAATTCAGACCATCACTGATTTTCTGCACGAGATCGACCAGAACGCCAAGTCAGTGAATCCAAAAATCAAAACGATTCCCGAAATCTATCCCGGCATCGAGTCGGAGGCGGTTCGCGTAGGCGCCGATGTTTACAGCCTCTATCCCGTGGTCGACGCGATCGCGCACGAATACGAATTCGGCAGCGGGAATCATATGGCGGCGTCTCGCACGCCGCTGGATTGGTTTTACTATCAGGTCGGCATGCACACGTTCCGGGCCTTTGCGGAAGGAAAGGCGACTTGGATTCTGAACTATTCCTGGGACGGAGATAAGGTTGTGGACCGGCGCGAGGCCATGATGAACCTGGCGATGTCCCAGGTCATGGTTGGGGCAAATTTCTGGGATGCCCCCGGCCATTCCATGGCCGGATCCAACGATGCTGCTACCCGCAAAAAGATTTTTGCCTGGATTAAGCAAAACGAAAAAACGCTTTACCTGCCGCGCAGCCCGATCCATCCCATCGGAGTTTATTTCTCGCCGCAGACGCGAAACTTTTATGCCGAAGATTTTCTTCGTTCTTATCGCGGGATTCTCGTTTTGCTGATGCAGTCGCATCGAGAATTCCAGATCGTCACCCCGAGAACGCTGCACGAATTTCACGGCGAAGCTCTCGTTCTTCCCAATGTTCGTATTTTGAATTCTGACGAGCAGACATGGCTCAAACAGTATGCCGGAGGGGGAAAGAAGCTGGTCATTACGGGCAACAATCCCCTCGAAGGCGGGAATCAAGGAGGCGTCACGCGTTTTCCGGATTGTCCGGGGAAAGCCTATATCACATCTCTGGAAGCTGGTTTTGATCAGGCGACCCCAAAGATGCAACAGGCTTTTCTGGACAGCCTACCGCCAAGCGCGGATGTTGAAATCTCGGCATCGCCTAAAGTAGCTACCTCCATTGCTCGCGTGAACGGTGAGACTCACGTTTTCCTCGCGAACTTCGCAGGGCTCGTGGGAGGCAAGAATCCCATTCAAACTCCTCAGACGGTCACAATCACAGTGCCAGATGGCAGCGGCCGTTCGGCGTATTTCTTGCCGTTTCTCGGGGACACTCGAAAACTAGAGGGCACGCCGAACCAAGGGAAGGTTACTTTCACTTTGCCGCCCATCTCAAAGGGCGCAGTCTTCTGGCTGCAGGCCAACTGATGCAAAAATCCGATCCCAGGCATTGATGGCGCGGCATTCGCTGACATTCCTCTTGACAAGCGGCGTTCCCAGTCAGTAAAAGATTGGTTTCGAAAGAAATCGTAAGAAATCGCAAGCTAGCGATATTGTGGTTTGTGCAGGCGCCATTCGGAACGTTCTTGGAGGATGTCATGTGGCTGACTCGGCGGGTGTTTTCTTGGTTTCTGAATGTCTCCCTCTTTGCAGTCTGTACGAGCCTGCTTTTTGCGCAAGGCAACTACCGTGCACAACTACGCGGCATTGTCTCCGATGCTTCAGGTGCTGTAGTGCCGAATGCTACGGTCACCATTCGCGACACAGGCACCAACATTTCGTCCTCCGCGCGAACAGACGATAAGGGTTCTTACTTCTTCACTGGCCTGCGCCCATCGACCTACGACGTGAAAGCCGAAGCGCCCGGATTTCGCGCGTCCGACCGCACTGGAGTAGTTCTCGAGGTCGACCAGGAATCCTCGCTGAACTTCAAACTGCAACTGGCGGGCGTTACCTCCACAGTTGAGGTCAGCACTACTGCCCCGCTCCTTGACACTGGCAACGCAACTCTCGGCACCGACGTGACCAGCCAGTACGTCAAGCAACTTCCCCTGGTAAATCGCGATTTCTTCGGCCTGACGTTTCTGGCGGGAGGTGTAACGGAGGCTGCCGGCTCGGGCACGCAAGATAATTACCCTTCGGGAACGAATTTTGTTTCGAACGGTCAGAGAAATGCCACCGCTGAAGTCCGGCTCGACGGCTCCCCGCTCAGTGCGCCGGAACAGGGCGAAGGCGGAAACAGCAATGTTTATTATGAGCCGCTGGTCGAAGGTGTGCAGGAATTCAAAGTTCAGAACAACAGCTTCTCGGCGGAATTCGGCAACAACGGCGGCACTGTCGTGAACATGGTCATGAAAAGTGGCACCAATAATTTTCATGGCAGCGGATGGTATTTTCTGCAGCGTTCGGGGTTGAACGCGCGCGACTTTTTCAATCCTGCTCCGAATGCCAAGCCGGATAGCGCTCGCGATCAGGGCGGATTCTCGATTGGAGGCCCGATCCGGAGGAACAAAACTTTCTTCTTCGCCGATTTCGAAAAGGTTCGCGCCAATTCAGCATTCAACGGCATTGCCACTGTGCCGACTCAAGCGGAAAGAGGGGGGGATTTTTCCGCGATAGCAACTTTTGGTCCCGGCGGCATTTGCGTCGCCAACTGTATTTATGACCCAACTCTGCCGTTAGTCACGTGCGCGACCGGTATCTGCCGCCAGCAGGTCCCGGGCAACATCATTCCGGCAGGCGAGATCGATCCGATCGGTAAGGCCATTCTGAATCTTTATCCGCTACCAAATCAGCCGGGAACAATCAACAACTATCTTTTCGGCGGCACGGCACATGCGCCCGACTATCAGTTCGATATCAAAGTCGATCATCAAATTAATGACAAGAATCACATCAGCGCCCGTTACAGTCGCGAATCTTTGAACTACTACACGCCGATGATTTTTGGAGACAGCTTCGACAACAATGGATCTGGCGACGGCATTGCTGGGTCTCCGACGCGCACGCAAAACGCGTCGATCGAATACTCCCGCACTATAAATTCGCGCATCGTCTGGACGAGCCACTTCTCCCTGGACCGCGTACATGAACACGCAACCTCCGGCATCCCGACGATTTCAAGTTTCAATTCCACTCTCCCTTCCGGAGTTCAATTGTCGCCAATCTTTCAGCAGGCGAACGGATTAGATCGCATGCCCGCAATTTACATGTCCTCCGGCGGGCAAACTACCCCCTGGACTGATCTCTACGATCAATGCTGCGTGGACACAACCTTCGCGCACACTCTCTACACTTATTCGTCCCAATTCGTGGTTTCGCGCGGATCGCATCTGATGAAATTCGGCGGCGAGCAGCGCCTTTTTTATAACAATTTCTTCCAACCGAACGATCCCACGGGAACCCTGAACTTCACCGACTATGTGACTTCACCGACTCCCAACAACGACGCGGACGCGAACGGAAATCCAACCGGCAATCCTTTGGCCAGCACGCTCTTTGGCTACGCCGACAACGTCAATCCGGTTCCCAACATCAACACGTCGCTGCAAGTTTTACCCTCGGTCGCCAACAGGTCGGCAGAAACCGGTTTTTATTTCCAGGACGACTGGAAGATAACCTCCAAGCTTACATTGAACCTCGGCATTCGCTACGAATGGAGCACACCGTACGACGAGCGCTACAACCGAATTCAGTTCAGCGATTTCACCGCGCCCACGGGTGTCGGCATCAACCTAGCGAATGTGTTGAGCGCTGCCCCTCCTGGCACAACCAGCGCGCAGGCGACGCTGGCTGGTGTCGGCATCAGTCTCCCAACCACGGAGCAATTGATCGGCACAACGCAATTTGCCGGCTCGAACATGCGGCACGTGCCGGTCTATCGAAGTGACGTCGGCCCACGGCTCGGTTTTGCCTACGCGTTCGATCAGAAGACGGTCGTGCGCGGCGGCGCCGGAATTTATTTCGGCATGAGTCCGGCCACGAACTTTCAATATCCTGGAACGGCGTTCAGCAAGACGGCGCCCATCATCTTCACGAATAATAATTTCGAGACGCAGTATGCCACGCTTGAAAATCCGTTCCCATCCGGATTTACTCCTCCGCAAAACCGGCAGTACGGTCAGTTTGCCGAGTGGGGATATGGCAACAACAACGATCTGGGTACTACGGCGGCACGCGACGCCGATCTTTACATGTGGAATATTGGAATTCAGCGTGAACTGCCGAGCCAAATCGTCCTAGGCGTTGATTACTCGGCCAACCGCAGTACGCATCTGCCCTGGTCCGGAACGAACAACAGAGATTTCATCTCGTCTGCATTGCTGGCGAAGGTCTCCGCTGCCGTTCATCACAACAACGACGTGACCCAAAACAACGGGGTCGGATCCTGCGATGGTGACAGTTGCGTGAGTACGTTTCTGGCGAACCCTGTCAGCAATCCTTTCTATCCGATGTTCAGCAGCCCATGTACGCCCACGCCATCGTCGCCCTGCTTCAACGAGCCGAATTCGCTGTACAGCGCTCCCCAAATTCCTCTCGGATACCTACTTAATCCCTACCCGCAATTCACCGGCGATTTTGAGGGACTGATGATTGAAGAAGCGTCATCCTGGTACAACGCCATGCAGGTTCGCTTCGAGAAGCGCACGACGCACCATATCAGCTTCGAAGGCAACTACACGATCTCGAAGATGACGGATAATTCGTCTGCTGGCCGGAACAATTGGGTGGGCTCACTCGGCAAGTGGAATGCCGCAACAACTCGATCGGCTTTATCTGGAACACAGCATCAGTGGGAACGACGCTCCGCAGCGCCTGGCGGCTGCGGTCGTTCTCGATCTGCCTGTGGGGCGCAAACAATGGCTCGGCGGCAACATGAATCGTGGCCTTGACGCCGTGGTCGGGGGATGGTCGCTTGCCACCATGATCACAGAACAGTCGGGCCAGCCTATCGCGCTGGGCATGAGCAATCCCCGGCTGGCCAACGGCACGCAGCGTCCCAACATCATCTGCTCTCAGCTCAAAACCGGACTCAGCATGAAAGATGTCGCCGCCAATTGGCAGGCGAACGGCTATGCCGAATCAGGCGGAGCCATGCCCCCGTTTTCCTTCATCAATCCCGGCTGCCTTGGCGACCCGGGCGATCAGATCCCCGGCAACGCTCCACGTTATTATCCCGGCTTGCGTGTGAATGGCATTCACAACATCGATGCGAACCTTTCCAAGTCGTTCGTGCCAAAAGAAGGAATGAAGATTGAACTGCGGGCTGAGATGTTCAACGCGTTCAATCATCCGCGTTTTGCCCAGCCCGATTCCGCCTACGGAGATTCGGCCTTCGGCACGATCACCTCTGACGCGAATGGCTACCTGCCGCGTTACTTTCAGTTTGGGCTGAGGTTCGAATTCTAGAATTTAGACCATAATAATACCTACAGTAAAAACCCGATTTTCCGCCGTCGCGGCGAGGGCTAACTTTGCGCACATGAAAGCGCTGAGCCAAAAGCTTACGACCGGCTCGGATCAAGATCGGGTGCCACCCTTGTGGAAATGGATTGCTTGGGTCTGGCCCTACGTTCTGATTGCCATTGCTGTGACAGGATTGATTTATCAGTTTTGGAGCGCACGCTTGTAAATTCGTTACGGTGCTCCTTCGTCTTTTTCCTCAGGTTCTTGATCGAGCTCTTAATGGACCGCAGCCGAGTCGACGCCGGCTGTATCCCCAGCGCAACTTCTGGCCGAACTCATTGTGGTGGAATTGGGCGTTTCCTACACAGAAGGAGGAACACACCATGTTGTGTGCAGAATGGACGCGGACTTCAGTTGCTGAACGTTTCCTCACTAGGGCAGAGGGACGACCCTTGCCGAATCTCGTGAGCGGAATGGTGATGATCGCGGCTCTTATAACCGTATTTCTCACAACTATTCCAACCGCCCGTGCCGCGGGTTCGTCCCGGCAGCCGGATTTCGGGCCGAACGTCTACATATTCAATCCCAGCATGCCGCTCAGCCAGATTCAAGCGACAGTTGATGCAGTGGCAACGCAACAGGTGCCCAATCAGTTCGGAGCTCAGCGCTACGCTTTTCTGTTTGAGCCCGGCACATACGGAAGCACGGCCACTCCGCTGAATTTTCAACTGGGTTATTACACCAGCGTGGCCGGCCTTGGACCTTCGCCAAACGACGTCGTGATAAACGGATCTATCGACGTCTACAACCAGTGCTTCAGCGGCAGTTGCGTCGCCTCCGATAACTTCTGGCGATCATTGTCGAATCTCACCATTAACGTAAGCAACGCGAGCCTCGGCTGTTACGCTGGCGAATTCTGGGCGGTCTCCCAGGCTGCGCCGCTTCGGCGAGTTCTCATCAACGGGAACACCACCCTTTTCGATTACTGCACCAGCCCGTCCTATGCTAGCGGCGGCTTCATCGCCGACTCGCAGTTCACTGGCGGGACCGTGATCAACGGCTCCCAGCAGCAATGGATAACCAGGAACAGCATTCTTGATGGCTGGACTAACGGCGTGTGGAACCAGGTGTTCTCCGGCGTCATAGGCGCGCCCGCGCAGTGCTTCCCGTGCGGAAACCCGTACACCACGCTTGCGACCAGTCCGGTAACACGCGAGGCGCCATACCTGTACGTAGACTCCAATGGTCACTACAACTTGTTTGTGCCTGCGGTGCAGCGAGATTCATCGGGAACAACCTGGGCTGCGGGAGCAACGCCGGGTTCTTCCATCCCCATTCAAAGATTCTTCATTGCGAAGCCGACTGACTCGGCCGAGGTCATCAATCTCGCATTGTTGTTCGGCTTCGATCTGATTCTGACTCCGGGCGTTTATAACCTGGATCGGAGCATCGAGATATTGCGTCCCGATACTGTTGTGCTCGGTCTGGGTTACCCGACGTTGATCCCGACAAACGGGAACGCGTCCATGACCGTTGCTGAAGGGAAGGGAACTCTGATCTCGGGAATCATCTTTGACGCGGGTCCGAACAATTCTCCCGTGTTATTGCAAGTGGGAAGCGGCTGCGAACATTTCGGCTGCGGCCACCGGGGCAACGATGCCGCCTCCGACCCGCCGGGTCTTTACGATGTGTTCTTCCGCATCGGCGGCGCCGAGCCGGGAAAGGCGACGACCAGCCTGGTGGTCAACAGCGACAATGTGATCCTTGATGACATCTGGGCATGGCGCGCCGATCACGGCAATGGCGTAGGCTGGACCGACAACACTGCGGACACCGGTGTGATAGTCAACGGCAATAATGTGACTGCTTACGGCCTTTTCGTGGAGCACTATCAGAAATATGAAGTGATCTGGAACGGCGATGGCGGAACCGATATTTTTTTCCAGAACGAAATGCCTTACGATCCGCCTAGTCAGGCGGCATGGATGGAGGCTTCCGGCGTGGATGGTTGGGCCGCTTTCAAGGTTACCAAGTCCGTGACTAGCTTTAGCGGATATGGCATGGGCAGCTACAGCTTCTTCAACCAGGGCGTGAACATTTACGCGGCGAACGCGTTTGAGGTTCCCGCGACTCTTGCGCCGTCGAGTCTGAATGATCTGCTCACGATATTCCTGAGCACGGCTGGATCTGGAGGCGTCTTGAACGTGATCGACAACACTGGAGGCTCATCGACAATCGCCAACCCGGACACTCCGGTCACTGTGGTGAGCTACCCTTGATAAGTAAGGTGAAGTCTTCGGTCTTTTCGCGGAGGTGGTAAACTTCATCTATTATGGCCGCTGAAAACAGACGTCGAAAAAACCGCCCGAAGCGTAAGACAACTGCCGCGAAGAAGGTTAGATCGGCAAAGAAGAGCGTTCGAGGTGCGCTGGCTGGGAAGAGGACAGTCGCGAAGAAGAAATCGCAGAAAAAGTCTGCCGCAAAAAAATCAGCCACGAGAACATCGGCGCTGGCAAAGAAAACTACGAGCCCGAAATCCGGACCAGCACTCACAAAGCGTGCTCCAACAAAGAGGCAGCACCTCAATGATGACGAGTTTACAGGTCCTGGACTGAGCTCCCAGGCAGGGCAATCGGGAGATTTGCAGGGACTATCGAACCGCGAACGTGCTGATTCGGAAAGTGTGGATGAGTTACTGGAGGAAGGGAACGCGTTCGAGGCCGACGTGGTATCGGGCGTGCAGAGCGCGGACGATCATGAAGGCCAGGAAGTTCACACCCACGAAGTGCCCGAAGACGATGTTCCCGGTGAATACCTCGACGAAGATTGAACTTTGGTGCGGAGGCAGGTCGCGTTTATCTTCGTCACTTTGCAAATCAAAACCCGCAGCAAGTGACGTGGCAAAATAAGGGGCATACCTTCCGATATGCCCCTGCTTTCTGCCTCTCATCTCACTTTACTGATAGTCAAAATTCAGTTGATCCAGGTATACGGAATAGGGAGACTGTTTTGAGTTCCCGTCCTCCTGATAGTTAATGGTCACGCCGTACCAGCTCGAAGGAGCCGAACCGTGGTTGTAGTATTGGTTGAGAGTTGCAGTGGATCCATTCAAAGTAATCGATTTATACAACAACTGATTGTCGGAAGTGCGCTCCACTTGAATGGTTAGGTGATTCCACGCGTTGTTCTTTGGATAGCAGGAAACACCCGTGGGAACCCAGTGCGCACTGGCGTTGTCCCAGACGTCCCATTCATTGCCGCCAGCCACGCGGCACTCATGGCCCCAGATGAAGCCCATACTGTCGAAGAACTGATTGATATCGAACTCCAATGCTTGCGCCAACCCCAAGTTGCTTCCCCAGAAATAAACGTCATAGGTAAAGTCATGCAGGGTGGGAACCAGCGTGTGATTTGTATCGGGTAAGCCTTGCGAAGAAAACGGACCGATCAGGTGATTGTTCCAGAGTCCATCGCCATACGCTTGGCTCCCAGCCAGATACATCTGAGTGGCCTCTCCAGTCATCGAAGGATTCTTGATCCCTTGAGACATGGAGAAAACGATGTTGTCGCAGGGCGAAGGGGAACAGTCGACGAATGTAGGAGCTCTCTGTCCATATTGCCCCCAGCCTCCGCTGTGCTGCAGGTTCGAGAACACTTTGCCCCCGCCTCCGCCGCCACCAGCGACCGTGATGGTAACGGGAGCGGTGCTCGCTCCGCCGCAGCCATCCCATTCTTCAACTACAGCTTTGTACGTCCCAGGGCTCAGCGCCAGGCTATGGTTCAATTGGTTTCCGTTCTCGACGTACGCCAATTGGTAAGGAGCGGTATAGACGCCGATCGCGGAGACGCCCTTCGAACAGGTCGTGCTCGCCGTCGCGGAAAAATTCACAGGCGAGCTGACTGTGCTGTTGTTGGCGGGCGAATTCACGGAGACGCCAGAAGATTTTTCACTGACGGTCACGGTAATTGGGGTGGTCGAGGCCCCACCGCAGTAATCCCACGATTCCACCACGGTTTTATAAGTCGCTGGATTCAAGCTGAGGCTTGTGTTCAGACTGGATCCATTCACCACGTAAGCCAAAACGCCCGGGGCGGTGTAGATTCCCATGGAAGCGATCCCTTTGGAACACGAGGTCGTAGCCGAAGCAACGTAATGCACGGACCCTGCTATAGTTGCGCCGTTAGCGGGAGCGTCCACGGTTACGCCTGCAAACGCAGCAGGCACGCAAATTACAAGCAGGCACACCAATCCTGACAGAGACTTCTGCATGTAGTAAACTCCAATTTATTTATTGGCTTTCGATCGAGCAGAACTGCAACTGCGCCCTTTGCGCGCGAGCGGGCGCGCTGTGGGATTAAGTCGAAGTGGCGTGACTCTAAAGCAGTCAGGAATATCGAATCCGAGAAAGCACTCAACATCTCCCCGGCTGCGCTTCAGAATGAAATTTTTGTTAAGTCAAAATTGAGAGGAAAATACCAGAAACACCGTATTCCTACCAAGGAAAATCTGTGGTTACGGGTAATCAGAAGTTCATGCCCCTCCAGTTTCGGGACTCTTTTAAACCTGGAAAGGATTTGCTCCGCGTCGGAGTTTAGGCAAGGCCAGGGCGACGGAACTCGCGTCAAGAATTTCTATTTCGCAACGACGGCATAACCAAAGATCGCCTTCAACTCAAGGAATTCTTCCAAGCCACTTTCGCCCCACTCCCGGCCATTACCCGATTGCTTGTAACCTCCGAAACAACCGGCGAAGTCCACTCTTGCTCCGTTGATGTGAACATTACCGGAGCGAATTCGCTTGGCGACTCGGCGCGCTCGTTCGATATCTCCTGCGGTGACAAAACCGGACAGTCCGTAGGCAGTATCGTTCGCGATGCGGACGGCGTCCTCTTCGTCTTCGTAAGGGATGATGCAAAGAACTGGCCCGAAGATTTCCTCGCGCGCGATCGTCATGTCATTGCTCACATCGGAGAAGACTGTCGGTTTCGCGAAATAGCCCTTGCTCAGACCCTCCGGGCGTCCGAGTCCTCCGGCGATCAGCGTTGCGCCTTCGGAAATCCCCTGGCTGATCAGACGCTGCACTTTTTCGAACTGCGCCTTGTTGGAAAGCGGCCCCACGCTGGTGCTTTCTGAAAGCGGATCTCCAACTTTAGTCGAATCGGCAGCCGCCTTTGCTGCCGCCGCTGCCACAGCCATCTTGGAGCGAGGAACGAGCATCCGAGTGGGCGCGTTGCAGGATTGTCCGGTGTTGCGAAAGCATTCCTGCACGCCTTGCTTGACGGCCTTGTCGAAGTCGGCGTCGTCCAGAACGATGTTCGCCGATTTTCCGCCGAGCTCCTGCGTAACCCGCTTCACAGTGGGAGCCGCAGCTACGGCTACTGAAACGCCGGCTCGCGTGGACCCGGTAAAGGAGACCATGGCAACATCTGGATGCGATGAAATTGCGGCCCCCACGGTGGGCCCGTCTCCATTCACCATATTGAAGACACCAGCTGGGACACCAGCCTCATCCAGGATTTGCGCAAACAGGCAGGCGGATAGCGGCGCGATTTCGCTAGGCTTAAGAACCATGGTGCATCCCGCTGCTAGCGCAGGCGCGACCTTGGTCACGATCTGGTTCATCGGCCAATTCCAGGGAGTGATCAGCCCGCACACTCCGACCGGCTCCTTTCGCATCAAGGTCGAACCCTTGAGCTCTTCAAACTTGAAGTGTTCCAGCACCTTCACGATCTCGAGCAAATGGGCGAGGCCCGCTGGCGCCTGCGCTTTTCGGGACAGTGAGAGAGGAGCACCAATTTCGTCTGAAATTGCTTGCGCCATCGGCTCCATCTTTGATTGATAGATATCGGCGATCCGACGAAGAAGCGTCAAGCGCTCATCGCGACTGGTTTCCGAATACGACTCGAAGGCGCGTTTGGCGGCCGCTACTGCTCGGTCAACATCTGCGGCGCTACCCAGCGAGATCGTTGCAACCGGCTCCTCGTTGGCGGGATTGATTACTGTGAAGTCGCGGACTACAGCGGTATCGACCCACTTGCCGTCGATGTAGAACTGACGAAAGTTTTTCATGAGTTTCGGATACTGCTCAGCTTCGATTTCTCGGCGATGAGCTAGCTGAAATTGTATAAGAAGATCGTTGCCGAAATCGCAACCGCGCAGTTTCCTGATCCGCTCCGAGATTTGGTTCGTGATGGTTTATTCGACACGGCCTAGCTGTTCGGAGCCGAAATAGCGGTACTGTCATAGTCCTCTCCGTTTTCCGTTACCCTCGTAACTTTAGCTCCGGTTACTTCTTGCTTACCTTTAATCTGGCATGAATTTCAGCTCCTTATTAGTGTGCTCGGACGAACGCGCTCTCCGCGTTCTTAGCAACGTCCTCAGCGAATTGGACATCGATGTCGAGCACTGCCCGGACCACGCGAGCGCCACCAAGAAGCTGGCACAGCACAGCTTTGAAGCCGTGATCGTGGACTGTAAAGACGAGCACGGATTTGCTTTGCTGGGAAGCGTTCGCTCTGGAAAACAAAACAGCAAGTCGATGGCAATAGCCATTATCGAAGCCCGTACCAATCTACAGACCGCATTCAAGCTAGGGGCAAATTTTGTCGTCTTTAAGCCCATCTCGACTGAAAAAGCGAAGTCGAGTTTTCGGGCCGCCCGAGCCCTGATGAAGCGAGAGCGTCGCCGGTCCTTGCGACTTCAAGTGAATATCGCTGCCTATTTCCGATTCCAGAATGGAGAAGGCGAGCATGGCTCCATCTCCGGACTGAGTGAAGGTGGAATGTCGGTCCGATTTTCAAGTTCGAACAAGAAGGTGTCTCCGATTGGCTTTTGCTTTGCCCTTCCCGACACTACGACCGTAATCGAAGCCGATGGCACGATCGCCTGGCAGGATGCGCGGCGGCATGCCGGCCTTCAGTTTGCCGCGCTTCCCGCCGCCACCGAGGAAAGTCTGAAAGAGTGGTTGCGCCTGCAGAGCGGGGAGAAGCGGGATCCGCCGATTCACTGCACTCTAATATGCCTCAGTCAGGCTGGATGCTTCTTGCGAACGCAGTCCGCCTTTCCTGTGCAGACGCGCGTGGAGTTGCTGCTCCGTGTCGCAGATTATTCAGTCAAGACGCAAGGGAAAGTGCGATTCATGGATCCGGAACTTGGTATGGGGATCGAATTCTTAACCCCAACGGCCCGGCACAGACATCGATTAGAGGAATTAATTCAGCAGATCGAGGCCAATCCAGATGCTGTCGCCGAGGTCCTGGTTGAGCCGGAAGGAATGGACTGGGAAGATAGCGTTGCCACTTCGTCGTCGGAAATCTCAGGTCCGGCAACGAACGCTCGGGGATCGGATCCACTGCTCGAGCTCTTCGGTAAAGGGAGCACCCTTACCAAGGCAGAATTTCTGGTTGAACTCGGAAAGCACGAACTGGCGAACTCTTCGGTAGAACCATCGAAGCCGGCTCTATCCGAGCCGGCTTCCTATCAGCGCCGGGAGCCAAGATTGTCTGTCTCTCTTCCGGTACAGATGGTCAGTCAAGCTCAACAGGACTCGTCAGAAGCATCGATCGTCGATGTTAGTCATCGCGGAGCACGTCTTGACGGCGCCGGATTTTATCCGAGGGTGGGAGAGATCGTTCATCTCGTCTCAGGCGGCGTCGACGCACGCTTTCGCGTCATTTGGGTCGGAGAGAAGGGAACTCCGCAAGAAGGACAAATTGGCTTGCAAAGTCTGACGACTGACAACTGACTCCACGCCGCATCCAGATTTAGATCCGAACCAGATGGAGTCGGCACATTCCACTGCGCCGCCCGCCGGTCGCAAATAACAAAGCTGGCATCCCCAAGAAACGCAAAATACCCTCTCTTTGTGTCACTCCGGATTTCCTCATCTGCTGATAATCTCTATGAGGGGGTTTTCCTTGATGCCTAGAACTGACCAGATGGAGATAAGCTCGATTCGCATTGAGAAAGCGGTGAACTCCAGGCTTTCCGAAGTTGATTTCTCGACACTCGTCTTTGGCAGCGTGTTCAGCGACCATATGTTTACCGCTGAATTCCAGGATGGTCATTGGAGCGACGGCCTGATTCAGCCCTATGGCCCGCTGCAGATCGGTCCGAATATCAGCGCGCTGCAGTATGGAATCTCTGTCTTTGAGGGGATGAAGGCGCACAAATCAGCCGACGGGCACCCGCTCTTATTTCGCGCTCGTGAGAATGCGTTGCGGTTGCAGCGTTCTGCTGCCCGGCTCGCAATGCCACCTGTTCCCGAATCTTTGTTCCTGGATGCCGTTCGAGAATTGGTTCGCCTGGACCACGGATGGATTCCTCCCGCCGAAAAGGGAGCCTTGTATATCCGGCCCGTTCTGTTTTCGGTGGACCCATCACTGCGTGTGAAGCCGGCGGACCGATTTCAGTTAGTCATCTTTACGTCTCCTTTTGGCGCATATTTTTCGGCGCCCATCGACGTTCTGGTCAGCGAACGGTACGTGCGGGCATTTCCCGGAGGAACCGGCGATATCAAGCCGGCCGGAAACTACGCCGCCGCTCTCCTGGCCGACCAGGAAGCGCGCGATGCGGGCTGCAATGCGGTCATGTGGCTCGACGCTCAGGAACGCCGATACGTGGAAGAGTGCGGGGTCATGAATGTGTTCTTTGTTCTCGGCGAAGATGTCGTAACCCCGCCGCTGAGTGGGACGATCCTGCCCGGCATCACTCGCGACAGTGTGATTACCCTTCTTCGGGATTTGGGATATCGCGTAAAAGAGGGGCGCATTTCCATAGAAGAATTGCAGGGCAGCTACGACAGCGGTGAACTTCGCGAATGTTTTGGAACCGGAACGGCGGCCACGGTTTCTCACGTCAGGCGGATTGTTTATCAGGGTCGCACGATGGAGTTGCCGCCGCTTGAAAAGCGAAAAGTGGGCGCTGCGGTGCGCGACAAGCTTCTCGCCGTGATGACCGGTCGGGAGCCAGATCCCCACGGGTGGGTCGAGAGCATCTGACGGGGTCGGATAAGTTTTAAAAGAACAAATTTGCGAAAGAGGAAGCCTCCGTAATGCATTACCTTTTGTTTTACGAAGTGGGCGAGGACTATGTTTCCAGGCGCGCAGAATTTCGACAGGCGCACCTCGAAAAAGCCTGGGCGTCGAGTGCGCGCGGCGAACTCGTTTTGGGCGGAGCCCTGGCGAATCCAGCGGACGGTGCGGTTTTGCTTTTCAAAGGTGATTCCCCCGCGGTCGCGGAGAAGTTTGCCAAGGCCGATCCTTATGTGACCAGCGGCTTGGTAAAACGCTGGCATGTGCGGGAATGGGCGACCGTGGCGGGGAAAAATGCCGCAAATCCTGTTCGGCTTGGAGTCGCGGGCACCCAAGAAAGCTCGAGTGGCCCGGCGCCAGCCGAAGGTGCTTCATCCCACGCGCTTGAGAGATTGATCTTGCGAATGTGGAAGGCGCGCTCCACAGTTGAGAAAGCAAGCCATTATATTCAGCACGCAACCACACGGGTCTTCCCGGCGCTGGAGGCAATTGACGGGCATCGCGGAGCATATCTGCTGCAGCGCCCTGTGGAGGGCGAGGTTGAGATTGTCGTGCTTACGCTTTGGGAGTCGATGGAGGCGGTCCGTAAGTTCGCAGGCGGGGAGCCTGAGAAAGCGGTCGTGGAACCGGAAGCCCGGGCGGTATTGACCTCTTTTGATCAGTCGGTGACGCACTTCGAGGTGGTTCACGGCCCGGGGTAAGAGTGAATCATCGACCGGGTAATGGTTAGGCTGGCCACCGAGATTCATCTGTGCGGATTGGGAGCATTGCGGTTAAGATGTCAAAGCCACATTTTTCCGCGCGAATGATAACTAATTCTTGGAGGATTGTTCGGCGGGGGTTAACGCTTACTCTCATCTTTTGTGGCGTTATCCTATCGACCGCGAACACTCAAGACGCCCCGGCAGAGGCCAACTCACGGCAGGGCGAAGGCCTCCAACCCATTCTGCAGTACATCTCCTCCGCTTGGGACACTTTGACGCGATCGATGTCGGAATGCGAGAGCCTGGTCGATCCCAAGATGAAAGTTGCCGCCGTATTGTACTTGCCTGCGGAATTCAGCGAGCCGCCTGCTTTGCAAAAACTCGCCAGGAATTGCGACGTGCGAATTGAACACCTGCCCATCCTGATTCATCATCTCGGTGAGATCGATGCCTCGAAGATTCAACCGCCCGGGCTGCTCTATCTGGAAAATAAATATGTCGTTCCCGGCGGCCGCTTCAACGAAATGTATGGTTGGGATAGTTATTTCATCATCCGAGGATTGCTGCGGTCCGGGCGAGTGGAGTTGGCTCGCGGCATGGTCGAGAACTTCTTTTTCGAAATTGAGCATTACGGCGCCATGCTCAATGCGAACCGCACGTACTACCTCACGCGTTCCCAGCCGCCGTTTCTGAGTTCGATGTTCGTCGATGTTTACGACGCGCTGCAAAAATCAGGAACAACAGATCCAGCCTGGATGGCCAAAGCTTACGCCGACCTGGAAAAAGACTATGAGATGTGGAACCGTGATCCGCATCTGGCCGGCGAAACTGGATTATCGCGATATTACGATTTTGGAGAAGGTCCCCCGCCGGAAGCCGCGGAGGATGAATCGGGATCCTATCGCAAGGTCTCGACCTACTTTTTTTTCCATCCTTCCCAGGCGGATAGCTACATTGTCCAGAGCCAGCCAGGGGATCAGCAGCACTCTGTTCCGTGGCCCACGTTCAGTCTGCAAGTCTGCGGTGTTTCTTACACCATGGCTCGTGCCGACTGCGATCAGCGCAAAGAGTTCCAACTGAGTTCCGAGTATTACAAAGGCGACCGCTCCATGCGGGAATCGGGATTCGATGTCACCTTTCGTTTTGGGCCATTCGGGGATGCCACGCAACATTACGCGCCGGTCTGTCTGAACAGCTTGCTCTACAAAACTGAGAAGGATATGGAGCAGATCAGTCGCTGGCTGGGACACGAAGCTGACGCCGCGAAATGGAGCCAACGCGCCGAAAAACGCAAGCAACTCATCACGCGCTATCTGTGGGATGATGCTGCGGGATTTTTCTTCGATTACGATCTCGCGACTAGCCACAAATCATCCTACCGTTATGCGACCACGCTATATCCTTTGTGGACAGGGCTGGCCACAGTGGAACAGGCAAAACGTGTAGCCAAAAATCTTCCGGCGCTGGAAAAAGCTGGCGGGTTGGCGATGAGCACCGAAGATTCGGGGGCGCAGTGGGATTTACCTTACGGTTGGGGGAACATCGAGATGCTGGCCGTGGAGGGCCTGCGCCGCTACGGCTATCAGCAGGATGCGGATCGGATTTCGTATGAATTCCTGTCGATGGTGGCGGAAAATTTTCGCCGCGACGGCTATATCGTCGAAAAATATAATGTGGTCACGCGTTCCTCCGATGCCCACGCGGAACTTGGGTACAAAATGAACGTTGTGGGCTTTGGCTGGACCAATGCGGCGTTTCTGGAGATGCTGCATGCCTTGCCCAAGGAAGCCGCGGATCGACTGGCGGCTGAGCAAAATCGTCCCCTGCCGCCCGCGCCGCAGTGAAGTGAACTACGGATGCGAAGCCTGTCTGGTTTGTAATTGTTCGGCCAAAGTTAGTTCGCTCTCGGCCTCTTCTTTTTTCCCCATATCGCGATAGGCCTGCCCCAGCAAGTGATGAGTTGTGGGATTGTTCGGGTCCATGGTCGCAGCCCTCTGCAGAGCGCGAACGGCCAGTTCGAACTCGCCCTTTTTCTCTAGTACCTTACCCATGAGGATGAAAGGACCTGTGGAGGTGGCGTCTAGCCAGATCGAGCGCTGCAAAAGGCGTTCAGCATCGTCGAACTTCTGAATGCGGGAATAAGCGTCGGCCAATTTGTAGTAAGTCTCAGCGTTTCCGGGATCGATCGCCAGTTCCTTCTGAAATTCAGCGATCGCTTCGGGCACGCGCGATTTGTACAAATACAGTTCGCCAAGCAGAAAGTGAACCAGAGGAAGCTTGGGATCGAGAGTAGCTGCCTTCTGCGCGTACTCTTCCGCTATCGGATCGAACTCCTGGCGCAGCAACATTCTCGCGGTGAACATATAACTGGCGGCGGAATCGGCCGGAACGTCGAACATTT
The DNA here is from genome assembly GCA_963726155.1 of uncultured Acidobacteriaceae bacterium. Lineage (GTDB taxonomy): Bacteria > Acidobacteriota > Terriglobia > Terriglobales > Acidobacteriaceae > Sulfotelmatobacter. The sequence goes on from CAVSBF010000002.1 coordinate 1,260,805, forward strand.
TTGCGAAGGCCACGCGGGCGTGCGGATAATCTTTGGTTTGGATATAACAGATGCCAAGAATATAGGCAGCGTCCACATTCGCCCGCGGATACCAGCCTTGAACTTTTTCGAGCAGCGGGATCGCATCCGCGGGATGCCCTCCAAGATAATAGGAAAGGCCCAGCAACTGCGTGGCCTCACCGTTGCGCGGATCCGCGACTGAAGCTTTCTTCAGATACTCAATAGCTTTTGGGAAATCGCTCTTCTTGTAATAGGCTGTGCCGAGTTCCAGGTCGAGTCCGTTCGCGTGGGGGTTGGCTGACTGAATCGATTCCAGATTCGCAATCGCGTCATCGAACTTTCCCTGTTGCATCAATTTGCGCGCTTCGGCAAAATCGGCGACGGAAGGAATCGATGGGGTGCCTTGCGCAGCTGGGGCGTCCGGAGGAGATTGCTGCGCCAGTCCGCAGGGCGAGAATATCCAAAGACAGGACGAAAGCAATATCGCTTGAATGAACCGAGCGTGTGGCATTTTAATTTCTGAAATTAAATCTCTTGCGGCCGACTATTGGTTCATCGTTCTTTGCAGTTCCGCCAGGTTCTCTTTCGCCAGTGCGTTACCTGGGTCGAGCTGCAAGGCACGCTCAAAATGAATCTTGGCTTCGGAGAATTTTCCCATCTCCGCAAGGGCGCTTCCCAGATTCGCTTCTGTATTAGCATCGTCGGGCCGCGCCTGCAAGGCCAGCAGAAACTGCTTTGACGCAGCTTCAAAATTGTCCAGCGCGGCCAGCACGTTCCCTAAGTTGTAATGGGCATCGAAGTAGTCGGGCCGCGCTTTCAATGCGGCCACCAAAAAAGGGCCGGCCTGTTGGGGATGACCCTCCGCCAGGAACACTGAGCCTATCGCATTGTTGGCAACTGCGTCCTCGGGACGAAGGCGCAGGGCGGCTTGATATTCGTCCATCGCGCGATCCAGCTTTCCCTTGGCCTGAAGCATGGCTGCCAGATTGTAGTGTGCTTCGAAGTCCGCGGGATTTTTATCCACTTGATGTTGCGCGAGAGCTTCCTGCAGAAGCATTCGCGGGTCGCCCTGCGTGGGGTCGAAATTCATCGGAAGCACCTGCAGCCACAAGTGGCACATTTCGTCGCTGGAGCGGTTGCCGCTCTTGACTCGCGCCGGGGGATGGTTTGGATTGAGCGGATTTGCATCCGAATTGTCATACACGTATCGGAGGCTCACCACAGTGCCCTTTGGCAGCAGCACCGGTTCGGCATAACGGTAGACGGCTTGCCAGTTCAGGTTCCAGTGCGGGATATGAATCAGCGTCTTCTTTTCACCATTGGGCAGAGTAGCGAATGCCTGAATATCTTTGCCGAGGTAATGTGCATGCGGATAGATGGCGAGCAGATCAACATCAACGGGAAGCGTGAAGTCGTCTGTGACCAGGAATTCTTTGTCCCCGGCAGGGATGTCAAGCTTGGCATCATTCTCTAACTGCAGCAGCATGGGGAACTTGGTCGCGCGATGCGAAGAAAAATAAATTCCGATGCTCGGCTGAATCACTTCGGTTTTTCCCGAAGGTTGCAAGTGCGTATTGAGAATCAGATCCGTGCCTTTATCCAGACGGAGTTCCATCCCTTCCGGCTCCGTGTAAGGAACAGTTCCGGGCTTCCAGAAAAGCAAGTGACTGTCGGGATCGAATACTTGTGATTCGATCCGGATCTCCATTCCTCCAAATCCCGCGCCGGGCGTGGCTTCCCGCCGTCGCGACGATCCTTCGCGGTCGACCATAAGATTGGCGTGGTGAACAAAACGTTTATCGCCTGGCCGAATTTCGATTGCTTTGACCCACCGCGTTTCCTGAATTGGCAGGCGGAAGATAAAATTCCAGTAAGTGTCCGTACCCTCCGGGGGAAGGACCAACGGCTTTTCTGCTTTCAGAATGAGATCAGGCGTCCCCAGGCGCCAGCCCTCGACGAACTTTGGTTGCTGCGGCCGATCGGCGGGATTGCCCTCCAGCTCACCCTGATCTACCCACTTCTGAATGAGATCGATTTGCGCAACTGGCAGCCGCATTTCGTCGGCAAACTTCAAATCCTGCGGCTCGGGCAGCCACGGAGGCATATTCCGCGTGCGCGTGACTTCTGCGATTTGCCTCGCATGCTTCTTTACATCCTCGTAAGTCAACAGCGAGAACGGCGCCGCTTCGCCGGGGCGATGGCACGACGCGCAAGAACGAAAGATGATGGGAGCAATATCTCGACTAAATGTAACCTGCGTTTCGCTCGCCTCTGCGTGTTGATCCTGGCGCGGAAATGCTTCTGCGAATGCGGTTCCCAAAGCCCATGCAGCCAGGCCCACAGCCAGGATCCAAGTGAGCCATCTCATGAACGCCGCATTTACTCCAGGTCTGAGATGTAACATCCCACTCCCTTGACTGCGGGGTCGGCGGGCGTCTTGCCTGCAATCGCCGCATCGATGGCGTCGCTGAGTTCGTGCGTCGTAGGAGCAGGACGCGACCGGCCAAATTCCACATACCAGTTATCGATTCGTCCGTGATAGATCAGTTTGCCCTCACGATTAAACACGGCCGCTTCAGGAGTAATCTCCGCTCGCGCCTCTTTCACCAGCGCATGTTCCGGGTCACGCAACGCAGGCAAATGATATCCATAATCGATCAGATATTTTCGAATCGTCTGCGCCGATTCATCCTTATCGGGATACACGAGAAAAAAACTAGCGTCGCGCTGGTAATGCTCGCTGATCTGCTGAATGACCGGAGCATATCGGCTGGAAACTGGACAATCCTGGCGGAGAAAGACCAGCACCACGACCCTGCCCGACGCCTGAGCCACGGGATTCGAGGGCTTGCCATTCAGATCGAAGGCGGTTTGCTGCGCCTGGGCCAGGGCTCCGCAACTTAGGCAGACAAAAAATATTCCTGCCAGGAAAGTGCCGCCCCGGAAAACAAATCGACTTCTCCCCATGCTCTTCTCGAAGGCTGCTGAAATTCTAGGACTCTCGATCTTCTGTGTCTATGGCTTTTGGCAATCTAAATCGTGTCCAGCGGCTATTCACCATCATTCAGACATACGCTTACAGCCCGCACTTCGCTGGGAACTGACTCAGGGACTTCAGCAACGTCTTCGCTGTAGGCTGGTCGGGATTAAACTCCAGCACTCGGAGCGTATAGTTCCGAGCTTCCTCCACTTTGCCTTCGGCACAGTAGGCTCGTGCCAGGTTCAGGCCAATGCTGCTTCGCGCCGGTGCGTGCTCGAACGCTTTCTGCCACAGAGATTTGGCGTTTCCCATGTTCCCGGCTCGCGCCTCGATCACGGCGAGATTAGTTGTTGCATCCACCAGGTCCGGATCGATGGCCAATGCTTTTTGATAGAGCGCGCGGGCGTCCTCAGTTGCCCCGTGCCTTTGCTTGATGTAACCCAGAGCCGAAAGTAATGCAGGATCATCCGGAGATTGTTTCAAGGCCTTCGAAAGCAGGCTGCGGGCTTGGGGTTCGGCTGCAGTCATTCCACTTTCAACTAAGGATTCCCAAGCGAGCGCAAGGTCGCGCGGATCAACTTCGGTCGTGCTCGTACGAGGGAAGGGAATCAGGCTCGGGAACGAGGACCTGTTTCCCGCATCCTGCAGCAACCCAGCCTCGATTTGTGGTCTCCGCAGAATGCGATGGTCTGTGACCTCAGTGTGTGCCACGTCGCTGCTGGCGGAGGCCGGCATGTGGCAGGTTAAACAGTTTGGCTGCTCCGCATGATGTTTGGCCGCGAACGGTGCCGCGTGGCAAGCGAGACATTTCGTTCGATAGTAGGCGACGCGCTCCGCGGGGGCAGGCGACTGGTGCGGATTATGACAGCTTGTGCATGACATGGCATCGCCCGACTTTTTCTTGCACTGGCTCTCGGCCAGCGCTTCCACCTGACTGACGGCACCGAGGTTCGACGCTTGCGAATCAGTCAACATGAAATATCGGACGTAATCGGTGAGCTCCTGTCCGGGACGAAATTCATAAACGTGGCGCCCCGGCCGCTCGATCGCAACTTTTCCTTCCAGATGGCATTGCATGCAAATTTCGTCGCGGCGAGCGGGAGTTAACTTAGCTGGATTGATAATCTCGCCACCGTTCGCATGCGCGGTTCCCGGTCCATGGCATCGTTCACACGCCACACCGTTGTGCAGGAAAGGCGGCGTGGGGTAACGGTTGTCCGTGTCCTTCGCGGGAGCCTGCATTCCGCTCACATGGCAGTTCAGGCAACTCGTATACGCGGGAAGGTTTAGCGGCATTTCCCGTGCATTCTGGTACGCGGGAGCCATATCCCATACTTGTTTGTTCGCGTACCAGTTCACTGGAGATTCGAAGAGGAATCCATCGGTCTCGAACAGGTAGCTCCGGCCGCGGCGTCCCGAGCCGATGTAGTAGAGCAATTCGCGCTTGCCTTGAACCTCAGGATCACCCGGACGGTCAAAGCTCAGCCACGCTCGCTCCATTCTGCGCGTAAATGCGGTAGTGAATTCCCGATTCTTTGTGCGTGAATTCCGCCGGCGTGAGGGCGTCGATGGCCGGACCGCTGGCGTGAGCCATGGCAGTCTTCTGATAGGACTCGTAGATTGCGGCATGGCAGCGCGCGCAAGCCTCGTTTCCGACATAACCGCTGCGGTCGGCAACTTTGGCCGGAGCCGAGGAGCTTTGAGCTGGCTCCAGGCTCTGCGCGGCACATCCCAACGCGAAAAGCACAATCAGAAGAAGAAATCCCGCCGCCCCTATCCCGCGCCTGCCGAACAATCCCGAGGAAATCACCGTGGCCTGCTTACCAATTCGCTCCCCATTGTAAGCCAGAAAAAAGGGAGTCCCGAAGGACTCCCTCTAGGATGAATGGTTTCTCCTCAGAAGATGAGCTTCAAGGCGAATTCAAGCTGGCGCATTCCGGTGGCTGAACCGGGGGATGCATCATGCTCAATGTCTGTAATAATTCCGTTGCCGGAACAATCGATGCACGTTCCGCCGTTCTGATTATTGTTGAAGCCGAGCACCGGATGATTGAACACGTTGAATGCATCCATCCGGAACTGGAGTTTCAAACGCTCGAACAGCGGGAAATTCTTCAGAATCGAAGCATCCGCATAAAACACCCTTGGTCCGCGATAACTGAAGACGCCGATGTTGCCTAAGTTGCCATTCCCGGGATCTGTAAACGGTCCCGTGAGCGAAGTAAGAGGCGTGAAGAATTGAACGAAGGGCGGAGCATCCGCCGGGTGCTGCAGCGATCCGGCACCGATGGGGAACGAACCTGAGCCCTTATTCGGCCGGCAAACTCCTACATCTTCCTCGCCGCCGCACTCATTCGTACTCGGCGTCCAGGGCAGGCCGCTGCCCCACGTAGTTGTTCCGGTAATCTGCCAGCCTCCGATAATTAAGTCTTCGGCTCGGCCGGAATTGCCGGCAAACGTCTTTCCTTTCCGAAGGGCAATTCGTAAACCACATTGTTGACCCAGACCTGATTCCGGACCTGATCATCCGGTCCGTAGGCGACGGCGGGATCGTCAGGATAGTAGGCATTGTCGTATTTATATGCGTGGGCAAAGGTGTAGTGCGAGAGCACCTGCAGGCCATGCGAGAAGCGCTTTTCCACCTTAATTTGCAGCGCGTCGTATTTGCTGCTTGCGTCGTTGCCCAAATAATTGCCCTGATCGGTCGAGCAGCATTGCAAGACGCCCGGGACAAGCCTGGGAGCCGGGCCGGGAGCCGGCAAATCTGCCTGTATGTTCGTCATGATCCGGATAGCCAGCGTAAGTAAAATTGTTGTAGTAGGGGCGACGGTACAACTGAGGTGTCTTAGCGAAGCCGAACATGCAGCGTTAGCGCAATATCCAACCATGGAGGGATTATTAACGTTGTAGGTCGGTCCGTCGCCGGCGAACACATGCGTGCCTTTATTGCCGATGTAGGCCACTTCGATGAGGTCGTGTTGGTAACCTGACGTTGCACCGTGGCGTTCCAGGCATCCAGGGTTGGCAGGCGCTGGGTGGTTGGACGGATATGCGGCTGCACGCAAAGCTGCGTATTTTGTCCGCTGCCAGCATTGAACAGCGGATTCTGGTAGCAGTTTGGCCCGAGACCGGGCAGCAATCCATTGGCAGGAATTGCGGGGAAAGTGAAGATTGGCGGTCCCTGCGCCAAGGTGAACGCCGGGCACTTCTTGACTTGCGCCTTGAGCGAGTTGGGCGGCAAGCACGGGTAGAGTTTGCGTGACCGTGTGCCCGAAGTTCGAACCGAAAACTCCCATGTCGAAGCTTCGACCGTAACCCAGTACGAACGACTGTCTTGGGATGAGCTGATAGGCAACTCCCAAACGCGGGGCAAACGCGTCCCATGCATTGTTGATATTGCCATTGAGTCCAATATCCGCCTTCGCCCGCTACACGGTCCAGGCCTTGAGACAGATTCGCGAACCCGCCGTTGTCCTTCCCGTTGACGTATTCAGGGAAGTAAACTTCCCAGCGCAACCCGTAATTTAATGGTCAATTTAGGAGTCATGCGCCAGGTATCTTGACCGTAGTAAAACATGCGGTGCTGACGTTCTGCCGCATCCAGGCTTGTGCTGACATAGCGGCTGACCTGGGTGACATCGCCGAGAAGGAAGGTTGCCCAATCCAAGACCTCCAAGGCCACCACTTGGACCACCGGAGGTCGTGCGATAGTCGAACGTGTAATCGCCAGTGCGTGCCAGCGTCGCTCGGCACGCGCAGATTCATAGCGTAACGGAAATCGGCGCCGAACTTGAACTGGTGGTTGCCGTGGATCTTGGTCCAGTTCGTGACCCATTGGAATTGCTGCTCGCTTTCCGTCAACGGGCAGTTACAGCGCGCCACACCGAGCCCATCGCCCCAAGTCACGGTTGAAGCACCGAAATTGACCCCCGTCTGCCGAGGACGTCGAGGGCGTCTGATTCAGGATAAAGCCGCCCCAGCCAGAAGTTTCAAGTGCCTGAGCTCCGGTTAAGTTCGCGTTGGGAATTCCGACGCAGGTCATCGGTGTGGTTCCAACATCCGGCTTCGACGCAATCGGGTTGTACTTGAAATATCCAAAGCGGAAGTCAGCCAGCAAAGAAGAGCTGAAGGTCTTGGTGACACCCGAGGCCAAGCTGTAGTTGTGCGTGATCGAGCTCCCGGACAAGCCGCCCGGCCCAAATCCGACGCCTCCCAGAGGCTCCGTAAGAACCTTTGCCTGCGACGTTGAAATAATCCAGGCTGAAATCGGCCGAAGATTTGGACTGATGGGGCGGCACTGAAGTCAATGCGCGTATCAAAGCTGTCTTGTTTGTAGCTGCCGGAACCTGCAGCAATAAAGTTGTTGAACGCTTGTGAGTTGGTAGGGTGCAGGGAAGAGCGCGAGAATGTTGCCAGCCTGCGGAGAAATATCTGCGATGGGGATCTGATTGTTGGCGTAAGCGGTGCGACCCAGGCCGCCGTCGCCTAGAACTGGTTTGAACACTTGGCCACCCAGTATTGGCCCGGGGCAATTGGCGGGGGGTGTGCCTGGCGCGCACGTCGGAGTGCCGCCGCCTTGCTCAACTTGTAAGTACTGGCTTAGATCGCAAAAGCCGGTCGTATTTGTTGCGGGGTTGCAGGTACTCTGAACCGTCGCCGTCGGCACGGTGAGACACATTGGTGGTTCCGTTCGTTTCCCGTGTGGCCTGATAGTCGCCGAAGAAAAACAGCTTGTTTTTGATGATCGGGCCGCCGATGCGTGCCGCCGAACTGCTGCCATTTATCGTGAAGGAATAAATTTGCCCGTAGCCGGATTGGGCGCGTATTCGGTGAAACGGATCGCGCGCCGCCGTCGCATCCGTTCGTCGGAACCAGAAGCCTTCTCCGTGAAAGTCATTGCTGCCCGACTTGGTTTGGACGGTGACAACGCCGCCGAGTGCCTTGCCGAACTCAGCATCGTAGTTCTGGAGATCGATCTTGGTTTCCTGAATCGCATCCAGGTTCGGATTGACTACGATAATCCCCAAGATAGGATCCTGATTGTCGGTGCCGTCGAGTTCAAATGCGGTGCCGCTGAAATGCTGGCCGTTTACGAAAATCTGCTGGCTGCCCTGGGGATTTTCCGTGGCGGCGTGGCTCCAGCCAACCATTTTCTGCGTGCCAGGGGACAGGAGCTCGAACGACGTGAAGTTGCGATTCATGATCGGCAGGTCTTCGACGTATTTCTGATTAAACTCGATGGAGACGTCGGCGCGATCCGTCTTGAGTTGGTCCGCTTCGGCGGTTACTTCGACTTGCTCCGTGGCAGAGCCAACGGCGAATTGGCCGTCGACCCGTTGATCCATGTCAGCGGACAACGCAACGTTCTTGAAATCAATGGTCTTAAAACCAGGAGCCTCGATCCGCACCTCGTATACGTCGGGGATCAAGTGGGTAACAGTGTAGTTTCCGCTTTCGTTCGTGGTCGCCTGATCGGTTGTGCCCTTGCGCTGGTTCAGAACGGTGACTTTCGCGTTTGGAACCGCCGCCCCGGAGGGATCGGTCACGGTGCCGATGATGCTGCCGAAAACTGCTTGGCCAGATGCTTTAAGGGTCCACAGACCGCTAAGGAGCGACAGGGCTACCACAGCTGCCAGAACTGACCTCTTCATGGACTTCCTCCTGAGGAACCACGCCATCCCACAGAACACAGGGAACTACTGATAGTGTTGAGCGTGCAAGTGGTAGTACAAAAACACTATTCACTTAAGTTAAACTAGGTTTCATATAGTTACAGGCGTATAAGAATTGGGGCTGCAGCAAGATACAGGAGTCGGTTACTCGGCTGTCACATGGCTTTGACACACGGTTTCGACGCGGGACGACAGCAGTGCTTCCAGCAAATAGATAAGCTTATTAATAGTCATAGCCTGCGCGGCTCAGAATCATTGTGCAAACTGCTCCGTTATCTGGCGGAAACTTCGCTGGACCATCACGGAGCGGCCGTGAAGGAATACCAGATCGCGACCGAGGTTCTGGGGCGGTCTCATGGATTCGATCCCCAGAACGATTCGACGGTTCGCGTGCAGGCAGGGCGCCTGCGGGTAAAGTTAGAAGAGTATTACGCCCATGAGGGTGCCAACGACGAGATTGTCGTCGAGTTGCCGAGGAAGTCCTATGCCCTCACCTTTCACGTGCGCGCCCCAGCCGCTTCGCCCGGCGACCTGGCAGTGGCTCCGCGGCGGGATGCCGCTACGGATCGGAGAGTCCAAACACATCCCTCCAATCGGGGATGGCTCATCGCTGTGTTGGTGCTTTCAGTCCTGCTGGGGGCTGCATTGCTGTTCGCACTTCGTACTCGAAATCAGGCTGCCTCGAAACCGGCGGTTCCCGCCGTCTACCAGGTCTTTTGGCATCGGTTCGTGGGTGGTCCCCAGCAGCCATGGGTGATTTTCAGCAACGGGAGCTTCGTGGGCCGCCCGGAAACCGGGATGCGCTACTTCAACCCATCAGGAGATTCCGGCGCGCTTATCCTGGATCACTACACCGGCGTGGGCGAGGTGCTGGCGGTCCATCAACTGGATCGTGTCTTCGTGTTACTCAACCAGCCGCTTCGCGTGAAGCGCGGCAGTTTATTTTCCCTGGACGACGCCAAGAACAACGATCTTATCTTTGTCGGCTCCCCGGCTGAAAACCTTACGCTCCTGGATATCCCCTCAACTCAGGAGTTTGTTTTTCAGAGAGTCACCTCCGGACCCCGTAAGGGAGATCTGGCAGTGGTTAACGTGCATCCGCAGCCCGGTGAACCTCGCTCTTTCCTGGGGAGCACTCCGAGTTTGCCGACCACCGAGGATTATGCGGTAGTTGCGTTAGTGCCGGGGATTGATCCCGCGCGATCGGTTCTCATCCTCGCCGGAACTACCACTTTCGGCACGCAAGCGGCGGCGGAATACGTCTGCCGGCAAGATTCTCTGGCGGCTCTGTTGCAGCGCTTAGGAGTCTCTACCGCGGCTGATCTGAAGCCATTTGAAGCACTTCTGCACGTGAAAGTGGTTCATGGAGTGCCCGTGATTACTGACCTGGTGTCAGTGCGAAAGCGCGGCTAAGATTTCGACGCGCATTCTGCAACTTGATCTAGTGACCGGCGCTTGCGGGTGGAGCAAGTTGAGGATCAAGGTCGGCGGCTTTACGATACTCTCCGCTGGCCTCGGCTTTCAATCCTTTCTGGCTGAGCGCCAAACCGAGTTCATAGTGCGCCAAGGCATAAGAAGGAACGGCATCAATTGCCGTGCGAAACTGGGAGATGGCGCCGTCGAGGTCCCCGGCATTGAGCAAACGGCGACCGGAGTTTGTGGCGAACGTGGCTGCCTGCAGATCGGTTTTCTTCTTGCTCATCTCGGCTCCAGCTTTACTTTCGGCGGCCGCTCCCGCACTATCGCCTAGTTGGCGCAACACCGCAGCCAGCGTGGTGTGGGCGCCCGCAAAATCCGGGTCGAGTCGAATCGCCTGTCGCAGCGCGTCTGCCGCCTCCGGTAACTGATTCATCTGCTTTAAGACGGTGCCCAGAGTGTAATAGGCCTCGGCGTAGTCCGGCTTGGTTTGAATGGCTTGCCGTAATTGCTCCGCTGCCGCCGGAAAATCCCCGGATTGCCAAAGGGTAACTCCCAGGCTGTAATTCGCGTCTGCCAGCTTCGGATCGAAACGAAGTGCTTCCCTCCACTCCGCGATGGCTCCGGGAAGATCATCTTTGAATTTAAGCGCCAGGGCCAAATCGTGATGCAGAATAGCTTTGTCCGGATCATTCTTCAGGGCCGCGCGAAATTGTGCCTCGGCTGCGTCGAAATCAGTCTTCTGTAAATAAGCCGTTCCCAAATTGCCCTGAAAGCCGGAATCGCTGGGACTCATCCGGATGGCTTCGCGAAATTCTTTGATCGCGGCGTCGGCGTCTCCGCGCTGCACCAAAGCCAACCCTAGATTATTGTGAGCCTCGGGGTCGGATGGTGTGAGCTCGATGACCTTCTTAAAAGCAGTTACGGCGGCATCCGGATCTCCCCTGCGCTGCAACAGCAGCCCCAAACTGGTTTGCAAGGGCGCGGAATCAGGCTTCAGTTCGACGGCACGCTTAAAGCAGGCTAATGCCTCTTCCGGCTTTGCTCCCGCTTCCAAAGCCGTACCCCGGTAGTACCATGCCATTGCATCCGCCGGATCCAGTTTGACTGCATGCTGTAGTTCAGCTTGCGCTTTTCCCTGTTCGCCTTCGCTCGAAAGCGTCACGCCGAGATGGAACGAGGCGGGCTCGTATTCCGGATTGATTCTCAGCGCTTCTCGAAATTCGTTTTCTGCTTCTTCGAATTGTGATTGCTGAGCAAGCAGCGAGCCAAGTTCGTCGTGCAACTCGGCCTGCTGTGGCGCAAGTCTCGTCGCTTCTCGATATTCGAGGATGGCTTCGTCCGTCTTACGCTGCAAACTGAGCGCACGCCCCAACGCCTGGTGGGCCTGCCATTGTTGCGGAGCTAGATCCACGGCAGAACGAAACTCAAGGGTCGCTTCGTCCAGCAGTCCCTTGGCTTGCAAAGCCTGCGCTAGATAGGCGCGGGCGATACCGAGTTTTGGACGAAGACGCACCAGCGCGCGAAAGTGGGCGATCGCGCCGTCGAGATCGCCCTGCTGCAACAACACTTGACCAAGCATGTTCTGCGCGTCAGGGCTTTGCGGCTTGAGACGCAACGCCTTCTCAAAAGCCGCGCGGGCCGCAGGTAAGTCTCCCCGCCGCATTGCGTCAACTCCCACTTGATAAGCTTTGGGCGAGGCGCTGCTTGCCGGTGTCTGAGCTGCGGTTCGGGCCGATCCGCATGTCAATGCAAAGATGAAGATGAGGATCAGCCCGGCACAAAATCGAGAGGAATGCATCGTAATCCAGTAAGAATGTAAGCCATTATTGCACCCAATCACAGCCGATACCGTCTTGAGCGGAGAGAAGCACTGGCTTTTACTGGGCCACAGAATAACGCAACTCAATTCTTATTTCGCGCCGGACGGGCAAAAGCGGCATTGACCAATATCCATTACGCTCCTAACATTCACAACTGAGACATGGGATTCAAGATTTTGTTCGGCATGCGCCTCGGTCACCGTCTGTTGATCTCCGCCGCGATTCTGGCCGCATGTGTGGTTTCCAGCTTCGCCCAGCAGTCCAAGCTTCCCCCGCCGCCGGCCAAGCCGATAGCCAACTTTACCGACGTAGCCGAAAAAGCTGGCCTTACGATGCAGGAAATCTTCGGCGGCATCGATACTAAGAAGTACATCATCGAGACCACCGGAACTGGCGTCGCAATCTTCGATTACGACAACGACGGCTGGCCCGATATTTTTCTGGTGAACGGAACCAGACTTGGCGCTGCCCCCGCCGGACCCGCACCCAGCAACCACCTCTATCGAAACAATCACGATGGAACTTTCACCGATGTCACCGCCAAGGCCGGACTCGCCGCGACCGGCTGGGGACAAGGCGTTTGCGTTGGCGATTACGACAATGATGGCTGGGAAGATCTCTACATTACCTACTACGGCAAGAACCGTCTGTATCACAATCAGGGGGGCGTGTTTACTGAAGTTGCCGCAAAAGCTGGTGTCGCTGGCACGGGAAAAGCCTGGGGCACAGGTTGCGCATTTGTTGACTATGATCGCGATGGCCGGCTTGACCTGGTGGTCGCCAACTACGTCGATTTCGATCTGGCCACGGTGCCCGCGCCGGGTGAGCGGCCAACCTGCATTTGGAAGGGCGTTCCCGTGATGTGCGGCCCGCGCGGCTTACCGGGCGCTAAAAATATTCTTTACCACAACAAAGGTGACGGTACTTTTGAAGATGTCACCACCAAGGCGCACATCGATCGCACCGATGGTCATTACGCGTTTAGCGTCTCCACGCTGGACTTCGACGAAGACGGTTGGCCCGATATTTTTATTGCCTGCGACAGCACTCCCAGCATTCTCTATCGCAACAATCACGACGGTACATTTACCGACGTCGCGGTGACGGCGGGAGCGGCTTTCAACGAAGATGGCCGCGAACAGGCCGGAATGGGATCGACCATCGCCGACTACAACGGCGATGGCCACCTGGATATTTTCAAAACAAATTTCTCCGACGATACATCCACTCTTTACCGCAACAACGGCGATGGAACATTTACAGACGCGACCTCAGCCGCGGGGCTCGGTTTGTATACGCAATATCTCGGCTGGGGAACGATGTTTTTCGATTTCGATAACGACGGATGGCCCGATTTGATTCTGGTAAATGGTCACGTTTATCCCGAAGTCGACAGCCAGCACCTGGGCAGCAATTTCAAAGAACCGCGCATTCTTTATCACAACAACGGCGACGGTACGTTCACCGATATTTCGGCGTCAGCTGGACCCGGAATTACGGCGGTGGCGTCATCTCGCGGCCTCGCGGTCGGGGATTTATGGAATGACGGCCGCGTATCCGCCGTGATCAGCAACATGAATGCCACGCCCAGCTTGCTGGTAAACCAGATTCGCAATCCGAATCACTGGATCGCGATTCGGCTGCTGGGAGTTAAGTCGAATCGTGACGGCATCGGCGCCAGGATTTCAGTGAAGACCCCGACGCGCACATTGGTGGACGAAGTGCGCAGCGGCTCCAGCTACATTTCGAACAGCGATATGCGAGTCCACTTTGGACTGGGATCCGCGGCGAAAATCGAATGGGTGGAGATTCGCTGGCCAAGTGGCCTGGCAGAAAAGTTTTCCGATCTCTCGGTCGACGCGATTCATACCTTAAAAGAGGGAACTGGTACGGCAGAGGCACCTGTAACCAAGAAATAATAAGAAATTACTTTCCCGGCCTCGCCTTCACCGGAAATTGGACTGTTCGGCTGATGCCTTCGCCCTCCTTTACGAAAATCAACTGATTCGCCTTCACGTCCTTGAACGCATCGACGTGGCCGCTGGGCCAGCGGATTTCGAGCATGTCCACTTTCTCGGCCTTGCCCAGTCCGAAATGAACGCGCAAATCGCTCTGCGAAATGTAACTGCCGCCGCTGCGCACTTCGTCGATCTGTTGATGAGGTTTCGTTTCACCGGTAGGATGCGTAGTGCAAATCAGCCTCGCTCCAATTCCGCTGCGATTTGATTTCGTTCCGATGGTGCGGATTTTGATCCAGTGATTGTCCGCCTTGGAATCGCAGCGCAGCAGTTGCGGATAATCGTTCACCGTATTGACCACTACATCGATGTCTCCGTCATTGTCGAAGTCGCCAAAAGCGCAGCCCCGGCAAGGCGCTGGATCGGAGATCCCCGGCCCAGCCTGCAGAGAAACATCAGCAAATCGCCCATTATGCAAGTTGTGGTAAAGCAATTTGCGTTGCGGATAACCAGCTTCGGTTTTCAGTTGTTCGACCTCGGGATAAACATGGCCGTTGCAGATTAAAATGTCAGGCCAGCCATCGTTGTCGAAGTCGAAGAATCCACAACCCCATCCCAGGAATTGTGTGTGCGCGCCGAGTCCCGCGGCAAACGTGGCGTCTTCGAAATTACCTCCGCCAAGGTTGTGGTAAAGCGAAGGCGTGTCGCCGGCGAAATTAGTTTTGAGCAGGTCAAGGTTGCCATCTAAATCATAGTCCCCGGCTGAAACGCCCATCCCGGCCTGTGGCTTGCCATCGGGGCTTAAAGCACAGCCCGCTTCAATGGCAACGTCTTCAAACGTTCCATTCTTCTTGTTGTGATAGAGAGCGCTGGCAGTGGAATCGTTGGCCACATAAATATCGGGCCAACCATCGTTATCGAAATCGGCCGTCAGAACGCCCAACCCGTAAGTTCCGTTCGCCCGAAAGATTCCGGCTGCCTCAGAAACATCGGAGAAAGTGCCGTCACCATTATTGTGGTAAAGAATATTTTTCCCGCCCTGCAGTCCCGGAGGTCCGCAGGCCACCAGCACGCCCTTATAAAGGCACGGTCCTGACTCCGGCACCGGTGCCGTGGCCAGGTCCATGTCGATATAATTGGCGACGAAAAGATCGAGATGGCCATCGCGATCGTAGTCCACAAATGCACAACCCGTATTCCAGCGCGTGCCTTTGCCCGCCACGCCCGCCTTCTGGCTGACGTCGGTAAACGTTCCGTCACCGTTGTTGTGATACAGAATGTTCTTTCCGTAATACGTTACGAACAGATCTTCCCATCCGTCGTTATCGTAGTCGCCGATGCAAACGCCCTGGCCCCAACCGGAGTGCCCAACTCCTGCCTTGATGGTGACGTCAGTGAAGGTGCCGTCGCGGTTGTTGCGGAAAAGGTGAGAGATGGGTTCGCTGCCGGCGGGAAAGCCTTCCAGTCGCCAGCCATTTACCAGAAAAATATCGAGCCAGCCATCGTTATCGTAATCATAGAAAGCTACTCCGCAGCCCGTAGTTTCCAGCAGATATTTGTTCTTGTGCTCGCCACCAAAAATTGTCTTTGCATTAAGCCCGGATTCCCGGGCTACATTCAGAAAGCTCACGCCGAGATCTTGAGCTTCAGAGGGATTTACTTTGGGATCAGTCTTCTGATTTGGCGTAGCACCAGCTCGCAGCCAACGAGGAGTTGCCAAGCCCAGAATGCTTTCCAGCGACAGCACGAGGCTCGATCGGCTGAGAGATTTTAAGAATACGCGACGTGAAGAAGACAAAAGGTTGGCACCCGCCCGACCCAGACCGTGCTAAAATTCGCCCCTAATTCTTATATTCAGGGAGCCCAGACTTTGCAAGTTCCAACGTCCTTGCACGTTGTGGTCGTCTGGCTTTCACGCTGAGCTGTGGTTCATCGCGGTCTTTGGAGCCATATGAAATTCTGCCGGGATTTCCAATGAGTATGTCTATGGATATCGTCAGCCATTTTGGCTCGCTCTCGACATTCAACGGATGAGGATTACAATCTAACTTCGTCGTGGGTTAGATCCGGTCGCTGACGAAGTCAGTCATATCATATTTTTGTGTGGAGGCTCTTCTGATGAAGGAAACTGTTCGATCGATGGCAATCTTATTTATGTTCTGCATTTTTGGGCTGGCCGCTTACGGGCAAAAATCCGCCCACGCGACGGAACACGCAGAGAATGCCTGGTGGCAGCACGCTGTCTTCTACGAAATCTATCCGCGAAGTTTCGCCGACAGCAACAATGACGGCGTCGGCGACCTGAACGGAATCGCGTCCAAGCTCGATTACCTGAAGGATCTCGGCGTGGATGCGATTTGGATTTCGCCGTGCTTTCCTTCGCCGCAGGTAGACTTCGGTTACGACGTTTCCGATTACGAGAACATCGATCCCATGTACGGCACGCTGGCTGACTTCGATAATCTGGCGCGCGAAGCCAAGAAGCGAAACATTCATATCATCCTCGACTTTGTGGTGAACCACACGTCGGATCAGCATAAGTGGTTTCTGGATTCGAAATCCTCGCGCACCTCCGCCCATCGCGATTGGTACATCTGGCGCGATGGAAAAGGGCCGGGACAGCCTCCCAACAATTGGGTATCGACCTTTGGCGGTTCAGCGTGGCAGTTTGATCCAACCACAAATCAGTATTACTACCACTACTTCTATCCCCAGCAGCCGGATTTGAACTGGCGCAATCCCGCCGTCAAAGATGCCATGTTTGACGTGACGCGTTTCTGGTACAAACGCGGAGTCTCAGGCTTCCGGCTGGATGCGGTGGATACGCTGTTTGAAGACCCGAACCTCAAAGACAACCCGATCAAAAAGCCCGGGAAAAATGCCTTCGGCGATCCCTTCGAAGAGAACAAATACAACACAAAACTCCCCGAAGTTCACGATATCCTGCGCGGATTGCGCCAGGTTGCGGATCAATATGACGCTGTTTTAATCGGCGAAACCTGGACCGCGAATGTCGCCGAGCTCAATCAGTACTACGGCAAAGGAAATAATGAGTTGCAGTTGCCCATGGATTTTCTGTTCACCATGGTAAACAAGCTCTCGCCGGCGGAGTTCCGCAAGCAGATTGCGGAAGTGAACGCGGCCTCGGGTTGGCCTACGTTCGTGATCAGCAACCATGACATCGTTCGTTCCTACGACCGGTACGGTGATGGCAAGCATAACGATGAGATCGCGAAGCTGATGGCGGGTCTTTATCTAACCTTGCGCGGTACGCCTATCCTGTATTACGGCGAAGAGATCGGAATGAAGACGACTCCGCCCACTCGCCGGGAAGAGGTGAAAGATCCGATCGGTATCAAGGGTTGGCCGAAAGAAAAGGGGCGCGACGGGGAACGAACTCCCATGCAGTGGAATGACAGCGAAAACGCGGGCTTTACCAAAGGCACACCGTGGCTGCCCGTTCCTCCCACTTACAAGACTCATAACGTCGCCGATGAGTCGAAGGATCCCCATTCAGTTCTCGAGTTTTATAAGAACGTGCTAAAGCTGCGCCATGACAATCAAGCCCTGCTTAATGGGACTTATAAGGCGATCAATGAAAGCGACCCCAACGTGTTGTCGTACCTGCGCGTCTATAAAGGTCAGGGAGTGGTCGTGGCGCTGAATATGTCCGGCACCGCGCAGAAGATCAGCTTGGAGCTGAAGCAGAACGGCTTTACTTCCGCTTCGAGTCTGCTGGCCACCAGTAATTCCTCGGCGCAGGGAAACGAAGTTTCCCTTGAGCCCTATGGAGTTTTTATCGGCGAGCTTGCCAAGTAGAACAATCTATAAGTTTCGCTGGTTAAAAAGTCACGCTCGCTCAACTCTGCGGGAATCGCGAGTCGCTGCTTTCATCACAGCATTCGCCTCGCGGAAACTGATCTTCATCTCCGATAGCCATATCTCATCGGCAGGCGTTAACCGCTCCTCGAGGCTTTGCCCCGGGCGAGGGACGCTCCACTTGAGAAGCCGCCATCGACATGCCGGACAGGTCAAGGCTATCTGTGACGAGCTTTGGCACAATTCAATGTGTGTATATGGATTTGTTTTATCGGGCATACGAACCGCCTTCCACGTTTAATAGGCGCCTTCCGGTAAAAGACGCACACTAATCAGGATGGCGAAAGGCAGGACAGAGGCCGTACAGCGGAGTATGGATGGTTCGGGCCGCCTTTCCCTAGGCGGCCCCGCGCGGACGTTTACTGAGGTTTCTTTTCTTCTTTAGGCGGCTCCTTCTTTTTCGGAGGAGGCGGGTTTTTGGGTTGAGCTTTAGCGGCGGGGTGTTGCTCCGGCTTGGCCGCTGCGTGCGGCGCGGGCTTGGCTTCGGGTTTCGGAGCTGGCGCTGGCTTAGCTTCAGGTCTCGCCGCTGGCTTAGCTTCAGGTCTCGGAGCTGGCCGGTTCGCGGGGCGAGCCGCGGCCTCTGGTTTTGCCGGTTGCGCGTGTGCCGCCGGTTTTGCCGGTTCAGGTCGCGCCGCAGGAGCCGGGGAAGGCTTGCCATGTTCCGCTGGGGCTGCCGGTCGCGCTGCCGGACGTTCCGGCTCTGCTGCTTTCCTCCCAGGTTCAGCCGGTCTTGCCGGTACGGGGGAACCAGCACGTGCCGGGGCCGAGGCTGGCTGCGGTCGATTTGGCTGGGCCTTCTCTGCGGCGGTTCGCGGCGCCGCGGCGGCGCGGGCCGGAATCACCGGAGCAATTGGTTTGCCCGCGGCGATCGGCTTGGCATCTGCCACAAGCGTCGGACGTCCCTTATTCACAGAAGCAAACTGCTGCCGGTTCTGAGCCGCTTGCTGCCGATGCTGCATCTGCGTGTTCATCGGCGGGATGCGCTGTTCGCGCGTTGCCGCCACTTCCGCGGGCAGAGGTTTGCGAGTCACGCCCCCGGGTCCGTTATAACTGGCGCGGCTGTTGGTGACGCTGACCGTCGTATTGTTAATGATCACCGTATTGGTTATGGTCCGGTTGTAAACCTGAACATTGCTGCTGTTCACATTGTTCACGGAACGGTTGTAGTCGAAACGATCTCCGTTCCAGTATCCGCCCTGATAGCCGGCTCCGACATAACCGAACCCATAGTTGACGCCACCGTAGTAACCGATATGGCGGCCCCAATAGCCATTGTGGTAGCGATATCTGCCACCGGTATATCCCCAGTAGCCCGGCGTCCACAGATAACCCACCTCAGGCGGCCGTGCCCACGCTCCCGGCACCCAGTAGTAACCGTGCGATGAATAGCTCCAATAGCCCGGCGTCCACAGGTAGCCCTCGCCGGGGCATTCCGGCTGCGAATATTCCGGCAGCGGGGGCGGCGGATCTTGCGCCACAAGTGCCGGCTGTCCATAGTTTGAGTCCTGATCGTCGGCGTCGTAATCGCTGTCCGAATCGCTCCCGGAGTTGTTCTGGTACTGCTGGTCACTGCTGGTATCGCTTGCGGGCGCCAGGTTCGCGGATGCCGCCGCATCCTGCGATTGCGTCTGATCGGGTTGCGCCGGTTGACTTTGAGCGGTGTTGTCTGGCGCTGGGTTCTGGTTGTTGTTGCAGGATGCCAGGCCGAGGGTAAGTCCGATGGATGCGGTTGCCGCAAGAACGAGAGAGAACGTCTTATTTGTCATATGCATAGTTTGCCGGAAACATTAGATGCCAAATTTCTCGACGCGGTCAAGAATAACCGCATGGCGCTGTAAATTAAGCGAAATTTCATGGGCCTATCGGCTCTTGGTGCGATGAGTCCGAGCTATTTTTCGGCCACTGGCAGTATCACGCTGGAGGCAGCATCGCTCGAACGATAAACTTTCTGGGTCGCCTTCACGTAAGTCGGCGTCAGCCGCTTTGTAGATGTTGTCCACGAATTTTTGCGGATTGCGGTCATACAAAGGGAACCACGTGCTCTGCACCTGCACCATGATCCGGTGGCCCTTCAGGAAGACATGATCGTTGGGGTGCAGATCGATCTTGTATTCGACGACTTCATCTGGGGGAACTCGTTCCGGCTTTTCCAGGCTGTTGCGATAGCGCCCGCGCAAAATGTCATCGGCAATCATCAGTTCGTATCCATTCAGCACCGACCCGGCGCCCTTCTCGGCATCTTCTTCGCTGATCTCCTGATAGTCTTCAGGATAAACATCGATCAGCTTTACCACCCAGTCGCTGTCACTCCCGGTGGTTGAAGCGAACAGGTCCGCAACGATATCTCCGGTGACGGCCACATCGTTCGGCAGCGGTTCAGTTTGCCACGTCAGTACGTCCGGACGATGCTCCACAAAGCGCTGATCCTGCACCAGCCAGGTCGTCCAGGCAGGCGCGGGATATGTGGGTGTGACGGGCCGGTTGCGATACGGAACAGGATTCGCCGGATCCGAGACATAAGAATCAAATGCGTCGCGCTCTGAGGGTGGTTCGAAGGCCAGCTTGCCACTAGAGTGGAGATACAGCTTCTTCTCGGTGATGCCCTTTTTCGGCGGCCATTCGTCGTAACTCTTCCAGACATTCGTGCCGGTTTCAAAGGTCAGCGCCTCGGGCTCTGTGAGCGGCTTGTCGTGCAGCCAGTGCGCGAACCACGGAGCGAAGATGTGCGCTCGATAGAAGCGCGACATGTCACTGCCCCAGTCGATGTCGCCCAGTTTGCGCCCCGATTGATCCATCCATCCACCGTGATTCCACGGGCCCGCGACGAAGTAGTTCAGATGTTGCGTATCGGTTTGCTCGAGAGTCGCATAGATGCGCGTCGGACCAACGAAATCTTCCTGGTCGTACCAGCCGGCAACATTGAGGTTGGGCACGGTCGTGTGTTTCAAATATGTGGTCACAGCCTGCCGCTTCCAGAAATCGTGGTTCGGATGTTCGACGAAATCGTTCCACGTCGGCAGCTTGCCATGGAAATATCGCGGGTTCGCATTGGAAACGGCGCCCAGCGCCAGGTACCAGGCGTACGTATCGTATTGATCAAACTTGAAGTTGGTGTTTTCCTCCTTCGAAGTTTCGAGCAAAGCAGAGTATTCGAATCCATAGCTGAGGCGGAAAGCGCCATTGTGGTGGAAGTCATCGTTGACGAACATGTCGTCAGGTGACGCTTGCTCGCTTGCGGCCTTCAACGCAGGATGCGGATCGAGCAGAGCCTGAGTCACCAGCCAGCCGGGATAGGAAATTCCCCACATGCCGACTCGGCCGTTATTGTTCGGAACATTCTTCACCAACCAGTCGATCGTGTCATAAGCGTCGGTCGACTCGTCGATCGATTTCGGATTGTTCCTGTCGCGTGGTGGACGCTGCATGACGAACGTTCCTTCAGACTTAAAACGTCCCCGGATGTTCTGCGACACGAAGATATAGCCGTCTGCAATCAGATCGTCGAATAATCCTGATTCGGTGAGCGAATTCGTATTCTTCGGCACGCCGTATGGAGATCGCACGAACAAGATCGGCAGAGGAGTAATTGCATTTTTCGGCGCCCGGATAACGGTTTGCAGATGGACGCCATCGCGCATCGGAATCATCACTTCCTGAAACGTGAAGTTTTCCGGCTTATACTTCGATTGCACTGGAGGTGCCTGCGCGAAGAGATGGGCAGAGAGGGCGATGAGTGAAAGCAGAACGATTCTTTTTACAAAGATCATTTTATTTGTCCGCAGTTTGAATGTAGCGCCGGAACGGGTAGGGTAGCACGGTGCTAACCACTGGTCTCGAAGGCAGAGCTTAAAAGTTGGTTATAGCTAAGGGTCCCGGTTTCATGCGCCGACTATTCTTATCCGAAGGTCGAAAGCTAAGATCGAAATTGAAAATCTTGTTTTCCGTCGAGTAAATCCTTCAGCAGATTCCGCGCGTCTTGAGCGGAGAGCTTCTCCAATTGAATCAGCAGCTCGTCCTGGCTCGCGTCCGCCGTTGCTGTCTGTCGGAGGCCATGCGGAATTGGAGAGCGGGCCCTCAAGCCCGTGGCCTGTGCTTTCTGAACTTCCAGCGCCAGCCCTGCGATTGTCGGGGCTTCAAACACGCTGCGCACCGCCAACTCCACTTCAAAGGTTCTGCGGATTCTCGCTGTCACCTGCAGCACCAGCAGCGAATGTCCGCCCAGCTCAAAAAAGTTTTGCTCAATTCCTACTTGTTCCACTTGCAGCAACTCTTGCCAGATTCCCGCCAACTTGGCTTCTATCTCATTCCGTGGAGCGGTTAACTCCTCGCGGTCCACGAGCGGTTTTCCATAGCCTGCCAGCGCCGACCGATTCACCTTTCCGCTGGGCAATTGCGGCATAGCGTCGATCTGCCAGTAGATGGCCGGCACCATGTGTTCCGGCAATTTCGTTCGCAGGTAACGGCGCAACTCTCCCGGCGCTAGCGCTGCATCATCTTTCATCACCAGGTAAGCTGCCAGTTTCTGCTGCTCGCCCTCACCGCTTAGGATCACTACTGCTTCGGCGACGTCTTCATGCGCCGCGAGCACCGACTCAATTTCGCCTAACTCGATGCGCAGCCCGCGCAGCTTGACTTGATTATCGACTCGCCCTAAGTATTCGATTTCGCCATTGCTGCGGAATCGGCCCAGATCGCCGGTGCGATACAGACGCGGCGACAACTCCGGAGCCAGCCAGTTGGCAACAAAACGTTCCGCTGTCAACTCCGGCCGGTTCAGATATCCGCGAGCCAGGCCGTGCCCGCCAATATAGATTTCTCCAGTCACATTCGGCGGCACAAGATTGCCATGCTTGTCCAATATTAGGATCGACGTATTGGCAACCGGGCGACCAACCGGTATTGGGCCATGCTCATGGCCGGTTCCCCGATAGATGCTCGACCATATCGTGGTTTCGGTGGGCCCGTAGACGTTCCATACGAAATTGCTGCGTGCAGTTAAGTCTTTCGCCAGCCCCGGTGGGAACGTCTCACCTCCGCAAAGAATTTTCAGATTCGGAGAGCCCTGCCATCCCGCTTCGATGAGCAGACGCCATGTTGTGGGCGTGGCTTGCATTATGGTGGCTTTGCTATCGGCCAGCAAAGTTCGGAGGCGAGGCCCATCGACAACGTCGTCCCCGCTCGCAATCACCAGCCGTGCTCCGGAGATCAGCGGGAGATAAATCTCCAGTCCCGCAATGTCGAAAGAGAGAGTCGTCACCGCCAGCAGCACATCGTCACTGGTAACCTTCAGGGTGCTCTGCATGGAAGCAAGCAGATTAACCACGCCTCGATGCTCTACTGCAACTCCTTTTGGTTTTCCAGTAGAGCCTGATGTGTACATCACATACGCGAGATTTCGCGGACGGCTCAGGTTCTCTATATTCGCTGTGCTTTCCTGTGCGATCTCCGCCCAACTTCGCTCAAGGATGACGCCGTCTCTCCCGAAGGGCTCGCGCCATAAATTTTGCTTCGTAAGAATCGCCCGCGGCCGCACATCCTCGACCATAAAACGCAGGCGTTCGTCCGGCAGTCTCTGATCCAGCGGCACGTAAGCGCCTCCGGCCTTCAAGATGCCCAGCAGAGCGATCACCATCTCCGGTCCGCGATCTATGCACAGGCCAACGGGTACATCTGGCCCCACGCCTCTTTTCTGCAAATACCAGGCAAGCTGATTTGCGCGCCGGTTCAGCTCTCGGTAGGTCAGGCCCGAGTTTCCAAAGATGATGGCGATCGCGTCGGGAGACCGTTCCGTTTGCCGCTCGAATAATTCATGAATGCACGTCTGCGGATAAACGCATTCGGTATCGTTCCACTCGTAGAGTAGCTGATGCTGTTCTGACGCCGGGAGCACTTCAAGTTGGCGCATCGCCATGCTCGGCGTTGTCTCCAGTGCGGTCACCAGAGATTCGAGTGCAATCTGCATGTATTCGCAGATTCGACTCGGATTGACCGGTGCGAGCGTCTGGGCCGTCAGCCAAAAACCCTCGCCGTCTACATCATCCACCGATAGTGTCAACGGATAGTTGGTCCGTTCTTCAACCCGAATCGTGCAAATACCTTCCGATGCCCCTGCGGCGCGCCCGGCTCCCGGGCTATGACGGTAGTTCAAGATTGCAGAGAACAGCGGCGTGGGCGCCGGCACGGCGCTACAACGTTGAGCCATTGCCAGCAACGCGTGTTCATGGCGCATCAGGCCGGCCAGCAACGCGTGGGTCTGTCGGACACAACTCTCTACGCCTTCTTCGCCAATGCGAATGCGCACTGGCAGCGTGTTCGTAAACAGTCCCATCACCCGGTCTGAGCCGGCACCGCCCTGCATGCGTCCAAACAAAACTGTGCCGAAGACGACATCTTCACGTCCCGAAACTTTGGCGAGGACGCGTGCCCAGGCCAGATGACACAGGCTCGCCGCGCTTATCCCCAGTTTCCGCGCGCGTTCTCGAACTCGCTCAGCCAGCGGCGTCTCCAATGCCACCCGCGCTTCCTCGATCCCCGTACCGTCGCCCTGTACGTCGGACAATCCGAACGGGGTGGTGGGTTCTTCCACATCGGCCAGCATCTTCCGGAAAAACCCCTCATGTTCCTCTTTGCTCACTCCCAACCGGACTTGCGCCACCAGGTTGCGAAAGGGCAACGCGGCCGGCAACTGCTCTGCCACTCCCAGCAAATGCGCCTGGATTTCCTCTTGCATCACGTCCATGGTGGTGTGATCGGCAAGGAGGTGATGCAGCAGTTGCATCATTAGCCAGCGATTTTGGGCTTTATCGAATGCAATATAACCCCGCAGCAACGGTGCCTGGCGCAGGTCGATGCGGTATCGCCGCGGATCGAAGCGCCCGTACAACTGCTCGCCCACATCACCGGCTGCCGGATCGAGTTCAATCTCTTGAATCTGCAACATCGCCCGGCGCTGAACAACCTGCACCGGTTGGGAGAGACCTTCCCACATCACGGCCGTGCGCAGAATATCGTTGCGGTTGATCACCGACTGCATAGCCTTCAGATAGGAGTCCAATCGTTCTCGCGTGTCGAAGCTGAGAAGAGTGGCCAACAGGTAAGGGTCGCCTTCGCCGCTCATCAGATGATGAAATAGAATCCCTTCCTGCAGCGGCGCCAGGGAATAGATATCCTGCACGTTGGCCACTCCCCCCGGCACGCTTTCAACCACTTGATCAATCTCGTCCTGGGTAAGCGTTGCGAGTGGCAGCATCTCCGGAGTGAGGGCCGTACAGCCTGCCGGAATCCGGTTCGGCGGGATCGCGATGATGTTGGCCTTCGCCTCGACGGTAGCTGCTAACTCAGCCAGCGTTGAAGCAGCAAACAGAGCACGCACATCCACCTGCAGGCCTTTGCGGCGCAAGCGCTCGATCAGGATCACGGCCAGCAGGGAGTGCCCGCCGAGTTGGAAAAAGTTGTCATGCCGCCCGACCCGGTCGAGTTTAAGCACGTCGCCCCAGATGGCGGCCAGTGCTGTCTCAATCTCGCCCTGTGGTGCTTCGTACGCCGCGCACCGCGTAAGCATCCGCTTCCGGCGCGGGCAGCGCCTTGCGGTCCAGCTTTCCGTTCGGCGTTAGCGGCATCGCCGTCAGCCGCACGTACGCTGCGGGCACCATGTACTCCGGAAGACGCGCCTGCAGAAGCGTCCGCAACTGTTCCACATCTAGCGCGGCATTTGCCGCGCTTGTTTCTACTGCGGTGTAATACGCCACTAGCCGTTTGTCGTCGGGTGTGTCTTCCCGTGCGATCACCACCACTTCCCGTACACCGGGATGGCTAAGAAGTGCGGCTTCGATTTCTCCTAGCTCGATCCGGAAGCCCCGGACCTTCACCTGATGGTCGATGCGTCCTAGATACTCGATATTTCCATCCGGCAAGAAGCGGGCCAGGTCGCCCGTCTTATACAGCCGTGCACCCGGAGTTGAATCGAAGGGATTCGGAACGAACCGCTCGGCGGTGAGTTGCGGGCGGTTCAAATAGCCGCCGCTAACGCCCTCGCCTCCAACGTGTAATTCCCCCGGCACTCCCACGGGCACGACCTGCATGTGGGAATCGAGAACATACAATTGCGTGTTCGCGATGGGTCGCCCGATCGGAACTAGGTTCGATTCGTCCCCCGGTTCGCACCGGTAAACCGAGCACCATACAGTCGCCTCGGTGGGACCGTACTCGTTGTAGAGAGCCGCATGCGGTAGTCGACTGAAATGATCTTTCACGAGAGTTGCGGGACAAGACTCTCCGGCGACGATCGCAACCTGCAGCGAAGCCAGGCGTTCACTTGGGCTGGTCTCAATCAGAGTCTTATACAGCGAGGGCACACACAGAAGGTGAGAGACCTGGTGCTTCTCAACCAACCGACTGAGGGAGTCCAGCTCCCATCGAGACTGGTCGGGAGGAAGAACCAGGGTGCCGCCGACGCTCAGAGTCCAGAAAATTCCTGCCAGAGAGCTGTCAAAGGTGAACGATGAGAGAAGCAAAAAACTCTTCACCGCCTCGGGATAAAACGCGATGCGAGCGAAGGTTGAATTCGCCAATCCCCGGTGCAGAACCCGAATGCCTTTGGGTTGGCCAGTCGAGCCCGAGGTATAGATAACGTATGCGGTATTGTCTGGGTTTACCTCGCACAGTGGCGACGACTGGACCTTATTTGAGGTAAAGGGATCAGTATCGATACAGATGATCTGTGCGTGACGACCATGTATCTGGCTCTGCAACCGCGAGTGCGTAAGCAAAACCGGCGCCTGCGTTTCTGTCAGCATGAAGGCCAGCCGACTCGGCAGGATGGGCTGGATCGAGTGGCAGGCACGCGCCGCCAGCCTTCAGTACACCGAGGATTCCGACCAGCATTTCGAGGGACCGCTCAAAATAAAGCGCAACCACCACCTCCGGACCGACTCCCAGCTCTCTTAAACGGTGCGCAACCTGGTTAGCCTGAGAGTCAAGTTCGGCGTAAGTCAGCGACTTCCCCCCAAACACCACGGCTGCGGCCTCGGGGGACCTCCTTGCCTGCTTCTCAAAGTACCTGTGGATTAGCTGTTCGCCCGGCAAGTCAACTTCGGTGTTATTCCAGTCGACCACAATCTGGCGCTGCTCGTCGGCCGTCAACAGCGGCAACTCTGAAATCTTCTGATCCGGATTCGCGACAGTGCCCTCGAGCAGTCTTTGCCAATGAGCCGCCATACGAACCATCGTGGCAGCGTCGAACAGGTCGGTCTTGTAATGGAAGCGAGCCAGCACTTCTTCGCTGCGCTCATCTAATTCGAGGGAAAGGTCATATTTTGAAGCTCCCGTATCCACATCCATCTGGGTCAAACGCCAGGCGGAATCAATTTCCGGCAGCGGTGGTTCGAGCGAGAACAATGCCTGAAAGAATGGATTTCGTCCCGGATCTCGCTGCACGCGGAGCTCGCGAACCAGATGCTCAAAAGGCACACGGTCATGATCCAGCGCCTCGATGGTCAAATCGCGGGCGCGATGGACCAGAGTTCGAAAACTGGGATTGCCGGATAAATCAGCAGGAAGTACTACGGTATTCAGAAAATATCCCAGCAATGGCAAAGTCGCTGGACTGTTGCGGCCGGCGGTGACGCTTCCGATCGGAATGTTCTCCTCGCCGGAATAGCGATTGAGCAACGCGGCGAAACTCGCCAGCAGCGTGTGAAAGAGCGATACCCCTTCGGCGCGGCAGAACTCTCTTAATCTAGTGGTCAGAGTCGCGCTCAAGCGAAACGGGTACATCGAGCCGCGGAACGACTGCGATCGTCCATGTTGGCGATCCGTAGGTAAATAGCTTTCGGGCAATGGACCACTCAGCTTTTCCCGCCAGTACTCGAGGTCCTTTGCGAGAATTTCGCGCGTCACGTTTCGTCGCTGCCAACAGGCATAATCGGGATACTGGATACTCAGTTCCGGTAATGGCGATACCGCGCCATTTGCGTACGCCTTGTAGAGTGTCGCCAGTTCCGGCAGCAGGACGCGATAAATCGCCACGCCATCGAAGATAATGTGGCTGAGTGTCAGATACAGGCGATACTCTTCTTCGTCTAAACGAATCAACTTCACTCGAAAAAGTGGAACCTGCGCCAGATCGAGAGGGACGCTGGCGTCAGCAGTAGCAAGTGCGATGGCCGCCGCATCGCGTTGCTCTGGCGGAAGACTGCGAAGGTCGATGAGGGGAAGTGAGACGGAAAGATTCTCTTTAACATCCTGAACCGGCTGGCCATCCGCTATTGTGAAAGAAGTGCGCCAGGCTTCGTGGCGGCGGAGAATCTCGTTAAAGCTTTGTTCCAGGGCGACGACATTCAATGGCCCAGAGTAATGAATCGTAACCGGTTCGTTATAGAGCGGAATCTCGGGAGCAAGCTGCGCGTGCAGCCACAATTGTTCCTGGGCATATGACAGGGGAATGATTTCCCCAGGCTGGCGTCGTGGAATCTGCCCAGCCGCGGGATGAGACGCGAGTTCACCGCGGAGATATTTTTCCAGCAGCTTTCGTTTTGCGTCGGAGTATTCAGATCCCACTTTGTATCGCCTAATTTGAAATACTGAGATTTTGCTTTGGATCGCTCGCAGCAAACTCTACTGGAAGCGAAGTCAATCCCCGCAGCCCGAGATTATGCCGCCACACCAGCGGACCTTGCGCATTCAGTCTCAATTCAGGCAGCCGCTGCAAAATCGTGCGGAAAGCGATTTGCCCTTCCAGCCGAGCCAAAGCTGCACCGAAACAAAAATGAGCGGCCCAGCCAAATGCCAGATGCTGATTGTTCTTGCGCGTGATGTCCAGTACATCGGGTTCTGGGAATCGTTCAGGATCGCGATTACCCGCGCCCATCACCGCGATCACAGCTTGACGCTTTCGAATCTGCTTGCCTCCGAGTTCGACATCGGCGGGAGCCAGCCTTGCCGTGTGCTGGCTGGGACTTTCGTAGCGGAGCAACTCCTCCACGGCACTCGGGATAAGAGATAGATCAGCACGCAAGCGATCAAGTTCAGGCGGATTTCGTAGAAGGGTCAGCACTCCGTTGCCAATCAGGTTGGTGGTGGTTTCCTGACCGCCGACCATGGTAACAATCAGATTGGCAATGATCTCTTCTTCCGTAAGCCGGGCGCCTTCGATCTCGGCGCTCATCATGGCCTGAACCAATCCTTCGTGCGGATGCGCCTGCTGCTCGTGCATGGCCGATCGAAAGTAGCTGGTCAGGTTTTCGACGCTTTGCAACACGCGCGAGAAACGATCGGGATTATGCTGAAAGTTTCCCAGCATCTCGGCAAAATCCTGCGACCATTCCTTGAGCTGAGCATGGTCAGCGGCGGGCACGCCAAATAGTTCCGCAGTTACGATTGCCGGCGCCGGACCGGCGAAGTCGGCAATCATATCCATCGATCCCTTGGCCACAACCGCATCGAGCAGTGAATCCATCACTTCCTGGATACGCGAGCGAAGCTGTTCCACTCTGCGCGGCGTAAAGGCGGCAGAGGCGAGCGTGCGCAGGCGAGTGTGATCGGGTGGATCCAGAAACAGCATCTGGCGCACCATAACTTCGGCAATCGGGTTGAGTGCCGACAGGTTCAGTGCACTCAACTGCTCTGGCGTCGGCGTGCGATCGGCAGAAAAATGGTGCAGCACGTGCACTACGTCGGCATACCGAGTTACGACCCACGCGTGCAGGAAAGGATCCCAGTGCACGGGATCATGACTGCGCAGCTTTTCGTAAAGAGGATAAGGATTCGCCAGCACTTCAGGATCCAGCAGTTGATACAGACTGAGGACCCGGTCTTCAGTATGCGTCTGCGGCACGGAGGGTGGCGCGCTGGCCGCGGTCATGCTGGGATTCCGGGAAGAGATTCTAAGAGGCGCTGCGCCTCTTCATCAGTCATCGTCTCTACTTTGGTGAAAAGTAATCGTTCAATCTCAGCCGAGATTTCGGCAATTGTAGGATGGTCGAAAAGACTTCTCAGTGAAAGCTCCACTGCAAAACGTTGATACACCTTGGCAATCAGTTGGGCTCCCATCAGCGAGTGCCCGCCCAGATTGAAAAAATTGTCGTCCCGGCTCACTCGATCCACTTTTAGAAGACCGGTCAAAAAACCCGCGAGCCATTGCTCAATTTCAGATTGCGGAGGCGCGAACGGGTTGTCGTTCAGCGTGTTGTCACCATTGGGCTTTGGAAGAGCTGCCCGATCCACTTTGCCGCTTGCTGTCCGTGGCATGGATTTAAGCTTTACAAAAGTTGCGGGCACCATGTACTCGGGAAGAGATTCCGCGAGAAAAGTGCGCAGCTGCGCCGAAGTGAGAGGCGCGCTTCCTGCCGCAACAATATATGCAGCAAGTCTGCTCTCCCCGGAATCGTCGGTGTGAGCGGTTACCGAACTCGAACTGATTGCCGGATGCCGGTTCAGCACCGCGCTGATTTCGCCCGGTTCGATGCGATACCCCCGGATCTTGATCTGGTCGTCCATCCGTCCCATAAATGCGATTTGACCGTCCGGAAGTTTGCGAGCGAGATCGCCTGAGCGGTAAAGACGCACCCCTGCTGCGCTACCGAAAGGGTCTGCGATAAATTTTTGAGCCGTAAGTTCAGGCAGGTTTAAGTATCCGCGTCCCACCCCGGCGCCTCCGATTAAGAGTTCTCCCGGAACACCGTCAGCAACCGGTTTTAATTCTTCATCAACGATATAGATTTCCGCGTTGTCAATCGCTCTTCCGATGGAGGGCGCGTCGTCGCTCTCATCACTTGGCCCAATTTCCCCCGAGGTCGCAACCACCGCACACTCCGTTGGACCGTAATTGTTAATCAAAGAAAACGGCAAGCCTTGCGGTGGATAACGGCGGAGACAATCTGCACCAGTCAACAAAACTCGAAGTGAGGTTTGAGTCGGCCATTGCAGAGCAATCAGCTGTTCGGCGACCGCCGTCGGAACGAAGCTGACGGTTATTCGGTTCGCAATCATCCAGTCTCGAAGAAGATCCGGCGCGGCGCGAATGGAATCTTCCACAACGTGAATGCTCGCGCCTGTTGTGAGGTAAGGCCACATTTCCCAAACGCTCGCATCAAAGCCCGGACTTGCTTGCAGCGTGGCCCGGTCAGCCTCCGTAATGTTGAAAGCGCGCTGGTGCCAATGCACCAGGTTCAACAAGTTCGCATGCGTGATCTGCACACCTTTTGGCCGCCCAGTGGAACCTGACGTGAAAATAATGTAGGCGCAATCGTCAGGATTGCTCTCAAGACTTGGAGCTGCAACGGCATGGTCAAGAATCTTGTCTTCGTGCGCATCGATCACAATTGTTTTCCAGTTTCCCGAGGGCAGTTTGTTGGCCACCGAAGAATGCGTCAACACGACTGGAGCAGCAGAATCTTCCAACAACATGGCGATGCGGGCTGGAGGGTAACCAGGATCGAGAGGCACGTAGGCCCCACCCGCTTTCAATACGGCCAAAGCAGCTGTTGCCAGCTCGGGAGAGCGTTGCAAAAAGAGGGCGACGGGAACTTCTGCTTTAACTCCGAGCGAGCGTAGAAAGTTGGCCAGTTGATTGGCCCGTGCATTCAGCTCCCCATAGGTGAGTTTCCGGTCGCCGGCTACGACAGCAACGGCTTGAGGAGTTTCATGGGCTTGCATTGCGACTAAATCGTGGACAGACATATTGAGAATCCAAAAATCGAGAATTCAAAGAATCTAGCGATCAAAATTCAATTGCTGCATTTGTAATCTATGCCGTTACGCTGGCTGTTTGCCGTCAAGTACCCGCTGAAGCAAACTCTGCAATTCCGAGGAAGACAGAGTGTCCAATTGCGCGAGCAGGGCTTCGCGGCTTGCGACCTGGTTTCGTGGACGCCGTTGCAGAATCGGGGAGCGGGCTTTCAGGCCCATTGCCTGTGCCTTCTCCACTTCCAGCGCCAATCCTGCGATCGTCGGAGCTTCAAACACACTGCGCACCGCCAACTCCACTTCAAAAATCCGCCTGATTCGCGCCGTCACCTGCAGCACCAACAACGAATGTCCGCCCAGCTCGAAAAAATTCTGTTCAATCCCTACTTGTTCCAATTGCAGTAACTCTTGCCAGATTTCTGCCAGCTTGGCCTCCACCTCATTCCGTGGAGCGGTTAACTCCTCGCGGTCCACCAGCGTTTTACCATAACCCGCCAGCGCCGAGCGATTCACCTTTCCGCTGGGTAACAACGGCAACGCTTCTACCCGCCAGTAACTGGCCGGCACCATGTGTTCCGGCAATTTCGTTCGCAGATAGCGGCGCAACTCTCCAGCCGACGCTGCTGCCTCATTTCTCATCACCAGGTAAGCGGCCAGTTTCTGCTGCTCGCCTTCACCGCTCACCATGACTACTGCTTCGGCGACATCGTCATGCGCCGTGAGCACCGATTCGATTTCACCTAGCTCGATGCGCAGCCCGCGCAGCTTAACTTGATTATCGACTCGGCCTAAGTATTCGATCTCTCCATTGCTGCGGAAGCGGCCCAGATCGCCGGTGCGATACAGACGCGGCGACAGCTCCGGCGCCAGCCAGTTGGTGACAAAACGCTCCGCCGTCAACTCCGGCCGGTTCAGATATCCGCGCGCCAGGTTATCCCCACCGACAAAAATCTGTCCCCGAATTCCAATGGGGGCTGGCTCGCCGTACTCATCTACCAGATAGACCTGCGTGTTGCTGATCGGTCTGCCAATGGCCACCGAAGAAGCTATGTCTATCTCCGAAACGTGGTGGCAAGTTACATCGGCGGCAACTTCCGATGATCCATAGATATTTAGCAGCGTGGCTTCCGGGAAAGCCTCGCGAAACCGTTTGGCCAACTCTGCCGGCAGAATCTCTCCGCTGCACGACCAGAGCCTCAAGTCCGGCACCCTCGTTTGCAGATTTCGCTCATGATCAAGAAGCGTACGCAACAAAGAGGGCACCAGGACGATACGCGTCACGCGCTCTCGTGCCAGTACCTTCAACATCTCCTCGGGATCGCGAACTGCCTCTTGCGGAATGATTACGTTTGGGATTCCTG
Organism: uncultured Acidobacteriaceae bacterium; assembly: GCA_963726155.1. Classification (GTDB taxonomy): domain Bacteria; phylum Acidobacteriota; class Terriglobia; order Terriglobales; family Acidobacteriaceae; genus Sulfotelmatobacter. Next base: position 1,293,577 of record CAVSBF010000002.1, read on the forward strand.
CCAGCAACGGGCCAAAAATCTCCCAGATGGAGTCGACAAATCCGAGATTCGTTTTTTGGCAGCAAACCTCTCCGCTTTTGAAGGGATAGGCCTTCCACATCCAGGAAAAGCGATTCATCGAGGCCCGGTGCGTTCCTTCCACGCCCTTGGGAACTCCGGTTGAACCGGACGTGTAGATTACATAGCCGCGTTGATCGCTTGAAACTGAGACCTGAGGATTGCTGGGGGCGTCATCGCTGAAACCATCGTCTTCCAAATCAAGCACCACAATGTTCTGCGCGTCAACGTTCGGCGCATTCGTGCTCTGCGCGTTAGCTGGAAGTCCACCTTTGATCGATGAGTGAGTAACAATGCTGGATAGCGCGGCATCTTCAATCAGGAATCTGAGACGATCGAGCGGATACGCCGGATCGAGTGGAACATAAGCGGCTCCAGCCTTAAGCACGCCTAGAAGCGCGATCACCATCTCAGCGGAACGTTCGAGAAAAATCCCAACCAGAGAACCTGGACCGACTCCGCTCTCGATGAGCCGGCGCGCCAGGCGATTGGCACGGTCATTGACTTCGCGGTAGCTCCACTTTTTCCCTTCGAACATCAGCGCTGTCGCACCCGGACGAACCTCTACCTGTTTCTCGAATGCACGGTGCAGCGGCAGATCTCTGGGATAGTCGGCCACAGTCTGATTCCAGTCGACCAGCACCTGTTGCCGCTCTTCCGGGCTCATGATCGGAATCTGCGCCACGGTTAAATCAGGATTCTCAACCACCGTGCTCAACAGTGTTTCGAAGTGCGCCAGCATGCGGCGAATGGTTGATTGCTCGAAAAGGTCGGTGTTGTATTCGATCTGGCAGTGAAATTCGTCATTTTCCCACACTTCGGCGGAAAGATCGAACTTGGCGATTCCTGCCTCGAAGCCCATCTCTTTGATCTTCAGTCCGGGAATCTCAAACACTTGTTTGGGAATATTCTGGAAGGTGAACATTACTTGAAACAGAGGATGCGTCTCCAGCGAACGCTGCGGGATTAACTCTTCCACGAGCTTCTCAAAAGGAACGTCCTGATGGTTGTACGATTCCAGAGCGAATGATCGTGTCTGCCGAACCAGTTCCCGGAAGCTCAGGTTGTGCGTGAAATCTGCGCGGAAGACCAGCGTATTGACGAACAAGCCGATCATGTTTTCAATTTCAATTTCGCTGCGGCCCGCGATCGGTGTTCCAATCAGAATGCTCTCCTGGTTGGTGTACCTCCAGAGCAAAGCCTGAAACGCTGCCATAGTGAGCATGAAAAGAGTGGAACTCTCAGCTTGCGCGAGCGCTTTCAGCTTCGCCAGGATGGAACTATCCAGGCTGATTTCCTCGGTGGCGCCGTGCCAACTATAGCTGCTCGGGCGCGGGTGATCGGTGGGCAGATCGAGCAAAGTTTGCGCTCCCGCGAGCTTGTGTTTCCAGTGTTCGATCTCCCCCTTGAGCAGGTCGCCACTCATGTAGTCGCGTTGCCACTGCGCGTATTCTGCGTACTGCAGAGTCAGCTCAGGAAGTACCGGCGTTTCATTTTTGGTGAGAGCCGCGTAGATCTTGGTCACTTCGCGGAACAAAAGCGCGATGGACCAGCCATCTGTGACGATGTGATGGATCACCAGGACAAGGAAATGCTTTTCCGGATCCAGGCGCACCAGCATGGGGCGCAGCAAAGGCCCCTCGCTTAGATCGAATGGCTTCTTACCCTCTTCACTGGCAATCCGCAGAGCCTCCGACTCGCGCTCCGCTGCCGGAATTCCTGCCAGATCGATGACTGGAATCTCCACTTCCACGTCGGACAGGACGATCTGCCGGGCTTCGCCATCGACGGAGTCGAATACAGTGCGCAGGCTGGAGTGGCGCCCTACAACCATCTGAAAAGCTTGCTTCAGGATGTCAACATCTAATGGGCCGGTAATCCGGAAAGCACGCGGCAGGTTATAGGCTGCAGTTTCAGGATCCAGTTGATCGAGAAACCATAGTCTTTGCTGGGCAAAGGAGGCCGGGTACGCCAATCGAGTCATCCGTTGAGATCCTTACATCCTTGATGGCGCCAGTGGGGGAGAGCGGTACCTCTAGCCGCCCGCGATCTAACTTGCAGGCAGCATTCAAGCACCCAGTATACCCCTGCTGGCAACGCCAGAGGTCGACAGTTCAGCGACTATGCTCTAAAAAGGTCGGATGGAATATCAGTATTTCACTGTATGTGATTTTTCGTCGATTTTGAACATTCTACAAGTCCATCCTGGGTTATAGTGTTTTGAATAGCCCTTGGTGGGGCTGGCGCGATTTTCCGAGAGATTTCGGTTCGATCGTCAGCCAGCGCGTCGAGTCCAAGGCTGCATCTTCGCAATGGTGTAAACAGAAGCTTTCTTGGCCCAGCGCATATTGGTAGCTGAATGCAAGTGACAGTTAAAAAATAGCTTTAAAACTCTGGCCGGGTGATTGGATTTTTTTGAGTTTTAATACGCAGTACAGGATTACGGATGTCACTTCCGTCTTTTGTTCCCACAGGTGTACCTCGAAATCCCTCCCCCGGATTTATACGCAGACTGCTGTGCCTACAGATCACGGTACTTCATCTCTCCTTTGGCAAGACGATTGCTTAAGTGGCGACACGTGTGCCTTGAGTAGGAAGGGTTAACCGGTATGTTGTATCGAAGCCAGGATGTGGTGACCCGCGATGTGCGAGAGAAGAATGAGTTAGTCGAACTTCTCCTGCAGGCGAGTCCCAACTATACCTACCCGGCATCTTTGGCCCAGGTGCGGCTGTGGTTCCTGGATCAACTGAGGGCAAGAAATACTGCCTACAATGTGCACCTCGGCGTTTGGCTGAGAGGCAAACTCAATTTCGCGGCGCTCCAATCAAGCGTGCAGGAAATGGTCAACCGGCACGACAGCCTGCGCACATCATTCCGCATCGAGCGCGAGCAACTCCAACAAGTTGTAGAAGGCGCGTGCCGGGTAACTATACCGGTGACAGACCTGAGCGGCGCCGCGGACCCCACGGCAGAAGCTTATCAGCTTGCCCGCCGGGAAGTGCAGGAACCCTTCGATCTCAGTAGGGCGCCTTTATTTCGTGCGTGCCTGTTTCGCGCTACACCTCTCGACCATGTTTTTCTCTTCACCATGCATCACATCATTACCGATGCCTGGTCAGTACAAATCTTCGCGAAAGAGTTGGAACAGCTTTACACCGCCTTCTCGCGCGGCGAAGCGTCGCCCCTGCCCGCGCTGCCGATTCGGTATGGCGACTTTGCCGAATGGCAGCTGGAATGGTTTCATAGCAGCGAAGTCCAGCAGCAGCTTGGTTACTGGAAAAATAAGCTCCAGGGAGCGCCGGCGCTTCTGGAATTGCCAACCGATGCGCCCCGGCCGCCGGAGCAAACTTTCGACGGTGCGGTTGAAGTCGTGTCTATCGCGGAGGATGTCGTCGAGGGAATTGAGCACGTCGCCACTCGTTGCCAGGCTACTCCCTTCATGGTGCAGTTGGCAGCATTCAAGGTTCTGCTTTCGCGCTATGCTCGACAGCCCGACGTCGTTGTAGGCATACCAGTTGCCGGACGTAATCGTGTGGAGACCGAGGGCCTGATGGGCTTCTTCGTCAACACGCTGGTGCTGCGCGATGATCTGGCGGGCAATCCGCGCTTCACGGATGTGGTCGCTCAAGTGCGCGAAACAATTTTAGGCGCTTTCTCGAACGTCGACGTTCCCTTCGAAAAAATAGTGGAGGAGCTCCAGCCGGAACGGAATCTCAGCTACAACCCGCTTTTTCAGGTCATGTTTGCCACCCTGAAGTCCGCGGTGCGATCTCATAAATTTGCCGATCTAACGGCCTTTCCCTATGTGGTCAGCGGTGAAACATCAATCTTCGATCTAAGCATGACTGTCATCGAGGATGTCGACCGGAAATCGTGGGCGCAGGTTGAGTACAACACCAACCTATTCCGGCAGGAGCGTGTCCGCCGCATGTTAGGCGATTACACGTCCATTCTCGCGGGCGTGGTATCTGATCCAGACAGCCATATTCTGTCGCTGTCCCTACCAGGTCTGCCGGCCACGGCTTTGGACCTGAACTCAACGGCAGAGAAGGGAAGAAAAGAGAAACAGAAAGTAACGCCGACGGCATCTACCCGTCGCGCACCTGAACGTCGTTCTGAACCCTTGGACCAGGACCAGGAATTACTCGTCGAAATCTGGAAAGAAGTTCTTGGTCTGCCGAAGGTTGGAATTCGCGACAGCTTCTTCGACCTTGGCGGTCACTCGCTGCTCGCTGTCCGGCTGGTTGCGCAGATACGCGAGATCACCGGCAGGCAAATCCCTGTCTCGGCCATCTTTCGTGCCCCGACGGTCGAAGCCTTCGCACCACTCTTGCGTGAGAACTTGGACAATCAACCCGATCCCGTTCTCCTGAAACTACAGGAAGGTGATGGCATTGTTCCATTCTTCGCGATCGCGGCCCCCGGTGTGGATACCTTCGGGCTATCATTGCTTGCGCGCCACATGGGGACCAATCAGTCCGTCTACAAGGTCCAGGGACACGCGCCTGTGGCGTGGGGGCGGCCTTTCACGCGGCAGGAGTTGCGAACCCTGGCGCAGGAGTATGTAGCTGCTCTGCGATCTGTGCAGCCTCACGGCCCTTATTGCCTCGGTGGCATGTGCGGCGGCGTTCTGATTGCGCAGGAAGTGATTCTCGAACTTGAATCGATGCAGGAGGAAGTGGGCGTCTTCTCAATTTTCGACACCTGGGTGCTGGAAAATTCTCAGATCCACCCGCTCTGGATGATCGACTATTATCGCAAGAGATTTCAGTACTTCCGCAGCCTCCCGCGGCAGGAGCAGCTGGGCACCACGAAGAGCTTCGTAAAGCGCCTACTTCTTGGAAAAAGGAACGGTACAGAGACCGGTTGGGATCGAGCTTATTGGCCTGGCGATAACTTCGATGAGCCGAGATTTCGGGCTCCCGTACTCTTGTTCAAGAGAGTGCGCCAGCCCTACTACTACGTTCGCGATCGACAAATGGGTTGGGGCGCTCGTTCCACCGGTGGGGTAGAAATCTGCGAGCTGAATTGCAAGCACGATGAGTTCCTGCGGCAGCCCCAAGTTGGTATCATTGGCCAAATTCTGGCCGCCAGGCTTCAGGGAATCAGGGAAGCCGAGATGCATGGAGCCGAGGAGATGGCTCCGCGTGCGAGCTTCTCGCCCGGAATCGGCGCCTGAGAGCCTGCAACCTCATTTTCACAAAAAGGGGAATCAAGGATGGCCGATCGTCCGGATGGAGCGCTAGGTTCGTCCGCTGTTCCCTCGGACCAGGCATTGTCATCCCCGGTGGACTGGCAGTCGGAGCCGACTCACGACGTGCAGCGCCCCGTGCGCATCATTCGTCCCCCGGCGTTTTCGATCGGCACAATCATCAGTGGTGTGCAGACCCTGGTTAAGTACGCCGACCTGCTTTGGATACTCAGCCTGTTTCGACTGAAAGTTCGCTACAAGCAATCGGCTCTTGGCTGGATCTGGGCAGCGCTCCAGCCGCTCGCCTTGATGACCATCTACACTATCGTCTTTACCCGCGTAACCACGGTTTCAACCGGCGGCATTCCTTATCCGCTTTTCGTTTTGTGCGCTCTTCTGCCGTGGCTATTCTTTTCGGCATCGATCTCAAATGCGGTCCACGGGCTGGTTTTGTATCCAAATCTGCTTACCAAAATGTATTTTCCGCGCGAGATCATTCCACTGTCCTACCTGGCAGCGGGCTTCATGGATTTTCTCATCGGCTGCATGATTCTCGCCGGTTTCATGGCTCACTACCGTGTGTTGCCGACTTGGAATCTCATCTATGCGATTCCAATTATGATCGTGTTGGCCGCGTTTGCCGCCGCCGTCGCTTTGTTGTTCTCCGCCATACACGTTCGTTTTCGAGATATCGGACTTGCCTTGCCGCTCCTGCTGCAAGTGTGGATGTTTACTATTCCGGTGGTCTACTCACTGCAGGCGGTGCCGTTGCGCTTTCGCAAGCTCTACCTGCTTGATCCTATCTCCGGCTTGATCGAGAATTTCCGCACCGTGTTGCTCGAGGGCCGCAGGCCGGATACCTCAAGCCTGGCGATGTCAGCTGGTATTGCCTTCGCGTGTCTCGTGATCGCGTACGCTTATTTCAAGTCTTCCGAAGCCTTAATGGCCGACATAATTTGACGTCGGCATTGCCGTAACAAGATTTAAAGATGATCGACATAACCCTGGATCGAGTTTCGAAGCAGTACAAGCTGCGAACGCCCGGCAAATCTCCGAAGCGCTGGTATTCGGACGTTTTTCGCCGCCGATCGACTTCCATGTGGGCGCTTCGTGATGTCAGCTTCCAAGTGCGACAAGGGGAGGCGCTGGGAATCGTCGGACACAACGGCGCCGGCAAGACAACTATTCTGAAGATTCTGTCCAGCATCACCACTCCCACCGCCGGCGAGATTACGGTTCGAGGAAGAATGGCTGCGTTGGTTGAAGTGGGCTCGGGATTTCACCCGGAGCTCACTGGCCGCGAAAATATCCAATTGCACGGCGCAATGCTGGGGATGAGAAGGTCGGAAATACGCCGGAAACTGGACAGCATTATCGAATTTTCAGGCGTCGGCCAATACATCGATGTGCCGGTCAAACGTTATTCCTCTGGAATGTATGTGCGCCTGGGATTCTCCATTGCCGCGCACCTGGATCCCGATATTCTGTTGCTGGATGAAGTCCTCGCGGTCGGCGATGCCGCTTTCCAGGCCAAATGCCTCGAGCGTCTTTCAGAACTGCGGCGTACGGGACGCACAGTGGTCTTCATTTCGCATGATCTGAGTGCGGTCTATCGTCTTTGCGATCGGGCCATCCTGATGAGTCATGGCCGCGTGGTTGCCGAGGGGCCGCCCAGAGAAGTCATCGACGAATATCAGCAGATGACCTTCGGCGACGATGCAAAACCGATCTCTGCTACTGAACTGGATTCCCCGGCGCAATGCACCAGCGTTTCCTTTAGTGCGCCCGACTCTGCCGAAGGGATTCAAACCGGGCATCCGATGGTCGCTCGTTTAGGCTATCGCGCGCGGCAGATCGTCCCGGCGGCCGTGTTTCGAATTTCACTCTATTGGCCCAGCGGCTATCTTTGTGCTCAGCTCACCACTGATTCTTCGCAGGGAGGATTTACCCTTGGACCGGGCGATGGAACCATCGAGTTTTCCTGCCCTGTGCTCCCAGTGGTGCCCGGGCTTTATCGGATAGACCTTTCCATCGAATCGAACGGGCAAGAGATCGAGTTGCGGCAACGTTGCGCAACTCTGAACGTAGGATTGGGAAAATTTGTTGCCGGTGACTTCTACATCGAAAACTCATGGAAGTTGGTCGAGGGCACATCGCAGTAGGGAAGCCTTCCCGATCGCTGATCGGATCTGAAATTGAAGAATAGCAAAGGGCCGGAAGTGGAATTCCGGCCCTCTTCTCATTGTTCACTTTCAGGGAGAAAATCGACGCTCAGTAGTGTGGCAACGAAGTACCGTTCAACGCCGCGAGGACCAATACGCCCGCATAAGCATTATCCGTTTGAACCGGCGTTGTGAACTTCATACCGTACCGCCAGGTCGCAGGCGCTTCGGGGTGGATGCCAGACAGGATGACCCATCCGCTACCCGATTTGCCCTCGACGATGGCCGGGGTACCGTTCGAATACTCGCCTACAATGGTTCCCCATCCCGAGAACTCGGGACCGTCCTGCCAATACTGGTCAAGCGTTTCTCCTTGTGAGCCTCTGACTTCTACGGCCGCCTTATGAACACCCTTCTCTTCATCGGCGTAGAAGTTAAACCAAACGCCTGAAGTCAGATTCAGACCGTTGTGGTCGGAATAGCCGCCAAAAAATCCGCCGGCGCAAATTCCGAGATAATGCAGGCCAGCACCCACCGCGTTATGGATATTCTCCGTTGTACTCGAATGCAGATTTTCGCCAATCGTAATCGAATTGCCGCCCGGCACAATCAAGAGCTTATAGGCTCTCAAGTCGCTCTCGCTCATGTCATTGAGCTGCGCCGAATCTGCTGTGGCATAAGAGAGACCAAGGCCTGAAAGAATTGTCTCGACTGCCTTGACATCATTCGCAATGGTACCCGTTCCGTTGAAGAGCAGAACCTGTGGGTGGCTCGCAGCGGCCGCCGGGACAGTGAAGGCGATCGGAATGATGGCCGATAGAGCGATGATGGTCAGTCGTTGCAAGCGGTTGGCGATGTTAAAAGAGTGCACGATCCCTCCTGGAAGCTGGTCTTAGCCGCCCCGGAGCGGAACGTTTCCCTCCGCCGGAACCAGATGAGACCAAAGTGTTTACTGATTTTTCCGATCCTATCCGCCTACGAAAAATTGGCAAGTCACACTAGTACATGTCGGGGCATGGCCAATGACACAGAAGTGCATTCCGCATGGCCAGGTCTGGGAAAGATGTTTCCATTGGAGAACAACAGCCTTTTCGGGCTATTGACGGGCGATCCCGGCGAAATTATCGTTGTTGGGGAACGGCGAAACGGGTGTATGATTCTCGTCGCTTCGAACCTGATTTTGGACCGATATCGAGGAGATTCCAGCTTACTGAGGGCAACGCAGATGCCGCTGTTCGACGCAGGTCAGTGCGGCACGTCCGGTCAGGTTGCGCCGATACCTGGAGAATTAGTATGCAGTGCTTATGGAACGGTAAGGCCGCATTTCGCACCGAGATTGAAGACGCACCAGCTGAAATGAATTGGAAGTCTGGCTTCTCTCGTTTTTCCGCATCTCGCGCCGTTACTTTCTTGGCCCTTTTGCTGATCACAATGTCGTTCGCCTCAGTGCCCTTGCTGGGCCAGACCCCCATCACGACGTGGCATTACGACAATGCAAGGTCCGGTGCCGACACCACCGAAACCCTGCTCACCCCGTCCAATGTGAACACGAAAAGTTTCGGAAAATTGTTTACCCTTCCGGTCGACGGCTACATCGTGGGGCACCCACTCTATCTTCCCGGAATCAGCATCTCCGGCCAGGGCACTCACAATGTGGTGTACGTTGCGACGATGCATGACAGCGTGTATGCCTTCGATGCCGATAGCGGCAGCACGTCGCCTTTATGGATGACCAGTTTATTGAGCTACAGCCCCGCGGGAGCCACCAGCGTGCCGGCGGCAGCGGTGAAGAAAGATGCCGGAACCACCGGTTGGACCGAGTTGGGCATCATCTCCACTCCGATCATCGATGCCGCGACTAACACTCTGTACGCGGTTGCCGAAAGCTACGAGAGCGGAAAGGTTGTGCATCGGCTGCACGCACTTGACGTCACCACCGGATTGGAAAAGTACGGCGCCCCCACGACCATTGCGGCAACGTATACGCTAAACGGGGTTACCACCACGTTTACCGATCTTAACCAGATGAATCGTCCAGCATTGCTAATGGCGAATGGCCACATCTATATCGCGTTCGGCTCCAACGGAAACAACGCTACCCCCTGCCAGGGATGGGTGCTGTCTTATAACTCCGGTACGCTGCAGCAGGAAGGCGCGTATACCGTCGAGCCCGGCAAGGTTCTGGCGTCTATATGGCAAAAAGGTGCCGGACTTTCCGCCGATACCGCCGGGAATATTTACGGGGAATCGGGAGAGGGGCCGTATGTGGACGGAACGAACCTCGCTAGCAGCGTGCAGAAACTCAACCAAATTGGAACCACGCTTGCTCTTGCAGACTGGTTCACTCCCTATAATCAGACATATCTTTCCGACAATGATTTGGATCTGGACGATGGCATTCTGATCCTGCCGGACCAGCCCGGTCCTTATCCCCACGAACTCATCACTGGCGGCAAAGAAGGGACGATCTATGTGTTGAACCGGGACAACATGGGTCAGTTTTGTTCGAGTTGTACCACTGCCGACACTCAGATCGTGCAGGAGCTTCCACAGGCCGCGCCGTATAGCGGCATACCTGTTTATTGGAACAACACCGTTTATGTTACGCCTCAGCACAGCCCGGCTTTCGCTTACACCCTCAGCAATGGGACACTAGTATCTCCACCTTCGGTAAAGTCCATCCTGCTGAGCGGCGGAGGTCACGCCATCATTACGGCAAATGGAACCTCCAGCGGGATTCTCTGGACGATGAACGGAAGCAACTTGTACGCTTTCGACGCCGGCTCACTGAAAACTCTTTATTATTCCAACCAGGCTGCGGGCGGCCGTGACACACTTCCGCCACTGCCTCACTTCGCCAGCCCTATCGCTGCAGACGGGAAGGTTTTCGTCGGAACTCAGAACAGCGTCGTAATCTTTGGATTATTCCCAACCCTGTCCCCGACCGCGGGTAATGGGCAGTCGGCCGCTGTTGCCTCAACCCTCCCAGTTCCTTTAACGGTTCAAGCACTCAATCTTTATACGCAGAATACTTTCCCCGGAGTGACCGTAACATTCTCCGACGGCGGCAAAGGCGGTACTTTCAATCCTCCTACAGCGGTTACCGACTCATCCGGTTCGGCGTCGACTACGTATACCTTGCCTGCGAAAGTTGGCTCTTACAGTCTGACTGCTTCTGCGACGGGTTACCCGGCCGGGCTTTTCACGGAAACGGCACTTGCCGCGAAGGCAACGAGTTTAGCCAGTTGGAGCGGTAACAATCAGTCGGCACAAGTTACAACGCCATTGCCAAACCCACTGGTTCTCAAGGTGAAAGATAGCTTGGGCAATGGAGTGCCTGGGGTGCAGGTGAGTTATACGGATTCGGGCTCCGGGGGCAGCTTCTCACCCAATCCAGCAACGAGCAACAGCGCAGGGCTAGCCAGCGTCACCTATACGACGGGAACGACCGCCGCGGCTTTGCACGGCAAGATCCTTGCCTCAGTCCCCGGACTCACTAGCCTGGTTTTCTTCGAAACCGTCACTGCTGGCCCCGCTGCCAATATAGCTGCAACATCGGGAAACGGTCAGTCAACGCCGCCAAGCAGTCAACTCACGCAGCCCTTGATCGCAAAAGTGACGGATCAATACGGGAACGCGGTTTCGGGAGTAGCCGTGACTTTCAATGATGGGGGTGCGGGAGGGACGTTCTCGGCAAATCCGGTATCGACTAGTTCGAGTGGCGTCGCCAGCGTGACTTATACAACGTCGCCGAATGCCGGAACTGTGAATATTCAGGCCGTGGCCGCCGGAGTTTCCACCCCTGCAGCCTTTGTGGAAACAGTGCAATGACATTCCCGTGAAGAGAGGTTGTGGTTGGCTCGGCCTTTACCTGCTTACGCCATCCCATGAAATAATTCCATTAGATCGCCAGCGGCGCTGTTCGATGCCGCTCTGGGAGGCTTTACGCATGCGATGCCGTCGCACGCTTTCGTTCCTGGTGTTGGCCGTACCCATGGCTTGGCTCGTCCCACTGCGCCCATTGCAGGCGCAAGATGCAGCTCCGTTGATTGCCACCGACATCATCATTCAGCACGACGTGCCTATGAAGACGCGTGATGGCGTCACCCTCTATGCCGACATTTATCGTCCTAGATCCCCAGACAAATTTCCCGTCATCCTCATGCGCACTCCCTATGACAAAAGCGTGGACTGGGCGGTCTCACCGGTGTTCAAGATGGTCCCGCGCGGCTATGTTGTCATCATCCAAGACGTCCGCGGACGCTACACCTCTGAAGGAGAATGGTATCCCTTCAGGCACGAGCAGGCCGATGGCTACGATGCTGTCGAATGGGCAGCCAAGATCCCATATTCGAATGGCAAAGTGGGCATGATAGGCGCCTCCTATGTGGGCGCGACCCAGATGCTCGCCGCCATCGCACAACCACCCCATCTTGCGGGAATCGCCCCCAACATGACGGCCAGCAACTATCACGATGGTTGGACCTACCAGAGCGGAGCGTTCGAGCAATGGTTCGATCAGAATTGGACCTCTCAGCTCGCGCAGAACACGCTGGAACGTTTGATCCACGAGAATACTGACGCACGCATTGGCGCAGCTACGCTCCCTATTTCCAATTATCCCGTCTTCAATTTCGGCCAGTTGCCCGCCGATGCAAAGCTCACGGCGTTGATTGCGCCCTACTACCTCGACTGGCTCGCGCATCCCGATTACGACGAATACTGGAAGCAATGGTCGATCGAGGAGAATTTTTCAAAGATTGCCGTTCCCATGCTGCAGGTCGGCGGATGGTATGACATTTTCAATGCCGGCACTCTGCGCAATTACATGGGCGCCAAGGCTCACGGGGCCACGGAAGCTGCGCGTACCGAGCAGCATCTGCTGATCGAGATCGGAGGCCATTCCGGTTTCGGCCGCCGCATCGGGGATGTTGACTTCGGACCCCACGCTATGGAAAACGTGTACACAGACGTCATCCTCGATTGGTACGATTTTCTTTTTAAAGGCATCAAGAACCAATTCGCCACCGATAAACCGGTCAAGCTTTTCGTGATGGGCGCGAACGAGTACCGCCAGGAAGATGATTGGCCTCCGCCGCAAGCGCGCAACACAAAATATTTTCTGCACTCTACCGGCAAAGCAAATTCGGTTCGTGGCGACGGCTCGCTCTCCACATCGGCACCCAAATCCGAATCCGCAGACAGCTACGCTTACAATCCCGCTAATCCCGCCCCCACCGTGGGGGGCCCGCTCTGCTGCGATGCGGAGCACATGGAACCGGGCCCGCGCGACCAGCGCGCTGTAGAAAATCGCGACGACGTGCTGGTTTATTCGATCGGGCCGCTGACCAGCAATCTGGAAGTCACGGGTCCCGTCACTGCCGATCTTTTCGTCAAATCCTCGGCCGTGGATACTGACTTTACCGCGAAGCTTGTCGATGTCGCGCCCGACGGCTTCGCGCAAGATCTTACCGAAGGAATTCTGCGCATGCGCTATCGTTCTTCGCCGGAGCACGCCACTCTGATGAATCCTGGGCAGATCTACGAGATCACCGTCGATCTCTGGGCCACCAGCAACGTGTTTCTCAAAGGCCACACGCTGCGCCTGGAAATTTCCAGCAGCAATTTTCCACGCTTCGATCGCAATCTGAATACCGGAGAAGAAATCAAATTCGCCCGCACCATGGCGACGGCAAACAATACGATCCTTCACGACTCGCAACATCCGTCGTCGCTTATCCTTCCAGTTATGCCCTCAAAATAAATTCGCGCGGTTTAAAAGGCTTAAAAGGCTTAAAAGAAAGAAAGACCGGTGCAAAAGTAAAGAGTCGCCATATGGCGACCCTCGGATTCTTGCTGCAATGGCACTACAGCGTGGACTCAATCTCAAAGCCCCAGGCTTCCAGAAGAGGCTCAGGGATGTATTTGGAATTCTTGTTGCGCCGGGCCCACTCCCGCAGACGAGTCGACCGCAAATATTGGTCTGGAGTGAGTTTGTATTCGCGCACCACTTGCTCGAACTCTGTGATGGTGGGGACGATCGGGCCAATCGGCTCGGGTTTTCCCCAGTTTGGATTTCCGCGTCGCTTTGCCATGAAAAAGCCTTTCGTACAAATAGGGGATTAACTTATTAATAATAAGTTTTCTAACTGTATGATTCTCTTGCTGCCGAACGGGATTCACAGAAATCAAGCCGTCCACCAAAATCTGCGGACAGCGGGTCCCAAAAAGCTATTTGGAGAAACAGCATCTTAGGTCACAAAGGCCAGAAAGTCAATCCTATTATGTCGCGTGATCGCTTGAATTATCGGCTGTAACCGCATGTTTATAAGACTTTTATAAGATCATCCCGGGGAGCCGCGACCCCGAAAGTCACTGGATCGAACGGAACATACCGAAGTTACGGGCGTAACCTCTGGCATAAGAGCTCCGTTGATGTGACGTCAGAGGACGACCTACACTTGAGACTGCATTCTCGCCGCCGGACCACGGCATAATAGCGCTCCACCTGGATAGTGATCACGATGAATTTGAAGTCACTGTTGCTTTGCTCCGATGAAAAAATCGGACGCGTGTTGCGACGTACGCTGGGCGATCTTGATATCGGCGTCGAGCATTGCGCGAGTGCCGAAGTGGCGTTGCGGCATCTGACCCGCGACCGGTTTGAGGCCATTATTGTGGACTGTGCCGGCCCCGGAGCTGCCGATGTTCTGCGCGCAGCCCGAACGGCTCCATGCAATAAACGGGCGATTGCGGTAGCGATTCTCGATGCCGGCAGTGGATTGCGCTCGGCATTTGAGATCGGCGCCCACTTCATCCTGTATAAGCCAGTTTCCGCGGAGCGCGCCAAATCGAGTTTTCGTGCCGCGAGAGCCCTGATGAAACGGGAACGAAGGCGCAACTCGCGGGTCTCAGTGAATTTTCCGTTGGAGATGGTCAGCGCCCGGTCTGGCGCTCGCATTAAAGCCAATACCACCGACGTTGGCGAAGGTGGATTGGCGGTGTCGATCCCGCGCCGCACTAAGCCGCACGGACAATGGAGTCTGTCATTCACGCTGCCTGGATCCAGCAAGATTGAGGTCGCCGCGGAGTTTGCCTGGGAGGGAAGCGGGACGCAGGTGGGCTTGCGTTTTGTGAATCCTTCGCCGGATATGGCACGCCAGCTGCGCGAGTGGCTGGGTCGCAATACGCCAGAAGGAGAGAAGGACGACCCTCCCGCGCCCTGCCAACTAACCGACTTAAGTTTGCGCGGATGCTATCTTGCCATGCCTTCGCCGTTCCCGGTTTCTGCTCGGGTGACGCTTTCGATGAGAGCTGCGAACGTGGAGCTGCGATCGGAAGGGGTGGTACGAGTGATGCACCCTGACATCGGAATGGGAGTGGAATTTACGCAAACCACCGCCGAGCACCGCGCACTGCTGGAAAAATTTCTCAGTTGCCTCACGGAAAATCCCGACACGTTGCCGGAGTTGATGGTTGAACCGGAAGGCTTCGAAACGGAAAGCAATTCCTCAGCTCCTGCCGAGTTGAGTGACGTAGAAGATCCGCTGCTCGATCTTTTTCGTAACCAGGCTGGGCTGGCGGCAGACTCCTTTCATGCGGAACTACGCAAGCAGCGAGGCCTATCCACTGCGGCCGCTTCCTGATCCAACGCGCTTTTTCGAATTATTGCGGCAATGGCGTTCCCTCTGCCGGCCCACCTTTTACCAGGTCCGTCTTCACTGTTGATTTCTGATTGGCCACCAGATCAATATCGGTTTCGAAGTCTTGATAGCCGGGCAGGGTAATTCGGATTTTCCGCTTGCCCGGTGCCACCAGCAGGGCTCGGCCGACACCGCTGAATTCCGCAACATGACCTACGAAGACGCCGTCGACAAAAACCGCAGCCCGATTGGGATTCACGTCCAGCTTAATCTGAGCCGTGATGTGAGGGAACTGAACCCGGGTATCTTTTTCCATCTTGACTTCGATGGTCTGAGTTTCTCCGGCGCGGACCGTCACCTTCTGTACGAAGTCGATGTATCCGCCCTGGCGAACCGTGATCTCGTGCTCGCCGGGAAGCAGCAGGAGTTTTTTTGATCCTTTGAGTTCCTGCAAATAGCCCACATACTGGCCGTCGATCCAGACGCCGGAAGTGCGTTCGACTTTGGTGGCGCCGACCAGGTCCACTCGCCCCAGCACATTATTGTCGGCGCGTAAGGGCAGTGAAAGAATGGCGGCGCAGCCGAGAACAAGAATCCATACCAAAGTGCGAATCCGCAAAAAAGAAATCATAAGAAATTCGTCCCCGCTGGTGAGATGCGGCTGCATGAGGAAGGGTAGCCGATGAGCGCAGGCATGTAAACGCGCAAAAAGAAAGGAACAAGTCGCGAGCATTGGCCGAAGACGCGCGCCTGTTAGGCTAAAATGATCGCGAGCCGGGATGGCGAAATTGGCAGACGCAGCGGACTTAAAATCCGCAGGTCCGAAAGGACTGTGGGGGTTCGATTCCCCCTCCCGGCACCAGCACTTTTGGGGTCGCTCCGTGGGAGTCGTCAACTATATACTCCCCTGGGATTCGGGGTCCGTCTCGCAGGCGGAAGGAATTCGGCCATGGACCGACGCGTATCCATCTGGAAGTACGTTTGTGTCGGCAAGAAGCGCTGCTACTGAAAACCTGCCGGGAAAAACGGGAAAGTCAAACTCGATTGGGTGATCGTGTGCAGCAAGGACGAGCACTATCTCATCGCTAGAATGGCGAGATGGTAAGCGGACATCCATGCAGTCGATTGCCGAAAACCCCTCAGGCCTCGATCCCATCTACGGAATATTGTGTTGGTGCAGGGTAAATGTGATCTCCGACGCCAGACGAGAGGAGTGAGAGAACTGACAGCGCTGAGGAAGCTTAAACCCTGGACGATGCCGTTTGGATTGTTCCCCGGGACGGCACTAAGCGTCCACTGCGTGACGAAAGGAGTTCAAGTGGGCTACAAAAGTTGTGGCACGGAAAAAACCTGACCCTGTGGCTCCCATGGAATCGGTTCCAGACGGACAGGTGCGCGGTATGGGTCTTCCGCGTGGTCAGCAAATCAACAGTTTGACCTTATATTATGGATATGCCCGAAAGCCGTTCCAATACTCTTACCAGTACGCCAAGCCTGAAGACTGGCCATGCTGCCGCTCGCAGATTCTGGTTCGCGATGGCCGGGTTTGTCATGGCGCTTGCGCTGTTGCCCTTTTCCTACAAAGTTGAACGTCATCTGGAGACAGCCGTTCACATCAAGGGCGGGGAATCAGAAAAAGTTGATATGGAACTGGCGCAGCGTTTCCAGTCTCCGTACGCCCACCGCCTGGTTTTGGTGATCAGCGGTATTCCCGATCCGGATTCGGCAGAAGGCGCAGATGCACTCGGCTTCTTAACCCGTTCATTGCGCAGCGTACCCGGAGTGTCGGGAGCTATCTCAAGTCTGGATTGGCCAGATCCTCTGTTCACGGGGAACAACGGCGGAGCATTGATCATCATCGGGCTGGACCCGCACGATGACACTGAGGCGTTGATCCCCAAACTGAGAGCAAAAACAGAATGGATGGAAAGTCAACTTCGCTCGCAATATCCCAAAATCAAATTGGAGATAACGGGTGAAACGCCGCTGAACTTCGATCTTCGCAAGGTGAGTGCAGATGACGTCACCCATGCCGAGGAGCGGGCGATGCCGGTCACACTCGTGCTGCTGTTGCTGGCTTTCGGCAGTTTTGTCGCGGCGCTATTGCCGCTGGGAGTCGGACTGCTCTCAATTTCGATGGCGCTGGGTGCGGCTGCGCTACTCGCGCATTTTCTGCAGCTTTCGATTTTGGTGCAGAATCTGGCAACGATGCTCGGCCTTGGCTTGGGCATCGATTATGCATTGTTGATGGTGAGCCGGTTTCGCGAAGCATTGGCCGAAGGATATGATCCCGGCCCTGCTGCCGATATTGCTGCCCGGCAAGCGGGGCGAACGCTGATCATCTCGGCCACGACAGTCGCCATCGGATTTTCAGCGCTGCTCACAGTGCCCATCAGCGAACTGCGCTCCATCGGCATAGCGGGGCTGCTGGTAACCGTTTTGAGTGTCATGCTGTGTACATTCATTCTGCCTTGGGTGCTTAGTCTGCTAGGGCATCGCATTGATTCCGCCAGAGTGTGTCTCTCAGCCAGACGATTAGAAACTCGGGAGAGCCTGTGCGCGGCAAGCGAGCGGTGGGTGCGATGGGGCAGCATCATAACCCGCTGGCCCGGGACAGCTCTGCTGGTCGTCGGGATTCCGCTATTATTACTTGCTTACGAAGGACGGAAAATCTCCCCTGGGGTTCCCGACCATAACTCGCTTCCGGCCGCGGCTGAGTCGGTGAAAGCGCTGCACACGCTTCAAGGCATGGGGCGATCGGGTATTGTGCAGTCTCTGCGAGTAATCCTGGAGTTGCCGCCGCAATCTCCACTGCTCTCACCGGCTGGCTGGCTTGCCGTCAGTCGCCTGACCCAGCACTTTCAGAGCGATCCTAGAGCGGAAGAGGTCTTATCTCTTCCGACGCTCACGGGCATGTCCGATAATCCTGATGCCATTAACGATTTGCCTGAGCCAATGCGCAAGAGTTTTCGTCGAGCCGATGGCCAAGCTACCTTGATTGAGTTGCTGCCTGCTACCACTCTCACGCCCAATCAACAAATACGATGGGTACGAGATGTGCGTGCCTCCGACGTCGCGGCAATAACCGGCGTGCCTGGCGCTAGCCTGCTCGTCGGCGGCGTTCCCGCACTCGAAGCAGATTACGACTCGGTAGTAAAAGAGCGGATGCCGAGAGTGGTCCTCGGAGTCATATTGGGGAGCTTGCTGGCGCTCCTGATCGGATTGCGTTGCCTATTTGCGGCGGTTAAAGCAATTCTGCTCAATCTGCTCTCGGTTGGCGCTTCGTTTGGCGCGTTAGTTGTCGTTTTTCAGGAAGGCCATGGTGGCAAACTTTTTGGACTCGACGGACCGACTGGCAGCGTCTACCCAATCGTGCCAATTCTCGCGTTCGCCATCGTCTTCGGATTGAGCATGGACTATGAGGTCTTTCTGGTCACCCGAGTCCTCGAAGAGCGGCGGCGTGGTTTATCCGAGAGAGCGGCTGTGATCGAGGGCCTGGCGCGGACAGCCGGGCTCATCACGAGCGCCGCGGCAATTATGATCGCCGTCTTCGTCGCATTCACCGTGGGAAGCTTTCTGGTCGTCCAAATGCTGGGATTTACTCTCGCGGTGGCGGTGTTCATCGACGCTACAGTAGTGCGGATGATTGTCGGGCCGGCACTCCTGCAACTTGCCGGCGACTGGAATTGGTGGCCCTTTGGGTTACATGGAGCTCCGGCAGCGGCTGAAAAGGAGCTTGTCCCGTGAGAGCAAACGGCGTGATGCTCCACTGCGTCGCATCAGTCTAATTAAGGCAACAAGTTACTACGCTCGCAGCCACTGTATCGTCTTGGGGTAGAATGGCTCGCCGTGAAGTATAGTCTCACTTCTGCTCGAAGAATTGCCCGCCGCATATGGGCATGGATTTGGTGGAGATCGAGTGTCGCTTCCCTCGCAATGCGTGTTCGCAAGAATAGATTTTTGCGGAGTAATACAGTACGTAAGAGCAGAAAAGTTTTGAGCGGATTTTGCGCCGAGGCAGCGGTTTTGATCTTCGTGTTCCCATATCTGGATTTCTTGATCGCACGCAGGAGTATTAGAGAATCCTCGCAAATGGCCAATGGGCCAGAGTCCGTAGACATGAGAACAGTGATCATCATCAGTGCTATTCTGTGCCTAGGGTTCTTGGCTTCAGCGGTCGTATTGAAGGATTCAGATCAGCTGACCGGGGAAAATGACGAGGAGGACTGAAGCCGTGCTGCAAGCATCAGAAGGCATTATCGTAATAATGGCAATCATTTTAGCGTTCGGAATCTTTTCTCGGCCACCTCGCCCGGAAAAAAACAAGTCTGAGCGTGAAACTGAAGTCGGGAAAAAGTACGCTACGGATGAGACGGCAAACAGCGTTCATGATGCGGGATACTCAGCCGCGTCGAATACGGTGAGGGGCAATCCCGATCCGTACTCGCCGGATCAAAAAGTTGTTATTCGAGTGGATTGAAACCGTGCGATTGTCTGCGGTAAATCTCGCGAGGACCTTAGCATTCATCGAGCTTACGGATCTCGATCCAAAGGGAAAAGTCTATCTACCGGAATTTGTTCGAGCAACGGCTGAACGTTACAAATTCGAGCGTCTACCGAAGCGCGAAGAGCAAGAAAAGGAAGGGTTAATATTCGAGGAAGGAAAGATAGGGACCAAGGTTATCCGAAAACTTACGTTATACGACGCTTTGATCGTGCTAGAAACTCGTTCTAATACTTCCGATTCAAAACAGCTTATCGAAGAATTTTTGGTGTGGGGAGCAGCAAAGTTCGGCCTTAATTATGCTCCTGGAGCAATTAAAAGGTTCGCTTACGTCAGCGATGTTACGTTCTACAGTGATGTCCCAATATTAAGTGCTGCATGCCAGCCGCTGTTAGATTTGGCGAACAAGACAACGAACGCCTTAACAGATATTTGGCAAGAATCAGTGCCATGCTTTCCAGCGAACCTTGCCGTCGGACCAGATCCAATGAGCCGAAAGTATGGAATAGCATCATTTTTGATTACACATAGAGCCGAGGCTAGATTTTCCGAGAATAAATATTTTTCTGAGGCGCCCCTTCCGACTGACGTGCATATTGCTTTCTTGGAAGAGTATGAGGCTGGGATCCAGCGTCTGCATGGTGCGATCCGAGGATGATTTTATGGCAACGCACGACACGGCAGATACTTCATCTTGATCGGAGTTAATCGTTGAGATCTATTTCGCTTTCTCTCCTTGAGCGCTAGACTGGCCGATCTCAAAGTCTTTGCGTCCAAGATTTGCATTTCCTGAGCCCCCTTCGATTGCAAGAATCGAGGAGCCGGGCTTGCCCTGCACCTTTGCCTCCACTTGCGACGCAGACCAAGCGCCGCCGACCTGACGCAGCCCGTAGTAAATAAATTCCTTCTGCTGTCCCGTCCCGCGAAGCGTCTTCACGACATGCACAGGGAACAAAATGCTGCGGTCAATCCACGATGTTACCGAAGCATCGTGTGTCTGATCCTGAGGGCCGGGCGTGCTCTTGAGGACAAAGCAATCCCGCGCGCCGTATTTCTCCGGTGCCAAGAGTTGTTGATTCTTCCAGAAGAATTGGCTCTCTACCATGTCTTCATAGGTGAAGTCGGTTCCCACGAGGGGGTCGCTCCAACGTTCGAATGGCAACACGCTGGCGGCCTTCTCGCCGGGAAGCATTGCCTCGATGGTCAGGTGCCCAGTCGCGGTCATATGCAAAAGAAGGCTCGTCTTCTCTGAGCCCGGCCCAGAGATCTCAACCAGTAGACGCAGACCATCGGGAAACCAGCGAGCTTTGCCGACAAACTTGTAGCTCGTGCGCTTGCCATCGGCTTCCACACGTGTGAGGTGCCCGGTCGCGCGGTAGTCTAAGTTTTCGATACGCTGGCGCGAGCCAGTCAGCACCGTCTCCAGGTCAGGATTCGCCGCGAAGGCCCACGCCGGGTGCCCCAGCGACAACAGCACTAGCACGGCGATGGCGGATTGAATCGTCCCAAAGACGCAATGCGCCCTTAGGGACTTTCGGTAACGGCCGAATTTGCGGCTGAGAGAGAGCCCTGGGGCGCGGTACGGGAAGGTCATAGCTAAACATTTGTTCGGCGCGAAAGTCAGTATCGCAAGCGCATCTTGATCGCCGTAGGTTGGATGAGTATACACGTTTCGTAGCGGCTTCAAAATTGCTGATGCGCAAAAACCCGCACCAGCATTGAACTTTGTCGAGTTGATGGTATCCTCCAGCAGCTCTGGGGAGAGTGGGGTTCGATTCCCCTCCCGCCAGCGAGAAAAATTCAGCTTTGCTGTAGAATCGTGAACCGATCTAGGGGAAGCCATGTACTTTGAGCAATTCTACTTGGGTTGTCTGGCGCACGCCTCCTACATGCTGGCGTCGGAGGGTGAAGCGGTCGTGGTGGATCCGCAGCGGGACGTGGAGATTTACCTTAAAGCCGCGGAAGCGAATCACATTTCTATCCGCCACATCTTTGAAACTCACCTGCATGCGGACTTCGTTTCCGGGCACCGGGAACTGGCAGCGAGAACGGGCGCGAAGATCTACATGGGGGCGCAGGCCGGCGCGACATTTCCTCACATGGCAATCGAGGACGGTTTCCTGCTCTGCGTGGGAAAGGTGCGCATCACAGCGCTCGAAACTCCGGGGCATACGCCGGAAAGCATTTGTCTGGTGATCACGGATGAAGAGAAGTCCGCCGATGCATGGGCTGTTTTGACTGGCGACACTTTGTTTCTGGGAGACGTGGGGCGCCCAGATCTCTCCCAACGCTATACGGCGGTGCAATTGGCCGGCATGCTTTATGACAGCCTGCATAACAAAATTCTGAGGCTGGCGGATGATGTTCTGGTTTATCCCGCGCACGGGGCTGGGTCTTTGTGCGGGCGAAACATGCGGGCGGAGAAGGTTTCCACGATCGGTACCGAACGGCTCACGAATTATGCGTTGCAGATCAAGAGCAGGGAAGAGTTCATCGAGCAATTGACGAGCAACCTTCCGGTTCGTCCGGAGTATTTTCTGCAAGATGCGGAACTCAATCGGACGGGAGCGGCGACGCTCTCGGATCTGCCTGCTTTAGCCGCGCTCGATCCTGGTGAAGTGAAGACAATATTGGCGGAAGGCGGAATTGCGCTGGATGTTCGTGCGGGCGAGGAATTTGCGGCGGGGCATGTGCCGGGGTCGGTGAACATTGCGCTGTCGGGACAATTCGCGTCGTGGGCGGGAGCGCTGTTGGGGCTGGCGGCGCGTCCGGTGTTGATTGCCGGCTCAGAAGAAGCAGTGGCAGAAGCACGGATGAGACTGGCCCGCATCGGGCTGGAAGACGCCCAAGGATATTTGAAGGGAGGCATCGACGCCTGGAGGAACGCCGGTTTACCTTTGGCAGAACTGCCGCAAATGAGCGTGGAAGTGCTTACTCGCCGATTGCAGAATGAGGATGTGCAAGTACTGGACGTCCGACGCGAGCGGGAGTGGGAAGAGGGGCACATCGAGGGTGCATCGTGGTGGCCGCTGGATAATTTTAAAGTTGCCCCTCCGGAAGTTGATCGCACGGTTCCGATTGCGGTGCACTGCAAAGGTGGATATCGCAGCATGATTGCCTGCAGTCTTCTGCAGCGGGCGGGTTTTCAGAACGTGGTAAATGTGGTGGGCGGATTTCGACGCCTGGCAGGCGGCCAAACTCCCCATCGCAGTCGAAAAGCCAGTCCACGCTTAGCGTTACGGCATGCCATGTCGAATCACAGTGTAAACTTCTTGTGCAGACTGATTTGAGCGGCGATAAATGAAAACTGCCAAACTCGAAAAATCCTACCGCATCGACGATGGAAAGCATTTCCGACTGAAAGACGTTGACCCCGCCGACACCAGGCATTGGCACTCGGTCGATGAAGCCAAGGATCAGTTACAGAAAGACATCGCCCGCATGGAGGAGTTGCAGTCCATGCTGTATGCGCAGGATCGCTGGTCGCTGCTGTTGATATTTCAAGCGCTGGATGCTGCGGGTAAAGATGGAACGATCAAGCACGTCATGTCGGGAGTGAACCCCGAAGGTTGCAGCGTGCACTCGTTCAAAGCGCCCTCGGAAACCGAACTGCAGCATGATTTTTTGTGGCGCACAACACGGCATCTGCCGGAGCGTGGCCACATTGGCATTTTCAATCGCTCTTATTATGAAGAGGTGCTGGTGGTGCGAGTGCACCCTAAGGTGTTGGAGGGTGAACTGCTTCCTCCTTCACTGGTGACAAAAGATATATGGAAAGAGCGCCTTGAAGATATTCGCTGCTTTGAGCGGCACATGGCGCGGAACGGGACGGTGATCCGCAAATTCTTTCTTCATCTTTCGAAGAAGGAACAGAAAAAGCGATTTCTGGCGCGGCTCGACGAGCCAGAAAAACACTGGAAGTTTTCCGAAGGGGATATTCACGAGCGTGAATATTGGGATGATTATCAGGAAGCCTTCGAAGATATGATCCGCCACACCGCGAGCAAACATGCGCCGTGGTATGTGGTGCCGGCGGATAACAAATGGTTCACCCACCTGGTAGTTGCGGCGGCAATCGTGGAGACGTTGGAAGACTTGAATCTTTCTTATCCCAAGGTGGACGCGGCGAAGCGCAAGGAAATCGTCGCCGCCCGCAAACTTTTATCGGAAAAGTGAAGACTGCCCGCTTATTGGAAGATGCTGTCACGGCATTACCACGTAACAATCCAGTTTCTGGGAGCAATTCGAACATGGTGAATCAAGCTGCATTTTGTGGGGGAAATTCTCGCAAGGTTGTAGGGACCCGGCGCTTGGCTTTTTCTCTGGCCATTCTGGCTCTGGGGACGCAGAGCTTCGTATTCGCGCAAACAAAGCCGGAGCGCCAGTCGAAAGCTGCCAAGCCCACGCAGTCTTCGCCGTCGCCAACGGCGAACCCGTCCAGCCAGAAAGCTACGGCTGAAAGCGATTCGGGCAAGCCGGAAGACAAGTTGTTCAAGGGCATGAAGTATCGCATGATCGGCCCTTTCCGCGGCGGACGCTCGCTGACCGCGGCGGGAATCCCGGGCGATCCGACCACTTATTATTTCGGCGCCACCGGAGGCGGAGTCTGGAAGTCGACCGACGGTGCCATGACCTGGTCGCCAATATTCGATAAAGAGGGAAGTGGCGATATTGGCAGCCTGGCGGTTTCGAATTCGGATCACAACACCATTTATGTAGGCACGGGCGAGGCTTGCATTCGCGGAAATATCGCTCAAGGGGATGGTGTTTATAAATCTCTCGATGGCGGCAAGACTTGGAAGAACATTGGGCTGCACGATACCCGCGCCATCGGCAAGGTGATTATCAACCCCAACAATCCTGACATCGTTTTCGTGGCCGCGCTCGGCCATCCTTACGGGCCGAATACCGAACGCGGAATCTTCCGCACCACCGATGGTGGGAAGACTTGGGAGAAAGTTCTATACAAAGACGAGAACACCGGCGGTATCGATATTGCCTTTGACCCGCACAATCCCAACATTTTGTTCGCGGCACTCTGGCAGGCGCGCCGCACTTCATGGAGTCTATCCAGCGGCGGCCCGGGCAGCGGGATTTACCGCTCGAACGATGGCGGTACCACGTGGAAACGGCTGGAAGAGCATGGTCTGCCGAAAGGTCCGTACGGACGCATCGGGATCGCGGTCGCCGCGAACTCCGATCGAGTGTACGCGTTGATTGAGGCGCACAATCCGGATGGCGGCCTTTATCGCTCCGACGATGGCGGCGAGACTTGGGACTCCGTCAATCCCAGCCACAGCTTGTGGCAGCGGCCATGGTATTACATGCACATCTTCGCCGATCCGCGAGACGAAAATGTTGTCTACATCATGGATGTGGAAACGTATAAATCGACCGACGGCGGCCACTTGTTTGACCGAATCAGAGTTCCGCACGGAGACAACCACGGATTATGGATTGATCCGAAAGATACGCAGCGCATGATCGCGGCGAACGACGGCGGAGTTACGGTCACTCTGGATGGCGGCAAGAACTGGACGCTCGAAGACAATCAGCCGACGGCGCAGTTCTACCACGTCATCACTGACACGGCCACGCCATACCGCGTCTACGGGTCGCAGCAGGATAGTGGAACCGTTGCCATCGCCAGCCGCAGCGATGACGGCGCTATTGATCGCACGGATTGGTACGACGTGGGCGGCGGCGAGGCGGGCTACATTGCGCCCTATCCTTCCGATCCGAATATTGTTTATGCCGCCGACTACCAGGGGAACATCACGCGTTTCGATAAGCGAATCGGGCAGGTGAAGTCGATTACTGAGCAGCCGGAGCTGACCGATGCCTGGGGCGCGGCCAATCTGGAACATCGCTTTCAGTGGACTGCCCCGGTAATGATTTCGCCGCACGATCCCAACACGCTCTACCACGGCGGCGAGCGTCTGTTCAAAACTACCGATGGCGGTGTGCATTGGCAAGCGATTAGTCCGGACCTGACTCGCAACGACAAGAGCAAGCAACACGCTTCTGGTGGCGAGATTACGCTGGACGATTCTGGCACCGAATACTACGACACCATCTTTACAGTTGCCGAGTCGCCGATTACGAAGGGCTTGATCTGGGTAGGCACCGATGATGGTCTGGTCCAGATTACGCGCGATGAAGGGAAAAGCTGGTCCAACGTGACGCCTAAAGATTTGCCGGAGTGGGGCCGCGTCAGCCTGATCGAGGCTTCACCGCACGATCCTGGCACAGCATACGTGGCTGTGGATCGCCATCAAAGCGACGATCTTAAACCGTACATCTACAAGACCAGCGATTACGGCCAGAGTTGGACGAAGTTGGTCAATGGAATTCCCGACGGCAGTTTTGTTCGCGCCGTGCGGGAAGATCCTAAGAAGCGCGGACTACTCTACGCGGCCACGGAGAACGGAGTCTATGTTTCGTTCAATGATGGAGCGGAGTGGAAGTCGCTGAAGCTGAACCTGCCGACCACGCCGGTGCACGATCTGGTGGTCAAAGACAACGATCTCGTCGTGGCTACACATGGGCGAGCGTTCTGGATTCTGGATGACATCAGTCCGTTGCGCCAGTTCAACGATGACGTGATGAAGAAGGATGTTCATCTCTACACTCCCGATGCGGCGTATCGCATTCAGGCGGGGGAGTCTGGAGAACATCATCCATCCAAACGTACCGGGCAGAATCCCCCTGCGGGGGCGGTCATTTACTACTACCTGAAAGATGCGCCTAAGGCAGGGACGGAGACGAAGCTGGAAATTCTTGACGCGTCCGGGAAGGTGATTCGCCGGTATTCGAGCGTCGAAACCGAGCCGCTGGACGAGCCTTTGGGTCCGGACGACAAGAAGCCGGAAAAAGAAATAAAACCTGACGCGGGCTTGAACCGTTTTGTGTGGGATCTTCGCTATGAGGAAGCCCACCGCGTTCCCGGCTATTACCTCTGGGAATACAACGGCGGTGCGAAAGGAGCCGTGGCCACGCCCGGACAGTATCAAGTAAGACTGACTGTGGGTGCCGATACTCAGGTTGCGCCGCTGGAGGAAAAGCTGGATCCGCGGGTGAAAGTAAGTCAGGCGGATCTGGAGCAACAATTTAACCTGCTGTCGCAGATTCACGAAGAGCTGAACCGGGTTTATGACGCGGTGAACCAGATTCAAGATGTGCGCTCGCAAGTCGCGGGTTTGAAGCGGCGTTTGCCGGAGAATGCGAGCACGAAAGCGATTTCCGCGTCGGCCGACGATCTGGAGAAAAAACTGGTCGCGGTGCGGGATCGGATGGTGAATCTCACTATCAGCGCGAATGAAGATTCCCTGGCCTACCCGCCGCAGATCGATGCGAAACTGGCCTACCTCGCCATGGACGTAAGCAGCGCGGATTCGGCGCCTACCGACGCGGAACAAGTCGAATTCGAAAAGCTGAAACGGCAGAGTGGAGAGCTGCTCAGCCGCTGGGACGACCTGCAGCGTCGCGATCTCGCCGCTTTCCAGAAATTAACCTCAGAAGGCAGTTTGTCGACGGTGGTCGTTCCCCCCGCTGGACGGGCTGCGGAAGTGGAGAGTACAGAGGCTCACTGATGCTGCGTTTGCCCCGATTCTGAGATGACCATGGTATTACTTCCGTGCCAGTTCGATGGCACTGTTGTGCCTTGTGCGGTGGGCTCTCCGCTGCTATTTTGCCGATAGTGATGCTGAACCTCCCCTGAGGTGATGTCTGATTCGACATGGGGGTGTCTATGAGGCTCATGCATCTTTGTTACGCGGCTGTCGGATTCGCGGTGGCTCGCTGGATATTTCGTCGCCAGCCGGTAGTTGACCCCATGACCAGGTTGCGTTCGTCGGGCCTTCTGTAAGGAAGAAAAAGGCTTGGTCCGGTATAGGGCGCGCGCCCCGTTGCGCCTCCATTTCGTCCCGCGCGCGCCCTTTCACTCTCCGGCGTTAAGCCTCTCCCGGAAGTGCTAGCACCTCAGTGTGCCTGAGTTATCTCTGTTTTACCCCTTATTCTCACTACAATTCTGGAAGTACCTATGCGTGGCTTGGAGTGGTATCACTGCATCGCCACGGTGTGATTCTATCCGGTGCTGAGGCAGAATCCGGCTGGGTCGTGATGCGGCTTTCTGAAAGTGTAGTGCGAACGCCAACAACATTCCGTTTGATGACGCTGCTGCTGCTTCTCGTGGCAGGGCTTTGGCTTGCCTTGCCGCAATGGGCCGGTGCCCAGGAGGATCCCAATGACACTCCGCTAGGCGACGTTGCCCGCAGTTTTCGAAAGAAGAGTGCGCCGTCTGAACTAGTGATTGATAACGATAACTTTTCCACCGTGGTGGAGGATGCCGAGCGCCGGCGTGCGGCCGGGACCATGATGGTGTTTTCGCTCGATCCCGGCGAGAAGAATTTTCACGTCTCCTCACCCGACGTAAGTTGCAGCCTTTCTTTTACCGCCAAGACCAGTGCGCTGCTTGCCGATCCTGTGGCGCTCGACGAGTTGCCGCGAAGCGAACTGGCCAAGCTGGATGGGCCGGCAACGATCGATGGAGACTCGTTGCAGGTCACAATGCACAATGGAAGCTCCTGGGAACTGCGTGAAGTCGTGATCGGGCTGACGATTCTGCGTCACCCCGTCGACACCAGCGCCTCTTATGGCAAAGCGCGAATTGTACCCGCGGCGGCAGGTGTTCCCACGCAAGCGATTCAAGACTCTACCCAGAAACAGCCGGATGTTACCGTTTTATTGCGAGTGAAAGGGTCAGCTGCGCCCGCTGCGACGGCACTGTTTCGCACGCAATTGAACTTTGCTCTTTTTCCCGATCAGGAGTGGCACTGGGCGATTGTGCGCGCTAAGGGAATTCCTCCACCTCCCCCTTTGGCTGAAACGACCAGGCAATTCGTACCGGTCACTGGACCGCCAGTTTCTGTAACACCGCCCGATTTAACCGCGCAGGGTTCTTTAAACACGCAAACTTCGGTTTCAGCTCCGGTCACGACTCCTTCCAATCCCGAGACCTCGGTCCACTAAACGCCGAGCTACTATCTTCCCGACCGACTGCGTTATTTCTAACTTCGGCACCGTCAAGAGCTTAAAACACGGAGAACGCGAAGAACGGCCGCAGAGCACACGGAGGAGACGCCGCTGCCGAGCCAAGGGATCAAGCCTGCCATGTTAAACTGAGCACAATCCCACACCAAGGACAGGCGATGAAATTTGGAGTCATCATCTTCCCCGGTTCGAACTGTGACCACGACGCCTTCTGGACGATTCAGCAGGTCGCCAGGCAGCCGGTTACGTTCCTATGGCACGAGTCGCAGGATCTGGAGAATTGCGATGCCATTATCGTCCCGGGAGGATTTGCGTTCGGAGACTACCTGCGAACCGGCGCCATTGCGAAGTTTTCGCCCGTCATGGAATCGGTGCGTCGATTTGCCGATGGCGGAGGCCTGGTGTTGGGCATCTGCAATGGCTTCCAGATTTTGTGCGAGTCGGGGCTGCTGCCGGGCGCTCTGATGCGCAACGCGGGGCTTAAGTATGTTTGTAAACCGGTGCAGGTGCGGGTTGAAAATGCTGCCACTCCATTTACGAACGCCTGTTCGCAAGGAGAAGTGTTAACTATCCCCATTGGCCATATGGAGGGTAATTATTTCTGTGATCAGCCCACGCTGGATGAACTGATGCGGACCAATCGAATCGTGTTCCGCTACTCGACGGCGGGTGGCGAGATTCTAGAATCGGCCAATCCCAACGGCTCGCTGGAAAATATTGCCGGTATTTGTAACGCGGGCGGTAACGTGGTGGGCATGATGCCGCATCCCGAACGATCTGCTGAATCCGAGCTGGGGTGTACCGACGGAATGAAGATATTTCATTCCATGGTGGGCGCGCTGGCCAGCCGGTAGATTCTTTCTTGACATCGCGCCGCAGATTTCCTGAAGTAAAATTTTTATTTGATAATCCGGATCATTCCTGTTAGTGTCTCCGCGAAGCGCATCCCCTATTCGCCCTAAAATTGAAAATGTTCGGAACAACTTAGGGAGGAGTGTGCCTGATGACGTCGAAGCAGATACTTGACGCTTTTTCTGAAACTCTCATGCGCGATGAGCGCATTTTGAGTCCTCGCGAGCGGGAATTGCTGATGAATCTTGTGCACAATGCAAGGAACGAATCGAGCAACAATCCCGAGATTCAAACTGCCGTCACTGCCGCGATTGCCCGCTCCGTCGGTGAGACGGTCGCGCAACGCGCTTTTGCATTGTTAGGGAGCAGCATCGTAGAGCAGATCGTAACCCGTGGAGCGGCAACTTCTTCCAGCGAAGAAAGCCATCCCGTTGTATTTGCTGGACCGCAGCCCCCCAGTGGGCCTCAACCGCCTTCTAGCGCACCCAAGGATCGACCTGCCGGGCCACGACCCCCGAGTGGCCCGCAACCTCCGAGCGGGCCGCAACCACCGAGTATCAGTCTGCGGCCACGAGGCACGGAGACGCGGCAAACAGCAGGACTAGAGCCCGATCTCAAGAGCAGCACAGCAGTTCTGGATTCCCCGGAGATCGCTCGAGCAGAATGCGTTGTACTGGATGAATTTCTGGCGCCGCAAGAGGTGCAGGAACTTCTCCGCTACACGCTGGAGCACGAGGGCCAGTTCACCGTGAGCGAAGTGATTTCGCCCAGCGGAGACCCCGGCGTCGCGGACTATAACCATCGGCGTTCTCGAGTACTCATGGAGCCGGGGCCGTGGGAAGACTTGATTCTGGATCGAATTCGGTTGGCGCTTCCAAGAGTTTTGCAGCAGCTTGGAATGGACGAGTTTCCAGTAGCGCGCACCGAAGTGCAGATCACGGCCAGCAATGACGGCGATTTCTTCCGCGCTCATTGTGACGATGCCCAGGAGAGAATCGCCTCCCGGCGGCTGACCTTCGTCTATTTCTTCCATCGCGAACCGACCCAGTTCCAGGGAGGGGAGTTGCGGCTCCACGACTCAACCAAGAGTGGCGACCATCCTAACAGCACCGGCAGCTATCAGGCGATCGTGCCACAGCAGAACCAGATTGTATTTTTCCCGTGCTCGACACTGCATGAAATCACGCCAGTGCAGTGCCGATCGCGAGCCTTCGCGGACAGCCGTTTCACGGTGAATGGATGGCTACACCAATAAAAGACGGAGCATGGCTTGAGTGGATCGCGAGCCTGGTGGGAGCAGCGTCGCGGCAGCGGCACACCGCGATGCTGCCTCCACAAAAGTTTCATTGCCTGCTAGATGAACTACCGTTGCACTTGATTCCCCAACATAGTTTAGACCGCGGGCTTCAAAGGCTGGATACTTCTCAGCCACTATTTCTCAATCCGGAATGCTTGGTGTTGCCAGCCGGAGGAATGCCACCGGAACTGGAAACCCATCGCGAGTTGCTGGAAGGATTCCATTTGCAAAGCACCATCGCCTGGGTTCGGGACTCGGGCACTGGCTCGGTGCATCCGTTCTGGCTTGGGCCGCAACTTGACGCACTGGTTTCGAATCTGCGCACCGGCGAGCCTGTGCCGGCATCCTTTCCAGCGAAGCAGCTGTTTCTGCTTGCAGCGGCCGGCATTTTGACGCCGGAGAATTACGCACACCGTCGCCGGATGGAGTGGTCCACTGTTGTCAACAAACGAAGTCAAACATTTCGAGAGAAGAATTACGCGCCCCTCGGCGATTTGATTCACTCCTTCAATCTTGCCGCTTTGCGCCGCTACTACCGGCATGCAATCCGCCGGGGAGCGATTTGGCTCGGCGATGAGCAGAGCGCTCTGCGGTATGTTGCCCACAACGAACCGGTGGCACGCTATTTCCACCACCAGATTGCGAAGGCGGTCGCGGAAATTGTGGGCGAGCCCGTAAAGCCTTCCTACGCTTATTTGGCTTCTTACATGAGTGGTGCGGAGCTGAAGAAGCACACCGATCGTGAACAGTGTGAGTTCAGTGTGACTTTGTGCCTGGATTTTTCTCCGGAACCTGCGCTGGCAACGCCCTGGCCGATTCGGTTGGACACTTCCGCCGGAACGGTCACAGCTTACCAGGCTCTGGGCGACGGCTTGGTGTACCGGGGAACGAAGGTTCCGCATTACCGGGACGCGTTGGCCCGAGGATACACTTCGACATCGCTTTTCTTCCACTACGTGCCGGCAGAGTTTTCGGGACCTCTGAACTAGACCCCTCAATAGAAAAGCTTTGGCTAGCGCAATCCGGAAATTACATACAGCACCGAGAAGACCTGATAGTAGCTGTACGCAAAGCGTGAACCGTCATGGGACACGACCACTGGCGCAATCGCAACTAATCCAGCGTTTGTTTCTGGGTGCAGTTCCTGGACGAGAGTCTTCTCGCCGTTGGCAAGATTGATCTTGAAAACCTTGGTTGGAATCTGCCCAGGGAGATATCCATACAGAGCAGAATCATCCTCTGACCACTGAACGGGGATTAGTCTGGGGTCGAAGTCGGGTATGGGATGCGGTGGACCGCCGGCGATCGGATAGACAGCGGCTACGGGACCGTTGTTTGCAATAATATATCGGCTGTCGGGAGACACCAAACCACCGGTAACCCCCTCAGGTGTGACTGGCGTTAGCTTGCCACTTTCTAGGTCTACAAAATAGCAGCGCACGGCATGACCGTGTTCGTTGCCGTTGATCGTAATTCTTTTTCCGTCCGCCAGAAAGTGTGATGAACCGTTGTATATGCGCTCCAGCCCGCTGACTGGGATAGAGCGCGGCTGGCCGGGGCCGATCGGGTACAGAGTGATGCGTCCCGGACTGCCGGTAATAATTGATATCGCCCATTTTCCATCCGGGGAAAGACCCCCTGCGCTGCCTTCTCCCAGTTCTACGGGCGGCGTGCCGTCGATCTTGCGAATGGCCACTGCGTAGTTGGGGCCGGCGTGTTCGCTCGCGTCTTCAAAAAGAACGGACTGACCGTCGCGTGAGATATCTTTGGCAACATCCCAGTCATGCCAGGAAATATCCGACGCTTTGCCCGTACGTGTGCAGGTGGCCATAGCCAGGCGTTCGACATCTAGACTCACCAGGACCCGCCCGTCGGGTGCCATGTCCTGCAAGGTTAGCCCAGCGGGAATTTTTAGAATCGTCCGAATCTTCCCCGCGTCGTTTACCGCCCACAAGCTGCGCGTATAGCCGCTGTCGGCTGCCGTAAACCAGATTTCTTTTCCGTCAGAACTCCAGGCGAGGCCGTCTGCCGAGTCGTAGACCGGAGACAAAGTACGAACCCTTCCAGTATGATCCACCAGCCAGACCGAGCCACGATCATCCCAGAGGGAAAGATGATTAATGAACGCAATCCTATCGTCTTGCGGCGAGACCCGGATGTGACTGATCCAGCCATTGCTCTGATACAAAACATGGCCGATCGGATATTCGATCTGGTCGCGGCCGTCAACGTGATGGACGACGGCGATCTCGCCGCTTGCACCCCAGTCCGCCCATGCCACATCTTCAAGCAGCTCTCTCGGCGACCCGCCTGCCAGAGGCGCACGGGCAAGCGTACCTTTTTCAATTTTCAGGTGCTCCTTATGCGCACCGTGAACCGTCAATGCCAGTTCGCCTCGTTTGGATATCGACAGCAAACTTGCATCCGTGATGTTTAGAGGTTGAGTGAGCAGGGAATCACCGACGGTGGAGAAAAGCTGCAAGGGCCTTTCGTTCCAGGCAGCCCCGTAGACGATGGAGTGAAAGTCAGGCGTAAAGCGCGCCGAATAGACAGAGCCTTCTTCAAATGTCAGACGCTGGTAGGTGGGACTGGGCAGAGGTTTTCGAGTCAGTTGAAGAGCGGCCAACACCAATATCGCGACTAAAAACATCCCAACGAGTGTCCAAGGCAGCACACTCGCTTGAAACCCTATAGACCTCCGCCGTGCGACTGGAGCGCCGGATGTATCCGACAAAGTTTCCAGCGCGAATCCCAGGTCGTTCGCCGATTGGAAACGATTTTCAGGTTCCTTCTCCAGGCAATGGCGGACGATTTGCCGGAACTGTAAGGGAATACCGGCCTGCTCCAGATCGCTGTTGGGGGGATCCTCTCGCAAGACAGCCGTGATTGTGTCAACTTCGGTCTCGCCGCGGAAAGCCCGTCGTCCAGCCAGCATTTCATAGAGGATTGCGCCCACGCTGAAGATGTCGCAGCGATGATCGACCGGCTTGCCTCGAAGCTGCTCTGGAGCCATGTAAGCCACGGTGCCAAGCACCATACCGCTTTTGGTGATGGTGGTTAATTCTTCGACGGTGCGACCCGATTCCTCGGTTGCGGATTGGAGCTTCGCGACGCCGAAGTCGAGGATTTTTATCCGGCCGTCGGTGGTCACGAATAAGTTTTCCGGCTTGAGATCCCGGTGAATAATGCGGCGCTGATGAGCGGCCGTCAGCCCTTGTACGATCTGCAGCGAGTATTCCACTGCCAGGGGAACGGGCAGGGCTCCCTGCGAAAGCCGTTTGCGAAGAGTCTGGCCTTCCAGCAGTTCGCAAACGATGTAAGGAGTTCCCTCGTCAACCCCGATATCGTAAACTGCGACGATGTTCGGGTGATTGAGAGCGGCAGCCGCGCGGGCCTCCAACTCAAAACGCCGCAGATGATCGGGATTGGCGCTGGATGCCGGACGAATGAGTTTGAGGGCGACTTCGCGATCCAGGCGTTCGTCCCGCGCACGGAAAACTTCGCCCATGGCGCCGGCGCCGATTTTCTCGACAACTCGATAGTGACCTATGACTCTGCCATCCATGCGCAAAGGACGTCCGCAGGCATGTTATGGCGGGTATCTCGTTCCGTCAATAACCGAAATGCGGTCTATCTGATCGCCGCTTGCAGGACCACCTTGCCCTGGGTCCGGTCTGCTGTTTATTATCGAAGCAGCGCGGATTGGAGAAACGATGTCGTGCTATAATCTCGTTTCGCCTGCGGATTTAACGAGGCAGCCAGTGATTCTCTCTTCGGGCGAATCCCGCGCCAATCAAGATCTTTCATACGAGGTCTAGCCATGTCCGGCCATTCAAAATGGGCCACAATTAAGCACAAGAAGGGCGCGCTCGACGCCAAGCGCGGCAAGATTTTTACCCGTCTTATTAAAGAAATCAGCATCGCCGCGAAGAACGGCGGCGGCGATCCTGATTCCAATCCCCGGCTTCGCGGCGCCATCGTCGCCGCCAAGGCGGAGAACATGCCTGCCGATAATATTAAGCGGGCCATACAGCGCGGCACGGGCGAACTTCCCGGCGCCACTTACGAAGAATTTTCTCTCGAGGGTTACGGGCCGGGAGGGGTCGCAGTCCTGCTCGATATCAATACCGATAACCGTAACCGGACCGTGAGTGAAATCCGGCATTGCTTCGGCAAGAATGGTGGCAACATGGCCGAAGCTGGAGCGGTCTCATGGATGTTCCACAAGAAGGGCGATATCGTGATTCCGAAAACGGTGGCAAAAGAGGACGACTTGATGAACATCGTTCTCGAAGCCGGCGGCGAAGATCTGAACGATGATGGAGAGAACTGGGAAATATTAACTGAGCCTTCAGCGTTCGAGGCTGTGCTGGAAGCCGTGAAGAAGGCTGGAATCGAGCCGGCATCGTCCAGTGTCGCCATGATTCCGCAGAATTACATCAAGCTGGAAGGGCAAGCAGCCAACACGATGATTCGGCTTATGGAAGCTCTGGAGGATCAGGACGATGTGCAGAACGTCCACTCTAACTTTGATATCGATCAAAAGTTGCTGGAAGAAGTGGCGGGTTAGTCGCTCGCGACAGTTCATTTACAGCCGTCCTTGCGGACGGCTTTTTTATTTGCCGTCATTTGCCGGCCATCCGCCGACCATCGCGAATAAAAAAGTTTTCAACACAACCGTGGATAAGACTGTGGAAAAACATGGAAGTATCTTTGTAAGTGATTCAGCGAGAATTGGTTCAGCTCTTTGCACCGATGCGAGTGCTGGCACTTTCGTGTTACGACTGCTCATTGCCGGGATTAGCCGTTCGAAGATT
Organism: uncultured Acidobacteriaceae bacterium; assembly: GCA_963726155.1. Lineage (GTDB taxonomy): Bacteria > Acidobacteriota > Terriglobia > Terriglobales > Acidobacteriaceae > Sulfotelmatobacter. The sequence goes on from CAVSBF010000002.1 coordinate 1,329,152, forward strand.
TGTGTCGCCGACAAACTTTGAAAATCAGACTCGACAAGCTTCTGGTAGACCGCGGACTCGCCCCTTCACGAGAAAGGGCTCAGGGATTGATCATTGCAGGTAAAGTTCTGGTCAACGATCAGAAAATAGAGAAGTCGGGCGCGCAAGTTTTTTCCGATTCGGCGATTCGCCTCCTCGGGGGAGATCAGAAATACGTGAGCCGTGGAGGTCTCAAGCTGGAGCGGGCATTGGAACATTGGCATATCGACGTTAATGGCGCGGTTTGCCTGGATGTGGGCGCTTCGACCGGTGGCTTCACAGACTGCCTGCTGCAACATGGTGCGAGTCGCGTGATCGCGATCGACACTGGATACGGCCAAATGGCCTTCAAGTTGCGTCAGGATCCCCGGGTTCGACTTTTGGAAAAGACCAATGCCCGCTATCTGACGCGCGAAATCGTCGGCGAAATTGCGGATTTGATTGTGATCGACGTGGCATTTATTTCTGCAACACTGGTTCTTCCTGCAGCGGTGAATGCCGTGTTCCCGCCGTCTCTAGAAGATCGTCAGGGACGGCAGGTGATTGTGCTCGCCAAGCCTCAATTCGAGGCGGGAAGGGAATTCGTAGGCAAGGGCGGCATCGTGCGAGACGAGGCGGCGCAACTGGCTTCCGTTGAAAAAGTGAAAAAAGCTTTGCAGGATCTTGCTTGCGCTGAAGTTGACGTGATCGATTCACCCATCCTTGGGGCAGAGGGCAACCGCGAATTCCTTCTGCGCGCGGTTTTTTAGGCTTTTGCACTTACAAGTCGGAGCCGGTCGAAGGTAAAGATTTTCCTAGAAGTTCGGTACAATCTTTCTTTCTCCTATTCAACATGGCCATTTCGTCTTCATCTGCCCACTCCAAAGTCGCGGCTATCATCTCGCGTCCAGCAAGGCCTGAGGTAGCGCGCACCGTTCCTGAACTGCTGAAATGGCTTCACGCGCATGGGTACTCGGTCATCGTTGATCCGGAGACGGCGAAATATTCCGACGGGGAAGAAGAAGTGCCCCGGCTAGAAATGTCGTCGCGACCTTTGGACCTGGTTGTCGTATTGGGCGGCGACGGTACTTTACTCTCCGCGGCTCGAGCCACTGCGCCCATCGATGTGCCGCTGCTCGGCGTGAACCTGGGTTCGCTCGGCTTTCTCACGGATGTGCCACTGTCTTCTCTTTTTTCCATGCTCGAATCGATCGCTCATGGTGAGGCGGCGGTGGAACAGCGTTCGCTGATGCAGTGTGAGTTGCTGCGCAATGGCGAGATCCTGGGAAGCTACCTTGTGTTCAACGACGCCGTGGTCAACAAGACTGCGTTGGCGCGCCTGAATAATTACGATCTGTTCGTGGATAAAGTGTTCGTCTCCAGCTACCGTGCCGATGGAATGATTGTGGCTACGCCTACGGGATCAACCGCTTACTCGCTCTCGGCCGGCGGTCCGGTGCTGATGCCAACGGTTAATGCTTTTGTGATCACACCGGTGTCGCCGCATTCGCTCACCCACCGTCCGCTGGTGGTGCCGGATTCGGTTGTCATCGAACTTCTGCTGCGCAGCGACGAAGAAGTCGCGTATCTCAGTCTCGATGGTCAACCTGGCCTGGATCTGCGCGATGGAGATCGAGTTCGCTGCCGCCGGTCTCAGCACCGCGTCAGCCTTTTTCGTACCGACCATGATTTCTTCCATGTGCTCAGGACGAAGTTGAAGTGGGGAGAGAGATAGAGAAAACCCATTGCTGATTTCGAGATTGTTGATTGTTGATTGAAACCCACTGTTTAATCAGCAATCAGCAATCAGCAATGCTACAACTCAGCGGAATATAGTTCGCGAATTGTTTCCCTACGCCGGATCACCTTTGCTGACTTTCCGCGAACCAGAATTTCCGCAGGCCGTGGCCGCGAGTTGTAGTTGGAAGCGAGCGCCATTCCATAGGCTCCCACATCCAGAATCGCAAGCAAATCGCCCTCTTCCACTCGCGGCAAGTCGCGATCGCGCGCAAAGAAATCTCCCGACTCGCAAACTGGACCGACCACATCGATAGCTTCCATTTTGGCAGTGGATGCCTCGGACCGAACTACCGGAACAATCTCGTGATACGCGCCGTAAAGCGCTGGCCGGATTAGATCGTTCATGGCTGCATCCACCACGAGAAAATGTTTGCTGCCATTTTGCTTTCGGTAAATTACGGATGTGAGCAGGACTCCGGCAGGACCCACAATCGCGCGTCCCGGTTCCAGCAATAGGTGGACTTTTGACCCGCGCAGCGGGTTCGCCACTGCTCGGGCATAGCGCGCAGCATCATCAGCAAAATCGGAAGCCGGTTTCTGATAATCGATGCCGAGGCCGCCGCCGGCGTCTACGTAATCGATTCTGTGTCCATCTGCGCGCAACTCGCGAACCAAGGCAGCGATCCGATCAACGGCTTCCGCGAAGGGCGCAATATCCGTGATCTGTGAGCCAATATGTACGCTGACCCCGGCCACCTTCAGATAACGCGACACGGAAGCTTTCGCGTAAAGCTCGCGCGCATTTCGGATCGGTACTCCAAATTTGTGTTTGCGTAGGCCTGTAGAAATGTAAGGGTGAGTGTCGGCGGCGACGTCGGGGTTAACGCGGAGAGCAATTCGCGCGACCTTGCGCGACTGTGCCGCGCATTCCGCCAAGGCCCAGAGTTCGGATTCGCTCTCTACGTTGAACAGCAGGATCCCGGCTTTCAAGGCCGCCGTCATCTCCTCTCGCGACTTTCCCACACCTGAGAAGACAACTTTCTTGGCCGCACGCCGGTCCGCCACCAGCACGCGCTCCAGTTCTCCCCCGGAGACCACATCGAATCCGCAACCCTGCCGCGCCAGCAGGCGCAGGATATTTACATTGGAATTCGCCTTTACGGAGTAACAGACAGTATGCAGAACACTGTGGAAGGCATTTCGAAAGTCGGAAAGCCGATGAAGAATCGCGGTCGCGGAGTAAACATAGAGCGGCGTGCCGTAGCGCTCGGCGAGTTTTGCAAGCGGAATATTTTCGCAATGCAAATGAAGCTTTTCACTGCGATGAAATAGCCCCTTGCGGCTCTTTCGCAACACAAATCCCGGTGCACGCTCCATGGGAACTGGTTCGCTGAGGCGGGTCATTTTCGTTTTGGAGAGGCTGAGCCGGCACTATCCTTCACCTTGATAGCTACCACGGTCTGATCGTCAAACGATTCGACTCCCGCGGAATGCTCCGCCGCAGCCTTGAACAGTGTGTTGACCACACAGTCAGCAGATTTGCCGGCGCACTCCAGAACCAGTTTTTCCACGCGGCCTCGACCAAAAAGCTCTCCCTTACGATTCCGCGCGTCCAGAATACCGTCGCTGAAGAAAACGAACATATCCCCGGGCTTCATCTTGAAGCGGAACTCGTCGTAGTTTGCATCGTCGAAAAGTCCCAGTGGCAGGCCGGTCGCTTCGATCACGTGGTTCTTTCCGTTGTGCACATGAATGGGCCGAGGCAGGCCAGAATTGGCCACCTGCAGCGTTCGATGTTCGTCATCCCAAACGGCGTAAATGAGCGAAACGAATTGGGCTTCGATGCGGCGCTCGGCAAGGGAGAGATTCACCGCCCTCAACATCTCCGCGGGACCGGGCTCGATCGGCGCATGCGAGCGCAAGATTCCGCTCACCAGCGCCGCGTAGATCGCGGCAGGAGCGCCTTTTCCGCTGACATCGCCAATCACGATCCCCAGTCGCGAGAGTGAATAAGGGATGAAGTCGTAAAGATCTCCGCCGATGGCGCGCGCGGGAACGAACTTCGCTGCCAATTCCAGATTTGCCAACTTGGGCAGCGTTTGCGGAAGCAGACGCATCTGCAGTTCGCGGGCAAGCGCCAAATCCCGCTCCAGTCGCCGCTCCTGGCGTGCGATCTCTTCATACAGCCGCGCATTCTCGATGGCGATGGCAACCTGTGCGGCGAGTGTCATCATGGTGCGGCGATGATCGTCGGTAAAAAAACCGCGGCGCGTGTGCTCCAAATCCAACACGCCGATCACTTTGTCTTTGTAGATGAGAGGCACGGCCAGTTCCGAGCGCGTTTCCGGATTCCCCGCGATATAACGCGGGTCTTTGCTGACGTCTGGCACCAGAACCGCCTGCCCGGTCTGTGCGGCGTAACCGACCAGGCCGCGCCCCAGAGGGACCTCATGTTTGAGATGAATATTTTCGCGGAAGCGCAACGAAAATCGATGTTGCAGTTTTTCCCCGGAAGAATCCAGCAGCAAAATACTGAACATCTGGTAATCGATGAGCCGCCGCAGCAATTCTGCGACCCGGTTCAGCAGCTCATCCAGATTCAGAATGGATGACAGCTCGCGCGCAATTTCATTGAGCAGTAGCAGGATTCGCGCCTGCCGCGTGGTGCGAGTGTAGAGTTGTGCGTTTTCAATTCCACCCGCAATTCGAGAAGCCACGAGAGTCAGCAGACGGCTGTGTTCCTCAGTAAAGTAGCCCGGGTTGCGCGCTTCCAGATCGATCACGCCAATCACTCGGTTCTTGGTGATGAGCGGCACCGCCAACTCGGAGCGCACGTTGGCGATGGCGGCGATGTACTTGGGATCTTGTGTAACGTCGTCGACCAACACTGCCTGTCTCGATTGCGCAGCCTGCCCGGTGACTCCCTCGCCCAGCTTCACCCGAGCGCGCTCGGCGAAGTCAGCCGGATACCCTACCTGGAAGCGAAAACGCAATTCCTGTGTCTTCTCGTTGAGAAGCAGGATGGCGAAGATTTCGTAGTCGATGACCTTGCGCACGACCTCGGCAACGCGCCGCAAGGTGGTATCCAGATCGAGTGACGTCGCCAGCACATCGGCCACTTCCAGCAACAGCGGCTCAACCTGCAGATGATTTGCCGTCGTATTCAGAACAGCCCCCATGGTTTTCTATGATAGCAGCCGCGCTTTTGAGCACTACTCCCGCGGCACAATGCAGATGTCTGCCAGGTTGCGGTACCGTTCGGCGTAATCAAGCCCGTAGCCGACGACGAATTCATCGGGAATCGTGAAGCCAACATAGTCGCCTTGCAGCGGCAGTTTGCGACGCGAAGGCTTATCGAGCAGCGCCGCGATCTTCAGCGATTTAGGCCCGTGCGCCAGCAATAACTTTTTTAGAACGGTCAGCGTCAATCCCGTATCCAGGATATCTTCCACAACGATCACGTTCTTGTCCTTCATGGATTGATCGACATCTTTGGTCAGCTTTACTTCGCCGGTGGAATCCCATCCGCTCTTGAGTTCCTGACTCGGTGTGGGGCGGTTACCATAACTGGAAACACCAATAAAATCGAACGTAGCGTCGAGGTCCACCTGTCGCGCCAGGTCGGCCAGAAAAATCGCCGAACCCTTCAGCACACCGACCAGGATGATCGGCTGGCCCGCGAAGTCGCGAGTGATGTCCGCGCCCAACTCCGCGACTCGTTTGGTAATGCGATCCCGCGAAATCAGCACCTTAAGTTCTTTCATGGCGTTTCATATTAAACTAAATTCAGCCGCAGCCCATCCCGGGTGGATTTCCGCTCAAAGATCTACCGCAAGTGGCTGGCGGGCCAGGAGCATTTCCATGAATCTGAAAGGCATTCATCTTACGTGGCTGGGCCACGCAACATTTCGCATCGAAACTCCCGGCGGACAGATCGTTATCATCGATCCCTGGATCATGAATAATCCTGCATGCCCGCCTTCCGAGAAAAAGGTAAAGAAGGTCGACACCATTCTGGTTACTCACGGGCACGGCGACCACATTGGCGACGCCGTTGAAATCATCAAGGAACATAATCCGCAGGTAGTCGGCATTCCTGAACTCTGTGGCTGGTTGGAAAAAAAGGGCGCCAAGAAAATTGCCATGATGAACAAGGGTGGCACGCAGAAGATCGCCGACATCAAAGTCACCATGGTGCACGCGGATCACTCCTGCGGCATTCAGGACGGCGACGAAATGGTTTACGGCGGCGAAGCTTGCGGGTACGTAGTGGAGTTCGAGAACGGCGTAAAGATCTATCATGCTGGCGATACCAATGTTTTTGGAGATATGGCGATCATCCGGGAACTTTACGCGCCTGAGATTGTTATGTTGCCAATCGGCGATCACTTCACTATGGGCCCGCGCGAAGCTGCTTACGCCTGCAATCTGCTGAAGCCGAAAACCGTGATTCCCATGCACTTCGGCACTTTTCCGGTACTGACTGGAAGTCCGGCAGAATTGAAGAAGCTGGTGAAGGGCGGTGTCGAAATCTTGACTTTGAAGCCGGGCGTGACGTTGCGGGATTTAGATCGCGCAACCGCGTAACGCAAATTCGAAAATGCGAAGGAGACGAGTGGCCGCAAATAAACCCAAAAAAGAAAACAATCCGAAGAAGGCAAGCAAGCCGAACTGGCGACACTATAACCTCGCCACTGCCGGCCCGGTCGACGATTATCTGTATTCCATGCTGCCGAAGCGCAGCGACGTACTTGTGGAGATGGAAGACTATGCCGGCAAGCACGATATCCCGATCGTAGGCCCCGCAGTGGCACGCGTGCTGCAACAACTTGCCTTGATGATCAATGCCAAGACAGTTTTCGAGCTGGGCTCGGCTATCGGCTATTCCACCATCTGGTGGGCGCAGGCTGTGGGCGAAAAAGGGCACGTCATTTACACGGACGGCGATCCGAAGAATGCCGAGCGGGCGCGCGGTTATTTCGATCGCGCCAGCGTTTCCAATCAAATCACGCTTCACACCGGCGATGCGCTGGAATTTCTCTCCGAGCAGAAGCAACAGTTCGACATCATTTTCAATGATGTCGACAAGCAGGATTATCCGCGCGTGTTGCGTCTGGTATCGCCGCGTTTACGCAAGGGCGGATTATTTATTACGGACAACGTTTTGTGGAGTGGGCGCGTAGCAGAGAAAAATCCGAAGTCAGCGGAAACCAAGGCGATTCTTGAGTTCAACCGTCAGTTGTATGGCTCGGTGGATTTCTATACGACGATCCTGCCGATTCGCGACGGGCTGGCAGTAGCCTTGAAGAAGTGATGTCGAACAATCAAATCGATTTCACAGGAATCGCCAATAGGTCCTCAACCAGCCCGACTTCTTTCTGCAGAAACGGTTCCGCGTAGGTCACGCCTCCGAGAGCTCCGTAATACCGGGCCATCGATTCCACGCGCGCGTGAATCTCATCGTGGGCGGGGAAGATATCTTTGCCTGCCTCTTGATCGCTGTACTGTGATTTGTAAGCGAAGATGGACGCGACCTTCTGCTTAAACTGCTCGCTGATGTCCGCGACAAAAGTGGGACGCACATCGTAATAAAGCGTGGCGTAGATAATCTTAAAAGGGCGATGTGGCGCGAACTTCGTAGCTTGCTCGCCAACCGCCGGCCGATTGCTCAGTCCGCTTTGCGGATCGAGCTTTGATAATCCCGCGAGAAAACAGGCCTCGTAGCCCAGCACGGAACAAGTGTAGTGATCGGGATGCCGCCCCTTCCAGTACGGCAGAATCACAACCCGCGGCCGAGTTTCGCGAATCACACTCGCCACCTTAAGCCGATTCTCCCAGGTGTTTTCCACGCGGCCGTCGGGGATGTCGAGCGCCCGTCGCCAGGCCACATTGAGAATTTTCGCCGCATCGGTCGCTTCGCGCGCGCGATCTTCAGCCGTGCCGCGCGTGCCCATCTCCCCTTGGGTGAGGTCCAGAATGCCCGTCCGCTGGCCACCCTGCGCCATCTTCAGCAATGTTCCGCCGCAGGTCTGTTCTACATCGTCACGGTGCGCCGCGATGGCTAGAATGTCGAGATTGCCGGGAGTCGGGGGCATGATGAAATTGCCTTGTTTAGCCTAACTTAATTTCTACTTCTTCCGCTGCACCAGATATTGCGCCAGTTCCTTCAAATTCTCGGCTCGTTCTCCGAAGCCGTCCAACTCTGCCAATGCGGAGGCCACAAGCGCGTCCGCTTTGCGCACGGACTCTTCAATTCCGAAGAGTGCAGGATAGGTTGCCTTTTGCGCGGCTGTATCTTTGCCGGCGGTTTTGCCGAGTTGCTCCGAACTCTGGGTTACGTCGAGCACGTCGTCCACTATCTGAAAGGCCAGGCCAATCGACTGACCAAACGCGCGGAGCTTTTTAACATCACGATCCTTCGCTCCGGCATAGATGCCACCGCTCACCAGACTAGCCGTGATCAATGCTGCAGTCTTTGCGCGATGGATATATTCGAGCATCTCCGCCGTGGGTTGCATGTGCTCCGCTTCCAGGTCCACGACTTGCCCGCCAATCATGCCGTTCAGAGTGCCGGTGCCGTGGGCGATCTCTTCGATGATTCGAACTCGCGCCTCCGCCGGACACTCCAGCCGCGACAGAACCTCATAAGCTTGCGTTTGCAAAGCGTCTCCCGCGAGAATTGCGATCGCGTCACCGAAGACTTTGTGGCAGGTGGGACGTCCGCGCCGCAGATCGTCGTTGTCGAGGGCGGGCAGATCATCGTGGATCAGCGAATACGTATGCAGCATCTCCAGCGCCGCGCCTAATGCTTCGATCTTCTCAGGCAATAATCCCGCGATCATGCGGCCTGCCTCCATGCACAGCACCGGTCGCAGCCGCTTCCCGCCGGCAAACACACTGTGCCGCATCGCCTTGTGTATGGATACGGGGTCCTGGGTTTCCAAAGGAATCAGGCGGTCCAGCGCCGCGTCCGTTCGCATACGACCTTGCTCGAGAATTTCTTGCAGCATTGCGCAGTGAGTATAACAAGGCGCGAGGTGCCCAGGGGCAGCCGCCAGATGAGGACCCCCTGCTATTCATTAGAAAAGTAGTGACCGTCGCGCGAGTGAACTGCGGTACTGGGATGGTCCGCAAAGAAAACGAGGACGGCGAAAGCCGTCCTCGGGTTTAAAATCTTTGGCTCGAGTTTTAAGCTGAGGCGCCTTTTGCGACTGCTACGCTCCGTAGGACGGAGGTTAAGACATTTTGTGCGTCATCGGATTGAACAACATCGCTCGCTCCAGCGTCCAGTGCGGCGATCCAGAGTTCCTCATCGGGAAGGCGGTGAGTGCACACGATGGGCAGCAGTGGAAAATCTTCGTGCAAGCTTCGTACATCGGTGAGGCGAGAGGCTTCCATATCAAGCACCACAGCCTCGGGACGGTTGCTGGCCACTCGTTTGCGAAGTTCGTCGCCGGAATGCGTCAAGTGAACTGCGTGGAAGTGAGAGGAAAGTTTTCCGGCCAGAGTTTGCGCGACCCTGGGATCGGTTTCGAATACTACGACACTAAGGCCCATAGATCCTCCTGACTTACAACCGTCAGTTACAACGGTCTTGGGCTGCGGGGAAGGGTTCGGAACCGCTACTCCACAGACATTTTTGTAAAGATTGCAACGGGGCGAGGTGCCTATCTGCGGGCACTCGCCTTTTCCGCTACGGACTCGAACGGTTCAGCCTGAAGTTTCCCGTTTTTCTTAAGCAAAATTTCCACTTTGCCTTCCGCCTGCTCGAGTTCTTTGCGGCAGGCGGAGGAAAGATTCATCCCCTCCTCAAAAAGGGTGAGAGAAGTTTCAAGAGGTACATCTCCCTTTTCGAGCTCCTGAACAATTTTTTCCAGTCGCTGAAGACACTCTTCAAATTTAGCCAACGGGTTCTAACTCCTTCTCTATTGTAATGCTACTATCCGCGCGCAATGTCTAGTCTTTTATTGCAAATAGATCAAAAAATGTACTTTCGTTTCCCCATAAAGGAAGCCTACGCCGAAGCCGGAGTGTTCGTGCCCAATGCCTCCAGAACATCCACTGCTGAGCTGTAGCGCCCCTGCGGCGCGCTGATCTGCGCTCCCTGCACGGTGTGCCGAACCGCAATCAGCATCTCGCGGGCAATGGCCACTCCCTCCGCCCGAGCGGCCTCCGGCGTCTGCGCCTGGGCCATGCGCTCCAGGATGGAATCCGGCACTGAGACTCGAAGTTCGTTCTTCATGAACTCAGCATTGCGCACACTCACCAGCGGCCAGATTCCCGCAACCACCGGGATACGGCAATGCTCGATTCGCCGCAGAAAATTTTCCAGAAGACGAATGTCGAAAACCGGCTGGGTCACCGCATATTCTGCCCCGGCGGCGACTTTGAATTCGAAGCGCCGAATCTCTTCGTCGAGATCAGTGAGCCCCGGATTCGCTCCGACTCCAATTACGAATCCTGTGCCAGCCCCAATGGGATTTCCGCCCAGGTCCAATCCTCGATTCAGGTTGTGAACAATGTTGACCAAGCCGATGGCATCCACGTCGAAGACGGCGGTGGCGTCTGGATAGTTGCCCATTTTCGGCGGATCGCCCGTGATGCAGATCAGGTTTTTAATCCCTACCGCTGCCGCGCCCAGCAGATCACTTTGAATGCAGAGCACATTACGGTCGCGGCAGGTGTAGTGCAGAATGGCGTCAATTCCCGCTTCGCGCTGTACCAGCAAAGAGAGCGCCTGATTGCTCATGCGCGCCGAAGCTCTCGGGCTGTCGGGAATGTTGACCGCATCCACGCCCACCGATTTCAGAAAGCGTGAACCCTCCAGCTCCTTCTGGATGTCGGTTCCTTTAGGAGGCACAACCTCGACCATCGTGACAAACTCACCTCGTGCCAGCTTAGCGCCCAAGACGGAGCGTTCCTCTAAAGGCTGAGCTGGCGTCGCCCTCGGCGTGCTCGTGTTGCTGACCTGCGCCGAGGCCGACTTTCCTCGAGCCTCCCCCGCGCGCAGCGCAGACTTCATGACTCGGATGTGGTCGGGGGTGGTGCCGCAACATCCTCCAACGATGCGCGCCCCGGCCGCGACAAATTTTCGCGCATAACTCGCCATGTACTCCGGCGAGCAGAGATATATGTTCCTGCCCTCCACCGAGCGCGGAATGCCGGCATTCGGCTGCGCGGCGAGTGGCAGGGAAGTGAGGGCACGCACACGCTCGATGGCGTCGAGCATTGCCACCGGCCCCACACTGCAATTACATCCGATAACGTCGGCGCCCCAATCTTCAAGCCGAGGAGCGAACGTCTGCGGATCGGAGCCGTCAAGACAATTGCCGTCCTCGTCAATCGTCACTTGTACGACCAGCGGCAAGCCAGCCCCCACATCCTTAGCCGCAAGCATTGCCTGATGGAGTTCTTCAAGGTATCCGAAGGTTTCCAGCATGAGCAAGTCGACGCCGCCTTCGGCCAGCGCTTCGATCTGCTCGCGGAAGGCCTGACGAGCTTCTTCGAACGAAGTTTTTCCCAGCGGCTCGATTCTTGTTCCCAGGGGGCCAACCGATCCTGCTACCCAAACATCGAAGCTCTTAGCGGCTTCGCGGGCAAGCCGCGCTCCCATCCGGTTTATGTCGTGTACTTTATCGGCAAGGCTGTGCCTGGCAAGGCGGAAGGCATTGGCACCGAAAGTGTTGCTTTCGATGATCTCGGCTCCGGCCTGCAGGTACTCGTGGTGGATAGCGCGAATAAGATCGGGCTGGGAAAGATTCAGTTCGTCGTAACAGCGATTGATGAAAATTCCCTTGGAGTAAAGCAGCGTGCCCATGGCCCCGTCGCATAGAACGGGCGACTGCTTGAGCCGTGCCAGAATGTTATCCGCCATCTTAAGAGGATACAAGATGAGCGCCCGCATTTGCATCTAACGCGGTACTCGAGTAAGGAAGTCCAGATTGCTCGGAAACAGGGTTTTTCCCGGGCTCTGCTATAATCCGGTTTTTCGCACTTAAATCTCTAGTTTTCCTGTGGTTAGGAGCTTGAAGTTTGAAGAAACCTGCTCTGCTGCACGCGGTACTCTTGTCCGGGCTTTTAGGTCTTGTCTCCTGCGGGGGTGGATCGAAGTCAAGCACGACTACCCCGAGCAAGTTAACGGAACGCGTTTTTGCCTCCCAGAGCGCCTCCAGTCCGACGGCATTTGGCGGTCTTATCTTAATTGATGGCCAATTCGATACGGTGGGCCGGGGCGGGGTCAGCACCGGCGGTGCTCCTGGCCTTATGGCAATCTCCCCCAATCGGGCGACCTTGGTGGCTTTTGATCTGTTGACCAACAAGGTTGACGTAGTCAACACCTTAAAAGAATCAGAAACTGGAAGCATCCAGTTGCCCGGCATTACCACCAGCATGGTCGTGCCGCAGCCCGCAGTCGGCTACGCTGCCGTACCTTCCGCCCCGCTCATCGGTTACTCGCAGGGCGCGGTGGTGCAGATGAACCTTACCGCGGGTGGGATTGCGGCGACCATCAGCGTGCCGGGTGCGCAGACCGTGGTCTCAGACTCGACAGGATCTCAGCTACTTGCCTTCAGCAACGACTCGGATGCGGTCACCGTGATCACGCCGGCTTCGCTGAACACCAGCACTCCGGTGACAGTCTCAGTGCCGGGATTCGACCGCCCGGTGTATGGAATTTTTAGCAGCGATGGCAGCCAAGCTTACATTTTAAATTGTGGTGCGGAATGCATGGGTACGCAGGCCAGCGTGCAGACTCTGAACCTCACAACCACACCGCCGACGGCCGGAGCGGCAGTTCCGGTAGACGCCGCAACCATTGGCCTGATCAGTGGCACCACTCTTTATGTGGCGGGTACGCCGCCTGCCAATAATCCGTGCACCGGCGAATCCACGGCGGCGACGACCTGCGGGCGACTCGATATCGTGGACTTGAATTCGATGACCGTTACCAACAAATATGTGATAACCGACGGCTATCACGACCGGATTGACATGGGTAACGGCGGGCAACTATTTATCGGCTCTCATACCTGCACCAACATCGGAGACGTCAACAATGTCACCGGCGAAGTGCGCGGCTGCCTCTCCATTCTCAACACTACTAACGGGAATATCGTCATTCCCCCGGACAATGGCGATGTGACCGGCCTGCAAGACTTTACTTCGCGCCAGGTGGAGTATGTTGCGGAAGGCGGCAATCTCCGAGTTTATTACACCGTCACCGATGCTCTGTTGACCAACTATTACTACATCACCACCGGAACCATCGTTCTGCCTGGCTACATCACAGACGTTAAGGCTGTCGACTTTTTCTGATCGAACCGGAGGAGGTCGCCGGTCTTATCGCCCCGGCTGCAGCACCAGGCGGTGCGCAGCCGTTGCCTTCACGGCGTGTTCACTAAACGGCAAAGTGAATGTGAAGCCCTCATACCACGCTTTCCATTGATCCATGTAGTAAGGACTGAGAAAGTTTCCGCCCTGGCCTGTGACCGTGTTCAATGTCGATTGATCGAGGTCGGCAAGATTTGCGGTGAACCGTTCGGACGGTCCGTGATGCGGCGTCACAGCTTTCACCGTGTAGCCACTCCCGGATTGTTCTTTGATCCCCGGGCCGCTCCACCGCCGCAGTCCTGGAATCTTTCCCAGCACCGGATGCTCGATGTCGACTGCATTGATACGGCCCCAATGCCACGACGCCAAATCCTTGGGCGCGTCCGGATCATTCACTGCAGCTTCGACCGCTGCAGTCAACAGTTCATCATAGTTAGGATATTTTTCCGGCAGCCAGCGCTTGGGCTGATGCAGCATGACATTCTGCAGCCAAACGGTTTTCATCTGCCAGTGGTAGGTCTTCCAACTCAAGGTTGTTTCCTGTTGCTTGGGATCTTCCGGGGCAGCTCCCAGGCGCGGTTCGAGAAGCAGTCGCGTCAGTTCCTGCCCGGAGCGTACGGCAATCGTTGCCGCCGTCGATGACGCGACCATGCGTCCATCCCAGTTGCGCATAAGGTCCGCAGCTTGCCTGGCACGCGCCGAAGGCTTGGCAGCATGATCGACGGCGTAGACGAAACGTTCCGCCGCGAAAAGATCGTTCTCCGACTGCACATCGTTTTGCAGCGCCAGCATATCGGAGGGCCCGAATTTTCGGCCAGACTCCAGCACGTGATAAATTCTCGCCGTCCGCCAGGGTGCTTCCCATGCGGTGCTGATCGAATAAGGATATCCATCCGGCGTGATGCGGCCATTTGCAGTCGCAATCACGCCCGAGGGAGGATTGTAGATGCTGGGCAGCTTGTCGAAAGGAATGTAACTTGTCCATTCGTGAGCGTCGTCGGCGCCGCTGACGGGGAGGCTGCCATCGCCGGAGGCGCGAATCGGAATGTGGCCGGTAGTCTGGTAGCCGATGTTCCCGTTCACGTCGGCGTAAACAACGTTCTGCCCCGGTGCGTCGAGTTGCGAAAAAGCCTTGCGAAAGTCTTGCCAGTTCTGCGCAATATCGACGTCGAAAAACGGCATGCGCAATCCATCGTAGAGCGTCCAGCGCAAAGCCACTTGCCGCGACTCACCAGGAATTATTTCGGAAATTATGGGCCCATGACGGGTAATCTTTACGTCGAGCATGACATCCGGTTTTGCTTTGACGTGAATCACTTCTTTGCGATGTTCCGGCTGCTGCCAGCCTTGCGGCGTCTGATATGCACCGTCCGAGTTAAAATTTTCGATGAACGCATCGGCTACGGTGGGGCCAACGTTGGTGAATCCCCACGCAATGCACTGATTGTGGCCAACGATTACGTACGGCATTCCGGGCAGAGTCACCCCGGCGACATCCAGGCTGCCGGACTTCAGATGAGCCTCATACCACAGATTCGGCATCTGATGCCCAAGGTGCATATCGTTTGAGAGCAGCGGCTTGCCGGTCACTGTGTGCGCGCCTGAGACTACCCAGTCGTTTGATCCGTTAGCCGCTTCCGGAGTTTGTTGCGCCCAGATTTCCAAACCATTGCCGAGCCTTGTAACCGCGTTGTCAGGGCCGGAATCATCCTCGTCCTCGTCATCATCTTTGTCGCCGGAGTCGGGCTGCTTTTTCTGATCATTAACGTCCTCCCGCATGACAGAGGGAGGACGATCGTGCCATGACTTGTTCACGTACAAGTCGGCAGTCAACTCCGGTCCGAGCCTGGCCAAGATTTTCTCTCGCTCCAGCGTGTCTCTGAAGGTGTAGAAGTTGAGGTCCTTCACCATTTGGTTGGCAATGACGATGGAATCCTCTGCCTGCCACGGTTTTGGCCGGTACTTCAAAATACGAAATTCGACGGGGAGCGCGTTGCTATGCCCCGCGATGAAGGCGTTTACTCCCCGGGCATAGGCGTCAAAATAAGAACGATCGCGTGGACTCGCCATACCGAGCGATTTTTTTGCCGCGGCGCGCAATCCCAGAATGCGCTGCTCGCGGTCGATCTTCAAGGTATCCTCGCCCAGAATCTCCGAAAGTTCTCCCGAACCAAAGCGCCGCATCACGTCCATCTGCCAGAGTCGGTCCTGCGCCGTCACGTAGCCTTGCGCGAAAAATAAATCCTCCAAGTTGGCGGCTTCGATGGCGGGAACTCCGTGGGCATCCCGGGTGACGTTTACGGGCGCCGACAATCCTTTAACGGAAAGACTTCCATCGAGCTGAGGCAGGGCGGAGCGAGCGACAAAATAAGCGTAAACCAGTACACCCGTCACCAAAACAACGGCGAGCAAGAGCAGCGACAGGAAAATTCGCAAACCAGTCGAACGCCGCGATGCCGGAACGCCAGTTGCAGTAAACGTACTCATAGGCAATCTGATTCTAGGGTGAGAACGGCATGCGGCACAAATTAACGATCGCTACTCTGCCGGCATTCAATCCCAGTGCCCCTTTGTCTCCTCTGTGTTTAAGTTTTTGCCTTTAGGGCAATCACTTCAGACCCCACTCGCACACTGAAAATGAATTTCATTTTCAAGATCGGCGATGCTATGCTGTCCCTTCATGCTGCAGAAGCGTATCGATGATCAGCCTTCCATCTCCCGTGAGATGGTGCGCGAGGCCCAGGAGATCCTTCACCGGCATCTCAAGCGTGTCGGCCTGAAGCAAACCGCACAGCGCGACACGATCCTGCGCTCGTTTTTGGAAACCCGCGATCATCTTTCTACCGACGAACTGCACCGCCTGGTGCAGAAGAAAGATGCGGGCATCGGCTACACCACGGTTTACCGGACGCTAAAATTGCTTGCCGAGTGCGGATTGGCCAGCGAGGTCGCCTTTCATGATGGTATTGCCCGCTACGAACACCAGTACAACCGGCGCAGTCATCATCATATGGTTTGCACGGAGTGCGGCAGTTCAGTAGAGTTTTTTTCGCGAGAAGTAGATCAACTGGAACAGGAAATCGGGCGCCGGCACAACTACACCACCACGCGTCACACTTTTCAAATCTATGGCGTGTGCGAGGACTGCCGTAAGAATTAATCTCCTCACCACCAGAGTTAATCTGTAAGGATGGACGGCCCGCTCGCGCCCAACCGCATCTTACTGTTAAAGTAAGGTGAGAAGGTTCTGGCTTGCGACGCGATCGAAATGTGGAAACTATCCTGAGGTAAGCGGCGGAAACGGAGACTGATCCCAGAATCCGGCGGACGATTTGCTGAATCTAGGGATTTACCAAGCCTGGCATACTGGCAGGATTCCGGAGTCCGCTTGCGAGAACGTACTGCCGACAGTGCCCCGCCAACATCGCCTCGGCGACATCTTAATCAACGGGATCTGGAGCCCTCATCAACTTGAAACTGAGTTTTTCAGCGCGCGTAAGCCTGCTAACCGTGTCGATCTTATGCTCTGCCGCTTTTTGCGCAAGTCAAAGCGCCCCGCAGGCTCAAACATTGGACCCTGCTCAATCGGCCCAATCGGCTACGAGCAGTTCTTCGAAGCAGGCCAAACCTGGAGAACAAACCTCTGTGCAGGGTAGTTCTCAGGATCCAAAAACTCCGGTCCAACAAGATTCAAAGAAGAGCAAAGACGACCGGATGTTTTACGTAATGCCGAACTATCTGACAGTAGATAGTCAATCGCAAGTGAAACCGATCTCCTGGAAAGAAAAGTTCGCGATCTCAGCCAAAGGCTCCTTCGACCCCTATGAATTTACGGTTGTCGGTATTGTGGCGGGCATCCGTCAGGCGGAGAATTCCTCCCCGGGATTCGGGCAGGGGATGGAAGGATACGCGAAGCGGTACGGAGCGGCTTTCGCCGATCAGGTGGATGGCAATATCATGGTGGGCGGCGTTTACCCCACGATCCTGAAAATCGATCCTCGCTATTTTCAACTGGGCAGGGGTTCGTTCCTGCACCGCTTTAGTTATGCCATGAACCGTATTTTCATCGCTCGAACAGACTCCGGGAGGAGCATGTTCAATATCCCCGAGTTTGCCGGCAACGCAACGGCGATTGCTATCTCTAACGTCTACTATCCCGCAGCGGATCGTGGTTTTTCTCCGAGTTTGTCAGACTGGGGAACACAAATGGGCCTCGACGCCTTCGGCAACGAGCTAAAAGAATTTTGGCCAGATATTCATCATTATTTGCAAACGAGACAGAAGCGCCACCTTCAGAAACAGAAGCAGAACGCACCCAATTAGCCCTATAAGCGCTGATTTAAAGGTTCTGCGTTAGGGCCATGAAATAATTGCAGGCACGGCAAATTGATATGGACGGGGAGGAGATTTGAAGGCGATTCGATTATTTTGCCTGGCGGTGGCACTGGCGGCGATGTTGAAGGCGTCGGTTCAAGCTCAGGAATCAGCAAGCGTGCGAGAACAATCCCGAGAAGGGGCTGTACTGCCGGGTGTGGACGGCATTTCGCTAACCGACATTTCACAAAACCATGTTTTGCAAGACCAGGACCCATCGCAAACCACCACAACCACAGGTGGAAAGCCCTCTCTGCCCGACGCGCCGACGCCCAATAGACCTTCAATTTCAGCTAGCTCTAATGACCCGTCTGGTAAACAACCCAAGAGAATTCTGGGGATTGTCCCCAATTACCGTGCGGTCAGCGCCAACGAGCATTTGCCTCCGTTGGATTTTAAGGGTGAGCTCTGGCTGGCAACCCAGGATACGTTCGACTACTCCGATTTCATTTTTGTGGCTGGGCTCGCAGGGGTTGATATGGCTGGGAACTCCCAGCCGTCGTTCGGGCACGGCGCTGAGGGCTACGGTAAATATTATTGGCACGTCTTTGTCGATGGCGCCATAGAGAATTACATGACGGAAGCCATCGTCCCTGCGGCGACGAAGGAAGACCCGAGATACTACACCATGGGCAAAGGGGGATTCGTCAAGCGGACTGGCTACGCGGTAAGTCGGCTGTTCATCACCCGAACCAACTCGGGAGGGAGCACGTTCAATCTGTCGGAAGTCGTCGGGGCCGGAGCGGCCGCGGGCATCGGCAATTTATATTACCCAGCAGAACCCAACCCGTGGGTGAAGACCTACCAACGTTGGGGAACGCAAGTGGGATTGGACGGAGTGTTCAACGTGTTAAAGGAATTCTGGCCCGACATCGATCAGGCGGTATTTCATGGAAAATATTAATCGCCCTGGCGATGCGGCAAATCGTTCTCCGTTGATTTCAGCTTTTCCAGGCTAGTATAAAAGAGCTGTCAGAATTCATCCTTGAGTTCTCACGGTTGACGGTGAAGGACGTGAGTGGCAATGTCTGGCCAGAATTCGCGAAACGTATTGGTTAGCGCGTCGCGTCCAATTGCGTAGGCGTACTTTGTAGCCAGAGCGCTGGCTGTGCGGGTTCCGCTGGGATAATATGCGAGAGAGATCCCTTGTGCCATCCCTCTTCCCAGCAATTCAGAAACGTTGAAGCTGTTGTGTCCATGATAGTCGGGGGTGACGGCGATGCGGGAGGCCGCGTAAAAGCCACGTTTCAAAATACTGCCCTTTCCCAGCGCGTAGTAACGCTCGTCCTGATGGAACACGCTGGGCAGTGCAAAGATAACTAGATAATTGCCATCGGTCTTGTCCACAAAGCCGCGCCAGTAATATCGACCGTAACCAGGCAGTCCCTGGCCGAGTTGAGGATGGGCGACCGTCCACTCGGCGAGCGCGGACGTGATTCCGACGAAGACAAACGACGAATAGTCAAAGCTGTTTTGCGTCGCAATTTTAAAAGCCTGCTTCGGCGTAGGTGGTGGAGGCAAAGCGCCAGCGCTGACCGCGCGAAAGTTGGGCATTACGCCAAGAATTCGTTTCGGTTGCTGCTGCCCCGGCGAAGCTCCTTGGTTCGCAGGTGCTGTAGTCTGCTCTTTCTCCTTCGCACCGGACGGCTTTGGGTTCTTGGCAGACGTTTCAGTCTGTGGAGATGATGGCGCTGCACTCGAAGGCGTTTGCTGTGGCACATCGGGCGGCTGAGTCTGCTGGGCACAAGCCACAATCGCAACAGTGCTGCCAACCAACAAAAGGACAAAAAACCTTGTCGCACCCAGAATAGACAATCATTTCTCCTCGAAAAATGCACCGCAATAATCCTATTATTCTACAGTGAGTATCCGATTTGCTGGCGGTGGCGCCGCTGGTTTTACGTTCCTTTACAAGCATGGCCTTTCCCGCTCCGGGCTAGATTCTCTGTTCTGTTTGCTTGGGCGGCATGAGGCGGGGCTTGGGCACGGTACTATTAGAGAGAACATAAAAAATATCGTCTAGAGAGAACATAAAAAATATCGTCGAGGAAAACTAATGACAGAACCCACTTACGAAGAGCTGAAAGCACGATTGTCCCAACTGGAAAAAGAAGTCGAGACGAAAAAGCGCAGTGGCGACCTGATCTTCAAGGTAGGTGAAAAGGGTGGAGTCAGCGTTTACGGCTTGGGCCGCTTTCCGGTGACTCTCTATTACGAGCAGTGGAACCGGCTGTTGGGTGCGGCCAACGACATCAAAGCTTTCATGGAAGAAAACAAGTCACGATTAAAGCTGAAAGAACAGGGCTGACCCGCGTCTGCGGCTTCGGCGAGCGATGAGTCGGGATGGCCCAAAGGTTACGTTTCGTGACGAATTTGCGTTCGTCTGAGAGGCTTCACGCTATAATAAAAAGACTGTGCCGAAATATTCCATCGTCGTCCCTCTGCATAACGAGCAAGAGAACGTCACCGACCTCTACGACCGCTTGAAAGCGGTCATGGAGACCGCTGGTGAAACGTTCGAAATTGTGCTGGTGGATGATGGCTCCAGCGATCACACCTTCGCGATGTTGCGGGAGATTGCTGCCGTAGACAGCCGTGTCACCGTAGTGAAACTTCGCCGCAATTTCGGCCAGACTGCCGGGCTCGCAGCTGGTTTCGATCACGCGCGAGGCGAATACATCATCGCTATGGATGGGGATTTGCAGCACGATCCCGCAGACATCCCCATTTTCCTCGAGAAGATTGCAGCTGGTTACGATATCGTCAGCGGCTGGCGCAAGGTGCGCATCGACAATTTCTGGATGCGCCGCATTCCTTCACGGATTGCCAACTGGCTGATGGCCAAATTGAGCGGCGTCGAAATTCATGACTTCGGCACCACCTTCAAGGCTTATCGCCGCGAGATTCTGGAGCAGGTTCCGCTGTACGGTGAATTGCACCGCTTCATTCCGGCCCTGGCATCATGGTATGGCGCATCGATTTGCGAAGTTCCCATCCGCAACGTGAACCGCGAGCGCGGCATTTCGCACTACGGAATCTCGCGTACCTTCCGCGTGTTCTTCGATCTCATTACGATTCGCTTTTTGCTGCGCTATCTTTCGCGCCCTTTGCACTTCTTCGGAACGCTGGGTGCGCTCAGCATGTTGGGTGGTAGCGGCATTGTGATGTGGTTGGGAGCAGAGAAGTTTCTGCGCCATGTTCCGGTCATGGGCGAGCATGGTCCGCTGATGATGACAGCGATGGGCCTTCTGCTGGGTGGCTTGAACCTTCTCGCCATTGGCCTGCTCGGCGAGATGCAAGTCCGCCATTACCACGAGCCCCGTCACCGTCTGCCATATTCCGTTGACCGCGTTCTGCGGTCGCAAAACGAAGAGCACAGCGTCTCGGAATAATTTCCAGTTCACGCTTCGTCCATTGATAATCTATCCGACATGGACCGCGAGACCGACCGCTGGACTTCTGGCGCCGACTACGACCAATGGATGGGCCGGTGGAGCCGGCTTCTCGCCCGCGAGTTTCTGAAATGGCTCGAACTTCCCCGCAGCCTTCGATGGATTGATATTTGTTGCGGGAGCGGCGTTGTTACGGAAACTATTGTTGAACTCTGCCCACCTGCGAGCGTCAATGGAATCGACGCTTCTTCTCAGCAAATAGAGTTCGCCCGCCAGCACCGCGCACATCCCAATGTCACCTTTCAAACCGGGAATGCCATGGCCTTGCCGTTTGCAGACTCCAGTTTCGATGTTGCAGTCTGCGGCCTGGGATTGAACTACATTCCGCAGCCGGAGCAAGGGCTGAAGGAATTCCGCCGTGTCGTTTGTCCCGAGGGCACAGTCGCGGCCTACGTTTGGGATTACTCAGAGGGCGCGAGATTCCTGCGTGAATTCTGGGACGCAGCCGCAGCGATTGACAGTGAAGCGACCGATTTTGACCAGGGCCGCCGTTTCCCAATGTGTTCGCCGGAAGGGCTGCACGCCCTCTTCGAACAGGCCGGTTTGCAAGACCCGGCTGCGCACGCGCTCAATGTGGTCACGCGCTTCAAGAATTTCGACGATTACTGGCAGCCACTCCTCACCGGTCAAGGCTCGGCGCCAAACTACCTTGCGAAGCGTGACGAGCACTGCAAAGGTTCAATACGCGACCGCCTCAGGGCGACTCTTCCGGTGAATGTTCGAGGAGAAATCGAGCTGCCTGCACGTGCCTGGGCAATTCGCGCACGTAGACCGTGAATCTCAAACCCGCTACCTCCAGCGTATAATGTGCCGTTTAGCATTTAGGAGCGTCGGTCATCATGGCCCCAACCACGCAACACGAATTACAACTCGCCCGCCGCATGTCCCGGCTAGGTACCGAAACTGCTTTTGAGGTTCTGAACAAAGCGCGCGCACTCGAGCGCCAGGGCAAAAGCATTATCCATCTCGAAATCGGCGAGCCCGATTTTGATACTCCAGCTAACGTGATCGAGGCTGCAGTCGACGCGCTTCACAACGGATGGACTCATTATGGCCCGTCTGCCGGCCTGCCCGATCTTCGGCAGACTATTGCTGATTATGTAAGCCGGACGCGTGGAGTTAAAGTTACTACTGAAGAAGTGGTTGTGGTTCCAGGCGGCAAGCCTATTATTTTCTTCACAATCATGGCATTAATTGATGAAGGAGATGAGGTTATTTATCCCAATCCCGGCTTCCCGATTTACGAATCCATGATCCATTATGTGGGCGGAAAGGCTGTGCCCATCCAACTCCGCGAAGAGCACGATTTTTCCCTCGACGTGAATGAACTCGCTCCGCTCATCACCGACCGCACCAAACTCATCATTCTGAATTCGCCGCACAATCCCACGGGCGGCGTGATGCCGCGCAAAGATGTTGAGCAAGTCGCGAAGATCATCGGTGACCGGAATATTTTTATTCTGTCGGATGAAATCTACAGCCGCCTGCTGTTTGAAGGCGAGCATTTCTCCATCATGTCAGTCCCTGGCATGCAGGAGCGCACTATTCTTCTCGACGGCTTTTCAAAAACATATGCCATGACAGGATGGCGGATGGGATACGGCGTGATGCGCGCCGACTTGGCCGCGCACATTACCCGGCTGATGACGAATTCCAATTCCTGCACCGCCAGCTTCACCCAGATAGCTGGCATCGAGGCTCTGCGCGGAGATCAGAGTTCGGTCGATCATATGTGTGAAGAGTTCAAGCGGCGCCGCGACGTATTTGTCGCCGGCTTGAATAAGATTAAGGGTTTTTCCTGTCGCATGCCCAAAGGCGCTTTCTATGTTTTCCCGAATATCACGAAGACGGGATGGAAATCGAAGCCGCTGGCCGATGCTCTGCTGGAACAGGCGGGCGTCGCGGCGCTTTCCGGAACGGCATTTGGCGAGTTCGGAGAAGGCTATTTGCGCTTCAGCGTAGCCAATTCACTGGAGAATCTGCAGCAGGCGCTGGATCGCGTTGATCAGTGGACGCGGGAAAATCTCTGAGATTAGCGGGGCGGTCTTGAGCAGTTCATGCCAGCCAAAAAGATTCAATCCACGAAGCGACGACCGAAGGCGAGTCGTCCTCACGCGCCGGGATATGGCCTTCCTTCAGGCAACAAAGGATTGTTGCCCTGGACTTGGGCCGAGCAGCGCCTGGAGAAATCGCACAACTACTGGATCACGAGTGTTAGACCGGACGCCTCGCCGCACACCATGGTGGTATGGGGCTTATGGCAAGACGGTCAATTCCTATTTAGTACTGGCAGTCAATCGCGGAAGGCGCGAAACCTGGCGCAGAATGCCGCGTGCATCGTATGCACCGAGCATGCGAACGAGGCCGTCATCGTGGAAGGTTCGGCAGAAATCGCCGACATGGCCGCGCGCAGAAAATTCCTCCCCATCTACGAGCGCAAATATAAGTTCGACATGAAGGGAATGGAGCAGGACATTCTTTCCATGAAAGAACCTGTTTTCGCGGTTCGCCCGCGGGTCGTATTCAGCTTATGGGAGAAAGAGTTTGTCGGAAAGGCCACGCGCTGGAAGTTTGAAAAGTAAAACGGCGGAGAGCCTGAACGGGCTCTCCGTCGTTTCCTGTTTACCAAAACCTCCGTTGACTCAATCCGCAATTACAGCGAGCGCAGGAAATTCAAAAGATCCTGCACTTGCGATGCTTTCAGAGCGTTGTATTTGTGGACAACCAGATTCGCTTCGGATCCGCTGCTGTTGTGCGATTCGATGGCCTGAATCAAATCGGTAGTACGGCCATCATGAAGGAAGTAGAGTTTCTGGCCCAGGCCCCAGAGCGGCGCCGTGCGGAATTGATCAGGGCCAGCTCCGCCCTGATGAATTCCATCCGACAGCCCCGAACCCATATGATGCAACGCGAAATCAGAATAGGGCTTGTAGTTCACGTTCGACATTCCCGTGAAAATAGAAGGGCCTGTGGTGAGTGTCGGCGAATGGCAAAGATTACAGCCGATACTGTTGAATAGAGCGGCTCCGTTCGCGGTCGAGGTGGTTGGAGCGGCGGGTGCAGCGGGAGCTGAAAGGCGGATGAACGCTGCAAAGTTCACAACGTCCGACGACATCTCCGAGATGGTGCCGAGGTTTGTGCCGAAGTTCGGACTGTTCGCATTCTGATTCAGCATGTTGCTCGCGTCCTCGGGATTTCCGTTGAACACGCATCCCGGAACCGCGCTACGCTCGTTGGGAAAAACTTCGTTCGACACTCCTTGTTCAACGTTGTAGGCCTCTCCGGCAAAAATCATCAGCGATTTGTTTTGTGCCTTCCAGCCGAAGCGCGTAATCGTGCCGTCATTGTCGCTGGTGTTGAAGATGCCGCCAATTCTGACGGCCGCTCTTGCCGATTGCGTAGCAGCTAGATTCGCCTGCAAAACCGCGTCGGGGGTGGCCTCCACCAGGCCCAACCCGAATAGAGATGAAGGCGTTCGGAAGATCACATTGTGATCGGAGAGAGCGGCAGCAAAATCCGGCTGCGCCAGTGAGCAACCGGTGGCATCAGAGCGGCCGGCGATCGTGTAGAGCTCGTGAACCCCGCCATCGAGCGCGCCCGTTGCGGTCTTGACAAAGCGTGCCTCGCGCACCGGACCGTTTTCAGTAATGAATGCGGGCACAATGTTCGTGGCGCCATCCAGTGCAGCGAGCGCCACCTGCGGATTGGGAATAGGGTTCTGCGGACTAGCCATGCCTGGACTGCTTCCACCGATAGTTGGCTGCGCGTGACACTGGGTACAACTATTGCCATTGAAGGTTGGCCCAAGTCCGCTTCCGGTTTCGCCAGCGATGCCGCCTGAGACCGAATCCACTTCTTGAAAGCGAAGTTGAGACTGGTTGAAGAACGCTTGCTCATTTGAATTGAGAGTTGGATAAAAACTTCCGGCTGCTGCAGGGCCGGGGCGAGGACCGGGATCGGATTGTGCGTGAAGCGGAGAGAAGTTAAAGCTTGCGAGTGCGAGACTTGCCACTGCGACGATCAGATGCCTGCGGTTCATGTTGCACCTCAATCATGGGGGATAGACACACTTCCAGCTCGTGATTGCTTTTTGGCGATGACGGCGCGCGAGGTTGGCCTTAGCTGTTCGGTTCAAGCTGCGGTCCGGCAAATTGCACCAGTGCCGCGCTCACCGCGAACGGAACAGCACTGTGGGAGCGGAATCCCACACAGGAATTCTTTCCTCAGGTGAGAAAAGAAGTGTCAAACGTTGGCGGAACTTTAGGATGGATAAGAACTCTGGTCAACGGCCCGAAAGTACATTCAGAATATTGGAAGGTACATTCGCGTAGCACGCGCGGACCCGCCATATTCGCATGCGAGCACTGTCCGGGTGGACATCCCGGTTGTAAAGGTTGCCGCCTCGCGAGAATTTGTTCTTTTTATTTCAATCCATCGACCACATAGAGATCGGAGAGCACGCGCAGAGTGGAATAGGCATAAGATTTCCCGTCGGCGCTAAATCGGACGGTCGGGATACCTTGCACGCCGGCAAGATCGGCGGGAGCGATTTCTTTCCAGGGTTCACGTCGTCCGGTGGCAAGTTCCACACGATCAATTTTGCGCGGTACTCCGTGCGTCGCTACCAGCAAGTTCTTGCCATCGCCTGACAGGCCGACAATGCCTTCGTCCGCGCCGGGAGGGAAATTGAGTTTCCGTGCACTCCCGCCGACAATGGGATAAAACCAAAGCTGGCGCTTTGGATCGCGGGCAAGAACATCATTGCCGTCTGGTGTGACAATAAAACCTACCGTGCCCTCGGGAGTTAGAGCGCGCGGGGCGCCCCCCTGTAGATCCAACAGGTAAGTGCGCGGGCCATGTCCGGATTCGGCGGCAGAGAAAATAATCGATTTGCTGTCCGGCAGCCACGCAACATCGAAGTGATCCTGTTTGTCATCGGTAAGCTGCTTCGGTTCGCCGACGCCTGTTGGCAGCAACATGAGCTTCGCCGGTGCTCCTACGGTCGATACCACCCATTGACCATCCGGAGAGAGCGAGCCAAAGCCGCCATCGCCCAGCCGGATCGCCGGCGAGCCATCGGTCTTGCGCAAGAAAATACTGTAGTTCGTTCCCTCAGCTTCCCCAGTCTCGGAGAACACGATAGTCTTGCCATCGCGCGACATATCAGCCAGCAGCGACCAGTCAAACCATGTCAGGCTGCGCTCACGGGTTTCGCCGGGCGCAAGGGCGGCAAGGCTCATGCGCGCCTTGTCGGCGGTCAGCAGAACCATTCCCGTGCGGCTGATGTCGTTCAACGTGAGGCCGCCCGGAGCGCGGTAAATGAGCCGTTCCTTTCCCGAAAAATCCACAGCGTAAATCGAGCGCTCCGATCCGCCGGGCACCGCAGAGAACCATACTTCCTTGCCGCTCGGAGCCCAAGCCAATCCTTCTACGCTGGAATAAAAAGAAGAACTCGCTTTCACATTGCCATGCGTGTCGATGATGACTACGCGTCCATCGTCCCCGCCAGCGATATGATCGACGATCGCCAGAAAATTTCCGTTGCGCGAGAAGCGCACATGGCTGACCCAGCCCCGCGGTTCGTAAATCACATTGCCAATCGGGAATTCCAGGTGCAGTTGTCCGAGCGTGTTGGAGCGAATAACGGCGAGCGACTGAGCGTCGGGCGCCCAGTCAGCCCAAAACACCTGGTCAAGCACCTCGCGCGGAGCGCCTCCCGCCAATGGTACGCGTGCCAGAGTTCCTCCCTGCGCGAATGCACCGGTGGTTCGGGGATTCAGCGAAATCGCCATCTCGCCTTTCGAAGAGATGGAAAGGACTTGTGCGGGCGACAAGCCGAGGGTTCGTGAGTCGGTGCTGTCGAAGCGGGTGGAAAAGATTTCCTGGGGCTGGCCTTCCCACGCTGCGCCGTAAACAATGGTCTGCCCATCCGGGGCAAAGCGCGCTGCCCAGATCGTACCGTTACGGAAAGTGACTTCGTGAAAGACCGGATTCGCGGCAGCCGCATGGTGAGCGAGAAAATAGATTCCAATCCACGACCCGACCAAGAGCACTCCTGCAAGCAATGGCATGAGCAAACGTCTTCTGGAAGGTGCTTCTTCGATGGCTTGTACGCCGCTGCGGCTGGTGGCCGAAATTTCAGTAAGCGCACCCAGATTGAAGGCCACGTCACGAGCGGATTGAAAACGCTCCGCCGGATTTTTTTCCAGGCAATGCCGAACAATGCGCTCGAGTGCGGGGGCGACGTTGCGGTTGGTCTCGGTGAGGTCGGGCGGATCCTCTTTGAGAATCGCGCTCATGGTATCGACAGGAGAGTCCCCGTGGAACGCGCGTTTTCCGGAAAGCATCTCGTAGAGAATCGCCCCGAAAGAGAAAATGTCGGAACGCGCGTCAGCCGGCTTGCCGCGCACCTGCTCCGGCGACATGTAGCCGACTGTCCCCATGACAGTTCCAGCGTCGGTTCCCGCGACTTGCTGCGTGGGCGCTTCGCCCGAAGCATCTGCTTCCGGGCGGGTGAACTTTGCCAGCCCGAAATCGAGAATCTTGGCGCGTCCATCGTGAGTGATGAAAATATTTTCCGGCTTGAGGTCGCGATGGACAATGCCTTTCTCATGTGCCGCGGCCAGTCCGCTCGCGATCTGCCTGGCATAGTCGATGGTTTTGCGGGAGGGAATGGCGCCGTCGCGCAAGCGGTCCCGCAAAGTCTCGCCTTCCAGCAATTCCGAGACTACGTAAGGGGCGCCATGTTCCTCACCAATATCGTAGATCGATAAAATGTTTGGATGGTTGAGTGCGGCGGCCGCGCGCGATTCCTGCGCGAAACGCGCCAGCCGATCCGGATCGGCGGAGAAGGATGCGGGAAGAATCTTGATTGCAACGTCCCGGTTAAGGCGCGCATCCCGGGCGCGATAGACCTCGCCCATGCCTCCCGCGCCCAGTGGAGATTGAATTTCGTACGGACCAAGTTTCGAGCCAGATGTCAGTGCCATCGGTGGCCGCTATTATACCTTCCGGCGTTAGAAGCTGGGATGTTCGATTCAAAGCTCTAATTGTCTTCCTGCGGCCGCATCTTTCCGCTGCGTAGATAGCGGTTATGCCAGCCCAGCGATTCGGTCAGAAGATGCGGCGTATGTTTGCCATAAGACAGCCGCTCCGAGCGATTGAGATAGTCGAGGAGCAATGGTTTGTAGTCTGGATTTGAGCACTTCTCGATAATGAGATGCGCCCGCTGGCGTGGCGAAAGTCCGCGCAGGTCTGCGAGTCCGTGCTCGGTGACGATCACTTGTACGTCGTGCTCGGTGTGATCCACATGCGACACCATGGGAACGATGGTCGAAATATCTCCGTGCCCCGCGGTCGACGGAGCCATGAAGATCGAGAGATATCCGTTGCGGGCAAAATCTCCCGAGCCGCCAATACCGTTCTGAATGCGCGATCCCATCACATGCGTGGAATTAACGTTGCCGTAGATATCAGCTTCGATCATGCCGTTCATCGCGATTACTCCGAGCCGGCGGATAATTTCAGGATGGTTGGAAATTTCCTGCGGGCGCAGAACGATTCGGTTCCGGTAGCTATCCATATCCGCATTCACTTCCGTCAGCATCTCTGGACTCATTGAGAAGGCCGTCGCCGATACCGACGTGACCTTGCCCGACTTCAGCAAACGGATCATGCCATCCTGAATCACCTCGGTATAAGAAGTAAGTCCTTCAAACGGTCCCTCCTCTAATCCAAACAGAACCGCATTGGCAATATTGCCCACGCCGGATTGCAGCGGCAGGAGATTTGCGGGCATGCGGCCCTTTTGCACTTCCCAACTCAGAAATTCCAGAATGTGCCCGGCAATGCGCTTGGACGCTTCATCGGGCGCTTTGAACGCGCTATTGCGGTCGGGTGAGTCTGTGAGCACGATAGCGACAACCTTCTCGGCAGGAACTTCCAGGTACGGCGTGCCAATTCTCTGGCCGGGATGCACCAACGGAATCGGCCCGCGATTAGGAGGAGGTTTGAGACCGTAGTAAATATCATGCATGCCTTCGAGCGCGGCCGGCTGCCAGGAATTGACCTCTAGAATCACGCGCTCCGCCTGGTCGACCCAGGTTTTGTTATTGCCAATCGAGGAGCTTGGTATCAGGCGTCCGTCTTCCAGAACAGCGGTGACTTCGATCAGCGCGACGTTGAGCTTGCCGAGAAATCCGTACTCCACGAACTGAGCCACATGGCTGAGATGGATATCCATGTAATCCATTTCGCCCGCATTGATGCGCTTTCGCGTCTCCGGATCGGATTGGTAAGGCAGTCGTAGATGAATGCCTCCAGCCATGGCGAGCGCACCATCCAGCTCCGGCCCGGTGGAAGCCCCAGTGAAAACGCTGACTTGAAATTTTTGTCCCCGGAAGTTGGCGTCCGCAATGTGACGCGCCAGCTCAATCGGAACCGCCTTGGGATATCCGGAGCCGGTGAAGCCGCTCATACCAACCTGATCGCCGGATTTGATCAGGGATGCGGCCTCGTCAGCGCTCATAATCTTCTGCGCCAGTTGGGAATTTAAAACCCGTGTAGAGGTCGGGGAAACAATAGTGGCCATGCCAGCAAGCCCTTCGACGGAGAATGACTTTATTCCCCTTAACTCTACGGGGGGCTTTTCCATGCGTCTGTGAGCTGCATCACATTTGTACAAATAGCGTTAACCCCAGGCCAGCGGAGCACTTTGTACTCTCGCGTATGATATTTTCGATGATTCGTGGCCGTGCCGCGCGTGCGCTCGAAATGAACGACGGTAACTCCCAGAGAAAGTTATGAACAAAAAATTCCGGGTTTTTGCGACTTGTGATATCGGAGAAGCGCTCGATGTGCTACGCAACCGCGGTTACGAACTTGAAGTCTATCCCCAGCCGGAAGCGCCGCCGAAAAGTCTGATCATCGATAAAGTGAAATCCGGGATCGACGGCCTGATCACCACCCTCCGCGATCCCATCGACGCCGAAATTTTCGAAGCCGGTAAGAATACGCTGAAGGCCGTGGCACAATACGCGGTCGGCTTCGACAATATCAATCGCGCCGATGCGAACCACTATAAGATTCCCTTCACCAATACCGCCGACGTTTTGACTGAAGCTACCGCGGAATTCGCTTTCTTCATGCTGGGTGTGCTGGCGCGAAAAATGTGGTCCGCGGAACATCTCACGCGCGATAACCAGTGGGGATTTTGGCATCCGTATCTGCCGTTTTTAGGAGACGAGGTCACGGGCAAGACGATAGCGATTATCGGTACAGGCCGCATCGGTTTGGCCATGATCAAAAAGTGCGCCGGCTTCGATATGAACATGCTGTGCTACGACCCGGCTTATGAGAACCATAATTACATCAAGGCGATTCAGGAGTGCATGGATTTGCGCCATGCACGCGGCATCTCAAAAGAAAAGACCTGGATCAGGTATGTGAAGTTTGAGGAGGCCCTGCGTCAAGCCGATTTCGTCAGCGTGCACGTGCCCTTGCTGCGTGCGGGCGAGAGCGTGACTCCAACCTATCATCTCTTCAACGAAAACAACTTGAGACTGATGAAGCCAACTGCCTTTCTGGTAAATGACTCGCGAGGTCCGGTGGTCGACGAGGCCGCGCTGGCGAAAGCGTTGCGCGAAAACTGGATTGCCGGTGCGGCACTAGACGTTTACGAAAAAGAGCCGCCACCCGCCGACTCTCCACTGCGCGACCCCGCAATCGCCGACCGCTGCAGGCTGTATCCGCACTTCGCCAGCGCCGC
Source organism: uncultured Acidobacteriaceae bacterium (assembly GCA_963726155.1). Classification (GTDB taxonomy): domain Bacteria; phylum Acidobacteriota; class Terriglobia; order Terriglobales; family Acidobacteriaceae; genus Sulfotelmatobacter. Next base: position 1,359,809 of record CAVSBF010000002.1, read on the forward strand.
GCGCATCACACGACTGTCTACCGATCCCGACAAAGGCATGGCGGGCCGCTGCGTGCAGGGATTGATCGATGTGCTGGAAGCGAATTATGGGGGCGATGTTACGAAGATGCCTTATGTCGTAAACAAAGAGGCATTCGCGAAAGAGGGCAAGTAGTGAGCAAATAGCTGTGTTGGCCTGAACGACTGAGTTGTCGTGCGATTTGTTCTTCTTGGTAATCGATCGAAGTGAACAAGACTCGTCTCAGCGTTCCCCGCTAGAATGGATTGCTGATTCTCGCGTCCCAAGGATTCGAATGAAAAGATCCCTTTTGTCCTTGCTCCTGCTCCCGTTCTTTCTTATTTGCCTGAGTTCTGCTGAAACTCCTAATCCGGCAGATCAACTCAAGTTAATTCCCCAGCCCAAAGAAGTGCAGCTGCATAGTGGCAGTTTCCGTGTGAAGCCGACCACAAGAATCCTGGTTGAGTTTGGACATCAGGCAGAAGATCGGATTGCCGCGGAGACCCTGGCAGAGGAAATTCGCGATCAATCCGGACTGAAGCTAAGCATCACCGGCGAAAAATCTGATGCCAAGCGAAAGCCCAGCACGATCGTGCTCGCTCGCTTACAGGACGATAGAATTAAGAAGTTCCTGGCATCAAAAGGGCTTAAGGCCGATTCGATTGGAGACCAGGGATATCTTCTGTACTCAGATCCGCTGCATCTTATCGTTGCCGCCAACACCGGCCAGGGCCTGTTCTACGGGGTGCAGACACTGCGCCAGTTGCTGCGTGCGGATGGCCACACTCTGATTTGTCCGGCGGTTTCGATTCGCGATTGGCCGAGTATGGAGTGGCGCGGCATGCAGGACGACATCAGCCGCGGTCCCATTCCTACCGAAGACTACATGAAGCAGCAGATCCGTATGCTGGCGGCTTACAAGGTGAATCTTTTTGCTCTTTACATGGAGCATGTCTTCGATTTCGCCAGCCAGCCTCTGGTGGCACCGAAAGAAGCTGCGCTCACGCCTCAGGAAATTAACCACCTGGTCGACTACGCGAAAAAACTCTACATCACGATCCTGCCCGAGCAGCAGACGTTCGGACATCTCCACAATATGCTGAAGTACGAGATCTATTCCGATGTCGCGGAGCGGCCGCACGGTCACGTGCTCACGCCCACCAAGCAGCAGTCTTACGAAATTATCAAGGCCATGTATGCGGATCTGGTGCCGCTGTTTCCCGGACCATTCCTCCACATCGGCGGCGACGAAACGTTTGAACTGGGCCATGGACAGACCGCAGCGCTGGCCGCCCACGAAGGACTGGGACGTGTTTATCTCGATCACATCCAGAAGGTCAGCGCCATTCTGCAGCCTTATCATAAGCAACTGATGTTTTGGGGCGATATCGCGGTGAAGTATCCGCAACTGCTCAGCATTCTGCCGAAGGATATGATCGCGGTTCCGTGGGACTACGATGCGAAGCCGAGCTACGAGAGCATCATTAAACCTTATCGCGACGCGGGTCTGCGCGTTGTGGTCGCACCCGGAGCAAACAACTGGAATCAAGTCTGGCCGAACCTGGATGTGGCGTATGTGAATATCCGAAACTTTGTACGGGACGGACAAAAACTCGGCGCCATGGGAATGCTGAATACCACGTGGAACGATGATGGCGAGTCAATCTATGGCATGGCCTGGCCGGCGTTGATCTTCGGAGCAGCGGCGGGCTGGCAAGCCAACGAATCAGATGTCGATGCCTTCAAGAATTCCTACGACTGGGCCTTCTATCGCAATAATAATTCCACCTTTCGTGATGTCATCGAGAACCTCGATCGCGGTCATCAGGCGCTGGCTGGGATCAAAGTTGATACCGAGACGGACGATTTGTTCTGGGTCGATCCCTTCACGCTGGATGGCGCCAAGCTCATGCAAAAACTTTTGCCCGCTGCTCGTGAGATGCGTTTAGGCGCCGAGCACGCACTGTTAGCGCTCGACCAGAGTGGCAACCAGGCGCATGTCAACCAGTCCACACTGTCTGACATGATGCTGGCTGCGTGGAGGTGGGACGCGTTGGGCATGAAGATTCAGTACACCCAAGAGATCAACAATTTTTATTGGGATGCTTTTTTGCATCCAGCGGACGCGGAACGCGTGGGCAATGATCTGGAAGAAATCACGGCGATTAATGCGCGCCTGGAAGATCTGCGCGATGCCACTACGCGTCTGCGCGAGTTGTATCGCGTAGCGTGGCTGCAGGAGTACGAACCATATTGGCTCGACAATGTCTTGGTGCGCTACGACACCCTGGCGCAAGTCTTTCAAAGAAAAATTGTCGCCGTGCGTCAGGCGCGCCGCCAGTACGATGCCACGAAAATCTTGGTGCCCCCGCAGGACTTGGGATTCTACTTGCAGCCCTAGATTTACAGTCAAAGATTTACAGTCAAAGACTTACAGTCCAAATAATCATCCTGCCATGCTCGCCTCTGTCACCCGCCTTCGAGTTCGCTCAACCCTCTATCTTCCGGCGTTCCTGTGGGAGATTTTTCGTACTCGGCGCCAAGTCGTACGTGCTCCTGGATTCTTGGGCGGAAGACTTCTGATCGACGCAAGACGCACGTTCTGGACCCTCACTGCATGGGAAGGCGAACGGGAGATGAAGGCGTTCCGCGGCGCCGGAGCGCACGCGACGGTGATGCACCGCCTCGCGTTATGGTGTGACGAAGCCTCGTATGCACACTGGATTTCGGAAGATCTCCCATCGTGGGAGCAAGCATACGAATACCTGTTAAGAGAGGGCAGACTATCTCGCGTCGCGCATCCCTCGGCTGATCAGGAAGCTCGGCGATTTCCGAGGCCTCGTTTGAATCCCCTAATCGGGGTCGACCTGAAACCACCAATCAAGCCTTGATTGATGTAAAAGCGTTCCGTCAAGAACGTTTAGAAACTTCGGTTCGAAGCGGGATGTTACGCTTTCTCAGCATGTTCTCCGATCGCACCAACTGGAAGCTTACCCGCAATCGCTTGACCGAAACGCTCGAAGAGGTGCATTCGAGCGGTGCCGAAGTGCTGGATCTCACATTGTCTAATCCCACCGGGCTGGGCTGCATTATGACGAGGCCCGGATTCTTAAAGCGCTGGCTTCGCCCCAGGGGATGGATTACGATCCGCAGCCAAAAGGTTTATCCGCCGCTAGGGCTACCGTTGCGGCCTACTATCAGACGCTTCATGGCATCCCTGACTTCGATCCCGAGCGATTGATTCTGACGACCAGCACCAGTGAAGGTTATTCTTTCGTGTTTCGATTGTTGTGCAATTCCGGCGACGAATTGCTGGTTCCCAAGCCGAGTTATCCCTTGTTCGAGTTTCTGGCTGACTTGCAGGACGTCAAGCTCCTCCCGTATCCGCTGATTTACGATCACGGATGGCAGATCGATTTTCCTTCGCTGCGGAAAGCTGTGACCAGGCGCACCCGCGGCGTTGTTGTGGTTCATCCCAACAATCCTACCGGTTCGTACTTGCACGAGAATGAAAAAGAACTTCTCAACGGTTTTTGCCGTGAACATGAACTCGCGGTGATTGCCGATGAAGTTTTTTTGGACTACGCGCACCACGGAGTGCCGCCGGCGACCTTCGCCGCTAACCAGGACGTGCTGACCTTCACTCTCAGCGGAGTTTCTAAGATCTCCGCTTTGCCGCAGATGAAAGTTGCGTGGATCGCAACCAGCGGCCCCGCGGCAGAGGTTAAAGCGGCGGAGGCTCGTCTCGAAGTTATCTCCGATACGTATCTCTCCATGAACGCGCCCATGCAGTGGGCGCTTCCGACATTTCTTGAGCAGAGAAAGAATATCCAGCAACAATTGCTGAATCGCGTGCTCTCAAATCTGGCCGAGTTAGATCGCCAGCTCTCCGCTCAAAAAACTTGCCAGCGCTTGATTGTGGAAGCCGGATGGTATGCCGTCCTACGCGTCCCAGTCACGCGGACTGACGAAGAGTTGGCAGTTGAGCTGCTTCGACGAAAATCAGTTCTGGTGCATCCGGGACATTTCTACGACTTTCCCAGCGACGGCTATCTGGTGCTGAGTCTCATTACACCAGAGAAGGAATTCGGCCAAGGGATCAGCAAGCTCCTCGAATTGATGATTGTTGATTGATGATTGTTGATTCGAACAACTTCGTTTTCAATCAGCAATCAACAATCATCAATCAGCAATGAAAAGGTGCGCTACCCTCTAACCAGAAAAGGATTGCTCTCGCGTTCTTCTCCGATCGTGGTCGTCGGGCCATGGCCCGGGATCACTACGGTATCATCGGGCAGAGCCAGCACGGTGCCGCGCAGCGATTGCATGATTTTCTGCATCGACCCGCCCGGCAGATCGGTACGGCCGATGGAGCCTGCGAACAGCGTGTCGCCAGCGATTAATTTTTTCTCGGCAGGGAAGTAAAGACAGATACTACCTTCGGTGTGCCCCGGTGTGTGCAGAACGTTGGCTGCATGCGACCCTGCCTTAACCGTGTCGCCGGTGCTTATGCTCTGATCGATCTCGACCGCTCCGGGCGCTGCCATGCCGACCCACGCAGCCTGCATGTCGAGCATCTTCAGCAGAGCATAGTCGTTCTGGTTGAGCAGGATTGGCGTTCCCGTGGCGGCACGAAGCTTCATGGCTCCGCCAACGTGGTCGATATGAGCATGCGTAATCACGATCTGCTTGACTTGCAGGTTATGCTTGCGGATGAGTGTTAACACGTCTTCGATGTCATCGCCGGGATCGATGACCATGGCTTCGCGCGTAGTTTCGTCGCCGATGATCGAGCAGTTGCACTGCAACGGTCCCACTGGAAAAATTTCGTGGATCATCTCTCTATTGTAGCGAGAGAGGTGCGCAGGGTAAGCGTCGCGTTGCTAAAATTCTTTGCACCACAAAGTACACGAAGTGACACGAAGGATAGATCATGAAGGATCGATCATGAGAAGTTTACTTCGTCTCTCTTCGTGTGCTTCGTTGTTAACAGGTTTTGTCGTCCAGACAGCTCCGGAGCGACAATAAGCAGAGTGCTTGGGGGAGGTTCGTGTGGCAGCAAAATATCGTCAGCATGGTTATCAAGATCGCGATCGCGAGGTAAAGCCGCGCAAGGAATCCGGCGAAAAGCCAGCGTCCGTACCGCCTGCAAGACGTGACTACAGCATGGGTCCAAAACCTGTGAATCTACCCGGAACGCGCGCCGTGTCCCGGTGCACGCAATGCGGAACGGTTCTGCAAGGAATGCCGCCTAGCGAGATCTGTCCCAAATGCGGCTTCGCACTGCATTCCTGCAAGCAGTGCGCGTACTTCGATCCCGGCAGTCGCTTCGAGTGCATGCAGCCGGTGCCCAAGCGGATAGAAAAGAAAGACGTCCGCAACGACTGCACATTTTACGAATTGCGTGTCTCACGGGAGAAGGAAACTTCCACGCCCGCCAGCCTGCGTCCCAACGACGCGCGCCAGGCGTTTGAAAATTTGTTCAAGAAGTGAGAATCGTTTAGCAGTACAACCAACCTTCGCCTACGGCTTCTGCGTCGGCCGCAAGATGATCTCGCTCACAAACGATTGCGGAGCCTGGGTCACCAGCATCTCCACGGCGTGTGCTACGTCCTCCGGTTGAAGCATTTTATTGGGATCTTTACCCTGGTGCGGACTCAGTTCAGTATTGGTCGAGCCCGGGCAAATCACGCTGACGCGGATGTTATGAACGCGCAATTCTTCTGCCACCGAATAGGTCAAACCGTTCACTCCCCATTTGGAAGCTGCATAGGCTGCACCGTTCGGCAGAGCGTTTTTTCCGGCCAGGGATGAGATGTTGATGATATGGCCGGCTCGCGCTCGAATCATGATGGGAGCCAAGGCTCGAATCGCATAATAAACGCCGCGCAAGTTGGTGTTGAGAATTTGGTCCCATGCATCGGGAGCGAGCTGGTGGAGGGCGCCACCGAATCCGCCAATCCCGGCATTGTTAACCAGGATGTCCACGCGGCCAAACGACGACTCGATTTGTTTTGCAGCGGCCTCGACAGATTCGAGACTGGTCACATCGCAGGGAATGACCTCAGCCTTCCCGCCAGCCTCGGCAATCGCCTTGGCAGTTGAATCGAGTGCAGAACAAGTGCGTCCACAGAGCACCGCTGTAGCGCCAAGTTCCGCCAGAGTCTTTGCAATAGCGGCCCCAATTCCGCGGCCCGCGCCTGTTACAACTGCCACTTGCCCGGCCAGAAAACGCGACTTATCGACCAAGAGTTTATCCATGTGTATGGTGAGTATTATCCTTTTACCTGGCTGCAAAACTGTCAATGGCTGAAAACGCGCCATCCAACGTGCGCCACTTCTGCATCTTATACAATGTCGGAGAGGGTAAACGTGAAGTTGCTTGCCTTCGGAACAAGACGTCCTTATAATCCGGCCAACCGGGAATGAAGGGTAATGGTCGCAAGCCCCCAGTCTACCCCGAGTTCACGGGGTCTGCCCGGAAGCGGACAAGCCTCAACCACGGACGGCGAGCGCGTGAGCGTGCCCACGCGGAATGGCACAGTCCGGCAAATTACGATTTCCAACACGATTCCCAAAGGTGCAAGGAGCCAACACTGATGAAAAAGATTCTGGTCACGGTTGTACTTGGGGTGGCTGCAAGCGTAGCAACCCAAAGTGCCGCGCAGCCAGCGCAACCACCCTCGCAAGCAGCGGCACAATCCGCTCAAGGACAACCGCCAGCGTCGACCTCGCAGGCGCCAGTTATCAAGGACCCCGCCGAATACAACGCTTACGTCGGCGCCATCCAGCAAAAAGATCCGACAGCGCAGATCAGCGGACTCGAAGCATTCATGACGCAGTATCCCAATAGCGTCATGAAGGTCGCCGCGCTGCAAACGCTCATGCAGGACTATGAGCGGACGGGCAACCAGCAGAAAACTATCGATGCGGCCACCAAACTACTGGCCGCCGACCCCAACAGCGAGCGAGCGTTATTCCTGCTGGCCTATTTCGATCGCATGAAGGCCCAGGGCGGCGACGCCAATGCGAAGCAGGATCTGGTGGATGCTAAAAAGTACGGAGAGATGGGTCTGCAGGACCTGCCAAAATTTACCAAACCCGAAGGCACTTCGGATGCGGACTTTCAGAAGATGAAAGATCAGATGACCGGGGTTTTCAATGCGGCCATCGGCATCGCTGATATTACGGATAAGGATTACGATGACGCGCGCAAGAGCTTGCGCGCAGCTGTAGACAGCAGTCCGGACTTTCAGAAGGATTTCAGCGTGGTTTATCCATTGGCTCTGGCGTACGCCGGACCCACTCCTCCAGATCCAAAGATTACGCCGGATCCGCTGAACGCGATCTGGTTTGCCGCACGCGCCTCTATCGTCGCACCTACGCCGCAATATCAGCAGCAGATTGAGAAATACGCGAAGAATCTGTACATGAAGTACCATGGCGGAGAAGACGGCTGGACGGACGTTCTGGCTCAGGCGAAGGCAAGCCCGGTCCCACCGGCAAACTTCACCATTAAGCCAGCTCCCACGCCTGCCGAGCAAGCCCACAACATGGTAGTCGCTACGCCGCCCGACAAAATGGATTTCGCAACCTGGGAGTTTGTGCTTTCCAACGGCAAGCAGGAAGATCAAGATGCCGTTTGGAATGCCATTAAAGGCAAACCGGTACAGATGAACGGAACTGTCATCAGTGCCACTGCGACTGAGTTCGATATCGCGGGGAGTTCAGATGATATTGACGCCAAGAAACCAGACATCACACTGAAGTTCGAAGAGAAGGTTCCGCTGAGGCTGATCCCGAAAGCTGGTGCCAGTCTGGACTTTCAAGGCGAACCGGCTTCCTATACGCCGAATCCATTCATGATGGTGATGGAGAAAGGGCAGCTACTGAAGGCTGCTGCGCCCGCCAAGAAGGCTCCGGTGCATCACAAAACGGCGGCTCAATAGTTCTACGAAGGGAACAAAATCTTAAGGCAGCCCGCAAGGGCTGCCTTAGTTTTTAGTGGCGGATAACGGATTACGGATGTTTGGCTAGCGGACGGCCTTCTTTTCCATCGGGATGGGACGAGCGCTTCGCGGCGGACGCTTGCCGCCTTCCCGAAGCTGTCGCACATCGATTTTGAGTTCATCGATGGTACGGCTCAGAGTGTTGCGGTGCATTCCCAGTTCGCGGGCGGCACGGCACTGGTTCCCTTTGTTTTCCTGAAGCACGGTAAGGATAAAACGCTTTTTGAACTCTCGTACCCCCTCGGAGTAGAGGATGTTGCTCTTGTACATTTGCAGGATAAGTGCTTCCAATTGATCTTTCACTGTAGGTTTCTCTCTGTTCGCGCTTTAGTTTTGATATCCGTCTTTCTGCCGTGTTCAATCCAGAATTTCGTCACTGCTCATCTGCGAGATTCAGCCGGCGTTCCCGATAAGTCCCTGGGTGCGTGACGCAGGAAATCCAGTCCGTCGTTGAACTTTGCCCGCAACTCCGACGGGGCAAGCCATATCGCTGCCCGTCCCACTACTAAAAAATAAGGTGCCAACTCCGATTTCTCCAGCAACGACGTGGTGGGAGTGAATGCAGCCATTCCCATCAGGATTACAGCCACAGCGAGCGCACCTTTCAACAGGCCCAACAAACCACCCAGAAAACGATCGAAACCGCTCAACCCAACTTCCTTCATGAGGCGACGCGCAATTCTGCCGGCTACGCTGAAGATCATCAGGATAACGAAAAAGATGATCAGGAAACCGAAAATCTCAGCCAGCATTTCTGAATTTAGAAATGACAGCAGCCATTCGGCCAGTCGCTGGTATTGCCAGGCCGCAACCAGGTAACCCACAACCAATCCTGCCATGCTCAAGGCCTCAGCAAAAAAGCCATGCATGGCGGCCAGGATTACATTCAGTAAAATCACCGCAATAATCAGCCAGTCCGCCGTCGTCATGCCGCTCTCCCGCGGAGCGGAGATAGGCGGAACGGCGCGGTCTTACACATCCAGCTTGTGTCCTGTGATCTTTTGATAAGCGTCCAGATATTTGTCGCTCGTGTGCTGCGCGACTTCGGCAGGCAGTGCGGGCGCAGGTGGCTGCTTGTTCCAGTGAATCTCCTCGAGATAATCGCGAACATACTGTTTGTCGTAGGACTCCTGCGCCCGACCCGGAGCATACTTATCGGCGGGCCAAAAGCGGGATGAGTCCGGAGTCAGCACTTCGTCCGCAAGCGTAATTCCCCTGGGCGTCAGTCCGAATTCAAATTTTGTATCGGCAATAATGATGCCGCGCTGGCGGGCGTAATCTGCCGCTTTCTTATAAACCCGCAAGGTGAGGTCGCGCAGCGTACTGGCGATCTCAGTGCCGACGATTTCGCACATCTGTGAAAACGAAATGTTTTCGTCGTGTCCGCTCGTGGCCTTGGTGGAAGGCGTGAAGATCGGCTCCGGGAACGCTTGCGATTCGAGCAGACCGGACGGTAATTGAATGCCGCAGACCTTTCCCGTGGCTTTATATTCCTTCCAGGCCGAGCCCGAAATGTAGCCCCGCACCACGCACTCGACGGGAAACATTTGCGCCCGTTGAACGATCATCGACCGGCCGCGCAGTTGATCCGCGTATTTCTGTAGCGCCTCTGGATAATGCGTCACATCCGCGGTAATCAAGTGGTTGGCAACGATGTCGGAAAGAAAGTCGAACCAGAACAGCGAAATCTGGCTGAGGACGCGGCCTTTGTGCGGAATGCCAGTGGCCAGCACGTAGTCGAAGGCGGAAATGCGGTCGGTCGCCACAAACAGCAAGCGCTCGCCGTCGAGTTGGTACACGTCGCGGACTTTCCCGCTGGCGTGAAGGTGGAGTTCCGGAAAGTTTGTTTGTAAGAGAACGGGATCAAGAAGCTGAGAGTTCATATTGAAATTCTAAGGCAGGAGCGAGCCGTATTTTAGCCCCTCAGAAACTTTTGTCAATCGCAGAGATCACATTGCCGGGGTAAGGCCGTATCCTATTGAGTGGGAGAGCGTTGGAAGCAGCGAGGCCCCACGGGAAAGCACTCATCAGTGGAGTCTCATATCACGCAGCTGTGGAAAAGCTGAGGATGAGCGTGGATATCGTGGGCGTTTTTTGCCCCACGGACTTTTTTCTCAACTCAGCTCCTTACGCGGATCCGAATCGCACCGAAACCAGCTTCGACACTCCCGGCTCCTGCATCGTTACGCCGTAGAGCACTGGCGCGATGCTCATCGTCTTCTTGCTGTGCGTGATGAGGACGAACTGAGTCTGCACGCTCATCTCCTTCACCAACTCCGTGAATCGCCCGATGTTGGCTTCATCGAGCGGAGCATCCACTTCATCCAGGATGCAGAACGGGCTGGGCGTGTACTGGAAGATGCCGACCAGCAGGGCCAGCGCAGTCAGTGCCTTTTCGCCGCCCGAGAGCAGCAGGACGCTTTGCAGACGCTTTGCCCGGAGGCGATGCGACCACGTCGATGCCGCTTTCCGCCGAATTGTCTTCGTCAGTAAGCTTCATGAAAGCGTGCCCGCCACCGAAGAGTTTCTTGAAAGTGGCCTGGAAGTTTTCATTGATCTTGGTGAACGCTTCTTTGAACTTCTGCCGTGAGACTTCATCAATCTCGCGAATCGTCGCCGTAGTATTTTCAATGGAAGAGATCAAATCCTTCCGCTGGGCATCGAGGAAAGTGTGCCGCTCGGTGGTTTCGCGGTACTCTTCAAGCGCCATCATGTTAACCGGACCCATGGCGTCAAGCTTCGCGCGCATATCTCGATACGACTGATCTCGGGCGGTAAGTTCGTCGCCCGTAACGCAAGCGATTGTGGAATCGGCGAGCAATGTGGCCCGCTCGATCCCGAGTTCGTTCAGGCAGGTTTCCGCCATGTAGGTGGTATCGGCTTCCAGTTTGGCAGCGGCTGCCTGCAGCTCACCACGACGGTCGCGAGCCTGATCGAGCAGTTGGCGAGCATTTCTGAGGAGCTCGTCAATTTCCGCTAAGCGCGCGCGGAGCTGGTCCCTTTCGAATTGCAGCAGCCCTTCTCGGGCTTGGCCCGCGTTGCGCTCGGCTCCAAAGTCAGCGGCTTGCTGCTCCAGTTGCAGGTTCTCCGCTTCTCGCTGCAATTTTTCCGCGGCGGCGGCCTCAATCTGTGAAACCAGGGTGTGGACACGATGATCCATCTCGACGAACAAGGAATCGATGCGTCCCAGCACCGCATTGGCCGAACGATGCCGCTCCTCAAGCGCCGCAACCCGCGCTACTCGCTGCGAACTGGCCTGGGCCGCTTCCTCACGATGCTGGCGCAATGCGCCGAGCGATTCTTGCGCCTCCGCGATCTGCAACTCGAGTTGGGCGCGAGCCTGTTCCAGAGCGCTGATCTCTGCCTGCCGCGCCGTGATTATCGACTCCTGCTCTGCACGCTCCGCCGCCAGGCGTTGCATCTCTCCCTGCGAAATCCGCATGCGCTCCATAACCCGGCTCATCTCCGAATCCAGCTGCTGCAGCATGTGGCCCGAGGTCATCGACTGGTGTTCGGCCTCGCGTTTTTCGCCTTCCAGCCGCTCCAGCAGGGAATTGAACTCTTTAATCTCTTTTCCCAGTGTGAGCACGCGCATCTCTTCGTCGCGAAGGGCTCTCTCCAGATCTTCCAGCTGGCGCAGAACTTCACGCAGCTCGCGCTTCATCGAAAGCGGTCCCTCTGCACGCTGTTTGCCGCCTGTCACGGTCACGTTGTGAAAGCATTCGCCGGATTGCGACAGGAAAAATGCGTCAGGATTTTCGAGCGCGAGTCCGCGCGCAGTATCGGAACCGGGAACAATGTATCCATCCCGCAGCTTCGGCAGAATTACTTCCAGCGACTTGCCGAATCCATCGAGAACGCGAATCGTATTCTTCAACGGCACTATGGAAGCTGTGGGCGGAGCGCAGTGCGCCGCTTCATCAAGGATGAATGAGAATTTAGCTTGCGAGTCCTCGGGATGAACCAGAAAAGTTGCTCGCCCATCCACATCGCTGCGCAGCAGCCGTAGACCTTCGTCAGCAGCGTCCCAGGACTTCACGACGATGTAATTCAATTCGTCGCGCAGAAAATCTTCCACCACGCGCTCAAAGCGCGGCTCGACTTCCAAAAAATCTGCAAGCACGCCCACCGGCGCCAATCCGCTCTGCATCACTCCCGATTGGAAAAGCCGCCGCACCGACTCGGTCGAGTACCCGTGTTCCGCAATCACGGCTTCCAGCGATCCTTTTTTGCCGAGGGCCGTGGCAAACTCTGCGCGCAGCACATCGAGATTCGTTTTTGATCGAGTTTCTTCCAGCTTCTTGTTCTCAATCAGTCGGCGAAGCTGGCTGATTTCCTCTGTGATTCCGACTACGCGCTGACTCACGGTTTCGAACTCCAACGCAAGTTGCCCACGCTGGCCGCCGAAAGTCTCCACTTGAAGATTTGCGTTGCTGATCTCCGTCTCCAGCCGCCGCGCTTCACGATCCGCGCCAGCCAGTCGCTCTTCGGCTTGAGCCAGTTGATTGCGAAGCCGCGAAGCCGAAGACACCGTGTCAAAAATCGCTACGCGAGATTCTTCCTGTTGATGTTCCAGTTTCGCTAGGGACGCACCTGCTGCCGCAGCCTCCTGTTGCGATAGCGCAAGTTCCTGTTCCGCAGCCGCCAGATCGGCGGCAGCGGATTCCAGCATTTGCCGGTTGGAATTGCGTTCCGCCTCCAGCGAGGTCAGACGGTGACGAGCCTGCGCCAGTTCCGCTTCCGCAGCCGCCGAACGCACCAACAGTTCCTCGCAACGTTCATCGTTGTGCCGTCGTCGCGCTTGCGCGCGATCGATTTCCATCGCCAACTGGCTCAGCCGATCGCGATTCTCCCGTAGTTCAGTTTCGATTGCATATCCGCGTTCAGTGCTTTCGCTATGCTCCGCTTCAAGTTGCTGCACAGTCTCGGTGCGATGCAGCATGTCCTCGGCGAGCGCGTTGAGTTGCGCATCCAGTTCGGTGCTCTCCTGCTCGATCGCGGCAAACTTGCTGGCCAGTACAACCCGCAATTCAGCCCGCATCTCATCGCGCAACTTGGCAAAGCGCTCTGCCTTTGAGGCCTGCCGCTTCAACGAATTCATCTGGCGCGTTACTTCGTCAAAAATATCGTTCACGCGAGCCAGGTTTAGCTTGGCATCTTCCAGCCGTGCTTCAGCCAGCCGCTTCTTGGTTTTGAATTTTGTGATTCCCGCCGCTTCTTCGAGAATGGCGCGCCGGTCCGTCGGACGGCTGCTGAGAATCTGTCCAATGCGTCCCTGTTCGATGAGGGCGTAGGTCTCCGGCCCTAGGCCCGTGCCCATGAACAAATCCTGAATGTCGCGCAGCCGGCACAGCTTTCCGTTCAGCAAGTATTCGCTATCACCGGTACGAAACAGTCGCCGCGTGACTACGATTTCGCCCGTATGAAATTGCTGCTGATTAAATTTCCGCCGGCGAATTTTCAACATGACGTGCGGCGCCGCCGCCACCGCCGCGGACGACGCGGTCAGCGCAACATTCTGTGCAAGAACATTGTGCACCGGCAACGCAAATACCGGCTCATCGTCCGGGAAAGCAAGCGCAATGGTGTTAATTTTCGAACGTGGAATCTCGACTTCTTCAGTCTTGCCCGGCTGCGCTTCTTCCACCGCACTCTCGGTGTCCGCCGCAGCGCGGGCGCGGATCGCAGCTTCGTCCCAATCATCCGCGTGCTTCGACCCCATCGGATTGATTGGAAGCTCGTCCTGAATATCGATCTCAGTCGGCGCATTGGCGTCAGGCCCCGGATATTCCTGCGGATCAATCAACGTCAGCGACACCTCGGCCATTCCGGTCGGCTTGCGATCGCGCGTGCCCGCAAAGATCACATCTTCCATGCGCGATCCGCGCAGCGTCTTGGCCGACTGCTCGCCCAGCACCCACGAAATGGCATCAGCAATATTCGACTTGCCGCAGCCGTTGGGGCCAATGATGGCGGCAATACCATCCCCTTGAAACTTGAGGTCGGTACGGTCGCAAAACGATTTGAAGCCGAGAATCTGTAGCCGCTTCAGTTTAAGCAACGTGAACTCCTTGGGAAAACAGTGGCCAGTTTTCAGTGACTGATTGCCGGCAATATCGCCGCGCCGGCTGTTTACTAGACGGATTCCTCCGTCTTCCAGAAAGATGCGCGCTGAACCCAAGGTCGTCCCAGGCTGGAAAGGGCGACCACAAATTTAACCAACTGTAACGGTGAAATAGGGGCGGGGTCAAGCAATATAACACTATATATTGTATGGCCTTACCATCGAGCGCGCTGGGTTGCACATACATTGCAGCAGATGCCTATTCTACGGGTGAGGGAAGTACGAGGTAGGGAGAATCGCGAGAGCAGAATAATGGTAGCGCGCGAAGACTGGAAAATACAGGCTAATGTGGGGACAGCAGCCCCCGGCTGTCCAGTCGAGCGAAGCTCTACCCCTCCCTCTCTTCGCCAAACGATCTTTGTCTTGCTGAGCGAAGCAGAGAGGAGAAATGCCTCCATGTCGCAACTCCCTGCAAGGTTGCAAAAACATTCAATCTTGACAAAGCATCCGATTCGGAACTACAACCGCACTAACAAGTTTCCGAATCCTTCCCCTTCGTTGGACCCGCTAGCCTTGCTCCCGCGGTTCCAAGCGTGACTCGGATCATCTCCTACGGAGTAAGGAGAGGAATCCTTATGCGCAGATTGTTGATGGTTCTCGTAGTCGTGGCATTCTGCACCGCGCCGACCTGGGCTGATAGCATCGAATTGGACGTCAATGCTTGGGCCACCTTCTCGGCTCCGTCGTCAACCTGTCACTCCAACTGCAGCGAAAAAATTGACGTAAGCTTTCTGTACGAAACGCCGTCTATCGTAAATCCCGTTGGTGCCCTCGTGCCCGGAACTCTTGACGTGAGCGCGTCAGGTTCCCTCGGTTCGTTCTCCACTTCCTGTGCCGGGTGTGGTTTTTACGGTTACTACATGGGATTCTTCGATTTCAAGGGAGACGAGATCGATCTCGACTTCGGCGGTTTTAAGATCGAGCCCGGTACCGACACGCTCTCTTTTTATATGTGGAGTTGCGAAAGCCATACCTGCGGCAGCGATTACGGCCAGAAATGGACCGGCCTTGATAGTGCCGGAGAAACGTCGACCCAGGGAAGCAGCGTGGGAGCAGTCGCGGCCCCAGATGAAACTTCGTTTCTCTCGCTCGGTCTGGCTGCAATTGGCACAATGGGTCTGGCATGGCACTGGCGGAGGCGAGACGCACAAGAGCGTAAGCTCGCCTAGTTATTTCTTTTGCACGACGCTATCGAGCCTTGTCGCCCGGTCACCGAGATAATTTCTTTCATCAAACAATCCTTGTCATGCTGAGCGAAGCAGGGAGGACCGAAGGTCCTCCCTGCGCAGTCGAAGCATCCCTGCAAGCTCACTTGCTGCGTCCCTGAGTTCCGGCTGCACGGCTTGCCCAGTTCGACAAAACTCACCTGTGGAGAGGTATACCCCAGAAGATAAGGTTGAAAGCAAACTGGCCACTAATCACTGGCCACCGGCCACTGTTTACTTCGCTCCGAGCTTCTCGAAGAACAAACAGATCGTCTCGATCCCATGATGGAAGTTCGGGATATGGAATTTCTCGTTCGGAGCGTGTAGGTTATCGTCAGGCAGCCCGAAGCCCATCATCACGCTGGGAATCTTCAGCGCCTGGTAGAAATCGTTGACGATCGGAATCGATCCGCCGCTGCGAATGAATACGGTTTCTTTCTTGAAAGTATCGTGCAACGCCTCGGTGGCGGCCATGATGTAAGGATTATCTGTGCCGACCACGCACGCCGGACCTTTGCTCCATACTTTAATTTTCGTCTCGATGCCCTTGGGTGTGAGCTTCTTCACAAAGTTCGTGTACCGCTTCAGGATATCGTCCGGATCCTGATTCGGCACCAGCCGCATGGAAACCTTGGCCGAAGCTTTCGCCGGAATCACGGTCTTCGCGCCGGCCGCGGTAAATCCGCCGGGCATACCGTGAACCTCCAGCGTAGGCCGCGCCCAGGTGCGGTAAAGAACGGAGTAGCCCGGTTCGCCGGTAAGGCTTTTCGATCCCACTTCGGTTTTCCTGTAAGTTTCTTCGTTAAAGGGAAGTCGCTTCCAGGCTTTGAGTTCGTCCTTGTTCGGAGCCTTCACGCCTTTGTAGAAGCCGGGGATCAGAACCTGACCTTTCGCATCTTTCAGCTTGCTAATGATTTCAATGAGAGCAAAAAAAGGATTCGGCGCCGCGCCGCCATACACTCCCGAATGCAAATCAACCTTTGCGCCGTAAGCTTCGATTTCCGTATAGACCAGGCCACGCAAGCCTACGCACAAGGTAGGAAGATTCGGGGCGAACAATTCCGTGTCACAGACCAGAGCAAAATCAGCCTTCAGCTTGGCCTTCTGCTTCTGCACATATTCCGTGATGGATTCGCCGCCAACTTCTTCCTCGCCTTCAAAAATAACTTTCACATTGATCGGCAACTTGCCATTGCCGGATTTCATCAGCGACTCGAGCGCTTTCACTTCCATCCAAAGCTGGCCCTTATCGTCGACCGCGCCCCGCGCATAGATGTTATTGTTGCGCTCCGTGGGATCGAAAGGAGGAGTCTTCCATTCGTCGAGTGGATCGGGCGGCTGCACATCGTAATGCGCGTAGCAAAGCGCGGTGGGCTTGCCCGGCGCGTGCAGCCAGTCGGCATAGACCAGCGGATGACCTTTGGTAGGAATTATCTCGACATTTTCCATGCCGATGCGGCGCAGATCGTTGGCGACAAATTCTGCCGCTTTTTGCACGTCGGACTTGTGTTCTTCAAGCGTGCTCACGCTGGGGATGCGAAGCAGATCTTTCAGTTCGCTCAGGAAACGCTGCTGATTATTACGGGCAAAATCTACTGCCGGGGAAGCCATAAATATCCTTTCTCGTTGCACAGCACGGTCGAGGAAAATTAATGTTGCGGAAAACGCTTCAGTATACCGGATGGAATCGGAGGAAGTAGCGACTCACTCCGCCTTCGAGACAAGGGTGCTAAAACGGTCTGGGGAAAACGCAGCAAGATCATAATCCGGATTCCGTCCATCCATCACTTGCGCCATCACACGAGCAGTAACCGGAGCAAGAAGAATACCGTCGCGGAAGTGGCCGGTCGCAACGTAATAGCCGGGCATCGAAGTTGCGCCGAGAATCGGCAAGGCATCGGGAGTTCCTGGACGCAGTCCGGCCCAGTCTTCGAGAATTTTCGCATTTCGCAACTCAGGAACCACAGCGATCGCGGCACGGTGCAAACCTTGAATCGTACCGACGTCGGTACGTTTGTCGAACCCCGCTTCTTCGACCGTCGTGCCGACGATGATTCGTCCGTCGCTGCGCGGGATCAGATAAACCTCAGGCGTGCGGATCACGTGTTTCAGCAACGTCCGGGGCGCGACCAGGCAAAGCATTTGCCCCTTCACCGGACGAGTGGGAAAAGCGTGCGGCTGAATCTGGCTGGACCACGCCCCTGCGCAGTTAACCACCGTCGGAGCGTGAAAAGTGGTCTTGGTTGTGGTTACACCCGCTACACGCCCTTCGGCTTGATCCACCGAGGTCACTGGATCGCCCGAGGAAAAATCGACCTCGCGATGTTTCGCAGCTTTGATGGCGGCGGTAGTGAGCGCGCGGGGATCGACGCTGCGCTCTTTGATGTAGTAGACCGATGGATGCATTGCCTCCACCGCCATCTCCGATTCCAGTGGATTGAGTTCCTCCTTGGGATCGAATTCTTCATCAAGACACAAGTTCACCATGGTGGGCTCCAGGGTTCTGAGATCCGCCGGAGACAAAGCTGCGGTCATTAAGTCGGGATGGCGAATATGTTTTGCGGACAGAGTGAGAAGCGTACCCTGCTCCCTGAGATCAACTTTCATTCCCGATTCCACTTCCAACTCATGCGCGAACTCGGGATACATGCGGGCGCTGGCCGTGGCCAACGCTTGTAAACCGGGCGCAGTTTCAATGCTGCAATCCACCAGCATCCCGCCGGCGGCATAAGAAGCTTCTCGACCCGGTTCTCCGCGTTCGACTATAAGAACCGTCGCTCCATTCTTGCGGAGCTCCAGTGAGAGCGAGAGGCCGATGATGCCGCCGCCAATAATAATTACGTCCCAATTCTTCACTTCTGCATTGTAAAAGACCCGGGCAGGCTGCCTTGGCGAAGTACTCTCTGTAGCAGCCGCCTCCGCACTCCGAGGTCGTTACTTTCGTTACTTCTGCGTGACCCGTTGACTGCGTTTTCTCGACCTATAATCCGGTCAAGACATTATTGCGAGGGTCGTTTTTCTTTTTTCTTTCTTGCGGCAACGGGTAAGAGCCGCGATTTATGGGAGACATCACGTTGAAGGTGAAACCGAGCGACAATCCGGGCGGGCGCCTCGTTGCCGCATCAACGTGGATCTATAATCCCTGGCTTGATCTGATCGTCGGCTGCGGCGCCTGGTCGGCCCCGTTATTATTGATCTCCTATCTCTCGGTCGCTTCCAGTGTTCGCGCCTGGTCGATCATCTTTTACATTCTCGCGTTTTTCTTCAATTACCCGCACTACATGGCGACGATCTATCGTGCCTACCATCGGCCCGAAGACTTCCACAAATACCGCATCTTCACCGTACACATTACGGCGCTGCTTGCCCTGACGCTGATTTTGTCGCATTCCTGGGCGCGCATTCTGCCGTGGATCTTCACAATCTATTTGACCTGGAGTCCGTGGCACTACAGTGGACAAAATTACGGCCTGTTCATGATGTTCGCTCGCCGCGCCGGAGCAAAGCCGAGCGATACGACGCGCCGGGCGCTGTATGGGGCCTTCATTGTTTCTTACTTGATTCTGTTCCTCGGCTTTCACACCGGAGCTTCTTCCGATCCTCTTTTCATTTCTATCGGAATTCCGGTTGCGGTGAGCCGGTGGGAACAACTCCTGCTGGCGATTGCGTTTGTCGCCCTGGCAGGTTTCGGACTCTCGCGGTTGGCTCGGGATACGGGCTGGCGAAAGTTGCTTCCCTCGCTCACTCTGTTCTCCTCGCAGTTTTTATGGTTTCTGCTGCCGGCAGGTATTTCCTTAATGAAAGGTTGGGAAGTCCCACAGAGCCGCTACAGTACGGGAGTGCTCGCGGTGATGCATTCCGCACAATATCTTTGGATTACAAGCTACTACGCGCGACGCGAGGCCGCGGGCGAGAAGGGCCGCAATTGGCATGCGTGGGCTTACTTCGGCGTGCTGCTGGCTGGTGGGATCGCGCTATTCGTTCCCGGGCCGTGGCTCGCAAGCCGATTGTTCCATCATGACTTCACCACCAGCTTTCTCATCTTCACTGCGCTGGTAAATATTCATCACTTTATCTTGGATGGTGCAATCTGGAAGCTCCGCGACGGACGGATCGCCTCTCTGCTGCTGAATTCGCGGGTTCGTGTGGCTGATGTCGCGTCTGAAACAGGCAGCCGTTTCGCGAAAGCATGGGTTTGGATTAGCGGCGGAACTGCGGGGGCACGCCAACTGCGGATCAGCGCCGCGGTTTTGCTGCTCTTATGGGGGACGCTCGATCAGGTGCGTTATTACTGGGCGCTCCATGCCGACGATCTCAAAGATTTGCGGCGTGCGGCGGTATTGGATTCCTTCGATAGTCCTTTACAACTCCGTTTAGCGCGTCAGGAGTTGAAACAGGGTGAAATGCAGGCAGCGGAATCGGCCTTGCAAGCGGGGGTAAGGGTTAACCCAGCAGACCTTGCGCCGCGCCAAGCGCTGCTTCAATTTTTAATCGGACAAAAACGCTTCGATGAAGCCTTCGCTTTGACAGAGGCCTCGCTGCAATTCGCGCCAAAGGACGTAAATCTTTGGGTCGATCGTGGGCTTCTGGCGCAGCATCGCGGTCATCCTGACCAGGCAGTGGAAAGCTGGAGACGGGCGCTGGCCATCGATCCCGGCCATGCCTCGGCGCATCTTTATCTGGCGGACGAGCTTGACCGGGAAGCCCAGCCGCGGGAAGCGGCGGCCCATTACACGAAGTTTCTTTCGAAATTATTGCGGGGCAAGCCTCAGGGCAAACACCGGTAAACCGTCCCGCGCCGCAGCAAGTGATTGCGGTCATTCTCCGCCTGGCCGATTGCCAGGTGCGCACGTCAGAAGTAGCGCAAGCGATTCAGTCGTACCAGCTAGCCAGAAAACTTTCCGTTCAAACGCAGCAGAGCCAACTTGAAAGCGTTGCCGCAGTGAATGAAGCGGCGCTCCAGTCGAAATCCGGGAAATTGGGCGAAGCCCTACATCTCTATCAGCGCGCTCTGCAATTGGACGAATCGCTCGGTGATCCAATGGCAAGCGCAGAGGATTGGCTGGCCTATGGAAAATTTCTCGATGACTGCGGCTTCCCCGCGGGGCTAGCGTATGCGTGCTTCGTAAAATCCGAAAGGCTCAAGGATCCTCTTCCTGACCCGGAGCAGCAGCAACTTCGAGCGGACGCGGCAAAGCTGGCGGAAAGGCGAGTTGGTTCTGAAGCGACCGCCGTACGCCGAAATCTTGACCTTAGCGTGCGCCAGGCCTTGGCGCTTACTGTTGAATAACATCGTCTCTCTCGCGCCAGTTGACACCGCCGCCCTTGTGCTCAACAATTGATGCGATCCCACAATTTACGGGAAGGTCACTCCTGGAGGAGCTATGCCGGACGAAGGCGAAGAGGTATCTGTTGAACCTGTAGAACCGCAATCGAATGCGGGTAAATGGATTCTGTTCTTTGTCGCGATTATTTTTATCGCGGCGTCAGTGTATGGATACGTCACGACCCAACAACACATCGACAAGCTGACCAAGGACCTGGGCGACAGCCAGAATCAAGTTACGGAACTCAAGAACAGAATGCAGACGGCCGAAGCCTCCGAAGAAACATTGGCTCATCAATTGGGGCTGACGAAGAAAGAGCTGAATCAGCGGGCGTTACAACTGCAGCAGCAGCAGAAAGAGTCGGAGTCGCGTCTGGAGCAGGAGCAAAAGGAACAGATTGGTCAGGTGAACGGGGAAGTGGCTGGCGTAAAAACCGACGTCGGCGGCGTCAAGACCGACGTGGCTTCAACCAAAGCTGATCTGGAGAGCACGAAGGCAAAGTTGCAAAGCGCTGTAGGCGACCTGGGAGTGCAGAGTGGATTGATCGCTAACACGCGTAGCGACCTAGAAGTGCTTAAGCACAGAGGCGACCGCAACTATTACGAGTTCACTTTGCTGCGCGGGGCAAAAAAGCCGCAGCCGGTGGCGACCGTGAGCCTGCAACTGAAGAAGACCGATGCCAAGCACGGCAAGTTCACTATCGATGTGACCTCTGACGACAAGACCATCGAGAAAAAGGACAGGAATATCGCCGAACCGATCCAGTTCTACTCGGGACGGGAGCACTTGCTGTTCGAGCTGGTGGTTTGGACCGTCGATAAGAACAAAGCGACAGGCTACTTGAGCACGCCGAAGAGCGCCCCGGTTCCGGTGACGGCTAATTGAACGGAGTGCTTTTCCCGGCCGGCGCGCACATTGCGCTGCAGATCGCGCTGCGCACGGGAGTGATCTGCCTTGTGGTTCTGATTGGGGTCCGGCTTAGCGGCAAGCGTGAAGTCGGACAGCCCAGCCTTCTGGTTTATTGAGCCATCTCGTCCGGCGAAGATTTATCCAGAAGAAATGACAGCCGCGAGCGGTTACTTGACCGGCACGAATCTCACACAGACAGGTTGCGAGATATCCAACACTTTACCGGTTGGAGTAAGACGGCCGGTCTGGACGTTGATGCGAAAGATAACGATGTTGTCCGATTTTTCGTTGGCCGCAAACAGCAGCCTGCCCGTGGGATCAATCTGGAAATTTCGTGGACTCTGTCCTTTCGTGGGGACATATTCGATCAGCGTCAGCGTCCCTTTATTCGGATCGATCGCAAAAACGGCAATGCTGTCATGCCCACGGTTCGATGCGTAGAGGAACTTGCCTGACGGATGGACCTCGATCTCAGCATCTTCATTCAGTTCGGTGAAGCCTTGAGGAATGGTTGAGATTGTCTGCACCGGATGCAGAACACCGCTCCCAGCATCGTAATCAAAAACCGAAACAGTCGATCCCATCTCGTTGATCACATAAGCAAATTTTCCGTTGGGATCAAGCGCGAAGTGTCTGGGCCCAGCTCCGGCATTGGCTTTGGCAAATGGAGGATCGTTGAGCGTGAGCGAGCCTTTGCTGCTGTCAAATTTGTAGACCAGGGTTTCGTCGAGGCCGAGATCGTCGACGATCGCGAAACGATTATCGAGCGATAGATCGATGGAGTGCGCGTGCGGCGCCTCCTGGCGTTTTGGATTCGTGCCATGGCCAGTGTGCTGCACAAAGGCCGAAGCTTCGCCCAGGCTGCCATCTTTGAGAATCGGAAAAACAGAAACGCTGCCGCCCGTGTAATTAGCTACCAGAACAAATTTTCCAGTCTTGTCGACAGTGATGTAGCAGGGATCGGCTCCGCCGGATGCAACTTGATTCAACAGCGTCAGTTTGCCAGTCGCGCTATCGATGGCGAAAGCGCTGACCGCACCACTCTTCTGGCCTTTGTAATTACCGACTTCATTGACTGCATACAAAAAGCGATGGTTGGGATGCACCGCCAGGAACGAGGGGTTGATGGTCTGCGCTGCCAGTCCGATGGACGTGATCTTCGCGCTGCCCGCATCGTAACCATAGACGTAAATGCCTTTGCTGGTGCTGCCCTCCTGGGTGTAGGTGCCAACGTACATGAGATACGAATTTTTGTTCTCGGCTGGCGCGGCGTTTTTGTCGGAAGCGCTTACGAGCCCCGGAAGCGTTAACGAAACGAGCAGGAGGAGAATCGACACGATTGTGCAGAACGAAAGTTGACTGGTTTTCATATTTTTATGGGAGCCTTCGACAGATATCTTGCAACGATTGCTTTTACTTCGTCAAAACCACAGGCACAGTTTGGTCGTACGGCTGAACGATCACACTAACAGACTTCCGCTGATTGAATGCGTCAAGTGTCACAGGAAAACCGACGATCACAGTGCGCTTGATTTCCTGACCCGGCTGCAGTTTGTCTTCAGGCGAAAGAGGCGGCTGGGCATTCGCCTTCAAGGCCGGAAAAGCCTGGTAGTAACGGTCGAAGTCGACCGCCGAGACTGCATCGTTGATCTGCTCACCGCTGGTGGTAATGAGCTTGCCTTGAATGTCATGCACCCACAGCGGTTTTTGCCCGGAATTGTGCAGTGTGAACGTCAGCGCTACCAAGGATGTCGTTTGTCCTGGAACTTGTACCGCGGTTACATTGTCGAGCGACCCCGCTCCTTGCGGCTTGGCTCGTTGGAAAAAGGCGAAGATGCCCACTATTACAAGCACTCCGGCAAGGGCGGACAGTAGCACTTTTACAGGTGGGAGATTGCGTTTCGCGGTGCCGAATTCGTCTGCAATGTGGATGGTCGGGCCGCGCTGTATGTTGGTCGGCGCGGCTTTGGCGGGTGCGCTTGGACTAGGGGGATGGGCAGCAGGCTTTGCATCTTGATCGGTCATCGATTCTTATTCTCCGCTTATTCCGAAGCACGCGCCAGCAGGCATCAAAGAACCACAGATTGAACTGCCCGGCGCGGGCTGGCTCGGGCGGTCAACGTCGGATAACCCATGTAAAAAACGAAGGTCGGCTGCCACGCCGTTTCGCCGATGAGTTCGCCCAGCTGAGCCGTGCGCAGTGCCGGTCTTTCATGAGCTCGTTCATAGTCAATCATTTCCACCGCTTCATTGCACGGACGGCCGGCCACGCCGCGAGCCGTAGCCAGCAAATGCGCGCGCTGCCAGATTCGCCCGGCGCGCAGACAGTTTTCCTGGTCATAACGGTCGCGAACCGTAATGATGCCCATCAGCGACGCACGCAACATCAGTTGGGAATAGCCATCCTTCGGGCCTCGCGACACAATCCAGCGATCGAGCCATAGGGGCATTATCTTGTAAGCCGCGGTCGCGAGCGGCGGCTGCCCGAAGGCATCGATGGAGAGGCCATCACAAAATTTCTGGACGTCACTCCAACGGCTTCGAATCCACCGTCCGCTGCCATGGTCGACTTCCGGATCGGCATAGATGACGTCGTTTGACGCGGAGATGATTGCCGCGAGCTTTCTGCGGTCGGCTTCGTCCGTAAAGAGAAAAAGTTTGGCGTCCGGATCATCGCTGGTCAAGCGGCCCAGGGCATCGACGAACTCGTGAGAAAGCGATTTCCCCGAAATGTAAGGGCTGCGATTCGTATGCCGGTGTGGAATCGCATCGTATAGTTCACTTAGTTCCGGCTTGCCGGGGAGGAGATCGACACGAGCCAGAAGCTTTGGTGCGGGGTCGGCTGGAATCGGGCCCAGCTTGCCCGGAAATGTGGTCACCGTAGCCTGGTAGCCATTCGCGGCCGCAGCCAGCAGCAGATTCTGCAGAGCGCAACCCATACCGATGTGCTCTTCGCGTAGATAGGGATCAAGCGCGCCGACGTTTCTCTTTGGGTCGAGATACAACTCGATCGAAGAATTCGTAATCTTGAAGAGCCAAGGCTGCGTGTTGTGTGGACTGGCCGCGAGAATGGCGGCGCGAACCAGCGCGAGAGGGCCGCTCTGCGAATCTGTACGCCAGTCTTTCCAAGGCAGGTAGGCGGAGCCTTCGCCGACACTGAAGACGCCCTGGTCATAGGCGCGAAAGACTACTCCTCCTACGACCGCAACCGTAACAACTCCGGCACCTTTCAGGAATGATCTGCGATCCATGGCAGGCTCTTGAGATCGAGTATTTTAGATTTTACTTCACGCAGCAACTCGCCCGCTGAGGCTCAATTCCAGTCGTGCTTCATAGCCTTGGCAAATTCGGGTGCGATCAGAGTATTCAAGACATCGTGCTTCGTGAGCCAGGCGCGCCGTGCCTGCAGAATGCCGTAGCGAATCTTGTCCAAATGAGAGGTGTGATGGGAATCGGTGTTGATCACGATCCTCACCCCTCTTTGTTTAGCCTGCCGCAGGTGTACGTCATTAAGATCGAGACGGTCCGGATAGGAATTCAACTCCATGGCGACCTTGTGCTTTGCCGCGGCCATCAGGATTGCATCCATCTCGAACTGGTAAGCGTCCCGGCGAAGCTGCAGGCGGCCGGTGGGATGTCCGATGATCGAAGTGTGAGGATTTCCGATAGCTTTCAGCAGCCGCTCGGTCATCTTCGCCGGCTCCTGGTTGAAAACCGAGTGCACACTGGCGATCACCACATCCATCTGGGCCAGCACATCGTCGGAAAGATCAAGGTCCCCGTCGGCGAGAATATCCACTTCGATCCCGGCGAAGATGGTTATGCCATCGATCTTTTCGTTGGCTTCGCGGATCTTTTGAATGTGCGCCATGGCGCGCACGTCATCGAGTCCATTCGCAAAGGCCAGGTTCTTCGAGTGGTCCGTAATCGCCATGTACTTGTAGCCGCGAGCCTTGGCCGCTTCCGCCATTTCTTCGATCGTGTTGCGGCCGTCCGTTTCAACTGTGTGCATGTGCACGTCGCCCTGGAGATCATCCAGGGAGATCAAAGCCGGTAACGTGTGTTTTTCTGCAGCATCGATCTCGCCTAGATTTTCGCGCAGTTCGGGAGGAATGTAATCGAGGCTGAGCTTCGCATAGATCTCTTCTTCCGTCGCGCCCGCGACAGGCTTCTCAGTCTTGAGATCGGCCAAACTGTATTCGTTGAGGGTGTAGCCCATCTTGAGAGCGCGTTGCCGCAACGCCACATTGTGCGCTTTGGATCCAGTGAAATACTGCATTGCTGCCCCGAACGATTCGGGAGGAAGCAGGCGAACATCTACTTGCATGTCGCTGCGCAGCCGAAAGCTGATTTTGTTATCGCCCTGCGCGATGATGTTCATCAGCGGCGGATACTGCGCAATATATTTCACCGCTTTTTCACGCTCCTCCTCGCTGCAGCAAGCCGCGCCGGTAACCAAGATGTCGAGATCGCCCACCGTCTCGCGGCCGCGACGCAAAGACCCTGCGGGAGTGATTCGTTCGAAGCCGGGAAACTTCGCCAGATAGTCGGTCAGCTTTTTTGCTTCGGTCTCGGCAGCGTCGATAAGAAACCGTCCCGAGATCCGGCGATAGTCTTCGATTGCCTTCAAGAGCTTCTGCTCGTGCTTCTCACCCATGCGCGGCAATTCGCGGATTTTGCCTTCGCGCGCAAGTTTCTCGACCCCGTCGACGTCACTGACCTGGTAGGCGCTCCAGATCAACGCAATCGTCTTCGGCCCCAAACCTTGGATCTTCAATAGTTGAAGCATCGAAGGATGGTATTTCTTCAGCAATTCGGTTTGCATGCCGAGGGCGCCGTCACGGAACAGTTCCTGCAGATTGAGCAGCATTCCCTTGCCGATGCCGGGGATCGCTAGAACTTTCTTTGGCTCGCCGATGATGTCACGAATCTGGTCAGTCAGATTTTCGATGGCCTGCGCGGCGTTGCGGTAGGAACGAATACGAAAGGAATCTTGCCCGTCGATCTCCAGCAGATCCGCGGTTTCATACAGGACCGTGGCGATAGATTTATTGTCCACGGGTTAAAGATAAACAAGAATTGAATGCCGCGCTAGCATCGCCGGCCGAGATGCACAAGAACTGAGCGATTCAAAAACAGAACTTCCCTTTCTCTTGAGGGCAGCGGAACTGCGATCAACGATTCGAACCAGCTACGGGATTCAGGCGCTCTTACTTACGTTAGCCGCCTGCGGCCCTTTCTGTCCCTCGGTGATTTCAAACTCTACTTCATCACCTTCCTGAAGGCTCTTGTAGCCTTCGGATGTGATGGCGCTGTAATGCACAAATACGTCGGGACCATCCTCACGTCCGATGAACCCGTAGCCCTTTGCATTATTGAACCACTTGACCGTGCCTTTCACTTTCTCTTACCCCCTTTTCCCCACGTCTAAAAGCGGGGGCCCACAGACGTGACTGAGAAACTAGGATGCATTCTGGAATAATTAGGATGGAGTAGCAAGCTAAATATGTACGCAGGGCAACCACTGTATGTCAGCTACCGTACACACCTCAGCTTCACCACGAAGACCCGAGGAGGCTCTTTGACTGACTTGCCGTCCGAACGTCGCTCGCGAAAATCAGCGCGTGGGTTGAAGTCGATGACGGTTCGCCGCCTGGTGATCCAGCCACAGCACTGATGCGATGGTCTTCGCATCACGAATCGTCCCCTTCAGCACCATACGAACCGCCGTCGATAGTGAAACCATCCGCTGCTGAATTACTTCATCCGCCTCGGGCTGGGCTTTGCCGGCCCGAAGGCCGGTAGCCAGGTAAACCGACATGGTTTCGGCGACGAAGCCGGGACTGGCATAGAACTTGAAAATGCGTCGCCAGCGGGCGGCGGTGTATCCCGTCTCTTCCAGCAGTTCGCGCTTGGCCGCCGGCAAGGCCTGTTCTCCGCTGTCGATGCGTCCGGCAGGGATCTCCCACAGATAGTCATTCGCAGCATGCCGATATTGGCGCTCTAAAAGTACCCGCAATGCCGATCGAGAATCGTCCACCGCCAGAATCACTACCGACCCGGTGTGGTGAATCACGTCGCGACGCGCGCGCACCCCGTTTGGTTCCTGTACATCGTCCGTTGTCACCCAAAAAACCGGACCGCGATAAACGACGTGAGAGGAAATAATCTTTGCCTTGGCTCGCGGACTGCGGCCCTTCGACTTGGTTCGGGCACCAGATATTTTTGACATCAGAACAATATAGAACACCGGGTCTAAGCCGTGGCGTTGGGACTGAAAGTCATCCAGACGACAACCTGATCAATCGCCGGTCCCGATTCTGCTATTCTGCCGGGCATGCCCAAACGGCCTGTTGCAAAGCGGGTGGTCAAGCCTCACATTGCGATCGTCGGCGCTGGAAGCCTGGGCTCCTCGCTCGCTTTGGCGTTACACGATGCGGGATACGTGATCGACGAAATCATCTCCCGCGAGACCGCCGCATCGTTACGGAAAGCCCGGCGATTGGCGGCGCAGATCGGCGCTTCCGCTGCTCGGCTTACGCAAGCACGAGTTCGTGCGGGCGTGGTCTGGTTTTGCGTTCCCGATGGAGCCATTGCCAGTTCAGCCGCTGCGTTGGTTAATACAGCCGACTGGCATGGCAAAGCGGCGCTACATGCCAGTGGGGCTCTCACCAGCGACGAACTCGCGGAACTGCGCAGTCGAGGTGCAACCGTCGCTTCAGTTCATCCGCTGATGACATTCGTTCCGGGATCGCGACCTCCGCTCGCGGCAGTGCCCTTTGCCATCGAAGGCGATCGAAACGCAGTTCGAGCTGCGCGCGCGATCGTTCTGAATTTGCGAGGCCAGCCATTTCCCATCGGCAAGCGGCGCAAGCAGGCCTATCACACGTGGGGAATGTTTGTTTCTCCGCTATTGACTGCGCTGCTGGCGGTAAGTGAGAGGGTTGCGGCGGTTGCCGGGGTCCGAACAGGTGCTGCCAAACAGCGGTCGCTTCCGATTCTCAGACAAACGCTAGCCAATTATGCGGCTCTGGGCGCAGCTCACTCATTCAGCGGCCCTATCGCGCGGGGAGATGTCGAGACCGTAAAGAAACATTTGAGCGTGTTACGTACAATTCCTGAAGCGCACAACATCTACATTGCTTTGGCGCGGGCAGCACTACGCGACTTGCCCGCGAAGAATCGTGCGGCATTGGAAAAGATCCTCAAGAAATAATCGGTTCCGGTTTCGCAGTCGGCGCGTGTTCTCTCAGCATGAGTTTTCTTCGGGCCCTCGCCACAGCATCAGCGCGAGAAGGGCGCATACGCCGAAGGGAATCGATGCGGCGGTGCGGATCGGAAGCGTCAATAAAGTAGAGAAAAATGCAGCGGAAACCATCGGCCGCAAGGCGATTACAACCGGAGCACAAATCCATGGCCAGAACAAAGCCAATGCGGCCGCGGCCAGAGTTACGCGAAAGGGCTTGCTTGGGGCAAACTGCCGCCAACAAGATGCGATCAAAATTATTCCGGGTAAAAGAACGACATGGTCATACACTGCGTGTCCCGGCACCACCGCGATGGTCGTAACCGTAAGCAGAAGGCTGACCGTCAAACGAAAGTCGCGAGAGTCCGTGGCAGCGCAGCGCATTCGCCAGGAAAACGCGACTGCGCTCACAAGAAGAATCGCTATAAGAATCGGGTCTAGCAGTCGGCTGACTTGATTGCCGAGAATTTGATTGCTTAATAAATAACTCACGAGCGGCGGATCGGAATACCGTCGGTAAGAAGATATTACGTGGAGCCATTCCGAAATCCAGTGCGGCCAAATCAGCAGGGAAGAGGCGCCCAGTAGGGCAGACATCAGGAAAAAGCCGCCGGCAAAGTGCCATCGAGTGCGCCATTGAGCCAGGCTCCAGAGTAGAAGGTAGGCTCCGATCAGTAACATTACTTGCGGCTTAATGAGCGCCAGTGCCAACAGTGTTCCGGAGAAAAATAATTTTTGCCGGACGAGTGCCGCGAGCGAGGCAGCCAGAAGAAATCCAACCAGCAATCCCATTTGTTCCGCGAACAACCCTTCGAGTACGGCATAACTGGACAGCGTGAGGATCAGCAATGAAGCAATATTTAAACGTCGCGCGCGAGGATGAATAACTCGGATCCAAAGCACAGCGCCGTACGCAGTCAGGATGCCGAGAAATAATCCAAATCCGATACGAACCTGAGAAAATGGCAGCAGTCCAATCGGCCAGAGCAAAATGTCTGCAATAGCGGGATAGGCGAATGTCCAATAAGCTGGTGGGGCGCCGAAGACCCTCGCATCCACCGTGCGGCCGAAGAGATCGAGTTGAACCTGACGTGTGGTTTGGGAGCTGTAGGGATCGCGATGATGAAGCAGGCTTTCGCGCGCGGTCAGCCAGACCGGATAGAAATCTGCGCCGAACGAATAGCCATTGCCAAACCCCTCGGCCGTTCGGACCTGCGAAACTCGGGGAACAAACAGCACCAGATGGTAATAGACCATGCATGCGGAGCAAAGAATCACGACGCCGAGAATGCCGCCAGATCGCCATGCCGCCGCAGAGTTAGACATGAAAAAATTCCGTGACGATTTAAGCATGCGAGGGCAAACGAAGGCAAAAACTGCCACGAATTCCGAATCAGGCTCCAGAGGACGGCGGGATCGCTTTATCGCGACGAGAAAAGATGGCCGAGCTTTTCTTTTTTGGTCTTGAGGTATTCTTCGGCGTGCGGACTCGCGGTGACCTCGCAGGGCACGCGCTCAACCACCTCGATGCCGGCGCGCTCCAGAGCCTCCACCTTCTCAGGATTATTGGAAAGCAGGCGCACTCTGCTTACTCCGAGTGCCTTCAGCATCTGGCCAGGCAGGGCAAAGTCGCGCTGGTCGGCTTTGAAGCCCAACCGTTCGTTGGCTTCGACCGTGTCCAGACCCGAGTCCTGCAGTTCATAGGCTTGCAGCTTGGCCATGAGACCGATGCCGCGGCCCTCTTGCTGTTCGTAGATCAAAATGCCGGCACCGAGGTCGCGAATCATGGCGAGCGCCATCTCGAGTTGCTGCCGGCAATCGCAACGTAAGGAATGAAAAACGTCGCCCGTGAGACATTGCGAATGTACTCGCACCAGCGGCGGCGAGGACTGCACATCTCCCATCACCAGGGCTACAGCTTCCTCCACTCGGCGGTTTCCGTCAGAACCGAACTCGGCACGAAAACCGTAGATGCGAAAGGTTCCCCAACGAGTGGGAAAATCCGCGGACGCGATTTGCTGAACTGCCTGGGTCACACTTTGATTATAGCGGTTACGCGAAGAGGTGCGGGCCGTCCAGAATTGATCTAGCCACGCGCTTTGAAAGGGAAAATGGCATCCTGCTTCGAGGGAATGGGGACCCCGTTGCGCGTGGCCGGGCGAAAATGCCAGCTTTCGAGCGCCGCAAGACATTTTTGATCGATCGCGGGACCAAGGCTCTGCAGCACGGTCTTGCGGATGATTTCTCCTCGTTCGTCGATCGTAATTTCGATCACGACTTTTCCTTCCGAGTCTGGCCGTTGCCACGGATAGATCGCTGGATCGGCAGTCGCAACCGGAAGAGCCGGACGAATTTCGTCTCCGTATACGGGACCACCGGGCAGGCTCCCATAAGGCAATCCCGCAGGTGCTCCGTGGCCGAGATTTGATAGCGTAGGCGTCTTCGATTTGTCCTCGGCGGAAGATGGGCTGAGAGGGGCTTGTGGCAGCGGCAATTTTGCCAATGCAATATTCTTTCTCAAAATCAGTTTCTCGTGGCCCAGCCGCTGATGACGGTAAACCTCAGTTGCGCGGTCTGGCGAACTGCTGGTGCTGTCGTCGGGCGTTGGCGTGGGAAAGTAAATTCGGGTGACTAGTTGCCCCTCATGTCCCAGCGCAACGGACGTAGGATTCAACAACTGAGGCTCGGGTACATGCAGCAGCCAGGCGAATAAAACTCCGTGCAGCACAAGTGAACTTGCCAGCATCTTCCGATCGGCGATTGATCGTCCGCAATCCAGTTGGGCAAACATTCCGGCAAACTCCCACAGCAGTTATTATCTGTAAGGTTAGACGCGGCACCCGGGGGTTGGTCAAGCACCGTTGGTACTGATTCTGCAACGCTGCTAAAATAACGTAGCAATCGAGTCATCCTGGCAATGTGGGGCTATAGCTCAGCTGGGAGAGCGCGTCGTTCGCAACGACGAGGCCGTCGGTTCGAGCCCGACTAGCTCCACCATTTCAAAGTACTGAAAATCCACCTTCGCGACGCTGCATTCCACCAACTCCATGCACCTGCAACGTATTCACGAGCGGCTGGAGCCGGTCATGCCCGTGCTTTATCGATCATCTGCTCCCAAATGCCCTTCGACTTGAGAATGAGTTCAACGGCTTCACGAACCGCGCCTCGCCCTGCGTTCGCCCTGGTCGTGTAATGCGCGGCGTCTTTAACCTCAGGTACGGCATCGCCGACGGCAACCGCCAGGCCGGCGCGGCGCAGTAAGGGAATGTCCGGAAGATCATCGCCAATGTAGGCGACGGCCGCATCGGATACTCCCGCCTTCTTAAGAATTTCCTCGTACGCCGGCATCTTCAGCGGCTGTTTCATATAGATGAATTCCATCTTCATTTCGTGGGCGCGGCGGAGAAGTGCCGCGCTCTCGCGTCCAGTAATGCAACCCGTGCGCAGTCCTGCTGTCTGTGCCAGGGTGAGGCCCTGCCCGTCGTGCGCATCAAAGGTTTTTATTTCGAGTGCAGTGCCGTCAATTTGCGAGAGCAATGTCACGCCGCCGTCTGTCATGGTGCCATCCACGTCCATGAGCAGCACTTTTATCTGCGCAGCGCGTTTCTTCAGCGCCGGAGCGATTTTTGAAATACCAGTCAAGAGAACCTCCAGAAAAACACAGACAGTTTGAGTTGAATCCAAGTGACCGCGCGCCATCGCTCCGGACGGAACCGATACGCAGCCGAGAGCTCTTCGATCACCTTACTGCTGCAAGACAAACGAGCCCTTCACGCGAATGTCCCGCGACGAAGCTCCAACCAGCACGTCGAACTGGCCGGGTTCGGTCACCCAATCTTTTTTCGCAGTGCTGTAGAAAGCCATGGCATCGCGGTCAAGCGTGAAGCGTACATCCTTCGATTCGCCGGGCGCGAGCTCAACCCGGCGAAAACCTTTCAGCTCCTGGACTGGGCGATCCACACTCGAATGACCATCGTGAACGTAAAGCTCCACTACCTCCGCACCCGGACGGGTTCCACCGTTGCGCACGCGAAGGCTAACTTCCACGGGCGCACCCGACGACGTCCGGTTCGGTGAAATCATCAAATCGCTGTAATCGAACTTCGTATAAGAAAGACCGTAGCCAAAGGGAAACAGCGGCTCTATCTTTTGTTTGTCGAAATACCGGTAGCCCACGTAGATGCCTTCGGCGTAGTCAACCTGCAAATTCTCTCCGGGATAATGTCCGTACGCCGGAGAATCTTTCCACTCTTTCACAAATGAAACGGGAAGCTTTCCGGAAGGATCAGCGTCGCCGAACAAGACATCCGCGATTGCGTTTCCGCCTTCCTGCCCGCCGTACCACATGTCCACAATGGCGGGAACCTGCTCAATCCATTTCGACATGAGGACCGGGCCACCCGCATTGATCACGACTACAGTATGTTTATTCGCTTTCGCGACTAGCCTCGATCAAGTCATCCTGGCCGGCCGGCAGATCGAGGGATTTGATGTCAAACCCTTCCGATTCGAGTTTCGGAGATCGGCCAACGACAACGACAGCAGCATCGGCTTTGGCCGCCGCGTTCACCGCTTCATTTCTGAGTTGCTCGCGCGCCTCCGGAGTATCCTTGCTCGGATCTTTGTTTGGATCCTCGCCTTCCATGGCAGCTCCCAAAGCGTAGCTTACTTTTATGCGCT
This sequence comes from uncultured Acidobacteriaceae bacterium, assembly GCA_963726155.1. Lineage (GTDB taxonomy): Bacteria > Acidobacteriota > Terriglobia > Terriglobales > Acidobacteriaceae > Sulfotelmatobacter. The sequence goes on from CAVSBF010000002.1 coordinate 1,393,307, forward strand.
GGCCGGCTCGATCCTGAATTCCTTGCAGTGGAGCGATGGAATATTTTGGAGTCACCAGTGAACTGCCACCGCCGCCGGTTCTGGCCACGGCAGCATTCGGTCCGATGACCACCAGAGTGTGGACCTTCGATGAATCGAGCGGGAGCAAGTCGTCAGTGTTCTTAAGAAGAACAATACTTTCCGTTGCCGCCTTGCGGGCCACCGCTCGCTGCTCGGGCGTATCAATCTGGCCGGTCGCGGTGTGCGGCTTGTCGAATTGTCCGCTGACGAAGATGACGCGCAGTATCCGGCCAACGTTATCGTCAATTGTGGTCGTGGATATTTTGCCCGCCTTTACTTCTGCAAGCACCCTCTCCGGCACCAGCCAGCCGCCGCTGTTGCCAGACTCTTGCGTGCGCGGCCTTTTCAGCCACTCCTTCATCGGTTCGCCGCCCGGCATTTCTAAATCCATTCCGGCATTCACAGTGGCTGCAGTGCTGTAAGTGCTGCCCCAATCGGAGACGACGAAGCCCTTGAAGCCCCACTGGTTCTGCAGCACATCTTTTAACAACGCTGCATCCTCCGCGCAGTACACCCCATTCAGCTTGTTGTAGGCCGACATCACCGACCAGACGCCAGCCTCCTGCACCGCCGCTTTAAATGCGGAAAAATAAATCTCCTGCAAGGCGCGCTCGTCAACCACCACATTAATTCGATGGCGTTCAAACTCCTGGTTGTTTACGGCAAAATGCTTGACCGTCGCGATGACGCCCTCACTTTGAACTCCCTTGATGTAAGCCACCGCCAGGCGGCTTGTCAGATAGGGATCTTCTCCATAACCTTCGAAATTTCTGCCCCATAACGGAGTGCGGTTGATGTTCACCGTGGGTCCCAGAATCATGTCTCGTCCGACGGCTTTTACTTCCTGACCGATAGCCTCGCCCTCACTTTGCAAAAGATCCGTGTCCCAGCTTGCGGCCATGGCGATTCCTGCGGGGAAGGCGGTCGTAGTGACTGTCTTTTTGGAGACCTCAGCGTTGGTCTCCGAGGAAGGTCCGGCCCATGACCTTATGCCGATCGGACCATCGGCCATCTTTATCGACGGGATTCCAAGCCGTTCATTGGGCACGCTCTGCATCCAGTTGGCTCCGCTCAACATTGCAACTTTTTCCTGTAGCGTCATTCGGCTCAACAGGTCCTGAACGCGCTTCTCAACCGGCAGGTTGGGGTTTTTGTAGGGTGCTGGCGCTGCGTCATTTGGGTTCTGCCCCATGCCAGTTTCAGCCACAACGAAAATCAGGATCACCAAAAAGTAGCCGCCTCATGCCTTATGCCTCCAAAGAATTCACCATTATTGCAAACCTCTAATCCGAGCACTGCACACCCGAGCTCTGTACAGGCGCCTCATTGTAATATTTGTGCTAAAGTAGTCCCCATCTTCGGAATGCCGGGCGTGGGTTCTCCGGGCATTGGTAGCGCTATTCCTGCACTCGCTTGAAATTCTTAAGGAGAAGTTTATGCTTACACTCCGCGAGCTAGTGAAAGACCGCAAAGTTTATTCCATCGATGCCGCAGGCACCGTGCTGGAAGCTGCACGCTTGATGATGGAGAACAATATCGGCGCCTTGCCCGTGATTCGAAACGGCGAACTGGCTGGCATCTTTTCCGAGCGCGATATCATGAACCGAGTGGTGGCGGTTGGCCGCACGCCCGGACATACCGCCGTTGCGGAGGTGATGACCGCAAACCCACGCGCCGTGAATGTGGATGAAACTGTGGAAGAATGCCTTTTCATCATGCAGGAATTTGGATTTCGCCACCTGCCCATTGTTGAAGGAAAGCAAGTGCGAGGTCTGGTCTCGCTGCGCGATATTGTGAAGCGCCAGGCCGCCGAACTGAGCCGCCAGGGCCGGCGCGCATCGTAAGATTCCGCCTTTCGGCAACCAAGATCCAAACGCTACTCGCGCTTTCTCAGCAGCAATTCCCCGGGCTTCGGCGGAAGTTTGAAAGGAAACTCAAAGATTTTTCCATCCAGTGGCAGGCGCAGGATGAATTCTTCTTGCGTCTTCCATCCTCCCAGCCACTTGTTATCAGTATCGAAAAAAACCCAGCCGCTTGCTTCCGGATTTCCCCGATCCAAATGCTCTGCCCGCAAGCTGTTTTTGCCCAGGAATTCGATCAGTTCGCTGACCGATTTCTGATAATCCTGCAACCGCGATTCGCGCGCCTGCTTTTGTTCCAGATGCTTCGCGACGATGCGCCGGGTTTCATCATCGAGCGCGTCTGCATCGGCCTGAATTTTTTGCGAGTAGTCATCGGGATCGATCGAAGTGCGCACGACCTTGAAGTGTTTCAGGAACTGCAGGGTGATTGCATCGGGACTCTCATCCACCGCTCCGGATCCGCGATACCGGATGGTCAACAGAACTCCGAAGATTGGTTCGATCCGGTGGCGAATAATCTGCACTTCGCGCGCATCTACCGCCAGTATGACGCCAACATCGCCCGACCACAGCCCGTAGTGATACTTACCGTCTTCCGTTGTAGAGAAGGTGCAGCCCGGTTGCGACTCGCTCCAGCGCACCGTCGGCGGCCCTGCTTTGTCGTTAATCTTGACGATCTGGACAGGACTCGGGATGGACACTGCGAAAGCTATGCTGCACACCACAGCCGCGATCAGCGGAGTCCTAAGTATCAGATCGAAGCCCCGGCGAGCAGCAGCCTGAGACCACACCACGTAGAATCGCGGTGGCGTCCCATCTGTCATTGCTTGGACTCTCTCAGTTGACGGTCAGAGTAATGCTTGCCTCAGCGGAGGTAGAAGCAGAGTTACTCGGCCCCTCGCCATTCCCATCTACTCCGGTTAGCGTAAACGTGTAAGTATTTTTCGGAGTGATCAGGTTGTTGGAGTTGTTCAGCATCACGTTGTTCTGGCCGCAAGAGGGTAAAAGCAAAATGCTGGAGGCGACCGTCATAAGCAAGAAAAGTCCAAGCCACTTTTTTCTGCCGCCGCGACTGGCGCCTGCTCCGATAATCGCTAGCGCAGGCAGCGCCAGCGCGAAGCCATACAGCATCTGCGGAGTCTGAAGCTTGGTGACGGTCCCAGTGGGGCCATAGGTGCTGATGGTCAGCACGGAAGTCGGCGCCGCGCCATTCGTTACGCTGACGGTCGGAGGATTGAACGCGCATATCGGCGCAGCCGTCACCACCGGACTAATCGAGAAACAGGAGAGTGTAACCTTTCCGGTGTAACTGGCGATGGGCGTTACGGACAGAGTGGCTTGCGCGCCATTTCCCGCCGTTACCGTGCCCGGACTGATCGGCGTGGTAATCGTCAGCGTGTAATCCTGCGGGACGTTTACTACATTGAGCACCAAGGTGGCGGTTTCCGTCTCTGCGCCGCTGGTGCCGGTGACCGTTACCGTGTATTGGCCAGCGGCGGTCTGTCCGATGGTGGTGACGGTGAGCGACACAATGGCGTTCGGGATTGCAGGATCCGGACTAGGAGACAAACAGGTCGGAAGATCGGTCGTTACTTGAGTGGACGTAACCGTGCAAGTGAATGAGACCGAGCCGGTAAAACCGGTCGTCGAATTCAATGCGATGGTGGCGGTTGCCTGGCCCCCAGGGTCCACGCCCGCGGAGGGCGAAAACGCCGACGGGGTCAGCGTAAAGTTCTGTCCCTGGGCGAACGTGCCCTGAGCCGCGACGAAAAAACACACAAATACCGCGAATACGACTGCGCGTAGACCTTGCCTGGTATTCAACACGCTGGTTTTAAACATGAATGGATAGGAACTCACTACCTTCGATTCCTCCAACGGCGCAAACGCTGCCCCAGCCGGAACCAAAGAATACCGTCCCGCCGCTGACCCCGCAAACGACCGCCCTCTAAATCCTGGATTTATAAACGATAGCAGCAAATGCGAATGTTATCCGAGTCCTCGTGCCGAATGCGCCCGAAAAGAATCTTAGACTAGAGCTGGCCCATCGCGCCAATCGCAGGTGCCGGAAAAAACAAGGGCCGCCTCGTGGAAGGCGGCCCGAATGCCCAACTGTGGAATCAGTTGACGGTCAACGTGACAGTGGTCGAATGCGTCGTGGCGCCTGCATCGGTACCCGTGCCGGTAATGGTGACAGTATAGCTTCCCGCAGGCGTACAGCCAGTGCAGCCCCCGCCCCCGCCTCCGCCGTTATTGCTGCTGCTGCCACCACAGGCAGGCATTAGCAAGAGAGCAGCCATTACGATCGCAACCATCAGGAAGCCCAGGAGCTTTTTTCGTCGGGATCCCGCAGAACTGAACCCCACGCCGATAAGAGACATACCCGCAATCGGAAGCCACATCGCATAGAAAAACTTTGACGGGTGCACGATCGCCGCACTCGCACCGGTGGTGGTGATGGTGAGGGTTGAGGTAGCCCCGGTCGAAGTCGGTGTGACTGAACCGGAGGAAAAGCTGCTCGCGCTGCACGCGGGTAAAGGTGAGCCCGTGCCGCTCACACTGCAGCCCAGATTAACCGCCGAGGTGTAGCCAAATAGCGAGGTCAAAGTGACAGTGGAAGTACCGCTGGATCCCGGCGCCACTGTAGCTGGAGTAGTCGCAGCGAGACTGAAGTTGGGTCCCGTGGCTGGACCATATGCCGCAATGAAGGCATCAGGGCAGGGTACGTTTGCACCCGTTGAGCCTATGCACGTCCCACCGCCGTAAGTCCCGTCCAAAGCGCTCTTGGTGGGAAAGACCGCGGTCGAGCCGTTGCCTGAGTCAGTATCTCCTGTGACGTAAATATTTTGCAGGGAATCCAAAGCAATGGCCCCGCTCAGCTGATCTTCATCGCCACCGCCGCCCAAATAGGTGGAGAACAAAGCGACGTTCGGGCTCGGATCAAGTACAGTCACAAACGCATCCGTGCTGCCGCCAAACGTTCCCTGGGTCGCGTTTTGTAGTGGGAAATTGCTCGACGAGCTGGTCTGGCCGGTGATGTAGATATCGCCAATATTGTCGAGAGCAATTCCATACCCGTAGTCAGTTCCGTTACCCCCGAGGTAAGTGCCATATGAAGCCGCGCTACCTGTTGGGTTCAGCTCGACTGCGAAGGCATTCTGGGTTCCCGCCAGCGCGCCCTGGAACGGTGTTCCCACGGTCGGAAAATCGGACGAAGCCGTGGTACCGGTTATGAATGCATCGCCACTCGCATCCGCGGCAATGGCGAAGGCGTCGTCAGCACTGCTTCCCCCGTAGTAGGTTAAATATTTGTAGCTTGAGAGATTCGCAGCAATGGCAGCAACGAACGCATCGTCCTGCGGCCCGCTCGTACCTGTGTTGCATGTACCATCGGTGCCGCACTTGCTCTGTGCCACTCCAGCTGTCACCGGCAAGTCAGTCGAAATGGTTTCGCCGGAAACGTAAATATTCCCCGCTGAGTCTAAAGCGACTCCGGTTGCAAGATCTCCGCTGCTGCCGCCGAGGTAGCTGACGAGCAGATAAGCCGAGCCGGCGGGATTGAGCTTGACGATATATCCATCGTCATCGCCCGTGCCAAGTCCTAGGTTAAGGGAGCTTCCGTTCGGGAGCGGGTGCACTCCGCCCACCGCGCCACCCAGATCTGTAGAGTAGGTTTCGCCGACTACATAAACATTGGGAGGGGACGCCGTATCGATGGCGATTGCCAGCCCAGAATCACTGTCTCCGCCAGCAATGTACGTGCCCCAGGTAATTGCTGCGCCGTGGGGCGCAAGCTTCACGGCAAAAGCATCATTGGGACCGTTTGTTGTTCCGCCAAGGAAGACCCTTTGTGCAGCGCCTGCAGTGACCGGGAAGTCGCTCGAGTCGGTAGTTCCAGAAACGTAGATGTCACCAGAAGCGTCGACCGCGATTCCCCCTGGAAACTCGTCACTGCTGCCACCGAAAATTGTGGTGAATTGAAGTGTGCCGGCTGAATTGATTTCGGTTACATAGACGTCGAAACTGGCGTTGTTCGTTCCATTGGAATCGCCGGGAATGGTGTCTGAGTCTGTGGCCCCAGCGACGAATGCGTCCCCGCTCCCGTCGACGGCAATTGCTGAACCGTAATCGGCGAAGTCCCCACCGAAATAAGTGGAGTAGGTCACCGTGGGATCGATGACTAATTCACGGCTACGATCGTACGCGCCCAGAGCGAATTTCACTTCATTGGAGCTGACCAGGAAGCGCACGTTCACGTTCTGCCGAACGCCATCTTTTTCCTGGTAGGCGGCTGGGCGGTGCATTTCAATCGGACCGGCTGCTGTTGTCAGAACAAGGTCTCCGGAAGCGTTCGTGCTGATCCGATCTGCGCCTTGGAAACTAAACCCGATCGCGTTTGCATTCGAGCCTGGCCTCAGCAAATAGTCAAACTCCAAATGCTTCCCGTTTCCGTGAAAAGCGAGGTCGATGCCGGGATAGATATTCCGATAACTTACCTGCCCGAACAGCGGAACACCCGAGTGCCACTTCGATGGATCGTTGCCAATAAAGTAGTTAACCCTTCCAGACTGGGGAGCCCCCGCTAAGAGCTGAACGGATGGATTCTCGCCTAACATGCGCATATGCACTGCCGCGACCGCACCCTTTGATTCCGGCTGAGCCCTCCGCCTTAGCATGGCCCGGACGCGGGCAGGGCCGATTCGCCGATCCATCATCATGCGGCGCACATCCGAGTCTCCTCCCCGCTTGTGAAGGGTGAAAATTGCCTCGGAGGACGTCAAATAAAGTTTGTATCCATTGGCGCGAGCCATGTATTTGACTTGTGCATCGGTCTGGCCCTGATTCGGCTCGAAGGCCAAAGGAAGCGTGGCATAGGCAGTCTGCAGGCGATTGCGCGCTGGAGAGATTGTCTTCGACAGGGAACTCGCTGACAAAGCTGATTTCGCTACCCTGGATTGCTGAGATCTGGGTTGGTGAGAAACGACCAGCAGCGCAGCGGCTATCGCAGCGATAACGAGTACACAAATAGCATAAATCCGTCCCTTAGAGGCAGATGGTTTTAACACAAAATCCTCCTGTGATGACACAGTGAAACCCGACTGGACGCAAAAACCCTCGGTCCGAACTCGATTTACCCTGACAAAACACACTCGTACGAATGAGGTCGTGCAAATTTGACACTTCGTTCAGCTTGTTCGCGAGTATGTTATGGAACCCTGGGGTTGTCAACGAACTCCAAGATAGCAACTTAGATACCGTTGCAGGCAAGTTACTAAAGTGACCATCGATGTTCAGAACGATCGATGTGCAGAATAGGGAATTAGCGCGGCCATCGGCCCACCGAGAGCGTGGCCTGTTGGGAAGGACACTTCTTGTTCTGCGCGGAAACTCCGCTCTCGGGTGATTGGTTAAAGCTTTTTCCCGAGCAGACTTGTAGCGCCGCTCAAAGGGCTCTTCGCGCCCTTCTTGACCCCGCCGAGCGCGCCGTTCACCAGACTGCCGGCCATGCCCTTCAAGTCCGGGACGAACTTGGGATCAGAGGTGGTTCCCTCGATCAAAAAAGGAATAGCATCGGCTTTCATTTTGAAATCGAGCGCGTTACTCGCGCTCACGGTGCCCGCTCCCGTGACCGTTCCCAACGAGGGGACGACGAGGTCAATGTTGTCGGCTCGAGTGCTCTCCGGGGTCGCGTGGACGTTAGCGCTGAAATTCTGAATCGCCGTATCTTTCTCTCCTGCGCCTTTCCCGCCCAATGCCGAAATAGCAGACATCTCCGAACCCAGACTAAAGCCCGCCAGGGCGGAGTTCTGCATGCGAACGGTTCCGTTCTCGGCAAGTTTATCCACTGGCCCGACAATCGTAAAATCGACGGCGAGAGTGCCGCCTTTCAGCTTGGAGCTGGGCGGCAGGATCACTCCTACGGCCGGCAGTATCGCCTCAAGATCGTCCACCGGCATGTTCTGGCCGTCCAATTTCAGATTCACGGTGGTGGTTGCTCCTCGGGTGTCGTAAGTTCCTGAAAGATGGGCTACAGCTTTGCCCGCGGTCACGTCGCCCTGGGTCAAGGTTCCGGTTTGCGTCGCGAGATCGTAAGTCACGGCGTAATTCACCTGCAGCGGCTTTCCCGATGGCGCCCCCTTCGGAACTACCTGCAACTTCTCGGCAGTGAGCGTGCCGCTCGTTTTTACTTCATGACCGTCCGATGTAATCGTGCCAACAAAATCCGCGACGCCAGAAATCCCTGATGCCGGATCAATAAATCCCGATGTTGTCAGATTCATGTTGCGCACCTCGATCTTTGCCTGCAGCGGAGTTTCCTCCGCGTTGCCGGCATTAATGGGACCGGCGGTGCCTTCGAGGGTCAACGTGCCGCCTGCCGGCAGGTTGGCAGTCATTTTGAACGGGAAGGAACTGGTGAAAGAGAAGTTCTTCACCGTAATATTCACTTTGTCGTAAACCCGCGGTTTCTCCGAAGACCCGGTGCGGCTCACGGTCATCTGTCCATTGCTCACTTCGAGTTTTTTTATCGACAGGTTTGGATTGCTCGAAGCCGAGGCGTTGCCGTTGGTTGGCTGGCTATTCGTGGCTGCGGCGCTTTGACTACCCAGGCTGGAAAAGTTCCACTTTTGGCCATCCTGTGACCGCACCAGATTGATCTCTGGCTGGTTGAGCGTGAGGTCAGTCACATTCAGTGTCTTGGAAAAAATCAGCGGCATCAATTCCACGCCTACTTTCAGCGATTTGGCCTGCACAAACGGGGTGTGGCTGAAGGCGGGATCGTCTGCGATCGAGATGTCATCGGCCTTCACCGAACCAGAAAACAGCGACAGTGACAAGTTTCCGACCTTCACCTGTCGTCCCAGGGCCGTGGTCAAATCGGATTCTAATTTCGGGCGGAAGGAATTAGCGTTAATGAATAAGGGAACTATGATCAGGATTACGATCAAAGCGCCAACTACGATTGCGGCGATTTTGAGTTTGCGATTCATAGGGTCATTTCTCCGCTGGGGTTCACCAAGGATTGGTTGGTTCGGCAGGGGTGGAAAGTTGCACTATTTGAACATTTTGTTGCGGGTAGTTACTGTTCTCTATTGCTCATCTTCAAGAAGCTCAGGAGACGGGACCGTGCCGTTTTCCACCTGCTTCTGGCGCTCAGTGCGGCGTTCGTTATCGATGCGGACGGAAGTTTCCAGTTCCTTCCGCCCCTCTTCTTTGCGTCCCAGGTGGATCAATATTTGTCCTCTGAGGTAATGGATATCGGTGCGGATCGGGTCGATTTTTCCGGCGGAATCAATCGCGCTCAAAGCTGCAGGATAATTTTGCGTATGCTGGTAGGCTTTGGCCAGTCCGACATAGGAATTCAAAAGCCGCGGGTCGCGCCGCAGAGCCTGCCGGTAGGCCTTCTCCGCATCGCTGTATTGTTGCATCAGGCTGTAAACATCTCCGAGTTCATCGTAATTAAAGGAAAGATCGGGCTCCACAGTGGCATCTTTCAGAAATTCATCGCGAGCATGTTCATAGTCTTGTTTTTTCAAATAAGTTAATCCCAGATTGAAGTGGACGAAGGTCAAGTTTGGATTCGCCTTCTCTGCGGCTTGAAAATCTGCCAACGCCAAATCGTATTGCTCAAGGTTAAGGTGGGCTTTGCCCATAAATAAATGGAACTCAGGCGAATCTTCGCCGGTCTTAACCAATTGAGCCGTGGCTTTTTCATCCCACTCTTTTTGGCCGGCGCGATGCGCCGCGATCGAAAGAACATACAGGTAACTTAACTGGCTCGACTCTTGCTCCCACAGTGGCTCCAGCGTGTTCGCCGCATCGGCCCAGCGTTCCGTGAAAAAATAACAGAGGCCTAGCAGATGGCGCGGTTGTGGCGCGTCCGGCTGGTCGCGCACGACCGATTCAAATAAAGGTATAGCTTTCAGGAATTCGTTCTGCCGGAAATAGGCGAGGCCAATATTCAGTCGGATTCCCGCTACTTGAGGCATCAGGTGCTCGGCTTGGCGCAGCGCGTCTAAAGCCTTCGACCATTGCCTACGCCGCATGTAGACCACACCCAGGTTCGCATAAGCGCCGCCCACTTCAGGGTTCGCCGCCAGCACCTGCCGGAAGTCACGCTCCGCCTCGGCCAGACGGTTTTCGTTTAAGGCTTCCTGACCCAAAAGAAAAATGTGCGCAGGATCTGCCGTCGCGCCAGACGGAGCCGCCGGCGCGGAGTGTGGCTGCGTCGCCGCCGCTTGCGGCCACAGGATTTGGCACGATAAAGCGGCGAACATGCAGCCCAGCCACAGCTTCGCCAAAACCACCGATCCTTGTCGAGCGCTTGACACTGGTCTCACTCTCTGCTGTAGTGTCCGCCAACCCCCGCGTGAATTCAAGCGGACGGAATGCGGTCAGGATTTTGTTGGTGCGCCATTCCCAGGTCAACTCGTCGATGGTTACGATTCGTGATGTAGCGAAAGAGAGCGGGTTCTCCAGCACCACAGTTTCCATTGTGCTGAACGATGCACCACTGGCCCGCTATATCCCTGCGGTTACCAAGAAGCGAATTGAACGCGCGGCGGAAAAGCTGGGGTATCGTCCCAACCAGTTTGCCCGCGCGCTGCGCAGCAAGCGCAGCCACACGGTTGGCGTGATGGTATTTGACATGACCGATCCCTACTGCACCCTGGTATTGCGCGGTATCGAAAACACACTGTACCAGGCGTCTTATCTGCCAATTCTCACCGACGTGCATAATGAGCGCAGCCGTTTCGAGCGTTATCTCGAAATGCTGCTTGACCGCCGCATTGAAGGCCTGGTGGTTCTGGCCAATTGGCTTTTTCTCGATATCAACTTGCTGGCTGATCTGGAGAAGAGCAGCATTCCGACGGCAATCATCGGCTGCGAACTGAAGGGCGACGCCATGAGTTCGGTCATCGTAGACAACGAAGTTGGCGGCTGTCTGGCGCTCGAATATTTGCATTCCCTGGGTCATCGCAAAATTGCATTTATCCGTGGCCCGAAAACTCTGGGTGATAGTGCGCCGCGTTGGCGCGGGATCCGCAACTGCGCCAAAGCATGCGGTCTGGAGCTCGATACGCGTCTGATCCTCGACTTGCCAGAGTCGCGCGATCCTCTCTCCAGCTTTGAAATGGGTCAGAAACTCACTGAGGAACTGCTGAAGCTAAAGCGTCAATTTACGGCGATCCTCGCCTTCGACGACATGACCGCCTTCGGCGCCATCCGCGCCTTGAGCAAGGGTGGCCTCCGAGTCCCGGAGCACTGCTCGGTAATCGGCTTCGACGATGTTGCGGCATCGGCTCTGTGTACTCCTCCGCTCACCACGGTGCGCCAGCCCATGGCAGCCATGGGTGCGGGCGCGGTCGACATCGTGATCGAAGGTATCAAGGCGGTGCTGGAAAAACGCGAAGTCACAGCGCATCACCGAAAAGTGGCTCCCGAGTTAGTGGTTCGAGAGTCGACCCGCAGTCTGCTTTAGAGTCCCAATCGCCTCGCCCTGCGTTTTTTTCTTGACAGCGGATATCATATAAAAGCACTATTCATACGTTTTAATAAACTCTGTGGGAGTAATTGCTCGCTTCAGCGAGAACTTTCAATCGGGTCAGGGAACTGGCTAAAAAAGCTGTGCCAGCGCAAGCTTGGCGCGCGCAGGGAGAAGATTCGACCATGAGATCTAATCGTGTGCTGGTGCGAATTCTGTTGTTGATAGTCGCCTTGGGCGCCGCAGCCTGGGCTCAGGACACCGCCTCCCTCACCGGTACGGTCACGGATGCGAGCGGCGCCGCCGTGCCGAAGGCGCAGGTCGTAGTGAAGAATTCCGAGCGAGGCATTAACCGTACCGGCTCCAGCAATGACACGGGTGACTTCCTGTTTAGTTCATTGCCCATTGGTTCGTATGACTTGATCGTTTCTGCGCCGGGCTTCAAAAAATACGAAGCAAAGGGTGTAGTGCTGCGTGTTGCGGAAAAAGCACGCGTGAACGTGGCGCTGGAAGTGGGCACAATCAGCACAGAAGTCGTAGTTCAAGGCTCTGAGGTCGCTCAGGTGGAAACCCAATCCTCCGACTTGGGCAATACCGTCACCGGCAAAGAGATTAGCCAGCTTGAACTCAACGGGCGCGACTTCACGCAACTGGTGGCCCTGTCTCCTGGTGTCACCGATCAATCGGGCGCGGATGAAGGCGAGCCAGGCGCTTCCACGGTCGCGTTCAGCATCAACGGTGGCCGTACGGAATACAACAATTTTGAAATCGATGGCGGCGACGCCCTGGATAATGGCAGCAACTCTACCCTGAACGTTTATCCCAGCATCGATGCGATTGCCGAAGTGAAAGTGCTGACCTCTGAATATGGCGCGCAATACGGCCGCAACGGTTCCGGTACGGTTGAAGTGGAAACCAAATCAGGCACGAACCACTTCCACGGCGACTTGTATGAGTTCTTGCGGAATGACGCTTTTAACGCCACCCCGGAATTCGAAACTTCGGTTCCTGCTTATAAGAAAAACGATTTCGGTTTCACCATCGGCGGCCCCGTCTACATTCCCGGACACTACAACGCCGACAAGCAGAAAACATTTTTCTTCTGGTCGGAAGAATGGCGCCGGGAACTGACACCAGCCTCTGGATTTTTTTCCTCAACTTCCGTTCCGACCTTAGCGGAGCGCGGTGGCAACTTCGCTGACGACTGTCCGAATGTAACCACTGGGTCGTTCAGTGACTGCCCCATTGTTCCGGGTTATAAAAACGGCCAGGGCTACACCCCGAACCTCAACGTTGTTCCTGGTTACGCTGCGAATGCTTCGATTAATCAAGCGTTGTTGGCGATGGTTCCCGAACCAAATATTTCCTCAGGCGCTCTGGGGGCCGGCGTTCTGGATACGTGGTTTGCGACCCCCACACTGCCCACGCATTGGCGGCAGGAACTTTTTAAGGTCGACCAGAACATCGGGGAGAAGGTTCGCGCAAGCTTCCGTTACATCCACGACTCCTGGAATCAGCAGTATCCTGTTCCTCTTTGGACCAGCGGGACCAGTTTTCCGACGGTTCAGACCAACTTCAATAACCCGGGCGTCAGCATGGTGGCGCGGATCACGGCCAACATCTCCCCCTCACTTTTGAACGAATTTGTCGCCAGCTATACCACCGACCACATCAGCACAAACCTGACCGGCCCGTGGCAGCGTCCCAGCGGATTTCCGGCGATTGGACTCTACAATAACGGTTACGGCGGCAAGGTTCCTGGAATTAGTATTTCCGGTGGAGAGTACGGTGGGGGCTTCGCCGAAGATCCCGGCTATGTTCCCCAGGGACCGTTGAACTCGAACCCCACATTAACTTACCGCGACAATGTGACCAAGATCATTGGCGCGCACAATCTTCAGTTCGGCGCCTACTTCGTGAACGCGCACAAGAATGAAATCCCGCAGCCCGGTTACGGTGTGAATGGATTGTTAAGTTTTACCAACACTAGCACGGTTACCAGTGGGAACGCTTTTGCCGATCTTCTTCTCGGAAACGTCAGCAGCTACACCCAGGAGGGTGCCGCGCTGAAGATGCACGAGGAATACAACATCTACGAAACCTACCTGCAGGATGATTGGCACGCCACGAAGCGGCTCACACTGAATCTTGGTTTACGGCTAAGCTTCTTTGGCACCTATCGCGAGAAAAATAATCTGGCCTGGAATTTTGATCCTTCGTTTTATGTGGCAGGCGCGAGCAGTGTCGATCCCGCAACCGGTCTCGTGATTGGAAATCCCTACAATGGATGGGTCGACTGCGGAGTAACGCCGGGCGTCCCTGCCGGCTGCCTGAAGAATAAATGGTTTAATCCCGCGCCGCGCATCGGATTCGCGTTTGATCCAAAGGGCGACGGGAAGTGGGCCATTCGCGGCGGCTACGGAATCTTCTTCGAGCACACCAACGGAAACGAATCCAATACTGAATCTCTGGAGTATGAAAGCAAGAGCACACCCATTACGAGCATTCCATTCCCGCTGTCGGGTTCCAGTTGCGGTGCGAGTTCGGGATATGCCTGTCTAAATTCGAGTCTTCTCGGCGTGTCTGGCGCCACGACAACCCCATTGCAGTTCGTATCGCTTCCAAATAAGGCGATTTGGCCCTACATGCAACAGTGGCATCTCGACGTGCAGCACGATATTGGCAGGAGCACAATTGCCACCGTTTCCTACGTGGGGAGCGCGGGCGTGCATCTCACGAGATCTTACGAATACAACCAGATGTATCCTGTGGCGCCGAGTCAGAATCCGTACAAGCCAGGTCAGCCAATCTCGCCATTCGATTGCCCGGGAGTCACTCAAAGCACGGCGCCCGGATCTGGCGGAGCGGCTACAGCGAGTCCTGGCCCATACACTGTCACTCTCCCAGACGGCACCATAGCAACCGGTAACACGACATACACCACTCCGATGACCGGTGGCTGGGCGAATAACCTCGCGGTCGCCTGCGGCAACAGCGCAAACTTCTACCGTCCCTATCTTGGCATAGGCGATATCCAGCGCAAAGACCAAACTGGATCTTCAAACTACAACGCCTTGGAACTCTCGCTACGTCATGCCATCGGCGGTTTGGAACTAAATGCTGCCTATACCTACAGCCATTCGATCGACGATTCCTCCGACTACAACGACACGGGATTCGTAAACTCTTACAACCTCAATGCCTACCGGGCCAGTTCTAACTTCGATCAGCGGCATAACATCACGATCGCCTATGTCTACGATCTCCCGTTCTTCAAAGGAAAAGGGTTGACCCACACCGTCTTGGGAGGCTGGCAATGGTCTGGGATCACCCTGATTCAGAGTGGATCCCCGTTCAGCGTGTACAACGAGGGGTTTAACGCCACTGCGGACAATGCCGGGGTGGGCAACGGATTTTCCACCGCTGGCTCGTATCCTGATGTTGTCGGCAATCCGAAGCAGGGAGTCTCGAGCAGTCCGCTGGCGGGCCCGCTCGCGGGATTTGGTCCCCTTCTCTACAACCCTGATGTGTTCGTGCTGCCGACCGGGCTCACTTTCGGCGATGCCGGGAGAAACATTCTACGCAATCCCTGGCGCACGAATTTCGACATGGCATTGATCAAGCATTTCCCGGTGACTGAAGGGACGTATTTCGAATTCCGCGCGGAAGCCTTTAACGTGTTCAATCACGTAGAGTACACGTGGCTTGGAGGAGACGCCGGGTCGGCAGCCGATAATTCCGGACGCGGAACAAATTCCAACGAAATCGCATGTTACGGCGGTGCTGACAACTCGGCGGGAGATTCAAGCTGTGCGGGCAGCAGTTACTTGCGTTCTGCGGGTACGCACTTGCCGCGCATCATGCAACTCGCGCTGAAGTTTATTTTCTAACTCTTGCGTCGGGCATCGACTGCAATCCCAGCTTTGCAAAGCTGGGATTGCTAGCCCACCTGCACCTGCTGTGGCGCTGCCACAGCCTCCAGGGCGTGCTCCAAATCCGCGATCAGATCGTCTGCATTCTCAATGCCGACAGATAGACGAATCATCTGCTCGGTTACTCCCATCTTGGCGCGGTCGGCGGCGGGAATCATCGCGTGCGAAGTCAGCACTGGAATCGAAACCAGCGACTCAACTCCCCCCAAGCTTGGCGCCAGCGTAAACAAGCTCATGGCCTCGCTCACCCGGCGCGCGTCCCCGCCTGTACCCTCGACCTCAAAGCTAACCATGCCGCCTCCACCGCTCATCTGCGCGCGCGCCAAAGCATATTGTGGATGCTGTTCGAGAAACGGATAATTCACGCTGCGTACCTTGGCATGCTCGGCCAGGAACTCCGCGACTCGTTGCGCATTCTCGTTCTGCCGCGCTACACGCACAGCCAACGTCTTCAGGCCGCGCACTAGCATCCACGAAGCATGCGGATCCATGCAATTGCCCAGCGTCGTCCGCGTCTCCCAAATTTTCTCTATCAGTTCGTGCCGCCCAGCCACGACGCCGCAAATCAAGTCCGTGTGACCAGCGAGATATTTCGTACCCGAATGCATCACCAGATCGATGCCGAATTCTGCCGGATGTTGATTGATCGGCGTTCCAAACGTCGCGTCAACCATGCTGAGCAGCTTGTGGTGCCGGGCAAGCGCTGCCGCTTTCCTGAAATCCACCACGCGCAAGGTTGGATTAGTCGGCGACTCCAGATAAAGCAACTTCGTGTTAGGACGAATCGCACGCGCGTGCTGTTCGTAGTCCACGGTATCAACGAAAGTCGTTTCAATGCCCAGCTTCGGCAGCCATTGCGACAGAAACTTGTTCACGCCGCCGTAGATATCGCGCTGCGCCACCACATGGTCGCCGCTCTTGAGCAGCGCCATCAGCGTCGTCGTCACCGCGCCCATGCCTGAGGCGAATGTAAGAGCCGCGTCTACGCCCTCCAGTGCAGCGATTGTCTTCTCCGCGACCGTATTTGTCGGATTCCCATAGCGTGTATAAAAGTGATCGGTATGTGTAGCCTGTAATTGCTCATCGTTATCGCTAACTTCAAATGTGGATGTCTGGAAAATCGGCGTAGCCAGTGGTCCGTTTTTCTTGTTTAGATCAGCCACGCCGCGCACAGCCTTCGTCTCCGAGTGGTGCTTGCCCTGTTTCATGGGTCCCTCGCTTCTTCAGATTAAATCGCAGTCAAGGCGTCCAGCAAGTGAAGCGTTCTTCTGTGAACCATTTATAATTCCGAGTTCATGAATCTTGACCTGAAAAATCGTGTCGCTCTGGTCGCAGCATCCAGTCAGGGAATCGGTCGTGCTACCGCGGAAGCCTTCGCCGCGGAAGGTTGCCGTGTCGCCATGTGCGCCCGAAATCGGCAAACCCTCCAGGATGCAGCGGAGAACATCAGAAAGCGATACAGCGCTGAAGTTCTTGCCGAAGCCTTCGACGTAACCGACACCACAGCGGTTCAGCGCTTTGTTGCGGATGTTGCCAAGAAATTCGGTGGCGTCGATATTTGCGTAACCAACGCGGGAGGGCCACCGGCAAAGGGTTTCCTCGCTGCCAGTCTCGACGAGTGGCAACGCGCCATCGAACTGAATTTCCTAAGCACCGTTTATTTCGCCCGCGAAGTAATCCCGCACATGCAGCGCAAGCGCTGGGGCCGCATCATCACTCTGACTTCGATCACGACCAAGCAGCCCGTCGCCGATCTCGTACTTTCCAATGCCGTGCGCGCTGCGGTAGTCGGTCTGGTCAAAAGTCTTGCGAATGAATTCGGCAAAGACGGAATTCTTGTGAATAACGTCGGTCCCGGCTTCACCGCGACGGATCGCCTGAAAGAGTTGGCCGCAGCACGGTCTTCATCGTCTGGAAAAAGCGAGCAGGAAATTTTCGATGCCTGGGCCGCCGACGCCCCGCTGAAGCGACTCGGGGAGCCGCGCGAAGTTGCTGAGACTATCGTTTGGCTGGCCTCGGACGCTGCTTCCTATATCACAGGTCAAACCATTCTCGTCGATGGCGGCATGTATAAAGGTTTATAAATTTCTCAGGTTAGTGGAGATTGCATGCGTTCGATAGCATCCCGGATGTCAGTCATGAGCGGCGAAGGCGCGCTCTCAGTCTTTGCTCACGCCAAGGAACTGGAAAGCCAGGGCCGCTCCATTATTCATCTGGAGTTGGGTGAGCCGGATTTTCATCCGGGTGCGTCGGTGTTCGAATCTGCCACCAAGGCTCTGGCCGATGGCAAGGACCGTTATTGTGCCGTTGCAGGAGTCCCAGCTTTGCGCGAAGAAATCGCGGCGTATTTGCAACGCACGCGCAATATCAGTGTTTCCGCCGCTGACATTGTGATCGCGCCCGGCTGCAAGGCGGCGCTGTTTTTTGCCATGATGTCTCTGCTCGAGCCGGGGGACGAAGTTCTTTATCCCGATCCCGGCTTTCCCGGATATCCCTCAATCACGCTTGGCCTCGGCGCAGTCCCTGTGTCCTTCGAGCTCTCGCCGCGCAATCACTTTCAGCCTGACTTATCCGAAATTTCTTCGAAGATTACTCGCCGCACGCGCTTGCTGATCACGAACTCTCCGGGCAATCCAACGGGAACCGTCTATACAGATGCAGTGCAGAGCGGCCTGGCAGAACTCGCGGTGAAGCACGACCTCTGGGTGCTCTCCGATGAAATTTACGCCCGCATCATTTACGGCGACGAATATTTGTCGATGCTGCGCTATCGCGGAATGGAGGAACGTACAGTAATCATCGACGGCTTTTCGAAAAGCTTTGCCATGACCGGATGGCGCCTGGGCTATGCGGTCGCGCCGCCGGAGGTGGCGGCAGCTCTGGCCATGATGGCCATCAACAGCTACACGTGTGTGGCCGAATTCACCCAATACGCCGCCATCGATGCCCTGCGCGATCGCGAAGGCAACACTCCGCGAATGGTCGCCGAGTTTGCGCGGCGGCGAACTCAGTTTGTCGATGACCTGAACAAGGTGCCGGGATTCCGTTGCGAACCCCCGCAAGGCGCGTTCTACGCCTGGGTCGACATTCGCGGCACCGGCTGCAGCGCCGAAGAAGTCTGTCGTATTTTATTGGATGAGGCCGGAGTCGCTGCCATTCCCGGCGCCGCGTTTGGCCCATCCGGCAAGCATTTCGTGAGATTCTCATTCGCCTCGTCGGTAGAAAATCTGAAGGAGGCCGCGGCTCGCATCATGAAAGTTTCGATCGCATGGCAGGGGACTCTGGCAGCAAGATAGCCGCCGGCGCCGGAATCCTCGGTGGACCAGAAATACAGGTTTGATCCAATTGCCGGCTTTTGTTTTTGGGTGGCGCAGCGCTTCAGCGCTGCGATGGATTGCTGTAATGAATGAGGGCTTCAGCCCCTGAGGGAAATATGAAATTGGCACCTCGAGTCTTGCCCGGCTTCCTGCTCTGCGTCACGGCCTTCCCAGCAGTTCCTTCCCACGCTCAGGCCCGTCCCCTTCCTGGTCCAGATGTCCAGCAAATTTACCAGCGTCTGCTGCCACAAATTGACAAAATTCCTGCCTTCGACCACCACGCGCATCCCGGATTTTCCGATGATCCCGATGTCGATGCGATGGCCGCGCCACCGGGCTTCAGCGAAGCGGTTCGCACGCGGACTGATAATCCCGAGCTCGTCGCCGCGGCCAAGGCCCTCTTCGGATATCCCTATGCAGATTTTTCCCCCGAACACGCGAAGTGGCTGATTGCGAAGAAAGCCGAACTGAAGAAACAATATCCCGGCACGGCTTACTTCGACATGATTCTCGACAAGATCAACACTGAGAGTTCTGCTGCCAATCGGGCTATGATGCCGGACTATCTCGATCCCAAGCGTTTTCCGTGGGTATTCTTCGTCGATTCTTTTATGTGGCCCTTCAACAACCAGCGCGAGGCCGCACGCAATCCGGACGAAGAAGTTTACATTCCCCTGCAGGAGAAGATGCTGCACCGCTGGATGCAGCAGGAAAACGTTACGAAACTTCCTCCCGATTTCGATGGCTATTTAAAGTTCATCACTCAGGTTCTGGAAGACAATCGAAACAAGGGTGGTATCGCCATCAAGTTTGAAGTCGCATATTTCAGACCGACAACTTTCGGCGACCCCACCCGCGAGCAAGCTGCAGACCTGTACTATCGCTACATTACAGGCGGTATTCCCAGCGAGAAGGATTACCGAACTTTCCAGGATTACATTTTCCGCTATCTCATTCTGGAAGGTGGCCGCCTGCATCTTCCCGTACACATTCATTCTGCAGCCCTGATTGGCGATTACTTCAGCTTTACGCAGAGCAACATTATGAATTTTGAAAGCGTGCTGCGCGACCCGCGCTATCGCGGCACAACGTTCGTCATGCTTCATGGTGGCTACCCGCTGGAGCGCGAGGCCATCTGGCTCACGTCGATGAAGAATGTTTATCTCGATTCGTCGTTGGGAGAACTTGTGCAATATCCCTCTGCATTCAAAAACACTTTGAAGATGTGGCTGGAAACTTTCCCGGATAAGATCACCTTCGGTACCGATGCTTTCCCTTACAATGAAGTCCTGGGCGCGGAAGAGAGTTATTGGCTGGGTGTGGAATCATCACGTACGGCGCTGGCTGCGGCGCTCGCCGAGATGATCTCGGAAAACGAAATCACTGAAGAGCGGGCTCTGGAACTGGCGCACGGTTATCTGCACGATAATGCGGTAAAGTTATACGGTGGCAGAGTTCATTAATCATGGCGAAAAAACTGAAAACCAGCCGGGCATCTATTAAGAACGCAAAAGCAAAACGCAGTACAAAGCCGCATTCTCGCGCGCAGCACACCATCACGAAACATGCCGCCGCTAAGACGCCTCTGCAGTACGTTCCGTGGCACAACATCCCGCTGGAAGAACTGAATCCCCTTCTGCAGCGCCAGTTCGTGGTCGGCCAGGAAATTATGGTGGCGCGAGTCCTGCTGAAAAAGGGATGCATCGTCCCCGAACACAGCCATCACAACGAGCAACTCACTTACATATTGGATGGTGCGCTGAAGTTCTGGATTGACGGCCGGGAAATCGTCGTTCATGCCGGCGAGGTTCTATGCATCCCGGCGAACATGCCGCACAAAGCCGAAGCTTTGGAAGACACCGTTGATCTGGACGTTTTCAATCCTCCGCGCGCGGATTGGATCAACAAAACGGATCAATACCTGCGCGGCGAGAAATAGCCATTCACTTCATGCCGCCCTCCGCTACGCCTGGCCAGAAATTTGATGAGCAAGGTTCTCCACTGAGCCAGCGCACGGCCACCTTCATCTTCCGCTGCATCGGCTGTGGCGCGCTCACTCCGCACGCCGCTCAGCATTTTCGCTGCTCGCATTGCGGTAACTTGCTGGAAGTGACCGATCCATCTTGGAAGTCGCCGGGCTTGAACGCTAGCGTTTTAAAATCCAC
This sequence comes from uncultured Acidobacteriaceae bacterium, assembly GCA_963726155.1. Lineage (GTDB taxonomy): Bacteria > Acidobacteriota > Terriglobia > Terriglobales > Acidobacteriaceae > Sulfotelmatobacter. Next base: position 1,414,127 of record CAVSBF010000002.1, read on the forward strand.
TTGGCGCGAGCGCCGTCGCTCGAACTCACCGCTCGACCTCAGTGGCGTTTGGCGGTTCCGCGAGCTTCTGCCGATGCCCGAGTCTGCCGAGCAAGTAATTTCTTTGCGCGAAGGCAATACTCCCCTCTACGAACTTCCGCAAGCCTCCCGCCGCACAGGCGTTTCACGGCTCTACGGCAAACATCAGGGGATGAATCCGACCGGCTCATTCAAAGATGCGGGCATGACGGTTGCCGCCACGTTCGCCCGCGAAGCCGGATATCGTTGGGTCGCCTGCGCTTCCACAGGGAATACGTCAGCATCCATGGCGGCCTACGCTGCTCGCGGCGGCATGCGCAGCCTGGTTCTCGTGCCCGACGGGAAAATATCCTGGAGCAAATTATCGCAAGCTTTGGATTACGGCGCTCTCACCTGCCAACTCCGAACTGATTTCGACGGCTGCCTGCGGCTGCTTCAGGAACTTGTGCAGCGCGCCCCGGTTTATCAACTGAACTCCATTAATCCATTCCGGCTGGAAGGGCAGAAGACGCTCGCCATCGAACTTCTGGAGCAACTTGATTGGAATCCGCCCGACCACATAATTGTCCCCGGCGGAAATCTCGGCAATAGTTCGGCGATCGGAAAGGCGCTGTTGGAAATGCTTGAGCTGGGATTGATCCCGCGTCTTCCAAAATTGTCTGTAATTCAAGCCGAAGGCGCGAACGCTCTGGTTCGCACTCTCCGTGAAGCCGGGGGCAAGCAGCTGGTGAGTGTGCAGCCCGAAACCCGCGCCACTGCTATCCGCATTGGCAATCCCGCATCGTGGGAGAAGGCAGTCAAAGTTATTCAAGCCACCGGCGGCGCGTGTGAAGAAGTGAGCGAGGTTGAGATCGCGATAGCAAAAGCCGAAATCGGCGCGGAGGGGATCGGCTGTGAGCCCGCTTCGGCGGTCACACTGGCTGGTTTGAAAAAATTGCGGACGCAAGGCTTCGTAAGACCAGATGAAACCGTCGTCCTTGTGCTCACTGGGAACTTGCTCAAAGATCCCGACTTCACCATGGAGTTCCATCGCGGCGAGCTTTTTCCCAACGCCGTAAACGAGCGCGACAACGTTGCGTTGAACTCGCTGCGGCATTCTCCGGTTGTTCTCGATGCCAAGCTGGATGCGATCCTCCAGACCCTGGAACGAACCGAAAAATCCGATCCGGCGCACGCCAATGCCTAAAAAGAGAAAGAAATCACATACAACGCCGCTGCACCTTGCTCTCCCCGCGACCTCGGCGAATCTCGGCCCAGCGTTCGATGCCGCCGCCCTGGCGATGGATTTATACATCACCATCGATGCGCGGCCTGCTGGCGATTTTTCGATTCGCGCCACCGGCCGCGATCTGAAAATTTGCCAGACTTTAGAAAAACACCTTATCTTCACCACCTACCGGGAGATTCTTCAGGCGCAAAGCAAAGAGATTATTCCGCTTTCTCTTCGTATTCGAAACGACATTCCGATCGGCAAAGGCTGTGGGTCTTCCGCTGCGGCGCGCCTGGCTGGTATTGCATTGGCAAATCATTTCGGACATTTGCGCTGGACCGATGCGCAAATCATTGGCGAGGCCTCCCGCCGTGAACATCACCCGGATAACGCCTCCGCCTGCTGGATGGGCGGCCTCACCGTGGCACGCATGTCTGGAGAAGCAGAAGCTGAAGTAGTCAGTATCAAGCCGAAAGGGAATTGGCCGCTCTTGCTTGCGCTTCCCGAGCAGGTTCTTTCTACCGAGGAAGCTCGCCGCGTACTCCCGGCGCAGTATTCCCGCGCCGACGCGGTGATCAATATTCAAAACTCAATGATGTTGCTCTTCGCTTTTATGCAGGGGCAGCACGCGCTGTTGGCAGCTGCGCTGGATGATCGCATGCACCAACCTTACCGTTCTGCACTCTGTCCTTTGCTGCCATGCCTGCAGGGATTGCGAGGGAATCCTGGAATTCTCGGCGCCGTCCTGAGCGGGGCTGGTCCATCTGTGGTTGTCTTTCTCGATCCCCGCACTTCACTTCAGAAAACTCGAAAAATTATTGCCGCTCACCTTGCCGAGAATAGACTGCGTGCCGAGTTGCTTCTCACCTCGATTGCTTCGGGCGGAATGCACCGCTAAAATCCGTGCGAAGTGTCTGATTGGAAATGAACTAATGATTTCCTTAAGCAGAAACTTTCCTCGCCCGCGCGTGTTAATTTCAACTATAGGGTCGCCACTTCAGAAGAGCTTAGCAAGTACTTGGGGTGTGCAGGATGAAGACGAAGATGGATCATCACGTCCAGCCACGTGAGAGTGAGCCGCCGCGCAATGAAGAAGCTGTGGAAGAGATTCAGAAGTTTCTTCGAGCCCTCGACTCCTATCCTGAGCGTGTGGCCAAGGAACCGAAGGTTAGTTTCCGGAGACATTTATCCGGCCTCTTCAAGGCCTCCCGCAAAAAACCGACGAGCCACGGCGACACTAACTAGCAGTCAGAGATTCCCTATCGGCTGGCAGGAGGCACGATTCCGTTCATGCGCAGATACTCCACCATTTGCCCGTAGTGGTCGAATCCGTGAGCAGTCACGCTGGTTGCCACTCCCAGTCGCGTAATTGATCCCTCTCCAAACGGGCTTTTCAATGGAGCGACCAGATTCGTTTCGTTGATGGTCTGAATCGCCTTGTGAACATAGGCAAAAGAATCCTTCAAATAGTTCAGGATCTCCACCTTGCTCTTGATCGACGCCGGCCCCGACTCGTCCCCGACATCGACCGGAACCTTTTCACTTAATATTGCCGCCCCAAAAATATAATTCACCGCCGCCACGTGCTTTATCTGTTCGCCGAATGTGCGAACGCCTTTGAATTCCCCATTACTAGGCGCGAATCCAAGCTTGTCCTCGGGCATTGCTTCGGCCGCGGAAACAAACTCATGTTCCATACTGGTGACTGCGTGGTCGAGGACTTCAGTAACCGTCTTATGCTGCTCATTCTTCTTGTTGGCCTGCGCTGAAGCCAGCCCCGCAAACAGCAGCACGCAAAATGCAACATACCCAAGCTTCCTATTCATAAATAATTCCTCCATTTGCACTACCCTGTGCACCCTCTGTGTCCCCTGTGTTAAAAGTTTTTCTCTGTCAAGATTTACCGATCGCAAAAGGCCATTCCGCGCCTCGCCAAGCCCGAACCATATAAATCGCCAGCCCGGCCAACAATATTACTACCGCATAGCGTATTTCCTTCTGCCAGTTCGCGCGATTGAACAGGATGAACAAAAATCCGGCAATCGCGGCCAATGCTGGCACCGGATACAGCCACATGCGAAACGGACGCGGGAACTCTGGTCGAGTCACTCGAAACACGATCAGTCCAACTGCCTGTACCAGAAATTGGAGAATCAGCCGAATGACCACAAGCGCCGCGATCGCGTCGCGCAGCCGCAGAAAGCAGAACGCCGCAGCCGCCACTCCTAGCGCCAGCAGCGATACATAAGGGAAGCGGTATACGGGATGGACTTTGGCAAATGCCTTGAAATAATTTCCGTCCAGAGCAGCCGCATACGGTACCCGCGAATAACCCAGCATCAACGAGAAGACCGACGCGAACGCAGCTACGATGATCAGCCCGGTTACCAACCGCGCTGCCCACGGCCCGTAAATGCGCTGCATAAACAATGACACGACGTACAAGCCATTGTTGTTGTGCCCTGCCTGAAGCATTTCCCGCCACGGAACCACCGCCAGAATGCACAGGTTCATCGCTAGATATAGACACGCCACCAGCAAAATAGAAAGCAGCAAAGCTCGCGGAATATTCCGCGTGGGATCTTTTATTTCATCGCCCAGGTAGCAGACGTTGTAGTAGCCCCAGTAATCGTAAGTAGCTACGAGCATGGCTCCCCCCAAGCCGACAAAAAATCCGTGGGAGAGGGTGAATGCTCCGGGAGGAAAATCAAACGCTCGTGCCGCGTTGAAGTGAGTCAGACCGGCGAAGATGATCCAGCCGATCGTTCCCATCACGCCAATCCAAAGTATGTTCGAGAGGCGCCCGATCACCGTGATGCGCCGATAGAGCAGCAACACCGTCAGGAAGCAAACGATGACCGCGACGGCGGTACCCTGCGTCACAATCCAACTGACTTGCAAAGGGCCTGCCCAGGGGATGGACAAAGACGCAGTGTGCGCAGCGTAAACCGTTTCCAGGCTGGGCCAGTAGTAAGCGGCGTACCCGGCGAGCCCGATGCAACCCGTAGCAATGGACAGTGGCGCGCTGAAGGAAAGTTGCCAGATGAACAAGAACGAAATCAGCCGTCCCCATTTGCGCGGACCATAAATCTCGTTCAGGTAGCGATACGGTCCACCTGATCCCGGCATTGCAGCGCCTAGCTCCGCGGAGACCAGTCCATCACATACGGCCAACAGCGCGCCTGCAATCCATCCCAGCATCGCCTGCGGGCCGCCCATGGCGCTCAAAACCAGCGGCATGGTGATGAACGGACCCACGCCAATCATGTCGATCATGTTGAGCGCAGTCGCGCTCCCGAGCCCCATGCCGCGGATCAGGCCAGGCGAATCCGAATTGCTTTGCGGGGGCGCGTGCATTTCTTGTAAGGCGAGTTTCGGGCGTTACGGATGAAGCAAGACTCTTCCGCTTATCTTTCGCTGTTCAAATGCCACATGCGCCTGGGCAGCTTCCGCAAGCGGGTAGGTGCGATCAACACGGATAGAAAGCTTACCTTGCCTCACCCAGTCGACGAAGTGTTCGAGGTAACCAGGATACTCTTTGACATAAGGGCTGCCATTTGTGCGGGTCAAGAACAGCGATCCTTTTTCCTGCAGCTTCATAAGATCAAACGGAGGTACATACCCGCTCGACTGGCCGTAGATCACAAGATATCCACCGGGAGCCAGACTGTCGAGGCTCGCCTCAAAGGTATCTTTACCAACGCCGTCATAGACTACGCTGACTCCGCGGGCTCCCGTAATCCGTCGTGCTTCCTTGGCAACATCGCTTTGCTTGGAGATAATAACCTCATCCGCACCAGCTTCCTTCACGAACGCAGATTTCTCTTCGCTCGATGTGACCCCAATCACCTTTCCCCCGCGGATTTTCGCCATCTGGCAAAGCAACAGACCGATGCCTCCAGCCGCAGCGTGAATCAGGCACCAGTCCCCGGATTTTATTGGGTAGGCGAAATGAGTGAACGCGTAAGCCAGGAAACCCTGATTCATACCCCCCGCTGCCTGGTCGATGCTGATGCCATCTGGGACGCGGGTGAGCCATGCGGCTGGAGCAAGCGCATGGGTCGCGTACGAATTTCCTACAAAGACAACGCGATCCCCCACTTGAACATTAACCACGCCGGAACCGAGAGCTTCCACGACTCCGGCTCCCTGGCTACCCAAAGTTACGGGAAGCTCAGGCTCGTTTGGATTGGCACGACGGTAGAAACCTTGGCCGACAAGTTCTCCGCGGCGCTTTTGGACATCGAGAAAGTTAACGCTGGCAGCCTCAACACGCACCAAGACTTGTCCCTGGCCCGGAACTGGCGTGGGCAAGTCTTCCAATTTCATGACTTCCGGGCCGCCATAGCAATGAATGCGAATTGCGCGCATCGAGTTTCGTCCGTTCTCTTCGAAAACTACGCGATGGATCACTGCTTCTCATGTCCCGCGCTCAACAGATTCACAAACAACCGCACCGCACCGGGAACTCCCGCCGGCAATTGACGGAAGAATGCATAGCCCGTGTAGATATAAATTCCTTTGCCGTATTGCGCCTGCAGCAATCCGCCCTTTTGTGGCTCTTCCCCCGGATCATGACACGCTAAGAGCGCTTTGAAATGATCATCCCACTTGTCCATGAAGTAGAGTCCGCGCTCTTGCACCCACCCATCGAAGTCTCTCGCCGTAATGGTGTTGGGATAATGAAAAACTTCATCTTGCGGCGCCAGAATATCGACCGGAGCTTCCTCCACGGAAACCCGCGCCCGGCTTAGTTCCGCGGGATATGGGGTGAAATGCCCATCGTTAAAATCCGCCACGCCGCTGTTATATTGCACCACCAGCGTACCGCCTGCACCGACAAAATCCAGCAGCTTCTTATTGTTCTCAGCAACTTCTTTCTGAGTATCGTAGGCGCGAATCCCCAGCACAATCGTTCCGTAGTCGCTTAAATTCTCGCTGCCCAGTTTCTCCGGCGAGATCAAACTCACATTCATTCCCAGTTGCTGCAAAACCGTGGGGATGTCATCGCCCGCCCCCATGACATAGCCAATTTTCAAATTGTGCGGGACTTTCACATCCACAATGCTCACGCGCTGTAATGCAGGCTGGTAGTAATAGAAGCTGCCCAGGTCCTCGCGAGTCACGAGCGTGTAGCCTTCGTTGAATTTTTTGCCCTCTGCGTCAAGCGTGGCGCGCACCTGGTCGCGTCCTTCCTGCAGGCCGGCAGGGAAGACTGAGAAGTGAAAATCCTGCTTTTCCCCGCGCCGGGTGAATTTCACATCAGCCCGTGCCGGCTCCGACCGCCAACCCTGCGGCAACTCCAATCGCAACACGCCCGGCACTTCGTGATTCAGATTGCTGGTGATGCCCACCGTAACCGTGGAACTCGCGCCGTTGTGAGTCGAGATCACGTGCGTTCCGGGTTCCAGCGCAACCGATAATGCCGGGACTACGGCTACGGGGCGCGCCCGTTCCTTTCCGTTCTCGTCTTCGAATGTTGTTACAACCGTGGCTCCAATCGCACCTTTTCCCCGCTCACGATCCATCCCCGCAACGGAATACTCAACCCGCGCCCGCAGCACCGGAGGCGGGAAGGGAAGCGTGGCATACTTCTCGTTGTCAATATGATTGATGCTCTCAGTAAACGGATTATCCCGATGCCAGTATGGGCGTGTGTATGCCGCGTCATCCGGAACTTTCAAGCGAAAGACGGCGTGTACGCTATCTCCAGGTTTGATCACAACCTGCTTTGTCTTATCGGAAATTGTGCTCCAGCCTTGCGGCACTTCCAGTTTCAATCCGTCGAGCAGAAGCCGGTCCTTTGATCCATTATGAAAATCCACCGCAACCATGAAATCCTGTCCCGGCGATACGGTCGTCCGCGCATCCGCTTCTTTCGGCAAAACTTTCGATGGTTCCGCTCGTGAAACCACGGTTGCCGCAAGATTTACGTTCAAAGCATCGTTCAACGCCGCCTGCGCCTGTTCTGTTTTTTCTTCCAGCCTGGCACTCAGGTCAGCCTTCGCGGCCGCACTTAAACCGGATTTTCTAATCTCTTCTGTAAGCTGCTCAAACTCCGCGATCACCCTGGTTAGCGGCGCTGTCGCAGCTGACGAATCGTTGTGGTTCGCATCTGCACGAGCTGCGGAAATCTCGCTGCCAATCCTGGTCAATTCTTGTCGTAGCTGCGGAATCTTCTCTTGCTCCGTCCCTAAACGCGCAGCCAACCCCGGCAAACTAGTATCGATCCCGTCGAAGAAATCTTTTTCATGCCCAGATTTATCGAGCTTCGCGGGCTCGACCGAATCCACCAGTTTGTAGAACGTAAACCGATCGCCCGGTTCTACGGTCCAGCTTCCGGATCCCTGCGAGAGCTGATGCCGCAATCCTTCCATCGCGAACTGTATGTAGGACATGCCCAAGTCAGCGTCAGACTTACCGGTGTTCAACTTCACCGTCCAGTCGGCATCCGGACAGGTCATCGCGCCAAACCCGCACACATTTCCGATGTAAAGTTTCTTCGCTTGCCACGGCAGCACTCCTTGCGCAATCTGCTCCGGAAAGCGCTTGGGATCTGCTGCCGCCCGAAATGCCTCCTGGGTCAGGATGCTCGATGCCTGGTGATGTCCGTGCCCATCACGCGGCGTTCCGGAAAATCGAGCGACCAGCACATCGGGACGAAATGTTCGTATCACCCGCACCATATCGCCGAGTGCAATATCGTGCCCGCCCCACTTCGAGAAAGTTTCCTCCGCACTTTTCGAAAAGCCAAAATCAGCCACGCGCGAAAATCGTTCCTGTACACCGTAATACTCATCTGCCGCCAGAAGCTCGAGAGTACGCAGCACGCCAAGAACATCTGACAAATTGCTGCCAACTTTATTCTGTCCACCTTCGCCGCGATTGAGCGTCATCAACAACACGCTGTCCCCATGACCGCGCGATTCCAGCGTGAGCATTCCGCCGTCTTCATCGTCCGGGTGCGCCACGGTCTGCATCAGGTGTGCCGTTGTGCCCAATCGCCGCAGCATCAAGCGCAAGCCCAGAGTTCCTCGATCTTGTGGAAGTTCGGGAGGAGTTCCCTGGTAAGGCAGTTGAGGGAAATCCGTTACCGACCATTGTTGATTGTCAGCTGGCTGCGCCGCCGCGGAAGGGTGAACAGTTTCTCCCTTCTGCTGCGGCGCAGCCAGCAGTATCAAGGGACACGCTAAAAGAAATAACAAGAATGAGCTCTGGATTGTTACAGCTTTCAAGAAATCCGGGACGAGCCGCTGCAAGCGGCTGGCGAGGTGGTCAAGTTCCAAATATTTCACCCTACAAGGATGGGGCCTAACCCCGCTTGGACGCAAATTCTTTGGCTGCGATGCAATTTGACCCCCCTCAAATTACTTTACTGCCCTCGTCCTTCTTTCAATGTCTCCTGACAAGTGCTGGCGGCTGTAAGCACGTCGTCAAACGCTGTTTCTTTCCGCAAGCTCTTCAATAGAGGATCTTCCAATAACGCGGAATAGGCGCAGTAATTCTGTTGAACCGCCGCCTTCAGCAGATGCAAGGCGGCATCTTTCTGTCCGCAGTACGCCATCAGCGCGCCAACGTGGTACCAAGCCTCGGGGTCCGGTTCCGTCATCACCGACGCTTCTTCGTCCCGAACAATTCGGTCCATATCGGCCGGCTTCTGCGCCGCCGTGCAGGCCACCAGCAAATCACGATGATAGATCGGAGCTTTGGCCACACTCTTTACCGCCTCGCGCGCCTGCGTCAGGTTGCCAGCAGTCAGATAAACGTAAGGCGTTGCCCAGGCGGCCCACTCAGAACCTGCGTCCAGGTGAACGAAGTCCATGGCGCGATCGGTCTGCCCAAGCGCCATAAATACCCAGGCGCAGGAGCGGAAAGTAAAGTTTCCCGGGTCGAGCGAGCGTGCTGCATTGCATTCCTGTGCTGCTTTCTCCTGCATCCCCGCGTAACGCAGCACATAGCTGAGGGCGAAGTGCGCATCGGCACTTTGAGGTCTTCGCCGCACAAGGTCGGTGGCCGCGTCATAGGCGCGACCCAACTCGCCGCGGTCCACCCGGTTGACGATCAGATTGCTGGCCGCTTCCACCAAGTTCGGATCCAACGAGAGCGCTCGTTCGTAGGCGGCATTCGATCTTTGGAACATCGCCTCGCCGCCGCCGCCGTATAAAGAGTCGAAGTAATAACGCTGTCCCAGCGCTTCCCACGCCGGTGCGTAGTTGCGATCTTCTCCCACAACATGTTCAAGAACCGCAATTGCATCTTTATTCGGCCCGGGATCATGCGGTAGGGCTAGACTGTGCAGATAAAGGTCGTAGGCTTCCTGGCTCTGCGGGCGCGATGCAGTGCTCATGGTTCCCGCCGCCACACCCAAAGCGGGCAACAATCCCTGCTGCACCTGCGTGCTCAATTGCGACTGCAAAGAAATCAAATCATTCACGGACGCTGAGGCGCTGCCCTGCCAAAGCAGACGGTCGTTGGGCACATCAATCGCCTCCAGGGTAACCGTCAATCGTTCCCCCTGGCGCATAAAATGTCCCATCAGCAGCCGGCCCACATGCAGTTGCAATCCCACCTTGTGCGGATCCAGATCCGGCTCAACATATTTGCGGGTGACCGAGGAAGGCCGCACTTCCAGCGAACGAGAATAACTCAATACGCTAGTGAGTTCGTCGGCCAGCGCGAAGCGCAAATAGTCTACGCTGACGTCGCCGTTCATGTTTTGCAGCGGCAAAACCGCAATGGCATTCCGTTCCTCGGCACTGGCCACTTCGCGATGCTTCCACCAGTACGCTCCCACCGCGGCCAACACTGTGGCCAACATGGCCAGACTTCCTAACAACAACCAGAAAACCCATCGACTGCCGGGACGCCCGAAGGTCTTGCTCGCAACCCTAAGCCGGGCGGTTTGTAAACCGCTCCGCACCTGCCCCGATTCATTTTCGCGCTTCAGTTGCTGCAGGTCCGCCTTCATCTGCGTAGCGCTCTGGTAGCGGTCCTTCCGGTCCTTCTCCATCGCCTTGCCAATGATGCCTTCCAGTTCCACCGGCACCTTTGGATTCAACTCTCCCGGCGGAACTGGCTTGTCGTGCAGCACTGCATCAAGCGTCATCAGGGAGTTCTTACCGGTGAAGGGCTTTTTCCCGGTGGACATTTCGTACATGACCACGCCAAAGGAAAACAGGTCGCTGCGGAAGTCAATATCTTCGCTGCGCGCCTGCTCGGGCGACATATAAACGGCTGTTCCCGGAATCACGCCCACGGCGGTCAAGGAATTGTCGTTCGCGCCTCCATCGCTGTCGGTGCCAACGTTGTGCACCAGTTTGGCCAGCCCGAAATCCAGAACCTTCACCTGCCCGTCAGGGGTCAGGAAAATATTCGCCGGCTTGATGTCGCGGTGCACGATTCCCTTGGCGTGGGAAGCTGCCAGCGCGTCGGCTACCTGGATGCTGATGTCGAGCAGCTTCTCGGTTCCCAGCGCGTGGCCGGAGATGCATTGCTTCAGGCTCTCGCCCTCCAGCTTCTCCATTACGATGAAGGGATGGCCCTTATTGTCTTCAATGCCGTGGATCGTGCAGATATTGGGGTGATTGAGTAAGGATGCCGCTCTAGCTTCGCGCTCGAAGCGCTCCAGCGATTTGGGGTCGCCGGCAAGATTTTCAGGAATGAATTTCAGCGCGACGTGCCGGCCCAGCTTGAGGTCTTCCGCCTCGTACACCACGCCCATGCCACCGCCTCCGAGTTTTCCCAGAATGCGGTAGTGGGATACGGTCTGGCCAATCATGAAAGCGCATCACTCCCAACGGCGGTAATGTTAGGCTTCGCCGATGATCCCGGTCAACTACAGCCTTTGTGCACAATTAGATGCAGGACGCCGGTCTGAACGCCGGCGATTTCGACGGCCCGCGTTTCCCAAAGTGACAACCGCTATGACCTTTTGTTTGCTGATGATGTCCCTGGTGCCAAACGTGAAGGCTACTATGAATCTAGCAAACGGATTGGCGGATTCTATTTCCATGGCGCAGAAATTTAAGGATTCTCTTGAAGTGCAGAAGGCTATCCGCAGGCGTGCCGCGGACCTGTACTGGCGTGGCGGAGCCGTCGTTGGCCACGACCTCGACAATTGGCGTCAGGCCGAAGCAGAAATTCTGCGCGAAACGGGTGCCCACCTCCCTCGTCCCGCCGTAGTGATTAATCTTGAAGGAGTGGTTTATACCGGAGAATACGACCTGGCAGCGGCCGATGGCTACTTGCCCGGCGAATGGAAGCCCGGAGATCGAGTTCCCATTCGCCTGGAGGGCGAAAAGCTTTTTCTGCGGCGGCCCAATGGCCGCGAACTGGAAACCAGCATCGTCAAAAGAATCGGCTAGATGCCCCGCCATCCTGACCGCGTTCCGCGCGAAGTGCCTGCCTTGAGCTTGCCGAAGGGACCTATGAAACTTGCAGCGCCAATTCTTGTTGTCGAGAAAGCTCTTGCCCCAGAGCTCTCTACGGTTCAAAGTACAGCCCCGCCGACGCTCCCACCCACTCCATATTCTTGTTGTGGTCCACTCCCATCATCAAGCCTCGGCCCATACGAATAATCGTCAATACTGCCTGCAACTCCTCCTGCCATATGTACATCACGCGTACCTCTGCCTTGGTACCGCCAAACGGGGTTGCAATCACCGGTTCAAAATGCAGACGTTCCTGCAGAATGTAATCCCGCCGCTTCTCGATCGGAATCGATGCGATATTTTCTTTCGTCGGCGCAATTACCACACCCAGCCCCGCGAAAGAATACAAAGGTTTCAACGCGTAATTCTGCAAATCGTCGGGAATCCGCTCCAGTTGATCTAGAAACCAGGTCTTCGGCACCGACTCATGCTGCAAATAAGGAATCGAGAACTTGCTGATGCGAAAATACCAGTTCGGATGCCCGGCCCATTCCACATCCAGATCATCTCGCCAATCGAATCCCAATTTCACGTTCTTGCGTTGCAATTCGTCGACAATCGCGCGATTGTAAATCCGCCGGATCGGAACCTGCGTGCCGTTGCGCTCGTAGTAAAGCTGAGCTCCGTGCTGCCTGATCGCGGCTATATCGACGGTCCTGACTCCCAGCATCTGCTCCGTCATCAGAAAATCTGGCAGAGTCTTCTGCGCTTTGGGATCAATCTCCATCAGAATGACGTTTTCCGGATCGTGATTGCCGACGATTGCAGTCCGCAACAGTTCCCGGTAGGAGGCTTCGTTTAGCCCACTCAAAAAAAAGTTCAACTCCGAAGCCGGCGGTTGCGGGCCGGAAGCCGACATCTCCTGCAGCCCGTACACATCAATGTAGTTTTGCGCCAGCGCAACTTGATAGGCATACAGAGAGGGGAAGGCCTGCAGTTCTACTAATTTCGGCTGCAACTCTCCGCTGGAATCGCGCACTAATCCGAAATCCACCTGGACAAACATGGGGTGCGGCGGTTCATTCGGAACTCTAAATTCCTCGGGAATGGAAGCATTCGAGCGAGCCAGATACTCCGGACTCTCCACCAGTTGCCGGATCAGAACCTTGCCGTCGTCCGCCATTCGTTGCAGAAGTTGCGCCGGGAAAAAACAGGGCGTCTCCGAGAGACGGAATTTCACATGCGTTCCGCAAGCGTCATCAACCCGACGCAGAAAAGTCTGATATTTTTCGGGACTGAAACTGGCGTTGAATTTTTTTCGGAGGGAGGGGATCATGGCCGCAAAAGGCAATATAGAAAAATCACTCGCGGATTTCCATATTCTGAATCAGCCCGCCCTCGATCGAATACACATGTTCCACCATTCGATTGAGAAGTTCTTTTCCAGTCAAATCGCGAACGACTTGGTGAACCTCGACGACTACCCGCCCGGTCGCGTCCGTTGCGAACTTCTTTGGCTCAACCTGCGGGTCCAGTATTTTCCACTGTCGCGTCCAGTACTCACGAACTCCTACGCGCCCGTGGACCGTACCGCCTTCCATGCCATTGGGCCATTCCACATCGGGTTTCATCGTGGCTAGAGCAGCTTCGAGATCGCGCGCGTTGAATGCCTCATACGCCTTTCTCAGCAGCGCCACTTTGGAGTCTTCGACCGGCACAGTAAAGGCCCTACGCTTCCAGCAAAAACTTGCCATCCCGCATGATCTGCTCGTCATCCACCCAGATGTTGAACTTCCGCCCCACAACATCGATGTGGGTTGATGAATCCCACTCCGCGCCCGTGTGCGCCCCATAAGGATTTCCAAACGCAATGTGCACTCCGGGATACTTCTCATCCTGCAGAATCTGCCCAATCACATCCTTGAGATCGATATTGGTTCCGATGGCGAACTCGCCCACGCGGTCGCTGTTCTCATCGGTGTGCGTGTACTTCCAGAAATCGTCTTCGAGTTCGCGATTCTCAGAATGCGCCTCGGTGAGCCGGTTTCCCTTGATGCGTACAGTGAGCGGCGCTTCCTGGAGATTTCCAAATTTTGTGCAGAGATAATCTCCAACTACGCCGTCGATTACAAACGTTCCATTGACTTCGCCCGGTGTCGTAAAGATTTCACCGCCTGGCAAGTTCCCCCACTTTTCGGCGGAGATAATTCCACTCGTCTTTAACCAACGGTAATTCGGATTCAAATCTGTAATCAAGTCCGTCCCAGCTGCGGTTTTCGCCCGCACTCGCCGCGCCTTGCGTACCATTGCAATCACTTTTGCGCTCAGCCGGTCGACTTTCTGGAAATCTGCCCGCATTCCTTCCAGCATGATCTGCCGGTTGATATTCACCATGTGCGCGTGCCGGATCTTTTTCCGATTCACCACATCGGTCATTTGCATGCGCGATCGCAATTCATTCCGCTGCGCCCACACCGCAAAAATAGAAACCTGACTAGTCTCGAGATCGGCGGCGATCTGCGGCGGCAAATCTTTTAGCGGCCGCTCCGCCACATCTTCCAAAACCCACACTCGATGCGGGGAGCCAAGCTTTTCGAGTTCGGCCACGATGGCCGCCGCGATCTCTTGCGTGGCCTCGTCGGTAATAACGCAAACCTTCTCCTCCGGTTGTACGCGCAAACACACGTTAACTGCATTTCGCGCTCCAACGCTATATTCCAGGTCGAAAGCAACCGGTTTACGGTTGCCCCATCCTTCTCGCGTTCTGTGCGAGAGAGCCTGCCCTGCGCTCGACGAAGGGGTGGAGATTTTGACTTGTTCTTTGACTTGTTCTGCAGGAGTGCTCATTAACCTACTTTTCTCGCCGAAGCCGGCTCAACTTCCGCCAAGCCCACTTCAGTCTCTTCAATAATGTAATCGACCACTTTCTTCAAATCTCCAGTTTCCTGGTAAACCCGTAGCTGGCGGTCTGCGCCGCTGCCTTCTTCCAGCATGGTATGGATATAGTTCAACTCCTCCCGTGAATCCAGTTCATCCACCACGTCGTCCACAAAATCCAGATATTCGCGAATCAAATCGCGCGCCGGCACCTCTGTCTGCTTGCCGAAATCGATCAGCTTTCCATCCATGCCATAGCGTGATGCCCGCCACTTGTTCTCCATTATCAGCGCACGCCGGTACAGGCGAAATCCCTGATTCGCTGTATGCAGCTTATACAGCTTCGCCACCGTAGCCTGTATCAACGCTGCCAGCGCAATAGTCTCGTCAGCGCGCATGGGAATATCGCAAACCCGGAACTCGATCGTATTAAAAAACGGATGCGGCCGGATGTCCCACCAAATCTTCTTCGCATTATCGATGCAATTCGTCTTGATCAGAAGTTTGATGAAATTTTCGTACTCGCCCCAACTGGGAAAATAGTCTGGAATATTTGTTCGGGGAAACTTATCGAAAACCTTGCAGCGATAAGATTTCAACCCCGTATTCATTCCCAGCCAAAACGGAGAGTTCGTTGATAGCGCCAGCAGGTGCGGCAGAAAATATCGCGCGTGATTCATCATGTGGATCGCGGTTTCGCGGTCCTCGATCCCAATGTGAACGTGCAGCCCGAAAATCAAATTGGCTCGCGCCACCAACTGCATATCCTCGACGATATTTTTATACCGGTCGTCGGGATTAATATCCTGCGTCCGCCAGTCCGAAAACGGATGCGTCGCCACAGAAGCGAGCCGCAATCCATTCTCTCTAGCTAACCGGATAATGTCGCGCCTCAGCATCTTCACTTCCGCCTTGGCTTCCTTGATGTTCTTGCAAACTCCGGTGCCCACTTCGACGACCGACTGATGCATCTCCGCCTTCACGCGTTCCTGCAAGATGAGCTGACCCTTCTGCAGGATTTCGGCCTGAATATGCGACCGCAGATCCCGCGTCTCCGGATCTATAGTCTGGTATTCCTCTTCAATCCCGATGGTGAAAGTAGGTTTCATTGCAGTAACGGAAAATCGTACGATTCCGAACAGTACAAAAACATTGTCATTCCGAGCGAAGGCACGGAACAAGATGTTTGCCCGCAGCGCCCCGAAGTTCGTGGGGCCGAAGCCCAAGTCGAACTAGTATAACAACCGCAGAGAGCGTCTCCTACTTCGCCGTCTTCCCCCGCTTACGCTCCGCCACCCAGGCCGGCTCACCCTTACGCGCAGCTTTTTCCGCGGGAGCCTTCCCCGCCAGAAACGCCGCCCACCGCATTTCCCTCGCCGGATCTTCTCCAGTAACGGCCATCTTCACCGCCATCTCGGCTACCGCATTCACGATCCAGTCAAAATTCTCCTGCCCTACCGAAGTGATCTCCGCATCCGGCGCCGGATTCAGAAAATCAATCGCATAAGGCACTCCGCCCTCAACCGCAAACTCCACCGTATTCAAGTCGTATCCCAAAACCCGGCACAAAGTCAGCGCGTCTTTTTCAATCCTTAGTCGCAATGCCTCGGATGACGGCGGCGGATTCCCCTCTACATAGCGCTCGTGAAACGGCGCCCGCGGGTCATATTTCATAATGTGAACTTTTTCCTGCCCGACCACATAACAGCGGTAATACTCTTCAAACACCACGCCGTGCTGCAGCGTCATGCACAAATCCCCGGTCTGGTTGTAATGCTGAAAAAACTCTTCCGGAGAATGCACGTGATACACGTGCTTCCATCCGCCGCCGGAATAAGGCTTCAGGAAAGCAGGGAAGCCCACATAATCAAATATCTCCTGCCAGTTCAGAGGATAGATGAGATTCCGCATGGAGCGGTCCGTCGTTCCTTCGGGGTGCTTGTTATGCGGCAAAATCACCGTCGGTGGAATCGCCACGCCCAGCTTGTGCGCCAGCGCATAATTAAAAAATTTGTCGTCTGCCGTCCACCAGAACGGATTATTCACCACGATGGTTCCGTGCAGCGCCGCGTTCTTGAGGTATGCGCGATAGAACGGAATATCCTGCGAGATCCGGTCAATGATGACGGCGTATTTCTGGGGTTCGTCCATGCGAACCCCGCCCACCTGCACAAACTCCGCGGTCACATCCTCGACTTTCATCGCGTTGATCTTCTCCACGACGGCCGGCGGAAAAGTGTTTTCCATACCGAATAAAATCCCGATCTTCTTCTTCACGACACAGTCTCCGTTTCTAAGTTGTCATCCTGAGCGAAGTAAGTGGTTCACGAAGTGAAGCACTTGCGCAGTCGAAGGACCCCCTGCACGCCCGGCCCACTCAGCGACCGCCGCAAGGCATTCTCCCATGGCTTTCAGCTCTTCAATCCAACGAGGCTGAGGCCTACACCTAAAAATACTTCTCCGCCATTCTCAGCCACAGAGGCCAATCATGTCTGGAATTGTCTCCATAAATATCCAGCCAGTGCGGCACGGCTTTCCCATTCAGCATCGCCGAAAACTTCACATTCTGGTCCAGACAAATATCCCAATCGGCCGAGCCCAGTACGATTTTCATCTGACGGTAACGGCTCAGAAACCAGTCGTCGTTCTGGTTCGGTAAATAATCCGTCGGGCAATTGAAGTAACAATCGTCATCGTAATATCCGTCGAGGAATTGGTGAATATCAAATGCCCCGCTCATGCTGACGCAATGCGTGACCACATCGGGATGCTTAAGCGCAAAATTTACCGCGTGATAAGCGCCGAAGCTGCACCCTGTAAGCGCCAGCCGAGGAGTTTGATTCTTCCACCGGATAAATGGCAGCAGTTCATGCAGCACGTAGCGCTCGTACTGGAGATGCCGCATCACGCGTACCTTGGGATGCACGCCCTTGTTGTACCAACTCTCGGTATCGACCGCGTCCGTACAAAATATCTGCAATTCGCCGCGGTCAATTTGAGGAGTGAGAACGCCGATCATTCCCCGATCTTCATATTCAAAGAATTTACCCATGGAAGTGGGGAACACGAGCAGCGGCGTGCCGGTGTGCCCGAAGACCAGCATTTCCATATCGCGATTCAATTCCTGGCTGTATCTCTTGTGATATTCGCGATTCATTTTTCGATGTTCCGGTAGCGGACGAAGTATATTACCTGAACTGCAAGGCGCAGGTATTCCACTTTGGTACCGATTGCCCGCTCCCTTCTCTCGAAATGGTATCGTGATACGAGATATGTCGTGGAAGGTTCCCAAACTGATCCCGCGTTCGGCTCCCGTGATTCTGCTTGTGCTTACGGTCGCGGCCGCCAGCGGATTCGCCGCGGTGAGCCATCTGGTTACGCGTTACACTCTTAACCAGCAGGCGCGCGGCCGCAAGCTTTATGCGCTCGGATTGAATTACGCAAACGCCGGCAACTACAACGACGCGATCAATGCGTTCCGTGCCGCGCTCACCTGCGATCCCAGCAACTCGCAATACCAACTCAGCCTGGCCCGCGTGCTACGCGACAGCAATGATCCTCAGCGTCTGGAGGAAGCAGAATCCTATCTGCTAGCCCTCTGGCAGCGGGCTCCCCAGGATGCCTCAGTCAATCTCGCGCTCGCCCGCGTGGCCGCCCACCGTGGTTCGATTGAAGATGCCATCCGTTATTACCACAACGCCATGTACGGCGTCTGGGATTCCGATCCCGATGGCAACCGCAATCGGGCGCGCATCGAGTTGATCCAATTCCTGCTTAAGGAGAACGCACGCGCGCAGGCTGATTCCGAACTCATCGCCCTGGCTGCGGCGTTGCCGCGAGACCCCGCCGCGCATCTCCAGGCGGCTCGGCTTTTTGAACAGGCCCAGGATTACAACGGGGCGCTTGCCCAATACGAAGAAGTACTGCGCACGGATCCGGGAAACGCCGCTGCCCTCGCCGGAGCTGGCGAAACCGCGTACCGCGCCGGCAATTACAGTTTGGCGCAGCACTATTTGCGCAGTGCGGTGAGCGCGAATCCGAACGACGCACAAACTCGCGAACTGCTGGCTTCAACCGACCTCATTCTGCGTTCGAATCCCTTTCACAGCCATATTTCGGACGCCGAACGCAACCGTCGAATCATCGCCGCGTTCAATCAAGCGGAAGATCGCCTTACTTCGTGCGCTCAGCAGGCTGGCATCGATCTTAAGGCTACGGATAATCCATCCCCGTCACCGCTGGTTGGGCTCCAGGCGCGCTGGTTGCTTGCCAAGCCCGATCTTGAACTCCTCCGCTCTCCTGCCGAGACGGACCTTCCGGACGCGATTATGGACGTGGTTTTTCAAATCGAACAGCAGACGTCGACCACCTGCGGCTCGCCGCAAGGCCTTGATCTCGCTCTCTTGATGATCTCTCATAAGCGCGAGGCAATCAGCCAATGAGCAACATCGCTCCTATTGCGGATCCTTCCTTGCCTGCGCCCACGCGGGTTAAGGTTCCTCGCCGTTTGTTCTCCACTCTTGAAGGCGTCTTTAACGAAGAAGTATTTTTTTTAATACTCTGTGTATTCATTGGGATTTTCTCTGGCTTGGCGGTTGTATGTTTTAGACTGGCAATCGACTGGACGCACCTCGCCCTGCTCGGTCCGCTGCCGCAAAGCCATAGTTGGCGTTTGTTCGTAGTTCCCGCGGTTGCGGGATTGGTGGTAGCCGTTCTCGTGATGCACGTTTTTCCGGGCATCCGCGGCAGCGGTGTGAATCAGACCAAGTCCGCACTCTACATCTTCAACGGATTCATTCCATTTCGCACCGCAGTAGGAAAATTCCTCTGCGCCGGCCTTGCCATCGGGTCCGGTCAATCGCTCGGTCCGGAGGATCCTTCTCTGCAAATCGGAGCGGGAATTGCCTCCGCCCTGGGACGTCAACTTCAAATCTCCCGCGAGAAGCTGCGGCTCATGGCTCCTGTGGGCGCTGCCGCAGGCCTGGCTGCCGCATTCAACGCTCCTATCTCGGCCGTGCTGTTCGTGATTGAAGAAGTCATCGGGCGCTGGAGCGCAGGCATCCTGGGTTCGGTCGTCCTCTCAGCGGTCGCGAGCGTCGTCGTAGTGCGCTCATTCCTCGGCAGTGAACCGTTGTTCAGAATTCCTCTCACCACCTTCAAGCGTCCCAGCGAACTGATTGCTTACGCGGTACTTGGTCTGGTTGGCGGACTAGCGTCTGTCGCCTTCGCCAAATCAGTTGGCTATCTTCGTCCCCGCCTTAAGGCCTTGCCGCGATGGACACACTACTTTCAGCCATCCGTTGCCGGGCTCCTGGTGGGCTTCATCGGATTTTTCGGATTTCCCCAGGTGATGGGCGCCGGCTACGACTCCATGGATCAGGCGATGCACGGGCAATATGCATGGAAAATCCTGGCCATGCTTGCACTTTTGAAGATCATCGCCACGACCATCTCTTTTGTAAGCGGCACTCCGGGCGGAATGTTCGCACCTACTCTTTTCGTGGGAGCCATGCTGGGCGGCGCCGTTGGCGATCTCGAACGCTTCTACTTCCCGCACCTCACTGGCTCGACCGGAACATACGTTCTTGTAGGTATGGGAGTCTTATTTGCCGGCTTCCTTCGTGTACCGATGACCTCCGTCTTCATGGTTCTGGAAGTCAGCGGTAATTACGAGATTATTGTTCCCGTGATCGTGGCCAATACTTTTGCCTACGTTGTTTCGCGTTGGCTGCAGCCCGTCCCTATCTTCGACCTGCTCACTCGTCAGGACGGACTGATTCTGCCCTCGCTGGAAGAGGAACGCGAGGAAACGATTCTGCGCGTCGAAGATGCCATGCTCCCGGTTCCTCCCATTATTCTCAGCGCGCAGGATTATGTCGATGCCAACTTCCACCGCGTGCAGAATTCCAATGAAGCCGCTTTTCTGGTGCGTATGCATCCCAGCGGCTGGAGCACCGTCACACGTGACCAACTCCAGCGCTTTTATCGAGAGGGTAAGGGCGAACTTACTTTAGCGTCCGTTCTTCCCCCTCAATCTCTACCGAGTCTGTATCCCGATCTGCCGCTGGATTCTGCGCTGCGCTACGTGAACGACTACGTTCTTATCCCCGTCGTCAATCGTGCTGACTCCAAACGCCTAGAGGGTGTCGTCTCTCGCGAATCCGTATTCAAGAAATACGGCAGCAGAACTGAGATCGAGGTCACCAGTTAAAAACTTGGATCCTTACTTCTCGATGTTGAATCGCTCGTTCTGTACCGACTTACGTTCCAATAAAAAAGACCGCACACCGCGGATCACGGAGCCCCACAACAGTCTTCGTTCCGGAATAATTCTATCGAGGCGCACTGACTTCGCTGCTGCGCTCAATGCTGTCGGTGCGTTTGTAAGCGGTGTACTTGATGATTTCTCGCAGATGGGCAGTCCGCGATGGAAAGCGAAGAGTGTCGTCCGAACGCGTGTATGCCGGAAACCAGTAACGTCCATCCACTAGCTGGCGATAGGTCACGAACGTCGGCTGTAAATGCACCTGCTCGTGTTTTTTCACCTGAATTTTCTCTGGACCACTTTTTCCGCATACTTTCACGATTTGAAAATCCTGCGCGTCCACCCAGATCCGGCCGGTAAAGTATCGCTTACCGTTCTCTTCTTTTTTCGGTTCTATGTGGAATAAGTACGTGTCCAGATCGTCCACGTGCTGCTGTCCGGCATAGGTCAGGTTGTACTGCGGCAGATCATCGCTGGTCATCATGAGCGGCATGAACACTCGAATGTCTTCCATGTCGTTCTGTTCGCGCTGAATGCCTCGCAATGAGGGTTGTGCTGCGTAGGTCACCGATTCGAGCCGCCTGCCCTTCGCATCATAAGAAACAGTTGTGACTTCGTGGAACTCGCCGGTCACGCTTGTCCCGCTGAGCGTCTGCACGATCACATCTTGTTTGTAGGTGTAGTGCAACCGCGCAGCTTTCGCTTCCGCTTCGGCCGCGCCAAACTTCCGGATGACTTCTTCCACGCTCACAGTTTTTGGGGGAGAGAAATCCAGCAGTCCGTTGCCATCCTCACAATTAGTCTGTGCTAGCGAAGCGATTGGCCGCAGGAAGAAAAACGTAAGGAGCGCAAGCAGAAGGAATGGAATTGCATTGGGATTTCTCACCCTGAAAGCAATGCCGGCTTTCATTTGTCCATAACCTCCCGGCGCCGAAACAATATACCCGTGGCCGGGGGCTTGCAAGTCTTGCGGAGATCAGCTTTTCCCAGCTTTTCCACATGTGTGCAAAACCTTTCGCATAGGCCGTGGAATGGCCTTGTAACTCGAATCCCAGGCTCTCGGCTTTGGTATGTAGATTGCCCTGTTCTATGTGCAAGCGCCGAGATTGAGGATTTGGCTCTTTTACAAAAATCGGCGCCATTCCGTAACGGCGCATCCCCCAGACTAGGACTATCTATGAAGATCACAGTTTTCGCGTTCTGTTTTCTGTGTGCCGCCGCAGCCTATGGACAAACCGCTGCCGTGCTGTACGCCAATCCACAACCCGTCGTTGTTCCCAGCCATCCGGAGCATGCTGCCACGCATGCCATGGGACTGGAATCCAGCCTGCTCCAGACGTCCGTCTACAGCTATGGTCAGGGCGAGCAACCGCTATGGGAGTTCGCCTCCGATAAACGCGAAGTTCCACTGGGCGATGTAGCTCGCGAATATCGCAAGGGACACGTGTTCGATAAGAAGGCTGTAATAGTTTCGAATAATTAAGAAGAAATTCCGAAACGAAGCTTCACTCGCCAGCGCCCATCATAATGATGGGCGTTGTCGGCTTCGCGGACCCCGCCTGGTTTTCGACCGTAATGGCGAAAGCCTTTGCCTCGGTTCCCGGTGGCAACGGAGGATTCACCACGCTGGCGCTTCCGTGGGCATCAGGCTTGAATACTCCGGCCGGGATCGGATTTCCGATGGTCGGAATCAGCCACAATTCATAAGCTTTCTGCGGCGGCAGGGTCGGCATGTTGCTGGCTAGAAATACCAAACTGTTCCGGCTGCGCAAATAAAATGCCTTGCCCTGGGGCTGAGGCGAAGTTTTCACCGCCACTAAAGTCACGCGCTGTGCTTCCGGCTCAATAATGGGCGCCGCGATTCTGCGCAATTCATTCAATTGCCGCGTACTTTCGGCTTCGCTGGATCGCGCCGAAGCTAGCATCGCATGCAGCGAGGTATTTTCTTTCCACAGCGAAAGCGAAAATACGATAACAGCGGCGGTCGCCGCCCATCCCAGCCATCCCCACCAGGCACTGCGCGCAGAACTTTCAACCACTGGGGCGGTTCTTGGTTCCCGCGCCACTGCTTCTAACAATCGCTGCCGCGCCCGCTGCGGAGGTCTGGGTCCGGCGGCCGACATCGCAAGCAGAGCTGTGTCCGTACGCAATTGCTCCAGCTCAAGGCGGCAGGCCGCGCACGTTGCCAGATGTTGCTCGAGTTTTGCGCGTTCCTCTTCCGACAGCGCATCCAGCGCGTAGAGCGCGAGATCCTCGGCGTATTGTTCGTGCTCACTCATGATCTATCAATCAAACAACGAAAAGCCAAAATGTGGGACAGCCGCCCTCGGCTGTCCGCGGAGCGCATCCCCGCTACCTCTTTTCAAGTCTGAAACGCCTTCCGCAGGGTAATCAACCCCGCCCTGATCCGTGTCTTAATCGTACCCAGCGGCTCTCCAGTTTTTTCCGCAATCTCCGAGTGACTCATCCCTTCCCAATAGGCCATCTCCAAAGCTCCGCGCTGCGCCGGAGCCATGCTTCCCATCACGCCGCGCACCTTAGCGGCCGCCCGCGCACGCTCGGCATCTCCGGCTAAATCGGGCGCTACGGACAACACTACATTTTCAATGTCGGTTTCGGGACGGCGCTTTCTGAGGGAGTCAATGGCCCGGTTGCGCGTAACCACGGCCAGCCAGCTTGCTAAATTTCCGCGGGCGGCATCGAAGGCATGGGGATTACGCCATAATTGCAGGAAGACCTCCTGCAGCACGTCTTCGGCGGCTCCCGTATCTCCGAGCACCCGCAACGCCACGGCATACACCACGGAAGAGTAACGGTCGTAGAGCTCCGCCATTGCCCCTTGATCGCCGGTTTTCAGGCCGGTGACAATGGACAGATCCGCGGTAGCTCCTTCTCGCTGCGCGCTCGACAAACGCTCTCGCTCTTCCTTCACTGGATATACGAAAAATCGGCCTTTAGTGGATTGCTGTGGGGGACGTCCGTCGCCGAATTAGCGCCAACGGCAAGCTGCCTCTGCGAAACCCTGTGTCCCCCCTGTTAAAAGTCTTAGCCCGTCCTACTGACTTAACTTGATCGCAAGTTGCCGCTCCGGCTGTGTCATCTGGCTCCATAGTTTCTGCAAATCATCCTGCAATCTCTGATTGTCGGGCTCTTTGTGTAAAGAGAGGGCAAACCAGCGATACGCAGTAGGCAAATCGCGGGGAGTGCATGTGCCGCTTGAGTAAAGCGAGCCCAGAAGAATCATCGCTTTCGTATTAGCCTGCGCCGCCGCGGGCTTCAGCAGGCGCAATCCGTGATCGCAATCCGGGGCCACTCCCTGGCCGTAAATATATTTCTCAGCCTCCGCCGCGGGATCTAATGGGGTCACGGGAGTTGGCTTGCGCGCGCGCAAAGTTCGGGCTGCAGAGGGCTTTGCTACATCATGATGCACTGCAGACTCCGGTTTCGATGGCGGCGCTTCTGCGTCGTCTGCTGCTTCCGATTGAGTCTGCTGATCCGGCGAAGCATTTTCCTGTGGCTTGACCGGCGCGGCATTGTCTGCCGACGCGCCCGATGCAGGCGCGATGTTTGCCGGTGCCGCCCGTGGAGCACTCGCGTCCGTTCCACTCGATGGCGCAGCGCCGGCGGTTGGAGCGGGAGCTGATGCGTTATTGCTCGTGTCCGTAGCAGGTGAATTCGTGTTCGCAGCTGCGGGACTCGATGGATTCGGGTTAGCGCTACTCGGCGTCGAAGCATTTGGCGTTGGCGGATTAGGCGCCGCGGGATTTGCCGCCACAGGGTTGGTCGCCGCAGGCTCTGAAGTCGCAGACGGCGTGGGGTTCGTGGTCCCAGAAGGCGGGTTCCCGGAATCCGGGGCATTTTGTGCGGGCGCAACGGCTCGCGAGGGCTTCAAAAAGTCGAACCCACCTTGTTTCCAGCGAAGGTATCCGAAGCCGCCAATCAGGGCCAGAGCGATCAAAACCAAGAAAAGCTTGCCGCCTCCGCGCTTCGGCTCTTCTTCATCGTCGTCGAGCAGATAATCCAGATTACTCGATGTGGGTAGATGGTGGCTCCCGCTCGAATAGGCCCGCGCGCCCCGCCCATCCGCAGGTTTATTCAATCCCAAAAAAGATGGTCCGCTAATCACCGGATCACTGTTTCCCGGACTCCCAGTTCTCGGTGGATTAGGAACTGAGGGCGCGGGCGCGGTTTCGGCAGGCGGCCGAGGAATTTGCGCGGCAACGGTCGAGCCGGTTGCGGCAGGACGATTTGCTGCCGGAACGGTCACGTCGCTTGCCAGCCGCGTGGGAACGCGTGATTCCCCGGAAGAATTCGTGATCGCGGATTCGGGCCGCCTCTCGGCACCGCTGGCCGCTGTACGGTTCGCAGTTTCCGCCTTCGGCACCAGGTTCGCCCCGCACATCCCGCAGAAGCGGTTGCCCTCGGAATTCTCGTTTCCGCATCGTCCGCAGCGCACATATCCTCCTGTATCCATCTCTAAGATTAACTCCACACCCCCATTCCTAGCGAGTACGATGCAGATCCCAGCCCTGCCGCCGTGGAGAATTCCCGAGAAGACGTCAACTCATTATCCCGGTGCACCTTTCATGCTATGCTGCGCAAAACCTGAAAGTACTTTTAGGATTGCCTGTGCTGATTGAACTGCGATTGGAAAATTATGCGGTCATCGACAACGCCGCCGTCGAATTCGGCTCCGGCCTGAACCTGCTGACCGGAGAAACCGGGGCGGGCAAGTCCATCCTGGTCGACGCCTTGGCGCTGCTGCTGGGTGAAAAGGCATCGAGTGAGGTAATTCGCGCGGGTGCTGAGCGAGCTGTGATTTCAGCAGTATTCGAATGTACAGGTCCGGCCGAAGGCGCGATCGAGCAGGCTCTCGAACGCAACGGGCTGGATGAATCGGAAGACGGCTCCTTGATCGTCCGCCGCGAGATTTCCATTAGCGGCAAAGGCCGCGTGTTCGTCAACAATCAAGCGGCAACCGTTGCTGTGTTGCGGCAGCTGGCGCCGCACCTCGGTGTGATCCACGCGCAGAATGAATCCATTCTCGCCTTCGATCCGCCGGCGCGGCTCGAATTACTGGATGCCTTTGCCGGAAGCCAGCGGGCGCCAGTAGCTACGGCGCACGAAGCCTGGAATGGAATTCGCAATCGTATCGAAGAGCTGGAACAAGGTGAGCAGGATCGCCTCCGCCTGGTCGATCTTTGGATATTTCAGAAGCGCGAGATCGAGGAAGCGAAATTGCAACCCGGCGAAGACGAGCGCCTCGAAACCGAAAAGCGCGTGCTGGCGAACGCGGAAAAAATCTACAACTCTGCCATGCAGGCCTTCGATTTGCTTTATGAAGGGGACGCTTCGACCTCCGCGTCGTTGCGCTCCGCGCAAAAACAAATCGCCGAACTGGCCCGCTTCGAGCCAAAATTTCAGGAAGCGCTCGCCGCGCTGGAAACCGCCCGCATCAGTGTGGAAGATGTCGGCGCTACTGTGCGGGACTATGCTGGCGGCATTCATGCCTCGCCAGAACATCTGGCGGAAGTAGAAGACCGTCTCGCATTGCTGGATCGCTTGAAGCGCAAATACGGTCCCACGTTGGATGACGCAATCAATTTCGGAGCCGATGTCGCGCGCAAGCTTTCCGAGATCGAAAACAAGGATGAAATTTTGCGCGAGCTGCGCGCCGAACTGGCGAAAGCCGCCACGGAATATTTGCGCGCGGCGCGAGCATTGTCAAAGACTCGCCAGGAAGCCGCCCGCAAGCTCGAGAAACTAGTCGAGGCAGAGATCAACGATCTCGCGATGAAGTCGGTCTTTCGCATTCAGATGACAACCAGCGAGGAAGAAGGGAACTGGTCTGCGAGCGGCATCGATCAGGTCGTTTACATGATTTCAACCAATCCCGGCGAACCCATGCGCCAGTTGGAGCACATCGCCTCGGGAGGGGAACTGTCGCGCGTCATGCTGGCTCTGAAAGTCAGCGTGGAAGACGCCGCGAGAAGCGTGGCGCGGGCGCCCTCGCCCGCGAAAGCCGGCAGCGCCCGCGCCGCGTCCCAGCGCACCATGGTTTTCGACGAGATCGATACCGGAATCGGCGGCCGCGCCGCCGAAGCGGTCGGCAAGAAACTGAAATTCCTGTCGCGGTCCAATCAAGTACTCTGCGTAACCCACCTCCCACAGATCGCAACTTTTGCCGATCATCACTTCGTCATCGAGAAAAAGGAACGGGCTGGCCGTACCCGCACCACGATCCGGCTGGTCGCTGGCGAAGAGCGCACCGAAGAAATAGCCCGCATGTTAAGCGGTGCCAAGCTGACCGAGACCTCGCGCAAGCACGCCGAACAGATGATTAAGGCCAACGGATAGAGCTTGACAGCAGTGCCTGGGTTAGCTAAGCTAAGCTAAGCTAAGCTTAGCTAGCTGAGGTCTTCGGCGATCATGGAAACCATTACTATTCACAAGGCTAAAACCCAACTCTCTCGGCTCATCGAGAAAGCTTGCCGTGGCGAAGAAATCATTATTGCTCGAGGAAAAGAGCCTGTGGTTAAGCTTGTACCCCTTGCTCAGATTCAGGGAGATCGAAAGCCTGGCGCCTGGAAGGGAAAAATCAAAATTGGGCCTGAATTCTTTGAGCCCCTGCCTCCGGAAGAACTCGAAGGCTGGGAGTAAACGATCGTGCGTTATCTGCTCGACACCCACACGCTCATTTGGTGGATGACGAACGACCGTCACTTGTCTAAGTCGGCCCAGGCGCTGATCGAAAAAAAGGAAAATCTCTCACTGGTCAGTGCGGCTTCGGCTTGGGAAATTGCTACCAAAGTTCGTCTTGGAAGGCTGCCCGCCGCTGCGGGCTTGGTGCAGGATTTTGTTGCCGATCTCGCCCGACACCGGATAGGAATTCTCCCGGTAAGTGCAGACCATGGCTTACGCGCGGGACTGCTCCCCGGTCCACACGCCGATCCTTTCGATCGCATGCTCATTGCCCAAGCTATCGCTGAAAATATTCCGCTGGTCAGCAATGATCGGGCGCTCGATGGATACGGCGTGGAAAGGCTCTGGTAATTTGGCCAGGAGACACCTCGCCATTTAAGCCTCGGATCTGACGCTTCGCTGCTAATTCCCGCCATTTCTTCGCCTTACATTGACCATCTGGATGCATTCCGATAGCCTATTAGTTATCCGCAGAGTGGGGATAGTGTAGGCTGATCGTACCTTTTTCAAGCCCTTATTTTGCATCGCATGGGGCGCGGGGATGATCTCACCAGTGGGAGCTTAATGGTGCCAAACCAAGGTAAGACGTTACTCTTATTGAAACCTCGCGGCTTCTGCGCCGGGGTAGTCCGGGCCATCGACGTCGTCCGCATTGCCCTCGAAGCCTTCGGCCCGCCCATCTACGTCCGCAAGGAAATTGTTCACAACAGCTTCGTAGTGGATGAATTGCGCGGCAAGGGCGCCATTTTTGTCGACAGCGAGGACGAAGTCCCCAACGGCGAGCGCGTCATTTATAGCGCCCACGGCGTGTCGCCTGAAGTCCGTGAACACAGTGCCCGCCGCGGCTTGCGCGTGATCGATGCCACGTGCCCGCTGGTGACGAAAGTCCACGTGGAAGCCGTTAAGTTTGCCAAAGAAGGCTATTCGCTGATTCTGATCGGTCATCACGATCATGACGAAGTGGTTGGAACTCTGGGAGAAGCTCCGCTAGTCACGCAGGTTGTCGGAAATCCCGAGCAAGTGAAGGCGCTCTCGGTTCCCGATCCCAACCGCGTCGCCTATCTCACGCAGACCACGCTCAGCCTCGACGAAACCAAAGACATCATCGCCGCCCTGAAGAAAAAGTTTCCCAACATTAAAGGTCCTGCCGCGCAGGATATCTGCTATGCCACGGAGAATCGCCAGGTCGCAGTCAAACAGGTGGCCTCGGAATCCGATCTGCTACTGGTCGTGGGATCGGAAAACAGCTCAAATTCAAATCGTCTGGTCGAGGTGGCGCGAAACCTGGGGACCAATGCGCATCTCATCGACAGCTACCGAGACATCGAGTCCCAGTGGTTGGTCGACGTCAAGACGATCGCTTTGACAGCCGGTGCATCTGCCCCGGAATGTCTGGTCGAGGAGACCGTGAACTTTCTCGCAACCAAGGGTTTCGACAATGTGCAGGAACTCGAAGTGATGCCGGAAAATGTCCGCTTCGGGCTGCCGCCGGAGATTGTCGAGGCGATTGCCGCCGCTCCGGCCAGTGCTACCGCGGATTAATGATGCGTAAACTGTCTTCCCGTTGTCATCCTGAGCGCAGCCGCTCTTCAGGCGGAGCAAAGGATCTCGGGCAAAACGGAGCATAACTGATGGATACAAACTCCCCCGACGCAAACCTGGCTTCCGAACCACAACTTCGCTTCGGCAAGATCGATGGTCTTTTCACCCGCGTCAGCTCGGCGATCGCCGCCGCTCGCAATCTTCTTTTCTCCGCGCAGCACGAAGATGGCTACTGGTGCGGCGAATTGGAAGCCGATACTACACTGGAATCAGATTACATTCTGTTGCACACCCTGCTGGGCACCGGCAATGCCGAACGCTTCCGCAAGGCAGCGAACTGGATTGTTCAGCATCAGAATGAAGACGGCGGATGGAGCATCTACGCCGGGGGACCGTCAAACGTCAGCGCTTCGGTCAAGGCTTACTTTGGGTTGAAACTGGCAGGCTTTACCGGCGATCATCCGGTTTTGCAGCGCGCCCGCAAAAAGATCCTCGAACTCGGCGGAGTCACTGAAGTTAATACGTTCACTAAGATCTATCTATGTTTCTTTGGGCAATATGATTACGATGCGGTTCCCGCCATTCCGCCGGAGATCGTTCTTTTTCCCAACTGGTTCTGGTTCAACATCTACGAGATTTCGTCGTGGTCGCGAGCCATTCTGGTTCCGCTTTCGATCGCCTACGCCAAGAAGCCCTTTAAGAAAATTCCTCATGAAATGGGTGTAGAAGAATTATTCGTCGGAGGCATGCAGAAGTCACGCATGCACCTGCGCTGGTCGAAAAAGCTCATTTCGTGGCGAAATTTCTTTCTTTGTTTCGATCGCATGACGCATTGGTTTGAGCGGGTTCACATCCGGCCGCTGCGTTCCATTGCCTTAAAGAGCGCCGAGAAGTGGATGCTCGAGCGTTTCGAGATGAGCGATGGCCTGGGCGCAATCTATCCCTCGATGATGAACGCCATTATCGCCCTGCGCTGCCAGGGATACTCTCTCGATGATCCGCAGGTGATTCGGGCACTCGATGAGTTCGAAAAACTTGGCATCGAAGAAGGCGACACCTTCCGTATGCAGCCCTGCATGTCCCCGGTGTGGGATACCGCCTATGCCATGTTTGCATTGGGCGAAGCCGGGGTGGCTGCGGACGATCCTCGCATGGTGAAATGCGCCGACTGGATCCTGCAGAAGCAGGTTCGCAATCCCGGCGACTGGCAGGTCAAAAATAAAACTGGCAAGCCCGGTGGATGGTACTTCGAGTTTAACAACGAGTTCTATCCGGATGTCGATGACACAGCAATGGTTTGCCTCGCCTTGAGTCGCGTCGAACATCCCAATGGCCGCTACCAGCGCGAGTCCGCGCAGCGCGCCATTGACTGGATTCTTTCCATGCAATGCAAAAACGGCGGTTGGGCGTCGTTCGATAAAGATAACGACAAGATGGTTTTCCAGCACATTCCGTTCGCCGATCACAACGCCATGCTCGATCCCGCGACCGTCGACATCACGGGACGAATCCTCGAGATGATGGCGACTTACGGCTACGATCAAAATCATCCGGCTGTGAAGCGCGCGATTCAATTCATTCGCGATGAGCAGGAATCAGATGGCAGTTGGTTCGGGCGCTGGGGTGTGAATTATATCTACGGCACCGCGCTCGTGCTCCGCGGCCTGGAAGCCATTGGCATCGACAGCCACGAGCCCTACATCCAGCAGGGCGCCGAATGGTTGCGAATGGTGCAAAATCCGGATGGTGGTTGGGGCGAAACCGTGGGTTCGTACGACGATCCAACCCTGCGCGGAGTAGGCGATAGCACTCCATCGCAGACCGCCTGGGCAATTCTGGGATTGCTCGCAGTCGGCGATACGCGCAGCGATTCGGTCGCGCGAGGCATAGCCTACTTGCTGCGCACGCAAAAAGAAGATGGTTCGTGGGACGAAGACTACTTCACCGGCACCGGTTTCCCGCGGGTGTTCTACTTGAAGTATCACCTCTACCGCGAATACTTCCCGCTGCTGGCACTGACGACCTACGCCAAGGTAATGGAGAAAGCCGAAGGTTAAGTCAGAGCTATGTTAATCGACGGTACACTCCTGAAGTGTTTTGAAACTCCCGACGAGATGCGAACCTTCGAGAAAGGAAAATTCGAACTGGTTCGCATTGGAGGCATGACCATCGGGCGCGCAACCTACGAGCCTGGATGGAAATGGTCTATTCATGTGGGCCCTGGCGTGGGCGCGTCCCGCTGCAACGTCGAGCATGTGGGTCTTGTGCTTTCCGGTTGTGCCACCGCGGCGATTGAGGGTGGTGCAATCCACGAATTACGCGCAGGGACGGTCTTTTATATCCCCAGCGGGCCTCCCGGTCACGATAGCTGGGTGGTGGGCGACGAGCCCTACGTATCGCTTCATTTTATGGGAGCCGACCGCTACGCAAGCAAGGAGTCATAGAATAAGGAAAACTCCTCTCCGTCCGATCGTGCTAGCAATCTACAGTAAATCGAGAACTAGTTTTGAAAGCCTTCGTCACAGGCGCCACCGGATTTCTAGGTTCACATGTAGCCCGCGTTCTCTCCGAACAGGGAGCCCACCTCCGCCTCCTCGTTCGCCCCACCAGCATTCTGAAAAATCTCGAAGGACTCAAAGCCGAAACGACAACCGGCGATCTTCGCGATCCCGCCTCATTAGAAAAGGCAATCGCAGGCTGCGAAGCCGTGTTTCACGTGGCCGCCGATTACCGCCTTTGGGTGCAGGATCCTGCCGAGATGTACCGCTCCAATGTCGAAGGCACACGAGCCCTTCTCGAAGCCGCGCGCAAAAACAATGTCCGCTGCGTTGTCTATACCTCAAGCGTCGCGACCATGGGCTTTACCGGCAACGGCCACCCCGCCGACGAAGATTCGCCAGTTGCACTGGCCGATATGATCGGCCACTACAAGCGTTCGAAGTTCATGGCGGAACAGGTTGCCCTCGACGCTGGCCGCAGCGGAATGCGGGTGGTAACAGTGAATCCAACCACGCCGATCGGTGAGCAGGATATCAAGCCCACCCCCACAGGCCGGATCGTAGTCGACTTCCTGAAGGGCAAATTTCCCGCCTACGTGGAAACGGGGTTGAACTTGGTCGATGTTCGTGAGTGCGCTCTCGGCCATATTTCGGCAATGGAAAAAGGTAAGAGCGGGGAGCGCTACATCCTGGGCGGAGAGAATCTCACTCTCAAACAAATTCTGGACAAACTCGGTGCGATCTCTGGTCTACCATCGCCCAACATAAAACTGCCGTATTTTGTTGCCTTTGCGGCAGGGTTCTTCGACGAAAACGTCTCCGGTCGCTTGCTCGGTCGTGAGCCCCGCGCGACTGTGGAAACCGTGCGCATGGGCAAGAAAAAAATGTGGGCCAGTTCCGCCAAAGCCGAGCGCGAACTGGGATGGAAGATCCTACCGGCCGATGATGCTCTACGTCGCGCAGTCGAATGGTTTCGCTCGAACGCCTATGCTTGAGATAGCCATCGTGGCCGCGCTGGAGCGCGAAATCGCTCCGCTGATTAAGGACTGGACCCGCGTCCAGCGTGAACATGAGGGACGTGAATTCACCTTCTTTGAGAAGGGCGACATCGTCGCGGTGTGTGGCGGCATCGGTATGCAATCGGCCCGGCGCGCTGCTGACGCAGTGATCGCGTTATACCATCCGGCGCAGTTGCGCTCGGTAGGCTTTGCTGGAGCCCTGAACAAATCTTTGCACGTCGGAGATATTTTCTCGCCCGCCGCAGTAATTGATGCCCGCGACGGAAGCCGTCATGACATCAGCGGTGGAAAAGGAACTCTCCTGACCTTCATGGCGGTTGCGGACGCGGCGCAAAAGAGAAAGCTGGCGGAGGCTTACCCAGCCGCCGCTGTGGATATGGAGGCCGCCGCCGTAGCCGCCACGGCCCAAGCCCGTGGCATCGTCTTTGGCGCTACAAAAGTCATCTCCGATGAGTTAGATTTCGACATGCCCGGCATCGGCAACTTCGTCGGCGCGGACGGTCGCTTTCAGACGCCAAGCTTTGTGCTATTCGTTGCGCTGCGACCCTGGCTGTGGAAGTCGGTTGCCGCGCTGGCCCGTAACGGCCGGAAAGCTTCGCGAGCACTGTGCGCCAACCTCGAAGACTTTTGCCGCGACTCGTCAAAAGCTGCAGCAATCCTGAGCGCAGGTTCCGAAAATTCTTTGCGTTCTGAGGGAGGCAAATGAAATTTAAATTCCTTATCCCTTTCATTCTCTGCGTAGCAATGCGTCTCTGCGCGCAGGCGGCCTCCCCTGCCATCTACGCAGAAAGCTTTCGCCAAGGTTCCACGCGCATCATTGAGGAGCGATTCGAAGTCAAGCTTACGCCCAAGGATTCGTTCTATCACGAGCGGATCAAAGACTCGCACGGCGCCGACCGTTTCGTCTTCTCGATTGTTCCCCACGGACCGGAGGGCGATACCGAGATCACATCCTGGCAGGTAAAACTGGCGGATCTGCACCATGCGATTTATGACAATGTGCTTTTGACGACGCAGCAGCCTTCAGCGGATCCAAAGGACGCTCTTTGGCGGCTGGATCCTTCCAGATTTGCAGCGGTGCCGTTGACCGTGAAGCGGGTCATCAAAGTGGAAAACTTTTATGTGGTGCTCCAGGTAAAAGCGTCTCACTTTACGCCCCTGGATTCGCCGTACCTGGATTCGATGACGCTTGCGGTGGAGTTAACGAATAGTGATCCGAAGGCTGCCGAAGTTATCCAGAAGTAGCTTTGCCAGCTTACACTGGCGTGAAGCGAACCCCGGTTAAATTTCATCTAACGAGCGCGCATGGCAATTGCCGGACAATTCGCAATCGACGACCAACCTCGGTCAATCCCGGCAACCATGCTGGCGGCGGTTTACCGCGGAGTGAACGATGTCCGCCTGGAAACCGTTCCCGTTCCACAGATCGGCGCCGGAGAGTTGCTGCTTCGCGTACATACTTGCGGAGTTTGCGGCACAGATCTGAAAAAGATCGCCACCGGCTCGCATTCCGCTCCGCGAATCTTCGGTCATGAGACCTCCGGCGTAGTCGCCGCAGTAGGCGCTGGAGTCTCCCGCTTTGCTCCCGGGGACCGCGTCGTGGTTTTCCACCACATCCCCTGCCGTCAGTGTTACTACTGCCGCCACCAGACGTTCGCTCAGTGCTCCACTTATAAAAAAGTCGGCTGTACCGCCGGGTTCGAGCCTTCCGGCGGAGGGTTCGCCGAGTACGTCCGCGTCATGGATTGGATCGTCGACCAGGGAACGGTGAAGATACCGGTAGGTGTCTCGTTCGAGCAAGCCTGCTTCGTCGAGCCCGTAAACACTTGCATGAAGGGGATCGAGGCCCTCCGGCTGCAACCGGGTGAAACTGTGCTCGTGATCGGCCAGGGCCCAATCGGCATCATACTGAGTGTATTGGCGCGTAAGGCGGGGGCCACCGTTATCACTTCCGATTTGTATGCCGAGAGGCTTAGAATATCTGAAAGCCTTGGATTCAGATTCGCAATTGACGCCTCTCAGCAAGATGCGGGGTACTATGTACGCCAGCAGACGGAAGGACGCGGTGCGGACGCGGTAATCTTGGCTGTGGGTGCCAATGCTCTGATTCGTCCGGCGATGGATTCGGCCCGTCCCGGAGGACGTGTTTTATTGTTTGCGCAGACGCAGCGCGGCGAGGCGGTTATTGATCCGGCCGCGATTTGTGTCGATGAGAAAGCTTTGCTCGGTTCCTACAGTGCATCGGTAGATTTGCAGGAGGATTCAGTTCGGTTTGTGATGAACCGGGAGATGGATTTGGAACGCTTGATCAGCCACCGGTTTCCGCTGCAGGAAAGCCCGCAAGCCTTGGAGCTCGCGGCCCATCCGCAGCCAGCATCGATGAAAATCGTGATTCAGCCCGGTTCTGCGTGGAAGCGCGAGAACTGGGAAGGAAAAGAGAAGTGAACGGAAAAATGACAGCCGCCGTCTTGTACGGCAAAGAAGATCTCAAGATTGAGAGAGTGCCCATCCCTCGTGTCGAAAAGGGAGAGGTCCTCGTCAAAGTGCAGGTTGCTCTCACCTGCGGTACCGACCTCAAGGTCTATCAGCGTGGCTACCACGCTCGCATGATCGTCCCTCCCGCCCTGTTTGGCCACGAGCTGGCCGGAGTCATCGAGGAGGTCGGCGAGGGCGTGCACAGTTTCAAGAAGGGCATGAAGGTCGTGGCCCTGAATTCCGCGCCTTGCCAGATGTGCTTCTACTGCTCGAAGCACCAGGAAAATCTTTGCGAAGACCTGCTCTTCAACAACGGAGCCTATGCCGAATACATTCGCGTTCCGCGCCGTATCGTTGAAGCCAACATGCTGGTCATTCCGCCGAACGTCAGTTTCGAAGACGCAGCCATGACCGAGCCTCTGGCCTGCGTGCTGCGTGGCCTGCATGAAACCGGCGTCGAGATCGGCGATACCGTCACCATCATCGGCGGCGGCCCGATCGGCTTGATGTTCGTTCAGGTAGCCCGCGCCATCGGCTGCAACGTAATTTCTGTCGTCAAGCGCGACGAGCAAGTTGTCGCCGCCAAGCACATGGGCGCGCACGAAATCGTTCAGACCACCAAAGTTCCAAATGTTATCGAAGCGGTGCGCGGGCTCACGCCGCAGAAACGCGGCTGTGATGTGGTTATCGAGGCCGTAGGCCGTCCTGAAGCGTGGGAGTGGACGGTCGAGATGGTTCGCAAAGGCGGCACCGTAAACTTTTTCGGCGGGTGCGCCAGCGGATCCAAAGTGCAACTCGATACCAACCGTCTGCACTATTCCGAGATCACGCTGAAAGCCACATTTCATCACACGCCGGAAACCGTGCGCCGCGCCTTCGGGCTGATCGCAGCCAAAAAAATTCGCCCCACGGACTACATCACCGGCGAAGCTCCACTCTCCAGCTTGCAGAAAGTGCTGCGCCACATGCTAAACCGCGGAGGCGACATCAAAACCGCCATCATTCCCGGCCATTGATCTTGTATGCAAGCGAGTTGTCATCCTGAGCGCCTTGCGCAGTCGAAGGATCCCTTGCAATCATGAGGCATGTCGCAGCGCTGCAAGAATTCTCAAGACGCAACCGGGATTGATCAGGTCCGAGCCGGATCGTTGATTCTTCGGAATAGGGAAGGGCACGATAAGCGCTTTTTTAACTTACTGAATGACCGCTTCGACCACAACTGATTCTCGGCTCGACACTGCGCAGGCCTGGTCGCGCCTTCCTGCTGCCTACGCCATCCCCGCATCCGCTCCCTCACTCGAACAAGCCTATGAGTACTGCCGGCAGCTCGCCCGTTCTCATTACGAAAACTTTTCCGTCGCCACCTGGTTCCTGCCCAAAAACCTGCGCCAGGATTTCCTGAACGTCTACGCCTATTGCCGCATTTCTGACGATCTGGGCGATGAAGTGGGTGACCCCGCGGCCTCTCTCGTCTTGCTCGATCAGTGGCAGGCCGAACTCGATGCCTGCTACAACGGCAATCCGCGACACCCGGCTTTCGTCGCCCTGGCTGAGACCGTCAAAAAGTTTTCGATTCCGAAACATGAATTCTCTGACCTCCTCATCGCCTTCCGCCAGGATCAAAGTGTCACCCGGTTCGAAACTTTCGACGACGTCCTGGCCTACTGCCGTTACTCCGCGAACCCGGTCGGCCATCTTGTGCTCTACCTTTGCGGTTATCAGGATGCCGAGCGCCAGCAGCTTTCCGATTACACTTGCACCGCACTCCAACTGGCGAACTTCTGGCAGGATGTAACCGTCGACTACTCCAAAGGCCGAATCTATCTGCCGCACGAAGACTTGCGCGAGTACTCGGTCACCGAGAAAGACCTGGCGCAGAATCTCAATACCCCGTCCTTTTGCGACATGATGAAGTTCGAAGTAGACCGGGCCCGTGACTGGTTCCGGCGCGGCCTTCCGCTGATCGAAAAAGTGGATGCGTCCCTGGCCGTCGATCTCGAACTTTTTAGCCGGGGTGGCCAGGAAATCCTCAACGCCATCGAGCGCCAGCACTTCGCCGTTCTGGGCCATCGTCCGGTAATCGCCAAGCCACGCAAGCTAGCCCTTGTGGCGAACGCGGCGCTGGGAAAACTGTGGCGAAAATTATGAGCGCCGGAACCCAGCCCGTGCTTGCTCCTTGGAGCCCTGCTCCTGCTCAGCTCGCCATCGCTTATTCCGTTTGCCGCGGCATCACCCGCGCGAATGCAAAAAATTTCTATTACGCTTTTCTCGTCCTTCCCAAACGCAAGCGCCAAGCATTATGCGCGGTTTACGCTTTCATGCGCCGCTGCGATGACATCGCCGACGACCCCACTCTCAGCTTCGAGGACCGCCGCCAAAAGCTCGACACCTGGCTCGATGCGTTGCATCGCGTCCAGCAGGGGCAGCCCAGCGACGATCCGATTCTCCTTGCGCTCCACGATGCGCAACACCGATACACCATTCCCGCTGGCCTGCTTGACGACCTCGCGATGGGCACCGCTATGGACGTTGTTGACCAGGCAGTCGAAGATCCAGGATCTCCGCCTCCGGCGAATGCTCAAGTGTCGCAACTCACCGTTCAATACAAAACCTTCGAAGATCTCAAACTCTACTGTTACCGCGTAGCCTCGGTCGTGGGTTTAGTTTGCATTCACATTTTCGGATATCGCGACCCTGCCGCCGAAGCCCTCGCCGAGCAGTGCGGGCTCGCCTTTCAACTCACTAATATCATTCGCGACGTCAAAGAAGATGCCGCCATGGGCCGCGTCTATCTGCCGGAAGAAGATCTCGCGAAATTCGATCTCACCGCCGCGGACTTGCTTGCCGCGCCCGATGCTGCCCGCTTTCGCCCCTTACTCAAACTCGAAGCTGATCGGGCGCGCGAAGGCTACCAGGCTGGAGATCAACTCATTCCGTACATTTCCGAAGACAGCCAGCCCGCGCTCTTCGTGTTGGTCAATATCTATCGCAAGCTGCTGGAAAAAATCGCCGAACGCCAGTATGACGTATTCAGTGGGAAAATCAGCCTGACGGTCAGCGAAAAGCTGCGCGTTCTCGGGAAAGGTTTTCTGCAGCGTATCACCTAAAAAAGTTTCTTGAGTTCGTTTGAAACCAAGAGTCGTGATTATCATTCCGACGCTAAGAATGCTTGTCATTCCGAATCGAGCTGAAAGCCCGCTGAGAGCCTGCCCTGAGCGAAGTCGAAGGGAACCTGCTTTTTCTCGGAGCAGCAGTGCTGCCGCGGTATTAGTTCTGAACCCCGAATGAATCCCGAATCAACCCAACCTTCCGTAGCCATTGCCGGTGGCGGCCTTGCCGGACTAGCCGCAGCCTGCGCCCTCGCCGACTCTGGCTTTCGCGTCACTCTTTTCGAGCGTCGTCCATATCTCGGCGGACGCGCATCTTCTTATGAACATCCCGGCACCAGTGAGGTGGTCGACAATTGCCAACATGTCCTGTTTCGCGTTTGTACCAACCTGGTCGAGTTCTACCGCCGCATCGGCGTCGAGGACAAAATTCGCTGGTACGACGAGATGACTTTTATCGAGCCCAGCGGACGCACCAGCGTCATGCACGCTTCTTCTCTGCCCGCGCCGTTGCACATCGCGCCGTCTTTTCTGCAGTTTCCATTTCTCAACGTAAGAGATAAGTTTGTTATCTCGCGCGCCATTGCGTCACTCGCGCTGACGACGCAGCGGGACACTGGACGATCTTTCTTGGATTGGTGCCGCTGCCACGCGCAAACTGAAAACGCGATCGAACGTTTCTGGAAGCCGATCCTGGTCAGTGCGCTCAGCGAAGATCTGAATCTGATTTCGATTTCCTACGCCGCCCAGGTCGTCCGCGAATCCATGAAATCTCCGGCCGCCCGCCACATGGGCGTGCCCAATATTCCTCTGACTGACCTCTACAACAAGGCCGGAGATTATATCCGCGCCCGCGGCGGCGAAATTCGCTTTCGCAATTCGCTCGAATCGTTTTCTCCCGGATCAAGCAAGGTGCAGATTTCCACTGCGGGAAGGGAAGAGGGGCTAAAGGAAGAGTCATTCGACTATCTCATCCTTGCCCTGCCCTTCAACACCATCGCACGCGTCCTCCCGGAAACGCCTGAAGCCGCGCCCCTGCGCGAAAAGCTGGCGCACTTCGAATCCTGCCCTATCACGGGTATCCACCTCTGGTTTGATCGGCAGATCAGCGATCTCGATCACGCTGTCTTGCTGGATCGAACTATTCAATGGATGTTCCACAAATCCCGCCTTTTGAGCACGCACTCTGTGGCTCCCAACGCGGAATCAACCGGCAGCTACATCGAACTTGTGGTCAGCGCCTCCAAGTCTCTGGTCGACAAATCGCGCGCCGAGATCGTTGACCTTGCCCTGAAGGAACTGCGCGAGTTTTTTCCTGGGGCCCGGGGCGCGAATCTGGTGAAGTCCACCGTAATCAAAGAAATTCACGCAACTTACTCGCCGCGTCCCGGCATCGATGCTTACCGTCCGCCACAAGCCACAGCATGGCCTCGGGTTTTTCTCGCAGGGGATTGGACCTCCACTGGATGGCCGGCAACCATGGAGAGCGCGGTCCGTAGCGGCTATCTTGCTGCGGAGGCTATCACTGATTCGGCAGGGTTCACCCGACGTCGGTTTGTTTCGCCGGACTTGCCCGCCAGCGGCTTGATGCGTCTCTTCAGCCGAAATTGACGTGTGGTGCTGAGAGTAGCGGATCAACCTAGTGGCCTACGTGCTGTACGATCCTCGACACAAACCTCGGGGCGTGACTCTTGAGTGCCTGTTGCAGACTTGGTTCGAATTCGTGCAACACATTCATGCCTGCGCTGTTGCCCACGCTAGAGCCGAAGTTGCTGAAGGGTTCGCCCACCGAGCGCCTCCAGTAGGGTGTGGAAGCAGTGTCCGCCACCACTGCTGTAAAAGTGCGCAAGAAATACGAGGTGTTTATCCTGCCCTTTCCCGATTCGTCCCGCGTGATAAATGTTCGCGAGGCTGCATGCATGGCGCGGTCCATCAAGTTTTCAGCGCCTGCCGGCGAATACCCGGGTTTCCGATTCGACGACGGCGGCTTCAGGTACTTGGCAAAAAGAGTGTTCGGATCTTTTTGGCGGGATAGGTCGTTTTGGTAAACCGCAAATTCTGCTTCGTTTAGATTCGGCGCGTAACTGCTTTTCGCGCCCACGTCCAGCGGCTTGGCATGCTCGAAGGCATTCATTCTTTGTGACTGGCTTTGTGACTGGCTTTGTGACTGGATTCTCACCGAAGGATCATCAGGGAGCGACTGGCCCGGGCTTTGGACTACCATCACGCAAACGGCCAGGAACAGAAAGGAACCCATGCCGATGGCAGCAATATGCCGGACCATAATCCCATCCGTCCGCCGCGACTCCGCGACCACTCCAGTCTGCGGCTACCCGAATATCAGCATTCCGCGTGCCATTCGTTCCGGCAAGGGATTAGGCTGAAAGGCGTAGCTTCGGTGACAAAATACGTGCTACGGTTGCTTTCCTCGGATACTCACCTGAGAGGGCTGTTGCACTGTAGGCCTTTCCTAAGGCTCACTTGCACTTAGCTCGCCGGCCTAAAGCCGACATATCCCCCTCTGGGGGAGCGCCTTCGGCTCCGGAAGCATCGATCCGGTCACTCGTCCAGTTCGTCCTGGAAAGTGCAACTTTTCCGCCCACTGTGTGCAATCTGTTCCATGGGTCTTCTCCTCGGTTCGCCTATCTCGAAATTCGGACGGGCCAGCGACAAAAATAAGGGGCAGCGCAGTAGGCATCAGTCAGTCGCTCTGAATTTTCAGGTATGTTTCATGCTCACTTACAGCTTCAACGGGATAGGGCTTGGCTGAAACTTAATCTACGCTTCTCTTACGTTCACTATCAGTGTTGTCACTGAAGAGGGTATCGCTTATTAGGGAGACTCTTTTTCCGCGCTTTGCGCGACTGAGGGTGTTCGAGCAACCTTTCTGCTACGAGGGAGAAATACTTTATGGCCGAGATGACGGGAAGTTTGCAAAATGCCGGTACATACTTACCGGTTAGACCCCCAGGCGGCAGCCTGACGATAGCTTTTCAAAAGTTCGGCAGGTTTTCGGCACATGTGCGAAACCGTGCCTGGCGGCTAAAGAATGAGCAACCTCTTCAGGTGCTGGCGATACTCGCAGCCGTGGCTGCAACAGCCGGAGCTGCCACTCGAGTATGGAGGTCCAATCAAGATGAATAATGTCTCCAATGGCCGTACCTTGGCAGATGTTGTAGCAACAATGAAAGAAGATGCGAAGGAATTTGTCCAGACGCGCGTTCAGCTCCTGAAGATTGAGCTGCAGCAAAAAGCTGGAGCATTGAGGGTGGCGGCTTTGCTGGCAGCAGTTGCCATCGTGTTGTTGGGCACAGCGTACATTCTTCTGACCCTCGCATTGGCCGCATTAGTAGCTGCCGCTTTGGCCGACAATCCGTACCATTGGGTCTTCGGTTTTCTTACGATCGCGGTTTTATGGTTACTAGCGGGTGGGATGGCTGCTTACTTCGCCAAGCGTGAGTTCGATATACGAGGAGTGTTACCCAGAAGAACGATTGAAGTACTAAAAGCCGATAAACTCTGGCTTCAGAATGAGGCAAGGAACCAGCTATGAGCGCGAATCCAGTCGATCGATTAGAGCTTCAGGCCCTGCTGCAACGGGATCATGTCCACGAAACTATCGGTGAGTTTAAAGAAAAAGTCGATGCGGCCAAGGCCAAGCTCGATGTGAACACTAACGCCCGCCAGCATCTTTTGGGCGCATCTTTCATTGTCTCCTCGCTAGGTTTTTTGGCAGGATACGGCTTCGCTGGCCTGTTCACTCGCAGTTAAATGGCACATAAGTTTAAAGAAAGACCGCTCAAAGCAGCGAAGCCACGCTCGAGCCGCTTTACCCGGCCAGCAGGGCAACGCCTGCCGCTACCAGCCCTGCAGCAATCCATCTCCGTCGGTCTACCCGCTCATGGAGGAAGATCTTTGCGGCAACAGCATTTCCGATGAAGGTGAGGGAAGCGGCCGCGGGGGCCACCAGGCTTACATCGCCCCACGACAGCGCAAACAGCAAGCTGAAGAAAGCGACAGCCATCGCCGTAACCCCGATCAAAAAGTGAGGATTCCCAACTGTTCGTCGTATCACAGCCAGCAGACCCAAGCGCCGCCGCAATGCTCCCACGTCGCCTACCTGCTTCATGGCCCGCGCCAGCAGCACATCCCCCACCACCGACGCAAACACAATCACCAGAATCGCACTCCAGGTATAAATACCCTTCATTTCACGTCACCAAGCTTATTGAACAGCCTGAACATTGCCTCGACCATGCTCATCGCTTCACTCCACTTACCGCAGCATCTTCTTCCGCTCGGGCTTTGTCACAAGGATGCGGCGTCAATTCCGGTCCTCCGGCAATAAATCCAACTCCACCAGTAATGAACGCGATTCCCAGCCAACGCAACGGACTCACGTGTTCATGCAAAACGAATCTCGCAACCAGCGCCAGCAGCACGTAACCGAGCGAAGTCGCCGGCAGCACATAAGTGAGGTCGGCCCAGGAAAGCGCCGTCATATACGCCGCAAAAAATGCCAGCAACAACAAAATTCCAATCGCAACCCAGGGATTCAGGATAGCGAGGATAACGCTTTGTAGATGATTGAGTGAAATATTTCCGGTCTGCTTCATCCCATGCGAGAGCATGGAGTCTCCCGCCGCGGCAAACACGGTGACTCCGGCCAGCACAAGATACTTGCGAAAGTTCACTGGAAGTTTAGACGGTAGTGGGTTTCAATCGTCATTCGAGCAGAGCGGCGTTTTGCGCTGCGAGGGATATGCGTTAGGAAATTGCTGATTACTGATTTCCTGATTGTTGATTCACTCCCAAGGAAGATGGTTTTGTAATCAACAATCAACAATCGACAATCAGCAATTTATACAATCAAGCCTTGACGAGTTCCGCCGCCTCGTCGCTGTGCTTCTTCACCATCTTATTGCGCGCCGAGCGCAGCTTCATGAAAGTCTTCGCTTCCTTATAAAGCCGCTTGCGGTCGTTGCTGTCGAACGCAGCCTTCTTCAAAATGCGGAACACCGCCTTCGGCCGGAAATAATACTCGTCGTAGAAACGATGCACCGCGGAAAGAATCTCATCCGCGGGCAACCCAGGATACTCAATGTGCGCCAGTTGGTGACCGCCTTCATCCACCATTTTGTTGTCGCCTACGATGAACCCATTCTTCACCGCGTAATCATAAAGCTCGGTTCCAGGGTAAGCATGCGCTACCGAAACTTGAATGGTTTCCACATCCAGTTCCTTGGCA
Source organism: uncultured Acidobacteriaceae bacterium (assembly GCA_963726155.1). Taxonomy (GTDB): domain Bacteria; phylum Acidobacteriota; class Terriglobia; order Terriglobales; family Acidobacteriaceae; genus Sulfotelmatobacter. The sequence continues at coordinate 1,457,458 of CAVSBF010000002.1, forward strand.
AACGCGATCGTGTTATTGATGGTCTCGCGGGTTTCGCCCGGCAATCCCATGATGAAGTCGCCGTGAACCACGAGTCCCAGCTTGTGGCAATCTTTCGTGAACTGCCGCGCCCGCTCGATGGTCGCGCCCTTCTTGATGTTTTTCAGAATCTGCTGGTCGCCGGATTCGTAGCCTACGATCAGCAAACGGCATCCCGCGTCCTTCATCGCCTTCAGAGTTTCGAAGTCAGTCGTAACCCGCGAGGTGCAGGACCACGTCAGGCCCAGCGGTTTCAGCTTGGCACATAGCTCAATTGTCCGCGCCTTCTGGATGTTGAAGGTATCGTCATCGAAAAAGAATTCCTTTACCTCGGGCCAGTACGCTTTCACCTTCGCCATCTCTGCCGCCACGTCGTCGGTGGAACGTTTCCGCCACGGATGCCCACTCAAAGTCTGCGGCCACAAACAGAAAGTACATTGCGCCGGACAGCCCCGCGTCGTGTACAGCGAGACATAAGGGTTCAATAGAAACGGGACATTATAGCGGGTAACATCCAGATCCCGTTTATACACATCGGTAACGTGCGGAAGCGCATCCAGATCCTGAATCTGCGGTGCATCCGGATTGTGCACGACCTTCCCATCCTTCAAAAAGGAAATGCCGGCAATCTCCTCCAGCGGCTTTCCCTTGGCGTAATCGACCACGGCGTAATCAAATTCCTTGCGCGCTACAAAGTCGAGCGCCGGACATTCACGCAAGGATTTCTCGGGCAGCACGGTCACATGCGGCCCCACAAAAGCGATTTTGATCTTCGGATTCGCGGCCTTGATTTCGCGCGCCAATCCAATGTCCCCGGGAAATCCCGGCGTGCTGGTAAACAGCACTAAAAACTCATAATCCTTGGCGATCTGAATCGTCTGTTCCGCCGAAATATAATGTGGTGGCGCATCCAGCAACCGCGCCCCCTCCAGCATTCCCGCCGGGTAAGCCAGCCATACCGGATACCAGTAACTTTCGATTTCGCGAGTCGCGGGCCAACGGGAACCGGCGCCGCCGTCAAAGTTTTCGAATGAGGGTGGGTTCAGAAATAACGTTTTTAAAGGCATAGTGGGTGAGTACTTATTTTACCATTCCACTGCGGCCAACGTGGCCCAAAAGCAGTGTTTATGCAGGTTCGGGGTTAAACATAGGTTTTGATGCAGCGAATGGTGCGAAAGAGTCATTCGGCAACATTTAACGCTTATTTTGTACCCAAAGCCCAGGTCTCGAGATCTCCAGTAGAACGCAGCAGTTCCACCTGATTTCGCTCCAGCTCAAAGGTGACGTCTTGCAGCGCAATTAATTTTTCGCTGGATTGGCTACGAGCGTTATCCAGATCGTGCAAATTTGCCGAACCATCTTTCATTCGGGTTTCGACCGCCTCCACACTCTTTTGCGCGATTTCGTACTCCAGCTCCGCCACGTCGTGGGCGGCCTGCATCTGCGTTACAGCGCGCTGCAATCGCAGAGTTTCTTCGGAAGCCTGGTTGCGTGCGGCTTCCGCTTGCTCCTTCGCCTTGAGCGCGTCTGCCTCCGCCTCCTGGATTTTCGCGTGTTGGGCAAGATTTAAGAAAGGCAGGTGAATGGCCACGCCGACCGTGGCGTTGTTGGGTTGGAAGTGTTTGTAATATTCGCCGTAGTTGTTATAGGTGGCGAGCAGAGCATACTGAGCAGCGAAGTCTACGCTAGGCCATAAAGAGCGCCGTTCTCCATCGACCCGCAGGTATTGCGCCCGCGCGTGTTCGACTGCCGCCTGCACATTTGGGTTTGCATCGGTCTGCTTTGCGAAGGTCTCTTCGTCTTGTTTGGGCGCGGGTAGAGCCGGCACCGAATCAGGATCGATCTCAATCGCGGCGGTCGCTAGTCCGGTCAGTTTGGAAAGACGCTCGCGAAGTACATCGGCCGCACCGCTGGCCTCAGCCAGGCGTAAACGTAGTCGGGCAACCGATAAGCGCGCTCTGCTTTCATCCATTTCGCTATCAACGCCCTCCTTCACTCGATCGGCAACTGCAGCTTCCATTTTCTGAACATCAGGAAAAAGTTCGTGCAGGCGGTTGAGGCGTTGCTCCCATTTTTCCAGTTCGGCATAGCTGAGAACCGTATCCTGAACCACCTGATTGCGCTGATCTTTTGTCCGCAGTGCGCTGACTTTTGCATCGGACTGCGCAGCGTGAATGAAATCTTTAAGCGCCGGATTGAGCAGCGCCGACTGTGCCGCCACATTGAACAGCGAAGGTGCAGCTCCTTCCAGGCTGAGCGGAAATCCGTCGGACCATCCAATTCCCGCTCCGGCGTTTAACTGAGGGATATAGCTATTGCGCAGCTCGCGGTAGCTGGCGGACGCATGCTGTTCGTCAGCGGCAGACATGGCGATGCCATTCGCATGTTGCAAGGCAAGTTCCACGGCATGCCTCATGGTCAACGGCTCCGCCAGAAGCGAGACCGGCACAAATAAAAATACTGCGACTATGAATTTGCGAACGGCTCCGCCAATGCGCATTTTCCTCATCATGTATTCTCACCTCTGCGAATTGCTAGAAAGATTCTACGGAGAATCTGATGCGAGAGAAATGATTAGGATGAGTCAGACGGGGCGCGAGGCGGAATCTCCGCTTCTGCTAGGAGCTTGTAGACTAGAGCAGCTTCTCCTCTATGCACTCGATAAAAACACGCCTCTCTCCACACTTTCTCCTTCCGCTCGCATCCATAGTGCTTCTATCGCCTGCACTTTTCGGACAGAGTGGTGGTTCCAATTCCGCTCCCGAAGCACCCGCCGCTGCGACTTCCAGCGCAAACCGCTTCTTCGCGCGCTGGGCAGATTTCTACCGGCAGGATTGGGCGGGGGCCGCAGCATCGTCTCCAGCGCCCGCGCGGCGCGGCCTTCCATCTCCGCTGGATTCGCCGCCATTTCCGAATTCAGATTGGTCCTATGGTGGATCTCCCACCATTGGCGAGCCGGACACAAACAGCTATCCGCTGATGACCGCCATCAACGGGGCAAGGAGTCGCACCAAATTGTATGGATGGATTGAGCCGTCACTGAATTACAGCACGTCGCTGCAAACCAATGCGCCAGAGGAAAATGATGTTTACTCCAACCGGCTGGAATTGGATCAGTTTGTGTTCTATGCGGAGCGCCTCCCGAATTCGGTGCAGCGCGATCACGTTGACTGGGGCTACCACCTCACCGCGCTCTTCGGCACGGACTACCGATTCACAACGGGCAAAGGTTACTGGAACAGCCCATGGGTAAACGATCATCGACAATACGGATTTGATCCTACGTTGGAATATATCGACGTTTACATTCCGCAAGTCGCGCAGGGAATGAATGTGAGAATAGGACGATATATTTCGGTGCCAGGCATCGAGGCCCAACTGGCTCCGAATAATTACATCTTTAGCCACTCGCTGTTATACGCGATCGATCCCTTTACCGATACTGGCGTGATTGCGACGGTGAAGTTGAATGAGCAGTGGCTGGTGCAAGTGGGAATTACGGCTGGTCATGATGTTGCGCCGTGGACGCCGGATGCCAAGCCTGCGGGGACGGTGTGCCTCGACTATACGACGAAATCGGTGAACGACAATTTCTACGTTTGCGCCAACGGTATCAACGATGGCAAGTACGCCTATGACAATCTACAGCAGTACGATGCAACGTGGTATCACAAATTCTCGAAGACCTGGCACATGGCGACGGAGTCCTGGTACATGTATGAGCGTGACGTGCCCGCAGTTGGAGGGCCGATTCGTCCGGAGCCGGGAACCGACGGGGCTTATTGCCTGATAGGGGAAGTGCGGTGCACGGCTCCGGAATATGCGGTGGTGAATTTTCTACAGAAGGAATTGTCGGTGCATGATTTCATTTCGTTTCGCAGCGATTTTCTGGATGACAAGAAAGGTCAGCGGACGGGTTACGCCACGAAATATTCTGAGAACACAATCATGTGGTGCCATTGGATTGGGTCTACCGTCCAGTTGCGTCCTGAATTGCGTTTCGAGCGGGCGTGGGATCGGAAGGCTTACGACAACGGCCAGCGGCAAAACCAGCTAACCGTGGCAAGCGATCTGATTTTTCATTTCTGATTGTTCAAAATCGTTTCCGAAGTGTTTCTGGCTGGCGGTAAACTACGCGTAGCGCGCGCGGTGGAACATGCTGGTAGAGGTTGCCAGGCCGGTCGCTCTCATCTCCACCATCCTTTCTTTGTACGCCTTGTTCCACACAGCTTTCCTGATTCCATCCGGTGACCTGCATCAAAGGATTTACGAATCTTTAGAAATGCTGGCATTGGCAGCGGCAATCGCATTGGTCGGCGGATTGGTTTTTCGCGAGTCGCCTTCGAAGTCTGCCTCCGGCGGCATGCGGCTTACCGGGACACTTCCGGTTCGAGTGTTTTTCTGGTCGGCGAGCGTCATGCTTATCCTCTTCGTCGTTTCCTGGTACTTGGAAAGCTACTGCGTGTTTTACCGCGATATACGCTTCTGACGGGCAGGCTGGGCCTCAGGCTCTACCGCGAAATTGGATAATTCTGCGCCGATCACGCTTTGACGGCCGCGCTGCGGGTAACTGTTCGAACTCTCTCATCGCTTTGCGCTCAGCGGCGACTTTCTGGCGCAGTTCCCGGCTGGCGTCGGTCTCTTGGTAGAGCGTCTGCGCAATTGACGCGGGGCCACGCACGTCGCTGAGAAGCAGGACTTCCACTTCGAAATCGCCGCCTTCATTAGTGATGTGCAGCATATCGCCGATGCGAACTTCGCGCGCGGCCTTGGCGGGCTGCTGGTTCGATTGGATTCTTCCCAGCTCGCAGGCCCGCGCGGCCAAGGATCGCGTCTTGAAAAATCTAGCGGCCCACAGCCATTTGTCCATTCGTACGGAGATCATGATGGATTCTCATTCTATTTTCCTACAAAGAACGAGATTCTCGAAATGAGGTTTCTGCGATGCCTCGAAATGTATCGGCAGAATCGCGAACGTGGTCCGTTTGGCGGAAATGACGTCATGGCGATTTCGAACCAGCCCTCGATTGGGCCAGCCGCGAAACCGATCAGAAGGTGAAACGACCACCGACTGTCGGAGCACAGTTGTTGTTGTAGTTATAGGGGACGCCGGGTTTGTGAGGGATGGCAATGGCCAGGCCGCCGCTCACCCAGGAATAAGCAATTCCGGCGAAACCGTCGAAACGCTTGGTGAAGTGATGATCCATATAGAAGGACCCCTCGTTAAGAGTGCCGGCACAGGAACTCCGGAAACCGGCTGAGGGCGAGCAGGTTGGCGGAATACGGAAGTCGTTCTGCCGCTGTTGATACCAGGAGAAAGTGAAGTCGGTTTTGCTGTGGTAGGTGTACTTCGCGCCCGTCCACCAGATGTTCACCAACTTTTCAGAATCAAGATTGTTGTCTTCGACCCCGCTCATGAAATAACCGCCCTGGTCCGAGGCGCCAACTCCCAGCGGGTTCGCAGGGTTGTTCTGCCAGATGTATTCGTAGCCGGCAAAAAACTTGACCGGCTCCCACGTATATTTGGCGGCGATCATAATGGCGCGGTTGTCGGTCACGATGCCGTATACGGTATTGTTCGGGTCGATCAGATTGACCCCACCGGTGATGGGGTTTGTATTGATGCTGTCGGTGGTCGATTGATACGACGCCGTCGGACTCTGTGGCCCCAGTAAAGGGTTCAACACGCTGATCGCCTGGTTGTATTGCTGGAAAACGATGTCGGCGGAGAACTTGCCCTGATCCCGGCCGATGTTTCCACCGAGGTCGAAACCGTAAGCGTTGTTGTGCGCCGATTCCGGCGTGCAAGTGGTGGCCGTCCAGGTTGCGGAGGCCGAATAGCAGCCGCCAGAACCATCGGCAAATTTGTACATCGCGCCGAAATGGACCGGGCCGTAGGCGATGCGATACTTCACGGCATCATCCCAACGGGAGTTCTCCGTATCGCCACCGCCAGCCATCGTGCCGTTATACCCGATGTACGAAAACGCATAGCTGCCGTTGGCCGGATCGTAAAGCAGCATCGCATCCGTGCCGAGAGAGCGCTGACGACCGAAAGTTAACTCACCGAAGTGCGTGGACGATATACCGCCATAGTATTGGTCATTGAAAGGTTGGCCCGCGCGCGCTCCATCGATGGCGATCGAATAGCTGCTCCGGGGAAGGCCGTTGTTGATGATGTCTGTCTTTGACGCGTTGGCCAGCAGGCCGGATTGCGGATTGATGCCAGTGGTAGCGTTGAACACAACCGACCAGCCAGGCCGAAACTCTCCCTTGCCTCTGATGCCAACACCCGTCTGCGACAGGTTGTTCGGTGCCAGCAAAAATCGATGTTGAAAGCCGTTTCGGTTTACCAGAGATTCACCTTCATAGTTGTAACCATTTTCCGGTAAGCCGTGGCTGACCCAGCCGACGCCGACGTCATACGCACCATACAGCGTGATGCCGTGCCAGGTCAGCGTGCAATCGGTGGTGGCGAACTCGCGGCCGCTCGCGCAAGCGTCAGGGGTGTTCAGCTGCAATTTGATGTCTACTGTGGCTTCCTGGCCAACCGCCAAGCTGACTCCCATGCGCGTTTCATCAGCGAACCCTTGTTTTGCCGCTCGAATCTCGAAACGCCCCGCATCCAGGCCAGACGCCTGATAGCGCCCCGCGCCGTCGGTTGCGATCCTGCGCGTCGCGCCTGTGTCGATGTTCTTGATCGTCACCGCGACATCGCGAAGCGCCGCGCCGTTTTGGTTGGTCACAACACCGGACACGCTTACTCCAGTTTGGGCCCACGCCGGGAACGCCCCTATCGCAAGCCACAACAGCAGCAAGAGGAGAGCTTTTTTATGCATACTTGCCTCCGAAATGAATCGTTTTCCCGATAAGAATCATGAAGTGTATATGACATACGGTTTAAATATCAATTACAATTCATTTCAGTACAGATAGCAGTGGCGTTTACAGTGCGTGTGGCAAGAGGGGGCGAGCGATTGACCGAGCTGCGGCTTGCTTGTAGGATTTCGTTCCGATGCCAGGGAACGGACAATCCAGCCAGAAGAATGAGGAATTGCTGAAGCTGCGCGAGGCGGCTTTGCAGCTCGGGGTCAGTTTTCCGACCATCAAGCAATGGATTTACAAGAAGAAGATTCGCAGCATTCAAACCGCGGGAGGCCATCATCGCATTCCGCAAAGGGAAGTCGACCGTCTGCTTTTCAGAACGAGGGGGAGAACCGAAAAAGAGCGCAAGCTGGTGGTTCGCCGCGTCAGCGGACGAAATCAACTGGTGGGACGCATCGATTCGGTGCGCATTAGTGGGCTGATGGCCGAAGTGGCAATTTCGATTGGAGGTCAGCAGATTGTATCGATCATCACCGCCCGCTCCGCCCGCGAGATGCAATTAAAAGCCGGGCAGACTGCGGCAGCTTTGATAAAAGCGACGGAAGTGATGATTCTGCGCGTCACATGAGAAAGCCATTTCGTTCTGTTTTCTGCCTCGCTTTGCTGGCTCTGCCGGCAACCAGCTTTTCTTCCCGCTTGTGTTTAGCGCAGCAGATAAGCGTCGCCGCCGCGGCGGACCTGCAGTTTGCCATGCAAGATATTGCCACCAGATTCCAGAAGCAAACCGGCAAGACAGTCAAGGCCACGTACGGTTCATCGGGAAACTTTCTGCAACAGATCCAGAATGGAGCGCCGTTCGATGTCTTCTTTTCGGCGAATCTTGATTATCCGAAAAAACTGGTGGCTGTCGGACTGACGGAGCCGGGAAGCTATTCCGGGTACGCACGAGGCAAGATCGTAATTTGGGTGCCGAGCGGTTCGAAAATCGATTTGAGTTCCGGGATGAAGGTTTTGCTCGATCCCTCTATAAGGAAGATTGCGATCGCAAATCCGCTGCACGCGCCCTATGGGCAGGCCGCAGTCGCAGCGCTAAAGCACGAGAATATTTACGACAATGTGAAGGACAAATTCGTGCTGGGAGAAAATATTTCGCAAACAGCCTCATTCGTAGTCTCCGGCGCGGCTGACATTGGAATTGTCGCCCTGTCGCTTGCCTTGTCTCCCAATATGAAAGAAAAAGGGCGTTACGTCGAAGTGCCCACCACGGACTATCCGCCGATCGAGCAGGCGTGCGTGATACTTCGCTCCTCGAAAAACAAGAAAGTTGCAGAGCAATTCCTCGCCTTCGTGAAAACGCCCGCAATTCGAGATGTGCTGAGAAGCTACGGTTTCGATCTGCCGGAAGAGCCTGCCAAATGATGCTACAGCGTTACATCAGCCGCACGCACCCTAGTCGTTCAATCCGGCACGGCGAAGCAGGTTTTGATATCGCGGGTCAGAGCGAAGGTTATCAATCCGTAAATCAGACTTCAGATACCCGGGGGTACCCAACGATTTCTCCAGACAAGCTTTCTCCAGGAACTTGAAAGCTGTGTCTTTGTCCCCAAGAGTCGCATATAACATTGCGATCAAGTTAGGCGAAACGTAGACCTTACTCGATTCTCGCTCTAAGTCACGCAGGATCTTCTGAGTCTCAGCTTTTCTCCCCACGCCCGCATACGCGTGCGCCAGCGCCACGGTGGGATCCGGAGAGCCGCCCGAGGTTTCAATTGCCTTCTGGTACTCCGCGATCGCTTCCGGAAGCTTGCCGGTGCCTTCGTAACCGACGCCGAGAGCGTAATGCTGAAACCAATCCCTGGGGTCAGAAAGCAGCGCTCTCCGGCTTGAATCAACCAGGCTCGGGTAGTCCCGCAGCTCGTAGTAGACCAATGATTCGGTATGTGCCGCACTGAAACCGTAGTCGAGCTGGTCGATCTTTGCAATCTCGGCCAGGGCTTCGGCCCGCCGGCCAACCAAAGCGAGAACGATGGCGCGATCTTCATGCGCGCAACTATAGCTTGGCGCCAGAGCGATGGCGAGATTGAACTCGCGCTCGGCAGTCGCGAAATCCCAGTCGAAAGAGGAACTCAGCGCGCCGAGTGTGTCGTGGGTTTCGCCGATGCTGTCGTCCAGTTGCAGTGCTTTGGCTAACGCATTGTGGGCGGCCGGGTAGGCCAGATCTTTTTGCAAAGCTCCGGCATACGCCAGAAAGACGTAAGTGTCTGCGAGTCCCGCGTAAGCAAGGGCGAAGTTTGGGTCTTTCTGGATTGCATCTTCGAAGTAGTGTTGCGCCTTCCTCAGTGAATCGGGCTTGGTGAATTCGTTCGTAAAGTAAAGGCGCCCGCGGAGGTAGTCATCGTAGGCCGCCGGGTTGACCACGTGGGCTACGCGAAGCTGAGACTGCTGGTTTGGAGTGAGTTGTGCGCGGACTTGCTGCGCGATCGCCTGCGCCACTTCGCTTTGCATGCTCAGGACATTGCCAAGGTCACGTTCGTACGTCTCTGCCCAAAGATGCTTGTCGGTGGGTCCGTATAGCAACTGGGCGGTAATCCGCACTCGTTGCCCGGAACGAGTCACTGATCCTTCGATGATTCCATCCACGTTCAGTTCTTTTGCAATTTCCGGTAAGGACTTCTTTGTGCCCTTGTAGCGCATTACGGACGTGCGGGAGATCACTCGCAAGGCGCCAATCTTGGCCAGGTCCGTGATCAGCTCATCGGTCATGCCGTCGACGAAATATTCCTGGGCGGGATCTCCGGAGAAGTTGGCGAGAGGCAGCACTGCGATGGAGCGCACAGAAGGCGTGGCAGATGCGCGATGCGAAAAGAAAGTTATCAGTGTCAGAGCCGCCGCGATCGCAACGATAATCGACAGCGCAACCATGAGGATCGCGCGAGCTTTGGTTTGAGGCGGCGCAGCCGGAGCTTCTACAGACGAGCCGGCTGGCGCACTGAGTGGGGTGTTCTCGAGGCCCGCTTTCTCCACCGTGCCTATGAATCTGTACCCTCTACGGGGCAGCGTTTCGATATAACGCGGAGTGCCCGCGGAGTCTCCCAGCACCTCGCGAATGCGCGCGATGGAGTTGTGCAGGCTGTGGTCAAAATCGACAAAGGTTTCTGCCGGCCAGACTTCCGCTCGAAGCTGCTCTCGGGTGAGTAGCTCCCCCGCGCTATTCAGCAATGCCGCCAGTACTTGTATCGGTTGGCCTTGCAGGCGGAGTTTGACCCCAGCCTTGCGCAGCTCGCCGGCTCGAGTATCGAGCTCGAAGCCATCAAATCGCAGAATGCCCGAGGCCGGAGCCGCTGCCAACATACGAACTCACCGTAAGGGTACGAAGGTTACCCAATTTCCTTGCGGCTCAAGGCTACATTGGCTGGACAACTAAGTCCAAGCTTTTCTTGAATTTATGAAATGAGGAAATTTTGGGGAACGAAGGAGGCTGCATGGATTGCCCGCTTTCACAGTTCATGCAAGATTCCCCTCAGTCCGCCGCGCGAACGATCGCGGCCGACAATTTCAACAAGAATCAACAAAGGAAAAACTATGACAGCGCCGATCTCCCAGCTCATCCAGAAATCAATATTGCGAACCCTGAGTTTGGGTTTGCTCAACAGCCTCATCATTGCCAGTCCGCTGCTCGCTGCCCAAGAGTCTTCCAGTCATGCGGGCGCCCATCAGGCCTCCTCTTCAGCCAACCTGGTGCAGCTCGTTCGCGAAGGAACGAAGCGGTATGTTGATGTCAACAATGCCACCGCGGCCGGATACGGACCGTTTCTAGGTTGCGTCGCTGGTACCGACCATGGGGCAATGGGCGTGCACTATGTGAATGGCACCCTGCTCGGCAATCTCACCCTCGACCCCTCGCAACCGGAGGCGCTCATCTACGAACCCTCCAATGGAAAAATGATGCTCGTAGGCGTCGAGTTTATTCTGGACTCGGCCAGCTGGCTCGCCGCCAATAACAACACTCCTCCGGTGCTCGACGGACAGGTCTTTAATTTCGTCGCCGCCCCGAATCGCTTCAATATCCCTTCATTCTTCGAACTCCACGTTTGGGCCTGGCGCGAAAACCCACAAGGTTCGTTCGTAGACTGGAACAACCGTGTGACCTGCGAAGGTGAATAACTGAGAAACTCAGCAAGAGGCTGTGATTCTGCGCTACGAAAGCTGGCGAACTTTAACCTCTCCCCACCCTTTACAGCCTGAAGGGTGGGAAAGGCACCAGCCATTGCTGTCCCATGGAAAGGTCGGTCACCTCGTTTTAGCGCGCTAAGCGCTGTAACCCTTCCTGGGCTGGCGCGAAAGTATGGGCCATAGCCAGGGCCGCGCGATATTGTTCAGCTGCGGCGTCGCGCTCCCCTTGTTTCTCGAGTAACTCGCCGAGGAGATAGTGCGCCTTGAAAGCGGGCCATTCCTCCACCGGGCCCGAGGCAAGATAGCGGCGCACCAGCCGGATAGCCAAGGGATAATCGCGGTTGGTCCGAAGCAAGAGACTGGCTCCATCCATGAGTGCAGCGGGCCAATCCAGCGGACGCGACTCCATGGTACGCAGGGCCTGCTCCATCTCATCCAGGTGGCCGGTGTGTCGATAGAAGCCTGCGAGGTTCACCCAGGCCCGCGCCCCTCCGTGACTGGCATCGATCGCCGCCCGATATTCCTTTTCCGCAACCGCGTTGTCTTTTTTCTTTTGCGCGATGCGGGCCCTTACCCAATCGGCCATAGCGGGATTCGTAGAATCGAGCAGCTCAGCTTGCGCGCGAGCTTTGTCTTCTCCGCCGCCTACAATGCCCGGCGCTTCCAGATAAAACTCGGCGAGATCCGTGTGCGCTTGCCAATTCTTGGGGTCGAACTCGACCGCACGCTCAAACTCGGAGTGCACTTTCTTTGCCAGTCCTGCCGCCTTCAAGAATCCGGAACGATCCGCCTTCTCACCGTAGATACGACCAAGCCAGAGGTGGTAAAGCCCATTATCGGGCGCGAGGGAGACGGCTTTTTCGCAGGCGGGAATTCCAGCGTCCCAATCGTCGAGCTCGAAATCGGCGCGACAGAGCAGGTTATAGGCTTCCGCGGTCGGAGAGCTGTGGATGTGCTGTTCGAGAATTTGCATCGCCTGGTCGACGTGACCGCCAGCGAGAAGATCCTGCGGCGTATCTGCCGCTGCTGGAAGCACCAGTAACGTGATCGCGCAAGCAAAAAGGGGGATCAGGATGTGGAGAAAAGTCCGCCTCAACTTGACTCCTCGCTGCTCAGGAAAAATGTCCGTGGAATGAAAATGGTCTCCTGCAAGATACTTCATGACTTACTCAACCACCTTCACATGGGCGCCGTCGGTCAGCGGTTTCGTGTCGGCCGAGGAGAGAGCGACCTGGGCATGCTCCGGAAGTCCAGCGGTAATTTCCACTTGCGTCAGGTTTTGCAGGGAAACCTCGACATCGCGGCGTTTCAGTTCGCCATCGACCACCTGGTAGACGTAAGGCTTGGTGTCATCCATGCGCACCGCTTCGCGCGGGAGCGTGAGAACGTCGCTATGTTCCGCTGTAATGATGGTGACGCCGACGTTGACATTGGGCAGGAGCCGGCGATCGTGATTGTCCACCGTTGAGGTGACCTCGCCCACATTGCGCGCGCCGCGCAATTTAACGGTAGACGGGACCGTGCTGACCGTTCCATTCCAGATGCGTCCGGGCACGGCGTCCCAGGTGACTTCAATTTTCTGCCCGGTCGTGAGGCGTCCAATTTCAGGCTCGTCGACAAAGCTGCGCACCAACATCTTCGAGAGATCGCCTTCCTGCAACAGCAAATCTCCGGTCTGCACATAGGCGCCTTGCTTGACGGGCAGAGCGTAGACAATGCCGTCGAAAGGCGCACGTACGCTGGATTTCGCAAGAGCATCCTCGGCAGCCGCATAAGCGGCCTGTGCTTCGGCACCTTGCGCCTGAACCTTTGCCACTTCGGGTTCCGAGTAGCGCTCTTTCTGTTTTTGCTCCAGCAGGGTGGCATCAGCCTGGGCACGCTGCACGGCCTCTTCCGCCTGCTCGACCTCACCCACTGATGCCGAACCCTGTTGCTGCAAATGGCGAAGCGCGTCAAGGTTGCGCTGAGCATTGTTCAGCGCGCCGCGAGCTTTGATCAGTTGCGCATCCAGCGTAAGAACTTCTTCGCGCGTACCGCCCTTGGTAAGATCCGACTCATCCGCCTGAGCGGCTTTTATCTGGGCCTGCGCGCGCGCCGCCTGGCTGAGCAGATCGCTATCATCCAGTTGTAACAGCAGCTGGCCTTTGCGGACGTGATCGCCTTCTTTCACCAGCAGGCGCTTTACCGTTGTAGCGTCCGGCGAGTGAGCTTCGAAATTCTGGATGGGTTCCACTTTGCCATTGGTAGAAATCAGACTGCGGATAGATCCACGCTCCACGGTAGCGGTGCGCACCTTTAGCGGGGTCTGCCGGTGGATGAAGGGAATGGCTGCCAGTGCCGCGAGCACGCCCACCGTGATCCAGGTGCGGCTCTTGCGCGAGGCGGGTCGTCCATTCGAATTGTTGGTTGCTGCCAACTTGTTATCTTTCAGGATGCGGCGGGGACAACTGCAAGCATTAATTTACCACTGTGGCGGCTGCCCAGAGATGCGCGCCTTTCCCCAGCCGTTGCGTGGTTAGATGCTGGCGATCTTTGGCGGATGCTTGAAACTGGCCTGGTGAAGAAGTCGTCGGCTTAGCTTCGCTGAAATGTGTGACCCAGCCGCTACAATAGTCTTATGCAGAAATCGCGCCGCTATACGCCAGAGCACGCCGAGGCAGGACTGGATCACAAATTTCCTGAGATTGAAACTTGGCCGAATCAGTTTCCGGGATACGAGATTGTGATCGATGATCCTGAATTTACCTCTGTGTGTCCGAAGACAGGGTTGCCGGATTTCGGCGTCATCACGCTACGCTATCAGCCCGACAAAGAGTGCCTGGAACTGAAATCGTACAAAGAATATTTGCAGTCCTATCGCAACCTGGGAATTTTTCAGGAGAACGTGGTGAACCAAGTGCTGAAAGATGTAGTGCGATGGGCTAAGCCAGTATGGGCCGAGGTGAAGGGCGATTTTCGCCCGCGCGGAGGGATTTCGACAACGGTGGTGGCGAGGTGGCCACGGGGTAAGAAAATTCGCTAGATGTTTCTTGGTCTACGCCGTCCCCGTTGCCGGCCAAACATTCTCGGATCGTAGCGCAGCGGCTCCAGTTGCGATAAGACAATCCTTCGAAAACTGAGGTGTTGCGGATTCAAGAGCCAGTTGTTTTCGTTTGGTGCTAAGGCTGAGGGCACGATCAAAATACAATGCTTAGCCCTCCGCGCGAATTCGTCTCCAAGCCGCGCCAGTTCGACTGGCGCTGGCGATTTGCGCCAGTAATAAGGTAGCTCCTGTCCGGCGATTCGTTCTCTCGACAGATCATCCGGAATTTCGGCGGTGACCAGCAGCAGATCAGCGGGAGCGTTGTCCGAGTCGAGGTGGACAAAATACTCCAGCATGGCCAGTGATTGATGCTCGGAAGTGTACGACAATCGAGTTCCCGCGCTCGACCATCGGCCACCGTATCGATAGGCGCCCTCGCCGTCGAGAGGAGAGCGGGCATATGCCTTCCGCAATATGCGGTAGACGCGTGTCAACTGATTCCGCCGTAAGCGATCCTTCCCAGCACGTCTTCCACCTGACGCGCCCCGAGTTCTGTGTCGATCGCGGCAATGGGAGGAATGCCGCCAAGCGCGCGATTGGAGCGCTTCAGCCAACGGGATGCGGTTTCCCGATTGCCGAGGCTCTGTTGTGCCAGGGCAACGATTCGCGCCAACCGGTAAAGTCGATCGGACTCGAAGCGAGCCAAGCGACCGCTCCGCCGTCTGCGCTGCAGGCTCCGCGGCGAAAGATCAAGCGCTTCTGCCAACTCTTTCAGCGTCAAGCCTGAAGACTCCATCAGTTCTTCCACGACCGCGGACGGAAACCCTTCTCGAATGGCGTCGCGGAGATCGCCTGGACTGGACAGATTTCGCCCGATGACGCTTCGCCCACCAAGTTCCTTAACGACCGCTCGAAGTTCATTTACCATTTGTCGTCTATTATAGCGACAAATGTCGCCTTGGATCAAGGCATGTTTTTCCTCATGCTATATTCTCAGGACTCGTGACTTCAGCGAAACTCCATCCCCGCACAGCGCTGATTCTGCTGACCGCGCTGAACCTGCTTAACTATGTGGACCGCTCGGTGCTGTTCGCGGTTCAACCGCTGGTGCAGAGCGAATTTAGTCTGAGCAACACGCAGGTCGGTTATCTCACCAGCGCGTTTTTATTGTTTTACATGGTGGCAGCGCCTTTCGTTGGACCGCTGGCCGACCGCTATTCGCGCAAGAAAATTATTGTCGGAGGTGCGATCTTCTGGAGCGGGCTCACGCTCCTCACCGCGGTCACGCACACTTATACCGAACTGCTGATACGGCACACTCTGGTCGGGATCGGGGAGGCAACGTTTGTGACGATTGCCCCCACCTTCGTCGCCGATTTGTTTCCGGAAGAGAAGCGGGGCCGCATCCTCGGCGTGTTCTATCTGGCAATTCCAGTGGGAACTGCAGCGGGATATTTGTTGGGGGGCAAGCTAGGTGCAAGCCATGGGTGGAGATTTCCATTTTATGTCGCAGCCGCGCCGGGATTTCTCCTGGCGTTAGTCATCCTGTTCTTGCGCGAGCCCGAGCGCGGACAATTCGACACCGAGAAAGAAACTCCCGAGCGGGGAACTTTAATTGGACTGGCGCGGAATCCGGCATTCTGGACTTCCACCCTCGGAATGGCGATGATGACCTTCGCCCTCGGCGGAATCCAGGTGTGGATGCCGACATTTTTATCCCGCGCCCGCGGCTACTCGCTGGAGTCGGCGAACTTCACGTTCGGAATCATTATTGTGGTGGATGGAATTCTGGCTTCGCTCGCCGGTGGATGGCTCGGCGATTATCTTCTTCCGCGCATGAAGGGCGCTTATTACTTTGTCTCTGCGGCAGGCATGGCACTGGGCGTGCCGTTCATGGTCGTGGCCCTTTTCATGCGAGGTCCGCTAATGCTGCCCGCCATTGCTGTGGCGGCTTTCTTCCTGCTGCTGAATACTTCTCCGCTGAATGCCGCCGTAATCAATTCCGTGGGGGCGCACATTCGCGCGACGGCTCTGGCGGTAAACATCTTCATCTTTCATTTGCTCGGCGATGTGCCCTCGCCCACTCTCATGGGTTACGTGGCCGATAAACGCTCCCTGCAGGCAGCGTTCGTGTTGCCTGTGGTCGCGATGGTCGTCTCCTCTGCCATACTGTTTTACGGGATGAAATTTGCGCCCGTTCAGAACAGTGGCGCGCGGATGGGAACTACCTGAGCGGAATGCATTACTTTCACTGGATTGGCGGGACGATTCTTGCCCTGGCCTGGTTCTCGCGCATCGTGGATGCCGCCATTGGAATGCCCAGTGTCGCCAACATCGCTCAACCGCAATGGAACCGTAACCCCGTTTCACCTTCGGGCAATCCCTGCGTCTCGATCATTGTCCCGGCCCGCAACGAAGAAGCGGACATCGAGCAAACCCTAACCCTCCTGCTGGAACTCGATTACGATAATTATGAAGTGATTGCAGTGAACGATCGATCCACAGATCGCACCGGCGAAATCATGGAAGAAGTGGCCGCACGCGCCAACACGCAGGGCCGCCTTCGCGTCATTCAGCATCAGGAATTACCCGCGGGATGGTTGGGCAAGGCGCACGCCATGTGGACGGCTACCAACGCAGCCACCGGCGACTGGCTGCTGTTTACCGATGCCGATGTATTGTTCAAGCCGGATTCTGTGCGTCGTGCGCTTGCCTACGCCGAGGCAGAACGCGCAGACCACGTCGTCTTGTTTCCGCAGATGATCATGAAAACCCCCGGCGAATACATGATGATCGCCTTTTTTCAGACGATGTTTGTCTTCGGCCACCGGCCCTGGAAGGTAGCGGATCCGAAATCGCGCGATCACATGGGCGTGGGCGCTTTCAATTTGATTCGCCGTAACGTGTATGACGCGGTGGGCACCTACAAAGCTTTGCGCATGGAAGTGCTCGACGATATGAAGCTGGGCAAGGTGGTGAAAAATGCCGGGTTCGCGCAGCGCAATGTTTTTGGCGGGGACTTGATTTCGATTCGCTGGGCGAATGGCGCAATGGGCGTGGTCGACAATCTGACGAAAAATTTCTTCGCAGTATTGTCTTTCCAGTGGCCGCGCACGCTTATCTCGGCCTTTGGCCTGGCCTTCCTCAATCTCATGCCGTTTCTCGGAGTGTGGCTGGCGCATGGATGGGAGCGTCTACCGTACGCTATAGCTCTGGGCTCAATGTTCTCGATTTATGTCGGCATGTCCTGGCGGTCGGGTGTTCCGGCTTATTACTTTCTGCTGCATCCGGTCAGCACGGCGCTGTTCATCTATACCTTGCTGCGCTCCATGTTTCTGACCCTATGGAATGACGGAATCATATGGCGAGGAACGAGGTATCCATTGGAAGAGTTGAGGAAGGGCATGGTGTAACGCAGCGCGAATCTCCCGGTACGAATTTCAGAAACTAGCGAGTCGCCACGGAAAAGAAGAAAATTCGGCCAGCTTGCGAAAGTCTTTTTCGTTAGCCGTGATCACGAGAACGCCCGTGCGAGAAGCGCACATCGCGATCAGCGCATCGTTGGTGAGTCGGCCCCGGCCAATTTGTTCATAATCGTACTTGATCGCCAATCGCGCCAGCACTTGGCCCGCCTGGATCCAGTCATTAAGATCGGGCACCAGTATCCTACCGGCCTTTCCAAAATGCCGTTCCAGTTGTTCCACATCATCCCGGTCCCGAGCCCCGGCTCCGGCATATAGTTCCTCGAGCACAACTGCACTCAGCCACAACACCGTACCGGCTGTAATTCGTTCGAGGCGGAGCGCGGCGTCGACGCTTCGCAGAGCACCAATGTAAATTGAGGAGTCGAGCAGAACGTGCTGCATTAGTCATCCAGCGCGGCATAGACATCTCTGATATTGGCGCCGCTCCTGATAAATCGCGCGTTCGCCTCATGGGCCAGGCGGTTATTTTGTACTTCGGCAATCGCTAAGTCCAATGCCCGCTCTATGGTTTCTGTTTCTGTTTTAGCCTGCAACGCTTTTTGGGCGCGCTTGATTTTTCTCGAGTCCAACTGAAAGTGCTTGTGCGATCGCTTTCTGGCTGTGGTCATTGGGAAATCCCTCCCGACGGCAAGACCGGGTCTTACCAATGTACATCCATTAAGATTTTATGTACATAACTTATTGCGGCGGCTCGCCGCTCACATCGGCCTCGTTGCCGTAGGTCACAGTAGTTGCCGCCGTGCCGTAGGTTTTGGCGGGCTTTTTGGTGGGACGCATGCGGCCCGCGCTGTAGTGGCCTTGTTTTTCCACGTCGTAATTCTTGGGCATGGGCGGAATCAGGGTCGAGCCGCCGGTGATTTGGCTGACGCGCTTTAGGATGATCTCGGCGCGTCCGTCGTACAGCTTAACCGGACCGTGGATTTCGATGACGTGTCCTTCCAGACGGCGGACATCTCCCACATCTTTAAGGTCAGATCCGAAAACGACGACCGAAAACGGACAGGCTGCTCTCTCCGCGCAGAATCCGATGAAGTGAGTTCCTTTAACTCCGGCTTTCACGTGCAGCACTTTTCCCGTGATGCATTTCGTCTCTCCGACGTGCTGAGCGGCTTGGCCGATGGAAAGGCAATCGGACGCGGCAAGAAGCACTGGAGAAATCACGATAGCCAGCATCGCGAGACAGAGATAGAGATAGAGAACAGGGCTTTGTCCATAGGAATTGCGGCGAGACTGCCGCGGGCTCCGCGAACGGACGGCCATCCTTCCATCCGATGTGATCGGCATTCGCATATCACGATTCTACGAGTGAAGTTCGAACAAGCGGGAGAGGTAGCGAGAAAAAAGCGAGTGGTGTCCCGGAATGAAACGGCACGACGGCAATCCGCGGAGCCCCGCGCACAACTCGAAGCTCAAAAAGGCACTGGGTGGCACGGCTTAAGCCGTGCCCTTCCCAAAACCATTTATGACGAGCAGAGAGTGTTATTTGAATGCCTTGACCGCTGCGGTTTCGTCGTCTTTGACGTCGAAAACGGTGTAGAGCTTGGTAATCTGCAGCAGGTCGTGAACCTTTTTGGTGAGGTGGAGAAGTTTGAGTTCGCCGCCCTGATTTTTGGTGGTGGTGAAGGCGCTGACCAGTTCGCCGATGCCCGAGCTATCGATGTAGTTGACTTCGGCCAGGTTCAAGATGATCTTCTTGTTGCCTTTGGAAAGCAGGTCGCGTACGGTGTCGCGCAAGGTAACGCTGCCCTCGCCCAGAGTGATCCGTCCACTGCAGTCCACAATGGTGACCCCGTCCACCTGCCGAGTGCTAAGTTTCATGCTCACTGAGACCCCTCCTTCTTGCCCACGGATGATCCGTGAACGTGCTTGATCAATTTCACTTCTGTACCTGTCTGGGACGGGCGGATTTCCACCACGTCCATAAAAGAGCGCATGAGAAAAATTCCACGGCCTGAAGTCTTGAGCAGATTTTCCGGAGCGAGCGGATTCGGAATTCCGTTCAAGTCAATCCCTTTGCCCTGGTCGCGAATCGTGATGACCAGATCTTCAGCAGTTCGCTCGAAGGCCAGGATTACTTTTTTATCAGGTGCATACTTGTTGCCGTGAAGGACGGCGTTCACCGCGCCCTCGCGCACCGCCATGGAAATCTGCATCACTTCGTCTTCCCCAAAACCCAATTCCGTGGCAATGCGGGTGGCGCTTTCTTCCGCATGGTCCACTGTTTCTAAAGTGGAATCGAGCGTATAGGAGACCTGTTGCTCCATGATGATAGAGACGTCTTAGACCCGCACCTGTCTTCTGAGTTGCCCGTTGGGGCTCGCCGCAGGCCGCATGCAGCGAATGCGGTAGTTTGCCTGTCGAAGCCTCAAGTTGTCAACGAGAGCGTTGTTTTGCGGCAATGGCAACATTAGAAATGTGGCGCCCAACCCCCGGCCAGACTCGCCAGGACGCATATAATTGTACGCCGTGAGCCCCGTGCTGAGCGCCCGAATTCGGCGGTTCCTGCGGCGATTGCTGCTGGTTACGGTATTGTCGTTGGCCGCGTTGGCGCTGGTTGCTTATTCCCTGGACTATGCCGTTTTCCGCTATCGAATGGCAGAGAATAAAGGCTTCGGACAAGTTACCGTCACCAGCTACGACGCCGTGCAGCAGAAAAGCGGCAAGACCGTATTCCTGTTCAATCCACCGCAAGAGCAAACTTGCGTGAACTCGCTTTTCCCGCGTGCTGGTTACGTTCCGTGCTGGTATTTGCAGCGCTATCCCGAGCAGCGTACGGACATCTGACAGAATTTATGATCAAACTTGTTTATTGCATCACTAAGAAGCCGGGGCTAACCGACGAAGAATTCTTTCACTACTGGCAGAATATTCATGGCCCCATCGGAGCGCGCATTCCCCACCTGCGTAAACTTACGCAAAGTTACCGCATTGCGATGCCCGGCGACCGTCGCCCGCCAGATTTCGACGGAATGGCTGAGCTTTGGTTCGATAATGTGGATGCGTTGTTAGCGGCGCGTCAGTCGCCGGAATGGAAAGCCTCCACCGACGACGAAGCCAACTTCATCGACCTCAACAGGGTGGCCTTCTTCATCTCCTACGAACGCGTCATCCTACAGCCTGATCCAGCGTCCTCTACAGATATCTAACCAACTGGTTAAATTCAACCGCGCTGGTGTATTTCAACCACTCATAACCTATGCCCGCTCAATGGGCTGCGCGGGCATCGTAGCCCCATCTCGCCTCATCTAATGCAGTAAAGAGGAAGTAAAGGATTGGTAGGAGGATAAGAACTTTTATGAAGCTGTTACAGGGATTAGGAAGTTTGTTCCTGGCAGCACTTTTATCTGCGCCCGCATGGGCAGGCAATAATGCGAGCTCAAATCAAGCAGTGCCGGGAACTTTAAATTATGTCGAGGGGCAAGCATTTTTCGCGGATCAGCCGCTCGATCACACTTCAATTGGTAAGGCCACGTTGGAAGTTGGCCAATACGCCAATACCGATACGGGCAAGGCGGAAATTCTGCTGACTCCGGGAGTGTATTTGCGTGAGGGGGATAACACCTCGGTGAAGCTGATGGCCGCAGGTCTTGAAAATACTGAATTAAATGTGATGCAGGGCCACGCCATGATCGAAGTCGATCAGATCTACCCGCAAAACGATCTGCGCATCATCGAAGGCAACGCGACTGCCAGAATCATGAAGCCGGGACTCTACGACTTTGATTTGCAGCAAAATCAAATGCGCGTATTCGACGGCGAGGCCATTGTTCAGGATGGTGACAAGCAGATCAAACTGAAATCCGGGCACGAGCTTGCCGTAGCGCCGAACTCCCCGGAGAAAACCGAAAAGTTCGACAAGAAAGCCATGAACGGGGATGACCTTTACCGCTGGAGCAGCCTGCGATCGGACTACGAAGCGGAAGCGAACGTCGATGCTGCGCGCATCGTAGCCGCCGACGGCTGGGGCCCTTATTGGGGCGCAGGCTTCTGGGGGCCAGGCTGGGGTTGGGGCGGATGGGATTGGGATCCGTGGTTTGGAGCCTACACGTTCATGCCTTGGAATGGAATCTTCTACAGCCCGTTCGGCTGGGGATTTTATTCACCTGGACTTGTTTATCGGGCGCCGTTCTACGGAGGCCACTTCTACCACACGTTTAATGCGGCCAATGTTCGCGCCTGGGGACCGGGGCCGCACTACGCGACCAGTAGCGCTTACTCGCACGGGGTCTACACCGGAGCAGGGGCGGCGCGTGGCGCGTTTCACTCCGGAGCGGTGATGACTCGGGGTGGTGGCTTCGGCGGAGGCGGATTCCACGGTGGCGGTGGGTTCCACGGCGGAGGCTTCGCGGGTGGCGGCTTCCACGGCGGCGGCGGTTTTGGTGGCGGTGGTCACGGACGCTGAGACGGCCTAAGGGTGAAGATGAAAACGGAGCGCGAACTGCGCTCCGCTTTTTTGTGCCGCGAATTCGGCTACAATGGCGGTCACTTCGAATCGACCGAGGGACGCTGATGACTGGCAAGCTCCGCTTTGTACCGCAAGCATTAATCGTGATTCTTGTTTGTGTCTCTGCTTTTTCGATTTCCTGTGCCGCCTCTTCAGGATCAGAGAAAACGGCTTCGTCCTCAGATTCGCGGCTGCAGAAAGCCTATCGCTTCCAGCAAGGTGGCTGGACCTACGTTCAT
The DNA here is from genome assembly GCA_963726155.1 of uncultured Acidobacteriaceae bacterium. Taxonomy (GTDB): domain Bacteria; phylum Acidobacteriota; class Terriglobia; order Terriglobales; family Acidobacteriaceae; genus Sulfotelmatobacter. Next base: position 1,479,664 of record CAVSBF010000002.1, read on the forward strand.
CTGGAAGGCTCGCCCTCCGATATCGGCTACCAGCACGGCTATCTGCTGGCTCCGGAGATTGCCGACGCTCTCGAGGCCATCAAACTTTTCGACACTCACGAAACTCAGCGCGACTGGGAGTTTTTTCGCAAGACCGCGCGCGAGATGCTCTGGCCGCACATCGACGCTGAATATCAGCAGGAGCTGCAGGGCATTGCCGATGGGGTGAAGGCGCACGGCGTTGATCTGGATGTCTACGACATTGTCGCGCTGAACGCCTTTGAAGAAGTTCCCGATTATTACGTTCCGTGGTTGAACAAACGCGAAAAGGCAGCGCGAGCTCCAAGGCTGAAGGCTCCGGGCAATTGCAGCGCTTTCATTGCCACCGGCGCTTACACCAAAGATCACCAGATCGTGATCGCGCACAATAACTGGACAAGTTATCTGGCCGGCGAGCGCTGGGTGGTCATCTTCGATATTTTGCCGCAGCACGGCCAGCGTATACTGATGGACGGCTTTCCCGGCGTGATCACCAGCGACGATGATTTCGGCGTCAACGCCGCCGGCATCATGATCACCGAAACCACGATGACGCAATTCGAAGGCTGGGACCCGAACGGCAAGCCGGAGTTCATGCGTTCGCGCAAAGCGCTGCAGTATGCGCAAAGCATCGACGACTACGTGCGCATTATCAAAGAAGGGAACAACGGCGGCTACGCCAACGACTGGCTGATCGGCGACCGCAAGACTGGCGAGATTGCTTATCTCGAGCTCGGATTAAAGAACACTCCGCTGTGGCGAACCAAAGATGGATACTACGTCAGCTCAAATTTTCCTCGCGATCCAAAACTGATTCGCGAAGAAACTGACGGATTTGATCCGAGCAACATGTCGTCATCCATGAATGCCCGTCATGTGCGCGCCGACGAAATGGTGCAGCAAGCCAAGGGAACGATCGACGTGCAGATGGCAGAGAATTTTCTGGCGGACCATTTCGACAGTTTCGAGAAAAAGACTCAGCCGGATGAACGCTCTCTCTGCGGCCACGTCGATGCCTCAGCGCGCGGCGTGAAGGAATGGGGATGGGACGCCTACAATCCCGGCGGCGCGGTACAGGGAAAAGCCACTGACAGCGAAATGGCGGCGAGCATGAGTTTCGTTGCCCGAGCCGGACATCCTTGCGGTGCGGATTTCGTAGCCGCAGATTTCCTGGAACGTCATCCCGAATACTCGTGGCAAAAGCCGCTGCTCCACGACATGAAAGCTGGCCCGTGGACAAAATTCAAAGCGGGCCAAAAAGCCCAGTAGTCATTACGACCCATGTGGAGACAGCCGCCTCGGCTGTCCCGCCAGGGCAAAGCCCGGCGGAATCTCCAACGGTTTAAGCGAGCGAGGATGAAATGAAAGAAACCGTTCAGCAATATATGCAGCGTATCAGCGGGTATACTGAAGGCAAGCAGCCGCTAACCGTACAGGCCGGCACAGCGAAAAAACTCGAACGCCTTATCAAGGGTATATCTACCGCGAAATTACGTAAGCGCCCCGCCCCCGAGAAATGGTCGGTGAGCGAGATCCTCGCGCACCTTGCGGATACGGAAATCGTCGGAAGTTTTCGCATGCGACTCATTCTCGGCGCGCCCGGAACTCCGATTCCCGCCTTCGATCAGGATGCGTGGGTGGTCAGCAGCCACTACGAGAAACGCGATCCCCGTAAATCTCTCGAGCAATTCCGCATGCTGCGCGAAGCGAACCTCGCCCTGCTCAAATCGCTCATGCCACAGCAGTGGAAGCATTTCGGCATGCACGCCGAGCGTGGTCAGGAAACGATCGAGCGTGTCGTTCTGATGTTCGCCGGGCACGATATCAATCACCTGCAACAGGTGGAGCGCATTCTGGCAGGGAAGTAAAAGGCCACTGCATTTTATTTGTATTTTTCGCTCGTTGCCTCATCATTGGCACAGCGCCGCGCAGAAGAAAATCCGATGGATGACTGTTGAAAATGCGCGTCCGGAGCCGCAGGAAGCGTGCTACCGTCACGTTAGATACTTCATCGCAATCGCCACTCACGCGTGACTGGCAAGAAGTTTCTCATGATGACGAAAGCTTGTACCAACAGCAAGTGTCCCGCCTACGCACATTTTGTCTACACCGTAGCCATGCGTTGCGTGCTCTGCCGGTGCGACCTGAAAAGTGCGCAGCGGATCAGCGAAGCCATTGCGGACGCTCGCGATCGAGCGCGTCCTGAGGGTACAGCGCTGTCCACAAAATCTGCAGCGTCATCATTTCGCACCGCTCAATGAGCGTTGAGCACTTGGTTCCGAGCCGGGCCCAGCCTTGTGGCAGTCGAAGTAGGTGTCATCCTCTTGATCGCGGTGCGGTATCATGAAGAGGATTTTGGCGTGCGCCTTCATCGCAAAGTGTCGGGGCAGCCAGATCCCCGGAGCTACCGGTTGTTTTTCCAGCTCAAAATGCGTACCCGGTTCCACTTGCGCCAGAAAGCCGGCTATCGATACCGGATGCATCACCTGCGCTTCCACTTTCACCCATTGAAAGGAGGCTCGGTCGATCCAGAGTTTTCCTTCCATGCCTGTTAAAGCCTCGGTCTCCATATTCGGTGGACGATAATCCCGTCGCGGAGTGGCCTTCAGAACATAGACCTCATGACCATCCAGCTTCGTGTCACCGACTACCTTAAAGCTGAACGCCTTTACCATCTGCTCCATCAGCAGATGGTTGCGTCTTCGGTCCTTTTCGTATTTCGCAATGCGCTCTGATTTTTCCTCGGGCGATTCGTTCTTCCGTTCGGAGGTCGTATCTTCCAACTTCTGTTTTTCAGCTGCTGCCTGTTCTGGCGTCAAGGGCTTGCCGTTGATCGCTATCAGGCGCTGGTAAGGCGAGCCCAGGATCATCGTGTCTTCGTAGGTCTTGCTCCCGTCGCTTCCGCGATCCCGCTCCAGGCAATCAAATCCGGGTGCAGCATCCCAGTCACGTTTGTTGGCCTCGACCGAGTGCTGAATAATCGCATCGGCATTGCCCTGACCCACCGCCCATCCGGATAACGCCAGAATCACTGCGAGCGAACAAACCAGCATCGGATCACCACCTCCACAGGGCGAAACGCCCTCTAGTCGGTTAGACGCCATCAGCCGGAGTGAGGTATATCGCTATCGCGACAAAAGATCGAGCGTGCTCGTTTACCGTACTGGTACAGAGCGCGAGTTTGTGACAGCATTGGCAAACGTATGGCCGTTTGATGCATCAACCTACAGTGCCAGATCGCGACGTTGACCAGAGTAAGACAGTTAGCAGTTCCGACAGTGCCCTGCAGTGGCCACACATCCAGGATTACGGCATCATCGGCAATTGCCGCTCAGCCGCCTTGATTTCGAAATACGGTTCCATGGAATGGCTCTGTTGGCCGCGCTTCGACAAGCCTTCCATTTTCGCGGCACTTCTCGATCGAGAGCGAGGCGGACATTGGCGAATTTCCCCAACCGGGGAATCTGCCATCGAGCGCCGCTACCTGTCAAATTCGAATGTGCTCGAAACTCACTTTCACAATGCCACCGGCAGCGCCATTCTCACCGATGTGATGCCGGGCACCGCTCGTGCTTGGCGCGAGGACATCCTGGTGCCGGATTACGAAATCATTCGCAAAATTACTTGTGTTGCGGGCGACTTTGAACTTGAAATTGAATTCAAACCCATGGCCGACTATGGCAAGAACAAAGTGCAGATTCGCGAATTCGGCGAATTGGGCCTGCGCTTTGCCATAGGGCGTGGCGTTTATTTTTTGCGGAGCAGCATTGCCTTGACGATCGCTAACGGAGTGGCCCACGCTCGTTTCCGCCTGGGCGCGGGCCAGAGCGTGCGCTTCTCCTTCAGTTATTCCGAGCAGGCTCCGGCTGTCCTGCCTCCAGTCGATGCCTCGGTCGACGCGCGCATCGAGTATTCCGCGAAAGCCTGGCAACAATGGAGCAGCCACGCCGTCTACGACGGTGAATATCGAGAGACGGTAATGCGCAGCGCACTCGCACTTAAACTACTCAGCTACGCGCCTTCCGGCGCAATTATTGCCGCGCCCACTACCTCGCTTCCGGAATTGATTGGCGGAGACTTGAACTGGGACTACCGCTATTGCTGGTTGCGTGACGCTTCGTTCACCATCCGGGCATTGCTGGAATTGGACTACTGGGATGAGGCCGAAGACTTTCTCGATTGGCTGCTCCATGCAACGCGGCTGACTCAGCCTCAACTGAGAATCCTGTATTCGTTATATGGAGACAATGCGCCCGTCGAGCGGCAATTGAATTACTTGAGCGGATACCGCGGATCGCGGCCAGTCCGCATTGGAAATGCCGCGAGAGACCAACTCCAACTGGACGTTTATGGCGAGGTGATTGACGCGGCCGCGCAATTCGCCTTTCACGGCGGCTCGCTGGACCGCGAAATGCAAAAGGTATTGATCGGCTTCGGAGATTATGTAGCCCAAAATTGGGACCAGCCCGACCAGGGCATTTGGGAGCCGCGGTGCGAACCGCAAAACCATACCCATTCACGGCTCTTGTGTTGGACCGCGATGGATCGTCTCGTCCGCCTGGCCGAGTGCGGAATGTTAAGACGAGCACCGGTCGACAAGTACAAGAATGTTAGCAACACCGTCCGACGCCAGATTGAGGAGCGTGCCTGGAACGAACAATTGCAGAGTTATGTTAGCGTGCTTGACGGGGATCAGCTGGACTCCAGTTTGCTTCTGCTTTCCTGGTATGGCTTTGCCGAAGCGGGTTCGCCGCGCATGCTCGGCACCTACCGCGCTATCCGGAAATATCTGAGTACGCCCGAAGGGCTTCTCTTCCGCTATCAAAGGCCCAATCCGGAAGGGACGTTTGCAATTTGCAGTTTCTGGGAGGTCGAATATCTCGCTTTGGGAGGCGGTTCGCTGGACGATGCTCGCCAACTCTTCGGGCAATTAGCCAAGTATCAAAACGATCTGGGATTGTACGGCGAAGAGATCGACGGGAAGACCGGCATGGCATTGGGAAACTTCCCCCAGGCATTCACCCACGTGGGCCTGATTGGGGCGGCTCTATCCATCTCGCAACGTGAAAAGGGCGAACAACAACTCGCGCATCGTCCACCGGCAGCAACCAAACAGGTTCCGTCGGAGGCTAAATCGTGAACTGGACAAGCTGGCTGCTTTCAGGATTTTTAGCGACCATTGCTTTATCCACAATGTTGTCCCTCAGCCAGGGGCTCGGCCTTACTCGAATGAACCTGCCCTATCTCATCGGGACCTTCGTTACTCCCCAACGCGAGAGAGCCAAAGTCTATGGCTTCCTGATCCAGGTAGTTGTGGGCCTTCTGTTTTCCATTTTTTACGTGCTGATATTTGAGGCGCAGCACATGGCCAATTGGTGGTTCGGCACCCTGCTTGGACTGGCGCACGCGTTGACCATCTTGACCATAGGAATGTCGTTGATGCCCGGAATTCATCCACGAATGGCAAGCGAACAGCATGGCCTTAACGCAAACCGACAGCTTGAGCCGCCCGGATTCATGGCGTTGAACTATGGAATACAGACTCCAGTTTCGGTCTTCCTTGCACATGCCGCATTCGGGGCGATATTAGGATCGCTCTACCATCTCAGCAGGTAATAGGGCGGATGCGCACTGTTCCGCTTACACTTTATGCGCAGTCAACTTCGAGAGAGCGGCATTGCAGCGCGAAATTTCTCCAGAAATATAATCCGGCTGCGCCGCGTCGAATTGCGCCAGCGGCGCTTTTTCCTTTAGCTCCAACCATGTATCCAGGCTCTTCTCATACCAGGACCTGGCTTCGCGCCAGCTCGCAATGCTGGCCACCACCGACCGGCCATGCTCCTGCGCCAAACGCGAATAAGCCTCCGCCAGCGCCGAACGTGCGTATCCGAGATCAGAAGGCTTGAAGGCAGTATCGCCGCGATCGGCAGCAACCAACGCTTCAAGAATCCGAACTCCCTCGCGAGCCGACTGAATACCCTGGCTGGGTTTGCCGTCCGCCGCAAGCGCCTTGCCCACGCTCATATAGCATTTGCCGAGGTAACGCATCGCCAGCACGTCGTGGGGATCGGCTAAAGTCATCTTTCGGTATCCTGCGAGCGCGGTCTGCAGGTGGGGCAACGCCTGCGCCGGAAGGCTCTTCTCCGCCAGGTAATATCCGGTCCAATATTCATTTTCCAGCACGAATTGCTGGAGCCTGGCATTCCGCGGGTCGGCCTTGACCTGCGGAACCAGGATGTCATGCGCCTTCCCCTGAAGTGTAATCGCTGCATCCAGATCTCCCTTCAAGTGCTCGACGCCTGCCATGTATCCATACACGCCGGCAAGTCTGGTTTGAACGCCCACCCTGAAGGCGGGCGAGCCGCCGGTGATAGCCTCGCGAATCGTCGCCGACTTGCGGTAATTCTCCAGTGCGCCCGCCACATCGCCCATATCACCCAGACACTGCGCCATCGCAAAACAAACTCCAGCAAAAGTATCTTGCGCTTTGGGATCATCCTTCTGGTCAGCCGCCAACTTCTGCGTGATCGGATATGCCCGCCTGAGAGCGTCGAACGCCGCCGGAAAATTGTTGCCGGCTCTGAAAGCAAAACCCTGCTTCACGTAGACTGCCGCCAAAGCGGCTCGATCCTCCGCCGATCCCCGTTGATCACCCGCCAGCGCCAGCCGTATCTGTAAAGCCTTGCGATAGCTTTCCGTAGCGCCCGCTGTATCCCCAAGATTTGCGTAGTAGGGATTTCCTTGGACGTCTCCGACTCTCTCATACGCCGACGCCAACTCGCGTTGCAGGCCCGGGTTGCCGGACGACTCATGCGAAAGGCTGTCCAGATATTGCAACGCCCGGTCTACCAGCAGCTTTCGCGCCGCCGTCGATCCCGGCAAATCGCGGATGCTGTCGTGAATATCGAACAGCAGAGAATTGGCTAGCTTGCGCACATCATTAAAACGCCGCTCCGCAATGCGCGCTTCGCGCACAACGGCCACGGCTCCGGCCAGAACAATCAGGAGGAAAAATGCCGTGACCGCCAGAGAGAGTTTGTGGCGCTTGATGAACTTCCCGCTGCGGTAACTGAATGTACCGCGCCCCGCCGACACCGGCAAACCGAGGCCGTAGCATCGCAGATCTTCCGCGAAATCCTGCGCCGACCCGTAGCGCAATCGCGGTTCCTTGCGCAACGCTTTCAGTAGTATCTGGTCCAGATCACCGGATAGCTTGCGCCGCAACTTTTCTGGAGTCGTATTCCGGTGACTGCTTACCTTCTGCGGTGTAGCCGTTTGACAATCGCTGCTTTCGGTCGGTGATCCCGCCATCGTCACTTTGCCGGTCTTCGATGTGAGCGTCGATCGTCTGACTGCCGCTGTGCTCTGTCCCTCGATCGTCGCCCGATCACCGTGCTCGGCTTCTCCGGCTCGACTTCGCAAATAGCATGCGCCAGGTCGTACGAGGAACTCGTATGCAGCACGTAAGGCGAGCAACCAGTCAGCAATTTGTAGAGAACCATTCCCAAGCGAGTAGACGTCACTTGCCGTGGTAATCACTTCGCCGCGAAGCTGCTCGGGACTGGCAAACTGCGGGGTCAGCATGCGCTGCACGGTCACCGTGGGTTCGGCTCCGGGAGAATAGGCTTCGGCGCTGAGAATGGTTGCAATACCGAAATCGAGCAGCTTCGGAACGCCCTCGGCGGTCACCAGGATATTGCCGGGCTTAATATCCCGGTGTACCACCAACCGCTGATGGGCGTACTGCACCGCGGAACAGACACTCCGGAAAAGATTGATCCGTGCTTCCACTCCGAGCCTGCCCTGATCGCAATATTCATCGATGGGCTGGCCTTCTACCAGTTCCATGACAAAGTAGGGATAGCCCTCATCGGTCGTTCCACCGTCGAGCAGGCGGGCGATGTTCTCGTGTTCAAATCCGGCCAGAATCTGGCGTTCTCTGCGGAAGCGCTCGTAGCCGGACTCCGTGTCCAGGCCTTGCCGCACCAGTTTTATAGCTACTTGCTTTTCGTATTCGTCGTCCGCCCGAACCGCGCGGTACACATCGCCCATTCCTCCTTCGCCCAGCTTGTCCAGGATGCGGTACTGCGCGATTCGCGCGCCGATCATCTTGTCGCTTCGCTGGCGCTCTTGAGTCCGCAGATCCTCGGCCAGACTGCGGGCTACAACCTCCAAAGCCGGCGCTTCAAAAATCTCTTCCGAACGCTGCGCGTACTTCAGCAGCGACTCCACCTCCACTCGCAGACTTCGATCCTCGCCACAAGCCTTTTCCAGGAAGAGACTCCGCTGGCTTCCATCGCACTGCAGTGCGGAGTGGTAAATGCGCTCCACATCCTGCCAGCGTTCAGGCTCCATCGCTCACGCCTCCGTCGAGTTCGCGCAGCAGCCATGCCCGGGCCAGGCTCCAGTCCCGCATCACGGTTTCAGGAGAAATCTGCAGCACTTCCGCTGTCTCATCCACGGTCATCCCGCCGAAAAATCGCAGTTCCACTACTTTGCTTTTTCTCGCATCGGTGGCACCTAGCTGTGTCAGCGCATCTTCTAACGCCACCAGGTCGATCGCCGGTTCGGAAGAGATTGAGAGGGCCTCATCCAGAGGAACATGCTGGGCGCCCGCGCCGCGCTTCTGGTAACCGTGCGAGCGAGCAAAATCGGTGAGGATTCGCCGCATCATTTGCGCGGACACCGCAAAAAAATGCGCTCGGTCCTGCCACTCCACCTCTTTGACCTTGACCAGCCGCAAATAAACTTCGTTGATCAGCGCAGTTGTCTGCAGCGTGTGACCGTCTCTTTCCCGGGCCATGTAATGCTTCGCCATCCGGTGCAGCTCCTCGTATACCACCGGCGTCAGGCGGTTCAGGGCAAGCTGGTCCCCACCCCGCCAATCGTGAAGGAGCTGGGTAATTTCGGAGGAAGAAGCCCTGGTCATAGGACGGGAGTCCTCGGTAGCTTGGGGAAGGATTTGACGTAAACTGCCCGCCAAATTTGAGCCAAAAGCTTACCACAAAGATTTGCGGGTTCCAAAACATTTGACGGCTGTTTGAGATTGTTTCGAAAAACATGCCAGTCTTTACGGGGTTTCCTCGCTAAAGTTTGTAGGGGAGACCGAGGGTCTCGTAACGCTGGCCAGAGACCTAGAAGGAGGTTCGCTATGGCGGATTCCGTGAAGGACAACAGCGCTGAGGTAAAGGGCGCGAGCGAACAGTTACATACCCTCGAGGATTTGCTGGATGACCTGGAAAAGATCGGTGCCGAGATCCCCGAATTCCTCTCAAAATCGGTGAAAAATCTCAGGATCGCGCTTGATGCCGGAACTGACGTTGCGGACTCAGCGACGGCCAGCTCAGCCGCACTCGCCCAATACACCAATAAGGTCAATGACGCCTGTGGAAACGACGATAACGGCGGGGTTTGTCAGGCGCGTGAGGCTTTCAGATTTGGAGCCATCGTCGACGACTACGTTCTGAGCTGGAAGAACGACGATTCCGTCGTAAAGAATTCAGTTCGAGCGACGTTGCAACGCTACGTGCCGCAGAAAATATGTCATTACCTGGATCTTTGCAGGCCCAGGAACTAAGACATTGTTCGGCGTGCCAGGGGTCCGGCCGAATTGTTTTCGACGATGGATGACAGGTTTTTTTCGATTTTCCCGCTAATACTAGTAGGAGTTCCTGGGGGACGCAGCTGGCGTCAGGTTCACGAACCGTTTTCGGACCTGAGAAGAAATATGCGAGTTCGAACCTGGGAGTTGCTCCTTGCTGGCTCTTCGCCACGGGACTGTTTCTTGGCCCTTCGGTGGAGAACTAAACTTACGGGGAGAACCGTCGGGGGGCGGTTCTCCGCGTCTGTCGCGAGCCATCCTGAATTCCGCCTCGGTTTACAAGCCGGGAGAGCCCATCAGGCTGTAAATCAAAACCGATAGCACGATCACCGTGATTACCACGTACATCCTGTCGTGCTCCTCGGCAAATCCAAAGATCGAGAAGGCCACCCGCGCCACCGGAGTTGCAATCAGCAATAGCAGGCCTAACTGAATGATGCCCTTGCCTCGAAGCGCCAGCGCCTGGCGCACAATGCCCCCAACGCTGCGAAGGTTCTCCGGCTCGCCATGAAACGCGTGGTAGTCTGCGGTTGAACGGCCATGCCGAACCAAGTACACAACCCCGCCCAGCAACACCACGGCTGCCGCCAGCATCACCCCGGCGCGCAGAAGTTGGCCGATTAATATTTCCATCCGTTGATCGGTCCAAGCTCGATCGGCCCAAGCCTTACCGGTCCGGCCTGGCTCCTGGCTTTCTTCCTCGCCCATATCAAATCCTTCCAGAAATCCCCTTGTAGAGCATCTCGCTTCCGAGAGCCACGATCACCACGCTGAAGATTCGCCGCAACCATTTGGGATGCGTCTTCACCAGAACCCGCGTGCCCAGCAGCGACCCGGCAAGAACTCCCAGCATGACCGGCATGGAAAGCCCGGGATCGATATAGCCGCGGGATAAATAAATTCCCGCGCTGGCCGCAGCCGTGACTCCGATCATGAAGTTGCTGGTTGTTGTCGAAACCTTGAACGGAATTTTCATCGCCTGGTCCATGGCGAGGACTTTCATTGCTCCCGAACCAATGCCCAGCAATCCGGATAACGTCCCGGCGCCAAACATCAGACCCCAACCCAGCGGCACCCGGCGCACGTTGTATTTTCGAATGTCGCTGCCCTCAGGAAAGCTTCCGTTCAATCGCAATCGGGTGGCAAGTGCGTCCGGCGAATCGTCACTCGCGTTTTTCGCGGGGCGCTTCCAGGAAAGAGATGCCGAGCCGATCAGCACCACTCCGAAAACGATAGAGACTGCACCGGTCGAGATGTGCGTCGCGAGAGTTGCGCCCGCAATTGCGCCAAGAGTGGTCGCGACCTCGAGAAACATTCCTATCCTGATGTTGGATATGCCTTCTCGCACATAGGCCGCCGCTGCTCCCGATGAGGTGGCGATGACCGATACCAACGACGCCCCGATGGCGTAGCGGATGTCCACGCCAAGAAGCAGGCTGAGCATGGGGACAATCACCACGCCGCCACCCAGTCCGGTCAGTGCTCCCAAAAAACCGGCGACCAGCGAACCCACCCCAACAATCAAGCTAAACTCGAGAACACCCATTCATTTTCCCTTGCGCCTCCGAGCGACAATCCGTTTCGCGTGATTGTTGCCTCAGTTAACGTTCTGACTTGGATAACCGCTTTTCGCCTTTGCTATTGCATCTTCAGTAGATACGGGTATGCGTCGTCTGTTATCAGTAAAGATTCGTCAATAGCTAACCAAAACGGCTGTAAAATAATCAAATACGGTGTGGGGTGAACACATGGCGCCTTCGCGGCGCATTTCGAGAGGCGTGTGCGGCCTGATCACGTACCGCGCCGCAATTATGTGTCTCGCCGCCCTCAGCATGTTATGGGCCCGCACTGTCCCTGCTCATTTTCTCCATATTTCCGATAACTTGGCCCTCCACACCGCAGGGGACCACGACCATCGACCATGCTTTGATCACGAAGACTCTCAGTTGGCGAGCGCTCTGAGCGGCCCGCGAACTGCTCCGCCGCCCGCCGTTTCGTCTCACGCAATTTATGCTGTGGCGAATTTTGTGGAACTTGTAAACGACGGTTGGCATTACAACCGTCCTCCTCCCACCCACTCATAATCCTCCTGCTTCTTCCTTGGCGCGTTCCAAATCACGGCCAGTGCCAGCAGCAATTTTCGACTCATAGAAGCCGATAGTTCTGGAGGAAATGTACCATGCCCGAGCAAGACGATAAGAATTGGAAACGGTTATGTAGCGCTGCTCTCGAAACTAAAGATTCCGGCGAATTACTAGAGATCGTCCGGAAACTCAACCACGCTCTTGAGCGCGAAGAGCAATTCAAAAAAAATCTGGGGAAAAATCGCGTTGGCAAAACTTCCGAGGAGGCTCAGTGTTAAACAACGACGTTTCCGAGGACCGAGTCACGACTCGCAGACTCCGCCTCCCCGAGGCGAGCGCGATTCGAAAGTCGCTTCGGGTGGAGCCGAATTCGCGGCACTTCGTTCTACTTGCCGCACTCGGGGTAGGCGTTGTTGCTTTTCTCGCGACCGAGCTGATGCACTTTCTGCTGGTGCCCGATATTGGACCGCATCCCGAGAGGCTGCTTGCCGAGGGGTTGTCCGCTTTGGTGGTCAGCGGACTGGTGGCAAAATTAGTCCACATGAGCCGCGAACGCCATCGTCTGGTCGTGGCACGGATGCAGGTGATTGCGGAAATGAATCATCACATCCGAAACGCGCTGAGTCCCGTCGCTCTTTCGCTGGACGCAACCGACAATCAGGCTCTGAATCGCATCATGGTCGAAGCAGTCGACCGCATCGATTGGGCTCTCCGCGAAATACTTCCCCGGGAACTGCCGCTGGCCGAGGCCCAAAGACATCAACTCGGATACTTTCAAAGGAGTAACCACCAATGAGCGATAGAAGAGTTCTTTGCGTTGAAAATCGTCCCGAATACATGCGCGAGCTGAAACTCATGCTGGAGACCGCCGGCTACCAGGTTCTCGCCGCAACTCGCGCAGATCAGGCTTTACATCTGCTGAAGACTCGCGAGGTGGATGGGGTTCTTCTCGAGTACGATCTGCCGGATGCGACCGGAGCTTCCGTGCGGGCGGAGATGAATCGCCTGAAACCCGACGTTCCAGTGCTGCTGTTTGCTGGGGTGGGCAGCCAAACGCCATCCCTGCTTCGCTTTTTCGATTCGTATCTGAGGAATTCAGGCGAGCCTGAATTTGCGCTGCAGGACATCGGTGCGTAGACAGGGAGTTTGTGACAATAACTGTGAATCGACGCCTGTTCACGTGCAATCTGATACACCGAAGTGCAACTTTTAGCATCTCAAGGTGTTTATAGGGGTAGGCACTCTTAGGATGTTTGCCCGCGTAACGGGCTGCGAACAGGTAGGAGACTCTATGACTTTTAAATTGATCGGGAAATTATTTTCAAAGACCATTGCCAGAGCCGTAGGGTTGGGAATGCTGGCAGGTTGTTTGCTCACCGCTCCGGTTTGGGCGCAGGATGAACCCCAGGGCCAGGTGCCTCCGCCCCCTGCTCAACCCCAAGATCAAGCGCCTCCGCCGCCTGGCGCACCTCAATCTTCCGCATTGTCCCCGGAACAGCTACAGAAGTTGGTCGCTCCAATCGCGTTGTATCCCGATGCTCTCGTGGCTCAGATACTGGCCGCATCCGCCTATCCAACGCAAATTGTCGAAGCGGAGCGATTCCTCGAGGAAAACCCCAACCTGAAGGGCAAGGATTTAGGGGATGCCGTGAACCAGCAGGATTGGGATCCCAGCGTGAAAGCGCTCACCCAGTTTCCTTCCGTGCTCGCAAATCTGAATAAGAATCTCTCCTGGACTTCCGAACTCGGCGATGCGAATTACAACCAGGGTCCCGATGTAATGCAGGCGATCCAGGTCATGCGCCAAAAGGCCAAAGAGGCGGGACATCTGCAGACCACGCCGCAGCAGACAGTAACCGAAGAAGGCGACGACATCGATATCGCGCCCACCAATCCGGATGTCGTCTACGTTCCTGAATACGATCCGCAGCTCATATATGGCTATCCGGTGGGATTGTGGCCGGGCTTCTACCCCTGGTGGGGTGTTGGCGGTCCGTATCTATCTTTCGGTGTCGGGTTTGGCATCGGCCCATTCTTTGGATTCGGCTGGGGATGGCATGGATGGGGCCTTGATTGGCGTGGAGGCTACCTGCGCTATGGAGGCGGCCGTTATGGCTTTCATAGTCACGCATTCTACGATCGCAATGCATACTTCCACGGCAATTACCGAGGATTCGCACCTTATGGCCGCGGCGATCGCGGCGCGCGGGGATTTGCTCCCGCCGGACGTGGGGCCGCGGGTGCCAGAGGTTTTGCCGGTAATCGCGGTGCCGCCGGTGAACGTCCCGGCGCTTTTGGAGGAATTCGGCGCGGCGGCGAATCTCGCGGATTTTCCTCACGGGGCAGGTCGAGCTTTGGTGGAGGAGCGCGCGGCGGTGGTGGCGGAATGCACGGCGGCGGTGGACATGGAGGCGGCGGCAGACGCTGACCCGCACTGGGCCCATCAAACCACGGCTTCAAAGTCACAGAAAGGAACTGATCATGACATTGGCAAAGAGCGATTCGAGAAGGCACTTTCTCGGCATGCGTGACGTGTTGATGGCTACTGCTATCGTAGCGTTGGGATTCTCCGCAACCTTGGCGGCAGGCCAATCGAACACACAAAAACCAGCCGCTGCCGCGCCAACATCGGCAGCTCGGCATCTGGCCGCGCCACAAACCGGACAGCAGACATTTTCTTCCGCAGAAGAAGCCAGCCAGGTGCTGGTTACAGCTATGAAGAACAACGATCAGCAGTCGTTGTTAAAAGTTCTGGGACCAAACGCGAAGAGTATCGTCTCTTCCGGCGACGATGCCGAAGACCAGAAAGACCGCGATGAGTTCCTGAAAAAATACCAGCAGATGCATCGCCTGGTGATCGAACCGGATGGCACCACCACGCTTTACATCGGTGCGGAAAACTGGCCAACCCCTATTCCGCTCGTCCACAAGGGAAGCTCCTGGTATTTCGATACTGCAGCCGGCAAGCAGGAGATTCTTTATCGAAGAGTCGGAAGAAATGAGCTGGCAGTAATCCAAACGTGCAGTGGGCTGGTCGACGCGGAAAAAGAATATTATTCGCAGCCTCACGATGGCGCAACCGATCGACAGTACGCGGAGAAATTCTTCAGCGACCCCGGTAAGCAAAACGGCCTGTACTGGGAAACGGCTTCCGGGCAGACCAGTAGTCCGATTGGTCCCCTGGTAGCAGTGGCCGCCACCGAAAACTATCCTCAACCTCCGGATCGAAATCTGGAGCCGTTTGAGGGATATTACTTTCGCATCCTGAAAGCTCAAGGCGCAAAGGCTCCCGGCGGCGCACACAGCTACATCGCCGATGGAAAGATGACCCGCGGTTTCGCCTTCGTCGCATATCCAGCGGAGTACCGGTCATCCGGCGTGATGACATTCATCGTTGATCAGGATGGAATTGTCTACGAAAAAGATCTCGGCCCCAGGACCGCCACTCTGGCGAAAGCCATGACCAAATACGATCCCGACTCAAGCTGGCGCAAAGCGGATTAAACGTAGATTTACGTTCGGCTATTTAGCGGGACGGATGCCTGGATTTTTTCGGTTTCAGGCTGATCGCTATCTTTAGCACCGCGCCATCGACCGGATCGATCTCGAATATTGCCTTGCTCGTGTAGTCCGGGGTATTAAGCCGGTATTTAAAAACGCTGTACATCTGAAAGATATCGGTATCATAGGGGGCGCCGTACTTCGCTTGCACCTGCGCAGCGGTGTAGGTGCGGTCGCTTAGCGCAAGAATGTAGTGCGCGTCCGCGTGCTTCGCGCTCTTAAAAGCTGCGACCTCAGAGAACGGAAATCGCTGGCCAGCCAATGAGTAGTCAACCCCTGCCATCGTTTTCTGATGGATGATCTCTTCCTCCACGATCCCATCGATTCGCTTGTTGACTTCCCCTTCCAAGGTAAACCCCTCGCGTTTTGCCGCACACCGGCCTTTATCCGGTCTGCACTCCGCCCGAATTTCATTTGTCACATAGGTGCGAAGCACCCGGGAGTTTTCCAGCACCGTCTTAATTCCTGGATTTCCGGGCAGAGTGGATGCAGAGAAAAGATAGGGAACGATGTCGCGCCAGTCGAAGTCGTCGGCGGTGGAAATCGGCTGAACAGCGGAGCCCGGCGGCCGTGCGCCGCTCAACGCGCTAAAGGGCGACGAAGCAAAAACCGAGACCCACACCAGCAGCCCAACTGCAAGAGTTGAATGCTTCATGTCCGATTGAGTTGAGATCATAGTCGATGTCCCTTAAAAGAACTAGCCGCTCGCGTTACTCGAGGAGTTCACACATAAACTTCACAGATGGGCGAGAAGCGAGCGAGCGCAAAGGAAGCAAAGGCTTTTTTGAGACAACTGGCATGTAATAGTTTCGTAATGTATCGGGGATCACCGCAAAATTTCTTCCGACGAGCTACTCTCCTCCTATCACTCATATGCATACAGAAATTCATCCTAAGGGAAGTCACGCTCGCATTCTGCTCAGTTCTGTCTTCGGACCTTATGCACAAGACGACGAATTTGGCAGCCGCGCCATCAATCCGATGGAGCTCTATCACAATCAGGTTACCCGCGCCCAGGGCAGCTTCTCATTGCGCATGTTTCACCGCTCCTGGGGACTCATGATGATTCAGGAAAATATTTCGGCGCCTTGCAGCCTTCTGGATTTTCCCACTCGCGAAGCTTTCGCTCGTGAATTGACTAAGAACCACTACGATATCGTCGGCATCTCTTCCATCATCGTGAATGTTCTGAAGGTGCGGGAAATGTGCCGGCTGGTACGAGAGTTATCGCCGGATTCGGTAATCGTGGTGGGCGGACACGTGGCCGCGATTCCCGGCCTGGAAGCGATGATCGATGCCGACCACATCGTGCGCGGCGAAGGCATCTCCTGGATGCGCCGTTACCTGGGTGAAGATGAGAGCGCGCCGATTCGTCATCCCGCCATCGTTTCCGGCCTGCAGACACGCATCATGGGTGTGCGTCTTCCGCAGCGAAAAGGCGGGACGGCAGCAACCATCATCCCTTCCGTGGGCTGCCCTATGGGATGCAACTTCTGTACGACTTCCGCTTTTTTCGGCGGGAAGGGAAAGTTCGTCAACTTTTATGAGACCGGCGATGAATTGTTCGACGTCATGTGTGGAATTGAAAAAGAGCTCCAAGTAAATTCCTTTTTTGTGATGGACGAGAATTTCCTGCTTCATCGCACCCGTGCGATGCGATTACTGGAGCGCATGAAGCAGGCGGGTAAGAGTTGGGAGCTTTCCGTCTTTGCTTCCGCCAATGCCATTCGAAAATACACCATGCTGGAACTGGTGGAACTCGGCGTTTCCTGGGTATGGATGGGCCTGGAATCTCCCCGGTCGAATTACGGTAAGTTGCAAGGTCATGACGTCACGCAACTCACGAAAGAAATGCGCCAGCACGGCATACGAGTGCAGGGCTCGACCATCATTGGACTGGAGCACCACACGCCAGACAACATCGTCAACGAAATCGAATCGGCAATCGAATACCAGACCGACTTCCATCAGTTCATGCTCTACACGCCGGTTCCCGGCACACCGCTGTACCAGGAAATGGCCGAACAAGGCCGTCTGCTGGCGGATATCGAGTACGCCGACATCCATGGACAGTACAAATTTAATTTCCAGCACGGCGCTATCTCTCGCGACGATTCGAAGCGGTTTCTGGATTGGGCCTTCTGGCGCGACTTCGAGAGAAATGGGCCCAGCCTTTATCGCCTGTGCCAAACCATGCTGCAGGGTTGGCAACGCTATAAGAACCATCCCGACGCTCGCGTTCGTGAGCGGTTTACGCGCGAAGTGAAAAAGCTCAGTAGTGCCTACACTGCGGCGCTGTGGGTGATGGAGCGCGAATTCGAGAAAGTCAATCAAGACGTGAGCGAAAAAATTCGCAGTCTGCGGCGCGAGGTCGAAAAAGAATTTCCCGTCATGGCGCGCCTGACTGCTGCATCGCTGGGCCCGATCCTGTTGTGGTCGACACGCCGGGAGCAGAAACGTTTGCTCGCAGGATGCACCTACGAACCCCCGACTTTCCTCGAGCGCCGAAACTGGGTCCCGGCGTAGTTGGCGCCGGTAGGGCGTTGCCGTGCACACTGATTGTTACACCGCGATCCACCACGCAAAGCTCCAGGTTACGCGACGCCCCCGTGGTGAGTGATCCCCATCACACGCAGTTGTGCTGCTGGTCATGGCTGTTCCCGCGATTCTGGCCGAAAATCGATATGAGGTTGGGAGTGCCCCCGCAGTCGAGGAGATAACCGGAAATCGAACTGCTGAGGGCACTGGGGGAAATTCGCTATGAAGGGCACTATCGAGATCCCGGGAAAGGAACTCAAGGAAGCTCCTAAGCCACAGCAACAAAGAGTGTCTGATTCCTCTCTGGAGCGCCTGATGACGCCTCCAGCACAGGTCCGGCCCTTATTCTCAGACAGCTTGCTGCGATACGAAGGCCAACATACCCGGCAGACCTGGGCAACAGTCCTATCATTCATTTTGCAGTGCGCAATGTTGGGAGTGCTGCTCTTATTGCCGCTTTACTTCACGCAGGAATTGCCGAAGTCGCAATTGCTGACATTTCTGGTGGCTCCGCCGCCTCCGCCGCCGCCCCCGCCACCAGCAGCGCAAGCGGCCAGAATCATGAAGCAGATTCAGAGCGATCTGCTCTCGGGAGGCCAACTCCGTACGCCAACCAAAATTCCCGAAAAAGTACAAATGATCCGAGAAGAAGAGGCGCCGCTGATGCCTGGCACCGGTGGGGTGGTAGGAGGCGTACCGGGCGGAATTCCCGGCGGTCAGCTGGGAGGGGTGATCGGAGGCATCGTCAGCGCTACTCAGAATTCGGCGTTCTTACCCAAGTTGCAGCCGGTGGTGCCGCAACGCGTACGGATCTCCCAGGGAGTAACCACTGGCCTTTTGATTCAGAAAATCGAGCCGACATATCCAACCATCGCCAAGGCCGCCCGCATACAAGGCAATGTTGTACTCAAGGCCATCATCAACAAAGAGGGCGTAATCCAGGATTTGCAATTGGTTAGCGGACATCCGATGTTAGTGCCGGCAGCCATTGAGGCAGTCAAACACTGGCGTTACCGTCCTTATTTATTGAACGGGCAACCAGTGGAAGTGGAAACGACCGTGACGGTGATTTTCCTTCTAACCAATTGACGGAACTCAAACCGGCGCGATGAGATCCGAGAGGCGACCGGAATCATCGAGAGCAGCCAGGCTCGGCCCATAAGTCTGGAAGTCACAGGGGGTGGATCATGATGTTTTCCTACAGGTTAGTGCGACTGATTGAAACCCATGCCGACACTCTGGCTGCAGGGTTGGAGAATAAAGTACTCGCTTCCCCTCAAGTAAGTTGCTTCCGAACCATTCCCACCCACGAATTGCGCGAACGTGTGTACGAGATATACCGTCATCTGGGTGATTGGCTGCTGGGAAAGAACCTGGTCGATATTGAAACGCGTTACCGGGAGATCGGAGCGCGAAGGGCACGGCAGAATGTCCCACTGGCGGAAGTTATCTACGTGATCCTGCTTACCAAGGAGAATCTCTGGGAGTTCCTGAAGAGCGAAGCGGTTGCAGACCGCGCGGTAGAGATCATGGGAGAGCTCGAACTGCTGCAGATGCTGGAGCAGTTTTTCGATCACGCGATTTATTTCGCGGCACTCGGCTACCAGGAACAGTTAGAGGCTTTGACTCTGCACGAGCATGCAGTCGTGACCAGCTGAAACCATCGACTGCTCTTCCGTTGGTTCACTATTCCTGAAGGCTACCCGCGCATCCTGCGTTGGAGTATCTACCATCACATAAAAAAGTGACGATAGTCACAGCCGAAATCGAGTCGATGTGTAAGTCTGAGACTGGTGACGGAGGTGCTATATGACAGTCCTGGAAGTAACCCAAGAATTAGAAACCAGGAAGCAACCCGCCGCGATCGCCGTTAAGAATGTGCTCTACGCCACAGACTTTTCAGATACGTCCGAGGCGGCCTTTCCCTACGCGACCGCGATCTGCCGCAAGTTCGGCAGCACATTGCACGTAGCCCATGTTTTTTCTGATTCAACCTTGATGCTCATGACGGGCGGAGCCGACAATGCTAGTTTCGAAGTTCTATACGAGGACGCGCGCAGCCTGGCGCAGCAGAAAGTCGATCAGATCGCCGCTCGCTTGAGAGATACTCCGACGCGTACTTACGTACGGCACGGCGAAGTCTGGGACAAGCTCAGTCCCATCATTGCAGAAAATGGAATCGACCTGATCGTCGTAGGAACGCGCGGTCGCGGCGGAATAGGAAAGTTTCTGCTGGGTTCGGTGGCTGAAGATATTTTGCGGCACGCCCCGTGTCCGGTGCTCACCGTCGGGCCCGGAATCTGCGGTCCTGCCAAGCTGCCGGAATTTTCCGCGAGCGGGCCAGCTCCTGTTGAATTCGAGTTGCGTCATATCCTCTATGCCACGAACCTTACCGCTGAGTCACTGAGAGTTGCGCCAACCGCTTTTTCGCTGGCTGCGCAATTCCAATCTCGATTGACTCTGATTCATGTAGTTGAGGGTGACTCCAGGCTGGGAATTCTCTCCAAGCCGGTGGACGATGAGATCCGCAAGCTGCGAGAAGAAATTCCCACAGCCTCACTGGCGTATGCGCCCGAAGTTCTGGTCGAATTCGGCTCCGCTTGGCGCTGCATTGTGAACAAGGCAGCGGAACAAAGCGCAGATCTGCTAGTGCTGGGAGCGCATCGCGTCGACGGCATGAGCCACTTGCCCTGGTCCACTGTTCACCACGTCGTAGCACATGCGACCTGTCCGGTCCTGACGATCCGCGCATAGAAGTGCGGATCACTCGGGCCATTTGCGGCACACTGAGTCTCGGGATGGGGTAACCATCCAGGAACGAGACAAAAAGTTCGCCGCCGCCGCTGAGGTGACTTATGACAGGAATCATTTTGATAGCGATTGTCATCCTGGCAATCGCAGTCGGGCTGTTTATCTTCCGGGCTATTCCAGCCATGAGGGCCTATTTCGCTTACCGAGGCAAGCGCCTCGTCACCTGCCCGGAAACTCACAAGACCGTAGCTGTGGATGTCGCGGCCGGTGAGGCTGCGGCAAGTGCTTTCCTCTCCGAACCCGTATTGCATCTGAAAGAATGCTCGCGGTGGCCGGAGCGAGAAAATTGTGGTCAGGATTGTCTGCAGCAGATCGAAGCAGATCCCGAGAACTGTCTGGTCTGGAACGTGGTTTCGCAGTGGTATCAGGGCAAGGACTGCGCGATTTGTCACAAGGCTTTCGGCGAACTTCATCATCTGGATCGCGCCCCAGGGTTGCTGGGCCCTGATCACCAGACCGTCGAGTGGAAAGAGTTGCGGCCGGAGCAGCTTCCTGAAGTCTTTTCCACGCACCATCCAGTTTGCTGGAATTGCCACGTTGCCGCTACATTTCGTCGCCTGCATCCCGATTTGGTGGTAGATCGGGAGCCGGAATTAAGACATACCCGGTAACCTCCTCGCCCGCGCGCCAGCGGGCGGGATTTTTATTTTTATCGCCATCCGAAAAGACCATTAGGAAAGGCTCGTTCCAGCA
This sequence comes from uncultured Acidobacteriaceae bacterium, assembly GCA_963726155.1. Lineage (GTDB taxonomy): Bacteria > Acidobacteriota > Terriglobia > Terriglobales > Acidobacteriaceae > Sulfotelmatobacter. Next base: position 1,500,970 of record CAVSBF010000002.1, read on the forward strand.
CTCCCGTGAAGCCGCTGCAAAATGCAGCGCGTCTATGTCATTGAGCCTTCATTCCGCGGCTCTGAGTCACGAGTTTAGGTGATCCGGGTCACTGCGCCTATTCCGCTCACCGTTGAAAATCTCAACTAGGCAGCGAAGCCGTTGCTGAATTCTTACATGCTTTGGGAGCGCTCTTTTTGCGTTCATCATCGCTGCCTTCATAGATTGCAAATTTTAACTAGGAGAGAACGAAATCATGAAGACAACGAAACTGGTGATGCTGGTAATGACAATTGCCGTAGCCCTGTTCATTCTGATTCCTAATCTGTCATGGGCCGCTGACGATGGGGCGAGCCTCTACAAAGCAAAATGTGCAATGTGCCACGGCGCGGATGCAACCGGCAAGCCGGCAGCTAAAATTCCGAGCCTGGTTTCGGAAGATGTCAAGAAAACCTCGGACGACGTCCTGACGAAATCAATCGCTACAACGGCCAAGCATCCCGGAAACGTGAAGAGTCTGGCCCCTGATCAAGTGAAAATGATCGTGACCTACATTCGCACCCTGCAGAAGTAGGTGCTGATGGTGGTTATTGGCTGTTCCTTTTTGCGCGCCGCCGTTGTCGCAAATCGCCGATAGCGGTCGTGGAAGGCGAGAGGGCGGTATGAACATGCCTGGTTTAATTCGGCGGAAGCGAGTACAAACCTGCCGATTCGTTGTCCTGCCAGGGAACTCGCCCTCTCTTTGCTTGCCACAGGGAACAGCCCGTCCGGGTCCGGATGTTCACCACTTCGGACCCGGACCTTTCTTGCTCCGCAAGAGGTCAGAGATTTTCTTTGCGTTACCTAACTCCGTTCGGAGACAGCGCACGTTTGTTGCCTACCTCACTTCGCTGGAACGGAAGCCCTACCCAGGAGAGGCGAGGAGCAATCTCCATGAGTAAAGCCCTGCTATACGACGCGACCATGTGCATCGGCTGCAAACAGTGCGAAAGCGCCTGCGCGCAGCAGAACAACTTGCCCTACAACGATGCGGTAGCGGCGGAGTCGGTGCAGTCCGCACATAAATATACGGTCGTCATGACCAAAGACGACAAGTTCATGCGCCGTCTCTGCATGCACTGTGAGCATCCCGCTTGCGCTTCAGTTTGTCCCGTCGGCGCCTTCCATAAGACAAAGGAAGGCCCGGTCGTGTATGACGTCTGGAAGTGTATTGGCTGCCGCTATTGCATGGTGGCGTGCGCATTTGCCCAGCCCAAGTACGAGTGGGGGTCGCTGAATCCGCGGGTTCGTAAATGCATTATGTGCCCGGATCGCGTGGTAGCCGGCAAGCAGACGGCCTGTGCCGAGATCTGTCCCACCGGCGCCACAAAGTTTGGCGACCGTGATGATCTCATTCAGGAAGCAAAAGAGCGCATCCGCCTGAATCCAACCACCTACTTACCGCGCATTTATGGCCTCAACGAAGTTGGCGGAACCTGTGTACTCATTCTTTCCAGCCTGAAAGTGGAAGAGTATGGCTATCCCGCCTCGGAAAAAATCGGCAACACGCCGATGCCGGAGTACACCGGCCGAGTGATGGAGAAAATTCCAGACTTTATTCCAGTGTGGTCATTAGTGCTGGGAGGCATTTACTGGATATCGCATCGCCGTGAGGAAGTAGCCGCCGCCGAGGCGCAAGAAAAAGAAGAAAAGAAGAACGGGAGCGCACGATGAAAATCAAGCTGACTTTCTGGAGAGTCGTTTTCATTGTGATCATGGGCCTGGGCCTCTACTCCTCTTTCATTCGTTATTTCCGCGGATTGGGCGCGGTTTCAAACATGAGTGATCAGTTCCCCTGGGGTCTCTGGATCGGCTTCGACTGCCTATGCGGAGTCATGCTGGCGGCGGGTGGCTTTTGCATGGTGGGCGCGGTCTATTTATTCAATGTCGAGCGTCTCCACAGTGTTGTGCGCCCCGCTGTATTGACTGCCTTCCTGGGCTACATACTTTTTATTGTTGGATTGTTGTTCGACCTCGGCCGCCCCTGGTACATCTGGCACCAGCTTATCTACATGAACCCGCATTCGGTGATGTTCGAAGTGGGCATGTGCGTGATGACCTACACTACCGTGCTTTTCTTCGAATTTCTTCCCAGCGTCTTCGAGCGCTTCAATCTGAAGGCTCCGATCAAGTGGATTAACAAAATTTACCCGGTGCTGATTGTTCTGGGGATATTGCTTTCCACCCTGCACCAGAGTTCCCTGGGGTCGCTCTATTTGATTATGCCGAGCAAGCTTCATCCTTTCTGGTACACACCGGCGCTGCCTTTCTTCTTCTTTGGCTCGGCGATCGCAGTGGGTCTGGCGATGACAATTTTCGAATCCACGCAGAGCGCGAAGGCCTTCGGCCGTCAACTGGAACTACCGGTGCTGGTCACTCTGGGCGGCGCTTTACTAGTTGCTCTCTGGGTGAATGCTTTGCTGCGCTTTGAGGACTATTTCCACCGCGGCCTGCTCAGGCAAATCATTACGCCGAGTTATGAAGCGTATTTCTTATGGCTCGAACTCACGCTGACCTTCGTGATTCCCATCGCCATGCTCAGCTTCAAGAAGGTCAGGCTGTCGCCACAGCTCTTATATCTTGCGTCCATCTTTACGCTGCTGGGTTTTATCACTAACCGGCTCAATATTGCTCTTATCGGCTTTGAGACTTACGTCGGGCACCACTACGTTCCGAAATGGACGGAATTCTCCATCACTCTCATGATCGTCGCGTTGGGTTTCTTCCTGTTCAGCGTCGCGGTGAAGTATCTACCTATCTTTCCCAAAGAAGAATACGCGGCGGAGCGCCCTCGCCTATCCAAGGCGAGACCTTTAGCTAGCCCAGCGGTATTAACCCATGCGGGAGACTGACTCAATTCGCCACACTTTGCGGCAGAAGCGGCTGAGCTACAGTATCAGTACGAAATTGATCGGTTCCTTGCTGGCGGTGATGCTCGTCATCTTCGCTCTCCTCGGTTATCTGAATATTCGGTTGCACCGCCAACATCTGGAAGCTGCCACATTGGCCAGTGCCGAGCGGGTGAGCGACGTAATCCGGCGCAGCGCCACCTACTACATGCTGCGCAACGATCGCGAAGGCCTCTACCACACCATGCAGACCATGGCAGACGAGCCCGGCATGGTTAAGGTGCGCATCCTTGACCAGGAGGGCCGAGTCAGCTACTCCACCGATGCATCGGAAGTGAACCGCGTTCTCGATAAGACGGCAGAGGCTTGCTACGGCTGTCACAATCAATCGCGGCCGCTCACGCGTCTGAACCGTCCTGACCGTTTTCGTATTTATCGGATCAATCGCGGCCCTCGCGTCATGGGAATCATTACACCCATCGAAAACCAGCTTAACTGTTCGAACGCATCGTGCCACGCGCATCCCGCCAGCCAGCAGGTTCTGGGAGTGCTCGACATAAATCTCTCGCTGGCTACAGCGGACGCGCAAATTGCAGTCAGTAGCGCGCGCACGCTCTCCTACACCGTAGGAGCAATTCTGCTGGTCGCAATCTTCAGCTGGCTATTCGTATGGCGGGTGGTGGACAGACCGATCAACGCGCTGAAGCAGGGCACGGAACATCTGTCGCGCGGCGAACTGGGTTATCAGATCGAGGTGCGATCCCAGGACGAGGTGGGCGACCTGGCGCATTCCTTCAACGACATGAGCCTGCAGTTGCGCGCGGCGAATGAACAAATCGTCACCTGGGCAAAGACGCTGGAAGATCGTGTCGAAGAAAAAACCAGAGAACTGCGCCGGGCACAGGATCACGTTCTGCATGTGGAAAAGATGGCCTCGCTCGGCAAGATGGCTGCCGTGGTCGCGCACGAAGTGAATAACCCGCTCTCCGGCATTCTGACTTACGCCAAGCTGCTGCGGAGGTGGGTGGCGTCGGGCCAGGTGGAGCACGAAAAACACGAGGAGGCCATGAGAGCCTCGAACTGATCGCCTCGGAGAGCCGGCGCTGCGGCGAGCTGATCAAGAACCTGTTGTGTCTCTCGCGCACCGCGCCCATGAATGTGCAGTCGACCGATTTGGATCAAGTGATTAGCCGGTGCTTGATGCTGGTGCGGCATCAACTCGATGCGGCTGGAATCGAGCTGCAACTGAAGCTTGCCGATGATTTGCCTCGCGTGCCTTGTGATCCTGAGCAGATTCAGCAAGTCCTGCTGGCGTTAATCATGAATGCAGTCGATGCCATGCCGCGCGGCGGCAATCTCTGGATCGAGACGCAGACGAACCACGATGAAACCGAAATCAGCATCCAGGTCCGCGACGACGGATCTGGCATCGCTCCCGATGTCCTGCCGCAGATTTTCGAACCTTTCATGACCACAAAAGAAAGTGGGCGTGGAGTCGGACTTGGCCTGGCGATCAGCCGCGGGATCGTGGAGCGGCACCATGGGCGCATCGGGGTCGAATCGGAGTTGGGGCAGGGAACTACTTTCACGGTAACTCTGCCAGCGCGGGCTGCCGGGCCTTCTGTGTTAGCGGTCGACGAAAGAAATGGCGCGATGAACGTGAGGTGATTCAAGTGAGCACACGGGGAAAACTGCTTATTGTGGACGACGAATTAAGCGTGCGCGACTCGTTAGGCAAATGGTTCCGCGAAGAAGGCTACGAAGTTGCAACCACGGAAAACGCCAGCGACGCACTTACCAGCCTGGCGCAACAACGCTGGGACGTGGCTCTGGTGGATATCAAAATGCACGGCACGGACGGAATCGAACTGCAGCGTCGCATGCACGAAGTCGATCCTGAACTACTCGTGATCATGATGACCGGCTATGCCTCGGTCGAGACCGCGGTCGCGGCGCTGAAGAATGGCGCCTACGATTACGTGACCAAGCCACTCGACCCGGATGAGATTTCCCACCTGGTGACGAATGCGCTGGCTCATAAGCGGACGGCGCAGGAGAACGTGCTTTTGCGTGAGACGGTTGCCGAAGTTGCGCGTCCGGGAGAGCTGATTGGACAAAGCGCCGCCATGCGCAAGATCTTCGACGCCATCGAGACCGTCGGTCCTACCGATGCCACGGTGCTCATCACGGGAGAGAGTGGAACCGGAAAAGAACTGGTTGCGCGCGCGATTCATCAGGCCAGTCCGCGAAGGTTTCATCCACTCGTCGTCATTCATTGCGGTGCGCTGACCGAAACGCTTCTCGAAAGCGAACTCTTCGGACACGAAAAAGGTGCGTTCACTGGCGCCCAATATCGCAAGAAAGGCAAATTTGAAATTGCCGAAGGCGGAACGGTCTTCCTGGATGAGATCGGCGACATTACCCTGAAGACGCAAACTGATCTGCTGCGGGTACTGCAGGAGCGCGAAATCACCCGCGTCGGCGGCAATCAAATCATCAAAGTGGATTTCCGCTGTATCGCCGCCACCAACAAAGACCTGGAAAAACTGATCGACGAGGGCAAGTTTCGCCCCGACCTTTTCTACCGCTTGAACGTCTTTCGCCTCGAACTGCCGGCGCTGCGCGAGCGCCGCGAAGATATCCCCGCGTTGGTCGATCACTTCGTTCGCAAGTTCTCTCTGGCCATGAACAAGCGCATCACCCGGGTTTCGCCCACGGCCATGAATCAACTGCAGCAGCAATCCTGGCTGGGGAACGTTCGCGAACTCGAGAATTCGGTGGAGCGTGCCATGGTCGTCGGGCAGGAGCCGGAGCTGCACGAGGGCGATTTCGCCTTCAAGTCACAAAGTGCCTCCGCTTCCAACGGCTCGAGCAAGACACTTGAGGATATCGAGCGCGCCCACATCCTCAGGGTGGTCGGGGAATGTGCCGGCAATCAGAGCCATGCCGCCGATGTGCTCGACATCGATCGAGTGACTCTGTATCACAAGCTGAAGAAATACGGCTGGAGCCGCAGCGACAAGAAGCCGGAAACCCCGAAGACCGATGAAGTCGCCCGATGAAGGCATGCGATGAAACTGCTGCACCTGTTGCCGGTCGGGAATGTCGATGATGCGCTGCTGAAGGATATTTCTCCCGCCATCGAGGAAATTCTTGGTACGCGGTGCAAAATACTTCCTGTCCGTCTTGATCCGGAGTTCGCCTTCCACGGGGAACGCCAGCAATATCACTCCTCGGAAATTCTGCATGGCATGCAAAAGTTTATTGGCCCGATTCCTGGCGGGTGCTGGGCGTTGCGGCCGTCGACCTCTACATTCCGATTCTTACTTTTGTTTTCGGCGAAGCACAGATGGGCGGTCCGTGCGCCTTGCTTTCAACCTATCGGCTGCGGCAGGAGTTCTATGGTCTTCCATCCGATCATGAGCTATTTCGCAATCGCGTAATAAAGGAAGCGATTCATGAAGTGGGGCACACAATGAACCTGACTCACTGCGATGACTACCGCTGTGTCATGGCTTCGTCACACGCCGTAGAGTGGATCGACCTCAAGGAGAGTGCGCTGTGCCGAATCTGTCGCACCGCCGCTAGTCCGGCGCCTGAAGGCGCGCCCTCACTGCGACAGTTGTAGCGCCGTTAAATGAAGTTCTCAGCCGCATCCTGATCGAATGGAAGCCATGAACAACACTGACCGCCCGGTGTCCTGGCTGAGTGTTAGCTGATTCAGCCTTGGATCCGGGCGGTCAGTGCTTCAGCGGCCCTCGTTCCGGTCAGCGCGGCTGGTTCGCCATCGCTGGCCGCGAGCTGTGTTTATGACAGGAAAAACTCCTTGGCCAGCGGCAGCCAGTCTTGATCCGGAATCTCAACGGTGAGGTTATCGATGGCAACTCCACCATCCTGCGCCAGCGCGCCCGCCAGTGCAGTCGGCATGCGGCGCTGCAGGCGGCTTGCAGACTCTTCGGTCCACCAGCGGGCCAGCGGCCCACCCAGCAGGTTGCGGAAGCTTGTCTTGGCGTCGGGTGCTTGCACCGTCACCAGCCAGCCCTCGCCGTAAGGGTCGCGCAGCGCGAGTTTCGGATCTGCCAGCAATGCCGGGTTGATGTCAGACACCGTGCCTTCGATCGGCGAAACCATATCGGCGGCGCAACCGTCGCGATGGAGGGTGCACATCTTCTGTCCCTGGCGAATCCACTGGCCGCGTTGCGGCAGCGTGATGCTCTCCACCATGCCAGTCAGCTTGGAGGCAAAATCATCTAAGCCAACCCGCACCAGGTTCGGGCTCTCGCTCAATGCCCAGGTGTGGCCGGGATGGTAGCGGAGATTCTCCGGGACCTGGAAGCCCGCGACCAGGGCAGGCTGAAGGCGTGGTGCGGCGTCGTACTTCGCCGCCGACATCTCCAACGCGGGATGTACCGTCGCCTTTCGCGTGCGGAAATAATCGATCAGTAAGAAGGATATGAAAGTGAAGAGAACCAGTAGGACTGTCATAAGTCACCTCGTCGGAGGGCCGTTTCGCCAGCCGCTCACACTTTCTAAAAGCAATCGCCATGCCACACGGGCGAACTGCGAGCAACTCCGCCGGTAATTGGCAATCTCGCTTGAAACAAGCCACTTAGAAAGGACGAAAGCTCGTGTAGAGATTTCTTGCGATGAATTTGTAATCGCCCTTTGATAGAAATCACAACAGCCTGGATTTGTGTTTTTGACTTTTGAGCAGGGAAGAACAGAATCACCCTGTGTAATCAGAGTCTTATGGATTCACGGCGCACGGCTGAATTTTGCAACAGCGAAAGCTGAGGAATGCAACGCTGGAAGCACGAAGAGTTTTCAACTTTTTCGTCTGAATCACGAGCTTACAGATGAAGCAGGAATCCCAAGGTTGCCTCAGTGCCGTCTGAGTTCATCCCAAGCCGGGCTTTCCTGATTGCGGAGGATCTATGTGAGTGGAGAATTCAATGAGCCGTGTTGGAGTGCAAGAATCGACTCGTCGCTGCGACCGGGATCACGCACGGCGACTAGACGCTTCCCCCAGGCCTTAGCAGAGTTTCCCGTTTCCTACACGTGTTCGCGAACATACATTGCAGCCTGAAAACAAGCCGCCACCGGCTTGGTCTCAGGCTGCCTTGATTTTGTAGGCCTCGGTAGGACGACCGACTAGCGGCCGACTCCGGCCAGACGTTTCGCTTTCCTCGCCGCATCAGCCTCTTCTGCCTGCGCCAATGCCGCTGACAGTGCTAGACCCTCTGTCTCGTCGGATGCGCGAATTTCTTCCGCGATTCTGCCCCTGATCAATGGCCTGAGCACCAATAGCGCGAGGAGCGCGGCAATCCCACACAGGACAGCCGAAATGTAGAATGGCACCGCAAAAGAACCGCCGAAGTAGGCAGCCAGTGTTGCCGCTCCAAATCCAGCAAATATGGAAGCAGCTCCCTTGGCTGTATACACCATGCCGTAGTTGGCCGAGGCGTTCTTGGGGCCGAAGACATCGCCCGTCGTGGCTGAGAACAGAGAATAGATCTCGCCCCAGAAAAGGAAGATAAACGAGAACAGAACCACAAATGCAATGGGAGCTCCGGCTATTTTGGTTACCAGAAACACCAGCACTGCTTCCACACCGAAGGTGAGAAACATCGTATATTCGCGTCCTAACCGGTCTGAGACGGATCCCCAAACGATTCTAGACAGGGCATTGCAAGCCGCCGTTAGGGTTGCGGCCAGTGGGACAATCGCGAAACCCCAAACCGTAGCGTCACTCACATGCAAGGACTTGGCGATTTGTGAAAGGTTTGCAGTCGCGATCAGTCCACCCGCGGTGGCAAAGAAAAACATCGTGTAGAGCAGGTAGAACTCGGGTCGTCCCAGAGTTTGAAGCCAGGTAAAGTTGACCTTCGATTGGGCGACGCCCTTATGTACCTGCTTTGCCTGCCGATCCCACCCGGCAGGAACCCACCCGCTGGGCGGATGGTGAAGGATCATCGCGGCAATGAGTGCAACAATGCCCTGGCCAATGCCCCATACAGCCATGGCGTGAGCCCATCCGATGCTGTGGATCGAACGGGCAATGGGCATGATCGTGAGAGCAGCTCCACCACCGAATCCTGCGGCGGTCAACCCAGCGGCCAGCCCCCGCCTGTCGGGGAACCATTTCAAGGCATTGGCCACGCATGAGATGTAAATGATTCCAGCGCCGGTTCCAGAAATAACACCGTAATAGATGTACAGTTCGAGAGGTGACTTGGCGACGGTGCCACCCAGCACCCATCCCAGTGCGATACAAATCGCTCCGAACGTCATAAGCTTGCGGATGCCGAACTTGTCGACAAAGTAGCCAGATACCGGCATCGGCCAGGTTTCAAACAGAATAAAGGCCGAGAATATGGCCGCTATTTTCGCGTAAGGCACCCCGGTAAATGTTTGTTTCATGCCTGGGGTAAAAAGGGTAAAGGCATACTGATAGTTGGAGATGACGATCATCGCGACGATGCCGCAGATCAACTGGATCCAGCGGTTTCCCGCGACGCGGCTCGGCTTCGGCGCTCGTCCAACAAAGGAGGTCACATTCGTGGCCATAGGCATCCTCTTGGGAAATAATCAGAATTGATTTTGTGTTCTCGCTAGACACTCCGGCCCGGAAAGCATCCGGTAAATAAATATCCCGCCCCTTACGGGGCGGGCTTAATTACTCTGCGGTTTCAATGTCCTTCTGGAGCGGAATGATCCCCGGCACCAGCCACTTGTTCCACATGTCATCGATTTTGCTTTGGAAGTAATCGATATCGTCCTCGATGAAATGCGCAAACCTTCCTTGCTTGAGCAAGTAATCGCGCACCGGCAGACGTTTGAATCTGCCACAGGCGATCTGTTCGGTCTTGCCGTAGAGCTTCAGCTTGCCGTTTTCGACCTCGTACAGAGGCCAAATGCCGGTGTTGACGGCCAGTTCGCCCAGCTCGAAGGAAAGCACTGGATCGAAATCCCAGCCTTTCGGGCAGGGATTCAAGCAGTGAATGAACGTCGGGCCGCCGATCGACAACGCTTTGCGAACGCTGTTCATCGCCTGCAGCGGGTATGAAGTCGAAATGGTTCCTACATACTTCACTGTGGGATGGCCAACCAGCATCAGCGGCGCCATGTTCTTTTTCCAGCGGTGATTCATGATTCGCTTTACTTTTCCCGGCGTACTGAACGAGGTGTTGACGCCATAGGGCGATGTCCCGGAAATCTGGATATCGGTGTTGGCGTAGGACTCGTTGTCGTACATCAGGATCAGCAGGTTGTAATCGGGGTGGCACATGGTGGCCGAGATTGCTCCCAGACCCATGTCCGCGCCACCGCCGTCGCCGCAAAAGGCGATGACATTGATGGGCTCATCCTTCATTACGCCCTTGCGCATCTGGACGCGGAATGCAGCCGCCGCTCCCAGAGCGCTCGAGCCTGAACTGCCCAGCTGTGTATGCATCCAGGGGACGCCCCAGGGAGTGGCGTAGTAAGAGGTGTTAGCCACGTACATGCACCCAGTACTTCCCAGAACAATGGTCCTGGGACCTGCGGCCTTCGCCATCAATTTCATGATTTGCGCAGACTCGCAGCCCTGACAGGTGCGGTGGCCGGACGTGTAGTACTCCTCGTGTGGAACCTTCTTCACTCCTTTGAAGGCTTCCAGGTCTTGCGTCGGTTTTTCATCTACAAATGTGCTCATGATTAGTTTGTCCTTTCCGGCTATGAATAGCGCCATGTCAACTGGCGTTATCCCCGCAGCCCGATCCATTGCGTCAGGGGTTGCGCCTTACCTTTAGCGGCTTCGAATACTTTCTCCGTCATGTCTTCCACATCTGGCACAGTCACTTCGCGACCACCCAATCCGCCGATGAAGCCGATTACTGGCGGCCTGGTGGCGCTGTTGCTATACATGGCAGACCGGACTTCGGTTGCCACGACGCCACTCAAGTCCGGCGAACCGAACGAGATGTCGCGATCGAGTACGCCAATGGCCTTGAAACGCTCCAGGCATTTGCCAATTTCCTTACCGGCAAACGGACGGAACCAGCGCAGGCGAATGAACCCGACTTTCTTCCCCTCTTCGCGCATCTTGCGGATGGCTACTTTAACCGGCGTGGAAAGTGTGCCCATGCCCAGCAGAACGACTTCCGCATCCTCGGTCATATATTCTTCGAAGAACGGATTGCCATACTTGCGGCCAAACTTCTTTTCGAAGTCGGCATACACTTCGCGAATCACATCGCACGCGACTTCGGTGACTGCGTAGTTCTGCCGCCGAATCTCCGTGACCCAATCTTCGTTACACTGTGGGGCCACCGAAATTACGTTATCGGGATGGAGCAGCAGATCGCCGCGATCGTATGGAGGCAGGAAACTCTTAACCTGCTGCGACGTCGGGATCTGTACCAATGCTTGCGAGTGAGTGAGAAACGCGCCGTCGCAACTGATCGCCAACGGAACGAACATGCGGCGGTCTTCTGCCACACGATATGCGATCAGCGCTGTGTCCAGGGCTTCCTGAGCGCTGTCAACCCAGGTCAGCATCCAGCCCAGGTCGCGGACGGCCAACGCGTCGTTGTGCTCCACGCCGAACGCGCCAGGATCGTCCAACGCCCGATTGCCCACCATGGCAATCATGGGGACGCGGAGCGCGGGAGTTACGGTCAAACATTCCATCGCGTACATCCAACCCACGCCACTCGAACCGCAGAACACGCGTGCTCCACAAACCGACGCGTGCTTCACGATTTCGAATTGAGAATGCTCGCCTTCCGCCACGATATATTCGCAATCCATTTCGCCATCTGCCACCAGCTGGCTGATGTATTGCATGACCGTGTCGTAAGGCCGGATCGGGTAAGCCGTGACCACATCCACGTTGGCCAGTTTGCAGGCAATCGCAATGGCCTCGGCGCCGGTGATCAGGGCTTCCTGCTCGGTTCCTTTTTTCTTTTGCTCAACCGGTAATGTTAATGTCGCCATTTCAATCTCCTTGTCTTTCATTCGCATTCGGGCAAGTCTTGGTGCTGATTCTTAATTGCCCGCTGGGCTGCTAGCCTTTCTTTGCGATCTCCAGTGCCTCGGGGACCTCTTCTGCGTATTGGCCGCGATAACGGAATCCATGAGACCGCTTCTCGATCGGCTCAGCCTTCTCAATCGTTGTTTCCAGCCATTTCAAATAGGCTTTCTTGTCTGTCTCGTACGCTTCCCACTGACTCTTGTTGTCGTGGAACTCCGACTCATTCACCATCGAGACGCATCCCTTGACGGGGCAAACCTCTTCGCAAACGCCGCAACCGCAGCATGCTTCGAGATTGGCGTCGTAGGTGCCTTCGGCGGTGACGTCGAACGAGGCATCCGGACAATTCAGCCAGCACAGCGTGCACTTGGTGCAGGTCGAGAAGTTGATGACCGGCCGCATCGTGCGCGTGGAGTACTTCTTGAACAGCTCATTGCGGGCAGGCCGGAAGCCACCGACTTTACCCGTGACTGGATCCGGATAAGGACCGCCCTGGGGCTGACCTTTAATCGAAGCGCCGGACCGCATATCTTCCCAGCCGGGCAGTTCAAACTTGAACGGCACTTCGGGATTTCCTTCGCCCGCTTTCACCGGCACGGTGGTGAATTTCTCGAACGCGGTGCGAGCGGAAGTGACTTTCAATTCGCTCTTCAGCTTGTCGTTGATGAATTGCTCCACCGACTTCAGGCTGAATAATTCCGGAAGCGCCTTGGCGATTGCGCCCAGGACGCGGACGTCCGTGTGGTCATCTTTAAACACCCACATGCCCGAGAAACTGGTGACGCCCTTCATGATTCCCAGCTTGTAAGGCTCTTCCCGGCGGTGAATGCTCTTCAGCAGTGTGGACGCATCCTCAAGCGAAATTACGATGAGGGTGTGTCCGGGCTTCAGAGCGTGATGCACCGGCTGTAATCCGTACCATGCCCACGACTCTCCGCCCTTGCAGAGCGTGTCATCGAGAACCACGGTCAGATCGACTTGCTTCGGTTCGTATTGCGCCATTCCGGCTTCGAGCGTCAACTCGTCTTTGGCGACGATGGCGAAACTCTTGGCTGGAATACCGTTGCGTTCCGGAGCATCCCCATAACGGCCAAAGGAAATGCCCAGTTTGCCTTCGTTGTGCGCGGCTAAAACAATGTCGCGCGTGATGTTCTTCGCTAGAGTCTTTTGAAAGACTCCCCGATAAATTACTTCGACCGCGAATAATTGACCCATCTGGCAACCTCCATTCTCTTAAAGCTTTTTCAACACAACGTTCTCAATTTCCTGCAGGTGCCGGCGCATGGCAGATTCAGCGGCTGCTGCGTCGCCCAACTTCAAAGCGGAAAGAATCCGGTGGTGACCAGCAAGCGATTTTTCCTGCCGTCCTTCCACCTGCAACGATCTCTCCCGCGTCTCACGCAACAAATCCATCAGCACGTCTACAATTTTCAATACCGCGGCATTGTCGGACGCGAGTGCAATGGCGTAATGAAACCGGGAGTCTTCCTCGATTCCCAGGTCGCCTGCGCGTATCTTCGCCTCCTGGCGCGAAAGGATGTCATCCATATCCGCGATCGCCTTGGCAGAAGCTTGCACCGCCGCCCGCGCCGCTAGAGCCGGTTCGATCATCCGGCGTACCTCAAGCAAGTCCGCGATCTTCTTTCGCTTTTCCAGCAGTGCTGCAGCCAGAGGGTCTGGCGCACTTGCGATGGGGTTGCAAACCACCGTGCCGATGCCCTGTCGTGGCTCCAGCAGGCCCATCAGCTCCAGCGTGCGAATCGCGTCTCGCACGGAGCTGCGGCTTACCCCCAACATTCGAACCAGTTCGCGCTCCGGCGGCAGCAAGTCACCCGGTTTCAGTTCTTCCGCAATCCGCCGCTCCAGCCGTTTGGCGACTTGCTGGTAAACCTTATTTCTCGGGATGGCCTTGAACTCAGCGCGGACTGACTCAGTGGCTAGCATCGGAATTGGTCTGATGACTGACCAATCCATTTCAGCCCTGACCTACAAACAGCACAAGGAAACGGATCACCCTTCAATGTGACATTTGGGCAAAAATCCGAACGCGAATAGTCTTCGGTACTTTCTGTTGCAAATTTCGGCAGGCGCTACATTGTTGTAGATACTGCACCGGAAAATAAAAAGCTTCCCGATATAGAAAAGGGAGTGATGTAAATACTTGAAGACGTGATCAGCCTCGAGCGGATGAAAAATTTCGCGGTATATACTACGCGGTAGTCTCGGCGATGCGATCATGCTTACGACCTCGAAGAAGCCTCCGCTCCCTTCGGACGACAAACGGTGGCGAATCGTAAATGGAACCATGCGGCGGCACGGGTTTGCCCGCGACGCGCTTATCGAAACCCTGCACACGGTTCAGGAATATTTTGGATACCTCGACAAGCCATCCCTGAAGTTCGTCGCCGAATCTCTGCACGTCCCCTTGAGTCAAGCCTACGGCGTTGCCACGTTCTACCACTTCTTCACCCTGAAGCCGCCTGGGAAGCATACCTGCCTGGTGTGCCTGGGCACGGCTTGCTACATCAAGGGAGCCAACCAGTTGCTTGCAGCGGCGGAACAGTCACTTAACGTCAAAGCCGGGGAAACCACGCTGGACGGAAATGTTTCCCTGGTCAGCGCGCGCTGCATCGGCTCCTGCAGCATGGCGCCCGCCTTCATTTTTGATGGAGAAACCGCCGGGAACGTCAGTGAGACCGCGCTTCGCAAAAAACTGGATGGATGGAAAAACTGATGACGCTTGAGGATCTCGAACAGATCGCAAACGAAGCCCACGCGGTGAAGGAGAAATCTCCACGTGCCCTCAACGTTTGCGTCGCCGCGGGGTGCTTGTCTCTGCACAGCGATGCCATCAAATCCGCGCTGGACAAAGAAGTGCAGCGCACGGGAGCGAATTGTCGCGTGCGCGGAACCGGCTGCATGGGTCTTTGTTCCCTCGGCCCTCTGGTGAGCAGCGAGCCCGATGGAAATCTCTTAAGAAACGTGGCCGAGCCGGATGTAACCGAAATTGTGGCAGGACTCGCCGGTACCATGCCAGAGCGCCTGCTCTATTCTCGGGAGCAAGCATTCTTCCAGCGGCAAACCAATATCGTTCTCGAGAACTCAGGGCGAATTGATCCCGAAAAGATTGAAGAATATATCGCAGCGGATGGCTACCGGGCACTGGTACAAGCGCTGGCGGAAATGGCCCCGGCACAGATTGTGCAGGAGGTTTCAAAAAGCGGCCTGCGCGGCCGCGGGGGCGCAGGCTATCCCACCGGTCTGAAGTGGGGCACGGTCGCAAAAACGATCGGGACAACGAAATACGTAATCTGCAATGCGGACGAAGGCGACCCCGGCGCGTTCATGGATCGCAGCGTGCTCGAGAGCGATCCGCACCGCGTGCTGGAGGGTATGATCGTGGCCGGCTACGCCGTGGGAGCCAGCCAAGGCTACATTTATGTGCGCGCCGAATATCCACTGGCGATCAAGCGGCTGCAAACCGCCATTCGCGAGGCGCGCCGGCTGGGCTTTTTGGGCAGCCAGATTTGCAACACCAGGTTCAGTTTTGACATTGAAATTCGTATCGGCGGCGGCGCATTCGTTTGCGGTGAAGAGACCGCGCTGATCGCTTCGATTGAAGGCCGCCGCGGCACGCCGCGCCCGCGTCCGCCATTTCCTGCACAGTCGGGACTGTGGGAGATGCCGACGCTGATCAACAACGTGGAAACCTACGCCAACATCCCAAGCATCCTTCGCCGAGGCGGGGAATGGTATGCCTCGCTCGGAACGAAGAAAAGCAAAGGGACAAAAGTATTTGCGCTCTGCGGGAAAGTTCGGAACGTGGGCTTGATCGAAGTCCCCATGGGCACTCCGCTGCGCCAGATTATTTTTGAAATTGGCGGTGGAGTCCCAGAGGGACATCGCTTCAAAGCGGTGCAGACCGGCGGACCCTCCGGCGGCTGCATCCCGGAACAGTTTCTCGATCTTCCAGTGGACTATGAATCGTTGAAGGAAGTCGGCTCGATCATGGGTTCCGGCGGCATGATTGTGATGGATGATACCGCCTGCATGGTGAACGTGGCGCGCTATTTCATGGAGTTCTGTATGTCCGAATCATGCGGCAAGTGCATCCCGTGCCGCGCCGGCACGGCGCAGATGTTCGAACTCCTCACCCGCATGACCACTGGAACCGCGACGCTGAATGATCTCGATCTGCTGGAAGAACTCTGCGACATGGTCAGTAGCACCAGCCTCTGCGGTCTCGGCCAGAGTGCTCCGAATCCGGTGCTGAGCACTCTGCGCTATTTTCGCGAGGAGTATACCGAGCACATCGTCGACAAACATTGCCGTGCCGGAGTATGCGAATGCAACAAACTGGCGGAGGTCTCCGCGTGAATCCTGCGCCCGCTGTAAAAACGCTTTCCATCGACGGCAAGGACGTGAGCGCAAGCGTAAGCCAAACCATTCTCGATGCTGCGCGGGAAAATGGAATTTCGATTCCCACACTATGCCATCTCGACGGCTTGACGGAAGTAGGAGCCTGCCGGATGTGCCTGGTGGAACTGAAGGGTTCTACTCGATTGCAACCCGCCTGCGTGACGCTGGTGGAAGAAGGTATGGAGGTCACTACCCAGACGCCGCGCTTGCAGAAATACCGCCGGATGGTGCTGGAACTTCTGTTCGCCGAACGCAATCACGTCTGTTCGGTATGCGTCGCCAACAATATGTGTGAGTTGCAGGATCTCGCGAAAGAGCACGGCGTCACCCACGTGCGTTTTCCCTACCGCTCGCCGTCGCTTGCGGTGGATGTCTCGCATGAACGCTTTGCTCTGGATCACAATCGCTGCATTCTGTGCACGCGTTGCGTGCGGGTGTGCAACGAAATCGAGGGCGCCCACACCTGGGATCTCCTTGGCCGCGGGGTCAATTCCTTGCTCATCAGTGACCTGCATCAGCCCTGGGGTGAGTCCGACACCTGTACCAGTTGCGGTAAGTGTGTTCAGGTGTGCCCCACCGGCGCGCTCTTCGATAAGAGCAAGGTGGGCGGCAAAGTGCGCAAGAATCCAGAATTTCTCTCTTATTTAAAGGACATGCGGGAAGGCCTGCGATGAGCAAACCTAAGCTCGCAACCGTCTGGCTCGACGGCTGCTCCGGCTGCCACATGTCGATTCTGGATATGGATGAACGGCTGGTGGAGTTGGCCGAACATTTCGATTTGGTGTATTCGCCGCTGGTGGATTACAAAGAGTTTCCCGCGCAGGTCGACATCGCGCTGGTCGAAGGCTCGGTCAGCAGCGACGAGGACGAACACAAAATACGGCTGATCCGGGCCCACACCCGCACTCTGGTTTCTCTTGGCGATTGCGCCGTAACCGGCAATGTGCCCGCGATGCGAAACCCCATCCCGGTGTCAGAACTGTTCGAGTGCATTTACCAGGGAAACGGTTTGCTGCAGCCGCAGGTGCCGACGGAGCGCCTGCCCTCACTATTGCCGCGTGTGCGGCCGGTACACGAAGTCGTAAACGTGGATGTCTTCGTTCCGGGGTGCCCACCCTCCGCCAATACCATCTATGCAGTAATCAGCGAGTTGCTCGCAGGGCGAATTCCAGACGTAGCAGCTTTGTCTCGCTTTGGTGCGTAACGAGCCTTGATCTGCACCCGGAGTTGAGAAAGAAAGAGAAGATGTCCAAAACGATCACGATCGATCCGGTTACGCGCATCGAGGGCCATGCCAAGATCACGCTGCATCTCGACGATCATGGCGAAGTCTCCGAGGCGTATTTTCAGGTCACACAATTCCGGGGATTCGAGAAATTCTGTGTCGGACGTCCGTTCTATGAGATGCCCTACCTGATGGAGAGGATCTGCGGCATCTGTCCAGTGAGCCATCTGCTGGCTTCCGCAAAAGCATGCGACGTGCTGCTGGCCATGAAAGTTCCGCCGTCCGCCGGCAAGCTGCGCCGTATGCTGAATCTGGCCCAACTCATTCAGTCGCACGCTTTAAGTTTTTTCTATCTTTCGGCGCCGGATTTTCTCATGGGGATGGATGCCGATCCTAAAGAACGCAACCTCTTCGGTGCGATACGCAAGAATCCTGACCTGGGCCGCGGAGGAATTCGCTTGCGCCAGTTCGGCCAGCAGGTAATCGAGACCCTCGCGGGCAAGCGCATTCATCCCGGCTGGGTTGTCCCCGGAGGTGTGAACGAACCGCTGACCATCGAGAAACGCGACACGCTATTAGCGCAGATACCGGAAGTGATTGCGATCGCGCAGAAGGCGCTGGCGTGGTTCAAAATCGAATTCGAAAGCTTTCGGGAAGAGATCCGCACCTTTGCAAATTTTCCCAGCCTGTTCATGGGGTTGGTCACCCCGGATGAGCGCGCCGGATACTACGAAGGCAAAATCCGCTTTACCGATTCTCACGGAAACATTGTCGCCGACAACCTCGAGGCGGCAAACTACGCCGACTTTCTGGGCGAAGCGGTTGAGCCTTTCACCTTCATGAAGTTTCCTTACTACAAGCCGCTCGGCTATCCCGGGGGGATCTACCGCGTGGGTCCGCTAGCGCGCATCAACCTGGTGGAAAATTGCGGCACTCCCCTGGCTCAACAGGAATGGATCGAGTTCCGCGCCCTGGAACGAGGCGCCGTGTTGAGCTCGTTTCATTATCATTACGCGCGGCTCATCGAGATACTTTTTGCGCTCGAGCATATCGAAGAGTATTTACTGGATCCCATCATTACGAAGACCCACGCGCGCTACTCCGCCTCGCTGAATAATCTTGAAGGGGTGGGCTGTTGCGAAGCGCCCCGCGGCACTTTAATTCATCACTACCGTGTGGATGAGCAGGGACTCATCACCTGGGCCAATTTGGTGATCGCCACCGGGCACAATAATCTGGCAATGAATCGCGGAATCCTGCAGGTCGCGCGCCATTTTGTGCGGAGCGAAAAACTCAACGAAGGAATGTTGAACCGCGTCGAAGCAGTGATCCGCGCATTCGATCCCTGCCTCAGTTGCTCAACGCACGCGTACGGTCAAATGCCGCTGCAAGTGCGGCTCATCTCCGCCGGCGGCACCGTGCTTGACCAGATAAGCAGGGGATCATGAGTCGAGCTCTCGTACTGGCTTGCGGGAACTCTCTGCGCGGCGACGATGGCGTCGCGCTTCGTATCGTGACGCAGTTGAAGAATTCCATGGGCGATCCGGCGATAGAAGTTTATTGCCAGCAACAGTGGACTCCCGAACTGGCTGAACCCATCAGCCAGGCAGAGATCGTAGTATTCGTTGATGCTACCTTGGGTAGGCCGCCGGGAGCAGTTACGTGCCAGCAACTGCAGCCGAGCCAAAACACGCCGCTGGACAGCACTCATCACAGTTCGCCTGAATTTCTATTGCTCCTCGCAGAGGAACTTTATGGGCAGCGGCCCGCGCGCGCCTACCTCGTAACTGTCGCAGGGGCAACGTTTGGCTTGGAGGAAGACCTGTCTGACGCTGTACGCCGCGCCATTCCCGAAGCCGAGGAACGGATCAAAGCGCTCACGGCCAGATAGATATGGCGGAGAGGGTGGGATTTGAACCCACGATACCCGTTAAGGTATGTCCGCTTTCGAGGCGGATCGTTTCAACCACTCACGCACCTCTCCGCATGGAAAAAGCTGTCAGATGTCAACTTTCAGGAATATTGGCACCGCAAAACTCAGCGGCGGCTTCTAAAAAATTCCTGCAAAACCTCCGCGCCCCGCCCCGCCAGCACTCCCCCGCAAACTTCGACGCGGTGATTTAATTCAGGATGTTCCAGCAGCTTCATCACCGACCGAACCGCGCCTGCTTTCGGATCGTCTGCGCCGTAAATCAGGCGTTTGATTCGCGCATGCACCATCGCGCCCGCGCACATTGCGCACGGTTCAATTGTAACAAACAGGTCGCACTCCCCCAGACGATGATTCCCCACGGCTGCGCCCGCCTCGCGCAGCGCAATAATTTCCGCATGCGCGGTCGGATCGCAATCTGTGATGTTCCGGTTCCATCCCCGGCCAACGATGCGTCCTCCGCATACCACCACTGCCCCAACCGGAACTTCGCCTGCCTCCAGCGCGCGTTGCGCTGACCGCAAAGCTTCCTCCATCCAAAGCTCGTCGTCGCTCATCGGTGATGGGTCGGATCGGTTCTTAATTGACAGTGGGTTGTCGCCTATGACGAAGCAAAACCCTGCGCGCAGATTATCACTCGTGCGCTTCCATTGCTCGACAGAAGCCAGGCAGAAGGTTCAGAGCAGGCTCAACACGGAGCGCACTACGTCGGGAACGATGGCATGAATGATTGCCGGCATCACAATCGTCACCACAGGATATGCGAGTACGATCAGCGGCACCATCAGTAGCATCCGTGCTTTCGGCGTCAATTTGGCGAAATAACTTTGCATAACATCCTCTGCTCTTAACTACGCGCCCGCACCCTCGAAAGTTCCCGGTAAGTTTTCTCTCCGGCTCCAGCTGCAAACTGGTAACCGGCAACTGCCAAGTGGTATGCTTACCCCGTTATGGGGATTCCCAACCTGCTCCGCAAAGTGTTCCTCGTCGACCTGCTGCAAGGTTTGAAGGTCACATTCCGTTATCAGGATCCCAAGGAAATTTATACCGAGCAATATCCCATGGAGCGGCCGCAAGTGGCCGAGCGTTACCGCGGCGCGCCCCGGTTGAATGTCAATCCCGACACTGACGAGACCATGTGCATTGCCTGCGATCTATGCGCGCTGGCTTGCCCGGAAAATCTGATCGTCGTCTCCAGCGCCCGCAACGAGCAAACCCGCCGCAAAGAACTCACTAATTTCACCTATGATCTGAGCCGCTGCATGTTCTGTGGCCTGTGCGAGGACGCTTGTCCCGTCGACGCGCTCGAACTCACCCAGGATTTCGAACTCGCCAGTTATACCCGCGAAGGCTGGATATGGGATCGCAAGACGCTGGAAAAAGGTCCGCAGCCAACTCTCTATAAGAAGTGATTCGCACTAATGAGATGATTCGCACGTCGGCGTTGCGCTTCGATCGCTTTATTTCTAATATCGTCTGCGCCGGATTTTTTTCTTCTGACTAAGGAATCCCAAACTCCTGCCTACCGCATCCGCTGGATATTCATCTCACGCCTCCGCGCTCACACTCTACCAATGGATCCCTTGAGCCCGCCGGTTCGCCGGCATTGAGGGGAACCGCAAATTTCCATGCTGGAGGCTTCAGGAATGTCAGCGAAAAAACTTATGTTATTGTCTGTGATTTTGTTCTGCGCGACATGGGTGGTGGCGCAAGCAGCGCCCGGCGGAGGGGCGGGATCAGCCGGCGGAGCAGGCTCCCCAGGCGGAGCCGCCACACCCGGCCAGGCATCGCCCTCAACTCCACCGACGGGCAACACCGGCACGCCGCCGACCGGCAGCACCGCGCAACCTCCGACCGGCTCCACGGTTCCCAACACTGAGCCCGGAGCAAGTCCGTCGAACCCGAGCGGTAGTTCCCAGCCGTCGACAACGAACCCGAATAATCCGAATCCCAGCACCAGTCCCAATGCCAATCCGAACACCCCAGGCTCGCCTTCGAATCCGGGCGCATCGCCGAACGGCGGAACTAATCCCGGAACTACCAATCCCGGATCAACGAATCCTGGATCGACGAATCCTGGCACTTCGAACCCCGGCTCGAATCCGGGAACCTCGAACCCCGGTTCCAACCCTGGCACCTCCGGCTCCGGTAGCGCTTCGCCTTCCGGTCCCGGCCGATAAGTACTGGAAAAGTTTTTAACTCCCCCGCAATTTGCGGGCCCCGCGTAGGGGCCCGCTTTTTGTTGGGGCAAGATTTTCTCCACCCTCGGCCCAATGCGCGGTTCACACGGGCAACGGATTCCAGTAACATTGGCGCCGCGAGTCAAACGATGCGCCTCCCGATTGTTATTCTCGTCATCGGCATGTTTTTCCCTGGAGTTGGATCGACACAAGAGGTTCGTTATATCGACTTGACCGATATTAACCAACCCGTGGCCGACAGACCGACCACTTCGCGAGTGGACTACTCAATCTGCGAGCCCTCGGAAAAGCCATTTCCGCATCAAGCAAGATCTTCCTTGGAAGCGATCGACTCTAGCGATCTATATCCACATCAGCGGGTCGAGATTGAGGTTCGAGTCGAAAACGCCGGGACTGGTGCCATAGCCTTACCCATATACCCAAACCTAACAGACTTAAAGCCCGACGATCCGTCCAAAGGATTTGAGTACTACAGCTTGCCTCGTCCCCAACTTTAGCCATAATGCTTGGCCGACTTGAGTTGTACGCAGTGCCCTCAAGACCCGAAACGTTCGTGACGTTACAGTCCGGCGAGTGGATTCGCGTAAAGGGTAACATCTTCGTCCAGCGATGGTTTAAAAATGACCGCAACGCCATCGCATCCACCGACATTGTTCTCTATAGATATATGTCCTCGGGTGACCAGAAGAACTCTCCACCGCGGAAGGGCAACTGCATTCTGCCCGTGGACGGAGCGACGATCAAGATTCAAGTCCATCCCAAACGTTATGAATAGCAGCCGGTTCGCGCGACCCCGCTGCTTTCCTGCAACATCCGTCGAGCTTCCCGCTCTAAAAAAATGGCCCAGGCTCGCAACCCGGACCATCATTCCCAAAACAAAACAGAACATCTAGTGCTTGCCTACTAGTGCTTGCCTACCGTGTGACCGCGTCCATCCCGCACTTCATTTCCTTTGAAATGTTCCACATGTCCGGGAGGCCGTCCCGCTTCCGGTCGATCGCCGCGTGCCGGGTGTGGGCCGTGATAGCCGTGGTCAGGATGGAAGTGATTGTTTACATGGCCGCGAAACCCTTCCGGTCCGTGAAACCACGGACCCACGCCGATGAACACGCCGCCGTTGAACCACTCCGGCCCGTAGTAGCCGTAGGGCGCGCAATCGTAGGGTGGGACGTCATAGTACCCATAGGGACAGTCAGGCGCCGGCCCGATGTTAACGGTCACCTGAGCCTGTGTTGTCGGGGCGGTCATCATAAAACAGATTGCAGCAACGGCAGCTACCGCACAAATCTTCAGTGCATTCATCCGATTCTCCTCAATAATTTTTATACGCGGTCATGCCTTCCAGGCCTACAGCGTTCGACGTAGTTGGTCCTCTGGCAAAAGTACGATTCGTTTTTCCCGCAAAGGGTTGACTCCGCAATAAGGACCTACGCAACTATCCTTGAGCACTGATCCCAAATTGTTTGGATCTCTTCACGAACCTGCGTGTCCGCAAAAATGCGCTCCTCAGAACGACCGCTCACTCACCGCCGGCTGCTGTTGCGTCATACAGTGCATGGTGCCCAGTCCCCACACCAGATCACCTGAATAGATGGGGACAATTTCACGCGCAGGGAACAGCTGGGCCAGCGTACTGAGCGCAATTCGGTCGTTGGGATCGTTGAACACCGGCACCAGAACAATTCCATTGGCAATATAGAAATTCGCGTAGCTCGCGGGCAGTCGCCGCTGCTCGAATACGACCGGGCCGGGCATGGGAAGCTCGACAATATTCAGCGGCTTGCCTGCCTGATCACGAGCCCTCCGGAGTCGTGCGAGATTATCGCGCAGCGGTTTGCGATTCACATCCCGCGGATTGTTTTCGACCATCGTGACTACGGTGTCAGCAGAAACGAAACGAGTAAGGTCGTCGACGTGGCCATGTGTGTCATCGCCAAAGATGCCGCGTCCCAGCCAAATCACATGCGGCGCGCCCAGGTAATCTGCAAACATTTTTTCGTAATCTTTTCGCGACATGCCAGGATTGCGCTGCTGCACCTTGCTGAGCAGGCATTCTTCCGTAGTAAGCAGCGTGCCCAGACCATTCACATCGATCGATCCGCCCTCGAGCACAACGCGTTTGCCACGATGGTAGGGGAACACGAATTCAACGCCTGCGGCTGCAGCCATCAACGTGCCGATTGCGTTGTCGTGCCGCCAGTTGGAATATTTGGCCCATGCATTGAAGCGAAACTTGGTAGCGCGAAGCGCGTCCCCAGATTTTTGTGAGGACATCTGCCCAAGCTTGCCCCGATGTCCTTGTGGGGACAGCCGCCCCTTCGGCAGGCTCAGGGCAGGCTCTCGGCTGTCCAGCCGGGCAAAGCCCGGCCTTGCCGCAACAAAGATGCACCCGGAATCCCGCATCCAAACCCGATTCGTCGCCCATCGATGAAAACGAACATTCGCCAGCGCCGCATTAGTCTTTTCCAGCAGCTTGCGAACTTTGCGCTCCGCCGCAGCATCATTGACGACCAACTCCACCCGTTCACGCCGCGCCAGATTGCGAATGATCTCGGTATAAACCCACGGAATAGGCTCAAACTTTCCCGGCCAATCCCCGTGATAGTGCGGCCACGCGAGCCAGGTTGCCGCATGCGGCTCCCACTCAGCCGGCATGCGGTAGGCGGCGGTTACGGGAGCGGAATCCAAAGCAATACTTGAAGAAATGGATCGGGGCATCAAGGTAGTTTATTGCATGGGATCATAAACCGCAGGTTGAGTCCTAAGCTGACATTGATCTTGACGAAGGGATTCCTGCTCAATGAGCGTTATCGCGATATTACGCCAACTACGTCGAGCGTGAGCCCATCGGTTGCGTATACTTGCTGGATGAGAATCACGCCTGAGATCGATGACGCGCCGGACTTCGTCAGGCAGGTCGAGCAGGTGGTGAACGGAATTGTTCGACTCCACGCTCCCGAAACTCTTGTCCTGATAAAGATCGATTACTACTTCGGATCAAAATGGCTGGGCTTTTCTGGCAAGGTGCTTGGAGCGCTCGGGATTTGGCACAATCCCTCTTATAACCCCGCAAGCAAGGTCAGAATTCCGCCTTTTGTACCAAATCGGGTTGTATCGCAACGGAGGTTTTCCGGTCCAGCCTATCGAGAGATCGATAGTGGCAAGCCGATCCACCAGCGTATACGAGGCGGGAAGGCGCTCAGGCGTATGGCCGCCGCTGAATCGCCACAGTCCGCGTTAATCTGGTATAGCGGAGAATCTAGGCACCGGACGCGGCGCGAGTGATGGCCGGATGTTCCGCAGTCGACTCGATCACTGGCCAAGAGAATGGTGCCCGCCAACGGGCTGCAAATGAATGCCGCTAGTCCCACGGCATCGGCATCAAACAGCCGGTATTCAGGGCCGCGTGAGATTGTTCCTGGCTGGGCTTCGACCATGCCACCTCAGTGTATCCTCACAGCTCGAAAGGTCAATTCTTGTTATCAGTCGCTTACGCTCATTGACCCGATTTACCCTCCATCCAGCAAACGATTGGAAATCGGCGCGTAAGCATCAATCCTCCGATCCCGCAGAAACGGCCAGTTCCGCCGAATATCTTCCAGCGCCTTCAAATCCACCTCGCCCACCAGGATTTCTTCGCGGTCATGCGAGGCCTCAGCAATGACGCGCCCAAACGGATCGCAGAAAAATGACCCGCCCCAGAATTCCAGTCCATGCCCCGGCGTAGATTTTCCCCGCACGTTTCCCGTTTCAAATCCCACTCGATTCACTACCGCAACATAAACTCCATTGGCAATCGCATGAGCCCGCTGAATCGTGCGCCATGCATCATGCTGCACCTCGCCAAACTCCGCTTTCTCCGAAGGGTGCCAGCCGATCGCCGTCGGATAAAACAGCACCGATGCCCCCTGCAGCGCCGTCAGCCGCGCGCCCTCGGGAAACCATTGATCCCAGCAAACCAGCGTTCCCAGACGTCCCGCGCTGGTATCGAGCGCGCGAAATCCCAGATCGCCCGGCGTGAAGTAAAACTTTTCATAGTAGAGCGGATCATCCGGAATGTGCATCTTGCGATAAAGCCCGGCAAGCGATCCATTGGAATCAAAAATAGCCGCCGTATTGTGATAAATCCCCGGCGCGCGCTTCTCGAACAACGACGCAATCAGCACCACTCCATTCTGCTTCGCCGCCGCCGCAAGTTTATCGCTGCTCGGCCCCGGAATCGGCTCCGCCAAATCGAACAGAGAATGATCTTCGCGCTGGCAGAAATATTGCGTCTGAAAAAGTTCGGGCAGGCAGACCACTTGCGCGCCGCGTCCCGCAGCATCCGCCACTCGCTCCAGGGCCTTGGCCAGATTTTGTTCCGGCTCCGGCCCGCACGACATCTGCACCAGCGCTACGCGAAATTTATCAGGAGGCACGTGGTTCATCCCTCTGCCGACCAATATAGCATTCGAGAAGAGTTAGCTGATCGCGCCGCATGACCGTCGCCACGACGCGATCAGATCCAATCCGCGACCCCGCTCTCAGTAATGCAATCCGAATCCAATCGGATACAGCGGCGATTGTGAATCGTGCGGCAGATCGCTCTTCTGTTGTCGCACCGCTTCCACAGAGGATGGAAGTTCGAAAGGCAGACGGCCCTGCGGAGTCGCTTTGCCGCTGACCAGAGCCAGCAGGGCCTCATCCGAAATGCCGAAATCACCCAGCAGCGCCGCAACATGCGGACGAACATTCGTCAGTATCAACGGCCGCTCCAGCGTGGTCACAAATACGGTGGGAACCATCGCGCTCACGCGAAGAAGTTCGGCATAGCCTGGATCCGTTTCGAGGTAAGCCAGTCTCCCTTCGTGTTGTCTCGATCCGAAGAAGTAGTTCGGATGCTCGCTCTGGTAGGGCGCGGCAGCGCGAACCAGCGCGAAATCAGCCTTCCTCGGATCGGTGACCAGAGTAAATCCAGCGGCCCGTGCGGCATTAGCCGACACGCCGAACAAGTAAATCTTCTTTCCTGAAGCCGGCAGTAAAGGTTTCCCGGCGGAAGCCGCCGGTTTGTTTTCCAACAAAACAACTGCTCTGGCTTGCGCGGCTTCTCCCTCGCTAACAAATTGCTTACTGCCGGCTACCGCAGCCGCTTGTGTCTCATCCACATAAGGCTGTTCAAAAAGTCCGAGCTGAAATTTCTGCAGCAGAATCCGGCTGGCCGCCTGCCGCACCCTCGCCTCCGGAATCGAGCCGTTGTGAACATCTTCTACCATCGCACTCGACAGTTCCGTCCCGCCGATCTGGTCTACTCCCGCATTGATCGCTTTAGCGAAGCGCTGCGCCACGGTAAGCTCTTCCACGCCCCATGGCATGCCAATGTCAGAGAGTTCGGGCTTGTTGCCGGCGCTTGCTCCGTTGCGGCAGGCGGATGGGCAATCGTTCGTAATCGCCCAATCGCTCAGAATGACGCCGTCAAATCCGTATTTGTTTCGCAGCAGATCGGTCAGCAATTGATGATTAAATCCAGCTCCCACCTGCTCCACCGGCTTCCCATCGAGCGTAAGGTTCTGCAGAATCGAGTAAGTCGGCATCACGCTTCCGACATGCGCCGCAAAAGCTCCGGTAAAGGGAATCAGGTGTTGCGCGAAGTTGTTCCCGAAAAACTCTGCGTAGCGGCCATAATAATTGTGGCTATCCCAACCATCCTTCGCCGCGCCATAACCGGCCCAATGCTTAACCACGGCCGTTACGCTCGCTGAGTTCAAACCATTCGGACCATTTTGTATGCCGGTCACATAGGCTTCGACCATCCGTTTGGCAATCTCAGCATCTGCCCCAAACGTTCCATTGATGCGCGCCCATCGCGGCTCCGTGGCCAGATCGGCCTGTGGCGCGAGGGATTCGCGAATGCCAACCGCTTCATACTCCTGCCGAACAACATCGCCAAACCGGCGGGTCAGCTCAGCATCGTTCAAGGCAGCAAAACCGAGCGGCCCCGGCCACATCGAGAATGCCTTGCTTTCGGTACCCGCTCCCAGCACCTGATCAAAGTGATTACGCGGGTCCGAAGAAATAGTGACGGGAATGCCCCACCGCGAGGACTCTGCAATAGCCTGCACCTCATTATTCTGCTTGGCAAAACTCTCAGCGCTTCCATTGAGCCGGGTGATGAACGTGTTCACGTGGTCTTCATCGATCATCTGCCGAACTTTTGCCAAGTCATATTCTTCGCCGACGCCGATTGGGCCCATGGGCCCGACGCTGGGCAGAGTCCCGTGCACCATCAGCCCAGTCAGTTCCTCCAGACTCATCTTTTGCAGCAGGTCGGCGGTTCGCACCTCCGCCGGCAATCGCCAGTCTTCATAAGGATCCAGCTTGCCGTTTCGGTTGAGATCCTTGAAGGTGAGCCCATCCACCGTGAGCAGAGCAACGGAACGATGTCCGAGGGCTGGTTGTTTTGGGGTATCCCCGCCCGAAGCGGAACAGGCGAGCAAAATTAAAGCGAGCACTGCATAGCCGTTGTTAAACACTTCCTCATTCTCCTCAGCTGGAAGTCTGCCGTCAACGGCGTGACGTTACGCACCAGATCACACCGAGGTTCACGAGAGGAAAACCGAAACCAAGCACATTCGTGATACTTTGTGCCCTCTGTGGTCCATATGTTTCCCGCCGACAGTCAAACTGACTCGTTCCTTGCTCCTCAGACGCGTGGCGTTCTTTAACATTGATCCTGTAAAGTAGTTGATTGAGGCGGTGGTGAATTTTGCTTGGAGGCACTTATCTTGAAAAACGGCAATCATCACAACAAAGTAGGACACTCGGCGGAAAAATCGCATGCGACTTCCGGGCACGAGGGTGAGGGAAAAGATCGTCACCTGCACAATCCGATCGAAGACCGGCTGATTCCGCTCGAGCCGCTCGATCTCGGTAAAGTGAAGTCGATCGACGATCTGGTGCGCGCCATGTCGAAGACCGCGTTTACCGGACGCCAGTTAGGCGAGGCCGCCGACGTTCTCGAAGCCATGGCCCGCGACGAAGAATGTTTTGTTGTGATGACTCTCTCCGGCGCAATGACCGTGGCCAAACAAGGCCTCATCGTTACCGAATTGATCGACCGCGGCATCGTCAACGCCGTGGTTTCCACCGGTGCGCTCATGGCCCACGGCCTGGTCGAAGCCACCGGCCGCGCCCACTTCCGCTACAATCCCGAAGTTTCGGATGAAGAACTCTACGAGCAGGGCTACAACCGCGTCTACGACACGCTCGAGCCCGAACAGAATCTCGACGACGTCGAAGAAGTGATGTCCGCGGTGCTTGAAGGTTGGGATCACAACGAAGTGATGTGTTCCTACAAGCTGAATCACGCCATCGGCGCGTATCTGGCCAAACACTCAGGAGAGCAGCGCGGGATTTTGAAATCGGCGCACGAGATGGGCGTCCCCGTATTTGTGCCAGCCTTCAGCGATTCGGAAATGGGGCTGGATACGGCGCTGAACAATCGTCTGCGCGAATCCACCGGCCGGCACAAAATTCGCTTCGATCCCTTCGAGGATCTGGAACACTTTGCCGCGACTTTGCTCCGCCAGAAAAAGCTCGGCATCATCACCATTGGCGGCGGCGTGCCGCGCAACTGGTCGCAGCAGTTCGGTCCATTCTGCGAATTGCGCCACCGCCGCCTGGGCGAGAACGTGGCCCTAAAACGCTATCACTACGGCCTGCGCATTTGTCCCGAGCCGGTGTATTGGGGAGGTTTGTCAGGCAGCCCCTACAGCGAAGCCGTTTCGTGGGGAAAATTCGTGCCTCCTGCAGAAGGCGGCCGGTTCGGCGAAGTCTTTGTAGACGCAACTGTCGGATTGCCGCTGATCGTCGCAGCCGTGCTCGAACGATTGGATAAGAAGGGAAGCAGGGCGAGCAAGGGAAAGACCGCAGCGGCCCGGAAATAGAGGGAATCTGGTTACGCAAATGCCTCGCCGGCTTTGAAGGGCGCGACTTCCCATCGCGCCGCGAGACTGGACAAATTGGAATAGCGGCTTGCGCCGCCAGACTTTACGCGCCGGCCTCTGAACCGCACGGCTCTGCGGCGGCAAATTGCCGGTCCGGCGAATCTTCTAAATCTCCCGCGGGCTCGGGATTTTCTCCGCGGCTCTTCCGGTAAAGCGGCGCCAGAATGCTGTTCTCCAGCACTCGCGATTCCGCCTCCACCCAGTCTTGCAGCGCAAGGCCTTCCTCCTGCCCGCGCTGATCATAAAGATGCTGCGCGTGCAGCCGGATCTTCCTTTCAATCAACTCCGTCATCAACTCTTGTTGCTTTTTTCTACGTGTATCGTTATCCAAAAACTACTCCTTGGTCTAAATAGGTCTTTCCTAACAGTTCTATGATAAGGGAAAGCTGTTAACGGAAGGTTACATTCGGGAGGGCTAAGGGGTTACTAAAGTATTAAGTATACCACACGCGCCGCTCTATCTTGGGGTAAGGATTGTATGGTAAAGTAAGGAATAGGCGACCATATGCAGAAGCAGGCCACCATCACCAGCAAGGGCCAGATTACCGTTCCACTTGAAGTGCGCCGGCTGCTGGGTCTGCGCACTGGCGATAAGCTGCTTTTTGAGAATGATGAAAGCGGCATCCGCATCCGCCCCGTTCGTAGCCAGAGCGCGTTCTCCAAATATCGCGGGATCGGCAACCTCGGCATCGCTTCGGGCAGGAAAGGGATCTCCCGCTGGCTCCGGGAGATGCGCGGCGACGAATGACCGGAAAAGAGTGACCACCGCCATCGACACCAACGTGATCATTGCCTTATGGCACGATGATCCCGTCCTCAGCCAAGCTGCGGAGACAGCGCTGGACGCGGCTTTCAATCGCGGCAGCCTGGTAATCGCAGCGCCGGTTTTCGCCGAACTCATCGCCGCACCCGGGCGCACCGAAGCCTTTGTCAGTTCGTTCGCGGAGGAGAACGGAATCGCGATCGATTGGAGCCTGGACGAGGCAATCTGGCGCGCGGCTGGTCGAGCATTTCAGGGATATGCCGAGCGACGGCGCAAGCAGCGCGATCATGGCACGCGACGCCTCCTCGCTGACTTCTTGATCGGCGCCCACGCCCATATCCGCGGCTATCGACTGCTCTCGCTGGATGAACGGCTGTACCGCGCAGCATTTCCGGCGCTCAAAATAGAAATCGTCTAGCCTGACCGATACTCCCTAGTCAAAAATCAACACCGCCGAAGCAATCACAGTCGTCCACAACCCGCGCTTATCCCCCACCGCCGATTGCGTCACATTGGCCGTGCGCACAATTTTGTTGGACAGCCGGTAAATCTGCTTCTTCTCATCCCATGACCGGTCGGGATCGAACTCGACATTCAGAGTCGTCGCCAGCATCTCCGCCGCGAGCTCTTCCGCGTATTCCCCGGCCGCGTCTTCCGTCTCGCCAAAAGAGTGGTGTTCGCTAAGATACCCGTAGGTATTCTTATCCGCCGGAATCGCCACCCCGATCGACGAAGCCAGCAGCCGGTGCGCTTCATGCGTGGAATTTTCTGCCACCACGGCAAACACCACTTCACCCGGGCTCAGATACTTCACGCCTTCTTTGCGCGCCAGCATTTTGCAATTGGGCGGAAAGATGGAAGAGACTCGTACCAGATTTTGGGCAGCGATACCGGCGTCGCGTAACGCCAACTCGAAGGATGTTAACCGCTCCCGGTGCTTTCCCACTCCCTTGGTGAAGAACATCTTCTTGGGAACCATGTCTTTGCCCAACGCTCTAGCCTCCGGCTCGCAGATTTATGAGAGTGAGAATGCACAATTTAACACAATGGTTTGTAAACAAAGTGTGAATTTGCGGCAATCGCAAAAAATGGGAACCCGCTGGCGCAGGTTCCCACTTGTGCCCGGTCCTGATTGGGGGAGGGCCTCGGGCAAAACGCGACATAATGTACCACGTCGCTGGGAAATTTCAACAAAAGAGTTTTAAATTTCGTTTTTCCGAACAAGCCGGCATTTCCATCACCCCAACTCTCGCTTGCCTTCTCTTCAATTTAATCCTATGCATGAGGTCTGGCGCCCACGAATGGACGATGCTGCGCCACCAGCCCGAGTGCTTACTGCGGCGCCTTCGCCGTGTATTGCAAATCCACATCCACCGTCTTATCCCGTGCCATCGCCGTCACGTGAGGCGCAACTTCCCAGTCCATGCTGGCCGGCAATAGCTTTCTAGCCTGGACCAGGAATCCTTTAAGGTAAGTAGCATCGTAAACGTCGCCCGGACGAATCTTCCACGCTTCCCGCAGTCTGGCCGTCAGCGCATTGTCGATGCCGCGAAATTCCAGCTCACCCATGTGAAAGACGGAACCTTCGGTCACTAGCAGCAAATAATCCACTGTGTCCGCCTGGTCATCGTACTGAGCGTCAGCCTTGATCGTGGCCGTGACATAGCCGCGCGAGCCATACAGCTCCTGCACCGCGCGCAGATCATCCTCAAGCTGTACCGTATTCGCAGGTTTCCCAGTTTTGGCGTGCAGCAGTCCCTGCAGATCGATAGTCGGAATGTTTTTATTTCCAGACCAGGTCCATCCCTTGAGTTTGTATTGCGTTCCGGGCATGATTTCGAGCGCAACATCTACTGTCGTGATCGTCTCCTGATCGCCCTCAGTTGGCACAACCGCCTTGATCACCTTCGGCTGCGGCGCTGAGCAAGCCGCCTTCAGATAACCACGATCGTGGTAAACCGGCAGCACCACGTGCTGGGTGAAGGAAGCTAACAAAGCGCGCGAATAGTCCCGTCCGCTAAGTCGCTTGCTCGCATCTTCCAGCAACTCCAACTCATCTTTTCCAGCTCCCCTAAACTCGATGTTTCGGATCCGGATGGTAACGTTTGAAACGCTGTAGTCGATCGCCGCCAGTTGGCCGTCCTTACCGGGCTCGCGGAGATAGTCAACGTGCCCAGGTATGCCGTTCTCCACCAGCATCGCCTGCAGAATGTCGGAGACTTGATCGGGAAGACGCCCGGTAGTTGGCAATTCTCCGTCGAACAAGGGAGCCCGTTCATGCAATTTCTGCAGCAGGTCTTTATCCGAGAACCACACAAAGTCTGCGAAGTGAGCCGGCACGAACTTCTCCGCATCCGTCACCTTAAATGCCAGTTTGGTGCCCGCCGCTGAGTACGAAAAAGTGAAGGAGATCGCGTCGAAAGCTCCCGTCTCACCAAGTTGCCGCGCGGCCTTGCGGAATGTCTCGTCGCCCACAATCGTGCCCACCATAAGCCCGCTGGCCGCCGCGATTTCCTCCTGGGTGAAGCGCTTGCTTCCACTGGCTTTTACTTCGATCAGCTTGGCATCGGCAGCAGGAACCGGCTGAGCCCCAACCGAAGTCTGAACTTGCGTGCTCGCAGGTGTGCACAAAATACAGGAAGAAAAGAGTAGGAGCGCAAGCGCACGAAATCGCAAACGCCACGAAGCGTTTGGACGGAGAATCTTCATCTGCCGTGCGGAATGCATTGCTGGATGTATGTTACGGCAGATGCGATCTCATCGCATTATGTTGGCCACGTCAGAACCCCGAGGCATTCGACGTGAGCATAGTGGCTAGAGTCGACATGACGCAACTGAGGAATTGTAAATTCGCTGTCTCCCAGATGTCTCTGAGATGTCTCCGAGATGTCTCTTCAAGAAATAACACGGGATTTGGCGCACATGCTTACCGCGCGCCTCTCAGATGGAACTGCTTAATGCGGTGTGTTTCGCGTTCTGCTTCACTACTCGTTCGACCAGCTTGAACGCCTTTGCCGAATCCGATTGGCAAGACGCTTCATGATTCGTCGCGTCCGTCAGGCCCTCTTCAATCGCGTCCAAAGCCGTACACGAGCGCTCCAATACGAGTTGCAGGTATTTCTGGGCGATAGGCCGGTCAGCAGGGTGGATCAGTTCCCACCAGCGGCGGATCGATTCCTGCACCTCGACCTCCGATTTATCCCCCACCACGAGGGTGTCAATCAGCCGATAAACCTTACTTTTAATAGCCTGATAGGAAACTGAAACTTCTTGAGGCATGATTTTAGGGAACTTCCAGCCAGTATGAGCAATCGGCCATCCAAACCGTAGGTGCTTGAGACTGCAAGCCCTTGCGACATTGGCACAGGGCGATCCATTCTATGAATGGAATAAATCCGAATACTGGATATGGATTCTGGAAGCGGTTCCGTCCGGATCCAAAGGCACCTGCCGATGCCCTTTCGAATACACCGCTCGGATCGATTCTCCAATCCCCGTCGGCAACGGTTACAATGTTCCGCCCTCGTAAACCTGCGCTTCGTGATTCTGCGGCTGATAAGCGCGTGATCGCAGCGCCTGTGGTGGATTTCAATAAGCATATTCTCGGAGGCTGGATGATCGGAGACTGGATGAAAAGATTCGTGTGGATTCTTGCGGTTCCTGTTCTGCTTTCTAGTTTAAGTTTTTGCCAGGCCGAGAGTTCGGCCTCCGCAACCGCTTCTTCGGACTCCAAATCATCCGACTCCGGACAGCCGGAACGGATGTTTTTTCCCCGCGATACGCTCTGGGGATGGGCACAATTCGATCTGGCGCCTCCGCATAACGAAATCGACCCCAACATCTGCGCCGGCAACGCCGGCCAGTATGGCGGCGTAAACGCCCCATGCAGCATGTTCGCCCGTTACATGCTCTCCGGAATGCTCGAGGTTCGTCCCTTTGGCAGGGGTCAGTTGCGCCGCTTCATGGTATTTGGCGCGCCCACATTCCTCTTCGGCAAAACCATACCGCAAACTCTCTACACATGGTCGCCCGATGCCATTGGCATCGAACACTCGCTGGGGAGTCGGAATCTATATCGACAAGGGATTCGAGTTTCGCGTGACCCAGCATTTCCTCTTCGACCGCCTCGGCGCCCGCGATACCTATCTTGGCATCGCCGACCTGGGCAACAACGGTCCCTGGGGACGTTACATGACGGTGGGCGTACGAAAGTATTTCGGCACCCGGCGATGGTGATCCCGGTCACACAACGGTGTGATGGAGGAATTAGTCAGCATACCGGCTCCGGGGGTATTCTCTATAATTGAAAGTTTTTACAATCGGTGTTGCGAAATTCCATACGGAGACTCATCCATGGCAGGCTCTTATAACGGTGTAGCTGTACCGTCCAACGGAAAGAAGATCGGCTATGCGGCAGGAAAGTACGATGTTCCAGACAACCCGATCATTCCCTTCATCGAAGGCGACGGGATTGGCCGCGATATCTGGAAAGCCTCGCTGCGCGTGTTCGACGCCGCAGTCGAAAAAGCATACGGCGGCAAGCGCCGCGTGGTTTGGTATGAAGTTTTCGCCGGCGAAAAGGCCAAGGCAAAATTCGATAATTGGCTGCCCGATGACACAGTCGACGCCATCCGCGAATTCCGCGTCGCCATCAAAGGCCCGCTCACTACGCCCGTGGGCGGCGGCATTCGCTCGCTCAACGTGGCCTTGCGCCAGATTCTCGATCTCTATTGCTGTGTGCGCCCGGTTAAGTATTACAAAGGCGTCCCTTCGCCCGTAAAAAATCCCGAACGCATGGATGTCGTCATCTACCGCGAAAACACCGAAGATGTTTACGCCGGCATCGAGTGGGAGCAGGGAACTGCCGACTGCGCGCGCCTGATCGAATTTATCAACAAAGACATGCTAAAGGGCGGCAAGAAACAAATCCGCCTGGACTCCGGCGTCGGCATCAAGCCAATTTCAGTCACCGGAACCAAGCGCCTCGTCCGGATGGCGATTCTCCATGCCCTCGAAACCGGCCGTAAAAGCGTGACCCTCGTACATAAGGGAAACATTCAGAAGTTTACCGAAGGCGCGTTTCGCAAGTGGGGATACGACCTGGCCACCGAAGAATTTCGCGACCAGGTAGTCACCGAGCGCGAGAGCTGGATTCTCGACAACAAAGACAAGAATCCAAATCTCACCGTCGCCCAGAACGCAGAACTGGTTGAGCCCGGATTGGAATTCGCCCAGCCGGAATTTCGTAAGGCGGTAGAACAGGAAGTGAAAGAAGTCCTCGATCGGATCTACGCGACGCACGGCAAAGGTCAGTGGAAGAAAAAAATCATGATCAACGACCGCATCGCCGATTCCATCTTCCAGCAGGTCGTTACCCGCGCCGATGAATACTCAGTCCTCGCCTGCCCGAACCTGAATGGCGATTACATCTCCGACGCCTGCGCAGCGCAGGTCGGAGGCCTCGGCATCGCTCCCGGCGCAAACATCGGCGATGGCTATGCCATCTTCGAGGCCACCCACGGCACCGCCCCAAAATATGCCGACAAAGACGTCATCAATCCCGGTTCGGTCATGCTTTCCGGCGTCATGATGTTTCGCTTCCTGGGATGGAACGAAGCCGCCGATTTCATCGAGCGCGGCATCGAACAAACCATCCTCCAGAAAAAAGTCACCTACGATTTCGAACGCCTGATGCAAGGCGCGACCAAAGTAAAAACCAGCCAGTTCGCCGACAGCATCATCGAGAACATGGGCGCAGCCGTGCTGGTGTAGCAAAGACTTTAACCACAGGGAACACAGAGGGCACAGGGTAAGTCGTTCATTCCCGCCCAAGCCTTACCCTGTGTGACTCCGTGTCCCCCGTGTTAAAGATTTAAAGATTCTCTAGAAAGGACTCATTCATGCGAAAGAAAGTAACGATCGTAGGTTCCGGAAACGTAGGCGCCACTGCCGCTCACTGGATCGCCTCAAAAGAACTTGCTGATGTCGTCCTCATTGACATCATCGAGGGCGTCCCGCAAGGCAAAGGTTTGGATCTCCTCGAAGCCATGCCCATCGAAAAGCGCGACTCCTACATCACCGGCACCAACGATTACAAGGACACAGCAGATTCCGACATCGTCGTCATCACCGCCGGTATTCCGCGCAAGCCCGGCATGAGCCGCGACGATCTGCTCAACACGAATTACAACATCATGAAAGCTGTAGTCGGCGAGGTGGTAAAACACTCCCCGAAATGCATCCTCATCATCGTTTCGAACCCGCTCGATGCCATGGCCCAAGCCGCCTACAAGCTCAGCGGATTCCCCCGTGAGCGCGTGGTCGGAATGGCCGGAGTACTGGATTCCGCCCGCTTCCGCGCCTTCATCGCCGATGAGCTAAAAGTCAGCGTGGAGAACGTCACCGCATTCGTTCTCGGCGGCCACGGCGATACCATGGTCCCGCTCCCACGCTATTCCACCGTCGCCGGAATTCCGATCACGGAGTTGATCGAAAAATCCCGCCTCGAAGCCCTGGTCCAACGCACGCGCGACGGCGGCGCGGAAATCGTGAAGTACCTCAAAACCGGCTCCGCCTACTACGCCCCCTCAGCCGCTGCAACAGAGATGGTGGAAGCAATTCTCAAAGACAAGAAAAAAATTCTCCCCTGCGCCGCCTATCTGCAAGGCGAATACGGAATCAACGGCCTCTACGTCGGCGTCCCAGTAAAGCTAGGCGCGAAAGGAATTGAACAGATCATCGAGATCAAGCTCACTCCGGAAGAAAAAGCTGGCCTCGACAAGAGCGCTGCCGCTGTGAAGGAGTTGTGCGGGGTGATCGGAGTCTAACGCCGAATCGTTGACCGGATCGGGAAGGGCAGCACAAGTATTGAACTTTTTTATCGGCGATAATCTTGCCCCCTTTCTTTTTTGTGGTAAGAATATTGGCTGAATGGAAGAAATCAACTTTTCTGAGTTTAGGGTTAAATACTCGGCCATCCTCGATCAGGTGCGCAAGACTCACCAGCCGATTCGCGTGACTCGCTTCGGCAAGCCTCTGGCCGAAATCGTACCGCTGTCGCCAGCGAAGAACGAGGCGCCAGCCAAAAAGTTTCGGAAAAGCTTGCCGCGTACGTCAAAAGCTCACCTCGGGTGCTGAAGCCTGTCCATTTTCGACACTCGATGGCACGGCTGAGTCGTGCCTTCCCGAGCCTGATTTCGCGTCTCGCTTTACTGCTCCCTTTTCGCTAAAAAATCATCCCGGCAGGTCTTCGCCTCTGAAACCAGCTCGGCAAATTCCGGCATCCCTCTCAACTTCGCCCACACAGAATCATTCTGCAATCCTGAATACGCGCAAAAATGGTGATCGATGGCGCTCTTGATCATCTCCAAGGCGAGCTCTTTTCTGCCGCAGTAAGTGAAGTCCCCGGCAATCACATAACGCGGTTCAGGATCAGGGTCGGCTATGATCGCGGCCGCCGCCTGCTGGTCGAGTTGGTTCGCCCGCAAAGTGCCATTCAAACAGTCAATCATCGGCTGGTTTTTCACCCTCAGCGCGAGTTCCTTCGCCTGCCCGAGATTTCCATCCCGAAGGTAGTGTGCCATCAGGTTGCTATCGGAATATACGGACCCCGAATCCAATTTTAGAAATTCCACGGCACGCGCATAGTTGCCCAATTGGTCGAAAGTGAACACACAAGAGCGGAGAGTGTAGTTTCCCGGATCCAGCGCCAGAGCTGTGTCGCATTCGTGTGCCGATTCCTCGGTCGCGCCACCATAACGCAGCACATAAGCCAGCGCAAAGTGCGCGCTAGCATTCTCTGGATGCCGCGCTACCAGCTCTTTTGCCTCCCGGTAGGCGCCAACGGTGTCTCCTCTTTCCACTCGATTGGTAATGAGTTGCCCGGCCGCGCTCACCAGATTGGGATCCAGCCCCAGTGCCCGTTCAAATGCGCTGTTCGATCGCTGAAACGCGGCATCGCCACCATCCGAGTATGCCGAGTCATAATGGTAGCGCAGCCCTAGCGCGCCCCACGCAGGAGCGTAGCTCGAGTCCAACCCAACAGCTCGCTCCAGCATCGCGATGGCGTCTTTGTTGGGAGCCGGATCGTGCGGTATCGCGATGCTGCGCAGGTATAAATCGTAAGCTTCTTCGTTCTTGGGCCGCGTAGCGCCTTCCGCGGAATCCGTTGCCGCGCCGAGCGCCGGGACAAGTCCCTGCCGAACCTTCGCCGTAATCTGCCCGCGCATCGCGATCATGTCCGGTGCGGCCACAGTCATCGTATCGCGCCAGACCGTTCGATTGTCCGCAATGTCAATCGCCTCCAGCGTGATCTGCAGCTGCGAACCTTCCTTTAAGAAATGTCCCGTGACCACATCAGTCACGTGCATGGCTTTGCCAGCCTCCTGCAAATCGACTGTAGGTGAATCGTACTTCTGCGTCGTGGCAAACGGACGGATGGTCAGGTCACGCACATAACTAAGCGAGGTCGCAATTTCATCCGCCAGCGCCAGCCGGAGGAAATCCAGATCCTTGTCAGCTCCCAAATTTTGCAAGGGAAGCACGGCCAGAGTTCGCGGCCCAGCTGACCCCGCGGCAGGCGCCGTCTGATGCCGCATTTGCCACAAAACGAAAGCCAGCACGATCACCGCGACTGCTCCAGCGGCCAGCCCAATTTTTCCATAAGGCGGCTTGGACGCCACCACCGCCACTGCACCGCTCTGGGAGACTGCGCCGCGATGTCCCGAACTCGTACGCCCTGCTTCGGCAACTGCTGCCGCGCTACCGGAATCCATCGGCAGCTGGCTACGTCCCGAATCCGTGTCTCGCTTCAATCTCTGCAAGTCGCTACGCATCTCGGATGCGTGCTGATAGCGCAGTCCCGCATCTTTCTCCAGCGCCTTATTGATAATCTCTTCCAGCCGTACCGGCACATCGTGATTCAGTCGCACCGCCGGCACCGGCGCGCGATTCATGATGGCTTCGCAAATTACCGCCGAACTCTCTCCGTGAAAGGGCACGTCACCGGTAGCCATCTCATAAAGCACGGCGCCAAACGAAAACAGATCGCTGCGTGCATCCAGTTCGCGCCCGCGCACTTGTTCCGGCGACATGTAGGCCACCGTGCCCAACATCGTTCCCGGACTGGTCAGGTGGGCCTCATCCAAAGTCTGCGCGTTGGCGACTAGACTCTTTTGCCCGCCGCGCCCCGCTCCCACTTTCGCCAGGCCAAAATCGAGAATCTTGGCGTGACCGCGCTTGGTCACGAAAATATTCGCCGGCTTAATGTCGCGGTGCACAATACCTTCAGCA
The DNA here is from genome assembly GCA_963726155.1 of uncultured Acidobacteriaceae bacterium. Taxonomy (GTDB): domain Bacteria; phylum Acidobacteriota; class Terriglobia; order Terriglobales; family Acidobacteriaceae; genus Sulfotelmatobacter. The sequence goes on from CAVSBF010000002.1 coordinate 1,540,661, forward strand.
TGCGCCGCGTCCAGCGCATCGGCAATTTCAATCGCCAGATTTAGCAGGGTGTCATTATCCATCGGACGGGAGCCGATGGCATGCTTCAGCGTGCGCCCGTCCAGGAACTCCATCGCGATGAAGGCCTGGCCGTCGTGCTCGTCAATCTCATAAATAGTGCAGATGTTGGGATGATTTAACGCGGATGCGGCCTGCGCCTCGCGTTGAAAGCGGGTCAGCGATTGCGGATCTTTAGCAACTTCATCAGGCAGAAATTTCAGGGCCACAAAGCGCCGCAACTTCAGGTCTTCTGCCTTATAAACCACGCCCATACCACCACCGCCCAGCTTTTCAATCAGACGGTAGTGAGAGATATTTTGCCCAATCATTCGAGAAGAATGCTACGTGGCTGAGTTGGGCAAGTCAATGAATGGGATTGGATGCAGCTCGATCAAACTTTCTCGATCGTAACCTTCTTCAGCACCACATCCCTGTTCGGTTTATCCTGGCGTCCGCGCGGCACTTCGGAAATCTTCTTCACGATGTCCTGACCTTCCACCACCTCGCCGAAAATCGTGTGCTTGCCCGTCAGCCAGGTCGTAGGCGCGACCGTAATAAAAAATTGCGAGCCATTCGTGTTCGGGCCGGAATTCGCCATGGCCAAAATCCCCGGCTTGTCGAGTTTGTGCGGCGAGCCCTTGGTCTCGTCTTCAAACTGATAACCCGGACCGCCCATGCCGCTGCCTTGCGGATCGCCGCCCTGAATCATGAAGTCAGGAATTACCCGATGAAAAATCGTTCCATCATACAGGCGGTCGTTCGATTTCTTTCGCGTCGAGGGATGCGTCCACTCCCGTTTGCCCTCGGCAAGCTCTACAAAATTGGCCACAGTTTTAGGCGCTTCCTTTTCAAAGAGCCGGCATACGATATTTCCTTCACTGGTTTCGAGCTTTGCGTAGAGTCCCGGTTGGCGAGTCATGATTTCCTTTCAGTATTGTTTTTGCTTATGTGGGGACAGCCGCCCTCGGCTGTCCAGCCTGGCGCAGCCAGGCGATTATTAAGAGTAATGAGTGTCGTCACTCCGGCTTGGTTGCCGCCGCCGCAGGCTTTTTTGCCGGGGTCGTGGACCTCGCTGCTGCCGTCCCTGCCCGCACAATCTTAATATGAATAATCTTCACCGGACGAAACGGACGGTCATTGCTCGGATCAGTCGCCATGTGCGCAATTTCCTTCACCAGCGCAACCGTCGCGTCATCGCACTGCCCGAAGATCGTATAGTTCCCGTTCAAGTGCGGCGTGGCCACTTCGGTAATAAAAAACTGCGAGCCATTCGTGTCCGGCCCGGCGTTCGCATAGGCAAGTCGTCCCGGCTTGTCGAACGTCAGATCGGAGGAGACCTCATTCTTGAACTTGTACCCAGGATCGCCCGTCCCGTCGCCCTTCGGATCGCCTCCCTGAATCATGAACCCGGGAATTACCCGATGAAAAATCGTGCCGTCGTAAAGCGGAACTTTATGTTTCGTGGCTCCACTGACCGGATTTTTCCAATCCTTAGTCCCTGTGGCGAGTCCGATAAAATTCTGCACGCCAATCGGCGCTTTGTCGGGAAACAAAGTGCAAGTCATGTTTCCCACACTGGTTTGAATAATCGCGGTAGGTTCGCCGGTCGCCAAATGGTGCACCGGCGGCTTGGTGGCCGCCGCGCCCTGCGAACTGGTCTGAGCCCACCCCAGCGCTCCCAAACACAACAGGGCGACGGCAAAAAGGTAATTACGCATTCTTATTCCTCATATTTCAGATTGCCAAATGTTAAAAGCAACGTTGCATTGTACGACAGGGAACTCGGACAGGAAAAGCAAGACCGCCCAGTCAATGCGTATCTGCGCTTCTCTGCATCTGTTCGCTCACCGCCTCGACCTGCCGAAAAACTCGCAACAAATTCCCGCCAAGAATTTTCTTGATGTCATTCGCGCTGTACCCCCGATCAAGCAGCCCCTGTGTAATCTTCGGCAAATCCGCGGCCGAATCCATCCCTTGCGGGGTAGCTCCGCTCACGCCGTCAAAATCCGATCCCAGGCCGACATGGTCCACGCCCGCGACCTTGGCGATGTGATCAATATGGTCGATCAACACGCCGAACGGTGGACGCGGAATCTTTGCCATCCACTCCCGTTCGATGCGATCAACCTCAATGTAGCTGACCGGTTTGCCCTGCGCCTTCAGCGAGTCAATATATTTCTGAATCGCCGCCGCCTGATCCTTGGCCTGCGCTTGCTCGGCTTTCCGGTAGTTTTCATCGTCGAATCCGGAGAAAAAATTCACCTGCACCACTCCGCCATTCTTGGCCACCGCGCGCAGCATATCATCCGTCATATTCCGCGGTGCATCCACCAGAGCCCGTGCCGAAGAGTGCGAAGCAATCACCGGAGCCTTCGTCGTGGCAATGGCATCCCAAAAGGTTTTGTCGGCCACATGGGAAATGTCGACCATCATCCCTAGGCGGTTCATCTCCAGAACCACTTGCTTGCCAAAATCCGTGAGCCCGTTATGGTGCTGAATTTTCGGATCATCCATGTCACCGGAAGAATCAGCCCACTCATTCGTGTTCGACCACGATAACGTCATGTAACGCACGCCGAGCCGGTAATAATCACGCAACAAATGCATGTCGTTCTCAATCGAATGTCCGCCTTCGATTCCCATCAGCGCGGCCAGTTTGTGCTCGCGGTGGGCGCGCTCAATATCAGCAACAGAAAACGCCATCATCATGCGGTCCGGATGTCGCGCCGCCTGCTCATAAACCGAATCGATCAGGTCGAACGTATGCCGCGCGAAGTGTCCCTGATTCGTCTCGGGGTCCACCCAGATGGAAAAAAACTCCGCTCCCAAATTGCCACGCCTCGCCTTATCGAGACTGAGATGGCCATTATCATTCAGATCTATGGAGCCAATATCGAAGCCTTCATCAAGAAACCGCTGTGGCGTATCGGCATGAGTATCAACGACGATTGCTGACTTCTGAATCGCCATCGCCCGTGCGCTGACCGTGGGTCCAGCTGGGTTTGCGGAATTTGAGTCCTGCCCCACTGAAAATGTAGCCAGGGCCATGCATGAAAATAGAACAACGCCGAAACGAGTCATAAGTTATATGTTTGGAGAATTTGATTGAACGCGAGCACGATTGTATAGGAAAGCACGGCCGGCAAAGCAATTCAGCGAAGCGCGGCGAGCGCCTGCTGCGCACAGGTCTCTAGCGGCAGCGCGGTATCGATCACAGTTTTCGGCAGTGTAATAGCCTCGAATCTCGATCGCACTTCCAGATAAAGCTGAAAGTCCCGATTCGCCGCCGGATGCTCCTGACCCTGCTCTTCGAGGCGCTGCTTCACCACTTGCTCAACGCACACGCATTCCAGAATCCGCCATTTCTGATGCAGTAACTCGGCGGCCTTCACCACATTTTCGATTTGATAGCGTCGCGAAAATGGCCGTCCATCCAGAAAAATGATGCGCTCTCGATTTTGCTCCAACAAAAAGCCCGCGATTTCCAGCATGACCTGCAAACAGACGTCATCCTGCCGCGAGGAATATTCGATTTCTTCTAGCAGAAACAGCGCGTGGCGTACTTCATCTTTACTCAAGACTCGGCCCAAGGTTCGCCTCGCCAGTTCGCGAGCCAAAGTAGTTTTACCAGTCCCGGGCAATCCCGCCATCATCACGATCATCGCATCATTAAAGCACGATCCCGCAGAACCTCTCGCTTTCGTGAATCCCGCCAAACCGGGATATCATCCATTCGGAAAACAACTCTGCAATTTCGATCACGTAGTTCGATCACAGGAGACGGCAATGCCGCTGGTCAGAATTTCATTGCGCGAAGGGAAGTCCGAACAATACAAGAAAGCTCTGGCCGATGGCGTGCATCGCGCCATGGTGGAAGGTGCCGGCGTTCCTGAGCAGGACCGATTCCAGGTGATCACTGAACACCCAGCCGGCGGACTGATCTACGATCCCACCTACCTGGGAATACAGCGCACTGACGACGTTGTCTTCATCCAGATCACGCTCTCCACCGGCCGCAAGCTGGCGCAGAAAAAGAAAATGCTTCAACGCATGGCAGAGATTCTCGCGGAGAGCCCAGGCCTGCGTCCGCAGGATCTGATGATCAATTTAGTGGAAGTTGCGTGGGAGAACTGGTCGTTTGGCAACGGCGAAGCGCAATATACCGTGTAACCATTTAGTTCGATGCCGCGGCGTCGGCCGTTACCGTCCCGGGTTCTGGGCGGTCCATCGGAACAATATCCTGCGTCTCACGCCAATCCGCATAACGGCCGGAAACCATAATATGGAACACCCACTGGTGCCGCTCTTCTTCAGGTTCCACCAGACCCAGAGCCTTCATGTAGAAGAGGTAATGCTCCATCCAGTGAATCTGTTCCTGGGTCATCCCGCGCCGCTGCAGATCCACCGTCAATCCCGCCAGATGGGATGACGCCGTATCTCCCTCGAACGGAGCCGCATTGCGATTGTGGCGGCGCAATTTCTTCTGCACCTTCACTGTTCGCACCGCTGAGTTCACCTGAATCTGCTCGCGAAAGCGGTGATAATAGGCCTGCGAAATATCCTGCACAAAATCCCGCGTCCACGGACGGCAATACCGCCGCGAAGGATCCAGCCGCGGGTCGAAGCGCAACGACTCACCGGCAATAATCGGCTGCAGCGCTCCACTCGCTTTCAGCGCCTCCAATTCGTCGTCATCCTGAATGCGTGGTAATTCGAGCCGATCGATTTCCGCGTTCTGGATCAAAAGAGACTCATGCGACGGACGAAACATCGGATTCCACCGCGTCCAATGCAGCCGCGGACGCCGGAAGTGGTGGACGCGCTTATGCAAACTTGCGGTGGTCGTAGCCGCAAACAACGGACTGCCAACCGAGGCCAGAAATAAAAACAACATCAAGCGGCGCTGTAATCGTAATTTCAGAAATTCTCCGTAGCCGGCCACAGTGCTCAACCCTGCAACTGTCCGGTCATTCTAAGCCATGCTGTCAAGCGGTCCAACCAATCCTTGAAGAACAGCCGTTACCAGCGTTATCTAGAGCCATTTCCAACTGCTGGTTACCTAGTGGTTACCAACCTGGCCCCGCAACTTATGCACTGGAAATAGAGCACGCCAAACTCCATCCGCGATCGCAGGATTACGGCCAACTCATGTGCTAACCCAGCAACCAGTTAGCGCTCATTAGATACAGGGTAGGGCAGCTCTGTTGTTGCGCGAGTGACAAAAATCGGCGATACGGCAGCGGAAAATAGCGCGCAGCCCTTGAAAAATACGCTTATTAGAGTTTTGAGCTAAATCAGACCTGCCAGGTCAGCTCCGGAAAAGATCGCCCAAAGCCTGCTTCATCACGTCTCCACCCACCTTGGAAATCGCTTTGGTCAGAGGGATATCCTTTGGACAAACCTCCACGCAGTTCTGCGCGTAGCCGCATTCCTGAATGCCGCCATCGCCCATCAGCGCCGCCAGCCGCTCGCGCTGCAGCTCCTTGCCCGTAGGATGCATATTAAACAAGCGCACCTGTGCAATCGTAGCCGCGCCCACGAATCCCGTCTCTTCGTTAAATTGCGGGCACGCCTCCATGCAGCAGGTGCACGATATGCACCGCGAAAGCGGATAAGCCTGCTCTTGCTCTTCCGGACTAACTCGCGGGCCGGGCCCCAGACTATAAGTCCCGTCGATCGGAACCCAAGCCTTCACAATCTTCAGATTCTCAAAAATCACACTGCGATCCGTAGCCAGGTCGCGCACGATAGGGAACTTGGAAAATGGCTCCAGCTTCACCGGCTGCTCAAGGTTATCAATCAAAGCCGAGCAAGCCATGCGCGCCCGCCCATTGATCAGCATGGCGCAAGATCCGCAAACTTCCTCCAGACAATTCGAGTCGTAAGTGATGGGCGTAGTCTCTCTGCCATCGCGCGTGACAGGGTTCGCCGCAATCTCCATGAGCGAGGAAATCACATTCATGCCCGGATGCCAGGCAAGTTCAAACTCCTCCCAGTATGACTTGGAAGAAGGATTGTTCTGGCGCTTGACTTTGATGATTACGGATTTATGTTCAGCCATTTTCCATGACTCTTCTCATTATTAGTGGAGCCCCGAAATTAGTGGAGCCCCGGACGCCCTCGTCCGGGGAGCAGCGCCACAAAACCCACTAGTCTTATCGCCCGGCCGCGCCGAGCGGACGAGGGCGTCCGCCCCTCCATGTACACCGTTATTTCGCCGCGTCATACTTTCTCGGCCTCGGCGGAATCAGCGACACATCCACCGGCTCGAACTCAAACTTCGGCTCATCCGCATCCGGCGCAAAATAAGCCTTCGTCGTCTTCAGAAAATTCTTGTCGTCGCGGTCTGGAAAGTCCGGCTTGTAATGCGCCCCACGCGATTCGTCTCGCATGCGCGCGCCCTGAGCAATCACCCTCGCCAGCTGCAGCATGTTATAAAGCTGCCGCGTAAACACCACGCTGGTATTCGCCCACTGCGTCCGGTCGCTCAGGTTCACCCGTCGGAATCGCTCCAGCATCTCCACCAGCTTGGCATCCGTCTCCACCAAGGTTTTGTTGTAACGGATAACCGTACAATCCTTCGTCATCAACTCGCCCAGCTCGCGCCAGAGTTTAAACGGATTTTCCGTCCCCGTATTATTCATCAGCAGGGAATTGCTCTCTTCCTGCTTCTTCTTCTCGGCATCGAAAACCGCGTTGCCGTCGGGCAGCGCTTGCAGCCCGCGCGCATACTTCACCGCATTCGGCCCCGCAATCCCTCCCCCGTAAATGCACGACACCAGCGAGTTCGCGCCCAGCCGGTTCGCGCCATGATACTGATACTCGCACTCGCCCGCTGCGAAAATTCCAGGAATATTCGTCGCCTGGTTAAAGTCTACCCACAGGCCGCCCATGGTGTAATGCATCCCCGGAAAAATCTTCATCGGCGTGTCGCGCGGATCGTCGCCCACAAACTTCTCGTAGATTTCGAGAATCCCTTCCAGCTTGCGGTCGAGAATCTTGCGGTCAATATGTGTCAGGTCGAGATAAACCATCGGCTTGCCATCAATGCCGAGGTTGTATTCGTAAACCACTCTGAAGATCGCCCGCGTTGCCACATCGCGCGGCACCAGATTCCCATACTTCGGGTACCACTCTTCCAGAAAATACCAGCGCTCACTCTCAGGAATCGATTTCGGATCGCGACTGTCGCCCGCCTTCTTCGGAACCCATACGCGTCCGCCCTCGCCACGCGCCGATTCCGACATCAACCGCAGCTTGTCATTGCCCGGAATCGAAGTGGGATGCACCTGAATGAATTCGCCATTCGCGTAATAGCAACCTTGCTGATACAACGCTGACTGCGCCGATCCCGTGCACACCACGGAATTCGTCGACTTGCCAAAAATTGCCCCAATACCGCCAGTCGCAATAATGATGGCATCGGCCGGAAAGGTTCTAACTTCCATACTGCGCAAATCCATCGCGCAGATTCCACGGCACACGCGATTGCCATCGAGCACCGCCGAAAGAAATTCCCAGTGCTCGTACTTCTTTACCTTGCCTTCGGATTCATAGCGCCGCACCTGCTCATCCAGCGCATAGAGAAGCTGCTGGCCGGTCGTAGCTCCGGCAAATGCCGTGCGGTTATACAAAGTCCCACCGAAACGCCGGAAATCAAGTAAACCCTCCGGAGTGCGATTGAAGGTAACACCCATGCGGTCCAGCAGATCGATAATCCCCGGCGCCGCCTCGCACATATCTTTCACCGGAGGCTGGTTCGCCAGAAAATCTCCGCCGTAAACCGTATCATCAAAGTGCTGCCAGGTGGAATCGCCTTCGCCCTTCAGATTTTTCGCCGCGTTAATGCCGCCCTGTGCGCATACCGAATGCGAGCGCTTCACTGGCACAATCGAAAAAAGATCGACGCTCGCGCCCATCTCGGCAATCTTGATGACCGCCGAAAGTCCGGCAAGCCCGCCCCCAATCACAATAATTTTCGCAGCTGCCATGTTCACTTCACCGGCTTTCCGTAAGCAGCCGTCGCGTGGTCAGCCGCCGGGCTGCCCTGCATTGCAGGCGTGCCCGGCTCCGCAGCGGGTTGCGGGAAGCGTTCCCGGAAGGTATACAAACTGGCGAGCCCAACTAAGCTCATCACCACGAAAAGTCCCAGGCACACGGCTAGAAATCGCTGTCGTGCCTTCTCGCCTGAAGTAATCCCCCACTTGGCGCAGAATAACCAGATGCCATAAGCAAAGTGCCAGCACGCCGCAAGCAATCCAACCACATAAAAAGCCAGCAACTCGGGGTGCATCAATTCCGCCTGAACTTTGCCGAAGGATGCATTCGGGTACTCGTGCAGATCGACGCCGCTGAAACGCATCGTCCACGTATGCCACACGATGTAGAAGAATACGATTCCGCCCGTCCAGCGCTGTAGCGTGTACATCCAGTTTCCGGTCCACGGATATTCCACCGTGTTCCCATCGCCCCGGTACCAGATGTAAAACCCGTACAGCGCGTGGAACGCTATCGGAATCCAGATCCCAAACAGTTCCAGAAAAAATACCAGCGGAAGATTCGCCAGAAAACTGACCTGCCGCGCATAAGCATCAGGCCCAGTAATCGCAGTGGAATTGGAAATCAGAACGTGTTCGAATAAGAACGCGCCCACCGGAATAATGCCGGTAAGCGAATGCAATCGCCGCCAAAAAAACGACGTGCCCTGTCCCGCGCGCAACGGCGCTACTCCCTGCCTCGCGCCTCGCTTCACTCCGGGAGCAGTCGAACTGGCTGCTGACGCCACAAATCGCTCCTTATGATTTCTTTTGTTGCTGGCTTGTATGTTTGCTTGTGCGCTTGAAGATGACAAAATAACTTTTCATTATCCGGCTGAGATGGAAGCGAAGTCAATCCTGAATCCTGGGATTTGAATGTGGGGACAGCCGCCCTCGGCTGTCCAGTCGAGCGAAGCTCGACTCCCCATCCACGAATCCTGCCCTTTCCAGCCCACTAGGCCTTAGTCATGAGACTAGTCTCCGAGCGCCGACACCGTCTCTATCCCCGCTCGCACCACTCAATAAATTTCCGGAACGCCGCGCCCCGGTGGCTAAAGTTAGATTTTTCTTCCGCCGTCAACTCCGCAAACGTTTTCCCAATCTGCGGAAAATAAAAAAGAGGGTCGTACCCAAATCCATTCACGCCCCGTGGTGTCTCAAGAATAATTCCCTCAGCCGTTCCTCGAAACGTCGCCAGCGTCTTGCCGTCGCGCGCCGCCGCCAGCACGCAAACAAATCTTCCCGTTCGTTTTTCGCGCGGAACATTCTTCAGCTCACGCAGAACCCGCGCGTTATTGGCTTCATCGTCGGTGTTGGCATCCGTCTCATGCGGTTCCTTATTCTGAAGATCTGGAGCAGCATATCGCGCAGAGTGCACGCCCGGAGCCCCGTTCAACGCATCCACCTCCAACCCAGAATCGTCCGCGACCACGACTTCTCCCGGAACATGTCGGCTGTAACCTTCTGCCTTCTTCCGTGCGTTCGCTTCAAACGTCACACCATCCTCAACTACGGCGGGCAGGGAAGCGAAGTCAGGAATGCCCGCAATCTCAACTCCATGCCGCAGCGCCGCGCCTGCAAAGTCGCGCAGCTTGCCCGAATTTGAAGTTGCAATCAGAATCTTCCGCATCATGTCGTCGCCGTAGTCGCGCCGCTGTCCGGGCGGCTGTCGCGGGGAAGTCCCGTTCTCGCCGTTGAGGCAGCAAATCCCCGCAGCGACACCAGCACGAAAACAACCGCCACCATAGAAATCCAGGCTCCCAAAGTACGATCCCACGTCCGCACAAAAATAATCTGTACCCGGTTCGCGCCTGGTTCTACCGGAACCAGCATCTGTCCCGTGCCCTCGCGAGTCCCTGCCTGCACTATTCGTCCATTCACTTCCACACGCCACGCAGGATAATTAAATAAATGTAGCGCGAGATTGCCGGACGCCGACATATCTGCAGTGAATTGTTTCCGATCCGCGCTCCACTCTAAAACTCGAATCGCACCACGAGCCGGCCCGTCCACGGTCACGCGGCGGGCATCTTTGTCCACCGCAGAAGGATCGGCTCCCACCGGCGTATATTCATCGGTTCCTTCATATCCCACACCCGTAGCCACATTGTCCTGCATCTCCCGCAAATCGGCGCTGGTGTCCCACCACGGAGCCTGAAAGTGATGCCACGCAAAAATGATCACGCACAGCATCGCCAGATACAAAACAACGCGTGTCGGCCATCGGCGCACCCCCAGCACAATGAACAACGTAAAGGGGACACCCAGACACAGCGTCCAGCGCCAGGGAAACTGCATGAAGCGCAGCTTTGGAAGAACGTGCCAAAACAGATTCGTGATCGGGAGCATGAGCACGGCACAAGCCGCGCCCCAAATCGCCAGCGAATCCCAGAGTTCAAGACTAAGTTCACGAGTAAGTTCACCCTCGCGCCTGCGCCATCCTCGCGCCGCCCACGCCGCCGCCATCGTCAAAACAATCTCTGCCACCACCACCCACGAAATCACGCGATTGAACGCATCATGGTCCGCATCCGTCGTATGAACAAACAAAAAATTATCCAGCGGGCGCGATCCCGCTGAAACCGCCTGCGCAATATTCACCCACCTCTGTTCGTAGACCGCGGGAAACAAATAAAACGCGGCCAACGCTCCACCCAAAACAACCGCGGTCGCACTCGTCAGCAGAATGCGTGCCGATCTTCTCTGCCATGCAATGACCAAAACCAGCAACGCCATCGAATAATGGATCATCACCGCCGCTGGAGCGTTCACCAGCCAGGAAGCCGCCAGCAACAGCGCCAGCAATATCGTCCCCCGCGGGCGCCCTTCTTCTGCCCGCAACAACAGCAACAGCAGCAGAGGCAGCAGGCACGCCGCCAGCAATTCGGCGAACGCACTCCGCCAATACACAATCACCAGATGATAAGGATTCACCGCATACAGTACGGCCGCGAAAGTTGCGTCGCGCCGGTCCAGCCATCGCCGCGCCAACAGAAACATAGAGGCGCCCGCCGCCACCAGCACCAGCCAAATGTAGATATCGGAAACCACCACCCACGGAAAAACAGTACTCAGTCCCGCTCCCAGCGCCCACGATGCCGGCGGATAAAAGATGAATCGTGGCTCGCCATAGCCGAAGTTCGCCAGCGCCGCCCAGCGCGGATATCCGATCCCCTGTTTCCATTGGGAGAGAACTTCCAGCCATGAGTAAAGATGGAACTCCACATCGTGTCCCGAAGGAGTTCCGAAAAAAAAGAAGGGAATCTCAACTGCGAATGCCGCCGCGGCGATAGAAAAAATCGGCCACCAGGCAAGTTTGCTGTTACTGGAGAACTCCGCTGCGGCGGACTTCGAGCTGTCAGCCCCTCCGGATTTTCTGCTCGTCGCCAGCTTCGCTTACAGCCTCCGTGCGCAAGCATACCCTAAGTTGCTGCCCGTGTTTCCACAACCGCCGGGTTGGCCCACGCTCAATGCTGGGCGGTCCGGAGCGTCAACCCCATTTCGATTTCATCTACATTTAACATGATTGAAACCATCGCATAACAATCCTCCGCTAAGCTGCCTGCATTAGGGGTGGAACAGACCACGGAGATTGAAGAGCCCAGCCATAGACGGGGCTCGGGCTCTTCTTTTCTCCGGTGTAACTCTGCGGGCCCTATTCCCACATTCCTGCTGCCGCCGCCCAGTTCTTCCCGCCAGGCGCTAATCTCCAGTTCTCCAACCACCTGCCACGAGATTAGCGCCGCATTGCCCGGTCGCCTCAGATCACGTGCTCCTATAGCAAAAAGTCCTGCTGCCACTTCTCCACACCCGGCGGCTCGGATCCCCCGAGCAATGCGACGAAGGCCGAGAGCGTTTTGCGAGCGTCGCCGATCACGTAATAAAACGCCTCCCAATTATCGCTGTCCTCGCCATCGTGGTTCGGAATTACATACTGAAAGTGCCAGGCCACTTGCAGTTCGCGGTAGGCTTTCGAGGCTCGAGTCTCCACGTTTTCCAGATCCCTGGCTGACAGAATCCCCTTTTGACGCTGGGTCCGGCGCAGCAGCTTTCGCCGCATGACATCGGTAATGAACTCATCCAGCGACAGATTGTGTTCCGGCGCTTTTAAATATGCGATCTCGTTCTTCGAGAGCGGCGAGATAAAAATACTGAGCCGGTTCACTGGCGCCAGCCGGGGGTGCGTCTGCAGTGCCATCCCGACATAGGGATTCCCCTCAAAGAGAACGTCGCCCCGTTGAAGCAATCTGTCGAGCTCGTCGCTATCCAACGCTTGTAAGTCATCCCGAGCTTCGATCACCAGGTATCGGTGATCCGTGCGCAGCTTTTCCACCTGACTTCGCGTCCGAAAATGATAATCGACGCCATCAATTTCCCCAGGACGCGGCGTACGGCTATTCACCAGCACAAGTTTTGAAAGTTTGGCATGCAGTTCAGGATGAAACTTGCCCAGAGATTTATAGAGCGGCGTCTTCCCGACGCAGGAAGGCCCGGTCAGAATTACAAGACGCCCGCTCCTGTCAGCGTTCATGGTCATTGTTCGCTGCTTACGAAGAAGCGCGTTTGGGATAACTGCCAGTTATCTTACAGAGAAAGCCGTGAATGCGATGGTAGACCGCCGCGTCCGGGAGGAACATAAACGGACACTCGCCCGGAACCACATCAATCGACTGCTTACGGCAAACCTCGACCGCTTTCGAACTGACCGAGCCTTGACCAGTAGCCTGGTACATCCAGACCCGTCGGATATGCGCCTCGGCGCAGTCGTTCACCACCGCTTCTGTGACTTCCGGCGCAGTCATCAGCAAGGCTGCCTCCACGGCTGGCCGAATGTCCTGCATGCGAGCGAAGCATTCTCGTCCTTGCACTTCTCTTGTATTGGGATTCACCGGAACCACGTCATACCCGCGGCGGCAAAGTTCTTTGAATAGAATGACGCTAAAGCTGGCGGGGTTCCGCGAGACTCCTGCCATCGCGATACGTTTCTGCTGGAGAAAATCCTCGATCGCTTCCAGCGACGCATGCTGAGTTGCCATATTCCCTCCTGTGCGGAGAAATCATTTGGTTCATACTGGCAGACTCAGCCGCGAACGTCTGTGATCAACGACACACCTTCGTCAGAAGGTGAAAATATCTTCTCGCCTTCTTCACATCCCTCGCGATCTGCTCGCGCAGCGCCTCTACCGACGGAAATTTAATCTCATCCCGCAGCCGTTCGAGAAAACAAATTTCCACCTCGCTCTCCGGTGTCAGCTCAATCGGATGAAAATTCAGCAGGTGCGTCTCAATGGCAAACGAATCCGCACCAAACGTGGGACGGTTGCCCACATTCGTCACTGAATCAAAAGTTTCCCGCGCCACGCGCGTGCACGTGATATAGACGCCATCCTTTGGCACCAGTTCTTCATAGCGCGAAAGGTTGATGGTGGGCACGGTGTACTTCGAGCCGTAACCGCGCCCCCGCCCGGGCGTTCCCAGAATGCAGAAGGGACGCGCCAGCAGATGCCGTGCCCGGCTGACTCGCCCCTCACCCAGCAATCTTCGAATGTGGCTGCTCGAAACCGGCTCCCCGCGCAGCTTTTGCTCAGGATAGACCTTCACTTCAAATCCCATCTCCAGTCCCAGTTGCGCCAGAAGATTCGTGTCCCCCGCAGCTTTATGCCCGAAGCGAAAGTTGTATCCTTCATGTACCTCGCGCGTACGCAGCTTCTTCTTCAGAATCCGTTCGACGAACTGCCGCGGCGTCATCAGCGACAAATCGCGCCCAAATGGCAGCATTAATACCGCATCAATACCCGTTCCTTCCAGCAAACGCAATTTTTCCGGGACGGGAGTGAGCAGCTTCAACGTTGAATCCGGCCGCAAAATACGTGCCGGGTGCGGTTCGAAAGTCACCGCCACAGCTTTGCCTCCGCTTTGCCGCGCCCCGCGCACAATCTCACCCAGCACGTGCGCGTGCGCCCGGTGCACTCCGTCAAAATTACCCACGGTTACCAGCGACGGCCCAAACTCCGCCGGAAGATCTTCGAGTTTGTGAAAAACCTGCATTGGAAGTTCGATCGAGAATTATTCGGGGTCAACTGAATTGCTGATTGTTGATTTCTGATTGTTTAATAGAATCGTACCCGCGAGCCTTTCAATCAGCAATCAACATTCAGCAATCGACAATTCCGCATGCCAATTTTGCGGCTTGCTCCTTAAATTTCAAACTCCAGCTTCATCCCGTCGTAGGACAACCGCACATGCGGCGGCAGCGTTGCATTGGTCGCCTCATGCGCCAGATCGTGGCAAATGTGCGTGAAAAAAGCCCGCTTGGCCTTCACCCGCTCCACCACTCGCAGCGAATTCTCCACCGTCGAATGCGTCGGATGAGGTTTGTGCCGCAGCGCATCCAGAAAGAGAATGTCTAGACCCTGTAACTGATGGAATGACGCTTCAGGAATTTCACTGTGATCCGTGAGATAGGCCGCGCTGCCAAATCGGAATCCATAAATCTCCACTTCGCCATGAATCAGCCGTATCGGCTCGAAGCGCGCCCCGAAAACATCGACCGGACCGTCAATCGGACGCAATTCGAGTTGCGGAAGTCCCCCGTATTTGTAGTCCGCGTCAAAAATGTAGCTGAACATTTTCCGCAGGAACGCCGCCGCGTCGGGACGCGCATACAGCGGCAGCCGCGCCGGTTTGTGTCGATAACTCAGGGGCCGAAGATCGTCGATGCCGAGAATGTGGTCGGCATGTGTGTGCGTATAAAAAACCGCATCCACGCGTGAGATCCGTTCGCGAATCGCCTGCGCGTAAAAATCCGGCGTCGTATCGATCAGCACAACCTTGCCCGCATATTCCAGCATGATGGAAGGCCGTGTGCGCCGGTCATGAGGATCATTCGAGTGGCAAACCGCGCAATCGCACCCCAGTGTGGGCACGCCCATGGACGTGCCGCTGCCCAGCACCGTGAGCGTTGCCTTCATGTGCAAGCCTTTCCGCTCATCGTCCGGAGGTTCCCGTGGCGGCTCCGGGCTGCGGTGGTCTCGACAACGCGTTGGTGACTTCCACGTAGGCCATGCGCACTTCGTAGAGGCTGTTCTGCAGAAAGTTTTCTTCCGTGTAGGTTAGGTTGCCTTTGGTTTTTTCCGCCAGCAGCGCCAGCGTATCGATCGTTTGGCGCGCTCCAATGATGTCCATGCGCGGCTGCTCACCCTGCTGATGCATCAATCCCAGCTGCATCATTGCGGTCATATAAAGCGACGCCATGAAGCGCTCGAACGTCATCTCCAGCTCTTTCGCCGAGTGTCCGCTGAGTTCCACCCGCGAATCCAACGCATCAGAAGATTTCCGGTAAGCATCGGCCTGCGCCTTCTGCTCGGCCGCAGTTGGCATCGGAGGCACCTCAGGCCCGCCTTCCGGTCCCGCTGGAACTGCCTGCGGCGCGTTGACCACAGGTGCCGTCTTCTGATGAATTTCCGGTTCCTTACTAATCTCTTGTCGCAATTCTCCGTCCTCCGTGAATAAGCGACGGTCCGTTACCGTGAACCCTGATTCCTGTCTCTTCTCAGCCATAGCGTAATGTCCTTGTATGTGATTCAGATTCCCGATTGAAATTAAAGTAAGTAAGTCCTTCTCCGCGTCCTCCGCGAAACCTCAGCGAACTCCGCGTTAAAGCTTTTCTCACTGCTCGTTGCAATACAGATTCGGGCCCAACGCCCGCAGTCATTCCGTCGAAAGGCAATTGACTCACGATCGCTTTCACCGCACCAACCGTAACCTCGCGCCCCGGCACTCCCACCTCGCGCCGAATATAACCCAAGGCCGCAGTTCGTTCGCCGATCGGCGTCGGCACCACCCCGACGCTGGTGATCTCGCCCACTTCTTTATCACCGGAAATAATCTTCTCCCCCGCCGCAACGTTTCCCGCACCTTCGATCAGCAAGCCGGTAAACTTCCTGTGCACGTTTCCACGCGACCGAATGCGCTCCACAATCTCCTGCCCAACATAGCAACCCTTGTTGAAGTTGAGAGCGCGCGCCTGTTCGGTCTCCTGCGGTAGATCGCGCTCGCGAATATCCACCCCATAGAGCGGGATGCCGTCGGCGATTCGCAACCGCTCCAGCGCCTCACTGCCCACGGCCGTCGCACCCGCACCCAGCAAAGCCTGCCAGGTCTTCAGAACATCTTTCGGCGCCAGCCAGATTTCGTACGATTCACGCCGTTCGTCCTCGCCGCGCACCATGGTGCACTCGAAACAATCGCAGTCACATTGGCACTGCGCAACGTGGAGCTGCATTGGCCGAAGCTCAGGGACCACAATCCCCGCAGCCTTCAGCACCGCACGTGACTTCGGTCCCGCCACGCCTAAGGCAGTCCATTCCTGGCTGATGTCTGTTACTTCCACGTCATCCATAATGATGTAGTGATCGAACGTCGCCAGGATCTTTTCCAGTTGGCTGCGATCCGTTTCCACCACCAGCGTTTCACCCTGGTTGTAAACGTTCATATCGCCGAGAATCCGCCCCTGTGGATTGAGCAAGAAGGCATACACACCGTGCCCCGTGGCGAGATCGCGAATATTATTCGTGACCATGCCATTCATCCAGCGCACGCGGTCCCCGCCTTTCAGCGAAAGTCGCGCGCGAAATCCCAGGTCGTAAACCCCGCACCCGCTGGTTAGCGCAGTAAACTCCTGCTGCACATCCGAAAAAACAGCCGCGGTGATGGCTCCGCGGTAATCACTCTCGCGCAGTAGCGTCGGGTCCGTCGCCTGCGCGCGTAGTGCGACCTGGAGTGGGCTGCTAGCCATGGAGTATTGATTATAGCGAAGGCCCTCTTGATTCATCAGGCCGATTGCCGCGGACATCACTTGGCAATTGGAGCTCGGCAATTGGAAATCGCCGCTCCCATTCTTCTCCGCTTGTGTTAACTTTTCACCCGTGGACCCGCAACAGCCTGCCAAAAAACGCATTGCCATCATTCCAGGAGACGGAATCGGCCAGGAAGTAATTCCGCAAGCTCTCAAAGTGATTCGCGCCTCCGGGGCCGATGTCGAGATCAGCGAACTCGACTGGAGCGCCGATCGTTATCTGCGCGACGGCACCACAGTCCCTCCCGATGGCTTCGCCATGCTCGCCCGCGATTACGACGCTATCTTCGCCGGCGCCTTCGGCGACCCCCGCGTCAAAAACAACATTCATGCCAGGGAAATCCTGCTCGGCATGCGTTTCAAAATGGACCTCTACGCCAACGTTCGTCCCGTGCGCTTGCTCGATGCAGCGCTTTGCCCACTGAAAGGCATCGAGCCAAAGGACGTGGATTTTGTCGTCATCCGGGAAAACACGGAAGGCGTCTACACCGATGCCGGCGGAGTTTTCAAGCAAGACACGCCTGACGAGATCGCGATTCAGGAAGACATCAACACCCGCAAAGGGGTCGAGCGCATCATCCGCTATGCTTTTGAATACTGCGAGCGGCACACCAAGCTCGATGGCTCGCCGCGCGGTCGTGTCCTCATGGTCGACAAATCAAATGCCATGACCCACGCCGGAGGCCTGTGGCAACGCGTCTTCAAAGACGTAAGCGGAGAGCATCCCCAGATCACGGCACAGCATATGTACGTCGACGCACTCTGCATGCAGATGGTGCGCGACCCGCGTCCCTTCGATGTGATCGTCACCAACAATATGTTCGGCGACATCATCACTGACCTCGCCGCTGGGTTGCAGGGCGGCCTGGGCATGGCTGCCAGCGGCAACATCCATCCCGGTAAGACATCAATGTTCGAGCCCGTCCACGGCTCCGCCCCGCCCATTGCCGGAAAGAATCAAGCGAATCCCTTCGGCGCAATTCTTACCGCCGCCATGATGCTCGCGCATCTGGGATTGGCGAAAGAATCCGCGAAGATCGAAGCCGCCGTGCTGGCGGCTGTTCAGCAAAAGAAAACCACACAGGATATCGGCGGAACGCTCGGCACCCGCGAAGCGGGCGAGTGGGTAGCGGAGACAATCAGCCGTCAAGCAATGTCATCCTGAGCGAAGCGTAGCCGATTCGCGAATGCGAATCATTCGCGCAGTCGAAGGATCTCTTTAATCTTAATCACGCCTACCGTTTCCTTCCCACCAGCAGCGCCAACTCTCTCCACTTCCACAGACAATCCACATCCACAAAGCCAATCTCCCGCAGCCACTGTAACTGGATTTGTACATCCAGCAACTTGTTCGAAGGATCTTCAGTTTCCGCCGTAAGCCCCAGCGCATTCAGGAACTCTTCGTGCAGCCGCGGCGTGGGCGAGGCCACGTGCTCCAGATTACAAAACACTCCTCCCGCGTTCAGTAAGGTGTAAATCTCTGTATAGAGCTCCCGCTTTCTCTCGTGCACGAGATGATGAATCGCAAAACTGGAAACCACCGCGTCAAAGCTTCCGAGAACTGGCAGAGGATGATCGAGATTATGGGTCACGATGGTCACGGAAGAATCTTGAGCGAATCGCTTGCCCGCAGCTGCCAGCATGGCCGGCGAAAAGTCGACGGCCGTGGCTTCCACTGCGTCCGCCAGCGAAGCCTTGACCAGCGCGAGCAATCGTCCGTCTCCTGTGCCCAGATCGAGAACGCGCCGCGTATCCGGCGGAATAAATTCCAGCAGCGTCGCTTCTCCTTCCCCGCGATGTGGTATGGAACCAGCTCGTTCCAGGTACTCGCTGGCATGGTCGGCGGAGGTCCAAAGGTTGACGGCAGTATTCGTAGACATGTTTTGTCCTTAAGAGGGTTTGTCCTTGAAGAAAGTATAGGCAAACAGGGTAGACTCGTTCCTAATGAATATCTTTAAGTTGCCGTGCGTCGGGTTTCTGAGGATACTTTTGGCGGTTGTGCTGCTCCTGGGAATGCGCAGCGAAGTAGCCGCACAAGTACAGCCACAGTCGACGCCGGATCAGAACCAGAATCAAAACGCACCCGACAAAACTATCCCACCCGCGCAAACCGCTCCGGCACAAAATCCTCCGCCGCAAGCCCCAACCGCCGAGAAGCCTGAAGTCAAGATCACGCCCCGGCAAGCCGAGGAACTCTTCCACTCCGTCGATGAGATTCTTGCCTTCGATAGCAAACAGACTGGACTGCCGATCAAGAAGCCGGTCAAGCGCCGCCTGACCAGCCGCGATGAAGTCGAAGCCTACCTGACCAAGCACATGAAAGACGAAGACGTGAAGCGTCTGCAGCGTTCGGAATTAGTTCTCAAAAAATTCGGCCTCCTTCCACGCGACTTCGACCTGGAAAAATTGCTAGTGGCGCTGCTGCGCGAGCAAGTCGCCGGATATTACGATCCCAAAACCAAGACCGTAAATCTTCTCGACTGGGTTCCCATCGAAGAGCAGGAACCCGTGATGGCTCACGAGTTGACCCACGCCCTGCAGGATCAAGCCGTAGGCCTCGACAAATGGATGAAGCGCGGTGAAAAAGATCTGGGTGAAATAAGAAGAGATCCCACGCCCGCCGATATCGAAAACGATGAGATGGATGACAGCCGCGAAGCCGTGATCGAAGGTCAGGCCGAGGCTGTGATGATGCAATACGAACTCGCTCCCGTAGGCCACTCCATTCTCGACTCCCCGGATCTGGTAGACGCCATGGAGTCGCAAATGTCCAGTGGCACCGACGACTCGCAAGTCTTCAAAGATGCTCCTATTTTCCTCCGCGAATCACTCACGTTCCCCTACAGCTACGGTCTGAAGTTCGAAATAAAGTTGTTGGAAAAAGGCGGCAAACAGCAGGCGTTTGCCGGAGTGTTGGCAAGTCCTCCTCATACCACGCGTCAGATTATGCAGCCGGAGACCTACCTGTCAGGCGAGCAGATTCCAGCCATGCCAGTCGTTCAGTTCAAGCGCGACTTCAAGGATTACATTAAGTTTGATATCGGCGCCATGGGCGAGTTCGACGTCGCAGTATTGATCGAGCAGTACGCGGGAAAGAAATTATCCGATCAACTTTACCCCGCATG
Source organism: uncultured Acidobacteriaceae bacterium (assembly GCA_963726155.1). Lineage (GTDB taxonomy): Bacteria > Acidobacteriota > Terriglobia > Terriglobales > Acidobacteriaceae > Sulfotelmatobacter. The sequence continues at coordinate 1,560,718 of CAVSBF010000002.1, forward strand.
GCGCGGCGGATATTATTATGCGGCGCGCCCCAAGCGCGATGCCGCAGCGCCACTGGCTCTCTTCTACGCATCTCGCTGGTCGACTCCCGAAAAAGCATCCGAGTTCGCCGAGATTTACGCTCGCTCGCTGAACAAGCGCTATAAGAAAGTTGAAGAACTATCGGATACTTCGTCCGCCCAGTCTGTGGATCATTCTGATAACTCCCATTCGAACGACGTCGATCTTCTCCGTGGCCGGCATGCGTGGACCACGGAAGAAGGCACGGTTGTGATTGAAGAGCATGGCGACACAGTTCTGGTAAGCGAGAGTCTGGACGCGGCTACAACCGCGACATTAGAAAAAGAAGTATTCAAGAATTAAATCTTGCCGCTTGCCCCCGCGAGCTCAGTTCTTGCGGTCGCCTTTTTCGTCGGAGTGATTGTCTTCCGCCTGCCCGAGAAAGTGCTGAACCTTGGCCACCACCGTGAACTGTTTTCCCCCGCGCTCAATCGTCAGCTTTCGCTCCTGGCCGGGCGTGCCTTCGAGCAGTGACCACACCTGCCCCAGCGTGGAATCAGAAACTGGAATGCCATCGACCGCAACCAGATGATCGCCCACCTGCACTCCGTCATCGCCCGTCGGCACAGAGGGTTTGCCATCAAAATCTGCGACGCCGAGAATCGTGAACCGAGCGTCTTCCTGCGGACGAAGAATCAGTCCGACCACATCGAAGTCAGGAAATTTAAAAGTCCGGCCTATATCGAAGTACACAGCGGAATGCGCGTAGTCGAGGCCGATGCGATAGTTCATCAGCGCGTCTGCGCCAATTAGGCCGGCGATGGGAGCGCCGGCGTCCTTTTCGAAGAAGGCGCTAAAACTTTTAGGAAACTCGGCCACGGCCACATCCGTCAAATATAGTGGTCCGTATTGAACGCGCTCCACGCGCATCAGCTTCCAGTTTGTTTCATCGTCGCCTGCTTCGCCCATGTTGGCGGCGCCCACGGCACCGGTCATGTGCGGCCACTCAGGATGGCTCGATGCCAGCTTGTTAAATAATTCTTCCGAGAGAAAACTGATCGGCGATCCCACATCGAGCCCGAGATTGTAATTCTTGTTTTCAATCTTGCCGGGTATTTGAATGAAACCAGTGCTGCCATCAACAATCACCTTGCTCTTCACGCCCCTGAACTTCAGGCTTCCAGGCGCGCCGATACTGAACTCGCGGTCAGGAAAATTGACCAGCACATCGTAGTTGCGCAGCACCGAACATGGAATCTTGATTTCAGCGCTCGTGCCCGCAACCATAACCGCAGCCGCGCTCGGCGCTCTTAGAGGGATCTCTACTCGCTTAACGGATGCCAGCGGTATTTTCATTTCTCCGATCATGACCGCGGCAGGCGCCGGCGCTGAGCATCGATCTTTGTCGCAAGCGACGCCAAGTCCCAACAGGCTCGCCGCGTGCCGCGACATCCACACTTCAGAGTCCCCTGTGTCGACCCACCCGCGAACGCGCTTGGTTGAACCATCCGCAAGAATCAAATTCACGTCAATAATCACGCGACCGTGATCCAGCGTGACCGGAACCGTAACGGATTTGGACCCACCCGCGGCTTGTGAACCGTTCTGAGCCACAGCCACCGTCGCTATAAAGGTGAGTGCAACACCCGCAGTCAAGGTCGAAAATCGCATAGGGAGATTGTAATGTGTCGTTCGAGAAATGACTCCACAGGCAAGAAGCGCAAACGTCGCCTTGATATAATCGTGAGTTTGACTGACACGCGCGAGAACTTCTGCTCGCGCCCAACTTTGGAGGATAAGTGGCGCAGGCAGAAATAGGCATCATCGGCGGCAGCGGCCTCTACTCGATGCCCGGCCTCAGCAAGATAAAAGAAGTACGCCTGAAAACCCCGTTTGGCGCGCCCTCCGACGCTTATGTTTGCGGAATCCTGGAGGGGCGCAAAGTGGCATTTCTGGCCCGCCACGCTCGCGGACACCGCATTCTTCCCAGCGAACTGAATTTCCGCGCCAACATTCACGGATTCAAGCAACTGGGAGTCGACAGAATCGTATCGATCTCCGCCGTCGGTTCGCTGAAAGAAGAGCACAAGCCCCTGGATTTCGTCATCCCGGATCAGTTCTTCGATCGTACGCGGCATCGCATCGATACTTTTTTCGGCGGCGGAGTGGTGGCCCACATTGCCTTCGCCGATCCCGTATGCGGGGAGCTGGCCCAAGTCGTCGAAGCCGCCTGCAAGAAAATCGGCGTGAATGGCAAACGCGGAGGAACCTATCTGTGCATGGAGGGTCCGCAATTCTCAACCCGGGCCGAGTCAAACGTATATCGCAGCCTGGGCATGGACGTAATCGGCATGACCAACCTGCAGGAAGCGAAGCTGGCTCGCGAAGCCGAGATTTGTTACGTCACCGTTGCCATGGTGACGGATTACGATTGCTGGCATCCGCATCACGACTCCGTCACCGTAGATCAGATCGTTGCCGTGTTGCTGAAAAACGCCGAAAATGCGACAAAAGTGGTGCGCGAAACTGTCGCGGCCATGCCCCCGGAACGCTCCTGCAAATGCGGTTCCGCCTTGGCCCACGCGATTCTTACCGATCAGAAAAAGATTCCGCCCGCTACACGAAAAAAGCTGAAGCTGATTCTAGGGAAATACTTGAAACCGAAATAACAAAGGCGAAATAACAATTCCACTCCACGAAAATAAGATTAGGAATCGCGAATGAGTATCGTAGTCGTAGGATCGGTTGCGTTTGACGACGTCACATCCCCCTCAGGCAGCGTGCAAGGCATCCTGGGCGGGGCGGCTACTTACTTTTCCCTGGCGGCCAGCTACTTTACTCAGGTCCGCATGGTCGCTGTGGTTGGTGAAGACTTCACCCCCGAGCACGAAGCTGTCCTGAAAAAGCGTGGAGTGGACACGCGAGGCATCGAACGCGCCTCCGGCAAAACGTTTCGCTGGGGAGGCTCCTACACCGACAATCTCAACGAGGCCAAAACAAATTTCACCGACCTAAACGTATTTGAAAAATTTCATCCGCAGATTCCCAAAGAGTACGAGGACTCCGAGTTCCTATTTCTCGCCAACATTCAGCCCATTCTCCAGGCCAACGTGCGCCGCAAAATGAACGGCGTCCGCCTTACCGGATGCGACACCATGAATTACTGGATCCAGGGTGCACGCAAGGAATTGACCGAGACGTTAAAGCTGGTGAATGTTCTGCTGATCAACGATACCGAAACCAAAATGCTAGCCGACGAAAAGAATCTGCCGCGTGCCGCTCAGAAAGTTCTGGCCATGGGTCCGCAGGCGCTGGTCATCAAGCACGGCGAATATGGTGCGACAATTTTCTTTCGCGAAGGAGCATTTGGCATCGGGCGGCATCCCTTTCGCGCTCCCACCTTGCCGCTCGACGAAGTCAAAGACCCCACCGGCGCCGGTGATTCGTTCGCCGGAGGATTCATGGGTTACCTGGCTTCGCAGCCAGAACTGAATCGCGAAGTGCTGAAACGGGCTCTATTCTATGGAGGAGTCATGGGATCGTTCGCGGTTGAGAGTTTCGGTACCGCGCGGCTGCAATCGTTGTCCCGCGAGGAAATCGACGCCCGCTTCCAGATCTTCCGCGAACTCACCCATCTCGAATGAAGCCTCTGCCTCCTCCTCCGAAGCTTTACTCCGATATCGAAGTTGTGCGATTGCTGTGGCTGGCGATCTTCATCTCGGTATTTTCGTTTCTCTTTTATTATCGTCACGGCGATGTGCTGCTCTACGGCGATGCCGTGGCTCATATCAACATCGCTCGCCGGGTATTCGATTCGAAAACTCCCGGCCTCCTGCAATTGGGAACCGTTTGGCTCCCGCTCCCGCACCTTCTGATTCTTCCCTTCATCGTTTCGCAACGCCTGTGGCAAACCGGCGCGGGCGGCTCCATTCCATCGATGGCCGCGTATGTGTTCGGTGTGCTGGGAATTTTCCGTTTGGTACGTACCGCGCTCGCCCGTGACCGGCAAGTCGATGACGTCGCGAAACTCGGGCCCTGGCTTGCCGCCATTCTGTATGCTGCAAATCCAAATCTGATTTACATGCAGTCCACTGCCATGGGCGAGTCGCTGTATCTTGCGTTCTTTATCTGGGCCATCGCCTACTTCGCCGAGTTCGCTCGCGGAAATGAAAAGGCACTCACCCGGTGCGGCCTGTGCGTGGCGGCGGCTACTTTGACGCGCTATGACGGATGGTTCCTGGCGGCCGTTCTAGGGTTACTCGCGGTCATCCTATCTTCGCGTCTGCGCAACCAGCCCAACAAGAAACTTGAGGCGCCGAAACCCGCAAAACTGCCCGGGCATAGTCACATCATCAAATTCGTTCTGATCGCCGCCGCCGGCCCCGTTCTCTGGTTGACGTATAACGCCGCCGTGTATCGCAATCCCCTTGAGTTCGCCAACGGACCTTACTCTGCGAAATCGATCGAGCAGAAAACCGCCACGGTAAATCCTGCGAAGGGAAATCTATGGGCCGCGGCGTCGTATTTTGTGAAAGCGGCCGAGTTGAATGTGGCGCACTCTGGTTGGCTGGGACGCGCCTGGCTCGCGCTGGCCTTGCTGGGAAGCCTCGTCTCGTGGTTCGAACGCCGTGGGCGTATCGCCTTGTTGCTATGGATCCCCATCCTTTTTTACGCGCTATCGATAGCCTATGGCAGCGTCCCGATCTTTGTTCCCACCTGGTGGCCGTTCTCGCAATATAACGTGCGCTACGGATTGCAGTTGTTGCCGGCCTTTGCGGTATTCGTGCCCCTCGGGATTTCGTTCCTTCTCCGAGCGGCCGCCAGGCTTCCTCAGCTTCCGTCTTCATGGCTCCGGTGGTCGCCTCCGGCGACTTTGCTCGTCATCCTGTTCTTCGGTTCGGCCAGCTATGCCTGCGATTTGGCGAGTCAACCCCATTTGCTATCAGGAAGCCGATATAAATATGAAGGGCCGCGTCGCCCTCGATCGCCAGCTCGGAAAGTGGCTCGAAAATCTTCCTCCCAATTCCACATTGCTGATGTATCTGGGCGAGCACGTCGGCGCCTTGGAACGGGTTGGGATCCCGCTGCGTCGAACCATCAACGAAGGCAATCATCGCGTGTGGAAACAACCGGTCGACCCCGATGGCCTGTGGGAGCGCGCTCTCGCGAATCCCGCTGCCTACGCGGATTATGCCATCGGATTCCAGGGTGACCCGGTATGGGCCGCGGCACACGCTCATCACCTCACGGCATTGGTCGAGATACATACAACGGGACAACCGTCCGCAGCCATATTTCAGGCTCGAACTCCACAGGGTCAAATCCAGCCTGCAGTTCCACGCTCCGCGCAGTAATCAGCCCGGTAACGCTGCACCCACATGTCGCAGTGTTAAAATCCGGCCATCTCAAGCTTTTCCGGACAGAAAGTAGAATCCAGAAGGCAGAAACTATGGAGTGGCAACATATCCTCGACTTGCTACGCGCAGAGATGGCCAGCGGAATCGTTTCCAGTGCCGTGACACGCTTGGTGCTGGCGGCAGTGTTGGGCGGCATCGTCGGCCTCGAGCGTGAGCTGCGGCACCGCCCCGCAGGGCTCCGCACCAACATGTTTATCTGTTTTGGCGCGGCGCTGTTCACTATTCTCTCGGACGCGTTAGCCGTTGAACACCTCGGTGACCACACCCGCATTTCAGCGCAGATTATTCCCGGGATTGGCTTCATCGGCGCCGGATCAATTCTGCACGCGCGCGGCCTCACCACCGGCCTCACCACGGCGGCCACCTTGTTTGTTGTAGCCTCCATCGGAATGGCTACCGGTGGCGGCCTTTACCTGACGGCAATTTTTGCCACCGGCTTGGTGATTGCCGCATTGTTTTCCCTCGGTCACCTGGAGCTGACATTCAATCTGAAGACACTGCTGAACACTTACGAAGTTACCGGCGGCAGCGTCGAAGAGATCACGAAGGAAGTGAACAGGATCCTGGAGCCTCGTCACCGCATGATGCAAAATGTTCTCTCCGGTAGCACTACCCAGCACGTTCGTATGCAGTTCGACGTCTCCGGTTGCAACCGTGAACAGAAAGAATTGCTCACTGAATTAAAATCGTCGACAGTTCTAGACGGCGTAACCTCACTGGGGCCGGTGGAACTCGAGTGAGCCTGCCGTCGGCGGTAATTCCATTTGTGAAAGCCAGCGCGTGCGGCAATGATTTTCTCCTGATCGATGCGTCAATTCTCGCTGGTGATTTGGATCCCGCAACTCTCACACGACGCATGTGCGACCGGCACAATGGTGTAGGGGCGGATGGCGTGGAGTGGATGTATCCTCACCCCACAGCCGATGTAGAGATTCGCCTGATTAATGCCGATGGCTCTTACGCTGAGATCTCCGGCAATGGCACGCGCTGCGTCGCAGCCTACCTTTGCGCGTCGCAAATTAAAGATAGAATTGCCATTCAAACCGGTGCCGGACTCAAGACTTGCGTGCTCACTGGCCGGAGCGAATCTGAATACGCCAGATCTGAATACGGCGAATCGGAATACGAGTTCGAGGTCGCGATGGGCAAGGCCGTCGTCGGAAATGAAGAGCGCGTAAACTTGTCTGCCGGAGAAGTTCGAGGCATTCCGGTTTCGATCGGCAATCCGCATTTTGTCTTGCTGGTCCCAGATTTTGCTGACGACTGGAAAGCGACCGCCGCAGAGATTCAGCGCGCTCCTCAATTCACCGAGGGAGTGAACATAGAGATGGTAGTGATCGACGGCACTCACGACATTCGCGTCCGCTTTTTCGAGCGTGGAGTCGGCGAAACGCAATCCTCAGGGACTGGCTCCTGTGCCGCGGCCATGGCCGCCATTAGCACCGGCAAAGTCGAATCGGCCGTCCGCGTTCATGCTCCGGGCGGCGTTCAGATGGTGCGGCAGAAAGGGAAAGACGTCTTCCTTCGCGGCGCAGCACGCTTGGTTTGTCAGGGAGAGTTTTTTCTGAGCAATGGTGAGGTTGGAGTTCGACAGATCCAGTCTTAGCAGGCTCAGTCTCAAGGGCGTCGTCCTGAGCGCAGCCGTTTTTCAGGCGGAGCGAAAGATCTCGCTCGTAGCCGCGTACACGATTGGCGTCAATTGGAGTGGCAACGTTTTTTGCCGAATCAATTTTTGACTCATGTCTTTACCTTCAACTCCGCGAGTGAAGCCGCCTGCCCTTAAGCCAGGGGATACTGTTGGTATCGTGGCGCCCGCCAGCAACGTCAAGCGTGCTGATCTCGAGGCCGGCTGCGAAGCCCTTCGCAGCGCGGGCTACAAGCCGTTCTATTTCGACTCTATCTTCGATCAGGACCTTTACTTCGCCGGATCTGTCGAACGCCGCACCCGCGAACTCGAAGCCATGTTCGCCCGCGAGGATGTGAAGGCCATCATCTCCGCCCGCGGAGGCTACGGTTCGAACTACCTGCTGCAAGGGTTGGATCTGAATAAGATCAAATCGCACCCCAAGATTTTCGTGGGCTACAGCGATCTCACGACTCTGCTCACTTATTTTTCAGATGCCACCGGCTTAGTCACCTTTCATGGACCCATGGTCGCAAAAGACTGGGCTCATGCCGGTGGCGTTCACTTGCCATCCTGGCAGGCGTCGCTGGCCGGCGCCGCATCATGGGAACTCGATTCCGATGCTCTTTCCGGCACATCTGGATTGGTCGATGGCACAGCGGATGGAATACTTTACGGCGGCTGTCTTTCTATCCTCGTCGCTGCTCTGGGAACTCCGTATGAGATCAAGACTGCGGGAACGATTCTGTTTCTTGAGGACATCGCCGCGAAGCCCTACCAGATCGACCGCATGTTAATGCAATTAAAGCTGGCAGGAAAATTTAACGAAGTGCGTGGCATCATTTTTGGTGAAATGCGCGATTGCCTCCAGAACCCAAATCAAGGGTACAAATTGCAAGATGTCATACTGCGCATCGTTGGCGATTTGGAAATTCCAGTTGCCTATGGCCTACGCTCTGGCCACGTCACTACCGGGAATATCACATTGCCCATAGGAGTGCATTCTGAATTGATCGTGCGTAACGGAGAAGTGAGATTTAAAATTCTCGAAGCCGCTGTCACAACAATTCCAGCGAGTAATTCCCGGCAATAAATCATGGACGAAAATAAGCACATTCATCTCATCGGCATCTGCGGCACCGCCATGGCGTCTTTGGCTGGAATGCTGAAGCAGCGCGGCTTCCGCGTCACCGGCTCTGACGCCGCTGCCTATCCTCCCATGTCAACTTTTCTGGAAGAACTGGGAATCCCCGTCGCTCAACCGTTTGACGCGCGCAATCTCGATCCTGTTCCCGATCTGGTGGTCGTGGGCAATGCAATTTCGCGCGGTAACGTTGAACTCGAACGCATCCTTGACCAGCGCATCCCGTTTTGCTCGCTCCCGCAATTGCTGCATGACGAATTCCTGCGCGGCAGGGAAGTGCTGGTCGTCGCCGGCACTCACGGCAAGACCACCACCACCTCCATGCTGGCATGGATCTTCCATACCGCAGGCATGCAACCTTCGTTCCTGATCGGAGGAATCGCAGAAAACTTTGGCTCGAGTTTTCATCTCGGACACGGAAAACATTTCATTCTGGAAGGCGACGAGTACGACACCGCCTTCTTCGACAAAGGACCGAAGTTCCTGCATTACTTTCCCGACGCAATCATCCTCACCTCCGTCGAATTCGATCACGCCGACATCTACAAAGATCTCGACGCCGTCGAGACCGCGTTCAAGCGCCTCGTGAATCTCATTCCGCGCCGCGGACGGATCATCGCTTTCGACGGCGCCACTGGTGACGCGACGGAAAGCGCCAGCCTGCAGCATTGCCTGAGTAAGGCGTTCAGCCCCGTAGAACGTTACGGCTCCGGCGCGGCGGCGGATTGGAAAATCACGAATCTAAAATTGGAAGCCGGGAAAACCTCCTGGACCGTGTTGCACGAAAATCGTCCCTGGTCCGATTTCGAATTTCCCTTGGCCGGCGAATACAACGTCTGGAACGCAACCGCAGCGGCCGTGATGGCGTTCGCCTACGGCATTTCGAAAGAGGAAATCTCCGCCGCCCTCAAAACATTCAAGAGCGTAAAGCGCCGGCTCGAAGTGAAAGGCGCAAGTCAACGGCATCACCATCATCGACGACTTCGCGCATCATCCCACCGCCATCGCCGGAACTTTGAAAGCCCTGCGCGCGCGTTACGCCGGTGCGCGCTTGTGGGCGATTCTCGAGCCCCGTTCCAACACCTTGCGACGCCGCATTCTGCAGGCTGATCTCGCGCGCAGCCTCGCCGTTGCCGACGAAATTATCGTCGCCGGCGTTTTCCGATCCGAGGCCGTTCCAGAAAATGAGCGCCTGGAGTTGCCCGAGCTCGCCGCCGATATCCAAAACCACGGCCGCCGCGCCCGCTTAATTGCAAACGCCGATGAGATTGTCGAAACCATCGCTCCTGAAATGCGCTCCGGCGATGTCGTAGCCATTCTTTCCAACGGCGGATTCGGCGGCATCTACGAAAAACTGCCGGCGAGATTGCGAGCGCTGGCCGGTAGAAGCGAACGGCTATCGATCCCGCACGCGTAGCGGGCAACCGATGAAGCGTTTCGCTTTCAGGGAAGACCTCAGCGTACCAGCCGATCCGCGTGGCTTTGCTTGTCTGCGTCCTTTACGCGCAAGCCTCCGCCACAACCAACTACACCGTCTCTCTCACAAATCCCCAGCAACATCTCGTGGAAGTCCAGATCATCGCTGCCGGAAGGATCCGCGCAACGCGACTTGCAGCTTCCCGTCTGGAATGCGCTTTATCAGGTCCGCGACTTCGCGCAATATGTAAACTGGGTCCGCGCCAAAGACCGCTCTGGACGCTCGCTCCCCGTGCAAGAGTTAAACGATAGCCGCTGGCGGATTGTTGACGCACAAGGCGGAGCCATCATTAACTATCAGATCTACATTGATTCTTTCGGCCCATTCGGCGCGCAACTTAATCCGCACCATGCTTTCTTCAATCTCGCACAACTCTTGATGTATCCCGGTGGACGCTCGAAATCAGCCCATGGCTGTGCATTTCAACCAGCTTCCCGCAGTCATGGCACATCGCCACGCCACTGACTTCTGAACCGGACGGAAATTTCACCGCCGAGAATTACGATCGCCTCGTCGATTCTCCGGTCGAGATCGGCACCTTCCAGGAAAACGACTTCGACGAGGGCGGTGCGCACTATCGCGTCATAATTGACGCCGAATCCGGTGACTACGATCCATCAAAGATCACTGCCATGCTGCACAAAATCGTAGCTGCCGCGACTACAGTTGGATGGATGATCGTCCCTTTGACACTTACATGTTTCTGTATCACTTCCCCCGCGGTCCCGCGGGTGGCGGGATGGAACACTCTTACTCAACTGCCATCGATGTCAGTGCCGATGTACTTTCGCATTCGCCCGAAGTGCTCTCCTCGGTAACCGCGCATGAATTCTTTCATCTGTGGAACGTAAAACGCATTCGCCCGCAAACCCTCGAGCCGGTGGATTACACCAAAGAGAACTACACCCGCGCGCTTTGGTTCAGCGAAGGTTGCACCAGCACCGCCGCAGATTTTATTCAGCTCCGCGGTGGACTTCTCGACGAACCTCATTTCGAACAACAACTGGCAGCCGGAATAGCCGAACTCGAGCGCCGCCCCGCACACCTCACTCAGTCAGCGGAAGACTCAAGCCTGGATGCATGGCTCGAAGGCAACCCCTACTACCGCCGCCCCGAGCGCAGCGTTTCTTACTACAACAAAGGCGAACTGCTCGGAATTATTTTAGACTTGGCAGTACGCGAAGCCAGCCACGGACAAGCCTCTCTGCGCGAAGTTTTTCAATGGATGAATGACAACTACGCGAAGAAGGGACGATTCTTCCCGGATTCCGATGGAGTCCGCCAGGCCGCCGAAGCCGTTACCCATGCGGATCTCGGCTGGTTCTTCACAAAGTATGTGCAAGGCACAGAAGAGATTCCCTGGAATGATTTCTTTCGCAGCGTAGGTCTCTCCGTGGTCGCAGAGAATAACACCACCGGCGACCCTGGCTTTTCCGCGTCGCGAAATTTCGATGGCCCGATGACTGTCTCTTCAGTTACCGCGGGAAGTGAAGCCGAGCGTGCCGGCCTGCGCGCCGGAGATACAATTTCAGAAATTAACGGCAAGGCCCCCGGCCTCGAATCTTCGGACGACATGGCAGGACTTGCTCCCGATGACGCGATCACGCTGAAAGTAAGAGGTCGGCGTGGCGCCGAGCATGAATTGAAATGGAAAGCGGGACGTCGCGGAGAAACCACCTACGACCTCCGCGACGTGGAACACATTACCGCGGAACAGCGGGCGCGCCGCACCGCTTGGCTGAAGGGCGAAGCGCAAGTCCCGCAAGCCGCACCATCGCACTAGCATCGAACCCGGGCGCGGGAGTACGCCGAAAACAGCAACACGCCGAAAGCTAAATTAAGAATGATCCGCACCATTGCAATGCTCGTCTTCTGGGCCATGGCCGCGCCCATCGCGGCTATCATCGGATTCCCCTGGAGCTTCATTCGCGGAAACGTCAATCTGCTCTACCGCATGTTCATGGTCGGCGCATGGAACGGCGTCCGCCTCACCGGAGTCCGCGTCAAGACTCTCGGGCTCGACCAACTGGATCCCGCACGCACCTACATCTTCATGTCGAATCATGTTTCAAATCTGGACCCGCCCATCACCATTCCGCTGATTCCGAAACGCACCTCCGTGATGGTGAAAAAAGAATTGTTCAAATTTCCAATTCTCGGCCGCGCCATGCGTATGGGATCTTTGGTGCCCGTCGATCGCGGCAATCGCGATGCTGGCATCGAGTCGGTAAAAGCCGCTAAAGAAGTGGTGCAACAGGGCCTCAATATGACGATCTATATCGAAGGCAAGCGTTCCTTCGACGGCAAGCTGCTCCCATTCAAGAAGGGCCCGTTTTATCTCGCCATGGAATGCGGCGTTCCCGTGGTCCCGATCACGATCACCGGCACCCACTACGTCATGCCCAAAGGGAGGTTCGCGATCAAGCCAGGAATAGTGACAGTGAATTTCCATCCGCCCATCGAGCCCAAAGATTTCGCCAGCCGCGAATGTCTAATGGAAAAAGTGCGCACCGTGATCGATAGCGGTCTGCCCGAAGACTGCCGAACACCTTCGCCACTCTCGAATGACGCCAACGCGTGTCCCCAGCCCCGCCAGTAAATCGTTCCCGCACTATTCCGCTTCTCAATTGAGGGATATAATCCCCCTCTACCGTGGGTCTAGCCTCTGGTACAAAACTCGGTCCATACGAAATTCAGCAACCGCTCGGCGCGGGCGGCATGGGAGAAGTCTACCTCGCTCGCGACACACGCCTCGGCCGTGACGTAGCCGTGAAAGTTCTGCCCGCCCATCTTTCCTCCGACCCTGAGCTGAGACAGCGAATGGAGCGCGAGGCCCGCGCAATTTCTTCTCTGAACCATCCTCACATCTGCACGCTGCACGATATCGGCTCGCAGGATGGCCTCGACTTTCTGGTGATGGAGCACGTGGAAGGCGAAACTTTAGCCGACCGCCTGACTCGCGGCGCGCTTCCGCTCAATGACGCCCTGAAGATCGCAATTCAGATTGCCGACGCCCTGGATAAAGCGCACGCTCGCGGCATCATCCACCGCGATCTCAAGCCGGCCAACATCATGCTCGCGAAAAATGGTCCGAAGTTGATGGACTTCGGTTTAGCGAAACCGGCCCCGGGTCTAAGTCCAACCTCCGGTTCAAATCCGTTAACGCCGAGCACTCCAACTATGAGTGTGGCCGCTCTCAGCGCTTCCGCCTCGCCACTGACGCAGAAGGGAACTGTGGTCGGAACATTTCAATACATGGCGCCCGAGGTTTTGCAGGGCTCCGAAGCTCATGCCCGCTCCGATATTTTCAGCTTCGGTTGCGTTCTCTACGAAATGATCACTGGCCGTCGCGCCTTCGAGGGCAAGTCGCAGTTCAGCGTGCTGGGCGCGATCCTGGACAAGGAGCCAGATCGCATCTCCGCGGTACAGCCCAACTCTCCGCCACGCCTGGACGAAACCGTGTGGCGTTGCCTGGCAAAAAATCCGGATCAGCGTTACGGTTGCATGCACGACGTAAGAATCCAGCTGGAAGCATTAGCCGCTGATCCCCACTCCCAAGTAGGGCAAGCGTCAGCACAAAAAAAATCTACAGCCGGATCATTTCTCCCCTGGATTCTCGTGGGAGTCGCAACTCTCATCGCATTGAGTCTTGGAGCCGCCTATGTTTTCCGGTCCCCGAAAGCTGAACCCATAGTCCGATCATCTATCCTGCCGCCCGCCGGCACGTCGTTCGTGACAATGTTGCCGGCATCGGGTCCGCCCGTGCTTTCGCCCGACGGAACCAAGCTGGCATTCACGGCCCGGGATGACAAAAGCAAAGTGCTGTTGTATATCCGCGCTCTCACTTCCCTTACAGCTCAGCCATTAGCGGGTACCGAAGATGCCACATATCCCTTTTGGTCGCCAGACGGCAGCGAGCTTGGTTTTTTCGCACCAGGCAAGTTGAAAAAAATAAATGCCAATGGTGGCCCGTCGGAGAACATTTGCGACGCCCTTAGCGGGCGCGGAGCGGCCTGGAGTCCGGACGGCACAATTGTGTTCACGCCCTCTTCGACTCAACCGCTGTTTCGAGTTTCCGCGGCCGGTGGAGTCCCGGAGCCAGCCTCAAAGCTGGATGCTTCGCGCAGCGAGAACAGTCACCGCTGGCCGTCATTCCTTCCTGACGGCAAGCATTTCTTCTTCTGGGGACGAAGTTCCCGCAATCAGGAAAACACGCTCTATGTTAGTGAACTCGGATCGCTGCAGGCGAAAACTCTGGCCAGAACTGATTCCATGGCCATCTACGCCGCCGGCTATCTTCTATTCATGCGCGATCAAAATCTGATGGCGCAGCCCTTTGACCCTCGCCGGATACAGCTTTCCGGCGAACCGGTTCCCATCGCGGAGCATGTTGCCATCAACGGAGCCACCGCCCGCCCGCTTTTTTCCGCATCGCTGAACGGAACGCTGATCTACCAGACCGGTGAAAATGCAGGTGGCTGGAACCTTCTTTGGTGGGGCCGTGACGGCAAGTCGACCGGCTCCGCGGCGCAGCCCGACCGTTATCTTTTTCCCACACTCTCTCCCGATAGCACACATCTGGCGTCGATGATTTTCACCGGAGCTCTCGGAAATGAAGATGTATGGGTGTTCGATCTGGCGCGCGGAACCAGCACGCGCCTCACTTTCACCGGCAACGCCCGCGGTTTCCCGGTGTGGTCGGCGGACGGAAAGACAGTTTTTTATGCTTCCAATCCCAAAGGCATGAGTCATATGTACTCGAAGGCCGCTGATGGCAGTGGCCCGGAACGCGTCCTCCTCGAAACCGACGGCACCCTGGAACTTCCCGCCAGTGCTTCTCCGGATGGCCGCTATCTGGTCTATTTAAAGCGCGACATCAAGAATGAGCCGACCTATCAAATCTGGGCGCTTCCACTATTTGGAGATGGCAAACCTTTTCCCGTCGTGCAGAATAATTTTGAATCACAATTTCCCACGATTTCACCGGACGGGAAATGGATGGCCTATCAGTCGAATGAGTCCGGCCGTCGTGAAATCTACGTCACCGCTTTTCCCGCTGGTGGCGCGAAGTGGCAGGTTTCAACTAACGGGGGAACATGTCCGAAATGGCGCCGAGACGGTAAGGAATTGTTCTTCCTCGATCCTTCCGACAAAATCGTAGCCGTTGATGTAAACACATCCGGCAACGCAGTCCACCTCGGCATTCCTCGCGACCTGTTTCAGACGGTTGGAATTCAGCGCGATTTTGGACCCTTCGATGTTACGGCGGATGGAAAAAAGTTTCTGTTGAATAGCGGCAATCTCAAAGAAGGCAGCGATCCCTTCACTCTGGTGCAAAACTGGCCCGCCGAATTAAAGAAGTAATTGCAGGAATTCTTTTGCGCCCGCTAATCCTGCAGCGCCACAACCCTCCAAAACCGGGGCGACTTTGCTACCAAGATCGGCGACAGCGCAATGAACCTGACGCTTGCGGCGCCGTGGAAGAGCGGCGCTTCAGCGCCGCGTCAGCGGCATTCGATAAAACAGCGGCTTCAGCCGCTGAACTACTTCTTCGCCCGCAACGCTCGTGCCATCTCCGGCAACTTCGACAACAGCGCAGAATACTTTAGCCACAATTTGTGATCCACAGCCGGCGCTCCGCTCACCAGCGCGCCCGCTGCAATATCGTGCGCCACACCGCTCTGCGGGGTGACGATGGCGTCGTCTCCCACTTTACAGTGCCCCACCACTCCAACCTGTCCCGTCAAAATCACCCGCTTGCCGATTTCAGTCGAGCCCGCAAGCCCCACTTGCGAGCATAGCAGTGCATCTTCGCCCACCTGCGACCCATGCCCAACCTGCACCAGGTTATCGATCTTCACTCCGCGCCGGATGCGGGTTTCGCCCACGCTGGCCCGGTCGATGCACGAATTCGCCTGCACCTCCACGTCATCCTCAATCACCACCGGCGCCGGCTGAGGAATCTTGTACCAGCGACGATCTTCGGTCTTAGCAAATCCAAAGCCATCAGACCCGATCACCACTCCGTTCTGCAGCAAAACATTATTGCCAATCCTGCAGTCTTCCCGCACCACCGCGTGAGCATGTGCAAAAAAATTGTTTCCAATCTTTACTCCGCGATAAATCACCACATGCGCCAGCATAACGGCGCTGTCGCCAATCTCCACATCTTCACCGATCACTACGTAAGGGCCAAGATGCGCGTCGCGCCCAATTTTCGCCGAAGCATGCACTACCGCCGTCGGATGAATCCCCGGCGCATATCGCAGTGGTGGATGAAACAGCTCCAGAGCCCGCGCAAAAGTAAGATACGGATCTTTCGCCCGCACCAAAACGGCAGACGATGTACCCGAAAAATCCTCCGCCACGATCACCGCGGAAGCCTTAGTCGACCGCGCTGCCGCCGCGTACTTGGGATTCGAAACAAACGTCAACTCACCCGGCCTTGCCTGTTCGATCCCGCTAAGCCCGATGATCTCAATATCAGGCGACTCGTTTTCGAGGCGCAGATCTAACCTGGATGCGATCGTAGAAAGTTTCATGGAGATGGAGTAATCCGCGATTAAATCGTACACCACGGCAGGCAGGGAACGGTTCGCAGCAGCCGCGCGCGCGATGCCTCCGATAACTGCACGTCTCAACGAACTTCAGGTGCGACGGTATTTGACGTCCTTATTGAACAATGAGCGCGAAGCCGGTGCTGGAAGTCGCCGCTCCGCTGGTGGCGTTCACCACCACGTTATAGCTTCCCGCCGGAGTGCTCACTGCCGGTGGCGGCGTTGGAGGAGTCTTGTTGGAACTCCCGCCTCCGCATCCCGGGACCAGACAGACCAGCAACAACATCAAAGCCAGCAATATTCCCCGCGCCCGCTGCCGCTTTGGCCCACCAATCACGACCATCCCAAAGAGCAAACTCATTCCAGTCATCCATTGCGCGAAGTAAATCCCTCGTGCTGCCGGCAGCAACTTCGCAGTCGCAGCCGTTGTAGTCACGTTAATCGTGCAATTGGTCGTGGTGGCCGCGCCATTGCTTTTAATCGAAGCAGGACTGAACACGCAAGCCGCTCCTGTCGGAAGGCCCGAGCACGCCAAGGCAATCGTCCCGCTGAATCCCGTCGAGTAAGCGACCGAAACCGCCGTCGATCCCGACGAACCCGGCGCACTGATCACCACTTGCGACTGACTCGATGGCACCGCCGCAAAAAATCCCGGCTGAATGGTGAACGTGATAGGCGGGGAACTCGTGCTCCCCGCGACAGCCGAGCCATAAAAACTGTTATCGCCGCCATAGCTGGCAGAGATTGTATGCGTGCCAGTATCGAACGTAAGCACTCCATTAGGAGTTGCCGTATTGCCTTGACTGTTCAGAGCGTATGGATTGCTCGAACCAGGAATCGGACCGAATGTGTCGGAGAAGCTGACGCCTCCGGTAGGAATGCCATGCCCCGAAGCTCCCGCCACGTCAGCCCGCAAATAGATGAAAGTCCCAAAAGGCTCACTGGTAACTGGAATTGGATTGCCGTTCTGGTTGAAGGTCAGAACCGAAAGCGCAGTCGTGCTAGGCTCTGGCGTAACGGTTACCAGAGCCGTGGGCTCTGACAAGCTCGGGGCAAAATTCGAATTCCCGCTATACTGCGCGGTAAGCGTGTAAGTTCCGCCCGGCAAACTGCTGATAGTGGAGCTAGCCGAGCCAGCGGCGAGCGCAAAAAATCCTTGACTCAGTTGCCCCACACCAAGATTTGAATAAAGCGCAATATCGCCCGTGGGAACGCCTGTCCCACTGCTAGGAGCTACCGCAGCCGTAAAGCTCAAAGGCGAGCCATGCACCAGCGTCGTCGACGAATTGAGAGTTAAAGTTGTTGTGGTGGCGTTGAGCTTCGACGCGATCGAATTCCACTGGTTCACCAGATTCGCCACATTCACCGATCCCAATCCGGAGGCCATGTCATAGCCAACTCCAGCCTGATAGTCGGCGCTTGCTAGTCCGTAATCAAGCTCGCCCGGTACTGCGTTGTTGCCCACCGTCACGTCGTTGAACACGCAAGCCGCATTTGGCAGCGTGTTTGTATTCGATCCGTTACAAAATCCAGTCAGCGCCGCATTTGCCTCCTGCGCTGCCGCCAAAGGATAAAGAACATAATCGGCTTGCCCCTGGCGTGGCCCCTGTGTGGGATTCAGAGTTGCCATCTGCTGGTCCACCAACGCCATGATACTGGCAAAAGACGGCGCTGCCGCTGACGTTCCCCACACGAAATAAACATAAAAATTTCCTGAACTGTCGGGCAAGCAAGAGCCTTCGAGGCACAACAAATAAGGATCGTGTCCCGCTGAGGTGAGTGCAACGTCAGGCACATCCCGATGCCCGTCACCGAAACCGGTTTGCCACACCGGCTTGGGAAATCCCGAAAAAGTTCCTCCTCCACTCAGGACGTTGCCAGAACTCACGCCGCCGCTTCCCGCCCAAATACCTGCGTTCGACCCGCACGCCGTACTCAGGCAGCTGGCATTCCACACATCTTCCGGAATATAAGAAATTGCTGACGCGGTGACCGGCGGATTGCTACTCCAGTACTTCGTGGGATCCCCATCCTCGTTAAACTGCGTTCCGCCGACAGCCACCGTGAACGGAGTGGACGCCAGCACGTTCACCGACAAGGGCCCGGTCGCCACGGTTTCAGAATCCTGGTCGTCGCAGCCCTCTGCTCCATCATCTCCCGCCGATACAAAATAAGTAATCCCTTGCGCCGCCGCTTGCTCAGCTACAGCATTCACCCCGGCGACCTGCGAATCAGTGGAGTAGTACTCGCAAGTGCCAAAGCTTTCCGTCATGATGTCCGCGAGATTGTTCTCCACAATGTACAACTCTGACAGATCAATCCCATCGGTCGTATTGGTGGACGCGGAAACCACCAGGTCCACCGTCGTTCCCGGCGCTAAAGCGGCGGACCACGTACTATCCAGCGTGGCTTCCGCTTCTTCGCCTCCGCCTAAATCACCGGGATCGGGGCCGTCTAAGATGATGTTGAAAGTAGGCTCGCCGTATTGGAGCGCGGCGCCAATCGCGTCATAGAAGAAATCAATGACGTCCGCGCCGCTGTTGTACAGATTGCTCCGGCCGACTACTGCAATGCTGGTCCCATTTCCGTCGATAACCCCGGTTGACTCGTTGTAAACCGGATAGATGTTATAAATCGTCGCGAAATCCTGGGGTGCCAACGCATAAGTCGTAGGCTGCCCATTCTGCGCCGGAAATGTGACCTGTGGCTTTTTGCCCGGCCCTGGCGATACCAGCTTCGCCGCTACCGGCTGCGGCGAAAAATGAATCTGCGGTTTCTTCAAAAAATTGTGCAGCGTCAACACCCCCGCTACCGCTGGCGTCAGCGCCGTTGGTATCGACGGATCGCTGGCATTCGCCCAGTGCTGCTCTCCCTTCACAATGTACTTATGAATGGTCGTGTGGAACGCTTCCTTCACCTGGCTGGCCGATCCAGAAAATTCCAGCACGCTGCGGCCCTTGGTCGATTCCACTTGAAACCCGTGCGACTGCAACCACAACGTAATCGTCTGCATGTCACTGTCACTGGGCCCGAACTGCTGGCCGAACTGCGTTGGAGTAAGCCATTTGTGGTAGTTAGGCGAACCTTTACTCTGCTGCTCGTCGAGCAGTTTTCTCAGCGCCGCTTCCTGCTGCGGACTCCGCTTCAAAACCAAAAGCATGCGTTTCATGGGAAGCGTCGCCGGCGCCGTCCCCAAGTCAAATGCCGGCCTCGCCAGGCGATGCGTATTGCCTTTCAGAACGGTGAGTTGTCCCTCATCGACCGGTTGCGTAATCAATGGTTGCGCAATTGACACCTGCGGCACTACGGCGGGCCAGGCGCTCGTTTCCTGCGCCAATAACGGCGAAGAAAATTGCATCGCCACAGCAACCACAGCCAAGGCACAAAAATACTGATAGGAGAGGCGGCAGAGAGCGGACATGTCTTCGGCACCTTTACTAAGAGATAGCTACGCCCCTCGAGAAAAGACAGGGTAGAGGAAGGAGTTGGCCCGTCCATCTCGCCGCACCGTATTTGTCGGCGCGGGGGAGCAGCCTTTTTATCCCAACTTTCCCCGGATTGCAATATGATTGTGAGCCAACCGCCATTTCGATCAACCGCATCGAAGGCACTCTGAACCGCAACACGGGGAAACAAGCCATGATGAAGAATTGCTGTCTGCTGGGACCTTTTGCAGTTTTACTGCTAACCGTCTGCGCAGCTGCGCAAACTTTCACCATTACGGAAATTGGTTTGCTGAAAGGTACCAACGAAAGCAGCGGGTTTTGGCTCAACTCCAGCGGCGCGGTTGTCGGCTGTTCTGACATCGCCAACGGCGAAGGCTATCCTTGCACCGGCACCGGCGCCGGACAGCACGCCTTTTATTGGACTCGCACCGGTGGCATCAAAGACCTCGGCGTTTTGCCCGGCGGAAATATCAGCGGCGCCATCGGTATTAATAACCTTGGACAAGTGGTCGGCTATTCCAACACCAGCACGAACCCCGCTGACCTGTACAATTTCATCGCTTTCGAGTGGACCTCCACCGGCGGAATGGTCAACCTCGGCAAACTTTCCGGCGGAAATTCCAGTTGCGCCTTCGAAATAAATACTTCCGGAGTCATTGCCGGGGATTCGTTCATAAATGCAACCATCGTCGATGCGGCCAGCTGGACCGATACAAAAATTAAAACCCTCGGCGCTTTGCCCGGGTAGCATCTTCACCGCCGCCCTCGATCTGAACGACAGCAATGAAATCGTCGGAGAATCGATATTCGGCTACGGCCCTCCATTTACTTCCCATGGTTTCAAGTGGACTTCGGCAGGCGGCTTGAAGGACCTCGGAACCCTCTCCGGCGGCAACACCAGCCTCGCCAATGCCATCAACTCCTCCGGCATCATCGTCGGCCAATCGAATTCAAAAGCCAACTCAGCCTGGCATGCCGTCAAATGGAGCGCCACCAATGCCATTGATGACCTCGGCGTCCTGCCCGGCGGAACTTACAGCGTTGCCTTCGCCATCAACGATAGCGGCGAGATCGTCGGCTACGGAGACGTCGCACCCAATGTTCCCCACGCCATGCTCTGGACTTCCACCCGTGGCATGCTGGACCTGAACGACCTGATTCCCAAAGGCACCGGTTGGGTATTGATCAATGCCAACGCGATCAACTCCGTAGGACAGATTACCGGCTACGGCACCAAGGGCGGACAAAATCGCGCGTTCGTGTTGACTCCGGTGGAGTGAAGCGGATCATTCTTCGAACATCGGCACTTGCCGCTGGTCGCCGGCCGCTCCACGCCGCGGACGTCTGGTTGCGCCGATCACCGCCAGCACGGTCAACGATTCCAGCGCGCTGCGCGGAACGAAAATGCGCTGCGTATTCGAGCGCTGGTCGGGAGGATTCACCAGAAAACCTTCCGGCGTGCTCTGGGTAAGGTCGGAGGGCATCAGCCCCTCAAGAATCTCGTTGTCCTTAAATCGCAGCCGCACCCACAGCCCTTCAGATCGTGGACGCGATGTGAAAGTCTTGCGGGTCAGCGATTCCGAGTCACCGAACTCGCGCACGAAGTAAACGCCTTTAATCTCGCGCAGATCCATCGCGACCACATTGCCGGCCGTATTCAGCAACTCCAGTTTGCCCTCATTCACAAACTGCGCCGGCGACACATATCCTGAGACCGAATCCCGGTCCATCTTACGGACGATCACCTTTTTGTGAGTCGAAGGCATAGACCTTGAAGGGATAGATCGGGCGGCGACCACGCTGCACGCCCCCGCTCAGTACAACTCCAACCCTTGCAGTGAAATAGTATTACTGGAAACAGCGTGCAAATTCCGACAGAGCCCGGTGGCCGACGCCCGGTCCCCCCATGATTCTCGCACCATTTCCTCGAAATTCGCCGGAATCCACGATGGCAGTAGCCAAATCGTAAACGTTGTGTTATTCCTTTAAGTTGCCTGAACGGCACTCAAGTCGGTATAAGTTGCTTGTATTGAATGGCTTGTGCAGGTTGCAAGGCTGGTTTGCCGGGGTCCGACCTTTTCGGGCTGTGGAAATGCTGTGGAAAACATAAGCCTATCCACCGGGAACTGACGGTTTGACTGCTTGAACTCGATCGTTTGAAGACGAATGGCTGATTACATCTACACCATGGAAATCCGGTTGACGCCGGATCAAATGAAAGGCGTCAACCTCGTGCAAGAAGTAGCCCGCACGGCGGGAATCACCCTCTATCTTACCGGTGGCGCAATCCGCGACATCATCAGCGGCTTCACCATCCGCGATCTCGATTTCACCGTCCAGGGCAATCCCCTCAAGTTGCAGAAGGATTTCGAACGCGCCGGCGCTCAACTGGCCGGCCACGACGAGGACGTCCGCACTTTGTTCCTGGTTCTCCCCGGCAACGTCCGCGCCGAAATCGGTATGGCGCGCACCGAAAACTACGAAAAAATCGGCAAGCCGCCCATCGTTACCCCGGCCAGCATCCAGGAAGATCTCCGCCGCCGCGACTTCACCGTAAATGCCATGGCGCTTTCGCTAAACGAAGGCTCTCGCGGACTCCTGCTCGATCCCTTCAACGGCGTGGCCGATATCGAAGCGAAGCTTCTGCGCGTGCTGAGCAATTACGCCTTCGTCGAAGATCCTTCGCGAATGATTCGCGCCACCCGCTTCGCCGCCCGTTTCCACTGGCCTCTCGAAGAGAAAACCCAGCAGCGCTTCGACTCCGCCAAAGAAAATAATTACATCGAACACATTTCCAAGAGCGCCATCGGACACGAGATCGCTCAACTCGCCCACGAAGATGATCCGCTGAACGTGGTTCGCGCCCTCGAGAAAGAAGACTTCCTTAAAGTTCTGCATCCGCACTGGACGGTCGCCAAAGTAGATACCAACGGCCTGACCCAGTTGATGAAAACTCGCCAGCAGATTGTCGATCTCGGTTATACCGTCGATCCTTCTGCTTCCGTAATGCATTTCCTGACCGCGCATCTGTCGGAAAAAGATATTTCCGATATTCGGCGCCAAATTCCGCGCAAAGATTTGATCGAAGCCTGGCGCGACATCGAGGATCACGCCAAAGAACTCGCCAAGCGCCTAATGGGCAAGGAAGCCGCAACCCCCTCGCGCACCTGGAATCTTCTGTCCTCCGCTCGTCCGGAGATGGTTCTGTTCTTAGCCGTAACTGCTAAAAATCAATCCGTCGCGCAGAAAATCAAGAACTTCTTCACCAAATGGCGCGACGTACAAAAGCGCATTCCTCTGCCGGAAATGACCGAGCTGTTGATCACTCCACAGCTTCCCGAATATCCGAAAATCGCGCGCGACGTCTTCATGCTCCTGCTCGATGGAAAATTGCGCTCGCGCACCGAGACTTTGAAATTCCTCAAGCCCTTTGCCCCACCGCCGCCTCCGCCACCTCCTCCGCCAAGGCGCGGACGCGGACCCAAAGCCGCTGCGGTCCCGACTCCACCTGTGGCAGAAGCACCGGGCAAGCCGGCGAAGGGTAAAGGCAAAAAGGCCGCGGCGGCAGTCCCTGCGCCCCCGCCCCTGGCGCCAGCGGCGGCGCCTTCAAAGAATACAAAACTGCCAGCCGGTGCCAAAGCAGGCTCGAAATCGAAACCTTCAAAGCTCGCGAAGAAACCTGCCAAGCCCGCACACAAGCCAGTCGCAGCCCGGCATTCGGCAAAGAAGCCGGCGAAAAAGACGCCGTCGAAGAAGGTAACCAAGGCCCGGAAGCGTTAGTCTTTCGCGGCAAGAAATTCCCGCGCCCACACCTCGAATCGGGCCTATAATATGGTCATGCGGCGCCTTGTAGCGGTTGCGGCGTTCCTGTTCCTGGCGGCGTCGATCCAACTCCAGGCCCAGCGTGGCGGTGGTGGCCACGCATCTGCCGGAGGCCATGGCGGATTTTCCGGCCATGCCAGTTTCGGCGGAGGCTTCGCCGGCAATCACTCTTTTGGCGGAGTGCGCGCTGGTTCCGGCTTTGCCTCGCGATCCTTCTCCCCAACCTCTTCTTTTCGTGGCCCTCTAGCTTCCCGCGGATTCAACTCCAACCGCTTCAATCGCTCCCGTGCCTTCGATCGTTCCCGCGACCGCTTTCGGCTTCGCAGCTACGGCTACGGAAATTGTTACGGATACGGATATGGTTGCGGCTATGGTTATGGCTACGCCTATCCCTACCTTTATGGTGGCGTCGATCCCTACTGGTGGTGGGATTCGGATTCATCCGGCGATCAGGACCAGCAATATCAGACAGGCCTCGCTAACGAGATGAACCAGCAAAGCCTCTATGAGCAACAAATGCGCCGGCAGGACGATCAAGATGCCTATGCGACGTACGCGCCTGCTCACCCGCATCCGGCAGAAACTACGGAACCCGATCCCGCCACTGTGCTGGTTTTTCGCGATCAGCACAAAGAGGAAATAAAAAATTACGCCATCGTAGGCCAGACGCTCTGGAATTTTTCCCCGCAGCGCACCCAGAAAATTCCGCTCTCCACTCTCGACCTTCCGGCAACCGAAAAAGCAAATGAAGACCACGGTGTTGATTTCCACCTGCCCGGAGCAAATGAAGGCCAGTAGTGAACTACTCTGTGTTCCCCTGTGCCCCCTGTGTTTAAAGATTTGTATTTTGACAAGCGCGAGCACCGCGTATCGCGCAACGGAAACGCTGTGGATATCTTCACCGCGCCCTCCCCACTGTTTCCCGTTAGAATGGCGTCACAGAAAATTTCTGATCGTTGATTTCTGATTGACGATTAAAACACCAGAAGTCCTGGGCCGTTAATCATCAATCAGCAATCATCAATCAACAATTCACCCATGTCCCAATTCGTCCACCTGCACCTCCATACCGATTACTCCCTCCTCGACGGCGCCTGCGACGTGGAAAAGCTCTGCCAGCGCGTGAAAGAACTCGGCATGCCCGCCGTCGCCATGACCGATCACGGAAATATCTTCGGCGCCGTGCATTTCGTAAACGCCGCCCACAAATACGGCGTCAAGCCCATCATCGGCTGCGAACTCTATATCTGCAAAAAAGACGATCACAACATCGAGCGCACCCCGCCCGATGGCGACACCTACAACCACCTCCTCGTCCTCGCCCAAAACGAAGAGGGCTACCGCAACCTGGTGAAGATCACTTCGGAAGCTTCACTGCACGGCTTTTACTACAAGCCGCGCGTCAGCAAGAAGTTTCTCGCCGAACACTCCGCAGGCTTGATTGGCCTCTCCGGATGCCTGAAAGGCGAAGTCGCCGAACGCCTGATGGAAGGGAAGTACGATGCCGCGCGCGCCGCCGCCGGCACCTACCGCGACATCTTCGGCAAAGAAAATTTCTATCTCGAGATTCAGGATCAGGGCCTCGCGATGGAACACAAAATCCATCCCGGCCTCTTCCAGCTGGAAAAAGATTTAGGCCTTCCACTCGTCGCCACCAACGACAGTCACTATCTCTGCGAAGACGACGCTCACGCCCAGGACGTCATGCTCTGCATCCAGACCGGCAAGTCGATCCACGACACCGCCCGCATGAAGTTCGACGGCACCCAATTCTTCGTCAAGAACCACGACGAAATGTATCGCGTCTTCAAAGATTCACCCGAAGTCCTGACCCGCACCCTCGACATCGCCGAGCGTTGCAGTCTGCATCTCGAAAAAGTCGCAACCCCGTTCCCGCAATTCGATGTTCCACCCGGCTATACCATCGACAGTTATTTCGTTCACGTCTCCCGTGAGGGCTTCGCTCGCCGCCTCGAAGCGCTGCGCCCGCTGCACGAGCAATCGAAACTCAAGCATCCCATCTCAGATTACGAACAGCGCCTCGAACGCGAACTCGCCATCATTCAGCAAATGAAATTTCCCGGATACTTCCTCATCGTCTGGGATTTCATCCGCTACGCCAAAGACCACGACATTCCCGTCGGCCCCGGCCGCGGCTCCGCCGCCGGCTCACTCGTCTCCTACGCCCTCGGCATCACCGATATCGACCCCCTCCAGCACGAGTTGCTCTTCGAGCGTTTTCTCAATCCCGAACGCATTTCCATGCCGGATATCGATATCGATTTCTGCATGAACCGCCGCGGCGAAGTCATCAACTACGTCACGCAAAAATACGGCCGCGACAACGTCGCCCAGATCATCACCTTCGGCACCATGGCCGCCAAAGCCGCCATTAAAGACGTTGGCCGCGCCATGGACATCCCCTACGCCGATGTCGATCGCATCGCCAAAATGGTTCCCACGCAACTCAACATCACGCTCGATCAGGCCATCGAAGATTCTCCGCAGCTCCGCGAAGCCATGGAAAAAGACGGCCAGATTCGCGAACTGATGGAGACCGCAAAAAAACTCGAAGGTATGGTGCGCAACTCCGGCGTCCACGCCGCAGGCGTAGTGATCTCTCCGAGGCCTCTAACCGAACTCGTTCCGCTGCACAAAACCAAGAACGACGAAATCGTCACCGCATTCGACATGGTCGCCATCGAAAAGATGGGCCTGCTGAAGATGGATTTCCTCGGCCTCACCACGCTGACGATTCTCACCGACGCTCTGAAACTCATCCTACAAACCCGTGGCACACCGATCACACTCGAAAGCCTTCCGCTCGACGATGCCGAGACCTACCAAAAAGTCTTCCATAAGGGATTGACTTCCGGCGTCTTCCAGTTTGAATCCCACGGCATGAGAGATGTCCTGCGGCGTTATCAGCCGAACTCGATCGAACATCTTACCGCCTTGAATGCGCTCTATCGCCCCGGACCCATGGCGATGATTGACGACTTTATCGACCGCAAACAAGGGCGGCGCAAGATTGAGTACGAACTGCCCGAGCTCAAGGAGATTTTAGAGGAGACGCTGGGCGTCTTCGTTTATCAGGAACAGGTGATGCAGGCAGCGAACAAGCTAGCGGGCTACTCGCTCGGAGAAGCCGATCTGCTGCGGCGGGCAATGGGTAAAAAGAAGCCCGAAGAAATGGCGGCACAGCGTGAGCGCTTCGTCGAAGGCGCAGCCCAGCGCAAATTCCCAGCGAAAAAGATCGAAAAGATTTTCGATCTCATGGCCCAGTTCGCCGGCTACGGCTTCAACAAGTCGCATTCCGCCGCCTACGCTTTGCTCGCCTATCACACCGCCTACCTGAAAACACACTATCCCGTAGAGTTCATGGCCGCCCTGCTCACCTCCGTCACCGGCAGCACCGACGACGTAGTGAAATACATCAACGAATGCCGCGAGATGGGCATCTCCGTCGAAGCTCCCGATATCAACGTCTCCGACGCCAACTTTACTCCGCACGGCGAGGCCATTCGCTTCGGCCTCGCAGCCGTAAAAAATGTCGGCGGCAATGCCATCGAATCGATTGTCACCGCACGTAAGAAGCTCGGCCGCTTCAAATCAATCTACGAGTTCTGCGAGAACGTCGATCTCCGCCTGCTCAACAAACGCGTTTTGGAATCGTTAATCAAAAGCGGCGCCATGGATGCCCTCGGTCGCCGCGCACAATTGATGGTCGTTCTCGACCGCGCCATGGATCGCGCCCAGAAAGCCCAGCGCGACGTGGAATCCGGTCAGCATGGCCTCTTCGGCGTATTCCAGCAGGAAGATTCCGAAGCCCATAACGACAAGCTTCCCAACATTCCTGACTGGGACGAACAAGCTCGCCTCGCCTCGGAAAAAGAGATTCTCGGATTCTTCATCAGCGGCCATCCCCTGGAAAAGTACAAAGACAAGCTGCAAGACCTGCAGGCCCTCAGCATTATCGAAATCGCCGCGATGACAAAATCCACCGGCAAGGATGAAACCATCGCCACCGCCGGCATCATCGCCAATCTTCGCGTTCTGAAATCCAAGCGCGGAGATTTCTACGCCTCAGGCCACGCTCGAAGACATGTCCGGCTCGATCGATATGATCGTCTTTCCCGAGGCCTACAAAAAGCTTGCTGAAAAAGTAAAACTCGAAGTTCCCGTGCTAATCCGCGCCGGCGTGCGTATCGAAGAAGGAGCAAACCCAAAAATCACCGCCGCCGAAATTATGCCGCTCGAAGATGCCAAGGTTCCTCTGCCCCGCGCGCTTCGTATTCGCGTCCCTCTCGAAACCGCCGCTGAATCCACAGTCGACGATCTCCACGCGCTCTTCCAGGAACGAAAAGGCGAGGCTCGCGTATTGTTTGACGTGGAACGCGCCGGAGATTTCATGGTGGTGATGGAGGCGCAAGGCTATAATGTCTTACCGGACCGCAACTTCATCGCCCGCGTCGAACAGTTATGCGGCCGCGGCAGCGTTCGCGTAATCAGCTGATAGCGACTGCCGGAAATACGATCAGCCTCAATTCATGGAAGCCGACAACAAAGCGCAGCAGGAACTGGAAGACATCGAGCGCCAGGTCGCCCAGATTGAGGCTTCCACGGCCGGTAATAACGGCGCGCACCAGCAACTGGCGCAACTCCAGGAGCGTCTCCACACTCTGCGCGAAGAGATCAATACACCGCAAACCGCCTGGCAGAAGACCGAACTCGCCCGCCATCCCCAGCGTCCGCAGACTCTCGATTACATCGAGCGCCTGTTCACCGACTTCAGCGAAATCCACGGCGATCGCACTTTCGGCGACGATGCCGCCATTATTTGCGGGATGGCCCGCTTCCATGGCGACGAGGTTCTAGTCGTCGGCACGCAAAAGGGCCGCGACATGAAGCAGCGCGTGCATCGCAATTTCGGCACGCCGCACCCGGAAGGTTACCGCAAAGCGTTGCGCATCATGCAGGTCGCGGAAAAATTCCGCCGTCCCATTCTTACTCTGGTCGATACTGATGGCGCCTATCCTGGCATTCACGCCGAAGAACGCGGCCAGGCAGAGGCCATCGCGCATAACCTGCGCGAGATGGCGCGCCTCGAGGTCCCGATCATTGCAACTGTAATTGGCGTCGGCGGCAGCGGCGGCGCACTCGCCATCGCCGTCGCCGATCGCGTCCTCATGATGGAAAACTCAATCTATTCGGTGATCTCTCCCGAGGGCTGCGCCGCCATCATGTGGCGCGACGCTACAAAAAAAGAGCTCGCCGCCGAAGCCATGCGCATCACCGCCACCGACCTCAGCGAACTCGGCTGCATCGACGATATCGTTCCCGAACCCGAAGGCGGAGCCCATCGCGATTACGAAGCGGCCGCCAATCTGCTCGACGTCACACTGCAAAAACATCTGTCGGAACTCAAAAAACTCTCACCGGACGATTTGCTCGCGGCGCGATATAGCAAGTTCCGCAACATGGCTCAGTTCTTTAAAACCGTCTGAGCCCAGACTAACTTTCTTCTCGTTTCCCAGACAGGTTCCTCCCACACGAATGGCCGATTTGGCGTACCCTGAGGCCGCCTTCGCCGTATAATGGTCTGTTTCCCTCAACTTAAATTCGGGCGGAGTGCTCCGCCCTCTAACAAATGAAGGAAGGTGTTGGGATGGCCACTACGGATGTCGTGCCCCAGGGAGCAGGCGGTCAACTGGGGCGCAAGCGCATTGTCAATGATATGAGCATTCAGGTCGCTACCGTGAATGGCTCGGGTTCGCAAAGTTCAAACACAGTTTTGTTGCGCGCCATCTTTCAGATGGGCGTGCCCATTTCCGGCAAAAATCTTTTTCCTTCGAACATCGCCGGTCTTCCCACCTGGTACACCATCCGCGCCAATAAAGATGGCTACATCGGCCGCAAGAAGGAAATCGATTTCCTGGTCGCGATGAATGCCGAAACCGCACAGGATGACGTCATGTCGCTCGCGCCCGGCGGCTCCGTTCTTTATGACGAACCGCTCGGTCTGGATAAGTTGCGCAACGACCTGATTTTCTACTCCGTCCCCTACGACAAAATCGTCGCCACGGTTTGTCCCGAAGCCAAGCTGCGCAAACTTGTCAAGAATATGGTCTACGTCGGCGTGGTGGCGCAACTTCTCGAAATTGAAATGGGCGAAGTTGAGAAGGCCATCCGCAAGCAGTTCGCGAAAAAAGTAAAGGCCGCGAATTTAAATCTCGCTGCCGCCCAGGCCGGATTCGAATACTCCAAAACCAATCTGCAAAAGCGCGGCGTGTTCTACATCGAGCGCATGAACAAAACCGCCGGCAAAATTATCATCGATGGCAACTCAGCCGCCGCTCTCGGCTGCATGTTTGCCGGATGCACCGTCGTCACCTGGTATCCCATCACTCCGTCGTCCTCGCTGGTCGAGACGATGATCGAATACATGAAGGAACACCGCATCGGTCCCGATGGCAAAGCCTCATTCGCCATCGTCCAGGCCGAAGATGAACTCGCCGCCATCGGCATGGTCATCGGCGCCGGCTGGGCGGGCGCACGCAGCATGACGGCAACCGCCGGTCCCGGCATCTCTCTGATGTCAGAGTTCGCCGGCCTCGCTTACTACGCGGAAATTCCCGGCGTCATCTGGGATATTCAACGCGTTGGCCCCTCAACCGGCCTGCCCACGCGCACTTCACAGGGAGACATTCTCGCTACCGCTTTTCTTTCTCACGGCGATACAAAACAAATCATGCTGATTCCATCCTCGGTTACCGAATGCTTCAGCATGGCCTCCGAAGCTTTCAATCTCGCCGAGCAATTCCAAACGCTCGTCTTCGTCATGTCTGATCTCGATCTCGGCATGAACAACTGGATGTCCGACCCGTTCGAATATCCAACCATCCCCATCAAGCGCGGCAAAGTTCTCGACAAAGATGCCCTCACCAAACTCGGCGGCTTCGCCCGCTACAAAGATCTCGATGGCGACGGCGTTGGCTACCGCACCCTCCCCGGCACAGAGCATCCCGCGGCCGCCTACTTCACTCGCGGCAGCGGACACAACGACAAATCCAATTACAGCGAGCGCCCTGACGACTACGAAAACAATATGGAGCGCCTCAACCGCAAGTTTGAAACCGCCCGCTCCTTCGTTCCGCGCCCCGAAATCTTCAAAGGTACGAATGCCGGCTCTTCCAATACAAAGATAGGTATCATCGCCTACGGAACTTCCCACTGGGGCATAACCGAAAGCCGCGATCAACTTCGTAGCGAATACGGAATCGAGACGGACTACCTCCGCTTGCGCGCCTATCCGTTCACCCGCGAGGTCCACGAATTCATCGAGCAGCACGATCGCATCTACGTCGTCGAACAAAATCGTGACGCGCAAATGCTCAGCCTGCTCAAGCTCGACCTCAAACCCGAACTAACCACGCGCCTGCGCAGCATCGCCCATCTGGACGGACTTCCGCTCGACGCGCGCTCTGTTACCGACGAACTCAGCACCATGGAAGGTAAGTGAGTTGGATTTGAAAGGGCGCGGCTTCAGCCGCGCCGCAACGCGAGATAAATAAATGGGCGGCTTTAGCCGCCGAGGGGAAGCTGAAAAATGTCCACCACCACAGTTGAACCAGGATCGGCAGCACCCAAAACCAATCGCATCGGCCTCAGCGTTATCGAGTACAAAGGCGGAAAGACCACGCTCTGCGCCGGCTGCGGCCACAACGCCATCTCCGAGCGCATCATCGAAGCCATGTATGACATGGGCGTGCAGCCTGAGCGCGTTGCCAAGCTCAGCGGCATCGGCTGCTCCTCCAAGAGCCCCGCGTATTTCATGAACCGTTCCCACAGCTTCAACTCCGTGCACGGACGCATGCCATCCGTCGCCACCGGCGCCATGCTCGCCAATCGCAATCTGATAGCCCTCGGCGTCAGCGGCGATGGCGACACCGCCTCCATCGGCATCGGCCAGTTCGTTCACCTTATGCGCCGCAATCTTCCCATGATCTACATCATCGAAGACAACGGCGTCTACGGCCTCACCAAAGGCCAGTTCTCCGCCACCGCAGATCTCGGTTCGAAACTGAAATCCGGAGTCATCAACGATCTTCCTCCCATCGATACCTGCGGCCTCGCCATCGAACTCGGCGCCACCTTCGTCGGTCGCTCCTTCTCCGGCGACAAGCGCCAGCTCAGCACCATGCTGAAAGCCGCCATCGCTCATCAAGGCACCGTCATGCTCGACGTCGTTTCTCCTTGCGTCACGTTCAACGATCACGAAGGCTCCACAAAATCCTACAAATACGTAAAAGATCACGAAGAGACTCTGCAGGAGATGAGCTTTGTTCCGCACTTCGAGGAGATCAACGTGGAATACGATCCCGGCACCACGGTCAGCGTCGAAATGCACGACGGCTCCCATCTCCAACTTCGCAAGCTCGAAGAAGATTACGACCCCACCAACCGCATCGCCGCCATGACTCGCCTGAGCGAAGCCCACGACAAAGGCGAAGTTCTCACCGGAATTTTCTACGTCAACACCAAGGCGCCCAGCTTCCTCGATATGCTGAACATGGTCGATCAGCCCCTGGCAACACTTCCGGAATCGATAACGCGCCCCGGCCGGGAAGCCCTCGAAGCCGCGATGGAGGAATTGCGCTAGATCGAACTGACGGCTACAGCCGGATTTGAAAGGGTTGGAACTCAGGCGAGCTTACGTTGACAGCACCGCTTTAGCCGCGTCGCAGATTTGACATCATGCGCGTTAGCCGCGTCGCAGATCTGCCATGGTGCGCGTTAGCCGCGTAACAGCTTTGAAGGGGTGCGGCTTTAGCCGCACCGCCGTAGCCAGTCACCTTCCGGGGCTTTAGCCCCTGAGGGCCCGCCTAACGCAGACTCGGCTCAATCCACTCCCGCAAACGGTGCGATAAATTCGTAGCCAATGATCGGTAAAAGCGCGACGCGAGATGAGGGAAGAGTTCAAAAAGGCTCTCCAGTGTAGGCCGGTCGAGATAGTAAGCCTCCACATCTTCTTGCGCGATTACATTCGCGCTCGCGGGCACATCGTCCAGAAACGACATTTCCCCACAAATCTCCCCTGGCCCAATTTCAGGAGT
Organism: uncultured Acidobacteriaceae bacterium; assembly: GCA_963726155.1. GTDB lineage: Bacteria > Acidobacteriota > Terriglobia > Terriglobales > Acidobacteriaceae > Sulfotelmatobacter. The sequence goes on from CAVSBF010000002.1 coordinate 1,593,319, forward strand.
GGTTTTTTGGGATGGAATCTGAACCCGAGCCACGCCTTTCACCAACAAATAAACCCCATTCGATTTCTTGCCCCGGGTCACTAACGCCTGACCCTTGCGGAAGTTCACCCGGCTCGCCTTGTCAGCTACCAAAGTCCAGTCGTTGGCTGTGAGATAAACCAACCCGTACTTGGACGTGGCCAGTACTGACACTTCCTGGGCGATAACCTTGGGCATGATGGCTGCGGACCCGAGCTCTCGGAAAAGTTCTCCCTCGCTTGCAATTGCAATAGCTAGAACAACAGGGCTGAACCAAGGTTAGCAGAAAAGCCGCAAAGTCACCCGCCCTTGACTCCCGGTAAGGACACCGAAGTACCCACTTTCTTACCGGGATTTGTCGCTCTTTCACCTATGCTCTCGCGGCCCGGGCGGACAGCTTTTCATCCGCTTCTTCGATGGTGAGATAAATCACGGCGAAATAAATGTTGCAAAAGCCTCCCCGCTCGGAGTTAAAATGGCTGCGCTTTTTCCACCCCCCGAAAACTTAGGTCGCACGGATTTGTTCTTCCGTCCCGCGCTTGCTTCGAAGTTGTGAATCCGAACTTGTGAACGCAATGTCTCGCTGGAACACCGTCGCTCAAATGGCGAGTGCTCTTCTCCTGCTCCTCACCGCCTCTTCGCAGGCGCAGGAAGCAACTCCTGGTCTGCGCCCCGGAACCTGGGATTTTGACGTTTGGATTGCCGGCGCCACCGGCGAAGAAACCACCAACTCTTTCCTGCAATCGCAAATCTTCATGGCCGGATTCGCCTGCAGCAAGGCCATCAGCGGCGAAATCAGCAGAGGCTGGCTGCGTAACCGCATGGAGTATGGCTTCGATGTGATCCCGATATTTGTCACCTTCAACAATCAGAGGGTTCGCGGCCGTGCCTTCGATCCAGTGATTTTCCGTTGGAATTCCAGCTACCACACCGCTCGGCTTGCTCCCTATATCGAAGGCGCCGGCGGAGGCCTGCTCACTTCCTCCAATCTACCGCCGGGCAATACTTCTACCTTCAACGTCACAGCCAGAGGTGGCGGAGGAGTCTACGTCCGTCTCCGCAACCACCGCACGCTCGACCTAGGTGTGCAGTGGTCGCACGCCTCCAACGCCAATCTGGGCCCGTATAATCCGCAGTTCAATGGCGTGCAGCTGAAACTGGGCTACCACCTGTACAGATAACGTCCCCTGCCTTCGCAACCGGAGCTTTTTCCCCTGCGAGCCGACCGCAGAATCAAACCTTTGTCCCATTCCTCGCATCCATCCTGCTTCGCTCGTTCGAAAAGCCGCTTTCATTAGTTCAGCCCAGACACTCAAGAGACTTAAACGGCGAATACTTCTATAGCGAGAACAAACATGTCCACCGGCTCAACCGTTCTGGTCGTCGACGATGAAGAAAATATTCGGACCATGCTCCGTCTGGTTCTCGAGACCGAAGGTTTCCTCGTAACCACCGCTGGCACCGTTCGCGAGGCATTGACCCAGATCACGCAATCCCACTTCGATGTCTTGATTTCCGATCTCAACATAGGACATCCCGCCGACGGCTTCGTCGTGGTCAGCGCCATGCGCAGAACTCATCCCGATACCTTGACCTTCATTCTGACCGGATATCCCGCATTCGAGACCGCCCTCGAAGCCATGCGGCAACACGTCAACGATTACCTGATCAAAGGCACGCCCATTGAAAAGCTGGTCGAGAAGATCAAGACCGGCCTCGCACATGGGCAACCCGCGCATCCCGCGCAGAAAGCCAAGCGGGTCCCCGACGTAATCGAAGAACATAGAGATGAAGTGATTTCGAACTGGCTTCAGCGTGTGAAGGCGACCGATGAACTCGCCAGCCTGCCGCTTACAGAGGCAGACAGAAAAGATCACGTTCCCGGATTGCTCGATGAAGCCATCGCTCACGCTTTCAATCGATTGGTCGCTATCCATCGCCAGCAGGCGGCCGAACAGCATGGCACCCTCCGCTACCACCAGGGCTATACGGTTCCCATGCTCATCGTGGAGGCGCGCCTGCTGCAGGATGTGATTTCAGAATGCGTACGCCGCAACTTTCTGGTAATTGATCTGAGCAATCTCGTAGTGGATCTCACCCACATGTCCGACACAGTTTTGCGCGAGTTAGAGCTTTCCGTGCGTGCCTTTAACCAGCAGGCAGGATGGAATCTCCCCCACCAGCCGAAACACTAACACCGTTTCTGCTTGCAGGTTTCTGCTTTTCAGATTTTGCTTTTCAGATTTTGCTTTTTGGGTTCTGCTCTTGGTTTGTGCTTTCAGGTTTTGTTTTTGGTTTTGTGTTTGCTTTTACGTTTCTGACTTTCGCTCTGAGTTTTTGTTTTCGCCTTTTTGCTTTTGGGTGGCGCAGCGGTTCACCGCTGCGATCACTGCTCTACCTCTCATGACGGCTTTAGCCGCTGGGGGCCACTAGGTCGCGCACTACTTTTTCAGCGCGTTCAATTTATCCAGCGTCCGCTTCAGTTCTTCCAGCTTCTGTCCTGCCTCGCCCAGTTTGCCATCCGCCGTTAGCCGCTGGTAGTCAGAAAGATCCTTGGCAGCCTCAGCAATGAGCGCATTCAAATCCGCGGCCGGCTGCACTCCGGGTGACAACCCCGCCTTACGCACCTCCGGCGCCGCCTGGTTTGGTGCCGCCGCCGTCGCAGTCAAAGACGAAACCGATCCCCCAAACAGCGACGCTAATGCCGACTCAAAAGTCGGCCCGTACGCCAAACGATCCTGCAGCGCCAGCACCACCAGCCGCAACTCCGGCATCGGACTTCGCTCCGCCTGCAAATAAATCGGCTCCGCATACAGCAATGCCTTCCCAATCGGAATCACCAGCAGCGCCCCCCGCCTCACATGCGAGCCTTGCTGGTTCCACAACGTCAGCTGTCCGGAAAGTTGCGCGTTCTGGTCGATCCGCGCCTCAATCTGCAGCGGACCATCCACCAGCTTCGTCTTCGGAAAGTTATAAACCACAGACGTCCCATACTGCGCCCCGTCGCTGCGCCCGGCAATCCACCCAATCAGGTTATTCCGGTTCGCCGGCGTGAATGGCAGAATCTCCACGAACTCCTCGCCATCTTCTCCCGGCAATTTCATCAGCACAAAATTCGGCTGCATCGGCTGCGTCGTCTGCTCGCCGCCCGGGCCCATTCCGACTTCGGTGGCCACCGTCCATAAATCTTCCCGGTTATAAAACGCCTCCGGATCCGTCATGTGGTAGAGCCCGTAAACTTCCGCTTGAAGCTTCAGCAATAACTCCGGATACCGCACATGCTTGCGCAGTCCTGCAGGCATTGCGGACGCATCCTTGAACAAGCTCGGAAAAACCTGCCGGTAGGCAGCAATGATCGGATCCGTCGGATCGAATACATAAAATGTCGTGGTTCCATCGTAGGCGTCCACCACGACCTTCACGCTGTTCCGCATGTAGTTGATGGAATTGTCGCCAAGCCGGTAATGTGACGAGTACGGATAGCTGTCTGAAACCGTGAACGCATCCATCATCCATGACAATCGCCCATCGTCATCAAGCACAATATAGGCATCCGGATCGAAAGTAAGAAACGGCGCCAGCGCCGCCACTCGGTCGCGAATGTTGCGCCGCATCAACAGCCGGCTATCCTTGTTCACATCATCGCTGAACGGCAGCTTCGCCAGGTCATCCTGATCGAACGCAATCACCATGCGCCGAAGAAAGCCGCCGATTTCAATTCCGCCGGTTCCTTCATACGACGTCAGATTATTGCTCTCGCCCTGCGGATAGTTAAACTCCTTCTGCCGCGTCTTCACATAAACGTCAGTGTTGGTCAGCTCGCCAAAATAAATCTCCGGCCGCGTCACCTTCAGATCCGGCACTGTGCTCTGCACCGGCATGTTGCTCAAAATCAGCGTGGGCAATCCTTCCGGCGTGAATCCGTTCACCGGATTCATCGTAATGCCATACCCGTGCGTATAGATCAGCTTCTCATTGATCCAGTTCTGGCTGCTCTCCGGCAGCTTATCCACGTTCAACTCGCGCGCCGCCAGCATCACCTCGCGAGTCGTGCCTTCAATGTTGTATCGATCAATATCAATATCCGGAAAATCGTAATAAGTCCGAATCTCCTGAATCTGCCGCAGCGTATCCTGCAACGCCCGCCAATCCCACAGCCGGATGTTTTGCAGCGTCGCCTGATTATTCTGTGGATCGGCCGCCTCCACCGTGGTCTCGGCAGGGAACTGCCGCTGCGTCACCTTATCCAATCCATAAGCCTGCCGCGTCAACTCCGTATTGAACGCGATGTAAGGCCTCTCGCGAACCAATTCGTTCGGCTTCACGATAAAACTGCTCACATACCATGCGATCCCTTGCACGGCAAAATAACAAACCGCTGCAGGAATAATCGCCGCCAGCAGCCAGCGCCCTCGCGGCACCCGCACCGCATTGATCGCCGCAATCGCCGCACCCACAATCAGCGCCGCGCACACCACCAGCATCCCCGTCAGCGTGACGTGCGCATCCGTATAGGTGACCCCGCCAAAAATCGTATGGTCGTCCAGCAACCGCTCAAACCGCCCGAGATAAACCTCCATCGCGATCACCAGCAACAGAAACGAAAATGCGACGGAGAGACCACCCCAAGGCAACATCACGCCCCGGCTCAGCCGCCCTGAAAGCGCCCGCGCGCCCCCGGTAATAAGGATGAAAAATCCTGCCAGCGCACACGTAATCAGCGCCAGCGTAAGTAGCCATCCGGCAATCAGTTGCCACGCCGGCAATGTAAAAAGAAAAAAGTTAACCGGCCTGCCGAATATCGGATCGAGGGTTCCGCCGGTTCGTGGGGCATACCAATACAGCGCCAAAGTCGGCCACTCCGCCATCAGCGCCGCTCCGGTTGCAGCCGCAATGGCCAGCGAAAGCCCCAACGCAATCAGCCGCAGAACCGGTTCCACCGGCAACTTCAGCGGCTGTCCACCAATAAAAATCGTATGCCCCTCCGGCAAATCCGGCAGGTGCGCCCGCTTCAGCGCTACGAATGCTCCATACAGAACAACAAACGTCGCCGCCGCAAACGCCGCGAACACTCCCGCCTGCAGGCTCAACGTCTTCCAGAACACTTCTCCATAACCGAGCGACCGGAACCACAGCAGATTCACGTAGTAGGACAGCGCGCTCCGGCTCCCAAAGAAAATGACGCCAAGTACGATGACAACAATGAAAAACCGCCGGCGCCGGTTCGGAGACGACGGTCGTGGCCAGTCAATCGACTGAGGCATTCCTCACTCCATTTTCATCCAACTAAATTTCAATTTTGGTTTCAAACGATGATACTCCCTCTGCTTACCCAGCCCACCGCTCCCCCGCACGAGCCGAGCCTCTTTTCAGGCAGAGCAAGGAGCCTGCCCTGAGCGGTAGCGCAAAGGGATCTCCTCTTAATACAGGCCTCGGGGAGATCCTGCGCTAGCTGAAGCGCGCCCAGCTTCCGGACGGCGATCCTAAGAAAAGGGAACCAAGCTGCGCTACCACAATTTCTCAATACCGGTTAAAGAACCGGCTTAAATGCGCTATTCTATGGTCATGGATCATCTCGCAGTGCTTCGTGAAAAGATCGGAAATCTACGCGCTGAAATCGCTCAGCTCCAACAATTGAACGACCAGTACCGCCGTCAACCCCACCCCGAAACAGAAGCGCAGGTAGCCCACGGCCAGAGGCATGAAAGACTCCAGGAAATCCAGCAGGAACTGGCCCAGGTCGCTGACCTCGGTCGCCGCGTTCTTTCCATGGAGCAGAGAAAAGAAGAGCACCGCTCCCGCCTGCACCCCGTGAAAAAAGCCTCGTAGCAGCCGAGCGGCTAAATGATCGAAAATGGTGCGCCCTGAGAGATTCGAACTCCCGACCTTCTGGTTCGTAGCCCGATTTCTGGTACTAAGCCCTTCCAATGCCGCCTGTACGGTACTGAAAAGGCTGGAAGGGAATTGGGGTTTCTTTCCTGGCCAGAGTGAGCGAGACTCGTCAGAAGGAAAAACCATCCACGATGACAAGCCGGCGCCCCCTCATCCTCCTAATTGTTACTGCACACTGGATCGTCGCAGTCGGGCACCTGTTCCTTGCAGCAAAGGTTCTGCCCGCCCCAAACAACCACGTTAGTTGGCTGGCCATTGCTCTGATAAACCTCGGGCATTTAGTGGTCTCCGCTGCGGTGTGGTGGCTCAGCAATAAATTCGCCGGTGCCATATTATTGATTTTCTTATTGCTCGCTTTAAGTGCCGATCTTTATGAGCACTTCCTGCATGCATCATCTAATAACGTTTTCACGGTGGCATCCGGCGATTGGACTGCCCGGTTCGACGTAAGTGTCTTCGTCCTTCTGGCGCTCGAAATAGTGGGCTGTCTACTTGGAGTGCTATTGCTCATCCGCCGGGCAAGGTACAGCGGTCAAGCGAAAGTCGCCGGGTGAGCGCCCGTTAAAGGTTTGGCGCCCAGCAGGTGTGATTACTATTCGGGGACCGGATCATTAGTAACTTTCCCGCTCTGCCTCGCCTACGTAAAATCCCACCCAGCACATGCTCGAATCCCTGCAATCAATTTTCGACCAACTCGGTCTCGACCTCGGCCTCGACAAGCCCTGGGACCCGGTCTCCCGTCCCGCACTCGTCGCCTGGCTGATTTTCTACGCCGGATTCCTCCTGTATGCCTTGCACGCCAACGGCGGAATGCTCTTTATCGATCTAGCCAATCTGGTCGTCCACGAAGGCGGCCACAATCTTTTTCGCTGGTTCGGCCCCACGCTCCAGCTCTGGGGAGGAACTATTCTGCAGTGGCTCGTCCCATTCCTCCTCGCGGCCTACTTCTTTACTCACCGCCAGACCTCCGGCTTCGTTTTCTCCCTGTTCTTTTTCTTCGAGAACTGGCTCTACACCGCCACCTACATGGCCGACGCGCGCGCCCAGGTGCTGCCTCTGGTCACCACCGGCGACCCGGAATTTGCCGAGCACGATTTCTTTCGCATCTTCAGCGACCTCGGGGTTCTCAACTACGACACAAAAATCGCCGCCGTGGTTCGTCTGCTCGGCTGGTGCGGCATGATCTCCATCGTCGTCTGGTTGGCCCTGCGCCCCACCGGCAAGCCACACCAGTCCGCAGAAGACAACGCATTGGACGCACGCTTCATCGACTACTTGCGGAAATGACCTCACAGAAACCACAATCAGAAACCGGGTGCCCCATCCTTGTCGCGCTCTCCGCGACAGGGTGGGGATTTTGACTTTGGTTTTGATCTCGACTCCGACTTGATCCCAACCCCGACTTTGGTTTTGATCTCGACTCTGATTCGGACTCTGACTTCGACTTTGGTTTTGATCTCGACTCTGATTTGATCCCGACTCTGATTCTGACTCTGACTTTGATTTTGGTTTTTGATCCCGACTCCGACCTTAATCCTGACCCTAACTCTGATCTGGATGCGTCCTTGGGTGGCGCAGCGCTTCCAGCGCTGCGATTCAACCACAGCACCGACCGGCTTCAGCCGCTGAGGTATGCCATCGGCCAGTCTGCCCATGCCCTGAAATGAACTACGCCGCAGCGAGCGAGCAGGGAAGTCACGCCCACAACTCAGTGCGCTTTCTCACTCCCATCCCCCACCCGCGTCTGATCCGTAATCCAATTCAGTTCCCAGGTCTTGCCGCCATCTTCCGAGTACGACTGCTCAAAGTGAGGCATATTCGAAGTCGTGTTCGACCAGATAAATCGAACAAAGATCAGCTTCCCGTTCAGCATGTCCTGCGCGTAAAACTCGCCCCGGCCATTCTTGAATTCACCAATCTGCGGCACGAACATTTTTCCATCTTTACTATTCGCCCAATAAAGGCTCCACTGATGCGATTCCGGATTGTAAAGTCGCAATGTCAGCCCCTCAATATGGCCGGTCGGGCTGTCCGTCTCAAATTCCTCGATCTGCGATCGCCCATCCCAAACCTTTCGCGTAACAGACGTGCCGTCGAATTCAACCCACTTGTTCGACCCCGTCAGCGGATTGAGACGCCGCTTAAGATGAATCTTCCACGACCCTACCTCGAAATCGAAGTCGTGTTGGCCATCCCGCTCCACCAACTTTTGCGCAGCTCCACTCGCCGCCATGTTTGCGTTCTGCTGTGCCAGAGCCTGCAGGGAATACAAAATCACCAGGCTGCATACCACGACATAACTGCGAATGAATTTCATCTTCATCACTAGCCTCCGTTCATTCGACTCAAGCCCGAGAAAAATGTTAGTTCGGGGTCCCGGGTCAATGTTAACCTCGTCGCTGCCCGATTTCTTGTGAGGAGGTCGAGTCCCATGGCGACTAAATTGGTGGGCTTTAATGCGACCCAAACCAGAACCCTTACTTCCGATTTCGCCGAGGCTGCCCGGCTCTGCATGGTGGCTGTGAATTCCCTCATCATCAATGCGCAGATGCAGATCAACCAGCGACCTCAGGACCTGCTCAAGCTGGCATTTCACATTTCCGCCAGCGACGCCAATTTCGATGACGAAGTTCAAACCATCAAGAACACCTTCATCTCCATCCCAGGTCGAGCTACTGTGGTCACGGTCAGCCATGACACCAGTCATCCCACTGCGGCCACGAATACCATCGAGTTCGTAGCCTTCACGAAAGATTCATCCCCGAATTTCGTCTTCGTCCGCGATGCCTATTTCTCCCGAGCACAGCGTGATCGCGCCCTCACGCTGATGCACGAATGCGTGCACCTTATCTATCCCCCGAGTTCCGGGGATGGCCACCCCGGCGGTGTCGTCATCATGTTCGCTGAAGGAGATGTAGGTATCGACTATAACGACGCCAGCAAAAATCCATACTGTTACCAGTATTTCGTCGATTGGCTCCACTAATCCGGCTCGTCGCTGCATGAGTTAGGCCGCGCCTCAAGCGAGCAGCATCGTCGCAAGCGGTTCAGAGCACCTCGGGGATGCGAAGAGGGAACTTGCCCTTTTCCTGTATCATTTCTCCCCAAAAGTCAGCGCTCCACATGGGAGGAAAAATATGAGCCACCCTATCGAGGAGTCCTACACCCGGTTCGTCGAGCGTGCCACGGCGCTCGAAGCCCTGGCCGATAAAATGACAGCGAAGCCCGTCAGCCTCGCACTGCAGAAAGCCTACGGCAGCCTGAAGGCTTGCGCGGAATTGTTGCTGGTCATGGAAGACGAGTCATGCTCGAATATGAAAAAAACTTTGGCCAAAGCCGCCGCCGTTGAACGGCCCGCGCACCAGATCGAGGCCATGGCCACCATGATCGCGGTTCTCGACCAGTTTCCCAGGCTTCTGCAGTCCGCCGTGCTTTTGTCCGAGGCGAAAGACGCCGAAGCCATGAAGCACATCGCCGGTCATGTTCTGAAAACTGCGGTCGACCTTGCGATCATCTTTTCCGGTGCCAAAACCATCAAAGACGTCGCCGAACTCCTCAAGGTTATCGATGAAGTGGCCAAGACTGGCGGGTCCGTCGAGATGCGAAAAAAACAAGTGAAGGCCGCGACGGACGTTCTGGATTGGATCGAGGAAATAACTCTGGCTTGTCTGGTATGGGCTTACGCCGCCCAACGCTACATTTCAGATATCACCGGCCATCCCAACACCAGCAACGAGGATGTCATGCAATTAGTAATTGAGCGAATGGCTCGCTGCGCCAGTTCATGGAACCCGACATAACGACACCCCCACTAGCGGATCGCCAACAGCGCGGCCCAACAGACCCACTGATTTCCAGTGGCGTCCAGGTATTTCACTCCGTGCCTTTGGATGGCGCAGCGCTTCCAGCGCTGCGATTCAAGCGCTCAAAGCGTGAAGGCTTTAGCCGCTGAGGTACCGCATCCAACTGAACCAGCTTTTGGCTAGCACCGTCCCTTCAGCGCCGCGATCCTGCAACGGCATGAGGTTCGCCCGCGAGATAAAAATCATTGGGCTGCTGGCCGGCGGTTGGTGGCCAAGCATGCGGAACATTCCAATAATCTGGCCGCCATGCATTGTGGAATGCTCAAGCACATGTCGCAGGATCTTCCAACGCGGCAACTGCCGCTCAATTCCACCAGGAAGCTGTAGCGTAAGTTCGATCCCCAAGCCACTCTCCGGCAGGTTTTCGAGCCAGTCATCGAACCCGATCCACAGTTCCGGCCACTTCTTCCTGAGAACTTCGAGAGGAACGCCGGGATCCGGGCCCGGGGGCAGCCGCCAGGTCCCAAAATCCGCCGTGGTCCGCAAACAATGCAGCCACACTCTCTCGCCACTGTAGATATGCCCCAGAGTACCGAGAATGCCGGCATGTGAAATTCGCAGGTCGCGTTCAAGTTCTTCGCCCGAGAGTTCTGCGCAACCCTCAAGCAAGTTGTGATCCGACCACGCCAAACGCCGGATATCTGTCCTCAGCAATTCCTTCGGAAACGACACCAGAAAAGTATAAATCCAACACTCTCTGTCCAGCGGCGCAACGACCGGTGCTCTCGCTATTCTTTCCCCTCATACGCCCGCTTCAACCGCTCCACATCAATCTTGATCATCTTCATCATGGCCTTCATCACTCGCTGCGACTTCTGCGGATCCTTGTCTCCCATCAATTCTCCCAGAGCCTTCGGAATAATCTGCCACGATATTCCAAATTTGTCCGTCAGCCAGCCGCATTGCATGGCTTTTCCGCCCGCCAAAAGCTTTTCCCACAACTCATCCACTTCTTGCTGCGTCTCGCAATTCACAAAAAACGAGATTGCCGGCGTGAACTTAAAGTGCGGTCCACCATTCAGCGCCATGAATTCCTGCCCCTCAATCTCAAATTTCGCCGTCAACACCGATCCCTTCGGACCGGGCCCTGAGTCCCCGCACCGTCGGATTACTCCAACCTTCGAGTTCTTGAAAATCGAGGTATAAAAAGTCATCGCCTCTTCCGCGTTGCCGTCGAACCATAAGAACGGAACAATCTTTTGCATGGGTCTATTTTTCCTTCCCGATATTTTTCTTACGCACTCAACCTCTCGCGCCCTGCCAAAGGCAGGAACTTCTCCAGCCGGTCGTAGCTCATCGCCATACCTGTCTGCATCGGCGACTTCAGCACCGCATCGCGCGTCTCCCGCGAGTTATACAGAATCGTCTGCGTCAGCGTAGTTTTGCCGTCCCGCTCGCTCAACACGATCGTGTCCACCGCATCGCCCGGATACCACGCCTCGTCGAAAACTTCCGTCGCCACAATCCGCTCCGGCGCCACCACCTCGCGATAGACGCCACCCATCCCCATCTCGTGCCCGTCGCTGTCGTTTCTCCAGACGTAGCGGTATTTGCCGCCAGCCCGCAAGTCGACCTCGCACACCGGCATCGACCATCCATCCGGACCCAGCAACCATTTCTGAATCAACTCCGGCCGCGTGTAGGCATCAAACACCAGCTGCCGCGGCGCATCGAACATTCGCGTTACCACAATCTCGCGGTCTCCGTGCGCCTTCGATATTGAAGGTTCCGCTGTTTTTCATCTCTGTCTCCTTTATGGCCGATTTCTTGCACGTTTTCTTTGTCTCACGTTCACTGCGCTCTTACTGTTCCTCGCCGCGCCCGTCTGCAAGTCAAGCAGAAGACCATCCAGCCGCCGGAACTGCGCTTCCCAGAACTGCCGGTAATGTTCCAGCCATTGTGTCGCCTCGCGCAGCGGACGAGCTTCGAGCCGCCGCGGACGCCGTTGCGCGTCCTGGCCGCGCGAAATCAATCCCGCCCGTTCCAGCACTTTCAGGTGCTTGGAAATCGCCGGTTGGCTCATGGCGAATGGCTTTGCCAGATCCATCACAGACGCTTCGCCCTTCGCCAGGCGGCCCAGAATCGCACGCCGCGTGGGATCCGCGAGAGCCGCAAAGGTCGCATCCAGCCGCGGCGAAGATCCCGAATAAGATCGTAAATAACCGTCCAGTTCCATAACCTAAAGGTAATATACACGAGCCGCTTTCTTTGTCAAGGGGCCTTCAAAACCCTTCTCCCGCCCACGGTACAATCCCTCCATGCCACACTGGCCTGGTCGCCTCGGAATTAGCCGCGCCGTACTGATCAATTCAGCACGCGCGACCCTGGCCGCCGTTGCATCCATGCTGCTGTCACAAAGCCTCAAACTGCCTGAGTTTTATTGGGCTCCCATTTCCGCCATCGTCGTGATCCTCTCCACCGTGAATCCCCGGACTATCGCCTGGCAGCGTTTTGTGGGCACCGCCCTGGGAGCGGCGCTGGGCGCTTTGATCACAACCTATTTCCATCCCACCTGGATCGTCTACGGCGCCGGCATTTTCGTTTGCGGCATTCTCTCCGCCTTGCTGCGGATTGGCACCGCCTATCGCTTCGCCGCCATCACCTTCAGCATTGTTCTTTTGATCGCACACACGCGACCGCCCTGGATCATCGCCGTGCACCGCTTCGTGGAGGTATCAGTGGGGATCGCGGTGGCTCTGATAGTAGCCGTGGCGTGGCCCGCGCCCGCCGACTCGCCCGCTGACTAACGAAGCGAATGGATGCGGATGCCTGGCCCAACGCCTACCCGCGAGATTTCCCATCCTCGCCCGGATGCTGCCCCGCGGTCTGCGACGTGAACAAAATGCACAGCACCATGAACCCCGCAATCACCAGCGACGATGTAATCCGGCTGAGGTTCAATCCGCCGTTCGCATGAGGCTTAGTAAGAATATCTCCCAGCGTCGCGCCCAGCGGCCGCGTCAGAATGAAGGCCGTCCAGAACAGCAGCGTGTGCGAAAGCTTGGTAAAAAAATAAGCCGCGGCCACCAGCGTCAGCGCCCCCGCAAACACCAGCGCGCCCCGCTCGTAGCCCACTCCCTGCGTATCCGCCAGCCAATCGCCCAGTGCCGTTCCCAGCGTGTTCGAAAACAGAATCGTCGTCCAGTAAAACATTTCAACTTTTGGCGAAGTGATGTCGCGAAACGAAATCGCTCCCGCCGACCATCGCCATAATCCCAGAACCACCATCAGCAGCACAAATAAACTCAGCGATCCGCCCAGGTAGCCAAAGCCCAGCGACCGGTCAGCGAAATCCGCCATCGTCGTGCCCATCGTGGTCGTGGCCACAATCACCGTCCAATACAAGAACCGGTGAAACCGTTTCGCTTTGATCTGCGCTGTCACGGCCACCAGAAAAAAAACCAAAAAAATAAGCGTGCTCACCAGGTAGCCCAGGTTCATGGTCATGGAGAGCGCATCTCCACCGGTCTCACCGACCGTGGTGGCGGCAATCTTAATAATCCAAAATGCAATCGCGACCTGCGGAACCTTGCTGGCAACCGCCCAACCGCTGCCGCCTGCGCGTTCATTTTCGTAGGGAAGTGAAGAACCTTGAAGATGGAATGTAGAAGAGGTTGCGTTCATAGTTCTGACAGATTAAGGCAAAAACTGAATCGACGCATCCCCAGCTGCAAAAAATAGCTCAGCCTTACCCGAGGCGCCGATTGTGAACTTCGTCCGCTCCGGTAGAATCAAATCAGTATGAAAATCGGAGTGCTCGCCCTGCAGGGCGATTTCGACGCCCACCGCCGCCGCCTCGAAGAACTCGGCGCCGAAGTCGTGCTCGTTAAAAAGCCCGAGCAACTCGACGCTATCGACGGTCTGGTCATCCCCGGCGGCGAGTCCGGCACGTTCCTGAAATTGCTGGGAGAAAAAGGTTTCGAAAAGCTAAAGCAGTTCGTGCGCCTGAAGCCAACCTTCGGCACCTGCGCCGGAGCGATCTTGCTCGCCACCGAAGTCGAAAATCCAAAACAGTCAGGCCTCGGCGCCCTCGATATCACCATCCGCCGCAACGCCTACGGACGCCAGCTCGATAGCTCCATCCGCGAAGGCAAACTGCTGCCGGCCGCCGGAAGCAACAAAGACGGAGAAAATAAAGACAGAAACAATAAAGATGGAAACAACAAAAGGGAAGCCTCCCCCCTCGAAATGGTTTTCATCCGCGCCCCCAAAATCGAACGCGTCGGCCCCAACGTCAAAGTCCTCGCCACCGAAGGTTCAGACCCGGTCGCCGTCCGGCAGGGAACTGTCATGGCCGCCACGTTCCATCCCGAACTCTCCGACGATCCCCGCGTCCACCAGGCATTCCTGGACCTGTGCGGGACGGACACTCCCTTCGGCAAGCTCAGGGCAGGCTCTGTCCGTCGCCCTTGATGCTGGTTCGGACTTCGATTTTAATTGCAGCTCCCCAAGACCGGCGCGCAAAGCGGCCTCCGGCGTTATAATAACAGTCGCTTTAGACGCGCTGTTCAACAGGTGGGAGCTGTTCTTTTGCCAGAGAAGAGAATTCGATTCGGCGATTTCCAGTTAGATTACGGCAGTTACCAACTCTGCCGCCGCGGTATCCCCGTGCGCCTCGAGGGCCTGCCCTTACAACTGCTCATGTTTCTCGTCGACAACCGGGGACAACTGGTTACGCGCCAGCAGATCTCCACCGAGCTATGGAGCAGCAAAGACGTGTTCGTCGATGTCGAACAGGGAATCAATACCGCAATTCGCAAGATCCGCCGCGCTCTATGCGACGATGCCGGTGAACCGCTCTATCTTCAGACCGTCGTCGGCCGCGGCTATCGTTTCGTTACCCCTGCCCCCGAGGACGACCTCCACAGCCCCGCGCCAGCCGCGGAATTTATCTTCTCCCCCGAAGACCTGGGCCGCGCTATCATGAGCGCCGCCGGCCTGGATCCAGAAAATCCCCGGGGACCGTCGAAGTCTCCAGCCGCAGATGGGATCAAGTCCGAATCCTGATTCCGCATCTTCCGCTTATAATCGTCGACAGAGCCGACGGCAGCTCCCCCGCTACCGTCGGCTCATGACTTTGTTGGGAGGTGCTACAGTTCACTAAGTTCCCCCCTGCACGCTCCCAACGCATGCCATAGTGCGCGAGATCCGTTTCCGACGCAATGGAGAGCGTCTGAAGTTCATCTGAATCCATCTGAAGAAGTTATCGGCAACCAACCATGTGGGACACAATATGTGCCACACGCAATGTGGGACGGACACTCCCTTCGGCAAGCTGAGGTACAGACTCCGCCCGTCGCTCTTTGACGCTGCTCCTGACTTCGATTCTGATTTTGGCCCCGCGACATCCAATTTTTTCGCTTGACAACCGAGTTCATGTAACCGTAAGGTTACACATTATGCGGAACCGTTCGGTTACATATTCCTCCGAAGCCACATTCCAGGCCCTGGCCGACCCCACCCGCCGTGCCGTCCTCGATCTGCTCCGCCGCGGCAGCCAGCCTGCCGGTGAAATTGCCCAGGCCTTTCCCGTCTCCCGCCCCGCCATTTCCAAGCACCTGCGCCTTCTCCGCCGTGCCCATCTGGTCCACGAACACCGCGAAGGCCGTCACCGCGTCTATCAACTAAATCCCGAACCGCTCCGCGCCGTTGATTCCTGGATCGACCAATATCGCAACTTCTGGAAGCTGAACCTCACAAACCTAAAGACTTTTGTCGAAACCGAATATGCCAAAGAAACCAGTCACTCCCATGCCGCAAAACCAAACACCAAAACCTCAAAAGGAGATCGCTGAAATGAAGACCGCTGAAATCAAGATCGCCGAAATGAAGACCGCCGCAATGAAGACCGCCGCAATGAAGACCGCTAAAACGAAAACTCTACGCATCGCCGTTCCGCTGCTCCTGTTCCTCGCCGCAACCGCCGCACTGGCCCAAACCTCCGCTCAGAAATCCTTCGATCAGCTCAAATCTCTTTCTGGCGCCTGGGAAGGGAAGGATGCGAAGGGCACGCCCATCGAAGTTACCTTCCGCGACACCGCCGAAGGTTCCGCTCTCCTGAGCGAAATCCACGGCCACCACCCGGAGAACATGATCTCCATGATTCACATGGACGGCCCCAACCGCCTGATCATGACGCACTACTGCGCCTCCGGCAACCAGCCCCGCATGGCCGCAACCACTTCGCCCGATGGCAAAACCATCACCTTCGACTTCTTCGACGGCACCAATCTCGCCAGCCCTGATGCCGGCCACATGCAGCGCGTCGTCATCGCAATGATCGACCCCAATCACCACACCGAAGACTGGACCTTCAACGCCGGCAACGGTAAAGAAATGAAAGAATTCTTCGACCTGCACCGCAGCGAAGTCGCACAAAAATGAATCGGTGAATCACAACCACAAGGGGTTCCCCACTTCCCGCATCTTCACCGAAACCTAGCAAGGAGACCTACATGGCAACCGTCGCAATCACTCCCGATCAAGATGTAGTCACTGGCGAAATTTTCATCGCCGCACCACCTGCCCGCGTCTTCCAGGCCATCACCGATCCCAACCAGATGCCGCAGTGGTGGGGCGCCAGCAATCTTTATCGCATTAAAGAATGGAAGGCCGATCTCCGCGTCGGCGGCAAATGGTCCAGCGACGGCGTCGGCGTCGATGGCAAAACCTTCCGCGTCGAAGGCGAATACCTCGAAGTCGATCCCCCACGCCTGCTCGTCCACACCTGGATCTGCAGTTGGATGGGCCCTGTCCAAACCATCGTCCGCTGGGAACTCGTCCCGCAAAGCGTCCACGGACTGCACCCGAACGGCCCGCAGCGCGCCGGAACCGGCACCCTGGTGAAAATCCGCCAGCAAGGCTTCGCTGGCAGACCCGCCGACGCAGCTAACCACTCCGAAGGCTGGAAGCGCGTCATGGGATGGCTCGTCGCCTACATCGAGAAAGGAGAAACCGTCGACATGCGCCACTAACCCAGTCTGATTTGCTTTCCATACCGGCTGAAACGCGAGGGTGCCCCACTTCTCGCCTCTTTTGCGAGAAGTGGGACCCGCCGGAAGATACCGAACCTTCGAACCTCAGCCCTCTTCACCCGCCATAAAGGTTCGCCGCATAAGGATTCGCCGGACCCTGCCGCCCCGTAAAGTAAATGCGGCTCTGTCCCGACATGCAGTACACCAGCCCCTTCGCCACCGTCGCCGTCACTTTTCCCAGCGACCGCACATTCACTCCATTTCCCCCGCTATCCGCCGGAGCCCCGCTCGATTCCGCAATTTTCAGCTCCACCTGGTTCGTTCCCGCAATCGCCGTCGCCGACGACACCACCCCAATATGAAATGCCTGCGATCCGGTTTTCGGATCGTACTTTCCGTCATCGCCTTTTTGCGCCGTAATATTCGGATCATCATTCTTCACATCTTCAAAGAACACCGCCGCATCGTCCGCTTGAATCTCGCTCGCCGCCTTTCGCTGCAGCTTCGGATACATCCCCCAAATCGTTCTCGGCTTAAATCCCGTCGCCCCATTCGGATTCGGTGTCGTCACATCCGGACGCCCAATCCCCCAATAGTTCGCCACAAACCCACCGCAATCGATTCCCAGATTGCTGTCCACATAATTTTTCAGCGTCGCTTCATCCACCAGCCCGCACACTGACGCCAAATAAATCGCGTTCTGAATCTCATCCGGCGCACCCTTGCCGTTGTAAGCCCGCCACAGCGACGTGCTCACATACTTGTCTCCCTTCACCTCAAACACCGCCGGCAACGCCCGTCCCGCCGGCACTCCCGCAACCTTCGGCAGCGCGGCCAATAGTTTCGCGTAGGCCCCCGCCGCCCGGCTGGCCTGCGTTCCCAATCCGCTCTGCAGGTAGTTGCGCACCTGCACCACCGTAAACGTGTCATTCACCCAGCACCACAGCTGCAGGTAAGTCCGCACATAATCTTCCGCCGTCATGCGTCCCCCTCGTTCTCAAACGTAAGAGATTCTCCCCATTCCCGAATTCTTGTCAATAGCGACGTTCAGATAAAGCGGACAATCGTCCAACCCGGCAAAATTTGAAACGATCCGCCGCCCCGATTCACTATAATGGCAACCGCTCTCAGACCGGCCGTGTCGGATCGAATCTGAACGCTGCATCTGAACGCTGAATCTCAACCCTAAAGAGGATCGCATGTTACGAATGCTCGCCATAGGAATGAAAGGTCCGGATGTCGCAGTCTTGCAATCAAAGCTGAATGCGGCCTCGCCCTCGGCCATGGCCCCATTGTCCATCGACGGAATTTTCTGGTCGAGAACTCAAGCCCGCGTGAAAGAGTTTCAGCACGCCAATCAATTCAAGACCGATGGCATCGCCGGGCCAATCACCTGGGGAAAACTTCTCGAGGACCCGCCCGATCCGAGTGATTCCGCCCTCACGTGCGATCCCTCCTGCGACAACAGCAATTCCATTCACCTCGCCTCACTCAGCGAAGTTGCTCTGCCCGCCGCGTCGGCGGCCTCAGGAAGCGCCGTCGCCGCCGGATCGAGCGCACCCAACCTTCTCGGCTTTAATCTCCCGAAGCTGCCGAGCTTGCCAAAAATCCCCAGCCTGCCTCGGCTCAGACCATACGCCGGCAGTCCCGAAGAGGCGATCGGAAGATCGATTTACGGCGCCAGCATCGACAGTTCAACCGTCTATCTCTCCGACAAGACGGGACTCGACAACAGAGCCTTTACGCTTGCCATCCCCGCTACGGCGCTCACTGCAGCGCAGCAAATTATGAACGTCGGTCCTCCCAAACCAGGACCCACCTACCACGATACGATCGTGCATGAACTGGCTCACGTCTGGCAATCGCAGCACGCCACCAGCCCTACGCAGTACATGGTGAACGCGGTCGAGAGCCAGGGCCTCGCCGAGGCCGCCAACCGGCTGCTGAAAGTGAAATCGTACTCGGCATATGGTTACCGCCCCGGAAAAAAATTCAACGAGTACGCCGCCGAGCAGATTGCCGAACAATGCGAAAACGGAGAAACCGCCATCATCGCCCACATGGTTTCCATCGCTCCCGGAAAGGTCGATCCCGACAATGATGTAGGACTGAGCACGGCTCGGCTCGAAGATACCAGCTTACCCGGCGTTAAAAAATAATCGCTGGAATGCGATTGCTCCACCGGCAACTGAGAGTAGGGAACTGTGCTAAGAAACTGGTTAAGCAATACTGGATTCCGGGCCTCTGGCTGTTATCGGTGCCACTGTATCTCTGGGCAGGCACCGGTTCTGATTCCTATGCCGTCGCCGCTCTCCACACCAATCCATCCTACCCGGTTGGTGGAGTTCTAACTTGCATCGCCATCACCGCCATCGAATCGCTGGTGCTTTATGCCATCCTGCGCCCCAAAAGTTATTTGCGATCCTGGAAGCGCCCCTTCGCCGCGCTGCTGCTGTTCTTTCCCTGGCTGGCCGTCTGCGCCATTCTCCTGATGCACCAACCTTTCTACGTCTTCATCCACGCCGCCTGGCTCCTGCTGGTGAATCTCATCCTGGCAGCGCTTTGCATTTATTCCTTAGCCTCCAGCCTCACCAAACAGCGGCGCATGCAGCGGATGTCGCCTTAAACCCTCCTCCCTAGAAGCCGTAATCTCACCACTCCGCCGACCCGCCAATTTCTTGTCAAGCCTTTTTGACCCGGCTTTTTTCGTAAATGCCTGATTCTCCTGCAGATATATTTTCTGCAAAATGTCCCATTTACCCTAAGCTTTGTGATATAATAAACATATAAGTCAATAACTCAACGGCGTGGCCCTCAGGGATCCGCGCCGTTTGCATTTCTACTCAACTCTCAAAGGAGTTTTTCCAGGCGCAGCCACCCGCTGCGCCATTTTTATTATGTCCGCCACCATCGTCGTTCGCACCCAAAACTCGCGCCCCAACCTCGAGCGGCAGCCCATCACCATCCACGCCGTCTCCACTCCTACCCGTAAGCGTCGCGGAGAGGCCGCCGAAGCCGCCTTCCTCGCCCGCGCCACCCATCTCGGCTTCACCGTCCTCATCCCCTGGGGAGACAGCAACCGCTACGATTCCGTTGTCGAACTCGATCGCGGATTCCTCCGGGTCCAAGTCAAATCCGCCACCGGATACGCCGAGCATCGCTACCGCGTCAAAACCACCGGAGCCAGCGGCCAGGTCTATACCAGCAAAGAAATAGACTTCTTCGTCGCCTACGTCGTCCCCGAAAATCTCTGGTACATCATCCCCATCCAGGCCGTAGGCTCCCGCAAAGCCATCCGCTTCTATCCCACCACCCGCCGCCCCTCCCGCGCCCTCTTCGAAAAATACCGCGAGTCCTGGTGCCTCCTCGACAGTTGCCTCAGCGTCCGCCTCCGCAAATCCGACCCCCGTCGCTGCCGCAGCAAAAACCTACCCTCCCGCTGCGCCCTCTGCCCCCAGCGCGGCTAATACATCGTCTCCTGAAGACGGGAAGCTCCCCCTGCTCATGGAGACGCGGACGCCTACGTCCGCGCCCGAAAAATCTGAGTTCGTTCTAGATGGTATGGCCCTGAGGTGGGTGCCTTGAAAGGGCGCGGCTTTAGCCGCGACGTCCAACCCGTCCTTGGACGGAACAGCTTTTGGGGGGGCGAGCCCTTTGCGGTGAAGCGCCTTTGGGTGGCGCAGCGCTTCAGCGCTGCGATAAGAATGCTTTTCGATGCGGGCTTTAGCCCCCGAGGGTCGATAATTTGACCGATCCACAGACGCCCGCGCAACCGTGGAAGAGCGGCGCTTCAGCGCCGCGTAAGCATTCCCTCCTCGCCGTCATCCTGAGGCAGCGGAGTTCCTCGCGAACGCGAGGAACTCCCAACGAAGGACCTATGCAACTTCTCGCCGCCCCCTATCGACGTCTACTTTAGGAAAACGCTCCAGAAAGGAAATCGCTCAAGGAGGCACGACTCCAGTCGCACCGTCGAGTGCCTTAGGGCGGCGCAGCGCTTCAGCGCCACGATCTAAATGCGAGATCGGGAAGGGCACGACTTCAGCCGTGCCGTTAAGCGAAGAAAAAATGCGGGCTTCAGCCCTGAGTGAGGAACGCTGCTCAGAAATTCTGTCACAGACGCCCGCGCAACCGTGGAAGAGCGGCGCCACAGCGCCGCGTGGGCTCCGCCTTAAGGAACCCGCGTTCCCGGACAGCACCACCAACCGAGGGTGGCCCATCTTTGGCGTCCTTTGCCAAAGATGGGATTCCACGCCCCTCGCCCTCTTGGGATTCTGATCCTCAACTCCGACCACGAGAGCCATACCACGCCCCATCCCACCACCCTGTCATTCCGAACCGGGCGCCAAGCCCGGTGAGGAACCCGCTTCCGAACTTCGCAGCCAGTTAGAAAAAAACCGCTCGGGAAGGGCACGACTCCAGTCGCACCGTCGAGCGCCTTTGGGTGGCGCAGCGCTTCAGCGCTGCGATAAGAATGGTTTTCGATGCAGGCTTCAGCCCCTGAGGGACGCTGACTTGACCGATGCACCGACGCCCGCGCAACCGTGGAAGAGCGGCGCTTCAGCGCCGCGTAGACTCCCACAATCTTGTCATTCCGAACCGGGCGCCAAGCCCGGTGAGGAACCCGCTGTTGCTGCGACCTCGTCATCCTCAGAAAAATGCTCGGGAAGGGCACGACTTCAGTCGTGCCGTCGAGCGCTTTTGGGTGGCGCAGCGCCTTAGCGCTGCGATAAGGCCGGCATCGATGCGGGCTTCAGGCCCAGAGGGTCGCCGACTTGACCGCTTCACAGACGCCCGCGCAACCGCGCAAGAGCGGCGCTTCAGCGCCGCCTAGCCTCACCCACAATCTTGTCATTCCGAACCGGGCGCCAAGCCCGGTGAGGAACCCGCTTCAGAACTTCGCAGCCAGTTAGAAAAAAACCGCTCAAGGAGGGCACGACTTTAGTCGTGCCGTTAAGCGGAGTAAAAACGCGGGCTTCAGCCCTGCGGGACTCCCCAATACCCATGTTCGTCTGCTTCGAACCCCGCGAATAGAAGGGCCGTGTTTGCGGCGCGTCTGCTTCTATATGAATCAATGAAAACCGAAACATGGAGTGTCTGTTTGTTATTGATATGGAATACTATTTTTGTTAGCATCGTGTCTCAGGGAGTCATATATGCCAAAAGATCTGCCCTACCTTCCCAGTTATAAGAACTTGGGAAAGCTCTTTCAGGCGGTCGCAGCGGCAAAAGCACCGGACGCATTTACGCATAGCTTCCTTTACGAAACGCTGGGATTGAAAGGGACCGGAGACCGTCCGCTAATCCCTTACCTGAAAAAGTTGGGCTTCCTAGATAATGCAGGCAAGCCATCGGCAAGCTATGCTCTCCTGAAGAACCCCACGACGGCGGGCGGCGCCATTGCAGAAGCCATGAGACAGGCATACGAGCCATTATTCTCTGCGAATGAAAGGGCATACGATCTGCCGCTCGATCAGCTTAAGGGCCTCGTCGCGCAGGTAGCGGGAACCGATGCAGACATGACTGGAGCGATTGCGTATACGTTCAACGCTCTGGCCAAGCTCGCAGACTTTACCAGAAGCGGAACTCCAACGGGCCCGAAACAAGACGGAGAACAGGAGGAAGCTCCTGAAGAACCGAGGTCAGCTGATAAGCCAAAGGGGAAATTTAGGGCCGAATTCAATTACAACATTCAGGTGCACCTTCCCTCGAACGGAACCGAAGAGACGTATCTAAATATCTTCAATGCTATTAGGAAGGCCCTGCAGTGAACGATAGCAGCTTGGCGTTATTTCTTATGCTGGGCCAAACTGCCGAGAGAAACGTCCGGGTTTCGCCCAATACGGTTCCAGCCGAATCGCTGCCCATTTCCAAGACATTCGACCTCGCCCTAGTTTTGCCCAACGAAGTGAAGCGTGCGGCCAAGACCGCGGAAGTGTTCAAGCTGTTTTTTGTATTCGAAAACTTCCTTCGCGAATTCGCCTTCGGTACGCTCGCCGAGGACGACAAAGAGAACTGGTGGAACAAGGTACCAAAGGACGTCCGTGACGAAATTGAAAAGCTCGAACAGACAGAGGAGACAAAGGCTTGGATGGCACTCGCATCCCGGGGCAAACTTGCACTCTCGACTCTGCCCCAGTTGCTGCGGATCATGGAAGAGCGATGGAAGGAAGAATTCGCAGGGATAATCCGCGACAGATCTCTTATCCAGGAAGCGCGCCATATTTCTCACATAAGAAACGCCGTTTGCCATATGACCGAAGTGCCGGCCGAGGAAGTCGAGCGGGTAAAGCAGGTAATGAGGGATTGGTTTCGAGTCGTCGCCCCGTAGAACGCAGCAAGATTCGGCTTCGGAAAGGGAGCGAAAAAATGAGAGTTCTGGGGATTGAGGTTGCTGGCTCAGACACCTTGTTAGTAATTCTGGACGGCACTCCCACCGCGTTCCGGATTGAACTCCTCTCACCGTCAAGACTGCTGCTCCCAGCTGACCCAGAACCAATTAATCGCCTAATAGCACTGAAAAAGCAGATCTATGATCTGCTTAAGTCGACGGGGGTCCAGTATATCGGCGTTATAAGGGCGGACGTCGGCTGCTCCACAACCCGCGCGAAGGTCGAATGCGTGATTCAAATGGCGGCACTCGAAGCTGGAACCAGGTGCACTCTCATCCCATCCCAAACTGTCGCCGCGGCCGAAAAGCGGAAGGTCAACGAAATTGCCGGCGAGGAGCTACAGAACACCCTCACAGAGGTCAGGCCCGGCTACCTGAGAAAAGCCGCGTATTGTGCCTGGAGTGTTATCAATGGCAAGCAGTAGTGAAATTCGCGCGGAACTGGAGCGATCCGGAAAGTTCTCGATTCATAGAGAGATCGATGAAGGCGCCAATTCCACGGCATTTCGAGCTTCCGATCTCTTGCTCCAGCGCGACGTCTTCCTGAAACTAATTTACTACAGTGCGGAAGAAGCATCCGACCTGTTGCGCGAACCTCGCGTTCTTGTCCAAGCGACGGAATGCATACCCAAGCCCGAGAACCTAGTTCAGGTCTTCGGAGCAGACGTTATTGTCGTGGCTGGCGAGCCGTATCTGTGCTTCAGATGGAGCTCGTAGGAGGCTGCAGCCTGCTATCGTCACTCGCCTCAAATCAGATCGGTCAGATGGATGCGCTTCGAACTACGCGCGGTATTTTGCATGGGTTGGCGCACCTACATTCGAAGAGGATTCTTCATCGCGACCTAAAGCCGGCCAACATCGTCCTTCATGGTGCAACTCCGAAAATCGCCGACTTCGGATCCGTTGCGGTGCTGCCCGAGGGTGCGACAAGTGTCCCTGCGTCAAAGCACTCCGCCTTGTACGTCCCGCCCGAGGGATGGCAGGTTCCGCCTTACTATTCAATGGCCTCAGATATTTACCAGGTGGGAATGCTCTTCTACGAATTGATAAACGGCTCCCTCGAATCCCAACTACGACACTACCTGACCCCAGCCGTCCTGCGCGGACTCCGCGTCGTGGGCCGGGATTACGAGTCCTTGGATGACTGCGACAAGTCGCAGCAGGGCGATAAGGGCATCTCAGAACTATGCTTGAAAGGAAGGCTCCTGGTACACGGTCGCCCTCCTAGACTCTACTACTCGAACAAGCTGCGGCGCGTCGTAAATGTCGCGACAAATCCGAATCCCGACAGCGCTATGCTTCTACCCAGGAATTCATTGCGAAATTAAATCAGATCGACGTTCCCAACTGGCGTGAAATCACGAGCTCCGACTTCTCTGCCGACAATTGGAGGGGATGGGACTGGAGGGTCTCCTTGGTTGCGAACAATGCAGTTGTGACGAGAGCCAGACCTGGAACTGGGAGGTTCCGCAGGGTGCCCAACTCAGTATTTCCCTCGCTATCATCCGGCTTTTCATTCGTCGAACAGCAGTAGGGCGAAACAAGACGTCGCCCTTACAGCCACGCTATACTTCACGTATGCCTTCCGACAGCTCCAAAACTTTCTACCTCGAAACCTTCGGTTGCCAGATGAACGTCCACGACTCCGAAAAAGTCATCGGCACGCTCGTCCACGAAGGATACAAACAGGTAGAAACGGTCGAGCAAGCCGACTTGATTCTTTACAACACCTGCTCCATCCGCGACAAAGCGGAGCAAAAAGTTTTCCATCGTCTGGCGGACTACAAAAAGCTCTTGGCTCAGGGCAAAAAGTTCGGCGTGCTCGGCTGCGTGGCGCAGCAGGAAGGCGAAAAGATTTTCGAGCGCGCCCCGCACGTCTCACTGGTCTGCGGATCAGCCAGCTACCGCAATCTCCCGCAAATGCTGGTGCAACTGGAAGCGGGACAAGTGACAGCAGGGAACTCACGTGACAGCAAGCCCGATGCCGGAAGCCTCATCCGCATCACCGGACTCGACGACCGCGAAACCGACGAATGTTTCGAAACCGAATTCACCGCCCGCACCAATCCGCATCGCGGATACATCACCATCATCGAAGGCTGCGACAAATTCTGCGCCTATTGCGTCGTCCCATTCACCCGCGGAAAAGAACGCAGCCGCACCTCAGACTCAGTGCTCGCCGAAGCCTGCCAGATGGCCGATCTCGGCTACACGGAAATTCAGTTG
This sequence comes from uncultured Acidobacteriaceae bacterium, assembly GCA_963726155.1. Classification (GTDB taxonomy): domain Bacteria; phylum Acidobacteriota; class Terriglobia; order Terriglobales; family Acidobacteriaceae; genus Sulfotelmatobacter. The sequence continues at coordinate 1,618,680 of CAVSBF010000002.1, forward strand.
CTCGGCCAGAACGTAAATTCCTACAAAGATCCGGCAGGGAAGAAGTCATTCGCAGAATTGTTAGTGGCAGTAGGCGAGGTGCCAGGAATCAAGCGCGTGCGCTTCACCACCTCGCACCCCCGCGACTTCGGACGCGACATCATCCACGCCATCGACGCCGTCCCCACTCTCTGCGATCACGTTCACCTGCCCGTGCAAAGCGGCTCAGATCGCGTGCTGAACGCCATGCAGCGCCTCTACACCCGCGAACAATATCTCGAGCGCATCTCGTGGATGAAGTCCGCGAAACGCCAGATCAGCATCACCAGCGACATCATCGTCGGCTTTCCCGGAGAAACAGAAGAAGACTTCGCGGAAACGTTATCGCTCCTCGTGGAAGTCGGCTACGACGCCGTCTTCACCTTTAAGTATTCGCCGCGCCCCAACACTCCATCGCTCGCGTTAGAAGATGCCATCCCGGATCAGGAAAAATCACGGCGATTAGAAGCTCTTATGGCGCACCAGAAAGAAATACAAATCACACGCTACAAGAAATACATAGGCGAAACATTAGAAGTAATGGTTGAAGGAAAAAACGAAGCCCGCAAACAATGGATCGGCCGCACCAGTCAAAACAAAACCCTGAACTTCACCTCGCCCGACGCATCGGTTCCGCAAATAGGATCGTACGTAAAAGTAAAAGCAACCCAAAGCTTTCCCAACAGCCTCCTAGGAGAATTGGTGATATAAAAGCCAAAGCAGCGCTTTCAGGAGCTCCCCATGGAAGTAGAGATGACAATCCGTGGCCTTTTGATGGATCCGGTTACGAATACGCCTATTGTGATTTTGAAGGATGTGGCGGGGGAATCGGTGTTGCCGATCTGGGTGGGGGTTTATGAGGCGAATGCGATTGCGCTGGAGATGGAGAAGGTGAACACGCCGCGTCCGATGACGCACGATTTGATTAAGAATGTATTGACGGGGCTGGAAACGCAGGTACACAGAGTTGTCGTGACCGAGTTGCGCGAGGATACGTTTTATGCGGTGATCTGGCTGGAGCGAAGTGGCGAGGTGGTGAGCATTGACTCGCGCCCGTCGGATGCGCTGGCGCTGGCGTTGCGGGTGGATTGTCCGATATTTGTGGATGAGATTGTGCTGAAGAATTCGAAGCAGGCGGCGAACATGTCGGACCGGGTAAGCGCTGAAGAGCTGCGCAAATACCTGGAAGGGCTGAACGACGATGATCTGGGCAAGTACAAGATGTAGCTTCTCCGAGAACACCCTTTGTGGATTCCGTTTGTTTTGCGCCAGGTTCAAGTCGCTAACCACGAAGGGCACTAAGGCGCACTAAGATTAACCAACGGTTGCTTAACAGTCTCATCCCCAGTAGTTGACATAATACCTGTTATCGGACACTGCCCTGGTGTGCGATGGACGAGAATTTGGCGCTCGTGGTACCCGTCCTTCGCAAAGGACGCGAAGGACGGGCCACCCTCTTTGTTGATGATGTCAGCGGATTCAAGAGGCTCGGCCTCGCCGAATCCTCTTTAGCTTTTCCTTATGGCTTCACGGTTTCCGTTATGGAGGCGGAACTGCCTGAGATATTTGAGTCTCCGTAATAATTTGCCGTGACGGTGGTTGTGCCGGCGGCCAGCGTCGAGATTGTGAATGTGGCTTTGCCGTTTGCAAGTTGAGCTGTTCCCAGCACGGTCTTCCCTGCTGTGAAGGTTACCGGGCCGGTCGCTGCGACGGTCGGGGACTTGATCGTGGCGGTGAAGGCGACGGCTTGACCTGCGGTTGAGGGGTTGGGTGACGAAATCAGAGCTGCGGAGCTACTGGTTTCTGATACGACTTGGTTCAGCACGACGGATCTGCTGGCCAAGTTGTTTGCGTCTCCGCCGTACACGGCTATCAGCGGATACGTATCGGCGTTGAGGGTGGACCTGGTCAGAGTGGCCACACCGCTGGCGTTGAGGCTGGCTGTACCGATGGAGTCGCCCCAAGTGAAGTTCACTTTTCCGGTTGGCGGGACTGGGCCTGAGGTGGTCACGGCCGCGGTCCACGTTACCTTTTGTCCATAAACGGATGGGTTCAGGCTGGAGACCAATGCGGTTGAAGTCGCTGACTTTGTCGTGCTGTTGACGACCTGCCGCAGTCCGGGCGACGTGCTGGCGGCGAAATCGGCGTCGCCCCCGTAGGTTGCGGTGATGGTGTAGATGCCACCGGCTAATGAAGAAGTGGTGAGAAATGCAACTCCTCCGCTCAGTGAGGCAGTACCAAGAACAGCCGATCCGTTCTTGAAAGTGACGTTCCCTCCATTGGGCGGAGTTCCGGCAGTCGAGTTCACGGTAGCGGTGAAGGTTACGGCCTGACCCACCAGTGAAGGATTGAGCGAGGAACCCAGGGCAGTGGTTGTTGTCTCGGTGCCGACGCCTGTTGTGTTCAGAAAGATAGAAAGAGTGCCGCTTCCGCCTGAGTACACGACCGCCATATCAGGCCTTCCATCCAGATTGAGATCAGAGATTATGAAGCTAGCTGGCGAGTTCGAGGCGGTGGAAAACGCCTGGTATGGGCCAAACGTACCGTCACCGTCGCCGGGCAGAATGGAAAGTACAGAGAGTCCACCTGTAATGGCAAGGTCCAAGTTTCCATCGCCGCTGAAATCCGCTGTTGCCATAGAGTCGGGCCAGTAGGCCACTGAAAAATCGCTCGCTGGCAGAAAAGTCCCGTCTCCTTTGCCAAGCAAGATGGAGACCGAAGATGACATCGTGTTTGAAACAGCGAGGTCCACGTTGTGGTCACCATTAAAATCTGCCGCGGCCACTCCTGAGGAGAAGTTTCCCAGAGGAAAAGCCGTTGGCAATCCGAAGGTGCCGTCGCCGTTGCCCAGGAGAATATTGACCGAGGAGTCCGAGTAATTGGGAGCTGTGCCAGAATTAACAACCGCCAGATCCAACTTGCCGTCGCCGTTGAAGTCAGCCGCCGCCAGGGCCGCTGGCGCGCCGACACACCCGTCGGGAAAAGTTTGGAATGCTCCAAAGGTTCCATCTCCATGTCCCAACCCAACTCCGATGCCTCCGCCCTGCAAAATCAGGGCAACATCGAGCTTCCCATCTCCGTTGAAGTCTCCTACAAGGGGCGCCACGTCGGTTACGGCAGACGGAGATCGAGGTCCCGGAGTGAAAGTGCCGTCGCCATTTCCGAAGAACACCCAGAGTCGTTCGTCGAGAGTGGAACAGATGAAGTCGAGTTTGCCATCCCCGTTAAAGTCTGCGACCGCGATGCCGGTGCACAATCCTGAGAAAACCTGACTCGGCGGCGAAAAGGTACCGTCGCCGTTCCCCAAGAGGACATCGATTCCCACTGGGCCATCCGTTACGGGATAAACCGTAACCAACAGGTCAGGCTTGCCGTCACCGTTGAAGTCACCTTCGAGCACGGTTCCCCATAGGCTCAATCCGGTCGCAATGTCGGATCGCGAAAATGAAAACGCTGGTGCGGCAGACAAGGATTTCTTGTCATGCAATCTTGCTGGAGGTCCGTCCTGAGTGTGGCTCGTCCCCGGTGGCACCGTGTGAGGCAACACTGACGCGGGCGTATCCTCCGAATAGAGTGCTGATCGCATGCTAGTGTCCGCTTGCTGGGCTGGGGCGGCAGAGGCGATCGAGACGGTGAGAATTGCAGTGAACAGGGTGGGAATGGAAAGAGTACGCAACTTTGTTTCTAGGGGGCGCTGGCTGGTCATGGGAGACCTCCTCGCGTGCTTTGGCTACGGGGCCCTTGACGCTTTCCGGTGTTGTGCTACGGATTTTTTCTGATGGGCGTCCTCTGTCGACTGCTTTGCTCCGGGTGTGTGCGGGGCGAAAGAGCGCGCAGCGGAGGCGGCCAGAACTGGCGAACGTTAGCACTGAAGCGGGGGCGAGTCAATGTGAATTGTTGTGTGGTGGCAAAGAGGTCAGAGGGGTCAATGAGAAGCGATCGAGCCTTCGGCTCGACGGACAGCGGGGGCGGCTGTCCCCACATGAACTTTTCAGAATACTTTTTCAGGTGAGCTATTCGTTTGGGAAGACGATTTTGGGGTGGAAGAGGGTGCCGGCGACGCGGGTGGCGATGGCGAGCAATTGGGTTTGGCTGGCGAAGACTTTGACCTGGCGGGCGCGGGAGAGTTCGGGGAGGTTGATGGGGCGTCCGCTGCGGATGCGGGCGGCGGTGGGATCGTCGGCGGTGACGGAGGGAAATTGGGGCAGGAGCTGGCGAGGGTGGATGAAGAGGGCTTTTAATTGCCAGGGGTGAGGTTCTGTGGAATGCGTTGCTGGTGGTGGGATTGGCGGGCGGGGGCGCCCGCCCCACATTTCAGAGCGACAAGTGGTTTCGATTTCTTCGATGGTGTGGGCCTGGGTGATGTCGAATTCGGCGACGGAGGTGCGGCGGAGGGATGCGAGGTGGGCTCCGCAGCCGAGGCGCTGGCCCATTTCGTGGGCGATAGAGCGCATGTAGGTTCCGGAGGAGACGCGGGCGCGGAAGTGGGCGCGGTCGTTCTCGACGGCGGTGATGGTAAATTCTTTTACTTCGACTTGAACCGGCTGCAGCACGACTTCTTTTTGTTTGCGGGCGAGTTTGTAGGCGGGGACGCCGTGGATTTTTTTCGCGGAGAACGGTGGAGGGGTTTGCTGGATTGTGCCGTGGAATTCGGCGGCGAGGGCTTGCAGACTGTCGAGAGTGAGGTCGGGCCTGCGGCCCGATGGACAGCCCCTTCGACTACGCTCAGGGCAGGCTTGGGCGGCTGTCCCCACATGAGCTGTGGCGGTATCAGCTCTCCTAACATGATTTGAGAGTTGGTCTAACGGGGTCGCCGTCGGCGTCGTAGGTGTTGGTGGCGAAGCCGAAGTGGATGACGCCTTCGTAAGTTTTTTCGGAGGCGATGTAGAACTGGGCGAGGCGGGTGAGCGATCCGGTGACGAGCGGGAGCACGCCGGTGGCGAGGGGATCGAGGGTGCCGAGATGTCCGACGGAGCGCTGCTGTAGAATGCGGCGCATGCGGTTGACGACGTCGTGAGAGGTCCATCCGGCGGGCTTGTCGATTATGATGACACCATTCATGAGAGGATTGAGGGATTGAGAAATTGGGTGATCGAGTAATGCTGAAGCTACGGCATTTCCAACCAAATCTAAGTTAACAGATTCCTTATGCTGCCGATTCGCGACGACCAGCCTCGATATAGCACACCGTGGGTGACGTGGTTTTTGATTGGACTGAATCTTGTCATTTTTTTGATGGAGTCGGCGCTGGATCCGCGAAGCTTGAATCTGGTGATTCATCAGTTTGGGGTGGTGCCTTATCATCTGGCGGCGTTTCTGGCGGGATCGTCGAGGTTTCCGCTGCCGGCGGTCGTGCTTCCCTTCTTCACGTCGATGTTTCTGCATGCGTCGTGGATGCACGTGATCGGCAACATGTGGTTTCTGTTTATTTTTGGCGACAATGTGGAGGACTGGCTGGGGCACTTCAAGTACCTGGTGTTTTATTTGCTGACGGGATTGATTGCGATGATGACGCAGGTCGTGATTGATTTGCACTCGACCGTGCCTTCGATCGGAGCGAGTGGAGCGATTGCGGGAGTGCTGGGAGCGTATTTTGTTCTGTATCCGAGGGCGCGGGTGCTGATGTGGTTTTTTATTTTTGTGCTGTGGGTGCCGGCTTGGATCGTCCTGGGATATTGGTTTCTGCTGAATTTTCTGAGCGGGACGCAGACGGCACTGGCTGTGCAGGGGCACAACGTGGGAGGCGTGGCTTTCTGGGCGCATGTGGGGGGATTTGTTTCGGGAGCACTGCTGGTGAAAGTTTTTGGCGAGCGGCAGCGGCGGTATCCGTACGCGTATCAGTAGCTCATCCAAAAAAATCAGAGTCAAAAGCGACGGACAGGAGTGTCCGTCCCACACGATCCGTTCCACACGATCAGATGCCGTTGGGGCGCTGGCGGATCAGGGAGAGGAATTCCTGGCGAGTCTCATTCTCGTTGCGGAAGCAGCCTAGCATCGATGAGGTGACGGCGGCGGAATGTTGTTTCTCGACGCCGCGCATCATCATGCACAAGTGGCGGGCTTCGATGACTACGCCCACGCCTTGCGGTTCGATTACTTTCTGAATAGTTTCGGCGATCTGGGTGGTGAGGCGTTCCTGGATTTGCAGACGGCGGGAAAAGAGTTCGATGAGGCGCGGAACTTTGCTGAGGCCGATTACCTTTCCGTTGGGGATGTAGGCGACGTGGACTTTGCCGAAGAACGGCAGCATGTGGTGTTCGCAGAGGCTGAACATTTCGACGTCTTTGACGATGACCATTTCGTCGTAGGTGACGGAGAAGAGTGCGCCTTTGAGCAGAGCTTCGGCGTCTTCGGTGTAGCCGCGGGTGAGAAACTGCATGGATTTGTGAACGCGCTCGGGAGTTCGTCGAAGGCCTTCGCGGGTCGGGTCTTCGCCGAGGCGGACGAGCATTTCCTGCACGAGGTCTTCGAAGGTGGCGCTGGTGAGGGTGGAGGGTTCGGTTGGTTCAGTCGAGGCTGGTTTCATAGTTAGTCGAATCGATCGGCCTTCTCTTTCTCGCGAATGTCGGGTTGCGCGACTACAAGTTGCAGAGATCCTTCGGCGCAAAAAAACGCGCCTCAGGATGACATCTCTTCGCCGGCGTATTCGAACGAATTCATCATAGTCTCTTCTAAGCGTACCTTTTCCAGATGCGCGGAAGTGAAGCCACGCTGCACTATTTCGTAGACCTGGATGCACAGATTTTCGGTGGTGGGTACTTCCTGGGCAAACTCCTGCAGAGTATTCAGATTCTCTTGATCGAAGCGGGCGAGCACTTCCCTTTCCATGAAACCGTCGAGATCGGTGAGGTTGCAGACCATGCCGGTTTGCTCGTCGACGGGTCCGCTGACTGTGACTTCGATCGTGTAGTTGTGGCCGTGGCCGTAGGGATTGTTGCATTTGCCGTAGGTTTCCTGATTCTCCTTTTCGGACATGGCTTCGCTGTGCAGGCGATGCGAGGCGGAGAACATGTAGCGGCGCGAGAGATGAGCTTTCATTCTTTCAGTTACTCGTTATTCGGTACGTGCTGCGAGCAAAAACAAAAAATCTTTAACACAGGGTACACGGGGGTGCACAGGGTAAGGCTCATGATTCTCCGTAGAAATCGACGAATAGATCCGGGGTTTCGTAGACTCGCACGCGGTGCAGTTTGGCTTTTTCAAGCTTGCTGGCGAGGCGCTGCCAGATTGCTATCGCGATGTTTTCTGTGGTGGGAATGCGATGGAGAAATTCGGGGACTTCTTTGTTGAGAAAGCGGTGGTCCATGGCATCGAGCACTTCGCGGTGCATGACTTCTTTTAGTTTTTTGAGATCGACGACGAAGCCGGAGCGGGGATCGACTTCGCCTTTTACCGTGACTTCCAGCGTGTAGTTGTGGCCATGGCCGTTGGGATTGTTGCATTTGCCGAAGACACGGCGGTTTTCTTCCGGAGTGAACTCCGGATTGTGATAGACGTGCGATGCCGAGAATTCAGCTTTGCGCGTGAGATAAACCATGCTTCTCCTGCAATGTTGAATCTGATTCTTTCGCCGGAACTTTGGCTTTCTGATTGCCGGGATAGTGGCGGCCCTTCCATGAGACACCGCCACGGTTGTGAAATAGTTTTGAGCGCAGCAGCAGATAAGAGAACAGAGGAAGACCGAAGAGCGCGAGCAAGTTTGCGTTCCAGGAAAAATGGGCGCGGTGAATTCGTGTGAGAAATACTGCATACAGGATCACGCAAAGTGTTGCGGCTGGAATGGCGGAGTGCGAATGGCCGCGCAAAGCATCTGCGACGGCGATTGCGAGGCTGGCCAGGATCAGGATGAACTCGAGGGCACGCAGCGCGGCCAGGCGAACCGGATGTGGGAACAGGAGCGCCAGATTTTTGGTCCAGCCCTCGCGAAGTTGGGCGAAGGTGCGATACATGCGGGTGCGGACCGCGTCGGCGCCGAAGCGGAAGAATAGTTTTCTGCCGGATCGTTTTACTGCACGGGCGAGTGCGACATCTTCGAGAAGATTGCCTGCGATGGCGGCGTGTCCACCGACGGCGTTATAGGCCTCGCGCGTGATCAGGATGTACTGGCCGTTGGCGGCTGCGGCGGATGAATTTGGATTGCTGACCTGCGACGGGCGAAAACTGGCGGCCAGTTCGGCGAAGATTACCGGCATGACCGCTTTTTCCCAGAAGCTTTTTACGATCTGCTCGGGCGAGTAGGAGAGCAATGCAGCTTTCTGGCGTTTGGCTTCTTCGATGCTTCGCGCGAGAGAGCCGGGAAGATGGATGGTGTCGGCGTCGGTGAAGAGCAGCCACTCCCCGCGGGCGATTTTGGCTCCGGCGGCGACGGCATTGTTCTTGCCGGTCCAACGGGCTGGGAGTTCGGGAGCCTTGATCAGCTTTACTCCTTTTGCCGCGAATGAGGAGGCGATCTCGGAGGTGCGGTCGGTGGAATGATCGTCGATGACGATGATTTCTAAAGCGACGGCTTGCTGGGCGAGGAGCGAAGTCAGACAATCGCTTAGTGAGGACTCTTCGTCGCGAGCGGGGACGATGATGGAGACGGTGAGCGGATCGTTAGCTGTGTCTCTCGCGGGCATGGGCCGAATCTATTATTATAACGGGGTGCGAGTTATGATTCGTTTTACAGGCGTGGCGGCGAGGCATTTTAGTGTGATGGTAGCGGCCAAAGGCAAGTCGAGCGTTGCTCGACCGGACAGCCGAGGGCGGCTGTCCCCACATAAGCTAATTTGCTCAATGGCGGTTGGGTTGGTCCTATTGGCGATGTCTGGGTGTTATAGCGGGTCGCGGCCGGCGAGGATTGGGTCGGCGGCTCCGGACTTTACGGTGCAGGACGCGGGACGCGCGGTGACACTCAGCCAATTCAAGGGTCAGGTGGTGGTCTTGAATTTCTGGGCGACGTGGTGCCCGCCGTGCATTGAGGAGATGCCGTCGCTGGTGCAGATGCAGCAGCGGATGAGAGCGAAGGGCGTCACGGTGCTGGCGGTCAGCGTGGACGTGGACCAGAGCAATTACCAGCGGTTTTTACGGGATCATAATGTGGATTTGTTGTCGGTACGCGATGCCGACCAGAAGAGCAATGCACTTTATGGAACGTTTAAATTTCCGGAGACTTACATCATCGATCGCAATGGTGTGGTGCGGCGGAAATTTATTGGGGCGGTGGATTGGACAGAGCCGGATGTGATCGAGTATTTGAGTAAGTTGTCGGATAAATCCCTCAGGGGCTGAAGCCCGGATTATTTTCTACGATATTGTGGCCCGTTCTTCACTCGGAATGCGGTCCTGAAGTTTCTCTCTTTCATGGTTGCGCAAGCAGACAGCGGGTTCCTCCACTGCGCCGTCGCTGATCGCTCCGGCTTCGGTCGGAATGACAAATTGGAGGAGTTACAACTTTGCGTTACGCAGGCGGAGGGCGTTGGTGATTACGGAGACGGAGCTGAAGCTCATGGCGGCGGCGGCGAAGATGGGACTGAGCAGCAGACCGAAGAACGGATAAAGAACTCCGGCGGCAATAGGAACACCGACGGCGTTGTAGACGAAGGCGAAGAAAAGATTCTGGCGGATGTTGCGCATGGTGGCGCGGCTCAGGTTGCGGGCGCGCACGATTCCGGTGAGATCGCCTTTGACCAGAGTGATGCCGCCGCTCTCCATGGCAACGTCGGTGCCGGTGCCCATGGCGATGCCGACATTGGCTTGCGCGAGTGCGGGCGCGTCGTTGATGCCGTCGCCGGCCATGGCGACGACTCTTCCCTGCCCTTGCAGTTTGCGGATGATTTCTAATTTTCTTTCCGGCAATACTTCCGCTTCGAATTCATCGATGCCAAGTTTCGTGGCGATGGCTGCGGCGGTGGCGCGATTGTCGCCGGTGAGCATCACGATGCGGATGCCCTGGTTCTTGAGCGCGCGAATTGCTTCGGGAGTGGACGACTTCAGCGGATCGACGACGGAGAATGTTCCCAGATATTTTCCATCAGCGGCGACGAAGAGGGTGGTGCCTGGAGCTGAGTTGGCTGCGTTGGTATCGGCGGTTGCGGAAGCGAAGGCTCCAAGGTCCGCCATTAATGCGGCATTGCCGACGGCGACTCTTTTGCCGTCGATCACTCCGGTGATTCCCTTCCCCGGGATGCTGGCGAACTCTCTGGGCTGTGAAAGCGACAACTTCTGTTTTTCCGCGGCTGCAACGAATGCGCCAGCTAATGGATGTTCGCTGGCGCGCTCCAGGCTGGCGGCCAGGCGGAGGGTTTCACCATTGTCATTCTGAAGAGCGGTTCCAGTCAGTTGTGGTTTGCCTTCGGTGAGCGTGCCGGTTTTGTCGACGACCAGGGTGTCGACTTTTTCGAGAACTTCCAGCGCTTCGGCATTTTTGATAAGCACGCCCGCGCGAGCGCCGCGGCCGACGCCAACCATAATCGCCATCGGCGTGGCGAGACCGAGGGCGCAGGGGCACGCGATGATGAGCACGGCGACGGCGTTCACCAGAGCGTGGGCGAAACGGGGCTGCGGGCCGAGGAAGAACCACGCGATGAACGTGACGACGGCGACAGCTACGACGATGGGGACGAACCATTTGGCAACTCGATCAGCGAGGCGCTGGATGGGAGCGCGGCTGCGTTGCGCCTGGCCGACGAGTTGCACGATGCGGGCAAGTAGGGTTTCCGCGCCCACGCGGTCGGCGCGCATGATGAATGAACCGGTGCCGTTGACGGTTGCTCCGATGACGTTGCTGTTGGGAGATTTCTCAACCGGCATGGACTCGCCGGTAATCATCGACTCGTCGATGGAGCTGCGGCCTTCGAGGATTACACCGTCTACGGGAACTTTTTCGCCGGGGCGGACGCGTAGGCGGTCTCCGGGCTTGACTCGTTCGAGGGGAATGTCTTTTTCGGAGCCGTCGGCGGTGAGGATGCGGGCGGTTTTGGGACTGAGATCAAGCAGGGCGCGGAGCGCGGCGCTGGTGCGACTGCGAGCGCGCAGTTCCATAACCTGGCCGAGCAGGACGAGAGTGGTGATGGCAGCGGCAGCTTCGAAGTACACGTCGGGATAGCCGGACATATTGCCAGACCCAGCGCGCAGAGATTCGGGAAAAATCCGTGGAAAGAAGGTGGCGATCACGCTGTATAGGTAAGCAACGCCGGTGCCCATGCCGATCAGGGTGAACATGTTGGGGCTGCGATTGACGAGCGAAGTCCAGAAACGCTGGAAGAAGGGCCATCCGGCCCAGAGGACGACGGGGGTGGCGAGGATGAATTCGAGCCAGGGCAGGTTGAGCGGCACGCCGTTCAGGTTGAGATCGAGATGAAGCCGATACCCGAACATCGCTGCCATCGCAATCAGGAGCAGCGGCGTGGTAAGAGCGACGGCGACCCAGAAGCGGCGGGTCATGTCGCGGAGTTCGGGATTTTCTTCGGTGGAAGCGGTGACGGTGCGAGGCTCGAGGGCCATGCCGCAGATCGGACACGAACCGGGCGCGGGACGGACGATCTCGGGGTGCATGGGACAGGTGTACTCGGTGCGGGTGGAGGCTACTGGGACATCAGGTTCGAGAGCCATGCCGCAGGACGGGCAGGCTCCGGGCTTGGGTTCGCGAACCTCGGGACACATGGGGCAAACGTAGGCGGGCGCCGGGCTGGCGGCGGAATGGGCGGCGTCGTGAGTTGAGGGTGCAGCTGGCTTTACGGCGCCGAGGGTAATTAATCCCGAAGACTTTGGCGGCAATGGCGCTCGCAGATACTTGCTGGGATCGGCCTTAAATTTTTCCAGGCATGAAGCGCAGCAAAAATAGTAGTTTTTGCCGGCGAGACGATAGACATGCTTGGTGGTGGCGGGATTGACGTTCATTCCGCATACGGGGTCGCGTTCAAGTGCGGAGGCCTGACTGGACGGGTTTGTTGACATGATGATTGCGGATTGCGGGCCGCAGCGAGAACTTTACTCCTTCTACTGAGGCCTTTCTTCGGGCACGACAAAATCTTAAAACGCAGAGGAAGCTGAGAACTGCCGCAGAGTGTGCTGAGTTGCAACCCGAGTCTGGGCTAAGCAGTTGGATGGGGGATGCTTTATATTGGATTCAGCCGGGCGGCGAATCGGCTTTCGTTCCACAAGAATTTCTTACTTGGGCAAAGGATCAGACGAATGACTTATCTGGATGTGGTTTTCCGCTATGGAGCTGTGCCGGGAGAGGCCGCGCTACGGGCAATCGATGGGATGCGCGAAGTCTACGGCGTGCGCGGGGTACAGTTCAACGCAGCCGAACGCACGGTGCGGGTGGGTTATGATGCTTCGCGAATGAAGGCGGATGCGGTGGCAAAATTGTTGCGTCAGGCGGGTATTGACGTGCGAGACGCTGTGGCGCTCGCTTAGGGTTTTTTAATTCTTAGGCCTAGAACAACCTTACTCAGAACCTGGGAGAATTGGGGGAGGCAAAAAGGACCGGGGGAGGTTGACCTTTTGCTTTTATGCAAGGGGCGCCCAAGAGAACCTCTGGCCGAAGTCATCCTTGGAGCGCCCCGTTGCGCGCCACTTCGTCTGTTCTATGTATAAGCACATGGTGTGCCATTCTTAAGCTGCACAAAACGCACGGCTGCAGGATTGTGCGCTTTGTAGGAATTGCTCTGCGGCTGGAAAGATTTACTTCTGCGGGAAACACCGGAAACAGCGCGAGGGAAAACCGATCTACACTCGCGCAGCCTCAGGTGTTCTCCTCAGGTAATTCCTGTATTACCATGGCCCTGGGATGCGAGTCTAGGCGCAGATTACGCGTGCGAGCGCACGAGTTCTCTCAGGGTTTCCGCGCCATGAAGTGGTCGAGGGAAGCTGCGCCGGGTCCGGCTAGCAGCAGTGTGAGCAACGCTCCCAGATAAAGTACTATCACCTCTCCGTGATCGCTTCCCGGTCCCTTGCCAAAGAAGGCGAAATGGTGGACGAAGGCCCAGGCTACAAAAATGTTGGTGAAGCAATAGAGAGCGGCCCAGCGGGTACCGAGGCCGATCATCAGCAGAATCGAGCAGACAAAATCGGAGAAGAAGGCGATCAAAAAGGAAGGATGAGAACCGATGCCGATAGGGTCGGGAAAGTGCGACATGAACTGTGCCCAGTGTGCAGGCTGCTTTTCCAGGCCGTGACGCAGAAAAAGCGTGGCTCCCGTCCACAGCCGTAACAGCGCCAGGCCGGCCTGCGCCCGCCCGGGAATGAATCGCATCAAGAAGACGTCTCTTACGCCGGCCATTGAAACTCCCCTCACTACAGGCATCGTGCGCATTGCTTGTGTGGTGAGATTCATCTTTTTGCAATTCGGCTTCATAGGAAACCTGGGTTTGCGGCCAACTGTTCCAATCTTGCGGTAAGTAAAAGAGCGGCTGAATCGAAACGTGGCATCGGGCAGGCGGTTGCCGCTCTGCGGGTCAAGACGTTACAATGACTCTTCGGCCTGCACTCTTTATTTCACGCATGATCGAAAAACAGCGAGGACGGGCGTTCGCCAGTTCGTACCGTCTCCGTAATGGTTAGGTTGCAAGCATGCGCCCTTAGCTCAGCTGGATAGAGCGTCTGGCTACGAACCAGAAGGTCGGGAGTTCGAATCTCTCAGGGCGCACCATCTTCTCCCAGAAAACAAGCAAGTTAAAGGGCAAACCCGAGTTTTGAGTTTGCCCTGTTTTGGTGCAATTGTGCCCAACTATGTTCGAACTATGATCGTTCTCTATTGAACTGTTTGCGCAACGCGGTTGACAGGTGCATCCGGTTGGCTCTCAGTCTGACTCACGGCTGCAGATTCGAGCCCCGAGAGAGAGCGAATTTCTTTTGGACGCCACGCGGTCACCCAAAAGCGATGCGTCGCGCTCACCATCCCCTCGTCTGCAACATCTGGGCCTCATCCATTCCAGCAATAGCCAGGCCTTTCATTGCGCCCGTCAGGTCTTCGCTGACTTCGAGTAATACTTTAGGGTCTTGATAGTGGGTGGCGGCTTGGACGATGGCTCTCGCGCGCTTGGCGGCTTCTTCGGGGTCGGCGAACGTGGTCGAGTCTTTCATGAAGATGCCAGAGCCTACGAAGACGGCTTCGGCACCGAGTTGCATGACCAGGCTGGCGTCGGCGGGGGTGGCGATGCCTCCGGCGGAAAAATTTGGCACCGGCAGCTTCCCTGTTTTCGCCACCATCTTGATGAGCTCGTAGGGCGCGCCGTGTTCTTTGGCTTTGGCGTAGAGCTCTTCTTCGCCGAGGACGGTGAGGATGCGCATCTCCTGCACGATCTGGCGGATGTGTTTGACGGCGTGGACTACGTCGCCGGTACCGGCCTCACCTTTGGTGCGGATCATGGCGGCGCCTTCGGCGATGCGGCGCAGGGCTTCTCCGAGATTGCGCGCGCCGCAGACGAATGGGACTTTGAAGGCGTGCTTATCGACGTGGTGAGCTTCGTCGGCGGGAGTGAGGACTTCGGATTCGTCGATGTAGTCGACGCCGAGTTCCTGCAAGATTTGGGCTTCGGCGAAATGTCCGATGCGGCACTTGGCCATGACAGGGATGGACACGGTGGCCATGATCTCGCGGATCTTTTTGGGCGAGGCCATGCGGGCTACTCCGCCTTCGGCGCGGATTTGCGCGGGCACGCGCTCGAGGGCCATGACGGCGACGGCTCCGGCTTTTTCGGCGATGGCGGCCTGCTCGGGGGTGGTGACATCCATGATGACGCCGCCTTTTAGCATTTCGGCGAGGCCGGTTTTCAGGCGGAGGGAGGTGGGGGTGGAGTTGGAGCCGTTGGTTTTGGACATGTGTGGACTCTTTTCTGGGGAACGCTTACAGCTGTTAGCTATCAGCGAAGCATTATTTATTTTACAGTGCGATTGGGATTCGCGGAACCCCTTGTTCCGACGCGAACCTCAGGGGCTGAAGCCCATCGAAAAAAGAACGATTTGTACGGCACGACTGAAGTCGTGCCCTTCCCGATCCTCGTGAAACCATCGCTGAGCGAGAAGTTACGGAGCCGCGTTCGGGGACGATCGGTTCCCTTCCTCTTCTGCTTAGCCAGGACTGCCGTCCTGGGCTATTATCGGGCGCCCCTCCGGGGCTTGGGCCTGCAGGAGGGCCGCATTTTGAGGGCAAGTAAAGAGGGCCAAGGTCAAAGGCGCCGGGCTTTGCCCGGCGGACAGCCGAGGGCGGCTGTCCCCACATAATACTGACCGTTAGCGTTCCACGAATTTGGCGAACATTTTTTCGGGGTCGATGGCGATGAAGATGCCGCGGCTGCGGGCCAGGACTTCGTTTTTGTCGTTGAGGATTTCGGCGGTGTTGATGTGCTGGCGTCCGTGGACTTTTTCTTCGCGGCCTTCGACGCGGAGAGATTTATTTAGAGGGACCGGCTTGAGATATTCGACCGTCATTTCTTTGGTGAGGGCGACGACGTGGTGGAGCTTGTTTACTTTGCCCATGGCGTCGTCGAGGATGCAGGCGATGACGCCGCCGTGGGTGTGGCCGGGAGGTCCGGTGTAGCGCTTGCTGAGGCGGAATTTACAGACGAAGGTTTGGCGCTCTTCATCGAGGAGGAATTTCAGGCGCATGCCGTGGGGATTGTTTTGTCCGCAGACGAAGCAGTAGTTCTTCTGCATTTTGGTGTAGCGGGTGTCGTGGCCTTGGGGTTGCGGCTTCAGTGGCATGTGAGGGATTTTACGTGATGTCGGAGGGGCGTGGTTGAGGAACAAAAAGCCTTAATCGCTGAGGTCGCGAAGAAAGGCCGCGGAGGACGCGGAGAAGACCATGCAGGAGCGGGCCACGTCTCAGAGCTTTAGAGTCGGAGGATCTACATTTTGCAAAGAAAGGCGAGAAGTGGGGCAACCGCGGTCGTGATAGCGCTCGCAAGTTGCATAGGTCCCTTCGGCGGCCTCAGGGCAGGCTCTTCGTTGGACGACCTGCGCTTGGGCGCAGGTCTTCGCTTCCTCAGGATGACAAGCTTCTCAGATGCGTTCGGATGCTGTATATATATCGGTTTTGAAAAACTTTGGATTGGAGCTCTTGTGAAATTTCGCCTCGCGGTTGCTCTCGCTGTTTTCTTTTTGACATTTTCTACTTTGATTGCGGCTTCGCAGGATTCGGATAAGACTGCGGTGCCGGCGCCTGCGGCGAAGAAGAATCCCAAGAAAGATCAGAAGAAGGATGTTGGTAAGGCTGCGCCTTCGCAGGATAAGGATAAGAAGGATGAGGAGAAGAAGCCGGGGATGAATGCGGAGACTTTTTCGGGGCTGAAGTTTCGGTCGATTGGGCCGGCGGTGGCATCGGGGAGGGTGATGTCGATTGCGGTGAATCCGAAGAACAAGTTTGAGTATTACGTGGGCGTGGCTTCGGGCGGGGTGTGGAAGACGGTGAATGATGGGACGACGTGGACTCCGCTGTTTGATAAGGAGGCGTCGTATTCGATTGGATGGGTCGCGCTCGATCCGAATGATCCGGCGGTGGTTTGGGTGGGGACGGGCGAGAGCAATTCGCAGCGCAGCGTTTCGTATGGAGATGGAATTTACCGATCGGATGACGGGGGAAAAGATTGGCAGAATTTGGGATTGAAGAAGTCGGAGCATATTGGGCGGGTGGTGATTGATCCGCGAGATTCGAAGGTGGTTTATGTGGCGGCGGAGGGGCCGTTGTGGGGCGCGGGCGGGGATCGCGGACTTTATAAGAGTGTTGATGGGGGGAAGAATTGGAAGGCGGTGCTGACCATCAGCGAGAACACGGGCGTGGTGGATGTGGCGATTGATCCCGCGAATCCGGACATTGTTTATGCGGCGGCTTACCAGCGGCGGCGGCATGTTTTTACTTTGATCGATGGCGGGCCGGAGAGCGCGATTTATAAATCGACGGATGCGGGAGCAACGTGGAACAAGTTGAAATCCGGATTACCGACGGTGGATATGGGAAGGATTGGGTTGGCAGTTTCGGAGGCTGATCCGAATGTGGTTTACGCGACGATTGAAGCGGCGGATGGAAAGGGCGGGATTTTCCGGTCGAATGATCGCGGCGCGACGTGGGAGAAGCGGAATGAATTTGATTTGGGCGCGATGTATTACGCGCGGGTGGTTTGCGATCCGAAGAATGTGGATCGGATTTTTGTGATGAATGTGAATTTGCGGGAGTCGCTGGATGGCGGGAAGACTTTGCACAAAGTGAGTGAGGTGAATCATCACGGGGACAATCACGCGATCTGGATTGATCCGGATGATACGAAGCATTGGCTGCTGGGGTCGGATGGCGGGATGTATGAGACCTGGGATGATGCGAAGAGTTGGGAGTTCAAGGCGAATCTGCCGACCGTGCAGTTTTACGACGTGGCGGTGAGCAACGCAGTTCCCTTTTATGACGTGTGCGGCGGGACGCAGGATAATTTTTCGTGGTGCGGGCCGGAGCGGACGCGCAACGTAAACGGAATTATGAATTCGGATTGGTTTGTGACCACGGGCGGGGATGGATTCCGATCGGTGGTGGATCCGGTGGATGCGAACACGATTTATTCGGAGTCGCAGTATGGGGTGCTGGTGCGGCATGACAAGCCGACGGGGCAGGAGATGGTGCTGCAGCCGCAGGAGGGTAAGGGCGAGCCTGCGCTGCGCTGGAATTGGGATTCGCCGGTGATTATTTCGCCGCACTCGCATACGCGGTTGTATTTTGCGGCGAACAAATTATTTCGCAGCGACGACCGGGGAGATTCGTGGAAGGCGATCAGCGGCGACCTGACGCGGCAGATTGGATCGAAATAAGTTTCCGGTGATGGGACGAGTGTGGGAGCCGGATGCGGTGGCGAAGAATCAGTCGACGTCTTTGTTTGGAAACATTGTGGCGTTGTCGGAGTCGCCGAAAAAAGAGGGGCTGATTTATGTGGGGACGGATGATGGGTTGATTCAGGTGACTTCGGACGGCGGGCAATCGTGGACGAAGTATGAGAAGTTTGCCGGCGTTCCCGATATGACTTATGTGAGCCGGTTGGCGGCTTCGTCGCATGACGCGAATGTAGTGTATTCGGCGTTTGATAATCATAAGAATGAGGATTTCAAACCTTATTTGTTGAAGTCAATGGACGCGGGGAAGACTTGGAGTTCGGTTGCGGGGAATTTGCCCGAGAATGGGCCGGTGCTGGGGTTTGCGGAAGATGCGGTGAATTCGAATCTTCTTTTTGCGGGGACGGAGTATGGGGCTTTTTTTACGGTTGATGGCGGGGGGCACTGGGTGCAGTTGAAGGGTGGGCTGCCGACGATTGCGGTGCGCGATGTGGTGGAGCAGGCGCGGGAAGGTGATCTGGTGATTGCGACGTTTGGGCGCGGGTTTTATGTGCTCGATGATATTTCCGCGCTGCGAGGGATGAAGGCGGAAGCGTTGGAACAGACCGCGGCGACTTTTCCGGTGAAGGATGCATTGCTTTATATCGAGCGGCATCCG
This sequence comes from uncultured Acidobacteriaceae bacterium, assembly GCA_963726155.1. Lineage (GTDB taxonomy): Bacteria > Acidobacteriota > Terriglobia > Terriglobales > Acidobacteriaceae > Sulfotelmatobacter. Next base: position 1,637,152 of record CAVSBF010000002.1, read on the forward strand.
CTGGGTGGTCCGAGAAAAGGATTTCAGGGGGACGCGTTTTATACGGCGGAGAATCCTCCGTTTGGGGCGGTGTTTACAGCTTATATAAAGGAGAAGCTGAAGACCAAGAAGGAGAAGCGGCAAGAGGCGGAGAAAGAGGCAGCGAAGAAAAATCAGACTTTGCCTTATCCGACGAATGACGAGTTGCGGGCGGAGGCGGAAGAGCGAAAGCCGGAGGTTTATTTTTTGGTTTATGACGAAGCGGGCGCGCCGATTCGCCGGGTGGAGGGGAGTATTGAGTCGGGATTTCAGCGGGCGGCTTGGGATTTGAGATATCCGGTAGTGGCGCTGCCGGAGCATCACGACGATGAGGAGGATTTTCCTCCGGCTTCCGGGCATGGGACGCTGGTGCTGCCGGGAGCGTACTCGGTGCGATGTTTTCAGGATGTGGATGGAGTGGTGACGGAGCTGGGCGCGGCGCAGAATTTTAAAGTGGTGACCGAGGGGCAGGGATCGATGAATGCTGGGGATCTGGCGGCTCGGGAGGAATTTCATCGCAAGGTTGCGCGGCTTTACCGGGCGGTATCGGGTGCGACGCGAGAGGCGCATGAGGTGCAGGATCGGTTGAAATCGATTCGCGAAGCGTTGCGGGATACTCCGGCGGCGGAAAAACAATTGGATGCGGAGGCGGATGCGATTGAGAAGAATGACCGGTTAATTTTGCGGGCGCTCAGCGGGGATACGGAAATGCAAAAGCGGAATGAGGCGGTGGCGTCGTCGATTAATGATCGGATCGAGGCGATTATGGAGGGCGAAAGATTTTCGCTGGCCAGGCCGACGCAGAGTCATATTGAGGATTACAACATTGCGGGTGCGGAGTTTACGGAACAGCTTGGGAAACTTCATACGCTGGTTGAAGTGGATTTGGTCAAGCTGGAGAGAGATATGGAGGCTGCGGGGGCGCCGTGGACTCCGGGGAGGGTGCCGGAGTGGAGTGGGAAATAAAAGATTATTGCCACGGATTTGCGCGGATAAACTAAATCGCCCGGCGCCAAGGAGTTCTGGCGAGAGTTTGCAAGGGTACAAAAGAAACCAAGGTCCCTCGCTGCGCTCGGGATGACACGTGATTTTTTTGATCTGCTGAATCCGTGGGATCCGCGGCAGATTTTTTCTTGCGCTGTGCAAGTCACTTGTTTTTTTCTCAGGCGGCTGTGATAAACTCGCCGCCGACTGTTGCTTTGCGCTGTGGGGCGCGGCAACTGCCGTGGGGAAATCGTTCGACCTCGCTTCTTGTGGTTGGGAGGACTGGGGAATGGGCCTCGCGTTAATGGCTTTGATCTGGCTGATCACGTTGGCCAGCACGTACTTCTTCGTCGCTAAGACATGGTGGTTGCCGGTGGGAGCCTCTTCTGCCACGGCGTTCATTGACGGACAACTCACACTTACATTTATTTTGATGGGAATTGTTTTCCTGGCGGCGCAACTGTCGCTGGGATACATCGTCTGGAAGTACCGGCAAACGCCTTCCTCGCCGCCGGTGCTTTACTCCCACGGCAATACTCGACTGGAAATTGTGTGGACGGTGCTGACTACGATTCTGTTCGTGGGATTGAATCTGATGGGCAGCCGAGTGTGGGCGAGCCAGCGCTTTGATCAGGCGGGGCCGGGCGCGGTGCAGGTGGAAGTGACGGGGATGCAGTTTGCGTGGTACTTCCGCTATCCGGGGCCGGATGGAAAGTATGGGGCGACGAGTCCGAAGCTGATGGATCCGTCGGCGGGTGGTGAAGCTGCGGTGGGACTGGATACGTCTGATCCGGCGGCGAAGGATGATGTGGTGACGGGGACGATGTATTTGCCGGTCGACCGGCAGGTGGATATCAGTTTGCGAGCGGTCGATGTGATCCATAGTTTTTTCGTGCCTTCGTTGCGATTCAAACAGGATGCGGTTCCGGGATTGAATATTCACATGCACTTCACGCCGACGGCGATTGGCGAGTATGAGATTGCGTGCGCCGAGCTTTGCGGCCTGGGACATTACAAGATGCATGGCATGGTGCACGTGGTCAGTCAACCTGATTTCGATAAATGGATAGCGGCACGGGAGGCGGAGAAACAGTAATGGCGACGGCGGCTACGGTTCATTCGCACGCTCCTCAGGGATTTATCCGGAAATATATTTTCAGCCTGGATCACAAGGTCATTGGCATTCAGTATTTCTTTCTGGCGCTGACGGCGGTGTTTGTGGGGATGTTTTTATCGCTGCTGATGCGCATCCACCTGGTGTGGCCGAATGCGGTGTTGCCGCTGGTGGGGGAGATCAAGCCGGAGACTTATCTCAGCCTGCTGACGATGCACGGGACGATCATGGTGTTCTTCGTGCTGACGACGGCTCCGCAGGGCGGGTTTGGAAATTATTTTTTGCCGATTCAGATTGGGGCGCCGGATATGGCGTTTCCGGTGCTGAACATGCTTTCGTTCTGGACGACGTTTGTCGCGTTCGTGACCATCATCGCGGCATTTTTTGTGACTGGCGGAGCGCCGCTGCACGGGTGGACGGGATATGCGCCGCTGAGTGCGCTGCCGTCGGCGGGGCCGGGCGAAGGGTTGGGCGCGGATTTGTGGATCACGAGCATTGCGATTTTCTGCATTGCGTCGTTGATGGGGGCGCTGAACTTTATTACGACTACGCTCGATCTGCGGGCAAAGGGCATGACGATGATGCGCATGCCGCTGACGGTTTGGTCGTGGTTCATCACGGCGATTTTGGGATTGCTGGCCTTTGGAGTGTTGCTCTCGGCGGGCATTTTGCTGTTGATGGATCGGAATCTAGGGACGAGTTTTTATGTGCCGCTGGTGGTGGTGAACGGGCAGATTATGGGTCACAAGGGCGGATCGCCGCTGCTGTGGCAGCATCTGTTCTGGTTCTTCGGGCATCCGGAGGTTTACATCGCGATCCTGCCGGGGATGGGCGTGGCATCGCAGGTGCTGTCGACGTTCTCGCGCAAGCCGATCTTTGGATATAAGGCGATGGTTTACGCGATGCTGGCCATCGGGTTTTTGGGATTCATGGTGTGGGGCCACCACATGTTCATGAGTGGCATGAGTCCGTACTCGGCGTTTGCGTTTTCGATTTTGACCATGTGTATTGGCGTGCCATCCGCGATCAAAACGTTTAACTGGCTGGGCACGATGTGGAAGGGGCATATTCGATTTCAGACGCCGATGCTGTATGCGATTGGATTCGTTTCGCTCTTCGTTTCCGGCGGATTGAGTGGGCCATTTCTGGCGCAGCCGGTGCTCGATATTCAGTTGCACGACACTTATTTTGTGGTGGGACACTTTCACCTGATTATGGGCGTGGCGGCGATTTTTGGCATGTTTGCCGCGACTTATTACTGGGTTCCGAAGATGTTTGGGCGGATGATGAATGAGACCTGGGGACGCGTGCATTTCTTCCTGACGCTGGCGGGGACTTACGCGATCTTCATGCCGATGCATTATCTGGGGATCGCCGGGGGGACGCGGCGTTATTCGCAATACACGGAAGTGGCGTACCTGCACAAGCTGATGCCGCTGCATGAGTTCATGACTTATGCGGCGATCATCACGATTGCGGCGCAGTTTATTTTTGTGATCAATCTTTTCTGGACGATCTTCAAGGGGCCGAAGGCGAGTGATAATCCGTGGGAGGCGACGACGCTGGAGTGGACTACTACGACTCCTCCTCCGCACGATAATTTTGGCGGGAAGACGCCGGTGGTGCATCATGGGCCTTATGAATATGGAGTGCCGGGAGCGGCGCGGGATTTTGTGATGCAGACAGATCCGGTGACGGTGGGGACGCATTGAGAAAACGTAAGAACAGAATCTTTAACACGGGGGGACACTGAGGAACACAGGGTGAAAATCGTTGTTAACAAAAATCAGTGTTAACTTTGGCGATGGGTTGAAGCATCTTATGTGATCATGGCGACTTATAGTCCAAGCACTCCGGTAAACAAGTTGGGCCGCGGCGGGGATATTCCTGTTCCTCCAAACGGCGGTGGCGGCGGCGACGACTCACAGGATTCGAACCTTCCAAATTATGGCGCGCGGCTGCGGCGGGCGCGGCTGGGGCTGATCTGCGGGATCGCGACCGTCAGCATGATTTTTATATCGCTGACCAGCGCGTACGTGGTGCGGCAGGGATTGCCGACCTTCGATGGCGCGACGAACTCTTATGTGCGCGATTGGGGCCAGGTGCAGCTGCCATGGCTGCTGCTGGCGATTAATACAGCGTTGTTGCTGATCAGCAGCTTGACCATGGAATTTGCGCGGCGGGATATCAAGCGGCGGGCGGCGCTGGCTCCGCTGCAATCGATGCCGGGGATTTCGCTGGGGGAAGAAAAACAATTTCCCTGGCTGGGCGTGACAGTATTGTTGGGGCTGGGATTTCTGGTGGGACAGTGGATGGCGTGGGGAGAGTTGAAGGCGCGGGGGTTTTTTGTAGACACGAATCCGAACAGTTCGTTTGTTTATCTCCTGACGGCGACGCATGCGGTGCATCTGGCGGGAGGAATTATTGCATTGCTGTGGGCGGGGATGACTTCCTTGCTGCACCGTCCGGTCGAGGGACGGAGGATTGTGGTCGACGTTACGGCGTGGTACTGGCATTTTATGGCGGTGCTGTGGGTTTATGTTTTTGCGTTGTTGGGGTTGGCGCGGTGAAGCGACAGCGTAGACGCTTCAGGCGAGTTGCATAGATCCTTCGGGGCAAAGAACGCCCCTCAGGATGACAAGTGAGGGAAAGGGGAATCTGGGGAATGGCTGAAGCCACGCTGCAACATCAGACTGCTGCGGTGCATGGGTCCGCGGGTGAGTATGAAGCGCCTTTGTTTGGAGCTTATTCGAAAAAAGTGGGGATGTGGCTGTTTCTGGCCTCGGACTCGCTGACGTTTGGGGCGCTGCTGTTTGCCTTCAGCTACAACCGTATTTATACGGTGTGGCCGACGCCGTTTGGCAAGGAAAGCATTATCAACGCGACGGTGATGACGGCCTGCCTGTTGTCGAGCTCGCTGACCATGGTGCTGGGGGTGTTGGCGGCGAAGCGTGGCGATCGCGCGTGGACACGAAACTGGATTCTGGGAACGATGGTGTTTGGCACGGCGTTTATCGTGCTGCATGGCATGGAGTGGACTCACTTGATCCACGAAGGGCTGACGTTGCCGGGATTTCCGAAATCAGTGGAGGTAGGAAGCGGGGAGTACGCGAAAGTGGCGGCGGGCGTGCCGCAGTTTGCCGCGACATTTTTTGGGTTGACGGCGATGCATATGTTGCACGTGACGATTGGCGTGATCTATCTGGGCGTGGTGGCGTTGCGGAAGTGGTTTCTGCCACTTTTAGGAGCGTTGTGGCTGGCGGGAGTTTTCCTGATTCCGGCGGATAATGTTTTTCATTACGGAATTCATGTGCTGTTGATCGGGCTGGTTGTGGCTAGCGTGATTCTGTTTTTGAAGCCCAAGGATTATGACGCGGACGATGTGGAAGTCTCGGGACTGTACTGGCATTTTGTGGATCTGGTGTGGATGTTTATTTTTCCGCTGGTTTATTTGATGTCGACGAAGGTGTAGGGTTCACCGGGGGCAGGAACTGCAAACCTGAGTGGTGGTGAAGTTAAGTTGCATAGATCCTTCGCGCAAAAAACGCGCTCAGGGATGACAGGGGCAAAGAACGCGCTCAGGATGACAAAGACGGTTTGGAGGATCAGCACATGCATGATGTGGCGACGCATGATGATAGCAAGGGGCAGTATTTCTGGGTGTGGGGAGCGCTGCTGGTTCTGACTGGGGTTGAGGTATGGCTGGGGTACCGGCAAGTTTTTGAGCCGGTAAGAATGCTGGAAGTGCTGCTGGTACTTTCGGTGATCAAATCGGCGCTGATCATTGCGTATTTCATGCACTTGAAGTTTGAGACGGCGATCATGCGATGGATGATCGTGATTTCGGTGTTTGGGCTGTTTGTGATTATGTATTTGTTTTTCTTTCCGGACGCGGGACGGATTTTGCGGCTAGGAGTGGGATAGAGTTTGGGCATGGCAATGAAATTTCTGCGAGATAACATTCGCCTGATGGCGCTGTTTTTGATGTTGGGATGGTTCAGTGTGCCGGCGCTCGCGCAGGGATGCGCGATGTGCAACGCGGTGGCGCGAGCTACGCCGAAAGAGGGTCAGCGGGCGTTGAACCGGGCGATTCTGGTGATGCTGGTCCCTCCGATCAGCATGATGGTGGTCGGGGTGGGGTTTGCGTTTCGCTATGGAAAGCGGCGGGATGAAGAGCAGGACGCGGACGAGTACAGGGACTAAAGCCCATCTTTAATTAAGAGCTTTACGCGGCGCTAAAGCGCCGCTCTTCCATGGTTGTTCTGGCAGTTTCCAGGGTTGTTCCAGCAGTTTCCACGATTGTCCGGCTGTTTCCAGGGTTATTCCGTTCGCTTCTACGGTAACTCTCAGAGGCTCGACGGTTACTCCGGCGTCGCTTGACGATTCCGGTGTCTCTCTGACGCTTCCAAGAGTACATTTTTCAAGCGGCGGCGGTTGCTGCCATTTTCTCTTCGAGGGTTGCTGCCTCACAGGCGCCGGTGTGGCGCAGGACTTCGCAGGCCCACATTGTTTTGGCGCTCTCCGCGCAGGAAACGTAGACCAGCACTCCCAGCTTGCGGAGCTGGCTTTCGAAGCGGTCGGCTTCATCGTCGGAAAAACCCAGGCCCACCAGAGTTCTGGCATTCCCACACAGAGCAGGGCCTTCGCGCGAAACCATGAGCGCGTGGAAGAAGGCCTGCGACTTGATAAAGAAGCCGATGGTGGGAATGAGGACGGCGCCAAAACCGGAGAGCCATCCGATCAACTGAGCGGTGATGGCGTTGGATTCGCGCTCGGAGTTGAACAGGCTGGCATCGCGAACCAGTGACGCAATGGGATGAGTGGGGGAGAGCATCATGCAGATATCTTCGTTTTCGAATCCGGCCTGATTCAGGGTGTGCACGACGTCTTTCAGAGCGACATCATGCGAGTACATTCCGTAGGCGGCGGGGGAGTTGAGTGGCATTTGAATTCTCCTGCGAACGAGTGCCAACCGGACCGGGGTAATTGTTGATGACGTTGTATGCGGGACACCAGCGAACGGTAGTGCCAGACACTCCGGAAGTTACACTGCAGCAGGCAAATTTAAACTCGGGTGAATCATGTAGGGGCGGATGGGGTTTACCGTGCTCGCTCATGCCAGCGGGCTTTGAGAAAGGGTAAAAGACGGGGACGAGTGGCACGCTTGTTGCAAGGAGATTTGGGCAACTGGGGCGTTCGGAGCTGGGCTATGAAAAGATTCTTTCTTAGGTTGGCATTAGCGGCGATTTTGACGCTGGTGGTTGTTGGCGGGTGGTCGGCGCAGGGTCTGCAGCAGGACGAGGGGCAGATTCCGGCGTCTGGAGAGGCTACAACGCAAGAGGCTAAGTCATTTAGCGGGAATATTGTAAGGGAGAATGGGAAACTGGTACTTAAGGATCCGGTGACAAAAGTGGTTTATAAGCTCGACGATCCAGCGAAAGCCAGGCAATACGTAGGCAAGCGGGTGAAAGTGACGGGGAAGCTGGAGATGAATAGTAATACGATTCGGGTGGAGAGTATTGAAGTTGTGATGTAGGGAACACAGGGGCTAAAGCCCGGATTTTTGGACCTTGACGCGGCGCTGAAGCGCCGCTCTTCCACGGTATTACCGCACGGTATTACAGCACGGTATTACCGCACGGCACTACAGCACGGTAGTAGGGGACGGGGCTAAAGGAGGTTCGGATCGTATCTAATCCCGGTCTGGCTGGGGCTAAAGGTCGCTCTACACCTCATTGGCGCTCTCTTGCGCCATCCTTTACGCACCCGCGTGGCGACTGAAATCTCTGCTTTATAATAGAAGGTTCGACCGTACTCGCTGAAGCTGCTGGGGCGGTCCGGGCGCGGGAGTGTCCAGGAACGGGGCTATTGCCGGAGCGGTGTCTCATCTGATGTCCACAGAAAATAGCATAGTCGTGCACGGGGCGCGGGTGCATAACCTCAAGAATATCGATTTTGAGGTGGAGCACAATGCGCTGACGGTGGTCACGGGAGTGTCGGGATCGGGGAAATCTTCGCTCGCGTTTGACACGATTTATGCGGAGGGGCAGCGGCGGTATGTGGAGTCACTATCGGCGTATGCACGGCAGTTTCTGGAGCGGATTGAGAAGCCGGATGCGGATTCGATTGATGGAATCGCGCCGGCGGTGGCGATCCGACAGAAGAACTCGACTAGGAATCCGCGGTCGACGGTGGCTACGGCAACGGAAATTTATGACTATTTGCGGCTATTGTTTGCGCGGGTGGGTCGGACTTACTGTGCGAATTGCGGGCGCGAGGTGAAGAAGGATACGGTCGACGAGATCGCGGATACGATTCTGGGATTGGATCCGGAGACGCGGGTGCAAGTTGTGTTTCCGCTGCAGGCGGCGGGTAGCGCGGCCGCGGAGCCGGCGAAGAAAGTTGCACGCGGGCGCAAGAGCAGCAAGAAGAGTGCCGGCGCGAGTTCAGGGTTAACCGAGCAGTTGAAGAGCCGGTTGTTTGAATTGCGGAAGGCGGGATTCAACCGGTTGTACCAGGCGGGGCAGGTGTTCGAGTTTTCCACGCCGGAATCTTTGCTGGATATCAATTTCAATCAGCCAGTGTTCATGCTGGTGGACCGGCTTACGATTTCGGCGGAGGCGCGGACACGGATTGTTGATGCGGTGGAGACGGCTTACCGGGAAGCGGGTGAAGTGATTTTTGATTTGCCGGTGCGTGATGACCAGCCTGCACAGCAGTTGCGGTTTTCGCAGCGCTTTGAATGCAAGCATTGCAATTTGCGCTACGAGGAGCCAGAGCCGCGGCTGTTTTCTTTTAATAATCCTTATGGGGCGTGCGCGCGGTGCCAGGGATTTGGAAACACGATTGATTTCGATCTTGACCTGGTGATTCCGGATAAGACGAAATCTTTGGGCGAAGGGGCGATTGATCCGTGGAACAAGCCGAAATACCGGCCGGTGTTTACGGAGATGAAGCGGTTTGCGAAACAGAATGAAATTCCGCTGGATGTGCCTTGGGGAGAGCTGGAGCCGGAGCAGCAGGAACTTATTTTGTGCGGCGAGGATGATTTTCTGGGAGTGCGCGGATTTTTCCAGTACCTGGAGCGAAAGAAATATAAGCTGCACATCCGGGTATTTTTGAGCCGCTATCGCGGATATTCAACTTGTCCGGATTGCCGGGGAAGCCGGCTGCGGCTGGAAGCGAGACAAGTCAAAATCAACGGCCGAAATATTTGCGACGTGTGTGCGATGACGGTGGAGGACGCGGCGAAGTTTTTTGCAGGCGTGGAGTTGAGTGCGGAAGAGGCGGAAATTGCGGAGAGGCTGCTGGAAGAAATCCGCGAGCGGCTGCGGTTTTTGAATGATGTGGGATTGGAATATTTGACGCTGGACCGGTTGGCATCGACGCTTTCGGGAGGCGAGGCGCAGCGGATTCAACTGGCGACGTCGCTGGGATCGCGGCTGGTGGGAACGCTTTATGTTTTGGATGAGCCTTCGATTGGGTTGCATAGCCGGGACACGCACCGGCTGATCAAGATTCTGCAGGATCTGCGGGATTTGGGAAACACGATTCTGGTTGTGGAGCACGATCCGGACATTATGCGGACGGCGGACAGGATTCTGGATCTGGGTCCGGGGGCGGGAGAAAATGGCGGGAAGCTGGTGGCGGCGGGAACGTACGAAGAGATTCTGAAGAATCCGGCATCGCTGACGGGACGTTATTTGTCGGATGATTTGCGGATCCAGATTCCGGCAGTGCGAAGGCAGCCGGGAGCACAGAAGATCAAGATCAAGAATGTGCGGGCGAATAATTTGAAAGGAATCGATATCGAGATTCCGCTGAGGATGCTGGTGGCGATCACGGGAGTATCGGGATCGGGGAAATCGACGCTGTTGCATCACGTGCTGTATCAGGCGCTGGCGGAGGCGAAGCAGCAGACTGTTTCCAACGGGGCGCGAGGAACGGCGACGTGGGAAGGTCTGGAGGGCGATCAGTTTATTGATGAAGTGGTGCTGGTGGATCAATCGCCGATCGGGCGGACGCCACGGTCGAATCCGGTGACTTATATCAAGGCGTTCGATGCGATCCGCGAGTTGTTCGCCTCCCTGCCCGAGGCGAAGAAGCGCGGGTTTGGCGCGGGACATTTTTCGTTCAATATTCCGGGCGGGCGCTGCGAGACTTGCCAGGGCGATGGCACGGTGACGGTGGAGATGCAATTTCTCGCGGATGTGGAATTGATTTGCGAGGAGTGCAAAGGAACGCGGTACAAGGCGCAGGTGCTGGAGGTTCGGTACCGGGGAAAAAATATTCATGAAGTGTTGAACCTGACGGTGAAAGAGGCGCTGAAGTTTTTTGCCGAGGCTCCTAAGATCACCGAGAAGCTGCGGGTGCTGGATGAAGTGGGGCTGGGATATTTGCGGCTGGGGCAATCGGCGACCACATTGTCGGGCGGCGAGGCACAGCGGATGAAATTGGCGGCGCATCTGCAACCGGCGGCGCGCGAGATTGGACGGCCGAATTCGGGGCGACCGGACGAACCACGCAGAGGACGGCGATTGCTTTATATTTTTGACGAACCCACCACTGGATTGCACTTTGATGATGTGAGCAAATTGCTGGCGGCGTTCCGGCGGCTGATCGATGCGGGCGGGTCGATTCTGGTGATCGAACACAATCTGGAAGTGATCAAGACTGCGGACTGGGTGATCGATCTGGGTCCGGAGGGTGGAGCGCGCGGCGGCAAGATTGTGGGCGCAGGGACGCCGGAGACGATCGCGAAGCTGCCAGGCTCATATACTGGGAAATATCTGGCTCGGGTGCTGAACGGACATGGCAGTGGCAACGGACCGTCGCGTCCCCATGGCAGTGAGTAAGTTTCTGGCGAGCGTGCTGCTGGCGCTGGCGTGCGGATGCGTGATTGCGCAGGATACAGGCCACGCTCCGGACGCGTCTTCCCTTCCCTCCTCTTCTTCTTCGGCATCTTCTTCGTCACCTTCTGGGACACATCAATCGAGCTCTGCGGATCACCGATCCGGCCATTACATTCGGGTTCCGGATGAGGACGCCGCGGTTCCGCCGCCTGAACTGACGCAGGCGGAAGCGGCGATTGAAAAGCAGAATTATGCTGCGGCGGAATCTCTGCTACATAAATTTTTGGAGCACGATGCCACGAGTTATGTGGGATGGTTTGATCTGGGGTTCGTGGAAAATGCTTTAGGGAACGTGGATGCGTCGATTGCGGCTTACCGCAAATCGGTGGCGGCGAAGCCGGATGTGTTCGAATCCAATTTGAACTTGGGATTGCAATTGGCGAAAACCGGGCAACCGGACGCGGAGGAATTTCTGCGGGCGGCTACGCACCTCAAGCCGACCAGTCATGTGGAGGAAGGACAGTACCGGGCATGGCTGGCGCTCGGACAGACGCTGGAAAAAACTAAACCAGAGGAAGCTCTCGGCGCTTTGCGGAAAGCGGCCGAGTTTCAGCCGAAAGAGGCGGAGCCGCATTTTGCGGCGGGGATGCTGCTGGAGCGGGAAGACAAGTTTGCCGACGCGGAACAAGAATACCAGCGCGCGCTGGAGCTGGACCCGGGATCGGGGGATGCGGTGATGGGGCTGGCCAATGTTTACATGCGGGGGCGGCGGTTTCCGGAGGCGGAAGATTATTTGCGAAAGCTGCTGGCGCAAAACGTGGATTCCGCGGCGGTGGAAATACAGCTGGGGCGGGTGCTGGCGGCGGAGGGCAAGAATGAGGATGCGATCGCGGCCATGCGGGCTGGAATCAAGCTGGCTCCGGGGGATGAAGCGGCGCGGCGCGATCTGGCGGAGTTGTATACAACGGCGGGAAAGAACGATTTGGCGGAGGCCGAGTATCGCGGCCTCATGGCCCTGCATCCTAATGATGCAGAGCTGCACCGCCGGCTGGGGCAGGCGCTGCTGCGGGAGAAGAAATCGAAAGATGCGCAGCAGGAGTTTTTGACAGCGGTGAAGCTCAAGCCTGACCTGGGGGAAGCGTATGGCGACCTGGCATTTGCAGCGGGGGAAAACGAAAACTACGAATTGGCGATTAAAGCGCTGGATGTGCGTAGCAAACTGTTGCCGGAGAATGCGGTGACCTATTTTCTGCGGGCCTCGGCGTACGATCATCTGCGGCAGTTCAAGCCGGCGGCGGCGAATTATCACCTCTTTCTTAACATGGCGAATGGGAAGTATCCTGATTACGAGTGGAAGGCGAAACACCGGCTGATTGCGATTGAACCGAAGAAGTGATTGGGCGGAAGTGAAATGGCGTTCGGAGTGAGACCTTCGCGAGGTTGGTGGATGGCGGCTGGGCTGGTGGCAATCGCACTCTCAGGACCTCTGGCGTTGAGGGCGCGCCGCGCAGAGACCATCGCGGAATTGAAGCAGGAAGTTGCCAACGCCAGGATTGCCGAGCGGCCGGCATTGTGTGTTGAGATCTGCGAGCGGCAACTGGATGAGGCCAACCGGCTGTACGTGGCTGGCGACAGCGACCAGGGGAAAGCCGCGCTGGTGGATGTTACGGCCTTTGCCGAACTGGCGCGCGATTATGCCATTCAATCCCACAAGCGGGAGAAGCAGAGCGAAATTGCGATCCGCAAGATGGCCCGCAAACTGGCGGATTTGAAACATGCGGTTTCGCACGACGACCAGACACAAATTCAAAACGCAATCGACCGGCTACAGCGGGTTCGAGACGATCTGCTGGCGGCGATGTTTCCCAACGGAGGGAAGAGATGAAAGTCCGGCTTGGAGCGATCGCGGTAATGAGCCTCCTGTTGCTCGTTGCTGCGCCGGGCTTGGCGCAGCGGCATCGCGATCCGTTTACCCAGGCGGAGATCGATCAGATCCGCGATACCAGCTGGGAGCCGCAGTTGCGGCTGGGACTTTACGTGAAGTTTGCGCGGGCGCGGCTGGTGGGGATGGAGGAAATGCGCGCCGACCCTAAGACCAAGAATCGCGCGCAGCAGACGCATGACAAGCTGGATGACTTTCTGCTGATCTATGACGAGTTGAACGACAACATCGATACCTATGTTGACCGGAAGAATGATATTCGCAAGCCGCTGAAATTGGTGATTGATGCGGACACGGAGTTCCAGGCGAAGCTGCTGGCGCTGAGGGATGCTGCGGGGGTTTCTCCGGAGGAGTTTAAGCAATACGAATTTGTTTTGAGCAACGCTCTCGATACGGTGGATAGCACGGCGGAAGATCATAAACAGACTCTGGCGGATCAGGAAGAGGCGGCGAAGCATCGGAAGAGGAGCGATTCGCAGAGTGGGAGCCGGTCGGAGTAGTGGGTTGGGTCGTCCCCAGCGCCTAAAGGCGCGCCACCGGGGCTAAAGCCCGGATCTTTCTTAGGAGCTTACGCGGCGCTGAAGCGCCGCTCTTCCACGGTGCTGCCGGCGCGTGCGGTGCTGCCAGCATGAGCGGTGCTGCCGGTACATGCGGTGCTGCCGGGCGTACAAATTGGTGTCGAGTGTAATTGTTTTTCCGCAATGCCGAAAATATCCGGTGATACGGCTGCGCAGGTTAGCGGTGCGCTTTGTTGTGCACCCGGCTCCCTTCGACGACTACTCATTCCCGTCCGTGCTAATCTGGGCTCATTGTGCGTGAGGGATTGCTCGAACTTTTCCAGGAAGAACACCGGCAACTGCGTCCGGGGACGACCACGCCTGAACTGAAGATTGAATTTTTTGCGTTTGCGAATGTGAACAATACCATTCGGTTGCGCGAAGGAAGGTTGCTGGTGCGGCTTTCCGATCTGCTGGAGGGCGCGCCGGAAGCCGTGGTGCGGGCGATTGCTCACATCCTGCTGGCGAAGATGTATCGCAAGCCAATCGATCGCGGGCAGGCGGCGCGGTATCGGAAATACGTGGGCAGCCATGATGTGGTGAGCAAAGCCCATCTGGTGCGGCAGATGCGGGGGCGGAAGCGGCTGCATTCTCCGCAGGGTCACGTTTACGATCTGGACGCGATTTTTGAGGATTTGAATGCGCGATTTTTTCACGGGCTGATGGGGCGGCCGCGCATGAGCTGGAGTCCGACAAAGACGCGGCGGATTCTGGGACACTATGATCCGGCGCACAATGCGATTGTGATCAGCCGGATTTTTGATCATCCTGCGGTGCCGCGTTACGCGGTGGAATACATTGTGTACCACGAGATGCTGCATTTGAAGCATCCGGTGCGGCTGCGTGGGAGCCGGCGGTGCGTGCATTCGGCGGAGTTCCAGGCGGAGGAGAAGTTGTTTCCAGAGTGGGAGCGGGCGGAGGGGTTTTTGAAGAGGTTGTGAGCCTGCTATTCGAAGCGCTGGAAAGATCTAAAGCAAAATCCTGTCGCGTTTGGATTCGGGAATCCCACCCTTGCAAAGAACGCAAGGATGGGGCACCCTCTGTGGGAATGGTACACACAAACGTCGCAAAGGGTGCGCCATTCGCCCCAGCGCAAGCGGGCCCCGATGAAAAAGAAGATGCCAGCGCGATTTGCAATGGCGATAGCGGCAACACTAGTCGTTGCGTTGAGTTGTTACGGCTGGCACGAGGCTATCTGTACTACGAAGCCGCCCGAGCAAAGCACATGATGAGAGAACTGGGAGATATAAAGGTCGGGGATCCGGAGAGTGAAGCGCTTCCCATACTCAAGCGATACGGTAACTACCGAAAAGCGCCAGAAGACTTGGCAAAATTCGATAAGGCTGACTATGAGTACGAGGCCGAAATCGGCCCTTCAGGAATTTACTATTTTATAGATCGTGGTAGCACAGGCGTGTTCTGCCGTATGACGCGAGCAGTTCTGAACGGCCTTAACCCCCGGCTCAGAAGAGCAATTGGCCTCCGACGGTGGAGTGTGGATGGGCGCGTAGGAATCAAAGAGAACAGCGTGACCATCGTGCGGGGAATGGTGTTGGCCGCGGGTGGCCCGCCCTTGCGCAGTTTGCAAGGGTGGGATTTCGACAGGGTGGAAGCAGCGACAGCTAGGCTGCAGGCGGGTGGCCCACCCTTGCGCACGTTGCAAGGGTGGGATTCCGATAAGCTGGCAGCAGCGAAGCTATGCTGCAGGTCTTTGCCTCAGCCCATCTTCGACCTTCGAGTGCAGTGGGGATATGCAAAATCAAAATCCTGTAGTGTTCGCGTTCCGGAATCCCACCCTTGCGCAGAACGCAAGGGTGGGCCACCCAGTGCGTTGCAATGTTCGGATTCCGATAAGCTGGCAGCAGCGAAGCTACGCTACACGCCGCCGCCTCAACCCATCTTCGACCTTCGAGTGCAGTGGGGATATGCAAAATCAAAATCCTGTAGTGTCTGCGTTCTGAATCCCACCCTTGCACAAACCGCAAGGGTGGGCCACCCAGCCAGTTACGCTGCAGGCCGCTTCAACTCCGCCCTTGGCCACTGATTGAGCTTCACCATGCCGACGTCGTCATACGCGTAGCTGCGATAGCTGCTCCAGGGCCATTGTTCGGGTTGCTGCACAAGCCCGGCCTTGACCGGGTTGCGATGCATGTAGCGGAGCTTTTCCACGCGCTTGCGCTCGCTCCACACGTGGAAATCGTAGAATCGCTTCTGCCAGACATGGTTTGGAGGTTCGGGCCAGAATGTGGCCTGCCGCGGGTTGCGCCGCTTGCGATTCCGAACACTGCGAGCGAATCGTTGCTTCACAACCTGCATGATCGTTGAGGGTGTTCCGTGGTCTGGTTCGCTGATAAGCAAATGAATGTGGTCGGGCATCACGACATAGCCGACCACCACAAACTGGTAGCTCTGGCGGACCTCCTCGAAAACTTGCAGGAACAGATCGCGCTGGCGCGGGCTGGCCAGCCAGGGCTGGCGATGATAACAGCTACAGGTGAGAAAGTGGCGATAGTCGTGGCCGGAGTAGCGCTTGAGGCCGGCGGGCATATTTTCACTCTATTCGAAGGGTGAGACGCAGGGGTGGAAAGAGGAAAAACAAAATCCTGCAATGTTCGCATTCGGGAATCCCACCCTTGCACAAACGCAAGGGTGGGCCACCCGTCGCGTTTGGGAATCCCACCCTTGCCACAGGAGGCAAGGGTGGGCCACCCGACATCCAAACTCCGTTTAACCTCATATTTCCCCGTGTGATGCGGATCACGCTGGCTTGTGACCGAACGGATTGACGCCTTCGGCGCGGACGGCATATCCTTGAAAGTTGAAATTGAAATTCATTTTCAAGATCGTGGACGGTTCCTAGATGCTTCAGGCATTCATTATTACGCTGCGCGAGGGGGTTGAGGCCGCGCTGATTGTGGGGATTACGCTGGCCTATCTGGCGAAGATTGGGCGCAATGATCTGCGCAAGGCGGTGTATGCGGCGCTGGTGGCGGCTTTTGTGGGGAGCATCGGGGTTGCCATTCTGCTCTCCAAGTTGAATTTGAACGAGGATGTTTTTGAAGGCTGGGTGATGCTGGTGGCCGCCTTCTTCGTCGTCACCATGGTGATTTTCATGATGAAGACGGGGCGCAAGCTGAAGGGGCAGATTGAAGGCAAGGTTGGGCTGCTGGCGGGGAATGACGCGTGGATTGGGCTGTTCTTTTTTGTGTTTTTGATGGTGCTGCGCGAAGGGGCGGAGACGGTGCTGATTCTTTCCGCGGTGACGCTGAACTCCACCGAGCTGATGAGTTTTCTGGGAACGCTGTTGGGCGTGGGGGGCGCGATTGCTTTTGGCGTGATGTTCGTGAAAGGGAGCGTGCGGATTAATTTGCAGAAGTTTTTCCGGATTACCAGCGCGATTCTGATTCTGGTGGCGGCGCAGTTGGTGATTGCAGGTTTGCATGAACTTTCGGAAAGTGGAGTGATTCCTTCGTCGAAGACGGAAATGGCGATTGTTGGGCCGATCGTGAGCAACGAATGGTTCTTTTTTGTGACGATTATCGCGATGGCGGCGCTGATGATTTTGTTTGATGCGAAGCGGCGGCAACCGGTGGCGGAGTTTGCCTCAGGGGCCGAGCGGCGTAAGGCGGTGTGGACTTCGCGCAAAGAACGATTGTGGATGGCCTCGGTTTATGTCTTCTCTTTTATTTTTATTTCGATGGTGACGGCGGAGTTTGTTTATGCCAAGAGCCAGAGCGCGCTCTCGCCGGCGACGGAAGTGAGCTTTGTGAATGGCAAGGTGACGATTCCGCTGGCGAAAGTTTCCGACGGGGATTTGCATCGCTACCAGGCGAAGGAGAATGGAGTTGAGGTGCGTTTCTGGCTTTATCAGAAACCGGACGGAAAGATTGCGACTGTGTTTGATGCCTGCCAGATTTGCGGGGCGGTGGGATTTTATAAATCCGGCAACCTGATTGTTTGCAAGAATTGCGCGGCGCCGATCAACGGGCAATCGGTGGGGACGACGGGCGGATGCAATCCGATTCCGCTGAAGGCGACGGAGACGGCGGATTCGGTGGTGATTCAGGAGGCGGACATTGCGGCGGGCAGCCGCGTGTTCGAGAAACAATAAGGAATGTTCGTACGCCTCGTCTACGAATCGTTCCGGCGCCAGAAGCGGCGTAAATTGCTGGCGGGGGCGGCGATCACGCTGGGGGTAACGGTGGCGACGGCGATGATTGGGGTCGCAACCGATATTGGCGACAAGATGAATCGCGAGCTGCGCACGATTGGCGCGAACCTGCTGGTGACGCCGCAGGAAGATACGCTGGATGTGGAAATTGGCGGGGTGAATCTGAAGCCGCCGAGCGATGGAGCTTTTCTGAACGAGGCCGATCTGCCCAAGATCAAAGGCACGTTCTGGCATAACAACATCACGGGATTTGCGCCGATGTTGCCGGTGCAGGCTGGCCTCGAGCGCGATGGGAAGACTGAGAACGTCACGCTGCTTGGCACTTACTTCGCCAAGCAGATTTCTTTTGGCAAAGAAGAATTTACGACTGGAGTACGTTCGACGAACTCGTGGTGGAAGGTTTCCGGGGCATGGCCGGAGGATTCGTCTCGCGATGTGTTGCTGGGAGAGCGGCTGGCGGCGCGGCTTTCGGCGCAGGCGGGCGATGAGATTACGCTTTCCGGACGGCGGCTGCGAGTGAGTGGAATTCTTTCGACTGGTGGTAGTGAGGACGACGAAGTAGTTGCGCCGATCGCGTTGGCGCAGGAAATTCTGGGAAAGCCGGGAGCGGTGAAGCGCATTTATGTGAGCGCGCTGACCAAGCCGGAGGATGCGCTGGCGAGGCGCGACCCGAAGAGCATGTCGGGCGCGATTTATGACCGGTGGTACTGCTCGCCTTATCCGCAGTCGATTGCGTTTCAGTTGCAGGAGGCGATTCCGAATTCGCATGCGGAGCAGATTCGGCAGGTGGCACAGAATGAAGGCGCGGTGCTGACGCGGATTCAAGGGCTCATCTTCTTAGTGACACTGGCGGCGTTGTTTGCTTCGGCGCTGGCGGTTTCAGCGGCGATGGCTACGGCGATTTTCGAGCGGCGGGCGGAAGTGGGTTTGATGAAGGCGCTGGGTGCGGGAAAGGTGGCGGTTGCTTCCATCTTTTTTGCGGAAGCCTCGCTGCTGGCTTTGCTGGGCGGGTTGGTGGGATTTGCCGCTGGCGGAATGCTGGCGCACCAGATTGGAAGGTCGATATTTAATTCGGAGATTGCGATTTCGCCGGTACTGTTGCCGGTGATTCTGGTGATCGCGGTGATCGTCACGTTTGCGGGTAGTGCGGCGGCGATTCGCAAGGCGGTTGGCCTCGATCCGGTGTTTGCGCTGCGGGGTGAATTGTGAGCGGGCAGGTATCGCATTCGGCGCGTGAGATTGCCGCGCGCCGGGCGAAGGGTCCGCATACGTCGATGTTTATGCGGATGCTGGTGCGGGCGGCGGTGCTGCGGCGGGGACGGGCGCTCTCTGCATTGTTTGCCATGGTAGTGGCGGCGGCGGTGGCGACGGCGATGTTGAATCTTTACGTCGACGTGCAGGCGAAGCTGCGGCGGGAATTTCGTAATTACGGCGCGAATATTGTGCTGGTGGGAAAGGACGGCGGTTCCCTTCCCGCGGACGCTTTGGCAGCAGCGTGGAATCTGTTGTCGGCGAACGCGTGGTGTGGTGGCTCCGTTTGGGTTGGTGGTGGCGCGAACCGATGATGGGCAGGCAGTGGTTGTCGCGGGAACGGATTTTGAGCGGGTGCGGCAACTGGATCATTGGTGGTCGGTGAGCGCGTGGCCTTCGGGTCCACGGCAGGCGCTGGTGGGGGTGCGGGCGCGGGCGGTGGTGTCGCCGAAAAATCAGAACTTCGATCTTAACTTTCAGGGACATAAGATTCAGGTGGCGCCGGCGGGAACGGTAGAAACGGGAGCAGCGGAAGACAGCCGCGTGTATATTTCGCTGGCCGATTTTGTGGCGTGGACCGGAGTGCAACCTTCGACGATTGAAGTGGCGGCCAGCGGCTCGCCGGAGGAGATCGGCGCGATTTTGCAGCAACTGCAAAGTGCGATTCCGGCGGCGGAAGTGCGCCCGGTGCGGCAGATTATGGAAGGCGAGGCGCGGGTGCTGGGTAAGACGCGGGCGACGTTGCTGGCGGCGGCGGCGCTGATTATTTTGACCGCGGCGCTGTGCGTACTCTCGACGCTGATGGGATGGGTGTTTGACCGGCGGAGAGACTTTGCGATTTTGAAGGCGCTGGGCGCGTCAGATGGGATGCTGAATGGATTTTTTGCTGCAGAGGCCGCGGCGCTTGGGCGCGACGGGGCGGTGATTGGATTTGTTCTGGGTATCGGGATTGCGGCTTGGATTGGAAGAGTAAATTTTCATGCGGCGGTGGCACCGCGGTTTAGCGTCCTACCTTTTGTGCTGGCTGGTAGCATAGCGGTGACGTTGCTTTCGGCGATCCTGCCGATTTCGATGTTGCGGCGGGTGCAGCCGGCGGTCATTTTGCGGGGAGAGTGAAATGATACAGATTAAAGACGTGACCAAGCTCTACCCGGTTAAGGCTTCGGCTGCGCAAGATCCCACTTCTCGCAAAGGAAGCGAGAAGTGGGGCACCCCCAGTGATGCGATTCGCGCGCTGGATCATATTTCGCTGCATGTGGCGCAGGGGGAATGGCTTTCCATTATGGGGCCGTCGGGGTCGGGGAAATCGACGCTGGTGAATCTGATTGGGTGCCTGGACCGGCCGACCTCGGGAGAGATTTGGCTGGATGGGCAGAATGTGGCGGGGATTTCGGCGAGTGAATTGAATCGCGTGCGGGCGGAGAAGATTGGATTTATTTTCCAGCAGTTTCATCTGATTCCGTTTCTTACCGCGGTGGAGAACGTGATGCTGGCGCAGTATTTTCACAGCATGACGGATGAGCAGGAGGCGATGGACGCGTTGACGCGGGTGGGGCTGGGCGACCGCGGGCATCATTTGCCTTCGCAGCTTTCGGGCGGCGAGCAGCAGCGGGTTTGTATTGCGCGGGCTTTGATTAATGATCCGAAGATTATTCTGGCGGATGAGCCGACGGGAAATCTGGACGCGGTGAATGAAGAATTGGTGCTGCGGTTGCTGCGCGAGTTTCATCAGCAGGGGCGAACCATCGTGATGGTGACGCATGATCCGGTGGTGGCGCGGCTGGCGGACCGGAGAATTGAATTTCATCATGGCAAGATCGAATCGCAGGAAGTTTTTGCCATGGCGGATGAAGAACAGTTCGATGAAGTGCTTGAGGAGCTGTGGGTGCTGGGCGAGCATGGCGAGATTGCCGAAGTGGAGCGCATGGAGGTGCACGGAGCGCTGCCGGTGAGCCTGGCAATTGAGAAGATGATGCAGATGGGGCTGGTGGTTTCGGCGCCGCATCCGCCGCTGGCGCATGGGCATAAACCTTTTGTGAATCCGTGCCATGATGCGTTGAAGCCTGTTTCGGCTTCGGTGGGCGATGGGACTTTGATTGTGGAGTTGACGCCGCGCGGGCGGGAACGGGCGGGGAGCATTATCCGGCGTCATCGGCTGGCGGAGCGGTTGTTTACTGACAGTTTGGCGATGGATAGCGAATCGGAGATTGAGCAGCAGGCTTGTAAGTTTGAGCATATTTTGTCGCCCGAGGCGACGGATAAGATTTGCGCATTTTTGGGGCATCCGAGGACTTGTCCGCATGGGGCGCCGATTCCGCCGGGGGCGTGCTGCGGGGGGTCAGAGTTTGCTGAGGCTACGAGTTCTGTGCGCGGGGAGCGTTCGGGGACTCTCGGGGGCTAAAGCCCTGTATCTTTACTTACCCTTTACGCGGCGCTGAAGCGCCGCTCTTCCACGGTTGCGCTGGGGTCCGAGTCAGGTAAAGCACCCAAGGTCAAAGGCAACGGACAAGAGTGTCCGTTCCACACGAGTTATCTCTCTTCATTCTGGAGCGCTGCTATCATCGGGATGCAACCATGAGCGCGAGGCGTCCTACGATCGGGGTATTTGATTCTGGCTTTGGCGGGCTGACTGTTCTTAAAGCTTTGCTTGAAGTGATTCCGGAGGGCGATTATCTCTATTTTGGCGATACAGCGCGGCTGCCTTATGGGTCGAAATCGGTAGAGACGGTGGCGCGATATGCGGTAGAGGCGGCGCATTATCTGGAAGCGCATGGGGCGCAAGTGCTGGTGATTGCGTGCAATACAGCCACGGCTCTGGCGCTGGATCGAATTACTGCGGCGGCGCATGTGCCGGTGGTGGGGGTGGTTGAGCCGGGGGCGGAGGCTGCGGCTGCGGTGAGCAGAAATCAAAAAGTTGTGGTGATCGGGACCGAGGCTACGGTCAGCAGCCATGCTTACAAGCGGGCACTGGAGGCGCGGGGAGTTGAGGCGCGGGAGAAGGCTTGTCCTCTGCTGGTGCCGTTGGTGGAGGAGGGATGGGTGGAGCATCCGGTGACCGATCAGGTTGCGGGAATTTATTTAGCGGAGGCATTTGCGGATGGATTTCATGATGCGGATGCGCTGGTACTGGGGTGCACGCATTATCCTCTGCTCAAAGCGGTACTGCGACGGGCGGCGCCGGGGCATGTGAGTATCGTGGATTCGGCGGAGTCGACGGCGCGGGTGGTGGCGGGACGACTGCAGGGACTGGTCGCAACGCCTGCGGCGGACGAGGAACGGCGGAGGGTTCCGCGGATTAAGTTTTTTGCTACGGATTCGGTGGAGAAATTTCGAAGGTTGGGGGAGAGATTTTTGGGGCATCCCATCGAAAACGTGGAGCATGTGGATTTAAAGGAGTAGTCCGGGGGCTAAAGCCCTTTCCATTCGGAGCCTTGACGCGGCGCTGAAGCGCCGCTCTTCCACGGTTGCGCGGGCATCCGTGGTTGTTTTGGAATTCATGGTTGTGTTGGAATTCATGGTTGTGTGGGAATTCATGGTTGTATTGGAATTCGTGGTTGTTTTGGAATTCATGGTCGTGTAGGCATGCACGGTTGTGTTGGTGTTCGCGATCGTGTGGGCATTCATGGCGATGGCGCCCTTCCGCGGCGCTGAAGCGGACAGCGGGTTCCTCCGTTGCGCCCTCGCTGGCGCTCGGGCTCCGGTCGGAATGACAGGTTGATCAGGGGCCTGGGGTCCGTTCGAGCTAAAGCTCGGATCAAAAACGCGGAGCTAAAACTCAGTACAGGTGGAAATCGACTTCGACGGCCATTTCGACTTTGACGGGATGGCCGTCTTTCAGGCCGGGTTCGAAGCGCCAGGTTTTGACGGTTTCGAGAGCTTTTTCGTCGAGGCCCATGCCAAGGGAGTTTACTACGCGGAGATTTGTGGGTTTGCCGTCGGTATCGACGACGATCATCAGGGTGCAAGTGCCTTGATACTTTGCTTTCCGAGCCTCTTCGGAAAATTCCGGATCGGGAGAATAGATGGGGCGGGGTGGAGTGACTCCACGACCGGGGCGGAAAACGCCGCCGCCCATGCCGCCGCCCTCGCCGGGGCCTACACCGGGGCCGTGGCCGGAGCCGACGCCGCCGCCATCGCCTGAGCCGATGCCACTGCCTGAGCCGGTGCCGTTCGAAGGAATGATGGCGGAGGATTTGGGATCGCCGAGATTGGGCAGATTATTCATTGCCACTTTGATCTCGGGTGGGACGATCACTGTGGGTTCAACCGCCAGCTTGGGATTGAAATTTCGTATCACCGCGGTGGGCGGGGTGATCTGCTGCATGGAGAACTTGGGAAGTTTGCCTCGGGAGGCTTGCAGGACATCGCGGTCGCCACCGCCGCCACCGCCTCCGGCTTGAGTCTTGGCGGGCTTGAGTGAGTAATCGCCGGGATCGATCAGGGCCGTGGTGACGGTCTGGGGCTTGGCCTGGGCTTTGGTGACCCAACGGTGTGCCCAAATTGTGCCGCCGATGATTAATGCCAGGACTACGACGTGAGCGGCCGTGGAACCGAGGACGCCATTTTTTTTGTAGTTGTAGAAACCCCAGATATCCTTGACGGGGATGGGCTTCGATTCCAGCTTGAGAGGCGGAAGTTTCTTGGGGAAAAAGAAATCGTCCAAGCCGCGGAAAAGGGACTTGTACAGAGGCTCAAAGGTGTCGGGAGCGAGCAGGAGGTGGAGTTCCGGCTCTTTTTCAGCGGGTGTCGGATTCACTTCTACGGATGACATGTTCCCCGATTCGGCTTTCCCAGGTCGGACGGTAAGTGCATTGCCCTCGGCCCGACGCCCTGCTCAACACAGATGAAGAGTCCTTCCAGCGAGTTGCCTGTAAGGCTACGGCTCGTGTGGAATTTAGCGACTGCACTCGGCAAAGATTCAACGTCCATTTGCCTGTTTGGAAAATTGTACCTCTTCTTTGGGTAGTTTACGAAGTGTATTTCGGAATGCGGCGCCTGGGGGGAAATCAAAATCTTTAACACGGGGGACACTGGGGTCACGGGGTAAAGCTTCAGGATCGGGAGTTCGTGGACGTTCGCGGCGACGCTCCCTATAATAAAAGGATTCACACATTGGGAGAAGCCAAGCGAGTGCCGCTCGAACTGAAAACTACCATTAATCTGCCTAAAACCGCCTTTCCGATGAAGGCCAATCTGCCGCAGAATGAGCCGAAAATGCTGGCGCGATGGGAGGAGGCGCGGATTTACGAGCGCATCCGCGAGGCGCGTAAGGGGGCGCCGACTTACATTTTGCACGATGGGCCGCCTTATACCAGCGGGCCGATTCATATGGGAACAGCGCTGAATAAGTGTCTGAAAGATTTCATCGTTAAGTCGAAGACGATGGCGGGATTTGATGCGCCGTATGTGCCGGGGTGGGATTGCCACGGGCTGCCGATTGAAATCAAGGTGGATAAGGAACTGGGCGGGAAGAAGCTGCAGATGCGGCCGCTTGATGTGAGGGCGGAGTGCCGGAAGTATGCCCAGCATTTTTTGGATTTGCAGCGAACCCAGTTCAAGCGGATTGGAGTGTTTGGGAGATTTGATCGTCCTTACGCGACGATGAATCCGCAGTATGAGTCGGTGGTGCTCTCGACATTTTTTTCGTTTTACGAAAATGGATTCGTCTACAAGGGACTGCGCGCAGTTTATTGGTGCATGCATGACGAGACTGCGCTGGCTGAGGCTGAGGTGGAGTATGAGAATCACACCAGCCCGACAGTTTATGTGAAGTATGCGCTGCTGGATGATCCATCACAGATTGATCCGGCGCTGGCGGGGAAAAAGGTCTCGACGATTATCTGGACGACGACTCCGTGGACGCTGCCGGCGTCGATGGCGGTGGCGTTTCATCCGGATGAAGAGTATGTGGGACTGGAATCCGGCGGCGAAGTTTATATTGTGGCGGCAAAGCTGGCGAAGGATGTGGCGGAGAAATGCGGGCTGGTGGATGCGCGGGAGATTGCACATTTTCCGGGAAGAAAAATGGAGCGGCTGAATTTTCAGCATCCATTTCTGGATCGGACAATTCTTGGCGTGCTGGCGGAATACGTCACCATGGACACGGGAACCGGCGTGGTGCATACGGCACCTTCGCACGGTGCTGAGGATTTTGTTACCGGCGTGAAGTATGGGCTGGATGCGACCAGCAATGTGGATGAGAAAGGCATCCTGCGGAACGGGCTTGAAGAGTACACAGGGCTGCGCGTGTGGGATGCGAACCAGCCGATCATCGAGTTGCTGAAGAAGCGCGGGGCGCTGTTGCATACGGAAAAGACGGAACATTCTTATCCGCACTGCTGGCGGTGTCATAATCCGGTGATTTTTCGGGCGACGGAGCAGTGGTTTATTTCGATGGAAACGCCGATGCCGGGCGGGAAGTCGGAAGAAGATACGTTGCGGAAGCGGACGCTGGAAGAGATCAAGCACGTGAGGTGGGATCCGGCGTGGGGCGAAGAGCGGATGTCGAACATGATTGCGACCCGGCCGGATTGGTGTATTTCGCGGCAGCGGGTTTGGGGAGTGCCGATCGCTGTATTCCTGTGCGCGAGTTGCGGCAAGCCGCTGAATGATCCGGCGGTGAATCGCAAGGTTGTCGAACTGTTTGCGCGGTCGGGAGCGGATGCGTGGTTTACGCCGGAGTCGAACTCGATTCTTCCGGCAACTGCGAAGTGTCCGCACTGCGGCGGGACGAAGTTTGAAAAAGAGACGGACATCTTTGATGTGTGGCTGGAATCGGGTGCGAGTTATCTGGCGTTGATTTCCGACGAGCCGACGTATCCTTGGCCCTCTGATTTGTATCTAGAAGGTGGAGATCAATACCGCGGGTGGTTTCAGTCGTCACTGCTGTGCGGCATGGGGACGCGGGGAACGCCTCCGTATAAAGAAGTGGTGACGCCGGGATGGACGCTGGATGAGAAAGGCCAGGCCATGTCGAAGTCGCGGGGGAACGACGTGGATCCGGTGGATATTTCGGACCGGCTGGGCGCGGAAGTGGTGCGGTTGTGGGTAGCGTCGGTTGATTTTCGGGAAGATGTGGTTGGGTCCGAGAAGTTGATGCTGCGCATTGCGGAAAATTACCGCAAGATTCGCAACACGTTCCGTTACGTGCTGGGAAATCTGGGGGATTTTAATCCGGAGACCGACGCGGTTCCGTTTGAACGCATGGAAGGGCTGGATCAGTACATGCTGCGACAGACGCTGGAGTTTGCTTCGGAGGTGAAAGAGTCGTATGAGGAGTTTGCTTTTCATAAGATTTATCACCGGCTGAATCACTTTTGCATTGTTGATTTGAGCGCGTTTTATTTCGATGTTCTGAAAGATCGGCTTTATATTTCGGCGCCGAAATCCCAGGCACGGCGCAGCGCGCAGACGGCGATTTGGCGGATTGGCGAGGCGCTGGTGCGATTGCTGGCGCCGATCATGAGTTTTACTTCCGAAGAAGTTTGGGATTATTTGCCGAAAATCGATGGGCGCAAACCAAGTGTGCATCTGGAACTATTTCCGTCGGCGGGAGAAATCCTGGGTGAGAGTGCGGTGAAGGACGGCGGAAACAACGATGACTGGACAACGCTGCGCGCGGTGCGCGACGAAGTGCTCAAGGCGCTGGAAGAGGCGCGCAACAATAAGTTGATCGGGACGGGGCTGGAGGCGAAGGTGATTGTTGCGGCTTCGGAGCCTGTTTATACGGTATTGTCGCGACATGCGGATCAGTTGCGCTATCTGTTTATCGTCTCCGCGGTTTCGCTGGTGCAAGGTTCGGGCAATGGCACGGGCGGGGTGCATGTCGAGGTGAAAAAAGCGGACGGTTTGAAGTGCGAGCGTTGTTGGAATTATTCGATCCATGTGGGCGAGGACAAGAATTATCCGACGGTGTGTGAGCGTTGCAGCGCGGTGTTGAGGGAGATTGACGGAGGCTAGCCTCAGGGGCTAAAGCCCGAATCATTTGGAAGCTTTACGCGGCGCTGAAGCGCCGCTCTTCCACGGTGCTGCAAATGCCGGTGGTATCGCTAAGGTGGTATCGCTAAGGTTAGATGCTACAAACCTGACGCGACCTTAGTTTCGCTAAGTCGGATGCTACAAACCAGGCGGGGCAAAGGTTAACGCCCGCAAGGTAAGGCCGCGGGGCGAATGAGATCACGTCCTTTCGAAACGATGAAACAGGGATCGAGCACATTGTGAATTGGCGAAAGCTGAGAACGTTTCTGCTGACCGTTTTGTTTCTCTGCCTGATCCCGGCCACGCGCTATTACCAGATCGACGTGCCCCTGATACGGTTTTTGAAAGGGCCGCTGGCGGTGGATCCTCTTTCGCTGCACCTGGCGGGGGAGTTCATGGAGAGTAATCTGGGAACTGAGCAAGGCGGCGACGGCTCGGTGACGGTGCGCATGATCGCGCAGCAATATTTATTTATTCCCCACTGCATTCTGGTTCCAGCCGGAGTTCCGGTTCATCTGCGAATCACGAGTGCGGATGCGGTTCACTCGTTGAATTTCATTGGCACGAAATATAACGTGAAAGTTCTGCCGGGCACGATCAGCGAGGCGCAACTGCAGTTTCCGAATGCGGGCGAGTTCAAGACTGCTTGTACCGAATTCTGCGGGGCCGGACATTACGCCATGCGGTCCAGATTAAAAGTAGTGCCGCGCGATCAATTCCCGCTTTTGCGGGCAGGAGAAAGAGGGACCTGTGCGGCGCAATAAGCGTAAGGACTCTCGGAGCTGGAGAATTCGGAGTTGGCGAATAATCTGGATTGCGGCCGCTGTGGTTGCGGCGGGTTCGCTGCTGGTGGCGGCGAGCGACAACCCTCCGGAGCGGATTCCCTCTTATGTGGCGTGGACGCCGGAAACCCTTGCGGCGGCCTCCGCGGGCGACGCTTTTCGTGGAATGCTGCTGGCCAGGCACTGCGAACACTGCCACGGGTCGGAGGGCTTCAGCTCTGTGGGTATGACTCCGAATCTTGCGGGTATGAATCGGTTGGCGGTGTGGAAAGAGTTGCAGGATTTTCGCAGTCACAAACGAAAATCGCGAGTGATGGAAGGGATTGCGGGTTCGCTTTCGTCGCACGATGTGGCGGACGTGGTCGCTTACTATGCGAAGCTGCCGGTCTTTGAGGATTTGCAGGACAATCGAAATTTTCCGCAGCCGCGGCCTGATCCCGGCCGGGCAGGCGTGGCGTCTCATCTGGTTTCGTTTGGAGATGGCGAGCGGGGTATTCCGCCGTGCCAATCATGCCATGGGCCGGTCGCTTATAAGATCGGAGTTCCCTCTCTGGTCAACCAGAACACGGACTATGTTCTGAACCAGCTGGAAGCATTTGCGAATGGGGATCGTGCCAACGACATCGACCTGCCGATGCGAACGATCTCTTCCCTTCTTACCGACGACGAAAGACACGCGCTCGCGCAGTATTACGGCTCCGGTCTTGGACTGGAGCCGGGAAGCTCGCGGTAAAGAGTCAGGACGGACGCCAGGTGGCCCGGTTGTCGGTGATGCTTGCCTGAAAAACCTCTCCTTTCGCCTGTACCAAATGGATTACTTGCGCCCTCCGCAGTCGTGACATAGAGTCATGTGCTAATTGGTGAAAACAGCGGCGGAGCGACTTTTGCGAGCCGTTGGAGGCGCTATTTTGATGAATCTGATGGAGTTGGGCGGCAGTTTCATCGAGAAGGCAAAATGCAAAACGAAAGTATTAGTGTGCATCGGTTTGCAGTATCCCCTTGGAGAAGTCAGGGAGATACGTGAATAACAGGCTTGTAATCAGTAGTTTGCTGATTCATGGAGTTTGGCATACGGGGTGCACATTAGCGGCTGGGTGCAGTGGACTCTTGCTCCCTGGAGGGGTTTCGACCTCCAAAGCGACTACTTCGGGTTTACACAGGTTCAGGAGGAAAGACGTTTATGAAGCGGATTGTTTTGATGGCTCTACTGGCAATGGCACTGCCGATGGCGATGTTCGCCAGTTCATCGGTCGACTTCACCAATGACGGGGGCGTTCTATCGGGCAGTACGGCCGGGCTGACCCTAAGCGGTTCTGAGCTGATTGCCGCCAACGGTCTCGGCGGCCTCGGCCTGGTTACCGGCGGATTGGGAAGCGTAAGCTTTTCCACTGGCGCACTAACCTCAGGCGGAATTACTGCTCTGCAGATGGGCGGCACCTTCACTGGCGACGGCGCTTTCGACATCAGTGGCAACGGGACGGACGGCATTCCAACGGGTACGATTTTTGACGGGTCGTTCAGTGGCCCGGTGACCTGGACGCTGGTAACGCTGGCCAACGGAACTCACAATTACACGCTTATGGGAAGCATCAAGGGCACCTGGTATACCGGGGCGACCGTGAATGGCGCAACCGTGCAGCTGACGATCAACACGGGCAAAGGCTATTTCAGCGGAAGCACGATGATCTCCAGCGGCGACACCAACATCAGCACCGTTCCAGAGCCGGGCACACTCGGATTGCTGGGAACCGGATTGATTGGTTTGGCTGGTGCACTGCGGCGTAAGCTGAAAGCGTAATTCATTTCAAATCCGCCTCACGAAAGCCTCGCGTTCTGCGGGGCTTTCGCTTTGCTTTTTGCGTGCTGGTTCCTGCACGGCTGTCAGGGTCCTCTCGCGGCGTAAGGCGCAATTCCCTTCCGGATTCGCTTCCCGAAAAAAACTTCAATTACCGCAGTAACCAGCCCCGGGGGATTACCGTTGACGCTGGCGAGTGCGCGTCTTTACATTCGCCACAGGGGGTCGTATGAAAGATATTCATGAGGTGTTGCGGCAGAAGCAGACCAGGTACGCGCAACTGGGCAAGCAGATTGAAATGCTCCAGCAGGCGGCGGAGAAGCTCCGAGAGGTGGCTCCCTTGCTCGCAGAGAACGATGATGAAGATAACGCGGTGTTGATGGAAGTGGACGAAGCGCCGGGCTCGGATGCGTCGGCGGCAAAAGCGGCGGCGGCGGGATCGGGAGGAGCGGCGGCGAAGGCAGCGCGTCCGACGGCGCCGCGTTGGCCGTAATTCGGAGATGTAATCTCGCCTGAGCAGGCGGGGATTCCACTTTATGACTCTTCTGGCACTATTGATTTCCACTGATGATTCCGCTTGCGAGGTTCTGGGCCGGGTGTTGCCGGCCTCCGGGATCGCGATGGAGCGATTCAGCGATCTGGCGACGGCGGTGGATCGTCTTCGGCAGCAGAGGTTCGACGCTCTGATTATCGATTTTGAAGATGCCAAAGCGGCGGCGGAAGTGTTCGAAGAAGCGCAGAAGTTGAATTCGGGAGTGGCTCCGGTAACGGTGGCACTGGTGGCGGAACGGGCCAAGGTGCGGGAAGTTTTGAGCAGTGGCGCGCATTTTGTTCTGTATAAGCCACTCACGGAGGAGAGAGCGAAGGCCGGATTGCGGGCGGTGAGTGCCCTGCTGAATCGCGAACGCCGGCGCGCCTACAGAGTGCCGGTGCAGGCTCCGGTGGAGCTGACCTTGCCGGATAAACGCACGATGGAGGGAATTCTTCTCGATCTAAGCGAGACCGGTATGGATGTACTGACCGCCGAACCCCAGGTTCCGGCGGCGTTGCTGAAATTCCGCTTCACGCTGCCCGACGCATCTCTGGAAATTGACGCTCACGGGCAAGTGGCGTGGGCAAAGCCGAACGGGCAAACCGGCGTCCACTTTCTGGATTTGGACGAATCGATCAAGACACAACTTCAGGAATGGCTACACTCGGCTGCGTCGGCGCTACGTGCGGGCGAGGATGAGACGGTTCCGCATTGCAAGCTTACTGATTTAAGCCTGGGCGGGTGCTATGTGGAAACCGATTCTCCGTTCCCGGAGCGCGCGCTGGTTGATCTTTGTCTGCGCACGGGTGAAATGGCGGTGCATACGGAAGGAATGGTGCGAGTAGCTCATCCCGGCTACGGGATGGGAGTGGAGTTTCCTTCGCGCACGCCAGAACAACGGGCGCAGGTGGGCAATTTGATCAGCTTTCTGCGCGGCTGTCCGCAATCCATGCTGGAAATGAGTGTTTCACCGCGGGCTTTGGTTGCAGACTTGAGCCAGTTCGAACCGGCTCCAGATGCGGCAGGCGCAACCTCGGAAGATGAGGAGTTGCAGGATCCCTTGCTCGAATTGCTGCGCCAGGCGAGCAGCATGCAAGAAGATGATTTTCTAGAGGAACTTCGCCGGCAGAGATCGGGCGAAGCCGTTACCACGTAGTAGTTCCCTTCCTAATTTTTCATTCCCACTTCAATCGAAATCGATCGTCTGGGGATCACGCCTTCCAGCTAATCACGTAGTAGTTCCCTTCCTAATTTTTTATTCCCACTTCAATCGAAATCGATCGTCTGGGCATCACGAATTCCAGTGCGCTAATGCGGCAGATAGCCTGATTCCATGGGCAATTTGCCGTCGACGCGGACGACGTTGATGGTGTTGTCGACGGAGCGGACGTCCACAAGGCCTACGGCTCCGGGAGTCGATTGGACGATCTTGAGGACGTCAGCGTCGGAGTCGGCGACCACGATGGAATCTTTGTGGGCGGCGATCAGGGCCTTCCATTCGCCGACATTCATTTTATTCAAGCGCTCAAGGGTTTCGATTTCGCCGGCAGAATCCTTGTGCAAGACCAAGACGACCGAGGTGCCGTCAGGCCACTTCCTGACCTCCGAACGAAAAATCCTGGAGAGGTGCGCGGCGGTGACGGTGCCAACATTGTTTTCCTTGTTGACCACGACCGCCATATGGTGGGCGAAACAAGGAGTAAGGAAGGTCAGGAGAAAAGCAAAGAGTACGGCAAGGCGTTGAGGTTTCATGAGCACATCCATCTTGAAATGTGAGTTGAGGGCCCATGACGAGACTAATTGAGAATTGCTCGAGCGGGACGTCAAAACATTGTCAAATCGCGGGGAGGTACCTGAGAAGAAAACACTCTCGTCGAATTCCTGGCTCGGCAGCGAGAATCGACGGCATTTCCTGGCGACAATTGACAATTGGCGACCGCGCCGTACAATCCGCTGGCATGGAAATCGGTCCCATTCGGCTGATTCGGCAGGCCACGCCAGGTCAGCGGCGGACGCTATTGGCGGCGGCGCTGGGCTGGGCGCTGGATGCCTTCGACGCCATGCTCTACGCGCTGGTGCTGGCGCTGCTGATACGGGACTTCGGGATGAGCAAGACGACAGCGGGGCTTCTGGGGACGCTTACGCTGTTGGCATCCGGTCTGGGTGGAGTGATGTTTGGTTTTCTGGCCGACCGCATGGGACGCAAGCGGGCGTTGATGGCGAGCATTCTCACCTATTCCGTGTGCTCGTTCGCGTCGGGGCTGGCGACGAGCATTGCGATGCTGGCGGCGGCGAGATTTGTGCTGGGGCTGGGCATGGGTGGCGAATGGAATACGGGAGCCGCATTGGTGGCGGAGACCTGGCCGACCGAACTCCGTGCCAAGGCAATCGCGATCGTTCAGAGTTCGTGGGCCATTGGCTTTGCCGTGGCGGCGCTGGTAGCGGGACCGGTAGCACGTTACTTCGGTTGGCGGGCCGTTTTCTTCGTGGGAATTCTGCCGGCACTGCTGACGTTATGGATGCGGCATGGAGTGCCGGAGTCGAAGATATGGGAGGAACGGAGAACCTCTCGGAGTGAAAATCAGATTGCGAATGGGCCGCAGATCGCAGCCATAAAACGCGGCCACGACGGTCACTGCGACAGTCGAGGGTCGGCGCTGACGGTGACCACAGCGGGGAAAGATTCGACAAGCTTCTCTGTGATTTTTAGATCACCGTATCTGAAGTCAACGGTCGCGCTGTTGTTGTTTAACCTGTTTTGCATGTTTGCCTGGTGGGGATTGTTCACATGGATTCCGCCTTACCTGTCGCTTCCGGTGTCGCAAGGCGGGCGTGGTTTTGGGGTGATGGGCACGACGACTCTGCTGGTGGTGCTGAATCTTTTCGGAATGCTCCCTGGGTATGCCAGCTTCGGCTGGGCGGCGGACCGGCTGGGCCGAAAGAGGGCATTCATTCGTTTACAGCGTGACCGCAGCTTTTGTGATTCCCCTTTACGCGATTGCGCGGTCGCCTGCGGTGATCATGATTCTGGGAACGGTCGTGGCATTTTTCGGGACTGGATTGTTTTCCGGCTCGGGAATTATTGGCAGTGAAATCTTTCCCACGAGCTTGCGTGCCCGGGGACTGGGATTTACTTACAACGGCGCGCGCACGTTGAGTTCGGTTTCTCCGCTGATTATTGGGCGGGTGGGACAGGCCCGAGGATTGGGCTGGGCCTTTTGTTTGTGCGCTGCCGGGTATCTGCTGGCGGCTTTGATGACAACGCAGCTGCCGGAAACCCGGGGTCAGGACTTGCAGTGAGACATGGATCACAACTGTAGAGATGGCGCCTGGAAAAGCTTACGCTCCGGCAGTCTATTCGATGGGCTCAAGAACGACGGGACTCTCGACTGAGTTGTCCGGCTTTTGCACGATCACAATCGCAGCGAGAACGAAGACGATTCCTAGGGTCTGAATGGGACGGAGGACTTCGCCTAACAGCAGAGCGGCGAGAACGATCGAGAATACGGGTTCGAGACAACTGGCGATGATGGCGCGGGTGGGCTCCAGATACTGCAGGCCGAGGAAGTAAAGAGAAAACGCGCCGAGCACGGAGATCATGGAGAACACGAAAAGAAAAATCCATTGCGCGGGGAGGTAGTGGGCGGCGGCGATTTTCCAGGGAGGATTGACGACGAGCCAGAAGAGCGATGCGGCGGCGAGGGTCCAGACCAGCACGCGCCAGCGATCGTGGCGGGCGAGAATGCGGTGTCCGCCGACGTTGTAGAAGGCGAAGGAGAATGAGGCCAGCAGCGCGGCGATGATTCCGTAAGTATCGAGATGGGGGCAGCCCCGGAACGTGTACCCAGCAGGTTGATGACGAGAGCGATTCCGGTTACCGCCAAGGCGACTGCGGCAATTTTTTGTAGTGTGAGCTTTTGCTGGCGGCGGGCGACTACGTAGAGCAGAACCCAGACGGGGGCGGTGTATTGGACGATGATGGCGGTGGCCACGTTGATGCGCTGGATGGCAACGTAATAAAAATAGTTCGAAACGGCGACGCCCAGCGTGCCGAGAAGAAAGCAATATGCGAGATCGCGCGGCGGCAGTTTGATGCGCCGCCAGCCTTTTGAGGCGACGAGAAGCGGAAGCAGCACCAGCAGCGAGAATGTGGTGCGCGTCTGCGAAAGAATGAGCGGATCGATGGGATGGAGAATGCTGCCAGCGAGCAGCCTGCCAGTAAAGACGGCGCGGCCGAGTGCGGCGGAGACGCCCCACAGGAATGCAGCGAAAGCAATGAAGAAGTATCCGCGAAGAGGATGCGGTTGTTGGCTTCGGCTAGTTGGGTTGGAGATGGTAGTCCTCGCGGATGGCTTCGATGATCAGGCAGCGGAGAGCAAGAGGTCAAGGCGATCGGGATCGAAGCCCTCAATCACTTCGACGCCGGATGCCGTGAGGATCACCAGAGTTGGGGCACTCTGGCTGCGATAGACCTCGAGCAATTCGAGGCGGGCGGCGGAGTCGAGCTCCATATCCCGCTCTTCAAAGGGAAGACCCTTGGCCTCGAGAAAAATTCTCATGATTTCGCAGGAGAGACAGCCGGGCTGGGTGAAGAGCAGAATTCTAGGAGTCACAGGATTTTTATTCTACGCGTCCACATATTCGATCTCACTGGTAATTTTCGCGGTCTTTTGCAACATGGCGGAGACGGAACAGTACTTCTCTTTCGAGAGACGAACCGCGTCCTCGACAGCCTTGCGCGATACTTTGCCACCGATGCGGTAGATCAGTTTGATTTCTGTATACACCGAGGGCGGGTCTTTGGCGCGTTCGGCCTGGGCGCGGACTTCAAGGCTGGTGAAGGGCTCGCGCTTTTTCTGCAGGATGGAGACAACGTCATAGCCGGTGCAGCCGCAGAGACCGATCAGAACGAGTTCCATGGGGCTGTTGCCTGCGGCTTTGTCGCCATCGAGGACGATGGTGTGGCCGCTGTCGGAGACTCCGTTGAATTTTTGTTTGTCGATCCAGGTGGCGCGGGCGTTGGTAGTCATGAAGCTCTCTTGTCGTTGATTGTTGATTTTTGATTGCTGATTGTTGATTGAGAACTCTTTCTTGCGGTCACGCGCGAGGCATTGAAAATTGCCACTAGCTGATTGGCTTCGGACTTAAGATCTTTCAGCTTTCCTTCCGATATTAGTCCACTGTCGACCAGCAGTTCCAGCCAGAAGGCAGACTCATCGGCTTCTTCGATGACAATCGCAAGTTTTGCGAGGAATTCTGGGCGAGACCGGGCGCGACAAACTACGCGATAGTTGGCGGCTACGGAGGTGCCGGAGCGCAGCAATTGATAGCCGATAATCCGCCCCTCAGTTCCGGGTGGCAAGGACCGGATTACGCGAATCACCCGCAATGCAAAGGCTTTGGTTCGAGTCTTGAGTGCTTCGGCTTTGTAATCCATTGGTGGACTCCAATCAACAATCAACAATCAGCATTCAACAATTTGTAGCCTACTCGCTGGATCCGTCTGTGACAGATGTCACAAGCGAGATCGCTACCTGCGGTTGTCGGTGCTGGGTTCGGGGTGGATGAGTACGCGGAAAAGTTCTGGGGCGGCTTGTTTGAAGCGGATTTCGAGTTCGGTTTGAATGTCGTGGACGCGAGACAGAGAGAGATCGTCGGAGAAGGTGCAGTGGCAGGAGACATAGATGCGTCCGCGAACTTTTTTGATTTGAATGTCGTGCATGTCGACAATTTCGGGGAATGTTGCGGTGAGAGATTTCAGGCGGCGCTCGAGGGCGGCGTCGCGCACCGGTTCGTCGCCGGTTTCGATGGTGGCGGGTTCGCTTTCGATGTGGGTGAGGATGTCGCCGATCTCGCGGACGTCGCGGCGCATATCGGCTTCGAGTTCGGTGACCTGATCGTGAGCGCTCTTGAGCGACATGCGTTCGTCGAGTTCGACGTGCTGCTCGACGTGAAGTTTGCCGGCGAGATCCTGCACGCTGATGTCGTGGACGTTGAGGTTGTGGCGGGTGGCGACGGCGCGTATGCGATCGAAGATATTTTCCGAACGTTGGGCTCGAGGTAAGGGCTGGACGGTGACATCGGCGTCGGGAAGAATGTTTTGCACGGCGGCAGTTACGGCTTCCACAAGTTGTTCGGAACGCTGAAAGGTAACGGTGCGGGCGAAACCTACGGCCAGATCGGCGAAGTAACGGTTGCCGGAGCGGCGAATGCGGACGCGGCCGATTTCGAGAACGCCGTCCACGTGGGAGACGGCGTCGGTAATTTGGGCGCGTACTCCGGCGGGAGCGGCATCCAGCAGAGCGTCCACAGTGCGACGAGCGAGACGCCAACTGACGGAGACGATGACTCCAGCGACGAAGAGGGCGGCGATCGGATCGGCAAGGCGAAGCCAATCGACATGATAGATACGGCCTGCGAGGATAAGCGCCAGGCCGAGGACGACGACGCCGGCGGACCAGACATCCGTAGAGAAATGCAGAGCATCGGCTTCGAGGGCCTGGCTTTCATACTTGGTGGCAATGCGGCCGAGAGCGCGGGAGCGCCACCAGTCAACCGCCATGGAAACGAGCATCACGGCGAAAGCCCATACCGAAGGCTCGACTTCGACGCGACGAAAAAATAGGCGTACGACGGCTTCATAGACGACCCAGATGCAGGTCAGCAGAAGGAGTCCGGTTTCGACGAAGGCGGAAAAGTTTTCTACTTTGCCGTGGCCGTATTGATGGTCGGCATCGGCCGGCTTGTCGGAGACTCCGACGGATAAATATGTGAGCAGAGCGGCGATGAGGTCGAGGGCTGAGTGCGCGGCTTCGGAGAGAATGCCCAGGCTACCGGTGGTGACGCCGACGACTACTTTGCCAGCCGTGATGAGGAGAGCGGCAATGACCGAGTTCCCTGCGACGGCGCGCTTCTCGGCGCGCATGGCGTGGGGCGAGTAAAGTGCCGGAGTCCCGGACATGATGGGATTATCGCCGTTATGGCGAAATTGCGCCAAGGGAATAGCGCAATCGAGTCACCGGCTGAATTCATCAACCACGAAGGGCACGAAGATACACGAAGGACTCTGCACTTTTGCGACGGGCTCAGTATTTCGGACGAAGGGCTCTATGCTAGGATGTTTGGTCCGAGTTTTTTCAACTTCCTGAAGTACCAATCCTGGAGGGTTTTTTGTATGCGTAAGAGTTGGCTGCTGTGTGCGTTATTGGGAGCGATGGCTTGGGGACAGGCACAACCGGTGCAGACTCCAGCTCCCGGCGAGGGTGCGAAGGCTGCAACTGCCGGTACTCCGTCCACGGCGGAGGTGCCGGAGAGTGCGGCGGTGATTACGATTGTGGGAGTTTGCTCGCCGAGGGCGGCTACGGCTTCGAAAACCGCAGTGGGAAAAGCCGAGGCTGCGAAGAAGCCTGCAGACTGCAAGACGGTGATTACGCGGGCGAAGTTCGAGAAACTTGCCAGCGCGCTGCAGCAAGGGACGACTCCGCTGACGCCGCAGCAAAAACATATGCTGGCCGGGCAGCTTCCCGGGCTGATCGCGATGTCCCAGGCGGCCGAAGAAAAAGGGCTGGAGAAGAGTGTGCGATTCGAGGAGACGATGAAGTTCCTCAAGATGCGGGTCTTGAGTTCCGAATTGCAACACGCGGTGCAGGAGGAGGCGGATAACGTCCCGGAGCAGGAGATTGATGAGTACTATAAGAAGAATCCCGAGGCTTATGAACAATTTTCTCTGGAACGACTGTTCATTCCGCGCTTCAAACAGGAGAATACCGAGAAAGTAAATCCAGAAGAAAAGTTGAGCGAGGAGCAGCAGAAGGCCAAAGAAGCGGCGGATCGCGCCAAGCAGGAACAGGGCGAGCAGGAAATGACAAAGCTGGCGGACAGCCTGCGGGCGCGGGCCGCGGCTGGGGAAGACTTCAGCAAGCTGCAGAAAGAGGCGTTTGAAGCTGCTGGCATGAAGATGGATGCGCCGACGGTGAGTTTGCCTACGGTACGGCGAACGGGGCTGCCTCCGGGGCACGCGGCGGTATTTGAGTTGAAAGTGGGCGAGGTGTCACAAGTGCTTTCTGACAACGGCGGGCATTATGTTTACAAGGTGATCAGCGAACAGACGCTGCCGCTGGACCAGGTGAAGCCGGAAATTCATGCCACGCTAAAGATGCAGCGAATGAAGGAAATGATGGATAAGTACACCAACTCGTACAAGGCGGAAACCAACGAGGCGTATTTTGGGCCGTCGACGCCGATGGGGCCGGGAGGACGGCCGATGCTGCCTCATCCGCAGCGAGCTCAGCCGGCGGGGAACGCTCCGCCAGCGGCAGGCTCGCAGTCGCAACCTTCGGCGCAACCGGCTCCTTCCTCCAAGCCGAACTGATGGAGAGCGCAAAACCTGCTGTCGTAGTTACTGGCATCGCGGGAAACCTGGGATCAAGGTTGCTCCCGCTGCTGGGCGATTTCTCGGTGATCGGGGTGGACGTGAGTCCGCCGCAAACCGATTTGCCGCTTGCAATTTGAGCGCATGGATTTGGGTGACGAATCCTGCACCCGCGTGCTGTACGAGCTGTTGCGCGACACGCGGCCGGTTTCGGTGGTTCACCTCGCGTTCGTGATCGATCCGGTGCGCTCGGGCGTGCTTGAACCGGAGCGCATGTGGCAGATCAATGTGGCGGGCACGGCGCGGGTGATGGAAGCGATTACCGAGAACAATCGCACGACCGATTCCGGGATCAAGCAATTCGTTTTTCCCAGCAGTGTTGCGGTGTATGGTCCCAACCTGTCCGCTCCAGCTACGGAAGATTCGGCGCGCGCGGCGCACACGCTGCCTTATGCGATTCATAAGAAGCAGTGCGACGAGGTGGTGCAGCAACGCTCTTCGGCGCTGCGTGGCTGCAGCGTATACATTTTACGACCGCATATTTTTGCCGGAGCCAGTGTGGAGAATTATCTTTTGGGAGCGTTTCGGGGAACGCCCAACGGAAAAAGCGCGCGGGCGGAAAAGATGCGCAGCGAGGGAAAGCGACTGCCCTGCATGCTGCCACGCGGGCAGCAATATCTGGATCACAAAATTCAGTTTGTGCATGTGGACGACATGGCGCGTCTGCTGGCCCACATTCTGCATCGCGATCCGGAGCAGCAGCGGCTGACTGTTTTGAATGTCGCCGGGCGCGGAGAACCGCTTACTTTCGCGCGTTGCATTGAGATGGCGCAAGCAAAACTGATTCGCGTACCGGGAAAATGGACCATGGGGATGGTGCTGCAATTTTTGTGGAAGCGGCAGATTTCGGCCATTCCGCCGGAGGCGCTGCCTTACATGACCGGCGAGTACATTATGAATACCGACCGGCTGCGGAGCTTCTTAGGCAAGGAATACGAGAGCGTGATTCGTTACACGATCGCCGACGCCTTCGCAGACAGTTTTAAGATACCGGCGCCAGCGCCACAGACTGCCATTTCAACTTAGCCTTTCCTGTGAGGGGACAATGCCCCTCGTTCCAAACCCCTGCAAAAATAATCCTGATCGTTTCGGGAATAAATCCGCGGCTGGGCGGTTTACTCTATGCGGGTGCCAGAACAGCAACCCAACACGGCGACGTTTGAAGAACTGGCCATACCCCTGTTCGATCAGCTTTATAACTTCGCGCAGTGGCTTACGCAGGACAGGACCGAGGCCGAGGATCTGGTGCAGGAAACATTTACCAAGGCACTGCGCGGATTTTCTTCGTTTCGCGCCGGTACGAATTTTCGCGCATGGATCTATCGTATTCTGCGGAATTCTTTTCTGAGTTCGCGGACGGGATTGAAAACGATGGTTGGGCTCGATGAGGAAGCCGCGGCCGAATTGGAAGCGGAGGATCCCACGCCAGAGATTCGGCTGATCGAGCAGGCCAATCGCGAAATGGTGCAACAGGCATTGGAGAGGTTGCCGGTGCCGTTCCGCGAGATATTGCTGCTTTGCGAAGCGGAAGAGATGTCCTACCAGGAAATTTCCGAGACGCTATCGATTCCGGTGGGTACGGTGATGTCTCGGCTATCTCGCGCGCGCAAGGCGCTGCGTATCGATTTACTGGCTAAGAGAGAGGGAGCACGGCATGGCGTGTGAAACCTGGCGCAAGCAGCTTGAGCTCTATCTCGATGGCGAACTCGGGAGTTCTGAGGCCGCAGCGTTGTCGGCCCATGTGCGCGGGTGTCCGGCATGCGCAGGTGCGATGCTGGAGCGAGTGCAATTGAAACGATCGGTGCAGATGGCCGGAAAACGGTATGCGCCGAGCGCGGAGTTACGAAGCAGGATTTCGAAACAGGTCCTTGCGCGACCGGGAGCGGGAAATGTCAGAAGGTGGCGACTGGTTTTAGTTCCAGTGCTGGCCGTGCTGATTGCGGCGGTTTTGCTGAGTGCTTACTTCGAGCGGGAGCGAGCGGCACAAAGGCGGTTGTACAGCGAATTGGTTGACCTGCACGTGGCCACCCTAGCCAGTTCTTCGCCGGTGGATGTGGTTTCCACGGACCGGCATACGGTGAAGCCGTGGTTTCAAGGGAAGATTCCGTTCACGTTTAACTTGCCGGAGCTGGCGGGATCGAACTTTACGCTGCTCGGGGGACGAGTTTTTTATCTTGAGCAAACCGCTGGCGCACATCTTATCTATCAGGTCAGAAAGCACGAGATTTCAGTTTTTATCCTGCCGGAGCGCAGGGATGAGATGCAGCGGCTGGGTTCGGGAACGGTGGATGCTCTTTCGTTTCAGATGGACTCCTGGACGAAGAATGGACTGCGATATTTTGTTGTGGGTGATGCGAGCGCGGATGATATTCGGGCATTAAGCAAGTTGCTGCGGGATGCGGGTTAAGCTTAGCTTTTCTTGCCGCGGTAGAGACCGGCTATACCGAGCGTGTAGGGAGTCCAACTGGCTTCGCGGAAGCCGGCGCGGCGCATGCGATCGAGCATTTCCTCTGGCCGGGGAAAACGTTCGACGGAGTTGGGAAGATAAGCATAGGGTCCGCGAACACCAGAAATCAGAGTGCCTACGCGCGGCAGCACGTGTTTGAAGTAGACGCGATACACGCGGCCCATCACACCTTTGGGTTCGCTGAAGTCGAGGATGCCGCACTCGCCGCCGGACTTTAATACGCGGACGATTTCGCGCAAGCCGGCATCGTAATCCGCGAGATTGCGAAAGCCGAAGGCTGAGGTGACCAGGTTGAAGTGTGCGCTGGGAAACGGAAGGCAAAGCGCATCGGCTTCGATCCAGCGCGGTGCGGCGTTGCGGTTGCTTTCGATCTGGTCGCGAGTCTTCGCATGGGCGCGCTGCAACATGGCGTGAGAGAAGTCTGCGCCAAGAATTTGTTGATCAGGCCTGCCTGCTTCTTTCAGCAAGGCGAAGGTCATGTCCCCGGTACCGCAACACAGATCCAGAATTCGGGAATCGGGCTGGCACAAAATATGCGCGAAGGTACGAGCGGTACGCCGCCACCACAGGCGATCCACATTGAATGACAGGACGTGGTTCAGAACATCGTAGCGCGGAGCGATGGAGGTGAACATTTCGCGGACAACGCGAGATGCGGAGGTAGCGTCGGTGGAACCGGCGGGCGCGGCGCCTATAACCGCTGGGCTATGCGTATGGGGTCCCTGAGTTTTGAGTCGTTGAGGTTCGGATGTTTGAGTTTCGGCCACGCGACTTACTTCTTCCATACCCAGCCGCCGTGAGACAGTCGGCGAAGTTCTTCGACTGCGTTGAGGATGACTTTGTCGGGCACATCGGAAACGATTTCGACCTTGCCGATTTCCCGGGGAAGCACAAAATGTACGGCTCCGTTTTGCGTTTTCTTGTCGGCCTGCAGGCGCGCGAGGATTTTGCGGGCACTCACTTTTAGTTCGGGCAATCGACCAAGGCTGAGGACGGCATCGGCGATGCGACCCGCGGTTACACTATCCGTTCGGCCCACAGTCAGTGCGATGTTGGTGGCGGCAATGATTCCCCAGGCGACGGCTTCGCCGTGAAGCAGGCTCCTGTAACCGGTTTCCGCCTCAAGTGCGTGGCCGATGGTGTGGCCGAGATTCAGAACGCGGCGCAGGCCGCCCTCCTGCTCGTCGGCGGAGACGATTTCAGCCTTCAACTTTACGCTGGAAGCGATCAAGCCTTCCAGTTCTACGGGATCGCGTTTCAGGATCTGCGAACGCTTTTGTTCGAAGCGGAGGAAAAGATCGAGATCGCCGATGATGCCGCACTTAAGCGCTTCGTAAAGTCCGGCGCGATAAACCCGGTCGGAAAGAGTGTGAAGAACTTCCGGGTCGATGAGAACCACGCGGGGATGGTGGTAGGTTCCGAGGAGATTCTTCCCTGCTCCAAGATTCACTCCGGTCTTGCCCCCGACGGATGCATCCACCTGGGCCAGGACAGTGGTGGGAATCTGAACCAGGTCGATGCCGCGCATGTAGAGCGAGGCGAGCAGTCCGGTGACATCGCCGACTACGCCCCCGCCGAGAGCGATCAGGACGGACTTGCGGTCGGCGCCCAGACGGACCAGTCTTTCGGCCATGGTTTCAATGGTGGCCAACTTCTTTGCAGGCTCGCCGTCGGGAATCTGTAGAACCTGAGCTTTGAAGCCAGCGGCGGCCAGCGATTTCAGCAGTTTGCTTCCGAAGCGACGGCGCACCGGGGGAACCGTAATCACAAAAAGTTTGCTGGCCTGGGGCAGAAGTTCGGCGAGGAGAGCTCCAGCCCGTGGGAGGAGGCCGTTTTCAATCCGCGCCTGGTAGGGCCGCGGGGGGACGTGGATGGTGACTTGCGCCATGGAATTCCATAATAGCCTATGCGGCGGCGAGGTTTGGTGGAGTTAGATGGGGAAGTGGTACCATTTGCCGACTATGAAAGGCTTGCCATCCGAGACTGATTTTGTGGTGATTGGAGCCGGGGTTGCCGGATTGCGCGCC
Source organism: uncultured Acidobacteriaceae bacterium (assembly GCA_963726155.1). Lineage (GTDB taxonomy): Bacteria > Acidobacteriota > Terriglobia > Terriglobales > Acidobacteriaceae > Sulfotelmatobacter. The sequence continues at coordinate 1,680,052 of CAVSBF010000002.1, forward strand.
GCCATCGAACTGGCGAGTGCGGGGCGGGTATTGGTGCTGGCGAAGAAGGAGGTCATGGTTGCGAATACGCAGCACGCGCAAACCGGCGCTGGAGCGGCGTTAAGCGATGAAGACGAAATCAGCCCGCACTTGCAGGATACGTTGATCGCGGGAGATGGGCTGTGCCTGCCGGAAGCAGTAAAAAGGCTGGTGGAAGAGGGTCCGGAGCGGATTGAGGAGTTGATTGCCTGGGGGACGCAGTTCGACCGCAAGGGAACAAAGCTAGTGTTCGGGCGCGAAAGCGCGAAGAGCCGGAACCGGATTTTGCACGCGCAAGGGGATTCGACGGGCCGGGAGATTTTGCGGGGGCTGTATGCCAAAGCACAGGCGCTGAAGAACATTTCCTTTTGGGAGTTTGAATTCTCGACTGAACTCGAAATCTCGAACGGAGGCGTGACCGGCGTTGGGTTCATCAGCGAGAAAGGTTTGCCGCAACAAGTTGCGTGCTCTGCGGTTTTGCTGGCTACGGGAGGCATGGGGCAGGTTTATCGCAATACGACTAATCCCGAAGAGGCCACGGGCGACGGGATTGCCATGGCGTTTCGCGCAGGCGCGGAAGTGAGCGACATGGAGTTCATCCAGTTTCAGCCTACGGTGCTCTATCTGAAGAAGGCTCCGCGATTTTTGCTGTCGGAGGCGTTGGAGGGCGAGGGCGGCTATCTGCGCAATATTGAGATGGACCGTTTTATGGCAAAGTATCATCCGCTGGCTGAACTGGCGCCGCGCGATCTGGTGGCGCGCGCCATTATGCATGAGATGGAGGTGAGCCATGCCAAGGATCCTTACGTTTACCTTGATCTCACACATCTGAAAGCAAGCCAGGTGCAGAAACATTTTCCGCGGATCTACGCAGCTTGCCTGCAATACAACATCGACATAACGGAGGATTTGGTTCCGATTCGTCCGGCGGCGCACTATGCCATGGGAGGAGTGCGGACGGATTTGAACGGCAAGACAAATGTTCCTGGTCTTTATGCAGCGGGGGAAGCGGCGGCGAACGGGGTGCATGGCGCGAACCGGTGGGCCAGCAATTCCCTGCTGGAAGGGCTGGTATATGGGGCGCGGGCGGGAAGGGCGATGCGGGAGGAAGTAAAGGAATCGCGCGGGTCGGCGAAGGCTCCGAAAGCGGCGACACAGAACGGTCCGGTAGATGCGGGATTGGAAGAAGTAGTGGGGCAGATTCAGGACATTATGTGGAAAGGCGCGGGCATTGTCCGCAGTCGAATGGGGATGCAGGAGGCGCTCGGAAAGCTGCAGGCATTGGCGCCGCGCGTGGCGAATCCGAGGACGAGGCGGGCGTGGGAGGCGGCGAATCTGCTTCTGGCTGGATTGCTGGTGGTGCGAGCAGCGCTGGCGCGCGAGGAGAGCCGGGGTGCGCATTACCGCACGGATTATCCGACGCACGATGACAAGAAATTTCTGAAGCACTCCGTATGCAAGGGTGAGACCTTGAAGTTTGTTTAGGACGAAATCGAGAGTTGCGTCAGTAAGAGCTGTCAATACTATTCAGCCAATGCTATTCAACTAATCCTATTCAACATCGGAGTGCGCATTTTTGTTTTGCTGCGGAAATAGCAGGGACGCCAGCATTGAAATTGCCAGTACCCCGGCCACGACAGCGAGCATTGCCAGGGTCGGCACCTTGTAGTAATCCGCTGCAATCATTTTCAAACCCATCAGGACCAGAATCACGGCCAAGCCAGTGTGAAGAAAGCGGAACACTTTCATCAGTCCAGAGACTGCGAAAAAGAGCGAGCGCAGTCCGAGTATGGCAAAGACGTTCGAGGTGTAGACGATGAAGGCGTTGAGGGTGATGGCCAGAACGGCGGGGATGGAATCGACGGCGAAGAGCAGATCCGTGGTTTCGATTACCACAAGCACCAGCAGCAAGGGCGTGGCACAAAGGCCGGAGCGTCCTTGCCAGCCGCGCACGAAGAAACGGCCTCCCTGATAACTGTCGGTTACGGGTATAAGGCGGCGCATGGCTTTCACCACCGGGTTTTTTGCCGGATCGACTTTGTGTTCGCCGGTGAATCCAAGTCTTATTCCACTGTAAACAAGTAATGCGCCGAGACCGTAAAAAATCCAATGGAAGCGCTGGATGAGACCAATGCCTGCGAGGATGAAGGAGGCGCGCATGAGCAGAGCGCCGAGAATCCCCCAGAAAAGAACGCGGTGCTGGTACTCCTCGGGGACGGCAAAATAGCGGAAGATTACCAGGAAGATAAAAAGATTATCGACGCTGAGCGAAAGTTCCAGTACGTAGCCGGTGACAAACTCGATGGCGACCTGCCGGCCTTGCCAGAAAAAAACCAGCGCCGCAAAAGCCGCAGCCAGAGCGAACCATAGGGCGCTGCGAGCCAGCGCATCGCGAGAACGCACGCGGCCGCGCCGGTGCAGGATGCGGAGATCCAACACCAGCATGCCGACGGCGAAGAGATTGAAGATGATCCAGAAATAGAGCAAGCGACGTCCGTTGGAAACAAACATTGCTGATTGTTGATTTTTGATTGCTGATTGAGAAGCTATCCGGGCTGGAGGTTTTCAATCAACAATCAAAAATCCACAATCAGCAATGACTTCTACTTCTGCCGGCCGAGTTTTCCGTTCTGCCATGCGTCCCACATGCCGGAGTCTTTCAGCATTTGTTCGGAGCCGGTTTCGCGCAGGGATTGTTCGATCTGTGCGCGGGTGAAACGGGGGCCGATTTTTTCCGGAAGATTGGCCAGGGCAAAAGAAAATTCGGCGGCTTCGGCCACATTTTTCTTGAGCTGCACGAAATCTACTTTGTCGTAGGTGTCGGAGACGGCGTGGTAGTTTTCGAGGTAGTTTGCTTCGTCCTGATCGGCGACGAAAGTTGGGACACCTTCCAGCATGAAATCGAAATGATCTGTGCCCCATTCCATGTCGGTCTTCAGTTCGGTCAGTCCGAACTGACGAAGGGGCGCGACGATGGTCTTCGCAGTTTCGATGACATCCTTGTGGCCGCCGGTGGAGAACCCTGTGGTCTTGCCAGTTCCGGAGTCGTAGATGATGACACCGGCAGCTTTATCGAGTTCGGGCCGGTGGGCGGTGGAATAGGCTCGCGAGCCGAGCAAACCTTCTTCTTCGCCCGAAAAAAGAATGAAGCGGATGGAACGGCGCGGCTTCAGGCCGGAAGCTTTGATCGCCCGCAGTGCGTCCACGACCATTGCGGCGTTGCAGCCGTTATCGAGTGCGCCGGTGCCCAGTTCCCAGGAATCCAGATGAGCTCCGAGAATGACGAATTCGTCGGGCTTCTCGCTGCCTTTGATTTCAGCCACAACGTTGGCGGACTTGAAAGGACCGCCGATGCGATCGGGAATGCTCAGGTCGGCCCACACGGGATGACCGGAGGCCAGGAGGCGCCCGATGCGCTCGCCATCTTCGCGGGCTAATAACACCTGAGGGATGCGGTCGATTTCCCCGGCAACAGAATTCGTGTGGCGATAGAGTATGTCGTGTTCGCGGGTGGCGATGAACGCGACGGCTTTGGCTTTGCCTTGCACAGCGGCAGTGATGACCGGCGGTGCAATTGCATATTCGGCGAAGAGATCGTCCCAGGTTTTGAGTACGACGGAATGCACGAGCACGATTTTTCCGGAAATGTTGCCAGCTTTTTTGAATTCGGCGGCGCTGCCGTTGCCTACGTCGACCACTGGGACGTGCTTGACCAGGGCTAGTGCGGGAGCCCACGCGATGGACACACAGCGCACGCGGAAGTGAACTGTGGGAATTTGCGTGAGCTTGGCATCGAGGGCGGTGCCTGTAGCGCTGACGGTCATCTCGGTCGCGCCTTCCGCCCAGGAATGAGGGATAGTGAATTCTTCGGTGTGGACGCTATCAGCGCCAGCGACTTTGAACATTCGTACGCCCCAATCGATCGCGCGCTGCATGGCTGGTGTGCCGGGGACGCGGCCGCCGATTTCGTCCGTCAGTTCGCGCAGGTCGTGCTCTAGCGCGGATGGTTGAAGCGCGAATTGAATGATGCGAGCGTTGTTGTCGGGGTCCGTGGGTTGAGGGGCCGCTTGGGACTGGCAGCTCAAGATTAGGCAGAGACAAATAATTGTCACTGGTCGCATCGGGTGCATTAGAAATGAATTTGCGGAAAAGAGCAAAAGGGCTTATCGCAGAGTGCGCTGAGTGCGGACGCGGAGTGCGAGGAGAAAAGCCTTTTCTTCAGCTTACTTTGGTGGAAGTGGATTCAGTTTGTCGAGTATGTTGACTGTTTCCAGAATCGTGCTGCCGGTGATTTCCAGACTTTTGGGGCTGAGTTTATCCACCGTGTCTTGCGGGGTGTGCCAGAAGACGTTGTTGTAGCCGTAATCGAAATCGATGAGATCGGCGCAGGCTACGCCTCTTTGCATGAAAGGAATGTGGTCGTCGGTGACCTGATTATCACGGGCAAAGAAGTGGGATTGATAACCGAGGCGCGAGGCGGCTTGATAGACGACTTCTTCCAGCCAGGGGGTTGAGTTTTCGTCGCGGTCGATGTTGAGGTCGGCGTCGCCGATCATATCTGCCAGCAGGAATGCTTTGATTTTCTTCAGGGTTCCATCTGCTTGCCACCTTTCCGCGAGATGACGGATTCCATACAGACTATCTTTTTCGAAGGGCATTTCGGTATCCGGCTTCATGGCTTCTTCGGCATCGTCCCACACGAGCCAGACGCTGTAACCGTCAAGTTTCCTGCCGCGCAGTTGATTGGCTATTTCAAGCAAGAGCGCGCTGGAAGAAGCGCCATCGTTGGCGCCGATGTAGGAAGTGTTGCGCAGGGGATAATTCGTATCGTAGTGACTGGCGATGATGATGATGCCGTCGCGTGTGCCGGGGAATTTCGCGACGATGTTGCGCACGGGAAATTTTCCCTCGGGAGTATCGGCGGTGAACACGTCATCTTCGACTGCATCTCCCTTGAGCTGAGAAATGATGAACGCTTCCACTTTCTTGTGATTCGCGCTGCCGACGGGGCGCGGGCCCAGAGCAACGATTTCTCTCACGTATTGCATGGCGCGCGCGGAATCGAAGGCCGGAGGCGGTCCGCTGTCGGCGGGGAGCGAGAGGGTTGGAAGCGATGGAGCCGCCGCGGGCTGGGTTTGCGCCTTGACGGGAGTTGCATCTTGGTCGCGGTTGCAGGCTACGATTGCGATCGCGACGGAAAGCAGCAAGATTCGAAGCGCCATTTTGTGGCTGATCTTCTTTTTGTTCTTGTTCTTATTCTTGATATTCCTGGTGATCACGGATTGAACCTCAACGGACAGTGCCCTCGTCTGCCCATATTATGCCGCCGCCTGTTTTTCCTTACGAGCGCGCCGCTGCTTGGGATGGACAAGGTAGGCAATGCCAATGCTGGCCCCGTACAAGACGACCATGGGAGCGGCAAAGATGATCATATTCATAACGTCAGGAGTTGGCGTGACGATGGCGGCAATGACAAATATGATCAAAATGGCGTAGCGAAAGTTGTTCCACATGAAACTGGCGCTGATGATACCCATGAGCGCAAGAAAAAAAATAAGAATCGGCATCTCGAAGATCAGCCCCATGCCGAGGACAATGCTTAGAAACAGCGAGGTATATTCCGAGACAGTGATCATGGGCTGGAATTGATTGCCGAAGCCGATCAGAAACTCCAAGGCGCGGGGATAAACAATTCTGTAGCCAAAGTATCCCCCGACGGTAAACAGCGCGATGGTGGAAACCATGAAGGGCACAACATAGCGCTTTTCGTTGCGGTAAAGACCAGGGGAAATGAACATCCACACCTGGTACAAGACGAAAGGCGAAGTCAGAAATAATCCGGCGAGGGCGGCAATCTTCAAGTAAAGATTGAAGGGATCCACGGGGTTCAGGTAGACCAACTTCTCCGACAGATGGTGAGACCTGAGGGCGTCCACAATTGGCTTCTGCATGACCGCGTAGATTCTCTCGCGAAATCCCCAGCAAGCAAAGAAGCCGACAGCCACGGCGGCGATCGAGTAAACAAGGCGTGTGCGCAGCTCCTCAAGATGGTCCAGAAATCCCATGGTGGGCATGGCGTCGCGCTTCGGATCGCTCTCTAGAGCGCCGGTCAACTTTTCAAACATGCGAATCCCGAGAAGTTGAGGCAACCTCTGATTCAGCGACCGAGGCGGGAGGCGCGGCCGGGGGTATATCTGAATTCTCTGCGATTACGTTCGCGACGGCTAAATTCGAAGTCGCTGCACTGCTACCCGCGAGGGTCGCCTCGGCGGGAGCGGCTAAAGTGGCGCGCGATTCGTGCGGAGCAGCCTCGCTGGTGGCGGGGTTCAAACTAAGACTGGCGACTGCGCCCTGGGGCGGCGCGACGGGAGGCAGAATTGTTTGCTTCTTCTCGACCTCTAAATGCGCGATCTCGGTTTCGATCTGCGACTTGAATTCATTCGACGCGCGGCGAAGCTCCGCGAGCAGACGTCCAGCCTGACGAGCGATCTCCGGCAACTTTTTTGGCCCGAACACGACCAGGGCCAGAACGAATAGGAAGATCGTCTCGGAAAAACTCATACCTCATCATAATGCGGGAGTGCTTAGGCGGCAATGTTTGGAGTTAGCTTTGCGGCAGATCCGCGGTCAATTTCGATTACGGTCCTTGCAAAGAACTCTTACGGAGAAGGCTTGAGAACTACCGTGTTGCGTTCGTCGCCGGCGATGATGCGATAGAACTTTTTCAGGTCTTCGGCTTTGTCGACGGGCACGCTTAGCTCTTTGACTTCAAAGATGCGAGTGTAGTCGACCACGTTGCCGTTCACGACTGTCTTCGAATGGTAACTGGCGAAGCCATAGTCGGCGTCCACGGGTGGCGGAACATCGTCTACGACGTAACCCGGCGGGATGGTGATTTCGAAAGAATCGGTGTCCTGCGCAGGTTCTTCGAATTCGATGGGAAACTTTCTCGGTTCTTTTGTCTCTAGAAATCCCGAGCCTTTCATTCCGATCACGCGAGGCCGCACCAGTAGGAGGTCACCGGCATTCTTGGCGTAGTTGGGAGACTCGAAGGAATAGTTAAAGCCAAAAGGCAGGTTGGTCTGTTGCACGTTGAGGAGGGACGCGCGAGTGATTTGAAAACTTCCCAGGGAGGCGGCCAAAAGCTCCTCGATTGGTTTGATGCGGTCGGCGTCTTTGCTAACGGTGCGCAATCGCCAGCGTTCTGAGGATGCGCGCTGGCCCAGGCGCACTTCTTCGACATTACCCTTCAATGTACCGTTCTTATCGAGAGTCAGCTGTCCAATTGCCCGTTCCGTGCTTTGCCGACGTTTTTCCAGAATTTGTCAGGATTTGTGTCGATCAGATCGTTCTGGTAAATGAAATCCACCCGCGCTTTCAGTTCGTTGGCGGGTGGCATGAAATCCTCGGTCTGAAAGCCGGCAAGGTTGCTGACTTCCATACGGACCACGTGGTCTGGGCCCTCTTTGGGCTCGTTCCCTGCAGGTAAGCCTTGCCATGTCCAGCGCAGGCTCCAGGGCATGTAATTGCTCTTGTAGGGCTTCAAAGAAAATCGAGCAGTCCTGGTGAACAGATCCTGGCTGAGAATCCAGTGAGAATCGAAGATAAATTTTTCGCTGAGATCGTAGGTCCAGCGATATTCAATTATGGAGCCGACCTCGACGTCGGGCAGAGTGAAGGTTTTCGCGAGGTAGTGCAGGCCTCTTGCTTTGACCAGTGACTTCTCGAACACGGTGCCGTCAAAGGGGACCTCGGATCCGTCGGGCTTGACGGTGCGGCCTCGAATGGCAACTACGTTCTCGCTCTCTTTGGAGAAGGGGAGAGCTCGACGTTGGCGCGCTGGCGGCCCTCATCGGTGAGGATTTTGATCCGGATGTAGTTATCCTCGTGCGAGGTACGGCCGTTGTCATCGCGGTCGACCTGGCGGTAGAGGATGATGGCGGGCGCTCCGGGAGCGAGCGGCTCGCTCGTCATCTTAAGCTCTTCTGGAGAAATGGGCGGGAAGCCGTCGCTAGCGTGAACTGCGGGGCTCCAATGATTACCGGCGGCGAGAATCAGACACAGGGCACAACTCGCCGCGAACACTACTCGACGAAGTAGCATGTTCGGACTCCGAGCGCTTCAGTGATAACCAAAACGGGCCCCCGCGTTTTGGTGCGGCCACAATATAGCGGTTGAGTGCTGGCGTCAATAGCATTTCCGTGGGTAGTCGAGCCTCCAGTTGTTCGGCCGACATCAGGACAGGCCCGAAAAATGGAACCTGCCGGCGCTTTGGCGCATCTCACTAAGGGTCGGCATAGGAGGGTTACCGACGGTGACCTTCCCGGTTCGCGGCCGTCTAAAGTGGTGATATACTGCGTCTATTCAGTGCGCTAGCTGGGGACGCTCGAGATCCCTCAATCGAAGGAAATATTCAAAATGGCACGTAGTTCTCGCCGGTCACTCTTCCTGGTAGTTTTTTTTCTGCTCGCCTGCGGTTTTCTGGGGATTCTGTTTGCCCAGCGGACGGGGCAGCAGGCGTCCTCGTCCTCGAGCGATTCTGACGTTAAGGACAGCCTCAAACAGTTTACCGACGTTTATGCGGTGATTGAGGACAATTACGCGGACGCGGTAAATCCAGATAAGGCGATCTACAACGGGGCCATTCCGGGGATGCTGCACGCGCTCGATCCGCACTCGAATTTCTTTGATCCCAAGTCTTATGCGCTGATGCGCGAGGACCAGCGCGGAAAATATTACGGCGTGGGGATGACGGTTGGTCCGCGCAACAATAAAGTGATTGTGATTTTTCCGTTTACCGGAACTCCTGCCTACAAGGCGGGGATTCATCCTGGCGATGTGATCATCGCGGTGGATGGGAAATCTACGGAAAATATGAGCACGCCGGACGTCGCCGACCTGCTGAAGGGTCCCAAGGGAACGACGGTGCACATCAGCATTTCGCGTGAAGGCGTGGAGAAGCCGATGGAGTTCACGCTGGTGCGCGATGAGATTCCGCGGTACAGCGTGGATGTGCATTTTCTGATTCGTCCAGGCATTGGCTATTTGCACGTGACCGGATTCAACGAGACGACCGAGGAAGAAGTCTCCAAGGCGCTGGATGAGATGGGAGACCTCAAGGGACTGATCCTGGATTTGCGAGGAAATCCCGGTGGGTTGCTCAGTGAAGGCGTTGGCGTGGCTGACAAGTTTTTAAAGAAGGGTCAGTTGATTGTTTCGCATCACGGGCGCGCTTCTGCGGAGAAGCGGTATGTGGCGCAGCATGGCAATGGCGGAAAAGATTATCCGCTGGTCGTGCTGGTGAACCGGTTGACGGCTTCTGCGGCGGAGATTGTCTCTGGCGCGATTCAGGATCATGATCGTGGCTTGATCGCGGGTGAAGTGACGTTCGGCAAAGGGTTGGTGCAGACGGTGTATCCGCTTTCGGAGAATACCGGGCTGGCGCTGACCACGGCGCACTACTACACGCCGAGCGGACGGCTCATTCAACGCGATTACAGCAACATTTCACTCTACGATTACTATTACAACCGCGATGCGGAATCGGGCAGCAACGCGAATCGCGAAGTGAAGCTGACTGACAGCGGGCGCACGGTTTACGGCGGCGGCGGAATCACGCCGGATGTGGTGATTCCTCCGGTGAAAGGAAACCACTTTCAGGACACGTTGCTGCAACATTATGCGTTCTTCAACTTTGCCAAGTTGTATGTGGTGAATCATCATCCGACGAAGAGCTTCGAAGTGGATGACGCGGTGATGCAGGATTTCCGCAAGTCGCTGGACGAAGCGAACATCGCTTACACGCAGGCCGATCTGGTGGATAACAGTGACTGGCTCAAATCCAACATCAAGGCCGAGATCTTTGTGGATGCGTTCGGACAGGATGAAGGCCTGAAGGTGCGGGCGGAATCGGATCCGGAAGTGCAGAAGGCACTGGAGCTTTTGCCGCAAGCTAAAGCGCTGGCCGACAATGCCAAGAAGATTGTGGCGGAGCATAACAGCGCGGGGGCATTTAACCGGTAATCATTTTTTGAGTCTGATTTTGAGTGTGTGAGAGCCCGGATGAAAATCCGGGCTTTTGTTTTGGTGGCTTTTTTTAGTAACGGCAGAGCCCTTGCAGTTCATTGACTTCGCTATCGGGCTGTGTGAAAATCCGCGTCAGTGGTCTCCGAAAATCGCTCGTGATGAGTGCGGCTCGCTTCCGCGAAATCCGATCTATTGAGATCAATAACCAGCAAGATGAATAATCAGCGAGATGAATAACCAGTTCCAGAGATGTTTGCTTGCGGTTGCGACTTCGAAGCGTCAGATCCCGGCGGAGCCGGTTTGAAGCCGGTCTTGCTGGGGCTGGCGATGGCATTGGCGTTAGCGGCTGGTGGGACCGACTGGCGGTGGCGGCGCATCCCGAACTGGCTGACGGTCCCGGGGCTGCTGGCGGGCATTGCGGTGAATGCGGTGGTGAGCGGGCTGAGCGGAGTGAAGACTTCCCTGCTGGGCGCGGGATTGGGATTGTTGCTGCTGTTGCCGTTTGTTTTTTTGCGCAGTCTGGGCGCTGGCGACTGGAAGCTGGCGGGAGCTTTGGGTGCGATCGTGGGACCGGGAGCGCTGCTGGATTTGCTGATGGGCTCGATTTTCGTGGCGGGCGTTATGGCGCTTGTGCTGGTCATCTACAAGCGGCGGGTGGGGGAGACTTTTCGTAACATCGGAGGAATGCTGAGATCGATGTTGATGTTTCGCATGCCGGGAGCTGAGGTTTCGCTGGATAATCCGCGGTCGCTGAAAATTCCCTACGGAGTAGCGTTGGCTTTGACCACTCTCCTTTTTGGAGTTGGCAAGTTGACGGGAAGGTTTTAATCATGCAGAAGGCGCGATGGGCGACATTGCGGAACATTGTATGGAACATCGCATGGAACATCGCGAAAGATACGCGCGGCACAGAGATTGTCGAGAGCGCTTTCGTGTTGCCGATCGTGTTTATGTTCGTGATCGGGGTCATCTGGTTTGGATTGGTATTTCTGATTTACGGGACGCTCGCACAGGGGACGCGAGCGGGAGCGGAAGCTGCTGTGGCCCCGGTTTGCGCGACGTGTGGGACGACGCCGAGTCCGGCGGCGAGCGCGCAAACGGCGGTATACAACGCGCTGGCTGCGGCGCATTTGAATAAGAGCAATCTGGTTCCCTGGGGAGGGACGTCGCCGAAGTGGACGCCGCCGACGGTGTGTACTTGCGGCACGGTCACTTCGAGCTCCGCATGTACGACTGCGGCCTCCTGCGACAGTACTATTTCTGATGTTTGTGTTCAGGAGCCTGTCCAGTTGTCGTATCCCAGCCAGGGTGGAGCGGGCACTTGCGGCGCGTCGGTGAGCGCACGGTATCAGTATCCTTATCATTTCAGTATTCCGCTGACCACGCTGGATATTGGGAATGTGCTGGTTCCGGGGCAGGCGCAAATGAGGGCGGAGACGCAATGAAGTTGGGCGCGAGCCAGTGGGTCGGGTTGATCGCGTCGCTATGGCACGACCGGGGAGATGATCGCGCCTCGCAGGTGGTGGAGCTGGCGCTATCGCTTCCGGTGCTGGTGCTTTTTGTGGTGGGGATTTTCGATTTCAGCGGGGCTCTCACGCTGAAGCAGAAACTTACGAATGCTGCCCGCGAAGGCGCGCGCGTGGCTGCCGCTGATCCGGCGAGCGATATGTACGCGAGCGTCCCAGTGGCTGTAAGTGATGCTTTCCAAGTGGTGGATAACTATCTGCTCTCGGAAAAGATCAACGATTGCGGGCTATCCGGAGGAGGTACCCCGCCAACGCCGACGCAGAGCGCGCTTACGTGGACTTATACGTCGACAGGTTCGTGTCCGGGGAGTGGGATCACGCTTACGATTAACCGTGGTTGCGCGCCTACAGCTACGCAGAGTTCGAACACTGTTTATTTGATCGCCACGTGCGTCACGATTAACTACGCGTACAAATGGCGATTCAATAGTGTGGGAGGGCTGGTAGGCGGAAGTGTTATTGGCCCGAGCACGATTACTACCGCAGCCCAGGCGTTTAACCAGAACTGAGGGTTTCATGCTGCCGCCACTGATCTGCCGTCCGCGAAGAGACGCTGCACTCGATGCGAGGCAGCGTGGATTTACCATGGCGTTCGTGGCAATCACCATGGTGGCGATTATTTCCATGGCGGCGCTGTCGATTGACATCGGTACATTGTACGAAGCGAAAGCAGAGGCGCAGCGCGCGGCGGACGCGGCCGCGTTGGCGGCGGCGCAGGTGATCTCGACATCCGGGATCACAGGCGATCCCACGAATGGTCCGACTGATGGAAGTTGGAGCGCGGCTTGTGGCGCGAGCGGCCTGGCCACTCTGGCCGCCACCAGCGTGGCCAATCAAAATCTAATTGGCGGAAATGCACCTTCCAAAGTTACGGTGAATTACGGGACCAGCGCTGGTGTCGGGACGATCACGGATTGCACCGGCTTGGGAACGGCTTTCGCAGTGAACCCCGTAGTTCAGGTTTATGTGCAACAGGCCAAGCTGCCGACTTTTTTCGCGCGGATTTTTTCGCTCATCCCTGGCGGGACTTTCTCGAACTCCGGCGTAAGCGCCACGGCAGCTGCGGAGGCTTTCAATCCTTCAAGTTCGAGCCCCATGATTCCGGTGCAGCCCCGCTGCGTGAAGCCGTGGATGGTTCCGAATCAGGATCCGGGGCATGGGGCTGTGTCTTTCGTCAGCGCATCAACGGGAGCGCTCACCACACCCGGAACCTCGACGACCGGAGCGATCGGCGAGACATTTAGTTTGGTGCCCGACTGCGGCGGGTCAAGCGGATTCCGACGTACGCGACCCTGCACCATATCTGAATCGCCTCAGGCGAATGGCAGCGCAGGGCCCAACACGCTGGATTACGTTCCGGGCCAGGCACCGAGCTCCTCGATTGCAATCGCTGCCAACAGCGCGATAGCGGCCTGCTCAGAGGCGAGCAGGAACGACTACACAAAGGCCGTCGCCGGATGCGACCAAACTACCGTATATGCATGCGGAGTTAGCGGAGGGGGGAACGCGGCAGACCTGACAGAGGATCCGGGGCCGCCGAGAAACGATAGCGCCAACGCCACGGAATGCCTGATCAATGCGGATGGCGCTGGCCCTGATTTAGGCCAGGATGTGCTCGCCCCCGACCCAGCCAGTCCTCCCTACAACTATCCATTTCAAATCGATGCGGGGACTAAGAGCGCACTGGTGACGGCTGGTGGTCTAGCGAGCGGGAGCCAGATTTCGAGCAGCCCATCCATTGTATCTTTGCCGATCTACGACAATACGGCCGTACCGCTTATCAATACCGGTTCCACCGGTACCATTCCAGTCACCGTCGTAGGGTTCCTGCAGGTATTTGTTAATAGCGTTAACACCGGTACGGGAGCTATAACTGTCACCGTGATGAATGTCGCGGGGTGCGGCAACAGCGCAGCATCTCCGCCAGTTTACGGCACCTCTCCTGTACCGGTACGGCTGATCACGCCACCTGTCGTGGCAACACCTTAACCAGCCTTATCCACTTCTCGTGTGTAATCTGGTTTGCCGCTTGTCGGCTTCGCGAAATCGAATCCGAAAAAGTTGGCCTTAGTCTGGAACGTCGTTGCTCTGCGGTGCTTTGGTTTCCGGGGCGGCGGGTGGAACTGGTTGGACGGGAGGCTCGGGTTCACCATTTTCCTGGGGCCGAGCGAGCGCCGGCGACTGGGCGCTGTAGACGGGCGCGGTTCCTTCTGGACGCGCGCTGAGAATCACTCGATCAAGCGAGCGCGGATCGTTGGCCGAACTCAAGATGAGGAAGTTGAATCTGGAGCCGTTCAGCAGGTGAGACAAAACTTCCGGCGCGGGTGCGGGGCCGAGTGCGGCCACTACTTTTTCCTGCTCGGCTCCGGCGGGGATGGCGATTTCCGCACCGGTGCGCTGATGCACTGCGAAAAGAACTTCCGACAGCGTTGCCTGATTGGAAGTGATGGTGAGCAGCCCTGACTGGAATGTCACCACCAGCGGAGGTGGTGGCGGGGGTGGCGTGATTTCCAATGATCCCACGTGATAGGTGGTATTTACCAGTGCGGCGGGCGAAGGCGAAGCAGTGCTTCTAGAGATTTGCGACCTGCCGCTGCCAATCTTGATGATCACAGTTCGGCCAGAAGGAAAAATCTGATAGGCCTGCGGACCGCTTAAATCCAGAACAACTCGCGTGACTGGAGGCTTCGAGGAGAACAAGCCGACGCGAACGCTTTTGATTTCCTGGCTATTCAGGGTTTGATTTCGAAGTTGAGCGCCGGGGACGGCATTGGCGAAATCCACCACCAGCCGATCGGGATCGGAGAGGATTTGCGCCTGCGGGACGAGGCTCTGGCTGCCTTCGATTTCTATCTCGAGCGGATTCTGTTTGCTTAATACCTGGACACGACGCACCGATGGGGCTTCCTGCGCCTGGCTCTGGATTGGCGCGAAAGAATACACGACAGCGCAAAGCAGCAGGCTAGCGGCGGCCCTGAGGGAGGGTTTCATAATATTCCTAATGTTATGCGAACGGTACGCGGTGCGATATTGCGATTTTAGCAGCGTCCGCGAGTAGCGAGGCTTACGAAAGGACTACGCCTTCGAGTCGACAGTTCATGCCGATGGCTAGTGAGTGAGCGCCGCGGTTTATGTTACGTGCGGAGCTTGCGGCGCGCCCAGTAGACGGCGGCTAATCCAGACACGAACAAGATCCAGGTCTCAGGTTCGGGGACGACGCCGGGAGAGCCACAAGGGCCTCCTTTTTTCTTTGGGATGCTTAGTTCACCGGCACAACAACCGGCCTCGACAGCACCGTTTTTCTTGACTGGCCCGCACAACGAAGACTCGAGCGGAGGAGGAGCAATGGGAATCCAACTTCCGCCGACAAATGGGTCATACAAAGCCAGCGGTCCGGCGGGGCCCAGGCCGGGACCGGCGGGCTGTTGGAGGAGCGCTGACTGAAAGGGAGCAGGAGGAGACTGCATGGCCGTGCCGCCGTTCTGCGCGATGGGCTGATCGAATTTTTCCGCAGGAGGCTCGGCGCGCGAGGTAGCTTGTTGCGGCATTTCTTCGACGCGATTGGCGCAACGGCCGCGAGCCGTCATGCGACCATCGGTGATTAATTTTTCACCTCTGTGAAGAGCGACGCGGTGGCGGGTCCAATAAACGCGATTGCCGATGCGGTAAGAGAGGTAAACCGTTCTGGCCAGCGTGAGCCGAACCACGCGCGCGTGATCATAATCGAAACCAGCGTAGTGTGCGGCGACAACGGGATCGTGCTCGGCGACCCATTTCAATTCTTTTGCGTCCTCGACGCCACCTGGCACCAGTGAATATGGATATACAGGGCGATCGGCGGAGGGCTGCGCCTGGGAAAGAATCTGATTCATTTCGACGACGCGGCTGCGACTTAGTTCGGCTTGTTCAAAGCTGGGAACGGCGGACTGACCCGCGCGAAATAACGAAGGGCTGAGATACTGCAAGGCAACAGCGGAGGCCGCGGCTACACAGGTAGCTAGAGTTACAAGGCTGAGCCAACGGCGAATGCTTCGATTGCGGCGGTGCCGGCGGCTGCGTCGGCGCCGTATTTTGTGGACGTTCCCTCCTACGGGATCACTCACTCACTGCTCCTGCCTGAGGCGACGGCCCTGGGCTCAACACCGGCGACACTCTCCCACGAACTTAGCGGCAGTTGGAGTGCCACGTCGCGACTCGCGGACCTAACAAACGAAAGCAGATCCACGTTCAATTTCCGACCATGTTAGCAGAGTGAGAAATGGTTTGCACAATATAAGCTGTGGATTTCTCAGTAGCTTCCCAGATTCGTCCGCCGCATGGGGGCCGTCTCAGGTGAGTACTGTAGGCCGCGAAGCCTCATTCAGTTTTTCGCTAGCGTATAACCCGCAATTTAGCTCTAATTTCGACAACGATCGCCGCCGCGATGGCGTCAGCGTCGATGGTTACTGCTCCCTTCGGCTCCTCCAGTGCCGCCAACTGGCTCTGCAGCATGGCTTCGGTCATGAAGTGCCCGTGGCGCTCGCGCAGCCGCTGCTGCAGAACTTGAGAGGACACTCGTAAATACACAATGCGGACTTCGGATGAGACCTGCAGAGTATCCCGATAGGATTGCTTCAACGCGGAACAGGCGAGCACAGCATTTTTGTGCGCAGTGAGCCAAGCGGAGATCAGCGCACGCAACGCCTGCAACCATGGGTCACGATCCGCGTCGGTGAGTGGGATCCCGTGCCGCATCTTCTCGACATTGGCTACCGAGTGGTAATCGTCCGCGTCGGCGAATTCCCAGCCCAGTTGAGAGGCCAGCAACTTTCCGACGGTCGTCTTCCCTGCCCCGGCTACTCCCATCAGCAGAAGGATCATGATTCCCGCACTCTGGTTTTCTGCATTCTGGTTTCTGCGTTCTCGTTTCTGCAGCATGCAATGCGTCGTGTTATTCTCTCAAACCTGTTCAGGAAAAGGGATTCTCATGCCGGTATCGCAACCACTGACCCTGCTCTGCATTACGACGTATGAAAAGGGGCAGGATTTTATGCGGGAGTGCAAGCGCCAGGGTTGCCGTGTGTTACTGGTCACGGCGGAGAAGCTGCGAGATGCCGACTGGCCGAGGGAAAGCCTGGACGAGATGTTCTATCTTCCCAATGAAATTCCGCTTGCCGATATTGTGCAGGCGGTGACGCATCTGGCGCGCACGCAGAAAATCGATCGCATTGTGGCGCTGGATGAATTCGATATGGAGACAGCCTCGACCCTGCGCGAACACCTGCGCGTGCCCGGCATGGGCCTGACAACCATGCGATATTTTCGCGACAAGCTGGCGATGCGCATGCGCGCCCTGGATCACGGAGTGCGCGTGCCGGATTTTGTTCCGGTCATCCATCACGAAGATATTCGCTACTATCTTGATCATGTTCGCGGGCCTTGGGTGCTGAAGCCGCGGCAGGAAGCATCGGCCATTGGGATCAGGAAGATTCACGCGGCGGATGAGCTGTGGCCTGTCCTTGAACAACTGGGAGACAAACAGTCTTCTTATTTGCTGGAGCAGTTCGTTCCGGGCGAGGTATATCACGTGGACTCGGTTGTATCCGAGAACGAAGTGGTCTTCGCCAACGTGAGCAAGTACGGCAAGCCACCCATGAACGTGGCTCAGGGCGGAGGAGTTTTCACAACGTTTACTGCGCCGCGCGGAAGTGACGAGGACGGCAGACTGCGTGCGATCAATCGTGAGCTGATTACGGCTCTGGGGTTGGTACGAGGTGTGGCGCACGCAGAATTCATTCAAGCGTATGATGACGGCCATTTTTATTTTCTAGAGTGCGCGGCGCGCGTGGGTGGGGCTTATATCAACGAGATGGTGGAGGCGGCCACCGGCATCAATCTTTGGCGGGAGTGGGCACGCATTGAAATCGCCGGAGGAGATGGTTCCTACAGACTTCCGGAGGTGCGCGAGGAATATGCGGGCGTCGTTCTTTCGCTGGCGCGGCAGCAAGATCCGGACACTTCTGCGTTTAACGATCCCGAGATATTTTTGCGGATCAAAAGGCATCACCACGCGGGGTTGGTTTTGCGGTCCAGTGATCAGAAGCGGGTACAGGTGTTATTGGAAAGTTACGCCCTACGATTTGCAGAGGAGTTTCTAGCGGTCGAGCCGCCGCGGGACAAACCCACGGCGTGAGCCCCAGTGTTGATCGTATAAAAATTCGCGGGGGATTAGAACACAAGCTATGATAGCTGCATCGAGGGCAACCGATGCTTGTTACTAGGCTAGGGCTGAAGAACTGGCGAAATTTTCGCTCGGTCGACGTCGAACTGGGCATGAGAGTTTTCGTTGCGGGCCCGAATGCTTCCGGTAAGTCCAATCTTCTCGACGTTTTCGCCTTTCTCAAGGACATCGCAAAGCCCGGGGGGGGTCTCCAGAATGCAGTTACTGAACGCGGAGGAATATCGAAGTTGCGTTGCCTCGCCGCCCGACAATATCCGGACGTAGAAATAGAAGTCGACGTAGCCGACAACGGGAATACATGGACGTACGCGATTGGTATCAAACAAGAGGCTAGAGGATATAGGCAGCCCTACCTAGCTTACGAACGAGTGACAAAGGGAGATCGACCCCTTTTGCGTCGGCCTGATGCTGAGGATATCAAAGACCCTTTGCGCCTTACGCAGACTCATCTTGAGCAAATAAACGCAAACGCCGAGTTCAGGGACTTGGGAAGATTCTTTGATTCGGTGAGCTACCTTCACCTGGTTCCGCAACTGCTCAGACATCCCGAGGCTTTCTCTGGGCAAGGAATCCCAGGAGACCCCTACGGACGCAGCTTCCTTGAGAGGGTAGCGAGAACGCCCGAGGGTACGCGAAAGGCACGGCTTCGGAAGATCGAAGCCGCTCTGCGGATTGCGGTTCCTCAATTAAAGGAACTAACGGATGTGAAAGATGAGACGGGTATCCCACACCTGGAAGCAGTGTACAAGCATTGGCGCCCTCGGGGAGCAAAGCAACGAGAAGACCAGTTCTCGGACGGCACCCTACGGCTCATCGGACTGCTATGGTCTCTGATCGAGGGCGATTCTATGTTGCTGCTCGAAGAACCTGAGCTTTCTCTTAACTCAGGCATTGTTCGAAAGTTGCCAGCGCTGATGTACAGGATTCAGAGGCAAAAGAAACGCCAGATACTCATTAGTACTCACAGTTCCGATCTTTTGTCCGACCCGGGAATTGGGGGCGAGGAAGTCCTCCTGCTGACCCCAAGTGAGGAGGGCACGAAAGTTGAGTTGGCTTCTTCCATCGAAGAAATAAGAGATTTGCTGGAAGGAGGGCTAACAGTTGCCGATGCGGCATTGCCAAGAACGGTGCCCAGCGACATTCTACAGCTGGACCTTTTCGAATGACCGCTCCGATTCCGCTCAATTTAGCGTTCGAAGACGCGCTAACAGAGTCGCTGACATTCAAAATCCTCCGAACGATTCCAACCAAGTACGCCACCCTTACAATCTATAATCGCGGTGGCAACGGGTACCTCAGACGGACCGTCAATGGGTTCAACAATGCCGCGAGAGGGACGCCCTTTCTGGTGGGAACAGACCTAGATGAATACGGGTGCCCTCCCGCTCTAATCGACGACTGGCTGACGAGCGCGAAACATCACAACTTGTTGGTTCGCGTTGCGGTTCGCGAAGCAGAAGCGTGGGTCTTAGCCGATCGGCACCGCTTTGCTGATTTCCTTGGCATCAATGCGAGGAACGTACCGGAAGACGCCGAATCGCTCCCTAACCCCAAGGAGGCGTTGATCCAACTGGCCCGAACCTCTAGAAAGAAGCAGTTGCGCGACGACATTTGTCCACCGATAAACAGCACGAGGAGAGTAGGGCCAAATTATAATGCCCGACTTGGCGGCTTTGTGCGTGCGAGTTGGGATCCGACAGTCGCCAGACAAAACTCTAACAGCCTTGATAGAACAATCGCACGCCTTATCGCATTCCGCCCACAGTGGGCTGCCGTTCCGCATTAGAAAGCGTCAATCCCCGTCACGCTCTGGCCGATGATGAGCGAGTGCACATCGTGCGTACCTTCGTAGGTCTTCACTGATTCCAGGTTCATCATGTGGCGCATGATCGGGTAGTCGTCGGCGACGCCGTTGGCGCCGAGGATGTCGCGGGAGATCCGGGCACACTCCAGCGCCATCCAGACATTGTTCCGCTTCGCCATGGAGATGTGCTGGTGCTCGACCTTGCCGGCATCTTTCAGGCGTCCGACTTGCAGAACGAGTAATTGCGCTTTGGTGATCTCGCTGATCATCCAGGTGAGCTTGTTTTGTACGAGTTGATGCGAGGCGATGGGCTGGTCGCGCCACTGCTTGCGCAGGATGGAATACTGCAGGGCGCAATCGTAGCAGGACATGGCGGCGCCGATCGCGCCCCAGGCGATGCCGTAGCGCGCCTGATTCAGGCACATCAGCGGAGATTTTAATCCGCCGGTTTTTGGCAGCAGATTCGCTTCCGGAATGTGGACGTCCTGCAAAGACAATCCCGAAGTTACTGAGGCGCGCAGCGACCACTTACCGTGGACATCTTGCGCGGAGAAACCTGGACGATTGGTTTCCACTAGGAATCCGCGAATCTTGTTATCTTCGTTTTCCACTTTGGCCCAGATGATGGCGACGTCGGCGATGGTGCCGGAGGTGATCCACATCTTCTCGCCGTTGAGGATGTATTCATCGCCAACTTTGCGGGCACGCGTGAGCATGCCACCGGGATTTGAGCCGAAGCCAGGCTCGGTGAGGCCGAAGCAACCGAGCTTTTCGCCCTTCTGCATGGGCGGCAGCCAAGTCTGTTTTTGTTCCTCGGTGCCGAATTCGTAGATCGGGTACATGCAAAGTCCGGACTGGACGCTGACGAAGCTGCGCACGCCGGAATCTCCGCGCTCGAGTTCCTGGGTCATCAGCCCGTATTCGACGTTGCCCATGCCGGCGCATCCGTAGCCTTTGAGTGATGCGCCGAAGAAGCCGAGATCGGCCATGGGCTTGACCAATTCGCGGGGGAACCGGCCGGCGCGGTTGCACTCTTCGATGATGGGAATGAGATTGTCTTCGATGAACTGGCGCGTGGTATCCCGGACCAGGCGCTCTTCTTCCGTAAGGAGTGAATCGAATTGAATGAAATCGACGCCGCGGAATTTGATGGCAGACATGAGGAATCTCCGTGAGCAAATGAATCTCTAACCTGGGACGGATGAAGCCAGAGGTTTGACCGCCCGCGGAATCAGCGCGCGCAGAGGGGCAAACATATGACGGTAGCAGGAGTGAAGAGTAGGGGTCAACGCGCGTATTGGTCGGCGGGATGATTCCACTTATCCGAGGAAACCCGTAGAACCAGCGAAATAAATCGGTAGGTGCGATCACCCGTCTGGAACCGGCATCTCATATGGCGCTCGATCCCATTCATTGAACTGCAGGAGTGAGAATAAATATGACGCGCCACGTCCAAGTCGTCGTCTGCCTAGCCGTCCTACTGTGCACGGCACCGGCATTCAGCCAAGCGTCCCCCAGTGAAATCAATAACAGGAGTGAAGCCGTGGTAAGTACCGCTCCCGTAGCCTACGTGTATGTCTCGAGCAACGTTTATGCGAGCAATCCTGAAATTTACGCTTACGGCGCGGCATCGAATGGGAAGCTGACGGCCGTGGCAGGATCGCCGTTTACCGCAGCGATTGCTTATGGGGGGTCTCTGGCGGTAAACGCAAAATATCTTTTTGCCACGAACGGAGTTGATATCACTTCATTCGCGGTTGCGTCCAATGGGGCGCTGCATCACGTTGCCGCGAGAGACGCGCAAGGGTTTAATCAATCCGATTGCGGTGGGCCGGTATCTTTATTTCTCGATCGGAGTGGCGCGACTTTGTACGACGAAGACATTTATAGTGACTGCGCTAACAATGCTTACCAATTTTTCGGCGTCGGCGCTTCTACGGGCGATCTGAATTACTTGGGAACGACTGCGCGTATGACGCCGGAATTCGAAGTGCCGTTGAGTTTTGTGGGAAGCAACAAGTATGCATACGGGGCGAGTTGCTACCACTGGAACCAGGTGATTTTCGGATTCGCGCGTAGTAGCGATGGCGCGCTGACGTCTTTAGACATAGACCCCGCGATGCCAGGGGCACAGAATGGAGATTTTTATTGTCCCTATTTATCGGCGACGGATGCATCTGATCACGTGGTCGTGCCGGTGCAACCGATGAGCAATGCTTCGTTCGAGCCGTCCGGGGCTTACCAGCTTGCCGTCTACACGGCTGACAGCTCCGGGAACCTGACTACGAGCAGCGCTTATTCGAACATGCCTAAAGTCTCGGTTGCGAACGTTACGAGCATTTCGATCTCGCCGTCGGGGAAGCTGCTTGCCGTGGGCGGAACAGCAGGGGTGCAGGTGTTTCATTTCAACGGCGCAAATCCGGTCACGGGGTTCACCGGACGTCTCAACAACGTCGAGATGGATCAGATGTCGTGGGATAACGACAATCATCTTTATGCCCTCAGCCAGTCGGCTGGAAAGCTGTTCGTGTTTACGATTACTCCGACCAGTCACAGCCAAGTTACGGGATCACCGTACACGGTCGCGAAGGCGCAGAACATCACTGTGCTGGCGAAATAGTCGCCAAGCTTCTTTAGGATCGCGGCGGGGGATAAGATCTAAAAGGAGATCAAACTCCCCGCCCTGTCTCTCCAAAAAACGGAGAGACAAGGACGGGGCACCCTCGCGTTTGCGAGAGAAAATCCGCAGACACAGGGATGCCAGTGCGACCTCACTCGCGATAGGCTTCTTTGATGTGGGCGCGAGCTTTGTCCGCGGGAGGGGTGCTGGCATTTTCGGCGAGGACGATCTGATATTTTTTCATGGCCAGATCGCGCTGCTGGAGTTGGTCATACATTTCGCCGGCGGCCAGATTGGCTTTCTGCTGGGTTTCGGGATCGGGAGCGGCAACTTCGCCCACCAGTTCGTAGGCGGCAGCGGCTCCGCGATAATCTCTCTGGCTGCGAAGTAACTCGCCCAGGGCCCAGGCAGCGATCTCGTAATGTAAAGTGCCGTACTTCCCTTCCCGTCCGTTTTGCCAGACTCTGCGATAGACGGCAGCGGCCTCCTGAAGGTGACCGCTGGAGCGCAGCAAGTTGGCCTCTTCGAGCGGGAAAAGATAATTTCCAGGATAGCGCGTGGAGAGGTCGTGCATGAGCTTGCCGGACTCGTCGAAACGGCGCTCGCGGCGCAGGAATAAGGCGAGAACGACCTTGGCATCTACGCTATTTTCTCCACCACTGTTGGCTACTTCGCGCAAGTATTGCAGGCCCTTTTCTTTGGTTCCGCTTAACCCCACCATCGCTACGGCCACCTTCACGCTCCAAGGCAGACTTCCCATCACGTAGTTGTGAGCGCCCACGACCAGTTTCGCGTCCACGTAGTTGGGGTTCAGCTCAAGAACGCGTTCGTGATCGCGGCGCGCGCCCACGGCGTTGCGCAGCGCCGAAAACCAGGCTCGTTCGACTAACGCCGTATAGAGCGAGAACTGCGCACGAGTAACGCCGCGCGCGTACAGCGCATCTACATTATTTGGATCGTCCTTGAGTTGCTGCTCTTCGAGCGTCTCGGCGCGATCGACCAGCTGTTTGATCTGTTCCTTCACCTTGGGGTCAGCGGGGCGGTGCGCCTGGCCGATAAAGCTGTCAGTGGCGTACTCGCCAGTGTTCATGGCGCCCATGCGGTAGAGTTCGCGCATCAGGGTTGTGGCCAGAAGATGGTTGACGGCAGAGGGGTCGTTAGGATGACGATCCAGAACCTTCTCGAACTCCTGGATCGAGCGGTCGTAATCCATGTTGTAGAAGTGATCAAAGGCAGTCTCGACCAGAGGATCATGAGCCGAAGAAGGAGGAGTTGAAGTGGCGGTGGCGCGGGTTTGGGCGCCTGCGGCTTCCAGTAGCAGGCACAGGCCGGCGATGCACAACAGGCTGGCGCTTAAGAAATGAGCTTTCGCGAATGTCCGACGCAACTGATCCCCGCGGGTGTGATCTTGATTCTAGTCTAACCGAACTTGAAGGATGCTGACGGCGGGAACGGAACCGAGTTTCTTAGGTGAAACGCAGGGAGAACCACCGATGTTATGGGGAGCATACGGGGAATTGGGTTAGCGTTTGAAGAGTGGGCCCTGTGTTTGGCCGAGTTCAAGTCGGTATGAGCAGATGACGGCGGTAACCGGGGCATCTTTACGCGAGTTTGCGAGTAATAATTGCGCGAAAACCGGAGCAGCGCGTGGCTAAGAATTTGCAAGTACTTGAGTTAGAAACATTTTAGCCGCTTGGGTTTTTGGCTGTTGGTTTGCCTTAACGGAGATAAAGTCCTAAAGAGTTTTTCTAGCTATGGCTGAAGTAGTTCACGATGCGCAGCAAGAATTCTGGAGGCCACCGTCAGTACTTGACACCGTGGCCGAAACAAAACTTCCGTTATTGTCTTCCCACGATCTAGCGGATACCTGCCAGGGTTGCGGCAGTGAGTTCATGATTGGAGCGCGGTTTTGCCACACTTGTGGATCGAGCCGGCCCGTGCTCGCAAAAATGGATATGACCCTGGACACGGCGGTAGCCGACATCTCAGGAGTATGGGCCAGGAGTGTGGCAACGGCCGTGGCCTTAACCGGATCGGTGGCTCAGGCGTGGCGAGAGATTGAGTTTCCTGGATGGCTCTATTATTTACATTTCCACGAGATTAAGCGTCGGGTGGGTCTACCAACGGCGGCGCTGGTCGCGTTCATAATCGGCCTCGGATGCGTGGCCGGGGCGCTTGGGGTCAGCTTCTTCTATCACGCCTCGAATCTGGCGGAGTTTCAGGCGATTCAGATGTGGCGCGTTGAATGGCTGCTGGCCGCGACAGCCTCGTTCGTGGCAGGAATTCTGCTTAAGAAACCTTCGAACGATCGCGACTAAATTCCCCTCCCGGGCGACTGTTCTAAATCTTGGGTTAGCGCTCGACCTTAAAAGCTTAAGCTTCGCCTCCCGACCCGGCTGCGCGACGTTGCTGGTGCATGCGGTAGAGATGGTGGACCGGTCCGGTGCCGCGTCCGAGCGGATGACCGGCGGCGATCGCCGCGGTGACGTAGGTCTTGGACAGGAGAGCGGCTTCGGGTAGTCCGCGATCAAGAGCGAGGTGGCAGGCCATGGCGGTCGAGAAAGCACATCCCGTGCCGTGGGTGGAGTTGGAGCGTTGCCTTTCGGCCTTGAATACCTCCTGCTCGATTCCTCGTTTGCTGGCAAAACTCAAAAGATCGATGGCTTTGTCCAAGTGGCCGCCGGTGATGACCAAGGCGCGTGACCCCATTTCATGGAGCTTGTTTGCCGCGGAGCGCATCTGGTCGAGATCGGTAACTTTGAGTCCGGTGAGCAGAGCAGCTTCGTCGACGTTCGGAGTCAGCACATCGGCCAGCGGTATCAGTTTTTCGACCAGCACCTTCAGGCCAGCAGCGTCCAGCAAGTCGGCTCCGGAGGAAGATTTGAGGATCGGGTCCAGGACTACGTTAGGAAGCTTCTGAAAAGCAGCCTTGCCGGCGCTCTGCGCCAGGAAATCAGCGACCGCGCGGACGACTTTGCCAGTACCAAGCATTCCAATGTGGACGGCGGCGATGGGCATGTCGGCTGCCAGTTCCTGCAAGGTTTCTGTTATCAGAGAAGGATCGACGGCCTCGACCCGTCTGACGCCTGCGGTCGATTGGACGGTCATGGCGGTGATACAGGCGACGCCATAGCATCCATGGGCGGCTATGGTCTTAATATCGGCGGTGACGCCCGCGCCGGAGGAAGGGTCAAAACCGGCAATGGTGAGGACGACAGATGGTCTTTCAGCCATGATCGGGGCACCTTTGAATGGAGGCGTGCACCGGGCGGTGCCGGAGAAAGTGTCTCACGAGTGGGGCGGAAGCCTTTGGAACTTGTCTGAAATTGCGGGTGAGATCAAAAAAAATCATCGGCATGGACGGCAACCCTCCTCGTAAAGAGCTGGCGTTAAAGGGGTTAAACAAAATGCGCTTGCAAGTAACTGATTTCATTGGAGATGAAAATACTTCTTTGCCTGCGGCTTATCACTTAGTTACTAGTTAATAAACATGTAAGCCTATTGTTTTGATGAACATGATGCACTTATATCATGATAAACAACAAGTTACGTAAGATATCGATTACTACCAGGTCACTATAGACCACGTACTTTCGGATTGACAAGGTGCCGGTAGACCCATACGATTCAGAGATCGTTAACGAAAGAGCCTAGCTAGGACGACTTTTTGAGATGCGAGGAGAACTGAATGCGAAGACGTATAGCTCATGGACTGATGATCGGCTTGCTGGTCGTCGGGCTGGGAGCGGCTCAGGGACCGAACAACTCGGAGGCCAGTTCAGCTCCAAGTAGATCCGCCCAAATCAAGCCCGGAATCCAAAAACAGGCAGGCAGAACTAGGCCTTTTCAGGTGGGAACAGCCTCCTGGTACGGTGAGTATTTCGACGGGAAACCGACCGCCAGCGGCGAAGACTACGACATGTACGACATGACCGCAGCCCACCCGACGCTTCCCTTGGGAAGCTACGTGCGGGTGACGAACCTGCGCAACGGACGAGCAGTGGTGGTAAAAGTGAACGATCGCGGACCGATCGTAGAGGGCCGGATTATCGACCTCTCCTACGGTGCGGCGCAGGCTCTGCAGTTCCAGCAGCGCGGCCTGCAGCGGGTAAGACTTGACCTAGTGAAGAGGGGTACGTCCCATCACCGGCCGATCTACCAAACGATCGCCGTTAATCACCCTCTAGCGGAACTCCGCTAAAGGCATTTACACTGCTGGGGATGCAGACTATTCTGCCCCATCTCATCCCTGGCAGCGAGCAACAGAATTCTCTGGTTGCCGATTCTCAAAAAAACGATCTGCGTCGCAAGCTCATCGTGGCGCTCGACGTCTCTACGGCCGCTGCTGCCCACGAGATTGTGGCGGCGATTGGAGACTCGGCCTTTACCTATAAAGTGGGGATGCAGCTTTATACCGCCGAAGGTCCGCAGCTGGTGCGGGATTTGGTGCGGTCGGGAAAGCGGGTCTTTCTCGATCTCAAATACCATGACATCCCGAACACTGTTGCGGCAGCGGTTCACGAAGCTGCAAAGCTCGGAGTGAGCATGCTAACGGTTCACGCTTCGGGCAGCGCTAAGATGCTGCGCGCGGCGGTGGAAGCGGCCCGCGCCGTCAAACCCGCTCTGGTTGTCCTAGCCGTGACTGTGCTGACCAGCATGGACGCAGACGATCTGGAAAAGATTGGCATTTCAAGCACCGTGCAGGATGAGGTACTGCGCCTCGCCTCTCTGGCGCTAAAGAGTGGATGCCAAGGGATTGTTAGTTCGGCGCGCGAGGCTTCGAAACTGCGCGCGGAACTGGGACAGGATTTTGCCATCGTCACTCCCGGCGTGCGCCCTGCGGGCATAGGGCATGGCGATCAGGTGCGCGTCGTTACACCGGCCGAAGCGATTGCTGCGGGGGCAAGTCATATCGTGGTCGGACGGCCGATTACGGAGGCGGCCGATCCGGCGGCGGAAGCGAGAGCGATTCTGCGCCAGATCAGCACATAAACGGACCGACACAAATTAGTTTGAATTAACGTTGCGGAAGAGTGAATGCAGGAACTGAGCAAGCAGTTGCTCCGAGTCGT
Source organism: uncultured Acidobacteriaceae bacterium (assembly GCA_963726155.1). GTDB lineage: Bacteria > Acidobacteriota > Terriglobia > Terriglobales > Acidobacteriaceae > Sulfotelmatobacter. The sequence continues at coordinate 1,707,338 of CAVSBF010000002.1, forward strand.
TGAGGCTGCCGAGGTAAAGCTTCGCAAAATCGGCGATATCGAAAGCAAAAGGCCTATATTGCCCGGCGGTTGGTCCCGCAAACAGGTCATCGGACATCTCATCGATTCCGCGTCTAACAACCATCAACGCTTCGTCCGCGCGGCTCTTCAAACGTCTCTGGAGTTTCCGGGCTACGACCAGAACGGAAATGTAAGCATTCAAGCTACACAAGAAGTTGACTGGTTGCTGCTGGTCTCACTGTGGGCTGCCTACAATCGCTACCTCGCTCACGTAATCGCCCATTTGCCTGACTCCAAGCTGCAAACCGTCTGTCGCATCGGCGCGGGAGAGCCGGTCACCCTCGCCTTTCTGGCGAGCGACTATGTTACGCACCTGGTTCATCATTTGGAACAAGTCGGCGCCGCAGATTAAAGCCCGTAGCGCCGGCCTCTGGCCGGCTGTTCCGCGGGCGTCCCGCCCGCGAAGCCGCCGAGACGGCGGCGCTACATTAGGACACGGCCATTTCAGCAGATGTAGGTCTGCCTACTTCTTGGCCGTCGTTTTGCGAAGCTCATCTGCTGACCCGTTCAACAAATTGCGCAGTACCGCGACCTCGGAAGCAATTCCCGTGCGCAGCGCTGGATCTACATCAGGCGTGAAGAGTGGAGAATGGTTGGAAGGTAATGTCGTCCCATCAGCCTTGGCCTGGGCAAACTTCTCCGGATCCGCTCCGCCGAGGCTGAAGTAGAATCCTGGGACTCCCTGCTCGACGAAGAACGAAAAATCCTCTGACGGCGTGATCGGCGGCTCGATCAAAACATTGTCTTTGCCCAACGCTGACTGTAACGCTCCCTTCAGTCGCTGCGCCAGGGCGGGATCGTTGTACACGAGGTCAGTACCCTCAATGTGCTCGACCAAGGGCAGATGCGGCGCATTCCCCGCTTCGGCCTCGGCCTTCGTGATTCGCGCAATCGCCGCCAGCACTTGCTTGCGTACCTCCGGATTGTTAGTGCGCACGGTCAAACCCAACTCAGCCTGGTCTGGAATGATGTTGTTCTTGGTGCCAGCGTGAATGTAGCCGACTGTGACCACCGCCATTTCTCCGGGTTTCACTTCGCGCGAGGTAATGGTTTGCAGCGCCAGAATGGTTCGAGCAGCGATCACAATTGGATCGATCGCGGTGTGCGGCGCCGATCCGTGGCCGCCTTTGCCATAGATGGTGATGCGAAGCGAATCCGCATTTGTGTTGTAGACTCCGGGCGTAATTCCTACCATGCCTGCGGGAAGCGTGTTTCCGACATGTAAAGCCACGACGACGTCGGGCCGGGGAAAGCGCGTGAATAGTCCGTCGGCGAGCATCGCTTTAGCGCCGCCGATCGTCTCCTCAGCGGGTTGGCCGATGAGCATCAGAGTTCCGTGCCAGGTATCTTTGCTGTGCGCCATAATCTCGGCCGTGCCCAGGATGGAAGCCATGTGCAGATCATGTCCGCAGGCATGCATCACGGGAACATCGTGACCTGCGTCATCTTTAGCGTGAACCTTGCTGGCGTAAGAGAGCCCGGTTTTCTCCTCGACAGGCAAAGCATCGAGTTCGGTGCGCAGCATGACGGTTGGCCCTGCACCGTTCTTCATAATTGCGACGATTCCCGTGCCGCCAACATGCTCCGTCACGTCGTAACCCAGGCTACGCAAGCGGGCCGCCAACTTCGCGGCGGTTTGGACTTCGTGCGATGAGAGTTCGGGATTCTGATGCAAATCGAGATACAGAGCGTGCGCGTCGGGATAGACGCTCTCGACTTCTTTCGAGGATGGAGCCTGAGCAAATGCCGGAACAACCAGAGACGCAAGCAGAAAAAGTTTTGCCAGTTTCATTGTGCACGGATCATAACTGGTGCTATCACCCGCTGCAAATAATTTTGCCTGCAGTAGCTTTGCGAACCCAGTCGCCAAAACGCAGTTCCGAAAACGGCAGTGTCGATGTTGACCATTTCGATTCACAGTTTTGCACCGCGCGAGCGGGTGTACAATCGTCGTAGAAAGCACTGGTTTGCGTCCTTCGTTTGCAAGCTCGAGGTGCTAATGAACGTTCATATCAGTTACCGGCTTCACAAAACTCCCGCCGTAGAAAAAGACATCCAACATCAAATCGAAAAACTGCGAAAACGGCTGCAAGTTTTCCGTCCGGAACTCGTTCACCTGAAGGGCATGGTGGAAGAAGCTTCGGCGCGCGAGGGCACCAGCGTTTCGCTCAATCTGCGCCTGCCTTCAGGGCAGATGGCAGCGCAGACTACGGCCACAACTGCGTCTGCCGCGGTGAAAACTGCTTTCGAAGACCTGCTGCAGCAGGTGAATAAGCACAAGGAATTGTTACGCTCCGCGCACAAGTGGACGCGGCGGCAGACTAACGACTCCCGCCGGAAAAATATTGGCGTCCCTTTTGAGAGCACTCTAGCTGTAGTGTTTCCGGCAACGGTTTCGGCTGAGGACGTGCGATCCTACGTCAATGTAAATCTTTCGCGCCTGGAACGTTTTGTGGAGCGGGAGATTTATTTCCGCGAGACTGCTGATCAAGTAGTGCCGGATTCGATCAGCAAAGAGGAAGTGATTGACGAAACCATCGCAGCAGCGTTGGGCGGTGATGGGGAAAACTCGGGACGCGAAAAACCGGAGCGCCTCGCGCTGGAACCATGGCTGTACCGGTTGGCCCTGGATGCGCTCGATCAGCTATCGCGGCCGGAAGGAACGAACGGGGGCGCCGTACGGCTGGAGGAATCGGCGCGCAAGCCGAACGTCAGAGCTAGCGACGAGCCGGAACTTCAATTCCACCAGCCTGACGAATCCATTACGGAAGAAACCATCATCGCCGACGATCGGGTAGCTACGCCGGAACAGATTGTCGGCTCGGACGAAATGGTGCGGCTCATCGCCTCCGCTCTGCGCGATGTACGCCGCGACCATCGTGAAGCTTTCATTCTGCACGCCGTCGAAGGCTTCGGGGTTGATGAAATTTCCGCGATCACCGGCAATCCGCCGGAGCGGGTGTTGAGCTCCATTTCTGCCGCGCGCGATCACTTGCGCAAATCGCCCCAGTTCGCTGGTCAGTTCAAGGGACGGTTCGCGAATACTGGGACCGCGTAAATTTTATTCCACAGAAGGGACTGACCTCGAATGATTACTCGCGAACAGATCCAGGAATTAGCCGAGTTTGAAGATCCCGAAGGCAATGCCCTTAGCTTTTATTTTCAGCCCACGACGCCGCGCAACAAAGCGCATAAGGAAGATGCCATTCTTACCAAAGATCTGGCGCGCGAAGCGGTGCGGCAGTTGGAGAGTAAGAGTAAAGAGAAAAGCAAAACGGAAACGGCGCGTGCGGATGTTGACCGCATTGTTCGGCTGGCGCAAGAGTTGCGCGGCAACGGAGTGCATGCCAAGGCGGTTTTCGCTTGTTCTGGGCAAGGCTTTTGGCGCGAGTATGATCTGCCCGCACAATTGAGCGGCACACAGCTTCTGGTCGACCGGCATTTTCATTTGAAGCCTTTGGCCCATTTGCTGGGCGCATTTCCCAACCTCGGGGTGGTACTAGTGGATCGCCATCGCGCCCGGTTGTTCGATCTGCGTCTGGGCGAACTTACTGAACGCGAAGGATTTTTTCATCCACTCTCGCGCCGTGGCCGTGGCGATGGGTTCGCCGGTTACGACGGAGGTCATGCCGAACGCCGGGTTGCCGATGAAGCCCGCCACCATTTCAAGTTTGTCGCCGATTTCATCCAAGATGCCCTGGAGAAAGGGCTTTTTGAAAACTGGATTCTGGGATGCCAGGAGACTCACTGGTCACAATTCGCGCCGCATTTGCATGCCGATGCTTCGCAGAAGTTGCTTGGCCGGTTCTCCGCCGAGGTAGCTCGAGTGGGCCTAGGGGAAATTCGCACGCAGGCGGAGAAGATTTTCGCTGACTGGCAGGAGCGGCGCTGCGCCGAAGCGCTTCGCGAAACCATGAGTCAGGCCCGCAGCAACGGTCGCGGAGTCACGGGATTGCGGCGTGTGCTGCGGTCATTGGAGATGGGTGAAATACAGACACTGCTGATCGGTGAAAATTATGTTGCACAAGCCGTGGAGTGCACCGGTTGTGGCCACCTTGATGCCCACTTGGTAAGTTACTGTCCGGTCTGCGGGCGCGAAACCCGCGAAGTGGTGGACGTGGCGGAAGCGATATTGCCTTGGGTCATCCGGCATAACATCGAGCTTTTTTATGTGAAAGACGATCCTGAGTTTGACAACGTGGGGAATATCGCAGCCCTGTTGCGCTTCCGGTCAGCGCAGGGAAATAACAATGTGCAACCCATTACGGAAGCGCGAAAGACCAAATCCCTCGGCCGCCAGGCAGGATTGGTAGGGCGATACCGCGGCGCTGCCAGCGGCTAGGACTAGCTTCCAGGCAAAACCCTCGCACCCAATTATCTCTGTGCGTGATATGCTTCCCGCTTTCGGGTAGGGAGGCGATTCTTGACTTTCTCGCGCCGTGATTTCGTTAAAACTTCTGTTCTTGGAGCGGTTGCTGTTGGAGTTGGAGCTGAGGCCCAGGGAACAGACGCCAAGGCTGAATCCGCCGTTCAAGATCGCAGTGCGCAATCTGGAACACCGAAGCGTCCTATCATTGTTTGCGCCAACAATGGCTACGCTTATCTGGAAAATGCGTTCGCCTTTTTGAAAGGCGGAGGCGACACGCTCGATGCCGCGCTCAAAGTGGTGAGAGGTCCGGAAGACGACCCCAATGATGATTCCGTCGGCCTCGGTGGAATTCCTAACGAAGACGGGGTGGTCGAACTCGACGCCTGCTGCATGCATGGACCGACGCGGCGCGCGGGGTCGGTGGGCAGGCGTGCGCAACATCAAGAATGTGTCGCTGGTATCAAAGGCGGTGATGGAGCATACCGGCCATGTGATGCTGGTGGGCGAAGGCGCGGAACGCTTTGCCGTGGCCGTTGGCTTTCCACGGGAGAACCTGCTGACCGAACGGTCGCGCAAGATATGGCTGCTGTGGAAAGAGTTCCACTCAAACGATGACTGGTGGGGGCCGGGCATCGCCGACCCGCACTGGCAGCCTCCGGTGACGGAGCCGGATAAGGACAAACCGCAGGCGGAAGTGTGGAGGGAGCGCGTCGAGAAAATGCAGGCGCGTGCTGCCGATATTGGCATTGAGCCTGAACTTCAATTGGCAGCGGTGCGCAAAGTTTTGTTTCCGCCTACGGGCACGATTCATTGTTCCGCGCTGAATGATAAGGGCGAGATTTCCGGCTGCACCACTACCAGTGGACTGGCGTTCAAGTTGCCCGGGCGGGTGGGCGATTCGCCGATTATCGCTGCCGGCTGCTATACCGATCAGGATGTGGGCTCGGCAGGCGCGACGGGCAGTGGCGAGGAAAATATCAAAGTTGCGGGCGCGCATACGATTGTTGAAAATATGCGGCACGGCATGTCTCCGCAGGAGGCCGGCATGGACGCGCTGAAGCGGATCGTCCGCAATTACAACGGCGACAGGAACAAGCTGAGATTAATGGATATGACATATTACATCCTGCGCAAGGATGGAGCCTACTCCGGGGTTTCATTGTGGGAGGGCTATTCGCAGGGGCATCCGCATAAGATCGCGGTGCACGATGGAAACCTGCGCGCCGAGGTGACGGTGAGCTTGTTCAAAGGGTTCTCGCAGGAATTTCCCCCGTTCCCTGATATTCCTGAGGATCTGAGGAAAGGTTCGGAATACCTGAAGTAACCTGGATACGCACTTCGGGTGCTGGAAATGATGAGAATCCGAGGGTAAAATTTGGGGCAGGATCCAAGTAGGTGGAATTGGCGTCTAAGTAGGTGCTGGTGCGGTTTTGCCGTCACGGGCACAGTGGGAAACGGCTTGCCGAGCACCGGCGAGAGTGAGATAATGGTTAAGCAAGGGGAGGACTAAAATGGCGACCAAGATTCCAGCGACGATCCCGGCAACAAAAATTCCCCGCAGTTAATCTTCCGACGGTGTCCCGAATCATGGGCGCACTGTGTTGATAAAGTATTCGGCAATTTCTTCCGCAGTGTACTTCTTCTCACTTTCTAAAAGCCCTCGCAAAAGCAGTTCCGTCTCTGCGGTGACCTTCAGTTTCGCCGGAGTATCGTACCAATACTCGTAGGGACGATTCGATTCGAAGTCGAGCACTGCGTAGAAGCCTTCCAGGTGTTGAATGGTGGGTGCTACATTCTTCGTGCCGATCCAGGCCTGGAACAGGGTCCAAGCCTGCTGAATAGAATCCTCGGTGAATTCAACGAGCGCGCCGGAGACCTCCGCGAATCTGTTTTCAAAACCCTCGAAACTGTCGATCTCCTCCAGTTGATCGATGGAATCGCGCACCGCCCGATAAAGGGGACTATCTTCTTCTCCAAGGCAGGCCAAACGATGGTTCTTCCAACAGGCCGCGGCCAGGGTTTCGCCTCTGAGATCCTTAAAATAAAATCCTCCGATTTCGTTGCGCGTCGCAATCATCTTTCTGCCGCAGAATAAGAGATAGAAGAACGCCAGCCTGCTTTGGACTGTTTCAGTCTATCGGCGAATCTTTCGGCAGCCAGCGAAAGCGGCAAGTAGAACTTGGCGGCATAATTGTGACTGATGGGAAGCATCTGCTTCCATGTCTCGGCGCGCACAGCTCGTTCTTGTTCCTGCACGTGCCGTGCAGCGTCGATGGCAGCCTGGGCCGTCGTCGCGCGTTTCTCCCGCCAGACGTTGATGGAATTCACAGCCCCTGTAATGACGGCACCTATGAGTAGGAGCAGAGCCGGAACCGCGAGGATCTTCAGGAGTTCATCCAGACTCAGGCGGGCGAACCAGGACGAGGCGACGACCTGATTCTCTCCGAGGTTTACACCTTGGGAGGACGACATCGTGACCGCTCTCGTGGCCTTGTCGCTACTCACAACATTCCAGGTCACGATCGAGGTTAGCGTTGCTGCTTTGTGAAGTGCCGTAGGCTTCAGGTAGCCCTGCACGGTAACGATGGCTCCAGGGGCCAGGGAGCTGGCGATGAGGCTGTGAGAGGCGAGGAAGGCTTGCGAGGTTTCGCACGACTCGGTGCGCGGTGGCAGCGGGGGCACGATACAGATCGGCTGAGTTTCGTCCAGCTGGTAACTGTCGGGGAGTTTCCAGAGACTGATCGAGGTGACGGCGGTGCCCGAGCCAATTCTTCCGTCGGATTTGTTTCTGATGGTGATGATGAACGGCAGGAGTTCGTCCTCGCGAATTACATGGGACGAAATGCTGGCACTCAGGGAAATCTCGGGAACGATGGACTGTGCCGCGACGAAAGCCGGGTGCAGAGGGATACACAGAAGGAACGTTAGAAAAAGTGTGCGCGCAGGCGTAGAGATCATGCGGCCCACGTCCTTTCATCGAAGCATCGGGTGTTTAATCAGGCGAATCTTACTTTCACATCCGGCCCCTTTTCAAGATGGATGCTTTCGATAAATCGTACCTTGCCGGTTTGTTGAGTAAGGATGACTGATGAAGTTCGGGTGCCTTCGCCGAAGAAGCGGACGCCTTTGAGCAAAGCCCCGTCGGTGACGCCGGTGGCGGCGAAGATGAGTTGCTTGCCTGGGGCAAGATCCTCGGCTTCGTAGATCCGATTCTTATCCTTGACGCCCATGCGGGTCAAGCGTTCTTCCTGATCGGGTTTGACGACCAGGCGGCCGAGCATATATCCGTTGAGGCAACGGATGGCGGCAGCGGTAATCACGCCTTCGGGTGCGCCGCCTGAACCCATGACGGCGTGCACGCCTGTGCCGATGACAGCCGCGGCAATGCCTGCCGAAAGATCGCCATCGCCGATCAGGCGGATGCGGGCTCCCGCGGCGCGGATATCGGCAATCAATTTTTCGTGGCGCGGGCGATCGAGCACAATCACTACCAGGTCTTCCACATCACGTTCTAATCGCTTGGCGATGTTCTTGAGATTGTCGGCGACGGGCGCATCGAGTTCGACTGCGTTCTTGCAAGACGGGCCAACGACAATTTTTTCCATGTAGCAGTCGGGAGCATTGAGCAGGCCGCCGCGTTCCGAAGCCGCGAGCACGGTAATCGCTCCCGGAGCGCCGGTGGCGCAGAGGTTGGTGCCTTCGAGGGGATCGACGGCGATGTCGACCTCGGGCACTTCGCGTCCGTCGGTAAATTCCGCGCCGACTTTTTCTCCGATGTAAAGCATGGGGGCTTCGTCACGCTCGCCTTCGCCGATGACGATGGTTCCGCGCATCGGGATGGAATCCATGGTGCGGCGCATCGCCTCGGTGGCCACCTGATCGGAGAGTTTGCGCTCGCCTTGACCCATGGTTCGCGCCGAAGCGATTGCGGCTACTTCCACCACGCGCAGGAATCGCGATGCCAGGTCGCTTTCAATGTTTTGTCCGAAACTACGGGCTTTGGTTTCAGGACGAGTTTGTGTGGCCATCGGATGCCTCCGCGGTCAGGCGGGCGATCGCCGCCATAAGAGCACCGCGCATGATGATGCATCGGGCAGGGTCGCGTCAAGAAGGAGGACGCTGTAGAGGGAGTGGTTTGGCTGGTGGATGGGGACATGGCCATGCGGACGTGTCCCCACGTGCGAGGCGATTGGTTCGACAAGTGCAACTCCTTTGCCCGTTAAAAGCCTATTAACTGCTTGGTTAAAGACCTGTCAGCGGGATGAAATTTCGCGTTTGCGGACTGGCCTTGTGGCGTTTCTAGTAATGACCTTCGGAAATCTACTCGAATCCGGTCTGGGAACTCAGACTGAATTCCGTACAGCAAGATGATCGGCCACAGATTTTCTCGAGATTCCATTATGGCAAGACGCAATCTTACATTTCGCGCCGCAAAGAACTCCTGTGCAGGTGTAGCGCTGATTTTTCTAGGCCTGGCCACGATGGTCGGCTGTCAGGGCTTTAGCGCTGCGAAGCCCGCGACTCAAACAGCGCAAGTCGGCGGGATAGTATTAAGCGGCGCCAGCCTCGATTTCGGCAGCGTCACTGCGGGCACCAGCAAAACCTTAACGTTGTCCGCGTCGAATACGAGTGCGGCTGCTCTGAGCATTGCCAGCGTCTCGATTTCCAGCAAGTATTTCACGTTAAGTTCACCCAGCCTTCCCGCGGTGGTTGCGGCTGGCCAGAATTCCACGATCAGTATAGTTTTTACTCCCAACGCGGCGGGAGCGTTCAGTGCCACGGCTTCCATTGCGAGTAGTGGCTCCGCCAGTGCGGCTACTGTGTCCCTTTTCGGAACCGGAGTGAGCAACGGTCAACTGGTGCTCAATCAGAGCAGCGAAAGCTTCGGTAACGTGACAGTGGGCGGCCAGAGCAGCCAGACCGTTACGCTGACCAACAATACCTCTTCGAGCGTAACTGTTTCGCAGGCCGTGGTGAGCGGAACGGGATTCAGCCTGAGCGGGCTTTCCACTCCGCTTGCGCTGAATGCGGGCGCGAATGCAACCTTCAGCATCGTCTTTGCGCCGCTATCTACCGGCAGCGCGAGCGGCAATCTGGCGATCACTTCGAATGCGGTTGATCCCGCGTTATCCATGACACTTTCCGGAGCGGGAGTTGCGCCGGGCGCGCTGGGAGCAAACCCCACGAGCCTCGAATTTGGAACTGTGCAGGTGGGCAACAACCAGCTCCTGTCAGAGACCGTGACGAATACGGGTGGTTCGAGCGTGACGATCTCTCAGGTAGCGGTGAGCGGCGCGGGTTTCGCATTAAGTGGGATCTCGACCCCAGTAACATTGGGGGCGGGGCAGAGCGCAAATTTCAATGTGACCTTTACGCCGACAGCGGCGGGGAGCGCCAGCGGAAACGCGACTGTGACTTCGAACGGAACCAATCCGAGTCTAACCATACCCCTCGCGGGTACAGCCACAGTTGCAGCCGGGCAGTTAAGTGCAACGCCTGCGACCCTGGCGGTGGGCAGCGTTTTTGTGGGCGCAAGTGGAACTGCAACGGGAAGCCTTAATGCCACTGCAGCAAATGTCACGGTTACCGCCGCCAGTTCCAACAACTCCAGCTTCACGATAAGCGGCTTGTCACTGCCGGCGGTCATTACGGCCGGACACAGTGCTGCCTTTACTTTGACGTTCAGTCCACAAGTGGCGGGAGCGGCCAGCGCGACCCTCACATTTACGAGCAACGCGCAGCCCGTGACGACTACGGCGGCGGCTACGGGTACGGGCACGGCTGCGCCGACTCACAGCGTGAGTTTGTCGTGGAGTGCTAGCGGCTCACCGGATATTTCCGGATATAACATCTATCGAGCCATCTACACTAGTTCCTGCGGCGCGTATTCGAAGATCAACGGATCTACACTGATCACGCTCACCGCGTATTCCGACGGTTCCGTAACCGACGGCACGAACTATTGCTACGCTACTACTGCGGTGAATTCCAGCAACGAAGAAAGCGGCTACTCGAACATTGTTTCCAATGTTCAGATTCCCGCTCCATAAATGGCCGTGATTTTCTGCTGGGCCGTTTTCTGCTAGGTCGTTTTGATCGGCCTTCCTCTGCTCGGTCGGTATTAAAACCTTTGTGTCAGATGTATGCTTCGTGGTTCCCTTTTTTGCACTTCTCCTGCGAGAGCGCGAGAAGGAGCGCGTTTACACGCGTAAACAGGCTATTTCAGGAGATTTTAATCATGTAGCGTAAGGGCCGATGTCCGAAGGGCCAAGGGTCGCGCTGCCCTGTCGAGACCTTTTCACTTCGCGGGAATGACTTCACACTGCTTGACATGAGACTCCCCCGGTCCATCTCTCATTCCCTTTCTACCCGCGCCTTCTTCGTCGTCCTCGTTGCGGTCTATGCCACAACATTTTCCTGGGGCGCGCAAACCACCATCCAACAGTTAACCTGCAGCCCTTCGACGCTGCACTTTGGCACCGTCCCGCTCGGACAGACGGAGACTCAGCTGATCACGCTGACCAACACCGGAGCCAGCAGCGTCACCCTCACGGCGATGAACTTCGTTCGTGAAGGCCAATTCGGCTTTCCTGAGATGAGCCTGCCGCTTGCGCTGGCCGCGGGACAGAGCATCGACCTTAGTGTCACGTTCACTCCCACAGCGACCGGATGGGCCGGAGGGAACACCACGTTTCAGAGCAACGCTGCCAACAAAACCCTTCAGCTCCAGTTCGATGGATCAGGGGTAAAGAGCGACGCGATCGTGGCGAGTCCAGCCAGTGTTTCTTTTGGCCAGGTAGCGGTGGGGTCCAGTTCTACAAAAACTATTACGCTGACCAATGCTCGTACCTGGAAGGTATCAGTTTCCGGCTTCCAGACGATCGGAAGTGAATTTTCCACTAGCGCACCGAGCATGCCTCTAACATTGGCGGGCGGGCAAAGCGTGACTTTCACGGTTACTTTTACGCCGCAGTCTTCTGGCAGCGTTGGCGGCAGTCTTCTCTTTTCGGATCCTCGCCTGAACGTACCTTTTTCGGGCACTGGAACCGCAGCCGTGGCTTCGAGCCAGTTGACGGTGAGTCCCGCAGTGGTGAACTTCGGCAGCGTGCCGGTGGGAAGCACGCAGACGCAAACCATCACCATGAGCGCCTCAGGGGCGCCGGTGACGGTTTCGGCGGACAGCAGCAGCAATTCGCAATTCGCTCTGCAGGGGGCCAGTTTTCCCTTAACCATCGCAGCCGGCCAAAGCTTATCGTTCAGCGTAGCGTTTAAACCGACCAGCAGCGGCGCGGAGTCGGGTTCGCTGGCCTTCGCCAGCAATGCCACCAGTTCGTCGGCTGCGGAATCGCTGGCGGGCACGGGCACCGCGATAGCGACCAGCCAGTTAACGGTGAGTCCCGCAGCAGTGAGCTTCGGCAGCGTGCCGGTGGGGACTACGCAGACGGAATCGATTACGATGAGCGCCTCGGGCGCGGCTGTCATCGTGTCGTCCGATACCAGCAGCAATGCGCAATTTATCCTGGAGGGCGCTGCGTTTCCACTGACGATTGCCGCTGGGAGCAGCGTGACATTCAATGTGGCTTTTACGCCGACCAGCAGCGGGGCTGAATCGGGCACGCTCGCATTTGCCAGCAACGCCAACAGTGCGTCAGGGCCAGCGTCGCTCAGCGGGACTGGAACCGCAACCACGTATAGCGTGAATCTCTCGTGGAATGCCAGCAGCGACGTGGCGGGCTACAACGTTTACCGCAGCACCAGCGCCACCGGGACCTACGCCAAAATCAATCCCAGTATGGACGCAAATACCGCCTACACTGACAGCACCGTGGTTGCCGGTCAGACTTACTACTACGAGGCCACGTCAGTAAATTCAAGCGGTCAGGAAAGTGCACGGTCGACTCCGCCTGTAGTGGCAGCGGTACCGTAAGAGTTCGAGATCCGGAACCGAAAGCTTCGTTTTCCCCTTGGGGAAGCATCAGGGTCACTCCTTGATGCTTCCCTTTTTAGCTGTCCTTGAGAGTTCCTGCTAACCCCATAAAGCCCCTTGTCCTCTAAGCGAGATTTGTTGCAGGCCCTTCCTATCCTCCCAGTTGGCCGAGAAGTTACGGCGCTCGCCATTCTCGACGCGGTAACTGGCAGAGACTGTTACTTCAGTCACATCCTCTAATCCCATAAAGTAACGCATGAAGATTACTGGCACGTAAGGGCCATTCTCGGGGTCCGGCATTTCCGTTAGTACTAGTACAGGTGGCCAATGGCGCCGATGACTAACGTTATGCTGACAAAATTGATTGGCACGATCATTCGGCCGCGGACAGCCATTCTGCTGGCAATTTTCGCTTTTTGTGGCTTGGCCAATGCGCAGCAAGTTTCTATGGCGCTGTTGAGACCGGCATCCTTGGGGGAGCCGTTTTCCACTTCAACAACAACGGTCCATCCGGCGAGCATTCCGGAGACTATCAGCCATCGATTCTGGGATCGTGAAAACAGCTTTCTGTTTGCTGCGAATGCCGCGTTCAGCGCTGCCGACTTCGTAGTAACCCGAGAAAACTTGCGCAGCGGCGGCCAGGAACTGAACCCGGTCACGCGTGTATTCGCGGGCAGCACTACGGGTTTAGCAATGAATTTCGCCGGGGAAACCGCCGGCGTGATCGGGCTCAGCTACTTCTTCCATAGGACGGGACATCATAGGCTCGAGCGCGCGGTCTCGATGCTGAATATGAGCTCCTCGGCGGCGGCGGTGAGCTTCGGACTTGCCCATCGATAGGCTTCCAGCGGCCAATGCAAGGCCATCGATCCGTCAGGGTGAGACCGGCAATTGTTCGTCGCCACGGCGCGCAATCCAGAGACACAGAAATATCGCGGCCAGGGCAATCAGGAAATAAATGATTCCGCCCTGATGGTGCAGTCTTCCCGTCAAATAACTGGGATCGACGCGGGTTCCCAGCATTCCAAGAACAAAAATCCGAAGCCCATTCTTCACTACCGAAAGCGGGACGGCCACTGCAATCACGAGGGCCTTGCGCCAGGGAGAACGTAGAAGCATCTGCGCAAGGACCATGGTGGTGACCACCAGCATCAGGCTTGAACGGATACTGCTGCACTCGCGCGCTACCTCAATGACTAAGCCCGGTATCGTAATGATGGTTCCCTCCCGGGCAACCGGAACTCCGGCGATGGCGAAGAACACGTCGGCAGAGGCGGCAGAGCCTTCCTGCAGCAGGCGCACAATTGGGTCTAACAAGATCTGCGGGATAGGAACAAGCCAGAACAAGAAACAAAGAGGAAAGACGGCGCGCTCGAAAGCAGAAAAGCCAAAGGAGAAGAGAAAGGCGCCGATCCACCACAGGACGATGGCCAGCATGTTCAAGGAAAGCCGCTCATCGGGATGAAGATGGACAACGCCCAGTCGTAAGGCAACAGCAACAGCCAGCGTTAACCCCATCAGGATTGTGCCAAGGCTTGAACTGAGTCTCGAGCCTTCCGCCGGGGCTCTCCAATCCAGAAAAATCAACGTCAGGCTCACGGGAATGATCAGCAGGATGTGCGTGTATTCACTGTCGTGGTAGGCGAGGGCAAATGACGAAGCCAGCGGCCGAAACCAGACCGCCAGAGAAAAGGCGATAAGGATGCAAAGGCGCAACAGGGGCGACCAACGGGAAACGAAATTTTGGTTCGATTTATGCGGCACGATGTAATTTAGTAGGTCAGGAAATCATTGGTTCCAGCTGCTTCTTCATTTAATTGCAACTCGCCGGGAATTATTTCTGGCCATTCGCGGCTCGGCACAAAGGGGGTTCCTCTTCAGTGTGCTTTCGCGGCTTATCTTTTGGAATTTCAGCGCGGGCTACATTGGAGGGACGGCTCATAATTCGTTTCTGGCTGATTGCCATCACTCTGTATTCGTATTTCTTATTATTCTCCACCAAGTCATCGGTACATGCGGTTTGCGGCAAGGGATGGATATTGATCCGTTGCAGTGGCTGACGCTTGCCCCGCAGGCTGCGATACAAGCAATATCCGATGGGGTCAGGGTGCCTGGAGTCGGAAGCGCTGGCGCGCCACTTAAGAATGACGATGTGATCGGTTTTTTCTGCCAGGGCCACCACATCCGGGCCCTCGGCAGGAGGGCAATCTGGAATGGCCTGAGACTTCGCGGGGGATGCGGATTGCTTGACTGTTTCTGCGGGAGGCGGGGTTGTGGGCCTGGCGGGGGAATCTTGCTTGCGATCGCATCCGCCGGAAAATAGTGTGCCGGAAAGAACGAAAGACAACAGGAAAAAAAGATGCGCCAGGGTAAAGAAGAATGGTCTCGCTTGATTCGTGTTGTGATATGGCTCTGAGCGCATTGCCAAGTTTTTCACCAGATGTTCAACCAGTGTGTTCGGCCTACTTCTGAGAAAACGCTTCTTGCAGGTACCGGGTAAGCACCGCAGCCAGGCTCTCGAAGTGAGTGGTTACCATGTCCAGATGACTGCCGGAAACGGTCTCGACTTCGAAGTCCGCAGCCAACTTTGCCCAGACCGGCACCGGATCGCCGGGAAAGTATTCATCGCTCTCGCTCTTCAAGAATTTTATCTTTCCGGCGTAAGGGCGCGGTTGATACTGCGCCAAAGCGACGTACGCTTTTCGTTTGACTTGCAACGTGGTGGTCGCAAGCGATAACCGCGAAACTTCAGGAGAATCAGGGTTGGGATCATGCCCGGCCGCGATACCGAACCGATGCTTAAGGCCGCCGATAAGGTAGGAAAGGGCGTCCGGGAAGGACCGTTGGCTCATCTGGGAGATACGGCGTTTCGTTCGCTGCAGGCCCAGCAGCAAGCGCTGGCTCCGGGACATCTGGCGGGGATGAGGGTAGGCATCCACCATTACCAGCAACTGAATATGTTTGCCCTCGTCCGACAAGCGCTGCGCCATCTCCAGAGCTATCAGGCCACCGAATGAATAGCCGATAAGCACGTAGGGGCCTTCGGGCTGAACCTTCTTTAGGTCCGCGAGATAGTACTGAGCCATGTCCTCAATTCGATCAAACGGCTCTTCCCTGCCATCGATTCCTCGAGCCTGAATTCCGTAGATGGGGTGATTGGTGCGAATATGCTTTGCGAGTTGGGTGAATCTGGCACGGCCACCCAAACCGTGAGTAATGAGGACTGGCGGATGGTCTGCGCCGGCTTTCAAAGAAACGAAAGGGCTGAACCGCGGAAGGCTGGGCAGTTCCAGCATGGAAGCCAGGGCCGCGATCGTGGGAGCCTGGAAGATGGCGGCGGTGGGAACTTCCCTGCCACACTCTCGAGCAATCTCCGCAAAGAGCAAGTCCGCAGACTCCACGTTGCCGCCGATGTCGAAGAAATTTTCTTCGATTCCTATGGAAGGCCGTTGCAGTACGCGCTGCCAGATCGGGATCAGGGCCTCGACCATCGCAGAGGCAGTTGCAGAACCCGTACTGCGATCGGATCTGGACGAATCAAACAGAGTCATGGAATCGCGTCTGTGCGCGTGTCTCGATGATACGATCCTGGGGCGCCGGACACTAGTATGGAGAAAGCTTCGGCGAGGATGTGGGCACACCAAAGTACCCAGACAGTAGTGCTGGCAGAGACCATTTTCGTGTGGGCGACCGAATATGTTTCTTTCCTGTGGACTATGACAAGACAAGTCAGGTGATTTGGCGGTGTATGATTCCTAGCCGGAGGGACAATATGCGATCCACTCGGGGATGGAAACTCATTTATTTCGTCGTAGCGGCTGGCATGAGCGTGGCGGGCAGCCGGGTGCTTGCGCAAACCGGTTCGACTCCAGCAGGCCAGACGCAGCCACAAACTTTCCAGTTGATCCCCAGCCTGGATAAAGACCTGATGGATACGGCGGCTGATCCCTGTGTTGATTTTTATCATTATGCCTGCGGTAACTGGAGCAAGCTGCATCCCATCCCCAACGATTCTCCTTATTCCGACCAGTTCTACAATCTCGAGCAATATAACCGGCAGGTATTGCACCAAATCCTTGAGACTGCGGCGGCGCCCAGCAGTGGACGCGACGCGAATTCGCAGAAGATCGGCGACTATTATGCGAGCTGCATGGACGACGCCGAAATCCAAAAGAAGGGCATGGCGCCATTGCAGCCTGAACTGGAGCGCATCAATGCACTTTCCAGCAAAGATCAGCTGCCAGAACTGCTGGCACATTTTCAGCTCGTCAACGTGAACGCTTTTCTAGGGTTCGGCTCACAGCAGGACTTTAAAGATGCGACGCGGGAAATCGCCGTGGTATCGCAAGGTGGGCTGGGTTTGCCGGAAAAGGATTATTACCTGCGTACTGGACAAAAGGACGAAGAGATCCGCAAGCAGTACGTGCAGCACGTCGGCAATATGCTGAAGTTGCTGGGGGCGAGTGAGGCGCAGGCAGCGAGCGATGCACAAGCCATCATGAAGCTGGAGACCGCGCTGGCAAAAGTGTCTCTGGATGTCACCTCGCAGCGCGACCCGCACAATATTTATCACATGATGCCGGACAGCGGTTTGCAGGCGCTTACGCCGACTCTGAATTGGGAGCATTTTTATCCGGGAACCGGCGCGCCGCAATTCCAGGAAATTAATGTGGCCGAACCGGAGTTTTTTAAGGGTCTGAATCAGGTGATTGCGGAAACGGATTTACCGACAATCAAGGCTTATCTGCGTTGGCAACTTGTGCACTCGGTTCCGGGCACGGTTTTGCCCAAGGCGCTGGACGACGAAAAGTTCGATTTTGACGGACGTAAATTGGTGGGCATTCCCGAGCAAGAGCCCCGCTGGAAGCGTTGCGTAACCGGTACCGACGGGGCATTGGGCGAGGCCTTGGGCAAGGTGTACGTGGAGCAGAAGTTTCCAGCGGCCAGCAAAGAGCAGTCGGTACAAATGATTCACGACGTTGAAGCGGCCCTGGGCAGAGACATTGAGGGCCTGGAGTGGATGAGCCCGGAAACCAAGAAGCTGGCGGAAGAGAAGCTGCATTTGATCGCCAACAAGGTCGGCTATCCGAATCAGTGGCGAGACTATTCCACCTTGACCGTGGAGCGCGGAGACGCGCTGGGAAACAGCTTTCGCGCGGCCGAGTTTGAATCCCATCGGCAACTGGCGAAGATCGGCAAGCCGGTCAATCGAGATGAATGGGAGATGTCACCGCCAACCGTAAACGCATATTACGATCCCAGTATGAATGATATTAATTTTCCTGCTGGGATATTGCAGTCTCCATTTTTCGATCCGTCGTCGGCAGGTGCGGTGAACTACGGGCACATGGGCGCTGTCATGGGCCACGAAATCACTCACGGATTCGACGATCAAGGGCGGCAATTCGACGGGCATGGCAATCTCCACGATTGGTGGACGAAAGAGGATGCCGACAAGTTCACGGAAAAAGCGCAGTGCATCGTGAACGAATACAGCCAGTTCAGCGTGGGCGATACCAAGATCAATGGCAAACTCACGCTGGGCGAGAATACGGCCGATAACGGTGGGATGCGCCTGGCCTACATGGCATTCGTGGCTCACGCCGCAATGCAGGGACTTGATCTGGATAAGAAGACAGCCAGCGGCTTTACGCCGCTGCAAGAGCTCTTTCTCGGATTCGCGCAGGATTGGTGCGCGGTATGGCGTCCGGAAATGGAGCGACTGGTCGCAACCACCGATCCACATTCGCCGGACCGCTTTCGCGCCAATGGGGTTCTGGTCAACATGCCGGAGTTCGGCAAAGCATTTGGCTGTAAAGCGGGACAGCCCATGGTTGCGGTAAAGGCGTGCAGGGTTTGGTAGCGCAGGTTGGCGGGGGGGGAAATCGAAATCCGGTCGGTTGTGCGTAGAATCTGATAATATGATTCTATGAAGATGAAGGTGATTAGCGTGACGGAAGCGGCCAGAAATTTCGCCGACTGCGTCAACCGCGCTCACTATCAGAATGTCACTTTTGTTCTCGTCAGGAATGGTGCCCCTTTGGCGCGGTTGGTGCCGAACAAGGCAAGAATTTGCTCGGGCCGGGACTTCGCCGAAGTGTTAGCTGGTGCTGAGTTACCGGATAAAACGGCACGCGCCTTGCACCGTGACCTACAGAAGGCTCGGCGAAGGCTCAAACCAGCAGCCGGCAAGTGGTAATCCTGCTTGATGTGGATGTAGTAATTCGCGGGGAAAAGGGTGTTTTCGATCTGAGGAGTTGGGTCGCATCGCGGCCCGACGATCAGTTTGAAATCGCCGCCATCACAGTAGCGGAACTTTGGCACGGGGTGGAGCGCGCGGTGGTGCCACAAAGGTCGAAACGCCGACTATATCTGGAGACTATCGTGGGCGCGCTACCCATCGTCCCCTACACCGAGCAGACCGCTTACGAACATGCGCGCATCTGGGTGGAGTTGCAGTCCGCCGGCAAAATGATCGGGGCTTACGACCTGATTGTGGCCGCCACGGCTTTGGAGCGAGGCAGCCGTCTGGCCACGTTTAACAAGCGGCACTTCGCTATGGTCAAGGGACTTCAAATTATCGATCCTCGATAAAGCGAAGGGTCTTGCGGTCTCAGCGCGACATCAGAAATTCCACTTCCTGTTCAATCTCCGAGATGGCAATCGCAGGCAGATTTCCTTCGCGCAATTGCTGATTCAGCTGGGGCAATTTCGTTTCTTTGAATTTGGCCCACGCGGCAATACCGATTTTCACGCGCTGGCTGGATTCCTGGTAGACGGCTATCGCTTGCGCAGGTACGGCACGGTCTCCGCCTTCTACCACATGCAGAGCCGAAACCATTTCGCTATAGCCATCCTGGAGGCCTGCTGGCTGCTGTTCCTTATTGTCTTTGCTGGAAAGAATTTCTGCGATTCCGGAACGAGCGTTGGCCACAGCCGACTTGAGAGATGGATTCTGTTCGCCCAGATTTTGTTCACCCAGCTTCTGTTCAACGTCCGCCAGCTGTTTTTGCACTGAGCCGATTTCAGCGAGCGCGCGGCGAGCCTCGAGAGTTTCAGCAAATATTTGCTGACCGAGTTCCAGTTGCCGCTGAAGAATTTCGGGAGTCGCGGGAGAGCGCGGGTCCATGACCACTTTGAGGTGCTGCGTCTGCGGCTTGCCATTCACCGTCAGTCTGATCGAATAGTCTCCGGGCACAGCCAGAGGGCCGCTGGGATTTCGCAATTCAGTTTCTTCGTCCGGGCTGGATTCGCCGGAGTTTCCCCATTTAAGATTCCACACAAAGCGGTGCGTCCCTGGATTGCTCAGTAAAACTTCCGGCTTGGGGAACCAACGCTCGGCAATTGGAACTGGCGGATGTTTTTCCGGATGCTTATCTTCTGAAGAAAATTTGCGAACTAGTTTCTGTTGCGGATCGAAAATCTCCAGCACAACATTGGTCGCGGGAGACTGGAGGAAATAATCAATCGTCGCGCCAGCCGGCGGGTTCTCTGCAGTGGGTTCCTCTGGCGGAAGCGGGGTCCCGGGGAAGGAATCGTTATCAATTCGATAAGCCTGGGCAGGTTGGTAAAGATAGAACGAGTTGGCTTTTCCAGCCTCCAGTGCCTGACGAAGTGGCGTGATGTCGTCAAGAATCCAGAAGGAACGGCCGTGCGTGGCAATGACGAGATCATCGCCATGAATCGTGAGATCTCGAACGGAAGTGATCGGTAGATTAAGCTGCAAGGGTTGCCAGTGATCGCCGGCATCAAACGAAACGTAAACTCCGAACTCGGTTCCGGCGAAGAGAAGATCTTTTTTCTCGGGGTCTTCACGAATTCCCCGGAGGAAAGCGGGAGCTGAAATTCCATTCGTAATCAATTGCCATGTCGCTCCATAGTCGCGAGTGCGATAGAGGTAGGGGGTGCGATCGTCGAGGCGGCTGCGATCCACGGCTGCATATGCCACTGCGGGATCAAAGTGCGAAGCTTCGATGAATGAAATTTTGCTCCATGGGGAAAGACCCGGGGGGGTTACGTCTTTCCAGTTTTTTCCGCCGTCGCGCGTTAGGTGAATTAATCCCGTATCGCTTCCCGCCCAAATGAGATCGCGATTCAGAGGTGATGGCGCAATGGTGAACACTACGCCGTAGCCTCGCTGTTTCGCATTCTCGATCGTTGGCGGCCCTTGCGGCTTGGCCTCCCTGGGTGTTTGCGTCGATCCGGTGAGATCAGGGCTGATGGTTTCCCAGTGCAAACCGCCGTCGACCGTCTTCATCACATATTGTGTGCCGAGATAGAGAGTTGTTTTGTCTGCAGGAGAAAAGAGCAACACCGGAGTCCAAGGATCCCTATATTTACGTTGATCGATCTCGGAGGCGAATGAAAACGCCGGCCAGGGAGCAATGTTCTGGCTGAGTCCGATGCGCCGGTCAAAGCGATCTACCGTGCCGAAGGTTCCGCTCAAGTAAATGATGTTCGGATCCCTGGCGTCGAGCGCCATATAACCGCTCTCGCTGTCGCCTGCGGGAAACCAATCGCGCGGGGTGATTTGACCGTGATCGGTGCGGCTTAGAACGGCAGCGCTTCCACTATCCTGTTGCGCGCCGTAGACAACGTAGGGGAACTGATTGTCAGTGATCACGTGATAGAACTGGGCGGTGGGCTGGTTGTACCAAGTGCTCCAGGTCTGTCCGCGATCGAGACTGATGGTGGTTCCCTGATCCGTTCCAAGGACCATGCTGGCGGAGTTTTTAGGATCGATCCAGATCTGGTGGTAATCGTCTCCGCCGGGCGCACCGCGGACGATCGAAATGGTTTTGCCGCCGTCTTCAGACCGGTACAGCGCGACGTTCGGGACGTAGAAAACATCCGGATTCTGTGGATCGATAGTGATGCCATTGAAATACCAGGCGCGGCTGGTGAGACGTGGATCAGCGTTTTCCAGAGTCCAGGTATTGCCTCCGTCGTCAGAACGGTAGAGGCCCGGCTTCTTGGCTTGAATCAACGCATAAACGCGCTTGCCATCCGGCGCTACATCGACTCCGATGCGTCCCCAATCACCTTCGGGCAATCCGCTGCCGTTGAGACGTGACCAGGTCTTGCCTGCATCTTGGGACCGATAGAGTCCGCCGCCGGGTCCATCGATGGGAGCATAGGTGCTCCAGGGAGGACGGTGAGTATTCCAGCTTCCGGCAAACAGAAGTTGCGAGTTACCGGCACAGATCGCCAGATCGGAAATCCCGGTGTCTGTTCCTGTGTTAAGAACCTTCTCCCAGTGTGTTCCGCCGTCCACAGATTTATAAACGCCTCGCTGTTCATTCGGAGCGTAGGCGTGGCCGAGAGCGCCGACGTAGACGATATTTGGATTCTGAGGATCGATTACGATGCGGCTGATCTGACGAGTATCTTCAAGGCCGATGTGAGTCCAGGTTGCGCCGCTGTCAACTGATTTATAGACGCCATTTCCGGAGGACAAGTCGGAGCGAATATCGGACTCGCCGGTTCCGGCGTAGATGGTTTTGTGATCGGAGGGCGCAACCGCGATCGCACCGATGGAGGCAACCGGCTGGCTATCAAAAATCGGCGTCCAGACCGTTCCGGCGTCGGTGGTTTTCCAGATGCCTCCGTTGACGGCGCCAAAATAAAATGTGGTGGAATCGCCCGGGACCCCGGCGACAGCGACTGCGCGGCCGCCACGGAAGGGCCCAATTAGGCGCCACTTCAACCCATCCAAGAGTTGCGGGGAAACGGACTGAGCAATCATCCCGGTGGTAAGTAAGATTGTAGCGATACTGAGCTGGAACGAAAACCTGAGTTTGCGCGAGTACCCGTTCTTCATGGGATAGCTAGTCTACTTGAAGAAAGCGGTGTTCTTGAAATGCCCCTGTGGAATGGGGCTGACGCTAAATCTCTTTCTTCTCACAGTGACGGTCGCTCTGGTAGGCTGCTTAGACTATGCGCTTCCTCTCGATCTTGTTTTTCATCGCGCTTTTCGCCGGATCGCTTTTCGCCCAGGATCGGAAGCCAGTTGCCGACCGCCTCGCCGCGCAGAACGCGCTGTTCGAAGAGCACTACGAGACGGATCTACGCAATTTTCCAGAGCGCGCCACCGCCTACGGCGATTATCGCTATAACGACAAGCTTGCTCAGTACTCGTTGCAAGCGATCGACGAACGACATAAATCCGACGAGACGTTCCTGGCGCGGATTGAAGCCATTCCGACAAGCGGCTTTTCAGATCAGGACCAACTTTCTCACGATTTGCTGGTTCGAGTATTGCAGCAGCGGATCGCGGACTTCGATCTCAAAGAGTATGAGATGCCGATCAACCAGCAGAATGGCGTCCATACCAGCCTTGCCGACCTGCCACTCTCGATGCCGTTCGACTCGGTGAAGCACTACGAGGACTACATTGCGCGCCTGCATCAGATTCCACGCGTGCTCAACCAGACCACCGAGGTGCTTCGCGCGGGCATGAAAGAGAAGCTCATGCCGGTGCGCTTCCTGATTGAGAAACTTCCGGTTCAATGTGAGGGCATTATCGATGCTGATCCGTTTCTCATCCCAACCAAGAAATATCCGGCGAGTATTTCTGCCGACGACCAGAAACGCTTGACCCAGCAGATCACCGACGCTATCCAAGGCGATGTAATTCCCGCCTACAAAACTTTTGCCGTCTTCCTGCGCACGGAATACGCTCCGCAGGGCCGTACCACGCTCGCGGTTACTTCCCTGCCGGACGGCGAGAAGCGCTATCAAAACGATATTTATGCCCGGACCACCACACGCATGACGCCGGAGGAAATTCATCAACTGGGTTTGCGTGAGATCGACCGCATCGAGGCCGAGATGACGGCCATTGCTAAGAAGGAAGGGTTCGCCGATCTCGCCTCGTTCCGCGCTTCGCTCAAGACGAATCCGAAATACATTCCAACTTCTGCCGAGCAGATCCTCGACGACTTCCGCCGCTACATCGCGCAGATGGAGCCGAAACTACCAGAACTGTTCACCGTGCTCCCTAAGTCGCCGGTCACGGTCGAAGCGATACCGCCTTTCCAGGCTGCGGCCGCAACCCACTATGTGACAGGCACGCCGGATGGCAAGCGCCCGGGCCGCGTCGTGGTCGCTACATCCAACTTTGCGCAGCGTACCCTGATTGACGATGAGGCCATCGCCTACCATGAAGGCATTCCGGGACATCACATGCAGCTATCCGTCCAGCAGCAACTGACTGGCCTGCCCAAGTTCCGCCAGCACGGTCTGGGGTTTAATGCCTACATCGAGGGCTGGGCACTCTATGCGGAGCAACTGGGTAAGGAAGTCGGGTTTCTATCAGGACCCTGTCTCGGATTACGGCCGGCTCTCGTCCGAGTTGTTCCGAGCGGTGCGACTAGTGGTTGACACGGGAATCCACTCCCAAGGTTGGACGCGGGATCAGGTGGTGGAGTTTTTCCGCAAGTCCGGCGCTGTGGACGAGCCGACGATCCAGTCCGAAACCGACCGCTATATTGCGTGGCCGGCCCAGGCCCTCAGCTACAAGCTCGGACAGCTCAAGTTCCGGGAACTGCGGGATCGAGCTCAGAGAGAATTGGGACCCAAGTTCGACATTCGCAAATTTCACGACGAAATGCTCGATGGGGGAACGCTTCCCCTCGATCTGCTGGACGCCCAAACGAACCAGTGGATCGCCGAGCAAAAATCAAAATGAAGTTGCTATAATCGACACTTGTTGGTGTATTGCCCTCCCCCCGCGGTATATACTTCGAAGTAATTTTTTGGTGCGGCGTTTGGGGATTTCAACCTCCTCCCAGCAGGGCGAGTCATGCAAAATCGGGATCCGCGGATCGATCCGAAAGATCGAGCCAATTCGGCAAACACGCTCGGAGTGAGCGTTCCGGTTAAAGGGGACAGCGCTGCCTCGAACTCTTCGGTTGATTCCGACGCCACTTTGGTTGATTTTCCCCAGCCATCTTCCGCTCCACCGGACAGGCAGGTGGATTACGAGGCCACTCAGGTTGATGTAAGTCCAGTTCCCCGCTCTCCCGCCCCGCGACCTCGCTCCCCGATGAGCGCTGCAGTTCTGCAGATTGGCGATGTGCTCGGAGGACGCTACGAAATCCTGCAACTACTGGGCGAAGGCGGAATGGGAGCGGTTTATAAGGCCATGGACCGGGAGTTAAACCGTCCGGTAGCACTGAAGCTCATCCGCCCGCAGCTGGCCTCGAATCCCTCCATTCTGGCGCGATTCAAGCAGGAGTTGCTGCTGGCTCATCAGGTTACTCATAAGAATGTGATCCGCATCTACGACTTGGGCGACGCCGATGGCGTGAAGTTTATCACCATGGAGTTCGTCGAAGGCGAAGACCTGCGTACTCTTATTCTGCAGAGAAAAAAGTTTCCTCCGGAAGAGGCCGTCGAGATCATTCAGCAAGTCTGCCGCGCGCTGGAAGCGGCTCATGGCGTGGGCGTGATCCACCGCGACATGAAGCCGCAGAACATTATGCGGGATCGGAGCGGCCGCATTCTGGTGATGGATTTCGGCTTGGCCCGTACGGTTCAAGGCGACGGAATGACGCAGACCGGCGCTCTTGTTGGGACAATGGAATACATGTCGCCGGAGCAGGCGCTGGCAAAGGAACTGGACCAGCGCTCCGATCTTTTCAGCGTGGGCTTGATCCTTTATGAGCTGCTGACCGGGCAGACGCCGTTCAGAGCTGAGAGCGCCGTAGCCAGCTTGATCAAGCGCAATCAGGAGCGCGCCATTCCGGTTTCCGACCATGACGGGACGATTCCGCGCGCGCTCAGCAATATTGTCAGCAAGTGCCTGGAGCGCGATCCCAACCTGCGCTACCAGACGGCCACGGAATTCCTGCATGATTTGGACACGTGGCAAGGGAATCGTGCGGCGGCGACGTTGGGCTTCCAGCCCGCCGTTGAGCCCTGGGGACGCACGATTCATTGGCCAATGCTGGCGGGCATTGTCTCTGTGCTGGTATTGGGGATTCTCGGATACGTGTTCCGGGCAACGCTGTTTTCGCCATCCCACGGACAAACGGTCGCTGGGCCTTCGGTCTCCCTGGCGATTTTGCCCTTTAGGAATGCTTCCGGGGACCCCAGTTTCGACTGGCTGGGGCCGAGTTTGGCGGATATGCTTAGCACCGACGTAGGAGAGTCTTCGCATCTTCGCACTATCTCGCCGGAACGGCTCCATCAGGTTCTTTCCGACTTGCGCATCACCCCCGGCGCCGCAATCGATCCCTCCACGGTGAGCCGCCTCGCTCAATTCAGCAATGCCGACATCGTGGTATGGGGCCAGTACGTCAAATTTGGCGACCAGATTCGCATCGATGCGACTCTGCAAGATCTAAAGCGCGACCGCCGTGTGCCGGTGAAAATCGAGGCGGCCAGTGAGAAGGAAATTCCTGCCGCCGTGGATCGCCTGGCCGATCAGATTCGTCAAAATCTCTCTGTCTCTTCGGACGTCTTGAAAGAATTGAAAGCCAGTTCGTTCCAGCCGTCCTCGCAATCCGCGCCCGCGCTGCGCGACTTCAGCCAAGGTGTGCAACTGCTGCGCGAAGGCAAGAATCTGGATGCAGTCAAAGCGCTGCAAGCCGCGATTCAGGAAGATCCTCAGTTTGCGCTCGCGTACGCGCGGTTGGCCGAGGCCGACTCGGCTCTCGGATACGACACCCAGGCGGAGCAGTATTCGCGCAAAGCTCTCGAGCTTAGCCAGACGCTTCCCTTGGCTGAGAAATATCTGATCGAAGCGAATCACGCTCAGATCATGAAGGACAACAAGAAAGCCATTGAGGCCTACGAGAACCTGGCCAAGACTTTCCCTGATAACACGGATGTGGAGTATGCGCTGGGAAGCCTTTATTCAGACAACGGCGATTTCGACAAGGCTCGTGCGCAGTTTGCAAACATTCTGAAAGCCGATCCCAAGAACATAAAGGCGCTGTGGCAGATTGGCAGCGTGGAATTTCTGCAAGGCAATCCGGAGGCGGCTTTAGAGCCGCTCAGCAAAGGCTTAAGCCTGGCGGTTCAAGTGGATAATCCGGAGCAGAAGGCGTTGATTTTGCAGGCACTGGGAATTTCCTACCGGCAGATGAACAAGCCGGATGAAGCCATCCGCAACATTCAAGACTCGATGGAAATTACCCGCAAGCTGGGCATGCAGCGGTTGCTGGCGAACAGTCTGTCGGAATTGGCTCAGGATCAGATCACGCTCGGCAAGCCGGATGCCGCAACGGCCAGCTATAACCAGGCGCTGCAGATCCTGCGCGATATCGGCGTAAAAAAGGACTATGGCGACATCCTGATTAACCGTGGCGTGCTTTACCAGACGCGCGGCGACAACGACAAAGCGCTGCAGGACTATAAGGAAGCGTTGCAAATCCAGCGCGACGCCAATGACGTAAATTACCAGGCGTTGTGCCTGAGCAATATTGGCGACGTATATTTCGCGAAATATGACACGGACAACGCTCTCATTTATTACCAGCAATCCCTACAGCTAAGACAGAAGCTGAACGAGCCTTTCTATTTGGCGGAGACACTGACCTCCCTGGGCGAAGTCTATACAGCTATGGGCGATTATGATCAGGCTCTGGCGAACCTGATGAATGCGCTTGACGTTGCGCGCAAGGCTTCAGATACCAAGGATGCCGCCGGAGCTTCGGAATTCATTGGAAGAGTACTTATGTATCAGGGCCGGCTGGGAGCGGCGGTGAGCGCCATGCAGGATTCTGTGAATGGTTTTCGCTCGACCAGCAACAAGAGCTTTGAGCTGGCCGATTCCCTGAATAATCTGGCAGACACTTTAGCCCTGGTTGGCCGCGGCAATGAGTCCGGCAAGCTTCTGGACGAGGCAAACGCGATTGCCGCCGACCTGAAAAACGAAACTGTCCGCAGCGAGCTTCTGAATACTCAGGGAGACGTTGCCTATTACCGTGGGGACTATAAGGCAGCGAATCACGCTTACGAACAAGCCGCCGCGGCTGCGGCCAAAAGTAAAGATCGCGAAAATGCACTGATCGCACGGATGAACCTGGCTCGGGTTGCCGTTGCTGAGGGACGTTCGCAATCCGCTGTGGGCGAGTTGCGTGCCGCCGTGCAGCAGGCCGACGGCCTGCATTTGAAATATTATTCGCTGCGTAGTTCCGTCGACCTCGCGGCCGCGATGATCAAGAACAAAGATTATGCGCACGCCGGTCAGGAGTTGGAGACTGCGCTGAACAGCAGCGAGAAGCTGGGCCTGCGACTGGAAACAGCCCGCATTCATTCCTTCCTGGGAGAGGCGGATCAATCCAGTGGAAATACCAGTGAATCGAACCACCAATATGAATTGGCGCGCAACCTGTTCGAGGAACTCAAGAAGGATCCTGGTGCGGAACATCTGCTGGACCGCTCCGACCTCCGCACCATCTTTGCGGCTGACCAGATGAAGGCTGCCGCGAAATAGAGTCGCCACTCCGGGCGACATCTCCATTCCAAAAGAACACCCGATAACGCCTTCCTGTGCGGGAGTGCGTTATCGGGTGTTCTACTTCTTTATTCGCTGACCCAGTCCTACTTCGTCACCGTATAGCTTTCCGAGACGGTGTTGTTGGAGGGCTTGGGATCGTTATCGGAGGTCACCGTGGTGACGGAGCTGAACTTCGTATTCACGGCCGCCGTGGACAAGATCGGGATGTTGACCGTCAGAACCTCGCCTTTCAACTTCGAGATACTTACCAACTGTCCGACGTTGCAGGTGAGAACTGCGACGGTTGTGCTGGCGCCAACGGTTGTGGTCACCGAGCAACTGGTTCCGGAGCTTGGGACCGAGCACCCTGCCAGGCTGCAGCTTACCAGCGCGTAGCTTCCGCTCAAGCTTCCGTTCAGTACGTTATTCGGAACGGTGTAGGTTGAGGTGATGACCACATTGTTGGCTGTGGGTGAACTGAGATTTATCACACCCGCGTAGTAGTGACCGGTCTTGCCTCGTTCGATGCTGTCCGTAACCGGCAGCTCGACGATGGCCAGATCTGCCGCAGGAGCTGCGGAGACCGAGAACGGAATGGAAGAGGTGGTTTGATTTCCGGCATTGTCGGTTGCGGTAACGGTGAACGAGTAATTTCCTGCGGTGGAAATGCTGATTGTTCCGCCGCTGGAAGTGTTGACTGTGCCGCCGCCGGGAAGAGTCTCAGTGCCAATGCAACTGGCGACGCCTGAGCCGAGGCCGTCGGAACAAGCGTAGGTCACCGTAACCGGTGGTCCGTTCAGATAGTACGGTGCAGCGGGATTAAGTGTGGGCCCGGTAATGGTTGGTGGCTGCAGATCGATCTTGAATGGACCGGCAGCGACGGAGACGCAGTTTCCTGCCAAATCGCAAGCCTGCAGCGAATTGGTGGGCGCCGCCGAATTCACATTGTTAGCGGCCACGCTGGTGGAAACGGAAACCGTTTCCGCCTGGCTGCCCTGGATGCCGCTTACCAGCGGCAGGAAGCCGGATCCCGATACGCTGGCAACGTAGTCCTGATCGGTCACCGTGCACGATACGGTCTGGTTCATGTTGTACCAGACGCTGGTGCTCGGTGAGCTGCAGGAAAAAGTAGGCGCCACGGTATCGACGCCGAAAGTTACATAGCGGAACGATGCCCAGTTCGCTGTGGGATCGGTAAGCTGCGATCCCTGCGGATTGAAGACGAGTTCTTCCGTCAGTGCGCAGTCTGTCGTGAAGAAGTGCAGGTTGTAAATGCCATCCCCGGAAGTGGTGAGGTTGACCGGAGGCGCGGAAAACGATGGCGTAGTCGAAGGCGAGCAGAGCGGGGCGCCAAAGTTTGGATTCGCCGTCGGGTTGAACAGAGTTGTATCGCTGGGAACCGGATACGTAGTATCCGGAAGTGGGCTGGCGGCTGGCGTTACGCCGTAGGTGACGCTGTAAGCAGGTGCCGCAACAAATCCATTGGTCGGCGGATTGATCGCCCCTGCACTATAACTCGCCGGGTTGGAGGTGAAAGTAACGCTTGCCGGATTCGGCGCCTGTACCCATCCGTTCGATTGAAACGAACTGGCTAAGGTGGTGGAGGGCAGAGGCATGTTGACTACTGGAATGAATATCGAGTTTTTCCCGGAAGTCGTGCCGCCGGGGAGCACATCGGCCGCACCCTTGAATTGAGTCAAGGTGTCGAGCGGGCAAAGGTCGCCCGTGACACTGCCGGTAAGTTGGCAATTCCCTGCCAAATAAGTTGGGGGCGACGTAGGCGTCGCGGTATTCGGTTCCAGCGGAGAGCAGGGCGCGGTTTGGCCCGGCGCGCAGAGCCAGTTGTCGCTGCCCATCAACATGCCAGGTCCGGTACCGGAGGCGCAAGCTGCGCTAGGCACGCCTGTGAGTATGTTGCTGCAGGCATCAGCCGCGGGAGTACCCACGGGGCCATACAAGAAGTTGAATCCGTTGACCGGCCCGTCTGGAGACGCAAACTGAACCGCGTCGTACAGACTTCGGGCGGTGCTGGGACTGGTCGGATCGCAATTACTTCCGCTCGTGGTTCCGTTATTGGTGCACTGAATTAAGAATCCTTTGCACATCGGATTCCCCAAAGAATCCACTTCACCCGCCATCCGCAGGCAAACCGCCGGGGCAGCCGAGGAGCCGGCTACGAGCTGAGAGAAGAGCGACTGAGGCACGCCGATATCGGTGATGCTGGGCACGGTTCCGGAGGGTGGCGGGCCTTGCGCATCGTTGTCGACGATCGAGATGTTTTGGCCGGGGCCGCTGTCGAGAGTATAGGTTTGTGACAGGGAAGATGGATTGGACGGGTTGATGGGATTGCCGGTGATGGTGCCGCCGGGCGTGACTCCTGCCAGGCTGCAATTGGTTACCAGATGAAGCGTGGCCGCACCAAGATCACCGCCGGCATCGGTTAGCTGAACCGTGAGCGATTGAGGGCCAGCCTGCAACACCGCGGAATACAGCGGTGGTGTACCGGGCGGGAAAACTGCATTCATCAGATTCAACGGTTGGACGCCATAATTGGCGGGAACGCCCGCCAAATCGGGGTTTTGGCCGATGAGGCCGCTGGCCGCCGATTCGTAACTGGACTGGAAGCAATTGGACGTGCCCGCGGGAAAGCCGGTGAATCCCTGAAAATTAGTGTCGCCTCCGTAGCAAACGTTTGACGTAGTCGTCGTCGAACCGGCGATGGTGTCCGCAATCTGGATGGTGTTGTCTTGAAATACGTTTCCGGAACCATCCGGAGTGGAGGAAAGCACGGCGGTGGGATTGGCGGGGCAGGACAGATTCACTGGGACTGTGTTCACGGGATTCCCTGGTGAATTGGGCCAGGTCACGCCTGAGAACAGGGACGGATTTATATCCAGGGCGCTGAAAAGTTTGATCGCTCCGTAAGCGCCATTCATCGGCACCGTGAGGCTTCCCGGGCTTGAGCCGATCGTGAAGTTGACCGTGAGCGTGGCCGTCTCCAAGGTGGACGCGGGGGCCAGCGACGCGTTGAAATGCAGAGTTACCTGGCATGTACTTGGCGAGGTAATGGTTCCGGTGCAGGAATTTCCATCGATGACGAAGTCGCTGGGATTCGAGCCTGGCGTGCCCACGGTTGCTCCCGAGAAGCTAACCGAGCCGCTTCCGCTGATAATCACCGTGACGCTATCGGGAGCGCTGGCCAGGGGTAATCCCATCGTGGGAAACGGGGTTTGCGTCGGTACACCGTAAGAAAGATCCCCGGGAGATACTGACACAGTCTGGGCGCGAGAATCCTGGGGAGCAATGGCGAACGCCAATAGAGGGACAACAAATGCGAGCAGGCGGAAATTGGCTTTAAACGATGTCATGGTTTCTTCTCCAGGAATGCGGACTCGACATTGACCAGCGACAGCTAACGTTACGGGGGAATCAGTTACCAGGCATTAGCGCGGTGCGAATAGCTCCGCTCTTTTTGGCATCCTCGACTGGAACGGGGGAGATGATATCCAGTTAGAGGCCAGAGTGATCGCGCGATGATTCTTAATCTACGACTCAGCAAAAACCGGAAACCAAAGTGAAGCATCCCGGCACATACAGCAATCAATGACGCAACCCACTGCGTCGATTCGCGCGACCGTCCGGAAAGCCCATCCATACTGCCTTCTGGCGCGGCAATTGTCAACCGGCAAAAGCGAGAATTTAAGGCGCAACGAGCTCACGGACGGGCCGCCAGAGCCGCTTTCACGCGATCGGGCGTAAAAGGAACTTCCCGAATCCGTGCGCCGGTGGCATCGAAAATCGCATTGCCAATGGCCGCCGCAACCAGTGTGATGGCGGTTTCTCCGGCACCGGTGGCCTTCGCTGCCGGACGATCGAGGAGCACACAATCGATAACCGGAACTGGAATCCCAAGCGGTAGCGTTTTGTAGCTCTGCCAGTCGATTGAAGTCACCTTACGATCGTCCCAGGTAATTTCCTCACCCATGGCGCGGCTGGTGCCTTGCAATATTCCGCCCTCGATTTGATTGCGCAAGCCGTCAGGGTTGGAAATTGGTCCACAATCGTGGGCAACGACGAACCGTTTTGCGTGAATTTCGCCCGTCGATTGATCCACTTCCACCTCGGCCACGAGCGCGGCATACCCGTTATCGCCCTCATAGGCGACGCAAGCGATCCCGCGCCCGTTAACTGTGCCGGCGCGCGGTGTGTCGGGCTTGGGTGAAGGACGGGCATCCCAGTTCGTCGCCTTCGCCGCAGCTTTGACAACATCCATGATCCGCGTTTCCCTCAGGTGCTGTAATCGATAGGCGACCGGGTCAGCCTTGACGTACGAGCTGATCTCATCCATAAAACATTCATGCGCGAAGGTATTTTGCAGGCGCAACGGCGAGCGCAAGGGTCCGGTAAAGAAAGGCGACTTTACTGCGTGAGTCAGAACCCGCTCGCTGCGGATGGCCCCGGCTCCACCGCACTTTCCGTTAACGCATCCGACTACATACGACGGGACGGCATTATTGCCGTTGCGCAGTTCTTCCGTAGGCTCTACGGCGGTTTGCGGCTTAATCATTTCCGGGTCAAAGCCAGCCAACAATCCGGTGATTACGTTGCCAGGCTTGTCGTATCCGGGCCTACCGCCGAGCGACGCCGTCCAGGTCTCACACGCCCAAGCGTCGATGGCGCCGTTGGCATTGAGTCCGGCTTGCTGCGCGATCACGCATGCGGAGCCGTAGTTTTCCGAAATAAACTCGTCGTGCCGCGTGAGTTGCACGCGAACCGGACGGTGCACGGCTTGCGACAGCAGAGCCGCATCGAAGGAAACAGTGTCCGCGGCATTCAGTCCATAACACCCTGAGCCGCGAACGAAGATGACGCGCACGCTATCGAGCGGCAACGCCGTGAGTGCCGAGACGCCATGCTGCGTTGGATACACCGACTGCGTGGCCGACCAGACGGTCGCATGATCCACCCGCACATCGGCCAGTGCGCACGAAGATCCGATTGAACCGTGGGCTTGATAGGGATGCGAATAAGTGGCTTGCAAAACTCGAGAGGACGCTTTCAACCTGCCGTCTGTATCTTTGGAGTCGACGAGCATTAAATCGCCGGATGGCTGTTGGCGCATGTAGGCGTAAAAATCGTTCTGCGGCGGTAGTTCGGGGCCGGGCTTCCATGTGACTTTAAGATCTTTGGCGGCTTGTGCGGCCTGCCACTGCTTTTCCGCGACCACTCCGACGAAGTTATTTCGCACGACCACCTTAATGACTCCGGGAACATTCTGCACCGATTTCTCGTCCAGGCTCGCAAGGGTTGCTCCGATCTGCGGCGGACGCACGACTCGACCGTGGACCATCCCCGGCACTCGCAGGTTGTGAACGAATTCAAAAGTGCCGGTCATGAGTGCGACTCGGTCCAGCGACGGAACAGGTTTGCCGAGCACGTTCCACTGGCTCGGCGATCTACGCTTTGCCGTGGAACTCACTGCGATGTTGAAATGCTTGCCGCCAATGAGTTCGCCGTAGCTGAGATGTTGTCCGCTTTTCGCGCTGATGACGCCATTTGCAATCGTAAGCTGGTGTGCGGGCTCAGCGAGTTTGCGCGCCGCCATAGCAAGTAAGGCCTCGCGGGCCGTGGCCGCGGCCTGGGCCAGGTTTCGCGTATTGAAATTGGTTGGCGTGGATTGGCTTCCGGAGGTAGTTCCCTGGTCGGGTGTGATCGACGTGTCACACTGAATCAACTTCACGTTGCTCAGCGACACGCACAATTCCTCAGCGACCAGCTGCGTCTGCACGGTATACATGCCCTGCCCAAAGTCGCATTTTCCCGTGTAGGCGGTTACTGTGCCATCGGAGGCAACGGCGAGCCACGAATCCAGTTTGTCTGGATCGACGTGTGAGCGATGCGTGTCGAACGGTCCCTGTGCCCCGGCAGACGGTTCCATCAACGACGCTGCGCTGAATGAGACGAGAAGTGCGCCGGAGGCTTTTACAAAGTCGCGGCGAGAGATTTCTTTTCTCATGCGCGCTCCGACTGATAGCGCTTGATAGCGCGCAGCATTCGCGTGTGAGTGAAACACCGGCACAGCACGTTCGACAGGGACTCACGGATTTGTTCCTCCGAGGCCTTGGGATTTTCATCCAGCAGCGTTTTTGCTGTGAGTATTACCCCGCTTAGGCAGAACCCGCACTGCGCCGCACCTTCATCGATAAATGCCTGCTGAATGGCGTGCGGTTTTTCCGGAGTTCCCAAACCCTCGAGCGTTGTGATCTCCTGTTGTTTCACTGCGCTGACCGGTAGCACGCACGAACGTACTGCCTGACCCTGGAGAATGACCGTGCAGGCTCCGCACTGGGCGAGGCCGCAGCCGAACTTGGGACCGCGCAGTTGCAATTCGTCGCTGAGGACGTACAGGAGCGGGGTTTCCGGGTCGACATCTACCGTGTGTTCGTGACCGTTTACCCGCAGAGAAATAGAGGCCATCACTCCTCCATATGGCAGCTTACAAAAAGCTTACAACGGATTCGGACCCGCAGGATGACTGATCTCAGTGCAATTTCACATCTAAGAATTTGGCCCGGACAGGCGTAGGGTCGGGAGAAGATCGCATGTGTATTTTACGAAGATGTGGATGCTTTTACTGCTGCTGTTGTTGCGCGTCGACAAGCTGGGTTTGCTGGGTCTCGTCCAGAAACTGGGACCACTCTTCGTCGGCAGCGAACTCCTCATCGGGAGGGAGTACGGCTTGGGATGGCGTGACTCGGACTCGAACCTGGAGCTGGGTCTCAGCTTTTCCTTTCATCACGCCCATAGTTGGGGGAACATCGGCATAATCGCGCCCGATGGCGGTGCGAATGTGCTTCTCGCCCGCGAGCCGGCTGGTTGTGGGATCGAAACCAACCCAGCCCACGCCGGGAAGCAAGGCCTCCGCCCACGCGTGCGTGGCTCCGTCGGCTGAGGGATGCGAATTCTGGCTGTCGTGGTTCTGGCTGTCTTGGTTCTGGCTGTCCTTTTTTTGGCTTTCCTGATAAAGATATCCGCTCACATAGCGACAGGGAATTTTCGCGTTTCGCACGAGAGCGATCATGATGTGAGTAAAATCCTGACAAACACCCTGTCGTGCTCGCAGTGCGTCCTCGATGGGAGAATTTACCGCCGTGCTTTTCTTTACGTAGCTGAAAGTGCGATGCACCCCGGCAGCCACATCCTGCAAAAATGCCAATGGGCTTCGGCCTTCCCTCTCCGCTACGCCGATTTCCTTGGCTAACTCCTCAAGCTCCGGCGATGAACGGGCAAAGTGGCTGGGCATCAGCATGTCCCAGTAGTCTTTTTTCTCGATCAGTTGCTCCAGATCATTCCACGCTTCGTAACTCATGGACTCGGGGATCGATGGTTGATCGTCAATATTTACCAGAGCGTCCGAGATGATGGTGAGTTGGCCGTGACGGGCGGGCAAGTCGAAGTGGTGCACAAGATTGCCGTAGGAATCGGTATAGCCAAAGATGCGGGCACGCGGATTGACTGACAACTGAAAAACAAAACAGCGCTGGTTTCCTTCGCTTCTGGGGTGCATGCGAACTTCCATCATGCTCTGCCAGACGGGACGGCTGTAGCGATAACGCGTGAAATGTCGAATGGCGTAAAACATCAGTTTTGGAAAGCAACTTCAATGGGATATTCGATATAGAGTTCGTTCACCGCGGCATGCAGTTCGCGGCATTGGTCGATGATCGCCAAAAGATACTTGTGCATTCCCGCGAGTATTTCGTTGACCTGGACGTATGCGACCATCGAGCGCAACCGCCCAATAAGCCTTTCGATTTTTTCGGTGCGGCGACTTAAAGAAAGATCTCTGATTGCGGTCAAAGCCTCGTGCATCCGATCCAGCGAATAACGAACGGAATACGGAAATTCCGGTTTCAATAACAGGAAATTCGCAATGCGCTCCGGTTTAAGTTCGGCCGTACACGCCTTGCAATAGGCTTCAAACGCAGTACAACTGCTGAGCAGGCCGACCCAATCCAGATCGTCAGCATGTTTATCGGCGACAAAATATGCGTCCAGTAAAACGCAGAGATTACAGGCCCGCTCTATATATTTTCCGAGCTGAATAAAGTGCCAGGCTTCGTCATGATTCATGGTGGCGGCGGTGACGCCGCTGAATCTGTACGAGCCTTCGCGAACCAGAGTGACTACTCGCATCGCACCCGCATCATCATCGGGACGGAGTTCAAAGCCGTTCACGTCGTGGAAAAGCCGATTCAGGTGCTCCCACATTTCGTAACTGATTTCTTCGCGAACTTGACGGGCATTCTCGCGGGCGCCCCCGATGCACTTCACAATTGAAAAAGCACCTTCCGGATCTGCCACCAACAAAAACAGAGCACGCTGTGGATCGACGTTGCTGGCCGCTGCACCCGGGGCCAAGGACGAAACGGCGCGAAACCAACGCTCCTCCGTGGAAAACTTGGCGGGATTGAGAATCAGGCCGTAAGTCGCTTTGAGCACACGCGCAGCATTGTCGGCCCGCTCGAAATAGCGGCTCATCCAATAAAGACTGTCGGCTACGCGGGACAACATTTTGTCACTCAATTCTTCAAGTCTTAATTTTGCAGCACCCAGGTATCTTTCGAACCGCCGCCTTGCGACGAGTTAACCACGAGTGAACCCTTACGGAGGGCAACTCTGGTCAGGCCCCCGGGGATAATCGTAATTTTCTCGCCGTAGAGGACGTATGGTCTGAGATCGACGTGACGAGGCTCGATGGTTCCGTTCACGAAACAGGGCGCGGTCGATAGATTGATCGTCGGTTGGGCGATATAGTTTCTCGGCTGCGCATTAATTTTGTCGCGAAAGTCCGAGCGCTCTTTTTCTGTGCTATGCGGACCAATCAACATGCCGTAGCCGCCCGACTCGCCGACAGCTTTTACGACGTACTCGTCCATCCGCTGGCAAACGTGATCGCGTTGCGCAGGATCGGACATCAGCAGGGTTTCGACATTTTCCAGAATCGGATCCTGATCGAGGTAGTAGCGAATGATTGCGGGCACGTAGGCGTAGATTGCCTTATCGTCGGCCA
Source organism: uncultured Acidobacteriaceae bacterium (assembly GCA_963726155.1). Classification (GTDB taxonomy): domain Bacteria; phylum Acidobacteriota; class Terriglobia; order Terriglobales; family Acidobacteriaceae; genus Sulfotelmatobacter. The sequence continues at coordinate 1,744,215 of CAVSBF010000002.1, forward strand.
CGCCTGTTCCCAGTGCGTTTGCGAATGCGATATTCCCCGCGCGATAAGCGTTAAACAGACCCACGGCCCCGAGCGCAGAGCCGCCTTCGAATACCAAGGGGTCGAGGTAATCGTCATCGATTCGCCGATAGATCACATCGACGCGCTGCAGGCCGAAGGTGGTTCGCATGTAAACAACATTGTCGTGGACTACCAAGTCTCGTCCCTCGACGAGTTCAATGCCCATTTGCCGGGCCAAGTACGTGTGTTCGAAATAAGCAGAGTTGTAGGAACCCGGAGTCAGCAAGACAACGGTGGGCTCAGACCGCCCTTCGGGCGCGAGGAATCGCAATGTGGAAAGAAGCGCCTGGCTGTATTGCTCGATCGGCCGCACTCGGCACTTTTGAAACAGGCCGGGAAATATCTGCTTCATCACCCTGCGGCTGGTAAGCATGTACGAGACCCCGCTTGGGACGCGGAGATTATCCTCCAGCACCACAAAATTGCCCTCGGGGGTTCGAATCAAATCCGTACCAACTACGGTGATGTAAATATCTCGGGGAACTTTGATGCCGCGCATTTCGCGGCGGTAATGTTTGCAGGTGTAAACGATGTTGCCGGGTACGACCCCGTCTTCAATGATTTTTGCTTCGTGGTAAACATCCTTCAGGAAGAGATTGAGCGCCGTGATCCGCTGCGTCAGCCCGCGCTCGATCGTCTCCCATTCCCCCGCGGTAATAATTCTGGGCAGCAGGTCGTGAGGAAAAATCCGCTCGGTGCCTTTGTCGCTTCCGTAGACGGTGAAAGTGATTCCTTGGTTGAAGAATGACTGGTCAGCCTCTTGCTTGCTGCGGCGCAACTCGTCTGGCCCGAGGCTCAAGAGCAGGTTGTAGAGTGGGCGATATTGTTTTCGCGGATGCTCGGCGGCGCGGAACATCTCATCGTAAGCGCCGTTGAGTTCGTACCGGTGAAGAGTTTCTGCTCCGCCGCGATCGGACGCATCGGTTTCTATAATCATGTTTACCGCGCCAGTTTCCCCGCAAGCATAGCGCATTCGCCCGCGATTGATGAGCGGGAAAAGCGATTCGCGTCATTGAAGAAACCGCGCGGAGCGCTTTGGCGAACCTATACCCTGGATCGCGCGACTTCTCTGACGCTCTCAACAGGGTTTTCGTTGCCTGAAGGCTGAAATTCAATGTCAGGCAACTGCTCTACCGCGCGGCGAAGGGATTGCTCCCAGCTGGAATGGATGAGATTCAGGTCCCGGTCTCCGGCTGAAACGCGGCGATATCGGGTAATTTGCAGGCTATCCTTCTTGTACAACAGCAGGTCGAATGGCGGACCGACGGTAACATTCGAGCGCATGGTGGCATCGAGTGAGAGGAGCGCATATTTCGCCGCCACCTCGAGAGAGGTGCTGGCCTGGATGCCGCGATCGAGGATGGGGCGGCCGTATTTGCACTCACCGAGCTGCAAGTACAACGAATCTTCGGTGGCTGCCAAGGGGTTGCCCTGGGGATAAATCAAATAAAGATTTGGCTCCTGGCCCCGGACCTGGCCGCCAAGGAGCAAATGAACATTGAAGCTGAAGGAATCGCGCTCAAGCGAAGCACGGTCAATATCGGAGATTCTTCGAACGCAATCTCCTACAATGCGGGCGGCATCGTAGAGCGAGTTGGCTTGCGCAAGACCTTGTCCGGAATCGAAATCATCGCCCAACAACGTAATCACGGACTGGCTTATGGAGAGGCTTCCGCTGGTGAGAATTACAAAAACTCTCTCTCCCGGTTGGACGAAGCGAAACATCTTGCGGCAAACGTTGACCTGATCAAATCCAGCGTTGGTCCTGGAATCGGAGGCCAGTACCAGACCTTCGCGCGTCGAAATTCCCAAACAATATGTCACTTTTGCCCTCGATTGTGAACCTACCGCATAATACACTGATCGCTCACGGCGAATTTCTAATCCGCGCCAGCAAGAAAAAATATAGAAGACCAGCCAGATTCCGTGATAGTTTCGGCATCTCATCCCCGCACGCACGCGCTTGGCTTGAGGAATCCTGACATTCATGTTGATTCGCCTGGGTTATGACATTCAATTCGAGACCGTTGGAGAAGTACCCATCGTCACCCTGCTCAATGTGCATCCCTCGCGGAAAAAAGATTTACGTGAGCCGGACGAGCTTCAAACCGATCCTCTGGTAAAGGTCGAGGATTATGAGGACACCTTCGGCAATCATGGATGCCGCCTGGTCGCTCCGCCGGGAAAGATTCGACTCCAGAATTCCACGCTGATTGAAGACTCGGGAAAACCCGACATCGAGGACCGCGACGCTCCCGAGATTCCCATCCAGCAACTGCCGGTGGATGTGCTGCCCTACCTTATGAACAGCCGGTATTGTGAAGTGGATCTGTTGTCGAATACCGCGGCAGAGTTATTTTGGAATGCCCCGCGGGGATGGAAGCGGGTTGAAGCCGTATGCGGTTGGGTGCACAGCAAAGTCACGTTTGGATATGAATTTTCGAATCCCGTCCGCACCGCGCTGGGAGTTTATACCGAGCGTGTCGGAGTATGCAGAGATTTTCAGCACCTGGCAATTACCTTCTGCCGGGCACTGAACATTCCCGCTCGTTATGCCACCGGATATCTGGGCGACATCGGGGTGATCGTGGCTCCCAGTCCAATGGACTTCAGCGCCTGGTTTGAAGTTTTTCTCGGCGGACGCTGGTGGACGTTCGATGCACGGCATAACGTCCGGCGCATCGGACGAGTGTTGATGGCAACCGGGCGCGATGCAACCGACTGCGCGATAACAACCTCATTTGGAAGAGCGAGGCTAACCAATTTCCAGGTCGTTACTGACGAAGTGCGCGAGTCGTGATCCAGCCGTACTCTTTTGTATAATTTCCGAGCTCGGAATTGAGCACTCCTCCGTCCCGCGAAAGCATTTCTTCATGTTGCTGAGAGTATTTAACGATCGGGTCGCATCAGGGCAGGCCGCCGCTCTGCAGGCAGCGGCGGCCATTCGCCGTGCCATCACAGAACGTGGCAGTGCGCGGATCATCGCCGCGACTGCTGCATCACAACTGGAATTTCTGGATGCGTTGACGAATGCTCCGGGAATTGACTGGTCCAAAGTAGAAGCTTTCCATCTTGACGAATACATCGGCTTGCCTATAAGCCATCCCGGAAGTTTCCGCAAAATGCTGCTGGAGCAGTTGGTGCGGAAAACTGGTATTGCCAATTACCATCTGCTCGACGGTGACGCCAGTGATCCGACGAAAGTGGTGAGTCGAGTCGGCAAACAATTGGCATCCCTGCCTGTGGACATTGCGTTTCTTGGCATCGGCGAAAATGGGCACATCGCATTCAACGATCCTCCCGCCGACTTTCAGACTGAGGAACCCTACATCATCGTGAACCTGGATGAAGCCTGCCGGCAGCAGCAGGTGGGCGAAGCTTGGTTCGCCGACATCTCGCAGGTGCCGAAGCAGGCGATCTCGATGTCCGTGCGCCAGATTCTCAAGGCTAAGGAAATATTGGCGGTTGTGCCTGGACCGCGAAAGGCGCAAGCGGTGAAGGCTTGCTTTGAGAGCGCGATCAGCCCGATGGCGCCGGCGTCGATTCTGCGCGCGCATCCTAATGCCACGGTCTATCTCGACAGGGAATCGGCTGCGCTGCTGAGTCCACCCCTGCAGGATGCACTGAACCAAAATACGCGGAATGATGAATCGCAGGTTACGATTAGCTCTTAGCAGATAATTGCTTCATTGTGTACCTGGATCGAAGACTGTGTGTCCTATCGAATAGGCTGCGCGGAAAGCGATGACAGTATTGAGTAATCCGAGTTGCTCCAGGGTTATTGCGGCTGCTGCTCGACTACACTTTGAAAAGCTATGGGATATAAGCGTCTGGACCTCGATGGCAAAGTGGCAGTGGTGATCGGTGGAAGCTCCGGAATCGGCCGCACTCTGGCGCGCGGACTGGCCGAAGCCGGCGCAGATGTAGTCTCCAGCGCGCGACGAATAGAACTGGTGAACGCGATTGCCGATGAAATTGAAACTCTCGGCCGACGATCGCTGCGGGTAAGCTGCGACGTGACAGATCGCGGATCGCTGGAAAAAGTTTTGCAAGCTTCTGTCGAGACGCTTGGAAAGGTAGATATCCTGGTGAACGCCGCCGGAATCAATCAGCGTGCTCCGACGCTAGACTTTTCCGAGGCCGACTGGGACCGGCTTATCGACACCAACCTGACCGGCACACTGCGCGCCTGCCAGGTTTTCGGGCGGCATATGATCGGGCGCGGTTATGGCCGCATCATCAACATCGCTTCCATGGGCTCGTTTCTGGCGCTTTATGAAGTGGCGGCGTATTGCGCAAGTAAGGCCGGGGTCGCCTCTTTGACCAAGTCGCTGGCTATCGAATGGGCGCGGCACGGAGTTTGCGTGAACGCGATTGCGCCGGGCTACTTCCGCACTCCGTTGAGCGAGAAATTGTTGGTGGGAACGCCGCGCGGAGAAGAAGTGATGATCCGCACGCCGATGAGCCGGTTCGGCGCATTAGACGAGCTGATTGGAGCGGCCGTCTTTCTCGCATCGGATGCTGCCAGCTTTGTGACTGGCACCGTGCTTCCCGTGGACGGCGGCTTTTTGGCGAGTGGGGTCAATCATTAATTTTCTACAATCGGGTCAGCAATCTCTGGTTAGCTTCGTCACCGGACATTCAAGAATTGCTCTCGCACGCTTTACCGCAGGTAAGGTACGAAGCCTGAAGTCTTCATCTCCAGCCGGTACACCGAGGTTGTGGCTGTAATGTAGAGCGTGCGGTAATCCTTATCGCCCCAGGCCAGATTTGCTGGTTGCTCCGGCATGACAATTGTGCCGAGATGATTTCCTTTGGCGTCCCACACCCAGATGCCCTTCGGGCCGGTGACAAAAATATTTCCGTTCTGATCCACCTTCATCCCGTCTGGCACGCCGTCGCCCTTGCCGCCCGGCTCCTCACCGAAGATGCGGCCGTTCGTCAGAGTTCCGCCCGGTCCAAAATCGTATTCCCGAATGTTTCTCTGTTCGCTGTCGTCGACGTAAAAGCGCTTGCCGTCCGGTGAAAATGCGAGGCCGTTCGGCTGAGTCAAATCCTTGGTCAGCAATTGCACGTTCCCTTTGGCGTCCAAGCGGTAGACGCCCTGGAAAGGGATCTCTTGCTTTTCGCCGGCTACCAGATCGAGAGTGGGATCGGTGAAATACAATGCCCCATCCGGGCCAAAGATGACATCATTCGGACTGTTAAATTTCTTCCCGTCGTAACGGTCCGCGAGGATCTTATATTTACCATCCGGAGTTACTTCGATGATGGCGCGCAACACGCTGGCACAATCGATCAGCCGATGCTGGCGGTCGAAGGTGTTGCCATCGGGATCGCCGAGTGCAATCACTTCTTCCTTTTTGCCGTCAAGATGAAGACGGTAAATCTTGTTGATGGTTTCGTCGCTCACATAGAGGAAGCCTGCTTGATCCCATACCGGACCCTCAGTAAAACCGAAGCCTGTACCCACCCTGCTTAGTTTGGCGTTGCGATCGACCAGATTCCAGAACTGCGGCGACTCGGCTTGCAAGTGGAACTCTGCCGGCGCGGAAGACGCAGTCAGTGAGTCTGATGCTCCAACCGCAGAGAGCAGGACGATAACGATGCAACAACGCGAAATGTTTATGCTGCGATTCACAAAGCGCCTTTCATTTTCAATATGTCGCTAAGTCGCTCGCACACGTTGGTTATCACTGCTCCTCTTCATTCGGTTTCGGCTGCGGTTCCGGCTTGCTGACCTTCGCCACACTCATCAAATAACTAACCAGATCATCGAGTTCATTGGGGCTCAGTATCGACCCATATTCCGTTGGCATCAGTGGTTGCGAACTGAACTCGATCGTCTGCACATCTGATTTGGACAAAAAATGAAAGGCGCCATCAAAGCCTTGCAACTGCAGAGAGAAATTATCTTCGTTGCGAATTCTGCCAACGTATCTCTCGCCGGCTCGAGTGGTGGCAGTTGCAGTCCGCACTGCCCGGCTACCGCGCAGAGCGGGGCTGGTGATCGCATTTTTCGTTTGATCCAGACCGTGAGTGCCGGCGTAAGCTGACAAATCGGAAGCGATAAATCCCCCTTTGCCGGCTACCATATGGCAGCCGGAACAGTGTGCTTTGCCGAAGAAAAGTACTTCTCCGCGATCGGCATCGCCGGGTAACTTAGCTGAATGGTTCGCTCCCTGGAGCGTGCGCAAATACGTGATGACCGCTTTGATCTGTGAATCTCCCATGGAGCCGAAGGCGGGCATTCCAGCTTGAGGAATGCCGTTCTTGATGATGCCGCCGATCTCGGCATCGGATAGCCGCTGCACTCGAGAATTCTCGACGATGTTGGGGGCCCGCTCGCCGCCTCTCCCGTCCAGTCCATGGCATCCGGCACAGCTCGACGCAAAGGTTTGTTTTCCGGCAACTGAGGCGGCGTGCTGGGGTGTTTGCTGCAGCGTTTGCGGTTTGGCGGCAGAGGCATGGAAGGCCGCAAAACAAAGTAGCAGGACCGCGGCTGACCTCATATTTGAGACCATCAGAAAAATCACCTTCGAACGGCAGTTTATCTCCGTTCACCATTCAGCACAGCTAACGTCCAGCACAGCTAACGTCGATTTCAAAGCAAGAACTTCGCACACAGTCTCGGCATGCGACCCAGCCTCGCCAAGGCTGCTTACTTCTGTTTCACGGCTATTGCAGCGATCTCAATATGGGCGTTGTTCACCAGGGCCGCTGCCTGAACGGTGGCTCGAGCCGGCTTAGGGTCAGGCATTACGCTTTTATAAACTTTGTTCATATCCGGAAATTCGTGAATATCGGACAGGAAGACGGTGACGTTGACGATGTCCTTCATTTCGAAGCCAGCAGCCTTCACCACTTTCTGAATATTCTCCAGCGCTGCGGTCGTCTCCGGACCGATACCGCCCGGGGCTAGTTTTCCAGCATCATCTGTCCCTTCCTGACCCGCGATGTACAGAGTATTCCCCACCAGGATGGCGTCGCTGAATGGAAGTCCGCGGGCTGGTGAGAGATTGATCGCTTTTCTTTCCTGGCATTGCGCTCTCTGCCCGGCTGCACCGATGGTCAGTGCGACCGCGACAGCGCAAATAAAAATCTGGGATGCTTTTGTCTGTATTGGAATTTTCATTTCTAATTGCCTCCGTGATCAATTGGTTCATCCACAACTTGGCTCTTCCACTTGAGGAAAAACAATGTTAGAGTCCGCGCACATATATACATTGAGGAGCAGGAAATGAACAAGTTTTTTCATTTCGTGAAATCGCACATCATCGCAGCCTCGGTCCTGTTCATCGCATTTTCCACCACCGCTTTAGGTGCGGCTGGCTTTCTGCGGGCGCAATCCGCCGCTGAAAAGACCGCCGGCTCGTCCGACACTGCTTTGCTTGCGGACTATCGCCGGGTGGAAGTCGCTTCTGTCTCGGATGCGCTGGAACAACTGACGGGTAAGCGGATGTATATGAGTCATCGCATGCATCCGCTGTTCACTACAAAGTTTGCCGGCTTTGCGCGGACGGTTCTGCTGAAGAAAGACGAGGGTAACTCCGATCCAGCTGCATTGAACGGAATGCTGGAAGCGATTGATCAGGGATCGAGCGATTCGGTTTACGTGATGGTGGTGGAGGACGGCGAAAACATTGCAGGAATGGGCGGGCTGATGGGCACGGCCATGTTGGCGCGGGGTTATGCCGGAGCAGTGATTGATGGAGGAGTTCGCGATGTGGCGTATCTGAGAAAAATCGAGTTTCCGGTTTATGCGACCGGCATCGTACCGTCGACATCGGTACATCACTACCGTTTCGCAGGATCTCAGATTCCGGTTACTTGCGACGGCGTGACCGTGAATGCCGGTGACATAGTTGCTGCTGATAGCGATGGAGTGGTGGTTGTCCCCCGGGCAAAAGCTCAGGAAGTATTAACTCTGGCGCAACAGATGGATTTCAAAGAGCACTCGATGTATGCCGTAATCGAACAGACAAAATCAATCCTGGAAGCGGTTAAGAGGTTTGGCAGGCTTTAAAAGAAAGCCCCACTTGCACAAAAGTGACTTTCATCAGATAATTCGCACTTTCATTTTGTAAACCATCGAGTGCGATCCTCATTCATGGCCGAGACGCCAAAGCGAAGCTACACCATCACAGCACTGCAGCGCGGGTTGCGCCTTCTACAGCTCTTCAGCGAGTCGGCGCAAGGTCTCACTGCAAAGCATGTGGCAGGGCGCTCAAGGTTGCCGGTGAGCACCGTTCACCGTTTTCTCGCGAATCTGGAAGGCGCCGGGTTTCTTAACTGCGGTGCGGACGGAGTGTACCACCTGGGGATCGCATGTTTTGCGCTTGGGCAGGCGGCTTTGGCTCAACTCGATATTCGTCAAGTGAGCTTGCCCTACCTGAAGGAGTTGAACCTGGAGACCCGCGAAACCATTCACCTCACGGTGCGGAGCGGGCTTTCCGCGGTTTACGTGGAGAAGCTGGATTCACCGGAGCCCTTGCGTATTCACTCCCGCATCGGCGCCTTCGTTCCCTTATATTGCACGGCAGTCGGCAAGGTCATGCTGGCGTACATGGAGGAGGATGAGCGCAAGAAAGTTCTGCCTCAATTGGGGCTGAAGCGCCTGACACCAAATACCGTGGGGAACCTTCAGCAACTGGAAGCCGAAATATTTCGAGTAAGAAAGAACGGCTACGCCTGCGATCTGGAGGAGAACGAACTCCACATACGCTGTGTGGCAGCGCCCATTTGGGACCATGCCGGTGCTGTGAACGCGAGCCTCAGCATTACGGCGCCGATGGTGCGCATGACCGTCACGCGATTGCGTCAACTCGCTCCGCTCATGCAGAGCGCTGGATTGCAAATCTCCCGCGAACTGGGATACCGGACTGCTAGCATTGCATCGTTGCGGAAAAACACTGGCGGGGAGGCGGCGGTTGCGAAACCTCTCTGAGCGGAAGCGGACGATCGGTTGCACGTTCGGCGGCCACATGGTTTGCTTACGAACCGAAATTCTTCTTTTGGCCGTACTGATCGCCGTCGTTTTCCTGTGTTTGTCAGCGCTAGCCGGTGATAACCCTCCAGAGACGAGATCCGCAGCACTCAACATTCGCTCTGAAGATCTTGCGGTTCAACCTCCGGCTGCCAATTGGATCTCCTACAACGGCGACTATTCGGGACGACGATTCAGCGGCCTCGCGGAAATCAATTCCGGAAATCTTGCAGGGCTGCGCGCGGAATGGGTGTTTCACGCGCGCAATACCCGCCGGCTGGAAGTAACTCCCGTGGTGGCGAATGGAATGATGTTTGTTACCGCGGCGAACGATGCCTCCGCGCTGGATGCCCGTACCGGCCGAGAAGTATGGCACCATTCCTGGCCGATTTCGGAAGGGTTGATCGATGACGCATCCGGCCACATTAACCGTGGTGTTGCCCTTTGGCATGATCGCGTCTACATGGAGACCGATAATGCGCATCTGCTGTGCCTGGATGTGCGCTCCGGCAACTTGATCTGGGACGTTGCCTATGCGGATTGGAACAAGAATTACGGTGCAACCAGCGCTCCTCTGGTGGTGAAAGACAAAGTGCTTGTGGGTACTTCTGGCGGCGATGACGGGGTGCGAGGTTTTGTTTCGGCTTACGATGCAATGACAGGCAAGCTGGTGTGGCGATTCTGGACGATTCCAGGGCCGGGGGAATTCGGTTCTGCAAGCTGGCCGGGAAAACTTTATCTGCACGGCGGCGGAACTACGTGGATGCCCGGAACCTACGATCCTCAACTCAACCTGATTTACTGGGGCACGAGTAATCCCGCGCCGGACTTCGAGGGCGGGGTGCGTCCGGGAGACGACCTTTACACCGACTGCGTGTTAGCTCTCGACCCAGATGCCGGAAAATTAAAGTGGTATTTTCAATTCACGCCGCACGATCTGTTCGACTACGACGCGGTGGAGACTCCGATTCTGATCGACGCAGTCTATCAGGGCTCGGCGCGAAAGCTGCTGGTGCAGGCAAACCGGAACGGTTACATTTACGTGCTCGATCGCACAAACGGAAGATTTCTTTCCGCAACGCCGTTCGTGGAAAAACTGAACTGGGCAAAAGGAATCGATGCCGAAGGCAAGCCGATACGAACCGGCGTTGAGCCGACCGCAGACGGCTCTCGAATTTGCCCAGGCTACTCGGGAGCAACCAACTGGTTCGCGCCCTCGTATAGCGAATCCACTCATTCGGTTTACTTCATGGCTCTCGAGGAGTGCGAAACTTATTTCTTTAAGCCTCAGAGTTTCCAGGAGGGTAAAGGCTATTACTCAACAGGAGTGAAGCGGATTCCGGAGGAAACTTCTCAGAAAGTTCTTGTCGCATTCAACCTGGATACAAATTCCATTTCGTGGAAATACCCGCAAGTGGGCGCGGGCCGGTCGTCTGGGGGGACGATGACAACGGCGAGCGGCTTGTTATTTTTTGGCGACGATGCCGGTTCGCTTGAAGCCGCGGATGCTCGAAGTGGCAAGGCGCTCTGGCACTTTGATATGGGGCAAGAGATAAGTGCATCTCCAATGAGTTATGCGATCGCCGGCAAACAGTACGTAGCGATTGCGGCGGGAAGCGACGTTTTCAGTTTTGCATTGCCTTAGTGGCTGCACGATTTCGAAGACTAATTTTGGAGGAAGAAACATGAATCAGACTTTCACGCGTAGAAATTTTGCCGCGCATTTTGCTTCCCTGCTCTCGGCACTGGGAATCGCCTCGGTCTTGAGCAAACAGGCAGCGGCAGAAAACTCGTCGGGGCAAGATATGGGCGCAATCCGCAAGCTGAACAGCGAAGGCAAACCGGGCAGCGAAAAAGACGTCATCATGCCTGTGATTGTCCACAATGGGCTGATCTATGTCTCCGGGCAAGGCGCCCACGATACTCGCGATGCCAAAGAATGGACCATTGAATCCCACACAACGATGGTCATGGATAAAATCAAGAAGCATGTGGAAATTGGCGGGGGCACCATGGACAGCGTTCTGCAAGCGAATGTCTTCCTGGTAAAAATCGAACATTGGGATGGAATGCACAAAGTGTTCGCGACATATTTTCCTCACGGCGGCCCGACGCGCACCACCGTTGCAGTCGCGGCATTGCCGGGAGACTCGCTGGTGGAAATTAATTGCATCGCCGCAGTCACCTCCAAGTGAGCGGCAAAGGAGCTTCGTTCATGCGACTCAACTCGAAGTGGAACCGGCGTAGCTTTCTCGGCAGCGTAGGAGTAATTGCCAGCTCAATTCTGGCGCCACGAAAATTGTTTTCTGCGAATCGCGCGTCAGCTGGTTCCGGCCCGCGGATTAGCGGCTTGGGACAAACGGGCAATCCATACGAAGAGCTCGGCGTCACAACCGTGATTAACTGCGAGGGAACCATGACCATGCTGGGCGGTTCTCTTCCCCATCCCGAGCTCGAAGCAGTGATGACAATGGCGGGGCGTCACTTTGTCAGTATTCCGGAGTTGGAGGTTGCCGCCGGCAAGCGCATTGCTGAGATGCTTAAGCTGCCGGATGGTTACACGGCGCTGGTAACATCGGGCGCGGCGGCGGCGATTCAGTCGGGATTGGCTGGGATTCTCACCGGAGGCAACGAAGCCCTGATCCGGCAACTGCCCGATCTGACTGGCATGAAGTCAGAGGTGATTATTCAGAAGACGCATCGCAATCCGTTCGATCATCAATTGCGATCCACCGGAATCAAGCTCATCGTGATCGAAACGCAGGATGAATTGCGAGCCGCGATCAACGAGCGTACGGCGATGATGCACTTCTCCAACTTTGCCAACGCCGCAGGGCAGATCAAAGTCGACGAGTGGGTCAAACTGGCAAAGCAATACAACATTCCTTGCATGAACGACGCCGCAGCCGACACGCCGCCAGTGTCGCACCTTTGGGACTACACAAATATGGGTTACGACCTAGTGACTTTCAGCGGCGGTAAAGCAATTCGCGGGCCGCAGTGTGCGGGAATGTTGATCGGCCGCAAAGATATGGTGGCGAATGCACTGCTCAACAATAGTCCGCACGAAGACACGCTGGGCCGCAGCCAGAAGGTAGGCAAAGAAGAAATTGTGGGGATGGTGAAGGCACTCGAACTTTTTCTCGCGGAAGATCATGATGCGCTAGCCAAAGAATGGCAAGCGCGGCTGGAAGTGATCTCGGGCGAAATCACAAAAGTTCCTGGTGTGAGCACTTCATACTTTGTCCCGGATATCGCCAATCATGTGCCGCACATGAGCATTACCTGGGATGCTGCGCGTATTTCACTGACGCCGGAACAAGCGTCGAAGATGTTACGCAGTTCGAGCCCGTCCATTGTGATGGGAACCGGTGAGGGGCACGCGGGTCTGGTCATGAATTCGTTTATGTTGCAGCCCGGCGAGAACAAAATTGTTGCCGAGCAACTGACGCGCCTTCTGCGCGAACACGCAGCTTGAACGAAGAATCTTCGCGGAGAGCTGCGTACTCGGGAGAAGCTTGGCTATCGAAAATCTTAATGCTCAGACGAGCGAGATGAGGTCACGGCACCGGCATGCGGAGCGTGGATCCTTTTTTCTCCAGCCAGGCATTGAATTGCTCGACCATTTCTTTCGTCCATTTTTCGTCGATTTGACCTGGCGTGTACTTGCCTTCGCGGAGCATCGTGTGGCCCCATTCGTCGACCATGTGGTCCATTTCTGCGTCGTCGGCCAGTTTCTCGGCAAGTTGCGGAGGAACGAAAGTGACGCCTTCGGGGTCACCGATCGCAATGTCGCCCGGCATCACGGTTACATCTCCGATTCGAATGGGGACGTTAATTCCGGTCAGCATCACGTTCTCGAGCGCAGAGGGATCGGCGCCGCGCGTGTAAATCTGAAAGCCGGGAATCTCTTGAATTCCGGTGACATCGCGAACCGCTCCGTCGACGATCAATCCGTTGTGGCTCTTGGCGTAGATGGCGGTCGAGAGATTGTCTCCGACGATCGTGCCATAACGAATTTTGCCGAACAGATCTACGACCAGGACGTCGCCCGGCTTCAGAATGTCGATGATCCAGGAGTTCTCATCTCCAATACGATTTTCTTTTTTTCCATTGGCGCGAATTACGGAATCGACATCAGGCCGCCGCGGCATGAAAACCGCGGTGACGACGCGACCCACCAGCCGCTCTCCGGGATTAATCACCTTCCAGCCACCCTCGAACTGATTGCGATAACCAGCATCCTGCAGCACGTCCCAGGCCTGTTCAGCCGTGGCGTCTTTCAGCCGCGCCAGCACCGCATCCGGCACATTCGGCCGTCCGTCGGGAAAGCGGTCGCCATGCCACTCGGGCGTGAATTCGACGCGCTGCTCTTTCGAGAAGAGGTCGAGTTGCGCGTGGGCGGGCGCGGCCAGCGGCAATGCTATACACAGCGTCATTCCTGTAAGAAAGGTAGCTTTTTTCATAAGGCTCCGGGAAAAATCTCAAGGATGAAAATCAGTTTCATTGCGACCGAGAAAATATCACACGGCAGCCCTCGCAGCAATCGCACATCGGTTAGCGGACTTGCGTTGCATCAAGCATCGCTTCTTGGGTGCGAGTCAGAAGGCCAGCGATGACCGTCGCCAAAACGAGCCGGGTGCGATGGTTTCTGGTGTTCTGGCTTTTCATCCTCAGTGCCGTGTCTTACCTCGACCGGGTGAATATTTCGATTGCCGGCGGATCCATCGCCGAGGCCTACCATCTTAGCGATGTGCAATTGGGAAAAGTGTTCAGCGCCATGCTGGTGGGTTATGCGCTGTTTCAAACAATCGGTGGCAGGCTTGCTGATCGCTTCGGCGCTCGCCGCGTCCTGGCTGGGGGCGTCGTGTGGTGGGGAATTTTTACTGCCTTAACCGCTCTCGTGCCCGCTGATATTGCAGGCGCACTGCTGATCTTCGTTGCTGTCCGTTTTCTGTTGGGCGCGGGGGAAGCTGTCATCTACCCATCCGCCAATCAATTCATTGCACGCTGGATTCCGACAACGGAGCGCGGCATCGCCAACGGATGGATCTTTGCCGGCGTGGGAGCCGGCGCTGGCCTTACGCCCTTGATCATTACTTACATCATGCTCCATTATGGCTGGCGCTCGTCGTTCTGGGCGTGCTCTGTCCTCGGATTCGCTGCCGGAACCGTGTGGTTCGTGAATGCTCGCGACACGCCTGCGGAACATCCCGGCGTGTCTGCATCAGAGTTGAGCCTCATCAATTCCGGACTGACGCAAGCCGAGCCAGCGGTTGACGCAAAGATTCTCGTGCCCTGGGCGCGCGTGATGCGAAGCAAGGAAGTCTGGGCGGTGACTCTGAGCTATTTCTGTTACGGCTATGTCGCGTGGATTTTCTTTAGCTGGTTTTATCGCTATCTGGCCAAAGTACGCGGGTTGGATTTGAAGGCGAGCGCGTTTTATACCATGTTGCCTTTTCTGGCCATGTTGGTTTGTTGCCTTTTGGGAGGAACCCTCAACGACTGGCTGACCAAACGGCTGGGTGCACGTATCGGGCGCTGCGGTCTGGCGGCCTTCGCGATCGCGGTTGCAGGAATATTTATTGCGCTCGGCTCGCAGGTTCAGAGTGCGCGGCTGGCGAGCGTTGTACTCGCCGGCGGCGCGGGAGCGCTGTATCTCTCGCAGAGTTCTTTCTGGTCGGTAACCGCCGATATAGCCGGGGCGTCCTCGGGGTCGGTATCAGGGTTCATGAATATGGGAAACCAGATCGGAGCGGCCATCACGGCTTCGCTCACGCCGTGGATCGCAGCCCGGTTCGGTTGGACGACTTCATTTCTGGTGGCGGCTGCGTTGTGCGTGGTGGGTGCGGCGAGTTGGGCAGTTGTGGATCCGTCGCGGCAACTCAATGTGACCCCAGTTGATCTGGCTCTCGAGAAAATTCCCTTACATTAGAACGTCCAGATTGCTGAGGAGAATGCCATGCAGTTTGGTCATTTGAGAATGCGGAACGTATTCTCAAATATTTCGTTGAGCTTGAGTGAGGATGTTCTCGCCGTAGGCCTCACCTGGCTAGCCACGCGCCATCCCTATGCCGCCGCCTCAGTTCCAACATCCCTGACTATCATCATTATCCTGTTCGGTCGACTGGTCCTGCATGCGCTCCGCGCGCTCTTCTATGGCGCGGAAAAAGAATTGGCTCGAGGTTCAGCCTAGCCGGCTCAGCCTAGCCGTTTTTACGCCTGCCCACGTAGCTTCCAAAACCGTGAGCGGATATAGCACTGACGACCTGACCGAAGTTGGACCATTTCGGAACCATCTGGTAATCATCGCCCATTCTCCGGCATCGCGAGGGCTCACTTGGGCATCTAATTGACAAGACTCCTATGTCAATCTTCGACGAGAAATATCGGGTAGTTGGTGTCGAACATGACCGCTTGATGGTGCGCGGAGTTCAAAGTGGAGAAGTGCTCACCATCATCAATCCTGAACCCTCGACTCCTCTTTCGCGAGAGGAATATCCGGTGGGTAAATTAATTGCCCTGTCCGATCCCTCCGGCTCACTCCACAACTGACGCCGCTCCGTTCTGAAACTAAAATAATGCGAACAAAAGAGCCACGGCCGAAGCCGTGGCTTTTCAAAACACGAACTCCTTAGCTGGCTTTGGGGTACTCGTCGTCGCGCCTTTGTCCCAAGCCGACCACTTCCTTGCGCCGCTCTCGCAGTCGATCTTGAAACGTGTCCCAGCGAGGACCAATGCCCACCGCGCTGACATCGATTTCAACCGTGTCCGTGCTGGCTGCATATCCGGGCTCGATGAATTCAGTATCTTCGATTTCCGCAGTGTCGCCGCTTACGGTTTGTGCCGCGTTCGGCGCGCCGGCCGCTCTTGCGGAAGGTGAATTGCCCGGCATCTGCTGAGTTGTTGGAGTAATATTCCGGTCGGTTCCTTCGCGATGCATCACTGGATCTGCGTCCCACTTCGCACGGTACTTGCCTTCGTAATCCGACCATTGTTCGTCGGATTCTAAATCCGTTTCCTTGTAGGGTGGGAAGTTCTCTACTTGCTCTTTGGTCAGGTCAGCGACGAAATCGTTATCGTGCTTGCTGGATGCCCGCAGCCGGTCGGCCGGAACGATAAATTTCTTCGTCGAGAGCCACCCGCCCGTGTCCACCACAACGTAGCGAATCGTTCCCTCGGAGTGGTCGAAAATCACATCGTCAATCTTGCCCAGTTTCTCGTCGTTCAAACCGTACAACTTGGAACCCCGGATGTCTTCGGTGGTGTCGGTGAAGCGATAGTTTCGGAGCATTCCGTAATTCGCCATTCAGTTCCTCCCGGAAAATTCTATAAACTCCTGCTGCTCTTTGATGTCATCCTTGGCGAAAGCGTATATCAGCGAAACTCTGGGCTGTGCTTATCCACAGCTGCCACGTTAGCTTTGGGATACGTCCCCGTAAGACAATTCCCGCGAATCATCTATAATCCGGTCAAGGTATCCCCAAAACCACATGCATCTGTTTTCATACCCTGCTCTGTTCATCGGCGGCGAAACTCTTGACCTGCTTTCGAACACCGGTCCGGTCGCCAGGTTTGTGCTCGTCACCTTGCTGGCCTTCAGTCTCATTTCCTGGGCCATCATCCTCACCAAGTGGAGCCTGCTGCGCCGCGCCCGAGTCCAAAGTGGACGCTTCCTGCGCGCCTTTCGCAAAGCCCAGCGCCTGCAGGATATTGCTGCCGTCGCCGACCAATTTCATCCTAGCCCTCTGGTGGGAGTTTTTGAGGGCGGCTTCCAGGAATACAAGCGGCAACTTTCCACTCCTTCGGCCACACTGCGCAGCTTGACTGCGGTGCAGCGCGGCATGCAGATCGGCGCCTCGGAAGAGATTACGCGACTGGAACGTAACGTCCCCTGGCTTGCCATCACCGCGGCGGTTACTCCGTTTATCGGACTATTCGGCACCGTCTGGGGCATCATTGACGCCTTCCACGGACTCGGCACTGCTGGAGGCGCAACTCTTCGTGCCGTCGCTCCCGGCATTTCCGAAGCTCTCATCACCACTGCCGCCGGGTTGGCCGCCGCGATTCCCGCAGTCATTGCCTATAATCTGATCGGCAATTCGATTCGAGTTTTCGCCGCACGGGGCGATGATTTTTCCCTTGAAGTGCTCAATGCCATCGAAAGCATTCAGCCCCAAGCTGCCGAAGTGAGGCGCTGATGGCTTTCACTTCTTCCAATGGCCGCACCCAAACCGCGCTGGCCGATATCAACATCACTCCACTGGTCGATGTCGTCCTCGTGCTCCTCATCATTTTTATGGTGACTGCTCCGGTGTTGCAATCCGGCATCGAAGTCAGCGTTCCCAAAACGCGCACCGTCAAAGAAATTACGGAAGAACGAACCGTCATCACGATCAATAAAGATCAGCGCGTGTTCCTTGGCAATGACGCCATCAACATCAATCAGATCGCCGCGCGACTGAAGCAGAAGATTCGCGATCCCCACAACCAATTTATTTTTATCCGCGCCGACGAGAACGTTCCTTTTGGCGCTTTCGCCACCGTCATGGACGCGGTCAAGCAATCAGGCATCACCAATGTGAGCATCGTCACTCAGCCTCTGGAACAAAATGGCGCAAAACGCTGAGATTTTTTTCGAGCACGACAGCTGGGGACGCGCGCTCGCCTGGTCAGCAGGTTTCCACATCGCTGTCACTGCGGTCATCCTGCTTTACCCTCTTATCTTCACCGGAGGCAGTGGCTCGGATTGGGGCTCGGGCGGCGGAGGCTCGGCGATGGGCGTAACACTGGTCAGCAACATTCCTCTGACCACCGCGCCCACCCAGAATCAGAATGTCCTGGCTAACGAATCGAAGGGAATAACCAAATCTGAGCCCAAGGTTGAGGAGAAGGAACCGGACGCGATCGAGATTCAGGGCAAGAATACAAAAATTAAGCCGAAGAAAGTTTCTACCCCCACCAAGGCAAAGACCCAGCCCACGCCGGAACCGGAAACAAATCAAGTTGCCTTCGGAGAAGGCGGCCCGGTCAGCGGCCCCTACGGCTCATTTGCTGCCGGAGGCGCGAAAGGTGGTTTTGGCATTACCGGTGGCGGCGGCGACTTCGGCACCAAATATGGCTGGTATGTTCAGGTAATTCAACGGAAGGTTTCGGAGAACTGGCTGAAGTACGAGGTTGATCCCAGCATCACCACGGCCAATCGCGTCTACATTACGTTTGACGTAGCCCGCGATGGCCATCCTTATAATGTGCAGATTGAGCAATCCAGCGGCGTGCCTTCGCTCGATGTTTCCGCCACCCGCGCGTTGCAGCGGATCGACACCTTCGGCCCGCTGCCGCCCGATTACAGCGGCAGTAAAATCTCAGTGGAATATTGGTTCGATTACAGCAAAAAATAAAGTTGCACGACCATGTACCTGATGATTCTTTAGGTTCCGGATTCTCGATTATGATCGTTCGTAACTTGCCAATGAGAACATATCGGACTACGATACTGTCGTTCGCAGGATATTTTTGTCTTCACCCGCGCAACGCTTCCAAACGGATGAACGATAAACGCAGATCATTCCCGTACTCTGCCACGGTTGGCGTTCGCCTTTTGAGCGCCTGTGGTTTGTTGCTGCTGCTTCCTTCACTTTTGTGTTCCCTCTCGTTCGCCCAGGATTGGGTTCGCACCGGCTCCGGTCTCGGAGTTGAAAAAGTACGACTTGCCGTTCCTGACTTCAAAGCCGCGAACAACAACCCACAGAACACCGCTTTGCTGAAGACGTTCAACGATACGTTCTGGAACGACCTCGACAATTCTGGTGTGGTCGAATTGATTTCGAAAAGCTTTTATCCTCTGCAAGTGCCGGGCAATCCTCCGGAAGTCACTTTCGGAATCTGGAACTCTCCTCCGCCCAATGCAGCCATGCTCGCCTTCGGCAATCTCGGCGTTGCCGCGGGAAAAGTCGTCGTCCAGGGCTGGCTGTACGACGTAAAAAATACCGCATCGCCGCTGGTCCTAGGGAAGCAATACACCGACGTTGCTACGGATGACGCAACTCGCCTGATCGCCCACAAATTTGCTGATGAGATTATTTTTCGTCTGGGCGGCGGCATTCCCGGCATCGCCGAAAGCAAAATCTATTTTGTCAGCGATCGCTCGGGCCACAAAGAAATCTGGGTGATGGATTACGACGGCAGCAACCAGCACCAACTTACTCACCAAGGTTCAATTTCACTGTCACCCAGAATTTCCCCCGATGGTTCCCGTCTGGCTTTCAGTTCGCTCACCAAATCCGGATGGGAAATTCTGATGTACTCGACCGACCTCAATCGTCTCGTGACTTTTCCGCATTTTGGCGGCGCCAATCTATCGCCCTCATGGTCGCCTGACGGTTCGCGTCTGGCGTTTTCTTCCTCTCGCAACGGCCATTCAGAAATTTATGTCTGCGACTCTGCCGGCGCCAACCTGCATGCCATGACCACAGGCAGAGGGCCCGATGTTTCTCCCACGTGGAACCGGAAAACCGGAGCCCAGATTGCGTTCGTCAGCGGCAGCACCGGATTGCCTCAGGTGTATACGATGGAAGCAGATGGCACTAACCAGCAACGCATGACGGACCAAGGCTACGCTGTCTCGCCCAACTGGTCGCCGAACGGGCAGTTTCTATCCCTTGCCTGGATCCGCAAGTATGGTCCCGGCGAGCCCGGCTCTTCCGACATTTATTTGATGGATATCGCCAGCAAGCAGTGGGTTCAGCTCACCCACGATGGCGGTCGCAACGATTATCCCTGGTGGTCGCCGGATAATCGCCACATTGTGTTTCAATCCAGCCGCTCCGGAAAAGAAGAAATCTGGGAGATGCTGGCCGACGGCACCAAGCTTCATCAACTGACTTTTACGGGACGTAATTCGCAACCGAACTGGAGTTGGAAATAAATCACTTCGTCTGAACTCGAATTAATTTTCCGAGTTCGCAGGAGGAACATCGTGAACAGCAGCAACGGGAAAACGATCAACATGAAACAGCAAACACTTAAATCTCTCTCAACCGCCTTCGCCCTGGGCGCTATTCTTTTGTTGGGCGCTTGCCACAAGAAAGCGGCTCCCCCACCGCCCCCGCCGCCTCCACCAGCGCCCGCGCCCACCGCTTCCATCTCCGTGAGCCCGGATACGATTCAGCAGGGACAGCCCGCAACCCTCAGCTGGCAGACTTCCAACGCCACTGACGTTTCGATCGATGGCATCGGCGCGGTCCAGCCCACGGGATCACAGCAGGTCACTCCGACCGATTCGACCACGTATCACCTTACCGCCAAAGGTCCCGGTGGAACGCAGGATGCGACGACACGCCTCACCGTCACTCCTCCGACCGCGGCTGCTCCTCCGCCGCCGTCACCTTCGGAAGAGGATCTCTTCGGCCAGAATGTGAAGGATGTCTATTTCGAATACGACAAATCCGACATTCGCCCCGATCAGCAGTCGGCCATTCAAGCCGATATCCTGTTCTTGAATCAGCATCCCGAAATCAACTTTACGATTGAAGGACACTGCGATTCCCGCGGATCCACCGAGTACAACCTGGCTCTGGGCGATCAGCGCGCATCTTCTGTAAAGAACGCGTTGGTTGCAGGTGGAATCAGTGCCAGCCGCATTAAGACCATCAGCTATGGCAAAGAAAAGCCATTCTGCATGGAAGAGAACGAAGCCTGCTGGCAGCAGAACCGCCGCGGTCACTTCGTCTATCAGAAATAGTTAACGTCTGCGCAGCCTGGGGTATCGCCCTGCGATGCCCCAGGTTGCAATGTTTGGCCGTTGTCGATAACCGCTAACCTGCCAAGGCCTTACTGGAAAACCGCCTATGCCCTTCCGGGTTCCTCGCCCAATCTTCACAACCTACGGCGGGTCTAATCCGTCTAAAATAGATCGCAGGACTTTCTGCTTATGAAACTCAAAATCCGCTCCCGTCGACTTGCTCTGATTGCCACGCTATGCCTGGCCGCAATGCCGGCCTTTGCCGTTAATAAAGAGACCATTCAGTTGCAGACCCAGGTTCAACAACTGCAAGAGCAGATGACCGCCATGCAGCGCAGCTTCGACGAGCGCATGGGGGTCATGAATAATCTTGTCGAACGGGACAGCGATGCAGTGAACAAAGTTGCCGCCGCCATCACGGCGCTGCAAACTACTTTACTGAAACAGCAGGGTGACTCGGCCACTCACGTGGACCAACTCTCCGGGCAGATCCAGGCGCTGAATGACAGTCTGGACGAACTGAAGGCGCGGCTCGCCAAAGTCAGCAAGCAACTGGAAGACATGCAGGCATCGCAGCAAAGCGCAGCTGCCACAACCGCCCAGCAACAGGCACAGCAGCAAGCTCTGGCTCAGGCCCCACCGCCTGACGTGCTCTACAACAATGCTCTGCGGGATTACAATGGAGCCAAGAACGATCTCGCCATCCAGGAATTTTCCGATTACATCAAGTTTTATCCCAACACCGATCTCGCTGGAAATTGCTACTTTTATCTTGGCGAGATTCAGTTCCGGCAGGGCAATTATCAACAGGCGGCGCAGAGCTATGATCAGGTCCTGCAGAATTTTCCCACAGGATCGAAGGTCGCATCAGCACAGCTGAAGAAAGGTTTCGCGCTGATCGAACTGGGCAAGCAGGAAGATGGAGTCGCCGAACTCCGCCACGTAATCCAGCGCTATCCGCGCTCCCCGGAAGCTTTGCAGGCTCGCGAGCGACTGCGCAAGCTCGGAGTTGCATCCAACTCTCGTCCCGGCGAATGATTCGAGGGAATTTTTCTCAGCGTTTCACCGCACAATTTTGAAGTTCTGTATGACCGGAGTTCGATATGACCAAAATTTCTGACAATGATCCCGATCGCGCTAAAGGCGCAACCGAAGAACAACACCACCACGATGGCAATACGGGTCTTGAGGAGCAGCTCGGGCATCGCGATCAGGATCCTATCCTGAAAGATGCCGATAGTGACTTCCCCGAACCTGGCAACAATGCCGAGCACTCCAGCGGTCGCCCTCGGTCAGCCACTACGAAACGCAAACCAAAAGTAGCGTGAACGGCCGGGCAGAACTGAATTTTTACCCTGAGTCCCCTGTGCCCGTCTGTGTTTAAGGATTTTTGTTCGAGACAGACTCCAGCAAAACATTCTTGACCGTCGCCCAAGCCCCCGACCTCGGATCCACGATCTCGAAATGCCCCGCGCCTGGAATCATCATCAGCCGCACATTTTCTTTAGCATTCGACTTGGCGCTCACATAGTCCTTGCTGAGACTTGGCGGCACGATATCATCCCCGACACCGTGGATTATGCACTGTGGCGTTCGAATCGCGAGCTTCATCGGATCGGCCTCGCGATAGTGATCCGCAACCTCTCGGGGCGTTCCACCGAGAAATTCCACCACGGCATTGTTGCTCAAATGCAATTCGTACGCCCGCTGCAGATCGATTACTCCGGCCAAAGAAATCGCGCCCGCCAGCCCGACCTCATGCGCCGCCAGGCACAGCGCCAACTGCGCTCCCGCCGAATGTCCCAGCACGATTACGTGGTGCGCGTCAAAGTGATATTGCTGCGCTTTCTGCATTACAAACTGATATGCGCAGCGAATATCCGAAAACGTTCCCGGCCATCCGCCACCCGGGTTTCCCACGCGTCGATATTCCACGTTTGCCGTCGCTAGGCCCGTAGCCGTCAAGGCGGCGCACAAATGGCCCAAATATTCCAGATCATATCGCGCTCGCCAATAGCCGCCATGAATGCAAATCGCAAGTGGATGTGGTCCTTTCGACTGCGGAATCCGTAAATCCACAAACTGATTCTGGTCACTCCCGTATGCCATGCGGGCATCGGCCTTCGGCGCCGGTAAACTCAAAATGTCATCGCCCAATGAGATTTACTCCGTGTTCCCCTGTGCCCTCTGTGTTGAAGGTATTGATTATGATTTCTCAAACCGCGTGAAATCTCTTCCAGAAAGTTCTTTTCACTATTCGTATCGCAGCGCCTCAATCGGATCGAGTTTGGCAGCTCTCATCGCCGGCACCATTCCGCTCACGACTCCCACTACTGCCAAGATTGCCGTAGCCACCAACAGAATCATGGGCGAAACAATTAACCGTATGTCCCCCGCCTCTGCATGTTTGGCCATGGCGCTATAGAACGTAAGCCGCCCCACCGAGACCGATACCACGTACGACAAGCCAATCCCCAACAAACCGCCCACGGCGGTGATGGCCATGGCCTCAGCCAAAAATTGAAACAAGATGTCCCGGCGGCGTGCTCCCAAAGCCTTCTCCACCCCAATTTCACGCGTACGCTGCGTGACCGAAACCAGCATCATATTCATCAGACCCACGCCGCCGATGCCCAGCGTCAGCGTTCCGATAAATGCAAGCAGCACTTTCAGCGCGAGCGAAATAATCCCGAACTGCGAAAGTTGTTTTTGTGCGTCGAATACCTGAACCGCCCGCTTGTCGTCCGCTTTAAAATTGTGGGCCGCGGCCAGCGTATCCCGCACTGTCTGGTCCAGCTTGTCGTGGTTCAGTCCCTGCGAATCCATCCAGATTCCATCCAGATAGTGATTGTCTTTTAAAACGTTCATCGAGTTGTACGGGATATAAATAGTGCGGTTATCGTCGTCGTCGCCCTCCTGCATGCGCGGCTTCACCACGCCCACCACCTGAAATTCGACGCCATCGATTCGGATATCCTCCCCTACCGCCGGGGCCCCGGAAAATAACTTGTCCTTAGCCTCCGAGCCAATTGCGGCCACCAGCCCGTGCCGCGCATTGTCAGCATCGTCGAGAAAACGTCCCGCACCCATGTCCAGATTCCAAATTTCCTCGATGGAAGGATCGAGTCCCATCACGGGCATCGTGAAAGTGCGATTTCCATTTTGCACCGATGAATCTTTTTGTGACATCCGCACTACGTGTTTACATAGCGGTACATTGTTCTGCAGCAGATCAATATCATCGTTTGTGAACCGCACCTGCACTCCCGCCTTATTTCCACCCGCCTGTTGCGATGTCCTTCCGGGAAATATTCCAACCGCGGTGGCGCCGAAGCTTTCGAAGATATTCGAAATGGCCGTTCCAAATCCGTTTCCATATGCCAGCAGCAACACCACGGTCGCAATTCCCCATGCCATCCCAGCCATAGTCAGCATGGTCTTGCGCAAATCATGCCGCATGGCGGCAAATGCCTGTCCCAGCAAATCTCGATGCATGAGTCCTGTCCTACTCCGCGCTCTCCGGTGTCCTCTGTGTTTAAGCTTTTACGCGCCGCCCTGATTGTGTGAACTCGGGCCTCTGGTACTTGATTACTCCTTCCGCAGCGCCTCCACCGGTTGCAGTAAAGCCGCCCGCCGCGCCGGATACAGTCCTGCCGCGACTCCAGCGATCGCCAGAGCCGCCACCGCCAGTGCCGCGGTTCTGGCCACAAGCTTCGGCGGATCAAATCCCTCCCCTAGCGATACTCCAGACAATGCAGCCATTACTCCGGCAGCCGCAACGATTCCAGTTGTCCCGCTGAGCAAGGTCAGAAATGCGCCCTCGACAAAAAATTGAAACATGATGCTCGCGTTCGTCGCTCCTAAAGCCTTCCGTAATCCAATCTCCCGAGTGCGATCGGCGACCGCCACCAGCATGATGTTGATAATCCCAATCGCTCCCAATCCGAGGGTTACCAGACCGACGCTTCCGAGGAAATCGTTCATCGCGTCGAAGATCTTGCCCACCTGGTCCACCGTGTTCACGGTATCCCATTCGTCGAACGAATCCGGATTATTGGGATTGAACCCATGATTCCGGGCAATCACTTTATGCACTTCCTGCTTCGCGGCCTCGTGCAGGGCGCGTGTTTTGGGTTGGTATTCGATAATACTGATCACATCGGGCGCTTCTCCCACATTGACCGGCCGGAAATATTCGCGCATTGTGCTGAACGGCACATAACACTGCAAATTCTGGTTATTGTTGTCGCCATGCCCAATACGCTGCAGCGTTCCGACCACTTCAAATTGCACATCATTCAGCAGAATCGTGCTGCCTACCGCCGGCCTCCCCGAAAATAGAGTCCGCCGCGCCTCATCACCCAGCACGATTACCGGCCGCTTCTGCGCATCATCCATGGTATTCAGCCAACGCCCATTCTGAATCGGCAGGTAACGAATCTGGTCGAAACTGGCCGGCACTCCAAAAATCTGTCCACTCGCCTGATAGAAATCGCTCACCGCCCGAATATCGTTGCGCTTGATTACGGGCGACGCCGCTCCTACGCTCCGGCACTCGCGAAGAATGTCCAGATAATCCCGGTACGTCAGGTAGTACTGCCGCAGAGCTGTGAAACTCCCCTGCACTGCCGGAGCCCGTCCCGACCAGAGAAACATTACGTTCTCGCCCAACGTATCGAACTGCTTTTTATTTCCCGAACGGAATCCCTCCCCCAGTCCGACCAGCAGCAACAGCGAAAATACTCCCCAGGCAATCCCGAACATGGTGAGAAATGAGCGCAATTTGTGGCCCCACAGCGTCTGCAAAGTCTGCCCGAAGATGTCAAAAAGAAGTCGCACTCGAACTGATTATACGATCTGTTAATCCAGCATCGATGGCACACCTAAGGCTCTTCTTGTGTTCTCTCAATCGGCGTTGCGACAATGGCAGGGCGCGCAGTACCGATGGGTTGTGACCGGCGTGCCATAGCCAACCATAACTAGTGGTTTTTCTTTCAAGCTCTACAAAAGTGGCACGTTGGTTACCTTGTCGATGGACTTCTACTCGTTCATCCTCAGATGAATGCTGGAAACCGAAAAGCTCGTGAATTTGGACTCCTGTGAGAACGCTCCGGAGTCGATTTGCCTCTGCGTGGCAAAGCTTTTTCGCGTGGAAGAAACTGAAGTCGCACTGCTGGAGCTGGGAGGAAGTCTGTTAAATTTCCTATACCCCACTGAATTGAGGGCGGCAGGGGCGATTCCTCTCTCCAGTTCAGCGGTAGCCGCCCGCACCGCACGCACCAAACAGGCGGAGATTTTCAATGGCTTCACTCAGGTAAACCATTTCAGCGTCTTTGAGCTGGTTAAGCTCGGCAAGACCGGACTGGATGCGCAGGTCATTCAGAAACTCATGTCTGCGCCCGTTCTTGCGCCTAATGGAGCCGTAATCGGCGTGATCCAGATCTCCCGCAAAGCTCCACGTCCGGCCGCAGCCGGGCCAGACTTCACTGAAGATGATCTGCGGAAGCTGGAATCGGTGGCGCAGCGAGTGGGTAAACTGATGGCCAGCGAAGCCTGATCGTCGCCGTTCAAGAAAAATTATTTCTCTTCCTCCAATAAATCAGTTCTCTCCTTCGCAAAACTCCGCTATCCTCTAGCCGGGATGACCACGCTGCCTCTTTCCGAGCTTCTCGGCGCCACGGTGTACGACCCGTCGGGCGCGGCAACCGGACGCGTGCGCGAAGTAACGCTGGCTCCTCAGGAGGATCGCACTCGGATCGCATCGCTCATTGTTAAAACCAAATCCGGCGACCGAGTTCTTCCCTTCTCCGCTATTTCTTCGATCGATGCCAACATTCACGCTTCCACGAAGCCCTCCGACTGGCCCGCTGCGAACGGCTCTGAAGGCTTATTTCTCCTGGAACGCGATCTTCTGGACCAGCAGGTCATCGACATTAATGGCCGCAAGGTTGTGCGGGTTAACGACGTCGAACTCCAGATTGACTCGGTAACCGAGGCGGGACGCCCTCACGCCAGCATACGCGTCAACTCCGTCGATATCGGCGCCCGGGGCGCAATACGGCGCCTTCTGCGCGGACTCGCTCCCCGCACCGCTCTCCATATTTTGCTGCAGAAGATTCCGCTCCGCACCATCCCGTGGAGCTTTGTCGACCTCATCGAAACCGATCCGGCGCGTCGCATCAAGCTCAAGATTTCTCACGCCGGCCTGGCTAAACTCCATCCCGCGGATATCGCCGACATTGTCGAAGACCTGGCACCCGACGAGCGCGAAGCCGTTTTCCGCACGCTCGATGAAGATGTGGCAGCCGAAACTCTGGAAGAAGTCGACCCCAAGGTTCAAAAATCGATCGTCGAATCTCTGGATTCCGAGCGGGCCGCTGACATCGTCGAGGAAATGGACCCCGATGCCGCCGCCGACCTTCTCGCGGATCTTTCCCAGGATCACACCGAACAGATTCTCGTAGAGATGGAACCGGAGGCCAGCCAGGAAGTGGTTGAACTTCTTGAACACCGGGAAGAAACCGCCGCTGGCCGCATGACCACCGAATTCCTCGCTCTTCCAGTCACAGCCAACGTAGAAAATGCAATCGGCGTGTTGCGCGAATTTGAAGGCGGAGTAGAAACCGTCGGCACGATTTATCTGGTCGACTCCAGGGGCACGCTCGCCGGTGCGGTCCCGCTCGCCAAACTGGTTCTCGCGCAGTCTCAGACTCCGCTGCTGTCGCTGACTTCGGAGCCGCTCATCTCTACCCACGAAGCAACCAGCGATAACGAAGTGGCCGAACTCTTCGACAAATACAATCTGGTCACGCTTCCTGTCATCAACGAGCACAACAAACTAGTCGGCGTTATCACCTCTGACGACGTAATCACCATGCTGCGCGCCAAGCTCTAAACGCTCTACCCTGTGCCCTCGGTGTTCCCTGTGGTTAAGCAGTTGATTTTAGATTTTGATTTCTTCAGTTCGTCCCCACAATCCGCCCCGCCGAAGTACTCGATCTCACCGCGCATCGGTATAATCAACAGTTCCCTGGAGAAAGCCTTTGCCTTTCGATGATCTCCGCCAATGGATCGCGGCTCTCGACCGCGCCGGCGAACTGAAGCGCATCCAAACCGAAGTTGACCCGATTCTGGAAATCGCCGAAATCACAGACCGTGTGAGCAAGTCGAAAACTGGAAAACCGGGCGGTCCGGCGCTGCTCTTTCAAAATGTGAAGCAACACCCTGGTTCTCAAGTACTGATTAACCAGTTCGGCTCCGAAGCACGCATGAAGCTTGCACTTGGAGTGAATTCGTTTGACGAATTCGCCGACCGTATCCGGGTCTTCATGGACCTTAAATCCCCGCAAGGTTTTCTCGACAAACTCAAAATGCTCCCGCTCCTCACGGAAGCAGGAAAGTTTTTCCCCAAGACCGTCCCCGACCGGACCTTGCAAAGAAGTCATCAAGCGCGACAACTTTTCTCTGCTCGACTTTCCCATTCTGCAATGCTGGCCCCAGGATGCCGGACGGTTCATCACTTTCCCCTGCGTGGTCACCCGCGACCCGAAATCCGGCAAACGAAATGTCGGCATGTACCGCCTCCAGGTCTACGACGGCCAGACCACCGGCGCACACTGGCAGAGACAGAAAGTCGCCGCCGAACACGCCCGCCAGCGCATGCGTTCCGCCGCCACAAGTCATGTGGAGACGGCCGCCTCGGCCGTCCGGCCAGGGCAAAGCCCGGCCGCACCCGGCACGTACTCCGCCAGCGCAGTCGTCGATCTCATGGCACGGACTTCCGGGGGGCAAGTCCTCGCCGACGGAAACCATCCCTCGGGCAAAATGGAAGTCGCCGTAGCCATAGGCACCGACCCGGCCGTCACATTCTCCGCCATCGTCCCTGCACCTCCCGACGTTGAGGAATATCTCATCGCAGGATTTCTGCGCGCTGCTCCAGTCGAACTCGTCAAGTGTGAAACCGTCGACTTAGAGGTTCCCGCAACCAGCGAAATTGTTCTCGAAGGCTATGTCAACCTCGATGAACTCCGCAGCGAAGGCCCGTTCGGCGACCACACAGGCTTTTATTCGCTGGCCGATCTCTATCCCGTTTTCCATGTCACTTGCATTACGCATCGCAAGGAGCCCATCTACTCGACCACGATTGTCGGCAAGCCGCCCATGGAGGACGCCTACATGGGCAAAGCTGTTGAGCGAGTTTTCCTTCCGCTGATGCGCCTCACCATCCCTGAATTGATTGACATCAATCTTCCCATCGAAGGCGTATTCCACAATCTGATGATCGTCTCTATCCGGAAGTCCTATCCCGGCCAGGCACGCAAAGTGATGAATGCCATCTGGTCGCTCGGTCAGGCGATGTTCACTAAGTGCATTATTGTCGTGGATGAAGATGTTGACGTGCAGGATCTCGCCGACGTGACTCTCAAAGTGCTCAACCACATCGACCCCGAGCGCGACATTCAATTCACACTCGGTCCCATCGACTCGCTTG
The DNA here is from genome assembly GCA_963726155.1 of uncultured Acidobacteriaceae bacterium. Taxonomy (GTDB): domain Bacteria; phylum Acidobacteriota; class Terriglobia; order Terriglobales; family Acidobacteriaceae; genus Sulfotelmatobacter. The sequence continues at coordinate 1,773,495 of CAVSBF010000002.1, forward strand.
ATCACGCCATCCCGCCTCGCCAACTACGGCTCGAAGATGGGCATCGATGCCACCCGCAAATGGCCCACCGAAGGCTTCACGCGGCCTTGGCCAGACGAAATTCGGATGGATGCGAAAACGAAATCTCTTGTCGATAGCAAATGGAAATCCCTCGCCAAAGAGCTGGGGATGGACTAGCTACTGTTACTTCGCAAGTTTATTTGGCGGGCAGTTTACCATCAGACCTGCCGGATAACCGTCTCTCGCGGGCTTCAAAGAGCCGGTTGATTTCGCTCACCAGTTCCAGCAGCTTTTTGGGGTCTCGCTCGACGGCTGCGCGTTCACAAAGCGCCATCCATGTTTCGCCGCTCTGCACTTTCTCGTGCAAGGCGGCTCTTAATTCGGAGAGAAGTGGTTCGATCTGGCTGCTGTCAGTCGCGGCCAATGCTTTCGAGCATAAGTCTTGGATGCGGCTTTTCGGGTCTGTCCCCATGCTAAATAAGATGCCGCATGGTCCGGAAATCTCCGTGCTGTAAATCCTGTAAATTTTAGGCCGCCACGCAGCAGTGAACGCGTCGCCGTCTGGTTGATTTCACGATAGAACTGTATAAGAGAAAAGCCTAAAATCGCCGTAGAACACTAACCCGTAATATTTCTCTTCGGGTGTGGAATCATTGCACGAGACAATGGGCGGTGGACGCTGGGGGAAAAGAGCTCGTCCATCTCTTGCCTGGATCTCCGGTTACCGAATCTCGGGCCTGCGCCAGGAGCGAAGGTTTACCGCGTAAAGCGCAATGCAAAACAGGTTCGCCGGAATGAAACCGAACTGCGCCGTGCGAAATCCAATCAGGCAGAGGATCACGCTGTTGACTCCCGCCAGAATCCATCCCTCCCAACACCGTCGCCCCACTAAAATGGTCGAACCAATGGTAAGCACGCACGACAGATAATCAAGCCTTAACACAACGAAAACCTCCTCGACACCATCGAGTATGGGGCAGGAGGGGCCAAGAATTCTGTATCCATCGGCACAATGGTGGTAACGGAAGTAAGTGTCCAAAAGGTCAGTGCCAGTCAGAGTAAAATCCGCGCACTAAGGGAATAAGGCTTATGAAAATCTTTACTGAATACTTGAAGTTTCATACTAAAGCCCATCGAGCATATGTACATATAACCCCTCAGATTGAGGCGATTCTAGACCGGAGCGGCGTCAGAGAAGGGATGGTGCTAGTTTCCGCAATGCACATTACCGCCGGAGTCTACGTCAACGACAACGAGAGCGGCCTGATTGAAGACATCGATCAGTGGCTGGAACATCTGGCGCCGTTTCGCAAGAACTATAAGCATCACGATACGGGGGAGGACAATGGCGACTCCCATCTGAAGGCGCTACTGATTCATCACGAAGTGATCGTACCCGTCACGGCTGGCAAGCTTGATCTGGGAACGTGGCAGCGAATTTTCTACGCCGAATTCGACGGCCAACGCGACAAACGCGTCATTGTGAAGGTGATGGGGGAATAACACTCTCAGCACGACAGCTCGGCGTTTGTTTCCAGCGAATGCGAAGCTCCGATAGTTCCCTTTCGCTCCCGATGGCTTGAGCTCTGCTTCAACTATCCGTTAGTTAGCTTTCAGCCCTTGTAGTATGCTGATGTGCCTGACGCCCGAACACTGACGATATTCTGCAACCGCTTCAACGAGGATTTGGAAAAACATGGGAGACGAAGCTCAAGAGTTACGTGAAAGTGCTGAGAGAGCCAGGGAGGACCGTTCTCTCGCGGCCGTGTCTTTGACCATGGCGGTGCTGGCCGTAATGGTCGCGGTAGTAACGTTGCTCGGACACCGGGCGCACACCGAGGAAGTGGTGCTGCAGGCAAAGGCTTCCGACCAGTGGTCCTATTACCAGGCTAAGAATATTCGTCAGCATGAAGATGAATTGTTTGCTGACCTTACAGCCACCGTGGCGAACACTGACGCCGGGGCCACAGCCAAGTTCCGTGAAAAATCCGCGCAGGATGCAGACCGCTACAAACACGACAAAGCAGACATCCAGGATGAGGCCCGCAAACTGGAAAACGAAGTCGCGATGGAAAGAAAGCGCGCCGACCGCTATGACTTAGCGGAGGTGTTTCTGGAGATCGGACTGGTCATTACTTCCATTACTTTGCTCTCCGGAAGACGAATCTTCTGGCATTTGGGCATCGTGCTAAGCGTGGTGGGGGTGGCGGTGGCGGTTTCTGGAGCGGTTATTCACTGAAGTAATTCCTCTAAATCGGATTGTCCCCGGCCGGTAACGCTTTCAAGGCACCTCGTGAGACGAAACTTCGGCAGAGTGCCGATTTTTCGGCACGAAGAGCTGTGAAGAAAGTTCTTCTGGAGTCGATTGCAAGCATCGAGAGCAATTGGCCTGTCGCATGCACGGGCTTTGTTATTCGACCGCGAAATGCACCGGACGTGGCAGTGAAGAGGAGGCTACGAATGCTCAGCCACTGCGCCAATTCTGAATGCTCAAAGCCATTTCTGAGACTGCGCGAAGGCAGACTTTTTCTAGTGGAAACAGGTTCCGCCGAGCCCATGCGTCTTGCCAAGCGTGGCGCTCCTCTAGAGCGAAAGGCGCCGAAGCGCGTGGAACACTTCTGGCTCTGCGACCAGTGCGCTTCTCTATGGACATTAGTTCCCCACACCAGTCAGGGAATCGCACTCATCCCATTAAAGCAAGCGACCAGCGGCGGCGGGCGATCCGACGCGGAGCTGAGAACAGCCATTTAGAGTTGGAATCGCCCCGCGTTTCCGCCCGGCGCGGCCTCGTGTTCTATAGCGCGCTGTAGTTCCAAAGTCGCGACCCCATGTTGTTATCTCACACTCAGCGTCACGGCTTATGCCGCGGTCTCGTAGCATGATCACGCAGAATCATTCTGCTATAATCGAAAACGCTCTCAGCCCTGTGTTTCCTATCCCGTGCGGAAGTGGTGGAACTGGCAGACACACCATCTTGAGGGGGTGGCGCCGAAAGGCGTGGGGGTTCAAATCCCCCCTTCCGCACCAGCAATTCGTCGCTACAAAACGGTTTCGCGTGGTCTGACCCTCGGCGGGCAGCGCGCAGTTTGGCCTTCTCCCGGCCAGAGAGACCTCTTCACTCCTCGATTCTTTATGACAACCTAGGGGATTTGCATTTTCATCCAACTTATCCCTATGACAATCTTACGTAGAAAAACATCGCTCTTTTTGGTTACCTTTGCTGTTCTTGGGTTCGCGTTCGGATGCGGCAAGAAGCATGTGAACCTGAACCCGGCCAGTTCGGTGCCCGCAGCCACGGCCAGCGCGGTTCTCACTCATGACAGTAACGGGAACACGATTGTAGATTTGAAAGTAAAACATCTCGCCAAACCCGAAAATCTCACCCCTCCAAAGTCGGTTTATGTAGTTTGGATTCAACCTCGCGGAGGGGCTCCGATCAAGCAAGGGCAACTCGAAGTGAATAACAATCTCGAAGGCGAGTTCAAATCTCCCACAACCTACAAGACTTTCGATATTTTCGTGACTGCGGAAGACAGCGGAGACGTTGCGCAACCCACCGGTCAGGAAGTATTGCGCCAGGCCGTCACAGGATAGTCTTGTCTGCGAGGGATTGGGCAGCGTTGGCTCGAGACAATGGGGCCGCGTGCGGTGGGCCTATTCTCCTGGCTCACCGCCAATGGCGAAGAATTCGCTGTCGTAATTCTGGTCAATCCGTTTTGGTTAGATAAGAAAGGCACGAAGTGACTGAGCCTCGGCCACGTCACTGCGTAGACTTGGTCGACTGGCAGGAAACGCTCTCAAGCTTCGCGAAACCTGCGCAGGGGTTCGGCGCCAGAGCAGTTTCGTTACTCTGGCTGCACCACCATGAAGTTGGTATTTCCTCCGCGGTTGATCAGCAACACCAACGATTGCTTTCCGCTCTGCTCAATCAATCGTTGATAGTCTGCCACCGAGTTCACCGGCTGGCGGTTGATCTGCTCAATCACGTCACCCTGCTGTAGACCGGCGTCTGCCGCCGGCGAGTCACCTGCAACATTGGTGACAACTACTCCCTTCACGTCCGGCTTCAGCCCCAGTTGCTGGCGGATATCGGAGGTGAGCTCATCGACTTGCACGCCGCGCATCGGGCTGTTTTCGGCTGATCCGCCAGCCGCGTTGCCTACCCCTTTCGTCGCAGGAGCCTCTCCGAGCGCCAGGCTGATGTCGCGCATCTGGCCGCTGCGTTCTACCTTCAAATGCACCGTGGTTCCGGGCGTCAGGGTCCCCACCTTAAGACGCAAGTCGTTCGGCCCATCGACGGGCTGGCCGTTTAATCCCGTGATGACGTCGCCTCGCTGCAATCCGGCCTTAGCTCCGGGACCATTGGGGTCAACGTTGCTGATCAAGGCGCCTTTTTCAGCAGTCACATGGAAGGCCTTGGCGAGTTCCGGCGTGACTTCCTGAATGCCCACACCGATGTAACCGCGCACCACTTTGCCATGCTTCAGGATCTGATCCATCACGTACTTCGCCATGTTGATCGGGATGGCAAAGCCAATGCCTTGATTTCCCCCTCCGCCGGAAAGAATCGCGGTATTGATGCCGATCAGTTCCCCCCGCGCATTGAGCAGCGCGCCACCGGAGTTGCCGGGATTGATCGCCGCATCCGTCTGAATAAAATCCTCATAGTCCTCGATAGAGAGACCGTTCCGCCCGGTGGCGCTGATAATCCCCATGGTGGCCGTCTCGCCCACGCCAAAAGGATTGCCTATGGCAAAGGCATAGTCGCCGACCTCGAGCTTTGAGGAGTCTCCCAGAGGAATCGTCGGTAGTCCGGTTGCGTCGATTTTTACCACGGCGATATCGGTCTGCGGGTCGGTGCCTATTACCTTCCCTGCAAACTGTCGTTTATCCCTTAAAATCACTTTTATGTCAGTGCCTTTGTCGACCACGTGGTTGTTGGTCAAGATGTAGCCTTCGGGACTGATGATTACGCCGGAACCTAGTCCCCTTTCGCGCTGCTGTTGCGGTTGGCGCGGCAGTTGCCCGCCAAAAAATTGTTGAAAAAAAGGATCATTAAAAAGAGGGGATTGCTGGGTCTTCACGATTCGAGTCGAAGTGATGCTGACCACGGCAGGAAGCGCAGATTTGAACAGAGGCGCGAAACCCATGGAGTTGGATGGAGGGGTGTTTTCCATTCGTCCCGTCTGGCTGATATAGACGGGGATGCGGTTGCCCGCTCCCAACACGGTATGACTGGCCCAGGAAGTGACCGCCATTCCCAAAGCAGCCCCAACGATAAGAATGCAGATTACAAAAATGAGAGCAACGGCAGGCCTTAGCTGAAAGAATCGCGCCACGATAGTTCTCCTCTTGCTTTAAACGAGGCACTGCATGAGAGATTAATTTTTGTTGCGGTTGGTTGCCAGATAAATTTGCGCTTGCTGGAATCACCGAATGAACGCGAAGCCCGCACGCCATCCACACTCACGCCGCGCGGGGCAGGTGCGAAACGGTAGAAAGTTCCGAACGCGACTGCAGCGCTTGCAGAATGTGCGCGCGGCTGACCACTCCCGCAATCTTGCCGTCAGAGAGAACGGGAAGCTGATGGACATCTTCACGACTCATAATTTCCAACGCCTCCAAGGCTGGCATCTCCGGTGAAACAAAATGAATACTCTCCACGGACCGCATCACGTCGCCGACGGTTTTGAAAGGCCAAATTTTGACCTCCACTCCGCGGATCTCGTTCGGGGTTATCATGCCGAGCAGTTGGCCGTTTTCCATAACCAGGTAGCAGCGCCTGCCGCTTCGCATCAATTGTTGATTCACGAACTCCTGCAGAGACATATTAGGACTTACAGTTTCGTAGCTGGCTGACATCAAGTCTTTTACCCGCAAGCCGCTGAGAAGGGTTCCAGTGCGAACCTGCAGATAAGTCGCACTCGCCGCCTGCAGTAGAAACCAACCAATAAAAGCCAGCCAAAGCCCTCCTAGCCCAGCGCCTTCGAAAAAGCGAAAAATTCCAAAGCCAATAAAGGCCACGGCAATCGCCTGCCCCACGCGTGCTGCCACGCGAGTCGCTCGTTCCACGTTACCCATAGCCCACCACAAAATCGCTCGCAACACGCGGCCACCGTCCAGTGGGAAACCGGGAATCATATTGAAAGCGGCCAGAGCCAGATTGATATAGCCGAGCCACACCAGCAGAGCCGTCCCCGGAGTTGCAGGCGCACTTTTCAGCGTCCAACCGAAGGCAGAAGCCAGAGCCAGCAGAATGAAGCCCAACACCGCGCTGGTAATCGGTCCAGCAATCGCCATCCAGAACTCTGTCTTAGGATCGGTCGCTTCCTTTTCCATCTGGGCGACTCCGCCCAACAAGAACAAGGTGATCTTGTGGATCGGCAGTCCGCGCATCCTTGCCACCAGGGCATGCGATAGCTCGTGAGCGAACAAACAGGCAAAAAACAACACACCCGTGAGGATGGCCGTGCTCCAAACCAGAGTGTCACTCCACGCATGGTTCGTGGCATGGAACTCACCCGCTAACGAGAACGTTATGAGCAGCGCTATCACAAACCAGCTATAGTGAAGCCCCAACTCGACTCCGAAAACGGTACCAACCTTAACTTGAGATTTCACGGTACTTGCCTCGCTCCAGAACTGTTGGATCTTGAAGAGGTGTCTACCCCAAATCGCACCAAGCTTGAACAGCTCCTTTTTATTAGATGCCATCGAGAGTACTCGTGATTGTGTCGGATTTCACCCCGCGATCTGGCTTGCTTCAAGTTACGGACCGCGTGGGGGAGGCGGCTAATCAAATATCGTTCCCACGCCGATGGAAGATTGGCAGGTTGAGAGAAGTCGTCTTCCTTGGCGACCATTCTCAACTCGGAACGGAAAGCGCCCATGAGCCAAAGCGAGATTGTTAAGGATTTTCTAACCGAGAGCTACGAAAATCTCGACGACTCAAGGTAAATGACGAGCGCAACCACTGCCGCAGCCCCTGCCAAGAACACCGCACCCGTCGACCCGGTCTTTCGTCAAATCCGTGACCTCGTCTACAAAGTATGCGGCATTTTTCAACTCGAAGAAAAACTCTACCTGATGGCGGATGCCTGCGCGCGGCGCATGAAAGCCTTAGCGGTCAGCACCCCTCGAGAGTATTGGGAGCTGTTGACCGCGCACTCCAGCCGGCAAGCGGAACTGCGGCAACTGCTCAATGAAGTGACGATTGGAGAAACCTGTCTCTTCCGCAGTCCACCCCAACTGGAGGCGCTGCAAAAAGTAATTCTCCCCGAACTAGTGGAAGACAAGAGCAAGCAGGTTGTAAAGAGACTGCGCATCTGGAGCGCCGGCTGCTCCACCGGAGAGGAGTCTTACACCCTGGCAATGACCATGTTAGAGGAGAGCGATCGCTTGCTAAAAGGCTGGACCGTGGAGATTCTCGCCACCGATTTGAATGATCGGTCCGTGGACACGGCCAAGGCCGGTATCTATGGCGATTACGCGCTGCGCTCGACATCGGAATATTTCAAGCGCAAGTATTTCTCCCAACTCGATGAGAAAAAACTGGAGGTTCGTCCCGAGGTGAAAAGACTCATCACCTTCAGCCGCCTGAATCTGCAAGATGACTCCCGGATGCTTTTCATGAAGGGAATGGATTTGATCTTCTGCTGCAACGTCCTCATCTACTTCGACGGACCATCCAAGTCAAAAGTGGTGGATCATTATTACAGCAATCTTAATTTCGGCGGCTATTTCTTTTTGGGCACATCCGAGTCCCTGCTGAATTTGAATGACAAATTCCATCTCGTCCATTTTCCGGGCACCATTGCGTATTGGAAACCATCTCTGAAGAGCGGGCAGCTATGACTACATCGATTGCCAAAAAAATCCGCGAGCGCGTGGCCAGCATTGAAGCCACGCCATCCATCCCCACAGTTTTTCTCCCTTTGCTGAAGCTCTTGAATTTACCTCCCGAGCTCGTCAGCCTGGATGAAGTAGTGAAGCTGGTTTCTTATGACAATGTCATCGCGGCACAATGCTTGCGTGTTGCCAGTTCGCCGTTATTCGGACTGACGAAATCACCGGAAACCATCCGGTCGGCAGTCATCATGCTGGGCCTGCGCCGGGTCGAAACTATTCTTCTCACGTGCTGCGTGGGGAAAGCTTTCCCTGCCGGCAACTTGCCTCTCGACCCAACAGTTTTTTGGATGCACTCCCTGGGCTGCGCCATGGTGTGCCGGAAGTTCAGCGAAAAACTGGCCGACGGCGACGGTGACAGAGCCTACACGGCGGGACTTCTACACGATATCGGCTTCATGGTGAACTGTATCGCGTTTCCCAGGGAGTTTGCCGCGGCTGCCGCAAAGGCTTCTCAAGAACAGATACCTTTCGACGAAGCGGAGTTCGCCACGATGGGCTTCTCTCACTGCGATTCGGGGAAAGCGTTGGCCGAAAAGTGGCATATGGCCGACGATATGGTTCAGGTCATCGCACACCACCACGCACCCGAGAAAAGCGAAACCTTTCAGCCTTTAATCGCGCTCGTGCACCTTAGCGATTTACTCTGTCGCATGCGCGGGATGGGATACGGATATTATGAAAAGCGGAAGGTAGATTTGGTCGGCGACCCGGCATGGGCCATCCTCCTCAAAGAACACCCCGACCTCGCAAACGTCGACTTGGCGCTGTTCTCTTTTGAAATGGATGAAGCCGTGGACGAAGTCGCCAAGCTGGTATCGACCATCTTTGGCGGCAAGGCGTCATCAGCCTCCGGCTAGCTCCCCTCCGGATAACGACCGCATTTGAATGCTTCCTTTCCCGGAAGTAACATCTAGTTATGCCCGTCGAAACCGAACTCACCCAGGCCCCGGCATCCGTTCGCGCGCCGCGGGGTAACTCAATCACCTGCAAAAGCTGGCAGCAGGAAGCCGCCATGCGCATGCTGATGAACAACCTCGACCCCGACGTCGCCGAGCGCCCGCAGGATCTTGTCGTATACGGCGGAACCGGCCGCGCAGCGCGCAGTTGGCAGGCCTACCACGCGATCATCGCAACCCTGAAAAAGCTTGAGAACGACGAGACTTTGCTGGTGCAATCCGGCAAACCCGTCGGCGTCTTCAAGACGCATGAGCATGCGCCGCGCGTGCTCATCGCCAATTCTAATCTGGTGGGACACTGGTCGAACTGGGAGAAATTCAACGAACTGGAGCGCGCCGGCCTGATGATGTATGGCCAGATGACCGCTGGCTCGTGGATCTATATCGGCTCACAGGGAATCGTGCAGGGCACATTTGAAACATTCTCAGCAGCCGGGGAAAAGCATTTTGGCGGAGATCTTTCCGGCAAGTTGATTGTCTCCGGTGGCATGGGTGGCATGGGCGGAGCACAGCCGATGGCCGCGACCATGACGGGCGCAGCTTTCCTGGGGATTGACGTTGATCCAGGGCGCATTAAGAAGCGCCTGAAGACCGGTTATTGCGACTTCATGGTGACCACGCTCGATGAAGCTTTACGAATTTTGAAGAATGCCGTGCGCAAGAAAGAAAATGTGTCTGTCGGTCTGGTGGGAAATTGCGCGGACGTGATTCCGGAGTTGGCGGAGCGTGGCGTCGTTCCTGACATTCTCACCGATCAGACTTCGGCACACGATCCTCTGAACGGTTATGTGCCGAACGGCATGACTCTAGCAGAGGCTTTCGAGTTGCGAAAAAACGATCCTAAGGCCTATCAGGAAAAATCGCTTGATGCCATCGCCGCCCACGTTGAAGGCATGTTGCGCCTTCAGAAGATGGGGGCGGTCACGTTCGACTACGGCAACAACATCCGCACATTTGCATTTCAGCGCGGCGTGAAGAATGCTTATGATTTTCCCGGGTTCGTACCCGCATATATTCGTCCGCTATTTTGCGAAGGACGCGGACCGTTCCGCTGGGTAGCGCTGTCCGGTGAGGCGTCCGACATTCACATCACCGATGATCTGGTTTTGGAATTATTTCCCGAGAATCGCATCCTCCGCCGCTGGATTGATCTGGCGCGCAAACGAATCAAGTTTCAGGGACTGCCCGCTCGCATCTGTTGGTTGGGCTATGGCGAGCGCGCACAGTTTGGCCTGGCGATAAACGACCTGGTGAAAAAGGGAAAGATAAAAGCGCCGATCGTGATCGGCCGCGATCACCTCGATTGTGGCTCGGTGGCATCTCCCTTCCGTGAAACTGAAAGCATGAAAGACGGATCGGATGCGGTCGCCGACTGGCCGTTGCTGAATGCCCTGCTGAACACGGCAGCCGGCGCATCGTGGGTGTCGATCCATAATGGCGGAGGCGTGGGCATCGGCTACTCGCTGCACGCCGGCCAGGTCACGGTCGCCGACGGCACCGAGATGATGGCCAAGCGCATTGAGCGTGTGCTGACAACCGATCCGGGCATGGGGATCATTCGCCACGCCGACGCGGGCTACGACGCGGCGAAGGAGTTTGCGAAGAAGAGCGGTGTGAAGTTACCCATGTCGTTTCTCGAGAGCTGAATCAACGAGCCCGCATCTTGAGGTACTCTCCCGGGCGGGTTATCACAACTCCTTCGATCTTCTTGCCGAAATACGCTCGGAAGTGTCGAACATCACCCGTTAGCAAGTGAGTGGCCCCGGCTTCGATAGCTGCAAGCAGGATAGGCGCATCTTTCGGAGGCAGACAAATTTCAGAGGGAACGGAGATTTGTCGTGCTTCAACCAGTTGAAGTGGCACTGCTAAACCGGCTAGCCGTGTCCGCTGACTTTCCTCTGTAAGGTTAACGTTCGCTTCCTCCAACGCGTAGAGGGAGCTGCACAGCTCCACCTTCCTAAGCTTCCAGAGTTGGAGAAGTCCCGCATTCGGTCGATACGCGGCAGAAAACAGAACATTGGCGTCCAGAAACAAACGATCCATTCTATTCGGGTCGTAGATGCGGAATCGCATCTGGATCAAGGCCCAGCTTCCGAACTTCTTTCCTAGCCCTTCCGTAGTCTGCGTTGTCTACGGCATTTGATAGCAGGAATTCCGCCTTACGCAGCGAAGTGTAGCGTTCTACGGGGATAACCATCGCGGGGCGAATGAGTATGCCGTTTTCCGTCTCTTCAGCGATTACTATGCTGCCTTCTTCAATACCGAAGCGCTTGCGCAGCTTGGCAGGCACGACGATCGCACCTCGCTTACCGACCCTGGCTGATTGCATTACCCCTCCGCCTGAATGCCTGATTATATAGCTTATCGGATATTCGGGCAACCGGGGTCAGTCGCTCCGAACCGTGACTTCCCTGCCACTGTTAAACTGCTTTAGCGTGATCTCTCCCCGAAGGCTAGATGCGAGAATGCAGTCCCGGCTGCTCCTGGTCAACATTGCCCAACTGCTTACACTCCGGTGTTCAGGCAAGCTTGGCCCGCGCCGTGGTCCCAGTCTCAAAGAACTCGGCATTGTCAAAGATGGCGCTGTCCTCTGCCTTGGCGGGAAAATTGTTTCCGTCGGCAGGAGCAAAGACGCCCTCCGCGATCCCTGGCTGAAAAAGAATCGCAGGAAAATCATCGAGATCGATTGCGCGGGAAAAACAGTCCTCCCCGGCTTCGTGGATTCACACACTCATCCTGTCTTCGTTAGTCCGCGCCTGGTCGATTTTGAGAAGCGCATCGAAGGCGCTTCCTATGAAGAAATCGCTGCAGCGGGAGGCGGCATCCGGTCGAGCGTAGAGGGCGTCCGCAAGGCAAGTCGGCCAGTCCTCATGGAAAACATTCTGGCCGCACTGCACGACATGGCTGCGCACGGCACTACGACAGTCGAGGCCAAATCGGGATATGGGCTGACGACTGAATCAGAAATAAAGTCTCTGCAAGCAATCCGTGACGCTGCCTCTCGATGGCCGGGGACGATCGTTTCCACACTGCTCGGCGCGCACGTCGTACCAAAAGAATTTCAAGGTCGTTCACAACAGTACGTGGATCTGGTGTGCAACGAAATGATCCCACAAGCGGCGAAGCGTAAACTCGCGGAATTTGTCGATGTCTTTTGCGACAAAGGTGCTTTTACCGCGGCCGATGCCAGGCAAATTTTTGCGGCCGCGGAAGAATACGGCCTGCATGTGCGCGCCCACATGTGCCAGCTCTCGGAAACATCGCTACGTCCGTTTTTTCCCTTCAATCCTGCTTCCTTTGATCACATGGATCACGTAAACGAAGACGACATAAACGAATTGGCGAAACACGATACTGTCGCCACTCTGGTGCCGGGAGCAAATTATTTCTTGGGCCTGAAGGACTATCCGCGGGCGCGGAAGTTTATCGATGCAGGCGTACCGGTCGCACTGGCTACGGATTACAATCCCGGCACATCGCCAACTCTAAGCATGCCGATGGCGATGTCATTAGCGTGCACGCACATGAAAATGTCTCCCGCGGAGGCAATTTCGGCGGCTACGGTCAACGGGGCATGGGCCTTGCGATTGGCGGATCGCAAGGGCTCAATCGAACCCGGGAAAGATGCTGACTTAGCCGTCTTCGCCGTGAAAGATTACCGCGAGATTCCTTACTGGTTCGGCGCGAACCGCTGCGAAATGACAATCATGAATGGGGTGCTGCACCATTCGCAATAATCTTTTCATTAACTATTCCGGAAATTAGCAAGCGTCAACCCGAACAGACTTTTCAGGCGTGCGACTTCGTTGAAACCTGGGCAAGCTTGCGGCGCCCGTAGATCAGACCAACGGTAACGCCGAGAACTTGAGCACACGCGCGCGCCGCTAGCAGCGCCGGGGAGAGCAGCCCGACAACCGGATCTTTCCTGATGGCCCGCAACGCGTATGGCAGGGTACTGACCAGAAACGCAGCCAGCACGATTCCTGACGCCGGCACCGGCGGCCGAACCACCAGATCAACAGCAATACCAAGAAGAAGCGCGGGCGCAAACAGCAGTTGGAGCTTCATGAGTTGCGGTGTGTGGGTATCCTTCATGGCCTTAGCCGGGTTCTTGCGTACCGCCAGCACACGCCAGAAAGCAAATTTGTATTTCTTCTTGAGATATTTTGACAGTGTATCCGGATGGGTGTGATAGACGACCGCACTGGGAACGAACTTCATTTTCCAGCCGCGCGCCGACATACGGTAGGAGAGTTCAATATCCTCCGCGCATGCCAGCGGAAAAGAAGTATCGTAACCGGTCATCTCCAGAAAACGGTCGCGGCGAAAAGCCGCCGAGTAAGTGTCCACGAAATCGATGGAATCGTGAGCGGCCATCAGCCGGTAGCGGTCTTCATAATCGATCTGCACGAAACGAGCAATCAGACTTTTTTGGTGGGTGCGGTAAACTCCCTTTGCCCCAACGATATCCGTATCCTCGAAGGGCTGGAGCATCGCTGCCAGCCAGTCCGGCATGGGCACGCAATCGTCATCCGTGAATAGGATGATCGTCCCCTGAGCTTCGCTCGCACCCCGATTGCGCGCTGTAGCAGGACCCGCATTGGCCTGAGTAATAAGCCGAACTCCGGAATAGTTCTCGACAACTTTTGCGGTGTCATCCGTCGAGCCATCATTGACGACAATAATTTCTGCGTTGTGCCCGCCGGTCTGCCGCAACAGGGCATCGAGACAGTTGCCGATGCGGACGGCGCCATTAAAGGTCGGGATGATGATGGATACTGATCTAGCGTCGATGGGACACCCACTGGCCGCCCACGCTGCCGGCGGTGTTGCTAATAATACCTCTCAGGGAAACAATGGACGATAACCCGGCTACGAGCCGGCTTCAGCCTCGGTAACGCACGCCATGAGACGATTTCTAATCGCCGCCTTGAGGACTCGGCGCCGCGGTCATGCCCGGCCGCCGCGGCGTTTGCGGAGCGGGAGTGTTTTTTTCGTGCTGGGATCCGCGCAGGAGATACTTCGACAGAGTGATGAAGCCCTTAACGTTGCGCTGCAGTTCGCGGCGATCTTTCAATGACTGCTTCAGCTTGTAGACAAGATAGGAAGGACTCAGATAAAAGCTGCGTCGCGCCCGGTCGCAGAAGCTCACCAACTGCTCATGCGTAATGTTGGGCAGAGTTACAACGCTATTGTGCAGGCCGTCTTTGGTTAACCACGCACCCCAGTCTTCAATCTGAATGTAATCCCGCTTCTTGGCTTCCTCGTATGCGGTCGTTCCCGGATAGACCATGATGGGGAAAAACTGCGCCGTATCGGGCTGGAGTTTCTTGGCAAAGCTGAGAGTCTTCTCCATGCTGGCCGGCGTTTCGTTCAAGTTGCCAACCATAAAACAACCGTGCACCATAATGCCGGAATCCTGGCAAATACGAACGAAGCGATGTGCCTCTTCGTGATATTTCGCATCACGGCGGTCATCATTGTTCTTCTTCATGCCGTTGATCACTTCCACGTCGCCGCTTTCGAAGCCGACGCAGAATAAGCGCGCTCCGGCCTGGTGCAGCGTGGTGAGCAACTCACTTTCCGCGCCAATGTCAGCGCGGCAGTTGGCGTCGAATGGCAGCTTGTTGCCACGGCGAATGAGTTCTTTGGCTAGCTCCAGCGTGCGCGGCTTACTGATGATAAAGGTGTCATCCTCCAGCATGACGGTCTTTATCTCGGGCATTTCGCGGGAGACGAAATCAAACTCATCGGCTACGTTCGCCACCGAGCGGTAGCGCATTTTATGTCCGCTGAAAGTTTGCGGATAAACGCAGAAGGAACAATGATACGGACATCCGCGGCTGGTATCGAACACTACCAGCGGCCACAACGAGTGGCCGTAAAAATAATCCGGCGTATGCAAATACTTTCTGTAGACTTCGGAGACGAATGGCAACTCATCAAGATTCGCGATCGCTTCGCGCGGTTTGTTGCTGACGATTTCGCCTGTCGCGGCCCGCCGCCACACCAAGCCATCGACGCCAGAAAGATCAGCTCCGCAGGCTTTCGCTTCCAGCCAATCGCGCACCGTGTATTCGTATTCGCGAATGGCGACAGCCTCCAGCGCAGCCGACATTGCGAGTGTCTCTTTGGGTAGAGACGACACATGCCGCCCAACGAGCAACACATGCAGCGATGGCCGGGCCGCAACCAGAGACTCGATGACGCTGACATCGTTCAGAATGCTCGGCGTGGAGGTATCGCAGATGACTGCCTGGATGTTTTTAGCGGCGATCCGATCGATAACCGCCTGCACGGAATAACCCGCGGCTGGCGCGTCGACCAGGTCTACCTCGTGTCCATTCTTGATTGCGACACCGGCGGCGTGAGCCAGCCACTTGGGGTAATATAACGTTCCACTCTTAGTGACGGCAGGGCTACGCTGCTCCCGGGAGAATCTGGGATGGAAGGGTGGATTCAAAAACAAAACACGCATTCGTGGAGTATATCTCAAGCGCGTCTAACCGTACCGCAAATACTAACGTTCAGCTATCAACTTTGATTACCAAAGGGACTCAGTATCCATCCCGACGAAGAAAGCACGAAACGGACCGGCCGAAACTTTAAACCGTTTCCCGTCTTCGACCCCACAGAGCTTTGATCGTTCGCAGGCGCTGCCGGTTCTCCGGAAGCGCGAAGGCATTGTCCAGATTTCTCCGCAGCCACACCCAGAAAACTGCGACAAAGAAAGCCACGATCGTCGCGCCCAGAACAATCAAAGTTCGGTGCGGGGAAGATTTCGTATCGGGGGGCACGGCTGGATCCACCACTTGAACAATTGAGCCTTCACGCGCTTCGTCGAGTTTTGCGACTTCATATTCCTTCGCCAGCAATTCGAATACGGTTTCCTGGTATTTGAGGTCGCGGTACTTGCGGAGATATTCCATCCCCGATCCGGTCACCCTACCCTTGGAAAGATTGATGTCGGAACCTGCATCGCTCTGAGATCCCGCAACTCGCTCAAGTTGCGCCTGGAGCGCCGCGAGTTGCTGTTTGGCCAGCACAAGATTGGGATTGTCGTCGGTCGCAAAGGACCGCATGCCTTCAATCTGTACCTCCTTGGCCATCACCTGGGCGCGCAATACAGCGGCCGATTCGATCAGCGCCCGCGCTTGGCTATCGATTTGCAAGACGCCGGTGGATTGCTGGGTCTTCGTCATGGCATCTTCGGCTGCGGTGAGACTCTGTTTCGCTTGTTCAACTTGCTGCTGAAAGAAAAGCCGGCGCCGCGCGGCCTCAGTGATTGCCAGTGAGGCGGAGAGCCGTCGAAATTCCTCCACGTAACCGTTGGCCAGTTCGGCAGCACGTTTTGGGTCATGGTCCTCAACCGTGAGGCGGATCAATCCATCCTTCGTTCCGGCCACTGCCGTGGTATGGTGCTCGAAAGCTTTGCGCGCTTCCGACATCTTCTTGACGTGATACTCCTTCATCAGGCCGAAACGCTGGATCATCGCGTCTTCGACAGTGCGGCTTTGCAGCAAAGAAACATACATGTCGGCCGGGTTCTTGATGCCGAGACTACCCCCTGCCAGAGAGGCCAGCGATCCCAAAGCTCCAATGCTTCCCAGTTGTCCCAACAATGACGAACCAATGGATGAATTCTGAGCTGGGGGAAGCAACGCAATTTTTGCCTCATACTGAACCGGCAACAGCAGGGAGACTATCGCCGCCAACACCGCCGCACCCACGACGAAGCGCACAATGAAGCGCTTGCGCTCGAGCAGAAGAACAAGAATATCCAGCACTGAAACCTCGGCCTCCGCCGGGGGTGGGTCTGGGTGTGTATCCTCGACAATTGGTTCGGGCTGGATCTCTGTTTGAATCATCGTATTCGCGCGATTTGCAGCTTTACTATTATGCCACCTCGACCGAGAGTGATTCTATCAGGCTCCTTCAAACGGAATATTGGCTTCCGCAACACCTTCAGAAGACCTACGGTTGCGCACCCCGGGAAGGACGGATACTGGTCCCGTTTCGTGCTAGCTTTGAAAGAATTCGAAATTCTGTTAAGAATCTAGGCGGCGGTGGCCGCGCGGCGAATGGCTTCCGTAGTTAATGATATCCGTAATACGTTAAGAGTTATCTATTTGAACAAATTGGGTTACGCGCGTCGGTCATCGAGAGGACGGGTTAATGAAGTTTGTTGAAGCCGCTGCCCTGGACCCTAAGACCAAAAACTACCAAGGGAAACGGAGTTCGTGGCTCTTGGCGGCATTGGCTTTGGGTAGTCTGACTGCAACTTATTTGACCGCAGGTAGTTTGGTGGCGCGCGCCCAGACGGCGGGCAATGAAAAGCAGGCACCGGCTTCCTCTCAAAATCCTGCTGCAAAACCTCTCGAACTCCAGCTCAAACCGGTCGACTTGAAATCGCTTCCCCACAATCTCTTTGTAGATCAAAAGAATTTCTGGACGACTCCATTCCATATGACCACGGCGGAGTGGCAGTGGACCGTCCCACTGGCTTTTGTCGGCGCGGGAATGTTGGCAAGTGATACAGCCATAGAAAAACACGTTCCCACCAACCCGACGACCGTATCGCATGCGGTTACCGCTTCCAATGCCGGACTCGCCGCTATGGCTGGGGTAGGCGCCGGAATGTTTCTCTTGGGACATTTTGCAAACAACGATCAGGAACGCGAGACTGGACTTCTCAGTGGAGAAGCCGGCATCGACGCTTTCCTAGATACAGAGATTCTTAAATATGTATTTGGGAGGGACCGGCCATTCACGGGAGACGGGCGAGGACGTTTTTTTCAGGGCGGAGACTCGTTTCCATCGCAGCACGCGGCCATCAGTTGGGCGATTGCCAGTGTGATTGCTCATGAATACCCCGGACCGCTTACGCAAATGCTCGCCTACGGGGCGGCGGGAGGAATCACAGCGGCGCGCTTTGTGGGCCAACAGCACTTCGCCACGGACCTGCTGGTTGGCAGCGCTCTAGGCTGGTATATGGGTCGGCAAGTCTTTCGCTCTCGCTCGCATTACAGCGATGCGGAAATCGCAAGATGGGGCACTTTTAGTAAGAACGATACATCGGATAATGGCCGTGATCCATCAAATATGGGATCACCGTATGTTCCCATGGACAGCTGGGTGTATCCAGCAATGGAGCGCCTGATCGCACTCGGCTATATTCAGTCCGCCAGCTTGGGCATGCGCCCGTGGACCCGCATGGAATGTGCACGGCTGCTGGTGGAGGAAGCCGATCAGCAATTTCAAAGCACTGTAAATGAAACCGGTTCGCAGAAAATATATGCGGCCCTGAAAGATGAGTTCAGCGACGAGATTGCTCGGTTAGGCGGCGACGCCAATCTCGGAGTGGATCTGGATTCGATCTACACGCGTGGGACCGAGATCGTGGGCGCGCCGCTGCGCGATGGACTCCATTTCGGCCAGACCATCATCAATGACTTCGGTCGCCCGTACGGTCAGGGCTTCAACAACGTAACCGGATTTTCGGGTCACGCGGTCGTAGGTCCGCTTTCCTTCTATGTTCGCACCGAATATCAGCATGCGGCCTCGCTTTCCGGACTCCCGCTGTTAGCGGCGCAAACCATTTCGGCGGTAGACGCCATCCCTTCCGTACCGCCGACCACTCCTGTTCCAGCGGTAAATCGGGTCGATCTGCTAGAGGGCTACGTGGGGATGCAACTCGACAACTGGCAGATCACGTTCGGCAAACAGTCGCTTTGGTGGGGAGCCGATAAGGGCGGGCCGATGATGTTCAGCACAAATGCCGAACCCATTCTCATGCTGCAAATCAATCGGGTAAAGCCGTTCCATCTGCCTTTGCTGGGAGCGACTCGCGTCGACTACCTGGTGGGGCGCTTGGGCGGCTACCATTGGGTATACGGCGAAAACTCTGGTTTAGTAGGATCATGGACGCAGTCACTGAGCGACCAACCGTTCATCGTAGGCGAGAAAGTGACATTCAAGCCCACGTCCAATCTGGAATTGGGCATCAGCGCCACTGCGCTGTTCGGAGGTCCAGGCGTTCCAGCCACGGCACACAAGCTTTTAAAGGCGATGTTTTCCACGGGAAACGGACTACCCGGAACTTCCGGAGACCCCGGTGACCGCCGTGGTGGATTCGACTTTGCCTATCGAGTTCCGGGGCTGCGGGATTGGCTCACATTTTATGCCGATGCCTTTACCGACGATGAACCTAATCCGTGGCTTGCCTGGAACAAAACCGCCCTCACCTCTGGTCTTTATTTGGCCAAAGTGCCAGGGATTTCCAAACTCGATTTTCGCGTCGAGGGAGTTTACACCGACCCACCCGGCGGCGGAGCGACCGTAGAGCACGGTTTCTTTTATTTCAACGATCGGTTCAAGAGTGGCTATACAAACGAAGGAAATCTAATCGGAAACTGGATTGGCAGGGAGGGTCAGGGCGCTGAAGCCTGGACGTCTTATTGGCTTAACCCTAAGAGCAAAGTGCAGTTGAATTTCCGGCACCAGAAGGTGAGCGCGGAGTTCATTCCCGGCGGAGGAACGCTGACTGATTTCGGTGTCTCGGGTAATTATTCGCTAAGTTCAAATTTGGGTCTTTCCGCGTGGGTGCAACATGAGCAGTGGCTCTTTCCGGTGATTCAACCCAACCCCTCCAGGAACGTAACTGCAGCCTTGCAAATTCAATTTGAGCCGCATAAGCTGTTCCAGCATTCCCATTCTTCTGCCAAAGCACCATGAAGCCAGCCGTGATCTCCGTACACTCACAGGCCGATGAGCACTCTTATCTTCACTTCCATTTCTCAAGCGAGGCTCAAGGGCCTGCGATTCTCTCCATATTTTTATCTACGGAACATTTCGAGCAGCCCTGGGTTAGTTACTCTAAGGATTCTTCTCGATGGCAACGAAGGTCACCGCGCATATCATTAGGGGCTAGACAAAAGCGATTGGAATAGGTTGATATATACAACGATCATTTGCCAGGGGGGCGGAATTGAGAAGGTATGATTCGCAGTCGCCTTAGCTTTGCGCGTTTGTACTTGAAAATTGTTACCCTGCTGTTGCCTGCCTGCGCCTATTTCATCGCGGTCAAGGTGCGGTTCGGTTTTAATCTGCTATTCTCCCGCACTCCTCCGGATGGTCTGCCTTCTTACTGGAGCATTCTGCTCCTCACCACGATCGTCTGGGCAATTGCCGCCGAAGAATCGGGTCTATGGAACGTCGAGCAGTTGTACGCGCCCGGAGGCAAGAGCCGCCGACTGCTTGAGGCGCTGGCATTCACGTACGCCGTCGTGATGGCTGGCGGGTTCATTTATCGCCAGGCAAGTTATTCCCGGCTGGTCGTCGGCATCAGTGCGGTAACGCTGTTTATCCTCGCCACGATTGCCCGGGTCATTTTCCGGGTCATTCTCGAAGTGTTGCGCAAAGATGGCCGAAACGAAGTGAAGATTCTGATCGTTGGCACCGATCGTTTTGCGCGTCGCGTGGGGACCTCGCTGCTGCATGGTGAGGTGCTGCCCTGCAGGATTATGGGCTTTGTACGGCTTCCGGATCAGGAGATTGCCGTCGAAGGCCCGGTGTTCGAACTGGATCAGATTCCTGCATTTTCCAACGGCAGTTCTATCAACGATATTATTATCGCGCTGCCTGCGGCGCGGCTGAGCGAAGTTCAGAAAATCGCGCCCGTGCTGGAAAAACTCTGCGTTCCTACTCGAGTGGTCGTTGATTTGGGCGAAGGCATTGTCCTGCGCGACCGCCTGATCGACCTGGGCGGAATTCACATGCTCGACCTGCGGCCAACCCTGGCCGAAACTGGCCCTTATCTTTTTCAGAAGCGAATTTTCGACGTGGGTTTCTCACTTCTCATTTTGTTGCTCACGCTGCCTTTCACTCTGCTCATCGCGTTGGCCATAAAACTGGGAAGTCGTGGGCCGGTTTTCTTTATTCAGGATCGTGTGGGCTTAAACGGACGAGTTTTTCGCATGTTCAAGTTCCGTACCATGAAAGTGGGCAGCCGCGAGGAAGGCGACACGCGCTGGACTTGCGACAAGGATCCGCGCCGAACCGCCGTTGGTACCTTCTTGCGCAGGACGAACCTGGACGAATTACCGCAGTTTCTCAACGTTCTTCGCGGCGACATGAGCATTGTCGGTCCGCGTCCGGAGCGGCCCTATTTCGTGGAGCGATTTCTGCAGGAGTTCGATCGCTATAATTCCCGCCATTTGTTCAAGGCCGGGATCACGGGATGGGCTCAGGTAAATGGCTGGCGGGGGGACACCTCCATTGCCAAGCGCGTGGAATACGATTTGTATTATCTTCGCAATTGGAGTCTGACTTTCGATCTGCAAATTATCACGATGACCATGCTGCGTTTCTTCACCAGCAAGAACGCCTATTAATTCTTAGGCTCTCTTGAAACTGCCGCTCCAAATCAGTCGAGTTAAATTTTGTACGTCCAGCGCAATCTCGACCATCCCCAAGACCTTAAGCGTTCCGCGATAGCATGACTTTTCGCACGACCATGCGTTGCGGAATTGTGCTTGCGGCGGTCGCGTTGCTAGAGCCTGCACGCAGCTTCTGCCAGTTGACCCAGGTTGCCTGCGACCATTTTTACAAGCCACTTAGCGGTTGCAATATCCCACAAAAAAACACTCTTGCTGCTGCCCGAACTTTTTTGAGCAGTTCGCCGTCGGTAAGGCTTTGGAACGATGGCAGTCCGGTCGGGCCAGACTCTTCGTCGGCATTTGACGATGCGTCTGGCAGCACCTCTTCGCAAGGAAAAGAGAGTTTCCATTGGGGCCGGGCCTTGACTGAATCTTTAACTTTTCTTCTCATCGAGCAAGCCTATGTGGTCCATACCGACTTCCGCTGGGTAGTATCGGAGAACGGAATACCGTTCAATCATTATTGGCGCGACTACAAACAGTCGCTCTCCGAGTGGACGCAGTCCGGCTGGGACGATGGCGATCCCAATTGGTTTGGTTATGTGGGCCATCCCATCCAGGGAGCTCTCACCGGCTTCATCCAAATTCAGAATGATCCAAAATCGCAGAGGCTCGAGTTCTCCAAAACGAAAGCCTATTGGAAGAGTCGCTTAAAAGCTGCGCTGTGGAATGCGGTTTACAGCACGCAGTGGAACCTTGGACCTCTGAGTGAGGTCACAGTCGAAAAGTACGGCACGAAGGACCGGATGCCATGGAACTCCAACGGGTCTTATCCTTGCAATACGAACCATTGCTACACTGGCGTCGGCCAAATTGACATCGTGATGACGCCTCTAGGTGGCACGGGATGGTTGATCGGCGAAGACTTTCTAGACAAGAAAGTTGTGCGGCGCGTCGAGAACTCCACCGACAATCGCTTTTTGATCGACACCGTGCGAGTTGCTCTTAATCCGATCCGTTCGGGCGCTGCCATGCTTCATGGAGAACACCCCTGGTATCGCGCCTCCCGCGAGAATGATGGAGCAATGAGCTTTTCCACGGATCAAAAATCCACAGTCCAGCCGATTGAGACTCCGCAGCTACAGTCTCCGAATCATGGAAATGTGTCTTTCGGATATACCCACGCGGGTGTGTCTCATTGCGAAGTTCCCGCCTTCGGCACAACAACCGCATGTGATCCCCTTTCCAGAGCAAGCTCGAACCTCGGCGGCTGGGACACGTCTTTCGAGAAAATGTACCTTCGCTATTTTGGCGCGATTGCCGATTTCAGCGGACAATATGGCGGCGTGAGCCAAACTAATTTTTTGTTCGGTCTGCGCGGGGGCGCCTGGACAGGAAGGTTCCGGCCCTTTGGGCAGGCGATGATCGGAGCGGTGCGTGTCCACCAAGATGCCACTGGAGGGTCCACATCGTTAACATCGTTCGCGGAAGACCTGGGACTCGGAATCGATTTCCGGATCGTGCGCCTGGTAAGTTGGCGCAATCAAGTGGACGAACTCAAGACCGGTTCGCCAGATTTCGAGCGCCGCAATCTTCGCCTGTCTTCCGGATTCGCTGTAGGATTTTAGCGACTTGTTTAGCGACCTGGTTTGAGCAAGCTGGTTTGACCAAGCTAGATTACAGGATGGAAAGCCTATCCGCCGTTGCCGCGTCATCCCGCAGACAATCGCGGGCGGCGGCATGCTGCATGCCGATTCGAAAGTTTGCTCTGTTTATTCTGTTCGTGTCCTCCACGGCGCTTACTCAGGATCTGCCCGCAGGCCAGACAGAAAGGAAGTCTCGACCTCAGCGTGTTTACCTCCGCGGAAACCGGCGAGGAACTTACCAACTCTTTTACGGAAGCGCAAATCGTCTCGGTCGGTGCATCCGCCGGATGGGAGATTACGGGCAAACACGGCAGTGGGTGGCGGCGCGGCAGTCTCGAGTACGCGTTCGATTTCGTTCCGCTGTTCGAGACCTTCGGAAATCAGCGTACCCACGGTATCGCCTTCGATCCCGTGATACTGCGCTGGAACTCGGCACTGCATTGGTCACGCATTTCGCCCTATATTGATTTAGCCGGAGGGGGAGTCAGCACGCCTGTAAATCTGCCCCCGGGCAATACGTCCAGTTTTAATTTTATGGCGAAAGGGGGTGGAGGAATTTATCTACAAACGCGAAAACGCCAAGCCTTCGACATTGGCTTTCGCTGGTCGCACATCTCCAACGCGAACATCGGGATCCAGAACCAGGAGTTTAATGGCGTGCAGCTGACCCTCGCCTATCACTGGTTCAGGTAAGGGCGGGCTCAAGTTGCCGCCGAGTTCCGAATCAGCCTTGACCGATCGGATGCGTGGATGTCAAACTATTGTTTGCATTCATCCTGTTCGGCCTAGGATCTCCTTTTCCATGATCATTCTGGTTACGATCATCCACATAATCGTCTGCTTGTTCTTGATTGTTGTTGTGTTGCTGCAAAGCGGTAAGGCTGGCGACATTTCGGCGGCCTTCGGTGGTCAGGGCAGCCAGGCGGCATTTGGCCCGCGCGGCGCAGCCACAGCTCTTTCGAAGGCCACCACGATTTCTGCGGTGCTCTTCATGTTGACCTCCGTGACGCTTTCGATTAATGCCATCAAACATGAAGGTCCGCGCTCTGTTTTACAGGGAGAGAAATCAGCCCCGGTTAAAACCCAGCCTGCGGCGCCAACCCCTGCCAATCCTACCCAGAAATAATCCGTTTTTCAGGCAGCGAATTCCAATGGCGTGCGGTCTCGCGGATGCGCTCCTAGGGGTTCTGCCGTAATTGTATTTCCACTATGCGGGTGCTACCATCCGATTAGTAACACGGCACTTATAAGAGGAGGTTTTTCCATGTCTGATTACGATGGCGGCAGTTTCGTGTGGTTCTTAGCAGGCTTGGCTGTGGGTGGTTTGGTCGGAGTGCTTTATGCGCCGCGAGCCGGAAGCGAGACCCGCGAAGAGATCAAAGCCCGCGCAGAACAGGGACGCGAATACGTTCGTAGCAGAGCGCGTGAAGCTCGCGAGCAAGCTTCCGATTGGGTCGATAAAGGCCGCGATGTAGTGACTCAGCAGAAGGATCAGTTCAAAGCAGCATACGAGGCTGGTCGACAGGCCTATCAGGAGGCGACGACAGAAACAGCGCCTCCGAAGGGCGTATAAGAAAGCGGTTATACTTTGGCTCTCTCCTAGGAGCTTTCCATGATGGAAAATCTCGTTCCGATCTTCATTGCCGTGACCGCGGCCGCCGTGGTTTTGCAGGCGGGGATACTCGTAGGTTTGTATGTGGCGGTGCGAAAGACCACTGCCAAGCTGGAGAGTGAAGTGGCGGAGTTGAAGGTCAAGACTCTCCCGATCATCAATTCCACGGATGGGATGCTGGTTGAGTTGCGCCCCAAGGTCGACAAGATCGTTGATAACCTGGTGCAGTTGCATCCCAAAATTTTGCAGATTGTCGACGCGCTTGTGGAATTGCGTCCCAAAGTTAACGTGGTAGTTGATAACGTCGCGCAGACGTCGGCGACTGTCCGGTCTGAAATCCAACGAGTCGATGCGACCGTAAGCGACGTCATGGATCGTGCCCGCTTACAAGTGATTCGCGCCGACGAAATGCTGACTCGCACCTTCGACCGCGTGGAGCATACCTCCGATGTTGTAGCCAAGACAGTGGTATCGCCTGTGCGGCAGGTTTCCGGTATCGTCCGCGGCGTGACTGCAGGGGTTGAGTTTCTGCTGGCAAGCCGGGGCCGCAAGAACGGTGACAGTCGAAACCCGCGCCGGCCCGTGCCGCAGGACGAAATGTTTATCTAACGAGTCTTCCGGCTCGCGGCCTGACTGCCCCAAGGCTCAAGTTTATCTATCGTTCCCATGCGTTATCTGGTTCACGCCCGCGTTAAATCCGGTTGCACATCAGACCTTTGCCACGCAATCGAAAATGAAAAGCTTGGCCAGGGCTCGGTAGCCGAAGGCGAATACCTGCGAAACATGCGGGAGGCTCGCGTCGGCGAGGATGAAACAGTGCGTTGGGTGGAAGTCTGCTATTGTCCCACGCCGCTGCAGGAAGAACGCTCCTATTGGGAAGAATATTTCCACCTCACCAAGGTGCAGGACGCGCACGACCGCCGCAAATGCCGCGACCAGAACGGTACCGAGCCGTGGGCATGCGGCGACTGTGATTGCACCGCGCGCCTGGAACAGAAACTGAAAGAGCGCGGCCAGCCGTTCCTTGAATCCTTAAACTCGAAGAAACAGTAGAGCGTCTTGGTTTAGCGAATATCTACTTCGCGAAAACCAAACCCCTGCAACATCCCCGCGATTGTGGTTCGCGCGTTGTCCGCAGCCGTCTTTAGAATTCCATCCTGTAATGCAGCCTGTTGAAGCTGGCGTTCAGCCTCTTCACGGACTTCGCTTTCAAGATTGGGATCCGGGGACGAGAACAAACCAGTGTCGCGAGAATATACCCTTGTTCTTGCATTATCGATTCGCGTGCTGAACACTTCCGCCGCGGGTAAGTGAATGGAAACCGTCTGGGCCTTGATCAGTACATCTCCCGGTCCCAGACTCGCCAGATTGATTCCGGCAACCACTTCGCCGTGAACCACCAGCAGCAGCCGGTCGCCTGCGAGAAACTTAGGTAAGAAAGCATTCTCGTGCTCGCCCGAAATTATTTTGTCCATCGTATAGCTCACGGTTTCGAGACGCTGGAGCTTTTGAATCTGCCGAACCACTGTCGGCTGATCAACGTTCAGCCTGGTCGGCCCGCCGCGCAAAATCCCCATCAGGCGCGCAATCCCGAGGCCGCTAGAAAACCAAAGCGCACCTACCAGGATCAACGCCAGAACTGCACCGATGAAAATGCCGAGCACCCAGGAAGATGCGTTCCTCGACGGTGTTGGAGATCGGCCAACTGTGGATCTTTCGCCGGAGGCGGGGTTGTCAACTGACATTTAACGAGTCCGCAGATGCAGGTATTTCGACCGTCTTACGCGATCCAGGCGCCCCCCACGACAACATCACCATCATAGAAAACGGCCGCCTGTCCTGGCGTGATAGCGCGCTGAGGCTCATCGAACGTTACTAAGACCTCATCACTTCCGGTCTTCTCCAGCATGGCTGGAGCTGGTTCATGCCTGTGCCGAATCTTCACCGAAACACGCATGGGTTCGTTGAGGCCATCGACCGCGATCAGGTTGGTTTTCCGCGCACGAAGGGTTCGTGAATAAAGCTGTTCGTTGCCGCCCACCACCACCTGCTTGTCGGCTCCGTTGATCTGAATGACATAGAGCGGCGATCCCGTAGCCACGCCCAGCCCCTTGCGCTGCCCTACGGTGAAGTTGTGCACACCGCCATGTTCGCCGATCACTTCCCCGCTCGTGGTTACCAACTCGCCCGCCGTATCCGGCAGGCTCTCGCCGGTATCCGCGAGATAAGCGTCGATGAAGCGCTTGTAATCGCCGCCCGGAACAAAACAAATCTCCTGTGAATCCGGCTTCTCAGCCAAGGCAAGACCATGCTTTCGTGCAAGCTCGCGGACCTCGAGCTTGGTCATCCCGCCCAGAGGAAAACGGGTTCGACTCAATTGCTCCTGCGTCAGTCCAAAGAGGAAATACGTTTGGTCTTTGCTGCGATCCGCCGGACGCTTAAGCAGCCATCGTCCGCGTACAGCGTCATATTCCACTCGCGCATAGTGACCGGTAGCCACGCAGTCGGCGCCGATTTGCTGCGCGACAACCAGAAGTTGATCAAACTTCAAATGGTTGTTGCAGAGGCTGCAAGGAATCGGCGTGCGTCCCGATAAATACTCCGCAACAAACGGACGCACCACATCCCGCTCGAAACGCTCTTCGTGATTCACCACGTAATAAGGAATGCCGATGTGCTCGGCGACGCGGCGAGCGTCATAAACATCGTCGAGCGAGCAACACCGCCCGGTGACCTGCTCCGGCATGCCCTGATGTCCAGCCATCCGCCGCTGGTTCCAGAGCTGCATCGTCAGGCCAATGATGTTATGCCCCTCCGCGCGAAGCATCGCCGCAACGGTGGAAGAATCCACACCGCCCGACATGGCTACGGCTATGGTTTGAGAATTTGGCATGTTACGAACGAATCGCGTGTTGCGTATAGGAAGGCGACAACTCGCGTAACCGCGCTACTGCTTCCGGCACCAGCGCGAGCGCCAAGTCAATGTCTTCTTCTGAGTTTTGTTTGCCCAGACTGAAGCGAATACTCGCGCGAGCGCGGTCGCTACGCAGACCCATGGCAGTAAGAACATGGGAAGGCTCGATCGCTCCCGAAGAACATGCCGCGCCGGTAGAAACTGCCAGCCCTTTCAGGTCGAGGGAAATGACCATGGATTCGCCTTCAATGTGATCGAAATAGATATTGGCAGTATTTGGTACGCGCAGCGTGCCTCCGCCGTTCAGTCCAGCCCCTTCCACTTGCGTAACGATTCCCTGTTGCAGTCGGTCACGCAATGCGGACATTTTCTTATCATCGCCGCGCTCGAAACTCTGCATCGCGAGTTCGGCGGCCTTGCCGAGCGCCACAATGCCAGGCACATTCTCGGTCCCAGCACGGCGCGAACGCTCGTGCTGTCCCCCGTAGAACAGCGGCTGCAGTTGCGTTCCTCCGCGCACGTAAAGCGCGCCCACTCCCTGCGGCGCATGCATCTTATGGCCGGAGATCGAAAGCACATCGCAGCCAATTTTCTTCACGTCAATCGGTATCTTGCCTGCGGCTTGCACCGCATCCGTATGAAAAAAGACGTCGGCCTCCGCGGCAATTTTTCCAATCTCATCCACCGGCTGCACGACTCCGGTTTCGTTATTCGCCATCATGATCGAGATTAGCTTGGTGTCAGGCCGCAAAGCGCGGCGCACATCATCGGGATCGACAAGGCTGCGACTGTCCACCGGAAGATAGGTAACCTCGCATCCCATTTCCTCCAGATGCTTGCACGCATGCAGCACGGCATGGTGTTCAATACTGGACGTTATGATGTGATCACCTTCGCTGGTCAATCCTGAAACTGCCAGATTATCGCCTTCGGTCCCGCCGCTGGTGAACACAATCTCCTGCGGCCGGCATCCCAGCAGAGACGCGACCGAATCGCGTGCGCGCTCAACCGCAGCGCGCGTTTCCTGACCGTGATGATGAATCGACGATGCGTTGCCAAAGTGCTCGCCAAAATACGGACGCATAGCCTCCAATACTTCCGGCAGAACCGGAGTGGTGGCGTTATTGTCGAGGTAAATGCGCCGCATCATCCTTAAACTATTCTACCTGCTTTCTTTGACATGCCTTGCGGAATCATCGCGGCAGAAGGAATAGCGGCTTGGGGCGCCTATCGTGACGGCTCGGCTCGTCGAATGATCGCTATCCGCGCTTCTCCATTGCGACGTAGTGATTGGGATACTCCGGCCCCACATATTCCGCTCGCGGACGAATCAGACGATTATCGTCCAGTTGCTCGATGACGTGCGCCGTCCAGCCACTGATGCGCGAAACCGCAAAGACCGGGGTGAACAAATCCTCATTGATGCCCAGCGTGTGGTAAGTGGACGCGGAATAAAAATCAACATTCGCGTTAAGCTTCTTTTCCGCCTTAACGAACCGCTCGATTTTCTCTGACATGTCGTACCACTGCGGTTGCCCGCTGGAACTCCCTAAATCCCGCGACATGGCACGCAGATGCGTGGCCCGCGGATCTTCAGTGTGATATACACGATGACCAAAGCCCGGAATTTTTTTCTTTTGTGCGAGCATGTTTTTTACGTAGTCAACCGGGTCGGCCTTTTCTCGATCGATCGCGTTCAAGATACGGAAAACCGCTTCATTGGCTCCTCCGTGCAGCGGTCCCTTCAATGTTCCGATGGCGGAAGTGATCGCCGAATGCATATCAGATAAAGTAGCCGCGGTTACTCGCGCCGCAAAAGTGGAAGCGTTCAGCTCATGGTCTGCATGCAGGATGAGCGCGATATCGAGCGCGCGTTCCGCGGTTGCGGAAGGTTTGGCTCCATTCATTTGCAATAGAAAATTAGCGGCGTGTGAGATCGAGCGATCAGCCTCCACCACCGGCTTGCCTTTGCGAATGCGCTCATAGGTGGCGACGATCATCGCGATCTGCGAAGTCAACCGGATCGCTTTACGAACATTGGCTTCGTGATCGTTCTTTTTATCGTCCGCATCGTAAAATGCCAGCGCAGAAACCGCCGTGCGCAAAACGTCCATGGGTAATGCGTTGCGTGGAACCTCGCGCAGAAACTTGATGATCGCCGGATCGAGCTGACGCTCTTGCGCCAGACGGTCTCGCAGTTCGCTGAGTTCGCCGCGCCTGGGCAATCGACCGAACCACAGCAGGTAGCAAGTTTCCTCAAAACTGGAGCGATCGGCTAGTTCATGAACATCGATCCCGCGATACGCAAGAACGCCGCGATCGCCGTCGATGTAACAGATGCTGGAGTTAGTGGCAACAATGCCTTCCATTCCCTTCGTGCTTGTAATGGTGGGTGCGTGAGTGCTGGTCAGGCTGGACATAGGTTCTCGCTCACTGAGATCAATTGTTGTTGCCGAGCCGCGCCAGGCAGGGGACGGGGAGCGCAACTTTCTTTTATACGCCAAGAGGCGTATGCCTTCCAAATGGAAGCAGCACTTCGGTGAGGTTCGGAGAATGGTAGGAATATATGACGTTTTACCAGGTCGTCAAGCCGGCCAAATATTGAGGGCGGTCTTGCTCAATATCTGCTGCTGTAATTCGGCACTTAGCGGAAGCGCACGGAATTCATCCAAATTCTTCTTGATATCGGGCACGCCCGGGCCCGGCCAATCGGTGCCAAATAAAGTCTTGTGAGCAACCTCTTCCAGGCGCGGGAAATATTTCAGCAAAGTCTTGGGCGGAATACCGCTGATATCGAGATAGACACTTGCATGCCGTCGCACCAGAAAGAACGCTGTCTGCATCCATAAAGGCCGCCCGCCGTGCGCCAGCAGGATTTTAAGTTTGGGGAAATCGACGGCTACATCATCCACGTACATCGGATCGCCATATTTATTTCGCGCTCCGGGAAAAATAGATGTTCCCGTATGAAACATTACAGGGACGCCGTTGGCCTCGGCAGCCCGATAAATGATCTCGAGTTCTTTCAAGCCGTTCAGATAATCATTCGGAAACAACAACTGGTGTGGAGGATGGATCTTGATCATGCGAACGCCCAGCCGCAGGATCTGTTCCATATCGGCCAAAACATTCGTAGTGTGCCGCGGATGCAAGCTGCCGCACGACAAAAGTCGTTTTGGATTTTCTTTGACGTAGTCCGCAATGAACTGATTTACGCCGTTCGTAAAGCCGATCACTTCCGGAGCCACATAATTAATAAGCACGGCGCGGTCAATTCCACAGGCGTCCAGATAGCCGAGAAATTTCTTTGGTGAATCGCAGAACTCCACGATCTGCTCGAAGTTCGGACGGTTTTTTTTCATCAGCTCCAGCGCGTGGGGCTTGAACATTTCCATCGGCTGGATGTGGATGTGGCAGTCCGTGATCATTCGATCGAGTTCACCCGTTTCCGCTTAATTGCTCGCCGCAGCCAGAACAGCCCGCTTCGTAAAGACCCGAATCATCTCACGCCGGTACTCGGGAGTCAGCGCTGAAGTAGTCAGAGGCTTGGCAGTACGTGCAGCAAGATCGCCAACGGCGTCGGCTAAAGTTTCATCCACAACTTTACCAATTAACATTTCCCCCACCCGTTGCACCAGCAGCGGCGCAGGATTCACCGCCGTGATCGCGAGCCGGGCGTCTGTAATATGTCCGTTCGCGCGCTTCATCACGACTGCAACCCCGGCCAAAGGATAGTCGATCGATCCTCGCACCCGCAGCTTGCGATAGACTGCGCGATAATCGGCCGACTCGGACGGCAGGAAAACGCGCGTGACCAATTCCGATGGCAACAGCGTGCGGTATTTTTCACCGTCCCCTGTGTAGAAGTCTCGCAAAGGAAGACGTCGTGCGCCACCAGAGCCGACAATCTCAATCTCAGCTTTCAAGCAAAGCAGCGCCGGCGGCGTGTCGCCGGAGAATGCCGCCCAACACTTCGTTCCACCCGGAGCGACGTGACAGAGATCGCCATCTTTCTTAATGCAAAAGCCGCAACCCTTGCGCCAAGTGAGCGATTGGTTGTACCAGAGGCAACGGGTATCAAGACAAATGTTGCCGCCGATCGTTCCCATATTGCGTAGAACCGGCGAAGCCACCGTCGCTGCCGCTTCAGTGAGCACGGGGAAATGCTGGCGTAAGTATGCTGATTTCTCGATGGCGCTAAGCGTGGTCAGCGCGCCAAGCTCTGCTCCACCATCGGATTGTCGTCGCACCCCGCGCAACTCAGCAACACCTCGCAGATCGAGTACATACTCCGGTTCGAACAATTTCTGCCGCATCGACGGAATTAAATCCGTGCCGCCCGCCAGCACGCGAACGTTGCCCGCATGCCTGGCAAGACTTGCAACTGCCTCATCGACTGAGCGCGGCCGGAGCAATTGGAATCGGGAAAGACTCAATCCCCACCCCCGGCTGGTGCAGGCACATCGCGACGCGCCGGATCGAGCGCATGCCGCGCCGGCCCCTTGCCCTTGAAACAAAGTGCTCCGCCGTGTTCGCGGAAATGCGCTGGCGCAGTCGGGTCCACGCCCTCTGTAAGATTCAATACTTTGTCATGTCGCTTGGCCCGCAGCGCGGCCAACACGCGCTCCGGCGTGAAGGGAGACTCATGCAGGCGCACACCGACCGCATCGTAGATCGCATTCGAAATTGCCGGGATGGTCGCCGCCAGCGATCCTTCGCTGCATTCCTTGGCGCCAAAGGGACCTTCCGGATCGATGCTCTCCACAATAATCGGCTCCACTTCCGGCGACTCAATCGACGATGGACTGCGGTATTCCAGCATGCCGGCATTCATCAGCATCCCGTCTTTCCACACCATTTCCTCTGTAAGCGCCTGCCCCATGCCCATCCACACCGATCCGATAATCTGCCCTTCCACCGACACCGGATTCAAAGCGCGCCCGCAGTCATGCGCCGCCCAAACTTTATGCACCGTAACTTCGCCGGTATCCTCGTCCACACTGACCTCGGCGACCTGCGCCGAATATGAATATGCGGGAGACGGTCCCACGCCGCCGCCTTTGTGTTTGCCGCCACGCGCCTCCGGCGGAGGCGCATAAGAACCTGTCCCAGTCAATGCACCATGAAAGTCAATCGCCGCCACAACCGCTTCTTCAAATGTCATCCAATCCTTCGGCGCTTCCTCTTTGCGCTTCTGCTGCAGGGAACCTCGCAGAATCTGCCCTTCGACGCGTCCGCTCACCGATGCGCCCGCTTCCGTAACTTCCAATTCTTCTGATTGATCTTTCTTCCGGCTCGGTGGAATACTTCCCTTCCTGAAAACCAGATCCTCGCGAAACATTAGATCGTCCGGGGCGCAATTCATTTTCTTCGCCGCCGCCGCCGCAATCCTCTTCTTCACGTCTTCCGCCGCGCGCAGCGTCGCATTGCCCGCCATAAAGGTGACGCGGCTGGAATAGGATCCGATATCGATCGGCGTGAGATCGGTATCGGCCGCGATCACTCGCACACGCGACAGTGTGCAGCCAAGAATTTCCGCGGCCACTTGCGCCGTCATCGTGTCCGATCCCTGGCCAATCTCCGACGCCCCCGTGTAAACCACCACCCCGCCGTCGCGGTCGATCTTGATGTTTACCGTGGAATGCGGCATGTCAGAGCGGATAATCGAATTTGCCGCTCCACTCACATAATGGCTGCAGGCGATTCCCAGCCCGCGCCCTTTGGGAAGTTTGCCGTGGCGCTGCCTCCAGCGGGAGCGCTCAACCGTTTTCTCAATGCACTCCGGCAGCCCATAACTTTGCACGCGCAAGCCATTCACCGTGATGCACGGGGGCTTGAGCAGATTGCGCTGACGAATTTCTGCGGGATCCATTCCAATCGCCGTCGCAAGTTCGTCCAGTTGCGATTCGAAAGCAAATCGTACATTCACCGTGCCATGCCCCCGCATGGCGCCGCACGCGGGTTTGTTGGTGAGAACGCGATAGCCGTCATATTGAATGTGCGGAATATCGTAGAGCGCGCCCAGCAGCGCTCCTGAGTAAAGAATCGTGACCACACCATAGGAGCAGTAAGCGCCACCATCCTGCACAACGCGTGCCTTCACGGCAGTGATGCGACCGTCATTCTTTACACCAGTTTTCAAATCGATGATCGTGCGCGGGCGTCCGCGATGCGCCCAGAACACTTCCTCGCGCGTGTAAGTAATCTTCACCGGAGCCTGCGCCTTGCGCGCCGCCACTGCCGCAATAATCTCCAGCGGAATCACTTCACTCTTGCCGCCAAACCCTCCGCCCACCAGTGGCTTGATTACGCGAATCTGCGCCATCGGCAATTCCAGCACCAGAGAAAGCTTATGCTGCAGATAGTAAGGAACCTGTGTGGAAGACCAAACCGTTAACCGCCCAGGCTTGCCCGTGTGCGGATCCAACTCGAACGACGCCAGCGTGGAATGCGGCTCCATCGCAGCATGTGTCACTTCGTTGGCGATGAATCGTGCTTCCGCGATCTGATCCGCTTCCGCAAAACCTTTGTCCGGTTCGCCAAAGACGTGGTGATAATCTTTTTCCAGGTTGCCCGGCTTGTTGTCGTGAATGAGATCGGTCTGAGCCTTCATCGACTCTTCGGGGTCGAAGTAAGCGGGAAGCAATTCGTACTCTACCTCGATAAGTTCCAACGCTTTTTCGGCAACGGATTCAGAAATCGCGACCACACACGCAACGTTGTCTCCGACGTAGCGCACTTTATCGAGCGCGAGAGCGTGCTCATCATGACCGACGGGAAGAATTCCATAAGGATTCGGCGCGTCTTTGCCAATTACGACAGCCACGACTCCATCCAGCTTTTCGGCACGCGTAGTATCGATATGTTTTATGCGCGCGTGCGGATACGGCGAATGCAGAATCTTCCCAACCAGCATGCCAGGCACACTGAGATCATCGGTGTACTTGCCGCCACCGGTGGTCTTTTCCGCCGCATCGATCATAGCGGTGGGCTTGCCGATAATGCTGAAGTAACTCATCGCAGTCTTTGTCACTTAAAATCGAGTGAAACGAGGAATCTGCGTCCTGCCGGCATCACTTGGCAGTCATCCCCTCCCGCTCCGCCGCAATCGCAGAACGAATGGCTGCATACATCTGGCTGTAA
The DNA here is from genome assembly GCA_963726155.1 of uncultured Acidobacteriaceae bacterium. Taxonomy (GTDB): domain Bacteria; phylum Acidobacteriota; class Terriglobia; order Terriglobales; family Acidobacteriaceae; genus Sulfotelmatobacter. The sequence goes on from CAVSBF010000002.1 coordinate 1,808,051, forward strand.
CCGGTGCAGCGGCACAAATTACTGCTCAGCGCAGCACGCACGTCGTCTTCCGTTGGATCAGGATTTTCCGCCAGCAGCGATTTCACCGTCATGATGAATCCAGGAGTGCAAAAACCACACTGCGCTCCTCCCCAGTCTCCATAGGCTTTTTGAATCGCGGCCAGGCTTCCGTGCTGGCTCACGCCTTCAATAGTCGTAATCTCCTGACCTTCGCAACTGGCCGCCAGCAGAGTGCACGACATCATGGCAACGCCATCGACGAGCACAGTGCAAGCGCCGCAGGAAGATTCATCGCAGCCACGCTTCGAGCCCGTCAGCCCCAGATCCTGGCGCAAAACATCGAGCAGCAACGCGCTCGGCTCGATTGCCAATTCGTGAGTGCGTCCATTCACTTTGAGCTCGACGAGTTCTTTTTTCATGACTTCAAACAGCCGCCAGTTGCCTCAGTAAGTCGGAACATTCCCGTCCACCACGCGCGACCAGGCATCGATCCCGCCTCGCATCGACTGCGCTTTCTCGAAGCCTTGCTGCCGCAACCATGCAGTCACGTTCATCGACCGCACGCCGTGATGGCATACCACCACAATGTGTTCTTCCGGATCCAACTCCTGATGCGCCCGCGATGGTATGTCTCCCATCGGCAACAGCTTCGCGCCATCCATATGCGCGGTCTCAAACTCCCAGGGTTCGCGAACATCGAGCAGCGTAAATCCCTCGCCTTGGTCGAGCTTTATTTTTACTTCTTCCGGCGTGATCTCGTAATCCATATTCATCGACAAATCTCGTAACCTAGAAGCTTATTTTGCCGCCCACTTCGGCTCACGCTTCTCGATAAAGGCACGAATGCCTTCCTGCGCGTCCGCAGTCTTCATCAACTCTTCCAGATAGATCTTTTCGGCGCGCACCAGGCCTTTGTCGAAGTGCGCCGCGTCCCATGCATAGATAGCTTTCTTGGTAATCGATAGCGAGCTTGGGCTCAGCCTGAGCATTTGCTGCACTGTTCCTTCGACTGCGCCCTGCAGCTGTTCTTCCGCGACGCTGTGATTGGCCAAACCGATTTCCGCCGCCTCGGTTCCGCTGATCGTTCTCCCGGTCAGAATCAATTCCGCGGCGCGCTTCTGTCCCACCAGCGCAGCCAATGCTGTACACGCCACCGGCGGATAACTTCCTAGTTTGATCTCAGGAAATCCCCACCGCGCTGTGGTGGATGTGTAAACCATATCGCAAACCATCGCCAATTCCGCGCCACCACCGAGACAATGCCCATGCACGGCCGCAATCGTTACCTTCTTCATGTTGCGCAGCGCACGAATCACAGCGTGGAACTTGGTCAGCATCTCTTCGACCCTGTCAGGCGTGTGAGCGGCAACCTCGACTCCAGCAGAAAATGCCTTGCCGTCGCCGCGAATCACAACTACCGAAACATCGGACCGCGCGTCGATGTCAGCCAGCGCCCGCGTCAACTCCTCCATCATTGGAACGTCGATGACGTTGAGCGGACCATTGCGCAAAACAATTCGCGCGACCGAAGAACCAATATCGACCGTGAGCCGAGCCAGAGCGGATTCCACCAAACCGGTTGCCATACCTGTTGCTTCCTTGTGTTTCTCTAGTAAAAATCCTTTAACTCACAAATTGATGGCCGACTTCCTAACTTCGCCGATGCTGGCCAGAGGATCCCGTGCTCCGGCTTTTTCCGCAATCCATTTCTTTTCGTTGTCGATAATTTCCAGCAGCAGCTTTTTGTCCTCGGCTGACGGCATGATCTCTTTCAAGTGCTCTTCATAAGATCGGTCATCAAGCGCTTCACCGGTTTGCGCGTGGAACTTCTGTCCCTTCCAGCGTCCAATTTCGCGATTGAACTTAATGTCTGGAGCGTAAAGTTTCGGCTGGCCCGGCTTCAAAGAGCCATTGAAGCGCTCGATCAGACCTGCCACTTCGTTGCGATACAAATTCCGGTTGTAGTCGTTCAGATCGTCCAGGTCTGGAGCTTGTTCATTCTTCGGCTCATCGTAGCGACCCTTAACTCCCCAAACGTAGGCCCAATGCGCCGATGAGGAATGATCCGTCCCGAACAGATCATAGGAACTGGAAATCCACTTGTTGAGATATTTCTGAATCAGCCATCCTGGAATGACGCCCGCCTCCACGATGCGCCGCAGTCCGTCGTTGCCGGTGCCCATGTGAAATGCCTCTTCGCGCAACATGTAAGACATCGACCGTCCCAGCGGCGCGAATGCAGAATATTTCAACATCTGCAGCTGAAATTTTCCGTCGCGATCCACGAAGTCAGTATAGGTAAAGAAATCCATCCAGTTGTCGACATCCACATTGAAGGCCCCGAGCAAGCGCTTGTTATCGAAGGCGCGCCGCTCCAGCATTTTTTGCGCTTCCACCTTGCCCGAGTAACCGAAGTGATCCACCAGCAGAGCGCACATCTGCCAGCCATGCCGCATTTCCTCGATCATCACTCGCGTGATCGCGCGTCGATCCCAGTCCGTGGGAGCGTTCTCCAGCAGATTGCGTTGCTGCTCCACGCTGGCGAACTCGGTATCGCCCTGATACACGATCATGTTCATCAACGCGTCGCGCATTTGCTGAGTGGGAATCTGCCGCAGGTTCTCCCACTTGCGTCGCCCTTTGTACGAACCGAATTCAATCTCCTCGGTATCGATCGCGCCATAGAGGGTATCGAACTGGAACGCTTCAATGTCCTTCGTGTTGACGCCAATATCTTTGCGCCAGTCGTTGAACATGCCAATCCAGTCGCTAAACGTGCCGATTTTTGCTACTTTGCCTGGCATAACTTCCTCGAATTTCTATAACTCTGTATTCCAGCTATTTCGCTTTGAAAACCGCCGGCCGCTTCTCCACGTACGCGGCCAAGCCTTCCTTCGCATCTTCACTCTGGAAAAGAATCTGTTGATTCTCGCGCTCCACCGCCAACGCCGATTCCATTGGAATCTCCCAGCCCGTCTGCACCGCGCGCTTGATCCTTCCCACGGCCTTGGCAGCTTTGTTCGGCGGGCAGAATTGTTTGGCATACTCCATCATGTTTTCCATGAAGCCGTCGCGCTCGTAAATGTCGTTAATGATTCCGAGTTCCTGCGCTTCTTCAAACGAGAAGGTGTTGCCCGTCACCATCAGTTCGATGGCTTTGCTTTTCCCCACCAGCCGAGACAGACGCTGCGTGCCGCCGGTGCCCGGAAGCACGCCCAGGTTCACTTCAGGCAAACCAATCTTGCCCGCATCTTTTCGCGCGATACGAATGTCGGCGGCCATCGCAATCTCCAGTCCGCCCCCCACGCAGTGCCCATTGATCGCCGCGATCACCAATTTAGGCGTGTGTTCCAGCCGCAGCAGCATCTCATTCGCATGCAGGCAGAAGTAATACTTGAAGGTCGGGTCGACGCTCGACAGCATCTTGATATTCGCCCCCGCAGAGAAAAACTTGTCGCCCGCGCCCGTCAACAAAATGACATAGACGCCGTTGTCCATGCGCGCACGCAGAATCGCCTCATCCAGTTGCCGGTTCATCTCATAGGTATATGTATTGGCGGGCGGATCGGACATCTCAATCACGGCAACGCCGCCGTCCGTTCGATAGTTGACAAGCTGTTTGCTGGTTTCGGTGGTTGCCGGCTGCATCGTGGTGGCCATCTTGTAACTCCTTTTTTTCTGACGATCTCGGGAACAAAAACAAAATCTTCAATGCGCGTCTTTGCGCCCCTTGGCGCCATTCATCACGCCGCGCAGAAAGACGTCGCCCATTTCCCGGGCAATGTGTTCGGCATCCGCATCCACGCGCGGATTGTGCCAGGTATAAATCCAATTCATCATTCCAAACAAACTCAAAACCGCTATACGAGTGGAGAATTGCAAATTATAATCACGCTTCAACTCGTCCAGTAATCCCACGCAGATGCGGTAATACTCGCGCTTGATGGCAGCCACTTCTGAAGCGAACCCATTCTTCAGCGCCTCCGCCTCGTGCGAAAGGACCTTCATCGCGGCCGGTTTGGCCAGAAAATAATCAAGGTGATTGAGAATGAATACCCGTATCTGTTGTTCCGGATCATTCACCCCCTCCAACCGCGCCTTCAGCCGCTGCACGATGGTTGTGAAGGTGTGCTTCTGAATCAGAAAAAGTAAACGTTCCTTCGATTCGAAGTAGTAATAAAGCCCCGCCAGTGACATACCGCTGGCGCGGGACAGGTCACGCATGGAAGCGCCTTCGTACCCCTTTTCGCAGAAGACGTCAGTGGCGTGGATGAGGATCTCGGATAACCGTCGGTCGAAGCGCGTGGCTGGCGTGACAGCGCTACGACGGCGGCCGGAAGAAACTCGCGCTGCGGTAGATGGGCTGGCCATGGCTCAGAGCTGAACTGGCTAATTCGAACGTTCGTTCGAAACTAGTATATGCCATTGTGATCCTGGTCACAAGGCTTCGGTTGCTCGTTCTTCTGAAAACGGAATGCGAGTCTTAGATGGAAGCTACGAAATTCAGTTCCTCACATCGGCCAGCAACCGCTCGATCTCGCTCTTCACCTCGCCCGTAAGCGGCAATAACGGCAATCGCGCAGGTCCGCCAAAGTAGCCGTTAAAGTCCATGCCATATTTCACGCCAGGAATTCCCAATTCGCCCACCACGCGTTGCGAGGCGCGCACGATACGCTCTTGCTTCAGCTTGGCCAATTCGGAATCACTCTCTTTCCAGGCCGCATAAATCTCGTAAGACGCGGTCGGCGCCACACAGGCGAACGCAAGAATCGCGCCCACGGCTCCCACATCCAGCGAAGCCTGCAGTTTGTCCGCAGCCCCCACCATCACCTGGAAGCCGATTTCCTTCTGCCGCGTTTTCATCTTGCCAACTACAGTAACGGCCGCGGAGGAGGGCCTGCCAGGCGACGCGTCTGGCGATCCCACCAACGCCCCGACCTGCACCAGTTCCCCGCCCTCTGTGTTCGAAGCGCTGGTCGCTGCCGAAAGCATACGCGGCGTCACCGCCTCAAACGTTTCAGTTACGGTTGCGCTGCGTTTGATATGCCGTGTGCCTTCCACCATGGCATGGACTTTTTCCACGTCGCCGCTTGACTCCTTAATCCCGACCAGGTTGGGATGTTCCGCCAGTTCGATCACCAACTCCGCGGGAATGTTATAGCCAGTCGCCTGCGGAAAGTTGTAAATGATGACCGGCAAAGCCGAGCGATCGGCCACAGTTCGGTAAAAAGCAAGAATATTCTCCGGATGCATTTGCTTCTTGTAGTAATGCGGAGTGCGGACCATGGCGACGTCGTATCCGAGTTCTGCCGCGTATTCCGTAAGCCGCAGAGTCTCGACCGCCGACTCGATCCCGGTGCCCGCAACCAGCACCTTATTCGGCGCAGCCGCCTCGCGCGCGGACTTCAGCACGTCGCGGCGTTCCTGATCGGAAAGCAAAATCGCTTCGCCAGTCGAACCGAGCACGACGATGCCCGCGCAGGGCGTGCGCGAATAGCGCTCAACATTGCTTTCAAGTTTTTTAAAATAAACATTGCCGTCGGGATAGAAGGGCGTTGTGATAGGAGGAAAAATTCCGTGAAGTAACATGAAGACCTCGCGCACCAATTATTGCACGCGCGGCACAACCCCTGCAGGGTTTTAACGGCTCTTGACCGCCCGCTCCGCGTGCAACTGCTGCAGCGCCCGGATGGTCACTTCGCCGCGCTGTAGAGCGGCGATGCCTTCCGCCGCCGCGCGTGCGGCTGAAAGCGTGGTGATGGTGGGAACTCGCGCCATCACTGCGGCGCGCCGAATCGCCTTCTCGTCAAACCAGGGCTCCGGCCCAGTAGGAGTATTGATGATGAGATGAATGCGCTGACCTTTGATGAAGTCGACCACGTTGGGGCGTCCTTCTTTCACTTTGTAGACGCGTTCCACTCGCATACCCGCGGCTTCGATCACGTCACCCGTTCCGGAAGTAGCAACGAGCTTGAAACCCATGTCGACAAATTTGCGTGCGACTTCCGCCACCTGACGCTTATCGTGATCCGTCACGCTGATAAATACCGTGCCCTGCGTCGGCAGCTTCTGACCCGCAGCTAACTGAGCTTTTCCAAAAGCCTCGCCAAAGCTGTCGCCCACGCCCATCACTTCGCCAGTCGATTTCATCTCCGGCCCCAACACAGTATCGACTCCGGGAAACTTGTTCCACGGAAACACCGGCGACTTCACGTAGTAGCAGCTTCCGGTATCGAGATCGATGCGCCGCTCAATATTCTCCGGCAGAAATTCTCGCAGCTTCCGCCCGGTCATGAGCCGCGCCGCGATCTTCGCCATCGGCACGCCGGTCGCCTTCGAAACATAGGGAACAGTACGCGAAGCACGCGGATTCACCTCGAGAACGTAAACTTTTCCGCCATCGGCGCTAATCGTGCCGCGCGGGATGGCGAATTGAATGTTCATCAATCCCACAACTTTCAACGCCCGTGCCAGCTTGAAAGTGTAGTCGCGCATGCGCTCCATCAACGGCTGAGGAATATCGACTGCAGGCAGCACGCATGATGAATCGCCGGAATGAATGCCGGCTTCTTCGATGTGCTGCATAATTCCGCCGATCACCACATCTTCACCATCGGAAAGCGCATCCACGTCCACTTCGATCGCATCTTCGAGAAAATGATCGATCAGCACCGGACGATCGTGCGAATACTCGACCGCTTCCTTCATGTAACGCGTTACGGATTCCTCGTCGTAGGCGATCACCATGGCACGTCCGCCCAGCACGTAGGAAGGCCGCACCACCACCGGATATCCCACGCGCTTCGCGCCTTCGATAGCTTCTTCGAGTGAAGTCGCCATCACCCCGGCAGCTTGCGGAATCTCCAGTTCTTCGAGCAGCTTGTTGAAGTGCTTGCGATCTTCCGCCAGATCGATCGACTCGGGAGATGTGCCGATAATATTTACGCCCGCAGCTTTAAGTGGCAGAGCAAGATTGAGCGGCGTCTGTCCGCCGAACTGCACGATCACACCACAGGGCGCACCCTTCGAAGTTTCATGCTGGTAGATCGCCCATACGTCTTCAAACGTGAGCGGCTCGAAGTAGAGGCGATCGCTGGTGTCGTAATCGGTCGAGACCGTCTCCGGATTGCAATTGATCATGATGGTCTCGTAGCCATCTTCGTGCAACGCAAACGAAGCGTGGCAGCAGCAGTAATCGAATTCAATTCCCTGCCCGATGCGGTTCGGCCCGCTGCCCAAGATAATGATTTTCTTCCTCTCCGTGGGCGCGGCCTCGTCTTCATCTTCGTACGTCGAATAAAGATATGGCGTAAAGCTTTCGAACTCTGCCGCGCAAGTGTCCACGCGCTTGTACACAGGCAACACGCCGTGCTTCCTGCGCAGGTGCCGAACTTTCTCTTGACCCTCAAGCCGCCACACATTCGCCAGTCGCCCGTCGGAGAAGCCCATGCGCTTGGCCTCGCGCAGCACCTCGGTTGGAATCGACTCCATCGGATGCTTCTCCAGCTCCAGTTGCATGTCGTTAATTTCTTTGAGCTGGTACAGGAACCACGGGTCCATTGACGTCATCTTCGCCAGTTGCTTCACCGTATGCCCTTGGCGCAAAGCGTACTGCACATAGGCCAATCGCTCCGGATGCGGCGTGACTAACCGTTGCGTCAGGATCTTCGGCTCGATCTTGTCGGACCCTGTCCGCTTGCCGGTATCGAGCGAGCGAATGCCCTTCATCAACGCTTCTTTGAAAGTGCGGCCGATCGCCATCACCTCGCCCACCGACTTCATCTGCACTCCCAGGCTTTCGTCAGCGCCAGGAAATTTTTCAAACTGCCACTTGGGAATTTTTACGACCACATAATCGAGTGTTGGCTCGAAACAGGCTGGAGTCTTGCGCGTGATGTCGTTGGGAATCTCATCGAGCGTATAACCGACGGCAAGTTTCGCCGCAATCTTCGCAATGGGAAAACCGGTTGCCTTCGAGGCCAAGGCCGAAGACCGCGAGACTCGCGGGTTCATCTCGATTACCACCATGCGCCCGGTTTCTGGATTCACGCCGAACTGAATATTCGATCCGCCAGTATCCACCCCAATCTCACGGATTACGGCAATCGATGCATCGCGCATCGCCTGGTACTCGCGGTCCGTTAGTGTCTGCGCCGGGGCTACTGTAATCGAATCGCCGGTGTGCACCCCCATCGGATCGAAGTTCTCGATCGAGCAGATGATGATGACGTTATCCTTCGTGTCGCGCATCACCTCGAGCTCGAATTCCTTCCATCCGAGAACCGACTCTTCAATCAGCGCCTCGTGCACCGGAGACATATCCAGACCGCGCGTGAGCACCTCAAGCAATTCTTCGCGGTTATAAGCAATGCCGCCGCCGGATCCACCGAGCGTGAACGATGGCCGCACGATCACCGGAAAACCAATCTTGCCCGCAAATTCCACGCCATCTTTTGTGCTGTTGACCAAGGCCGACTTGGGCACGTCGAGGCCGATCTTCTGCATCGCGTCTTTGAAGAACAGACGGTCTTCGGCCTTCTTGATGGCCGCGACGTTCGCCCCGATCAGACTGACGTCGTACTTCTCCAGAACTCCACCATCGGAAAGTTCAATCGCCAGGTTGAGCGCAGTCTGCCCACCCACAGTTGGGAGAACGGCAAAACCTGCGCCCGGCGACAGTTCCCGCTCGATGCGAATGATCTCTTCCAGATACTCGAGCGTCATCGGCTCGATATAAGTGCGGTCGGCAATCTCCGGATCGGTCATGATGGTCGCCGGATTGGAATTGGCCAACACGACTTCATAGCCCTCCGACTTGAGCGCCTTGCAAGCCTGGGTGCCAGAGTAATCAAACTCCGCCGACTGCCCGATGACGATGGGCCCGGAGCCGAGAATCAGAATTTTTTGAATGTCAGTGCGTTTGGGCATCAGTTCGTCTGCTCACAATCTCAATAGGGCAATAGGTCGGCGACATGCGTCAACTGGACGGTCATATTCTTCTTTATCCCTTGGGCACTGATCTCAAATGCAACGGTCTGTGTGACGAAGCCGACTCTCCGAAAAAATGCGATGTAAAATCCGTCTTGCAGGTGAGCCGAAAAATGTCCTTCTTGGTCCGAGCGTAGAAGAATCGGGTTTTCGCCTTCTTTGTCCGCCTTGCGTACCACTCGGATGTCTGCTCCCCCTACAGCTGATCCCGCATGGTCCTGCGCGAAGCCTTCAAATTGCTGAAGGTGATTTTCTACGGGAAGTCCGTCGCCGTACGCTATCAACTGCAAGGCGTAGCGAATATCCAAAGTCATGTCCACCGTGAATTGAGCTGCTTTGCGGCTGTGCGATGTGTGAAACCTCAACTCGCTCACTATTACGCCAATTTTAGTCGTCGCCTTTAGAGAATAATTTCCGGGCCGCAGTTGTAAGAACACTGATTTGCCATCCTCGCCTGTAACCCTGGAGAGACAGGCTTCGTTCTGTGGAATCTGGCAGAATTCCAACTTTACGTCCTTCAGCGGCTTCCCTTCAGCAATCACGTTAATCGCAACGTTTCTGGAGCATTTTGTGGTCTTGTACGGCCCCGGATAAACCGTAAGAACTTGCGTACTGGAGCATCCGACGAGAAGCAGCCAGCATACAGGCGCCATTCGTGCGGCTTTCACCCTTTCCACTCCTCCATCATCTTCACAAAATCCTTGAACAGATAATGCGAATCATGCGGCCCCGGCGCGGCCTCGGGATGATACTGCACGCTGAACAGCGGCAGATTGCGATGCCGCAATCCTTCCAAAGTTGAATCGTTCAAATCCATGTGAGTAAGCTCAACTTCGCTCTCTGGCAGCGAATCCGGATCCACCGCAAAGTTATGGTTGTGCGCCGTGATCTCAATCTTCCCTGTAGATAACTGCTTCACCGGGTGATTCCCGCCGTGATGCCCAAACTTCAGCTTGAAAGTTTTTCCGCCGAGCGCGATGCCGGTCAGCTGATGCCCCAGACAAATGCCAAAGATCGGCTGACGTCCCATCAGCCGTCGAATCGAATCTACGGCATATGTACACGGTTCGGGATCACCCGGACCATTCGACAGAAACACTCCATCCGGTTTCAGCGCCAACACATCTTCCGCCAAGCGTCTGCGCCGGAACCACCGTCACCCGGCATCCCTCGCCGCGCAACTTTCGTAGAATGTTCTGCTTAATCCCAAAATCATAAGCCACTACATGAAACCGCGCCGGCTCGTCTTTCACTCCGACCATGGCCACCGGCTCGTGCGAGCGCTCACCCACCTCCCACACATAAGGCCGCTTCGTGCTCACTTCTTTGGCCAGATCGGTACCGTCCATCTTCGGAATCGAATTCGCCTTCGCGACCAACTTTTCCGCATCGCTTTCCAGAGTCGAAACCACTCCGCGCATCACCCCATGGTCGCGCAGGTGCCGTACCAGCGCCCGCGTATCGATATCCGAAAGTACCGGCACCTTGAACTGTTCGAGATATTCCTCGGCGACCTGCTGCGATCGCCAGTTCGAACTCACCTTCGAAAACTCGCGAACGATCAGCCCTTCAATCCACGGACGCGTCGCCTCATTATCTTCGTGGTTGGTTCCGTAATTTCCAATCTGAGGATTGGTCAGGACAACGATCTGTCCCGAGTAGGAGGGGTCGGTGAAAATTTCCTGGTAGCCGGTGATGGAAGTATTAAAAACGACTTCGCCGTAGCACTCGCCTTTGGCGCCGTAACCTTTGCCTCGGAAGACTCGCCCGTCTTCCAGCGCAAGGATAGCCTGCATTCTCGCTCCAATGTGTGGATTTGCAAAATTTTATCAGGGATTGTCTTCAGGACCAAGCACGGAACGCGGTTGGTTGTGGAAATCTTAATTGTTAATTGCTGATGTTGATCGCTGAAAAGGATAGATATGGGCGAGAGCCGAATGGATATTTGGTGATACGTCCTCACAGCGCAGCCAGGCCAAATGGAATGCTTAGATGTGACCCAGAGCGCGAACAAGATTCGAGAAGCGCCCGAGCTCACTCATACCGAAAAGGCCGGAGTGGATCGGCAAAAAAGGCCCCGCTCTCGCGAGCAGGGCCTTTGACTTTACTGACAGCTGAAAGCTGATTGCCGACAGCTGCTTCTTAGTACATGCCTTCCATGCCGCCGCCGCCGTGTCCGCCGGGCATTGGAGCTTCCTTCTTTTCAGGAATCTCCGCTACCAGGGCTTCGGTGGTCAGCATCAATGCAGCAATCGAGCCAGCGTTGGTCAGTGCAGTGCGCACCACCTTCGTCGGATCGAGCACGCCAGCTTTGACCAGGTCCTCGTAGTCATCGTTGAGGGCGTTGTAGCCATAGTTGGGGTCCTTGGAGTCCAGCACCTTGCCGAGCACGACCGCGCCTTCCTGGCCGGCGTTTTCGACGATCTGCCGCAGAGGCTCCTGGATGGCGCGCTTCACGATGTTGACACCGATCTGCTCATCACCCTCGAGCTTCAGCTTATCGAGTGCCGCCGCGCAACGCGCCAGTGCCACTCCGCCGCCGGGGACAATGCCTTCTTCCACGGCTGCACGGGTTGCATGCATGGCATCTTCCACGCGCGCTTTCTTCTCTTTCATTTCAGTCTCGGTCGCGGCGCCGACTTTGATTACGGCTACGCCACCGACCAGCTTGGCCAACCGCTCCTGCAACTTCTCGCGGTCGTAGTCGCTGGTGGTCTTTTCGACCTGGCTGCGAATCTCTTTCACGCGGCCTTCGATCTCCGAGTGCTTGCCTTTGCCTTCGACAATCGTGGTGTTGTCCTTGTCGATGGTGATCTTCTTGGCCTGGCCGAGATCGCTGATCTGCACGTTCTCCAGCTTGATGCCCAGATCTTCCGTGATCGCCTTGCCGCCGGTGATGATGGCGATATCCTGCAGCATCGCCTTGCGACGATCGCCGAAGCCAGGAGCCTTGACGGCCGCGACTTGCAGCGTGCCACGCAGCTTGTTGACCACGAGCGTAGCCAGTGCTTCACCTTCGACGTCTTCCGCGATGATGACCAGCGGCTTGCCGCTCTTGGCAATCTGCTCGAGCAGCGGCAGAAGATCTTTCATCGAGCTGATCTTCTTCTCGTTGATCAGGATGTAGGCGTTCTCCAGAGCCACTTCCATGCGCTCCGGATCGGTAACGAAGTAAGGAGATAGATAGCCGCGGTCGAACTGCATGCCTTCGACCACTTCCAACTGCGTCTCCAGCGTCTTCGACTCTTCAACGGTAATCACGCCGTCCTTGCCAACCTTCTTCATCGCTTCGGCGATGATGTGACCGATGGTCTCATCGTTGTTCGCCGAGATGGTGCCGACCTGAGCGATCATTTCCCCGGAGACGGGCTTGGAGAACTTGTCGAGTTCGCCTTTGGCGCGCTCGCCGGTTTTTTTGTCGTAGGCTCCGCAGACCAGGGAGACTGCTTTTTCGATGCCGCGCTTCATCGCCATTGGATTGGCGCCAGCGGCTACGGTCTTTACGCCTTCGCGGTAGATTGCTTGCGCTAGGACGGTTGCGGTGGTGGTACCGTCGCCGGCGACATCCGAGGTCTTGGACGCCACTTCGCGAACCATCTGGGCGCCCATGTTCTCGAGGCCGTCCTTCAGTTCGATTTCTTTGGCAACGGTGACGCCGTCTTTGGTGATGGTCGGCGAACCGAATTTCTTTTCAATGACAACGTTGCGGCCCTTGGGGCCGAGGGTGACTTTTACTGCGTCGGCTAGAAGGTTGACGCCGCGCAGGATTGCCTGGCGGGACTCTTCTCCGTGTACGATTTGTTTTGCCATGATTTGATTCTCCTTCGATATTTAAAAAGTCTTTAACCACAGGGGGCACTGGGGTTCACAGGGTAAACCTTTGGCCCTTATTACGATACTTCGCGTATCGTTATCTCTTCGCGCCTACGGTTTCTTTCTTGCTGCTGCCGGATGGGGCGGCGGCTCCAGTGAGGATGCCGAGAACTTCGTCTTCTTTCATGATGATGAAGTCTTCGCCGTCGATTTTGATCTCAGTTCCGGAATACTTGCCAAACAGAATGCGATCGTCCTCGTGAACTGCGAGCGGGAAGGTTTTGCCTTCATCGTTGGTGCGGCCTTTGCCGGTAGATACCACGATGCCCTCTTGCGGCTTGTCTTTTGCGCTGTCGGGGATAATGATGCCGCCGCGAGTGGTGGATGCTTCCTCCACGCGACGTACCAGAATGCGGTCATGTAACGGGCTAAATTTAGCCATGGTTGCAACTCCTTTCAAAAGTTGAGTAGAAGGTTGATGGAGCAAGAAACTATCAAATTGTTGGGATTTCGGCGGCCTGTTAGCAGTCTCGCCTACTGAGTGCTAATTGTAGAGATGTGAGTGGGCAGTTGTCAAGGGGTTGCGTTCGGGCTTGTTTAGTTGTAATTCATAAGTTACGGTGATCCCGTGATGGACGTTCTTTATTACGTCACGAAAGCCGGACGAAACGTGGTCGACGAGTGGATCTCCGGCTTGGGAGATGACCGCACCGAGGCGAGAATTTTGGCCCGGATTGAAAGACTTTCGAGCGGAAATTTTGGCGATCGAAAACCGTTGGGTGGAGGCTGTTTGAGCTGCGCATCGATGTTGGGCCGGGCTATCGAGTCTATTGCGCGATGATCGGCCGCACTTGCGTGTTGCTGCTGTGTGGCGGGGAAAAGCGTAAGCAAGCGTCCGACATTCAGCGGGCACGTGGATACTTCAAAGATTATCTAGAGAGGGCTGCACGCCATGAATGACAAGACCAGTGAATCGCATGATGAAGTCATGCGCCGACGGTTGCGCGAGAATCCCAAGTTTGCCGCCGAATACCTGAAGGCCGCATTGGAAGACGCCGAAGAGCCACGCGTGTTGCTGATCGCCTTGCGCCGAATTGCGGAAGCGCGCGGAGGCATTGCCAAGGTGGCCAAAGCTGCCGGGATCGAGCGTGAGAGCTTGTATCGCGCACTCTCGGCCAAGGGAAATCCTCGGCTCTCCACGCTGGTTGCTGTGACTAAGGCGGTCGGGCTGAAGCTTACTGTCGAAAATGCTCGCTAGAGATCGTTGGCGCGCCACCCCTAATACGAATCGTCTGGGGTGCCCACCTGTCAAAAAGTGCGACAGGTGGGGCAGCCGGGTGGCGGTGGCGATTCATGCAAAGATCGAAAACGGCGTATGCGCCAGCTTCACCGGGCTGACGCTCCATTCGGAGTGACAGGGTTGGCATGGAGACGGCAGAAATAATCCGGCAGCTTTCGGAATCTAAGGTAAGATTGAGTCTATGCCATACATATTGGAACACCTCTCCAGCCTTCGTCAGGAAATCACGGATTTGCGGAACATGAACGCGCGATTTACGGGTAAGGGGTCGGATACTCAGATTGACCAGTCAGCCGTCGAGATGCGCGCCAACCGGCTCGCAGAAATCAAGAAAGAGCTGTCGCAGATGCTGAATCGGCCGGAAGATCCTGCCGTGTGGTGGGAAAAGGGTGGAAGGCGGAGCCGGGTCGCTTAGCCAAGCGGCAACAATTTGCTTCCGTTGGATTCTGAGGCGCGGCTTATGAGCCGCGCCTTTTGTTTTGCCGAGCGATATAGGGTCAGCCGTGGCCCTGCAGAAATCGCGGAGCAGCGCGTAGTCAGGTTGAAAACGGGGAGACAAAAAGTCTCCGCGTACGCTTAATGGCTTCCTGCTAATGGCTTCCTGCCAGCAGCGCTACTTTTGTCTTGGCCAGGGCGCGGACGTAGTTGACCAGGTCCCAGTTTTCTTCGGGTTTGATGCGATCGCCCTCGGGCGGCATATCCTGATGGCCGTTCTTGATGATGTAGAAGATCTCACCGTCGGTGCGGTCCTTCAGTGTGTTGGGGTCGGTGAAGTCGACGAGTTTGAGTTTCATGTCGGCGGCCAGGGTGCCTTTTCCGTCTCCGCTGGTGCCGTGGCACATGGCGCAGTCAAGAGTCCACCATTTCTTCGCGCGAGCAAGCGATTCGGGTGAGGCCTTGACGGGATTGCTCTGCCGCACCGCCTCGACAGGGATAGCAGCGTAAGAGGGCGGATTCGCTTTTGGAGCGGGCTGCGTCTGCTGAGCGGAAAGCAGGGTCAAGAAAACCAGGGTAACGGAAAGCAACAGCAGAATTTTTGTAGTTGGCTTGGATAACGGTGTGGACATCGGAGCCTCCGATGAACGATGACTGAGGTAAATCAGGTTCAACACGAATCATAGAGCGGAAGCGGGAGGGCGGCTGTGACGGGCGTCACAATCACGTGCTTCGCTTGAGCTGGGCTGGTGGCCGCTTGCAAAATCAGCGGTAGTCGGGCAACCTCCTTTACATGGATCGAATGAACGGATTTATTCTTTTCGTCTTTTTGCTGGCTGCGATTGGAGTGGGATGGGCCCAGGACGGGCCGGAGGAAGGCGGAAATGAAGTTCAAGTTTGGGCCGGGGGCGGACACTCGGTGCCGGGCGGGACTCAGCACACGGAAGCGTTTGATGCGGGGGCGCGCTACGGTTGGGTGCTGACGGGTCCACATTTGCCGAGTATTTTACGGGGACGCTTTGAATATGCGGTCGACGTGGTTCCGGTCTATCTGATCTTTCAGCCGGCGAATACGGCGTATGCATGGGGATTCAACGCTCTGGTGCTGAAGTGGAATTTTGAAAAGCATGGCCGGTTCTCGCCTTATTTCGAACTGAGCGGCGGCGTGCTGTTCAGCAATCACAATATTCCTACCTATACGAACACCGTCAACTTCTCGCCCAGCGCGGCTTTAGGCACGCATATTCTGGGTGAAAAATATAACTGGAGCGTGGATGTGCGGTACTTGCATATTTCGAATGCCGGACTCGGGGACTTTAATCCCGGCCTGAACACGGTTCAGGTGCGGTTGGGAGTGGGAAGGTTCTGGAAGAAAAAATGAATGGCGAGTTAAGGTCCAGTCGCTCCGGCGCGGATGCCGATGCTGCTGCCCGCGTCCGAACCCTCGCCGCTTGTAAAGATTTCCTCGCGCAGTGAAAAGACGCCAATGCAGGTATCCCCATACTGAAGCGGGCGAAAGCAGAATACAGCGCAATGGGGCGCTAATCGCCCTCGGGTGGTCTATGCTTGCGTTTTGTGCAAGGGTGGGATAAGGTCCTGCCGAAGCTACCGGCGCGATGGCGTGCCTTCGGATTTGGAGGGCAGGCTGCCCGCCCTCAGTTCAGGAGGATTTGTTGAGGCCAATGAGCCGAGGTGCCCGCGCGGTAGCGTTTGGGTCAGGTCGGTTTATCAAAGTCGCAATGTCCATGATTTTGATTGCCACGGGACTTGCGGCCCAGACCGGTTCGAGCTCCGGCTCGAGTGTGTGGCAAAGCAACAGTCCGACGCCACCTCCAACATCGTCGAATGCGGGCGCCGGGACGCTCTATAGGGATGCTCACGGCGCGTTCAGCATCATGATCCCGGAGGGCTGGGCGGCGAGACCAAACGTCGGTTGTTACGGACCGAACAAGAACAATTGTCCGGAGAATGCCGCCGGAGTCAACCCAAACCTCTACCTGCGCGGTACCTACACCCAGTTGGAGAATGTGGATCCGATGAAACCCTATTAGCGGATGGTCCAGGGACAAGGCGGGCGGGGTGAAATAATCTGGCCTCGACAGGAATTAAGCCGGAACACCCTAGCGCTCGTGTCGAATATCCACCCGAACAGATCGCCGTAGTAGCTCCGGAGTTTGTGCGGATCCGCATCGGTTTTGCAAGAACCGCGACGTGGACTGCTATGTGGGATTGCAACCGGGACGGCGAAACTCGGGACAGAGTGAACCGCAGATCGACTTGACTCCGGCCAGCCTTCTCGTGGAGTTAGCACTCATTCAGAAGCGGCCATCCCTTACGGAGTGATGCTAAGGCAGCACCACCGGCTGCGAGCCTTGCTTCGATTACTGCAGCCCAGCTATTCTTCTCACTTATGTCAACGCTAGTGGAGTGTGTGCCGAATTTTTCCGAGGGATGCGACCGGGCTAAGGTAGACGCCATTATCGCCGCCATGAAAGTGGACGGAGTCTACCTGCTGGACCGCGAGATGGATGCGGATCACAATCGCAGCGTGATTACCCTGGTGGGAGAGCGGGAGGCGATTCAGGAGGCGGCGATTCGCGGCGTGGGCAAGGCTGCGGAGTTGATTGATTTGAATGTGCATAAGGGAGCGCATCCGCGGATGGGCGCGACCGATGTGGTGCCGTTTATCCCGATTGATGGAGTGACGATTGAAGATTGCGTCGCCATGGCGCGGCATGTGGGGGAGGAAATCTGGAAGCGGTATCAGATTCCGGTGTATTTGTACGAGGCTGCGGCGACGACGCCGGAGCGGCAGAATCTGGAGAACATCCGGCGCGGGCAGTTTGAAGGCATTCGGGCGGAGATTACGACGAATCCAGCACGAAAGCCTGATTTTGGCGAGGCGCGGCTGCATGCGACGGCGGGTGCAACGGTTGTGGGAGCGCGTAAGTTTCTGATTGCTTACAACGTTTTTCTGAACACGCCGGATGTGGAGATCGCGAAAAAGATTGCCAAAGCAGTACGGTTTTCGAATGGCGGAATGCGGTTTGTGAAGGGCGCGGGATTTCTGGTACGGGGGATGGCTCAGGTCTCGATGAATCTCACGGATTTTGAGCAGACTCCGGTCCATCGCGTTTTCGAAATGGTGAAGCGCGAGGCGGCGCGGTATGGAGTGATGCCGGTGTCGAGCGAGATTGTCGGATTGATTCCGAAAAAGGCTCTGGAGCAAGCGGCGGAATGGTTTTTGCGGGTGGAGAATTTTGATTCGTCTTTGATCTTGGAAAACCGGCTGATGGCGGTGATGAGCGGGAAAACTGCCGTTGGCGGATTGCGCGCGGGAGTGGAGCCGTTTGTTGAGCAGCTTGCCGCGCCGACGGCTACGCCGGGGGGCGGAAGTGCGTCGGCAGCCGCGGGGGCCATGGCCGCGGGACTGGCGACGATGGTGGCGTCGATGTCGCGCGGGAAAAAGGCGTATTTGCAGTATGAAGCGCAGTTGAGCACGGCGGTGGAGAAGTTGGGTACGCTACGGGAAGAGTTGAAGGCGGCGATTGATGCGGACGCGGAGGCTTATAACTCCGTGATGAAGGCTTACAAGCTGGCAAAAACCATGAGCGAGAAAGAAGGCGAGGCGCTGATTGATGCGGCATTGAAACAGGCGACGAGTGTTCCGCTCAGCGTGGCGGAGAAGGCGCAGGAAGTGGCGCGCATTGCGGCGAGTCTGGAAGGGATTACGAATCCGAATATGAAGTCGGATTTGACGACGGCACAGGCGCTGGCGCGGGCCGCAATCACAGGGGCGCTGGCGAATGTAGAGATCAATCTGGCCTCGTTGAAGGATCAGGCTTTCGCAGCGGAAGTGAGGAAGAAGGCGTTGGTCCTTAGCGGCTAAAGCCGTATTAATTTTGTTGATCGGTTGCGGCACGACTAAAGTCGTGCCCTTCCCGAGCGTGGCTCTTTCCCGAGTGTCTCTAATCTCCCGCGCTGACGGCTGGCGCTTCTTCAGTTCGGGAGCGCGACTCCCACCAGGCATGGAGTCCCTGGCGGGCAAGTTTCGAGATGGTGCCGCGATTTTCCGAGATCACTTTCCACCAGGCGAAGCGGCCGAGCATGGGGAAGTAGATTCCGCGGAAGCAGAGGCGGGCGATAAGAATGTTTACGCGGTAGCCGAGAGCCTGGTCGTCGAGTGAGTCGACGGCTTGGGAGATGGCTTCCGCACCGTAGGCATGGGACCAGCCGTAATTCACCTCGGCGTGGGCCTCGTCAATGGTCATCTTGAGCGGCGTATGGGCCATGGCGAAGGGTACGAATTCCTGCCAGTGCTTGGGCCGGGTAAGGCGGCCGGCCACGTCGAGCCGCTTGTAGAGCGGGGTTCCGGGCAAGGGGGTCAGCAGGCCGAAAATTGGCAGACCGGGCGGCCAGGTTTGAACCTGTGCCAGAGTTCGTTCGGCGGCGCCTACGGTGTCGTTATCCATGCCGAAAATGAATGATGTGATGGCGTAAACGTTGCGCTGGGCGAGGCGCTGCAGAACAGCGGCATATTCCTCCGGCTTGTTGAAGCCTTTATTTACATCTTTCAAGTTGGCCGGGTCAATCGATTCCATGCCGATGAAAACCCATTTTCCGCCGGAAGCGGAAATCAGGTCGACGAGCTCCTGATCACGAAGCAGGTTGGCGCTGATCTGCGCCACCCAGTTCACCTGCGCGCCGGCGGCGATAATATCGCGCAGTAAAGATTTGGTCCGCTTGAGATTGATGGCGAAGTTGTCGTCGATGAAAAAGACGGCAATCTGTCCGCGCTCTTTGCGCGCGCGCGCTTTCAGAAGCAGCAATTCGTTGACGACGCTTTCGTTGGTGCGAAAGCGGATGGAGTCGCCGAAAAATCCGGTGACGGTGCAGAACTCGCAGCCGTAGGGACAACCGCGTCCTGACTCGACCGGGACAATGCGGAAGGTTCCCCAGCCCTCGCCGATCTTTTGCAGCCAGCGCTTGGCTGACTTGGGCACCAGATTGAATTGCTTGAGGTCGATGGTGTCCCACGGAATCACGGGATATTGTTTGAGCGAAGGCTTCAGTTCTTTTCCTGCGGCATCGACGGGAGCGTAGATATCTTTCAATTCGACCGCGCGCTGCGTCTTCGACAATTCGCGGCCAGGTTTCGTCAGCTTCGCCGAGAGCCACGGCGTCGGCGTGACGAGGGCCGCCGTCGCGGCCAAGAGCCTCGTCGGCCATTTCGGTGACGTGAGGGCCGCCCATGACTACGGGAATGCCGACGGCGCGGACCGCATCCGCCATGCGGTAAGCCTTGGCGATCATTCGGGTCATGGCGCCGATGCCGACGAGATCAATCTTGTTCTCGATTACATATCGCGCGATTCCGGTTTCGTCCATGGGTTGGGCGTTTCCGTCGATCAGCACAACCTCGTGGCCGGTGGGGGTTAAAGATTGCAGGAGGAACATCCAGAGATGCGGCATGAAATTGCGCGTAACCCCGTTATCGGGGTTGTACAGTAGAATTTTCAATAGTCCCCTGATTTCGCGTGCTGTAGTAGTTCCGTGCGCCCAAGAAAATTGGGGTGTTTTATGTGTGCGGTAGCGCACAGACGACAGAATGCATCTTACACCATTCGAACCGAGTCAACGGGAATTGTGGAAACTGTGTCCAGCGTGAGGTTCCAATTTGGTCATAGGGCTAGCACCTTTGGCTGGTCGCGGAAGCAGTTTCGTGGCTTAGAATGGTGATCGCAGTAACGACAGGAGCTATTCTCGCATCTAAGCTGCAAGATGCAGGGATTGTTCCGTTCAGTTTTTCAGAAAACCTTCAGTTCAGGAAACCATACGTGAGGTTCGTATCTGTTATGAAATCGGTCAAGGCTTGTCTAAGCGCTGCGGTTCTGGTTGTGCTTTTTCTGGGCGTCGCCAACGCAATGCCCTTGAGTTCATCCGGGCGCACGGTGGTTCCGGCGGATCTGCAACAATTAATTTCCGTGGATTACCGGGCGCTGAAGGATTCTCCGACCGCGATGCAACTCAAGCAGCAACTGCTGCCGGATAACCTGAAGCAGTTCGAGGGCGCGCTGAAGGGGATTGGCATCGATCCTGATAAAGATGTCGACACGCTGACCTTCGCATCGTTCCGCACCGCGAAGCAGGGCATCAAGGGCGTGGGCGTAGCCGCCGGGCCGTTTGCCATGAAGGCCGTCCTCAAGAAAATGACGGCGCTGAAAATTAAGCCGACAAAATATCACAACACCACCAATATCTATCCCATGGATGGAGGAATGGTGATGACGTTTTTGGACGATAGCACCCTGCTGTTCGGCGATCCGGTCGCGGTGCGGATTGCACTCGATGTGCGCGACGGCGAGGTCTTGGGCCTCGATACCAATCAGACCATGGCTGACATGATGTCGAGCGTGGATTCGGCGCCGGTGTGGAGCATCCTGGATCAACTGGGTACGCAGAACGTGATGCGGTCGGCGCTGGGCGATGCGGCGAAAGTCGCCGACTATGACACGATCAAGAAGCGGTTGCTGGGTTCGCGCTACACCATGAGTTTTAATGGAGGCGTGAACTTCGATCTGACCGTGGTATCGTCCGATTCGATGAGCGCGGCTACGTTGGCTTCGCTGGTGAAGGCTGGTCTGCTCTATAAAAAGATGAGCGCGACCGCGCCCGAGAAATTGGCGATGGACAATACCAGCGTGGATTCGGACGGCTCGGATGTGAATTTCCATTTCAAGTCAACCGACCAGCAGTTTCAGTCGATCATGCACTCGGAGTTGTTTGCGGCGGTTTCGCACTAGGACGCGAGGGCGGGGACCTCAGCGGCTGAGGCCGCGTGACGTCAGAAGGTTTTTTGCGTCACGACTTCGTGGTTGTTTTTTGGGCAAAAGCGCGATCGATTGGGCGCACTCTTCCATAGCGTTGATTTCGGATTCAGCAATATCGATCCTGGGTGCACCTGTGATTCCCTAACAGTTATGTACCTAGGTAAACACTGTCTCTTACTTATTGTGGCGATTCTAGCCTGTAGTTACCAGCCTCTTTTGGGCCGGTCTCGTAGTGCAGCTGCGACTACTTTCGTGTTACAGAATTATGGTTGGGAAGCGCCCGAGCGACGCGATATCAATGCACCATCGATCGCGATTGATCATGGGGGCCGAGTTCTACTGAGTTTCATTGTTCGGGAACGCAACGGTCTGGTGGCGCGAGACCGCCCCAGCCTCAATCTTCGTATTGTGCGCCTCTCATCTGATGGTAGGTCGGACCTCTCCTTATCGCTGCCAACGAATGAAGGTGGAAGGTCTGGTATCTATCTCTCCGACGCCGACCAGATTATCGCTCGGGCCAACGAGCGTCTTGAATTGCTTCAGGAGGACAACGCGAATCCAAACAACGCGGTTTGGAAAATCCTCGCACCATGCGCAATGCGGTGCACTATCGTCCAGTCTCCTAGCCGTCGTACACTGCATCTCTACACTGCAGATGCCGACTTTCCCGTAACAGTCATCCACCTCTCACGTGAGCCGACCGTAATACGGTGTGGTAAGGCGCATCAACTCATAGCATCCAGCGAAGATGAGATCCAGAACTATCCCCACTCAATCACCGACGAATTTGCGTACTTTCACGGCGGGAATGCAGGCACTGGACCGTTCGCTTACCGTTGGCCGCTTTGCGACTACGACCATCGTATTGAGATGCCGTTACGAACAGGAGGTCGTTGGGCCGTCTTGAGCGATAATCTTTTCGTGGTAGATACGCACTTAAACCGTGATGGGGATAAGGGAGTGGAGGTGATTTCAACGGACGGCCACGAGAAGTTTCGTCCGACGATGCTCAAGCATGAATCAGCAGGTGGTTGGTCACCCATTCGGAGCAGCCAACGAGGAGACAGAATTGCGGTGGATGTGGTAGCGCGTCGAGGCGGCAACCGAACCTTTGACATATCGAGCCACGTAAGTGCTCGACGCATTGCTGTATACGACATCGAAGCCGGAAAGGAGATTGCATCGATTCCGGTAAATCCGAAATATAAATATCGGCTTGAGTTCGATCTAAGTCCTGACGGACACCGCTTGGCTATCCTGGAGGATGACGTGGTGAAAGTGATTGATCTGCAATAACTTTTGGGCAGTCATCCGAGCAGGCCCTCAGCGACCGAAGCCCGACGTGACACCAGGAGGCTTTGCGGCACGACTAAGTCATGCCCTTCCCAAGCCCTCGTGGTTGGTCTTTTCTGGGGCGTGAGGATTTACGCCCTTAATCCCGGAGCCTGACTGCTCTCTTCCCAGAAGTCAGTTCTTCATCTTCAGTCTTCTCCTCCGCTGATCTTTTCCGTGCGGCGCGCTTGGCGCTGGCCCAGCCTTCCTTCACGATTTGGGGCGCGCGTCCGATGGCCAGTCCATCTTGAGGAACGTCGCTGGTGATGCACGACGCCGCGCCGATGTAGGCTCCTTTACCTACGCGCACGGGCGCGACGAGAGTCGTATCACTTCCGATGAAGGCACCGTCTTCGATCACGGTTGTGTGCTTGTGAGCGCCATCGTAGTTGCAAGTGATGGTTCCGGCGCCGATGTTCACGCCTGCGCCAATTTCCGCGTCGCCGAGATAGGTAAGGTGGTTGGCCTTCGATCCCTTGCCCAGCTTGATCTTTTTCGTCTCCACGAAATTACCGATGTGTGCATCTTCTCCGATATCGCTGCCGGGGCGCAGATGAGAATAAGGTCCAAGGATGGCGTTGGGGCCGACGCGGGCGTCTTCGAGAATGCAGCCGTTGCGGAGGAGAACTCCATCGGCCGAGTTCGGAATCCTGAATCACGGTATAGGAGCGAATGCGGCAACCAGCGCCGATGCGCGAACTGGCCTAAGATCTGAACGAAGGGCTCGAGGACGGTGTCGGCGCGCGATTTCGACGTCACTGTCGATCACGCAGGTTGAGAAGGATAAGAGATGGTAACGCCCGCAGCCATCAATTCCTGGCACTTGCGCATCCGCATCTGGCAAGTCGATAAAGAGCCAGTTCAGCGCGGGTATTGGCGCCCAGCACTTCGGCGGAGTTTTCCGTTTTCCATACGACCACGCGCTCCCCGGCTTTGCGCAAGACCTGAGCCATATCGGTGAGGTAATACTCGCTGTGGGCGTTGGCGGTGGAGAGCTTCGTGATATGCGAAAACAATTGCGGCGCGGCAAAGACATAGAACCCGGCATTGATCTCGCGAATCTTCTTCTGTGCGGGGCTGGCGGATTTTTCTTCCACAATGGCTTGGACTTCCGCGCTGCGCGGACCTTTCCTTCAATATGCGGCCATATCCGGTGGGGTGGTCAAGATCGGCGCCGAGCAGGGTCATCGCAGCTCGCTGGTCGAGATGGAAGTTGAGCAATTGGGCGATGGTTTGCGGCGTGATCTGCGGAGCGTCGCCGGAGAGAACAATCACATGGTCGTAGGCGGACAGCGCGGACTGCGCGACCATCAGGGCGTGGCCGGTGCCGCGCTGTTCAGTCTGCAAGATGAAATTTACGCCGGTCGGCGCGAGCGCCGCGCGGACGCGATCGGCTTCATGGCCGATGATGGCGAACACATCGCTCGCGGGAACGACTTGCGTGGCGGCGGCGATGACATGCGCCAGCAGAGGTTTTCCTCCAACCTCATGCAGCACTTTAGGCAGTTGCGATTTCAAGCGGGTGCCTTTTCCGGCAGCCATGATGGCGATGGCAACTCGGGGAGAGGCAGTTGTGGAAGTGGTGGATAGGATGACGTTCGCGGATCTCTTCATTTTTCCAACTATACCTTGGGGATGGGAGCAGGCAAAAGAGACCTGGCGGGTTCCGAGGAGGTCGAGCTGCGCTCGACTGGACAGCCGGGGGCGGCTGTCCCCACAGAGTCCTACCCCAATTCCTTTACGACCTTCTGATCAGAGGCCGAGTCCCCCGTCGACGGCGAGTATCTGGCCGGTAATAAATTGGGGCGCGGTAGCGAAGAAAAGCACCGCGGCTGCGATTTCCTCGGCATGACCGTTGCGCTGCATGGGGGTTTGTTTGGCCATGCGGCGCATAAATCCGGCGGCCGACTTTTCGCCGAGATCGATCATACCGGGGGCAACCGCGTTCACTGCGATTTCCGGAGCCAGAGCCTTCGCCATGACTTTCGTGAGCATGTGCAACGCGGCTTTTGAGGAGCAGTAGTGGGCGTGCGTGGGCCAAGGGCGAAGACCGCCGAGGGAGCCCATGTGAATGATCCTGGCTTCGATTTTCGCCGATCGAGTCGCGCCCGTGCGCTTTCGGCGCATCCATTTCAGGGCTTCGCGCGAGACCAGGAATGGACCACGAGTGTTGGATGCGAAGATATCGTCCCACTGGCGCACGGTGAGGCGCTCGAAATCGGCAGTAGCATAGTTGGCGGCGTTGTTGACGAGAATGTCGATGCGGCCGAGTTCGCATCCCACCTCTTTCATCATGGCTTTGACGCTGGCCTCGTCGGTGACATCGCAACGCAGAGCGAAGGCGCGCACGCCGAAGCTGGCAAGATCGATGACGGTATGCTGGGCGTCGGCTGCAGAATTGCGGTAAGTGATGGCGACATCCGCGCCCGCCCGGGCAAGAGCGAGGGCGGAGGCGCGTCCGAGACGGCGCGCGGCACCGGTGATGAGACAGGCCTTGCCCCGCAGCGGCTTAGAATCGAGTGCAGACATTTTCGGATTCTACTCCCGGAATGGATATCTTGAACGATTCCCGAACTGGTCGGACCACTTTGCGTGCTTTACTTTTTTCTTGCCAGAAAATCAGCAGGCAACGGTACAATCGCGGCGTGCTGCAGTCTCGCCAAGTCATAGTTTACTCGCGCAAAGGCTGCCATCTTTGCGAAGTGGTGAAGGAAAGTCTGACGAAACTCTCGCGCCGGGGCGGATTCACCTGGCAGGAAGTGGACGTGGATAGCGACACCGAACTACGGCGGCAGTTCAACGACGAAGTGCCGGTGGTGTTCATCGACGGACGCAAAGCCTTCAAATACCGCATGGACGAACGCGAATTTCTGCGCAAACTAGCCAGTTAGTAAATACTCGAATCTGAATCGTTCGATGGCGGTGGGCACGATGATCGTGTATTCGATGACGCACGCGTGTCCATGGTGACACGTTGCTCACCAGGTGGATAAGCCTAACCTGCAGATTCTCAACCCATCCGCTTCGGCAACCTCCTTGCAAACAGACGAACGCGATCTATCGCGAAGGAGAAAATCTTTTGCTGCGACAAATTCTGGCGCTCGCCTTTATTTTTGTTTGCACCACCATTGCATGGTTCATTCTCGGAGAGACCATTTCCTCTCGCACCTACGGCAGTAATGAGCAACTGCAGGGCCATGTCGCCTCCACATGGGGAACATCGCAACAACAATCTCCGCCCACGGCGGCCTACTTTGTCGATGAAGTTGAAGAGTCGACTACCGTAGAGAATGGCAAGGTAGTGGTGCACCGCCAGACCGTGCACACACAAACCTTTCTCCCGATAGAAGCGAGCCGTATTCACGTGAACTTCCATCTGACACCGCGACAGAAGGGATTGCTTTGGTACAGCACGTACGCGGTCGATTTCGCCGGCGACTATAGCTTCCGCAACGACACGTCCGAGCCACGGATCGTCGATTTCCGTTTGAGATTTCCTGCGCAAAAGGCCATCTACGATGGTCTACAGATGAAGATTAACGATCAGGAAGTTGCGCTCCTGACTGACGATCAGGGCACCGTGGGGCGGGAGACGTTGGCACCGGGACAAAGTGCCAGCCTGCACGTTGCTTATCGGTCGCAAGGATTGGATTCCTGGCGCTACCAGCTGGGCGATGGCGTCGCGCAGGCGCGAGATTTCATGCTGAAAATGCAGACAAATTTCCGGGATATCGACTTCGCTGACGATACGCTCTCGCCCACTTCCAAGCAGTTGATCCCGGGCGGCTGGCAGTTGACGTGGCAGTACTCGAATCTGGTTTCGGGTTTCGAAATTGGCATGACGATGCCGGCGAAGTTGCAGCCTGGACCGCTGGCGGGAGAGATCAGTTATGCCGCGCCAGTGTCCTTGTTCTTTTTCTTTTTTCTGATGTTCATCATTACCACCCTGCGCAAGATCGATCTGCATCCCATGAACTATTTTTTTCTGGCCACGGCATTTTTTGCTTTTCATTTGCTGCTGGCTTACTTGGTCGATCACATCTCGATCCATGTGGCAATGGTGCTGGCGTCGGTGGTTTCAGTGACGCTGGTGGTGAGTTATCTGCGGCTGGTGGTTGGACTTCGGTTCGCCGCGCTGGAGGCGGGTACGGCACAACTCATTTATCTCGTGTTGTTCTCGTACGCGTTCTTCTGGAAAGGATTTACCGGACTGGCGATCACGATCATTGCGATCGTTACCCTGTTCGTAGTGATGCAAGTCACCGGAAGGATTCGCTGGTCCGAGCGATTCGCGACGCGCGGCGAGATACAAGTGCCGAGAGCGGGTGATGCGATGTAGCGATTGGAATGAGAACGGAATGCTGTATAGAATTGAGGCAGCACAAGGGAAGCGCATAACCATGGAGAAAGACAGCGAACGCACTCCTGAAGCGGAATCCGCCCAGGCAGCGGGGCATGTGGCGAGTGCTCACAAGATTTTGAAGGCCCTGCAGGAGAAGATCGGAACGCATCCGGAACTGGGCGCGGCTATTACGAAGCTGGAGATGGCGCTCAATATTCTGGCGGTGAAAACCGGCGGAGTGCTTTAGGAACAGCGAGAATCCCGGTAAGTGATTCGTAGCGAACTCGCGAGCTTTCCGTTACTATCGTTTCCGCTACAGTCGTTTCCGTTACAATCATCCCGCCCATGTTGCGCACTGAGCTCTACGCTGATCCCACAAACATTTTTGTGCACGATGCGATTCTGGCGTCATGCCGGAAGCATGCGCAGAAAACTGCGCTGGTGGATGCTTCGTGCGGGCGGCGGATGACTTACGCCGAATATGGTGAAACGGTGGAAGCGCTGGCGCGCGGTTTGGTTGCTGCTGGGGTCAAGCCGGGTGAAGTGGTCGCTATTTTCTTGCCGAATTCCTGGGAGTTCTGTGCGGCTTATCATGCGGCAACGTTAGCGGGCGCGATTCCGACCCTGCTGAATCCTACTTACCGCGAGCGTGAAGTTCGATATCAGTTGGAAAATTCGGGAGCGGCGCTGCTGATTACCGACGCAGCGAATATTTCTGGAATTCATCTGGCAGGGTTGCCCAATCTCCGGCGAGTGTATTGCACGCGGGAACAGGCAAGCGGGAGCGAGCCGTTCTCGAATTTGCTGAAGCCGGTGAGCACAAAGTTGGCGCGTCCAGAACGTAGATCGCAGGAGACGTTGGCGGCGCTGCCTTATTCGAGTGGCACGACTGGACTGCCCAAGGGGGTGATGCTCTCGCACTACAACCTGGTGGCAAACGTATATCAGTTAATAGGGCCGGGAGCGGCGTTGCTGAAGTCGACTGACAATCTGCTTTGCTTTCTTCCGCTGTATCACATCTACGGGCTGAATGTGGCGCTGAATCCGATGCTGATGATGGGGGCAACGCTGGTACTGACGCCGCGTTTCAACGCGGCCCAGGTTTGTTCGCTGCTCACCGAGGAATCGATCACCACGATGCTCATGGTTCCTCCGGCGATGAACGCGTTATGTCTGGCGGCGGAAGCGGGACAGTTTCCAAAAAATCACAAGCTGCACTGGGTAAAGTCAGGAGCCGCGCCGCTGGCGCCAGAATTGCCGCGAAGGTTCACGGCGCTGACGGGCATTCTGGTTTGCCAAGGTTATGGAATGACGGAGGCTTCGCCGGTGACGCACGTGGGCTTTCTCGATCCGGAACTTTACCGTCCGGATTCGATTGGGCACCCTCTGGTGCAGACGGAGTGCCGAGTGGTGGGGACAGAGAACTTTGCCGCACCGGAGAACGGCGCGAGTGAGGTTGCGCCGGATCAGCCGGGAGAGTTAGTGATGCGTGGCCCGCAGTTCATGCAGGGATATTGGAAAGAGCCGGATGCAACCTCGGCGGTGCTGCGCCACGGATGGTATTGGTCGGGCGACATTGTCACGCGGGATCGCGAAGGTTTTTACCGTGTGGTCGACCGGCGAAAAGAAATGATCAAGTACAAAGGCTTTCCTGTGGCGCCGGCGGAAGTGGAAGCGGTGTTATTGGAACATCCCGCGGTGCGGGAGTGTGGAGTGGTGGGACGTCCAGACGCGGCTGCGGGAGAGATTCCGGTGGCGTTCATCGCGCTACGCGACGGGTTCGCGAATGGCAAGAAAATGGAAGAAGAGTTGTGCGCCTTCGTCGGCGAACGGCTGACTCACTACAAGCAGCCTCGCGAAGTGCACTTTGTGGAGGCCGTCCCCAAAACGGCTTCGGGAAAAATTCTGCGCCGTGAGTTGAGACAATTCATTCACTGACTGCTTGAATCTGTTCCAGCGACGGTGTTCCACCAACTAAGAGAGTGGCGCACTCTCTACCCACGTTTTGCGAAGTTAGCGGAAGGCATTCGACAAATCGATTTGTTCAATAGGTTTATGCGAATCTTCATTTCGATTGTTCGCGGCTTACACTTACGGTAGTATTCCTGCCTCATGTTTCGGATCCTGCTGCTGTTCTTACGGCGGTTGTGGCTGCCGTTCGCGGTGTTTGCCGCGTTCAGCCTGATGTGTGTGCTGGTCTACATGCACCTAGAGGGACTGAGCTGGCAGGATGCGCTGTTCTGGATGATTCACCCTCACGCGATCGATTCTCAGCGCGTACACAATTCGACCAAGCTGTTTTCGATTTTTGTTTATTGCGGCGTGTTTGCGTTCCAGATCTGGGTGGCGGAACGGGTTGCGGTCACGATCTTTAACCGGCAGGGAATGGAGGCCTGGAGAACCATGGTGAACGACGTCAGCATCGAAAAATTACGCGATCACTTCATTATCTGCGGCTACGGACAGGTAGGAAGAACGGTGGTGGACCAACTGACCCGGCTGAAGATTCCGTTTGTGTTGATCGAGACCAGCGAAGGTTTATGCCGAGAACTGCTGAAGGATAAAGTCCTTGCCATCCAGGGCGACGCCAAACGGCACGACGTGCTGCAATCGGCCGGGATCGAGCGGGCGCGAGGAGTGTGCATTGTGATCGACAACGACGCCGACAATCTTTACATCACGGTTACGGCGAAGTCATTGAACCCGAAGGCGCGCATTATTACGCGGGCTGGGCAATCCCGCTACGCGCAGGCCATGCGCAACTCTGGCGCGGACGAAGTGATCATTCCGGAATACGAGGGCGGTCTGATGACAGGACGGATGATTGCCAAGTTCTATCCCGATGCGCAGTCGCACTTGGAGTAAGCCCTATTTTTCTGTGCCGCTCTCGCCTGCAATTTTCTTCGTCACCAGGAAGTTCCAGATGGCATCGTTGGCGTTGAGAGCATTACTGGTTTTGCCGACCTCTTTTTCGCTCATGTATTGTTCGCCGCCCGGCCACGTGTTGCCGCCATTCTTTACGCTGTAGAGCACGACTTGAGCGTTATCCTGGCAGCCGCTGTAGGTGTAGGTTTTCGTTTCCTTGCCGCCTTTGTCCGCCGACGGCAACTTTGCCTGTTCTGGTTTTTCGCCGCAGTGGTCGAACTTTGCCCAGGTCTTAGCGCTGTCTTCGGCGGAGAGCACGTGGAAGCGTCCGGGTTTGTAAGTGCCGCCATTATCGGGAACGATGGGGTCGTCAGTGCCATTAATGAAAAGCACAGACGGGGCGCGTGCCGGAAGGCAGATCATCGTCTTGGGCATAGCTGCGCCGACTATGGCAATTGCGGCTACGCGATCCGCCATGTTGCAACCCACGCGCAGCGCCATAAAGCCACCATCGCCCAGGCCAGTGGCGTAGATGCGGCGACTGTCGACCGAATACTTCATGGGAAGCTGATCGAGCATCTGATTCAGGAAGGCAACATCATCTGGAGGCTCGGGACGGCTCCTGGTTTCTTCCGGATTTTGCTCGCCAGGCTGGCCGCCTCTGGGATAGCCGCTACCACCGCCGCCTGGATATCCACCACCCCCGCCCGGATACCCGCCACCGCCGGGATAGCCTCCCCAGCCGCCACGACGGCCGCCGCCGCGGCGAGGCTGCATTGCCTGGGTTACTTGTTCCGCACGCACTCCTATATTCCATGAGCCGTGTGCGGCATTGGGATAGACGGCGATAATGCTGTCCTTGTCGGCAAGACGATTGAAGTGGGTGATCCCCGCCATATCGCCGGCATCCTGATTTCGCCCGTGCAGAAGAATGACAACCGGATAGTGTTGCTGCTGGTTGTAGCCTTGCGGCAGATGGACGACATAGGTGCGCGACACGTCGTTGACGTCGACCTTTTCCTGCGAGTCATGTGCCGGCGTGGCTTTTTCCTGCGAATCGTTTTTTGAGAAGTCCGGCTTTGGGGAGTCTTGTGCGTGTACAGGGAGTAACGAAAGCAATCCCAGAAAACACGCGGCCAGTGGGTAAGGGACGTGCGACCGACGGAGGGGCGGAAGATTCCGAGGAGACTTTCAATTTCATTCTTGCGATTCCTCTATTATTTCAGCTGATACGCCGAAATGGCTTACCGAGACAAAGAACGGCCCAAGGCCGTCACTGGCTAAGAACCTCCAGCATGTCACAGGGTTGCTAGCGAGCGGCAGGGAGTTTTGCAAAGTTTTGTAAGTCCTCGGAAAGTCATGAAACGGGGAACTTTTTTAGCACGCCGTCGTAATTACATTTGACCAGACGGTGGGACTGAACCCGGCTGGATCAGGAGGCATTTATGGACGGTAATTTGGTTGGGCTGGCGGCGGTCGTGATGTCCCTGGGGATTCCGATGGCGGCCATGTATACGTTTTTCCGGGTGCGGAAGCTGCGCAGTGAAGAGCGCATGGCGGCGATTGCGCGGGGAGTGGAAATACCCATGCAGCCGGAACTTTCGGAGTCGGCGCGTTCGCGGCGATCGGGCATTCTTCTTCTGGCGGGAGCGATCGGCTATATCGCGACTTTCGTTCTCATTGGAAGAGTCGATCCCGATGCGATGATCGCGGCTACATTTGGGATCATTCCGCTGGCGGTGGGCATAGGATTTTTTGTGGATCACGCGCTGATTCGGCGGGACGCGAAAGCGCAGTGAGTTTCAACGTCGCTTATGAGCCGGTAATGAACTTATGCTGAGGGCCGGTCAGTGGGACCACGCTCAGTCGTCCTTGATGCACCAGCGGAGAATCGGCAAACAGTTTGTTGGCTTTCATCTCGGCCAGGGTGACAGGCTTGGCGATTGGTTTGCCAACTTTGATTTTCACCTGCGGATTCTTGGGATCGCTGGTTTCCACTGAGACGACTGAGGCGGTTCCCACAGCGCTCTTTTCATCTCCGGTGTGGTAGATCACCAACTGATCTCCCGGGTTCATGCTGCGTAGATTCTTGACGGCGACGGGATTGGTTACCCCATCCCAGACCGTGGTCTGTTCGCGTTGCAGATCGGCGAAGGAATATACGGTGGGTTCGGTTTTGAGAAGATAGGACATAGCAAGATTCTACTCGTCGTTTATTAAGCTCGCGGTCGGTTATTGTGGCTTGGCCTTTGGATCGGGAGGCGGCGGTGCTTTGTCGTCCTTCTTTTCCTCCGGATGGTTTTCGTAGATCGAATATTGTCCCTGTGGGCGTTTCAATTTGATGGTCAAGTCCAACTTGGCTTTGTCCACGTCGTAATCTTCGCCGAAGGTCTGGAACCCGCTGGCCAAAACCTGCACGCGTAACTTGCCGTAAGGAACATCGTCGAAGCTGGTTCTGCCGTCATTATTGGTCTTGAGTTCGAGTCCGCCGCGGCTTTGTTTACCGTCGGCGCTTACGGGGTGCATGATTACGGCGGCGTTGCGTATGGGCTTGCCGTTGTCGTCTTTAATGACGAGAAAAGTCAGAGTCGCAACCGGTCCTTCTTCATCCTTCTGCGCTGCTGCTGCGCCCGCTAGCGTGAGAATCAGGAGCAGGCAACCGATGGTTCGCCATTTCACTTCAGCCATAATATTGTCCTTCGCTCACTCGACACTGAGATTGCCCAACCTCTTCATATCTGAACATTCTAGCGATTACGAAGTCCGTGCGGAAGAGAGGAACTACATCAAGCCTTCTCGGAGGGCCGGACCTTGCGGTCGCTCGCGGGTTGAGATCCAAGCTGCACCAAATCGCTGGCTACGCGCGCGGTATTGTGGCGCGCTACTTCGCCCTCCTCCAAATAATCTCCCAGCACAGGGATGACGCCCAGAGATTCAATCGCATCGAGGTCGGCAACGATTTGACACGCGCCTTCGAGAGCGTACTTTGCCTTAAGCTCATCGGATACGGGCGTGCGGTTGATGAGAGCGTAGTCAAAAATTTGCTGGCCGGCATGACGATTCAGTGCACGGATGTGATCGGCTGCGGTAAGGCCGAGGCTCTCGTTGGCCTGCGTCATCAGATTGCAGATGTAAACCTTGGTGGCGGGCGAAGTGACGATAGCCTCGGCGATGCCGCGCACCAGCAAGTTGGGAATAAGGCTGGTAAAGAGAGAGCCCGGGCCGATGCTGATGATATCGGCTCCTGCAATGGCATCGAGCGTTTGCGGCAAAGGCTCGACATCGGGAGGAACCAGAAATAATTCCTGAATGCGTCCTTTGCTGGCGGTAATTTTGGTTTCGCCGCGCACGCGGGTGCCATCTTCCATCAAGGCTTCGAGTTCGATATTTGAGGTGGTTGCGGGATGGATGTGGCCACGAGTGACCAGAATTTCTGAGGAAAGCCGCACCGCTTCCGCAAAATCTTCAGTGATGGAAGTTAATGCCGCGAGAAATAAGTTTCCGAAGCTGTGGCCTTCGAGGCCGGAGCCTTTGTTAAAGCGATGCTGGAAGAGCTGCGAGAGCAGAGCTTCGTCTTCGCTGAGAGCTACGATGCAATTGCGGATGTCGCCGGGCGGGAGCATGTTGAGTTCTTTGCGCAGGCGTCCGCTGGAGCCTCCGTCATCGCTAACCGTGACTACGGCGCAGAGATCGCGGATGACTGGCGCTCCGGGGCGTGCTGCTGGCAGCTCAGCCGGAGTGAGCGCGAAGCGTTTGAGTCCCTTGAGCAGAGTGGAGAGACCCGTGCCTCCGCCGATGGCCACAACCCGAAGACCACGCTCGCGGGTGGTCTTCTCCAAAGGCGAGAATGCGGTTTTGGTTTCCATCGAGGGAAGCTCGATTACCGGCCCAGCTAATACGATTCGTCTTCGCGGAAGGAACTTTCCGGCGAAACCAGGTCGGCTGCGGGATCTGGATACAACAGCTCCGTGAACCGGGGATCTTCGGCCAGATTGTGAAAGTCAGAGTCGTTGCGCGCCTGGTAGCGCAGACTGGCATTCAGGCGAAGAGCTTCATCCAGATGCTTTAGCGAATCTTCCACGTGACCGGTGAGGCAATCGAGCGCAGCCAGACCATAGATAACAAAGTCGGTCTTTGGCGCCTGCTTCACAAGTTTCTCGATGTGCTCGCGAGCGGTAACGTAGTCGCCCACATTCATCAGCGAGACGGAGTAATCGAAATGCTCCTCGATGGTCTTGAACTGCGTTGTGGCGGAGCGTTCGAGATGCTGGTTGCAGATGCTGAGGTGGATGGCCGCGCGATCGCCCAGTTCCTTGCTGCCCCCGGCCAGCACTTTCTGAAACAGCGGCTTGGCTTTGTCGAACTTGTGCTCCTGCAAGGCGCGCAGCCCAGCTTCGTAATTCTGCAGGGCTTGTGAGGCACGTGGATCGTCCGCGATAGAAGATTTTTTGGGATTAGCCTTTTGAGCCATGTGAAGAATTTTTCCTGTGCTCGTCGTAATAAGTACTCCTTAGCATGAACCTCGAAGAACTGATCCTCAAGTATCACCCAAGTGGCGGGTAGAGGGCAATTCGGGGAAGGGCAGGGAGCGGTCCGTATCGAGAACCTCAGTAAAGCATTCCCTAGAACAAATCGAGAGCGTATTTTCGATACGCGGTACTGGCTGCTAGTTGATCGCCGCGGCTGTTTCCAGATCGATCTGCTTCCAATTCCCCTTGATAATGCCGGCGCGAATCTGAGCCGCAGTCTTGCCGGCTTTGTGCTGCTGATAAGAGTAATAAAGTTCCTTCAGGCAAGTGGCGCAGCGGGCGCCGTGCGTCCCCTCGAAGCAGCTATGCAAACTGTTATGGCCCATGCGGTCGCAATAGCAATAGCAGGGCTGCTGATGCAGGACGACTGGAATTCGCGACGCCAGTTCGTAGGCGTGAGTCTGGTACGGGTATTGCGCGTCCGCTCCCCAGAGCTGATCTTTTGTGAGGATGGCGGGAAGCTTCGTGCCTTTCGGCGGCGGTCCGGCATTGTAGGCGGGAATGCCAGTCTCCTCTTCCTCGCCCTGTGGCGCTGCCCAGAGCGAAGTCATGGTCAGAGTTACCAATAAGAGCAGAGTGAGAGTGAGCGCGCGGTGCACAAACTTACGGCGAAAGAATCGAGTGGCTGGCATAGCTGTCTCCTGAGCCCTCATTTTAACCTGCTTTAACCCATATTGGTGAGGGAAGCATTTGTTACCTCTGCGAAATTGCCGGTTCCTCTACCACGGGACTGTGATCTGTATACAATAGAAAGCGCATGTCAGAGGTCCCTGCTACAGAGCCAAAGGCAATTTCAGTGAAACCGCTTCCGCCCACCGCAGAGAGCGAAGCGACTACCGTGGGAGCGCGGCTGCGTCCGGCTTTAGGGGTATGGCTGCGCGACCTGGCTGTGTCGCTGGCGATTTCGGCGTTCATTATCGTTTTTATTTATCAGCCGGTGAAGGTAGAAGGCACCAGCATGATGCCGTCGCTCGAAGATCAGGAGCGAATCTTCGTTAACAAATTTGTCTACCGGCTGGAACCCATTTCGCGTGGGGATATCGTGGTTTTCCGTTATCCACGCGATCCCTCGAAAAGCTATATCAAGCGCGTGATCGGCGTGGCGGGCGACCGCATCCGCATCGATGGCGGCCAGGTGTATGTGAATGGTGAAGCTCTCGAAGAAGATTATGTTCCCCCGGCCTATGCCGATTCGCGGTCGTATCCCGAGACGGTAGTTCCGCCCCATTCCTATCTCGTGCTGGGAGATCACCGGTCGATGTCGAACGACAGCCGGGATTTCGGACCGGTCGATCAAAGTTATATCTACGGCAAGGCTGTATTTGGCTATTGGCCGATGGATAAGCTGGGTAGAGTTCGGTAGCCATTGTTGACTGATGCTTGCTGATTAATATCTCTCCCCACGGTTTTCAACTGCTGCCGCCAGCGCCTCATGAACATGGACCAGAGTGCGTGTCAAGCCCATCGGTGGCTGGGAAAACCCTTAGCGGCTGAGCGATTCAGCGGTGGCACTGAGGGCTGCGGCGATTCCGGTTGAGTTTGACGCACCGCCCTGAGCCAGGTCTTTGCTGCCGCCGCCGCGTCCGCCGACCGCAGCAAGGGTTTGCTTGAGTAGCGCATTCATGTCGTAAGGCTGGCCAGAAGATTGAGCGAAGACAAGCACGGGCTGCGGTGATTGAGCGGCGAGAAGAGCGACGACGGTGGGCGAAAGATGCGTGAGCTTTTGGGCGAGAAGTTTTATAAAGGCGAGTTCACTCTCTGGAAAAATTCGCACGATTACTTTGCGGCCGTTGGTTTCAGAAGTTTCGGCGAGCAGAGCCGCGGCCTGCGCGGAGGCGAGGTCGTCCTGCAATTGTTCGCGTTGTTTGCGTAGCGACTTGATCTCATCGAGCGACTTACGGGCGTGGTCAGGAACGTCGTAGATGTGAGCAGAAAAAAGCGCAGCGGTTTCGGTGAGCGATGTGAAATCGCGGCGGGCGGTTCTGACAGCGCGCAGTCCGGCGACGAACTCCACCCGATATCCCTGCCGAGCTTTTTCAGTTTTGCGCAACAGGATGCCCGCGATTTGTCCGGTCTGGTTGACGTGAGTGCCTCCGCAGGCGGAAAGATCGAAATCGTGAATGTCGATCAGGCGCAGCTCATCCCGTTCCGCGGGCGGAAGTTTCCGCAAGCCGAGGCTCCCCGCTTCGTCGCGAGTTACAAAGCGAATATCGACAGGACGATTCTCGAGAACGATTTCGTTCGCTAAACGCTCGGCGGATTCGATCTTCTCCTGAGTAAGCGACGGAGTATCGAGATCGATCGAGCAATAATCATCGGCCATGTGGAAGGAAACGGTTCGCATATTGAAGAGTCGAACGAATGCGGCGGAGAGGACGTGCTGCGCGGAGTGCTGCTGCATATGGTCGCGGCGTCGGGCGGCGTCGATCTCGCCGTGCATGCGGGTTCCGGGTTGAGCATTCTTGAGCGGCGCCTCCAGGTAGTGGACGACGTGCCCGTCCTCGGAGTCAGCGACTTCGGTGACGCGAATCCTGTCCGAATTTTCTGACGTGAGCCAGCCCGCGTCATGAATCTGGCCGCCGCTGGTAGGGTAGAAAGCGGTGCGGTCGAGAACCAGCGCCGGGCGTGGGGTTTCGACGATCCTGACGATCTCAGCGTCGAAATGGCAGAGAAAAGAATCGCGGTAATATAGGCGGTCGGTCATGCTTTCTACAGCATAGGTATCGAACGGAGGGTTATCAAGTCGTTCCCACCGGCGGCGGCAGCGCGTTTACTCCGCAGTATTCAATGTTATCTTGAGGTGACCGCGCACCCGCGTACATCGCCATGATAGATGTTCTCAGAAGACTTTTTGAGGAACGGTTCCACGACGCTCCCGCGAGAATAGAGCCTCTGCAGGGCGAATTGGGAGGGTCGGGGCGGAAGATCGTTCGGCTGGCCAGCGACAAAGTCAGCGCCATTGGAATTCTGTATGGCGTGCGCGAAGAGAATGCCGCGTTTCTGGAGTTCTCCAAACACTTTCACAAGCATGGCCTTCCGGTACCGGAAATTTATGCGGAGGATTTGAGCCACGGCGCTTATCTCGAAGAGGATTTCGGGGACACCACTCTGTTCGACTTCCTCTCGAAGAATCGCGATGGGGAAAAGATTGCGCCGGAAGCCATCGAAGCGTACCGCAAGGTGGTCGCGGTGTTGCCGCGATTTCAGATCGAGGCAGGGCGCGATCTCGACTACAGCGTTTGCTATCCGCGCGGAAGTTTCGACCGGCAATCGATTGCGTGGGATTTGAATTATTTCAAATATTATTTTCTCCGGCTGGCTGGAATTTCCTTTAGTGAGCAGGCGCTGGAAGACGACTTCGACAGCTTGACAAACTTTTTGTTGAGTGCCGACCGCGACTATTTCATGTACCGCGATTTCCAATCGCGGAATGTCATGCTGCGAGATGGTGAGCCGTTCTTTCTCGATTACCAGGGCGGACGCAAAGGCGCTCTCCAGTACGACATCGCTTCCCTTCTCTACGACGCCAAGGCAGACTTGCCGCCGGAGTTGCGGCAACAATTGCTTGATCTTTATATCGAGCGGCTGGGTGACTTTACAAAGATCGATCGCGAAGAATTTCTACGCTACTTTTATGCTTATGTTTATGTGCGCATTCTGCAGGCGCTGGGAGCTTATGGCTTTCGTGGATTTTACGAGCGCAAGGCGCATTTTCTGCAGAGTGTTCCTTACGCGTTGAAGAATTTACGGTGGTTGCTGCACAACGTGAAGCTGCCGATCGCTCTGCCGGCATTGATGGAAGCGTTTAACAGCATGCTGGCTTCGGAGAAACTGCAGGGGCTAGCTTCGGACGCCGACAATCTACGGGTGCGGATTTTGAGTTTTTCTTTTCATCGCGGGCTGCCGAAAGACGAGAGCGGAAATGGCGGCGGATTTGTGTTCGATGGACGAAGCTTGCCGAATCCGGGGCGGGAAGAGCGATTCAAGGCGCTCACCGGGAAAGATGCGGCGGTGATCGAGTATCTGAATCAGCAGGAAAGCGTGCACCAGTTTCTGGCCAGCGTAATGTCGCTGGTGGATGCGAGCGTGAACAATTATCAACAGCGTCGCTTCAAGAACCTCATGGTGTCGTTCGGTTGCACGGGCGGGCAGCATCGGTCTGTATTTCTGGCGGAGCAAGTGGCGAAACGGCTGCGTGGAAGGAATGGCGTGGAAGTAGTGCTGCAGCATCGCGAATTGGAGAATCTTAACGGGGAAAGACCGACCCAATGAAGGCGATGATTCTCGCGGCGGGCCTGGGCACGCGGCTGCGTCCACTCACGAATGATCGTCCCAAGGCGCTGGTGGAAGTTGGAGGACGGACTCTGCTGGAGATTACGCTGGCGCGGTTACGCACGTTTGGAATTAGCGAAGTGATTGTGAATGTGCACCATTTTGCCGATATTGTCGTCGACTACCTGAAGGCCAACAATAATTTCGGAATGCGCATAGAAGTTTCGCGTGAAGACGAATTGCTGGATACTGGCGGCGGATTGAAAAGGGCTGCCTGGTTTTTTCTGGATTCTGCGGGACGCGACGAGCCCTTCATTCTGCACAATGTCGATGTCATCAGCACGATTGATCTGGGACGCATGGTGGAGTTCCATAAGCAACGTCAGGCTCTAGCTACGCTGGCGATGCAAGAGCGGCAGACATCGCGATACTTGCTGTTCGATGGACAGCTTCGGCTTTGCGGACGGCGTGCAGGGCGCGACGGCACTCCCGAACTGGTGCGAGATTGCCAGCAAGTCAAGGCGCTGGCTTTTTCCGGCGTGCATGTTGTTTTGCCGCGTATCTTCTCGCTGATGGCGGAAGATGGTGCGTTCTCGATCATCCCGACTTATTTGCGGCTCGCTGCACAGGGAGAAAATATTTCTGCCTTCCACGCGGATGAATATTACTGGCGGGATTTGGGTCGGCGAGAGAATGTAGCGCAAGCGGAGGAAGATGCGGCCAGCGGCTTGTACAACCCGAGACTTGAACGATAGGTTTATGGGTCAGACGCACTTCAATCGGGACCACCAATAGCACAAATCAAGGCATCAATCTCTGACCCGTTACCCGACGTGTCAATTCTTTGCAGGCGGCCGTTTGTTTCCCTGTAGATTCCTCCGTTGACGACGGTTCCCCGTTCGTCATTCGAGCCTGTGACAAACAATCCGCCCTCCTTCAGCGAGTGGACGATATTTTCCGCCGCCTGTATTAACTGTAGTTCGGAAAAATAAGAATAGTTCAGAATGTTCATTGCTCGAATAACGTCAAAACGCTCGGTGGAACCTGAAAAAACATCATAGGCATCAAAGCGAAAGTTGTTCTGTTTGCTCATGCATGCGCGACACGCCCGGCCGCAAAGCTCTATCCTCGTGCGCTGAATATCGGGGCTCCCAGCTCTGTAGCGTTCCAGCAATGGGCGTGCATAGAGAACCGTCACGAGGTGTCGTATCAGAAAATTCAGAGGGTAAGGCATTATCCTTTCCCGCCAGCCGACCTCGATGAATACAAATGGCGGCGTAACAATCTGCAAGACATGCTGCTGATCATCAACAATGAGTCGATTCGTGCCATGCGTCCTTTTCAGAACATACAAGAAAGGAGCGTAATCCGATGCCAGGAAGTCGAGCCGTCCGCCATACAAGCGGTTCAGATGTTCGTAAAGATCGCAGGAGGTTCGTCCGTCCGATACACCGATGTCGTGCACCCGGATGAATTGGCTCGTGGGGAAGTGAGCGGCGATAGCCGAAATGGACAACCGGTCGAAGTCGTCGAAACGCCGCGCATAAGTGTATTTTAAAACGCCGTTGTGAACTCGGAACCGGCGCAACATTCGCTCTTGGATCTTATCGATTTCGGCCAGTGGCAAACCGTCTAAAGAGTTGTACAGATCCAGGGCGATAAATTTACGGCTGTTTACGAAGCCTTCCAAATGGTCCGGCGTCAGGTGTTCCTTCTTAAATATGCCAAATTTGAACATGTCGGATCCAGGAGCCGTGCGTAAGGTCGCCTAAGTGCCGCGGAGAGAAGGAACAATCTAGGAGTCGCGGGATGGCCCGCTATTCCTTCGACGGCGTGACCCTGTTCGCGTTCTGTATGACGCACCGTTCTGTATGACGCACCAATGATACTCGTTTTCAAGCGAGAGCAAAGTGCGGCGAGGAAGTCCGCATCACGGGAGCGAGATCAGCGATTACACTGGTGATCGCAGTCTCAGGGCTACCTCTAATACGGCCCGATGATTCCGGCGATGGCGCGGGAAGCGGGCGAGGGCGCCCGCTCTACACTCGACGTATCCAGCACGTCCAGATATTTCAGTCCTGAGCCGGTGTTAAACAGAACGACCGTATCATCGGACGTGAAGAAGCCGCTGGCTAATAGCTTTTGGTAGGCGACTAGAGATGCGGCGCCTTCGGGGGCGGCGAAAATGCCTTCCACTTTGGCCCAGTGGCGGACGGCGGCGAGAATTTCTGCGTCGCTGGCGGCGAGGGCGAGGCCTCCGCTTTTTTTCAGGATGTCGAGAATTAAATAATCGCCGTAGGGTTTTGGAACGCGCAGTCCTGCGGCGATCGTCGAGGCGTGCTGCCACATCTCTGAGGAGGCGCTCCCTTCATCCCAGGCTTTGACGATGGGTGCGCAGCCTGCGGCTTGTACGCTGATCATGTTTGGGCGCTCGGCGCCGATGAAGCCGAGCTGCTCCATTTCGTCGAACGCCTTCCACATGCCGAGCAGGCCGACTCCTCCGCCAGTGGGATAGATGATGCCCTGCGGAACTTTCCAGGCAAGCTGTTCAGCGACCTCGTAGCCCA
The DNA here is from genome assembly GCA_963726155.1 of uncultured Acidobacteriaceae bacterium. Taxonomy (GTDB): domain Bacteria; phylum Acidobacteriota; class Terriglobia; order Terriglobales; family Acidobacteriaceae; genus Sulfotelmatobacter. Next base: position 1,849,324 of record CAVSBF010000002.1, read on the forward strand.
TGGTCTTTTTGCCTTCGACGCGGTAGGGCTCCTTGGTAGTGGAAACATCGAACCATTTGTCTTTTTCCCAGGAGTGGGAATTTTTTAGCTCGGCGACTTTGCGGGCGCAATCGGAGATGAGTCCATCGACCAGGGTGACGTGGGCGTCGTAGTAATCGCACTCGACGCGGTTGGCCATCGGAACATCTTTAGGCATGAAGATGTGGGCTTCAATCGAAGCAGCGGCGGCGTACGCGGCCAGGGCTGAAGCAGCGTTCCCGGCAGATGGGATGGCGAGCTTCTTCAATCCGAAATGGCGGGCCATGCTGACTGCGGCGGAAAGTCCGCGCGCTTTGAAGGAGCCGGTGGGGTTAAGGCCTTCGTCCTTAATGAAGACATTGGGATATTCGTGGCTGCGCAGCATGGGAGTGAAACCTTCGCCGAGGGTTACGGGGGCGGCTTCGGGAAGCACCGCGTCGTAGCGCCACATGGTGGGAGCGAGCGGCAGCAGCGATGATGGAGAAAAAGTTTTTTTGATGGCGGCGAGGTCGTAGCGCGCATAAAGAATTCCGCCATCTTTCGGGCAAACGGTCTGTGGACGGTCGGCGGGATAATGCTCGCCGCAGCGAGTGCATTCGACGTGCGTGGGGCGGGACACGGAGAGAGTTTAACAGGCTGGAAGCACCGGATCACAACCGCGAACGCGATTGCGTGGGCTTATTGAATGTTTGGGTTAGCGGAGGCGAAGGCAATCGCAACATCGTCGCTGTAAACCGGCTGCCAGTGCGGCGTTTCGGCGAGAATGTTGGCGAGGGCGGAGCCTTTGGAAATCAGGATATATCGAACTGGATATTGCTCAAGAAAGTTCTCCCATCCTGGTTCGACATGCATCATCTTCAAATATGACTTAAGAAATTGTTCGCCGTAAAAATCGTGGCGGTCATCAACCGCAACTTTTACTCGAGGATAGAGTCGATAAATCAGGTACCCGCCCCAGGAGTCCGGCGCAAGGATTGGGCCCGGTAAATTTTGACTTTTGAAGTAATCTACGGCGTGGGATGGGAATCGATTAGCGTCGAAGTGCGCGTTCACCAGTTGCTTCGTTCCGAGCGCGCCGCCATGAAAAATAATCCAGCAGGTCAGCGCGAGCGCCGCGATCGGCCAGAAGTGCCCATGCAGAACGCCCTCGATGTTTTGCATTCGCTGAAAGAATGGCGGCGATGTTGAATCCAATGCGGTCCGCCGCTGTCCCAAGCTTTGCAGTGCATCGGACAATCGAGGGCCGATCACCAGAATCAACAGCAACCCCGAAACCGGAATGTTGCGCGCAGCGTAAAGACCCGAGTAAACGGCGAACAATATGATCAACGCTTCACTGAATCGAACCCCGGCAGTCTCGCGCCTTTTGGCGGCGAATGCAATTAGCGTAAGTAACAGGAGAGCAGCGAAACACTTTTGTGCCACACCGTGAAAATTGGGAGATTGAAACTCGTCGATATGATCCATCAAAAAGCGATTGGAAAGATAGTGATAGATGTGGACGTGCAATTTCCAGCCGTAAGGATTCGCCAGCGTAGCCACAGCGCTCAACAGGCCGATCAGCGTAAGGTCTCGAATCCGCTTGGCCGCTCTTATTTTTCGCAGAGCATCTTCGATTCGGCCTTCTTTGAGGCGGAAGCCTTCCCAGATTGCAGCTAACCAATAAATTGCCAGCAGAACGAAGCCCAGCAGAAATCCTCCATGGATATTCGCCCAGAGGATCATTGAGAGTGGAAGCAACCACAGATACCGACTGTGCTCTCGAACATTCGGAGCGTCGGAGTCGTGATTTGTTCCTGTGGAAGAGTCCAAGACGCAAAACCATACAACCGTGAAGAGCCAGCTCACCACGTGGGGACGCGCGAAAAAATGGATCATCGAAGCGGAAGCCGCCAGCAGCACCAGAACCAGGGCTACGGGAAAACTCGTGCGCCGGCGCAGAAGCAACCGAAACGTCCACGAAAAAGTTAGAGCAATGATCGAGGCCGTGAAGAAGACCACGCCATTGAGGCCTGCGACGTTATCCAGCCAGCCAACGAGAACGTCATAGAGCCATTCCCACGCAAACCATGGCTGGCCGGACATGGTCGAAGAGAATGGGTCGGCATGGGGAATTGCGTGGGTGGCCAGAATGAGTTGCCCGGTGCGGATGTGCCAGCCGATTCCGGCGTCGCCCAGCAGCCGCACCGCGAGGGCGGTGTAGACGAGCAGACCGAGCAGGGCAACAAAAATTAAATCGCCGGTCGAGGGAATGAGCCATTGCATCCATACGGGACGAAGGATTTCTTTTCCAGAACTTATGGAGCCAATGGTCATCCGGCTGAATCTTATAGAGTGACGCCATGAACGGCAAGAGTACACACCGGGTAGTGATTGTGGGATCGGGCTTCGGAGGCCTGAACGCCGCCAAAGCGCTGGCCGGGGCGGATGTAAAGATCACAGTCATCGACAAAAAGAATCATCACACCTTCCAGCCTCTGCTCTATCAAGTGGCGACGGCGGGGCTTTCGCCAGGCGAAATTGCCGAGCCGATCCGGTCGATTCTGCGGAAGGACAAGAATATTGAAGTGCTGATGATGGAAGTGACTGGGTTCGACCTGGAGCGGAAGGTGGTGCTGACGGCCGATCAGGAAATTCCTTACGATTCACTGATCGTGGCCGCAGGCGCCAGCCACGCCTACTTTGGCCATGACGAATGGAGAACGCTCGCGCCCGGACTTAAGACGATCGAGGACGCGCTGGAAATTCGGAGACGCGTTTTGCTGGCCTTTGAATTGGCCGAGCGGCAGGCCGCTGCGGGTGCGGGGGTTGAACCATTGAATTTTGTAGTGGTCGGCGCCGGGCCGACTGGTGTGGAACTTGCGGGAACGTTGGCGGAGATTTGCCGGCACTCGCTGGCGCATGACTTCCGTTTGATCGATCCGCGGCGGACTCGTATCCATCTTCTCGAGGGCGGGCCGCATGTGCTGCCAGCTTATCCCGAAGATTTATCGCGCAGCGCTCTGGAGCAATTACAGCGCCTCGGCGTGGAAGTGCAGACTTCCGCGATGGTCACGCAAATTGAAGCAGGAGCGATTTACGTCGGCAAAACGCGAATGAAGGCGGACATTATCTTATGGGCTGCCGGAGTAGCGGCTTCGTCATTGGGCAAGAAACTGGGAGTTCCCGTGGATCGTGCGGGACGAGTGCTGGTCGAGCCTGATCTCAGTGTTCCCGGCCATCCAGAAGTTTTCGTCATCGGGGATCTCGCTTCGCTTAAGGACAAGACGGGAAAGTTGTTACCCGGGGTGGCGCCAGTAGCTATTTTGGAAGGCCGCTATGTGGCCAAAATGATTCGCCGTGAAACCAAAGCCCGCGCAACTCAGAATACCCAACCCGCGCCCCGCAAGCCCTTTCATTATTTCGATAAGGGGAGCCTGGCCACCATCGGCCGGGCAGCCGCGGTTGCGCAGTTTGGCAAGATCCATATCTCCGGATACATCGCATGGCTGGCTTGGCTGTTTATTCATATTCTTTTCTTAATTGGATTCCAAAACCGTGTGCTGGTTCTTACCCAGTGGGCGTGGTCGTATTTCACATACGAGCGCGGCGCCCGGCTCATCACAGGCAGTACGAACCTTCCCGGGTGGCACGGCCTGTCCCTGGTGGAGAGTGGTGCCAACGAAGGCAAGCAAGAAATTCCTCGCGCGATCCGTAAATAAGAGTAAGAATATTCTTGAGGGCGGCAACCAGCTCATGAAAAGCGTTGCGCGAATTCTTCTCGGTCTCGCGGCGGTTCTTGTTCTTGGGTCCTTTTCCCGCGCGGAGGTCCTGAAGATCGTGGTCGATGATACGGTCCAGCCCATCACCCAGGAATATATTTCGCGTGCCATCGATGAAGCCAAGCGGCGCAACGATCAAGCTGTATTGATTGAGCTGAATACGCCCGGAGGGTTAGTCGACTCGACCCGGAAGATCATCGAAAATATAACGTCGTCACAGGTTCCGGTCATTGTTTACGTCGCACCTAGTGGAAGCCGCGCGGGTTCGGCTGGAATCTTCATCCTCGAAGCCGCCGATGTCGCGGCGATGGCTCCCGGAACCAACGCGGGGGCGGCACATCCCGTGGTGATTGGCCCGTTTGCGCCCAAACTTGACGACGAGATGAAGCGCAAAATCGAGAACGATACCGCGGCGCTGATGCGCTCGGTCGCCTCGAAACGCGGACGCAACGTTGAGGCTGCGGAAAGTGCCGTGCTCGAATCCAAATCATTCACTGAGCAGGAGGCTCTATCGCAGCACCTGATCGACTACGTGGCTTCGAGCGAGGACGATCTTTTCCGTCAGATGGAGGGAAAGAGTTTTAAGCGTTTCAACGGACAGGAAGTCACCCTGAGGCTTTCCGGCCAGCCTATCGTACCGTTCGGCATGACGCTGAAGGAACGGATCCTCGATTATTTGATGGATCCGAATATTTCTTTCATCCTGCTCGCAATCGGGGCGCTGGCGCTTTATGCGGAGTTCAATCATCCGGGAGCGGTGGTTCCCGGGACGGTGGGGGTTGTTTTTATCTTGCTCGCGGCATTTGCGTTGAATCTGCTGCCTACCAGATTCGCCGCGCTGGTTCTGATTCTGGGAGCGTTTGCGCTTTTTGCCGCAGAAGCCAAGTTTGCCAGCCACGGAGTGCTGACGGTTGGCGGTATAGCGTTGCTCACGCTAGGAGGATTGCTTCTGGTTGACGCTCCGATTCCCCAAATGCGTGTCCACCTGTTGACGGCGCTTGCCGTGAGTATTCCCCTGGGATTGATCACGGCCTTCCTGATGACACTGGCTCTCAAGGCAAGACGAAATAAAGTTGTAACCGGCTCGGAAGGTATGGTGGGACAGATCGGCCTAGCCCAGTCGAACCTTTCACCGAAAGGTAAAGTCTTCGTCCATGGAGAACTTTGGGATGCCGTCTCATCATGCGATGTGTCGGCCGGGCAGTCGGTAGTAGTGAATCGCGTGGATGGACTGCTGCTTCAGGTCGCTCCCTTGGCGGTGACTCGTCGCACGCCGGCGCCGGCGATTTCTTAGTGGGATCGCGCACCAGCGCAAGCAACCACTGGGATCCGAATTCCGCGCTCATCCCGGTTGCCTGCGTTACAATCCGGCGGTAGAGCGTTCTTGCTCCGCACGTGGAGGCGCCAGTGGAAATCTTCGGACTTGGATTCTTCAGCATCGCCCTTATCATCATCGCTCTGTATGCCCTGAGTTCGATCAAGATTCTGGCGGAGTACGAGCGGGCCGTGATTTTTCGTTTCGGACGCCTTTACCACAGGGCAAAGGGACCGGGCGTCATTCTGGTGCTGGCTCCGATGGACCGGATGGTGCGGGTTTCGCTTCGGCAGGAGGCGCTTGAGGTTCCTCCGCAAGATATCATCACGCGCGATAACGTTACGCTCAAAGTAAACGCCGTCATCTTTTTGCGAGTGACTGATCCCAGCAAGGCAGTGGTGGAAGTGTCGAATTATGTTTATCAGACTTCGCAGTTCGCGCAGACCACGCTGCGCTCCGTGCTGGGCGAGCAGGAACTCGATGAACTGCTGGCTCATCGGGAAAAAATAAACTTGCGGCTGCAAAGCATTCTCGACATGCACACCTCGCCATGGGGCGTGAAAGTGACAAACGTTGAAGTGAAGCAAGTGGACATGCCGGAATCCATGCTGCGGGCAATGGCGAAACAGGCTGAGGCGGAGCGGGAAAAGCGATCGAAGATTATTCACGCGGAGGGCGAGTTCTCGGCCGCGCAGCGACTGGTGGACGCGGCGCATCTGCTGGCCACCGAACCGGTCAGCGTTCAATTGCGATACTTGCAGACTCTAACCGAAATCGGAGTGGAGAAGAACACGACCGTCATCTTCCCGGTTCCGGTAGATTTCTTTTCCGGGCTGCAAAAAATGTTAGGCAAGACTGGCGAGGAGAGCGCGCCTGCGGTTAAAACAGCTTAGTTCAAGTTGGTGGCAACTTTTCGAGGAGTGGTTATGGCTTCGTCACCGGACACGGAAATCACGTTAGGCACAGCCAAGCTGTTAGGCATCTTTTTTGGCCTGGTAATGATCTGTGCGGTTTTTTTCGCGCTCGGCTATACGCTGGGACGAAAGTCGGAGTCGGGCCTATCTTCGGCTACCACGTTGGGTCCCGCACCCGCAGCAAACGGCGGGAAACCCGTAAGTTCCGCTACGAGCGCATCATCTGCGCCGATGACTTTTTATAAAGCTGTGGAGCAGCAGAATGCGAACCCGCAACTGACGCCGACGGATGCTGCGGCGGCACCAACTGATGCATCGACAGAGAAATCGACTGGGTCTTCGACTACAACATCTGCGGAAGCGACGCAGGCCGCAAATCTTCCGGATCCCATGGCTCCGATACCAGGCACCGGTTACTTTGTTCAGGTGGCTGCCGTCAGCAAGCCGGAGGATGCCGACGCCTTAGTTGATGCTCTCAAGAAAAAGCAGTATCCCGCATTTGTTGTAAATAATTCCACGAGCGACAAGCTGTATCGCGTACAGACCGGGCCTTTTGGCGACATCAAAGAGGCCGAAGCCATGCGTGCGCGTCTGATCAACGACGGCTATAACCCAATCCTGAAAAAGTGAAAGCCCCTCTATGAAGCGGGACCACCTGTTGAACCGCCGTGTAGTGTTCAAACTACACGGCATGGATCCACTCGATGCCACAATTCTTAAAGAAGATGAAACCGGTTACTGGATCCGCGGCGGAACGCTAGCCGGCCAGCTTGACCGATCTAATTGTTCTCTTCCGGAAAGCGACGTTAGATTTCTTGAGTTCAACCGGATCGAGTGGATGCGCGCGCCACGGCAACGCGCGGGCTAAATCTCTCACTTTTAACATTGCATATTGACAAGCGTCAATTTACAGGATATTTGTGATTGGCCTATGACTCCTGTGACGCCTTCTCTCGACAGCACCCTACACGCGATTGCCGACCCCACGCGAAGACGAATTCTTGGTGCGCTCAAAGTGCATGCGCCGAACGCTGCCGCAAAGAATTCCGGGTTGTGCGCCGGTGATATCGAAGAGCGCGTCAGTCTTTCGCAGCCGACCATCTCGCATCATATGGCGATCTTGACGAAGGCTGGTTTAGTCGATGCGGTGAAGCAGGGACAATGGCGATGGTACAGGCGCAATGAGAAAGCGCTTCGGCGGCTGGTGAAGAGTTTGCGGGCGCAACTGTGATTCGACGATCCGCCCTTAGGATTATCAGCTAGAAGCGGCTGTGGCGGCGTGCGCTTTCTGCAGCAGGCGTCTAGCCTGGGAAATGAGATCGGCCACTTCGAAGGGTTTCACCAGATAGGCAATGTTATTTTCCTGGAGGAACGTTCGCTCATCACCCTGCTCCCCGCCGTGAGAGAAGGTGAATAGCAAATGATTTTCCATGCTGGGGCAATTCTGCTTCAGCCACGCATACGCTTCCTTGGCATTCCAATCGGAGGGCATTCTGCCGCTCATGATTATCGCGTCGAAGGGCTCGGAGAGTAAGCGTGTTTTCACGTCTTCACTCTTGGTGGCTGTCACCACGTTCGCACCAGCGCCCATGAGCACGTCTCGCTCGAACTCCAACACCGCCTCTTCTTCTTCGACCAACAGAACGCGGCCTTGAATCGCGCCTTCGCGCTTCGCGAGAGCGACCGGGGCAGCGTCCGGAATGGTTCCTTCATTGGCGGCCATGGGCAGGCGCACCTCAATCACGGCTCCGCCATCCAGCGCGTTGTGGGCCGTGATGTCACCGCCATGCTCCTTAACAATTCCGTAGCAGATGCTTAAACCGAGGCCAGTTCCCTTTCCAACATTTTTCGTGGTGTAGAAAGGATCGAAAATTCTTTTTGGATCTTTGATTCCGGGGCCGTCATCGGCAAACTGGGCGGCGACAAAGCCATTTTGGCAGGAGACTTGAATCTTGAGTTTTCCGGCTCGGCCGGTTTCCAGAACTGCGTCGACGGCGTTGTTGATGATATTTAAAAACACCTGCTCGATCTGATGAGGATCCGCGACCACCAGCGCGGGTTCCGTTCCCAAATCCTTCTCGACGGAAATGTGATTGACTTTCAGATCGTAGTCGCGGAGGGCGAGAGTGTCTTCCAGCACCTTGCGGACGTCGACCTCAGAGCGCTCCGGTTTTCTCTGGCGCGCGAAGGAAAGCAAATTCTGTACCACACGGTGTGTGCGCTGCGCCTGTTTGAACATCTTTCCGACATAATCGGTCGCGCGTTCGTTCAGGCCTTCGCTTTCGAGCAATTGCGCGTAACCCAGAATCGCAGTCAACGGATTATTCAACTCGTGGGCAACCCCGGCGATGAGCTGGCCGACGGCGGACATCTTCTCGCTCTGCAACAACTGTTCCTGAGTGCGGCGGAGATCTTCGTAGGCTTTGCAGGTCTCTTCGTACAGTCGAACTTTTTCAATCGTGGTAGCCAACTGCCGGCTAATTGCGACGAGCAGATTCTCTTCGCCAGTGGAATATGCGTACTCCACATGGCTGCGCAGTCCCATCATTCCGATTGGACTGTCCTTGCCCCAGAACAGCACCCAATTCCATGCGCCGTCACTATTGGAGCGGATGAATTCCGCCACTGCTCCGGTAAGATGCGGCAGGTATTCCGCAGTAATCACTTCGGCGCGGGAGCGCATGACCAAGTCGCCAAAACCATCGGCAAAACTGATTTCCGCCGGCCGTGATTTGTCGCGGCTGCGCGGACCCCACGCCGCCCGACGGCGATAAGTGGGAGCGTCAGAATCGGAGAGATAAACTGCACCACTCTCGGCGCCAAACAGCGAGACGACCTGCCGCAGCGTGAGGTTCAGGATTTCATCTAGATCGAACGACTGGGTAGCCACAACGGCCATCGCGTTCAGCGCATTCAGTTCGCGATTGCGGCGCCGCATTTCATCTTCGGCCCGGCGCTTCTCGGTGACATCCAGAACAAAGCCCTGATAGCGCTCGATCTTCCCGGTCGCGTCGCGAGTAGCAAAGCTGCTCTCGGCGGCCAGCAGCAGGGTTCCGTTTTTCCGCCGCATGGTGACGTCAAAATGGCGCACATAGTTGTTCTGCTCGATGGCCTTATGGAAGGATTCCCGCTGGCCGGCGTCTACGCGAATATCTTCGTCCAGGTTCAAGGGAAGCAATTCTTCCCGCCGTTCATAACCCAGCATATTCACAAGCGCGTCGTTGCAATCGAGTAAGCGCCCGTCCGGAGTGGCAACGTAAACGCCTTCCTGTACCTGATCGAAGAGCAGGCGATATTTTTCTTCCGCAGAGTGCCGCTCGGTAATGTCGCGGACGATGTGGATGGTGCCCTTCTGCTGGCTGCCTTGCTCGCTGTAGGAGGAACTGGAGACCAGGGAAAAGCCGCCAAAACAAGGGTCCGCGCCTTCGGTGACTTCTTCATCCCCGCGAGCGCAGTAGGGGCATCCGGTCCACTCGCCCAGGCTGTGCGGCAATACGGACTCGCAGGTGCTGCCGATCACATCGGAGGAGGATTGTTCCAGGTGCTCGAGAAGAACCTGATTTGCTTTTATGACTCTGAATTCCGCGTCATGCGCCAGGATGATGTCATGCACCGAATCAAAAGTGTTTCTCCACTGGCGCTGGGAGCGAAGAACCTGCTCCAGCAAACGGAAGTTCTCGATTGCGATTCCCAGTTGCCGGCCACACGTTTCGAGAAAGTCGCTTTCTTCGGCGGTGAGTTTTCGATCGCCCGCGCTGCCCAGGCAAAGTAATCCGACCGGCGACTTCTTCCCCAGCACCGGAACAGTGGTCACGTAATGAATTTTTTCGGACTTCAGCAGGCTTTGATCTTCCGGAGTTGTGGAGCTTCTTCGCGCCGCCTCTGGCTTGCCCCGATCCAACATCTGCGACACGTTGGTTGACAGCTCAGCAATGCCGACCTCACGCAGGAATTCTGAGGAAACTCCCACGGCATGCGTGGCCACGAGATGTCCGCCCTCGATCAGACGGAACCAGGCGGCTTTGCTTTGGGTAAGCTGCCGCAAGGATTCCAGGGCCTTGTCCAGCATGCCGCCCTGCTGTTGCGCCTGGACGATGCTCTCAGTTAGGGCGCGCAGTACAGTCAGCCGTTCGGCGCGCGCACGCGCTTCCCGGAACACAACCAGCAGCATGCTGACTCCCAGCAAAGTATCGGCAGCAACAAAGGCGCCTGCGGGAATCATAGGGCTAAGAGCCGGCCAATTCAGATGCTGCACCAGAAGAAATCCCGCGAGCATCCATGAAGTTGTCTCCCAACGGCCACGGCGGGCGCGCAACAGCCCGACGGCTGCAGTGAACAGAATGATTCGGTAAGACACTTCGAGAGCCACGCGCAGCGGCAACGAGTCCGGCCAGAGCAGAACGCGAGCTACGGCAAAACCCGCGGTGCAAACAGTCACTGCGGCCAGTGGTGCCAGCAGATTCCGTTCCCGGATGTAAGCGAAGATAGCACCCGCAAACAGGCCGATTGCGATTACAAATGCGGCTTGCTCAACAGCCGGCAGGTAGCGCACAGGGATGTGCGTCCCTGAGCCGTAGGCCTGCACGAAACGGGAACTGACCAGCAGCGTCCATGCCGCCGTCCAAATCGCCAGATAACGTTCGCGAAAGACTGAGAGAACGACCAGCGAGGCTGCCAGAACGGTCAGCAGCGCCCACTCCCCGGGCTTCAGCCTGGCGGCGGCTGGTTGTGCGACGTTATTCCAGAAAGACCAAAGTGCGGTCATGTTTTGCAGATCAGTTTTGCAGATCAGTTCGGCAAATCAGTTCAGGTAAATCAGTTCGACCGTTCACGCGCGATGGGTTGCGGGTGCGGCAGACGTGACACTGCCTGACTCCTGAATACCACGCTTCCAGCTGATCTCAATGTTCTTTCCGGACCTCAGTGGTTACTTTCGGTATCTCACGTCTCAGGTAAAATCGCCGATAGTATCCTGAGACGTTCTGCTGGGACACTGATGCCTGATCGCATTCTCGTAGTGGACGACGAAGAGGCAATCCGCGAGATTGTCTGCGCCATCCTTGCTGCCGCGGGTTATACCTGCAAACAGGCTGGTTCCGGCATGGAAGCCCTGGCCCTGCTGAATTCCGGCGATATGTTTGAACTGATGCTCTCCGACCTGATGATGGCGGACCTCGATGGCATTGGCCTGCTGGAGAGAACTAAAGAGAAGTTCCCTGACATGCCGGTGGTAATGGTCACCGCTGTGCATGATATTTCGGTTGCGCTGGCCGCCATCCGCAACGGCGCCTACGATTACCTGCTTAAGCCCTTCGAGCGCGAACAGTTGCTCAATGCGGTGGGACGAGCTCTGGAAAATCGCCGGCTAAAAGTAGAAAATCGTACTTATCAAACCAATCTCGAGTCTCTCGTCGAGGCTCGCACGGACCAATTGCAGGCAGCGATGACCGATCTCGAACGCTCTTACGACATTACGCTGCAAGCTTTGGGCGATGCGCTTGACCTCAAAGACCGCGAGACCGAAGGCCACTCCAAGCGTGTTACTGCATTTACGATGGCCATTGCCCGCGCCATGGGGTTACCGCGGGAGCAGATTGACGTCATCGCCCGCGGCGCGTTCCTTCATGACATTGGCAAAATGGCGATTCCAGATCGCATCCTGCTCAAGCCGGGAAAGCTGGACGATGACGAGCGGACCATCATGCGCGAGCATTGCTACCACGGCTACCAGATGCTCAAAAGGATTCCGTTCCTCGCCGAAGTTTGCGAAATTGTTTATTCGCACCAGGAACATTTTGACGGCTCTGGCTATCCTCGAGGGCTGAAGGGTACGGAAATTCCTTTAGGGGCGCGCATCTTTTCCGTTGCAGATACTTTGGATGCCATCATTTCTGACCGGCCTTATCGTCCGGCTCGAACGCTGGCAGCGGCGCGCAAGGAGATCCAAGTCTGGTCGGGGCGACAATTTGATCCTGAAGTGGTCGAGATTTTTCTGAAGATGCCCGACGACATCTTCGAGGATCTGCGCCGTGAGATCAACGCGCAGAGCTATCCGTTTGCTTATTCCTCTAATGCCAAGGGTGCGTCCTAAGCCGCGACTTCCCGTCTTAGCACCCGGATTGCAATCTCAACCGTCCTGAGCGTTCTAGCTAGTAGGTAGCGCTTCCACTTCCGACAACCTAAGCTCAAATTGTGGCGGATAATTTCTAACAGGAGGAATTCCATGAAATCTGCAGCATGGCTTGTGGCGCTTTTCATCCTGACGGCCGCCTCGTCAGCGCAGGAGCATCCTAACCTCACCGCCCAGCCCAACTCTATCTACGTAGGCGCCGACGGGAAATTTGAATCGGCTCCAGACACTGCGGTAATCCAGTTCAACATCTCTGTACAGGAGGACACGTCTCAAGCAGCGTACCAGCACGCGTCGAAAGATGCGGAGCAGGTGCGAGAAGTACTGCGCGCCAACGGCATCGAACCGAAATCCGCGACGATCGGATTCTTTTCCGTCCAGCCAATGTATGACTGGAAAAACGCCAGGCAAAGAGTAATCGGGTATCGCGTGACCACAGACGTAACCCTGAAGCTCAAAGATTTTTCGAAGATTGGGCCCATCACCCAGCAACTTGCCGACGCCAATGTCAGCGAGAGACAGACTTTAAGCTACATGCTGGAAAATGTTGATGAAGCCAAGAATAAGGCCGTGGAAGACGCGTACCGGCGTGCGCGCAACTCCGCAGAAACGCTGGCCCGCGCCAGTGGGCGGGGTTTAGGCGAACTTTCCTACGCGTCAGTCGATACGTTTGAGAACCAGCGCATGCCGGTCCCGCACATGGCGCGCGCCATGGCAGCCATGGGCAATGCCGCGCAACCCGCGCCAACGGAGGAATTCACGCCGCAAAACGTGACGGTGACGGCGCATGTGAATGCGCTTTTCAATTTGAAGTAGGTGCTATTGCGCCTCGCTGCGCTTGGCCGGACAGCCGAGGCGGCTGTCCCCACATGGTCCCGGGAATCTTATGGCGTTGCCTTTGCCATGGCGATGCGGCTCGCATCTACAGTGATGGGGCGCTGAACTTCCATCTCGATCGATGTTCCCACGTCCAGCCTCACGTCGCTGCCGCGCTTCAGCAGAGCCCAGGCAATGCCGGCTGCCGCGCCCGCGCCGGCTCCGATCCGCGCACCGTTCAGGCCTCCGGTGGCCAAGCCTCCGGCCGTCGCGCCGCCCATGGTGCCGTACACACCGTTTTTGGCCGCGTCTTCCACTCTTTTCCCAGTGTCGCTATCCTGCTGAATCGTCCCTTCCGAATCTTTCACCGATTTGTTGTCCGCCCCCGGCGTGTTCTCGACCGAACCCGGCAGCATCACGGTGTATCCGCTGGGATAAATTATGGACGTGAAATGCATCAGGATCTCGGCGCGTCCCCTGCCGTGGCCAGCGCGCTCCACGTGAGCGATCTTCCCTTGAATGTAGGCTCCGGCTGGAACGATTACGCGGTCATCGACAACAAAGGGAAACGCGGTCTCAGCATAGACGGCATCGCCCTCCCTGGCATTCCTGGTAGAGATTGCCTGCTTGAGAGAGAGCGGAATCTTGGTTCCTGCGGGGATCGTAACTGTGTTGGGATTGGAAGCTGGAACGGCCGGTGGAGTTGGCACGGACTCGGTGTGCTTCGGAGCCGACGGGACCAATGGCGAGGCAGTCTGAGCCAGTGACATTCCAGATAACAAAAACACAGTCAAGAGTGTGCGCATCGCTAAACCTCCAATGAGCCGAAACTCTTCCTCGCATTGAGCAGAGGATACCATGCAATCAATGGTTAGGATGCTCGTTGCACCCGACTCGAGCGCCCGGCTCCCCGAGTCGCTTACAACGGCTGGCGAAGACCTGTACCTAGTAGAGTAAATACTTCTTCCGCACCGCTTCAAAGTTCTCGATCTTCTCCTGCCAGTCCTGCGCGATGCGCCGCGGATCTTCGCCTGCCACGAGCCCGTCGTAAGCGTTCTGATTCACCAACAGCTCCATCATGCGTTCCATCTTATAGTCTGCCGGATAGAGTTTTTTTAACGCGGCGGCCAGCTCAATTCCGAACTCTGGTGCGTCCAGCGCGTTGCGATCCGTAAGAACCAAGTTCACGCCTTCGCATTTTTGCCCTCTGTAGTTGCTCGAGGTTGGAGTGAACGTGACTGGCACAAATCTGACTCCGGCAATTCCGCGCGCGTTCAAATACGCGGCCAGTTCGCGGCCCTTCATCCAGGGAGCGCCGAGCACCTCGAAAGGAGTATCGGTGCCGCGGCCGACCGAAACATTTGTTCCCTCGATTAGCCCGACTCCCGGATATAGCGCCGCCTCAGTCACGCTGCGCAAGTTCGGGGACGGATTTATCCAAGCTAGTCCGGTCGAATCGAACCAGTCGCCGCGCTCCCAGCCTTCCATCGCAACCACGGTCAGCTTCGCATTGATGTTCCGTTCCGTGTTGAACATCTTCGCCAGCTCGCCCATGGTCATGCCATGCCGCACCGGCACCGTCCAATAATTGTTGAAATTCTCCGCGCCCGCGTCTGACACCGGCCCCTGCACGAACGATCCCGTAATCGGGTCAGGCCGGTCGAGAACAATCACCTCGATCCCTGCCTTTGCTGCGCCCTCCAGAAAATATCCGAGCGTCGTTTCGTAGGTATAAAACCGCACCCCGGCGTCCTGGATGTCGACTACAACCGCATCCAACTGTTTGAGCACTTCCGGCGGAGGACGCCGCGCCGAATCCTTCGCTCCGTACACGCTGTAGACAGGAATTCCGGTCGCGGCGTCTTTCGAATTATTCACGTCCGTCGTATCGAGAGTTCCGGTGACGCCGTGCTCCGGACTGAAGATTGCGTCCAGCGAAACTCCCGGCGCCTTAGCCAGTACGTCGATCGTCCGCTGTCCGCTGGCGTCCACGCCCGTCTGGTTGGTGAGCAGGCCGATTCGTTTCTTGCGGCCGGCAACCTGCAACACATCGAAGCCATGCTCTTCGAGCACATCGATTCCCGTCTTCACGGTGCCATTGCGCACGCTCATGCGCCGCGCCGCGCTTTGCGCTTCGTTGTAGCCGGTGATGCTTTGCCAGCGCAGCGCATCTTTCTCGCTGGCAGTCAGCGGAAGTGCAGCTGCCACTGCCGTCGCAACTTCCGATCGCAACGCGATTGCGTTTCCCTTCCCACGAGGATGCACGGCGTTGGTCAGCAGAATGATGTAGGTCTGGGTGGTTGGATCGATCCAGATCGATGTTCCGGTAAAGCCAGTGTGACCGTAGGAGCCAATGGGGAGGAGATCGCCGCGGTTCGAGGAGAATGGCGAGTCAATGTCCCACCCAAAACCGCGCAGCACTGGCGCCGACGGAGGCTGCTCCGGCTGCGTCATCTTCTCCACCGAGAGCGGAGAAAGAATCCCTCCGCCGCCATTCAGCAAGGCTTGCGCAAACTTAGCCAGATCGTCGGCCGTGGAAAACAATCCCGCATGGCCGGCCACGCCGCCCATTCGCCGGGCTGTAGGATCATGCACCACACCCCGCAGCATGTGCTCGTTCTCGTCATACTGCGTGGGCGCGATTTTTGCCCGCCACGCCGCCGGCGGCAAGAAGCGCGTATGCATCATTTTCAGCGGCAGAAAAATGTGGCGCTGGCAATATTCGTCCAGTGACTCGCCTGAAACCCGCTCCACCAGTGCGCCTAACACAATAAAGTTAATGTCGCTGTAAGAGAATCTTGATCCCGGCGGATCTTGCGGCGTTTCGGCAAACGCCATACGGTAGGCGGTGTCTTTGCCTTCCCATGGCATTTTCAAATCGAGATCCGGTGCCAGTCCGGAGTAGTGCGTTAATAATTGCCTTACCGTGACGTCGTCTTTTCCGTTCTGCGCAAACTCGGGTAGGTACTTCGCCACGGGATCATTCAGGCGTACCTTGCCTTCCTCGACCAGCTGCATGACCGCTGTGGTTGTCGCAATCACCTTGGTGAGGGAGGCCAGATCAAAAATTGTATCCAGCGTCATGGGCTCGCGGCGTGGCTCCAGCGCGCGGTTGCCGTAGGCTTTCCTATAGATCACGCGCCCGTTGTGGCCGACCAAAAGAACGGCGCCGGGAATATTGCCATCATGAATGGCTTGCTCGATGACACGATCGACATTGTTCAGACGGACCGCAGGCGCAGGTCGCCTGGCATCCACCGAAGCCCAACCGGTTAGCGAGGTCGCCAAAAGAATGCCGCAGACGACGATGGGCGACAGAGACAAGTTTGATTTAAGAGAAAGGATGCTTTGACTCTACACAAGCACAGCCTCATGACTCAAGAAGCGCAAGTACCAGGTACCGCGGATGCCATATCATGATTGCATATCATTCGAGTTCTTCATGCCATTACCAGCCCCGCTAACGCCGCTACTCGATGCATCCGAGGATCAAGACCACGTCTTTGCCTCCGCCTTCTCAGTTCTAAAAGAAGCGATTGCCGAGCACGCTTTCCCGGCGGCTTCCGTCGCGATTGCCGTACGTGGACGGCTGATTGCGGTCAAAGCCTTCGGCCGGTTTACCTACGAAAGCGGTGCTCAATCGGTGAGTCCTGCGACGCTCTTCGATCTCGCATCTCTCACCAAGGTCGTGGCGACCACACCTATGGCGATGCTTCTCTATCAGCGCGGACTACTCGATCTGGATGCCCCGGTCGGTGCCGTCGTGCCCGAATTCGTAGCGGCCTCCCAAAGAGATCCCCGCCGTCGAGAGGTGACGTTTCGCATGTTGCTGGCGCACTCTTCCGGCTTGCCGGCTTATGAGAAATTATTTTTGAAATCGCGCACTCGTGATGAATGGCTGCACGAGGTTTTCGTTACACCACTCACCGCGGATCCCGGCACCCGCGCGGAATACAGTGACATCGGATTCATCCTTCTCGCTGCTGCACTGGAACGGGTCTCGGACGAATCGCTTGATCGATTCTGCCAGCGCGAGATTTTTGCTCCGCTCGGCATGACCCAGACAGCGTTCAACCCGCCGTCCGAGATACGTGGGCAAATTCCTCCTACCCAAGATGATCAGGATTTCCGACATCGCGTCATCCAGGGCGAGGTGCAGGACGAGAACGCCAGCGTTCTCGGAGGAGTCGCAGGACACGCTGGAGTTTTTTCTACGGCCGCCGATCTCGCTCAATTCGGCCATTCCATGATCAGTCCGGGTACCTTCATTCGCCGCGAAACGATTGCGCTGTTCACTCGCCGGGAATCCGCTCCCGCAGGCACATCTCGTACTCTCGGTTGGGATACTCCCTCCGATCCATCGCAGTCGGGGAGGTATTTCGGTCCTGCATCCTTTGGCCATCTGGGCTATACAGGCACATCTCTATGGATCGATCCTGACCGGCAACTCTCGATCGCCTTGCTCACCAATCGCACCTGGCCCGACTGCTCCAATCACGCGATCAAACAGGTGCGCCCGCGATTTCACGATGCGGTTATCCTGGCGCTGGAGAAGGGCGAATGACGATAGAGCGTAAATCCCCGAACTCTGAGGAAGTGGTACTACACGAAATTTGTCTACATCCTGCACAACTCAAGAAAGGCTTCCTGCTTGAAATCAACCCGCGAGTCTAAAGTTAATTTGAATCAGGGTAGCCTGAACCAAACCCGCCTACGCAGCCTTCGCACCGAGCAAGCCAATAGCGCAGCCGCTGATCTGGATTGCAAGACCTCGCTCGAGATTGCACGGCTAATGAATGCCGAAGACGCCACCGTTGCAGGGGCCGTGGCTCAGGTTCTGCCGCAGATTGCGCGAGCCATCGATTTGGTCGTTGCCGCACTGCGCCGCGGTGGACGCCTGATTTACGTCGGCGCGGGGACGAGTGGCCGCATCGCCGCGCTGGATGCCGCCGAGTGCTCGCCCACGTTCAACACGGATCGCGTTCAATTCATCATTGCTGGAGGCGCCAAAGCTTTGGCCACAGACTCCGAGATCAGCGAGGATGACGCCCAGCAAGGACGAGAGGAAATGGCCCGCCGCAAACCGGGAAAGGGCGATGTTGTGCTCGGCATTGCCGCCAGTGGACGAACTCCATTCACCGTCGCGGCCGTCAAACTGGCGCGCGAGCGTGGCGCCCACACCATTGCTCTCGCTTGCAATCCAAACTCCCCGCTGGAACGCGCCGCCGGCTTCGCCATCGTGGTTCAGGTCGGGCCTGAGGTGTTGGCGGGATCATCCCGAATGAAAGCTGCCACTGCCCACAAGATGGTGCTGAACATGATTTCCACTGGCGCCATGAGCCGTCTGGGTTATGTCTACGGCAGCCTGATGGTCAATGTGGTGCCGAAGAATGAGAAGCTCACACAGCGCGCGGTTGCCATCCTGGAGCAGGCGTCGGGAGTGGATTCCGCAGCCGCCCGCCGGGCGCTGGTGGCCTCCGGGCATCGCACGCCTGTTGCGGTTGTGATGCTGATTGCCGGGGTCAGTCGAGCTCGGGCCGTCGCCGCTTTGAAAAAATCTTCCGGCCACATGCGGAAGGCCATTTCGATCGCGCGCAATAAGTAGACCGCAATCTGGAGCGGCTTGTTTGACCCTCTGGGCACAGTCATTTACCTTGAGAGTGCCGTCCCCACTTCGCGCAGCGAGGTCCGCGGCGCGAGGCTGCCTCTATTAATGGATAAAAAACGAATATTGGCCAGCGCAGTTGTGTTCCTGATCCTGGCCGTTCTGGTTTATCTGCAGTATCGCCACTGGCAAAGCTTCGACTGGGGCACATTCTGGGCGGAAACCCACCGCATCAGGAAAATTCATGTACTGCACGCGATTGCGCTGATCTACATCGGATATTTCCTGCGCGCAGTACGCTGGAAGATCTTCTTACAGCCGGCACGTCCCCACGCCAAGATGATCGACATGGTATCCCCAACCGTAATTGGGTTCACCGGATTGGCGCTGTTGGGGCGCGCGGGAGAATTCATTCGTCCCTACCTGATCGCCCGGCGCACCGATCTTCCTTTTTCTTCTCAGCTTGCGGTCTGGACGGTAGAGCGGATATTTGATGTAGGGGCATTTACTGTGTTGATGGTGCTAGCGATTTTTCTGCCCAGCGCGCTGCCGGCGATTCCGCACCCCGAATATTATGTGCGGTTTCGCGAAGGCGGATTCTTGTTGGTCGGAGCGGTGCTGGCACTGACGGTAGGCGCGATCGTGATTCGGCGCAGCGGCGATAAGGTGGCGCGATGGGTTGAGGAGAGATTCGGCCATCTCTCCGCAAATTTCGGTCACAAACTCGCGCAAAGAATTCGGGAATTTGGCAAGGGACTCGACACCATTCACGGCCCGGTATCGCTGTTGATGCTGAGTCTGGTTTCCGTTGGAATGTGGTACATCATCGCGCTGGCATACAAGGAAGTGACGCACTCCTACGGGGTGGCTTCGCTGGATATTCCGGTGTCACAAGTCTTGATTCTGATGGGAGCCAGCATGCTGGGATCGATGCTGCAATTGCCGGCGGTAGGCGGCGGTTCGCAGATGGCAACCATTGCGGCGCTTTCCAGCGTCTTCGATGTTCCACCGGAAATGGCAGCCAGTTGCGGGATTTTGCTGTGGCTGGTTACATTTGCCGCGGTGGTTCCGCTGGGACTTATTCTGGCTCATCATGAGAGATTGTCGCTGAGAAAGCTGTCGGAAGAAAGTCATCGCAGCGAAGAAGCGGAGCTTAGCGGACCTGCGGCCTGAATGCTCATGCTATCTATTACGTAGGTACCGGATGCGGCTTTGGGTAGCACTCGCCTGTTACAATTTCTGTATTAAATCCTGAAAATCTATTATTAGTTCGGCAGTTTCGTTTCCGCCAACATCAGCGCCATGAAATGTCCTTTTTGCGGATTTGCCAACGATAAAGTCGTAGACTCGCGCGAGAGCAAGGAAGCGGAATCCATCCGCCGCCGGCGCGAGTGCTTGAAGTGCAGCAAGCGCTTCACCACTTACGAGCGCATCGATGAAATCCCATACATGGTGGTGAAAAAAGACGGTCGCCGGGAAAAATTCGATCGCCAGAAAGTATTGAATGGATTGTTGCGGGCATGCGAGAAGCGGCCGGTGCCGATCAGCAAGTTGGAGCAGATTGTGAACGAGGCGGAATCGTTCGTGATTGAGTCGCAGGAACGCGAGCGCAAGACCAGCGAATTGGGCGAGCTGATTATGAATCGCTTACGGCGCTACGACAAAGTGGCGTATGTACGTTTTGCCTCCGTATATCTCGACTTCAAAGACGTGAATGAATTCATGAACGAGTTGAGAGATCTGGTGAAAGCGAAAGAGGCGGGTGACGTCCGAAGCAAGACTCAGAAAGTCTGAAGCGCAGGAATCGATTATGAGTCATAAAGTAACGCTGATACCGGGCGATGGCATCGGCCCGGAAGTAAGCCAGGCTACAGTCCGCATTCTGGAAGCGACCGGCGTGAAGTTTGATTGGGAAACATTTCAGGTGGGCGCCGATGCCTTTGAGAAGTACGGCGAATACATTCCGAAAGACGCTCTGGAATCGATTGAGCGTACTCATGTGGGGTTGAAGGGACCGGTGACTACGCCGGTGGGTGGCGGCTTCTCCAGCATCAACGTAGCGCTGCGCCAGAAATTTGAGCTGTATGCGAACTTCCGCCCGATTCGGAATCTGCCGCACATTCCCACGCGCTATCCTGATGTCGATCTCATTATTGTGCGAGAAAATACGGAGAGTCTGTATTCCGGGTTGGAGCACGAAGTAGTGCCAGGTGTAGTGGAGAGTTTGAAGATCATCACCGAGAAGGCGTCGACGCGTATCGCGAAGTTCGCCTTTGAATACGCGCGAAAGAATCAGCGCAAGAAAATCCACGCCATCCACAAAGCCAACATCATGAAGTTATCCGATGGATTATTCCTGCGCTGCTGCCGCAGCGTGGCCAAGGGATATCCTGAAATCACCTATGGCGAACATATTGTGGACAACACTTGCATGCAACTGGTGATGAATCCTTATCAGTACGACATGCTGGTGATGGAAAATTTGTACGGTGATATTATTTCAGACCTGTGCGCAGCGTTTGTCGGCGGATTGGGATTTGTGCCCAGCGCGAATCTGGGCGACCACTGCGCGATCTTTGAAGCAGTTCACGGCTCGGCTCCGGATATTGCGGGGAAAAATCTGGCAAACCCTACCGCATTGCTCCGCTCCGGACTATTGATGTTGCGGCATCTCGGCGAGTTCGATTCGTCGATGCAGATTCGCAATGCCCTGGAAAGGGTATACCGGCATCCTGAGAAGCTGACGAAAGATGTTGGCGGCAAGGCGGGGACTTCCGAATTTGCCGATGCGGTGATCGAAGAGATGCAAAAAGCCAAGACTGAGCCAGCCGCGATTCACTAGAAAATTTACTTTAGCTTGGGTGCCTCGGTTACGGGGCAAGGGGGGCGTTATGAAACAGAGGTTCATTACAGCTGTGGTCAATGGTCTGACGCTGATGTTCCTGCTTGCCGGTTCGGCGGCGGCGCAAGGCGGTCAGCTTGTCGCTGCGGAGTACGGTGCCGGCAACCATCGGATAGATGTAACTCCGCAAGTGCGTTCGTTTATGCATGACGGAGTGCTGCAGTTCGATGTCAATGATCGTAATCTGGGAGTTGATCCCGCGCACAATCATGTGAAAGAACTTTTCATTCGGGTTCGGCACTGGGATGGAAACGTCGAGGAATTTCGGTTCCCCGAATACGCCCACGTGAATCTGGAGCTTGATCCGGAGAGAGGATACGAGTGGCACGATCATGAATTTCACATTATGCGCGCGTACTACGGCGGCGCCGGTCATTTCGTAAACGTGACTGAACAACTGCGCGGCATGAAGCACGACGGGAGGCTGTTCCTCGTGGTCGATAATCGCAGCATGGGTGTCGATCCCGATCCATCGGTTCCCAAGGTGCTGCGTGTCTTGTACTGGCATGATGGGCAGCGGCAGCAGATCGTAGTTCCGGAACACTCTGAGTTACGGCTGCCGTAAGAAATTAAGAAACGGGCCAGGGTCTGATTTTGGCTGTTGATAAATATGCGGACGCAGGAGTCGATTCCGGGCGCCCGCATATTTTTGTTTTGCTTGGGACGTCGAGCTTCGCACCGCATATGTTTTATTTACTTTTTGTTCCCATCTTGTAATTCCGCCATTGACTCTCGCCGCAGATGGGAGTAAATTCGCCCGTTCTGGGGAATCAGAGGGGATGGCGAACACAACGCGCCGTGTGGGAGTAGTTCTTTTTCAGCTGGGCGGGCCTGATACGCTGGCTGCGATAGAGCCTTTCCTTTATAACCTTTTCTGCGATCCCGATATTATTGACTTTCCCTTTGCCCGCCTTGGCCGTAAACCTCTGGCCAAACTGATTTCGACTACGCGGGCCCGTAAAGTGCAGCATCACTATGCAACCATTGGCGGGGGTTCGCCGATCCGGCGCTTCACCGAGCAGCAAGCCAGAGCACTCGAAGCTGAGTTGAGAAGTGAGGGCTTGGATGCGCACTGTTTTGTGGCCATGCGCTACTGGCACCCTTTCACCTGCGAGGCCATCGCTCAACTTGAGGCGGCGCGTTGCGATGAAGTGGTTTTGCTGCCTTTGTATCCGCAATATTCCTCGACCACCACGGGAAGCAGCCTGAATGAATGGCGGCGGCTGTTTCACAATCATATTCCGGTGCACAACGTGGGCCCGTTCTATCGGCATCCGATGTATTTAGACGCGGTTGTCGAGAAAGTGGACGAAGCGTTGTCGCGCTTCGAAAATCCAGCCCGGGCAGAGATCGTTTTCAGCGCGCACAGTATTCCCATGTCAATCATCGCCAAGGGCGATCCTTATCAGCGGCACATTGAGGAAACTGTGCGCCTGTTGATGGCGCGCGGGGGATGGCCGAACCGACATCGCCTCTGCTACCAGAGCAAAGTTGGCGCCAGCAAGTGGTTGCAGCCTTCTTTTCACCGGACGTTGCGTGATCTGGCGGCAGAAAAAGCGCGCGACGTCTGCGTTGTCCCCGTAGCCTTTGTTTCCGACCACGTGGAGACGCTGGGCGAGATCGATCACGAAGGACGCGAGGAAGCGCGGCGGCTGGGGATTACTCACTTCGAGATGAGTTCCGGCCTGAATGATTCTCCAAAATTTATATCTGCATTGGGCCGGTTGGTGCTGCAGGCGCTCGACCAGTCAATTCATTCCTACAGTCCGATTCATAACACCGGAGGGCAAGTTGCGGCGCCAGGGTTGCTAGTGGCCGCGGGAGATTAGTTCGAGTCTTTTAAAAAAGCAGGGAGGCACTCATGGCGGTTCCGGGAAATGAACAACCGAACCCGAGTCCGAATCCAGATGCGGCGCAGCCTGCGCCGCGGAGCGCGGTCGATGCCACCAAGTATGTAGGCACGCCGGCAGTGGGAACCTCAAAAGCGGCAGCGTCTGCGGGACTTTCGTCTGCGGGACCTTCAAACACCGATGTCGACCGGCGGCGACGGCGTTTGGTATGGGTGGGCGTCACCGCATTTCTCACCGCATGGTTCCTCGCTTTCTTCCGGTTCTTTCTTCCTCGCACTCTTTTCGAACCCAACTCGGTTTTCAAAATTGGCTATCCCTCGGAGTTCGCACTTGGAGTCGATACCAAGTTCCAGCAGAAATATCGCATCTGGGTCGATCGTACGCCGGACCGCATATTCGTGATCTACGCACGCTGTACGCATTTGGGATGCACGCCCGACTGGAAGCCCAGCGAAAACAAATTCAAATGTCCATGCCACGGCAGTGGCTATGACAGCGAAGGAATCAACTTCGAGGGACCTGCTCCGCGACCGATGGATCGCGCCAAGCTGGAACTGGCGCCCGACGGGCAGATCATCGTTGATACCTCGCGGCTTTATCAGTGGCCGAAAGGGCAGCCGACGCACTTTAACGATCCGGGAGCATTTTTGCCGGCTTAGCGAAGGAGTGCATCGCGGCGCGCGCAGCATCTGGCATTAGCGATAAATTACGAGGAATTTCATGGCTGAAGAGAATAACGGAAAAAATGGCAAAGTCGGACTGGTCGACCGCGTCAAAGACGACATTCAGGCGATGAAGGTCGACATTCCCGCCAAGGCGAAGGAACAGATTGAAGGGCTGAAAGATCCGACAAAAACCCAGGTCTACACCTCCATCTTCCGCCACAAGCACGACGACACTCCTCGCAATCGCGCTCTGGGCGTGCTTTCCAACGTATTCCTGCACTTGCACCCGGCGAAAATTAATCGAGATTCGGTGCGCTACAGCTACACCTGGGGCATGGGTGGAATCACCTTTTTTCTTTTTATTATCCTGACCTACACCGGCGTGCTCTTGATGTTTTACTACCATCCCAGCAAGGTGCA
Organism: uncultured Acidobacteriaceae bacterium; assembly: GCA_963726155.1. Lineage (GTDB taxonomy): Bacteria > Acidobacteriota > Terriglobia > Terriglobales > Acidobacteriaceae > Sulfotelmatobacter. The sequence continues at coordinate 1,873,720 of CAVSBF010000002.1, forward strand.
GGCATTTCGCGATGTGCTGTATCTCGAGCATGACGTTCCCTTTGGAAAGATTCTGCGCAACATGCACCGCTGGGCGGCTCACTTAATGGTGATCGCGGTGTGGCTGCACATGTTCCGCGTATTTCTGACTGGCTCGTACAAGAAGCCGCGCGAATTCAACTGGAATATCGGCGTTCTGCTGCTGGTATTTACTTTGCTGCTTTCCTTCACCGGTTACCTTTTGCCGGACGATCAGCTGGGATTCTGGGCTGTAACCGTCGGAACGAACATGGCGCGAGCCACGCCGCTGCTAGGGCATGAAGGGCCTTTCGGCTCGATGCTGGGCATGACTCCTTACAACGACGTGCGGTTCGGATTGCTCGGCGGATCCATCGTGGATGCGAACGCTCTGCTACGGTCCTACATCTGGCACTGTATCGGAATTCCGATTGTCGCTTCGATCCTGATGATTGTGCACTTCTGGCGAGTGCGAAAGGATGGGGGCATCTCGGGACCGGCTCCGGTGATGCTCGAGGCGGAAGCCGACAAGCCGCGCCGGGGGCCGAAGGCGGCAGGAGAATGAGGTTTATGTGGGGACAGCCGCCCTCGGCTGTCTGCTGAGCGCAGCTCGGAATTGAGTGCCAGCAAAAATAGTCGAGCTTCGCTCGACATGGGCGGCCGAGGGCGGCCGTCCCCACACGAGGTTGGTGGAGAGATTATGGACTGGCGACAGATTTGGGAGATTTGCTCGGCTCCGGATAACGTGCCGATCGTGGGCTTGATTCCTCTGCTGGCTTTTTACATTTACCTGGCATGGAAGCAGGCGCACGCGAACGATCTGCTGATTGAACAACTGGAGGGCGATGCTGCCCTCGCCAAAACGCATCACCGCAAGGCCTGGCCCTTCAAGCCGGGCTGGCAGAAGGAAGTTCACGTTTGGCCGTTCCTGCTGCGTATCGAATTCCTGGCAGCCATTATCGTCACCATCATTCTGATGGTTTGGTCGATCACACTGAATGCGCCACTGGAAGAACCCGCCAATCCGAACTTGACCATGAATCCTGCAAAGGCTCCGTGGTATTTCCTCGGACTGCAGGAGATGCTCGTCTATTTCGATCCATGGATCGCCGGTGTCGTGATGCCGACTGTGATCATCGTTGGGTTGATGGTCATTCCTTACATCGATACGAATCCGCTAGGCAGCGGGTATTACACCTGGAAGCAGCGCAAGTTTTCCATCGGAACATTTTTGTTTGGCTTCATTATTTTGTGGGTCTCGATGATCCTGATCGGAACCTTTATTCGGGGGCCCGGGTGGCAGTGGTTTTGGCCGGGGCAAACCTGGGATCACAACCGTCTGATCTATGAAGTGAATCGCGATCTGCCGGATATTTTCGGCATCACGTCCAACATGGCGAAGGCGGTGTTCGGCGCGATTGTGGTGGGCGGCTATTACGTGCTGGGAGGTTTTCTCGTTTACTCGCTGTTCCGGCGATACATGGCGAAAGACTTCAAGCGGATGAGCCTGCTGCAATTTGGCATCACGCAATTTCTATTGCTGACGATGGTGGCGTTGCCGCTAAAGATGGGGCTGCGGCTATTGTGGCACATCAAGTATGTGTGGATTACGCCCTGGTTCAACGTTTGAGGACACGGCACGCGTAACATGCCGGCGCGGATAGCAGGTTCTTCACCGAGCCCTTGGCTCAATTCGGAATGACAGATAGATTTTCGGAGGAAGTGGTGGCTGAGAAACCCAACCCCGAGCAAGATCCAATCACAAGCAAGTCGTATGCCGCGTATTACCTGATCGCGACCGTGATTTTGATGGCGACTTTGTTCTGGGCCTTGTGGGATGAGGCCTGGGGCCAGCGACCGTGGAAGGCTTTTCAGGAACACTGGAAAACTCGCTACTCTGCCTTTCTGAACACGGCGCGGTCGAAATCCGCCACGTCAGAAAAAGATGTCGAAAACAATCCAGACTATATTGCCCTCAAGCAAGCCTACCAAAAAACTTATCAGGATGCGAAACCGCAGGCCGACGAAGCGCGCAAGAAACTGGATGATGCCAGCGCGCGACTGCTTGCGGTGCAAAGCGTATTCACAGACCGCCGCGCCTATGTAAATGCGCTGACTTATGAGTACGAAACCAGCACCAGCAATTCCGCAAAGGCCAGCAAGCGGAAAGAGATTGATAAGTACAAGAACGAGCAGGCCACGGTTCAGTTTCCCGACGGCAGCAAAAAGAAATTTACTTTTCCTGAATTGGAGGAGACGTATAACGGGATCCGCAACGAACGCACGAAAATAAGTCTGGAACTTGGCGAAGCGCTAAAGCCCGTGACCGCGGCCAAGGCGAAGATGGACGGATATATCTCCGACCACATGGTGGATTTGACGCCGCAACAGATTGACGGTTTAAAGAAGAGGGCGACGGACTGGGATCCGGCAATCGTTCAGATCAACGTGGCGGAAGCCAATATCGTAGACCGTTGCGAGTCCTGCCACATGAATGCACGCGAGCCTATCAAAGTCACGGCTGCCTCTATGACCGCGAAAGGCGAGAAGAAGCCCGACGAGTATGCCGACGCGTTCGCGAGCCACACTGATCCAGAGTTGTTGAAGATCCATGATCCAGAAAAGTTTGGTTGCTCGCCCTGCCATCAAGGGAACGGCCGCGCTACAACCAGTGTCGAGAAAGCACATGGCAATTACGAGCACTGGCTCTGGCCGTTGTATCCCAAAGAGAATTCGGAAGCGGGATGCCAGAACTGTCACGCGGCTGACATGGTGCTGGCCAGCGGCGACGAGCAGTGGCTAACCATCAATAACGGTAAAGACCTCTTCCGCCAAAAAGGATGTATGGGTTGCCATCGCTATGAAGGCTATGACAAAGAGCCAGAAGACCTGAACGCAATCAGCCAGCAGATCAAGCAGATCGAAACGCAGAAGAGAGATAATCTGAAGGAGACTGCGTATCTGATGAAGCAGGCAGATGCGGCGGCATCCAACGAAGATGCAAACCGGCTCAATGGCCAGGCGGTTGACCTGAGAGTGGCAAACAGCAAGCTGGACGGGCGTTTGCAGCAGCTCGATTACCAGTCGCACAGTTTGATGCAGGACATGAAGAAGGTCGGACCCAATCTAAAAGACGTTCGGCTGAAACTGAACCGGAACTGGATTCCGGTGTGGCTGAAAAAGCCGACCGACTTCCGGCCAACAACGAAAATGCCGAACTTCCGCTTGAGTGATCATCAGATTCAGGCGATCTCAGCCTACATCTGGCAATCGGGGCTCACCGATCCACTTCCGAAACACAAGCCTGGGAATGCGGAACACGGAAAAGAATTATTTGAAACCCGCGGATGTTTAGCTTGCCACTCCATCGGCGAAGGCGATCAGATGCATGGTGGGACCTTCGCCGCGAATCTGAGCCGCGTCGGCGAAAAAGCGAATTACGATTACCTGGTTCGCTGGATTCATAATGCGCGTGAGCGTACGCGGCCTTATTGTCCTTACGAAAAGAAAGATATTGGCCCAGAGGATTACGCAAAGAAGGGACTGCCCTATCAGTTTGATCTCGAGCACAGTCGGTGCCCCAATGACGGCCATGAATTGCAAGTGCAGAATATGACTGTAATGCCGAGTCTGCGCCTTGCTCCAGAAGATGCGGAAGACATTGCAACCTATCTGATGACGCAGAAGAAGCAGGAGCCTTCTTCGTATCCGGATGCTTCCTACATGGATGACCCAAACCTGAAAGCCGAGGGTAAGGTCTGGGTGAGGCATTTTGGATGCTCCGGTTGCCACGAGATTGCCGGCTTCGAAGACGAGGGGCGCATCGGCACAGAACTCACATTTGAAGGCAGCAAGCCGATCGAACGTCTCGACTTCGCGCTATTTACAACCATCGCGCAGCGCGGCGGCAAGGATGCCGAGCCGATCAAGAACAAAGAAGATCTCGCACGTTTGCCGGATGGCCCAGCGACTGAGCCCTGGTACAACCAGAAAGGATTTTTCGAACACAAGCTCGCCGAGCCCAACATTTACGACCAGGGCAAAGTGAAGAGCGAGACTGAAGCGCTGCGCATGCCCAACGTGCACCTTACAAAAGAGCAGGTGCTCGATCTCACGACGTTCCTGATGGGAAGCGAAGAGACTTCCCTGCCCGCGAGTTATCAATACAAGCCGGGCGACGCGCGGCACGACATTCAGGAGGGCTGGTGGATCGTCAAGAAATACAACTGTATGGGGTGCCACCAGTTTATTCCTGGCCAACAGACGGTTTTGATGGGACTGCCGCAGTACCAGGACAATCAGGAACAGCTGCCACCGAAGCTCTTGACCGAAGGCGCGCGCGTGGATCCGGAATGGTTGCGCAAGTTTCTGTCAAATCCGGCGTTGAGCACTACGGATACGAATCGCGATGGCGTGCGGCCTTATTTGAAAGTTCGAATGCCGACATTCTCGTTCTCCGATAACGAACTGAGGAAATTAGTACGATTCTTCCAGGCGCTCTCGCAACAGCCGATGCCGTATATTCCGGAGCAGGTGCCGGTGCTCACCACAAAAGAAACCGATATGGCGCGAAGCCTGTTCTCGAGCAGCGCTGCGCCGTGTTTGAAGTGCCACGCCACCGGCGACCCTGCGCATGACAAAATCGCCACGGCGCCAAACTTCCTGTTGGCAAAGGAACGTCTGAAGCCAGATTGGGTGGAACGCTGGATCACCGATCCCCAGGCCGTGAGTCCGGGAACTTCGATGCCCTCAGGCTTATTCAGAGAACAGAATGATCAGTGGGTATTTGCCGGGCCGACGCCGCCGTCGTTCCAAGGCTATACCGGGGATCATCGAAAGCTGTTGACCGATTACATCTTCCAGTTGACGCCGGAGGAACAGCATAAAGTCGCGGCGTCCATGCCTCACGCAAAGACGGCGAGCGGCGCTCGGCCCACGAATCGCAGGCAGGCCGCGTCCGAGACGCAGCATGCAGCCAGCGGCGGTTCGCGGTAAGATGATCGGTTTGGTGACGAGGACTTCAGAGAGATGGGTCAGCGGTCTTTAAAACTACTATAGAGAGGGCGACATCATGAATATGAAAACAGCTTGGAGGATATCAGTAAGCGCTGCGGCATTGTCCGCCATGCTGCTGACCGCGGCATGCAACAAGAAAGAGAATACTGAGCAATCGAATAACAGCATGGCGGAGCAGCAAGCCGCGCCCGCTCCGGCAGCCACTCCGATAGATCCGGCAACGGCAGCCACTGTAAAGGGTACGGTAAAGTTTGACGGCACCGCGCCGAAGCAGGCGAAGATCGACATGAGTCAGGATCCGGCATGTAAAGGAACGAACGAAGCGGAAAATATTGTTGTCGATCACGGCGACGTGGCCAATGTTTTCGTCTACGTGAAAGACGGACTGGGTAATCGGACTTTCGATGTTCCGAAGGATCCGGTGGTTCTGAACCAGAGCGGCTGCAAGTATCACCCGCACGTACTTGGAGTCATGGCCGGACAGACAGTTGAGATCAAGAATGACGATCAGACCACGCACAACATCCATCCCACACCGAAGGACAACCGGGAGTGGAATGAATCGCAGCCACCATCGTCTCCCGCGATCGAGAAGAATTTTGCCCGCGAAGAAATCATGCTGCCGGTGAAGTGCAATCAACATCCGTGGATGAAGATGTACATCAACGTGGTGAAGAATCCGTTCTACGCGGTCACCGACAAGAGCGGAAATTACGAAATCAAAGGCCTGCCTCCGGGCGACTATACCATCGCATTTGTGCAGGAAAAATTGGGCGAGCAGGATCAGAAAGTCACAGTTGGCCCGAAAGAAACGAAGACGGTCGACCAGAGCTTCAAGGCCAGCGGCGAGTAACTTTGTCTGGAAGCGGTTTTGCTGGTTGGCCCTTGTTGCTCGTCTGATAAAATTGTGTTTGCAGGTGCGGACTGGGCGACTGGCGCAGTCCGCACCACTGTCGCGTTGACCCATGGGAAATACTCCGAAAGCTCTTCCGGCAACTTACAACCGCGCTCATCACGCCTTCGCAGTCTTTACCGCATGCGCAGCTTTTGTGGTGATCACGGCCGGTGCTCTGGTCACCAGTAACGATGCGGGGCTATCGGTGCCTGATTGGCCGACATCATTCGGTTATCTGGTGAAGGTTCCTCACTTCGTGGGCGGGGTGCGATACGAATGGAGTCATCGCATGGTGGCGGGAACCTTGGTCACACTGACTTTGGCGATCGCCGTATGGACGTGGCTGGTGGAGCGGCGGCGCTGGATGCGCTGGCTTGCTCTGGGCGCCTTTTGCACCGTCATTGTGCAAGCGATTCTAGGCGGCCTTACGGTTTTGCTGTTCCAACCTCCAGCGGTTTCCACGGCACATGCTACCGTGGCGCAAACTTTTTTCTGTATTGCCGTGGCCATAGCAGTGTTCACCGGACGCAGGTGGGTGGAAGAAACGCCGCAGGTGGAGTTTGATTCGCGGCGACCAAGCTTGATGACGCTCACCCTGCTTTCTATCTTTGTGCTCTATGTTCAGCTCGTGCTCGGCGGCATGTTTCGCCATCACGGCATGAGTTGGTGGCCGCACGTTCTGAATGCTGTGATTGTCTCGTTCGTGCTGGCGTGGACAGCGATCCGGGCGATCTCGGTCTATTCGCATATTGAAGCGGTACGGCGTCCGGCCATCCTCATGATTTCGCTTCTGATCACGCAGCTTTGCCTGGGTTTCACCGCTTTTCTGACGCGTGTAGCATGGGGCAGAGATGCGGCACAGCCAGAATTGCCCATGGTGGCATCAACGGTGGCGCATGTTGCGGTGGGAGCATTGCTGCTTGCGACGACTGTGGTTCTGGCAATTCAGGTTTGGCGGCATGTTCCCGTCGCCTTTGAACAGCGTGTGCCACAGGCACAAGAGGATGTTTCGGCGGCCTGAACATCCTTTGAGCAAAAGTTTTATTAAGCTTTGACTCATTTCCGCGATGTTCTGCTGCATATCGTCGTAAACTAACATTGGGTACATTTAGGACACTCTTGGCATCGAAAGTTTCCGCACTCGTTGATACCGCATCGGAAGCAGCCCCGCCTTCGGCTGCCGTCATTTCCGTTCAGAATCTAGTGCATCGTTATGAGAACCGCACAGCACTCAATGGAGTTTCGTTCGACGTGCGCCCGGCGGAGTTGTTCGGTCTGCTTGGTCCGAACGGCAGTGGGAAGACCACGCTCTTTCGGATTCTTTCAACGTTGATGATTCCCAGCGGCGGCCGCGCAATCATCATGGGGTGTGACGCGGCGCAAGAACCGGCTCGCCTGCGGCGGCAGATCGGCGTTGTTTTCCAGGCGCAGAGTGTCGATATGAAGCTCACCGCTTATGAGAACCTGTGGCACCAGGGACATCTCTATGGCTTGCGCGGCATTGGGCTGAAGAAACGAATAACGGAAATCCTATCGCGGGTTGGACTCGCGGATCGCGCCAAGGAACTCGTTGAAACCTTCTCGGGTGGAATGCAGCGGCGTATCGAGTTGGCCAAAGGATTGTTGCATCATCCGGGCGTGCTGTTGCTGGATGAGCCGACCACTGGCCTGGATCCCGGGGCGCGGCGCGATCTCTGGCAGTATCTGCAGATGTTGCGCGACGAAGAACATGTCTCTGTTCTGGTGACGACGCACTTGATGGAAGAAGCCGAACGCTGCGACCGCCTGGCCATCATGAACGAAGGCAACCTGGTAGCTCTGGGCACGCCAGCCGAGTTGAAGAGCGAAATTGGCGGCGACGTAGTATTGCTCGACGCTGCCCACGATGCCGGACTGCTGGCCGAACGAATCCGGGCCCGGTTCCATGTGGATACTACGGTTCTGGAAAACCAGGTACGCATCGAACATGAAGGCGCGCACCGCTTCGTTACTGAAGTGGTGGAAGCTTTTCCGGGAGAGATCGAAGCGCTTTCTATCAGTAAACCGGCACTTGAGGACGTATTCATTCGTCGCACCGGACATAAATTCTGGAGCGAGACAAATAACGAAAACGAAGAAGAGGGGAAGTCATCTTCAAAAGGTCACAGGAGGTAATGTGCTCGCTCTTTCTGTCGTGCTGGGGGTTGTACCGCTGGTGGGCGTGGTTTGGATCTTTATGAGCGGCATGATCACGTTGTCGCCTCTATCGGACACCGTTGATGGCCTATTCATGACTTTGATTCTGCTCGCGCTATCTGTCACCTTTCTGCTGAACGCGTTCTGGGAGATGCGCGACCGCGGGTTGATCGGCAAGAAGAAAGCCGCGGCTGCGGGAACAAAATCCCCGGCGGCGAAAGCGAGCTAATTCGTGGCTACTCAAACTGTCACATTATCGAGAACGAATGCGCCTGCTTCGGCCGGGCTGTTACTGCCGGCCTTCACGCTGTGGTGGCGGGAGATTGTCCGCTTCTACCGGCAGAAATCGCGCGTAGTGGGAGTGCTGGCGTCACCACTGGTGTTCTGGGTGGTGATTGGCGCAGGATTCGGCACATCATTCCGCACCGGCGGAGGGCAAAGTCAGCACTACATGGATTATTTTTATCCGGGTGCGCTGATCATGATCGTGCTGTTCACTTCGATCTTCACCATGATGTCGGTGATTGAGGACCGCAAGGAAGGATTCTTACTCTCTGTGCTGGTGGCGCCGGTGCCGCGCTCCGCAATCGTGCTGGGCAAAGTTCTCGGCGGGACTACGCTTTCGGCGGTTCAAGGCATGATCTTCCTGGTCTTCGCGCCCTTCGCCGGCATCCATCTCAATGTGGTGCAGGTTTTATTGGTGGCGGTGGTAGTCTTTCTGATCTCGTTCGCGCTTACCGCACTGGGCTTCGCCATCGCGTGGCCAATGGATTCCACGCAAGCCTTCCATGGCATCATCAATTTGTTTCTGATTCCCCTGTGGCTTTTGTCCGGAGCGCTGTTCCCCATGGCTGGCGCGTCGAAATGGATTCGCGCACTCATGTATATGAATCCGCTCACTTACGGTGTAGAGGCACTGCGCTCTCTGCTTTATCCAGGAATGGAGGCTACGTTCCCGCTGCCTTCCGCGATGGCCACACTGCTTCTGTTTTCGCTGGTAATGTTTGGACTCGCGTTTTTGATGGCCAATCGCCGCACCACGAGGCCGGCTGCGTGATCGCCGAGCAATACGCCTACTTCCCTGCCCTTATCGCCAGCCTGAACGGAGGCAGTGCGGTTCTCCTGTTCACCGGGCGCAGCCTGATTATGCGGGGAAAAGTCGCCGCACATCGCGCCTGTATGATTGCCGCTGTTGTGTCCTCAGCTTTGTTCTTGGCTTGCTATCTGTATTTTCACGCGCACGTGGGTGATATCCGCTTCCTGGGCAGCCGCTTCTGGCACATCATTTATCTGATCGTGCTGATTCCACACGTAACGCTCGCCATCGTGATTGTCCCCATGGTCATCATCACGCTGAGTCGCGGGCTGCGCGGCCGCTATGACAGCCATCGCGCCATCGCGCGGTGGACCTGGCCGCTCTGGATGTACGTCAGCGTCACAGGGGTGCTCGTGTACTTCATGCTGTACCGGTGGTTTCCGCATAGCTGAGGTATTTCTGATTGTTGATTGTTGATTTTTGATTGAAAATCAAAGTCCGACTCGTTGGTTTTAAATCAACAATCAGCAATCAGCAATCAACAATTGAGTTTCGTATGTCGATCGTACGATTGAAAATCGATGTGTCGGGAACAGTCGGCGACGAGGCTTGGCGCGGGATCAAGCAGTTTGATCAAATCCAAAGCGCGGAGTTCGGTCCACAATTCGGCAGCAGCGGGCGCGGCAACAAGGCTCCGGATCAGCCTTATGCCAAAGGCGAATGGATTGGCGCCGAAATCCGGCTGCAGACGCCACTTCTGGCGCAGTACGCGGTTGCGCATTATCTGGAGCAGGATCGAGTGTTGGATGCCGATGTGGTGGAGTAGATGGCGGTAAACATGTCTGCTAATCCGGTTCCTGACCAGTCGATTGAGACCGCCCAGACTCGCAAGCCCGGCATGTCGCGCAACCAGAAGATTCTCTTCTTCGTGACCGCGTGGCTGATCTGCCTGATGCCGTTTCTGTTCTGGTGGAACACCTGGTTCGGGCGAAAACTTTCCGACCAGCAGTTGAACGAATATCTGCACGACACAAAAAAGCCGCGGCACATTCAGCAGGCGCTGGTACAAGTGGGAGAACGCATTACGCGGCACGATGCAACCGCTAAACAATGGTATCCCGAGTTAGTTCGCCTGGCGGCGGATCCGGTGGAGGAAGTGCGCAACACCGACGCGTGGGTCATGGGGCAAGACACCACCGGCGCGGGCTTTCACGAGGCGCTGCTGAAGATGTTGGATGATCCATCGCCCATGGTGCGTGGGAATGCGGCCCTCTCGCTGGTGCGATTCGGCGACGCCACAGGTCATCCGCAAATTGTCGCGCTGCTTGAGCCTGCGCGAATTACTTCTCCGCAATCCGGCCGCATCGTTGACTCCGACCGCCCCGGCACTGCCATTCATCAGAACGGATTGATTGCGAAGCTGCGATATGGGCAAGCGACCGAGGAAATCCGCTCCCCGATTCCGGGACGCATTCGTTCGGTGGCTGGAAGCGGTGCGAACATTGCGGCGGGCGGGGAAATTGCCGTGGTCGACCCTTCCACCGAACAAGTGTGGGAAGCGTTGCGGGCGCTCTATCTTATCGGACAACCCGACGATCTGCCTGCCATCCTTCCTTACGAGCGCGATCTTCCCGACATCTCGAACGACGTGCGGCAACAGGCATTAGAGACGGAAAAAGCGATACGCAGCAGAGAAAGCCATTAACGCTAGCTCTAGACTTTATTCACCAGGCTGACCATCGTGCAAACACTGGGCTATGTCGCTCTTGTCGTCCGCGAGTACGACGAAGCCATTGTGTTCTTCACAGAGAAGCTGGGCTTTGATTTGGTCGAAGATTCGCTGGCAACAGATCGGCTGGGGCAGAAGAAACGCTGGGTACTGGTGGCTCCGCCGCATTCTCATGGAACGAAGTTGCTTCTAGCGCGAGCGTCAACGCCCGAGGAAGAGGCTTGCATCGGCAATCAAACGGGCGGACGTGTCTTTCTTTTCCTACACACTGACGACTTCTGGCGGGATTATCACGCGATGGCTGCACGTGGTGTGAAGTTTCGCGAGGAACCGCGGGAAGAGGCTTATGGAACCGTCGTGGTGTTCGAGGATCTCTACGGCAACCAGTGGGACTTGCTGCAACTGAAGAATTCTGGCGGCTGAAGTGCACAACCTGATCGTGAAAACTCCTTGCGGGGGCGAACTTGTTAGGCGATAAGGGGTCCTTCGACTGCGTTGCAGAATTCACTTCGAGAATTCTGCAACTCCGCTCAGGATGACAGTGCGTCTAGATCGCCATCGGCCCGACTTCTTTTTCCACTTCCGCGATGTCAACCATGGCGATGGCATCCCAGGGGCAGCCGTCGAGGAAGCAGCCGTCCGGGCCTTTGCTCAGGCATTTCTTGCAACCAATACAAAGAATCGGATCGATCGCGATGCGGCCGAAGGGCGTGCTGTCTTCGTCCGGAACCCAGAACATGCAGTCTTCCACCGGACAATACTCCACGCAAGCGGGCGAGCCCGCACATCCCGTGCAGCATTCGGTGATGACTGCAAGTTCTTTCGGCTTTTTCTTGCGCGGCGTGGTCAAACCTTTGGACTTCGGTTCCCACTTCATTTCGTCGGGAACCATTCCTACAGCTTTAGGCGCTCCGGGTGCGGCAGGCATGGCGGGATTATACCCCGGATTCGCCGACTTGCGGCGGCTTCGTGACCAGTTTTGTGGAATCTCGGTCCGCCCCGAAATGACACTTTGTCCGTGGATTGTGACGGCGCACACCATTTCCACGCAGGTAATTCTGCTATAGTGAACCCCTGCAAAGGAGTTTCTGATGGCAGGAAAAAGTCTCAACCGGGTTCAATTAATCGGCAATCTGGGTAAGGATCCCGAAATCAAATACACGCCGCAGGGCACGCCCGTGGCCAAGCTGACAATCGCTACCAACGAGCGCTTCAAAGACAAAGCCGGCGAATGGCAGGACCGCACGGAGTGGCACAACGTCGTCCTGTGGCAGCGGCTCGCGGAAATCGCGGGAGAATATCTGAAGAAAGGCGGCAAAGTTTATATTGAAGGCCGCCTGCAAACCCGCTCCTGGGACGACAAAACCAGCGGGCAAAAGAAGTACATGACCGAAGTGGTGGGCAGTGACTTGATCCTGCTCGGCGGCCGCGGCGAAGGCGGTGGCGGCGGAGAATTCAGCGGAAGTTCGCGCGGCGCATCCGCCGGCGGCGGCAACAACTTCGACCAGCGAACGCCAGAGCCCGAGCATGCGGGCGCGGCGTCAGGGCCGATCACGGATGAGGATATTCCGTTCTAGGCTCATCCGACGGCGAGTAATTATGTTCCAATTTTGTGTACCTTCATAAACTGTCATAATATGAAGGGATGGCTATGACATCGCTAAACATTTCCCTGCCGGAACCTTTGAAACAATATGTTGAAGCGCAGGTCGCCTCGGGCGATTGGGGCACTCCCAGTGAATACCTCCGCGAGCTCATTCGCCAGGATAAGGAGCGGCGGCTCCACTCGCTTGAACAGGATCTGATCGCAGCAGCCAAAGGCCAGAGGATCGAACTCTCTATCACTGAAATACGAAGGAAGGGATTAGTGGCGGCGCTGCGCGCCAAGACTAGGCGTCCTTGAAGCGGTCTACGATACGAATCAGTGACGCCGCCGCAGGCGATATCCTAGAGCAATCTGATTGGTACGATCACCGCTCGGGCCGAGCGTTAGCGGCGCGATGGGAAGGCGCAGTGACTTCAGCTTTGCTCCGAATCGCCAAAAATCCTGGTGCCGGAGTGCGATGCCATTTCGCCGCTGCCGAACTTGTCGGACTTCGTCGGGTAGCCATTACGAGATTCCCCAAACATCTGGTCTTCTATCGAATCGACGACGAAATAGTGATTCTTCGAGTCATTCACGGAGCTCGTCATCTCGAAGGTCTGCTATGAGACACTAATGCGCCGCGGGCGCAGCGCCTCTCTTCGCCACCGCTTTCTTCAACGCGAACACAATCGGCACACAGCCGAAGCAGGCCAGCGCCATATAGCGGAAATCATCCACGTACGACCACAATCGCGCCTGTTGGTTCAGATCGAAGTTGAGCAGTCCATAAGCTTGGCGCAGAGCGTCGGTAGATGAAGCTCCACGGGAGCTCAAAAAGGCTTGTATTCCATGGAGGCTTCCGTAGACCGTAACCCGTCCGGGATCGAGCGAACCCGCCAGTTCGTTGCGATGCACCTGCTCGTGCCGCGAAACGATCGTGTTCACGATGGAGATGCCGATACTGCCTCCAATATTTCGCAACAGGTTATAGAGGCCGCTGGCATTGCCAATTTCTTCATTCTTCAGGAATGCCATTGTGGTGGTCGATAGCGGAACGAACACGCAGCCTGAGCCGAAGCCGCTGATCAGAATTGCCCACAGGAATGTCCACTGCCCGATCGCGAGATTCACCTCTCCGAACCACAGGCTGGCCGCGCCGAACATGGCGAAGCCGAACGCAATCAGCCAACGGTTATCCATTTTCGCAGTCAGGTATCCGATGATGGGCATAGCGATGATCGCTCCTATGCCGCGCGGACTTACCGCCCAGCCCGCTGCTAGCGCCGTGTAGCCCATCAGCTCTTGATAGAAAAGCGGCAGCAGAGTGACCAAGCCGTAAATACCGGCGCCGAATAGCCCGATCAGGAGGCATCCTATGGCAAAGTTGCGATGACGAAACACACGCAGATCCACCAGAGGCTTATCGTGACGAAACTCGCGAATCAGAAACGCAATGAGACTTATGATAAGAATTCCCGCAGCCCAACGAATCCAGGTTGCGCCAAACCAATCGTCTTCCTGCCCCTTGTCGAGGATGATTTGCAGCGCGCCCAGCCAGACGGCCAGCAATCCCAGCCCGATGCCGTCAAACTTGCCGGGATGCGCGTCCTTGATATACGGGGGATCCACCACGTAGCGGGAGATCATGAATATGGCAAATGCTCCAACAGGAATGTTGATGTAGAACGCCCACCGCCAGGTATAAGTATCGGTCAGCCATCCTCCAAGAGTGGGCCCTAGGACCGGCGCGACCACCACGCCGAGCGCGAACACTGCCATCGCGAAGCCGCGTTTTTGCGGAGGAAAAGTCTCCAGCAGAATCGATTGCGATAACGGCTGCAGGGCTCCGCCGCCAGCGCCTTGCACCGCCCGCGCAATCAGAATCATCGCCAGGCTGGTCGCCGACCCGCAGGCAAACGATGAAACCGTGAAGATGATAATGCAAGTAATGAGAAATCTTTTCCGCCCGAAGCGCAGCGAAAACCAGGAACTCGCCGGCAAGATAATGGCGTTCGCTACCAGGTAGCTGGTCAGCACCCAGGTGGCTTCGTCATTGGTGGCCGATAAACTGCCTGCAATATAGGGCAGGGCTACTGCGGCGATGGAAGTATCCAATACCTCCATGAACGTCGCCAGCATGACGGCGATCGCAACCAGCCAGGGATTGCCTCCGCCGGGGGCGGAACCGCTTCGTGCCGGTTGTGCTGTCATTTATCTTTCTGCCCCAAAGCCTTCTGGACCGGAATGAGCCTTTAAAGATGCGCTGGCAAGCCCCGAGGTTTCAACGTGTTTTGATTCCGATGCGTTTGTCTAGATTCCGGGGCGCGGGATTAAGAGACGCGTGGTGACATCCGCTTTCGGATATCATAATTTCTGGAGACTTCCATGGCCGAACAACTCGCCGACAAGAAGTGCGTTCCCTGCCGAGGCGGCACGCCGCCGCTCAAAGGAAAGGAACTCAAGGATCTGCACAAGATCGTTCCGCAGTGGAACGTGGTAGAAGAGCACCACATCACACGCGAGTATAAATTTCCCGACTTCGCCCAGGCGTTGGAGTTCGTAAATCGGGTGGGAGCGCTGGCCGAGGAACAAGGACATCATCCTGACATTCTGCTCGCATGGGGCAAGGTCGGAATTACGCTTTGGACACACAAAGTCGATGGGCTCACCGAGAGCGACTTCATCATGGCCGCCAAGATCGATCGGGTGCTGGGAGCGTAGAGCGGCGCCACCCGGCTGTCGGCGGCCAGCTTTCTGCATTCGGCGTTGGGATGTCGCAGCGCGGTACGCCCGTTTCAGGCTTCGATTCTCGAGCGCATAGCCAGCGCCCAAAGACCTGCGGGAATAAACATGATGAGTCCCGTATAGGTGGCGAGTGTGCGAGCCGCCACTCCTGCATCCAGCAAGCGACCGCACAGGTAAGCGCCAGCAGCGATGGTCAACATGGAAAAGCCCAGATCGGCAGAAAAGACGCGTCCGCGAAATCGATCGTCGGTGTGCAGCTGCAGCAAGGTGGTTGAGAATACCCAGACGGTCGACCCTCCCATGTGCGCTAGCATCGCACAGGCGCTCGCCATCCATACGGTTCGGCAAATTCCCAGAGTTCCGTATCCCAGGGCAACAACCAGGTAACCAAAGAGAATGCCGAGTTGCAGGCGGCGATCGCTGCGTCCCGCCCACCTCGCCGAGATGAGGGGGCCGACGAGCGCGCCCAGGCCACGTCCGCCGAGCAGGATGCTCATGCCGAGCATCGCCCCGCGTGCCGCATTCACATTGTGCCAGTGCACCGCAAATTCGTGAGCGCCCATCACGGTGAAGATCACCCAGCTTGGTCCAATCATGAGTTCGCCGGCTTTGGCAAATACCGCGGGCAGAAGCGTTCTGTGGTTCCGTACGTAGCGGATTCCTTCCAGCACAGGAGAGAAATCGACGAGATCGCGCGGACGCAGTGGGGCGGCGGACTCCGCATGCGGCTCGGCAAACCGCATACCAGCGATAAACAGAGCTGAAGCCAGAAATGAAAGAGCATTCAGAATGAATACTGCGTCCCGTCCAAAGAAAGCGGCGACCACTCCGCCGACCGAAGCGCCAATCAGCAGATTCACTGACCAGGTTGCTGACGACAGCGTGTTAGCAATGAGCACTTCGCCCTTGGCCGCAATGTTCGGGATCACCGCGCTGCGAGCCGGCTCGAAAAACGCGGCCATCAGCGTCTCCGCCAGCAGCAACGGATAGACCAGCCAGACCATCGAGCGCGAACGCACGAACAGCATGGCGAGGACCACAAAGATCCGCACCAGATCGGCGGCGATCATCACATGCTTGCGGCGCAGGCGGTCGTTCACCACACCCGCGGTCGGGCCTATGAATGTCTGCGGCAGAACCTGCAGAATCAAAGCCAGCGCCACCGAACTGGCGTGGCCGGTTAACTGCAACAGCAACGTATAGATGGATAGCGTGTAGAACCAGTCGCCAATCTCGCTGACAATCTGCGCTAGCCAAAGGCGGCGGAAATTCCGGTTGCCACGCACTAATTGCAAATACGATGCGAGTGAGATCGACGGAGCCGCGAGTTCTGGTTGTGGTTCCATGCGAAGAGCTAGGTTAACAAGTAATTTCGGTGGGTTTTAGGATTCCGGCCGCAGCTTAATCTTGAGGTCTTCGGCAATCTGTTTGCCGTGGAAGCGGCCGTTCTCGATAAAAATTTCGTTGGTACGCGACCCGGCCACAATCACACCGGCAACGTAGATTCCCGGCACATTGCTTTCCAGTGAGACTGGATCGCAGACCGGGCGATGCTGATCCTCCGACAGTTCGATCCCCATGCTGCGCAGAAAATCGTAGTCAGGATGGTAGCCGATCAGGGCGAGAACGAAGTCATTCTTCAGTCGGAGCGGCCCGCCCGGTGTCTCGATCACTACATGGTCGACTCCGATTTCCTGCACCGTGCTGTTGAAATACGCTTCGATCTCATTGTTCTTGATGCGATTCTCGAGGTCAGGCTTGATCCAGTACTTTACATGATGGTGCAGCTGCGAACCGCGGTAGACCAGCGTAACGCGGGAGCCATGACGCCACAGATCGAGCGCCGCAATGGCAGCCGAGTTCTTGCCTCCGATCACCAGCACATCCGTGTCGTAGTAAGGATGAGCATCTCCGTAGTAGTGCGAAACCTTGGCCATATCTTCGCCGGGAATACAAAGCTGGTTCGCGAGATCGTAATAGCCAGTGGAAACGATCACTTTGCGGGTTCGATAGTCATGCGGACGGCCAACCCGGTCGGTGGCCGTGATGCTGAAATTTCCATCCTCCCCCATCACAGTTTTCACCCATTCGTACTGGCGAATATCGAGCTCGTAATGTTCTGAAACTTTGCGGTAATACTCCAATGCCTCTTCGCGGGTAGGCTTCTGCCGGGCCGTGGTGAAAGGAATATCGCCGATTTCGAGCAGCTCCGGAGTAGTAAAAAACGACATGTTGGGCGGATAGTGGTAGAGAGAATTCACCAGACAACCCTTGTCAACGACGATCACGCGCAGTCCAATCTTTTGCGCTTCGATGGCGCAGGCGAGGCCGGTAGGCCCGGCTCCAATCACCAGCACATCCGTGCGCTGCTCCGGATTCGGACGAACCTTCGCCTTGGGCAAGGTTTCAACATCTTCGGCAGTGAGAAAGTCAGGCATCGATTCCTTGATCGGTGAAATCTTCACGGAACATATCCACGGAACTATGAGCCTGGATCGGAGACCGATGATTCTAGCATGCGGCGAAATCGAACTCGCTGCCGCAGGAGCAAGTCACGAGGAGGCATTGGCATCGGAGAATGAAGCAGGGCGGACCTCCCGCTCAATGGAACGCGAGAGCTTATCTTGCGCTATTTCGAGATCGTAGGCGGATTGAAGATTCAGCCAGAAGCCGGCGCTGGTGTTGAAATAGCGAGCCAGCCGCAACGCCGTATCGGGAGTAATGCCCCGCCGCTCGTGGACGATCTCGGCCACTCGCGTCACAGGGACGTGGAGATCGAGGGCCAGTCGGTTCATGCTGAGCCCGAGTGGTTCCATGAAGTCCGCGCGCAGAATTTCGCCGGGATGGATTGGGGGTAAGAGTTTTTGAGACTTAGCCATGGATCTTGCTCCGGTTGGCAATTACGCCTGTTCCCTGAATTGTGCACCGTCACTGCTAACTACGTGCGTCCCTAGTGATAGTCCACAATCTCAACCTCGTAAGCATTTCCATCTCGCCAGTGAAAGCAAATACGAAACTGGTCGTTGATGCCTACGCTGTATTGCCCTTTTCGCTCTGCATGGAGCGACTCCAGCCGATTGCCTGGCGGAGATGCGAGATCGCGTAATTCGGTAGCGCTATCCAACTGCCGAAGCTTTCGGCGTGCGATCTGCTCGAATGCCTGGAAGCGGCGACTACGCTGGCGACAGTGAAGTCTCTCAGTCTCCGCACAGCGAAACGACTTGATCACGGAGTTTCAGTCTATTCTGTGTAGCGTTTAACGTCAACCAGAAAGCTAGCGATTCCCCACAAGCGGCCAACTGTCCGTTAGACATGGCTTGTTATAATTCTCAGTTACCCACTCCTATCGTTCCAGTCAGATAACTCTATGCCGACCTCCAGAGAATCTTCTCCCCGCATGCGCATTGAATCCGACAGCATGGGGAAAATCGAAGTGCCCGCCAACGTCTATTGGGGAGCGCAGACGCAGCGCTCTTTGCTGCACTTCAACATCGGACGCGACACCATGCCGCCGGAATTGATTCGTGCATTTGGAACATTGAAGAAGGCGGCCGCGCTGGTGAACCAAGACTTAGGCAAACTTTCGGCCGACAAGGCGAAGCTGATCGTGCAGGCCGCGGATGAAGTAATTGCGGGTAAATTGGATGACCAATTTCCACTGCGCGTCTGGCAAACCGGCAGCGGCACCCAGACCAATATGAACGTGAACGAGGTTATCTCGAACCGCGCCATTGAAATTGCCGGCGGCGAGAAGGGATCGAAGAAACCGGTCCATCCCAACGATGACGTGAATATGTCGCAGTCATCGAACGATACATTTCCTACCGCGATGCACATTGCGGCTGCGGATCGGGTGAAGAACACGCTGATTCCGGCGATCAGGAGCGTGCGCGATGCGATTGCGGCGAAGGCGAAAGAATTCGAGAACGTGGTTAAGATCGGCCGCACGCACCTGCAGGATGCTGTGCCCCTAACTTTTGGCCAGGAATTTGGCGGCTGGGCAAGCCTGCTGGAGCGCGACATCAAGCGACTCGAACAGGCGCTGGACGGTCTTTACGATCTCGCCATCGGCGGAACCGCTGTGGGCACGGGGCTCAACACTCATCCTGAGTTCGCGGAGCGCGCTGCGAAAAAGATCGCCGAACTCACCGGACTTCCTTTCCGGTCGCATGGCAATAAATTTGCCGCGCTTTCGGCGCATGATGAAATCATCTTCGCCCAGGGCGCGATGGAAACCCTGGCCGCGTCTCTGATGAAGATTTCGAACGACATCCGCTGGCTGGCTTCTGGCCCGCGCTGCGGGCTTGGCGAACTTTCCATTCCGGAAAACGAACCCGGCTCATCGATCATGCCGGGGAAAGTGAATCCCACGCAGTGCGAAGCCATGACGATGGTTTGCGTTCAGGTGCATGGTGCGACCGCGGCGGTGGGATTTGCGGGATCGCAGGGAAATTTCGAACTCAATGTCTACAAGCCGGTGATGATTTACAACTTCCTGCACTCGGTGACCCTGATCGCGGATGCCTGCCACGGATATGTGGTGTACATGATCAAGGGCATCGAGGTCGATCGTGCGAAAGTGGATTGGTATGTGAAGAACTCGCTGATGCTGGTCACTGCGCTCGCGCCAAAAGTGGGATACGACAAAGCAGCGCAGATCGCGC
Organism: uncultured Acidobacteriaceae bacterium; assembly: GCA_963726155.1. Taxonomy (GTDB): domain Bacteria; phylum Acidobacteriota; class Terriglobia; order Terriglobales; family Acidobacteriaceae; genus Sulfotelmatobacter. The sequence goes on from CAVSBF010000002.1 coordinate 1,893,562, forward strand.
ACACCGCGCATGTGGAGCACAGCAGTCTGCGCGAGGCCGCGTTGAAGCTCGGTTATCTTACCGGCGAGGAGTTCGATCAACTGGTGCGGCCTGAGAAAATGACAAGGCCGTAAAGAAATGAGAATCACGGTTCAGCTAGTTCTGCTTCCCTCTCCAGGACTATCTCGACTTTCTTTTTCGGCGTGGTCGTGATCACCACCACGCTGATCAGAATCAGCAGGGTCCCCGCGATCGTCCGCACGCTGAGTGACTCGCCGGCCAGCGCGTATCCTAGAAGGACCGCGATAACCGGATTAACATACGCGTAAGTGCCCACTTTTGTTGGCGACTCGTGATGAATCAGCCACACGTACGCAGTAAAGGCGACGATTGAACCGGCTACGATCAGGTACAGCAACGCGACCCAAGCACCGAACGTAACTGCGCGTACATCGAAGCCGTTGAATTCACGCAGCCCGGCTGAGGTCAAGATCAGCAGCACTCCTCCGACCAGCATCTGCGCGCCTGAGCTCATCACTTTGGATTCCGGCAACGAAAACTTACGGGTAAGAATTGTAGCCGCCGACCAACTGATTGCAGCCACGATCAGAGCAATGGCTCCTGAAGAATCAATTGCCTTTTCGCCGGCGCCCGACAAAGGGCCGACGAGAACCACCACTCCGCCTATTCCAACCACTAATGCCAGCATTAGCCGAATGGTGAGTTTCTGTGTGCGGAGGAAACAAATCTCGGCAATAGCCATAAATACCGGGATCGTCGCCATCATGACCGCCGTCACTCCGGAAGCCACCCGCTTTTCTGCCCAAAAGATCAAGCCATAATCGAAGTCGAAAATCAGTACGGCTAAGAATGAAATAGCCGTCCACTGGCGGCGGGTCGGCGACGGCGTCCCTTTCGCTCGCATCCATGCATAGAGCACGATTCCAGCAATGAAAAAGCGGATTCCGGCGAGCAGGAATGGCGGCACTTCGCGGACGCCGATGCGAATCGCAAGAAATGTTGAGCCCCAAACCAGATAGATAATGGCGAAGGCCAACAAAATCTTCCATCGACTTGGCCGGAGCTCCGTATCCATGTTCCCGCCATCTGCGTAACAATCGGCACCCAATTCTAGATTGGATCGATTCTAGATTGGATCGATGTCTGGCGTCAGCGGGAGCAAATTCCAAGTATGGAAAGTTTGGATGGAACGAATCGCTGGCTTAGGTTATGTGAAGTAGGTTATCGTGATTTTGCGAGTTTACTTCTTCAGCAGGCTGGTATGGCTGGCGGCGCATTGCCATCGGCCTTCGGTGAATACCCACGTATCGGTAAAGCGTCCGAAGTGTTCGTAAGGCTTGCCTTGGTAGGTTCCCTTGGCGTGATAAATGCCAACCACCACGGCCGAGTCGGCATACATGCTGACTTTCAAATCCTGAATGGTCAAGCTGGTGGGTTTAAATTGCGGGTCTTTGATATCGGCCAGGAACTGCGATTTGTCGCTGACCTCGCCATCCCACTCTGTGTTGACGAAAGCGGAGCCAATCATGCCGTCGAGTGCACGCGCGTCGCGATTCACCTGGGCTTCATTCCACAGGTGTTCCATCACCAGCAATTTAGTTTGCTGGGAGTCATCTTTTGATTTTTGAGCAGCCGCGTGGCCCATCGAAAAAAAGGTTAATAGCAGGCAGCAGCATGTAGAACGCAGCATGGTCTTGCTCGTTCACCGCATCCCCACGTGAGGCGAACGCTGCGAAAAGATAGCAGCGGGTGCAAGACTATTCCACCGAAAATGTTTGGGGAGACATTACGAACGTCATTTAGAACCGGGATGGAAGGCCTCGCCTGGCTCGGCTGGACGGCCGGACGGCCGAAGGCGGCCGTCCCCACATGATTGGATGCGAAGCGGGCTCGGCGCTACCTTCAAAACGCCCAGCGCAGAAGCGCGGCGCCGACCGTAAAGCCTGCGCCCACAGAAGCCATCAGGACGAGGCTTCCCTTTTTCAGTTTGCCCTCTTCGATGGCCGTATTCATGGCCAGGGGGATGGTTCCGGCGGTGGTGTTGCCGTAGCGATCAATGTTGACGATTACGCTTTCGGGGCGCAGACCAAGGCGCTCGGCGGTGGCGTTGATAATTCTTAGATTGGCTTGATGCGGAATAAAGGCGTCAACATCCGAACCTTTCAGGCCGTTGCGCTCGAGAAGTTTCAGGCAGGCTTCGGTTTGTTTGCGCACGGCGAACTTGAAGACCTGCTGGCCGTCCTGGTGGACGTAATGCATTTTTTGTTCCACCGTTTCGCGCGACGACGGATTCAAGCTTCCTCCGCCCGGCATGTAAAGATAGCAACCGCCGGAGCCATCGACTTCATGAATGAAATCAATCAGGCCAACCGAGTCGTCTTCCGCGGCTTCAAGAATCACGGCCCCGGCACCATCGCCAAAAATCACGCAAGTGGCGCGATCGGTGTAGTCGATGATTGAAGACATGACGTCCGCGCCAATCACGAGAATTCGTTTATGTGTTCCCGCCGCGATGAATTGCGCTCCAGTCTGCACGGCGTAAACAAATGCGGAGCACGCGGCGGAGAGGTCGAATCCCCAGACCCCGCTCGCACCCAGCTTGTGCTGCACCAGGCAGGCGGTGGAGGGAAAGAACATGTCCGGCGTAACAGTCGCAACGATGATGGCATCGATGTCGTTCGGCGTCAGGCCGCGCTGAGCCAGGGCTTTCTTGGCCGCCTCAACTGCGAGGTCGCTGGTGGCCATTCCTTTCTCGACGATATGCCGTTCGCGAATGCCGACGCGGGCAAGAATCCAGTCATTGGTGGTGTCGACCATTTTCTCCAGGTCGGCATTGGTGAGAAGACGAGGCGGAACGTAAGTGCCAAGGGCGCTGATCTTCGCTCTGACGCGGGTCGGTGTGGTCAATGAGAGCTCCTGAGTATGAGACTCAGTATTTTGCAGGATTGGGAGCGGAATGTCTAACGCGCGGGGAGAAAGTAAAACCCGTTTCAGCCGACGCTGGGTAGCGCAGAGTGATATCGCGATATTTCGCCAACTGCCGCTAACATGTTGCTTGTGTGGCTAAGTAAAGCTAACATCGTCGCGTGGAAATCCAGAGCTTCGCCGAGGAATACCAAAACAAGACGGACGACGAGCTGTTGCGATTGGCACTCGACTCGGAGCAACTGACCCCCGAAGCCGCTGCTGCTCTGAATGACGAGCTCGGCCGACGACGAATCAATAAGAATGAACAGCTACCGCTGTTTATTGAGGAAGAAAAGCAACGCAAAGAAGAGCAAAGGAGAAATCCCGGAAATTTGTTCGTTCTTCATCTCTATGGCGTTGGTCGTGATCGCTTCGGAAAAGCTGGATGCATCTACAGTCCGGAAACGGGCAAGGAACGGTTTAAGACGACCGTGTTCGTTGTATTGTTGTGGCTACCGCTGATACCGACCGGGACATTTATTGTGGAGAAGAAACGGTCTTTTTTTTCGAGGCAGGTCACGGTTCTGGAAAGACTTCCTCTCGATTGGGAGCAAGTGTTGAAGGTCTGGATAGTTGCGTTTGCCATTCTTCTCGCTGTGATTTGGGGCGCTAAGCTGCTGCCTCACATTCTCTACAGAGCATAAGATCCACTTGCTGCCACTCACCTCCGCGGCAGTGCGTCCCGATGTCGCTAACAGGCGATAGCACTTGTTGATCAGTTTCGGTGGGGCCGAGACTTCGGCGGACCAAGCGCCGATGCAACGGTTCTTCAGATCCCCATTCCATCCTGGGCGGGTAGACGTTGTGGAATGGCGACGGCCACGCCGCGAGGCGCGGCTAGCCGACTGTTAAGCCGCCCGACTGTCCCTTTCATACTGCATCCATTCGCGAATAAAGTTTGGGCAACCGACGATGCCGAAGTGGCGTCCCTCACCATTTAAGAGATAGGTAAGAGCGTCGTGATCCAGCTCTACCAGATGCTCCAGGTCGAGCAGCGGCCATAAGGCACATTCGATCGCGGAGGAAACGAGTTGATCCACGTAGGCGAGATGGCCCTGCGAGAGCGACCCAGAGACGCGGATGGTGACAGTTGGCGAAACGAAATTTGAATGAGTTCGAGCCTTGCGCATGTTTTCTACTGCACCTCGCGATAATCTGCCAGCCCTCTCTAGATAAGATGAGGCGGCGACGCGGTTCTTGCGCAAAGAGTTGTAAATTATGCGTAAAGCCGAGTTGGCAAGCCAGATCGGCTGACGACAGATAAAAATAAGCCAGGCACCGGGAACCCACTGCACACGCAAGAGCCCGTTACCGTTGCTTCCTTCCGGACCTGGCGGGGTTGGCGAGAGTACGTCGCGTGAGACCGATGCCTGACCTGAATCATTCTAGCAAAGCGCAGAGGTTCTCGACGCAAATGGCGTCACACGTCGGCAAAGGGATGGTGACTTTTGGTGCAAGAAAAACTCACGTAGCCCTTCCCTTCTTGATGGGATGTATCGAACAATAGGAATCTGACCCGGAACCTGACGCGATCACGGGTTCGGTCAACCGTCCCTAAAATAAATGCCTCAGCCTTCTCCACTACCGGGCATCATTCCGCTGCCCCAGGCGATCAACAAATACTTCGAGCTGGCTCTCTATCTACTCGTTCTAATGGGATTTGGCGCTTTGGCGAGCACGGGAGGGCTCGACGTTCCAACCATCTTGCTGGTGGGATCGGCCCTGGCTCTGCGAGGTTTCTTGCTGGCAGAGCGGCGTCGCGTCGTGATCTCCGAGCGCTGGACCACGCCTCTGACGATTGCGTATTTCGCTTTCTACGCCGCGGATTACTTCCTGCTCTCGCGTGGATTTCTGGCGGCTACGGTACACCTGGTTTTATTTGCGGTGGTTGTGCGAACGTTTTCCCTGCGGCGTGATCGCGACTACGTGACTCTGGCGATTCTCGCTTTTCTGATGGTGCTCGCGTCCGCAGTACTGACCGTGGACAGCATTTTTCTTTTCTTCTTTGCCGGATTCATGCTGATGGCGGTGGCTACGTTCATCCTGATGGAGATGCGGAGATCGGAGCGGACCGCCAAGTATCAGGCGCGGCATTCCAACGATGCGCACGAACACCGGCACCTGGCATTTGCGCTGGCCAGGACCACGCCGGGATTGGTACTGATGATGCTGGCGGGCGCGGCGGCAGTATTTTTTCTTTTGCCTCGCATGTCGGCAGGATATCTGGGCGCCTACTCATTCGGTAATGATCTCTCCACCGGCTTCAGCGATCGCGTGCGACTGGGCAGCATTGGGCAGATCCAGCAGTCCAATTCGGTGGTAATGCATATCCAGATCAGTGGCGACAGGCACGGCCAGTACGCGCTCCACTGGCGGGGAGTGGCGCTGGCAAACTTCGACGGCAAGAACTGGTCGAACTCCCGGGACCAATTCATGCTGCAACGGGAAGTGGACGGTGCGTTTTCTGTACCCATCTCGAGCCAGGGCGTGCTTCTGGCCAATGACGGACGACGCCAGGCAGCGCCGGGAACCAATCCTCACCTTATTCATTACCGCGTTTTGCTTGAGCCTATCGGTACGAATATTTTCTTCCTTGCTCCTTGGGGCCGCCGGGTGATGGGCACCTACCGGGCGCTGGGCGTGGACGCGGGGGGAGCCATTTACGATCTCGACAGCCAGCATGCCGTAAATGTGTACGAAGCGGATTCGGATATTGCCAAACCATCGGCCGCAGATCTTCGGGCGGCGGGGAATTCCCTTCCGCAGTCTGTGTCGCCGTATTTACAGCTACCCGCGCTCGATCCCAGAATTCCGCGGCTGGCCGCGCAGATTGCCGGTTCGGCTTCCAATAATTACGACAAGGCGGCAACTCTGGAAAACTACTTGAAAACGCATTACGGCTATACCTTGCAGTTGCTGCGCGCTCCGGTCGCCGATCCTCTGGCCAACTTTCTTTTCGAGCGCAAGCAGGGGCACTGCGAGTATTTTGCTTCTTCGATGGCGGTGATGCTGCGCACGCTGCACATTCCGTCTCGCGTGGTGAACGGTTTTCGCAGCGATGAATTTAACGACGTCACTGCCAACTATGTGGTGCGGGCAAAGAATGCGCACTCCTGGGTGGAGGCTTACTTCCCTGGCTACGGCTGGATTACTTTCGATCCCACGCCGGGCGGCGATGTAGACACGCCGCAGGGTTGGGACCGCGCCATGCTCTACCTGGATGCGGCGCAATCGTTCTGGCGGGAGTGGGTGATCAGCTACGACTCTTCGCACCAGTACATCCTGGGACGTGCAGCGCTAAACAGCACGCGCAATTCATGGGAAAGATCGAGGACGTGGGCCAGGTTGCATTATGCGCGACTGCTCAACCTGGTGCGGCGCGGCCAGCGAAGCGCGGAACAGGCGCCTACACGCTGGTTCTGGGCGGTTGGTGGTATTGCATTCATGGTGCTGCTGCTGGGTAACCTCGGCCGAATTGCCCAGATGATTCGCACGAGAAGACTGCAGGCGCATCCCGAACGATCGCCGGATGAAGCAGCGGCGATGTGGTACGAACGCATGGCCCGATACCTGGCACGGCGTGGGGTAAAGAAATCTACCACGCAGACGGCACAGGAATTCGTTCGTGTGATCGCGGATGAGCGCTTGCGTCTGCGGGTTGGGCGCTTCACCGACGCTTACGAATCGGCGCGGTTCGGAAATTCCTCAAACGACGCGCAGCGCCTGCCCGAGTTGTATGAGGAAGTGGAACTGGCGATTAAGAAGTAATCCCCTAGAAATGCCAGATCATGCCGCCGCCCAGAAAATAATTATGCTGCCGCGTCTTACCGGTATCCGCTAACGGAAGATCAGGAGTTCCTGACCAGAAATCACGAAACTCGCCGCGAATGCTGAAGTGCCGCATGCGCTTGCCGAACGGACTTACATCCAGTCCTAATCCCACCTGTAGAACACCAGAGGTGGTTGAGCCTCCTGGGTTGGCGCCGTAATAATTAAGATTGCTGCTCTCGCTGAAGTGCCCAAAGCCGCCGCCGAAACTCACCCAGGGTGACACTCTGGTTGAGGGAAACAAATTCAGGCGAATCGCTGGAGTCACGAAAATCTGCTGGTAGCCGGAGGGAACAACGTCGCCACCTGATCCCAGGTCTTCGTCGAGATTGAAAACAGCCGGCACTTCGGCCGAAAAGGCGTAAACCTCAGTACCGAAAAGATGGCGTGCATAGTCCACTTCAAACGTTAGTCCTTTGCCCGACCGAACATAGGGATTAATCGTGGGCGCGTTTGGGCCGTGAATTCCCTGGTCGCTGATGAAGATGCGGCCCAGCATGCCGGTCAACTCATTCTTCTCGTCCTGGGCGGCGGCAGAGGCTGCCAGGATGGACATTCCCATAATCAGGACTGCGAGTACGGCCTGTTTCCCAGACATTTCCCCTCCAGGACGCGGCATAGCTGCTTTTAGTCAGTAGAGCAAGCGTAGCATGAAGTTCGAAATCTTCATCCACAGCTTGCTGGCTTTCGTGGTACCGCTGGTCACAATGCTTTCGTAGTACAGGTAGTCGCTTTCGTAGTGCCGGTAGTCATAGAAAAGAAGGATCCAACTCGGATGTGTTCCAGAGCTACGATCTTAAGGATCGATAAAATGTTAAAATAGTGAGATTGCATGCCCTCTAAAAGCCTCACTGTACCGAATCCCCGAGAAAACAGCCCTACCCGGATGGCGAACGATGATACGCAGCCGGCGCGACCGCAAAAGGTTGGTTTTGTCAGCCTGGGCTGCCCTAAAAACCTGGTGGACAGCGAAGTCATGATGGGATTTTTGGCGCGGGCTGGAGCCGAAATTTCTCCGCGAGCCGAGGATGCCGACGTCATTGTGGTGAATACGTGCTCCTTCATCGAGAGCGCGCAACAGGAGTCAGTCAACACAATTCTCGAGATGGCTGGGCTTAAGACGGCAGGACGGGCGAAAAAGCTGGTGGTGGCGGGTTGCCTGGTCGAGCGCTTCCGCGATGAGATTCGTCAGCGCATTCCTGAGGTAGATGCCGTCGTCGGGACGGGGGAACTGCAAAACATTCTGTCAGCAACTGGCATTGCGCCAGTTGCACCGCCGAATAAATCTCCATTTGTCGTGCTTTCCTCGCGGCCCGAAGGCGACGCTCGGGCTGCGCAGGGACGATTTTCACGTGGGCAATGGGACGGCGCAATTGCTGATCTGCCCAACTATCTGTACGACGACGAAACTCCGCGCATCCTGGCTACTCCAAAATCCACGGCTTACATCAAGATCGCTGAGGGCTGCGACCATCCTTGCACGTTCTGTATCATTCCTCAATTGCGTGGACAGTTTCGTTCGCGACGGTTCGAATCGGTCATCGCTGAAGCGGAACGGCTGGCACGGAATGGCGTACGTGAGATCACGCTGATCGGCCAGGACACCACCTGCTACGGTGAGGATTTTGGACTCAAAGATGGCCTGGCGCTCCTGCTGGAAAAACTCGCGCAGATCGAAGACCTTCGCTGGATTCGTTTCCTGTATGCCTATCCGAATAAGATCACGGGGAAGCTGCTGGAAACGATCGCAACTCACGAAAAGATTTGTTCCTACATGGACGTGCCGTTGCAGCACGCATCCGCGAGCGCGCTGAAGCGCATGAAGCGCGGGGGCGGCGCAGAAGTATTTCTCCGTTCCATTGACAAGATGCGGCGTGCTATTCCTGGCCTGACCTTGCGCACGTCATTTATCGTCGGCTTTCCCGGTGAGACTGAAGAGGAATTTGCAGAGTTGTGCGATTTTGTCCGCGAAGCTGAATTTGATTGGATGGGAACCTTCTCTTACTCCGACCAGGAAGGCGCCGGTGCTTATGGTTTGGGTCGCAAGCTTTCCCTCGCTGAGATTGAACGGCGGCGCAAACATCTGATGGGCATCCAGCGGCAAATCAGCAAAAAGAAAAAGAAGTCGCTGGTGGGGCAGGAGTTTGACCTGTTGCTGGAAGGAAGCTCGGAAGAAACCGATCTACTCATGGAGGGCCGCACCGCAATGCATGCGCCAGAGATCGACGGCAAAGTCTTCGTGAACGAATTTCCGGCCGAGGCGGAGCCCCAGCCCGGCGAATTCTATCGCTGTCAGATTGTGGAAGCACACGACTACGACTTGGTGGCGAAAATACTGTAGCCACCCTGTTTGCTGTGATTTCTTTTTGAGCCGGCAGCATGTTGATTCCTGTTGATTCGTAAGGACCCGAGCGTTCCCAAGCCATGCCCCGCAAGCGCACCTTGAAACTCCGTTGCCCGATCTGCAAGAAAGTCGTCAAGAGCAGCGACCCGGAATTTCCGTTCTGCAGCGACCGCTGCCGCACCATTGATTTGGGGAAATGGGCGAGCGGTGCTTATGTGATTCCTTCCCCGGTCAGCGACGCGGAGGAGCAAATTCGCGAAAGCACTCCCGAAGAGCAGGATGAGAATTCGTGAAGGAAGCTTCCGCTAACGCCGCACCAGAATCCGACCGTAGCGCCGGCGTCCCGCCGGCTGGCGCTGGGGCGTACCGCCCCGGCTTTGGAGAAGTCACGATTCGCAACCGTGGCCGACTTCCGCACTGGGAGAAGGAGAGCGCTACCTATTTCATCACATTCCGACTCGCCGACTCGCTGCCCAAGTCGGTTTTGGATCGTATCGAATCCGAGCGGCACGCGATTGCTACCACGGCCAAGCAACTCCATCGCGAGTTGAGTCCCGACGAGCGCAGGAAAATCCAAACCTTGTCTACACGAGTTATGGAGCGCTTTCTCGATAGCGGAGCCGGCGCTTGCCACATGCGGAATCCTGTAATCGCAGAATTATTGGCAAGTACGCTGCTTCACTTTGCTGACCAACGCTACCGCCTGTTCGCGTGGTGTATTATGCCCAATCACGTCCACGTTCTGGTTCGGCTGCTACCGGGGCAGAATTTGGCAGCGGTAGTTCATTCCTGGAAATCCTACAGCGCGAAACAAGCCAATCGGATTCTCGGAGCGCGAGGAACATTTTGGCAAAGGGAATACTATGATCACCTCATTCGTAGCGAGGAAGAGTTCGAGAGAGCGATTCGCTACGTCGCAGAGAATCCAGCCAAGGCGAACCTGAAGGGTTGGAAATGGGTCAGCGTGCGCGGGCGAGACGCCCGCGCAACAGCCGCCGGGGACGGCGGCGCTACTGAGGCGACGGGTTCTTGATCATGCGGTCGGCCAAGACAAACGAATCAGGGAGAGCAAGAAGTCACGACCGTAGCGCCGGCGTCCCGCCGGCTGGCGGGGTCCGGCTTCGAACTCCGCGGTGGGCTACGCTGGTCGGTACGTTTTTTGGGATCGGACGTCTGCGGCCGGGGCCGGGAACCTGGGCATCGGCTGCGACGGTAGTGCTATGGGCTGCTCTCGCCCACGCTCTGACTCCTCCGCTACGCACTCCGGTTGCGTTGATCCTGGCGGTGCTGGTCACGCTCATTGGTATTCCGGCAGCAACGCGGGTCGCTCGAGGCTCTGCGCTGAAAGACCCGCAATTTGTGGTGATCGATGAGGTAGCCGGGCAGTTGGTGGCACTGATTGCCGTTCCCCTGGCATGGAAATCTTTCTTGGCGGCCTTTATACTTTTTCGAGTCTTCGATATTCTCAAACCGCCGCCGGTGCGACAATTGGAGGCGCTTCCAGAAGGTGCAGGAATTGTTCTCGACGACATTGCCGCGGGTCTGTACGCGCTATTCGTTGTGCATCTCTTTCTGCGTTTTAGCCTTCTAAGGTAAGGCGAGTGAGTTCTCATGGGATTTTCCGATCGTGTCCTCGGTAAGAAAAATGTAAATGGCGGACCGCACATCGAGTCCGTGTCGCCGGTGCTGGCGCTGGCCGGAGGAGAAGTACGAATTGCAGGTTCGGGATTGCGGCCGCCTCAGTGGCAGCGTCCTCGTGTGCAGTTCGGCGACGTCGAAGGCGGAGTCGTGATCAGTTCGGATTCGTTTCTGGTTGCCCGAGTTCCGGCGGGAGCGACCTCCGGTCCCGTTGTGGTGGCGACAAACGGTCATGTGAGCAACTCGCAAAACGTGAAAGTCGCTGTACCCATCGCCGAAAATCTGCATCCCGTTACCAGTCCGGCGATCGACGCACAAGGCAATATCTACGCAACGTTTTCTGGCTCACGCGGCCAGAAAGTTCCGGTCGCAATTTTCAAGATTGATACCAACTACACGGTCAAGCCCTTCGTCGCGGAGATGATGAACGCGACCGCGATCGCTTTTGACCGCCAGGGACAGATGTATGTTTCTTCGCGCCATGATGGTGCGGTGTATCGCGTGGCCCCCAACGGAACCATGACCACCTACGCCGAGGGCATGGGAATCGCCACTGGAATTGCCTTCGACCGCAACCAGAATCTTTACGTAGGCGACCGCAGTGGAACCATTTTCAAAATTGGCCGCGATCAGCAGGTTTTTGTTTTCGCCACGCTCGAGCCTAGCGTCTCTGCATACCATCTTGCGTTCGGTCCGGAAGGAGATCTATTCGTGACTGGACCGACTACGTTCGAGTTTTGACTGTGTTCACAGAATCGATCCGCAGGGCACGGTTCATAAGTTCTTCCGCGGCCTGGGACGCCCGCAGGGCTTGGCTTTCGACGTCAACGGCAATTTGTACGTTGCGGCGTCGCTTTCGGGCAGGCGCGGCATTGTGAAAATCACAGCGGAGGGCAGCGCGACTCTGGAAGTTGCAGGGCATGGGCTCGTAGGACTGGCTTTCGCTCCAGGACGCAGCGTTGTTTTGGCTACCACGGACGCGGTTCATCATCTCTCATGGAACATTCAGGGGCAGCCGCTCTTGCCCGAGTAACGCGTCACAGCGCATCGGTATCGCCCTCGCTTGCTCCATCGATCTGCAGTTTTCATTTACACTTCTAGCCGTGAATGCCGAGATCATCGCGGTTGGGTCTGAGCTACTGACGCCCTTCCGCATGGATACCAATTCTCTTTACCTCACCGAGCAGCTGAACCAGCTCGGCGTCGAGGTAATTTTCAAGAGCGTCGTAGGAGACGACCTCGGGCGTCTGGTCACAGCCGCGCAGCACGCTTTGATTCGCTCGGATATCGTGATTTTTAGCGGTGGCCTCGGTCCCACCGAAGATGACCTTACCCGAGAAGCGGCAGCCCAAGGGCTCGGTGTTTCTCTGCATCGCGACGCACAGGTTCTTGCCGGGATCGACCAGCGTTTCGCCACGCGTGGTTGGAAGATGTCGGCCAACAATGCCAAGCAGGCAGATGTTCTCGAGGGTGCGACCGTTCTGCCTAACCCCAACGGCACCGCGCCGGGCCAGTGGTTCAGCGGCCAGATCCAGAACCGGGAACGCATCGTCATTTTATTGCCCGGGCCTCCGCACGAATTGAAAGCTTTATTCGAAGCGGAATGCCGAGAGAGGCTGCGGGAAAAATTGCCAACTGCCTTCCTGGCGACTCGCGTATTGAAAGTGGCAATGCTCGGTGAATCTCTTGTGGATGCGCGCGTCGCGCCCATCTACAAACGATTTGCGGACGTGCAGACCACAATTCTTGCAGGAGCCGGAGAGATCCAACTGCATTTCAAATCGCGCGCCGAGAGTATGGAAGCGGCGCAGGCGCGGGTGGATGAAGCGGCGGATGCCGTTGAGGAAGAGCTCGACGATGCGGTGTACTCCCGTGACGGCCAGTCGCTCGAGCAAATCGTCGGGTACTGGTTGCAGATGCGCAACGCCACGCTGGCCGTAGCTGAATCCTGCACTGGCGGTCTTCTCAGCGAGAGAATTACTTCAGTAGGAGGCAGTTCGCGCTACTTTGCCGGCGGCGCCATCGTGTACTCCAATGCCGTAAAAACGGAGTTGGCGGGTGTTCCCGCTGACATGATTGAGCGGCACGGCGCAGTCAGCCGCGAAGTGGCAGCGGCGCTGGCGGAGTCGATTCGCTATCGCTGCGATACCACTCTAGGGATTGGCATCACGGGCGTGGCGGGGCCCACGGGCGGAACTCCAGAGAAGCCGGTGGGCTTGGTATTTCACGCCTTAGCCAGCGCAAGCGGGACCGAAGTGATTGAGCGAAACTTCCCCGGCGATCGCAAGCGGATCCGCTGGTTCGCCACCACGCTCGCGCTGGATATGGTGCGAAAGAAGTTGATGTGAAAAGAAGCGTCCTATGCGCCTCTTCGTAGCGCTCGATATTGACGATGCCATCCGGAACCGGATTGCACGCTTTCTCGACGGTGTTCGCGGATTTGCTCCGGATGTGCGCTGGGTGCGATCTGAATCCTTGCACGTCACTTTGAAATTTATCGGAGAACAATCCGAGCCGCAGCTCGACGCAATCAAACGGACGCTCAAAACAATCGATGCTGATCACTTTGAGTTGACGTTTCGGGGATACGGATTTTTCCCAACTGTGCGCGCACCAAGGGTGTTCTGGGTGGGAATTGATGGAGATGCAAAGCTGACCACGCTGGCAGCGAGTGTGGATGCAACGCTTGTCGCACTCGAAATCAAGAAAGAAGAACATGTTTACAATGCGCACCTCACACTCGCCCGGGGTTCTGGACGCTCAGGATCGCCCCGTTGGGAAAAGAACGACAGAGCGAATCACAGCTTTCAGCGCTTGCAGGAAAAACTATCGGCATTGCCGGTGCCTGAGTTTGGTACTATGACCGCCCGCGAGTTTTTTCTTTACCGAAGCCAGGTTTCGCCGACTGGCTCAAAATATACAAAGCTGGCGGAATTCAGTCTGCGCTAGCAACCTACTTCCATGTATATGTTCTCTCTGATAGCCGGGACCAGTTATCTGCTCGGGTCAATTCCCTTTGGCTATTTATTGGTGCGCATCTTCCGCGGAGAAGATGTTCGTCAAAGCGGGAGTGGAAATATTGGAGCCACGAATGTTTCACGAAAATCTCCGTTGCTCGGAGTATTCACTCTCTTGCTGGATGCGCTGAAGGGGTCTGCAGCTGTGGCGCTATCCTATGAAATTGCTTACCGGGCTGGCGATGGGCCTCCCGCTCTCGAGCAACTGGCGCTGGGGGCATTGTTCGCCGTGCTCGGCCACATGTTTCCGGTCTGGTTAAGGTTTCGCGGGGGCAAGGGAGTCGCCACCGGGCTGGGCGCTTTTTTGCTGATTGCCCCGAAGGCCGTCCTGATCGCGGCAGGGGCCTTCCTGACGGTTGTTCTAATCTTTCGCTTCGTATCCCTTGGTTCGATGGTCGCGGTTGCGATTTTCCCATTTATCGTCTGGCACAACGATCGATTTTATTTTTCGACAGGTTTGGCGGAGATTTTTCTAACTTCCGCCCTTATTCTTGTCAAACATAAAGAGAATATGCGACGACTGTTGAACGGCACGGAAAGCCGAATGGGAGCGAAACGCGCATGAGTGAGATCGCAATCATTGGAGCCGGAGCTTGGGGTACCGCGCTGTCGATCGTTCTGGCGCGAACTGGCAGTCATCACGTTCGGCTCTGGGCGCACGAAAAAGAAGTTTGCGACACCATCGCGCACCGGCGCGAAAACGAAAAGTTTCTTCCGGACCAAAAGATTCCAGCCGGCGTCACTGCCTGCGCCGAACTAGGGGAAGCGCTCGTTGGTGCGTCCATTGTCGTAAGCGTGATGCCTTCGCAGCATTGCCGGCTCTTGTTTGAGCAGATGAAGCCGCTCTTGCGCGCAGATACGATCATTGTCAGCGCGACCAAAGGACTGGAAGAAAACTCGCTGTTGCGGATGACTGAGGTGATCTCGCAAGTGATCAAGCGAGGCGATATTCCCATACGCATCGGCGCGCTCAGCGGCCCATCGTTCGCTTTGGAAGCTGCGCGCGGAGACCCTACCGCAATCACGATTGCTTCGCAGGATCGCGATCTGACCCTCACCGTGCAGCAGGAATTCAGCAATGCCAGTTTCCGCGTTTATACCAACGACGATCCAATCGGAGTGGAACTTGGCGGCGGTTTGAAGAACATAATTGCCATCGCCTCCGGCGTCAGCGCCGGCCTTGGCCTCGGCCACAATTCCGTGGCGGCTCTGATCACGCGTGGCTTAGCTGAGATGACGCGTCTGGTGGTGGCCTGTGGCGGCAAAGCTGAAACCATGGCCGGGCTCGCCGGACTGGGCGACTTAGTGCTGACTTGCACTGGCGGTCTCTCCCGCAATCGCAGTGTAGGCGTGGAACTTGGCCGCGGAGGCAAGCTGCCGGAGATCCTGGCTGGCATGCATGGCGCAGTTGCAGAGGGAATTTTCACCACAACCGCAGCCGTAGGACTGGCGCGCGCCCACAGTGTCGAGATGCCCATCACCGAGCAGATGTTTGCCATTCTTCACGAAGGTAAAGCTCCCCGCGATGCGATTTATGAGCTGATGACTCGCAGCGGTAAAAGCGAAGCGCTTAGGTCCGGAAGCTGACCGTTGGATGTTATCCTGCCAAACCCTTACTGCGCGCCCGTTTCCGCCGAAACTTTGGTAATGGTGAGTCTCACGGTTTCCGTCTGCCAGCTGTCCCGGACAAATTAAAATTCTATAGATACAAGTGAAAACCGCCGCCACTTCGATCGACGGCGCTTCCGAATCAGGTCAGGGGAGCGACTCGTCTTCTAACGCGCCAACTCCGGCGCGTATTCCAATTTTGTATGTAATCCTCGGCGTGCTGCTGGTGATCAGCATCGTCCCGATGTACTTTTATTCCGCCCAGGTAGAGGCGATCAACCGGGACCGGCTGAAGACCAACGAGATGCTGCTGCAGAATACGGTGACGCGGTCGTTGGCGGATGATCTCTCGCAACACGAGCGTTCGCTGCGAATGATGCTGGCGAATCTTTCCTCAGCAATTCAAGTGGCGAGCGGGGGCGATATCGGCAGCAAAAATATCGAAGCGCCAGAGCTGCGCGCGCTGCTGGAACATTTTGTTTCGTCTTCCGATGAACTTGCCTACGCCACGTTGCTGAATTCCGATGCCAAGGGAATCTCGGCCGGCCGTATCGCGCCAGATGCATTCTTGCAACGAGAGCTGCAACATGCCTATGACGCAGCCCGCGATGGCCGCGCCTATAACGGGCAGGCGCTGCAAGTGGAAGATGGCAAGACTTCGCGGACAGTGGTTTTAGTCAGCAGTCCGGTAAGTTATGGGGGACATTTTCTAGGTATGGTAGGCGCCGTCGTGGATTTGCAATTCCTGATTCGCCGCCTCCATGAAGTAAGCGGCGGTGGCCTCATTCCTTATGTCGTGGACGCGCAGGGCCGCCTGGTGGCCGCCGGGACTGCCCAATATGTGACTGGCCAGGATATGAAGAGTCTTGAAATCGTCCGCAACTTCGTGGACGAGGGCAACAAGGCGCAGTTGGCTGCGACCAAGGAATTCGCGGTGCAGGAAGGTAAAGATAACGTCGAGATGCTTGGCACCTACAGCCCGGTTACTGCTCTCGATTGGGCCGTGGTGGTGCAGAAGCCACAGCGCGAGGCATACCGTGGGGTCTACGAGATGCAGCGCACGGCACGCCTGCTGGCGTTACTGGCCGTGCTGTTGAGCATTGGCGTGAGCATCTTTGCGGCGCGCAGAATTACCAATCCCCTGCAGATCCTTACGCAGTCTAGCCGCGCTCTGGCGCGCGGCGACTTTTCGCAGCGTGTTCATTTGTGGAGCCGCACCGAAATCGGCGAGTTAGCCGAGACCTTCAACACCATGTCCGAAGATCTCGAGCACTTCGTCGAAGACCTGAAGCGGGCGGCAGAGGAAAATCGCGCACTGTTCCTGGGCTCCATTCAAATGCTGGCGGGCGCGGTCGACGAAAAAGATCCCTACACCCGTGGCCACTCCGATCGCGTCACGCGTTACTCACTGATGATTGGCAAGGAAATGAATCTGGATGCGCCGTTTATGGAGATTCTGCGAATTTCCGCGCAGCTCCACGACGTAGGCAAAATTGGCATCGAAGATCGCATTCTGAAAAAACCGGGCGCGCTCACCGCAGAAGAGTTTGAGGTCATGAAGACCCACACTACGAAAGGCGCCAACATCTTACGCCCGGTAACTCAGCTGGCGGATATGCTTCCTGGCATTGAACTTCACCACGAAGCTCTGGACGGCAGAGGCTATCCTTATGGCCTCACCGGAGAGCAGATCCCGCTGCTGGCGCGGGTGATTGCGGTCGCCGATACATTTGATGCCTTAACTACAAACCGTCCTTACCAGCATGCGCACACTCCGGAGGAGGCCCTGAAAATTATTCAGAACCTCGCCGGCAAGCGGCTCGATCCGGAGCCCGTAGCTGCGCTGATGGCGGTTTACGGACGAGGCGAGATTCGCATACAGCGGATCGCAATCAAAAGATCGGTTGCTCCGGATGCAGCTGGGGTGATTCCTCCGGCTGCAGCGGGTCCGGCGCTTCCTGCCGCCGAAGCCACTAACCTGGAAAGAACCCGAGTTTAACCACTCTCGTCCTATTGGCTGACGATCCCGTTGTCTGACCAGGGCATTGTCTGACAAGCGCCTGCCGGACTGCGCCGGGCCGCTATAATCAAATCTTAGGCTTTCTCATGATTCAAACTTTATTCGGCAGCACGGAAGAAAAGAAAACTGGACTCTTCGATCGCATGAAGCAGGCGGTCACGCGTACGCGTGAGAACCTGGCGGAACGCATTGAAGAAGTAGTTTCGATCGGCAAAGAAATCGACCGCAACACGCTTGACGATCTTGAGGCTACTCTGATCGGCGCCGACCTGGGTAGTACAACCACGCAAGAAGTTCTGGGAAAGTTGCGCGATAAGGCCGATCGCAAACAAATCAAAAATGTCCAAGAACTCAAACGTCTTCTCAAAGAGGAATTGCTGGCCATTTTGAACGCGGCCAATACAAGGCCTGTGGAGCGCGTGGAAGGCACGCCGGAAGTGATTCTCGTGGTCGGAGTAAATGGCACAGGCAAAACGACGACGATCGGCAAACTCTCTCAGGTATTTCGGTCGCAGGGCAAGAACGTGCTGATGTGCGCGGCGGACACGTTCCGCGCCGCGGCCATCGATCAACTGGAAATCTGGGGACAGCGGACCGGTACGGAAGTGATCAAGACCAAGCCCGGGGGCGATCCCGCGGCAGTCCTGTTCGACGCACTGCAGGCCGCGACCGCGCGAAAGATGGATTACGTAATTGTCGATACTGCTGGGCGCCTGCATACCAAGACGAGCCTCATGTCCGAACTGGAAAAAATGCGCCGCACCGCTCAACGCATTATTCCCGGAGCTCCGCACGAGACGCTGCTGGTGATGGACGCGACTACCGGACAAAATGGCTTGCAGCAGGCGCGGCTGTTCACGCAATCGGCAGGAGTTACTGGCATCGTCCTCACCAAACTCGACGGCACGGCGAAGGGCGGCGTAGTGGTTGCTATCTCGCGCGAGTTGGGACTGCCCGTACGATTCGTTGGCGTGGGCGAGAAAGTTGGCGATCTGTTGCCGTTCGATCCAAAAGAATTCGTGGACTCGCTGTTCGAGTGAAGCTTCGAGGGAAACGTCACGCCTGATTCATACCCGTCACAGATGCCCGATCGTGCGACTGACGAGCAGTTTCTGAACCGCGCTCTCGATGAGGCGCGTAAGGGCATCGGCTTGGCCTCGCCGGGTCCCTGCGTCGGGGCGGTTATCGTTAATTCCGGCAGGAGCATCGCAGGCACCGGCTTCTACACTTACGACGGCGTGAAACATGCCGAGGTATTGGCCCTTGAGCAGGCCGGAGACAATGCGCGCGGAGGAACGCTCTATATCAACCTGGAACCGCACTGCCATCAAGGTCGTACGCCTCCGTGCACCGATGCCTTGATCGCGGCGGGGATTCGTCGCGTAGTTGCGTGCATGCCCGATCCCAATCCCAAAGTGAGTGGAAGGGGCTTCGAGCAATTGCGAGCAGCGGGCATTCACGTCGAAGTCGGCATGCTCGAGGAAGAGGCGCGACGGCTCAACGAAGCTTTTGCCCACTATATTCGTCACGGCATTCCACTGGTCACGCTAAAATCCGCGATGACCCTCGATGGCAAGATCGCTCCGCCACCGGCCGTCGAATCTGACCGCACAGCGGGAATTCCGCCTGGAGGATGGATCACGGGTGAAACTGCTCGCGCCCACGTACACGAACAGCGCCACGAGAGCGACGCCATTCTGGTGGGGATTGGAACAATCCTGGCGGACGATCCGCTGCTGACTGATCGCAGCGGAAAATCGCGACGGCGTCCGCTTTTGCGCGTCATTTTAGATTCGCACTTGCGATTGCCAATCGAGTCACGGCTTGTGCAGAGCGTGATGAATCGTGAAACTCCTAGCAACGATGCCTTGGTCTTCTGTTGCCACGGCGGAGAAAAGAAAAAGAAAGAGCTGGAAGACCGCGGCATCCGGATTGAACAACTTTCAACGGCCTCTCACGATGGGCACCTCGATATGCGAGCTGTGCTGCGACGCCTGGGGCAACTTGAGATTACGAGTCTAATGATCGAAGGCGGGGCAACGGTTAACCGAAGCGTGCTTGCTGCCGGCATCGTCGACAAGATTTTTCTGTACTACGCGCCGAAGATTTTAGCGCTGGATGGATCAATTCCATTTGCTTCCGGTGCCGCGTTGCGAGGTACATTCCACATCCCGCAGGTAAAACATCTCCAACTGCACCGCTTCGGAGAAGACTTCGCAGTGGAAGGATATTTGCGCGACCCCTACGACGACTGAAACCGTTTCCATCATGCAGGGAGGGAGAATAATTCGAGCAGCATTCTCCCGCCTCAGTTCCCTGCGCTGGGTTTATGATGTTGGGTTGTCATCGAGGTTCTCATGTTCACTGGCATCATTGAAGAAGTAGGGCGCGTCTCCGGAATCGAACAACGGGGCGAAAATCGCCGTATCACGGTATCGGCCAAACAAGCGCCAAAGGAATTGAAGCCTGGCGCCAGCATCGCGGTCAGTGGCGTGTGTCTTACCGCGCTCGATATCAAGCCCGGCTCGTTTTGCGCCGATCTTGCTCCGGAGACCTGGGCGCTCACTTCGTTTTCGCGCATGCGTGAAGGAGCGCTGGTCAACCTGGAACTTCCCATGAAGGCCGACGGACGGTTTGGCGGACACATTGTGCAAGGACACGTCGACGGCGTCGGCAAACTGATCGAACTGGAGCGCATTGCGGACTCGGAAAACTGGTGGCTCCATATCGAACTGCCGAGTGAGATCGAGAAGTACACCGTTTATAAGGGATCGATTTCAATCGAAGGCATCAGTCT
Organism: uncultured Acidobacteriaceae bacterium; assembly: GCA_963726155.1. Lineage (GTDB taxonomy): Bacteria > Acidobacteriota > Terriglobia > Terriglobales > Acidobacteriaceae > Sulfotelmatobacter. Next base: position 1,913,781 of record CAVSBF010000002.1, read on the forward strand.
TACCGTGGCGAAACTCGAAGGCCGAAAGTGCACGATTGCCATCATTCCGCACACCGTGGAGATGACAAATCTGCACTCGCTGCAGCCTGGCGATCCCGTCAATCTCGAGGCCGATCTGATTGCGAAATACGTCGAGAAAATGATGGCTGTCGAGTCGGTGGAGAGTTCGCTCACTGTGGAAGAATTGGTGCGCCAGGGATTTTGAGCGGACAAATGACGCGGCAAACAATCGCCGGCAAAGAAGAAAAACTACGCGGCGCCGGGCTCTGCGACGATTGCCAGCATGCCCGGATCATCAGATCCGACCGGGCTTCTGCTTTCCTCCAGTGCCAGCTTTCATTCACCGATCCGCGGTTTGCAAAATATCCCCGCTTGCCGGTTCGCACTTGCAGCGGCTATGTGAAGCAGACGTCCAAGGAGTAGGCAGAAAGTTCGTTGCCCGCCGAAATTGCTTTAGCACTCAATTTTCAATTCGTCCAACTCCAGGAATTCCTGCACGATCGTTTCAGTAGATTTTGTCATCTCCGCGTAGGTGCCGAAGAAGATCGCTCTGCCTTCATACAAAAAGACCACGCGGTCGGCCAGTTTCTCAGCTAGTCGCATATCGTGAGTGACCACGATGCTGGTCAGGTTCAATTGAAGTTTGAGGCGCTTGATGAGGTCGCCGAGAAGTTGCGCCATCAGCGGATCCACCATGGTTGTGGGTTCGTCGTAAAGAATGCACTCTGGCCGCGCCGCCAGGGCGCGTGCGATAGCCACCGAACGCTTCATGCCCGTCGACAAATCTGACGGTAACAGGTCTCGCATTTCCTTTACGCCCACCATCTGCAGCAGGCCGTCGACAATCTGGTAGATCTGTTCTTCCGACAACTCTCTGCTTTCGCGCAGAGGAAACGCCACATTCTCGCCCACGGTAAGTGAATCGAAGAGCGCTCCGTTCTGAAACACCATGGTGACTTTTTTTCGAATGCCTTCCAGTTGCTCCTCAGTAAAGTCGGTGATGTCTTGACCGGCGGCGATCACCCGGCCAGAATCTGCTTTGAGGAAACCCATGAGAATTTGCAGAGAAACCGATTTACCCACGCCGCTGCGCCCGAGGATGCAAACTGTTTCGCCAGGCATAACGTTAAAGCTGACCCGATCGAGGACAACATTATCGCCAAAAGCCTTTGAAACCTCGCGAAATTCGATATAGGGGCGGCTTGCGGTTTCCGGCATTTTCGATTGACTCTCAGGGGTCAGGCTCAAGGGTTATGCCCTCCGCTGCTGCTCCAGTTGTTCTGGAGTATTCAGGTTGCGAAAAATAGCGCTAGAGAATCCCGCGCGGTCCAACTCATCTTCTTCCATCACTCGTGTTTCAACGGCATCGAACAGCGAATCTATCTTGTTGCGGCCTGCAAGCAGGGCTTGCTCAGCCACCTCGGCGAACCGCAGACGATAAAGCGCGCACAGCGGCTGGCGGCGGCCTTCACTGAGCGGAACGATCACCGTCGCCTCGGTGGAATTTCGGGCTTCGCTAATCAAATACTGCAGGAATGTCTTAGAGACAAATGGCATATCCACGGCCAACATAAAATTGAGTTCGGTCTTTGAAGCGCGCAATGCGGCATGGATTCCGCCTAACGGTCCGCGCTCCCGAAATATATCCTCCACTACCGGCGCGAATGGCGCAAACTTTTCCCTCGCTCCTACGATTCGAACATCTGGAGTAACTGAGCGCGCCAAGCTCAGGGCGCGTTCCAGCAAGGTGTGTCCCTCGAATTCGATGAATGCCTTGTCCGTGCCCATGCGGGTGCTTTTCCCGCCGGCCAGAATAAATCCCGTCACGTCGACCGCCGCAATGCCTCCCATGCCGCGATAATACACTGCCCTCCATTTCAAAACGACGCGACATTGCAAAAGTTGAGGGACGACGTGCAAGCTAATAGACATGCCAGAATTACCAGATGTTGCCGCCTATATCAGCGCGCTCGAATCGCGCGTAGTTGGTCAGCCAATTGAACAGATCAGACTGGCCAGCCCCTTTCTTCTGCGGACCGTGCAACCGCCCCTTGCAAGTGTGGAGGGCCGTGTGGTTCGGGAACTGCGGCGAATTGGCAAGCGCATCGTGATTGGAGTCGACGGTGATCTCTGGCTGGCGCTTCACCTGATGATTGCCGGTCGATTGCATTGGCGACCCACGGGCGCGAAACTTGCCGGCCGTCAGTCGCTGGCAGCCTTCGATTTTCCCAACGGTTCTCTGGTGCTTACCGAGGCTGGGTCCAAGCGTCGCGCGTCGTTGCACGTATTTGCAGACGAGGAGAGTTTGCGTTCTATTGACGCAGGAGGAATCGACGTCTTCACCAGCGATCTCAATCTATTTCGCGAGACGCTCACGGCTGAAAACCACACGCTCAAAAGAGCCCTGACCGATCCGCGTCTACTGAGCGGGATCGGCAACGCTTACTCGGATGAAATCTTGCATGCAGCGCAGCTTTCTCCCCTGACCCTCACCCAAAAAATGAAACCGGAAGAGTGGGAGAGGCTGTTCGCTGCGACTCGAAACACGCTTGAGTTCTGGATCGATCGGCTGCTCGAGGAGGCGAAGTCTGCCTTCCCTGAGAAAGTGACCGCCTTTCGCAACGGCATGGCGGTGCATGGACGATATGGCGAGCCATGTCCGAGATGCGGCGACAAAGTGCTGCGGATTCGCTACGCCGACAAAGAAACAAATTATTGCGCGCGCTGCCAGACTGGCGGCAAAGTTCTTGCCGATCGGAGTTTGTCCCGGCTACTTGGGATCGGATTGGCCCCGCACTTTGGAGGAACTCGAAGCCTTAAAGCGTCGCTAAGATGAACCAGAAGCCGACAGCTTTTGAATTTCACGAGCGCTGAGCGATGTACGCGTGCGCTAGCGACATACGCCTGATGAGCGCATCACGAAAGTAACCTACCCAAGAACGTAAGTTCGAGCGATGATGAGATTCCGTTCGACCCGCTCAGTTGATCGGAAGGCAAGTCGAAAGTACCCATCATGCCGCAGAAAATCATGGATGTTCTTATGCTTGGGCGTTGTTCCCACGAATTTTCCTGGCCACGGCGCGGCACGGACGGAGATTATTATCAAGTTTGTCTGCTATGCGCCGCTGAATATAAATACGATTGGACTACCATGCGCCGCACCGAGCGTGTGGAGCATGCGAAGCCGGAAACCGGGATGCGCCGCAGCCACGCGCGCGAGAAACGGCCCTCCTGGACACCGCGCGCTCGCCGACTGAGGCTGGACACCGCCCTGCGCTACCGGGTAAACAGCACCAGCACCTGGTACGAGGGCACCATCGAAAACCTCAGCCAGACGGGACTACTCTTTCACGGCCCGCAACCATTGCCGGTGAATGCTTTGATCGAAATGATATTTGAAATGCCCGAGGAAATCTCCGGCCAGAAGAACCGCAACGTGGTCTGCCAGGGGCGGGTGATTCGTACCCGTGGTGAGCAGGCCAAAGCCAGGCAAGATCCGGAACCGGAAAGTGGCGCCGGGCTTTTGGCCGCCTCGATCGTCGACTACAAGTTCATCCACTAGAAAATAGACGAGGCGCGGTTTTGCGCCATCCGATTAAAGCTTCTGCTGCGACTAAGCGTTTCCCGAGCGCTGCTAGAAGTTCAAAGTAGCCCCGAACGATGTTCGGCCACGTGATGTATCCTGCGGCGCGCCGTTCAAGCGGTGGTGCGACCGAATAATGCCGCGAGATCAATTCTGCACGGGACGTGCTTTGCTTCCTGGCGTCGTGGCTTGCGGCTCTTTCCGTTTCTCGTCGGAATCCACGGCAAACAACATGTAGTGATCAAAACTGTGCCGCCGGTAGTAGCGGTGACGGCGGAAATCAAAGTAAATCTCCGCCGTTTTCGGCAGCCACAGTTCCATGTTCTTCTTTTGGAATGGGACCGGGCCATACTCCACAATCTGATGTTCACTGAGCAATTGAATCGGCTTCATGGGACTGAGTAATTCCGATTCAATGCGCACGATCTGAAATTTATCAGTGGTGATCCACGCGCGTCCTTTCAGCTTTACCGCATAGGTCTGCCCACCCACTTTGTAGTCGTGAATACGGGCGGGTCGATCGTCGCGCTGCCGAAAATGAACCAGCCACACCGACTGCCCATGCCAGTCACCCTGACCTTCGCAGGTCATGTCAAAGTTATCCCGCATGTCGGGATGAAAGACCAGTGCCAACGCCGCAAATCCGCTGCTGGCAATGTGATCGGGATAATCGGAAAGTCCCAGGTGGGCCGAGCGATATTCATCCACTTCAAGAAAACCAGGCTTGTCCTCGGTAACCGATGCCACATAGTTGTAATCCCGAGTTTCCTTGGTAATGGGGTTGCCAATCTCATCCACTTGTTCATGCAGCAGGCGTTCAATGGCGGCGATCCGCGAAACATCCGTGACCAACTCCTTCACCCGCTCGCCCGACATCTCAATCACGTTCGCCAACGGACAGGTCACACCTGCGGCGACCGAGAGCTTCGTCTCGTCGATCCCCGGAGGCTGCCAAGGCTTCATCGTGAACGACATTTCCGGAGACGCGAATAGCGGATCAACCCCGGCCAAAGGAGTGGAAGCTGAATGAGCTCCGGTAGCAGGAGCCGCCGCTCCGCTGCCGCGCTCAAGTTCCGCTATCAAATTGGTTACTTGTGGCGCCGCAGGGCTCTTCGGCGAGTCCTTCAAGTATGACTTTAATGCCTCAATGCCTTCCTGTTTCTGCCCCAGATCTACCAACGCTTGCCCTAACACGAGTTGCGCCGAAGAGGCTCCGCCTTTGCCTTTGGCTATGGCCAGTTCTGCCTGCTGGCGGGCCTGCTCATATTTATTTTGTTTGAGGTATGCGCCGGCCAGCAAATCGTGCGCCATCCAATACTCGGAGTCTGCGGCCACAGCTTTTTCCAGAATCGAACTGGCTCCGACATAGTCTTCCTTCTGAAGACCCAAGCGCCCGAGCAACGTAAGCGACTGCACATCGCGCGGGTTCAAGTTAGCGGCCGTCCCCAGGTAAGTCTGCGCGTGATCGAAATCCTTTTGCTGATAACGCAGGTATCCCATCAGAAAGTTCAGGTCGGAGTTATCTGGCGCCAACTGGTAGGCGGCATCCAGCCATTTCTGGGCTTGCTTGAGGTTTCCAGATTTAAGTGCCGAAACTCCATGCTTGGTTTCTTTGCGGGCCTTGCCCGGCATGCTTTCGTCGACATCGAGCTTTAAGGCAGTGGGATCTGGCTGCAGCACGATATCCAAATTCACCGTGTTGATAGAGCTGATCACTTCGATTTCCTTATGCCCGGTGATATATCCCACCGCGCTCACTTCAATGTCGTAATGCCCGAACGGCATATCGCCGAACGATGCTACCGACTGGTCTGAGGTGGTCTGCCAACTCACGGTTTGTGTGGTTTGGTTTGTAAGTTTGACAACCGATTGCCGGTCCAGCCGCTTCTTGTTGTTTCCGGCGTACACGGTGAGCAATAGAACGGTTCCGCCGCCTCGGCTATCGTAGCTGGGCGTCAAATTTGTGGTGGCGCCGGTCGCGTTGAAGACATCGCCACGCTGCGCTGAGACAGTCGCCGCGAGCAGCAAACTGGTGGCAAGAACCGCCACAGAAGGCCAGATCCGAAGTGATAAAGGCAGTGAGGTGTTGCGGTACATAGTGGCGCGAGAAGTCTCTCACGACCGCATTGGCCGGTCAATCCAGCGTTTAGCCTAGCGAAGTCGCTGGTTGTCATACGCTCTGCTCGTCGTAAACTCTAGAGAGTCATTGAATCGGGCTCATGCCTCCCATTACAGCATTGCTACACACTGCAAATGCCGGTCTGCGCCTGGGTCGCGCTTTGGAAACGCTGCTGCCTTGCGCCGAGATTCTGATTGTGGATCGTCATTCCACCGACTCGACACTGCGTGTCGCTCGGCAGTATGGAGCGCGCATTGTGGCTGACGGTATGGAGCCTGCTGCGAATGGTTACCTGGAGCAGGCCCGTTACGATTGGATTCTTTGCCTGGATCCTTCGGAATCCATTACCGAAAGCCTTCAGGCAACTTTGTTTGATTGGAGTTCGTTGCCCGCCAACAAGATCGCGGGAAAATCCTCTTTTTCCGTCTTGATGCGCGAGCAGATATCCGAAGAGTGGCGCACAAGTTCCAAGCCTGAGACTCGGTTGGTCCCGCGAAGCTGGACTCAGTGGAAGGGATTCCTTCCTGCCGATGACTGTTCATCAATCCCACTAGAGGGCGAGTTGCTGCGGCTCGCCTATCCTTAGCCCCATCGTCCTTTCGGACAGTGACTTCAGTACCTTAGTTTCCCCGCTCTCGTCGACTTATAATCCACTCAAGATTAAGGAATAGTAGCGTTCTAGGGAAAAACCTGCGCCGCTGAGGCGCTAGCTCCCGAGAGCGCCACGAAAACAGTGGATCCCGTATACGCATCGTCGATTTTTGTCCTGGGGCTGGCCTTTGGCAGCTTTCTGAATGTGTGTATCTATCGCCTGCCCTTGGGGTTATCGGTGATCTCGCCGCGTTCGGCTTGCCCTCAGTGTAAGCGGCCCATCGCATTTTATGACAATATTCCAGTCCTTAGTTGGCTGCTGCTGCGCGGCCGATGCCGCCATTGCAAGGCCAGGATTTCGGCGCGCTATCTCCTGATTGAGTTGCTCACCGGGGCTCTTTTCCTGGGCTGCTACGCCTACTTCGGACTGACCCTGGCTACGCTGAAATATTGCGTGTTCGGGTTTCTCCTCCTCGGTCTGATCTTCACCGACGCCGAAACCAAACTTCTACCCGACAAGCTCACTTTGCCGGGCCTGGTGCTGGGGATTGTCTTCAGCCTTCTGGTCCCAGTCAACGACCTCGCTTCGCAGCTTCTCCCTGGAATGCTGAATTTGCCTTTCAGCGGGGAAGTAGTGAGCCGCCTGCTTTCGCTCCTCGATTCCCTGCTCGGCGCGGCTCTTGGGGCTTCCTTCATTTACGGCGCGGGCGCAGTGTATTTGCGCTGGCGCGGCATGGAAGGCATGGGCTTCGGCGACGTCAAGCTGATGGCGATGATCGGCGCCTTTCTCGGGATGAAGCTGACTATTTTCACCATCTTCACAGCTTCGCTGGTAGGTTCCCTGTTTGGCCTGGCTACTGTGGGAATGGTCTGGATCAAACGCACTCACCGTTTCCAGCGCCGGCTGGCCAACCTGCAAGCCGCACGCCGGCGAGGATGGCAATCCGCACAGATGGTTTATCGCCATTATCAAATGCCCTTCGGCGTCTTTCTCGGCAGCATGGCCCTGCTCGCGCTCTTTGTCGGCAACCAGTTCCTGCGTTGGTATGGGAGGCTCTGGTGGTAAGGCTTTTTACCAACCCGCTGGTGATGCGGTCGATGCTGTTGCTGTTCGCGGCCGGCTCCGCATTCCTCGTCGCTATTTTTCTGATGCGCCGCTTGCGTCGAAATATCGCCACCGAAGCCGATCTTGACTCCGCCGCCGCTGCGACCCTGGATGCTTTACCGGTCCAGCTTTACAACACCGTGATCCAGCAACTGAAGCAGCAAAAGCACGAATTACAAGTCCAGACGCTTACCGAGCAGCGCCGTGCCCGCACCACGGAAAACTTCAGCCAGACCGTGCTATCCAATCTTCCTTCCGGTGTGCTGGTTTTTGGACTGAACGGACTGCTGAAACAAGCTAATCCCGCCGCCAAAGAAATTCTTGGTTTTGCCTCCCTTTCCGGAATGAGTCCGGCAGATATTTTCCGTAACGCCGAGGTTTGCTCTCCAAACTCCGGATCGCCCTCTTCCGACGGATTCGCCAATAATTCCGTAAGCGTCACTGAGGAAATTCATGCGGTTCTGCACGAAGGCAGTAAACGCCGCCAACTTGAGGCTGACTACACCACTCCTGCGGGAGAGAAGCTTCATCTCGCGGTTACGATTTCCGCCGTGCCCGCCGTCGGTGGCAGTCTGCTTGGAGTGGCCTGTCTCATCAGCGACCGCAGCGAGTTTGAACAGATACGCCGGCAACAGGAATTGCAGGGTGAAGTTTCCGCCGAAATGGCTCTCGAGTTACGCACATCCTTGACGACCATTGCCGGCTACGCGCAGCAATTGGCGCGAAACCGAGATCCTGATCTCGCGCCACAACTGGCGGCAGATATTGCTGGCGAGGCCGCGAGTCTGGACCGCCGAATTGGAGGCTTCCTGGCAAAGAAACAATCTGTGTCGGATTCCGGAAGCCGCGCCAGGGCCGCAGGTCAAAACACTTGAATTCTGAACAACAAAATAAACGGGCAGAACCGAATGATGGATCCGCCCACGGACCTACACAAAGGATGAAAGCTATGAAGCGCATCACATGTTTTGCATTCACAATCGCCGCGTTCGCCGTAACCTTGTTCAGCGTGGCCGGTGCTTCAGCCCAGGCGCAGACCACCCCAACCACCACCGCCCCTGACCAATCTTCTTTGGGGGATTATGCCCGCAAAGTGCACAAAGATCCGGCTGTGAAAACAAAGCCCAAGGTCGTCTTTGACAACGACAATCTTCCGAAGGAAGACAAACTTTCCGTGGTCGGAGAGGCGGTTGCATCGGACGCGAACGCGAATCCGAGAACAACTGATGATAAGGACGCCCCAGGAAAGGCCGACGAGGATCAATCCAAGAAGCAGGCGGAATGGAAGGGTTGGCAGGACAAACTATCGGCGCAGAAGAATGCAATTGATCTGTCGTCACGCGAACTCAATGTGCTGCAGAAGGAATACCAGCTTCGCGCCGCCGCCATGTACGGCGATGCCGGCAACCGCATGCGCAATGCCGCGGAGTGGGATAAGGAAGACGCGGACTTCAAGCAAAAAATCGCCGACAAACAGAAGGCCGTCGACGATGCCAAGCAGAAGCTGGATGACATGCAGGAAGATGCCCGGAAGGCGGGAGTGCCTGCCGCCATGCGGGAACCTCAAAGCACTGAATAAGGAATCGCGGAAACCTGTTCGCCACGCAATAAAACGCCGGCCCATGGCCGGCGTTTTAATTTCTAGCGTTCGACGGGCTCCGCAATGGTCTCTCCTTCACGCTCTTGTTCGCGCAGCTTCACGATCTGCTTTACATGATGATGTCCGTGAATCCAATGGAATTTTCTCCACTGCGCCGCTGTCAGAGGCCCGAGAATCGGATGGTCAAGCACTTTGCCGTGCCCAAAGCGAACCTCGCATTGGGCAATGATTTCATCCATCGCCTCGAGTTTCTGCACCACCTCGGTTCGCACTGTTTCGGAATCTAAGCCGCGCGGCACAGTCTGTTTCGGAGCCTTCCTGCCATTGGGCAGATGGCTGAACCCCAGCGCCACGAGAGTTCGCAAACGCTGCTTCACTGATGCTCGGCCTACGATCGGCTTGCCGGCAGTGAGAACTCGTTCGAATCCTTTGATTGTCCCGGTATAGGTGAGGTAGAGATGCTCCAGCACCTCTGCCGCGCACCACTTCTCAGCAGAATGGCAACTCATCTGCTGGTCCGACATCCCGGCTGCTGCTGACTCGATCGCTTGCTTCAACTCTTCCAGCAAGGAATCCATGCCGCCATCTCGCGTTTCTGCGCGTTCAGGTAAAATGTTGCGCGAAGATGAAGTCATCCCTAGTTATAACAGGAAGGTTGCTATGAAGATGCGGGGTTGCGTTTGGCTGAAGCGGGCCGCTGTGATGGAGACTTACGAGCGCGTTGGCTCAACACGGCTCGGAGCAAAATGGATTTTTGCCGCAATCATCTTCCTGCTTCTTTCTCTGCTGGTTGGCTGCAACTCAAACACGTCCCCCGCGCCTGAGGCCAAGCCGGCGCCGAAAGGTCCGGAGTTACTCACGGCACGGGCGGCATTTCAAAAGCTTTTTATCGCCGCACGCAACTATGCGGCAGATGTAAAGCCGTTCCGCATCCAGTCCACTCCGACCACGGACGGCAACGGGCACGATGGCAAGTCGGCAATCTGGAGCGCGAGCTTCGCATCCGCAATGCAACGCGGGGTAAAGCCCTTCACCTGGTCGGGCAGCGACGCGCCGGATGCTCCTTCCCGTGGCGTTTCACCCGGTAATGAAGACGTTTACAACCCAAGCAATGCCTCCACCCAGGTATTCGACGTTGCCTATCTCAAAGTCGATTCCGACCAGGCGTTTGCGGTAGCTCAAAAACACGGCGGAGAAAAGATTCTGGAAAAAGATCCGTCCCTCCCTGTGATCTATGTCTGCGACTGGAACCACAATACAAATGAACTGACATGGCATGTCATCTACGGAGCTGACCGTGACAATGCCAAGTTGACGGTCGCCGTCAATGCCTCAACCGGTGAGTTCATCCGAGTTGAGAAATAAACCTGTTGATTTTCCGAGCAGAGCGGAAAAGCGGAAGCGGGAAATTACTGTCTGGCTTGCTCCTGTGGATCGGCTTGTTCGAGGGCTTGCGCAACGGAAGAAAAGAAGCGGCACAGCGCGTCGGCAGAGGCGATGGCGGACTTCAGCGTTCGGCGTTCGCCGAACGAAACCAGGTCTGCTAAGGGATACTGAAGCCGAAGGCGGTCGGTGGCACACTGGGCGCTCAACAGTTCGATTTTGGCGGCCCGAAGGTCGGAAGTTAAACGGGCAATTCCTGCTTGTTTTTGGGGATCCTCGTTGGACATCAACACTCCTGGTTTCTCAACTCTGGCCTGAACTTGGGGCGCATCCTGCCGGAGCCAACCGCCTTGGGGGAAGGCTTTGACCAAATCTTTGGCGGCAGCGACAGGATGCAGCCCGCGGGAGAACTCACTCGCTGTTATGCTTATATTGTACATTGTTAGTTGAACATTGTTCAAATTATTGTTTCAAATATTTTTGGGCCCTAGCATTGATCCTCTATATCCGGAGCCGAGCCGTTGCCCAGAAAAGCAGATCCTCAACTTGAACAGCGCATCCTGGAAGCTGCCAGCCGATTGCGCACCAGAGGTGGCGAGAAAGCCCTCACCATGCGCGCCGTAGCCAAGGCCGCCGGCACCACCACGCCAACGGTTTACGAGCGTTACCACGACCGCGACGACATTCTTCGCGCATTGCGCATCCAGACACGCGCAGAACTTTTCTCCACTCTCCGCGCCTCCCGGACTCTGGCCCAGGCTTGCCAATCCTATCTCGAATTTGCCCTCGAGCATCGCCACGCTTATGAAGTGCTTTACGACCGGTTCGCCGAGCCACCTTCTCTGCACGAACCTTGGCCGTCTTTTAATTTATTGCGCGAGCGCCTGACCAAGCGCCTGGGAGGAACTCCCCGCCAACACACCCGCCTTATGCTTTCGCTGTGGTCTCTCATGCATGGCACCGCGGTACTGTTGATTCGCGGCGGAGCGGTGGGCGCGTTGCGCACACAGATGTTCCACGCCTGCCTTGACGCTGTGGAGGTCATGGTCGCAGAAGCCTCGCGATCCAAAGGAAAAATCTGTTCCGGACCGAAGTGGCCCGCAACTCTGATTCTAGGAGAGGAAGCCGAAAGCAAGGTGAGCTATAGCGAGGAGGACGGCAACACAAAATCTCCGACTCGCGTCGCGCGAAATAAGAAACGACCCCGAAGTCGCAATCTCCGCACTGCGCCGTAACTGAAATCGAACTACGGCGTCTTCTCCGCTCCCGACTGTAGTTTCAGCCGGTCAATCGCTTTTTGAGCCTGTGCGGATTCCGGTCCGTGCGGCAGAATCTTCAAATAGCTTTCGTACTCGGCGCGAGCATCATCCAGAATGCCCAGCTTTTCCAGACACACCGCCAGCCGAATTGTCGCCACTGCATCGTTGTCTTTGTATTGCAGCGCATCCCGATAGCGCCCCTCGGCTGCCCGGTAGTTCTTGCGTCGGAAATAAAAATCGCCGACTTCGATGCTTTTTGCCGCTTTGTGCGGATCCCACGTATGGAATTCGGTAATCCCGCTGGCACCGTTCGGTACGCCGGTTTCGGCCTCCGCTACCGCCGCTGAACTTTTGGGGTGCGTCTTGGAATCGTCCGCAGGAGGACTTAAGTCGATCTGCGTGTCTTTGCTCGAACTCTCACCCATCTCTGACCCCAAATCGTCCGCTTGCACTCGATCCGACCGCGGCGGCGCCAGGTTGGAATCAGAAGCCGTTGACGGCGTCGAATTACGCTGAGCCGCTCCCGGCGAGTTATGCTCTGTGGAACTCCCCTGCTGCGCCCATACTGCTACCGACAAACCCAAAATTGTAAAAGCGAAAAATCGCGACGCCATACACAATATTTTACCTCCCGCGTTCCCTGCTCGAGACCAAAAAAAACAGGTCGCTCAGGGGGAGGATTGAGCGGCCTGTTGGCAAAGTCCTCCGGGGAGGAGGAGAAAATTAATAATGCATTACATCGACGACGGATTATTTTGCCCGGTCGTCGCTGGCGGAGCCGACTGGTTCGTGTCGCCCACGGTGTTGGTCATTAGCCGAACATCGACACGGCGGTTATCAGCCCGACCCTGTTTGGTCTTGTTACTCTCGACTGGCTTGTCCTTGCCCAATCCGATCACATAGATCTTATGTGCGGGCACGTTGTATTTCGAAGCCAGATACTGAATCACCGCGTTTGCCCGCCGCTGGCTGAGGTCATAGTTGTACTCCGCCGATCCTACCGAGTCGGTGCTGCCTTCGAGCGTGATGATGTAACCCTTCGTCGTCGCAATGCTTCCCGCCATCTGATCGAGCGCGTCCTTCGCCTGCTGCGTAAGATTGTCGCGGTTGAAACCAAACTTCACCGAGGTCTCGGCCACTGGACGATAGTTGTCCAGATTCGCCACGGTGTTGGTCAAAACGCCCACCCGTCCATTCGCGGCATCGGCCATCTGCTGCGCCTGGGTTGCGTTTTGTCCCGCGCTTTGGGCTTTCTGGTCGGCCTCGGCGGTCTTGGCGTTTACTGCCTGGATGCCGGCTTGCGCCCTGGCATCTACATCCTTGATGTCTTTGCTGTTTTTCGCCGTCATGTCATCAAGCTCATTCGTCTTGTTGATCAGAGGCGTGGTTTGCTGCTTCACATAATTCTTGCTGGTACAGCCGACCGACGCTACCATGCTGGCCGCCAGTAAAATCATCAACGAAGTGCGGTTCATATTGGAGAAGCTCCTTGAGGTTGTCTCGGCGCGACTGGGAGTTTCGCGCGTGTTCTGTGATGCGGGCCCGGGGACAGTTGTTGGTCCCTACGATTCCCGCTATTACTTTTGCACGGGAGGTGCCAGTTCCCCCGATCGGCACCCCCAGTCATAAGTATAAACGTTTTCAATGGTTTGGGTGCGCTTGCAGCTAATTACCATTAACTGGATTGGGACTCAAGGAACGCAAAGCCCACATTCCATAGGGAAATTTTATACGGTTCTGACCTGGCCGAAAACTGAGTATTCAGCTCCTTTTGGGCGGACAGATCAGAGGAATTATCTCCCGTTTGTTCCTGCGATAGACTCGAAAATCTTTTTCATCGACGGTAACTACGCTATGCCGAGGATGAAGTTCGCTCATTCGGATGAGACAAAGATCGGCCAAATCAGGCTTCCGATCTGCGTAACGTTTCGCCAACCCGGCCAGTTCCCCTGAGTTTTCGGAACAGTTAAATGCCAAGAGCAATAACCCATCTTCTATCAAGCGCAGCACGTACCGGCTCGACTGCAGATGGAACGCCGCCTCAGCGAGAACCGCTTCGCAAGTTAGCAAAGGCTCAGTGAGTTCGCGGCCAATATTAACCGCCCAATCGTGATGTTCATCATTGCTGCTTGCGAAGGCAACGATGAAGCCGGTGTCCGCTATGCCTCTCACGAGCGCGAAAAACCTTTGCGGGATGAGAGGTCAGGCGAACCTCCGCGAATCGCACCGGCATGCCGAAGGAATCGCTGTTTGCCTCCGCCTGATCTGGCGCTTTCCAGTTGCTCCCGTATCAGCCGTCCCATCGGCACCCCGGTCTTTTGCGATTGTTCCTTCAGCCAAGACAAAAGCTCATCTGTAAGCCGAATTGTAAGGGTGTGACTCATGTGGCAGTATCGTAACACACAGGGGCGGCTTCAACCATCTATCTACTCGCTACTTCCAGATGTCCGTAATCGGTGACGCATCGCGGTCTCCCTCAGCCAAAGGCTCCAGGCCGAAGTTGTCCTCGATCGTGCGCAACACGTTGTAATGCGTGTAATGGCGGTCAAGCACCCTTGGATCCTGCTGGCTGGCTTCCTTTACCATGTCGCCAAGCAAGAGCGTGTATATCCTGTTATCGGCATTGTGGTCGGACTCATCAAACGTAACGATCACGAGGGTACCTTTCCGCAGTTTCTCGGGAAACGTTTTATCAAGAAACTTATGCAGCCATTCTCCGGCGAAGCGCACATTCGTGTTGTGGCCGTCGTTATTCATATTTGGCGAGTAAAACGAATAGGCCACCAGGCCCGCTTTCGCATCCTTCACGAAGTAATTGTCATCGCCCAGCAGACTATTTCCCTTCCCGGAATCGACACGGACTACGCGATCACACCACTTTTGCTGTACTTCCTCGAAGCTGAGAAAGGGCACATGCTTCCGGGCATAATCACCTTTTTTGCTTTTTGAAACATGCTGGCTGGCGATTCGAAAGGGACAATTTCCTTCCGGCAGTTCTTCGGCATAGTTCTTGAAGTCCAGACCACTGGCGATCAGACGATCAGCGATGGTCTTATGCGCAGCATCATTGGGAAAATTGACCTGTCTGTCGGCCAGAAATCGTTCACGCCGGTGAACTCCAAAGTCTGTTCCTGCCACCATCGCCAGATAATTCGGATAAGACGGATGAAACAATGCGTGAAAATTTGAGAAGCTGGCGCCATGCGTGGCCAGATCGGCCAAGTTCGGATCCTTCACCGCGGCTTCGTAGTCACCATTTTCCAGGACGATAATCACGACGCGGTCAAAATGATGGGCGCCGGGCTGCGTAGCGGCTTGAGCAGCCTTGTCTTTCGTTTGCTCCGGAGGCTTGGCGGCTGTGGTTCTATTGGTTTGTAATACCGCAATCGCCCGCGCGGTTTCGGCAGGAGTGCATAAGTAAAAAAAGAGAATGGTCACGCACACCACACAAATTAGCGTTCTGAACGATTCCGCCCGGTCCGAGCATCTAGATTCCATCTGGCATCCGTGGAACACAATAGGTTGTCTCCTCATCCAATAGAATAAACAAGAAACTCCGAAATGGACCTGCTGCAGAAAATCCGAACCATTCCTACCGAGCCCGGCGTGTACCTCTATAAGAACGCCGAAGGGGAAGTGATCTACGTAGGCAAGGCGAAGAATCTGCGCAGCCGAGTGGCCAGCTATTTTCACGAAGGCCGATGGGAGGACTCGAAGACTGGCACCCTGGTGCGCGAGGCGGTCGACGTTGACTACATTGTGGTCGCGAACAACAAAGAGGCGTTGGCGCTGGAAAACAATCTTATCAAGCAGCGCAAACCGCGATTCAACATCCTGCTGCGCGACGACAAGACCTATCCCTACGTCAAACTCACCCTCGGCGAGCGCTGGCCGCGGGTGTACGTAACCCGCCGCCTGCGCAAGGACGGCAGCGCTTATTATGGTCCTTATTTCCCGGCCAATCTCGCGTATCGCATCGTCGACCTGATTCACCGCAATTTTCTGATCCCATCCTGCAAAGTGGATCTCAGCCGATTTCATCCGCGCCCTTGTCTGCAGTTCTACATTAAACGCTGCCTGGGCCCGTGTGTGGAGAACCTGACCACGCCCGAAAGCTATCAGGAAGCGGTTCGCGACGTGAAGCTATTCCTGGAAGGCCGTCCCACGGATTTAGCGCGCTCGCTCGAGCAGCGCATGGAACGGGCCGCCGCCGCGCAGGAATACGAGCGCGCCGCCCGCTATCGCGATCTGATTTCAACCGTCGAGCAATTGCAGGAACGTCAACGCATCGCTGCCGCCGAAGGCGATGACGCGGACGTCTTCGGCTATCACTATGAAAATGGAATGCTGGCGGTAAATCTATTTCACATGCGCGGCGGCCGCGTGGTCGACCGCCGTGAATTCTTTTGGGAAGATCTGCCGGAGTTCGCATCGCCCTCAGACCCCGAGCCCAACACAGACAATGTGGGGACAGCCGCCCCTTCGGCAGGCTCAGGGCAGGCTCCCGGCTGTCCAGGCGAGCAAAGCTCACCGGCTTCGCCTACCACAGCCTCAGACCCATTCAATCCCGGTGAATTCTTTTCCGCCCTTCTGAAGCAACTCTACATCGGCCAGCCCTATGTCCCCCGGAACCTCTACGTGCCTGTCGACTTTGAGGATCGGGCCACGCTGGAAGATTTGCTCTCCGAACAAGTGGCGGGTTCCGATCCTCGTGCCGCACGAGTTCACATACTGGTGCCGCAGCGGGGAGACAAGCGCGCCCTCATCGATCTTGCAGGCACCAACGCGAAGCAATCGTACGATCAGCGCTTTCGCGTGCTCAAACCCAACGCCAAAGCGATTCAGGAAGAGCTGCAGGAAGTTCTCAGTCTTCCCGAATTGCCCAAGCGCATCGAGTGCTTCGATATTTCACACATCCAGGGCGCGGAGACAGTCGCCTCGATGGTGGTTTGGGAAGAAGGCAAGATGAAGAAATCGGATTACCGAAAATTCATTATTCGCACCGTAGAGGGCGTTGACGATTTTGCTTCCATGCGCGAGGTGGTAACGCGCCGCTACAAGCGCCTTCAGCAGGAAGAGAAGCCCATGCCCAGCCTGGTTCTAATCGATGGAGGGCTCGGCCAGTTGCACGCCGCTGCAGCTGCCCTCGAGGCGCTTGAGATCATCAACCAGCCGCTCGCCGCGATCGCCAAACGCGAGGAGATTCTTTACGTCTACGGGCAAGAAAAAGATCCAGTTGTGCTCGATCATCACTCGCCGGTGCTGCATCTGATTCAGCTCATTCGAGACGAAGCTCACCGCTTTGCCGTAACTTTCCATCGCAAGCGCCGTCAAATGCGCGACCGCTCCACCGAACTACTGGAAATTCCCGGCGTGGGCGAGAGCACAACCCGGCGTCTTCTCGAGCACTTCGGCAGCCTGCAGGCCGTCCGCCAGGCAGACGCATCAGCCCTCTCCGCAGTTGTCACGCGGGTGCAAGCCGAGGCTATCAGCAATCACTTTCGGAAGTAACAAATCCTAATCGCAGAGTTCGCAGGGAACGTCCGCGGAGAGCGCTGCGAGGCTGCGAAGAATTTTCGTGTAATTTCTCGGCGCTCTCTGCGGAGTTTCTCTGCGAACTCCGCGTTTTAAGGTCTTGAACTCGTCGACGACTTCCCAACATCAAGTTGGTGAAGTTCTCCGCTTTGCTAAACTAACGAATCTTTCATAAGACCATGCCCAATAAAAACAAACCTGGCACACTGATTGTGACGGGCGCCAGCCGCGGAATTGGCGCCGCAATTGCTCAACTCGCGGGTGCGCGCGGATTTTCGGTGGCCGTCAATTTTGCTACCGGCGAAGCCGAAGCTCGAACTGTTGCAAAACAAATTATTTCTGCCGGCGGCCGCGCGTGTGCGATTCATGCCGATGTTGCTCGCGAAGAAGATGTCATCGCACTCTTTCAAACTGCCGAGCGTGAACTAGGCCCAATCAAAGCCTTGGTGAACAACGCCGCTATCACCGGCGGATTTTCGCGGGTGGACTCAGTGAGTGCAGAAACTCTCGAGCGAGTGATGGCGGTCAACGTCACGGGTGCCTTTTTGTGCGCGCGTGAAGCGGTACGCCGCATGTCGACCTCGCACGGCGGGACGGGAGGCGCCATTGTGAACATTTCTTCCCGCGCGGCACGGACAGGCTCGGCCGGCGAATGGGTGCACTACGCAGCATCCAAAGGCGCGATTGATAGCTTTACGATTGGACTGGCGCGCGAAGTTGCAACCGAAGGAATCCGCGTGAATGCAGTGGCTCCCGGCCTGATCGAGACCGGACTACATGCCGCCAACGGCGCGCCAGACCGGCTACAGAGATTGGCGTCCACCATTCCTATGCAGCGCGCAGGCACGCCACTCGAGGTCGCGGAAGGCGTACTGTGGCTGCTTTCTCCGGCTGCATCGTACACAACCGGAGCGATCCTGGAAATTGGCGGCGGTCGCTGATTCAGTACAACGAGTCTTAACCCCGAACTAACCCACCTCGGATTCCGGCCGGGAAGCGACCTTCCGCGCAATCTGCAGCGCGCCCGCAACCGGTTCCACTACGTTCTGGTTAACCTCAAGCCGCGGATCAAGCTTGCGAAGCGTATCGCAGAAAATCTCACGCACCATAAGTGCGTAGCGAAAAACTCCGCCCACCATGGCCAGCGGGATAGCGGCAGGATCGCCCAGTTTGTGTTCCGGGAAAAGTCGCCGCACTACCGTAGCGGCGAGCTCTGCCAGTTCCCTGCCCGACTGGGCGAGGACTTTCCGCGCTACTTCATCTCCGGCATTAGCTGCGGTAATCACTGCGGGAAGCAATACCGCGAAATCTGGATTCGTGTTAGCGGTGCGCGCTAACTGATCTAACGATTCCACGCTCCAGATGCGGCTGGTCTCGTGAAAAAGCGGCGAGGAAGGCGGAATGACTCGCTCATCTCCAGATTCATCCGCCGCGCGCAGCAACGCGGCGACCGCGCTACGCCCGATCCAATGCGCCGAACCTTCGTCGGAAATAGCAAATCCCCATCCTCCGGCGCGAGCAGTCTTTCCCTGTGCATCGCGCCCGTAAGCAATCGATCCCGTGCCCGCTATGACGACTACGCCCGGTTCCGCGCCTAGAGCCGCCTGCAGCGCAATCTGCATGTCACCAACCACTTCGATTTCCGTCGGAATCACTTCTGCAACGAGCGCGCGAACGGCGTTGGCCACTTCTTCACTCGCCACTCCCGCCACACCAACGCAGGTCCGATGCAGCTGGCGCGCATCGATTTTCGCGGCTGCGCACGCTTGGCGAATGGCCTGGTGCAGCGACTCGCGCGCCCGCACTTCTCCCACGCGAATGATATTGCTCGGTCCGGTCACGGCCGAACCTAAAAGCGAACCCTCATTGCCTACAGCGCACGTCGTCTTGCTACCGCCGCCGTCAATGCCAAGGTAGTAAGCCACGGTCGTTTCTATCGAAGGCCGTTGGATGCCGAGCCATTGCAGCGGTCGCCTCGCAGCCTGCGTCCATAAAGACAGACTCGCATCTACTGGAGATTGCCTCCTAGATTGAAACCAGAAATGTCAAAGACGTTCTCAACTTTCGGCCCGAGGTTCGGAATAAATAATCTCCACCACCGTGCAATCGTCATTCAACGGATTCCCCGCACAAAACTCGGATACCGCCGAAAAAATTCCCTCCAGCGTTGGAGTCTTCGCCGCCGCCGCTTCCAGCCGCGAATCCTCGAAGAAATCGCCCATGGCATTCTCCGCTTCCGTCACGCCGTCGGTCACCAGAATAAAGCGATCGCCCGAATTCAACTGGCACCGCGCGCTCTCATACGTCGCATCCGCCAGCAATCCCACCGGAACATTTCCATGCGGAGGCCGCATCACTTCCCCGCGGCAAACCAGCAACGGCTGCACGTGCCCGCAATTCACATATTCCAGATCCCCATCGCGCCGCAGTCGCGCCAGCAGCACCGTCG
Source organism: uncultured Acidobacteriaceae bacterium (assembly GCA_963726155.1). GTDB lineage: Bacteria > Acidobacteriota > Terriglobia > Terriglobales > Acidobacteriaceae > Sulfotelmatobacter. The sequence goes on from CAVSBF010000002.1 coordinate 1,933,405, forward strand.
CGTATTTTTCTCCCACCAGCTTCTCGGTAAAAAAGCGGTTCACCGCCGATACCACATCGAGCAGCGGCATGCCCGTGCTCAAGTGCGAATAAATCATTCCCTGCAGTGTGGAAGCCAGCAACGCCGCAGAAACTCCCTTCCCACTCACATCCGCCAGCACCACCGCCAGCCCTTCTTTGGTATTTACAGCATCAAAAAAGTCTCCGCCAATTTCTTTACAAGAAAGATTCTTCCCGCGCAATTTCGCAAACGGCACTTCGGGAATCTTTACCTGCATCAGCCGCTGCTGAATGCTCGCCGCAATCGTCAGCTCCTGCTGGTACCGCCGCGATTCCTCCTCGGCCTGCACCAAACGCGCATTTTCGATCAGCGATCCGGCTTCTGTCGCGATCGCTCGCAAAATATCGTGGCCCACGCCGGAAAATTCCCGCGACGCAAACCGCGAATCGACATATAAAACTCCCGCCACCTCAGAAGCCACATTTGGCGCCGGAGTCTGCTGGTCGCGCGTAGCCTGCACCTGCCGTTTGCGCAGTGGAATACAAATCACTGTCCGAAGATCGTACGCCACAATACTTTGCCGCGCGGCCAGATCCGTCGAACTCCCCGTATCAGTCAGCAGAAATTCCGAGTTCGATCGCAGCGACTCATCCAGCGCCGAGTGCGAGATCGTCTTGTCATCCAGCAGCGCCTCGCCTTTATTATTCCTTCCCGCCGCCAGCCGCAGATTCCCCTCATCATCTTTCAGGAAGACATATCCCCGCTCGGCCCGCGTCAGCCGCAGCGTTACTTCCAGCATCGTCATCAGAATTTCATCCAGCACACCAGCCGTATTTAATTTGCGCGCTGCTTCCAGAAACAGCGTTAACTTTTCCAGGTCGGTGGCTTCCTGCGAAATCTGTATCCCGGAAATCTGGCTGAGAAATTCTCGCGCGGTATTCGACGTCCCATGCGCCGGATTGAAAATCAGGTAAGTGGAATCGCGCGCCCCAAACTCCAGCCGGTCGTTGCGCTCGAGTTTCTGCCGCTGCACCCGCTCTCCGTTAACGAACGTCCCATGCTTGCTGCCCTGATCGACCAGGAAAAATCCCTCTTCTTCCAGCACAATCAGCGCGTGATCGCGCGACACTCGCGGATCGGCAATCACCAGATCCTTATCCACTTTGCGTCCTACACTAAACGGAGTTCGGTTGAGCACAATATTCTTTTGCTCGTTCCCCTGCACCAGCACTAGCGCCGGAAACACTCCCGACCCCGACGACTGCGGACGCCCTATTGCATTAAGAACCATGATTTTCCAAAACCGGTACCCTAGCGTTAGTCTCTGCGCACTTTGCAGAGAGACAGGCTGAGGTTTCCCCTTCCCAACCTTCAAACCAAAACAATGCCGCTCAAGATAATGACAGGAATCATGCCTTCACGGGAAGGCCCGTAGCTCAATCTCCCAAAAATCCCGCAACCCGTCACTAATCTGATTCAGCAATCTGCCGGCGATACTTCTCAGCCGCCGGAATCGAAATCGCCAACCCCAGCACCACAATTCCCACCCACCGAAATAGACCCTCCGGCACCGCCAGTCCCCAAAGCAACGGCGTGCACAGCAACAAGCTTGCGCTCCCCAGAAAAAGAATTCGCGGCCAACCGAAAAACTCCCCGCTTCCCCAGAATTTTTTTCCCAGAAGTAATAAAGGTATAAGCAATAAAGTCAGATCGTAGCTATTGGCGTAGTAGCTGGTCGCCAGAGTCACCGCAATCCAGGACGAAAATCCAGCCGTCTTCGCAGTCCTGCCAGCTCCCCGCCATGATAGGCTGGCAAAAATCACTCCCGCCACGAAGAGTCCAGCAAGAAACCAATTTGCCGGCGAAGACAGCATCCCGCCCGCAGAAAACGCAGTCAATAAGCCGCGCACGTTCGGCATGCTTGGCGGCTTCACCATACCCAGCCCCGGCGCCTGGTTCAATTCCCACAAATACTTCGGATAAATCAGCAGTCCCCCCCACCCCACCATCATCAGCGAGATCCCAACCAGCACAACGCCTACGGCAGCGAATCCAACGCCGGCCCTCCACTTCCTTTGCAGCAATAGAATCGCAATCAGCGGAATTACCAGATGAAACTTGAACAGTCCCAATCCCAGCACAGCGCCAGTTCGCAATTCAGCTCCGCGCACCAAAAATCCCAGGGCCACACTCAGAATCAGCAAAAGCAGCACTGAATCCTGTCCTTGAACCAGACAGAATCCCACCGGAAAAAATGCCAGACACCCCAGGACCTCGACAGCATAAGTGCGCAGGTCGAATCCCTGCCCCAACACCGGAAATAAAACAATGGGTACCGCCAGCAGCAGTGCAATCTGTAGCACCATCCAAAGTCCACACGCGACCGGATAGCTTAGATATGCGAATGGAAGAAACAACAGCGACTCGAACGGCGGACGCACATACGGAAACGGTCCTTGCCGAATCTTCACCTTCGAGGCGAAATGCTGCTGGATTTTCCACTGCAGCCCCGGATCATACAAGCGCGCGCTTTGTCCGCTGCGCACAATCTGCCCTGCCGTGTAGAACGAAGCAAAGTCGCCGTAACCCTTCGCAATCGATTCGCGCACCTGCCAAACCATTCCCGCATTCAGTGCGGCGAAACCCAGCAAACAAACAATCCCGAACTTAAACGTCCATCCGCCCGCCGGAAGCCATTTCCCAGACGCGGCCCGCGCGTCCCTCGCCCCACTCTCCAGTCGTTCCTCTGAAGGCGACTTTCCCGCGGGCACAATCGAAGATCCCAAACCTCACCTCAAAGCCGCACGAAATCGGCTTCTGATTCTATTCTCACTCCCTTGGTTTGCAGCCACAGCGCTATACCGGCAACGGCATAAACCCCCATGGCAATCAGCAACAAAGCTCGCATCCCGAATACCAGGGAAAGGTTCTCCATCAACCCACCGGCTACAGCTCCCAACAGATTCGCCCCCAAAGCCGCACTCTGCGACTCCACATTGCGAAACTGTGTTGCGAACAAAATCCCCGCAAACACCACCGGAATAGCGAACACCGCCGCCGCCACCAACCCTACAGTCGCAGAAGATCCCCCAATCCGCTCGAACGGAAACCAGAACGCCAGCCCCAGGCCGGCCAGCAATCCTACAAAATTCCCAGCCGAAGAGATCGCCCGCCTGCTGCTCTCCACAATCGCATTCGCCAGCAACAGCGCCACCAGCATCGCCGAAATCACAATCCCATTCACCTGCCAGGTTGTCCCGAAAAAAAGCGCGAGCCGGCTAATCACCTGCGTCTCCAGCAACAAAAATCCCGCTCCCATGCAAAAAAAGAACAGCGACGACTTTCGCGGCTTTTCCCGAACATTTGTCCAGTAAAGGCCAAGCGTCAGCACCATAATGATGGCCGAGATCGACCAGTAGGGACGCGGAATCGTCTTATCCCGCTGGTAAAGATAAGGCCAATCATCCGTCGTCACCGGCACCAGCCCAGCCTCACTCTCAACCGGATTCCGCGCCACAAACTCCGCCAGCTGCGGATCCAGCTTCAAGGCCTCCTGCACGCGATCCGAGGAAGAGATCGCAAAACACCGTGCTCTTGCCGTGTAACTCGAATCCGCGTTAAATACAACCGGTTCTTTTCCAAACGTCGAGGCCAGCATCTCCTCAATCCTTCGCGCCATCCAGCGGTGCCGCACCTCGAATTTCACAAACAGCACTCCGTCCGGCTTCAGATGAGACTTTGCCTCCTGAAACGATTCTTCCGTGTACACAAAATTATCGATCCGCATATTCGCGTAATCCGAAAGCTGAGTATGCGAGTCCAGCAGACCAAACAGGACAAGATCGTAACGTAGCGGAGTGCGCTTCAGAAAAGCCCGCGCATCGGTCAAATGCACCGACACCCGCGAAGAGTCATAGGGCCGCTCGGGATGCTCGGTCCTTCCAATCTCCAGAATGAAAGGATCGATCTCCACAGCATCGATCGACGGACTATCGTGCCGCAGAGCCGCCGCAACATCGTTTCCGGTTCCCGAGCCCACGATCAATACTGTGGGTTTGGGCGCCGCAAAGCTGAACGCCACATTGTAGGGATTCTCCGCCAGTTGCTCCCTCAGCAGGTTTGGATGCCTTCCCAGAAATTCGTTCGATAAGTTCACGATAAGTTGATAGCCCACGTGATTCACCCGGACCATGCCGCTCGTCATTTCACCGTTCTGACCATAATTACGGGTGAACTCGATCTGCTGATAAGGCGTCCACTTACTGTAATGATCGTGATCGGAAGGTTCGTGCAGCAACAACACCAAAGGAACCAGCAGGCTGGCCAACAGAATTTGCCGCGTTCGATTTCTCTGCAGCAATGCGAAACCCAACACCACAATTCCCAGCCATACCCATGGCGGCAGCATCAACCGGCTGGCGCCGAGAAAAACCAGAATGCCGGCCAGACTCGCTGCCAGGTTCAGCGAATACGCAGTCAAAGGTTTGGGAGTCAGATTCATCTGCCGCCCAACTTCCTGCCCCAATGGAATGAACACCAAGACCACCAGCAAAAACAGTAGCGCTGAAAGCGCCACCGCTAGGGCAAATGCGGACACACTCACCCCCAGTCGCGTATCCCAAATACTCATGTCCGCAGCCGCCCCCAGGTTCCGTGACAAATTCTCCAGGTTTTGTCCCCCGCCCCAGGGAAAGCGAACCACCAGCAGCAATCCGAACAGCGCTGCCACCGCCGTGTTCCATCGAGCCGGTTTCCGTACCAGCGCGCATCCTGTTCCGAAACCCAGAAAGCAGAGCAACAATGCGAGATTCTTGAAGTAAGCGAATATCCGCACTTCCACGGCGATCCAGCGAATAAATGCCAATTCGGCGAACAACACCAGAAAGCTTGCGAGCAGCAATCGCCAGACTCTGCGCTGCTCCTGCTCTGGCGCTGCAGAACACGCCGCGCTATCCCGCCGGTCGTAAAGGCCAACCATAACCCGGACCGCCGCCAGGAAAACAACCGCTAGAATATAGCCTGTGGCTTGAGAATCCATGCGGACAGGATTATCACACACTAGCGCACGGCCGGTGAGAAGAGACAAATACAAGAAAATCTTTTAAAACGAGAAACTACTCCAGCCTCGAAGCCGACTTGGGTAGGGCCAAATCGCGCTGTCTGGAAACGGATAGAATCAAGACCAACACGCATATCGGCAATGCAAAGGTAGCGAAAAAAGGCCACCTCCAACTCCGTAACGCCCATCCCCGAAAACCGGTCAAATAAACCACCGTCAAAATAGAGCTCGCAATCCACTGCCAACTGACAAAGAACCCGGCAATCAGATATCCAAACCCGAGAGCCCGGGAGCGCGTTCGCGAATTTGACAGATCCCGCACCAGCACCATAATCGCGGGCAACAACAAAACCTGATTGTAAGGCGCATACATAGGTGCAACCACCACCGTCAGCGCCAACACCATCGCCAGCGCCCACCCAAACTGCCGACTATCCTCACGCTCGTGCCGCCACCTCCACAAAGCCGGCAAACAAGCCAGCAGCGCAACCACCGCCAGCACCTCCCCACTTACGCGCCCCACTCTTCCCGTCGTTCCCAAAATTCCATCGATCATCACTTCGAGTACAGACTGGTTCTGCGTGTACCCATGGTACTGTCCAACCGCCGTGACAAACATTCGCCACCACCCCGGCAAAACCATCTCCGCCCCGGCGAACAACCCACCCAACACCAGTCCAAATCCAAACACGAATCTTCTTCGCTCCCGCCAGTCGCCCACTGCCCAAAGCAGCAGCCATCCCACCAAAAGCCACGTGAGTTGCGGCTTGATGGTTGCCAGCGCCAGCAACGCACCTCCTGAAAATAAAAATCCGCTGGCCACGCAAGCCGCCGCGCCCGCCAGCAGCGCGGCTACCAGCAGACTCAACTGCTGCAACTTGACCCCCTGCACCGCCGCAAAGCTTCCTAAGATCAGCACCATCCCACCAACCGTCGCGAGCGGCGGCAGGCGCCATCGCAGCGCCTTCAGCCACAACCAAACGCTCGCTGCCGTCACCACGAGCAATAGCCAGTGAAAAAATATCTGCACCTCATGGAATGGAAGCCCAATCAGCGGCGCCAGCACAAACACTACATACGCAGGATAGGCAAACCCCTGCCGATCCTTAGGATCATCCACCCGTGCCGGATCCAGCGCCCGCCCGTAATATCCCTTTTCAATTTCAATCGTGATGTCGTCGCTATAAGGATTGCGCCCATGCAACAGCAGTTCGCGCGCCCCCAGCCAGCGCGGATACAGATCCGAAAGATTTCCTCGTGGCCTCTGGTGCGCCGCCGCATCCGCCACCTGGTAGCTCACCAGAATCCGGTCCACGTAGAACCACATGCTCGCCGCCGCCAGCGCTGCCGCAAGAAAAAACCCAACGAGTTTCCCGCCACTCCGCAAATGAAATAACCCGAACTCTTTCCAGTGAACTCAAACCAACCGCCCCATGTTACAACTGGGGGACAATTTCTCTCTGCTATGCGCAAACGAATGATCGTCGCGGCGCTCATCGGCGTCGCCACCGGAATGTACTGCACCTTCTGGTTAACCCGCCTTCACATCGGCGCCGGTGATTTCACGTGGGCCATCTGGGCAGCGCGCGACGTGCTCGCTCATCGCAATCCTTACGCCCGCCCCATGCAACTCTATCCGCTCACCGCCAGTATTTTTGGATTTCCCTTCCTGCGCATGCGCCCTGAGCTGGCCGGCGGCATCTTCTATGGATTCAGCTCTGCCCTCATGGCATTTGGCCTGACTCGCCACGGCTACCGCCGCCTCTTCGTATTCCTCGCCTACCCCTACTGGGCCGGCCTCATCACCGCGCAATGGACGCCTCTCATCGTGGCGGCCGCATTTCTTCCGCCCTTATTGCCCGCCACTCTCGCCAAGCCACAGATCGGACTTCCGGTTTTCCTCACGCGATTTTCCCGCCGCGGCATCTTCGCCTGCATCATCGTCATCGCACTCAGCTTTCTATTCCTGCCGGACTGGCCCTGGCTGTGGGTCGGTAGCTTTCATCAATATGCGCGATTCTTTCCCTTGCTCGTGCTGCCCGGTCCGCTGCTCGCTCTGGCTCTGTTCCGCTATCGCTCCAACGATGCTCGCCTTCTGTTCTTGATGGCCATCGTCCCGCAGCGCTGGTTTTACGACATGCTGACCCTCTGGCTCATCCCAAAATCCTGGCGTGAGCTCTCTGCCACAGTTCTGATCAGTTGGGGCGCCGGCATCTGGCGCTGGTACTACACACCGCACACTTTTACCCAAGTCGGCCGCGTGGCTGTGATCTTTCTCTATCTGCCCATGTTGGTAATTGTTCTCTTCCGTTCTCAATCCGCTCCGAATGAAGCCGCTTTCTCTCCACAACCATGACCTCCACCCTCACCACGAAACACACCTTCCTCGCCGTCCTCTTCCTTGGACTCTTCGCCATGACTGCGCGCAATGTCATCGATCCCGATGTCTGGTGGCACCTCAAAACCGGCGAGTACATTGCCCAACACAAATCAGTTCCTCGCACCGATCCTTTTTCCTACACTCGAGCCGGTCACCCCTGGGTCGCTCACGAATGGCTCACCGAACTCGGAATGTATGAACTTCAACGGCACGCCGGATTCGGTTCTCTCATCGTCCTCTTCGCAGCGCTCACGACCATCGCATTTTTCCTTCTCTACCTGCGCTGCGGACCCGCTCCCTACCTCGCCGGCATCGTCACACTCTGCGCCGCCTCGGCCACTGCGCCGCTCTGGGGAGTCCGTCCGCAAATTATTTCTTTGCTCTTGACCAGCCTCTGGCTGCTGATTCTCGAGCGCTCCGAGAATAATCCCAAGCTTCTCTGGTGGACTCTTCCGCTCACCCTCCTTTGGGTCAACCTGCACGCCGGATTCGCCCTGGGTTTGGTCCTCTCCGCACTTTTTCTCGGGGGCGATTTCATCGAGCATCGTCTCGCACAACGTCACAGGTCTTTTCCCAGGATTAATTCACATCTAACCAATGCAACGCTCATCGTTCTTCTCGATCTCGCACTCGTGCCGCTCAACCCCAACGGCCTGCGCATGTTCTCCTATCCCATCGAAACCCTGCGCTCCACCACCATGCAGAACTACATCGTGGAATGGGCTTCTCCCAATTTCCACCGCCCGGAGTACGGGCCTTTTCTCCTGATTCTTCTGGCCACCTTCGCCTCTCTCTTCTGGTCGCAAACTCCGCTGCGCCCGCGCTATCTCATCCTTCTTCTCATCGCCCTCTACGCCAGCCTCATTTCCATCCGCATGATCCCTCTTTTCGTTTTAGTCGCCGCGCCGCTAATCGCCAAGCGTCTCGGAACCTGGCCTCGCTCACTTCCCCACCCCCACAGTAATTTCCGCGCTTGGCTCAACGCTGCCATCATTCTCGCGATGACTACATTCGCGATCGTCCGCATCTCCCAAATAATCCAGCACCAGCGCGAAGCCGAGACTTCGGAATTTCCCGCGCGCGCCGTCGCCTTTCTCCAGCAACATCCGCCCGCCGGACCTATCTTCAACCTCTACGACTGGGGCGGCTACCTCATCTGGAAACTCTATCCCACCGCCCCGGTTTTCATCGACGGACGCGCCGACCTCTACGGCCCGGATCTCTTCCACGATTTTGCGGACGTCTACCAATTCAAGGACCACTGGCAGCAAATTCTGCAGCGCTGGAATATCCAGACCGTCATCGTCCCCCCAACCTCCGCTCTGGCCGTCGGCCTGCAAAGCGCCCCCGGTTGGACCATCTCATACGAAGATTCCCAAACCATCATCCTGACAAAGCTCCGCGCCCCAGCCACCGCCTATGTGGAGACAGCCGCCTTCGGCTGTCCAATCGGATTCTGTGGGGACAGCCGCCCTCGGCTGTCCAATCGAGCGAAGCTCGATTCCCACGGCGCCATACCGGTTACTCTCGGTATGCAATTAATTACACTTTTGGCCAATTCCCAACCGATTATGGTTTATATTCTGAACAATCCTCCGCAGAGCAAAGCAAGCAACCGGTAATGGTTCTCCGGAGGCCGACGCTTGTGTGCGCTTTCAATTTCCAGTACAAACTCTGAAGTTTTCTTTTTAGGAGACAAACTATGCAACATCTTTACAGGCTCTGGCGCGACGACCAAGGCCAGGACATTGCCGAATACGCCGTGATGCTGGCGGTCATCCTCGTCATCGTCGTCGGCACCGTCCGGCTGATTGGCTCGAATGCAAACAATGTGTTTTCAAACGTCGCCAGTTCCATTCAGTAAGATTTTGCTCAGTAACAATTTATCCCGGCGTAACGCGGCAGGAGTGACCACCGAATTTCCGGCGCGCTTTGTCGTCTCTGCTGGTCTTAACGGAGTGCTATGAATCGTACGCGTTTGCTGATGATCGGAGTCGTCGCCCTGGCCCTGGGCGCCTTCGTCAGCCTGTTCGTCTATAAAAATCTGCAGGGAAAAGGTCCTTCCTCCGGCGAGCCCGGAGTCGACGTTCTGGTGGCTGCCGACGATATTCAGGTAGGCGCCCGAATTGAAGAGCACGATGTCCGCGCCGTCAAATATCCCGCCTCAGCTCTCCCTGCTGGCACTTACAGCGCGCGCTCCAAGGTCATGGGCCGTGGCGTAATCCTCCCCATCTCCAAAGGCGAGTTCATCCTTCCCAGCAAGCTCGCGCCCGAAAATGCCGGTTCTGGTTTGCCTTCCCTGATTCCTCCCGGAATGCGCGCGGTTTCGGTTCGCGTGAATGAGGTCGTCTCCGTTGCCGGCTTCGTCGGTCCCGGCACTCGCGTCGATATACTCCTCACCGGAACTCCCAACGGCAGCACTGAAGATCAGACCACCACGGTATTGCAGAACGTCGCCGTCATCGCCTCCGGCCAGCGCCTGGAGCGCAACGCTGCCGGCGATGCGCAAAACACTCCCGTCATCACGGTTCTGGTTTCTCCCGACGATGCGGAGCGCCTCACTCTGGCCAGCGCCGAAGGCCGCATCCAGCTTGCCCTTCGCAATCCCCTCGATACTCGCCAGGACGATGTCAGCGCAGTCAATGCCAAAGGACTCTACCGCGGTGGAACTCCCGTCGCCGCTGCGCCCACCCCGCACGTGCATTCCGTGAGGCCGCCGAAAGTTCAACCCCAGCCCGCTTCCATCCTGGGTATTGAGGTTTATCAGGGAGACAAGAAAAAAGAAGTCGTCAACTTCCCCGAAGGTAGTGAGGAGCCCAAATAGTTGAAAGACGAATCTTGCACGCGCGTCTCAGTCCTGCCTGGCGGGCTCTCTCACCTGGAGACGAATCATACGATGAAGTTTCGCACGACACTTTTTGCAGCCATCGCCCTGTCCCTACTCGTCACCACATCTTCGTTTGCTCTCGCGTCCCTGCAGGAGCCCAGCGCTCCCGCACCTCCGCCGCCGCAAGAAGAAGTCAATCACTCCAATCAGACCACCCTTCCGCCTCAATCCTCGCAGCCGCAAGGCTCGGCCCCGTTGCGCGTCATGGTCGATAAATCGCTCCTCATCAATACCACCGAACGTCTTAAACGCATCTCAGTTACCGATCCCACCATCGCTACGGTGCGCGTCATCACTCCCACACAGATCCTCGTCCATGGCCTCGCCCCCGGCGAAGTCTCCCTGCTCATTTGGGACGAAAACGAACGCTCCCGCAGTTTCGATCTCCGCGTCGATGTCGATGTCAGCGCCTGCGCCGAAGAAGAACGCCGCGTCTTTCCCGACGAACAAATTTCCGTCTCACCCTCCCGCGCCGCCATCGTTCTCTCCGGCCACGTCACCACCGAAGACGTCGCCAAGCGCGCCGGAGAACTCGCCTCCGCCTACTCCAAAAACGTGATCAACGTCCTCACCTTCGGCCCTGTTGGTGCCCAGGAAGTTCTCCTCGAAGTAAAGTTCGCCGAAGTCGACCGCTCCGCCCTCACTCAACTCGGAGCCAATGTTTTCTCTACCGGCGCTGCCAATGTAATCGGAACTTCCACCACCGGCCAGTACGGAGGCTTTAGCCCTCCATCCGTGACTCAGACGCAAGGACAAAGCCCTCCGTTCTCTGCTACGGAAACTCTGAGCAGCGTGCTCAACCTGTTTCTCTTCCAGCCCAATATTCATCTGGGCGCAGTGATCCAGGCTCTGCAAACCAAGAATCTTCTTCAGATTTTGTCCGAGCCCAATCTCATTGCCGTGAATGGCAAAAAGGCCAGCTTCCTCGCCGGAGGTCAGTTCCCTTTTCCCATCGTGCAACCCGGCGCGGGATTCACCGCCGTCACCATTTCCTTCAAAGAATTTGGCGTCAAACTTGAATTCACTCCCGTGATCATGCCCAACGGCAACATTCATCTCGTGGTCGCGCCCGAAGTCAGCACTCTCGACTTCGCCGACGCACTCACCATTTCCGGTTTCACCGTTCCCGCCCTGAGCACCCGCAAAGCGGAAACCGAATTTGAATTGCGCGATGGACAAAGCTTCGTCATCGCCGGACTAATCGATAATCGCGTCACCGACACCTGGAACAAAATTCCCGGCCTGGGTGACATTCCAATCCTGGGCGCTTTTTTCAAAAGTAAGAACATTTCCAAAAGCAATTCGGAGTTGATGGTCTTGTGCACCGTGCACAAGATCTCGCCCGACAATCAGCCCTCGCCTGGACCCAAGAACCCGCAACCCTTTATCAACAACGACAAATTCGACGGCACCAAGCCCAAACCCTCAGGAAAATAAGGGGCAAGAGCTAAAATCGGAAATTGGAAATTGGAAGTCGGAAATTGAAAGTCCGCACATGCCAGAGCTCACCGTAGTCATCGTCGCCACCGATAGCGAGCAGCGCACCGTGCTCCAGGTGTTGGTCGACGGTACCAGCGTGGCCAGCACCGTGCATACCTGCGCCAATTTCCCCGTGGCCGCCTCCGATCCCATCATGCGCCGCGTCCAGGCCGCCAATCCTGACGTGCTCTTGGTTGACATTCCCGCCGACAACCCTGCTCCCGCCATGCGCGCCATCGAACTTCTTCGCCAGGAACTTCCCGATTCCGCCGTATTCGCCATCGGAAGCCTGAGCCAGCCTCAGGTAATCGTCAGCGCAATGCGCGCCGGCGCCCGCGAATTCATCGAGCGCCCCACCACCACCACCGATCTGCTCGAGGCTTTTGTTCGTCTCACCGCAGCCCAGCGCCGGGTTCACAAAGAAGGTCCGCGCGGCAAGGTCTTTACCGTTGTCAATGCCAAAGGCGGCAGCGGATCCACCACCGTGGCCGTCAATCTCGCTCTCGCCCTGCAGTCGGCCCATGGATCCACCGCCCTGGTCGATCTCGCCCCACTCGGCCACACCGCACTGCATCTCAATCTAAAGCCTCTGTTCAATATTTCCGATGCCACGCGCAATCTTCACCGCATGGACAGTTCCCTGCTCGAGAGTTTCATGACTCGGCACAACGGTGGGCTGCAACTACTCGCCGGGACCAACGCCCCCGCCGCCATCGAACCCTCTACCGCCGAATTTGTTCGCCTCTTCGACATGCTGGTCGGTCATTACAAATACGTCGTTGTCGACAATTCTTCCCGCCTCGACGCCGCCAGCCGACTGGTCTCGAATTTATCGGAGTGTGTGCTGCTCGTCGCCTGTACCGACGTGGCATCCCTGTGGAGCGCAGCCCGCGTCCAACAATATCTCGGAGAAATCGGCAACCGCGAACGCCTGCGCCTCGTCCTCAACCGGTTTCGAAAAGTCCCCGGTTTTACCGAGTCCGACGCCGAAAATGCCGCGGGAGTAAAATTGCTGTGGCGCGTTCCAAACCAATATTTCGCCATCTCTTCGGCCATCGATCGTGGCTCGCCGGTCATGGAACAAAGTCATACCGATATAGCCCGGTGCTTTTCCGGGCTGGCACAAGAACTGACCAGCAACGACGTCGATGTAAAACGCGCCGCCTGGTCCTTATTCAAGAGCGTATGAACTTAAAAGTCACAAAGGGTGCCCCGTCCTTGTCTCTCCGTTCTTTGGAGAGACAGCGCGGGGATTTTGACCCCAGATGTCAGTCCGTTAACCGCAAGCTGCAGGAGAAAAAGTAAACGCCTTTAGCCGCTGAGGCTAGGTCCTCGAAAACCATATGGGTAACCTGCAACAAACCTTCGAGCACAGCCAGTACCAGCAGGTAAAATCCGACCTGCACCGTAAAATCCTCGATCGCCTCGATCTCGAAAAACTCGGCCGCTCGAACGGCGATGCCGCCCGTGAAGAAGTTCTCGTTCTCATCCGCAATGCAGTCAACAACGAAGCCGTTCCTCTCAGCTTCGCCGAACGCGAACGTCTCTCCCGCGAAATTCTCGATGAGATCTTCGGCCTCGGTCCGCTCGAACCTCTGCTCAAGGACCACACCATCTCCGATATTCTGGTCAACCGCTTCGACCGGGTATACATTGAGCGCGCCGGAAAGCTTGAACTGACCGGCCTGTCGTTCAAAGACAATCCTCACCTCATGCAGATCATCGAGCGCATCGTCTCCCGCGTGGGCCGCCGTGTCGATGAATCTTCTCCCATGGTCGACGCCCGCCTCGCCGATGGCTCCCGCGTCAACGCCATCATTCCTCCGCTCGCCCTCGACGGAGCGTGCCTCTCCATCCGGCGTTTCGGCCGCGATCCCGTCACCGCCCGCAATATGCTGGAGAATCACACCCTCACCGAAGCCATGCTCGAATTGCTCTCCGTGATGGTCAAAGGAAAGCTGAATCTCCTCATCTCCGGAGGTACTGGCGCCGGAAAAACTACTCTGCTCAATGTTCTCTCCGGCTACATTCCCAACGTCGAGCGCATCGTCACCATCGAAGACGCCGCCGAACTGCAGCTCAAACAGGAACACATCGTCCGCCTCGAAACCCGAGCTCCCAACATCGAAGGCAAAGGTGCCGTGCGCATGCGCCAACTGGTCATCAACAGTTTGCGTATGCGCCCCGACCGCATCGTCGTCGGCGAGGTCCGCGGCGAAGAAGCCTTCGACATGCTGCAGGCCATGAACACCGGCCATGAAGGTTCGCTTACTACGATTCACGCCAACTCCGTCCGCGACGCGCTCGCCCGCGTCGAGAACATGGTTTCCATGGCGAACCTGAACATTCCCGAGCGCGCCGTGCGCCATCAGATCGCGTCCGCGATTCATGCCGTCGTGCAGGTCGCGCGCTTATCCGACGGCACGCGCAAAGTGATCTCCATCTCCGAGGTCACCGGCATGGAGAACGATCTGATCGCCATGCAGGAAATTTTTACTTTCGAACGCCGTTCGGTAGATGAAAATGGAAAAATTCGCGGATGCTTCAAAGCCACCGGAGTGCGCCCCCAGTTTGCCGATCGCCTGGCCACCGGCGGCGCTCGCCTGCGTCCCGCACTATTCGAATCAAGAACCGAAGTCTAGTAACGCCGGCGTCCCGCCGGCCGGAAGTTGAATTAAGAAACTGGAGCCAAATCTGGAGATCGCGAAAAAAAATAAAATTGTCATCCTGAGCAAGCGTCTTTTGCGTAGCGAAGGATCTGGGCGAGCCGCACGATGTGTCGCGCTTTCTGCGACACAATACTCGTGCGTTTGGCTCGCATTCTTATCGCCTTCGTCCTGCGGAACTCCACAAACCCCGACACAACCATGCCGCTCCTAATCGCAGTTCTCGTCTTCATCGTCGTCGCCCTCGTGGCTTTCGCCGCCTTCTCCCTGCTCGACGAGCGCAACGCCCGCGCCCGCCTTATCAAAGACCGCCTCGCTACCGTCCAGAAAGCTCCCGAACGTGAGCCCGACGAAGAACTCGCCCTGCTCCGCGACGAACAGCTCAGCAAGATTCCCGCCTTCGACACTTTGCTGCGCCGCTCCGCCCGCGTCTCCGCCATGCAGGATGCGCTGCTGCAGGCGGGCATGAAATTCCGCGCGGGAAATTTCCTCCTGCTCTGCGCGCTCTGCGGCATTGGCGCTGGACTCGCCACCGTCCTCTACACGCGCAACGCTGCCATCGCCTGGGCCGCCCTCGTCATCGGCGCATTTCTTCCCTACTCGGTTGTCTCCTATCGCCGCCAGAAACGCTTTGAAAAATTCGAAGAGCTCTTCCCCGATGCCATCGACACTCTCGCCCGCGCCGTCCGCGCCGGACACGCCTTCACCACCGCTCTGGAAATGATCTCCAACGAAACCACCGAACCGCTGGCTTCGGAATTCCGCAAACTCTACGAAGAACAAAAGTTCGGCATGCCCGTTCGCGATGCCCTCATGAATCTCACCGAGCGCATCCCCCTCGTCGACGTAAAATTTTTTGTCACCGCCGTCATGCTGCAGCGTGAAACGGGTGGCAATCTTGCCGAAATTCTCGACAACTTGTCCTACGTCATCCGCGAGCGTTTCAAGATTCAGCGCCAGGTCAAAGTCCACACCGCACAAGGCCGCCTTACGATGCTCTTGCTGATGGGTATGCCCCCGACTGTGTTAACAATTCTCTATATCTTCAGCCCGGAATTCGTTCACCCGCTTTTTTACGATCCCATCGGCCACATCCTGCTGGTGGGTAGCATTGCACTGCAAACCGTTGGCTATTTCGTAATCCGCAAGATTATTAAGATTCAGGTATGAAGTTCATAAGTCGCATAAATCATTTCGGAGAAACTGCAGAGCAGCTTTTGCGTGGCGCAGCGCTTTAAGCGCTGCGATAAAGCGCCTGAGCTGTACACCGGCTTTAGTCGCTGCGGTAAAACAGATTCAGATCTAACATGCCATTAATTCTCACCATCATCGTGTTCGTCACCGTGGTTCTGGTGGTCTTCGCCTTCGGCGCGGCTGCGGTTACACCCAGCTCCGTGCTGGGAGCCCGCCTGCGCGCTCTCGGCGGCCACTCCGCCGAGGCCCAGGAAAAGCCCGCCGTCAAAGTCCGGGAGCGCATCGAGCAGGCTCTCGATCCCCTCAGCAAAGCCATCCCACTTTCCCCCACCGACGTTTCCCGCACCCGCGCCTGGCTCATCCAAGCCGGACTTCGCGAATCCCGCCACGTCAGCTTTTATTTCGGGGCTCGCATCATGTTGGCTTTCGTCGGCCTCGCCGGCGTAGTTCTTTTCTCCGGCTTCGACAGCTTTCCGCTCCTGGTCTGTGTCCCAGCTTTCGGTTTCTTCTTGCCACGCTTCATGCTCAAGCGCATGATCAAAGACCGTCAGCATCGCATCCGCATTGCTTTACCTGATGCTCTTGATCTCACCGTCATCTGCGTCGAAGCCGGACTCGCCCTCGATCAGGCTCTCATGCGCGTCGGCAAGGATCTCCATCACGCCCATCCCGATCTCAGCGACGAATTCCATCTTGTCAACCTCGAAATGCGCGCCGGCAAGCCTCGCGCCGAAGCTCTCCGCAATCTCGTCGACCGCACCGGTGTCGATGACATCCGCTCCCTGGTCGGGACCCTCATCCAGACCGACCGCTTCGGCACCAGCATCGCGCAAGCTCTCCGCGTTCATTCCGATTCCCTGCGCACCGCCCGCCGCCAGCGCGCCGAAGAGCAAGCCGCCAAGACCACCATCAAAATGGTCCCCCCACTCGTCATTTTTATTCTGGTTCCGTTCCTCTTCGTCACCATCGGCCCGGCACTCATCCAGGCCTACCACTCGCTAGTCAGCAAATAATTCGGGGCAGGCATTGCGAGGAATGACAGGCGATGAGCGAATAGAAGATGAGGGATACAAACAGAAGGGTTTGGAACGAACACTGCGCATCGACGTCGCAGACGTGAAAATGCCCAAGATGCCCCGGAGGGGCACCCGACAATAGCCCGGCGCGTTCAGCGCGCCGGGTAGAGCAGTCGACCAGAACGCGTCCCGTAGGGACGCCTGAAACTCGCGCACACTTTCCAGTCTTATGGGATTCACTCCACGCGGCCAAGCCTTCAACCAAACCCGCCAGCGCTTCCTCGCCACCCACCTTGCCGTCGCCCAGACGCACTGGTCCCGTCTGCGCGGCCTTGTCGGAGCCTCCCCTGATGACTTCCGTAACGGATGCGGCCTCTGGATTCGCCCCTGCCGTGGCGTGCATACTCTAGCCATGCGCTATCCCATCGACGTGCTTTACCTCGATCGTGCCAACACCGTCGTACACGTCATCGCCAATCTGCAACCCTGGCGCTTTGCCCCCGTCCGCCTGCAAGCCGCGTCGGTGCTCGAACTGCCAAGCCACACCATCGCCCAAACACAAACCGCACTTGGCGATAAAATAGAAATCCAACTCCAGGAGGACATCTGAATCCACTCGCTCGAGAATTAGGCGAGCTTCGCTTCAAAGCTTTCGAACTATCCCGAGCCCATTGGAGTACCGTGGAAGAGCGGCGCTCGAGGGTTTTGCGAACCGTCCGGGACCGATGAAATACCGTGGAAGAGCGGCGCTTTAGCGCCGCGTAATTGCGCGAAATGAGATGGGCTTTAGCCCCAGTGGTCGAACTGAATCGTGATTGAAACTCTCCAACCCGAAGAGCTCACCACCCTCCACGACGCTCCCAAGCTCCTCGTCGAGTGGTCTCCACGCTGGCAGGAGTTCACCACCTCCATCCGCCCCGCTTTTTCCCGTTCCGCACCGCGCCTCGCCGGAGAAGCTCCCTTCGGAATCCTCCCCTACCGCGGCCTGATCGCATCTCTCTTGCTGGAAGCGTTTCTGGTTTTCGTCGTCATCGTGCTCCCCCGCGAGGTCGCCAATCTCCGACCCTACGCCGCCCCGCCCATCCAGCGCGAGGAGGTCATCTACTACTCCGCCAACGAACTCCCCCGTACCGAAGATTTAGGCGGAGCTCAATCCGGCGTCTCTGGCCGCGCCGGTGGCCAGGAAGCTCATCACCGGACTCAGACCATCCACGTCGCTCGCGGCGCTTCACTCGTCCCGAAAGTCGTCGACGCTCCCAACGTCAAACTTCCCTCTTCCCCAAACCCTGTCGCCAATCTCCTCGCCGTGAAATCCATCCCCGGACCGCCTCCCCTGGAAGGCTTGCACTCTTCGCTAACGTCTCCTAGGCTTACGTCGAATGTGATTGCCCCGGCACCTTCGAATATCTCGCGAGATCAATCCCGCGCCGCTCTCACGCTCAACAATTCCGTAGTCCAGCCCGCTCCAAATATTTCTTCCCCGAACTCGCGACTCGTCCCAGCTCTAAACGCCGGCGTAGTTGGACCCGCGCCCACCGTCGCTTCCGAGCACACTCTCTACGCACCCAAACTGGATTCCACCATCATCGCCCCCGCTCCAAACATTTCCCGCAATCGCACCCAAGTCGCACCTTCACTGAACTCAGTCGTGATCGCTCCCGCTTCCGCGCGCGTCAGCCGTGATCAGGCCCGTTCCGCTCCCTCTTTCAATGGACCGATCATCGCCCCCGCACCTTCGTCAATCGCCCGCGAGGTTTCTCCCTCTCGCGTACAGATGAACAGCAGCGTCGTTCCCCCGCCCGTCTCCGCGCCCGTGCGCGAAACTCAGCGCACTGCAGAACTCAATCTGCCCATGCCCACTGTGGTCCCACCACCACCCGCGCAACCAGCTAACGGATCATTTGTCAGCAGCATCATCGGAAAACTTTTCGGCACCCAGGATGTCGTCCCACCCCCGCCAGCGATCACTTCCGCAGAAGCCGCCACATCGCGCAATAACGGTAAGACTCTCGCGACAAACTTCATCCCGCCCCCGCCCAGCGCCGGAATCTCGCGCTCAAATCTCGGCTCCTCATCTCTAGGCGCCTCATCCGGACGATCTCAATCTTCAATCGCCGTGATCCCCCCGCCACCTTCGACCACAAACACAGGGTCGAACTCCGCAGGATCGTTCAGAAAATATTCCGGATCTTCGCCCAACGTTTCCACTATCGTCCCGCCGCCACCGAGCGTAGCCGCAGGCTCTCCTAACGGCACTCGAAATTCCACCGGTTCTGGAAATGACGGCGCATTCGCCAGCAACATAATCCCCCCGCCGCCCTCTGCAGCATCAGGTTCAGACATTTCGGGTTCCGGCAGAACGGGCATCGGCCGCGGCGCTCCCGGAGATCTCGGCTCACCCCTCGCCCCACCCAAGTCCGCGGCCGGAAGCCCCGACAACTCCGGTGTAGTTGTATCCACCAATCCCGGCGCCGAACGCGCCCTGCCCGGCACTGGTGGAAAGGGCTCGCTCGCGATGTCTCCCTCCGGCGGCGATAAACCCGGCCTCGGCGGCTCTGGCGGGGGCTCCGGCATCGGCGCAGGTTCCGGCCCCGGCAGCGGCCTCTCCAATAAAACCACCGCCGAAAACTCCGGCGCAGGAAAATCCGGCACCGGTCACGGCTCCGATCCCAACGCTCGCGGCGGAATCTCACCCACACCCGGCCCCGGCGGAGCCGGCTCGGCACCCACTGGATCATCCGCCGCACCCGGCGTCGACATCCGCGGCGGCAGCGCAGTCGTCAATCTTCCGAGCTTCGACTCCAGCAATAGCAGCGCTCCCACCATCCCCGGCCGCTCTTCCGTCAAAGCCGACCAGGGCCCCGCCATCACCATCGTCGCCACTTCCCGCTCCGGCGGCGCATTCGATTTCTACGGCAAACTTCCCGGCGAAAACTACACCGTCTATCTCGACACCGTCATCGGCACCGTCGTCATGCAATTCGCCGAAGCCGATCCCAGCTCCCACCCCAACGCCGGACCACTCACCGGACCCGAAGGCCTCCGCACTACCCTCCCCGCCAATCTTCCCCACGCCCGCGTCGTCATCAAATGCAAACTCGACGCTTCAGGAAATCTAAGAAATCTTCAAGTCCTCGAACCCGGCCCCGCCACCATGACGGCAAAAATCATCGCCGCGTTACCCAGCTGGAAATTCCGCCCCGCCACGCGCGGCTCCCAACCCGTCGAAGTCAACGCCATCCTCGGCTTCAACATCGATACCAACGACCGCTATTGATCTGGGAAGATCAGGAAGGCTTCAATCTCAGATCGGAAAGGCACGATCTCAGACTTGAAAGGGCACGGCTTCAGCCGCGCCGACAAGCATCCCCGATCTGCATTATGAGACTTCGCCCGGACGATGCGCGGAGCGAATGGCCGCGCGAAGTCGAGGAACCTGCTTTCCGCCGCCATACTTGACGCGTGGATTTCGAGAACACCCGAAACGTAGGATCGAAAGCGCTTGCAGTACCGTGGAAGAGCGGCGCTTCAGCGCCGCGTAAAGCTCCCCAAAAATCAACCGGGCTTTAGCCCGTCACAGCCGCAACCGCGCCATCATCCCGTAAGCCTTACGAAACCACGCCCGCTCCCGCCGCTTCTGATACCCAGGCATCGTCGCCCGTTTATCCAAAATCTTCTGCACCCACTGCCGCGCTTCCTCCACTCGCCCCTGCGACTGCAAAAATAACGCGTAATTGTAATAAGTTTCCGAACTCGTTGAAATCTTGGTCGCTTCCTGAAAAAGCTTTGCCGCCTTTTCCCTCTTCCCGGTCTGCGCATAAGCATGCGCCAGCAGCCCAATCCCACGATGAAAGTCATACGTCGGATCCTCTTCCACCGCCCGCTCCAAATCCGGCACCGCCGCGGTAAAATCTCCCAAAGCAATCTCCGCAACTCCCCTCCGGTAGAACGGATCCACCGAATCCGCCCGCTGCGAAATTGACCGGTCATAACAGCCACGAGCCTTGGCAAAATCTCCATCATCCAGATACAACAATCCCAACTCCTCATAATTTCCCGCCGAAGGATTATCCAGAATCGCCCGCTCCAACTCATGAATCCGTCGCCGCCGCGGAAATACCTGAAAGGAACTACGCAGCAGCCCCGCATCGGGAATCACTTCCACCACGATATAAATCGCCGCCCCAATCCATCCCAGAAAAAGGATGATAAAAATCCAGTAAAAATCCGGCCGCCGGCGAATGAAGTGCACAATCGCCACCGCCATCAGCAAAAATGACCACCAGTGAAATAGAAAGAAGAGAATTCCCATGGAATGCGAAATATAACACGGCAAAGCAGAACAAAACCCTTCCCTACATTGGACGCCTTAAGGCCCCCTACGTTAAGTTCCGTACAGCATTTCTTCACGCTTTCTGCAATTCTTACAGGATGGCAGGCTCCCCCGAAGAGCGCGTGCGTCAGCTATGTTCAGTGATCGACACGGCGCAGGGAGAGGAACTCGAGAAAGCAATCCTGGAACTTCGCTGCGCCATCACGGCGCTCATCGACAATGCTCACAACGTTTCCACCTACAACCTGATCAATTTTCCCGTCGCCATGGACAAGCGCAGAAAGGTTTAGCTTGTCTGCGCCCAGAGCAGCGGACTTCGGCTGTCCTGCTCCGGTCACGGGCAGCGGTTTTCCACACACGCTATGTAACAATGGATGAGTGACCGTCGCCTCCACCCTCCTTACGCCGGAAGTCCGGAGCCCGCAGCCCCGCTCCATCCGCCTTCTCGCCTCCGATATCGACGGCACACTCCTCAACCCTCAATTCCAAATTTCCCCAGACGATCTCGCCGCTCTGCGCCGCGCCCACGCCGCCGGCATCGAAATCGTCCTCGTCACCGGACGCCGCCACACTTTCGCTCTCCCCATCGCCCAGCAACTCGGCTTCGATCTCTGGCTCATCAGCTCCAACGGCGCCGTCACGCGCTCGCTCTCCGGCGAAACTTTCCACCGCGATCTCATGCCTCGCCAAACCTGCCGCGACCTCTGCACCGCCATGCAAGAATTCCGCGGCCATACCGTTCTTACCTTTGATAAAGAAACCAAAGGCGCCATCGTCCTCGAACATCTCGACGCGCTCAACGCCAGCATCCGCCGCTGGCTCGAAAAGAACATGGCCTACATCGAGTTCGTCGTCCCGGTCGAAAATTCCCTCACTACCGATCCCATCCAGACCATGTTCTGCGGCTCCATGGCTCGCATGGCCCAAGCCCTCCGCGCCCTCGAAGCCGCCGGCCTCGACAACCGCATCACAGTCCTGCGCACCGAATATCCCGAACGCGATCTTTCCATGATCGACGTCCTCAACGCCGGATGCTCCAAAGGCCACGCTCTCGCCCGCTGGGCCGCCCACCGCGGCTTCCATCGCGGCCAGGTCATGGCCATCGGTGACAATCACAACGACGTCGAAATGCTTGAGTTTGCCGGCCATCCGGTTATCATGGGAAATGCCTGCGAAGAACTCCGCTCCCGTGGCTGGAGCAACACACGAGGCAACGACAATTGCGGCGTAGCCGCCGCCCTGGCCGATGTATTCGGAAACTGATTCTTTAACCGCGGCCCTTGGCCGACGAGGGCGGCGCGTATAGTACCGTGGAAGAGCGGCGCTTCAGCGCCGCGTTGAGTGCCCGGAAATTTTCCGGGCTGTAGCCCCTGAGGGATTTATTCTTTTCTGAAGCACGCGGGATGAAAAAATCGCTTCAACTCGGCCTCTTCATCGCGCTAGTCGCTGCGTACGCCTTTGCCTCCGACTCTGCCATCCTCCGCAACGGATTCTCCATCGCCCACAACCACCGCCAAACCATCGGCACCATCACCCGCCTCTACATCGATAGCGGTCAATCCAACTTCGTCGACATTCCCACCGCCGATATCGACCACTTCGAATCCGTCCCCGACCCGCCAACTCCCCCGGCCCTCGCGCAGCCTGCCGCCATCACCCCGCATCCTTTCGACCTGAATCAAACCGTGAAAGACGCGAGCGGCACTTATCAACTCGATCCCGATCTCGTCACCAGCGTCATCCGCGCCGAAAGCGATTTCAACATCCACGCCATCTCGCCCAAAGGCGCTCAAGGACTAATGCAGCTCATGCCGCAAACCGCCACGCAACTCGGCGTGCTCAACGCCTTCGACCCGCAAGCCAACGTTGAAGCCGGAACCCGCTATCTCCGTACCCTGCTCGAGCGCTACAACTTCGATCTCATCAAAGCCCTCGCCGCCTACAACGCCGGACCGCAGCGCGTCGAACAATACAACGGAGTCCCTCCCTACTACGAAACCAAAGCCTACGTCGCCCGCATCGTCCGCGACTTCAACAAAAAGAAACTCGCCGCCAAATCCGCCGCCGCGCCAGTAAAAAAACCCTCCACCCCAAAACCCGCCTCAGCCCACCCCAAACCAAAACCAACTCAAAACCTGGCCCAGAACTAACCCGCCCTACCCTGTGACCCCTGTGTCCCCTGTGGTTAAAGCTTTTGATCTAAGCCCACTTGACCCCCACTGTTATAATAACTATTAGAAACAAACCCCAGCACAACTAAATCTTCCAGTGCCTCGTCATGCCGAAGCGCGACCCCCTCCGTCCCAACACCAAACGCACCGGCGAGCGCTCCGAAGCCGCATTCCTCTACCAGGCCAGCCAGCGCTGCTTCGCCATCTCCAAGCCCTGGGGAGACTCCGAACGCTACGACTTCATCCTCGACAACCGTCCCCAACCGCAGGTTCACCTCTTCCGCATCCAGAACCTGCCCTGAGAGAGCGATAGCGACCGAATGGGTCAAGTGCACCGACTCCCTCCGCGCCTGAGCCTACGAAACCCGCGCCACCTACACCGTCGGCAAACACCGCGCCGTCTACACCAAGCGCGACATCGACTTCATCGCCGCCCACGTCGTCTGCCTCGACATCTGGTACATCATCCCCGTCGAAGTCTGCACTCCTCAACCCATGCTCCGCTTCTACCCCCACCGCAAAGCCAAACAAATGCGCCTGGAAAAATACCGCGAAGCCTGGCACCAACTCGGACCCTCCCCTAACCCTCCACGCCAGCATCGACGAAGATTATCCGGAGGAAGATTATCCGGAGGTAGGTTATCCGGAGGAAGCCTACCCAAAAGAAGACTACCCAGAAGAAGCCCACGCCGAAACCAGCGACCCAAAGGTCCCGTAGGGACCGCCCGAAAATAGCCCGCCAGTTCACTGGCGGGAATGTAAGAAAGAAAATGGATAACCGCGTGCCGTAGGCACGCCTGAAACCCGCCCCTAAATTTCCGCGAAAGAAATTCCACCACTTGTAGGAAAGCGGCCCTCGGGATCGGAAAGGGCACAACTTCAGTCGTGCCGATCAAGGTCAAAAAAAAGAACCGGGCTTTAGCCCCAGGCAGGCACATGTAGGGACAGCCGCCCCCGGCTGTCCATTCGAGCGCAGCTCGAACTCCCATGGGGACGGACACTCCTGTCCGTCGCCCTTGACCTTGATCTGCCTTTCATCGCACCACCGAAGCGATGGAAGATGCCACGACAGCCAGCGCAACCGTGGAAGAGCGGCGCTTCAGCGCCGCGTAAAGTATCAGCCCCGCCACCTCCACCCACCGCCGCGAGAACATCACCGACTGGGCCCTCGAACAGTTCCGCGCCCAGTACCACGACCCCTCCATCACGAAGTGGGACATCTTCCACTACGTCTACGCCGTCCTGCACCACCCCGAGTACCGCCAGCGCTACGCCGCCAACCTCCGCCGCGAACTTCCGCGCATTCCCTTCGCCTCCTGCACCACCGACTGTCATCCTGAGGCAGCGGAGTCCTCGGCTTCGCCGAGGACTCCCAACGTAGGACCTATGCAACTTGCCGACAGCACCGCTTCTGCCAGCGAGTACATAGATCCTTCGGCCCGCAAAGAACGCGGTCCTCAGGATGACATCGGTGTGTTTAAGGCATTCGTGAAGGCTGGCCAGCGCCTCGCCGAAATCCACGTTCACTACGAACAACAACCCGAATACAAGCTCACGAAGGCAGAAAAGGCGGGAGAGAAACTCGACTACGCCGTCACGAAAATGAAGTTGAGCAAAGACAAGTCGACGCTAATCTACAACCAGTTCCTCACTCTCATCGGCATCCCAAAGGAAACCTACGAATACCGCCTCGGCAACCGCTCCGGGCTGGAATGGGTCATCGATCAATACCAAGTGTCGACCGACAAGCGCAGTGGCATCACTAACGACCCCAACCGTGCCGACGACAAGGAATATATCCTTCGCCTGATCGGGCAGGTAATTACGGTGAGCCTTGAGACCGTAAAGATTGTTGAATCCCTTCCACCTCTTGGCTTGCCATCAGAAGCTCTCGAAGCCTAACCCATTCAACAACTTACCCCCGCCCAATCCCGCATCCAACCGCTAAACCCCATTTTTCGCCCATTCGTTGGGATAATGGTGCTTATCCTCTTCCCCTCCCATAGGATAGCAACAGACAACTCCCAGGGACACGTGTACAAACCAGGTTCAACTCCCGGGAGAATTCGAGCTATTTTGCTAGAATCTCAGGTTCCTCGCCAGGTGAAAGCAGCCCATTAAGCTGAGCGGCACCCTGGAGACCAGAGATTCAAGCTGAAGAGCTAGAAACCAGGAGCCCGAAGCTATTATGCGCAAGCCGATTAAGTACGTAGAGAAAGCAGTCACCGTCGCCGCCAAAGGCGCTTGGGTGGTCTTCGACCGTTTGAACCGCATCAACCCAGGTGCGTCGCCCACACCGAAATGGTCCGACAAGCCTCTGCTCAAGTCCTACGAAAAATCCAAGCCGCCCCTCGGCTGGCCCCGCTCCACCGATTCTCTCTGCCCGAAGTGTGTGCCGGAAATCCGTCAGCAGATTCTCGACGGCAAACTTCCGCACGAAGTTTTGATGAACGAAAAAATCGGCGAGATCAAAGCCACCATCGTCGAGCGCGATGGAAAGATTCTGATGGTCAAAGATTGTCCCGTTCACGGCCACTTCGAAGACGTAATGTCGATCGACACCGATTTCTCGAAGCACCTCGAAGATGTTTTCCCCGGACGCGATATCGCCGCGCATAACGACGAGAAGCTTCATCACCACGGCTCTTCTACCGTCAAGTATGGACGCGGCTCCGTGCTGACTATCGATCTCACCAACCGCTGCAACATGATGTGCGATCCCTGCTTCATGGACGCGAACCAGGTCGGCTTCGTTCACGAGCTGCAATGGGAAGAAATCAAGACCATGCTCGACAACGCGATTACGATCAAGCCGCGTCGTCAGATGAGCGTGCAGTTCTCCGGCGGCGAGCCCACGCTGTCTCCGTATTTCCTGGACGCGGTTCGCTACGCGCGCAAAGTTGGATACAACTCCGTGCAAGCCGCGACCAACGGAATTGAATTCGCAAAAAGTTTTGAATTCTGCCAGCAAGCCGTTGAAGCCGGAATGCGCTACGCGTACTTGCAATTCGATGGCATCGGCAACGCCGCCAACGCGCACCGCATGGTAGGAAATTTGTTCGACGTAAAATTAAAAGCCATCGAGAACTTGCACAATGCCGGAGTCGAAATCGTTCCCGTCGTAACCATAGTTAACGGCATCAACAACGAACAAGTCGGACGCATCATCAAGTTCGCGCTCGACAATCCGAAGACGATCAGCTTCCTGAGTTTCCAACCAGTAAGCTTCACCGGACGCGACGAAGCCGTCACCGACGATCGCCGCCAGGCCCAGCGCTACACGCTCTCTCATCTGGCACACGACGTAAAAAATCAAACCGGCCTAGGCGAACCTAGCCGCGACTGGTTCCCGATCAGTTTCATGGGAACATTCAGCGATTGGGCAGATCTAATGCACGCCAACGACGTAAAAAACGACTGGGGCCAACTAAGTTGCGGTTGTCACCCGAATTGCGGAACTGGGATGGCTGTGATGATTGATAAGGAGACTAAAGAGGCTGTGCCGGTTACGGCTTTCTTAGCGGGGGATCAGCTGGCGAAAGACATCGCCAAGGTGAACGATGCGTCGCGCGGAAAATTCTTGACGGGGTTTGGAATGGCGCTGTGCTTGATGAAGAATTACGATCCGTTCCAATCCCCGACACATTTCAAGCTGGTGGATCTTCTGAAGAAGTTCGACAAGAACTATCACATCACGGGAAAGAACTACGGCAAGGTTGGGCCGGACCGGACGGTTGAGGACGTGATGAAGCGGCGCACTACTGACCGCTGGAACTTCCTGTTCATCGCGGGGATGTGGTTCCAGGATTTATTCAACTACGATTTCCGAAGAACCGAGCAGTGCATTATTCCTTACGCCACGCAGGAGGGCGAGATTTCGTTCTGCGCTTACAACACAGGCGTGGGCTGGAGAAACATTATCGAGAAGATGCACATGACGGCCACGCTTACCAAGTGGTATGAAGAGCACGGACGGCACGAGATTTTTGCCGGCGGCAAAAAAGTGAAGATGGACGACGAGACGCATTCACTGCTGCTGCGCGAAAATATTGTGACCACCGAGTTGCAGCACGATCTGGACAATCTGGGCATCGCGAAGAATGCGCGCGAGGAGAAGAAGCGGGCACGGGACGCGAAGGCGGCTCTGGCTGTCGATCACTCCGAGACTCCGATTCCGGGGCATCGCGGGCCACAGAAAAATGATGATGCTTACAACGCACGGATGGCCGCCATGTACCGCGAAGTCGTGCTGAAAGAAAAACCTGTGGTCGCCGAAAATGGATTCATTCCCCTGGGCGCGCTAGGCAAGCCGAATGGTGGAATCGCTCCAGCCCCGAAGCCGGAAGTGGGTGAGCCGGTGGCGGGAGATTGAGACGCAGCTTTTAGCTTAAGCAAATGGGCCGCCTTCGGGCGGCCCGCTTATTTTAACGAACATGTATGGAGCTGCCCCTGGTCCAACCGTCCTGCTTGCTTCGAAATAACTCCCTGTGGAATAGGTTCCACATATATGGAAATCGTTCAAATCGTGTTGGATGAAAAGCTGTTACATGCGGCCGACCAGGCCGCGAAGCGTACTCGGCGGAACCGTTCTGCTTTGGTGCGCGACGCCTTGCGGGAACATCTCCGCCGGCGGGTTTCGTGCTTTGTCTTCCCAAATCGGAGCTAAGTCCCGATTTATTCCTCGGAACCGAAAATTCTGACGCATCCAAGACTCTACAATCATTTCACGGACAGCGTTTAGAGGGTGTTGCCAGTGGGTACCGGACGCCGTCCGCGAAACGGTCGAGTGGCTAATCAGCCATTAGGGTTCGAGTCCCTCACCTTCTGTTCCCACCCGGCAAATTTGCTTGACTTCGCCGCTGCCAGAGTTATGCTTGAGCTGTTTCGCGGACGTCGACTAGTATCTCGAAGCCCCGAGCATCGCTCGGGGCTTTGGCTTCTTAGAAGCGTTCTGTCTCGGTTCCACGATTCCCGGCGCGGGTGGCCCACCCTTTCGCGGTTTTTGCGAAAGGGTGGGAATCGGGCTGCTGAGCAATGACGGGTCAGTACATCAGGCCCCCGATGACCGGAACGAGCAAGGGAAATCAAAAACCGAAGAGGTTCGGAGTCGGAATTCGCACCATTGCAAAAGACGCAAGGATGGGCCACCCGTAGCGCGTTTTCATCAGAGGGGTATTTTTGCTGCTGCTATCGGCAGCAGTTGATTCTGTGTGAGGAATTCAGGCGCCCTCCAGGACGCGGTTCCAGTTCTTCCTACTTTTCCCGGCGCTGAAGGCGCCGGGCTATTGTCAATCGCCCCTCCGGGGCGTGACGAAGAGAAACGGAACTTTGAGGTTCGTGGTTCCCACTCGTCGAAAAGCGCGACGAGTGGGGCAGCCTCGGGCGTGGAAACCAGTCCCTAGTTATGAATCGACTAGCGGTGGTGCTGGCGAGTTGCGTAGGTCCTTTCGGCAGACTCATGGCAAGCTCTTCGTTGGCTGTCGTCGCGGGCAATGAGGGCTCCGCTTCGTCGGGATGATGAGCGGTTATGGTCGTGGTCGCCGTGAGAGTTTCGAGCTGCGCTCGAATGGACAGCCGAGGGCGGCTGTCCCCACATGTGCCTCGGGGGATTGACGGCCGGTTGGAAGGACATCGATGCGGGGCTCGCCTCTTCAGGATGGCACGGGTTTAGGTAATCCCGCACGGTTGGACCGTTACTTTCGAGTACGTTTGGGTACGGGAATAATTCTCAAAACCCGCCCTTGCCGCCATACTGGTTGTTTGGAAACAAACGAGGTTCAAAATGAAGGCTTGGTATTTCGGTATCGTCTTGCTGATGAGCGTGGGCGTGACTGCTCGAGCTCAGGATGATTCTGCGATGGTGACGTCGAGAATTGTCGCAATGGAGAAGGCCTGGAACCAGGCGTTCAAGCTTCGTGACGCAAAGGCGGTCGATGGGATACTCGCCGACGATATCGTCCTCATCAATGATGATGGCAGCTTGCAGACCAAGACGGATTTCCTCAATCTGATCCATTCTGCTAGGGCTTCCGAAGAAGAGCAGGTCACACCGGAATCGATCAATGTGCGTGTGCAAGGCGACGTGGCGATCGCCACCGGCCTGTTTCGGTCAAAGGGCATTAAAGCCGGCAAGGCGTATGTGCGGCTCGACCGATTCGTTGATACATGGATGAAGAAAAACGGTAACTGGGTCTGCATATCGGCATCGGCGACGCCGGTGCTGCATTGAGCGAGTTCCGGGCGCATGATGGTACGGCGTGAGTTGATTAGTGGCGTGAGTTGATTAGTAATGGTCGGCGGGGCCGCCGGGGAATCCGCACTCTTTCCATAGCTTTTCCCAATTCCAGAGGCCAGACAGCACCCCGATCGGCAAGGGAAAGCCGAGCTGATGCGCCAACATGCTCACCTGCCCGCGATGGTGAGCTTCGTGAGCAAGCATGTAGCACAGCATTTCCGGGCCAACCGGCCAAGGCTTCGCCCAGCCGTCTCGGCAAAACTTCTTGATGCGGCCACCGCCGCCGAGCGCTTCAGCGAGCATTTCCCCGCAGGTAGCGGCGCTCTCGGCTAACCCCGCGCAGGCTTCGCGCGGCGTGCAGCGGGCGCGATTGAGCTGCGGCGGGACCTTCAGGTGCGGCGCCGTAAGCCTTATCCACTTGGTGCGGACATTGTGCATGTGGGTGAAGATGGCCGCGATGGTGCGGACGTTGCCGGGCGGCTTGGCTCTCCAGGCGGCAGGATCAAGCTGTTCGATGAGGATCTGGTTCATGCGATCGTTGGAGGCAATGATCTGCACTGCGGTTTGGGCGAGTTGAGAAGAAGCGAGTTGAGGGTAAACCTGGGATGGACGCTTGGGCACGGGTCTTGCTCCTCGACCTATCTTACTTCGAGGAAATCAAAAGACCCTGCCCTGTCCCTGCAAAATGCGCAGGGACAAGGATGGGGCACCCGATTGGGGTCCCGCCGATCGATCTCTGCGTATCGGTGGTTGCAGGTGGCGTCCGACTGCGTTGAGTAACGGTCCCCCGGCCGTCCACACAACAGCAGCCGGACATCCAGCCGCGCACTGCGCCGCCAATGAGGCTCAAAAGGCGGAGCCGTGCAAGCTTGGTTTATTCCGTCGCGCAGGCGCAACGGATCACGGGCTCCCCGGTATTGAATCTCGCATTTCGAACGCTTCGAGAACTGTGGCGATCACATCCTCAGCCAGGATTGCGTTGGCAAAGCCGCACAACTGAACCGCGCTGGAAACGATTTCATTGAGTTGAGGCTTCGGCAGTGCTGCCAAACCCCCAGCGGATTCCTGAACCTGTTGCAGCAGCACCACCAACTGAGAGATTCTTTCATCCTTGAGATACAAGCGCGCATCAGAGTAAGCCTTGCCGAATGTACGGTCCGGATGCAAGGGTTCGGTGGACCAATAAGGGAACAGCTCGCTTGTCTTATTCATCGCTGCTCCTCTGACCGGAACCCAAGGGCTGCTCGCCCTGCGGGTTTCCGGAAAAAATGCTTGACGGTTGGTTAACTTGCTTTTTCATTCCGATTTCTCCAGGTTTCAAGCCACTGGCTAAAAAACGGCTTGTGCTGAGTTTTTGTGGGCTCTGGCTGGCAAAGTTCAGATTCAGACGACCAAGCCGGCTGTTCGGTTCTAAAGGTTAAGCCATGCCTTCGAGCCGATACACCCGGGTGCACCACGAATTGTTCCTGGGACTTACCGGGAAGAACTTCGCGGAGAGCCCAATCGATGCGGCGAACACATTCCTCGACCACCTTCATCTGGGCTTTGCCTTCTGATCCTTGGGCGACGAACATCAGGGGCTGAAGGGCGTTGCGAATATGGTGATTCGTGAGATCGATCAGGTGAAGGTGTTCGCTTAAGCGCCGTGCTTTCTGGCGTTCGTAGAGATGGAAGATGGATCCGGCGATCAAACCTCCCAGCAGGTCGTCGACGATGCGGCGCGCTCCTGCAAGACCAAAGTGGAGGGAGAGCTGATCGGCGGCGATCAGAAGAGCGGATACGAGAACGAACAAGAGAGTTGGTTTCCAAAGGGCAGAACGCCAAGATCGGTCAGACTTATTGAAATTCATGTGATCGCTCCTACGGGATCATTGGTTCGTGCAGACCGCAATCTGAAAGCCAATGCGGCGACGGATTGCGTGCACTCAGTGAAGTCAAGATGGAAACGCCAAAACGCACGCGGAGTGAGTGGTGGCGCGAGTTTCAGTCCGAGTGCGAGGCTTAGATCAGATCAGGAGCGTACAGAGCAGAGACTGGAGAGACCGTTGATGGCGTTGGCTGGGCGCGGTTGCGTGATCAGGAGTGCGGGTGCTGACGACAAAGCTCGCGGCGTGTAGGGGTAGCGCCGGCAAAACAACGTTCGAATCGAGCACAGGGACGACGGCTTGAGTGCGAAGCTGCAGAGGAGGCGCCAGGTTTACGGG
Source organism: uncultured Acidobacteriaceae bacterium (assembly GCA_963726155.1). Taxonomy (GTDB): domain Bacteria; phylum Acidobacteriota; class Terriglobia; order Terriglobales; family Acidobacteriaceae; genus Sulfotelmatobacter. The sequence continues at coordinate 1,965,029 of CAVSBF010000002.1, forward strand.
CGCATCGGCTTCATTGAACTTGGTTTCCGGCAGGTCGACTCGGGGGATAACGGACACGCAGACTGATGCTCCCAGAAGAAAGAGAACCAGCAGCGCACGAAGTTGCTTCACGACGGGCACCCCAAGTAGCAAGAAAAATACTCCGGCAAACACCGCTTGTCAATGAGGTTCTTCACCCAAATGGTGCTTGTGCGCGGGCGTAAACGAGGCGATCAATCGGGACGAGAAGGCGGTCGTATGCCACCCTAGCGCGAGGCAGAATCCGACGAGGGACCGAGATTCTTAGGTGATGTCCTGTATTGAAGCCGGCAGAAAAGCGCTGGTACGGTAAGGGCTTACGTGAGCTGGAGTGCGGAATCCACAGGAGCTGGAGATGGCCTTATGAAGACGACTGTGAGGAACGGCTTGCTGGTGCTGGTGACGCAGGTTGCGATGGCGGGGGCGATTTTCGCGCAAAGTGGCGCGGCTCCACTTTATCCGGCGAACCCGCATCCGGATCAGGCGCCGAATTCGAGCCAGGACCAGGCCCCACAGGAGATGAATCAGAATACGGGCCAGAACGATATGCCGGTGTTCCGGGTGACCGTGACGGAGCGCACGACGAAGGCGGTGAATTACAGGAACCGCGGCGGGTCGACGGAGGTGGATTTTCGCGGTACGGATCTGATGCCGCAGGTAACAGGGCACGCCAAAGTAGAAGGCAAAGGCGGACGGCTGACGATTGACGCGGAGTTCGCTCACTTGCAACCGGTAAAGATGTTTGGCGGGCAATACCTTACTTATGTGTTGTGGGCGATTACTCCGGATGGCCGCGCGGTGAACCTGGGGGAAGTGGTGCCAGGAGGCAATGGCAAGGACAAGATTGACGTCACTACAGATCTGCAGGCGTTTGGAATGATTGTAACGGCGGAACCTTATTATGCGGTGACGCACCCCAGTAATAAGGTGATTGCGGAAAATATTATCAAACCGGGGACGAAGGGATTTGAGGAGCCGATTGACGCGAAGTTCGATGTGCTGGAAGGACAGCAGTACACGATCGATGTTCCGGTGGATCAGTTACCGTCGAGCCGGGCAAGCGATAAGGTCCCGCTGGATTTGCTGGAGGCACGGAATGCGGTGGTGATTGCGAAGGCAGCGGGAGCGCAACAGTATGCTCCGGATAGCCTGGCAAAAGCGGAAGATATGTTAGAGCGGGCGGAGGATTATTACCAACGGAAGCAAGGACGGACCCCGATTGGGACAGCGGCGCGGGGAGCGACGCAGATGGCGGAAGATGCGCGGGTGCTGACACTGCGGCGCAAGGAGCAGGCGAAGCTGGACGCAGAACGGCGGGCGCGCGAGGAAGCGCAGGCCAAGGCGGAGGCAGATGCGGCACTGGCGCAGCAACAGGCGGCCCAGGCGCAGGCACAATCAGAGGAAGATGCACGGCGCCGCGCGGAAGCGGAGCAAGCCCAAACAGAGGCTCAGGCAGCCCGGGCCGCGGCTCTAGCACAGCAGCAACAGGCGCAGGCGGCGGCAGCGGCGGCAGAACAGGCGGCGAGCCTGGCTGATCAGCAGCGGCAGGAAGCGATTCAGCAAAAAGAAGCGATGCGGGCGCGCTTGCTGGCGCAGTTGAATCAGGTATTGCAGACGCGGGACACGGCGCGCGGGCTGATCGTCAGCATGCCGGACGTGTTGTTTGCCTTCAACAAATACGATCTTAAGCCGGAGGCACGGGAGAGATTGGCAAAAATTTCGGGCATCGTGCTGGCTTATCCGGATTTGAAACTGCAGATCGAGGGCTACACGGATTCGATCGGCAGCGACGAATACAATCAGACACTCTCCGACAAACGGGCGGAGGCGGTACGCGATTACCTGGTGAGCCAGGGAGTATCGATGAATAGCGTGACCGCGCAGGGGATGGGAAAGGCCGATCCGGTGGCCGATAACAGCACTGCGGCGGGACGGCAGTTAAACCGCCGTGTAGAGATGATCGTATCGGGCGACGTGATTGGAAATCAGATAGGACCGGCAGGAGGGCAGGGACAGGGAGTGCCGAATCCTCAGTAATTCGAGCGACTTCAACCCCGCGTTAGTTCCCTACGCGGGGCTTCCTTGTGTGCGCTGGCGGACAGACATCACTATTCTGCTTGAGTAGGCTGAGGTTAAAGAGGATCTCAGTTATGGACAGGCCAATTCCTCGGCCCCCCTCTTCCGTGGGACCGTCATTCCAAAATTCTTCTACGAACGTGCGTTGTAGTATTTGCGAGAAACCCGTGAGCCTTGAATCTGCCAAGGCTGATGAATACGGGCGAACCATTCATGAAGAGTGCTACACGCTTAAAATGAAACTAAAGCGTGCCACAAGCCCTCCTGCTGCCTGACGGATGAAGGCTGCGCCTTTGCGAGAGCGGTCTGACGAATATCCCGCGGCTGGATATTGTTTACCCATCCCCGCGTAATTTCTTTGTCCATTACGGAAGCCGGGACGTACTCTTACGACGCTTTGCTACAATCTCCTCAGTATGAGCCCACAAACTTCATTTATCGATGTATCTGCCGCGATCGAGGAGGTCCGCGCGGGACGCATGATTGTGGTGGTGGACGACGAGGATCGCGAGAACGAAGGCGATCTTACTCTGGCCGCAGAGAAAGTTACTCCGGAAGCCATCAACTTTATGGCGAAGTATGGGCGCGGGCTGGTTTGCCTGGCGATGACGGAGGAGCGGCTCGATCACCTGCGGCTGGGGCCGATGTCGGCGGAAAATACTTCGCAATACGGGACTGCGTTTTGCGAGGCCATCGATGCGAGAGCGGGTGTTACGACCGGAATCTCGGCATATGACCGGGCGCGAACAATTCAGGTGGCGATTGATCCGGCGACCAAGGCGTCTGATTTGGCACGGCCGGGACATGTGTTTCCGCTGCGCGCGCGAAAAGGCGGAGTGCTGGTGCGGGCGGGACAGACCGAGGCTTCGGTCGATCTGGCGCGGCTGGCGGGTTTAATTCCAGCGGGAATTATCTGCGAGATTATGAAGGATGACGGAACCATGGCGCGGGTTCCGGATTTGATTGAGTTCTGTCACGAGCATGGGCTGAAAATGCTGACGGTGGCGGAATTGATTCGCTACCGGATGGCGCATGAGCGCTATGTGCATCGGGTGGGCGAGGCGCTGGTGGAGACGCGGTTTGGGGAGTTCCGGCTGATTGCCTACGAAAGCGAGGTGGATGGTGGAGAATCGCACGTGGCGCTGATTAAAGGCGATGTGGAGGGGAGCGATGCGCCGGTGCTGGTGCGCATGCACGCGCATTGTCTGATGGGCGATGTGTTTGGGTCGACGGGATGCGAGTGCCATGCCACGCTGGAAGGATCGTTGTGGCGGATTGCCCAGGAGGGACGCGGGGCTCTGATTTATCTCCATCAAACCTCGCAGGGATTTTCGAAGGAAAAAGTTGGAGAGCGAACGGCGTTGACTTTCCATAAGGGGCGGAAGTTGCCGGCGCTTTTGGATAATGAACGACAGACGCAACGCGAGATTGGAATCGGGGCGCAGATTCTTTCGGATCTGAAGCTGAGCAGGATCAGGCTGCTGACGAACCGTCCGAAAAAAGTTGCGGCGCTGGAGGGGTTTGGGATTGAGATCGTGGATCAGGTTCCGGTGGAGTTGAGCGAGGCGAAGACAAGGTCCTAGTGTTTTTCAGCGTGACGGATTTGGATGACGCGTAATTCGCCCACAGCGGCTAAAGCCCGGTTTTATTCTTGAAGCCTTGCGCGGCGCTGAAGCGCCGCTCTTTCACGGTTGCGCATGCAGCGAGTTTGAGTGGCTATCAGAACGGTTTGCGGACGATGACTTCGCTCTCACGGATGAAAAATTGCGCGGAACATTTTTCTGAGCCGCAGATTACGGGGACGAGGCCGCTGATCTGGCGTCGCGTGATTAATCCGAGCATGCCGCAGGACGGGCAGGCCAGCACGGCCCAGTAGGGGTCTTCTTTTTCGCCGACTTCGCCGGCGTTTTCCAATACAAAGACGGTTCCGGGCTGCATATGTTCCGGGATCCATTCGTTGATCATGTCCAGTTCGCCGACCATGTTTCCCCCTTGTGAACCCAGACTTTCTTAGCCACTCAACCCTTCATCTAAGAGACCTTTCTAGCACGCCGACGCTCGGCCGGCGCTATTACGGAAGTACTCGCTTTTCTGGCGATCACGTCGGCGCGCACCTGACGGACAGCGTCGCTGAGGCAGACGCCGAGAATCGGCTGACTGGAATTTTTCAGGATATCGACGATTTGCCGCGCCGATGTTTCGAGATAGAGGTGAGTGCCATCGGTGAGCAGGTGAACGTCGGAAGTGCGGCTGACGATATCAGCGAGGGGCCTGCCGACCTCGCGGTCCAGAAAGCGCATGACCTTTCGTACTCCCTGGAGGGAGAAGCCTTTGCGGCGTAGCTCGCAGATAACGGCCACTTCGGTGAGGTTTTGCATGGAGTAGAGGCGGCGATGACCTTCCCGTTCGGGCTTGACGACGCTGCGTTCGTCCCAGTACTGGAGCTGGCGGGCGGTGATGCCGGTGAGGGCAATCACGTCATGAGATGGAAAGCGGTGATGCATTGGGTCCCCGATTATGTTTGAAACAATTTGAATGCTGAATGTTTCAAACATTTTAGAGAGAAGCGGATGGGAGTCAATGGAGAAACTGCGGGGAGGGGTAACTAGAAGAGTGCGGCCGATTGGTGGCTAAAGCCCACGGTTGGCTCCGGTTGGGTTTTACGGCGCGGCTGAAGCCGCGCCCTTTCAAAGCCACGTCAAGTTCAGACCGCCCCCGACGAAGTGCACGATTTCGAGGCGATCGCCGTCTTTCAGAATTGTCTGGGTCCAAGAATCGCGCGGGGCGATTTCGCGGTTGAGTTCGACGGCGACGCGGTCGGACTTCATGTTGAGGGATTCGATGAGGGACGAAAGGGTGAATTGAGCGGGCGGCGCGGGGTCCGGGAAGGTACGGGCTTCTCCGTTAATCTGCAAGTTCATCCCGTTGATTTTCTCACGAAGGCCGGAAAGTTCCCTACTCGGTCTTGCGAAGGGCGAATTTGCGGGTTACGGTGCGGCCTTCATGGTTGGCCTGGACCATGACGGAAGAATCAGGCAAGGAAGACTCATCGACCTCGATGGAGATGGCGGCATTGCCGGCGGAGTCGGTGACGGCCTGGGTATAAAAAGGCGCGGCGTCAGGGCGAGCGAAGCGGAAAATCAGGCGGGCGGCGGGAACGGCAGATCCAGCTTCGGTGACGCGGAGTTGCATGGTGAGTTTGCGATCGGCGTGAACCGAGGCGGCATTTTCCCATTGCACGTCGAGTTGTTTGATGCCGGCTAAAGATTCGGTCTCGGCATGATCAAGAACATCGTCCAACTTTCCTTCGCGAATGGCTTCGAGGACGAGGCGATGCTGGTCGCGCAAATGCTGCTCTTTTTGGGTGTCGCCAAAATCGGGTTGCTGCGCGGAAGCAGCATACGAAATGGCTTTCTTGCCGATACACCTTCCACGCATGAAGACTTGCGTCTGCAGCAATTTCTCGCTCTCGCGCGCTTCGCTTTGCACGTGGTAGATGGTGTCGCCGTGTTTGACGTCGGTATTGAAGCCGAAAATCATAAGAGATTTGTAACCGGAAAATTTGGCAATTTGTGTTATCGAAAAACCTAATGCACCCCTGAGCTTACAACGTTCGCGGCGTTATCAGGGTTTGAATTTCAATTTCCCAATCACCCGATTGCAAAATTTCCAAATTCTTCCCGGTTCCCTTGACACTCTCGCGCACCAACACCTAATCTAGAATGTTTAGTTAACGCTTGGCGCGAATTATATATACGCTCTCCTATGCCAGACAATTACTTCGCAAGCTACCTGCCTTTTCTCATCCATATTCTGCTGGCTGGGGCGATTGCGACTGCCATTATTACGCTTTCCTGGCTGATTGGGCAGCGTAAGCCGACTCGGGCCAAAATGGAAGCCTACGAATGCGGCATGCATCCGGTGGGCGACTCGCGCGGACGATTTTCGGTGCAGTTTTATCTGGTGGCGATGCTGTTTATTTTGTTCGATGTGGAAGCGGTTTTCCTTTATCCCTGGGCGGTGATCCTGCACGATCTCAAACATTTTGGTTTGTGGGAAATGTTCGTTTACATCGGCATCGTTCTGGTGGGATTTTTCTATGTGTGGAAAAAAGGCGTGCTGGATTGGGGTCCAGACGCCATGCGGCGAGGAACACGGTAATGGCATTGGCGCCTGCGATCACCGATCTTGAACAACTAAAGAGCCATCCCGCGGTGGCGCGGCTGCTGGCGTGGAATCCGGCGGCGGTTACGGGAGGTAAGTTCGACCGCGACGAGATGACGATTACCGTTGATCGATCGTGCATTCGGGAAGCTTGCGCGCTGTTGCGGGACGACGCTGACTGCGCCTTCAATTTTCTTTCCGATGTGACTTGCGTGGATTGGTATCCGGCAGAGCCTCGGTTTGAAGTGATTTATCACCTGCTGTCGATTTCCAAGAAAGAACGCGTGCGGCTGAAGGTTCGCTTAGACAGCGCGAGTCCTGCGGTGGAGTCGATGTGTTCGGTGTGGCCGGGCGCGAATTATTTCGAGCGCGAGGTTTTCGATTTGTTTGGGATTCGATTTACGGGGCATCCTTATTTGCGAAGGCTTTTGATGCCGGAGGATTGGGAAGGCTATCCGCTGCGAAAAGATTATCCGGTGGAGGGTTACCGCTGATGGCGCACCTGACAGCGACGCCGGTTCTCGAGCCGGGGCAGGATCGGACGATGATCCTGAACATGGGGCCGCAGCATCCGTCGACGCACGGCGTGTTGCGGGTATTGCTTGAGATTGATGGCGAGACCGTGGTGCGGATCATGCCCGACATTGGGTTTCTGCACACGGGAATTGAAAAGACGTGCGAGGCGAAGTTTTACCAGCAGGTTGTGCCGCTCACGGACCGCATCGATTATTTGTGCCCCATGACCAACAATCTTTGTTATGTGCTGGCCGTGGAGAAATTGCTGGGCTTGGAAATCCCCGCAAAGGCGCAGTGGATGCGGGTTTTGATGAACGAGTTGACGCGCATCAATTCGCATCTGGTGTGGCTGGGAACGCATGCGCTCGATATCGGCGCGATGACGGTATTTCTCTATTGCTTCCGCGAGCGGGAAGAAGTGTTGAAGCTGTTCGAGGCGATCAGCGGACAGCGCATGATGACTTCTTATTTTCGTATTGGCGGGCTCGCGCTGGAGCCGCCGCTGGGATTTTTCGATCGGGTGCGCAAGTTCGCAGGATATTTCCCGGACAAGGTGGATGAGTACGAAAATCTGCTGACGGGAAATCCGATCTGGGGAATGCGGACCAAGGGCGTGGCGCGGATGACGGCGGAAGATGCGATCGCGCTAGGGGCGAGCGGGCCGACGCTGCGCGGTAGTGGCGTGGATATCGATCTGCGCCGGGATATGCCTTATTCGGGGTATGAGAATTTTAAATTTAAGGTTCCGGTGGCCAAGGAAGGCGATGTTTTTGCGCGCTACATATGCCGGGTGCGGGAGCTGCGGGAGTCGAACGCGATTGTGAAACAGGCGCTGGAAGGAATGCCGGAGGGGCCGATCAAAGCGAACGCGCCGGGGGTGGTTTTGCCCGATCGCGAAAAGATGAAGACGCAGATGGAGGCGCTCATCTATCACTTTAAGATTATTACGGAAGGCTTCGCGGTGCCGGCGGGCGAGGTTTATCAGGCGGTGGAATCGCCGCGCGGTGAAATGGGCTACTACATCGTGAGCGATGGGACGGCGAAGCCTTATCGAGTGCACATGCGGGCAGCTTGTTTGGCGAATCTGCAGACGTTGCCGAAGATGTGCGAAGGCGGGCTGATTGCGGATGTGGTGGCGGCGATCGGGAGCATCGATATTGTTTTAGGAGAGATTGATCGGTGAGGCCCTCCAGTTTTTCGGCGATTCCGGGCTAACCCTTTACCACAGAGGACGCAGAGGTTTTACAGAGGATTTGGTCATGAAGTTTTCGGAGGAATTCGAGGCGCGGTTTAGCGAGATGTTGCCTCACTATCCAACAAAACGGTCGGCGCTGGTGCCTACTCTGCTTTATGCGCAGGATGAGGTTGGATTTCTGTCTGATGAAGTGATTGCGGAACTGGCGGGCCGGCTGGATTTGACGGAACTCGAAGTGCGCAACGTGATCAGCTATTACTCGATGCTGACAACCAAGCCGCGGGGCAAGTTTAATGTGCAGGTGTGTACGAACATCAGTTGTCTGGTGCGGGGCGGCGAAGAGATTTTGCGGCACTGCGCGAAAAAGCTGGGCGTGGGAAACCACGGCACAACGGCGGACGGATTGTTTACGCTGGAAGAAGTGGAATGTATTGGCGCGTGCAGCTGGGCTCCGGCGGCGCAGGTGAATTATGACTTTCATGAGAACCTGACGGCAGAGAAGATGGATAAGGTGCTGGACGAGTACAAGATGAAGGCGTAGGAATTTATGATTTTTGATTGCTGATTGTTGACTGAAAAGCACCCGGGGTTGAGCGGTTCAATCAACAATCAGAAATCAACAATCAACAAATGGCTTCACTCGTTTCACATCCCGATGAAGTAAAGGTCGTCTCCCGGCGGTTTGGCATGGGCGCGACCAATATTGACCGCTATCTTGAGCTCGACGGCTACAAGGCGGTGCAGAAGGCGCTGGCCATGGAGCCGGACGTCATTATTAATGAGGTAAAAAATTCCGGCCTGCGCGGTCGCGGAGGAGCGGGATTTTCGACGGGGATGAAGTGGTCGTTCGTGCCCAAGCAATCGGCGAAGCCGAAATATGTGCTGTGTAACGGCGATGAGAGTGAGCCGGGAACTTGTAAAGACCGGTTGATTTTTGAGCAGGATCCGCACGCGGTGATCGAAGGCGTAATGATTGGCGGCTTGGCCGTGGGCGCGAAGAGCGGGTACATATATATCCGCGGCGAATATCGATATCTGTCGATCATCATGCAGAAGGCCATTCGCGACGCGTATGCCAAAGGCTTTCTGGGAAAGAATATTTTTGGCAGCGGGCGTGACTTCGATATTTTCTGGCACGGCGGCGCGGGCGCGTATGAAGTGGGCGAGGAGTCGGCGCTGATGGAGTCGCTTGAGGGCAAGCGTGGGATTCCGCGGATTCGGCCTCCGTTCCCCGCTGTGGTGGGGCTGTGGGGTGGACCTACCGTCATTAATAATGCGGAAACCCTGGCCAACGTGCCGCACATTATTCTTGGCGGCGCGGAGTGGTATGCCAAGCTGGGCACGCCGAAAAATGGCGGCACGCGGCTGTTTTGCCTGAGCGGAAATATTGCGAAGCCCGGCGTCTACGAACTGCCCATGGGTTACAACCTGAAGAAGATGATCTATGAAGTTGGCGGGGGAATTCCGAACGGGCGCAAGTTGAAGGCGGTGGTTCCGGGAGGGTCGTCCTGTCCGGCTCTTACCGCCGATGAAGTCGATGTCGCGATGGATTTCGACTCGGTGGCGAAGGCTGGGTCGATGCTGGGTTCGGGCGGCGTTGTGGTTGTCGACGACGCGCAGTGCATTGTGAAGTTCGCACTCCGCACGATGAAATTTTATAAGCACGAAAGTTGCGGATGGTGCATCCCCTGCCGCGAGGGCACGGACTGGCTCGAAAAAACTTTGACTCGTTTCCACAGTGGCGGCGGAGTGAAAAAAGATATCGACAATATGCAGTACTTGTCGGAAAACATGCTGGGGCGGACGTTTTGTCCGCTGGGCGATGCGGCGGCAATGCCAACGATAGCGTTCGTGAAGAAGTGGCGCAAAGAGTTCGAGGATCATTTGGAAGGCCGGCCGTGTCCGTTTGAAAAAGAGGGTGTCGCGGAAGAAGTGATGGCGTAGCACCAGCGTTACTTATGGCAGACATAACACTTACGGTTGACGGCAAGAAAGTCACGGCTCCGGCGGGGACGCTGCTGATTGAGGCGTGCAAGACCGTGGGCATCGAAGTGCCTTCTTTCTGCTATTACCCCAACCTCTCTTTACAGGGCGCTTGCCGGATGTGCCTGGTGAAGATCGAAAAGATGCCCAAGCTGCAGACCGCGTGTACGACGGTGATCAGCGAGGGGATGATCGTCACGTCGGATAGCGAAGAGATCAAGCAGGCGCGCAAGTCGATGGTGGAATTGCTGTTGGGGAATCATCCGCTGGATTGTCCGGTTTGCGATGCGGGCGGCGAGTGCGAATTGCAGGACATGACGTTCTCTTATGGCGCGGCCGAATCGAAGTTCATGGAGGCCAAGAATCATAAGGATGAGCAGCAGTGGTCGCCGGTGGTGTTTTTCGATCGTCCGCGATGCATTCTTTGTTATCGCTGCGTGCGGGTATGCGGCGAGGGGATGGACGTTTGGGCGCTCGGAGTGCAGAACCGCGGGGTGAGTTCGATCATTGCGCCGAATAAAGAAGATCATCTGGACTGCGAAGAATGCGGGATGTGCATCGACATCTGCCCGGTGGGAGCGCTGACTTCTGGCGCGTATCGTTACAAGACGCGGCCGTGGGAGATGAAGCACGTGGGCACGATCTGCACACATTGCGGGGATGGATGCAAAACGACTTTGGGTGTGCGCCGCGCCGATAAGGGAATGGAGATTGTTCGCGGGGATAACCGCGACAAGAGCGGGACGAATGGAGACTTTCTCTGCATTAAAGGCAGATATGCATTTGATTTTGCGAATCATGAAGAACGGCTGATGCGTCCGCTGATTCGCAAGGATGGAAAATTAACGCCTTCGACATGGGAAGAAGCGTTCGAACTGATCGGAAAGAGGTTTGCGTCCATTCGTGATGTGGAGGGCGGCAGGGCGATTGGTGTGGTCGGGTCGACGCGGACTACGAACGAAGAAGATTATCTGCTCTCGAAGTTCGCGCGAGTGGTGGTGAAGACAAACAATGTCGATCACCATCGGACCGCGGACTTCCCTGCCCTGGCGGCGGCGCTGCGTGGGAAAGCAAATTCGACGGCGAGCATGGCCGATGTTTTTACTGCGCCGGCTACGCTGTTGATTGGGAACGATCCCACGGAGCAGCATCCGCTGCTGGCCTGGCAGATTCGCAATAACGTGCGGCTGCATCGGGCGCGGTTGTACGTAATCAATTCGCGGCCGATCAAGCTGCGGCGGCAGGCGGCCAATTTCACGCAAATTCCAGAGGGAACAGAAAATAAGGTTGCGGCTTTTCTGGCCGGAGACGATTCGGCATTGGAGGCGATTACAGGACATTCATCGCGCGAGCAGTGGACTGGGCTGCGGGACCAACTTCGGGGCGAGCAGAATCTGGTGATTGTGTTTGGTTCGGAGATCCGCGGCGGTGAACTGGCGAGTCTCGTGAAATTTGGAGCTGGGGTGGCGGGGACGAAGTTTGTTTGTCTTGCGGATTACGCTAATTCGCGCGGTGCGGCCGATATGGGGCTGTATCCGGATTTGCTGCCGGGCTATCACCCAATAGCCGGGAATAGCGAGTTCCATCGTGAGTGGGGGGAAATCCCCAAGGCTGCGGGACTTGATTTGACGGGCATGGTGGAGGCTGGGAGAGCGGGCACGTTGAAAGCTCTTTATGTCGTGGGATCGAATCCGGTGGGACGCCTGAACATCGATCCTTTCGCCTTCTCAAAAAGTTTCGTTGTTGTGCAGGATATGTTTCTGACCGAGACGGCGGTGATGGCCGATGTGGTTTTGCCGGCGGCGAATGCTTATGAAAAGTCGGGAACGTTTACGAATACTTGCGGTGATTTGCAGTTACTGAAAAAAGCGGGCGAGGTTACGGGGACGAAATCGGATTTTGAAATGATCGTGCGCATTGCTGACGCGATGGGCTTTGATGTGCGCAAGCTGGTGCCTTTCGGCGAAGGAGTGCGCGCGGGTACGCATGCGGATATGGGGCAATCGCGCGGAGCGCAATCCGGCGAAGCTGACCGTCACGCCGTATGGCTGGAGGCTCACGGTCTGGAGCCGAAGATGAGTCCGTTCGATCCGACGGCGATTCTGGATGAAATTCAGCGACTGGTTCCCGGCTACGACGTTTCGCGTATGAATCTGATGGCGGGCAACAGTGAGCACACATCGCTAGTTGAAGTGGGGCCTGGAGTTGCCCATCGGACGGAATCGATTCAACCCGCAAATGACGATCTTTTCAGTTCCGGAACGTTGGGACGATATTCGCGCGCTCTGAAATCGGTGATGGAAAGCCACGAAGTAAAGCCTGCCGAAGTCGCGGCGGACTGATTCACGGATTTAATAGCAGCATTGGGAGAGGAAGCGAAGGCTTTGTCCGTTGGCGTGTTCATAATCGTGTCGGTGATCAAGTCGCTGATCGTGCTGGTCGCCCTGCTTACGGCGGTCGCTTACACGGTTTGGTTGGAACGCAAAGTTGTAGGCCACATGCAGAATCGCTGGGGACCCACGCGAGTAGGACCGTTCGGACTGCTGCAGCCTGCGGCCGACGGGCTGAAATTTTTATTCAAAGAAGATCTGACGCCGCCGCACGTTTACAAGCCGCTGTTTCTGGCGGCGCCGATGATGGCGGTCATTTTTGCGCTGACTTCGATTGCAGTGATTCCGTTCGGCAATCCGGTTCGAATTTTCGGCTACAACATTCCGCTGCAGATAACGGATGTGAACATCGGCCTGTTGCTGATTCTGGGCGTCACTTCGATGGGCGTGTACGGGGTAGCGCTGGCGGGGTGGTCGTCGAACAATAAATATTCGCTACTGGGCGGACTGCGAGCCAGCGCACAGATGGTGAGTTATGAAATTGCGCTGGGGCTTTCGCTGGTGGGAGTGCTGATTCAATCGGGAAGTTTTAGTTTGCGTACGATTGTGGACATGCAGGGCGGGCGGTTTCTGGGATTCATTCCGCGGTGGAATATTTTTCACGGGCAGTTTATCGGATTCTTTATTTATCTGATGGCCGCTTATGCGGAGACGAACCGCATTCCGTTTGACCTGCCCGAGGCTGAGACTGAACTGGTTGCGGGATATCACACAGAATACAGTTCGATGAAGTTCGCCATGTTTTTCATGGCGGAATACGCCAACATGATTACGGTGGCTTGCGTGGCCACGCTGTTGTTTTTTGGCGGATGGCGCGGGCCGTTGTTTGGGCCTCCGTTGTTGCAGGCGGTGCTGCCGGTGTTCTGGTTTCTCGCCAAGGTTTTCTGTTTTCTTTTTCTCTATATCTGGGTGCGTGGGACTTTGCCGCGCTTCCGCTACGACCAACTGATGTCTTTCGGCTGGAAGTTTCTGCTGCCGCTGGCAATTGCGAATCTGGTGGCGACGGCGATTGCCGTGGCCTGGTAAAGGCAGTACTGATTCATGAGTTTCCATCTCATTCTATTTCTCGCATTTGGCGCGGTTTGCGTGGGCGGGGCGGTGAACCTGCTGGCGCAGCGGCATCCGATCAACAGCGCGCTCTCGCTGATTGCGGTGATGGCGGCGCTGGCCGGGGAATATTTGCTGCTGGGTGCGGAATTCGTCGCCGCTGTGCAAGTGATTGTTTACGCCGGGGCGATTATGGTGTTGTTCGTTTTCGTCATCATGCTGCTCAACGCCGGCGTGGAGGAAGAAACCAAGGGGAGCCGTATCGCTCTATTGTTTGGCGTGCCTGGCGTGTTGACCAGCAGCGTGCTGATGGCGTGGGTAGTGGTGCGGCATTCGGTGACGGAGTCGGTGCCGATCGGAGCATTGCCGGGGCATCCCACCGAGATTGCGCAGCTTCTATTTCACGATTTTCTGCTGCCGTTTGAAGTTACGTCCGTGTTGATCCTGATTGCCATCATGGGAGCCGTAGTGCTGGCCAGCAAGCCGGAAGCAACGGCGAGGAAGGTGGACTGATGGTTCCGTCGTATGTGCCACTATCTTATTATTTGCTGCTCAGCGGATTTTTATTCGGCTGCGGCGTGATTGGATTTCTGATCAAGCGCAATATCATCACCATCTTCATGTCGATTGAGCTGATGCTGAACGGCGTGAATCTTTCGTTTGTGGCGTTTGCGGCGCATTGGCACGCGCTGGCGGGGCAGGTATTTGTTTTCTTTGTAATGGTGGTGGCGGCGGCGGAAGCGGCGGTTGGACTGGCGATCATTATCGCGGTTTATCGTACGCGGGAAACGTTGAATGTGGATCAGGTGAACCTGCTCAAGCTATGAATTCGATGCTCAATCTTTGGCTGATCCCGTTGCTGCCGCTCGCGGGAGCTGCGATTAACGGCTTCTTCGGGAAGAGGTCGTCGCGGAAGGCCGTCACGACGATTGCTTTGGTTTTCAGCGGAGCGGCGTTTGCGATGGCATTGTGGGTGGCGATGCGGTTTTCATCGCTGGCCCTTCCCTATCGTGAGTATTTTGCGCATTGGATCCGGTCTGGAAGTTTCAGCGTTGACTTCGCGTTTTATCTCGATCAACTGTCGCTGGTGATGCTGCTGGTGGTGACGGGAGTTGGATTTCTGATCCATGTGTATTCCGTCGGCTACATGTGGGAGGATCCCAGCTACTACCGCTTCTTCAGCTATCTGAATCTATTCATGTTTTTCATGCTGACGCTGGTGCTGTCGGCGAACTACCTGATGATGTTTATCGGCTGGGAGGGCGTGGGACTGGCGTCGTATCTGCTGATTGGCTTCTGGTTCACTAAGGATTCGGCGGCGTCGGCGGGCAAGAAGGCGTTCATTGTAAATCGCATTGGAGATTTCGGATTTCTGATTGCGCTCTTTTTGATGATCAAGCACTTCGGTTCGCTGAATTTCGATCAAGTGTTTCAGAGCGTTCTGCCGATGGGAGCGGAAAAGTCCGGGGCCGGACTGCTGACGGCGATTGGCATTCTGCTGATGGTGGGAGCGTGCGGAAAGTCGGCGCAGATTCCCTTGTATATCTGGCTGCCGGATGCGATGGAAGGTCCGACTCCGGTTTCCGCGCTGATTCACGCGGCGACGATGGTGACCGCGGGCGTGTACATGGTTTCCCGGTCGCACGTGATTTTTGAGCGCGCGCCGATTGCGCTGACCGTGGTTGCGATTATTGGAACGCTGACGGCTTTTTTTGCCGCGACGATTGGCATTGCGCAGACTGACATCAAAAAAGTTCTGGCTTACTCGACAGTTTCGCAGCTTGGGTACATGTTCATGGCTTGCGGAGTGGGCGCGTTCTCGGCCGGCATTTTTCATTTGATGACGCACGCCTTCTTCAAAGGGCTGTTGTTTCTGGCAGCGGGCTCGGTGATTCATGCGGTGGGTGGCGAGCAGGATATGCGCAAGATGGGCGGGCTGCGAAAGAAAATTCCGTGGACGTTCTGGTGCATGACTGCAGCCACGTTGGCGATCTCGGGAATTCCGGGATTCTCTGGCTTCTTCAGCAAAGACGAAATTTTGTGGCGCTCTTACCAGGCGAGTTGGGTTTACTGGCTGGTGGGAGTGGTCACAGCGCTGCTCACATCGTTTTACATGTTCCGGCTGTGGTTTATGACGTTCTTCGGGGAGTATCGAGGCGAGGCGGAGGCGGAACACGGCCATGGGAGCCACTCGGCGAGTGATGCGCACGGAGGGCACGGGCACGGCGGCATCCACGAGAGCCCCAGGGTGATGGTGATCCCGTTGGTAATTCTGGCGGTGCTTTCGGTGGTGGGCGGATATGTTGGAGTGCCGGGGTCACTGGGCGGAAATAATCGATTCGATAAATTTCTGGGTCCGGTATTTCACGGCAGCGCTCCGAGCAACGCGCAGCCCTCGGCTGTAGATGAAAAAGGAGCGCCGGAAAAAGAGACTGAAGGGCCTGAGCCGAAGACTGGAGTCTCGACTGAGTTGATGTTCACGGGGATTTCCGTGTTCGCGGCGCTGTTGGGATTCGGACTGGCGTGGCAGCTTTATTACCGGCGGACAGATTTGCCGGACAAGATTGCAGCTTCGATGGCAGGAGCGTACCAGACCCTGGTGCACAAGTATTACGTAGATGAACTGTACGGCGCGGTTTTTGTGAAGCCGCTGATCAGTTTTTCAACGCGAGTTCTGTGGCATGGTGTGGATCAGGGGATTATCGATGCAGGTGTGAACGACGCGGGATACGGCGCCAGGCATGTCTCAGATGAAGTTCGGCACATGCAGTCGGGCAACATTCGCTCCTACGCGGGATGGATTGCGGGGGGGTCGGCGGTCGTGATCGCCTTCATGATCTGGATGTGGACGGGAGCGCGATGAGTACGGATAATCTCAGCTCCATTATTCTTACGCTGGTCACGTTCCTTCCGCTGGCGGGGGGATTGCTACTGGTGATGTTCCCCAGACGCGACCGCGACATTCGGGTTTTCGCGCTGGTGATCTCTCTGCTGACGTTTGTGCTGTCTTTGCATCTGCCAGTTTATTTCCATCGCGGTCAAAATGATTTTCAGTTTCAGGTGGACCGGCAGTGGATTTCGACTCCCAACATCCACTACCACATGGGAATCGACGGAATCTCTTTGTGGCTGGTGGTGCTGACCACATTTCTCACGCCGCTGTGCGTGCTGATTTCCTGGAATTCGATTCACGAGCGAGTGAAGGAATTTTTTATCCTGCTGCTGATTCTGGAGACCGCGCTGATTGGCGTGTTCACGTCGCTGGATCTCTTCCTCTTTTATTTTTTCTGGGAAGCCACGCTGATTCCCATGGCGCTGGTGATTGGTATTTTCGGCCACGAGCGCAAGGTGTATGCCGCGGTGAAATTCTTCATGTACACGATGATTGCATCCGTGTTCATGCTGGCGGCGATTCTGTGGCTTTACGCGCATACTGGAACGTTTGACTTCGTAACAATTCGCGATCAGATCGCGAGCGGCGCTGTGCCGGGGTTTCCGGCTGCGGCGCAGTGGCTTTTCCTCGGATTCTTCCTGGCATTTGCGGTGAAGGTTCCGCTGTTTCCCTTCCACACGTGGCTGCCGGATGCACACGTCGAAGCGCCGACGGCGGGATCAGTATTGCTGGCGGGTGTGCTGCTGAAGATGGGAACGTACGGGCTGTTGCGATTCAATCTTGGATTATTTCCCGAGCAATCGCGGCACAACGCCTGGTGGATTATGATCCTGGCGCTGATCGGGATTATTTACGGCGCGCTGGTGGCAATGGTGCAGCCGAACATGAAGAAACTGATCGCGTATTCTTCGGTGAGCCATCTGGGATTTGTGGTGCTGGGAATTTTCAGCTTTACCCAGGCGGGGTTGAATGGCGCGATGTTCGTGATGCTGGCGCATGGAGTTTCGACGGGCGGGCTTTTCATGCTGGCGGGGATTCTGCACGAGCGGCGGCATACCTACGAGATCAGCGAATTTGGCGGCCTGGCTTCGCCCATGCCGATTTACTCTGCGTCGTTTCTCGTAATTGTGCTGGCATCGGTAGGACTACCTCTCTTCAACGGGTTCATCGGCGAATTTCTGGTGTTGAGTGGAGCGTTTCAGGATAAGCCGGTTTACGGAATTCTGGCAGCCACCGGAGTTATCTGGAGTGCGGTTTATTTGCTTTGGATGTACCAGCGCGTGTTTTACGGGAAAGTTACGCACGCGGTGAATAACTCTTTGAGCGATCTGTCGGGATTCGAAAAATGGGCGGTATGGCCATGCGCCGTAGCGGCGCTAGTGATGGGAGTGGCCCCGATCTTGTGGCTGGGCGCGATTGATCCCGCGGTGCAGGCGGCGCTCACGCCATTCGTCCGGGTGGCGAGCCGGGTGGTGGGACAGTGATCGCGACTCTTTTCCCAGCCTATTCGCAAACGCTGCCGCAGAGCGCCGATTACGTACGCGTGCTGCCTGAGATTGTTCTCTCCGTGTTCGGCACGATTGTGATGATGATGGAGCCGCTGCTTGATGAGCGGACCGGGCAAAAAGTTTTAGGCATCATCGCGTTTGTGGGATCGCTGGCGGGACTGGGAGCGACCTGGATCATGGCGCAGGCTCCGGGACTGGCGTTCTGGAACACGGTCCAGGTGGATGGGTTCAGTGTTTTTTTTCACGTTCTGGTGATGGCGATTGTTGCCGTCGTGATTCTCAGCTCGTACGAATACATGGCGGTGCAGCGAATTCGCGCGGGCGAGTATTACGCGCTGGTTCTTTTCGGCGCAGTCGGCATGGCGCTGATGTCCTCGGCGGTGGAACTGGTTCTGATTTTTATCGCGCTCGAGATTTCTTCCATCTCTTCCTATGTGTTGACCGGATTCCGGCTGCACGAGGCAAGCCAGCGCGGAAGGATCGCTGAAATATTTTCTGCTGGGGTCATTTGCCACGGCATTTTTTCTGTACGGCGTGGCGTTGATGTTTGGAGCCACGGGATCGACCAACATTGACCAGATCAGCAGGTCGCTACTGGCGGGGCCGATTCCCCTGCTGGCGTTCGTGGCTGTGGCGTTTATGTTTGTGGGTTTGGGATTCAAAGTGGCGGCCGCGCCGTTCCACGTGTGGACGCCGGACGTGTATGAAGGAGCGCCGGCGCCGATTGTGGGATTGATGTCAACCGCACCCAAGGCCGCGGCATTTGCGGTTCTGTTGCGCATCGTGTTTGTGATTAATGTTCATGCGATTTTCTGGGTGATCTGGGTGACAGCGGCGCTCTCGATGACTTTGGGGAATGTGGGCGCATTGGTGCAGAACAATGTGAAGCGGTTGCTGGCTTATTCTTCGATTGCTCATGCGGGATATCTGCTGGTTGCTTTCGCCGCTGCGCCGACGCTGGGCATTTCGGCGGCGATGTTTTATACGGCGAGTTATGCGGCAATGAATGTGGGCGCGTTTGCCGTGGTGAGCCACTTCGCCAATGCGGGCGAACGTTATGTGACGCTGGAAGACTATGAAGGGCTGGGGCGCAGCTCCCCGCTGCTGGCGGCTACACTCACTATCTTTCTGTTATCGCTGATCGGCATTCCGATGACTGGCGGATTTTTTGCGAAATTCTACGTGTTCAGCGCCGCGGTGAAAGCGAACCTGATCTGGCTAACGGTAATCGGCGTGCTTAACAGCGGAATCGGCGCTTATTACTATCTGCGGATCATCGTCGTGATGTACATGCGGGAGGCGCGCAAAAAGGTTCCAGTAAGCCGAGTTCCGATTCCCATTGAGCGTTGCCTTAGCAGCGTGTGTTGCGGCGACGATTTACCTGGGAATATTTCCCAGCGACGTGTTGAAGTTTGCGCAGAATTCCGCGCAACAGCTGGTCCAGCAGAGTTTGCCAGCCCCGGTGCAAGCTTCCCCGATTCCAGTTTCCATGGTGCGGGAACCTCTTTAGCTGCAAGTGCATTACTTGTGGAAATCTCGAATACTTTGGTTTGACAAGCGCAGCGGGCTGCGGCATTATGGGTCCACTGTTTTTCTCATCTGGCGGCAAAGACGTTTCGAGTTGGAGGGCAAGCATGTCCGAAATGATCAGCAGATTATGGGTAGAAGATGCGGGGCAGGACATCGCCGAGTATGCTGTGATGCTGGCGGTGATTCTGGTCTTGGTGGTGGGCACGATTCGTCTGATCGGATCCAATGCCAATAACGTATTCTCCAATACGGCCAGCTCGATACAATAAGGCGGCGGATTTAGCGTCGCAGGTCCCGTCCTAAACAAAGAGCAGGGTTTTCTTCATGACACGATTTATCTCGTTTACCGGGCAGTTTCGCTACTACTGGTTTACCAGGGTAGCGGCTGCGGCAGGGCTTGCGGGAAGATCGAGTCATCGATAATCGACTAGATTCAAGCGAGTTCAGCCAAAGGCCGCGATCCCAGGATCGCGGCCTTTGCGTTTTTGGCAAAGCCTGAGGAGGGCAAAGCAATGATTGTGAACATGTCAGAGAAAGCCACCGAGCAGCAGATTGCTCACGTGATCGAGCGCATTCGCGAGGCAGGCTACCAACCGCACGTCACGCGCGGAGTGGAGCGCACCATCGTGGCAGCGGTGGGAAATGGACGCCGCCACGAAATCGAGGCACTGGCGGTGGCGGGTGGAGTGGAAAATGTGGTGGCCATTGCGCAGCCCTTCAAGCTGGTGAGCCGGCAGGTAAAGCCGGAGCGCACGGTGGTGAATGTGGGCGGGGTGAGCATTGGAGGGCCGGGCGTGGTGATCATTGCGGGGCCGTGCTCGGTGGAGTCTCGCGAGCAATTGCTGGGTACGGCGCATGCGGTGAAGAGGGCGGGAGCGACGATGCTGCGCGGCGGTGCTTACAAGCCGAGAACGTCGCCTTACGACTTTCAGGGGCTGGGCGTGGAGGCGCTGAAGATTCTGCGCGAAGCACGTGAGGAGTCTGGGCTTCCCGTGGTCACAGAAGTGATGAGCACGGAGGATGTGGACACGATTTGCGAGAACGTGGATATGCTACAGGTGGGCGCGCGCAACATGCAGAACTTTGCGCTGTTGCGGAGGCTGGCTACGGTGAAAAAGCCGATACTGCTGAAGCGCGGTCCGTCGGCCACGGTAAAGGAGTGGCTGCTGGCGGCCGAATATTTGCTTTCCGGAGGAAACGGTGAAGTCGTACTGTGCGAGCGCGGCATTAAGACTTTCGAGACCGAGATGAGGAACACGTTCGATCTGGCAGCGGTGGCATTGGCTCGCGATCTTTCGCATCTGCCGGTGATCGCCGATCCTTCGCATGGAACTGGGAAACAGAGTCTGATCGCAGCGGTTTCGCGTGCAGCAGTTGCGGTGGGAGCCGATGGACTGATTATCGAAGTGCATCCCTGCCCGGAGCGGGCGCTCTCCGATGGAGCGCAATCGCTCGACTTCGCGGGATTTGAGAGAGTGATGAAGGCGATCTCCGAACCGCTACGGCGAGCAGCGGTGGTTGCGGATATGGTGCAAGCTTAAACTGCGAGTTCGTTAGTGCTTATGAGTTGAGGCCGGAGGCTTGATCTGCATCACCGGGTCTCCAAGCAGGTTATAGGTTTTGCGTACGGCGAGATCGGTGATCCCCGACTTGGCCTGGATGATCGCGTCTCCTAGCGGCAGTCGCGATGGACCCATGGCGGATTGCACCACTAGCTTGTCGAGAGTGGTTTGCGGCGGAGCCTGGTTGAGCCCGCTGGAAGCGAGAACCGCGACTGCGCCGCCGTCGGGTGCGAGCATGAGAGAAACTGCCAGCGGCTCTTCGTAAACATCCTGGAAGAATCCATTCAAGCAATCCATGATGAGAAAGACGGGCAAGGAAGTGCCGTTGGTCAGGCCGCCAGCCTCAGTACTGTTGAAAAGATTTTCCCCTGACCATTCATCCTCGGAGCCATGGCCTGAATAATTCACCAACAACTCTCCGGAGTTGATGGAGTTGAGAATCGTTTGCTGAGCGTCAGGGACGGTTGTAGTGGTGAGGAAGACATCCGTCACTTGCATCGAAGCAGGCAGCTGCGCCTGCGCAAGCTGGCTGTCTTTGGTGAAGTTTTCAGTGTCGTTCGTATCCGCGACCATGAGAGCTTGCGACGTCCAGGGGCCGTTGGTGGATTGGCCTTCGTAAGCGGCGATCTTTCCGGCTACCAGCTGGGCTTCGGCGGAGGTGCTCACGGGGAGGCGGCCAGTGGCGATGGTCGGGATGCCAGTGTCGTTGAAATCGGAGAACCAATCGTCAGAGGCAGTCATCAGGCCGCTGGTGGCGATGATCTGCGTGGGTACGAAATCGAGATGTCCGAAGCCGAGGTAATTACGTGGATCAAATGACGCGCGGCCGTTGAGCAAAAGGTAATGGGGCGGAGTGTGCCATGCGTTGACCGCAGTTTGCAGGAAGCTGCGGATGGCGAGCGGACTGTGCTGGCCGAAAGTAAATTCGTCGTAGAGATCGTCGACCAACACCAGTGCGGATGACTTGCCTAACGCTTCATGCGCGCGCTTTAACGGGCCAAGAGCGCCGGCAAAGTCCTCAGACGTCACCATTACAATTTCGCTGCCGGATTGCGCGCTATACCAGCGTGAAGGATGATTCTGACGGATTCCGGCTGGTGAAGCGACGGTTGTACCGACCACAGCCATTAGCGTGTGTTGGGCCGGGGCGGATGGATTGGTGGTGGACCACGGCACTTGGATTTCAGCTGTATAAGTTTCTGACTTCGGATCCGTCGTAACCTGGGGCGTGAGTTGTACGGGTTGGTTGGGGTCGGTAATGTCGACCACAGCGACCGATGATTGCGTGAATCCGGTGAGTTTGAGTTCATCGCCGGGGCGGCCAGTGAAAGTTAATTCGCTAGAGTCGGCGGCATAAGTGTGCGGATACGTAATGCGGATCGACTGCAGCAGGCTGTAATCGTATTCACCGTTCTGCGATGTGAGAGTGACAGTGTTCGCGCCTTGCTGTAAAACACCTGGCGGCAGAGATAAGTCGAGCGTGCCTTTCGCTTCCCCGGTGAAAGTGATGTCGCCGAGCGAGGTGCCATTCAGCGTGACGGTGACATCGTGAGGTACGCCGAGAATGACGCCTTGCAGAATCACGTCTAATTTTGGGGATTCCGTGGACGTGGAATCGAGATGGGGAACCTGAATGGTCTCATCAACGGCGGTGGAGGAGACGAGAGGTCCGAAGAAATTGTAGCCGTTCGCGCTTGTCAGAGCCGAGTAATAGGTCGTACGAGGCGCGAGTTCCAAGGTAAAGGGGAAACTTGCGGGGGGCTGGTTCGAGCCCGTGGATACGGGCAGGTCGTGAATGCGAGCCCCTTTCGAATCCTCGGTGACGAGGAAGTAGACTCGGGTGCCGGAATATTGCGTGTCGATGCCGGTACCATAGAAATAAATTGCAGCTTGCGGACCGAAGCCTCGAAAACTGGCGGTGGTCCCTGTGATCGCGATGGGCTGCTCGACGGCTTCGGCGTAAAGATGGAGATAAGCTGGATCCACGTTGGGGCTGAGGCCGGCAGCAATAAGTTGCGGTTGCGTCACGCGATACCAGCCTTCGTGCTTTACATAAATCTTGATAGCGGAGTGTGCCGCAAGATTGAACTGCTTCTGCTGTTGCGCGGTAGTGGGAGAAGAATTCTGCGAAGTATTTTCGACGCGATGACTCATTCCCTCGACAGACGCAGCGGGCTGGCTCTGGTTCAGATGGTTCAACATCACGCTAGGAGTTGCGCTGGCGTTGCTCGCGATCTGGGCGGTTCCGGATGCGGTGGCGGAAACTGGGCCGTGAAGAAGACGCGTCCCGTTCACATCCACGTCTTCGAGCCAATAGGGAGCACTGCCGGCGTCCGCGGAAGAATCGATCCAGGTATAAGTGCGGCCGGAATGTTTGGGGAGGGCACCGTTCATGAGCAGCGCTGATCCAGCGATCAGCGAAGAATTCAGGCGAACGCGCTCACCTGCTTGTTCGCGATAAACATTGAAGCCGAGGTTGTGCACTTCAGTGCCGGTCCTCCAGAGGAGAACGACGCGGTTTGCGCCGGTTTTATCCTGGCCGGTCTGGGCTACGAATGATTCCAGCTTGATGCTGGTGGCGGCAGTGATGGTCTCGACCTGCGTCGATGTATTCGGGGTGGTCATTTGATCCGCGACTACGCTGGCTGTGTTTGTAGCGATTCCCGGTGCGCCAGCGAGGGTGAGGATAGTTATCGTGGCAGTGCCGCCATTGGCGATCGTTCCCAGCAAACAGGTTACAGTTCCACCAGCTTCCGAGCAGGTGCCGGCACTGGTGGTCAAGGAAAGATAAGTAACATCCGCTGGCAGTGGATCGGTAACGGTTACATTCGTTGCGGACGACGGACCGTTATTGGTGATGCCAATCGTGTAAGTGAGCGTATCGCCCTCGGCAACCGTGGGGCTGGGCATAGCTGTCTTCACGATTGCAAGACTGGCACTATTCGCATTGGCCACGACAACCGTTGCAACGGCGGTGTTGCTGGTGATGCTCGGCACGATGTTTGACGCAGTGGCGGTTGCGGTATCCGCAATGTTTGTGCCGGACGCGGTTGCAGCATTTACCTGCAACAGTAACGTGAAGCTAGCGCTTGCATTGAGCGCCAGCGTGGCAATCGTACAAGTAATGGTGCCTGTGGCACCGACGGCGGGGGTGGTGCAAGTCCAGCCGGCTGGAGTTGTGATGGATTGGAAGCTGGTATTCGGTGGCGTGCTTTGACTAAAACTTACGGTTGTTGCCGAAGCTGGCCCATTATTTGTGACACTCTGCGTGTAAGTGACGTTACTTCCTGCGGCGACGGAGGTAGGCGTCGCGCTATTGGTTACGATCAAGTCGGCTTGAGTTGCAAGGGCGACGACATCGGTGGCGATCGCAGTGTTGTTAGCCGGGTTGGGATCGGAGGTTGATGAGCTTGCGGAAGCGATATCGTTGATCGCCGTTCCGGCGGCGGTGCCAGCGGTCACTTTAAGCGCCACTGTAAACGTGGCTGAACCAGCGGCAAAGCTGGGATTGGTGCAGTTGATGGTCCCCGCGCTTCCTACTGCGGGGGTGCTGCAGGACCATCCGGCAGGCAGCGTGCCGATGGAAGAGAATGTCGTATTCGCCGGCGTCGTCTCGGTAAAGCTCGCGCCGGTCGCTATGCTAGGTCCGGCGTTCGTTACAACTTGCGTGTACGTGATGTTATTGTTCGCTACCACGGGAACCGGGGTCGCGGTATTCGTAACCGATAGATCAGCCGAACCGGCTACGAGCACGCTGGCAGAGGCGCTGTTGTTGCCGGGATTCGGATCGCTGGCGGAAGTAACCGTATCGGTTTGCGTGATCGTGGACCCGGACGTTGCGTTCGTGTTCACCTTCACGACAAAGGTGAAGTTCGCCGTTGTTAAGGCCAGAGTGGAGATAGTGCAGGTTAGCGTCCCCACCGAACAGGTCCAGCCCCCCGGCCCAGTCAGCGACACTGCGGTCGTGTTCGCGGGCAGGCTTTCAGAGAGCGTGATGGTGCTGGCGCTCGCGGGTCCGGTGTTCACCACGGTCTGCGTGTAAGTAATGTTGTTTCCGGCCGAAACTGGGTTCGGACTGGCAGAGTTCGACACACTGAGGTCGGCTTGAGTAGCGCTCGCCACCGGTATGTTAACGGTTGCGGAATTATTGCTCGTATTGGTGTCTCGGGTTGTGGTAGTGACCGTATCTGTGTCGCTGATGATGGTTCCCGCGGCGGTGCCCGCATTCACAGTGACAACCACGGTAAACGTCGTGATCGAACCGGGGGCAAAGCTGGGATTGGTACATCCGGCCGCGAAGGATGTGCAAGTCCAGCCTGGGGGTGTTCCGCTATAGGAAGTGAAAGTGGTATTGGTCGGGATCGCTTCATTGAAAGTCACGTTCGCGCAATTACTCGGACCAGTGTTCGTCACCACCTGGGTGTAGGTGATAGTACCGCCGGCGGCCACAGGACTGGGTGTACCGCTATTGCTGACCGCCAGGTCGCAAGCGGCTGTAACAGGGGTGCTGGTGTTGGTTGTGATGGTGAGGGCGTTGGTCGCGGAGACCGACGAAGTCGCTGCGATCGCAGCAGCGGTAACACTCGACGGAACATTGACGACGACAATGATTGACGCTGAGGTCGTGGCCGCCATACTAGTATCGGTGCAGGTTATGTTTCCGGTTGCGCCTACGGCGGGGGTCGTGCACATCCATCCCGCGGGAGCCGAGACGGAAGCAAAAGTAGTGTTGGCAGGTACAGCTTCCAGGAAGCTCACGCTCGTGGCTGCGGCGGGACCGCTGTTCGTAATTGTCTGCACGTACGTAATATCGTTGCCGGCAAAAACCGAGAGCGGGGTTGCAGCGGTGGTGAGAGCAAGATCGGCTTGCGAAGTGGTGGCAGTCACCGTGTCGGTTGCGATCGCGGAATTGGCGCCCCCCGTCTGGTTGCCAGCGTTCACCGTCGCCGTATTGGTAATGGTCGTCCCGACTGGCGTAGTAGCATTCACTTTGTAGACGGCGGTGATGGTGCCAGTGGCACCTGCGGCCACGCTGGGATTGGTACAGCTCACGGGCGGAGCAGTGCATGTCCAACCTGGAGCGGCGGCGGTTGAAATGGAAACATAGGTCACATCGGCGGCCGGCACCGTCGACTCAGTGAAAGTTGCAGCTGTGGCTGTCAGGGAGCCGACATTCGTGATTACCTGCGTATAAGTAATGTTCCCGCCGGGCGCGACTCCATTTGGCGATGCGGCATTCGTGACGATTAAGTCGGCTCCGGCAGCGGTCCCAACTACAGTAGAGGCAGAGGCGATGTTGTTGGCCGAATTTGGATCGCTCACCGACGAACTTACGTTGGCTGTATTTGTGATCGCGGTGCCGTTAGCGGTGCCAGTGTTTACTTTGGTGACCAGCGAGAAAGTGGCGGCAGTACTGCCAGCCATATTCAAATCCGTGCAGACCACGTTGCCCGTGCTGCCCACGGCAGGAGTAGTGCAAGTCCAGCCAGCCGGTGTTGCCAGGGAAACAAATGTGGTGTTGTTGGGAACGGCTTCCACCAGCGAGGCGTTGTCGGCGGCGCTGGGCCCGTTATTGGTGACGACTTGCGTATAAGTAATGTTGCTGCCCGCCGCTACCGGATCAGGCGAAGCTGTATCCGTGATACTGAGGTCGGCGGTTGAGATTACGCTGGCCACGTCGGTAGCGCTGTCATTCGCCAGATTCACTTCACCGCCGCCGCTTACCAACGCCGTGTTGGTTTCGGTGGAAGGAGCGGTCTGCAAGACATTCGCGTTGATGGTAAGCGAAGGATAAAAACTGTTCGCCGCCAGAACCGCGGACGTGACGCAGCTCACAGTCTGAGAGGCAATGGAGCAAGACCATCCGGTACCGCTGGCGCTGGTAGGAGTGAGGCCGACGGGCATCGTATCGTTCACGGTTACGGTGCCGTTGGTCGGGCCGTACGGACTCAAGTTCTCCACCGGGATGGTGTAGCTGGCGGTGGATCCGCGGGTGAAGTTGCCGACATGGCTCTTGCCGAGCGTCATATCGGGAGTGCATTGTGCGCCGGACTGTGTGCCGGAGGTCTGCGTGATAGAAACATTCGTGACGCTTGTGCCCGCTGCGCCGGCGGTAGCTCCGTAGGGGACGCCGGGGTTTTCAGTGAGGCCGCTCGCCCCTCCATTCAGGGTGATACTTGCCGGGGCGCCAGAAATAAGAACTACACCGCCGCCTCCACCACCGCCAGGGCCGTGACGATTGGCCAGGCTATAGGGCTCGATCTCCCAGGCGTTGCCGCCATTTCCGCCATTGGCTTGCAACGTGAGACCGCCTTCGCCACCGTTGGCCGAAAGAACAACAATCGTTCCCCCGGCTCCCCCGCCACCGCCCGCGTCATTGGCAGTGAGGTTGTAGGCGGAAGCGCCGTTGGCCGTGAGCGTCCCTGTGCCGCTGAGCCCGTAGGTGCGAATGATGATGATGCCGCCGCCGGTTGCGCCGCCGCTGGCTTGATTGTCACCATCAGAATTGTTACGCGTGCCCGCGCCGCCTCCGCCGCCCATGGCAACGCGATTGATGGTTGCGGGAAAAACCGTACCGCCCTCGCCGCCTACGCTAAGATTTGTGTTCCACGAGTCACCACCAAAGCCTCCGGCACCACCGTTGGCCCCGCCGCCGCCGCCGGCATTCTGATCGTTGGCTGCGGGATCGGAGTCGGTACCTCCGGCGCCCGCGTTGCCGGGCGCTCCGCGGGCCATGCTGCCGTCAGTCCCCGTTGTGCCGCTGGGATAGCCGGAATTCGTCTTAAGGAAAGTACTCCCGGATTCCACCCAAAGAGGAGTTCCAGCGATTCCTTCGCCTTTATTGGCATCGTAACCGGCTTCGCCGCCGACTGCTCCGGTGTAGGTTGCGGGAGCGGGAGCTCGATAATCAGTGGAAGCGCCGGCTCCGCCGGTTAACTGCATTCCCGCGCCACCTCGGAAACCTAACCCGTCGACGGAGAGAGTTGCGCCGTTCAGATTTAAAACTCCCGAGGTATCGAGGACGAGCACACCGCCGGTTGAACCATTCCATGCCAGAGCGGTTGGAGCTGTGGTTGCGCTGAACGACGCCGTGGCGTATTGCGGCACGACAATTACCTGATACGTGCTCTGTCCAGCTGTGGCTGACCACGCGGCAGAGTGATAAGCGAAAACCGTTCCACCACCAGTGCCGGCCCCAGCTATAGTCACCGAACCGCCAGTTGCGGGAACCGCGTTTTGCGCAGTAACGAACTCGTAATCGCCGGCGCTATTGAGTGTCGTGAATCCCTGGCCGGTATAACCGTTTCCATAAGCGACCGTGTTCGAGTCGTTAATGCTGGCATCCTGCATCTGGATAATCAGCAGTAGATTTCCGGCAGCGATGGCGCTACCGGCACCAGTCGCAGCCCCGACAGGGATAGAAGTCGCACCCGCGGCAACGCTCGCGGTTCCCGGATAGTAGGAATTCAGAACGCCGCCAAGATTGTTTCCCGAGGTGGCCTGCGCAACGGCGGCACAGGAAATCGATTGGACAGTGGCAACGGCGACGTAAGTATTGTTGCCGGTGTTGGGATCAGGCGGTGTGCCCGAGTCGGAGACTGTTGCAGAATTAGCATACGAACCGGCAGCGCTGGCTGTTTCCACCACCGCAATGGTGGCTGTGGCTCCACTGGCCAAGGGAGTCGGAAGAGTGCAAGTGATCGGGCCGGTTCCGGTGCAGGTTGTGCCGGCGCTGGGAGTGGTGGAAACCAGCGTCATACCTGCCGCCAAAGTGTCCACCAGTTTGACAGCATTTGCGGGTGAGGTGCCGTTGTTGGTAACCGTAATGTTGTAGGTGGTCGATGCTCCCAGAAAAACGGCGCTGCCAACGGTAGTGGTGACTGCAATGTCGGCCACCGTCGGATTTATGGAGACCGCGCCTTCCGCCCAATTGAGCGTGCTGCTCGTGGTCGCGGTACCGGCATGGGTTTCCGTAACTCCGGCGGCGTTGCTGCACGTCAGTGTAGTCGCTGTGGAAGCGGTACAAGTAAATGTCCCGTTGTTCCCGGCGTTGGTGAATCCCGCTATTACAAAAGAGTCTCCGGCGAACCCATTTCCGGTGCCGCCGGTGATCGTTCCAAGGTAAACCGTGCTCGTGCCGGCGGCGGTTACCACGGTTGCCGTTGCGGGATCCGTTTCCGCAACCGGAGCTTTATTGTTGAGCGTGAGTGTGGTCGCCGAGGAGGCTGTGGCAGTGAACGTTCCGTTGTTGCCGGCATTCGTGAACCCGCTCACAACCACGGTGTCACCCGCGAACGCACTTCCGGCACCGCCGGTGATCGTACCAGTGTAAACCGCTCCGGTGGTCACGGTTGCCGTTCCGGCGTGTGCTTGAAGAACCCCGTTCGCGTTGTTCAGCGTGATGGTGGTGTTCGAGGACGCAGTACAGGTGAAGGTGCCGTTGTCTCGGCCATTTGTGAAACCCGCTACAACGACAGTGTCGCCGACATAGGCATTAGCGTTGCCACCGGTAATGGTTCCGGTATAAACAGTGTTACCGCCAGCGGCATTTGCAGCCGCCGTGAGGGTGAGCGTGACCGTAGTGGGAGCAACCGATGTGAGGTTAAACGCAACGCCGCGGGGTACAACCGACGTGAGGTTAAGCGTTTCGGCGAAACTTTCCGAAACCGGCACGCTGGGTGCGCCAGTTCTGCTGCTAGCCGAGCTGGCTATATCCTGACTTGCGTTTGGAGTCGTCCCTCCGGAGGTTATGTTCCACTGTGTCACCTGCGGGCCGGGGACCGTGATCGCTCCCATCCCTACTGCCAGCGTGTCAAAGACCATGCCGTTGACGACGCTCGGAACGTCGAGTTCGGAATAAGCCGCAGCGGCGCCATCCCCGGAAACGAATGAACCGAGGGGCACGGTCTGATCGACACCAGTGAAGACGGTCGCTCCGGCGGCTACGCCAACAGTCACAGCAGACGGAATATTGACGGAAACAATAATCGGCAGGTTGGTTCCGGAGGCGGGATTGAGCAAATACCACTGTTCGACGCGGCGTGTATTTCCGGCATCCTTGTGCGCGCCCACCAGAGTGAGGGCTGTGCCGTTGTAGGTGATACCGCTGACGGCGGTCGTCGTGCTGTTGGCGATGTTCATGGAAACGCCAACGATCAGCAGACGATTCGCCGTGGCCGAGGTAGTGTGATTGAATGTGAGCGTCTTGGTGCCGGCCCCGGTGAGGTCGGCCGTGGCATTCGTACTGGGACTCGTATCGACCGCGACCTGGGCGCGAGAATTTGGCACCAACAAAAGAGTGGCAGCAAAAATGAGAGCGCCAATGAGACCAGAGCTGTTTCCGCGTGGTCGGCGAATGATTTTCAGGAGCTTGCCCGCGAGATATTGCGCGCGCGCCGTCCCCTGCAACCATTTACCGGTGAAACCGTTTAAGTTCGCCGTCACGATTTTCGTTCCAAGCCTCACTTCTTTGGCGAGAACAATGCCCAGGATTTGGTCGGCGCGCACCGGAGGATCGTCTTGCTGTCCGCAGTCGCCTCGAGTAATGAAAAGGTTCTTATCATGATCGATAAAAACGAGGCGGTGAACCCGGAGTCCGCTATGACCTTTCGTAAGTACAATATCGCCCTTCCGTAATTTGCTCACGATTACGGCGGTAACATGCACAATCTCGCCGTCACGGATGCAGGGGGACATACTGGCGCCGCGCGCCTCGAAGCGCACGGTAAACCCATTCGTCAGGAGCTCGCGGCTGAGGGCCTCGAAGCTCTGCGAATCGGACTCACTTTCAGTCATTGAATTGAAGAATTTTTTCCACAGCGCGCTCGTCGGGCTCGAAAGAGTACCGATAACAGGGAACGGACTCGGCAACGCGTTCCAGGAAGCTCAGGGCGTGGTCCACGTACTCGTGGCGGTGGAAGGGGACGAAGCCGCGTGCGAAAAGTTCGGCGATCGTCTGGCTTCGCGTTAGGCGGGTGATGACGTTACCGTGTCCGTGCTCAAGAACGAAAATTCTTTGCAGCGGAGCGCGTTGCGGGAGGGCAAAATGCGCTTCGCCATGCCAGGGAGTTCCGTACATGTAGATCTGGGTGGGGTCAACGGAGCGGTTACCTTCGTAAGATTTTTTGTTACGGATTTTATCTTCAGCAGCCGAGTGTTCGCGAACGATGATGCGGTCGTCGCTGAGGATCTCTACCTTGTGGAGCGAGGTCCAGAGACGGGCGGTGGTGCTCTTCCCTGCTCCGGAGTGACCGACGAATAAGTTGTTTGCGCCGTCGGGGCCTGCGATGCCGACGCCATGGAGTTCGATCGCAGGTTCCTGCGTGAGGCGGTGCATGATGAGGAGCTCGTCGAGCGGGTATTCAAGGGGTTCTGGAGCCCCGGATACGGTCGCGAAGGATTGTTGATTCATCTGCAGCGTCGCGTGACGAAAGCGGGCGTCTACGATTAACCTCTTGTAAGGCTGCGCTCCAAGAAAGGGAACGCTGAAGTCGAACTGGAGGCTATTTTCGCTTTCATATGCGCGCCAAACCGCACCGGATTCAAACAGCGGGGGAACAAGGCGCGAATCGATTCCCGCGACCCACTCAACTCGAACTTGAATATCGGAAGCGCTTGTATCAATGCGAAAGGGCTGAAGAGGCGGGACTAACGCAACATCGGCGCTGCGCTGACCGGCCAGTCCGACAGATACGCCCCCGACGGAAAAGCCACCGTAAAGGGCGGCGCCAAAGTCGTCGGTTTTCGTCAGCCGCGGCACAGGATGGCTCGCCATTTCCGACCGTACCCTCCGGGAATTCATAGCCTAGGATCCGGCATTCATGCAGGTAAATCCACAGATGCCGCCCGGCCCCCCCGTCCCGGCAACTTTGCAGTGGCCTAAAACGGCTTCCTCGGGGCGGAGACTGATGGTCGTCAGTTTCGGCGACTCGTAAGGTTTCTTTCCGTCGGATTGATTTGTTTTCTGATTCATAGGGCCCTTGATTCTGGCTTTATGCTCAGTGACCACCACAGCCGCCGCAGCCCGCAGCGGCACCGCCGTTATTCAGGATCGGAAGAATTTGCTGCGTACCCGTCCAACTGTCGACGTCGATCTCTTTGCTTTGAATACGACGAGCAGACTCCAGCAACTCCTGGTGCTGACTACCACCGGCGCAGAACTCACACTCTCCGTGCTCCGGGATTTCAACTCCGATCACGGCTGCACGGAGATGCGCCACGTTGCAAAGAAAATCGACTGGACTCTCCCGATCGCCGTTTTCCATCTCGCCGTTCGCCGGACACATTCCACAGAGTGATTGAATTCGACACTGGATGCACTTGGTCACGCGGGAGCGTTTGCGTGTGCGAAGCTCGTTAAGAGAATGCGCCCACGTGGGCTGCAAGCCGTCCCGGCGAATGTCAAATGTCTCTTGCTGCGAGATCACGCAGATTCCCATTTCTCCGTACGCATTGATGGCAAACGAATTTAAACCTCCACCGCAGAAATACACGGTATCGTTTTTTGAAAGGCTGGGAGGATGATCCATTTCATCACGGGCCAGTCTGCGGTATTCGCTGATGCCCTTGGGTGCATGCATATCGAGAGCTACAACGTCTTCCGGGGAAAGCCGCACTGCGAGCGGGCTCTGGGAACAGTCAATCCGGGGATTGATCTGGCCATCCATCTTGAACTCGACGCCTAATTCCTCTTCTGCAAATTGCCGCATGGCGGAGACTTCATGCTTGTTGATAGTTGTGGCTACGGTCTTCAACTTGACTGGCAATCCGCGTTCGCGCAAGAGCTTGATTCCGCGCAAGCAGCGGTCGTAAGAGCCAGGGATTTGGGTAAGGGCTTCATAGGTTTCACGGGTACGACCGTAGAGCGTGATCTCGATGGCGAAAGGTGGCCACTCCACCAGATAGTCTGCGATCTTTTCCGTGATGAGCGTGCCGTTGGTGAAGAGGGTGATCAGGAAACCTTTTTTCTTGGCATGGGTGTAGATGTCGAGAAAATCCTTGCGAGCGAAGATTTCCCCGCCGGTATAGATCAGCCAGAAGCAGCCCATCTCGACTAACTCGTCGAGCACTTTGAAATGCTCCTCCGTGGTCATTTCGCGGCTGCGGGCAGCTTGATCGCCCATCGGCAGATTGTTGTAGCAGTGCTGGCATTCCAGCGGACAGCGGCGGGTGACTTCGATAGAAACCTGCATGGGCACGCGCTTCCCCGATTGGCGATGGTGCAAATCTGCGCTGAATGCCCCGTAACTCAGTTGTTCCATGGTCCCCCTGATTTATCCCACCATTTGCAGTGGCTCGCGAATTTGCACCAAATCTGCCGCCAGCATGTCGTGCAAGAACTGTTTCACGTCTTGTTCCGCCTGATCGCGCTCGACTGCATATTCGCTTTCGACAACGTTAACCAATTCCTCAAAGCACTTGGGTGATTCGAGCAATTGCCAGATCAAAGAGCCGGTTGAGTTGAAGCTGTAGATCGACGCCAGATCTCCGACTTTGCCGCGCACGGGAACGATCAAAGTTTCTCCGGCGACGCGGCGCGACACTACGGATTGCGAGCGCACGAAAAGCTGCGCCACGTGCTGACCGGCGGAGTTTTCAGCTAATTCCGTATCGTGCAGTGTGAGAGTGCCCATAGAAAATTCTGAGAAACATCCTCTGCTTTGGATTACCGCAGAACTGCGCCTATAAAGCAATTGCGCCGTTGGGCGGAGGTATTCGGTTGGTTATCACCCGTGATGGTTCAGAAATATAGCCGCGACAAAGAGTTACGGCATCGACGATGTTTTGAAACGAAAATAAAAACGAGGACGACAATTTTCTGGTCCGATTGTTTGGTGAATCGCCGTTGCTGAAATTTATCGAAGGCAAAATCCATAGTTACTCTGGTTACCATCGGAGAGCCGGAAAGTTGGCTATGATGAGGGCTTGGGGCGGTGATGAAAAAACTCAATTTCCTGGTCTCTCTCACCAACGACGACAACGACTACCAGCAGGAGCAGGCGGCGGCGGCGGAGAAAGCTGCTCGGCGGTTGGGCGTGGACCTGAAGATCATCCACGCCAATAATGACGCGGTCACGCAGAGCCAGCAATTGCTGCACTACATTCAGGGCGCGGCGGCGACGCGTCCCGATGCGATTGTGTTTGAGCCTGCGGGTGGAACCGGGTTTCCGCAAGTGGCGAAAGCTGCCACGGCTGCGGATATTGGCTGGGTGATTCTGAACCACGAGGCGGATTATGTTCACCAGCTCCGGCAGACTTGCCAGGTGCCGGTATTCTCTATCAGCTCCGATCACGGCGAAGTCGGAGAGATTCAGGGCAAACAATTTGCCGCGTTGCTGCCGCAGGGCGGTTCGATTTTATACATAGAAGGTCCAGCGAACAGTTCCGCGGCCAGCGAGCGAACTGCCGGCATGAACCGGACAAAGCCCGAGAATATTCAAGTGAAGACGATGCGAGCGAACTGGACGGAACAGAGCGCACACCGGGCCGTCACTTCGTGGTTGCGGTTGCGCACGTCACAAGAGACGCACATCGATCTGGTGGGAGCGCAAGATGACAGCATGGCAGCGGGCGCGAGAAAAGCCTTTGAGGAGATCGCAGGGAGCGACCGCGAGCGCTGGCTGAAGATTCCATTCACCGGATGCGATGGCTTACCGAAGACCGGACAAGCATGGGTACGAAGTGGAGTGCTGGCTGCGACAATTTATATACGTCCCATCACGGACCTGGCGTTGGAGATGCTGACCGAAGCGATTCGCACTGGAGTTCAGCCACCCGAGCGGAAACTGATCGTTCCCGAGTCTGTACCTTCTTTCGAAGAGCTTGCAGCGCGCACTGCAAAGATTAGCGCCGCGAAGCATCGCACAACCAACGCTTAACTGCCGAGGACGACCAGTTTGGAGTTTCGCGCATGCTGCGGCAGGCGCAGATTACAACGCACGCCGGGAAGCGGAAATCGTGGCCAGCAAATTGTCGTCGGCTCCAGCTTTGCTGAGGCGTTGACGGACATCGTCGCTCAGAGAAAAATCTACTTTAAATTTGTCGACGAGAGTTGCGAGCCGCTTGCAGGTGATTCCGCCCTGCAGTCCTTTTTCTATTTCCAGCAGCGAGAACGGCTTTGAGTTTTCTGTTTTTGCGTCTGGCTTCGGCTCCGTTTTCGCTCCGATCGCCGGTTCTGTAGTTTTTGCCACCAGATCGGGACCGCGCCAGTTTGCTTCCTGCCGCGAGATCGTGCCTTTCCTGAGCATCTGCTCCAGGCCATTTTGAGCGGGCTCATTTTTTTGGCGCGCGGCTTTGCGAAGCCATAATGCGGCCTCATGCGGATTTTTTGAAACGCCACCTTCACCGTCACGAAACAGGCAGCCCAATTCATACTCGGCCGCGGCATTGTTGTGCGCTGCAGATTTCTGCAACCAGACTAATCCCTGCTTTGGATCCTTTAATTCTCCTTTTCTGTAAAGGACTGCCAGAGCGAACTCCGCGCCGGGATGGCCCTGATCGGCGGATTTGCGCAACCACTCAAGTCCCTGTTTGGAGTCTTTCGGAACACCGGTGCCCGTGTAATAGTCTTTGGCTAATTCGTACTGAGCTTCGGCGTTTCCTTCTTTGGCCTGTTTGTGAAGGGCAGCGAAATTCTGCGTTTGCGCGGAGGCGAGCGAACAGGCGAGAGCTGCCGCGACAGCAGAGATTAAAACAAAGTTAACGAGTGAATGGCGAACGCTCATAACCGAATTCCCGTTCAGGCTGAAACCCCGCGGGAACATGGGGGCGATATTAAGTCGGCGGAGATACGAAGTCAATGATTGTGCAGAATGCTCGGCCTAAAAGCGATGCAAATTCAGTGATGGAAAGTAACGCTGGGTGCGGATTCCGTGCTACTCTTTTACGCGAATTGGCGGCTTGGCGCCGCTTGGGGCGAATGACCTGAGTCCTCGCTGCGCTCGGCGGACAGCCGGGGGCGGCTGTCCCCACATAAGTATTGCCGGTTCCCAGAGCAACTCATGAAATATTGCACCGCATGCCAGAAGACTTATTCGACCGAGCATGATGTGTGTCCGGTCGATCAGACGCGGCTGCAGGTGGCACACGAACTTCAACCGGGAATGATCATCCGCAATAAATATCAGATCATGGAACGGATTGGGATCGGAGGGATGGGGCTGGTTTATCGCGGGCGGCATCTCACGTTCAACGAGATTTGCGCCATCAAGATCGTCAACGACGACATTGCGGGCAATGCCAGCTTTTTGCAGCGCTTTCAGACGGAAGCCATTGTTGCGCGCAAGCTGCGGCATCCGAATGCGGTGCGAGTGGAAGACTTCGATTACACGGAAGATGGCCGACCCTTCATCGTGATGGAACTGGTGGAGGGGAAAAATGTGAGTGAGGTTCTTCAAAAGGAAGGCGCACTTGCGGTTCCGCGCGCCATTCGCATTGCGCGGCAGGTAGGACTGGCGATTGGAGTGGCGCACAAACTCGGCATTGTGCATCGCGATTTGAAGCCGGGCAACATTATTCTTACGGTCGACGAGCAGGGGCAGGAGACCGCCAAGGTGCTCGATTTCGGAATTGCGAAACTGCGCGAGGCCGCGGGCGAGGACCGGCCCGAGATGACGATGACCGGCATGGTTGTTGGTACTCCTTTATATATGTCGCCGGAACAATTCTTAGGAAAGAAAGCTGGCGGAGAAGTTGATGGGCGAACGGACATCTATTCACTTGGCGTCGTGCTCTACCAGATGATCACTGCGCAACTTCCATTCGAAGCCGAGACTCCATACGCGCTCATGCTGCAACATCTGCAGACGAGCGTGCGACCTCCCCACGAAGTGAAGCCGGAGCTGCATATTCCATCGTCGCTGTCGCAGGTGATTTTAAAGGCGATGGAGAAATCGCGGGAGAACCGGTTTCAGACGGCGGAAGAATTTGTTGCGGCTCTGGATCAGGTGACGGCGGGCGGCGTTGCTGCGGTCACGGTAGGCACGGCGGCTCAGGGACCCACAATGCAGACTGCGCAGGCTCCGGCGACCGCAGGCGTAGCGGTGGCTACTCCGGCAGGGGTAACGCTTCAAGGGAGCACGGCTTCAGCCGCCGTCAGTCCCCTACCCTCGGGTGTGATTGTGCATTCCCCTGCTACGCCCGATCCGGCGGTGATCAATAGCGCTGCGCAACATGTGTTTCTGCCGCCTCGCGGCCTTAATGCGAAGCTCTTACTCCGCGTTGTAATTGTTTTGCTGGCAGCGGCGTTGGTTGGAGGGGCGGGATATCTGAAATTTCAATCGGCACGGCGAGCCAGGATAAAGAGCGACGTGATGCAGACGTTGAAGGATGCTCCGTCGCCAACTCTGCGCAGTGCGGACCTAAGAGTGTGGGTATCAAATGATCGCGATGTAACACTCGATGGAGCGGTGCATGGCATTGAGGACTCTGCGCTGGCGGAATGGCTTGCCGGTTCCGTGCCGGGCGTGAGTCACGTGCACAACCGGCTGATCGTGATGCCGGCTGTGGCGACGGTAACTTCCGAGTCGCTGGTCAATAAAGGGATTGCATTTTTAGATACTGGGGATTATGCCTCTGCTATCGACTGCTTCCGGCAAGCGTCGGCCGATCCAAATAATAAGGCGGCGAAACAGTTGCTCGATCAGGCGCAACGGGCGCAGCAAGCGGAAGCAGAATTGTTGAAAAACCGGCAGTAGAAAATTATCGCCACGGATCGGCACTGATTTTCACGGATCTAAGAGCACATTCTTTATTTCTTATCCGTGATAATCCGTGCGATCCGTGGCTGATTTTTTCTGCGCGTGGATCACGAGCCCTGGTTGAAGGCCTCCTTCACAACTTGCGCTTCGGTTTGATCGGCTGCGGCCTGCTGATCCTGCAGAGTGTTCGCCGCGGAATTATCCGGCGGAGGCTGCGGAACTTCTCCGCCTACGGTGGAGGTGTCGGGAGCCTTGGGAAGGCCGCCGGTGCCTTGTTTGGAGGCAAGCGTCTTCAGGCCATCATCCATCTGCTCCTGGAAATGATTGTGCATTTCCTGCAGGTCGTCGACGGAAACGGCGACGGTTTTGCCGGAGGCACAATCGGATTTCTTGCTGCTGGTGACTATCGCAGTAACCTTCTGGTCGGAATCCGGCGTGTTGCTGGTGCGAGTGAGGACATCGCCACCAGTGAGTCCGCATTCCTGGCCGTCGGCAACAACCGCGAGGTCGCTGGCGACGATGAACGTGGTGTGCGCGGGATCAAGCGCGGCCGGTACTTCGCCCGTGCTGGCTGTAGTTGCGGCGGGTGCGGCAGCAGGCGCGGCACCGGCGGCGGCCGGTTGACCCGACGAAGCCTGCTCAGCGGCGAGTTGCGCTTTTACTTCTTCGGCGATTGCCTGCTTCACTTCGGGAGTCAGGGCAACGGTGCCAGAGTTGGATGCCGAAGCGTCCTGATCTCCGCTGCCGCCGTTATCTTGAGCTGGAGCGGCGCCTGCGTCGCCACCTCCGCCGCCGGCTTGCGCGGCGTTGGCCTCAGCTTGAGCTGCATAGGCGGCCTGCAGATTCGCGGAAATCAAATAATCCGTCAGCCAAAATGCTGCGCTTGGATATACCGCATAGGGAGCAAAATATCCGCCGTAGAAGCCGTACCACGGGGCTCCGCCCCAGCCCCAGCCCCAGGCCACTGGCGCAGCCCACGGGTTGTAAGCCCATCCATAGAATCCGGGGTTGTAGTAATAGGCAGGATAGTAACCGTAGTAGGGATGTCCGCCGTAATAATACGAGCGGTAAACGTGAGAGTAGGCGTGGCCATTTACAACATAGGTGCGGGAAACGTAGGTGTGGCCGTTACGCACGGCGTAGGGACGCTGCACGTAGCCGCCATGCCTTCCGGTGGTGACGACGCGAGCACCGTTGTGCTCGCTGACCACGGTTCGTCCGCCGTGCATGCCGTGCTCAATGTGCATCCCGTTTCGATCTACGGAGCGGATTTGGCCATTGGGTCGGATGCTGGCGTGACCCCCGCCTTTGAGGGCGACTGTTCTGCCGGGAGGCGTTCGGCTGGTACTGGCGCGAGTTGCTCCGCCCGGCCTTCCGGGTGCTCCGCCCTTCCCTACCGTTCCAGGCTTACCTGCGGTGTTGCCACGACCAGCTGTGGTATTCGATCTGCCGGCTGTTCCGGTTCGTCCGGTGGTTGAAGTGCGGGCCGTGGTGCCGGTCCTGGTGGTAGTTCCCGGTCGGGATGTACCGGGCCTGGCGCCCGTGGTCGAATGTCCGGCAGTGGAGGTGCGGCTTGGAGTGGAGGTGTGCGCGGCAGGGTGAGCAGGAGCGGAAACATGCGGTGCCGGCTTGGGCGCTGACGGCGCGCTTTTCTTCTGGCCCAAAACAAGAGACGGAAGCGCCATGATGACGAAGAAGAGGACGAAGCTCTGCAGCTTATTCATAGTTGTGTTATCGGATTTCATTGCAACCTCCTGAGGGTCAGAAAGCGTTAATTCCTATAGTGACTTCATCGGCAAAAACGTTACGCACCCGAGTTCTGCCTGGGTGAATCTCGACCTCATCTGGTTGGGGGGCCCGTGGGCTTGCTACGTCGCACACACAGGGAAGTGACCGAAATCTTGCTCCTCGGAGGTGGAACAAGTCAAGAAAAATCCCAGGGACAGATCCGAGGACAGATCAGTGGTTGCGGTCGACGCTCAGGTTTACGCGAGACAGGCCGGCCTTAGCAGCCTGATTCCCCGGTTCGAGGTGCAGGATGATGTCGTATTCGTGGCGGCTGGAGTCATAGTCGCCGGCCCCGGCATCGGCTTCGGCTTTTCTGAGCAGTAGAGGAACGTCTCTGGCAGTGAAGCCCTCGTACTCGGCGAGCGGCTTCACTTCAACAGGCGCGGACCCCGGTGGAACTGTTTTTGGCGCATCCGGCTTGCGGCTGAGGCTGGCAGCGGCGGTTGCGACTTTCGCCGGCTGCACCGGATGAGGCAAAGGCGAAACAGCATCATTCTGCAGGACCGCAGGTTTCGCGGACTGCGGCGCGTCGCTGATATTGTTATTTACGATCTTGCCATTTACCGGGAGATTGGTATTTACCGGCGCGTTCACTGTTTCAGGACGCTTGTGCAGCGCGGGGATCGCATACACAGTCGCCAGGGCCAGCACCGCTGCCGCCCCGAGAGAAACGAGCAGCCGGTGGGAAGCCATCCAACTGGGTTCGGTTTCCGGCACGTCGAAGGCGGACAACTTTGTCGTGGAAAAACCACCTGTACGCACATGGGATGATTTCGTTCGCGGAGGCTGCGCGCGATTTTCTTCGACACCTCCGAGAAGATCCTGGTCATCGGGGATGGGCTGCCTTTGCAGCGCTTCCTGCAGATGGGTCGCGAACAACGCATAGGTTTGCGGTGAGGTCCAGAGCAGTTCGGCGTCACCGCCCGCGACCGGGTTTGCATCAGGATCGAGAAGGCGGAATTGAAGCCCGGGCAAGTCGCGAAGCTGATCGTAGGTTTCGCGGCCTACGAGAATCTGGCCGGGCTGGGCCTGGCGAAGCAGAGAAAATGCAGGCGACGCGGAGCCGGCATCCCCTTCCAGAAAAGGCCGCAGCTCAACCGGACGATGGACAGCGACTCGCCAGCCCGAAACAATCTTCCGGACGCCGCCGGGAAAATTCCGCGACCGCGCGCTCAATGGATTTTGCGGCTCTTAGCGCCTGGACCGCATTATTGAAATGGGCCGACATGCCGCTGCGCAGTTCATACAACGGGGTGCCTTCAGTGGCCGCAACTACATCGGCAATCAGGCAAACCAGGTTGCTGTCTGTCTTCCAGGAGATTTCCGACGATCTTGGCCGCAACTGCGGCGAGGTCCAAAGACGAATGGTGATATCCGCCTCAGCCTTATACGGCTGCTTCGCGCCCTCAGCCCTGGGGTCGCGGCTGGATCGGAGAACCTGAAGTCCCGCGTTCATGTCTTCTGGGCGTTGCATCCACTTGCGGTCTGCGCAGCTCTTCGAAATCGAGCCCACGCGCCGGGGGTCTCGGCAAGACTGCCAGCTTACGTCAAAATACGCCGGCGCGCAAACCCCACGAAAGTGGTGGATTTTTAGAGAATTCCCATGGCACAGAAGTGCCCCCGAGCGGCATTCTGCGGGGCGTTCCCTACTTGACTTCAAGATATGTGTGAGTATTATTGCCGTACCTCTGGCAGCCCAGTGGCTCGGGGCTCCGAGTGTCACTGCCGGCGCGAGATTTCCAGGAAAATTATGGCGTCCTCGTTTCGTAGCTTTTGGCCCTGCGCGCTTCGCGTCGTCGTGTGTAATTCGCTTGCGATTGTACTGTTGGCTTCCTTTCCTCGAACCAGTGTTGGCGCGAAGGAAGTTCCGGTTAACGCCATTGAACTTTACGACGGCCCAAACGGGGCAGCTTACGTACAAATCGCGGAATTCATGATCAATGGCAAGGCGGAACTGAGAGCTTGCGGAGCGGCGGAGCGGATTGATAAGTCTGCATATTCGAAGCTGGCAAAGGTACCGCTGTCGGGGGCAACTTCGCTGGAGCGTGGCGCTGACGGAGTGATGACCATCACCCGGGACTCGGTAGCAACTTGCGTGGTTCCTTCCAATTTGAAGCTGGAAAAGAACGAGGGGTCGACCCCGACAGAACTGGCCGAAATGGCGGTGGTGCAGGGCCATGTTCTGGCTTCGTCGCCAGCGGGGGTAGACGCTCCGCAGCCACTAAAGCGTGGGGTGAAGGTTCAGTTCGTGGCGGAAGCGGACACGGAATTGGCCGAATACCTTCGAGCCGATCGTGCACACTCGATTGCCGGCTGGCGCGATTATCTTGGCCGATATCCGGCGACTGCCCACGTCGGGCAGGCCAAGCAGGCTCTGGCAGCACTCCTGGTGAAAGAGGGCGAGGATCATCTTGCAGCGTATCGGAAGTCGGCAGGGACGGCGGCTCCGGCATATGCAGAGTTGAAAGCCGCCAAGCAACGTGATGACGAGGCACGGGACCTGGCGCCATCGTCGGCCTCGGCGTTGAAGTTGAGAGATGACGTGCGCGGCGAATTGCAGACTCTGACTGAGAAGAGCCGGGCTGAATTCCAGGCCTACAAGTCGGCGTTAGCGACGCATAGCGCGGGCTACGTTCATCTCGTGCAGGCGCGTGACTTATCGACACAGGCGGTTGAGATTGATTCAACCTTCGATCAGTTGCAAGCCTTGCAGACCACCATTGCCGCGGAAAGCCGCACGCTGGAATCGGCGCTGACGGCGGGCGAAGGACTGAAGGCCAAGCAGCAATTCGACGCGGCGCTGGCAGCAATCTCCGCCTACGTTTCTTTTGCCGACGAAGAACCTCGCATCGCCGCAATTGTAGACGCCGATTACAAATTTCACTTTGACGAGGGCGCAAAATTTGCCAGCAGCGAGAAGTGGCAGGACGCGGTCCACGAGCTTCAAAAAGCCAATGCCGTCAAGAAGACGCCGGAAGGCGTAGCCGCCTTGAAGAAAGATGAACAAGGTTTGGAGACCGCGAATACCCGCGCGGACGCGGACGCTGCGCTAGCCAAGAGCGCGGACTTCGAGGCGCAGAAGCAGAACGTGGAAGCCTACGAGGTATTGGCCGATTTGCCGCTTGCATCGCGAGCCCTGGTGGCGGACCGCATGCAAGCGCTGAGTGAGGCTTACATCAAGAGCGCTTCCGATGAAGCCAAGGTGTTGCAGGCGGCCCACACCCCGATTCAGGGCCGGAACGACGAAGTAGAAGCTGAGCGTGCTTACGACTTATTGCAGCGGGCTTATGAAGTCGGCGGAGAACAAGATAAAAATCTCAAGCTGCGCATCGATTTGCTATCTGAAACCATTAGTGATCACTATCTCGAGGTCGGCAAGCGTTATCTGGAAAAACCGCTAGGGTCCGGCGTGGGTCTGGCGTGGCTTTATCTCGATCTGGCGCAACAATACAAACCAAATCGCGACGACGTTCGCGATGAGCGGACGCGCAGCACGGCGATTCACCAGATGCGCTCGAAGCTTTCGATCCGAGTGGTGTTTCGCGATCAGACATCGCGGCGTGACAGCGCGGGTTTCGCGGAGCAGCTGTCGGATGCAATTGCCACCGGTCTTGAAACGTCAGGCTTGCCCGTACGAGTGGTGCGCTCCAATGACACCACCAATGCCGAACCGAATTTTCAGTTAGTGGGCGACGTGCTGCAGCACCGTCCGACGGTGGTTTCCACAGTGGAAGCGAAAGAGTCGAAATACCGGTTCAGTTCGCGGGATATTCCCAACGAAGAGTGGAACAAGATGAATCGGGAGTACGAAACCGCAAACCTTGAACTGGAAAGCGCGCAAAAAGCATTGGAAGGAGCGCAGGCGCACGGCAAGAAGAAAGAAATTTCCGAGGCTAACGATAGTGTGGCTGCGGCGGAGAAGAAGGTTGAGGAAGCCCACCAGAAGCTGGATGCGATTCCGAAGACCAATGCCGAAGACGTGCTAAAGCCTTACAGTTATACGAAGAAGACAATTGACCTGAAAGCCGTAGTCGAGCTGGCCTTTCGGATTGTCGACGCATCGGGGAACGCAATTGAAGTTGTCCCCGCTTTCAAGAAAGAAAATCACGGTACCTTTGTGATCCTGGAAAATGTTAAACCAGAGGATACCGAAGGGATCAAAGCGCAAGGTTCGCCCCCCGATGAGATTCAATACTTAAACGATGTTGAAATAGAAGCCCGTGAAGCGTTGATCAAAGCGGCGCGGGAAAAAGTAGAAGGCTTGCCGGCAAA
The DNA here is from genome assembly GCA_963726155.1 of uncultured Acidobacteriaceae bacterium. Taxonomy (GTDB): domain Bacteria; phylum Acidobacteriota; class Terriglobia; order Terriglobales; family Acidobacteriaceae; genus Sulfotelmatobacter. The sequence goes on from CAVSBF010000002.1 coordinate 2,008,668, forward strand.
GATTCTGGATCTGGCACACCGTCGCCTTCAGGATGGTGATCTGGACGGAGCGGCGGAGGCTTACATTCTCTATCTGAATGCTACCCCGGACGCGGATACGAAAGAACGCAGCGAAGGCAAAAAATTCCTCGAGGGAAACTTCAACATACGCTGGGGGGCGAGCTCAGCCTCGTAAGAATTCCTGGTGTCGACACATCTACAGATTGGCAGGAGAGCTTGAGCACCCCACCCCTGACGCGCATCGGCAAGTACGAGATCACCGGCCTCCTCGGCCGTGGTGGCATGGGTCTGGTCTATCGCGCCTTCGATAAACATCTGGGGCGCGAAGTGGCGATTAAAACCATCACCGAAGGTTTCGCCGAAGATCCGGAAATGCTGCAGCGTTTCTATCGTGAAGCGGCCAAGACCGGCATGTTGAAGCATCCAAATATTGTGACGGTCTACGATTTGGGAGAACAGGAATTTCCCTACATCGTAATGGAGTATGTCGCCGGAGAAGCGCTGGATCGTGTGATTCAGTCGGCGCGCCCGCTTCCCCTGGTTTTGCGGCTGAAGATAATCGAACAGGTCTGCTCCGCGCTGGCGTATGCGCATCGCAATGACGTCATCCATCGCGACGTAAAACCGGCGAATGTGATTGTGCAGCCGGATGGCATAGCCAAGCTGCTGGATTTTGGAATCGCGCGCCAGGAGAAACAGGAGCGCGGATTGACTCGCACGGGAAACGTGATTGGAACCATCCATTACATGGCGCCGGAGAGGTTGCGCGACCGCGCGTTCGATGGCCGCTCCGACATCTTCTCAGCCGGAATCATGCTCTACCAGCTGTTGACCGGACAGCTGCCTTTCACCGGCGAAGACTTCAGCGTGGTCCAGAAATTGTTGAATGAAAAGCATCCTCCTCTAGGCAATTACCTGCACGACTATCCGGCGGCGCTCGATGCAATCCTCGATCGATCATTAGCCAAGGATCCGGACGACCGCTACAATTCCGCCGATGAAATGGCAGGAGAACTTTATGCCGTTGCCGACGAAGTGAAAAAAAGCCAAGTGCTCGAGATGTTGGAGCAAGCCGAGTCGCTGGTGAAGGGGCAGGAATTTCTGCGGGCACGCGAGATTCTGCTGCAGGTAACCAAATTGGATGCGCAGCACACAAAGGCGCGGCAGATGCTGGTGTTAGTGCAGCAGAATCTGGCGTTACAGCAGCGCGCGGGCCAGATTAAAGAATTGAAGTTTCAAGCCAATGCCGCACTGCATGAGAAGCAATACGACGTCGCTATCGGTCATCTTGAGGAAGCTCTTCGCCTGGATCCGTCCAGTTCGGAACTGGCGGAATTGCTGGAATCGGTACGGGGGAAAAAGCAGTCACGGGAAAAGATCGAAGTGTACTTACGGCAGGCGGATGGAGCACGCAGCCGCGGAGATCTGGAAGGGGCACGGGGGATTATTGCGAAAGCGCTGGATCTGGATAAGGACGACTCGCGGGTGCGTGCCGCTTTTGCAGTTGTCGCGCAACAAGCCGAGGAAGCAGCCCGTCTGGCGAAGGCGCGGCAGTTGCTGGATTCCGCGCGCAGCGAAATGGGGAGCCGGCGCTTCACAGCGGCAATGAAATTATTAAGTGATGTAGAGCAGATCGATCCAGCGAACCCGGAAGTGATCTCGCTGCTGAAGCAGGCGAAGGCTGGGCAAGAACAAGAACAACGGCGACGCGTCGTAGAACAATTGCAGAACGAACTTTCCGCGGCGACGACGCACGAACAGCTCACCACGGCGGCGGCGCGGGTGAACCTTGCGTTGGAGAGGATGCCGAACGAGCCATCCTTACTGAAGTTCAAAGGACAATTGTCACGGCAGATTCGGGACTCTGAGGCGCGCCGCGAAGTGGACAACACCGTGCAGCGTTGTCGTGTTTTGCTGGAAACCGCTCCGCAGGATGCGCTGCAACTGGTGCGCGACAAGCTCCGGGAATTTCCCGGGAATGAACGGTTGCTGGTTCTGCAAGCCAGTGTTGAAGAGTACATTGAAAGCGGCAAATTGCAGGCGGCCCGAGATCATTTTTTGGCGCAGGCCCACGAGGCGATCCAGCAGCATCAATACCGGCAAGCGGTGAGGCTGCTGGAAACATGCCAGGCGGATGGAATCTTTTCCGGAGAAATTGCCGAGTTACTGGAGTATGCCCGGCACGAAGCCGAGCAGCAACAGCGAGAATCATTGGTGGAATCAAGTTTTGCGGAAGCCCAGGCATTGCTTGCAAGGGGAGCGTACGCAGAGGCAATCCGATTTCTTGAACCGGTGGTGAAGCAAACCAATGATGTTTCGATGCGAGCTCTGTTGGATAAAGCCCGAAGCCAGGAGCAAGCGCTGCAGCAGAAAATCGCCGACGTGCTAAGCGCGACACAGGAATTAGTGAAGGGCGAACTTTACGAGGAGGCAGCAACCTTCATCGAATCGCAGCCAGAGCAAGTCTTGCAAGCTGCTGGGGTGCAGGAAGAAATTCGGAAAGCGCGGTCGGCGCGCGACAACGAGGCGGATTTATTGAACATCGCAGGAACCGTCTACGCCGCCTTGGATAATCTTGACTTTACCGGAGCCCTGGCAACTCTGGAGACTGCACTGCAATCGAATCCTAACTCGCCATTATTGAAGCGGGTGCAGGAGACATTTAAACAGAGAATCAGAGTTACTGCAGGCGCGGCGATTTCTTCAGCGCTGGCTCGGGCGCGCGAGGCTCTGGCGGCAGGAGATCCACGATCAGCCGTGGATTTGATTCGATCGATCGCAGCCGTCACCGGTCACGCTGGAATTGAATTGCAGGGGGAGCGCGAGCGACTGTTGAAAGAAGCTTTGCGCGCCCGGATGCTGGCGCGAATCGGAATCCGCAGAGGTCGAACCGCTTCGACCAGGGCGGTTCCCGAAGACTAGACGGAGTTTTCACGATCTAACTCAGCATTGTATTGGTGAAACACTAATGAATTTAGTATTCCAAGCCGCGGGGAAAACCGACATTGGTCTGGTGCGAACCAACAATGAAGATAATTTTGGCTTCGACTTGCGGCGCGGAATTTTTGTGGTATGCGACGGCATGGGAGGAGCGGCTGCCGGCGAAGTGGCTAGTAAGATCGCGGTGGATACGGTGCTCGCGTACTTTCGAAAGGATCCCGGGCGAGCGGAATCGCCGGTAGTGGGACGAAAGTTTGAGGGCGTTTCGGAATATGCCGCGGCATTGGCGAATGCGATTCAAATGGCCAACCAGTCCATCCAGGAAGCTGGGGCGAATAATCCGAATAGGGCTGGAATGGGTTCGACTATCGTTGCGGTATGCCTGCACGGAAATCTTTTTTCCTTCGCGAACGTGGGAGACAGCCGCATTTATCTGGTGCGTGGCGGTGGCATTCAGCAACTGACAAGCGACCATTCTCTGGTGATGGAGCAGGTGCGCCGCGGTCTGATGACGGTGGAAGAGGCGGAAAAATCCGAGATGCAAAATGTGATTGTACGCGCCCTAGGCTCGGAGGATATTGTGGAACCAGATTTGGAAGACCACGAATTCGCGGCGGGAGATGTGTTGCTCCTTTGTACCGACGGAATGTCGCGCTATGTCAAAGAAGACAAAATGCTTGAAGTACTCAGCGGCATTGACTCGTTAAGTGAAGCATGCGAAGCATTAATTGACGCGGCCAAGGCCGGGGCGAGTGACGATAACATCACCTGCGTGTTGGTGCGCGCTGCCGAGCAATCGTGGGGCGAGCGACTGCTTGATTGTCTGACGCCGGGGCGGGGCAATCACTCGCAGCAAAGTTCCACATGAAGAACCTCGAAGCAAACCAGCTTTAACTGATTCGGCTTGAGAACATCAGTGCGCCACTTGCGACACGCAGCGCAAGCCGGTCAATTCCGACGACTGGAAGGGATTTACTCCGGCAACGTTGAGTTGATAGTCATACGATTTTGGCTTGCCATTCGGCAGCATGATCGTCCTTTCATTCGACTGCATAATCCATTCCAGATTGATGACACGTCCAGAACCCTGGGCGTGGGCATCGGCCACGAATCGAAAGACAGACCACGGTCCTTTGAACGAGCCGAGCGTATCGCCGCCGGGAGTGGTGGCTTGCACATCCTCAGGGGCGCCGGTCCAGGTGAATTGTTGTTGACTGCCGGTGCCCAGCATCGTCTGGTTGCCGATTTTTAGGACGACTTCCACATTGCTGGGCAGCGTTTTCAAGATGTAGGAAAATTTCGGAGTAGATGAACCGCTGGAATAGAGCGCATCGCTGAGCGCGGCGGCACGATTGAAAAATGCAACGAAGACTGGCGACGCCTTGATCGTGCTGCCTGGCGCGACTTCGTAGTGCGACCCCTGCTTAACCAATATCTGTTTGAGCTTATCGTCGTAGAAGGCCCAAAGGGCGCCGGTTTTGGGGGCGAGAATCTCATTCAGTTGATCGATGGGGAGATCTTGATCGGAAGCAGGATTGAATGGATATTTGCTGGTGAGCAGAGCGAAACGGCTGCAGAAACTCTTGCCGGCCGCATTCACGGCTGCTGCGGGACCGAGCTTCAGCGGTGCGTCGACATTTGTGATGGGCTGTTCGAGAAGTGCTCGCACCAGATTTTCGTTGTGAAACTTCTGATCAACACGCGTGCCCATGACCTGCGTGACGGTAACTTTGGCGGCGCCTTCCGAACTTGCAACTGCTGAGGCAGCGGCTGGGTCCGCCGGGTTGATGACCAGCGGAGCAATATCAGATTGCAATTTGGTAAGGGCAACAATGTAGTCTTTGTTGGAGGGAAGAATATATTGGTCGGGAAGCTTGTCGGGCGCGCCAGGAGGCTCGAGTGCCTGCACGGGCAAGAATGGCGCGGCTACATCGGGAATGCTGACCGCCGTGTTGTTCGAAATAAACCAGAACAATTCCAGCAGCGGCGAAGTAGGCCCGGTCAGTTTTTCCAACTTCCTTCCGGCGTCGGCGAAGTCCCCATAGCCCACCACGGACGATGTCTGAAGAACGGTACGCCATTCTTTGGTGAAGTCGTCATAATAACGCTCGGTGAGTTTTTGCTGCAGAGTTGCCGGATCCAATTCCGATGCAGTTGCTTTTCCCAAGACCCACTCCTCAACGCTCATGAACGATGGGTTGCGGAGCGCGTCCTGCACAAAAGTGAATCCGTCCCGAGTAAAAGCGCCCCGCACTTTGTGGTTGCTTACAATTACTCCCATGGAATCGCGGAACCGCTCGTTGAAGCTGACATCAGGAAGTTTTGCTTTTGCCAGCAACGGCAAATAAAAGCGATCGATGCCGGCGAACTGCGAGAGATAAAAGCGCGCCCGGCCAATCGACTTCGGATCGTTGTCTGAAGAGAACGGGTTTGCGGCCGCCAGTTCCGTGCTGTAGAAATCGAACTGCGTTTTCGCCAGCGCCGCTCTGTCGCTATCGATGTCTCGGCCCGCGGTCCAGTGACTCATCAGGACTGGAGAGAGGAATTCCTTCGTGCTTTTGTCGTTGTTGCTGGTGGTGATGAGGTAGGCTTTCAGTTCGTCGTAGGTTTTCTCGTAGCTATCGTTGGGGCCTGGCGTATCCGGAACCGCGCGCAGACCTTCCAACAACTTGCCTTGCGTATAGGCGAAAAGAATCTGCCGGAAGCGCTGGAAGTAGGCGGTCTTCGCGTCAGCATACAAGCGATCTCCAATGTAAAGTCCCCAGCGAAGATGCAGCGGGACACCATCCGCTTCGTATGCCGCGAGCGTAGCCACTTGCTGGCGCAGCCGATCGAGTTTTTGCAGGCTGGTGAGCGAAGGAACGTCATTCACTCCGCCCTGAGCAGCCGGTAGATCCTGGATGGCCGAACGAACATCATTTTCCAACTGATGATTGCCGACGAAAGAAACCAGAAAACCAATTCCACACACAATCGCGATCAAGCATACTGCGGTTAACACCACGCGACGAAAGAGGCTGACCCGAGAACTGAAGCCACTGGCGGCGAGAGCGACGCGATCTTTTACGATGATGTCGTTGAATAGCTGGCTTAGAAAAACCCACTGCGGAACTTTTCGCGAACTGACGCCTCGCGAGGAAGGCGCGGACGGGGTGGCGCCCAGTCCCGTGCTACTTGCGCTGAATGCCGTGCTGCTGAAGATTCGAGTAGCGCCGGCCCCGGCACTGGACGACATGTCCGCAGAATGCACTTGTGGAGCGGCAACGGCCACGTCGTCGACCATTACAGGCCGGACGCCGGAAAAATAAAAACCGCGAAGAAATGGATTTACGCTGAGCTGGCTGGGACGAGCCAGATCGACAAGAAACTGAACCAGCAACGTGCGCAGTTTTCGCAGTTCGCGCGGGAACTCGTAAATCGCGGGCAGTTGGCTGCCATCGTTTTCTCGGCCAAGGAGATCGAGCCTGCGTTCGGCGAGAGAATAAAACAGCTCGTCGAAAGCTTTGCCAAGACGGCGCGTTTCTTCTTCCGCATAGACACCGGTGGCCAGAGAGCGGACCGGCAGAGTGGCGCCAAGAACTTCGGAAGCTTCTTCCTTGTTGAGGCCGCGAACAAACTCGGGGAAGAAGGAAACGCGATCCAACTTGGTGAACAAAACATAAACGGGAAAGCTGATGCCGAGCAATTGAGAAATCTCCTGCAGGCGCACGGCGAGTTTGCGCGCTGCGGAAAGAGTGGTCTCACTGGCGCCCGGCTTCAGAAAACTTTCAGTATCAAAACAGACGATAGCAGCGCGCGGGGCCTGCAATCCCTTGCCCATGGCCGTGGAGACGCGACCGGGCTGCACCAGCTTGACCAGTCGTTTCCAACGTAACGGTTGGGTTAACAGATCACCTGCAGGATCCACGAAGATTGCCTGCCGCGTGTACCAGATGTTGAGCAGACGCGTGGGCAGCACCGTCGTGTCTTGGTAGACGTGGCCCGCCAGCAATTCGGGGTCAAGCGCGGAATGGATGACGGTGGTGGTTTTGGTTGCACCAGTATCGCCGAGAACAAACACCAGCGGCAGATTTCCCAGGTTCGCGCCGCGGCCAAGAGTCGAACTTCTGAGACGGCGGATGGCTTCGCGCACCACCAGATCAAGGTCGTCAGTGGCGGGGGCTTGACCGGACTCGGTTTCAGTGCTCGCCTCTTCCGCTTTATTTTTTCGATAAACCCAAAGGAACGAACCGGCGGCGATGAGGCCGACGAAGGCGAGGCCGCCGCGCAAAATCCAGATGTCGGAACCGTGCAGATGCAGCCATCCGCCGAGGAACCAGACCAGCACCCAATAGGCCAGCAAGATTACCCCGGTAACTAAATAAACCATTTCGCCCCTTTACTTCGATTTCGATTGCGCCAGATTTCGATTGCGCCGAACTTCGTTTCCGCCCACAACACTTCGCTAACTATTTTGCCAACTGCGCGAGTGCGGAGAGCTCCGACGCGCCGGAAATCAGAAGAAACTTAAAAATCAGAAACAACGACAGTGCCAGCAACGAGGTGACCAGCGTTGCAATCGCCAGCCTACGGACCCAGGGATCGGCTTGCACCAGTCGGACTGCGTCGGCGGGAATTGCGCCGCGGGGGGAAAGAGCAGTCAGCGGTCCACGCACACGCCGAATTTTTTCCTGCACTGCCGACATGATCGAGCGCAAGTCGCCGCCGGCAGCGTAACGGCCCTTGAAGCCGAGCAGCATACACAAGTAATAGACTTCCAGCAGATCCGCAGTTTCGACCGAGTCGGGACGATTCATCGCCTTCTGCAGCTCTTGAAAAAAAACTTCTCCAGCCAACTGATGGCCATAGAGCTCGGCTTGCAGGGGCAGACGAGGCCAGTCGGCGAAAGCCGGATTTCTGCAACCGAGGACAGATTCGTCGAGAAAAGCGACCACCGCGAAAATCACCTGCTTTACGTCTTCGGCGTTGCAGCCACGGCTTCGAGCTTCCTGCTCGGCGACGCGCAGCGCCTGTTTCATCTGCGCGCGAAAGGATTCCGCGTCCGAGACTGCCTGACGGTTGTAGCGCAAGCGCACGATGGCGGTAAACACTTCCTGGAAGCCAAGAGCGAGATTCCAGCCGCGCCGATCGAGAGCGGGACTGGAGCCACGGTAGCTACCCAGCGGGGATGAATGGGTGGAAGACATATTCAACTCTCCAGAATCACGACCAACTCCATCTCAGGAGCCGGCAGTTCGCCGGGTACGTAGACTCCGACGGTGCGCGTTTGCATAATGTGTTCCCAACACGGTCCGCTGCGGCTCACCGTAAAATATTGGCTCTCAACCTTGGCCGAGACGGCGGAGGGCGGCACTTCCAAATGGGTAAGGGTCAAGCCTGGGAGCGCACGCTTTACCAGCTCAGGAACAAACTTTGCGGAACATGTTTTGACGAGTTGGGGAACTTTGGCGATGAGATCGGCCTCCCCCACTTGAGAATGAATTCCCAGTATCCAGCGGGAGCGCTCGAAACAGCGTTGATCTTTCACTTCGCCTTCGTAAAAATAACGTTGAACCGCCTTGAGGGGAATCTGAATCGCCTGCGAAGGAGCAACGATTTCGAGATGGCGGCGAATGTGCTCATCCAGAGCATCGAAGCCGGGACCGGGATCGCGATGATTGTAGTGCGGCAAAGAGCGAGGATGGACGTCTAAGCCGAAAGTGCAGAGAGCGCCGGCGAGGCGTGACATCTCGCGGAAAAGCTCTTCGGGATGGCCGTGCTTGGAAAGCAGCAGATGGCGAAGCGGAGTGAGGCTGGAGTTGATCGCGTGCAGAAACCAGAACTGCGAAACGTGGCGGGCAGACATCCCGGCCTGAAACTTCCCTGCCGATTGCTGTTGTTCACGCGACACCACGGCGCTTTTCTCTTCAAGAATTTCGACGAGTCGCCGCAGCATGGCAGTTAAATGTTCACTCGCGCTCAAGCGTACAGAGGGCGGAACAAACGTGGGATCGAAAGCAAAATGACCCGATCCATCGCGCACTAAACGAGCCAGAGGAAGAGTAAGAAAATCTTCCTGAGGTTCGATCTCCAGAATCAAGCGGATGTTCTTGTGTCCGAGTTGCACTGGCTTTTCGTCGCGCCCGGTGTTTTCGTCGTGCATCATCTCGACTACTCCGGTGTAACGAGTGTTCGAATCGTTGGCAGATTGCAGATCGCAGTTCTGCCCATCAGGAAGCCAGCGAGGCACGGCAAGGGAGACTGTCAGATGATCGGCGGTGGGAGGAAAGACTCCGGTAATATTGCGAGACTGTGGCAGCGAATCGCATCCGGGAATGTCAAACGGTAAGCCATCTTCAAAAATTCCCCGGGCATGGACCAGCGCGACTGTTCCGTTGCGCAAGGCGTCGGCATCGAACTGGCAGGCGGAAAAGCCGTAGGCATTTTTCCACAGACTCGCGGTCGCGAAGTGCATTGACTCTTCGAAATAGCGGTTCTGCGCCTGAAAGTGATGCGGACCGAGATACATTCCCTCGGCCCATACGATTCTGGAAAGCGACTTCATGCTCACTCACCCTGAGAAAACGGCGGCAGGAATCCTCTTCCGAACCGGCCGGTTTGAAACAAAATCCAATAAAAAATGAAACGACGCCTGGCCAGCGATGCTAGGGGTTTACTTCTTTACTGTCAAGACGATGGAGTGCAAACTACGGAAATGACCATGGATGGCCGGTTTGCCGAGTTGAAGCAGCAAATGGCGCCAGGATAAGCGAGCACTGCGGCGCGAACTTTTGTGGTACGGGCCGGCGAATTTCGTAATATAGTGGACGTGTTTTCGGGCACAGTTGAGAGTCTGGGTGCGCCTCTGAAGCAATGAAGTTTGCAGACAAATACGAGCTTTCTGACGCGGTCACGAGCGGCCGGCTGGAAACATTCCTGGGCCGAGATGTCGGCAGCGGTGAGCGAGTGCTGGTACACATTTTCGACGCACCGGTAAAACAACCCGGACAACCAACCGTGATGTGGGTGCTGGAATCGTTTCGCGCCATCGCTCCCGAGCCTCCTGGATTGGTAATTGCGGCTGGAAGATACGATGGAACAGGTTATGCCTACCTGGTAACTCGGGTTCCCGACGAGGCGGCTCTACGGCAATGGAAGCAGAGTTATGAATCGTCCACCGCCGAGACCCGGGAGTTTCCGATAGAGCGGGCAGTCGCGCCGCAGAGTCCGCCTGCAGGCGCTGCTTCCAGCCAAAAACCCGAGGTTGGGGCGCCCCCGCCGCTGAGCAAGCCGGCGAATCCTCCCACAGGTTTTTTTGGATTGCGGCCGCCAGTTGAAGCGAGTACGCAACCAGCTGAGCAGGTTGTGAAGCCGACAGAGAAAATTCACGAAACTTCGGGATCCGAAAACGAACTGGAAGGAATTAATTTCGGACCACGGCACGAGACTAAAGGGCAGGAACCGGGCGAGTTCACGAAGCAGTTTTTTGTAGGATCGAGCGAACCGCGGCCTGCGGCTGCGTGTCCGGGCGCGTCAAGTCCAGTTGAAGCGGCGCCAGTTGCACCTGTTCGATCTGAAGTAGTCCCAGCGGAGCGGCGTAACGATCAGATCACTGCGGCGGACAGGACCAGCGGCGCTGGCCAGTCTACCAGCCCGCATGGTGGCTCGCCCGAGTTTGGAGGATTCACCGCTTTATTTTCTCCGGGGCCAAAGGTGGAGGCTGCGGAGATAAAAAATGTTCCGAGCAGAAATGATGTTCCTCGCAAAACCGATGACGCCAAGTCGGGAGACTTCACAAAATTTTTTCAGGGACCGTTTGATGGGGAGCGGCCGTCGGAGACTCCAAATGTGTCGCCAAACCTCACCAGCACGCCGAGAGGGAAAGCCCCTGGAGAATTTACCCAGATGTTTGGCGCAGTGAAAGATAATCCTTTTGCCACTTCTTCTCCATCTGGTCCGGTCGATGAACCTCCTCTGCAGACAGAACCCGTGTCTTTCAGCCGCTCCTTCGCCGACTCTGCTTCGCCAGGCAGAGAAACCATAGGAAGCAGTGAAACCAATGGAAATGGAAATCAGAATGCTGCTTCGGTTGAACCGAATTGGACGCAGCAAGTTCCGCCTCCCATAGTAGTTCCGGCCAATCCGCCGGAGCCGGTTGCTCCGCGAGTAAGCGCAGACAAACCGCGCGAATCGAGGCCTTCCGTACAAGGGGGCGCGACTCAACTGTTTTCTGTACCGGGCGGACATTCATCCCCCACCCTCCCTCCGCCCCCAAGTGGACCGAGCGAATACACGCGGATTATTTCGGGTGGAATGCTGGGTCTCAATTCTTCAACGGAACAGCCAGCTGCCGACGAAGGACCGGCCGCGGGCGGGCTGCCACCTTTCAAGATGCCCGCAGCAGCGGCTCCTCCGCTGCCAAAGATCGCGGCACCGGCGGCGCCGAAATTGCCGAAGATGCCTCCCGCTCCGAAGATTCCGCCGGCGGGCGCATTGATCCCCAAGCCAAAATCATCCTACCTGCCGATGATCATTATCCTGAACGTGTCGCTGATCATCGCCGTGTTGCTGATCGTTTATTTTGCGATCAAGCACTGATGCGATTATCGGCAGTAATCAACTTCCTTGCGGCAGCAAGATCAATAATTCCATGGTGGGATTAGGAAGATCTCCGGGCACGTACGCGGCGAGATTGCGCGCGCGATTGACGGCTTCCCAGGCGGCTCCGGACTGGTTCAGGCTGAAGTATTGATATTTCAACTTTACTGGAATCGCGCTCGGCGGATTTGGGAGATGCTTGAGTTGAATGCCGGGCAGCGCCTGCTTGATTAGATGCTCGATGTGCGTGGCCGAGCAAACTTTCACCAGTTGCGGCACTTTCTGGATGATCAGATCTTCTTTCGTCTCGGCGCTTATGGCGAGATACATGCGCGTGTTGGCGAGATACTTTTCGTTGTCGATCGCAGTAGCGTAGATCGAACCCTTCACCGGCTTCAACGGCAGAGACACGAGATTTGTGGGGACAACCGTCTCCAGTAGCGAGCGCAGTTTTTCGTCCAGCTCGGCGAATACGGGACCAAGCTCATCGTGCGCATAGAGTGGCAGATCGCGCGGGCGGAGCTTCGGCGAAAAAGTAGTCAGGGACCCGGCGAGAGAAACCATGGCCGAGTACAGCTCCTCAGGATGGGCATGCTTGCTTTCAAATAAATGACTGAAAATCGGGAAATGCGAATTTACTGTGTAGAGCAGCCAGAAATTTGCGATATCGGATGCGGTGAAATCCGCCAGGCTCTGATTTTTTTGCCGCCGCCCGCCGGAAAGCTGTGTGCTGCGCGCGGAAAGAATTTCGATGAGGCCGCGGAGCAAGCCGGCAAGATATTCGCTGGCATTGATGTCGATGAGTGGAGGCACGAAGCGATGGTTCAGAGCGAAGGTGCCCGCCTTCGTCTTCTCGACATTGGCAATGCGCAGCGCAGAGCAGCCTTCACGGCTTTCGCCCTCCACCAACAGACGCAGATTTTTTCTTGCAACCTGAACCGGCTTCTCGGTGGCTCCGGTATTTTCGTCACGAAACGAAGTGACTTCCGCCGAATATCGACTGCTGCCATCGCGTTGGGCTACTGATACGTTCAACCCGCGCTGGCGATAACCGGGGATAGCCAGGTAGATATCCAGATTCTGAGTCGCGGGGTCGAACCATTCGGCGAGTGCCTTGGAGGGCGGCGCGGGATCGGCGTCCGGAACATCGAACAGCAGGCCGTCAGGAAAAATGCCAGAGGCGCGGGAGACGACCAACTGCCCTTCACTGAGAAGTTCCTGGTTGATGACCAACTCATTGAATCCCCAGGCGCAGAACTTGAGCGCTTGCAGGCGGAAATTCAACGTATCTTCGATGAACCTGTCCTGGGTCTGTAGATGCTGAGGAGTGAGAAAGGTCCCCTTGGTCCAGATGACAGGTTGCAATTGCTTCATAGAATCGCCGGGTTAGCGCGGGTTTTCCCGCGGCTGCCCACAATAACAATTATTCCGCCAGGAAGCAAAGGCAATCCGAACCGTTCAGCTTTGTCGAGTTTAATTTAGCGCGAAGTTTGAAGGGCAGAAGAGATTGAGCACGGCGGCACTCTACTCGCAAACCGGGCTTCGTCCGGAGCTTAGTTACGATCTTGACGGATCCTTACTGCGCACCAAACGGCGGTTTCAGCAATCCGTCCATGAACTCCAGCCATTCCTTGTTCATCATCCGACGTTTAAAAGAGTTGCGCGAAAAGACTGCCAGGCCGAAATCGCCGCGGGCGCGGCTGAGCACCATCTGAATTTCCTCGCACATTTCCTGCGGAACCGAGTTCTCGTCTTCCAGTTTTTCCAGAAGTCTTTCGAGCAGTTCGAACATATCAGGGGCGGACGCAATCAGGCTGGGATCGACCTCAGGCTCCATCGACGCAACGGTCCGGCCAAACTGATCCATAACCCGTGACTGTTTCTGCGGATCAATTCTCCACATTCCTGGGGTAACTTTTTTCTTTGCCATTTTGTTGCACCTCAACTGTTCGAAAGCCCGCCCCTCTATCTATCGGCTATAGTCTAGGATGCCGTTACATCCATCAAGGTTACTGCAGTTACTAGAATGGTGCGTGGTCGAACTGGACGTATGATGCAGTGACCCTTGCGCTTAAGGCAAACTTTTACAAGAAGATACGCTCAAGTTGCATTCGCAGAGGACTTTGCTAGAATGCGGGGCAGCCAAAAAGGGCGCGAGGTGCTTCGATGCCAATGCAAGTTTGTATGGGTGCGACCATGATGTGCAGCTTTGGCATGGCACCGAGTTCGCTGGTCGTACTGCCCACCAACCGGGTATTCACCAGTGAAATGCCCGATGCCAACATCATGGACAACATTCCGATGGTAAACATCATGCCGTTTGGCATGTGCATGTCACCAGCGAATCCAATGGTGGCCGCAGCCACAGCCGCGGCCATGGGCGTGCTCACTCCGATGCCGTGCATTCCGGCGACCGTCGCGCCCTGGGTCCCGGGAGCGCCGACGGTACTGCTGGGCGATATGCCCACCCTGGATAACACTTCGCAGCTGATGTGCATGTGGGGCGGAGTAATCACATTTGTCGATCCGGGAGAGTTTACGGTGATGGTTCCGTAGGATATTTCACTTACTTCAAGAATTTAAATGAAGACATCACTTTCGCCAGAGCCGCTTTCACTCTCCGCTCGTCTTCTTGGGTAAATTCTTTGATTGCGCCGGGAGGATACCCTCCCATGCTCGCGGTGGCAACTCTTATATCCAGTTCGAAGCATAGGCCGCTGTGAAAAGTCCGATAAGAGTCCTCAGACAAGCCGTGTCCCATGCCCGCGTTGCTCTGATGGCCGACCTGAAATTCCACCCCGTTCACTGATTCCGTATGAACCGGAGGCGGCATGGATGCCAGACATTCGCTGCCTGTTTTTTCCTGGGCCAGCTCATTCACCGAGAATGCCGCCCCTTCAAAGTTAGAACCTTCATAATGGGCGGTCGGATAAGCGACGCAGGCTGCGGCATTGTCATCGCAAATCGGCAGGTAGGTCAGACATGCGGCCTCGCTGGTATTCTTCCTGCAGACGATGAACTCCGCGGGATACTTAAAGCGAAAAAAACCATCCCGGCTGACGAAGGTTCGCAGCGCAGCCCGCGGCTTCGACGCAACCTGGGCCGTTGTGTCCGCGCCCGAAAAGCCGAGGGCCAAAACTAACGCGACGCACAGCGACTTCATCGCGACAGGCGCTCGCGAACAGCGAGTACAACTTGTGTGACCTTTTGTGATGAATTGCGTTCTCTTGCTGAACACGTATTTCTCCCGACTGAAGCGGCTTTCGCACGAGATCGAATCTGATCAGTAAGAAGAAGGATCAGAGGGATCCATCGAGGTGGAGCTGTCAAAATCAACCCGAGCTACTACGTGCCCGCCGGCATTAATATTGCAGTTATTTCCCTGGCCGAGTTGCCACAGCTTGGCGAAGGAAACACCTGACAGCGCCGGATCGGGAGCCGGAAACGGAGAACTCGGTCTGATTGTCTGGCGTCCACCCTTAGCAGGGCCGCAGGTGAATTTGTTGACATTAAAGATCCAAACAATTGGCGTACTGTTAACGTCGTGCAGGGATTGCGCAACCTGGTAAAAGGAACAATAAACGCCCGGGGAATAATTCGTGTGGTCCTCGAGTTCTGAAGCCCATGCGTTGTAATAGGCCAAAGCTGCCGCGCCGATGGGAGGACCTTGTTCGATATCGAGAAAGAGGATCGATCCGGTGGACAACCCTGCCGCCGAAGCCAACTTGGCGGCATCGCGTGCATCGAGCGTGCCCTGTGCAGCGGTCACGTTCTTGCTCCCGGGACCAACCATCTGCTGTCCTACATAGGTGGGAGCCACACCCCATCCAATCTGTTGCAGCGTGTCGAGCTTGGTCATCCATGATGTATCCGGATGTGAAGGCGCCGGGGCGAGGTAAAAACCGCACCAGTAGAGATTGGTCTGCTCGAACATGGTTCGCATGATGCTGTCGCCGGGATAAACGAGACGATCGAACCCGGCATAGAAGCTGTCTCTCTCAGCAACATTTACGGTCAACACGTCCCACACAGAACCTGATTGTGTCCTGGCCTGAAGCACCCAGCGGCCCGAGTGGGAGCTGGACAATTCATACAACTGCACATCGCCCACGACGTTCCCCTTCCGTACGCTCAAATACGGAGGCGTCAAAATCTCCAAAGGCTTACCTTCAAAATCCTTGTACCCGTTGAGTCCAATGGTTATTGACGAGGCCTTCGGATCGAGAGAATTCGCCATTCCAACTTCAGTAATTCTCTCCAGTTGTGGATAACTACAGAAGTTTGCCATTGGGTTCCCCTCCGAGTTTTCCTGTGCAGGCGTTTCCCTACCTGCTAAACCATGCTCAATTCAATTTGGTTCCCTTGCTGCCGTCGTCGGCGGTATCGGGATCCTTGGGGGCGGTTGGGGACGCGGGAGATTGCGGACTCGCATCGGGAGCGCTCCCAGCGGCACCGCCGCTGTTGATGAATACCATAGGCCCGCTGATGTACACACCGCTGGGATTGATATCGATGAAACTTCCGCCGACTTTCAGGGTGAGGTCCATGCCAGCTTCGATCACCGCGCTCATTCCCGCGTTCAGGTGAATGGTAGTGTCAGTTTTCAAGGCATAAGCCATGGACGTTTCATCCTTGTTTCCAGTCACGGCTAATGAGACATTGCCGGTTATGCTCTCGCTCTGATTACCGATCACCGAAAGAGACTTGTTACCCGTCACACTCTCCATTTGATTTCCGCCGACATTCAATGACATATTGCCATCGATCTTTTCGAAATGGTCTCCCTGCACGTGCAGGTGCTTGTCGGTCTGAATTTGCTCCAGTTGGTTGGTGGTGACAATGAGGGACCGGTTGGCTCCGATAAATTCGCGGGAATCATTTTCCACGCGCAGATCCATGTCTTTTTCGGCGTTGATGAAGATTTGCTCGTCCCCCATTTTGTCTTCGAAACGAAGCTCGTTATAATTCTCGCTCCCGCCACCTTTGGAACTGCGGGATTTGAAGGTGCTTCGCGTCTGGTAATCGGGCAAAGTGTAGGGCGGCATTTCTTCGGCGTTATAGACACGCCCGATAACGATGGGCCGATCCGGATCACCTTCAAGAAAACTTACCAGGACTTCCTGGCCGATGCGGGGTATCCAGATCGCTCCCCAGTTTGCACCGGCCCAGGGCTGGGATACGCGAATCCAGCAGGAACTGTTCTCGTTCTTCTGTCCCAGGCGGTCCCAATAAAATTGCACGATCACACGGCCATATTTGTCGACCCAGACCTCTTCGTTGGCTTTGCCCACGACCAGCGCGGGCTGCGGACCTTGAACGAACGGCTTGGGAGTGACCCGAGGCGGGCGATAAGGAACTGCAATGGGAATGCATTGGAATTGAACCGTGGCGTTCTCGTCGTCTGAGTTGTTGGAAAAATAAGTTCCGCCTTGCGAGGCGGTGTGCCGCACTTCGGTAATGAGGTACGACGCGTTCAGATCTTTGCGATAGTGATCGCTCAGAGTGAAGCTTCGGCCGGGTGCGAAGTCGCGCACGCGACCCGAGCCAACGATAATTTGATGTGCGGCCTCGTGCTCCTCCATGCGGATCTTCGAAAAGTCTCTGCCCTGGTCCAATGTGCCGTGCACACCGGGATAGTCAAAAATTTCGTAGGGATCGTTGCCTCCAACTTTGATGACACTTTCTTCCTGCGCCTGCAGGCTGGTGGAAGGAGTTTCAAAGTTGTAATCGGTAGAGGTGTATTGGCCGGTCCTGAACTCGCAGCGGGAGTGCAGCGCGGCAATATGTTCCGCGCTTCCGAAAGAGGCGCCCGCGGTCGGATCGTACTCCACAGTCGGCGAAACCGGGCAGGCGGGCAGCGACACCGAACTGTCGCACGCGACCAGAGTGTGGCCGTCTTTCGTATGCTCGAAGTAGTAAAAGATGCCCTCATTTTCGAACAGGCGGGAGACAAAATTGAAAGATGTCTCGCGGTACTGGACGCAGTATTCGAGCTTGTCGTAGTCCCCGGTCTGGATGTTCATCTTGAAATCGGCGGAGTGCGACGTACTCTTTTGTTTTTTGAAAATCTCGGTCACAATTTCCGGGACGCTCAAATTCTGAAAGATGCGGCAATCCGCCTGCCGGGTAAGAAACCAGAGCCAAGGCACGATTTCCATCTGGTAGTGGAAAAATGTTTCGTCAAAACCACTCTGCGCGAAGCGGCTCACGTAGCCGTTGATGTAACGCGGCTTATCTGGTTTAGCCGTAGCGATGGTGATGACCGCCATTTTCCCCAGAACCTTGGTGAAGTCGATGGAATCTTTCTGCGAAAGGAGTTCGAGATGAAACGAAAACGGACGGGACAGAGCTTCCGCGCCGGTGAAACCTTGTAGCAGAACTTCGTCCTCGTCGAGTCCATCGACGGAGAGGGAGATCAGGCGGCCAGCTTGGGTATAGGTTGCCATCAGTGGGCTCCTCCGGTGGTTCCGGGAGGAGATGCCGCGCCACCGTCCGGAGAGAAGGCAGAAGTCTTCGCCATGCAGTGAGTATGATTTGTCCCTCTTCCGTCTACGAAAAGAAGAACGTCATCTTTCGGACACAGTACCTCGCTCGCCGGCGTCTTTATGATTGCGCCGTCTTGGGCGATCTTTGCGTTGGGAGAATTTTCGGACCGATTCTTCTCCCAAAGATTACTCCACACCCTCCTGAAAAACCCAGAATTGTCAGGCTCCGGCGCCGGAAAGTAAACATTGGTGTCGGTTGCGGCCCATACTCTTCGATCGCCAATAGTTTCATGTCCCGAACCGTAATCGGTAAACCCGACAACTCTAACCCCACTCCAGATTTTAGAAAGTGCAATCAACAACTCGGAACCGCGAGCTTGCAGGGGCCCGTTCACATCGCTGCCCGCGTTGCAACCGTCAAATCGCACCGTAGCATTCGTCGCCAGGAACTTGCCCAGACGATCCAGATCGTCGGCATAGTTCATGAAGGTTAAGGGCGCGAGAAACTCGGGGCGGTTATTGCCCTCGACGAACAAAGCTCCGGGTGCTCCGTGGACAATCATTAGCAAGAGCTTTACGCCGTGCTTCTCGATCGCTCCCTGGAAGCCATCCGCCGAGAAACCCTGGAAACTCTCGAGACTCTCGACCAGTTCATGTAGATCGTCGAACACAACCGTAACGGAACGGCCCTTGACGTACTGCTCACCGCTCATATTTTTCAAAGGATCGACCAGTTCGAAGTCGCCATCCGTCTCGACGACAGACGCTTCGAGGCCCAGGGTATCCACCTGCGGATTCCAGTTGCGGTCGATCGCGTATAGGGCAATATCCTTCAATTGTTCCTCGTTCAGAACCGTTCAAACACTGCCTTTCACGAATAAACGAAAGCTCCATCGGTACCAACACCGACGTGGATACGCTCCATAGATTCGCCTTCCGCCATGCGTCCCAGTAGTTGCCGGGAAATTTCCGGCAGCAGAGTGTTTGTCAGAATGTTATCCACATTGCGGGCGCCGCTTTCCACTTCCGTACAACGCTTGGCTACTTCGTCGACCAGGGCACCGTCATAGGAGAGCGCAATTTTGTGATTCTCCTGAATGCGGCGTTGGATTTTCCCCAGCTTCAGATTGATGATCAACTTCATATTTTCATCGCGAATCGGAAGATACGGGATGATCACCAGGCGACCGAGAAATGCGGGCTTGAATATTTTGTTTAGTTCTGGCTTAAGCGCTTTCACCAGCCCCTCGGGGCTGGGCATCGTCTCCGGATCGGCGCTCAGTTTCGCCATAGTATCGGTACCCGCGTTGGTGGTGAGAATGATGATGGTATTCTTGAAATCAATTTCGCGGCCTTCGCCATCCTCCATCATTCCTTTATCGAAAACCTGGTAAAAAAGTTCCATCACGTCAGGATGGGCTTTTTCGACTTCATCCAGAAGCACCACGGAATAAGGTCGGCGCCGCACCGCTTCTGTAAGAACGCCACCTTCGCCATAACCCACGTAGCCCGGGGGCGATCCCTTCAACGTTGAAACAGTATGTGCTTCCTGGAACTCCGACATATTGATCGTGATCAGATTGCGCTCGCCGCCGTAGAGCAGGTCCGAGAGGGCGAGAGCGGTTTCGGTCTTCCCTACCCCGCTGGGACCGACCAGCATGAAAATGCCGATGGGCTTGTTCGGATCGTCGAGGCGAGCACGCGATGTGGAAATTCGCTGGCCGATAATTTCGAGAGCATGTAACTGACCGATGACTCGTTGGCCGAGAAGCGTTGGCAGCGAGAGGACAGTTGAAATTTCATCCTTCATCATTTTGCCCGCAGGAATTCCGGTCCAGGCGGAGATGACCTCGCCGATGATCTGGGCATCGACCGCAACGCGAATCATCGGAGTCTCACCCTGGAGAGCTGCGAGATCCGATTCTGCCTGAGCGAGTTCGGCGCGAGCAGCGTTCAGATCGACTGCCGGCGGCGCTTCCGCGACGGCCGTGGCCGTCGTAGACAAGGATGCGCTGATGACGTCGCCAGTTGCTGCAGTTGGGCTCGCAATTCCGTGGGCGGCTGAGCCATTTCCACCCGGATCGACGGAAGGTGTGTGCGGTGAAACTGAACCCTCGAGCTGTGCGCGCAAATCGCGAATGCGCGTGACTAACGTTTTCTCTTTATCGAAGCGGACGCGCAACTTCTCCAGATTGTTTTCGATTTCTGTTTTCTTACTGGCAATCTCTTCGAGGCGCTCGTGATGATCGGAGCCTACCGCCGCCTCACGTTCGAGAATGCGTTGCTGGACAGCGAGATCGTCGAGTTGCCGCACACTGTCCTCGATGGCCGGAGGAGTGGCGCTCTGGCCCAGTGCCAGCCGCGCGCACGCCGTATCCAGCACGCTCACGGCTTTGTCGGGAAGCTGGCGTCCGGCGAGATAGCGATGCGATAGATGAACAGCTGCGGTGAGCCCTTCGTCGAGAATCCGAACTTTGTGATGTTTCTCCAGCGAAGGAACGATGCCGCGCAACATCGTCATACATTGCGTCTCGATAGGCTCTTCGACTTTTACGACTTGAAAACGGCGCGCCAGCGCGGGATCTTTTTCGAAATATTTTTTGTACTCGGACCACGTGGTAGCCGCGATGGTTCGCAGCTCACCCCGCGCCAGAGCAGGTTTTAGTAGGTTTGCAGCATCGCCCTGGCCGGCAGTTCCTCCCGCGCCGATCATGGTGTGCGCCTCGTCGATGAAGAGGATTATCGGAGTGGGTGACGATTTCACTTCTTCAATCAAACCTTTGAGGCGATTCTCGAATTCACCTTTGATGCCCGCTCCTGCCTGCAACAGCGCGAGGTCCAATGTTCGAATAGTGACGTTGCGAAGCGGCGGCGGCACATCTCCGTCAGCCACTCGAATGGCAAAACCCTCGACCACCGCGGTCTTCCCCACTCCCGCTTCGCCCGTCAGGATCGGATTGTTCTGCCGACGCCGCATGAGAATGTCGACGACTTGACGAATTTCCAAATCCCGTCCCAGCACCGGATCGATCTTTCCCGTCTTCGCTTTTTCTGTGAGGTTGACGGTGAATTGATCCAGGTTAGGAGTCTTGCCGCCGGGACGCGGTCCGGACGACGCGCCGGGTGCAGAAGCGGCAGTGGTGGCGGCTTGAGTTTCTTCACTCGAGTTCGCGACGATCGCGAAAAAATCTTTGGCCAACGCATCCGCCTGCACCTTTTGAAATTCGCGGCTCACGTCGCGCATCAGGCGGACAAGTTCACCATTCGTGACGAGGGCGAGAATTGTGAAACCGGTGCGGACTTGCCCGGCGCCATAGTCGATTGACCCCAGTGTCCAGGCTTCCGTCATCATTTTGATGAGCGTCGGACTCAGCGCGGGCGTGCGAGCGTTGCCAGACTTCAAGCGGTCCAGCCCGCGGAAAAGTTCGCCGGAGAATCTGGAAGTATCGAGTTCGAAGTGTTTGAAAATTGCGGCTGCGTCGTTGTCCGAGGAATCGAGGAGCTTCAGCAAAAAGTGCTCAACCTCGATATCGTAATGGGTGCGCGCGAGGCAGAGGCCGGCTGCCGCTTCCATGGCGCCGCGCGTCGAGTCATTCAGTTTGCCGATCAAAGATTTAAGATTCATGTTCGTACTCCTTGTCCCCAACGTTCCGTATCAACTTTGCGCTTGATGTTCCGCTTGAATCGTGAGGACGGTATCATCCGGATCGCGCCCCAAAGGCTTTGACTTCAACCAGGAAACCCAGCCTAATTGCGGGCCGGAGGCATCTTCTGCTCCTAGTTCGCACGCCGGAACATCTTCACGTTCGAGAATCAGCTTTACTTCGAAGTCCAACTCCTCGTTGGAAAAGAATCCCACCCAGGAACACAGCGGGGCCCAGTTTGAGCCGTCGGGAAGGAATTCCAAATATTTCTCGAGGCTCAACGGACCGAGCACGATGCGAATTTTTGATTGCTGGCTCCAGACTTCGTCGCCGACCACGGCTCCAAGCCCAAGGCATTCGCTATCGCTTGCGCTGTCGGAAAAACAGCAGCGCGCGGCTGGATCAAGACGATACCACGCTCCGGCAAATTGTTCGATCTTCACCGGCACAGAGAAATAGTCGGTAAGAATCTGGCACAAAGCTTGCGCCGAACGAGGCTTTTGCGAGAGCAGTCCCGAATAGTAGACGAGAGTATCGTCTGGAATCGCCAGACGGTCCTGCAATCCATCCGTGCCCAGGCCCAGCAGACTGAGGAGATGGCGGGAGAAGCGGTCGCGTTCGTCGCGTTCGGCCGAGACATCGAGGCGATATTTTCTCCAGGCGCGATAAAAAAGTGAAATGAAACGATGATTGAAAATGTCAAGAAAGTCGCGGAGCGTTCCGTCTGAAGCCCGCAAGCGCTCGATGATCAAGCTGGTGTAAGGATTCGGCAGCGTACCCTGAGGGCCGGTGAGGCCCATGAAGTTTACCGTCATGTTCGGCGCATCACCCTCGTTTTCGGGCCAGTCCATGGACTGAACCTGGCTCGCTGGAAATGCCAGCGAATTGTTCACGCCGAAGCGCGCTACTTCGCGAGAGGGATGCGCGAACCTGCCGACTGGCGTGCGCTCGGGAAAGAGTTTTTCGAGCAGACGCACGGCTTGAAAGAAATCGAAGCGGAACGGCTCCTGCCGAAGCCTTTCGCCGACCACGGACTCTTTCAAATTCGGCTCAACTAAATCAGTATTGCTTGTCCCGCTCTCGGAGGCCACTCTCCCAAAGGCTCCTTTCGCTGGCGGCTCCGGGCCACCAGTTGACTGAAACTGTTCATCGAAACATAAAGACCAAAAAACTTTTCCAGCACGCTGGCGAATAAATATGCGCCGCCGCCGCTGAATTGCTCTTCGTCGAATTCCATCTCAACTCGCGTGCCGCGCGCAAAGCTGACGCCGTGTTCAGAGATCACGCGCGTGAAGTGACGGCGCGCGTCTACGGATGTGATTCCGCTTATCTGTTTCCTGACCTCGGGCGAATCGGAGAAATCATAGAGATCGAGAATTTTCTGCAACGCTGCTTTGCCTTGATCGACCAGCGACAAATAATTTAGCGACAAATGCGAAGTAAGACACCACAAAGTCTTGCCGTCCAATGGCGGGCGCAGCGTCCGAGTCGGCTTGCGCAAAGCTACAATTTTCTTGATCGAAGCGGCTCCGGCCATTTCAAAATCGCCATTCTCACTGCCGAACGGCAGCCGGGTCACGAGATCGCGATTAGTGCAGGTGCAGCGAACGGTCACGGTATCGTAATCCAGCTGCATCGGAGTTGCGGCGATGTTCACGAGCGAAACGAAAACATCCGACCCTTCGTCACCCTTGCGAGTGGAAGGCAGCCGGGTGGTGTACCAAAATGCGGGAGTTGAATCCTGAATTTCGTGACGGCGCGAATACAAAGGATGATACGTAACCGTCTCATGGGACTCTGGATCAGTACTAACCACCTCGTCAACGGAGTAGACCTCCATCGTCTGGCGGCGGCGAGCGTCGGGAACGACGGGATATTCGTATCGCGTCTGATCGACGAGAATGGGTTCGGCAGTCTGACCAAATAAATTAATGATTGGAGTGCAACCTAGGCGCAGCGTCTTCGCGTCCACAGCGACTTCGAGGCGCTGGTGGCGGCCATCATGCTCAAAGGGAGCGATCAGGAAAAGGATTTCCGCCTTGGATTTGAATCCCGCACCTTGCAAGGTGGATAGTCCATTCAAATTGAGGAAGAAAAACTTTTCCGGAAAAGCGAAATATTCCTGAAGCAATCGATATCCGACAAAAGACCGCTGTGGGTAAGAGAGGACGTCTTCGTCTTCTCCGAAGCCCATGGGACGCAGATTGCGCACCGGCAACTCGCGCGGCGGCGTTTTCGGATTCGCGGGATCGCGCACCAGAATGCGAGTGCAATTGCGGCACAGCAATTCGTAAAGCGTGTGGATGACCGAGCCTTCCCCGTTCAGGTAGAACGCAAGACTATCCAGATCGAGTTTGTCGAAGGTGATATCGGGAAAACATTCGAGCTCGACGCGCAACACGCCAGCATCGGAGGAGCGCACCGTTGGAGTGAGGCGATCGGGCGTGAGCCATTGCGCCTGAGAAACTTTCAAGGGCCACAGCGTGGTGTTGTAGCACGTGCGGAACTTGCAGGGGACGCCTTCCACCGGCCGAGAATAGAGCACCGTTCCTTTCGGAACCTGCAAACTGCTGGTCATCTTCCCACGCTCAGGATCGGTGTGGAACTCGGCGACCGACATGGACGGGATGGGGCATAGATAGTGCGGATAGAGGATGTTCAGCAATGCTTCGGTGATCTGCGGAAAGTCATCGTCGATGCGCAGATGAACTCGCGCCGCCAGCAGCGCGAACGATTCGATCATCCGCTCGACGTGCGGATCTTCACAACGGTCGGGTTCCAGCAGCAGGCGCGAGGCGATCTTGGGATACTTGTCGGCAAACTCCGCTCCGATCTGGCGCAGGAACGTGAGCTCGCTCTCGTAATAATTTCTCAGCTCATCGCGCACTGTCTTCTCCCTTGATCTCGTACTCGCCTTTTCCCAGTTCGAGCACGGTATCGAAGCGTACTGGCTCGGGCGCGGGATCCATGCAGAGCAAACCTTCGATCACAAAGCGCAGAGCGCGAAAGCCACCTTCAACGCGCTCCATACGGACCTTGGCACGCTTCAGCCGCGGCTCGAAGACGGCGATCGCCGATTCCATTTCCCGCACCAGGTCGTTGTGATCGCGGCTCGAGAGAAGCGACTTTGACGAGATATCCGCAAACCCGTACTGGTAGACAGAGCGCGCGGTTTCGCGAGCGGAGTCTGGCGCGGGCTCGATGGTTTGCCGCGTATTGAGCAGCCATTCGAGGTCGCGCTTGATGGCGATTTTCAATTCGCGCAGAGACTGCGCGCGAGTCAGAGGCACTTCTGAACTAACTTTTGGATCTTTATCGATGAGCCGGTCAAGCACGGAGAGCGTGACCGGGCCGCTGATGTCGCGCCTGGGCATGGCTTACTTTCCGTCCCCAATGGCTTGCGCGGGATCGAGCCTGCAGATGCGCTCGAAGATTTTTTGCTGCTGCGCTTTGTCGGCCTGAATGCGCACGCTCAGTTTCATGATCGTGCCAAGCGCCGAGGCGACGAGGCCGGGATCTTCCCATTCATCGAGCTTGTGGGTTTCGATCATCGCCGCAAGGTCATCAAGAATGGGCTGCGCAATGTTTTGTTTGCTAGTCGAGATGCACATTTCTACTAATTGCATCTTGCGACGAAATCGTTCGCGTCCGGATCGCAGGCGTCCGACATCCTGTTGCAGGATTTCGAAAGCCTTCCGCTCCTGTCCTTCGCGCAGCGCTTGCAGCGCCGCGGCGTAAACGTCGGGAGCCTGGCTTGGCCAGCGCGAGGAGAAACCGTTGCGGGCCGGGACACCGTTCACGGGCGCAGCGGCTCCATCGGAAGAAGGGGTTGGCTGGCTCAGGCTGCTGATCCAGGCGCGGGTCTCCGCATTGGCTGCAGGAGTATCATCCATCAGAGTCGCGTCGAGCAATTGCGGGCATTCGGCGACTAAGGCCTTTAACTCCGAACGAATTGCGCGGGCGATGGCTTCGTAGTCGCTACCGAGAGCCTGACACGCTTCGACGACCATGCGCTGCAAATCAAGCCACGCGCGGCTGCATGGCAGAGCCATTGCGCTTTCCGCCGCTTCAAGAAGCTCTTCGAATTTCCTATCGAGGGCGAGTCGTTTTAAATGTTTTCGAAGTTCGGTGGGCGGAGCTTCGAACTGCGTGGGATCGCCGCTGTCGATTGCGGCTCGCAATTCTCCCCAACGCAAACCGCGAAGCATTAAATAGGAAGCCGGACTCTTAGGTTCGCGCCGACGCAGAAACGCCGCGGCTTCGGCCACTTTGCGCACGGCCTCGATTCGATCTGGCGGCTCGGAAGAAGTTTCGACGGAGAGTAGAACACCGACGCGCACCGGCGCAGCAGCAGAATCAGCCGCAGCTGTCGAGTCGGCCTCCGATCCAGGCTGAGGCGCAATCTCTGCTACCGGGTCGGGTTCTTTTTCGCGTTTCTTCTGCAGAAAGCCGTGAACGACGTGGCGCGTGGCCTCGAGTGCGGAGCGCAGCGGGCCGAACGACGGACCATCGTCGGCAAACTTCGCGTCGCAAGCTTCTTTCAGTTGCGAAGAGGATCTGCAGGCTGCTATCCAGGTCATTCTCTGCCTGTGCATAGAATTTCTTCGGAGTCTCCTCGAACGCCTTGTCGAAGACCTCGGGGGCAAGTTTCCCTTCTTTGATAAGCTGCGCACGTTTCTTCTTGGCCTCGTCGCTCTTGGCGAGTTCCTCGTAACCGACTTCGCGAGACTGTTCGTAGTCGATGGAACCGTAAGTTCGCTTTTTCGACCAGCGGAACCAGCTTCAAGGGAATTTCGAGCTTGGTTCCGATAAAACCCAGCGGCGCGCCGCGCGCCTGCGCGTCGCCATCTTCGAGCTCGGGATAAACTGTGTCCCAGAATCTTGTCAATCAAGCCAAAGCACAGAGAAAGACCGTCCTTCAGTCCGCCGAATCCTTGCTGCTTGAGCAAAGCTTCGGTGAGCCACGCGGCCAACTGCAGGTCTTTTGTTTTAGTGGTAAGAACATCTTTTGTGAGCTTGATGACCTGCGCGTTGTCGGCTACTTTGCGGTCACGCTCGGTCATGCCCGGCGGCGGCTGATCTTCTTCGCGGCGAGCTTCTTTGATCTTGTCGTAAATCGGCTCGTAGCGCAGGTTTGCGCCGCTGGGGTTTGGTCCATCGATAGGATTCAACAACTCTTCGGGAAAGGGCATGATGGGTTAGACAGCCACAGGGGCCGGATTAAATTCGAGCGAACGAAGTTCGAGGAACGGAATCTCTTCGTCGTCCGCCAGCCACATCTTCTGGCCAATCGGAATTTGATCGTCGAAGGCGTCGTTTTCCTCCCAGACTGTCGCCCGTCCCAGACGAACCGCATCGTCAGGATTTTTCCACGAAAATGGAGAAAGCACCGGAAGCATCACTTCGCCCAGTTCGGTTCCCTTGAAAGAAGGCGTGGTGCGAACCGCGGCGGGAGTCCACAAGAGATCGCGCAGGCGCTTGGGAGGCTCGATGTGAATCGATGCGATGTGCTCAAAAGGCAACAATAAATAATTGCCCGCGGCGAATAGCTCGAGCCGCGCTCCGATCCGAGGATCTGCGTCGGAAAAAGATTTAAACGACTTACCGTTGATGGAGCCGCCGCGCTCGGGAAGAATAACCTGATTGGGATAGGAGCCGCTCTCGAACAGATCCTGCCGCTGGCGCTCGGCGAACAATGCGCTACGGTAGAGAAGAACTCCGATTTCGCTGCTGGGTCCGGCTTGCGCCAGTACCTCAAGTTGCTTATCGGCGCGGGAATATTCTCCAGCGAAACAAAGCAATTCGAAAAGAAAAGTTCTGCGGCGCGCGTCGGTAGGATTGTCTCTCACTTCGGCGCTCAATGCCTTCAGAGCTTCCCCTAAACGACCGCCCCGATATAGTTCCTGAGCATTCATGCCAGAAGCTCTCCGCCTAAGACAATCCAAGGTGAAAATATACTCAGCCCGATTTCAAAACGGGGACGATCGAGCCGCATCATAAAACAATCCGGCGGAGGCATCGTCGCGGCCGTTAAGCCGCGAAGATGCCTTCCGGATTTCGAATTTACAACATCAAAGGCCGCGTGCTTATGTCTGCTGCACGGCGCCGATGTTATAAGTCGCAGCTCCGGCCAGAGTGACCGCGCCGCTCGACGTATCCTGCGTGTAGTACTGGAATTCGATCTGTTCGTAAGCGATGCTGACGCTTTGACTCGGCGGTCCGGACGCGCCTCCACCCATGCTATTGCTCGTGATGTAGCAATTGGTCATGAGCACCGTGAGGTAGGTGTAAGGCGTCGCGGCGCCTGTCGACTTTCGCAGAGAGAAAGTCGTCTTGGCGATGTGCTGTCCGGTGTAGATAGCTTTCAGAATCTGATAACTGGCCTGGTCCACGGCGCAGCTGAAACTGAAGTCCGACAACGAACACTTGCCGGCGGACAATCCTTTCCCACCCACATCCGCGGGGTTGCTGCAGCCAAACGAAAAACTGTCGAGCTCAATGTTATTGGTCATCCCTTGTGCCTGGGATTCCCCGGTGACTCCGTCTATTAAGAGATATGCATCACTCGCCATCGCAATTCCTCCTCACCAGCAATCTGAATTCAAGGACCGTCAGGGCCTTGTTTACCGCTCCCGCGTGAAGCTCCCGCCAAATATAACGGGGTTATCTTTTTGCCGCAGCCGGCAACTCCGCCACCAGCCGGAGAGAAACGTTCAATTCGTCGAGCTGGAAGTGAGGCCGCAGATAAGCGATGGCGCGATAAACGCCCGGCTTGCCTTTGACCTCTTCCACATCCACCCGCGCCTCGCGCAAGGGGAACTTGGCCTTGGTGGTCTGGTTCGCCTTGTCGTCCTGCGTTACGTATTGGCTGATCCAGCGATTCAGGAAGCGCCAGGCGTCGTCGCGAGACATGAAGCTGCCGATCTTGTCGCGCATCATCGCCTTGAGGTAGTGAGCAAACCGGCAGGTGGCCATCATGTAAGGCAACTGCGCCGAGATGCGCGCGTTGGCCGTGGCAGAATCGCTATCGTAAAGCTTCGGCTTGTTGCAGGATTGAATGCTGAAGAACGCCGCTTTGTCGGTGCCCTTGCAGTGAACCAGCGGAACCAGACCTTGATCCGCAAGTTCTTTTTCGCGACGATCAGTGATGGCGATTTCCGTAGGACATTTCAGCGCCACGTCACCTTCATCGGTGCGGAAAGTGTGCGAAGGTAAGCCTTCCACCAGGCCGCCACCCTCGACGCCGCGAATGGAAACGCACCAGGCATACAGCGAAAAAGCCTGCGTCATCCTGGAAGCCAGCGCATATGCGGCGTTGCCCCAGAGATATTTTTCGTGATCGGTGCCGTCGACGCCTTCTTCGTAGTTGAATCCGTCGACCGGCTTCGTGTCGCGGCCATAGGGCAGCCGCATCAGAATGCGGGGACAGGTGAGGCAGACATATTTCGAGTCTTCGCTTTCGCGGAAACCCTTCCACTTGGCGTATTCGGTGCTGTCGAAAATCTTTCCGATGTCGCGAGGCTGGTCGAGTCCGGTGAAGCTTTGCAGGTTCAGCAACTCCGGCGAAGCTGCGGAAAGAAATGGTGCGTGCGCCGCGGCCGCGACTTGCGAGACCTTCTCCAGCAACTCCATATCTTCCGGGTGCTTGCTGAATTCGTAGTCTCCCACTAAAGCTGCGATGGGTTCACCGCCGAAGATGCCGTACTCATCTTCGTAGACTTTCTTGAACATCGCGCTCTGATCGAACTCCGGCGCCCGCTGCAGATCGCGCAGTAATTCCTTCTTCGAAGCATTGAGGATACGAATCTTCAATTGCGAACTGGTTTCAGACTGATCGAGCAGGTACTTCAGCCCGCGCCACGTTCCTTCCAGCTTCTGGAACTGAGGATGATGCAGCACCTCGTTCAATTGCAGCGAGATAAGGTGGTCGATCTGGGCGACGCGGGACGTGATCATCTGGTCGGCATCGCGGCCGATTGTCATCGAGCCTTCGAGCACTTGAGAGACGAATTCCTTGATCAGGCTCTTGCCGCGCTCGCGCGTACCTGTATCGGTGAACCGCCCTTGTTCGACGATCTGGTCGAGAAGACTGCTTTGTTCCACCGCTACCGGCCCGGCGGCGGGCTTTTCTTCTACCATGGGCTTAGCCATTGTTCTCCTCCTTCGCGCCAACCTCGGTCTTCAGCTTGTTCAATTTTTCAGTCTGGCTTACCGCATCCAGCAACGCTTCATCCAGCTTTTCGTTGGTCTGCAGCGTCCCCTTCAAATCATTCAGGCGCGTTCGGAGATCTAACAATTCCTTGAGCGGCTTCACCTGCCGCGCTACCTGCTCGGGTTCGAAGTCTTCCAGGCTCTTGAAGCGGAGATCGACTTTAATCTGGCCGGCGTCGGAGTCCTCGCTCAGCTTGTTTTCTACGGCGAAAGACAAGTGCGGCTTCATGCTTTCGAGGACGGAATCAAAGTTGTCCGGCGTCACTTCGACAAACCGCCGCTCCTTGAGTTTCGGCAGCGGCTGCTCCGGATTGCCGGTAAAATCTCCGAGGACGCCAACCACGAACGGTAGTTCCTTGACCTCAATGGCTCCGCCGGTCTCCACGTCATAAGTGATCTGAACGCGAGGCGGACGCACCCGGTCCAATTTGTGCTGCGTACTTTGTTTAGCCATGTGTTCTCCCTTTATCCGTCAATGTTGATCCGATCGAGTTTCGCAGGAACTGACACGTCAGACCGCCCAAATACAAGCCGGGCTTATCCGTGCGGAGCGTATTAGTTCGGGGGGTACCACCCGGATGGAAGCGGCTCGTCACCGCAGTTCACCCATACGAGTCGTGGAGCAACGGTTTATCATATGCAGGAACCGGAGTCAAGCATTAATCGCTTTTTTGGCACGGGACGTTTGCATAGAAGTTGCTGAAATCCTAAGACCTTTGCGGCCCCAAGCAGGATAGTGTCAATCGTTCGGCAAACGTTACAAAGGCGGGCTGCTTGGAGTCTTTCGGCTCTATGACCGACTTAGGCTAGGAGTGATCGTTGCTCAGCTCAGGCGGGAATCTCGGATTCGGAAACCAGAGTTAATTTCGGCAGAGTGCCGCGCCTCCGGCGATACCGGCGTCGGCGCCGTAGTGGGCAGCGACCAGGGGAACATCCTGACAATGCGAATTCACGCACCACTCGGGAAGCCGCTCTCGAATCAAATCGAAGAAGGGCAGCAACATTGCTCCAGCGCCTCCTCCAATAATCATTACATCCGGCTCCAGTAAGTCCACGATGTTTCCTAACCAAATGGCGAGCAGGCCCGCGGTTTCCTCTAAGACTTCTTTGGCCAGGACATCTCCGGCGGCGTAGGCCCTGCCAACCATCTCACTGCTAATGCGATCAAGATAGCCGCCGGCCAAATCGAGAATCTTCGAAGACTGACCGGGCGAAGCGAGTTTTTCCGCAGCTCTGCGAGCGATCGCTGGACCCGATGCCAGCGCCTCGATACAACCCAGCTTGCCGCATCCGCAGCGCGGGCCGCGATAGTCGATTGTGTTGTGCCCGCCTTCCGCGGCGGCGCCAGTGCGGCCGTGGTAGATGCGGCCATCGAAAATAATCCCGGTTCCAATCCCGGTGCCGATGGTGGCGCAAAAAACATTGCGAAAGCCGCGTCCCGCACCCCACAGCGCTTCGGCTAAGGCAGCCGCGTTTCCGTCATTATCGACTCGAACCGGAACTTTGTAGACCTTGGATATTTCCGCAGCCAGCGGAAAATTTCGCCAACCCGGCAGATTCGGGGGATTGATGACAACGCCACTACGCGGATCGAGCGGCCCGGGAGCGCAAATGCCAATGCCCGAAATCGGGCTGTCTATCATCTCAGAAGAGGACGCACGAACCGCATCGATCGCCGAAACCACAGCCGCCAACCCAGCTGCGGCGTCATGAGCTGCCATGGGAGTTCGTGTCTGAAAAGTAATTTCGCCGGCTGCGTTCACCAGCCCTGCAGC
Organism: uncultured Acidobacteriaceae bacterium; assembly: GCA_963726155.1. Taxonomy (GTDB): domain Bacteria; phylum Acidobacteriota; class Terriglobia; order Terriglobales; family Acidobacteriaceae; genus Sulfotelmatobacter. Next base: position 2,040,300 of record CAVSBF010000002.1, read on the forward strand.
TACTTTGGTCCCACCCACATCCACACCGATGAGGTGCGGAGTCCCCGAAACTTGCGTCATGCGATTGGCATCCTGGCCAAAGCTTTGTCCCCCACGAGTTGGGCTCTCCCTCAGTTTGAAGCTGTTCTTTTCGTCGGTATCACGCCCAGAAGAAAAGTCCCACGTTCAGCCAATGGTAAACTATTTGGAGAACGGTGAGGGCGCGTAGCTCAGTTGGTAGAGCAATGCCCTTTTAAGGCATGGGTCGAAGGTTCGAATCCTTCCGCGCTCACCAGGTTTTTCTTTCCCCATGGCCGCGTTCTCGGTGGCGACTTCTCGCTTAATTGCTTTCACATTTTCCCAGGGCTAAATCCTCGCTGACATCTCCTTCACATTCGCTGGCAACAGAAAATACTGTCTGGAGCGAGGATTGGCGTTCGGCAGTACCAGCGGGCCGCTGAGTTTTTCCCCGGGAACCTATGACGTGCAGATCAGTGAGGCCAACACCCTGGCGCCCTGCACGAACCCATCCATCATCACCGCGAAAGTAGCTCTGCCGGCTGGCGCAAGCGTGACCGCCGTCGCCGCGATCAGCGGCGGAGAACCTACTCTGCTGCAGTTCGCCGATAACCTGACGCCGGTAACCCCGGGCTACGCGCGATTTGTATTCGTGCAATCGGCTGACGCCGGTGCGCTGCAGGCCACGCTGACGCAGTTAGACGTGAAGGGCCCGAAGACCTTCACCGTAACCGTCAGTCCCGGCAAGCAGCAAGGCATCAACGTGCCAGACGGGACGTATCTGGTGCAGGTTTCCGCCTCTGGCAGCACAACCGTGCTGGCGTCGGAGCAAATCGACTTAGCCGACCAGAGCGCCAACTTCGCATACGCAGTCGGCGAAGCAAGCAATGGCTCGGTGGGATTGATTACCAAAATTGTCCGAGATGTGTTTTAGGCAAGGCCACTCCAACTGGGCCGCGCTTGCGCGGCCCCGCTTATTGTTTTCTCCGTAACGGCTCACCTTTGGAGATAAGCGGCACGGCTTACTTTACAGCTGACTCACTTGGCCTTATTTTGCGGGACTTTTCTTGCTTTGTCGGTTAGGATTGGTGTCCTCCAATTGCGCCCTTGCAAGTAGGTTGCCCGATGAGCCGAAGATCGCGGGCCAGGCGCTGTTTCCCTCTGAGGTGTGTTTGTCATGAAGTGCACGCCACCGTCTACTTCTCCGCCAGCTTTGAAGCCATGGTTTCTTCCCGCGTTAAAGCTTACGGTATTTTGGCTTTTTGCAGCTTCCGCCTTGTTCTCCCAAACTGTGTTCAACGGACCGCGGGACTACTTGGTTGGACCGTCTCCAGATTCGGTAGTAGTCGCGGACTTCAATGGCGACGGCCGTGCCGACATCGCCACCGCTAGTCAGTCCTCAGCTACTGTTTCGGTGCTGCTTCGGAACAGCGATGGAACTTTCCAGCCAGGCGTTAACAATGCGGCAGGCAACAGTCCGAATTCGATGCGTCCGCTGTATGTCGCCGATGTGAACAACGACGGCAAGCCGGATCTGCTGGTACTGAACACGACCGACCAAACGCTTTCGGTCCTGCTCGGGAATGGAGACGGCACTTTTCAAACCCAAAAAGTGACCACCATCGCGGGAAGCTATTGCTGTCTGGCGGTTGGAGATTTCAACGGAGACGGCAAGATTGATATCGCCACTCCCGTCCTCGGAGCAGTCGTTGGCACCTACGGGTTCGCGGTGCTGCTGGGCAAAGGCGATGGCACATTCCAAGCCCCCGTTAGCTACCCCAGCGCGGAGTTGTTTGCCTTAACCGCGGCTGATCTTACCAACAACGGCAAACTGGACTTGGTGACTGATTCTTCTGTCATGCTCGGCAATGGCAATGGAACGTTTCAGTCTCCGATCAAGACACCTCTCCCGACCGTGTCAGGTTTGTCGATATTGATTGCCGACTTCAATCAGGATGGCAATTTAGATATTGCCACTTCTACCGGGAACTTCATGGCGCTGATGCTGGGAAATGGAGACGGAACATTTCGAGAGCAAGTACTTACGGTACCGGCCACACCGCTTGCCTTGGGCGATTGGAACGGAGATGGTATTCCCGATCTTATTGCGGAGGGCACAGGAGTCCTAGTCGGGAATGGCTTGGAAAGTCTCCTGAACCTTGGCGACGGCACGTTTACCGTATGGCAGTACTCCCTGGCGCTCGCCGGGGGATACTCGCTGGGGCAGATTCCGATGGCCCTGTCTGCCTTTACGACTGAGCCAAACCCTTATCTGGTGCTTGCAACCGCATCAGGTGGAGAGCTTTATTCTGAAACGGCGGGCATTGCTTCGGTACTGAACGGCAACGGTGACGGAACTTTCGCAACGTTTCCTCTTCCCTACCCTGCCTATCCGTCAACTCAGATTCAAACCTCTCTTGGACCTCTGATCGCTGTGGATTTCAACGGCGACGGCAAGCCCGACTTACTCACAGATCAGACGCTTGGAAACGGACACGGCGAGTCTGGCGGTCAACTAGGATTGCTGCTCAATACCGGTGCTGGGTTTTCGGCTGCCACGCTAATCCCGCTACAGCAGTGTTGCAGCTTAGGCCTGGGGGATGGCGACTTCAATGGCGACGGCCACCTAGACCTGGCGGTCGGGGACAGCGATATCGCCGTTTTCCTGGGCAATGGCAATGGCACATTCCAGCCGCCCGCGGATTATGGCGCCGGCCTCGGCAACGGACCGGTGGCGGTTGGCGACTTTAACTATGATGGAAAGCTCGACGTACTGGGCGCGAACTACAATGGCGTTGCCGTCCTGCTGGGCAATGGAGATGGAACATTCAGTCTTCCTGTGAACTCAGCCGCAGGCGCAAGTGCCTATTCATTTGCGGTCGCGGATTTTAACCACGACGGCAAGTTGGACGTTGCGGTGTTGGATCCGGTTGGAGAAACCAGCGAATCACAACTCGCCGTGCTTTTAGGAAACGGTGATGGCACTTTTTCACAAGCGTCGGCGTACGCCTTCCCGTTCCAACCAACCGTCATTGCGGTCGGCGACCTGAATGGCGACGGCATCCCTGATCTCGTCGTCGGGGTTTCAGCGGGCACCAATCTGACTGCATTCGTTCCCGCGTCCGTCGAAGTGCTTCTTGGTAACGGAGACGGTACATTCCAGCCGCCGGTTACGACTACGGCTGGCAACGAAATTACGTCCATAGCCGTTGCCGACTTCAATGGCGACGGAAAACTTGATGTCGCGCTCAGCAACTTGGGTTGGAACGACGTTTCTCTGCTTCTCGGAAATGGGAATGGTACTTTCCAGTCTCCGATGCAGTTTTCTTCCGGCTTAGTGTCGATCGGAGTCGGTCCCAGCGGAGCTCTGGCTGTTGCCGATTTCGATGGAAACGGAAGCCCCGATTTGGCCGTGGTAGAAGCAAACGGGGTGACCATTCTGCTCAGTGCCGGCAAGAACGGCTCGGGCGCATTGCTTGCGCCTGCCGCAATTGCGTTCGGGAACCAGAACGTCGGCCAGACAAGCGCTGCACAAACTTCCATTCTCACTAACACGAGTTCCGCTGTTTTGAACATCACCAGCATCGCGATCTCCGGACCGCAAAGCGGCGACTACGAGCAAACCAATACTTGCGGCACAAGCATCGGCGCAGGAATAAATTGCGCGATCACGGTAACGTTCTCTCCTCAAGGCACGGGAGTACGCACCGCAGTGATCCAAATCACCGACGGTGCCTCTAATTCTCCGCAGATGATCGGCTTAAGCGGCACGGGAATCATTGCACCGAACTTCACGATTAGTATGCCGACGGGTGGCAGTTCGTCGACAATTTCTGCGGGCGGCACCGCGACGTTTAATTTGACCCTCAGTCCAGCCGGATCGTTTAGCGGAATGGTGAATTTTGCTTGCAGTATTAGTCCGGCGATAACGCCAGCGCCCGTCTGCGGCGTGCCAGCATCGGTGAACGTGACGGGAATTTCGGCAACTCCGGTGACTGTAACGATCTCTACCACTGCTGCCGGAAGTTCAACCGGCGGGCCATTCATATTTTCGCCGCCGGCCACTTGGCTCATCGAGTGGACACTATTTCTGGGCGCATTGAGCTTGCTCTTCGTCGGCAAGCGGCGGCGAGTTTTCTACCTGCCGCTGATGGTTTTGGTTTTCCTTATGCCTGCCTGCGGAGGGGGCAATTCATCGTCCACGCCGCCGCCCTCCACCACGTCGAAGGGCACGCCAGCCGGGACTTACACAGCTTCGATCACTGCAACTTCAGGAAGCTTGAGCCACCAAGTCACGCTGACTGTCATCGTCCAGTAAGAAGAGCCAGTGAGAAGAGAAAGACAGGAGTGGTTTCGCAGCCGCAGTCCGGCATGCTTCCTCTGAACTGGCTAGGAGTTCATTCGGGCTGACGTTCGCTGAGCCACTACTCTATTCAGTTCAGTACGACCAATTCACCCCGGGATAGAGACTGGGAACACGATAGGCGCGATAGGCGTCATCGGTCGCTGGCGTAATATCGAGTTTCCAGACTATCTGCGAAGGGGACGCCTGCGTGATTTCTTGCACCTCAGAAGCGACGTTCGGAGCGACTGGCGGAGCGGCGGCGTTTATATCGAACTCTACATTTCCATTGCCCAGTTGGTTGATGCTGCCCCCCCAGAGAGAGTAGTCATAAGGACCTGGCAAATTAACCCAAGACAGATCGGCGACCTTCGCGCTCTCATCAACCTGAAAGATGGTGGCTCGCGAGTAGCAGGGAGTATTCAAAGCCAATGATGGGCAAATATCCCCACTCGTATCCAGGACGCGACTGTCTCCGTTATCCCAGACGGCGAGCGTCGTTTGCGGGCCAGTTTGGCTTACGATCGAAGGGAAATGCTGAAATGAGAACCAGACGGCTGGATCATCGGTTGGGACACCGCCTTGAGTCAAAGCAAAGTCGCCTTGATAGCCGAGACGCCAAATCACGTCGCCTGCGCCAGTTCCATTGTTGTAGTCGACCTTCAAAATCCACGACTGGTGCCGCATCGAGATGAGCAAGTTGCCATCGGCCTGGGAGTAGAGCAGGGCGTTGCTGTGGGTCCAGTCAGGCAGACCGTTCAGATGACGGTTGACGTCGAGATAGTCAAAGCTGTTCCACGCCCAAACCGGATTCCAGTTCTGATCTAAATCAACAATGCCATCCCCAACTACAGCCAATGATCCCGGATATCCAGGAAGATTAGTGAAGTTTTTTGAGAAGTTGACGAGAACCAACAGATGTCCGTTAGCCAGCGGGACGAAATCGTGGGTATAGCTCTGCGGGACGAAATTATATCCGGCTGCCTGCATTTTTGCCCCAAGAGTGTTTATAGGCATTTCGCGGATAGTGTTTCCAGCCAAGTCGACTTCACGTATCAGTGAAACCACAGGAGCATTAATGCTTGTAGTAATACTCAAAATCACGTGCCCGTTGGGGAGCAACTTAAATGTATACGGAAAATTTGCCTGTCCTACGTCGTAATACCAAATGGGATTGGCATCCCGATCGGCGAAAAAGGCAGGCACCCCGGCGGTGGTGACATCTACCAGTTCGATCCCTGGATTCTCAGGAGAGGTCGCCGAAGGGTTTGGCCGCGTCACAGTAAGCGTGGGAAAAGGAAGGGCAGGCAGGGCGCCAGTAGTAAAAGTAAGGTCGTCGCCCGTATACGTGTTGGTACCGCCCGTGCATTGAGCCTGGACCAATGCCCGCATGTGATAGGTAGTCGAGGCTCTCATTCCTGCGACGAGGATTGCCGAATTCGCAGCCGAGGCTGAAACTGGATACCACGCCGTGTTTCGTCCGTAGGATGTATCAGGACCGAACTCGACCATGGTTTGGCCGGGGCATCCGCCCAAAGCTGCGTTTACGCTGACCTGTGCTACCAGCGGATTTTGCGTCTTCTCGACCGACGCCGTAAAGCCCGGGGGATCATTGAAAGTTGAGCTCCCGCAAGCGATTGTAAAACCGCACAAAGTTAAAATGGAAAATAAGAGGAACGGCTGTAGCGGAGCCAGATGTTTCATCGTCTATCGAGTCCCCCTCCAGGGATGACAGCAGCGGCAGGGCCACGCCGTTGTGTCACGATCATTTGCGGGTGTTCCGTGTGGGCGGAATCATACCTCAAAAAATAAAGAAGCCAAGCAATATTTTGTAAACATGGTTGATTCTTATTAACAGGCTCGATTCCTCGCTGACGGCTCCGAGGGATGAGCAAAGCGTACGGTACAAAGTGAGGCGGTAAATTCAGATGCGGCGGCAAGAAAACGCCCTGCCGATAACTATTCCTGTTCTCGACCCAGTTCCCCCTTTCCTCCCACCAGATCGATATGGCGGTCCGCAGTGGTCAAGCACTGCTTCAAAGCAAAGCGAACAAATGGCTCAAATGCTCGCTTGGTTCTCGCGACTCTTGCCGAGAAAGTACGCGCCTCTTGCCGAGAAAGTAAAGGTTGCGTAACCTAGGGCAGTCGAGCATCTCTAACTGTCGAACAAGTTGCGGGCAAACGCCGCCGTCAATGGCGAGTTTCGGTGCGCGTAAAATTACCGGGCTGGGGATCTTAGGAACTACAGGATTTTTTGAATTGATTATGCAAAAGTCGCTGCTTCTCACCCTGTTTGTCACTCTGACCGTTGCGGGATGTTTTTCGCAGTCGCTCAACGACCCTCTTGCGCAAGGCACAAATTCTCAGGGCGCAATGGCAGATTGCTCCGATCCGTCAAATGCAAACAGCCCCCAGTGCAGCGGTGGGCAAGGTCAAGCAGCCAGTAGTAATCAGGTAGGAGATAATTCGCCCTTGCGTACTCCCACATTGATCAACGCAGGGGGGTTCAACACCGATCAATACACACCCAGCAAGCCTCCGCTCAATCCTTCGGAGATTTGGCAACCGCAGGGCACAACACGGCCGGAGACAGAGTTCGAGCAGATGGTGGCCGACTCTGTGGGCCGTCCGTTGCCCTTGTTCGGGCAATCGCTATTTGTGCAGGCGCCCAGCACCTTTTCTCCGGTCGATTGGATGCAGGTTCCAAGTGACTACATCATTGGACCGGGAGATGAACTGCAGATCAGAATCTGGGGCCAGGTGCAGGCCAATTTGCGGGTCGTGGTGGACCGCTCCGGACAAATTTACATCCCGCAGGTGGGGCAGATCTCAGTGGCCGGCATTCATTACGGAGATCTGGAGCAGCACCTTAAAAGTGAGATCTCGAAGATTTTCAAGAACTTTAACGTCACGGCAAATATTGGCCGGCTTCGCTCCATCCAGGTCTTTGTAGTTGGCAATGCCCGCTATCCGGGAACTTACACCATCAGTTCGCTGAGCACGCTGGTGAATGCAATTTTCGCCTCGGGTGGGCCCACCCCGCAGGGATCGCTTCGGAATATTCAAGTGCGGCGCGATGGCGCTACCATCACGGATTTCGATTTCTATGACCTGGTGATCAAGGGCGACAAATCCAAGGACGTCCGCCTGCAGCCTGGCGATGTGATCTATATCCCACATGTTGGTCCGATTGTGGCCATTGCGGGATCCGTGAATTCGCCGGCCATCTATGAGGTGAAGGCTCACTCCACGCTAGGCGACTTGATTGAGATAGCTGGCGACCTCAGCCCGGTTGCGGACACCAACAAAATCACGATCGATCGTTTCGTGGAGCATACTGCACGAAAAACTTTGGAGTTCCCTTATGACGCGCAATCCCGCGCCGAGCCCCTCAAGGATGGTGACATTGTTCGCGTGTTCTCCATCATTCCGCGTTTTGAAGACACCGTAACTTTGCGCGGCAACGTAGCGAATCCCGGCAGGTATCCATGGAAGCCAGGGATGCGCGTACGTGACTTGATTCCGGACGCGCAGGCGTTGCTCACTCGCCGCTACTGGCGCAACCGCGCTGCCATTGTGAATGGCAGCGCCACCGAGTATCCCATTCCCGGCGCGGCTGCTCAGAACGGCCCCAACAATCTGAATCAAGCGCAAACCAATGGCACCGCATCGAGTGGCGCACCGGCTAATGGCAGTGGAGCTAACGGCACAGCGACGCCGGGCGTCCAGCAATCAACTCAGACCAACAATTCGGCGAGCGCATTGCCCGCAGGAGCGGGCGGTTCCGCAAATACTACGGGCTCTCTTTACGCGCAGAGTGAGTTAAGCCCATCGGCTAACCAAACGGCCAGCGCTACCACCACTCCTTCTCGCCAGCAGTCTCTACAGATGTCCACAGCGACTCCGTACTCCAATGTCGTTAAGGACATTGCCGAGGATGTGCGGCGCTATGCTCCCGAAATTAATTGGGACTACGCCATTATTCAGCGGGTGAATCCAGTGGACCTCTCCTCGAAACTGATTTGGATGAGCCCCCGGAAGGCGATTATCGAAAAAGACGAGGCGAGCAATCTGGAATTGCAGCCGGGGGACATCGTAACGATTTTCTCGCAGCGGGATATCAGTGTGCCGCAGGCAGATCGCTCGCAGTATGTGATCGTCGAGGGCGAGGTGACGCGCCCCGGAGTTTACAAGCTGGAAACCAACGAAACCCTGCGCTCGGTCCTGATTCGTGCAGGAGGGTTGACACCCGACGCTTACCTTTACGGTTCGCAGTTAATCCGCGAGTCGGCGCGAATAGACCAGCAAAAGAGCCTTAACGAATTGGCGCAAACCATGGAGGTACAGATCCGGCAGTCGGCAATGTCGGCAGCGGCTTCGGCCAACCCAGGGGATCTGGCGGAATTGATGGCGGCCCAGGAGGCAATCATCACGCAACTCCGGAACACTCGGGCCAGCGGACGCGTCGCCCTGCCGGTGAAGCCTAAAGATACTAGTATCACCGACCTTCCCGACATGACGATGGAAGACAATGACCGGCTGTCAATTCCCCACGTTCCTTCAACCGTCTCCGTAGTCGGGGATGTATACAACCCGGGATCGTTTATTTACGAAGCACGTAACAGCGCTGGAGCTTATCTGGAAATTGCTGGCAAGGGGAAACCGCAGTCTGACCTGCACCATGCTTTCGTACTGCGCGCGAACGGGGTGGTAGTCGCCGCCAACAATGTCAACGGTCTTTTCGAGGGATCGAAGTTCAGTCGCCTCCGCTTGTACCCTGGGGATCAGATCGTTGTACCTTACAAGTTGCCGACCGGAGCCTTTATCCGCGGCCTGCAGGGCTGGACGCAGGTTTCGTCCCAGTTGGCATTGACCGCAGCAGCGCTGGCCATACTTGCGCCTTAAAGCCTATGCGCACTTACTTCGCGCTGATCGGCCGATGATTCATGCCGATCAGCGCTGCCTCGGTGGGCATCGGTCGCTTTGCGCGGCATGTGCTCGCGGGCGTCGATCATCATTTCCCTGAAGCAGTCTGTATTCCCTAGCAATTGCAGTGAGCGGTCAAGTCGTAAGTCGCAAATGTGCGAAACTCTTCAGTCAAAGGGCAGTCCACATGAACCTTTCCAGGAATCTGGTGCTCACAACTACGATTTTGCTTATCCTGAATGCCCTGAGCACCGGTTGTGGTGATCCGCCGTCTCTTCCCCCGGGAGCGGTAGGCAATCCCGGGAACTACAACTATTCGCCTTCTGTAATTGAAACCGGGAACATGCGGAAGATATGGTGGTGCAGTCCGGGAGTCAATCCGAACGATCCGTCTCAGGATACAGATTCGATCTATTATCAATCGATCAATACGTCCACGCATGCGTCCTCCCGTCCCGTATTGGTGCTGGCCGAAACTCCCGGTGCATGGGACTCGGCTTTCACTTGCAATCCTAAGGTCATTGGTGGAGTTTTCGAGAACCCCCTGGGCGACGGGCAGACTTATACCTATGCGATGTACTACGTAGCCACGCCAGAGATCAACGGGCTCATTAACAGTATCGGTGTAGCTTTTTCAAACGATGGCATCCTATGGAACAAGTATCCGCAGCCAATCATCTCACCAAGTACGCATACTGGATATGGCGTGGGCCAGCCAGCTCTTTACAATGCTGATCATAAATCCGAGATTTACATGTTTTATGAAGATACCAATCCCACTTCTCATCACGTGGCCGCGCTTTCAACCGATGGGGTGCACTTCACGGTGCAAGGAACGCTGACCTTCAAGGGATTAGATCCAGACGATCCGAATCCGAGTTGGGGGGACATGGCCTATGATTTGAAAACGGGTGACTGGTACGCTATTTTCGACCGCCCAACTCGTCCAATGTCGACCACTGGAGGCGTACTGGAGCGCGGTCCATATGGCGTTGAACTTTACAGGATTCCTCAGGACGCGCTCTTGACCGGATCCTCGCCGTGGCAGCAACTGGCCACGATGGACACGAATTCAACTGGCTTCGAACAGGGCTTCCTTGCCGGTTTGGTGCGCGACCTCTACGGCAATATTAACGTCGCATCGTATCCCACAGTCGAGATGTACACTTCGATCTCATACCCCCCAGCGAGTTGGGAGGCCGCTCCCGCCGAGGCAGGAATGTCCGCGACAGGTTCAAGTTGGATTCTCATGCCGATGGAGTGGACGCCAGACGCCAGCCCAGCTGTTCCCTTTAATCGTTATTTCAATGGAAGTGTGCATGAGGTCACCACCGGGTGGATTAGTCCGAACAGCGGGTTTCGGTTGGAGGCACTTCTCGGCCATCTCTACGCAAATCCACTCCATGGAGCTACGCTGCCACTCTATGGCTGCAAACGAAATCAGAAAGACTATTTTGTATCGCTCGATGCTGCATGTGAAGGGCAGCTTAGCCTCGGCAAAGACGGATATGCATTCCCGCAACCGGTTCCCGGACTCGATCTGGTCGCGCTATACCGTTGCCGGACCAGGGACGATCACTTCGTTAGCACAGATCCGAAATGTGAAGGTCAGACCAGGGACAAGCTTCTGGGTTATGTCGTTCCTTGAAATTTGTAATCCGTCGCAAGAGAGATTGCGAGTGATTTAGGACACCACTTATATTGTCTGGACGAAAAGGAGAACTCCCGAACATTTTCGAATGCGCTTCGATTCATGACACGACCGTAATTGGTGCAACTCCAGGGCATCCGCCGGCTAAGGCAGAAGATCGCAGCTGCGACCACTGTGTTCGTTCAAACGACCACAAAATCGCAAGGATCAACCAAAACATTGGTTCCGTATGGGACTGATAGCTGATGTTAAAGACCATGAGGGCGGCCACTCCCCGAAAAGCACCCTTTCTTCCAACGATGGGATAACCAAAGATGAACATTAGTACCAGAAATGCCGGCAGTCCCATTTCAGCCAAAACTGTCACATAGATATCGTGAAAGTTTGCGCGCTTATCGTTTCCGAAAAAATCCTCCAAAACTTTCGGGGCAGCTGCATATCCAATGCCCGTAATAATGGTTTTCGGCGAAGACAACCAAGTTTCAAAACCTCGCTCAATCAAAAGAACATGACTCTCTCCGGAACTACCCTCAGCCATGGATAGCTTGGTCGAGACGGCATCTGAGATTTCCCATGCCTCCAGCAAGTTGGCAATCTGCGCTTGATACACGGCGGACACGAGCGAAGTAAGAATCACAATCGCTGCTAGCCGTATGACTAATCGCCGCGATGCCAAACGCTTCCAAAACTTTCTGGAGAATAAATAGTACGCCGACCAACAGAGGGCGGCGGATCTCGACAGGGCGAGGAGAACAAGAAGTGCGATGATATAGCGAAGCACGCGCACCTTCTTGGAGCGGGATTCAGGAACGAACGTATCGAGTAACACCAAGTACATCGTCAATATCAATCCAGAGCGATTTGGATCAAAGGTGGTTCCGGAAAGCGCAGGCACCCAAGGTCCTAATGTACTGGCCCCAAATGTAACCTCCAGCCATGAACCGGCTCTTTCCGTGTTTACAAAAATCCCATGACTCCACGCGATGCACTCTCCGATGCAAAAAAGAATGTAGAGAACCAAAGCGAAAGTAACGGAGCGCACAATCAGTTTTCCTTGTGCCGGCTCATCGAGTATGCGCACCGAAATGAAATACCCTAGGAAACTCACCACCAACAAATCGCAAAACGCTACCAGGCCGCGGTCGGGATCCAAACCAATCGGAATCGAAGCAAACGCAAAACACAAAAAAAGACTGCACGCAGCTAGAAAAGGCAGCTGTCTTTGAATAGGTGGCGTGATTGTAAGTTGAAACAACCGGTGCGGCGGCGTGCGCACGAGATGCAACAAAAGAACCATCGAGGCAAGAAACAGGAAGGGCGTCAGGATAAAAGGGAGATGTCCGGCCGCCAGGTCAATGCGGTCCGCGCCTATCAATCCGATGCAGCCGACCAAACAGACATATTCTATTTTTCGCAACAGCATCTTCTGTTGTTCTAGCCTTCCGTAGGCAGCAGGTCAGGACCACGAACGGCGCCACAGGAACCATGGAGCCCTTCCTGCACGCTTCAAGCAGAACGCCAGCAATCCCCAAACGAGTAGAGACCTTACCTTTAATCTGGTGTAGGTACTTAGCCTTGTCCGCCCGGTCACATTTGTCGAGTGCCGCCGATATGCGACGAGCGGTTCAGAGATATATTTTGTTTTGCCGCCCATCAGCGCATTAATGCACCCGATCCAGGTGTCATGATGAACTTCTTCCGCGCGCGGAAAAGGCAATGCGCTTCGCAGCAAGGTCGAGCGAAATGCCATCGTACATCCATGGAATTTCCCAATTAGCAAGTTCGACCACAGTCCAGGGCGGAATCTCCCCCGCTGAGCGTAAAAGGAATCACCAATCTTGTTTCCGTTCTCATCGATGAGTATCGCGTCGCTTGCTACCAACATCAAATCCGGGTCATGGAGGAATATTTCCAGGACCGTCTCTACCTTTTTCGGCAGCCAAAGATCATCCTGATCGCTGAGAAATACGATCTCTCCCGAGGAGCAAGAAAGCGCAGTTTCAAAGGAACGAAGAACACCCTGATTCCTGGTGTTCCGTATTACGCGAACTCGAGGCTCCCGCAAAGCGGATATTTTGTCGCAGGTTCCGTCCTCTGAACCATCGTCGACAAGAATGACTTCGTCCTCGGCAGACAACTGCTCTAGAATCGAGCGCAGTTGGAGCGAGATATAGCGCTCGCCTTGAAATGAGGCAATGCACACTGAGACCTTTGGCCTAGAGCCAGGTCTCCACACCCATTTTTCGCTCAGCTTGTCTGCCGTCTCCGCCACCGAGGCCACGAACTTCTCCATCTCGTTACGATTTTCCATAATGCGCCGCTCGGTGGACCCTTTCCACCCGTGACCGGCGCATTCATTGCGCGCTCAATGCACCCGACATGGCGGGAGTCCCAATTCTTTCGTCCAACATTTTGAAGGTGCGAATGTTCGAATACAAAGGATTGTCCCAGTCACGAAACTTGTCCATGTTCGCGATCAAATCGTCAACAATCGACCTGACGCTGCCGGTCGGATGAAAACTCAACACGTTCGCGGCTTTATCCGTATTCACCTTATAATTCCGGAAATCCTGGATATGTTTTATGGTCAGGTTGATACGAATATTGAGTCGCTCCTCAATTCTGTTTCGCACCACATCGGCCACTTCCCCAACCGTATAGTTCCCCGAAGCCAAATTAAATACTCCAGAGATGTTCGCGTTCGCTTCAAGCGCCCGAACGTAAGCGGTTGCCGCATCTTCAATGCTTAGAACGGGACGCCAAATCGAAGGATTATTGACGGTTATTATCCCATCGCGCAGTGCCGTCTTGAACATCGCATTCACAATCAGATCCAGACGCATCCGCGGGCTGTACCCTGAAATCGTGCCCTTCCGTAAGCAGATCACGGAAAATTCGTCATTCGTGAGTTGCAATGCTGCCTGTTCGCCTTGAAGCTTCGAAATCCCATAGGGATAACTTGAACCTACTGGCCGCGTCTCATCGTAAAGGTCATTCTCGGTGTAGCCATATACCGAGCAGGAGGAAGCATAAATGTATCGTTTGACCTGGGCGATTTTGGCGATGTAGCCGAGATACGCCGGAGCGGCAGCATTCAAAATGAAGTTCTTGCTTGGCGAATACTCGGCCATCGGATCATTGGACAAACCCGCAAGAAATATCACCTGGTCGTAAGTCTTGAGATCCGCGACCGTCAGGTGGAAAATGTCTTTGTTGAGAATGCCGACTTGGCTGGGCAATTGATTGCCGAACCAGAATAACTCCACTACGTCGATGTCATAGCCCCGATCCAGGAGTCTTGGAATCAATACGGATCCCAAATACCCCGCGCCTCCGGCAATTAGCAATTTCATTCTCGGCTCCCGTTCATCCTCGAAATTCTCGTTCTACGGATTATTGAAAACTCTCCGATTTCGACAAGCCGGCTGTCTGCCGCTCGATGCGACCTGACCACTTGGCCGAAATTAGCCAGGCCATTTCAAGGGATCGGTGCTTCTGCCTGCAAATTATACATCCCATTCTCGCCACATAAAATCCGTGCCCGCCCGCGAGAATGTAGAACCTCCCGATCGCTTAAGTTCTAAACCATTCGCCGATTTTGGGTCGAGCCTTTACTTTCAAAGTTCCAAGAGGTCACGAATTTCTTGCACGGATTTTATGTGGCGAGCGTAATCGACAAAAAGGAGTCCTTAGAACGACAGGATCACTTGACGGCGTGGATGGAGTTCAATGAGTGCGGCTGTTCAAGCTTCCCTGGCAAGAAACGTATTCCGAGCCTCCCCGCCCGCCCGTCCAGGAAGCCGCGGCACATCATTCTGAGACAGGCAAGTTTTTGCTTGCCAAGCAGAACAATACCAAGCGCATGGTGCGCAAACTTGTACACAACGGAGAGCTTGGTTATTAGTTGTGGGTAGTCTTGCCAGATCGTAAAGGTTTCATTGCGGGCCATGTAATATTCACGCCATGGAGCATGGATAGGCCAGGACTTCTTCCTGCCGAGAATGCTGGAGGTTGTTTGCGCCCCGATTTCATGGTCGAGAATGCTGTCGCGCACAACGGCGATGCGGAATCCGTTGCGTCTAAGGCGAAGGCAGTACTCGTAATCTACAAAGTCCATAAAAAAATCGACGCGCGGCAGCCCCACCGCCTCAACCGCCTCTCTTCGGACCAGGCTTCCCGAGGAGATCACGCAATCAACAAAAGTTAGTGGCTGACCAGGATCGCCCGGGGTTGGCACCAGGCGCCCGCCCTGCCACGACAGCCCGGGATAGGACGTGGAGGTCTTCGAATCCACACACAGGGGCGCCAGGATTGCGGTCGGACCTACACCTTCGTCCAGATACTGCAAGCCCTCAAAAAGTTTTTGAAGAGCATCAGGGGGCGGTACACTGTCGTCGTCGAGGAGCCAAGCCCAGCTGTATTTCCTGCTGATCGCGGCATAGGCAAGTCCCGCGGCATATCCCCCCCCGACCCCGCCGTTCTCGGGCAAACGGAGTACTTTCACTTCGGGATACTGAGACGCAAGCATGTCGACCGTATCATCAGTCGACGCGTTATCCACAACGACAATCTCGTCAAGTTTCCGACTCTGTCGCTTGAGTGCATCCAATTGCCGCGGCAGTAGGTGGGCAGCATTGGTGGCCACAGTTACGCTCGCCACGGAATGAGTACTTGTCATGGTGGGTAGCGATCACTCTGAGTGCGGCATATTCTGGACCAAATCCTCTGGGTAATAGGTCCAGCTCCCGGACATTTGCTTCGATGTGTATGCACCGGAACTGGAGTGATGCCTCGGATGATCACTGAGTTCTTCGATCGGCCCGACATAATAATTGCCGATCGCAAGTCCGGTGCCAGCGCCGATTAAACCTGGAGGCGTGCTATTGAAATTCGTCCGCCACCAGCGCTCCGAATAAAATAGCGAGCAATAGTTGGTCGACATACACTCATCGATAAAAATGAATCCGTTCTTCGAAAGCCTTGGCCAAAGGTTTTTGATACATGTGTCAAGACTGGCTTCAAGGTCCACATCCACATAGGCGAGGAGGATCTCACGGTCGAATAGTGGCAAGGTCTTGTCAAACCATCCACGAACTAAGGTGCAACGGCTCATGTCTCCACCTTTTCGGATATTGTTCGAAACTTCTTCAAACGTACCGGCCCAATCCCCTTTCGCGTAATGCCGGGCCTCCCGGTCCTGCGCCAAGCCTTGTGGTAATCCCTCAAAAGAATCAAATATGAACAATTCCCGCCCGACAATCTTACATGCGAGGGAAAGATTCGCAGCCGTCCCGCCCTTAAAAGTGCCACACTCGACGACCACGCCTGGCAGATCGGGCGGCATCTCAAGTAGCTTTAGGGCCATCGCCAATTGGACGTCTACGTCGGTTGCGGAGACTATGGTTTTTCGGTTCCAATAGAAACTCCACCCGAGCTTAAGCTTTCTCCATGTGGTCATCCGGTAAGCCGGATGAATACGCTTCGAGGACAGCATGGCCAAAATCGATATTGGACTGAGGATTGCCTTGAACAAAGCGCGACGACTCACCATATCTATTCTCGTTCTCCTCCTCGTCAGGTGTTAGAGTAGCTAAAGTTGCCCGGACCAGCCTGCGCCACGGAAGAAATGCCGGGCGAGCGTGGAAGATTGGAACCTGAGCGCTTCGTCAAGAAAAGATATTGCGTTCCCACCCGTCCCTGCACTCCGCTGGTACACAATCTAGCACAAAAAAAAACGCTTACTGCACCCGAGCAAAGCAACGATCGTCTCTGCTGGAAAAGGATGTCAGTGGAATGGAATCCAGAATTGACCCAGCAACGGTTCGGTGTCGAAGCAGGATTTCGTGCCTAGGAAATGGCCGAAGGCAGAATCATTCCTACTTCCGATCACGCGGCCAATTTTTGCCACGACCGGACGCTGACAAATGCGCAAGAAAGAACAGGTTGTTTCATATTATGCTGGATCCAAGGACAGCCTCTCGCGCTTGTGAACAATTGCAGGGATGATGGCTTTTTATTATGAACGCTTGGTGTTTTCGATAATTCAGTAGCCGTTCGGGCTTGTTCACGATACGCGGTAACCCAAGATCACCTGAGCGATGGAAGTCACAATCTCGTGAAAGCAAAGATGACAATGCGAGTGCTTTTTAGTTGCCTGCTGCTGGGCGTAACCATGCTTGCGCAGAAAACCGGGAGTGTCTTGCATGGCTCAGTGATCGACGGAACTACTGGACCGACAATCATCGGAGCATTAAATCCTTCTGCATGTGGTTTGGTTTCTCATCCATCCTGGTGTTCAGGTTCCGATATCGGTGCATGGACGAATGCTTGTATCGCGCAGTTCTCGCCGAATCAACCTGGTATTTGCAGCCTTAGCACTGGCACTTACGAGCTGAAAACGACTATCGTGAAACCGCAGTGGGTGACCATCGACGGCAATAACTCAGTACTCAAAGCAAGTTCACTGACAACCCCGGCGATCATCGCCGCGACAAAAGTCGCGCTCGCTCCGTCGTATCCTGGCTCCTATGCGCGAAGGGGAATCCGCGACCTCACACTGCTGGGAAATGGCCCCGCCAACACTCCGTATGGCATCTGGCTGGGCGGGGATTACAAGAACAAATTCATTGCTTCTACAGCCGTCGATTTCCTGGAGCAATTCGATAACGTGCAGGTGCAGAACTTTGGAACACAGTACGAGATTGGAACTCACACCTACCAAGATACATGGATCGGCGGGACGATTATGGGCGGATATAACTCCGCTGAGAACGGGGTCGCGATGCAAGCGCACGCCACGGGCGCGGAGAATATGACATTCGTGAGCACAATGTTCGCAGGCGGCGGAGGCAACAGCGGTTATGCACTCTACATGCCCGATGCCTACGGCTCGACGATCAATCTCGACCATGCCAGTCTCGACTATTGGGGAGCCGATAATTTGCACGGCTGCCCGAACCACATTGGGAACGGCCAGCTGCTCTTTAACGACGGGCATCTGACCGCGACGGGAACGCACTTCGAGACGTGCTCGGGCCCGCACATAGTTTCTAACTCTGGCGCGGGGGTAGTCATCACGATCGGCGGAGGCACGGAGTTCACCAACGTCGATGAGGCGCACTCACTAACGACCCCTGGCGTTATCAAGGTCACGGGTAACGCACCGCAGGTGTATATCGATGCAGGAACGCTCATCTCAGCGCCGGCTCGACAGAGAATCAAGGCATACGTGGCGAACAACGGTACAGGCGGCCAAATCTGGGTTGGTCCGTATGTGCAAGGGAGCGGCAATTACCAGATTCCAGCTTGGTCAGGGGTATGGAACGCTGGGGTTCAGCCATCGTTTGCTGGGGGTTCCATCTCGGGGTTCTCTGTCACCGGCGAATTGGCTGTAACCGGATCGCTCACTGGGCATAGCTTCAATCAGAAAGCGGCCAACAATTTTGCCGGTAAGTGCACAATGGCGTCGGGTACGAGTTGCACGTTTGCTATCGGATCGACGTACAAAGACTACGTGTCCTTCGTTTCGATCGATCAGGCATCGACTCCACCACCAGCGGCGATTTCGGCAAAGTGCAGTGTGGCAGGGACGAACGCAACAATCACGGCCGGAGTCAGCAACTCGCTGACGTGGGACTGCATGCTGGTTGGCAACCCGAATTGAAACTTCTCAATACATGTTTCGCAGCTTCAAATCGTCTGGCCAACGGCATGCCTCGTTTGAATTTAGACCGCATCGCCTACGTTTCGGGCTGCCAGATGGCGGAGGGTGAACAACGTTGAACGCGGGACAAAATCCTACGATCTCTGTCGCCATGTGCACCTACAACGGAGAGCGGTTTCTCGGGGCGCAGCTCGAGAGTATCGCCGCTCAAGATAGAGCTCCCGATGAACTCGTGATCTGTGATGACCGCTCGTCAGACGCTTGCCCGGAGATCATAAAGGAGTTTGCTCACCGCGCGGCGTTCCCGGTCCAACTTGTGGTCAATGCCGAGAATCTGGGGTCGACCAGGAATTTTGAGAAGGCCATTTCACTTTGCCAGAGTGAGATCGTGGCGCTCGCGGATCAAGACGATATCTGGTATCGGCACAAACTCGAGCGCATTGAGAAGGCATTTCTGCGGTCAAGCGCAATTGTCGCCGTTTTCAGCGATGCTGATTTGATTGATAACGACTCCCGGCTGTTGGGGCCGCGACTTTGGAAGGCCTTCTCGTTCGATGCTGCAGACCAACGCCAGTTTAGTAACGGACGCGGGTTGAAAGTTCTGGTGAAACATCCGGTTGTGACCGGGGCGACCATGGCGTTTCGCAGGAAGCTTTTAGATATCCTGACTCCCATTCCTTCGCAGGATATTCACGACAGATGGATTTCTTTCCTGCTCGCAGCACGCGGCCCCTTCGAGTTGATTTCCGATCCGCTCATGCAGTATCGCCGGCATGAAAGACAACAAGCAGGTCTGCCACCTCAAACCACAACGGGATTGATCGCACAGGCCCGCACCAGGGGAGCAAACTATCATCTTGAGGAGATTGAGGGGTTCTATCGCTTGTACGATAAGCTTGGAACATGCCAGGCGCACTTCCCCGGCGCGGCGTACGCACGAAGGGAACTTGAGAGAAAGATATCTCATCTTACGAATCGAGCGCAGTTGCCGGCGATGAGAGTTGCGCGGATCCCGAGAGTTCTCCAGGAGGCTTTCAACGGCGGCTACTGGCGTTACTCGGCCGGGTGGAACAGTATCGCGAAGGACCTGGTGATTCGCTAAGACATGTGAGGAGATTCTTGCCGATGTATTCGGAGTTGCTGTTGTCTCGAGCGTCCCATTACGACGACCTGCCACAACAACCCCGCTATTCCAGTCAGGCTTAAGGCCCAGCCAAACTCCACGTAGGGAGGAGCGAAGTGATATCGCACCTGGCTTCGACCAGCTGGTAAGATCGCAGATTGAAAAATGCCATTTCGCTGGACCGTCGCGGACGTTGTGCCATTCACCGTCACCCGCCAACCTGGCATGTAAAGCTCTCTCCGCAACAAAGTGGCAGGACCAACGCATTCCGCTGTGACGCTCTCGCGCAGCGTCGTCAAAAGTGTGCAAGGGCCCCCGTGGATCACCTGGAAATAGGACGCTGGGTTTGGCAGTTCCCAAATGTCCATCACTGAATCTGCATAAGCCTTCTTCGGTCCCGATAATGCCGAGCCACATTCGAAAGCAAACTGTAATGTGTGATTCAGTATCGGGCCATTTGGTCCTTCGATCTGTTGCGCCTGCTCGGCAACAGTACTCCCCAACCAAAGCGCTACGGGCCGTGAACCATCCTCATGCCGAAGAGTTAAGCGCAGCGGGGTCTCGGTGGATACTGCAAGCGGTCTGTCTAAAGGTATCTGAAGAATCGTATTGTCGCTGGACCCCGCAAGTGGACGATGCCCTGACTGGCACACAGTTCCCACGCAAATATCAACTCTCAGATTGCCATCAGGCACCGCACCCGAGCTACCGATCATGATTCCAACCGAAGTGATCGGGGAGTCCGCAGGGGCAGGCAGCGAAGTTACGACTGCCGTGGCTGACTGACCGCTCTGAAGGATGATGGATTCCGGTTCTGAGGTTGCGAGGCTCCCGCGGCCTCTGCCCATATCCGCCGGGTGCGGGCGTCCAAGGAATGAATCGCTTGCCTTTAATACTACCTTCGCGAGGAAGCGCTCGATTGCTGGTTTCGCTTGGTCATCCGCCGTGGAACGGAATCGTTCCAAGGCAGCAAGCACGGTCTGCAATTTCTTGGATGTGTTGAACTGCTCTGCAGATTTCGCAGGCAGGAATGTGGTCGGAAACGGGCTCTGTCCAGGATTCGTGACCACGTATCGCACGCCCACGTCGAGATAATTCGCCAGATGTTGGCTCAAAGCCCGCTGTCCTTCGCCATCAGGCATCACACCGGGCCAAAATGTTTCGCTGGAATCTATTTCTGAGAAGCCGGGCAAGAGATTCGCTTCAACATAGTCGGCCCAAAGCTTTGGGACTGGCTCAACATTGTGGTTAATGCTGGCTATCCGAAAATAAGCGCCGTAATTAGGCTGGATCGGGCCTAGTGTATAAAAGCGCGAGAGACCTAGATGATCGCTTAAGAAGTGGACGGCCGCTATATCGAGCTGGTCGCCACGTCTACTTGCCGTCAGCGGAACCATAAACATGGTTACGGCGTCTGCTATCAGCAGACAAGCCAGCGCGACACGGCATTGCCGGCTGGGCAACAGTTTCCATGACAAATCGGCCGCGAGCATTCCTACGAGCACCCACGCCACCGAAATTCCCAGCAGTAAGAAGCCGAAGAAAACAAATGCCCGCGGACGCTCCCAGAAGGCTCTTTGCGGCCAAGCGAGAGCAATTCCTGCCGCCAGTAAACCCAGCACGATGCCAAAAGGCTTACGCCAGTCAGGCGTAGAGTCCAGGAAACCATCCAAGCCAAAGGCTGCCAGGATGATCAACGCCAGTTCCCAGGAGGGAGGCGCAAAACGGAAAAAGTTCGTCTGCCTCATCAATGGAATGTGATTCATCAGGCCAGAGAGCGGAGGAACCCCGAAGGTCTTGGCCCATGCCAAGAGAACCCAAGCCAAGAGAACAAATTTCAAACCGCGAGGTGCCGACCTGTGCATCACACCCACTGCAGCCATCAAGAGGATGAGGATAGTTGTATAACCTCCGATCGTGGCCCAAATCTGAGAAAGCGCGAGGGAGTGCAGACTTGTTCCCAACGATCCATACACGTATGGCATAAGAGTGGCGGAGAATGCTGCCCAGGGAAGAGATCTTTCCCCCACATTGTGGATACCGAAGGAGTCCGATTGCCGCACGTAGTCAAGGAACGCAATGAGCAGCGGGGCCGCGACCAGTAAACCCAGCACGACTCCCGCGATTGCCCGCCGTGCCATCGTCCAGCGCTCGCGTTCGGTGACGAATCGATACACTCCCCAAGCGAGAACGAGGAGGGCGCTGATATAGGCAGTTTCCGGAAATCCGGCGAGAATCGACCAGGCAGTTGTGACCCCGATGATCAGTATGCTGGCGGCGCCTTGGTCTTGTTTTTTAGCGCGCTCAATGCCGAACAATAGCAAAGGTAGAAATGGCAGCGAGCAATAGCCGGTCGCGGGGCCCGGCGTCCAGGCAAAGGTTCCATTCAGGGCAAAGAGCGATCCGCCCATCCAAGCGCCGAGCCGACTCACGCCCAGTTCGCGCAACAGGGCATATGTCGCGAGCCCAGCAATGATTTGCATGCTGATTTGCTGCCAAAGTATCCCTCCCGAAAGTTGGAGCAATAAACTAAATGGCAGGAAAAACGCTCCCGGCTGCAGTTCCCCCGCGAGTGGCATCCCGATCCCCGTGTAAGTGTTCCACCACGGTACAACGCCGTGAACCCAGTCCCATGCAGCGAGACGGCCAAGAGCTTCCGAGGTAAATCCGACGTTGGGGTCGAGAAATGGCCATCGTAGCGGGAGCGGGCCGTGAGTCAAGCCTGAAACGAACCAGATTGGATCGCTGCTTCGCCCGAGTAGCCACAGCGGTACATGCATAGCAAAAGGTAGTAAAACGAGCAGGACACTTGGTAACCAGTGGTGACGATCAAAGAATTCAGTCCTGTTGCCGGAAGAATGCTCCGGTGATGCTTTAAGTTTTTTCCTCATTGTATTCCGGCAGAACCTCAAGCCAGGACTAGATTTGCGCGGGATGTACGAGTGCGGTGTCATCCCGTTTTTCGCAAGGCCGAACTTCGGGACACAATCTGCTCACCTGATCTTTCAACCTTCGTTCCAAGCGGTCCAAAGAGGGGGTTAGAGACCACTGCTGCCGCGCTACCTGAAGAGCCCCTTGGCTCAGTCGCTGATGCAGTCCGTCATCTACTAATAGGCGCTCAATTGCCTGGGCCATGCACAGGGGCTCGTGTTCAACCAGCAGGCCATTGATTCCGTCCTGAATGGTTTCTCTTACCCCGCCTTCCGCAACGGCGACAACCGGAAGCCCACAGGCATTAGCCTCCAGCGGCGCGTAGCCAAACGGCTCTAGCCGCGGAGCGTATAGCATCATGCGCGCTCGATTGAGCAGATCAATCAGTTCCGCATCTTCGATGCGATGCTTCAATTCGAAATCCACACCACTCTTACTGGCCAGACTTTGTACTCGCTCCAGATAAGCTTCATCAATCATGTTGCAGATTAAGACCAGCTTCGGACGATGATCCGCACCAATCGCCGCCAAGGATTGAATCAGGAACTCTATGTTTTTTGTGGGCAACAACGCCGCCACGCAGACCGTGAAATCTTCTCTTTTCTTGTTTTGCCAGGTGAACCGTTCTGTATCGACCCCCAAATAGCAAACTTTTGAGTCAATTCCAAAGGCTCTAAGGACGCTCTCTCGAGAAAAAAAGGAATTAACCAGAATCTGGTCAAACGACATCGCGCTGATTCGTTCTTCCCTTGCCTGCACACGGATGCCTGGAAGTTTTAGCCTCCGCTTCAAGGCTGTCTGCCAGAAATGAAAATCAAGTAATTCCCTTCCCTTCCAAGCCATGGCTACCCACGGCAGTTCAGGAGAAGATTCATAAAATGGTCTATTCGGCTCTTGCAAATAAAGAACAGTCGGAATCTCAATGAAGCGGGCAATTTGAGGGGTGTGAAAGAACACACAACAACCTGCAAATAACAGATCGAATCCCTGGGCGTGGATCTGTCGAGCGCACTCCTCGCAATGCCGATCCATCGCTCTCAGCCTAGAGTGGACACTCCAATGAAGTGGACGCAACTTTTGGAAAAGCGAAAGAACTGGATCTTTGGGAATCGTGAGGGCCAAAGGCACCACGTGCTCGCGCACCAGGGCATTGAGGGGTAAATATCCTCCATCCGCAGTGGGAGGACACCATGCTTCCACTTCGTGGCCCCGCGCAACCAGTCCCTTAACCTGGTCGTAAAGAGCCCGCTTCGCGCCGCCACTCGGCAAATTATGCCAAACCGCGATTCTCATGAAGTTGGCCCTACTACACCCATTCCCGGCGCGATCTTTGGTTCGAGAATTCGCAACCAATCCTCACTGTACAAAGGCGTCAATCGTCCGAGAGATTGCTTTTCCAGGGTCTCAGTGTTGATCACCGGAAGCTCGCGAATCAATTGCGCGCGTTCGAGTCCTCCGACAAACGACAGGTGCCCGGCCTCATCCACAGATTCACGGAACTTAGAGGGCCACGCCGTGGGATTCGCAAGCCCAGAGTCAAACCGGGAGGCGTAGTCTTCCCGAATAAAGAATGCATTCACTCCTCCCAAATTTGTGCCAAGAAATTGATACCCTTTCCGGCTCGCCAGTGATCGAAACGCCGCAATGGACGCCCCAAAGTATAAATTTCTGAATTCCGGCCGAGTCCTAACAAAATGCGGCTCATAAGGAACGGATATCGGCCAAACGTCACCGAAGACGGCGTTGTACTCGCAGACACAAATAATAGGACGAACCGCACGAATTGCTTCCCACACCCAATAATCGTTCCCGTCGATGTCGATGCTCAACAGCCCAATCTCTCCGGAAAACCCGGAGTCTACGAACAAATCATTTACATTTTCCCGCGTGATAAAAGCGGATTTTGCGGTCAAGTCATATCCCCAGAATAATTGCGTCTCCTTTTTGAGGCGTTCGATTCGCGCCGGGTCGCCATCCATCACAAGTCCCCGCCAGTTGCGATTCTGCAGGAGAAATCGAGTATTCGCCTCTCCGTAGGACTCAACCCCGAATTCAATAAAGCTATGCAGATGAGGAGGGATCTCGGCCCGTTCGATCAGCCAATCGATAATGCCGTCTTCCCCCCACTGGGAGAAAACCTTAAATTCGACTTGATCCAGAGAGGAGATTGTATCCATCGAACGAACTTGCCGACTCGCCATGCGGCCAAGCAAAAGAAGAGAGACGTCGGCCGTTGCTTGAACTTGCCGGGTAAAGTATGACCTAATGCGACGCGATAGAGCGGAATCCAGCACGTTCGATCCTCGTTGTCCTCTTGAATGTTCCGCTCAGGGGCAATTACGCTCGCATACAGCGCTCGACCTCAATCGACTGTGGAACCACCACGCAGATCAAAAAAGCACCCACCGTTCCAATGATGACGCCAGTCAGCCCAAGCCTTTGCACCAAGGCAATCGACAGAATGAGATTAACGATTGAAGCTGCAATCGAATAAATCATCTGTATTTTAACCCTGCCGGAGCTAGCCAGCACACAAGATTGGGAGTTCATTGCGCTGTAGATAACGCTCCAGATTCCCATCCAAAGCAGAAGGCTCGCGGGAGGAACGGCTGCACTTCCCGCCCATTTCCCGATAATCCATCGGCCAAAAAATACCAATGGCAGCGCCAATGCCAAGGTCGATGCAATCGTGATGTTAAGGTTCGTTCGGAATCTGCGGCGCACCCATGTCCGGTCACCGCGTGAAAACGCTTCAGCGTACGCTGGCCAATAGGAGGGACTCGCCAGGATTTGAAAAAGCGCCGTATAAGTAAATAATCTCCAGGTCACGCTATACGGAGTGACCGCCGCCGCGCCCAGGTAATGGGCGATAATCAGATTATCCGTCTGGAAAAGAACGAGAGCAGCGATCTGAATGACAAAGAACATGCCCCCAAGGGAGGTCAGTTCGTGAATGGCTGAATAGGTTACCCGGTCTGGCCGTGGTCGAAGCCACGGCTTTGACCACCCGAATAACCAAACCGCGCTGAGCGCGTTGACCAACAACAACGCACCAGACACGGCAATCACCAGGGAGACCAAGCCTCCTTTGAGTTGGGTCACCAGGATGAGCGCCGCAAGTCCAAGAAGATTGCCCGACGCCAACCAAGCGTTACCCTTAGCGACCTCCTGATACGCGCCGTAAATTTTCCCCACGATCGAAACTGGAAAATTCAGCACGAAAATCGCAAAGGCAATCGCGACCGCTGGACCCACTTCTTCGCGTGCCTGTATGGATTGAACGTTGAAAACCCGGTACCAGTGTACGTGTGGCCAGATGCAGAAAAATATCAGAGCTAATGCTGCAGCAATTCCCGCTAGCGACCAGAATGCGGCAGAAACATAACTTTGTGCCAAGTCCTGCCGGCTTTTCGCGTAGCCATCGGAAACTACATTTGTCAGGCTATTGCTCAAGCCAAAATCTGCCAGAGCCATCCAAGCGATGAGCGTGCTGATCGTCACCCACGCTCCGTATCTTTCCGGCCCTAAATATCTCACGGTGAGAGGAACTGAGATGAAGCTAACAACGGTCGCCACACCTCGTCCCGCGATCCCGGAGAAAATGCCCTGCACCATCCGTACGTCTCGCCCTTGGGCGTGGCTCGCTATTTGGCCATTCCCAAAAGCCAGTCGCACATAACGTAACGTAGAAAGTAGGAAGACCCTCATCTACAGACCGGCGACTTGCTTCATGCCCGCTTGACAAGGCCCTGCTGAGCGGCTGCGCGCTGGTCGCTATCGGAGGCTGCGATTGCCATGTTGTTCTTGGCTCTCTGCACCGCTTCGATGTCGGCTTCGACCATCATTTTTATGAGTTCCTCGAACTTGACCTGTGGTTGCCAACCCAGTATCTCTCGAGCCTTCGTGGCGTCGCCGCAGAGAAAATCCACTTCGGCCGGTCGAATGAGCTTGGGATCGCATTCGACATGTTCCTGCCAATCCAAGCCTGCGACTCCAAAAGCAACTTCCAGGAGTTCCCGAACACTGTGCGTTTTGCCGGTAGCCAATACGAAGTCTTCTGGTTTGGGCTGCTGCAGGATCATCCACATTGCGCTCACGTAGTCGCCTGCGAAGCCCCAGTCACGCTTGGCGTCGAGATTTCCCATGACCAGTTTCTTGGCCAGTCCACATTTGATTCGAGCCACCTGGTGCGTCACTTTCCGCGTCACAAATTCCGTGCCACGACGTGGCGATTCGTGATTAAAAGCCATCGCGGAACATGCAAAAAGATCGTAGCTTTCCCGGTAATTGACGGTGATGTTGTGACCAAAAACTTTGGCTGCGCCATATGGGCTGCGCGGATAAAAAGGTGTCTTCTCCGTCTGCGGCGATTCTCGAACCTTGCCAAACATCTCGGAACTCGAGGCCTGTAAAAATTTAGCCTGCGGGTGGTGTTTGCGGATAGCTTCCAGAATGCGGATGACGCCAAGCCCAGTCACGTCTCCCGTCAGAGCAGCTTGATTCCACGAAGCGGGCACAAAGCTTTGCGCCGCCATATTGTATACTTCATCCGGTTTCACCTCATGAATCACGCTGTCGAGAGATGACTGGTCCGTCAAGTCGCCCTCAACCAAACTCAGATCCTCCATGAACGATTCAATCCGCTCCAACCTTTTCACGCTGCTCCGGCGAACCAATCCGAACACTTCGTAGCCTTTACCTAGGAGAAGTTCGGCAAGATACGAACCGTCCTGTCCCGTAATTCCCGTAATCAACGCTCGCATTTATATTCTCCTGTGAGCCTTTCCGGTTTTCGCGTCTGGAGCAGGCCGTGACTCTTTCCAAACCTTCCTCGTTTGCCACCCTTCCTCTCCATCAACATTCGGTGTCATGTTGCGAAAACATATGGAAAAGGCTAAGCTTTTCGAGCGCCTGGGCAGCCTCGAGGACAATCTCCGCTTCAGGATAGAGAATGCAGAATATCACGAAAATACTATGCGCTCCGCGGGCTTGTCTACGATCTTTGCACACTCAGCGTTGACGAGATCGCTTCACGCTTGCGCGCTTGGCTGAAAAATCCGCAGACTTGGGTGGACGTAGAACCTTGCTGACACAGTCGGCACACACAGGTAAATCAAGGGCCGCTGCGAGGCTTGGCACTCCGCTTCGCGCCTTCCTGCACCCTGGCAAGATTATAGGGATTCAGTTGACGTTGCCGCTAATGGCGGCATCTTACAGCTTTGAAAAGTGAAAACGACAAGGGAGCAATTGCGTCACGTGGCGACCCGGCTTAAATCGGTATCCCCGTAGGTTGTGATCATAGGAAATGAATTCAAGCAAATATTGTCCCGAGGAATCTATGAAGCGAATTCTTGCATTACTCATTTTTGTATCCTTGGCATTCTCCTTGGCGGCTGCGCAGCGTCTGCCCGAGATAGCGACACCGGAGAATTACAAACTCATTTTTACGCCGCATCTTGAAAAGGCCGCGTTCGATGGTGATGAAACCATTTCCATCCGGGTCCTAAAGCCAACCTCCGAGATCACGCTGAACGCGGTCGACATCACTTTTGATGACATCGTCATCACCAGCGGCGGAACTACGCAGAAGGCCACGGTCACGCCCGAGAAAGATAAAGAGATGGTGGTTCTCACGGTCGAGAAGCCGTTGGCTGCGGGAGCAGCGACCATCCACATCACTTACACGGGAATTCTGAACGATGAGATGCGCGGCTTTTACATCGGCAAGGACGATCAGGGACGCAAGTACGCCGCCACGCAGTTTGAATCCACCGACGCGCGCCGCGCGTTTCCCTCATTCGACGAACCCGCGTACAAAGCCACGTTCGATATCACTGCGGTTGCCGACAAAGGAAATGTCGCAATTTCAAATCAGAAAGTCGTTTCCGATACACCCGGTCCCGGCGACAAACACACCGTTCGGTTCGCCACCACGGTGAAGATGTCCTCTTATCTGGCTGCTCTCGTGGTCGGCAACTTTGAGTACATCGAAGGCGAGGCGGATGGCATTCCGATCCGCGTGTACGCCACTCCCGGCAAGAAAGAGATGGGGAGATTTGCTCTGGAAACCGCGGAGCACGTTCTCAGTTATTACGATAAATACTTCAGCATCAAATATCCCTACGGAAAGCTCGATCTGATCGGCCTGCCGGATTTTTCCGCCGGCGCGATGGAGAATACCGGCTGTATTACGTTCCGCGAAGTGATCCTGCTGATCAATGAAAAGCAGGGCGCAATTGAGTTGAAGAAAGAGATCGCCTCGGTGATTGCTCACGAGATGGCGCACCAGTGGTTCGGCGATCTGGTGACAATGCAATGGTGGGATGACATTTGGCTTAACGAGGGCTTCGCCACATGGATGTCGAGCAAGCCGATCGAGGCCTGGAAGCCCGAATGGAATGTCAAATTGGACGACGTCATCGACGATGGCAGAACTCTCAACACGGATTCGCTGGCCAACACGCGCCCCATCCATCAAGCCGCCAATACGCCGGCACAAATCATGGAACTGTTTGATGGGATTGCGTACGGCAAGGCTGCGGCAGTCTTAAGAATGCTGGAATCTTACCTGGGCGAGGAGACTTTCCGCGCCGGGGTCAATGCATACATTCAACAGCATCAATATGCGAACGCCACCGCAACAGACTTCTGGGATGCGCAGACCAGGACTTCCAAGAAGCCGGTCGATCAGATCATGCCGACCTTTGTGGATCAGGCGGGCGTGCCCATTATTAGTGTGAAGCAAGCGTGCTCCGGAAATTCGACGAAGGTAACGCTGGATCAGCGCCGTTTTTTCTACGACCGGGAGAAATTCCAGGCGCCAAATGATCAACTCTGGCAGGTTCCCATTTGCATGAAGGGATCCGCTGGAAAAGAAACGCCGGAATGCAAACTTCTCACCAAACGGGCGCAGACCTTTACGTTGCCCGGTTGTTCGAATTGGGTTTTGGGGAACGCTGGCGCCACTGGTTATTACCGCGTGGGCTATCAGCCCGATGCAGTTCGCGCTCTGGCAGCAGATGCCGAGACGAAGCTTTCTCCCGCGGAACGAATCGCATTGCAGACCGACGTCTGGGCGTCGGTGCGAGTGGGGCGCGAACCGGTCGGCGACTATCTGGCTTTGGCGCAAGGCCTGGGCACGGATCGCAATCGCGCAGTGATCGAGGATGCTCTCGATCATCTCAACTACATTGAAGAGTATCTGGTAACCGATAGCGACCGCGAATCCTATCGCGCGTGGCTGCGCCAGTATCTCTCGCCCATAATGAAGGATGTGGGTTGGGAATCGAAGCCGGGTGAGAGTGACGAGCAAAAAGCGCTGCGGGCTCGGGTATTCTACGCTTTAGGCTACGACGCTCGCGATCCGGATGCGCTGGCCGAGGCGAGCAAGCTCGCAGAAAAAGCTTTGGACAACCCCGCATCCGTGAGCCACGAAATGGCGGCCAATGCGTTTCGACTCGCAGCCTTGAACGGTGACCAGACACTCTACGACAAGTTGCTCGCGCTGCTGAAGAATGCAAAATCTCCCGAAGAATATTACATGGCGCTTTTTGCTCTGCCTCACTTCGACAACCCAAAATTGCTGGAGCGAACTCTCGACTTTGCGATTTCTCCGGACGTTCGTTCGCAGGACGCACTGCGACTAATCGGCAACGTGATGCAAAACCCGGCGGGAGAAAAATTGGCGTGGGAGTTCATCCTCAATCATTGGAACTCAGTGCAAAAAGCCGGCGGACCTTTTGCCAGCGCCGAAATTGTTGCAGCCACCAGTTCTTTCTGCGATGCTCACATGCGCGATCAGGTGGCGGATTTCTTCGCCGCTCACAAGATCGAATCCGCGGAACGAACTTACCGTCAGTCGATCGAACGCATCAATGACTGCATAGAATTAAAGTCGCAGCAGGAACCGAAACTCGCATCGTGGCTGGGAGAGCACGGCTCTGCGGCCGGAGGACAATAAAACCCACAAGCCGATCTGGACGTTATTTGCAATCGTGATATTTAGACTGAGGAGTGGGCCAAGCTGTGCGGACGCGCTCTTACAGTTCGTTTATGCGCGGTCCCCACGGAACAGTTCAATAAAATCAAAAGCCGTCTCGGTCACCGTGACTACTCCGTGCTTTGTTATAATCAACAGCGTTCCGCACGCGTTCCGCGTTCTGCTGTTTTCCGGTCGGCAATCCCGCGACAATCGGCGTGAAGCGAACAAGCTTCGTGGTCTGCGATTTAAGCGGATCCCGAAACGTGGCCAGGTAGCTCAGGTGGTAGAGCGCAGCCCTGAAAAGGCTGGCGTCGGCGGTTCAACTCCGTCCCTGGCCACCATCATTTTCAATCACTTAGAAGCCTCGCTGCTGGTCACTTGGTCACACTCGGTCACAATTCAATTCACTAAACGGCTGAGTCGATCTACAGCGCGCTGTTGGCTTTCGGCCACGAACTGCTGGTAGATGTCCAACGTGGTGCTCGAACGTGAGTGCCGCATTTGTGCCTGTGCGTCACGCCAGGGACGGAGGGCCACTAGGAATTTGGCGGCAATGGGCGCCAGAGGTTTGTGGGCAGGCGATGAAGGGTGGCCACTTTTTTCCGGAAGAGAATCCCGACGACACCGCGGTTCTCATCAAGCAGTTCCTCTCCGTCTAAGCCAGCATCGCGGAGGAATGAGTCAGAGATTCATTGGAGCGGAACGGCATGCGGCCAGAATTACAACCTTTGAACGCACCGAGTGGCTTCCATTCGCAGTCGAGGCTGAGTGGTTCAGGAAACTTTTCCCGAGCAGACAAATCAAATGTTTGTGACATCGACTCAGCAGAAAGGCAGTGACCCATGTCGAATCTCAAGAAACGATTGGAAGAGTTTAAGAAGACTTTCGAGTCTGGGGCTCCTCCCTTCAATGTAACGTCAGAAATAGTCGCCACGATGCATCGTGCGACGGCCGAGCTCAAGGCATCAGGACTTGAAGGTCGTGCACTTAAAATCGGCGACCACGCTCCGGAGTTCGCGCTATTTAATCAGGACCATGTCGAAGTGTCATCGAAAGATCTGCTTCGACAGGGTCCGATGGTTGTCAGTTTCTTCCGGGGACACTGGTGACCCTACTGCAATATGGAGCTGGAGGCTCTAAGGGAGATTGATTCTGAAGTGCGAGCGCTGGGAGCGCGAATTGTGGTTCTGACTCCGGAACTGGAGCGGTACACGCGCGCGCTGCACAAAAAGCTGGATCTGCCCTTCGATATTCTCACGGACCTTCATTTGAAGACCGCTGAGCAATTTGGGCTGGTCTTTACCTTTCCAGATTACTTGAGGGATCTCTACAAGTCTTTCGGAAGTACCCTCGACAGGTTTCATGACGAATCGGAATACCGCTTGCCGATGCCCGCGCGATATATCGTCGATTCGAACGGTTTGATCCGGGCAGCGGATGTCAACGCCGATTACACGATCCGCCCAGAACCTGATGAAACTGTGAAGCAGTTGCGGACGCTTACTACGTAGCGGGAAAACCTGGCAAACTTACGCGTGCCGGTGATCGCGGCCATCAAGGGACGAGCGCACGTTCACGCAGAATATGCACTCGTCGCCAACGTGTTTGTGGCTGCTGCGAGTGCGACCTTCCACGATGTTCCCACTTCGCAGGAGGGATTGCCCCCGGAGACGGAATGTTTACCGCATGGAGCTCTCGCGCGGGAGCGGGACGAGAAGTACCGGTCAGCTTGACTTGGCTGGTCGAAGCTTCTTGCGGACACTGAATCCTAGATTTCCCAGTACCCTGACCGCGCCGGCTTTCCCGCCCTCGAAGTCAGCGGAGTCAAGTCGGCGCCCGGTAGCGAACTCATAAGCTGCGCCCAAAACGGCCTTCGGCGGGTAACGGCGTTCATCCCACACCACGTCATAAGTTGTCGTAGGGCCGAAACCATGCTCAGAAAAGAATCGCTCCGGGCCTAGCCGGTCGTACTCGCGTATCGCGCGTAACACGTCGCGATGGGTCACGCGGTCCCATACCACCATGTTCTTCCTCCTGGGTCGCCCTTCTTAGCTCGCTTTCTCCTCTTCCGCGCGTCTTCGGGCGGCTTCTTTAGGGTCGGTTATGATGTCAACCCACTTCGGGTCTGGCTGAGCCTCGGCGTCGTAGTTGTCGTGCCAGTTCCACCACTTGTATGGCGGGGTCCGGGGGTAGCCTTCTGGTGAGTCCTCCCAAGTCTCCTGACGGCCCAGCGCTGTCATATCAAGGTAGTTCCAGGTTGTCCCCATCGCCTCGTCGCCGCGACCGTTAATGAAGTACGTGCGGAACACTTTATTGCCCTCGCGGATGAATGCATTATGGCCGTGCCATTCATCGACGCCGAAGTCCTTGTCGAAGCTGTCGGTCATGGTGTACCAGGGCATCTCCCAGCCCATACGGGCCTTCAGGCGGGCGATCTCCGCCTGCGGAGCGCGTGAAGCGTAGACGAGTGTGGTATCGCGGGCGTTGAGATGGGCCAGGTGAGAGACTTGATCGGCGCCCAGCGAGCAGCCGCGGCAGGCGTGCTCGGGCCAGCCAAACACTCCGGGCTCGAAGAAGGCGCGGTAGAGGATCAACTGACGGCGGCCCTCGAACAAATCGAGCAGGCTAGCCTTGCCCTTGGGTCCGTCGAATTCATACTTCTTCTCTACAGCCATCCATGGCATTCGCCGGCGTTCGGCGGCCAGCGCGTCACGGGAGCGGGTCAAAGCCTTCTCCTTTACGAGGAGCTTCTGCCGTGCAGCCTCCCACTCCTGCTGCGACACAATGGGGGGCGTCTTCATGGCGAGATGTGCTTTCCGGTGTTGCTCGTCTTTATCTTTATCTCCATCTCTGTCTTTGCTTGTTGCCATCTTTATTCCCCCCTTCGCCCTGTGTTTTCTAAAAATAGGCTGAGACGATTCGCTCTGAAACTTTCTTGCTTGCCGATGCACGCCACCGGAGTTACTCCCGATCCGGGTGCGGCGGTTCGTCGACATTTTCATTTCTCATTGTATTTGGATTCCGGGTATTTGGATCCCGGACGTTTTTTCTTTTGTTCCGTTCTTTTTGCCAGAAACTTTTACAGCCAACGCCGCCTGCGCTCGTTGGTTCAGTTCGAATTGGCCTCTGAATCTGGAGTTTTCAACAGCCCCATCTCTTTGACCGCGCTCTCTGCCTTTTCAATCATATAAACTTGCCTTTTACCGCTAATCCAACAATGTAGGTTTTCATCCAGGAGGGACGAGGTTGCCGCTGAGTCAGGATGTGCTCTGGTATAAGGACGCCATCATTTACCAGGTACACGTACGCACTTTTTTCGACAGCAACGGCGATGGCATCGGCGATTTTCAGGGGCTGGAACAGAAACTCGGATATTTGCAAGAACTCGGGGTGAACGCGATCTGGCTCATGCCGTTTTTTCCGTCGCCGCTGCGCGACGATGGCTATGACATTGCCGATTACGACACAGTGCACGCCAGCTATGGAACGCTGGAGGATTTTCGGAAGGTCCTAGAGTCCGCCCACAACCGTGGGATTCGCATCATCATTGAAATGGTGTTGAACCATACCTCCGATCAGCATCCCTGGTTTCAGGAGTCGCGCAGTTCGCGGGATAATCCGCGGCGCGAGTGGTATGTGTGGAGCGACACCGACGAGCGCTACAAAGGGACCCGCATTATTTTTATCGATACGGAAAAATCCAACTGGGCGTGGGATCCGATTTCGAAGGCCTATTATTGGCACCGGTTCTTCAGTCACCAGCCGGATCTGAACTATGACAATCCGGCAGTCCGCGAACAGATGTGGAAGGTAATGAGTTTCTGGCTGGAGATGGGAGTGGACGGGTTTCGACTGGATGCGGTGCCGTACCTGCTGGAGCGCGAGGGCACGAATTGTGAAAATCTTCCCGAGACACACCAGGTCTTGAAGGAATTCCGGCGCAGACTGGACGAACAGTTTCCCGGCAGAATGCTTCTGGCGGAGGCTAACCAGTGGCCTGCGGATCTCCGACCTTATTTCGGCGACGGCGATGAATTCCACATGGCATTTCATTTTCCCCTGATGCCTCGAATGTTTATGGGATTGAAGCTGGAGGATCGCAAACCCATCACGGAGATATTGCAGCAGACTCCGGAAATTCCGCCCGCCTGCCAGTGGTCACTATTTCTGCGCAACCATGACGAATTGACGCTGGAAATGGTCACCGACATGGAGCGGGATTATATGTATGACTCCTACGCCGAAAATAAGACGATGCGGCTGAATCTGGGCATCCGGCGGCGGCTTGCGCCGCTGCTCGACAATGACCGCAGGCGTATCGAGTTGATGAACGGGTTGCTGATGTCCTTACCCGGAACGCCGATCATCTATTACGGCGACGAAATCGGAATGGGAGATAACATTAATCTTGGCGATCGGAATGGAGTACGGACTCCAATGCAGTGGAGCGGAGGCTGGAACGCTGGTTTTTCCACGGCGGAGCCGGATCGATTGTATGCTCCGCTGATACAGAATCCGGTTTATGGTTATCCGGCGGTGAATGTGTTGTCGCAACTCGGAAGTGAGCACTCATTACTGCGCTGGATGCAACGGATTATAGCGGTGCGCGCCTCAACTTCGGTGTTCGGAAGAGGATCGATTGAGTTTCTTCGTCCCGCCAATCATCGGATACTCGCCTATGTCCGTCGACTGGGAAATGAAGCCGTGCTGACGGTCAATAACCTTTCGGGAGCGGCGCAAGCCGTCGAACTCGATTTGAAAAAATATAAGGGAAATATTCTGATCGAGATGTCCGGGAAAAATATGTTTCCACGGGTGGGCGATCAGCCTTATCTGTTAACCCTGGGCCCGTACCAGTTCTTCTGGTTCCGGCTACGGCGAATTTGATTGATCGCGGATCGTGGAAACGATGTCTCATAAGGCCCTGGCATTGCCGCCACTTCGCTCGGAGATAAAATTGGCCGAAGAAACTTTTCTAACGGATGATTTTCTTCGCCAGTTGATCAACGTGGGCGAAGTAGACGTTCTGGTGGGCTTGGCCACGCACAATAACGCCAAGACTATCGGCGCCATCGTCCAATCCATTCAGAGTTGCATTCTGCGCTCCTATTCACGGGACCGGGTGGTCATTATTAATGCGGATGGCGGGTCGCGCGACGGCACTCCGGAATTAGTTACCGGCATCTCGATCGATGACGTTCGTCCAGTCGCCAATCTTCATTCGCTCCGCACCCTGCACTCGATCAGTACTCAATACGCCAGCAGTCCGTCGAACACGGTTGCATTGCGAACCATTCTCGCCGCCGCTGAACTGCTCCGCGCCAAAGGCTGTGTGGTGATGTCTCCCGAGTCCCCTAGCACTGACGCTGAATGGATCTCAAAACTTTTGCACCCGGTTCGCTACGACGGCTTCGATCTGGTTACCCCCACCTATTGCCGGCACAAGTTTGAAGGACTGCTGATCACCAATTTGATTTATCCGATGACGCGGGCGCTGTATGGACTCCGCATTCGCGAACCCTATATGCAAGACTTCGGATTCTCCGGCCGCCTGGGCAGCGAATTCCTTGCGCAGAATGCGTGGGCAGATGGGAGCGGCGATGACGGCATCGAACTCCGCTTAACACTGGCCGCACTTACAGGACAGCGGCGCATTTGCCAGTCCTTCCTGGGACAGAAAGAACATGTCGAGCGTCGTTCCGCCGATCTGGTTCCAGCATTGAGACAAACCGTGGGTCCGATGTTCTCCACCATGGAATCAACTTTTTCGGCGTGGAGTTCCGTTACGGGCTCGCAGCCGGTGCCCACTTTCGGGCCGGAGCATGAGGTGTCGCTGGGACCTCTGCGAGTGAATCGAAAGCGGCTGCGGCAGATGTTTTCGACTGGAGTCGCCGAATTGGAAGCTGTATTTCATTCCATTCTGTCCCCAGCAACTCTCGCGGACCTGCAGCGAATCGCCCGTTTGCAAGAGGAAGATTTTGTCTATCCCGCGGAATTGTGGGTTAGAACGGTTTACGAATTTGCCGCTTCTTATCAGAAATCTGTCATCAACCGCGATCACATCATTCAGGCTCTGGCACCGCTATTTCGCGGGAGAGTCTTGACCTTCCTGCTGGAAAATCGCAACGGCACGGCGGAAGACGTCGAAAATAATATCGAAAGCTTATGCGGGGAGTTCGAGCGATTGAAACCTTATCTTCTGCAAATGTGGGATACGAGAGAGTGAGGCAACTATGAAAGAAATGATCGTCAATGAACTCAGTCAGGCGCTGCACGAACTGGCCAGAGGATTCGCCCACTATCTTCCTCGTCTCATCGTAATGCTGATCCTTGCCTTCGCGGGATGGGCGGTTGCCTATGTCGTCAAGGTGATTCTGCGCAGCCTGCTGCGCCTGCTTCGATTCGACAAGCTGTCGGAAAATACGGGCGCTTCGCAACTTCTGAACAAAGCCGCTTTGCCTTCCGCGTCGGAGGTATTGAGCAGGTTTGTATTCTGGCTGGTATGGCTGGGCTTCATTCTGGTTGGCGTGAGTGTGCTGGGAATCCTCGGGCTGCAGGAGCAGGTCGCAAGGTTTTTCTTTTTCCTGCCGCGATTATTCGCAGCATTGTTCATCCTGTTTTTTGGATTGCTGGCGGCCGGCTTCTTCTCTCGGGCGGCGTTGCTGGCCGCGGTAAATGCGAATGTGCCTTCTCCGCGCGTTCTGAGTTTTGCCGTCCGGAGCATCATTATTGTTTTCGTGTTGTCGATTGTTTTTGAGGAACTCGGTTTGGCGGAGCAGACGATGCTGGTCGCCTTTGGCATTGTTTTCGGAGCGCTGATGCTGGGACTGGCGATCGCCTTCGGACTTGGTGGTAGGGGTTTGGCGCAAGGGTTTCTAGAGAGAAGATTTCTGCGTCCGAAGAAGGAAGAGGGCGAAGATGAATTATCGCCGCTGTAGATCGGAGCCGCGCGCACTTCCTGTCAGCTTTTGGTGCGGCCTACTCTTTAGCGTCGTGACGATCGTTCCTGCCCATTGCGCTGGGATTCGAAATCTTCACCTCGATGAACTCGTTCGCACTTCAGATGTAATTGTCATCGCCGAAGTCACCAACGTTGAGGATGTGGGTCCCGCACAGCCGATGACGCACTACGATCAACAATTGCAGGCCAATGCGTACTGTGCAAATCTCACTTTAAGAAGGACAATCAAAGGCGCAGCACCCGACCAAATAACGTTGACATATGCTCTTCCGGTCCAATTCGTTGGGTATAGGGGCCTCCATGCGGGAACTCGATTACTTTTCCTGCGAAGGACAAATGACGGCTACAAGTTTAGTGAGCCATACTATCCCGATTTCCCAGCCGTAGCGGCGTTTGGCGGCGAACCATGGCCGACGTCATCGCAGAGTGCCTATAAGGCGGCGGTACTTCGTGAGCTGTGGGCCGTTGTCGGATCGCCGGAGTCGTCCGCGTCAGATATAGCGGAAATCCTGCGTGTGGACTATGCCCTTCCGCATACCGAGGAAGCTCGCGCAGCATTAAGAAAGGGGCTCGCCAATACTGACGATGATGATGAGCTACGTCAGAGAATTCAAGGGGAACTCATAAGTTTTGGAGATGTGAACGAGTTGCCGGAAGTGGTGCGTCTACTTCTAGGGAATTCAGCAACTGAGAGCCAACGAACGTGGCTCCTCTACGTTCTTTCGTATCGGTTGAGCGACCCACGAGCGATTCCCGCATTGCAACCGGTCCTTCGATCAGATGACAGCTCGCTTCGTCGAGCTGCGGTCGAAGGCTTATGGCACATGGCCAACTCCGCGGCAGTGCCGGACCTGGCGAAGGCGCTGCAAGACCCAGATGAGCAGGTTCGGTTTTACGCTGTTCGCGGTTTGTCGGACATCGCAGGTCAGCCGGGCTGGGGTGGGCCCAGCGAATCGGAGTTTGACGAACATCAGCAAAAGTATGTGACGCACTGGCGGACTTGGGTAAAGGACAGAAGGCAATGATCTCAATCAGCTTTCTCAGCGATCGTAGAGCACCGTCAGCTCCCGTAAGCGAGCGGCGACATCGGTCGTGAGTGCGTCTGACTGGTAGCGCCACTTCCAGTTTCCGCTCACCGTGCCGGGCAAATTCATTCGCGCTTCACTGCCCAGACCTAACACATCCTGCAACGGCACGACGGCGATCTTCGCCACGGATGCGAGCACTGCGCGAATCAGCACCCGATGGATGGGCTCATCATCCTTGAAACCTAAGTAGGCTCGCGCGAAAGCGCGTTCTTTCCGGATGTCTTCCGGTGTGCGCGTGCTCTCGCCGGCGCCGGAGCTATTCCACCAGCCCACTGTAGTGTCATTGTCGTGGCCTCCGGTGTAAGCAGCAAGTTCGCGGGAATAGTTGTGCGGACGAAAGCTGGGACCCTGGGGATCGTTTCCGAATGCAAATTGCAGCAGGCTCATGCCGGGGAATCCGAATTCTTCCCGCATCGCTTCCACCTCGGGAGTAATCACTCCCAGGTTTTCGGCGACGAATGGCAACACTCCTAATGCCGCCTTTACGGTGCGGAAAAACTCCGCGCCCGGACCCTTCACCCACTTCCCTTCCTGGGCTGTCGATGCGGTGGCTGGGACTTCCCAGAAGGCTTCAAAACCGCGGAAGTGATCCAAACGCACATAGTCGAATAATTTCAGGGACGCACGAAAACGATCAATCCACCAGCGGTGACCGGAGGCGGCTGACACGTCCCAGCGATACAGAGGATTTCCCCAGAGCTGACCGGTGGCGCTGAAATAATCAGGCGGAACGCCTGCGATTGCGATGGGCCGGGAATGCGCATCCAGACGAAATAATTCCGGATGCGACCAGACATCAGCGCTATCGTGTGCCACGTAAATTGGGATATCGCCCATGATGCGAATGCCGCGGCTCTGGCAGTGGAGTTTCAGCTTTTGCCATTGACGGAAAAACTCGAACTGAGCGAACTTATGGACGTTTATTTCCGGCGCTAATTTCGGCCGCCATTCTTTGAGAGCCGATGGATCTCTGCGGCGTATTCCATCCTCCCAGTCGGACCAGACGGCATTGTTGTAAACGGCTTTGCAAGTCATGAAAAGCGAATAGTCGTCGAGCCAATCGGAATTATCACGGCAAAAAATGTCAAATGCGGCGCGGTCTGCTTGACCGCCGTCGGCTAAAAATATGCGTGCGGCCTGGCCAATCAGGCGGCGTTTAACATCGATGACAGCACCGTATTCAACGTGATCGTTGGGAAGGGATGATGCGACCGCCAAATCCTGCGCAGACAGCAATCCTTGCTCCTGAAGTGCGTGGAGATCGATGAGTAGAGGATTGCCGGCGAACGCTGAGAATAATTGATAAGGCGAATCGCCATATCCAGTGGGACCGAGCGGCAGCACTTGCCAGATCTTCTGCCGGGACCCGGTTAAAAACTCGACAAACTCATAGGCCGAAGGTCCCAGATCGCCAATTCCATGGCCGCCGGGCAAGGACGTTACATGCAATAAAATCCCACTGCTGCGCGGAAAGATCGAAGGGTTCACGTTATGCTTTTGACTATCAAGACGGTAAGAGGGTTGTGGCACCGGCAAAAATCTGCGAGTTGCGAGAGCTTCTTAAGCTGATGTGGATTCCGCTCTGGTCGGTTGACTTATGACTCGTACTGGAAGCAACGCTCCGTGGAGCCGACCATTTCAGGAATCAGAAACTTTCCTCCCGCCGCGGGAATCAGAATCGGCAGAACACACCATTCTTCTTGACCCGATCTTCGCCATCCAGTTAGCGTTTGAGAGTGAGTTGCGCAACTGAGTTTCGCAACTAGGACAAGTTTACTCCCAAGTTGATTTGCTTAGAGGCGAGTGAGGGAATTGCAGGGCGAGCGAGGCGGGCGGGAAGAAATCTAACGAGGGATTGAGCAGGTCTGGTTATCGCATGGGAAGTGCAGTTTCAGCGTTTTCGGGAGCGGGAGCCGCGGTATTTTTGCTGGCTGAAAACCGGCTGCTGCGCGAAGCTTTGTTGCGCATTCTGTCGAAAAAAGAGGATATCCACGTAGTGGGGTCGGGCTCATTTGGGCCCGAGGCATTGGAACAGATTGCGTCGGCACAAGCTGACGTCGTGGTGCTCGACTCAGTCTCTCCCGTCCTGGCGGAACCGGGGATCATGCAGCAGTTTCATCAGCTGGATCCCGCTATCCGCGTGGTGATGGTTGGGATGGAAGCCGATGAGGGCATTTTCCTGCGCGTGGTACAGGCAGGGGTTTTGGGATATGTGCTCAAGGACGCCTCCGCGGTCGAAGTTTCACGCACCATCCGGGCGGTGGCCGCGGGGGATGCGGTTTGTCCGCCGGTGCTTTCATCCGCGTTATTTCACTGGGTGGCAAGGCATAAACCGGCGATTCCCAGCTTGCATCTCAGGAACAGCCTGGGCCTGAGCCTCCGGGAGCAACAACTCGTGGGACTGATCCAGCAGGGGCTCACCAACAAGGAAATGGCCAGCCGACTCAATCTTTCGGAGCAGACGGTAAAAAATCATGTGCACCGCATTCTAAAAAAACTGCGCGCGCCGGATCGGCTCTCGATCGTGGAACTTTGCCGCAACGAGGGTCTAAGTCTTTTAAGCTCCGGCAGCGGCGGCGCCTAGCTTTCCCGGTTCGCGAGCAGCAAAAATGCATTCCAGATCGTGCGCAGAAACGGATTGGAAGTCGCGCACCACGTGAATCGCGCCCGCGCCGAACAGGCTTTCGCAGGTCTCATGCAACGCAACTCCGATACATCGCAGTCCTGCGCCTGTGGCGGAGCGGACGCCTGAGATGGCATCTTCCACGGCCAGCAAGCTCGCAGGTTCGAGGGCAATGCGAGTGCAGGCCAATCGGTAAATGGCGGCGTCGGGCTTGCCCAAAACTACGTCTTCTCCCGCCACGATGACTGGAAAGCAGTCGATTAATCCCAGTTCGGTCAACGTTGCAACGGCTCGCTTGCGGCTGGCGCAGGTGGCGACAGCCAGTGCTGTGCCGTTGCGACGCAGCTCGCGCACCATAGGCACAACACCGGGAACCGGGGACGCCTCCAGCCGCATTTCCCGAAAGATATTGTCTTTCCGTCGACCCAATTCCTCAAGCTCCGGATCAGAACAGTGGCCAAGAAAATGTTTCAGAATATCGCTGCGCTTGCGGCCATCCAAAATGAAATCCAGCTCTGGTTCGGACACTTCCTGTCCCAGGGTCTGGAAAAACTGGCGCCAGGCGGTGCGATGCACCGCATGGCTATCCACCAGAACGCCATCCATATCGAAGATGACTCCGCGCAGCCGCCACGCTTTCACGATGATTCTCCAGCCAGCTTTAGAGGTTGACGAGCAGAGCGCGCGCCCGGCAACGGAGTGGAGATTGCATTGCCGGTTTGCCCGGAGAGGACATCCAGGCCGGGCCAGGTACTCTGAGCTTTTCGATAGTTCGGCATCGTCCCGATATCGAGCAGGTAGTCGTGAATGTGGTAAGCCTGTAACTTGCCCAGCAGGCGCGGCAGGACATCAAAAGCAAGATCGGCCGGAGTGCCGGGTGGAATGAAATCCAGGAAGCGCGGCCCGGCCAGCAGGAGTCCGGAGAAGACCCAGTTGCTGCGTGGATTTTTCGGCTTTTCTTCGAAACTTGTGATGATTCCCGTGCTGTTGGTGAGCGCAACACCGCAGCGTGAAGGATCGGGCACCTGGTAGAGACCGACGGTTGCAACGGCGTCGTGGAGGAAATGGAACTCGGTCATGCGCCGCAAGTCCGTGATGGTGAGAACGTCGGCATAAAGAATCCAGAACGCAGGATCGGAAGCGATCCAGCTTTGATTGGCAGCGATGGTTCCTGCCGAGCCGAGCAACTGTTTTTCGTGGACGACCCGAACCATGACGGGAGACGATTTTCCGGCGAGATGTTTTTCGACTACTCGCCCGTGAGCATGCAGGTTGATCAGAACTTCGGTGATGCCGGAACCCGCGCAGAGCTCGAGCCAGATATCGAGAAGAGGTTTCCCCTGAATCGGCAGCAGACACTTGGGCACAGAATCGGTAAGAGGACGCAAACGGGTTCCGTTTCCGCCCGCGAGTAAAAATGCTTTCAATGGGGCTCGCTCGCGATCACGACATGCCGGTTGGAAGTCAAACCGAGGCGGCTGCCGTGTAGGGAAGAAATGTCCATCTGTGTGCCAGCGTGCTCGTCGTGATCGATGAAAGGATCGTTCACAATAACCTGCGCCCCTTGGGTGTCAAATGCAAAAGCCATCTCCTGCAAACCTTCATCCTGCAGCGCCGCACGCACGGCCGCCTGGGATGCGGGTTCGGCGTAGAGCAGGAGAAATCCTCCGCCCCCGGCGCCGGTGATCTTGCCGCCGATCGCGCCGTGTTCGCGGGCCAATGCGTAGAAGTGGTCGATGCGGGGATTAGAAATGCGCTGGGAGACGCGCTTCTTGGCTTGCCATGCATCATCGAGCAAATGCCCAAAGTGTTCCAGGTTGCCGCACAGGAGAGCCTCTTTCATCAGGGCTCCAGCCTCTTTCACCTGATGCAGGGCTTCCACGGCGGGTCCGGTGGGCAGTCGCGTGGATTCTTCCTGGTCCGCCAGGATGTCCCAGGAGTGGTGAGCGGCTCCGGTAAAGAAAAGCATAAGGTTTGCCTGCAATGCGGAAAGGATGCCAGGATCGAGTTGCAGAGGTTCGACCTGAGTGGCTCCGTCCGGATTGAAACGGATGTAATTCAACCCGCCAAAAGCGGCGGCATACTCGTCTTGCTTACCGACATGCCGTTTTAATCCGAAGCGGGTGATGCGATAAGCGCGTTCGGCGAGATCGTATTTCGACAATGGAAGCCGCAAGTATGTGCTGAGCACCTTCAAGAGGTTCACGCAGACACTGGCGGAAGAACCCAGGCCCGTGCCGGGAGGGATTTCAGAAGCGAGAAATAAATCGGCGGCAAAATTCCCGCCCAAATCTTTCAATACCGCAAGCGGAATTTCCAGCCCCTGGTTATCCGCGGGCAGGCCGGGAAGAGCGGCGAGATCGCTCCAGTTGCCAAACAGCCGAAGGTCGGAGGAGATGACTTGCACTCGGCCGTCGCTGCGATTGCCCAGGATCGTATAGAAATACTTGTTGATCGCGGTGCTGAGCACGGCGCCGCCGAACTGCTCGTAATAGGAGGGGAGGTCGGTGCCGCCTCCGCCGAAACTAATCCGAACCGGACTGCGTCCGATGAGCATGCTGTAATATCTCCGGAAAAGGCTGGGGGCTGGGCGAATACAAAAGCGATGGTGGCGCTACCGGCTCGGGATTCTGTGCCTGAAATGTGCGTCGGGGAAGGCTCACCAGACGCGCGGTCAGCGTCCAAATCGTCTCAATCAGCAACGCGATATCCTGCAATAACGAGGGATGCAGCATGTATTGCAGATCGTGCCTGGTCTTGTCCTCCGAAGGATGCTGCTCGCGCAGCCCGCGCACTTGCGCGAGTCCGGTCATGCCGGGTTTTATCGAGAGCCGTTGTTGCTGCCAGGCGGAGTAACAGTGAACGCGTTCCGGGTCTTCCGGGCGCGGCCCCACCAGGCTCATCTCCCCGCGCAGAACATTCCAGAGCTGCGGCAGTTCAGAGATGCTGAGCCGCCACAACGTGTGCTCAAAACGGGAGTGACGTTCTGGTTCGCGCCGCACGTTGAGCCGCAACATGGAGAACTGGAGTCCCCGCCACCCGATACGCCGTTCCCACTGAAAAGCGCTTCCGTTCGAGAAACGCAGAATGGCAGCGCATAGCAATACCAGCGGCAAAGTGCAGGCGGTGAGAATCAGTCCCAGGCCGATATCGAGGACGCGCTTTCCCATGCGGCCCGCCGAAGGTTCGGTTCCGCCCAATTGCAGCAGAGGCAGGCCTCCGAGATCGAGCAGTCGGGGAGAGGAAAGATAGAGTTCGTAAGGTTGCGGCACCAGGCTGACCCGGATCGCCTGCTGGCGACAAAGCGCGACCAGATTGAGAATCTCCTTCGAAACCGGGGCGTGTGCCATCACCACTTCGTCTACGTGGTGCTGGCGTAAGAGATCGATCACAGCCATGGTGGATACGGTCGCCGGGGCGGCAACCGCGTCGGGGGCGAATCGCGGCAGGGGAATTTCTGCTCCTGGGCACAAGAACCCGATCACTTTGCACAGCAGCTCGGGATGA
The DNA here is from genome assembly GCA_963726155.1 of uncultured Acidobacteriaceae bacterium. Classification (GTDB taxonomy): domain Bacteria; phylum Acidobacteriota; class Terriglobia; order Terriglobales; family Acidobacteriaceae; genus Sulfotelmatobacter. The sequence goes on from CAVSBF010000002.1 coordinate 2,085,093, forward strand.
TGGTTGAATTTCCCCGCCAGTTCGAAGGCTAAGCGGTCAGAGCCAAGGATTACGACGTGATGGACTTTCCCATTCTTGTATCGCCATAACACGGTTGCCAGGGCGCTCCCGCGGATGCCCAGAAACCCGATCAGGAGGAATAGCGAAAAGATACTGAGGGTAAATCTGCCGAGATAGCGCTCGGACACGTTTTCGACCGCGATCAACAGCACCATCAGCAACGCGGTAGCGAGCAGGAGGTGGGAAAGCACAGCCGGGAGCCGCCATCCCCCGCGAAAGCCATCGAGATGAAGATTTTCCGACAGTAGGATCCAGGCGAAGACCGTGCAGACAACATAGACCACGAAGTTAGACGCGCCCAGAGGAATTTGCCGCCAGCGCAGCGCCGAACCCAGCGCCTGCTCCGCCGCCAGCGCCAACGGAATCCAAGCCAGATCCGCTGCCAAAATACGATTACGAAGCTGCTCTGATTGCATAAGTTCGATTTCTGGTTAACGCAGATGAAGACTCGTTATTTTCCCCGCTGCAAGTGCGATTCTGGATTCAGTTGAGAATTATCCGGGCATCGGATTCGGCGAATGTAGGGGAGCGGGAAGAGGCAGAGTAACATTCACGCCAGTGCGGTTGATCTCCTCGATCCCGTGCTGCACGGCGCGAAATACGGAGTGAGCGATGGCCAGGTGCAGGTCTTCAATGATCTGCATGTTGGCGGAAGGCACCACGACACACACATCGCAGAGCGCTTTCATTTTCCCGCCTTGAAAGCCGGTGATGCCGGCAGTGATGGCGCCAGCGCGCCGCGCGAAACTGAGAGCCGCCAGAATGTTGGGAGAGTTCCCGCTTCCGCTGATGGCGCAGGCAATGTCGCCGGGCTGCAGAAAATTTTCCAGCTGCTGGGAAAAAATGTCTTCGTAGTGCGTATCGTTGGCCCAGGCGGTAATCAGGGCGACATTGTCGGTAAGAGCAAGCGCGCGCAAGCGTCGGCCGGTGCGGGGCACAGTTCCCTTCCCCAGATCGCAAGTCAGGTGCGAGGCCAGAGAGGCGCTGCCCCCGTTGCCAAAAAGAAAGATCGTTCGGCCTCGGTCGTAGGCCTGAAGAAACGCCTGGATCAAACTGTCGATTGCCGGAACGGGCATATTCCGGATGGTGGCGGACAACTCTTCGAGGTACGCGGAAACATCGAAAGCGGTAAGCGTGGCCATAGTGGTTGATTACCCAAACTAAAACGCGATGAAAATGAGTCCCTACGCTACGAACTGGTTGCACTCAGCAATACTCCGGCGGCGCGCATATCGGCAGCCGCATCCGGCAAGCCCGCCGGGATGCCGCCCGCGCTTTCAATCCACTCCACGAAGTCGTTGAGAATTCTTTCCAGATTGTGTTGCGGCTTCCAGCCCAGGTCACTGAGCTTCCGGATACTGGAAACGCTATGCCGGTTATCTCCCTTGCGATACTCGCCGGCAACTTCGATGCCTGCGGGGCTGGGGATGCGCGCGAGCACGTGACGAGCGTAGTCAAGGATCGTGGTGGCGCACCCGCTGCCAACATTGAATGCCTGGCCGTTCGCTTCATCCTTTTCGAGAACCAGCATGTTGGCTTCGACCACGTCATCCACGTGAACAAAGTCGCGGGTCTGGTGGCCATCTTCGTAAAGAACCAGCGGTAGATGTTGCAAGGCGCGGGTGCAGAAGATGCGGCATACGCCGGAGTAATGGTTGTAAAGCGATTGCCGCTTCCCCTGGGTGATCGAGTAACGCAGCGCGACCGTGGGAATGCCATGCAGCCATCCCAGTCCGAGAGCGGTTTTTTCCTGCGCGATTTTCGAAACCGCATACTGGTTATAAGGATTGTTGTACCGCTCCTCAAGCGGTAGAGCCTGGGCAGGGGCTTCACACATGGGACAGACCACAGCCCACTCTCCGCGCTGCAGTTGCCGGGGAGAGCGCGGCGCCGGCTGAAAATCGCCATGCCCGGCACAGTGGTACTGGCCTTCGCCATATACCGCCTGCGAGGACGCGACGATCACTTTCTTGATTGGCAAACGATGCTCGACGATGAGTTCGAACAGAAGCGCAGTGCTCACTGCATTGACCTGAAGAAAGCGGGAAAAATCCGGCATGTAATCCTGATACGCCGCCTGATGAGAGACGATGTCGACTCCCTGCAGCGCGGCCAGCAGCACATCGCGGTCGGTAACATCGCCCTGGATGAATTCGGCGGCGGCCGGAAGATAACTGGGACGGCCATGGGGATGAACCCGGGGCACCAGGCGGTCGAGTATTCGCACCTGAAAGCCGTCGTCCAGAAACCGGTCGGCTAAATGGCCTCCGATAAAACCTGCACCACCGGTGATCAGTACGCGCATGAGTGCAGCCAACTTCCTTTGCTTATTTGCCGGAACTTATTTACCGGAACTTGCCTATTTACCGGAACCGGAAAAAACAGCGAACACGGTGCGCCACAAGATTTTCCAATCCAGCCACAGCGACCAGTGGCGAATGTATTCGAGATCAAGGCTCACCCACTGGTCAAAATCGCTGATCCGATTGCGGCCCCCGACCTGCCACAGCCCGGTGATGCCAGGCTTCACCGAAAGCTTTTGCCGCTGGTACGCGGTGAAGCATTCGAATTCAGTGGCCAGTGGAGGGCGCGGGCCGACCAGGCTCATGTCCCCTTTGAGAACGCTGTAAAGTTGCGGCAGTTCGTCCAGGCTGTAGCGGCGCATCCATTTTCCCGCCGCGGTGACGCGCGGGTCGTCGGTGATTTTGAAGACCGGTCCGGTCATCTCGTTGCGGAGTTCCAGGCGGCTCTTGAGTTCATCGGCATTGCTCACCATGGACCTGAACTTGAAGCTGAGAAAGGGCTTGCCGCCTTCGCCCACGACGTGCCAGCGGTAGAAAATTTTTCCCGGAGAACTTAATCTGACCGCGATCCCCAAGAGCAAAAATAGAGGAGACAAGAGAATAAGCATGGCACTCGCGGCCAGCACATCGAGGCCGCGCTTGATGGCCCGGCGGAATTCGCTTTTCCAGTAGGGCGAAAAGATTACCGGGCTGTCATCCAATGCATTGGTTCCGACGCTGGCCACAGCGACCTTTCATCTGCAATTGATATCGAATCGTCTTCCACACGGTAGTGCCGGACGGGGGAAATTCAACTGGCCGCGACAAACTGCAGTAAATCCTGCTCGAAACGGTAGAGGACAGTTTCTTTTTCCAATTCAGAAATCGCATATTCGCGGGCTCGTCTTCCCAGTCTTGCGCGCCCATCCGGGTCATGGGCAAGTTGCTTCACCGCATCAGCAAAAGCGGCAGCATCGCCGGGCTTGACTACAATTCCGCGGCCCTCGACCGCCTGAGCTAGTTGCGTATGCGCAGCTGCCGTGGCCACCACGGGCCCTCCGCTGGCCAGCATTCCGGTCAGCTTCGAAGGCATTACCAGGTCGGCGGCGTCGGCTCGCTGCGGCAATAAATGTATATCGGCCAGATTGAGCAAATCGTTGAGTCGCCCCAAAGGCTGGAGCGGAATCCATTGAACATTGGGGAAGCCGCTGGTAAGACTTTCCAGGGCCGCTTTGCCCGGCCCTTCGCCGCAAAACACGAAGCGCAAGCCGCTGGTCCCGCACAATCGGCGGGCAGCCTCGGCCATAATTTCCAACCCTTGCTTGCGAGCCATGGTTCCGGAATACAGCGCAACGGTCTCGCTGGCGGCAATACCCAACTCCGCGCGCAGCGGGCTGGGCTTGACAAGGGGATAGATGGCAGCCGTATCCACCCAGTTGGGGAACAGACAGCAGGCGGAGGGCGACACTCCTTTCTGTAGCAGCTTGGCCAGCATTTTCGGGGAAATCGTGGAAATCCGGGCGAAGCCGGACATAAGCTTTTTTTCCCCGCTCTGGATCGCACACCTCAGTCCGGCCGAGTGCAGCAGACCCAGCTCAAAACCAGCGTCGGCTTCAAAATCCTGCACATGCAGCCAGCTCCGGGCGCCGGAGAATTGGGATGTGAGCCAGGCCGCCGGCAGCGAGAAAAGTGTCGGCTCGACGACCAGCACGACTTCTGGCCGCCAGACACTCTGGCTGAGCATCACCGGAAAACTGGCGAGCGCGAAGCTGGCCAGATGCAGAATGCGTTTTGTGGCGGAGGGATGCGATGGCACCCACACTGGGCAACGGAATACTTGCAAATACCCCGAGGTGCATGCGGAATTTGGCGGCAAATGCTCTGCCCGAGGGCAATTGAAATCCTGTCGGGCATACCTCCACGCCGAAAAGCCGGCCGCCACTTTACATTGCGGATGAAATGGCGGCGCGGTGACCGCCCGCACCTGGTGGCCGCGTGCCGCCAGCCACTCCGCCATCTCCCCGGTATACTTGCCGACCCCGACCAGCTCCGGGGCAAAGTTCAGGCCATGAATCAGAATGCGCACTGGCCCACGGCTGTCGACGGCTCGGCTGCGCAGGCATGGACTTCGTCGGGCCGGGAGCAGAAATCCGCATAGGTTTGTCGCAGACCTTCCCGCAGGCTGATCCGCGGCTTCCAGCCGAGCGCGGCCAGTCGGCTGACATCGAGCACCTTGCGCGGAGTACCATCCGGCTTCGAAGTATCGAATACCAATTGCGGTTGGATGCCGATGACTTCGGCCACCAGCTCCGCCAGTTCCCTGACCGTCATGTCTTCGCCGCAGCCGACGTTGACCAGCGGCGCGTGCTCACCCCGGCCGGTAACTTCGCTGAATTCCCTGGGCGGCAAACTTAAGAGAAAGACGCAGGCATCGGCGGCATCATCGCTGTGCAGAAATTCCCGCCGCGGACTGCCGCTGCCCCAGATCACCACTTGCCGGGCAGCGCTTATCTTGGCTTCGTGCATTTTGCGCAGCAGCGCGGGAATCAGATGAGAATGATCGCGGTGGTAGTTGTCTCCCGGACCATACAGGTTGGTCGGCATTGCGGCTACGAAGCCGGTGCCATGCTGACGGTTGTAGGCCCATCCCAATTCGATGCCGGCAATCTTCGCCACGGCGTAGGCGCGGTTTGTCGGCTCCAGCGGTCCGCTTAACCAAGACTCCTCGCGCAGCGGTTGCGGCGCCAGCCGGGGATAAATGCAGCTGGAGCCGAGAAACAGAATGCGCTCGACGCCGCTGCGCCAGGATTCGTGGATGACGTTGGTTTGAATCCGCAGGTTATCGAAGATAAAGTCCGCCGGCAGAGTCTGATTCGCGAGTATGCCCCCGACTTTGGCCGCGGCCAGAAAAACATAACGAGGGTGGTTCGCGGAAAAAAATTCGCGCACCGCGGCCGCATCACCGAGATCGAGTTGGGCGCGGGTGCGCAGCAGCAGCTGGTGGTATCCCGCCGCCTGCAAACGCCGCACCAGCGCCGAACCCACCAACCCAGTGTGTCCGGCCACGAAGATTTTGTCGGAAAGATCCATGCTATTTTGCTGAGCGATTTGCTGAACTATGTGCTGAACTATTCGTGATATTCGAAGACCCGGTAGCCGGAGGTTTTCATCAGCTGGTCGCGCTCGGCGGCCTGCAAATCGGACTGCACCATTTCCCGCACCAGCTCGCGAAACGTGACCCGGGGAATCCAGCCCAGTTTGGTTCGCGCCTTGTCCGCAACTCCGCGCAGAGAATCGACCTCCGCGGGACGCAGATAACGAGGGTCGATCTGCACCCGGCACTTGCCCCGCGCGTCATATCCTTTTTCGTGCGGGCCTACGCCTCTCCACTCGAGAGAAATATTCAGCTCCTCGGCCGCGGTTTCGACAAACTCGCGGATGGAATGCTGTTCGCCTGTAGCAATCACGAAATCCTCGGGCTGCGGCTGCTGCAGCATGAGCCACTGCATCTCCACGTAGTCGCGGGCATGGCCCCAGTCGCGCCGGGCCTCGAGATTTCCCAGATAAAGGCATTCCTGCAGGCCTAGTTTGATGCGCGCCAGGGCGCGCGTTATTTTGCGGGTGACGAAGGTCTCGCCGCGCACCGGAGATTCGTGGTTGAACAAAATTCCGTTGCAGGCGTACATGCCGTAGGCTTCGCGGTAGTTCACGGTGATCCAGAAGGCGTAGAGTTTCGCGACCCCGTAGGGCGACCGGGGATGGAACGGGGTGCGCTCGGTCTGCGGCGTCTCGGCCACCAGACCGTACAGCTCGGAGGTGGAAGCCTGATAAAAGCGCGCGCTTCGTTCCAGACCGAGCACGCGCACCGCATCGAGCAGCCGGAGGGTGCCGAGGCCATCCGCGTTGGCGGTATATTCGGGCTGCTCAAAAGAGACTGCGACATGGCTCTGGGCCGCCAGATTGTAGATCTCATCGGGTTGCACTCGCTCGACCACCCGAATCAGGCTGTTGGCATCGGTCATATCGCCATAGTGGAGAAAAAAACGGCGGTCGGGAACGTGTGGATCTTCGTACAGATGGTCGATGCGCTCCGTGTTCAGCAACGAGCTGCGGCGTTTGATGCCGTGTACTTCGTATCCTTTGGTGAGAAGGAATTCGGCGAGGTAGGAACCATCCTGGCCGGTGATGCCGGTGATGAGTGCTTTCTTCATAAGGGGTGGGTGATTGGAATCAATCGATTTTAGCGGCGACCGCAACCAGGCAATCTCCCCGCCCGCGCCGGTTGCCCCAGTAAAGCAGCGGAAACAGCAGCGCCCGGCAGGCCAGCACCAGGCCGAACATCAAAAACGGATTGCGCAGTTGACGGGTAGCCTTGCCCTCGCGGGCAGACAGCCATGCCACGAGCGAGGAAGCCACCCACAGCGCGGGAGTGATCTGCCGTATTTCCATCAGATGGAAGCCGCTTTCTTGCAGCAGATCCTGCAGCATTTCAGAAGAAAAGTGGGTGATGTGAAAAGGGACGTGCCAATTGATCCAGGCGCGGCCGAACACCGGCCGCAACCAGCTCTGGCTGTTGGGGCAGCTGATCCAGACCTGGCCTTCAGGTTTTAGCAGCCGGCGAACTGAGAGCAGCATGGCTTTCGGGTCCACTGCGTGTTCGAGCACATTGGAGAGCACCGCCACGTCGTAAGGAAGCGCCGAGGAGAAATCTTCGAGGGGGCCGGTGAAAACGTTAAACCCGGCTCGGCGGGCTGCGGCCGCAGCGGTCTCATTCAACTCCGTTCCTTCCGCCTGGAAACCGTTGCTGGCATAGTTACGTAGAGTCCTTCCTTCATTGCAGCCGATGTCGAGAAGCCGCCCGCGGCCCCGGCGGGTGTGAAAGGAAATGTCTCCGTCCACACGAATCCAAACTCGATACAGCGCGGACGCGAAGAACCATTCCCGCAGCGCCGTGTAGAGTGTGCCCCGTTCTCCGCCAAAATTGTAGAAGCGTTGGTACAGCTGCTTCAGTTGAGCGGGCGTGGGCGCAGGAAAAATCTGCTCCCAGCCACAGTCCCGGCACTTGCGGGCTTCAACCCTGCCTTCAATTCCAAAGCGCGTGTCGAAAAGTCCGCTGCCCGAGGTTTCCGAAGGGCCGCTACAGTTTGCACAAAAAAAGACAGTGGAAACGGTGGACGTGGAGTGAGGGATCGCGGGGGGCACTTTCACCGCGACCGCATAGTCACCCACATCCATGTGGGTTGGTTGCACAGTCATCGACGATTCCTTGATTGACGAGTTTTCCGCGAACAGATTCTGCACGAACCAATCTCCGTTAGATCGTGGGTGCTTCAACTCTAAGTTTTCTGAACCGCGCGAAAGTTCGAATCAGGCAACTGCTGAGCAGAATGCTCCCTGCCTTTCTTCGAAAAATATCCGTAGCGCACCAGCAAAGGTGCGCCAACCAGGGAGACGATGTTTTTCAGGAAGAGGTTCAGTTCGGGTTTCCGTTCACGAAGGGGAATTTCCCCCCAGTGAGATTTGTCCGGATGGCCGAGCGCGTGGTGTTGGCTTCGAATCCGCGCCTGTCCATCGCCCAGAAAAGAGCAATGTACCGGGGATCCGATCACGGCTGAGGCAATCCTCTCGAGCAGAGGTTGCGGGGCGACAATGAAGTCTTCATATCGCAGCCGCAAAAATCCTGCCGCCCGCTGCTGCAGCAACTCGGCGCCGAGATTCGCCCAGTACCATTGCAAAATGCAGCGCCGGGCAGAAGTTGCGGAAACGTAAGCTTTAGTCCGACGGCCACTGCTGACCACACCCCGCAGGTCGCGGACCAGATGCACTACGTGCAGTTCGATCCCCGGAACCTGGGTCAGTAACGCCGCTAAGGCGGGGCTCTTGGAAGAGTCGACAATCACCGAGGCTCCCGTGACCCGCGCCAAGTCATGGTAGAACTCACCCGCGGCTGCGAGAAAACGCCGCAGGTCAGCATGAATTTCAGGCCTTGGCCACAAGGCGCGGTGAATGGAGCGGGAACGAGTGAAAGGACTGCCCAAACCGTGCAGCTTTGGATCGACCGCCAGCCTCGTCCACAACGAACATTCCGCCATCGGGACGCCACAGCCGCAGGGAATTGCCGCGTGGCTGAGGTTGCCGGGACCAAGGAAATATGCGCCCGCTTCTCCTCCCGAGACGAAGCTGGGTATTTCTCCCAGCAGGCGGGCCAACAGCGTCGTGCCGCTGCTGCCGCACCCTGCGATGTATATGATTTTTACCAGGAGGTTGTCTCCATACTCAGAAACCGGGCGGGGCCCGATGTGACCGACGGGACGTCGGATGCGGCTTTGCGGCAGTGAGAAATTCAGATCAATTCTGGCGGGCGGAATCGGGTTTTCGCTCCATGATCCGCCTGAAACCAGCGCCGATGCTGTCGACCGGCACGTCGCCGACGATAGTCGTCTCATGAGGATGCAAATTGCCAGATGCCCAGCCGCGAAAGACCATAATTCGGCTGTCCCAGAACAACTCTTTCGCCTTGGCGGCAAGCCCTGGGGCGGTATCTGTGTCGTCTACCACCAGCAGACCCCCAACATCGAGGTATGACCTGACCTGCTCAAGACACTGGCATCGGTGCGGACCGTCCACGAGTATCAGGCCAAACTTGCCGCCGCAGATAGAGATCGCCCTCACCTGATCCTCTTTCGAGGTGCGGTGGATGATTCGAACATTTCGCATGTTGCGCGATCGTTCTCGGACCATTCGGTACCATTCAGAATCGGTTTCGACGGAGATCACTTGTTCGCACCTCCCGGCGAACCACAGCGTGGACATACCGCTGCCAAATTCGAAGACGCGCCTGCCGGAAATACGCAGCTCCAGGTAGGTGATCGCCGGGAAAGTCAGCCAGGGTACCGCGGAATATTTGTGCAATACGATACGGCCGAGAGTTGTCGCCAAGGCCTTCAGAAATTGCGAAGGACTAAGACACAGATGCCCGTTGCTGGTGTGGAATCGAGTTTTTCTGGTCTTATCCGCTCGAATCAGGCGCGCCATGGCATTCATGAAATCAAGCTAACCGATGTTTGTTGGGTGAATGCCTTTCGCGACTGGGCGACGACTTCACCTAGGCCGTCCTCAGTAACCGCTCCAAATTCCGTGCACTTGTATTCCCAGCACTCCAGCAGACGGCAGCAGGCGGCGTGAATATCGCGGCCGTGCGTGGCAAGGAAAATGAGGGGGCGATGTCGCTGGATACACTTTTGAGCGCCGCGCAGGGCAAGCAGTTCCGCGCCTTCGATGTCCATCTTGATCGAGTGCGGGGGGACGAGTCTTCCCTGCTCGAGCAAATCGTCCAGGCTGGCTACGGTAACCGGCAAGCAGCCGGTATGCGACAGCCGGCCCATGCAGCCGCTGGGCTCGGGAGTAAATGAAGCGATACCGGTTTGCTCCCCAAGGGCAAGTTCGAGGATCTCCACATTGGAGGCCCGGTTCAGCGCCAGGTGTCTCCGCAGATAGGCAACGTTTCTGGGCAGCGGTTCGAAGGCAAAGACCTGGCCCTGCGGTCCCACCAACCCAGCCGCCAGCAGGGAGTAAAAACCCACATTCGCACCCACATCGTAAAAAACGGTTCCGGTCTTGACCATCGAAGAGATCAGGCGCTGCTTTTCGAACTCGTAGAAGCCCAGCCAACAGCGATGAATTGCCGAGCCCACGATCCAACGTTTCCCGCGCAGCCGCCCGCGCAGAATTGGAACTACGGCCTCGCGCGGGATCAGTGACAGCGGAAGCCGTGCGACCTTGCCCGCGATGGTTTCGCTCGAAATGGCTTGCAGGTTCATGAGCGGGAGATTCATAAAGAAATGACGGGCAGGGATGCAAGCGCCGCCCGGTTCCGCCTGCCCCAACCCCGCTCCAGGCGGAGACCGCAGGTCAACAGGAACGCGAACACGAAGGTGATGAATTGGTCTTCCAGGGTCGAGCGGGCCGACCAGATCAGCAGCAGAAACATTTCGGTAAAGATCAACGGATGGTGTTGCGCTCCTTGGCGCAGGTGATTTGAGAGCAGGAGGATCGCCAGAGTCAACCCCGGCAACAGCAGGATACTGGCCGGCCCGAAATTCGCGTACAACTCACCCAGTTGCGTGGCGGCGAAGCTGGTAGGCGAGCCCGGCTCGTAGATTTCCGCCAGCTGCAGGTTGAAGCCGTGTGGTTTCTCGGGAAACATGCTGCGCGGAATCACAAAATACACTGCCCGGGCATAGGACGCACCGTACAGATATTCGTGCCTCGTGCCAAAGTCCTGGATGACGTGAAAGAGAAACATGACATCATCGCCATCGCAGGCATCCATGAACCAGGTCAGGGTGCGATTTTGCATGTCGGCGTCGTTGTAGACCGAGACATTATCGCCGATGTTGGAGAGGTCATTGCGAAAATAAGCCCACGCGCTGAAGACCGCCGCCAGCACGGGCGCCGCCAGCAGCAAGCCCGCGACCACTTTCTTTCTGCGATACAGCCAGCACGAGGTCAGCGCGGAGAGGAGATAGAGCGCCAGATAAATCCGCTCGCCTTGAAATGCGATATGCAACAGGAAAACCAGAACCAACAGCCCGGAAATGCGCCAGCGAATCTTGCCCTCCCGTGCTTCGAAGTGGGTAAACAGAACGGCGGCGGCAGTGAATACAATCTGGTTCGCCTGGGCAATCCAGAGGTAGAGCGCGTAGCGGTCGCCCAGTTCCGCCGACAGATCACTGACGCGTCCCGACCAGTTGCTGAGAAGAAATTCCTCGAAGCCGCCAACCATTCGTATGGTGAGCGCGTAATCGAGCAAAGCCAGAACGGTGGTCACGAGAATGACTTTCTGCAAAAGCGCCGGATGGGGGACAAGTTCCGGCCGATCTCGCGCCGGCTCCGCCTGGGGCAGCGCTTTCGGCAGAAAGAGAAGGAGAACTCCGGCGGAGAGCAGTAACGAAGTCCAGATCACCAGAAAGGGAACGAAAAACTGTGTGCTCGAAAGATCGACGGTGTTATGGCTGGCACTGGCGGCATAGAAAGCCGGGTCTTGATATCCTCCATGGAGCACCATCAGGCTCAGCGGGGCAAGAAAGAAAAAGGCCAGTCCCACTGTCCAACCTAAGATCGGCGTCAGCGCCGTATCGCATCTCCCGATTTTCCCCAGGACCCGCCAAAAACTCCACAGCAGCACCAGTAGCAGCGGGATATAAACGAGTCTTAGCATGGCTTAGCGTGACGGTTTGACCAGATTGGTTTGACCAGACTGGTTTGACCAGGGATTTCGGCCGGCCACTCCGGCGGTTGCTGCAGGCGCTTCCTCAGTTCGCGATTCGCTCAAAAAAACGGATATAGTTCCGCGCGGTGTTGGCCCAGGAATAAAAGCCGATATGCTGGCGGTTGTAGGCAGCTTGGGCAGTGGCAGTTTCCCCATCGTCCCAGAGCGCCACGATGAGACGCGCCAGCCCTTCCACATCCAGCGGGTCGAACAGATTCAACTGCAGCACCTGGCCCAACTCCTCGATAGGAGGGATTCTCGAGGCAATGACAGGCGCACCCGCGGCGGCAGCCTCCAGGATAGGCAGGCTGCTGGACTCGTGCACGGTCGCGGTGATCATGAAGGCCGCCTTCTGATAGAGCGCCACCATCTCCTGGAATGTAACTTTGCCCAAATGGCGGACGTAGGCCATGGACTGTTCGGCGACGAATTGAAAGATTCCCGGAGCCGCCGAAAATTTCTCGCCGGTAAGCACCAGCGGAATCTTTGCGCCGTGTTTGGCTTCGATCTGCTTCAGCGCCTTCAGCAACGTCAAATGATTCTTGTGCGGCCATAGTTGTGCTGGAAAAAAAAGAAAACGCTCAGGCAGGCCGCGCAGCGCAGAAGATTCATCTTCGGTCGGGGGCGCGGCGAATTTCTCCGCTTGCACTCCGGAGGGGATAACCTCGATCTGTTCGGGAGAGAGCGCGGGAAAATATCGCAGCAAGTCCTGCTTTGTATACTGGCTGCTGGCCTGCAGATAACTGGCGTGTTTTGCGCTGAGACCGTAAGTGACGCGCCGGCTGAGGCGCGCCGGCCAGCTGAAAAATTCCGGGTAGATGCACATGTTGGATATCGTGCATGGCGAGCACCGTGGGCCGGCGGTTGATTAAAACAGCGCAGTGCCGGAGTGGGAGTGTAGAGAACATCCGACTCGCTCTCGATCAGTTGCCTGATCTTCTGGAAAAGGCTGTCGCTGGCCATTTTGTATACCCCCGCACTTCCCGTGAGCAGCGCCGCGCGGCAGAGATTGCCCTTCAGACCCAGAAGGTTGTCATCGACTTCGACGAAGTCCAAGCCGGCAGACTTTTGCTGGCCAGGTTTGCGCAGATCATTTTCTTGCAGATCATTTTTGTGATGATCATTTTTTTGATGATCAGGTTTTTGCAGATCATGAAAAAGATGGGCATTGGCGGCCGAGACGAATACCCGAAACTGGCAGCCATTGGAGACCTCGGCAAAACCTTCCAACAGGCCCAGCACGTAGGATGTGACTCCTCCTACATATCTGGGATCAACTTGCAAACAATTGATGGCTACTCGCATAAATCGTTCGAAAGGCACGCGAGTGTTATGGAGCGCGGTCTCTTTTCACCGCGAGCCGCCGACTCGGGAAGGAAAGTAACGGGCACAGGCCCGCCACATCTTTCGGGCGGAGGAGGGGCGGTGCAAGCGCACTATCTTCTCGGCGAAGTAGGGATCCGGGGTTATGCCTTCGGGAAACCTCGGCGCGGACCGGTTCCCGCCCTCGCCGGGCAAAACGCTCTGCTCGAAGGGCGCTCTCCTGCAGTGGATACCCGAGCCATCAAAGCCGATGTTATAGACCTTCGAAATTGCCGGTCGGATTGCGAACGCGCGGTGGCGAAGATGTTCGAATCCCCAAATCACATCCCAACCCTGGATCTTTCCCGCGGCTTGCATGGCCAGCATCTGGGCCAGATCCGGGCCCGCCTGAGCGACTCGCCGCCGGCCTTCCGGGGTGGAAACCAGATCGTCAAACTGGGAGACCGACCACTTGGCCTTCTCCCACCGATCTCTCCAGGTGGCCCACCCCCACGAACAACTTCGCACTGAAGCATAGGCGTCGTAGGGATAATTGGCTGGCACGGCAATGGGAAAATTGAAGCCGGTCACGCTAAAAACCTGGGGGACATTCTCATAACAGTCGAGCCCTCGGTTTAAGAAGCTGAGGAAATCAGGAGCGGTCAGGAGATCGTCTTCGAGAACGATGGCGCGGCCCCGCTCGCGGCAAAGCTGGGTGACTCCACTGATGATGGAATTCGAGAGGCCCAGATTCCGGTCCCGCTCGCTAATGGTCACCGAGCGGAATCCATCGATGGATCGAATGAATTTCCCCACCGCTGCCACCGCCGCGGCGCCGGATTCTGCTTTCGCCGCGTCGGCAAATATAAACAAGTCGCTTTGTCCGGCGAGGTGGTTGCGGCGAAGAGCCTCCACGGTGCGCCGGGTGTGATCGAGCCGGTTATAAACGAACAGCGCGATCGGAGCAGGCGCGCGCCCCAGTTCCGAATCATAGACCGGCAAAGGCGTCGCCCCCGCATCGCTCGCCGCCGGCAGATTCGGGGAATAGCTAAATGAGACTGACATACTTTACCGGCACTCCAGCTTTACCGGCACTCCGGCTTTACTGGCACTCCAGGTGCGGGTCATTCGTTCGAGCTGGGATAGGGAAATGAGGGGGAAGGGCTGAAAAGTTCGCCACCAATCCGCCGCCACGCGGGCTTTGCGAGAGACAAAACCAGAAAGCCAGAGCCAGCGCCCCGGTATAGGTTGCCCCGGAAAGCAGCATACCGTAGACCGCTCCCCGCAGACCAAGGTAGATGACCAGTGGCACGCCCGCGATGAAAGTGGCCCCGGCGCTGCTGACGTAAGCGTAAAAAACCAGGCGTGGACGTTCCGCCGCGCGCAGCGCGTCGCTGAATGTGTTGCCCACGCCGGTCCACAGCGGCACCAGAGCGAGAACGAAGAGCAGCGGAGCCAGGCTATCGAACTTTCCTGCATAAAGCAGGTGCATCACCGCGGCACCCACCAGGCGAACCGCCAAAGCAAACAAGAGGGTGATCCCGATTATCGCCAATGCATAGCGCTTCCAGAGCGACAGAAAATCATCCAGGTTTCTGGCGACATATCTGGCGGTCAGAGCCGGCAACAGAAGGAAAGACAGCGAAATCATGACTTGCTCGACTGGCGCGATCAGAAGATACAGGGCCTTCAGGTTGCCAACCTCGTTCACGGAAAGAAACCCGGCCACCAGCCAGTAATAGCCCTGATGCATAAACTGAAAGACAAACGCGGTGGCCAGCACCCAGCGCGAGTATTTCCAATGTTCGCGCCAATAGTGGGGCTCGGTTTTGAGAAAGCTCTCCCCCGCGGGAAACCGGGGCGACCAAAGCTGCGGCAGGCGGCCCAGGCAGAGCGCTCCCGCGACAATCCATGCCAGGGCCAGAATCAGAAACACCGAGAAGCTATTCAGAACCTGCGCCCGGACCGCGATCCAAAGAGCCAGGGAAACCGTCGCGAAAAAAACCAGCGACGTCGCGGCCGCTCCGGCCGGCTTTCGCTGAACGTAAAAGCTGCGGCGCAGCCAGGCGGCGGAGAGCAGCACGCTCAGCGTAAGTCCGAGACCGACGATGGCCCGGGGCAAATAGTGAGGGGCAATCCAGTGCCATCCCCAGCACACGCTCAGGACCAGCGCTGTGAGCAGCAAACCAAGCGCGGCATTGCTCCAGCCCACCAGCCGAAAATATTCCGGGAAGCAGCTGCGATACCTCCCGGAACCGTAGACGGTGTAGGGCTCGAGGATGGCGGCGTTGTGCAGGCCCATGAAAAACGTAAGAAGCGAATAGGCCAAGGCAAACATCCCGTACTCTTCCTTGGTCTGAGTGCGGGCGAGTACCAGGTTCACGAGAAACATGCCGCCAGCGGAAAACGCCTGGTCGGCCAGGCTATAGCCAATCCGCCGGGTGTGGTGGAACCGGCGCAGAGGCAACGCCGCCGCTTGGGAGCCGGCAAGTGAAGCGGCAATTTGATTCATTTCAGGAATTCATTTCAAGAGTTCATTTCCGCACCAGTGCATCCCCGGTGAAAGCGGACCTGGTTTGCGAACTGGCGAAAGAATCTTCAGATCGGTGGCTTCGACTTCACGCAGCGCAACCAGGCGCGATGACTCACGGCTTGCCAGCGGGACCCGTTCGGCGGAGCCCATGGCATCTTCGCCTTCGTACCCCGGGAGATCGTCTGGAAGACCTCGCGAGCCAGCGCCTTGCCGGGATCTTCCGGGCTGCCCTGCTGCCAGGCCGCGCCGGCCAGCACCCAAATCGTGCCGCTGGCAAGCCCAAAGCAGCCGCCCAAAAACAGGATGGCCAGGCGCGGCGGATACGATTTCTTCTCCGGGAGGCTGGCTGGATCCAGCACTTTCACGCTGGGCGTTTCCTTGGCTTCCTGCACTTTGGCCAGTTCGTATTGTTGGGTGAGAGTTTCATAGACCGCTTCCTGAATCTTGGTGCGGCGCAACAGATCGGCATACGTAACCCCGAGCAGCGGCAACTCGCGGATCGTCGGGTAATCCGAGTGCTCCGGATCGGAAGGCTCGGCAGACGATATGGCCGAAGAAGATCCGCCCGAAGAAAGTCCAGCGGGAGATGATCCAACTTGGGCCGCTGGCGAATCGCCATCGAGCTTCTCCAGTTGGCGACGCAACTCGGAGACACGGGCCTGTACCGAACGCACGCGCACGTTGTTGGCAGTGTATATCTCCGACAGTCCCTTCAACTCGGATTCGGCGGCAATGAGCTGGCCCTGCAGCAGCGCCGCAGCTTCCACCATGGCCTTGCCTTGTTCAGGAATATTGATGGCGGCATTCTTGCTGGCGAACTGGCTGAACTGGTTCGACACCGCGTCCAATTCCCGCTTCACCGCCTGGAGCCGTTCTTCGAGAAAGACGCGCTCCCGGTGCGCCGCTGAGGTGGAGAGTTCTGTGATCAGACGATTCAATTCCTCCACATGAGCCGCGGCGAGGGCGGCGGCGCGGCCGGGATTGCGGTCGATCACGGTGATGGAAATAATACCGGTCTTGCGGTCCTCCGATGCTCCGCTGTTGCTGGCGAGCTTGGCGCAGGCATCTTCCTCCAGCCGCTCGCCGTAAACTTTTCTCAGGTCGAAGCGTTTGACCAAGCGGTCTTCCAGAGTGCGGCTGCGCAGCACGCCAACAAAAAGCGCCCCCGTGGAATTGCCGCCCAGGAGTCCTCCGGCCATTGCACCAATGCCGTTGCCTGCCTTGGCGCTCAGGGCCGCCAGCATGTTGGCCGAACTGGAGGGAGGCTCGGGAGGCATCAATTGCACGGTCGAGCGATATTGTTTGGGCAGCAAAAAGGCGATTGCCGTTGCCATCCCCAAGCCCACCAGCGTTACCCGGGCAAGGATGCGACGCTCGTCCCAGAGCAGGCGCAACCGCTCCCACACCCGGGCGGAGGATAGCTGAGCTGACGAAACTTGAGCTGACAAGACCCGAGCTGATAAGACCTGCTCCGACAAGACTTGGGCCGATAGGACTTGGGCTGATGAGACCTGGGCCGAGGCAGCGCCCTCTCCCCCCTCGGGCGATCCGACTCCGCGAAAGGAGGATTCCGGCGAAAAATCAGGACGCGTCTTCGTAGCTGTCTGCGACAATTCCTTCCTCAACTCTTTTCAGGGAAGCTCAAAGAGGATTCCTCTCTCTCTCTCTCTCAAATCTAGTTCTGTCGCCACCAACGCAGGCCGGGATGGTAAGTCAGCTGCAAAGACATGGAAAAATCCGACTCCGGCCCGGGACGGAGAGCGGGAAAGTTCCACTGCTCATATTGCGCTTGCCCGGACAGCTCAACCTGAGGCCCCAGCTGGCACCGAGCGCTGAGCGAAAAATCGTTCAGTCGTCCGCCGCCGGCGAGAAACCGGTCCACTTCCTGGTGCCGGTAAGACAGCTGCACGCTGGTACGGGGAGAAAATGAATACCTGGTCCAAGCCTGCCCGCCGAGGGCCTGGCGCCCGACCCAGCTGCCAATCAGATTGCCGTCATTGGTATAGCCGGAGCGGTAGCGGCGGTCGGTATACATGGTGCCCAGGCGGGGATCGGCTTTGAATCCCTCGACGCGCAGTTCGAGCTTGGACAGTTTCGGCACTTGCGGCAGATAGATTCCTGGATTCAACATGGGCCGGGTTGAACCCAGCGGAGAAACTTCGTCTCCGACCAGCGAGTCGGTGTAAACCGTCAGCCACTTTCTAACTCCAGGAACGCGATACATGAGATCGAAGCTGGAAAATCGCTTGGCCGGATTGCTGGCGGTGTTGGCATTGTGGGAGTAATAACTTCGAAAGAATTCACTCCAAGTGAAAGGCAGTCCCGGACCGCCGAACATGGCAGTCACTCCCATGCCAAACTCCAGATTCGGAGTGGGATGAAAACCGATTTTGTTGCCGTGAATGAACGGCTGCGGATGGAAGTTCGGTCCTACGAGAAAACTCGGATCTACGCTGGGATTCAGTCCGACCGAGGCAGGCGGGTTATACAACCAGTTTTGTCCCCTCAGTTGCCCAAGAAATGAAGTCATGCGGAGCGGCCCCAAGAAATGGGAGAGCAGCGGAATCTCGAAGGGAGACACATTGTCGATTTGCAGCATGGTGATGGGCACAGCATTGTCGCTCATCAAGAGCGGCCCACTTTCTCCTGGGCCCAGCCACAGATTCTGTTTGCCAAAAGAAATCTTGACGTTATTGACAGTCAACCCGATCACACCCTGGATCAAGCGAAACTGGTTGATCGTTGCCGACCCATCTGGAAGCAGCGCTACCAATCCATCCTCGGCCGCCGTGGCCTGTAAGACGTTTGCCGGGTCGGAAGCGACTTCCGGGGCGTGCTGGTATTCGCCGCGGAAAGAAAATGAGAATGGACCGGCGACACCGCTGGCGCTCACACCGGTGATCTGGTTGAAGCCTTCTCCATAGGGACGGCCATAATCGTTGACGATCGTCTGCGCGAAGTGATAGCCATCCCGCAACGGCGTGCCGGTGATCGCCGTGAAGCGAGTGTAGATCGAATCCAAGTCGAAGTCGACATTGGCGGCGCCATCACGGCGGGCAATCTCGTCGCCGAATTCACCGAGCAATGCGGCATAAGTTTTTTGTACTTCCGATGGCGCTTCTCCGCCCGGTTGTTCGCCGTCTACTCCATAACGCATCACTTCGCCAGCCTCTTCCAGCAGACGAGCGCATTCCATGCGGGTCCAGGGACGCATTCCCAGATAAGCAGTCTGCAGGTAGCCGAGCGCCGCCAGTCGCTCCAGTGCGGGATAGACCCAGCTGTCCAGCGGGACATAGGGTGATCCCATATGTCGCGGGCTGCGCACTTTGTCTTGTTCCGCTGCATGAAAATCGAAGGGATTTCCCCACGGGGCAGGACTGACTTCAGGATCGCGATGCCGCTGATAAATCTGGCGGGCAACGAAGTAGCCGAGCGCTCCCCCGGCTAAAACATCCGAAGGAAAATGTTCTTTGCCGGTAACCCGCGCCACCGTTACCGCCGAGGCCAAGCCATAGGCCAGCAGTTTCGTGATCGGCCCGGGATACTCGTGCGCAATCACCCCCGCCACTGCCCAGGAAACGGCGGCATGTTCGGAGGGAAACGAGGAGCCTCCTGCAAAGAAATGGCCAGAGCCTGCACCCTGATAAGGCCGCTGGCGATCGAAAACTGATTTCAACGAGTAGTCGACCGCGGCTGCGTTCACGGCGGCCTCGATAGCGAGGAATCCGGTTTCGGAGGCGTGATCGTTGTGCTTGATTTTTCCGATCAGAAACATCCCTCCGGCGGCCCCGGCGAGAGCGAAAAGCCCATCATTCGATACACTCCGGCTGCGTGCGATTTCGCCAGCCGGCACTTGTTTGGAAAACCAGGAATCGCTGGCCAGAAAAGCGGCCATCGCAGCCGCCGTCGGCAGCGCCCAAACCGCATCGCGACGGCGCATGCGCAAGGGGCTGGTCCAGATCCTGCTTTGGTCGGCAGCGAATCGCTTGAACAGATCGATCCCGCTGCCCGCTCCGCCCCACACCTTCGACTGATTCCCGGTACCCACGGTGGAGATATTTGGCTCAGGAACTGAAACTATTGTCGTCGGATTGGACGTTTTCGCATCATCCGAACCCGGTGCCGGATTCTCCAGCCGCGGAGCAGTCTGCAAACTGTCCGCTGTATCTCTCGCGCTTGTCTGGGCAAGAGCGTTCCCGGAAAGAGTCGACACGACTATCATCAGCGTAAACAAAAGTTGGGGAAGCGATCCGCCAGCACTCATCCATCCGCCCACGGCTGTCACGCCAGAGCTCGCTCAGAAAGCCCGGCCTACGCTAATGGCGATGGCGATGGATGACATCATCTGAGCTGCATCCATAGTGGTCTTCCATCTTGGAGTTCCGCCCAGAGCTTTCTCCGGGACGAAGACCATATCCCCGGGCCGCAGCTCGGCGCTCAAAATATCTCCCGTGAACCATTCGCCGCTTTCTTTTCCGCCGACCACCGAACCATCGCCGCGCACCACGAAGACTCCTTTTTTATTCGCCATGTTGGTGGGGCCTCCAGCCTGGCGCAGGTACCAGCTCGCACTCTTTCCCGGGCGGTAGGTAATCGCGGTTGGGTTATACACCTGGCCGTTGACCACGATATAGGTGGGAGTCTTCGGGATCAGCAGCAGGTCCCCGGCACGCACCTGGATATCGGCGGGCGTGTTCTCCCATTTACCAACATTTCTGGAGATATGAATCACCAGCCGGCCCTCCGGCGGGGCGCTTCGCAGGCCATCGAGCGTAGCCTGCCATTGGCCGAGGACTGCCTCCTTGGCCTGCTTCTGGCTGGCATCGCCTTCATCGGGCATCAGCTGGAGCGTGGACTGCTGCGCCTGCACCTGGCGGATCAGGTCACTCCGGCTTTTCGCTTCCAGTTCCAGGACTTGCCGGCGTTCGAGAATCGCGCCGTAGGGATAGGCATCGGGGCGCAGCCCTCCGGCGCGTTTGAGGACAGAACTCAGGCGCTCGCCGTCCTCGATCCCATAGTCGCCGGGATGCAGGACTTCGCCTTTGACCGTGATCACTGCCCCAACGTCGGTCCAACCCGCCAGTTGCCGGATGGTGAGCACATCGCCGTCATGCAGTCGCACGTCGCTGTCGGCGTCGCCGGCCAGCGCGTGCGCCAGTGGGACGGCAACATGTTCGCCAACGATCTGTCCGCCATTTTCTGCGGTGTAGCGTGTCAGATCGGCCGACTCGGTAAAAGCGCCACGGGTCAGCCCGCCGGATAACCGGACGAGTTGCGCCGCGGACATGTCTTCGCCTAACGGGTACTTCCCTGGGCGGGCCACTTCCCCTTCAATTTTCACGGCCGGGGGATCAAATTTCGCCAGATTACGGTGAATGAATATCCGGTCCTTGGGCTGCAAAGAAACGTTGTCCGCGGCGTCTCCCGCCAGCGCGCGCTCCAGATTCACGCTCAACACTTTGAGCTTTCCGTCGGCGCTGCGACGAAAAACCTGCGCATCATTCAACTGCGCATCGCGGGTGACGCCGCCGGCCTGGTAGAGGGCATCGCGCAGCCGCGTCTGTCCGTTGGTCACAAGTTGGCCGGGATGACGCACTTCCCCGGTGACCATCACCATGGGTGGATCTTCGAAGTCGTAGCGGCCGAAAATGCGCACCGTGTCGAAGGCTTTCAGGGTGACGTTCTGGACATTGTTCTCACCTGCCTTCTCGTCTTTGTTTTTGTTGCCACCGAGCGCGTCGGCCAGGTTGAAGGCAATAATTTGCGGGGCGTAATCGGGCGGGGCCAGCCGGATGATTTCGGCATGGTGCGCCGCCGGCTCGGGCAGCAGATCGGCATAAGAATGGATGAGGTCGGTGACCCGCATGCCTTCCCGGTAGGCGCGCTTGCCGGGACTAAAAACGTGCCCGTCGAGATACACCGTTTGCTCGCTCGAGGGCAGAATCGGCGAGATGCGAATCTTGTCGCCATCCTGGATCTTGAAGGCCTCAAGCGCGCTGGTCACCGCCTCCTGGTTATTGTTTTCCGGCAGATCGAGCCGCAACATGGAGCGGCTCTGGTGTGCCACCACGCGCTCGACTTCGATGTGGCGGAGCGTGCCGGTGTTCAGCACGCCGCCCGCCAGCTGCAAAGCTTCCGCCAGATCGGTTTCGTGATTCAGCTCATAGATCGCGGGACGCCGCACCATGCCCTCCACCGTCAACTCCGCGCCCACCGGAGGCACCATGATCGTGTCCCCCGCCTCAAGGCGCAGCATTCTGGATCGAACCCCGTGCAGCAACAGATCGTAGAGGTCGACCTCGCCCACCAGTTGGGGCCCGCGGTATAGCCGCAACATGCGCAGCGATCCGCGCGCAGTCGGGCCACCCGCCTGGTAGAGGGCGTTGAGCGGGGTAGAGAGCGAACTCACATCGTAGGCCCCCGGACGCAACACGTCTCCGACTACATAGACACGCACCGTGCGCAGCCGGGCCAGAGAAACATCGGCGTGCACATCGCGAAATTCGCCGCGCAAAACGCTCTGCACCAGTTGCTGCACCTCGCCCAGACTGCGTCCGGTGACCTGCACGGCGCCGGCTTCCGGCAGGGCCACGCGGCCTTCGCGATCGACCACGCGCTGCAGATGTTGGGAAACTCCACCCCACAGTTCGATACTCAGGCCGTCGCCCGGCCCCAACACGTAATCCGGTCCCACGGGCAGATCCATCGGCAGCTCGTCGAAATTGCCCGTGCCATTGCGGAAAATATCTTCGCCAAAACGAGCCAGCACTGGCGTATGCCGGGAGACTTGCGCGTAAAGGTCGTAGAGTGCCGGCACCCCGGCATAGGGATTCGCGCGGTGTCGAATTACGGGACGGTCTTCGTCTTCAGCCGGCTGGCGCAATGGGCTGCGGTTCTCCAGCGGCGGAGACGAGGAACGGAAGGACGAGTCTCGCACCCAGGCTTCGAGGCGCTCGTCGGAGTTTTCCGTCCTGGAGTCAGGCACATAAGCAGGATAGGAGGACGACGCGGGGGGAAACGATCGTCCCTGTTTCGAAGGCCTGTTCTGGCTGGTGCTCGCATCCGTCATTCCGACACTTGATAATCCCGGTCTGCCTTCCGGACTCATCCCCTGCATCGAGTCTGCTTCCGGCGGGGGCTCATCGTAGAAATCTTCGTCTGGAGGTTCCATGCCGGCCATACTCTGCTGCCGGCCGTAGCCGGGAAAAGTGGGCTGAAGGCGCTGACGCGGAGACAGCCTGGGCTGATCTCCTGAAGGCGCAGGCAGGGTCTCATCATCTTCTCCGCCCCCATCCGCCATATATCCATCTTTGCGAGCTTTGGCCCTGGCCGCAGGAATGCTCTGATCGTGCTCTTCCCAATACTTTTCTTCTTCGTTCGCAGCGGCTGGAGTTGCGCCCGAGAGTTTCGCTAGTTCGCTGGCGGACAAGCGCCGGATCCGGTCCTTTTCCATTTCCTCCCGGGTGGGCTTGGCCCGCACGTATTCGCGTTTCTCAATTTCCTGAGTCGCAAGAATTCGAGCGTTGTCATCCACGATCAGCAGCTGATACAAGGCATCGTCGGTCAGATCGGCGGGATCAAGCAACTGCCCCTGCTCGTAGGCCTGGCGGACCAGCAAACGCTTGACCGCGAGCATCAGCCCCGGCTCCCGCCGAAGAATATTGGAGATGGTGGCGGCGGAGAGCGAAATCCTGGGCTCACCGTCGTCTCCGTTGAGCTCGCCCTGCGAGCCAGCCTGTTGTGCTGCAGCTTCTCGGTCACGGTTCTGCTGAGCCCACACTTTTTCTGGAACCACGCTGGCCAGCAGAAAGATTCCGACAATGACAGCGCACCACCGTTGCCATCGCAGGCGACCGCTGAATTTCGCTGGGAGCATGAGTATCGCCCGATCGGGCGGAAAAACCTTCTTTGCAAACCTGCTGGAATTATCAGTTCCGAGGCTTCGATTCAGCGACCGGCTCCAGGTCGCTTTCATCCACTTCCACCGCCACGGAGCGCATGATCAGATCTAAAGAGAACACCACGCGGCAGCGTTCCTTTCGGCGCACGACGATGCCTTCGAGCCCCTGCATCGGTCCGCCACAGACGCGGACGCGCCGACCGGCGCACAGGTAGGGATGCGGCTCCAGGCAGCCGCCGCGGGACAGGCGATCGCGCAAAGCCTCAATTTCGGCCTGCGGCAAAACCGCGGGCTCTCCATTGAAGCTCACCAGCCGTACCGCGCTCGGCAGCTGGAGAACCCGCAGCCTGTCTTTCAGCGCGAAGTAAACGAAAACATAGCCGGGGAAAAGAGCCAGCTCCAGTTCCTTGCGGCGATCTTTCCAGCGCCGCACCGACCGATAAAGCGGAAGAAAACAGGAAATATTGCGTTGCTCGATCTGCTGCGCGACGCATTTTTCGTGGCGCGGACAGGTATAGAGCGCATACCAGTTCGCCTGCTCTCGAACCTCGGGCAAAGCATGCGGACCCAAGAAATCGTGGCGCGGACCGGCCAGCGTGGATGGCTCGCAACTGTTCTGAATTTCATTCGCTACTTGCATGTGGCTCCGGTGGTGCAGCTTCGCCCCGTCGGCTACATCAGCCGAATACTTCAATGTTCACTTTCAGAAACCAAACCAATACCTGCGGATCTGTTCGCGCCTCGCGGCGCGGCTTACATCGTCTTCCGCAAACCTGTCAATTTTGTGCCACCCCAACCAGAACCGCGCGCTCCCGTACCGCATTCAGAATTCCCGCTTCCGAGCTCTCCAGCGCCCTGGTTCGAATATCGACTACCGCCCAATAAAAGATTCCCCGATTCTGTTCCGGCGCCAAGGCCAGAATCCTCATATCGGGATGGCGCCCCAGGAGAAACCCGCACTGGCCCAGCCGCTTCTCCGGTTCATCCATTGCGATTATGAGAACATCGGGCAGCACCTGTTCCACGATCTCGGCCAGTTCGCCCTCGTTCTGCACCTCACCCACAACTTCAATATCGGGCTGGTCGGCGATGGTAGCCAGCACCAGTTCCCGCATCAGCCGGGGATGATTTGCCACCAATACACGAACTCGTCTCACGGAGAATTCCCCAGCGCAGAGCCTAGGTCGTCCTATTGCGCATGCACAAGGTTCAAAAGAGATCTATGAGGGATGCGTCGGGAAGATGCAAGAAAGTGATTGGGAGTATTAATTAGCGCAGGACGAAAGCAAGCTGGCAGTACTAATGCGTAGTACTAATCAAGGTACAAATATCGCTGTCGCGGGGCCGATCTTCTTCCCGGGAGAGTGAGACAGCCATTTCAATTCATTCTACCGGTCGGTACGAATCGGGGTCGTTCAACTTCAGGTACTACGCTTTCGGCTCTTATCGATGATTCAATTTGACTTGACTGGTTTGCGGGGATCCTGTGTGACATCCACGTACTCGGTCGAAGATGGACCGAAACCGGTAATCTGAACGACAACCGGTTCGTCACCGGTTTCTGCGAAGTGATTCCGCGACGGCGGTTGGGTGTAAAAACTGCCAGCTGGTAGGGCCTTCAGCTTTGCCTCGTCAAACCTATCGCCATACCCAATATGCCACGTGCCCGAGATCACTGTCGCAACCCTGTCATCGCGATGGGAGTGCGCAGCAATGCGTGTATGTGCTGGTACGCGCAGCATGATGGTATATACGCCGGCTTGGTCTGGATTGCCTTTCAGAACAACAGTCTCTATACCGCCAATACCGGAGCTCCCAGTGCCCGGATTGCCTCGCTGCGGGAACTTATATTCGGCGGGAGTAAATCGCTCTTCTCCCGATTCGCCAGCAGCACTGCCTGCCACTGCGTGAGCAACCGGGGGACCGTCAATGAATTTACGAATCAGCGCCACCGTGTATTCGGGTAGCTCTTCCATCAGCCAGTGCCCTGAGCCTGCGACCACCTCCTCTTGTACGTTGGTCGCCACGTGACGCATGATCACAGCCTGCAGGGGACCGAAGGACTTCTCTCCGCCGACCGCCATCACAGGCATAGTCAGCTTCGTTTGTTCGAAGATCTTGTTGTCCTTCGCATCCTGGGAGAACGCGGTAAACTGGGCGAACCCGGCTCGCATTCCCCCTGGTTGCGCATAAGTGGCGGCAAAGAAATTTCTGGTATCTTCGTCTGGCTTACTCTGATCGGCCGTAAAGTCATTCCATATCCTGTCAAAGTAGATGCGCTCACGGCCTGCCACCAGCCGTTCCGCATCCGGTCCGTGAAAGTTGAAATGCCAAACCCCGGGATTTTGAAGAATTTCGCTCCAGGGGTCGATCCCAGGAATTGGTGCGTCCATAACGACCAGCCTCTCAACCTTATCGGGGTAAATCGCCGCGTAGGCGTATGCGACCATGTTGCCGATGTCGTGAGCAACGACATATGTCTTGTCGTATCCCAACGAGGTTACAACGGCGCGCATATCCTTGGCCTGAGTCTTCTTGTCGTAGCCATCGGCCGGCTTCGAAGATCGTCCAATGCCGCGGAGGTCCGGCACCACTACCGTGTGGTCCTTCATGAGATCAGCGGCCAAAGGAGCCCACGAATCGCTGTTCTCCGCGTACCCATGAATTAGGAGTACTACGGGGCCGCTTCCTCCCCAGCGCACAAAAATGTCTGCTCCTTCCGGGCTGTGGATCGTCTTTGCTTGAAAGCTGGAGGGCAAAGAGGGCTGAGCGTGGGTTAAAACCGCTGCCAAGGTGAAAAGCGTTAGGGCAAGGAAACGTCGAATCATTGGATCTCCGTATTCGGTGACAATGGGTTTTCGGGTGAGCGAATGGAACTCCGGTTCGCGCCACGAATTGTAGACCACACACTTCGTCACGTGAAGCATCGACTCTCAACCGATCACTACCGGGAAGTCGGCTTGGGGGAAGTTTCACCAAATCGGTAACGGGAGCGCCCTTTTGCTCACTAGTGAAATAGGTTCTGGCAGGTCGCCAAAAAAATTTCAGCGACGCGGGCCAGAAATGGGCATGTGGGAACCCGCCTCAGAAGGCTGGCTGACGACTCCAGATTGCGTCTATGAGTAGGCTATTCCGTAAAGAAAGCACCGCTACCGATCCGGAATTCTGTGAGGGGTTTGAGATTTTTCTTGTAACCGCTGGTAACTGCGTATTCTTTCCCACTTTTAACGCGGAGACCATACTTTCCCGTCGAGTACGGTTTAATCTCTACCACAAACGAAGCATTCACGAGCGCAGATCGATGGATCCGAATGAATCCGTATGGCTTCAGCTTTTCTGCCACCATCGAGATTGACTCGCGCAGCAGATAGGAGTCCGATTCCCGCTGCAGTGACACATAATTGCCCTCAGCTTGAACTGCGACCACCTCTCCAGGATTGATGAAGAGGATCTTTCCGTTAGCTTTGATTGCGATTATCGGGTGACTGGTCGGAGACAGCTTTTGCAACTGCGGCAAAGCTTCGATCAATCTTGCGGCTCGCTCGCCCTTTGCTCTCCGAGAGGCGCGGTCCACAGCTTCGTTGATACTTTCGTTCGAGAAAGGCTTTAGCACGTAGTCTACTGTGTGCCTTTCGAAGGCTGCGACCGCGTGTTCGACGTGTGTCGTTACAAACACAATCGACGGCAACGGAAGGTTTCGCTTTCCAAGCTGGTCTACTAGTTGAGTACCCGACAGGTCCAGCATATTGATGTGGAGAAGCAAAACATCGTAAGAGTCCGTGGCCAATTTCTCGAGCGCTTCGCTCGCATGGTTGGCCGAATCGAAATGCTCCACGTCGCTCCTTGCCGACAGGATATTTGCCAGAGCCGTTCCGGCCAAGGGCTCATCATCCACGATCAACACGCGCATGGTTTCCACTCACCATCTATCTCTGTTCCAGCATGCGTGAGCCTCTTGACTGACCGCCTCGGGCCCCAAGAGTCAGGCAAATCTGCGCCACAACCTAGCCGTCCACGAGCGACGACTTGCACGCACTGTTCCATTTCGAATCAGGGCACACTTTCGGCTGGTTTGTGATCAACCTTTGCAAAGAAATTCCTCATATCGTCAAGCAAGAGATCGGGTTGTTCCAGCGCCGCGAAGTGTCCGCCCCTCGGCATCTCCGTGCTTTGTACTACGTTGTAAGTCCGAATAATCCAGCTAAACGGACAGGCATATACCTCCTTTGGAAAATCCGCATACGCCACCGGAGTTTCCAGCCGTGGGTGTGGTGCCGTTTCTCCGCCGGTGAGCCGGTTCTCACGATAGATTCGCATGGCCGAGCCAATCGTACCGGTCGCCCAATAGAGGGTGACGTCGGTCAGAAATGTGTCGCGGTCCACCGCCGTAAGAAAATCGCCGTTGTTGTCGGTGAGCAGTTGAAATCTAGCGATCATCCAGGCCAACCACCCGACCGGGGAATCCGACAGGGCATAGGCAAGAGTCTGGGGTTCAGCGGTCTGGAGGAAAAAAAAACTGCTCTCTTCCCGGTGAAAGTATGAAAAACGTTTGCGTTCCGCATCGCTCATTTGCGTAACTGCGTCCGGGCTCGGCGGATCCGCGTCAATGAGGTTCAGATGAAGCCCGATTACGTGCGCGGGCGCTAGGTAAGCCATGTCGCGGGCGATCAGCGAACCCCAGTCGCCGCCCTGGATACCGTATTTGGAATAGCCCAAACGATCCATGAGAACGACCAGGGCCCTCGCCATACGCTGTGGGCCCCAGCCCCGAGTTGTGGTGGGTCCGGAGAATCCAAAACCAGGAAGCGAAGGAACGATGACGTCGAATGCCGGGCTCTCGCTGTCCTCAGGATGGGTAAGAGGCTCGATCAGTGCGAGAAATTCAACAATCGAACCCGGCCAGCCGTGAATCAACAACAAGGGTATTGCGTCCGGGCGGGATGATCGCTGATGAATAAAATAAATCCGCTGTCCGTCAATTTCCGTAGTGAACTGATCAAACTGGTTGATTTTGGCTTCCTGCGCGCGCCAGTCGTAGCCGTTCTGCCAATAATCCGCGAGTTCCCGGACCTTCTTGATGTCGGCGCCGTACTCCCAGGTCGTGCCCGGAAGCTGATCGGGCCATCTGGTTTCCGCCAAGCGGTGCCGAAGATCGGTTAGAACATTGTCGGGAACATGCATTTTGAAAGGTCGGATTGTGGCAGAATCCGACTTGGTCGGCGTTTGCATTTGTCCCAGCGCAATTGACGGTAGCAAAAACAAGGCGGTCGTCAGAAGCCTGCGCACTGCAAAGCTCGCCGTTCCGCTTTCTCGAACCCTAGTTTTCATCACGTTCTCACACTCCGGTGTTCACCGACCTGATGAGAACAACTCGGACACGACATTCCGCGTTTCTCTCAACGCTGCGTCCTACATGGGAGCCGTCGTTCCGTCCGACCATACACCGGTGCCTATCAGGAACATATCGATCGGTTCCGGGTTGCCTTTGTACGAGGGAGCCAGTAAGAGCGGAGATCCCGGGAACGGTTCCGACAGATGATTTGAGGAGTCCACCACATTTGCACCCCATACCGTCCCGAGCGGCATGTAGAACATAAGATGGGCCATATTGTGGCTGCCCGCGTCGGTGAGATACGCATCCCTGGACATCATGTAGCTCATCGCGCCAGCTTCGAGCTCCGGCAATTCCTTTTTCTCAATCGCGGCCTTGACACTCTCCTTGATTTCTTCTTTCGACTTTCCCGCCAGCACCAGTTTCGTCCTCATCAAAGTGATCGGCAGCACGGTTCGGGCGGCGGCCGGATTTAAGCAAATCGGGCTGCGATTCTTAGGGTTCCAAAACTCGGGGCTATCGAATGGATTCATCCACGCGCGCTCTACCATGCAGACAAAGCCGTTCTTGCCTTCGACCGCAGTTTCGTAGCCGTGCGGCCCCAGGACCATGACTTTTGCATCGCGGGAGATGGACGCCGGAGCCGCGGTCCGTGCCAGAGCAATCTCAGCATTTCGATCCGTTATCAGGTATTGATCTAGCGGAGCCATGCTGGGATACGGAGTTTTGGCGTCCTGTGCCAGAGCTTGCCGCGCTGCCCCTAGAGCGATAACCAGGACCAAAGTACCCGATGCGATCTTAGCTGCGATCTTCCAGTTCATTGATTCCTCCTGAAGCCTGCCAACACCATCGGAATTTTAGCGAATGGAATACCGGCTAGCTCGTATCTATTCAACGCGACGCTCGGGAACATACAAACCAGTCGGTATGGAACGAGACCGACCTCTACAACGATGCGATCAGCGCCTCTTGTGGTTGCCCGGCGCACGCAGAGACCGCAGCCAAGTGACGATGTTTCTGATTCCCGCTTTCATCACTTCCGGCTCCTGGGCATTCTTTGCCAGCGAGCCATAGCCTTCGACCATCGCGATCAGTAAGGCAGCGGCCTCAGCGGGTTTCACATCGCGGCGAACGCTTCCGCTGGTCTGGCCCTCTCGCAAAACCGAGGCAACGGCTTCGCGCCAGGCATCGAAGATGATCGCCAGCCGCTTCCGGAATCCCGCGTCAAGCGGAGACATTTCCTGCGCAAGGTTGTTCAGCTGGCAGCCGCCACGGACATCCTCGGGCCGAACGGGTATACGTCGAACAGCGCCGATCAAAGCGTCGATAGGATCTTTAACGCTCTGGAAAGGCCGCACCCATTTGCCGTAGACGTCGGGGGCGATGACCTCTTCGACGACGGCATATCCTAAGGCTTCCTTGCTCTTGAAGTGGTAGTAGAGCGCTCCCTTTGTGACCCCGGTGGAGGCCAGAATTTTGTCCAGGCTGGCACTCTGGAAACCCGTTCTGTAGACCTCGCGGGATGCCGCCTGCAGCAGGCGCTCCCGCGTGCGCTCTGAATCGCGCGGCGCAGCTGCGCTGCGTCTCGGTTTGTTTCTAGCCACTAATTCTACCTATTAACATACCAACCAGTATGCATTGTCGAATAACCAAAATCAAGCTCGAATATAGAATCGCGAAGTTCGCTCTGCACCGGTCTATTGAATTGTGTAGAGGGCGATTCGTTGGCAGAAAACACGCGACGAACGCTCCGTACATATCGTGCATCCAGGCGCTAACATACCAACCAGTATGCATGTTACGCATTTTTCAATTGCAGAGACAAATATTCTTCTCGCCTCGCGAATCTCATAACATCGGCGGCAATCTCTACTGATATCCGTATGAATTGGCCGGTGGGCTTGTTTTACTTTGTTTCTTTAACTGGTCAATTCGTCACTCTGTAGCACCAGAACCCCGCACCTGAGCAGCGGGACTTCACGTATTTCCTCCAAAGACGGCCCTCGGCGTGCCTTGTCCATAGCAGCACGTTACGCGGGTGCATCCGCAAAGTTTGTCGGACAGTGGCAGGCGGTCGCAGCAGCTGTGGGAGCGTTCTGCCGCAAATTAGTTTGCGGGCAAATCCAGTGCGATGGAGGAAGTGATGAGTTTCAAGCTGAAATCTCAGCCCATGTTTAGTTTGCCTCGCCTCAGCGAACGATTTTCGCTGATGGCGCTGGTTGCTTTATCCGCGCTGCTGTCGTGTTCTGTGGCATTCGCCCAGACCTCAGTATCAAACGGCAGCATTTCTGGCACAGTGACTGATGCCTCCGGCGCAGTCGTGCCCAATGCCAAAGTCACCATGACCGGCCCCACTGGACAAACCGTCCATGCCATCACCAGCAACACTGGAACATATTCTTCTGGCGCGCTGGTTCCGGGCACGTATTCGGTGCGCGCGGAGGCCAAGGGTTTCAAGACCACGCAACTATCGGTGGACGTTCAGGTGAACAACACCGCCAACGGCAGCATTAAGCTTGAAATCGGCCAGGAGAGCACAGTAGTTGAAGTGCAGGCCAGTGAAGTTGGCGTGAACACGGAACAGGCCGAAGTGCAAGGCGTCCTCACGGCGTCGCAAATTTCAAACCTGCCCGTAAACGGCCGCAACTTCCTTGATCTCGCGCAGCTTGAGCCCGGCGTGCAGATTCAGGACGGGGCAAACTTTGACCCGACCAAGGTTGGCTATTCTTCGATCTCGTTCGGCGGCCGTTTTGGACGCACTGCCCGCATCAGCGTCGACGGCGTGGACGTCAGTGACGAGACCGTTGGCACCACGACCGAAGATATTCCGGCAAGCTCGATTCAGGAATTTTCGCTGGCACAGTCGAGCCTGGATCTTTCCAATGATTTGACTTCCTCGGGTGCGGTCAACGTGACCACGAAGTCGGGCACTGATTCATTCCATGGCGAGGCCTTCGGCTTCTTCCGCGACAGCACTGTCGGCGCCGCTGCCCTGCCTTCACCGGTCAACCCACTGACTGGCCAGCGAATCCCAACCCCTTGGCAGCGCAATCAGGAAGGCGCCGACATCGGTGGCCCGATCATGAAGAACAAGCTGTTCTTCTTCCTCGACGGCGAGCGCACCCTGCAGCATGAGGCCGCGCCGGTTCTCCAAGCGGCTCCGTTCGAAGCTTATTCGGGAACCTTTCAATCTCCCTTCAAAGAGACAGAGCTGACTGGCCGCTTGGACTACTCCCTGACCAAGACCGCGCGTCTTTTCGGCCGTTTCAACTACTTCCAGAATTCAGCCGACGCAACCTTCTTCTCCAGTAGTTTCTCTGTCTACAACAACAAAGACTACACGCGAAATGAAGTCGTAGGCCTGGATTTCAATACCGGCAGTTTTACTCACACCATTCGCTTTTCGTATTTGAAGTTCCAGAACCAGATCGTTGACGCGACGACGGGTACGAACCTGCCATTGGCGAATCTCGGAGTCAATATCTTCATCGGCAGTTTCAGCACGGGCCCGAACGAGCTGGCGCCGCAGAGCACTCCGCAAAGCGACCATCAGATCAAGTATGACGGCAGCAGGATCATGGGCAAGCACATTCTGCGATACGGTTTTGGCTTCAACCATATTCAAGGCGGCGGCTTTGCGAGCTTCTTTGGTACGGCTCCGCAGATCAGTGGCGCCACTCCTGCGCCCGATGGCAACCCGCTAGACGACCACATAAGTCAGGTGCTCGCATCGAATGGTCAAGGCTACTCCACCACTGAACCTGCCTTGGGGTTTCCCGCCGGCGGCCTGGGCCCGGACAATCGCTTGTCCTTCTATGTCGGCGATAGCTGGAAGGTGCGGACCAACTTGACTGTGGCGCTCGGTTTGCGCTGGGACCGCGACACTGGCCGTACGGACAGCGACCTTCCTGCCATTGCCCCCATCAACCAGTTCTTTCCTGGACATGGAAACGCGGTGAGAAATCCCAATCGCAACTTTGCCCCGCAATTGGGCGTTGCCTGGGACCCGAAGGGAGACGGCAAAACCGTGGTTCGCGGCGGCATCGGGTTGTACTACGAAAACGTCATCTTTAACAACGTTCTCTTTGACCGGCCCTCGCGTTTACAACATGGTGCCTTCCTTCAGATTGTGGAACCTTGCTCAAATGGCACTGGAGTAATCGGGCCGGATCCAGCGCAACTTGCTTTGGGAGAAACCACGGCAACTGCCTGCTCCGATACCATCGGCAATGCGGCCTCGACCATTGTGGCGTACGAGAATACGTTCAAAGCCAACACGCCCTTCAGCCTGACGAACCCCAATCCCGCCTACATCGGCAACTACCTGACGCCTGGCAACCAAAGCTTTGGCGCGAACGTGAACGCATACGACAATAGCCAGGGACTGTTCGATTCCAACTACGTCAGCCCGCGCGCAGTACAGATGAATCTCGGCATCCAGCACGAAATCCATCATGGAATGGTGTTGAGCGCTGATTTGCTGCGGAACGTCGAGACCCATGCCCTGCTCGCGGTTGACCTCAACCACGCCGGCGACATCTCCAACTTTAACGCTGCCAATGCCGCAGCCGCGATCTCTGCGACTGAGACAGCTTTCGGACATCCCGGGGACCTCCAGGGGACCATCAACGCGGGAGCTAAGGTCGGCGATTTCGTAGGAAACGGGATGGGAAGCCCTACTGATACCGGAGGGGCTTGCGCCTGCGCCTTCACAGGGACCAATCCAGCGCTCGGTCAGTTTTACATGGAGGAGCCTATCAGCCGTTCGGTCTACAACGCTCTGCAAATGAAGCTGACGCAGAACGTGGTGAACCCGACTCCAGGGCTGAAGGCGGCAAACTTCCAAGTCGCCTACTCGCTCTCGAAATTTGTAAATCCCGAGGCCTTCCAGGGTCCCCCACCCCCGGGGAATCCGGCGGCTCAAAATGATCAGGATTTCGTCCTGACCGCGGCGGACAACAATCAGCCGTTGCGGTTCATGGGGCCGTCGCTGCTCGACCGCACCCACCAGATCTCCTTCGGCGGAAGCTTCGATGTACCTCATGGCTTCCGTTTTGGGGTGATCTCGCACTTCTATAGTCCGCTGTCAAGCCCGGTGATAATCGGTCAAAATTTTACTCCGGGACAGATCTACCAGACCGACTTCACCGGAAGTGGGATTTTTAACCAACCCATGCCCGGCACCAGGAACGGCGCGTTCATGCGCCAGTTCGGCGTGACCGGACTGAACAACGCAATCAACGGCTACAACGCGACCTACGGAAATGAGCCCACCCCGGCCGGCCAAAAGCTGGTCACCGCTGACCTGTTTACCGTCGCGCAACTGCAACAGATTGGCGCCGTGGCTCCGATAGTGGCGCAGGCCCCACCGAACCAGTTGACGTACCCATGGACCAGAGCCCTGGATTTCAGGGCTAGCTGGGATTATCGGTTCGAAGAGCGGTTCACGATCGAACCGAGTATTGGCTTCTACAATGTGGCCAACTTCTCCAACTTTAACCAGCCTCCGGGCGTGATGACCGGCTGGCTTACCCAAGGTAGTGGTTCGATCAATAGTATTGCCGCCGGAAGCACGAGCGCTCAATCCTACCGTGTCGGGAATGGAACGGGCGTATTCGGTCTGGGTGCACCTCGAGTGCTGGAGTTTGGTTTGCATCTAACCTTCTAGACCTTGCTGTATTTGCATTTCGGGCCACCCGTCAACACAGGTGGCCCGTTTTGTTTGGGGCAGTGTTGAGGCGTCCTGATTAGGCTTCTCGAACAAAACCCAAACCTGTTCGATTTTTTCATCACAAAACTCCTGGGACGCAATGTCTATAACTTTTTCCAATCAGTGAGCGCCATCAATTCGTCTAAGATTTCCTGCAGTCTCTGAAGCCGACGTTCATGATTTCCCGCTGAGCCCGGTATCTTTTTCCCGCCCCCGATGTACTGCCGATTCGCCTCACTGATTAGCGCTATTTCCTCTCGTAACTTTGCGATGCGGTCTTTGATCGGATTCTGCATGACAATAAGCTAGCAGGACGTGCAGAATTGGGGGTACAGAATTTCGTATAACGCTAAGGAGAGTGGTTGGTAGGACCTCACATGGATTTAAGCTACCAGCGAACGAATAAAGGTGCACTGGAACGCTCATGACATTACTCTTTTGCCTCCTACTCGGCTGCCTCACTGGATTGCGTTCGCTGACCCCGGCAGCCGCAGTCTGCTGGGCTTCGCATCTTGGCTGGTTGAATTTCGCGGGTACCAGGCTAGCCTTCATGGATCGTCCGGGGACACTCATTCTTTTCACGCTCCTAGCCGTCGCCGAACTGATCGCAGATAAGCTGCCGAAGACCCCGGCACGAACTGCGCCTCCGGGGCTGATTGCCCGCATTGTTCTTGGTTGTTTATGCGGTGTCGCACTGGCGACAAGCGCTGGTGGGAAGCTGCTCGTTCCTGCAATTGTCGGCGTCGTCGGCGCTCTCGCAGGAACGTTTGCGGGTTACAAAACCCGTCATGCTCTGGTACTGGGAGCGCACATCCCAGACTTCGCTGTGGCGATAGCGGAGGACGTTATTGCGGTTGCAGGAAGCCTGCTGATTGTTTCGCACCTGTAGAACGGTTCGCCCTGCAACATCTATTTGCCACCTGCGGCTTTGACCATAGCCGCCTTTGAACCCTCAGCAAACCTCTTTTGAAGCAAGCGCGACAGCGGATACGCCAGTTTGGCGAGCACCTGTCGCGGACGAGAAAAAGCAAGGAGGTCATACCATACGGTATCGTTTGCGCGGTTCCATTCAACGGTGAATCGCTCTTCTCCGCTCTCTGCATGGTCCGCCAAGGTGCCATAGGCGAAGCCGAATCGAGTCACTGCCCCTTCTTCTACCACGACATATACGATGCGACAGGCATTCAGTGAATAGAACCCGAAGTGGTGTACGGAAACCGCAACGTTTGTTCCCACTTCGATCGGGGCATTCGGCCAGTGCAGCTTCACCCATGGCATCTTGAACATTTGCCAGGAGCGAATCGCCTGCACCGCCCGCCGCCACGTATCTTCGCCCCGGCCAAGCTGAATGCGATTGTGGTCTAAGGTGTAGCCCCTTGGCATGGCGGTGGCCGACGCTCCGACCTCCAGGTACGAGAAGCGTAGGTCGCTCTGCTTCGAAATGAAGCGACGAATCTCGTCGTCCGAGGGTGCTGAGAGCCTGAACACGTGAACCGTTTTCCCCTCAACTATTTCGTCGCGGACACACGTGCCAGATGAATAACCCAAGATAGCTTGTAGCAAGCGAAAAAAACAGAAGGGTCAAGAGTGTATGCCCGACAACAAATACCGTTCCCTTTGGCCAATCCTCGTGCGAAAAGTAAAACGCATCCACAAGAATCCGTGCAGTCCAGTAAATTCCGATGAAGCAGGTTAGCCCCAAGGCAGCACGGTCGCCCCGAAGCAGTTCCTTGTGCAGCGCTAACGTCAGTGTTCCAAAAGCAATGATCGTCAGTACCGTAAATCCGCTCTGCACCCAGAGCATTTTCCGGTTGAAGGGCATCAACTGCCGTAAGTCTCGTTTCCACCCCAGTCGGTACGGCACTTGAAAGCTGGCGAACAGGATCACAAAATGCGCCGCCCCCACTAGCCACAGGTCGATGTCAAAGAACCGTTGTACGATCGGTTCGGTCATAGCGCGTGAATTGCCCGCATGAACGGAAGTATGACACGCATGACAAACAATGGGTGAAAGAGCCAAAAGACTGGTGCTGCAAGAAACATCATCGTGAAACACCAGCCGCGCACTCCGTGTCCCAGACCAAGCCGCTTGCCAAACCGCGAGTGCTCGATAGTCATTCCCGTACCTTGAAGCACGAAGTAGATCGTGGGGAGACCATAACCTCCGCGTGCGGGTAGTGAGATCACCAAATCGTGGAGCAGCCCAGAAGCCACGAATACCAGGAAGCCCGCAGCGCCTGCACCTAAAGTTCGATGTAATGGACGGAAGATCAACTCATGAGAAAGCTGGCGGAAGCCAAGATTCCATCGCCTTCCCCAAAACTCGCCAAGCGATGTGGAACGGAGAGGCGCAGACATGATGGGCTTTGCATTGACGCCGAAGCTTTCCCACAGCAGGCTAATGATTTGGAAAGTGCCGAAGTGCAACAGCAGGATCAGACCAAGCATTCCCACCCATCCGCGCAGAAGGGGTTCTCCCGCAGGAACGGACCGTGCCACTCCCCAGAGCAGAAGCACCCCAAATGTCGTTTCGCAGATTGCCCACAGCCATGTCGCGGGCGATGGCGGCGGAACACGCTGAGTCGCATCCAGGAAAGCTTCTGCGTCCATTCCCGGCCAAGCGAAAAGATAGGCTGCCGACCGCCACGCCGAGTGAGCGATTTGTATTCGCGCTCTCCACCAAGTCAGCCACTTCAGGCTGATGAAGATCGCGAACGACAGAATCCACATGAATACCCAAGCTGGTAGGAGGTTGCAACAAGCGAGCGCGGTAAGTGGTAACACCAGGATCGGAAGCCAGCCGATCCACAAGGAATTCTGTCGAACTTCAGGCGCAGTCTCTTTCGTTTCGCTGGCTGGTAAGGATGTCACTCTCCTCCCGATATTCGCACTTCGTAGACGGTTGGAAGCTGGTCGCCATCCGTCCGAACAAAGCTGCGAACCAATTCGGTACGGGAAAAGTGGCCAAGGCTGAGGAGCCGGATGCATTCGTCGGTGGCGCAACTTTCCCAGGAAGTGCGGCTTCCCCATGGGAAACAGCTTGCCTCGATAACACGCACCGGAAGCTGCTCTTGAAAACCAGCTTCAATCTGCGCTCGCAGCCAGCGCATGTAATCCAACTTCTGCGCTATAGCAACTTTCGGGTCTTCACGGATCACAACGCCCGGAAAATCTGGGATGTCACTCCGCAATGTATGAATGTGCCCGTGTCCTTCGACCAGAATCTCAACATCGAGTTCCATGAGCCGTTCAAGACTTAGGAGCCACTTCCGGCTGTCCACATCTGGATTGGGAGTTGCGAAGTAGCTGCCCATGAAAGCGTCTCCCGCCAATAGTACTTTCTCCTTGGGATCGTAGAGAACAATATGGTCGTCGCAATGGCCGGGTGTCGCAATCACCTGCAAGCATCCGGATTCGGTTTCTATAGTCTCGCCCAACAGATGGTACGGTTGCTTCAAGTTTGGAGGCTGCCCGATTATGGTGGCGCGTACCCACGGAAGCTTCTTGAAAGGTGTCAGGAACCGGGCAGTCATCTCCGAAACGTAGACGGGTGCGCCGGTTACTTCAGACAGCCAATTCAGATTGCCGACGTGCTCTTCGTGGGCGTGGGTTGCGATGACCTTTGTGATCTTTGGTTTGACCTGCTGAAGGTGACGGGCAAGCGACCGTCGCATCTTCGGCGAGCCGGCATCGATTGCAACTCCATCGTAGAGAATTGTCGTGAACAGTTCGCCGAACAACAGCGGGACGCTGTTGGGCAATACTCCGTTCAGAAAAAGAACATTCAATTTGCCGTTCAGTAAATCGAGGCGCTTGTGGTACGTTCTGGCGAAGATGCTCATTCGTTGCGCCGCAGCCTTGATGCCGGACCACAGGACCAGCGGCAACCGAATGAAAAAACCAAGCGTATAGCATGACCAAAACGCTCCCAGCTTAGCCTTCCGTCGCACCGCTTCTGGTTTTGCAACTCGGCACGCTCCACCCCGACACTTGCTAAGAGAATATCTATTTTTGGCGATGAAGCCGTAGAGCAAGCGTCCTGCACTGCGGAATGGGAATCGCTGCCCCAGAACACCGATCAGCCAAGTAGACGGGAACAAACGCGCCAGCCGAGCGACGGCATCCCAGCCGACAAGGATTTCGCCTCCGGGAGTGACCACGTGCAACTGGCGCAGGCATTCGTCGATCTGGAGTCGAGAATCCACTTTCGACAGGGCTTCCCGGCTGATTGCCAGCGCGAGGGTTTTGTTCTCATGGTCGAGAGTCTTCAGCCACGCCACGCAAGCCTGACAAATCTCACACTGACCGTCGTAAAGAACCTTGTAAGCGGCAACTGTTGAATGCTCCGTATCAGGTCTTGCAACGATCTCCGCAAGGAATTGGTCGGGCATGGCAGTTGCAGAGATTATGCACTGGTAAACGCAGGCTTCCAAGCTGGTGAAAGAGGAACCTCAACCCTTAGCAGGCCGTCCAGCCTTGAGCAGTGTAATCTTGCCATCCTGGAGTTCGCACAATGAGTATCGACCTTCGCGGAATGACGCCGCGGATTCAAGTCTTCGACATGGCAAGTTCCGGCTGCGTAGAACTCATCTTTAGCATTAACTTACCGAAAGCCGAGTGAGGCTCTACGCCGCAGCAGAGGCTCGCTCCACCGACTTCTTTGCCGGAGCCAGCGCGACCAGCGCCGCGCCGATGATTGCGAACATAACCACTCCGGCGAGTTCCCGGCGCTCGATTACATTCAGGTATTCCTGCACAGCCATTACACCAGCATGCGCCAGATTTGCCCACCCGCCGAAGGCGATCAGGCTGCGGTTCGCCGCCGGGTCACGCACCGCCAGCAGCAGGAAAATTCCCAGTGTGACATAGAGGCTCATTAACATTGGCACCGAAGGCTGTCGCGAGAAAAACATCGTCAGGGGAACAACTCCCGCCGTAAACACCAATCCCGCCACCACCAATACAGTCTTCAAAGCCCGTTCTCGAACCATGCTGACCTCCCTCTCGTTGTTGCAATCAGCACATCATAGCGCGAGCGGGCTCCAACTGCTGCATAGCGACTTAATATCGCGTCTCGCGCCCTCGACTTCTGGCCGGGACCACGGATTTAATTCAGAAAGATGGGATGAGAAGGCGCCAGCGTGCGTGGTAGAACGCTGGCTAGGAGGATTCCCAAATGGCAAAGAATGGAACGTTGGCTAAGAGCCAGGAGCTGCAACCAAGTTTTCAAACAACAACAGAGCAGATTACGATTGGCATCGATCTCGGAGATCGCTTCAGCCACTGCTGTGTCCTTGGACCCGATGGAAGAGTACTGACCGAGGGTCGTCTGCGATCTATACCTGAGACGATGGCCCGTCATTTTCAAGATATTCCACCTTCGCGTATCGCCATCGAGGTGGGCACGCACTCCCGGTGGGTGAGTCAACTGTTGGGGCAGTGGGGCCACGAGGTGATCGTGGCCAACCCGCGAAATCTTCGAATGATTGCAGACAGCATTCGCAAGTCGGACCAGGTTGACGCGCACATGCTTGCCAGGCTCGCTCGTGTCGATCCGAAACTGCTCTCGCCGATCGTGCATCGCAAACAGGAAAGCTACCCTGACCTCATCCAGTTGAAGGCCCGCGATCTCTTGGTCAAGAACAGAACACGACTCATGAATGCCGTGCGCGGCGTTTTGAAGTCCACCGGATTGCGTGTTCCTCCCTCGGGGACATCTTGCTTTCCGAGCAAGGCAGCGATGTGCATTCCTGATGAGCTGAAGCTGAGCTTGACTCCGCTGCTGGAGACGATTTCACATCTGAACAAGCAAATTTATTCTTTGGACAAGGCAATTGAAAGCACCGCACAAAATCGCTATCCAGAAACTAATCGGCTCCGCCAGATAAGCGGAGTGGGATCGATCACAGCCCTTCAGTACGTCCTTACTATAGGAGATCCCGGCCGCTTCGTTCATTCGAGAGATGTCCCTGCATATCTTGGGCTGACACCACGTCGCCACCAATCCGGCTCGGTCGAGCAACAACTCAGGATCAGCAAGGCCGGCAACAAACAGCTCCGCTCCCTGCTGGTTCAGTGCGCGCAATATCTATTGGGACGTTTTGGACCGGATAGTGACCTCAAACGCTGGGGCACTCGAATGTTCGAACGGGGCGGAAAAAACAGCAAGAAACGAGCCATTGTGGCAGTAGCCCGGAAACTAGCGGTTCTTCTTCACCGACTGTGGGTTACCGGGGATACCTACCATCCTCTTTATAACGTCGCAACCAGTTCCGTCACCCCCTGATGCTCTTGAGGTGTCTCAACGTTGCCAATGTGATTGACCGTTCCGATGATGTTGCAACCCCGGAGGAATTTGTAGAGATACCGTGTTCACGGTGACTGCGTGTTTTTTCCCGGGCCTTCGAGGCCGACAGAAAGATTGCAGCACCAATCTGATACTGAGAACCCCAATGTGCACCCGGCCTCCACAAGAGCCGAATAAGTGCGAATGGAAGCGCGGCGATCAGTTCAACACGGAATCGACCGTTCGCTTAGGGTAGCGAAGTCGTTGGATGCGTCGGCTCTTTGACAAGTGCAAGCCACTTGGTTGCAAGTTGATGCGACGGCAGCCAGCCAGACGCAATCATGTCTGCCGGAGCGGCACGTCCGACCTGCTGAATGCTTGCGCCACACGCATCCCAAGTCAGTGTGCCCCAGTCGTCGTGTACCTCCGACGGGCACGTGCGAATGTATCCCACCCAGCCGCGGCTATCGTCGATCTTGCGTAACGGCTTCGTTGGGGACGGCTGGCGCAGTTTGATGATCTGGTCGAGCCACGCGAGTATCAGAGATTTTGCATTGATGATGCAGCAGTGTGGCGTCTTATTCTGGACGAGGAATGCCCAAGGAGCACCACGATCTCGATACTGATGAAAGTAGTTGTAAGGGCGTTGGGTACCGGAGATCTTGTCTGCGCCCCCCGCCAAAATGAGTTCAGGAACGGAGATGGCGTCGAGGGAAAGGTGCACGTTGTCGATTCCGACCGGATCGTAGTGACCGGGATCGGTGGGAATGGATGCCACGACGCGATCAGGCGCGTAACCGACAAAGTGAGCAAACAGAGCACCCGTACCGGAAAAACCGAGCAGAATCAGCTTCGCGGAAGACAGTTCGGCATGGCCTGACTGATGGGCGAACTGGTCCAGAGCTGTAAAGAGGGCGCGGCCAACACCATGCGTCGGATCCATGTCCATCTCTTTCGGTCCGCCAGGAGCATTCTTTGCGGGGCACTGGTGCGGCATCATCAGTGCGAGATCATTTCGCCGCGCAAAAGCGACGACATCGGGATCGGAATAAAACTTCATAATGTCCTCCCCCCGGTCGAAGGTCACCCAAATAGCTCGAACTGCGCGCCGCCCAGCAGGCAAAGTAAGGTCATAGTGACAGGGATCAGCGAACGTCTCGCTCGCCAGCGGGGCAACGATGGTTTCGAACGACTGCCCATGGGCAAGCGAGGCTAGGGCCATCAATGCGATCAAAATCCAGCGCACCAGTCTCTCTCCTGTCAAAGCCGAAGATCTGATTGTAAAGACTTTCCCTCGGATCGGTTCGTTCGTCTTTTTTTTCAAGTCCCGAAAGGGAATGGCCTCCGCCCATGTCTTCCTGCCTTCGTTTTGCTCCGAATCATGCAGACGGGCAAGGAACCCGTCAAGGTTGCCCTTCGGCTCGCTCCGCTCGACCTTGACTGAACCCTTGCCCGTCTGCACTCACCCTCTCCGCTAGAAAACGAAGGCACACAATCGAAGCCCAAAACCAAAAACTTCGGTTGACATCACAGCGCCTTCTCATGGAAGGGGGTGAACAATGAACAAAGAGCAGGCCGGAGTGATTCAACGCCTCAGGCAGTCCTGCGGCGTCAATCGCTCTGGTCCATTTGCGTCCGGTTCTGCGCCGGGAAATACAACCAACCCATGCCCACTCTTCGATATCGCCGCTTTAGCGATTGACGCGCGAATATTCCCCGCGGAATACCACATTCCAAGTGGCGCCGTTGTCATTGGATTTTTCCCAGGTCTGCTCGACCTTGTTTGGATTGAGCCGTATTACTTTCACTCGGTTCAATATGCTTTCCCCTTTGGGTCCGTGACTTGTGCCTTCAAATTCCGCGGAGCCGGACGCGACCTTGCCCGAACTGAATATATGAACCCGTCCCTCGTTGTCGGCGAACATTCCATACCAGCTCTTATCGTCCGCGCTGTATCCGAAGACATTCTGACCGTAGTGGCCCCTTCCTCCGTCCCAGTTCTCGACGACGATGCACTTGTCGAGCGATAAACTGACCGTGCTGTGAGCATCCCCCGATGAACCCTCGGCCCCGATCTTCCAGTTGCCGAGCCAGTAGTCAAGTTGCCGATTTGCGGAATTCGCCGCGCACGAATCGGCTTCAGAGGCGGCAAAGCCGTTGGTTGCGAGTGCCAAGCCGAACAGAACGCCAAGAAAAATGGATTTCGAAATGCCACTCTTGAGAATCATGATTAGTTTGCGCATGTGATTCCTCCACAGATCGAATCCTCACAGCTGGTTGGTTTCATTCCCCATTTCGTGTTCTGATCGGCGAACTGTTGGTCGTCGAGCGCGGAATCGGAAAGCTTGTGAGTTCCTTTGCACTTCCAGCAGTTCAAAACCCGCACGCTCCAATCGTGCGCCGAAGGTATCGGGATTTACGGGAACAAGCGTGTCGCCGATATGAATGATCCTCATAAACCAGTTCTGAAGACTGTCGCTGCCCACGAAAAAACCGCCGGGTTTCAAAACTCGAAGCACTTCGCCCAGGAGCTTATCTTGCAGATCCTGAGAGGGAACATGATGCAGCATGGTGAACGCAATTGCGCCCGAGAACTCCGAGCCTCCAAACGGCATCTCCGTCGCATCCCCTTCGATGATCTGAACGTTGCTCCCTCTAAGGCGCGAGCTCAGTGAACCGGCCAACATCGGATCAATCTCCAATGCTGTTAGTCGAGGCACCGAGGTTCGCAAGAGGTCCGTGGTTAAACCGGGGCCAGGGCCAATTTCCAAAACGTTTGATCCCAGGTCGGTAGAGCCGATCGTCCACGGAAGTCTCTGTGCGACGGTGCTGCGCCAGTGATCAGAACGG
This sequence comes from uncultured Acidobacteriaceae bacterium, assembly GCA_963726155.1. GTDB lineage: Bacteria > Acidobacteriota > Terriglobia > Terriglobales > Acidobacteriaceae > Sulfotelmatobacter. The sequence continues at coordinate 2,128,619 of CAVSBF010000002.1, forward strand.
CAGAGCCATTGATGTAAGCGGTTCATGTTCTCCACCAATAGTAAAAACTTGATCTCAACTTACCGATTTGCGGGTTGTGCGCGCTTTCGATAATGTGACAATGGATGTCGCAAAAGCGCCAAAATGGAATTTTTGATCGGTCGGGCGATTTTGAGTCCGCAATCACAACCCTCACCCACGACTATTCGGCGGGCCACGTCGTACCTTTACACTTCCATGATAGAGATCAACTTGTTTATGCTTCGCGCGGGGTCATGACGGTTCGTACTCGAGACGGAACGTGGGTGGTTCCTCCGCATCGCGCCGTCTGGATTCCGGCGGAGATTCCGCACACCATCACGATGTCAGGATTGGTGGCGATGCGAACCCTGTATCTGAAGCCGCGCCTGGCAAAAAGGCTGCCACGCGATTGTTGCGTGATCAACGTCTCAACTCTGCTCAAGGAGCTTATTCTTCACGCCTGTACCGTGTGCACATTGAAGAAATCGGTGAAATGGCAGATGCACATGGTCGCGGTCATTCTTCATCAACTGGAAGCGGTGCAGATGATCCCGTTGCAACTTCCGCATTTGTCCGATCCAAGGCTGATTCGAATCGCGGAAATACTGACGGCCGATCCTCGTGATTCTCGCACTCTCGCTCAGCTGTGCAAGGGGACTGGGGCAGGAAAGCGGTCGGTCGAAAGACTGTTCCAACAAGAAATCGGAATGACGTTTGGGAAATGGCGCCAGCAACTTCGCCTCATGCAGGGGATGCGGCTTTTGGCCGAGGGCGCAAAAGTGACACATGCGGCCCTGGAGTCCGGTTATAGTACGCCGAGCGCTTTCACTTCCATGTTCAGGAAAGCCTTAGGCACGACGCCGAGTTCATATTTTAGGTAAGTGGTCCAAAAAGGAGCTGAGCGGGGCGCCAATACGCAGCCGGTACTGCATCCGATTGCCAAACCATTAAGCATTACCGTCCCGATCAACTTCCAGATTTTACGCCGGACGTTTGCCACGGACGCGCAAGCGGGCAACCCGAAAGACGTGCAGACACACCTGCGCTGAAAACTTGGTGGGCAGTGCAGGACTCGAACCTGCGACCTCCTGCTTGTAAGGCAGGCGCTCTAACCAGCTGAGCTAACCGCCCACGATGAAAACGCAAGACTTATAATTACTTTCTTCGTAGCACGTGCCTTCCCATAATTTCCCATAAATAAAAAGCATTCTAGCAGAGGCCGAAGACCAGGCATATTTGCAGCGGAGTCCTGCCAACAAACTCGAATCCCCACGTACAAAGCAGGTTGCCAATGACGTTTTAACACCAGAACAATTCCGTGCTGTGATCGCTTGAGCTGAAACTCCCCCACAACTTGATGGTTCGTTTCACAGTTGCCTGTGCGTTCCGACCGAGAGAACGCCTGGAAGGAACTTTCATGAACAAGGAAAACGTGTTATTCCGGGTCTTCAAACCTGTGCAGGAGAAATTGGAACTCCCCGCCCTAAACTTCCAACCCTTCGCAGGACGGCGGCGACACTGGCCCAGAGCGCGGGGTCTGCGAAGGACGTACAAGGATCGTCGCGGCACAAAACCGCGGATACGACCGCGAGCGTTTGCAGGCGAGATAACCTATTGCTCAGAGCGTCGCACTGGCCGCTTCCAACACGAACTCTACGACGGGTGGCGGTGCGCACGGACCTGTGCGCCCATGCGGTCGGCCACGAAACGTTGTGTCTTCGGGCTGAACATACGATCGTCTTCAGCCAGCAGATACCCGTGAAAGCCGGATTGCGAGTCGCGCAGCGTGTTGACCCCGACTACGCCGGCCATCTTCCGTCCGTATTCCGCCGGAAACCCGGCGGTGTAGATGCTGATCGACTCCACATCATCCGCTTCGATCTGCGGCCCGAAGCTCGGCGATCGATTGTCGGTCAGAGGAATTCCATCGACCACAAACTGCGTCTGATACTCCGAGTCGCGCGGATGCAGGACGGCGTTGCCCTCGTAGAGCCATCCCGGCTGCGAGTTGACAAGGTCTTGAATGGAACGGCCCGGTATGGAACTGACTCTATTTTGAATGGAATCTGAGCCGATCTGGTTCACGGAACCTGCCTGATCGGGATCGATAGGGGTATTGGCGGCTGTTACGGTTACGGATTCCCTTGCTCCAGCCAACTTCAAATGAATCGCGCGGTCGGTTGGAATCGACGAATGGAGATGGATGAATTGAGATATTTCCGCAAATCCCAGCTCGCGGATCTGAATCTGGTACACACCAAACGGCAGGCGGTGCAGGGTCAAAACGCCCTCGTCATCGGTGCTGAGGACACGCCGATATTGATTTGCTTCGCTGACAATCTGAATCGAAGCTTTCACCGCGAGACCCGACGGATCCGTCACCCTGAGCCGCAACTCGCCGTTGCTGCTCTGGCCAACAAGAAGTAAGGAACAAGAGAAGAAGAAAACGGCAAATGTCCTCATAAGCGCGCACTGCTTTCATGCGATTTTTTCTTTTGGCGAAGCCACCGGCTCACTTCTGGCTTGCATCGATTTGATGAGGTCGGCCGCCGATGCTCCTTCGAACGACAGCCATAGGCGCAGTCAAGCATCTGCTTCATGTACTTCGCTGCGATCACAGGATGAATGCATGCAGGATTCCATTTGGCGGTCGGCACATTCTTTCTTTTGTTTGCTCACAGCTCTTTGGGTCTTCGCAATTGGACTGGCGCGGATCTGAAGTTCGGGCAAATAGTTCCTGTCGCAGGAGCGTCTTTGAGTCTTTAGGTCGTCACGGCGACTTCGTTCCCCCCGTACAACTGAGCTTCCCGAAATACGTTTGCTCTGGAAATTGCTGCACGATCAGCGCCCGGGGTCGGTTGGTTCATTTTGGCTATGTTCTTGCTCTCTCCAGTGAGAGTGCGATTGTTCTGAACACATGTCAGATCACGATGAGAAATCGCTCGTGCTTCATCGCGAAACAGCGTCTCTTGCCTCCTCTAGTTGGTTGCCGGGAACAACATTTCGCGTTTGTTTTACAAGAAAAAATGCGCCAGAGGTTATGGCGGCCGTTGATAACAGTTCTAGAGTTTCTGGAGTGACCAAAGACGCAAGCATTTCGCACGGCAGGATGATCGAAAAGTTCGGTAACGGCATGCGAGCGGAATTGCCGCTTGATCCCAAGCGCCATAGTCAACAACTACGAGGAGAATAAAACACATGAAGAGCATTAGTGCCGTAGTCAGTATCGGAGTGAGTCTGGTGGCAGAGGCTTTACTGTGCGTAACGTTTGCCGCACCGGCCCAAGCGCAATTCCCACCACCGCCGCCTTCTGTCGGTGCGACAGTACCCGCTACTTACTTCGGTCCGATACCTTCCGAAGTACAGCGCGAGTACGTCGGCCCCTACCAGTTACTCAAATCAGGCAAGATTGACTTGAAGGCTGAAACCATTACCATCCCGCTGTATCTGGGGAAAATGAGAGACGGCCGCAAGGTCTGGTACGTTCTTACCGATACTACGGACGCGGGGAATGCCGCGGCTTTGGGCCTGAACTACGCCGCTAAGCTGAATTATGCCAAAGTGGGTCGAGCTACCCGTCACGCCACTCTCGAAAAAGACGGAAGCCTTACATTTGAGAGTGGAACAGTTGACTTCTCCCCGAAGAGGCGCGTTGTGCCTGGTGAGGCGCCGAATTACTTTCCACCTAAGGTGGCGGAGCCGGGCTCAGTCGGCGATCAGGATTACTCTCCTCTGATATCAATCGATAACGCCGGCGGGGCTATCTACAACGCGCCCATCGTTGCCTTCAACGTAGAAGCCAGCCAGATCGATTTCTGCCAGGGAAATCCTGACTACTCTCTGGTGCATGACAAGGTGGTTCGCATCTGTCCAAAGGCCCAGACCGTAACTCTTGCGCTTACGCAGGGATTCAGTTTCGCGCGACCAGTGCTTTACCTGAGCCTGGAAGCAAACGAAGCGCTTCCTGCCGCGCTGGAGGGAGCGACCCTGGCCCCTGGTCTGAAGGACATTACCGTCGGACACGACGATGGCGCCTTCAGCGCAATCGAGAGAATCTTTCTCTTTGCCAATGGCCCCACGGGAAAAGACAATCCACAACGTCAGGGATTAGATAGCGCCCTCAGTGACGGGCTTTCGCCTTTGAACGTACTGGGAGGCATTCCCACGGTTGCCACGGATTACAGTCCGCTTTGGGACTTGAATCTCGGGGTGTGGACGAAGCAGTCGATCGATAAAGGCTATCGCTCAAGATTGCTGGGAGAGTTCCAAATCCTCGACTTTGCCGAGAAAGGCTTCATCACCGGGCCTAACGCGGGCGCATTTGGATCCACGGGTCTGATTGTGAACTGTCCGATCGTTTGGCGCTTTCTGTAGAGTCGTCACCCCAATTGAGCCGATCCGGCAAGGGCAGGTGCCGGATTGGCTCCGTTTGAGATTTATCACCAGCGATAGGAGGTTAAACAAATGATGGCACTCGTCGCGGAATTTTTTCTTCGGACTCGCGCTCGCCTTAATGACGGCTTCTTGCACCATCGGGGCAGCAGCGCAGACCGCCGCTCGAGGCACCCACTCGCCAACTCAGATTGCCACATCCGCGAAGAAATTAGATCCTGCCGATTGGGAGCCAATCCTGCTGGAATCTGCCAGCGCTAATGAGGTGCCATCACCACAGCCAGTCGACTCGAGAGATATCCAGCTCGAACTTGTACAACTCCACGCGGCGCTGCAATCCATCACACCGCACCAGCGAAGCCTGGTTAATAAATGGGTTGTAACGAATCAGGGAAAGGTGTGGCGTCAGGTTCTTGATCAGTTGACGCTACACAATCTCGCCGGAGCTCCCTCCTCTCTTCGGCTCTATGCTGCCCTGCACATTGCAATTGCCGATGCGGAAGTGGCGGCGCGGAATCGGCAACGCGCTTACCGCAGACCTCACCCGGGCGAGATTGACTCCGGCATTCATTCACTTGTCATGAGCTTAAGTCCGTACGCTTATCCGTCGGACCTGGCCGCAGAAACAGGGGCCGCGGAACGGATTTTGCTATTCATCAGGCCGGAAGCTGCCGGCCAAATCAACGCTCTGGCAGATGAATCGATGCGTGCTCTTGAAAGTTCAGGGCTTTATCTGAAGAGCGACTGCGAAGCGGGCCGTCAGCTCGGCTACCTCGTTGCCGAGGAAGTGCTTTCGGTACTTGCCCGAGACCGGCGGCCGAATCAACTCGTCTTCGCGAAGGAAATGCCCTGGGAGCAGCCTGCCGCGCCGGAAACGGTACGGCTCGGTTCCCGCTATCAACTCGCGCACTCCGAATACGATGACTCGGTGAAGTGGACGGCTCCTCTCCTGCGACAGGGCGTTACTTACGGGGACTTGCCGCCCTGGAACCAGGCTTTGCCTATCGACCCGACTGCGGGCAGTTGGCAGCCGCTGGTTCTGGAGAGCGCCGATCTGTTTCATGCTCCGCCGCCCCCGGCAAACAGCTCCGCTCAGACCATGCACGAGATGGAGGAGATCGTTGCCGCGTTGAACAACCGCAGCTGCTACACAGACTTCATCGTCTTCAAGTGGGCGAACGAACAACCCGGTCGCTGGGCTGCCGACATCATGGATGGGTTGATGATCCGGTACGGTTGGGATGCTCCGACAACCGCGCGCGCCGAGGCGATTCTTTACGCCGCCATGTACGATTCGCTGCTGACGACATGGCATGAGAAGTTTCGTTATCTTCGTCCGCGGCCGGCTTTGCTGGAAACCGGCCTTCCGACGGTCATTCTGACGCCCAAGCATCCTTCGTACCCGGCCGGGCACGGAACCTATGTCGGCGCAGCCGTTACCGTGCTAGAAGAATTTTTTCCCGATGAGCGTTCGGAATATGAATATCTGATTCCGGAAGTCAATAACTCACGGGTGTGGGCGGGCGTCCATTTCCGCGATGACATGATTGCCGGAAATGTGATTGGAGAGCAGGTTACCACTGCGGTCATGGAAAAAGTGCACCTGGATGGTTCGCGGGGTGAGCGATCCAAGCGGGTGCTCGGCCAACCGCTGGTGACGTCTGCTTTCTTCGGCGACGGCGGGCCAAAGTATCACTGATGCGAGATAGATGGCACTCAAAGGCCGGCTGATGCAGGTGTCGGACAGATTTGCAATTTCATCATTGAGAAGGCCGGGCGGGCAAAGTCGGCTGCTTCGTCGAGAAATTCAAGTACGTCATTCCCCGCAGATCGAGGAAAGTGCGCTCCCCCGTGCTTACGAGCCGAAGCAGCACATGGTCGCACATAGCGCACCGCGCAACGAGTCCAGGACAATCTACATACAAATGAGCGTCGGCAAAGCGCCTCTTCGCCCCGCAATTCGCACACTGTCCTTCGGCGGCGGTCAGATCCACAGTAAATATCCTGCTGAGTTCACCGCCGGCGGCATTGCCGTCCAGATAACTGATATTTGCATTCATTTGCGTTCTCCCGTTGAACCGAAACGTTCTGTCCGGATCCTTTCCCGGTTGATCCCGGCCGCGATTAGAAGCTCATTCGCGTGCTCGACAAACGATGTGGGGCCACACACGTAACAAGTTGGGGCAAGATCGGAAGGCCAAACACTCTCCGAAACCAGCGTCGCGTCGATGCGACCGGGCGCCCGCGGCCAATCTTTCGGCGTGATTCGCGTGAACGCATAGCTCAAGATTACGGAATCGCCTCGATTCGAGATGGCGTGAAGCTCGTCCTTGTAGAAAGCCGTGGCCGGTTCACGCACTGAATACAACAATCGAAAACGCGCATTGCTGTTGGATGCGAGACGGGAGCGAATCATCGCCATCAGCGGAACGACGCCCGAGCCCCCAGCTATTAACTGTATCGGCTCAGGTTGGTCGACGCGCCAAACGAACCACTGACCAGTCGGGCCCCGCAACTCTAGTTCATCGCCAATGGCAACTTCCTGAGTCAGATACGGTGAGACTTCGCCGTTTTCGAGTCGCTCCACAGTAATTTCAACGCGCTGATCCGAGGTCGAAGCAGAGGCAATCGAGTACGAACGAACGGCCGAGTAGCCGTCGGGCGCAGTCAGGCGAACGTCGATGTGTTGCCCGGCGAGGTGACCTGGCCAATCCGGAACGACGAGCGTAATCGTTCGTGCCGTCGAGGTTTCATCATGCAGTGCAACGACCTTGCCCGTGCGCCAACTCACTGTTCCGAGTACCTCTGTTCCCGCCATGGATCTCCGTACATGTGATAGCCAAGGCCTTCCCAGAAGCCCGGCTTATCTTGCGGCATTAACGTCAATCCTTTTACCCATTTGGCGCTCTTCCACAAATAAAGATGAGGTACCAGGAGTCGGGCCGGACCTCCGTGTTCAGCCGCCAGATCGCTGCCGTCGTATTTGAGCGCGATCCAGGCCTGCTTGTTCATAACATCCTTCAGAGGGAGGTTGGTCGTGTAGTCCCCGTAGGAACGGAACATTGCGAAAGGGAAATCCGTCTTTACATTCGCAAGCAGTGTGTCAAGCGATACGCCTTCCCAGGGCGTGCCGAGTTTCGACCATCTGGTTACGCAGTGCAAATCAACCGTGACTGTCTCCGTGGGCAGATTCCGAAATGAGTTCCAATCCCAGCGCTGCAAGACGTTGCTGCCATCGTCGATCGTAAACTCCCAGCGGTCGTGCGAAATGCTTGGAGTTGGCCCGGCGGACAGGACAGGAAAATCACTGGTGAGATATTGACCGGGCGGGAGTTTGGCCTCCGCTGCGCTGCGTCGACCGGCGAAACCGCGTGAGATGATTGCCATAGCAAACTCCTAGAGACAAACTTACTTATTATGACTCAGCCTTACGAGCAATCAACGTTCCAATCGATGTCAGCACAAAATAAAACGACTGGCCACCGCTGGACTGTCCGCCATACAAACGGTGTCGAAATAGCGTCGCCGTGACCGCATCTCAACAAGCACAGCACAGGAATCTGTTCTCATTCGCGCGCTGCCCGTTCCAAACGCGCGCGATGGAGAATTCGAATTCGCTTCCTCCGGTCTCAATGATCCTGGCCCTTTTCAACTCAGCCAGGGCGGCCGTAGCTGACTCTCGATAAACATGCAAGTGTTGTGCCAACTCCATGTGCGTCAAGTTTCGCACCAGGTCTCTGTTTCTGTCCTCTTAGAGCTCACCCCTCGCAGAGTCTCCGGTCCGTTACGAAATCCGGAAATTTGTGCGCTTTCTCTTGCCTTGCTGACGAAAGTAAGCACAAACGATTCGTTCTAATCAAACCGTGGGACCGCTGCTCTAAGCGTAACTTTCGCATTAGAAGGCACTTCAGATCGCCGCCATCGTGTTCTGTTTCCGTAACAAATAATGAGGCGTAAGCAGATTTTGCGATTGCGCGGTTAAAGTCTGGCGCTTAGTTGGGGCTGCTTAGCGATCCTAGGGTTCATCTCGTTCGAACGTTCTCTACAAAATTGCAAGTCAAAGGCGCCGGTGTCGGGTACACCTGCCGGCGCCGGAAATTAATCGTCGATGGACGCCCACATCGAGCAGACTGATTCGAACCATCCGGTTCAGAAACACGCCGACCCGGACCATGCTGATTCAAATCATGCTGATTCAAATCATGCTGAGCCGAAGCATGAAACTTCCCATCATGAGCAGGCGCAAGGTCGAAATGTTGCCGTCATTGCTATTCACGGGGTTGGCGAGCACGAACCTGGCGCCTCCGCAGCTGCGGTCGCAACGCTGCTGCTGTCGATAGACAAGAGCGACACGGAAGAAGGCGTGGACAGGGCCGGCAACGAAGACCGAAGAGCAGATCAGGCAAGACACGCCGGCCAACCTGAGAATTCGCGACCGTACTGTGGCTTCGCAATCGATTCGGTGGATGTTCCGCTTCATCCAGTGCTATCGCCTGCTGTGGATGCAGAAGACGCGAACGAACGATACCAGCAAAGTTGGTTCGAGCGGTTGTGGGGCATTTTCGACGAACGCCGCGGATTTCTTTCCAAAACCAGAAAAGGTAAAGGAGGACATTTACACGCGCGTCACACGGGATACGAAGAGCGCGAACTGAGGCCGGGTGAACCCGACCGCGGCGAATATGCATATCGCTTCATGATTACGCAGCTGGCCGGCTACGAGGGTGTGGTCAGCCGCGACTTCCAGACAGATCGGCTGGAAGGAAAGAGGAAATCGGATTCATCGGCGCCAACGGTCCACATCTACGACGCGCACTATTCGGATCTTTCCAAGCCGCAAAGTAACATCCTGGCGTTCTTCTTCGCCTTCTACCAGCTGCTGTTTCATCTTGCGAGTCTCAGTCTGCTGGCTGTCTATTGGGCGGAAGCGGAAAACGTTACGATCGACAGCAAGCGGAGATGGCGTTGGCGAATCGTTTCCTCGCTGCACGCGAGTTCGGTCCGGCTGCTAACGATATTCGTGCCGATACTCAACGTGGTGCTGCTGGAAATCGCCTGCAGCGCGTTCATCGACAAGGCGAAGGGCAAAGCGTGGCTGCTGCCGGGTGCGCTTGCGTCCGCGGGTCTGCTTGGCTTGGTAGCCACATTCATCCTTCTGCGAAAACACGGCTCGCCTTCGCGGCCGATGCTTTGGGCGTTAGTTCCCTTCCTCGGAGCGGGCTTGGGGATTCTGACTCTCGGAGGCCTGGCTTGTTTATACAACTGCTACCTTCATCCCAAGGTTTCCTTACCTGAGACTCTTCTGCTGATCATCTGGCTGACCGTTACTGGAACGCTGCTGGGGTGGATTGGGTGGAAGTTCGAACAACTGCGTCCCGGAGCGTACGCGTTGTCGATTTTGCTTTTTGTCATCAATGCGGGATGGTTCTTGTTTTATCTTCTTCCCAACGCGCAGAGTCAGTTTGCCGTGGCTTCTCTTTGGGCCGTGCAGTGGATCTTCGGGGAGCTGTTGCTTTCCTGGATTCTCTGCCTGTTGTGCGCTCTTTTCGCTCGGCCGCTCGCCATTTTCTGCACTTCCACTATACGGCCACGACGCCAGGGGGATGAGGAGGCAGAAAAAACCAGAGAAAGGACAAAAGAGCGAAAGGCGCGCGCCATTGCGGCTTTCCGCACCGGGCGATTTGCCTTTTCTATTCCCGCCGTACTCTTCGTGATTGTCACGTGCGTGTTGTGGAGCGGGATCGTTGCGTACGGGTCGTATAAGCTGAAGACCTTCGACGCGGTTACCCTCAAAACTGCCAGGTCGGGACTCTCGAACGGCACAATCCCGGGAAAGCTGATTCCCGATATATGCGCTGTGACCCTGTGGATGGAGCGGATTGGCAAGTCGTACGAAGCGGCGGAGGAGACGGCGAAGCCGTACGAGACCCCGGAATGCCGTGAGCCGGAACAACAATCCGATCGCAACGCCCTCTGGACCAACTATCTAAGGGGGCTTCTGCTTGTGAGCATTACTCCAGCGCTTCCACTCACGATGGTAATATTCGCGGCCTGCCTCTTGCTACTCATCTGGATGGCGTTGCCATCAGTCGTCTTCGAGATCAAGCCAAAGTGGACAAGGAATGCGACTACGGACAAGATACGCTCGCTCGGCAAATGGCTGTCGCGAGGTATCGACAATACCGCCATTCTGACGCGACTGTTGTGGGCGGCGATTGTGCCGTTGCCATTGTTGTTCTTTGTCATCGACTGGCTGATATTGCGGAGGATCGTGCACCAACGCGGGGGATGGGAAGACTACGTAAACAAGGCGAGTTACTTTACTCTCCCGTTGATCGAGAAAACTGGATTGGTGTTAGCCGTGTCGGCGTCCGCGGTGTTCGGATTCATCCTGAAGTACCTGACCACTATTCTCGACGCAATTCTTGATGTGGACAACTACCTGCGCACCTCACCCCAGAGGAGAACTCCGCGGGCGAAGATCGCCGAGCGCATGACTTCCCTGCTGCGCTACATCGCCCAGCAGACGGATGAGCAAGGGCAGCCTCTCTACTCGAAGGTAATCATCGTCGCGCACAGTCTCGGTTCCATGGTGACTACCGACCTTCTGCGCTACCTGGAACGTTCCGGTAAGGGTGCTCCTGATCCAGGCCTTGCGCGCTACGGCTTTCGCAAGCCAGCGAAGGAAGCGCGAGATCTTCCAATCTATGTCTTTTCCATGGGAAGTCCGTTGCGCCAACTGCTCAATCGCTTTTTTCCTCATTTGTATTGGTGGGTCTCGGATATTCCAGATAATTCGCTCGCAGACGTTGGTGATCCCGTAGGGCCGCCTATGCCGGGAATCGAGTCGCCGCTTCCGAGGACGGATGAGATGAACGTCACTCATTGGTCGAATGCGTATCGTAGCGGCGACTACATCGGCCGATCGCTTTGGATCGGGCAATGGATGCAGCGAAACAGTAGCGGCGATCCCACGCAACCGGCTGAAGTCGCGTCCGAGGTTGCTCCCTGGCCTCGCGACGAGATGTGCATCGGGTTGGGGGCGCACACCCATTATTGGGATCGCTCCGCGCCAGAGATCGCGAAGCGACTGGATGACTTGATTATTTTGTGAGCGAGCTTTCGGGTTGGGGTTATTCGTTGGGGGGCTGAATGTTCGCGCTTTGCAGTTGGCAGTTAATCCGCATCGTTCAAAGCGGCGGGCTGCAAGCTTGCAGTCCGGGTCGAGCTGGTGAGGACGCGACGCGGGGCTGACATGAGGTAGCGAAAGAAATGAGGCTGTCCGCGGTGTCTCCAATAACGAGATTCGTATGAATCGACTCCAGGACCGGTATGCAACACACTGAAAAAGGAATGCTGAGCGGGATTCACCACGATCCCAGCGTGTCCGCGCCAGACAGCCAAGTCACCCGGTTGCGGAGTCGCCACTCGCCGAAACTCGACGGTTCCTTCATAAAGGTCCGAAGAGCTTGCGTACTCATAATGGAAGCCCGCGCGCTCATAGAGTGCGTAAACAAAGTGCGAGCAATCGGCTGAGAAATCCGAACGATGATGGCGCGAATCGAGCGCGGCCCCCACGATCGCCAAACCCTCATTAGGGGTCAACAGGCGTGCCACCGTCCGAGGCTCCTTAAGATCAGAAGTTTTGCGGGCGACTCGATTAGCCTCCTTGCTGCTTATGCGCTTGCCTTTTTGTTGCTCTTGCTCCTGCGCCAGCCCAGGGCGAACTGCCGCCAAGTAGAGCAAAACGATAAACAGGCTGCCTTTGGTGTGGAACCGCATAATCCATCTTCACAACGAACCTTCAAAAGGCACAGGTCACAGGGGTGCCCCCGGGGTCCAGGAAAGTGTTCTGAGCTCAGATGCACCTTAGGGTCGAAGAAGTTTCCAACTTTTTGGCTGTCGGCGGGTTGAGGCGCTTTGAGGGCAAAGGGCTTTCATATCGCGCCAGCCCAAGCCCCGGTAATTCTTCCCGTCTAACCGCCTGACCTCGCTCAAATTCGGCGCACCAGACCCTGGTCCGTAGCCTGCGTATTGCGCACCAGCAACAACACAAGAATCATTCCGACGAACGGAAGCAGGCCCGCGACAATGATGATCGGATCGAAGGAATGAGTTCCAGTGGCCCGTCGCGCATCGGAAAAGTAACCAATCAACTTGAAGGCCACGATGGTGCCGATTCCGGCGCCGGTTCCGCTCAGGCCGCTCACTGACGCCACGGATTCACTGTGATAGAGATCGGACGGCAACACGTTTGCCATGATCGTGAATCCGGCGTAGGAAAAAGTCGCAAGTGCGAAGAGGAGCGAGATCAGATAGAGATTAGTCGTGAAGATAGTAGGAACGAGCAGCGTCACTCCGATCCCGCCGTAAATCATCACGGCCTTGCGGGCTGCACCTACCGACCATCCTCGCTTGATCAGGTACCCTGACACTGCTCCTCCGAAAAAACTGCCAACGTCAGCGGCGACGAATGGTATCCACACCGCGATGAGGCTGGTTTTCAGTTCAATTCCCTTCGCGACGAGGTAGATGGGGAACCACTCGGCGACGAAAAAGAAAACCGGGTCGGTAAAACTTCTCGCGATAATCGTTCCCCAGGTCTGGGGGAGTTTGAGCAGGTCGAGCCAGCGCGGACGGACCGTGCCCTCCTGTTCTGCATCCGCATCACGCTTGTCGGCCACGATCATGCGGAGTTCGCCGTCGCTGATGCGAGGGTGGCTCTCCGGCGGATGATAAAGCCATCGCCAAGCGATGAGCCAGAGGAAGCCGAGGATGCCGGGAACCATAAACGCGGGACGCCACCCCCATCGCGAGTAAATCGAATAAGTGAGGAAGGGAGTAATCGCCGCTCCAATTGAGGAACCACTGTCAAACAGCGCCGTCGCGAGACCGCGTTCACGCTTGGGAAACCATTCCGAGACGGCTTTCGTGGCGGCTGGCCAGTTGGCAGATTCGCCGGCACCCAGGAGGAAACGGAAGCAAGCCAGGCCATAAAATCCACGCGCCAATGAAGTGAGCATCGAGACGATCGAATACCCGAGGACGCTCAGTGTGAGACCTCGGCGCGTGCCGATTCGATCCATCAGCTTGCCGAAAACTGTCTGCCCGATGGCGTAGGCGACGCGGAACGCGATCGCGAGATTTGCATAGTCGGTATTGGTCCAGTGGTACTGGGATTGGAGATAGGGAGCCAGCCACGAGAGCGTTTGACGGTCGATGTAGTTGATGACGGTGGAGGCAAACAGCAGGCCACCGATCCACCAGCGCAGGGCGGGGATGGATCGTGCGCTGCGTGACGGGGGTTGTCCGGCCGTGTCCATGTCAGCGGTGAATTAATTGTTGGTGAGTCTAGTCAGGGTCTTCTCTCGCGACCCTATGCGGAGGTTTCTAATGCCGAACTGAGCAAACTGGCGGACTCCTTGTCGAGATAAACGTTGGTGTTGGCATGCGTGCACAGGATCGAGGCAGGCGCCATCGGACTGACCTCGCCCTCGAAGCACGCCTTAACGGCCTGTGCCTTTCGCGAGTCGGGCACGACCGCCAGAATCTCCTTTGCCTTGAGGATCTGCCGGATCGACATCGAGATTGCCTGCATGGGCACCTGTGATATATCGCCGAACCAGCCCTCTCCGACCTGCTGCCGTCGGCAGGCTTCGTCAAGGTTGACGATCAGATATGGCTCCTCCGTTTCGAAGTCTGCCGGCGGATCGTTGAAGGCAAGGTGGCCATTCTCCCCGACACCCACAAAGGCGATATCCACCGCTGCAGATGCCACTGCATTACCGACTTGGCTAATGACCTCGGAAACATCGCGCGCGTCGCCGTCGAGCGGATGAAACTTCGCGATTCCGGTTTTGTTCACCAACCGATCGAGAAGTATCCTGCGAAAGCTTGCAGGATGGGTCGCAGGCAGGCCGATATATTCATCGAGGTGAAACAGTTCAACTCGTCCCCAGTCAATATCAAAGGATTCGGTGAGGGCAGCGAGGAACTCGAACTGAGATGTACCAGTCGCGGCTATGACGCGTGCCTGGCCACTCTTCTGAATGGCGCTGCGGATCGCAACTGCCGCCGTATGGGCGGCCGCCTTTGCCAACGAATTTTTGTCATCGAAAACCTTCAAGACCATTTCTTGGCTTCTTTCTCCAATTACCCTGACCGCGTCCCGCAGTGAATGTCGGCGAATTATACAAGAACTCGAACGTCCACAAACCGCGCTAATGCGGCCGGAGAACGGAACAGGATAGAAGCACGATTGCTCTCGCATCCCTGAAAGGTAAGGTCTCGGTACTCGCTTGCGACTGGACAGATTACACTGATGAGTCGGATGAGTGCCCGGTGCGGCCGGGTTACTCGGCCTCACACGGCAGCACGGGACTGCGATGCAGAATAGCGTTCTGAAGATCGACCCCAAGGACAATGTTTTAATTGCACTCACCGATCTGCACAAGGGCGAGCGCATCATCTACTCGGACCAAGACTACATTCTGAAGTCGGAAGTCCCAGCCAAACATAAGTTTTGTACGCGGGATCTATCTGCGGGTGACGAGGTTGTGATGTACGGAGTTCTCGTCGGCAAAGCGAGAGAACCAATCGCAGCCGGGGAAGTCCTGACGACACGCAATGTACGGCACGAGGCCTCGCCCTACTGCCGAGAGTTCGCGGCGATACGAGTGGATTCCGCCCGATGTGTCTCGCTGGCGGCAGCGAACCTTTCTCGGATACCACAGGCCCGATGGTCAGATCGGCACGCGAAATTATTGGTTAGTGGTGCCACTGGTCTTCTGTGAGAACAGAAATATTGCTGTGTTAAAACAGGCGTTCCAGGAAGAGCTAGGTTTTGCTCGGCCGAACATTTATCGGCAACAGGTGGCGGAACTTGTCAGGCTTTACGCTCAAGGCAAAACTAAGACCATCGAGGCACGCGCAAAGGAACCAGACTCTTTTTCGCCGACGCGTCCCAAGATTCTTGAGAATGTAGATGGAATCAAATTTCTGATGCATGAGGGCGGTTGCGGCGGAACGCGTGAGGATGCCAACAATCTTTGCGGGCTGCTTGCGGGGTATATCCATCATCCGAACGTCGCCGGAGCGACTGTTCTCAGCCTGGGGTGCCAGAATTCACAAGTTGCTATTCTCCGGGAAGAGATCGCCCGGCGCGATCCGCATTTTAATAAGCCTATGTTCGTATTTGAGCAGCAACAGAGCGGCTCCGAATTCAAGATGCTTTCGGAAGCCATCCAGTCGACTTTCATCGGACTCACGGAGGCGAACAAAAGTAATCGTGCCCCAGCGTCACTTTCTCACTTGTGCGTGGGTTTGAAATGCGGCGGCTCCGATGGGTTTTCCGGTATCTCTGCGAATCCCGCTGTTGGCCGGGTGTCGGATATGCTGGCAGCTCTTGGGGGGAGGAGCCTGCTCTCCGAATTTCCCGAACTCTGCGGCGTCGAGCAGGAATTAATCGATCGCTGCGTGGGAAATGCCGTCGCCGATCGGTTCATCCAATTGATGCGAGAGTATGCGAGTCGGGCAAAAGCCGTGGGCTCGGGCTTCGATATGAATCCTTCGCCGGGAAACATTCGGGATGGATTAGTGACCGACGCGATGAAATCCGCTGGCGCGGCCAGGAAGGGAGGGGCTTCGCCGGTGACTGCAGTGCTCGATTATCCTGAATACTCCACTGCGGCAGGATTAAACCTCCAGTGCACACCGGGCAACGACGTGGAGTGCGTTACCGCCCAGGTGGGCGCTGGCGCAAACCTTGTTCTGTTCACCACCGGGCTGGGGACGCCGACAGGAAATCCCATTGCGCCGGTGCTCAAGATCTCAACAAATTCGCCGCTCGCCAACCGGATGCAAGACATCATTGATATCGACACCGGTGCTGTTATCTCAGGTGAGAGCACAGTCGAAGAGATGGGAGACGCATTGCTGGAGCGGATGGTTGAAGTAGCGAGCGGCCAGGTTCGAACTAAGGCAGAGTTGCTCGGGCAGGACGACTTTATTCCCTGGAAGAGGGGCGTCTCGCTCTGATGAGATGCCGCAATTGCAGATCGCAGAGAAAAAAATGGGCCATCCTCTCTTAGACCTCACCGACAAGACAGCGGTCGTGATTGGCGGAACGAGCGGCATTGGATTGACCCTGGCCCGCGGGCTCGCAACAGCCGGCGCAAATGTGATTCCGACCGGACGCCGCTGCGAATTGGTCCGTACGGCCAGCGACGAAATTGTGGCACTCGGACGAAAGTCACTGCCGATCACCTGTGACGTTACTAGTAAAGAAAACCTGAAGGCATTGCTTGATACCGTTTGCCGCAGCTTCGGCAGCGTGCAGATCCTGGTAAACTGCGCTGGCCAAACGAAGCGGACTCCAACTCTGGACTTATCCGAGGCAGAATGGAACACGATCTTTGAAACGAACCTCTCCGGCACGTTGCGCGCCATGCAGGTCTTCGGCCGGCACATGATCGAGCAGAGGTACGGTCGCATTATCAACATCGGTTCGCTTTCCAGCTTTCTCGGTCTCTACGAAGTTGCGGCGTACGGCGCGAGCAAGGCAGGCGTACTGTCTCTTACCAAATCGGTGGCCATCGAATGGGCTCGACACGGAGTCTGCGTCAATGCCTTGGTGCCGGGCGTATTTCGGACGGCGTTGAATGCATCGTTGCTCGATGGGACGGCTCGCGGGAAGGAGTTTTTGCTACGAACGCCAATGGCGCGCTTCGGTCAACTCGCGGAACTCGTGGGGGCTGCGGTATTTCTTGCTTCTGACGCGGCAAGTTTTGTCACGGGACAGGCAATCACAGTCGACGGCGGAATCCTGGCCAGCGGAGTAAATCAATGATCAGCGTCATCTGGCGAAGCTATCTCCCCATCCCCGATTTGTTCCGACACTTGCAGGAAGGTTTGCACCCAGACTCAATTTCCTGGAGACGCGTATGCGCCGGCCTAATCGCTTGCGTCCTCGTTCTTATCGCAGCCCAGATACTCATGGCAACCGAACCGGGTGTGTTGGAAAGTACAAGAGCTCGAGAAGACGTGGCGCCAAGTACGGACCCAAGCATGCCGTTCTGGCGCGCAGCTCGAGCGGTCTATATCGATAAAGCTCCTTACGGCCAGAGCCAACCGCGCTACCGTACCGAGATCCTCTCGCGCTGGACAGAGAAGAACCTGTACTTCTTATTCGTTTGTCCTTATGAAGTTCTGAATCTCAAGCCCTCTCCCGAGACCATGAGCGAAACATTTCAGCTTTGGGATTGGGATGTTGCCGAAGTGTTCATTGGTTCCGATTTCCAAAACATCCGCAAATATAAGGAGTTCGAAATCTCGCCGCAAGGCGAGTGGGTCGATCTCGACATTGACCTGTCTAAGCCGCATCACGAAGATGGCTGGAAGTGGAACTCCGGCTTCACTGTGGCCGCCCGCATCGATCCGGCCGCGAAAATTTGGTACGGAGCCATGCGCATCCCATTCTCGGCCTTGCAGAGCCACGCTGCATCTGCTGGTGACAAGTTTCGAATCAATTTGTTTCGCAGCCAGGGCCCGCCGCCGAACCGGACAGAAGTTGTCTGGCAACCCACGATGAGTCACACGTTCCACGCCCCAGAGAAATTCGGCCAGCTGCGTCTGATCGCGGAGGATCCCAAGTAAAACTTCGGTACCGAGCGGAACTTTTTCAACGTGATCAACGGCCAATCCTTTTGCTCCTTCACGCCGGCGTTGATCTGAGCTTTCATTTGAAGAACGGCAGCGATTCCGACTGGAGGAAGGGAGTATCGCTGCTCTCGCGGCTTGGCCTTTCGTGATCAGACGATTTCTTTGACATTGCCTGCCCGTACAACGACGGTTTGTGGATTGCGTTGTCGGGCACTAGAAGACTTGGGGACGATTGATAGAGTGCTAACACTCCAGCCGAGAGGAACATGCCCCCGCTCGCCTGGGAGCACCGGCAGGTTCGATGGATGCAACGTCTACTTCAACCGCCACACTTCGGCCGATCATTTCCAGGCTGAGAACAACGCGGAAGCCATTTTTTTGGCGATCCAGTATGCCTACCATATCGGCCATCGGACCAGTTGTGATGCGTACCCTGTCGCCCACCTCTAAACCGGGGTGGGGCTCGATCCCGTGGGTGAGAAGTCCATCCCGCAACCTAGTAATGTAGTGATCCTCTACCGGCAGCGGTTCACGTCCAACAGATACTATGGATACCACGCTGGGAATGTCCAATACTCGAAGGCGTTCGCGAGGATCTATCCGCACAAAAACATAGTTGGGGAACAGCGGGAGTTCCAGAGCTACGGTGCAGCGGTTTTTCCATCGGCGTTTTGTCTTATACAACGGAAGAAACGATTCGATCTCGCGCTGATCGAGATGCCAGGCAATTTTCTTTTCATGGCGCGACATGGTGAAAGCCGCATACCACCTTGGGACCTTAGCCGCAGTCAATTGCAACTGCTCGTCGCTTTCCATGCCGTGGAATTGCGGCAGTAACGGACAACTCAGCGAACCTGCCATGCTCGGCCCCCGATTTTCTATGTCACAAAATGTAGTAGTTCGAATCCACCTTCTCTGAGCGTGAAAGGCTTTATAGCCTACGATCTTTGAACTGCGACGACAGGGACGTGAATGTTGTGTGAATCGAGACAGCGAAACCAAAGAGCGCGCCCGGGCCTCCCCATGCTTCGAAACGGGGGATGCAAGCCCTTGCTCCTCCGGCCGGAACCCTCGCCAGTCTTGGGGCCGGCTCCAGCATTCACATGAAATTAACCAGGCGGTCGCTGCAGTTTCATGAAAGACTGCTAAGTTTGCTGTCCACCGAATAGTCGCTACGTTGCCCCATATTCGGAGCTGCCCTCGTGGACAATCGCTTGATTTCGTCTCATAGCATCTTTATTTCGTCTCATACAATCTGTGGAAAACGGTGACTGCTAATTCACGGTAGCGAAGCTTTGCTTGAAGTGCCTTCGACTGAGGGGCATACGGGTTTATGGACGCTGGATAAGCGCTCGCAACTAAGCATGGAAGAAAGTCGCATTTGCCAGGCGCTGGTTGTGGCGCTTGCTCGTGCCGGTTCCCCGCGGGGTTAGCCAGACAATTTAAGGAATAACGAAGATGCCCAAGCTACGATTCCATGCTAGTGCGCTGGCTCTGATTCTTATATCGAGTTGCGCGCCAAACTCTGCGCAGACGGTTCAGTCGAATTTGAGCAATACCAAAACTGACCAAATGCCTGAAGTCCAAAGATCAAATAGGACCGATATACCGGCGTTGCAAGAACGCTACCCTCGTTATCACGTGATGCCCAGCGACATTCTGGCGATTTCTTTCCCGCTTATTCCTGAGCTTCTTACTGTAAACGTGACGGTTCAGCCCGACGGCTTTATCACTCTTCCGAATGGTGTGGGGACGATATACGTTGAGGGCCAGACGATTCCCCAAATTGTCGACCTTCTGACAAAGGCGTATTCGAAGACGATGCACAACCCAATCGTTTCCGTAGACGTTACAAACTTCCAACCCCCGCAATTCACGGTGAATGGTCAGGTTGGGAAGCCAGGCCAATATCCACTGCGCGTCGACACGACGGTGTCGGAGGGAGTTGCCGTCGCTGGTGGATTTTTGCCCTCGGCCAAGACGCAAGTATTCGTTTTCCATCGCGTATCCACTGATTGGGTGGAGGTCAAGAGGGTGAACCTGAGGCAGCTTTTGAACGGCCACAACATTCACGAGGACATCCATCTTCAGGCTGGCGACATGGTCTTTGTTCCTGATTCGTTCATTGCGAAGTTCAGAAAGTATGTTCCCTATAATCTTGGTCTCGCCACCGGGCTGAGTTTTAATGGGACGAATCTCTTTGCGCCGTGAAGTGTTTGGGAGATCCAAAGAAATGACTGAGGCAAATCCTGAAATTGAGTTGGGGAAGAAGTCAGACCCCACCATGCGAGACATTCTGGCGCCGCTGTTCCGCCGGAAGCGGGCATTTTACTATACGTGCGCCGGGGTTCTGCTTGGCACAGTGGTGGCCGCTGTGATTTTGAACTCCACGCATAAAGTAGAAATGGAAATACTTGTAAACGAGCAGCGTCTGGATCCGACGGTCACGTCTGAATCGACGCAAGCTCAATCGTCGCCCCCTCCAGTAACCGACTATGACATCGGTTCCGAGGTTGAGATATTGAACAGTCCGGATCTCCTCGAGGGCGTCGTGCTTGCCAATCATCTGCAGGAGAAGGAGCGCGAGTCGTTTACACACTATTTTCACCCTGGAGCGGATCAGGCTTGGTATATCGCCCGGGCCACCCAGCATTTGAAATCGAAATTGGATATCGAGGCCGTGTCAAAGACCAATCTGATAGACGTCTCGTACAAAGCGTCCGACCCGCAGCTTGCCTACAATGTCATGCAGACGCTGGGTAAGATGTACCTCGCCAAACATAACGCCGTGCACCGGCCAGCCGGGTCGTACACGTTTTTCGCCACGGAGACCGATAAGTACCGGAAGGCTCTTGCAGACTCAGAGGCGAGCCTTGCCGAGTTTACAAGGACAACAGGCATCACGGCACCAGATGTTCAACGGACGGAAATGGCGCAGCAGGTAGTCAATTTCGTCTCCGCTCTTCAGTCAACCCGTCAAACCATTGCTGCAGACGAGAAGCGAATCGAAGACGAGAAGGCCCGTATGAAGGCCACCCCCGAGCGATCTCTCGCTCAGGAGACAACCGACTCTGCCCAAACACTAATGCAGCAACTTGAGGCTAACCTCCTGGCTGCGCAAGTTAAGAAAACCCAGCTCCTGATGAAATATGAACCAAGCTATCCGACGGTAGAGGAAGCCGAACAGGAGATCCAGGAGACGCAGGCTGCCATTGTTAGCGCGAAGAAACAACAATACGTCAATCAGACCACGGATCGAGACGCTACTTACGAATTGATGAGGGAAGACGTTGCAAAAACGGAGGCCGATCTGGCTTTTCACCAGGCGAGCGCGAGAGCTCTGGAAACCAGCATTCGCGACTTACGGATTCAAATGCTCGACTTGGATCAGAAGACGATGAAACAGGCGGATTTGACCCGCGAGGTCAATGCCAATCAGGCGAACTACTTGCTTTATCTTTCGAAGCGAGAACAAGAGCGTACTTCCGACGCTTTGGATGAGAAACGGATCTCGAATGTCGCAATTGCAGTTCCGCCAGTGCTGCCGATCCTTCCGTGGGTTGGTCCAATTTTGGTACTGTGCTGCGGCGCAGTTCTGGCACTTTTCATAGGTGCGGGGGCAGCTTTCCTTGCCGAGTACCTGAATCCATCGCTGCGTACCCCGGCGGAAGTGCTCGAGGTTCTCAGGATTCCGGTGCTGGCCAGTGTTCCGAAGCAAACCGCCTAGGCGATCACGAATGGTGCTGGATTACTACAATTTGAAGGAACAGCCCTTCGGGGTTACGCCTGATCCGCGCTACCTCTATCCTAGCCCGACGCACCGTGAGGCTTTGGCCTCATTGTCCTATGCGATTCAAACCGGGCGCGGCTTCATGTCCATCATCGCCGAGCCAGGAATGGGGAAAACCACGATCCTTTTTCAGCTTCTGAACGAGTTGAGAGGCGCCGCCCGGACAGTATTTTTGTTTCAAACGTTGTGCAGTCCAAACGAGCTCCTGCGAGCTCTGCTGCGTGATCTCGGCGTCGTGGATGAGACGGGCGATGTGGTCCACATGCAGGAACAGCTGAACAATTTGCTACTGGCCGAGGCCCGTCAGGGACGGAAAGTAGTGGTGGTGATTGATGAAGCTCAAAATCTTGAAGACTCCGCGCTTGAGCTGGTGCGAATGTTGTCAAATTTCGAGACCACCAGTGACAAGCTTATGCAGATTGTTCTATCCGGACAACCTCAGCTTCGTGAGAAATTAGCGTCCCCCCACCTACTCCAGCTCCGGCAACGCATGTCGATCTTCGCTCGACTTCACCCGTTCAGTAACGAAGAAACCAGCGTCTATATCCACCATCGTCTTCAGGTGGCAGGCTACGACTTCAAGGTTCCACTTTTCACGCGGCGGGCTGAGGCGCTGATCGCACAATACAGCCAGGGAATTCCCCGAAATATCAACAACATTTGCTTCAACGCCATTTCCCTGGGTTACGTCCTGAAACAAAAAAGTATCCGGGAAGAGGTAATCCGCGAGAGCATGAACGACTTGGGTTTCGAGACAGAAAAGGCCGTCGACGGCAACGCCGAAGCTGCAGAACATCGGTGCATCGCCCTCGCCGTCCCGAAGAGTGATCCGGCATTCCAGCTGCCTTTCGGGTGGAGAAGACAAGTTGCCCTTTGCTCTATGCTGCTGCTGTTCCTCTTATTTTGCACTGGTGTCCATCAAGGCCCGGAGGCACTCAGGACTCACTCTCCATTAGTCGCCAGCGCGGTTTCACAGATAGGCTTGTCAGCGCCAACGGATCGAGCTCGTTCCAAAAGCCCGGCGCGCACCGGCGAACTCGGCGCAAAATTTGTGCCCGTCTCCTCAGCCAGTGAAACCTCCGTAAGCCCTGAGTCCGTCGCGTCCACATCGGCCCAGAAATCGGAGCACTCACGACCCGCTCTGGAGTACATACCGGACCCCGAGAAACTTTGGGAACAGGTGAAGAACGCAGATAGCGATGCTGAAATCGAGCTCGCGCGTTTGTACATCGAGGGGACGGCAGTGCCTCAGAACTGCACGCAGGCCCAAATTCTTTTGCTGGCCGCTTCTCGAAAGGGAAATGCGCGCGCCGCTGACGTGTTGAACAACTACAGTGGCCAATGCCGCTGATGCAAATGAACAGACAATCACCGGCGCAACACCGCGCTGGCCAAGGTAAAAAAAGGCATGAGTAAAAATTTTGAACTGATGCAAGAAGCGCTGATGCAGCCAGGGACTTCTGCGCGGGAGTCCGCCAAAGTTCTCTTTTTGGAATCCGAGGGCAATCGCAAGCCCGCTAGCGAAGTGTCGGATTTCGACGCCGTTGCACAGCAAGAGTGCTTCAAACTCGTTCAACGTATTTTCTTGGGACAGCCCGATCTCTTTCACACTGTTGCCTTCGCGGGAATCGACCGCGGAAATGGTTGTAGCCGAATCTGCGTGGAAACAGCCCGCATCTTATCCGCAAATACTTCCGGTTCGGTCTGCCTGGTAGATGCGAACTTTCGCACTCCTTCTCTCCCCGGATTTTTGGGGGTTTCCAACCATAGAGGCTTGGTTACCTCCCTGGCCGAAGATGGTGATATGCGCAGTTTTGCCAGGCAACTTGTACCATCCAATTTGTGGCTTATGTCAGCAGGAACCGTGGACTCTATGTCGCCCAGCCTGCTGAGTTCGGACCGTCTTAGGGTACGTTTGCAGGAGCTACGCAAAGAGTTCGACTACGTTCTGATTGACTCGCCGGCGCTGAATCTCTATGCGGACGCAGTTGCTCTGGGGGGAATTGCAGAAGGTTTGGTGATAGTGCTCCAGGCAGAGTCCACGCGCCGAGAATCAGCACTTAAGGGTTTGCAGACGTTGCGTCAAGCTCACATCAAGGTCCTGGGAGCAGTCCTCAATCGAAGGACATTTCCGATTCCACATTTTGTCTATCGCAGGTTGTAATAGCGATTAAGCTTTCCGCCCGGCGGAATTCCTACCTTCTCGTTCATATCCCCCGAACCGTGAACACAGCGAAGCGTAGCCTCTATCTCGGCATGCTCAAGGTGTTTAACCTCGGGCTTATGATTGCCGCGTTCGGAATCGTAACCGTGCTGCTGGTTCCGAAGGAAGATGGGGGCGTACCCCTCACAGATTTCCTTTCAGTGCGGGTGCAACCACCGATTTCGCGGGCAACTACGCCGCTGCCTGGCAGAACTTTGACAATAATGGATGCGGCTGCGAGTTCGACACGGCCGTGCAAGGGACCATGGTTGCGAGCGGATCCTTAAGCCTAACTGGATTGGTCAGCGATCCCTTCTTCTCGATGGGAACGCCCGACGCGACAAGCTCCGGAGATACATTTGTTGGAACTCCGCTTGCGGATACAAAAAATCCCGGGCGCTACACGATGCTGACCGGAAAACATTCGCTTGCGACTGTAATCGATGGCTCAACCGGACCCAACTTCGATATGGTGATCTACCAAGCCAGCGGAGGACAGCTGTTTTGGCTCGACTATGATTCTGCCCTCACTACGGTGTCACTCGGACCGCTGGAGCAGCAAGGGTCGCTCACCGGCCAACCTGCGGGAAGAAAACCGATCGCCAAGACAAGATCGAAAGGGAAGCAATAGGGTAGAGGCTGGTTGCGGAAATGCAATCAGCAACATCTTCGGGAGCTGCGGCTTTATAGCGCGTGCAGGTTGCGCCGTTTCGCGATTACATTCTGTCAGGCAGCGTTCCGCCCTTCACGCTTTGAAGGACCGTCGCGGGTAGCTGCACGATTCGGACTTCCTGGTCTTTCCTGGTCTTCACACTTACCGCAATGCCGCCCGCTTCCGGAAAGGGATCGGAAATCACCTCAAATTCCTCACCGTATAGACGAATGCTCTGGCTCACGCCGTATCCGAGGCGTTTTACGCTGGCACAAATCTCCGCGACTGAAGGCAATGCTTCAATATGGCTGGTCATAATGCAGGTAGTTTACACGCCCCCGAACTTGTGGGAAAGGGTGAACCTGCACCCAGATGCGTGCCTTTCTAAATGGCTTCCAAGCTCCTCTGGGGTTCGCGTCTGCAGTCTTTGGACAAAATGAAACTTGGGAGGCGTGACGTCCGAGCAGGTGGCGAGTGCCATTCAGGAGATTTCGTCATCCGCGGCGCAGTGGGTCAATGCTCGCGTGCAGAATTCGCACTTGTCGCTCGCACCGTTTCTCCTAGCTTCCCTGCTAGACTGACGCGGTGCGCCGACTGATCGTTAATGCCGATGATTTTGGTTTCACTGCAGGAGTCAATCGCGCCATTATCGAGGCTCACACTCGGGGAATTGTGACTTCGACGACCCTGATGGCGAGTGGGCCCGCCTTTAACGATGCCGTCCGGCTGGCTAGAGAAACTCCGCGGCTCGATGTTGGCTGCCATCTGGTGCTGATCGATGGCGAGCCGGTCCTTGATGCGGTTCGCCTGCCCACGATCACGTCCCGAGATTCTGGTACCGATCGCTTTCGGGATGGTTTGAAATCGTTTGCGGCACGCGCGCTGACCAGCCGCTTCGACTCAGCGGAGATTGAAGCCGAGACAAGGGCACAGATTGGCAATATCCAATCTGCCGGTATCAAAGTTTCCCACGTGGATTCTCACAAGCACACTCATTTGTTTCCTGCGGTGCTGCGCCCCGTGCTACGCGCAACGCTAGCTTGTGGAGTAGGAGCGGTTCGCAATCCGTTTGGACCGCGCAAACCGCTGACCTCGACTGAATTGTTGGCGCGGCCCGGTCTTTGGACTCGTTATGCAGAGGTGAGAGTTCTGCGCGCCCTTGCAGGCAAATTTCGTGACGCAGCGAAACGGCAGGGGATGGTAACTCCCGATGGCACGCTCGGCATCGTTGTGACCGGTGCGCTCGATGAGAGACTCTTCCGAGCCATCGCCACCATCATTCCTGAAGGCACCTGGGAATTTGTTTGCCATCCGGGCTACAATGATGCGGAATTGCAGCAGGCTAATACCCGGCTCCGGGAATCGCGAGAAACCGAATTGAGGGTGCTCACCATGCCTGAAGCCAGACAGTTATTGGAGGCCGAAGGTATTGCCTTGATTTCGTATCGCGAACTCATCTCAGCCGAAAATGCCTCGTAAGAGCAGGTTCATAAATCCTCTCACTGACTCAGGACTAGTCACTTTCGTAATCTTAAGAAGAATCGGGCAGGGCGTATCATCAGGTTAGTTTCGGCTTAAAGACTTAAGCTGGGAGGCTTTTAATCATGTCTGCCTCAGGGGCGGCTCCGCGTGCGACGCTGGACTTGCGTGTACGTGTGTGGGGCATGGGGGCCGATAACCATCCTTTTCACCAGAACGCGAACGCGCAAAATGTGAGCACGAGTGGAGCCTGTATTTGCGGGCTCGAACATGAGTTGAAGGTGGGCGACGTGATCGGCGTTCAATACGAAACCAAGAAAGCCCGCTGCAAGGTGATATGGGTGATGGAGGCCGCGGGCCTTAAAAAGGTTCAGGTCGGGGTTCAACTCGTGGCCGACCAGGAGTGTCCGTGGCTGGCGCAATTGCCGCCGGAACTACGCTCCAACATGCCGAATTTCACTCCGGACAATCGCAGGAAATTCCAGCGCCACCGGATATCGTTCCCCTTGGAATTCCGCGACGAACGCGTGAACACTCCAATGCGGGTTAACGCTACAGATATCAGTGGCAATGGCTGTTATGTTGAGACCGTCATGCCCTTGCCGATTTCTACTGTACTGCGCGTGGAGTTTTGGATCGACCAGGAACGTATCTCCGCCTCGGCTACCGTCCGCACCCGAGATCCGGGAGTCGGGATGGGAATCGAATTCAGTGGCCTGCCGGAAGATTCCAAGAAACGCTTCCAGGCTTATCTCGATAAACAGGACCCTGGCCTCTCCGTGCAAGGACAAAAAGCCAGCGAATAGGCCGTCGTAATTCGCAAAAACACTTGCTGCGTAAACCTGGGTTCGCCGAGAATCTGCATCTTCTGCTACCCTCGACCATCGAATTACAGAATCTCTTAAGGGCGGTCCAGGCGTAATGAAGATTGGGATCACGTGTTATCCCACCTACGGCGGCAGCGGCGTGGTGGCCACAGAATTAGGTCTGGAACTGGCCCAGCGCGGCCACGAAATTCATTTCATCTCTTATGCCCAGCCGATCCGGCTGCGCGGCGAAGAGCCCAACATCCACTATCACGAAGTCGAAGTGTCCCGGTATCCGTTATTCGACTATCCACCGTATGATCTGGCCCTGGCCACGCGCATGGCTGAAGTCTCACAGTTGTATGATCTCGATCTGCTGCACGTGCATTACGCCATTCCGCACTCGGTAAGCGCATTGCTGGCGAGGCAGATGCTGGCCGACGGTCCGCGGGGACGCCGGCTGCCATTTGTCACCACGCTGCATGGCACTGACATTACTCTGGTCGGACTGGATCGATCCTACTTGCCAATCACGCGCTACTCGATCAACCAGAGTGACGGCGTCACGGCCGTCTCCAATTACCTCCGTGATCGCACGATGCGGGTCTTCGATGTCAGTAAAGAGATTGAAGTGATCTACAACTCGGTGAACTGCGATGTGTATTGCAGGTGTGCGAACTCTTCCGAGCGTCGCGCTGAGTACGCGCCCAATGGGGAACGTCTGCTGGTGCATCTCTCGAACTTTCGCCCGGTAAAACGGGTGACGGATGTGATCGAGATTTTTGATCGGGTGCGCAAAAAAATTCCGTCAAGACTTATGCTGATCGGCGACGGCCCGGACCGCTCCGTGGCGGAATGGCTGGCCGTTCAAAAAGGGATTCACGAGGACGTGCTGTTCCTCGGCAAGCAGGATGAAGTGCAGGAAAAACTCGGCATCGCCGACATTCTTCTTATGCCAAGTGAGTTGGAATCGTTCGGCCTGGCAGCGCTGGAGGCGATGGCTTGTGAAGTAGTACCCATCGCCACCCGCACCGGTGGCGTGCCGGAAGTAATCGAGCATGGTGTCAGTGGTTATCTCGCCGACGTTGGCGACGTGGACACAATGGCGCGTTACGCAATCGAACTTCTCAGTGACGAGAGCGCGTTGCGTGCTATGGGCAAGGCGGCGCGTGCCGTGGCGCAAGCTCGTTTCTGTTCCAGCAGGATTGTTCCGCAATATGAAGCTTATTACCGGCGAGTAGTCGAACGTTCTTCGTAAAATCCCTCGGGCACGGCACCCGCCGTCTGCAGCAAGGGCAATCGAATTCGCACCAGCGTTCCTTTGCCTTCGTGGCTGTCGATTGTCATCCGCGCTGCGTCGCCATACAAAACCTGCAGGCGTTCCGAGATATTCGCCATACCGATTCCCGCACCTCGTATGCTTACAGAATCAGGCGCTTGGCTGGCGGCCATGCCAACCCCATCATCCTCTACTTCGATGACCAGACCCGACCCGGACAGGCGGCTGCGCAAGTGGATGCTGCCGCCTTCCACCTTCGAGGCAAGTCCGTGCTTGATTGAATTCTCGACCAGCGGCTGCAACAACATGCTGGGGACCATCACGTCCAGCGACTCGGGCGCAAGTTCCTTCACCACGCGGAGTTTGTCTTCGCCAAACCGCACCACCTCGATGTCGAGATAATTGTCGATAAACTCCACTTCCTCGCGCAGAGGCACGAAAGAGTCAGCGCTATTAAGCAGGCGGCGCAAGATGGTGGCCAATTTTGAAATCAGGTCGCGCGCCGTATCCGGATCGAAGCGTACTAACGAGGAAATTGAATTTAGGGTGTTGAAAAGAAAATGAGGATTGATCTGGTTCTGCAGCGCTTCCATGCGTGCGTGCAACAGCAAGCGCTCTTGTTCTTCGAGTTTAATCTGGATGCGCACGCTGTTGAAGATCTTGAGTTCAATCCCGATGGCGGTTATCGAGGTTGCATAGATTGCCGCCCATATCCACCAGTTGTCGGGACTTTCCATGCTAAAGATGGAACGGGGGAAATTCATGGCAAGTTCGGTCTGCACCAGCCGCAGCCCCAGCACCGTGATAAAGAACATGACCTGCCAGTCGAAGAGCCGTGGTCGCGGCAAGTTTCGCCGAATCAGACGAAAGATGCTCTGATCGATAAAGGGAGAGAACGACCAGATATCGTCTTTGTCGGCAGCCAGGGTGCGCAGTTGGCCGGCGATAAAACCACACAGCACGCCGAATGGCATCGCCGCCCAGTCGCCGTGCAGCATCGCGGGAATGCCCATCATGACCCCGCCGAGAGAGCCCGCCAGGCGTCCACCGATCACGCCCAGCAAGAGAGCGGTTTCAAAACTTAAATCTCCGGCAAGAAAACTTTTTGCGGTAAACCGGATCCAGACGCCGACCATGATGGGCAGCGCCATCCACAGAACCAGGTAGACCTTCTGCCGAAATGTGCGCTCTTCACGAAACAACAGCGATTTGAATTCTTTGGAACGCACTAAACTGCTGGACACGGCAGCGGCCACGCCCAACTTCACCAGCAGATTGATCCAAATGAGCCGCGGTTCCATGAGCTTCGGGTAAAGAAATGCCCGCGAGAAAACTGTAGCACGAGAGCGATCGGGCGATCTGATCGATCCGATCGAGGATCAGTCGACCTTGTGCGCTATTCGCAGATCGCTTCCCGTCATTTCCTTCGGCTCATCGATGCCGAGAATGCCTAGCATGGTAGGAGAAATATCGCGTAGCGAGCCGTTGGGCTTTAGCGTGAAGCGCTTAGCATCTTCGGCGACCACGATGAAGGGCACGGGGTTCGTAGTATGCGCTGTGTGCGGACCGCCGCTCACCGGGTCGATCATCATCTCGGCATTGCCATGATCCGCGGTGATGAGCATGGCTCCGCCCTTCGCGCGTATTGCGGATTCGATACGGCCCAGGCAGGCGTCCACAGTTTCGACCGCCTTCACAGTAGGCTCAATTTTTCCCGAGTGTCCAACCATGTCCGCGTTGGCGAAGTTGACGATGATCACATCAAATGTGCCGTCTTCCGTAGCTTTGATCACAGCGTCTGCGATACCTGCAGCGCTCATTTCGGGCTTCAGGTCGTAGGTGGCAACTTTTGGCGATTGCACCATCACGCGCTCTTCGCCGGGAAAGGGCTGCTCCACTCCGCCATTGAAAAAATAAGTAACGTGCGCATACTTCTCGGTTTCGGCGACGCGCAGGTTGCGCATGTTCAAGCCGCCCATCACATTCGCCAAAATGTTCGCCATCGATTCCGGCGGAATGACGACCGGCAGGCTGAAATTCTTGTCGTACTGCGTCATGCAGACGTAATGCAGATTCTTCGGCACGCGATCGCGCGGAATCGTAGCATCGAGTTCGGCCGCACCGGGAAGGTCGCTGCCGCCCTTCGAATTCAAGCCGCTGTTGCGCGCCAGCGCGCGCGTAATCTGGCGGACACGATCAGCCCGAAAATTGAAACAGATGCAGGCATCGTCATCGCGAATGGTCGCCAGCTGCTGCCCGTTCTTATCGGTGCAGACGAACGGGATGACAAACTCGTCCGTCACGTTTTTGTTGTAGGAATCTTTCATCCCCTGCACGGGATCGGAATACTTGCCGCCTTCCGCGTCAGCAAAAACCATCGCGTTGTACGCCTTGGCAATGCGCTCCCATCGCCGATCGCGATCCATCGCATAGTAACGGCCGTTCACGGTCGCAATTTTGCCGGAGTTGTATTCTCGCATTTTTTGCTGCAGTTGTTCGAGATAGCCGGCGCCGTTGGTGGGGAGCGTGTCACGGCCGTCCATGAATGCGTGGACGAAAACACGATCTACACCGTTTTGTTTCGCCATCTTCAGCAGCGCGTAGAGATGAGCTTGCTGCGAATGGACGCCACCGTCGGAGAGCAGGCCGAAAAGGTGCAGTCGGCGTTCGCCTACACGTGCATGCTTCATCGCCGCGAGCAGCACCGGATGCGAGAAGAATTCTCCGTTCTGGATCATCTGATCGATGCGGGTGATGTCCATGTGAACGATGCGACCGGCGCCGATGTTGAGATGTCCGACTTCGCTGTTGCCCATCTGGCCTTCGGGCAAGCCGACAAAAGGGCCGCTGGTGTGAATCAGCGTGTTGGGATACTCGCGCAGCAGGCGGTCATAAGTAGGCTTGCGCGCAAGGGCGATGGCATTGGCTTTGGTTTCGGCGCGGTAACCCCAGCCGTCGAGGATGATGAGAACGAGTGGTTTAGGACGAGGCATTTTTCGAGAACGCTCCTGCATGAGGCTTGAAAAGGAGAATAAATGAACTTACCAGATTACCTGGATGGGGTACTGCTTGAACATCGGGTCAGAGGTGATGATCGGCCAGTTCTCCTCCATGCTCTGCGCAATCAACATGCGATCGAACGGGTCGCGATGATGCATCGGGAGACGCTCGAGAGTGAGCAAATGATCGATGCTGATTGGTAGAGTCTTGATCCGGTTTTCCGCCAATCTGCTGAGCAGGTAGGGACCGGCAGGCCGCGGGAATTTCAACTCGCCCGACTGTACCTTAATAAGAATCTCCCAGATGCTGGCAATGCTGAGCGAAAGATCGGCGCCGGCAAAAATGTCGCGGGCGTGACGCGACATCCTCGCATCCCCGGCGAGCGCCCATAAGAATGCATGCGTGTCGAGGATGGCATTCATTTCGGCAGGAGAGGTCCGTTATAGAACAGGTCTTCAATCTCGGGATCGGGATCATTGAAATCGTTCGGGACGGTGAAGTCACCCTTGGCGCTACCGAAAACCCTCTTCTTTGGAGTCTTCCTCAGGGGTACCAGCTTGGCGACCGGCTTGCCCGCCTTGGCAATAATCACTTCCTCGCCTAGCGCAACGCGTTCCAGCAGGCGAGAGAAGTGAGTTTTAGCCTCGTGAATATTAACTTCCATAAGGCTATTGTAACTTAGTCGTGGACTAAGTCAAACGTCGCCTTTTGGACAAAGCATTTGGCTTCAAGTTCGCCGCCTGACTCGATAAACAATCAAAGGCGATAAATCGCCAACATTGTTACGGAATCATTTCACGCCTCGCCCAACTTCTGAGCACGACTTTCTCGATAAACCACGCCAAGCATTTATACTGATCCACGGAGACCATCATGCCGATTAACGAATTGCTGCTGCCGGAATTTGACGAAGAAATGAAAAAGACGCGCACCACCCTGGAGCGCGTTCCCGCCGACAAGAAAGATTTTGCGCCTCATCCCAAATCTATGCCGATGGGCAAACTGGCGCCACACGTGGCGCAACTTGCCGGATTTGGGTTAACGATTCTGACTACGCCTGAGCTCGATTTCTCCAAGGGCAGCGTCAAACCGCTGCCGTTTGAATCGTCTGCTCAACTGGTGCAGGCTTTTGATGAAGGTGCCGCCAAGGTTCGCGCCGCCCTGGAGTC
This sequence comes from uncultured Acidobacteriaceae bacterium, assembly GCA_963726155.1. GTDB lineage: Bacteria > Acidobacteriota > Terriglobia > Terriglobales > Acidobacteriaceae > Sulfotelmatobacter. The sequence goes on from CAVSBF010000002.1 coordinate 2,161,048, forward strand.
GACTCCCGACAGTGCCTGGAAAGAAAACTGGAAGCTGAGCTTTCAGGGCAAGACGATTTTCGAAGGGCAGCGATTTCTGGCTTATCGGGAAATGTTTCTCAACCACATGGTGCATCATCGCGCGCAGCTTGGGGTGTACCTGCGGCTGAATGAAAAGCCGGTGCCTGCGACTTATGGGCCTTCGGCGGACGACAAGATGGGGTTCTGAAGCGATTGTTTCGAGGGATCGTCAGCGGCCGAAAAGTTCTAGCATAATCTGGGATCGACTCAGCCCTAAGTAGGCTGCCACGCTTGAAATAATTGCATGCAGCGTTCCGACTTTCAGTACTGCGTGCGAAGGGATTGTCACATGGTGGTCCGTCCCGCGAACGGCTGTTTTTAGTTGAAGATGGCTACCAGATTGCCGGACAACCGCATCGCCATAGCGGCCGAGAAGTTTCGCCAGTTCGTGACCGGAAAGATCACGAGGTAATCTCAAGCAGGAATAACCTCGTCTTTAACCATGTGAAGGCGGAGCACCGCAGGAGCTGAGTTTCCGTCGAAGTGACACTTCACGGCGTCACGCACCATCTGGCGCAGCTCTTCCATAGATTCGCCCTGAGTGAAGATGTCATGTCCTAGCGCCTGCGCTTCGTATCCGCCCTCAGGCGACTCTTGTACGGAAAAAATGATTTCGCTCTCTGGCATGAAGAAGATTATACCGCCAGGTCTTGATCTGCATTAGGTACCATCGGCATCGGGTACCAACAGAGAACAGGGTTGGCTACCCCTTGTAATTCAGCGCCTTCAACCCTAAGAACCGTGCGCTATCGCCTAGCTCCTGCTCGATCCGGAGCAACTGGTTGTATTTGGCGATGCGATCGGTGCGCGAGGCGGAGCCGGTCTTAATCTGACCTGCTCCCGTCGCCACAGCTAGATCGGCGATGAATGTATCTTCGGTTTCTCCGGAGCGGTGTGAAATGACTGAGGTGTAGCCATTTCTCCGCGCGAGGTCGATGGCATCGAGAGTCTCGCTCACGGTACCGATCTGATTGACCTTGATCAGAATCGAATTTGCCACGCCTTTGTCGATTCCTTCCTGCAAAAATTGAATATTGGTGACGAAAATATCGTCGCCCACGAGCTGAACCTTGCCGCCGAGTTCTTTGGTCAGGTTCTGCCATCCGTCCCAGTCGCTCTCGGCGAGGCCGTCTTCCAGCGATACGATGGGGTAATCTTTCACCCACTTGGCATAGAATTTCACCATGTCATCGGAGCTCTTGGCCGATTTATCCGACTTCTTGAAAACGTACTTGCCATCCTGATAGAACTCGCTGGCTGCGGGATCGAGGGCGATGGCGATCTCTTCTCCGGGTTTATATCCCGCTTGCTGAATGGCTTCCAGAACGACTTCGATGGCTTCAACGTTGGACTTGACCGACGGGGCGAAGCCTCCTTCATCGCCAACGGAGGTGTTGTAACCACGTTTCTTCAGGACTCCCTTGAGGGTATGGAAAACTTCCACGCCCCAGCGTAGAGCTTCCGCAAAAGAAGGCGCGCCAACGGGCATGACCATGAATTCCTGGAAGTCGACGTTGTTATCGGCATGGGCTCCGCCATTGAGAATGTTCATCATCGGCGTCGGCAAAATATTTGCGCCCGCGCCGCCGAGGTAGCGATAGAGCGGCAAACCATATTCCGCTGCAGCCGCGCGCGCCGCCGCCATGGAGACGGCAAGGATCGCGTTCGCTCCCAGCCGCCCTTTCGTTTCCGTGCCATCCAGTTCGATCATTTTCTGGTCGAGCGCGCGCTGGTCGGCGGCATCCCAATTGGCCAGGGCGTCTGCAATCTCGCCGTTTACGTTCTCTACTGCTTTGAGTACACCTTTCCCGAGAAAGCGCGTTTCGTCGCCATCCCGCAGTTCAACCGCCTCGTGTTCGCCAGTCGATGCGCCGCTGGGAACAATGGCTCGTCCGACAACACCGCTCGCCAGCTGCACTTCCGCTTCTACCGTAGGATTGCCGCGCGAATCCAGCACCTCGCGCCCAATGATTGCGCTTATATTCGTCATGAAATCTTTACCATCCCTTCGCTCTGCAATGGATTTCGTATCGTCATCAACTACCACTTCGGGACCGCCTGAGTTCAGGCTCAAGCGACGTCCTGTCAGGTAGCCGATGCCGTTATATGTTTTCGCCATGAAGTCGTTTCAAAACTGTTGATTATAGCGGATCGAACATCTCCGGGATGTGACACCGCGCACAACCGCTTGATAGCGTTTACATCGGATCTGTCCCAGACGGCATCGGCCCCTTATCTTCGCTGGTTCCCAAGCAACTCCGGACGTTGTTCCAGCCATCCGTCTAATCTAGAGTCAGAAGGAACAATCGGATATCTTAAGTAGTTGCAAGATCCGTGGAGGAACCATGAAAAAGTTGACAGTTCTGCCCTGCATCGTGCTAATGGCAGCAATGGCTGGCGCTCAAACAGGTGCACCCGTGCCGGCTGGCACAGCGCTGATGGTCAAGCTGGAAACAACGCTCGCCACTTTCAGCAATAAGCCGGCGATCCTTTCCAGGGCCGTTTAACGCAGGCCGTTGTGGTCGACGGAAAGACTGTGATTCCTGCCGGGGCCACGGTGGAAGGTCGCGTCACAAAGGTGGCGGAGCCACGCCGCATCGAGGGTAAGCCGACTATTGGAATTGCGCCCGAAGCTTTGGTCCTGCCCGGAGGCGAGCGAGTTTCTCTTGACGCTACGCTGGTAGATACCGACATTAAAGGGACGGACGTAAATCAGGAGGGTGAATTCAAAGGATCCGGTCATGACCGTCGCGACGAAATGGAAGCTGGCGGCGGAACAGCCGGAGGCATGCTGATCGGCGGTCTGATCGGCGGACCGCCGGGAGTGCTCATCGGCGGAGCGGTGGGCGCAGGTTCAACCGGCGCACACTGGTTGAGCAAACACCATTCGGCTACGTTGCCTGCCGGCACTACTCTCACCATAGAACTTAACCGTCCGCTGTCAATGACTGCGGCAGTGGCCAGTTCAGGTCAATAAACCACACTATTCCGAGGAATAATCCCGGGCCAAATCGGCCCGTTTTTTCTGCGTGATTTACATACAGCCATAAATATGGCACACTGGTCACGTGAGAACAACCGTGGATATACCGGATCCTCTGTATCGCGAACTCAAAGGCAAAGCCGCCAAAGAGGGGCGGTCAGTCAAGGAAGTAATCTTGCGGAGTGTCGAGCAGGAATTGAGGAGCCGCGGAAACCGGACCGCGCGGCGTGTGTCGCTTCCCATTGTGCGCTCGAAACGACCGGGAACACTGGATCTGGACAATGCCAAGATTTTCGAGATCATTCCTTTTCCCTGACGTGAATGTCTGGATCGCTCTCACCTACGGAGGGCACGTTCACCACAAGGTCGCGCGGACTTGGTTCGAAGAAGTGAATATGGAAGCACGCGTTTGCTTCTGCCGCTTCACCCAGATCAGCCTGCTGCGGCTGCTTACGACGCGGGCGGTCATGGGAACCGATGAGGTTATGACTCAAACCCAGGCCTGGCAGGCCTTTGATCGCTGGCTTACGGATAGTCGGATAGTCTTCGTCGATGAACCTCCCAATCTTGAAGAGCTTTTTCGTTCTCTTTCCCACAAACATTCACCAAATCCAAAAACCTGGGCCGACTCGTACCTCGCCGCCTTTGCCGCTGTTTCCGATATGTGTTTGGTGACCTTTGACCAGGCTTTTCAAGGAAAGGTTCGGCGGCTTTTGATTCTTCGTCCTTAGCTTGCTCTCAGTGACCTACATCCCCACTGCTAATTCCCATTCGCTCACTAACTGAAGCTCGATCCAGCCTTCTACGGGCAGCGCATCCACGGGCAAGCGGTTGTGCCAAAGGCTGAAGCGCAATTTGAGCCTGCTGGTTGGCGCAATGCCTGCAACCCCTGGTTTGGATTGGCTGGCCACTACGTTGGCTGTTCCCGAAGTCGCAGGCACGACGGGTTTCGCCAGCAGCCAGCTCAAGGGCAACCGGAATTCGAAGTTGCGAAGCAGGGCGGCCTTTGCTCTCTCCTCCGGCGGTTCCGAGGAAGCGGCCAAGGATTCTTCGCGGCCATCAACTTGCCACCCTGTCAGCTTGCGGTCTCGCATCTTGGCGTCGAGCCGCAGAGCACGCCGCGGACGCGCCTCTTCGCTCGCCCACGATTCCAGATTCACCACTACATCTAGTTCTTTGTCTGGAACGGGACCAGCAAAGTCCAGTCGTCCGTAGACGAATCTGCTGTCGATCCCGGCATAGACGGAATCCAGCAAAAATTGTTTTCCGTGCATCGCACCGGCGCGCTGGTCGGCGGTAAAAATGGCCGCTCCCATCCACTCGAAGTAGCGAACCTTGTCGCCCGTAATGCGAGGATGAATGTAGGCGGTTTGCGGAGTGAAGGCCGGACGAACTTCTCCGCCCGTGATCGGCTGCGCCAAATAATCAGGCGGCGTCGCACCCAGGGCCTGATAAATGTTCGAAAGATGTTTGCGGTAAAGCTCGTCAAAATCGCGATCGTTGGCCGAGTGATGTTCGGGACCGTACCACCAGTTCCAATCGCTGCCTTCGGCGATCTGGATTTCTTCAAACGCTAATTTTCTTTGCGCTTCGCTGGCGCGGGCCGAATTCTGCGCATAAAATTCGCGCGCGTGGTGCAGGTAATCCCATGCCCGATTGTCTTCGGGAGCGCCGATCCAGACATTAAAGTTCGCATTGATCCATGAGCCGGGTACGAGAGACTTTAAAGACGATACATTGCGATGGCGCGAAATCGCCTCCGAAACCGTGACCGCTTCAAGCCCTCCCTCCCGCTGCAGCGCATCATAAAAACGCCGCAGAAATTCACGCCCGGATTTTGGATAATATTCCCAGGCATTCTCCCCATCAAGGATGACCGATACGACTGCGTCGCGGCCTTGCGCGAGCACGGGTTGAGCTGCCTCCTTGATGTTATGCAAAAGATGACCGGCGGCATCTGCGGGATCCATGCCCGAGTAAACAAAACCGATCATGTCCGAAATCGTATGGTCTCGAAACACCATATGCATCTCGGTCGGACCATTTTCATAACGGTGAATGTTGTAAAGCCGCTCTGCGAGATGGGTGGGCAGGCGTCCATTGCCATCGCGCTGGAAAAATACTCCGGTGCTGCGGCCGAGCACGCCTTCATCGGTGGCCATCCATTTGACCCCGAGACTGTGCGCGATCGCCAGCGTCTCTTCCGAGACGCTGCCCTCCGAAGGCCAAACCCCCTGCGGCCGCATTCCAAATACTTCTTGATGAAGGTCAAGCGCGCGCACGAGCTGTTCGCGGGCGTCTTCCGGATGACGAAAGCGGTTCTGCGGCAAAGGCAAGCCCGGCGAGGAAACGGCACCGGCATTGGTGTCACAGACCAGAGGCAGAATCGGATGGTAAAAAGGCGTCGCAGAAATTTCGACTGATCCCTTCTTGGCGGCATCGCCATAGGCTGGCAAAACCTTGGCCAGAAGTTCCCGCTCGCGCGCGATTACAAAACTTTGATCTTCGAGCGAGTAGTTGCGCTCTTTTTTTATGAGTGCGGCGACGTCTTTTTCTTCCAGAAAGAATTCGTCGAACCATGCGATCTGGGAAAGCACTTGCAGGTCGGTGACGTCCCGCGGCTGAAAATATTTTTCCGCCTTCTCGGCGGAAAACCCGTGCTCGCGAAACCGCTCCCATAGCTCGCGATAGCGCGGATACCGCCCAATTACATTCGTTGGATTTGCCTGAAATAAATATTGCAGAGCAAAGATGCGCTCATGCAGGGTCAGGTCGTTGCCCGGCTTGGCTGCGACCTTCAGGAACGGATCCTGTGCGGTTCCGACCACGTAGTCCTGAATCTGCGTAATCAGCGACGGCACCAGATTGAAGTTCTGGTGGACTTCAGGAAACTCATCCAGCAACTTCACCATGCCGTAATAATCTTTAAGCGCATGTAGACGCACCCAGGGCAGGCGATATTCGCCCGTCACCAAATCCTTATAAAAAGGCTGGTGCTGGTGCCAGAGGAGGATCAGACGCAGGGCTGGCATGGAGGAAAAGTCAGTCTAGCATGGGGATCCGGTTAGGCCTGCGCACTTGAAGACGTAGCGGTTGAAGGATCGCAGAAAGATGGTGGCCTTAGATCGAACGGTATTACATCGGAGTTGTATGTGACGATCGCTGTCTTCCGGTACACTGGAAACTCGGAAAAATGGCAGAAATACTTACTCCCGCCGCTTCTGACCGCCCTACCCTGCTCTCGAATCAGGACCTCTACCTGTTTAACGAGGGCAGCAACTATCGCATGTATGAAACCATGGGCGCCCATCTGGTCACCCGCGACGGTCAGGCTGGAACCATGTTCAGTGTGTGGGCTCCGAATGCGCGGTTGGTTTCAGTAATTGGCAGTTTCAACTCCTGGAGTGAGCGAAGTAACCTGCTCGAGCGCCGCGGCGATTCCGGCATCTGGGAAGGATTTATTCCTGGAGTCAACAAAGGCGCGCTTTACAAATTCCACATCGAATCGAACCGCCACAGCTATCATGTCGACAAAGCTGATCCGCTCGGTCTGCTACACGAAAAGCCTCCACGCACCGCATCCGTTGTGTGGGATCTGGACTATCAATGGGGTGATCGCGAGTGGATGGAAAAGCGTGAAGCCCGCAATTCCTTGCGTGCTCCGCAAGCGGTTTATGAAGTACATCTGGGCTCCTGGATGCGGGTTCCGGAGGAACACAATCGTCCACTTACCTATCGGGAAACTGCGCCGCGCCTGGCCGAATATGTCGGCCGCATGGGATTCACTCACGTCGAATTTCTCCCTGTCATGGAGCATCCCTTTTACGGTTCCTGGGGATATCAGACCACCGGTTATTTTGCTCCGACTTCTCGTTACGGAACGCCGCAGGATTTCATGTATCTGGTGGACTACCTGCACCAGCACGGCATCGCCGTGATCCTTGACTGGGTGCCATCGCACTTTCCTTCCGATGCTCACGGCCTGGCATATTTCGATGGTACGCATCTCTACGAGCACGCCGATTCGCGGCAAGGTTTTCATCCTGACTGGAAGACGCACATCTTCAATTATGGGCGTACCGAGGTACGCAGCTTTCTCATGTCGAGCGCGATGTTCTGGCTCGACAAATACCACATCGACGGTTTGCGCGTAGACGCGGTAGCTTCCATGCTGTATCTCGATTATTCGCGCAATGCTGGGGAATGGATTCCGAACAAATTCGGCGGGCGCGAAAATCTGGAGGCCATTGATTTTCTCCGGCGCTTCAATCAGGAAGCTTACAAGGAGCACCCTGCAATTCAGACCACCGCGGAAGAGTCCACTTCATGGCCTATGGTGTCTCGGCCCGTCTATCTCGGCGGTCTGGGCTTCGGCATGAAATGGGATATGGGATGGATGCACGACACGCTCGAGTATTTCAAACAGGATCCCATTCACCGCAAATACCATCACAGCAAACTTACCTTCCGCATGCTGTATTCATTTCAGGAAAATTTCGTGCTGCCGCTGTCGCACGATGAAGTGGTGCACGGCAAGGGGTCGCTGATCGGCAAAATGCCGGGTGACGAAAAGCAGCGCTTTGCCAACCTGCGGCTGCTGTTCGGATACATGTACGCCCAGCCCGGAAAGAAGTTGATGTTTATGGGCGATGAGTTCGGCCAGGTTCGCGAGTGGGCGCATGACACGAGTCTGGAGTGGCACGTGCTTCAGTATCCGGTACACAATCGTTTGCAGGAATGGGTCGGCCAGTTAAACCGCGTTTATCGCAGCGAGCCTGCGCTGCACGTGCTCGATAACAGTCCCAACGGGTTTGAGTGGGTAGATTGCAACGACAACCTCACCAGTACGATTTCGCTTCTGCGTAAGAGTGAAAATCCCCAGGACACAATTCTTATCGCCTGTAATTTCACGCCGATCACGCGGGTTGGCTATCGCATCGGCGTGCCGCACGGAGGCTACTGGCGTGAACTGTTAAACAGCGATGCGTTGGAATACGGCGGTACCGGAGTCGGGAACCTCGGGGGAGTGCAGGCCGAGGAAGTGACTGCTCACGGCCGCCCTTATTCACTGAAGCTCACCTTGCCTCCGCTGGGCGCGCTGTTTTTGAAGGCGGGATGATGCCGTAGGCTTTTGATGCTGAGGATCGCGCCCGTAGCGACGATTTAGAACGCTGGAGAAATCCGACGTCGATAGGCTTCGGGAGTTTCAATCAGAAATACTGTTTGCCCAGCCAGCGCCAGCAGATCCAGGTCGCCACTCACCAGAACATCGGCTTTGCCGCTTTGGGCTAGATTCAGAAACGGCTGATCGTTCTTGTCCCGGCAAACACTAGGGCGTCGTTCTTGGGGTTCGATTACTTCACAGAAAAGAAGATAGTCAGCCAGCAGCTCTCGCGCATCCGCCGGGCTGAGCTCGAATTTTGGATAACAAAGCACCCGAGAGAGCTCACCAGCAGTGTCCCGAGAAATCAGGGGCATGCAGCCATGTTCACGCCAATGCCCCCGGAGCCATACCAGGCGGCCTTTCGAAAACAGGAGTGCGGACACAACGGTCGTTGTGTCGAAGACCACTCGAAGCCTCAAGCGTCCTTGCGGGCCCACTGAACGGAGTCCGCGACGTCTTGCTGGTCGATTCCCAGGTCGGCCAATCGCGCGCGCACTTCGTCGGCACGGCTCCTGTGCAATGGACGGAGGATGATACACGCCCCATCCGTGCTCACGTCGAAATATTCAACTCCATCGAAATGAGTGACCACCGCCTTAGGGAGAGTGATCTGGTTTTTGACGGTCTTCTTAGCCAGCACGATACCCTCATTCAAGGAAACAAGGAAATCTTACCACGCTTGGCGGGGCGAGGTCCATCAGATGCGCTCTTCGTTCTTCGCAGCACCCACCCGGATGCTGGCTAATCCCCGTGCTATCCTGCGCTTAGACGACGCACCACGCATCTCATGCGGATTCTTACCCGCTACATCCTTCGCGAAGTAAGTTCGCACGCCCTCATCGGCGCGGGCATATTCACTTTCGTGCTGTTCACGCGCGACCTGGGACGCATTCTGGAACTCGTGGTCCGCGCCAGCGCACCGTTGCCCAGCGTCGCGGAAATTTTCTTCTACACCGTGCCACTTGCGCTCACCTACACCATCCCCATGAGCGTGCTGGTGGGGATTCTGATTGGTTTGAGCCGCCTCGCCGCCGATAGCGAAATCACCGCCATGCGAGCCAGCGGAATGGGGGTCTGGAGTTTCGGGCGGATATTGGCAATCTTTGTGGTGGGTGCGTGGGGGCTGGCACTGTTTAACGGACTTTATCTGGCCCCGTGGTCGCTGGCTTCGCTCGGACATCTTGAGGATCAACTGAAAGGCTCGCAGGTTTCTTTTGAAGTGCAGCCACGAGTTTTCTACGAAGGCTTTCCTAAAATCGTGCTCTACGTGCAAGACGTGCATACGGCGCAGGGTGCCGCGGTTTGGAAGGGCGTTTTTCTGGCCGACATGTCCGACCCTTCCAATCCGCGCATCACGCTGGCGCATGAAGGCATCCTTGTGCCCGAAGGGCGGGATCGCCTGCATCTTCACTTGATCGACGGCGCCACCCACGAAACCGATCCCAAACTCGCCGATCACTACCAGATTTCAACCTTCCAGCAAACTGACATTCCGATAGAACTTCCTTCCACCGAAAACAAAGCCGACGAGCAGATTCCGGTGGGCCTGGTCAGCACATCGGCGCTGCGCGATTATGCGCGGCGCGTCGACCCCGTTTCCGCGCGCTGGTACTTGATCGAATTTCATCGCCGGTTCGCTTTGCCTACGGCTTGCCTGGTGCTGGCCATGGTCGGAATTCCGCTTGGACTTTCCTCGAAAAAAAGCGGCAAATCCGGCGGCTTTGTTCTCACCATCGCCTTGGTTTTCGTTTACTACTTCGTCTCGCTGATCGGGGTGTCCCTAGCGCGCCAAGGGAAGGTCGGCCCAATGTTCGGAGCGTGGCTGGCGAACATTGCTTTCTTCGCAGCGGGCGCGATTTTGCTGTGGCAGGCAGAGCGGCGACCGATTGCGCTTTCAGCGATTCGGCTCTGGGGCAAACGGGATCCTCACCGTGCCCATGGCCACGTACCCGCATTCCGATTAGGACGCAGAGACAGCGCCAATGCTTTCGAACGCGCATCGACTCGACGCCGCGTGTTTAGCGTCAGCTTTCCCACTCTGCTGGATGACTACGTGCTGCGCGATTTTTTCGTTTATCTAGGAATGATTCTCTCGTCATTCCTGGTCTTGCTGCTGGTGTTTACGCTGTTCGAGTTGCTCAGCGATATTCTGCGCAACCAGACACCTTTCACCGTGGTCGCAGAATATTTGCTCAACGTTGCTCCCTACCTGCTCTATAGCGTGGCGCCGCTGATCATGCTGCTCGCGGTGCTGATTACGTTTGGCTTGATGAACCGGTCCAACGAAATTACTGCGATCAAAGCCACCGGAACCAGCATCTACCGCATCGTCGCGCCGGTGATTGTCGCGGCGGCAGTGCTCGCTGTGGGATTATTTTTTGCCGACCAGTTCTACTTGCCTCATACCAACAAGCGCCAGGAGGCACTCCATAACCAGATCAAAGGCAAACCGGCGCAAACTTATCTGCGTCCTGACCGCAAGTGGATTTTTGGCCAGCACAATGACATTTACTACTACCAGTTTTTCGATCCCGACCACGATCAGTTTGCCAACGTCACCATCTTTCAAATCGATCCTAAGAGCTTTAGTATTTCGGAACGAATCCACGCCGACCGGGCGCACTGGGCCGACAGTATGAACCGCTGGATTTTCGAACAAGGCTGGGAGCGCTCGCTGCACGGATCTGCCATCGCCGGCTACCGCACATTTGAAGTCTCCACATTCCCGGAGCTCAGCGAGTCTCCCTCCTATTTTAAAAAGGAAGTGAAACAGTATTCCGAAATGAACTATGAGGAACTGCACCGCTATATCCGCGACCTTCAGCAAAGCGGCTTTGATGTAGTGCGGCTGCGCGTGCAACTGAATAAGAAACTGTCGTTTCCGTTGATCACGCTGATTATGGCCGTGCTGGCGGTTCCATTTTCGCTTTCTGCAGCCAAGAAAGGCGCCATCACTGGCGTAGCGGTCGCGGTGGGAATCGCCGTGGTCTACACGGTTGTGTCGCGACTATTTGAGGCGATGGGCGATCTCAGCCAGCTTCCTCCGGCTTTGGCGGCATGGTCGCCGGATCTGATCTTCGCGTTGGTGGGCAGCTATCTGATTCTAAAAATTCCTACTTGATCGCCGCTCCGCATTGCATCTGTTTTATGCCGCGTTACTTGACCGCTATTCCCCAAGGAAAGTTATCGGTTTGGACCGGGGTTTGCGGTGTTAATCCTCCGCTCGAAGGAGTAATGGCATACTGCGAAAGGTTCGCCTGCGTGAGATTGGTGACGAACAACCAGCTGTCGTCGCTGCGGATCGCCATCGAGGTGGGGTACGAATTTGTCGCGATAGTGGCGGGACTCAGTGGCGAGAGGCTACCCGTGGTCGTACTGATCCGATACGCCGATATTTCATTCTGGCCTGTATCTAAGACGTACAGGAAATTGGCCAGCGCATCCTCCAGCAACGGGCCGGGAGACTGACCAGTGATAAACGGAGAACCGACAACCGGGAGCAGGCTGAAATCGGCCTTGGCACACGTGGGCAATGAAACGACATTGCAGATCGTATAGGCGCTGACGCTATTATCCCGCTGGTTTGATACGTAAGCGAAGCGGTTGCAAGGATCAACTGTTACTCCCGAGGGTGTCGTGCCCGTCGGAACTGACGGCGCCGCGGACGCGGTTGGCACCACCTTCAATGCGCCGGACGACGATACTGAGTAGTTGATCAGCGTGTAATTCAAGGAATCTGTCACGTAGAGGTTTTCCGTGGTCGGGGGCACGCTCCCAGAACAAAACGAATAAGCCACGGGGTAAACCGTGGGAGTGATCGCGAGGGCGGACGGATTCGGAGTGGTCCCGCCAGGCTCTGCGGGCAGGACAAAAGGCGACCCGGCAACTTCGGTGAGAGCGCCCCCGCTGCCGACAGACAGCACTGAGATTGCGCCGGTTTCTGTGCCGGTTGCTGAGTCGGCCACAAAAAGGAATTTTCCGGCAGAGTCTATGACCATGGCCACTGGAGCCGCAGGGGCCGTTCCTACGTTGTTCAAACCCGTCGTTTTTATAGGCCCTAACTTACCGTCGGAGGCTACGGAAAAAGTTTCGATGCCAGTCACACTGGCATTCACGTTCGTGCTTTTGGTAACGATCACGTATGCATAATTCCCTGAGGGGTCGAGAACGACGGCGGTTGGTTGCCCGGCCGTGGGTGGTCCGTCCGAGTTGAATATCCATGTAATATGGCCGTTCCCCAGATCAAGGCTGAAGGTATCCATCACAGCGTTGCCTTGCGTGGAGACCACTACTAATCCGTTATTGGTATTTGAGTACTTGCTGCTGCACGCCACCAACGCTGCAACCGAAATCAACGTCGCAACTCCCAAAATCAAGGTGAACCTTGTACGCATTCTTCTGGTTATCTCCTCTGAACGTGCTGCCGCGCTCCCCGGCTGCCTGACCGGGCGGAACGCTTTGCAAAGGCGTGGATTGCCATCCATTTATGTATCAGGAATGCGCGGGAAGAGCAAACCCCGCCACGTCTCATTGGAACCGAAGAAGCGGCCGGAAGTTGCCTGAGGAGATGATTAGCCGCCCGTGTTTAGTGATTCAGCGTTTTTCCTAAGATTCGATTACGCCTCTTGGGTTGCAGGAATCGGTTGGGAAGGAACCGCGGCAGCGTCGCTCGGCAACAGAGGCAGATGAATTTCTACCAGCAATCCGCCTTCAGCCCGGTTGAAAGCTGCTACCCGCCCGCCATGAAAACGCACCGCTCTCTCGGTGATGGCTAAGCCCAATCCAACTCCGCCGGTCTGTCGACCGCGATCATCGTCCAGGCGGTAAAACGGTTGAAACAGTTTTTCCAGCGCGTCTGGCGGAACTCCTGATCCGCAATCGGTGACGCTCACCACCGCTTCCGCACCATTGGAGGATTCGGACCTCTCAAGATGAATCTCAACCGTTGAACCTTCACGAGTGTAACGGATGGCGTTGCGCACCACATTCTCGATGGCACTGTGTAACAGCGACGCCTGTCCATGCACTTCCCAAGTCCCCGGAGGAATGTCGCTGCTCACGTGACAATGGCGCGCCTGCGCTTCGAACTCGGCATCTTCGGCCACGTTCAGCACGACTTCACCCAGAAGAACGGGAGTGGTTGGAACGCGCTGTTCGCCATCTTCCAGGCGCGCGAGCGTGAGCAGGCGACCGATCAGTTCGTTGAGGCGGCTGGCCTCCAGTTCGATGCGCTCCAGCATACTTGCGCTCTCCGGTCCGGAGCGCTGCCGCGCCAGTCCCAGAGCGACATTCAAGCGTGCCAGCGGAGAACGCAACTCATGCGAAATGTCATTCAGCAGGCGGGATTGCGCCTTCACCAGAGTTTCCAGGCGGCCGGCCATGGTATCGAAATCACGCACCAGGCCTGCAATCTCATCGTGGCGGCGGCTCTTCGGATTTCCCGCGCGCGCCGTGAGGTCTCCAGCCGCGAGTAGTTGCGTGGCGGCGCGCAAGCGAGCCACCGGCTTGGTCATGTACCAGGCCAGGAAATAACAAACCAATCCCGAGGAAAGTACGGCGATGATCAACCCCGGAACTGGCATACCGCGTGGCCCAAAAAACACGCGCGGCCCGGGAGGCAGGCCCATCACCAGCGTGTAGCGATGTTTTCCATCGGAGGAGGCACGCGAATCGCGCTGCACCGGAGGCGGCGGAAAAACAATTCCGTCGCGGGGCGAGCGTGCTCCACCCGAGGCGATGCGTATCGCCCAGTCAGGCGCGCCGCGATGCGAAACTTCTTCCCCATGCTCGTCGAACAGATAAGCGCGCACGTGCTGGGTCGCCTCAAGATTGTCCAGATATTGCCGGAGTTGCGCACGCCCGCCTTCTTCATAAGCGTTCACCGCATCGTTCATGGCGGTAGCGCGCAGCGCCTCCCAGGTGGCGCTACGCGGGCGAAACGCCAGAGTAACCAAAATGGCCAGCACGATGAACAGTGCCTGCGCCACCCAGAACGACAGAAAAATTTTGAGGAAAAGCTTCATGACGAGGTTTTTACTTTTGCTTTTTCGCCAACGTTTTCCCGCGGACGGGCAAAAATGTAACCCACGCCTCGAATCGTTTTGATGTGCTCGTCGTTATCGGTGTCCCCAAGTTTTTTGCGAACTTTGCTGACGTGCATATCGATGCTGCGATCAAAGGGCGAGAATTTGCGGCTGAGCACCGCATTCACCAGGCGTTCGCGTGGAACCACGCGTCCGGCTTCACGGAGCAGCACTTCCAGCAAATTGAATTCTACTGAAGTCAGCTCTACCGGCTGGCCGTCTCGGCTCACGCTGCGCGTAGCGGGATCGAGTTCAATCTCTCCGACGCGCACGATATCGGGAGCGGCTGGAGAAGATTTATCTCCTCGAGTACGGCGCAGGACCGCCCGAATGCGCGCGACCAATTCGCGCGGGTTAAAAGGTTTTGGCAGATAATCGTCGGCTCCGATCTCGAGTCCAACAATGCGGTCCACATCTTCACCGCGCGCGGTGAGCAATAACACGGGAAGACGCGAAGTGGCTCGAATGCGGCGCAGCACTTCGAAACCATTGATACCCGGGAGCATGACATCCAGCACCACCAGCAAGTAACCGCCGCCACTTGCGCGCTGCAAGCCAGTTTCCCCATCGTGCGCGGCTTCAACGACGAAACCTTCCGCCTGCAGGTATTCACCCACCAGCGTGCACAGTTCAACATCATCGTCGATAACCAGAATGCGTTCCATGTTTCCGGTTCTCATTGTGCACCATGCAGCTTGCGGATCCGGTAAAGAATTGTCAAAACTCAGAAGTTTGCCAATGACAAAACTTTACTCGCCTTTACTCACGTTTTACTACTTTCCCGCCGCAATCGTGTTCCTATGATTGTACGCAAAAACGCCGCGTTCCTGAAGGAAGTCCTGGCAGGGCCGGTTTGAAGGAAGGATGTTTATGAAATCGATTGGTCTTCGCTTTATGGTTGCGGCTCTGGCTGTTTTGTTGGGCAGTGCAATCGCAAGTTCGCAAACCGCGGATACGACTCCGCCACCAATGCATGCTGGAATGCGCGGCCCGCTTGGCATGGATGGCCACATGATCCAGTTCTATGCAAAGTACCTGGGTGTGACTGACGAACAGAAGACCCAGATGAAGGCTACGTTGCAGAAAGAGCGACCCACGGTTCAGCCGTTGATGCAGCAGCTACATCAGCTGGACCAGCAGCTCAAGCAGTATGAGGAAGGCACCTACGATGCGGCCAAAGTGCAAGAGTTGGTTTCGCAGCAGGCGCAAACTCTGGTTCAGCTGAAAGTCGAGCAAACCCGCGTTCACAACGAGCTGTATCAAATGCTCACTCCCGATCAGCAGAGCAAGCTGAAAGAGTTCGAAGCCAATCGGGCCGCGCGCATGCGGCAACGTATGCAGAACGCTCCGGCACCTGCGCAAGACCAAAACTAAGATACCTGGCTGGTAACTTGGATTGGATTCTAGATTGCTGATTGTTGATTTTTGATTGTTGATTGAAAACCTCAGGCCCCAACAGGATTCTCAATCAGCAATCAAAAATCAACAATCGGCAATGACCGCGGCCGTGAGTTAGCCTTCGATCCAACGCTGTTTTTTTCCGTGGCACGCCAAGGGGAACTATCATGGATATGGTGCAAGCATTTGTCTTAGATCTGGGTTGGATATTTTTCATCGCCTGGGGGACGGTTCTTGCGGCTGTGGGCGCCATCGCCTTCGGGCGGGATTTATTGCCATCCACTTCGCGGCGACGCTATGAACCGGAACCTCTTTCCCTGCAAGGCGACTGATTCGCCTCTGCGGAGATAGCGTCAGACAAATATCGCTTGATCGCTCCCAACCTTGGAGCCGTCTTCCCTGCGAAACTGAACCCCTGCCTGCTAAAATTTCATCTACATCAACCACATGATTCCTCGCAGCATGCGTCCGCTATTGCCCTATCTCAAGCGCTATCGCTGGGGCTTTGTGTTTGGCACATTTTGCGTGGTGATGAGCAACGGCGCGTGGGCCGGCCTTCCCCGGGTGATTGGCCAAGCGGCCCAGAGCCTGGAGGGCGGCGTCACCTCGCACAAATTACTGGTCTTTACCATGGAGGTGCTGGCACTTGCTGCAGTGCGCGGCATTTTTCTGTTTCTAACCCGCTGGGTTGTGATTGGTATCTCGCGCGATATCGAGTTCGACCTGCGCAACGATCTCTTCGCCCATCTGGAAACTCTTTCCTATTCCTACTATCAGCGCATGCGCACCGGCGACATCATGGCAAGAGTCACCAACGATCTGAATGCGGTGCGGATGCTGATGGGCCCCGCGATCATGTATTCAGCGAACACGCTGGTGTTCACCGCGGCGGCGCTCTGGTTCATGGTGCACAACAGTCCGCGGCTGACGCTGTATGCGTTTCTGCCGTTGCCGGTTGTGAGCGTCACCATTCAATACTTCGGGCGCCGCATTCATGATCGGTTCGAAAGAATTCAGGCGATGTTCTCTGATATTTCTGCGCGAGCTCAGGAAAACTTTTCCGGAGCGCGGGTGGTTCGCGCCTACGTTCAGGAAGATGCGGAGATTGCATCCTTCGAAACCGCGAACCAGGAATACGTAGCGCGCAGCCTAAAACTGGTACGGCTGATGGGTATGCTGTGGCCCACGCTAGAACTAATGCTCGGCCTCGCCATGGTTCTGGTGTTGTGGATGGGAGGCCGCGAAGTGCTGGCCGGCCGCATGCAGATTGGCGCGTTCACCGCCTTCAACATTTACATGATGCAGTTGACGTTTCCCATCATTGCATTGGGATGGGTGGTTAATATTTTTCAACGCGGCACTGCGTCGCTGGTGCGATTGAATGAGATTCTGCAGGAAAAACCTGCCATCAAGGACGACTCTGGCGCCAGCGATCGCGAAGTACTGGGCGAGATCGAATTTCGCGGGCTGAATTTCGAGTACGAAGGCAAGTCCGTGCTGCACAATCTGAACCTGCGCATTCCTGCCGGCAGCAGCATGGCCATCGTGGGTCCGACCGGCTCGGGAAAAAGCACCCTGGTCAGTTTGATTCCGCGAATCTACGATGCCGCGCCGGGAATGGTTTTACTGGATGGGCGGCCGATTCGCGAGTTTTCTTTGGCCTCACTGCGCAGCAACATCGGCTTCGTGCCGCAGGAAACATTTCTATTCAGCGATCGTATCCGCGAAAATATTGCCTTGGGCATGGAATCCGCAACCGATCAGGAAATTCATGATGCGGCCGAAGCAGCCAACATTGCTGCGGATATCGAGGGCTTCCCGGAGCGCTATCAGACCATGGTTGGCGAGCGCGGAATTACGCTCTCGGGCGGACAGAAGCAGCGCGCCGCGATTGCCCGCGCTCTGATCCGGAACCCGCGCGTCCTGATTCTGGATGACGCCCTCTCGAGTGTCGACACTCAAACAGAAGACAAGATCCTGAATCACTTGCGCGAAGTAATGCAGGGGCGCACCACAATTTTCATCTCTCATCGAGTATCCACGGTGCGCAATGCTGACCGGATCGCAGTGCTGCACGACGGCAAAATCGTAGAGCTAGGCACACATGACGAACTGCTCGCCTTGAACGGCTACTACAGCGACCTGTATAACAAACAGTTGCTGGAAGAAGAATTGGCAGAGGTTTAGCTTCGGCGAGCTTTTCGTTCATCCCAGCGAATTCGAACTTCCCATGCAGCGAGTCGACGCACCGGAGATTCTCGATTCTGACGCCTGCTCGCCTTGCGAAGCGCAAGCTGTATTGACCGTTCTGGGGCGCGTTAACCGCTGGTTTGGTGGAGTCGCGACTACGCAGAAGATGGTAGATCGCGTGGCTCAGGCGGCTGGGGTAAAACGACTTTCTCTGCTGGAAGTTGCCGCAGGATCCGGCGAGGTACCCGAGATTGTCCGGCAGCGGCTGCGAAGGCGCGGGATTGTGCTCGATCTGACTCTGCTGGATATGGCGCATTCCCATCTCTCGGGCTCCAATCACGACCTCTCGACCGGTGCGCAAAAAAATCGGATCGTCGGCAATGCGCTTAACCTCCCTTTTAAGGATCGAGCGTTCGACGTGGTGAGTTGCAGCCTCTTCGCGCATCATCTCAGCCCGCAGCAACTGTTAGTGTTCGTGCGAGAATCGTTGCGAGTAAGCCGGAGGGCGGTACTGATTAACGACCTCGTGCGTCACCCATTACATCTGGCTGCGGCTTTTGCCGGCTTTCCAATTATGTGGAACCGCGTAGCCTGGCTGGATGGTCTGACTTCGGTGCGCAGAGCCTACGTGCCAACAGAGATTGAAAGCCTACTTCCACCCAATGGGTTCGAGATACCGGTGCGCCTTGAGATTTCCCGCCACTTCCTCTACCGCATGGCGGTGATTCTCTGGAGAAATTCTGATTCAGAAAACGAATCCGCTAACGGACGACCAGCACTTCCCTCACATTATCCCGGGCGAGAAAAAATTTAATGGAAGCGAAATCGCGGAAAAGGGTCTCGATGTGCCGGTTGTTGAATACGCGTTGCAACTGAAAGCCGTCTGATATAGCGGTGTGCACCGCGCCCGTGGGCCCGCGGCGGGCTTCGCGGCGCAGCTCAATTTTCTGCATCTCCAGAGTGTCGGTGCCGACAATGTGAAAGCGGTGACAAGGCGAATCCGGCCCGGCATCACGGGTATGAAAAAATGCGAGCAGCATTCCGCCAGGCTTCAGCACCGACCATAGCCGTCCGACAACCGGCTTCACCAGGCTCTCATCGAGATAGTCCGAGAGATTCCAGCACAGCACCACATCGAAGTGGGCCGCGGGGTAGACCAGGTTATCGGCGAGAAACTTGCGGCTGTCGAGAATCGCGGTTCCCTGCTCATCCTTGGTAAGAAGCTCGGGATCGGTGGAAGCCGTGAGCAGATCTTCGCTGTAGATTCTGTGGCCGCGTTCGGTGAAGTGGCGAATATTGGTAGGCGAAGTGGATCCCAGATCAAGCACACACAGATTTTCCGCAGACTCCCAGGAGCGCGACAGCTCGCCCAGACCACTGGAGCGACGAATGAGCTTCTGCGAACCCTGCGCCGGAATCGTTTCCGGTCCGGAAGAACCGCGAAAAAATTTCATGAAGGTCTGCGAGACAGATGACACTTAACTTCCTAGTCTACTGATCACTTGCCAAGGGTGATCCTATACTGCCCGACCATCCCTGGGCTGTCGCTTCGACCCGACATACAACGCGCCAGGCCCATCATTCCCATTTTAATCACTACCAAGCCGGGAAAACTACTTTGCATCCGAACGGTGAATCTCAACTTTGCCTTTCAGGAAAGCTCCTTCTTCGATGGAAATGCGCTGCGCCGAGATGTCTCCGTTAACAACGGCCGACTTGCGCAACTCCACACGGTCACTGGCCAGAATGTTCCCGTCGAGTTTTCCCTGGACAACCACTCCCTTGCCCTCAACGCTGCCTTTGACCTGGCCATTCGGTCCTACAGTTAAGCTATTGCCCTTCAATGCGATACTGCCTTCGACCTGGCCATCCAGATATAAATCTTCGCTGCCTGAAAGTTCGCCTTTGATGACAACTGATTTGCCGATTTGCGCCAAACCACTGGCTGGTGTGCTCACTGGACGCGCTCCTATCGATACGGGATAATTGCTAAAGGATCTGTGCGCGATTCCTCGGGAATCAGCATTCCAAGCGGAGAAACCGTTACCAAAGTACTCTAACGACTATACGCAACGCACGGAGTAACCGGCAAGCCTTGCCTGGGCGCAAAGAAAATACTCGTTTTCCTGTAGAGATCGACTAAAACTGAATTGGTACACTTCCTCAGGCAAGCGGGAGAAACAGCCCTTATGAAAAGCCGAATCAGGATGAACCTGCGGCCCTCTCTCGTGGTTCTTCTGGTTGCTCTGGTCGCAGGGGCAAATGCCTATCAAGTTCTCGCTGAAACCGCGGACGCTTCAGGTCACGATCCAGCTTCTTGCCTGAAGTTGGTGCAAGAAACAGCCGCCAATGAAGTCGCGGCAAATAATAATTCCCAGAAACATATGTTTCGCGCCCGCAAGCAGACTCCCCAGGGTTCTCAGACGAGGCTCTATGTGGAAACCCGCGATGCCATGGCGGGCATGACCATTGCCTATAACGACAAACCGCTGGCGCCTCAGGATGTGCAGAACGAGAACGGTCGCCTGGCCGGCCTCGCAAGTAACGCGGAGCTACTGCGCCGCAAACATGCGCAAGAGCAGGAGAACGCGGATCGCACTCTGCGGATTGTAAAAGCCCTGCCCGACGCTTTTCTCTATCAATACGACGGTGAACAAGCTGGAGACGATCAGCTGGGCAGCCCCGGGCGGACATTATTGCGACTCAAGTTTCGTCCCAATCCCGCCTACCAGCCTCCAACCCATGCAGAACAAGTTCTGGTTGGCATGAATGGATTTTTGGTAATCGATCCGGTGGCCCGCCGCATTGCGCAAATCGACGGGACATTATTTAGAGAGGTCGCTTTTGGCTGGGGCATTTTAGGCCACCTCGACCCGGGCGGACATTTTCTTGTGGAACAGCGAGACGTGGGCAACGGATGCTGGGAAGTTTCGCGAATGTCGCTGAACTTTACGGGAAAAATTCTCCTGTTTAAAAGTCTCGCAATCAAGTCTGAAGAAGTTTTCAGCGACTTCCGCCGCGTTCCTGACGGCACCACATTTGCCCAGGGCGTGGAAATGCTGAAAGCGGAAGAAGTGAAGCTGGCACAGAACCACGTCGCCGAAAATATCAAGTCCGCCGATAAATCCCGTTAGAGCGATCGAATATTCGTTGAGTTAAGCGCTGGCGCTAAGCGTTTCCTTACGCGTGGTTAGTTTCTCGATCAGGTCTTCTTTGATTCGGTAGCCAGTACCGGTTTGGTCGCTGATGGCGATCATTCCCTGGGGAGAGACTTGCACCTCCGGATCAATAATGTCTTCCTTCCAGTAGCGCTTCGAAGCTGAAACGTCTCCCGGCAGACTGAAGTTCTCCAAAGTGGAAAGGGCGATATTGTGGGCGCGGCCGATGCCGGACTCCAACATTCCGCCGCACCAGACCGGGATTCTTTGCGAGTGGCACACGTCGTGGATTTTTTTTGCCTCGGTGAAACCGCCCACCCGTCCAACTTTAATATTGATAATCCGGCAGGCGCCGGTCTCAACTGCCGCGGCTGCCGCGCGCGCGTTTACAATCGATTCGTCCAGACAAATGGCGGTTCGGAGTTCTTTTTGCAAGCGCGCGTGGTAAAAGATGTCGTCATCCCACAGCGGCTGCTCAATCATCAGCAGGTTGAATTGATCAAACGCGCGCAGATGTTCAACCTGATCCAGCGTGTAGGCGGAATTGGCGTCGCAGCTCAGGGTTATGTCAGCCCAGCGCGAACGAATCTTCTCCAGGACGTTCACGTCCCACCCCGGTTTCACTTTGACTTTGATGCGGCGGTAGCCGGCGGCCAGCTCGATCTGGATTTTGTCGAGTAACTGATCGACGGAGTCCTGAATTCCGATTGAAACACCGCAAGGAATTTCAGTTCGGGTACCCCCGAGCAGCTTCCACAAAGGTATGTTCTTCTGTTTCGCTTCCGCGTCCCACAAGGCATTTTCGAGTGCGGCTTTCGCCATGCGGTGGCCGCGAACTTTGGCAAACCGAGTGGGGCAGTCGCGCGCCGAGTCGATGTTGCGCCCGAGCAGGGGCGGCGCCAGGTAATGGGTAATGGTGGACCAGCTGCTTTCGATCCACTCGCTGCTGTAAAAAGGATCTTCGCCGGTCACACACTCGGCCCAGCCATTGACGCCCTCACAATGAACGGTGAGCAAGAGAATGCGGCGGCTGTAGGTGCGCCCGAAACTCGTCTCGAAGAAATGGACGAGCGGAATTTGAATCTCACGCAGCGTGATGGCTTCTATCTTCATAAAAGTAATGATTTGAATTCAGCGCAGAGCGGCTCAGCCGCGCGGAAAAAACGCCGGTTATGGAGCGCCTCTTGCATGACCAGTCCTTCGAACAGATTATTCTGGCGATGCATACGACCAATTCTCATTCCAACTACCGAGCAAGAACTTGCCATTTCCCGCCCCATCGCGCTCATAACCTAACACGCTGAGCCCGGATTCAAAATGGCGGAGAAACTGTCCGCGGTTTCGCTCCTGTACGGCTTGCGCTTTGCTGCGCGATTCTGGTTCAGCTTTCCACTCATAAATCTGCGCTGGCACTTCAATCGCGGACCGCTGCTCGAAAACCGGAACCTTCCCCGTCTCCAGCAAAGTCTTCACCCGTTCCGATTTCAGCCACCACTCGGCGATAAGCCGGTCGCTGGGAAGTCCGCCCTGCAACGGCGAAGATGTGATCCCATACTGGTTGATGTTATAGCGCCGCGAGATTGCTCCCAGCTTTTCAATATTGAGATAAGCATTCTTGATTTCGAGGGGATCGAATGTCCATTCGATCAATTCAATTCCCCGAGCCAGCGCGTCTTCGCGCTGCAGCAGCTTGAGCCTGCGGCCGAGTCCGCCGTTGCGGTGGTCCTTGTGCACTGCCAACATATGCGAGTGAAGATAAACGCGGCCAGAGCGAGTGCCGGGCACGGAAAGCGCGAAACCGACCATTCTCTCGCCGTCGAAGGCGCCCATGACCTGTCCGCCGACTTTTTCTGCTACGACGAACATGCGCAGTGGAACCAGCTCCGCGTCCGTAAACTTCCAGACTTCTTTTTGCAAAGCAACGCAGGCTCGCAGCTCTTCAAGCCCTTCACAGCGGCGAATCGCAATCGCATCCGAGCTCACGATTGCTTCTCCTGCTGTTTAGCTTGTTGCCACAATGATTCAAGTTCATCCATGGAAGCGGTTTCGAGAGTGCCACCGCTTTCATTCAGTCGCTGTTCCATCCACTGGAAGCGGCTTCGGAATTTTCGATTGGTCTTACGCAGCGCTGATTCCGGATCAAGCGAGAGATAGCGTGCGATGTTCACCAGCACGAAAAAAAGATCGCCAACCTCTTCTTCCAAACGTTCTCGCAACTCTTCCGGAACCGTCTGCCGTCCGGAACCAGCTACGCCGCGGCCCTCCGGGCGTGGACCGGGAGCAGGAAATTCCTGCAAGTGCTGGCGAAGCTCGCTAGTCTCCTCGGCAAGCTTATCGAACAAACCTTCCATGTTCGGCCAGTCAAAGCCCACCTGCGCCGCACGCGAACTCAACTTGTGCGCTTCCAGCAACGACGGCATTGCTGAAGAGATCCCAGACAGTATTGACTTAAAGGAAGCCTGCGCGCCTTCACCTGCATTCGCCCCGGCATCGCGCTTTTTTCGCTCTTCAGTCTTCAGCACCTCCCAATTGCGCTTCACTTCGGCAGAAGTGTCGGCCTTCCCCTCCCCAAACACATGCGGATGCCGGTTCACCAGCTTGTCAGAAAGCCGGTCGAGAACGTCATCAATGGAAAACGTTCCCTGCTCCTTAGCCATTTCCGAATAAAAAAGGACCTGCAGAAGCAGATCGCCGAGTTCGCCGGGAAGCTCGCTCCAGTCGCGATTATCGATGGCTTCGAGAACTTCGTAAGTTTCTTCCAGGGTATACGGCTTGATGGAATCGAAAGTCTGTTCGCGGTCCCACGGACACCCACCCGGCGCCCGCAGGCGCTCCATGATGGCGACTGCGCGTTCAAAACGTTCGCCGGTGGTGGACATTGCAATCACTTTAAATGACTCGCCTCCGATGCCGCAATTCAGGCCGAGCTGACTTATTTCTGATAACCCACACCTACCCGCATGGCATCCAAATTATCAACAGCAATCAAACATTGAAGGAGAAAAGTCCATGGCAAATACTCTTCAGCGAAAGACCATTGCAATCCTGGCAACGGATGGCTTCGAGCAAGTGGAATTGACGCAACCGAAAAAAGCGCTCGAGGAAGCCGGCGCCCGCACTCAGGTGATCTCTCCGAAAGCAGGAAGAATTAAAGGCTGGAATAAGAAAGACTGGGGGGAGGAGGTGCCGGTCGACGTCACGCTCGACTCCGCCGATCCCACAAAATACGACGCTCTTCTTTTGCCGGGCGGGGTTATGAATCCCGATCAGTTGAGAATGATTCCGGAAGCGGTCCAGTTTGTGAAGCGCTTTTTTGAACAGGGGAAACCCGTGGCGGCGATCTGCCATGGACCGTGGATGCTGGTAGAAGCAGGCGCGGTGCGCGGACGCACCATTACTTCATGGCCTTCCCTGAAAACCGACATTCGAAATGCCGGCGGTACATGGGTGGATGAAGAAGTGGTCTTGAGCAACGGAGTGGTCACCAGCCGCAAGCCCGACGACATCCCGGCGTTCAACCGCCAAATGATCGATTTATTTTCGAAGGGTGCGAACGCGAGCGGACAGCAGGAACGAAAAGTCGCGTAAACAACCCGTTTGTGCAGGATTCCGGCCCGAGTAGTGTCTCACCGGGCCGGTATTTTTTGCGCAAACTCTACCCTTTCAGCCCAAACAATAGGATTTCGGTCAGGCACGTTGCAGCACCAAGGTGACTTGTTGCCTGGGAGCGGCGAAGTGCAGACTCTAGGAGTCGAAGTGTACTTGGCCAACGGAATTTTAGTAACCTTGCAACAAGTTACTCCGGTGCGAAATCGATATGGTTTTAGCGGCAAATCCACGGGCAAGCCTGGAAGGCCAACGCTTTCACGTAGTGGTGATTGGCGGCGGCATCAATGGCGTGGCAGTGGCGCGCGAGTGTGCGCGCGCGGGAAAGCACACGCTGCTGGTCGAGCAAACCGACTTTGCCGCGGGAGTAACCAGCCGCTCGACTCGAATCATTCACGGCGGCCTGCGCTACCTGGAGCACGCGGAGATTGGGCTGGTGCGAGAGTCGCTGCGCGAGCGAGAGAAGTTACTGCGAGAAAAATCTCACCTTGTGCATCCCATGCACTTCCTCTTGCTTTTGAATGAAACCAGCCAACGCAGCGCGCTTAAAGTGCGCGCCGGATTATGGCTTTACCAACGCATGGCAGGAAAACTGCACAGCGACAGCACTGAGATGGAATTGAAGAGGCTCGAGCGAGCGCTGGACGCGGGGCATAAGTGGTCATTTTTTAACTACGAAGATGCCCAGTGCGAGTTTCCCGAGCGTCTGGTTGCGGAATGGCTGCTCGAAGCGGTAGAGGCTGGAGCCGTGGTGCGGAATCACACGGAGGCGCTGGCAGTAGATGTGGCGCATGGCAGGGTCCACGGGGTGTTGCTGCGCGATCAGATTTCCGGCCGCGACGCGCGTGTAGACGCGGCATGGGTGATCAACTGTAGCGGGCCATGGGCCGACCGCGTTTGCCAGCGCTCGTCCATCCGCATGGACAAGCCAATGCTGGGCGGAGTACGAGGCTCCCACATCGTCGTACCACGCTTTCCAGGTTCGCCGAATATGGCGGTTTATACCGAAGCGCCGGATGGTCGTCCGATTTTCATACTGCCGTGGAACGACCAGATTATGGTGGGCACCACGGAAGTGGCTGACAACGGCGATCCCGGAAAAACTGCCCCGTCAGCGGACGAAATTAATTACCTCGTGCGCTCCGTAGCACAACTGTTTCCCAAGGCAAAGATCACGGCGCAGAGCGTGAAATATTCTTTTGCTGGCATTCGTCCACTACCCTATTCGCCAGACAATAATCCTTCTGCGGTCACGCGGAGGCACATTTTGCACGACCATGCCGACGATGGCGCAGCGCACATGATCTCAGTAATCGGTGGAAAGCTGACGACCGCTGCGTCGCTGGCGCGGGGCTGCGCACGTAAGATCGGATTGCAACTGGCGGAACCGAATGCGTTTGCCATGGGGCCGGGTCGGGCGCTGGATCCCTTGCTGGACGATGCCGTGTTGGAAATTGCGCGGATCGGCGCAGTGAGCGAAGAATCCGCTCGTGGAATTCTGGAGTGGCACGGCAAACGCGCGGCCGATATTGCACGCATGGCACTGGTCAGCGCTGAATTGCGGGCTCCGATTTGTCCGCACACTTCGCACGTCGTTGCGGAAGTGGTGGAAGCTTACCGCAGAGAATATGCCGTCACCCTTGGAGATGCCCTGCTGCGACGAGTTCCGGTCGCGCTCGGCGCGTGCTGGTCAGAATCATGCAGCCGTGAAGCCGCTTTACGCATTGGCGCAGTACTCGGCTGGAATGATCTCACCCGGGGTGCGAATCTGGAAGCGTTTGAGATGGAGCGTGCGGCTTTTCTCA
The DNA here is from genome assembly GCA_963726155.1 of uncultured Acidobacteriaceae bacterium. Classification (GTDB taxonomy): domain Bacteria; phylum Acidobacteriota; class Terriglobia; order Terriglobales; family Acidobacteriaceae; genus Sulfotelmatobacter. Next base: position 2,187,495 of record CAVSBF010000002.1, read on the forward strand.
GGCCTGCGCCACGCACCGAAGCTATGTTCGAAGCTGCTGCGGATTAGCCCCGAAACAAAAATGCGGATAGGCGCAGGCTCGATCCTGAAATCGAGCCTGCTCCTTTGACAGAAACGCCCGAGCGAATACGCGTCGCCCCGTTGTGTTAGTGGGAGTGGGCAACCGTATACGAACTGAAGTATAGAAAAAAGTTCGAGGGCGCGATAATCGCAGACCCGGCGGCCTTCGCTGCCAGCAGCGCTTTATAGGACGTAATGCCGCTGCTGCCATCCTCAGTCGGCCAATCACTTTGACTTGTGACTAAGACTGGAATTACCTGCCACCAGATCGCCTTAATATTTATATCCGCGGCAATCACCACATGACTATGATTTGGCGTGGGCAGGAAAACATTTGCTGGCGGAGGCGACGGAATAAAGCCAAGCGCCGCCAGCACCGGAGCAAGATCGAGTCTGGAAGCATGCATGGTGCAAGTTCCGGGAGCAGCCCCGGGTTCCGGACATTGCGTGTAAACCAGTGGAGTCGCCTTGAACGCCTCCGGTACAGCGCCAAATAGTTTGATCAATTCGGCGCCCAACGCGTGTCCGCAAAGGGTTCCGGGAACCACATTCTTGCAAGAGATTGCGTGGTTAGGATTCTGGTCGTCATTGACAGAGAACAGCGGAACCAGCACGTAGAGTGGTTCGGTCGTATTTAAAGCATTCCCCGTCTGTCCTGGGGGATTGATAGAGGGATTAATTCCTGCCTGACAAATGGGTGTCTGCATCTCGGAAGGATCTTCAGCCGCAACAATCCCGTTAAAATTGAGATCGTCGTTGGGCTGGTCGATGCAGTCGAAATTCTGAGTGTAAGTAAAGCGAAGTAGTTGGCTGTCGCCGAAACCCAAAGTCTGATTGGGCGCGAGGGTTTGCGCGGACGCGGTCGCCGCGATCAGGGCCACGGCCGCAAGCAATACAGGCCGGATGGTTGAGAGCTTCATGGTTCCTCCATAGCGGTTTTAGGAATCCGCTCTGGGGTATGTACGGAGGCAGAGTCGAATCGGATTTCTGCGAGAGAAGAGATAGTTCAGATCAGCTGTCACACTTGGGTTTGAAGCGGTGATTCAGCGTACGAACAAGACGTTCGGGATTGTCTGAAACGATTCCATCTGCTTTCCACCGGGCAAGCCGCTTCATATCGTTCATCGAGTTCACCGTCCAAACCAGTACCTTTCTTTTTGCATGCTTGATCTCGGCGATGACAGCCTCGCGCACCAACCTGAAGTGTGGGATCACGTACGTCGTCGGCAGTGAGGGCCAAAGGTTTAACTGGGCGCGCGTCTCGCAAATCAGCCCGAGTGAAATGCTTGCGTCAACGGCGTGAATAGTCTGCAGCACCTCCGGCAGAAATGAGGAAATCACATAGCCACGGCTGGGTGGGAAAGCACGAAGTAAATCCAGCGTAACGGTTTCCAGTCCGGAAACCTTCAGCTCGATGTCGAGAAAAGCGGTGGTTTGGTAGCGCTTTAGAACATCGCGAAGAAGCGGGAGTCCTAACTGCGATGCCAGCGAGTGAGCGACTTCAATCCCCTGTATGCGTGGCGTCGTGGCGGATGACGGGCACGCCATCGGCTGAGAGTCGCACATCGAACTCGAAGCCATCGCAGCCATGGGCGAGGGCCCGATCAAAAGAGGCCAGAGAATTTTCGAGGATAGATTTCTCAGCCCGCGCGCCGCGGTGGCCGAGAAGCAAGGGACGAATCGGCATACCTTGATTTTAATGAAGAGCTAATCCAAGTCGAAATCACGGATCGGCTTGCCGGTGTCCGGCGATTCTTTGGCTTTCTTCACAGCTTCCTGAAACTTTTTTTCCAGAAGTTCGGAAGCGTGCTTCTGCGCTTCAACCGATTGGCGGAAGATGGATTCGCGGCGCGTATCCTGCTCTTTCATGGCGCGGGCGGCATCTTCCATATCGTTAAACATGCGCGGCTTCACGGCAGCGGTATGGGCAATCACCGAGCGAGTTTCGACGTCCACTTTCAGCAGCGCGCTGCAGCAGGGACAGGTGATTTCGAAATTTAGGGATTGCTTCGCCACTTTGCGAATCATACCGCAAAATTGGAACGAACGCGCCTAGCGTTGCAGTTTGATGGGGAAGATGTGAAAGACTCCAAGCAACTCCCAGCCCAGCAAGAAAATGGAGAGCAGGACAATGAGAACGGCCATCAGTTCGCCGAAGGTGAGTCCGCGGCGATTCGGTTCGAAACGCCGCGCGGCCAGGCTCAGGATATTCAGCGTCGCGAATCCAAAAACAACCGCCCAGAGAATGTTGTAAACATCGTTGCGGCGGCTGGGATGCCGCTGCAACAGCAGCAACGCCGTGAGAACCACCGGAACACGCGCCAGGCTATACAAAGATAACGCCGCATACTTGGTGCGCGCTAACGCTCCCATACAACGGGTTGTTAAAGCTAAAGCCATAACCGGTTAACCTTCGACGGTCGAACGTTGGATTGGATATTACATTTTTTCCAGCAGCGGGTCACGAATATGGCTCAATCAAGGCAACACTCATAAGCCCTTGGTGAAACTTCGTGTTCTTATTGTTACGGCTTTTAACGTTCGAGCGAAACGAATGAATCGTTGCTCGTGCGTCCGGTACAAACTTTTGTTTAAGATGGAAAGATGCCTGAGGTACGTTTCGTTTTCTTCGACATCGGCAATACCCTGCTCTTTCCCAACCGAACGAAAATGCTGGCTCCAATCCCGCCTGATTTTCATCCCACACTGGCGCAGTGGCAGGCTCTGGAGCGCAGGACCAAGGCTGAGTTTGATAGCGACATGCAGCAGGGTCGAGTCGATCACGGTTTCTGGTGGATCTTCCATTCCTACCTTCTCAAAGATCTCAACGAAAGCCGCGACGATGAATCCGGAAAAAGATTGGTTCAGGAGTTGGTGCGGAATACGCAGAACTCGGCCAATTGGGATCAGATTCTGCCCGGCACGCGCGCCGCCCTGGACCGAATCCGCCAAAGGTTTCGCATTGCCGTGATTTCTAATGCCGATGGCAAAATCGAGAAGATTCTGTCGCACTGTGGAATCGCTGACTGCTTCGAAACTATTACGGATTCAGGCATCGTGGGATTTGAAAAGCCTCGTCCTGAGATCTTTTGCGCAGCGTTGAAGACTATGAATGCCCGGGCCGACGAAAGTCTGTACGTGGGCGACGTGTACTCCGTAGATTATGTGGGAGCTACAAGCGCCGGCATGCAGGCCGTATTGTTTGATGTGGCCGGAGCCTATCGAGACCGCAAGGAGCCTCGCGTGGAATCTTTGGCGCAACTGGAAAGTTGGCTGGAGAAAATAGCTTGCTGAAGTAAAATCTGTTTCATTATGCCTGACACCGCACGGCTGTTGCTTTTTCTTACCGCAGCATTGTTGCTGGCCATCGCGCCCGGGCCGGGAATGCTGTATGTGCTTGCCCGAAGTCTGGCTGGAGGGAAGCGCGAAGGCATATTGTCGGCGCTGGGAACTTTTCTGGGAGGCATGGTTCACGTGCTTGCCGCGGCGTTAGGAGTTTCGGTCATCCTGGCACGATCTGCCCTGGCATTCTCAACGGTGAAATATTTGGGGGCTGCTTACTTGTGTTTCCTTGGCGTGAGAATGATCGTCGATGCGAGAAAGGATACAGAGAAAGCAGAAGCGAGTTCGGCAGATCCTCCCTCCGCGCGCAACGCCGTGGCAGCGCGGAATCCGCTATGGCAGGGCGTTGCAACGGAAGCGCTCAATCCGAAGACAGCACTGTTCTTTCTTTCCTTCATTCCACAGTTTGTGAACCGCGGGGCTGGGCATGTCTTTTTTCAGTTCGTTATTCTGGGAACTGCTTCCGTAATTCTGAACACGTCGGCCGACATGATCGTGATCCTGCTGGCGGGACCGCTGGGGGAAAAACTCCGCTCGTCGCCGGTATTCCGTCGTCGACAGAGAACATTGACGGGCGCCATCATGATTGGCCTGGGGACTTATCTGGCGACAAGCGAAAACCATTAGCCATTGTCGACTTCTAGAGTTCCAGTTTCTATAGTTCGAGGATCTGGTGGTCAAGACAATCGGTTTGCATCGCGTCGTAAAGGCCCTTCAGAAGCCCGGTTCCGTAGTGCGCCACGTAATAGACGCCCGCAACTCCTCGCTCCTGCAGGCCATCTTCGGGATAAAGAACTTGATTCAGCACCTCAGCTTTGCGGGCGATAACTTCGCTGCGGCGCAATTCTGCGGCCATGGCGCGCTCGCGGAGCCGGTCCAACTGATAATGTGCTTTTGAGGCGGCGGTCTGGCTGGCTTCGACGAGCGTGGGGTCTAGTTTAGCGAGCGGCTCATGCAGTCTGGCAAAAGATTCCTCCACCGATTGTTTCGCCCGCTCAAACCCCATCTGCAAATCAGCGGGCATACTTCGCTCAGCCAAAGTACGGCGAAGCGTCTCCAGTCCCTGGAATGTGTCGCGCACCGCGATCCCGAATTTCTCAAGCGCGCGCTGGATTTTCGGTTCTACCAGCGTGGCTGAAAAGCGAGGCACGATCGGGGTTACGCGGCCAAGCAGCTTTTCGTAGACCGCCCCAGCCTGCGCGAAATATGCGGCCTCCGCCGCTCCGCCTGCATAGGCAAGCGTGGGCAAAAGATAATCCTGCACCACGGGCCGCAACAAAACATTGGGACTGAAATTTTCCGGCGTGGTCGCAATTCGATCGATAAGCTCGTCGGCGGATAACTTCTCGGTTTCTTCGGCACTGGCAATCACAAACTCAGACAAGTTTCCGTTGGTGCGCAATTGAATCGGCGTGCGCGCGCCGTTTTGCAAGGTGAATACCAAAACCGACGAAGTAGTGACCTTCACTTGCTGGTGATATCCAGCCGCTTCCAGAGCTTGTCCCCGAGCCAGCAACGCGTCATCGATTTCAGACACGCGCTCAATCGCGTTTCGATAGATCGGCGCAGCGATTCGATGCAGTTCGGGATCGGAAGCGTCGAGAACGATCACTCCCCATGCCGCGAACAAACGAGCGTAGAAGCGGGCGAAGGCTGAGCCCAGTGTTTCCCCGGGACGATACGACTCGCGCAAAATTTGCGAAGCCTCGGAATCACCCAGCAACGATACGGCTTCTTCAACCACTGGCACGATCTCGTTTTCGAGGCGAACCTCACTTACCGGAGCACCGGGAATGCTGTGGCTGGAAGTGGTGAGCTTACGCAACAGTCCGTCCGGACCCGGCACGGACACATGATTGACCTCTTCCAGATCGTGATCGTAAGTGGCGAGCCAGAAGATGGGAACGGAATCCACTCCCGCGGCAGTTGCTTCGTCCGCCAGCTTGACGGCGCTGAGCGCTTTGTAGATCGAGAACATGGGTCCGCCAAACAGTCCGACTTGTTGCCCAGTCACGATCGCTGCGGCGCCGTCACGAAAACGTTTTACGTTGGCAAGAGTTTGCGGCGAGGCATCCCAGGATTTGTTTTGCCGCTCGAGAATCGCGCTGATGCGCTCGCGTCGCCCAGGCTCATACTTTATGTTGGATGCTTGTGCCTTGAACCATTCACTGAAGTGGGGAGAGTGCGGGTAGAAGGCGTGAACAGCCGGAGAATAGGACAGGAAGTCGGTGAAAAGCCGGGTGGTATGCGGGATCTGAGCGAAAGGCAGACACTGCGATTTCACCGGCAACACTCCTGACAACAACAGTTTGTAAAGTGTTGGACGGATAGAATCATTGCCGGTCAACGCCTTCCGTTTTTTCTAAAGCTAGCAAAGTCATACTAGAGATGCCCGCGAACCACCGCGAGATGCAAGATAATGGTACGCAACGCCCGGCAGGAAAGGAAATGGTAATGAGTCTGACGGTTGCTCCGCTGCAGATTGCAACTCCAGTCGCCTTGGAGGGATCAGCAGTTCGCCTTGAACCGATTCACCGCGAACATGCGGAACTGTTCTGGCATGCAGCCAAGGACGCGCTAGATAACATCTTCCAATGGATTCCCTACCGCATGCAGACGCCGGAAGATTTCAAGCATCTTGTCGAGAAGGCGCTGAGCGAGCAGGAACGGGGCGAATCAGTAGTTTTCGCAACGGTCGAGCGTGTGTCTGGCAACGTAATCGGCAGCACACGTTTTATGAACATCGATCGTGTGAATCGCAGAGTAGAAATTGGTTCCACCTGGATTGCTCCATCGCGGCAGCGCACAGCCGTCAACACGGAGGCGAAATATCTGATGCTGCGTCACGCTTTCGAAGTCTGGAAATGCATACGCGTTGAACTCAAAACAGATGCGTTGAATCAGAGATCGCGGAATGCGATTCTGCGACTCGGTGCGAAAGAGGAAGGCACACTACGCAGGCATCTGATTACGTGGACCGGCCGAGTGCGCGATACGGTCTACTTCAGCATTCTCGACACGGAGTGGGCCGAGGTGAAGGGAAGACTGGAAGAAAGACTTGCAAAGAATAAACTTTCAGCGATCAGTGGGTAGGCGCCTGGATGATGCTGCGCCAACCATCTTTCATGCCGACAAAAGTAAATTGCGATCCGTCGTAGCACGCCACCGCCTCGCCCAAATCTGTCGTTACTTTGTAATCTGTAATCGGTTGCCCTGAGTGGCTGTCGACAAGGCGGATACTGGTATCGCTCACGTCAGGAGATGTGGGGAAATCAAACTCAACCGCTACGCGTCCGCCGTACGCAAGTAATGCAAACGGCACCGCGCCGTCGGCGGGCGGCTGCACGGTGAGGGTGCGCTCCACTTTCCCTCCGGGTGAGATTACATAAACCATAGCCGGACTGGTAGCCCGCATGACGTACAGGTTACCGTCGTTGCCGACAGTTGTTCTCCCGAAATGTACCGCTCTATTTTGCGACCCAATCCGGTCCGCAGTCTTCAGAGGCTGTTTCAAAAGACCGGAATCATTTTTCAGGCGAATCTCTTTCAGCCACCGTCCGCTCGCGTCATAAAGAGCATTCACTGGCTCCCCGGCACCGTGCCCAGTCTTGTCTCCGATCAGAGTACCGGAGACGAAAAGGGTGCCGTTCGGCAGGACCTCCAACTGCGCGGGTGCAAATGGTTCCGGGGCGTCGATCTCCGTCCTGCTTTCGAGTTGGCCGTTCTCTGAAAAACGCAGGAGGAGCACTCGTTGGCCCGGTGCCCTCAATAGCTCATACATCTCTTCGTGATCCCCAGCAGAAGCGGCTAGAAGGGTATCGTCCTTGATATCCGCGACGCCCGAATAGCTGTACGTAGCCTTCTGTGAGCCGTCCGGTGCAATCTTCACCACGTCAAACTTGCCAGGCCGCGTGCGGCGGATCGAAAATAGACGTTCCCTCGATCATCGCATTTCACGGGGAACACAATTTCGGTGGGCGTACGCAGCCGGTGATAATGCGAATCCACGAGTTGAACTGTTGTCTGACTGAAAGCAATAGCTTGCGCCGTCCAGAAGCAGATCCCAATGGTTCGCAGAAACAGGTGTTTTCTGGGAGGACACCTCATTGTAGCCAGTGGCCGATCCAGACCGGACCTGCGAATTTGGGAGGTCGTTCCGAGATATCTCATAGATAAGGACTGATGAATTCTACAACCGAGAGGGCTAAGGAACACTCACCTTTGCCGAAGCTTTCAAAGGGAACTATCATCTAATTCAAAGTGTTGACTTCCTCTCGGATGACCCCTAGTCTGGAAGTAGCTCTTTGAGTATGGCCAAACCCACCAGTGGGGGCGTCACGGCTTCGACGGAGATGCTTGCGGCCAAGAGGCATGCCGGGGTGCACACACCCGTAATCGCGTGCAAAATGATAATTGCCAATCAACAAATGGCATACGCAGCCTAATTAATTAGGCAGCCGCTTTCCACCGCTTCGCCCTTGGGCGGTGAGCGAGCGTCACACAGAGGGCTGCTCTTCTCCGCTGCGTCTGGGCGGAGAGGTTAAGATCACAGGCTAGCGGCTAGCGTTTCTTGTCCGTTCTGAGCGTGGGCCGCGAACGTCCCGGGGGAAGCGCCGCAAGGCGCCCAACGCCTGGGGCATGAACGCGAATAAGCATGTAGTCTCTTGACCAGTAACATTTTCGGACGCGGGTTCGACTCCCGCCGCCTCCACCACTTATCTTGTTTATTGTCAATGGCTTACCCGATACTGCACAGGACCTCCCCACAACGCTTTCCCGTTAAGTCCAGGTAAATCAATAACTTGAATTCGTCAGGCTCGGTATGATTGTGTGCCTTACCTGACTTGCCTGAGTCAAAGCTTAAAACGAATATCATTCGACACGGATTCGGGCGGCGGCTGTCCCCTCCGACCGCTCCGAGGTTTACCAGCGTCTGAGGATATGCCGATTTCCCATACGCCCGTTCTGGATAGTTCCGTCATTTCCGAAAGTCGTCTGTAAGCCAAGATCCGTCGTCAGCAATTGTGTTGACGTTTTCCAAGTCTTAAACACCGCCAGAATCTCTGGAGCAAGGGTCAACGCCTGCGCTACTCAGTTCTTCCCTGCCCCCGGCGCGCGCTGGATCTTTACTCCCGCCAGAATTCGCTGCATTTCCGGATCGTTGTGCAGGTTATCGAACAAGTGGTTCCCGGCGACGTCGACAACGTCATCCTCGTGCTGATCGTAGGCGATTTTCAGGTACTTCACGGCGTCCCACTTATCCCCTTCGAGGGCGCAGGTCCCGGCCAGTGCGAGCGGCGAAAAGTTTCCCTGATCGTAGAGCTTTTGTTGTTCATTGCGTATGTTCTGGAACATGGCGTGCGCTCCACCCGCCGCATATCCCTTCTCGGCGGCCGATGCCACAACCAGAGCCGCGCTGTCGTGGCTCAGTACCGCGATCTTTCTTAACTCCAGCAGATAGTTCGGATAGTTGCCCATGTCCAGATAAATTCTCTCCAGGTAACGAGGTGGGGATACGAACTCCGGTTCGGCCTTTTCCATTTGGCGCAGCAGGTCAAGCGCCTCCTGCCGCCGCCCCATCCCATACAAGATGATTCCTTTGTCAGCCAGCACTGACTTGGATGTGGGATCGAGCGCCTGCGCGCGATCAATTTCGGTGAGCGCCTCCGTGTTGCGGCCCATCGCTCCCAGCACCGGCGAATACCAATGGTGGGCATTCGCGTTGTTCGGGTCGAGTTCAATCGCGCGGCGAAATTCGCGATCGGCGGTAGCACCATCCCACATTCCCCAAAACGAAACAAACGCCAGTGAAGCGTGCGCCTGCGATGATTTGTCATCCAGTTCTACCGCTTTGCGCGCCGCAGCCAGCGCCCGCGGATACGCTTCGCTACTCTTCATCGCGCTATATTCGCGCAGCAGGTTGTAGCAGTCAGCCAGTCCAACATAGGCATCCGAATATCCCGGATCGTGCACAATCGCCTGCGTGAAATAGTCCACCGCCTTTTGCAGATCGTCGGGCGTGCGCTTGTTCCAGTAGTAGCGGCCTTGCAGATAAAGATTCCTGGCTTCCTGATTCGCCGGATGCAACCCATCATTCGCAGCCGAGTGCGGCGAATTGCCTGCGGCCTTTATCCTGTGAAACCCGAAGAACATGATCCCCGCTACCAACAGTAGGGCCAGAACCAGCGCGGCATACTCCAACTTTCGCGGCCGAAACAGAAATGCGGGTGGCGAAATCAAACTCTCTGGAACGGACTCCGAACTTACTGCCGGCTCTAACTCCGGCTCACGCGCATCGGAAGCTGGCAGCGTGACTGTGCTCGAAGTTGGGACTTCAGAAGTCGGAGCGATCCACCGGTACCCGCGGCGCTCGATGGTCTCTATAAAGATAGGATTCTCGGCCGGGTCGCCGAGCGCATCGCGCAGACGTTTGATGGCGCTGCTGATGGAACGGTCAAAATCGACAAAAACATCCTGCGGCCAAAGCGCCTGCCGGAATTCTTCGCGCGTCACCACTTCATTCGGCCGGCTGAGCAGCACTCTGAGCGCGCGAAAGGGTAGATCCTGAATCTTTACCCTGGTTCCTTTCTTCCACAAATCTCCCGCGCGCAAGTCCGCTTCAAACACCCCGAATCGCACAACGGTCTCGGGCTGGCTGGACACAGTTATGGCTTCGACGCTCCTCAGGGAGGATAGTTCGGCAGTTTACCATTCCGTAGAACCCTGTTGGACTGGCACTTTCGGGCTACTCCACTCCAGACAAGAATTTTTTGTAACCCATTGTAGATAAGCAAAATATCTCGTCGCTTCGATGTAGCCGAGCCGTCGCTTTACCTCCGCCCCAAATTCAGATGATAGTCGGCGTGCATTCGCGGTCGTCTCAACCGGGGGCGAGCGGCCAGCGCCGAAAAACAGAAATTCCAACCGCTAAGCGTTCAAACTACAGCGGCAGAAATTTGAATCAATTCAGGAGAAAACGATGACTACAGTTCTCAAGGCGAAGCTTCTCGCGGGGATATTCCTGGTAGCGATGGCTATCGCCGCGCCGGCGCAAACGGTCAGCACGATTTACAAGTTCAGCAGCGGCACGAACCCAAATCTTCCTGCGGGCGTGATGGCGCAGGGACAAGACGGAAATTTCTACGGAATTACCTTATCCGGCGGAGGTCCCGCGAACCAGGGCGCGATTTACAAAATCAGCCCCAAGGGAGTGCTCACGAGCTTGCACGCGATGGCGGACTCGGACGGAACGACATGCAGCGGCCTGACTCTGGGCACCGATGGCAATTTCTATGGCACCTGTCACAATGGGGGCGCCAACGATTACGGCACGCTTTTCAAAGTGACGTCCGCCGGCGCCTTGACCGTATTGCACAACTTCGCAGCCCAAGGATCGACCAGCGACGGATGCGAGCCCCTCGCTCCTCCGATTCAGGCCAGTAACGGAGATTTTTACGGAACCACAAGTTTTTGCGGGGCAAATAACTACGGAACGGTGTATAAGCTCACGCTGGCGGGAGCTTACAGCCTGCTGTACAGCTTCCAAGGTCCGCCGGACGACACGCTGTTGCCCTTGGGCTTGATCGAAGCGGATGGCGAATTATGGGGCGTAGGAAACGGCTGGATCATCAGCGGTGGCGGAATATTCAAGATCACTCTCGCGGGTAAGGAGTCGCTGGTATACACGTTCAAGGCCAATTCGGATGGCGCGTACCCGGATGGCGAGTACCCGAGTGCCAATCTGATTCAGGGTTCCAACGGCGACTTCTATGGAACCACCGAAGAGGGTGGCACCGCGAACGAAGGAACCATTTTCGAGGTCACCGCTGCCGGCAAAGAGACGGTGCTTTACAGCTTCCCGAATCAGACGGATGGCGCGTATCCTTCGTTGCCGCTAACGCAGGGGCCGAACGGCCTGTTGTTTGGCGCCGCAACAGATTGCGCGGGCGGGGGTTGCTCGCAGGCCGGACTCTTCGACATCACTACCGCGGGCGCGTACAAGAATCTTTATCTCTACCCGCTCGTTTGCTCGAACTGCGGACAGCCTGAGGCTCCGCTCTTGCTTTCCACCAACGGCACGTTTTACAGCACGACCGAGCAGGGCGGGATCGGCGTCGGCTCGTTCTATAGCCTGAACGACGGCTACAGCCCCTTCATCTCTCTCGTGAACGTGACGTCCGGCGCGGAAGGTGCGCAGGTCGGCATTCTGGGCCAGGGGTTCAGCTCGAAGTCTGTCGTCGAGTTCGGAGGCACAAAAGCCACCACCACAAAACTCACCGGCACCACCTACATTCTCGCTACGGTCCCGGCGGGCGCGCTTACCGGCGATATCACCGTCACTACGGGATCGACCAAGCTGTCCACCACCGCGAGTTATAAGATCACGCCGACCTACAAAAGCTTCGCGCCCCTCAGCGGCCCAGTCGGAACCGTAGTGACATTCAACGGTACCGGCCTGACCCAAACCACGAAGGTGACGATCGACAAAATATCGACGTCGTTCACGGTGGTCTCCGATTCCGAAATCACCGCGGCCGTTCCCGCTGGAGCCGCGACCGGCAAAATCGTCGTGACCACAAAAGGTGGCGGCGTTACCAGTTCCACCAACTTCACCGTCAACTAGGGGCCGCACTCACATCTCATTTACGAAGGAGTTGCACGCTTCGATGGGTGATTCGCATTCTGGTCTTCGGCAGCTCTGGGCAAAGGTATGGCTGTCCTCACCATGTCCCAACATCCGACACGTATAGGTGCTTCACGCGAGTGACCGTGCCTAAAGACGGCCCTGACCTTCAGCCCGAATCGCTAGATTGGGAGTCTCGATTGAGGTTTCCCGCGGTCTGATCCTCATCGACAACGCATCAATACACATAGCCTCACGGCAGTGTCCGCTTTTCGCTTATTCAACCCAGACTCGAGCAGTGTTCGAAATCATCGACTCATGCATACTTAACTTGTTTATCATTACAATGTTCAAGACTGATGCTCCTCCGTGCCGGGTGTGCGGCCGAAAGAATGGCGAATGGAACCTACGTTCGCCGCGACTTCAGAACCGGCAGTGGCAACATCCGACCGAACTCGCTTGCGTAATCGAAGATGCCGAAGATCCTGCAACCAACCCTGAGCCGAAAGACGAACCTATGGGTCGTCTTTTCTGTCTGTGCGGTCGTCGGCAGTGCTTTGTTCTTCGTCCCTGCCTTCATCATTCGGCCGTTTCGTCATCAGGCGCCGCGCGCACTTTTGGTCGCAATGGCGCTACGGCAACGCGCTCCGCTCGGCACGCTCATCGCCGCTCTCGCCTGTTTCGTTTTTGCTTTTGTATTGTGGAAAGGCGCGAGCCGCTGGCGGAAATCCGTGCTCGTTCTTACGCTGATCGTGATCTCCTTTTCCGCTGTCATGGCTCGCCTCAACTACTTTGAATGGATGTTCCATCCTGTTCCCGCGGCTCGGTTCCTGGCCCAGGCGCAGTGCAAACTCGACCCCAAAGAGATGATCATGTCAGTTCGCTTGGGCGACGATGCGCGCGCCTATCCCATCAGCCAGATGGCTTACCATCACGTCCTCAACGACGTGGTAGGAGATGTGCCCATCGCGGTTACTTATTGAACGCTCTGTCACACCGGTCTGGTGTGGACGCGAACGATCAACGGACGAGTGCTGCACTTTTATCTGGCTGGGATCAACAACCAGAACTTCCTCATGCGCGATAAAGAGACGGGGACATGGTGGCAACAGATTACCGGCAAGGCCATCTACGGCCCGCTGCAGGGCGCGGCGCTAAATCTCGTTCTCAGCGATGAACTCACGTTCGGCGAATGGAGAACTGAATACCCGGCTGGCCAGGTGCTTGCCCCGGTGGCCAAATATGCAAAGGAATACGACAGCAATTGGGAGCCGGACGTTGCTAAACTGCCCGTAGTCATCAGTTTTCCCGGCACGGAACTGAAGTCGCGTGATGTTGTTATCGGACTCACGACCAACGGCGCGGCCCGCGCTTATCCCTGGGAAGCTTTCGCGAAACAGTCTCCGGTGGTGGATCGGGTTAATGGTACGCCTTTGCTGCTCGTGCTCGGCCCCGATGGAAAATCATTCCGCGTCTTCCTCAGCCGCATCGATGGCCGCGACGCTGAGTTCTTTTTGCAGGCTGACAGCAAGGCCTGGATGCTCGTGGACTCCACTACCGCCAGCCAATGGAATTTTCAGGGCTGCGCAATTTCAGGGCCCGCGCAGGGAAAATGTCTCGACCGGGTCCCAGCTTTGAAAGACTACTGGTTCGATTGGCGCAACTACCACCCCGACACCACAATCTACAAACGATGAGTGTGTAGGGCGGCGTTATTATGCGGCTTCGACCACAGGAACACTTACCGTGATCGTCGTGCCGGATACACCGGAGATAACGTCGAAAGTTCCTCGCAACGCATTCATTCGTTCCCGCATTCCGGAGATGCCGACTCCAGGGAGTTGTCCATTCTCCTGAAATTTAGCCAGAACCTCGGGCGGGAAGCCTCGACCTTCATCGGTTATCTCAACCGTGAGCCGATCGCCGACCGCCAGACGGATCCGCGCCACCTTGCTCTCGGAATGGCGATGTATATTTGCCAGGCTTTGTTGCACAATGCGAAAAAGCGCCGTTTCCACTTCAGGTGAGAAGCGCGCCAGATTCTTGGGCAAGTCGAGACTCACAACTACTCCGCTGCGTTCAGAAAAACCTTCGACGTACCACGAAATAGCCGAAGCCAGTCCAACATCATCCAGTAGCGGCGGATGCAACAGATAAGAGAGCGTTCGCACTTCCGCGGTGCAATGATCGACAAGGCTGATGGTATCGGCCAGCCGCGCTTGAAGACCCTCGGTCATCGATGTCGTCTCGTTGGCCAAGGCGGCGAGATTCATCTGGACCGCAGCGAGATATTGTCCGGCGCTATCGTGCAACTCGCGCGCCACGCGGCGGCGCTCCTCATCTTGCGCCTGCATGAGCGAACCGGAAAGCATTCGCAAAGCCTCGTGGGCCCGCTTAAGCTCGAGCGTGCGCTCCTCTACGCGAGACTCCAGCAGGCTGCGAGCCTGCTGCTGTTCTGTGACGTCTACCGCGAGCACCATCAGGCCTTCTGTTTCTCCAGCTACATTGCGCACCGGCTGATAAATAAAATCAAAATAGGCCTCCTCGACGGCACCCCTCGAACCGCGGTTAAGGAGTGCCTTTACGTTTTTTCCCACATACGGCACGCCGCTTCGATAAACCTGATCGAGCAGTTCGAAAAAACCTTGTCCGGCCAGTTCAGGTAGAGATTCGCGTATCGTACAGTTCAGAAGGTGTTCCCGAGATCGGCCCACAATCTTGCAATACGTGGTATTGGCAAAAGACCAGCGATGTTCCGGCCCGGAAAGAATCGCAATTCCAGCCGGCGCCTGCTTGAAGAGTTCGCGAAGCTGATTGCGTTCGAATTCGGCCACCTCGCGCTCTCGCTTTTCGCGTTCATTGGCCAACTCGACTGCCTTCCGCGCCAGCACTTGCCCGGTAACCTCCACCGTGTGGATCAAAATCCCTTCGACCTTGCCATCTGGATTTCGGATGGGTTGATACACACAATCAACGTAAGCATCATCCGGCGCGCCCCCGGGACCACGCCTGAACGTGGCCTTCATCTCCTTTCCGACGAAGGGTACGCCGGTGCGGTACACCTGATCCAGGCAATCAAAAAATGGCTGGCCTTCCAGCTCCGGATAACTATCCCGCACTTTTTTGCCGACAAAATCCTCAACGCCTGTGCGCCCGGCCATGGTCGCGCGCGCCACGTTGACATAAGCCCAGCGGTGCTCCGGTCCCGTAGTGATTCCGATCGCGGAGGGAGCCTGCATGAGCAGGTC
Organism: uncultured Acidobacteriaceae bacterium; assembly: GCA_963726155.1. GTDB lineage: Bacteria > Acidobacteriota > Terriglobia > Terriglobales > Acidobacteriaceae > Sulfotelmatobacter. The sequence continues at coordinate 2,202,767 of CAVSBF010000002.1, forward strand.
GCGGAGGCGACGATTCAGCCAAGTCATATCCGGAGCGTCTTTATACCCCGCCTCGACCGGCGAGGTGCCCAGCGCTGAATCTCGATCCAAATCCGCCTCCTGCTTGACTTCCGGCATGGTTCTGTAGTCTACAACAGCCACGCTTTCCGACGGCCTCGTGGGCTGGCAAATTTTGTGGTTCTGCGGCAGTCAATTCCCCGGTAACCAACATCTCGATGAATAATCTAAACTGATGGTTGGAAACAAAAAGAGAGGAATCGATAAGTGTCCGAAATTCACACTATCTTCTGGGATGTTGGAGGGGTTCTGCTCACGAACGCGTGGGACCACAATGAACGCGCCCAAGCTTTGGAACACTTTCATCTCGACCAAAATGAGTTTCAAGCACGGCACGAAATGGTTGTGTCATCGTTCGAACGTGGCAAGATCACGCTCGATGAATACCTGGATCGCACAATCTTCTACACGGCCCGTCCCTTCACACGCGAAGAGTTTCGGGATTTCATGTTTTCCTTGTCACGACCGGTGACCGACGTTTTGGCCTTCGCCCGTGCTCTTGCCGGTTCTGGCAAGTATTTCATGGGGACGATCAACAACGAGTCTCGCGAGTTAAATGTGTACCGCATCGGAAAATTCGCCTTGCGGGAAATCTTCCGCGTGTTTGTGAGTTCCTGCTTCGTCGGACTGCGCAAGCCGGAGAGCGGCATTTACCGTCTTGCCATCGAGATCACTCAGATCGATCCCGAGCAATGCTGTTTCATCGACGATCGCTCTCTGAACCTGGAATGTGCCGCGAAGCTAGGCATGCACACGATTCAGATGCAAACGCCGGATCAATTGCGTAAGGACTTGGAAAATCTTGGCGTGAGGCCGTAAGGCGGATGTCTATGCTTTGCGGGGCAATGCCTTCGACGCGACCGGGGGAGCGGACTTCGGAATATCAGATTCCGCACTGGTCAGCGTGAGGTCACTCGACCAGCATTCCGAGACCAGCTTCCAATCTCCACTGCTCTGCTTGGCGAAGACCCACAAATACTTTCCGCGCTCTTCGCGGCGCTTGCCTGCGGTTCCGGGAACCAGCGCGCTGTAGCGCCCTACTTCGTGAGCCAGGTCGCCAAGCACTTCCACGCGGATGGGTTCCACGGCAACTTCTCCCAGACCCGATTCGATGGCGGAGAAAAAGAACTCGCGCACTGCCGCGGCTCCCCGCAGCAGAGGCAGATTGGAGCGCACCACCACGGCGTCTGGCGCGTAGAGATCAAGCAACTCGTCGAGCTGTCGCGTGTTGCAAGCTAGCACCCACTCCTGAGTCACGCGCCGCACCGCAGCCTCACTGCGGCTCATCGGCTCTCCTTTGGCGGCAGCCGCAATTCTCATGCGGTCGGTTTCGCGAGCGCTCTCCGGCGCATTCCCTCGCGGGCCGATGCCGCCTTCCACCCCACCCTGAAAATAGTGGTGATGGTAATGATGGTGATAGTGATGCTGACCCAGCCGCACCCGGAGCAGGATGCACTTCGCGCTCGGCTTCCTGCGCTCGGTCAGGTATGCGAGATGGAGGCCGCTCGTCCTCGAATCCTGCCGACGCAGGAACCGGCAGCCCGAAATTTGGCAACTCGAACTGCGGCAATTGAGCCGGCGATTCATCGGGCGAGGCTTCTACGGAAAGTCCGCACATTCCACAAAATTTATTGGCCTCGCGGTTTTTATGTCCGCAAGAGGAGCAAATAATAAAAGTAGTGCGAGTAGTTTGCGGCGCACTCTCCTCAGCCGCGGATTCGGAATCCATCTTCATGGTGAGACGCTGCATGGCCTGCAAAGCCGCCGCAATCGCTTCCTGATTGGGCTTGGGACGCCGCATTTCGGGAAAGAGACGCTGAATCGTTGTTCCGGCCGCTGAATCCTCTGAGCCCACGCCGGGCTTTGCCTGTGAGTCCTCCGGCGGAGCCGCGCCGGATGGTTTGCCGAGTTGGTTTTCGCTATCCACGTTTTGGACGAAGCTCCCGGGGGGAGTAACGACTCATTCTAGTCCAAGAGCGTGCTAGCGGCGGGAAAACTCAATCTTGCCCTCGGCTTCGGTGGGCACGCCATTACAAGTGGCCGGACGATAGCGCCAAGTGCCTACGGTTTGCAGCACATTGCGGTCGCCTGCGGTTCCACCGCTCTGCAGGATGAGAGGGCTGTGTACGCGGCCATCGGCGCCAATGATGAAGCTTACTTTCACCTTGGCTCCGGAAACTACCGGAACTATCAGCGGGTCGGGCGTGGTCAGAGCTTCGGGAGGGTGAGTATCTTCGCAGCGCGCACGCGCGCTGACGTGAGGCACGTCGCTATATTCGGAGGCGCGAACGGGAGTCGTCCACAGTTTGTGTTCCCGCTCGGACAAGAGTGCCTGGCCGAAACGCGGAACTACAGGCCGCACGCTAGCGACGGCAGGAACCGTGAGTACCAGAAGCAAAGGCCAGATGCGACAAAGCATGTCACGACCAAACGGGGAGCAAGTGACTCCCTTATGGCTTATTGATGGGCAAGTTGAATGCCAGCCTACACATACCCTAAAACACTTGCTGTCAATTGGTTGCGGCAAGACAAACTCAGTTATTAGGCAACCGTGTGAAGAGGGTTGCACTTGGCGGACCGACAAAGAGGCTTCTCGCCTTTTACCTCTCTAGTACAGGATCACACTTTCCGAGCAGAACGAAGGGTGATAAGCGTGATTTCTGGAGGGCAATTAAACCGCACCGGGATATTCACGGTCCCGATGCCAGCATTGGTATAGAGAGGCAGCGGACCCACCTGGTAAGTACCCATCGGATATTTTTTGGCCAGGTCGGGTAAGTAGAACAACGGAACGAATGGAATCCGGATCTGGCCTCCATGGGAGTGACCGGAGAGCTGCAAATCGACAGGAAATTTCGCAGCCTCATCGGCGAAGTCGGGTTCGTGAGCCAGCAGAATCACAGCGTCATTGGCGGGGATGCCAAGCAATGTCTCCCCAATGTCAGCCGTGCCGCTGAGGACGTCATCCACGCCCGCCAGCCAGAAGCGCGCACCATCCTGCTCAATGGCCTGCGATTGATTCTCCAGCATTTGAATGCCCTCAGCCTTAACGGCGCGGGTGACTTCCTCGGGGTCGGTATCGCAGTCATGATTTCCCAGGATCGCCCACAAGCCGTGCGGCGCGCTCATTTGGCGGATGACTTTAGCGCAGGGCTCGGCGGCAAATGCGGCTTTGGCAGGATCTCCGGCCGCGGGCACGGAAACAAAATCTCCCGTTAAAACAATCAGATCAGGACGCAGCCCGTTGACCAGCGGAACAGCAGCGTGTAAAGGGTGAACCGAAAAATATGGGTCGTAGTGAAAGTCGCTCAACAGGGCGATGGTAAAGCCGTTCAGGCGCTCCGGCCAGCGGGCCAGCGAGAACTCCCGATGCACAACGTGCGGGCGATTCGGCTCCAGCAGGACGGAGTCGCCGGCAATTGCGAGCGTACCCGCCGCCGCGGCAGAGTAAAGAAACTTTCGTCTTGTGGTGGGAATCAGTGACAAACGTAATTATTTGGCGGGCATTGGCGACTGGCACTCCGCTCTTTCAGGATAACCCGAACCCGGCATCCCGTGTGGAACCCAGGGCCAGCGACTAGAAGTTGAAGGTCGCAATCAAATCGATCCGGCGATTGGCCGCCCCGTTGGAGAATGGTCCGTTCGATGCTAGTCCGTTCGATGTGTCAAAAAATCGTGAACCCAAGATGCCGCTGGGGTTTCCGAAATTAACTTTGTTAAAAACGTTGCGCGCCGAAACTCCGAAAGTGAGACTGTAGCGGCGGTCAGAGCCGCTCGGTATCCCCATTGGGCCGCCGCCGAAGAGAGGACCGTGGCCGTGACCTCCTCCGCCGGGTCCGCCGTGCCCCTGGGTGCCAGTGGGACCCGAGGCCTTAGGACCGAAGCCGAAGGTCCGAGTAAGCCGCAAATTCACAACCGCATGCGATGGACCGATCGCATAGTTGATCGGAACGAGTTTTTCCCCAGCAGTCGGAGCTGCATTGAAAGTTCCCAGAGGCGTGCAGTATGTATTTGAAGTCGGAGTCAGAGTCACCGATGAGGGGCAGGTGGCAGTTGAGACCAGCCCAGGGCGGTCGTTGAAGATGGAATCGTTATTGAGATCGTTCCTGGTGGTGATGTCAAAGGGCGAACCAGAGCTCAGCACCATGAACGGGCTGAGACGGAAGTTATACGGAAGAGCGAACGAGCCCGCGAGGAAAAACCGGTTGCGGATATCGAAAGAAGCGCGTCCGTAATCCGCACTGATGTTGTAAGAATTCGAGGGAAAACTGGAAACGCCAGAAGTATCGCTGTTGGCGTAGTTCAAAACGTAGTATCCGAAAAATTGCACTTTCGATCCGATTCGCCAGTTTGTATTGGCGATCAATTGATTCTGGCGGAAGTCGGCCTCAGACACATAGCGGTAAAGATTCGCAGTGGGTACTGCGCAAGCCGGACTGCACGGTGTTCCGGGAAACGGAGCATCGGCATTAATGGTGAGCAACTGGTCAAAGCCACGTGAATTCAGATAGGTGACGTTTAAGGTTGAAACCTTCGTCAGTTGCCGCTCCACGCTGATGGCAGTTTGCATGGTGTAGGGCGCATGCAGGCGTGGGCTAATCTGGTAAGTCGTCGGCGTCGCGGGTACGACGGCGCCCGTGCAGGAAGAGAAATCTGTAAGGGATGGGCATGTGGGATTGTCGATAACAAACTGTTCCTGCGTGATGCCGTTCAAACGCTCAGCTTCCAGGATTTGTTCTTCCATGAACCGTTCATAAAAAATTCCGAAGCCGCCACGCAGAACAACTTTGGGCGGGGCGCTTCTGCCGCCCACGCCCCAGGCAAAGCCAAAGCGCGGCGCCCAGTCCGCGTGGTCCTGAATGCCAGTCTGGGTTTCAAAGCGCAGGCCATAACTGAGGGTAATGTTGGAGCGGACCTTCCAATCGTCCTGGTAGTAAAGTCCCGCGTCGAAATTTCCCACCACCAAAGGCGGGCTGCCTCTTGTAAAGGTAAGTTGTGTCGCGATTGGGGTGGTCGTGTTTCCCATGTTTTGAATTGCAGTCGCATAGGAAATCGGGCAGGGCGCTTGCCCTGGAGTCGGCACGCAACTGGCCTCCTGTGCGTCGGGGAGCAGGGAGGAGAACGTGAATTCTCCGTTGAAGCCGGAGGTCTGGCTGTTTGCATCCCGGATGCCGCGCAGCCGCGCACCAAACTTCACTGTGTGATTGCCGTGGATGATGGACGTGTAGTTCTGCAACTCGTAGTGATCCTGGTGGTCGAGAATATTCTGCTGATTGTTGCCTCCGCCGTCGAACGATCCTAAAACGTTGAGCGTTGGCTCGGTACTCTGTGCGATCTGATTGTCCAGTTCGCGCAGGTATTGGAATCGCAGCTCGTTCACGATCTTTCCACCAATGACCTGGGTATCGCTGATCTGCAGGGTGTGCTCGGTCGAATCCGAGTTGTAGGCCTGAGAAGGCAGCGTGAATTGGCCGATACCGTCATTATCCTCAGTATTGCGATAGTACTGATAGCGCACCGTCAGGGTATTGTTCTTGCTGAGCTGGTAATCGATACGGGGTGTGAGATTGGTTCGATGCCGAGGATAGGGCACGGCCTCGACGATCGGAACCTCCGTGAGAGTGGTGGGGTCGAGCGTGATGGCATTGACGGCAGAAAGATCGTTAATATTCCGCCGCTGAAAATCGAAAAAGAATGATGACTTCTTATTGATCGGTCCGCCGATGCTGCCGCTGAATTGGGTGGAATCGTAACCGGGCTGGTTGGCGCCTCCAAACGGATTAGGTGAGTTGAAAGCCGAGTCGTTTCCATTCACCTGGAGCTGACCGTGAAATTTGTCGGTGCCCGGCTTGGTGAACACTTCAATACGTCCGTAACCGAGCTTGTCATACTCAGCCGAGAACGGATTCTGATTGATGCGAATTTCGCGAATTGATTCTTTTGGAGGAAGCTGGCCGGCGGTGAAACCGTCGATATAAAGCTGGCCGCCGTTGGGACCAGCGGAGGGGCCGGCCAGGGCTTGCAGATCGGTGAGTAATTCATCGGGGTCGTCGGGTAACGCCTCCAGCTCTTTTCCGGTGATGGTGATGGCTCCAGCATTGTTCGAGGGATTGACATCGACCGTTGGCGCCGTATCCTCGACCTGAATTTTCTGCTGCTCGACTTCAATGGTCATCGGTACATTGAGGACGCAGAGACTGGTTCGCTGGAATGACTACGTTATCGTTTTCGTAGACTGAAAATCCCTGGGCGAAGGCGTTCAATGTGTATTGGCCGGGCGCGAGCCCTTTGAATTCGTACTGGCCCTGACCGTTGGCCTGCGTTTTGATCGGCGTTGAGCCAGCGGCCGCCGGGGTGACAACGACGCTGGCGTTGGGAATGGCCGCGCCCGATGGATCACTCACTTGGCCGTGCAGGGTACCCGAGGCAGTTTGAGCCTGGGCGACTGTCGCACAAAACTGAAGGAGCGAGAAAATTAGTATGAAATAAAGGTACTGCCTTACTTTCATCAAATAGTCCAATCCAGTTAAATGTTTCAGGTATAACGAGAATGATTTTATTGCGGAGAATGCTATGGCCCTCCCGCATCGGCGGCGGGCGCGCCTAAACTCCAAGGGGCAAGCATCATGGCCTGTCCGGCATTGGGCGCAGCTTGCAGGATCGGTTCTACACCGCTGACCAACTCAATCGCGGTACCTGCTCCATCTGCGGTTCCTTCCGTCGAAAGAACGACTACCGCATCCCCCTTGTGTAAATCAGCTAATGAGGTTGCCGGAGTGCGATTGATCAGCCGCTGCAAATCCGGCGCGCCGCCGCCGTGCGCACCCATTCCATTTCCTCCGGAACCGCCCGGAGCGCCCGAGGACCGTGCATTCTGGCTATTCGTCGCCGACGTGGAACCGTTCGCGGCGCCAGCCATTGCAGCAGCAGCGGCTCCCTTGAGGCGCTTTGCCATCATTTGCGCCACCTCAGGGGGCAACTTATGAAGCTGGGAGTCCGGTGTGATCTTGATAACCACGTTCTTCTTCGTCAGTAAGTCGTGAATGTTGAGTGTCGAAGAACTTGCATCGACGGAGTTAATAGTGCCGGCAATATTAGGGAATGTTCCGGAAACAATTTCATCGGCGGTCAATTCGGCTCCATCGGCGCTGCGACCGCCGCGCGCACGTACTTGATCACCGGGATGAATCTCTTGCAGAGTGCTGGGTTTGGCGTCGTCAAATTTCACGGAATCCGGAGCGTAGCGGCGAATCACGGTTGTTGCAGAGGTGTGAAGAACAACGTCCTTGCCCCGCGCGGAGATAGTCACGGTACCTGCCGCTGGATCGACTGCCTTGGCGAGACCATCCACTCCGCGCTTTTGCCAGTCTTGCAGATCTTCCTGGTGTTTCGCCTCAAGATCGGAGCGTTTCATCACCACAACGGAGGAGGCCAGGAGCGACGCGTTATCGTCAGATAGTTTGCCCCCGACCAGAATGCGGTCTCCGACCTGAATATCCTGCAACTGAATCGGCGTTGCATTCTTCAAATTCTTTTCGCCGGGCGCAATGCGGACGATGCGAGTTGCAGGTTGCACCGTGATGCTGAGGGCAGGACCGGAATCGGGCGTCAGCGTGATGACCGTCCCATTGATCGCCTTGACGACGCCGATACGCCTGCTCACTGCGGCTGGAGCTTCCTGGGCTGCGGAGCCGAATGGCAGAGCGTGGCACGCGAGAACCACACTGGTCGCGGTTGCGGCGCAAAGTGCAATGGCCAGAAAGCGGTTTGTGGCTGCGTTCATAACTTCTATTAATCTACATCGGCGCAGCTCACGAGATGGGGTATTTACAAAGTTTTACTTCGAGATGAGAAGGTTCTCACATCAACAAGACGGATCGAAGGCAAGGGATAATCTGATGGTTCGGCGCGTATTCTGCGAGGTATTTATTCCGCGGTGCTCTTACTCTGCGATCAACAGATTCTCCGCGAACGGCCACTGGTCATCAATCCACTGGACCTCGCAGCGAAATCCTGCGGTGCTGGCCATGCGAAAAATTTCATCGGGAGAATACTTGTGGCTGCTTTCGGTCCAGATGGTTTCGCCATCGAGGAACTCGACGGTAAGTTCAGCTGACGGAATACTTACAGTCTGACGCCGCGTAGAGCGCAGATGCATTTCCACGCTGCGATTGTGGTGATTGATCTTCGCCACGTGCTGGAAGTAAGCAAGATCAAAATCGCCGCCCAGTTCGCGATTGATGCGGGCAAGCAAATTCAGGTTGAATGCAGCGGTGACTCCCAATTCGTCGTCATAGGCTGCCAGCAGTTGGGAACTCGGCTTCTCCAGATCTGTACCCAACAGCAGAGAGTCCCCCGGCTGGAGAATGCGGCGTACCTGGTTCAGGAATTTTAGTCCGGCCATGCGATCGAAGTTTCCGATGGTGCTTCCCAGAAAAAGCACGAGAAGATTCTGGCCGGGACGCCTCTCAGCGGCCACTTCCAGCAGGCCATCAAGGTACTCACGCTCGAAGCCGAGAATGCTGACGCAATCGATGTCACTCAATTCGCGCTCGCACATAGCGAGGGCAGTGGGAGAAATCTCGATGGGATAGTAACGGGTACGCTGGCGGCGACAGAGAGCTTCGAGAATCTGACGAGTCTTCTTGCCGCTGCCGCTGCCGAGTTCCGCGACGGCAACCGGACCGGTGAGGCGGTCGACGATATCGCCAGCGTGCCGCCGCAGCAAGCGCTCGTCGGCGCGCGTGAGGCCATACTCCGGCAGGTGACAAATCACTTCGAACAATGCCGAGCCCACGTCGTCGTATAAATATTTCGAGAGCAGTTCCTTCTGGCCGGGCTTGGTGAGTCCGGCGCGAACGTCCGCTGCGAATTCGTACTGCAGGTCGGCAGTGATAGCGTGAACGAGCATCTTGATAGCTCCTTATGACGAGTCAGCGGCTTACGCAACGAAATCCGGTGTAGATAAATTGGTAGTGCGCCTGAAACCAGTTGCGGAACGTAGGCCGCAACATACAAGCAGCGGTGCGCGCCGATCCGCCTTTCATGACGAAGTGTTTGCCATCAAAAAAATCGGCGGAGTATCCGCGATAGAACGGGAACGCCTCGAACCCAGGGAATGGAGCGAACTCGGTGGAAGTCCACTCCCAGCCATTGCCTACCATCCCTTCCACGCCGAAGGCACTACGGCTACGTGGAAACGCATTCACCGGCGCGGGATTCCAGCTGGCAAAATCAAAGTTGCCGAACTCGTTCGAAGGCGGTTCATTGCCCCACGGGTACGGTCGGCCTTCGCCATCAGGCGTGCCGTACGCTGCTCGCTGCCACTCGGCCTCTGTGGGTAGCGACTTCCCTGCCCATTTCGCGTACGCTTTTGCCTCGGCCTGGCTCACATAAACCGGCCAATCCAAAGGAAGAGGAACATCGTTGAACATGGTCCGATATAGCCATCGATTGCCGTCGCGCTTCCAGAATGCAGGATGAGAAATCCTGCGCTCGGATTTCCAGTTCCAGTCGCTCTCATTTCCTCCGGATCCATTGCTCTGGGCCTCATTCCCGTCGGCAATCCAGAGTGAGCGATTTTCGTAGCCACCCGCGTCGATAAACGCGAGGTATTGCTGATTCGTCACTTTATATTGATCGATGCCAAAGGCAGGCACGTTGACTGTGTGGGCTGAAAACTCGTTATCCCAACCAAATGAATTGCTGGTACGCGAGAGCCCGAGAGTAATCTCTCCGCCAGGAATTTCTACGCTGCCATGATTAACGGGAACAGCTAAGGAACTTGCAGCTTCTGCCTGCCTGATTTTGCGATCCAGCGGAAGCTGATGCAGCATATACGCCAGCGTTTCCGCGTGCATCAGCCGGTGTTCGACGGCAACATCGAGCAAAGTGCTGAGCGGAAATCCATCCCTGCCAGCGGAATCGGAATCCATGGCCTCCGGCAGTTTCTCGTCCAGGGCGTCGCGAATTTTTCGAACATACTCCCGCACTGCGGGAACCGATGGCCACTGTGTAGGCTGATCCGTCGGCAATCCACCCCCGACCGGATCGATACCGAAAGCAAACAGACGATCTAACTCGGGATCAAAACTTTTCAGTCCGAGCACACGGTCATGCAAAAGATTCCAATCGAATGCTTCGAGATGTCCGATGTAGAAAATGATGCGGTGGCGCTCGGCAATGGGGCGATCGTAAAGCGCATCGGAATTCACGATGGCAAAAAGCTCGTCGGTTTTTCGACGGGCGGCCGATACTTCCTCGATTATTGGGTGACGTGTGGCGGCGTCGCTGTAAATGGCTGGCATACGCGTCTCCGAATCTGAAAGTCTAACGACGAACGAGGAAAGCCTGGGCAAAACAGGCCAGATTGCAGTCCGGCAATTCTATCCGCATCTCGCTCCGGGTACCATAAGGGAATGCCGATTGCGATATTTCATATCGATGCTTTTACCGCCAAACCGTTCGCGGGAAACCCAGCCGCGGTATGCCCGCTTGTAGATTGGTTAGATGACGAGGTATTGCTTTCGGTCGCCGCCGAAAACAATCTTTCTGAGACTGCATTTTTCGTTCCACGCGGCCAACATTATGAACTGCGATGGTTTACGCCGTACTGCGAGGTGAAGCTTTGCGGGCATGCAACCCTGGCATCCGGTTTCGTATTGATGCAAATTCTTGCACCTGGACTCAAATCAGTGCGTTTCGAGACCCGCTACTCGGGAACGCTGACCGTTTCCCTTGATAGCAATATGTTCGCAATGGATTTCCCTTCCCTCGTGCCGTGGCCGAGTGCGAACACGCCGGCAGCGCTGATTGATGGTCTGGGAAAAACTCCGGCGGAGGTTTGGCAAATCGAAGATAACTACTTCGCGGTTTATCAGAGCGAGCAGGAAGTCAGAAGCATTCATCCCGATTTCAGATTGCTTGAAACTCTTCATCCCGCGGGCGTTGCCATCACCGCTCCTGGGCGGGATGCTGATTTTGTTTCCCGTTATTTCGCCCCCAGCTATGGAATTCCCGAAGATCCGGTGACCGGTTCGACGCATTGCTCGCTGGCTCCTTATTGGGCACAGCGACTGGGCAAGCAGATGCTGCACGCACGTCAAGTCTCGGAGCGGGGTGGGGAAATCTGGTGCGAAGTCAAAGAGAAGCGGGTGATTCTTAAGGGAAACGCCGTTCTGACGTTGCGCGGCGAATTATTAATCTAGGCAAGAGCCGGGTGAATCTTAATCTAGTGGATCAATCCCTTGCTACGCAGAAATTCCTGCGCGACGTCTTTGACATCGCGACGCTGCCCGTCGAGCGCATAATTTAGTTTCTGCATTTCCTGATCGGAAATCTTCCTGCCTAACTCGGCAATCGCTTCGCCCACTTCAGGATGCTGCTGCAACGTCTGTTGGCGGATCACCGCGACTGCCTCGTATGGCGGGAAATAGTGACGGTCATCCTCCAGCGCGAACAGATCGAACGCCGGAATCAAACCATCCGTCGCGTTGCCTGCAGCAATATCGATCTGATGATCTTTGAGTGCCGGAGCGAGCAGGCCCAAATCCATTACGCGTGGCGGTCCGGCAAAGTGCAGGCCGTAAGCGGCAGCCAGTCCCGCGTATCCGTCGGGGCGCTCCATGAATTCGTAGCCAAAACCGGCATGCCAGTGCGGAGCGAACGCAGCCGCCTGCGATAGCGTTTTGATATTCAGGCGGCGCGCGTCGGCGCCGCGAATCTCCATCGCGAAAGTGTCATTAAAACCGAATGGCGGGCCGAGTGTTAGTCCGAAGCGCTTTTCATATTCGCTTTTCACCCTCTGATATACCGCCGCTCGATCGCCCTCCACTTTCTGTTTCAGGATAGCGGTGAGAGCAGTTCCGGTATATTCGGGATAGATGTCGATTCGTCCTGCAAGCATCGCCTGCTGACAGATATAGGTTCCCGCCAGATAAAAGCGCCTTTCAACTTTCAGATGGGTGCGGGCTTCCACAATCTGCGCCAGAAGTTCTCCCAGCATGAGCGATTCGGTAAAGTTCTTGGATCCGATTACGATTCGGTTCGCGTGCGACGGGGCACATGAGGGCAACAAGAACGAGAGAAGAACTGCGAACGTTACGGTTGCGCGCGTACCTTTCTTCATTGCGGTTGCAGGCGCCTCTCCAGCCATCCCAAACCGAAATCCGCGGATAGCGCCAGTACTGCGGCGGGAATTGCACCGGCCAGAATAAGTTGATTATTCACCATCGCCAGACCGCGAAAGATAAACTCGCCCAGTCCACCAGCGCCAATCGCAGCTGCAATCGTGGCCAGGCCAACAGAGACCACCACCGCAACTCGCACTCCGGAAAGAATCACGCTGACCGCGAGCGGCAACTCCACCTGAAACAAAAGTTGCCGACCGGTGAGCCCCATGGCGCGACCGGCTTCCACAACGGATGGATCGACTCCGCGGATTCCGGTGTAAGTGTTGCGAATCACCGGCAGCAGCGCGTACAGCGTAAGAGCGAGAATGGCCAGGCGATCGGCGCGGGCGCCAATCCAGGGCACGGGCAGTAGAAAACCAAATAGAGCGAGACTGGGAATGGTTTGGATAATGTTGGCGCTGCCCAGCACCGGCTTGTTCCAGACCGGCCAGTGAGCGCTGACAATGCCTAACGGAATCCCGATGAGCACCGCCAGCAGCGTGGAAACTCCTACCAGCCACAGGTGCTCAAGTGTTAGTTCCAAAATCTCTTCGTGGTGCTGGGCAAAAAAATGAATGAGGTTCATTCCGTTCCTCGAGTTGCCACCGAGTTCAATCCCTCTCCGAAAGCTTGGACATACGCTGCAGCCAATCGATCGTTGGATCGCAAGAAATCCTGTGGCGAGAGGACCGTGACTAACTTACCCGCCTCCATCAGCGCGATGCGCGAAGCAAGCCGAAGAGCTTCACGCAAATCGTGCGTAACAAAAACTACCGTCTTGTTGAGTCGACGCTGAAGCGACAGAAACTCGCGCTGCAGTTGATCTCGGGTGAGCGCATCGAGCGCACCGAATGGTTCATCCATGAGCAGGATCGCGGGATCCGCGGCCAGCGCTCGGGCAACTCCTACACGCTGTCGCTGCCCACCCGAAAGTTGGCGAGGATAGCGGGAAGCGACTTCGCTATCCAATCCAACTAACTGCAATAACTCGGCAACGCGAGCATCGATGCGATCGGCGCTCCAGCCTTCGATTCGGGGCACAAGACTAATGTTGCGCTCAACCGTGAGATGCGGAAACAAGCCGATATCCTGAATGACGTAACCGATGCTTCGACGCAGGCGAATGACGTCGGTCTTAGCGGTGTCGGCGCCGTCGACTCGAACTTCCCCGCCGCTGGGCTTCAGCAGGCGATTGATCAACTTTAATGAGGTCGTCTTTCCCGACCCGCTACGTCCCAGCAGTACCAAAGTCTCGCCGCGTTGCACCTGGAGATTTAAGCCGCGCAGTAATGGTTGGCCATTCGGGAGCGCGTAGAGGACGTTCCGAAATTCAATCACCACCCCGTTGGTTGAATCTGGTTCCATGTTCGGCTCAAACCTCTGGTCAAAAACTGTCGATCGAACTCAGCGCTCAAACTTCATGAACCGGCGTTCGTCAGAATGTGATTGCCAAGCATACCGGAGTTGGCTTATACGCCGCAGAAAACTATCCCAGGCGGCGCGAGGTACTTCTGTACGAGCGGCATCTGCGGAGCTAATAGACGACCCGGCTCCCTGCCGCTACGATTCTCTGAGGACCAGTGTGGAAAATTATCCTCGCTATGGGTGTGCCCCTTTTACGCAATCTCGTTTCCTGGATGCTGATCATCCTGCTTCCTGCATCGCTACTGGCGGCGGACACGGGTTCGGCTGTGTTGCATAGCAATGGCGGAGTGTGGGTAAATGGCGCGGAGGTGGCGGATTCCACCGTCGTATTCCCCGGAGATTCACTCGAGACAAAACCAGGATTCGTCGCCAATCTCGACGCTGAAGGATCGTCTGTGCTGATTCAGGGGCAATCCATCGTAAAGTTTGAGGGGAATTATTTGACCCTGGAGCACGGAAGTGTGGCCGTAGGAACTTCTACATCGATGAGCGTGCACGTGAACTGCCTCCGGGTTGAACCGGTCTCGAACGATCGGACGCAGTACGAAGTGACAGACTTGACCGGGTCGGTTCAGGTGGCAGCGCGAAAAAACGACGTTGATATCAAGCAAGCCGGCGGCCTCCGCAAGCCATCTGCCGAGTCGAGCTCCTCCCAATCTGGGGTGGTGCACGAGGGGCAGCAAGCAAAACGCGAAGAATCGGACGTTTGCGGAGCCCCGTCGCCGCCGGAAAGCGCGGGCCACGGCCTAAACACAAAATGGCTCGAAATCGGCGGAGGAGCGGGCGGAGGAGCGCTGGCGCTCTGTCTTCTTTTGTGCAAAGGAAAGAGCCAAAGCAACGTTAGTCCTACTCAACCGTGAAGACTTTTAGCAACTTGTGGATGCCATTCGTGTGCGGCGAAACTTTAGCAAAATCTATGAATGCAGGGTATACTGAAGATCTTAACCTCGAAGACACCCTGACAGACCGTTGCGCCTTCGCGATTGAGAACATTCTCTGAAAGGCGATAACGTGATCACCCCCAATCCCTCCCGAAGTCACTTTTGGTGGTGCGGAAGATCGTCTTTAGAGCGGCAAGCCGGGGTTAATTGGCCCGTCAGTTCAACTCTACAAACAATTCACCGCGCGGAATCTTAGTCCTCGAGTGACGCCCGGTTTTACTTCAGCCAGCCAGAAAGCAGGCGACAAACATGTCCGGAATCAATGGCGACAAAGCGAGATTCAACCGCCGACGCAGGCAAAAAATCAGCCGGCGAATCAGCAATCAGAAGATGTTGAAGACGTTGGCTGAGAAGAATCTTGTGCCTGCAGGTTCGCAGGCGGATCAGAAGGAAAAAACGGCATGACCGCGCCCATTGTCGCATTGCCAATCGCCGCCACGATCGGTGCTATTGCAAAGAGGAAGCGAGTGCTCCTGCTGGATACTTCGCAGACGAAACGTGACTTGCGGGCGGACGTCATGAGAAAACTGGGCATTGAGGTCGATTGCGCTGCCGACGTACTCGAGGCCCGATGCTGGTGGCGAGCCGATTTATACAATCTGGTTCTGATTAACGCGAGCACCGAAGCGGAGGGCCGGGATAAGTTCTGTACCGATATTCGCGGCGCCACCCCACCTCAACAGATCGCCTTCTTCGTGGGCAGTCCGCAGTATCTTGCGACGACGCCGCATTCTGATACTGCGCCTTCCGAGGTGCCTGCAGACGCTCTTCATAAGGAGATGGTCGCCGCGCTGCTTGCTCAAGGTTCAGGAAATCAGTCGCAGCGATGGGGAATATTGGAAGCTTGCAAAAAAATTTCCTCCGTGCGTTCGGTCAGCGAAGCTCGTTCGCGCGCGATCCGGGAAACGCCGCGACCGTCGCGTTGGGCAGAAGCGATTGAACGGCACTCTGAACCTGAAGACTTACACTCTCACCCAACTTTTTCAGCGGCAATGACAGCAGTAACAACGGCGGCACAAAGAACAGAAAGAGAAGAAATCCTATGAAGAATTTGTATGTTGGCAACTTACCCCATAACACTACCGAAGCCGAATTGCGCGGCGCTTTCGAGGCGCACGGCGCCGTCGAGCGGGTCAGCATCGTTACAGATCGTGAGACCGGCCGCGCGCGGGGCTTCGCTTTTGTGGAAATGACCAATCCGGCGGAAGCCGACAAGGCAGTCGCGGCGCTGAATGGCACTGAGATGGGTGGGCGGGCGCTAAAGATCAATGAAGCGAAACCGAAGACCGATGCGCCACGCGGTGGAGGTGGTGGAAAACGGTTTGGCGGCGGAGGCGGGGGCGGTCGCGACGATTATCAGGGCCACGCGCGCCAGCCGCGCGAGCCGCGCTGGTAAGAATTCGCTGTACAGATCCGTCAACGTAATAAAATCGAAGAGCGGCTGGGTTCGCTGGAGGAAATTGCCGCAACTTTTGCTCTGCACTTTTTAATGCAATGGACGGCGCTCCAGCCGCAACGCCCAAATACATCATTGGAGACGTGGAATGCCAGGACGAGGCCGATCGAGTTTTACTAAACGCCAGAAAGAACACACGCGCCAGCAAAAGCAACGCGACAAAGCCGAGCGCAGGATTCAACGCAAAACCGAGGAACCTTTGGGAACGTCGGGCGATTCCAGCGATCTGGATTTGATTGAGTTGCAGAAACACGCTGCCGAGCAAGCCGCTCTTTTTCAGATGGGCGACGACGATGCCGATATTTCCAGCATCCCCCGCGAGCGCATTCCGGAGAAGACCGAACCGTAACTCAGAATTATTGGTTGGCTGCAACCTCAAATAAGAAAAGGGGCGCGTCTTTCGAGACGCGCCCCTTTTACCATTCCTTAGCCTTCAGAAAAAAGTCTTCAGGCAAAAGTCTTCAGGCAAACACCTCGCCGGGCAACCTGGTCAAAGTCCGGCTCGCCAGAGTGTTTTGAACAACGTGTTGTGAGCGCTCCGCGTTGGCCCAGTCTACTTGTTTTCGTTCGATGCGCAATTTCAGCGCGCGCTCGATATGGCGAAGTTCGATGACCTCGGCTCCAGCCACCAAGCTGGATGCAAGCCCTTCCGAGCCCGCCCGTCCTGTACGTCCAACGCGATGGATGAAATCCTCAGCCATCTTGGGGATATCGTAATTAATTACGTGCGCGACATCGTCGATGTGCAATCCGCGGGCGGCCACATCGGTTGCCACCAGCACCTGGAATTTGCCCTGCTGAAATCCACTGAGCGCTCCATTTCGCTGCGATTGCGAACGGTCGCCGTGGATCATGGTCGCTGAAAAACCTTCGCGGACCAACTCTTTCGCCAAGCGCTCGGTTCCTCGTTTCGTGCGCGCGAAGATCAGAGTTTGTCCCTTCTCAGCGTAGAGCAATTGCCGCAATACATCGGGTTTTTCTGCGGGACGCACTTCGTAAGCTTGCAGCCGAACACTCTCGACTGGCTTCAGCACCGACCCGACCGCAACCCGAACTGGATCACGCATGGAATCGTTTACCAGGCCGGCGACAGATTGCTCCATCGTGGCCGAGAAACATAGCGTCTGGCGGCGTTGCGGCAGGATTGCGAGGATGCGGCGGATGGCGGGAAGAAAGCCCATATCGAGCATGCGATCGGCCTCATCAAGAATGAGAATCTTGATCTCGCGCAAATCAATCAGCCTGCGGGTAATGAAATCCTGCAAACGGCCCGGGGTTGCAATCACCAGGGCTGATCCGCTCCGGACCGCCTGAATCTGCGATTTCTCGGAGACGCCGCCAATTACCAGTGCGGCTTTCGAGAGTTCCCTTCCCCGCAGCTTTTCGTACTCTTCGTTGACCTGAATCGCCAACTCGCGCGTAGGCAGCAACACCAGCACTCGGGCTTTTTGCGCCGGTTCACGCTGCAACATTTCGATCACGGGAATCAGAAAAGCCAGCGTCTTGCCGGTACCGGTCTGCGCGGTCGCAAGAACATCTTTGCCCGCAAGCGCGCAGGGTATGGCCTGCGCCTGAATTGGCGTAGGGATAATGAATTGAGCTGTCGCCAGCCTCTGCTGTAAAGCAGAAGATAGCGGTAGTTCCGTAAAACTTGTCATTCGTAATTTTCTTTCTGGAGGGGCTTGATCAAACTCTAAATACACTTGTAGTGAGTTCCCATCCGCTCTTACTCTAATTTTGGATTACGCTGAATAAACGGCGGGCAGGAAAAGCGGAGATGAATCTTGATCCAACAGGATCACCGCGTCACGAGCAAACCGTGGCAGTAGCGTTGAAAACATTATAGCACGGCTTAACTAATCCGTTAACAGTTACGAAAGATCGTAGTGTGGCCTCGCCTCAGATATCAAAAATTCGGTAAACCGACGATGGCTCCTGCGCCTGCAGTAGCGAGATGGCGACGTTGTGTACTGGAACTCCGCCGGGGGTTCGGCCGTCCAGCTTTCCGTGATGTGCATGGCCATGCACGACCAGATCGGCTCCATGACGATCGACGACCTCAGCCAGCCGCGAGTTGCCCATGAAGGGAAATATCTCGGGAGCTTCGCCCTGCACAGTTTCCGCGATGGGCGCGTAATGCAGAACCACGACCCGTTTTTCAGTGCGCAATTGAGACATGGCACGCTCCAGCTTAAGGGCCTCATCCACCGACACTCGGACGAAGTCTTTGATCTCGCGTTCGCCAAAGGCCGTAAGCATGCCGCGTCCGAAGCCGCCGACAAACCCTTTAGTGCCGGCAAAGCCGACTCCGTCGCGCTCGTAGGCGCTGCCATCGAGCAGCTTGATTCCCGCAGAGGTGATCAGCCGAGACAGTTCCGCCTCCTTGCCGCTTTCATAGTCGTGATTTCCCAGCACGACAATCGTTGGCAGGCGCAAACGAACCAGCACGTTGAGCAGTGGCTCCATTTCATCCGGCTGGCCAAAATTTGTCAGATCGCCAGCTAAAACCAGCACGTCGGCGTCGTCCCGCACCCGCTCAAACTGGTCCTTCAGTTTGGCGTAAACCTGAGGCGTGAAATGCAAATCAGCTGTGGCCGCGATTCTCATGCAGTTCGATTCATGAGGCCTGATCTATCCGAAGCGGCGGCACATTCTTTGGTCCCACGAATTTCCGCCAGTCGCTTCTCGCGAGTTTCCTCCAGCAAGTTCGCCAGCTCCCATTCGTTGAGGTCAATGGCAAACATATTTTCATCCACCAGACTCCCGCGAAACTTCGCCTCCGGTTGCGGCTTAAATATCTGAGTCTCGAGGCGGCAAAGTAATTTACGCCATATCGCCGCGGGAACGTAATGCGTCTGCGCGGGATAGACGTAACGAAACAGGAGCAGAGACCATAGCAGCATTTCCCAGTGGTCCCCGACGAGTTCCAATTCACGTTCCCAGTTGAAAGATCCGGCAGTGCCATAAATCACGTGGGCGATGTCTGCACCATCGAAGCGCTCCCGCTTGGCCACGAAAATCTTCGAGGCGACCAGTTCTTCCGGCGCCAGCACGCGAGTCTTAACCCCATACACGACAACCGGGGTGGCCCGTTCGATCCACGAGTCTTCGACCACGATGACGCCGTTGCTCATGCCAGTAATGAGATCTACGAAGAATTCTCCCTTGCGGGCCTTGGCCAGCCAGACCGGATCGCGCACTTCGCAATCGAAGCCGCGCTCGTGCAAGTAGGGGAAAACCTCGCACGATGTTTTTGCCGTCATGAAGAGATCAAGATCCTTGGTGAACCGGCAAATTCCGGTGTGTGCGCGCAGAGCAAAAGCTCCTGAAACCGCATAGGGAAACTGTTTCTCCTCAAGAGCCGTCAGAACCTCGCGAAACAGTGTGGCCTGTTCCTCGGGAACCTGCATGGGAATCGAAGATGTCACCGGAAGATCTTGCGGATCGTGGTCGACCTTAGACGATTCGGGCACGGACCTTGGATGTACTTCTTTTGTTTGAGGTTGTTGGGCGCAACGTGAGGGAACTTCGGCGCCCCTCAGAGCGATAAGCAATATTGGAATAATCCCGCCGCAAAATGTTCGCATCATAAGTTTTGCGCAATCCGTTGAGCGCGAACTTGCCTCGACCTTGCGCACGAGATCTAACTTTTCGGAGAAAACTTATGAAAGCACTCCGTGTTTTTTGTTCCATCGTTACGCTCCTGTTGGCCTTTGCCACAATCGCATTAGCGCAGGATGTGAAAACCGATTATGACCATCACGCAAACTTTGCCCAATATCACACCTATTATTGGGCAAAAGTGAAAACTACAGACCCTCTATGGGAGAACAGAATTAAAGACGCCGTCGACCACGAATTGCAAGCCAAAGGCTGGCAGAGAGTGGATAGTGGTGGCGACGTTGCTATTACTGCCGTCGGCAGCGCCCACGACCAGCGCGAATACCAGACTTTCTACGACGGGCTGGGCGGCTGGCGCTGGGGAGGTATGGGTGAAACCACGACACAAGTGGAAAATTATCCGGTTGGCTCGCTGGTTCTGGACTTCTACGATGCGCACAATAAGCAGCTGATTTGGCGCGGTGTGGCAAGCGACACGCTGACCAGCAATCCGGAAAAGAACGAGAAAAAACTTGATAAAGCCGTCGACAAAATGTTGGAGCACTTTCCTCCCCACTAAGAAAGTTCTAGCGGCGCAGGCGTGAGGATAAGATCACGTCCTGCGCCGCATATTCCCCGTTCGGAGATTCCTTCGATCGATCTTCGGCTCTGCGCCTTGCTACAGCGCCCACCTTATAGACCAAACCTGCACCGGATTCTATTGTGTAGTGAAGCCCTCTTCATCCGTGAGCAAGGGTCATGAACTGAGTGTGTCACCATAAATCTATGAGAATCGCGCAGGTAGCACCACTTTACGAGAGTGTTCCACCAGTTTTGTATGGGGGTACAGAGCGTGTCGTGTCATGGCTTACGGAGGAACTGGTGCGCTTGGGCCATGATGTCACGCTGTTCGCCAGCGGTGATTCGGTAACCACTGCCAGGCTCGTGCCGGTCTGCCCCCGGGCGCTGCGGCTCGATGCGCAATGTCAGGATGCCATGGCACATCACGCCATCATGACCGATTATGTATTTCGGGAAGCTGCAAACTTCGACCTGATTCATTTCCATCTCGACTATATTCATTTTCCTTTGAGCCGCCGGTCCGGGGTACCATGCTTGACCACGCAGCACGGACGCTTGGATATCCCGGATCTGGTTCCTATCTTTCAAACCTTTCGAGAGATGCCGTTAGTATCCATCTCCGACGCTCAGAGAAAGCCTGTTCCATGGGCGAACTGGCAGGGTACAGTGCTGCACGGAATGCCTCGCAGATTGCTCAAACGCAAAAACGGTGACGGAAACTACTTGGCATTTCTCGGGCGAGTCTCGCCGGAAAAGGGGTTGGAGGATGCCATCGAGATTGCCTACCGCGCCGGCATGCAGTTGAAAATTGCGGCGAAGGTGGACCCGGCGGACACGGAGTACTTTGAGAATAAGATCAAGCCACTGCTGACAAAAGGACGGGTTGATTTCATCGGCGAGATTGGGCATGACGAAAAGAATGAATTTCTGGGAAACGCCGCCGCTTTCCTCTTTCCTATCCAGTGGCCGGAGCCTTTTGGGATCGTAATGATTGAAGCGCTGGCCTGCGGAACGCCGGTCATCGCTTACCGTCGTGGGTCGGTGCCTGAGGTTCTGCAGCATGGAGTAACAGGTTTCATCGTCGACGACGTGGACGGCGCCGTAGATGCGTTGGAGAAGCTGGAGCAAATCGATCGCCGGGCTTGCCGTAAGCATTTCGAGCGACATTTTTCCGACGAGCGAATGGCTGCCGAATATTTATCCATTTACAAAAAGCTGGTTCGCAAAGAATCAGCTACGATCACCCTCGACGACGGAGTTATGAGTTGGACCGATCTGCTACCCAACACTACTACATAGCGACTTCACAGTCGCCAATCGACGATCGTGCGCGCGTTCTCAAATACGGTAGGACTTTTTTGGTCTTCGATCGTTTGGGAGACGTCCAAACCACCGGCATGGGCGAGCAGGGACTCTTCTTTGAAGACACCCGGCATTTGTCGGAACTGGTCGTGCTGCTGTGGGGGACTCGCCCCTTGCTTCTCAGTTCCACGGTGGAAACGAGCAACTTTCTCTTCACTGGGGACCTGGCCAATCTCGACGTTTCGCGCAACAACGAAGTGGTGGTGCCGCGTGGAACGTTGCACGTGCTGCGCTCGAGGTTTCTCTGGAGCAATACTTGCTTCGAGGAGATCGAATTTGTCAACCATGGCTTATCGGATTTAGTAGTTCCGTTCCGCACCACTTTCGACGCAGACTTCGCCGATATTTTCGAAGTGCGTGGGATGCACCGGGCGCGAAAAGGCAGGCGTCTACCGGCAGAAACAGGGGATAATTTCGTTCTACTCTCCTACGAGGGACTGGACCATACGATGCGCCGAACCAGGATCCAATGGGACGGTTCGCCCCAGCACTCGTCGGAACGGGAGCTGGATTATGAAGTTCGGCTACGCCCCAAAGAAAGAGCCAGCTTTCGTCTCTCCATCTCTTGCGACTCTAACGCCAAGGTTCAGGCGAATGGTTATTCGCGAGCCATGACTGCTGCCCGGGAAGAACTGGATCGGGTAGGTGCATCTTTTCCACGAATGTACAGTTCGAATTCGCGCTTCAACGATTGGATCAATCGTTCTGTCTCCGATGTGCA
Organism: uncultured Acidobacteriaceae bacterium; assembly: GCA_963726155.1. Lineage (GTDB taxonomy): Bacteria > Acidobacteriota > Terriglobia > Terriglobales > Acidobacteriaceae > Sulfotelmatobacter. Next base: position 2,225,081 of record CAVSBF010000002.1, read on the forward strand.
GATGATGATCGTGGGAAATCCAGAAAAAGATTATCCCTACGCTGGGGTACCGTGGTTTGGTACGGTTTTCGGCCGCGACGGAATCATCACAGCGTTGCAGGCGCTCTGGCTGAATCCGGAGATAGCGCGCGGCGTTCTGGAATGTCTGGCCTCGACGCAAGCCGACCACGTGGATGAAACGAGTGAAGCGGAACCGGGAAAAATCCTGCACGAAATGCGTTGCGGAGAAATGGCAGCGCTTGGCGAAGTGCCATTCGGCCGTTATTACGGAAGCGTGGATGCAACGCCACTTTTCATCATGCTGGCCCGCGCCTATTACGAGCGAACCGCGGATTATAAATTTATCCAGCGTCTTTGGCCGCACATCGAACGCGCACTGAACTGGATTGACGAATTCGGCGATATCGATGGGGACGGTTTTGTGGAATACAAACAGCGCTCCGCCAAAGGTCTTGTCCAGCAGGGCTGGAAGGATTCCAACGACTCCATTTTCCACGCCGACGGAAAGATTGCCAAAGCTCCGATCGCACTTTGCGAAGTGCAAGGTTATGTTTACGCCGCAAAGTTAGCTGCGGCTTACTTGTGCCGTTTTACCGCAGGATCCCAGAAAGCGGCCGCGCTCGAGATGGAAGCGGAAAATCTGCGCGCGAAATTCGAGGAACAATTCTGGTGTGAAGATCTTTCCACCTACGCGCTGGCACTCGACGGACAGAAAAAACCCTGTCGGGTCCGCACCTCGAACGCGGGACACTGCCTCTATACCGGCATCGCATCCCCGGATCGTGCCCAGAAAGTCGCAGGAACGTTATTCCAGCCTGATTCTTTCACGGGGTGGGGAGTTCGCACCGTGGCTTCATGCGAGGCGCGTTACAATCCGCTTTCTTATCACGACGGATCGGTCTGGCCCCATGACAATTCCATCATCGCATCTGGCCTCGCGAAATATGGAGACAAGGAACTTGCCGGGCGCATATTCATGGCTCTGCTCGATCTGAGCAGCATGGTCGATTTGCACCGCTTGCCCGAACTTTTTTGCGGCATCGACCGGCGTGGCGGAGAGGGTCCCACACTTTATCCCGTGGCCTGTTCGCCTCAGGCCTGGGCGGCCGCCGCTCCCTTTCTCATCCTGCAAGCCTGTCTGGGCATTTCCATCGACGCGGAACGGAAGCGGATACTCTTTGATGACCCTTACCTGCCGGAAGGAATCCCAAACCTTACCATTAAGGACCTGCGCTGCGGCGGTATCACCGTCGATTTATTCCTTGAGCGGAGGGAAAATTCTGTTCTCGTGCATAAAGGTAATACGCAGAGCGCAATCGAAATCGTGACAATCGTTTCGTGACCCCTAGCTCTTGAAGAACGCCGGAAACATCTGCAGCAGGGCGCCTTAGGGCACGATACGCCAAGTCCTACGGGCTTCTATCGATTGCTGCCTCTCGTCACGAAAGCAATACTTGATTAGAAATTTAAGGAGAAATATATGGAAAAAATCGGTACTCTAACCGGCCGTTTTGCGCTGATCGCGTCGCTTACCCTGATACCCGTCGCGATGATCGGTCAGACAAATTCGATGTCTGCAAGTTCGTCAAATGCAAGCCTGAGCTCCAGCGATAAGAAGTTTGTGCGCGAGGCCGCACAGGGGGGAATGGCGGAAGTGGAACTGGGAAAATTGGCAACGGAAAAAGCATCCAGTCCCGAAGTTAAGAAGTTTGGCCAACGCATGGTCAATGACCATAGCAAAGCCAACGAACAGCTAAAAGAAGTTGCGAGCAGCCAGGGGATTACCCTTCCCAGCAATCTGAGCGCTAAAGACGAAATGACCAAAGAGCACTTATCGAAACTCAGCGGCGAGCAATTCGACAAGGCCTACATGTCAGACATGGTGAAGGATCACACGCAGGACGTTGCTGATTTTCAGCAGGAAGCAAACTCTGCCAGCGATCCAGCTGTAAAAGAGTTTGCTGAAAAGACGCTTCCGGTACTGAAGAGCCATCTGCGAGAGGCCAGGCAGATAGCACCGACCACTTCAGCCAGCGCGAGTAAAATGCAGGGTGACTAATACCTTCTGTTCCGATCGCTCCTCCGCGTAGGGTAACCTTCGCGGAGGAGCGAATCGTAACAAGCGCAACGCGCTATGGCAAGAAAAGGATCTACTCAGGTTTCCACGAAGAAATCAGTGGAGCGAGTTACTTCCGGCCTCCTTCCTGATCAAGATTCAGACGATAAATTCCCAGTAATCCGCTTACCCATTCGTCCGCCTTATCCGCCTGCGGAAGCCAAGGCTGTCGACGAGATTCCGTCTGGAGATGGCTGGCTTTACGAGCCGAAATGGGATGGTTTTCGCTGTCTCGCATTTCGCCGCGATAAAAAAGTCTTGTTGCAATCGAAAGCCGGCCAGCCTCTGCATCGTTATTTTCCGGAACTCGTGGAAGCGCTTGCCGAGCTTCCCCAGTCACCTTTCGTTTTGGACGGCGAAATTGTGATCTATGTGGAGAAACAGATTTCGTTCGACAACTTGCTGATGCGGATTCATCCTGCGGCCAGCAGAATCCGCAAATTATCGTCCGAAACTCCCGCTACCTACTTGTGCTTTGACATGCTGGTTGATGAAGAAGGACTGGCTTTGAAAGAGCGTCCGCTTTCGGCGAGGCGCAAGGCACTGGAGAGGTTCTTCAGTCGAATACCTAGTCACGGGAGTGTGCAGCTTTCTCCAGCTTCGCACGATCGCTCCCAGGCAGAAGAGTGGATGCAGGAGCGCGGCAAATTGGGCCTTGATGGAATCGTAGCCAAACGTCTGGACGAGCCATACCACTCAGGCGAGCGCATCGGTATGGTCAAGATCAAGCGGATCCGGACTGCGGACGCCGTCGTAGGCGGCTTCCGTTACGCTGAAAAAGGCGGCGGTGTTGGTTCTCTCTTGCTCGGCCTTTACGACCGAGAAGGCCTGCTTGATCATATTGGTTTCACGTCCAGCTTTAATTCCGAGCAGCGGCTGGAGCTGAAAAAGATCGTCGAGCCTCTCATTGGCGGTCCAGGGTTCACAGGACACGCTCCGGGTGGCCCCAGCCGTTGGAGCACCAAGCGCTCCTCAGAATGGCAGCCGCTCAAGCCGAAACTGGTCGCAGAGGTTCGCTACGATCATTTTTCCGGAGGCCGTTTCCGTCACGGCACAAAATTCCTGCGTTGGCGCCCCGAAAAAAAGCCTCAAGACTGTACCTTCGACCAACTGGAACAGGTCCCCTGAAAATCAGCAGAATGTTGTGAAAATCAACTATCCCATCCGCAGGCCAAACTGGCAGGGAAAATTTCATCCCGGCAGGATTCTGCAAGTGGTAGGATATCGCCTGCCTTAGGATTCCGGACGCTGCACCTGCACTTCTGGACTAGCAATGACGAGATCCGCGCACTCTGTTGCCTCTCCCCGAGTTGTTTGCATTGAGGACTTCCGTCCCATCGCACGTCAAAGAGTGCCGAAATCTGTTTTCGATTACCTCGACGGCGGGGCTGAGGGAGAGGTTACGCTGCGTGAGAATTGCCGAGTCTTCAACGACGTCACCTTTCGCCCGCGTCACGCGGTTGCAGTGGCAAGCTGTAGTTTGTGTACACGCGTCATGGGCTTCGATCTCTCTCTTCCCTTTCTGCTCGCGCCCGTAGGCTACAGTCGCCTGATGCACCCCGGAGGCGAAGTGGCAGCGGCGCGAGCCGCAGGCCGGGCTGGGACAGGATACATTCTCTCGACAATTTCCGGGCACAAACTGGAAGACGTTCGAGCGGCCTCCACCGGACCCGTTTTCTATCAGCTCTATTTGATGGGCGGTCGCGGCGCCGCCGAGGGCGCCATTGAAAGAGCGCGCCTCGCGGGCTTCAATGCACTCGTCGTCACTATTGATACTCCGGTGTCTGGCATTCGCGAGCGCGACTATCGCAATGGCATGAAGGAACTGATCAGTGGCGGGCCATTTGAGAAGATTCCCTTTATTCCCCAGATTCTCTCTCGGCCCGCGTGGCTCATGAGCTATCTGATGGACGGAGGTCTGCCCGGATTACCGAATGTGATTGTGCCGGGCAAGGGACAGATGCCTCTGGTCGACATTAATGCGGCCCTGGCCGAATCGGCAGTGACCTGGGCAGATCTTCGATGGATTCGAGAAGTGTGGAACGGACCAATTGTAATCAAAGGTGTATTAACAGCAGACGATGCCCGACGCTCGATTGACGAAGGCGCCGCCGCGATTTCGGTTTCGAATCATGGCGGCCGACAGCTCGATGGAGTTCCAGCTTCCTTACGAGCTTTGCCTGAAGTTGTGGAGGCTGTAAAAGACCGCATCGAAGTGCTAATGGATGGCGGCATTCGTCGCGGCACCGACATTGCCAAGGCTCTCTGCATGGGAGCGCGCGCCGTCCTGTGCGGACGCGCCTATGCCTATGGTTTGGCAGCCGCCGGAGAAGCTGGCGTCGATCGCGCCATCGAGATCCTGCGCGTCGATCTGGAGCGAACTTTGCGTTTGCTCGGTTGCCCCTCGCTCACCGAATTGGATCGCTCGTACGTGAACGTACCTAAGAACTGGGAAACGAACTGATTCGCATTGTCAAAGAAAATTGCAGCATTGCATTTCGCCGGCTCGATCTCTGCAGGCAGAACATCTCTTCGCCAGGAGGTTGTAAATGCAGTGGACTCAGATCTACGATCCACTTGGCCACTGGTGGCTCTCCACACTGGTGGCGGCGCTTCCCATCATCGTTCTTTTCAGTCTGCTCGCTGGTCTCAAAGTTAAGCCGCACTGGTGCGCCATTGCGGGCGCAACAACCGCCGTCCTGGTGGCAATTATTTTTTTCAAAATGCCTCCCATTTTGGCGGCACTCAGCTTCGGCTACGGCGTAGCATTCGGAGTTTTGAAAATTGCCTGGATCGTTCTGGCAGCGGTCTATCTCTACGACATTTCGGTCGAGACCGGGCAGTTTGAAATCATGAAGGAGTCAGTGGCGGGAATCACCGCCGACCGCCGGCTGCAAGTGTTGCTGGTGGCTTTTTGTTTTGGCGCGTTCATCGAAGGAGCCGCGGGCTTCGGCGCACCCGTGGCAATTGCTGGCGCATTCATGATCGGCCTGGGATTCAAGCCGTTCCATGCCGCGGCTTTGAATCTGATCGCCAACACTGCGCCGGTGGCGTGGGGCGCGATTGGGACACCCGTTCATGCCCTCGCGGCCGTAACTGCACTGCCGGAGTCCGATCTCAACGCCATGATCGGGCGCATTCTTCCCTTCACCGCCGTGATTGTTCCTTTCTGGCTGGTGCGAACCATGGTCAACTGGCGGGATACCTTCGAGGTGCTTCCCGCCATCCTCGTGGTCGGCATTTCGTTCTCGCTCACCCAATTCTTCTGGTCGAATTACGTCGACAGCAATTTGGTTGACATCATGGGAGGCGTGGTTTCCCTGGTCGCTGTCTTGATTTTCCTGCGCTTCTGGAAGCCGAAAAAGATTTGGCGCTTTGATTATGACGATAAGCCGTCAGCTCCGATCGAAGCGACAGCGGAGATTACCGATCAGTTTGGCGGGGAGTGGCCAGCCAAATCGTTCGATGGACTCTTAAAAACCCGAACCTACACTGTGGGACAAGTGTTCAAAGCCTGGACGCCCTTTGCAATCCTCTCGTTGTTTGTGTTGATCTGGGGACTTCCGAAAATAAAACTGGCGATGAATCAGACGACTACTCCGGCTTTTCGCGTGGTGCTGTCAAATGGCAAAGTGCGTCCCGGTCCGCCGGGATGGGATGTGCCGTATCTGCACAATGCCATTTCGCGCGCGGCTCCCATTGTGACCAAGCCAACACCGGAGTCGGCGCGCTACGATTTCAACTGGCTCTCCGCCACCGGCACGGGTTGCTTCCTGGCTGCGATTGTGTCCGGCTTTCTGCTGGGATTGGGCCCGCTGCAATTGATGAAAATATTTTGGCGAACTCTGGTTCGAATGCGCCTGGCCATGATTGCGATCTCATTCATGTTGGGACTGGGATACGTGACCCGCTACTCGGGCCTGGATGCTGTACTGGGTTTGGCGTTCACGCGCACGGGGTGGTTCTATCCGTTCTTTGGCACATTTCTGGGATGGCTGGGAGTGGCGCTCACCGGAAGTGACACATCGTCCAATGCGCTGTTTGGCAGCTTGCAGAGGATTACTTCTCAGCAACTTGGCATCGATCCCATCCTCATGTGCGCGGCCAATAGCGCCGGTGGAGTGATGGGGAAAATGGTCGACGCACAATCGATCACAATTGCCACCGCGGCCACGGAGCAGGTGGGCAATGAGGGAGTTATTTTTCGCTTTGTGTTCTGGCACTCAGTTGCACTGGGTTCCATCGTCGGAATTATTGTGATGCTCTACGCCTATGTCTTCCGATGGTTGGTCCCGCACGGACTGACGTTCGTGAAATAGGAAAAGTAGTAGATTATCTTCCTCGGGCGGGAGAATTTGGCAAGCTTTGTTTGAGATCGACAATGATCGCGATTCGTTGGATCGTCGAAAAGCCTACTGACGCCATCCCAGGTATTCATCGCGTCCGGCAAAAATATGATGAAGCGCAGCCACGATGCGGCCCTTTAATGTGGTTGGCTGCACCTTGCCGGCTTCTACCGTAGTCTCCGTTTTTGTCTCCGCCTTGGGTTCGAGCGCGGGAGCTGCACCAGTAGCCATAAATCGTCTCCTTCGTGAAAATCAGATTTTGAGCCTGCAAAAATACGGATGACAAATCTTCGAATCGCAAGTGCCGAACAAGTTCCGGGGGCCGTAATCGAGCTTAATTCTAAGAACGTTCTAATCTTCATGGCAGATCACGAACGGCATAGCCCCGCGGGTTTGCTATCGAGTTTGCAGGCTGAGGGCAGCGCGGGCCATCTGTTCCAGAGGCATCACAACATCCACAGCACCGCGGGCAATTGCCTCTTTCGGCATTCCGAACACGACGCAGCTGGCCTCGTCTTGTGCGATGGTCGCGGCTCCAGCTTCCTTCATCTCACAGAGGCCCTCGGCGCCATCGTCGCCCATGCCAGTCATGATGATGCCAATCGCCTTCGAGCCGGCAGCGATGGCTACGGAACGAAAAAGAACATCCACGCTTGGTCGATGTCGCGAAACTAGTGGCCCGTCGATGATCTTGACAACAAAATCCTCCCCGCTGCGATTCACCAACATATGACGGTTACCTGGAGCAATCAGCGCCCTGCCGTTTTGTAGCCGGATGCCGTCACGAGCCTCCTCCACCTCGATTGCACACTCCTTGTTCAGGCGATCCGCGAATGCTTTGGTGAAAACTTCCGGCATGTGCTGCACAATTACGATCGGCGGGCAATCCGTGGGCAAAGCAGCGAGGAACAGGCGCAGAGCTTCCGTACCTCCGGTTGATGCGCCCACGGCGATTAATCCACTCGGGGGCATAGTAGAGGCGGAATTGTACTTACGCGGCAATACGACATCGGCAGTGGCGCGAGGCGCGGTCGGCGTTCGCGGGCTCATCTGTGCCTGAGCCGCGCTCCAGACTGCATCCAAAAGCGTGACCGCTGATTCGTGCAGGAAATCACGCACGCCAACCTTGGGCTTGGTGATCACTTCGACCGCGCCTTCTTCGAGCGCGCGAAATGCAAGTTCCGTTCCGCCCGCCGCCAGACCGGAACAAACCACGATCGGCGTAGGCATTTCCGACATGATTTTTCGGATGAAAGTTAGCCCATCCATCCTCGGCATTTCAAGATCCGTGATGACGACGTCGGGAGGTTCCTTTTGCATCTTGGCCCAGGCAATGAGCGGGTCCGCCGCAGCCTTCACGTTGATCCTGCGATCGGTACTCAAAATGGCCTGCATGACCTGGCGAACCATGGCCGAGTCATCCACCACCAGCACCTGCAGGGCATTTCCATTCAGCGGCGTGTTCAAGATCCCTCTCGATCGGCTGTCTTTCGATAGATGGTGGGCTCGAGGCTGCGTAGATTTGCGGAGATGCTGGTTAAGTTTTCCGCATGCCCCACGAACAGGAAACCGTTGGCGATCAGATGACGATAAAGGCTTGTAACTACTCTGGATTTCGACGCAGCATCAAAATAAATTAAAACATTACGGCAGAAAATAATATCGAATGGACTTTCCGCTAGATTAGATTCCTGGTCCAGGTTCAGCCTTTGAAAATCAACCATCTGCTGGATCTCGACCTTCACTTTCATCTCGCCATCCCGGTCAGCGGTGCCGCGAAGCATAAAACTGTAAAGCAGGTCGAGGGGCAGCTCTTTCGCTTTCGCGATGGGATAAATGCCCTTGCGGGCTTTCGCCAGCACGCGGTTTGAAATGTCTGTTGCCAGAATGCGCACGTCCCAACCTTCGTGCGCCGGAAGGTGCGTGGCCATCAACATCGCGATGGTGTAAGGCTCCTCTCCGGAAGAGCATCCGGCACTCCATATCCGTACTCTCTTGACTCGCAAGCCTTGTTCAGCGTCCGTCCGCCAACCAGGAAGCACGCTCTGCGCCAGGAATTCGAATTGCCGGGGTTCGCGAAGGAAGCGGGTTTCATTGGTGGTGATAGCGTCTATCATCCGCTCGCGTTCCTCTTGTTGGTCGGGCTGGGCAACGCATTGGTAGTAGCTTTCGAGCGAAGTAATGCCCAGGGTTCGAAGCCGGCGAAACAGGCGCCCACACAACAGCGCTGTTTTCGAACTGCCCAGCCATATACCAGTTTCGGAATAGATCAGCGCTTGAAACTTTTCGAATAGTGCGGGGCTTACGGAAAGATGAGGCAACTGATCGGGGTATGCATCGATTTGGTGAGAGCTGCTCTGCGCCTTACCGGCCCCTGCTGCAGCGGACACAGCTATGCTCCAGCCTCAAAGTGTTCCTGTTTGGCCGCCGTCTCAATCGCGGAAGGGTCGGCTGCGGATTCGTCGGCCACGGACTCCGTTACCGCTAATAGTTCGTCTGTGGACAGGACTTTATCGATATCAAGAATGAGGCAAAACTTCTTGCCCAGGGCGCCCATGCCAAGCAGATATTCAGTTTTGACTCGCGTACCGAATGGCGGTGCAGCTTCGATTTCGTCCGCGGAGAGTTCAATCACCTGGCTCACAGAATCGGCCAGAACACCCATGGTCAAATTCTCGCCTTGAAACATCACCTCGGTGATGATGATGCAAGAGAATTTGGAAATCTTGCTGGAAGGCATTCCGAATTTCACAGCGAGATCGACGACCGGGATAACTTTACCGCGCAGGTTGGTGACGCCGCGAATCCAGATCGGAGTCTTAGGCACGGTGGTAACAGCCTCATACTCGATGATCTCCCTCACCTTAACAATGCTGATCGCATATTCTTCGCCAGCGGTCAGGAAAGTCAGGTACTGCACGGTGCTCTGAGGGAGTTCGTTCTTTTCCTGGTTCAGCGCTCCCATAGTTTCAATCCTCACATTTCTCACTGCATTGCCGAATGCATTTGGTTCGGCACGCCGGCATTCCACTACCCGAAGCTATGCAGCCGCAGCTGCGATCTTCAGAATGGAGAGAAGTTGGCTTCTTCCTCGATCTTGCTGCCCGCAGTGTGCTTATGACTGGGACGCGCGAAATCATTTCTGAATGCCGGTTTTAAGGGCATCGAGACTTTTTGTTTGCCATCAACGTTGCGATGTGCGTTCTGTTCACCCGCTACGCGGAAGAAAGTCATCAACTGCTGCAGTTGTTCGGACTGCGCTGCTAACTCTTCCGCGGTGCTGGAAAGTTCCTCCGCCGACGACGCATTGCGCTGAGTGACCGAGTCGACCTGGGACATCGCCTGGTTGATCTGCGTCACTCCTCCTGACTGTTCGGTGGATGCTGCGGCCACATCTTGCACTAGATCCGCGGTCTTCTTGATCGATGGCACCAGGTCAGAGAGTAATTTTCCAGATCGTTCCGCGACGCTGACGCTCTTCCCTGCTAATCCACCGATTTCCTGCGCCGCTAACTGGCTGCGCTCGGCCAACTTTCGAACCTCGACGGCAACTACCGCGAAGCCCCGGCCTTGGTCCCCGGCGCGAGCTGCTTCGATGGCGGCGTTGAGCGCCAGCAGATTAGTCTGGTAGGCGATTTCCTCGATCACCGACGTCTTCGCTGCAATCTGTTTCATAGCTTCGACTGTCTCTTTCACCGCGTTGCCGCTCTCTTCCGCGGCCAGCGCTCCTTTTGCCGCTGCCTGCTCCACTTGGCGGCTGTTGTCAGCGTTCTGGCTGATGGAAGCGTTCATCTGCTCCAGGCTTGAACTCATTTCCTCCACCGATGCAGCTTGCTCACTGGTTCCCTGGGAAAGACTCTGGGATGAGGAAGAGACCTGCTGGGCTGCAGATGCGACCGCGGCGGATCCTTCGCGAACGTCCCTGATAATGCCTGACAGGCGACTGCTCATTTCATGCATCGCTTGCTGCAGCTTGCCGGTCTCCGAGTTGTTTGTCACAACAATCTCTTTGGTCAGGTCGCCCGCGGCGATGCGCTCGGCATGTTCGACAGCTTCCTGGATCGGAACCGTTATGCTTTTTGTAATGCTGATCGCGACCAACGGAGAAACGATCAAAGTAAGTATCAGCAGCAAGAGTGCAATTTTGCGTCCCGCAGCATAGGATTCCTGGCCTTCTTTCATGCTCTGCTCCATGGCCGCCGTCTGGAAGTCGATAAGCTTCTGCCATGACGCGCGATATATGTCGAGAGCTGGAATTACCTCTGCGCTCAAGGCGTCCATAGCCTGGTCCCGTTTCTTATCGGCGAGCAGAGCCTTGGCTTTTTGCCGGGCTGAAATATAAGCCTCTCGATTGTGGGTAACGGTTTCGAAGAGTTCCCGTTCCTGCGAAGAGCTAAGGCTCTTTTCGATCTCCGCCACTTGCGCGCTGATCTGGTGACTGATGCCTTCATTTTCCTGATTCAGCTTTTTCTCCTGATCAGGATTGGCCGTCTCAAATAATTGCAGCGTGATGCGGGCATTGGTGATCGAGTTCTCAATCGTCTGATGAGTTAGCTCAACTGTGTTGTAGCGCTTCTGCATCGAAGCCGACATATCGGAATTCAGCCGGCCGAGCCAGGTCAGCCCGAATCCACCGGCCGCAATCACGAATAACAGAATGATCCCGAAGACAACTCCAAGCCGGGTACCTATTTTCTGATCTTGCCAAGTCTTCATTGTCCTTCACCCCTCGAAATGTTTTCCGTCATAACTAAGCTTGTGCCTGCAGACTCGACTGCATTACTCCCCGCAGCAAACTGGGAACATCGATGATCAAGCCGACGCGTCCATCTCCCAGAACGGTGGAACCCGCAATACCGGGCACCGCTCGAAACGCCCTGCCTAGCGGCTTAACCACGGTCTGCATTCCACCCAATAATTCGTCCACGGCGATTCCCGCGTAACTGTCGTTGATCTTCACCACCACGACGTTCTCCCGCTTCGGAGTATCACCGGGCAGGCTGAAGGCGTGCCGCAATCTCACATAGGGCAGAGCGGTTCCGCGCAGACTGAGGATTCCGCTGGCTTCCGAGCTGCGCTGGTCCTCGGGCAACTCCGTACATTCGGTTACATGCTCGAGCGGGACAACAAAAGTCTCTGCGCCTACTCGCACCGAGAAGCCTTCGATAATGGCCAATGTCAAGGGGAGGCGGATGGTGATGATACTGCCTTTGCCCGACGTGCTTGATATTTCCACCGTACCGCGCAAACTATCGATATTGCGCCGCACCACATCCAGGCCAACACCGCGCCCAGAGAGGTCTGTAACTGACTCAGCGGTAGAGAACCCGGCCTGGAAAACCAGATCGTAAATATCCTGCTCCCGAATTTCGTCCTTCGCAGACACCAGACCGACGCGTTTTGCTTTCTCGAGAATCCGTTTGCGATCGAATCCGGCTCCGTCATCCTGCAGCGTTACCAGGACATTTCCACCGCTGTGCGCAGCTTTAAGCCGTATTACTCCGCAGGGATTCTTGCCCTGGCTCTCGCGCACATCCGGCTTTTCCAGACCATGGTCGACCGCGTTGCGTACCAGATGCAGTAGAGGGTCTTTCAACTGTTCAAGCACGGTGGTATCAACTTCGACGTCTCCTCCGAGCACTTCAAGCCGCGCCATTTTTCCATGGCTCCGGGCAAGATCTCTTACCGAACGCACAAGCTGACGAAACAACGGTCCGACTGGCACCATTCGGATGCTCATCACCTCACTCTGCAGATCCATATACAAGCGCTCCGCCTCGCGATGCATCTCCAGGATGGCGCGCCCATGTTCGGTGCCAAGTTTTTCGATCATCCGGCGGAGGCGCCCCTGCGCAATCACGATCTCGCCGGTCAGGTTCAACATGTGGTCGAGCTTCTCCACATCAGCGCGCAAGGTGCGAGGGCCGGCATTCGGGAGCGAATCGCTCTTCACTGCCGAACCGGATTCTCCCGTAACTCCGTTTGCACTGACGACTCTTTTCGATCGCTTCTCCACCTCGCGCGCGATTTCTCGTCTGAGGCCCTGCTGTCCATGGGTGAGTTCCTGGTTCCCGGCCGACGCAGTGGAAACCATGCTGCGCAGCTCATCCACCGCCTTCAATAGCAGCGATATCAATTCCCCACTTGGCTGAGAGTGCTGCTCACGAAACAGATCCAGCAAATCCTCTACTACATGGGCGAACCCGGCAAGCTCACTGAGTTCCAACGAGGTCGCGTTTCCCTTGATGCTGTGCGCCACACGAAAAATGCTATGCACATGCTCCGGATCGGGCGGACTTGATTCCATCTGAACCAAAACCCGCTCCATCGTGTCCAGTCCTTCTTCGGACTCGGCGAGGAACGACGCGAGGACTGCTTCACGATCAAAATCGGCTAAATCCAATCGTTCCCCCTTTCGTGCGTTCGAATTCTCGTATAAGAGACTCTTCGCTACACCTGGTCAAAACTCTTGATCATCGTGACGCCATCGGCCACGTGAAACACCAGCCTGCGCCCATGTTTTCCCGAGACTTCCCTCTCCACGATGGGAATACCGGCAGAGCGAAGAAAACTTTCAGCCAAGTCGACATTCCTCGTTCCCACGGATTGCGATAAATCGACAGCGAATGCACTGGATCCACCGAAAATCTTGGCTTGCAGATTTCGCACCTCGCATCCCAGCGCCAACACTTCGCGCAGAAGTTCGGGATTTGCGACATTGCCGTATCGCAGGCGGTTCGGGCCTTCGGCCTGCCCTTCAGGCAGCAAATAGTGATTCATTCCCCCCGCCCTCTTATGCCGGTCCCAGAGACAAACGGCGGCGCAGGAGCCAAGTATGGTGGAGATGGTCATCGGTTCGCGGGTTACAAATACTTGTCCGGGGTAGAGAAAGTGCCGCGGCTGATTCGAGTCCGCGGGCTCAAAATTCTTCATGACGTCGGCGGGCAGGACCGCAGGATTGAATTTGGGGGAAGTGTCTTTCATGCTCTCATTCCTGATCCTTCCGCACCTGTGCTGGCATGGCCGGTCGGACCGAACAAAGGCCTGGCGGCTTCCCGGGAAAGAAGTTTGAAGATTTCCATGTCCGATCGCTCGAACCCGGCCTTCTGGGGCAGCAGACGCAGGATCGCGAGGACCGCTATGGTTTGGTCCCCAACCGTGATGGGAATAAACGCCTGCGCCTTAGCCATTACTCCCGCTTGGTCGCGAACTCCAAATTCCACGTGAAACTCTCCGCGCATCATGCACTGAAGACCAACTTCCCCGAGAGTCCGCAATAAGTCGTACCCTTCGAGATCAATTCCGAAAGACCAGAACACTTCAAAATTCTTGTTTCTACGATCAAGCTGGAACAGGCCCATTTCTTCGGAGCCGAGGAAGTTGGCAACGATCTCGCGGACGGCCTCAATCGCGTCCTCTTGCCCGCTGCTTTCGAGCAGCCTCTTACGAGCGGTTCGAAGGCGCACATCGTTCATCGGTTCCGCGGCCGCGGCTTTTGCTCCGAATCCGTTGCTCTTATCACCGGGCATGAAGATCCTTATTCATGAAAATCATTCTTGTGCTGTTTCGACCGAGTGTGCCGGCGCTTTGTATGCATTACTCGCCCAGATAGCTCTCCAGCAAAGCGACCAGTTCGGTACCGTTCACCGGCTTCGTGATGTAGTCATTACAGCCGCTCTGGAATCCCGCCTCCATGTAGGACTCTTCGCCGCGGGTGGTCACCAGAACAATCGGAATCTCGCGCGTGCCCGGCTGCTGACGCATCATCTTGCAGGCTTCAAATCCGTTCATACGGGGCATTACTACATCCATCAAAATCAGGTCAGGATGCTCTTGCTGCGCCTTCTCCACCGCTTCCTGCCCGTCGCACGCGGTGACACACTGGTAGGTCGTCCGCCTTTCCAGAATCTCCCGCTCCATCATCAAGGCGGTTTTGGAGTCATCCACTACAAGGATTTTTTTTGCCATTCTTAACCTCGCACTCCCGTGCAGTCGTGGTAACTCGCACCCGGCAAGGCCGAACTGTGGGGCGATTCCGCTCTCATTAGAAAGGTCTAACACAGCGTAATGTCACTCGATAGTTACGGGCGTAATGGAGATAGGCGAAAATGAATTGCCGCCATCAACGATGCATGAAAAACAGGCGGAGATTTTCTGGGCACGGTTTTTTGCAACCTCTTTCTAAGTCGGTAAATCGCCGGATCAAGCTTCCGCATCAGATGGGTAAGGTTGTAAGGTGGAAATACCGCGAAGCAATTGCCGAAGTGAAATTTTCGGAGGGATCTGATGGCTGGCGAAACTGAAGTAGCTCCCCTTTCGTCCGAAGAATTGCGCAAGATGCATGCTTATTGGCGAGCGTGTAATTATCTGTCGGCAGGCATGATTTATCTTCGCGCAAATCCCCTTTTGCGTGAGCCTCTGAAGCCGGAACACATCAAGAACCGACTTCTGGGCCATTGGGGATCGGATCCCGGCCAATCCTTGATTTGGGTTCACCTGAACCGGCTCATCCGAAAGTACGACTTGGATGTAATTTACATCTCCGGTCCCGGCCATGGCGCTCCGGCGACGCTTGCCAACTGCTATCTCGAAGGTCATTACTCCGAGATTTATCCTGAAAAGAGCCGCGATGAAGCGGGGTTGCTAAAGTTCTTTCAGCAGTTTTCCTTTCCCGGAGGAATCGGTTCGCACTGTACACCGGAGACTCCAGGCTCGATTCATGAGGGTGGCGAGCTTGGCTATTCCGTTTCGCATGCTTACGGAGCAGCATTCGACAATCCTGGTCTAATCGTGGCCGTCGCCGTTGGCGATGGTGAGGCCGAGACCGGGCCACTCGCCACGTCCTGGCATTCGAATAAATTTCTGAATCCGATTCGCGATGGCGCCGTCCTGCCCGTCCTCCACCTCAACGGCTACAAGATCGCAAATCCCACGATACTGGCGCGCATTCCGCACGAGGAATTGGAAGCGCTGCTGACCGGGTACGGCCACAAGGCTTACTTCGTAGAAGGCGATGATCCGGCTGTAATGCATCAGAAAATGGCTGCAACGCTGGAACAGTGCATTCTTGAGATTCGATCGATCCAGCAGCAGGCTCGCTCTACCGGACAGGCGACTCGCCCGCGGTGGCCTATGATCGTCCTTCGTTCTCCGAAGGGATGGACGGGACCGAAAGAGGTCGGTGGCCACAAGGTGGAAGGCACGTGGCGGGCGCACCAGGTCCCGGTAGCTGATCCAGTCACGAATAAGAAGGATCTGAAAATCGTGGAAGACTGGATGCGAAGCTACAAGCCGGAAGAACTGTTTGATGCCAACGGAACTCTCATACCGGAACTACAAGCGCTTGCGCCATCCGGCGAACGCCGCATCTCGGCAAACCCGCACGCCAACGGCGGATTGCTGCGCAAAGAACTCGCGTTGCCCGACTTTCGCGATTATGCCGTTGAAGTGAAGGCGCCGGGTGGAATGTATGCCCTGCCCACTGACGTGCTGGCGCATTTTCTCGCCGAAGTGATGCGCCGCAACATGAACTCATTCCGCGTCTTCGGACCGGATGAAACCGCTTCTAACCGGCTCACAGCAATTTACGCTGCGTCGAAAAAAACCTGGCTTGCCGAATTCAAACCGGATGACGCTGACGGCGGCGAACTCGATGTCGCCGGACGCGTCATGGAGGTTCTGAGCGAGCATACGCTCGAAGGCTGGTTTGAAGGCTACGTGCTCACCGGCCGTCACGGATTCTTCTCAAGCTACGAAGCTTTCATACACGTCATCGATTCCATGTTCAACCAGCACGCCAAATGGCTGGAGAAATCAAAGAAAGAACTCGACTGGCGTGCTCCAATACCTTCGATCAACCTGCTCATAACGTCACTGGTCTGGCGGCAGGATCACAACGGATTTACGCACCAGGATCCCGGATTTCTTGATGTGGTCACCAACAAAAGCCCCGACGTAGTGCGCATTTATTTGCCGCCTGACGCGAACTGCTTACTCAGCGTCACCGATCACTGCCTCCGCTCGCGCGATTACGTAAACGTGATTGTCGCCGACAAGCAGGACCACCTTCAGTACCTCACGATGGCGGATGCTGTGATCCATTGCACCAAGGGCATCGGCATCTGGGACTGGGCCTCCACCGATGACGGCGAGGATCCGGACGTTGTGATGGCCTGCGCCGGTGATATTCCGACCATGGAGTCTCTCGCCGCAGTGGCAATTCTGAAAGAGCACTTCAAGGATCTGAAAATTCGTTTTGTAAACGTAGTGGATCTCTTCCGTCTAATGCCAGACACTGAGCATCCGCACGGGCTCTCCGACCGCGATTTCGACTCGCTCTTCACCGCCGACAAGCCCGTCATCTTCAACTTTCACTCCTACGCCTCGCTGATTCACAAACTCAGCTACCGGCGTAAGAATCACGACAACATTCATGTGCGTGGATACAAGGAAAAAGGAAATATCAATACTCCACTGGAACTCGCGATCATCAACCAGATCGACCGCTTCGACTTGGCCATTGATGTCATCGACCGCGTTCCACGCCTGCGCTCCATCGGTGCTCATGTCAAAGAATGGCTAAAGGGCCAGATTATCGAGAGCATCAGCTACGCTCACACCGAGGGCATCGACAAGGAAGAAATTCGCAACTGGAAGTGGCCAGGCTAAGAATGGCAAAGGACCGAGCCCAAGAAGACGGCCTCATTCTCGTACTCAACAGTGGTTCGTCGTCGCTGAAATTTGGTATTTATGAACGAGGCGCGACCGACGAAGAAGCGCTGCTGACTGGAAGCGCCGACGGCATCGGACGGGACAGCGGATCGCTCCATATTCGTTCCTCCGATGGAACCTCGCTGCTGCGGCGCGATTGTATCCATGAATCGCAGAGCGATGCACTGGCCGCCCTCGCCGATGCGATCAGGGGACATATTGACGGCAAACCGACTGCCGTCGGGCACCGTATCGTGCATGGCGGACCTGAGCTTCGGAAACATCAAATCATAACGCCGAAAGTTCTCGATCAACTCCGCTCCGCAGTGCACTTTGCTCCGCTACATATTCCGCAAGCTTTATCGCTGATCGCTTCGGCGCAGTCGATTTTTTCTTCCGCCGTGCAGTTTGCCTGCTTCGACGATGCTTTTCATCAAACCATGCCGGAAGTCGCATTCCATTTCGCCATCCCGCAACGTTACACAGATGCGGGGATTCGCCGTTATGGTTTTCATGGGATTTCTTACGAATCATTAGTGCATCATTTTGGCGCCCAAGTGCCGCCGCGAGCCATCTTCGCTCATCTGGGCAACGGATCAAGCCTGTGTGCACTTCGCAACGGGATGTCGATCGATACTACGATGGGTCTCACTCCGACGGGCGGTATTCCTATGGCCACGCGATCTGGTGACCTTGATCCCGGCGTGATCATCTACCTTCTCCGAAACAGCAAACTCGACGCAGACAAGCTGGAAGATCTGCTCAATCATCAGAGCGGCCTTTTCGCTCTCTCGTGCGGAGAAGGCGATGTAAAGGCACTCGAAGAGCGCGCCCGTTCGGGAGATCACAGTGCGGACCTTGCGCTCGATATTTTCGCCCTCTCGGTACGCAAAGCAATTGGAGCTTACCTCGCTCTTCTGGGAGGCGCTGACTTGCTCGTCTTTACCGGCGGCATCGGAGAACACAGCGAGCGCATTCGCGCCGCATCAACCCTGGGCCTTGAAGCACTTGGGCTAACGCCGGACAAAATTAAAGTTATCCCCACCGAAGAAGAGCGGCAGATTGCGCGCCATTGTCGCGTAATGTTGAACACCCAGAGTGTGGCCGGATTGTCGGCAAACTTTTAACCGTCTAAAAAAACTTGATCTCATTTGTTGGCCTATGGGAACCGCACATCCAGGCTGTAGATTTCCTGCGTGCTCTTATCCCGCATCAGCAGCGGCGAATCATCTGGAGCAAGGCCGACCCAGAATTCCCAGGGATCGAACCCGCGCGGAATTTCTTTCAGGCTAAGCAAGTGCTCGATCTTGCCGTTCGCAACATTCACCCGCACCATATCGTCGATCTTGTCGGGATAATCTTCGGCGTAAATATATTTACTGTCGTGGGACCAGTTCTCGAAGGCGAAGCGGGAAACGGCGAGCTGCCTCCAGGATTTCTTTTCCGTGTCGTAGAGCATCAGTTTGCTTGAGTCGGCGGAAAGGGCCGCAATGTAGCGCCCGTCGCGCGAGCAGCGTGGACTGAAAAGATTTTCCGAACCTGGCACATCCGAGACTTGCCCGGTGTTCACGTTCGCGATATGAATATTGGGACCGGAAGTTTTCCCATACTCCAGCCAGGGCATTCCCGCAAAAACGATCGAGTCACCGGTTGGCATCCACGTGGGATCGCCTTGATTGTGGTCTTCCGGCGTCAGTTCACGAGGCGTGCCACCTTCTGCCGGCATCACAAATATCTTCCAGGACGTTCCCGGACGTGATGCCATGAACGCTATCTGATTCCCGTCCGGCGACCAGCGCGGCATGTGCGCGAGCATCGGCGCGTAGGTGAGTTGCGTACGCGAACTTCCGTCCGCTTTGCTGCGCCACAATGTGAGATCGGGATGCGACACATAAACAATCCACTCGCCATTGCGCGTCGTGTCGGCCTCCCCCGCCGATACGCCTGGCAGATCGATAGAGAACTGTTTCGACTTGCCATCGAGCCGAATCAGATCGAAACGGCGCTGCTGGCCGATGACGAACAACTTCTTTCCATCCGGACTCGGCGTCGGATTGCTGAACAGGAGCGGACCCACCGTCAGCTGCGTCGGTTCAGATTCGGTCTTGCGAAACAAATTGCTCAACCATGACGCTGGTTGGCGAAGGGCCCAGATATTCTGCGTATGATCGCGAGTGGATTCAAACAGAAAGTATTCACCGTCCGGAGTCCAGGTTCCGCCAAACTCCTGTGCAGATTTGTTCCAGTCCGGCAATACCGAGTGCAGGTTCTTCCCTTGCGGCGAAATTTCCCACAACGAAGAAGTACGCTGGTCGGTATTGCGGATCGTGAAGCGCAACCGGCGACCGTCGGGAGAAAACCGGGGAGCGAATGGGATTCCGGATACCGTAATGAGCTCGCGCGAATCCGTTCCGTCCGCGTTACACATATACAGACTGGATTGCTTCGCATAGACGATGTGTTGGCCATCGGGTGCCCATGTAGCAGCATGCGCCAGGATATTTCCCACAGGCCGGAGGGAGCCTGCAGGCAGCGGCAGTATCCAGACCGGCCACTCTGTCTCGGAGCCTTCGGCTTCCCCTTTCACCAGTAACTCAGAACGGCCGGGAAAGAAATCGTAAACGTCGGCGCTCGCCAGCGACACTGGCACAGGCGCAGTCTCTCCACCTGAAGCGGAGACCTGCATTAACACTGAGTGTCCGCTTACATACTCTGAAAAGTACAAGCGGGTTCCGTCGGTAACCAGAGATCGTTTCGAAGTGCCGTCGCTCGTAATCTGCAACGACGAAATTACAGAAGGCGGAGGTTCGGGCGATCGGAGAAGCAGAGCTATCCCAGCCAAAGCCGCTAATACAACAACGCCGGCAGCCAACCATGGCGCCTTACTCGGCTTGGGTTGGGGAACGGCAGTGGTCAGGGCGGTCGCGAACATTGCACGGATTCTATCCTTCGAATCCGGCACGCGGGGCGGAGCCGGCGCGGGGGTTAAGGCTTGGCCGGACTCCACATCGCGGCGCAGCCGCTGCAAGTCAGCGCGCATCTCCGCGGCGCTTTGGAAGCGGTGCCCGGCATCCTTCTCGAGCGCCTTTCTCACGATGCGCTCAAGTTCGGCCGGAGTTCCGGCGCTAAATTGCAGTGGCCAATCCGGCACACTATGAATCAGCGACTCAAAAAACGCAGCTGTAGTTTGTCCCTTGAAAGGCAGAACGCCCGTCGCCATCTCGTAGAGAACCACGCCGAAGGAAAACAGGTCGGTGCGGGAATCGAGCGGGCGGCCCAAGGCCTGCTCCGGCGACATATAGGGGATCGTTCCCAGGGCATATCCGGGGCGCGCGGGATCGTGCGGCGACTGCGTGACATCTCCAAAAGTGTTTCCGCTAAGAACGGCTTCGTCACCCTCGGTCAACTTGGCCAGGCCGAAATCCAGAATCTTCGCGTGGCCGCGCTTGGTCACAAAAATATTCGTCGGATTGATGTCGCGATGAATGATGCCATGGGTGTGGGCCGCATCAAGGGCGTCGGCAATCTCGACGGCCAGAGAAACCAGAGTCTTCGTGTCCACCGGGCGGCCCGCGATACGATGCTTCAGCGGCAGCCCATCCAAAAACTCCATGGCGATGAAGGCTTGGCCATCCTGTTCGCCGATGTCGTAAACCGTACAAATGTTGGGATGGTTGAGTGCGGAGGCGGCCTGCGCTTCCCGTTGAAAACGGGCTAGCGCACGCGGATCACGGGCCAGCGCATCGGGCAGGAACTTGAGCGCGACAAAGCGGTGCAGGCGCGGATCTTCCGCTTTGTAAACCACACCCATTCCGCCGCCGCCGAGTTTTTCAACAACTAAGTAATGCGAAACAGTCCGCCCGATCACGTTGAAAAATCCTACGTCCCCAGCGGCGGCAAGTCAATGAAGGGTAGGCGGATTTACGCCGGTAAGGGCTTTAAACACAGGTGAAAGTTGGCGGGGGATGTAGAAGTTCAGCGCAGGAAAACGTGCTGGTAGTCCTCTACGGTTATGGTCGATTTTCTGCGGCTGCCGTTCGCGACGTTATATACAACCAACATGTGATTCTCCACGATCAGAATCTCCTTGTCGTTGATCCAGCCCACAAGCGTGGCGTGCGGGAGAAAGGCCAGCCGATTTGGGGCGCCTTCACCATTCTTCACCCCCAAGATTTTTACTTCAACCGCCGGAAGCTCCAGCAGCGCTTTGCGAATGCGCTGTGACTCTTCCGGATTGGCCTGTCCCTGCTCCGCCAGTTGAATTGGCGTGTTTGGCTTAGATGTGGCATTAATCGTCAAGGCGACGGAGCCGAGATCGGGCGCCAGTTGGCCGTTCTGCGTATAAAAACTCACGTCGTAGTCAGGATTTTTGTACGCGGCCAACTCATCGAACACCGTTATCATCTTGCCGTGAAGTCGCAGCACCGTCTGATCATCGCTCTCATTCGACCATCCGCAACAACCGGTGTCAGGAACGGCTTCGAGGATGACGTCGGCATTCGCCGCATCCAAAACCCGGCGCAACGGGGGATCGAGTGGCCTCGCCGTCCATTTGCCGGCGTCTTCCACATAAGCCGAGGTCGATTTATAAATCGCTTGCGTTTGCCCCGCCACAAACTGCGTCAGCAGAAAAAACTTGCCGACCCCTTCGCTGGGAATCCAGACTTCTTCGTAAGGACAGCTTTCTTCGCAAGCTCCGGTCTCGCACGAACAATCCGGAAGCGTAATCGACGCAATTTCCTCCCGGTTCGCCGCGGCCAGGTCCGTACGCCAGCTCGTCCAACTCAGTCGGTTGGAGAGGTCCACTCCATCCCGCTGCAGGCGGCGCGCCTGATTCGAGAACCAAAATAGATGCGCTCCGTCTGCCGAGAGAAATGGCGCAGGCGCCGACTCGGTGATGGCCAAGTTTGATCCCACTGTAGCCGTGCTTCTTGAGATGTCGCGCGTCAGGGTTGTCGCAGTATGGCCGCTCCAGAACCAGATTTTCTTTGCCCCGGCAAAATCCCCTTCAGTCAGCGGCAAAGCCACGGCGGGAGCAAATAGCATTTGCCCCAAAGCATTGATTTGGAAATTTTGCGGCGATGCCAGGGCCTCGGGGGGAATTTTGACCGCGAGCTTCTCCGCGAATGTGGCGGGATCATACTCCACTGCCTCGCCGGGCGCGCGTAGTACCCAGATTCGCTTATTCTGCGCGGCGAGGGGAAAGGCGAAGCTAAGCAAAAGGCAAACTATTAAGATAAGCTTCCACATGCGTTTTTCGCGTGAATGTCAGAATGATTGTAAATCGTAGGACCGTTCGGCTCCCCGCTTTGCGTACAATGGAGAGCGAATCCAAATGAGCACCCATCCCGAGAATCCAATGACAACAACCATTCCTCCGCAGGTTCATCCGCAAACCGCTCCAGCCGAGATTCCCGAAGTGCCGTTGACGACTGAAGGCTACAGCGTGCTGCACCAGATGATGCGATTTCGCTGGACCGCCTGGCGAGCCCTGCCCGAAGAAACGAGATCATCGATAGCCAACGAGGCGGCGACAGTGCTGGGCGAAATGGAACAGGGATCCGCGGGCCAATCCGCACTTTTTTCGTTGATCGGGCACAAGGGCGATCTAATGCTGGTGCACTTCCGCAAGTCTTTTGCCGACCTCAACCAGGCAGAACTTAAACTGGCCGGCCTGCGCCTGAGTGAATACTTTGAGCCCACGTCTTCCTATCTTTCCATCATCGAACTCGGCCTTTACGACTCCACGCTAAAAATCTACAAAGAACTCGCAGCACTGGGCATTCAGCCGCATTCCGATCAATGGAAAGCTGAGATCGAATGCAAGCTTGAACGGCATCGCGAGGCCATGCACCCGCGACTGTTCCCACAGATTCCGCCGAATCGTTATATCTGCTTTTATCCGATGGACCGGCGGCGCGGCGAAGATAAGAACTGGTATACCCTCCCCATCGAAGAGCGCGCGCGCCAGATGAATGAGCACGGTCTGGTGGGCCGGCGCTATGCTGGGGAGGTGAAACAGATTATCACCGGTTCGATCGGCTTCGATGACTGGGAATGGGGAGTTGATCTTTTTGCCGACGATCCGCTGGTCTTCAAGAAATTGATTTATGAAATGCGCTTCGACCACGTCAGC
The DNA here is from genome assembly GCA_963726155.1 of uncultured Acidobacteriaceae bacterium. GTDB lineage: Bacteria > Acidobacteriota > Terriglobia > Terriglobales > Acidobacteriaceae > Sulfotelmatobacter. The sequence goes on from CAVSBF010000002.1 coordinate 2,248,389, forward strand.
GCTGTGTACGCGCTGTTCGGGCAGTTTTATGTAGGAGTGCGCTGCCCCGCGGCGTCGTTGGAGAAGTTGTTAAGCGGAGAACTGCCGGAGTAGCTCTTGGCAATTGGCAATTGGCAGTTAGCAATTCGCAATTAGCAATCGGCTTTGTGCAGGCTCGATCCATGCTGTCGCTAGACTGTCGCGCTAATTGCTAATGGCCAATTGCTGATGGCGAATCGTAGTCAACTGGAGAGATATGGCAACCCTCGGACTTATTGAATACAAAGACGCCAGCCCGGAAGTGCGAGCCGTTTATGACGACATCATGGCGACGCGCAAGACGGACTGGATCAACAATTTCTGGAAAGCAATCGCGCACGATCCCGTCACGCTGAAACGCACCTGGGAGGATATCAAACAGATCATGGCGCCGGGCGCGATCGATCCGTTGACCAAGGAAATGATTTATGTCGCTGTGAGCGTAACCAATCAGTGCCACTACTGCATCGCCTCTCACACCGCATCGGCGCAGAAAAAAGGTATGACGGATGCCATGTTCAAAGAATTAATGGCAATCGTCGGGATGGCCAACGAAACCAACAAAATGGTGACTGGCTATCAGGTGGAAATCGACGACCAGTTCAAGAAGTAGCAGGCGAACCTGGGCTCATCTCAAGGCGTCTTCGCGCGCTTGAAATTAAATTCGCACTGTTTCATATCGACCTTGCGGCCACGGAAGCGAACGCCTTCCGCTTCCAATCGCAGCCGCTGTTCGATAGCCGAATCGCCACGCAGCTTGATTTCTCCGCCCGCTCCTAACACGCGCTGCCACGGCAAACCAAATCCGCGATGCAATACTCTCGCCACTAGCCGCGCTGCTCCCGGCAGTCCTGCGGCGCGAGCAACGGCTCCGTAGGTGGAAACTTTACCTACCGGAATCCGGCGTATAGCGGCTTCGATGCGCAGGCGCATCTTTGAGGATTGATCTGTAGAAGATTGATCTGTAGAAGATTTGTCTTGAACCGGTTTGCCGGGATTTCTATTGCTGCCAGGTTTTCGCGATTTTTTCCTTCCCGCATTCACAGCGCAATCCATCCTATGCGAATCAGGTATAGCGATCCCACGGAGACTAGCAGCCACAAGATTATTCCCTGCAGCAGCGGCCGATGTCCCACCCGTTTGATGGTTGAGACTGAGATGCCGCTGCCGATCAAAAAAAGTGTCGCGGTTAATCCAATCTTGGCAATCTTCACGGCAAGTGAGTAAGCGTGCGTTCCGGCTGGAAGATAGGTGTTGCAAACTGCAGCGAGACAAAAGAAGCCAATAAACCATGGCCATTGAATCTTGGCCTTGGCGCCGCGCACCACTGCGGTAGCAACCGAAAGCGGAACAATCCATAGTGCCCGCGCCAGCTTTACCGTGGTCGCAATCGCTAAGGCAATCGTTCCATACTTTGCCGCAGCACCCACCACCGAACTGGTGTCATGAATGGCTAACGCTGCCCACAGTCCAAACTGCGATTGCGTGAGTTTCAGGGTTGTACCAATGGCGGGAAAAATCAGCAGCGCTACGGAGTTAAGCACGAACACGGTGCCCAGCGCGATCGCCATTTCCTCGTCGCTGGCTTGGGTGATAGGCCCCACAGCGGCGATAGCGCTTCCGCCACAAATCGCAGTGCCGGTGGAGATGAGGAATGCCGGCACTCTTTGCACCCGCAGCAGCGCGCCCAATCCCATGCCGGCCAGCAGAGCGAAGCTGATGCCGAGCATGGTGTAAACGAATCCGTGGCGGCCAGCCTGGATAACTTGGTGCAAGTTCATTCCGAAGCCGAGTCCTACTACGGAAGCTTGCAGAAGATATTTGGAAGACTTCTTCGCTAGGTCCCCGTAAGGATGCGGCAATGTGAGACCGAACAACAGTCCCAAAGCCAGCGCGACCGGCGGGGACACAAAACCGCTGGCGCTGACCAGCAGACAAAGGATGAATATGACGCGAGAGACCATTCAAGGAAGCCGGAACGATTGTGGGTCACGCACGACAAATACCAACTTGCCGCGCGTGGTCACAACACGTAGGCCGACTATGCCGCCTTGCGGAACGATTCGACGGCTTCCGCTTCGGAATCGTATACATCAAAAACCGTGAGCAACTTGGTGACCTGCAGCAAATCGCCTACGCGTTTCGTCAGGTTGGTTAATTTGATGGTGCCACCGGCGTTTTGCGCGGTCGTGCGCAAGGCCACCAGCGTTCCCAGGCCACCGGAATCGATGTAAGTCACTTCGCCCAGATTAAGCACGATGCGATTATTTTCCGCAATAGCTTTCTTTACCGTCTCCCGTATGAGTGAAGACTCTTCGCCAAACACAATACGACCGACGCAATCCACAATTATGATTCCATCTTTTGTTTTTGTTGCCAGTTTCAATTGCATTCCGTACTCTCCTTTACCGCGTAGCCGAGCCACATCGACACAAAATCTGCAGAGCAGGATTGACGCACCAGAGTATGCCTTGCTGTTTGCTTTTAGCAAGCCTCCCAGAGAAATGGCGGCGCGACCATCCTGTCTGCGATCACGTATAATCGACTCTTCCGGCTCATGAGCTATACCGTCCTGGCGCGCAAATATCGTCCGCAGAAGTTCTCCGAAGTTATCGGACAGGAACACGTTACCCGCACCTTGCAGAATGCTCTGGAGCAGGGACGCACTGCGCACGGCTACATATTCAGCGGCCATCGCGGCATTGGAAAAACCACGGTGGCCCGTATTCTTGCGGCGGCCTTGAATTGCCGGTCATCCGACAAGCCGGTGGCCGAGCCTTGCGGAATCTGTGAATCCTGCACAGAGATTCGAGCCGGCAACGCGGTCGACGTAATCGAAATCGACGCTGCGACCAATCGCGGCATCGACGAAATCCGCGAACTGCGCGAGGCTGCGCGCTACCGGCCGGCACGCGACCGCTTCAAGATTTACATTCTCGACGAAGCTCACCAGATTACCGATGCGGCCTTCAACGCGTTGCTGAAGACGCTGGAAGAGCCCCCGGATCATATTGTCTTCATGCTCGCGACCACGCAGCCCGAGGATATTCCGCAGACGATCCGCTCGCGCTGCCAGCACTTCAGCTTCCGCGCAGTAAAGTTCGATGCCATCGTCGCGCAATTGCGCGACTTGGTTGGTCGCGAAAACATCGAAGCGGATGACGACGCCCTCGCGCTGCTTGCCGAAGCCGGCGATGGTTCCATGCGTGATGCGCTGTCGATCCTCGATCAGGCAATTGCATCTTCCAGCGGAAGGCTTACGGCTGATTCGGTTCGTAATCTGGTGGGAGCCGCGCCTGCGCACATTCTCGAGGAAGTGATGCAGGCCGTCGCTCGCAGCGCCAGTGAAGACGTGTTGCGGCAGGTCGACCATCTCATCAGCGAAGGCCATAGCCCGACTCATTTCGCGCGCCAGATGGTACGTTTCCTGCGCAATGCCACTGTGGCGAAAATCGCCGGCAAGGACTCTTCTCTGCTGCAGGTCTCGAGTGAAGAGCGGGATCGTGTGGAACGCGTCGCCGCGCTCTTCGGTGAAGAAGACCTCACCCGTCATCTGCAGATCATGCTGCGGACCCATGGCGAACTGGGTTACAAGCAAGAGCAGCGCTTTCATCTCGAGCTTGGTTTGCTGAAGATGAGCCACGCGCAACGTTTATTGCCGATCGAACAACTGCTCAGTGACATGGCCGGTTCTACGGGCGCTGGAGTGAACAACTCCAGAATCGCGGCGCGCCCTTCCATCGTCGCTTCGCCCGCACTCGACACGCGGCGCACCGATGCGGTTCCATCCGCTCGTCCGAATCAGGTTTCGCCTTTCGCTGCTGATTCCGCGCGCAAGGTTGGTCCACGGCAGGAATCTTCGACCGAGACATTTTCCGGCAGTCCTTTCTCTGAGAAACAAGTCTCCGCTGATGGAGCGCGCCCGGGGAACTCATCTGCGCGCGTGATCATGGGCGCCGCTGCGCCCGCGAACCTCAGTGAGACTACCCCGGAGCGGCAGGTCAGTTCCTTTCCTGAGCCTCAGCGGGAATTGCACACAAGCGCTTCGGCTGGCATTCAGGCGCAGTCGCCTACGCAAGTCTCCAAAATTCAATCGGTAGAGAGCGCTGCTAAGGTGCCCGGCGATCGACTGAAGAGCGCGGTTCTGCAGGCGCTGATGGATGGCAATCAGAGAATCCTGGTCTCGATGCTGGACGCAGGCGAATGGTCCGTGGAAGGCAACGAAGTTGTAATCAAGGTATCGGAGTCGCAAACCGTGGTCGATATGTCGCTGGGCACCGATGCCAAGCGGCTGGCGATTGCTTCAGCCAGCGGGGTTTTGGGCCGGGCCGTCAAACTCAAGATTGTTCCGAGTGCGACCATCGCTCCGACGGATGGGCAGCGCAACGGGGGTGCCCGAGCCGCGGCAACCAACTCAGGCTTGGGCGGCCGGAGCCGGGCAGAACAAGATGCTGTCGTCCGCCGGCTGCGGGAAAAGTTTGGCGCAGAGATTCGTACGGTGATCGATTACAAGGAGAAGCGGTAGAGCGATATGGGCGGATTCAATCTGCAAGAATTAATGTCGAAGGCAAAATCGCAGTACGACGCACTGCAGAAAAAGATGCAGGACACGGTCGTGGAAGCCACGTCGGGCGGCGGAACGGTAACGGCGAAGATGGATGGGCGAAAGCAACTGCTCAGCCTCCGCATCGATCCCGAGGCGGTAAAATCGGGCGACGTGGAAATGCTGCAGGACCTGGTGCTCGCCGCCGTGAACGAAGCCGCGCGAAAAGTGGATAACGCGATGCAGTCCACGGTGGGCGGAATGCTGGGCGGGCTCGGCATCAGCGGACTGTAGCGAACACTCATCGATCTAGCGATCTCTTGAAGCAATCACCAACTGATATGTCTAAATTTGCCGAGCCGATGTCGCGGTTGATTGACGAACTAAAGAAACTGCCGGGCGTGGGCGCGAAGAGCGCGCAACGGCTGGCGTTCTACATTCTGCGTGCGAGCGATGAAGATGCAGAAGCACTGGCTGCTGCCGTCCGCGATGTCAAGGCGAGCCTGCGGCTGTGCTCGGTGTGCAACAACATTACTGATGTTGATCCCTGCGTCTACTGCACCAGCGCGACCCGCAACCAGCGGCTGGTCTGCGTCGTGGAAGAGCCCACCAACATTGCCGCAATCGAAAAAACCAAGCACTTCAACGGCGTCTACCACGTGCTGCATGGATCGCTTTCACCATTGCACGGAGTAGGGCCGGAGCAGTTGCGCATCGCGAATCTCATCGCGCGCGTTGACGCGGGCAACGTGGATGAAGTGATCGTGGCCACCAATCCCACGGTTGAGGGGGAAGCCACATCCGCTTACCTTTCGCAGCAGTTGAAGCGCGCCGGAGTGAAAGTAACGCGGATCGCAATGGGCATCCCGGTCGGCAGCGATATCGAGTACACCGATGAGATCACGATGCTCAAAGCCATGGAGGGGCGCAGGGAGTTGTAAGCCAGCTTCAAGCCGCTGGCGTACCAGAGCCAGAACTTATATCTCGACGCTCAGATCCGCTTCAAGAAATACATTAAGTTCTTGCTCGGCCGAAGCCAACCCTTCGGGCAGTGTGCCGCGATTGTATTCCGCCATTCGGTTCTTCCACTTGAGAAAGTCGGTAATGCTCTGCGGCTCCACTCGCACTTCGACACGCCGCAGGCTGGCTAGTAGTAGGTTCATTTCGTAGCGAAATCCAGTGGCAGTGCGAAGATTCTTCGCCGAAGGATGCGTGGTATCGATTCTGCCGCGACGGAGTTCGAGTAATCCCCATCCCGCGGGGAGTTCTTCGCGGCGCACCAGTCCAGCGGGAACCAAGTAGAAGCGCTCACAGCCCACGCCCTGCTCAGGCTTCACGCGGAAAGGTTTGGCGCGGTCGGCCAGGAAATCCGCGCGTGTGACTTTGCATTCGACCAGCACCGAGTGGCAGGCACGCTTCCATCCGATCGCATCCGGCATCTCGCCGCTGACGCACGCTTGCTCGGAGAGCACGACTCCGCAACGATAGTTGCGCAGCCAGCGCACGGCTTTCTCGACAAGTTGGGTATGGGTCATGCGGCCTCTGGCTTCGCTCGAAAACCGGGAGTAGAGATATTTGTATCCGCAGGCGAAGCCGGAGAGAAGTGACTGCCAAGCTACCACGCCGAATCCAAGCCACGCAGCAGCAATTCGAAAAAAATGGAACGTGACCAATATAGTCATGTCTGTTAAGATCAATGTGTGCGCACTGTAAACATTAGTGACCTGAAAGCTCGACTTAGCGCTCACATTCAACACGTGCGCGACGGAGAAGAGCTGCTGGTCTGCGATCGTAACCACCCGGTAGCGCGGATTGTGCCCTGCTCCGCAAATGATCAGCCCGAGCGTGAGCGGCAAATGATCGCCCGGGGCATTCTCACGCCACCACGGAAGAAACGCGTAGGCCCCGTTTCCTGGCCGTCTCCGCCAGGAAACATCTCCGACAAGGTTATGGAACAGATATGGCGAGAAGAACGGGAGAGCCGTTAGAGCGGCGTTTGGCATTTTGGGATACGAGCGCCCTGGTTCCTCTGTGCGTCCATCAAAGTGCTACGGCTCGCGCCATCGCTCTTTACAAGAGCTATGAAGCAGTCGTTTGGTGGGCTACGCCGGTTGAGATTGCAAGCTCTCTGGCACGGCTTGCTCGAATGAAGGAACTCAACTCCAGTGAATGGGCGAAGGCCAGAAGATTGGCTGCGGAACTTGCTGCTTCGTGGTTTGTCATTCAGCCGTCAGATGTATTGCGCGCAAGAGCTACGAGCCTCGTTGATCTCTACGACCTAAGGGCGGCGGATGCTTTGCAGCTGGCGGCAGCCCTCGAATGGAGCGCTGGCATTCCACACGGCAAGAAATTCCTGGCTACGGATCGAAAATTGCAGGAAGCAGCGATGCTTACCGGGTTCGAGGGCGAATGAATCCAGGTCTCTTTTCCTTTTTGCTCCCGCGAGGCCTCGGAGTGCGCCCGCGGACGGTAGCGGCCGCTGTGCTTACGTGAGATTTTTCAACTCGCGCGGGGCAAGCTCTGATGATTATTGGCCGGTGCAGAAGAGTCTCCAGCAGATGACGTTCGGCGGCGATAGTCTGGGCGAATTTTCCCACTGGAGAATATCCCTCGGCAGCGATCATCAATGCTTCGCTCCCTTTCGTAGAGATGTGCTCATTCTCAATCCGAATGCGCTGGATGTGACCGTCGTGGGCAGCGTCCAGGGCATTCGCCAGACGCAGAACGGCTGCGAGTTGGATGGTGCCTTTCTGCTCGTTGGGAAGAAGATCGCGCAGAGTTTTGTGCCTTCGGGTGGGCAGCGCTCCGCGGTGAAAGCGGGCGACGATAGCGGCGCGCTGCAGATCCACGGGCTTCCATCCCAGCGGATTTCCGTGGGCACGAATCAAGTCGAACGTCGCCTTGTGATGTCCCTTCTGACCTTCGGACTTGCCAACATCGTGCAAAAGCGCGGCCGCGAGCAGGCTGGAGCGGGCGGATGCGGCGTCTACGGAAGGTTGCCATCCCCACGCTAGCAGTCCATCGTAGAGTTGAAGAGCTAAACTCGCCACTCGCTCGGAATGCGCAAAATCGGGATCGAGGCCATTCGCCCAGAGCTTCATGCGGCGCGTGGCAAGCGCCTGAATTTGTTTGCCCTGGGGTAGTGCGGCACGCCATTTGTACCACCAAGAATCCTCGCCGACCATTTTGGTGCGGTAGCCGTTGATACGCTTGGTGCGTTCGGAGAGGATTCGTTCGTGCCAGCGTCGCCGCGAATCGGCATCAGGAAAAACCTGACACTCGACTGCCGTCGACCAAAGTACGTCAAGGTCGTGCACTTCCCCCAGCAAATCCTGAATTTCTTTTAGGTCGTTGCTCCAGGCCTTGTGCTCGACGGGAAGAAAGTTTTCCACGATGTAGCGGAATCGCTTGATGCCGATGCGGAGACTGTGAAACGCGACTTGGGAACGATTGCGCAGGGCTCGATTGTGCAACTCGCGGGCCTCGGTCCAGCGCTCGAGAGCGAGATGTTTAAACAGCGCGCTTCCTGGCCGAATACGCGCGGCGCGAGCGGGAAGAGATTTGCTCCACTGCCGCCACTGTTTCCGGTCAAACTCTTCGAGCGCCGCTTGCGCTTCGCGCTGCTGCTCCTGTTCGCGACGGTGGAGGATTTCAAGAAGCGCCCGGGCAACCGGATCGGCGCCAGAAAAGTGCGAACCGTTTGCGTGGGATCCGGATTCAGCATCCTGTTCAGATTGCGCAGGCCGGTCTTCCCCTTCCACGCGAGCTTGGACGTCGCCAAGTTTTTCTACCCATTCCATCATCACCTGCACATCGCGCAAGGCGCCGAGGCGCTGGAACAGGCGTTTGCCGGCCTTCTTCATGGCCTTCCAGTCAGGATCGGGGTCGAGGGCCATCAATCCGTCAGCCAGAGATCGGCACCGGCGCAGAGCGACGCGGAGATCGTGAACCGGATCCGGACCAAAGTTGGCCGCGACGCGGTCGCACTCGTCAAGAACCTGCAGCATCCAGTAGCGCAGGCCGGTGACTTTCTTAGAGCGCGTTGGGCGCAACGTTGAAGGAGGCACGGAAGTTCCAGAATGCCGCAATATTCGTGTCACTCTATATTCGCCGGAGTTTACTACGATGGCCAGTGACTGCGTGGGTCCCAGGAACTTTCACGCGCGAAACTTTTGGATTCCACGCAATGCAGACAATGAGCGGATTCCCCGGCGAATTGCCAGTTACCTCCGTAATGTGCAGCCCCTTACTGTCTGGATTTAACCTTTTACTTGCAGAGTGTAGTTCGAGGAGCGCTTTATCACGAACTCAAGTACATTCCATGCCAATCGGGCGGCATCGGCGCGAGCCTTTGTCCATAGCCTGAACATTCTTATCAAGTATGCCCGGATGTACGGCTACGAACATAAGCGAACGGAAGCCCAGTTCGAAGTCACCTGGAATGAATTGCAACAGGGTTTGCCCACGGCCGGCGACGGCGGCTTTCTGCTCGGTGTCTCCGATAACAAATTGCTGCTGGATGGAGTGCCACTCGAGACCGGTCAAACAGAGCGCAGTTTCGGGCAACTTTTATCCACCGCCGGCTTGGCCAGCCTGCATTTTTCCAAAGACGTTACGATCGATGATTTTACCCGGCTGGTGCGCGCTTTTACGGTAGCCGGCTCCAAAGCCCAGGACGTATCCAAGCAAATCAAAGAGGCCCTGAACAGCGCAGGCAAGCAAAGCACCATAAAAATAAACGAAGTGAAATTTGTGGCCGCCGATCCGTTGACTGGCGACATCAGCGTGGCAGCGCAGATTGCAGCGCAGACGCTGGGCCCGGAATTCAAGCAATGGTTGAACGATCCGCAGAAACTATTGCAGTTGATTGCTGCGGCGGAAGGGGCGAATTCTGGAGGAGGCGGCGGCCAGGGACAGCCTGGAGGGACGGTAGTTCCCTTCGGCAGCGTTCCAAATATTCCCGGCGGTCACTGGGTTGCAGGGCCAGCCCCTGATGGCAGCACGGGAACAGGAACCGGCGTAGCTCAAGCCTGGGAAGGCGGCGTGGTTCCGTTGCAGGAGGCGGAAGTGGTTCAGGCCATCCGCTTGTTGACTCGATTTGGCCAAGTGCAAGGCGATCCCAGCGCCAGCCCCGAAGACCTGCAAAAAGAATTAGTTCAGACCGATCCCAACATGCGGCTGAATTTGCAGCAACTGTTGGGCAGCCTGGCCGCAAAAGCTACAACCGAGCAGGAGGACACGCCTCTGCTGATGAAAGCAGCGGAACATATGGCGATCCGCTTCGCCCTGGAGCGCTATTCCAAAGGCGAAGTCAAAGTAAATGCCGTGCACCAGATGATGGAGCACATGAGCCGGCAAATGGATTCGCTGCGCCAGATTCTGAAGCTGCAAGAAGAAAAGATGAATAAGGCCGGCATTCTGGTGGAGTCGCATGCCGACATCCTGGACCGGATGTTCTGGTCTGAAGTGCCGGAGTCCGGTAAGAAGACAGTTCTGCTTTCGCATGAAGCTCCATGTGTCCCGCCGCGCAACTTGCGGCAGTTCGTGGAAGTGCTGCTCGACCGTGACGATAAGCAAACATCCGCGGAAATTCTGAACAATTACTCTGGCTGCCTGGGTACCAAGGAAATAGAGGCACGCCGCAAAGTCGCCATTGGATTGAGCCAGTTGGCCGATCTCTACGCCAGGCTGGGTGGTGAAGCAATGGGTAGCGCCATCCGCAAAGTTGCCGAGCAGTTGTGCGTGGAAAAGGATCCCGAACTGCAGAGCCTGCTGAGTGCGGCTTTCGTAAGGCTTAGCCAGGAATCCAGCGCGGCCAAAAACTATCAAGCAGTAAATGCAGTATGCGCCGGGATGGAGATGTTGTTGCAACAGCGTCCCGTTTTGGTGAATGATCTACGGCCCCGAGTCGGCGTGGAAAACCGCATCCCGGAGTTTATTGAGGAAGCATTACGTTGCGATCCAATACCGGCAGACCTGCTGGTCGTGTTGCGGAGAACTTGCCAAACTGGAGCAGAACACCTGGCCGACCGTTTCTTCCGCTGCATGCGCCGGGACGAATGCGATCGCATGGTCGAACTCGTGAAGGAAATGGGATCTCCGGCTCTGACCCAACTGCGAGAGATTTTGCGGACCGGGCAGCCAAGACAAGCCTCAGCGGTAGTTGGATTGTTGAGCCGCCTCGATGTAGGCACCTTGCTCGAGCTGCTGCCCATGCGCTTGCCCGAGTGGAACCGCTTTTATCACGACATCGTTGTGCGGCAAATCGCCTACGGTGCCGCGATGGACCGGGGCCGAACGCTCCTGGAGCTGGCGGAGGTACTCGATTCGGTAGTACTGCCGGAAGCCATTGACGAGATAGGAATGAGCGGCGATCTGACTGCGGCTCATCCCCTGATCGCCATGGCCAAGCCCGGAGAATCTGCTTCTCGCTCGCCGTTCGTGCAACTGAAGGCTATTGAGTCGTTAGGCCGGTTGAAAGACGCTGAAGCAGTGACCCTCTTGCGCGAGATTGTAGAAACAAAAAAGCGGTTTGGATGGGTGTATCATCGCGAACTTAGAATTGCCTCAGCGCAGTCTTTATCTAAAACGGATCCGCGCTATAGCGCCCAGATTCTGTCCGACAGCGGCATCGAACCGGCGGAACTGGCGATTGCTCCTTTAGATACCGCTCCGGCATGTCCTTGGGTACGGCAACGTCGCTACGAGCGGATGGTGCTGTCGCGCACGGTCGCCGCCACGATTGGCAGTTCGTGGGGAAAATCTAAAATTCTGATCCGCGAGCTGAGCCTGGGCGGCGGTATGGGTACGAAGGAAGATAATCTTCGCATCGGCAGCGAGGCTGATTTGGAAATTTCCCTGGGAATGCGATCAAAGATTCGAGCCCACGTTTTGCTGCGCCGGGCGCGCGTGAATGAAGTAGGATTCGAAATTGTGAATACCGATCTCGAAAGTCGTTATCGTCTACGCCGGCTGCTGGTGGATGCATTGAGCCATGCTCCACAAAAGAAAGAACCGGATTGGGGTGGAGACCGGAAAGGCTAGATCAACATCCAGAATATATCTTGGTCGAAAAGAAAAGGCCTCTGCTAGAGCAGAGGCCTTTTGTTTTTCGAAACTCTAATCGAGATATTTACTTCACCTTGGCGAAGATTATGACCAGAGTGTAAAGCGCGAGCGACTCGATCAGGGCCAGGCCCAGAATCAAAGCCAGCTGAATGCCGGGACGAGCGGCCGGATTGCGGGCCAGACTCTCCGCGGCCGAGGCCGTCGCCTTGCCCTGCGCCAGCGCGCAGATGCCGGAGGCAAAGGCCATGGAAAATCCAGCGGAAATGGCGACCCAGTTGACTCCGCTCTCGGCTCCGCCCTGCGCGAAGGCGGGGACAGCGAACGAAAGCACGGACAGTACCATAAACAATTTGCTTAACTTACTCATTGTGTTTCTCCTCGTACGAAATACCGCCAGTGGGTGGTTGACGCCATACCGTGCAGACGCCCTCACGCTCGCGGCTAAATTCTCCAAGACAGATTCCAAAGCCCTAATGCTCTTCCGAGACTGCTCCTTGCAAATAGACAGTGGTCAGAAGGACGAAAATGTAGGTCTGCAGCAACGACACGCCAATATGAAGTCCTAGAAATATAATCGGAACGCCGATCGGAACCAGCGAAAAGAAAACCAGGGTGACCATATCCCCTGCATACATGTTAGCGAAGAGACGGATGGTCAATGACAGAACGCGTGCGAGATGGCTAATGATTTCGATGGGCAACATTAATAGAGCTAAGGGGATTCGCAGAAAAATCGACATCGTTGGATCTGAGGGTCCAAGGAAATGTTTCAGATAGCCAACGCCTGCGTGCTTGAATCCCTGAGTCTGATAGTAGACGAAGGCGCAAATAGCACAACCCAAGGGAACGACGGGAATGGCGGTCGGTGATTCGAAGCCGGGAATCACGCCGATCAGGTTGCAGAATAATATGAAAAAGCCGAGCGCAGCCAGGAAGGCAGTATAGGGCTCACTATGGTGGCCGATGATCTCGTCACTCTGGCTTTGGATGAACCCTTCAACGCCTTCGAATGCATGCTGCAGCGCACCAGGCCGGTCCACTGAAAGTCTCGAGCGGACCAGCAAAAACAGGATTAACAGAAACGCGAAAACCAGAAGCTCCATGGCAAACGAATCTGGAATAGGCGCCGCCGGGTATCTGGGTTGGATGTGTAATGCCCGCAGCAACGACGCAACTGGGCCCCCGAAAAGCCGGTTTAGAATCGCCGTGAACCAAAGTTGTTCATGCATGAATTGTTTTCCAGCTTTTTCGCGCTCGAACCGCTAAACTCCGCGAGCCAGTGCGGCGTACAGTTCGTAGACCGCCTCGCAACCGATCCCCGCCACCGGCAAAAATAAGCCCGCAAGAAGCCCATTCAGGCTTGCGGGTGAAACAGTCAATATAACATAGGCGCCCAGCGCCATTAAAACGTAGCGCACTAGAAAGCGGAACACAATTCCCTGCCCGGATTGCGACGTCGTGGCGCCGGTGGCACGATCGACAAAGCCCGCAATGGCACGCTTCAACCAGAAAAAATTTATGTAAGCAATGGCACAACCGAAGGCGAGACCACCTGCAATCTTCAGCCCAAACTTCAGCCACGCGAGCGTAACCAGCAAGGGAGCAAGCACAGCCATGAAGCACCGGATTCGGTCGAGAGCGCCGGAGAAGAAATGTTCCGACTCCGGAGCCAATTCCGATCGCTGACTCACTTCGTATCCCGCAGAACCGTTCGAATGAGTTCAATAAAACCGGCAGCGATGCCCAAAAGAATCCCAGCAAGATAGAGCCAGGTGGTGTGCAGCCAATGGTCGAGGGCCGTCCCGACTAACCATCCCGCGACGAGGGCAGCGGGAAAGATGAACGCCATCTGGCTATAACGCGCGGCTTGAACCCAGAAGTTTTCTTTGCGGCCGGAATTCTCCTGTTGGGGATCGACCGGAGGTTCGTTAGTCGGCGACTTTGAATCGGAAATCATCAGAACTGTCCAGTCGGAACCCCTCAGGCAAAATCCTGTCGCAATCGAATTGCCCAATTCGGATGGTCGTTCGTAGCTGGTAAAAGTTTACCGCAAGGCAGGAACGAAGCACGCCGCGAGCTTTACTGCACGCCGATTCCTGCAAGCAGTCCGCCATCGATAAGGTAATCACCTCCAGTACAGAATCCAGCCTTGTCTGACGCCAGAAATGCCGCAAGTTCCGCGACCTCTTCCACCGTTCCGATGCGTCCTAATGGATGCGCCGCGCCAAAGCGAGCGAACGCTTCCTCGGTGGGCACATCCGGAGAAAAGTTTGCCGCCGAACGCGCCAGCATCGGCGTGCGAATAGAACCGGGGCTGATCGAATTGACGCGGATATTGTCGGCAGCATGGTCGAGAGCAAGAGCGCGTGTCAAGCTGTGAATGGCTCCCTTCGACGCGGCATATGCGGCGACACCGCGCTGGCAGGCGTGCCCCTGAACCGACGCGAGATTAATAATCGATCCGCCGCCGCGCTTTTTCATCTCTGGGATACCGAGATGCGCCAAGAGATAAATGCTGCCCACATTCACCATCATGCAGCGATTCCAGGTCGCAAGATCGGTCTGCAAGACCGTGCCAAAGGGATGAATCGCCGCTGCGTTGACGATGACGTCGAGTCCACCAAACTGGCTGACCGTCCTGGTGATGATTGATCGCACCTGGTCAGGATCGGTCACATCGCAGTTTTCAACCTGAAGACTCAATTTTAGTTTTGCCGCATCATGAACCATTTCCTCATTTGCTGCTTTTTCGATGCCGCACGCAACCACTTGAGCACCGCTCGCTGCAAAGCGCATCGCGATCGCGCGGCCAATGCCTGTTGTGCCCGTAACCACCGCCACACGTCCGGCCAAATCATCCATAGAGGTTCAACCCTCACTTCGCGTCACGCGTTAATCTGATAGTTCGGGAATTGCATGCTTTAAACCGCGCATAACTCCACGTAACTCGGCCAGACCCTTCAATCTTCCCACCAATGAGTAGCCTGGATTAATTTTCTTGCCGATGTCGTCGGCCAAGAGGTGCCCATGGTCGGGGCGCATGGGAATTTCGTGATCTGCCCTTCCCGCTGCACGCCGGCGCGCTTCTTCTTCGAGAAGAATTCGGATTACGCCCACCATATCGGAACTGCCCGCGAGGTGCTCGGCCTCGTGAAAAGATCCTTCAGACTCTCTAGTCACCTGCCGGAGGTGGGCAAAATGAATGCGGGTTCCGAACTCGCGAGCCATGGCCAGCAAATCGTTATCCGCCCTTGCTCCAAATGACCCAACGCAAAACGTCAAGCCGTTTGCGCGAATATCGCAGCCGCTGAAAATCCTCCTCACATCTCCAGCGGTCGAAACCACGCGCGGCAGGCCAAACAGCGGCCACGGTGGATCGTCCGGATGAATCGCGAGCCGAACTCCTAGTTCCTGCGCCACTGGAACAACCTCGCGCAAGAATGCAACCAGGTTGCTGCGTAAATCTTCGGCCGTCATTCCGTGATAGTCCGAGATCAAGCTGCGAATCGTTTCGCGATTGTAGGAAGCCTCGGCTCCCGGGAGTCCGGCAATGATCGTGGACTCCAGTTCACTTTTCGGGCCTCTGACATGGAGTTGAAGCGAGCCTGCGCCGACCGAATACGTTCCTCTGAGTATTCTTCCCTCGCACCTTTACGCTCGAGAATGAACAAGTCATACGCCGCGAAGTCCACCGCGTCAAAACGTAGAGCGTAGCCGGTGGTGGGCAGACGCCATTGCAAATCTGTCCGGGTCCAATCGACCACTGGCATAAAGTTGTAGCAAACGACTGGGACGCCAGCCTTTGCGACTGCGGCCAGAGAGTCCTTCCACCCATCGACAAAATGCTGGTACGGTCCGGATCGAAGCTTGATCGAATTGTGGATTGGAATGCTTTCCACTACGGACCATACGAACCCTGCTGCGGCGATCTCATCTCGCCGCTTCTGCACTTCGTTCAAGGGCCACGCTTCACCCCGATAGAACTGATGCAAGGCGCTGACGATGCCCGTAGCTCCCGCTTGCTTAATGTGATCGAGAGGGATCGGATCATTTGGTCCAAACCATCGCCACGTTTCCTTCATCTCTTGATGTCATCCTTCGTCTTCATCGCCGGATTTTCAGCGCGAGATGCGCGCCGATTCCCCACGCATCACCGACTCGACTTCGGAAAGCGTCGCCATGCTCGTATCGCCGGGGGTCGTCATAGCCAGCGCGCCGTGCGCAACCCCGCACCGAACGGCCCATTCGGCGCCCTTACCGGCGAGCAAACCGTAAATTAAGCCCGATGCAAACGAGTCCCCGCCACCAACGCGGTCCAAGATTTCTACTGGTCGTTGTGGAACATGGATGATTTCTCCGCCACCCAATGCGATTGCACCCCAGTCATTTTTTGTCGCAGTGTGCGCGGTACGCAGCGTGGTTGCAATCAGTTTGAGGTTCGGGTAAAGATCGGCGACGCGACGCAGCATGGATTCGTAGCTTGCTATCTGCAGATCGCTGAAGTCGGAGCTTACGCCTTCGATCGCGATCCCGAGCGCCGCCGAAAAATCTTCTTCGTTCCCGAACAGAACATCGACTTGAGACACCAATTCGCGGTTCACCTCCTGCGCCTTTGCTTTGCCGCCAATTCCCTTCCACAAAGATTCTCGATAATTAAGATCATAGGAAACCACGGTGCCCGAACTCTTTGCCGCCTGAACGGCGGCCATTGCTACCAAGGCCGACGATCCGGAGAGCGCGGCAAAAATTCCGCCAGTATGCAACCAGCGAGAACCATTTGCCGCAAATATATTTTGCCAATCGAAATCGTTCGGCTGGCTATTGGCGATTGCGGTGTTTCCACGATCCGAACAGCCCACCGCTGCGCGCACGCCGAAGCCCCGTTCGGTAAAGTTCAAACCGTTGCGTACGGTCCTGCCAATGCCGTCGTACGGCACCCAGCGGATGAGCGAGGTATCGACGCCTCCCTGAAGGATCAGATCCTCGAGCAGTTGCCCAATCGGATTTTTGGCGAATGCGGTGACCACAGCGGTTCGCATACCGAAGCATCGTCGCAATCCGCGGGCAACGTTGTATTCTCCCCCTCCTTCCCAGACGCGAAAGTTTCGCGTCGTGAAGATACGTTCCTCACCGGGATCGAGCCGCAGCATCACTTCGCCCAGGCTGACGCAATCCCACTTGCAGCTTTCTGCCGCTTTTAAAGTGATCGGAATCATAGCCCAGCATTCTAGCTGTTTCCCGTGCGGCTTGTTTACTTCTGCCGTTGGAGGGCGCTAACTTTCACGCGTCGGCCCACAACGGAGCCCAAGGCGCGCAGCGTATAATCGCGGCAAAAGAAAATCGAGCGTGAAGATTCTAAGACTAAAGACCGCGGTAGTTGAGGGAAACTTCGATTGGACCTTCGTCCGCATTGAGACCGATGAAGGAATCCGCGGTCTGGGTGAATGCTTTTTCGCACCCGGGCTAACCTGCATTCTGCGCTCGCTTGAGCCTTTATTGGTCGGCGAAGACCCTCGCGACATTCATCGACTGTTTCGTAAACTGCAGCTTGCCACTTCAGGCGCCGGCTCGGTCGCAGGCATTGTGTACAACGCGATCAGCGGCATTGAAGCGGCGCTATGGGATGTGCTCGGCCAATGGCTCGATGTGCCCATCTATCGTTTGCTCGGTGGAAAGTTTCGCGACCGAGTTCGCGTTTACGCAGATTGTCACGGCGGTGAAGCATTGGAGAGCCTTGACGAAGTCTTACGTTCCCGTGCAGCATCGTGGCAGCCACAATCCTCCGCTCACACGGCGCGAGACTATTTTGGCGAGGCTAACGAAGAATCGCCCGCTTCACCCGAGGACTATCGTCGCCAAGCGCTCAAGAAAAGAGCGGAGGGATTTACCGCGCTAAAGTTCGATCTGGATGTGCCTGGCACCGATGGGCCTGATCCGCATAATCGAGTGTTGAACAATCGCGCGATCGATCACATGGTAAGTTTGATTGGCGCTGTCTACGACGCGGTGGGAAGCGATACTGATATTGCAGTGGATTGCCATTGGCGCTATAACGCCAGCGACGTTATAAGAGTCGCGCGCGAACTGGAACCATTCCGTCTGCTCTGGCTGGAAGATCCAGTTCCACCCAATAATGCCGCCGCGCTTAAAGAAGTGAGTTCGAAGGTGCATATACCGATCGCTACCGGTGAAAATCTTTTCCTGTTTGAAGGATTTCAGGAAATCATTGCGCAGCACGCGCTCAGCATTGTCACTCCAGATCTGCAGAAAGTTGGGGGCTTAGCCGTCGCGCAAACCATCGCTCAGTTTGCCGATGTGCATACGATGCCGGTCGCTCCGCACAATATCAGCAGTCCGGTCGGCACTCTGGCGGCAGCTCACTTTTGCGCCGCAATCCCAAACTTTCTAGCGCTCGAGTTCCATGCGTCCGACGTACCCTTCTGGAATGATCTGGTGGAAGGATTGCCAACACCCGTGATTCAGAAGGGGTTCATTTCCGTGCCGGAAAAACCCGGCCTTGGAGTCACATTAAATGAAGATCTCGCCCGGCGTTATGCCCGCAAAGGCGAGCCGTTCTTTGAATGAGTAGGCGCGAGGTCTTCGAGAATTTATGTCCATGACAAAGATAGACGTCTTACGAAAAATAATCGACTTAGGTCTGATCGCCGTGATCCGCGCGGAGGACCCTGCGCAAGCCGCTCGAATTGCGGACGCCTGCGCGCTCGGAGGCATTGTTGCCCTCGAAATCACATTCACCGTCCCGGGAGCAGCGGAAGTGATCGCACATCTTGCGAAAAAATGTTCCAAAGATATTTTGCTGGGAGCGGGTACGGTTCTCGATCCGGAAACCGCGCGCGTTGCGATTCTCGCCGGAGCGCAATTTGTAGTCAGCCCGGCGGTCAACGCCGAGACGGCGCGCCTCTGCAATCGTTATCAAGTGCCCTATATGCCCGGTGCTGCGACCATTGGCGAAGTGATTGCAGCGATGGAGTGCGGCGCGGATATCGTGAAAGTCTTTCCTGGCGAAATCCTCGGACCAATCTTCGTTAAAGCTGTAAAGGGTCCGCTTCCTCAAGCACAACTAATGCCCACCGGAGGGGTGAGCCTGGAGAATGTAAGCCAATGGATCAAGGCCGGCTCCGTCGCGATCGGAGTAGGAGGTAATCTGACTGCTGGTGCAAAGAGCGGTGATTTCGACTCCATCACTCGGCTGGCCAAACAGTTCGTGGAAAAAGTAAAAGAGGCGCGCGGCCAATGAGTGCAGCGAAGCTGTGGAACTCGGACGACGAACTGTTTGCCATCGTGCAGCGCGAGCTGTTTACCTGCGTCGTGGGCGATGTGATGGACAAGATGGATCTTCAACATCAATTTCTCCCACCGCAGATTCAACCTCTTCATCAGGACATGGTTGTGATCGGACGCGCCATGCCTGTCCTGGCGGTAGACGTATTTGCTGAAAAGATTTCCGGTAGCGCAAACCAGTTGATGGACAAGCCGTTTGGCTTGATGCTGGAAGCGCTCGACGACCTCAGCACCAATGAGGTCTATGTAAACACCGGCGCCTCCCCCCGAAACGCGTTGTGGGGCGAACTGATGAGTACACGCGCCCGCAAACTCGGCAGCCGAGGAGCGGTATTGAATGGATACGTGAGAGATACCAAAGCCATTCTGCATATGAATTTCCCGACCTTCGGTTTCGGTTCTTACGGGCAAGATTCCGCTCCGCGCTACAAAGTCGTCGACTTCCGCATTCCAGTCGAAATTGGAGCGGTGCGCGTCCGTCCGGGAGATATTCTTTTTGGTGACATTGATGGGGTTCTGTTGGTTCCTGCCGAAGCTGAGGCTGAAGTGTTCACCCGGGCACTCGAAAAAGCCCGCGGCGAGAAGACGGTGCGGAAAGCCATCGAAGAAGGCAGCAGCGCGGTTGAAGCGTTTGCGAAGTACGGAATCATGTGAAAAATAATGGGCGCATCGACTGCAAAGCCGTTATCTCGCCAACAATGCGTGCAGGGTTTTCTTCAGAAAAATAGTCTGGGAGCCTGGATTGCCTGGCGCCCCGATGAACTCCTCATGCTCTCCGGTTATTTTCCCTTCTGGGGGGCGTCGTTGCTGATATATTTTGCCGACGCCGAGCCTTTGCTATTCGTTCCTCAGATCGAACCGCGCGATCATATTCCCGATAGGCTGCGGGTTAGAGAATATCCGTGGGGCGATCTCAAATGCTCCGATCCATATGCTGTTCTGGTGTCGGAGGTTGCTGATGAACTTGGCAAAGCACGTCTCGATGCTGAACGGGTAGGAATGAATGCCAGCGCGTCTCGAACTTCTCTTCCGATTCAAGCCGCCGAGCAAATTCCTATTCCTGAGGATTTTGCGAAACATCTGTCAATGCTTTCCGCCAGATCAGACGCACAGCGTCAATCGGCTTTTGCTGATCTCTATTTAAGAAAAACTATAGAAGAGATTCAAGCAATCCGCTTGGCGAACCAAGTCGCGAACTTTGGGTTGAAGGTCTTCTTCGAAAATTTAACTCCTGGAATACCCGAGGCTGATATTGCGGCGGCGGTTGAGTCAGCCATTTATCGCCAGATCGGCCGCGATGGAATATTTCATTCCCGCGCATGGGCGATGGTGCAGTCTGGCCCTAACAGTGCCCACGCCGGTCAATTCAATCGCTCAACCGGGCGGCGCCTGCAGGATGGCGACTTGGTCTTGATCGAACTCGCTACCTGCGTGAACGGTTACTGGAGCGACCTTACGCGCACCGGAACGGTCGCTTCCCCGAAGGCTGAGACGGCAGAAATACTGGCTCTCGCCGAAGCTGCACAGCAAGCGGCGATCGATGGCGTGCGCGCCGGTGTCTCGGCTGGCGACGTTGACGCATTAGCCAGGGACAAGATCGCAGCACAAGGACTCTCGTCTTTCTTCCCCCACCATACCGGCCACCACGTCGGATTCCGCTATCACGATCCCGGATTTCTGATCGCCCCCGGAGTGAGCGCGAAGCTTGAGCCCGGCATGATTATTACCATTGAGCCGGGGATATACGTTCCCGAACGTGGCGGGGGCGCGCGGATCGAGGATAATCTGCTGGTCACGGAGACAGGTTGCGAAGTGCTATCCAGAGCGGAAACGGGCCGGCATCCATGATCACCATTGATCTCTCCGGTAAAGCGATTCTGATTACAGGTGCGCTGGGCGCGATCGCCGAGCACATGGTTCGGAGGCTTGTCGAAAGCGGCGCCACGCTGGTTCTCACGGACATCAAAGCGGCGGATCAAGCCGAATCGACGCTGCAGGAATGGAAGATCCCGGCTTCGTCCTATTTTTATTTGCCCGCTGATATTACCGACTCCAGCCAGGTGGACCGCATCGTAAACACCGCCTTCGAGAAATTTCCAAATATGGATACAGTGATTGGCCACGCCGGAGGCTGCGGTTTGCATCCATTCGCGACCACGTCGGAAGCCGACTTCGAGCGCATCTTCCGCTTCAATTATTTTGCCCAAACCTATCTGGCACGGTCTGTGCTCGCTCAGTGGATGCAACGCAAGATTGCCGGTCATCTGATCTTCACTTCTTCTTACGTCGCTCGAATGCCACACACGCAAATTCCTTCCTACTCATCTGCGAAAGCCGCGCTGGAAAACTTCGCGCGAAGTTTGGCCCTCGAATACGCCCTGACTGGCATTCGGGTGAATGTGGTTTCGCCGGGAAACGTTGCAGCTGGAAGTTCGCTGAAAGTATTTGATGAAGACCCTGCCTATCGGGAATTTGTTCTCCGGGTTTCGCTTGGGCGAAGAAACAGTCCCGAGTCGATCGCGGATGCGTTTGTTTTTCTGTGTTCGCCACTGGCCAGCGAAATTAATGGTCAAATTCTCAGCCCGGATTACGGCGCAGGCATCGGGAATCGGTTATGAAAATAGGCCTGGGCCTTTACCGTCACATGCTGACGCGCGATTACTATGACTTCGCACGCCAGGCTGGTTGTACTCACGTGGTGGTTCATCTCGTCGATTACTTTAATCAGGGCCCTTCGAACCCGCGAAACAACCAGCCCACTGGCTCAAAATACGAAGCGTGGGGAGTTGCTGGAGATCCCAATCATCTTTGGACGGTAAAAGAACTGACGACCCTTCGCAGCGAAATTGAAAATGCTGGGTTGGCGCTGGCAGCGGTTGAGAATCTCGATCCCGCGCACTGGCATGATATTTTGCTCGATGGTCCCTTGCGCCCACAGCAGATTGAGAACGTAAAAACCATCGTTCGCCGCATGGGCGAAGCCGGGATTTCCGTACTCGGCTACAACTTCAGTTTGGCGGGCGTATGCGGTCGCGTGACGGCTCCTCTGGGACGCGGCCGCGCCATCACGCTGGGTATGGATGGCCCGGCCGAAGAGGTGCCCATTCCAAACGGCATGATCTGGAACATGATCTATGACCGCAACGCGCCCGCCGGTAATCTGCCTTCGATCTCGCATCAAGAACTCTGGCGGCGCCTGCAAAATTTTCTGGAAGAAGTTATTCCTGTGGCGGAAGAATCAGGGGTCAAGCTCGCGGCCCACCCAGACGATCCTCCCATGCCGACCATGCGGCAGCAGCCGCGCCTCGTTTACCAGCCCCACATGTATCAAAGATTGATTGACCTCGCTCCCAGCCGCTCTAACGCCCTGGAGCTTTGTGTTGGCACTCTCGCCGAAATGACGGAAGGCAATATTTACGAGGCGGTCGATCAATACAGCAAGCAAGGCAGGATTGCATACATTCATCTCCGTAACGTCGCGGGAAAAGTGCCGCACTACCGCGAGACATTTATCGACGAGGGTGACGTCGACATGATCCGCATTCTCTCGATTCTGCACCGCAACGGATTCGATGGCGTGCTCATTCCCGATCACACTCCGCAGATGACGTGTTCCGCACCCTGGCATGCCGGCATGGCGCACACGCTCGGCTATATACTCGCAGCGAAAGCCATGATTGAATCTTCGCAACCACACGTCTCGCACCAGACAACCGCCCATGGGAACGACTAGCCTGAACAATTTTTCTGCAGCGGCGCACCCGCGCGGCCCGCTGATCATCGCAGCCACTGTCTCCACGCTGGGTGGTTTGCTGTTTGGTTACGACAATATTGTGATCAGCGGCGCAATTGGATATTTAAGCCAGTTCTTTCATTTAGACGCGGCCGGAATCGGATGGGCGGCAGGCTGTGCTCTGGTCGGATGCATTGCTGGCTGTGCCGCCGCCGGAACCGTTGCCGATTATCTCGGCAAGAAAAAAGGCCTCGCACTGTGCGCAGTTTGTTTCGCTCTGTCTTCGGTGGGAATGATGTTTGCTTCGAGCCTGCATCAGTTTGTTTTTTGGCGGCTGATTGGTGGGGTCGGTATCGGCGCGGCATCAGTGATTTCTCCGAATTACATTGCCGAGATTGCCCCCACTCGGGTTCGCGGCCGCTGCGTCACGCTTTATCAGCTCGGGATCGTGGTCGGAATTCTGGCCGCAGTGTTCGTCAACATGCTCATTCAGCGTATGGGCGACGAAGCATGGAACGTAACCACGGGCTGGCGTTGGATGTTTTTCGCGGGAGTTGTCCCCGCGATTCTTTTCGGATTGATGATTCTGCCCGCGGTCGAAAGTCCGCGCTGGCTCATGAAAGTCGGCCGACACAATCAAGCCATCGACGTTCTCGCGAAAATCAACGGCCTCGAAGCTGCCAAACGCGAGGCCGCCGAGATCGAGGATGCGTTGGCCACTGAAGAGGGCCACATCTCGGAGCTGTTCACCACGTTCCGCCGCCCGCTGCTGCTAGGAATCATGCTGGCCGGCTTGCAGCAGATCAGCGGCATCACACCATTATTTTCGTTTCTGCCAGAGATTTTTCGCTCCGCCGGAACCGCGACCAGCGACGCATTCTTCCAGTCGGTGTTGGTGAGCCTGATCAATCTTTTGTTTACGCTCTTCGCTCTCTGGCTGGTCGATCAGGCTGGACGCAAAACTTTAATCCTCGCCGGCACCGCTGTTCAGTTTATTTCTTTTGCGTTGGTCGGCTGGTTCTATCACATCCACGGCAGCGGCCTGGCGGTCTTGATTTGTGTCATGAGTTTTGTCGCCGGGCATGCCTTCGGCAATGGCGTGGCCTGTTGGGTCATCATCTCGGAAATTTATCCGACCAAGGTTCGCGGGCGCGGTATGTCCATCGCCACTACCGCGCTATGGCTCGTGGGCTACCTGGGGAATCAACTGTTTCCGATCATGCAGAAACATCTGGGATCAGCCGGCACGTTCTGGTGTTTCAGCGCTGGCGCATTGTTAACCATCATTCTGGTGGGCTGGCTGATCCCCGAAACCAAAGGTCGTTCGCTCGAAGAAATCACAAAGTTTTGGACACAGGAAAAAGTCGTTATGGCGAGATAGAATCGGCTCGCTAAACGTGGGAGTCTTTCGGATGAAGATAATTTCGCATTGTTTATTCTGCGTCTTAATGCTCGCGATCGCTGGATTTCCCCAGGACACAACTCACGCGGGATTTCGATCCTTACAAGTGGACGCCGGCAAAGCAATCGGCGAGATTCGCTCGTTTCAGGGACTGAATGGTCCGCCGAATCCGGTGATGGCGGGACTTCCAAATCTTGTCGAACAATATAAGGAACTCCGCATTAATCAGGTACGAACCCACGATGCCATGGGTCCCTCGGAAATCGATTCAAAGTATGTTATCGATAACGGAGAACTCGCCTGGCTCATTCCTGACAAAGCGCAGCGCGCCGGAGTAGTCGAGGCGGGGAATGCCAGCATCATCTTTCCGAACTGGAATGCGGATCCCGAGAAACCGGAGAGCTACAATTTTCTTCCCACCGATAAGATGATCGCCGCCATTCGCGCCAGCGGAGCGGATGTCTACTACCGAATCGGAAGGAGTTGGGGCGCAAATGTCAATCCTCCCGAGGATTTCGACAAGTTTGCCAGCGTGGTGAAACACATCGCCATGCATTACAACCAGGGCTGGGCAAACGGCTATCACGACAACATTCGCTATTGGGAATTCTGGAATGAGCCGGATGGCTTATTCTGGTCCGGCACTCCGCAGCAGTTTTATTCTCTGTACGAGAAAACCGCTCGCGCTCTGAAGTCTGTGGATCCCACTTTGAAAGTTGGTGGTGACGGTAAAGCTTTCCCCTCCGACGATGGTGGATACCGCGAAGGATTTATCGATTACTGCGCCTCGCATAAGGTGCCGCTCGATTTTTATTCCTGGCACACCTACGCCAACGGCTCCGCCGATCCTTACGACGCAGTTCGCCTCGCCCGGGAAATCCGCGGCATTCTGAACACCCATGGCTTCCCGCGCGCAGAAAGCATCCTCTCCGAATGGAATCTGAGCGCTGATTTTACAGAAGCCGAAAAAGCTGAACTTCAAGGCGCACATAACGCCGCCTACATCGGCTCCGTTCTCAGCTATCTTCAGGACACTTCCATCGATCACGCGCACTTCTACCGTGGAGATGCGGCGTGGATGGGGCTATTTGGCCCTGACGGCAAGTATTTCAAAACTGCCTACACGTTCAAAGCGATGGGCAAAATGCTGGAAACGCCGCAGCGTCTTCCTGTCAACGGCACCGATACTTTCGGCTTCGCTGCGCTTGCGGGCCGCTCTGCAGATGGAAACACAGTTCAGATTCTGATCAGCAACTATGCAATTCCAGCAAACTACAAACCGGACCTGATGCCAATGCCACCGGAATTGCAAAAGACCTCGCCACCCATGCCTGATATGTCGAAGGTCAAATTCCTACCGCCGCGCACCGGCATTGTTTACCGCAACAACTCTGGCTATAATCTCGCAATTAAGAATTTGCCGTGGGGTGCCGCGCCATTCGGCATGAAGCGCTACCGGATCAGCAAGACTCAAAACCTCGACCTGGTTCAAAACGTCGACCTGGTCGAAGCGGGATCCGGAAAGGATGGCGTCTTGAATTTGTCGAATTCTTTTTCGCCCGATACTGTGGAACTCATTGTTCTCACGCGCCGGTGAAATAGCTGGCATGAGAAAAAGTAATGGGGATCAAACAGTCGACTTTCCCGGGCGAACTTTAATCGCAGATGTTACGCATTGTCTTTTCAGGATGATTCTGGCGGCTTTGGATTGATCCACGGTCCATCCTTCGCGATGAGTTGTTGAGCCTCATCGGGCCCCCAGGTGCCCGGATCATAGTGATAGAACGGCGTTACGTTGCCGAGAATCGGTTCGACGGCACGCCATTGCGCTTCCACCAGATCCTGGCGGGCGAAAAGTTCACTCTGTCCCCGCATGGCATCGCCCAGCAGCCGTTCGTAGGGAGGCATATCGTCCGCCGCCTGTTCGGTGAGGCTAAGTTCTACATCGCTGCCCGTCATGCGCTCGCCCGGAGTCTTAACTCGCACTCCCATGCCGATAGCGATGTCAGGACTGACGCGCATACGCAAGTGCGCCGAGGAGGTCGGTACGATTTCGCCAAAGGTCTCGATCGGCGGTCGCATGAATTCAACGAAAATCTCAGTCGCGGTTACTGGCATCATCTTGCCCGCGCGAATGTACACAGGAACGCCTGCCCAGCGCCAGGTTTCGATGAACAGTTTGAGGGCCACGAATGTTTCAGCTGTGGAAGCAGTATTCACACCCGGCACTGATCGGTAGCCTTTATATTGGCCGCGCACCACATCACCCGGAACGATCGGCCGGACCGCCTTCAGCAGCGCCGCTTTTTGATCACGGAACGCCTCATGAAGTTCGCCAGTCGGCGGATCCATAGTAAGAATGGTCAGGATCTGCAGCAGGTGATTCTGCACCACATCACGAATCGCACCGGTCTCGTCATAGAACTTGCCGCGATCCTCGACCCCGAACTTCTCCGCCATGGTGATCTGAATACTGCGAACGTAGTTCCGATTCCAGATCGGTTCGAACATTGGGTTGGCAAAGCGGGTGTAGAGAATGTTCTGCACCGGCTCTTTCCCCAGAAAATGATCGATTCGGAAAATTCGTTCCTCCGGGAAATAGCGGTGCAGAATGCCGTCGAGTTCCTGGGCCGAAGCCAGATCATGCCCAAAAGGCTTCTCCACTACAACACTCGCATTGTCGGCGCAGCCTGATTGGGCGAGGCCCTCGGCGACCGTGCCGAATAAACTTGGGGGAATCGCCATATAGTGCAGCGGCTGTTTCGCCGCTCCTAATTGCTTGCGCAGTTCTATGAACGTGTTCGGGTCGTTGTAATCGCCATCCACATACCGCAAAAGTCCCATCAACTTGCCGAAAGCGTCTTGATCGAGACCGCCGTTTTTCTCCAAGCTATCTTTGGCGCGCGCTTTGAGTTGATCAAGATTCCAGCCCGCTTTAGCCACGCCGATGATTGGCAGATTGAGACCTTGATCACGGATCAGTCCTTGCAGGGACGGAAAAATCTGCTTGTGCGCGAGATCGCCAGTGGCGCCAAAGAATACAAACGCGTCAGACTGGAAATTCGACATCAGGCTGCCTCCGGCTTTTCGGCAGCTTTTTCTTTGTGGCCGCCAAATTCATAGCGCATTGCCGAGAGTAGCTTGGCGGCATATTCTTCTCTTCCACGAGAAGCGAAGCGAGAGAAGAGCGCTGCACTTATTACCGGCGACGGAATGCCCTCATCAACCGCCGCCTGCACCGTCCACCGGCCTTCACCGGAATCCGACACTCGTCCCGCGAAGTTCGAAAGATCGGGATTGTCGCGCAAAGCGGCGGCGGTCAAGTCCAGAAGCCAAGAGCCGATTACGCTGCCCCGCCGCCATACTTCAGCGACCTCAGGCATATTCATGTCGTATTGATAAAGCTCAGGATGGCGCAGCGGCGTGGTCTCGGCGTCGTCCTCGCGCTTCTCCTTGCCAACGTTTGCGTTCTTGATAATATTCAGTCCCTCGGCTAGCGCAGCCATCATGCCGTATTCGATGCCATTGTGGACCATCTTGACGAAGTGTCCAGCGCCGTTTGCACCGCAGCGCAGGTAGCCGTTTTCTGACGTCGAGGGCTCACCCGTTCGTCCGGGAGTCCGCGCCGCGGAGCCAACACCGGGGGCGAGCGATTTAAAAATCGGATCGAGGTGATTCACAATCGCTGCGTCACCGCCAATCATCAGGCAGTATCCGCGCTCGAGTCCCCACACGCCTCCGCTGGTTCCGCAATCGATGTAGTGGATTCCCTTCCCATGTAACTGCTCAGCACGGCGAATATCGTCGTGGTAATAAGAGTTGCCACCGTCGATCACAATGTCGCCCGGTTCGAGCACTGGTATCAGGGAGGCCAGCACCGAATCGACCGCCGCTGCCGGAACCATCATCCACACCGCTCGCGGTTTGCTGAGTTTCTTTGCGAAATCAGCCAGACTCGCAGACGACTGAGCGCCTTTCTCAACGAGCTCTTGCGCGGCCTGCGGACGCCTGGCATATGCCACGCACTGATGACCCGCGTTTAAAAGCCGCTGAACCATATTCGAACCCATTCGGCCGAGACCAATCATTCCGAGCTGCATTTGTCTACCTCCTCAGGAAATTCTGCAATGTGTTCTGCAAAACTTGCCCTGCAAAATTTATTCTCCACCAATCCGCTTGCATGGATCCATTTGATGCTACTTCCTTGTCCCTTGTTCCACCTTCAAGAGTAAGGGCACCATCTCGGAAACCACTGCCACATTTCCTTTGGCCAAGTCCGATGTAATTTGATCTCGTAAACCCAGAATCTGTTGCAGCACATTACGCAGGTCTACATCTTTTGTGCTGCTGGCAAGGCGCTGAGCCTGATCGAAGAAACGGCTAGCATCGTCCCCGGAGGTTCCGTAATTCTTTTGCATTGCCTCCAGATACATAAGCGTAGCCTCATCTCGCAGCTGACATGTTTCAAGCTGGGCGGCCGAGGTTGCCACTTCTTGTTCGAACCGGTGGGCTCGCGAATATTGCGGAACGAAACCTATAAGAAAACCTACGATGAGCAGAGATAGCCAGAGAATGAGATTGTTTCGCATCAGTCTTCCTTGCCTTGCGTGTTCGCGTCGTCGAAACCCACTGTTACCAGAGACGATACCACCGATGAACCTGCTCTGTATTCTGCCCTCCTCTACTATAAAACGGACTGGCGTGGGGGCCCGCGGGTTGCGGACACGAGAATTATGGGATGCAGGGAGGGTGATGAAGGAGTCGACCTGAGTTCCACTCAATATTGATTTAGCTATTTTTTACAAACGGGCGTTTATTTCACCACGACCTCCCCGGTCATCTTCGGATGGATGCTGCAGTAATAGGAATAAGTCCCGGCCTTCGTGAACGTGTAGGAGAAGCTTTCGTCAGTGTCCATCACCTTGGACTTGAACACGAGATCTGTGCTGACGGAGGTATGAGGGATATCGTCGTGGTTGGTCCAAGTCACGGTAGCGCCGACGGGTATCGTAATCGTCTTTGGACCGAAGCTAAAATTCTCAATCTTTATCTGCGCGTTTGTTGCCGAGCGCGGTTCACCCGCCGTCGCACTCCGTGACGCCGTTAACAGCAACACGAAAACAATCACCGATGCTATGACGATTGCAAGTAATGTCCTCTTTTTCCGCACTGCATTCTTCCTTTCCGGTTAGAAGGGTTGCTTGATGTTTCTGTTTAACCGATGCCATTATGCTGAGTCACCAACGCGATCAATGCCCGACCAGGGTGCATCGTTAGTCGCCGCACTTATGATCCTGTGCTACGGAGCGGTGAATCAATCACTGCAAGACTGCGACCGCTGACCAGATAATTCACATCCGTGATGCCTAACACCTGTTGCAACTGCTCGGCGGGAACCTTCATCGGTCCGGCCGATGCAGCGGTTCCCGGCGCTGGTTGGGGAAAGGCCGTCGACATCGCCGTGTGGAATGAAACCTTACCTTCTACTTTCTGCATGATCTGGTGAATATGACCGTTCAACACGGTGACGGAGCCGAAACGTTTTACGTACGACAAAGCCTGCTCGCTGTCGTCGGTTCCCCAGCCCCAGTCCGCATAAATGGTCCACAGCGGAATGTGCGCGAACAGCACGATCGGTGTGCTGGCAGAGCGGCCATGAAGGTCGTCCTCAAGCCACTCGAGTTGTTCGCGACCGAGCGATCCCATTCCTCCTGCTTTCAGGTTGGCGACATTTACCAAGCCAACAAAGTGCACGCCCTTGTGATCGAAGCTGTACCACCCCGCGCCCTTTGTGCCTTTGCCATAACGCTCGAGAAATTGCTCGCCGTTGTCGGAGAGTATGTCGTGCTCGCCGGGCACAAAATAAATCTGTTTTACGGACGCTTCTTTTAGCACCTGGTCAAGTGTGTCGAATTCGCTCGGTTTCGACAGTTGACTCAAATCACCGGTGTGGATGATGAAGTCCGGCTTCTGCGTCATTGCATTGATCTTGCTGATCGCGGTTCGCAGAGTCGCGACGACGTCCGGATTGGCCGGCTTGTTGAAGCCAATATGGCTGTCGCTGATCTGTACGAAGGTAAAGTCCGCGCCTTTACCGGCATCCTTCCCATGGGTCTTGCCGAATGCGCGCGACACGGGAAGGCCACCGCTCATCGTCCAGACCAGGCCGGTGCCGGCCCATGCCATACATTTCAGAAATCCGCGACGATCCACTCCGTCGTTGTTAAGGTCTTGTAACTTCTGGTCGATGAGATATTGTTTCGTGTTGGGCATTTCTTCCTCCGTGGTTTGCGGCTTCAGAGTTGATAACTGGCCAGAGTTGTTTTTATTCCCAGGAAAAATGGAAGAGTGAACCAGGGAACTTTCTGCGCTTCTTAACTCGTATGTTTAGGCGCGGATGGATTGACGCTGACGCTACAATCGCGTGTAAAGTGTGAGTACGATGGAAATAAAGGATTCCGCGCTTGCGCAGGTACGCCGAGCCAATCGCTCGATTTCAAGACTCTACAATCTGGTGCTTTCATCCTGTGGACTAGCGGCAACTCAATATGTATTGCTTCAATCTATCGCGGCGGCGCGCGAAATCTCGCAGTTGCAGCTGTCTGAACAACTTTCCGTCGCGTCAACCACCCTTTCGCGGAGGCTCTCAGGTTTAAAGAAAAAAGGCCTGGTTGATTTGCGCCTCGGTGCGCGCGGGAGCCGAATCTACAGTCTGACACCTGCGGGGCGCGCTCTGCTAAGTTCCACCTCCCGCCAGTGGGAGTCTGCCCAATACCGGTTGCGCTCCGCCCTGGGAGAAAAGGATTGGCAGCTTTTTATACACGTCTGCGACCGGGTGTGCGAAGCGGCCAAAGTAGCGGAAACGATGCGCGTCGCCTTTTCTCGCGGGCGGGCGGCTAACCAAAACTCTTAAAGACCCTTCCCTGACTCGGGCTGCTATAGCAACGGTCCCGCATCGTCCCTCCGGCATCCTTTCTGATTTGCCCCACATCTCTACTGCGCCCGTTAGCTAAGACTGCAAGAAGGGGCGACAGAAAGATGAGCGCCGGCACGACCGCTGTCCAGCAACGCCTGCAAAAAATCTGGGAAACTCCTAAGACCGTCTATGGCTGGTTTTCCACTGTAGATCACAAAGAAATCGGCCATCGCTACCTGGCGACAGCTTTCATTTTCCTAATTATCGGCGGGGTTGAGGCGCTAGTCATGCGCATTCAACTGGCGCGTTCCGATCAGTCTTGGCTCACCCCTGAAACCTATAACCAGCTTTTCACCATGCATGGCATGACCATGATTTTCTGGTATGCCGCGCCCATACTCTCCGGCTTCGCAAATTATCTGATACCACTGATGATTGGCGCTCGCGACATGGCATTTCCTCGACTGAATGCCTTTTCTTATTGGACGTTCGTGCTATCGGGCATTCTGCTCTACATCAGCGCATTCCTGGGGCAGTCACCGCACGGGGGCTGGTTTGCTTACGCTCCATATACCAGCCTGCGTTACTCACCCGGATACGGCATGGACTTCTACGCCCTGGCCCTGATTTTCCTGACGATATCGACAACGGTTGGAGCAATCAATTTCATAGTCTCGATCTTTCGACTGCGTGCCCCCGGCATGACCATCAGCCGCATGCCGTTATTTCTGTACAGCACGCTGACGATCTCGTTCGCCATCCTGATGTCTCTGCCTGCGCTGACGGTTGACTGCGTATTCCTTGAACTGGATCGCCGCTGGGGAACCCACTTCTTCGATACGCGACTGGGCGGCGAGCCCTTACTGTGGCAACAGTTGTTCTGGTTTTTTGGACACCCGTGGGTTTACGTGGTGTTTCTTCCTGCCACCGGAATGGCGTCGATGATCATTCCTGTCTTCTCGCGGCGGCCAATCGTCGGGTACCCGTATGTTGCCATCTCGACAGTATTGACGGGGGTGGTTGGTTTCGGTGTCTGGCTTCACCATATGTTTGCCGTGGGTATGTCAGACATGGCGATGAGTTTTTTCAGCGCCGGCAGCATGACGATTTCGATCTTCAGCGCTGTGCAAGTGTTCTGCTGGATCGCGACCATTTGGAAGGGGCGACCGGTTGCAACCGCTGCCATGCACTTCGCCATGGGTTTTCTTGCGCTTCTTGTCATTGGTGGCTTAAACGGAATTTTCACCGCCATCATCCCAGTCGATTGGCAGGTACATGACACCTATTTCGTGGTTGCTCACCTCCATTACGTGTTGATCGGAGCGAATGTGTTCCCAGTATTCGCTGCGTTTCACTACTGGCTGCCCAAGATGACGGGACGAATGATGAACGAGCGTCTTGGCAAATGGAGTTTCTGGGTGATGTTCATTGGCTTCAACCTCGCCTTCTTCCCGATGCATCTGGCAGGCCT
Source organism: uncultured Acidobacteriaceae bacterium (assembly GCA_963726155.1). Lineage (GTDB taxonomy): Bacteria > Acidobacteriota > Terriglobia > Terriglobales > Acidobacteriaceae > Sulfotelmatobacter. Next base: position 2,280,842 of record CAVSBF010000002.1, read on the forward strand.
GGGCGGCATGCCGCGCCGCATCTATACGTATCCCGCGGGTCTCGGTTTGGACGGTCTGAATATGACGGCGACAGTAGGCGCCTTCATCTTTGGCATCGGCATTTTGCTCAGCATCATTAATTTCTTTCGCAGCCTGCGCGTGGGAGAGATTGCCGGCAAGAATCCATGGAATGCAGACTCGCTGGAGTGGGAGACGGATTCTCCGCCCGCGCCTTACGCCACCGTACATATCCCGACCGTCGTTTCTCGTCACCCGCTGTGGGATGACCACGATGAAGAATACGATCCCAACAATGAACGGGTCTTCGACGAGGGCCGCGAAACACTTTCAACTACATGGCTGGATGCCGAGCCGCAATCGATCATGAAAATGCCCGAGGATACAATCTCGCCGCTACTCGTAGCCCTGGCACTCATGTTGCTTTTCCTCGCCTTGATCTTTCAATGGATGTGGGTGGCGTTAGCGGGTGTGTTGGCTACGTTGTTCGCAGGCTATTACTGGCTGTGGCCCAAACCAGAGGAGAAGCTGGCATGAGCAGCACCGTCGCCCCTGTTCGTTCTATTCCGGTTCCCCTCGAAACCGAGCGCGGAACATACGGGATGATGTGCACCATCCTGACAGAAGGCTTCTTGTTTATCGGTTTGTTTGCCAGCTACTTCATGTTGGGCAGCGATAAAAACCGGTGGAGAATCGAGGAACTGCCTAAGCTCCACTATGCCCTGCCCATGCTGGCTGTGCTGATTTTCAGCAGCCTGGTGCTGTATTGGGGTGAGAAGCAAGTGAAAGAAGAGCGTTATGCAGCGGGCCGGATTGCGCTTACGCTCACCATCCTGATTGGATTGGTCTTTCTAACCTTGTCAGCTTTCGATTACCGCGAGCATTGGCAACATCTGACACCCGACACCGATTCTTACGGTTCGATCTTTTATACGATCACATCTTTTCACGCCGCCCACGTGATTGTGGGCTTGCTGATCCTGATTTATGTGCTGTTTCTTCCCCGCTATGCGCCGGCCGCGGAGTCGCCCTATCGTCCTTATCACGTGGCTGCGTTGTACTGGCATTTCGTGGATGTGGTTTGGATTTTCGTGGTTGCCATCCTTTATATAGGACCTCATTTGTAACTATATGAACGATTAACTGTATGAACGATCAGGCTCAAAAACGAAGACACATATCGCCAGCCCGGCTCTGGTTTGGCTTCGCGGGTTCCGCCGGATCCTGGATTGCCCTGGGAATTATCGACCTCCTGATCACTTGGCAGGCATGTCTCGGACAGGAGCAGTACGGCGGAGCGCATCTCGAACCAGGAGTAAAGGTGCTTTACCTCGTGGTCACGCTTTTGCTTTTGTTAACTGCCGTCACCGCTGGGGCAGTGTCGTTCAGAAACTGGCGCGAACTTTCCCGCAGCGGAAGTCTTGCAGAAGCGGAGGGACGTGGCCGCGAAGAGTATATGGCGCTGATCGGAGTTTTTGTCAGCTTCACGCTTGGGATCGGAATCGTCTTATTGGGCATTCCCCTCGCCATTATCGATCTTTGTGTGAGGGCCAGATGAAGGCGTATGTTTTATTGGCTGCGGCATTACCTATTCTGCTGCTGGTAGGTTGCACCGGTGGGCGCGAGACTCCACCCTACCGCGTCGCGACCGGCGGGAATGCCCGAGCCGGCAGGCAAGTAATTCAGTCCGCAGGCTGCGGCGCGTGCCACACGATTCCCGGTATTCACGCTGCTCACGGCGAACTGGGACCGCCGCTGAATTCGTTCAGCCGCCGCACCATGATCGCCGGCGAACTTCCGAATACGCCCGACAACTTGGTTCGCTGGATCGAGAATCCACCGTCCGTGGAATCGGGCACAGCCATGCCGAACTTGGGTCTCGATGACAAACAAGCACGCGATGCGGCCGCGTATTTATACACGTTGCGGTGAGGATGAGGAGTTGAGGACAAGGATCGGAGCAAAAGCGATGATGCGCATTTTTTATTCCATGCTGTTCACGATTTTCATGATGGCCTCAGTATGGGGACAAAATGCTCCCAGCGCCACCGAAGTGCCAGGGTCGCAGGCCGGAATTCATCTCGTCAGTCCGCTTCCCACAGGCGATTGGACGATGCCTGCCGGCGACTACGCGAACACGCGTTTTAGTCCTCTCTCACAAATCAATACGGGCAATGTCAAGAATCTTCACATCGTGGGCATGATGGCCGACGGAATTCCGCACGGGCATGAGGGTGGACCGCTGGTCGTCAATAAAACGCTCTACATGGTGACGCCATTTCCGAATTATCTGATCGCACTCGACCTGACCAAGCCCGGTTATCCCATGAAGTGGAAATTTGAACCCAATCCCGATGGGCGCTCGCAGGGAATTGCATGTTGCGACGTGGTCAATCGAGGCGCCAGTTACGCAGACGGAAAAATTATTTACAACACCCTCGACGACAACACGATCGCCGTCGACGCGGATAAAGGAACTCTCGTGTGGAAGACGAGCGTTGGCGATGAAGATCTCGGTGAAACCGTAACCATGGCTCCGATTGTCGTAAAGAACGTCGTACTGGTTGGAGACAGTGGCGGCGAACTTGGTGTGCGCGGAAAGCTCACTGCTCTTGATCTGAAATCCGGCAAGATTTTGTGGCGCGCTTACAATAGCGGACCCGATAAAGATGCTCTGATCGGCCCCGACTTCAAGCCTTTTTATCCGAAAGACCAAGGCAAAGATCTGGGCGTGAGTTCGTGGACGCCGGACCAATGGCATATGGGCGGTGGAACCATCTGGGGATGGATCTCCTACGATCCGGAACTCAACCTCATCTACTACGGAACGGGAAATCCCGGAGTCTGGAACGATGATATGCGCCCCGGCGACAATAAATGGTCGATCACGATTTGGGCGCGAAACCCGGAAACAGGCGCCGCAAAGTGGGCCTATCAGATCGAACCGCACGACGGCTGGGACTACGACGAGATCATGGAGAACATTCTCGTCGATATGCCGTGGCAGGGAAAGCCGCGAAAACTGCTCCTTCACCCCGGCCGCACCGGCTTCATGTTTGTGATGGACCGAGAAACCGGCGAGGTTCTTTCCGCGGAAAATTTTGTTCCGGTTACCTGGGCCAAGGGTTATGACCTAAAAACCGGCCTTCCCATGGAAGACCCTGACAAGCGTCCGCACACCAACCACTACGCTCGCGGAGTTTGTCCGTCGTCCACCGGCGGAAAAGAATTTGTGCCGTCGTCCTTCTCGCCGAAGACCGGCTATCTATACATTCCTGCCCATAATACCTGTATGGATTACTCGGGCGAGGAAGTCAACTACATTGCCGGCACTCCCTACTTAGGAGCTAGCGTTCGAATGTACCCCGGCCCCGGCGGATATCAGGGCGAACTAATCGCGTGGGACGTTGCGAATGCGAAGAAGGTCTGGGGAATTAAAGAAACTGACCTTCCGGTGTATAGCGGAGTACTTGCGACCGCCGGAGACGTCGTGTTTTACGGGACGATGGATGGATGGTTCAGAGCGGTGGACGCGCGTAGTGGAAACGTCCTCTGGCAGGAAAAACTCACCTCCGGCATCATCGGAAATCCCATGACCTTCATTGGTCCCGACGGCAAGCAATACGTCGCGATCTACGTCGGCATTGGAGGCTGGATGGGAGCTGTGGCTTTGCCCAGCGTCTCGACCGATGATGATTACGCAGCGCTCGGCGTCGTAGGCGCCATGAAGAAAATCAAGCAGATGACTAATCCCGGAGGAGCGGTCTATGTCTTCGGCTACTAGGAAGGTGGCAGCATTTATATTTTGCTGCGCGCTGCCGGTCCTGGCGGCTACTCCAGAACTGCGAGTTTGCGCCGACCCGAACAATCTGCCTTACTCCAACCAGCAGCAACAGGGCTTCGAGAATGCTTTGGCAAAACTGGCAGCCAGCGATCTCGGCATGAACCTGTCTTACTTCTGGTTCCCGCAGCGCCACAAATTTTTTCGTAACACTTTGCAGGCAGGGGTTTGCGACGTGGTGATGGAGGTCCCTTCTGGGATCGATGTAGCGAGTACCACAATTCCCTACTTTCGTTCCACGTACGTGTTTGTGTCACGCCGCGATCGCGATCTTCAAATTCGCTCGTTTGATGATCCACGATTGAAGGATCTTCGCATCGGAGTGCATGTGACTGGCGAAAACGATGAGGCCATGCCGCCTACAACTGCACTCCTCAGGCGTGGTCTCGTCCGCAACGTGGAGGGCTACAGCATATTTGGCAACCTTTCAGAACAGAATCCCGGCGCAGATATTGTTCACGCGGTGGCCGATAAGGATATCGATGTCGCCGTCGTCTGGGGACCTTTGGGTGGCTATTTTGCTGAACATTCATCCCAGCCACTGGAGGCCACGCCGGTATGCGCCGCTCCCGCCGACCATCAACTGCCGCTGTCGTTCGACATCTCCATGGGAGTGCGTCCCGGCAATGAGGCGCTGCGACAGAAACTAAACGAATTCATTGTTCGCCACCGCTCCGAGATTCACCAATTACTCGACTCATATGCCGTGCCTCTGGTCAGCACTTCGGAGGTGACGTGCGAATGAGGTGTGCCAAAATGCAAAAGCAAATCACTCTCATCATTGCTCTTCTACTTCTCGGCGCTGCGGGATGTCAGAAGTATTCGTCCCCCGGCACAGCTGCGGTCTCTCTGCCGACCCACGGGACTGCTGTCGGCCCGATCCCCGGCGCGGGCAAGAATGTCACCTTCCCCACCAATCCCCTCGCTAACGATCCCGTAGCTCTGCAGGAAGGACGCAAGCTCTTTAACTGGTACAACTGCTCCGGATGTCATGGCGGCCACGCGGGAGGCGGTATGGGGCCGAGCCTCCGCGACAAGGTTTGGCTTTTCGGCGATCGTGACGACCAGATCTTTGACTCGATTGCCGAAGGACGCGGTGAAGGAATGCCCTCCTGGGGCACCAAAATTCCGGAAGATCAAATCTGGAAGCTGGTGGCTTACATCAAGTCGATGCGGACATCTGCCGAACCGGAACCGCCCGAAGAGCCAGCCCACGAACAAGTGGCGCCACCCGCCATCATTCATCCGAACCACTCCACGCAAGCCCACTCGACGCAGAAGGACTAGCCATGAAGAGAGCCTGTGCCCTAGCGTCGTTGTTACTGCTCTCGGGATGCCAGAGATCGCAGTCCACGCTTTATCCCAACGGTCCAGCCGCCGACAAGATCGCACATCTTTCCTGGCTAATGCTGGTCCTCTTCCTCGCCATTACCGCGTTCATGTGGATCCTGATTACATGGGCAATATCGCGCCGGCGCGGCACCCTGGCCGAGCATGAGCCAGTCGACATTGGTGGCGGCCAGGGCTGGATTGCATGGGGTGGCCTCGCATTTCCGCTGAGCGTGCTCTGCGTGCTCTTTATTCTGGGTTTGAAACTGATGGCTAGTTTTCCAGTTCATGACATGCACCATCAAAACCTGCATCCCACGATTGCAATTATTGGCCGGCAGTGGTGGTGGGAAGTCCAATACCTTGGTGCTCCTGCGCAACGCTTTACGACCGCCAACGAAATCCACATTCCTGTCGGCCAGCCCGTCGATATCGAATTGCGTTCGCTCGACGTAATCCATTCTTTCTGGGTTCCCACGCTTCATGGCAAGGTCGATCTGATTCCCGAGCATCCCAACTTCATCCGCATCCAGGCGGATCACGAAGGCGTTTTCACCGGCACCTGCGCCGAATATTGCGGCGCTCAACACGCTCATATGAGGCTCGTCGTAGTCGCGCAACAGCCCGCGGATTACGAAGCATGGGTTCAAGGTCAGTTGCAACCGGGCAACGAGCCGGCAACTGATGCGGCCCGGCGCGGCGAACAGATATTCATGGCGGGACCATGCTCCATGTGTCATCAAGTTCGCGGTACATTGGCCGGCGGACGAGTAGCGCCCGATTTGACGCACATTGCCAGCCGCCTGAACATTGCCGCCAATTCTTATCCGAACAATGACGCTTATCTGGAAGCCTGGATCACGCACGCTCAATCTCTCAAGCCTGAGGCGGCCATGCCCAACCTCACACAATTCAACGGTCAGCAGTTGCGCGACTTAGTCGCCTACCTGCGACAGCTCAAATAGATGAAGAAAGGTTTCACATGTCACCTTCCCCGATGATCAGACTCTCGCTGTTCTTGCTCGCCTGCTCCGCACTACTGTTTGCGTTCCCGGCCTTCGGCCAGTCCAAACCCGATTGCTCTTCCTTGCCCGATCACACAAAACTGCGCAGCGTTCTTCAGTCTGTGGTGAAAGAGGGAGCGACCGGCAACAGTGGGCTTGGCAATCAAGAGTGGGCGGTTACCGTAAACCGCGATGGCATCGTTTGTGCCATTGTTTTTAGTGGCAAGGATCGCGGACAGCAGTGGCCTGGCAGTCGTGTTATCGCTGCCGAGAAGGCCAACACGGCAAACGCCCTCAGTTCATCGGACTACGCTCTCTCCACGGCCAATGTCTTCGCCGCTTCCCAGCCCGGACAGAGTCTATACAGCCTGGCCACCAGCGCACCTCCAAATGCGCAGGCCGTATTCGGTCCCGCCACAACCTTTGGCACCCCCGACGACCCCATGGTGGGAAAGCCCATCGGCGGTGTAATCGTTTTCGGTGGAGGTTTGCCTTTGTATGACACCAAAGGAAAAATCGTCGGCGGTCTTGGCTTGAGCGGCGACACTTCTTGTGCCGACCACATCATGGCCTGGAAGGTACGCCACCAGTTGCGGCTCGATGCCGTGCCGATGGGCCCCTCTCCCGACCATAACGACAACATGATTCTCGACTGGTCGAACAACAACAGCCCCAGTGGCTTTGGACATCCGACGTGCAAGGGTGGTAATCCCCCCGACGACATCATCAAAGAGCTCTCGAAGAAATATCCCACAGGCCCGAAGGCACATTGATGCTGGCTTGAAGAGCAGTCGAACCGGACGAACAAGGACATGGATAACACTGTCGTAGCTGCGCTCCAACCAATTTCGGTATCCGCCGTTGTGGCGGACTATGCCGAGCTCTTCAAGCTGCGCGTCAACTCCTTGGTAGTACTGACATCGTGGTGCGGCGCGTACCTGGCCATGGGTCATTTTTCATGGCCGAGCCTCGTCCACATAGTAGTCGGGATCGGTTCGGTGGCCGGGGGCACGGCAGCCCTCAATGAGGTGCTGGAACGCGACAGCGACGGAAAGATGTTACGCACAGCCCGGCGCCCATTGGTGACGGGGCGGATTTCGATTAGCGCGGCGGTGTTCCTGGGCGTGGGTCTTGTGATTGGCGGTGTTTTCTACCTGGTGATTCTGGCGAATGTTCTCACGGGTGCGCTGGCTCTGCTTACGAGCGTTGTTTACCTGTTCGTGTACACGCCGTGGAAAACTTATGGCCCGGCGTGCACGGCAGTCGGAGCCATTCCTGGAGCGATGCCCGTAGTGTTGGGTTGGGCAAGCGCAGGCGGCGCGATGGATTCGCGTGCCCTTTTGCTTTTCTCGATCCTGTACCTCTGGCAGTTTCCCCACTTTCATGCCATCGCTCTTCTTTATCGGGAAGACTACCGGCGAGCCGGTATTCAAATGCTGGCGGTAGTGGATCGAAGCGGACGTCGCATTGCGACACAGATTCTTGCATGCTCTTTCTTCTTGGTTGCCGTCAGCATGATTCCGTATGTTCTGCATCTCAGTGGCATCATCTACGTCGTATTCGCCGCGGTGTCGGGCGTCTGGTTGTGCTCGCACGCGATCCGGCTTTGCCGGGCATTGTACGGTTCGAGCGCTGTGAATCCATCGCTCAGCCGCGCTCTGTTGCGAGCGACAATTATTTATCTGCCGCTTATGCTTGGCGCATGGATGGGCAGCCGACTCCACTAGAGGAGAGCGTATGAGGAGAAAAGATGTAACTGTTCAGGTTGGCAGAAGATGACAAGAGGCAAGAACCTCCTCTACACCTCTCTCGGAGAAGGTGCCCTCATTCTGCTTATGGGCGCAATCGGATTGGCCGTCCACAGACCGCTCATCTTCGCCAGCCTCGGTCCTACCGCCTACGAGTTGGTGGAGAAACCCCTCGCGCCGAGCGCCCGGACGTACAACATTATCGTTGGACATATGGTAGGACTAGGTGCGGGATTTTTTTCTCTGTGGTTGCTCGCCGCCTGGAACGCGCCCAAAGTTATATCCGCAGGCTTTATCACTTCTGCTCGCCTCTGGGCCGCCGTCCTGTCCGTCGTGATTACGACAGCCGCCACTTTGGCGCTCAAGGCGAGCCAACCCGCATCTCTTTCGACCACCCTTCTTGTGTCCCTGGGCTCGATGCAGACCATGCGTGACGCAGTCACCATCGCCATCGCGGTCCTTATTATTGCTGCCGTGGGCGAACCCCTTCGTCGTCAATTTGCGCTCGCTCGTCTGCCTGAGACCCTGCCCTCAGAGTGATTGGATCAACTGCGCAACTCAGAATTCTTTGCGAGAATGGCGGCTGATACGCGACCCGGGCGAGCCTACGACCTAAACAGTATCGTCCCACGATCTCAAACCGCAGATAATAGGAGGTCGGCAGGCACAATATGGTGGCGATAAAGCGGAAGAGCATCCTGTGGTACTTCTTTCGCGCACCCGTGTACCTTTACCGTTGGCGACTAGGCTGGCTATTTGGAACACGTTGCTTGCTCTTGACTCACACTGGCCGGCGCACTGGCCGCCGGCGTCAGACCGTTCTGGAAGTCGTCGACTACCGCAAAGAAGGTCCCGAGGTTGTGGTGGTCAATGGATTCGGTCCCAATTCCGACTGGGTTCGCAACATTGAGGCAAAGCCCGACGAAGAAGTCACGGTCGGTTCGCAGCATTTCGCTGCTTCGCACCGTTTTCTCAGTGAAGAGGAGGCGATGACGGTGATCAAAGACTACGAGCACCGCAATCGGTTCATCGCCCCGATTATTCGCCGTGGACTGAGCTGGCTCCTCGGATGGCAATATCATGGCACCGACAATGATCGCCGGGAACTGGTCAGACGCATCCCGCTCATCGCGTTTTGGCCGCGGACTTCACACCGTGCATCGGTAGAAAAATAAACTCTTCTACCTTATTCCGCCCGCGACTCCCAGGAGTCCATCAGCTTGCCCACCACATCGGGAGGAGCGACGATCCAGGCCACTCGCGTGCTCCTGAACATGCAGGACGAAGCTGCCATAAAAGTAGAGGTGGTGCTCTTTTTCATCCGAAATTCACATCAACGTCAACTCCCCGTAACTATGTGCGGGTATGTTTGGTCGTTCCAGTCAACTGCTTGGGTGAGCCTGGAAATTCACCCCCGTGAGACTTCAACACCGCATTCCTGCTGGCGATGTTGCATCGCTATAATTCTCATTGACCAGCAATTGAGCTTCTCCAAAGGAAACTGGTGATGGCCCCGCAGACAAGTTCTCAAGCTCATTTAATTTGCTGCTCCCAAGCATCTACTTGTCTCCGTGATGGCGGCGGGAAAAGTCCAGATTCTGACGACGGGAAGAATATGGCTTTGCCAGCAACGGAAACGCAATGAACCTGCGCAGTCAGCCGACGAACATTGTTTTCTCCCACAGGTCAGTTTGATGAACATCAACTCGAACACGAGAAAGCTCCATTTATCTACCGCGGCCCCCAGTCCGCTTACCCGCTACGTGCTCCTCGCCGCATTCTTTACCTTAGCAAGCTGGCTGCCGTCGCCCGCGCAAAACGTTGTACTCAGCGGCGCCATCGGCGGTCGTGTCACCGACGCAAGTGGAGCCGTGGTCCCGGGAGTCTCAGTAGCAGTGCGAAATCTTGCCACCGGCCTGGAACAGTCCGCCACTACAAATCACAACGGGCTTTACCGGTTCATGGGTCTCATGCCAGGAACGTATTCGGTCACGGCTTCTGGAAAAGGTTTTCACGATATCGAAGCGCTGGTGAGAGTGCTCGTCGGAAACACAACGTCGCAGGATCTCAGGCTGCAAGTCGGAGCGAGCGGCGACACGATAAAGGTCACCGGGGAGATGCCGCTTCTGCGGCCTGCGGAATCTTCGGCCAGCACCGTCCTGGACCGCTCGTTCATTGATGAGCTACCGCTCAACGGACGCCGCTATACCGATTTCACGGCGCTGACACCCAATACCAGTTATGACGGCGATACCGGTCTGATAAGCGTTGCCGGACAGCAAGGCGGAGAAGACTCGGGGTACGCCAACGGAAACGGCTCGACTGCGTTCACCGTCGACGGAACGAATGCCACCAATAACTACTTCGACGATATTATCGGCCGGTATCGCATTCCTTATTTATATGGTGAAGAAGCGATCCAGGAATTTCAGGTTTCGATCAGCCCCTATTCCGCCGTCTATGGTGGTGGAGCGGGGTTCGTCAATGCGGTGACTCGATCGGGGAGTAACGCGTTTCACGGCAGCGCCTTCTACTACAATCGCAACTCCGCATTGGGAGCCGACGACGCTCTTGACAAAGCGGCAGGAATTCCCAAGCCACGGGATAGCCTGCAACAATTTGGAGCCGGGGTGGGTGGGCCAATACTCCGAAACCGCCTGTGGTTCTTTTTCGATTACGAGCAGCAATTGCGCAGCGATCCGTTTTCCGTGATCAACCAAGCTTTGGACCCCACGCAGCCAGGTTTCTTGTCCTCTCAATTTGGCATTCCGGATCGAACTCCGCTTCCCCCTCCAAACGGACCTTTGCCGATACCGAACACCGACATCGCTCCGGATGCAACCCCGGGTTCGCCATATCTGCAACAGGTATCGAACGTGATCAATGGGTTGAATCTGAATCTGGGCAGCCGAACCAGGAAGCGTAACGATTTGGTGTTTACGCCTCGTTTGGATTACCAGGCGAGTTCCCGGGATGGCTTATTCCTGAGTTTGAACTTCAATCATTTCAACTCTCCCGGTGGCGTGATCACCGATCCGACAGAGGGCACGTATGGCCTGCAAACACTGGCTAACGCCGATGTGCATACGTTTGAGAGCAGCTTAGGATGGACACATACATTCTCTTACCGGCTGTTGAATGAATTCCACGGCGGCACATCGCAAGATAACGAGATTGCCGCGCCGAGTGGTTTAGCTCCGAACACGCCGACGGTGATTCTGGATAGTCCCGCCGCTTTTACTATGGGAAACGCTGCGTTTTCCATCGGCAGAGTTTTTGAAAGACAATACTCTCTTTCCGACCGCATCGACTTCTTGATTGGCAAGCACACCTTGCAATTTGGTTTTGACTGGAGCCGCTCCTCGGACGCGGATACGAATGACGGTGGCGCCGACCCGAATGAGGCAGTCGATTTCGGTTCGCCCCTCGGACTCTACGAGTTTTCCAGCCTGAAAGCGTTTGCTCTGGGACAGTACAACAATTTCAGCCAGGCGGCGGGGAATCCCAGATTTTCCTTTTCGGTGCCTTATTACGGGTTCTATGTGCAGGACACATACCGCGCGTTGCCGCACCTGACGCTGGAAATGGGCTTGCGCGAGGACTTCCAGGTTTACCCGCAGCCCGCGGAGAATCCGGCCTTCCCTCTCACCGGGCAATACCCAAACCAGTTTCGACGTCTGGCTCCGCGATTTGGATTTGCCTGGCAGCCCGTGTCGAAGACCGTTGTCCGGGGAGGTTTCGGAATCTTCTATACCAACATGAACGGTTTGAACTACCGCAACGCCGTAATCTCCAACGGGCTGGCCTCGCAGCAGTCCGAGGTGAGTGCGACTTACGATGGAGGCGTACCGAATCAGCAGGCGCCGACCTTCCCCAACATACTTCCGTCAGATTCACCGTTGTTCCAAGGGGCTTCCGACATTTCATTGATTTCACCGCAGTTCCGAGTGCCCTACATCTTGCAGGCGAGTTTGCAAGTCGAGCATGAGATTGCGGAGAACACAACGTTGACTGTCGGCACCATGTGGAATCATGGAGTTCACCTTCTCTCGGGCAGTGCTTATGACCTGAACCTGAATCCGCCGCAAGGAACAACCACGTACGTCGTATGTCCTCCCAACCCAGCCATTCTTCCCTGTAATGGTCCCAGCTACGTCCTGCCGAATATGGACAGCGGTCTGCTCACGGAAGGCCGCATCAACTCCAACCTCGGCGAGATCAACGAACTGATCAGCCCTGCGCAGAACTATTACGACTCATTATTCTTTCAGCTGCAGCGGCGGATGTTGCGCGGCCTTTCCTTACAGGTGTCCTACGCGTGGGCAAAGAGCATCATGCTGGATGGCATGGACTTCAATAATCAGTTCGACTTCAGCAATACGCACGCGCCGTCGCTGCTCGACCAGCGGCACCGGGTCACTCTGGCCGCAGTTTACCAGCCACGCCTCGAGAGGTTTGCGAATGCAGGTACGGCGCGAACGCTCCTCTCCGGCTGGACGCTGAGCAGCGTGATGGAGTTTTCTTCCGGCCGTCCGTATGCCGGGTTGCTGGCTCCCGCGGCCAACGGTAACAATTTGAACGACACTGCCTTTAACGAAGATACAGCTAACACCGCGGGCGGCATCAACGGTGCGGGCCCAACGCCGGGAATCGGGCTGAATTCTTTTTATGGGCCATGGCTGGAGAGGGTCGACATGGGCCTGGGCCGCAGCATCGAAATCCGCGAAGGCAAGGAACTCGAATTTCAGGCGCAGGCTTTCAATCTGTTCAACCACCCCAACTACTACGTGCAGAACGGCAACGGAGTCAACCAGATCCAGTACAACCCGATTGGCAACCCGTCTGGCGACAATTGCGGGGATGGCGCAACACTGAACCAGACCTGCTATCTGGTGCCCAACTCGGGGCCGGGCAATTTTGGAACACTGCAGGAAATTAGCCCGAACGGTCTACCCCGCGTCTTGCAGTTTTCCGTGAAATTCTCCTTCTAGGTGGGCTTGCAATGAGGATTCTGGTTGTCGAGGACGAAGCCAAAACCGCCAAGTTCCTGAAGAAGGGACTTTGCGAAGCAGGGTTCGTGGTGGATGTCGCCGGAAACGGATTGGATGGTTTGTACCTCGCGCTGGAATTGCAGTTTGACCTGGTCATTCTCGATGTGATGCTCCCCGAGTTGGATGGCTGGCAGGTTCTCACGCGCCTGCGCGAGGCAGGCCGGCACACGCTGGTGCTTTTTCTGACGGCTCGCGATGCCGTACACGAGAGGGTACAAGGGTTCGAACTGGGTGCAGACGACTACGTGGTAAAACCTTTTGCTTTTTCTGAATTGCTGGCGCGGGTACGATCGCTGCTGCGCCGCGGGCCTCCGCGCTCGCAAGAGGCGCTTCGCCTCGCCGACCTCGAAATCGACTTGTTGCGCCAACGGGCCAGCCGTGCGGGTCAGCGTTTGGATCTTACTTCCAAGGAATTCCTTCTTTTATCCCTGTTGGCGCGGCGCGCAGGCGAGGTGCTATCGCGAACCCTGATCGCAGAAGCAGTCTGGGACATGAATTTCGATAGCGATACCAATGTCGTGGACGTCAATGTGCGAAGGCTGCGCAGCAAGGTGGACGATCCTTTCTCCCTCAAATTGATTCGTACCGTGCGGGGCGCCGGCTATGTCCTGGAAGCCGCTTAGTAGCCTCGCGCCGGCCTCGCGCCTGTGGGGAACATTGGCTTTCCGGCTGACGGCCGGCTACGCACTTGCGGGTTTGTTCCTCGTGTTTTGCGCTACCGCCAGCCTTTACTTTGTCCTGGTGAGCGAACTGGAGAAGAGCACCGATTTATTCCTTGCGGACAAGGTGCACGTCCTCGGCACCATGTTGCGGGAGAGACCTGACGACTGGGACGCAATGCGCGAGGAAATTGAGCTGGAATCGGCGGCGCGGCGATACGAACAATTCTACATTCGCCTGCTGGATGAACGGAGCGTCCTACTCTTGATGACGCCAGGCATGGCGGATCAATTGGATCTGGCGCAATTAGCGCGTCAAACCCAAAGCCATCCTGATCGCACCATTCGGATGAAAGGCAAGAACGGCCGAGGCTTTCGCGTGATCAGCACTTCGGCGCCGGTCGGTTCCCCGGCCACTCAAACTGACACCATTCAGATAGCGATTGACGTCTCGCAAAAAGAGGAGTTGCTGGCACGCTATCGATCCTGGTTCTGGGCCATTCTGCTGGCGACGCTCGCTATTTTTCCCTGGGTGGGATACAAGATCGCACGGCACGGCATTCTTCCGGTCGAGGAGATGGCAACCACCGCGCGGCACATCAGTTCGACGAACCTGCGCGAGCGCATCCTTGCAGAAGGATATCCATTCGAGCTGGCATCGCTGGCCAATACCTTCAACCAAATGCTGGACAGACTGGAAGACTCTTTCGAGCGTATTTCGAGATTCTCGGCCGACATTGCCCACGACCTGCGGACTCCGGTGAATAACATTCGCGGCGAAGCCGAAGTTGCCCTGGCCCGGGCGCGAAGTACCGAGGAATACCGCGATGTGGTCGAGTCCTGCCTCGAAGAAGCGGTGCGATTATCGGACCTCATCGGCGACCTCCTGTTTCTGGCACGCGCGGAGAGCCCACTGACCCACTTGCGCCGCGAGCGGGTGGATGTGGCCGAATTGCTGGGCGGAGTGCGAGAATATTACGAAGCCTCGGCAGCAGACAGCGGAGTCTCGCTTACCACCACGGTCGCCGATCAACCGGTCGTTGCCGAGCTGGACCGCACCCTCTTGCAGCGGGCAGTGGGCAACCTGGTCTCGAATGCCCTGGCACATACACCGCCCGGCGGAACAGTGGTGCTGGGGACGGTGCTTGACTCTCCTATTGATTCTCCGCACTTCGACTCGTCGAAAACGGATTTCCCGAACGCTGCTTTTTCCACGATTCGCATCGATGTCTCCGATACTGGCGTCGGCATCCCAGCGGAAGCTCTACCCAAAGTTTTTGATCGCTTCTTCCGTGTGGACTCGTCGCGTTCTCAGGGTTCGGGAGGCACGGGACTAGGGCTGGCGATTGTTCAAAGCATTGCCCTGCTCCACGGTGGCAAGGTGGAAATTGCCAGTCAGCCGGGACACGGCACCCGGGTCACGCTTCGCATGCCCGTCCGCCCTAGATGACGAGATTGTAATCCCCACGTCATGCTGGCGTTTGTACTCCCCCACTAGGCTTGGAGTCCTCAAGGTGCAGCAGGCACCTGATGAGAGCAATCCTAAACAAGGAGAACAGTGTATGTCTCGAGACAAGTCTCGGATTTATCTTCTGCGGGCGCTCGCCGTTTTCGCAATGGCAATGGGGCTGAGCGTTTCGGCGCTCGCGCAGTCCGTACCGTTCCCGACCTACCAGCTAGGGCAGAACCAGAACGGGTCTCAGGGCCCGGACTACCCGTCAACCTTTACTACCCCTTGGGTCGTCAGTAGTGGCCAGATCATCACGCCCGCGGGCACCCCGGTCTATCTCGGCATCACGACCCGGGCCAAGGCGATTGCGTTTAACCCGCATACCACCCCGCCCACCGCTGCAATCCTGCAAATGGGGGCCCCACAATCCGTTACCGTTTTTAATGCCCTGACCGGCGCCATCCTGCAGAACTTCTCGCCACCGCTCGGCAACCACAGCGGCAGTACCACCGGCATCGCCTATTCGCCGAATGGCGCGTACCTGGTGTTTAGCCAGGATGGCCTTTACGGACCAGCCTACGTTTCCATCGCCAGCGTCAATCTAGGAACGGGCATGCTCTCAAACTACGCCCAGGTCAGCGTTCCACTGGACGCCAATGGTGGCGGAAATCTGACCACCGTCACCTGCTATCCGTACAACGCCGCGGCGACGCCGCCGTCAGGCAGCCCTCCGGGGACCACGGGCAGCATTGCAATTCCCTGCGGCCAGACCGTGTCGCTCGTGTCAGACGGTGCCCCGACTTCCTATCCCATGGGCATCGCGATCTCGCCGGATGGTCTGACTGCTTACGTCGTGCTGGACAACAACGATACGCTGACCAAGATCGACCTGACCGCGCCGAAGCCGCTCGAGGGTCCCGAGATCCGCGTCGGTAACGTGCCGCACAGCGTCGTAATCTCGCCGGATGGCACCACCGCTTACGTCTCCAACGAAGGTGGACGGATTGCTACCGCGAAGGACTTCCAGGGGTACTCGAACGGCACCCCGGTTGTCGTCGATAATCCCACGGGCGCCACGTCGACTGGCACCATTTCTGTGGTGAACCTCGCCAGATTCGCGGTCACCGGCAGCATCGGCGTCGGTCTGCATCCCACGGGCATGGCGCTTTACGGGACGGACCTGCTGGTCGCCAATGCCTATAGCGACAGCATCTCGATGATCGACACCTCCACTAACAAGGTAACGAAGACGATCGAGCTTGGGCTGCCGATCAAAGTGCCTGGCTCCCTCGTTGGTGCGGGGCCGAACTCAATCGCCGTCGATGCGGTAAACGGAATCGCCTACGTCGCGCTCTATAATGCCAACGCGATTGCCGTAATCAACCTAAGCTCCTTCTCGCTGTCGGGCCTGATCCCGGTTGGCTATGCACCGAGCTCGGTCGTGCTGGACGCGACGGACGGCAATCTGCTCGTTGCCAACGACAAGGGCATCGGCACCACGGGCTTCGGCGTGGCACCCCCTCCGACCAATACGGCCGAAAATTCGTACGGAAAAGAATTCGGCGTGTACGACTTCAACACCCACCAGGACCTCGGCACCGTCAACATCGTTCCCATTCCGAACAGCTTGACCTTGTCGATGATGACGACCCAGGTGTACGTCAACAACCATTGGGATCTGGCAGAGAATATCCTGTCCGCCTCCGGTGGCAAACCGACTGCGACGCCGGTCGCAATCCCGGCAAGGATCGGCAGTCCGTCGGTGATCAAGCACGTCTTCGTGATCATCCGTGAAAACCGCACCTATGATCAGATCCTGGGCGACGTGGTCGGTGGCAACGGCGACCCCACGCTGGCAACGTTCGGCGACGGCACCGCAGCCTCCAGCTACGGCATCGGACCCGATACGCCTAACGCGCACACTCTAGTACAGCGTTTCCCGCTTTTAGACAACTTCTACGACCCGAGCCGGCAGTCGGCCGACGGTCACAACTGGATCACGCAGGCCATGGCTCCCTACTCCGACGACGTCCAGTCGCCAGACTGGCTCCGCGATTACCCCTCCAATGGCGGCGAAGCGCTTGCCTACCAGAAGGTCGGGCACCTCTGGGATGTGGCTGTCAAGGCCGGCGTTACGTTTAAGAACTACGGCGAGTATATCGAGTACAACACCTTCAACCCACCACAGGGTTGCACCGCTCCTCCTGGAGCTGCCTCGAACTATTGCGAGCCACTCTGGATTGACTTCTTCAATGACATCACAGCTTACGAGTGTGGCGCCGAGACCCAGCTATACAACGAAAACACTGTCGCTTCGCACTCCCCGCTCCCCAACTTGATTAACCACACGTTCCAGACGTACCCGCAGTTCGACTTGGGCATCCCCGACCAGTTCCGATTCGACATCTGGAATCAGGACTTCCAGAACGACATCAATAACGGTACGGTGCCCCAGTTGGAGTTCATGTGGATCAGCTCCGATCACACTGGCGGCCCGCCACCGGCGCAAGTCATGCAGGCCGATAACGACCTGGCGCTTGGCCGCTTTGTCGACGCCATCAGCCACAGCTCCATCTGGTCTTCTTCGGCGATCTTTATTGAGGAAGACGACGCGCAGACCGGAGTCGACCACGTGGACGGTCACCGCAGCCCGGGCTATGTCGTAAGCCCCTACGTCAAGCAGCGGGTGAATCCCGATGGCACCGGCGCTGGGGTCATCGAAGACAGCACGTTCTACACGCAGGTCAACATGACCCGTACAATCGAGCAGATTCTGGGTCTGAAGCCCATGAACCAGTTCGACCTCACGGCCTCGCCGATGCTGACGCTCTTTATCGATAACCCACCGGCGAATAACTTCCTGCCGTGGACGCACGTGCCGGCCGCGTTCCCGCTGAACACAGACGTTACGCAGACTCCGACTCAGACCGCCATTCCGGCGTGTCCTGCGCCGACCACTGCGGTCAAAAAATCCATCCGGAACGAAAGCCCTGCGATTAAGGCTCTCAGAGCTGGATGGATGGCGAAGAAGGCCGAGGTCTTCGCTGGCAAGTATCACACGCCAGACTCTGAAGATTCGGACACCGTCAACCATCTCAACTGGTACGAATCCACCGGGTTCATGCGGCCCTATCCCGGTGAGAAGATCGTTCGACCCGCGAGCGACTTCAACAAGCCGGCACCCACCAAGGCTGACAACGACGACTAAAACAAAACACCTGCGACTGCGACGGCCCTCTCCCACGGGAGAGGGCTTTTTTTCTCGGAGCACCAGGACTTTTTGAACTCCAAGCCTTCGCTCTTCATCATAAAAGGTCGTCTAAAGATCGAGAGTGACACCCGCGTTTGGCTGGGAACAGCATACGAGCACGTTCCCAGGAGCGGGCCTCTCCAGCGGCTCAGGGTTGTACATAATCGATCCGGCAATCAGGCCAGTCATGCAGGTATGACAGACTCCAGTCCGGCACGACCATCTGACCGGAACATCGCACGCTTCCGCCAGTTCAAGCAAGCTGGCGAATCTCGGATCCCAAGCGGCCGTAATCCCGCTGCGCGCGAATGAGACTGAGGGGCCGGATCCAGGCGGCCCTTGTGGCAGATGAGGAGTGTGAACCACCTGCGCCATGCCCGGCGTAATTGCTTCGAGAGAACCGAAGATTTCCATGTGCACATTCGCGGCGGCCACACCCCAGTTTCGCAGCCCATCGCGCATATTCTCCAAGAATGAAGGTGGGCCACACAGGTAGAAGTCACTACCCTGCGACACGCCAATTTTCTCCATCAAAGCTGCGTCAATGTGACCGTGAGCATCGAAGTCTTCTTCGACTTGGTCGGTTGCGGCGGGCCTGCTGTATACGATGTATGCTCGACCGCGAGAGAGCTGTTTCAGTAAGGAACGCGATTCTTCTGCAAATGGATGCTCAGCGCGATTGCGCGCTCCATAGATCCACCAGATTTCTTGTTCCGATTTTTCAGCGGCGAGTGAGTGCAGCATCGACATTACAGGGGTTGCGCCCACTCCAGCGCTCAGCAGGACCACAGGTCCCTGGCTGGCACGCAGAGTAAAGCTTCCTCGGGGCGCACTCACATCCAATACATCGCCTTCGCGCGCACGGTTGCACAGAAACGAACTTCCAATCCCGTTCAATTCCCTTTTGACGCTGATGCGGAAATGGTCGGCGGCAGGCAGACCAGACAACGAATAACTGCGAAGAACCGGCGGTTTGCCCGGATCCACGGGTAGCCGCAAAACGACAAATTGACCTGCCTGGCAGACGGGCATAAGTTTCCCGTCGATGGGCGACAGGATGAAGGAAGTTACGCTATCGCTTTCCTTATGAATATTCGCGACTCGCATCTGTCGAAAGCCGGGCCACGCCGGCGATTGTTCCTCATCGGCGAGTCCAGGATTCCGCACCGCAGTTTTCGGGCTCACGTCTTGCCGGAGCATTGCCTCGAATGAACCCTGCCAACCCTTGCTAAGTGCAGGAATCCGCAGCGCGCGCTGCAGTTGCTCCTTGGAATGTCCTGGCAAATACAGGAGAGCGTCAGTGTTTGCAACACTCATTCGCTCTGGACCGTCACCAATTTTTACGATGTCGTCGCCCGCACCGACTTCTCCTTCCTGCAACACGCGAAGGTAAAATCCTGGTCTGTGATGTGCCACGAGCAGCGCCGGCATCCGAGGCTCATTCATGCGGATGCCGACGCGGTAGCACGTTACGCGCGGCTGCGATACTTCAAATATCGCACTACCAATGCGGTATTGATCGCCAATACAAACCTCGTTGTCAGGAAGTCCCTCGACAGTGAAGTTTTCTCCGAACTGGCCGTAAGTAAAATCAGTGCGGCCCAGAAAGCGCTCCCAGTAACGATAAGAATCCATCTGATAAACGAATACGGCGCGCTGCTCCCCGCCGTGACCGGCGAGATCGGCTTGCGCATCGCCATCGATATCGAGCTTGCGCACCATTCGCCGTCCCGTGACCGGAGATTTCCAGACTGCGGTTCGGACAGTATTGCCGTTCCATGTTACGTCGCGCGGAAGACCGACATTTACTGAAAGCAACTTGGGCATTGATACCTCGTCGACGTCCAGCGTGTGGTCAGAGTCCTTTTTAATTCACCAACGACGAGCCGGAGCGGCACCATCGACGTGGAGAATCTCTCCGCTCACATGACTCGCCTGTACCAGGTAAAGAACGGCATCGACAACATCCTTCACCGTCGCCCTTTTGATAATCGGCTGCGATGTTGAGTCTTTGGGATTATTGGGGTGCATGGGTGTATCCACTTCGCCGGGAGCTACAGCATTAAAGCGGATGCCGTCGTTTGCATACTCGATTGCGAGGTTCTGGGTTGCCGAATTCAACCCACCCTTCGTGATCATCGAGACCGAGCCATTTTCGCCGGCGATTGGCCGATCGGCAAGCGCCGCAGTGATGCTCACAACGCATCCAGCCTTCTGTTTCAACATCTCTTTCACGGTGCGCTGCGTGATGTAGAAGAATCCAAGCAGATTGGTGGAGACGAGCGCGTCGAAGTCCTCGGTAGTGAAGTCGGTGAAAGGCTTGTTTAGGAAGATGCCAGCGTTGTTCACCAAAACATCGATGCTTCCAAAGTTGTTGATCGCTGCCTCGACAGCCTGGTTGGCGGTTTGCTGCTTGCCGATATCGCCATCAACGAGAACCAGGCTGCCTGAAGCGCTCAACTCGCGACTGGCGTGACGAGACGTCGCGACGACGTTATAGCCTTCCCCGAGAAACCCTTCGACTAAGCCGGAGCCAATACCTCCCGATGCTCCGGTGATGATTGCCGTTTTCTTGCCAGACATAGACAACCTTTCGGTTTAAACGTCGGCACCCAATAAACAACTGGGTCCCCGGCCTTCTCGAAGGGCTTTACCCTGCCCGCCGCGCCAAGACCCCGTCGCGCGAAGAACCCACGAACTCTTGCACGAGTGCGGCGATTTCCTCTTCAGCCGTGTCCAAGGCGAAGTGGCCGCCATCGACGATGTGGACTTCGGCTTTGGGGACATCACGGCGATAAGACTCGGGCTCGGAGGGGTCGAACGAAGACTCATACTTACCCCAGATCACCAGCAGGCGCGGCTGCTTCTCGCGCATCCATGTTTGCCATTTCGGGTAGGAATCGACGTTGGTGCGGTAGTCGTAGAAGAGGTCGCTTTGAATGTCAGCCTGGCCGGGCTGATTTAGAAAATAAAATTCGTCAGTCCAGAGATCGGGGTCATGGCGTTCCACGTTGGGATCGTTCCCCGCGTGGCGGGCCTTCGTGGTTGCCAAGGACAAGAGATTTTTGCGCAGCGCGCTTTCGTTCGGCGCGCGATCAGCCCAAAAGGCGCGCCGCGTTTTCCAGTTCTCGCCGAGACCAGTGTTGTGCGCGACCGCATCCTGAATAATGAGGGCTTCCACGCGCTCCGGGTAGGCCAAGATCATGCGAAAGCCGACAGGGCCACCGTAATCCTGCATGTAGAGCGTGTAGCGCGAGAGCCCCAGCGACTCCGGTGAAATGATTCATGATCTCGGCGATGTGATCGAAGGTGTACGCGAATTTTTTCGGGTCCGGCCAGTCGCTGTGGCCGAAGCCTGGATAATCAGGCGCGACCAGGTGATAGCGATCGGAGAGACGGGTGAAGAGCGGCTCGAACATTCGCGAAGAGGACGGCAGACCGTGCAACAGGAGGAGCGTCGGCGCGTCTTTCGGCCCAGCCTCCCGATAGAAAATTGACAGCCCATCGATCTGTGCGGTGCGATAAAAAGTCGGATATTTCATGGGATGTTCCTTTCGTTGGCTTAGGCGGCCACTCGTTGCGCAGAGCGGTCCTTATGCGGCGCGCTAGGTAAGCGTCTCATAATAGTTCCTCCATTCCATATGCTTCGGCAAACGAAATCAGTATTTGCTTTGAAGCCGATGTCGATGCCTCTTCATCGGAAGTGGTCTCACTTAGGCGGTTTGCGGATAGACCGGTCATTGGTTGCGATGAGGCATCACACCAGAAGCGCGGACGCGAAACAATTGGACGATAGTATTGGCGAAACTTTCGCGTCAGTCGATTTTCCAAGTGCTCGATGAACCCGGAGCTAGAGTCTCCCGATTTGCCAATCGAGCAGAGACCGCGACCGTAACTGCTCGCCACTTTTTCCTCGTGGCTCTGTTCGAGCTGTCCATTCTGGCGAATCGATGCCTGAAGTATTTTCAGGCTTCATCTCCTTGTGCTCTTCGTCGCGCGAATCCAGATTGAATCGTCAACGCCAGTCATGAGAACAGAAGCTTAGGAGATGAACAATTGGACGATGGTATCGCCGATACTTTGGTAGCCGGAGACAGAGTTCGCGCTACGAGAACAGGAACCTTGCGCGCGAAGGATTGTGAAACGCCACACGACCCTCATCTCGTTGATTTCCATTGGGTTGTCGTTGTAAAATCCCTTCAACAGTGGGGCGTTATCAGTCAAATGTGCACAGCGGAGCATGAGTTTAGGTGCACTCACTTGGCCATGAAATGGGGGACCGCCCGTGTTGCAAGTCACACCCATCGTCTTCGTGGTGGATGATGACATCTCCGTGCGCGAATCGCTGGAATTGTTGATCCGCTGCGAAGGCTGGCGGCCGGAGACTTTCTCTTCCGCGCAAGATTTCCTAACCCGTCCACGAGTGATCGTGCCCAACTGCCTGGTACTGGATGTTTCTCTTCCTGGCCTCAATGGCCTCGAGTTGCAAAAGCGTGTCGCGGTCGAACGAACTGACATGCCGATCATCTTCATCACGGGCCACGGCGACGTGCCCATGACCGTCCAAGCCATGAAGGCGGGGGCTGTCGAGTTCTTGACGAAGCCGTTCCATGACGACGTGCTGCTGACCGCCATCCGGGCAGCGCTTGAACGTAGCCGAGTTGCTCTTGGCCTGGCGGCGGAGATGCGGGTACTCCGGGACCGCTATGCCTCGCTTTCCCAGCGCGAACGACAGGTAATGGCGTTGGTGGTTTCAGGCCTGCTGAATAAACAGGTCGGTGGGGAGCTCGGGATCAGCGAAATCACGGTGAAGGCACACCGAGGCAAAGTGATGCAAAAGATGATGGCTGGCTCTCTTGCCGACCTCGTGAAAATGGCTACGAAGCTCCGCCTCGCACCCGCAGCGGCGGCGGCGTAACGGCCGTGTTCAGGGTCGTAATTGTTGGTGACGACGAGCTTCGCGGATGTCGGGCCATGCGGACTTCCTCATCCTCCACGGCTGCATGATATGGACGTCCAATACGAACAATCCGCCGGAGAGATCAAGCGCCTTCAACGGTGCATCAACGATCTTGTCAGCTTACTCGCTCTTCCTGCCATCTGGAGCGGCGGGGATATATCCCAAGTGCTTGATACCTTGCTGAACACGCTCATGCGCATACTTCGCCTGGATCTCGTTTCTGTCCAGCTTAACCTCCCAGTTGTCGAGGCGCCCCCCATTGAGATCGTCCGGATCGCGGAATCGCTGGGCCCGATGCCCCCGGCGCACGAGATCTGCGAGGCGCTCAACGACTCGTTGGCAGACAACTCCCGGAAATGGCCTCCGCTGCTTCGGAACCTAATGGGTGACGGAGACGTTTCGATGGCGCCTCTGCCACTGGGGCTGCAAGGCGAACTCGGAATGATCGTTGCGGCGGCTCAGCGGTCAGATTTTCCTCAGCAAACGGAGGCACTTCTCCTGAGCGTAGCGACGAGTCAGGCCTGCATTGGGCTGCAGGAAGCGCGACTCCGTAGCCAGCAGAAGCGTATCGCCGCCGAACTCGATCAGCAGGTCGCGCAGCGAACGGCCGAACTTGCGGCGGCCGAGGAACGATGGCGCTCGGTTTTCGAGAACTCCGCTATCGGGGTTGCCCTCACTGACCTGACCGGTCGATTTCTTGCCGCGAATCCTGTGTACGAGAAGATGGTCGGTTACAGCCAGGAGGAATTGCAGAAACTCTCATTCCTCGAAGTCACCCTCGAGGAGTTCCTCGAACCCAACCGAACGCTCGTCGGGGAGCTGTTGGAGGGAAAGCGCCAGCAGTTTCAGATCGAGAAGCAATATCGGCGGAAGAACGGGACCCTGATATGGGTACGCAACAATGTTTCTCTGGTGCCGGGCACGGAGAGGGTGCCGCGATTCCTCATGGCGCTCTCGGAGGACATCACAGAACGCAGGCGGATGGAAGAAGCACTCAACAAGGCTCGATCCGAACTCGCGCACGTGTCCAGGGTCACAAGCCTTGGAGCGCTGACGGCATCGATCGCGCACGAAATCAACCAGCCACTGTCCGGCATCATTACCAACGCCAGCACCTGTTTGCGGATGCTGGCGACCGATCCTCCCCAAATTGAAGGCGCTCGCGAAACCGCCCGGCGCACGATTCGCGATGGCAATCGTGCGTCTGAGGTGATTACTCGATTGCGCGCGCTCTACAGCAAGAAGGATCCCTTGCCGGAATCAGTGGATCTGAATGAGGCCACACGCGAGGTGATTGCGCTGTCATTAAGTGAACTTCAAAGGAGCCGGGTGACTCTGCGGCTTGAACTTGCCGACGACCTTCCTCTGGTCACAGGCGATCGTGTACAGCTTCAGCAGGTCATCCTGAACCTCGTTCTAAACGCCTCAGACGCCATGAGCGGTGTGGAGGATCGTCCGCGGCAGCTGGTGATTAGGACCGAACGAGGAGACGATCGTGCGCAACTGACCGTACAAGATGTGGGCGTGGGCATCGAACCCAGCGGTGTAGACA
The DNA here is from genome assembly GCA_963726155.1 of uncultured Acidobacteriaceae bacterium. Taxonomy (GTDB): domain Bacteria; phylum Acidobacteriota; class Terriglobia; order Terriglobales; family Acidobacteriaceae; genus Sulfotelmatobacter. The sequence goes on from CAVSBF010000002.1 coordinate 2,305,684, forward strand.
GGGTGTTCGAACCGTTCTACACAACTAAGAGTGGCGGCATGGGAGTCGGGCTATCGGTCAGTCGCTCCATTGTCGAGAGTCATCATGGTCGTCTGTGGGCGACAGTGAATGAGGGTCCGGGAGCCGCGTTTTCATTCTCCATTCCTCAAGCGCCCGCGGACTTTGCCCACTCCGATCCCGGACGTGAGGGATTAGGGACAGTCCACGTTGGAGCGGCGTACCCTAGTGTCGAGGAGTCGCTAAGCTCGCCAGAAAACAAAATGCCCAGCGAGTTCAACCTGGCACCAAGTCAAGTTGGTGACGACCAATCCGGTCAGTGCGGTCGTCAATCACCTTAGACAAGATCAACCCCGGCGCCGGTGACTTCAAACCAACACCAAAGTGTAATTGACCCGCCCCATCAAGGCGAGCATGCTGTCGTCACGGGGCGTGAACAACCTGTGATAATCAGGCGTACGCTCGTGTCCGTCGTCGATAACGATGAATCCGTGCGGGAGTCGCTGCCCGACTTGGTGCGGGAGTTCGGATATTCGGCTCAGGCGTTCCCCTCAGCGGAGGCGTTTCTCGCGTCCGATTACGTCGACCAGACCGGATGTCTCATCCTAGATGTTTCGATGCCCCCTGGCATGTCCGGACCGGATCTCCAACGGGAATTGTCTCGCCGCCGGCTAGAGATTCCAATCATCTTCATTACCGCTGGCACCGATAAAACTGTCCGCACCCGACTACTCGAACAAGGAGCAGTGGAGTGCCTGTTCAAGCCATTCAGCGACGCGGCGCTGCTTGAGGCTGTTAATTCAGCACTTCACCCGAAGTGAGAGCTCGCGCCAATACCATCGTCCAATTGATTCGCGGAAGCACCTCGAGTGTAATCGTTTGCATCCAGATATTTAACGAAAGGATGGCAACGACATGCCGGAAGCAACTTGGAAACCTCACGAGAAACATGGACAGCTAACCACGCAGAGCGACTTGCCCGACAGCGTTTACGCATTTCCGAAGCAGCGTAAAGAACCACTCACCGACGCAGAACACGTGCGTAATGCCGTGGCGCGTTTCGATCAAGTCATCGACGTCTCCGATGCCGACCGCGCTTTGGCGTTCGCCAACATCGAGAAAGCGGCAAACTACTACGGCGTCAACCTGGCAGAAACGTCATGGCACGACCTCGGCATTCATCCGCAAAAGAACAGAAGAGAGGCTGCCGCCAAAGGTGTTGCCACCCGTGAACACCGGGCGCAGCGCTAAGAACGTGCCTATCCAGGCAGCCTCCAGTTTTGGGAGTGCATGGCGTTGGCGACTAATTCTTAGCGTCGTTCATCTAAGTTTTGTCAGTGACTGTTTCCCTACCGGACTGAAACCGGGTACAGGCGGGACGTTCACTAATTTCCATTGTCGAAAAAATGGAAAACGTCCCGTCCGTCCCCGGTCTGCGATTAAGGAGAGCCCGCTGTTTCGTCAATCGATCACCCCAGTAACTTACCCGCAACCCAGTAATCGACACTGAACCTTCCCGGACCGGAAGCGATCAGCCAGATAAAGAAGAGCATATACAGGACTTCAGGGAGGTAGAGGAAATCGTCGAGCCAGTTAAGTGGCGAAAGTCCCTTCGGCAGAGTGGAGACCGCGCTGGTCAGGGTGGCGACTGTCATATCGATCAATAAAGCCACGCAGGCTGCGCTCGAAAGAAACCCCAGGGCCAGCAGGGATCCGCAAACAAACTCGACACCCGCCACGAAATAGGCCAGTTGCCGGGGAAACGGGGCTTTGGCCTTCACCAGCGTTTCGTAAACAGGTTGGATGCCGCCGGCGGCAAACAATTTGTTTGCCCCGGAGATGGCGAAGAACAGCCCGATCGAAACGCGTATCAGCAGGATGGCATATTGTTCCAAATCACTGCTACCCTGTAGCGCAAACTGGACCAACCGTTTCCACTCCATCTCTTGTCTCTCCATCGAAGACAAACGGGACGTTGACTAATTTCCATTGTCGAAAAATGGAAAATGTCCAGTGTCTGTCCCGTTCCCCGGGTTTCCTCCGATTCTTATGCCGCTGAAACCGACTCCCTCCTCCGATCGAGTGCCGGTAGAAGAAGTTTCAGAAGCGCTTGATCAGAGAATGGGTTCTGGCCTGAGATCAGCTCGCGATCTTGCAGGACGTAGCTCCCCCATGGAGCGACCACACTTACGTCACCGCCCGCCGTACGCAGGGCGAAGTCCGGGTAGAAGAGAACCTTGCCACCAATCTCAAGCGGCTCGCGCTGCTGCTCTTCCGCCGTCGAAAAGATAGTCATCTTATATCCAGCATAGATCCAGCCTTGAGCCATTGCGTGTGCCCCAGCGGCATCGCCTGCACTCAGCGCGGCGACAAACTCCTTCGAATTCGGAAGAGCCGAGAGCAGTGAAATCGGGCCGTGGCAGAGCACTGCCGTAGGCTTCGATGTTTTATGAAAGTGCCTCATCACGGTGCCAGCGTCGGGATCATCGAGCAGATCCTCCATCGGGCCGTGGCCGCCGGGGACGAAAACAGCGTCATATTGATCCAGCCCCGATGCGATGACATCCGCGATGCGGCTTGGATCTCTGAGCCCAGCCAGGCCGTCGCGGAATAACATATAGTCCTGAAGCTTGGCCGCGTCCCCGCCGAAGAAATCGGGGACCTCTGAATGCACATCCACTTGCGGCGCGTTGCCTTTGGGGTTGGCGAAAGTGATTTCGTAGCCCTCCTTCATCAGGGCGCGAACCGGAACCGTCAGTTCGTTGAGGTAGTAGCCAGCGCCCTTATAAACCTTGCCATCTTTCAAGGGCAAGCCACGACCGCTCGATACCAGCACTAAGATTTTTCCTTTGGTTGTCATTTTGTCCTCCTTTGAAATCGAATGCCGATTATGCCCGACGAGGGAAGGCGAAACAATTGGACGAAGGTATTGTGCGATTGGGGCTGGCCCAGCCGTACTCTGGCACGGCACGGGATGCCCCACCCGTGGCAGTTTCACGGGTGGGCTGCTGCGAACTCTCCCTGGCATATTCATCGGTCACTGCCAAATCGTCGCGTTCTTTGATACATCGTTTCAATGCCGACCAACGTGCACCGCTACTACGGCGCTGGATATTCGCACTTTATTACCACAAGTTGTTATCAACGCCGACCGCTTCTCGGCACACCCCGCTCTCGCGATCTCTTCCTCGAAGTTATGGAGCAGATCCGCCAGCGCCATCAATTTGTAGTTGTCGGTTACGTGGTCATGCCTGAGCATGTCCATCTGCTCTTCACCGAGCCGAAGTACGGAAATCCTTCGCTGGTGCTGGCCGCCTTGAAACAAACCTTCGCCCATCGGCTGCTACGCGAACTTCGCGCCAAAACCGTTGCCCGGACAGACGCGCTTTGGAGCACACCCGTCGCCGCGGGACATGTTTGGCAACTCCGCTTCTACGATTTCGTTGTGTTCACCGAGAAGAAACGCGTGGAAAAGCTGCGCTACATACATCGCAATCCCGTGCAGCGAGGTTTAGTTCTAAAGCCCGAGGACTGGTTGTGGAGCAGCTTCCGACATTACGCTTATGGCGAACCCGGCCAGGTTCTGGTGGATGAGATCCGGAAAGCTGAACTCAGCATCCGCAAAATCTCCTGATCCCAACGGCATCGCGCCCACCCGTGAAACCGCCACGGGTGGGGCATCCACCGAACGCGGATCGACGGTTGAGGTGGCTCATGCCCCCGGGAATCCGAACATCAACCACGAGTGATTGGCTACCCCAATGCCGGCACAGCTCCGTCATCTGATCGAACAGCGTCTGGCCAGACTTCGCGGTTTTCTGCAACCGATCGAGGTCCCAGAGCCAGCGCTTTTTCTGGTATAATGTAGCCACGTTGCTACATTGAGGGACTGAGCCATGGCCATTACAAAACTGTCCAGTCGAGACTTTAATCAGGATACAAGCAGGGCAAAGAGAGCCGCCAAGCGAGGTCCCGTTTTCATTACGGATCGCGGTCGTCCGTCCCACGTGCTGCTCACGGTGGAGGAGTATCAAAGGATTACTGGAGGGCACAAGAGCATTATGGACTTATTGGCGATGCCAGCCGCCGCTGAGATTGAATTTGAGCCGCCTCGTCTGCGGGGAAACCTCCACGGGCCGGCGGACCTGAGCTGATGTACATCCTTGATACCAACGTAATTTCAGAATTAAGAAAAGCGAAGAAGACGCATCCAAACGTCAGGAAATGGGCCGAACGCGTACCCTCAGCGAGTCTCTACATCTCGGTCATTTCGGTACTTGAATTGGAGATCGGAATTCTTCTCATCCAGCGGCGCGACAACCAGCAAGGCGCGATCCTTCGTGCGTGGATGGATCTTCACGTGTTGCCCACATTCTCAGGCCGCATCCTTGCGATTGACACCGATGTCGCCCGGCGATGCGCGACGCTTCACGTACCGAACCCTCGCTCCGATCGTGACGCCCTCATCGCAGCCACGGCCCTGGTGCACGGTCTGACCGTTGCGACCAGGAACGTAGCCGACTTTGAGCGTACGAGTGTCGGTGTCATCAACCCTTGGGAAGCTTGAGCAGTTTTTCGTGCAGTCCTTTCAGTTCGGTTGTTGCAGCTCATGTCCTTGGAAATCCGAACATCAACCACGACTGATTAGCTACCCAATGCGGGTACAGCTCCGTCATCTGATCGAACAGTTCCTGGTCGGACTTCGCGGTTTTCTGCAGCCGCTCGAAGTCCTCGAGGTAACGCTTGGTGTCTTCGAGGGAGAGTCAGGCGCGCCAGTCTTCTTGTGACCGGCGACACAGCCCCGAAGGCCTCAAGAGAACACCGTTGAAATCCGCATCCCATCCGGGCCGAGCGCTAACCGTAGGTGAGGGTAGTGCTTTGTCCGACCTCGATAATGTAGCCGTCAGGATCGCGGATGTAGCAGCGAATCTCGCCGTACTTAGGGATCGGCGGCGTGAGGAATTCGGCCCCTCGACTTTTCCATAGTTCGTAGCAGGCTTGAATATCAGCAACGCGGAAATTCATAAAGCTCGTGATGTGATTCGGGTCCGGGACGCTAAGCGTTACTGTCGGCTTATCGGGGGTCGGGCCGCCTCCGACGTTCAGAATCATCCAGATATTCGCCAGCTGAAGGTATGGAGGCGCGTTGCCGTCACCCATGGTCAGAATACGAGCGCCAAAGACCTTTTCGTAATAGCGAGCCGATCGCCCGACGTCGGCGACGGTGAGAAAATGCGCGATGCTGATCCCCTCTCGCGGGGGCATCTCATAGCTCTTCTGTTCGATTTGTACCGCGCTCATTGATAGCTCCTTTCAATGCAGTGCTCTACTCATTACAAATACGGTGTTCGAAATCCCGCTCCCTGTCGCGCAATTTGGCCCAGATAGTATCCGAGCCGATTTTCGACATCCCCCGGCTTGTGGAAGCCGCGCGCCATCGGCGCCTTGATCCCCTCCTGGGCAGCGGGTCGCGCGAGCGAAGCAACGCAGGCATCCCACCCGGCGCCGAGTTCGACCCATCGGCCCAGGCGAATCTGCGCGCGTCCGGCAGGTGCGTCCATAATCGCCATGGGATTTTCCTCACGACCATTCAGCCAGAACAAAACGAACCGCGCAATTGGACGATGGTATCGCCCATCTCGCCATTTCGCACATTCAAGGCACCGGAGAGAGTGTGTAATTCGCGGAGATTACCTTCCTGACGACTGACTGATTCGAACCCTCGGTACGGGTGTTAGAGCGTACGGCTTAGCAATTGTCTCCTCTCATGCGGTGCCAAGCAGTCCCAACTACTCACAGTCGCACTCGTGCACCAAAATGACCTGATGTGACCTCAATCGTCACTTACAGGACATCATGCCAGACACTAAGAAACGAACAGCCGGAGCGTTTGGCTCGGCTGTTCGTTTGGGTTTAGGTCGCCCTTCAGTTAAGAGCAATCAAGACGTCCTCGCTTTTCGATTGGCCAGTGGCGAGCCGCAACTCCTTTTCCAGGCTCTTCTCCTGCTTGGAGGGAGCGATCACCATACCATTGGCGCCCGCACCTCCCCAGATTTCCGCCAGGAAATACTGGCCAGCTACATGATGGAAGACCAGCTTGGCGTCCGACTTGCTTTGAGACTCGTGCCTGACTAACGACAACGCGCTCGCGCTTGTCTGACCGTTCCGTATCTCGATTGCGCTCATGCCAGCTGTACTGATTACGTAGGTGCCGGCTGGAAGCTGCGCCGAGCCCACCGTGAAGGCGAAGGGCACATTTGCTTTGGCAGCAGACTGAGCTTGGGCCGCGGCGTTGAGCATCAGCGACATCACCACCAGCGACAGGATCCCGATAAAGTTGCGTTTCATAACATCCTCCTTGGGGCTCCTCGCAGTGGAACCCAAACTGAATTTGTCATCCAAACTCGCCCGCGTTATCTGTGGAAGCTTGCGGTGACGAATCTAGATATTGCATGCGTCGTGCCAAGCTCAATTTGAGCTTTCTCCCGATGTGGTCTGATGTTTTTTCAACAACTTAAGCCTTCCCTCCCTGAACCCGGTCGGAGCAAGTGGTAGTTGAACGGCTACCCGCGAGTAGCCTTTTGGTTCCGCAGATTCGACGATGATTCTCCTGCCGTTTCGACTACACTGGACAGCCGGAGAATGAGTTGATCAACCCGAGACTGATCTCGATTTCCGGATTCCCGAAGGAATTTGTTCAGGTGGTGAAGGATGCCCCGCTGATTCTGGGTAGGGATCCCTCCAACCAACTGGAGGTGCGCGACCCTGCGGTCTCACGAAAACATTGCTCGGTGCGTGAGGTCTCTGCAGATGTTTTTGAGGTCGCCGATCTCGACAGTCACAACGGCACCTTCGTCAACGGAGCACGCGTGAGCCGCCAGACCATCCAGCACGGAGACCGAATTCGTATCGGCAACAGTGAGTTTGTGTTCTTCACCGGCCCTGATGAGCGGACCAGCCCGCTGTCGTCACCCTCTGGCACCGCGGAACTGAGAACGATGTCCCTCGATCGCTCCGGATTGCCGAGTGGTGACTCGGGGGTGGGTCGAATGGCGCGCGATCTGACTGCATTTTTCAAGATCGCGAACATGATCAATTCCACTCGCGACATGCAAGCATTGCAGAGCGAATTGCTGGAGCTTATTTGCGAAGTGATCCCTGCCTCGCGGGCTGCAATCTTGCTCCAGCCGAACGCGAGTGAGGAGGACGGTCCGCCCTGTACGTGGAATAGAGAAGGCCGCGCCCAGCCCGATATGCTCATCCGCCGCGAGTTGGTGCAGCAGGCCACCTGGGAACACTGCGCCGTGGTTGCGGAAGCTGCCGAAACTACTTCCGCGGAGCATGTGCTGTGTGTGCCTCTGGTGGCGGTTGAGAGAATCCTCGGAGTGATTTATTTGAGCTCACCCGCTTCCTCCCTCGCGTTCGGAGAGGACCACGTTTACTTCCTCAGCGCGGTTGCCCGCATCGTCGCGATCACGCTAGAGAACGTGTCAAAGCTGGACTCCCTGAAGGCAGAGAACCAGCGCCTGCAGGCGGAGGCGAAAGGCGACCGCTCCCTCATCGGGGAAAGCAGACCGATGCGACGCGTGAGTGAGTTCATCGGGCGAGTGGCGAGGGGCGATTCCACGGTGCTCATTCGCGGCGAAAGTGGAACCGGCAAGGAACTCATGGCCCGCGCTATCCACGCCAACAGTGAGCGGCTCGACAAGCCGTTCATCGCCGTCAACTGCGCCGCCATCCCGGAAGCTTTGCTGGAGAGCGAACTCTTCGGCCACGAAAAGGGAGCTTTCACGGGCGCGGTGGCGACCAAAAAGGGCAAGTTCGACATTGCGGAGGAGGGGACGCTGTTCCTTGACGAAATCGGAGAACTCGCTCCTCTACTACAGGCCAAGCTCCTGCGGGTGTTGCAGCAGCGTGAATTTGAACGGCTCGGTGGAAATCGCCTGCTGCCATTTAACGCGCGTGTCCTCGCGGCAACGAACAAAAATTTGGAGGAAGCAATCAAGACCGGTGGGTTCCGGCAGGACCTGTATTACCGCCTGAATGTCGTTTCCGTAATTATGCCTCCACTACGCGAGCATCGCGAAGACATTCCATTGCTGGCGTTGTATTTCGCCAACAAATACGCGGAGAAGTGCCATCGTGGCTTCAAAGCCATCGCTGCGGAGGCACGGGAGTTGCTGATGAAATATAGTTGGCCCGGGAACGTTCGCGAATTAGAGAACGCCATCGAGCATGCGATCGTGCTGGGACTGACCGATGAAATTCTTGCAGAAGACTTGCCGGACACGCTGCTCGAGGAACAGTCCGTGGGCTTGGCCGCGGCGCGATACCACAACACTTTAAGCCAGACGAAAAAACAGCTTGTTCTGGCGGCACTGGACGAAACCCAAGGAAACCACGTCGAGGCCGCTCGCCTCCTCGGAATTCACCCGAAGTACTTGCACCGGCTGATTCGGAATCTGAATTTGAAATCCGATGTAAAGAGGCAGGGGTGATAGGGCGTGCGCTGCGTGATTAGGGCGTACTCTCGTATCCGACGTGGTGTTCGTGTTTGTGGTCGAACGCGAGCCAACTCCCGATAAGCCGGCCCTCTTCTTTTGGGGGTTACTTCGCACTTGCCCGCAACTCGGGCGTTTTAAGATACCTCGCGGCTCGGGTCGCGAGAAGCTGCTCACTCCAAATGAAGCGGCCACGAACTGCTGCAGCTCGTTCCTGGATTAAGCTTATTCCTTGGGAAGATCGATCATGACGACCTGGGAGTTCTCGCGTAAGCGGTCGAAGACGATTTGTTTCCCGTCGCTTGTGATATCGAAGGTCCGCATGGCGGCACGATTTTGCAGTTTGGTGAGTGGGCGCGACTTCATGGAAGCGAGATCGAGTAGCCAGAAGTCCTGTGATGCGAGCAGTCCCTGCATGTAGATCAGACTCTTGCCATCAGGCAAGAAGCGCACATGCTCGCCCAAACGCCGCAGGCTGATATGGGGCAATTCGACGCTGGTTCCGTCTGGACGTACGGCCAGAAGCGGAGCGAAGGTGCTCACATTCGTACCCGCATATACGATCAGCCTTCCATCCGACGACCAGACCGGATTGAGTGCCGGCCCGCTGACCAAGCGGACTGGCGATCCGCCCTCCAACGGAATCTTGAAAAGCCCAGGACCGGTGGCGTCACTGCCACCAGTGACGATCCACTTGCCATCCGGCGACCAGCAACTCGTACCCTGGGCCACAATTCCCTCCGCGATGGGCTGGAGTTCGGCGCCGTCCGAAGAGAGGACATGCATTTGGCGTTTCCCGCTCCGCCGCAGCACAATGGCCACGCGACTCCCATCCGGCGAAACAGCGGGCGTCTCAAACAACGCACCATCGGCGCCCTTCCAGATTTCAGTCGCCTGTCCGTCCCGAAGACGCCACAGTCCGTCGCCCGCGCCGAGGGAAGACAAGTAAAACAGCGACGAGCCTCCAAAACGCGGCGCCAGCGCACGCTGGTTCGGCACCGGAAAGGGTTTTACATCGCGCTCTTCGGCGACCCGATCAAGAATCGGAACAGTCCAAAGTCCGGCGACGGGATTGCTGATGGTGGCCACCAGCTTACGGCCGTCCGCGCTGGCTTGCACGGAGGTATATTGCTCGAGGCCGATGCTCACACGCCGCGAATCCCTGCGTTTCACATCAAACGCCCACAGCCACGGTCCTGAACCGTCGCCATCCCGCGCCACGTAGAACAGTGTGTTTTCGCCGGACGGCGTGGGATATGCGATGTCTGTATTGCGCTCGGTGAGGCGCTCTGGATTCCCGCCGTCCGGGTCGATGCGCCATAAATCCATCTCCCTCGTCGCCGGTGTCCCGTGCACGAAATAGATCCAACGGCCGTCAGGCGACCAGGTTGGAAAATGGTTGTGAAGTCCCGGCCGGTCGCCGAATATCTTCCGCGCATTGGCGCCGGTGCGGTCCGCCACGAACATGGGGTCGCCCTTAGTGAAGGTGTGATAGACAATCCGCTCGCCATCCGGCGACCAGGCCAGGTTGGCGGTGTCCTCGCCGAGGAAATTACGCGGCGCACCTCCCGTCAGGGGCATCAGCCGGAGCCGCAGCCCTACATCACCACCGCCGATCCAAATCTCGGAGCCGTCGCCCGAAAATCCCACACTTCGTAAGGGTCCCGGCAACGGGCCTGCCTTACCTTGTGTCAGATTAATTAAATGTCCGGTACCCACCTGGGTGAGCCATACATCGAAGGGGCCGTCATGATCGGAGATGAAAGCCACAAACCTGCCGTCCGGTGAGATCGCCGCTTCCACGCTCTCGAAGTCGGTCACGCGCGTGAAATGTGCTTTTTCGAGCGGGTTGACCGGTGCAGCCGCCGGCCGAACCATTTCCCAGACCGCAGTTCCCATCAGCACTGCGGCAGCTATGACCCACGGGATCCACGCTCGCTTTAATTTCGCCTTCGGCTGCGACACTCTCTTCGCGGTCGATATTCCGGTCGATGTTCCGGTCGATGTTCTGGTCGATGTTCCGCTCAGCGATTCAATGGCGAACGCCAAGTCACTGGCCGACTGGAATCGTCGCGCGACGTCCTTTTCCAGGCATCGCGAAAGGATCCGTTGCAGTTCCAGAGGACCTTGCCAGCCGGTACCGCTCAGCTCCGCTGGCTCTTCGCGCAAGATTGCAGTCATCGTTTCTGCGGAGGTCTCGCGTTTGAAAGCGCGTTTGCCGGTAAGCATCTCGTAGAACACTGCACCGAAACTGAAAATGTCCGATCGCGCGTCGATCGGATCGCCCCGCACCTGTTCCGGCGACATGTAGCCTACGGTACCCATCACCAGACCCGGCAAAGTCGCCGGGCTCGTTAGTGTAAGTGCGGTTTCGTGGTTTTCGTCCGGCCTGACCAGCTTCGCTAGACCGAAATCCAGCACTTTGATGCGTCCGTCACGAGTTACAAACACGTTCTCCGGTTTCAGATCCCGATGCACGATTCCCTTCTCGTGCGCGGCCGCGAGTCCGTGCGCGATGCCGAGCGCGTATTCGTTCGCAAGCCGCACCGGCAGCGGCCCTGTTACGAGCTTCACCCGCAGTGTTTGCCCTTCAAGAAATTCGCTGACCAGAAACGGCGCACCGTCGTACGTGCCAATGTCATGGATTCCCAGGATGTTCGGATGGTTCAGCGCCGCAATCGTGCGCGCTTCCTGTTCGAAACGCCGCAGTCGGTCGGCATCATCAGCCAGCGCCTCTGGTAGCACTTTAATCGCGACATCCCGCCCAAGCCGCGTGTCGCGTGCGCGGTACACCTCGCCCATGCCGCCCGCTCCCAATGGCGATATGATCTTGTACGGCCCGAGTTTGGTGCCCGAAGTAAGCGTCATGGATGCGCGCAATTATAGTCCCTGCGCATCGTGGAGGTTGTTACAGATTGCGGAGGTTTTGTCGGCAATCCGGAAATGATCCGCAAGCAGGCTCCCGGAAATCGCTCCGATGATTTCCGCTCATGCCGAAACGTTTCCCGCGTGTTTGAGAGCACTGAGAGCTCCCTCCTGGCACATTGGATTATTGAAGGTTCGCCTCGTGAATCAGAACTTGTGCGCAGTCCAGGAAAGTCGCGGTAAGTCACCGAGAGATATAATTCCCGCGTGCAACAACCTATGCGGCATGGAATGGCGCTTCGCGTTTCCAAAGCGGTTCTCGTTTTTGCAATCGCACTTTTCTACACGATTCTGGTCCTGAACAACATCACGGATTACGGCTCCAACTATGAGTTTGTCCGCCACGTCCTCATGATGGACTCAACCTTTCCGGGGAACCACGTCATGTGGCGCGCCGTCAATTCGCCGCCAGTACATACGGTTTTCTACATCAGCATCATCGCCTGGGAATCAGTCACTATGCTTCTATGCTGGTGGGCTGGTGTTCGTTTGCTGAAATCGTATCGTGCGGACAGGGCGCAATTCGCCGCTGCACTGGATGTCGCCGTGATTGCGCTGACGTCGAGCCTGCTGATGTGGTTGGTGGCATTCCTCGATGTCGGGGGCGAATGGTTTCTGATGTGGCAGTCGAAAATGTGGAATGGGCAGGAAGAAGCATTCCGAATGTTTACCATTGTCGGTGTGGTGTTTTTGGTTGTAGTGCAACGCGAGCCAACTGACAATTAGTCCGCAAAGACAAAGGTCGCGAGCCACGGCGGGCACCAAGATGGCTTCGCGTGAATGACGAGCGGAATTGGGCTAGGCGCCAAAGACCACGCGCGTCCCCGTGGAAGGCATGATGAGCTTTTGCGGCATCTCTCGTTGAACTGCCATTATTGTGCGGAAGCCAGTGCAGTGCATGGGAATCAAGTAGTCCGGGTTGATTTCCTTCATGGCTTCCACTGTCTTGCTGATGATTTCATCAGGATACGGGGCCAGGTGCCACCCGCCAACGACGGCGTGAACGTGCTCCCTCGCCAGCCAAGGTAGCAGGAAAGTGAAGCTTCGTCACATTTTGGTGTGGACTGCTCAATCCAGGCAACGTCATCAATCAGCTAGGGAGTAGCGAGCGGGTGAAGTGCAATTATTTTTATTCCGCCGGGCGCCCGCTTCTGCCAAAGGTCAATATCATCTTGCCGCTTCGCTTCGGTTGCGATCTGAAGAGCCAGCGCGGCGAAGTCAGCAGAATGATAGATGACGTTGACAGGATGAGTCGTGTCTTGTTCCTTCTGCGAATATTCGGTAAAGAAATCCTCGGTCTTGGAAAGAGCCGTGTCGGTATTTCCTTCCCGCGAATAGGCGATTACGAGGTTGTATTGGGACCAGCTTCTTTCAAACGTCGGATCAATAAAAGCTACGTTCGCCGCTGCGAAGTGGGCGTGAATTGTGTCGCACGAATCAATCGCCTGGGTTAGCGACTCTTCAACACCATGCCAGTCTCCCGCTTCCCCATAAATCCCCGCTAGACCCGTATACGCCGGGACAAAGGCCTGGTCGTAGTCATCGGCCGACGCCTTGAGGAAATCAATCCAGTGCTGTTGGGCATGCACCGCTTCACCATAACGGTGAAGCGCGCTAAGAACGCTGACCAGTAGTGAAGTCGATTCTTGCAAGGCCCCTTCGCTCAGGTGATCGGAGAACTGTTCCGCATCCCGGGCTCGCGCCAGCGCGCCTTCGAAATTCTTCGCATTAAACAGCTCGTTTCCCTCACGATAAACGCGACCTGTGGAATTCGGGTTCGAGCTTTTGAACCCCGGCTGCTGCTGAAGCATCACCGCGAGCATGGCCCTTCTTTGCAAGGGACACGAGCAACGGTTATGGGTGAGGCGCGTCTTTCAACTGCGGCGCAATCTCATAGGCTTTGTTGAATTCTGCGCGCGACTCTGCTTCATTTCCTTCCTGTTGTAGCGCCAACGCCAGATTGTAGTGTGCTTCCGCGTACTTCGGCTTAAGACGCACCGCATCGACAAACTCCTTCTGCGCGCCCCGAACATTGCCAGCCTGCAACAGCACTAATCCGAGATTGTTGTGACCCTCCGCGAAGTTCGGATCGCGCCGCACGAGCTCACGGAATACATTTGCAGCGCTGGTATTGTCATTTTTCTGGCTAAGCGCCAATCCCAGCTGAACCCGCGCGTCGGTGTACTCCGGATTGAGACTGATGGCTTCTTTCAGTTCGCTGATGCCTTCGTCCAATTTGCCCGATTGCGCCAGGGCCAAACCGAGGTTATAGTGCGCCTCCGCCAGGTCGGGATCGCACATGGTTGCCTGCCGGAATTCATCGAGCGCGTGCGCGTGATCGTTCTGACGCCAGTACAGCAGGCCGAGGCTCGAGTGAGCCTGTGCATAGTCCGGCTTCAGCTCCAGTGCTTTCTCGAACGCTGTTAGAGCCTGCCCGGCGTCCCCTTTGCGCTCCCACGTGAGGCCTAAGTAGTAGTAGCCGGTCGGCAACTCGGGGCCCTTCTCAATGGCCTTTTGAAAGAAACCAAGAGCGTCGTTGAGTTTTTCATCCTGTAGTGCGCCTACGCCCTGAAGGGTAAGCAATTTCGCCTCTGCCAGGCGCGCACGGAACCGCCGTAGTCCGGCGATCTCGTTCAATTCCTTTTGTGCCGCTTCCCTCTGTCCCTGATCACGCAAGGCAATGCCGAGGTTGTAATGCGCGTCTTCATAGTCAGGTTTCAGCTCGATGGCGCGCTGGAAGGCCGCGATGGCGTCTACCAAGTCGCCGCCAGCCTTCAGTTCCTTTCCAAGATTGAATTGTGCTCTGGGATCACCAGGATCGGCAGCCACCGCTTTGCGGAATTCCGCTAAGGAGCCAGCGTGATCGCCTTGGCGGCGCAGCGTCACACCCAGAAGCATGTATGCCGTCGTAAGCCGCGGATTCAACTGAAGGGCGTGGCGAAACGCGGCCGCTGCACCGGTAAGATCGGCAAGCTGTCCTTCGGTCAGTCCCAATTCAGTGTAAAGCTCTGCTGAGGGCTTCGATGCAATTGCTCGCTGAAGTTCAGTCTTGGCGGCCGAAGGATTGCTCTGCTCCAGATAAATGCGTGCCAGCAGCCGATGAGCCGCGGCGTTTGCGGGGGCGAGCCGTATGGCAGCCTGCAGCTCCTTTGCGGCGGCAGGTTGGTCGTGAAGATCGTACAAGGCGGCGCCCAATCCGTATTCGGCATCGGCCCATTTCGGTTTGAGGCGCAACGCCGCCTCGAATTCGTCAACTGCCTGCTTCGCTTCACCTTTGTATTTAAGAGCAAGAGCTAAGTCGTAGTGAGTGATGGCATCGTTGGGCTCAACCTCCAGCGCCTTGCGATAGGCGGCGATTGCTTGATCCCACGATTTTTGGCGGGCAAACTGGGTTGCGTCGCGGCGGTAGATCGCCGCCGTTTGCGCAAAACCAGATGCTGCCAACATGAGCGCCAAAAACAGGGAACCCTTCATGACCACAGCCTAGCACGGCTAATCCGGCGGGAGTTCTTCCTCCTGGAGTGATCGCAACAGGCAAAAATTGCGGACGAGGCGTCGAGCCCCGCCCGCATCACTACGTGAGCGCATCACCAGATGAACTTCGCACTGACCTGCCCGATGCGCGGGTCGCGGGCGTTGGTGATATTTCCGAAGCTTCCGCTGCTGATATCCCCGCTCGGATTCACGAATTGCGCATGGTTGAAAATATTGAAGAATTCACCCCGAATCTCGAACATCTTGGCCTCGGTGACTGGGATCGTCTTCTGAAACCCGAAATCGGTGTTGTTGAAGCCGGGGCCGTGGAAGAATCGCCGATTCGCGGTGCCGAAGGTGCCACAATCCGGGCTTGGGGTGGTCCCAATGAAATAGCAGTTGGTCGCGACAAATGCGCTCTGGTCAAAATATGTGAACGTGCCAGGGGTATCGCGAGGGTTGCGGATGTGAATCGGTCCCACGAGATTCGGCATATCGGTGGAGGGACTGCCGGCAAGGGAACTATCTGACTCGCACGGTTGTGGTGTGGCCAGCAACAACCCCGGACACAGTTGAGGGTTGGTCACGGGATTCGACTGACCCATCTGGATGGGAAAACCCGAGGCAAAACGCGTAATGCCCTGGAGTTGCCAGCCTTTCGTCAGCCTTTTTGGCAAACTGGGGAAGGCCCGATCAAAGGGTATGGCCCAGACGTAACTGACCACGAAATTGTTGCGAACGTCAGTCGACGATAGCCCGCGGCTCAGCTTTGGGTTGGCAAAATTGACCAGATCGTTAAACCCTGACGAATCATCCAGACTTTTGGCTATCGTGTAAGCAGCCAGCAAGGTT
This sequence comes from uncultured Acidobacteriaceae bacterium, assembly GCA_963726155.1. Classification (GTDB taxonomy): domain Bacteria; phylum Acidobacteriota; class Terriglobia; order Terriglobales; family Acidobacteriaceae; genus Sulfotelmatobacter. Next base: position 2,321,433 of record CAVSBF010000002.1, read on the forward strand.
ACATCGCCGGCTTTGCGTTCCACCGTGATCTCACCGGCGTTGTAGATCGAATTCGCAACCAGCTTGGTGAAGGTGTTGCCAAAGCCGAAGCAGAGCGTCTGCGCCGCAGGGCAGTAGTTCGGATTTAAAAGCTTATCCCTGGTTCCGTAAATGGTATTTGAGCCCACAGTAAACGTGTTCTGTTCAGCGTTCGGTCCACATCCTTCCGCTGCGAGCTGGATACATAATGCAGCGTCGCCAGGGTTCGCTTCGATCTGCGAGATGAGCCGGTGACCCTCGGTGCCAACATAGGCCAGAGTTAATACGGTCGACTTGGTCAGCTCACGCTGGATCGAGAAATTGAAATGCTCGGCGTACGGCAAGCGGTTATGAATGTCATATCCGGGGAAGTAGGACATCGGCTCGTATACCGCGAAACTGAGCGTCTTATTTGCCGGACTGCCCGGAATTGGGACGGTGAACGGGAAGCGCTGTCCCTCCCCGTCGGTGCCTCCGTCCACCCGATTTCGGAAAGGTTCCTCAAACAGAACAGCGCCGGGACTGCTCCAGTACAAGCCAAAGGGAGCATCGGCCACTTCGTAAAACAGGTTCAGATCTTCCACGGACGTATAGTAGATCCCGAAGGCTGCGCGAATACTGCTTTTTCCCGGGCCGCCAAAGACCTTCCCCAACACGCCGTCGCTGAAATCCGGTGAGTAGGCAAGCCCGAGGCGCGGCCCGAAATTGTCGTATCGAGTGGGGGCGAGCGTCTTGGGGACGCCTGGATCGCCGGGAAATACGAGACCCTTGGGGGAACCCGGAAAGACCACCGACTGCTCTCCCGGAACCCAGGTCTGGATCTTGCCCTGCGTGTCATACCAGGGCATGCTGACTTCCCAGCGCAGGCCGAGGTTCAGCGTAAGGTCGGGTGTTACTCTCCAGGTGTCTTGGGCGTATGCGCCGCCATAGCGCGTGCGAGAATCCAAGAGTTGTAACGCCGCCTGGCTGTAGCCACCCCCTGCTCCCGTAGGCGCTCCAAGAAGGTAATCGGCGAAATCGACGCCGGTCACGGTGCCATCGAAGACAAAAGCCCCGTCCTGGCTCGCCAAGTTGCGCTCGTTCACCTGCAGGTAGCGGAATTCTCCCCCGAACTTAAGCGTATGCCTGCCCAGTACCTTGGAAACCCCGTCCGATATGGTGTAGGTGTTGTTGGGCTGGAACGTGATCAAGGAGGGCGCACCGATGGTGAAGTTGTTGAAGTAGAGCTGGGGCACATACTCCGGATATCCGGGATAGGCATCGGGGATAATCCCCTGCGTACCGAGACCGGTCACGAAACCCAGAGAGGAAAGCGAAGCTTGTCCACCCGTCGGGTTGTCCAAGTGGGTAGACGTGCGGAAGAAGGTCAAGCGCGCCTCATTCACAGCGGTAGGTCCGAGAATCTTGGTGTTACTTATGACAAACTCCTGGGCGCGAGTGGGCGTCCGCGCCGGGAAGCCCGGCACGCTTGCGCCGCCGCTCGGCAAGGCGCTGAGAACGGTCGAATCGTCGAAGTGGTAATAGAACGACCAGTTGCCCGTCTTGTTATTGTCGAAGTCGACCCGCTCTCCTATCTTGTTATCCGTAACAGTATTTCTTTGGCTATTGTCGGAATACGTACCTGCGGCGGGATCGATGTTGGGTTGAGGAATGTACTTGATAGTTCCAATCGCTGCTGGCGACCACGCTCTTTTTGGAATCACGCCGCCAGGAAACACGCAAGCGTTAGTACTCGTGGAACTGTAATTTGTGCTGGTGCATCCAGGGAAACTGTACGGCTCGCCACCCGACACCGTGTAACCCAGCCGTTGTGAAAGCCTCGAGGGCCAGTCGAGACAGCCAGCACAGGGCGTGGTGGGGGAATCGACGGTGCCGGTCAAGAGTGAGGGATCAAAGTTGCCCTGAAACTGCGCCGCCGGCGGCAGGTTAACGATGCCGGTTTCTGCGCCCTGCACCTGTCTGGTTCCTTGGTAATCCGTGAACCAGAATAGCTTGTCCTTCCAGAAGGGTCCTCCCGCCACGCCACCGAATTGATTGCGCCGCAGTTCAGACTTGACAGGGGTGAAAAAGTTCGCGGCATCCAACTTGTCGTTACGCAGGAATTCGAACACGTCACCATGGAAGCTGTTGGTACCCGACTTGGTGATGGCGTTCATCACAGCGCCACTGAATTTTCCGTATTCCGCGTCAAAGCTGTTGGTGATCAGGCGAAACTCCTCAACAGAGTCAAGGTTCGGAACCAGGCCGGCGCCCAGGTTTCGTCCCTCGCTGACATCACCACCGTTCACCAGAAACGCGTTGGCTGTCTCGCGCTGGCCATTCACTGAAACATTGCCGGCATTATCGATGTAACCTGATACCGGCCGCCCGCCGGTTCCGGAGGTGCCCTGCTGCCCGTTGCCGCCGATAGTCACCGATCCGCTGGGTGCCACCCCCGCCTGCAAGCCCAGCAGGTCAAGGTAGCTGCGGCCATTCAGCGGCAGAGCGAGCATCTTCTTTGAATCGATGACGTCGCCCAATTGCGTGCTCTCGGTTTCTACGCGTGCCACGTCCGCAGCAACGTCAACGTGCTCCGACACCGCGCCCACGTCCAGCGTAATGTCAAGGTGGAGTTGATCGTTCACCTGCACCGTGATGTCCGTCCCCGTGTAGGGTCGAAAACCAGGAGCAGTTGCAATGACCTTGTAACTCCCGGCAGGCAATGCCAGGAAGTGGAAGGAGCCATCGGCAGCCGAAGTGACTCGCTGGCTGAAATTGGTCTGTGTATTAATGATACTGACCTTAGCGCCAATTACAACCGCTTGTGCGCGATCATGGACTACGCCAGTGACCGAACCAGTCACATCCGCGCGCGCCACGATTGAGGCAAAGGTGAGTACTGAAACGATTAAATACGACAGCCTCAACAGTCGATGGTTTTCGTTCACGGTTCACCCCTTCCAAAAGTTGCCCGGAACAATGCCACAAGACTCGGGGGGGAATCAAGTCGGAAATTCAATACGGTCGGATCACTTCCACAGGATGAGAAACGTGACGATCGGAAGTTCGCGGTTGGTGTTTC
>CAVSBF010000003.1:0-1513668 GCA_963726155.1 uncultured Acidobacteriaceae bacterium
AGGAGGCATCATTCGACCCCACCAGCCAGGCCAAGACGTTTTCAGATCAATCCTGTCGGAAGAGATCGACTGGAAGCCCTTCGCGGCGTTCCCACCTTCGGTCTTACTGGCAGTCGTTGTTGGTGAGCCTTCGCAGGCGGGCCCCTACACGATCAGGGTCAGAGTACCTCACGGCGTGAAGCTGATGCCACACCGGCACCCGGAGGATCGAGTTTACACAGTTATTTCCGGCGTTTTTTACATCGGCCTTGGCGATCAGTTCAACCCCGATGAACTGCAGGCGTATCCGCCCGGTAGCGTCATCGTCCTACCCGGCAATACGTCCCATTTTCACTGGGCGAAATCCAGTGAGTACATCACGCAAGTTTCGGCGATTGGGCCGCTTGGCCTTGAATACTTAAACGCGAAAGACGATCCGCGAAACCACCGGCCTGGGAATTTGAGCCCGAGCCCAACTACTTAAGTGTCTAGAAGCAGAAGCTCGTTTTCGCATATCTGTGTCGGGTGTTGACGGAATGGGAGTATGAAGAGCTCGTCACTTCGACGCTTGCCAAGGGTATCGCAACTGTACTAAACCGGAGCGCTGTATGAGCAGCCGAGTTCTTGGTTTCGCTGCGGATCGGCGCGAATTGAACGACATCTCAACGGAGGTAATAGGCGATGGCACATCGAGTGGCAGATGAGTTAATTAGCAGACTAGTTGAAGCGGGCGTCGAAAGACTTTACGGCGTCGTGGGCGACAGCCTGAATCCGGTGACGGATGCTTTGCGAATAAACGGCAAAGTTAAGTGGATTCACGTGCGCCACGAAGAAACTGCCGCGTTTGCGGCAGGCGCCGAGGCTCAGCTCAGCGGGAAACTTGCGGCCTGCGGTGGCAGCTGCGGTCCCGGCAGCCTTCACCTGATCAACGGACTCTTCGATGCTCATCGCAGCAATGCCCCGGTACTCGCGATCGCATCGCATATTCCAAGCAGCGAGATCGGCACCGGGTATCTCCAGGAAACTCATCCCGAAATTCTTTTCAAAGAATGCAGCCACTATTGTGAGCTGATTTCGAATCCGAAGCAGTTTGAGCGTGTTTTTCACATCGCCATGCAGAGTGCAGTCGGAAAAGGCGGAGTGGCCGTAGTCGTGTTGCCCGGCGACGTGTCTGGGATGGAGATTGCGAAGGATGGCTCTCCTCGTTCCGTGGTCCGGCAAAGGCCCTCCATCCGGCCCTGTGAAAAGGACTTGGCGCAACTGGCGGAGTTGATTGATTCGTCGAAAAAAGTGGCTCTCTTCTGCGGGATCGGATGTGCCGGTGCTCATGATGAGCTAATGGCTCTGGCTGACAAGTTGAAGTCTCCCGTTGGCCATTCGTACCGCGGAAAACCTTTCGTCGAGTTCGACAACCCGTTTGATGTCGGAATGAGTGGACTGCTTGGATTCGGCGCGGCGTACCAGGCCATGCACGAATGCGACCTGCTGCTACTCTTGGGCACTGATTTTCCCTATAGCAAATTCCTGCCAACCAAACCCAAGATTGTCCAGATTGACATTAGAGTCGAGAACTTGGGCCGACGAAGCAAACTGGATCTCGGATTATGGGGCGATATGGGCGAAACTATCCGCGCGCTACTCCCGACGATAGAAGCCAAGTCGGATCGCTCGTTCCTGGACGCGATGCTCGGAAACCATAAAAAGTCGCTTCGGCGACTAAATGCCTACGTAGATCACGTTGGGAAACGGAGGCCCATGCACCCTGAACCTGTCGCGGCCGCGCTGAGTGACGTTGCGGCAGACGACGCGATCTTTACTGCTGATACCGGCATGTGTAACGTCTGGTCTTCCCGGTACATTCGAGCAACGAAGGACCGACGCTTAATCGGCTCCTTCACCCACGGGTCCATGGCAAACGCGCTGCCTCAGGCCATTGGCGCGCAATTTTGCTATCCCAGAAGACAGGTAATCGCAATGGCGGGAGATGGCGGCCTCGCCATGCTCATGGGCGAGTTGTTGACGGTGACACAGTACGACCTCCCGATCAAGATCGTAGTCTTCAACAACAGCGCTCTCGGAATGGTGAAACTGGAGATGGAAGTCGATGGAATACCGGACTATCAGACTGACTTGAAGAACCCGAACTTTGCAAAGCTGGCCGAGGCGATCGGGATGATGGGCGTAAGAATCGAAAATCCAGCCGATCTGTCCTCTGGACTAAAGCAGGCGCTTCAGCATTCGGGTCCAGCGCTGATTGATGTGGTCACCGATCCAAATGCGCTTTCTCTGCCGTCCCATATCGAGGCGGACCAAGTCGTTGGGTTCGCAATCGCCATGGGGAAACTGGTCCTCGCCGGTGGTGTCGACGAGGTTGCAGACACAATTGAAACCAACATTCGGAATATATGAGAACTTGCTCCCGCACTCCGGCATCGTGCGGGTGGTTCCGAGCGTTTCCTTATTATTGTCCCGTAGGATTGATTCTCCTCCGCGTGGACGACAGACGAATGGGTTGCTTAGACCGTGGACAATTCCGACCGCATCCTACTTTATCGACAACGGGAGGCACCGCATGAATCTATCCGACGTGCCGATTGCACATGAAGGCTTCTTCGCCACGCACTTCTTCACCGTGAGGGACTTGGAAAAATCGAAGGACTTCTATGTCCGAATTCTTGGCGGGAAAGTCATCAAGCCGGAAAATCCCTGCTACATCAAGTTGGCTAATACCTGGATCATTCTCAATTCCGGGGGTGGCCCGACTCCCGACAAGCCAGAAGTCGTCCTCGAGACTCCGTCGAATCTCAATACAGTGAATAGCTTTCTCGACTTGCGTGTCGCTGACATCCGGGCCTGCTACAAACAATGGCGCGACAAAGGAGCGTTCTTTCTTACCGAGCCGCTAAACAATCGCGGCTGGGAATGGCGCTGCTACATGCGTGATCCTGACGGCTACCTTATCGAGGTCGGCCAATATACTCAAATCGCCCTCGACTGGTTCACAAACGCCACTTGAGGTGCCAGAGGCAACTTCACTCCTAAAGACGGGCAGATAGAGTCTGCAACTGCTTGGTGAGTCGGATTACCCGGGGACCCGGATTCTGAATCTAAGGTTCTCATGTGCTTCGATTCCGTGGTTAGAGATCTGACGAACTAGAGATGTGCTCTGCGAGGAAACAGCGGATACCGATCGGTGCCGGAAGTCGGTGACAGGGCAGCGTTCTAACAGACCCGTCTGCCGACCAAGTCAGAGGCTGCGCCGGCGAGCATTTCGGATTTCTTACTTGATCCATTTGATCCTCTTTGGGCCATACCCAGGACATGAATCCCGGTCTCACCGAGCGGCCAGAAACCAAGCCGCGACCAGTAAGCCCTGAGCTTGCGCACCGCCTCATCACGCCCAACACCGGGTGCTCTTAATCTTTTCAATGCCTTTTGATCACGGGCGAAGGCAGGAGTAAATTGCAGCGGCCAAGGTTTACACGCTACTAACCCGCACCCAGCACCGAAAATGTCGATAGTCCTGTCGACGGCAGCCGGGCCGACTCCCATTCCCCGCCATTTCGGACGGATCTCCATGCAGTCGATGATTAGCAGGTCAGATGCGGAAGCCTCGTATTCATCTTGTATTTCTTCTCTCCAGTAACCGGTATCCAAGTCGAACAAGCGTTCCCAGTATTCCGCAATGCTCCCGTTGATACCGTCTCCTATCGACTCAGTGCTAATGCCATGGTCAATGGCTTCTCCGAATTGCACCAAAGTCGCTTTTATGCAACCTGCGTCCTCTTCGTCTGCGGAATTCTCAGATTTAGCGAAAATCTTGCCCAAAATGGAATGGGCGAAGTCTGCGTCAACGTATTCTTCGTGCAACGAGGCGCGCACAGCGAACTCGATGCTTGCAATCATGTTCGTCTTCGTTTCGTCCGTCTTCCGCGAAGCGGCGGATTCTTTTTCAGTCTTCATATCGCACCTCATCCCGCTGTTTACCGTAATGTTCAGAATCCGTCAAATGGAGCACATCAACGCGTCGAAGTCCGAGGGAGTTTTCAACTGAGAACACTACGGGTGGTGACTCGATCGGCCTCCGCGATAGCACCTTCCAGCTGTGGGTGCGCTTACCTCCCGCAACCAGCGTCTTTCAAAGTGGTTACGAGTAGCACCGTGCGGCGACATGGACCTCCTGGTGCCTGTTTAACCGACCGGAGTGTCGCCCAATCAATGTGCCAGTGGCGACTGTTGACAAAAAGCGCTAAACGATGACGCAGCAAGACGTTACTTAACGGGAATCACACGCTTCGAAGAATGGGAGAAAAACACCAAAGCAAGCCCGTTTGACCAATATCTACTTTCCGCTTAAATAGGAACTCGCGGATGCAATGCTGTAGGTCGGTTGCTTTTCTGGCCGGGTCACTGGGCAGTGCGAAACTCCGCCGAGAAGAGGACCCCATGTCGACCCAGCCCGGTCCGGCCAATCCGGCCATTTCCTTTTCAACGGCACCAGAACCGTACGTCGACGTCAAGCGAGCGGCTTCGTATTTGTCCGTCGCAGTCAAGACGCTTAATGAATGGGCTCGCCTTGAGAAAATCCCTGCGTACCCTTGGGGAGACGGCAGCAGGAAGACCTGGCGCTTCAAACTCAGTGAACTGGACGAGTGGATGCAGGGGAGGATAAACTCGGTTCGTCGTCCGCCTCTTTCGGAAAGGACGGTAAGACGTGAGAAAGAGGCACACTAGTACAGGATTTCCAAGTGTAGTTAAACGCAAGAACGGAAAGAAAGTAGTCATCTGGCGATGGTACGAGAAGGGCCAGGACGGCAAGTCTCGCGAGCGCTGGAAGACTCTCGGTTTGGCCAGTCGTTTAAAGTCTGATGCCGCGGCAAAGCAAGAAGCAGAGCGCCTCGGCCTAGGCAGACCGCTCCAAGAGGGGCCGCGAACTCTGAAGGAACTCGTCGATCACTGGCAGGATACGGAATGCCCAGGGACGGACGAGGACCCGAATGAACGTCGGGCTTTCTCCACTCGGGACAACTATCGCGGCTATTTGCGGAAGTGGGTCAAACCGCGATGGGGCGACCAAGTTTTGGACGAAGTGAAGGCCGTCGCCGTTGAGAGTTGGCTGTCGACCTTGAGAAAAGACGATGGTACGGCTCTAGCCGATGGTTCAAAGAAGAAGATCAGGGACCTCATGCATCTTCTGTACGAGCATGCAATCCGCTATGAATGGACAGACCGTAATCCGATTACATCGGTTCGGCAAAGCGGCGTGCGCCAGGCAACACCGATCCGCCTTAGCGTTGACCAGCTTTCCCAACTCATCTACGGTGAGCTGAAACAACGAGAACGACTGATGGTGTTACTGGATTTCGGAACCGGACTACGGCGGGGCGAACTCAGCGGCGTTCGCTGGGAAGACATCTGCTTCGATGACAAAGTCCTGACCCCCAAGCGCTCAATCGTGAAACAGCGCATCGGTAAGGTCAAGACGGAGGCTTCGAAAAAGAGCATTCCACTGGATGATGTGCTGATCGAAGAATTGCTGGCTTGGCGGCGGGAAACTCCTTATGCCCAAGACAGCGACTACGTCTTCGCCAGCACGAAGATGAGAGGCAAGCAGCCGTACTGGATGAGTCGGATCATGCAGCATCACATCAAGCCCGTCGCCGCAAAAACCGGGATCGAGATTAAGGGATGGCACACATTACGCCACTCCTATACGACCCTGCTGCGCCAGAACAACAACAACCCCAAAGTAGTGCAAGGCCTGTTGCGGCATGCCTCGTACGCAATCACGATGAATGTCTACGACGAAGCAATGTCGGAAGAGAAGCGCAACGCTCATCGTGGAGTGATTCAGCAACTGAACCGTAGCGTAACCCGTAGCGCGCCAAAACCAGCGAATCCGCAAATTATTGATAAGGTTGGCGTCCCCGACGGGATTTGAACCCGTGTTACCGCCGTGAAAGGGCGATGTCCTAGGCCAGGCTAGACGACGGGGACAATGAAAGGTAGATTAGCGAGGCAACGTTTGATCGTAGCAAGGTGTTGTAGCCGTGTCAAAAGCGATAATGGGTGCGCTCCTCGCGTTGGCGGCAGAAACGCCCGCCGCAACTTCTTCGCTTCCTTGCCACAATCCAAGTGCACTGCAACCCAAGTGGACTTCAAACCAGGTAGACTTCAGATCCATTCATTAAAAAGAACGCTGGCGGCCGGTGTTCATTACACGCGGCGGCGAAGAGTTGAACAGGTTCGCTTCAGTCCGCGCTGCTCTCAAACAATTTAGAATTGTGGAAGCCGGAAGCGAGTGCCGGGCCCTGCAAACATTCGAGGTCAATGTGTCCGATCCAATCTATCTCAGCCTTTGGTTCCGTGATTTTTCCGGGCCGGAGATGTTGCCGCATGCTTTCGCCGTGCTGCAGCAGTTCCCTTTCTCAGAGCAGCGTCCTGGAATCAGTTATTTTGCGGTGCATCCGGTTTCATGGAGCGAGGCTACGGTGCTGGAGCGCCGTTTTCCCGCCGGGATCGATCCCGGGCAGGCTACGTTGATTGCTGCCGAACTGATTCATGATGACTACGCATTTGTTTTTGAGGCCTATTGGGATTTATGGACTCCGGATCTGGCGAGCGGAAAGTGGGTATTGGAAGCGGTGCCAGTGAAATTCATTGTGCAGGGAGAGCAGTTCGACGAAGGAGCTTACCAGCAGACAGGGCACATTCAAGTGGATTTTGGTCCGGACTCTTATTTTCTCCAGCCCGAGACGCCGCTCAGCGAACAGACTCGCGAAAAGATTCGTGAGAACGTCGCGAAACTGGTGGCATTTTCGGTGAGCGTAGAAAAGAATAGCGGCACGAGTTCACGCCTTCTGTGGTCCGAATCGGAAGAAAGTCTGGCGCAGAAACTGATCGCGCGCCTGCAGAAGGTTCAATAATCGGGGATCAATAATAATCAAAAATATTAAGAGCAGAGGGCACGGATGTTTCATCGCGGCTTCGGCGAGCTCGAAATGATTTCAATACCCTCTGCTCTCTAATTTATTTCGTTCGTCCACCCTCCACTTTCAGAGCGTCGGAAGCACCTGCTTGTGCTGCTGCCAGCCTGGCAGTCAACACGCGGAACGGAGAACAAGAAACATAATCCATCCCAACCTGGTGACAGAACTCCACTGAAGATGGATCGCCGCCGTGCTCGCCGCAGATTCCAACCTCAAGCTTGGGACGGGTCTTTCGTCCGCGTTCGATTCCGATCCGCACCAGCTCGCCAACGCCATCGCGGTCGATCGAAGCGAATGGATCCTGCTTCAGAATCCCTTCCGCCAGATACGTGGGCAGAATTTTGTTGACATCATCGCGGGAGAAGCCAAATGTGGTTTGCGTGAGGTCATTCGTACCGAACGAGAAGAACTCCGCCTCTTTTGCGATTTCATCCGCAACCAGGCAAGCGCGAGGCAACTCGATCATGGTGCCTACCAAATAATGAACGTGCTTTCCCTTCTCTTTGAAAACTTCTTCGGCCACGCGCCGAACGATCGCGCCTTGATTCGACATTTCTTTCACGGTGGCGATCAGTGGAATCATCACCTCTGCATGGGTTTTTACGCCTTGCTTTTCGACGGCTACGGCGGCTTCAAAAATGGCCCGTGCCTGCATCTCGGTAATTTCCGGATAGGTGATTCCTAACCGGCATCCGCGATGCCCGAGCATGGGATTGAACTCGTGCAACTCTTCCACTCGCGCCAGGAGTTGCGGAAGAAGCTTCTTGAGATCCCCGGCCGCGTTTGCGCCATAGTCGCCATATTCCTCGACCAGAGCTTTTTTCTGCTTGGCTGTTGCACTGCTCAAGCTGGCAATGTCGACCATGAGCTTCTCACGCTTGGGCAAGAATTCGTGCAGTGGCGGATCCAGCAAACGAATCGTGACCGGCAGGCCTTCCATCGCTTTGAAAAGTCCGATGAAATCTTCACGCTGCATGGGCAACAATTTCTTTAGCGCGGCACGCCGGTCTTTTTCGTTGTTGGCCAGAATCATTGCCCGCATATAGCGAATTCGATCTTCCGCAAAGAACATGTGCTCGGTGCGGCAAAGGCCAATCCCTTCGGCGCCGAACTCGCGAGCTTTTTTTGCGTCACGGGGAATATCAGCGTTGGCGCGAACTCCAATCTTTCGAAATGGCTCCGCCCAATTCATAAACTTCTCGAGCTTGGCCAGATTTTCAGGATCAGGTGGAAGCAGATTCCTTTTACCTCTGAGCACGCGTCCGGTCGTGCCATCGATTGTGATCCAGTCGCCTTCTTTGAAGACTTGCCCGCGCGCCCGCATTTCGCGAGTACGCTCATCGACCGCAATCTCGCCGGCGCCGGCAACGCAACTCTTGCCCATGCCGCGAGTGACCACGGCAGCATGACTCGTGATGCCGCCCTGCGAAGTCAGAATGCCAACTGCGACTTCCATCCCGTGGATATCTTCGGGAGTGGTTTCGGCGCGGACCAGAATCACGGGATTTTTTTCCGCGCCGTGCCCAGCTTTTTCCACGGCATCGTCGGCGGTGAAAACGATTTGTCCCACGACCGCTCCAGGCGACGCTGCCAAACCCTTGGCGGTTAGCACGTCTTCGGGCTTGACATCTTTTTCATCCAGGCGGGATACGAAGAAATCCACGACCTGATTGGGATCGAGACGGAAGATCGCATCTTCTTTGCTGATCAATCCTTCTTCCACCATCTCAATTGCCAGGCGCACTGCAGCCAGTCCGGTGCGTTTGCCGTTACGCGTCTGCAGCATGTAGAGCTTGCCATCCTGGATGGTGAACTCGAAATCCTGCATGTCGTGATAGTGCTTCTCGAGGCGCGTCGTAATATCGCGCAACTGGTCGTAGACATCAGGCATAAGCTTCTGGAGTTCGAGAATCGGCACCGGAGTGCGCACGCCGGAAACGACGTCTTCGCCCTGCGCGTTCATCAAGTATTCTCCGTAAAATTCTTTTGCGCCGGTAGCTGGATTTCGCGTGAAACCGACGCCAGTTCCGCTGGTGTCGCCAAGGTTGCCATAAACCATGGCTTGCACATTGACCGCCGTACCCAGCATGTCGTCGATATTGTTGATGCGACGGTAATGCTTGGCGCGGTCGTTCTGCCAGGAACGAAACACAGCGTCGCGCGCCATCACTAACTGTTCATGCGGGTCCTGCGGGAAGTCGCGCTTGGCATGTTTTTTCACGACCTTCTTGTATTCTTCGATCACTTCCTTCAGCGCCTTCGCATCGAGATCGGTGTCGAGCTTGGCCTTTTTCTGTTTCTTCTTCGCATCGAACACTTCGTCGAACGCGTGCTTCGGAATTTCCAGAACGACGTTGCCGAACATCTGGATCAGACGCCGGTAAGAGTCAGCCGCGAATCGCGGATTGTTGCTGCGCTTGGCCAGCGCTTCCACACTCTTATCGTTCAACCCGAGGTTGAGGATCGTATCCATCATGCCGGGCATGGAAAACTTTGCGCCCGAGCGGACGCTGACCAGCAACGGATTCTCACCCGTCCCCAACTTTTGACCTTGCAGCGCTTCCAGTTTGGCGAGCGCTTCCTCCATCTGTTGATCGACTTCTTTTGACACATGTCCCTGTCTCATGTAATCGCGGCAGGCTTCTGTCTGGATGGTGAATCCCGGAGGAACGGGCAGTCCAGCATTGGTCATCTCGGCGAGGCCAGCGCCTTTGCCGCCCAACTCATCCTTCATCTTGCCGTGGCCATCGGCTTTGCCGCCGCCAAACGAGTAAACGTACTTGGTTGTTTTGTTGTTCTTTTCCTGCGATTCAGGTTTTTCGGGGAGGGTCATTGTGGCCATGATTATTAATCCTTTGTTGTTTAGATTTCGTAGCGCCGGCGTACCGTCGGCAAATTTCACATCTAAAGTGAGCGATTCACAAATGAGTGCAGCCTGCTCGTGCCGCCAACGAGTTCATAAAAATTCGGTGATCACGCTTTGCCCTCGGTCACGATTTCCGAAAAATCTGCAATGGTTGAAAATTCTTTTAGTAAAGTACGCAGCAATGCCAGCCGGTTCGCCCGCACCTTCTCATCTTCAACCATAACCATGACTTTGTCGAAAAATCTGTCGACCGGCTCACGCGCGTTTGACAGCAGCAACAGCGCTTCCAGATATTCCTTCTTGCTCCGGTGTGCTTCGACCTTTTCGCTGGTGCTTTCCATAAAAGCCATCAAGCTTTTTTCTTCGTCGGCAGCTTCCGGGAGATATTCGAACTGCTCAGCCGGCTTAATTTTCTTATCCGAAGCTTGCCTCAGGATGTTACGCATGCGCTTACAGGCCGCGCCAATCGCCTGAAACTCAGGCACGTGCATCACCTGCTTGACCGCCTCGGCCCGGGCCAGGGCATCCACCACATCGTCAGCATCCGCCGCCAGCACCGCCTTTACCACATCGTATGCATATCCTCGCACGTCCTTCAAATAAAACTCGAGACGCTCACGGAAGAAAACCCGCACGGATTCATCGAACTTCGCGTCATCGACAAACTTCTTCTCCGCTTCCGACCCTTTATACCCCGCGCGCGCATCGCGCATCAGGTCTGCCAGACGCAAAGGCAGCTTTTTCTCTGCGATTGTCTTGATAATGCCGTTGGCTTGCCGCCGCAAGGCGAACGGATCTTTCGATCCGCTCGGAACCAGCCCCAGAGCGAACATGCCGGCAATCGTGTCCGCTTTGTCGCCGATGGAAAGCACCGCACTTTCGATCGACCGCGGCACCTCATCCTCGGTGGACTCCGGCTTGTAATGGTCGTAGACCGCATCGGCGATGGCGAGCCGGGTCGCTTCTGGCAGCGTGGGATCGAGTTCCTGCACCCGGGCATACAACCCGCCGACAATGCCCTGCAGTTCGGTAAATTCTTTTACCAGTTCCGTCGTCAAGTCAGTCTTTGCCAGGCAAGCGGCTTTGTGGATCACGCCCGCCCTAATCGCGATTCCACTCTGTTTGACGATTTCACTCAGCCAGCTGCACAAACGTTGCACGCGGTGGGTCTTGTCGTAGTAGCTGCCGAGGTCCTTCTGGAAAGTTACCGTTCTGAGGGAATCCAACCTCTCTAATAAAGACCGCTTCTGATCGGTCTGCCAGAAAAAGCGGGCGTCATTAAAGCGCGCACGAAGCACGCGCTCGTTGCCGTGCCGGATAAGCCCCTCGGGGTCGCCGTCGGTATTCAGCACCGCTAGAAAATGCGGCAACAGTTTTCCGTTGGAATCCTCGAGCGCGAAATATTTCTGGTGGTCACGCATTACCGTAACCAGCACTTCTTCCGGCAGCGACAGAAATTGCGAATCGAAACTGCCCAGAATCACCGACGGAAACTCAGTCAGGTTCACCACCGTATCGAGCAGCGATTTGTCCTCACGCCAGCGAGCTCCAGAGATCGTGCGCGTCGCGGCGTCGAGAGCTTTGCGAATCTGATGTTCGCGCTCACTCCGCCCCAAAACCTTGGCCGCGCGCAGGGCGTCGACATAATCTGCTCCAGCGCGTGGAATCACGACATCGCCGCGGCTGAGCATTCTGTGCCCGCGTGAAGTCTTCCCGGCCTCGATTCCGCCGAATTCCAGCGGAATGGTTTCGTCGTCCAGCATTGCCACCAGCCAGCGAACCGGACGCACAAATCTCTCGCTCGGTTTGCGCCAGTACATATTTTTCGGCCAATAGATTGAGGAGATTTCCTTGGGAAGATTTTCCGCGAGAATTTCGGCGGCGCTCCGCCCTTTTTTAGTGACCTTCGCGGTGAGGTATTCGCCCTTCGCGGTGGCAATCTTCTCCAGTTGCGAGACTTCTACTCCAGCCTTTTTAGCGAAAGCATGGGCCGCCGGCGTAGGCTGACCATCCTTATATGCGATGCTGGCGGAAGGCCCGTTCACCTGCTCGGTCATATCCGGCTGCGTCGCTGGAATTCCGGAGGCAAACACCGCCAAACGGCGAGGCGTGTCGAAATTGGTGATCTCGGTGGCAGCGAGACGCTCCCGAGCCAAGAGCGCGCTGACCCGATCGCGCAACTCTTGCGAGGCGGCATCAATCATGCGCGCTGGAATTTCTTCGCAGCCGATTTCTAGCAGGAAGTCCGGCATGTCTTCAAACTCTTAGTTTCTCAAACCAAGTGGCAAACAAATGTGACGCTGATCACATCGGGTGAATCACGATCCCACCGGCGACATTTTCTCGCGAACTTTTTTCGGCTCTTGGCGGCTAACGGGTTCAGGCTCGTCCGATTTCTCTACCGCAGCAGATTCGCTTTCCTGCTGATTCACCCAAGCCTTCGCAATGCCCACTGCAAGCGCCCGCACGCGAGCGATCACACCCACCCGCTCGGTGACGGAAATTGCACCGCGCGCATCGAGGATGTTGAACAGATGGGAACACTTCAAACAAAGATCGTAAGCCGCCAGGACGGGGAACCGCGCCTTCTGGCGCGCAATCCCGTCGCCTGCAAAATCATCCTTAGACAATTCAGAATATCGGCGTATCAACGCTTTACACTCTGCCTCGTACAACCGGAAATGCTCCCAGGTTTTTTCGACATCCGCGACTTCGAAGTTGTACACCGAAAACTGCAGCTCATCGGCCAGCCGCACATCGCCATACTTCACTTCATGTCCGGTTTCCGGATCGCTCGCCCACACGATGTCGTAGATGGAATCCACATCCTGAAGAAATGCCGCGATGCGCTCCAGGCCGTAGGTAAGTTCCGCGGAAATGGGAAACAAATCTATGCCGCCACACTGCTGAAAATAGGTGAACTGCGTGATCTCCAATCCGTCCAGCATTACCTGCCAGCCCACACCCCAGGCGCTCAGCGTGGGAGCTTCCCAGTTGTCTTCTTCGAACTTGATGTCGTGCTGGCGCAAGTCGATCCCAA
This sequence comes from uncultured Acidobacteriaceae bacterium, assembly GCA_963726155.1. Classification (GTDB taxonomy): domain Bacteria; phylum Acidobacteriota; class Terriglobia; order Terriglobales; family Acidobacteriaceae; genus Sulfotelmatobacter. The sequence goes on from CAVSBF010000003.1 coordinate 12,875, forward strand.
TCGCCGCCAGCGACTCCAAATACAACTCCTGCACATTTTCCGGCGGAGGTTTCAGGATCACTTGCAACTGCATGTGCTTGAACAACCGGTTGGGATTTTCGCCGTAACGCCCGTCCGCTGGACGCCGCGAGGGCTGCACGTACGCGACCTTATATGGCTTCGGCCCCAGCACGCGCAAAAACGTTTCGGGAGCCATCGTCCCCGCACCCACTTCAACGTCATAGGGCTGTTGCAGCACACATCCACGCTCTGCCCAGAACGCCTGCAAGCGTAGGATAAGCTCCTGAAACGTCAACGAATTGGGCTTGGCTGGATTCACAGGATTACCGAGGAGCGAGAGACTGATCTTCGACTGTAATAATCTGATTGTAATAGAAGGAGTGCCGAACCGTCAGCCAAGCGTCTAGAAACCGCTCTTCTCCAGCATCCCGGCCGTCACCAGCTTCTTTTCAATATGTCGCTGCAACGCCTGAATCAAGAACTTGCGCAGATCGGCGCCCTGCGACTTTGGCCATGCCGAGCCGGCAAAGCTCTCCACCGGAGAGCGAAACATTTGCGCCGCGAGAAGCCGGGAGTCATTGGAAATCTCGGACGAGGCAAGGCGTTTGTCATCAATGCACATCAAGCCATCGGCCAGCACGTGAAAAAATGCGCGGCCACCATTCAGGCTTCGGCCGCAGACGATGCATGCCGTCAATTCAGGCAGGAAGCCTACCAGCCGCGTGAGCCACAGATCGAAATAAGTGACCGGCATCCATATGTCAGAGCCAGTCAGGACATGCAGCACCGAAAGTGTCAAACGAAAGATGGCGTCATTGGCTTCGTGATCCGGAAGCAACTCGTCGAGCAACTCGGCCACATGCGCGAGCGCTACAGCACGCGCGTAGCTTACTTCGGCGGCCAGCGGAGATTCCAAGCACTTCACAGGCATCCAGGCGCGCCAATTCTTGACGCTCACGCACATCGTAGAACGCCCGCACATAGGTCATGGGCTCCAGCGCGCCGCCAAAGCGCCGCTTGGATTTTTTTGCGGACCGCGCTACGCCGCGCACCTTCCCTTCTGCCCGGGTAAAGAGTGTGACCAATAGATCAGCCTCGCGCAGCGGATAAGTGCGCAGAACGATCGCTTCCGACTCCTTCAGTGCCATAGCGAGTTAGCGAAAGAAAGCATGCCTGCAATGGTAGCAGTCGCCGGCAGCCCTACGGCTTTTGCCCCGACTTGAGATCGGCGATGATCCGCTCCAACGTTGCAATCGCTCTTTTGAGTGAGGCCACCAGGTCTGGATCCGTTCCCTTCGGGCACTTTTCGAGAGTAGCTTTTAAGTTCTTAAGCTCGCTTTCGAGCTGAGTGATCATCTCGCTGTTGGTCATAAAACACCTCCATCTCCTTCGCTGGACAGAATATTACTTCTTGAGCTCACTGTTATTTGTTTTTGGTCAGGCAACTGGAGGAATCCCCTGAGATAGCGTATAAACCGAAACATGACGCCCGTGCACGAAGAACTTCTTCGGGAGTTTCGGGATTTTGCGCTGACCGCTCCCACTGCCGCAACCCTGATGGAACACATCGCCCAGCGCTTGCACGAGAAGATGACGCGGTATAACTGGGTGGGTTTTTATCTCGTCGATCCAACGGATGATGGCATTCTTCTGGTTGGGCCTTTCGCCGGCAGCTTCACCCCCAATGCGCGCATTCCGCTCAACACCGGGCTTTGCGGCGCCGCGGCGACCAGCGGGCAAACTGTTGTGGTGCACGACGTTTCCAAAGATCCGCGTTATCTTGCGGGATCGCCGCTGGTGAAGTGTGAAATCGTGGTCCCCATCCTGGTCAAGAAAAAGCTCACAGCGGAACTCGATGTCGAGAGCTATTTTGCCAGCGCATTTATCGCACCCGAACAGGAGTTCGTCGAAGCCTGCGCTGCCATCGTGGGAAATTCCTTGCGAAAAGAACAAGTGGTCACGCTGGCTCGACCGTGATCTTCCGTACCAAAACATATGCTACGCCGTGCTCCGCGCTGGACGGAGGGCTGGCTTCCTTCAATTCGCCATTCGGATTGTTCGAGCAACTTGGTTAAAATTAACCGGAGAGATATGCAGGAGATCAGAAGCAATTATGCAAGCGCACGCCCCCGGCACGCCTTACGGTGGAGCGTGCAAATACTATGGCTGCCATTTTTTGCCATGTTTGCCTTGGGAGCGCAAACTGGCAAGCAGCCCGAGCCGGCGAAAACCCCGGTTGCACAGAGTTCCCCAACAGGTTCACAAACCTCTGCAAATCTGTTGCCTCCGGTTCAACTGGATGGCTCCGCAGCGCTGCACCACCTGAACCAAATCATCAGCTGGTATCGTCATTCCACAACCGGCATTCAGACGGTCGGCTTGCCAAGCGATGCCATTTATCAGGACAATACACAGGCGCTTGCGGCTCAGGCCGTGCGGCTTGCATTTCAATCGGCGAAGGCCGAAGCCGCGCTGATTGCTTCTCAGCAGAAAAGCGGCGGATCAAGTCAGCCGTCCGGCGAGACGACCCAGCAACAGAATCTCTCCCAGATGATGACGAAGACTTCTTCCCAGATTGAACAATTGCAATCGCAAATTGAAAGTCTGAACGCTCAAATCGGCAAAGCGCCAGCCTCGCGCCGGGGCAACCTGATTTCACAGCGCGATGCTCTGCAAGGCCAACTGGAACTGCAAAAAGCCCTGCTCGATGCGATTCAAAAGATGGCGTCGTTTGTGGAGAGCAACGGCGAAATTGCAGGGGGACTCGAAGGCAGCATCAACCAACTGGCTCGCTCGATTCCCGAAGTTCTGGGATCGAGCCCGACTCCGGAAAAAAAAGTAACGACGACGGCCACCGCGCCCGCTAAACCCTCGCTGGCCAACTCTGGCGGCCTAATCAGCGAGGCAATGACCCTCTACGACTACATGAGCGCGATGCACCAGATCGATGGAGTCGAAGAAGAAACCGACCACACGCGTGACGTGGCCGACCAGTTGCGCACGCCGCTTCGGGACGCGATGCGCGCGAGCATTCAGCAGAGTCAGAAACTGGCCAATCAGCCGCCCTCCGCCGACCCCCAACAGATGCAAGCGGAGCGGCAAACCTTTCAGGAACTTACCGAACGCTTCAAGCAGCTTTCTGCCGCTCTTCTTCCGCTCAGCCAGGAAATCATCGTCCTGAATGATGCGAAAACAAATTTTGTGGAGTGGCACAACTCCATTTCCCGCGAATCGAAATATGTTCTTCGCTCTGTGCTGGTCCGGGTATTTTCGATACTGCTGGCCCTGGGAGTGATTCTGTTTCTCTCCGAGATCTGGCGCCGCATCACATTCCGCTATATTGGCGACCCGCGCCGCCGGCGGCAGTTCCTGGTGATGCGCCGCGTTGTCATCGGCTTCCTGATCGTCATTGTCCTGACTTTGGGTTTCGTCAGCGAGTTCAGTTCGCTGGCCACATTCGCCGGATTCATTACGGCGGGAATCGCGGTTGGATTGCAAGCCGTTCTGCTTTCGGTTGCTGCGTATTTCTTCATCATCGGGCGCTACGGCATTCGCGTTGGTGACCGCATCAGCGTTGCCGGGATCACCGGCGACGTCGTGGATATTGGCCTGGTGAGGCTCTACCTGATGGAATTGGGCGGCTCCGGGTTGGATTTCTATCCTACCGGACGCATCGTAGTGTTTTCGAATTCGGTTCTTTTCCAGACTGGTACGCCGCTCTTCAAGCAGATACCGGGGACTGAATACGCGTGGCATGAAGTCGTGGTCATGATTGCTCCGGATGGAAACCACAAGGCGGCTCAGGAGAAATTGGTGGCTGCTGTGAATGCGGTTTACTCACACTATAAAGAAGAGATCGAACGCCAGCACGCCGCCATCGAACGCCGCGTCGATATTCAAGTTGCGGCGCCGCGCCCCGAGGCGAGACTGCAATTCGCCGATGCCGGCCTCGAACTGCTGGTGCGCTATCCGGTAGAAATTCGAAAGGCTCCCGACATTGACGAGGAGATGACAAGGAAAGTTCTGGAGTTGATCGAAACGGATGCTGCGCTGAAGGCTAGTGTGGCGGGCATTCCCAAGATTCGCTCAGCCGTCAAGGGATAAGACACTTCGCATCGAATCCCGCAGAGTCGTTTCAAAAACTCTTGGAGTGGAACCTTGCCGTGTTGCGGGGCTTCGTGTGCCTATCGAAAAGAAGGTTTGCGTTCTATCGGGTTTTCGGAATCATCAGCCAAGCCACTGCGGTGCTTGCCAGAGACAACCCGGCGCAAATCCATATGACAACTCGAAATCCAAATACAAATGCGTCCCCAATAGATTTGCTTACAGCCGCTTTCACACTGGGTGCGAGCTCGGAGGGAATCGGCACGCCAGCCAGTTTGATCGCATTTGCCTTAAGCTCTTGCAGAACGCCAGCCGGGAGCGATAAGTGAGCTAAGGTGTAGTCCAGTCGAATACTAAAAGCCTTCACCATTACAATGCCCAGGATTGCGATCGCGAGCACGCTCGCTACGCGGGCCACGGCATTGTTGACTCCGGAAGCTGTGCCCACTCGTTCTTCACTCACGGAATTCATAACCACGGTGGTAAGCGGCGCCACCGTAACCGCCATTCCAAATCCGAGAATGATTATCGCGGGAAAGAACGTTCTCCAGTAACTGCCACCGATCGCAGGCACGGCAAACAGAATGAAGCCGAATGCGGCAATGATCGGTCCAACGATGAGCGGTCGCCTTGCGCCATAACGGGCGACAAGTCCGCCCGACCAGCGAGAAAGAGAAAACATAAGCAGAATCAGCGGAAGGATCGCGAAGCCGGTTGCGGTCGTGGAATATCGCTGTACTTGGATCAGGTCCAAGGGGAACAAGAAAAAGAAAATCCCGATTGCGGCATAAAGAAAGAGCGTAAGCAGATTCGCCCCGGCAAAGCTGCGGGACTTGAACAATCCAAGTGGAAGCGTCGGCACAGCGACTTTGGCCTCGACAAAGACGAATGCAATAAGACTGACGGCGCCCACGATCAAACTGCCAAAAACCAGAGGATTTCGCCATCCTAGACCTGGCGATTCGACAAAACCGGTAACCACGCCTCCCAGTCCCGCGGTTGCGAGAATTGCGCCCAGCCAATCGATGCGCCCCGAGCTCGTGCTGCGGCTCTCTGGAATCCGCCAAAGTGAAATCGCTACTACGGCTACCGCGATCGGCAGGTTGAGGAAGAATACCCAACGCCACGAAGCGTGTTCAACCAGCCAGCCTCCAAGCACCGGTCCAACCGCGGTGGTGATCGCCGTGAAACCCGACCACGTTCCAATCGCCTGACCGCGACTGTTCTCGTCGAAATTCGCACTGATGATCGCCAGGCTGCCGGGCACGAGCAGTGCGGCTCCCACCCCTTGAATGCTCCTCGCGATAATCAGCTCCTGAATGCTGGAAGCAAACCCGCAGCCCGCCGACGCGACAGCAAAAATCGAAACCCCCGTGAGGAACATGCGGCGGCGGCCGAACAGGTCGCCGAACGAGCCACCAACTAGAATCAACGCGGCTAGAAAAAGCCCGTAAGACTCGACCACCCATTGCAGATCCACGACAGTCGCCTGAAAACTGGACTGCAGTGCAGGCAGGGCTACATTGACGACGGTGCTATCGATGAAAGCCATACTGGAACCCAGAATGGTTGCCGCCAATATCCAGGTTCTCGCTTCCTTCGTACACGGAACTGCGGCCCCCGCCGCTTGCATCAACGTTTCATCGCAAGGCGTTCTCATGTTGTTTATGAGTGTCTTTCAGTTTGCGCCAGCTGTGCAAGGTTTTCGCCATGTCAACAGGGCTGTTGGTTCACGAACGGATCGAAGGAGGGCCCAGGAGGATTTCTGTTATCAAGGTCGGTGACGCCGTCATCGTTGCGCTTTCAAAACCTGAGAGAATGGCCTTGATAATGACCAATACGCCTGCGGACGGGAGATTGCTCACTCTAGATAGCGCTCGTTGTCCTAGCGACAACAGTCCCAGCAAGAAGCGGAGACAAAAGTAGATGTTCTCTCCTGCGCTTGCCCATATCCTGCTTTCAACCATCGTGGCTGTCAGCGTAGCGCTCATGCTGATCCGCCCGCGAGGTGTGCCAGAAGTTTATTGGATCAGCGGCGGAGTTCTGCTGCTTCTAGGACTTCGTCTCGTAACTCTGCAGCTTGCATGGCATGCTTCTGGCAAGGCATTAGACGTATGCTTTTTTCTCATTGGCATGATGCTGCTTTGTGAACTTGCGCGGGAGCATGGGGTATTCGACTGGCTGTCCGCAATCGCGGTAAGACGCGCGGACGGATCCTGCCTGAGCCTATTTGCCCTGGTATACGCGGTGGGCACAGTGGTCACGGTATTCATGTCAAACGATGCGACTGCCGTCGTTCTGACGCCAGCAATACTGACCGCAGTTCGGAAAGCAAAAGTCCAGCCGCTACCTTATCTGTTCGTTTGCGCCTTCATTGCGAACGCCGCGTCATTTCTTTTGCCAATTTCAAATCCCGCGAATCTGGTTGTCTTCCACGATGGTATGCCCCCGTTGGGTAAGTGGCTGCTCGCATTTGGGGTTCCTTCCTTGCTGTCCATTGGCACAACTTTCGTGGTCCTGCGGTGGGTCTATCGCCGCGAACTTTGCGAAAGCATCGGCCATTCCGTCGAATCACGAAGTCTGAGTGGAAGCGGCAAGCTGGTGCTCGGCAGCGCTGGAGTCATGATAGCGGTTTTGCTCATCGCCTCGTCGCTGGGCAAAGACCTGGGCCTGCCCACGTGCCTTTCTGCTTTGGCCATCACAGCGATTGTCTGCATCAAGGAGCGAAGTAATCCGCTGGTTCTGGCTCGCGAAATCAGCTGGGAAACCTTGCTTCTCGTTGCCGGCCTATTCGTAATGGTCGATGCCATCGAGAGTATTGGCGCGATGTGCTATACGAAAGAATGGCTCGACTGGGTGCAGCATCTCAGCCTGGTAAGCGGAACGTTAATCGCGGGCTTCGCGGTCGGAGTCGCCAACAACCTGGTGAACAACCTTCCGCTTGGTCTCATCGTTGGCAGCACCGTCCACGCAGCGCATGCCAAATGGCCAATTGCCGAAGCGGTTCTCATCGGGGTCGATCTTGGGCCGAATCTTTCGATCACTGGGTCGCTGGCAACCATTCTCTGGTTGATTGCTTTGCGCAAAGAGAATCTCGATGTCAGTTTCTGGGACTTCCTGAAGGTAGGTGCGATTGCCATGCCACTCGCCCTGCTCGCGGCACTCGGTGGTGCAATTTTAATGCAGTTGTGTTTTGCAACTTTGTAAGTTGCTTGTGTATTCTCCTCCCGCCCGGCCGATGAATTACTTCATTCCGCGCGACCACGGGTCAGATAACTTCATTACCTTCGCCCGACGGATATGATCGTTAAACAAACACACTAATTCGGTATGTCGCCAGGCAAGCTAAGAGGATGCGTCCGGTCGGGTTCGACTTCGCTCGAAAAACGAGTGGGCTGAGGGCGGTATCCGCTGCGCGTGCGGATCTTGTGTTTCTTCAGATGCTCGCCCACCAGTTTTACCGTGATCGTACGCCAGCCAGAGTTGGGATTGTATTTCGGGTAGTAGCTTAACGAATAAAGATGCTCCAGATCGTCCCGGACGGAAGCAAACGCCTGCTTCTCGTCCTTCCAGTTCTTGGCAAAATAGGCTTTGCCGCCTGTGGCCGCGGTCATGCGATCAAATACGGCGGTGGATACCGGTTCCAACCTGGCCTCTTGCGTACTGATCATGTAGATGGAAACGCCCGCGGACTGGGCGAATTCGGAGACATCCTCGGGTGGTACCACGCTGGAGTTGTCGGGACCATTGGAAAAAACTACAACCACTTTTCTGCCCTGGGATTGACTTGCATCCTTGAGCGTAAGCAATAGGGTGTTGTAGAGGGCAGCTTCGTCTCCGGCCACGGTAGAGCGCACCGCGCGTAAGACTCTTCCCCGGTCTGAGGTAAGAGCAGCAGCTCGGGAGAGATCTCGGCTGTAGGAATAGAATGCAATTTTGTCCGCGCTTCCCAGAGAACGAACAAACTCGGCAATCGCATCTTGCGCGAACACAAAGCCGCGGTACATGTAGTTGCTGGTATCAAACAGAAGGAAGACGTTGGCTCCGGCTACCAAGGAGCTGAGCGCGGGAGAAGAATTGGGCGACGAAAAGTCCCTGCTCGGATGACTCGCGTCTGAAGATCCTTTGGGATCGCCCGAGTCAATAAGACTCAGAGCGGGCTCATTGCCCTCCGCAAAGGTGGCGACCTTCTCCGTAATCCCGTCTTCAGTAACGACAAAATCCGTGGGTTTGAGACCCGTAATGTAACTTCCATTCTTGTCAGTCACCGCTACGTTGAGCTGTACCAGACTGACAACCACGTGAAGATCGGGAGTCTCCTGAGATTCGACTCCCGTTCCATAGCCGATGAAGAGACTCGAAAAAAAGCACAAAGACAGAAAGGTTTTTCGTACCATCGTTCTCGACTTCCTTTTCTGCGACCGCATGTATGGCATCGCTATGTTGCCTCACTGCCCCCCGGTTGTGAGCGACGACATCTTGCCGTTGCGAAACTGTTCGCCCGTTTCGTGCATCGCTCGAAGCAGCGCTGGCCAGTCTTCCAGATCGGTTGCGAAGATTTTCTCGACCATGGAGCGAGTCAACTGCGGCACCAAGCGGTTTAGCGTTACAGCCGGAAGCCCCGTCTCATCCGCCAGTCGAGCCCAATATAGATTGGGCGAATCCCAGGATTCACCCAGAAAACGGCTGGCGTATCCCGTGAACGCAGGAAGAGGTCCAATATTCAGCAGTTCCCTGAAGTAGGTTTGATCCAAGGTCGGATGGGGTACGCCAAAATCATGCGACAAGCGCTTCCAGTTGACTTGTTCGGGATCTTGACGAGTGAGCGTTTGCAGTTCCTCGCTTGCTCTTCCCCAAGTAGCGGTTTCTCCCGGGTAACTGCGGTAAAACTCTGCGGTCAGATAAAATGTGTCAGCCGGCGTCATTCGTGGCAGAATCTCTGACGCATGTCCTGCCCTGAGAGCGTGGTCAATTTGCGCCAGCCGCCGGGGAGTCGTACGATCCGCCAGGATCGTCATTACCTTCGCCCGCAGTTCCTCATCCTTCGCAGAAGCAATTAGCAGTTCTTCGCCGGTTCGCTGATACAGCGCCACCGCGTGAAGCTCGTTCTGACTTACATTCCACCAGCGCGGCAAAATCGCATTGGTCAACAGCACCGGCGTTAATTCCTTCCAGACAAGGGCTTGCACATTTTCCGGAGAAATAAAATCCTGTTCGAGATCGGCAAGAACATAGGGCAGATCGGCAAGAGAACCAACGAAATGCGCGCCTCCACCGGCGGGGGATCCTTGGCCGAGCAGTTGCGGAGTCTGCCAGACACTCTTGATGCCGCTCACCGTCTCCGCGTCAAAGTCGTGAGAGCGGACGAGCAACGGGTTGCTATGCAGAGCCTGGGAACCGGGTGGCTCATAATAGGCATAATTCAAACCAACCAGCGTGTCCCTCAAGAAAGAAGCCAGCTGACCGCGCGCATCTTCCAGTTGAGCGGGCGAAGGCGCCGGAGAGTTGAGCACCTTTGCTACGTCACTTCGCATTTGTACTTCGGTGTGATGATTGTTATAGATTCCCGACGACCATTCCGTTCTCTCGCCGTTGGTGAAAATGGGTCGCGGCATTTCGAATTCGCGTATCTCGGCTGCCTGATGCATTACAAACTCGTCCATCGGTTTGCCTTGACCTTTTGCAGTTAAGGCGTCACCTAACGCCAGCAGCGTGTCGAGCGAGACCAACCGCTGGCCGTCCAGTACAGAACGAATTCTGATCGCAAGCTCCTTGTGGATCCTGGTTCCTTCGGCCGTAGTCTGCCGAGGTCCTGCCAGCAGTTCGATGATTTCATCCTGGGAAACTCTGGGCTGCCCACCGACAAATTGAAACATTTCTTCCATCGAAGTTCGGCCCGCGCTATAGAGCTGAGGAGCGGTTCGAATTCTTGCGAACGGCTTGATTACCTGCTGCCACGAATCGTTCAGGCGCAAATTCGGGATTTCTCCCTGCCGGGCCAAGATCTGCCAGATTCCGACATTTGCCTGAAAGGTACCGAGCGCATTGCTTCGCAGGACATTGGGAACGTTATTTAGCGCCTCAGCCGTTTCCAGAAACATGACAATCGATCGATCATTTAACTCCTGAAATTCGGTGAAGATCCGATACTGATCGCTAAAATCTGTAAACTTCTCCGCCAACAGCCGTACTGTCGCAGGAGCTAATCGATGTTCGGGAGCCCGCCTGCTTTCGAGGGCGCTGATCATCATGTACTTCTGCAGCGGGCCGTCATCGGTGGTCGCCCGCGAAAGAGCGAACATTACTTCCACCAGCTGATCGGGAGTGGTGATGTGGGCGCTGCGCCTGCCCCATTCGCGCACGGTGCGAGAATCGCTCTTTTGCCGAAGGATCTCTCTCCATACCTCGAGATTTCCCGGAACCAGAGGTTCGCCGGTGGATTCGAACTGAAGCCGTGTAGCCAATAGCAACAGTTCAGGAGCAGGTCTGAACACGCCGACCGTGGCCCCATTCGAAGGATCCGGAGCCCGAAGAGCATCGTAGAAACGGCGGAGCCGGTGCGGTTCGGTGAAATATGCCTGCCGACTTCGGCTCACTCGTGACAGCACGTCAAAATAAGCAGTGAGCCATCCTTTATCGGTGGCTAGCAATTTTTGGATAAAGGCTTCAGGGGATGCCGGGCTAGCCCCTACCAAATCTTTCCATGCATGCTCCGCCTCAGGCGCTCCGGGAACGATTACTTGTCCGTCACGAACGCAGAGGTGGCTTCCATAAAAATCGAGGACGGCGGCATAGGGCACTAATTTTCTGATCCCAATCGACGTCTGCAAGACCTTAGTGGTTTCGGGGTCAAGCTTGGAAAATGCCCAATACAACCGTGCCAAAGCCGGGTCGTTCACGATTGTGTCAATCAGATCCCTGCTGACTTCCTTGTGGTTCTTCGCGCTGGCCATGGTCCAGTTCCCTGCCGCGAACAGTACGGGCACGGCAGAAGACGGATAAGCGTAGGCGAAAGGCTTCCCCCCTTGCAGCGTGCGCTCCAGTTCTGGCAGAGGAAATCCGGAGTCGATGGTCACAAACGCCCGCTCGGAATCAGCCGTCTGCAAGGATGTGTCGGCGGCTCCACAGTCCGGCCGGGTCCGGTAGCCAAGGACGGTCAGAAGCGGTTTCGCGTCATCGCAGTTGGTAACGTGAATCTTGCCATCGGCGCCAACCAGCAACGAAAGCTCACGCGCCTGAACCACATACCGGCTCAACAGAATAAGAAATTCAGTTCTTCTGGAGCCCTCATAACCTTGCATAAACACGTTTCTGCTCAGTAGAGGAAGCACTTCTTCGGGCGCAATCTTTTGACTGATGCCGGCCATGCGCAGAAAAGAGCGTAACGGACCTGGGATCATGAACTCGGACGAGTTCGTTACCACTTCGTCTGGAGGCGAGGTTGCAGCCGTGTTGGATGGATTCGAGGCATTTGCGTCAGCAGGTCTCAGCGCACTCGCAGCTGAGGAAAAAGACGAGAGGATCGCAGCGACGACAAGAAGGGACAGGCACAGAGGGACTTTCACGGAAGGATACCTCTTCGAGCCGGTAAGACTAACTCATCCGGGTGCACGTCGCGGAGAGCAGGGAGTGTAATTCATCCGCGATGACTGGTCGTTCGCCGTTTCCGAGTTTGTGACCCCGGCCCCGATTCCAATTCCAATGCCGCCCACAATAAACCATGCTTTCCGATTATCCAAGCAATTTCGTCAGCCCGCGATCGGGTTTTTCGTCTATCGCGCGGCGTATCGAAAAGGGACGGCGGAGCCGAACCCTGCGGATAAATAGATTGACAGAACATAGGAAGCGGGATGACAATGCTTCGCGTCAGCAAAACGACACTATATGAAAGTAATCGATCTGAATCGCAAGTCAAAGCGTAATAAAGCGAAGCACTCCGGCTGAGATCAAACCCATGGCTCGAATGGATGATTCCTGCGTGCGGAGGGCGGCGATCCTGGGTCAGGCAAAAATCAGCGAAGGTTTCCGATACAACGATAGAACTCAGCGAGCAGCAAACGAAAGCGAGATGAACTCTGGAGAATGCAAAAGCTATAACACAATTCCACAATCCCCCAAGGAGGTTTTCAATGACTAAGTGCTTTGGTTCACAACGGACGGCGAAGCGTTACATGGTTCGCGCTCTGTTTCTCCTCCTATCCTGCTTGCTCGTGCTTTGTGTCGGCGCGCAAGCTACGGTCTATTACGTTGCAAAAAACGGCAGTGACTCCAATAGCGGCAGTGCGAGTGCGCCCTGGCTCACGATTGGTCATGCGGCGGCGGAAGCTCATGCCGGCGACACCGTGTATGTGGGAGCTGGAACCTATAACGAGAGCGACTTGTTCGCCAACTCGGGAACCGCTTCGGCCCCGATCACCTTCAATGGACAAGGTGTCGCGATTGTGGACGGCACCGGGGTCGCCTGCTGTACCACGCCTAGCTTCGCTTCCAGCAACAACTTCCTCTGCTGCAACACCCAGGGATTGTTTACCGTCGGCGCAACCAGTGGCGTCAGTTACCTGACCATAGAAGGTTTCACAATCCAAAACTACAAAACGTCGAGCAAAGCAGACGTGCCCGCGGGCATTCTGATTGCGGGCAGTGGATCCGGGATTAACATTCTTAATAACACGGTGAAGAACATTCAAACTACGGCGGGAAAGAATGGTAACGCTTACGGGATCGGGGTCTTCGGTATTAGTGCCACTCCGCTCAGCGTGACGGTAAGCGGCAACACGGTTACCGGGTGCTTGACCGGAGAAAGCGAGACGACGACCTACAACGGCAACGTGCAAAACTTTGTTGTCTCCAATAACACGATTTATGACAACGACAACATCGGCATGGACGCCATCGGTTTCGAGGGAGTCGGTCCGACGGGTTACGATCAAGCGAAGAACGGAGACGTCTATGGCAACCTCATCTATAACAACAGTGCCTTCAAAAATCCCGGAGAAGGCAACTCATACGATGAAGATGGCCTGTACTGCGATGGATGCGCGGATGTGACCTTTGAGAGGAACACGCTTTACGGCAATGACCTGAACATCGAAGCTGCCAGCGAGACCTCGGGCGAAGTTTCGAGCAACGTTATTATCCGCAACAACCTGATTTATGCCGCGAACTCGTGCGGTATTTCTGTCGGCGGCTACGCCAAATCGGGGACCGGCGGAAGCACCGATATCACCATTGTGAATAACAGTCTGTACGATAACGACACGCAGAAGACCGGCAGCGGCGAGTTCCAGATCCAGTATCGCGCTACCGGGATTTTGTTTGAGAACAATATTGTCTATACCGGCGCCGAAGGGTTATTCATGTATGGCTACGTGTCGGGCAGCGGAGTAACCGCCAATTACAACGATTACTACACGACCAGTTCGACTACCACGTTTGAATTGAACGGAAAGAGCTACTCGTCTTTCGCGTCCTACAAGTCAGCTACGGGCCAGGACAAGAATTCGGTATTCGCAAATCCCGACTACCTCACCCTAACCACTTGTAAGTCGACCAAGGAGAGCGGACCGCCGACGCCAATTACCACCTGCTCACCCACCCCGAATTTTGACATCTCGACCAGTTCGCCAGCCGAAAATACGGGCAATGCCAGCCTGGGTTCAGCCGATTACGGCACTGTGGACTTCAACGGAAATCCGCGTGTCAATGCGAACGGGCAAATTAACATTGGTGCCTTTGAACAGTAGACGCTATGCGGGCATGCATTTGTGCATGCCCGTTTTTCTTTACTCTGGCAGCGCTAACGCTTGAACGTTAAAGGATATTCGCAGATGCGTTTCCGGTGCTTCGTGTTGCTTGTGCTGGCCGGCGTAGCCTATGGGCAAAATGAACCTCCGGCCACGCCTGCCGCTTCTGGAGCGAGAGTGGCGAAAATCGCTTCTTCCGCGACCGATCAAGCCCCTGCAGTGAAAGTTGGGCCCGATGATCCAGTGATTACGTTGAATGGTTTCTGCGCCGATTTGGAAGGGCAAGGCGATTCCTGCAAAACCACGATCACGCGTGCGCAATTCGAAAAGCTTACGCACGCGCTGCAACCAGGGATGTCACTTCCCCTTCGCCTCAAGGTAGCCAATGCTTACGCGCGCAATTTGAGAATGTCCGCGGCAGCGGAAAAGCGCGGCCTCGACAAGACGCCAGAGTTTGAAGAGGAGATGCGTTTCGCGCGGATGCAACTTCTCGCTCAAGACCTGGACCGTGCGTTTCAGGCGGAGGCCAACAAAATCACCGACGCCGATCTCGAAGATTATTATAAGAAGAATCAATCTTCCTACGAGCAAGCCACGGTTGCCCGGATTTTTATCCCCCGCACGAAGGCGATCGTCCCATCGCGGCAAGGCGAAGCGCCAATAAGAACTGATGAAGCAGCGATGACGAAATTCGCTGAGGTGCTCCGCGCGCGTGCCGTGAATGGTGAAGACCCTGACAGACTACAAATAGAGGCCTATGCTGAAGCAGGAATCACGCGGGCCAACGCCGATACAAGAATGGTGAACGTGCGCCGAGGCACTCTGCCTCCACAACATGAGACGGTCATGGACCTGAATCCGGGAGAAGTTTCCCAAGTGTTCTCTGATCCTGACGGTGCCCACTTCATCTACAAAATGATCAGCAAAAATATCTTGCCACTGGAAGATGCGGAGGCGGAGATCCGCACGCAAATCTCCAGCCAGCGCTATCGCGATAGCATGAAAAGCTTCGAAGGCAACGTCGTGTTTAACGACGCGTACTTCATCTCCCCGGAAACGCCGGCGCCCGGACAAGCTCTCATGCGAAAGTCAAAACAAAAGCCTGACGCTATGCAGTGAAATGCCAGCCTTGGCAACGGTATCCGGGCATCGATACGCTCCTAGAAGCCGCTCAAAATATCAAGGCGCGTCAGCAGCCACCGTGGACCTGCGCCTGCGTGAGGTCCGGTGGCACGATACTCGAACGAAATATTTCGTGCGCGTTTTGCAATATCGATCCCGTTCTTTTTCTGACAAAGCTACTAAAATGGAAAACGATTTTGAAAAGTTTTATGTTGCGAATGCAATTTCACATACTGAACCGAGGAATCGCTCCATGAGGTGCGTATGGTTGCAAATCGTGGTTCTTATGCAGATCGTTGCAACGACTTCTTCAGCTCAAACCTCGAACTTTACGCCGAAGGGCCAGCAGATTCCCGTGCCCGAATGTTTGACCATCAAGGAACTGTCGGAGGATGGGTCGAAGCCCTGTAGCCCGACCGAACATGACGCGTGGCTCGGGGATATCACTCATTGGAGGATGGAACGCCGCATTCGCGTCGGCTACGACGGTGCGCGATACGAGTTGCCCGCGCTGCAATGGACACAGTCTAGTTTCATCCAGCCGCAGATGATGGTTCAGGATCGTTACTTTTACGATCCCAAGGCCGGTAAGTACACCGTGGATCGTTACCTCGACGATTTGGAAAAGCGTTACGGGGGAATTGATGCAGTCCTGATCTGGCCAACCTACCCCAATATGGGGATCGACAATCGAAATCAACACGACATGATTCGCAGTATGCCTGGCGGCGTTCCCGGTGTGAAGCAAATGATTGCCGACTTCCACCGGCGCGGAGTGCGGGTGTTGTTTCCGATGATGATGTGGGACCAGGGAACACGCGATCCCGGCATGCCTTGGCCAGACGCGATCGCCAGCCTGATGAAGGAAATCGGAGCCGATGGTATCAACGGCGATACGCAGGATGGGGTGCCTTTAGCATTCTCGTTAGCCGCCGACAAAGTCGGTCATCCTCTCGCTTTTGAACCCGAGGGAGATCCTTCAGACGAAGCCCTGGCGTGGAATGTCATGACATGGGGGCAATACGATTTTCCTTTTACTCCTCTCGTGGACAAATATAAGTGGCTTGAAACACGCCACATGGTGAACATCTCGCACCGTTGGAATCGTGACAAGACTGACGATCTGCAGTTCGCTTTTTTCAATGGTGCTGGCTGGGAGAGTTGGGAGAATATCTGGGGCATCTGGAATGGCATCACGCCGCGCGATGCTGAAGCGACCAGACGCGTCGCTACGATCGAGCGTGCGGTCGCGCCTTTCCTTGTGAGTAAAGACTGGGAACCGATGTCGCCCATGCTGCGGTATGGAGTGTATTCCAGTCGCTGGCCGCTGAGAGAAGAAACAGTTTGGACGATCGTGAACCGGAACGAATATGACGTCGACGGCGATGAGATGGAAGTTTCGTCCGAGCAAGGGCTGCGCTACTTTGATCTTTACCATGGAGTCGAACTCAAGCCCCAAACCAGGCCGGGCGGGAGATTGGTGCTCGCATTTTCCATCGAAGCAAAGGGCTACGGCGCCGTTCTGGCCACCAACGCGCCAGACCAGGAGGCGCTGGCATTGATGTCCAGAATGAAAGATCTAACAGCGACCCCGCTCAGCAGTTACTCGCACGAATGGAAAGATTTGCCGCAGCAGATTGTTCCCATCCCGCCGACAAAAGAAGTGACCGGCGCACTGGAAGGAATGGTCAAGATTCCTCAGGGTGATTTCCTTTTCAGAGTCTCCGGAATCGAAATCGAAGGACTCAATGATATTGGCGTGGACCTCCAGTACGCTTGGGAGGATTCTCCTCGCAGATTTCATGAGCACCCGATGCAAGTGAAGTCGCTCTACATCGACAAGTATCCGGTCACAAACGCGCAATTTAAAAAGTTCCTGGACTCCACCGGCTATCACCCTGAAGACGATCTGAACTTTCTCCGTGACTGGAAGGATGGAAGCTATCCGGCGGGTTGGGAACAAAAGCCGGTCACGTGGGTCTCGCGAGAGGATGCCAGCGCGTATGCGAATTGGGCTGGAAAACGCCTGCCCCACGAGTGGGAGTGGCAATACGCCGCACAAAGCTCCGACGGCCGCCTCTATCCCTGGGGCAACGTATGGGATGACAGCGCCGTACCCATGCCGGACAAGTCACGCACCATGCGCGGCCCCGATCCGGTCGATGCCCATCCCAAAGGCGCCAGTCCCTTCGGCGTCATGGATATGGTCGGCAATGTATGGCAGTGGACCGACGAGTTTGTTGACGATCACACAAGGGCGGGGATTGTTCGTGGCGGCAGCTACTATCAACCGCAGGGCTCAATCTGGTATTTCCCGCAAGCTTATAAATTGGACGAGCACGGCAAGTTGTTGTTGATGTCGCCTAGCATGGACCGCTCCGGCGCCGTTGGATTCCGTTGCGTCGAAGACTCGCGGTGATCTGACGGTGATTTATAAGCTGTGATCTCGTCGCGAGGCTTACCTATCTCCGTTGTATGCGGGTGAACACTTGTTCGCTTTTCGATCTGACCGGATCCGGCCTTTTCTTATTATTCCTTTGGGCTGCGCGACCACATGGGCACGTTCGGGTTCAAGCCGCCGCGGAAGTTCAGCGGTGTTGGTTGACCCTGAGCCACGGCTACGGGTTCCTTCGACGGAGATCGCAGCAGTTCGAACGCGTAGTCTTCAACCTGCTTGCGGATTTTGGGATCTCTCAACGCCGCCAACAGTTCGGGCTTGCCAACGTGCGTGAAGCCACCGCAAAACGGACACTTTACTAAATCGTCGTTGACCATCGTCGCCTCCTGGGAATGATCGCGCTGACCTGTCTGGGAACCTTGTACAGCCTGATTGCATTGCAACCCATGAAGGGGGGGCAGGCAGTGATTCACATCTCGCCGGCCGGTGATGGGCGTCACCTATTGGCCGGTCGTCAGATATTCGTGAATGGAACGAGCGGCACGGCGGCCGGCGCCCATGGCCAGAATCACCGTAGCCGATCCGGTCACGATGTCGCCTCCGGCAAAAACCCCCGGGCGCGTCGTGCGCTGGGTTTCGGAATTCGCCTGGATGTAACCCCGTTTGTCCGTGCCCAGGCCCGGCGTAGTGCTCTGCACAATGGGATTAGCAGTGGTCCCGATCGCCATGATCGCCACGGATAACGGCAGGTCGAACTCTGAGCCCTTGACCGGAACAGGTCGTCTGCGGCCCTTATCATCCGGCTCACCCAATTCCATGCGTACACAGCGCGCTGCGCTCAGCCAGCCGTTGCCATCGGAAAGTAATTCCACCGGCGCGGTCAGCATTTGAAAGTCGATGCCTTCCTGCCTGGCGTGGTGAACTTCCTCGGCGCGCGCGGGCATCTCCGCGTCGCTGCGGCGGTAGATCACATAAGCCTTGCGCGCTCCCAGTCGCAACGCGGAGCGGATCGCGTCCAGCGCGGTATTACCACCCCCGATTACGCCAACATCTTTTCCATGCAAGTCGAGCATGGGCTCATCGTAGACGGGAAACTTGTAGGCCTTCATCAGGTTGATGCGCGTAAGAAATTCGTTGGCCGAGTAAACGCCATTGAGGTGCTCGCCGGGGATGCCCATGAACTGCGGCAGTCCGGCGCCGGTGCCGATGTAAACGGCGTCGTATCCTTCTTCTTGCAGGAGCTCGTCGACGGTGACGGTGCGGCCTACCACCACGTTGGTCTCAAACTCCACGCCCATCTTGCGCATGTAATCGATTTGTTGGTGAATGATGTGCTTGGGCAGGCGGAACTCAGGGATGCCATAAACAAGCACTCCTCCCAGTTCATGCAACGCTTCGAATACGCGAACCCTATGGCCCTTCTGAATGAGGTCGCCAGCCACGGTAAGGCCCGATGGTCCGCTGCCCACCACCGCAACTTTCTTGCCGGTCGGCGGAGCGCTGGGCTGCACATGGCTTCCCGTGCGCTGCTCGTAATCGGCCACAAAGCGCTCCAGATAACCGACGCCCAGCGGTTTCACTTTTTTCGAAAGCAGGCATTTGCCCTCGCAGTGATCTTCCTGTGGGCAGACTCGTCCGGTCACCGCGGGCAGCACATTGTCTTCGCGAATCTTCGCCGCCGCTCCCAGAAAGTCACCGGCGACGATCAATTCGACAAATTCTTTTACTTTCACCCCTACCGGGCAATTCACGGTGCAAGTGGGTTTGGCGCACTCCAGGCAGCGCAATGCCTCCTGCTGCGCCAGTTCCGGGCTGTAGCCGAGATTGACTTCACAGAAATTCTTGTTGCGCTCATCGGCGGCTTGTTCCGGCATGAGTTGGCGCGGAACCTTCATGCGTTCTTTCATCGGCAATGGAGCTATGTAATTTTTATTTGCCGGATTCATCGTTCACCGCCCGGCGCTATCGCGCACGCGTCTTGGTTACTCCCGTGTTCCTGGTAGGCGGCCAGGGAGCGCCGCTCGGCTTCGCGATACATTCCGGAACGTTGCACCAGCACCTCGAAATCCACCTTATGTGCATCGAACTCCGGTCCGTCTACGCAGGCAAACTCGCTCTTGCCCTCGATGAGCACGCGGCAGCCGCCGCACATTCCAGTCCCGTCGATCATGATCGGATTCAGGCTGACCACGGTGCGGATATTGTCTCTGCGCGTCATCTCGGCCACGGCCTTCATCATGACCACCGGCCCAATGGCCAGCACCAGGTCGATACGCGTGCCGTTCTGAATCAGCTGGCGAAGTTTGTCGGTCACGAAACCCCGATCAGCATAGCTGCCATCGTCGGTGGTGATGAGGAGCGCGTCGCTGACAGCGCGCAATTCCTGCTCAAGAATGACAAGCTCTTTGTTGCGCGCGCCGATGATGGAGATTACGCGATTGCCGGCTCGCTTCATTGCGGCCGCGCTGGGATAAGCCATCGCAGTTCCAACTCCGCCGCCGATCACAACGACGGTGCCGAAATTCTCAATCTCGCTCGGCTTGCCCAACGGCCCCACCACATCCAGAATGTGATCGCCCGATTTGAACGAGTTCAGCAGGCGCGTCGTCTTTCCCACCGACTGAACCACAATGCTGACAGTTCCGCGCGCTGGATCGGAACTTTCGATGGTAATGGGGATGCGCTCGCCTTCCTCGTAAACCCTCAGAATCACGAACTGGCCAGGTTTCTGTTTGCGGGCGACGCGAGGAGCTTCAAGGACGAACCGTTTGATGCCGGGCGCAAGAAATTCGGCGTCGATGATCTTGAACACGAAACCTCCGCTAGAGAATCACAATTTGATTGTGCGGGATGGTTAACCGTAGCGGCGGTGATGGAGATCACAATGAGATGTGAGCCATGGCGCTTCTAGCTGGTTCCCGGCTTGAAGATCACTCCTCTGCCGGTGCGGCTGTTCATAATTACGCGGATGGGGTCGTCGAAGTGAAGATGCCGGACACATCCTTTTTCGGCCACAGATGGCTGGCTTCTCAGCCAATCCCAATCGATCGAGCCTTCGCCGGCTTCCGGATTCACCGTGAAATAGCCGATCTGAAACGCGGTCAGATTCTGGAAGAAATGGCTGCCTTGCGACGGGGTGACGCGAAAATCGCGAAATCCCGCTTCAACGATCACACGCGCGCCGGAGATTTCGTCCCACTCGACCGGAATACCGAGCCACGGATCGTTTGATCCCCAGCGGCCGACGCCAATCAGAAGATAGGGACGGTTCTCCGCATTCAGCTTGGCGTTGAAATTCGCCACCGTTTTAGCGACTTCCTGACTGCGTCCGCGTTCAAAGCGGTCGGAGTCCACGACTATTATGTCGTGGAGATTCTCGATGCGGCCGTTACCCAGGACTCTGTTGCTTTGGCAGATCAAACTCTCCACCCAAACATCGCCGATGTTCAAGTCCTGATTCTCGCGGGCCAGCGTGAGCGGTCGAATCTGCAGGAAGGCAAACTCTGCCACCTCGTCGGCCTGCTGCTGCAGACGCACGGCAAATTCGATTTCCACCGGATTGCCCAAGGCGTCTTCGCCCGCATGCACCAGCTCATCGAGAATCTCCGCGAGAGGGAAAATGCCATGCTTGAGGATGTATGAAAAACTCACCAGGCGCGAACCAGGACGGCCGAGGCCATCGTAGACAGCATGGTTCTCCCGCGAGTATGTGGATCCTACGGCCTGCAGAGTGCCGTCGACTTCGGCGGCGTCGAGGCCGAAGCGCGTCTCGTGCAAACGTGCGCCGCCAGTTCCATCGAGTTGCAGAGCCCAGAATTCTGACTGCGAGTTAGCCAGCATATCTTCCACGGATGAGAACTGCACCAGGTTGCGGGGATAGCGCGGGCAGAACGTCAAACATTTTCCGCCGTCTACCACGACGCGGCCCAGTCCCAAGGCTACGGCCGCAACTCCATCTTCGAAGGTCATGGGCGGCACGGGATAGAAATTGCGGGAGCGCACTACGCCGGAAATATCGGGATAGAAGCGCGGCCCGTGCTCTGCTCCTACGAGCTGCTGCAAAATCGCCGCCATCTTTTCTTCTTCCAGGCGGTAGGGTGTGGCCCTTATGTAGGCCTTGGCATGGCGACTAAACGTGGAGGCATAGACCAGCCGTATCGCCTCGCTTACGGCTTGCACCCGGTCATGCAGGTCAGGTTGCCGGTTGCCCAGCATGAAAGTTTCATACACGCCGGTGAATGGCTGATATTGCGAATCCTCGAGCAGGCTGGAGGAGCGAACCGCCAGGGGATGTTTCACGTCTGACAGGAACGCTTTCAAATTTTCATTTAGCGATGCGGGGAGCGGGGCGGCCAGAAATCTTCTTTGAATTTCCGCGTCGTCGGCGCAATGCAAGGCGAAGTCCAGCAGGTTGTTCTCGGATACGAATTGATCGAAAACATCGGTGGACAGGACGACAGACTGGGGCACTGCGATGCGGACTCCGGGAAAACGCCGGGTGAGGCGGCGCGTGCGCAGCAGGTGCCGCGCAAAGGCCAGGCCACGCGCCTTGCCGCCCAGCGAACCGGTGCCAATCCGCAAAAAAGTGGATGGCTCAGGCTCGAAACTATCGGGCTTAAAATCGCCGATCAGTGCCTCATTCTGTTCCCGGCGATAGGTACGGATCGATTCGATGAGATCGCGGCGCAGATGTTCCGGGCTGGCGAAGTCGGAAACTCTTCGCGGGCGAAGCCTGGCCGCCAGGGCGAATTCGGTGCGAGCCATCAGCCAGTGCGAAAAGTGATTGCGTTGGCTGTGATAGAGCAGACTCTCTACCGGGAGTTTCTTCAACTGATGTTCCAGTTCGGTCAAGTCCTTCGCGCGTCCCACTTCGAGCAAATCAGGCAGGCGAAATACAAAGTCGCCAAAGCCAAATTCCTCGGTAAGAATTCTCCGCAGATCCTGCAGTAGAGTGGGCGAAAGTTTCTGCAGAAATGAATAACCTTCTGCGTATGCGCGTTCGCGGAATGCCGGCCGGCTGGTTTGCAAAACCACAGGCACATCGGGCACAAGGCTTCTTACCAGCCGCGCCAATTCAAACCCGGCCGCGGAATTGAGTGTGCCTTCCCAGGGAAACTCCACATCCGATACCAGCCCGATCAGACTCTCGCGATATTGCTGCACCAGTTGAGCGGCGTCTTCGAAGCTGGAACTCAGCAGAATCTTGGGGCGAGCCTGCATGCGCACGAGTTTGTGAGCGGTGTTGATGCCTTCGCGGATCACGCGGCGAGATTGCTTGATCAGTTCGGCATACATCACCGGCAGAAATGACGAGTAGTAGCGGATGTTGTCTTCCACCACGAGCAGCACGGGAACTCCCATGGCCCGCGTGTCGTGCAGCACGTTGCGCTTGTCTTCAACGTATTTCACGATCGCGATCAGAATGCGGGCGTCGCCCTGCCACAGGAAGATGCGCTCCACATCCGTCACCGGATTGCGAGCGATAAAGTTTTTTACTTCGCGATAGTCGTAGGCCAGCACAACCACGGGAATATCGAGCCCGGCGAGCTTTATCTCACCAGCCAGTTGGGCGGCGTCCATCTCGCCGATGGCAAGATTCGAGACGATCAGGTTGAATTGAGGATCGGAGCTCGCCAGTTGTAGCGCCTCAGCGCAGCTCGAAACATGAGTGATGCCGGGAATCTGCTGCAGGTTGAGGTCGAGAGATTCGTCGATTAGCAGTTCGTTGAGACGGCCATCTTCGCGCAGAATAAAAGAGTCGTAGAGGCTTGAGACCAGAAGTATGTTCTGCACTTTGAAAGGCATCAGATTCTCGAAGCCTTCGAAGCGCTGTTCGGGGTCGAAGATGGGGTTGGTGATTATGCTCATTGGAAGTCAAAATCCCCACCCTTGCCGCAAAGAGCGCGGCAAGAGTGGGGCACCCGCTTCATCTTCCCTAAATTTCGTTACACAAGGCCCTGATCCAGCATGGCGTTGGCTACTTTCAGGAAGCCGCCGATGTTGGCGCCGTTCACCAGATTGCCCGGCGTGCCGTATTTCTCGGCCGTTTCGTAGCAATTCTTGTGGATGGCGATCATGATCTTGTGCAGACGATCATCTACCTCCTCGCGAGTCCAGTTCAGTCGCGCGCTGTTTTGCGCCATCTCGAGTCCCGAGGTGGCGACGCCGCCCGCGTTCGCGGCTTTGGCCGGACCGTAGAGGATTTTTACATCCAGGAACATTTTGGTGGCTTCGAGCGTGCTCGGCATGTTGGCGCCTTCGGCAACCAGCTGGATACCATTCTTGATGAGATTCGCCGCGTCCTTCGCGGTGATTTCATTTTGCGTGGCGCTGGGGAATGCGCAGTCCGCTTTAATGTTCCAGAGAGGATTGTGCTCCAGTTTGATATCCGTGGGCATGAAGATCGCTTTTTTGTAACGATCTCCGTAATCGCGGATGCGCCCGCGTTTCACGTTCTTCAACTCAATGATCCATTCCAGCTTTTCGCGATCGATGCCGTCCGGATCATAGATCACGCCATTCGAATCGGACACCGTCACTGGCTTGGCGCCGAAATCGAGAAGCTTCTCGATGGTGTATTGCGAAACGTTGCCGCTGCCGGAAACCAGGCAGATCTTGCCTTCGAGCGAATCTTTCCTGCTCTTCAGCATTTCACTGGCGAAATACACGCAACCGTAGCCGGTGGCTTCGGGACGAATCAGCGAACCGCCCCAAGCCAGGCCCTTGCCGGTGAGCACGCCGGTGAATTCGTTGCGCAGCCTTTTGTATTGTCCAAACAGGAAACCGATCTCACGCCCACCCACGCCAATGTCGCCTGCGGGGACGTCGGTATCCGGGCCGATGTGGCGCTGCAGTTCGGTCATAAAGCTCTGGCAGAAGCGCATCACTTCGTTGTCGCTCTTGCCCTTGGGATCGAAATCGGAGCCACCCTTGCCGCCGCCCATGGGCAGAGTCGTAAGCGAATTCTTGAACACCTGTTCGAATGCCAGGAATTTCAAAATGCCGAGATTCACCGACGGATGGAAGCGCAGCCCGCCCTTGTAGGGGCCGATCGCGCTGTTCATCTCGATACGGAATCCTCGGTTGACTTGAATATTTCCCTGATCGTCAAACCAGGGCACGCGGAACATCAGCACGCGCTCTGGTTCGACAATCCGCTCAAGGATGCGGGCAGATTGAAATTCAGGATGTTTGCCTAACACCAGACGCAGAGAATCGAATACTTCCCGCACTGCCTGATGAAATTCCGGCTCAGCGGGATTCTTGGCTTGTACGCTGCACATCACTTCACCAATGTAGTCCGCCGGAGCTTTGATTCCCGGCGGTGTCATTACTCTTGAATTCATAGTCCTACCCTCCATAGTTGCATCAGTTACGAATAAAATCTTTGCGCGTAAAGCACATCCAATTGTGGGCTTTGTGCAGATGATTACAGTGTTTCGGGATGCATGTGAGGGTGATATGGATCACCTCGTATCCCTTCTTTCCGTCGCCCGGGCATCTGGGATGCGTGCGCGCCCGCTTTGCTAATACTGCGTGAAGCCGTCGGCCTGCGTAACGGCTCCGACGGCCACGTGACGGTCGACGTAGATTCGGCCTGCTTCGAGTGCCTGGCGATCCAGTTCCAGCAGGTCGGCGTTTTTCACTTTCGCTTCCAGCACTTTCATGGCAGTCGCAGCGTGCAGGCACTCGGTGGCTTCGAAAAGCGCTCCGGCCATTACGACGTTGGCTACCTTGGCCGAACCCAGGCGATCGGCAATCTCCGATGCCGGAATGCAGACGACTTGTGCCTGCGAAATACAGAAGTCCTCGGGGAGTTGATCGCGGCCGTAGAGAATGATTCCACCGGGCGCAACCTCGGATGCAAACTTGCGCAGCGACATTTCATTCATTGCGACCAGCACTTGCGGATGCGAAACCAGGGGAGCACCAATTCTTTCTTTCGACAGCCATACATGGCAGTGCGCGCTGCCCGAGCGCATCTCCGGCCCATAGGACGGAAGCCAGCTTACTTCCAGGCCTTCGCGCATCCCCATCTCGGCTAGAAGCTGGCCCAGCAACAGAACGCCTTGCCCGCCAAAGCCCGCGATCTTGACCCCGAGTTCCCGGTAGTGATGGTGGAACGTGGATCCAGTCTCCGTCGGGTCCTCGCGCTTTCCTGCGATTAATTCCGCCACCGTCTTGTGCGGAGGAGCGTTACTTGCGGGCATCTCGATCTTGCGGTCACGAAACACTTCCAAGGGAAAGTTCGGAATCATTTTATCCGCCACCCAGCGCCGCGCCTCCACGGCATCCTTGCCCCAGATCGTGGGGCATGGCGAGAGAATCTCAACAAACGAGAAGCCGGCGCCATCGCGCTGAAGCTGCAGTGCTTTGTGCACGGCACGGCGCGCCTTCATGATGTTCTTGTTGTCGGAGAGCGCCACGCGCTCGATATAGACCGGAGCCTCGAGCGAGGAAAGCATCTCGGCCATGTGCAGTGGGAAGCCCTCATTTACCGGCCGGCGTCCCCAGGGCGACGTTGTGCTTCTTTGACCGACTAATGTGGTGGGCGCCATTTGCCCGCCCGTCATGCCATAGATCGCATTGTTGACGAAGAAGACGGCAATCTTTTCGCCGCGGTTTGCGGCATGAACAATCTCCGCCGTTCCGATTGCCGCCAGGTCGCCGTCTCCCTGATAAGAAATCACTATTTTGTCCGGGCACGCGCGTTGCAATCCGGTCGCCGCCGCGGGGGCGCGTCCGTGCGCCACCTGCACATTGCCCACATCAAAATAATAGTAAGCAAATACCGAACAGCCGACGGGGCTCACCAGGATCGTGCGGTCCTGCAGTCCTAACTCCTCGATCGCTTCCGCAATCAGTTTGTGGACCACGCCATGACCACACCCGGGACAATAGTGAGTTTGGTGCTTCAGATCCGTCTTGCGTTCGTATTCTGGATAGAACACTTCTGACTTCGAATGCACAACTTCGTAGCCGTCAGGGCTGGCTTCCAAATGCGGTTCGTTGATACCCACGCGTTCCCCAGCCATTCGTTGTCTCCCTGTCCGAAGTTTGCTAAACCAAAGCGGCCGTCAGCTCTTCGATTTTCTCCACCAACTCTTCCACCGACGGCACATTGCCTCCGACTCGTCCGTAAAACTTCACCGGCTTGTTTCCGTTCAGTGCGAGGCGGACGTCTTCCACCATCTGCCCATTACTCAACTCGACTACTAGAACTTTCTCGGTGCGCGCGGCGGCCAATTTCAATTGCTCTGTGGGAAAAGGCCAAAGCGTAACCGGACGGAATAAACCGACTTTGATTCCCAGGAGACGCGCCTCATCTACCGCCGAGCGCAACACCCGCGACACGATGCCGTAGCCCACCACCAGTAACTGGGCATCTTCGGTACGGTACTGTTCGCACCGAGTTTCGGCCTGTTGCGCACGAACATATTTTGCTTCCATGCGCCGCTGGTGGGCTTCGA
This sequence comes from uncultured Acidobacteriaceae bacterium, assembly GCA_963726155.1. Classification (GTDB taxonomy): domain Bacteria; phylum Acidobacteriota; class Terriglobia; order Terriglobales; family Acidobacteriaceae; genus Sulfotelmatobacter. The sequence goes on from CAVSBF010000003.1 coordinate 39,712, forward strand.
GATCGTCAGCCTCGAGATAGATTGAGCTTACGAAATTCTTGCGGGTTTCAGCCGTGCCCTTTACGGCCCACGGCTTTTCTGGAGGCACGATCTCGCGATATTCGAGATCGAGTGGCTCCATGACCTGGCCAATAAAACCGTCGGCGAGAACGATCGCAGGGTTGCGATACTTATCGGCCAGGTCGAAAGCCAGAACGGTCAGTTCCGCCATCTCCTGCACCGACGCTGGCGCGAGCACCAGATTGCGATAGTTGCCGTGGCCGCCGCCTTTCACCATGGCGAAGTAGTCGCTCTGTTCAGGCGCAATGTTGCCCAAGCCCGGTCCCGCACGCATTACGTCGACAATCACGCAGGGCAGCTCCGCGCCGGCAAGATAGGAAATTCCTTCCTGCATCAGGCTGAGCCCGGGTCCCGATGATGCCGTCATCACCCGCTGGCCCGCGGCCGCCGCGCCATAGACCATGTTGATCGAAGCGGTCTCGCTCTCCGCCTGCACGAACGTTCCACCGATCTCAGGAAAAAACAGGGCTGCAGCTTCCGCGATCTCGCTGGCGGGAGTGATCGGATATCCGTAGTAGGCGCGGCAACCCGCCAGCAGCGCACCTTTGATGACCGCTACATTTCCTTTACAAAGCTGTCGCATGATCGCCTCCCTGCGCTGCGACCCTCTTGGGCGGCGCCAGCCGATAGACGATGATCGCGCCCGGCTCGGGGCAGCAATAGAAGCAGATTCCGCATCCGGTGCAGCCTTCGCCCGTGTAGCGCGCCGGATGCACCCCAAAGCCGCTCAGTTCTGCAGCCAGTTCGAGACACTTCGGCGGACAGGATTCGACGCACAGCCCGCATCCTTTGCACTCTTCGACGTCGATAGTGATGTTGCCGCGCGCCTGGCCCATAGGTCTTACCTCGTCACTGTCTCAACGGTCGGTTGATGTTGCAGCCACTTAATTTTTTCGCAGTACTCGTACAACTCCTGCCGGAATTTGGGGTGCGCAATTTCGATCAATGATTTGGCGCGCTCGCGAATCGTTTTGCCATGCAGGAAGGCAACTCCGTATTCAGTCACCACGCAGCGGATGAGGCCGCGCGAGGTGACTACACCCGCACCGGGGTCGAGCACCGGAACAATGCGTGAGAGGGTCCCGTTCTTCGCGGTCGAGGGCAGGGCGATGATGGACTGGCCGCCTTTCGAACGTGAAGCGCCACGTAGAAAATCGACCTGCCCGCCGATGCCGCTGTAAAACTGGTTGCCAATCGAGTCGGAACAAACCTGCCCCGTCAAATCCAGTTGCAGCGCAGAATTTATCGCGACCATATTGTCGTTACGCGCGATCAACACCGGATCATTGGTGTAGGCGGTAGGGTGGAATTCGAAGATGGGATTGTTGTCGACGAATTCAAATAGATCCTTGGTGCCCAGGGCGAATCCCACGATAATTTTGCGTGGCTTGAAGTTCTTTCGCGCTCCCGTGATTACGCCCGCTTGGATCAAAGGGATCACGCCATCCGAAACCAGTTCGCTGTGCACTGCGAGATCCTTGCGGTCCATCAGTAAAGGCAACACCGCCTCGGGAATTCCTCCGATGCCGATCTGCAATACGGCCCCATCATCGATCAGTGTTGCCACGTTGCGCGCGATGGCTGCATGTAGATCGGTAAGCGGCGGCTTCTTCAGCGCGCACAAGGGTCGCGAGGATTCCACGATCGCATCGATGTCGTTGACATGAATGAAGCTGTCGCCGTAGGTGCGCGGCATCTGGTCATTGATTTGGGCCACGACGTGATGCGCCACCTTGGCCGCAGTCAACGTGGTATCCACGCCAACCCCAAAACTGCAGAAGCCGTGGGGATCGGGAGGAGAAACTTCGATGAGCGCCACATCAATCGGCATCGCGCCGCTCTCAAACAGGCCTTCAATCTCGCTGAGGTGTATGGGAGTGTAGTCGGCGCGGCCCTGGCTGATGGCGTCGCGCACATTGGGCCCGATGAACATGGCATTGTGGCGGAAATGCCCTTCCATCTCGGGCGCCACATAAGGCGCGCAGCCCATCGTCATCATGTGGACGATCTCCACATCATGCACCTCCGGGGCGCGGCGCATCAGCGCTTCGACCAGAGTCTCTGGTTCGGCACAGCCCGGCTGAATGTAGACTCGCATCCCGGAGCGAACCAGGCGCAGCGCATTATCCGCTGCCATGAGGCTACGTTTATAATGCGTTTCCCAGGACATGCGAGGGGTCACCTCGTTACATTCAATTGTCTCTAAAAGCCGGCTGCGGAGGGATATCGTGAATCACGGGTGTTTGTGATTGGGGTCACAGCCAGGCTTAATCCGTCTTGCGAAGTTCTCATCGGGTACTCCGTACGGGAGTTAAATTACATTTAAATATTCCTTGACACGTATATGCAAAGTAGGGTATATACAGAGCATGGAATCTGTTTTTGAAATCATTGCGGAGCCGAACCGCCGCGCCATATTGAGCCTGTTGCTCTCATCGCAACAGTCGGTGGGAGAAATCGAGCATCAACTTCGCATGCCGCAGCCGACCGTGTCCAAGCATCTGCGGGTGCTGCGCGACGCCGGTTTTGTGGAATCCACGGTGGACGCACAGCGCCGTCTCTACCGGTTGAAACCCGAACCATTTAAAGAGGTGGATGCCTGGCTCGCTCAGTTCCGCCGGTTCTGGTCAGCTCACGTAGATGCTCTCGAACGCCACCTTGATCGGATAGATCACGATCGTATGGATCGTCATCCATCAAAACCAACGAAAAGCGCACCAACGAAACCGAAGACCAAGGATCAGCCGACGCGGAAACCACGAAAGTGACAGAGGAGATAAAAATGAAAATCAAATTGACCAGCGTATACGTGGACGACCAGAACAAGGCCCTGCGCTTTTATACCGAGACACTGGGCTTTGCCAAGAAGGCGGATTTCAGTCAGGGCCCATATCGTTGGCTGACCGTGGCCTCGCCCGAGGAGCCGGACGGCCCTGAGCTGCAGCTGGCGCTCAACAATAATCCTGCGGCCAAAGCCTATCAGGAGGCGATCTTTCAACAGCACCAGCCTGCGGCCAATTTTATTACTGACGACGTCAAGGGCGACTACGAAAGCATCAAGGCTCGCGGCGCCGAGTTCACCATGCCGCCCACCGACGTGACCGGCTCGACCATCGCCATGCTGAACGACACCTGCGGCAACCTGATTCAACTCACGCAATTGAAGCGCTGGTAAAGCGATACGAAGGAGGACGAAGTTGACGGATCGCCAGAACTACACGCCAGGTCCCGCCAATCTGGCGCGGGTGCAGAAAGTGCGGGTGCAAAACGGCCGGGGGCAAGAAGAAGAAAAGTGGACGCTCATTCTCGTCCGCGAACTGCGACACTCGCCGGAAAAGGTCTGGCAGGCGCTCACCGACCCGGCGCATCTGCGCGAGTGGGCTCCCTTTGATGCCGATGGGAGCCTGGGCACGCTTGGAAGCACGGTGAAGCTCACCACGGTGGGAGCGCCCGCACCCCGCGTTACCGAAACAACCGTGACGCGAGCCGATGCTCCTGAGTTGCTTGAGTACAAATGGGGCGACTTCGATATGCGGTGGGAACTCAAAGCCTTGGGCGAGGGCACGCGCCTGACGCTGTGGACCAACATCGGGCACCGCTTCATCGCAATGGGTGCTGCCGGGTGGCACATCTGTCTCGATGTTCTCGATCACCTGCTGAGCGGAACTCCCATCGGACGGATGGTTGGCCCCGATGCCATCAAGTTCGGCGGCTGGCAGCGGCTGCACGCAGAGTACGCCAAGCAGTTCGGCATCGAATCGCGCTGAATCCGGGAAACAAGGTCAGACGTCACGAGGCGGCTGTGGATTTCTTTGAGGTCGCTGGCTCTTCTGCACATTTGCCGCCGCTTCACGACCAGGCTGCCCCACTCGTCGCGGTTTCGACAAGTGGGAACCGCGGACCTCAAAATTCCAATTTCCCTCGTCACCGCCAACAGCTGGGGCGGCCGACGAATGTTGATGTGGGTCAGCCGACGCCAGATGTCATCATCCGTGGTGCCCACCTGTCGAAAAGCACGACAGGTGGGGCAGCCTTTTCCGTGGTGATGCGTGGAGAGCGCCTCATTCATTCGCGCGGAACTAAGCTGGGCCACGCGTTTCCCCAGGCGCTGCTGCGACACTGTAACGGCATGATGCAGATTCACCAAGCACGCAGACTTCATGCCGTCCTCCTCATTCATAGAAGACGATTAAGAGCGCTGTTAATTCCAGCCTTGAGTCGGGCGCGCGTCCTTCGTATAGTGCCTGCATGCGCTTGATCTTGCTGCTGCTTTGCCTAATTGTTCTGGTGTTCTGCATCGCCGTCTATGCCGCTTGTCGGACCTGGCGGAAGATGGGTGCCGGCAAACGGATTCTGGGTGTACTGCTGCTGTCACCACACTTTCTGTTTATCGTCTGTTTAGTCGTGTCATTGCTATGTGGCCACCCTCCGCAAGGTTCGCGTTGCTTCAACACACAGTTTGTATGCGGCGTTCTCATCGTGTTCATTCTGCCCCTTCCAGCTTTGGTCGGCACATTGGCGGCGTTTGTAATGTTTAAACGCGCGCGCGTTCCTTTTGTCGGCTGATCGTCGGCCTCCTGTCCTTCTTTTCGAAGTGCTGTCGAGACCGAGAAGCATCCCTTGCGCAGGTTGCAGGTTACGCTGAGGGCGGGCTAAATTAGGTGCGAGAGTTGGAGTTGTATATGAAAAACTTCGTCCCGAAAAAGGCCGTCCCGCTGGCATCCGCCTCGGCATCTGTCTCGGCTTCTGCATTGATCGATGAGAAGATCAAGCAACTTTCTTCCGGACCTGGCGGGGGCGACTGGCGCGGGAAAACCTTGGCGAAGGTGCGCACGATCATACATGAGGCAGACCCTGAGGTCGTCGAGGAATGGAAATGGATGGGAAGCCCAGTGTGGTCTCACGACGGAATCATCGCCGTCGGAAATGGCCATAAAGACAAGGTGAAGCTTACCTTCGCCCACGGGGCGAGCCTCGCCGATCCGGACAAGCTGTTCAATGCGGGCCTCGGAGGCAACATGTGGCGAGCGATCGATTTTTTCGAGGGCGATAAAATTAATGAGCCCGCTCTGAAAAGGCTCATCCGTGCCGCCGTTGATTACAACCAGAGCAAATTAAAGAGCAAAGCGTCGGCGAGGAGTCGAGCAAAAGTACGCAAGAGTAAGAAGTGATGAAACGTATGCGTTAGGGCAGCTGGGGAATTCGCAGATATTTTGCCAACGCCACAACGATTGAGGCAGCGATCAGAAGCCAAGCGCTGCCGAATCGGCCGAATTCTCGCTAGGTGAGCCGCGGCACTCCTTTGCCCCATGTTTCCGGAGGCGCGAGTTCGCGGCGAATCGGCGGCGATGTCATATCGCGCTCCTCCGAATTGAAGATTCTAACGCCCTGCGAAATTAGATAGTCTGCAGTCCTCGCCGCCAGCGCCTGGATCGTGAGCCCCGGGTTGGCCGAGCCTTGCGTCGGCATGATACTGCCATCGCACACAAAAAGATTGGCGATGTCGTGGGAACGGCCAAACTTATCCACCACGGAAGTCCCGGGATCCGATCCCATGCGCGCAGCGCCCACAAGATGCGCGTAGCGTGCCTCCTGCACAACCTCGGTGGCGCCGGCGGCGGACATGACCTCCATGGTTTTTTCTTTCGCGAACTTGATCAGCTTTTTGTCGTTCTCGTGCAGGTTGAAACTGACGTGCGCCACAGGCAGGCCGAAGCGATCTTTTTCTTGCGCGAGCGTCACGCGATTGTCCTCCCAGGGAAGAATCTCACCCAGCAAACCGAATGCAGCCCAGTGGTTGTAATCCATCATTTCGCGGCGCAGTCCCCATCCCCACGCCTTCTTTGCAGCGAGCATCTGCTTGCCGAAAGCAATGGGCAACGGGCCGACAGTTTGAATGGCGAATCCGCGGGCGAAGTCGCGCTGAGGATCGGTCTCATAGAATTCTTCGGTCAAGGCGTGCGCTGGAGGCGCTTTATACATCCGCACCGGCTGTTCAAAACGTCCCAGGACAACGTTCCCGGCCTGCGCCATCAGATAGCGACCGACCGTGCCGCTAGAATTGGCGAGTCCATTTTCGAAGCCGGGGCAAGCGGAGTTCAACAACAATCTCGGCGTCTCGATGGCGTAGCCACAAACAATCACTGCCTTTGATTTCTGAAAATGCGTCGCGCCATCGTTGTCGAAATAATGTACGCCGGTGACGCGTCGTTGTTTGCCCAGTTCCACTCGGGAGACCATGCATCGGTCGCGAATCTCCGCGCCTTTTTTCAAAGCGTCGGGAACATGCGTGATCAGCGTGCTGGCCTTGGCTCCCACCTTGCAGCCTTGAATGCAGAAGCCGCGGTAGATGCAGTGCGGCCTGTCTCCATGAGAACCGGAGAGAATGGCTACGGGGCCGCCAATCGAAACCGGAATGTTGAGCGCGGTGCAACCGCGAATCAGCGCGTTGCCGACGCCGCCCATGGGATGCGGTCCATAAGCGTACCCATGCGGATGTCCCCACGGATAGTAGGCAGGGCCTGCGACAGGCATTTCCAATTCCAGTTGCTCGTAATAAGGAAGAATATCCTGATAGGTAATAGGCCAATCGATCCCCACGCCGTCGCGCGTATAAACTTCGAAATCCGACGGATGCAGCCGGGGAGTAAATGCGGCCCAGTGAACCGAACCTCCACCCACGCCTTTGCCGCAATTATTCGCACCCAGCGCCAGCGGATCGGAGCCACCAGTAACACGCGGATCTTCCCAATAAAGTTTGTGGGAACCTGCTTCGTCGCTCACCCAGTCGCGCTCAGTATCCCAGAAGGGTCCAGCTTCGAGACCGACGACATTAAAGCCGGCACGTGCAAGCCGTTGCAGAAGAATGCCACCCGCCGCCCCGACGCCGACAATAATGTAGTCGACCTCCTCTTTCTCATCAAACTTTCGCATCGGCGCATGCACGTACTGCAACGAGCCCAGCATGTGCTTGCCGTTGTGCGGCGGCTGAAACGCTCCCAGGATTGGCTGTTTGCGGTTCATCAGGACTTGTGCTGGTCGGCTTCGGTGTGGTGATGCGCGGCCGACTCGACTTCCTGCGACACCGAAGCTTCTGGAGCGCGCCACTAGATAGCGCTTTTCCTCTACCTCCCATGGCTCCGGCTCGCCGCGTTCCAGGCGCGTGTAGGCGCGGGGGTAAGCGGGACCACCGAATCCGATCTCGTCCCACGCCCACGGGTGCGCGTAATACGCGTCAATTGCATCGCCCATGATCAACTGCCAGAATCGATGCACCGACATCTTCTCCCAAATGTCCGTCGCCGCTTTCGGCTTGCCATCATGAATTGCCTTGAGCACGATGTCTTGCTCGCGGTAAGGCAACGCGAGAAAACCGGAGCCGTAGCGATTTTCGGCCTCCTTATTAATAGCCTCGCGCCCCATTTGGTACGCGTCACGGTCCGGCGGCATGTTCTCGAAGCGATATCCCACGGTCTGATTGATAAACAACCGATGGTCAAGCGGAGCAACGATAGGGATCTGGCGGTCAGGAGTTCGGTCTGTCTGCGGAATCAGGTGAGCAAAAACAGCCGTCCAGAAATCCCATTCTTCTGCGGAGAAGAACTGTCTTGAAGGCGGCGAGTCCACACGATTGGCGACGACTTGTTGGGTCGCATCATCCCAGAACGCACTTTGCGAAAGCAGTGCTGAAGCCAGGATAGTAGCCGGGAGTACTGCGAGGTTCGAGCGGATCGCCATTGACATCGCGAGGTAACAAAGAAGAATCGACGCCGGTTATGGTTGTTGCCGATCTTTGCCTTCATGTGTGCCTCCTGCGCAGCAGACTGGCCAGTAGGCCGAGCATTCCCGCTGCTCCAAACAGCAATGGGGCAAAGATCGGCGGGCCGTACATGATGTTGTAGAGAAGATGCTTGGTGCCGCCGGGCCGTCGAAGCACGCCGCGACCGTGATAGTAAAATCCTACCGCTGCGTCTGCCGAAGCCAGTAACGACAGCGCCGGTAGCGCCGTAGTCGCGAGCCGACGGCTTTTTACTGAAGCAAACGCGGCCGCCGCGAGAGCGGGTGCAAGAACAATGGGGGTCCACTGCACGGCGTAGCGAAAGTTATTTTTGTAGTGCGAGTAGAAGGCTTCGAAGCCGCTGAGCAGGGCGCTGACGCCCGTCACGATGGCTACTTGACGCTGAAAGCGTCCCTCGCGGATATCCTGCTTCGCAGAGAGCAACTTTCGACTTTCCCTCGACGGCAAACATCTGGCAAGTAATGTGTCTCTGCGTGATCGTGAAACGTGGGAGCCTTCTTCCCGTTGCAAGAAAGATGCGATAAGCCCGAGATAGGCGCTGGTACCAAACAGCAGTGGGGCAAAAACCGGCGGTCCCATAATCATGTTGGTCATGGGAAGCCGCCACCCGCCGGGCTTGCGCTGGATGCCGCGCACGTGGAAGTAAAAACCGACGGCGGCATCGCCGAGCGTTACCGCAGAGATCAAGCGCAATACAGTTCTCGCCGCGCGACCGCTGAAGAAACCCGCGATGCCTGCAATCGCCAGCAAGACACTCATGATCACCGGCGTGTACATCACGCGCCGGCTGTAGCTGCCGCGATAATGTTCGTAGGCTACTTCAAGACCACTCACAATGCTGGTTCCGGCGGTCAAGAGAGAAAGGCTTCGTTGGAACCTTCCCTCTCGGATTCGATTCGCGACGATCTCCAAATCGTGGCTAGCACTACTGCGAGGACGGCCGACTGAGGTCATGGATTGCCTCGTCATCGCGTTAGACAACCTCGCGTACTTCATCCAGAGCGATCGTCTTAAGAATCTTTATCGCGTCTTTCTGTCCCCGCAACAAGCGATTTCGCGAAATGGATTGCCTGTTCCGTCGTCGCTTTTCCCGGCATCGGCGGCTCATTCGGATCGACCACTGCCTGCACCACCGAAGGCCCTTTGTGACTTAGCGCTTCGCGCAGAATCGATTCGGCCTCTTCAGGATGTCTCAATGGTGAACCCCCGAGCCCCGCAGGCTTCGGCTACTTTGGCGAAGTCAATCGGTTGCAGTTCCACTCCATATTCCGGATTTCCCTCGAGAATCATCTGCTCCCATTTAATTTGTCCCAGCACGTTGTTCTTGATCACGATCACGGTTACTTGCAGGTTATATTTCACCAGCGTGGCGATCTCGCCCATGAGCATGGTTAGGCCGCCGTCGCCGACCACGCACACGACTTGCCGCCCGGGATAAGCGATGGCCGCGCCGATGCTGTAGGGGAGCCCATTGGCCATCGTCGCCAGCGAGCCGGAAAGCGAGAACTGCATGGTGCCTCGGATCTCTACGTAGCGCGCCGTCCAGGTGGCGATCGTTCCGCTATCCGACGAGACGATAGCGTCGTCCTTCAACAATTTATTAAGAGTGTGGGTCACCACTTGCGGCTTCATGGGCATATCTTTTCGCGTGCCGCGCTCCTCCATGAGTTCATTCCAGTCCTTCATGTGAGCCTGAGCCTCTTCCAGGAAGTCATGCTTCTTCCTGTGCAGCAGAGGCAGAAGCGCGCCGAGAATCGTCTTCGCGTCGCCGACCAGACCAACGTCCACCGGATGCCGTAGCCCGACGCGACTGGGATCAATTTCGATCTGCACGCATTTCGCTTTACCCGGCTTGGGCAAGAATTCCATGTATGGATAGCTGGTGCCGATCATGATCAAGGTGTCGCAATCATTCATGGCATCGACAGAGGGCGCGGTGCCAAGCAGGCCGATTCCCCCGGTGGTATAGGGACTACGGTCGGGCAAGACAGCTTTTCCCAGGAGCGCCTTCACCACTGGTCCACCCACGATGGTCGCGAGTTGTGTGACTTCTTCCCTACAGCCGAGCGCGCCACGCCCTACAAAGATTGTTACCTTCGACCCCGTGTTAATGATGTCGGCAGCTTGCTGTAAGAGCGATTCGGCTGGTCGGGCAGTGGACGGGACGCTCCAATCTCCGCTGTGATGCGCAACGTTGGCGTTGCTGCGGTGGTTATCTGGAAACTTCCCACTCCTGAATATCTTTGGGAATACAGATATGAGAAACGCCGTGGCGAGCGTAGGCGGTGCGCACTGCCATGTCGACTACATTCACGGCGTGCGCCGGGCCCATAACTCGCTCATTGAAAACCGAGACGTCCATATAAAGCTTGTCCAGATCGACGTCCTGCTGGTAGTCCATGCCAATCAGATCGTGAAACGTGTGTCCGGTAATCGCGAGCACAGGCTGCAGATCGCACTTCGCGTCGTACAGTCCATTCAAGAGATGTACCCCGCCGGGCCCGGAAGTTGCGCAGCAAACTCCGATGCGTCCCGTATATTTCGCATAACCAACGGCTGCGAACGCGGCAGCTTCCTCGTGCCGCACCTGGATGAATCTCAACTTGTCTTTATGAGTTCGGAGCGCCTCGAAGAAGCCGTCGACTCCGTCGCCGGGGAAACCAAAAATCGTATCGACTCCCCATTCAATCAAACGCTCAACAATAAGATCGGAAACCTGCTTCGCCATAAATTGTCCCTTTCGTGATTGACGCGCCAGGCGCGTGCTGTTCTTTTTATTCGGTCATCGTTGTGATCTCGCAACTCAAATCCGGTAAGCCTCTGCATCTTTATCCTTCAATTCGAGCCCATTTCCCGGACGTGTCATGTCCGGCTTCATGATTCCGTTTTGCGGTTCGCAGAAGCCGTCAAAAAACATTCGTTCGATGCGAGCATGATCATGAAAAAACTCCATGTGAATGGCTCGCGGCGCGGCGCAGCAAACATGCAAATGCATGCTCGGCCCGCAGTGCGACGAGAGTGGTATATTCGCCGCCCAGCAAAGCGCGGCGACATCCAGAAAACCGCTCATACCGCCGCAGCGGGTTGCATCCGCCTGCAAGATGGTGACTGCTCCGGCATCGATCATCCTGCGGAAATACCAGGCAGTGTAGCCATACTCCCCGGCCGCAATGTCCATCCCGACGGGGGCGCGAGCACGGACTTCACTGAGTCCTGCAAGATTGTCGGAACTGACTGGCTCTTCCAGCCATCGCACTTTTTGCTCGGCGAATTTATGCGCAAGACGAATGGCTTGTGTGACCGTATACGCGCCATTGGCGTCAACAAAGAGTTCGCACTGATCGCCGATCGCGCTGCGCGCCACCGCAACCCGCCGCGGATCATCTTCCGGATTGCTTCCTACTTTCATCTTCACCATGGAGAATCCCTGTTGCGCCCAACCGCCAAGTTGATCTCGCAACTGCGTGTCGTCGTATGAGGTAAAGCCACCGCTTCCATACACCGGGATTCCGTCGCGCACCATTCCAAACAATTTCACTAAAGGCACATCGAGCAGTCGCGCGCGCAGATCCCACATCGCGTTGTCGATCGCAGCTGCCGCCATCCTGGTGATACCGGTTTCTCCAAGATTGCGAACGTGACGGTAGATATCCTGCAGGATCGCCGCATGCGAAAAGACATCGCGACCGGCAACGACTTTTTGCAGCATCGTGTGCGTCAGCTTCGCGGTCGACTCATCCGCATACGTGTATCCGAGTCCTGTCTTCCCTCCAGCTTCAAGGTGAACCAGCACCATAGTCGTGCTGTCCCACGCGTAGGTGCCGTCCGCCTCGGGCGCATCCGTGGGCACGGTGAAAACCTCCACCCTGCTTCCCGTGATTTTTGTCTTTCCTTTGTCGAGCAATGCCATCCTCAGAATTCGGTAAATACGGTCGCGCCTTCGGAAGTCACCGCAACCACGTCACAGTGCCGCATGCCACCATAGCCGTCGAAGTACGCGGCCGGTTCCACGTTGAAAGTCATTCCCACCTCGAGAACATCAGGAGATTTCGGATGAATCCGTGGCAGCGCATTTGCATTGGCCGCCGCAAAACCCACGCCGTGCCCGGTGGAATGCTTAAAAGCATCCCCGAAGCCATGTGCACTCATGACGTGCCGGGCAGCGCGGTCCACGTCACAAGCGTGGACACCGGGACGAATTTTCGACAGCGCTTCTTTTCTTGCTTCGCAAATCGCGGAACGCATCGTGTCCTGTCGCTGAGAACGCGGGCCCGCTGTATAGGTGCGTGTGATGTCCGTCCAATAGCCGTCAGCGCAGGTGTTGGCATGGATCATCACCAGATCGCCCGCCTCGACTGAACGCTCTCGAGTGCGTGCGTAAGCGGCAGAGGCACCGGCGGAATTCGGCCCAGACATACAAAAAAAGAATCCATAACTGCGTTCAAACGCTGCAGCTTTTGTCGAAGCCTGGAAAGCGGCTTGCAAGGCAGCCGCGATTTCTGCTTCCCGTCTCCCCACTTGTACAACCTCGGCCGCGCGCGCAAATCCCGCTTCCGCGATCTGCGAGGCCCGTTGTATACCCTCCAGTTCTTTGGCAGTTTTGCGGGCTTGCATCTGTTCGAGCGCACGGTCGCAACTCCTGTAATTCGCTTCGGGAAGCAACCGCTGGAGCAGGGCGAGGAGAGAAAATCGAAACTCCACGGAGGAAACGTAGGTTGCAGTTTGCATCGCTTCGTCAAACTGAAGGCCGATGGCGGCATGGCTCAGCCCGAGCTTCGCCGTGAGTCGCCGCAACGGATCCACCAGCTCATCGATGGGAGTGGTGAGGGCGGCTAAGGTTGACGGCTGATAAGGAATCAAAACCGCATCCGAAGTTCGCTGGGCCAGTTCAACTTCATCTTCGGGTAGTACAATGTGGCACTCCCCGTCTTTAGTGAAGACGACAATACTTTCGCCCATTACAGGCCAGTATCCGCTCAGAAGAAGTACTGCACTCGCCGAGCTGCAAATCATCGTATCCAGATGCGACTCTGCTAAAACATTAGCCACTCGGTCTTTTCTTTCCGCATCAATCACATCAATCATTAGAGGCAAGATTCTGGGCGGGAGCCTTGCGGTTATAAATGGAAATAAGGAAATACTGAGCACGAGTAAATAAAGAACGAACTGCACGCCACGGAGCTGGCTTGCTTCTGAGTGTGCGCGCCGCTTCGAGCCACAGTCTTCTGCGCTCTGCTTCTATGATTCCGCTAACCCCGCATGGGTTTGCGGAATTATTTCTCCCTGCTGAATTCAATCAAACTTTCACTGTGCGCAGCGTGAAACCCACATGGAACACTTTCAGAACAACCCTCCGCACAAACTTGCCATCGTAGGGTCGTAACAGCTCTATTTTTTCCGACCGCGCAATCTTTATCGCGAGCCGCATATTCTGCGGTTTGGCCAACGGGACGGGGATTGTACGGCGATGCTTAAAGACGCCTGTTTATCACGGCGCTCTCAGGAGAGCCAAATCTGATCGGCGCGGTAAGCCGCCGAAGGAAAAGAACTTTGAAAGTGGGCGGCTACGCGCTGATCGGAGATTTGCAGAGCGCCGCACTCATCGCTGAACGCGGGTCGCTCAACTGGCTATGCTGGCCCGATTTCGACTCAGAAGCTTGTTTTGCGCGGCTGCTGGGAACCGACGCACATGGTTTTTGGTCGCTTTCTCCAAAAATGATTCGAAAGGTCGAGCGGCGCTACGTCCCAGGCACTCTCATCCTGGAAACCACCTACTGCCAGTCCACGGGTGCAGTTGCAACCGTCACGGATTTCATGACCATCCGCAAGAAACACTCTTGTCTGGTTCGGATCGTGCGCGGGATCAAGGGGCACAGTCGCATGACAACTTTGTTTTCTCCGCGCTTCGATTACGGCGCTGGAGAGCCGAGAATAGAAGCTAAAGTAAAGGGCTTTTGGAGTGTTGTCTCGGGTCCACACCGTTTGACCTTGCGAACCGACGCCGCTTTGCGCTGTGCGAAACACAATCTGGTCGCGAATTGGTCGTTGCCGGCGGGCAATAGTTGTTACTTCACGTTGCAATACAGCAACTCCTATAACGACAAACTTCCAACCCCGGTTCGCGCTGAAGCCGCGCTTCATAAAACGACACGGTTCTGGGAAGACTGGAGCAGGCACAACACATATCACGGCCCTTACCGGGAGCAAGTGGAACGATCTCTGATTACTTTGAAAGCGCTGACCTACGCGCCTTCCGGCGGATTCGTGGCTGCGCCTACAGCATCGCTACCGGAGAAAATCGGAGGCATTCGTAACTGGGACTATAGGTTTTGCTGGCTGCGGGACACCACGTTTAGCTTACAAGGTCTGCTCGGGTGCGGCTTCGAAAAGGAGGCTCGAGCCTGGCTCGGTTGGCTGCACCGCTCGATCCAGGGAGATCCCAGTCAACTGAAAACAATGTACGGTATCACCGGAAAGCCGGAGCATACCGAGTGGGTCGCGGACTGGCTTCCCGGTTACGAGAAATCGGCGCCTGTACATATCGGCAATAAAGCGTCTTCCCAACTTCAGCTCGACACTTACGGCGAAGTGCTGGATTCGATCTATCGCTCTCGCCGTGATGGCCTTTATCCGCACGAGGACAAGAGCGGTGCGGCGATCGAAGTGCCGCTGCTCGAACATCTGGAGAAAATCTGGAGCGCGCCCGACGAGGGATTGTGGGAATTTCGCAGCGGTCCGCAGCAGTTTACCCACTCGAAGGTGATGGCGTGGGTGGCTTTCGATCGCGGCATCCGGATGGTCGAGGAGTTCGGAATGAAAGGTCCAGTCGATCGCTGGCGCAAACTGCGCATGAAAATTCACGCGGAAGTCTGCAGGAAAGGTTTTCACCGAAAGATGAATAGCTTCACTCAGGCTTACGGAAAAACGCATCTCGACGCAAGTCTTCTGCTGATGCCCATCGTGGGCTTTCTTCCAGTTGAGGACGAACGCATTGCCGGTACCGTCCGCGCCATTGAAAAGCATCTGATGCGTGACGGTTTTCTGCTTCGGTACGACACTCACCGGGCAAAAGATGGACTGCCGCCCGGAGAAGGAGCATTTGTTGCGTGCAACTTTTGGTTGATTGACGTTTACCTTCTGCAAGGCCGAGTCGAGGAGGCTAAAAATTTTTTTGAGCGCCTCCTCGCAATTTGTAATCGCGTGGGCCTGCTATCGGAAGAGTACGACCGAAAACACGGGTTGGTGGGAAATTTCCCCCAAGCCTTTTCTCACATCGGCCTTATCAACGCTGCTCTGAGCCTGCAGGCGGGAACGTCCTTACGCCTGCGCGATCTGGAGAATCCTCTAAGGAAGGGCAAACGAACCTGCTGATAACCGCATCCAAGCGCAGACGAAAGAAGATGTCATGCCGTTAGAAATCTGGCCAGCATCCATTCTCATTTTTCAATCCAGACATTCCCCTGCAACTTTCCCTGTCTTTTCGCCGCATTCCCCCTACGCGCGCAGCATCTCCGACCTGAGCTCGGTGGTCCTTTGGGCAATGCTTGGAATTTTCGTCATTGTTAGCGCGCTGGTTACGTATTGCATCCACAAATTCAAAGCAACGCCTGACCAGCCGACTCCTCATCCGGGGTACGGCAATACCAGGCTTGAGGTGGGATACACCATCTCGTTTTTCCTGATCCTCGCTACCATTATGGTCTTCGCCATCCGCTCCATGAGTGCCTCTGACCCGCAAAGCTCTCAGCCGGATACCCTCGTGGTCGTCGCACATCAATGGTGGTGGGAAGTTCGGTATCCCGGTACGGACATCGTCACCGCGAATGAAATTCATATTCCCACCGGAGTGCCGCAGCATCTTCGCGTGCTCTCCGCTGATGTGATCCACGATTTTTGGGTTCCAGAGTTGGGGCGCAAGATGGACATAATTCCAGGTGTCGAGAACCGAGTATGGTTCTCGGCCGACACGCCCGGAACGTACTTCGGTACTTGCGCGGAGTATTGCGGCGCAGAACACGCATGGATGCGCATTCGTGTGGTCGCGCAAACGCCCGCGGAGTTCAGCCAGTGGCAAGCAGAGCAGGAAGTAGTTCCCGCAGTCCCCACTTCCGGGGAAGCCGCCCTCGGCGCGCAATATTTTCAGCAGTTGAGCTGCGCCAACTGCCACACCATTCGCGGCACGCCCGCGACCGCATCCATCGCTCCCGACCTCACTCATCTCGCGTCGAGGGAAACTTTGGCCGCCGGGCGAATGATGAATACCGCGGAGAATCTTTCGAACTGGCTGAATGACCCTGCAGCGATCAAGCCGGGGTGCAAAATGCCCAACCTGCACCTCACCGCTCAACAAAGAGACGCACTGGTTGATTATCTCGAGACATTGCGATGAGCGAAGTTCTGGTTACGCCGCAATCCGTGGAGGAGCTTGAGCGATTCGAAAAAACTGCCGGCATGCTCTCCTGGCTTTCGTCTTGTGACCACAAGCAAATCGGCATACTTTACCTCCTCACCGCGCTCGGTTTTTTTATCGTCGGAGGCTGCGAAGCGCTGCTGATGCGAGTCCAACTCGCCTTCGCCAACAGTCATTTCCTCGGACCTGAATCCTACGATCAGCTTTTCACTCTGCACGGAACCACCATGATCTTCCTGGTTGTCATGCCCACGCTGTTGGGACTTTCCGTATATCTGCTGCCGCTGATGATCGGAGCCAGAGACATGGCGTTTCCCCGCATGAACGCACTTTCTTTCTGGCTGCTGCTGTTTGGCGGGATTTTTCTGTATACCAGTATTTTTTTCGGCAACGCGCCAGACATGGGCTGGTTCAGCTATGCGCCCCTCAGCGAAAAACCTTACTCCTCACTTCCAGGCGTGGACTTCTGGGCTCTCGGCCTGCTCGCCATTGGCATTGGGACGGTGACCACCGGAATCAATCTGATCGTGACCACGTTCACCATGCGAGCACCCGGACTGAGCATGAAACGGCTTCCGTTGTTTGCCTGGATGACGATGGTTAACTCGTTCCTCATGGTATTTGCGCTGCCCGTTCTGAACGCCGCCCTGGTGATGTTATTAATCGATCGCAACCTGCATGCTCGCTTCTTCACGCCGGACGCCGGCGGATCTCCCATTCTCTGGCAGCATTTTTTCTGGTCTTTCGGTCATCCCGAGGTTTACATCATGGTGCTGCCGGCATTCGGCATCATTTCCGAAGTGATCCCGGTCTTTTCCCGTGAGCCCATCTTTGGTTATGGTTTCGTCGCGGCTTCTACCGTCGCCATCGCGCTTCTAAGTTTCGCCGTTTGGGCTCACCACATGTTTGCCGTTGGACTTGGGCACTCCTTCGATATGTTTTTTGCTTTTGGAAGCATGCTGATCGCCATCCCCACCGGCATCAAGATTTTCAACTGGATTTTTACCATGTGGGGCGGGGCCATTCGCTTTACCACTTCCATGAAATTCGCCGTCGCCTTCCTGATTGAATTCACCATTGGAGGTCTGAGCGGAGTGGTCTTCGCTACGGTCCCCATGGACTGGCAATTGACCGATTCCTACGTGGTTGTGGCCCACATCCATTACGTTCTTTTCGGCGGCACGATGTTTGCGGTGTTTGCCGGTATCTACTATTGGTGGCCGAAAATGACGGGCCGCCTGCTGTCGGAAAGACTCGGAACCTGGCATTTCTGGACAACGGTAGTTGGATTCAATACAGCTTTTTTTGTGCAACACATGCTCGGCATCGCAGGCATGCCGCGGCGGGTCTGGACCTATCCTGACTTGCCGCACTGGCAAAGTCTCAACATGATCTCTACGATTGGCGCGTTTATTCTGGGAATTTCTACTTTGTTTCTCTTCTGGAATTTCATGTGGAGCCGTAAGCACGGCTTGCGCGCCGGTGAAAATCCCTGGGAAGCTTGGACCTTGGAATGGGCAACATCTTCTCCGCCGCCTGTCTATAACTTCGCGCAGATTCCGCCGGTCCACGGCCCCCGTCCCTTATGGGACCTCAAGCATCCCGAGCAACAGGATCGTGATTTAAACAAATAACAAGGAATCGAGAACAGCCCGTGCCTGGCATCGAGAAAGAAATCAATCCCGAGAACAAGAAAACGTTTTACGCGACAATGCTCTTTCTCGGGTCGGAGGCGATTTTTTTTACTTGTCTGATCGCGGCATATGTCTTCTACGCAGGAGCTTCCCCCGACGGACCGAACGCCCATCGCGTGCTCGACCCCTGGAAGACTGGGCTTTACACAATGTGTTTGCTGAGCAGCAGCATAAGCGTATTTCTGGCTGAGCGGGCACATCGCAAAGGCAAGTCCGGTGTCGGGATGTGGCTCGGCGTGACCATGCTTCTCGGCGCCATTTTTCTTTATGGCGAGATGCAGGAGTATCGCAAGCTTCTTCACGAGAACGTGACGGTGAGCCGAAATTTATTCGGCAGCACGTACTTCACATTGACTGGCTTCCATGCAATTCATGTCACCGCTGGAATCATTCTTCTCGGCATAATGCTCACGATTTCTGTCTCTCGGTCGATCGGAAGACCACAAAGTGTGGCCCTGACCTGCATCTCTTATTACTGGCACTTTGTAGACGTAGTCTGGGTCGCAGTTTTTTCGGTCGTGTACTTATGGTCGGCACATTGAACGTCAGCCCAATCACGGCAATGGCAACGACAATGACAACAACTAGGTTCCTGCTGACAGCGTGGGACTTCGAATGGTCAGTGATTCTCGGCTGTGTGCTGATCCTGATGCTTTACTTCGGCAAGGCGCGGGCTGATTTGTGGCAGAGGATTTGCTTCGCGACGGGCATTGGGATTCTGTTCTTGTCACTGCAATCGCCGCTGGACACTCTCGGCGACACTTATTTGTTCAGTGCCCATATGGCGCAACACTTGTTGTTGATCCTTGTGGTGCCGCCGCTGCTCCTGTTGGGAATCAGCGAAAGTGAGGCGCGTTCGTGGCTGAAGCTTCCAGCCGTTGCTGCAACAGAACGGATCCTGGGCAATCCATATGTCGCGTGGTCCGCGGGAGTGGTCACGATGACGATTTGGCACGTGCCCGCACTCTACAACTTCGCGCTGGCTCACGAGCCGGTTCACATTTTTCAGCATCTCAGTTTTCTTGTTACTGCGGCCATTTTTTGGTGGCCGGTGCTGCATCCGCTACCGGAGCGTCGACTGCATACCGGAGCGGCAGTAGCGTATCTGTTTGCCGCGGCTGCGGAGAACTCTGTTCTCGGCATTATTTTGACCTTCATGCCAGTGGGTCATTATCCCGCGTATCTGCATCCGAAGGACGAACTGGGGGCGCTTGATCTTATTCGCAATAGCTGGGGCATTTCCGCCGCGCAAGATCAAAAGCTTGGCGGATTGCTGATGTGGGTGCCGGGCTGTTCAGTTTATTTCGTTGCGATTCTCGCGATCATCGCTTCCTGGTACGCGCGGCCGGATGCCGAAGATGATTTGGGTTCAAACGATGTGGGTTCAATCGCGATGGCCACAGAAAGAGGTTTGCGGTGAAAGCAGAGAAGGAATCCACCGGAACTGTCTTGCTCGAGTATGCGCTGATCATCGGCTGGACGCTGTGGAAATTTTTCCGCAAGGGCTCGGTACGCGATTTGCCGCGGCACAGGTCGGAGGAATTGCCGGCCGCAACGAAGCCGCAATCAGAGTTCGCCAGCCGCCCGCTCGAAAGTCTTTCTAACACCTCGGACGGCGATGCCCCGCTCGACCATTTGTCCCGCATCGCAGCGAAAGAAGAAAGCGGTTCAGAAGCTGCGAACTTACCAGTTGTTGCCGACAGTCTGGCGCCAGCACAAAAAAGCATTATCGAAACCCAGGACGAAGTACTCAAGCGACAATCTCTCGATAGCAAACTGCTTCCGGGCTGGCATCTGCCCATGCCGGAGAGTTTACCGGTGCCAACGTTCGCGCCGGCAATCATGGCGATGGGAATCGTATTTTTCGTGATGGGGATCGTCACCAAGTGGTACGTATGCGTTGTCGGAATCATTGTATTTGCGGTGGCAACCTGGCGTTGGGTGGAAGAGTTACAAGGAGAATAAGTTCATGGAAGTGGAGGGCTTTCAGGTCACTCGACGAAGGTTACTGATGCTATTGAGCGTCGGGGCCGGCGCCATGGCGGCGCTAGCGGCCAGCGTGCCCATCATCGGATTTCTCCTCAGTCCCATGCTGCGTAAGTTTCCTCCTTTGTGGCAAGACGTTGGACCGCTCGAGCAATTCAATATCGGTGAAACGGTGCAGGTCAATCTGGTGACCTCGGGTGTTCTGCCATGGGACGGCCCGTCTGATCGAATCGGTGCCTGGTTGCGCAGAAATAATCAAGAGGACTTCACCGTTTACTCATCCAAATGCACCCATCTGGGTTGCCCGGTGCGATGGATAGCGAGCGCTGAACTCTTCATGTGTCCCTGCCACGGCGGAGTTTATTTCAAGAACGGCGACGTGGCTGCCGGTCCGCCCCCCGTGCCGCTGCAGCAGTTTGCGGCCCGCGTGGCCAACGGGCGTGTAGAGGTCCAATGGAAGGCGGAACAGGTCAAATATGTGAAGGCTGTGGATCCCTTCGGGCGTGGATTCGATGATCGCAGGGAAAATGGCCGCCGCGAAAGTGAGGACGTGTAAGTGGCGCGGCTGATCCGTGATGCGGTTGCGTGGTTCGAAAGCCGAACCGGTCTCATCGCGAAGCTCAAGCCCCTGCTCGAGCATCCCGTACCGAAGCAAAGCAAATGGGCTTATGTTTTTGGTTCGGCGACGTTGTTTTCTTTTGTGCTGCAAGTGGTCACGGGCGTGGTTCTGGCTACGATGTTCGTCCCTTCCACGAACAGCGCCTTTCAGAGCCTCAGCCACATTCAAAACGATGCTCTGTTTGGGCACATTGTTCGCGGCATGCACTACTTCGGCGCATCGGCCATGTTCATGTTCATCGGCATTCACATGCTCCGGGTTTTCCTTTACGCGTCCTACAAATATCCGCGTGAAGTCAACTGGCTTTCCGGGGTGGTGCTGCTGATCCTGACACTCGCTATGGGATTTACCGGCCAGTTGATGCGCTGGGACCAAAATGCCGTCTGGTCGGTCAACATCGCGGCCAAGCAAGCAGCCCGCACGCCTTTTATCGGCGGATTCATGTCCCGGCTGATCTATGGTGGCGATCACTTGAGCGGGCTCACTCTTACCCGATTCTTTGACCTGCACGTCTTCGTCATACCGGCGACGATCGTGGCGATTGTTGCATTCCATCTATACCTGGTTCTTTACAACGGCATCTCTGAACCTCCCAAGGCCGGGGCTCCGGTTAATCCGGCAACTTATAAAGCGCAGTACAAAGAGCTTCTCAATAAAGAGGGCGTACCTTTCTGGCCTGACGCGGCATGGCGCGATGCGCTTTTTGGATCCTTGGTCATCGCCGCTTGTATCACATTCGCTGTCATGATTGGAGCTCCGAAGCTGGTGCCTCCCGCAGACCCCAGTGTGCTGCGCGCCGACCCGCGCCCCGATTGGTATCTGTTGTGGTATTTCGCGGTGCTGGCGTTGAGCCCTCACGCTCTGGAGTCTTACATCATCGTTCTCGCGCCGCTTCTCATCTTCGGCTCGATGTTTTTACTTCCATTTTTTTTCAATAAAGGCGAGCGCAGTCCGCGCCGCCGCCCGTGGGCTGTGGCGTGGGTCCTTGTGGTTTGCCTGGGCGTTCTTGGCTTGTGGCGGGAAGGAAAAATTGCTCCCTGGTCGCCGCGCTTCGATTCGCCCCCGCTGCCGAACTCGCTTCCAGCAACCGCTTCCAGTGCAGCGATGCACGGGCAGGTGCTTTTCCATGACAAAGGTTGTGAGTATTGCCATACGGTGAACGGGCTGGGCGGTTTGCGCGGACCCAATCTCTCGGACGTCGGCAATCGCCTCACCCAGCAACAAATGATCCTTCGAATCCTCAATGGCGGACGCAATATGCCGGCTTTCGCCGGCATTCTGCATCCGGATGAAACCGCGGCGCTGGTCGAGTACCTGAAGACCCGGAAACTTCACAGCGGGCCTGATTTAACACAAAGCCGGTGAATTGAAGAAAACCCCGCCCCGCGCAAACGGCTCTAACCTATATCTTGCAGCGCAGTTCGAGGTTTCGCGCGCATACTCTCGCGCGCACAGGATTCGCGCACATACTTTCGCGCACATAGGAGATTATTCGTGAAAAATGAAGTTGTAGTAGTCACAGGCGCTTCTGCCGGATTAGGTCGCGCGATCGCTCGCCATTTTGGAAGCCGTGGAGCAAGTGTCGGTTTGCTGGCAAGGGGAGTCGATGGTCTTGAGGCTGCAAAGCGGGAGATTGAAGCCAGTGGTGGCAAGGCTTTAGTCTTGCCGACCGACGTAGCTGACCCAGACGCCATGGATCAGGCGGCTGCCGCTGTTGAGCGCGAATTCGGGCCCATCGATATCTGGGTGAATAATGCGATGGCTTCGGTGTTCTCCCCTGTCAAGGAAATGGAGCCGAAGGAATACAAACGCGTTACGGAGGTGACTTATCTCGGCGTCGTGTATGGAACGCTCTGCGCCTTGAAGCGCATGTTGCCACGCAACGAAGGGACCATCGTGCAGGTCGGCTCTGCGCTTGCCTATCGCAGCATTCCCCTGCAATCTGCGTATTGCGCCGCAAAACACGCCATTGCCGGGTTTACTGACTCGCTCCGCTGCGAACTGATCCATGACCAGAGCAACATTCGCCTCACCATGGTGCAGATGCCGGCGTTGAATACGCCTCAATTCGGATGGGTTAAGAGCCGCCTGAAGCACAAAGCGCAGCCCGTCCCCCCGATCTTTGAACCAGAAGTAGGTGCGCAAGCCGTTTACTGGGCCGCCCACAATAATCGCAGAGAAGTCTACGTCGGTGCACCGACCGTGGCCGCCATTGTCGGGAACAAGATTGCTCCTGGCATTCTGGACCATTATCTTGGGCGTACCGGCTTCAAGTCGCAGCAGACCAATGAACCGGAAGATCCCAATCGGCCGAACAATCTCTGGTCGCCCGTACCGGGCGATCATGGGGCTCGGGGAACTTTTACCGGCAGAGCGCACGCCAGAAGTTATGAGCTCGAGGCGTCGCTAAACCGGCGCTGGATCGTAGCCTCACTTGCGGGCATCATCGCCGCCGGCGGCTACTACTTCGGATCGCGATCACGGAAAGCTGATCCCGCAAGGATTGATCCCGCGAAGCACAGTAAATCGGAACGTGGCTATCGACGAGGAGTCTATCGACGAGCAGCGTAGGAACCTTCTGTTGTAGACACTTATTCAGCTTCGGCCGATGCCGCCGCTTGACGGCCGCTGATTGACGGCCGCCAATGACGATACAGCAGGCCGGTCGCTACGCCGTAGATTACGTGCGCCACCAGCGCTTCAGCCCGCATGGCTGCAGTGTAGTCCTCTCGGTTCAACACGCCGAGCGCGGGTAAAAGTAACTCGTCTCCCAGGTACCAGACCCCCGCGCCAAAACAGACGCCAGCCAAGCCCGACATGATTCTCG
The DNA here is from genome assembly GCA_963726155.1 of uncultured Acidobacteriaceae bacterium. Lineage (GTDB taxonomy): Bacteria > Acidobacteriota > Terriglobia > Terriglobales > Acidobacteriaceae > Sulfotelmatobacter. Next base: position 63,106 of record CAVSBF010000003.1, read on the forward strand.
ATTGCACGATTGCCGTCGATCGATACACCATCGCGCCATAGAGAGATCCCGCGACGCCGGCCGTCGCATGGTGGACGACCTCCGCCCCGCTTTTCAGTTCTCTCCGCGACAGATCGCGGCCCGTTAGCCAGCGGATCGCCGAATTCGCAATCATGCTGGTAGCATCCCACTCTTGCGCGCTGTAGGGCAGCGAGTGATCCCGCTCCTTCCGGCGTTTTGCTGTCAGCCTGGTGAACCGGTCCATAGCAGAAACGGCCCCAAGCCCCGCTGCGAAACCACATAGCAGTGCTCTGAGCAGCGACTTGGATTTTCTTTGAGTTCGTGGCGATCGATTCTGAACCATTGATTTTTCAGTCCGCATGTACGATGCAATCCGGAGCGCGGCGGTTGCGATGTAGACACTTATGGCGCAGCAGCGAGCATACATCTTAATTATGGCTGGCATACTTTCGACATTCGGTATTCATGCTGGCAGAAATGGGCAACATCCCGGTCGAAGGCTAATTCGAAGTACGTTCGCCGTCACACTCCAAGGTGACTTACATCACAGCACGCCGCGCGCCGAGCCTCTACGGTTACCGTGGCAGCCCATAGTGCGACAAATCGGGCTTCCGATTTGGTGACCTATGGCAACTACGCTGGTGCCGGCCAAGACGCCGGTCAATACGCCGGTCAAGCCACCGGCCCCACCGCAAGCGAATCTCTTTGCTTCCGCAACGGTAATCGTCATCGCGGCAATTGCCGCCGTCTTTGTCTTGAGGATTTCTCCGTTGTCCTCTCCGTGGGCACAAGGTTACGACCCAACCGGACACTGGTGGCTTTCCGCGATCCTGGCCGCGCTGCCGATTATCGTGCTGCTCGGCAGTCTCGCGCTCGGACATGTAAAGGCGCACTACGCGGCGCTGGCCGGATTGGCGGCGGCCCTGCTCACCGCCATCTTTATCTTTCATATGCCAGCCCGTCTTGCCGGAGCGACGGCGGTTTACGGCGCCGGTTACGGCCTCTTCCCGATCGGCTGGATCGTGCTGAACGTTATTTTTATGTACCAGCTCACGGTTGAATCCGGACAATTCAACATCCTGCAGCACAGCCTGACCGGCATCACGCAGGATCGTCGCCTGCAGTTGCTCCTCATCGCCTTCTGCTTTGGAGCATTCTTTGAGGGCGCGGCCGGCTTCGGCACGCCCGTGGCGGTGACTGCGGCTCTGCTGATCGGGCTCGGATTCAGACCGCTGCAAGCTTCCGGTCTGTCGCTGATCGCAAACACAGCGCCAGTAGCCTTCGGCGCGCTGGGCACCCCGATCATCGCTCTCGCCAAGGTCACTGGTTTCAGCGAGATTACGCTGGGCGCGATGGCGGGAAGAATTCTGACGCCGTTTTGCATTCTGGTGCCTTTCTGGCTGGTGTGCGCATTTGCCGGTTGGGACGGGATGATCGAAGTATGGCCTGCTATCGCGGTCGCAGGAGTTTCGTTCGCGATTCCGCAACTGCTCATATCGAACTTGCATGGGCCGTGGATCGTCAACGTGGTCGCCTCGGTTGTCTCCATGACCTGCCTCATCGGATTTCTCTTCATCTGGCATCCCAAGCGCGTCTGGACCTTCGAAGGAGAGGCGAACAAGACCAACCACCACGCCGATCACGGCTTCACCCGTTCTCAAATCGCCAGAGCATGGGTGCCGTGGATCGTCTTGAGCGTGATCGTCTTCGCGTGGGGCACGCAGACCGGCAAGAATTTGATGAATGCTCCGGAAAAAACATTCACCTCGATGGCGCACTGGAACACTCCGCCGAGCAAGATCACCAATCCACAATTCCCGGTCACGAACCTGAACAACTTGTCTCTTCGTGTTCCTCCGGTGGTCCCTAAACCGGCCAAGGAAGGCGCGGTCTTCGGTTTGAACTGGTTGAGCGCGACCGGCACAGGCATCTTGCTGGCGGCTATTCTTTCGGGCATGGTCATGGGACTCAGCTTCCGAAAGATTGTTTCCGTGTACGGACAAACCATCGTAAAGGTTCGCTTCTCGCTGCTGACGATTGCCGCCATGCTGGCGATCGGGATGTTAACTCGCTATTCCGGACTCGACGCCACCATGGGATTGGCATTTGCGCGCACCGGCCATCTCTATCCGTTTTTTGGCACTCTGCTCGGCTGGCTGGGCGTGGCTCTGACCGGGTCGGACACTTCCTCGAATGTCCTGTTCGGCAGTCTGCAGAAAATTTCGGCGCAGCAAGTCAACGTTTCTCCCATGCTTATGGCCGCGGCCAATACCACGGGAGGCGTGATGGGCAAGATGATCGATGCGCAGAGTATCGTCGTCGCTAGTACCGCAACCCAGTGGTATGGGCATGAAGGCGACATTCTGCGCTATGTCTTCTGGCACAGCATCGCGCTCGCATGTCTGGTCGGCATTTTCGTATTTCTTATGGCCTACGTCTATCCATTTACCCAGGCCGTATTGCGATGAGAACGCGCAGAAAAGCATGGCGATCGAGGAAAGGCATGAGGTATGGATGCCGTCTTTGAAGACTTCAAACTTCGCGCCGAAGCGGTGAGCGCCGAAGTCCATCGCTTCCCCCGCAAGAGCGACGCGCTGGACTTCATACTTCACTATTTGCAGGATGCCGGAATCAGCGATGCGCCGCAGGCTGGTGCGGTATGGGCCTCTTGCGCCTTCCTCGATGGATTCGATCAGACGCAGCTTTCCCGCCAGTTGCCCGGGTTGTCGTTCGACGTCAATCGCGAAGTCTCGGCCGAGGCGAAGGTAGGAATCAGCCAACTCGACTGGGCCATCGCCAACACCGGAACCCTGGTGCAGGACGCCGCACGAGTCGATCAGAGGCTTGTCTCCACGCTTCCCCTGACTCACATCGCTCTTATCCGTAGCGATCGTCTGGTGCCCGATCTGCCGTCGGCTTTGAGCAAAATCCGGCCGGAGCAGACCAATTACATTTCCTTCATTACCGGACCCAGCCGCACGGCTGACATCGAGCGTGTGCTCACCATCGGCGTGCACGGGCCGGAGAAGCTCATCATCGTCTTCTTCGACGGCGCCGTTTGCGATGAGCCGGGAAGGCTGAACTGATGGGGACGAAGTTTCGCGAGTCCATCGACAAGGCAGTGCACAACCCCAACCTCACGGGAGCGCTAGGGCGATTCTCCGAAGCCTATCGGATCAGCCGCGCAGAAAGCTTATGAGGGCTACGACTTCGAGGCCCTGCGCACCCAGATCGCCGAACGAAAATCCTACGCGGCCTCTCACCTCGATGAACTCGCCGACCTGTTCACCAGAAACATCGAAGCGCGTGGGACAAAAGTATTTCGTACTAACGATCCCGCCCAGGTGCGCGAGTACATCCTGAATGTCGCACGAGAAAACGGCGTCAAGAGTGTCGTCAAATCGAAGTCGATGGCTTCGGAAGAGATTCACCTCAACCAGCATCTCGAAGCCGCCGGCATCGAGGTGGGCGAAACCGATCTGGGTGAATGGATCATTCAACTCGCCGGACAAACACCTTCGCACATGGTCATGCCTGCTATCCACATGACCAAGGAAGAAGTGGCAACGGTTTTCAACCAGCAGGTCGAAGCAGGCCAGAAGCCGGACATCCCGAAACTGGTGAAGTTTGCGCGCGGCAAGCTGCGCACGAAATTTCTCGACGCGGATATGGGAATCACCGGGGCGAACATCGCGGTTGCCGAGACCGGAACCCTGGTCATCGTCACCAATGAAGGCAACGCCCGGCTGGTAACGACCCTGCCGAAGATTCACGTCGCGATCGTCGGTCTCGAAAAGCTGATGGAAAAACTCGACGACGTCGTGCCTGTTCTGACAGCCCTCCCCAAGAGCGCCACGGCGCAGTTAATGACCAGCTACGTCTCCATGATCAGCGGCCCCGTGCCCAACACCGACGGCACGCCCAAGCAACTGCACGTCATCCTGATGGACAACCGGCGCACCGAGATGTCACAAGACCCGAAGTTCAAGCAGGCGATGCAATGCATTCGCTGCGCCTCGTGTTTGAACGTTTGCCCGGTCTTCCGCCTGGTGGGCGGCCATGTATTCGGAAAGATTTACACCGGCGGCATCGGCACGATTCTTACTGCCTGGTTCGACGCGCTCAAGGCATCGGACGACATTCAAAGTTTGTGCATTCAGTGCGGCAACTGTACGGAGGTTTGTCCCGGCAAAATCGATATCCCAGGATTGATTCTCGAACTACGGCGCCGGTTGGCGGTCGAGAAAGGCCAGCCTCTCGCTCAAAAGGCGATCTTCTCCGTAGTCAACAATCGCAAGCTTTTCCACTCGATGCTGCGCGCAGCCTACGTAATGCAGAAGCCGCTGCAGAAGGGTAATTTCATCCGGCACCTGCCGTTTTTCCTCTCCGAGATGACGGAATTCCGCAGCCTTCCTGCGATCGCCGAAGCCCCGCTGCGCGACACAATCAGGAAAATTCCGCAACCGGCAGGGAAAGAGAAAATCGCATTCTATGCCGGATGCCTGATCGACTTTGCCTATCCCGAGATGGGCGAATCGCTGGTCAAGATTCTCAATAAGGCCGGCATTGAAGTGGTGTTTCCTGAAGGCCAGACTTGTTGCGGAGCTCCCGCCCGCTATGCCGGAGCCTATGAAGTCGCCGCGCAGAATGCGCAGGACAACATCAATGCCCTGCTTGCAGAAGATGTTACCTATGTCGTCTCGGCGTGCCCGACGTGCACCGTGCAGTTGAAGCACGAGTTCATCAGTACCTTCGAAAGCCTTGGCCAGATCGATGCGTTGCCGCGAGCGCGGCAGTTGGCCGAAAAGGTGATCGACTTCTCCACCCTTGTCAAGCAACTCGTGGACGAAGGCCGACTGAAGTTCAAGGACGGGCAGCGGTTGGGGAAGATCACCTATCACGATTCCTGCCACTTGAAGCGCACGCTGCATGCCACTCAGCCGCCGCGGCAACTGTTGACCCAAGCCGGCTACGAGATCGCGGAAATGTACGAGGCCGATATGTGCTGCGGCATGGGCGGGACCTATTCCCTGAAGCTGCCGGAAATTTCGGCGCCGATTCTGGAGCGCAAGCTGGTCAACATCACGAACAGTGGCGCGCCAGTCGTAGTAATGGACTGCCCCGGCTGCGTCATGCAAATCCGCGGCGGCCTGGATAAGCAAAACTCAACCATTAAGGTTGAGCACACTGCGCAGCGCCTGGCGGACGAGTTGGAATCGTCTTAGTTTTTCGGTTCGGAGGCAAGCAGAGGAAAGCAAATGGCTGTGGCCGAACTAATTCCCGTGCAACTTTCTTCGGAAGAAATCAAATCCGAACTTGCCGCTGCTGTCGACGCCTCTCGCATCCTCATCCGCCCCATCGAACTCATCGCCTACGCCTCCGATGCCAGCTTCTATCGCCTGATCCCGAAAGCGGTCGTACAGGCCGACGGCGTCGACGAGATCCGAGCTTTGTTTGCGTTCAGCCGGCAACACCGCATACCCATGACGTTCCGCGCCGCGGGTACAAGTTTGTCGGGACAGTCGATCTCTGACGGCTTGCTGGTAGACATCGCCCGCCACTGGCGGACTCTGAACGTAGAAGAGGGCGGCAGGCAGATTCGTGTGCAGCCCGGCGTGATCGGCGCGCGCGCCAATGCAGCGCTGGCGGCTTACCGTGCGAAAATCGGGCCTGATCCGGCTTCCATCGCCACTTGCACCGTTGGCGGAATTCTCTCCAACAACTCCAGCGGCATGTGTTGCGGCGTCGAGCAGAACGCCTATCACACTCTCAAGTCGATGAAGTTCATGCTGCCGTCGGGCACGGTCATTGACACATCACGGCCTGACGCCGATGCCGAGTTTCGCGCGCGCGAGCCCGAGTTAGCCCGCGGCATCCTGAATTTGAAGCAAAAGCTGGAACAGAATTCGGTACTGCGCGAACGAATACGCAACAAGTACAAGCGAAAAAATACAACCGGCTATTCGTTGAACGCCTTCCTCGATTTCGATACCTCGGTCGACATCTTTCAACACGTGCTGATCGGCTCCGAGGGAACGTTGGCCTTTATCGCGGAAGCTGTATTGAACACAGTTCCCGATCTTCCCGTGAAATACACCGGGCTTCTGCTGTACTCCGACGTATATGCGGCGGCCGATTCGATTATCCCGTTGCGCAACGCGGGCGCCAAGGCGCTGGAGATCATGGATCGGGCTTCTCTGCGCTCGGTCGAGAATCAAGCGGGGATACCGTCCTCGATCAAAACCCTCCCCGACGGCGCCGCGGGGCTACTGGTCGAATTCCAGTCTGCCGAAGAAAGCAGTCGTTCCGAGTTGGAAGCGCTAGCCCGGGACGCGGTAAGCGGACTCAAGTTGTTCGAGCCTGCGTGTTTTACGCACGCCGCCGCGGAGCAGGCCTTGCTATGGAAGATTCGGGCTGGCATGTTTCCCTCAGTCGGCTCGGTGCGGCAGAGCGGCACAACTGTAATTATTGAAGACGTCGCATTTCCGGTAGAAGTTCTGGCCGATGCCACCTACGATCTCAACCGTCTCTTTGTGAAACACGAGTACTCCAACGGCATAATCTTCGGCCATGCCAAAGACGGCAATCTGCATTTTGTAATCACCCAGGGCTTTAACGATCAAGCAGCCATCGATCAGTATTCCCGCTTTATTGAAGACTTAGTCGAGCTGGTGGTTCATCGCTATGATGGCGCGCTAAAAGCCGAACATGGCACCGGCCGCAACATGGCGCCATTTGTGGAGACGGAATGGGGTAGCGACGGCTACCAGATCATGCGCCAGCTGAAACACCTCGCCGATCCTGACAATCTGCTTAATCCCGGCGTAATCATTAACGCGAATCGGAACGCGCATCTCGCCGATCTCAAGCAGATTCCGTCGGTCGAGCCAGAGATTGACAAGTGCATTGAGTGCGGCTACTGCGAGCCCAAGTGCCCGAGCCGGGATCTGACGCTCACGCCCCGCCAGCGCATCGTGGTCCGCCGCGAGATGGCCCGGCAGCAAGAGGCTGGCGGCTCGCCGCTGTGGAACGCGCTGGATCGTGAATTCCCCTACATGGCGCTCGATACCTGCGCCGTCGACGGACTTTGTGCCACTGCATGTCCAGTGAATATCGATACCGGGACGCTGGTGAAGCGTTTCCGCAGTCTTCGTGCCACTCCTCGAGCACATGAGTGGGCAGTCCGCATTGCGAACAATTTCAGTTTTGCGGAAAGCGCGCTGCGCTGGGCGCTCCGCTTTGGGCACGCAGCGGAACGAATCACCGGCGTCCGCGGCATGCGCTTCCTCACTCGCGGCATGCAGCGCTTTGCCGGAGACAGCCTCGGGGAATGGATGGCTGACACTCCCTTCGCAGCCGGCGGAGTTCCCCTCACCAAAAAGGAAGGTGCTCAGGCGATTTATTTCCCGACCTGTATCTCGCGCATCATGGGGCGGTTGCCCACCGAGCCCAAAGACCGCTCTCTGATGGAAGTGACCGTCGAGCTGGCCCGGCGCGCCGGGGTCCCCGTGCACATTCCCTCGGACGTTGCAGGTACCTGTTGCGGTATGCCGTTCTCTTCCAAAGGATTCACTCATGCTCATGCCATCGTGGCGAACGCAGCCGTGGAACGGCTCTGGCGATGGTCCGGCCAGGGCAGGTTGCCGGTGGTCATTGACACCAGCCCTTGCACTTACTCTCTTAAATCGGCGCGACCTCATCTGACGCCTGAGAATCAGGGCCGCTTCGATCATTTGAAGCTGCTGGATGCGATTGAGTTTGCCCACGATGCACTACTACCCAGACTGACCGTCAAAGCTAAGGTCAAACGCGTCGCATTGCATCCCGTATGCTCCGTCACCAAGATGGGGATCGCTGCCAAGCTGGAGGGAATCGCAAAAGCATGTAGTCAGGAAGTGTTGAATCCTGCCAGCGTGGGCTGTTGTGCCTTCGCCGGTGATCGAGGATTTTTATTCCCCGAACTGACGCAATCCGCCACGCGGCCGGAAGCAGCCGAGGTTAGGGCAAACCATCCCGACGCCTGTTACTCCAGCAGCCGCACGTGTGAAATCGGGATGACCCGGGCCACCGGACAGGTCTATCGCTCTTACATGTACTTGCTGGAAAAAGTGACACGGTAAAACCCCGGGGCTGGCACATTGTTGGAGGATTGCGAACATAACTTGCTGCCCGTAACAATGGTAATCGCCGGACGAGTGCGCCGGTCACTTCACCGAATCGCGAATGAGAACCACATCCGCCTCGCGGTGGCCGCGGATGATGGCGAGCTGTTTGCCATTGAAGGAGAAGTCGAAGTCACGAATGAATTCGGATTTAAAATCCGTCAATTGCTTGCCGGGCGATCCGTCGAGATTCTGCAGCCAGAGATTATCCGTCTGCCCGTCACGCACCGGATAAATAATGCCTTTGCCATCCCGGGTGAATAAAATCGGCCCATCACCAAACATCACGCCATACTCAGCGCGCGGCCGTTCAAACTCCAGCAGCCGGAGCGGCTGATTGAAATCCGGGGACAGCAGCCCCAGCTTTTCTTTTGGGTCCGCCACCTTCGCGGTGACGATCGCCACCAGCTTTCCATCCGGAGAAACCGTGTTGCGCCCGAAGCCCGGGTAGCCCGGGAACTGTTGCGAAGCGCCGCCCTCCATAGCGACTTTGTCCAGCTTCGAGTCCGCATCCTCGTAGAACACACTCTTGGAGTCGGCCGAGCAAGTCGGCATGTAGTCGAACTTCCCGCTCGTGAGTTCCTTCACGTTTCCGCCATCCGCATCGGCTCGATAAATATGAGCCTCGATTTTGCTCGACGCCAATGCCATGAAGATGAGGTGCCCGTCGGGGCAGGAATGCGCGAACCCAGGGAAGCGGATCTGCGAAAATAACGGAGTTTTTGCGCCCGACTCTGAATTGAGCAGCGTCACCCCCGTGTTAGCAACGGACATCAGCAGCTGGCCATCGCGTGTCCAGCCGACTTCATAACTTGGCGGACCCTCCATCGGAAGTTGTCGCGCCTGCGCACTGCTGGCAGCCGCAGGCATCACGTAGGCATTGTTGTGTGTCAACCTCTCCACTGCCGCCACCGTGTGCCCGTCAGCCGCCATGCTGAGATCGATATAAGAGTTGGTATCGCGCGTCACCGCAGAAACCTTACCCGAGGGATATGCCACATGCACGATCTGAACCTGGCTCGAGAAAACGGGAACGCCCAACGCCAGCAACCCGCTGCCATCGGGCAGCCAGACCTGCTTTGAAAAGTACAAGTCCTTCGAAAGCAGGAAATCATTGCGCTTCCCGCTCTCTGCATCGAACGCGGCCATTCCGCCGAGCGCATCCCCCGGCAGCGAAAGCGCCATCACGATGGTTTTGCCATTCGGCGACCACGCCAGATCGAATTGCACTTCATTCAATGGTCCAGTGGCGATAATCTTTTCATCACTCCCCTCTGCTGATCGGACAATGATTCGGTACTCTCCGACCTTTGGATTGTTCGCGAGGATGTAGGCGAACTTCTTGCCATCCGGCGCGAGCGCTATGTTGGAATCAATGTCGGTCACCAGCTTCTGCGGCGTTCCGCCCAGCACGGGTGCGCGATACAGATATTTCAGCGAGTGGCTGCCCGGCTCGAAACGAACGAAGTACAGGTAGTTCCCGTCGGGCGAAAAACGCAGCCCCACATATTCGAACGGACCCGGAGCAACGACCTGAGTAGTGCTGCTCGTGGGAATGTTCTGCAGCAACAAACTTTGCTGCCCGCCGTCATCCATCACGTGCAACAGATATTTACCGTCGGGCGAAATAGCAACCAGCGTGGCCTTGCCGCTCTGGGTCGCTTTGCTAACGGAAAAGTTCTGGAACGGAGCCGGCTGGCTGCGCGAGAACATCGCGTAAATTCCATACGCGGCCGCTACCACCACCAGCAGCGCAGCCACACTGCCAATGCCGAGCCCCAGCTTGTGTTGCTTTGCCACCGCGACTACGGCGGAGCTGCTCGCGTGCGCGGCCTGAATTCCCGGCGAAGAGCCTGCCGGCTCTGAAACGGCAACCGGAATCTGGCGACTGGAATCGGTATCTCGCTTCAGTCGCATCAACTCCGAGCGCATCTCTTTCGCGCTCTGATAACGCATCTCACAGTCTTTTTCGAGCGCGCGGTTGATGATGTCTTCTAGCTTGGGCGGCAGGTCGGGATTAAGACGAGTCGCGGGCACCGGGGCCTTCTCCAGAATGGCGTTGAAGATGACGGCGGAAGTTTCCCCGCGAAAGGGCAGCGTGCCGGTAGCCATCTCATAGAGCACGGCGCCGAAAGAGAACAGGTCGCTGCGGCCGTCGAGTTCCCTGCCCCTGGTCTGTTCCGGCGACATATAGGCAACGGTGCCGAGAGTGGAACCGGGGCTCGTGAGATGCGGATCATCCAGCGTTCCCGTCATGGTGTTGGCGGATCCGATCTGACTGGAAGAGGCGTTGCCCAGGGTTAGTTTGGCGAGCCCGAAGTCGAGAATCTTGGCGTGTCCGCGCTCCGTGACGAAAATGTTCGCCGGCTTAATGTCGCGGTGAACGATGCCTTTGCTGTGGGCGGCGTCGAGTGCGTCGGCGATTTCTATCGCGAGGGAAAGCATGGTCTCGGTTTCGAGCGGACGGCCGCCGATCTTGTGTTTCAGCGTGACGCCTTCGAGGAACTCCATGGCAATGAACGCCTGGCCATTCTCTTCGCCGATGTCGTGGATCGTGCAGATGTTGGGATGGTTCAGCGCGGATGCCGCCTGCGCTTCGCGCTCAAAGCGGGCAAGGGTCTGCGGGTCGCGGGCCACATCTTCAGGCAGAAACTTAAGCGCAACGAATCGGTGCAGGCGTGTGTCTTGAGCTTTGTAGACCACGCCCATGCCACCTCCGCCAAGTTTCTCGACAATTTGATAGTGGGAGATGATCCGGTCGATCATGCGCGAAGCGTCTGCTTTTGCAGTCGATTCATCTTATGGACGAGCAGGTCCTGAGTCAATCGAAGGGCGGGTAGGTCTGTGCATGGCTCAGCTTTGGATGCGCTCCTTGGAAACGTTGAAGGCGGTGCTCAGAATCAGTTTGTACCGGGTTGGAGAAGAAGGCCCGTCCCGCCAGAAATGCCGAACGGGCATGCTGACATTTATCGTACGTCGCCTGAAAGAGCTACCGCATCCGCCCCAGCGGGGAAATGGAGCTTCCCGGAAGTGTCGTTCACGGCCCGCCATACGGCCTCGGCCACGTCGGTTTCCTTGGTAGTCAAAGCCGGTCGGCCCATTCCCTAAAGCAGAGCTTTCAGGTTCGTGTAGACCGCCGTTCGCCGCTGGGTCGCAACGGTTTAGCAGGTCGGCCCAAGCCTATCGGGATTCACCAACTGGCGCCCGAGGATGACGTTCCTGCGTAAACTAGGAACTGGCAGATAGCGCTATCGATGTGCGGCTTAGGCGGGCTGACAAAATAGCTTCCGGTCAAGAACGTTGATTTGTATGTTCCTTAACCAACGGACGGTTGTTTTTTTCCTGTAGAAGCGGCCAAGTACACTTGCGGTATCGCGGCTTCTCCGTAGAGGACTCTATGGGCAGGTGGTTTGGCATATGCAGCGTCTTGCTGCTGTTGGTGGCTGGCACGGGAGCCGGCGGCGCTGCGCCCCAAACCAGTGCTCCGGAGAACCAGACCTCGAAGTCGCCGGCGACGCGGGTGATTGGACGCAAGCTTCAGGAAAAAGGCGTGCCCAATTTTGGTGAGGTTACGCCAACTCTTTATCGTGGCGGACTGCTGAACACGGCGGGATTAAAAGCACTGGCGAAGCTGGGGATTAACGTTGTGGTCGATACTCATGCCAATGACTCGAGCGAAGAAAAAACAGTCAAGAGTTTGGGGATGGAATATGTGGCGATTCCGTGGCATTGTCCGTGGCCGAGGGACGAAGTGTTTGCCAGGTTTCTTAAACTTCTGCGCGAGAGCAAAGGAAAAAAAGTTTTTGTGCATTGCCGCCTGGGAGACGACCGTACGGGAATGATGGTCGCGGCTTACCGAATGGCGGACGAAGGCTGGACCGCCGACGAGGCGATGAACGAGATGAAAACGTTCGGATTTACCCGGACGCATCATTTCATCTGCCCCGGATTGGCGAGATATGAAAAACATTTTCCTGAGCGGTTGAAGAATAGTCCCGCGTTTGCCGGGGTGCGGAACAAACAGTAGGGTGCGGCGCAAAATGTAATCATCCATTTCAGGCGGCAGGCGAGGCTATGACTCCACGAAACAATGATTCAACAGACGATGCGGCTTATGTTGTTGATGCCAGAGTGCGCATTGGACACGTCCACTTGAAGGTTGCCGACCTGCAGCGTGCCCAGAACTTTTACGCCGGCGTCTTAGGGCTGGAAGTGATGCAGCGCTACGGGGATGGCGCCGTATTTTTATCGGCGGGCGGATACCATCATCATATTGCGCTAAACACGTGGGAAAGTTTGGGAGGCGAACCGCCGCCGCCGGGCAGCACCGGGCTCTACCATACGGCGATTCTCTATCCTTCTCGAGCGGCGCTGGCGACGGCGCTGCGAAGAGTGCTAGCGGCAAAGATTCCTCTGCAAGGGGCCGCGGACCATGGAGTCAGTGAGTCGATTTATCTGAATGATCCCGATCAAAATGGTGTTGAGTTGTACTGCGACAAGCCCAAGGAGAAGTGGCCGCGGACACCAACTGGAAAACTGCAAATGTACACTCGGCCACTGGATTTACACGAATTGTTGAGGGAGGCTCCAGAGGGAAGCGAACTGCAGAGTGGCCCGTTGGACTTATGATGGAATTCCCGGAAGCCCAAGTCTGATTACGCCCGGCTGAAAGCACTTTAAAAATTCATTTGCGCGACATCGAGCTCCGACGGTCCACCGTAATTTTTGTGATCTCGGCGCGCAATTGGCGAGCCTCACGCTGCAGGTCTCTGGCCATGAGCCAGTGATTTTCCTGTTGGTTTTTTCCCGACGTTTGAGAGGCGAGGTTCGTCAGGCGCAGGATTTCGTCTTCGAGGACATTCAGGCGGGACTGCAATGCTTCGACCAACGTGGTTGCCTACCCGAAGAAAAGTATAAACCGAGCGCGGGCAAAGTCGCCGCGCTGAACTTCGCGAGGCAGGAGCGGCATCCCGCGCGAATGGTTACAAGCCGAGTCTGAGTAGCGCGGCGCGTAAGCGTGCATGGCGTTGAGTTTGCCGGAGGTAGGTCATTTCGTTGGCAGCAGTTTTGGCGCGAATGATTTTAACCAGTTGATCTTTTTCGGCGAGCGACCACCGCGAAAGATCAGGAATGAGAGCCAAGATTAGAGACCAGTTTTCCAGAGACTGGATTTGGGTTGGGCTCCAACGCGTGAGATCCAGTTTCAAGATGCGGGTTATCGCCGTGGTGGAGGCTTTGCGGATTCTACGGTTATCGCCATCGAACTGGCGGGCCATCCGGCGGTTGATGAGCAGGCCAAGATTGCGAGTGGAAAAAGTGTCCCAGGGACCTGGCTGTTGGCCGCGGGCGGATGGATGGACATCATAGAGCATGTGAGCCTCGGCGAGGCGCCTGAGGATTCGCGATGGAGTTTTGTATTCGCGATTACCTGCGATTTTTTCCTCTTCTCTTTCACACAATTGTTGCAGATCGGCGCGGCCCGGGCGGAAGCCCAGCTTTCGATAAAACCAGAACGCTCCCGAATCAATGGCCTCATCGTTATTCTGGCCAATCTGGTAGGGATAAATCGAAATCCATTTTGCGGCGGTAAGGGCGCACAGGCAGCGCAGCGCCTGGGCGTAGATCCATGCGGTTTCACCTTGGCGGTAGGTGTAGAAGGTATTGAAACCGACCTCGATCCACTCGCATAGTCCGATGGCTTCGACATAGTTGATGGGGACGCCATTTTTCAGAGTGTAGCCGGCCAGGTAAGCTCGCAGCGGAAGACGGCGATCCACCGGCAATCCCCAGAAATGCATGACGACGCCGCGGCCGAGATCGGCGCGCACCACGGTGCGCGGATCGCCCAGCGTGGTGCCGTAGAGTTCGCGGTAGCGAACCAGCATAACCTCGCGGATCGCATTCATTACCGACTCTCCCGCAGCGGCAGAGAGCTTTTGGAATTTGGGGGCGGCCCGCGCCAGTTCGACAGCGAGCGAAACTTCGCTGCGGCGGATGAGCGGTGCATCGTGGAAATAGAAACGGCGCGGGCTAACCCAGTTGCGGGTGCGTGACAATTTTAGATTTTCGAGCCGCCAGCGAACGGGCAGATGAAGTGAGTCATAGAGCTCGGCGCGCTGGCGCGGCGGAAGCGGGAGTTGCTCGAAGCACTGCACGAGCCATTGGAGCGGGTTTTCGCGGCCTCGCGCGGCATCGAGCCAGTTCCGCCATGGGATATTAGCTTCCACGTCGGCATCTTCTTCCAGCATTGGAATGAAGCGCGGCCAAATCGATCCGCGAGCACGTTCGGTTTCGTAGTTATCCCAGTAATCATTCCAGGCGATTTCTACATTGTCCGGGATGCGGCGCACAAGCCATTGCACAACGTCGAAAGAGAGCGTGTCCTGCATGGTGGTGCCGGCGATGCCAGAGGTGTCGAAGTCATCAAACAGCGGCATATCGGCGTTCGCTGCGCGAAGTTTCTTTATGCGCTGGTGAAAAGTGTTGAGTAGATTCTCGACTCGAGAATTGATCGAGCGCGTGTGCGGAAAAGCACGTAAGAAAAGCAAACATTCGTGAAAACGGATGAGCTGGCGAGGGTCAGTGAATTGGAATTTTGAGAGTTGAGTGAGAAGTTTAGCGATGCGCGATGCGTTGCCCGAGTCGAATAGATTCCTGGCGGCTTCGAGTTCGTTGAGCAGTTTATCGACATCAAGGCCCGCAGTCGGCATAGGCGCGAGATAGTGTAACGCAGTTGCCGGCTCGAGGTAGGTGCTCAGTAAGTTCAGAGTCTTTCGCCACAGAGGACACAAGACCGCATAAGGCAAAAACCCAAGAAAAGGAAAGCGATGCGTTGGCTTATTTCAGCCCCAGGCTACCGTTGAAGTGCTGGATGACTCCGTAGCATTCGCAGGCCACGGCTTCGAGGCTTTTGCGGTTCAAGATTTTCACCGTGCCGCGAAGGTTTTCGATCAGACCGGCATTTTCCAGCATTCCGGCGGCCAGACTTACGCTGGGACGCCCGGTGCCGAGCATTTGTGCGAGGAAGTCGTGAGTCAACGGGAGCGACTGAGAATCGAAGCGGTCCTGGCACATCAGCAGCCAGCGGGCCAGGCGCTGATCAATTCCGTGCAGCCGGTTGCAGGCGGCGAGCTGCGCAACCTGCATGCCATGCATGAGGGCAAAACGGCCCAGTTGCGAGCGCAGCCCCGGAGCGGAAAGCAGAATATCCTGAAACACTTCCGAGCGGATGCGCACGCCGCTTCCCGACATTTGCATGATGGCCCGGAAGATCTCGAGACGAAGTCCCTGGGTAAGCGACATCCCTACCATGCCTTCCTTGCCGACGATACCGACTTCCACACTTCTCCCATCGTGACTGAGAGCGACCAGCGACGCCATGCCGTCGTTCAGAAAATAGGCAAACTCAATTTTTTCGCCGGGTTCCTGCAGGATCTTGTACTGGGGAAGGTTGATGGCCTCGAGGTGGGGACGAAGCAGGTTGTACTCCTTATCGGGAAGCGACAAAAGAATCAGGTTGAACACCGCTTTTCCGGCAGCGTCCGTGCGTGCGCCAGAATGCAATGAAAGCAACTTGCTTGTTTTTGTGGCTCGCTTAGCGATAATCGTTCCTTCCACTAAGGCATCTGTTCCCATAATCTTTGGATGCATGTGACCGGCTGCCGCTATCCGGAAAGGCTGTAGGCGAGGCCGGCAGCTCCATGGAAATGTGTAGGAATAAAAAGGTAGAACATACGGAGAAAATTCCTAGCATTTCCTCCCTGGATATGACTCTTCCGGGATTGTCGTTTGCCCCTCGGCAAATGACGCTCAAGTGAGTAGGCCCACGAAATTAATCTTCCTTTCGATGGCTGTCTCTTTCGTGCAGGCGCCCATCCTTGGCAGAGAGTATGCGGTTCAGCTCTTGCACCAGCTGCAGAAATTTTTCCCGATCTTGTTCCACCGCGATCTGGGAGCAGAGCTCCTGAATGCGGTCACTCTCTGACTGGTTCATAAGGGCGAAGCGGAAGTATTACAGTATTCGCCGTAGGACGTATGTTCGATGTCGAACGCTCTGCAAATAGGCAAGCGTCAAGGGTCAGATCGGCTAATCGGCTTCAGCGCTTGAGTTTGTAAGCTAGTGGTCCGGTGCGGGAGAGTGAATCCGACGGATTGACTCAGTTGTATCCCTTCTTCTTCCAGAATTCCCAGTCACCACGAACCGTTTCGAGCATGGCTTCCGCAGCATGGTGCAGCCATCTCGATTTCTGCTTGTCGAGATGGCGCAGGATTATTTTGCGCGCGGAAGGAGTGCCGAGGTGGATATTGGCGGTTTCAAATCCCATGGCATGGAGCAGGCGGAGCTCGGTATCGGGACCGCGTAAGGACGCGAGTTCAATGCGGGAGCAGTGCGGCCCGAGGCGCCGGACAATCCAGCGTCCACGCAACTGGACGAAGGGATCCGGACAACGGACGGCACGGTTGATGATGGTTTGGTAGAGAATTTCGGCCGGACCTTTTTCTTGTTTGGAGCCGACGCTCTCGGCCCAGCAATTGGAAGATTGGACGAGCGCTTTGGCCTCGCGGGCAATGCGTCCGCCGTGCCAATCGGCGAGAGCAACATAGCGGGCATGTCCCAGGCTGCCCAGTCCAGCCACGCGGTGGGCGAGGCGGTATCGGATTCCGGGCGCGGGCATAAGGTGTTCGATCGCATCGACGGCGCTGACCGGCGGCTCGGTTTTCAGCGTGCGGAGCGCATCCATTTTCTGCCAGAAGCGAACCGGGTCGCGCAGCTCGCCTTCGGCAATCAGGCGCAGCCATTGATGTTTTTCGCCCAACACGAAGGCGCAGCCCTGCTCGCGCAAGCTTTCGCGATACCCTTCGAGCAAGGTGTCGCAGATATCTTCTTTTTTGAGGGGAAGGTTCCCGGCCTCGACCGCGAGATGGGCGCTAACAGCAAGCCGCACCAAATCGATGGTGTAGGCCATGGGCCAGGCTTCATCGAAGTCGTTGACACCCCAGATGAGGCGGCCTTCGACGTCCCGCCAGGTGCCGAAGTTTTCCACATGGAGATCACCAACCGCCAGGACGTGCGGAGCTTTCGCCAGCTCGGGACAAATCTGCGGCCAGAGTTGGGCAAAGCGGTAGTAAGTCGCGCGGAAGAAGGGGAACAGCTCCGCCTTCATGCGCGCATGCTTCAGGCGGAGATCTTTTTCGTCGAGATGAGTGCGAAGGCCCAGCCATTTTTCAAAGTTGTGACTGGCTTTCACTACGTTCATGCGGGCAACGATAACGATGGTAGGAAGCGGAAGTCAACTAGCCGGCTTCCTCTCATCGTCTGGCAGCCGTTCGCTCAGTGCTTGAAAAAAGCGGCATTCGTCTCCACGAACGGCTTTTTGTCATCAGGGAGGTCGTCGGCTGCAAGAATCGAATCCGAAGTGCATGCCGGGATGCAGGCGCCGCAGTCGATGCACTCGGCCGGGTCTACGAAGAGTTGAGTCGCTTCTTCGAAACCGGGCTCATCCTGTTTGGGATGGATGCAATCAGTTGGGCAAACGTCGACGCAGAGCGAATCTTTGATACAGGAATCAGTGATTACGTAGGCCATGATTAAGATCTCCGAAATGGACCTTTCGAAATATGTGAACTCGATTGTTAGTGTAGAAAGTGCGAGCGTCTTACACCGTGACGGGGATCACACAAGCTTGTGAGCCGGAAGACGAAGTAGAATTTTTTCCTCAATCCAGGGCTAAGTGCAATCACACAGAACAGTGACCGAGGTCACCGACATAGACAAATCATAATGGCAGAATGCTGACATTGAAGTAGGCCTTCTAATTGAGATCGCCCGGCTCTAACCCACAGAACCCCACAGAGCCGTTACCCCAGACGGCAAGAGCCGGGCGCCTTAAAGAAATCCAAAGATTGAAAACACCTTCGCTGGAAATCATTCGCTAATCCGCGTTGCGCTTCAATTCAGACATGCGCAGCGAAAAAAGCCAGCGCTCGTCAGCGTGTCGATTCTGACACGTTGTTGTCGATCCCGCCTTCGCCGTCGACAACCGTCGCGTCTAAGCCCAATGTTTTCAGGATTTCAGGTTTGGATCTGCTCATGCTCTTACGGTGAGGGTTGAGAAATTCTGCGGAGCGTGCATGCAGAATCTCAGAGCGGAGACCCTATGCAGATGGCAATCACATTCATGGCAGTGGTGGGCGGAATGATCTTTTCGTTGGCTGTCGCGTTGTTGACGGAGGAGCTGATTTTCGGGCAAGTATTCCGGCTGTTCTTTTCGAGGCGGACAGCGGCGATAAAAACTGAAGCCGAGCGCTGAGGCGCGAAGGAGAACGACGATGTTGGCATTGAAGAATTTACTGATGGCAGGCGGAATAGGAATGATGATCGCGGCGGTTTGTATTCTCGCCTATGATCTTTACCGCGGAGTTTTGTACCGCCGCGCCTCGGCAACTCCGGAAGCAACTGCGGTTCCTGTGATGGTGCGGTGGCGCACATCGTTGGCGCTGGCGTTACTGGCGTGGGGACCAATATTAATGGCGTCCAGCATTGTGGTGGTGCCCAGCGGTATGGCCGGCGTTCGGGTAAGCCAGATGAGCGGAGCCGAGGCCGGGACACTGTATCCCGGGGTTCACCTGGTGACGCCGTTGGTGGAAGACGTCGCGTTGTTCGACACGCGCGACCAGATATTCACCACCGGAATGTCCGAAGATGAAACCGCAGCCACGACGAAATCGTCCACGGCAAAATCGTCCGTCAGGACTCAGCCCTTGAACGTGCAGGCGAAAGAAGGGCTGTCGCTGGGGTTGGCGATCACGGTGCGTTACCGCCTGGACGCGCGAAGGTTGGATTACATTGAAGAAAATCTGCCGCGGCCGGTGGAAAAGGAAATCGTCCCGCCTACCGTGGCCAGCGTGTGGCGCGAGATTGTTCCGAATTACACGGTGCGGGATGTTTTCTCCGCCAAGCGCGAGGAAGTACGGCAAAAGGCGGCAGGTTTGATTGCACAAAAACTGGCCGCGGATGGAATCGTAGTGAAAGAGGTGATGCTGCGCGACATCCAGTTGCCGCCGGAATATGCAGAAGGACTGCAGGCCTTGTTGCTGAAGGAACAAGAGAATGATCAGATGAGCGTGGAAACTGAGTTGAAGGGCAAAGAAGTGCGGATCGCCGAACTGGAAGCCGAAGCCATGAAAGCACGGCAGGTCAAAATGGCGGAAGGTGAAGCGCGAGTGAAAGTCCTGCGGGCCAAGAGCGAATCAGATGCGATGCAGTACACTCTGCCGCTCAAGCAGAAGCAGATCGAACAGAGCCGACTGGAAGCCCAGGCACGCAAGGAAGCGACCATCCAGAATGCGGAAGGAGAAGCGCAGGCCAAATTAATCGACAGCAAAGCGGAAGGCGAGAGGCGGAAACTTCTGGCGGACGCGGAGGCGGACCGCATTCGTGTAACCGCGGCGGCTGACGCGGAACGATTGCAGAGCGAGGCGGAAATTTTGAAGGGCAATCCGCTGCTGATTAACAAGATCGTGGCCGAGCGGCTTTCCGACAAACTGCAAATTATGATGGTTCCGGCCGATGGAAAGTTTTTCTTCGCCAACGATGTGCTACGCGGCATGAACATGGCAAACCAGAGCGAGCAGGCGGAACAGCAACAGAAATAGCCAAACCGAATCGGGCGAGGAAGAACTACACCGTGCGATATGATGCCAACATTCGGCCGGTCGAATAATGCGTGAAGATTTTAGCAACAAAAAGGATTCATGATCTTTCGCCGCAAACTGCTGGCGGTGTTCGCGCTGACCGTGTTTCTTTCGGTGGCAGCGGTAGCATGGCTGGTTTCTGAGGTAACGCGGCGCGCCTTTGTGCGCAGTGACGATGAGCGGACGGCCGCGCTGGTAGCGCAGTTTCGCCGCGAATTTAACCGGCAGGGCGAGGAAGTGACCCGGCGAGTCGAGACCATCGCTAATTCGGAGACTGCGACCCGCATGACGGTGGCGCTAAATCGCGCGCCCGCTGATCCCGGTCCTTATTTTGAGTTGGCGAAAGCAACGGCGGAAAACAGCCATCTGGATTTTCTGGAGTTCGTAGAGAGCGATGGAACGATCATTTCCTCGGCACAGTCACCCGCGAAGTTCGGACATGTCGAAAGCGACATTGGAAGTTTTGCCGGAGCGGCTGACCAGGCCGCTTTTCTGAAGCAGGAAGAATTGCAGGATGGAACTGAACTGGGTTTGTTTGCGGTGCGCGCCACAAATGGAGAGCGTCCGGTTTATGTGATCGGAGGGCGCCGGCTGGATAAAGATTTCCTTTCTGCGCTGGACTTGCCCGCGGGCATGCGCGCACTGCTCTACCAGAATCGCGGCGATCATTTTTCGCCAGACTGGCTGATCGATCCTTCCGGGCTCGTTACCGGCGAAAAACATTCCTTGAGCAAGCTGCAGCCGGTCGTCGATGCAGTGCGGAAGTATGGACAGGAGATGAATGCGGTAGTGGCATGGTCGCCAGACCGCGCGGATGATGAAGTGTTTCATGCCATTCCATTGCGGGGCGCGGGGACGGGCGGCAATCGTCCGCTGCTGGCGATTCTTCTGATCGGCAATTCGCGCCGGACTTACGTAGAACTGAAACGGCATATTCGTTCGGCCGCACTGCTGGTGGGCGGCGGAGGAATTGTGCTGGCCATCCTGCTGAGTAGTTGGGCAGCCGCGCGCGTGACGCGTCCGGTGGAGCGGTTGGCGCACGCGGCGCAAGAAGTGGCTGCTGGAAATTGGGATGTGTACGTGGATGTTTCGGGTAGCGACGAACTGGGGCAGCTGGCTGATTCTTTCAACCGAATGACGACCGAATTGCTTGCTCAAAAAGAGCGGCTGGTGCAAGCAGAGCGAGTCGCTGCGTGGCGCGAGTTAGCTCGTCGCCTGGCGCATGAGTTGAAGAACCCGCTGTTCCCGCTGCAGTTGACGATGGAGAATCTAGTGCGCGCGCGGCAGCAAAGTTCAGAGCAGTTCGAGGAAGTGTTCCGCGAGAGCTCCAGAACCTTGCTGGCGGAGATTGCCAACCTCAAAGGAATCATTGGTCGGTTCAGCGAATTCTCGAAGATGCCACAACCGCAATTGCGGCCAGTGCAAATCAATGACGTGGTTCGCGGAGTGATGCAGCTTTTTCAGGCGCAGCTCGAAGCGCCTGGGCGCGCGAAGATCCAATGTGAGATGCAGCTGGATCCGCACATGAAACCGATATCTGCGGATGCGGAATTGCTGCATCGGGCAATTTCAAACCTGGTGCTCAATGCCGTGGAGGCGATGCCGCAAGGCGGCAAGTTAACTCTCCGTACTCAGCGCGAAGCCGGCAAAGTGCGGATCGAGGTTGAGGATACCGGACCAGGGATGACGGCAGAAGAGCGGGAGCGAATATTTACTCCTTATTATACGAGCAAGGCGCAGGGCACCGGACTCGGGCTGGCGATTGTGCAATCCGTGGTGAGCGATCACGGCGGCAGAGTTTGGGTGCACGGCGAGCCGGGCCAAGGAACGAGATTTGTGATTGAGTTGCCAGATGCGGTGCGAAACGGATGATGAAGGTTGATAAAGTAATTTGAACAACGGAGGATGTCTGCCGACGAAAGCACATCTGTTGATTGTGGATGATGAGGCGAACACGCTGGCGTCATTGTCGCGCGCGTTCCGACTGGCTGGCCACGAAGCCACAGTCTGCGACAACCCGACGAAGGCGCTGGAATTAGCCAGGACACAGAAGTTCGACTTGATTCTTTCGGATGTGCGCATGCCGGGAAAAGATGGACTTGCTTTGCTCGAGGAATTAAAAGCCCTCGGAGTTACGGCGCCGGTAGTAATGATGTCAGGGCAGGCAGAAATTGAAATGGCAGTGCGAGCCACACGACTGGGCGCGTTGGACTTTCTGGAAAAACCGATCTCCACGGAAAAACTTTTGCTCACTGTGGAGAATGCGCTGAAGCTGCAGCGCCTGGAAAGCGAAAACCGGCAACTGAAGCAGCGACTCGGGAAGCATGAACTTGTGTGGCAGGGCGCGGCCATGCAGCGCGTGATGGCGCAAGTGGAGCGTGTGGCGGCCAGCGAGACAAGGGTGTGCATTTTGGGAGAAACTGGCACGGGAAAGGAATTGGTAGCGCGGACGATTCATGAACGCAGTTCGCGTTCTGCCAATGCGTTTGTGACTTTGAATTGCGCAGCCGTGCCAGCGGAACTGATCGAATCGGAATTATTCGGACACGAGAAGGGATCTTTCACCGGCGCTGCCGGTCGACATGCGGGAAAATTTGAGCAAGCGGATCACGGCACGATTTTTCTGGATGAGATTGGAGACATGCCACTGGCGATGCAGGCCAAGCTGCTGCGCGTGCTCGAAGAAGGAGAAGTAGAGCGCGTGGGTGGCGAGAAGCCGGTAAGCGTGGACGTGCGCGTAGTGGTGGCTACGCATCGCGATCTGGAAGCGCGGGTGCGAGAAGAGAAATTCCGGCAGGATTTATTTCATCGCATTTATGTTTTCCCGTTGGTATTGCCGCCGCTGCGCGAACGGCGCGAGGATATTCCGGCGCTGGTGAAGCATTTTGCGGCGCAAGTGAGCGCGCAGAATGGATGGAAGCCGGTTCCGTTTTCCGAAGAAGCTATGGCCGAACTGCAATCGCACATGTGGCCGGGCAATGTGCGCGAGCTGCGCAACATGGTGGAGCGGTTGATGCTGTTGGCGACGAATGGTCAAGTTGATCTCGCGACCGTGGAGATGGCCTTGCCGAAAGGCAGTGACATTAGCGTTGCCGCTTCTACCTTCTCCTCAGGGTCGCTGGCGGATCGGGCGGATGCTTTCGAGCGCGAAGTGATTCTGGCGGAACTAAAGCGCAGCCATTCGAACGTGAGTCTGGCCGCGAAGTCGCTGGGACTGGAGCGCAGCCATCTTTATAAGAAAGCCGAGCATTTGGGAATTGATCTGCGCGCTATGCGGCGGGAACAAGGCTCACAGGAGTAACAAAGAGAGCCTGACATTTTTATTTCTCGAGTTCAACCGACCTCTGCTCGGCTTTCAGGTCGGCAGCCAGCAGACGATGAAATAATTGTTCTCCCGCTTCCCGGCGCACGGAGAGCCGTCCGGCGCGGTAGGCGCGTGAATTCAGGCCACGCTGCACATCTTCGCAGATGCCAAGATCCTCCTCCTGCACGCGATTGCCAACGTTAACGGACTGCTCGTTGTATTCGCGGCTGGCATCGCTGATGTCTGCAAA
Organism: uncultured Acidobacteriaceae bacterium; assembly: GCA_963726155.1. Lineage (GTDB taxonomy): Bacteria > Acidobacteriota > Terriglobia > Terriglobales > Acidobacteriaceae > Sulfotelmatobacter. Next base: position 86,516 of record CAVSBF010000003.1, read on the forward strand.
ATAAAAATCGAAGATCACTTTGCAATGATCCACGTCGATTGGGATCACGAGATTCGTGTCCATGTATCCCGCATAGCAGTTGATCATTAGATTCGGATGCTGCCAGAAATACCACGCACGATCGCCTTTGCGCGTGGCACCGGTGGCAGCATCTTCGGACGAAGTAACCATCGGGCTGGATTGAAGACAATAACGGTCTTCGTTCTCAATGGTGTAATGCTTGTAGTCGAGAACTGAATTCAAACCCTTGTGCAGGTGCGGCACGTGATAGCCGCCATCGAGATAGTTATCGACAAAGACCTTCCAGTTGCAATGGATGTCGAAAGTGCGACGGTCGAAGTAATGAAGTTTGCTGATGCCGAGGGGGGCAACGCGCTTAGCCAGGCCGCCGAGAAAATCGGCGAGCGGCGCTGCATTATTGTCGAGGTTGATGAAGACGAAGCACTCCCAGGTTTCGACTCGTATCGGAACTAGGCCGTTTTGCGCGCGATCAAAATTCTCGACTCCGTCGAATTCGGGCATACCTTTCAGAGAGCCGTCGAGTCCGTAGTTCCAACCATGATAAGGACAGTGCAAGATGGATGCTTGGCCGCAGGGTTCGGTTACGACGGCGGCAGCGTGGTGGCGACAGACGTTGTAAAAGGCGCGCAGAGTCCCATCGTTACCGCGAACAACTACGAGGGGTTCTCCAGCAACCGTTGTAGAGACGAATCGCCCGGGCGCTCGGACTTGATCGGTGCGCGCGACTAATTGCCACGTCTTGCTGAATACACTCAAGCGCTCCAGTTCGGCGATCCGCGGGTCGGTATACCAGGTAGCGGGAATGGTTGAAGCTTGCGAGAGCGGAGCACGGTCATCGTAGCTCGCCAGAATGTTTTCGATAGAAGATGACATGGTTGAATTTGCTCGTTGTGAAGCCCTCCACAATATCACTGATCTGATGGGGCTGTCGCGGGCCGAAACAACCGAAAAATAAAAAAGCAGGCCCGGGACGGCCTGCCGTTTATTTCTTGTCGCTTAATTAGCTGACGTTGCGCAGCCGCGGTTGTTCGGCATGCACCAGCGGCATATCTACCAAATGCTCGCTGATAAACCAGACTTGCAATTCGTTGGTTCGAAGTACGTCGCTGACGACCATATCGTTGGTACCCGCGTCATCCAGTTCGTCGGCACGCTTAGCCAGCTTGCGGCAATGTCCCAGGATGATCTGGTGCGCATCGAGCAAGCGAGAAATCTGCACCGGCACCTCTTCCCTGCCCTTGGGTGGACGCTCGATGCGGGTGGTTTCAGCCACGTCAGTGTGCCATGGCGATGGAGACTCCACCGAGAAGTTGGATGCGCTCGGCGATCGTATCTACCAGTTCAGACTGTTCGCCATAATGCTTATCGAACAACAGATGGAGTTGATAAAAAGTTGGTCCGGCAACTTGCCAATGCGATTTCTTATAGAGATCACGCAAGGTCATCGTGTCGGCCAGCAGAAGGTTAAGTTGCTCGGTCATTTCAAGGCGAACCGGCTCTTCCAGTTCGAGAGGCAACATATGCGAAACGGTTCCAAACTTCTGAATTTCATCGGCACGCTGGTGAAGCCGAGGCTGCGAGTTCAAAACTCCGCGCTCGCCCGCCGGGGCTTTTGCGTTCAGATCTTTTTTGGCCATGGAATGTTCTCCTTGCTGGTGGATAAGTTTTAACAATTGTATTCCCAAACTTCAACGCTGGTTTGATGCCAATACTCTAGAATGTGATGCGCTCCGAACCGCGAGGTTCGTTTTCATGGTGACGCTGGTGCAAACGCGAATCGCCGCGCAAGCATGGATTCCCGACGTTCATTAATTCACAAACTCCGAACTCGGCAGCTACCACTGTAAGTTTGACGGCTTTCCATGCATTGTTTATGATCGAACTGCGGGGTGGAGCAGTCTGGTAGCTCGTTGGGCTCATAACCCAAAGGTCGGTGGTTCAAATCCACCCCCCGCAACCAAAACAACGTCATTCCAGAAATGCAGTGGCGTTCGCCTGTTTTGCTGATCGCCACCGACGATAATGCCCGTTGATGGCGCACTCACGGGCCTTGTTGAGTGTCGCTTTTCCTGGGTCGACATAAGACCACAACCGATCTGGGAGCCAGCAGGTATTTCGTCCGCGCTAAAGGGATTCCGTCGTCCGAGAAATCATCTGGACTGGGTAAAGCGGTATCCACGATTCTCTTCCACTCCTGTGCTTTTCCCTCTTGCACATTGAACTGCAACTCTTCCCAGTAGGCATTGATCATCACGTAGAGATCGTCATCTCCTTGGGAAGCGCCGTGCAGGCAGAATGCCAGGCTGTGCGAGTCGTGGGACAAATCGGCCGCGGCGCCGACGCCGTACCAGGAAATGTCCTCCCGCCAGAACCTGCTCCGGCTCAGCGAAGGATGTTTTTTGCGGAATGCAATCATCTTCTTGAAGAACTGAAAAATGTCGTTATTGGATCGGAGTTGACTCCAATCCAGCCATCCAATTTCGTTGTCCTGATTGTAGGGATTATTGTTGCCCAGTTGAGTATTCAGGAACTCGTCGCCGGCGCGAAACATCGGCGTACCGTTCGATAAGAAGAGCAGACAGCAGAAATTTTTCACCTGCTGCCGGCGCAGTGCACGGACAGCCGGGGAAACCGCTTCATCCCCTTCCTGCCCACAATTCCAACTGTAGTTCGAGTCGGTACCGTCCTGATTATTATTTCCGTTTTGCCAATTGTGCTTGCGGTCGTAAGCGACAAGATCGTAAAGGGTGAAGCCGTCATGGGAGGTTACATAATTCACGCTCTGATATGCGTGATAAGCATCGGTGCGGCTGTCTGGAAATAAATCATCGCTGCCATAGATACGCCGCATCAGGTCAGGAACCATCCCCGGATCGCCCTTCACAAAGCGGCGGATGTCGTCGCGAAACCGTCCGTTCCACTGCAACCAGGTCAGGCCCGGAAATCCGCGTCCAAGCTGATAAGCGGCTGTGTCCCATGGCTCCGCGATCAGACGCACCCGGCCTAATTCCGGATCCGCGGCAATTTCACTGAAGATGGGCGCTTCTCCCCAGTTGAGTGATCCATCTGCGTTGCGGCTGAATACCGACGCCAGATCAAAGCGGAATCCGTCGATATGCATCCCTCGCTTCCAATAACGCAGACTATCAATTACCATCTTGCGCACGTGCGCCTGGCCGAAATTCAAGGTATTGCCGGTGCCGGAATAATTGGCGTAGGGGTTTACCGGATCGGACGACATCATGTAATAGCCGGCGCTGTCGAAACCCTTGAAGCTGTAGATGGGCCCTTTGTAGTCGCCCTCGCAAGTGTGGTTGTATACGACGTCCAGCACCACGGCGATATCGGCCTGATGAAAAGCCTGCACCATATTCTTGAATTCAATACGCTGCTCATCCACACGGTGTGTGCTCGCGTACTGAGCATGCGGCGCGAAAAAATTCAAAGGCATATAGCCCCAGTAGTCGCCTTCTTGTGGATCGCGCTGAAAAACCGGCATCAGTTCTACGACCGTCACCCCGAGTTCCTTTAGGTAAGGAATCTTTTCCACGAGACCGGCGTAGGTGCCGGCACGCGATGGGTCGACACCTGAGTTTGGGTTCCTGGTGAAACCTCTCAGGTGAAGTTCGTAGATGACTGCATCCGATTCGTGATACTTGGGCCGATCTTCCGACCAGTCAAATGTCGATTTGTGATCAATCAGCACTCCCAAAGGCGCGTGGCCCGCATTGGATCCTTCTCGCATGGCCAAGGTCCGATCGAAACCGGGTGGGAAGAAAATGCACTTCGCGTAGGGATCGAGGAGAACCTTCTGTGGGTCGAAGCTGTGGAGTTGAGGAATGGTCTCTCCCGATACTGAATAAGCGTAATAACAAGCGTCACCAAGCTTTGTAACCGGGACGCGGCAATGCCAAATCCGCCCCGACTTGTTGTGCAAAAAATCCAATTGAAGCCGTAGAAAAGGATTCACCAGATCGGCTGGCGAATAGAGCAATAGAGTGACGCTCTCCGCATGTTCAGAATGAACCGCGAAGTTGAATGCTTGCTCGTCTTCGATCCAGTGGACGCCAAGTGGCAATGGGTTGCCCTCAGACTGCTCCCAAGTCGGCCGTTTCATGAGCGGAGCCGCTACGGTATTGGCAGCCTTGGCGGGACCATCCATCCTGGCGGGCTCATCGACGCTGGAACGGTTCACAACCCCTCTCTTTCATTCCCCCACTTCGTCCACTGCAAACGCTCGCATCGCTCTCAATGCGGCAGCGCTGCAACTCCGCTAAGCTGCGGCAAAGAACTAAGCAATTTGCTGGCGCCGTTCCACAAGATCTGCACTCCAATGCATACCAGCAGGAACGCGGTGAGTTTTAGAATTACGTTTGTCCCCGTGGGGCCCAGCTTGCTGGCGAGCCGATCTGCGTAGGCGTAGCAGAGATAGATGGTCACCGCGATGAAAGCGGAACCAATCGCCGCCGCGAGGATTGCGAGTAGATTTGTGACCAGGTGTTGCGGCGCATTCGCACCCAAAGTGATGGCAATCGAGATGGAGCCGGGACCAACTGTCAAAGGAAGCGTCAGCGGGTAGAACGCCTGGCTTAGAGCATCCGCGCAAGTGACGGTTCGCCGGGCTGAGCCTTGATCACTCGGATCTTTCTGGTTCAGCATCGCCCAGCCGGTTGCTATCACGATCAGCCCACCGCCGACCTGCACAACTGGGAGCGAAATCCCAAAGAAGGAGAGTACGTGCGCCCCGAGGGTAAAGGACACGATAAGCAGTATGAAACTATCGATCGAAATGCGGCGAGCCAGCGCTCGTCGGGTCTCGGCCGCGTAGTCTCGCGTGAGCAGCAGAAAGACTGGAGCGCCTCCAATTGGATCTACGATGGGAAAGAGCGCGCTCACGATCAGGAGAATACTCTTGGCAACTTGGATCAGCAGGCTAATCTCCCTCTGTTGCTAGATTTGAGCGGTCGCCCGTCCGCGAGTCACTTGCACGCTGATGGATGTTGCAGGACTGACCGAACGCTTGGAACTCTCCGTCAAATCCAGCAACCACTGAAAAGCGTCGGGCGATAGCATATCTTCCCGGACCCGCCAACGCCAGTTGCCATCGGCACGACCAGGAACGTTCATACGAGCTTCGCTTCCCAGGTTGAGCAGATCCTGCAACGGAGCGATCGCCAGCGCCGCTGGTGACGACCAGGCCAGCCGCATCAACTCCGGAGCGGCATCGGCACTGGTTCCCGGCGCACGACTGAGGTAATTCCAGAAGTTCTGCCGCTGGTAGTCGGGCAATTCCTCATACCATTCTCGCGTTGTGGCGTTGTCATGCGTTCCGGTGTAGGCGACTGTATTGTGAACAAAATTGTGCGGTAGATAGGGATTATCCGCATGACCATCGAAGGCGAATTGCAGGACGCGCATCCCCGGCAGACGAAACTGGTCGCGCAGAGCATACACGTCGGGGGTAATGAAACCCAAATCTTCGGCGATGAATGGCAGATGGCCCAGCTCGGTTTGCACTGCTTGAAAAAAACTGGCTCCTGGGCCCGCCATCCACTGCCCGGACTGAGCCGTTGGCGCTCCGGCGGGAATGTGCCATGCAGCCGCGAATCCGCGGAAGTGATCCAGGCGAATCACATCGACGTGAGCCAGCAGAGCGCGCAAACGATCGATGCACCAGCGATAACCAGTCGAGCGCAAGGCATCCCAGTTGTAAACCGGATTGCCCCACAATTGACCTTGCGCGCTGAAATAATCGGGAGGAACTCCGGCGACGAAGCGTGGCCGATGCTGCTCATCGAGCAGGAATAGCTCAGGGTTCGCCCAAACGTCACTGGAATCCGGAGAAACAAAGAAAGGCAGATCGCCGATCAAGCTCACGCCCCTGGCATGGGCATGCTGCTTGAGTTGATCGGCCTGGCGGAACAGCAGGAACTGCGCGAAGCGAACCTGATCAATTTGGTTGGCTAACTCGCGCCGCGCCTCGACGAGAGCATTCGGGCTGCGCTGAACCAACTCTGCTGGCCACTCCAGATAAGAAGCGCCCTGATACTTTTCTTTCAGCGCTCGGAACAGAGCGTAGTCTTCCAGCCAATGCGCTTGGCTGGCGCAGAACTCGTCGTAGGCGGGTGAGAGATCGCTGTCACGGAGATCCGTGTTACCGTGCTGCCGGGCTTTGAAATTCGCCCATGCTGTTTCGAGTAGATGCTGTTTGAACGGGATGACCGAATCATAGTCAACTGCGTCCGCGGAGAAGTGAGACTGGGCGTCGCTCGCCTCTAATAGTCCGTCCGCGATGAGATCTCCGGGACTAATCAGCAGTTCGTTGCCCGCAAACGAGGACATGGATTGATAGGGCGAGTTTCCGTAACCCGTCGGGCCGAGCGGTAGCGCCTGCCACCAGCTCTGGCCGGCATCGTGGAGACGATCAATCCATGAGAAGGCGGACGATCCCACATCGCCGATGCCATACGGCGAGGGCAAAGACGTGACGTGCATCAACAAACCGGACGCGCGATATTCAGACGGAAACGGCAGAATATCAGTGAGCCTACCGTTGCCGTTCATGGCCGGACATCATCCCGAACAACCCTAGGAGAACCCAGCGCGTGATTCACCATCTCCTCGGCTTCCTTCAAAATCGCATTCAGATGGGTCTGGCTCTTGAAACTCTCGGCGTAGATCTTATAAATGTTCTCGGTACCGGAGGGTCGCGCCGCAAACCAACCGCTCTCCGCCACAACTTTCAAGCCGCCAATTGGCGCATCGTTGCCCGGGGCTTTGGTCAGCTTAGCGGTGATTGGCTCGCCTGCCAGGTCTGACTCCTTTACCGCGTCCGGCGTGAGTTTTTCTAACTTTGCTTTCTGCTCGGGCGTAGCCGGCGCATCGATGCGCGTGTAGTAAGGGATGCCGAACTCCGCCGTCAGTTCGCGGAAATGTTCACCGGGATCCTTGCCAGTGCGCGCGGTAATCTCCGCCGCCAGCAAATCCATGATCGGACCGTCTTTGTCGGTCGTCCATACGGTGCCGTCAAGCCGAAGGAAGCTCGCTCCAGCGCTTTCTTCTCCGCCGAAACAGTATGAGCCGTCGATGAGGCCCGGCACAAACCACTTGAACCCTACCGGCACTTCGCGGAGCTGGCGGCCGAGCTTTTTAACGACCCGGTCAATCATGCTGCTGCTCACCAGAGTCTTTCCCACGGCAACTGTGTTACGCCACTGCGGCCGGTGCGTAAGCAGATACCGGATGGCGACGGCAAGGTAATGATTCGGATTCATCAAACCCGCAGCTGGAGTCACGATTCCGTGCCGGTCAGCGTCGGTATCGTTCCCGAACGCCACCTGGTACTGATCTTTTAAGGCGACTAGCCTGGCCATCGCATAGGGACTCGAACAGTCCATGCGAATTTTGCCGTCGTGGTCGACGGTCATAAACGAAAATGTTGGGTCGATTATTTTATTGGTGACGACGATGTCCAGGCCGTAAATCGAGTTGATCGGCTCCCAGTAAGGCAATGAAGCTCCGCCCAGAGGGTCAACGCCAAGTTTAAGGTGGGCGCCGCGAATCGCTTCCATGTCGACGACATTTTTGAGATCACGAACATACGGCAGGATGAAATCTTCCTGGTGAGTGGTCTCGGCCTTCATAGCTTTAGTAAACGAAATCCGATTCACACCGACATTCCCTGCTCGCAACAAATCGTTCGCGCGATTCTGTACCCAGCGGGTCACGTCGGTATCAGCCGGGCCGCCGTTGGGCGGGTTGTACTTGAAGCCTCCATCTTCCGGCGGATTGTGCGATGGCGTGACGACGATGCCGTCGGCCAGGTGTTCCTTTCGGCTACGGTTGTAAACCAGAATCGCTCGCGAGATGACTGGCGTGGGAGTTATCCCGTTCTCTTGCTGAATGATCGTCTCCACGTTGTTTGCCGCCAGCACTTCGAGGGCAGTGCGTTGCGCGGGCTCCGAGACTGCGTGTGTATCTTTCCCCATATAGAGCGGGCCGTCGATTCCCTGCTGGCGCCGGTATTCGCAGATCGCCTGGGTAATGGCGAGGATGTGCGCTTCGTTAAATGTGCCGCGCAGGGGTGAGCCGCGGTGTCCGCTGGTGCCGAAGCTGACGAGCTGGTTGGGATCATCCAGGTCGGGACGACGCTCGAAATATTCCTTCTGCAAGCGAGCCACGTCTATCAGCAACTCCTTCGGCGCTGGTTTGCCGGCCAGCGGCGAAATGCGCTCCCCTGTCGGGGATTGTGTTTCTAAAGTACTGGGCATGGTTCCACCTTCCAGATCTCGCTCGCGTATTCCGCAATTGAGCGATCGCTCGAAAACTTCCCGGAGCTGGCGACGTTCAAGATTGCTTTGTGCGCCCATGCGCCGGAATCGGCATAAAGCGCGCCGAGACGGTCTTGCGCGTTGCAATACGAGGTCAGGTCCGCCAGATTCATATAATGATCGCCCTGGGTCAGAAGCGTATCGCGTAAGGGAGCGAATACTCCTGGTTCGTTGCGGCTGAAGTGATCAGAGAAAATCAGGTCCAGAGCGGCTCGCGTCTCCGGTTCATGTTCATAATGCCAGTTCGGGTTGTACCAGGCGCGGCTGTTCTCGACTTGCTCCACGGTGAGACCGAACAGGAACATGTTTTCTTCTCCGGCTTCCTCGGCCATTTCAATGGTCGCACCGTCGCGGGTTCCGACCGTTAAGGCTCCGTTCATCATAAATTTCATGTTGCTGGTTCCGCTGGCCTCGTAGCCGGCAGTCGAGATCTGGTTGGAGACATCGCTGGCCGGAATCAGCCGCTCCGCCAACGAAACGTTGTACTCAGGGAGAAAAACGATGTTGAGCCGGCCGCGTGCCACCGGGTCACCGTCAATCGTGCTCGCCAGATTATTGATGAACTTTATGATGAGCTTGGCCAGCGTGTAAGCTGGCGCTGCTTTACCAGCGAAGAAAAATGTCCGCGGCACGATCTTCATGCCGGGATTTTCCCGCAGCCGGTTATAAACGATCACAATCCGCAGCGCATTCATCAATTGCCTTTTATATTCGTGAATACGCTTGATGTGGCAGTCGAAGATGGTATCGGGGTCTACGACTCGTCCCGACGTTGACTTGAGCCAATTGGCAAACTGCACTTTGGACTCTCGCTTTGACTTGAGGAAGCGCTCGCGAGCATTGGAATCCTCCGCAAATGGCTTGAGCTGCTTGAGCAGGCTAAGATCCGTGATCCAGCGATCTCCGATGACCTGCGTGATTTCGCGGGCCAGCGCAGGATTGGCCTCAAGCAGCCATCGCCGGGGCGTCACTCCGTTTGTCTTGTTGCTAAATCGCTCGGGAAACATTTCCGCGAGATCTTTTACCGTCGTGGTCCGCAGCAGCTTGGAGTGAACGGCAGACACTCCGTTGGTGCTATGCGAGCCGACAATGGCAAGGTTGGCCATCCGGATTTTGCGCGTGCTGCCTTCTTCCACCAGGCTGATGCGCTGCACGCGCCCCTCGTCGCCCGGGTAGCGAACTCGAACGTCATCGAGCAGACGGCGATTAATCTCGTAAATGAGTTCCAGGTGACGAGGAATCAGTGTCTCAAACCACGCCACCGGCCATTTCTCGAGAGCCTCAGGCAGCAACGTGTGATTTGTGTATCCGAGCGTCCTCTTCGTCAGGTCCCAGGCCTGGTCCCATCCCAAGTGCACATCGTCAAGCAAGATTCGCATGAGTTCAGGGACCGACATGGAAGGATGCGTGTCATTGAGTTGAATTGCGGCTTTCTCCGGAAACTTTTCCCAATCCGAGTTGTGGCGCTGGAAACGGCGCACCAGATCGGCCATGGAACACGCGACCAGGAAATACTCCTGCAGAAAGCGCAGCCCTTGCCCCTTCGCCGTGGAATCGTCGGGATACAGAACGCGAGTAAGCGACTCCGCTTGGAGAGTTTCGCCGAGTGCGCCCACGAAGTCTCCGGTGTCAAACTTCTCAAGATCGAAGTAGTCAGGCGCGGCCGCCGCCCAGAGCCGGAGCGTGTTGATCGTCTTTCCACCATAGCCCACCACGGGACGATCAAACGGGATACCGATCAGGCTTGATGGCCGATCGGGGATGATTTGAAAATTACCCGCTTGCAGCTTGAATGAGACGTTCAGTTTGATCTCTACGTTCTCGTGAAGCCGGGCAATCTCCCAGGGATCGCCCCAGCGGAGCCAGTTGTCGGGATTCTCTTTTTGCCAGCCATCTACAATCGATTGCTTGAACATGCCGTACTCATAGCGCAAACCGTAGCCGGTGCCCGCGAGCTGCATAGTTGCCATCGAGTCGAGAAAGCACGCCGCGAGGCGGCCCAAGCCGCCGTTGCCCAGCCCAGCGTCTGGTTCCTGCTCAATCAATTCCAGCCAGTCGAGACCATGCTCTCGAGCTGCATCCGGCAAAAGCGGATCCAGCAGCAGGTTGGTGATGTTGTTGGCCAACGAACGTCCGATGAGAAACTCCATGGAAAGGTAATAGATGCGCTTGGCATTCTCTCGCTCGTGCGTGTTCTTGGTCAGCACCCAACGCTGCGCGAGAATGTCTCGCGCGGAACGGGAGAACGCCTCAAAGCGCTCACGCGGACTGGCCACTTTTGTATCGATCGCTCTGTCGAAAACCAGGTGCCGTTCATAAAAAGCGTTTTCTGACCCGATAAACGGAGTCGATTCGCATCCGTAATGCTGGAAAATATCTGACGCAGGGGGTTCACTGGTGGTCAGCGGCACGACTTTTGCTGAACTCGGGCGCGCCACGCGATTGGTGCTCATAAGACGGTCCTTAGTTTTCTCGGTTGTGGAACGGTTCGTGTTCAATTCAAAGCCACGCCAATCAAGAGTACAGATCCTGATCTGGCCCGAGCTCAATTTCTGAGGCTAAAAGGTACGCACGCACGGCCTTTTCGGCCGCGAACCAATCAACTTCCGGCGAACCAAGCGGACTGCCTCTTTTTTCCCAGTGCTGGTACGCGAGTTTTTGCACCAGTTCATGACGATCTTCTCCATAAAAATCGGTTAGCGGCTCGGGCCGTTGCCGGCGGTCTCCGCTTGTGCTTCTGGACTGTTCAGTCATGAGGCCCTTCCGATTTTCGGCACGTCTCCTTTACGACACCTTCGATTTACGGTAATACCGGATCAGGTTGTTGGTGGAACTGTCGTGCGCGAGCTGCGGTTCTGTTGTGCTCTCCAGTTCAGGGATGATGCGTTGCGCGAGGACCTTTCCCAGTTCGACGCCCCATTGGTCGAATGAATCGATATTCCAGATTGTGCCCTGAGTAAATACGGAGTGTTCGTATAGCGCCACCAGCTTTCCGAGAGTCTCCGGCGTAAGTTTTTCAGCCAGTATCGTATTGGATGGACGGTTGCCCTCGAACACGCGGTGCGGAACGAGCCACTTCGGAGTACCTTCCGCCGCAACTTGCTCCGGCGTCTTGCCGAAGGCCAGCGCCTCCGTCTGCGCGCAGACATTGGCAATCAGGATGTCATGGTGCCGCCCGAGCGGATTGAGCGCCTGCGAAAAAGCGATGAAGTCGCACGGAATGAGTCTCGTTCCCTGGTGAATCAGTTGGTAGAAGGAGTGTTGGCCGTTGGTTCCCGGTTCTCCCCAATAAATTGGACTCGTGTCGTGCTTAACCTTTTTTCCCTCAAGCGTGACGTGCTTGCCGTTACTCTCCATCGTCAGTTGCTGGAGGTAGGCCGGGAAGCGTTTCAGGTATTGCTCGTAGGGCAGAACGGCAACCGTCTGCGCTCCGAAGAAATCGTTGTACCAGATCGCCAGAAGGCCCATCAGCACGGGCAGATTGCGTTCGAAGGGAGCGGTGCGGAAGTGTTCGTCCATCTGATGAAAACCACTCAACATCACTTGAAAATTCTCCGGGCCAATCGCGACCATGGTTGACAGGCCAATGGCGGAATCCATCGAGTAGCGTCCGCCAACCCAGTCCCAGAATTCGAACATGTTAGCGGTATCGATCCCGAACTTTTCAACCTCGGCCGCATTGGTGGAGACCGCGACAAAATGCTTCGCCACCGACTTTTCGTCGCCGCCGAGTCCAGCCAGAGACCACTCGCGAGCCGTGTGAGCGTTTGTCATCGTTTCCAGAGTTGTGAATGTTTTCGAAGAGATGATGAATAGTGTTTCCGAGGGATCGAGGTCGCGGACCGCCTCCGCGAAATCGGTGCCATCCACGTTGGACACGAAGCGGAAAGTGATGGCTCGATCGCTGTAGTGCTTCAGCGCTTCGTAGGCCATGACCGGACCCAGGTCGGAGCCGCCGATGCCCACGTTGATCACATTGCGTATGCGCTTGCCGGTGTGTCCCTTCCATTCACCATTTCGCACGCGGTTGGAGAAGTCCGCCATCCGGTCGAGCACCGCATGGACTTCAGGCACCACGTTCTTCCCGTCAACGACAATGGATTCGTCTCGCGGCGCGCGCAGGGCAACGTGCAAGACGGCACGCTTCTCGGTGATGTTGATTTTCTCCCCGCGGAACATGGCATCGATGCGTGCCCGCAGGCCAGACTCTTCCGCCAGTTCCAGAAGAAGTCGGAGGGTTTCATCGGTGACGCGATTCTTGGAGTAATCCAGGTAAAGACCAACAGCCTCGACCGCCAAACGCTCACCGCGCTTCGGATCATCCGCAAAAAGCTGCCGCAGATGCAGCTTTGAAATTGTTTTGTAATGTGACGCCAGAGCGCGCCACGCTGTCTGTGTCTGTCTGGCCTTGGGCGGCTTCGTCAGTGGTTGGACCTGTGCTGCCATATGGATACTCCTTTTATGTTCGCGCTTTTACTCTCAAGAGCTTCTTCATATTCTTTGATATTACTGACGGCCTTCAGGGTGCTGCTTTTCTTTCGTGGAGGAACTATTTCTTCCGTGCAATCGGGGCCGCTTCTCTGCTGGCCTGCTTGTTCCACCCATGGAAACGCGAGAAGTCACCCGCGTTCCATGCCTCGCGGAGTCCCGGAGCACTCAGATCCCAGTCTGGGCGGATTTCACTCGTCACAATGCGCAGGTCGTGCCAAAGATCGACGACCGATGGACGTCCCCAGAACCAGTAGCCGTTATAGATGCTGTAAATCACGAGGCCCGGCTTGAGCACGAGCGTATGCGGGATCATCGGATTATTCTCGGGGTCGGTATACTCCGCGATGTCGAGATCCTTCTGAACCGTTCGCCCGGGGTCCGAGAGGAAGGGCCACTGGGCTCCGACTGACGCACGGAATTCCTGCAGAGTATGGTGATCGTCGGTGGCGATCGTGGCAATCTGCGTGTACGCCACAGCGATCTTGGGATAAAACGCGGCCAGTTCCAAATGTTGCTGGTGCTCCTTAGGGCAATAGTGGCCGCGCGCGAGCGTGAGGATCAGCGGATCATCGCCCTGTAGCTGGCTGAGTTTGCACGGTTTGCCCGTGTGATCGGGCAGCTCGTAGTCGGGGAAAATGCCTCCGGGCACGATATCAGAACGCATGATGGGAATCCTTTCGCTGCTCTTAAAGTTTTTTTCTCAAAAGATCTGACGGGAGCATCGCTCGCTTCCGCCATTAGGCGAATTCGCCGTGGCTTTCCAGGTGGGCTGCTATTTTCGACTCCATTCACCCAGCGACCAATTCTAGCTTCGTTCATCTAAGTTTTGTTAGCCACTGTTTCTCTACCTTACATAAGGAGAAGAGATATGAAAGCAGTCGTTGTCCATCAATATGGCGGTCCTGAAGTATTGAAGTTCGAAGACTACCCTGACCCGGTTCCGGGTCCGGGCGAAGTGCTGGTGCGGGTCGCCGCCACCAGCGTGAATCCAATCGACTACAAACGGCGCGCCGGATTAACCAAGGATTTTTATCCCATGCAGTTCCCGAGCCTCATCGGAGTGGATATCGCGGGGACTGTCGTCAAGATTGGACCCGGAGTGGAAGGCTTTTCCGCTGGCGATCAGGTGTTCGCAATGGCGGACAATACTTACGCCGAGCTTTGTGTCGTGAAAGCCGCGGTTCTGGCGAAAGTTCCCAAGGGGCTCGATTTGATCCAGGCGGCGGCGCTGCCGCTGGTGACGATAACCGGCAACCAGCTCATGTCAGCTACGGGAATCAAAGCGGGGCAGACCGTTCTTGTTGTCGGTGCAGCAGGAAATGTCGGGCGTTCGGCGGTGTTCACTGCGAAGGAGCGTGGCGCGACTGTGATCGCTGGAGTTTTGAAGAGACAGATGCAGACGGATGAGGCGAAGACTGTCGGCGCGGATCGGGTGGTCGCAACCGACGACGACGCGGCGATTGCGAATCTTCCCCCGCTCGATGCGGTTGCGGATACCGTCGGCGGAAAGACTGCCGAAAAGTTGATCGCCAAGGTGAAGCCGGGAGGAGTGTATGCTTCGGTTGTCGAGGCCCCGCAGAACGGCGCGAAGTACCCATCTGTAAAAGTGGAGCACGTATTTTCGAAATTCGACAGGAAAACCCTCGAGTTCATGGCCGAAGCGGTGCGAGATGGCAAGCTGGTAATTCCGATTAGCCAGAAACTGCCACTCAGTGAAGCGGCCAAGGCTCAAGCAGCGGCGGAAAAAGGTGGTACCGGGAAGATCCTGCTGGTGGCTTGAACTTATTTTGTAAACATTATTTGCTAACCGTTATTGGCTAACCAGAACACGGAAGGAAAATCGAAATGAAAAAAGATCGGCGCGGAATCAATCCCGCTTCGAAAGCGAGTGGCGATGGGTGTGTAGAGTGCCTGGCGTCACCGACAGGTTGGTGGCTTCATCTCCGCCGGTGTGCCGAGTGTGGGCACATCGGATGCTGTGACAGTTCTCCGAGTCAGCACGCATCCAAGCATGCGGCAGCAACAGGGCATCCGATTATCGCCAGCTTCGAGCCGGGTGAGGACTGGTTCTATGATTACGAGACGCAGGGCATGATTAAGGTCAAGGGTGTGGAGTTGCTTCCGCCGCATTCGCATCCAAAAAATCAGCCCGTCCCCGGACCCGCAGGCAGGGTGCCGGCCAACTGGGAATCGCTATTGAACTAGCTGACGGAGCAATTTAACAGTGAATGTAGCGTCCGCCCCCGCATTTTTATTATCCTCGCGAGGGCGAAGAGACAGCGCAAGCTTGTGTTATCGCCTGATTTCGTCAGTTCGGTAGACAGGCCCTAGAATTGATCGCATATAAGGAGGATCGCAAATTGGGCGGCCTTGTCATAGATATCGTGATCGCCTTCATCATAAAGTCCGTTCTGCGATTGCGGCACGCTTGGGGAAGCGGCAAATGGCAACGTGTGAAGGCCAGAGTTGATTCGTCTTGTCTGGCAGGCGATCTATGACTCGGACGGGAATAAGATCGAGCTCTGGCAGCCGCTGCCCTAAGGGCCTTCCACTGTACTTACTCAATCTGGTTTCTAGCTACGGATCGATCAGCCAGTGACTTGCCGGCGACAAACAATTTGTTTCTCCGGAGATGGCAAAGAACAGCCCGGTCAAAACGCGTACCACCAGGATGGGCATATTGTTCCTAATCATCTAGCCGCGCAAACTGCAGCAACCGTTTCCTACTCCGTCTCTTGCCCTTCCATCGGAAGTCGTTGGCGAATCTCGCGCCAGATTATGTGTCCATCCGTTCCACCCATTGAGCGCGAAATGCGGGAGCCGGGAATGGATCGGTGAAGTATTGTGTTTCGTGCGCAACCTTGTCGCCCCTGAACTCCATGATGCTCACGGTGTAGGTCGGCTTGCCGTCATAGGTCAGGATGAGTTCGGTGACCCAAAGATCACCGCTGCCGATAATTCGTCGGACAGTAAACCGCTTATTGCTCGGCTGACTGGCGCGTTGGCCCTGTATGTTGCGTCGACCGCGGGTTCGCTCGCCTGACTGAGGGTAATCCAGCACCGCGTCTTCGTGGTAGATGAAGTGCTCGGTTTCAAAATCGTTGGCATCGGACGCAGCCCAATGCTGATCCAGTGCCGCACGGATCTCTTGGTCTCGTGCTCCAGAATCCTGCTCCGGCTTTTGTTGATCGCCCATCTCGAGGCTCATGTTTCCGTCCGCGTCACATTCCCCGGTTCGGTTCAGCGCGCAAAATTGTCAGCCTGGAAGCAGCCGCGGGCGCTTGGGGGCGGACTAGGGTTGGAACCCATCCGCCATCCACTTGGCGAATAGTTCAATCCGAGATTGCGGCCAGGGACCTTCTCCTCTTGGTGGTGGGGGCGGCATTACGGCGCCGCCGATTCCACGAATGCGATCGTAGATAGCGCCAGCGTGCTTTTTGACGTCATCGTAACTTCCCAGGTTGAACGCCTTGCTCATGCCTTGAATGTCTCGCTCCGTAAAGAGCGGGCGAATGTCCATTTGAAAGCTCGTCGTTTTCGTCATTGCGCCTCACAGATATTGGATTAAGCGGATGTGGGGGTGTGATCCCGGAGAGCAATTGCCGGAAAAGGAACTGATCAGATGCCGGCGTACCAGGCATAGCCTCCCTCTGGAGACGCGGAGCCTAGTCCCTTGCCAAAGCCTTTCAGGCTATCGGTGACGGTCATGTGGGTGATGAATTTCACATTTTTGTAGCCGAGTTGGCGAGCGACCCGCAGACGCAGCGGGCCGCCGTTACCCACCGGGAGTTCACTACCGTTCATTCCATAAGTGAGAAAAGTCTGCGGATGTATCGCATCGGCCATGTCGATGCTGTCCCACCACTGGGGCTCGATCGAGCGGTAAACAACGTATCGAGCTTGTGCCAGCACATCCACCGCTTCCAGAACTTGTGAAAGCGGCACACCAATCCACTCCGCGATGTAGGACCAGCCCTCTTCGCACTGGATCATCGTGATCTGGCTGCGCGAAGGATAGCTTTTAAGCTGGTCGAGCGAAAACGAGGCAGGCCGCGCGACCATGCCATCGATAACGAGTCGCCAGTCGGCGAATGCTCCGCTCTGCAGGCGCTTGAACGCATCACCCATCGGCGCCAGTTCATTGGGAAACGGACGCTGCGAAATCTGGCTCCGGGAGAACTCACGCGCCAGCGAATGCCGCGTCAGCAGCCGTTGCGAAGCGTAGTTCAGCGTTTCGCCAAGGCCCCAGATTCCGCCGTGATCGGGTGGGACCAGCCCATGCTTCTGCGCCAACCCCGCGGCCAAGCCCAAAGCCGATACGCCCGCCGCGGCCGCCAGTCCGGTCGTGATCAGTTTGCGGCGTGAAATTTTTCCCGACGAAGGTTCACTCATGTTCGCTCCATATCTGTAGCTGCACCATCTGCGGCAGCGCGGCCGGAGATCATCGCTCGCATGCGGCTGCGAAATCCAGCTAGCCAAACCATCAAAATGTGGACCAGCAGAAAAAACACTAGCGCCAGCGAGACGAAGAAGTGAAGCGTGCGCGCAGATTGTTGTCCACCCAACCAGTTGACGGCCGCCGGAACCGCAGAAACAAATGCGGGAGACATCGCCAGACCCGTCCAGATCACCAAGGGAAACAGAATAAAGATCACGAACAAGTAGGTAAGCCGCTGCAGCAGGTTATAGGACCAGACTTCCTCCTCGCCAGCGCGCTTGAAGCAAAGACGGTCTGCGATTGCGCTCGAGAAGGCCCGCCATGAAAGATCGGTCCGTTGCGGCAGCAAGTTTCTCGAGAAGTGCCCGGTAAATAAGCCGGAGATTAAATACAACAGTCCAGCCAACACTACCAGCCATGCCGATTGAAAGTGCAGATACCGGCTCCAGCCGTTCTGGTCGGGCAGCACGTATCCGTAGCCGGTAGGCACCAATGCCCGGGAGGCCGGGATCGGCAATTTAAACAACGGTGTCGTCAAATCGTTGCCAGTTTCGCCCCAATAGAAGCGCGGATGAGAGATCACAAGTTCCGCTCCGCTGATGAGCAGGGCAAAAAAGCATAGAGTGGTGATCCAATGAGTCACACGGACGAGCGCAGAGTGGCGCAAAGTCACCGTCGTTGTCGGAACGGTGGACGGGACATGCGATGCAGCACCTGGAATGCAAGCGGAATCGCTCACACGCGAATCGTATCATGGGTCCCGCAGATTGCGAACACCGAAGCTGCGACTTCGATTTCACTATGCCTTTGTTACATTCGGAGTTGACCAACTTTTAACAAATTCTCCCAGGCGGTTCAGCGCGTCGGGAAATTTGTCGGTTATCGCCGCGAAGCCAAGGCGAAAATGCGCGGGCGCATCCCAGCAATCTCCAGGGGCGAGCAGGATGCCCTGTTCCGCAGCCGCCTGGCAAAAAGCGCGGCTGTTCTCTCCACTGATGAGCCATGGGAAAGCGGTCACTCCTCCGCGAGGGGGAATCCAGCCCAGAGTCGCGCGATGGTCGGACATGAAAGAAGCGAGCTGTCGAAGATTCCGAGTTGCGGTTTCCTGCGTTTTCCCGAGAACGATGTTCCGGTGGCGCATCGCAATCTCCGCCAGCATTTCTCCGGCAGTATTGTTGGAAATAGAAAAAATGGTGCGCGCATTCCAGTAACGCTCGCGGCGCTGGGCATCGTGCTCGATCATCCAACCGGTGCGCACCCCGGATAACGGGAAAGCTTTCGAGAAGTCATGGATGACAGTCGCATGCGGCAAACGGGAGGCCGACCTTGTCGCTCCGCAGTTCACAAGATGATAGATAGGATGGTAGACCTCATCGCTGACAAGTTGAATTTCACGAGACGCAGTGAACTCGTGCAAATCGTCAAGTTCCGCGTCGCTAATGGTTGCGCCAGTAGGATTGTGGGGACTGTTGATCAGGACCAGCTTGGTATTTCGGTCCACCAGTTGCTTGATCTCATCAAGATCGATGCGGAAGCGGTTCTCCTTGCGAACTGCGTAATAGCGAATCTCGATCCCAAGCGATTCGGGGAGAGCGGAGAACGGCGGATAGCCTGGGTGAGGCACGACAACGTTGGCTCCAGGCTCGGCGGCCAGCCAGAACAGAATGAGCAGCGCCTCAGAGGCGCCGGTTACGACCTGGACAGTTTCGACATTCACATCCTGCATTTCGGCGATGGCTGCGCGTAAGCCCTCCGCGCCCGCCGGGCGGCTGTAGCGCAAATTGTGATTCAGGAAGCGCTCTCGCTCCTCCTCACCGGCGAGGTCTAAGATCTCATTCAGGGTCCAGCAAGGTCCTTCGCTCGCCGCCAGGTTGAATTCGATATCGTGCTCGTAGGTGTCGAGCCACATATCAAGCAAGAAGGGTTTCAATCGCATGGTGCACCTCGAAGGGTTAGAGCAGTGGATCGTCCGCCAGCCTCGCAAACTCTCACGCGGCGACGTTTGCGTGGCCGTCTGACCGCAGGCGCCGCAGGCTCTCTACGGAAGGCACGAAGTAATAGGATCCGGTCAATGGCTGAGTAAAACGCGTGAGCGCATCGCGCTTGCCGGTGATCAGACCCGCCATGCTATCGAGCATCCTGGAAAGCCGCTTCTGGTCTGCGCTGAATCCAACAAACATGGTGCCATGATCGTCGACTTTTCCGTAGGGCATGTTGCGACGAAAGATATTTCCAAACTCGTCCTGATCCGTACGGGCGACATGTGAGTCCGCTGGCTTGTTCTCGAGTTCGATGCTGTCGGGCTTGGTGCGCCCCATGATGCGCTCCTGCTGATCGATCGGCAGACCTTCCCAAGCAGCCACGTTATGCTTCCACTTTTGCAGCAACAGGACTGAGCCCGCAGCACCGGGAACTCCTTCGGGCAAGAGTGCTTCGGTGGGAGCGTCGAGCAGCGTCGGATTCTCCGAGCCATCGATGAAGCCGGTAAGATCGCGATCGTGCCGGTAAGGCCAACTCGAAGTTTCTTCCCCCAGCGAGGCTTGGCCTGCGAGATCGTGGATGACGGAGCGGGCCATATCGAAGATGACGTCATAAGCGCTGCCGGAGAGCCATACCAGCGCGTCATGTTGCGTACCTGGCATGATGAATCCTTCTGTACCGCGGATCTCGTTATTAAAGCCGGTCACGTCCGGAGGAGCGTCCGCGGGAAGAATGTCGCGCCACAGCTCAGGCCGAAAGCCGATGACAAAATTCACTCCGCCTGTGGTGGTCCTTGGCTCACGGATGGCGGAGATTGTGGAGGCGAACTGCTGGCATTTCTTTGCGTCCAGAATGTCAAACTCCAGGTACGCATGAGAGGACGTTCCGAGAGCGAAAATTCCAGCCTGAGGCGTATACATGCTGGCATTATATCGGGCAACGACTGAGCTGGTAATCGTGTGTCAACGTGGCAGCGCGAAGCTGAAAACGTCGCTTCCCGCCGCGACTGCCACGTACTGAACTCCGTTGACCGCATAGGTCATCGGAGAAGCCCGCATTTCCTGGCCCGTATTGAAGTGCCAGAGAGCACGACCGGTCGCTGCATCCACTGCTTCGAGAGATCCGCTATCATCTTCAAAAAATACCAATCCACCGGCGGTGCTTAAAGTTCCACCCCATGAGCGCGCCTGGCCCGTTTGCGGATAACGCCAAACCGGCTTTCCATCCGCGACCGAGAGAGCCAGCAGAATCTTCTGTGCGTGCTCGTCGGCCGGAAGCTTCGTGCCAGTGCCGTAGTACGTCTGTCCTTGCACAAACGGCTTGGGATTTGCGAAATATTGATTGCAAGTCTCGAGAGCCATCACATAGAACAACTTTGTCTCGGGATTGTAAGAGGGCGAAAACCAATTCGTGGCTCCGTTGATACCAGGACAGATCAGAGCGCCTTCCGCGGTGGGGATCCGGCCGGAAACAATCGGCCGGCCAGATTTATCGATGCCCTTGGCCCAATTCAATTTCTCCACGAAAGGAGTGGCTCGAATGAACTTGCCGTTGATCCGGTCGAGCACATAGAAATAGCCATTGCGGTTCGCCTGAAGGAGCAGTCGCTGGACCGTACCGCCCTCCGCCATATCCGCCAGCACTGGAGTTTCATTGGCATCGTAGTCAAAGAGGTCGTGAGGGGTGAACTGGAAATACCATTTCAACTCTCCCGTATCTGGGTTGAGCGCGAGAACGCAATCCGTATAGAGGTCATCGCCGGGTCGGGAATCTCCCACGAAGTCAGGTGCAGGATTACTGGTCGTCCAATATAGAGTGTTGAGTTCCGGATCGTAGGTACCCGGCATCCAGGTTGTGCCGCCGCCATGCAGATAGGCTTCGCCGGGCCAACTTGACGAGCCGAATTCACCGGGTCCGGGAATCGTCCAAAAGCGCCACTTCAGCTTTCCGGTCTCAGCATCGAACGCAGCCAGGAATCCTCGCACGCCAGAGTCACCGCCGGAGGTACCGACGATGACGGTGCCTTTCACAATGAGCGGTGCGCTGGTCGCGCCGTAGTGTTTGGTTTTGTCGGCATATTCAATGTCCCATCGCAAGCCTCCGGAGCGGGCATCGAGACAAAGCAAGTGGGCGTCGTCGGTTTCCACGTAAACAAAATGCTGCCACAGCGCCACACCGCGATTCTTGTGGGCCGCGGCATCGTCGAGCAGCCCCGAGCTCACCGTCCTTTGGTAGTGCCAGACCGTCCGCCCGGTTCGCGCGTCCAGGGCGAATACATCATTGGCCGAAGTTACGTACATCACTCCGTCAACAACCAGAGGAGTTACCTCCAGATTCTGGGAGTTGCCGGGATGGAATACCCACGCCGCGCGGAGTTGCGCAGCGTTTGCGATGTTGATTTCACGCAGACTGCTATAGCGGCGCCCGGTGTAATCGCCGTTATAAGAGCTCCAGTTCGCACCCACCGGCCGCGCCAGAAGATCCTCTGCGTTCACATCCGCGACAGCAGCGATAGGAGATTGCGTCTGCTGCTGCCCGGCCGCGGGCACTCCCGCACAAATCATCGCCAGCAATAACAGGATGAGTTCTTGCACAGGCCATTTCATGTCAGCGATTGTCGCCGCTATTCACTTGTACTTCCTGCAGAGAACCCCAGTCCACACCGTGATCGTCTTCCAGGTGAAGGGAGACGCGCGCGGGTTTTCCAGGCGCGGCAACTTCCGCTTCGAGCAGCACTGGTTCGGCGGGAGTGACATTCGCAACTATCGTGGTTCCGAGGCTCGAACCATGTTCGTCGTAGAAGTGGGCGACGAGGTGCCCGGCAGCGAAAACTCCAAAAGAACCGGAAAGCCGAATTTTCCCGTTGTCCAGACGAACGCTTTGCAGCGGGCGGATCACGATGCCAGCATCTTTCACTCCGTGAAATTCGTTCCCGGCCCGTGTCGGAAACCATTCCGTGTCGAAGCCACAAGAGTCTCCCGGCCGCAAACGGCACATCGGACTGTTAAGCTCCGCTTCGAGGTAATAAGGGGATGCATCCGTGCCGTCGCTGAGCGAAGGAATTCCGTCGCTGCTCAACCTCATTTCCGGTCCGTTCGTCCAGAAGATGACCGAAGCCTTGCCCGGATAGGATTTGCTCTCGTCGAACTGAAAGCGTTCGACCATGGCATATTTGCTGGCGCCATCGACTACTGCCAGCCAGCCTTCTGTCGAGTCCAACCACAACTCAGCCGCCATGTGCACATAGTGCACGGCAAAGAAGCCATCGTCTCTCACCGACACTGCGGAATTCTGCGCCGGACCGAAGCGAACATGATAGCGGTTGAGATAACTGCTGGATGGGTTCACAGGAGCGAACGTCCAGAAATCGTGATTGAAGCCGGTGGCAGAGGCTGGATCGGCGGTATTGTACTGCGAAACCGATTGCATCGACCATTCCAGGGTGTGGCCACTCACGTTCTTCATGGACGCATGAAAGCGAATGCGCGGGGAATCGGCATCCAGGTGAATCGTTCGCATAAACTGGACTCCGGTCTGAGGGTCGGCCGGACCTGTAAGTTCGATCTCGCACTGCTGACCTTCCAAAAGCTTTCGAAAAGTGAAGGGTCCGTCATCTAACAGATCGGAGTTGCCAACCCAATGTTGCTCGTCGTCATTTCCCTCGGGTAAGAGCCACAGCTTGTCGCCTCCGTAGTTGAACCACTGACCCTGAGTCGGCGGCTTGTGCATCCCGGCAAGTTTTGGATTCACGAACAAAAAGGGATGGCCGGCGAAACTTACCTGCATCAACCGCCCCCCATTTTGCGGAACCACGATCAACTGTAACCATCGATTGGAAATCTGTTGTGCACTCCACCCCTTGTAGTCGACGGCTTCAACGAGGCAGCCCGTATTAGCCGGCGAAGTTGATTGAGTCGAAGTCTGGGCGCCCGCTAGCCGCAGCCCGCAGGAGCCAACGAGAAAAACCACGGCCAGTCGTCGCATACGATTCGCCAGCGCGTAATACATTGTCATAAGTGCGCCTTTCAATGAAGGTGCCGGAGTTGAAGGTAGCACGCACGCCGTTTTCAAACCTCGGCCGCGCCACAAAACGAAATGAAATGCAATCAAACGAAATATTTCGGTTTGCGTCAAGCGAATTCTGTGGTATACCGAGTGGGAAAAAATAAAATAATTATGATCGCGTCTCCCCGGGAACAACGTTGAAGACTCTGCTGGTATTGCTGCTGCTCTCGCTTAATGTGCTGGCCCAGGACTGGAAAATCGACCGGAAAATCGATCCCACGTGGTTGCATCGTTACGTTCCAAGTTTGAGCGAAACACGAGCTGATCTTGCGTCCCCGACTTGCCACTTTAAGGCCATCTTCGGTCAAGGGGATGCGGACGATCGAACCTTGCAGAGTGTTGCCCGTTTCGCTGAGGTCACGCTCGATGCCCACGGTAATTGCCAGACCACGCTCTACGATCGTGAAGAAGAGATCTATTTCGTTCTGCGGGGCAAGGCCGATCTGCACTATGGAGATCAGACGTATGCGATGCGCCCAAATGATTTCACCTACCTGCCCCCGAGCTTGAAGCACTCGATTGCGAATACCTCCGATCAACCGGTGCAAGTCTTGGTTATGAGTTTCAAAGTGCCTGCAAGAATTACGATCAACGCGCCATCGCTACGGCCCAAGATTGTGAATATGGACGACGTAAAGGAAGAGACGGTTGAAGGTCATCCCACATCGGTTTTGTACAAGCTTCTCCTCGGTCCACGAAATGGCAAGCGCGACGCGATCGATGATGCGTACGTTGTGACCAGTTTTTTCTGGATGAACTTTGCCCCGGGAGGCACGAACTTTCCCCACCATCACGAAACCGCGGAAGAAATTTATCTTGTCCTTGATGGGGAAGGCGAGATGGTAGCTGGGAGTGGAATGGATGGCATTGCAGGCCGCTATCCAGCCAAAGCTGGAGACGCGTATTACTTTCGCCCCAACTGCACGGTAGGGTTCTACAACCAGAATAAACCGGGATCCAAGGCTTTCATCCTGGCAGTGCGGTCGAAGATTCCGCTGCCTGAAGATGAAGATTAGATTCCCGATGTTTCTCCGGTTCCAACATTACGAATACTTACGCGCAGTCATCTGCGCATTTTTGCAAACGGTTAATGAGGAGATCTCCTAATGCATATCCAGAATTCCAGCCGGCGATCATTCGTTAAGTTGTTGGCGGCCGCGCCGCTGCTTACTCAAATTGGGGCTCGCCAACTTTACGCGCAAGCCGCTACCGCCATGGGCAAGGATCCGCGCCAGAATGTATACACTCAACTGGGAGTAAAGACAGTCATCAACTGCCGCGGGACGTGGACTTATCTCAGCGGGTCGCTCGAATTTCCGGAGGTTCGCCAAGCGCAACTGGAAGCGTCCCGTTATTTCGTGAACATGTTCGATCTGCAGCGCGGGGTGGGACGGCGCCTGGCAGAATTAACTGGCGCCGAATCTGGCATCGTCACTTCCGGCTCGGCCGGAGCGATGTCGGCGGCAACGGCCGCATGCATGGCTGGGAGCGACGATAAATATATTTGGCAGCTCCCCGATACCACCGGGCTGAAGCACGAAGTGATCATGGTGGGCGGACGGAGCGCTTTCGACAGTGCTATCCGGCTTACCGGCGCCAAACTGGTTCTCGTATATTCCCCGCAGGAACTGGCCAACGCCATTAACGAAAATACCGCGATGATCTATACCACCGATCTGGGTGAAAAGCTGCAGCAAGAAGTGGCGATTGCAAAAGCCCACAAAGTTCCTCTCCTGCTGGATGACGCCGCAGGGATACCACCTGCCGACAACGCCAAACTTTACGCGAAGATGGGCATTGACCTTTACTGCTTCTCGGGTGGAAAGGGGCTGTCCGGGCCGCAGTGCAGCGGTTTGCTTCTGGGACGAAAAGATCTTATTGAGTCAGCGCTCATGAATTGCAATCCGCGCGAGGGAGCCATTTGCCGTCCGATGAAAGTTGGCAAGGAAGAAATTATTGGTTGCCTTGTGTCGCTTGAGACCTGGCTGAAGATGGACGAGAAAAAACTCTACGCCGAATGGAATGGCCGGGTGGATCGCATCCGGAAGTTAGTGGACACAGTGCCCGGTGTAAAGACCGATATTTATATTCCCGACGACGGAAACCGCTACCCGACACTCAGGGTTTCATGGGACACGCACGCGTGGGGATTCAGCATTATCGATTGCGTGCAGGAACTGCGTGCGGGCGATCCGGTTATCGAAGTGCTTGGACCAGACAATCCCAGCCTGGTGACGGCAGTGCGTGAGGGTCAGCCGAACCGGAAAGAACGCAAGGAACCGGACCACATCGAACTGATTTCCATGACCATCAAGCCGGGTGAAGAAATTGTTGTGGGACAAAGACTGCGAGCGGTTCTGCGCGCGGCCCAGAAAAAATCTGCCGCTTAGAGCGGGAAGGAAATTTACTTGCGAAGAAGACATCAGACGGTCCCAATTGCGATTTCTATTGGTTATTTTTCTGCTTTCGCCAGCGCTCGTAGCGGAGGGGCAGGTACGGGCCGTCGTTCCTGCGGCAACTTCGGCTCGCGTGAATCGTTTCTACTCGCCGGGTGTGGACGCCGGGGACTACGTCTACATCTCCGGGTCAGGGACCGCGCCGTTCCGACGGAAGTTTACCAACGACTTTTGATGCTCAAGTCCGCCAGGCTCTCGAGAACGTTAAAGCAATCGTCGAGTCTGCCGGTTTGACCATGGAGCATGTCGTCTACACCCAGGTTTATCTTGAGGACATCAGCAAGTATGGCGAAATGAATCGAGCGTTTGGCGAGTACTTCGCAAAAACTCCGCCGGCTCGAGCCGTGCTGGGCGTTGCTCGCCTTCCGGAGCCCCCGATTCAGATTAGCGCGGTCGCGGTGCGCAGCTTGACGGACCGGCGCGCGGTTTATCCGCCAAACTACAATCAAAGCGATGCGGCTTCGCCTGGCATTCTTACTCACGATCGGCTCTTCGTATCGAGCATGTCTGGGAGCGATCCGGTGAGTGGCAAGGTTCCGGACGATCCTGCAGCGCAAGTCGACTTAGCACTCGACCGCGTTCAGGCAGTCGTGAAAGCAGCCGGTCTCGAACTGAGCAACATGGTTTTCGTCAATCCTTACCTGACTTCGGATATCCCAGGGCGGGTCATGAACGAGCGTTACGCGCGGCGCTTTGAGTTCGGCAATACCCCTGCGCGCGCCACAATTGAAGTATCGAGTCTACCCGGGGGTGCCCACATCGAGTACACCGGCGTGGCGGTTCGCGACCTTCGCCAAAGAAAAGCTGTTCGTCCCAAGAACATGCCGCCAAGCCCTACCGCAAGTCCCTGCGTTTTTGCCGGCGACACTTTGTACTGCTCCGCCAAGGACGGCTTCATTCCCGGTCCGCACGGCGGCGTTTATGCGTCGACAACACAACATCAACTGCGGCAGACCATGCGCAATCTCCTCGACAACCTCGAAGAAGCCGACATGAACTTCAATCAGGTTGTAGCCACAAACGTCTACCTCGACGATTTGTCTGACCTGCAAGCCTTTGACGATGTATACGCGCAATATTTCGGCTCTGTGCCCCCGGCACGAACCACCATTCAGCAAATCGCACCCACCAAACGCGAAGCCGACAAAGACGGTCACTTCCCCGGGCTGGAGCAAGTCTCGTTCATCGCGGTACGAACACATTCCACCCGATGAATTTTCGATTCGCTCCCGTGCTCGCGGGATCTGAGCGAAACCGGCTACTGCGGTTTTGCCGCTTTACGCACGCGGTGGGCCAGGATCAATGGGGCAGACTAACGTTACCCGCTTGCACTGCGCTGGGGCGCGAGCACTGTGTAATATTAAAAGTCAGTGCAGCTACTCGAAAATATTCCGCTGGCGCCGCTCACAACGATTAAAGTCGGGGGGCCGGCGCGGTACTTCGTCGAAGCCAAAGATGTTGCGGAAGTGCAGGAGGCTGTCGTATTTTCGCGCGGACATGATCTGCCTTTGTTCGTGCTTGGCGGCGGCAGCAATCTGGTGGTAGCGGATGCGGGTTGGCCCGGCCTGGTTCTCAAGATCGCTATCGAAGGCATTGAGCAGAGTGCCGGGCACGATGAAGGTGGCAATGTTATTTACCAAGCCGGTGCGGGCGAATCCTGGGATAAGTTCGTTTCCCGTTCGGTGATGGCACGTTGCGCTGGGGTCGAGTGCCTGAGCGGCATTCCGGGCAGCGTGGGTGGCACGCCGGTGCAGAATGTTGGCGCCTACGGGCAGGAAGTCTCCGAAACGATTGCATCGGTGCAGGTGCTCGATTTGAAAGATGGCCAGATGCGCGAATTGTGCCGCGAAGCCTGCGGGTTCGGCTACCGCTCTAGTATTTTCAATACCACTGAAAGTGGACGCTTCATTGTTCTGCGCGTGAGTTATGCGCTGAAGCCGAACGGTAAGCCGCACCTAGCGTATGCCGACCTGCAGCGGCACTTCGCGGGAAGAGAAACTCTGCCCGATCTGGCCGAGACCCGCGAGGCGGTGCGGCATATTCGGGCTTTAAAAGGAATGCTGATTGTGGCCGGAGACGCGGATTGCCAGAGTGCAGGCTCGTTCTTCAAGAATCCTGTGCTCTCCGAAAGCCAGCATGAAGATTTAAAACGGCGGGCAGCAGCACGAGGGTTAGCCGTACCCAGCTATCCGGCGCTGGTAACTCATAAGAAAGTTTCCGCGGCGTGGCTGGTGGAGCGTTCCGGATTCACAAAGGGTTATGGGTACGGTCGAGCCGCCATTTCAAGCAAACACGCATTGGCAATTGTGAATCGCGGCGGAGCGACCGCGGCTGAGATCGTCGCCCTCAAAGAGCAGATTCAACATCGCGTGGAAGAAATCTGGGGCGTCCACCTTGAACCGGAGCCGGTGATGGTGGGCTTCTAGGTTTCTTGGAATGGAATCCGAGGGCGCGCCTAAGAAGAGATAACGTAAGCAGAATTCTTTCTGGATTCCGGACCCTTTAGCCCACAATTGCCATTGTGCCGACTTACTGTATCCGATCTTCCGTCTCAATTCTCAGTACTGAGGAACTACGCTGCTCGTTAACCACCGCGTGACGTCGCGTTCTTTGTGGGTGGGTTAGTCGGGAACCCGACGCGGCGTACGAACTGTCCGAATCGTGGGTCTCCATGCAGTGGTTCGAATCTTCGTCCCGATTTGAGATATGTGAGTTGAGGATCCCTCTCCTGATAGGCCTTTTCCAACCAGACAAAAGCTTCGTTCGATTCGCCCAACGCTCCATATAGGGTCGCCAGTGAAGCGGCCGGAACGATGCCTTGCTGGTGCAGTTGCTGGAGGTTCGCGAGTATTTTTCTTGCCTCGGCCGTGTGTCCCGACACGGCGTAGGCAAAGCCCAAGTCCAACCGAATGTCCGTATCTGCAGCTCCGGCGAGTTCCAGGGCGTTTTGAAATTCTCGAATGGCATCATCCTGTTTTCCGCCGCGCAGGTAAACCCAGCCCAGAGTCTGGTGAGCCGGTGCAAAGTGCTGATCCAGTTCCAAGGTTGTCTGGACCTGCCTGAGTGCCTCATCGTAACGCCCTGCCACCAACAACCTTCCCGCCAGCGCGTTGTTCAGAGGCAGGGACAGAGGGTCGAGTTCACGGGCACGCATGGCCTCAGCGACCCCCTCATTGAATCGTCCAGTGTACGTGAGATAACCGCCATACCAGTTGTGAGCTTGCGCGTAACCTGGGTTCAATTCCAAGGCCTGCTTGTATTCTCTCTCGGCGGCGGGCCAGTTCCAATCGTAGGTCTCCTCGATGAAAGCTAAGGAAGCATGCGGCTCCGCCAGGGAGTCGTCCAGTTCGATAGCTTTCAGGGCTGCTTTCCTGGCGCCTGACAGAGCATCTTTCGATGGGAGGCCACCGCGGAATCCGAGCATTGCGGAGGCCTCCGCCAGTCCGCTGTAGGCCGGGGCATAGGCTGGATCACGCGCGATCGCCTGCTGGAACGACGCGATGCTTTTCCGCAGCGCATCCTCGGTTCGCTGGTTGAAGTAGTAACGGCCCTTCAGGAAACTCTCGTAAGCCTCAGGATCGACCGGAGGGGTGGATGCCAGACGCGCCCGGTCCTCCGGTGTGAGATTCAGTTGGATCTGCTCAACGATATTCCGAGCGACTTCCTCCTGCACTTCGAGAATGTTTTGGTACTCTCGCTGGTATTCTCCCGCCCAAATGTGCTCGTCTGTGGCAGCACGAATCAGTTGGGCGTGGACACGGATCTGATGCCCTTCTTGCACCAGGGACCCTTCAACAATCGCATCGACTGCGAGTATCTTCGCAATTTCTGGCACTGAAAGCTGCGTGTTCTTGAAGTGCATGGTCGAAGTACGGGATATAACCCGTAATCCGTGAATTCTGGAAAGTCGCCCGATGAGTTCCTCGGTCATGCCGTCGGCGACGTAGTCTTGCGAGGAATCCCCACTCAAATTCTGCAATGGAAGCACTGCCAAAGATTCAATTTTGGGTCGGCTTGCATCCCCCGCGCGGCTCCGTGCTAGGACGTAGACAAGCGTAAGAAGAGAGGCAAGTACCGCCGCTGCGAAGCTCAGAGCAAGCCAGCGACGTTTTCGCGGAACTGTGGTTTGCCGATTTTCCGCTTCGGTTGGCGCTTCCAGGGCTGGCTCTTGTTCCTCCTCGAAACGGATTTTGCGGTTTTGCCGCCAAGCATCGAGCTCGGAACTCAAGACATAGACGGAGCCTCGCTTCTGGTGTAAGTGTCGGTGGACAGGCATCCCCTCCTGCTTTTCCCATCGCTGGACGGTCGTAACGTCGCGGTGCAGGTAGAGGGCTATCTCCTTCCAGGAATCAAGCCGACGCTCGGACGGGATCTCTGATAACGATTTGTCGAGGGTCGGTTCGTCCATTGGGCTCTCCCGCGAGGAGTCAGGAGACAAGCGCACCGATTGTACCCCCCGGGGTAGTAACGGCAAAGCACGGCATTTGGCCGCAAATGGGCCGTTCCGCTTATTGCTGTTTGCCTAAATCCTCGACTTCATACAGCCTGTGCACGTGTCGGATACGACTCGCTGAGATGCAAGTGCACCAGCCACCCCGCCTTTGATCTTGCGTGGAGGCTTTCGGCGCAAGGCGATGATTCGCTGAACAAAATTGAGTTCCAAAAAACTCTGGAGGCAACTATGCACAGCAAAACTTTCTTCTGGTCGGTAGGGGCGTGGGTCTTCGTACTCGCGCTAGCGACAAGTGCGGCGGCGCAAGATCGGCCAGGCTGGCACTACAGTGGCGTGATCAATGACTATCCATTATCAGCCAACCCGACGGCCGGTCCGTGGGAACTTCGCGGCCCGTGGTCCTTGAGGCTGCGACCGTTCGGAAACGCAGATTTTTCGGCATCCCTGACGATGGAGTTTTCCGATTTAGGATCCGGCTCTGGGTACAGCACCGACTCTCGACACCAGCACACGCACCACATAACGATGAAGGGCGCGACGCTGATTTGGAACCCGCCTCAAACCGATTGTCCAACCGGCATCAACCCCTACCCTACCTACACTTGGGTTCTGGAGGTGAACGGAATGGCGGATGTAGCGGGAAATGGAGGATCTCCTTTTACCGGGCCAGTTCCGCTACAGGTTTGCCTCGGCGGCGGCCCGGACCTCGAGATTTCGAACATCACTCTGGTGTTCACGAATCTCTCGACCGGCCCATCACAGGCGACAAATCATTTCGGACTGGCGCCGATCCACGGGGTGGTTCGGCTTCCCCAGGATCCTGAATAGGGCGAACGGCGCCGCCCCGGATCGCGACCCGGCTTTGGGAACTATGACCCCGCTTTTGGGTGCGGGTGCAGCGATCCGGCCCCGACGGCGCCTCGAACTAGTCATCGGCAAGTTTTGCCGCCTGCTTAAATATCTCGACAAACATTTCGCGGGTCAACTTGCCGGTCTGCGTGTTCTGGTTCGAGGGATGGTAGGACGCGAGTAACACCTTACCATCGGGTAACCGGTAACTGGCGCCATGTTTGAAGAGATAAGTCCTGAAGAGAGAGCGCTGTTGGCTAAGCGGCTGGCTTCGACGCTTCAAGTAATTCAAATAAGCGTCGAATCCGATCTTCCCCAAAGCTACTACCACCTTCACTTTTTCTAATCCTGCGATTTCGCGGTCGAGAAACTGCGAACACTCGGCGAGTTCCTGCGGTGTTGGCTTATTGGCGGGCGGGGCGCAGCGAACCGCGGCGGTGATATACAGATCTCTCAGCTCAAGGCCATCGTTGCGATCCGTGGCGTTGGGTTGGTTGGCGAATCCAGTCTCATACAAAACCGGGAACATGAACTTTCCCGAGGCATCGCCGGTGAAAGGGCGTCCGGTGCGGTTGGAGCCATGTGCACCGGGGGCTAAACCCATAATAAGGACGCGAGCGTTGGGATCGCCGAAACCGGGCACGGGCTTGCCCCAATATTCACAATCGCGGTAAGCCCTGCGCTTTTCGCGGGCGATCTGCTCGCGGTATTCGACCAGCCGGGGGCAACGCGTGCAGGCGACGACCTCGTGGTTGAGAACGACGAGCCAGTGCGGGTTCGGTCGCGGACTATTTTTCCCTGTCAGGTCAGATATCCCTCGGCTCCTGAGTCTATCGAAATCCGACGAAGCCGGAAAATGTCCCAACAGAGCAAGGTTCGATAAATGACATATTTATGTGCGCTAGGGTACAGTATCAGCGGTATGGCACTGGGCCGCTATTGGGAATAAGGTGGGATTACCTTCCTCATAGCCGTCTGCCGGACTACAGCACCTAGCCCGGACAGCAGCCGTTCCGAGGGCAGACGGAGCAGTGGCGCATGACTCACACAATTCTCATTGTCGATGATAGCTCCACGGTTCGATCTTCCCTGCGATCATGGATCGAGACTAACCCCGATTTCCACGTATGCGGCGAAGCGGAGAATGGCGAAGTGGCGATTGCGAAAGTGGAAGAAATGCATCCGGACATCGTCATACTCGACCTGCAGATGCCCGTCATGAATGGACTCGACGCCGCACGCCATATCAGTCAACTCGCTCCCAACACGGCCATGGTGATGTTCACTCTGCATCCTTCCGGAGAACTGTTGAGAGCAGCCCGGGCCGTAGGCGTCAAAGACGTGGTTTCGAAGACGGATCAACTCTCCGACTCACTGCTGGTCGCGCTGCGACAGATTTGCCCCTGACGGAGCAGCGCCTGGAAGCAGGATCGGGAAAACTGCTCGTCAAATCTACCCGTGACTGCGTTCGCCGGTTTGACGGTGCTCTCCTTCTATCTTTACACTCAAGTGAACGCCGTATGAATTCGGTCCGACGTCCTTGGATCCGGATGCAGCGGTCGGTGAAAGGCAAAACGTGAGCCCCACAGAGACTACTGACGCGGCAAAAACGGACACGAAGACGCCCGACAATAAGCCCGACAACAAGAAAGATATTAAACGGGAAATTTCGGTTGAGATTCCCGCCGCCGAAGTTGCCCGCGAGACTGAGTCGCAGATTCAGCGCTACCAGAAGAGTGCGCGCCTGCCGGGATTTCGAGCGGGGCATGTGCCGGCTTCGATTATTCGCCAGCGTTTTGGCGATGGTCTGAAAAACGATGTGATCGAGGCTTTGGCTCCGCGCTATTTCCGCAAAGAGGCGGAGAAGCAGGGGCTGATTCCGGTCTCGCAGCCTCGTATCACCGACCTCCATTTCCATGAGGGAGAACCCTTACGCTTCAAGGCGAGTTTCGAAGTGCTGCCCGAGATTCAGGTCGAGGGCTACAAAGAACTTCGTGCTGACAAGCCGGACATCGCGATCACCGACGAGGAAATCGAACAGGCGCTAGCCAATGTGCTGGAACAACGCGCGACTTACACCGATGTGGAGGGACGCCCGCTTGCCAAAGGCGATTTTGCGCAGGCTTCCATGGACGGACGCCCTAAAGATGGGAAAGACGTTAAGGAAGCCAGCGCCAATCCCGTTCACATGGACGATGTGCTGATCGAAATCGGCGGCAAGAATACGGTTGCCGAGTTTACCCAGAACCTCACCGGCGCTTCCGCCGGCGACGAACGCACTTTCGACGTAAGCTACCCGGAAGATATTGCGGACAAGCGTTTGGCGGGCAAGACCTTTATTTATACGGTGAAGGTGAATGGGATCAAGCAGAAGAGCCTTCCCGAACTCAATGACGAATTCGCCAAAGAGTTGGGCGAGTTCACCAGCCTCGACCAGGTGCGGAAGCAGATCCGCGAGAATATGGAAGCCGAAAAACGTCATGCGGCGGAGCATGCGGCCAAAGATAAGCTGGTAGCCGACCTGGTGAAACGCAACGATTTTGAAGTGCCGGAATCTTTGATCGATCGCCAGATCGATTTGCGCCTGGAGCGCGGCCTGCGAGCGCTGGCGGCGCAAGGCATGAAGATGGAAGATCTGAAAAAAATGGATCTGCCCCGTCTGCGGGCAGGCCAGCGCGAGCAGGCGGTCAACGATGTGAAGTCTTCGTTGCTGCTCGAACGCATTGCGGATTTGGAGAAAATCGAAGTCAGCGACGAAGAAGTGAACCGGGAAATTGATTCGCTGGCGAAACAATCAAAACAAACCTCAGAAGCAGTGCGTGCGCGTTTGACAGAGGATGGGGGCCTCGATAGAATCCGAATGAGAATCCGCAGCGAGAAGACCCTCGATTTTCTTTATCACCAGTCCGCGTAGTGATGAGTAAAGACGCGGACCACTTTCGACCCTCCCCTGGTAACGCAAACGTTTCTACGGGGCGGAGTGTGGCAGGTCCGGTGACAGGTCCGGTTGAAAAATGAAACCAAATGATCCGCAAATGATGCTAGTACCGATGGTGATTGAGCAGACCGGGCGGGGCGAACGCGCCTACGATATCTACTCCCGCCTGCTCAGGGATAACATTATTTTCATCGGCACGCCGATTGACGACAATATCGCCAACCTGGTAATTGCCCAGATGCTGTTTCTGGCTCAGGAAGATCCTGAAAAAGATATTCAGCTTTACGTGAACTCGCCGGGCGGTTCGATCACCGCGGGCATGGCGATCTACGACACCATGCAGTACGTGAAGAACGATGTTATGACATTGTGTGTGGGGCAGGCTGCCTCGATGGCGGCGCTGCTGCTAGCGGCGGGGGAACCGAAGAAAAGACTGGCGCTGCCGAATTCCCGCATTTTAATTCACCAACCGTCCATGGGAGGATTGTCGGGCCAGGCCACTGACATCGACATTCACGCCCGTGAAATCCTGCGTATGCGCGAGATTACAAACCAGTTACTCTCCAAGCACACCGGCCAGAAGCTGGACAAAGTGGAGAAAGACGTGGAGCGCGACTTCATTATGAACGCGCAGCAGGCTAAGGAATACGGAATCATAGACGATATCATCTATAAGACCGTAAAAGCGGTATGATCGGCCTTCGCGCCTGATCCGCATTTCCGGATTTAGCGTGGAAGCCTGTAGGGGTCGAAAGAGGCGGGACCCAGCGTCATATCGAAAACTAGAAGGAGTAGAGCCGAGTGAAAACCAAGTCAGGCTCCGACGAGATTTTGCGTTGCTCGTTCTGCCATAAGTCGCAGGATGCCGTAGCCAAACTGATCTCGTCGCCCAGCGACTATCCGCGGGCCTATATCTGCGACGAGTGCGTCGCAGTTTGCAACTCGATCCTGGAAGACGATCGTACCGCGACTCCGCAAGCCACTACACCCAATCAACTGCCCAAGCCGCAGGAGGTCAAGACCTTCCTGGATGAATATGTCATCGGGCAAGAGCAGACGAAGAAGAAGCTGGCGGTTGCGGTCTATAACCACTACAAGCGCATTTTCATGAACCGCCAAAAGACGGCGGGCGATGGGATTGAATTGAGCAAGTCAAACATCCTGCTCATCGGTCCAACCGGAACCGGCAAAACGCTGTTGGCGCAAACGCTGGCGCGCATGCTGGATGTTCCTTTCGCCATCGTCGATGCTACTACGCTGACCGAAGCCGGCTATGTAGGCGAGGATGTCGAGAACATTATTCTTAAGCTGCTGCAGGCGGCCGAGGGTGATGTAAGCCGCGCCCAGACCGGAATTATCTACATCGATGAAATCGATAAGATCGGCCGCAAGGATGAGAATCCTTCGATCACCCGCGATGTTTCCGGTGAAGGCGTACAGCAGGCTTTGCTGAAGATTCTGGAAGGGACCGTTGCCAACGTTCCGCCACAAGGTGGACGCAAGCATCCTCACCAGGAATTCACTCCCGTGGATACGACAAATATCCTCTTTATATGTGGAGGAGCGTTTGTTGGGCTCGAGAAAATTATCGGCCGGCGAGTCGGGAAAAAATCACTGGGTTTCCGCGCGGGTGAAGACGCGGAAAAAGAAGAGGCAGTGATCGCGCGCAGCAAGCGCAACTTCGAACTGCTCAGCGAAATGCAGCCGGAAGATTTGATCAAGTTTGGCCTGATCCCGGAATTTGTCGGCCGCCTGCCAGTCATGGGCATGCTTGAGGACCTGGACGAATTTGCCCTGATCGAGATTTTGACCCGTCCCAAAAACGCCATCGTCAAGCAATACCAGCGGTTGTTCGAGTTCGAGAATGTACGCCTGAAGTTTAGCGATGAGGCTCTACGCGCCGTCGCTCGCCAAGCCATGGCTCGCAAAGTGGGAGCTCGCGGCTTGCGCATGATTCTTGAAGAGTTGATGCTTGACTTGATGTTCCACCTGCCCAGCCAGAAGAAACTAAAAGAGTTCGAGGTCACCAGGGAGATGGTGGAGAAGCGCAATGCGTCTCTTTCGATGATGGAAAAAGCCGGATAGCCAAAGGGCGACAGAAGAGTAGTACACTGGACACACGAACGGTAGGTAAGGGTCTTCGCGCCGCGATCGTCATTCAGCACTAACCCGGGGAGATTGAGTGACCACATCCAAAGAAAAATTCGAAACTAAAAAGCTGCCCATGATGCCGATCCGCGACGTGGTCATCTTTCCCTATATGATGACGCCGTTCGTGGTGGGCCGCGAGTCCAGCGTGCGCGCCCTGGAAGAGGCGCTCGCCGCAGATAAGAAAATCTTTCTGGCGACGCAGCACGACGCTTCCATTGACGAACCCAAGTCGAATGAGATTTATCAGGTAGGCACCATCGTCAACATCGTGCAGAGCCTCAAGCTTCCCGACGGCAACATTAAAGTTCTGGTCGAAGGCATTGAGCGCGGCCGTCTTCTGCAGGCCACCGACTCTGACGGCTACATGCAGGCTTCGGTTCGCGTAGCGCGATATCCCGTAGAGATGAACGCGCAAATCGAAGCGGGCATGCAGCGCGTAACCACTTTGTTCGAGCAGTACGTGAAGCTTTGCCAGGCGCTCAATTACGAGACCATGATCTCGGCGGTACGGATGGAAGATCCGGCCAAGCTTACAGACATCATTGCTGCCAACCTGCAGCTTTCCATTGAAGAAAAACAGGAACTGCTTGAGATCTTTGATCCGTCAGAACGCTTGAACCGCATTGCCGATGTGCTCGATGTGGAAATCGAAAAACTGAACGTCGATCGCACCATCCAGTCGCGCGTGAAGCGGCAGATGGAGAAGGCGCAAAAAGAGTATTACCTCAACGAAAAGATTAAGGCCATCCAGAAGGAATTGGGCCGCGGCGAAAAAAGCGAGTTCGACGAGCTGAAGAAAAAAGTTGAAGCCGCCGGCATGCCGAAAGAAGTAAAAGACAAGGCTCTGCAGGAACTGAAGAAGCTGGAAGCGATGCCGCCCATGTCGGCGGAATCCACGGTTTCCCGCAATTATCTGGATTGGCTTTTGGCCGTGCCATGGAAGAAGCGCTCCAAGGAAATCCGCAATATTTCGCGTGCGGAGAAAGTTCTTAACGAAGACCATTATGGTCTGGAAAAGATCAAGGAACGCATCCTCGAATTCCTCGCTGTGCGCCAGTTGGTAAAAAATCCGAAAGGCTCGATTCTTTGTTTCGTTGGACCTCCCGGTGTGGGCAAGACTTCATTGGGCATGTCGATTGCCAAGGCAACAGGACGCAAGTTCGTTCGCATGTCTCTCGGTGGAGTTCGAGACGAGGCAGAAATCCGTGGCCACCGGCGCACTTATATTGGCGCATTGCCCGGCCAGATCATTCAGATGATGAAGAAGGCTGGCACGAAAAACCCAGTCTTCATGCTGGATGAAGTCGACAAAATGTCGATGGATTTCCGCGGCGACCCTTCAGCGGCTCTGCTT
The DNA here is from genome assembly GCA_963726155.1 of uncultured Acidobacteriaceae bacterium. GTDB lineage: Bacteria > Acidobacteriota > Terriglobia > Terriglobales > Acidobacteriaceae > Sulfotelmatobacter. Next base: position 124,042 of record CAVSBF010000003.1, read on the forward strand.
GAAGTGCTTGATCCCGAGCAAAATTTCATGTTCGTCGACCACTACCTGGACGTGGAATACGACCTGTCTCAGGTGTTCTTTGTGGCCACGGCAAACGTCATGCATACGATTCCTCCCGCGCTGCAAGACCGCATGGAAGTGCTGCGGCTGCACGGCTACACGGAACAGGAAAAAGTGGAAATCGCCAAACAGTTCCTGGTGAAGAAGCAGATGCTGCAGGCGGGATTATCGGAAAAGAATGTGAGTTTCTCCGATGATGCCATCACTACGCTCATTCGCGCCTACACCCGCGAAGCCGGGGTCCGTAACCTGGAACGCGAGATCGGAAATGTCTGTCGCAAGGTAGCGCGTAGGGTCGTGAAGGAAGGCGAAAATTACACCATTGCAGTAACCGGCCAGAATGTTACCGACTTCCTCGGCGTCATCAAGTTCCGCGATACGCTGGCGCATGAAAAGAGTGAGGTGGGATTGGTCACGGGCCTGGCGTGGACTGAAGTTGGCGGCTCGATTCTCAGCACCGAAGCTACGGTGGTCGACGGCAAAGGTAAGCTGACCTTGACCGGCAAACTCGGCGACGTAATGCAGGAGTCCGCGCAGGCGGCTCTGTCCTATGTTCGTTCGCGCGCGCATCGGCTTGGTTTGACTCGCGATTTCTACCGCACGCTCGATCTGCACGTGCATGTTCCAGAAGGCGCGATTCCCAAGGATGGCCCGTCCGCTGGAATCACCATTGCCACTGCGATTGCTAGCGCGCTCAGCAAGATTCCGGTGCGGCGCGATCTCGCCATGACTGGAGAAATCACCCTGCGCGGTAAAGTCCTCCCTATCGGCGGGCTTAAAGAAAAGCTACTGGCGGCGCACCGCGCCGGACTATTCGAAGTGATCCTGCCCCGCGACAATGAAAAAGACCTTGCCGAAGTCCCAGAAAATCTGCGCAATGCGATGAAGATGCATTTCGTGGACACGATGGATCAGGTGTTGCAAATCGCGCTGGAATCCCCCCTCCCGTCTTTGAGCGAGGAAGAGGCCACACGACCGATCGCGCCCTTGACCTCGAATGCTGGGGATAGTCCAACCGCGCATCAGTGAGCTGGCTCTGAGGCTGCCCCAATCTGAACCGCAGTGTCATCCTGAGCGAAGTTGCCATCCGCGTTAGCGGATGGCAACGTAGTCGAGGGACCCCTTTCGCCCCGACGTCACCATAAGCTCAAGGGAGTTTCCGCGATAAGGCCGGACAGGTAGTGAGCTGCTGTAGCCCACTACCAGCCAGACCCGCTGATCGTCCCCAATCCCCGCGAAGCGTTACAATAGGGAACTCTTACGATGTCCACATCGAACCAAGGTCATATCGCTTTTGAAAATGGTCTGGCGTCGCCCGCCGACGAGGTGCAAGCTCGCACCACCGGAATACTTCCCTCGCAAGAGATCCAAGGCTTAATCGCGCGCGGAAATATCAGCGCCACCCCCGCAATCAACCCGGAACACATTCAGCCGGCAAGTCTCGATCTGCGGCTGGGCGACGTCGCTTATCGTGTTCGCGCGAGCTTCCTGCCCGGGCCGAATAACACAGTGGACGCCAAAATCAAACAACTTCGGATGACGCGCGTCGACCTCACGGGGGCGCCGGTTCTCGAAAGAGATTGCATCTACATCATCCCCTTGGTCGAGGAACTGAACCTGCCGGAAAATATCTCCGGCAAAGCCAATCCCAAGAGCACCACTGGGCGGCTTGATATTTTCACCCGCCTGATTACCGACTACAGTACCGAATTTGACCGAGTCGTAGCGGGGTACAAAGGCAAACTTTACGCGGAGGTCGTCTCCCGCACATTCACGGTCGCGATTCGAGCGGGGATGAGGCTCAGTCAGTTGCGGTTCGTGCACGGCAGCCCGCGTTCCGGCGATCAGACCATCCGAAACCTGGACAAGGAAGAGCCGCTGGTTTACGTGAATGAGGACGGTCCCGTCAGACCTTTGGTTGAGCGCGGGCTCAGAATTACCGTCAATCTGGAGGGCGCTGACGAGGGCGAAATCATTGCCTATCGGGCTAAAAAATATGCTCCTGCAATTGCTCTCGACAAGATCGACTTCTATCCCACCGAGGAGTTCTGGGAATCGATACATCAGAATGCGAATAAAAACCTGATTCTCGAGCCCGGTGACTTTTACATTCTTGCGTCCCGGGAAAGGGTTCGCGTCCCCCCAGACTTCGCAGCGGAGATGGTGCCGCTCGATCAAGGAGATGGCGAGTTTCGCATCCACTATGCCGGCTTCTTCGATCCCGGCTTTGGTTACGGTTCGAACGATATCAAGGGAACCCGCGCTGTGCTCGAGGTTCGGGCCCACGAAGTTCCGTTCCTGATGGAACACGGGCAACTGGTTGGGCGCCTGAACTATATGCCTCTGTTGAGCAGGCCGGAGAAGATATACGGGACGAACATAGGATCTTCGTATCAACATCAAGCGCTCACCTTGAGCAAGCAGTTCCGCAAGACAATCCGCTAACAGAAATCTGCCGGACAGAGCGACTTGCCAACTTTCACCGCCCCATTGCAAACTGAAGCATGAGGGTGATGGCTCGGTTCATGGCGGCGGCTACGGATGCCGCGCACTTCCCTGCCCCTGGGCTGCCCGAGGTTGCGTTTCTCGGCAGGTCCAACGTGGGCAAATCGAGCGTGATCAATACTCTGGTGGAGACCAAACTGGCCCGCACCAGTTCCACCCCGGGGCGCACGCGCAGTATTAATTTTTTTGAAGTACGCTGGTCCGGCAAGCCCAGGCCAGAAGTGATTTTCGCCGACCTGCCGGGCTATGGATATGCCAAGCTGTCGCGCGAAGTCTCCCAGGAATGGCCCAAGTTTATCGAGCCTTACTTGAACGAACGTCCTACGCTGGCTTTATGTCTGGCGCTGGTGGATGTGAACGTTCCTCCACAGGACAGCGACCGCCAATTGTTAGATTTTCTAAATGCCTCGGGACGCGACTTTCTTCTGATCGCAACTAAAAGCGACCGGCTCTCGCACAATCAGTTAGGCAAGGCTCTGCAGGGGCTCTCTAAGGCGTATCCAACCGCGACCGTGATCCCCTTCTCGGCAAAAACGCGAGTGGGGCGGGACGAAGTATGGAAGAAGATCCGGCAATCGGTGGAAGAATTTCCTCTCGCCGCGTTCCAGTCTTGAATGTTTCCCGTTGCGGAAACCGCTCTATCCCTTCGCGTGAAGCCCATTCTCGCGGTTAAGTTTTCGCGGCAAAAGTTCCGATAGAGTCTAGCAGGGACGCGCGTCCTGAACTGGGAGCCGCTTCAAGATCAGCGGAAAGCGGTGAAGGCGAGTCCGTCACTTATGTCGGACGAAGAAAACGCTGGTGCGGCCTATCTGGCCGCTTTGAAAAAATCCACGCCACAGGCCGCCGCAGCCGCCCCGGCTCGTGCGCCTATTCTGCCCTCTTCCAACCTGAACAATGGGATAGGCGCTCCGGCAAACACGATTTCCCCGGTCGGCGAGAAACGAAAAAGCCCAAGATACCGCTGCCAGGGAAGCGCACGCTTGCGCGAAATCGTCTCTGGCGTATCGACCTGGGCGACCTTCACGGATATCAGTTTGCACGGATGCTACGTGGAAGCCATGGCAACGTTCCGGGTGGGCGCAAAGCTCGGGCTGACCATGGAAGTAAATGGGTTTCGGGTGGAATGTAATGGCGAAGCAAAAGTAGTATATCCAAATCTTGGCATGGGAATTGCTTTTACCACGATGTCGGATTCGGACCGCGAGCGGTTGCGCGAACTGTTGCGCTCCTTATCTCGCCCTTCGGTGATTCTGGGTGCGCGCCAAGAAGTAAAGGCCGCGCCCGTCCATGGAGCCGACGGGCTGTCGATTCCTGCGAACTCGGCAACGCCGGTTACGAATCCAGACGCCGCTCTGCGGGCGGTCATGAGCTTTTTTGACGAACGCCATATTTTGAGCCGGGAAGAGTTTTTTCGAATTCTGCGGAGGAGCCAGACCTCGGGAAGGTAAGCAAAGCGGTTTTTATTTCCTTCGATAGCCCTCTCTTGCATTACTTTGGTTTCCGTGCGCGCGCTGATTTGCTCGCCCACCCAATCAGGCCGATTGGTTATGATGAAATCCTATGGCACTTTATCTGATCACGGGGATTGGCGGCTTCATTGGATCGTCTTTGGCGCGCGAACTGTTGCGGCGCGGAGAACAAGTTCGTGGAGTAGATAATTTTTCAACTGGGAAGCGGGAAAATCTCGCCCAGATACTGGCTCAGATCGATTTTCGAGAAGCCGACATTCTCGACCTCGATGCCCTCAAACTCGCCTGCACGGGCGTGGATTACGTTTTGCATCAGGCTGCAATTCCATCGGTGCCGAAATCGGTTCTGGATCCGATCGGAAGCAACCGGGCAAACGTCGATGGAACGGTGAATGTATTGGTCGCGGCGCGCGACGCAAAGGTGAAGCGTGTGGTTTATGCCGCGTCATCCTCGGCGTACGGTGATACTCCCACACTTCCGAAACACGAACGTATGACGCCCGATCCGATCTCTCCCTACGCCGTGGCCAAACTGGCCAGCGAGCATTACATGGTTTCGTTTTACCGCTGTTATGGATTGGAGACAGTGTCGCTACGCTATTTCAATATTTTTGGTCCGCGGCAGGATCCGTCGTCACCTTACTCGGGCGTGCTGGCGAAGTTCATCACACAGATGTTGAGCGGTCAGCAGCCCACCATGTTTGGTGATGGCGAGCAGAGCCGGGATTTCACCTACATCGATAACGCGGTCGAAGCCAACCTGCTGGCCTGCAAGGCGCCTGCGGGAGAGGTGGCTGGAAAAGTATTCAACGTGGCCACCGGCCGCCGCGTGACTTTGAACGAGACTTTCAAACTACTTCAGGACCTCACTTCGTTTTCCGGTTCCGCTCGGCATGACAAGGAACGCGGCGGCGACATCAAGCATTCGCTGGCCGACATCTCACTCGCTGAAAAGCATCTTGGCTACAATCCGAAAGTGGATTTCGAAGAAGGCCTGCGACGAACCGTCGACTGGTATCGGAGCCAGAACAAAGCTGTTGGCGCGTAGATCCGGCCACCGGGCGTCCCATACAGATGGCGAAGCGCAAAAACCCGAAGCCGGAAGCCGGTCATTACGTTAGTGATCTACGTCCCGATTACTGGGGTGAGTAGAGTGGAGACATGACACTCTCGTCGATGGTAGTTTCGCGCGACTGGCAGGAAGTTAGCGTTCTGGAATGTATTCTCGGCGGCTTGCATATGGATGTCGCCGTCGAAAGCGAACCGCAACGAGCTTTGGCGCGGCTCACAAAATCAAAAATCGACGCGCTGATTGTTGATTGCGACCTGAATGGGTCCGGACAATTCTTTCGGGAACTGCGGCGCGACGTTCCCCGGGCCAACACCGTGCCATTAGTGATCATGGGCAAATCGCAAGGCCGGCCCGATATGCAAAGCACGGGAGCCATGTTTGCATTCGATAAACCAATTTCCGTGGAGCAGGCGGTGCGCACGCTTTCCGCTGCGCGCAACGTGATCCTCGACGGCCGTTTGCGCTATCACCGAACCGGGGTGGAGTTGCCGGTCACACTCACTGGACGCAATCAGAAACGAGTGGAAGCGGAACTCATTAACCTTAGCCAGGGCGGGCTGCAGGTTCGAGTCGACGATCGATTTAATGTGAATGATCTGGTCCGTGCATCTTTTGCTCTTCCTGGAGCGAACTGCGGAGTGAAGGCCGACGTGGAAGTAGCCTGGTCCGATGACCGGGGAAATATCGGGATTCGCTTCGTGAAGATAGCCGCGCAAGCACAACAGAACTTGCGAGTCTGGCTGGCGCAAAAGTATTTTGCGAGCTAGGCGGGATAGTTCTCGGCACTCAGCGCCCAGTTCCCGTTCCAGCGGCTTAGCGGAAGCGGCGCGCCTCATCCGGCTCCTCTTCCTGCTTGAAAACGGATGCTGAACCCGCCAGACGAGCGCCCAGGCTGGCTCCTCCAAACAGCGCGAACAAACCCCAGTATGCGGCACCTACCAATACCGCACCGGAAGAAATGGCCCCCACTGCCAGCGGCCACGGCGGCAGTTCATGAGTGATCGAGAGAAAGATCAAGGCGAACAGTAGCAATCCGGCGATCATCACCAAGCTATCCACTAGCCACGCCACGGTCTGCCCGGAGATCGGACGGGACAGCCAATTCAATTGCGCGTTGGGCGGGTCGGCCTCGGCGGCCAAATTCTGTTCGCGATGCCGGTCAGGAAACATTCCCTCATTTCTTGCAACATACTGTGGTTCGACCCGGATTGCAGGGCGACACGCAGCAGAGATAGTAAGGCCGTCGTTTTGCTCAACAACATCTTCTTTTTCGGGCGGCATCGAAAGCGGGAGAGCTCCGAAGATCGAGCGGCCATGGTCTGGCTTGGGTTCGATTCCGTCGAGAAGGTTGGAGAATATCCACTGGTCGATCTGGCGTGCGGTCTGTGAAGGTAACTCAACGAAGCGGATGCCGCACTGGCCCGAAGGTCCCGCCCAAGTAACCTGTCCGTAGGTTTCCACGCGGAGGCGGGGAAATCTCAACTCGAAGCGCAGGCGAACCCTCTGCTCTTGCCGCAGCGGAGCCACGGCTTGCACAGCCACGCCTTCCCGGTTGAGATTGCGAATGATTCCGCCGTTGGCAGCGTCCAAGGTAACGTAGGTCAGGGTGCGCAGTTCATGCCTATAGTGAGTGCGTGCTTGCCGCGCGGGGAAGGAGACCAACTGCATACGTTCCGCCAAAAGATGCGCAAAGTGGGGACGCGAATCCGTTTGATTTTAATTTTGGGAGATTGCAGCAGACAGTGACTGAGTTGATTCCTTAGAAGTGGCTTTCGCACCGATGGCATCCGGGCCGAAGGTTGGTCGTCGCGAGTCGGTGGGATTTCTCGAAACTTTGGCGATGAAATTGGAAGAATCGCCGGTAACTTACGAAAGTCTCTGACCGGAAGGGCATGTACTCATCATTGCAAGTCAACTCAAATCCCGCTAGCTTACTGTTAAAGCAGGAAAACTCAGATAACCTGTATTGCAGGGGTTGGCGTAAGCATTATTAGGAGCAGTTAATTGGCAGGGCTCCGCTGGTAGCCAAACTTTTGGGAAGGGATTAACTGGCTAACAAGGCACCGGGAATGGCAACGACTCCGACCAAACCGACCATCGAAGTGGATGCGCGACTCGCGGACCCGCGGTTGCCCGCATGGCCGCTGGAGCGTAGTGGAGCTGCTACCGTGCAAGATGTTTATTATCGCGCCTCCGCCGACCGGGATAATTTTGCCGCCGATGAGCGGCGGACCCGACCGTTCGGCGCTGATGCGCTGCAGGCGCTGCTGGCATTCTCGGCGCTGCATCAGCAAGTGCGAAAGCGGCGTGCGCTGGCTTTTAAGCATAAGCGATTTGACAGCGTTCCCCGCGCGGCCGAATTCGAAGAGGCCGAACAATTTGTCCTCGACGAAGTACTGCAGTTGGTGGCAGAACGCGCGATTGCCATCACTGGCGCGGACGGGCTGGGAATTGCGCTGGCCGAGAACAATGAAATTGTTCTGCGGGCATCAGCGGGTGTGATGAAGCCGGACGTGGGCGCCCGCATCCAGCGGGACTCCGCTTTTTCCGGAGCCTGTTTCCGCACCGCGCAGATTATCCGTTGCGACGATACCGAGATGGACGAGCGCGTGAACCTTGCCGCGTGCCGTCGCCTGGGAGCTCGGTCCATGGTCGCCGTGCCGCTATGCGGGCGGCGGCGCGTGATCGGCGTTCTCGAAGCTTTCTCCGGCGAACCTTTTGGATTCAACGACAGTGACGTTACCAACCTGGAATTGCTGGCCGAGCTGATTCTTGGCGCCTTGAAACCGGAAGATGAAGACCGGTTCGCGGAGTCGGCCCAAGTGGCGGAGGCGGAACTGGCCCCGGCCGCGGTTCCAACTCAAGCAGCTGCTCCTCCGGTTGAAATTCCAGGTGAGAAAATTGCGGCGGCTGAATCTGTCGCGCACTCAGCTCCCGCTTCCGTCGCCCTTGCTCCGGTCCCGGCTGCACCCGTCGTCACCGCGGCTGTTGAACCCGAGATCGTCGAAGTAAAGCAAACTGCGGCGGCTCCAGAGCTGAGCACGGAACAGGCGAACATTCCCGAGGCGGCGCCTGCAGCCGAAGCGGCTGTGACCGAAACAATCGCCGAGCCGGTTGCCGATCATCATCCCGGGATGGTTCTGGTATTGATCCTGATCGTGCTTTCCGCGCTGGTGGCCGGCGGGATTTGGTGGAAGCTGAAAACGGCGCAGCTCGGCCAGGTATTGATTCAACCGGAACAGAAGATGAGTACGAGGCCCACTGCAGTCGCGAAGCAACCAGCAAGCGTGCCGGGCGCGTCATCTTCTGTAACTCCATCGAGTACTATGACAGATGGTCAGGCGAATTCGGCCGATGCTGGCACAACTCTGAATGTGGATTCACAATCTGAACTCTCAAGCGGCAACGTCGCGCCGCAGGAACCTGGAAAGCCGACGCGCATCACAGGCATCCGGCACTGGTCGGCTGCGGATTCGAGCACCGTGGTAATCGATCTGGAGGACCAGGTGCAGTACGAGGCGCACCGCTTGGCGAATCCGGATCGCATTTATTTTGATCTGCACGATACGTCATTGGCTCCGGAGCTCGAAGGGAAAACAATCGAGATCGGTGACGGGCTGCTGGCGCGGGTTCGCGTGGCACATCCGGCTTCGGGCATGACGCGCGTGGTGTTGGAGACCAAAGGCAACTCCAACTATTCCGTGAGTCTGGAGCCGAATCCTTATCGCCTGGTAGTGCAAGTGAAGAGGCTGGGCGCGGACGGCAAATCGCAACTAAATCTTTTCCCCGGCGCGAGCGACGCTCAACGCGATAAGCTGGCTATCGTCGTTCCTCCGCCGACGCGCGAAGACTTGCAATTGCGCGCGCATGTGGCGAAATTGCGCATCGTGGTGGATGCCGGACATGGGGGATGGGATTTGGGAACTGTAGGACGGCGCGGCCTGTTGGAAAAAGATCTCGTACTCGAGATCGCTCAGCGATTGGGCAAGCTGCTCGAGAGCCGTTTGGGTGCGGAGGTAATTCTCACCCGCAACGACGACAACTACATTCCGCTCGACGAACGCGCCGAGATGGCGAACCATTCGCAGGCGGATTTATTTGTCTCAGTGCATGCGAACTATAGCGATCTGCCTTCAGCGCGGGGCGTGGAAACCTATTACACGAACTCTTTTTCCGCGCCCAACGCGAAAGATTTGGAAACGCGGGCTGGTGCAGCCAGCAGCAAGAATCCGATGGCCGCAACGCTCTCTGCCGCCGATTTGCATGACAGGATTGAGCAGTCGAGGCGCCTCGCAGCCAGCGTGCAGCGCTCGCTTTACGGAACTTTGTCGGCGGAAAATCCCGGCCTGCGCGACCGGGGCGTGAAAGAGGCTTCCTACGTGGTGCTCACCGAGACAGCGATGCCCGGAATTTTGGCGGAGGTTTCGTTCGTCAGCAGTCCTACCGACGAGCAAAAACTGCGCAGCGATGGATACCGCGAGCAGATTGCCGAGGCGCTGTATCGAGGCATTGCGCGGTACGCCGCGAGCTCCAAGGGCGTGAAGGTGGCGAGCACCGCGAAGTAATATGGCTGAGCCCGATTCGGACAGCCGAGGGCGACTGTCCCCACATAACCATCACGAATTCAGTTTCCTCCCGGCACTCCTCCATACTTCTGCAGCCATTTCAGCTCTTCCCGCACTTTAATTTTTCCGTGCCAGGGATTTTTATCCAGCTCGTGGCCTTCGCCGGGGAAAATCAGCAAGGCGTTGGGAATGCCTAGCGAATAGAGCGCGTGCTCGAGCAGATAATCTTCCAGCACGGCGACGCGGATATCGACGGCGCCGGCGACCATATGCGTGGGCGTGCGCACTTTGTCGATTTGGAAGATGGCGGCTTCGTCGTGATAGCGATGCTGCACTTCCCAGGGACGGCCGCCCAGAAAATATGCGTCGTCGAAAGTGGTGTCGTCGTTGCCCCAGTTGGCGACGTGCTCCACTGCGCCCGCGCCCGTGACTGCAGCCTTGAAGCGCGTGGTCTGCGTGATCAACCAGTTGGTCATGTAGCCACCGTAACTGTAGCCGCCGACCGTGAGATGATCGGGATCGGCGATACCACCTTTCACTAGCGCGTCAACTCCTTCGAGAATATCTTTGCCGGGACGCGAGACGATGACGGGAACGATTTGCTCGAGGAATTTGTCGCCGTATCCGGTAGACCCGCGGTAGTTCGGTTCGAACACCAACCAGCCGTTCGTAGCGGCGAGCGCGGCCCACTGATACCAATCGGCCTCGAAGTGGTTGCCGTCGGCATCGGCGGGACCCCCGTGAATAAAAGTAAACATAGGGAGATTTTTCGCTCCGAACTGGCCGGGAGGATAAATCAACATGCCTTCTACGGTCGTGCCGTCATCGGCTTTCCAGCGATAGGACTTGCCTTGTGGAAGGTCGCGCTCAGAGAACAGATGATTGAGTGAAGTAATGGGACGCGCCTGATCAAGCTTGTCGGCGCTCTCCGCCAGGTACACTTCGGCAGGCTTCTGCAATGACGAATAAATGAAGGCAATACGTGGAGTGTGCGCGGTTGTCGAGAGATCTTCGTAAGTCCCTTCCCAGCCATTTAATTTGTGAAACGACTGGCGCGGTTGTGCGGCAGAGTACATCGCCACTTCGGTTCCCAGGCGCGCGGAGGCGAGTACGCCGTCGGCATTCACTGAGTAGTGATCGACCGAGCCAATGAAGTCTTTGCCCCACTGCTCGGCCGAGCCCGTTGTATTATCGGGCTTTTCGCTGTCGGGCTTTTCACTGTCGACCCAGTAAAGGTGTGGCTGAAGATCGCGATAGGGACCGGCCACTTCTCCTACTTCGACGGTAAATAAAATGTGGCGGCTGTCATTGGCCCAGTGCAGTTTGACCTCTTGCGCCTGATTATGTGTGAGCTGCCGGAGAACTGGATTCGCCATATTGAGGACGTAGATTTCATAGTCTTCAAACTTTTCCTGGCGTTGGTTGATAGCGCTCGAAATGAAGGCCAGCTTGGTACCGTCAGGGGAAGTCACCAGATCGTCCACGCGGAGCGGCGAAGTTGCAATTGCACGGGAGCCCGGAGTGAGATCGGATTCTTTGTCCGCATCATTCTCTTCTTTCGCAGGAGTTGCGGCGTTCCGGGCAATGGCGGCAGCTACATCGATAGCGAACAGGGTGTCGCCGCGTTCGGCAGTGCGATATTGCACCACATCTTTCCATTCCTTTTTGTAAGCGTCCTTCTGAGCCTTGGTCCAGGGATTGCGCGTCGCGTAATAGATGGTGTGCGAATCCGCCGACCAGGAAAATGTGTGCACTTCTTCCTGACCCATCGTCAGTTGGATGGCTTCGCCTCCCGCGGGAGAAATCAGATAAATCTGGCTGACCTCACCCTTATCATTTTTGGCATCATCATCATCCGAATCCAAGTCTTTTTCAGAGGCAGGCTTGCGCTCCGAGCGAAATGCGATCCACCGGCCATCGGGCGACCACTGGGGATCGACATCATGGCCGGATTGGGTGAGTTGAATCAGCGATCCTGTTCTAGCAAAATCCGTTCCGCCGCCCTTGCTATTCTCGCGATAGAGCCACAGATCAGTACGGAAAATCTGCTGGTCCCAATCGGCACGCTGGGTGCCGATTACGACCGAGGCGCCGTCAGGGGACAGCGCTACGCTCGAGTAACTTACCGAGTTGAAGAATTCGTCAAGTGTGAGTTTGGGTTTATCTTGCGCAATAGCGAACGATGCGGAACCGAGAACTATGCTCAACCACAAAAACACTTTAGAGATTTTCATAGGCCGTGGAGGAAGATGTTTATACAACGATGCGGCGGCAATAAGCAATATATGCAAACGATGAAACGTCTCGCATGTTAGTGCGTGGGTTCGGCGTTCTTGAGCGACTGGTCAAGAGTCTCGGCAGGATGCGCGACGCGATCGACAAGACGCCAGCCATCATCGTAACAACGAAACAGTACAGAGGAACGGTACCGCAAGTCTCCCGGGTAGAGGGCCGCGCCAACTTCGTTCAGGGGAATCCATTTCCAATCGAATTCGACTTCGGCAATGTTCGCTTGCTTGTAAATGCCAGTAACCCCGATCAGTTCACGTCTCACGGCGGGAATATTCAGAAGTTGTTTGTCGGCCTCGCCCGGCGCGATTAGGCTTTGAAAAGTGTCAACGCCTGAGGGCGTAAGCGAAACATCCCAGCACGGCGGCGGAACGAGAGCAGGGGGACAGGGCGCATGCGTGCCGGAGATCCAACCGCGATGCTGCAGAACGAGATAGTCCGGGGAGAGATAATCCTGGTTTGAAATCACACCGGTGCGAAGTTGAAAGCGTTGTGACGCGCGGAAAGTGTCGGAGGCTGCAATCAGGTCGCCGGCCAGGCGGCGCGTGAGAAAGTCGCGAGGAGAACAGGATGAGAGGAAGAAACCCGCAACGCACACGATGAGTACCGATGGCTTTGACATGAAGAAATGGAGAAGCTGAGGTTACTGGCTTTGGATTGTAAACAAAAGCGATCTTTTACGTGGGGAGAAAGGACGAGAAGTAATCTGCCCTTCGAAGCCAGCGGACCAGCGACCCGGAATCGCAGACGCGCAATTGGGGCAGCGGCCATCCGGCGTGATCCGATAGCCCTTAATGAAGTATCCGTGGCGTTCGATCAACACTTCGTGGCATTGCGGACAATGGGTGTTCTCCCAGCGGCCGACCTGACCCGGTAAATTGCCTGCGTAGATGTAGCGAAGCCCGGACTGGCGGCCGATTTCGACGGCCCGCAATAGATCTTCGCGCGTCGTGTCACGTGGGTCCATCATCTTGTAGTCGCCGTGAAAGGCAGTGACATGCCAGGGAATGTCAGGCGAGATTCCCGCGAGGAACTCGGTTAGGCGCCGCAGTTCATCTGCGGAATCGTTAAAGCCAGGGATGAGAAGCGTGACGATTTCAAGCCACATGCCCATTTCATAGATTCGGCGAATGCTGTCGAGGATGGGACCGATACGGCCGCCGAGTTCATGATAGTGACGGTCGTCAAAACTTTTGAGATCGACTTTATACAAGTCGATCCACGGGCGGATATATTCCAGAACCTGCGGTGTGCCGTTACCGTTCGAAACGAAGCCGGTGACAAGTCCGGCGGCTTTGGCCTCTTTGAAAACCGCGACCGCCCACTCGCTGGTGATGAGAGGCTCGTTGTAGGTGCTGACGAGAATCTTCGCGCCCTGGTCGACGGCATCGCGCACCAGACGTTCGGGCGAAGCTTGCTGCGGAGCAGAGACCGCGTTGGAATCGCGCAGCGCCTGCGACGTAACCCAATTCTGGCAATAGGCGCAATGCAGGTCGCAGCCCAGCATTCCGAAGCTGTAGGCGAGCGCACCGGGATACGCGTGAAAAAACGGCTTCTTCTCGACAGGATCGCATTGTGTTCCGGCGGTGTAGCCCCAGGGAACATAAAGCGTACCGCCGCGGTTGTAGCGGACCTTGCACACTCCGGGCTGGCCATCTGGAATAGGACAACAATGCCCGCAAGAGAAGCAGCGAACCCGGTTGTTCTCCAGCTTCTCGTAGAGACCGGCATCTGCTTCGCGGACTCGCTGGTCGAGGATAGTGCGCAGAGTTGGCACGGGACTTGTGGCTATTCTAACGCTAAGGAGTGGGATTAGCTTCTGGCTTCTAGCGGTCGGCCGCGGGCTTCGAAGCAGATTCGTAGCGCTCGAGCCACTGCTCGGCTTCCTGCTCGATCGTTGCCCTTTGGGAACGAGTGAGGCGAGTGGCGATAAAGGGCGCGAGAGCCTGGCTGGCATCATCGCCACTGGCGCGGGCCAGCACCGTCCAAAAGTAGGCCCGATTATCGTCCTGCTTCACGCCTCGACCGCCCCAGTAAAGCGAGCCCAACTTCGATTGAGCCGGGACGCTGCCATGCTCTGCAGCTTTGGTGAACCAGCGAGCCGCTTCAGTTTCGTCGCGCTTGATTCCCTGTTTCTCATCTCCGGCGGCGTAAAGGAGACCAAGTGCGTTTTCCGCTGCGGGATCACCGTGGTCTGCCTGCGCCTGGAGTTCGGCAAAACTGGCAGGATCAATGGATCCCGCACTCGTATTGCCGGGGGCTAACTGAGGCTTGGTTGAAGCGAGAACAGTGTGCTGCTCCTCTTGGCCGCGGGCGTGAAGCCTTTCTTGAATCCAAGGCTCGGCGAGAAATCCCAGGACCAGAAAAATTGTGGCAGCGGCGGCGAATAACAGGTAGAGGTAAGCGCGCGGCAAGCGAATTCCCCCAACTTTGTCCTGATCCTCTTCCCGATCTTCGGATCGCGCCTTTTCCTTTTCCGTTCCCAGGTCGCGCTCCGGAAGGCTGGCAAACAAAACACTGCCCGGCGACGAAAACGATTGGGAAGAAGGCATCGGCGATGGAGGAGGATCAGGCTCACGCCTTGCGCGCAGGATTGCCGCTTGAATGGTTTCCGCAAGCCGCTGCAGCACAGCACTGTCATTTTCGCTAAAGACATTGGGCTGTTCGGAAAATACTTCCAGCAATCCGACTATTTTTTCGCGCTCGCGCAGCGGAACAGCAATCAGGGAACGAATGCCGAGAGCGCGGCAGCTTTGCCGGTCCACGCGTTCATCGGTCTCGGTGTCATCGCAGCGCAGCAATTTACCGCTGCGCACGCATTCGCCGGAGAAACCTGAATCAACATAGAGCGTTACGCCCACGGGCGGGGCGACGGCGCCGGAACTGGCCCGGCATATCATGCTGCGGGCCTTGTTATCTTCACGTTCTTGCTGTTCGCTCTCCTCCTCTTGTTGCGCTTCCATCGCAACCGCCGCGCCGGAGGCACGAAGCAAAGATTGAGAACGGGAAGTCACCAACGCGAGCACCGCTTCCAGATCTGCACCTAACGACTCCGCTTCTTTCTGCACCGCAGAGGCTGCACTGAGAATGTCGGTATAATTCGGCCGAATGATGGGAGTCTTCCAGCCGTCGCTGGAGTCTTCAGAGCGCGCCGCCGGACGTTCTGCATTGGCAGCAGCTGCCAGAGCATTCAGGAACAGCCATTCGGAAAGTTGCCGCTTCGCCGGATCCGCCAGACCAGGCAGGCCAAAGCCAACGCGGCCAGTTCCGTCCAACCACACTACCCGCGCGGTGCCGGAGATTTGCATGCCAGCTTCGGCGAGATCGAGACACAAGTCCACACTCTGGTTTACTTCCATGGGCGATGGGCACTGCAGTGCCAGGCCATTCTCGCTGATATCGAGGACTTCATAGAGATCCAGCATCTCGCTCTGCGTGTCGCCGAAAGTGGCGTAAGCGGGAACGTGCACTTTTTGCCGCACGCGAGCGCGCCGGTTCGGAGATGCCAGTCGTGAGACTTGAGTGATTG
Source organism: uncultured Acidobacteriaceae bacterium (assembly GCA_963726155.1). Lineage (GTDB taxonomy): Bacteria > Acidobacteriota > Terriglobia > Terriglobales > Acidobacteriaceae > Sulfotelmatobacter. Next base: position 139,531 of record CAVSBF010000003.1, read on the forward strand.
CGGCCATGGGAGCGGCCCGGACTTCAGTTCGAACTTCAGTTCGACTTCGGTCCAGACTTCGGTCTGTACATATTACCCCGAGATCGCCAAAAAGTAAGCAGGAACTCAAATCAGATACCCAGGTAGCGGCAAACGGCAGATGCTTCCGAGCGGGTTAGGCCAATCGCTACAAAGCTTTACAAATGGGGAGGGCGCCTCAGAGCAACCCGGCAAGATGCATTACTAATCTAATCTCGATACCGATCGTTGTGAAAGATTGTGCCTGATTCTGATTGTGCCTGGACGAAAGACTTCACCAATGAAATTCTTTTCATTTTCCGTCAAGTCCAAAGTGCTGGTTCCAGGCACGGTATGTTTCATCCTGAGCGCTGTGTTTCCAGCTTGGGCGGCGCTTGGCGGAGATATTACCTCAGTCCAGTCCGACCAACTCCGCATGCAAGGCACCATCCGGACAACTGCTAAAGGCTCTTATGCCGTGCATGAGATTCAATCGTCTGCAGGCACGGTAGTGCGGGAATACGTGGCTTCGACGGGCGATTCCGCAGGCAAGGTGTTTGCCGTGGCTTGGCAAGGACCTTATAAGCCAGACATGCGCCAACTGCTGGGTAGCTATTTTGAGCAGTACGCCCGAGCGGCAAAAGCGCAAAGAAACACCCGGATGCGACGTGGGCCTCTGCTGATCGAAGAACCTGGATTAACCGTCCAAATGAGTGGACATCCCCGCTCGTTCAGCGGCAGCGCATATATCCCGCAGATGCTCCCGCAAGGTGTACTCGCCGAGGACATTCGATGAGGGATTTGCGAAAGTTTTTAGCCTTGGCAGCATTCTTTGGAGTTATCTTTTCCGTCGGCTGCGGCGGAGGCAGCAGCGCCACTAATGCCGCTACTACACCCAATCCGATTACGTCCTCGGGAACGAATGTGGCGCCAATCACGGTAAACACTGGCCCTTCGAACTCACCTACTCTCTATGCAAACGGCGCGTTCGTGAACGTGACGTTATGCGTACCGGGAACGTCAACTTGCCAGACGATTGATGAAGTTCTGGTGGATACAGGCTCTTTTGGCCTCAGAATTGTATCGTCTCCAGTGCTAACCCTCTCACTACCGCAGGCGAATGCGTCTGACGGAGATCCGATGGTGGAATGCTTGCAATTCCTGGACTCCTACACGTGGGGGCCGGTGCAGACTGCGGATATCCAAATCGGCGGAGAAAAGGCAAGCGCTGTGCCGATACAAGTGCTCAGTGACACCGATTATGCGGTCCCGGATAGTTGCAGTAATCCGAGCGGAAACGCCTCGGCCGATACCGTCGCAAATTTGGGCGCGAACGGCATTCTTGGCATCGGCCAACTTCCAGAGGACTGCGGGGTGAATGCAACCTGTCCTGCGACTGCAAATCAGTATTATTCGTGCGCTTCCGCCACCGCAACCTGCACCTCGGTCGCGGCGACAGCGGGGCAGCAGGTGTCAAATCCAGTGTCGTCTTTTACCACCGACAACAATGGAGTCATCATCGAACTGCCCGCAGTTTCCGGAGCGGAAGCCACGGTTAGCGGATCACTGGTCTTCGGTATTGGGACACAATCAAACAACGGCCTGGGCAGCGCCACAGTCTACAATGCCGATCCTTCAACCTTAAATTTCAACACTAGCTTCAACGGAACGAACTACAGCGATACAGCATTTATCGATAGCGGATCAAATGGATATTTTTTCAACGATTCCAGCATTCCAACCTGTTCGAGCAGTGCGGACTTCTTTTGCCCGACGAGCATGCTCAATCTTTCCGCGACAACTCAGGGATTCACCAGCGGAACCGGGACTGTAAATTTCAGCGTAGCGAACGCTGACACTTTATTCACCGACTTTCCCAATGATGCCGCCTTTAGCGATTTGGCAGGACCAGCCGGCCCGACTTCAGCCCTATTTCGACTGGGGACTACCGTTCTTTTACGGTCGCAATGTATACACTGCCATCGAAGGTGCCACGGCCCCTGGCGGTACGACGCCTTACTGGGCCTACTGATCGATTCGCATCCTAAGCGCTATCCTGCCTCACCGCCAACCGCGATTGATGCAGGCTGGAGATGCGGGAAATTGCTGCGACCATCATGCTGGAGAGTAGCTGCATGGTGGCCACATCGCGCTCATCGAACGCGCTGGGAGAAGAAGACAGCACTTCAAACACACCCAGAGTGCGCCGGTAGTAACGCAGCGGAGAAACCAGAATGGAGCGGACGCCTAAGCGACGGCAACTAGCCAGATCCACCCGCGGATTGCGCTCGGCATCGTGACACAGCATCACTTCGCCGGTGCGGACGGCTTCCGCGGAGATGCCGGCATCGGTCTGCAAGCGAACACCGAGATCGGGAGCGGTACGCCCGGCGCGTGCGCGGCAAACGATTTCGTCGCCCGCGCGCAACGCGATGGCAGCACCCGTGGCTCCGGTCAAATGCTGGGCGCGTTCCGTGATTGCACTGATGGCTGGTTCCAGATTTAGTTCCGCAGCATGAATGTCGACTTCTTCTCCGGCATATACGGGACGAAAGCCGGAAACCGGATGCCGCGCATTCGCCACCCGCAACTGGCTGCGCAAAGCGGTGGAGGGAATGCGCGTTTGGTAATCCGCGATGTTTGCGACCTCCCGGTTTACGATCTGAGGATCCGGCACCGTCCGCAACAAATCGCGAACCAGGCTATCGAGCTCAGAGTCGGTGATCAGGTGCGCGGTCTGCTGATCACGCAGCGAGCCGCCCAGGACGCGGGACAGACTAAGCAGCGTAGTGTTACCGCAAGCCAGGCAATAGGTTCTGCTGTTGGTGCTGATCAGTTCGCACTGGATGCAAAACGTGGCCGAGTGGAGGGGGACGAAATTGGTGTCTTTAAATGTAGTGCCGTAAACAGTCTTACGAGACATGCTTGTTTAATCCTCATGAAATTAGCGTCCCTAAAGGTAAACAGGGGCAGTGGAATGAGAAAGTAGCCGCACTGGTTCCCTGTGTGGAAAACTGGCTTAGAACGCTTCCGCTTTGTTCGGTTCGTGTGGCCCAAGCCCCAGAACTCCCGACTAGCTCATTCTCTAAGGCTTTTCCGGTTAAGAATTACAGGATTGTCCCTTGATTTGAGAGGCCGCGCTAGGTTAAAGTAGTGAAGCTTCAAGGCAGCCAAATGCCTTGATATTGGGGGGATTTCAATGCAGTGGACCGCACCCGTTTTTGAGGAAGTTTGCTTGAATTGCGAGATCAACTCGTACGCCAGCGCAAAACTCTAAAACCTTCAGCCGACCTCGGATTCTCTTGTTCGCGCCCGACGTGGGCGTGTGTTTGGTGGAGTCTTACTTCCCCGCTTTTTTTGCCAGCTAATTCCTAGCCAGCTTGCGCTGCGGCAAATCCATGATCGTCTACTCCTGCGTGGTGAATCACCTCTACGCCTCGCTGTAGAGTCCGATCCAACGCGTCGGCGAGAGCGACGGGGAAGTTCGAGGTGAGAAGATTGATATCCATCTGCAGATTTCTTTGCGAGTAGAGCCTGCGGACGACTAAAGCCCCGCGATGGCGATTGGACGAACTCACAAGATCCAGCGAAAGCGTCCAAAGCGCCAACCCTTCGAGCGGCTGCGGCCCCACGCTTCTACCCCAGTGGAATGAAACTTCTCCACGCCGCGCTTGCGCACCCGAACCTCCTGCGCCTGCGGGCTGAAGTTCACCGGGAAAAAGTTTGAAGCGTACATCGAAACCGTCGAAATCATTGGAGTTGAAGGCGGCCTGCAAAACCCGCCAAACTTGCTCGTAGTTATCGACAACTTTCAGCTCTTCGGTGGCCCGGCGTATGGCGAGGTTATTGATCACGATCTGCCGCTGGTCAAACGTACGCTGCGCGACACGAGCCAACTCTCCCAGTTCCAAATAGCCCAATCGCTGCACTCCAATCCAGATGCCGGTTCCCAACACCGCGAGCACCAGGCCCAGTGAACTTCCGGTGGGCCAGAGCAGAAATAAACTAAGCAGCGCGAAGATGGCCGATACTCCGTAAAGCACAATCACAACCTGGCGATGAGTAAGTCCGTGCTGCAAAAGTTTGTGGTGGATGTGCTCACGATCGGCAGTAAATATCGGACGCCCACTGATCAAGCGCCGCAAAATGGAGAGCGAAGTCTCCAGAATCGGCAGTCCGAAAGAAACTACCGGAATGGCAACGGCAACGATGGTCGGAGCTTTCTGCGCTCCCTCGAGGGCTAGTGCGCTGAGCAGGAAGCCGATGAATAGACTGCCGGAATCACCCAAAAAAATGGTCGCAGGATTGAAGTTGTAACGCAGGAACCCAAGGATCGCGCCGGCGAGCGCAATCGTCATCACTGTGACCAGAGAATATCCATTCAACAGCGCAACCACGAACGCCACCAGCGTTGAAAATAACGCCGAACCTGCCGCCAGTCCGTCCAAGCCGTCGATAAGATTGAACGCGTTAGTGATTGCCAGGACCCACAGAATGGTCAACGGCAATCCCACAAACCACGGAAGTTGATGCTCGCCGAACAATACCGGGATATTGACGATCCGCAGACCGCCCATAAAAAGCATGCTGGCGGCAAGCGATTGCACCGCAAACTTCACGTACGGACCAACGCTGTGAAGGTCGTCATAGACTCCGAGAAAGAAAACGATCGAAGCCGGAACCAGAATTGTCAGCAGAGTTTTCAGTGAGAGCGCAGAGTGCAGTCGAGGCAGATAAGAACTGGCCAGAGCAGCGGCTGCCATGCTCAACGAAAAGGAAATGAAAATGGCGACGCCACCCAGGCGTGGAAGCGGGGTGGCGTGCAGGTGCCGCTCCTGAGAAGGACTTGCGACCCATCCCCGCCGGGACGCAACGTCCCGCACATAGCGCGTCAGGACGAACGAGAACAGCAGCGATAAAAAGAAAATCCCAAAAAATACTACTGTCAAACGTCCCCCTCGGGCCCCAGCGATTGCATAGGTCCGTGCGCTGTCCTAACCGACAACCAAGTATTGCAGCCGCGAAATCCTGCCGCTAGTGAGTTACCGGGTTCTCTTCTTTCCGTCTGCGTTTGAGGGTTGTTGGGAATCTAGCAGTCTTGTCTGTCGGCTTCAATCGCCGTGAAGTGAAAATCTGTGGAAAACTAATCCGCGTCCGATCCTCGCGCGATAATCCCATCCGATAACGCGATGATCGCTCTCCAGCGCTGTGCTAAACTTTCCCACGATCCCTTCTTTCATCCGAGGCGTGTAATGGAGTTCAAGCGCTGTTTTGCGTATAGTGGCAGCCTGTTCGCTTTCTTTGTCGTTTTGTCTTTTGCTTCGAGTCTGAAGGTTGTAGCGCAGCAAGTATCGCCATCATCGAATTCCAATAACAACGCACCGGCACTCGCTCCCGCCAAGCCAGTCTCTCAAGCTGCGATTCGAAGTGGCCCCGCCGATACTGATTCAGCCAAACCCGGCGAGAGCGCAGCTTCTTCGAGCGCGGTCTCCGAAAATCAAACCACCCCCTCGATGCGGCTCGGCGCCGGCGATTTGATCGAGGTCAGCGTTTACAACGTGCCGGAATTGTCGACCAAAGCGAGGATCAGCAATACCGGAGATGTCTATCTTCCGCTCATCGACTATGTGCACATTGGCAATCTCACAGTCGAAGAGGCGCAGGTTGTGATTGAAAAGCGGCTGGAGGATGGTGGATACGTCCGCGGCGCGCACGTCACCATCTTCCTCGACGAATCGGTCTCCCAGGGAATTACCATCCTTGGAGAAGTTGTGCGACCGGGTGTCTATCCTTCTCTCGGAGATCGCAAGCTGTACGATCTCATCTCCGCTGCGGGCGGATTCACGCCGTCTGCTGGACGCAAAGTCAGTATCATCCGCCAGCACAGCGAGTCTGCTCCGGTCACGGTAGACCTCCCGAGGAACCTGGCTGACGATTTGCAGGACAATATCGAACTTCAACCCGGAGACATGATCACGGTTCCCCGAGCGCCAATCATTTATGTCGTAGGGGATGTAGGCCATCCCGCTGGCTTACTCGTGGATAACGGCACGTTGACTGTGCTGCAGGCGCTCGCACTTGCCGGAGGGACGAACCATACAGCCAAGATGAGCGGAGTTCGCATTATTCGGAAAGGCCCAAGTGGAATGACTGAAACGAAGTTGCCCTTGAAGAAAATGCTTGAGGCAAAGGCGCCCGACATAACCCTGCAGGCCGATGACATTCTCTTCGTGCCGCTCAGCGGAGCCCGCGTAGCGGCGCAACAAACCATGCAAGCGGCAATCTCCGCGGCTACGGGAATTGCGGTGATCGCTGCCCATCCCTAGAATGAGTCGGCGGCCAATGCCTATGCGGCAACTTCTGTCTTGCGCTCCTGCGGCAGATTCAACAAACGTTCCAGAATACGAATATATTTGTCCGCGGTTTCGCGACGCGAAAACTTCCTCACCACGTATTCCCTGCCGTTTCGTCCAAGTTGAGCGGCCATTTCCGGATTCACCGCCAGCAACCGAATGGCGCTCACCAGCGCATCAGAGTTTTCCGGCTCGACCACGAGCCCGCCGCCAGCTTCTTCCAGTATCGCCCGCGCCTGACCTTCCACACCAAGAATCACCGGACGTCCGCACGCCATGAACTCCAGCATTTTTGTAGGAATCACCGTCCTGAATACATCGGCTTTCTTGAGTAGTACCAGGCAAACATCCGACGCACAAATATAAGCGGGAATTTGCTCACGCGGCTGCTGATCGACAAATCGTACATTCTCGAGACCGTGCTCTCGCGCCCGGGCTATGATGTCTGCTTTTTTAGTGCCCTCTCCTAAAATAAGAAAAACAATCTCGGGATTCGACTGCCTCAATCGAGTGGCAGCTTCGATGATCGTGTCCAATCCGTGCGCCATTCCTATTGTGCCGATATAAGACACTACAAATTTTCCCTGCGCTCCTAATTGCCTCTTCAAAGCGGTCGCAGAATTCGGAGCGAAAAGCTGCGTTTCTACTCCGTTCTCGATCACAGAGATTTTCTCTCGCGGCACGCGCCACTGTTCCACCAGGTAATCTTCGAAAGCCGGTGTGACTACCACCACCCGATCCGAGCGCTGGTAAAGAAATCCAGCGATCCTTGCCAGGCAGCGTTGCAACAACGAATCCGCGTCCCCCATGCCGACAGCGGTCAGTGATTCCGGCCACAGGTCGCGAACCTCGAATACGAAAGGGACGCGCTTCCAGCGAGCCACAAACCAACCCGAGAGCCCCACCAGCAACTGCGGCGAAGTCGCAATCACGACGTCAGGCCGCGACAAGAAAATGCCTGTGCTTGCGGCAGAGATGCAAAACGAACAGTAGTTCAAAATCCGCTCATACGCCTTCCTGTTCGGAAACGGCAATAGCCAGGAGCGAACCACATGGATGCCATCTGTTTGCTCGTGAACCACCAAGCGCCGAAATTTATCGCGATACTCACGCGGCACCACGCCAGTCGGATGATTCGGAAAGCCCGTCAACACTGTAACGTCATGCCCTGTAGCAACCCAATGCCTGGATAATTCAACCGCACGCGCCGCAGGTGCGCCCATCTCCGGAGGGAAATACTGCGAGATGTAAAGAATCTTCATGAGGCTGCGAGCAATTTTCAGGAAACTCTATTCAGGATGCCTGATCGAAGCCGTTTACGTCCTCAACCTGGAGTTCGCTCGAGAGTTTTCTCACAGTCACCGGTCGACCTAAACAACGTGACTCTTCCAATGCAAACGTTGCCAGCATGGTGTCCACAATTTCGTGAAATGGAATTGGCGACTCCAAGCCGATTTGAATCGCTCTTACAAATGCTTCGCATTCTCCACGGTGCCCTTTGTCTTGACGAAGCCCGGAGCGAAACACGCTTTTCTTTCCGCCGCGGACCAGTTCCAGTCGCCGAAAGTCTTCGAGCACCGCTACAGCGCCCCCGCCAAACACTTCTATTCGCTCTTTGGAATACGCTTTGTCACCATTTGCCAGGTAGCTGATGGTTCCCTGCGAACCATCAGCAAAGCGTAGCGAACATACAACATTGTCGTTGCTGTATTTGCCGGGGTTGGATAAGGCTGAGTTGGCCAAGCTGCGAGTTTCAACTTCCACAGGCGCGGAGCCAGTCAGAAAGCAGAGCAGATCCACGAAGTGGCAGACCTCGCCCACGATGCGCCCTCCGCCCTGCAGAGGATCGTTCATCCAGTGATCCGCGGGAAGAAAACCAGCGTTCACCCGATAGTGAAGCGCTAAAGGCTCTCCCGCCTCTTGCAGGAAAGTTTTCATGCGCACCGCCAACGGAGCGAATCGGCGATTGAATCCAACCATGAGTAGCCGGGGAGCAGAAGCCGAACTTTCAATCGCAGTTATGATTTCCTTCAGCTCTTCTTCATTCAGGCAAAGAGGTTTTTCGCAGAAGACATGCTTGCCGCTCTGCAATGCGGCGATCACTTGCTGGGCATGCAGATGATGGCGCGTAGCAATTACAACCGTGTTGATCGCAGGATTGCTGAGAATTTCGAGTTCACTGGTAGTACACGAACGAAATCCGAATTTGTCAGCCGCATGCCGCGCATGGGATCCGTTAGCCGCACTCGCCGTGACTAAATCAACTCCACGCACTCGCTTGAGCGCAGGAAGTAGCGTGCTCACGGCGAAGTTACCCGCTCCGAGCAGTCCAACGCCTATAGATTTCTGGCTGCTGACCGATGAATCAGACGCCGCGATCTGGATGTGTTGCGTATCCTGCGCGTCCTGCGGATACGACAGCAAAACGCCCAAAAACGCTTCTTGCGTTTTCCCCGTGATCAGATCGTAGGCCGACTGTGCCCGCGTGATCGGGAAACGGTGGGTGATTAAAGAACGCAAATCCAGCTTGCGGCCGGTAAGAAGCTTGAGAAAAGCTTCCATGTTGCGCGTTTCCGTCCAACGCACATAGCCGATGGGATAGTCGATTCCCTTTTGTTCGTACGCTGCATCGTACCGCCCAGGCCCGTAAGAACGCGAAACTCGAAAGTCGAGTTCCTTCTCGTAAAACGCTCTTCGGGGAATATCCATGGCGACAGTTCCCACAGCAACGACCACGGCCCGATCGCGCGCGATCATTCCCGCAAGATTCACTGGATCATTGCTGGAGGTCTGCGCGGCGATCAGAACAGAATCGACTCCGTGTCCCGCGGAGTGCTGCTGGCATAAATCCAGAAATGCGGAAGACGATGTGCTCACTGCGTCCGCTCCAAGCCGCAAGGCCAGGTCGGCCCGCTCGACGGAAATATCCATTCCGAGTACGGTACATCCCGCCGTCTTGAGAATCTGCGCGATCAGTTGACCCAGCAGACCGAGTCCGATGACTGCCACCACATCGCCTAGTTTGACGTCCGCGGTGCGTATTCCATGCAGCGCTACCGCCCCCACGGTAGTAAAAGCAGCCTCGTCGAAACTCACTGTCTCGGAAGGAATGCGCGCCGTCAGCAGCCGCGGAATGCAAGCAAACTCGGCGTGCACCGCATGTCCAGCGCCCGCGCACGCTACGCGATCGCCGGGATTGAAACCGGTCACACCCTCGCCGACGGCCACAACAGTTCCAGCGCTGCTATACCCAAGACCGAGCGGTTGATCGAGACGGCTGCGCACAGCGGATATTGTCGGAACGAATCCATCGCGGCTGATCTTGCTCAGCACTTCACGAACCAGATCCGGCCTCATTCTCGCTTTCTGTAGCAGATTCTTTCCCGCGAACTCCGAAGCAGCCCGCTCCGTGCCCGCGGAAACCAACGATGCCGCAGTGCGAACCACCACGCATCCCGCAAGCAATTTTGGCGCAGGAACTTCCACGACCGTAATTGCCGCGCTGCGCGCATCCTGAAATGCCTGTTTCATGCTTTGAACTCGCGTACTGGAAACGAATCTGTCTCTGAAGAAGTGACTGCGTTCGCTGACAAACTCACGCGATACTCAGACACGTCTGATGATTTCTCGTGTAATTTGTCACGCAATATAACGACGTCGCTGTCTCGCAATTCGAAACTGCACCTTTCATCCGTAAGAACCACGGTCACCAATCGAACGGGTAATCGCGAGCGAACTCGCTGCACCAGCGATACCGTGGGTTGGAGCTCACCATACGTAGAAGCCTCCCAACCGAGCAACTGCGCTTCTACGCTTCCGAAGTCGGACATTCCATTTATCGCAACCTGCTTTCCAGCTCGCACGATCGCGGCACTCCCTGGAACACTCGAAACAATGCTCCAACGAATGCGCGCTCCATCTGACGCGAAGACAATTTGAAAAAGTGAGTCAGCAACTTCGAATGGCAGATCCGCGGCGAGCCAGTGCAAACACACATCATGTTCGGCGGCCTCAACATCATCTGCTATGTCATCCACAATAACCCAACCGGAACCGACCAGCCATTGCACCGCGCGGCGATGCGTCACACCAAGTCGCCGATAGCCATCATGCTCGCCTTCAAAGCGGTCAGCATAAGCGCGACCATTTGACGCATACGCGCGGCCCGAAGCCTGTGCCCAGTCCACCCAAAGAAAGCGGCCAATACGGCGCATCTGGTCTTGTTTATCGACTGTGACAGTGTTATGAACCGCAGTCCCCGCGAATCCATTATTCCACGGCGCTGATCCGTTGTAGAGATACGTTCCAGGGTCGCGAGCCAGATTCATTCCCCGCCACCATAAATCCACATGCAACTGATCAGCCTGAAAAGGCCGTCGAGTATACCGGCCAGCGCGGATCATCGCCCAGGAGGTCTGATTGCCCAAACGAAAATATCCGGTTCGCATTGAAGGAACCGAAACAGGCTCTTGCGTCTGCACCGGTTTGACGCCAAACCACAGCGCTGTCTCATCCCATGGACCGCAATTCAAAGCCGGCCGATTCAGAACCGCAGCGCCCAACTGCACAAGCGGACGAAAATCGCGAGATGACGCCGACGCCAGGGGAAAAATCAGACTGCCATCATCGGAACCGTAGTTCGGAGCAAGTCCTGTGACGGGATCAACCCAATGACGGATAAAGTCAAATGCGGATTGTGCGCGTCCGCGAATGTCCTCATGAAGCGGAGCCGAATAAATTTCCGCCAGACGCAGTGCCCACAGCAACAAATGCAGAACCATACGCTGGTAGTTGAACGAATGCTGTTGCGAAACACCTTCGGGCGTAATGTGGTCGATAACAGCGTCGTGCAACAGATGCGCGCCCAGATTTTGCCACCCCTGTGCCTCCGCCAATTCTGGATAAAGCGTGCCCGCCGTCCAAAGACCAACCGCCTCGCTGATCAAGTGATTGCTGCGCTGGGAGCGGGCGTAACCAACTGTCTGCGCGGTGCGCCACGCATGGGCGGCGATCATTGAGACGATGGGTGCCATGCGCTCGTCCGTAGTCGATGGCGAGTCGATAAAAGCATGCAGAGCGAACGACCATGCAAGGATTCGCAACGAACACTCCTGCCCGCAAATCCACAGTGGACCGCCCATGGGTGGACTCTGACTTGCCCAGTCTTCAACCGCGCTCCAAAATGCCTGTGGAATTCGATCATCGCCACTGAGCGCGTAAGCGCGAACCAACGGATAGACGAACAAAAATCTTGAAGGCTCCAAAATAAATTTCAGATCGCCGTAAAGGGGCGAGGCAAATCGCATCTGAGTCCAGGATTGCTGCGGCGAGACGGTCTGTCCAGTAACAGGATTACGAAACCAACTGGGCGGATAGCCGCAGTCGAAGTGCAGTCGGCCGAAAAACGGCAGCGTGCCTTCGAGGATGCCCTCGACTTCTGCGAGAACATATTTTTCTTGTTCGGGTCCGATCATCTCCCGGATACTTCTTCCTAGCCCCTGCACATCGTGGAAGAAAAATCGGGACGCGCCATTCCGCCGAACTGCCCTCATCTGCTCTACCTGAGCGCCAGGGGCGATTTTCTTCAAGTCCCAAGCATCCCAGCCCTGCACGGACCGCATTCTCCACGACAACAAGCCGCTGCCACGCTGTAATTCATATTGCAGGCGCAGCATGCCATCGCGCATTCCGAAGGTGCGGCCAACCTGCAGCAAGGTATCGATCTTACTCATCGGCTTACCCATGCGCAGTACCGGCGACAGTTGCACGGCGGCTTGCGACGAGGCGTTCAGCCGCCCGCGCCTGCAGCCATTCATGCATGACGAAGTATTGACAATCTTCACCCGGACCGAAATTATTTAAATCAGACTGCGGAGTTGCGCAGATCGCACCGCGAGCCAGACCTTCAATCACTTCCCCAATTCTCTCAACGCCAGATGCAATCAGCCGATTGCGCAAGTCGTTCAGCGATTCGCACCGAGTTGCATCGGGAAACTCGTATCTCCTCAGAACGGGGCCGGTATCGATTCCGGCGTCCATGTAATGGAAGGTGATGCCAAGCGGAACGCCTTGCAGCAGCGACCACTCCGGACTGCTCATCCCTCGAACCTCCGGTAGCAGTCCCAGGTGGACATTGAGGATGCCAAGGCGCGGCACTCCCAGTATCTCCTTCCGCAGAATATTGCCGCCGGCGAAGATAATTAAATCGGGCGACCACTCCTGAAGGCGTGCGATCGAGTCTGGCGCATTCTGATCATGGCAAACATTAACTGGAAAATCGTAAAGCGCCGCTACTTCCTGCAGGTTACGAAATGTTCCCTGCTCACATTTCAGAAAGCTCTCGAGATATGGGTTTCTGGTTTGCGCCTGCCCGTCGCCGCGCGGCGAAATTAGCTTTGTTCTCGCGTAGTGAGCAACTTCTGCCACACCCCATTGTCCAATCTTGCGCAGTAATGTTGCCGGGTTCAAGGAGGAGAGTGTCAAAGTTCCCACTGGAATTTCTCCCAGTTGGGCCATTCGAACTGCCATAGCGCATGCCGTCTCGCTATACAGACTGGAACTGAGAATTACGATGCGCATGGCAATGCCCCGACATCTACCGCTCGCAGAGATCGTGTCAACTGCTGTTCCAACATGAGGGCATCCGCAAAAAACTTGCACCCCCAACTTATGTAACGCAATGGCTGGTACGCACCCCACACGGGGTATGAACCACTCACTCCGCCATCGATGCCGCGCCGTCCCGCGGTTGAAATTAATCGCTTCAGCATCTCATTCATCTTCAGCGCGGCGTTGAGATATCGCAGGTCGTCCGTCATTTCAAACAAGCGCAGCCACACGCATGCCATCTGTGCATTGCCGGTTAAACACGTGAATTGTGCTCTGCCTTTGAAATCATTTTCGAACGCGCCCGGCAGATATTTATTGTTCTCAAACCTCCGCAACAAAATCCACGCCGACTTCGCAACTTTCTGCATGGCATCGTCTCGCCGCCGCAACCGGCTGCATTCCAGAACGCCTTGCAGCACGTAAGCGATGAAGTGCAAATAATTAGGATGGCCTCGCAGGCTGATGCCGTCGAACCAACCGCTGGGCTTCCAGTGCGACAATGCCCAATTGAGATTTCTTTCCGCTGCATTGCCGTATTTATCGTCCCCGGTGCGCACAGATAATTCCGCCAGCGACCATGCAACCATGCTGTAGTAGGTGTGCGCCGTTCCTTGATAAGCGCCGGGGCCAGACCACGACCCATCTGGCTGCTGCATCTCGACCAACCAATCGCCGGCAGAAACCGCAGCTTGCAAAATCTCGGAGCGTCTCGTTTCCGCATAAGCGCGAACCAATCCCTGTAAGATTTGTCCGGTGTTGAAGACAGACGGCAGCGCTTCGTTTCCATGGAATACGCCGTGCAGTCCTCCGGGGAAAGCTCCGCTCGGCATTTGCAGGGCGAGCAACCAGCGCGTAGCACGTTCCGCCGCTACTGCGCTGCGCTCGTCGCCGGTCTCACGCCCAAGGTCATAGAGCGTGGGGACGATGTAGCCGGTCACTTCCGGATAGGACTCCGAATATCCAGTAAGCAGGCTATAGTAAGCCGCAATGCCTCCATCGCGGCGTTGTGCATGAAGCATCCAGCGCAGCAAGGCGCGCAGAGTTTCTTCGCTACTCCGCTTTGTGCTTGCGTATGAGTAAAGATGTCGCTGTTCGAAGCTGACGCGCAATTTGTCGGAGATTAGTTTCTGCAGCAACGGAGCGACGCGCTGTGGTCCTCGCAGCAGGCCAGTCGATTCAGTCAGCACCTTCGCAATTCGGGCGGTCTTAGTCTTGCTATCGAGGTACGCATGGCGAGCATCGCCAGAGCTAGTCATGGACGCGTCCGCCCAGGCTCGAATTTCAGTCGAACGGTCAGACTCAAGCAGTGGCGGCCTCGCCCGTATGACGGTACTCTTCCGTACTCTTCTGTGCCCCAGCATCCAGAAAAATTCTCATCCAGTGTTCCAGAGTTAAGAACTGCCAGATTTGCATCGACCAATCTTCCGCGCCGGAACGATGTTCATCAACAAAACGCCGTACAACTTCGGGACGGAATAGGCCGCGCCCTCGAATGTTCGTCTCCGAGAGCAGATCATCTACCATCTCACGCAACTCGTTCGCCAGCCAGTAGTCCACCGGAGCCGCGAAGCCGGCCTTCGGCTGCCGTAACACTTCGGCGGGCAACACATCCCGCATGGCGTGGCGAAAAATATGCTTCGTCGTAGGGCGAAAGAATCCTTTGAGCTTAAGGTCCGGCGGAATATTCCAGGCGGCAAACTCGGCCAGTTCACGGTCGAGAAACGGCACCCGCACCTCCACCGACGATGCCATGCTCATCTTGTCGTTATAGTTCAGATTCAGGCTGGTCATGAAAATCTTGGTGTCGAGATAAAGCATTTGGTTGAGGAAGTCAGCATCGCACACTTCGTCAAAACCGGAATGGTGGCGAGTCGCGGGATCCGAGTGGCGCAGTTGATCTTGAATCTCCGGCGTATACAAATCCATTTTCTGCGCCCCATTCAAATAGGTACAGTTTCGGACGAAGCGATCTTCCGGCGAAAGCGACGCGCTGCGCGCCATCTTCTTGGCCAATCGCACGCGTCCTTTCATCGCAGTGCCTCGCAACCCGGGCAACGCTTCCAATCCGGACTCGATTCCACTTCTGAGAAAGCCAGGAACTCGCTGATACGCGGCAGCCCAACGATGAGCGATATGCTTTCGATATCCCGCAAACAACTCGTCGCCGCCAACGCCGGAAAGCAAAACTGTGGCCTGTTTCCGTCGCCTCGCGGGAAACGAGAAACGCGGTGAGAATGGCGGGATCTGCTGTGGGCTCATCCATGTGCCAGGTTAAGCGAGGCAACAATTCGGCAACGTCGGGCTCTACGACAATCTCCTGGTGCTCACAGCCGAGACGCTGCGCGAGCCGCGCCGGCACTTGCGGATCATCAAGCGTAGTTTCGCCAATCCGATATTTCCGCGGGAAGGTAATGGTATAGGTTCGAACTGGTTGTTTCGTTGCTCGGCACATCATTGCCACAATGCTGGAGGAGTCCAACCCCGCGCTGAGAAAGGCTCCGATCGGAACATCGCTCACCATCTGGGCTTCCACCGACCGCTGAAAGCGTTCGCGAAGTTCGTCTGCAAGGTCCGCTTCGGATCTTGAGTACTCGGCGTCGGCGCGGGGAAACTTGAGGTCCCAGTACTGCCTGATCCTCAATTCTCCGTCGCGAAACGTTGCGCAATGTCCAGCGGGAAGTTTATAAATTCCACTAAACATTGTCTTAGGATCAGGAACCCACAGGAACGTCAGATACTGATGCAAAGATTCCAGATCGAGTTGGGCATCGATCTGCGGCACGTGAAGCAGCGCTTTTACTTCTGAAGCGAACGCCAGCCTTCTTCCATGGTGAGCATAGTAGAAAGGCTTCACCCCGAAATGATCTCGCGCGAGAAACAAGACCGGCCTTCCCGAACGCACATCACAGATCGCGAATGCGAACATGCCTTTTAGCTTCAGAACGCAATCCGCGCCTTCCTGCTCGTAAAGGTGAAGCACAACTTCCGTATCTGTGTTCGAGGTAAAACAGTGGCCTTTGCTTTGCAGCTCCCGGCGGAGCTCCTTGAAGTTGTAAATTTCACCGTTGTAAGTGATCCACACCGTGCGGTCCTGGTTGCACATGGGCATGTGGCCGCCAGCCGAAAGATCGAGAATAGCGAGTCTGCGGCTACCCAGACCAACGTAAGTCCCATCTTGAAATCGTCGCTCCCACAGACCGGAATCGTCAGGACCGCGATGCGCCAGCACGTGCGTCATGCGAGCGAGAACTTCTCTGTCGCCACAATTTGCGAGTCCGGCAATTCCACACATGCTAGAACCAGATCCCCTTAACGCTTTGTCTCTTGAGTTCTTTTCGACTTCAGTTCGTATATCTTCGCCTTCGTATGAAACATTTGAACCGCCTGGAACCCACAGTAAATCAGCCCTGGCACTCCATCCATGAACCCGAACCTGAAGACATAACGATACAGGAAAAGCAACACGGGAGAACCCGGCACGGCAAAGAGTTTGCGCTTCAGCCAGCGTCGGCGTTGCGCTTGTGTCCCAAAAAGCGTCGGCGGTAATTCTCTATCGTCCCCCCGCTGCAGCAATATGCGGGACTCCCAGTTGGAATATTCATCATGTTTTTGAATGTAGCGCGAGAGCGATTCCAAATTGTGATGAATCACCGGGCTCCGGAGCCTTGAGGTCGCACCATCGACGACGACATGCTCATGCACTTCCATATCCGCCATGGAAGTATCCTGGTCCTCGAGTCGGCATTCGAACCTTCCCTTGCCTTGGCGAAACAATGCCAGCTTCCACAATCCAACGCCTCCATGCCGCAGAGCGCGGCCGAGAAACCAGGTGCGAAGCAAAATGGAGTATCCGTCGATCGCTGGATTCAAAATCGCAGAACGAATTTCTTCCGTGAGTTCAGTCGTCAGCACTTCGTCGGCATCCAGCAGCAGAATCCAGTCATAAGCCAGCGGCAGTGTATTCATTGCCCACTGCCGCTTTTTGGGCCATCCACCGGAATAATGAAACTGTACAACGTGTGCTCCGTGAGATCTGGCAATCTCGACGGTATCGTCGGTGCTCTGAGAATCAATTACGTAAACATCGCCAAAATCTTTGAGCCCGTCCAAGCAATTTGGAAGATTTTTCGCCTCATTCCGCGCCGCAATAATCACGCTAACCGGAATCTTGCCGGCCACACCGCTGTCCAGTTTCCTGACTTCGTCTACCTTTTCCATTCTGTCAACCACTCAACTCGAAAGATGCTGCTGGCACCAGCGTTGAAGAACGTATAACGACCAGGGGCGCGACCACGAAGTGCGACCCTCGAGAAACTCTTCCCACACCCGCCATGCGCCCTGTTCACTGATTAGGGCACCCAGCGCGCCGTCACCAATCTTGCGCAGCGATTTTTCCATGACTGGACGCAGCGCGTCGCGAAGCCAATGTTCAAACGGCATTGTAAAACCTCGCTTCGGTCGATGGATGATCTCATCCGGCAACCCTCCGCGCAACGCATGAACCAACAAAGGTTTCGGAGTTCGCTTTTCCAGCTTCCACGATCCCGGTAAAGCTAGAACTCTCCGCACGAGTTGGTGATCGATCAACGGCACACGTACCTCCAGGCCGTGCGCCATGCTCATGCAATCGGCGTCCCTCAACAGCGTGTTGAGCATATAACAGCGCGCCTCGAGATAGGAAACACGGTTAACTGGGTCCAAGCTCTGTGCGCGGCATACGGCCTCGGTTAATGGTCTCTCAGCGCAGGAGAACGCACCACAGTCAATATTCGCCGTGCCCAGCAATTCATTTTGCATCTCCGGGGTAAAGAGCATACGCGTAAGAAAATATGGATGGCTGCCTCTTCCCCGATCGTGAACAAGGATCTTTAACTTGCGGTTCTGGTCGCCAGGGGCAGTGATCGCCGCAAATATATTTGCCGAAAGGGAGCGAGCGATTGCCGGTACATGCCGCCACGGCTCGGCAAGCTTCTCCATCCGCGGCACAGTGCGAAAGCTTGAGTAACCGGCAAATATTTCGTCACCGCCCAGACCGGACAAAGCGACTTTGACGCCCGCCGCACGAGTTCTTTCCGAAACAAAGTACGTGTTGATACCGTCTATCGTGGGTTGATCCATCGCTCGAATCGCAGGATCGATGGCCGAAAAAAAATTGGACTGCGAAACCGTGATTTCGTGATGATCAGTTCGAAAACGTTCGGCAATCGTCCGCGAATACTTAGCCTCGGAGTAGTCGGCCTCCTCAAATACGATAGAAAAAGTACTGGGTCGCACGTCGTTCCGATCCAGAATCCCGACCAGGCTGCTGGAATCGATTCCGCCGGAAAGAAAAACTCCCACGGGCACATCGCTGGCCAGTTGCATGCGCACGCACTCATCAAGCACGGCAGCGATCTGTTCTTCGCTTTCACCACGAGTTGCTGCACGATCGCCCGCAGCATTCTGCGCGGCAGCGATCGGGTCCCAATACTCGGCCAGCGTCGCGTTCCCGTCTTTCCAGATTAAAGAATGCCCGGGTGGCAGCGCTCGCACGCCTTTTACCAGAGTGTTTGGATCGTAAACCGATCCGAAGGTCAAATAATTGATTACGCCTGCGGGGTCTAGAGAGCGCGGTATCAGCCCCGTGCCCAGTAGAGTGCGGACTTCGGAAGAAAAAATAAAATACTGCTCCGACTGGAAATAATAGAATGGCTTGATTCCCATTGGATCGCGGGCGACAAAAAGCTGATGCCGCCGCGCGTCCCAGATCGCGAACGCGAACATCCCACGAAATTCTTGGAGGCACCTTTCGCCCCAGTGCGCGTACGCGTTGAGGATTACCTCAGTATCAGAGAGACTTCTGAATCGTACCCCGGCTTGTGCCAGTTTCTCGCGAACTTCGCGGAAGTTGTACACCTCTCCGTTGTAAACGATCCAATTACCAGTTGCTGGATCGTTCATCGGCTGATGGCCCAGAGGCGAGAGGTCGAGAATTGCGAGCCGTCGATTCCCTAAACCGATTTCGATTTCCAGATCCGCTAGCTCTCCCGCGAAGTCGTGCAGAATCACCGTGCCACTATCATCCGGTCCGCGGTGAGCCAGCGAACCAGTAGCGCGCTCCAGCAATTCGGCGGAGACGGGCGCCCGCAAGCCAATGATGCCGACAATGCCACACATCCGAAGCGTCGCCTCCTGGACCTTTGCAGATCATCTTACGTGAATCCTCAGCCACTCTTTTGCTGCAGCAGTCGCTTCATCTCTCGCCCCTTATTTTTCAATATCCAATCACGATTTACCGGCGACGCTTCGGGCCAGCGAAATCAACTGTTCCACATGCTTGTCCCAGCTGAAATCCCGCGATCGCAAAATCCCCATTTCACGCATCTTCGCTCTTTGCTCGGGAGATTCGCATAGTTGCATAATCCGCTGCGCCAAAATGCCCGGCTCAAAGCGCGGGAAATATTGGGCAGCATCTCCGCAGATTTCCCGATGCACCGCCAGGTCCGATGCAATCACGGGCAGCCCACCCGCCATTGCCTCAACCAACGGATGAGCGAAGGTTTCCGCGTAAGCGGGAGTCGCATAGAGATTGCAACTCCTGTAGAGATGATGCAGCGCGGCGTAGGGCACCGCACCCAACTCGACCACTTCCTCGCGAAGATTGAGTTGTCGTACTAAATCCGCGGCCCGGTCCGCCTGGTAAATTCCCGGATTATCTTTTGAGGACAGTTTGCAAGTAAGAATCAGCCGAACGTCCCGCGGACGGAGCATCTTTTTTACAATCGCGATCGCCCGAATCAGAGTTTCGAAATTCCGGTAGTAGTTGTAGTGGCTGACGAACAAGACGCGGACGGCGCCTTCGGCGGCCGCGAGCCGTCTTTGCACGTCCTGGCCTAAAGGCGCCCGCTCTCGGAAGAACGCTTGGTGATCGAAGCCATGATGAATCGACTTCACTTCTTTCCCTGTCCAGTCTCGCAGTTGGCTGGCGAAGGTGGCGCTGGGAGCGACTGTACAGTCGGCTACTTTCACCGACGATCGAGCCAGCGCGCCTTTTATTTCCGTATCCATCCACAGACGATAATCTCCACGTTGCCTGACGTCGCGAATAAAATCCGCCGACGTATACAGCGCATTCCGGCTCAACAGGATTTGCGGAACCGGCGAGCGATAAAGTGCAAAATTCCCCGTAGACAACAAAACGTCCGCTCCCGAGTTGCGGATCATAATCGGAAGGCGACGCTGCTCGTACCAAAATCTTCTTCCCGAACCTTCGGGAAGTGATTCGTTCAGAACCTTCACCTGCGCAGACTCTGAAATTTCTCCTCGCAGAATTCCGCCGACCAGCAATGTCGTGCTCACTCCGTCCACACCAGCGAGGCGCGGCAAAACATTACGAACGTAAGTCAAACCTCCTCCTGCACTGGCCGAGAGTGCGTTAATGAAAATATGGATCATTCCGTTTCGATATGGTTACGTCCAAGTTTTCGTTTGACAAGCAGCTATTTGGACTTTCCAGCGGAGGATCGCAACAGATCGCGCAGTCGCGCTCTGCGATTGCGCCACCACAAATCGACTAATCCCGAATAGCAAAACCGGTATTCCGGATTTGTATATCTCGTCTCGACCTCGCGCCGCCATAGCAGAGACGGATGCTCGCGGTCGGGACGAATCGCTCCAGCACAAGGTGCAAAGCAGAAGCGATGATACTTCTGTATCGTTCGCCACGCGTCCTCATCGATCACGTTCCAGCCAAATGTCCACGCAAAGGCGTCAACAGGCTTCTTTGTCCACGCCGTAATTTGCCGAGCACTATCGCCGATCTCCCGCTCCAGGGTTTCAGGCGGAAGTCCAATCAGTCTCTCGTGGGTGAGAGTGTGACTCCCAATCGCGTGACCTCGATTCGCAAGATCCGCAATCTGCACTGGACTCATCGGCTTCCAATCCTCGACCTCTTCGTCACCCGGCATTGAGTCCGGATTCATTTTCGCCCGATAATAAGCGAGAGCCTTTTCCGTGCCGGCTTGTGCCGCGAACGCAGGCACTATGAAAAATACGCCTCGCCCGCCGAATGACTCCAACAGCGGAGCGGCAACAACGTAGTTGCTCTCCCTTCCATCGTCAAACGTAAACAGCAGCAAGGGCTTCGAACGGGTACCGGATTCCGAGTTTTCCTCCCACAGCTTGGCGAAGCCCTCAAGACTGGTAATCGTAAAATGTTTTGCGGCAAATTCAAGTTGCCGGCGAAATTGCGCTTCCATCGACGCCGGGGTCTCATGCATCGCAACTACTACTCCTCGCGAATGGCGGAAGCTTCTTTGAATGATGAAGGCCAACGAATCTACACCGGTAAGATTCGCCGCTTGCATTAGAAATGCGCGAGCTTGGCGTCGCAAGTTCATTGGTCTCGTCAGATGAGCCCGTCGCCATCGGATGGCACTGGATACCAATCGGAAGTCGGCAGAAAATGCGCTTTGTCCAGATACCAACCGGTTGGAGCATCGAAGGTTCGCAGCTGAAAACCTCTTCTGCAAAACAAATCCTGCAGAACCTGACTTTGATTGCGCAACACGATCGCGTCGACACTCTTCTGATAACGAGCGAGCAAAGCCCCCACGATCCGCAACCACTCCTCTGCCGGAACTTCGGGATGGACATCGAGAACGTTAAGTGTCCTGATCTGATTCCGAAATCCTCGAATTCTTTGATTCACAGTTACCAGCACTTCCTGATCCGGCTGGCGGCTGCGAAATGCAAAAGCGGAGACTGTCTGGTCCCTGCCGGAAAAATAACGCCAGCGAATGTATGCCAGATCGCGCATGGCAGTCAGCTTGGCGGCGCAACCGTGAATCGGCAGATCATTCACCTGCTCGGTGGATGTAAGCTCCCGCAACGTGCCGCAGTTCTCCGATTCAAATTTCAAGGGCCGTAATAATCGCGCGAGGCGGGAGATGGGACTCCCCGCCACGAGTGTCAGAAATCGATTCGAATACTTCCGGTGAACAACCTCTTCAGCCACCGGCGGCCAGTGCAGCACACCAAGGAGTTCACGGTCAGAATATGGAATCGGCTTCGCTCCTGCCGCCTTCCACAATGCCGCGGCCTCCGCGTTCGCCGACGTCCCGAACAGCGGCCATTGGCTTGCCATGCGCGAATACTTCAGAAAAATTCGTCCCCCTTGTCCACGATGACGATCATCCACGTAGAACGAACTGGAGCCCATCAGCAGGATTCTCTCGTGCCCGAATTGAAAGAATTGCGGAACGCACAGAATGCATCCTACTAATTGGTCAGCAACTACTAATCCGAAACCCAGTGGATCATTTTTGCCACGCGCGGGATTTTCAAGCAGGAGCCATTGCAGATGGTGCTCCACCGTTTTTGTGGCGCGTTGCGATTGCTTCGCAATGAACTGTGCAATCCCGCCAAGATCGTTCTCGGAGAGAGCAATGAGGTCAGCGCGTTGAGGCCGCTGCTCTGCAGGCGGAATGTCCATGCTCATCTCGCCGCTTCCTCGTATATTCTCATCAACCTTCCAGCCTGGTGTGACAATGTCAGATTATCGAGGACAGTCCGCCGCGCCGCATTGGCGATTCGCGCGCGAAGATCGGCATTTCCCAGCAAAACTTTCAGCCCCTGCACCAAATCTTCCAGTCCATCAATCGGAATCAGCCATCCATTCTCGCCGTGACAAATAATTTCCTCGATGCCTTGCCCATGGCAGCCGATCGCCGGTTTGCCGCAAGCCATTGCTTCCAGGTAAACACATCCCAGACCCTCATAACGGCTGGGCAAGACGAAGACCGTACAGTTCCGCATAGCGTCGGCGACTTCGATCCGGCTTCTGCGTCCGAGAAAATGAACTCGACCACTGATGCCCAAGTCTTGTGCCAACCGGGCGAAGCGATCCCGGTCTGCTCCTTCGCCAATAATTTTGCATTGCAAATCGGGATGCGACTGGTTCAATCTCGCGAGAGCCCGCAATACAAGTTCGTGCCCCTTCCCTGCCAGCAGGTTCCCCACAATCAGGATCGTCGGCCTCTCGTTATGGTTATCATTCGGCGCGAAGCATTCAGGATCGGTTCCGTTATAGACGACCTCAGATTCTGCCGTCGCTCCCGCTTCGGCCATCCCATCCTTAAGCACACGTTGCACTTTTTCGCTCACACAGATTACCTTGCGTGCGTGCGAGTAGACACGAATTGAGCTTGCTCGCCGCCATCTTGCAGCGATCCCATCCTGAAAACACCGGTTGAACGCATCCAGTCCATGAACGGTAACGACAAATGGAATTTCTAGACGACGCGAGAGGATTGCCGCTGCGTCACCGCAAGGCAATGCGGAGTGAGCATGGATTACGCTGACCGGCGAATGCCGATGGATTTTCCGCACTCGGCTCAACAGTGCAGCACCTAGCAATCTACCGGCGCTCGACAGTCCAAAATTTCCCGGCAGCTGTGGATAACGAAGCCAATCCGCTGGGAACCGCCGGTTCGATTTTCTTCCGGCGTGATAGATGGAATCAACCGCGATAACAGAAGAGACTGCGCCTCGCAACTCAATCTCTCGAAGCGTTTCGGCAACGAAGCAGCCGCTCACCTCGTCGCCATAGGACGGGTAAAAAGGCGTGAGCGTCAGAACATGCAGCTTGGGACAAGTTCCTTGCTCCGTAATTTTCGCAGCGCGCCCCAAATCCCGATCCACAATGTCTGAAGTTACCTGCTCTCACTGCTCTGTGTCGAGCGCTCCAGAATTAGTTCCGTCAGGCCGTTGATGGTTGCGAAACGAGAATCCTGCATGTCGTCATCGGAGAAAAGAATTCCGAACGTCTGTTCGGTCTCGGTAATGAATTCCACAACTTCCATCGAGGTAAGCCATCCTGCTTCGAAGTAGTCGACGTCCAGTAAAGATTGGCTTGCTTGCTTAACAGTCTTGGCTCGGCTCTCGAACCAATCGATGATCCACCTTTGAACTCGCGCCCTCAACTCTTCCCCTATCTCTATCGTTCAATCGCCGCGCAGCGTGCCGGCGCGCCATCGCAGCCTTTTAACTTCAAAGGCATCACGATCAATTCAACTTCCGATGAACTCAATGCCTTCAGATTGGCCAGGTATTCCACCAGCACCACACCGGCGCCCAAAAGAACTTTGTGATTGGGAGAATCCTTCGCCGTTCCGCGCGAATGTGCGGGATTGTCGGGAGATGGCGTGTCCATCGCAATCAGCCGCACTCCGTTGTTTACCAGCCACCGCGCTGCATTTTCGGAAAGAAACGGATACTCATTGTAAAACTTCATATCGCCGAAGTACTCAGACCATCCCGTCCGTAGAATCAAACGCTTCGGAACTTTGTCCCCCAGTCTTTTCTTTAAATCGGCAACATCGATCTCCTGCAACGGCGGGCATCCGGTGAAATCGGCCATCGTGGCCTGTCCGATTAGCACGTCCAGAGGAACTTCGTCGATCGTTCCCCCATTCGGAATGAAGTGACGCGGCGCGTCCGCGTGCGTACCAATATGCGTTCCCAAAACCACTTTTCGTGTCTCGCGTCCCTCGATTCCATGACGCCCAAGTATTGTGATCTCGACCACCGGATGCCAGTGCGTAGGGAACGTCATCATGCCTTCTTCGATCGGCAGGGAAAGGTCGATTATTTTCATACGTGATCTTCGATTCGAATCCAATTGCAGATTGATCAGTCTGATGGATCAATGGTGGCAATCTCTGTAGTCAATCAGTGGGATACGACTGCACTTTCCACTGGGGCCCGGCGAAGGGTCGATGCCGAACCTGATTGCAGCTTCTGAGCCACCAACTCGCGAATGCGAGCCTTCTGCACCTTGCCGCTCGTCGTCCTGGGCAGCTCATCGATCGCCATGTAACGTGCGGGCTGCTGATGCTGCGCCAGATTCCGTTTCGCATACGCGGCCGCCATTTCCAGCGTCACTTCCGGCTCTGCTCCGGCCTCCACCTTCAACACAGCAACAATGTCTTCGCCATAAAGTTCGTGCGGAACGCTCACCACCGCAACCTCGGCGACACCATCCACATGCATCAGCACTTCTTCAATCGCCGCCGGACTAATGTTCACCCCTCCGCGAATGATGATGTCTTTCTTGCGCCCGGTAATTAAAAGTGAAGAGCTTTCATCAAGATGGCCAATATCGCCCGTGGCAAACCACGCCGCGGCTTCCGTTTCCAGCAACCGGCCTTCAGCGTCGAGATACCCAGCCATTAGATCGGGCGTAAGGATTTGCACTTCCCCATCCACGCCTGGCGCAACCTGTTCTCTATCATCGTTCACAATTCGCAGTGCAACTCCCGGCAAGGGCTCGCCCACATAGCCGGAGTCGCCCAGTGCGTCTGCGGAACGCGCTGTGACAAAGAGCGTCTCAGACAAACCGTAATTTTCAATCAGCCGCACGCCATAGCGCGATTCGAACTCATTTTTTACTTTCAATGGCAGCGGCGCAAAGCCCACAAACACGTGACGCACTGCGCTTCGGCAAAACTCCTCGCCGGTACGGCCGCGATCCATTCTCAAAAGTATCGACAGCACTGTCGGAGCCATCCATAGCGTATTGACTTTGTTTTTTTTCGCCTTCTCCCAGAAGTGCAAACTCGACCGCGCATCGAAAACGTGGTCCACTACCACGCTGGCCCCGCACAAGAATGGCAGGATGAGCAGGTTGTAAAAGCCGCCCATATACGCCATCGAAAGCGTCAAGTAAAATCGCGATTTTTCGTCGATTTTCTGAGCGGCGGCAAATGCCGAAGCGTTTCGGAACATCCGACCGACCTTGTGCGCCAATCCTTTGGGCTTCGCCGAAGTGCCGGACGTGTACATGATCACAACCAGATCGTCGGCGTCCGCTGTTTCGAGCGGCACGAAATTCTTCGTTACCTCGAGTTCGTCAATCTTGATCGCGCTGCCGCCGTCTCCGCTATGATTCGCGTCCTGTCCAGTTTGCAACGCCAGCACATTCGCATGGAACTCCCGCACTGGCTCCGCATTCGACGAGCCGGCCACGATCAACCAGGGTTTGCAACTCTCGACGATGAATCGCATTTCTCCCTTGCTGAGCGCAGGATTAACTGGAACGATCACCGATCCAAGGTAGATGCAGGCAAAATAAAGAATCGCGAGTTCGCAGGAGTTAGGAAGGATCACGCCAACCCGATCGCCCTTGCGTAAGCCGCGCTGGCGCAGCTCCGCGGCCACGGCGCAGGCCTGCCGGTGAAATTCACCATAGGTAATTTCGCGACCGGTGTTCGCGTCCACCAGGAAAACTTGCTCCGCGCGGCGCTCAACGACGTTCGAAATCGTTTCGCGAATCGTCATTGCATCGCCATCGGAGAAGGCTGAGCCGACTTCATGAGATTTGAGATGGCCACCCACCGGTCCATCTGGCCGCGATAGGCATGGTTTGCATCGAGACGCAAAATCGAGCGCCCCGGAATGTCCATTTCAAAGCGGGGAAAGTGGCCGGCGGTAATAGCTAATCCTTCCGGCATCAGAAGCTGATCAATCGAGGCAGAGTCTGAAGCGCTCGGTGGACAAAGAAGGAGTGCAACTCCGATGCCTAAAGCAAAATGCATCCGATCGGAAAAATCCGCAATCTGCCAACAGTTCTCCGGCGCTTCCGCCTGCAACTCACCGTGCACCGCAACATTATTGAAACTCTCCGAGCAATGCTTCAATAAAGCCAATGTGGGGCTGCCGTAAATCATGATGCAGAAATCACCACAGCGCGCGGCCGCCGCGTTGACAACATCCTCCATGTACCCGGCAAACAGACGCTTCGAACGCATGGGCAAGATTCTTTCAGCACCCACAATCAACGTTAAGGAATTCGGCCAGTCCTCCGCCCACGCTCCTCCATCCTTATCGTTGAGAAATAACGAGACAGAACCACTCGTCATCTTCAACACCTGCTCGAGCATTTCAAAAGAACCGTAGATTACCCTGCCGAGCACCACCGGACCTTCGGCGAGAACGAGATCCGCCAGAACCAGATCATGCGAAGGGGACTCCGACGCAACCAACTCCAACACAGGACGCGCCCGCCGCTTGGCGCAAGTGACGATCATTCCATCCACTAAAGACTGCACTGCTGCCAGCGAACTGCTAATCGTGTGTGCAGAAATTCCCGGTGCCGAGAACGACGTCAATACTTCGCGAGCCTTGCTCGGCTGCGCTTTCGGCAGGCTGGCCGCGACGCGGATCAGATCGTCTTCATCGAGATTGACAGGATCGAGTTTTCCCATCGCCACCACTAACCTGCGCAGTTCCACATTGTGTTTGCGCGCCGCCGCCGCCACTTTAGGCAGGAACGAAGAGTGGAACTGGCTGCATCCCATCGCCACTGACATCATGTCGTAAAGTTGCATCTGCGACATCAGAGGGCCCATGAATTCTTCCGCAGCATCCATCACATCGAAGAGATCGACTCCGGTTTCGGCGCCAAGATTATTGAATACCGCCACCGCGATCTCTGTAGGAACGTTGCCCGCGCTGCGCCCCAATCCGTAAAGTGTCGTGTCGATGAACCTCGCGCCGCATCGAACCGCTTCCACGCTATTGGCCACCGCGAACTGAAGATTACTGTGTCCATGAAAGCCCAACTCGCAATCGCAACGTTCCCGCGCAGCGGTGAAATACTTGCGCACGTCCTCGGGGAACATGCTGCCCGCGGAGTCGACACAGTAAATTACGTCCGCCCCGGCCGCCGCGCCATCTCTCGCTTTCTCCCCAAACACTTCGGCAGAGATGCCATAAGTCTTCATAAAATTCAGGCAAACCTTCAGCCCTAATTCTTTGGCCAAAGTTAAAAAAGGAAAGGCGTCTTCGATTTCCGGAGCGTTGTAGCCGACGCGAACGAAGTCCATCCCGGCCGCACGCGCCGACTTGAGTTGGTCCGCCGTACCGATCCCGGGGATAAAAAAACACCCGATCTGCGCGTTCGGTGCGGCTCGCTTCGCCACTTCAATCAGCCGCTCATCCGAGGTAGGCATCGCGCCCTTGCCCGCCTTGGCCGCGCCCAAGCCCACTCCATGGCCCACTTCAATCCAGCGAAAACCGAGCCTCTCCAAAACGCTCGCCAGGACCGCGGTGTCGTTTTCGGTAAACTTGAAATCGACCGCGTAACTTCCATCCCGCAACGTGCACTCCAGGATCTCCACTCGCCGGCCGGACAGTTCTTTTGGCATCACTTCACCCTGTGGCATGAGACTCCGGATCCGCCGTCCCGAATGTCTGGGGACGCCCAAGCACGTTCAGTGTTCGCTGATTTGTCGGAGCCAGTATATTACCAGTTTTAGTTCTGAGGATAAGATTCCCGCACTACAGACTTCACCGCTTCTGACATTCCATCCGCCCATGCGTCCGGCGAGTTGGCCTCGATGCGTTCGCCGCTCATGCGCCCCATTTCCGAGCGTATTGCCGAATCCTTAGCCAAGCGCGCCATCGCCCGGGCAAGTTGAGCGACATCATGCGGCGGAATTACAAATCCATTCTCACCATCTTGCACCAGATCTGAAGCACATCCCGCTACGTTCGTAAGAATTACTGGCACGTCACAGGCCATCGCTTCATTTACCACCAATCCCCACGGATCACTGTGCGTCGGAAAAATCAACGCGTCTGCAAACGCATAAATCTTCGGTAACTCTTCACGATGCACGAACCCGGAAAATTGAATGACACCCGGAGAGATTCTACCGGCTCGTTCAACCAGTTTTCGACTATCAGAACCAGTTCCAGCGAATACCAAACCAACATTGGAGCGAATCTCTCCCTCCAGTTGAGCGTACGCCTCGATAAGGTCGAATACTCCCTTATCTTTTACCAGCCGGCCGACATAAAGGAAGTATCGGGAAGGGAGATGGTAACGGCTGCGGACTTGAGATTCATTCCGGCGCGCTGTCTCCGCCAGATTCGAAAACAATGTCGTATCGACGGCATTGGGCGCCGTAAAGATTCGCTGCGGTGCGATGCCGAGATGCGTCAGATATTCGAAAGACGATCTCCCAGGCACAACGAATGCCGCGCACAATTTTAGAAAACGCTTCTTCATAAACTCGACAAGCGGATATCCGCGCCTTCGATCCCAAGCTGTACTCTCAGACCACAACAACAACGGCACTCGATGGGATCCAGCCCAGCGCGCGGTCGACCAGGAGGCCAGATAGTTATATCCGCCGCACAAGATAACGTTCGGCTTAAGGTCGCTTAGCGCGGAGTTCACTCCGCGGTTTATCAACACGTTGTATCTTCCGAGCCGCTGCCTCCACGATGGAAGAACGCGATAATTAAATTTGATTTCGTCCTTATAGACTTTCCACTCCCGCAAAGAAGGATCGTTCTCAGAGAGGAATATCACCTTAACTTCGATTTCCGCCCGCCGTGCCAGAGCGTTAAGAACGGGAATCCGGTAGGGCGCAATGATCTCGGTAAGGATGACCAGCTTCGGAATCAAGGTTTCGAACCCTTCCTCTGTGCGGTTGCCAGGCGCAAGAAGATTGTCTCCCACTGTCGAGTGATCACGTCCCAGCTAAAGCGCGCGACGTGTGTGCGTCCGAATTCGCCGAACTTACGGCGCAAATCACGATCCGCGAGTAGCCGGCCCAGACTTAGCATCATCTCGTGATCATCACCTGCAAGAAATCCAGTTGTGCCATCCATCACGGATTCCGGCTCGTAGTCTTTGCGCGCAAGAACCGGCAGGCCGCTCGCCGCCGCTTCCATCAGAACCCGAGGCGATCCTTCCCATCGGGAGGGAAACATAAAGATATCTGCCCGGCGATATTCTTCACGGATCTCATTGCGGCATAACGTCCCACGCATCTCGACGTTCGCCATGGAGCGAGCGCGATGCTGTAATTCCTGGCGCATCACTCCCTCGCCCACCAACACAAAATCCGCTTCAGGATAGCGTTGCGCAGCATCGAGAACAACTTGCGGCCCTTTAAACATACGCAGCGCCCCTACAAAAAGCACGCGCGGCCGAAGATTCGCCGGCCTTTCTCGGTCCGGAGTGAAAAATTCGGTATCAACTCCGGTGGGAACGATTTCACTCTGCAGTCCATAATTTTTTTCCAGGCTGCGCTTCACCATCGCAGAATTACTGAAGAGATAATCGCTGCGGAGAACGGTATTTTCGAATAATCGAACCGCTTGCGGAGTGATCGTCTCATCGCGCCAGTCCGTTTGCGATTCGATGGTTCCGATAATGGTGCAACGGCTACTTTGACGCGATCGCATCTTCAAATACCATCGACTGGCGGGGGACGCCTTCAGATAAAACAGAATGTCCTGACCGCCGAACAGGAATCGCCCGAGCAACGGAATCGTTTGCAGCCGGCTTGGAAGACGAATCAGGCGAGTATTCCGACGAGCGAGAATTTCGGGTGCAGCGACCCCTCGCACGAACATAGTCACAGAAAAGCGGTCCGGGTCCAAGCGGCTTACAATTTCCCGGGCATTGATCATCTGTGCGTTAGTGAGCCCTTCGTCTGCGAAAGAGTCCACGAGAATCCTGACCGGCTTCATCTCATTGGTCGTCATCCAAGCAGGCTTGCGGAGGCGCGGCGCGCAGCGAACACATTTTCCGCTGGCGCTGCCCGATTCGAATGGAATGCGATGTCCCGCACTCTGGTTTGCAAGTAGGACCGTGAGCAAGATTCCGAACCCTGCTCTCGAGCATTGCTTCGCAGATGAGCCAGGGCAATCTCCAGCAACCGGCGTCGCACCGGTTTTGCCTCTTCCTCGGGCAGGGGAGACCGCTCACTCGGATCCAGCTTCAGATGAAACAGGTACTCGGTTCGCGCTGCGAAGTTAAGCACCAGTTTGTATTCTGCATCGCGAACCGCAAGCAAACGAGAACCACGACGATGCTCCTGGCGAAACGGATTCGTACATCCGGCAACGCTCTCCGCAATCGCGGGCTCGCTCCATGATTTTCCAGCTTTAAGCTGCGTCCAGTGACTTTGTCCCTGAAACTCCGCGGGAACCGGCGAGCCCGCAGCTTCGAGAATCGTTGGAGCCAGGTGGAGCAGACTAAAAGGATCGCTCGAAACCGTCGGTCGCCCCACACCTGGCACGCGAAGCAGTAACGGAACATGGATTAATTCTTCCATTAAGGAAGGCGCGTGGTAGCGGCCATTGTGTTCCAGGAATTCCTCTCCGTGATCCGCCGTCAAAGCGAGAATGCAATTTCCCCAGAGCTTCGATTCACGCAGCCCATTGACCAGCCTCGACAATTGCTCATCCACCCAACGAATTCCAGCGTCATAGAGCGCGACGATTTTGTCACGGTAGTGGCGCAGACGTTTCCTTCCAATATCAGATCGATTCCAGGACTCATTCAAATAACCGGCGCGGATGGCGGTCAGCTTTTCGTCTCCCATCATCCTCAGAGCTTCTTCCTTCGGATAATAAGGAGAGTGCGGATCCATGAAGTGCAGCCACAGAAAGAAAGGCTGCTCGCCCACTGAGGCAAGCCAACTTTGAGCCCGGTCAACGATGGCATCGGCGGCCGGAAAGCGACGCATCCGGTCCAACGATTGCCCGCCGGGAGCGGCCCATCGCTGGCAGTATTGGAAATAAAGTTCATCGTAAGCTGCGCCCAGTAATGGAATCCGACGACTGACATTCACTAGAACTTTATTTAGACTTCCCGTCCAACCACTGCTGCCTGTGTAGTTATCGCTGGAAGCCGAAGCGTGCGGAAAATCAGTATCCAGAAAATCGCAGAATGTTTCAAAACCAAAATCGTAACCAAACTGCTCAGATAGATAAGGGTTGGCTGCGCCGAAAAAAGCTGTCTTGTACCCGTCTTCCGCAAATGCGGAGGCCAGATTTTTTTCCTGGACTTCAAGCCCCAAAACTTCGCGCCCCCAAGCAAGTGGATAGCGCGAAGCCAGAATCGCGGGTAAGGAGTAGTACGTTGGCGCTCCAGCAACAATCGCCGTCGGAAAAACCAGGCTCTCTGCCGCTAGCGAATTCAGAAACGGAGTAGTGGCACGAGGATAGCCCATGAAACCGCAATGATCGGCGCGCAAGCAGTCCACCGTGACCAGCACCACCGAATGTCGCTCGGCCATTACGATTTCCCCACATTTGTGATGCCGCCACTTTTGAATGTTCGCCTGGTAACCGGCAATCGCAACATAGACTGCATCGATGACTGCATCGATTCGAACTGGCCTTTATCCACCAAGTCATACAGATCCTGATCTCGAACGTATAGAAGATCCGGATATTTCGATTCGAGAGCCGTCAGAAACTTATCCAGCTGAGTTAACGTTTCGCTGCGAAAATCCTTGAGCGTTGAATGAAAATTGATGGAATGCACGGAAACAATCGCGGGAATACGGCGCGCGAAGCTGTCCTCCGCCATTCGCACGCAGGCTTCCAGGGAAAATGTCTGGCTTGCCGATGGCTCGAAGTCCAGCGTGCGGTACAAATGCAAGATCTTTGCTTCGCAATTCTGATCACCATGCACTTCAAAGTGCGGCGGCAGATTGCTTCCGGGTCCGTTCTGCGCCACTTGGACGCCACATTTTTCCCATGCCTGATGCGTGCTCCTATCAGCGCGATAACCCGGAGCGCAAGCCGAGCGCGGAGCCTTCGAGAACAACTGAGCAAAGGTCTTCACCGCTTCGGCAATCATCTCGTCCTGAATTTCTGAAGCGAGGAAAGTTTCCCGGCCGCTTTCTCCCGGGTCCAAATATTCGAATCCCATCCAGGGCATGCGCCAGTAAATATAAGGAACGCCAGCCCTCCACAACATTCGCAGAAAGTTGCCTCGCTCTCCCGAATCATTCAAGTATCGTTGCGCAGCGGCCCGGCAGAAGTGCGTTGTGCCGTGCAGTTCCGGCGACAATACTCCGGCGGAGATCCCATGGTGGTAGGCTTCGAACAATCCTGGCCGCTTCCAACCGTCCGGCAAACCCTCCGCCAGAGATCGAAGATGGATCTGCCGAAACTCATCTCCAACCACCTTCGCAAAGTCGACATTCGCCATGATGAAGTTCATTCCTAAACAAGCCGGCCGTCCATTCGAATCGCGATGTCGACTGAGCAGCGACACGATCGCTTCAATATCTTCCGCAGTCTCCAGACTATAAAAATCATAATTTCGTTCGCCTAAATTCACGCCCAGGCTCCGCAACTCTTCCCAACCTTCACCGTCCCGGATGCCAACCCTGCCCCAATCGTCGCTTTGAAGCACGACCAAAGGGCGCCCGAAGAAAAATCCCTCCACCGGGAGTGCGCGTCGGCGCCGCAACGCTCTGCCGAAGACGTTCAGCATGAGAATTCTGATTCGTTCATTTCCGCTTCGATGGAGGCCATTTCACTTCTCTGCCGGGTTTGCAGAATTGGGAGCCGGAAGCTCGTTTCGTACAGGCCTGGCTAGCACCCTGAGATGTGTGCTTAACTCTCGCATCCGGAAAATCAATTCGAAGGTGCGATAGTAACCCCGCCGAATTACTTTGCGATGCGGCCGCACGAAGCGCACCTCAGTGCCTCCGAAGCCGGCTTTGAACCAGGCCGGGCCCGACGTCGCGCCCGGAGTGTAACCCCCGAAATCGTATTCGCGGCAGCCATAAGATTTCGCCCACAGCAGCGCTCTCCATTGCAGGATGTGGCCAACATTGAATTGCTCGTGCTTATCTGCCGCTCCCCAAACGTACCAGCATCGTTTTCCTGCACGCCCAATCACCGCCCCACCGTAAACCTGATTCTCTGCTCTAGCCAATAACAGCGCACCACGCGAGCCCGCGCCAATCAGCCAACGTATGGCCACGCGCAAATCGTCAGGCGCCTGCGCTAAAAAACCTTTGCGAATCGCTAGCCGCGCATGCAGCCTCAAGAACTCCTCAATATCCGCATCAGTCGAAGCCGGCACGATTGAAACTCCAAGCCGTTCCGCGCGTCGTATTTCGTAACGCGAGTTCTTGCGAACGTTCGCAAAGATTTCATCCTTGCCTTTCGTAAGGTCAAGCCGAAGCGACGACCGCTCTTCGCCTAATCCCTGCCATCCTGAAGCTCGCAGATTATTTTCCGCGATGCTCCCCGGCGTCTGCACCCAGTCGGGAATAGCTTCACAATAAGTCGTTCCCTCCAGCCGCATCTGCGCTATGAATTCCTCAGTCGCCATCTGCCATAACCGGGTATCGTCGCAGACCGGTCCTCGATTCGCGACCACCGCTCGCATCCAGGGCACTGAAGCACCAAACGGGAAATGCGTTCCGAAACTACCGAACCACCGAATCGCTCCACCTTCCCGCAGCACCGCAAATCTTGCCCTACGCGCGTTCCATTGCGGAAACTGAAAAGGATGGCTTGTTTCCTGACTATCCAGAAATTCACTGATCTCGCAGAGCAAAGGCTCAGAGAGGTCCTTACTCGCGTAGAGTTCCAAGGACATTCGGGTAACAATCCTTACATGCCGCTTACAGATATCCCAGATCCTTCAGCCTCTGTTCCACCGCCACGCGCTCCGCTTGATCCAATTCAACCGTGTCGCCGCTTACCAGTTCTCGCAGCAAAAAGGCTACGAGTTCATCCAGGCTGCCAAATCTGCTGCCAAATTTGTTTTCTGCCGCCAGGCACAAATCTTCGGGAAGCTTAATTTCTCGCAAGTTGCTCATGATCGATGGCACGCCCTCATTGCCCCACAGCTCGCACCCGCGCCCAAACGGCGTTCGCAATCAAGCGATCATCCTCGTCCAATCCCATTAGAAGCGCGACGGCAGAAAATGTTGCGTAGGCCGAAACCAGTGCGACAAAGATCGCGATCAAATCGGTCTTCATCGATATAACAATCGAGGTAGATATTGCAAGCTTGCTGGCCAGCCAGGTTACAAAAAACGCGCTCGCGAGCGGCGGTACAAGTTTCAAGTAGCTGCGATTGTAGGGAAAAAGTTTAAGCGCCGATCGCACCTCCACCAGATTCCAGACATTCACGCCCACGTTCGTGACCGCAGCGGCAACCGCGGCGCCCCAGACGCCCCAAAGCGGCACCAGCCAAATGCTCAAAACCACCATCATCGCCGCCATACAGGCCTGCACCCGAACCAGGCGATGCTGATTGCCCGACATCAACAACATGCAACCCACTGATCCGACTCCGCAGTTCACCAATTGACCGCACGTCCCAATCACCAGGATGGGCCAGCCCGGCTCAAAATCATGACCAAACACCGCCATAATCGGACGCGCGAACACAATCATCACAATCGCCAAAGGAAAACTCAGTCCCAGCATCCATTTGGTGAGAGTTTGGAACAGGCGGCCGAGTAATCGGTGATCTCCCCGAGTGTGAATATCCGCAACTACCGGCGCGAAAATCTGATTTACCGATTGCAGAATGATCGGCTCGTACGCAACCAGTGTTGCGGCCACGGCATAGACTCCAACATCGTGGGCCCCGCGATAATGACCCAAAGCCACACGATCGGTCTGGCCCATAAAAAATTCCATCATGCCCACGCCCAACATAGCCGCGGAAAACGACCAGACTTCGCGCTCGATGGAAAGCCTGCTTGCATCGAACGATCTGGCCGCCGCCGGAGTGAGCCGCCACACCAAAGACACCAGCAAACCCAGGACGATAAGCGCACTCACGATCTGCGCCACCAGGTATTCCCTTAAGCCCCCGCCCAGAATAACCAGGGCGATGGTGAGCACCATCGTAAGCGGGCTGGCGATAAATCGAGTGATTACGGTGCGCTGGCCGACCTCTTTATAGCCCGCAAGAACTTTGCCAAAGAACATATTCAGCGCGCCCGTGACCATGATTAACGCAAACAGCGGCAGATAGCGGACGAGTTGCGGTGAATGATAAAAGCGAATCGCGATCCAGGGACCGGCCTTCAGCACCACCACGGTAATCACCAAGTTGCTGGCCAGCAATATCCAGGAGCCGTTCCACAGCAACGAACGCAATGCGGTGAATTTTCCCGATGCCACGTACAAAGAAACAAAACGCACCGCGGAATCCGGCAGGCCAAGCCCGTTGATGATTCCCAGAAAGCTGATGATCGTCATACCCAGCGCATACAGCCCCAGAGCTTCCGCTCCCAGAACGTGCGCCAGGTAAACCTTGAAGACGTAACCAAAAACCGCTGTGAAGATTGTTCCCGCGAAAACAATCCCGGACTGCCGCGAAATGCGGCCCATCTCTGACTGGAAGCTTAGCGGTGCGCTTGATTCAGGCTGACTACCGGCTGGTTGCGGAGTTACTCGATCGCGCGCCTGAGTCGCACCAGTCTGTAATCCAGATAGCAAAATCCCCCCACAGCTCGCTATGCCTGGAGCATCGCGATGGATCAGTCTAAATGTTTTTTGATTCGCGGTGGGATGTCTCTATGCGGGGGTTCTGCCCAGCAACCGTCGAACAGCTGAATCAACCTTCGGCGCTTGCTTCAACCCGCTCGCAGCACGATACTTCACGATTTCTCGCAGATGGCGCGGCCATGATCTTGTCAGCGTGACGTGCAGCGTCTGGCGCGTGCTGTTTCCAAAGCGTTCCTTGTAGCCTTCCGCGCCCAGGCCGAGATCGATCACTTCCATCTCATCCATATCGCAAGCATCCATCACAATCCTCGACAGCAAACAGTGGCCCGGAGAATTCTTTTCCTGGCTGCTTTCAAATGTGGGCTGGTACCAAAACCAACTTCCGCTAAATTGAAATCCGTAGTTCCATGCCACCGGGCGATCGTTAATTTTCAGCAGGCTCAAAGTAACTACGCCAGTCCCATCAAAACGCTTGGCGAGTTGCTCCAGAAAAAACCGCCGCTCCGGCGTGGCCAAACTGCTAACCCTCCCTGTGGCCAGAAAGCGCGCTACGTGGGCATCGGCGAATGGCTGCAAAGCAGCTTGAATTTCCTTGCCAGATTGCAGATGGGCGAAAGTCACCGGTCCATCCCGTTCCATCTCCCTTAGATAACGGCGAATCTTTTTCTTGCCTGACAGAGCAACCTTTAGTTCCTGACGACGATCTCCGGCGCCCAGCTCCACCTGTGAACACAAGTAAGCTGGCCGCATGAAAATGTGAACCCCACGCTTCGGCGCGCTCCGGCGCAGTGCATCTGCGGTTAGAGAATCGGCGGGAAGATTAGCCAACGTCATTGTGGCCGAGTTGGTCTGCTTCTCTGCCAACACAGCATCGACGAACTCACCCCGCTGTTGCGGCGCCGTCAAGAAGTCGCAATAGTCAGCCGTATTAGCGGCGAGGAAAGTTATATGCTTCCCGGCCGGATCGGTGGCCAA
Source organism: uncultured Acidobacteriaceae bacterium (assembly GCA_963726155.1). GTDB lineage: Bacteria > Acidobacteriota > Terriglobia > Terriglobales > Acidobacteriaceae > Sulfotelmatobacter. Next base: position 176,745 of record CAVSBF010000003.1, read on the forward strand.
CGAGGCCACGCCAACCAGATCGTCGCCCTCGTACCCGAGGACCAGCAACGGCTTTAGCGACCCGTGATAAGCCGCCTGTACTGCAATGGCCCACTCATACGTGTAAAACACCTGTGGCCGCTCCGCCTGCAGCGCAACCGCGTTCCACTGGCGATGAAGTTCCGGATCCTCCGGAATTTCGCTATGCAAAATAACGTGCAAGAATCTATGTTCCCGCTGGTTTAGAATTTGGAAAATACATAGTAGTACCAACGAGGAAGATTAGGACAGTGACTCCAGGATCGTCGAACTCGCGTCACATCCAACGTGACAGGCAGCTCACAACCAGCACCTCATGATCGGACCACCAATTCCCAGCTCAGAGGAGTGCCGCGCTTAACGCTCTTGCGCCGCACTCTTGCCCAACACATCGTTTAAATGCCGCGTATGCAGGCCGTTTCCGGGCCGGATGGAACGCACATTCGCCGCCGTGAATACTTCGCCCTGCTTTACATCTTCCACCACGAACAGCGACCGGCGAAACGCGCGGCTTGCCTCTTCTTTTTCACTCAAACCAAAATGCACTTCGCCGAGAGCTTTTTCGGCAATTCGTACCGCATCCACCATCGCTTTGAATTCCTGCGGCTCAAGCGAGAATGCGCTGTCCGGGCCCGGCTCGGCGCGCGACAGCGTCAAATGCTTTTCGATGATGCACGCCCCCAACGCAATTGCCACCACCGGAACCGCGATCCCCATGGTGTGATCCGACAATCCCACGGGCACATCAAATCGTCGTTGCATCTCGGGGATAGTCCGTAGGTTCATTTCCTCCGGCGGCGCCGGATAAGCGCTCGTGCACTTCAGCAGAGCAATCTGCGTCGCCCCCGCATCCCGCGCGCTCTGCAGGGCTTCATCGATCTCCTCGAGCGTCGCCATTCCCGTGGACATGATCAGTGGCTTGCCGGTACGAGCCATCTTCTGAATCAGAGGAATATCCACCAGTTCGAACGAAGCAATTTTGTGCGCCGGTACATCCATCTTTTCCAGAAAATCAACCGCCGTCGCGTCGAAGGCGCTGGAAAAACAATCCATCCCTAAGTCTTCCGCCAGTTTCTTGAGCTTGGGCTGCCAATCCCAGGGCGTGTAGGCTTCGCCGTAAAGTTCGTGCAAGTTGCGTCCATCCCACAGCGTCCCACCACTCACGCGGAATTCCTCCCGCTCGCTGGCGATGGTGATCGTGTCAGGTGTATAAGTCTGCAGTTTTAGCGCGTCAGCGCCCGCATCTCTAGCTGCGCGGACAATGCCAACCGCCTGCTCGTAGTCGCCATTGTGGTTAGCTGAGAGTTCCGCGATGATGTAACTTGGTCCTTCGGCGCCAATTTCCCGAGTTCCGATTTTGAAAGGATGTTTCAAATCGAGGCACCGCATTCCGCCGCGGTGGCTTGCAGCTCTTCGGGGACTAAGGGTTTCCCGCGACCGCTGCGCATGATCCCGCCGGAATCAGGCCCATGATTGAATAGTAGGTCTAAAACAGAGGCAAACGGCACGAAGGGAGGAAAACGCTGTTCGTAAATTGGATGAGTATAGTTCTGAAACCACACATTTAACCCGCTCTCGCGAAACAGCTTCATATCGTCGATTAAGTAACTCGCGGATCGAGGTGACACATAGCCTGCAGCTCCCAGCAATTTACAAATCGATACCAGCCGTGCGGACCGCCTGCCTTCAATGCTCAATGCGGACGACCGCACCATCGGCGTCTTCACTTCCAGTTCCGTCCCAAGCCAACGAATCAGCTCAATGTTCAGGTCAACCAAACACCCGCGCTGCGAATAGTCCATAAGGATTTTCTTCAATGTGGGATAGTATCGTTCGAAAAAGCGAGCCCTGCCGTAGTTCACTTCCACCGCCCGCACGTGCTTCTCCCAGAATTGCGGCTCGCGGATCATCACTTCAGAAAGCGGCTGTCCTAAACGGCCTCGAAAGATTACCGGAACCGTAAGCCACAGCAGCCCGGACGGCGACTTAATTCGGTTGCGCTGGTGCCACGACTGTTTCACAAACTGCGCGTCATCCAACAATACGAATTGATCCACTTGATCGACTAAGTCGAAGAATCCGCTCCATGGTAGGTAGCTCGGCTGTGAAATTGCCACTTTCACTTTTCCGCCTCCACTAGCACGTACCGCTCACTCACCTTGCGAAAGCCTAGGGACAGCCACAGTGCAGCAGCCGCGCTATTCCCTTCCGTTACTTCCAACTGAATCTTCGCCGGCGACTTCGCCTCCAACTCCTTGATCACTTGCCGGGCCACTATCTGCGCCACACCTTTTCGACGAAATTGCGGTTCGATATAAAGCTCGTAGATCATGCCGTTAAGCCGCGGAAGAAAACGGTGAGATTCAAGTCCAAATAAAACAAAACCAGCCTGAATCCCGTCAACGACGATCCAGCGCAAAGAGAGCCGCGCATTGCCTAGAATGTTCTCAAAGTAAAATTGTTTCCAGTCCGCTTCGGGAACAAATTTCGGATTCAGTCCGCGGAACAGCCGCTCGGCCATCGCCAGGAAGGCATCAGCCTCGCTCCTCGAAATCGCTTTCGTGCTAATCGTCACAGCCGCGTGACTCCAGAAGAAACCAAAACCTCAAACACGCGCTGAGCTCCACCGCCATCAATGCGCTGCCGTGCCAACCGGCAGAAACTCGCTCGCCTCTCTTGAGAATTGGCTAATTCTTCCAACGCGCCAGCCACTCGCATCTGGCTTGACTCCTGCGGATAGAACAATCCTTGAACGGTTCCCTCGTCTTGTAGACGAGAGACGATCTCTGCTTGAACTGGATTTCTGGCATAGCTGAGAACCGAGCACCCCATGCAAAGCAGCTCCCACAGCGTTCCTCCCGCAGCTACGAGAGCTAAGTCGGCCCATGCCATCAACTCTGGTATATTTGCGGGATCCCTCAGCAGTCGCACCGATCCGCGACACTCCGCTGCCAGGCGCTCCAGGGATTCGAGATGAGGATTGTTTCCTCCCACCACCACCAAAGCCTCCAGTCCTTCAATCCTAGTTTCTTTCAAAGCCGCGATCGCTAGTGCGGTAATGTTATCCGGGTCGGTGCCCCCCATGGTGACCAGAACTTTGCGTCCAAGGGACGGAATATCGCGCTTCCATTTTTGCCACCTCCAAAACTCCCGCCGCAGCAGTACATAACGCGAGCCCAGAAGAAGCCGGGTATGGGGCTCACGGCTTCTGTAAGACCTCTCATCGGCATTCGCATTCTGATTCAGAACCAGATCGGCGGCATAGTGCTCGGAGCTGCCGTCGTCATCCACAAAAAGGACCTGCGCTCCCGCTGCTTTCAAATCCCTCTGGTAGGCCGCGCCAAAATGATAGCCATCCACTAGTACCCAAGCAGCGTCATACCGTCGATTCAATTCCACCGTATGCCTGTTATCGTCGATGCCTCCCACTTGGCTCTCCATCGGAACGACGTCCATTCCTTCGGAAAGTAGTCGCTCGCGTACTGAAGGCAAGGGGTCCGCCATGGCAAACACAACTTTGCCTCCCGCTTCCTGCCAAACCTGGGCAAGCGCGAAGCAGCGCATAACGTGCCCGGTGCCCAAGGCTACGCTGGCATCTGCCCGGATTAAAAGAGTTCCTTCACCCACAGCCTTATCCTCAGTCAATGCACCGATCAAAGCATAGCCGTCATATAATCTTTTCGTGATTTGGTGAATAAGTCCCGCAAGCGCCCCGCGGCGGCCGGTTCCCAGCAATTTTCCCGCACATCGGCCTTTACCGGAATTTGCTTCAAGTATTCCGGGATCTTCTCGATCTCGCTCGGATGGCTCAGTCCGATCCCCACCCCGAACTGAATGAATTGCTCAACGTAGCCATAAGTCCAGGACTCTAGCCATTTGCACAAAAAGCAAGGAATCCCGCGAATAGCACATTCCATCGCCACTGTTGAAAGAATGGTGATTCCGAACCACGACTTTAGCGAGAAGCTCTTCCGTGAGCGGTCCGCTCACAAGCGCATCGCGCTTTTTGCTTGGCGGAAAGTACTCGCGCTGGCATAGCCGTCCGCTCGCGATGGCTTTCCCCGGATGCAATTTCACGATCAACTCACGCCCGGTAGCCAGCGCCAAATCTGCAAGGGGCGGTAAAATATCACGGTAGAATTCTTCCGTCCGTCCGCCCGACATATCGTAGGCTTCTGAAATGAAACAGAAGGTGCGGTTTGAAACTTCGCCGGTTCGGCTTGTCGCAGTGTATTCCAGTTCTCAGGCATCACCGGGGCGGCAATCTCTACCCTCTCCTGCGGCACGCCGCATTTTCGCACCAGGTAATCTTCCTCCATCTTTCCCTTCGCCCAAATCACATCCCCGTAACTCCGCTTGAAGATGTAGCGGCCATCCAGCGCGCCATGGTGGCAGGCAATATTCGGCAAGCCTCGCGCCTGCGCCAGAAGTAACGGAATTCGGGTATAGGGATTACTATCATCCGCGCATAGCACGGCCTGAATGGGTTCCTTGTCGAGAACGTTCTGCCAGGCATCGCGAACTTCGAAGCCATGCCGGAACCACCGGGGAAAAGCATCCAGAAAACCCAACCGGTGCAGAATTTCAAACTCTGTCGTTCTTTCCAGTTCCCGCAGCAGAGCTCTCCACCGGTCTTGCATCCCGGCGTTCTCAGAGCTGCGATCACGAAGGGATGCATAGAAGGAAAGCCATGTGGCTGCCACGTTCCGCGGTACATCCTTCACCCAGCCGCTCCGCCGCGTGGCCACCAGAAGAAAATTTTCCTCGGGAAAAGTATTCGCATACGCGATACCGGTTCGTGAGACATTCACGTACGCGGTTGGCAGCAACACGGCGGGATGCCGCAAGGGCTGGCGCTTTCGACCCAACCTCCCGCGAAACTGATATCCCAAGTCGTACTTATCCCAGAAGACATCGATGATCTGCGGTGCGGAAAGTTTTTTGGAAACACGGAAATAGTGTCGCAAGCTACCCTTTTGCGCGTCACGTCGCAACGGGAAACTTTTCACCGGCGCCAGCAGCAGACTTTCCAAAAGAGTCGCATGCAGGCCCGGGCGCGAAGTGTATAACTCATCACCCGAACCCACTGTAGACGCAAAGCGCTGCAGTAATATCAGCGTCTCCAGTTCGCCGGTCAGCAGCAGCGACATGATCTCCCACCAGTCGAGGCCGCACTCATCGAGCAGCCGTCCGTTCCCCAGACCCTGCAGTTCGCGAATGCGCTGAAAATCATCGAAGCCGTGACGGAGTGAATCCAGGGTCGTGACCGGACACTTGAATTTCTGCGTCCACCGTTGATAACTGTTTACGCCTCCCAAACCAAGATCCACGATCCTGTCCCAGCGCGCGCTCGCCCACAATCCTTGTTCCGGATCGTCGTTGGGATGTATGAGCAGGATTTTCATGCAAACGTAAACCAGCTACCAATCAGGATGTTCGGAAAGCCTTTTCTTCATCTCGCAAAATGGTCTCACAGAGTTTCAAATCGAATTCGACAGCCACGTGCACGGAACGCTCGACCGGTGTTTCAATGACATCCAGCCGCTCTCCAAAAAAATGCCCAATCGACGCCAGTGCGTTAAGCTTCGCAATCTTGATCGATCCGTTCGGACGATACACCGGCGGCAGAAGTGGACGCTCTTTGAGATATTGACTTCCGAAAAACATCTTCCAATACGGATCCTCGCCCGGGACAACCGCCCAGTGAAAATCATGCGGGTCGATCGCTGTCACGCTCACCACAAAGTCGCAGTCACTTTCGCTAAATTTCTCGACCGCATCGCGTATATCCTGCGCGCTGCGCAGCGGAGAGCTGGGCTGCAAACACAGCAGCGAGTCGATACTTCCGTGTGATGGCAGTTGGCGCTCGACATACTGGCACGGGATATGCGACGCGACCAGATCCCCACATAGCTCTTCTGGCACGAGCTGCGGCACGGTCGCTCCGAACTTCGTTGCCGTTCGCGCAATCTCCTCATCTTCGGTGCACACGTAAACTTGTTCAAATAGCCCGCTCTGCAACGCGGCCCCAATCGAGTAAGCGATCATCGGTTTACCCGCTAAATCCCGCACATTTTTTCTGCGGAGGCGCTTGCTGCCTCCACGCGCGGGAATCGTGCAGATCATTTTCTTGTTCTGGCGCGAATCTGTCATCGGCTGAAATAACTTTCTCTCGCAGGCACCTCAAGCGGTGAGCGCCGGTCGCGCGCCGTAAGCCCGAGCACCAGCAACTCTGCCAATCGCAGATCTTCCTCGTCGTCGATATCTACGCCGCGGTTGGCATCCATCTCTGCCAGATGAAAAGGTGATCCGTAAAATGTGTTCTGCTCCAGCAAGTCGGCACAACGAGCCCACCATACCGCGCCTGTGGGACAAAAAGTCCGGAGGCAATCCTGGCTCCGGCCAACAAATTCTTTACCCAAAGCCCATTGTCCCCGGCCTTCCGCGTCCGCGACCATTGCCCATTCGGGATACACACAGCGGTAAGTCACAACAGAAATTTGAAACTTGCGGTTCTTCTCGCAAAACAATTTTCCATGCGCGATAACGTCGTCACTAATTACCAGCGGACAATTGGGGAAAATCTGGCAAAGATATTCCGGATGGTAGCCACGCTGTCCGAGCTTTCGCAACACGTGAGTTACGGCGTCGATCGATTTTGCCGTATCGGTCGCCAATTCCGCCGGCCGCTCAATAAATTCGGCGCCATACCACTGGCCAACGCGCCCAATCTCCGGGTCGTCGGACGAAACGACAACCTTCTCAAACAACCCGCTGTTCACCGCCGCAGATATTCCATAAGCCATCATCGGATGGCCGAAAAATGCGCTGAGATTTTTACCCGGCAGCCGTTTGGAGCCACCCCGAGCCGGAATAATTGCCACTGGCTTGGCCACGCTATTCAAAGCGCACCCACTTCTTTTCTTCCGCGGCAGCACGCGCCGCCAAAGCAATACGCAGAGTAAGAATCGCATCCTCCAGCGTGAATCGCGGACGAGCGCCGTTTTGCACGCACTCGATAAAATGGGCCAGTTCCGCCACGTATCCCTCGTTGATTTCAAACTCGAACTTGAAAACTTCCGCTTCTTTGCCGGGCCGCAGAACCTGCACCGAATTACTCAGCAAATCCCAATGCACTTTGCCTTGCGGTCCCACCAGTGAACAATAGCGAGAATAAGAACGCTGAATAAAATCCAAATGCACATCGGCACGCGTCCCGTCCGCAAAGCGCATAAGGATGGTAGCGCAGTCCTCCACATTCACTTCCAATTCACTCACATGGTCGGCCATGCAAGCCAGTTCCCGCGGCGCTCCGAAGAGCCAGGTCATGTAGTCAATTTCATGGGATCCATCGAGTAAGATGCCGCCGCCAAGTTCGCGGCGCGCTGTGTAACTCTTGCGGTAATCCTGCCACGGCCGCCAGTCCGGCAAATAACTCCCGGCTTCCACATGCGCCCAAAGAATTTTGCCTACTGCACGCGCCTCCACCAGTTCTTTCAACTTCTGTATCGCCGGATGGAAGCGCAGGTTGTATCCCACCTGAACCACAGCTCCGCGTTTCGCCGCTTCCTCCTTGAGTTCCTCCACTCCATCCATTCGATCGGAAAGAGGCTTCTCGATAAAGACATGTGCGCCTGCCTGCAGTGCTTGCATCGCCTGCGCCACGTGACCTGCGGGCGGACTGCAGACGAGAACTGCATCTGCTGGAAACTTATCCAACCCCACCTCGATGGTTGGGAAACATTCGACCTGAAACTCATTTGCAACGTACTCCAACCGCTCGGGATGAGGATCGCAAGCCGCTAACTTACTCAGCCCCAGTTTCCTCAGGTTCGAAATGTGCCGTCGCCCGATCGAGCCGGCCCCCACAATTAAGGCGGATTTTATTTCCGAATTGGCCAAGGATTTTTATCTCGCGAAGTTGCCGATCACTTTCTTCACGGCGCGAATCACATCTTCCACGTCCCCGTCACTCAGACCATGAAAAATCGGCAGGCTAATCAGCCGCGCGTAAGCATCCTCGGCGATCGGATACTCGCCCGCTCGCTCGCCAAAACGATCCCGATAATAGGGATGCAAGTGGACCGGAATGTAATGAACATTGACTCCGATATTTTCCGCGCGCAACGCGCGAAAAATCTTGCCTCTGTCTGCATTCAGATTTTCGAGATTGAGCCGGATCGGATACAGATGCCAGGCTGGCTTCACATTGGCCCGCACTGCCGGCAAGGTCACGGCTTCGAGATCGCCGAATGCAGCCGCGTAGCGACCCGCGATCTCCCGCCTGCGCGATAAATTTCCTTCCAGCTTCTTCAACTGTGATAAACCAAGTGCGCATGCGATATCGGTAAGCCGGTAGTTGAAACCCAGCGACACCATTTCGTAGTGCCACTGTCCCATGCTCTGGCGCTGGCGGGCGTCGCTCGAGATTCCATGATTTCGAAAACGTCGCAAGGTCTCTGCGAAATCGGCTCGATCTGTTGTCACCATGCCACCTTCGCCCGTGGCCAAATGTTTCACCGGATGAAAGCTGAACACCGTCATGGTTGCAATGCTGCCCGCGCGATGTTCCTTATATTCCGCTCCCAAGGCGTGCGAAGCATCTTCGATCACGATCAGCCCGTTCTCAGCGGCAAGTTCCTGAATCGCATCCAGGTCCGCAGGATGCCCCGCATAATCCACCGGAAGCACCGCTCGCGTACGCGGCGTAATTCGTGCCACTACCTGCTCCGGATTCAAATTGAGCGTGTCGGCGCTCACGTCGGCAAAAATCGGCGTCGCTCCCTGATACAACACGCAGTTCGCCGTGGCCGCGAAAGTCATGGGCGTGGTGATAGCTTCATCCCCGGCCTTCAGTCCCGCCGCGAAAGCCGCACCATGCAAAGCGGCGGTGCCGGAACTGAAGCTCACCGCATGTTTCGCACCCACCCACGATGCGAAGGCTTCTTCGAATTCCGCAACCTTGGGTCCAGTGGTCAGCCAGTCAGAGCGCAGCACGTCGACCACCGCCTGGATATCTTCTTCTCCAATCGACTGGCGTCCGTACGGAAGCAGAGTTTTCCGCACCGGAGTTCCTCCATCGATGGCAAGTACTTCGCGGGTCATGGGTAGCACGGGCATGGCACGGTTCTAAGAGGACTTCCGTTGGCCGCGTATTGGTCAACGATTCGATGATTTAGCGATGACATCTACGCTGGTATCGCCGCTTTGAAGGCCGCTCCCGGCTCAATCAGTTCGTGCAGTTGCTCGTTCGTAAGCCACTCCGCATTGCTGTCGCTGGTGTAGCGAAAACCCTGCGGCAATTCCCGGGCGTGCACCCAGTTTGCCCGTTTCCACCAGGGATGCGATGGCTGAATCACGTACATGTCATCCAGTTCCACGGCATTGCGGGCTTCGTCCTCCGAGAGCAAAACTTCGTGCAATTTTTCTCCCGGTCGAATGCCGATGTATTCCACGTCACACCCGGGAGCAACCGCCTCCGCCAGATCCACCAGTCGCATGCTGGGAATCTTCGGCACAAAAATTTCTCCGCCAAACATTTGTTCGATGGCGCGAATCACGAACCGTACGCCGTGTTCCAAAGTCAGCCAGAAACGTGTCATACGCGGATCGGTGATGGTGATCTTGCCGCGCTTTCGCTGCTCCAGAAAAACCGGGATCACGCTGCCGCGGCTTCCCACAACGTTTCCATATCGCGCGCAACTGAACCGCGTCTCCTGCGCACCGGCGTACGCGTTCGCCTGCACAAAAACCTTTTCCGCGCACAGCTTCGTAGCACCGTAGAGGTTGACCGGATTCACCGCCTTGTCGGTACTGAGAGCCAGCACGCGTTTTACGCCCCGGTCGATGGCTGCGTCGATCACGTTGCGGCCGCCCATAATGTTGGTCTGAATCGCCTCGAAGGGATTGTATTCACACGCCGGCACCTGTTTCAGGGCCGCAGCGTGGACCACAACTGTAATGCCCGAGAAGGCGCGCAGCAGCCGGGCCGGATCCCGCACGTCGCCGATAAAATAGCGCAGACTGGAGTGATCAAAGCCGGCTGTCCGCATATCGTGCTGTTTTAGTTCATCGCGACTCAGGATCACCAACCGCTTCGGGTGATATTCCCGCAGCATGATGTCCACGAATTTCTTCCCGAACGAGCCCGTACCCCCGGTGACCAGTACTTCCTGCTCCGACCAGTTCATCGCACCTGCCTCAGACATGTGTAATCTATTTTTCCCCGCTTTGCCGTGCCACTCACGTGCCAGCGTCGTCACCTGTAGGGCGGATGATTGCAAGGTAGTATAGCGGAGTTGCATCTCGGCGTGAACCGCGCAAGTGAAATCGCGATCTTTTATCTCGTGTGGCGCAAGAGCAAGCGAAAAAAGTCTCTAATAATTCGCACTGAGTGAAGCTTCGCGTCTTTCGTGGTTCAGGAATTGATTGCACCACAGGCGCTGCACCACGATTCGCCGGTTGTATTCGGCGAAAGCAATGCTAGAATATGCGCGAAACCAACATTAACATTCTGAAAGAATTCGCGGGCGATGAACCAGCCATCGAGCCGGCGAATTTTTGGGCTGCGTGGGATTGCGCCCGCTCGCCCTTAAACGCAATCGAACCTGATTGAGGAGAAGTGCATGGAACCCGGACCGCTGGTACAGGCCAATAGCCCGATGATTCGCGAGATGCAGCCGGCACAGGGCGATTTCGGGAAATCCACTGGTCCGCGCGTTCATCCCGAACTTCTCTCTCAGGAGTCGGCACTCGGCGAGTACGTCCGGGTTTTGGTGAAGCGCAAGTGGACGGTTCTGACTTGCCTGGTCACAATTTTTTCCGTGGTCGCCATCGCCAGCCTCAAGATGACCCCGATCTATGAGGCCCGCGGCAGCATCGCGATTAACAAGCCGGATTCCGGCCTCGTCAACTTCAGCAACTCCCCCACCTTTAACGTGGACTACTACGATCCCACCGAGATGGAAACTGAAGTAAAAATTCTGCAGAGCGATCTTCTCGCGCTGCAGATCGTGAAAGAACTTGGTCTCGATCGCCGTTCGGAATTCGGCGGAAAAACTGCTCCTCTTCCTTCTTCGCTCGATCTTGCTCCCGACCCCTTGCAAGCCGATAGCGGGCGCACCACTTCCCTTCTCTCTTCCTTCCGTTCAAATTTGAAAGTAGCGCTGGCTCCCAACACCCACATCATCGAGGTGCACTATCGAAGTCCCGACAAGGATTTGGCCGCGAACGTGGTCAATACCTTGATGACCACCTACACGGAGAACAATTTCAAGTCGCGCTTCGACTCCACCATGCAAGCCTCTGATTGGCTCTCCAAGCAACTGGTCGACCTGCAGATGAAAGTGGAAACCTCCCAGGAAAAACTGGTTCACTACCAAAAAGAACACGAAATTCTGGGTATCGACGACAAGCAAAACATCACTACCGCCAAGCTCGACGAACTCAATAAAGAATTGACTTCCGCGGAATCCGAGCGCATGGACAAGGAATCCATCTACCGCCTCGTCCAGGCGGGCGACACCGATACCATCGCCTCAGCAGCCAGCGTTTTGGACTCTGCCGGGGTTAATTCCCAGTCTGCCGGGGGCTTGCTCGAAACCCTGCGCAGCAAAGAAGCCGATCTGAAGATTCAAGCTGCCGACTTGAACACGCAATTCGGCCCCGCTTACCCAAAGCTCGCGCAAATCAATAACCAGCTCAAAGAAATCAACGCTCAGCTACTGGCCGAAACAAAAAAGCTCAGCGGCAAGATTAAGGGTCAGTACATGGCCGCCCTGCAGCGCGAAGACATGCTGCATGATGCTCTGGAAAAACAGAAGCAGGAAGCCAATAAGCTCAACGAGAGCGCCATCGAATACAGTCTGCTCAAGCGCGACCTCGACACCAACCGCCAGCTCTACGAAGGATTGCTGGAAAAACTGAAAGAGGCGGGAGTCTCAGCCGGTCTCCGTTCGAACAACTTCCGCATCGTCGACGTAGCCCGCGTGCCCACTAGTCCCATCGAACCGAATATTCCGCGCAATCTTTCCTTCGCCTTCATGCTCGGTCTCACCTCCGGAGTAGGACTTGCCTTCCTGCTGGAAGGATTAGACAACACGGTTCGCACCACCGAACAGGCGCAAATGATCTCCGGCTTGCCGCCTCTGGGGATGATTCCTCTCGGTTCGAGGACGGCGCGCGAGGGCGCAAACGCAAAACGCCTGGTGATCGCCAGTTCGAAAGAAGCGGTCGAGCTCATCACTCAGGTCAGGCCGCAATCGCAAATGGCCGAGTCTTACCGCGCCCTGCGAACCTCGCTGCTGCTTTCCAACCTCGGTGCGCCGCCCAAGGTAATTATGGTGACCAGCGCGCTTCCGCAGGAAGGCAAGACGACCACCAGCATCAACTGCGCGGTGGTTCTGGCACAGAAAGGGATTCGCGTTCTGCTCATTGATGCCGACCTCCGCCGGCCCAGCATCCATAAGACTCTCGGCATGGGCCCGCGCAGCGGCCTCAGTAATGTTTTGACCGGAAGCGCCACTCTGGAGAGCGCCATCACGCACTCTCCGATCCTTCCCAATCTCGACGTGCTGCCCGCGGGAACGCCTCCGCCCAACCCCGCCGAGTTGCTCGCTTCCACCAACATGCGCGACGTATTACAGGAGCTGCGTGGCCAGTACGATCACATTGTGGTGGATACTCCTCCCACGCTTTCGGTGACCGACGCCGTCGTGCTCTCTCCGCGAGCCGATGCCATTGTGCTAGTGATCCGCTCGGGGCAGACCACCAAGCAAGCTTTGCGCCGCTCCCGCGATATTCTGATGCAGGTTAACGCGAAAGTATCCGGCGTCCTGTTGAACGCCGTCGACCTGAGTTCGCCGGATTACTACTATTACTACGAATATCAGGGCAAGTACGCCGGTTACTATCACGACCATAGCTCTCATGACGATGAGGATGGCGACGGCGACATCGAAGATACCGTCGAGGCATCGCCCAACAGCGCCTGATTCAACCTTGGATTTTTGCCAACGCTTCTTGTGAACCGCCTGGACCACATGGAAATACCCCTCAACTCTGCTTGGCGAAAAAGAGCAGTCATCGGCGCTGCCGTGGCGCTCTGTGTGGTCTACGTTCTGCTGGCGGGGCGACTTTTTCTTGGATCGCTGTTCGACGAAAGAGCGGAGATCGCAAGCCTGCAACGGTCCATTACTCTTGATCCCTGGAATGCCGATTATCGCAATCATCTCGGCCGGTATTTCAGCCTGGTCGCAAGAGATCCGGGCGCGGCCATCCAGCCTTTCCGCGCCGCCGTGCAGCTTGATCCCCACGCCGCCCGCTACTGGTTCGATCTAGCTTCCGCCTATCAGGTTCTGGGTGACGTTTCCCATCAAACCGACGCGCTAGAGCACGCCATTCAGGCCGATCCCACCACGCCGGACGTCGCCTGGGAAGCGGCCAACTTCTACCTCGTCCAGGGCGATGAAGCGAAGGCTCTCCGCGAATTTCGCGTTGTCCTGCAGAACGAACCGACCTTGGCCGATCCCGCCATCCAATTCTGCTGGCGGATCAACCCGGACGTCGACGTGCTTCTACGCGATGTCGTCCCTCCGCGCTCCGAGGCCTACATCGCCTTTCTAAACCTGCTGATGCGCAAACAGGAGACTGCCGGCACCGCCAAGGTCTGGGCGGCCATGATGGCAACGCCACAGACCTTCGAACTCCGCTACGTCAACGAGTACCTGCAGTATCTTTTGAACCATAAAGACGTCGATCAGGCCCGACTGGTCTGGCAGCAAGCCGCGCCGCTCTTCGGCCTTTCCGCCTACGTTCCTTCGGGACGTAATTTAATCGTGAACGGAGATTTCAGCCTTGATGTCCTCAACGGAGGCTTCGACTGGCAGTACGATAAACAGCAAAGCGTCACGCTCACTCTCGATCCCAGCGATTTTCACTCCGGCCATCGTTCTCTTCTGATTGCGTTTGACGGTCCCGGAGTGACCGACGCTGGCATTCGACAATTCATCGCGGTTCAGCCCAACACCTCTTACGAATTTTCCGCGTATTACAAAAATGGAGAGATCGAGGGCGCGGGTGCGCCGCATTTCACGATTCAAGATGTTTACACTCGCGAGGTCTTATACGACAGCGACGAATTGAAAGAGGCGGGATTCTGGAAATCCGCCACCGGGGAATTCACCACCGGAGCCGATACCAAGCTAGTGATATTGCACATTCGGCGCTTGCCGGAGGGGAGTCCGATCCGTGGTAAGCTCTGGGTCGACGATTTCCGCCTGACGCCCAAACGCCAATAACCTCTCGACCCAGATGCATTCATTTTCATGAGCGCGCCCAGCATGGCCGACATTCATCGCCGCGAACTCTCGGCACGACCCGAGAAGGCACTGCTATATGGCATCTTCGGCTTGCTCCTGTTTGGTCCGCTCGCTTTCGGCGCAGTCGAGCCCTGGTCCATCTTCGTGGTCGAGCTGGGTTCCGCGGTCCTATTTCTATTCTGGATCAGCAAACAGGTCCTTCTCGACGATCAGATAAAAGTCCGCTGGAATCCTCTTTTCCTTCCCATGGCAGTTTTCGCCGCGCTGATCGCAACTCAGCTCATCTTCCGCATGACGGCGTATCCCCACGACACCGCGGCACTCGCATTGCAATATTGCGCCTATGCCCTGCTGTGTTTTCTTGCCGGGCAAACTCTGCTTCGCGGAGCTCAGGCGCGCAACCTGGCGCTGATCTTCTCCGTCTACGGAGCAGCAGTCGCCGGCTTCGCCTTGCTGCAAGGCATCTCTTCGAATGGCAAACTCTACTGGCTGCGGCAACCGCGCAGCGGCGGATGGATCTATGGTCCTTACGTAAATCACAACCACTACGCCGGCCTGATGGAAATGCTGGTTCCGATTCCGCTGATCGTTTCCCTCACCCGGCTCGCCCCTCCGAAGGTACGCGCCGTAGCGGCGGCCGCGGCGGCCGTGATGGTAGGAACGATTTTTCTCTCCGGATCGCGCGGCGGCATGCTTGCAATCGTCGGGGAACTCGTGATCCTGGCGTCCTTACTGGTCAAACAAAAGCGCGGACTGCGCACCGCCATCGGCATCGGCGTTTTTCTCGCTATCGTCGTGGGCTTGCTGGTCTGGCTCGGCGGCAGTGAACTCAGCCAGCGCATCGCTACCGCCGGCCCCGGACATTCCGAACTTTCCAGCGACATTCGCACGTATATCAATCGCGATGGCCTGCGCATGTTCCTGAAAAAGCCAATCCTCGGTTGGGGCCTGGGAACCTTTCCCATCGTCTATCCGGAGTTCCGAACTTTCTACACTAACTTCTTCGTGAACGAAGCCCACAATGATTACCTGCAGCTGCTCGTGGAAATGGGATTGCTTGGCTTCGCGACGATGCTTTGGTTTGTTGTAATAGTCTATGCGCGAGCCATCAAGAAAATCGGACACTGGCCAAGCGAAATGAGCGGGGCAGTAACCCTTGCCTGCCTGCTTGGCCTAAGCGGAATCCTGATTCACAGCGCAATCGACTTCAACCTGCAAATTCCCGCCAATGCTGCGCTGTTTTATGTGCTGTGTACGATCGCGTCCGCGGAACCTTTCGCCAAACCCGCCCGCAAACGCCGGCCCATGCGCAGCAAGCCTGCCGAAGAATCTTTGGATCCGCGAGAATCCCTGCAGCAGTCCGCGACAAATTTCTGAAATCGCTGTTCCGCGCGCGCGCCAAACTCCGCGCGCTCTGCGGACCTTCTCGGTGAACTCTGCGTTTTAAAGGTTTATAAGGTCCGCGAAGTCAAAACCGTGCCCGGCGAAATCTTTATTTCCTTGCGGCATTTTCCGCCAGCGATTCCCGGAGCAGCATTTTGATATAAGTCTGATACCCTACGCCCTTGCGAGCCGCCAGCCTGCGCGCCGTTTCCAGATCCTCTTTCGGAATACGCAAAGTAACGGGCTGAGATGGTTCGGAGCGCTGTGGCAGATTGCTTAGCGTAAGCGACCTCCTCTGTTTCATTCGCTGGCGGATTTCGGCTTCTACCTCGGAGCGATGTCTATCCCACCACGCTGCTTCATCAGCCTCATTGGAAAACTTTGGAACCGCGACTTGTTTCATCTTCACTTTTGCCATGTCTATCCTATCCCCCACTGCCTAAGAAATATTCCCGCTGTTTCTTTGTCGGCGGCCCAGCCTGTGATCGGACGAATGATCTCGCCGCGAACCGCAAACACGATGTTCAAGATCCTTCCCTCACGGGTTGCTCCCACGGCTATCCATCTCTGCTCGCCACCTTCTACTTGGTACTCCAAGAGAATGTGGTCGCCTGACAATACGTCCTCTGCATCGGAGCGGCTGATTCCATGTTTTGCGAGATGCCCTTTATTGTGTTCATCCCAGTCGAACTCGCAACGTTCCGGCACTTTTTAGTATTGTATATCCATTGTACATACACTTCAAGCCCGGGGAATTACTCTCGCTCAAAAGCAGTAAGCCGTCCGACTTCGCGGGATGGCTCTAAACGATTCTTGAAGTTGGTGTGCCCTAAGGCGTCGAGGGACTAACGGGATTATCGCTCTGCAAGAGCACCCACGTCGTAACGCCGACAATAGCCGCTCCACCGATGCCAACGGCCAGTGGGGAATTCAACGTCCCTCCGCCGGCGGCCGGAGCTGCACCTGCAGCCCGCTTCCGTTTCTTCTTGTCTTTATTATTATTATTTGTATCTGCCGATTGATCCGACTGATCGTCGCGCGTCGTTTCCTGGCCTTGCGCCAACGTCACCGTGCCGCTATCGTCGGTAATGTTCAGATCGCCCTTACGCGCCGCGATCCTCACCGTCCCATCCACATCCGTCACGTTGAATTCAGTCCACGCACTGGTCGCGGGAGCGACATGCACATCGCCAGCATCGGTCGCAAGACCCTTGGATGTGGCCACAGCCACGCCGCCGTGCTCCACGTTCAGCGAGGAGCCTTCGAACTTGACCAGCGAGTCGCCGAGAACCGTAATGCTGGAACCGGGCGCGTTGATGTTCGCTCCGGAGTCAGAACGCGTCTGCACCAGGTCGCCACTGAAAACTGCCGAAGACGCGGGGACGTGAGCGCCGTTCACCCAAGCTGCTCCGTGTGCATAAAGCATGGCCGCGCCAGAATCGGCGGCAAAAATTGAAGCGGGAAATCCGAACACCAGCACGCAACTCACCATTCTGCGGAAAGCAGACATGCCCATCCCACGCTCCGTTATTAACTATTTTGGTGACTGTCAACGCATCGTACCCTCCAAAGTTCTTGGCAGTCAATGCCTTTTGTGCTTGCAAATTCACTTAACGGTGGAAAACTTTTCGGCACCGCCCTTAGCGCGTTCCAAATGAATTTTTTAGTCTTCACCACGGAGACACGGAGGCACGGAGCAAGGCAAAAGAAAAATCAGAACGATTGGAGATTTTCTCTGCGTCTCCGTGCCACCGTGGTGAAAGGCGTCTCCACCCTTCATTGTCTCCACTGATCAATCGTCTTCCACCAAATGAATCGCAGCCATTCATCCACAAATGTCTTCGCCCATTGGCGATGCGTCCACCACCTGGTTCCAAATCCCTCGTCATTCCGCGCTGCGGCGACTGAGAATTCAGCCCCCGGAAACTCTCGCCGAAAAATCTCCAGCGCCCGCCTGGTATGAAAATCCGAGGTCACGATAAGTACGCTCTTCGCGTCTTCCTGCTGCAAACATTTTTCAGCTTCTTTGGCTTCATCCTTGGTGGACAACCCATCGATCGCACAGATGCTGATCGCTGCCCCCTGCGGCAGATCATGAATGTATCTCTGGGCTAACTCAATCTGGGTGAACTCGTAGAGCTTCGCGTTGCTCGGAACATCCAGCACGATCCGGTGAGCATATCCCTGCGACAAAAGCTCCAACGCGCGCTTTGGACGCCGGTCGGTCTCCCCAGCCAGCACCAGAATCGCATCCGAGCGCTGCGGCGCATCGATAACCAGGAAACTGCCCGCCTTCGCCGCCAATCCCACAGCTACCCCCGCAATAGCCAACGCCAACACGATCCACACGTATTTGCGCGCGCCAGACGTTGTCAAGAGTTCTCCATTTTGGGCCACGGAATCAAATTCAGCAGCCGGGCAGTGGCTTCTGCTACATCGTTTTGCAAGCGCTACATGCTAGAATCGAAACGAAATTCACCACTTGCAGATATCCTGAGAAGATATCCTGATCGGGGATTCCTGTCACAACAATGAGCACTCATTCCGCCGCCACTCGCACGGTCGATTCCACCAAGGATAAGATCAAGCAGCGCCAGGCCCGTGTAGGAATTATCGGCCTGGGCTATGTCGGCCTGCCGTTGGCCCTGCTTTTTACTGACCAGAAATTCACCGTTACCGGTTTCGACATTGACCAGCGCAAAGTCGATACCCTCGCCAAGGGAGAATCCTACATCTACCGCATCGCTGCGAAGGAAATCCAGGACGCGAAGGCCAAGGGTTTTACCGCCACCTCCGATTACGCTCACATCGAACAAATGGACGCTATCATCATTTGCGTCCCTACCCCGCTGAATCAGTACCACGAGCCCGATCTGAGCTATATCACCGACACTACCCACGCCATCGCTCCTCATCTTCAGCCCGGGCAGTTGGTGGTTCTGGAGAGCACAACGTATCCCGGCACTACGGAAGAAGTGATGGTTCCGATTCTCGAGAAAGAAAACAAGCTTGGCCTCAAGGCCGCTCGCGGCGATTCCGACGCGAAAAAAGAATTCTTCGTAGCCTTCTCTCCCGAGCGCGAAGATCCCGGCAATACCACCGTGGCCCGGCGCGATATCCCAAAGGTAGTGGGAGGAGTAAACCCGCAAGCTTCAGAATTGGCCGGAGCACTTTACGGATCTATCTTCCAGCGTACCGTTCCCGTCTCCTCGCCGGCCGCAGCGGAGATGACCAAGTTGCTGGAGAATATTTATCGCTGCGTCAACATCGCATTGGTCAACGAACTGAAATTGCTTTGCCTGCGCATGGGCCTGGACATCTGGGAAGTCATCGAGGCCGCCTCCACCAAGCCTTTCGGCTTCCATCCTTTTTACCCGGGGCCGGGATTAGGCGGACATTGCATTCCAGTCGATCCTTTTTATCTCTCCTGGAAAGCTAAGGAATGGGACTTCCGGACTCGCTTCATCGAGCTGGCGGGAGAAATCAACACCAACATGCCGTATCACGTGCTCGCCTCGATCGGCGGCGCGCTGAACGGCCACAAGAAATCGCTCAACGGATCCCGCATTCTGATTCTCGGCGTGGCTTACAAGAAAGACATTGACGATCTGCGCGAGTCTCCTGCGCTTACCATCATTGAGTTGTTGCAAAAAGAGGGAGCTAAGGTCAACTATAACGACCCCTACTTCCCGTTCATCGGCAAAGGCCGCAAGTACGATTTGCAGATGAAGCGCACCGAACTCGATAAACTTGGCGATTACGACTGTGTCGTAATTGTCACTGACCACTCCGACTACGACTACCGCAAGATCGTGGGCGAAGCCCAACTGGTAGTCGACACTCGCAACGCCACTAAGGGCATCAACAGTCCCAAGATAGTGCACTGCTGAGTGCTAAGCCGAGAGAAGTAAAAGGCTACACTCGGATGTAAAATATTTTCCCTGTGGGAATTGGACCAGCCATCGTTTTCACGAGGCTAAATGCAAGTGCTTGAACGGTAAATAGTTACAGTTTCATCGTACTTCAATAAAAACGGCCTTTGCCGTGCACGATTCAGCTGTGGGGTAGTCGATCTAAAGCATCTTGGCCTCTGCACGCAAGGGGCTGGTTCCTCTTTAGATAATTAAGAACGTTAACGAAGAAACTTCGATCCCGAACGAGTGTTTCAGCATTCGTCGAGTAGACGTGGTCATGGGATATTTCGCTTCTCCACAGACTCCATTCTCGTTGCTTCCAAAGACGAGAACTCCATGGACGGAATTCGTTTTCAGCACCGGAACACAGGCCTGCGTGGTGGCGTTCCTGGTGTGGGTACGCATGTTGCATCCGGAAATCCTTTCGCCTCCCGCACATCCCTATCTTTCCACGCAATTGGTCAGCGCTCCGGCTCCGGTCAATCACCAGCCGCAACCGCGACCCCAGTTCAAGCCAGTCTTCGTAGCGCATCTAGATCCACCCACCAACGCCTTTCGTCTTCCCGCTCCTCAACCAAAAGTTGCGAAATTGGAAGAAGCCCTCGCTCCTACGGTCCACGTCACGCCCCGGAAGCTGGATCCTCTCCCTGCAAGCCCCGCCCCGGTAGTTCCCAAAGTGGTAGCAACGAACGTTTTCTCTACCGGCAGTTCCGCCACGCCCACCACCTCGCGCCCCGCATCGCAGGTCCAGACCGGAGGCTTCGGCGATCCCAACGGAATTCCCGCCAAAGGCACTCCGGGGACAGCCGTCAACATCGCCGCTCTTGGATCGTTCGATCTGCCATCCGGCGGCGGATACGGCAACGGCAGCGGTGGCACCAAAGGCGCTCGCGGCGTAGTCGTGAGCACCGGATTCGGAAATGGCACCGCCATCAGTGACAATCATCCGCGGGCAGCGCAGAATGCAGTGCAACAAAGTGGCTTCGGGGATGCCGACGTGCCCGCTCCACCTTCCGTCCATTCCCACTCCGCAGAAGCTTCCGCCGCCCTCGGCGTGCCCGCGGAAATCATTTCCAAACCGGTTCCCGTCTATACTCAGGAAGCACGCAGTCTCAGGATTCAAGGCGAGGTTCTTCTCGAGGTAGTTCTGCAGGCCTCAGGCAATCTGCACGTAGTCCGCGTCGTCCACGGCCTGGGTCATGGTCTTGATGACAATGCGGTTAAGGCCGCCGAACAGATTCGTTTCAAGCCAGCGACAAGAAACGGCCAACCAGCCGATTCCACCGTCGTGTTGCACATTATTTTTCAACTGGCATAGGGTAGTCTCCAAAGGTTTTTATGCGCATTTTGCAGCTCGGTTTCCTTTCCCTCTGTTTTGTGTTGGTGTCGTCTTTCCCGGCCCTCTCGCGGGACTCCACATCACCTCAAATCACAGTCATCGACGCGTCCGGGCAACCTCAGGCCACGCCTCCTCCCGCCTCGTTCAATGAAGTAATCGATCGCGTGATCCAGAAAGAGCACCTCTTCGTGGCCCAGATGCGCCACCTGCGTCCCATGGTCGAGACTTACCTGCAGGATCTCAAGTCCGATAGCAATGGCGATGCCCAGGCGGTCAAGGACGAATATTTTCTCGGCCGCCTCGACATGAGCGATGGTCCCGAAGACACGTCATTCGTAGGCCAACCCGGCTTCGGACGCCGCATGGCCAACCGCCTCACCGGCCTCTACTCCATGCACTTCCTGCCGCTCGGCTTCGCGCAAATGGTCGTGCTCGATGACGATTTTCAAAAGAAGTATTACAACTTCACTTTTGTTCGCCGTGAGTTTCTGGGAGAAGTCCGCTGCCTCGTGATCGATGTTCAGCCCAAAGAAAACGCGCCTCCGGGACGCTTCCTGGGCCGCATCTGGGTCGAAGATCAGGACTACAACGTGGTTCGCTTCAACGGCACTTACTATCCTCATCCCAAAACTGCCTTCTACCTGCACTTCGATAGCTGGCGGCTCAACATGCGGCCCGGAGCATGGTTGCCCGCTTATATCTACAGCGAAGAGTCGGACATGAAGACGTCCCTCGGCCGCTCTCTCCACTTCCGCGCCCAGACTCGTCTTTGGGGATACGACTTGAAAGCGCTGAACAAGAATTCAGAGTTCACCCAGATTCTGGTTGACTCTCCCCAGTCCGTAAAGGATCAGAGTGACGCTGCCGCTGACGCCAACCCTGTGGTCGCCGAGCGCATGTGGGAGCGTCAGGGCGAAGACAATGCCATCGAACGGCTGCAGAGAATTGGATTACTCGCGCCCCCGGGCGATGTCGACAAAGTCTTGCTGACCGTAGTCAACAATTTGTTAGTCACCAATAACATCGATCTCCAGTCGGATGTTCGCTGCCGCGTCCTGCTCACCTCTCCGCTAGAGTCTTTTACCATTGGCCACACCATCGTCGTCAGCCGGGGCTTGCTCGATGTTCTTCCCGACGAAGCCTCGCTCGCCATGGTTCTCGCCCACGAGCTGAGTCATATCGTCTTGGGTCACAAGATGAATACCGAACTCGCTTTCAGCGACCGCATGTTTTTTCCCGATGAAGATTCCTTCCAGCGCCTGGATTTCAAACGCCGCTCCGCAGACGAAGATGCTGCCGACGCCAAAGCTCTGGAGCTGTTGAAAAATTCTCCCTACAAAGACAAGCTCGGAAGTGCGGGACTCTTCTTGAAAGCGCTGCAGCAGAGCGCTCCCGATCTTCCTAACCTGATTCGTCCGCACCTGGGTGATAGCATCGCCAGCAACAAAAGTATCCGCATGTCGGTGCTTCTGGCCTCCGCGCCGGAACTGAAACCGCAGAGCACCGATCAGATCGCGGCGCTCCCGCTCGGCGGCCGCATCAAACTCGACCCCTGGACCGACCAGGTGGAACTGGCCAAAGCCAAACCCGTAGCCCTGACCTCAGCCCGCGAGAAGATGCCATTCGCAATTACTCCATTCTTCCCGTATCTCACGCGACTATCTACCCCGGGCAGCGACAAGGTTGCCCTCACCGCACCCACGGCGAAATAAATGGCCTGCGAAAATCACATGCAGTTGAATTGGAAATTAACAAATCGCGGGCTTGGCCAAATTACGCGCCGGGCGGCGCGTTGCGAGAACAAAGATCCACTCGCCGACTTGGTTCCTACTGGATGGAGCTGCCAACGGAAGAGAACACGTTGTTGGCGTTAGATCCGATGAGCCGCACAGTGCCCACAACGATTACCAAAATCACCGCCAGCATTACCGCATACTCCGCGATATCCTGACCGCTCTCGTCGTTCCAAAGATCTTGCCAAACGCTGCGTAGAATCTTAGCCACGGGCTCCGTCTCCTTTAATTTTCTCTACCCCAATCGGGGAATATTGAAAATGACGACACTTCAGTTCGACCGGATCAATTCTTATCCCGAGGCTGGTCTACTCAACATGATAGGTGCGGGAACCGAACCCGCCAATGGCACGTTCGTGCCATCACATTCCGACTGAGAGAAATTCCGTAAGCCAAACTAAACAAGCCGGTTAGACAATGCTTTTCAAAGGCAGCGACTGGTTTACCGCGAACAGCGCCAGCTCCAGGCGGGTAGATACCCCCAGCTTGTCGAAGATATTACTGAGGTGATGCTTGACCGTGTCTTCGCTGATTTTGAAGTATTCCGCGACCTCTTTATTGGAATATCCGGCCACCACTGCAGCCACAATCTCCAACTCCCGCGGAGTCAACCCAAATTTTTTCTGTCGCGCTTCATCGCTGGAGGATTGCACCAGCGTCCGTAAATATTGTACGAGGTTCGAAACGCTCTCCCGGCCCACCCAGTATTCACCCGCCATCACCGTCTGGATCGCTTTCAGCAACAGCTGAGTGGCGGAATCCTTCAGCACCACGCCACGCGCACCTAACTGCAAAGCCTCGACAATCTGACTTTTTTCCGCCGCCGCCGTCAGCAGAATCACCCGCACCGGGCTGGAACCGCCTCCCGTGCTCAGGTCCCGCAAAGCTTCCAGCCCAGGATGCTTGGGCATCGCCAAGTCCAGCAACAAAATGTCGGGCTTAAGCTGCCGCGCCATCTTCACGGCCTCTGCCCCGTCTGAAGCTTCACCCAACACCGTCAGGTTGGGCTCCGCTTCCAACAGCCGCCGCAAGCCATCCCGGAAAATAGGATGGTCATCGGCGATCACAATGCGAATGGGCTGTGACTTCTTAAAATTCATCGCTGACTTCTCCACCTTTCGGGACCTTGATCTCCAGCCGCGTCCCCGTGCCGGGACTTGATTCTACCGTGAGTGAACCCGCAATTAAACGTACTCGTTCCTTGATGATCATCGGGCCCTTGCCCATCTGTTCCAGTTCATCCTGCGTCACCCGTCCAGAAAACGGAAATCCCTTTCCGTCGTCCTCCATGGTCAGGCTCCACTGGCTGGCGCTCGAGCCTAACCGCACCAACGCATGCCGCGCACGGCTGTGCTTCCGTACATTCACCAGGCCCTCCTGCACGATGCGCAACAATTCCCGGCAGACCTTGTCCGGCATGTCCAGGTTTTCAATGTCGGTTACGAAGCGCGCGGAAATTCCCGTCTCTCTCTCAAACCGCTCCACTGAATCCGTCACCACCCGCAGAAACCTGCGGCAATCCACGTCGATGGATTTCATCTGCTGCATCAACTCCCGCAGCTTCAGCACTTCCTCGCGCAGTAAACCCTGGATGCGTCCCAGTTCTCCGCTCACCACCGCCGGCGTGGTTTCTGCCTGACGACGAAGCACATCCACTTGCATTTCCACCGCAATCAACGATTGCACTGCTCCATCGTGCAGTTCTCTGGCGAACCGTGCCCGCTCCGCAGCTTCCGCCCTGCGCCGCAGACGATGCAGCAGATATACGTTGTACACTGCCGGACCCACCTGATAAACCAGGTCCAGCAGAAAACGCAATTCTTCGTGCGTTTCGCCGCGCCACGACGGTTCGAATATAAAAACTCGCCCTCGCCACTCGCTGCCAAAGACGAAAGCTACTGAGATCAAGGACGCGTATGGATGCCGCTGGTTCAACTCCGCCAGCGCTTCGCTCTTCGGATCAGGCGCCTCATTGCCTTCCTGATTCAGCGCCACGATCGACCAGCGCTTTCCCTCATGTGACGCGTAGCAAACGTCTCCCGGAAAATCCTCATGATAAATTCTGGCATCGGGAGAGCGGGAATCCAGCCACGCGAAATCGGAAAGCTCTCCGTTGAGATTTCGGAGCTCGCCTAAAAATCTTCTCTTACTATGGATTTCCTGCGCCGCCAACACTATCCGCGCGGCCCCATACATCTTTACAACTTCCCGGCTGATTTGTTCCAGCGTTCCGGTCAGACCGGATTCCACGCGCGCCTTGGAAAGCATGCGCGTCACTCCAGCCTTCTCCGCCCGCAAATGTTTCTGTTGTTCTGCCAGATAGCCCAGCAGTAGCCCCATAACCAGCAGATAGACCGACAACATAAACAGCCGCTTGGGCTCAAACTCGGTTGTATTAATCTGCAAGCCAGAGAAAAGATTCCAGGGCAGCGTTCCCCGCGTCCAAACGTGCAACAGGACAAAACTTTCCGCCCACAGCAACACCACTTCTGCCGCAGCCGTGCTCAACGTCTCCCACAACCCCCAGCGGTAAGCTGCAGCCGTCAGCACAAACACAAAAAATAGAAAAAACGGGCTTCTCGGCCCTTCCGCGAAGAGTGAGATGAAAGCTGGCCAAACAATATCGGCCGCGTGAACCAGCAGACGAAAAGATGAGGTCGATTCCTTGCGCCGGCGAAGCAACATCAGCACCAGAATTCCATTCGCCAGATAAAAGACAAAGAGCCCGTAGGCGGCGCGAGAGTGCCCCAATTCCGTCGGGTCCATGCGAATCGCCACCAAGGCCGAAACGGCCAGAAATACCCGCGCCGTCGCCAGCCAACGCTCAGTCCGCCGAACCTCGCTGGGGTCGGTCGCGGCCTGTGGCCTGCTAAGAAACCGTTGATTTGCCTGATTTCGCAATCGATTCACTGCCCGCCGCACCGTGGATGGGAGATCTTAATTGCAATTGTCTCGCATCCTAGTGGTCTCGCATAGTATTGATAAGAAAAGGACCGGATCAAGAAATCCTTTCAACAGCGCGCTCTCTCCCATGGTCGCGACCAGCTCTTAGCTGGACCCTTTTCGTGCACCCACAGATTACTTCAGTAACCCTAGTTTTCTCTAATTTACGTCTAAGATAACAACGAGGACTGTTTTGTTGCGCGCATACTCCAAACTCTGGACCGCGGCGGTCGCGGCCTGTGTGGCGGCGTTGATCCTCGGCGCGCTCATCCTGCACCGCTCTTTTGCTCTCACCGCCTTCAGCGATTGGATTCAGTGCATTTTGCTGCTGTCTGGTGCGCTTTCCCTAGTTCCCAACGCCGTACGGTCCCACGGCCGCCTGAGACTGTTTTGGGCGCTGCTCGCCACCGGCATGGCCTTCTGGTTTTCCTACCAGCTGATGTGGACTTACTTCGAAGTGTGGCTCCGCACTGACGTGCCCGATTTGTGCGCCGGCGACATTATTCTTTTCCTGCACATCGTCCCCCTGATGGCAGCCCTCGCGCTCCGTCCCCACGCTCCCCCGGACGAATATTCCCCGCGCCTGCGCCGCCTCGATTTTGCCCTGATGATGGTTTGGTGGATGTATCTCTACATTTTCGCGGTAATGGCCTGGCAATATGTGGTCCCCAATATCGCCGCCTATAACGACAATCTGAATCTCCTCTATCTGATCGAGAAACTTGCGTTTCTGATTGCGCTGCTGGTGGCTTGGATGAACAGCAAAGGGGGCTGGAAGATTCTTTATGCCAACTTGTTCGGCGCCAGCCTCACCTACGCCGCCAGCTCCTATTTCGCCAACTGGGCCCTCGGCCGTCAAGCCTATTACAGCGGAAGCCTTTACGATATTCCGTTAACCGCGTCCATGGCCTGGATTACTGTGATCGGCCTCTGGTCGCGCGACGACGCACCTCATGCTACCCCCCGCACGAATACTGCCTCGCATGGCGTCTGGCTGGCGCGCGTAGGCATGGTCACGGTTTTTTCCCTGCCCCTTTTTGCCGCATGGGCTTTGCTGGATTCCGGCATCCCGTCCCGCATCCGCTCTTTCCGCCTGGTCCTCACTCTCGGCGCTGCGCTTTTCATGGGCATCATGGTTTTCGTGCGCCAGCGTTTGCTCGATCGCGAATTGCTTCGCCTGCTCGAATCAGTCGCAAGAGTCCATCGTCAACCTGAAGCGCTTGCAGGCCCAGATCACCGAATCCGAAAAGCTAGCCTCCATCGGCCAACTGGTAGGCGGCGCGGCTCATGAACTCAACAACCCGATCGCCGCCATGATGGGCTATTCCGATCTGCTTCTGAATACCTCACTCGATCCTCAACAGCACGACCTGGTGTCAAAGATCGGACAGCATATTCGCCGCACCAAATCACTGGTCGCCAGCCTGATCAGTTTTGCCAAGCCCGGCTATGCCACTATGGGTCCGGTGGATATGAACACCATCGTGCGCACGGCCGTCAAATTATCGCAACCCCAGTGGAAAACCCAGAACGTTGAACTCCGCACCGTGCTGCAGCCCGAACTGCCAAGCATCCTGGGAGATTCCAGCCAACTGCTTCAGATTTGCGTTCAGCTTCTCAACAGCGCGATCCATGCATTGAGCCGTCAAGGGAGAAGCGTTCTGATGGTCACCGCGGAACACAAAGACGGAGTGGTCACGATCCATATCTTCGATGCCGGAACCCCACTATCTACTACCGAAGCGAAGACGGCACTCACCGAAAACGGCGCTAGGAATTCGACTCAACCGATCTCTGGCCTGGACCTGAGTGCATGTCAGGGAATTTTGCAGCAGCATCGAGGCCGTTTGGCTTGGCAGGAAGACGGCAGTTCCGCAACCAGCATTCGGGTTGAACTTCCAGTTATGGCGCCGGCGACGCGGAAATCCTCTGCACCAACTGGCTCGCCGACGTGGGAGCCTCGACCGTCCGCTTAAGCTGGCCGCACGCCGCATAAATATCCCGGCCGCGCGGACGCCTCACAAAGGCCGGAATTCCACCATCGCGCAAAATCTTTTGGAACGCTGCCACCCGCTCTTCGCTGGGAGTTGTGAAATCGATTCCCGGACCCGGATTCAGCGCAATCAGATTCACCTTGCAGCGCAGACCGCGCAGCAACTCCGCAACTTCTTTCGCGTTTTGCGGTTCGTCGTTCACGCCGCCGAGCAGCACATATTCGAACGTGATCCACTCCCGCGTGCGCAGCGGAAAATCCCGCGCCGCCGCTATCAGCATTTCCAGATTCCACTTTTTATTCAGCGGCATCAGCCGCGTGCGCAACGCGTCGTTCGAAGCGTTC
This sequence comes from uncultured Acidobacteriaceae bacterium, assembly GCA_963726155.1. Taxonomy (GTDB): domain Bacteria; phylum Acidobacteriota; class Terriglobia; order Terriglobales; family Acidobacteriaceae; genus Sulfotelmatobacter. The sequence goes on from CAVSBF010000003.1 coordinate 204,791, forward strand.
AAAGAAATCGCCAGCTTCGGCCGGATTTTTTCTACGCCAAAATCATGAATCCTCGGAGCAATCCCCGCCGTTGAAACCGTCATCCTCCGTTCCGCAATCCCCACACACTCCACCAGTAAGCGCGACGCCTTCACGAAATTCTCGTAATTCAGAAACGGTTCGCCCATTCCCATAAAAACCAGATTGATGCGATCCTCCGGCGGCGAAACCTTTTGATCTCTCAGCACGGCACAAACCTGGCCGACAATCTCGCCCGCCGTGAGATTACGCTTCACCCCAAGCAGCGCAGTAAGGCAGAACTGACAATCCACCGCACACCCCACCTGGCTGGAAATACAAATCGTCGAGCGCCTCGGCCTTTGGGTGGCGCAGCGTTTTAACGCTGCGATAAGACTTTCATTTTCAGATGGGGCTTTAGCCTCTGAGGTATCTGGTTCGGAACTCTCCGCCTCCTCGCCCGCCTCACTCCCATCCCCCGCTTCTCCACCATCCCCTTCCGGCATCCACACCGTCTCCACCGTTTGCCCATCCGCAAAGCCAATCAGATACCGCACCGTCCCATCATTCGAAACAAACTTATTCTCAATCCGCGCCGCGCCCACCGTAATTCCGCTCCGCTCCAGCCGCTCCCGAAACTCCAACGGCAATGTGGAAATCTCCGCCAACGCTTCCACTCGCTGCCGGTAAACCGCCTCCATAATCTGTTTAGCCCGATAGCGCGGCTGTTCCGCTCCGGTGGCCAAAGCCGCCAACTCGTCCCGGTCCATCCCTAGCAGCGATAACGTTTCAGCCTTACTCATTGTCCTCTAACAGCACCACAAGATACGCATAACAACATGATAACAAAAGAGATAGCTCATTTCATAGAGCGGCGCCCGGGTCCCCTGCGATCTATGTAAGAATAGTAAGGTACTTTTGCGCCAGTTTCGCAGTCTAATTAACTGTTTCTGGCTTCGATCCACTCCTACAGCATCAGAAGATTGGCATTCGATATCAACATGGTAAAAGAAGTTCGCAATATCCGCCGTCAAGTGTTGCCTCACGGCCTCACCGTCATCACCGAGCAGATGGAGCACATCCGCTCCGCTTCCATCGGCATTTGGCTCGAAACCGGCTCGCGCGACGAAACGCCGCAAATCAATGGCATCTCCCACTTCATCGAGCACATGGTTTTCAAAGGCACCAAGCACCGCACCGCTGAGGAGATTGCCCGCCAGGTGGACTCCATCGGCGGCAACATGGACGCCTTCACTTCCAAAGAGTGCATCTGTTTTAACGTCAAAGTGCTCGACGAAAACGTTCCTGTCGCGCTGGAAATTCTCACTGACCTCGTCTTACATCCCACATTCACCGCCGATGACATCGCCCGTGAGCGCGGCGTGATCCTCGAAGAAATCAAAATGGACGAAGATAATCCCGACTACCTCGTCCACGAAATCTTCACCCAGAATTTCTGGAAAGATCATCCGCTGGGCAAACCGATCTTGGGCACCAAAGAAACGGTGAAGAAATTCGAGCGCGACTCGGTGCTCGAGACCTACACTCACCGCTTCGCCCCTGGCAACATCATCGTAGCCGCTGCCGGACATCTCGATCACGACCACTTCGTCGATCTCGTCGTGAAACACTTTGAGCATCTCAAGCCCGCGAAAAATGGATTCCACTCCGCGGAGCCAAAAATCGTTCCCCGGATCGTTCTGCGCAACAAGAAAGCTCTCGAGCAGGTGCAGCTCTGCATCGGCGTTCCTGCCTATCCCATCGCGCATGAAAAGCGCCACGCCGGCTACATTCTCAATACCCTGCTCGGCGGAGGAATGAGCTCACGCCTCTTCCAGAACATCCGCGAGCGCCAGGGTCTCGCCTATTCGATTTACAGCGACCTTAATCCATACCGCGATACTGGATGCATGGCCGTTTATGCCGGCACTTCGCTGGCTTCGGCCGCAAAAGTAGTTCGCTCGGTGGTCAACGAATTTCGCGATCTGAAAAATAAACCCGTGCCTGAAGAAGAATTACGCCGCTCGAAAGATCAGCTGAAAGGCAGCCTGATGCTCTCGCTCGAATCGAGCACCGCCCGCATGTCAAACCTGGCTCGTCAGGAAATGTATTTCGATCACTTCCAGGATCTCGACGAACTCATCGAAAAAATCGAAGCCGTCACCGCCGAAGACTTGCAAACTCTGGCCCAGGAATTCTTCAAAACCGAATCCATCGCCGTCACCGCCTTAGGGAACTTGAACGGTTTGAAAATTTCTCGCGACCAGCTCAACTGCTGATCGCAAATAAAAACGCTTGAATTACCCAGAACCTGACGATGGGGTGCCCTACTTCTCGCCTTCTTCGCGAGAAGTGGGAACTACCTCTTGGCCTACTATGCATGGATTAAGCCGGCTCTCCCCCGTGCCCTCCGTGGTTAATGTTTTGCCTTTGTAACTTCTCAACACAACCACACATCCCATCACAGCCAGCAGGTGAAACCTGCCGGACGATCAAACTCAATAGTCACCTCAAGGAGAAAACTATGAAAAAGTTTTTCGGCAGTTTCGCGCTCGCGTGTATTTTGATGGCCTCCATGTCCGCCTTCGCTCAGGATTCCATGAAGCAGGATTCGACAAGCCAGGACAACTCCAAGCAAGACACCATGAAAAAAGACGATTCAATGAAGAACGATTCCATGAAAGACGACTCGATGAAGAAGGACACCAAGAAAACCAAGAAGAACAAGGCGGCAAAGAAAGACACGATGAAGAAAGACGACAGCATGAAGAAGGACGACTCGATGAAGAACGATCAGATGAAGCAGAACTAATCGTCGTCCCGGCATGAGGCGCGGACCATCGGGTTCGCGCCTCTAGATTTTCCACGATACAGCTCTCAGCTTCTAATGCGCCGCCGCACTAACCCCCTCTCCCCGATCTTGCCCTGCATCCGCACTCGCATCATCATCGTCATCCTGCTGCCCCGTTGCTGACGCCTTCAGATACTGCCGCAGGCATCGCGAACATGGTACATACCCGTCATGCATCGCCTGTTTGGCCGTAATCGTCCGCTCCGTAGCCTTGTCGTGAATGAACGGACATCCCGCCACGTGAAACACTTTCGATCCATCCGAAACCACCACCAGCATGTCCGGAGGAATGTCCCGCCCCGGCTCCGCCAGTATCGACTTCGCTGGCGGCTTGAATGAAAGCTGATCCACCAGTGCCAATGCCCCCGTGAATAAGGCAATCGCAGCCAGCGGAACTAACCACGCTGATAAACTCGACCACCGCGATCCACTCGAAGCTGTTTTCTTCTCCAACCGTCCCAGCCGCTTTTCCAAGCGCTGGCTGAATCCCGCCGGTACCTCCAGCATGCGCTCATCGCCATAGAGCGCGACTACATTCCGCGTTCCCGCCAGCACCGACGCGCACCGCTTGCAAGTATGAAAATGTTCCTCCATTGCCGAGCGCAGCTCTGCGCCCACTTCTCCATCCACGTAATTCGAAATCTCTCTCCACACCTGTTCGCAGTTCACCGCTTCGTGATTCGCATTTCCCCCGTTTACCATGGCTTGTTCCCCTTCTCGAACGGCAACCGGCTGAACCAGCCCTGCTCCCATCCCGCGGCCAGCAGATCGCGCAACATCAGCCGCGCCCGCAACAGCCGCGTCTTCACCGACGCAACCGTGATTCCCAATGCTTGCGCCGTCTCCTGAATATTCAAATGCTCCATATCGCGCAGCACGAACACCTCGCGATACTTTCGATCCAGCGTGCCCAGCGCTTCCGCCAGCCGCTGCCGCACCTCTTTTCGCTCCAGCGCTTCCGACGGAATCTCGCGCCAGTCGGCAAAATCCCGCGGCGCATATTCACTGTCCTCATCTCGGCGATCATCGATGCCTTCCATCTGCACAGTTCGCTCCCTTCGCCGGCGCATCAGGGCCTCGTTCACCGTAATCTGAATCAGCCAGGTGCTGAAGCGAGCCTCGGCGCGGAATTGCCCGATGTTCTTGAACGCCTTCAGCATCGCCTCCTGCGCCGCGTCTTCGGCATCCTGCTCGTTGCGCAGAATCGCCAGCGCCGCCGCAAATACCCGCCGCTCGTAAGGCCGCACCAACTCGTAGAACAACTCCCGCTGCCCGCGCTGCACGCCGGAGATAAGCTCCCGCTCCCGCGTGCCTGTCTGTCCCGGACTATTCAACGCCATCTCTGGTTCGGACATGGAGATTGCAATCGCCACTGGATTATTAATTGTTGATTGATGGTTGCTGATTGTTCATTGAAAACCACGGCGGCAGCGTACTTGGGTTTTTGAATCAACAGTCAGCAATCATCAATCATCAATCGCCCTAATACTCCGGATCTTTTTTCCACCCCGTCACCATGGACACAAAATTTCCCCACCCGTGCAGAATCACCATCACCAGATGTCCCAGCACAAAGAATAAAATCGCCCACATCACCGCGAAGTGCCAGATGCGCGCGTAATGAAACCCGCCCATCATCCACGCCAGCCACGAGAACTGAATCGGCTTCCACACTGCGAGACCGGTCAGCACTGACAGCACTCCCAGCCCAATCGCCGCCGTGTAAGCCTGCTTCTGCAGCGGGTTGTAAGCTTCCCGCACCGGCGGCTTCTCTCCAAAAAGGAAGTAATATTTCACCATCGGCCAAACGCCCGCGATATCGCGCGGCACGAACAAGACCTGCTTATAATTCCCGCTGAACAACTGATACCCCAAATAGAGAGCGCCGGTTCCCATGTAAATCCACATGAAGGTCAGGTGCCACTGCAGCGCCCCGCCCAGCCATCCACCGATAGCGAATGCCTTCGGCCAGTGCAGCAAATCTTTCTGGGGAATCTTCGCCCCGAAGCTGGGAAATGCCCGGAAAATCTGCAACCCGCTGCCTACCATCACAAACAGCGCAACCGTATTCACCCAATGGGTGAGCCGCACAAGAAACGGATGCTCGTAAACCGCGCGCGCTACAACAATCGGTTCTTCGTCTTTCCCTGCCGGTCTGACAATTTCAACAACGCTCCCACTCATACCCAGCCTCCCAACGCGATCGTGAACGCCATCAACATGTCGGCCATACAAAATCTACAGCCCGTAAAACCACGAGTACCCTTGATCTTCCCAGTACCCCACTTTGTCCAGCACGTGCGTGACTTTCAACTCCGTCAGATATTTCGCCTGCTTGTAGCCGATCTTGGTCGGAATCTGCAGCCGCAGCGGCGCCCCATGCTCCCGTGTGAGCGGCTGTTCATACATTTCGTAACAAAGCAAAGTCTGCGGATGCAGTGCCGTCGGCATATCCAGCGACTCGTAATAATCGTCCGCGCAATTCACCGTGATGAACTTCGCCGTCGGATCCGCGCCAACCATCTGCAGAAAATCCGATAGCCGTGCCCCGCCGAACCTTCCAATTACATCCCAGCCTTCCACGCATACGTGGCGCGTATTCTGCCGCACCCGCGGCAGCGCCTGAAATTGCGACAATTTGTATTGCCCCGGCTTCTGCACCGCGCCACTCACGCTCAGCGTCCAGTTTTCGAGATCCACGCCAGGATCGTCCACGTCATACCCGTTGATCGGAAACTTCGGTGGCGGGGTCAACGCGGAATTGTCAAAGGTGGTCGCCAGATGTCCGGGCCGGAAAAGCCGTGCCGAAGCCCAATCGCTGAACCCCAGCCCCTTCTTCAGCAAGCCTTCCTGCCACCTCGGGATGGCAAATGCTCCCAAAGCCAGCACCGGCGTCAGCTTCAATACTTCGCGCCGGCTGACCTGCCGGAGTTTTTTCTCGTCCATTCTGCGTTCGGTATTCTTCCCATCATTCTTGTTCATGAATTAATCCTGCCATCCAGTGGTCCACAGCCATGGGATTCCCCAGACGGGCGGAAAGTTTCGCACTTCAAATAGTTCCTGAGACCAGTTCGAGAATCATAACCTGCCGCCACCCCACCCCGGCGCACCTTTTACTAGCCTTTCGAGCGTTTTCGAGGCATACTATCCCGTGCAATCGCCGTACGTACAGGGGCGTGCAACCTGATGTCTGAACTAAGAACCGTTGTGCCAAAACCCGAGAATACATTAGTGGCACTGCCGCGCCACACCCCGGTCCGTGCCAGCGAAGACCTCCGCCAGCGCCGGTTAATGGTGGGCTCACTTTGCCTGCTCTTACTGGCATTGAGCATCGTTCTCTGGCGCGACCGCGATTTCTGGTTTCCAGATTCTCCCGAAGAAGCCGATACGGACCAGCCCGTCGAGAATTTCTCCGCCGCTAAAACGGTTCCGGCTCGGGAATCCGCGCCCATCGCCAAACTGGCGCCCGCTACAAAAGCAAACCACAAAGCCGTCCACGCTCCAGTAAAAAAAGAAACTGCGAACTCCACCGCTGCTCCCACCCCGCCCCCGGCTTCTCCAGTCATAGCCCGCACCGTGTTGCCGCCGCTCGAAGTCGAAGTCGTCGCTGGCGATAACCATCGCATGATCCGCCCCGGCAGCAGCAGTTCCGTCCGCGTCGATTTGCAACCCGGCTCGCCTCCCCAGCCCGCTCCCGAAGCCCCCGCACGCGACACCGAAATCGCCGCCAACCTGACCAGCAATGCCGCCGAGCGGGTGCAGATGTCGTCCGATACTTCGGCCATCGTCAGCCGCTCCGTCAGGCCGAACTATCCGCTGCTGGCACGCCAGATGAAAGTGCAAGGCTCGGTGATTCTGCAAGCCTTGATTGGCAAGGATGGAATCATTCAGAACCTGCGCGTTGTGAGCGGCCCGCACATTCTCGCTTCCGCCGCCCAGGACGCCGTTCGCCAGTGGCACTTCAAACCTCACCTCGAAGGCGCCGAAGCCGTTGAGACCGAAGCCAAGATCACCGTCAACTTCACCATCTCAACCAACTAACCTTCCCGCGACGAGTATTCGCTCGGTCGTATCCTTCTTCGATCATGGAAGCCAAAGCACTGACTCCAATATTAAACGTGTCCGATATTGCCGGGACGGTGGCATGGTTTGAAAAGTGGGGATGGAACAAACTGTGGGACTGGGGAACCCCTCCGACGTTTGGCGCTGTGGGATCGGGCTAGGAAGCTTGCATCTTTCTTTGTCAGGGTGCGCAGGCCGGGGCCGCGGCACAAACACCACCACATTTCAGCAGCAGGGGGACGAAGAGAGCGACAAAGGCGTCTGGATGTCCGTCCTTCGCCATCCCGATGGCCACGTGTTCCGCGTCGGCCGCGGAGTCGAGGCCAAGAAGTAAAACGGCTCCCTGCTGGATCGGCGAGTGCAACCACGACGGCTCGACAGCCCCTGTTGCGGCAGAGAAGGTTCGGATGTCCGTCACATCAATTTAATCGCAATGCCAGGACAGTACCCATACTCCGCTGGGCTGAAGAACTACCTATCGCCGCCGCCTACCTTGGCCGGCCGAAGAACAAGACGTAGCCGTCAGGGTCGCAAATCTCGAAGCCGCGAAGACCATCGTGGGTATCCTCGAGCGGCACGTTGAAAGCCGCTCCGCTATCGGCACCTCGATGCTGGGAAAAGCGCTCCGCAAATTCCGCAGCAAGCGCTTCCGGGTCGGGGGCATGGACGAAGGCATCCCACCTCAAGAACGGATGACGCTTGGAATTTGGCAGAGGCGCAATGTCTTTCTGCGACTTGATGAAAATCTGCGCCCCGTCGCGGCCAAGGATAGCGAAAAAAGGATCCGCCTCTGGCTCCTGGAACCCGGTCTCAAAACCAAGCTTGTCACGGTAAAAAGCGATGGTTTGATCGACGTTGCTGACGATGAAGAATGGCGAAATTGCCGGAGTCGTTGGTCGTGTCATAAGCGCGGAGCCTCTTGCACTGGCATCTTACGATCTACGGGAGCCTTTTCAAAATTGTCATTCTCCTATTCGACGCTCCACGACTCAGTCTATCTTTGACCATTGAAATAAGGCTTTACACTCAAAATCTCAGTGAAGTGTTATCGATTGCTATGGCCTTTTTCGTCCTTTGTCTTCGATTGCTAATATTAGAGGGTCCGTTAGTGAGGTGAATTGTGGCATTTGCGACCGTTAGCTGCGTGAACGTGAAGCAGGCTGTGCCGTTTTTCGGAGTGACCAACATGGAAGCCTCCCTGCGCTTCTATCTTGAGGGGCTCGGGTTCAAAATGAAGCACTGGTGGATTCCGGATCGTGCTGAGGACAAACCCGACGGGAGAATCCGCTGGTGCTGGCTTGAGCTTGGCGCTGCCGCCATCATGCTTCAGGAGTTCCGGCCGGAAGGTAAGCCGAAAGAAACGCTGGGGACCGGAGTAAATGTCTGTTTCCAGTGCGAAGACGCGCTCGCTCTTTACCGCGAGTTCAAATCACGCGGAATCCAGACTCGGGAACGTCCCTCTGTGGGAAACCATCTCTGGGTCGTGGCGCTCACCGACCCCGACGGCTACCGCATTGAATTCTCCAGCCCGACCGACGCGCCGGAAGAGAGTGAACTGAAAGAATAAGCATGGTGCGGCCTGACAACTTACGCTATCGGCGATTACACGTTTTGACTTTTGGTCGATGAGTGAAATCGGGATGTTTCAATCACCTTCGCACCAGTGGCTCAACGGAGGGCAAGATCTCGTCCCATCGACGGCAGCCCCCGAAACTCCAGATGCAATTGAGTCGGAAATCGAAGGCACGAAGCCTGATTGCATCAGGGGTATCGGGAGTCAGCGCAATTCCGATGCTCTGTGACGGCGCGGCCCGGGCCGGAATGATCCGGTATGGTGGACGGTCTTCGACCGTCCCTTTAGCTTCTCCACCAGTGATCTCCCTTTGAGATGACACCCCAATCGTCACCATCCCGGCTTCTCCGTCTCGTGGTGGAGGAGGAACGCCTTTCGGTATGCCGGGTGCTGACACCCACAAACTATAACTGAATCCCGAGACCCTCCCGGACGTGAAGTTCACGCACACATCTAGGCTCTCAAACCGAAAACCCCACCACCGCAAGACATGCGAGAGTGAATCGCTTTCACTTCTCCAGATTCGCCAGAGTATTCGCGCTGGCAAGCCATTTCCTGTGAAGCCCGAGAAACACTCATCGGCATCACAGACGGGTACGCCGTAAGGTCCCGATTTGGACGGACGTAAAGCTGGTATTCTTCGCAGTGTGTCGGCTTTAGAGGTTTCCCCAACCCGCAAAGTGGAGAGCGCGGTCACGACGGAAACAATCCGCCTTGCATAGATTGCAGCCTCAACGCGCAATGCGACGGCAGCGGTGAGAACGACCGCGAAGAACGAGAGGTATATGCGCTTGGCCCTATGCGTGGCCAATCTACTCCTGAGCTTATTCACAGCCTTTTCTTTGCCCGCACTTCATTAGACACCGCCATGTGCTGTCTCTCCGCTTACGTCCGTAACTGTCGCAAGCAGACGATTACCCTCAAGGCCCGAGACTGCTCCCCAAATCCCGCCACTTGCTCCCAAAATAACGAGCGCCCTGACCTCTTTCGAGATCAGAGCGCCCGGGCAGCCCTCCCCCAGAACTGTCACCTAAAAAATTAAAACGCCCCGGCCATTCTGCAAATAGCTCTCTCGTGCTATTTGGGTGTCCCCAAAATGCCACCGGCCTAAGCCCTTGAAACTCCAATAATTTTTTGGCAGTTCCAGCGATCCGCCCCCTTGAGCCCGATACTTCGGCACGCGTAATGCCATTCTCTTAAGTCGGAAAGCTTCTTCGCCGATAAATCCATTAGCACCTGAACTTGATGCCGACCCATGCCTTCCTTTGAAGATCCGGAAATTTATCGCGACATCCTCGACTGCCTGCAGATCGGGGTCAGCGTCCTTGATCTGCAAAAAAAAATAGTTTTCTGGAGTGATGGCGCCGAAAAAATAACCGGCTTCGCCCGCATCGACGTCCTCGGCCACGCCTGTGCTGAAAATATTCTTCTCCATTGCAATCTCAATAGCTGTGAAATGTGTGCCGGAAGTTGCCCCATGGCAGCCGCGTTGCACGGCGGCAAACCCGCCGAAGCCATGAGTTCCATTCATCACCGCTCCGGCTATTGGACTCCCGTACACATCTGGGCCATCCCTCTGCGCGATAGGCACGGTTCCATCATTGGCATCATCCAGACTTTCCAAAACGAATTCGCCGTGCAGGGTCCTAGCCCCAACGATCGCAGCATGAAAGAACGCGGTTGCCTCGACTACGCCACCGAATTGCCCAACCACGCCATGATGCAGTCGCACCTGCGCGAAATGCTTGGCACGTTCACCGAACTTCATATCCCCTTCGGCGTGCTTTGTGTGGAGGTGCCCGAACTCAGCCAATTCCGCGCCCGCTATGGGCAGGAAGCAACCGCATCCATTCTTCGCGTTCTGGCGCGCACCTTGAGAAATACGATATGGCCCACCGACTTCGTCGGCCGCTGGAGCGAAGACCGCTTTCTCGTGATCCTGACCGGTTGCGACGAGGAAGCGCTGCAGGCCGTGTGCCAGCGCATTTTGAAGATGACGCTTCGCGCCACCATCGAGTGGTGGGGAGAGGAATTGTCTGTGGCAGTTTTGATTGGAAGCACCGAGGCATTGCCGGGCGACAACGTCGAGTCGCTCTTGCACCGGGCGCAGGAATCACTCAAGCAAAATCGCGGTGAAGCCTCTGGCGCCGCCGCAGGCACCTCATCGTCGACAGATTGAGTAAACGGCTTAAGATATGTTTGCAATTATCGGCATCGTCGTTGTTTTTGGCTGCGTGGTTGGCGGCTATCTCATGGAGCACGGGAATCTCCGCGTTCTCATCCAGCCCGCCGAACTCGTCACCATCGGCGGTGCCGCCATTGGTACCGTCCTCATCGCTAACCCGCTTCACATTCTCAAACAGATTGCCGGAGGCATCGGCGGGGTCTTTGGCGGCTCCAAATTCACCAAACAAGCATATGTGGATTCTCTGAAAATGATGTACGACCTGCTCAATAAGGCCCGCAAAGATGGCCTCATGTCTCTCGAAAACGACGTCGAAGAGCCTGACAAGAGTCCCATCTTTTCCAAAGGTCCCGCACTTCTCAAAAATCATCACATCCGTGATTTCGTCTGCGATTCGCTTCGCATGGCCATCACCGGCGTCGATGCTTTCGATCTGGACAGCACGCTCGATCTCGATCTCGAAGTTCACCACCATCAGGCCAGTCTGCCTACTTCGGCGCTTAACAGCATGGCAGACTCCTTGCCCGGCCTCGGAATTGTCGCCGCGGTTCTCGGCATCGTCATCACCATGGGCGCCCTCGGCGGACCTCCCGAAGAAATCGGCAAGAAGGTCGCCGCCGCTCTGGTCGGCACATTTCTCGGAATTCTTCTGTGCTACGGCTTGGTCGGTCCGATCGCCGCCAACATGGTCAAGGTCGCCGACGATGAACACGCGTACCTCTACGTGCTGCGCGTTCTGATGGTTTCGTTTCTGAAAGGCAGCGCGCCGATCATGGCCGTGGAGGTAGCACGCCGCGCCGTCCCCGGCCACGTCCGTCCGTCATTCAAAGAATTGGAAGCTGCCTGCCGCAATAAAGGTGGAGAAGCTGCCGCCCCGGAAGCCGCAGCTGCAGCGGCCGGCGGATAGAAAGCAAGAGTGCCACCGCCTTATGGATAAAGCCCGTCCCATCATCATCATCAAGAAAAAAGGCGGCCATGGTGGTCATCACGGTGGCGCGTGGAAGGTCGCCTATGCTGATTTCGTCACGGCCATGATGTCGCTTTTCATCGTGCTCTGGCTGCTCAGCAGCAGCAAACCTGTGCAGGAGGCCGTTGGCGGTTACTTCCGCGATCCCAGCGGCACGGCCGAAAAAAAGGGAACGATCAACGTCGGAGCAGGCGAAAACTTTATACTCACTAAAGACGACATGCCCAAGCTGAAAGATCAGCTCGAGCAAAAAATTCGTGAAATGAATGACTTCGAAAAACTCAAGAGCCACGTGGAAATGACCATCACCAGCGAAGGCTTGCGCATCGAGCTCATGGAATCCGCTTCCGGCACTTTCTTCGACAGTGGCAGTCCCAAACTAAACGCCGATGGACGCGATCTGCTCATTACCCTCGCCCAGGAACTCAGCAAGCTCCCCAACAAGATTTCCCTCGAAGGCCACACTGATTCCAAGCCTTACGCCACTGCGGGAAATTACAGCAACTGGGAACTCTCCACCGATCGCGCCAATGCCGCGCGCCGCCTGATGCAAGCCAACGGAATTGGCCTCGGCCAGATCACCCAGGTGCGTGGCTTTGCCGATCAGCGTTTGCGTAAACCTCTAGATCCGCTCGATCCGTCCAACCGCCGCGTTTCTCTCATCGTTCAATATACCCCCAAGGATGCTGACCAGGAAGCTGCCAAGCCTGCTGTCGCACCCGAAGAGAAAAAAGCTGACGGCGCCACTCCCCCAAAACCTTCCGCCGGAACCGAGAAGCCGATCGAAAAAGCGCTGCCCATAGAACCAGGAAAAATAGAACCAGGGAAAAAAGAACCGGCGAAACAATAAGGGAGAAAAAACGCCAGTAGAAATCAACCCAAAAATCTACGCCGAACGAAGCTCCCTGCACATCGGCCCTTATGCCGCCTTACGTTTCTCGCACAGCTGCTGATAGTAATCGCGGCCTCGCTCATACCCGCTGCGAAACGGTTCAGCCACCTTCCCGCCCGGATACTGGCGCTCCAGGTCTTCGATCTTAGCCGTCATCTCCCCCATCACCTGGTCGTATTCTTTGCAGCGCGTGCGCGCGTGCAGTGCCGCTTCGAATCCCATGCGATAGAACTTTTCATTCTCATCAAATTTCCTGCCGTCCGAGGAATAATGTTCCTGCTCGGTCGCTCGCAAGCCCACCCACCATTGTTCCCGCGCCGCATCGATCTCTTCCGCACCTTCGGCCTTCAACAACTCGCGAACCAACGCAGCTTGCGCTTCATCCTCTGCCATCACAATCAGCACACTCCGCTGCTTGCGCAATGCATCCTCGTAAACAAACACCTCGTCCTCCGGCAGCCCATCGGTCATAAAATTTTCCGCTCTTCCGCCTGCCGCTGCGCCAATTCCCGCCCCTGCTACGCCCGCAAATGCTCCGGCCAACAATCCAATTGCCGTAATCGGCCCCACTCCCGGTATCAGCACCGCCACCACTAGCGGACCCGCGGACAATCCCGCTGCTCCCCCCATCAATGCTCCGATCGCCTTGCCCATTCCCGGTTGTTCAGCCGCAATCGTAGGCACGGATTGCAAGCTCTCATGGTCGCTTCCCGGAGTTAATAAAGTAATCCGCTCTTCATGCACGCCAGTTGAGCGCAACTGCTCGCTCGCACGTTTCGCATCCTCCGCCGAACGAAATACTCCAGTAACAGCTTTCATCGTGATGCTCCTTTCCTGTGACGATTGTCCCGTGAAGTTTGCGCCTGTACTGTAACGACTCGGTCGAATAACGTCAATAAAGGACGCCGTGCTCGCGTGCACAGTCCCTTTGCCCCACCAGTTCGATGAACCTGCCCTCGACGAGGTTGTCGTGCCTCCTCCGTCACCACTGTCGTGTCAACCATTTTCTTCACCCACACTCGCCTCCAATCGCATCCAAATCGTGATTCGCAAATAGATTGGCCAGTCACGAAATGTCTTCCTCTCGGAAATCCCGGAAATCTGACGATCCCGCAATCCTGTTCGACCTGGATGGAACCCTCCTCGACACCGTTTACGATCATGTAATCGCGTGGTCTGCTTCCCTCACCAGCGCCGGCATCATCGTGCCCAAGTGGAAAATCCATCGCCGCATTGGTATGAATGGAGAGTCCCTCGTCCATCAGTTAGTTCGCGAACTGAAAAACCCTCCAAAAAAAATTGATATCGAAGCGCTGGAAAAGAAACACGACGCCGAGTTTCAGAAAATCAATCCGCATCCCGAACCGCTTCCCGGCGCGAACGAATTGCTGGAATATCTCACTCGTCGTGGCATCAAGTGGGCAATCGCCACCACCGGTGGCAAGAAGCAGACCAAACGCCTGCTGAAGAATTTAAATATCCCGAAAAAAGTGCCACTCGTCACTGGAGACGACGTAGCCAACGCTAAACCCTCCCCGGATGTTTTCGTCCTGGCTGCCCGCCGCCTCCGCGTTCCCATCGCCGACTGCATCGTGACCGGCGACAGTATCTGGGACGTACTCGCCGCCGGCCGCAAGCGCGCTCTCCCCGTAGGCGTGCTGTGTGGCGGCTACTCTCAGGCGGAACTCGAGCGCGCCGGCGCCTTCCGCGTTTATGCCGATCCCGCCGACATGCTCATGCACATCGAGGACCTCGGCGCTTTAAGCTGGTAGCGTCGGAGTAAGAAACAAGCTGCGCGAAGAAGGCCGCTTGTAATCAAACCGCTGCTCCTATATGAATATGCTTCGGTAACTCTCCGCGTCACAAGATTTTTATGCCCGCCGAAAACCTCCGATCTGAATTCGAAAAACGCTTCGGCACCTCCTGCACAATCTTCCGCGCCCCCGGCCGCGTCAACCTGATCGGCGAACACACCGACTACAACGATGGATATGTAATGCCCGCCGCAATCAGCTTCGATACTTTCGCAGCTTGCGCAGGAAACGAGAGCGGAAATCTATCGGTCCAGTCGCTGCAGGATCCACAAGCCGCAACCTTCCCCGTCCATGAAGCGAAACCTCAGCCCGCGCACAACTGGACCGATTACGTACGCGGCGTTCTCATTCAACTGGAAAATGAAGGCCTCAACATCCCCGGCGCAAATCTTCTGATTGATGGACAAGTCCCCATTGGGGCCGGATTGAGCTCCTCCGCCGCTCTGGAAGTCGCCACAGCCCTGGCTCTCCTTAGCTTTTCGAAACATTCCATGGACTCCACCACGATCGCGCAGTTCTGCCAGCGCGCGGAGAATGAGTTCGTCGGCTCCCGCTGCGGCATCATGGATCAATTCGCCTCGCTGCACGGCCGCGCCGAAAACGCATTGCTGCTGGACTGTCGCTCTCTGGACACGCGCTTACTTCCGCTGCCGGAAAACGTTAGTCTTGTAATCTGCAACACCATGGTGAAGCATTCAGTCGCACACGGTGAGTACAACGTCCGCCGCGCGGAATGTGAAGCCGGTGTTCGCTATTTCGCTCAGTATCGAAAAACCGTGAACGCATTACGCGATGTCACCGAAGATGATTTGCGCCAGTTCGGCAGCGGACTCTCAGATGTATTACTCCGGCGGTGCAGACACGTAGTCACAGAGAATGCGCGCGTCCTCAATGCTTCCCACGCTCTCGAATCCGGAGACCTTAAGCGCTTCGGCCAACTGATGTACGAATCACATCGAAGCCTTAAGGATGATTTCGAAGTCAGTTGCTCCGAACTGGATATCATGGTCGAACTGGCGCGAAAGCTTCCCGGTGTTTACGGCGCTCGCATGACCGGCGGGGGCTTTGGCGGCTGCACCATCAATTTGGTAGAGCGCAGCGAAGCTCGCGCCTTCAGCGCCCAAATCATCGACGCCTATCAGCACGCAACTCAAATCCGCCCAGAAGTTTATATTACACACGCCGCACCCGGCGCCGGCCCAGCGATTGAATAGAATGAAGCAACCACCGAGCGATGGCACGACCGTGGAAGAGCGGCGCTTCAGCGCCGCGTCAACCGCAATAGAAATGCGTATTTTAGCCCCCGTAGTCACATCATGCGCGCGAAAGGGTTTTTATAAACTTAACGTCGCCCAGAAAAGATTTAACTCGTGACCGAAATAATATCTGCCTCTACCGACCCCTCCCATCGCCGCCTGAATATCCTCACCGGCGAGTGGGTCTTAGTGTCCCCGCATCGCTCGCAGCGCCCCTGGCAAGGTCAAGTCGAAACCGCATTCCCGCGCCCCGAGCCGGCTTACGATCCAGACTGTTATCTTTGTCCGGGCAATACTCGTGCCGGCGGCGAACGCAATCCTGCGTATTCCTCCGTCTTCGTCTTCGACAACGATTACCCGGCGCTTCGTCCCGACCCGGTAAAAACACACACTCAGCAACGCCAGCTGCTTGTTTCGCAGCCGGAACCAGGCATCTGCCGCGTCGGATGCTTTTCCTCCCGCCACGATCTGACCCTTGCGGGCATGAACCAAAAAGAAATCGTCGCAGTCATCGAAATGTGGCGCCAGCAATTCGCCGATCTCGGAGGCCGCGACTTCATCAACTACGTACAGATTTTCGAGAACCGCGGCGCCATGATGGGCGCCAGCAATCCTCATCCTCACTGTCAGATTTGGGGAACCAGTTCCGTTCCCAATGAGCCAGCGAAGGAACAAACGTCGCAATGCAATTACAAGCAATCGCACCAGCAATGCCTGCTCTGCGAATATTTGCGCATCGAGAAATCCTCGGGCGAGCGCCTGGTCTTCGAGAACGAACATTTCGTGGTCCTCGTTCCCTTCTGGGCAGTCTGGCCATTTGAAACGTTAATTCTGCCGCGCCAGCACATGGCAGATATTTCCCGACTGACCGTCGAACAGAACGAACAGCTGGCTGACGTATTGCAGAAGCTCACTTCCTGCTATGACCGCCTATTTGATACACCCTTTCCGTACTCAATGGGTTTTCATCAGCAACCAACCGATGGCCAGCCTCACGACGAGTGGCATCTGCACGCACACTTTTTCCCTCCGCTCTTGCGATCCGCCAGCATACGAAAATTCATGGTCGGCTTCGAACTCCTTGGCACTCCCCAACGCGACATAACTCCAGAATTCGCCGCCGAGCGACTGAGAACTCTCTGCCACAATGTTTGAAACTACGAGGTTCTCTCTGAACACCCAAATTTTTTCGGCATTCGAAGCAATTCTGCGCAAATGCGCACGCAACTGGAGCAACGGGTGGTCGATTTCATCACTCGCCCAGAGTCGTCGGAAGTATTTCGTTGTATGAGTGGGTAAAGTACACTTGCGGAATGATGAAAAAGCTCCGATTCCTGGTGTCTCTTCACACTCGCGAGAACGACTTCCAAATGGCACAAGCCCAGACCGCGGAAGCGACCGCGCACAAACTGGGGAGCGACGTGGAGATCGTGTTCGCCGATAACGACGCCGTGAATCAGAGCACGCAACTCCTGAAGGCCATCCAGAACCGAGTTGAGTCCCGACCCGATGCGATTATCGTAGAGCCGTTTGGAGGCACGGCTCTTCCGCAGGTAGCCCGGGCCGCCTGTTCTGCAGGAATCGGTTGGGCGGTCCTGAACCGGAGGCCGGATTACTTGTCGGATCTCCGCAAGGCAGCAACCGCACCCATGTTTGCTCTTAGTTCCAATCACCTCGAAATCGGGCGCATTCAAGGCAGACAATTCGCCGCATTGTTGCCCCGGGGCGGCTCTGTTTTGTACATTGAAGGACCTTCACAGAGTTCCTCGGCCCAGGAACGCGAGTCCGGAATGCTGGAGACGAAGCCGTCGAACATCGAAGTGAAGATGCTGAAGGCACACTGGACCGAGGAAAGTGCCTTGCGGGCGGTGCGTTCCTGGCTGAAAATGGCTACCTCACAAAGCGCGTCAATTAGCCTGGTCGGCGCACAGGACGACTCGATGGCCCTGGGAGCTCATAAAGCTTTTCAGGAGATTACCCACGCGGCCGAGCGGTCGCGATGGCTCAGTTTACCGTTTACGGGGTGTGATGGTCAGCCGGCGACGGGCCAAGCCTGGGTGCGCGAAAAATGGCTTACGGCGACCATTCACATTCCACCGCTTACCGGCCAGGCGATGGAGATTCTCGCAAAAGCCAATCAAGACGGAAGCCAGCCACCGGAGCATGCCTTTACCACGTCCGTCTCGATTCCTCCTTTGGAGTCATTAGTTCCACGAAATCCATAACTATCTTCCGATCATCAGCGAGTAGACCATCCTCATCAGAGGAACCGGATCATTTGTCGCTCATCTGCGGAGCGAAAATCTAAATCGTCGGTGCACCAAAACAGATAACGTTGCTCCTGCGCTGAATCAGCCTATGATCCCCTAAGAACCATCAGCAGGAGATATGCACATGGCAGCGAATCAAGTGATCCTCTATTTCGACAATCAGGAAGATGCGGTGCTTTTCACGCTGGCTGCCAGTTCGGTGATGTCAGCCGAGCAGCCGACCCACGGCAGCAATGCAGCGGTCAAGGTTGCGAAAGAGATTTGCAAAGCCAGTCGAATCACGACTGCGGGTGTTTTGAACCTTGCCTGAAGGGGGGCCAATTCGATGATTCGAAAACTTGTACTTCAAATAGGAATGCCCACGCTCCTCGCACTCATGGCATGGAACGCTTATCTTGCCGTCAGCCACTTAAAAGGAATGCAGAAAATTGCCGCGCTCACAATGGAAAGTGCCGCGATCCAAGCGGAACTCTCCAGCGTCTTGAATGATTTGACCGATATGGAGACAGGTCAGCGCGGATTTCTGCTAAGCGGGGACGCGACGTACCTGCAACCCTACTCCCAGGCGAAGGCCAGGACCGCAACCGATTTTGTCGCTCTTCGTACAGGACTGGCTCGGCGGAGACCGCACGAACAATCTCTGGAGTCGCAGTTGGAATCTTTGGCTGGTTCAAAGCGAGCTGAGATGGAGCGCACGATTAATTTGCGTCAACAAGGGTACCGCCTGCGGTCTTTCAGGGTTATCTATACGAACGAAGGCAACGAATACATGCATCAGATTCGCCGCATTGTTTCCTCGCTGGCGTTGTCGGAAAGCGCCAATTTCGCCAAACTTGACAGCGAGAAATCTGCCACTCTGCAAAAATTCTTGCGGGTCAGCATCGCTTCTAATTTGGGCATGCTTCTCATCGCAGCCTGTTTGTTCGGTCTGATGAGGCGGCATGGCCGACTGCTGGAAGAAGAAGCTGTTAGAAGCAGAGAAGAGCTCGTGGTGCGCGATTTACAGCTACAAAGACTAACCTCTGCCCTTTCCGGCCAGGCACGGTCCGATATCACTGCCATCAATACGATTTCAGGCTTGCTGCTGGAAAATTACGGAGCATTTCTTCCACGGCAAGGGCACGAATATGCGGAGCAGATGAAGGAAGCGGCGGCGCAAATGGAGCGCCTGCGACAGGACTTAATTGGCGCCCCATGTTCTGAGGCCGCTTAGAAATCTCGCAGAGAGCAAACGCCGGCGCTTGTTATTGAAAAGCCTTACCGAGATTTGATTGCGGTTACAGACCACGCGGTTAGGCGGCTGCGATCATGTGCCGCTTTGCCAGAGCCTCAATTTCCGGCTCGGTCACCGCCGAGAGGTCTGCGCTTTCGGTAGCGATCACCCGTCGAGAAATTTCGGGATGATGCGTCTTCAAATATTCTTTCAGGAAGTCGGTGGCGTTGCTTTTTCCAGTGGCGTGACCAATGAGGACGATCTCTTGCGCCGGAGCGATATCTTTCGCGATCTCCTCATAAAACGAATCCTCTTCGGGTACGCGCTCGCCTCGGTAGTGCGCTTCCTTTCGATGAATCAGGTGATGATGGAAATTGTACGGATCGTAAGGTTGCACCGTATGCTCACCTGCCGGACGACTTCCTCCGAAATCCTGGTAAACATGGGCGGCGTGGTGGTCGATGACCACAATCATCCGGTTGGGCTGGGAAGGTTCTGCTACATGCGTACCTGATTTAGCCACAGATGGTCCGGCTTCTTTCAGGAGTTTACGCAGCCGGGAAACTTCCTCCACGCCAAGATCGTGGGTGCTCGGCCGCTTGAAAAACACGCGTTGGCTGCCCACGCGGAACACAAATTCATCGCCCTCATGTGGTTGGACATCACCCCCCAGATGCTCGACCAGTTCTACAGCCTCGCTCCAACTTAGATTATGGGGTAGCTTGCCGTGCAGAAGATTCTGATACAGCGATTCGAGGTGCTTGCTCATCTGCCAAGTATAATATTGCGGCGCTAAAAAGCGGAATACGATCTGGCTGCGCTGTCCGGTTGATGTTGGGCTGATGCTTCCGGGAACCGCTTCACATGCTCAAACCGTTTCACTGCTCGAATCGCATCACTGAATGACGCGCTCCGACTGCACCGTCGCTGACCAGAAGGAGGCGTCTCCCGAAGAGAAGGCCAGGTCGCCTTTCCTGACCAATAAGCCATCGTGGTTGACGACGATAGATTCGATCTCAGGACAGCTTCCGTTCCAATTCACGGCCTTATATTCGACGTGAGCGTGCCCCTGCCATCCCGTAGCCGTAATCCAACATGCCTGCGGGTCGACCTGCGGATCATGGTCCGCCAGCAGTTCGATTTTCGTGACCCGGATTTCACCGTCGCGCATATCAGTACGATGTTTCCACGCCAGCAGAGAGACGGCTAGAATGATGACGATCATTACCACCTTTTTCATTGCCGACCCTTCTGGGTTCAAGGAAGCGCTCCGGGAAGATGTCACGGCAAACTCTGGCGTGGAGCGGACGCACGCGCGAGTCTTATTCCCGGGCGATATTTCTTTCTATAGAATTTTCTACAAGAATTCGCAGCCAAAAGCAGCAGTGTCGCTCACCTTCGACATTACTGAGGTTTGCGCGGCATGAACTAAGTATTTTGCGAATAAAGGTGTAGATGTGGGCCAGTGAATCGGGCGCGCACGTCTCCTCTTGATACCCTATCTTTGAAGAAGGAGTCTTCGCCGTGGTTTTGTCCTTCCTATCAGCATCTTCACAGCCTTGGAATCCAGACGCCTATGCAGTAAACGCAGATTTCGTGCCTGCGCTCGGCCAACCCGTGCTCGATTTGCTCCAACCCCAGTCCGGCGAGCGCATCCTCGATTTGGGTTGCGGCGATGGAGTACTCACCCAAAAGTTGATTGCCCAGGGCGCGCACGTGGTGGGTATCGATAATTCACTTGAAATGATTGCCGTGGCTCGTCAGCGCGGGATTGATGCGAGCGTAATGGATGCCCGTGCACTGGTCTTTGAGAATGAATTCGATGCGGTGTTCTCCAACGCGGTGCTGCACTGGATCAAAGACGACCCGGATGCGCCGATTGCAGGCGCCTTCCGCACACTCAAGGTCGGAGGAAGGTTCGTGGGTGAGTTGGGCGGGCATGCGTGCGTGGGCGCGATTACCGTCGCGTTAGTGGCCACGCTGGAGCGCCGTGGTGTCAGAGAAGCGGCTTCGTTCATTCCCTGGTACTTCCCGACAGTTGAAGACTATGACCTGCGGCTGCGGCGGGCTGGTTTTGTGCCGCAAAGTGTACGGCTGATTCCGCGCCCCACCCCCTTGCCAACTGGAATGCGCGGATGGCTGGACACATTTGCCAATCCGTTTTGCGCCGCGCTGCCATCCGAGGAACGGGATAGCTTTCTCGATGACGTTACGGCGCTGCTCAAGCCTGTTCTCTGTGATGCAAACGGGAATTGGACAGCGGATTACACCCGCCTTCGCTTTTCTGCGATCAAACCCTGACACGAACTCACGCGTTCGCGTCAGCGTAGGCTAACTCAGGGGATATTCCAACTCTCACCGCATCATGTCCGCTGATTCGTGCGCGGCCAAACGATTCCTCAGGGGCCGCCCAGCGAGTCTTACTTTATTTTCTTTTTCATCCGCCACACGAGAGTGAGCGGGTCATGACCTTTGCCGGGGCTGATGAGTCCCTTCTGTTCCATCGCCTTGACCGTATTTCGATTGGCAGACAGAGGGCGTATTTCTTCATTATCTTTCAAGTGCCGCAAAACCGGGTTGCCGCCGAGCGAATCTGTTTCAAGCTGGAATCCGTCTTCCAAGTGCGACAGCAGGTCTTGTTCAGCCTCGGTGAGTTTCGGCGGCACGCCAGCAGTTTTCTTCTTCGCCATCTCTCAAGTCCGGAGAAAAATCAGCCCTCCGTTTGCGGCAGTCGGAGGGTCGGAGACTCAGTGCGGCAGCAGACACCATACCGCTGCCACAAGCGAAACCACGGGCTATGCGCGAGCGTTTCATCGTGCCTTCGATTTGCAGCAGAGATGTCGCTGGCGCTGAGCGGTCTGATGTCCGGCGCTTCGAACATTTCCTGGAGCTGTTCAATGTCGTCAATGATGCGTTCAACGTCCATGCGCCACAATCATCTAGGAAAAGACGCTTAGCGGTCAACCCGGGAAAAGACGCTCAGCCGTCAACCCGAAGCGCGGCTTGGGGCACCGACCTGCTGAAATGGAAATCGTTTGTATCTATGAGTACAACAGAATGGCTCCTCAGGTAGGACTCGAACCTACAACCCTTCGGTTAACAGCCGAATGCTCTGCCATTGAGCTACTGAGGAGTGTTGGAAACAGGGCGCGCGCAACGCGCACTATCTTCGCTGTTCATCATAACATTCGGGGGGCGCGGGTGAAAACTCTTCGCCTGGTTTGAATTTTGGTAGGCTGAATGTTTACGAGGTTGGCAGGATGCGGGGGCAGGTATGAGTGTGGGGGTGCGGTTGATTCTGATTACTGTTTCTATCTTTTCTTTGATGGTTTTTGCCGCCTTGGTTTATGCCGGGGATGATGCTAAGCCGACTTTGCCTGCGGGTCCGCCGAAGACGGAGAAGCGTCCGCTGGAAGAGACGATACAGGGAGTGAAGATTGTTGATAACTACCGGTGGCTGGAAGATGGGAACTCTCCGGATACGCAGAAGTGGGTAGCGGAAGAGATGGCGTACACAGAGAGCGTGCTCGATCCGCTGCCGGGGCGCGATGCGATTCATAAACGGCTGACAGAGTTGTTAAGCATCGGCAGCATCACCCAGCCGGAGATTGGCGGGAAATATTATTTCTACACGCGGCGCGAGGGGATGCAGAACCAGCCAGTTCTTTATGTCAGGGAAGGGGTGGAGGGAAAAGATCGGGTGTTGCTGGATCCGAATCAGCTCGCAGCGGATGGAACCATTGCGCTCGATTGGTATCACGCTTCGGAGAATGGGAAATATTTAGCCTACGGAACTTCGCCGAGCGGCTCGGAGATGAGCACGCTGCACATTCTTGAAACCAAGACGGGCAAGCTGCTGCCCGATACGATTGAGCGAACGCGGGCGTGCAGCATTGCGTGGATGCACGACAACTCGGGATTTTTTTACACGCGATATCCGAAGAAGGGCGACGTGCCGGAGGGACAGGAGATGTACAACCGGCATGTGTTCTATCACGATCTGGGAACCGATCCGGAGACCGATACGCCGATTTTTGGCGAGGGGCGCGATCCGGAGGACTGGCCCAGCGTGAGTCTCGACAACGATGGACGATTGCTGTTGATCAGCGTGTCGCAGGGCTGGACAAAGACCGAACTATTCTTGATGGATCTGAAAGCGGGCACGCCACCCACGCGCATTACCACGGGAAAGAATTTTCTCTATAGCGGGTCGGTTTACAACGGACGGCTTTACATCGTCACCAATGAAGATGCTCCGCGTTACCGCATGTTTATGGCGGAAGCCGGTAACTATGAGCGCGACGACTGGACAGAAATCATTCCGCAAACGGAAGCGGTGTTGCAGGGCGCAGCGTTGTGGGGCGGAAAAATATTTGCGCAATATGAGCAGAACGCCAGCTCGCAGTTGCGGCTGTTCGATCTTCAAGGGAAAGTGATCAGCGACATTCACCTTCCCGCGCTAGGTACGGTTTTTGGGTCGGAAGGAAAATGGAATCACGATGAGATTTTTTACGGATTCGTTTCGTTCACCGTTCCGCCTACGGTTTACCGGTACGACTTGAAAACTGGCTCGGCCTCCGTATGGGCGAAGGTGGATGCGCCTTCGATTGATCCTTCGGCTTACGAAGTGCAGCAGGAGTGGTACCACTCGAAGGATGGGACGAAGGTGCCGATGTTTGTTGTGTACAAGAAAGGGTTGAAGAAAGATGGGCACAATCCGACTCTGCTTACGGGTTATGGCGGATTCAACATCAGCATGTTGCCCTCGTTCAGCCGCACGGCTTATTTGTGGATGGAGCATGGCGGAATTTATGCCGTGGCGAATTTGCGCGGCGGGGCGGAGTTTGGCGAAGACTGGCACCGGGCGGGCATGCTCGACAAGAAGCAGAATGTTTTTGACGACATGATTGCGGGCGCGGAACATCTGATCGCGGAAAAATATACGGATAAGGATCATCTGGCGATTCAGGGCGGATCAAATGGCGGCCTGTTGATGGGAGCAATGATCACGCAGAGGCCTGATTTATTTCGGGCGGTGGTGTGCCAGGTTCCGCTGCTCGACATGCTGCGCTACCAGTATTTTCAGATTGCCAAGTTGTGGATTCCGGAATACGGGAGTTCGGACAATGCCGAGCAGTTCAAATGGCTCTATGCTTATTCGCCGTATCACCACGTGAAGGCGGGGACGGAATATCCGGCTGATTTTATTTATGACTGCCGATACGGATACGCGCGTCGATCCGATGCACGCGAAGAAGATGGCGGCGCTCATGCAGGATGAAGCGGAGAACGGGAAGAGCAGGACGCGTCCTATTTTGCTGCGGATTGAAACGAAGGCGGGGCATGGTGCGGGGAAGCCAGTGACGAAACAGATTGAGGAGTTTACGGATGTGTATTCGTTTTTGTTTTGGCAGTTGGGGGTGAAGGAGTAGGGAACTTTACGCAGCGGTCTGGCGCTTGGGCGATTCGCGGGCTCAAGAGCCACGTCAAGATCAACGGCAGAACCAACGTCAAAGGCAAACGGACAGGAGTGTCCGTTCCACACGGGCAACATCAACTCCAAAACCACGCTGCGGACGTCCGTGATTCCCACCTTTCGCAAAAGACACGAAAGATGGGACACCCCGTTCTGATGAGGGTGCAGTCGAGATGCGGCGCTGGGCGCGGGATTTCATGGCGAATGGAAGAAAAAAATATTTCACATTTATTTGAAATCGCCCACTCGGAAAGCTATACTGTGCTCACTGTACGTCCTGCATTTCAATCCAGTAGCGAGTGACGTTGAACCCGATTTGCGTCTGCGGGAAGTGAAGTAGCGCCGCAGTAGAACGTCTGCAAGTAACGGGGTGCGGAAAGTCAGGGCACCTCTTCTGGCCGCTGGTTATCTGGCGGGCTGTCCCAGCCAGATTTCCAAATCGCGGATTCTCCCGCTAAGCGTCCGATTAATCCCCTTTGCGAGGTTGTAGGATGGTTTACCGTTTACGTGATGTGGCACCGGAATTTTTTGCGCGAGAAAGCGCATTTCGTTGGGAGCGATCTAACCGATTGCCTTTTCTCTCTTTCCTGGCTTTGCTTTGCTTATTCTTCGCGATGATCTCAGGCAGTGGATGTTCGGCGACACATGCTACAGCGGCGAACAATGCGGCCACTCCCGCGGGCGATGCTGAGAACCTGACGATCTCCGTGACGCTGCCGGCGGGGACGGTAGGTTCGGCGTATAGCGGAAGCTTGGCCGCGACAGGCGGGACGGCTCCTTACGTTTTCACCGTGACTTCGGGTCAGATGCCGCAGGGCGTGCAGCTGGCCAATTCGACGGGCGTGGTTTCCGGGACGCCGGCGGCGAGTGGAAGCTTCAGTTTTGCGGTTTCGGTTGCAGATGCGACGGGAGCATCGAAGCAGCAGGCATTTCAGATGACAGTAGCTAATGCGGGGACAACGAACTCTCCGTCGAATCCTCCGACGACCACTTCCGCCGGGCAAAGTGGAGGAACCTCGCTGAGGAGCCTGCAACACAGCGGCGGGTGGGGACAGTTCGGGCAGCAGTGGCCGAGCTATGTCGACTGTTCTCCTTCGCCGTGCGATGGAATTTCGTTTTCGATGACGGAGGGCGTCTCGTCTCCATCTCTCAGCGGTCAGGCGACGGAATACTATGTTGGCGGAAATGTTCCGTTCTCTGACGCTTTGTGGAACAACCACTTGATCGGGCCGGGGTCGTCACAAGGACTGCCGGACGGGGATCAAACGATGGTTCCGTCGTTGCACAATTTCACCTACGACGTTTATTTTTATGGAAATAACCTGGGGCTGGCACAGGCGCTGGAGTTCGATATCAATCAGTTTTTCGGCAACATGGGTTTTATCTTCGGTCACGAGTGCCGGATCGCGACCGGGAATGAATGGGACGTTTGGGATAATCAGAATGCGCGCTGGACGCCGACCGGGATTCCCTGCTACCCGAACAGCAACGCATGGAACCATTTGACGATCCAGGTGCGGCGGACTTCGAATAACGATCTGGTGTATCAATCGATCACGCTGAATGGCGCGACGCACACGCTGAATTGGACGTTTCCGCATGGTTCCTCTCCGGGCTGGTACGGGCTTACGATCAATTATCAGATGGATGGAAATTCGAAACAGGATTCGTATAACGTCTACCTGGACAATTTGACTTTCACTTACCAGTGAAAGTGAAGAAGAGCCTGGAGGCGGTTCGAGCGAAGAGGGGCTAAGATAAAGGAGATATGGTGGATTTGTCCATTTCCGGCGACCGGCTGGTGCTGGATGTGCGAGGAGCGGACAAGCTCTGGGCGCTGAAGAGTTCGCTGGAAATTCCATTGGAGCACGTGACGGAGATCACAGCAGACCCTGCCATTGCGCATGGTTGGTGGCATGGGCTGCGAATGCCGGGCACAAACGTTCCAGGAGTGATCACGGCGGGAACCTTTTATCAGGATGGGAAACGAATATTTTGGGATGTTCACCGTCCGGAAAACACGGTTGTGATTGAGCTGAAGGATGAAAGATACAACGAGCTAATCGTCGAAGTTGCCGACCCGGAAGACGCGGTGAAAATTGTGAAGAGCGCGTTAGGTCGCGGTGCGCCGACAGGCCGAAAGCAATTGGATGGTGACAAGTTTAAGAAGTAAGGATTACAAGGAGTTCGGATATGAGCAGCTTGGGAATTTTGCAAACCTTAAAAGACGGTGTTCTTAGCCAAGCGAGTGTAAAAGCCATTTATGGCGAGCCAATTCTGGCACAAGGAAAAACCGTGATCCCTGTGGCGAAAATAATGTATGGCTATGGCGCCGGGGCGGGCACAGGAGGCGTAGGTAACACCAGCGCGCGAGGGGAAGGCGGCGGGGGTGGCGGCGGAGTGCGGGCGATTCCCATTGGAGTGATCGACATTACGGAAAAAGAAACCCGCTTCGTTCCGATCACCGATCGCAAGCGATTGGGTGGAGCGATTTTGGTTGGCATCGGGTTCGGGATGTTGTTGGGTTGGCGCAGGCGCCGCCGGGGTTGAAATCCCGATTGAACTTACCGGAAGAACTTCGGAAGCAGCAGTGCAGGAACGGTCAGGAACCAGTAAAGATACGTAAAAGGTATTGACCGGTTCGAGGATTCCGGGTAGAGTGTCTTGTTCCACGGACTTCCGAGTGCCTCAAGGGTCAGCGGTGGGTTCCTCGACCTAATGAGCCCAAATCAGGAAAAGTGAGCATCTTCGGGGTTCGGTCACGCATCTATTCTAGGTAGGAATTACGCTAACTCCTAACAATCTTAGTAGAATCAGTAGCTTGGCACGGCGTGCGGAGTTATCGAATTCTACGGCGATCTGGGAAAGCGGTATTTACTCATACTTATTAAGGAAGGGGAAAGGCACACATGCGTTCTGATCGTGTGTTTGATGCTTTACAGACATTACGGAATCGTTATATGCTCTGTCAGCTCGCCTCGAAGGCCACGCGGAAGTTCCACCGGCCCAGCACCAGAATCCAGGAAACGATGAATGGAGTTTTGGACCGGATCGCAGGCGCGGAGCGGCAGGAAATATTGGCGGAACCGGAGAATTTTGCCGAGGCACAACGGCGGGCTGCTTAAAACAGCCCTGCCTACCCGCCTCGTGGTGTTTTGTCTTCCCTGAATACCCTCCTTTGAAAATCTCCCGAAAAGCTTAAGCGAACACGTTTGAGTGGCCGGGTTTAGGTGAATCATGACCATCGCTGAACTGAAAGAAAAAAACATTACCGAGCTGACCAAGATCGCAAGGACCTTGGAGCTGCCCGGTGCCAGTGGACTGCGCAAGCAAGACCTCATCTTTAAAATCCTGCAGGCGCAGAGTGAAAAAGAAGGCCACATTTTTGCCGAGGGCGTGCTGGAAATTCTGCCCGACGGCTACGGATTTCTGCGCTCGCCGGACTACAACTATTTGCCCGGGCCGGATGACATTTATGTGTCGCCATCGCAAATTCGCAAGTTTGATTTGAAAACCGGCGACACGATCAGCGGACAAGTGCGGCCTCCGCATGAGGGCGAGAAGTATTTCGCGCTGGTTAAGATTGAGGCGGTGAACTTTGAATCGCCGGATGAAGCGCGCAACAAGATTCTGTTTGACAACTTGACGCCGCTGTATCCGCAAGAACGGCTGAAGCTGGAGACGACGCGGGAGAATTCCAGCGCGCGGGTGATGGATCTGCTGACGCCGCTCGGCAAAGGACAGCGCGGGTTGATTGTTTCCCCGCCGCGGGCTGGCAAGACGATGCTGTTGCAGAATGTGGCCAACTCGATTACGACGAACCATCCGGAAGTGGTGCTGATGGTGCTGCTGATCGATGAGCGTCCGGAAGAAGTGACGGACATGCAGCGGTCGGTGAAGGGCGAAGTGATTTCGTCGACCTTTGATGAGCCTGCGGCGCGCCACGTTCAGGTTGCGGAGATGGTGATCGAAAAAGCGAAGCGACTGGTTGAACACAAGCGCGATGTGGTGATTCTGCTGGATTCGATTACGCGGTTAGCGCGAGCTTACAACACGATTGTTCCACCTTCGGGCAAAGTGCTCTCCGGCGGCGTGGATTCGAATGCGTTGCAGCGGCCGAAACGGTTTTTCGGCTCGGCGCGAAATATTGAAGAAGGCGGATCGTTAACAATCATTGCAACCGCCTTGATTGACACCGGATCACGCATGGATGACGTGATCTTTGAAGAATTCAAGGGCACCGGTAATTCGGAAATTATTCTGGAGCGCAAACTGGTGGATAAGCGCGTGTTCCCGGCCATCGATATTCAGCGTTCGGGTACGCGTAAAGAAGAATTGCTGATTCCGCGCGAGGATCTGTCGAGAATCTGGGTGCTGCGGAAGGTGCTGAATCCGCTCTCTCCGGTGGAAGCGATGGAATTGCTGATCGACAAGCTGAGCAAGACGAAATCGAATGGCGAGTTCTTGTCGAATATGAGTTCGTTGTAAGGGTGCAAGAATTCGAAAATGCAAGCCTCCGAAGTATTGGAGGCTTGTGGCTTTTGGACCTCACTCGGCCAAAGCCAAGGTCAGTTGGGCTGGCTTTGTGGCACGTCTGAGGTGTGCCCTACCGTATCTGTTTACTTCCCCCTCTCAGCTTACAGTCTGTGCCTTCTCCACATGCCTGGACGATTTGTCCTTCCGGGTCCCCGGTGTTTTTCATTGCTGTCTTTCCGGGAAATGGCCATACTTTAGGAACGGGCAGAAGGTTCGCGTCCGTTTTCGAGGATCCCGTGCGAGCGAAACAGGTGCTTTGGAGTTTTTCGCTGATTTTGTTGTTTACGATTTCCGCGTATGCGCAGAGGCCATTGACGCCGCCGAGGATAGATGGGAGCGCGGTGCCGCCTACCGAAGATGATAGCCGGGAGCGCATCGAGCGCGATATGGCCAAGAAGGCGAACCTGGAGCGCCAGGCCGCGCTGAAGGCCGATACCGACAAACTGCTTAAGTTGGCGACGGAACTGAAAGCTTCTGTAGACAAATCGAACGAGAACATGCTGTCGATTGATGTGTTGAAGAAGGCGGAAGAGATCGAAAAGCTAGCCCATAGCGTGAAGGACAAAATGAAAGGCCCGAACTAGGAAAAAGCGCTTCGTGGGCTACGGTCTGATCGTAACCATTACGACTGCGTGCGAGAGCACACTGGCGGAAAACTTTTCGGTGAATTTCCCTAGATCTCTGTGCTGCCACAAATTGCGCACGGAAGCGGAAATATGATTGGGATAGCCAAGGTCTTCCCATCTGGCGGAGATTTCCTGTTCCGCACTCCCGCGATTTAATAAGATCACCGCGCGGCTGCCATCCTGTAATTGCTTCGACCACACTTCCAGATCGCCGTTCCTCCAGACGCGCTCGCCTTCACGGCCCGTGGGATCCTGATCTACCGCGATGACTTCTTTGTTAGTGAGAATGTCGTGGATCTCAGGGCGCATGTCGCGCAGATCGTTGCCTGCGATGAGAGGCGCGGCCAGCATTGCCCAGAGGCTGAAGTGGGAGCGGTATTCGGTATCGGTCATGCCGCCGTTGCCGACTTCAAGCATGTCAGGATCGTTCCAGTGGCCGGGACCTGCGTAGGATTGCAGGCCGACTTGCTGGTCGAGAATTCCCAGCACGCCATTCGAGCAACAACTTCCATCCGGCCATTTCTCCGGGCCTCCCCATCTGTCTTTGATGTCGCCAGTGGTGCGCCACAAATTACCGCCGACTTCTTCTCCCCACAGCCAAGGCTTGGCGGTTCCCCATTCGCAGATGCTGAGCACGATGGCGCGACCGGAAGCATCGAGGGCGGCGCGGATGTTGGCGTAGGAAGCTTTCGCATCCTGTGTACTGGTGTTGCACCAATCGTATTTCAGATAGTCGACGCCCCAGACAGCATATTGCAAAGCGTCCTGATATTCGTGACCGAGGCCGCCGGGGCGTCCGGCGCAGGTTTTCGAGCCAGCGTCAGAGTAGACGCCAAATTTGAGTCCGAGTGAATGAATGTAGTCGCCGACGGCCTTCATGCCATGGGGAAAGCGCTGGGGGTCGGCGACGATGTTGCCGCTTGCATCGCGGCTGACTTGCCAGCAGTCATCGATGTTGACGTATTCGTATCCGGCATCTTTCATGCCGGACTTCACCATCGAGTCCGCCATGCTGCGGATCATTTCTTCGCTGACGTCGCAGGCAAATTTATTCCAGGAATTCCAGCCCATAGGCGGAGTGAGGGCGAGATTACGCGAGACGGGCGAATTTTCTTGCGCGGGCGACGCGACAACGGTAACGATCCCCAAGAAAATAGCGAAGATCCATCTCTGTATTGTTATCATCGGGATAGTTGTATCAGAGCGGCCGCAGGTGCGAGCGAGAAATCCGACGACATTTCGCGAACCAGGAATATCAGAGATTATCTACGAACTCGTCGCGGGCGACGCCCGCCTGCTTCAGAATTCCGCGGAGGGTGCTCACCGCCAATTCTGGGTGCAGCGGAACAACGCA
This sequence comes from uncultured Acidobacteriaceae bacterium, assembly GCA_963726155.1. Taxonomy (GTDB): domain Bacteria; phylum Acidobacteriota; class Terriglobia; order Terriglobales; family Acidobacteriaceae; genus Sulfotelmatobacter. The sequence continues at coordinate 235,863 of CAVSBF010000003.1, forward strand.
ACCGTCGACGTTATTGTACGCTCGCGTTTTAACACAACATGGCTGCCACGTTGTCGGACCTGAATAAAGCCCAGCCGCTCAAGAGCACGAATTGTTTCTGCCCCTGAAACACGGGGCAGTCTAGGCATAATGAGCCTCGAATACAGTTACCAGAGGGCGGCTGGACCCTTCGGGCGGGAATTCTTCCATATACAATTCAGTGGCTTCCTTGAGATTGGCGACCGCTTCTTCGACGCTCTTACCTTGACTGACAGTGCCCACCTCCGGGCATTCCGCCACGTAGAGATCACGCTCCTTATGAAGCACCGCTGTAAAGGTTCCAGTAGGCATGTCTTGACTCCTGAAGACTAAAATATCACGCTCCCGGTTGTCCGGCTTGGATATTGCGCAGTGTGATTCCGCGAGTAGCCACGCCATTCATTCTTGAGTCAGTCGTTTTGGCTCATTGGTCCATTCCGATCTTGTCGTCGAAGAATTTTGCCATTAGTTCGAGCGCTTCTTTAGTTTCGGGCAGCTGGAAGTGATACCAGAAGGCGTGCGGCAAGGCTTCGAAGACGATGAGTTGAGCATCATTGCCGGAGCGGAGCAGGGCGCGCTGGAAGATCGTCGTGCCGCTTAACAGTATGTCCCGCGTACTGGTGACCAGCAAAGTGGGCGGCATGCCGCGCAGGTCGGCGAAAATAGGCGACAAGACTGGGTCTTTACGATTGGTTTTTCCGACGTAGGCATCATCCGGAAGATGATCCGGATACGTGGGTTGTAAATCGCCTGGAAAACCATCGAGCGTGAAGAGTTGCCAGGAGTCGCCGACCTGGCTGAAGTCGGCGTGTCCGGAAAAAATGCCGAGTGCTCCGGGGAGCGGCAATCCTAATTGTTTGAGGCGAACTGTAACTTCGGCGGTAAGGATGGCTCCGGCAGAGGTTCCGAAGATTCCGATATCGCGCGGCCTGTAAGTTTTCAAAAGCTCTTTGTATACCGCGACCCCGTCATCGACCGCCGCGGGAAAAGGATTCTCGGGGGCCAGGCGATAGTAAACGGAAACGACTTCGATCTTTGCCAGATTCGCGATTGGAATCCCTTCGATGAGCGAGCCGGAGTCCGAGTTGAATCCGCCGCCATGAAGGTTGATCAGCACGCGATTGCGATTCGATGCGGGTGTCGCGAGTGGACTAATGATGTCGGTGCGGACGCCAGCTATAATTTTTTCTTCGACGTTCACGGGATAAAGTTTGCGGGCTTCGGCGGAATCTTGCGCACGCCAGACATCAGTGCGGGCGCGGCGTTCAGCTAGAGTTTCCGGGCCGAATTTCTTTTGCGTGAGCGAGGCCAGCCATGCTTGCGACTCCGCGCTGAGAGTGGAGGGCATGGGCACAACCCGCGTGATGTGCGCGGTGCCGTCTGCATCGAAGGTGGCTGAATCCTGCTGAGCGGGAGGACCAGCTTGCGCGGGCATAGACGGGACCAAAGCGCACAGCGCAAGCAGGCAGAGCATTCGAGTTGTCATTGCGACATTTGTATCAGATGGCAGTAAGAAAATAAATCCATCACGCGGTGAGGCGAAGCGAACCCTACGCGCTCTCTGCTCCAGTGATTTGCACGCGATTTGCACTCACGCCAGTGTGTACTTGCCGCGCTCGATCACAGTTTGCGCGATTTGCTGGCGGAGTTCGATGGTATTGAAAGGCTCGTACTTGGCCAGTCGACGCAGGATTGCAAGTTGAGTTCGCAGCATGTCGCCATCGGCGACGGCGGCGATCACCTTTTTCGCCGCGGCTTCGATCTTCTCCATCGCCTGCGTGAGGTAGACACGGGTCATCGCGATGGGCAAAGCGGCGGCGGCTTCGCCTTTGGTCTCGGCGATTTTCTGCGCGCGCAGGACGGCGGATTCCATAGCGTAGCTTTCGATAGTCATATCGGCGATGGCGCCCATGATTTCCTGTTGGTCCTGAATGGCCTGCATGTATTTCTGCGTGGCGGCGCCAGAGGCAAAGAGGCCAAGCTTTTTAGCTTGACCGACCAGCTTGCGCTCTTCGGCCAGCGGACCATCGAGATCTTCGGCGGCGGAAGGGCCGGAGAGAACTTCATCCATCAGCTTTTTGATTGCGGGCATCAGCGGCAACTGTCCGCTCATAGCGCGCTTCAACAAAAATCCTGTGATGATCAACCGGTTAATTTCATTAGTACCTTCGAAAATGCGATTGATGCGGGCGTCGCGGTAGGCGCGCTCGGCAGGATACTCTTCGACAAAACCGTAGCCGGCGTAGATCTGCAGAGTTTCGTCGACGATGTAATCGACCATCTCGGAGCCCCAGACCTTGATGATGGAACATTCGACGGCGTATTCCTCGATGGCTTTGCGGGTTTCTTTGATGGCGTCAGCGCCGGATTTGTCGACTGTGGCGAGCGCGAGATCCATCATTCCAACGGTCCGATAGACGAGAGATTCTCCGACGAAGAGCAGCACGGCCATATTGGCGATTTTTTCGCGCACCAGGCCGAAATCGCCGATCGGCTTGCCGAAGGCTTTACGCTGCTTGGCATAGCTGATGGCATTTTGCAGCGAGACGCGGCCGCCACCGACGCACATCGCGCCCAGCTTGAAGCGTCCGATGTTGAGGATGTTGAAGGCGATTACCTGGCCTTTGTCGATCTCGCCCAGCAGATTTTCCGCGGGAACTTTGCAGTCATTGAGAATGATTGGGCAAGTGGAGGAGCCACGGATGCCCATCTTGTGTTCTTCGGCGCCGACGGAAAAACCGGGGAAGGTTCGTTCCACCAGGAAGGCGGTGAGTTTGTCGTGGCCATCGACTTTGGTGAAGACGGTGAAAAGGTCGGCGAAGCCTGCGTTGGTGATCCACATTTTTTCGCCGTTCAGAGTGTAGTGCTGGCCGTCGGCGGAGAGAGTGGCGCGGGTGCGGCAGTTCATGGCATCGGAGCCGGAAGTGGATTCTGACAGTGCGTAGGCGCCAACGATTTCTCCGGAGGCGAGGCGCGGGAGATATTTTTTCTTTTGATCTTCCGTGCCGAAATAGACGATGGGCAGCAATCCGATGCCGCTGTGCGCGCCCCAGGTGGTGGCGAAGCCGGCGTATTGCGCGATGTGATCGGCGATGACGGCGGCAGTGACCTTATCCATTTCAAGGCCACCGTAGGCTTCGGGAATTTCGACGCCGCTCAGGCCTAGTTCGCCGGCTTTTTTCAGGAGATCGCGCGAGATAGAGAAATCCTTGTGCTCGATTTTTTCCGCGTTGGGCAGGATTTCGTTGACGGCAAATTCTTCCGCCGTCTGGCCGATGAGCTGGTGCTGTTCGGTGAAATCTTCGGGAGTGAAAACTTCGTCGGGGCGGCGGGATTCAAGAAGGAAGCTGCCGCCTGTGATCTTCGTGTTCGGAGTTGCGATGGTGCTTGCCATAGAACCTTTCAACCACGAAGGACACTAAGGTTCACTAAGGAAATCTTTACGCCGAAACATTTCGTGTTCCTCGTGAGTTTCGCGGCTAGTGCCGTTATTTCCAGTTTGTGCCGTTTACGAAGCGCTTAATGCCGTCTTTCAAATGGACAACATTGAAGTTTATAAGCAATCCGATGGATTTACCACTGAGCTTGAGGTACGAAAGAATCTGCGCATGATGTACCGGAGAGACCGCTTCAACTGACTTGATTTCTACGACAACGAGGTCTTCCGCCAAGAGGTCGATTCGATAGCCGAGTTCGAGCTTCACTCCGCAGTAGACGACAGGAGGTCCCACTTGAGTTGCGGACCGCACTCCGGCTATCGCAAGTTCGTATTGCAGGCAAGCTGTATACGTACTTTCCAGAAGGCCAGGGCCCAGCTCGGTGTGAACTTTCATCGCCGCGGTGATGATGGCGTGGCTGACTTGCTGGGCTCCGGAGGTTTGAATCGGTTGGGTGGACATAGGTACCTCTGGCTTCAGAGGTATCGCATTCTTGGGACAGAGTCCAGGTTATGCGTCACAGCGAAAAAAATTAACCACGAAGGGCACTAAGGTTCACGAAGTAGGCTTTCTGCAGCTTCTTCGTGGAGCTTCGTGTTCTTCGTGTTTAATGATTTTTGTCCGCGAACTTTACGGCGTCGACGGGACTCTCAAGACAATGCTGTGGGTCTGAAAGCGCGTGGCGGGCTGGCAGGTGGAATAGCCGGCTGCATGGGTGGAGTCAGTGTGCGGGCCATCCCGCGCGACTTTGTATGTGCGCATTTTGAGGCAGACGCTATCGGCCTGTGATTGCCAATCCGAGTTGTTACGCAACCAGTTCCGCGGCACGCTGAACTGACTTTGCTGGGGACGGTAATCGCCGAGGAGAATGCGATCCGGGGCGTTTGGGTTAGCCACGCTGGGCAGATTCGGAGAAAAGGGATTCTCGCTTGGAGAGATGAACGGTGCGGGCTCGGTCGAGCGGGCAATGAAAGGGGTCGTATTGGGGGCGGACTGTGCCGCCAAGGTCGCGACGACGAAGAGGACCAGCAGCGATAATGGTAGGAGACGGAAGATTGACATGGGGCTTCCTCCCTGCGAAAGATTATACTGCCGCAGCGTCTGACTTAATTCAAATTCTCGAAGATTCCTGCCGCGCCCATGCCGCCGCCGACGCACATGGTGACCAGGCCGTAACGGGCGTTGCGGCGTTTGAGTTCGCGGATGATGGTTGCGGTGAGCTTGGCTCCGGTGCAGCCCAGGGGATGTCCGAGAGCGATTGCGCCGCCGTTAGGATTTATTTTTTCAGGATCGAGGCCGGCTTCTTTGATTACGGCTAGCGACTGCGCGGCGAAGGCTTCGTTTAATTCGATCACGTCGATATCGGCGAGTTTCAGTCCCGCCATCTTTAATGCTTTTGGAATCGCAAATACGGGGCCGAGTCCCATTTCTTCGGGCTTGTATCCGGCGGTTGCGAAGGAAACGTAACGGGCAAGCGGTTTGATGCCAAGTGCTTTGGCCCGTTCGGCGGACATGACTACGGCGGCGGCGGCACCGTCCGACATCTGCGAAGAATTTCCGGCAGTGACTGTGCCTTTCGTGTGGAATGCCGGCTTGAGCGAGAGAAGAGCTTCGAGCGAAGTGTCGGCGCGCGGGCCTTCGTCGATTTTGAAAACAACTTCCTGGCGCTTGGGCTTGGAGCCGTTGGGAGTAGTAAAGCTGACCGGCACGGCGACGAGTTCGTCATCGAACTTGCCGGCCTGAATTGCCGCTAAAGCTTTCTGATGGCTGCGCAGGGAAAATTCGTCGGCGGCTTCGCGGGTGATACCGAAGCGCTGGCCGACGCGCTCGGCGGTGAGGCCCATGTTGAGGTAGGCATCGGGATAATGGTCGACAAGCCACGGGTTCGGCGAAACTTTGTGGCCGCCCATGGGAATCATCGACATGGATTCGGTGCCACCGGCGACGATTACTTCCGCGCCACCGCTCATGATGCGCTCGGCAGCCATCGCGATCGACTGCAGACCGGAAGAGCAGAAACGGTTGATGGTGAGTGCCGAGACCTCGACCGGAAGTCCGGCGCGAAGCGAAGCGATGCGGGCGACGTTCATTCCCTGCTCGGCTTCGGGCATGGCGCAGCCGAGGATGACGTCTTCGATTTCTTTGCGATCGAGTTGCGGCACGCGGTCGAGAGCGCCCTTGATGGCGATCGCCGCGAGTTCATCGGGACGAGTGGCACGGAGCGTGCCTTTGAAGGCGCGTCCCACGGGCGTGCGGACGGAGGAGGCAATGATGACTTCACGCATGGGTTATACCGTGATGTATTCCGTTGTGGCACTGGGCGCAGGAATTGTCTCGCCGTGTTCGCGCATGCCTTCGAGGTGAAACTCCACGGCTTCGCGAATGAGTTCTTTCACTTCATCCAAAGTTTTTCCTGCAACCCCCAAACCGGGCAGGTCAGGAGCATAGGCTCCCCATCCGGTGTGCGACTTTTCGTAGATAACGAGATATTTCATTTCAGTCCCGCTTGCTTAAGGATATTGTTCAACGTTCCGGGCGGAATGTCCACTGACGCGTGGCCCGCGACAGTAACTGTTCCCGGCTTCGATGGATGATGATACTGGCGATGGCTGCCTTTTGTTCGAGCGAGCCTCCAGCCATTCTCTTCAAGACACTTAATGACGTCGCGAACCTTCATTACTTGGCCGGGGCATAAAAGTAATAGTCCGCGGTGTAACTGCTCTTAGTTTCGGTGTTGACGTGCGCGGCGTCGCAACCTTCGGCGGGAGGCTGGCCGCCGTGGGTGTGCACGCGCTGAATGGTAGTGACCGCGCTAAGCAGGCCCTTGCCGTTGTGGCTGACAACGTTCACCAGGAGCCAGGGAACCGAATCGGGATCGACTGAGTTGACGTGCGCCACGGCTTTCCCCGTGACTTCACTGCCATCCGTTAGCTTCCAGGTGGGACCGGCAAAATGATGTCCGATCACTTTGTCTTTGCGGTCGTGCAGGTCGGCATCGGGAGCTTTGAGGGTCCAACTGAATTTGCCATCCGGCGCGGACTGGCAGCTATAGATTTGCGAGCCGGTCGCGTGAGCGTAGACGACGACGTGCAGTCCGGCTGGCACCTGAATCGCATCAGGAACATCGGGCGCGGGCTCTTCGGTCGAAGTCGACTGAGCGTGAGTAAACGAACACGTTGCGACCATGACTCCGAGGACAAGTGCGCAACCGGACAGAAGTCTTTTCATGAGCATCGATTGTAGCGCTGCTGGGGCGAAATTCTCGCGTGAAAAGTAAAGGCGCGCTGGAGAGGGCTTTGGAAAGGAACACTGGGCGTTGCCGTTACTAAGGTGGCTTTGGGAGACTTCCAATTCAAACCTGGATCGAGATTTAGCCTTTCAGCGCCTGATCGCCAAATGGAAGAGGATAGCGCGTTCGACGCTTGCAATGTCATTGGTTGAGATCTCGCCCAGCTTGGAGCGCAGACGCTTCTTCGAGGCAGTCGTCAATTGATCGGCCATCGCTTTGCGCGGTTCGCCGTTAAGAGTCACCATGGTTTGACCGGCATATACCTTGGCTATCTGACTCGTGAGAGGCACAACGATCAGGCGGTTCAGCGCCATATTCGCCCCGTTGTTGCTTACAATAATTGCAGGGCGCGTTTTCTGGACTTCACCGCCCAAGGAGGGATCGAATGCCACCCACCAAACTTCACCCCTCCGCGGATGCATCGCCGATTAGTCCTTCGCTCCAGTCTTCCGCTTCTCTTTCATGTTGCGCATCGTTCGCCATTTCGCGGTACTGATCGAAAAGACCCCCAGGAGCACTGACGATGAGTTCTTCGACCCTGCCCAGAATCACATCATGAAGCTCTTCCGGCAAAATGAACCACGTGGGATTCCCTCTGGACTGGGGGCTGCCGATGCCGGGAGCATCCTCTGAGCCGTTCCAACGGATACCGACGCTCTGAGTATTTTCCCAACCTATTCTGGCAACAGACCACCCTCCATTGTTCGTGCTGTACAGTACTTCGACCGAGCGAATGGAAGCTCTTGGGGATAACACCGCTGCTGGTTCTACATAGCTCATCTAATGCCTCATCATGTAAACAGTATACATTATTCGACAAGTGAGTCAAGATGTAGGGCGACGACATTGAGTCTCTAGTTTCTCAGTGTTTTACCGGTCTTTAGCGTGTATTGAATCCGTTCCTGGGTCTTCTTTTCGCCGCAGAGAGATTTGAAGCCTTCTCGTTCGAGATCGAGAACGTACTGTTCGCTTACAGGCGTGCCGGGCGTGATATTTCCGCCGCAGAGGACTTCGGCGATTTTGCTGCCGAGTTTTACTTCGTAGTCGGTGATGTAGTCGGCTTGCCGCATCATGTGGACGCCCATTTTCAGCGTGGCGAGAAGATTTTCGCCGGGAGCGGGGATGTCGGTGCGTGGCATTGGCGGTTCATATCCCGAGCGAACCAGTTCGAGGGCGCGGGCTTTGGCATCGGAGAGGACGCGCTCGCGATTCATCGTGATGCGGTCGTTATCAGAGAGAAAGCCGAAGGCGCGGGCTTCGTGGGCGGAGGTGGCGACTTTGGCGGTAGCGATGGTTTCGAAGGCGCGCTTCATGGCTTCGAGCAATTCGACGGATCCGGCGAGGGTGTCGCCGGAAATTTTGCCTCCACGGTCCGCACTTGCAGAGTCAATGGCGCGCAGGAGCATTTCCTTGCAGCCGCCACCGCCGGGGAGCAGGCCGACGCCGACTTCGACTAGTCCGGTATAAAGTTCCGCGTGGGGCTGGCGGGCGGCGGCATGCAGGGAAATTTCCGTTCCGCCGCCGAGACACAAACCGAAGGGAGCCGACACAACTGGCTTGGGCGAGAACTTGATGGCTTGGGTCATGTTCTGGAATTGTCGGATGGCGAGATCGACATCGTCCCACTCTTCTTCCTGCACGCTCATGAGCAACAGCATGAGATTGGCGCCGACGGAAAAATTTGTGGCGTCGTTGGTAATGACGAAGGCGTCGAAGTTGTCGCCCGGGCCACCGGGTTTTAGGGTTTGCAGGATCAGGCTGATGATGTCGGCGCCGAGTGAATTCATCTTGCTGTGAAACTCGAGGCAGGCGACTCCATCGCCGAGATCGACCAGCGAAGCACCGGAATTTTTCTTGACGACACCATTGGATTTTTTTGCCACAGCGACCGACCAGACTCCGGAGGGAACTTCTACTGGCTTCAGACTTCCGCTTGCCAGATCGAAGTAGGCGCGTCCTGAAGCTGATTTCGGATCATCGGCGTACCAGGATTTTTTCCCCGCTGCGATTAGTCTTTCGACATTGGCTGCGACCGGCTTGCCCTCTTTCTTCATGCGAGCGACGGTGGCTTCTATTCCGGCGGCGTCCCAGAGTTCGAAGGGGCCGAGTTCCCAGTTGAAGCCAAGGCGCATGGCGCGATCGATCTCGACAATGGAATCGGAAATTTCGGGGATGCGGTTGGCGGAGTAGGTCCACAGATCCGATAGAGACGACCACAGGAACGCTCCTGCTTTGTCGACCTTCTGCGGAGCACCTTCGAGTCCGAGCAACATGCGCAGGCGCGCGCCGGTATCTTCGACGTTTTTGGCCATGTCGAGCGCGGCGAATTTTGGCTTTTGACGCGGGCCGTATTCGAGAGTCTTCCAGTCCAGGGCGAGGCGTTCGTCTTGTTTGCCGGGTTCTTCTTTGCCGGCCTCGGCGGGCGAGGGCGCCCGCGCCACATTTTTTTTGTAGAAGCCGCCTTTGGTTTTGTCGCCCAGCAATTTGCGATTGAGCATGTGGGTGAAGAAATCCGGCAGGCGAAGTTCGCTGCGTTCGTCGTGGACATTGGCGGTCATGTTGCCGACGACGTGGCCGAGGATGTCCAGTCCCACCAAATCAATAGTGCGGAAGGTTGCGGATTTCGGCCAGCCGACGGCTTGTCCGGTGAGCGCGTCGACCTCTTCGATGCTCAGGTCCATCTCTTGCATGAGGCGCATCACGTTCAACACAGAAAAAGTACCGATGCGGTTGGCGATGAAGTTGGGAGTGTCTTTGGCAAGGACGACGCCTTTGCCGAGGCGAATGTCGCAGAAGTGCGAGATGAGATCGATCAGCGCGGGGTCGGACTCCGGGGTGGGAATGAGTTCAAGCAGGCGCATGTAGCGCGGCGGGTTGAAGAAGTGGGTGCCGAACCAGGAGCGGCGGAAATCGTCGGAGAAGCCTTCGGCAATTTTGCCGACCGGCAGGCCGCTGGTGTTGGTGGTGATGATGGTGCCGCGCTTGCGGATGGCTTCGACTTTGCGCAGCAGGGCACGCTTCAGGTCGAGGTTCTCGACGACGGCTTCGATGATCCAGTCGACTTCGGCGAGCTTCTTCAGATCATCGTCAAAGTTTCCGACGGTGACGAAGCGGGCAAGAGAGGAATCCATGAATGCGGCGGGCTTGGATTTTTTTGCGGCGTCGAGACCCGCAGCGGCGATTTTGTTGCGTGCCGCTGGGGGCGCGGTGGATGGGACATCTGCGGGAACGATATCGAACAGATAGCTGGGAACGCCGGCGTTGGCGAAGTGGGCGGCGATGCGGGCGCCCATGGTTCCGGCGCCGAGGACGGCTACTTTATTAATGCGCTTCATCATCTTGCCTCGAAGAAAAACTTAAGCTGTGACGACCGATTGCCAATTGACAATTTCCGACTGCCAAATGAAAAGCCGTTCGCAACGCTTTTCAATCGACATTTGGAAATCGGCAATCGGTAATCTCTTCTATGGCAGTTTATCTATGGCCCAGTCATCGCCGCCACTATGCAAAACAATGATGCTGGAGGATCGGCGGCGGGAATGGTTGGTTTTCGAGGTATCGAGCAGGACTACAGGGAACTCATAGCGGCCATGCGCAAGTAATTTGCCGCGGCCGATTTCGAAGGCGGATAGGGCGGAATTGGAAAAAAATTTCTCGATCGCATCGGTGGAGGCCGCTTGCTTGGTGCGACTGCTGAGCAACGCGATGCCGTTCTCGAGGTCGGCGGATTGCCAGGCTTGCAGGAAATGGTCGGCGGCGGCCAGGGCGGAGGCGTAGTCCGCGGTCAAGCTGGCTGCCTTCTTCGAGGCAAGCCGGGATGCGGCGAATACGTCTGATGATTGAAATAACAAAAATAGGATAGACAGCAGTGTCAGAAATCGAAGACGACGAAACATGAAGTTATTATGCGCGAGGAAAGGTGGCAGGACGGAAAAAGAATCAGGTGAGTATCGTCTGGCGACTGTGCTACTTATTCATGCGCCGATTGGAGTTCGGGATGCGCAAGCAGATACTCTTGTGCACGCTGCGCCATTTGTTTTTCACCTTTGTAAGCCAGAAGCTTTGGAGCATCTTCGAGAAGGATCCAACGGGCGTGAGCGACTTCGATGCGCATTTCGGGCGCGATCTGATTGATGCGACCGGAACGGTAGAGCATTAAATAAAAGCTGACGATTTTAAAAACACGCTGGCCATCGCCCCAGGTACGCGAGTAGACATATTTGATATCAGCGAGTTTGGCGATCAAGTCGGCGGTGACACCGGTCTCTTCGAAAACTTCGCGCAACGCGGTTTCAGCGGGTTTCTCACCGGGATCGACCAGACCCTTGGGCAAGGCAAGCACGGCTTTGGGCTTGCGTTTCGATATCTCAGGCGCGGCCGTAGAGGCCGCGGCTTCCCCCGCGGGTTCGATGGCAGCCATCCACCAGCCTTCGTTCCGTTTCCGGAGTACCACGCCCCCGGAGGAGATTTCTCGCAGCATGCTTTGTAACTTAGCAGAACGATGGAGGTTAGTCACCAGCTGCGGGTACGATTAAGGCCTGGCAATCAAGGGTAATACAGGCTTCTCCAGCCCTAAGTAATGCAAAATGGCACTAACGGGCACTGCAGCACAGAGGGTATTTGTGGCATCTTAGGTTAGTAGAGTTGAAGTACCCGTTGAAGCCGTGGGTGCCCGGTTGGGGCATGTGGGGTTAGCGGTGAAAAGTCTTGGCAAGATCGTCCGGTCGGTGCAGGCCTTTGGGCGGGAGCTTTCGCGCAAGGCGGCTCTGCCTGAGCCGCGAATGGCGGCAATCGGAGTTGCCCTCGGTGGCGGATTTGCCCGGGGTATGGCGCACATCGGCGTCCTGAAAGTTCTCGAAGAAGAAGGTATTCCGATTCGCGCGGTTGCGGGGACGAGCGTGGGCGCGCTGATCGGCGCGCTTTACTGCGGCGGTTTGAGCGTTGAAGAAATGGAGCGGGTGGCGCGCTCCTGCCGGTTTACAACGTTTGCGCGATGGACGGTCTCGCGCTACGGGTTTGCTTCCAACGACCGCATGGTGTCCTTCCTTAATCAGACTCTTAAAGTGAAGAGCTTCGAAGAGTTGCGTATTCCGCTGGGCGTAACGGCGACGGATTTCAATACTGGCGAAGGCGTGGTATTTCATTCCGGTTCGATCATTGATCCGGTGCGTGCGAGTTGCGCTTATCCGGGAATGTTTTTGCCGGTGAATATTCGCGGGCGATGGCTGGTGGATGGCATGTTATCGCATCCGGTGCCGACGCGGCCTCTACGCGAGATGGGCGCGGAGCGCGTGCTGGCGGTGCATTTGAAAGGTCAGTGGTCGAAGAACGGGGCACCGCGGCATCTGTTTGATGTGATCGGACAATCGTTCGCCATTGCGCAGGACACGATGAGCCATCTGTGGCGCGGCGCGGCCGATTTGGTGGTAGAGCCTGACGTGGCCGGTTTTGCTTATGACGACTTCAAGCGTGCCGGAGAATTAATTCGCTCCGGAGAAGTGGCGATGCGGCAGGCGTTGCCTGAAGTGCGCAAGTGGCTGGAACTTCCGGCGGAGACTGCACTCGCTTTGAGAACCCGTCCTTCCCTGGCTCGCACCGCGCCTATGGCGGCCGACTAGCAGGCTTCCCCGATTCCACCGATCGGCCCTGGCATCAACTCCTGGCGGCAAACCTCCGTGCAGGGGGAGATCTGTCCGTAGTCTCCGATCTGAGATGGAGCTATGGCGTAGCGCGGAACCACGGCTCTCATGGTAGTGCCGTGGCCATCCGATTCTATTTCGAGCTTGCCGTTCAGTTCGCGAAGACGCTCGCGCATTCCGGCCAGACCGACTCCAGTTTCTGCGCTCACTCCGCGCAGCAGGGGCAACCGTTCAGCGGAGATGCCCTTCCCGAAATCGCGAATCTCGAGGGTGATCGCTTGGGGATCGTGTTGCAGACTGATGGTGGCATTCGTCGCATCGGAGTGACGATGGACGTTGGTTAAACTTTCCTGCAATACGCGGAAGAGAACGATTTCCATCCTCTTGGGCAGGCGTTCCGGCGCGGTCGCGAGGTCCGCCTTTATGCTGATTCCGCTGCGTTTGGCGAAACCCTCGATGTACCACGCGGCGGCGCAGGAAAATCCCACTTCGTCCAACAACGGCGGATGCAGCAGGTAGGACATGGTTCGAATTTCTTCGAGCGCCTGGTCGGCCAGTCGACTCACCTCTCGAACAGTGGGTAGTGCAGCGGGGAGATGCTGACATTGATCCTCAAGCATGGTTATGCTGATTTTGAGCGCGGCCAGGGTTTGACCGGTGGTGTCATGCAGGTCGCGAGCGATCTTTCGCCTTTCCTCATCCTGCACTCGAAGCAGGCGCTGGGAAAGAGCCTGCAGTTCTGCGGTGCGTTCCGAAATCAGCAATTCGAGTTCGGAATGGGCCAGTGCAAGTTGTTTCGACTGCTTGGACAGAATCCACATAAGTCCTCCTAGGGCGGTTGGGGGAGCGAGTCTTTCTTAAAGTTCCTTAATGGTCCTCTTTTTCCATTGTGGGCGCTGTTCAAAATTGACCATGCGCTGGCAAATTCGCGGTTGAGCACTATTGCTCAGATATAACTTTCGCCTTCCTTCATGATTGCAATTGGCTACATTCCTAACCGCTAAACAGGCCGTGATCACCCCAAATGGCAAACACGCAGAAGAAACTCGATTTCAATCCGCGCACCTTTCTCTCAACGATTGGGAAGGGCAGGACCATGGTGTCATTCGAAAAAAAGAGTGCGATTTTGGCTCAGGGTGAGCCGACGGATGGGCTGTATTTTATTCAGCAAGGGAAGGTGCAGCTGAGCGTCGTATCGGAAAATGGGAAAGAGGCGACTCTCGGAATTCTGGGTATCGGCGATTTTTTTGGCGAAGGCGGTCTGGCCGGCCAGGCTCTGCAAATGTCGTCCGCGGTCGCGATGACGGACTGCGTCCTTCTGCATATTGAAAAAACCGCAATGGTACGGGCGCTGGCTGCGGAGCCGAAACTCTCTTCCCTGTTTCTTAAATACATGCTGAAGCGGAATATTCGCTATCAAGATGATCTGGTCGACCAGTTATTCAATTCCAGTGAAAAGCGGCTGGCGCGAGTTCTACTGTTGATGGCGCAGTTCGGTAAAGAGGGAGTCTCGGAAATGACGGTGCCGAGATTAAGCCAGGAGACGCTGGCGGAGATGGTGGGAACGACCCGTTCCCGCGTGAGTTTTTTTATGAATCAATTCAGGAAGCTGGGATTTATCAACTATGATCTCGGCGATAATTTACGCGTCCATAGTTCGCTGTTGAATGTGCTGCTTCGCGATGATGACGGAAGCACTCTGATTCACGGGAGCGAAGAGCGCAAGCGGTCCGGTCGGCAAACGAGCTGAGGCGCCCCGCGAGCCCGGCGAACCCTTCGATCGAGAGCGAGCCAAGAGGCCGCCGCTACCGATTCCCGAACGACGAAGGAACTGAAGGCTGTTTCCGTCGCCTGGGTTTGAAGAATTTGCATCGTTATGGTCAGGCGGCGTTTTTCGTCGGGTTGTCGTTCGTCCGGTTGGCATTATCGTTTTCTTGATTACGGTCCTTCTCGGGACCAGTAGCGGATTGGTCGGTCTCTGATTTGGCGCCGGTATGAATCTGGGTTGTTCCGGTAGCGTCTTTCTCTTCGCTCTTTTTCTCCGACTCTTTTTCAGACTCTTTTTCGCCGGTTTTGTCGGCGGCGGCGTTCGCTTCTTTTCCGCTCTTATTCTCGGCGGATTGTGAAGAATCCTTTTCAGCGTCTTTGGCTTCCGGCTTGGCAGGCGTCATGGCAGAAGAAAGAAGATAGTCGATTCTGACGCGGACGGCCAGCCAGCGGACGCTGCTGGCGTTTCCGGCCTGCTCGAGATAAGGGGCGAGTTCCTGCTCAGTGGCAATGCCTTTGTCTTTCAGGAACTGACGAATCGCGCTGGTCTGGGTATCCAGGGCCTCGAGGGAGGCGAACAACTCGTGGAGTATCTCCTGCACAATGTTTTGATCCATATCCCATTCCTCCAATGCGTAACCTTGGATGCAAAAAACGCGATCTATGGGCATCGAAGGAAATTGACCGAAGAATCCGTAAGGTAGCGGGAGTCTCTGGGAAACGGGGTTCACGGAATCGGGGGAGCATCCTTCACTATGACTAGTCTGACAAGTTTTTTTCTGGGGAAGAGCACATGCCGAAAAGTTTCAAAGAAGAATCATGGCTCTGATGCAGTTATTTCGCCTGGCAGCAAGAAGGCAGGTTCTGACTCGTGGCAGATTCAAAGCGCGAAGGCGCGCTTCAGCGAAGTATTCCGGCGGGCGCGAAGCGAAGGTCCGCAACGGATCACCCGGCAGGGCAAGGAGGGCGTAGTCATGCTCGCTGAGGAGCAATATGAACAACTCGTGGGCAGGTCTCATCAGCCGAAGAGTCTGGTGCAGTTCTTCCGGCAATCGCCGCTGGTTGGCGTTGCTCTCAACCTGAAACGGGATCGCGATCCGGGACGCGACATCGAGCTATGAGTGGATTTTTGCTGGACACGAATTGCATCTCGGAGGCGGTGCGCGCCAGGCCTGAACCGCGGGGAGTGGACGGACGCGGCGGATGAAAGCCTGTTGTTTCTGAGCGTGCTCACGCTGGGAGAAATTCGAAAAGGTATTGCTGGATTGCCGCAGAGCCGACGGCGGACACGTTTGGAGTCCTGGTTGGAATTGGAGCTACGAGGCCGGTTCGCGGGGAAATTCTAGTTATCGATAGCGCGGTCGCCGACCGCTGGGGACTGCTCGCAGCCGAGACCAAGCGCAAGGGGAGTTCCCTTTCGGCCGTCGATGGGTTGCTGGCAGCAACCGCTCTTCAGCATAACCTCACCATTGTTTCCCGCAACGTCGCCGACTTCGCAAACACGGCAGTGACAATCCTGAATCCCGTGCAAAGCATGAGACTTTGTGGCGCACGCTTTCTGAGCGTCGAGCACTTGCACGCGCGGGCATTCGGAGCCAGGACTCGGCTGCTGGTGAAAAGTGGAGATTCCACTCTCGTCCACAGCGGAGGTGGCCTATGAAACACTCCTTGAACCTAACAAAACACGGCCGTGGGCTGGTTCACCCACGGCCAGAGCTTCGGGCTTACCAAATCATGGTGACGACGCCCGTCATGGTGATGCTGTTTGCGTTGTGAATCAGGAAAGTGTCCGTGCTGGCAACTTGGATCTGTACCAGGTGAGAATAATCCAGGTAGAGAATGTGAGTGCCGGCGGAGCCACTAAAGCCGGAGGTGAGGGCGGCAGCGGCGGGTGATTCGATTCCCGTCCACTCCAGAAAACTGGAAGGAACGTGAAGCAACGCTACTTGCCCCACCCCGCGGTATCCGAGGCTGTTTTGTACACCCATGACGAGTACGGGTGTGCTCTCAGCTGGAGTAACGGCGGCGCTGTTGGCGCCGGCAGCGAGGCTATACTTTACTACTGCTGCGTTGGGAGTGGTGATGGTTTGGGCGGCGTGTAGGCCGACAGCCAGCGTTAAAACAGCGACGAGGCCAGTCAGGAACAGCGTACCTAAGCGAGGAAATCTTTCCGTGATCATCGTAATCTCTCCTGAGTGTGGTGTGCCCTGAGTTAACTCAGGGGGTTAGGGACGATCGCCGCCGAGTTCCGGGCTCTCGTCACGTGACGGTGGACGGGGAAAAGTTAAGCGAGCTTGGTTAATAAATCTGGGGGGCGGATTTTTTTCTAATCTTGCTAGCGGCTGCTGCCGTCAGCGACCTTGCAGATCGAAACTGCGGCGAAGGAGCAATGCATTGGCCAGTGTTCGCCGGTTCCAGCAAGCGAGAGCGATTGCGCCGCCGATGGTGAGAATGCCGGCAGCCCACTGCATGTGACGTTCGTGGTCGACTAGCGCGTCCGGACGAATTTGCGCTCCTTGCTGCAGGAGCATTGGCGGCATCACAAAGGCGTGATTCTCGACCTTGAGACCTGGCGCGAGCAGCTCAATCGCGATCCCGGAGGCAAAGATTGCCCAAAGACTCACGCTGAGCAGCGCGCGGCGGAACTCCCTTTGGATTCGTTTCGGTTGGTCACAATGTTTTCTGATCAAGTCTTTTCTGCCCATTGGAGTTGCTCCCTCTTGGCAGATAGTGCAAAACGGCGGGAAAGCGTATCAGGAAAAATAATCGGCAGTGTTTGAAGTCGCAATGGTGTTCGAGGGAAAAATCATACGCGCCAACCGATCTTTGCTATTTACCGGTTTGATTGACTTGGTCGTCTTCGCGCACGTAGGATTCTGCTCCAGTACTTAGCAGGATCATCGCTGTCGTATCGTCGAAAGCTCCGCGGAGGGGGCCGGCATGCCACATTCATCTTTTCGTCATAAAAGCGCGGGATTGTTTTTTGCAGTTTTATGCGTTGTGGTAACTACAATCTCGCACGCGCAGAATTCACCGGGGCCGCAGCCCGTGCCGATGACTCAACCCATTGTTGCGCCAGCGGACACACCATATCCTGGAACAATTTCTTTGGCCGTGGATATCACCAACGTGAATGATCGCGTGCTGAATGTGCATGAGACGATTCCGATCAAAGGCCACGACATTACGTTGCTCTATCCAGAATGGCTTCCCGGGACGCATTCGCCTTCGAACCCGATCGGCGAACTTGCCGGTCTTGTCATCACGGGGAATGGCAAACGCATCGCGTGGAAGCGTGACCGGGTAAACATGTACGCGTTCCATGTCGAAGCGCCGCAGGATGTAACCGCGCTCGATCTAAACTTCCAATTCCTTGCGCCAATGGATGCAAAGCGGGGCCGCATTTCCACGAAATTCGCTGACGTTACCTGGAACAGTGTGCTGCTCTATCCGGCGGGATACTTTTCGCGGGATATTAAATTCGAAACTGCGATCCATTTGCCGGAAGGATGGAAATTTGCCTGCGCACTGGATGTGAAATCGCAGAATGGCAACGAGGTTCAGTTCAAAGAAACCACGCTGAATACGCTGGTCGATGCGCCGCTTTATGCGGGGGCCAACTTCAAACGTTTGGATCTGTCCACTGGGCCGGACAATCCGGTTTATCTCGATGTCTTCGCCGATAAGCCGGCGGATCTTGAGATCACGCCGGATGAGCTGCAATACCACAAGAACCTTGTGATTGAAGCGCAGAAGCTTTTCAACTCGCACCACTACGATCACTATGATTTTCTCTTTTCCGTGAGTGACACGATCGGCGGCAAAGGCTTGGAGCACCACCAATCGAGTGAGGACGGTTCCCCAGCCAAGTACTTCACAGATTGGGACGCCGGAGTGGCCGGCCGGGCTCTGCTGCCGCACGAGTACACGCATTCCTGGAACGGCAAGTTCCGCCGGCCAGCCGACTTGTGGACACCCAACTTCAACGTGCCCATGCGCAATGACCTGCTATGGGTTTACGAGGGCTTGACGGATTACTACGGAAACGTTCTGACGGCGCGCTCAGGAATGCGCACTCCCGAGCAGGCTCGCGATGTATTCGCACAAATCGCTGCCTCTTTTGAAATCAGCCCGGGACGCACCTGGCGCTCTCTGGAAGACACGACCAATCAGCCGATTATTTCTTCTCACTTCACCGTGCCGGAGGCTTGGCCGAGTTGGCAGCGCTCCTACGACTACTATCCGGAGTCAGATCTGATCTGGCTCGACGCCGACACCAAGATCCGCGAACTGAGTGACGGGAAGAAGTCGCTTGACGATTTCGCGAAAGTTTTTTATGGGATCGATAACGGAAGCTACGTCACCGTTCCTTACACGCTGGAAGATCTGGTGAAAGCGTTGAATAGCGTGCAACCGTTTGACTGGGCGGGATTCTTCCGCACGCGCGTATACGAAGTCAGCACGAAGGTTCCGGAGAACGGGTTCACGCAGGGAGGATATCGACTGGTCTACAACGATCACGAGCCGGAGTGGATGAAGAAGTCAGAGAACACTCGCGGAGTGAGCTTCGCGACCTCGCTGGGCTTTTCGATGAAGTCAGAGATGGGCTCTGATTCTCATGGCGGGCTGGAGAATGTCTGGTGGGACAGTCCGGCATTCAAGGCCGGCATAACGCCAGATATGCAACTGCAAGCGGTCAACGATCAGAAATACACTGCTGCGCTGCTGCGCGAAACGATTCTCAGCGCGGAAAAAAGTAAGGAGCCGATCAAGCTCTTGCTGAAGCGTGGCGACGAGTTTGTCACCGTATCTCTCGACTACCACAATGGGATGCGATACCCGCATCTGGAGCGAGTGGAAACGACGCCTGATCGTCTGGATGCCATACTCGCGCCGGCGAAGTAGAAGTTGATCGATCAATTGCGTTCTGGAGGCCAATGAGCGCTACAAGCGAGCTTTTACAATACGATTCGATTCCGGGGAATGGCGACGGCTTCCCTTGGACTGCGTTTCGCATCTGAGTGGCATGAATCTCGAAATACAATTTGAAATGCTTCCGTTCGCGCCGTCTCTTCTTCGCCAGCCTGCGGAGCCGATGCCGCCGCCCATTAAGGAACCACCTTCTCCCATGGAGAATCCTGACGCGCCGGTGCGCGAGCCTGATCCAGAGGAACCCGAGCAGATTTGATTTGCTTTAGATGGCGGAGATGTCCGATGCGAAAGTATTGGACAATTTACAGGGGACTAAACCAAAGTTTGGGGATGGCGCGGAATCTGCCAGGCTTCCCAGGAGTGCTCCATCCTCCACTGCAGCGATGTCTGCCCGGATCCAGCGATTCGCTTCGTGGCGTCCCTTCAGAAACAGCTTCTGATAATTGTCGGTGAGGGCTTCGGTGAAGTCGCCATCTGGTCTCTTTTGCATCGCGCTGAGCGTGATCGCTTCCAATCGTTTTCCAACAAACGACTGCATGAAGTTTTGCTTTTTTGACGCGGCCAGGTCGCGCAGGATTTGGTTACGCTCGCGCGCGACATGGACGGGAACTTGATTCGACATGGCCGCGGCGGGGGTGCCCGGGCGCGCGGAATAAGTGAAGACGTGGAGATAAGTGAATGGCAGCTCTCCGGTCAGGCGGTGCGTGAATTCGAATTCGGCATCAGTCTCGCCGGGAAATCCAGTCATAACATCGGCACCGATTGCCGCGGTGGGCATGGCCGCGTGAATCTTTTCAATTTTTTCGCGATAGTGCCACGGCCGATATTTGCGGTGCATGCGGCGCAAGACGGCGTCACTGCCCGATTGCAGGGGGACATGGGCATGTTTGGCGATGCGTGGCGAAGCAGCAACGAGCGCAATGAGTTCATCGGACCAATCCATGGGTTCGACGGAAGAGATGCGCAACTTTTCGAGTTTCGTTTCGCTGAGAATACGACGGATCAGATCCTCGAAACGCGATTGGCGGAAGCCGGATGCCGGAAGCGGGCTTTCTAGATCGCGTCCCCAACGGCCGAGGTTGATGCCGCTGATGACCAGTTCGCGATAACCCGCGGCTACGAGGCTGTTCACTTCGCTGATGATCTGCGATGCGGGAAGAGAACGGCTTTGGCCGCGGACGCTCGGAATCACGCAAAACGAGCAGCGATTATTGCATCCGTCCTGGACCTTGAGATTTGGTCGCGTGCGATCGTGTTCGTACACGCCGATATTGCCTGCGGATTCGAAAACCGGCGCGGCGAGGAGGTCGGTATGGGCAAAGATATCGGAGACGAAAATCGAGTTCTCAGGGCGCAGTACTCGGTTCTCGGTAAGCGCACTGATGGGAAGAAAATCTTTGCCCGCTGCGAAATTTTCGCCGAGCACCAGGTCGGCGAGCTGGTGTTTGTGCGAGTTGCCGATCACCGTGTTAACGCCGGGAAGCGCGGCGACTTCTGCAGGAGCACGCTGCGCGTAGCATCCGGTGACGATGATTTTCGCCAGAGGATTCTGCCGCTGGATACGCCGTACGGCGGCACGTGCGTCCTGGTCGGCGGAGTTTGTGACAGTACACGTGTTAAGAATGATCAGGCCGGCTTGATCGGCGGGAGCAGGGACGAGGCCGCGAGTCTGGAACTGGCGCTCGATGGCGGCGCCGTCGGCTTGCGTAGCGCGGCAGCCGAAGTTCTGTACGTAATAAGTCGACACAGGATCATGGTAGCTCAAGTGGAGTGAAATTTGCCGAGACCTCAGCGGGCACACATCGGCTCGATTCTCATTCATGCCAGGATGTGCGCCGTCATCGGGAAGATGAAACTGTCAGGCGGTAGCTACGTTTCTCTTTTGCGTGAAACATTCGCGACAGAGAATGGGCCGGCCCTGCGTGGGACGAAAAGGCACAGTCGTATCTTTGCCGCATTGTGAGCAGGTGGCACGGGTTTCAACACGGGAGTGGTAGTTCCCGTTTCCTGGTGCGTGAGGCGCGGTCAGGACAGCCACGCGCTTCGACTTGCAGGTTTTGCAGCGCTTGGGCTGGTTTTTGAATTGTTTGTCGTGAAAGAACATTTGTTCCCCGGCGGTAAAGACAAAGTCAGTGCCGCAGTCGATGCAGGTCAGTACTTTATCCTGAAATTCCATTGAGGACGGCTCCCTTATGCCCGGTTTGCCGCCGCCACACGCGGGGAAGGCGGTGGCATAAGCAAAACAGGTTGTCTACATCCCCCCTCAAACTGCCCCTGGACTCGGCCCGCCACGCGCCTGGAACGGAACGTGGATACAGCTTTTCCTGCTTGAATGCCGAATGAATGATGAGTAAATGAATGATCCCAGCTGCAACTCTTTCTGGTGGGGGGCCAGATGGAGCAGGGCCGCCCCGGGAAAGGGACGACCCTTCAATGCGGTGTTACTCCTTCAGGTCTTGCTGTTTAGAATCCGTGTTTAGAATCCGTCGGTTAAGAATCTGAATCTTCAATCCTGCTCTTTGCGAACCTTCTTACGAGCGCGCTTCCGAGCGAGAGCGGCCTTCACGCGTTTTTTCTCACCGGGTTTCAGGTAAAAGGAGTGGCGCTTGACCTCTTTGATAATGTCTTCCTGCTGGACTTTGCGCTTAAAACGGCGCAGAGCGTTTTCGAGGGATTCACCCTCCTGCAGTCGAATTTCCGCCAAACAGACACACCCCCAAACCCGTCCGGAAGGACCGAATAGTTATTACAAGGATTTTAACGGAAGTCAAGGGAAGAGCGGGAAAAAGTTGCGGACGCTGGCGGAGGCCGTGGAGCGAAGGCAATGGAAGCCAGCGGACCGCGTTGCGCAGTGCTGCGCCAGTGTTATACCGTAAACAGTCTGCTTCTCTTCCACCCATGGCTGATCGCAGTGAAATTCCCGTGTCCTCCGGCACTCAGGCGTCCAACGTCCTGGCAACGGAAGTTGACCCGACCTCAGCTCGTTTCGAGGCCAACATGCGATTTCTGGCAGATCTCATGTCGCAGGTACGCAACGAAGGCGAAGCCATCTGTGAGGGTGGTGGCAGCAAGGCCATCGAAAATCAGCATGCTAAGGGACGGTTGACCGCTCGCGAACGCATTGAACTATTGGCCGATCCTAAAACTTTCTTCGAATTGGGCCTCTACGCCGCGCACGGAATGTATGAAGAGTGGGGCGGAGCGCCTGCCGCCGGCGTAATCACCGGCTTAGCTCGCATTCATACTCGCATGGTAATGATTATCGCCAACGATGCCACGGTAAAAGCCGGGGCATTCTTCCCCATGACGTCGAAGAAAGTGATCCGCGCCCAGAACATCGCGATTGAGAACCGTATTCCGACCATCTATCTGGTGGATTCGGCGGGCGTTTTTCTGCCGCTGCAGGAAGATGTCTTCCCCGACACAGACGACTTTGGCCGCGTCTTTCGTAACAATGCGGTTATGTCAGCCATGGGCATCCCGCAGACGGCAGCCATCATGGGCATGTGCGTGGCTGGCGGCGGCTATCTGCCGGTGATGTGCGATCACGTTCTGATGACCGATGGCAGCGGATTGTTTTTGGCCGGACCCGCGTTGGTGCAAGCCGCGATTGGACAGAAAGTTTCCGCAGAAGAGCTGGGCGGAGCGGCAATGCACGCGGGGATCAGCGGCACGGTGGACTTCCGCGAAGCGGACGATGCAGCCTGCCTGGCGCGCATCCGCTCAATTGTTGAAAAGTGGGGATACCGCCGCCAGTCCTGCTGGGACCGCAAGAAACCCGTTGAACCGGCGCTTGCCGCTGAAGAAATTTATGGCATTTACGATTCCTCCCCCGCCAGGCCGTACGATATGAAGGAAATTTTGGCGCGCGTGCTCGATGGCAGCCGCTTCGACGAATACAAACCACAATACGGTAAGACACTGATCTGCGGCTATGGGCGCATCGGCGGATTTGCTGTGGGCATTGTCGCCAACCAGAAGATGCACGCGCAAGCCACCGACCATGAAGGCCACAAGCGGACCGAGTTTGGCGGCGTAATTTATACCGAATCGGCAGAGAAGGCCGCCCGCTTCATCATGGACTGCAACCAGAACTTGATTCCTCTGGTTTTCTTTCACGACGTGAACGGCTTCATGGTGGGCCGCGACGCGGAGTGGAGCGGCATCATTAAAGCTGGCGCAAAAATGGTGAACGCGGTTTCAAATTCAGTTGTACCCAAGATTACGGTGATTGTGGGCGGTTCGTTCGGCGCGGGACATTATGCGATGTGCGGCAAAGCGTTTGATCCGCGGTTTGTGTTTGCCTGGCCGACGGCGCGTTACGCGGTGATGAGCGGAGACGCGGCAGCTGGCACATTGGTGGAAATCAAAGTGAAACAACTCGAACGCGGTGGGACGAAGCTGAGCGAGGAGGACAGGAAAGAGTTGTACGAATCGACGAAGCGCACTTATGACGAGCAAACCGATCCGCGCTATGGCGCAGCCCGGTTGTGGATCGACAAGATCATCGATCCCATCGAGACACGAGATGCCATCACGCAGGCTCTGGAAGCGGCAGCGTTGAATCCGGATGTGCCGGAGTTCAAGGTGGGGGTACTGCAAACATGATTCACCACGGAGACACGGAGACACAGAGCAAACTGCTTCATGAACAGCTCACTGAACAGGTCATCGGGGCCGCGATTGAGGTACATCGCGAACTAGGGCCGGGCCTGATGGAATCCGCATATGAAGAGTGCCTCTGCCATGAACTGCATCTCCGAGGATTAAAGTTCGAGCGGCAGATGGCTTTACCGGTGCGATACAAGGGTGTCAATCTCGATTGCGGATATCGCCTCGACTTGGTCGTTGAGGATTCGCTAATTCTGGAACTCAAGTGTGTTGAACACACGCTGCCAGTCCACGATGCACAACTTTTGACATACTTGAAACTGACTGGTAAGCGGGTTGGACTGATTCTTAATTTCAATGTTTCAGTCCTTACCCGAGGCGGAATCGTTCGAAAGGTTCTTTGACTCTCGATCTCCGTGCCTCCGTGGTGAAATGATTTGTCCGATACCGTCAAATTAATCGAGTGTCCGCGCGATGCCTGGCAGGGGCTGAAAGGACAGATTCCGCCTGACATCAAGCGAGCCTATTTACAGGCATTGATCAGCGCGGGATTTAAGCACATCGATGCGGTATCGTTCGTGTCGCCGAAAGCCGTCCCGCAAATGGCGGATTCGGAAGAAGTGTTGAAAGAACTCGACCCGCCGGACGACGTGGAGATCATCGGCATCGTGGTCAATGAGAAAGGTGCGGAGCGCGCCATCGGTACGCACGCGGTGCATACGCTCGGATTTCCTTATTCGATTTCTGAAACCTTTTTGCACAAGAATCAGAACCAGTCTGGCGAAGATGCGCTCGAAGAATTGGAAAAGATTCAGACAAAAGCCGACAATGCTGCGCTCGACGTGGTGGTTTATATCTCGATGGCATTTGGCAATCCATACGGCGATCTGTGGAACGTGGAGGAAGTGATCGAAGCGATCTCGCTGATGGAGGTCGACAATCTGCGCATGATTTCGCTAGCCGACACGGTGGGGATGGCGACGCCCGAACAAGTCCGCGAAGTGGTCGGAGCAGTAATGGCGAAATACGATTATTTAGAGATCGGAGTACACCTGCATAGCCGCCCCGAACATGCCGAGGCGAAGATTCTTGCAGCGTATGATGCCGGCTGCCGGCGCTTTGATTCCGCGATCGGCGGCCTGGGTGGCTGCCCCTTCGCACAGGACGCGCTGGTCGGCAACATCGCGACTGAAAAAGTGATTGAAGCTTTGAAGTCGCGTGGCGCGGAGTTGCCGCCTCTGAAGCCGATGGACGCGTTGTTGCGCGCGACGGCGGAAATCGGAGCCAGGTACGCTAATTCCCTGAGCGACGATTCTCTGAGTGACCATTAACGGTTCAAAAATATGGATTACAAAACACTTCAGGTCACTTACGACTCGGGCATTGCCACCATCACGTTGAACCGTCCCGACAAGCGTAACGCCATCAGCTTCGAATTGATTGACGACCTGTTGCACGCGCTGCAGGAAGTAGAGACATCCGATGCGCTTGTGATCGTTGTGACTGGCGCCGGCAAGGCTTTCTGTTCGGGCATGGACCTGGAAAACCTAAAGGGATTGTTGGGGCGTTCGCCTGAGCAAAATCTTGAAGATTCACAAACCATGGTCCAACTGTTCCGCTCCCTCTACGAATTTCCTAAGGTGACAATCGCTGCGGTGAACGGCGCCGCCATTGCGGGTGGCACTGGACTGGCTTTGCTGTGCGATTTCACTCTTGCGGTGCCGGAAGCCAAGTTCGGCTACACCGAAGTTCGTATCGGATTTGTCCCTGCCATCGTTTCCACTTTCCTGCTGCGCCAGGTCGGAGAGAAGCAGGCGCGCGATCTTTTGCTGACCGGCAGAATTTTCGGAGCAGACGAGGCGGCACGAATGGGTTTAATCAACGAAATCGTTGCGCCTGAAAAATTGTTGGCTCGCGCACGTGAGTTGGCTGCGCTCCTGATGGAGAACAGCCCAGCCTCATTGCGCGCCACTAAGAAACTACTGAGCGATCATGCCCGCGCCGAACTGGATACACAAATCGAAACAGCGGTGCGCGAGAATGCCGCGATCCGTAGCACTGCCGACTTCCGTGAGGGCATCATGTCGTTCCTCGAAAAGCGCAAACCAGTATGGAAGGGCGAATGACTTCTAAAAATCACGCGGTCAATGAAACCCGCCTGCGGGTGCGTTACGCGGAAACCGATCAGATGGGTGTGGTTTACCATTCAAATCATTTCATCTGGTTCGAAGTGGGCCGAGTCGAACTGCTGCGGCAGTTGGGCTTTTCCTATCGCGATATGGAGAGCAAAGACGGACGCTTCATCGCCGTAGCCGAGGCCAAATGCCGTTATCGCGCGCCGGCACACTATGATGAAGAGATTGTGGTACGCACCGAAATGTTGAATGTGCGCGATTCCGTCATCCACTTTGGCTATGAGTTGAGGAGCAGTGACGGTAGCACGCTCATCGCCGAAGGCGAGACAACACATATCGTCACCGATGAGCAGATGAAGATCGCGGTGCTGCCGGAGAAATATTTAAAAATATTTCGCGCCGCGGTGGGAAAGCGAAACGGGAAGCCTTCTTGAACGCACTACACCTTAACGGCAACGATCTCACTCTGGAATCGGTGCACGAAGTCGCTGATCAACACCGTCCTGTGCTCCTGTTAGCAGAGGCGCGCGCGGCCGTCGACCGGGCGCGCGCCGTCGTCGACGAGATCGTTGCCAGCAACAAACTTGCCTATGCGATCACGACTGGTGTGGGCAAGCTCAGCGATGTGCGGATTGCCGGCGACCAGATTCGCGAACTGCAGGTTAACCTTGTGCGCTCACACGCGGTCGGCGTTGGCGAACCACTCTCGGTGGCTGAAACCCGCGCCATGATGCTCTTGCGCGCCAATTCTCTGGCGAAGGGTTATTCCGGGGTACGCGCGATCGTCATCGACACGCTCTGCGAAATGCTGAACCGCGGCGTGACGCCGTTTGTGCCGTCACAAGGCAGCGTGGGAGCGAGCGGCGACCTCGCTCCTCTCGCGCATCTGGCGCTGGCCTTGATAGGCGAAGGCGAATGCATTGACGCGGGAGCGCGCATTCCAAGCGACGCCGCTTTGAAACGGGCACAGATCAAACCGCTCGTGCTCGAAGCAAAAGAATCCATCTCGCTCATCAACGGAACACAAGCCATGCTGGCCGTGGGAACGTTGGCGTTGTTGGCGGCGGAGACATTAGTGGATTCCGCCGACGTGTTGGGCGGCCTCTGCTGCGACGCGCTTAAAGGAACCGACACAGCATTCGATGAACGAATCCACAAAGCGCGCCCGCATAGCGGACAGATGAAGAGCGCGGCAAATCTCCGCAAGATGCTGGAAGGCAGCCAGATTCGCGAATCGCATCGAGAATGCGGGCGCGTGCAGGACGCCTACTCTCTGCGTTGCATCCCGCAAGTTCATGGCGCGGTGCGCGGTACGCTGGCGCACTGCCGGGAAGTATTCGAGATCGAGGCAAACTCCGCGGTGGATAATCCTCTCGTGTTTATCGCCAGCAAGGCTCATGTGGGGACAGCCGCCTCGGCTGTCCAGGCGGAGCGAAGCTCCGCGGCGGACTCCGGCGATGTTATCTCCGGCGGAAATTTCCATGGCGAGCCGCTGGCTTTTGCTTTGGATTTTCTTGCTATTGCTTTGAGCGCGCTGGCTGGCATCAGCGAACGACGCATCGAACGACTGGTGAATCCAGCGCTCAGTGAAGGCTTGCCGCCTTTTCTGGCGGAGGGTGCGGGATTAAATTCCGGTTTCATGATGGCGCAGGTAACGGCGGCGGCGCTGGTCAGCGAAAACAAAGTATTGTCGCATCCGGCGTCGGTCGACTCGATCACCACCTCCGGCAATAAAGAAGACTACGTCTCCATGGGAATGACGGCGGCGAATAAGCTGAAGCGCATCGTCGAGAACACGCGCAACGTGCTCGCCATCGAAGCCATGGCTGTGGCGCAGGCCATCGATTTTCTTGCACCGTTGAAGACTTCGAAGCGCGGACAGGCGGCGCATGCGGCGATTCGGGAAGTGTGCCCTACCGTGGATAAGGACCGCGTGATGTACAAAGATTTCGCGCGGATTGCGGAGTTGATTGCCAGTGGGAGGGTGGCGGAGGCGCTGAGGTAGGTGCATAAAGGCCGGGCGACGCCCGGCGGACAGCCGAGGGCGGCTGTCCCCACATAAGAAGCAGTCAAGCTGTCTTCGCCGCGCGTCCATCCAATCCCAACTCACCTGCAATCCCGTGCAGCGCTGTAATACAGAACGCAATGTGTTCATCCAGATCCACACCCAATGCGGCAGCGCCGTTAATGATATCGTCGCGATTCACTTTGCGCGCGAAGGCTTTGTCTTTCATTCTTTTCCGCACCGACTTCGTGTCCACCTCGGCCAGCGATTTCCCCGGCTTGATCAGTGCGACCGCAGTGATAAATCCGGCTAGCTCGTCGCAGGCGAAGAGAGCTTTTTCCATCGGCGAATCGCGCGTCACGCCGGTGTATTCGGCGTGGGACATGATGGCGCGGCGGATGACTTCCGGCCAGCCGCGCTCTTTGAGAATTTCGTTGCCTCTGTAGGGATGATCTTCCAGGCTGGGATATTTTTCGTAATCGAAATCGTGGATAAGCCCAACGATCCCCCACAAATCTTCTTCGGACATTCCCTCGGGGGCTGAAGCCCCCGCGGAGCTTCGCTCCGCTGGACAGCCGGGAGCCTGCCCTGAGCATGCCGAAGGGGCGGCTGTCCCCACAAGATCTTTTTGCTCACTCCCTCCGAATTTCCGCGAACAAGCCCGCATGCAGGCCTCGACCGCCAGTGCATGCTTGCGCAAACTTTCTGACTGGGTGAACTCAGTTAGTAAACACCACGCTGACTCACGATCAATCATTGCTTTTGCCTTGTCTACTGCGGGATTTGGCCGTGTGCTTCCGGTTTTTGCCGGCAACACGCGCGGTTCTATGCATTTTAACCTTGACTTCCACAGGCCTTGTACCGCAGATTGTCTCTGCGGTCGGAACCTTCCCCCAATTTTCAGGTTCCGTTGTTTGCAGTCAGGAGTAGCCGGCTCTGGCACTCCCACAACCCGATGGCCACGAATCTTGCCCCGGTAGATTCCAGGGAAGTCGTCCGTTGCGATCACTGCCTGTTGGTTCAATTCCGTACGGTCAATAACAATTGCCGACGCTGCCACTCGTCCCTGGACGAGGAACCCGAGCCCGAACCGGTGGTGATGACGCCGCCAGTAATGATGCCGATGCCCGGGATGGGCCGTGGGCATCTGAACCTCGCGACCTCCATCCGCTCGTTGCGTCTGCGCAGCGGGTTGAGCCAGCGGCAACTGGCCGGACGCATGTCCGTGCCGCGAACCTATGTTTCCAAAATCGAAAACGAGAAAGCCACGCCCACGCTTTCTTCTTTGGAGCGGCTGGCTCGAGCCCTGGAGGTGACCGTGCCGGAATTGCTCAGTGGTGGGGAAAAGAACCGCCAGGACGAAATCAGCGAACTGATGAAAGATCAGTTCATCGCGGAGATTCTGCCGTTTGTTTCGCAACTGAACGGAATGCAGATGTCGAGCATTCTGACTCAGGTGCGGGATTTGACATTGCGGCCGCGACGAACCGCGTAGGTTTAGCAGTTGCCGGGCCTTGCCCGGCAGGACAGCCGAGGGCGGCTGTCCCCACATGAATTTATCCGGGCAAACCAGCCAACTCACGGCCGGGACCAGAACCTTGGTCCCGGCTTTTTTTCACGATCTTTTTTTCACGACCTCCGCAACTGAATCCCAACTAGATCGACCAACATCTATCCATCATGGACCTGGAAGAAACTGGAAATGTTGTCTCTGCCTTCGCGATCCGTCCGGTTCCGCTGGGTCATTCTGAGGGAGAAGCTTGGGGAATCGGCGCACCTCCAGCCGCTGGTCCGGCAAGCTCCGACGATTCCTTGCTAGACGCGTACTCGCGAGCGGTCACGGGCGTGGTAGAACGCGTTAGCCCCTCAGTGGTGAACATCGAAGTGCATCAATCTGCGGGGCGGACCCGGTCGGGCGAGCCACGTGAACGGCGCGGCGGAGGCTCGGGCTTCGTCTTTACCCCCGATGGCCTGATTCTGACGAACAGCCACGTAGTGCATGACGCGCGGCGCATCGAAGTTACGCTAGCGGATGGCCGGCGCATGCCTGCAACTTCGATCGGTGACGATCCGGCAAGTGACCTGGCTGTCGTTCGCATAGAACAAGCTCGCCTAGATGAACCCGGCCTCACCACCGCAGCGCTCGGCGATTCGCAGCAGCTGCGCGTGGGACAACTCGTGGTTGCGATCGGCAACCCTTACGGATTTCAATCGACCGTGACCGCAGGAGTGGTGAGCGCGCTGGGACGTTCACTGCGGTCGTATTCCGGACGCCTGATCGATGATGTGATTCAAACCGATGCCGCACTCAATCCGGGCAATTCCGGCGGTCCACTGGTCGATTCCGCCGGCCGAGTGGTTGGAGTGAACACGGCTACGATTCAGCCCGCCCAGGGAATCTGCTTCGCCATTGGCATCAACACCGCGAAGTTCATCGCCAGCCGCCTGCTGCGCGACGGACGAATTCGCCGCAGCTTTATCGGCGTCTCGGCGCAAACGGTCCCGATTCACCGGCGTGTGGTGCG
This sequence comes from uncultured Acidobacteriaceae bacterium, assembly GCA_963726155.1. Taxonomy (GTDB): domain Bacteria; phylum Acidobacteriota; class Terriglobia; order Terriglobales; family Acidobacteriaceae; genus Sulfotelmatobacter. Next base: position 266,221 of record CAVSBF010000003.1, read on the forward strand.
CTTCTACGACCTGGTCAAAGAATCGGGCGCTCTGGTTCTTTCAGTGGAAGAGAACAGTCCGGCGCAACGCGGTGGCCTGCGCGAGAACGATGTGATCATTGCGCTGGAAGGCCATCCAGTGGCCGGAGTGGACGATCTGCACCGCGTGCTGACCGACGTTCGCGTTGGCGTGAGCTGCGCGCTGACGGTGCTACGGCACACAGAAAAGCTGGAACTAAAAATCGTTCCGGAAGAAGCGAAGAGCTGAGAACCGGACTCTACTTCGCGTCGTAAAGCGGCGCGCTTTCAACGCAAAATCGAAGGTCGAGCTTCGGGACAGGAAAGCTGTCACCTTCCCGTGATTGCAAGGCCCTTCCCCACTGTGGTAGCGTCAACATTCGGAAGGGGATAAGCCTTGCAGGCAAAAATTCCCGCCGGGCTGGATCGTAAAGAGACTGAAATCTACCGGCAGCTTGATCCAGAGCGGCTCCCAAGACACATCGCGATCATCATGGACGGCAACGGGCGCTGGGCAAAACGGCGCCACATGCCGCGCGTGGCCGGGCATCGCGCCGGGGTCGCCGCTGTGCGCTCAACGGTGGAGACGGCGGCGCGCATCGGCGTTCATGCGCTGACGCTATATGCTTTCTCAGAAGAAAACTGGAAGAAGCGGCCCGCGAGTGAAGTTGACTTCCTGATGCGCCTGTTGAGCCGCTATCTGAAGGCGGAAGTTCCCACGCTGAATAAAAATAATATCCGGCTGGAATATATCGGCCGGCAGCACGAACTGCCAGAAGATGTGCAAGAGCGCATGGAATGGGCGCGCGCGAGTACGGCGCACAATAGCGGAACGATCCTCACTTTGGCGCTGAACTACAGCGCACGCAGCGAACTGGTGGATGCGTTCCGCTCCATGGTCAACGCGGCTTCGCAGAACGGCGGCCTGGAACACTTGCGCATTGATGAAGCCACAGTGGCCAAACATCTTTACACTCGTGATTTGCCCGATCCGGATCTGGTGGTGCGCACCTCGGGTGAGATGCGGCTCAGTAATTTTTTGCTTTGGCAGTTGGCTTATGCGGAAATTTATGTGACTTCAACCCTCTGGCCGGATTTCCGTGGTGTGCATCTGCTGGAAGGGATCGCTGAATATCAGAAGCGTGAGCGGCGCTACGGCGGATTGCACCATCGTGATCTAAATCATCGTGATTTGAATCATGATGATTTAAAAGGTGAGGACGTCGATCACGGCGTTTCGCATGAGCCGGCCCAGGCCGCGAAGGTACGGAAATAAACCTCAGCATGCTGAAGCGCATCGCGACTGCTCTGGTCCTCATTCCGATTGTGCTGCTGCTGGTGCTGCGCGCGTCCGTGCCAATCGTGGCCGTTGTAGCGGGAGCCGTGGCGCTGATCACGATCCACGAATTTCTAAAGCTCACCGAATCCTACAATGTTCAACCGCTACGCCTTGCCACGTACATTTTTGTAGGATTATTTTTTCTGCTGTTGGCGGCGAGCGCCTCCGGAGAAAGCCCGCAGCTTTCCGGATTGAAGTTTGTTCTGGGGATGGGATTTGCCTGCGCTATTTCTCCATTTATCTTTCTGACGATTGCGATGTGGCGAACGCAGATGAGCGAAGCCTATCCGGCGGCTGCAGCATCGGCTTTCGCATTCGCCTATATTGCTCTCCCTATGGGAATGCTGGTGCAACTGCGGCAACAATGGGCGGGTGCATTCTGGATTCTCTATCTTCTGCTTGTGGTGTGGGCAGGCGATATCTTCGCTTACTTCGTAGGCCGTTCGTTGGGTCGCCACCTGATGGCGCCGCGCATCAGCCCCAAGAAAACCTGGGAGGGCGCCGCTGCTTCGCTGTTAGCAAGCCTTGGGATCGGAATTCTGCTTTTCGATTATTCTCTCCAGATCAGTTCGTTCCTGCTGCGCGTGGGACTCATCGAGCGACGCGACGGGCTGTTCGGGCTGGAGAAGCCCGAGATGTGGCCGATCGTCCTGCTGACCATCGCCTTGAATATCGCAGCGCAGCTCGGAGACCTGGTGGAATCGCTGATCAAGCGCGGAGCCGGAGTGAAAGATTCTGGGGCCATTCTTCCCGGTCACGGGGGCATGCTCGATCGCATCGATGCTCTGCTGTTTGCCGCGCCGGTGCTCTGGTTTTATGCTGTTTGGCGCGTCATGCAGTGAGGGTTTGGCAATGATAGAATTTCCTCAGTCTCCTCCCCTGAAGCCACTTCATCCGGATAGTGCTCTGAACAGAGGCAAACTTGCAAAAATGGATCAGCTTTCTACGGAAGCGTTGCTCGCATCGCTACTGCCGGGATTACGAGATTGTCTGAAAACGCGACCGGATGGAACTATACTGGATGGACATCATCGAATTCAGATTCTGCGGCAGCGAGGCGTGGATGTTGACGGTCTCCCGAGGGACATCGTTGTGAAGGGCTAACACCAGGAGATGCGGAAGGAACTTTATTGGCTTGATGAATCCTGGCCTGGGAGGCTGGCCGTCGGCCCGCGCCCGCGTGGAGGAGAGTGGCTGAACGACGATGTTTCACGTTGGAAGCGAGCCCAGATCGATGGCGTGCTTTCTTTGTTAACGCCAGACGAAGAACATGATATGGATCTCCGCGATGAAGCTGGCGCGGTCCGAGACCAAGGCATGAGCTTCACTTCGTTCCCGATCCCAGATCGCCAGATTCCAAAATCAGAATCGAAGTTGGCCGAGGTTTTGGAAAGTGTTACTCGCGATCTTTCGGGCGGCAAGAATATCCTCGTACATTGCCGGCAAGGAGTCGGACGCAGCGGGTTGGTGGCGGCTTGTCTACTCGTAAAAAAGGGAATGAGCCCTGGCGCTGCAATCGATTGTGTTTCTGAGGCGCGAGGGGTTCCTGTACCGGAAACCGCAGAGCAAAGAGACTGGATTGACCATCACGCCACTGCATTGTCGAAGTGAATATCTAGAAGTGAAGATCTGTAAGTTCCTTACGAATGATCATGAAACGCATCGCTATCCTGGGATCGACCGGTTCGATCGGCCGCAGCACTCTGAGTGTGGCCGAGTCTTATCCAGATCGCTTTCAGATCGTGGGTCTCGCCGCCGGGGCGAACCTGGACGCTGCATTCGAGCAGGCGCAGCGTTGGCGTCCGCAATTGGTTTCCATGGCTGCGGAGCGCGATGCCGATCTGCTGCGCGCGCGTCTGAAGCTGGCAGGCTTGGGTGAGATCGAAGTAGCGAGCGGTCCGGCGGGGGCGGTTCAGGTCGCGACCCATTCTGAGGTCGACTTCGTAGTCAGTGCCATTGTCGGAGTCGCTGGGCTTGAGGCCACTTACGAAGCGGTGAAAGCAGGCAAGACCGTTGGCGTAGCCAATAAAGAATGCCTGGTCGCGGCTGGCGAGTTGATCACGGCTGAGGCGCGCAAACAAGGCAAGCCTTTGCTGCCGATCGACAGCGAGCATAACGCCGTGCACCAGTGCCTGCGGGGCGGGCGAATGGAAGAGGTGGAGCGAATCTGGCTGACGGCCTCCGGTGGACCTTTTCTGAATACGCCACGCTCCGAGTTCAGCAACATCACCGTGGAGCAAGCCCTGAACCACCCGACCTGGAAGATGGGGAAGCGGATCACCATCGATTCGGCGACCTTAATGAATAAAGGGTTTGAGGTAATCGAGGCCTGCAGATTGTTTCACATGCCGCCGGGAAAAGTGGAAGTGCTGGTCCATCCTCAATCCACAATCCATTCCATGGTTGAGTTTATCGATGGCAGCATACTTGCTCAGTTCTCAGTGACGGATATGCGCCTGCCGATCCTGTATGCTCTAACATATCCCGAGCGAATTCAGTCGGATATGCGCTTTCCCGTGGGTAACTTGCGTCATCTGGACTTCTGCCCCCCAGACATGAATAAATTTCCTTGTCTCCGTTTAGCGTATGAAGCGGCCGAGGCAGGCGGGGCGAAGACGGTTGCCCTCAATGCCGCCGATGAAGTGGCGGTGGCCGCGTTTTTGGAAGGCGGCATCGCGTTCGATGAAATTCCCAGAGTCATCGAAGAGGCGGTTTCAGCATCTAATTCTGGGAAGCTGGGTTCTATCCAAGAGGTGCTTCAAGCCGATGCGGAAGCCCGCCGATATGCTCAAGAACGAGTGGTCGAATTGAGTCGAGCGGAACGGCCTCGGGCAACTTCTTTCATCTAAAGACCAGAAATTGGAATCTAACTATTTGCGGAGTACGTACCTCAATCATGCCTGACTTTTTGATTTCGCTGATCGCCGTCGTCGTCATCCTCGGATTCATGATCCTTATCCATGAATTTGGCCATTATGCCGTTGCCAAATGGCTGGGGGTAAGGGTCGAGGTTTTCTCTATCGGCTTCGGCAAGCGCCTGCTCGGCTTCCGCAAGGGGGACACCGACTATCGCATTAGCGCAATTCCGCTGGGCGGCTACGTCAAGATGAGCGGCGAGAATCCCATGGATGAGCGGACCGGCGATCCTGCGGAGTTTCTCTCGCATTCGCGCTGGCATCGTTTCCTCATCGCCATCGCCGGTCCTACCATGAACATTATGCTGGCCATCTTCCTGCTCACCAGCGTTTACATGGTGCACTACGAATACCCGGTTTTTATGGACAAGCCGGCCGTAATTGATGGGGTAAGAGCTAACTCCGCCGCTGCCCAGGCCGACCTGAAGCCTGGTGATCGCATTATTAAGATCGACGGCATCACCAATCCCACCTGGGAGCAGGTGCAGCCCCGGGTCATGATCAGTCCCAACCAGCCGCTGGCGGTGACCATCCAGCGCGGTAACACGGTCCTTGAGAAAACCATCGTCCCGAAGCCGATCACCTCGTCGGAAGTCGGCTCCGCGGGATGGTACCCTTCCGAGCCGGTCATTGTCGGCCAGGTGGAACCAGATACGCCCGCCGCCCATATCGGCCTCAAGGAAGACGACAGAATTGTGGCCCTGGATGGAAAGCCGCTGGTCTCGATCGAAGCCATGATCGACCGCCTGCAGCAGACAAAAGACACCCCGGTGGATATCACCGTGGTACGCGGCAACCAGACTCTGGCTTTTCACGTAACGCCGGTGCTCTCGAAAACGGAAGATCCGAAAGAGCAAAAGTATCGGCTGGGGTTTCTGAATAAGGAGGACACCGTCGTCAAGCGCTTGCCTTTTGTCCAGGCAGTCGGCCTCTCACTACAGGAAAACCGCAAATATTCTCTGCTGCTACTGGAACTGGCCAAGAAGCTGGTGCAGGGAAAAGTCTCGCCCCGCATGGTCTCCGGCCCTATCGGCATCGCGCAGGAGGCTGGCTATGCGGCGCAGCAAAAGGGTTGGACCCCGCTGCTGGCGCTGACCTCCGGGATCAGCCTGAACCTTGGCGTCTTTAACCTGCTGCCGATTCCCATTCTCGACGGAGGCGTGATCTTCTTCTTGCTGATCGAGAGCTTGATGGGACGCGACATCAGCCTGCACATCAAGGAACGCGTCTACCAGGCCGCATTCGTGTTTCTGGTGCTGTTCGCCGTCATGGTGATCTACAACGATCTGGTGAAGACGATTCCGGGGCTGGCGAGCCGCCTGCAATAAGCGGCTATCTACACCACTCTAGGGAAACGTGGTAGCCGCGCCGGCATTGGCTTGCGTGATAAACTAATAGTTCCCATGGCTATGATTCCACGCAGGAAAACCGTGACCGTCGCTGTCGGCGGCGTGCGCGTCGGCTCGGATGCACCAATTGTGGTGCAGTCCATGACCAACACCGATACCGCAGATATCCCCTCGACCGTCCAGCAGTGCGCGGCTCTGGCTCGCGCCGGGTCCGAACTGGTGCGTGTCACGGTCAACAACGAAGAAGCTGCCGCAGCGGTTCCACGCATTGTCGAAGAACTCGACAAACAGAATATCCGCGTCCCCATCATTGGCGACTTCCACTACAACGGGCACGTCCTGCTGACCAAGTATCCTGAATGTGCCCGCGATCTGGCCAAGTACCGGATTAATCCCGGCAACGCAAGCATTGGGCGCTCGGGCGATTCGAATTTCCGCACCATGATCGAAGTGGCGGTGAAATATCAGAAACCGGTGCGAATTGGCGTGAACTGGGGCTCGCTCGATCAGACGTTGCTCACCCGCATGATGGACGAGAACTCGGCGCTCGCCGAGCCCAAAGATGCCCGCGAAGTCACGATGGAAGCCATGGTGGTCAGCGCGTTGAACTCGGCCGCTCTCGCGGAGAAATTCGGCCTTCGCCCCGATCAGATTATCCTGAGCGCGAAAGTCAGCGGAGTGCAGGATTTGATCGATGTCTACCGTGCTCTCGCCGCCCGCTGCAGCTATCCTCTGCACCTTGGCCTCACTGAAGCCGGTATGGGCGCGAAAGGCGTCGTAGCATCAAGCGCTGCCATGGGAGTGGTACTGCAGGAAGGCATCGGCGATACCATTCGCGTCTCGCTCACGCCTGCTCCTGGCGGAGACCGCACGGAAGAAGTGCGCGTGGCGCAGCAGATTTTGCAATCCATGGGCATTCGCAGCTTCACACCGCAGGTCACCGCCTGCCCCGGCTGCGGACGCACTACCAGCACCTTCTTCCAGGAAATGGCAGAACAGATTCAAACCTACCTGCGCGAACAGATGCCAACCTGGAAGGGTCGCTATATTGGCGTGGAAGAAATGAAATTGGCGGTCATGGGATGCGTAGTCAATGGCCCCGGTGAATCGAAGCACGCCAACATCGGCATTTCGCTTCCCGGCACGTTCGAAGAGCCCAAGGCCCCGGTCTACGTGGATGGACGCCTGTTCACCACGCTGAAGGGCGATCGCATCGTCCCGGAGTTCATCGGTATTCTCGACGAGTACGTGGACTCCCACTACGCAGCGCGAGAGACACAGAACGAAGAGGTAGCCGCGAGAAGTTAATCCCTTACTGACCCATCAGCAGAAAAATTGGATTCTGCAGCGCGGTTGCGCTGTTGGCTTCCGGCGCTGCCAGGATGTCGGTGACCACCGAGTCGGCAGGTACAGGAGTCGTGCTGTTTGTATTGCTGTCGGTCGTGTTGATTACCGCGATGGCCCCAGCGTCACACATGCTCACATAAACCCGGGTGCTGTCTTCGGAGGCCGCGGTGAAGACCCGAAACCTTGTCTTGGTGGGCGAGTATAGCGCCGGGTACAAAGGAGCCGTGGCGCAGGACGCTATTGGAGGCACCGCAGACTGACCCGCGGCGAACGGCCAGTTCGTTTGGCAGGACGTGGTCGCCGTGGGCGTGCAGGGCGGGGGTCCAACCAGCAATGTCAGAGTTGGCGCGCTGGGATACATCAACGAGAGAGTGTTGGCGTTAAACACAGTCAGGCGGGGGATAACGCACGCACCTGTCACACCGCCGCCCGAAGGGCATCCCGTGGGTGTCTGGTAGGTGGCTACATAGAACCGGCTCCCATCCAGCAGCGCCGTCACAGAAACAGGCATGCATCCAGTGGGGCAAGGAGTCGATCCGGACGCAAACGAAATCGTTCCCAGCAGACTGGGGACATCGCTGACTACGCCCCCGGAAAGGCCGCCAGTGTCAGAGAACACGTAAACCGTCTGCGTGATGGGATTCGTCACATAAAGCCGGTTCAGCGTGGGGTCGAGAAACATGAAATTCGCCCCGGGGTCTACAGAAAGACTGCTGGTCACGGTATCCGAGCCGACGTCAACCGTCACCAACTGCCCGTCTCCCTCGGTGAGGACATATACCTTTTGGCTATCACCGCGAGCGACTAACCAAATCGGGTTCACGCCTGTGAATCCCGTAACCGTATTCGGAGTTAAATCGATCGGATTCAAACTGCTGACTGTATTGCTGCCCTGATTGGCCACATAAAGTTTTAGGAGATTCGGTGTCTCGGCCAAACTCACCGGGTTCGTTCCCACGATGGCGGTGTTGGTGACGGCATTCGAAGTTGTATTGATTGTGGCGACCGAGTTGGAGTTGTAGTTGGCCACGTATATCGCACTGTTGTCGGCGCTGTTTAGAAATACAGGCTGATTCGGAATCGATGCGGTTCCGCCCGAAGCAGCGGCCAGCCCGGTCGCAGGATTCGTATACTGGACCGTGGTTCCGCTGATCGCAGTGATTGGAAACGTGCCATTGTATGCGCCCGAGTTGCAGGGAAGAACGCAGCCGGGAATGAATACGCCGTTGATGGCGATCGAAGCACCCGCCACTTTGTTTGTAATCGGAGTGCTGAGCATTACCGTAACCACGTTGCCAGCCTCGCTGATGCTCGCGATACCTGAACTCTGACCCGCCAGGCTCGGCAGGTTGATCATGTTCACCGCACCAAATCCGGTGGCTTGCGTGGATTGGAACACCGGGTTAAAGGAAGCGATAGCATCCACTCCCCCCGGGAATACGCTGGCAGCCGCCGCCACGAACAGCCTTGATTTATTAGGCGAAATCGCAATATGTGTGGGATTAAAACCACTATTCGGCGCGCTCGCGGTGGAAGTGGAAGTTTCTCCGATGAGGGAATCGCCCGACACGTCGATCTGCATCGCGCCGCCGGCATTGCTCGGGATGTTGGTGCTGATGCCAAAAACCGCGTGAAAACTACTCGGCGTAGGGGGGGTCTCAACCGGACAGCCCGGAACTCCCCCCGTGGAACATGGAATTACCACCGGCCGGTAAATCTGTCCGCAAGCCGTCCAGAAAAGGATTGGAAACACGATGGCCGCAAACCGGCCCACGCGTCGAACAGTCATCGGCACCCCATCGTGCGCCACTGGAGGAGGTTCTTAATCATAGGTGAGAAGAATTCAATATTCTAACGGCTGAGTCAGATCTGCGCCAGTGCCCTTGACTTGAGGTCCATAAAAAGGAGCAAACGATCGACCCTGTGTTCCCCGGTGCCCTCTGTGGTAAAGGTCTTGACTTCCTCAATCTGGGATGCGCACCTCAAAGCCCAAGTTGGATGGCGGGAGAAATACCGAGGTGCGCCCCTGATTTCAGAAGAGAGATCTTAGAAGGGTTTCGAAATCGCCTCAGCGATGACGCCGTGATTTGCCGCCTGCCGCAGCCGCTGCGGGCGCCTCCGATTTCTCCGTAGCCGCAGGCTTCTTCTTGCCTTCCATCTGCGCCAGGCTTTGCTTCAGCGCGGCCATAAGGTCCACCACCGGAGCCAGCTTCTTTGGCTTTTCCACTGCGGCCACTTCCCCGCCCTCAAGCTTGGCCTCGATCAGCTTCTTAAGATTCTCCTGGAAGGTGTCTTTGTATTTTTTGGGATCCCACTCATCGGCCAGCGCCTCAATCAACTGGTGCGCCACTTTCACTTCCGCTTCTTTCAACTCCACGTCAGGCGCGCCAAAGCCCTCCACCTTTCGCACTTCTTCTTCGTAATACATCGTATGCAGCATTAAGCCGCCCTCATGGGGCCGCAGAAACACTGTGTATTCGCGGTTGTGCATCGTGATCTTGGCGATCGCTACATACTCGCTTTCCTCCAGCGCTTTGGTCAGCAGCGCATAAGGACGCCTTCCTGCCTCTTCCGGCAGCATGTAATACGAAGACTCAAAATAAACCGGATCGACCTCGCTGGCTTTCACAAACTCGAGGATCTCCATGGTCTTGGCCGTCTGCGGCTCGATCTTCTTGATCTCCTCCGGCTCGATGACGATGTATTCATCCTTGCGAAACTCGTAGCCCTTCACGATCTCGCTGCGGTCCACTACCACGTTCTCCGCCGGACAAATATATTGCTGCTTCACCCGCACCTTGTCGGGGCGGTGAAGCATGTTGAAAGAAATTCCGCTGCTGCGCGCGCCCGAAAACAAACGCACCGGCATGGAGATGAGACCGAAGGTTAAGTGTCCAGACCAGACCGACGATGCCATAGTTCCTCTCGCTTACCGGGGACGCGACACAATCCCCGTATTTTGCACCACAATCCGCCTAAACAGCCCAGAGTAGGGAGTTTAGCCTATAAACAAATGTTGGATGCACAAATCTTGCGGCAGGGGAATCGAAATGCGAAGCTGCATGGAATGCGGTCGGCAGCGAGTGGGCCCTAGGGGTTGTAGTTAACTCAACGGATTCCTACCCAAAAGACTTCAGTACTTCCCGGCCTTCTTCAGTGCGGCTTCGATGGTTGCAAGCGGCAGCAGCAAAGTTAGCGGCGCATCCAGCAACGGCAGGGCGCCATAGCTGACGTACCATCCTGCAACCCTTTCGTTCTTGGCGTCGATCACAAGCACGACGCCTCCAACCTCCGCCGAAGCCAACAGACTGCGCCGGCCTGCGGCGAGCAGAAGTTGGCCGCCCATACCCTGCCCCAGCCACCTTCGATCGACAGCCAGGCGCGCCAAGCGGAAGCCCGGCACGTCATAGCGCGCGAGTCCGCGACGGGCAACCTCCGGCGTCCGGGCATATTCAACCGACGCGGGGCTTACGCTGTAGAAGCCAAGAATCGTTTTGCTGGGATCATCGGCGATTGCCAGGAAAGTTTTTGCTCCCCCCAACTCGTGGCTCTTGCGAGCGTAACGACGCAAAAATTCATTGAGAGCTTCTTCTCCGCAGTCAAAGGCTTCCCTATCATGCCTCTTGTGGATCGCCTCTTCGTGCCAAACCGTCACTGCTAGCGCCGCTTTGGCAAGGCCCGGGCGGATGCCAGCAATTTTGCGTTCGGCGTGGGCGGATTCTCGAGCAAATCGAGAATCCTTAGGCTATCCCGGTCGGAGAGTTGCACATGATTCGCCTCGTGAATCACCGCCTTGGCGGCACGCAGCGCGTGACGAAGAACGAAATCGGTCAGGTCGGTGTGTTTCAGCGCCACGGCGCGCATGAGAAGGGATTTTTCCTCAGGCCTGATTCGCAGGGACATACGATTATTACCTTCCACTGCTGCTCTGGGCATGAGCATTCTCCTTGTACGTATTCAAATCGTACATGGAAGATCCGCGACGGTCAAGACAGATTTCTCGAATCTTGCGAAAGCCTCGATCATCTGTGAGGCTAAGCTTTTGCGCCCGGAGGAACAAGACAATATGACCGATCTACGCTATCCCGTCGGTAAGTTCAAATACGAAGGTCCACCCACTGAAGACCAGAAGCAGAAATATCTGACTGACGTCGAACAAGCTCCCGCCAACCTGCGCGCCGCCATCAAAGCGCTCTCCGACCAGCAACTCGATACGCCGTACCGACCCGAAGGCTGGACTGTCCGGCAGGTCGTTCACCACGTTCCGGACAGCCATCTCAATGCCTACATCCGGTTCAAACTCGCCCTCACGGAGGACGAACCGACGATCAAACCCTACGCTGAGGATCGCTGGGCGGAACTGGCCGACACGCAAGACACTCCGGTGGAGGTTTCTCTGGCTATGCTCGATTCGCTGCACGACCGCTGGGTGCGGCTTCTGCGCTCTCTCACTCCGGAACAATGGAAGCGCGAATTTCGACATCCGGCGTTAGGTGCGATGCCACTGGAGAAAAATCTCGCTCTCTACGCCTGGCACGGACGCCATCACGTCGCCCATATCACCAGCCTGGAGAGAGAAATGGCTGGTAGGAAGAACCGGGCTCAGGGCTTCGGGCTTTCGGATCGCGGGTCGTAGGCGGAAGAGTCCAGCTCTCCCTACGTCATTCCCAGCTTCCACACCAGGTAACTGCAAGCTTCCCGCATCACCGCATACGCGCGTTGTAACGCACCATGAGGACGCGAGTCGGGACGAGGCGCAACGTAAACTGGGGCAATCCCTTCATGCTGCAGAAGTTTCTTGATACGAAAAACGTGATATGCGTCGCTGACCGCGACACAACTGTGCAGTCCATTGGCCCGCATAATTACGGCCACCCGCACGGCCGATTGCGCGGTATCCGAGCCCTGGGTTTCGGCGATCAAGTTTCGCTCGGGAATCCCGCGATGCATCAAATAATCGCGTCCTACACCGCCTTCGCTGAAACTGGGATCGAGAGCAGCGCCACCAGTTGTGATGACTACCGGAGCAATATTTTTTTGAAAGAGTTCGAAGGCATGATCGAGGCGGGCGCGCAATACGGGCGAGGGGCGACCGGAGTACTCCGCTGCGCCAAACACGACAATCGCGTCCGCGGGATGCAGTTCCTGGAGCGACCCCTCATGGACTACGCGAATCGCGGTCACCGCAAGAAACGTCGCCAGCGCAAGCAATGCCAGCGCTTCCAGCCGCAGCAGCCAGCGGCCGGGCGCACGCCGCGCGGCTGAATCCTGTTTCATCCTTTGGCAAAAAACGTGGAAATTTCGTCCGCGGGAATCGCGCCTTCGCGCATCACGCGCCAGCGTGCAGCTTCATCGGTGAGATCGATGATGGTCGAAGGAATATCACGCGGTGAGGTTCCACCATCCACAATAATACTGATCCGTCCGTGCAGCTGTTCGTGCACTTGCTCGGCGCTGGTGCACTCCGCCGCCCCACTCAGATTCGCCGAAGTCGCCGTGATCGGAATCGCCGCAGCCGTCACCACCGCCAACGGAATCTTTGCGTTGGGCACGCGCAGCGCAACATTGCCGGTATTCGCCGTCACCTTCAGCGGCAGGCGCGATCCCGCCTTCACGATGATGGTGAGCGGCCCCGGCCAATATTTCCGAGCCAGGGCATAAAATTCTTCGGGCAGAGCCTTGGCCAGCTCTTCCGCCTGATCCACGCTCTCGATCAGCAGGGATAACGGTTTGTGGCGGGAGCGCGTCTTGATATCGTAAACGCGATCGACCGCGCGCAGGTTGAATGGATCGGCCGCCAGACCGTAAAACGTATCCGTCGGCATACCCAACACTTCACCGGCACGAATCTGATCGGCCGCGTACTTCACTAGAGAAACTTCAGGAGAATCACAATTGATTTTTACGATTTCCGCGCGCACGGCGCTCCCTTCCAGCCTGCTTTTCCTTTAAAGTATTTTTGCCCGTGAAACATAATACGGCAAAAGGCGGCGAAACGCGCGGACAGCGTATTATGCAGTCAACCTCTAGATGAAAAAAACGTCAGAATCCGCTCCCGTTGGCCAGAGCCGGCTTCGCCGCATTGAGGGCCGCCACAACCCGCTGGTCAAACAGCTGCGGCAGGCCTTTTCGCACTCAGAACTCACCGACGCCGGAGATTGCGCCGTCGAGGGCATGCGTATTCTGGAAGAAGCCATTCGCAGCGGCTTGCGTTTCAGTTCCGTGTTCTTTCGTGAGTCTGCGCAGGATCGAGCCAATCGCCTCCTGCCTCAGATCGGAGCACAGGTTGAAACTCTCCTGCTTCCCGATAAATTATTCGATAGCCTGGTGCCGAGCGAATCTCCGCAAGGTGTGGCCGCGCTGGTGCGCTTCAAGCAGTTTTCTCTCGAGGATTTGATTGAGCGGGTGCAGCTAGGGCCGATTGTCGCTATCGCTGGCCTGCAGGATCCCGGCAACCTTGGAACCATCCTCCGCTCCGCGGAGGCCTTCGGCAGCGCGGGCGTGATCCTCGGGGAAGGCACCGTGAGTATATTCAATTCGAAAGTCGTCCGCGCTTCCGCAGGATCAGTTTTCCGTTTGCCGATCATTCATGGGTCCGGCCATGGGTCCGGCCATGGGTCCGGCGATTCCGCGGCGACAAAGTTGGAAACTGCTTCAGAAAAATTACGGGCCCAAGGCGTGCGGCTGATCGCAACTTCATCGCACAAGGGAACCCCGCTCGATCGAGCTGATTTGAAAACGCCGGCGGCAATTTTTTTTGGCAATGAAGGCTCTGGCCTGGCTCGCGACCTGATGGCGAAAATGGATGAAGTCATCGCGATTCCGCACGCTCCACAAGTAGAATCCCTCAACGCCGGCGTGGCCGCGAGCATCGTATTGTACGAAGCCGCAAGGCAAAGAAGATAATTGTTGATTGATGATTTTTGATTGATGATTCGGTTCCTTCTCTTCAATCAACAATCAGAAATCAACAATCATCAATTTCCATATGGGACTCTTCGAACCCATCCCGAACGCTGCCAGCGCGACTGACCGCACCCGTCCGCTGGCCGACCGTATGCGTCCGCGCACACTCGATGAGTTCGCCGGCCAGGAACATTTGATCGGTCCCGGCAAACCGCTACGCACGCAAATTGACTGCGACGACACGGGATCGCTCATCTTCTGGGGACCACCCGGCACCGGCAAAACCACGCTGGCGAAGATTATCGCGAATATGACGAAAGCGGAGTTCATCGAATTCTCCGCCGTGCTCGCCGGGATCAAAGAGATCAAGCAGGTGATGGCCGATGCCGAACGCGCACGCCAATACGGCACTCGCACCATCGTATTCATCGATGAAATTCATCGCTTCAACAAAGCTCAACAGGACGCCTTTTTGCCGCACGTGGAGAAAGGCAACATCCGCCTGATCGGCGCAACCACGGAGAATCCATCTTTCGAAATTAATGCCGCACTGCTATCGCGCTGCCGCGTCTATGTTCTGCAGCCGCTGTCTGAAGATCAGATTGTGCAACTGCTACGGCGCGCATTGACCGATGAAGAGCGTGGTCTTGGCGCCATCCAGTTATGCGCCTCCGACGACGTCCTTAAAAAAATCGCCAACTACACTAGCGGCGATGCCCGCAGCGCCTACAATGTGCTCGAAGTTGCGGCTGGACTGGCGCAGCAGTCCGGAACACAGCCACCCGAAATCACCGACGACATCGTCCGCGATGCCCTGCAGAAGCGCATCCTGCTTTATGACAAAGGCGGAGAAGAACATTACAACCTGATCTCCGCTCTGCACAAATCTGTGCGCAACAGCGATCCTGACGCCGCTCTCTATTGGCTCGGACGCATGATCGAAGCTGGAGAAGACCCGCTCTACATCGCTCGCCGCGTGGTGCGCATGTCAGTGGAAGATATCGGCCTCGCCGATCCCAACGCTCTTTCCCTTTGCATGGCGGCGCGCGACGCTGTGGATTTCATCGGCATGCCCGAAGGCAATCTCGCGCTCGCGCAAGCTGTTGTCTATCTCTCTGTAGCGCCCAAATCCAACGCGCTCTACACCGCTTACGGCGATGTGCAGCACGATATCGAACAAACCGCCGCCGAGTCTGTTCCGCTTCACCTGCGCAATGCGCCCACTCGCCTTATGAAAGGCCTGGGCTACGGCAAAGATTATCAATACGCCCATGACGTGGAAGGAAAAGTCGCCAACATGCAATGCCTTCCGGAGAATCTGAAGAATCGAATTTATTACCGCCCGACCCAAGAGGGCATCGAAAAACGCATTCGCGAGCGGATGGAGGAGATCAAGAAGCTACGTCCGCAACCTCCTGTCGGCCCAGCTCGCCAAAAGACAGAGTCTTAGCGTTTCTCAGTAGCATCCAAATATCATTGCGATTGAAGGCCTGCTCTATGGCTACAACCGGCGTAAATGTCTACGACGAATTTTCTGCGGCTCGGCCTGCGCTCGACAGCCAGGTAGACAGTCTGCAGAAGCTGCAGAAGGCTGCGCAAAAAATCAGCTCGATCCTCGATCTCGATCAACTAATCGACAATATTGTGAATGACGTGGCGCATTCCTTCGGCCTGCTGGAGACGGCCATCTATCTTCACGACGAAGCTCGCGGGGAGATGGTGATGGGCGGTGTCCACGGCTGTTCCATACACAGCAAGGGTTTTCGACTGAAGATTGGTAAAGAGGGCATGGTTGGATACGTTGCGTCCACCGGGCAAATGCGTTATGCCCCCGACGTGCGTAAGGATGAATATTACGTCGCCTGCGAGCAATCTACTCATTCGGAAGTAGCAATTCCGCTTCAAGTCGGCGAACGCCTGGTGGGAGTGTTTACCGCTTCTCATCCTGACCTTGATGCCTTTCCCCGGCAACAACTCAGACTTCTGCAGGCGCTGTGCGATCACGTGGCGGTCGCAGTTTACAATGCGCGCCGCTTTCAGTCGGAGCGTGCCGAGCGCGAAGCCATGAGCCTTGAAGCTGAGGAAGCTCGCGCCATTCAGCAAGCTCTTCTGCCCAAGGCCTCGCCTTACATCCCTGGATTTGCCATTTCCGGTCTCAGCATTCCCGCCCGTGCCGTTGGCGGAGATTGGTATGACTTCATACCCTTTCCCGACGGCCGTTGGGGATTGGTCCTGGCCGATGTTTCTGGAAAAGGCACTGCCGCTGCATTGCTCATGTCGGCTACGCGGGGCATGCTGCGGTCTCTGGCGGAGGCCTGTTGCACTCCTGCGGAAGTCTTGACCAAGTTGAATGGTTTATTGGTGGAAGACTTTCCGGCGGGTAAGTTTGTCACTTTAGTCTACGCGGTGTTGCATCCTGCATCCCGTAACATCACATTCGCCAGCGCCGGACATTTGCATCCGCTTCTGGTCGACGATAGCGGTGCGCGTTTTCTCGACACGGAGCGCGGTTTGCCGCTGGGACTGAGCTGCGGCGACTATTCAGAAACCAGCGTGACTCTCTCGCACGGTTCGCGGCTGGTCTTTTATAGCGACGGTATCAGCGAAGCCGTCAACGATGCCGAAGAAGAATATGGATTAGATCGTCTCGTTCAGCATGTCTCTGCTCCTGGAGCTTCCGCAATCACCATTCTCGATGACGTCCGGGCTTTCACCGACGGCGTCGCACTTCGCGATGATGCCAGCGTGGTATTCGTCAGCGTCGGTTTCTAAAAAAGTCTCAGCTAGTTTTCCGGAAGGGCTGCCGGTGCGCCTTTCCCTTGCTTACCTGGCGTCCGGCGCACCGCTGAACCGAGCTTGCGGCAAGGTGAACAGGATGATGAGGCTGGCGAGGGCGAGGACGGCGATAATAAAAACGCTGCCCTCGGGCCCGGTGGTCCCTCCGCTCAGAATGGGTCTGCCGACGGGGTGCGTGGCGAGAAGATGGTGCTGCACCATAAGTCCGCTGTCGGGGACGCCATAGAGAAAAGACTGGCCCCAATCCCACGAGGTGTGGAAGCCGATCGCCCACCAGAGCGAGCCGGTACGCCATAGACTAAAACAGAAAAGCATGGCCGCCAGCCCAGCCGACAGCAATCCGATCGGGGACTCTCCGGGGTTCTTGCCGTGGCCGAGGCCGAACAGTAGAGAAAAGATGATAGCAGCGGTCCAGAAGCCCAAGGCCTTGCTGTGACGAGTCTTAAATGCCCACTGGTAGATGCCGGCGAGGCCGCGCGTCAGCGTGTACTGCAGGTAGCCGCGGGTAAGGTACTCCTCGAGCAGGCCAACGAGGAAGAAGCCGAGCAGCCAGATCGCTCCGTAACGGAAAATGTCTGAGCCAAAGAGCAAGCGGTTATCGACGACGAGGAGTCCCGCCTTCCATAGCGCCACGATCAAAAGCGATAGACACACTATGCCCCAGGCGAGGCCGCTGAAGAAATATTTCAGCCTGCGTCTGCCGCCGAAGCCGTATACAGAGTTGGGCCGCCGTTCGATCTTCGACATGATCCACGTGACAAGAACGGTAATGACAAAGGGAATCAACTCGGCAAAATACAAGAAAGTTGGAGAAGCCTCCGCACCTGGCTTCGGCGTCTTTAAGGCCCCGGGGAACAACCTGTGACCGATGAAGTTCACGGAGAAGACTATCGCGGCAAAGATCGCGACAAAGATCAGCAGGCTCCAACCAGCGCGCAAACCATCTTCGCCGAAAAAAATCTTGTGGAGGGTCGGTTGGCGGTGCAGGTGGTACTGGCTCGGCGGTGGGTATCAGCGTGGCATCATGGTCCAAAGGGCGCCTCGTTCAGAAAATCGTGTTGCTTAGTGGTATACGCAGAGCGAGACGATTTGGTTCCACAGTAGCCGCAGCGAGGGCTACTCCGTTCAGCGGAAGCGTGCCAGATGTTCCTTGAGAATGCAGCGGTCCATCACCACGAAAATTCCCGCCGTGCGCGCCTTCGCAGCAGCCTTCTCGTGAACCACATCTTCCTGCATCCAGATCGCCGGCACTTTTAGCCGGATCGCCTGCTCTACGACTTCTTCGACAAATTCGGGACGCCTAAAGATATTCACAATGTCGATCTTTTCTGGCACGTCCGGCAGCGAAGCATAGGCCTTCTCGCCTAATGACGATTCGATCCGAGGATTGACCGGAATGATGTGATACCCATGGCTCTGCATGTAGGCGGACACGCCGTGACTGGCTCGCATGGGATTGTTGGACAGTCCGACAACCGCGATGTTTTTCGCGCTTTTCAGCAGCGCGGCCACTTCATCGGATTGAGGAAGCGAGGCCATTCGTTTCTACTTTTTATTCGCCGCGTCCAGCTTCTGCTTGTACATCTTCAAGGCCAGCTTGCGCACGGTTTCAGAAACTTCCTTATTGGCGGAGATGTTCTTCAAGTCCACTGCCAGCAAATGTTTCATCAGCCCCAATCCCAAGATCGAGCGGCGTGCGCGGGTTCGCAACCAGATTCCGCACCACGATATAGTTTTTCATGAAGCGCCGCTTGAGCGGAATCTGCCGCAGCACCGCCTCCAGCACATTCTTCTGAAGCGCGAATTTTTCTACTTCTCCATCTGAAATTTTCGGCGCTTCCAGCACCGCGAGCGCCACCACTTTGGTGCCGTCGCGAATCAGAATCGAACGTTCCTCTTTGTTTCCCTTAAGCGCTAACTGGATGCGGCCCTTCACGTCGAGGCCATTGATCTTCTGCATTGTATTCTCGCGCTTTGGCGCCACCGGAGCATGAGGAGCCGCACGGCCAGAGGGATTGGCAGCCACAGCAATGCCCGGCTTCGCAGCTGCCGCGGCAGGACTCGAACCCGCCTCAGCCGCCTTGGGGGCGGCCGCAATTTCCTGCATCGCCGATACCGGAAAATAGTCGGCTCCCAGCAACTCCATGATTCCGCCGATCGGCTGAAATGGCTTTCCTTCTTCGGCAACAATTTCCGCGGCGTGCTCGGCGAGATAGGTAGAAATGGCTTCTTCAGGAACGTCGCCCGGCTCTTCCTCGGCCGATGCCGCAATGGCTACGGATGCGGGCGGGGCGGCGGAATCAGAGGCTGCCATAACCGGGCCCTCGACGGCTGCATCGGGCTTGGCCGTGGGTTTGCCGCCCAACAATTCAGCGATCGTCGAAGCCTCATTCGGCTTTACATAAGGGTTCGATCGAAGTGACTGCAAAATATTCGTTGCCGCGCACACGCGGGCACTCTGCAACATCGTGGCGATATTTTCCGGAGAGGCAGAAATAGCAAACTTAGCCAGCTCGCTCTCTGGCACGGACGGATTCTCCAGCAACGCCGGCAGCAATTTCGGACGCAGATTCTCCGGTGAGACCAGATAGTCGAGCACTTCCCGCGCCGTTTTTGGATCGGAGGCCGCGGCCAAAGAAGCCGTTTCGTCCCAGCCAGCCAGAGTCATACGAGCGAGGTCGCCAAACACTTTATTGTG
This sequence comes from uncultured Acidobacteriaceae bacterium, assembly GCA_963726155.1. GTDB lineage: Bacteria > Acidobacteriota > Terriglobia > Terriglobales > Acidobacteriaceae > Sulfotelmatobacter. The sequence continues at coordinate 285,568 of CAVSBF010000003.1, forward strand.
CCGGGCGAGATAAACCAGAATTTCCAGATTTTCATCCGGTGGCACAGACAGCGCACCCCGCGCTGCGAACTGCATCATGTTCGATGGCAGCTTGGACGCGCGAATTTGATCGATCGTTCGGCCCATCACTTCACCTCTTCGACCAATGGGGAGCTCTCCGATTTCGCCAGCATTTCAAGCTCCGCCACCGCCAGTTCAAATTCGCGAATCAGCCGGCTTGATTTGCTACGCTTAAACTCCCGCACTAAAGCCCGATAGTACCAAAGGGTGCCATCGCGCCCGCCGTTGAAGCGTGCCCAGATTGATTCCCCAACTTCCCGGTAATCCGAAAGAATAGAGCGTACGTTATTCAGTTTGTCCGCCGCGGAAACCAGCCGGGTCTCGGCATCGGCGTCTTTCAAATGCCGGAGATAATTTTCTTTGCGCTCGCGCCAGGGCGGCTTTGGCTCGATGTCTGAGTCCGTGCAACCGTCCACAATCTTCGCCACACGACTACCAAAACGCTTCTTCACTTCTTTCAGCATGGGCGCGCCGCCGCAATCTTCCACCACATCGTGCAGCAAGGCTGCGATGGCCATATCCTCATCACCGCCGAATTCCAGCGTCAGCGAAGCTACTCCCATCAAGTGCGCGATATACGGCGTTGTCGAGGCCTTGCGTACCTGCCCCGCATGTTTCTCGGCGGCAAAGAGAAATGCCTTCAAAAACCGTGGACCCAGCTTGATCGCGTTGCCCTGCTTCCCGCCCACTATTTCTCCTGTTTCTCCCCGCGCCGCGCCAGCAGATAGGCGCGGATGAACGGTTGCAGATCCCCATCCAGCACGCGATCCACGTCCCCGACTTCAGTTTTTGTGCGGTGATCCTTAATCATGCGGTAAGGCTGCAATACATACGAACGAATCTGCGATCCGAAATCGTTATCGAGCTTTGAATCCTCAATCTTCTTGGTGGCCGCGCGCTTTTTTTCCATTTCATACTCGTAGAGCTTCGAGCGCAGCATGCTCATCGCGCGCTCGCGATTTTTGTGCTGAGAACGCTCGTTCTGGCAATTTGCCACGAGTCCGGTTGCAATGTGAGTAATCCGGACCGCAGAATCCGTTGTGTTGACGTGCTGACCACCCTTGCCGCTGGAACGGTAAGTATCGGTGCGGATGTCCTCCGGCTTAATTACGATATCAATGCTGTCGTCGATTTCCGGCGAGACGAAGACGCTGGCAAACGAAGTATGCCTGCGTTTCGCCTGATCGAATGGGGAAATCCGCACCAGCCGGTGTACGCCAATCTCGCTCGCAAGCAGACCGAAGGCATACTCGCCATTCACGGCAAATGTCGCCGACTTCAATCCCGCTTCTTCGCCCGGCTGGTAGTCGTAAAGAACAGTTTCGAATCCTTGCCGCTCCGCCCAGCGCAAATACATGCGCAAGAGCATGTCGGCCCAGTCCTGCGATTCGGTGCCGCCCGCGCCCGGATGAATGGTCACAATCGCGTTGAGCGCATCGTTCTCGCCCGAAAGCAAAGTCTCTGTCTCGAGTTTGTCTACCAGTTCGCGCAGCGAGTCGATCTCGCGGCGCAATTCTGCATCAACCTTCTCGCCTTCTTTCGCCAAATCAAAATAGGCGGCGATGTCATCGCTGCGGCGCTGCAGATCCGCATCAGTGGCGAGCAGGTGCTCCAGCCGCTTTTTCTCGCGCATCACTTGCTGCGAGCGTTGCGGATTCGACCACAAATTCGGGTCGGCGGACTGCTTCTCAATTTCGGCTAATTGCGGACGGAGTTTGCCTGCGTCAAAGATACTCCCGGAGCTCGCGCACCTTCTTGCTCAACAACCCGTATTCCTGCTCGAACTCTTGATTCATGAGGATGTTTCTGCTTTCTTCCCTGCTTGCAAGCGAAGACTGAAGCGCGCAAGCAGCGCTGGTGCTGAAATTATCGCACACAGATAGGCGAACCAATCTCCGTGCCGAGTGTAGAACGTGGTTACGGAAGTGAGGGCATAAGGCGCAGCCAGTACGCCGCGTTCCTTTCGCGGGAGCCGCGCCACCGTTCTTCCATAAGGATCAATCGATGCCGTGACTCCCGTGTCCGTAGCACTCAAAATCCAGCGGTCATTCTCGATCGCACGCATGCGCGTCTGATTCAGATGCTGAGCGTAAGCCCCGCTGTCTCCGTACCATCCGTCGTTCGAAATGTTTACGAAGACTTGTGCGCCATTATCCGCAAACTGCCGCACTTCATCCGGGAACACCGACTCGTAGCAAATGAAAATCCCCAGCCGTTCGTTTCCCGCGTCCAGGGGCGCTCGCGATTCTCCAGCTTTAAACTCTCCTACTTCCTTCGTCAACCCGGCCGCAAATGCAAACAACTTGGGGAACGGCAAGTATTCTCCGAAGGGCACGAGATGCACTTTGTCGTAGCGGGCTGTCCAGTCGCCCGCAGGGCTCACCAGCGCCGCCGAATTGAAAACTTCCGAAGCGCCTGCCCCGCCTGGCTTTGCCGAAGTACTTCCAATCGCGCCGGTGACTACCCAGGTATGCGTGGCGCGAGCCATCTCACTTACTGGCTCTCGAAACAGCGGATCATTCGCAAAAAAAGGCGCGGGGGATTCCGGCCACACGATCAAGTCCGCTTTGCCTTGCGCCGATTCGATCGCCCGCGATGAAGATGAACTGGGAGCCTCCGCCTTTACGCTGAGGTCAATCAGTTCGCGCAGCGTGCGCTCGAAAGTATCGCGGGTCCAGTTTTCATCTACCGGAATATTTTCCTGCACCAGTAGCGCCGCGCGATCTGCGGGAATCGCGGGAGCGTCCACCAGCCTTCCGGCCTGCAGCACAACCGCCGACGCCAGTGCCGCTGCCAGCAAAGTGGCCCGCTTCTTTCTTGGCACCAGAAACGCCGCAGCCACCGCAACGTTCACCAGCATGATCTCGAACGATATCCCGTACACTCCGGTCCACGTGCTGATCCGGCTCAATGAAATATTGTTGACCTGCGCGGTGCCCAGCAAATCCCAGGGGAATCCGGTGACGCGAGTTCGCGCCAATTCCGCGGCCACCCACAGAAAAGGTACGGAGACCAGTGCCAGCCGGTTATCCCGTCTCGGTCCCGCCGCAAATCCCAACAGCAGCCCAAACAGCCCGTGATAGAGGCCAAGGTAAAGACAGAATAGGAACAGCGCCAGCGCGGCCGCTGGCACGCTCAGGCCGCCATGCTCGTGCATGGTGTCGTAAATCCAGTAACACGTGCCGGCGTACCACAGAATGCCGGAGATGTAGGCCAGCAAAAAGGCCTGCCCCGGAGTCGCAGCCTGTAGATTAACCGAGCCGTCTATCTCAAGCGCGCCCGCTGGCTGTGCCCGCAGCAACGCCACAATGAGGGGAGCGAAGGCTACCCACGACAAAATATAAAATCCAGGCAGGGGAAAAATAAGGATCTGCAACAGCGACGACAGTCCAACCAATAACCACGCGCTATAATGAATTTGCCTCACCGGCAAGAATAACAAAACGCTCTAGTGTTGACTGAGACTAAGAATTCACTTGTCATTCCGAACCGAGCTGAAAGCTCGGCGAGGAATCTGCTGTCTTCGCCGTCCCCACGATCCCACGCACAAACTCAGCAATCTCCGCCGTCACATAAGGCGGAGGAGAGATTCTGAATACCGGCCGGTGCGCCACTGGCTTCAACGAAACCCCATGCCATGCAGCGTCGGGACGATCATGCAGAATCACGGCCCCAGCACGATCCATAAACTCCTGTGCCGACTTTTTAAAATCCTCGGTTCCCGGATCGAGCACCGTCATGTACAAATCCGGCCGCATAAATTTGAGTATGCTGTTCGATTCCACAATCACATTGCCAGCCGATTCGATCCGCCGACGCAAAGCCGGCATCGCCTCGGCTAGTCTTCCTTGCTCTGTCCGAACCCATAGCGCCCGCGCCGCGCCTGCAACCAGAAAGCGGGATGAGTCCGATTCTCCGCTGCGATCCTTTTCCTCGGAAATCGCCCACGAATGATCTCCCGTTGCGCAGTCGCACGCTTCTCCGTTCGCCGAACAAATTCCGTGGCCATATTGCGTAATCTTTACCGCTGTCCAATCGTACTCAGGCAACGCCGCGATCAGGCCCGCGACCACGCTGGTCTTGCCCACGCTTCGCGAATGCCCGCCGATCACCACGATCGCCATGTCTACCTCTTTTTCGCCAACCTCGCGAGCGCGGCCAGTTGCTTCAGATATTGCCGCACCGGTTGCGCCGGAGTTCCCCAGAACGCCACGCCCTTGCCCCGCAAAACTTTATTGGGCAGCACGCCACCTTGCCCGCCCAGCATCACTCCTTCTCCAATGCGGGCATGTTCGCCAATGCCCACCTGACCGCCAAGTATTACATCGTTTTCAATCACGATGCTGCCGGAAAGTCCGGTCTGCGCCGCAATCACCACATTCTCCGCCAATTGGCAATTGTGGCCGACGTGTACCAGGTTATCGATCTTCGATCCGCGTCCAATTCTCGTTTCATCCAGCGCGCCACGGTCGATCGTTGTATTGGCCCCAATCTCTACGTCATCTTCAATCACCAGCCTGCCGACCTGGGGGAACTTCTCGTAGCGTCCGCTCTGTGGATCGCGGACGTATCCGAAGCCGTCACTTCCCAGCACCGCCCCCGCATGCACAATCACGCGATCGCCGAGCGTTGTTCCCGGATAAACCGTCACATTCGGATAAATATGGCATTCGTTTCCAATCTTCACTCCGCGCCCAATCGCGCAGCCAGAGCCAATCCGCGTGCCCTCACCGATTTCCGCATCCTCTGCGATCACGGCAAGTTCCTCAACCATTACGCGCGTCCCGAGTCGAACTGAGGAATGAATCACCGCGCTCGCGTGTACTAGATCACCAGAATGTTGCCTATCTTCATCCCGCAAAAAGCTAGCTGCCCTGGCAAACGCCAGCTTAGGGTGACTACTGATCAACAGCGGTTTCCCTTCGGCCGCCGATGCGAACTTTCCCGCAATCACCGCTCCGGCACGCGACTTCAGCGCCTGCGAGAGATGCTTTTCATCTTCCACGAACACCAGGTCATTCGACGAAGCCGACGCAATGCTGGCCACTCCGCTCACTTGAACATCTCCATCCCCCAGCAGGCGCGCCTTCAGCGCTTCGGCGATATCTTTCACCTTGTGTGTCATCGCTCCCACTCTATCTCACAGCGCCGTGCGGACGAAAGCTAGAGTTTGCCGGTTGGCGAAAAGACTGTTCCAGACGATAATCGAAGAACGCGGTCCTCGCGAAACAGAATTAGCGCAACGCAAATCGGTATATCCATGACTCTCCGAATCGCACAGCTGAAAGGCGTTTTGATCGCAATGTTTGTGTTCATCACGCTCACGCTCGCAATTCCCGATTCCGCGCAACAGCTGGCCAGCCGCCTCATCCTAAAAGACGGTTCTTACCAGTCAGTTACGAAATATGAAGTCAAAGGTGACCGCGTCCGCTATTACAGCGCCGAGCGCGAGGAGTGGGAGGAACTCCCTTCGTCGCTTGTGGACTGGCCCGCCACAGAAAAATACGAGAAGGATCGGGCCGCCGCTCCCGCCATTCCCGAAGCCGCCCTCATCGATAAAGAAAGTAGCGCAGACCGCGCGGCCGAAGAGGCGCGGCTTCCACAGGTTGCTCCCGGCCTGCGCTTGCCCGAACTTTCAGGAATGTTCCTGCTGGACAATTTCAAGGGTCAGCCACAACTCGTCGAAGTGCAGCAGGGCGAAGGCGTCGTGGATCGCAACAGCAAGAGCAATATCCTGCGCGGCGTAGTCGCCAGCGGCAAGGAAACCATAGAACTGGATGGCAGCCACGCCGCCGTTTACTCCCATGTCGCAGTGCCTTCTATCTACATCAAGCTGGACGACGATTCAGATCAAGCCCCGCCGGCGGGAGAAACTGCATCCGACAAGCCGTCTTTGCCTAGCCTCGACGCTCCTCGCGCTGAACCGCAGCAGCCGCAACAGCCCGAACAAGCTGCAGCCGCCGAACGCTTTCGTATCGTGCGTCTGAAAGTAAAGAACGGCAAGCGCATCGTCGGTGAAATGAAACGGGCCAGCACCGGCAAGGTCAGCCAGGAAGAAGACTCGTTGAAAAGTACTACAGATCACGTGGGCACAGGGTGGCTCAAGCTAACGCCAACTCAGGATCTCGCGCCGGGCGAATATGCCGTCGTTGAGATGAAGGGCGATCAGGGCATGAACCTTTTTATCTGGCCCTTCAGCGTCAATCCAAACGGCCCAGCCAATGCAAATCCATGGACGCCCGATGTGAAGGCAAAGAGTGCAGAGCCCACGAGTCCGAAATGAATTCTAATTGAGCCGTCGGGTGGAGGTACAAAGCGCCTCGGCAGCTTCACGGAGTCGCTATCTCTCGCCCGTAGGGCGAGGAATGCTCTTCAATGCCGGCATCGTGCCGCCCAAGGACGCCAGTTTGCGGGCGGTTTCGCGCTCAATGAGGGCCTTCAGAGCTTCCCGAATCAGCGCGGCGTTCTCCGCTATTCCAGTGAGCCCCTTGGCCGTGCGCACCAAGTCATAATCCAGCTCAAGGGTGGTTCTCATAAAAACAAAGCACTGATTATGGCAGATGATGTAGTTTATCGTTCCGGATTAGAAGATCGGCAGTATTCAATCGCTGAATGAGTTTTCGGAACTCACTTCATCACGCCGCGTTGTGCAATTCCAATATTGTCCCGCGTCGTGTTCTTCACCAGATACATCATCTCGTCGGCCTGCCGGATGATGTCGTGCGCGTCGCGCGCGTCGTGCGGATAGGTGGCGAGTCCAATCGAAGCCCGCACATTCAGATTCAAACCTTCGTCGCGGCAGAAACAGCTGGCGCGCATGCCATCGCGCAAACGCTTGGCAACCACCAGCGCCTGATCTTTCCCGGTCTGGGGAAGCAACACAACAAATTCGTCCCCGCCATAGCGGAAGGCAAAATCAATCAACCTCAACTGCGCTTTCACCAGGTAGCCAATTTCCGCCAGGAGCTTGCTGCCGATCAAATGTCCGTGAGTATCGTTCACCGCTTTAAAGCGATCGAGATCGATAAACAACACGCTGAACTCATAGCCGAAACGCGACGACCGGTAGACTTCCGTTTCCAGCGTTTTATAAAGATGGCGCGCATTATAGAGTCCGGTGCAGTCATCGGTAATCGTCAACTCCTGAATCTTCTCTACCCAGCGGGCATTTTCAATTGCGATCGCGGCGTAGTCGCACAACGCCTGCAAAAAGAAAATCTCTTGCTCGTTAAATCGGGAAATATCCGCATTTACCAGCTGGATCACTCCCAGCACCCGCAAACGCGACCGCAAGGGTACGCAGATCACCGAACGAGTTTCGCAATGCGTGGCTTCGTCGATGCGTTTGGCAAAACGCGGGTCGCTTTCTGCATCAGAAAGAACTACTTGTTCGCCGTGTTTGGCCACCCATCCGGCGATGCCTTCGCCCAATTTCAGTCGAATATCTTTCAGCGCTTCCGCAGCTGCGCCGACCGCGATCGCGAAGTAGAGTTCATCCTTCTGCTCATCCACCATCAGCAGCGACCAGGTATCGGGACGGAAGTATTCCGCCATTTTTTCCATGATGGTCTGCAGGATCGAATCGAGGTCCAGCGACGACGTGAGCGCCTTCGCTACGTCGTGAAAGATATTGAGTTCCTGGCTCTGGCGGGTTAGTTGCGTGCCGGCGGCCTCGGACATGGGGGGTTCCTTCATCTCCCGTTGCTGCGGGCGCTGCATCCCGCGAATGTTCTGCTTTGAGCCTTGATCGTCGAATTGTGACCCAAGCTTGAGGTCAACAATTCGCTGCATGGACGAGTACAGTTCCAAAAATTATAGATTCGCATCCTCCGCGCAGCAATAACCGTTGGTAACCAGTATCCGTAACGCCAATGGATACTTCACATAGAAGGTGCCTTGGCAAGGCGAGATTCGCCCTTAACGCGCCAGCCACTCCTGGGATATTCTGACATTTATGCTACTCATCAATCGCCGCCAATCTTCGGTCGCCGCCGCCCTCGCCGTCGCCATTACCGTGTTCGCTTTAGGATTGGCGGCGCTTGCAGCCGCGCCGGTCGACCCGAAAACCGTCGCCGAAGTCGATGCCGGCCTCGGCCCGTGCACCGCTGACTTCACCGTTACAGATGAAGCGGCCAAGCCCGTCTACGCCGCCAATATCCGGGTGCACATCGCTTATGGATTCATGAGCCTACACAAACTGGATCTTCAAGCCGGCACCAATGCCGATGGCAAGGCCCGTTTCGTAGGACTTCCAGAGAGTTCCAAGCAAGGGCTTTTTTTTGTAGCCTCCGAGGGCGACCGCGAAGGCTCGGCTTTCGATGATCCCGCGAAGACCTGTAAGACCCAATTCACCATCGTCCTGCGAAAGAAGCCAGCGGAACAGCCCTGAAAACGGTGGTGTGCGGCAGCAGCCAGTCACGGGCGGTAACGTGGCCTTCCACAACGTTCTGGCTTCCGCGCCCGGCTTCGCCTATGATGATTGTCATCTCGACGCGGGCTGGCAGACGTTTCGCCCGCCGGAGTTCCTTTTGCCGACCTTCGGGGAAAATCTGCGCAAACAGCGCGAGCAGCGTGGCCTCTCGCTCGATGCCATCTCTACCATCACAAAAATCAGCCCACGCATGCTGCGCGCCATCGAGGAGGAACATTTTGAGCAACTTCCCGGCGGCGTCTTCAACAAAGGTTTCGTCCGCGCTTACGCCCGCCTGGTGGGCCTCGACGAAGATGAAGCCGTATCAGATTATCTTGCGGCTTTACGCGAGAGCCAGATTCAATCCCAAACCATTCTTCCCAACTTCCGCAACTCGACGACAGAAAACGCGGAAGAGGACGACGAAGACCGCCGCAGAATCAATACCGATGCTGGCGTGACCCATCTTCGCAACCGCGACCATGCGGCGAGCCCGCGCGTAGACCGCGCGATAAACAACCACTCCATCGATCCGCCTCCGGATCGCCGTCTACATCAGGAAGACCGCCGCAAAGACGCTCGCCGCAGCGACGACCGCGAGGCTCGTCCTCAGAATCGCAGCAACCTGGATCCCAACAGCCACGGTCCGAGCAGCCACGATCCAAGCAGCCAGGATCCAAATAATAAAGATCTAGATAGTGGAGATCGAATTAGTAGAGATCGAGTTAGTCGAGATCAAGGCAGCGAGGTCCGTTCCAACGGAGATCATTCTCAACCAGCGGTCGACGAGTACGTTCCGGCGCCGCCCCTGTCTTTTCTGAACCTGACGTCCCCACCGCCGAATCGCCCTATCGAGGAAGTTTCTCGACCTCCCGTTAACGAACCGGATGGCCGTGCACACCCTGTTCCCTGGGGGAAATTGGCTGCAGCCCTGCTGGTTATTACATTGATCTTAGCTTTCTGGACACTGCGACGCCGCAATCAAACGTCCGAGGCGGCCCAGCCTTTGACTTCTGCTTCCGTACCCTCTTCCATGGAGAGTGCCGCGGCCCCAGCCACGTCCCCAACCGCCGTCCCAGCCCTGGTCTCGGCCAAGCCCACTCCCGCCGCTACGCGCGGGAACCGTCCCCCGGTATCGATGGCTGCTGCTACCGCCGCTCCGGTCGCTGCGGCCACCGCAGTCCCGGCCGATGCCGATGTCAACCCTGCAGTGCCGAAGCCGCGCTCGCATGTGGTTGCGCCAAAGGCGCCACGCGCCTTCACGCTTCTGATCCGCGCGGATCAGACTTCGTGGGTTTCAATCATTGCCGACGGCCAGCCGGTAGCCAGAGAAACTCTGATCGCGCCGGCCAATACCTCGGTCCGCGCCAATCACGACATCACGGTAAGGGCAGGCAACGCCGCCGGCATCAGCTTCATGCTCGATGGCAAAGATATCCCGGCTCAAGGCAGTCCTGGGGAAGTTCGCACCTTTACCTTCGATGCTACGGGCCTGCGATCCTCCGCGGCGGCCCAACCCACGAACCCCGCTCCCTAGCCGGTTCTAAAATCTCAAACGGAAAGTGTTCGCATGGCGTACCGGTGCTTCATTCCTCGCCAAATTTCTTTAGATCTTCAGGTCCATCCGCCAGAGCCACCGCGTTCTTGCCTTGGACCATCTCCCGAACTTTTTCCACCACATCGGGATTGGCCAAGGTTGTAATATCGCCGGTGCTCATGTTGTTTGAGAGTGCCGCGAGAACCCGGCGCATGAGTTTGCCGGACCGCGTTTTCGGCATGTCCGGAACGATGAGAACTCTACGCGGGCGGGCAATCTTGCCAATCATGGTTTCGATGGCCTTGTTTACTTTGTCGATGATAGCCGGACTCGGCTCTATACCGGGCCGCAGGGCGATATAAACCTCGGGCACGCGGCCTTTGATTTCGTCCACCACCGGCACCACGGCCGCTTCCGCCACTTCGGGAACCGTCAGGCACGCAGACTCGATCTCTTTCGTACCCAGCCGGTGGCCAGCAACGTTGATGACGTCATCGACCCGTCCCAAAATCCGGAAATACCCGTCCGCGGCCAGCACTGCGCCGTCCGCCGCAAAATACGGCCAGTCGTGCCAATCCTTGCTGTTTCGATCTTTGCAATATTTGCTGTAGTACTGTGTGACGAAACGGTCGCGGTCGCCCCAAATGGTTTGCATGATCCCTGGCCAGGGATTGCGGATGCAGATGTTGCCCGCCTTCCCCGACCCGGCAGAGACCGGTTCGTTATTTTCGTCCATGATTACGGGATAGATTCCCGGCATGCCCGGCCCCGCGCTGCCCGGCTTCATTGGGTCCAACGCCGGCTTGGTGCTGCACAGGAATCCTCCGTTTTCGGTTTGCCACCATGTATCGACAATCACCGCTTCGCGCTTCCCTACCGTCTCGTAATACCAGCGCCAGACTTCGGGTTCGATCGGTTCGCCCACCGTGGTCATGTGCTTGAAATGGTAGTTGTACTTGGTAGGTTCATCGTGGCCGGATTTGCGCAACATGCGAATGGCCGTAGGTGAAGTGTGGAAGATGTTCACATCCAGGCGCTCCGCGATTCTCCACACTCTGCCGGCATCCGGATAAGTAGGAACGCCTTCGTAAAGAACACTCGTAGCGGCCAGCGCCAACGGACCGTAAACAATATAAGAGTGTCCCGTGATCCAGCCGATGTCGGCCATGCACCAGTAAACATCCTCAGGATGAATATCCTGAATGTATTTCGAAGTACCGGCTACATAGGAGAGATAACCACCGGTACGGTGCTGGCAGCCTTTCGGTTTTCCTGTGCTGCCGCTGGTGTACATCAGAAACAGCGGCGCTTCCGCATCCATCGGAACCGGAGGAACGATGCGGCCTGAATACTTCGGCAGAACCTCGTCCACGAAAACATCGCGGCCTTCGACAAACGGAGAGGCGGACGCGTTCTTGCCGGGGTGGCGCCTCCAGACTAAAACCTTGTCTACGATTTGACCTTCCTTCTTAGCGATTTCCAGCGCGATGTCGGCACCGGCCTTGTGGTCGATCATCTTGCCGTTGCGGTAGTAACCATCCATGGTGATGAGGACACGGCTGCCGGAATCGGCGGCTCGCATGCCGCAAGCTTCGCCGCTGAATCCGCCAAACACGACAGAATGAATCACGCCCAGGCGAGCGCAGGCCAGCATAGTAATCGGCAACTCGGGCACCATGGGCATGTGAATGGTGACGCGGTCTCCGCTCTTCAGGCCGCAGAAATCGCGCAGCAAGGCCGCGAATTCGTTCACTCTGATATAAAGTTCGCGGTAGGTAACAGAAACAGTCGCTTCGGATTCCGGCTCGGGAACAAAGATCAATGCAGCTTTATTTTTGTATTTCGCGAGATGACGATCGACGCAGTTGTACGAAGCGTTGATCTTGCCGCCTACGAACCATTTCCAGAACGGCGGATCGCTGGTGTCGAGCGTAGTGTGCCAGTACTTATCCCAGGTCAACAGGTCAGCGTATTCGCGAAAACATTCGGGAAAGTTTTTCTCGCTGAAGCGCTCCATCACGCCGGGATCGGTTAGATTCGCCTGGCCGACAAATTTCGCGGGGGGATAGTAATATTCCTCTTCCCGCCAATGAACTGCGATCTGAGCCTGAGTCGTCTCGATTACCGTATTCTGCTTCTCAAGGATCTGAGCCATATCATGTCACCCCTTAGGTTTCTTATTTGTCACGCAATCCCGACAGCCTCTTTTTAAGCGCTTCATGGATTGGCGGAGCGCCGCTCTCCGTTCCAGCCTGCCCGACGGACCTATGCACTTTACCGCAACCGCTTTGGCGAGCTAGGCTACCACCGGAAGCTTGGTTCCTGCCAGCTTTCCTTCAGTCACGACTGGGCGTTTGGCAAGGAATTCGCAGACGAGAGCAACCGCCGCCAAAGCCGCTGCCGTGTAGAACGCCATCTGATAGTTGTGGTATTTGTCGAACATCCAACCGCCGATGCGTCCACCGAGAAGTCCGGCAACGCCCCAGGCGGTGAATAGCAGGCCGTAGTTGATGCCTACATTCTTGGTGCCCCAGAAATCGGCTGCCGTCGCCGCGTTAACCGAAAGTTGGGTACCGTAGCACCAGTAAACAATAAACAGCATCACGAACAATCCCGCCACGTTGCCGCCTACGTGATAGAGGATAGGCATGGCGACCATCGAGATGCCGATCATGAGTCGCAGCACGTTCAGCCGACCCAGCGCATCGGACATCCAGCCAGAAAGAATGCGCCCCGAGGCGTTTCCAGCCGCGCCCACGATCAAACCAAATGAAGCCAGGGTGGTGCTGGGTATGCCCACGCTTTTGGCGAAGGGCACGAGCTGGCTTATGACCATGAGCCCAGCCGCGCAACCAAACGCGTAGGCGATCCACAGAAAGTAAAAAGAAGGCGTTTGCAACACCTCGCCGGGAGTGAAATCGTGGGCAGTAGCCGCAACTTTGGAGGCCGGAGCAGGCGTCCAGCCGGCGGGCTTGTAACCTGCCGGTGGGTTCTTCAGCAAGAACGCACCAAACACCGTCATCGCGAAGAAAACCACGCCCAGAACTTCGAACGTCGTGCGCCAGCCAAAGTGCGGAATCAGGTAGCTGGCGGCCAGGGGGCCAAAGATTGCCGAACCACCCCCGTATCCACCTACTGCCAGCCCCACCGCGAGACCGCGCTTATCCGGGAACCACTTCGACATTACAGGAATTGGAGTCGCGTAGCCAAAACCGTTGCCTAACCCTCCGAGAACTCCAAAGAAGATGAAAAACTTGGTCAGGCTATCGGCGTAAGAGCACAAGAAGAAGCCAAGGCTCACCAGAACTGCGCCAATCAGCGAGATCTTGAAAGGCCCGAGCTTATCCTGTAACCGGCCAGCCACGATGAACGTCAGCGCAAAGACTACCACGGCAATGGTAAATACCATCGAAGTCTCGGCACGTTTCCATTTGAACTCTTTCTCTAACGGAGCGACGAACACACTCCAGGCATACAGTGAACCCAGAGCCATGTTCATGGACACGCCGCCTACTACGCGCCACCAACGGCTTATCCCAAGGGTGCCAGCGTCAGAAGTGTTATTTGTGTTGGCCATAATTTCTTCTCCTTGCTTCCAGGCAGCGAAATGATTAAGGACGAGCTGTTCTTTTTGCGGACAAAACTCCGATTCCCTCTTGTGCTCACTTCCTCCCAATAAGCGTCGCTACAAAGTTCCGAGCCCATCGTGGACAATTAAGGTTGGGCCTTTTGCAGGCTAGCGGTCACGTTCACCACGATCGAACCTGCCTCTACTGTAAGATCCCGCTTCCACTGGACAAATCCTGGCGTGGAGAAAGCAACAACATGCGTCCCGGCACTGACGGCGATATCGGACGGGGTGTTGCCGACATATTTGCCGTCCAACGTGATCTCCGCGCCAGACGGCGAAGAAGTGAAATTACAACGGACTTTCTCCGTGGCCGGCGGAAGAGTTGTTGAGGCGGAAGCACCGGACGCGTTCTGCGTCGCCGAAACCGGCGGTGGAGCTACAGGCTGCGGCTCGGCAGCCGCAGCGGATTGGGCCGCTGGCACGGGAGCCGGTGAAGTCGACGGCGGCACAACCGGCCGCGCCTTTACCGCTGTCTCTGGCCATGGCTCCACTGCAGCCGCAACCACCTGAAAGAGCTCCTTCTTTTCCTTTCCCTTTGCATTTCGGAATAGGACGGTGATCCCGTGCTTATCTTTCCTGGCTTCGAAAGTCTCGCCTACAGGCAAGGAAGCGCACTTGGACCAGCGCGAGTCCACCGTGCAGGCAATGCTGAAAGATTCTCCCTCCGCGTCGCGCACTCGCATGATGTTCTGCACGGTAGGATTCTTGCTCTCATTGCAGTAAGCAGAGAAATTGGTCAGGTCGCAATCTTTCGGGACGGGGGTTCCTGGATTTAACGGATGAAACTCGGCACTGAGGACTGTAATGTGAAGCGGATATTGCTTCGCGGCTTCCGCGAACATAATGTTCAGCAGAAACAACACCGACAACAACTTGATCAGAGAACGACCGACAGCCATACGCCTCTCCAGTATGGGGAAGGAGAGGCAACCTTGTTCGACGGAGAACAAGGTTGCCTGACTTCCCAGTTGCCGACATTCTAGCCCTGGCATTCCCCGGGCGGACCAACTTAATGCTAGAAAGTAAATATAGGACCAAACTCCGTCCGATGATCCTGCCAGAGGTTGTCCAGCCGGCCGGCAATGGTATAGCTTTCGCCGGGTTTAAGGCGCGTGCCGTAGACCGACTGCTCGATGGCAAACGTACAGTATGGGTTGACTTTGTAATATAGGGTCGCGGCAAAAACCTTGCCCATGTGGAGCGCGTTTACTCCCGTGAAGTGTGCATCGAAAAGGTCATGATGAACGATCTGGTCTTTGCCCATATGCAGGAAAAGTTGCCAGCCGGCATTGTGTCCTTTGGGATTAGCGTTAAACCAACGGGAAATCGGGAAGCCGAGATTAGCGAAGCCGCCAAATGCGCGAATCGGTCGCTCCGGCGCGACCACCACATTGCCAGCCGGGCAACCGGCGCCCGCGGCTACGACGACGCTGCAAGCCACCGTCGCATTACCCAGACCGTCAACCGTGTCGAACTTAATAGGGTTCGAAAGCCCGGTTAAGTCAGTGGCAAAAGAATCGGCTTGGCTGCCGAACATGAAGCGCAGGTCGCCGCCAAAATAAGCGCTGGCAACGAACGTCGCCCACCGGGTTGGCAATTGCACCCCAATCTGATTGCCATACATATGACTGGATGCGCTATAGCCGTTAGGCAGCGCCGCCGCGTAAGAACTGCACAGCGCGCTGATCGCCGGGGGAGTGCCCGTCAAACAACTAGCCGGTAACAAGTCGGTGGCATAGTCGCCGTTGGTGACGATCGACGTACGCTTGCCGTAAAGGCCGCTCCAGAATACTTGCGCAGGAGCAACCGCCTGCGCTTTGTCGAGCTGCCACTGGAAGGCCAGTCTACCTTCATATTCGGGACGGTCAGAGTCGGCGCCTTCGCGCTCAGCCTGTCCAAGCTGGCCCGCCAGACCACCCACAGTGTTTGAGCTCTTCTCCACTTGACCCGAACTCGGCATCATGATGGCGAAAGTGGGGGCAATTTTGAACGAGCCGCCCATCTTCTGAACGAAGCCCACCATCATCTGCGGAGAACGTTCGTAAATGTCTCCGTAGTACGCACCGAGGAATGTGGTTTCGAGAATATTGGGCAGAGCGCTCGAGCCAAACAGCGTCCAGTCCTGTCCGCCTTCAAAAAAGATGTCAGTAGTACTGTTCGCAGCGAAATCCATGCGCACGTAAGCTAAGCGCAACTGCGGCTCATTGCTTCGAAGCGACGAAACATTGCGGTTATCGACGGCGCTGAAGTTGCCTTCAAAATCGCCTTCGACCCGGCCAGTGAAAGTGAGCCTGGGGGAAACATCCGGCCATTCAAAGTTTGCGCCAAAACGGGAAGAGCGCGCCTTGATGTGAAATTCAGGGTCAGCCGTTGGCCCAGTGTTTGTATCCGTGGATGAAGCCGTAAATAAGCCGATAAATGGAAAATCGTCACCGTTGGGAGCACTGGAGTCGTGCGCCGCCGTAGCTTTGATAAAGCCATACGGAGTCACTTTGACGGCCCCCACTTTGAAAGCGGGTACCAAACCGTCTTTCACCGGCGGGTTGACAGGGATAACGCGCACGGGCGCGACCGCTGGGACCACTGCTACCGGTATTGGCTTCTCATGCTGCGGCGTCTGCTGGGTGGTTGCAACCGGCGGTTGCTGGCCCTGCGCGCTTGAACTGGAACTTGAGGCCGTTGATTCGTCTGCTGCTGATCGGGAAGGGGACGGTTGCGCTGTTGCATCCGTTGTTCCGGACGATGCGTTGGCATTGGTATCAGCTGGAGCTGGAGTTAAACTTG
The DNA here is from genome assembly GCA_963726155.1 of uncultured Acidobacteriaceae bacterium. Classification (GTDB taxonomy): domain Bacteria; phylum Acidobacteriota; class Terriglobia; order Terriglobales; family Acidobacteriaceae; genus Sulfotelmatobacter. Next base: position 301,990 of record CAVSBF010000003.1, read on the forward strand.
GGATTGCCGGAGCGGGAGTAGCTTCCGGGCTGGAAGTATTGGCTGCGTTCGCGTTTGGTTTCGCACTGTTAGTGCTTGCTATGAGAGGTATGCTCGTAATCATCAAAAGTGACAACGAGCAAAGTAACTTCTTCGAAGTCGACATGGACGGTACTCTCCTCTACTACTGCTATCGAACCGAATCGGGACAGACCATTCTTGTTGTGGCCAAGCGAATCCAAACCGCAGCTCCGCTCGCGACCTTCTTTGTGCTCTGTTTGCGAAAAGGGTGCAGTGATCCAGATCACTCACCATGGTGATCTGCCTCGGCGGTCCTAACTCCAAAGAAGCTGCGAATGCAGCATTTTCCGGCGATCTCGTTAGGGATATAGGTCAGTTTCGTCAAGTTTCAACCTGACCCGCAAGAGTAGATCACAAAGTCCAGAGTCTTCCCACTGTGGTACGAACACAGAGTTCTGTGATCCACGTCACTGTCGCATCGCCAAGAGCAGAGCAGAATCGACGCCGGTTTGCTTTCCCACTTGCCCGCTCGGAGGTTCCCATGAGCGCTGTTATCGTCGAAAAGCCAGAAAACATTTCCAACCTGTTGGCCATGGATGAGGAATACGCTGCGCCGCGAATTGTCGCCGACAATGCGATCCAGAAGGACTGGTTAGGCGAGTGTGCCCGCTCGCAAAAAAATCCCGAGGCTTTTTGGGCGGAGTACGCTTCGCGTTTTGTCTGGTCAAAGCCCTGGAGCAAAGTGATGGAATGGGACGGGGTTCATCACCAATGGTTCACTGGCGCGAAGACCAACATCACGATCAACGCGCTGGACCGTCACGCCAACTCCGATCATTGCAATCGCGTGGCTTTCATTTGGCTGGGCGAAGATGGCAGCGAGCGCGTCGTTACTTACGGCCAACTGCACCGCATGGTCAGCCGTTTCGCCAATGGATTGAAATCGTTGGAAGTAGTGAAGGGCGATCGTATCGTCATCTATATGCCGCTCACGATTGAAGGCGCGGTTGCGATGCTCGCCTGCGCTCGTCTCGGCGCCATTCATTCCGTGGTCTATGCCGGTCTCGGCCACACCGCTCTGCGCGACCGCATTACCGACGCGGAAGCAAAAGTCGTGATCGTAGGAGACGTAGGTTACCGGCGTGGCAAGACCGTGGCGCTCAAGAGCATTGTCGATGAGGCGTTAGAAGGTTTGGAATTTGTAGAGAAGGTGGTTGTCTATTCGCGGGCCGCAGCCGTGCTCAGCGCTCCCCGCGAAATCGACTTCAATGATCTCTTGAAATTCTCTCCGGATTGTCCCGCCCAGGAGATGGATGCGGAGGACCCCCTCTTCTTGCTTTACACCTCGGGTTCCACGGGGAAACCAAAGGGAGTGGTCCACGTGCACGGCGGCTATATGGTCGGAACAACCTATCACTTAGAGAACTATTACGACGTGGGCGATCGCGACATTTTCTGGTGCACTTCGGATATTGGCTGGGTCGTTGGGCATTCTTATATTGTCTACGCGCCGCTCTGCGCAGGTGTGACCACATTGTTTCGCGAAGGCGCCATCGACTATCCGGATCCTGGAATCGCCTGGGATATCGTGGAACGCTACGGCGTAAGTAAAATGTTCACCGCGCCTACCGCCCTGCGAATGTTCATGCGTTATGGAGAGGCTTATCCGGCCGCCCACGATCTCACCACTCTGCGCGTGATCGCTTGCGCCGGCGAACCATTGAATCCTGAGGCCTGGCGCTGGGCTCAGACTCATCTAGCCGGCGACGGCAAGTGGGGCTACGTGATTGACAACTGGTGGCAGACCGAATTGGGCGGACCCACGCTCGGCACACCGCCATCGATGGCAATGCGGCCGGGGAGAGTTGGCGTGGCCGTGCCCGGAGCCGAAGCCGACGTGCTCGACGAAAACGGCAAATCAGCGCTTCCCGGAACAGGCGGACGCCTTGTGCTCAAGCGGCCGTTTCCTCACATGCTGCGCACCGTCTGGCGTGACCCGGCCCGCTACGAGCGTGATTGGCAGGTGATTCCCGGCTGCTATGTCACCGGCGACGTGGCAACCAAAGATGAAGATGGATACATCGCCGTGCTCGGCCGCTATGATGATGTGCTCAATGTTGCCGGACATCGCATCGGCACTGCCGAAGTGGAGAGCGCACTTGTGTCCCATCCCGCGGTCGCCGAAGCTGCCGCGATTGGTGTGCCTGATGCCATGAAAGGCGAGTCCATCAAAGTCTTCGTGCAAGTTCGCGCCGATCACGTGGCTTCCGACGCCTTGGCGGCAGCGTTGATCGAACACGTTCGCAGAGAGCTGGGACCGATCGCCACTCCATCTTCCTTGCAGTTCGTTGCATCTTTGCCTAAGACCAGATCGGGAAAGATTCTGCGCCGTTTTCTTAAGGCAAAGGAAGCGGGCGTCGATGTGGGCGATGTTTCCACTATGGAGAGTTGAGTTGATCGTTCCCAGTGATCTGCTCGAGATGCCAACCCCTAACCGAGCTACACTGGAGATTCTGAAAATCTCTAGTGAGTTCAAGCGGAGGGAATCTCGTGCCCCCAGATGCGAATGTGATAAAGCAGAGAGTACCCGCGCGGCCTAGCCTGGACGCGATGTTCACTCCCAGTTCCGTGGCCGTGATCGGCGCGACTGACCGCTCCGGTACCGTTGGCTGTACGCTTCTGGAGAACCTTGTCCACGGCCGCTTCTCAGGGAAGGTCTACGCCGTAAACGCCAAGCATGAGGAAGTACTCGGCCTCAAGGCTTACAAAAACATTCGAGATATTCCTGCGGTGGACTTAGCCGTGATCGCAACTCCGGCTGCAACCGTTCCGAAGATCATCGGAGAATGTGTTGCCTCCGGCGTAAGGTCTGCGGTCGTGATTTCTGCCGGGTTTAAGGAGCGTGGGGCAGAAGGCGCTGCACTCGAACAGCAAATTCGCGAACAGCTACGCGGCGGCTCCATGCGATTGCTTGGTCCGAACTGCCTCGGCCTGATGAATCCGACGATCGGGCTGAACGCCACCTTTGCAAAAGATGCGCCGAAATCCGGCAACGTCGCGTTCCTCAGTCAGAGCGGAGCATTGCTGAGTGCGATTCTCGATTGGAGTGTGCGCGAAGAGGTCGCCTTCAGTGCCATCGTCTCGACCGGTTCGATGCTGGATCTTGGCTGGGGCGATTTGATCTATTACTTCGGCGATGATCCGCATACCAAAAGCATCCTGCTCTATATGGAATCGGTGGGCGATGCGCGATCGTTTCTATCCGCGGCGCGTGAAGTCGCGCTCACCAAGCCGATCATCGTGATCAAGGCCGGGCGCTCGGAAGCGGCGTCACGCGCCGCTGCCTCCCACACCGGCGCACTTACCGGCAGCGATGAAGTTCTGGACGCAGCCTTCCGGCGCTCGGGCGTTTTGCGCGTGCACAACATTGCTGATCTTTTTTACATGGCGGAAACCTTAGGCCGGCAGCCTCGCCCCAAAGGTCCGCGGCTCACCATCCTGACCAATGCGGGTGGACCTGCGGTTCTCGCCACCGACTCACTGGTGGCCAATGGTGGAGAACTGGCCGAGCTTTCTCCGGAGAATCTGCAGCGGCTGAATGAGTTCCTTCCCGCTCACTGGAGCCACAACAATCCCATCGATATTCTGGGCGACGCTGATTCCGAGCGCTACGCCCGCGCCCTCGAAATTGCTTCGCAGGATCCGAACAGCGATGGGCTGCTGGTGATTCTTGCGCCGCAGGGAATGACCGACGCGGCGCAAATTGCGCTCCGACTGAAGCCCTACGCCAAGCAATACGAAAAACCCGTACTCGCCAGCTGGATGGGAGGCAACAGCATCGCGGCCGGAGAAGCGGAACTAAACGCGGCAGGGATCCCAACGTTTTCTTATCCTGACACCGCCGCTCGCGCCTTCACTTACATGTGGCGTTATACATACAACCTGCGCGGGCTTTACGAAACCCCCACCTTGACGGAAAACTCCGAATTGGAAAACTCAGCTCGCGAGCAAATCGCGCGGATCATTGAAAATGCGCGAAGTCACGATCGGGTTCTGCTGAACGAATTCGAATCGAAGCAAGTGTTGTCGCTCTACGGAATTCCTACCGTTGAGACTCAAGTGGCGAGCACTGAAGACGAAGCCGCAGTGCTCGCTGCCAAACTAGGTTTTCCGGTAGTGCTGAAACTTTTCTCCGAAACCATTACGCACAAGACGGATGTCGGCGGAGTCAAACTGAATTTGCCGGACGAAGCGGCGGTTCGGTCAGCCTATCGTTCGATCAAGACTTCTGTCGCACAGAAAGCCAGCTTAGACGACTTCTTAGGCGTCACCGTTCAGCCGATGGCGAAGCTCGATGGCTACGAATTAATCCTCGGCAGCAGCGTCGATCCGCAATTTGGTCCAGTAATTCTATTCGGCTCCGGCGGTCAGCTTGTCGAAGTCTATCGGGACCGTTGCCTGGCTCTTCCTCCACTCAATACCACACTTGCCCAAAGAATGATGGAGCAGACAAAAATCTATACCGCACTGAAAGGCGTCCGAGGACGTAAGCCGGTGGACATTGCCGCGCTCGAACAACTTCTGGTGCGCTTTAGTCAGTTAGTGCTCGAACAGCCGTGGATCGCGGAAATTGATATCAATCCTCTGCTGGCTTCGCCAGATCGTTTGCTGGCCCTCGATGCCAGAATCGTTTTGCACGGACGCAAAGTTACGCTCGATCAGTTACCGCAGCCGGCGATCCGTCCCTATCCCACGCAGTATGTTGTTCCCTGGACGTTGCGCGATGGAAACCAGATTTTGATCCGCCCCATCCGTCCCGAAGACGAACCGCTGATGGTGAAGTTTCATGAGACTCTCTCTGACCGGAGTGTCTATCTGCGTTACTTCTGCTCTTTGAGTTTGAGCCGGCGGGTGGCGCACGAGCGCCTGTTACGAATCTGTTTCGGAGATTATGACCGCGAGATGGCTCTGGTCGCGGAGCTCACCGACCCTGGCACTGGAGAGCACAGAATTATGGGTGTTGGCCGTTTAAGCAAGCTTCGTTCCGGAAACGAAGCCGAAGTCGCGGTGCTGGTTTCAGATCAGTATCAGAAACTTGGATTGGGATATGAGTTGCTGCGCCGTATCGTCGAGATCGCCCGCGATGAGAAATTGAGTCAGGTCTCCGCCGAAATGTTGCCTGACAACCTGGCAATGCAGGTCATTATGAAGCGCCTGGGCTTCCGCGTCCGGGCCAGCGATGATCTCACTTCGTTGCGCGCTTTTCTGGAACTTGCATAATTTACGCGCACGGCGTTGTCCAATTTGCAGTTGCTGATGAGCGCTTTCTATTCCGGCGCGTACTCTACTAGCAGTTCGGCGTCGGCAGAGCTTGCAGGGGTACTTGAGGCAATCGTTCCGTATTCCAATCCCTTCTCGAACGCCTTGAGGTTCAGATCGAGAAAACTTTTCGGAACGGAATCCGCCACCGCTTTGCGAACGGCATCGGCATCCAGCAATTGGGTAACGGCGGTGAAGAATCCGACCATCACCGAGTTCAGGACCATGCGTTTCCCGAGTTCTTCGGCGATACGCGTGGCAGGGATGCTATACACCCGGATCTCCTTATTAATATCGGAAACTCGCACCAGATCCTGCTCGACGATCAGAATTCCGCCGTCTTTCAGTTCCGGAATAAAGCGCACGTAGGCTTCCTGCGACATGACGACGAGAATGTCGGGCTTGGTCACGTAGGGATACAACACTGGCGAATCGGAGAGCACGAGTTGCGCGCTACAGGCCCCGCCGCGGGCCTCCGGGCCGAAATTTTGTGTCATGGTGGCGTAAGCGCCCTGATAAATTGAGGCCGCTTTGCCCAGGAGAATGGCCGAGAGAATCACGCCCTGGCCGCCGAAACCCGCAACTCGAATCTCTGTTAGCTGCATACTGTCTCCGGTTCATCTTGTTCTATGTATTTGTCGCCCAGCGACTGCGTAAATTGACCGCGCATCATGGTTTGATAGTCGGGACGGTCGCGGTCCACGAATTTACCCACGACGATTTCTCCGGTCATGGAGAGACCGACTTCGTTGGTGGGCGCTCCATGGCGCACTTTGCTCTTCTCTTTGTAGTACTTCATGGTTTCGAGTCCATCCCCCAGCTTGTTGCGGCGCTGGTAAAGCGTGGGGCAGGGCGAAATAACTTCAATAAACGAGAAGCCCTTTTTCTTGAACGCTTCGCTGATGGATCGCGCCAGTTGCCGCACGTGGAAAGTAGTCCAGCGCGCCACGTAGACGGCGCCGGCCGCCTCGACCAGGTGCGGCAAATTGAATGAAGGCTCGAATGTTCCGTAAGGATTGGTCGAAGTAGTTGAGTGATCGGGAGTGGTGGGCGCGGTCTGGCCCCCGGTCATCGCGTAAATCAGGTTGTTGACGCAGATCACTTTCAGGTCAATGTTGCGGCGAGCGGCGTGGATCAGATGATTGCCGCCGATGGCCGAGAGATCGCCATCCCCCGAATACACAACGACGTTCAGCTTGGGATTTGCGAGCTTCAGGCCAGTGGCGAACGGAATGGCACGGCCATGCGTGGTGTGGAATGAATCGAGCTTCACATAACCAGCAACGCGTCCAGTGCAGCCGATACCGGAGACCAGAGCCAGCGACCCTAAATCGATTTTCGAATCGATGAGAGCGCGGGCAAAGGAATTCACCGTAGTACCAATGCCGCATCCCGGGCACCAGATATGAGGCATGCGGTCAGTCCGCAGAATCTGATCGACTGGGTTGACGCCGGCGCTGACGATATCGCTGATTAAATTGTCTGACATCTGCTTGCCTCCACGATTACTTTGAGGATGTCTTCGGGCCTGTGAACCCCGCCGCCTGCATGCGACACGGCAAAAGTCTTGGCCTTACCCGCAGCGGCTCGCTCGACTTCACGCACCATCTGACCGAGATTCAGTTCAGGAACCACGAACGCTTTCACTTTCGCTGCCAGAGCGCGGAACTTCTTCTCGGGAAACGGCCAGGCCGTGATCAAGCGCAACTTGCCGACACGCATACCGCTTTCACGCGCTACACCAATCGCTCGCTGCGCCACGCGCGACGTAATGCCGTAAGAAACAACCACTACATCGGCGTCTTCGAGATGATCTTCCTCGAACAGAGCGATGCGGTCGGCGGCATCACGAACTTTGCTTTGCAGACGGCGAACCAGCTGGTCTTGAACTACCGGAGTCATGTTGGGATAGCCGCGCTCGTCATGGGTCAAGCCCGTGACGTGGAAGTTATAGCCTTCGCCGGCATGCGCCATCTCTGGTACCTGGTCGCCATTGGTGCCGTAGGGCAGGTAATCCTCCACCGATTTATGAGTATGTTTGCGAGGCACGACTTCAATCTGATCGGCGCGGGGAATAACGACTTTCTCGGTCATGTGTCCGACGACTTCGTCCATCATGAACATAACCGGCACGCGGAATTCTTCAGCCAGATTAAAAGCGGTGATGGTGAGATCAAAACATTCCTGTGGAGAGTTCGGGCAAAGCGCAATGATCTCGTAGTCGCCGTGCGAACCCCAGCGCGCCTGCATCATGTCGGCTTGCGCGGGCAGCGTGGGCAGGCCGGTCGACGGTCCTCCGCGCTGCACGTCGACGAAGACGCAGGGAGTTTCCGTCATGGCGGCGTAGCCGATGTGTTCCATCATTAATGAGAAGCCGGGACCGGAGGTAACGGTAAATGCCTTGGCTCCGCCCCACACCGCGCCTTGCAACGTAATCGATGCGGCGAGTTCGTCCTCCATCTGAATGAACGTTCCACCGACCATGGGCACCCGGGAGGCGAAGCGTTCAACAATTTCGGTGGAAGGAGTGATGGGATATCCCGCCGCGAATCGTGCGCCTGCCGCCAATGCACCTTCACAGCACGCATGATCGCCATCAATGAAATGTGTGCCGGTCAATACTCCGCGAGGATCAGCCTTCATTTATCACCTTCCTTGGGGCCGGCATTCTTGGTGGCGAAAATTGCAAAATCGGGACAGTACATCCCGCATAAGTCACATCCACTGCACTTTTCGGGATGTACAGCGTGCGGCGGATGGTATCCCTTGGAGTTGAAAGCCGAAGACAATGCGAGCACGTGGGAGGGACAGAATTCCACACAGAAACCGCATGATTTACAGTGCTCGACCACGATGGAAACGCGTCCTTTTGCCATGAGAACCCCAAACTCAAGTGGAATATCAATCACGAAATCTGCGTAATTATGACTCGCAGGAGCGCGATTGTTTGTGACAGAAGTCACTGATCTATGTGCAGTCACGCACATTTTCACAGCGAACATTAAAGCCAGAACTCGGGCATCCGTCTGGGTGATGAAAAGCACAACAGCTCGTGCCCTTCATCACAGCCAGTGCTGCTGTGGTGGACTAGGAATAGTTAAGAGGAACGTACGGTAATCTTCTTCTCCAGCTACTCGGGTAGCAAGGTTATCGCTTTCGGTTATCAAGCGCGTTTGGGCTTCAGTAAAAGGCCCTCGGCGTAAAAGGAGAAAGTGCGATGTCGCCAAGGAAATTAATTTTGATATTTACAACTTTGTTTGTAGCCGTCTGCCTGATCGCTGCACAGGACAAAACCGACGATCAATCGAAAACATCCATCAGGCATGTGCCGTTGACCACAACCTCGCCGGTTTCCGGCAAGGAAATGTACACGGCTTATTGCGCCGTCTGCCACGGAACCGACGGTAAAGGCGACGGTCCCGCAGCCAGCGCACTGAAGACGCCTCCGGCCGATCTGACCCAGCTCAGCAAGAACAATGGCGGCAAGTATCCCGCCATGAAAGTCACCAGCGCAATCCGGGGCACAGGCGACGTGGCCGCGCACGGATCAAAAGATATGCCGGTATGGGGAGAATTGTTCTGGAGCATGAGTCGCGGACACGAAGGAGAAGTGCAGCAACGGGTTTCGAATCTTACCCACTACATCGAGACTTTGCAGGCGAAGTAGAGCAGGCGGAATCGTTGAAGCATATGCCATCGGACACGAGCTGTGGGCTCGTGTCCCTGCTCGTCTTGTCAATCGGGTAACGCGCGCGATTGATAAATCTCGGATTGGATGGATGAGCAGCCGCGCGAAAATCGGCCTCGAGTCTCTCGAATTCCAGCAAAGATAACGTCGCATGAAGCGCTTCCTGAGATCTCAGGTCCGGGAATAATCTCCCCGCGCAATTGAGAGTTCGATTTCGGTTGTTCTCAGGGATTGTTCTAACTCCCGCTCGCCCATCCGTTCGCTCTGACGTTCCAGTTGCTCGCGATAGGATCGGATGTCGACTGGTTCTTGAGCGACTCCGGTATCCATCGCTGCCTGGGCAACGGCGGAAGATTCCCATGCGAGCACACGCGGATCAAATGGCTTGGGGATCAGGTAGTCGGGACCGAATTCCAGTCGCTCCACACCATAGGCGCGGCAGACTGAGTCCGGCACATTTTCTTTCGCCAGATTGGCGAGCGCATGCGTAGCTGCCAGCTTCATCTCCTCATTAATCACTGTGGCATGGACATCCAGCGCGCCGCGGAAGATGAACGGGAAGCCGAGAACATTATTCACCATGTTGGGATAGTCGGAGCGGCCAGTGCACATGATGACATCCTTGCGGCAGGCTCTGGCGTCTTCATACGTGATCTCAGGGTCAGGATTCGCCATGGCGATGACGATCGGACGCGCGGCCATCGAACGCACCATATCTTGCGTGACTACGCCACCGACGGAGAGTCCTAGAAACATATCTGTGTCGACCATCGCCTCCGCCAGGGTGCGTAGCTTGGTATCGCGCGCCAAACGTTCTTTGTACGGATTCATCCCAGCGGTGCGGCCTTTGTAAACTACACCTTTCGTGTCACACAAAGTGATGTGCTCCCGCTTCATGCCGAGGCGAATATAGTGCTCCGCGGTGGCAACGGCTGAAGCGCCGGCGCCGTTAATGACGAGACGAATTTTCCCAATGTCCTTGCTGACAACTTCCAGGGCATTCAGCAGGGCAGCGCCAGAAATAATTGCCGTGCCATGTTGGTCGTCGTGGAAGACCGGAATTTTCATCGTCTTCTTTAAAGTCTCCTCGATGTAAAAGCATTCCGGCGCTTTGATGTCTTCCAGGTTAATTCCGCCAAAGGTGGGCTCGAGCAATTGGCAGACTTTGATAATCTCCTCTGGATCGTGAGTCTCGATCTCGATGTCGAAAACATTTACCCCGGCGAAGCGTTTGAACAGAACTGCCTTCCCTTCCATCACGGGTTTGCCGGCAAGCGCGCCGATGTCGCCCAACCCGAGTACCGCAGTTCCGTTGGTGACAACCGCTACCAGGTTACCGCGACCGGTATATTTGAAGGCGTCGTGCGGATTCTGTTGGATCGCCAGGCATGGCTCGGCCACTCCAGGCGTGTAGGCGAGGCTTAGATCGTGCTGCGTGCGGCAAGGTTTGGTGGGAGTAACCTCAATTTTTCCCGGTCTTCCCCCGAAGTGGTAATCGAGCGCCTGCTGTTTTGTAACCGTACAATTCTTCATTTTTTTCTCGGTGTTTAAATTGTCCTGATCCTGTAAACCGGTATGCGGTGAAGCCTCCAGCCTGCAAAGGTAAGTCCTGACTAGCGGCGGACAAGTTCAACGTGCCGCATACTCTTGACCGCCTTCATATACTGCGCCCGCTCGAAGGCTGAAGGATTGGGGCAGTGGATCTGGCTCATGCTGCCTTTCATCTGCTGTACCGATTGGTATTCATGTTTTTCCATCCATTCCAGCACGCCCGCTTCGACATTGCGAAGATGGTCGATCCCATTTCGCAAAAGCGCGGAGCAGAGCATGGTGACATCGGCGCCGACCATCAGCAGCTTAATGACGTCCTCGGACCCATGCACCCCGCTTGTTGCGGCCAGGTTGGCGCGGATACGACCGTATAGAATTCCGATCCAGGTCAGAGGCAGCCGCAGGTCTTGTGGACCACTGAGCAGCACATTCGGTTGGATTTCCAGATCCTCCAGGTTGATATCCGGTTGATAAAAGCGATTGAACAGCACCAGCGCATTGGCACCTGCCTGATCCAGTTGCTTCGCCATGTGCGCCAGGTTGCTGAAAAACGGGCTCACTTTGACCGCGACAGGGATGCGAACCGAGGCCTTTACTTCCCGGAGAATGTCGATGTACGTTTTTTCGATCTCTGCACCTGAGATTTGCGCGTCAGTCGGAATGAAGTAGATGTTGCACTCGATGGCGTCAGCCCCGGCTTGCTCGATTTGCCGCGCGTAGCTGGCCCAACCGCCCAACGTTGAACCGTTGAGGCTGGCGATAACCGGTACGGCTACTGCTTCCTTCGCTCGACGAATGTGATTCAAATATCCTTCCGGTCCCATGTGGAATTCGTTGGGCTGAGGAAAGAAGCTGGATGCTTCGGCAAAACTGTCCGTGCCTTCGGCCAGGTGGTATTCGAGTTCGATGCTGTCCTGCCGCAGTTGCTCCTCGAAAAGCGAGTACAGCACGATGGCGGATGCGCCTGCGTCCTCGAGATGACGAATGCCATCGAGTTCCTGGGATAGCGGCGACGCCGAAGCCACCAGAGGGGTACGCAAAGGCAACCCGAGGTAATTGGTTTTGAGGTCGATCATTTTAAGCTCGGTCATTTCGAAGTCACTCCCGGCTGCTCCTTGGCTGGTTCTTTATCCCCTTTGCGCTGGGCCAGATATTCGTACAAGTGAAAACGAGTTGTGGCATCTTGCTGCGCTTCAGCCCACAGGCGCTTCGCATCTTCTGGCTTGCTCTGGGTCAGCATCTTGAATCGGGTTTCCATCGCCATGAAATCCTGCACCCTGCGGGTGGGCGTCCGCGAATCGAGGATGAGTGGATTCTCGCCCTGCGCGGCCCGTTCCGGGTGGTAACGGTAGAGCAGCCATTGTCCGGAATCGACCGCCGCTTTCTGGTCCGACATTCCCGTCGTCATATTGATTCCGTGAGCGATGCAGTGTGAGTAAGCCAGGATGAGGCTGGGACCGTCGTACGCTTCCGCTTCCAGAAACGCTTTCAGCGTGTGTTCATCTTTGGCGCCCATGGCTACGCTCGCCACATAAACGTTGCCGTAACTCATGGCGATGAGTCCCAGATCTTTCTTTGCACCGGGCTTACCGCCGGCGGCAAATTTTGCTACCGCGCCGCGCGGGGTTGACTTCGACGCCTGTCCGCCGGTGTTCGAGTAAACCTCGGTATCGAGGACGAGTACGTTTACGTTGCGTCCACTGGCCAGTACATGATCGAGACCGCCGTAACCGATGTCGTAAGCCCAACCGTCGCCGCCTACGATCCAGACACTCTTTTTGACTAACAGGTCCGCAACAGAAAGAAGTTGTTTTGCATCCACTGAATTCAACGGTTGCAATTTTTCCTTCAGGAGATCCACGCGCTGGCGTTGTTCATAGATGTCGGCTTCATCCTTCTGCGGAGACGCAAGCAGAGCCGTCGCTAGTTCATCGCCGATCGTTCCCGCCAGGCGCTTGACTAATTCCTGAGCGAACTCAGTTTGTTTATCGATGGAGAGTCGGAAGCCGAGACCAAACTCGGCGTTGTCTTCAAACAGTGAGTTCGACCACGCCGGTCCGCGTCCAGCCGCGTTTTTTGCCCAGGGCGTCGTGGGCAGGTTGCCGCCATAGATCGACGAGCATCCGGTTGCATTCGCAATCAGCGCGCGGTCTCCGAATAACTGCGACATCAACTTAAGATAAGGAGTTTCACCGCAACCGGCGCAGGCTCCGGAGAACTCGAACAGCGGCTCCTGCACTTGCTGTTGGCGAATGTTTCCCACTTTAATGTTGCGGCGGTCAAGTTCCGGGATCGAGAGAAAGAAATCCCAGTTTTCGCGCTCGGGTGCGCGCAGCGGAGGTTGCGGCACCATGTTGATGGCCTTCAGCCGCGTCTCCGCTTTATTTTTGACCGGGCAAATTTCCACGCAGATGCCGCACCCGGTGCAGTCTTCGGGCGCAACTTGAATCGTATATTTCAGACTCTTCCACTCTCTGTCACGGCTCTCGGTGGATTTAAAGGTGGCGGGAGCGTGTTCCAACTCTTTCGAGTCGTAAACCTTGATGCGGATGACGGAGTGCGGACAGACCATGGCGCACTTACCGCACTGGATGCAGATGTTCGGATCCCATGCAGGAATTTCGAGGGCTAGATTCCGTTTCTCCCATTTCGCGGTTCCGGTGGGAAATGTGCCATCGACCGGAAAAGCGCTGACCGGCAATTCATCGCCGCGCCCGGCATAGATCATGCCGAGCACGTCACGCTCGAATTCCGGCGCGGAGGGTGAGAAGGGTGGCGGCATCTCCATCGTGCTGGTGAGTTCTGTCGGCACCTTCACCTCGAACAAGTGGGCCAGAGTCTCGTCCACAGCCTTCATGTTTTTCTGTACGATCTCTTCGCCCTTCTTGCCGTAAGTGTGACGAATCGATTCTCGGATCGCCTCAATCGCCTGTTCCGCGGGCAGGACTGCTGAAATGGCGAAGAAGCAGACTTGCAGAATCGTGTTCATGCGGCTGCCCATCCCGCTGTCGCGAGCCACCTGATACGCATCGATCACGTGAAATTTGGCGCGCTTTGAAATGAGTTGTTGTTGAACGACCCGTGGAAGATGATCCCAGACTTCATCAACTCCGAACGGACTGTTGAGCAGGAACGTCCCGCCCGGAACCAATGCACTCAACATGTCATAGCGTTCAAGAAAGATCCACTGATGGCAGGCGACAAAGTTGGCGCTCGAAATTAAATAGCTGGAGCGTATGGGCTGCGGCCCAAAGCGCAAGTGCGAAATGGTGGCCGCGCCTGACTTTTTCGAATCGTAAACGAAGTATCCTTGCGCGTAGTTGTCTGTGTTCTCGCCGATAATCTTGATGGAATTCTTATTGGCGCCCACGGTTCCATCCGCGCCTAACCCGTAAAACATAGCGCGCACCACGTTTTGCGGCTCGGTGGAGAAGGCGGCGTCGTAAGGCAAACTGGTGTGGCTGACATCGTCCTGAATGCCGATGGTGAAATGATCTTTGGGCTGATCCGCCTTAAGATTGTCGTAGATCGCCTTCACCATGGCCGGGGTAAATTCTTTGGACGACAATCCGTAACGGCCGCCAATCACGGATGGCGCAAGTTTTCGCGGACTCAAACCCGCCTTGATTCCTTCGTGCAGCGCATTCACAACATCGAGATAAAGCGGCTCGCCAATCGCTCCCGACTCCTTGGTACGGTCGAGGACGGCAATCGTACGCACGCTGGCTGGCAAGGCTTCGAGGAACGCCTGGACGGGAAATGGCCGGTACAAGCGCACTTTGAGCAATCCCAGCTTTTCGCCCTGCGCATTCAAAGCATCGATGGCTTCGTGAGCGACTTCGGCGCCTGAACCCATCATGACGATCACGCGCTCGGCATCCGGCGCACCTACATAGTCGAAGAGGTGATAGGAGCGTCCTACCTGCTCCGCGAACTTGTTCATCACCGACTGGACAATCTGCGGGCAAGCCTCGTAAAAGTTATTCGCGCCCTCGCGCATCTGGAAGAACACATCGGGATTCTGCGCCGTCCCGCGCAACACGGGATGATCGGGGGAAAGTGCCCGCCGCCGGTGCTCAAAGACGCGGTCCATATTAATGAGGGAACGCATGTCATCTTCGGTGAGCATTTCGATTTTGTTTACTTCATGCGAGGTGCGGAAGCCGTCGAAGAAATGCAGGAAGGGAATGCGCGACTCCAAGCTGGCGGCGTGAGCAATCAGCGCCATGTCCATCGCCTCTTGGACAGAATTTGAGGAAAGCAGCGCAAAGCCGGTGCTGCGGATCGACATCACATCCGAATGATCGCCAAAGATGGAGAGCGCATGCGTGGCTAGAGTACGCGCCGAAACATGGAATGCGGTAGGCGTCAGCTCTCCCGCAATCTTGTTCATATTCGGAATCATGAGCAGCAGGCCCTGGGACGCCGTGAATGTAGTAGCGAGAGACCCGGTCTGCAGTGCGCCATGAACCGCCCCGGCTGCGCCGCCTTCGCTCTGCATCTCCATCACATGGGGCACCGTTCCCCAGATGTTTTGAATTCCCTGGGATGACCACTCGTCCGCCCACTCCCCCATGTTGGAGGAAGGAGTGATCGGGTAGATGGCAATGACCTCATTAACCCGGTAGGCGACATAGGCCACCGCCTCGTTCGCGTCCATAGTTTTGAACTTGCGTTTCATCATCAACAACCTGCCTTACTTTGCAAATAATTGCCTGATTTGGGTTTTCCCGACTGTCGTAAGGATGAACGAGGCTGGAAAAGAACGCAGCAAGGCAGGTCACAGCCGGTTGTGATTTGCATCACAACCGGCCAATGTGAGGAGAATCACACCCTCGTGTGCCCGGCAACACAGCAAAGAGGTTCCCATAGATGGACACTGGCGTCAGATGAGACCGGTTCAGCACCTTCGCGGACTGCAGACCCCCGCGCCGAGGCAGTAGATCAGTACCCAAGTGCTTTAAGCCGGTGTTTGAGGAGGCGCATCATGCTCTCGCCCTACGGAATGGAGATTGTCGAAAGCTGCCTTACATGCAAGTTGCGGGCCGATCGTATCTTTTGCGATTTGCCGGATCACGCACTGCAGGCCTTTGAAAAAATCAAGTTCGCCACTTCCTATCCTCAGGATGCTGTGCTGTTTGTGGAAGGGCAGATGCCCCGCGGCATCTTCGTAATCTGCAAAGGAACGGTAAAGCTCTCCATCAATTCTCCGGGCGGTCGCACTATGATTGTCAAACTGGCCGAGGCCGGTGAAGTGCTGGGACTGAGCGCAACCATTTCGGGCAAGCCCTACGAAGTGACCGCTGAGACCATCGATCCCTGCCAGGTGAATTTCGTGAAGCGCGACGAGTTTCTTGCCTTTCTGAAAGATGACGTAGAAGCCTGCTTTAAAGTGGCGGAACAGTTGGGCGAAAAGTACCACAACGCCTGCAAGGAAGTGCGCTCTCTCGGACTGTCGCACTCCGCCGCCGAGAAACTTGCAACCCTGCTTTTGGAGTGGACCTCGAAGAACGGGGAGTCCACCAAGGCCGAGCCCCGGCTGAAGCTCAGGCTAACCCACGAAGAAATCGCGCAGATGATCGGGACTTCACGCGAGACGGTGACCCGGCTGTTTGCCGAATTGAAAAAACGTCAGATCCTGCAGACCAAGGGCTCGACCCTGGTGATTCGTAACACCCCGGCGCTGCGCGATATCGCAAACCATAACTAGCCCTGTCACCGACATTCAGCATGATTTGCCACCAGTGACCACCATCACAATTTCTCGTGATGATGGTCACCGCCGTGTCAACAGGTCTCTTCTATGGTTGCAGCGAGGACGAGGTTACCTGGGTTCAGGTGGGGAGGAAAGAGATGACATCGCTAAACACCATCGGGCAAAGCGCCAAGAACAATTCCACAAATCATGGAAGCCAGAATAAGCCCAGATTGATTTTCTGGGAACTGACCAAGGGATGCAATCTGCGCTGCATCCACTGCCGGGCCAGCGCTACGGAATTGAGTTCCCCCTCCGATCTTTCCACTCAGGCGGCGCGCGATATCATCGATCAGATTGCCGGGGTTTCTTCTCCAATTCTGGTGCTCAGCGGCGGCGAACCGCTCTTCCGGTCGGATATTTTTGAACTGGCGCGGTATGGCACGGATAAAGGGCTGCGGGTGGCGCTGGCCACGAATGGCACTCTGGTCACCCGGCGGGTAGCCGAGAAGATTGTCGATAGCGGCGTCAAACGAGTTGCGATCAGTCTCGACGGCGCCGATCCCCAGACTCATGATACTTTCCGTGGAATTCCTGGAGCATTCGATGCCGCGCTTACCGGCTTCCGTAATCTCAAAGACCTCGGCATGTCGGTGCAGATTAATACCACGATCGCTCGTCATAACGCGCATCAGCTTCCCGATGTGCTGGAGCTGGCAAAGTTAATCGGAGCGGATGCGCTGCACACATTTCTACTGGTCCCAGTGGGCTGCGGCGTAGACATCGCCGCCGAACAAATGGTTCCCCCGGAAGAATACGAGAAGATGCTGAACTGGTTTTACGATCAGTCTCTGCAAGGGGGCATCGAACTGAAGGCCACGTGTGCTCCTCATTATTTCCGCGTGGTCCGGCAACGCCGTGCCGCCGAGCACCGTTCGGTGGCTGCAGCCGCGCAGGCTGCGCAGAAAGCTCCTGTCGCTGCGCAGAACTCTCCCGGCGCCCCCGTCATCGGCCCAACTGAGATGACAATGCCCGGTTCAACCGGAATCGAACTGAAATCCAATGGCATTGGAAAGGCCGTGGGACATCCCGGAACTCATCCTTCCGATATGAATGCCATGACCAAGGGATGCCTGGCAGGAACTGCCGTCTGTTTCATTTCGCATCAAGGAGAAGTTTATCCCTGCGGGTATTTGCCCGCGCTCGCCGGCGATCTAAAGAAACAGTCCTTTGCCGATATCTGGGAAAATTCGTTTGTGTTTCATCAGCTGCGCGATGTCAACAACCTGAATGGCAAATGCGGCTGCTGCGAATTCCGCAATGTCTGCATGGGTTGCCGCGCCCGCGCCTTTGCCGCCACCGGCAACTATCTGGATGAGGAACCCTTCTGCGTCTACGAACCGCGCACGAAAAGCTTGAAGGATATCGCTCCGACAGACGTCGTCCGCTGACCCCCGAAGGCTTCCCATTCGTGGTCACAAACGCCTTCCCGCCAGGCTCCGATATCCTTCGAAGAGCCTCGCTCTGGGCTTCGGTGAGAAGTCCCGATACGCCAAAAGACACCAGCCGGGCGTGATATTCCACTGCCCCGCGCGCCACGCCGCTCTTCCATTTCGCGACAAGGGAGGTAAACCACTGAAAACACTGAGGAAAGAACCCGTGTGTATCGAGCCTGACTTTGGCATGGCGGATGCCTTTAACAACTATAGTTATTGGAGATGCAAGTGGAACCGACTTTGATGGTGGTTGGCCTGAACTATCGCACCGCGCCGGTCGCCGTGCGCGAGCGTTTCTGGATCAGCGAGAACCGGCGCTACGAGGCGCTGGTGGAATTATCCCGGGCGGAAGGCATCGACGAAGTGATCGTGCTGGCTACCTGCAACCGCACCGAGTTTCTGCTGTGGGTTAACGACGTTACCCTGGCCGCGAATTCCGTGATGCGATTGCTGGGCAGCGAGTACGGCCTCATGCTCTGCGAGTGGAAACATTTCTACCGCCTGCTGGATGAAGCGGCGCTCCTGCACATTTTTCGAGTCGCATCCAGCCTCGATTCCATGGTTGTGGGCGAACCTCAAGTGGTCTCGCAGGTGAAACAGGCCTGGCAGCAGGCCCAGAAGCTCGGGGCAACCGGGCGATTTCTTGATGCCGTGATGCAGAAAGCCCTGACGGTTTCGAAACGCGTCCGCAGCGAGACCGCGATCGGCAATGCGGCGGTTTCGATTCCTTACGCGGCTGTGGAACTTACACGCCAGATCTTCGGCACGCTGGAAAATAAAAAGGTTCTGCTGCTGGGCGCCGGGAAGATGAGCGAACTTTCGGCTCGCGGTCTGCTCAATCACGGCGCAAGCTCCGTATCCGTGATTAACCGCACCATGGAGCACGCTACCGAGTTGGCGACTAAGCTCGGCGGAGTCGCCATTCCTTTCGAGCAGCGCTGGCAGCACATGACCGAGGCCGACATTATTATCAGTTCAACTTCCTGTCCGCACACGATTCTGAACCGCGACGAAGCGGAGATGATGATGCGCGATCGTCAGGCGCGCGAAGATACGAATCGGCCCCTGGTGATCGTGGATATAGCGATGCCGCGTGACATCGACTCCGCCGTGAGCCAGGTCCAAGGCATTTTCCTTTATGACCTCGATGATCTGGAAAATGTTGTCGACCACAATGCGGGGGAGCGTGAGATTGCCGCCGCCGAAGCGCAGAAGATTCTACAGACTGAAGCGCAAGGCTTCCGCCGCAGGCTGATGGCGGAGCGGGTGGTGCCGACGATCGTTGCGCTGCGCCAGCGCCTGGACGAAATTTGCCGGCAAGAACTGGATTCCTTCCGACAGGAGAGCGGGCCTTTTTCCAAGGATCAGGACGAAATGCTGAACGCAGTCATGTCCCGTATGACGCAGAGAATCGCAGGGTCCCTGGCTCGTGAACTCAAGGAACTTCCAGAAAAGGTGGAACAGGAGCAAATGACCACTGCATTGCAGCGGCTGTTCCATCTGCAAACGCCTCAAGCGGCGCTTGCCGGCACCATATCGTAAGTATGAAAAACGAGTCAGGAGTAACGGCGGTTATGAACAACAATCAGAGAGCAAGCGCAAACAGCAGATCGGCGTGGACGGGCACGCAGGCTTACATCCTGGCGGTCTTTTGTTTAGTGTTAGGAGTCGCGCTGGGATATCTGTTTCGCGGTTCCGCGCCCCAGAGTGTGGTCGCGACCGCCCCCTCGGCCACTGATAGTAGCTCCGCTCAAGGGCAACCGACCCAGCCCCAGCTTACTCCCGAACAACAAAAGGCGATGGTGGACGAAGCCGTCGCTCCCTTGCTGGCAACCCTGAAAAACAATCCCGACGATTTCAACTCGCTGGTGCAGGTAGCGAATCTGTACTATGACGGTCGACAGTATCCCGAAGCCGTCAAGTACTACCGGCTCGCGGTAAAAAGCCAGCCCACCAATGCGGATCTGCTCACCGACCTCGGAACTTCGCTGTGGTACATCGGAGACGCCGATGGTGCCATCGCCGAGTTCCAGACCGCTCTGAAGTATCGGCCCAATCATCCCGGAACATTGTTCAACCTGGGCGTGGTCCGCTGGCAAGGCAAGCTCGATCCCAAGGGCGCCGTCGAAGCATGGGAGCAATTACTCAAGTTGAATCCCAATTACCCGCAGAAGCAGGAAGTCCAGGAATATATCGATCGGGCCAAGCAGCACGCCAAGGGATAGCCGGAAGCAAGCCTGTCGGGGTTTTGGAACTGAGAGGGCCTAATATCCGACAGCGGAACTGGAAAAGCGTGTCAGGGTAGTCGCGGCGCCGGTGGATCCAGAGGTCAGACGATTCCTTAGGAGAGCGCTAATTCCTCGATTGTCTAAAGCAAACTATCTTTATTCTTGCTTTTTTCGGGCGCACCGACGATAAATACGGGCACGCTATGATTCGTCGTTGGTGCGCCCTTTGTCTTACCGCTGTGCTGGCCTTGTCTGTAGCTGGCCACGCACAAACCTCACCGGCTCACATTGCTGCCAAGAACGATTACTCTCAAGAGGCAGCGATCATCGAGGAAACATCTACCAAGATTGCCTTCGACAACGATGGCAAGTTTACACACGAACAGACCAGCCGAGTGCGCGTACAGACAGACGCCGGCGTTCAACAGTGGGGGCTACTCGTCTTTCCGTTCCAGTCTGCAACGCAGACGGTGGAAATCGATTATGTGCGCGTCCACAAACCCGACGGCAGTATCCAAATTACGCCGCCGGATGATGTGCAGGACCTGGACGCAGAAATTACCCGGAGTGCCCCTTTCTACAGCGATCTGCGCGAAAAACATGTCGCCGTCAAGGGCTTGGGCAAAGGCGATATTCTCGAATACCAGGCGCATTGGCACGCCATCAAGCCGTTGGTTCCCGGCCAGTTCTGGTATCAGTACAATTTTCAACACGAAGGCATTGTGCTGAATGAGCGCCTGGAGATCAAGGTGCCCGCAGACCGCGCGGTCAAAGTAAAAGGACCGCAGACCACGCAGACCATCACCAACGAGCCGGGGTTCCGCGTTTACTCCTGGACATACTCCAGGTTGGAGAGTGCAAAGGAACCGGGAAGCGATGAAAAAAAAGCAATTGATGCGGCGCGCGGACGCAATCCCTCGCCAGACGTGCAGATCAGCAGCTTTCAAAGCTGGGAAGAGGTAGGCCGCTGGTATTGGGATCTGCAAAAAGACCGCGTAGAACCCAGCGCGGCCATTCGCGCGAAGGCTGCGGAACTTACCAAAGGCATGACCGACAACGCCGAAAAACTGCTCGCGATCTACAGTTTCGTGAGCACTCACTATCGCTACATTGGAATTGCGTTTGGTATTGGACGTTATCAACCGCACACAGCCGATGACGTCCTCAGCAATAACTATGGCGACTGCAAGGATAAGCACACACTACTGGCTTCCTTGTTGCAAGCTTCCGGCATAACACTGTATCCAGCTCTGATCGGTTCAAGCTGGAAGCTCGATCCTGATATTCCCTCGCCGGGGCAGTTCGATCACATCATCGGCTATCTGCCGATGGGCAAGGACGGTCTTTGGCTTGACACCACGGCCGAGGTATCGCCCATGGGGTATCTAGTCACTCCTTTGCGCGATAAACAGGCATTGGTCATGCCCGGAGACAAGCCCGCGCATTTGAAAACTACTCCGCTCGATCCACCCTTCGAAAGCTCCCAAACCTTTAAGATCGAGGGTAAGTTAAGCGAAAACGGCACGTTCGATGCGAAGGTAGAAGACACCGTGACCGGAGAACGGGAGGTCCCGATGCGCCTCGCCTTCCGCCGCGTACCGCAATCGCAGTGGAAAGACTTGATGCAGCAGATCTCGTATGGACTGGGCTTCGCAGGCACAGTCAGCGAGGCCACCGCGAGCACGCCCGAAATGGTCACTGAGCCTTTTCATTTCGCTTATTCCTATAATCGCAAGGACTATCCCGATTGGAGCAACCATCAATTTTCGGTTCCTGGACTGCCGTTTCTCATGCCAGCGCTCAGGGATGACGCAGTTGATCCGATTTGGCTTGGCTCTCCGCAGGAGACAATTTCGGATTCTAAAGTGGAGGTGCCCGAGGGATACGAGCCGCAACTACCGGCAAATGTCGACCTGAAGTACGACTTCGCGGAATACCACGCGTCATATTCCGTAGTTCACGACGTCCTAACAGCGAAGAGGAGTTTTCTGGTTAAGCAACACGAAGTTCCAGTCGCCGAGTTCAAAGACTATAGAAGCTTCGTTAAGGCCTTGCAAAATGATGTGAATCAATATGTACAGACATCGCCTATCGGTGCGTCGATTGCGCCGAAAGTCTCGGCTACGCCGGATGCCCTCGCTCCCGTGACGCCGTCTACCTCCCTAAGTTCGCTTCGTGAACTGCCTGAGAGCAATTCCAGCGACGCGAACCGACTGGAGGCCGAGGCGCGAGATGACATGATGAGAAGTGACCCGCAGAGTGCTGTTTCCTCTTTATACCGCGCCGTCTCGGTCGATCCGAAATTTACACGGGCTTGGGTGATGCTCGGGAGCCTGTTGCTCACGCAGAAGCAGAAGGATGCTGGAATCGATGCGTTTGAGAAGGCGATCGCCAGCGACCCGAAGCAAACAGCTATCCCGAAGGCGCTAGGCTGGAGTCTGATGAGGAGATCGCAGTTCGGGGACGCCGTCCCAGTATGGCAGGACTATACAAAGGCACATCCGGACGATCTGGACGGTGTTGCGAATCTCGGAGTATGCCTGCTGCAATTGAAGCGATACTCTGAAGCGGTGACGGTATATGAGGCGGCTGTTAAAGCCCACGAAACTCGGCCAGAACTTCAAGCGAGCTTAGGTTCGGCATACCTGCTTGCGGGGGATCGCGAGAAGGCAGGATTAGTATTCGGCAAACTCGCTCGCCTGGATCAGGAGGGAAAAACCTTCAACGACGTGGCTTATCAGATGGCAAATGCAGACTTGGATTTGCCCATTGCCTGGGACTATGCGAAGAGAGCCGTGCGCGCAGCCGAAGAAGAATCGCAAAAGATTACGTTAGCAGATTTGAAAACTGAGGACCTGGGGCAAATCCAGAAGCTGGCCGCATATTGGGACACTCTGGGCTGGGTGGAAGACAGGATGTCAAAGCTGGATGAGGCGCAGCTCTATCTGCGAGCAGCATGGAAGCTAACGCAGGATGGGGTGGTAGCTAGTCATCTCTGTCAAGTTTACGAGCGCTTACATAAAACCGCGTCCGCGATCCAGATGTGCCGTTTGGCGGTTTATCGCATTCCGATGTCGGAACAACTGGCGCTCAATCAGTACAAGCCTGAAATGGATGAGGCGCAGCATCGACTCGATCATTTGACCAGTGGTTCACCCGCGTTGAAAGGCGCCGGAGATGCTTCCGACTTGGCAATCCGTGAACGCACCTTCAAACTGCCGCGGTTCCTGCCCGGAACGGAGAGTGCGGAGTTTTTTATCCTGCTGGCATCGGACGGGACGAGCAAGATCTTCAAGGTCGAGGATATGAAGTTCATCAAGGGGTCGGACAAGATGAAATTTCAAGGAAAACAGTTGAAGAACATCGATTTCAATGTTCCAGCGCCCAGCGATTTTCCTACGCGTTTTGTGAGGCGCGGGATTCTCGGATGCTACGAGTACAGCGGTTGCTCGTTAGTGCTGCTCGAACCTGCATCAGTGCGTTCAGTGAACTAGAGAAATCGCGGCAGAACGAAATATGCCCTCCCGTCATTCGATTGCCCGGTAACGGCTGTCATTGCTCATCCGTGGAAACGGTCTGCGCGCCCTCTTCATCGCCGCGAATCAAACCGAATTTCTTTAGCTTGTAGCGCAGTGCGTCGCGGCTGATATCGAGCAGCTTAGCTGCGTGGGTTTGATTGCCGTTCGCTTGCCGCATGGCCAGTTCAACCATGGCGTGCTCTACCTCTTCCAACGATGTCCCGCCTTCAGGGATGTACAAACGCGGAAGCATGCGGCCATTGGGCAAGGGCTGTCCGCCATCGGCGGGAGTAGTGCGTTCGAAGACGGTGCGGCCGCCTGACTCCCCCACGGAGAATGGGAGATAGACAGGGCGCAAGAGCGGTTCATCCTCGAGGATCATGCCGCGTTCGATCGTGTTCTTCAACTCGCGAACGTTGCCGGGCCAATTGTGGGTGAGAATAAGACGGCGCGTTTCCTCCGTAATGCCGCGAATCGACTTCTTGAATCTGCGGTTGTATCGGTCGATAAAAAAATCCACCAGCGGCATAATGTCTTCTTTGCGATCGCGTAGCGCGGGGATGAAGATCGCGATAATTGCCAAGCGATAGTAAAGATCCTGGCGGAACTGGCCTTCGCGCACCGCCTTCTCCAGATCGCGATTCGAGGCCGCGATTACGCGCACGTCGACTTGCATGTCCTTGATACCGCCAACCCGGCGGATCACCTGGTCTTCCAGCACGCGCAAAAGTTTGGCCTGCAGCAGCGGAGACAGTTCGCCGATTTCGTCGAGGAACAACGTGCCGCCGTCGGCCGCCTCGAACAGCCCTTTCTTCATTTGCTTGGCGTCAGTGAATGCGCCTTTTTCATGGCCAAACAACTCGGCTTCCATCAGAGTTTCCGGAATGGCGGAACAGTTAATGGCCACGAAGGGCTTCTGCTGCCGGGAACTCTCGTAGTGGATGGCTTTGGCGATCAGATCCTTGCCGGTGCCGCTCTCGCCCTGAATCAGAATCGTGGTAGCTTCGCTGGCGGCAACTTTGCGGACAAAGTTCATGAGCTCCGTCATCTTCGAAGAAACGCTCACCACACTTTCGTAGCCCGCCCCGCGGCGCACTTCACTGCGCAAAGTTTGAACTTCGGTGCGCAGGCTAGTGGCCTCGAGCGCATTCTTGATGGTGACGTGAAGCTCATCGAAATCAACCGGCTTGCCCACGAAATCGTAAGCGCCCAGCTTGAGCGCAGCTTTGACGTCATCCAGCTGGGGGTCCGCGGTAATCATAATGACGGCGCGGGCGTCGCCACTTTTCTTCAGCGCGTCGAGGACCTCGATGCCGGTAAGATCGGGCATGCGCACATCCAGAAGCACAAGGTCGGGAGTTTCGTGTTGCGCAAGCTTGAGCGCGGGCACCCCGGAATCCGCCTCGATCACGTGATAGCCCCACTCTTCGCACTTCTGGCGCAGAGACCAGCGCACCAGACGTTCGTCGTCCACGATCATGATTTTTTCCGCAGGCATTCGAGTTTTAATTTACTACGAAATGGTGACGGCTGCTTTGTTCAGGGGCGTGGCGGGCTGAAGCGAATTTCAGGAAGCTGCGATACGCACCGAGGGCGCGTGAAACGGCAACAGCACAGTGAAGCTGCTTCCCTGCCCGACGGCGCTCGTCACTTCAATGCGGCCATGATGTTCTTCGACGATTCGGTGGGCGAGCGATAGGCCAAGACCGGTGCCGCCGCCTTTGGTGGTATAGAAAGGCCGGAAGATATTCGGCAGATTTTGAGGAGAGATGCCACGGCCGGTGTCGCTGACCAAAACGCTGGCGCAATTGTCGCGCGCGCCGATCTCCACCCGCACCGTTCCCGCGTTCTCCATCGCTTGAACGGCATTCAGTAGCAGGTTCAGCAACACCTGGTGCACCTGATCGCTGTCATGTTCGACTTCAGGCAGATCGGGAGCTTTCTGCAATTCGATTTTGATCGGCCGGGAAAGCACTTGCTGACGCGCCAGCATCACCGCATGTTCCACCGTCGTGTTGAGATTGCTGAGGCGAACTTCCGGATGGCGAGGGCGCGCCGTCTCCAGAAGGTCGGTTAACGTGCGGCTGATGCGACCGATCTCCAGCCGGACATCTTTCACCACCGCCCGCGCGGGACTGGTGGCAGGCAAATCGCGACCCACGATTTCGATAACTCCGGCGATTCCCGCCAGTGGGTTGCGAATCTCATGAGCCAGGCCAGTTGCCAATTCGCCCAGCGTCGCCAGGTGCTCGGCGCGAGAAATCTGGGTGCGATGCAATCGCTCAATTTCTTCCCGGCTCTCGCGCAATTGCTGCATCATGTGGTTAAAGTTGCGGCCCAGGTCGCCAATCTCGTCATTGCGGCCGGAGAAGCTTACAGCGACATTCAGATTGCCTTTGCTCACTTGCTCGATTTTCTCCTGCAGTTCAACCATGGGCCGTTGCACAAGATAGGCAAGGACGAACATGGATACTGCACAGATGATGACCGCTCCCGCCCCGGCGAGTATCAATACGGCGTGGCGGTCGGGATCGCGCAAGGATACCGTCGCCAAAGTGAAAAGCAAGAGTCCGGCCAGAAGCACGAAGCCGATAGGCAGGATCGCTTTAAGTTGCCAATTGACGCGTACCGAGCTCAAGTGGAAATCCTCTTTCGCGGTTGACTCATCCTGCGGCGAATCCCGGAGCATAGTGTGCTCGTTTCTTCCAGAATCCCGAGGCGAACCAGTCGATTCCGACGTCTGCGTCGACGTTTGCGTAAATGTTCTGCCTGCTGCGGGCTGATGACGGCTAAGCATAAGCATGCATTCCCGGCAGCAAATAAGTGACCCCGAAGAAAGTAAACATCACTACGGCAAAGCCCAGAATGGCAAAGTACGCGGCGCGCCGGCCGCGCCATCCGCGGGTGATGCGCATGTGCAGGTATCCTGCATACACCAACCAGGTAATCGCAGCCCAGGTTTCTTTTGGATCCCAACTCCAATAAGAACCCCAGGTGCGATTAGCCCAGTAGGCGCCCGCCGCGATCATCAGGGTGAGTAATGGAAATGCGATCGCGATGGTTTTATAAGTGATGCGGTCCAGTTCGTCGGCGCTGGGCAGCATGCGCTCCAGGTCCTGACGCCGCCACAGCAGCAAGAGATACAACAGCGAGACAAAAATTCCACCTACCAGGCCAGAAAGAATAAACGGACTC
Organism: uncultured Acidobacteriaceae bacterium; assembly: GCA_963726155.1. Taxonomy (GTDB): domain Bacteria; phylum Acidobacteriota; class Terriglobia; order Terriglobales; family Acidobacteriaceae; genus Sulfotelmatobacter. The sequence continues at coordinate 328,680 of CAVSBF010000003.1, forward strand.
GCCGCCAGGCTCGTTGGGAACAGGCCATCGGCATCGAGCGAAGAATAGTGGCCATCCCGCGCACGGATCACAAAGAACACAACCGCGAGCACTTGCAGGAGAATGCTCAAGAACACTGTGCGGTTGGCGATGTCGAGAACAGCTTCATTCTGAGTCTTACGCCATACCAGATAAAGGACAAGAGGCGCAGCCACCGCCGCCAGTACCAGCAGCAACAACCAGCCGAGATCCGGAATTACAACGAAGAGCCTGACGCCCTTCGATAGAAACACTTCCGACTTTTCTTCCGGATTCCACGCGACAACGCTCAGCCCTCCCCATTTTTCGAATCTGGTTAGCACACCCAGATAGGTTGTCACGCCAAACAAACTAGTAGCAGCCAGAAAAGTTTCGGTCTTGGTGTTGTCTTTAATCAAAAACATCATGGCCAGAGCGAAGCTCAGTGCGCACGCGGCGTAAGCCAGCATGGCCAGCGTGACGTGCACATGCAGCCAGGTCGATTGCAATGCCGGCACCAATGGATGAACCTCGGTCCGCAGCAACTGCATGAGAACAACTCCAACAATCGCCACCGGCATAGTCACGGTGCCGATTACCTTCACTCCGAATTTTTTCTCGGCGATCAATGTAAGGACGGCGAGCGTCCATACGAACATAAGCAGCATCTCGTAGATGCTGGCAAACGGCGGATGCCCTGCTTCGTACCAGCGGTGCGCCACCGCGCCCGTGTTGGCAATCAATCCCGCCCATGTGGCTAGCGATGCGAAGCGGATATAAGCAGGAGTGCCGGTGATTCCGAAACCCAGATAAAGCGTTCCCGCCGCCGAATAAAAGATGAGCGTTGCGTAGAGCAGGTTGGATTCGTTGAGCAGGCTGCCGCTCTTCACCACGTTGAGGAATGCCATGAACAGCAGGAAAGCCACTCCCAATCCCACGGCGACCACCAGACCGGTGCCCGTGGTGCTCGGTTGCTGTTCGACAGTTGCACGTGCCATAACCATCCTCCGTTGCCGGGTTTATCTTCCGGCGAGTGCGGCTGCAGGCGCCTCAGCGGCTGCCTCGACTGGAATTTTTACTTCGGATTCGATTTTTTCCACAATGTCGCGGAACCGCTGTTCAAATGCATCTTTATTCTTGTTCGCGATTCCGCCAATCCAAAGTTGCAGTTGACCGTGCGCATCGCGCACCGGCACAACCCACAACCGCATGTGAACCAGATAGAACACCACGACCAAGCCGAAGCCCATCACGATCACGCCTGCCCAAACTGCCCATTGCCCAGGCTCGTGCGAAACCTCAAGTCCGGTGAAATAGGCCATCTGCACATCTTTCCCTTCGAATGCATACGGCGATAATGCGTTTTGCTCGAGGCCGGGGATGGGCGGCAGCCACACATTTACGGCCTGTCCCGATTTCTTCGATTGCACGATCAAATGTGCCGCCGGATTCTCCAGATCGTTCGAGCGGGCATACACCTGGCCATCGCTCACCACATAGTCGGGAATGAACTCGGCCAGGCGGACAGTTATATCCGCATCAAGCGGAGCCGTTTCATCGAGACCAATCGTGATTTCCTTCGAGGCGCTTCCATCACGAGGAGCCGCCTCAAGCACCAGCTTGTCGATTTTTGCCGTTTTTCCGTAACTCGCCTGATAAAAACGTACGCCGCCATAAACCAGAGGTTCGTTGACCACAATCTGTTTGCGCAGAACGACCCGGCCATCTTTCACAACCGCCAGATCAGACCACCATCGCTTGGGGGAGCCATCGGCATAGTTCTCTTGCCCGGCGCCGTCGCAGCGGACGGCAAATGGAAGCTCGCGGGCGCGTCCATTCTGCGGCTTCACTTCGCTCGACTGTTGCCCGCGAGTCAGGGTGACAAATCCACGCCACCCGAACAAAGCATCGATGTTTCCCCCGAGAAGAATCAGCAGCAGGCTGGCATGGACGATATAAACTGCCATTTCAGAAATGCGGTTGCGTTCCCCGAACAGCGAAAAACTTCTCTCGCGTACGATTCGTTCCGGATGGAAACCGGCTTTTCGCAATACCGCCTCGGTAGCGCTCAAGGCAGCTTCTTCGTTCTGAATCGGAATGAAGGCGTGGACCGGGACCGCTTTGCGGAAAGCCTCATCTGGACTCTTGTAGGGGCGGGAGTAAAATCTCCAGGCATTGGGAAAGCGCTGAATCGAGGCCGCGATAATGCTGAGACTGACCAGGCTCAACAGCAATACGAACCACCACGCGTGGAACACATCGGTCAACCCAACTCCATCGAGCAGGCGCAGCACTTGTGGTGAATAAGCCCGTTGCATCTCATCGGGATCGGTCGCGGGACGCTGCAGAATTACAGTTCCAGCGGCCGACAAGATGACCACAAGAATGAGCAGAACGACTCCGGTCTTGATAGCTCCGAGAGTTTGCCAGATCTTCCGAGGTACGGATGCGGCCATGTCTTTCCCCTTCTGCCGCTAAGGAAAAGCACGCGGCGCGCCATTGCGTAGAAGCCATTTAAGTTGTTGAAAATGAATGACAGATTCCACTTGGCTCGGCGCCCAAGAGAGGGCGATTGTGAGGCATATCACACAACGATTTCGAGTTCTGCTGAAATTTCACGCAGGGGAATAAACTCGTCCGGGGGCAAAATGCCGTCAAGACCGATCCAATGGAGTCTTCCTTCAAAAGAGCCTTGCGTGATTTTGAACATTTCACTGTGGGATAAACCCCCAAAGTGATGTAGCTTTCAACAGGACCCGAATCCCCGGTAGCACCGCCCTCCGTCTCAAGTCGCTATGTTGCAATCTTTTACAAGATGGTTTCCCAAATTGGGCGGGAGCGGGTACTAAGGCAAGTTGCGTGCAAAAGGACCTGCGGAGAATTAGGAGTGGTGCTGCAGTCACACAATTCGAGGCCGGGAATCCGTTACGCGCTCAACGCTCTAGGATGTTTTCTGTTACTCCTCACGTTTGCCGGACGCCTCTCAGCCGCCAAACATCCGGTGACCCTTGATCCCAAAGCTGATCCTGCCACTTGTCTCACCTGCCACGAGGACAAAACTAAAGGCAAGTCGGTTCATTCGGCTATTGCGATGGGCTGTAAAGCCTGATTGTGAGGCATATCACACAACGATTTCGAGTTCTGCTGAAATTTCACGCAGGGGAATAAACTCGTCCGGGGGCAAAATGCCGTCAAGACCGATCCAATGGAGTCTTCCTTCAAAAGAGCCTTGCGTGATTTTGAACATTTCACTGTGGGATAAACCCCCAAAGTGATGTAGCTTTCAACAGGACCCGAATCCCCGGTAGCACCGCCCTCCGTCTCAAGTCGCTATGTTGCAATCTTTTACAAGATGGTTTCCCAAATCGGGCGGGAGCGGGTACTAAGGCAAGTTGCGTGCAAAAGGACCTGCGGAGAATTAGGAGTGGTGCTGCAGTCACACAATTCGAGGCCGGGAATCCGTTACGCGCTCAACGCTCTAGGATGTTTTCTGTTACTCCTCACGTTTGCCGGACGCCTCTCAGCCGCCAAACATCCGGTGACCCTTGATCCCAAAGCTGATCCTGCCACTTGTCTCACCTGCCACGAGGACAAAACTAAAGGCAAGTCGGTTCATTCGGCTATTGCGATGGGCTGTACCGCCTGTCACGAGATTCGAACCAATAAAGATGTCACCCGCGTCAAGCTCATCACCACAACACCCCAGGCGCTATGCCTGACCTGCCACGCGGATAAGAACGCCGCCGACTTGAAGGGTACGGTACATCCTCCGGCCGTGCGAGACTGCATCAAGTGTCACGATCCGCACGAGTCGGATAACAAATTTCAATTGTTGAAGGCCGAGTCGGGGGATCAGAAAGAGAACCTCTGCCTCAGCTGCCACAACACCGGCGTAAATGTTCCGGAGAAAGGCAGCCGCCATGCCGCGCTCGATATGGGCTGCGACACTTGCCACACTACCCACAAGGTCGGCGAGGTAGGTAAGCCCGAGTTCGATTACCACCTGACCAAAGCTCCGCCTGCGCTGTGTATCGATTGCCATGATGTGAAGAGTGCCGACTTACAGAAGGCGCACCAGAATCAGCCCTTCGAAACTGCGAACTGCGTAAGCTGTCATGATCCGCACGAGTCTGCGGTTCCCAAGCTGTTGGCAAAGTTTACGCACCCCCCATTTGCCGACAAACAGTGTGAGGTCTGCCACGCTCCGGCGAAAGACGGAAAAGTAGTTCTCACGCAGCCGGATGCCAAGGCTCTGTGCGTGACTTGCCATGACGACAAAGCCAAGCTGATCGAGACAGCGAAAGTTCAGCATCCCGGAGCTGCGGGAGATTGCACCGATTGCCACAGTCCGCACGCCAGCCGTCAGCCGGGACTCCCCAAGACGAATTCAGTCGACATCTGCCTGGGCTGCCACAGCGATATCGCAGACGAAGGAAAAAAGCCATATCGTCACCAGCCGGCATTCAAGCAAGGGTGCGCCACCTGTCACACGCCTCATGGCGGAGACAACGATCATCTGTTGCGCGCCGCAACTACCAATTCATTGTGCCTGGAGTGCCACGGGCCCGATCGGGATCCGAAGAAGCTGGAGTCCGAGCATCTGGTCACCATCTTTAACGGCAGCGTGAAACTTCCCGAAGACTACTTCACCAGGAACAGAGTGGTGGCGTTACCGTTGAGATTTGGCATGGGGCACCCGGTGGATGGTCACCCGGTTTCTGACCTGATGGATCCCGCGGTTCCCGGTAAGGTAGCGACCCCAATGAATTGCTTGACTTGCCACCAGCCGCATTCTTCGGCCCAGCCCAATCTGCTGGTGAAAGATCAGGCGAACAACATGGCATTCTGCCAGACCTGCCATAAGGATCTGACTCGGCGATAACTAGAGTGGAGAGTGACTACGATGTTTACAACCCAATGGAATCACACTCGTAGACGAGAAAACGGCCACACCCGTTCCGGCCGAAACGTTCTGGCTTTATTCGCGCTTTTTAGCCTGGTGCTCGCGGCGCCGTTGTCGGTTTTTGGCGGGAAGAAGAAAAAACAAGAGCCGCAAAAACCGCCGCCAGTGATCGATTACTCGAACATCGTGTGGCCCAACCCGCCGGCCGTCGCGCGTATCCGCTACCAGGCCTTCTACTCCGCGGAAAAACTTTCTCAGGTCGACACTCCCAAGACAAAGAAAGACTCCTGGATGGATCGCCTGGCAGGCACAACGTCCCAGGCCGATAGCGGGAAAGTTCTCTGGCAACTGGCTGAGCCCTATGGGATGGCAATCGATTCCAAAGGCAACTTGTATGTCGCCGATCAGAAAGTCGGCGCTATCTTTATATTCAACACCGAGACTCGCGAAGTCCAACTGATCAAGAACAAAACCCATGGCCACTTCGTTCGCATCATCGGCTTAGCCATGGACGATAACGATCGTCTCTTCGTCTCCGATCCCGGCCTCAGCCATATCCTGGTATTCAACGCAAACCACGAGGCCGAGGACGTAATCACAGAGGGTCTGGTGAGGCCAGGTGCAATTGCACTCGACACCGAGAACCGGCTGCTCTATGTTTCCGATGTCGATCAGGACCAGGTTCTGGTCTACGACGCTGATACGCTGAAGTTGAAGCGCAAGATGGGTACGGGCGGTCAGAAACACGCACTCACTTCCCCCGGAGATTTTGCCCGTCCCGGAGGACTGGCAATCGATAGCGATGGCAATCTCTACGTTGCCGATACGCTCAACGATCGTATCGAAATCTTTGACGGTGACGGCAAATTCATTCGTACTTTCGGGAAAGCCGGCGACGGGCCGGGATATTTTGCCCGGCCAAAGGGCGTCGCCATCGACAGCGACGGCCACATTTGGGTAGCCGACGGTATGCAGGATCGGGTTCAGGTTTTCAATCAGGAAGCGCAACTACTCATTAGCTTCGGCGGCCACGGTCTTCTTCCCGGCATGTTCCAGGGCATCGTCGATATCATGATCGACAAGCAAAATCGGGTCTTCACCTCGGAGATTTTTCCCGGCCGCGTGCAGCAGTTCCGTTATGTGACCGACGCCGAGGCCGACCAGCTGCGCAAAGAGAAAGAAGCGGCACGCGAGAAAAGGATTGGCGCGGCAGGAAAAGAACCCGGTCCTGCCGTCGTTCCGATTACGCCGCCGGCACCTCAGGTTCAGGCCGCAGCTCCCCCCAGCAAGTAGCAGCCCTCCCAAATCGGTTACGGGATAGCCGCCTCGGTTATCCCGGTAACGGATTGTTGCATCCCGCAACGTTGCACTCTTCAACAGCGCCCTTGCCCGGCACGCCTTCCTCTCGCGTAGAATTTCAGTGCGGGATTTCACCGACAGGTTACCAACGGTTGGTTCTTTTCCCCCACCCAGAGGGCTTTGCGTGAGTGAAGAGCTAAATAGTCAAAGCAAACATTAAGTTATTCACATTACGCGAGTTACCGGCAATCCGAAGGTGTAGCCCCAATTCCGACTTTTTCGGTCAGGTAGTTGCTTTAACTAAGGCTGGAATGGGGGCAGCTGTGACAGTGAGTCGCAGCCCGGGCCTAAAGCCTCCAGAGACGTAACGCGGTAGGAATAGAGGAGGTTTTACCTTTTATGAAGAAAGTCATCGTTTTAATGCTATTCGTCCTTGCCGTCTCGGGACTGATGATGGCCCAGACTTGGTCGTCAACAGTGGACGTACTCGGCGCGCATAACAATCAAGGCCGCGGCTGCGCTGGCTGCCATGCCCCTCACAGCGGTTCGTTCGGTTCCGGTCACGGCGGCGCTGCCGATTCCGGTAGCTACGCATTGTGGGGACAGGACGCCAGCCCACTCTACGGCAAAACCATCGCTTTCGGCGACAGCGGCAAATACACTGAAACCCTGCCCGCCAGCATCACCAGCGGCAGCACTGAAGTCGGCGGAATTCTGCTCTGCCTCAGCTGCCATGATGGCAACGTCACCGCTTCCAACATGATGACGAATGAGTCCTACGAACAAAGAATCGGCCTGTTGACGAATACCACCTATGGAACTCAGCCGATTCCCACCTTGCTCGGCAATGATGGCACCACGGCCAACAACTACACCAACGATCACCCGGTGGGCCAGCTTGCCGTTCTGACTAGCGTTGTTGCCACGCCAGCCCAAGGCTTAGTTTGGACGCCAGCAGGCACAAGCGGCAGCTATAGCGTTACCGCCGGTAGCCCGTTCGCCCAGTTCGTAGCCAACTACGGATGGCCGGCACTGGCTCCTGGAAAGTGGTCGAACCCCTACGGCGTCACCGCCGCTGGAACACCTTATGTGGTTTGCACCACCTGCCACAACCAGCACGTGATGACGGTTTACACTTCGAGCGCAGCGAGCCAGATCCAGAATGACGGCGGCGGCAAGTGGTATGCCACCTACTTCTTCATCAACGCTCCCTACAACCCGAACCTGCAAACCTACGCCAGCACGAATGCACCTTCGACAGTAGAATTCTGCCGTCAGTGCCACTTTGGCGAGTCGAACGAAGCCAACAACACTAACGGCATCAAAGCGCAATTCCAGTAAGAATAGTCGAACCCCGGGGGAGAGAGATATCTCTCCCCTTTTTTTCTTAGCCAGCGAGGAATTATGAAATACAAACTCTCCATCTGCATCCTGTTAATGACGGCGGTCAGCGGCGCAGCCCAAGTGGCCTCGCACGCGCCCAGCGCGATCGGAGCGGCGCCAGCCGCGCCAGCTGCAATGCCCGCAGCCAACCCCATGTCACTCTCACCGCTGGCGCAGATCAGCGACAAGCCGGTGGTGCGGGTAAATGGAGCAGTTCTGACCGACCGCGACTTGCTGCGCGAGATGTACGCGATTTTCCCCTACGCCAAACAGCACAATGGATTTCCTAAAGCGCAGGAAGCCAGCATTCGCCAGGGCGCACTGGAGATGATCATCTTCGAAGAACTCGTCTACCAGGAAGCCGCGCGCCGAAGGCTGACAGTTTCCGCGGCGAAGTTGAATCAAGCCGAAGCCGAGTTCCGCAAGCAGTTCCACAGTCCCGACGAGTACGACCAATACATGCAGGCGGAGATGCGCGGATCGCGCCAGGTGCTGCGCCAGCAGATCACCCGCTCATTGTTGATCGAAGAAATTCTCAAAGCCGAAGTGGACGACAAGTCCGCAGTCACGCTGGCCGAGGTACGCGCCTACTACGACCAGAATCCGAAACGCTTCCAGACCGGCGAGTCGTTCAATATACAAAGCATTTCTTTCATGCCGCCGCAAAAGCCCACACCAGAAATTATCGAGAAAAATCGCAAACGCGCCGAAGACGCGCTGCGCCAGGCCAAAGCCACGACCAGCTATGAAGCGTTTGGACTGCTGGCGGAAAAAATCTCCGAAGATGATTTCCGCGTGAACATGGGCGATCACAAAGCGGTCGGTGCCGACAAACTGCCGCCCCAGATTGTGAAAGCGGCGCAGTCCATGCAGGCAGGCCAGGTAAGCGGTCTCATCCAAATCGGGAACGCCTTCACCATCTTCCGCCTGAATGCCCACAATCCCGCCAGAAAGCAGCCGTTTGCCGAAGTGAAAGCCGACCTCCGCACCGAATTGGGCAAGAGCAAGTACGAACGGCTGCGCTCGAATCTAGCGAAACAACTCCGGGCTAAAGCGAAAATCGAAATCGTGTAGGCGCAGTGGTCAGTGGTGCGTGGTCAGTCGGATTTTACTGGCCACTGACCACTGGCTGCTGACCACTTTTTCCTGTTGTGGAATTCAACTCGCTCAGCGTGGGATATGGCGCAGACCTTGCAAATCCCACACTTCCAGCACTGACTGCGGCGCCATCAACTCCTTCATTATCAACAACTAACGGATTTTAAGAATTTCCCAAGAGTGGCAAACGTTGTGCCTTCAGTAACAGTATCTGGCCGGGAAAAGAAGGGGTTCGCAGGGCAACGTGAAGGGCTTCAGCACCAAATCGGGATTTGCTCCAGAGCTCGTCTCAGAGCTGGTCGGCCTTTTGCTTCTTCTGGCGATTCCCCTCGCCTCGGCGCAGATGCAGATCGGGGACAACACCAAACTGAAAGCTGGCGGCATGTTCACCGCCGGTTATCAGGGAGACTACGGAAACTCCGCCCAGATCGAATCGGACCACGGACTGGACTTCGGATTCAACGGCAATATTTCCGGTTCCTACTACAATCCCAACTTTCTTTCCTTCAACGTATCCCCTTACTACAATCAATCGCGAGACGATTCGAACTTCCAATCGCTAACCGGAGCAAGTGGCGTCACGGGCACGGCCAATCTCTTTACCGGCAGCCACTTTCCCGGGTCAATAACCTACCACGACGACCGCAACAGCACCGGAACCTTCGGCTTGGTGGGTGAACCGAACTTCACTACCCATGGCAACGGCCAGGGTTTCGGCATCGGCTGGAGCGCGTTGCTTCCCGGCTTGCCCACCCTGTCGGTCGGATTTTCGGAAGGCAGCGGATCAGGCACAGTCTATGGGACCACTGACCAAAGCGGTTCTTCCACCAAACTTTTCAATTTGCGTTCTTCCTATCCGATTGCAGGTTTTCACCTGACCGGCTTCTTCGATCACAACACCCTGGATGCGCAATATCCGGCATTCCTGTCGGGCGAACAGGAATCCGTATCGAATACCAGCGGCCATGATTTCGGTTTTGGCGCGAATCGCGCCTTGCCCATCAACGGCTCGTTTTACGCCACTTACAACCGCTCCGAAGCTTCCACCGATTACTTGGGCACCGTAGACAATACAACCAGCTACACGACAAGCACGGAGACTACTGGTGCCACGTTCCATCCCACACAAAAGCTGAGCCTGTTCGCAAACGAGAGCTATACCGACAATCTGTCGGGATATCTGAGCCAGGGTGTTGTGAGCAGCGGCAGTGTCACCACTCCGTTCGACCTCGGATCCGGTTCGCACTCCATGCAGATGGGCGGCGGGGCTGCTTATGCCTTCACCAATTTTTTGTCCGCGCAGGGGCAGGCGACCTATTACGACCAGTATTACTACGACAGAAGCTATACCGGAACCTATCTCAGCGGCACGGTGAACTATTCGCGGCGGCTGTGGAATATGTTCAGCTTTTCCGCTGGCGTAGTAGACAGCAACAATGGCCAGGGAGATAACGCCGTCGGCTTCATCGGTAACGTAAATTATTTTCACCGCATCGAGGGCTGGGAGACTTCCGGTTCGTTCAGTTACGCGCAGAACGTTCAGTCGGTTTTAATCACGTATACAACTTCTTCCTACAATTACACGGCCCGGATACGCCGCCGTCTGGGATATGGCTGGGCTTGGTTAGCGGCTTATAGCGGCAGCCAGACCGGTTTAACTCAGGTGGCAGGCAGCGATAGCCGCAGTCAGGGCTATTCGAGCTCCCTCAGTTCGCGGCGCTTCACCCTCACTGGCAACTATACGAAATCAACCGGACAGTCGATTCTCACCAGCGCCGGCTTGGTGGCGTTGCCGCCGACCCCGGGCGTGCCCAATAGCAACCTTATCCTCTATAACGGGGATAGTTATGGAGGTGGTCTCTCCGCGACCCCGGTGCGGCGCCTGACCATCTCCGGAACCTTCAGCCGGGCGCTCAGCAATACGCTCAGCGATGTGGTCAATTCGCGTAACAATACAGAAATCTTCAACGCCCAGCTGCAATATCACTTCAGGCGAATTGGCATGACGGCTGGGTATACGATGTTCACGCAAGGGATCAGCGCAAGCGGAGTCCCACCGGGAACGGCGAACTCGTATTTCATTGGTGTGTCCAGATGGTTCGATTTCTTCTGATCGGAAGGGGCATGACTTCGTTGCGCACGATTTCGCGGCGCATGACATCGTGGCGACGGCCATTGGCTATGGTCGCCTTGGTCGTGTCCCTTGCCCTGACCGCCAGTGCTGCCAGACATCCGAAGGCATCGATTAAGCAAGCCGTTCCGCCCGAATTGCTCCTGGACGGTGGCCGGAAACTTACATTTGAGCGCAGCTTCAGTCTGGAGCGCGAGGTGAAGCCGAAGCGCAGTTTCTGGACTCGCGTGGTCGACGTGATCGCCGGCCTTCCGGATTTCCATTTCCTGGTTAATCCCTACAGCATCACCACAGATTCTCACGGACGTGTAATTGTCACGGATCCCGGCGCCGATGGAATTCACATCTTCGACTTCACCGAAAAAAAATACAAATTTCTTTCCCGCAAAGATAGTGGCAAGAATCCCATGCTTGCCCCGCAATGCGTTGCAGTCGACGCGCAGGACAATATTTATGTTACCGATTCCCTTGCGGGAAAAGTTTTCGTATTCGATCCGAGCGGCAAATTCCGCCGCATGATCGGCGCGCTGAAAGGTGGCGAAGGTCTTTTCAAACGGCCGACAGGAATCGCCGTTGATTCCGCTGGGCAGCGTATCTACATCACAGATACTTTGCGCAACAAGATTTTCGTCATGGATATGCAGGGCACCGTGCTGGCCACCATCGGCAAACCCGGCACCGGCGATGGCGAATTCAACTATCCCACAGAGCTGCGGTTGAACGGTCCCGAGTTATTCGTGGTCGACGCCATGAATTTCCGCGTGCAGGTGCTCGATCGCTCCGGCACATTTCACTACGCTATTGGCAAACTCGGAGATTCCACGGGCTCGATGTTCCGCCCGAAAGGCATCAGCTTCGACTCCGAAGGCCACCTCTACGTGGTCGACGGCCTCTGGGGGATGGTGCAAGTGTTCGACCGGCAAGGACAGCTGCTCTATTACTTCGGGCGGCGGGGAACGGGCTTCGGAGACTTTCAACTGCCGGCCGGATTACAGATCGATAACAACGATCGCATCTATGTAGTGGATTCCTTCAATCACCGCATCGAGGTCTTTCATTACTATGCGGCGGCGAAATCGGCCGAGGGAGGAAAGCCATGAGGCGCATCGCCAACAGAATCATGCTGGCGTCAGCTTGTGCTTTTCTTCTGACACACGGCATCGCAATCGCGCAAGTGCAAGGCGATGTATTGGGAATGCATAATCTGACCGCTGCCAGTGGGTCGTCCGTAACTGCTCAGGGTAGCTTAGGCTGCACCTTCTGCCACGCTCCGCACAGCGGACTGGGAGGAGCAACTCCGCTATGGAACCAGACGTTGTCCAAAGCAACCTACACCCCGTATTCGAGTTCGACCTACGTCGAGCAGGGAAATACCCAGCCCACACTCGGCGTTACCAGCAGTTTGTGCCTGAGTTGTCACGATGGAACCGTGGCGGTGGGACAATCGGCGGCCTACGGAACGATCCCGATGACTGGATCGATGAACAGCATTGATTCTTTTGGAATGAATCTGAGTGGATCGCATCCGTTCAGTTTAGTTTTGCCGATGAAAGACGCGTCCAACCTCGTGGCTTCGTTGGTCTCACAAGGCAAGACGGCAGATCCAACTGGCGCGGTGACCTTGATAAAAGGGAACGTCGAGTGCACCAGTTGTCACAGCCCACACACCCAGGGAATCGATAAGGTCGCGCAGAAGTTCTTAGTTCGCGATAGCTCAAGCGGCCAGCTGTGTTTGGCCTGTCATGATCCAAACCGTGTACTGACCGGGCAACCCAATCCACTTGCCGGCTGGACAGGTAGTATTCACTCCACTGCTACGAATCAGCCTGCCGCCGTTGCGAATGTCGGACTCTATAGCACGGTGGCTTTGAATGCTTGCGGCTCCTGCCACATGGATCACGATGCTACCGCACCGCAGCGTTTGTTGAGGCCAGCCTCGCCCGCCGCGCCCAGTGTCGATGCCGCGACTCAAGCTTGTATGACGTGCCACAACGGCGGAACTCTGCTAGCGCCAGCGGCCCCGAATGTCATGGCCGAGATGGCGAAGACAAGTCATCCGCTGCCCGCAGGCGTGAACTTCCACGACGCTGCCGAGACTCCAGTACTCAACAACAATCGCCATGCCACGTGTGTGGATTGCCACAGCCCACACGGTTCGAACCAGGTGCTCACCTTCCCGGCTCCGCCGACGATTCGCCCCTCGCAGGCCAACGTCACCGGAATCAGCGCGCTGGATGGAACCACCGTCTTGACTCCCGCCATCAACCAATATGAAAACTGCCTGCGCTGTCACGGAACCAGCATCGGAAAACAGAGATTGCTGATTTATGGGTACGCCCCGGCGAGACTAGTTTCGGCACCAGATCCGCTGAACGTAATCGCCGAGTTCAGCGCCACCGCAACCTCAAGCCATCCCGTTACTCACAGCAGCACCAGCCCGCTGCCGCAGCCCAGTTTGCTCACCAACATGCTCAATCAGAACGGTACGGCAGGTCGGCTGATGGGAATCCAACTCCTTTGCACGGACTGCCACAACAGTGACGATAACCGCGAGTTCGGCGGCACTGGACCGAATGGCCCGCACGGTTCGGTCAATTCACACATCCTTGAACACAACTATCAATTCAGTCAGACCGTGGCTCCGGGCGGATTAGTGACGAACCTGTTTCCGAATCCCGACCTCACTCTCAACGGCCCCTACGGCATGTGTGCCAAGTGCCATAATTTGACCAACGTGGTGAGCAACGCCAGCTTCTTGCAGCACAGCAACCACATTTCGAATGACGGCTTCTCCTGTTCCGTGTGTCACACCGCGCACGGCATGGGATCGGTGTCGCCGAGCGTCTCCGGCGAGCGCCTGGTGAACTTTGACGCCAATGTCGTTGGACAAAACAACGGTGCTCCAATCTCCTATAACCGCTCCAGTAACAGTTGTGTGCTGACCTGCCATCAGGTCGCTCACAATGCGGATGGCTCCATCTCAAGCGCTCTGAAGGCTGGTCCCCATGCCAAGGGGAAGTAACTGAAACGCGCCCTGATACAGGGGCAAAACGCGCCCCGGTTGTGGAGAATGACCCGACGCCCCGGCTGCAGGCAAGCGTTTTGCAGCTGTTTCTGCGTATAAATGATTGAAATCATGGCTGCAAACAACCGTCACCATGCATTGGCGCTTGGCACTTCCGGTGCAAATGCAATGACTGGGATCGACTTTCGTCTTTTTGCCCGGGAACCCTTCGGGAATGAGGAATTCACCAATGGACGACCAATCAAGCGCAACCAGTAGTTCCAAGCCGAATTGGCCGCTTGTGGGAATGTGCGTTGTTTGCCTGGCCATGGGTTTCCTGGCCGGCTATTTACTGCGCGGCTCGGCCCCAAGTTCGGGTAAGGCACTCTCCGCCGCAGCCCGGACATCGACCGCCGCAGTTCAACCGGCCGCGGGTGCGTCTGCAGATGAATCGCAAGCAGCGCAGCAGATGCCGCACCAAATGCCCAGCCTGGACGATATGAAGCGCATGGCTGATAAGAAAGCCGCGCCGCTGTTAGAGAAACTAAAATCCGATCCAAAGAACCCGCAACTTGAAAATCAGATTGGCCTAGTCTATGAGAACGCTCATCAGTTCAAGGAAGCAGCGGGACATTTCGAAAAATCGTTGCAGCAAGATCCGAAGAACATCGGAGTTCGTGCGGATTACGCCTCTTGCCTTTATTACACCGGAGATGTCGATGGAGCTCTCGCGCAGCTCAACCAGTCTTTGACGTACGATCCAAAACACGCGGGAACGCTGTTGAACATCGGAATCATCCGCTGGAAGGGGAAGAATGACGTCGATGGCGCCGTGGCCTCATGGGAAAAACTGCTGCGTTACCATCCGGATTTTCCCCAAAAAGATGCGCTGCAGCAGATGATCACTCAGGCAAAGCAGAGTAAGACCGCGGGAGCTGGCCAAAAAGGGTAAGCCGCTTCCAGTTGAAATAAGAGAATCGCAGCGAGTTCGTACGATAAAGCAGCGGCTGTTGGATTTTAGCCTTCCTCGGCGTAGCCGGTGTGCTCTTTTGCAGAGCGTGCACCTGAGGACCGCCAGGGCTGGATGGTTACGGGTCTGGCACCGAGGTTAGGCCCACGGAGTCTGATCCGGTCCAGCCCTGATCGAATTGATATAGCTGCTGGGAGAGCTCGAAGTGAACCCGTTGTCATCACAACTCGAAATCGATCCAGAACAGAGCGAAGGGTCTGCTCCGCCGGCATCAAACCACAAGACTGTCGCTGGGCGGCATTGGTTACTACGCATCTCAATCGCTGTCTTGACGCCATTGCTGCTGTTGGGGCTTGTCGAAGCAGGCCTGCGAATTTGTGGTGTAGGCTATTCCGCCGCTCTCACGATTCCCTGCACCGTCCAGGGTCATCCCGCATCTTGCTACAACCTGTTTTTCGCCGCACCATTTTTCCCCCCGGGCATGATCAAGACTCCGCAGATGTATGTCATCCCCGCGGTGAAGCCGCCCCAGACATTCCGCATTTTTGTGCTCGGCGAATCGGCCGCCATGGGCGATCCCGATCCATCCTACGGCTTCAGCCGCTACCTGGAAGTGATGCTGCGCGAACGCTACCCGGAAATGAAATTCGAGATCGTAAACACCGGCAGCGTGGCCATCAACTCACATGTTCTGTTGCCGATTGCTAAGGGGTTGGCAGACTTTAAACCCGATCTATTCATCATTTATTCAGGCAACAACGAAGTTGTCGGACCCTATGGTCCGGGAACCGCGCTCACCGCCGGCGGCATGAGTCTTCCCGTCATCCGCGGCAGCATTTTCTACCACTCCACCCGCATCGGACAACTTCTCACCCGGCTTGGCACGCCAAAGCGCGACTGGGGTGGCATGGCGATGTTTATGGACAAACAAGTCCGGGCCAATTCGCCGCTGATGCCTTATGTCTACGCCAACTACGAACAGAATCTGCGCGACACGATCGCCGTGGCCCGACAGGCAGGCGCAAAAGTCATTGTCTCGACCGTGCCTACCAATCTGATGGACTGCGCTCCCTTCGCATCTTTGCACCGCGAAGGTCTGAGCACGGATGAATTGCGTTCGTGGTCCGCACTGGTTGAGCAGGGCGCGGCGCAGGAAAACGCTGCCTCATACACCGAGGCACTCAAGCTTTACCAGGCCGCCGCCGGCATCGATGGCGACTACGCCGAACTCGAGTTCCGCATCGCCCGTTGCCTCGAGGCCCTCGGAGATTACAGTGCGGCCCGAAAGCATTTCCTTCGTGCTCGAGATCTCGACACGCTCCGTTTTCGCGCCGACAGCCGAATCAATCAGATCAATCGCTCCATTGCGCTCTCCTCAGGAGCGAATCTGGTTGACTCTGACGCCATTTTCGACAACGAGAGCCTGCATGGAATCACCGGAAGTGATTTGATCTACGAGCATGTGCACTTAACGCCCCGGGGAAGCTATCTGTTGGCTCGCGCTATGTTGGTCGAGATCGCCAGCCAGTTGCCAGCTCAAGCGGGGAAAGCGATTGAGGGTAAAGACGT
This sequence comes from uncultured Acidobacteriaceae bacterium, assembly GCA_963726155.1. GTDB lineage: Bacteria > Acidobacteriota > Terriglobia > Terriglobales > Acidobacteriaceae > Sulfotelmatobacter. Next base: position 345,034 of record CAVSBF010000003.1, read on the forward strand.
TCAAAGCGAAAACATTCCCTCCGAAGCAGATTGCGAACGCTGGCTGGCCTTCACCAGACACGATCGTTCGCGGGTGGCAGCGGAGATGTTGCGGAGGCTGCAGGAGCCTCCGTTCACCAACCAATTGAATCATTCCGCCCAGGTTTTCCGGCTCATGGCGCCAGCAGAGGCTTCAGACGAAAACCCCAACGACACAGCCGCCCAATATCAGTGGGCGATTGCAAGAAATCCAGATGATCGCATCCTGCATTTCAACTTTGGCGTCTTTCTCGAACCCTACAACCCGGCCGTGGCCGAACAGCAGTTCGCTGCCGCTCGCCCTTTCGATGGCTTCCCCTTGGTCACGCCGGACGGCCGGATCCACTGAATGCTGAGTGGCATCGACCGCGGTATCACTCTCCGCGTGGATAAATCAGTCTCGAGTTTTCATCGCGGTCTGATCTTCACCGGTTCTCATCTGTTGGTCCATGTGCCGCTGCACACGATCCCATTCCGACCGCATGACCATTTCTTTGATCATGAACTTGGATTCGTGTTTCGCATCGTCCGCCCGCACCGCAAGTTCATCCTTCTGCAGCCGGAAGTCGATCGTTTCAGCCAGCGGGATGAGTTCCTTGGACGACTTTCCGACAATGACATAGACGACTTTGCTCGATACCAGCGTGTACTCCGGACAGAAATCCTGAGGCTCCGGGCTGGAAGGTCCGCCGAACGCCACCATGAACCCATGATGAGCGAGGACGCAATCTCCCATGTGCATTCTGACGACCGAACCCTGTTGATACATTCCAATTTGCGCGGACGCAAGGCTCGTAACGCCGCATACAAATAAAATCAGCGTAAATCGTTTCACGGATTGTCGTGTCATGCTTTGTCGTGTCATGGATTGTCCTCCGGATGCGGGCCAGATGTGTTCTGGTAGTAGCCTCGACGGCAGCGGAATTGAAGCTGGAGATTGTGTGTTGGAAGGATGCGAATGGAATGGAAATTGGATCTGGAATTGGGTAATTGGTAGGTTACGAAGTGAGCGGAATGCAGATCGTCGATAACCTCGCTGAAGATTTTATTTGTGCCTTCGCTCAGCCGTACATAGCGGCCGCCCGAGTCTTCAGCAAGGCTGCGCAGCATCGCCGATCCGTTGTGCGGCTGTTTGGAATTGCTTACGTCGACAGCATAAATCTGCTCCCCGCTATTCAGGATTTCCTCTCGCACCTGGCTGAGGGACGCCTTACTGATGGTGTCGTCACCATCGGAGAACAATAAGATTACGGGCCAAAACTCTGGCCGCCTGCGCTGCACCAGCAGCGTTGTCGCCATCGCAATCGCATCCAACAAGGGTGTCGCTCCTCCTCGGGGAACAATCCGGTCCAGGGAGAAGGATTCGCGGCAATTTCCGTCACAGATGAATTCGGGTTCAATCCCGCCAAATGCCAGCACGGAAACGTGATCTCGAGAATTCCATGGCGATTGCGAAATCAGTTGTGCCGCTTCCACAATCTCCTGCCGGAAACGCGGCAAAACAGATTCGCTCGAATCGATCAACACCACGACGTTCAGGTAGGCAGCGTCCGAGCGCGTGAAGCTGCGGAACTCCCGGATCACTCGCTCGTTATCGACCACCGCAAAATCGTCTCTCTGAAGATCCTGAACAGTGTGATTGTGTTCATCCGTTGCAAGGAACAGGAGACGCACCTCGGAAACGGTGCTGCGAAAAGCAACTTGCCGGGATTCCTCGGAACCGGCTGCGGACGGCCCGGAGACGACCCTCTGCGCATAAACGGTCGTGACCAGAAGCAACGGTAAGAGCAGCCCGGTGAGCCGTTTTCTCAAGACGATCATTCCCATAAACTTACCCGCGCCCGAGCAAGGTCCCCACTAGTTGGCACATAGATGTAGAAAAGTGGACTACGGTTGTCATCGACAGATGGCGCCAAAACTTGAGCCCTTTCGTATCTCGGGCTGTCAGCACGAAGGATCGCGGTCGATGACCGGCGTCGCTGTGAGGTTAGAGGGGGTTAATTCAGAATTGGCGATACATAAACTGAGCGGCTCCTGCATCCTGCGTATGGGTCACGATCAGGACAACAAAAAGAGCCAACCCATAGAGTGGCGGAATCCAGTACCAACGATAACGAGCCAGCGCCGAAACAATCGGATACAAGTTACGTGAATCCGTCGCAGGCTCGGCGGAATACTTATCAAGTGCGTCGTTGATCAGCAAAATCATGGCGTACCCACCTCCTAGAACCAGGACCAGCAGGTAAAGGCTTCCGCTGAGAAAATGAGTGGAATAAACGCCGGGAGAAAGTGCAGAGCGAAACATCTGCTTTGCTTGCGCCAAAGCATTAGCGCGAAACAGAATCCAACCCAGACTGATCAAACACATCGTAACCAGCCATGAAAAGGGGATCCAAAAAATAAGCGGAGGATTCCAGTCAAGTTTCCGCTCCACCTGCTGGATTTGACGATGCAAAACGAGAAGAACTCCGTGATAGCAGCCCCACAACAAGAACAGGATGGTCGCCTTGTGCCACAATCCAAAGACAATCATGGAAAGCGCCAGCACAAGATTTCGCCACCACATCTCTCGCCGCATTACCGCGAGCGGGAAAAAAAGATAATCGCGAATCCAGAACGACAGCGACATGTGCCAGCGCGTCCAAAAGATGGATGGCGTCGTGGAGTGAAACGGACGGGCAAAGTTCTCCGGCAAAATAAAGCCCATCGCTTTTGCCGCCCCAATGGCAATATGCGAGTAACCGGCGAAGTCGAAGAAAAGCTGTAACCCGTAGCCGACCGCCAGGCACCAGACGTCCGGGCCGGTCCATTGCGTGACTCGATCGAATCCACGGTTGATTCCGTCGCCGGAAAGAATTCCCTGGCCCAGCAGCTTCGCTAGTTGCATCATCAGAATGCCGCTTGCAATACGCCTGAACCCAAGTCCGATGTCATCCCATGAACTCAGCTTCTCACTGCGAAACTGCGGAAGCATATCGGGCAGGCGGCAGATCGGTCCCGATATCGCGACCGGAAAGAATGTCATGTACAACGCAAATTCCAAAAACGACGGATCGAGTTCCTCGCCCCGGTAGAGATCGAACAGGTAGCTCATTGCCTGGAATGTCCAGAAGGAAATTCCCAGGGGTAGTGCGAGGTGCGCGAAACGTTGCAGCGATGAAAACGGAAAATTGATCGCCGCTTCCGGTAGGTACTTGAAACTACCCAGTAGTGCGAGGTTCAGCAGGATGCCGATCGTCAGAACGAACCGCGTGGGCTTTCGCCGAAGTAAGTTTCCCACCAGGAAATTCAGCAGTGTCGAAAAGAAAAGCACCGCCACGAACCAACCGCCCCAGCTTAAATAAACCCCATAGCTGCCGATCAGAAGAATGGATTGCCGCACTCGGCGCGAGCGAATCGTCGCTAACAGCGCCACGCTCAGCAAAAAGACAAGAATGTATAAGGTGGCTCGGAACAATCTTCCTCGCTGCCGCTTTCGTCGATCAAAAAGCTTCTAGCACCACTCTCGGAAACAGGTTACCGACCACTCAAGATATCATTGCTTACTCCGGACTCCCGTGACAGCGGCGTGACTAAATTCAACAATCTTATTGAGGCGCTCGACGCGGCTCCCGAAAACCGTCCTTTTGTCACGTATTGGATGGACGAGGACGACCAGCGCAAGGTGACTTTCGCCGAGTTCCGCCAGCGCGCTCGTATGCACGCCGGCACACTGCACAATCACGGTATAAGGGCAGGCGACCGTGTAATCGTTATCATGCCGCAAGGGATTCCGGCCATGACCGCCTTTGTGGCAGTGATGATGCTAGGCGCGGTGCCCGCTTTCCTCGCCTATCCCAATTTCAAGATTGAACCCTCAAAGTACCGCTCTGGACTATCCGGAGTCACTGCCAACCTGAACTCCAAAGCAATAATCATCGACGATGAATTTCCCGAGGAACTGCTGGGCTGCGTAACCCTCAGTGGCCCAGCCCAGTTGCTTCGATACAAGGATCTGGATCCAAGCGATCTTGGGGCCATCGAGCGCAACATTCTCATTTCTTCCTTGAAAAATTCTTCCGATAGCCTCGCCTTCATTCAGCATTCCGCGGGCACTACTGGATTGCAGAAAGGCATCGCGCTCACCCACGGCGCCGTCCTCCGGCACATCCAACATCTGGCACAAGTTCTGAAAATCGCGGAAGCAACTGACAGCATTTACAGTTGGCTGCCCCTTTACCATGATATGGGGCTGATCGCCTGCTTCATGCTACCCATGGTTTGCCATTTGCCCATCGTGATGCAATCGCCCGTCGATTGGGTGATGCATCCGGAAACCATGTTGCAAATCATCACCGAACACAAATGCACTTTGGCGTGGATGCCGAATTTTGCCTTTCAGTTCGTCCCTCGGCGTACACGACAAGAGCGATGGGCGGAATACAATCTCTCTTCTCTCCGCGCGTTGATTAATTGTTCGGAGCCGGTTCGCAGCAGCAGCATGCAAGAGTTCCAGGCTGCTTTCGCCTCGATCGGATTGGCGAAGCATGCCCTGCAATCGTCCTACGCCATGGCGGAGAATGTTTTCGCAGTCACGCAATCCGATATCAGTCGATCCTCCGGCCCTGTTCGCATTTGGGCAGACGGGCGTCAGTTTCGGACCCGCCACTCGATCGCGCGGGTCGCGCAGAGCGCCGCCGGCTCGCTCTCATTTACTTCCTCCGGCCGTTTATTGCCGAGCTGTGAATTGCGGATTTTATCTGACACCGGCGAGCTTCTCGAGGACGGAAGCGTCGGCGAAATTCTCATCAAAAGCGACAGCCTGTTCGCGGGATACTACAACCGTCCGGATCTTACGGCCACAGCGATTATCGATGGCTGGTATCACACTGGCGACCTTGGATTTTGCCTGGAACACGAGTTGTTTGTCGTCGGACGCAAAAAAGACTTGTTGATCGTTGGCGGGGAAAATCTTTATCCCCAGGACATCGAAGAGATTGCTGGCAGTCACTCCGCCATTCGCGACGGTCGCGTGGTAGCGATGGGCGTGTACAATCCCGATCTTGGGACGGATGAGATTGTCCTTGTCGCAGAGGTTGAGCGCGAAGAGTTTCTGGTAAGTCCAGGGGAGACCGAACGCGAGGTTCGTAATCTTGTAGTCGCCGGAATCGGCGTAGCTGTACGAAATATTTTCTTGAAACCACCAAAATGGATTGTGAAGAGTACCGCCGGCAAACCGGCCCGTTCCGCTACACGCGCCAAATTGTTACGCGAGCATCTCGAACTTGATCTCCAACCTAATCTCGAACCTAATCTCCAAGCCGGGGAAAGCGAATTCTCATGAGTCCTGAAGCGCAGCACATGATCGATCACATTCTTCGGCTGGTTCGAAATCCAAACCTGAAGATCGACGAAAACACTCCTCTCGTTTCTTCCGGGCTGATTGACTCCATGGCTCTGGTGGACTTGCTGCTGAAGCTGGAGGACCTCACCCACATGCGCATTCCGGCGGGAAAAGTACAACCAAAAGATTTGGATACGGTAGCCATGATGTTTCTGACCGCGCAGCGAGTAGGAAAACCGCGCAAGTGAACCTGCTGCAAAAACGAAGCCCCAAAGCAACAGCTCTGGGGCTCGCCCGGACATTCACTGCTCAGGCAGCAAGCGCCTCGACGAAGTGCTCGCACACCGCGGTCTCCAGTTTGTAGTAATTCACATGAACGGGAGTGGTCAGGAATGGCTTCAGGATTTCAAGAGCCTTGGGATACAGCTCTCTCTCATAGCGCTCGGCGTCCGACTTGGTTGTCCACAGGCTGATGGAAACCACCTTTTCTTCTTTCATCCTCTCGGGAAAAAACGGCAGGATTTCCAGAAAGCCAGTCTGCTTCTTAAGGATGGGAACGATTTCATTCTTTACTACTTTCACAAACTCATCTTTCTTTTCCGGCTTCACTTCAAAATTCAGGATACGTGCAAACATGGGAGTGCTCCTTTGCATGGTGAGGATAAAAACATTTCCAGGCGGGGGCTCTCGGTGTAGCGGAGCTTGAACGCTTCCCGGAATCCGGGAACTCGAGCCGTGTGAAATCTAGCACCATCGCCTCCAGGAATGCGGTGATGAATGAGCGTCTGTGATGTGTATTCCGTCACAGCGCAAGCGCCTTTCAAACGCTGCGGCAACGGCCCCGCAGCTTTACAAGCCAGCACCTTCCGACTAGATTCTAGAAACGTCAGTTTGAGCTTGGAGTTAGGTATGCTGTCTCGCCCGGATCACGGTGAGAGTACTTCTGCGTTGTCTCGCACAACCATGGCTGATGCCCTTTTTTCCACCGACCTGCTCGAAGCGTTGCCGGATGCCATTGTTGCCGTCGATGGCGACGGAATCATTGTTCAGGTGAATTCCCAGGCGCAAGAGCTTTTCGGTTACATCAGGGAAGAATTAATTGGGCAGAAAGTCGAGATCCTGGTGCCGGAGGCCTATCGCGCCCAGCATCACCGTCATCGTCAGGGCTTCGCCGAAACTCCCAAAACCCGGCGCATGGGTGCAGACCTGGATCTCTACGGGAGACGGCGTAACGGATCGGAGTTTCCCGTGGAAATCGCCCTCAGTCCGGTCTCCACCGAGAAGGGATCATTCGTGTTGAGCGCGATCCGCGATATTACCGATCGCAAACGCATCGCGGAAGAACTGCGCCGGGCGAACGAAGAACTGTATCGGAAGACGGTCGAACAGATCGGTGAATACCGCTCCCGGCTCGCGTCCATTATTGATTCTTCCGAAGACGCGATTCTCAGTAAGAATCTCGATGGCACCATTGCCAGCTGGAATCGCGGCGCCGAGCGCATGTACGGTTACACTCTGGAAGAAGTCTTGGGCAAGCACATTTCCCTTCTGGCTCCGCCCGATCGCGCGGACGAAATCACCGAGATTCTGCAACAAATTATTGCCGGCGAAAGCGTCGAGCATCGTGAGTCAATACGAGTCACCAAAGATGGTCGGCACTTGAACGTTTCCATCTCGGTGTCGCCCTTGCGCAACGCCATCGGTGAAGTCGTCGGAGCTTCGGTGATCGCGCGCGACATCACCGCCCAAAAACGTACCGAGGCCCAGCTTCGTCAATCTCAGAAAATGGAAGCCATCGGCCGGCTGGCGGGCGGAGTGGCGCACGATTTCAACAACATCCTCGGCATCATCAACGCCTGCACGGAGTTTCTCCGCGACCGCCTCGATGCAGCTGCTGATACTTCAACCTATGTTGAGAACATCCGGAAAGCAATTGACCGAGGCAAGGCACTCACCCGCCAGCTGCTTACTTTCAGCCGGACCTCGGCGGTGCAGCCGCAGCTGTTGGACCTGAATGATCGCCTGAAGGATATCGGCAAGCTGCTCCGGCCGCTGCTGGGAGACGATGTTGAAGTTCTAATCGTCTCCAAAGCTTCCTCTTCAGTGATCGAGGCGGATCCTGGTCAACTGGACCAGATTGTGGTCAATCTGGCGGTCAATGCGCGCGATGCGATGCCCCGCGGCGGCAAGCTCATTCTGGAAGTTGGCCAGGTGAAATTCGAAGAAGCTTACGCAGATCGAAAGCAATCCTTGGCCGCGGGAAGATATATCCTCCTCACCGTAAGCGACACCGGCACCGGCATGGACGAAGCCACGGTCTCGCGTATCTTCGAGCCGTTTTTCACCACCAAGGAATTGGGCAAGGGGACGGGCCTGGGATTGGCCACGGTCTACGGCATCGTCAAACAAAGCGGTGGCCAGATTCTGGTGTACAGCGAGCCCGGGCAAGGAACCACCTTTAAGATCTATTTCCCCAGTGCGGATCACAAGATTGGTCTTGCATCCAAGCCCGTTGCCGAAACGGTCGCTCCCCAATCGCACGGCAAAACCATCCTGCTTGTCGAAGACGACGAGATTATGCGCGGACTGACTCGACAGCTCCTGGAGCAACACGGCTATACCGTATTTGAGGCAAATGATGGCCAGTCCGCCCTTGACTGGATCCGCTCTCATCCCGATCCAATTGACCTGCTATTAACCGACGTCGTGATGCGGCGCATGAGTGGTCCGGAACTGGCCGAGCAACTCAAATCCTCTCATCCCACGTTGAAGGTTGTGTACATGTCAGGTTATACCGGGGAACTGATGGCGAACCGCGAAGTCCTCCAGCCGGGAATCACGCTGCTCGAAAAGCCTTTTAGCCGCACCGTCCTCTTGAATACCATTCACACCTCGCTGGGCTGAGCCGGCTGAACTTTAGGGTTGAAGGTCACGCCTAGAGCCCTTCGGTAACCCACCCGCAGGTGATGAGGATCACACATAACTGTGGGAAAGGACCCAGTTTTTCGGCACCAGCTCACCCCCTGAAATGTCGCACGATCAACGCCATATCTTATACGTCTATTATTATCTTATAGTTACTGCGATTTCCCTTTATTTGGTCCACTCTTATCGGGAGTGGCAGAGAACCTGCCTTAGTGTATGTGAACGGGAGGCAACACATATGGCCGCTCACACCGTAAACCACGCTGGGAAAGTTGGATCGTCAGAAAGAACCTTCTGCGATTTGTCTCCGGTAGTCGCCGAGGCCCTGGAGCATGAATCCCTCACCACCACCTACCCCACGGGAGCGGTGTTGTTCGCCGAAGGCCAGTCTCCGCGCGGAGTGTTTATCGTGCGTCGAGGCAGAGTAAAGCTTTCCATTTGTGGCAGTGATGGTCGAACCTTGATTCTGCGCATGGTCGAACCAGGCTGCGTATTGGGAGTGGCCGCTGTGGTTTCCGGATGCAACTATGAAGCAACGGCTGAGACTCAGGAGCCCAGCGAAATCAGCTTCCTTCGCCACAGCGACTTGCTGCGCCTTATGCGTCTTCACGGCGAACTGGCCCTTTGGGTCACCCAGCAGATCAGCGCGGATTACGCCTCCACTTGCCGCGAAATCCGCGACTTAATCCTCTCTGATTCGGCCAGTGAGAAACTGGCGCGTCTCCTGGTGGGTTGGCTCGATCAGAATAGCGAAGCCAGAAATCCCAGCCAGATGAAGCTGGCTCTCACTCACGAAGAAATTGGTCAAATGATCGGAACTTCCCGCGAGACCGTCAGCCGTCTGTTCGCCGGATTCAAGAAGCAGCATCTGATTCAGCAAACTGGCTCGACTCTGGTCATCCCCAGCCGCATGGCTCTGGAATCACTGATCACGGCATAAAGTTGCAAGGAAGTCCGACGGGGCCACTTCCTCTACGGCCCCGTCGAGGTGATCGTCGCCAGCGCGGCACATACCATGTCGCACAAGCCTCAGCTCTTAATTCTTTGCGACATCGATCGGGCTGAGGACCGCAGCCTTATGCGCCTCCTCTGAATTCGCCGGTTCCTCAGGCAGTTCAATCAGATGTGCCCGTTCCAGAGCGCGGTAATACGCCGGACGGGCGTGCCGGTAATGATCCGCGGGAACTTTGCCGTTAAGCCACGCCGTATCCATCGGATATACCAGCGGGTCGAAAATCACCATGTAGAAGTGCCAGATCAGGATGGAAAATGTCGCCAGTAGCGCTTCGTAATAGTGCACGGCGGTAGCCGCGTCCGACACCCACTTCGGAAAGTGCCGCAACGTGAAATTATTGAACCAAAGCAGAAGGCCGGAGACGGTCATCACCACCGTGCCCCACATGAAAGCCCAGTATTCCATCTTCTCCGCGTAATTGAATTTCGCAAACCGCGGCTCGATTTTCGTGAGTCCAAGGTTATAAGAAAAGACCCGCAGTAAATCCGTGGCGTCCTTCACGTCCGGCAGCATGGCTTTAAGAAACAACCGGTCTCGCTTGTTTGTCGCCAGATGAACCACGTGATAGAGCGTTGCAGCCACCAACATCACGGCCGCAGTACGATGCACGGCGCCGCGAAACGCGAAGTGGCTTTCCAGCAACAGCATCGGCCGCGCCCACCACGCCTCTGGGTATTTCAGGGCGAACCCGGTGTAAACCAGCGTCGGAAAACTAAGGACCACGCCAGCGTGGGCCAGGCGAAAGTTCAGGTTCATCCGCGATACTTTTGCGCCGCTTTCATGGCGCGCCTGCCGTCGCATCAGCTTGGCAAAAAAATCCACCAGGTTGTGGACGATCATGAAACCCAGGGTCAATGGGATCAGAGCCAAGTACGTCCAGCGGATCCACTTCACCACCGGATGCGCAGAACCAGTCGAGGTCCGCACGTGCACTGGCCCGATCGCGAAATGACCTCCTGCGCCGGCGTGACAATTTCCGCACGTCTTGGCAAGATTCGCGGCGTTCACCGTGGAGCGGGCATCTTTCGAAGGAAATATATTATGCACGCCGTGGCAGGAAGCACAGTTGGCCACACTCTGCGATCCGCCCCGCATAGCCAGGCCGTGGTAGCTGTCGGCGAAAGATGGAACACGGTCGGCGGGCAGGTTGTAGCGCAACGCCAAACGTTCATCGCTGTGGCATCTGCCGCACGTTGCCATTGAGACCCGCGACGCATTCACCAGCGACCCGGGCTCTTTTGGCCCCAGAATCAGGTGTTCTCCGTGGCAGTCACTGCATACCGGGGCATCGCGCACCCCGGCCTTCATAGCTTGTCCATGCACACTTTGAAGATAGGTCTTGGCAATTTCGGCATGGCATTGTCCGCAGGTTGCGGGAATATTCCAATGATTGATTTTGGAACGCGCATCCTGGGGTGGGAGAATCCCGTGACTGCCGTGACAATCCGAGCAGCTTGCGGCAGCGCCGTCTCCATCCGCCACTGCACGCCCGTGAACACTTTGCCGGTACAGCTCCACCGGGTGTGCGAACGGGATGTTATGCCGCGCCAGAAACTGCTGGTTGCTGTGACAGGTGGCGCACGTGTCTGGCAGATTCTTCTTCGCTACCAGCGAGGCCGCGTCGCTCGAGCTTTGGATCTGGTGGATCGGTCCGTGGCAGGAGATGCAATTGGGTGCGTCAGGGTCGCCGGATGCGGCCGCTTTTCCGTGGATACTCTGCTTGAATTCTTTTACCTCATCGGCGTGGCATTGCGCGCATTTTGCCGGGGTTAGCTGCGCCGCAGTTGTAACCTCGTGGTGTTGGCCGTGGCAGGATTCGCAAGCTGCCTCACCCAACGCGCCGTGCACGCTATTCGGCACGTGCGAAGCTTCGTCGGCGTGGCAGGTCGAGCATTCAACCTTGACCACTTTAACGGGGTGAGGATAGTCCTTAATTGTGGAGTGGCAGTCTTTGCAGCTCAAAATGCCATGAACACTGGCTGCATGTTTCGCGGGATCGATCGAGATGCTCTTGCCTTTTTCCGAGGTCATCCCCGGCTGGCCGTGACAGGCAAGGCAGCTTTCATCCTGTTTGAGGGGATGCGGCGCTTTCGCTTGTGCGCGCGCCCGCGCATCTGTCGAGGTAACACCAACCGTAACAACGACAAGAACGCAAAATGCAACCAGCCCGGCCGAAATAATTATCCGTAATCGTCTGACTGCACCTGCCGCCCATTGCGTTCTCTTCGACACCTCAGCTCCTTACTTCATTCCCAAATCCGTCAACACCTTGGGATGTTCTTCTCCCGCCGCTAAAACCTCGTGGCAGGCTGAACAATCATTGGTAATCGTCTGGCCGTCCGCGCTGGTATGGCTTCCATCGTGACAGCGGAAGCAGCCCGGTGAATCATTGTGCCCGAGATTATTTGGGTGCACTCCCCACGTCACTCGCATGTCCGGAAAAATATTGCGCAAATAGATGTTTGCAACTTCGTCGCCCGCTTGCTGCACCAGCGTGCGCCGCGTCTCATAGATCTGCGGATAATTCGTCCGGTAGAAATTGTTAAGCTCGTCAATGATTCGTTGCTTGGCCACATCGCGCGCCGGATAATCAACCTTCAGAACCTCGACCGCTTTTTTCTTAATGAACGGCAGATCGGGACTGATCCGGCCCAACGACATTTGCCTGTCCACCGCGTTCTCGGGCAATTCGAAAACATGCGTCGGCCGGTTGTGGCAGTCCACGCAATCCATCACCCGATGTTCTCCCTTATCTAATTGTTGTTGAGTTGGTTTCGCGTCAGTGGAAATGAATTCGGTGGTCTTCCCGCTGTCGTCGGTGTAATAAACCGCCGGAATCGTCTGCCGCTCGGGATCAGTCGAAATGTAGCGAATCCGCGCCCCTTCAGCGAGATGATGACCGTGGATGCCGACCGATCCCTGCCAGGTTCGTCCACCGACTTTCAGCAATAAGACATCGGTCTGCGGAGTGTTCTTCTCGTCATCTTTGTAATTCGTATTCACCAGAAACTTGTCGCCAGTAAAACGCTGCGGCCAGTGGCACTGCTCGCAGGTTTCACGCGCCGGGCGAAGGTACTTCACTGGCGAAGGAATTGGGCGCGAATACGTATGGAGCGTTACAGCAACGACTTGCCGCAGGCCGGAAAGTTTCGAGCGCACAAACCACCCTGCTCCCGGCCCGATATGGCATTCGACGCACTCCACACGCGAGTGCGGAGAATTTTGGTAGGTCGTATACTCAGGAGCCATCACGGTGTGGCAAGTCGTGCCGCAGAAACTCGCCGAATCCATGTACTCCACCCCGCGGTAGGAGGCCGTCGCCAGAATCAGAAGATTCACCACCGTCGCCAACGCCACCCACTCAAACGTGCGCCGCACCACCGGCAGGCGCAGATCGATAGCAGGGAAGATTTCCGGCAGATGCCCGCTCAGGCGAAGGCCTCGCCGCCTCCACCAGATTCCGAGCGGAATCAGCACTAGACCGAGGATAAAAATGCCGGGCAGTATCAGGTAAACCAGCAGCCCAATATAAGGATGCGGCGGGCCCGGCAGAAAAAAGTCATAGAACCAGAAGGCAATCGTAGTGAGCGCCGTGCTCGTCGTGATCACCGCACCCGTCAGAGTGATTGGGTTTTGGCCCAGAAAATAGATCGGCTGCGCCCACTCTCGGATGCGTTCTCGCATAGTCATAGCAAACTGCTGCTCCTGTTTTCCTTATTAATTTCTAATCACCGGCGCGAAGATACACATCTCGCTGAGCAGCGAACACCCCGCCACTTTTGGCCAATCATGCTGTACGGAAAGCGAGACCTATTTCTTCAGCGTTCGGATGTAAGCTACCAATCCCTTAATCTGGTCGGGCGTCAAAGAGCTGTATTTCGGCATCTTCCCTTTGCCGTTGGTAATGATGTCGGTGAGCTGCGCGTCCGTCATACCCTGTACGTCGGCGCTGGTGAAGTCATGGGCTCCCATCTTCTTGCCCACTGCGCTGCCCGTTCCGTCTGCGCCATGACAGCCTGCGCATTTTGACTTAAATAGCGTTGCCGCGTCTTGCCCGTGCGCCGGCATGGAAAAGCTAAGAGCGACCACAAAGGCTGTTGCAATCGTAAACAGTTTCAGATCGATTCTCTTCATCATTAGCTCCATCGAATTAGGGTTCGTCGAATGTTGCAAGGAGAATACTCCAACATGTTGCAATATTGAACTCTTTCGCCCAGATGGTGCTGTGACCCATATCACAGATTGATGTAATCCATTCCCGGAAAAGACCAGCAGCGGGCAGGATTCGCCCGGCGAAGTACTGGGTGATAACTCTCACCAAGTCCTGTGACCGGCGTCACGGCGTCAGCACTGAGGAGCGCACACACTAGCAATGAGGTTTGGGCTATGCCTACAGACAAGCGGAACCTGCTGGAGGTTCTCAAATTCGAGTTGGAATTTCTTGAGCAAGGCGGTTACGGGCGATTGCCCCGCGAAGCCTGGCGCCCGCGATTTATCTTCGAGGATTCTCCTACCTGCATGAACTTCAACTCCAAGGACAAGGAGCCATGCAGCGATTGCCTCCTGATGCAATTCGTCCCGGCAGAAGCGCGTGAGGAACAAATTCCTTGCATTCACATTCTCCTGTCGCTGAGTGGAGACACACTCGAGTCTTTGTACCGGACGGGAACGCAACAGGAAATTGAGGCCGCGCTCGGCGCCTGGCTGCGCACAACGATTCACCGGCTGGAGGCAGAAAAAGCAAAACGAGAGGCGCCCAGCGCTTCGCCTCGCTGATTGATTTCCTGAACGGCGAATCTTCGGGCCAAGTCCGAACCATCCGCCGCCAGAAAGATCGGAGGGACTATGTCAACACTCTCCCAGATACACAATCCAGAAACCAAGGTTCAATTCAAGCAGATCGTAATTGCAACGGACTTCTCACGTTCGTCACGATGCGCCCTCACTTATGCGCTCTCGCTGGCACACCGGTATAGTTCCACTCTTTCCGTCGTTCACGCCATGGCTCCGGAACCAAGAGAACCGATTCCGTTAGAACCTTTGCCAAGAGAATTAAACGTGCCCAGGCTGGACGCGGAACGGGAAATGCACCAACTCGCCGAGAATGCCCGACTGAACATTGTTAACCATCACCTCATCATCAAACAGGGCCCGGTTTGGGATGTTCTTTCTTCCATCATTGAACGCGCGAACGTTGATCTCCTGGTGCTTAGGCACGCGAGGACGAGGCGGACTGAAGAAGCTCGCTCTGGGCTCGATCGCGGAGCAAGTGTTGCGGCTGGCGCCATGCCCGGTGCTTACCATCGGTCCACATGTCCTGCCCCCAGCCCCGGGACCAATCCAGTTTAAAGGCATCCTTTTTCCAACCGATTTTGGTCGGGCCGCCGATGCCGCGTTTCCTTATGCCCTGTCCATTGCCGAAGAGCACCACGCAAGGTTTGTCCTCTTGCACATGCTGCCGCCGATGCCTCTCACTGATGTCAGCCCCGGCGCTTACTGTCCGTCACCTTACGCCGCCGAACAATTTGTGAAGTGGCAGCACAGCATGCGAGAACAGAGCCGGATAAAACTGATGAAACTCCTTCCATCCAGCGCGAAGCTGGCAGTAGAACCGGAATATATCGCCAGTACAGATTTCCTTCCCGAAGGGATCCTGGAGACTGCCGCAATCCGCAGAATCGACTTGATCGTCATGGGTGCAAACCGCACATCCTCGCCGCGCGTATCCGCCCACATCCCGTGGGCTCTCACTCACGAGGTCATCTGCCGTGCGAGCTGTCCGGTGCTGACTTGTATGGCCTGAATACGAAGACGCGCAAGCTGCTTACTTCCACCCCTGCTGCCCTTCGTGAATCGTGATGTAACGGTCGATCGGAAGTTCCGTGAATCGCTGCTTCAATCCGCTGGGCTGCGGCCAATCGATCTCGAGCCAGTCAATTTTCGCAAGCTTCCCGATTCCCAATACCAGCCGCGGATCATGCGACGACAGATAACTGCCGCCGCCGACTTTCATACGGCTCCGCTTCAGATCGCCCGCCTGGTAAGTCACGCGGGCTCCGACGGCATCGATGTTTGCTTTTTTTCCGATCAGCTTCAAACCCAGCCAGTGATTCCCGCCTGCAGCATTATTCCGCAACAACACGGGCGCTTCGTCGTTATTCGAGATCAGGACGTCGACCGCTCCGTCGTTATTGAAATCTCCCAGAGCCAAGCCACGCGCCGACATCGGAGTAGCAAATGCCGGCCCACTCTCCCCGCTCACATTTTTTAATCCGCTTCCCGAATTATGAAACAGCAGCAACGGCTCCCGGTACTTCACATTGTCGTAGATCTTCTCGATCAGATCGTCGGGATGCCCGTTGGCTAGAATCAGATCAAGATTGCCGTCGTTATCGTAATCGAAAAATTTCAGCCCCCAGCCGCTCATCAGCCGGGTCGCGCGGGCAAGGCCGGTGGCCGGAGCGATATCGTCGAACGTTTCGTCATGATTGTTCTTATAGAGCGAATAAGCCTCATGGTCGATGTTGGCGACAAACAGATCCATCCATCCATCCTGGTTGAAGTCGGCGGAATCCACTCCCATTCCAGAACGCGGTCGCCCCGCATCGGAGTAGGCGATGCCCGCCTGCTGCCCAATTTCTTCAAACTTTCCTTGTCCGCGATTCGCATACAGAAAGTTGGCCACTGTGTCGTTCGAAACAAACAAATCCATGCGGCCATCATTATTAATATCCGTGGCCACCACTCCCCAGCCCTTGCCCAGGTATTTTCCGATGCCCGATGTCTTGGAAACGTCAGTAAACGTTCCGTCACCATTGTTATGAAAGAGCCAACTGGCCATCGGTTTGTAGAGATGAGGAATACAGTACCCAACCTTATTGTCCGAGGTGCACGGCAGATTCTTGGATTTGTCGAAATCCACGAAGCGGCAGACAAATAAATCCAGCCGGCCATCATTGTCGTAATCGAACCACACCGCGCTCGATGACCACCCCGGCGCAGCCACTCCGGCCCTCTCTGTCACATCGGAGAATGTGCCATCTCCGTTATTGTGATAAAGAATGCTTCTCCCGTATTGCGTAACGTAAATATCCGGAAACCCGTCGCCGTCGTAATCGCCGACCGCGACACCCTGGCCATATCCGCCCGCAGCCACTCCCGCCTTCTCGGTCACATCCGTAAAAGTTCCATCGCGATTGTTGCGATAAAGCGCGTTGCGCAACGGCGGACTGGGATCATAGAAATCGCATTTTCCGCTATTCACCAGATAGATATCCATCCAGCCATCGTTGTCGTAGTCGAGAAACGCGCAACCTGCGCCGGTCGTCTCCGGCAGATATTTTTGCTCAGAGTGCGCCGCAGTATGTTTCCAGGTGATGCCACTGACATTGGCGGGAACTATTTCAAAGGGATAAAGCGGTTGCGCAAGCGCAGCCAAGAAACGCCCGAGAGTGGAGAACGCGAAGCTGCTGCAGATTCCCCGAAGGAAGTCGCGGCGATCGATCATCCACGGGCCCATGCTGTGCGCAAAAACAGATGCTCTCAATTCTCCCTCAGGCGATCGCACAAAAGCTCTTCCGTGCGGCTTCCGTTATTTAGCTTCTGCTATTTAGCCTCTGCGGGTTGCCCGGAGGGTGCAGGATCGCCAATGATGCGCTGGTGAATCGCAAATTCCTTCTCACCATCTTCTTTGCGCCCCGCGCGAGTGTAGGCCATAGCCAGACTGTAGTGGGCATCTGGATTCCTGGGCTCCAGCTTCACCGCCCTTTCCAGCGGCGCAATCGCATCAGCGTATTGCTTTTCCGAAAGCAATGACGATCCCAGACCCAAAAAGGCTTCTCCAAACTGAGGATCAAGCTTTGCCGCGCGGGAAAAACGCTTCACGGCTTCGTCCCATTGCTGGCTCTGCCGCGCCAATTCGCCCAGCACATATTCGGCACCAGCGTTACTGGGATCGATCTGCAACTCCTGCTCGAATTCTTTTTTTGCTTCAGCAGCCGCATCCGGGCTCGGGTTCGGCACCGAAAGCAAAGCTCGCCCCAGCCGGAAATGAATCCCCGGCAAACTTGGATTCTGTTTCAGGATCCCGCGATATTCCTTCTCCGCCTCCTCCCACTTCCCCTGCGATTCGAAAGATTCGGCCAGTAATTCATGCGCCTGATACGACGACGGAGCCGTGCGCGCCAGTTCCTGTGAGGCCGAGGAAGAAAGATCAGAGTAGGCGTGGATGGACTCATACAGAGCATCCGGATCCTGCGGAAATTCTCGCGCCAGCAAGTGAAGAAATTCCAGGGCAGCATCCGGCTGATGCAGCGTCATGGCACAGCGCACGCCGTCCAGGCCAATCTTGCGCCTCAGTTCTTTATCTTCTACCTTGATGCTCTTCTTGAGGGCTGGCAAAGCCTCCACGCAATGGCCACTTTCGGCCAGGGCCGCCGCATTTCGCGCGACTGTAGAAGAAGTGGACGGCGCTTTGCTGGCAGACTGTCCGACCATGCTCCCGCCCGCGATGACGACCGAGAGAACTACACATACCAGGAATTGAAACCGGAACATATAAACGCGATCATAAATGAAAATGGCAGGACGCCGAAACGGCATCCTGCCATGATTGTCGCATTTCGTCAGAAGTACAGCTTCAACGCAAACTGCATCTCACGCGCATCTTGCGTTGCGGTAGTGACCCCGAAAGTGGAAGTCCCGACACTATCGTTGGGCACCGCAAAGTTCGGATGGTTGAAGGCATTCAGGAAGTCCGCCCGGAACTGGAATTTCATCGATTCCGAGATTGGAAAATCCTTCTGCAAGCTGATGTCGGCATCCACGTACCCGGGCCCAATCACTGGACCCTGAGCTGGACAATTTCCAAATGTTCCAGCCGCAGCGTTCGCGAATGAGTTAGGCGAAAACCACTGCAAACCCGTTCCCGGAACAATCGACTTCGGATACGAAACTGGGCCAAGGCAATCCGGTCGATTTTCCGGGCTACCCGTTCCCGAGTCGCTCGCTCCATACAGCGAGAGCGGGAAGCCGGTGTGCCAGGAAACGATCGGATTGATCGACCAGTTGCCGACCACCGCGTTTACAGCAGATGGAAGACCCTGCCCGAATTGTTGCCCGTGGCCAAATGGCAGTTGATAAACGGCGTATGCGCTGAGCACGTGTTTCGCGTCCCAGTAGCACTGCGCATAGTCGCCGTTCGGATTGTAAAGATTCTGCCAGTAATTTCCGGACGGTCCGGCCTGAGTCGTGGTGCCCCAGGTTCCGTAGTATCCGTCATCGTTGGTCATGCACTTCTCGAAGGTATAGGAAACCTGCCCCTCGAGTCCGTGTCCATATCGCTTCTGCAAGACCACCTGCATCGCGTTGTAGTTCATATTGCCGACCGAAGCCGTGTTTTTCACATTGCCGAATCCGTTCGGACCATACGTCGCCGTAGTCGTGGTGATTCCATCGATGACGGTGCCCGCCGGATTTTGACCGCCGATAAACGGATAAGTCACACTGCCATTCGGCTGCAGATCCCCTTGCGAGAGCCATTCCGGAACCATCAAGTGAGTGGTGCGTTGGCCGATGTAGCTCAGCTGGAAGGTCGTGTCGTGAGCAAGCTCTTGCTGCACGGTAACGTTCCACTGATCGGCCACCGCCGGTTGCACCGTGCCCGACCAGGTTTGCAGCGTGGCGCCCACATACGGATTTACGCCGCTCGCCGAAGCGAACGCTGTCGCAGTGGTAAACGCCGTCGGCCCGGTTTCCACATTGTTGGTTTCGGTTTGAGGCGCTGCATAAGGCGGGTTTTGCGTGTCCCGCAGGTTAACCCCCGTGCCTTCCAGGTAGGACGAAATCGTGAAGGCTCCGCGGATGACTGTCTTTCCGTTCCAAAGCGCAGGACTCCAGGCGAAGCCAAAGCGCGGCTGGAAATCCGGCCCCCCATACGTAGTGTTGTAAAGCCCTCTACTGAATCCGTTCGAGCCCACAACTCCGTTCGGTACAGGATCGTTGCCGGGAAGCTCCAACGCGCCAGTCAGAATATTTACCGCGGACTGGCGATTGTTGGATTCAATCCACGGAGTACGCGCTTCATAACGCAGGCCCAGGTTTAAAGTCAGACGGTCGGTGACCCGCCAGTCATCCTGAACAAAGCCAGCGATCAGCCAATCGCGCTGGTGCCAGGGCGGTGCCGCGCTTGCGCCCCGGCCTACATCGCCCGGAAGTCCAAGAGCCCAGTCCGCGGATCCGTCTCCTCCAGAAGTGACCTGCTGCGCCTGTCCAGAAACTACTTCGGTGACGCCGGTGCCTGTATAGTTTCCGCCCGGACCGTTCCCGAAAAGTTCGGCGCCCAGCTCGCCGCCATTTCCCGTGTAAAACACGTTGAGGTTATAGCGATTCAGCTGGAACCCGGTCTTAATCACGTGCCGACCATGCGTATAGATGAGCACATCGTCGAATTGTGTGACGGTCGTGGAAAATTGCTCGTCAACACTGGCCGCGCCCAAATTTGTCAGTGTGCCCGAGTTGATATTGGTTACCGAGCCGCCGGCAAATCCAAATTCTGGAAGGCCCTCAACTCCACTAGGATTCCCGTTGGCGATTCCGATGCTGTTGCCTAGAGCTCCAACCGAACTGTCGAACGCGGTCAGCCCGTGATTCAGCTTGATATTGTTTTTGCCAAAGCGAACTTCGTTGAGCAGGTTCGGTGTAAAGGTATGGTTCCAGTTCAGCGAACCAGTCAACAGGTTAGCCTCGTTTATCGTGTTGCCCAGCAAAGCTACGGAGTTGTTGGCCGGATCGTACTGATCGCTTTTTGAGAAGCGGGCATTCACGTGATCCTTTTCGGATGCGTTGTAGTCAACCTTAATGTCGCCCTGGTCTGAATTATATTGTTCGTTAATCGTATTGAACGCTTGCCCGAAACCGTCAGGAAGGGTGCTTACCGCTTTTGGATAGAGCGCGTTTGTGACCAGTGATGTGAATACCGGATTCAGCATGCCCGTCGGCCCGGAGGGAATTATGTTCCCGAGGAAAGGCGTTCTTGCTGAAGGCTTTAGGATGTTGCAGGGTACGCCGGATGTTCCCCCAGTTCCCGCACCGCACGGATTATAAAGCTGGTTGGTGATCAGATTCGTGTTGCCGTCTGGACCGGTTGATCGATCATTACAAATTCCCCCGGTAAATCCGGTTTGACAGAGAGCCGAAAAGTTGCCTGATATTTCGGCTGGCGTGAGCACGGTGATGGCGCTGGTGCTCGCGGGATGATCCAGACGTCCACCTTGATAGTCGGCAAAGAAGAACAATTTATCTTTGATGATCGGGCCGCCAACCGTCCCGCCGAACATATTCCAGCGCAACTTAGGCGTCGGCAGAGGCCCCGTCAATGGAAGACCGTTCTCCCATTTATTGGCATTGAAGATGTCGTTGCGGAAAAATTCAAACGCATCTCCATGGAGATGGTTCGTTCCTGACTTGATCGTGGCATTGATGATGCCACCGTTGTAGTTGCCAAACTCCGCCGAAGCGTTCTGAGTAATGAGGTTGAACTCCCCGATCGCATCCGGGGACGGCGCATAACCCGGCAGGTTATCCGACGCCTGGTTGTTGTCGACGCCGTCCAACAGGAAGTTGTTGGCCTGCTCGCGGTTTCCGTTGATGTAAGGACGGCCTCCCTCTTCAGCAGTCTGCGATCCCAGATTCATGCTTGCGGGATCTACCGAAACCGCACCGGGAGAAAGCAACGTCAACTGCACGTAGTTTCGGGTCTCCAGTGCGAGATTCGTGATCGTCCTCGAATCGACAACCGTACCAACCTCAGCCTTCTCGGTCTCCAGGATCGGCGCCGCCCCTGTAACCTCAACCGTCTCGCTAATCTTGCCCACTTTCAACTGCACACTCACACGCGCGGTTTGATTCAGAACGAGCGTGAACGGCGGCAATACAGACGTTTGAAAGCCCGGCGACGTCACTTTGAGCCCATAGGTGCCAATCGGAAGGCGCAGGATGTTATAGGCACCGCTGTCGTTGGTTTCCGCCGTCCAGACCGTGCCACGCTCTGTGTCCGTGGCCTTAACGCTGGCGCCCTTAATCGGCGCGCCGCTGGGATCGGTCACTGTGCCCACGATCGATGCCGTTACTTCCTGGCCCACCGCTGGCGTCGTTGTTCCAACGATCCCAGCCAGTGTCAGCAGAACCACAAATCCTAGAGCTAGCTTTTTCATCGCACAGCCTCCTGAGAGCGGGTAATACATAGGCATTACAAATCGGCATCTAATGTAAACGCACTATGCTATATAGCACATCGCACAGCGTGGTCAAGAAGAAAATGCATACCCCTGTGGAAATCTTTTCGCGCGTCCCTCTCCATGCCATCCCGAAGTCCGCTATATATCACGATCGGGTGCCGTTTCGGGAATGGATCAAACCTGATTTACCGATCCGTCCCATAGATTACTTGGATAGTGCCAATATTGCTGCCTGTAGTTCGATTTTTGGAAGCCTTCGGCTGAGAATCTTTCGTTGCGGAAGAGTGCAGGGTGCCACGGGAAGAAACCCGCTCCGCTCTATAGCGATCCAGAAAAACAAAAAAGGTTCACTCGGTCCACTCTGTGAAGCTTTTTCCTTTACAGAAGGCCTTCCATACGCTATATAGCACATGGCAGCTATCAAACAGGCCAGTGGGATAGATTTGCGGCAATTCGCCGCCGAGTTGGACGTCAACTCACTCAGAAGATCGATTATGTCTGGAAACCATCGCAACGGAACGCCGGTGTACAAGCGGATCCAGAATTCGATTCGCAAGCGGATCGAGGCGGCTGAACTGGGTCCGGGAGACGCGGTCGCCTCTGAGCGCGAACTGGCCAAGACCCACAAAGTCAGCCTGATGACTGCCCGCCACGCTCTCGCTGGACTCGAACGCGAAGGCCTCGTCGAACGCCGCCGCGGAGCCGGCACCTTTGTGGCCGCTCCCAAAATCCACTTCAACAAGCTGATGAGCTATACCGAGCACATGTCCAGTCGCGGCCTGGCTCCCCGCTCCCGCGTGCTGACGGCCAAAATCATTGACGACGAGCAGGAAGTTGCCGCACGCCTCGGCTTGCCTGCCGCCAGCCGCATGGTCAAAATCATGCGTCTGCGCCTCACCGGAGAAGAACCCTTTGCTCTCGAGACCTGCTATCTTCCCGCTTCTGAGTTCGCTGAATTGGTGAACGCTCCCTTGGGCAGGAGCTCTCTATTCGCCACGCTACGGCACGACTACGGCGTGGAGTTGGCCTACGCCGATGAGGAAATCGATGCCACCGCCGCCGATCCCCAACTGGCGGAGACCCTCGCTCTGCCCAAAGGCTCCGCCATTCTGCGGATTCGCCAGGTCATCTACTCCACCAAGGGTAAAGCCACGGTTTATGTAGTTGGCTATTACCGCTCCGAGCGCCATACATTATTCATCCGTCGCTTCCGCTAGCTTCGACCACAAAGCTGTCTTGTTCGAGGCTTTCTCCGCGTAACATCGCGCCCATCAAGCTGTACAATCGACCTCGTTCGAATTTACACATTGCGGAGAAGCCCCGCGCCTCGCGGGCGAATCTGCATTGCGGAGACTTAGGTTTGTATATCCGGCCAAAAACCGTGGATGACGCGCTCGCTTCGCTTGCTGAGCAGCCGGCGCAAATTCTCTCCGGGGGAACGGATTTCTTTCCTGCACTCGGGGACCGCGCAATTCGTGGGACCGTAATCGACATCTCCGCGATTCGCGCTTTGCG
Source organism: uncultured Acidobacteriaceae bacterium (assembly GCA_963726155.1). Taxonomy (GTDB): domain Bacteria; phylum Acidobacteriota; class Terriglobia; order Terriglobales; family Acidobacteriaceae; genus Sulfotelmatobacter. The sequence goes on from CAVSBF010000003.1 coordinate 368,066, forward strand.
CGGAATCACCAGCACTCCGGATGAGACGCGAATCGGCGCGCTCACCACCTGGACCGAGATCATTCGGGCCCCGCTTCCCCGTTGTTTTGACGCGCTGAAGCATGCTGCCCGTGAAATCGGTGCGATTCAAATCCAGAACCGCGGCACGATCGCGGGGAATCTATGCAACGCTTCGCCCGCCGCCGATGGAGTTCCTCCGCTACTTGCAATCGATGCACAAGTGGAACTTGCCTCAAGCAACGGTCTGCGCAGAATGCCGTTAGCAGAATTCATTGTAGGAAACCGGAAGACCTTGCGGCGCGGCGACGAGTTGTTAACATCAGTGATCGTGCCGCGAACTCTCGACGACGGCGCCTCGTCATTTGTGAAGCTTGGAGCCCGGCGCTATCTCGTGATTTCGATTTCGATGGTTGCCGCGGTCGTCCTCGCGGATGGCGAAGGACGAGTAGTAGCGGCACGAGTAGCGGTGGGATCATGTTCCGCCGTCGCCCGCCGCTTGCCTCAGCTTGAGCATGATCTCATCGGCGCACCCGTTGACGCCGGACTGGGAGCGCGAGTCACGCCGGAACATTTGTCTCCGCTTTCTCCCGATCGACGATGTTCGAGCCACAGCCGAGTATCGACGTGACGCCTCGCTAACGCTGGTTCAGCGCGCGCTCAACCGTTGCGCCGAGAAACATTGTGGGAGAAACAGGGGAGAAACATTGATGGCGACGACACCGGAATTCGACGTCGCTTCAGATGTCAGCTCCATTACTCTCTCCATCAATGGACGTGAGATGGTGATCTCCACTTCGCCCCTACGCAGGCTCTCGCGAGTCTTGCGCGAAGACCTGGGGCTTACCGGAACCAAAGTAGGATGTGACGCCGGAGATTGTGGCGCCTGCACGGTTCTGCTCAACGGTGAACCGGTCTGCTCGTGCCTGGTGGCAGCGGCACAAGCGGCGAATTGCGAGGTCACCACCATCGAAGGCCTGGCGCAGTTCTCGCAGTCGGGCGCGCGATTGCAACAATCATTCCTGCAACATGGAGCCGCGCAATGTGGAGCGTGTACGCCGGGAATGCTGGTTTCCGCAGCGGCTTTGCTCGATCGTAATCCCAATCCAACTGAAGCCGAGGTCACGGACGCCATTGGCGGCGTACTCTGCCGATGCACCGGTTACCGGAAAATTATCGCTGCGATTCTCGACTCAGGCAAAGATACACCGAAGGTCGAGCTTCCGCCTGCAGGCAGCGCGGTTGGCAAGCGATTGGCGCGTCTCGATGGAAAGGCCAAGGTAACCGGCACTGAGATTTTTGGTGCCGATGAAATCCCTTCTGGAACTCTCACCCTGCGAGCGATCCGGTCTCCTCATCCTCGCGCCCGCTTCGAATTTGGCGATCTGGATGCATTCATCCGAAATCATCCCCGCCTGAGCGCGGTGCTCACGGCGAAAGATGTTCCTGGAAAAAACTGTTACGGCGTGATTCCTCAATTTGCCGACCAGCCTGTCTTTGCAGAAAAGGAAACGCGCTTCCGCGGTGAAGCGATCGCAGCCGTGGTTGGCGAAACGACCGCTGTGGAATCTTTTGAGGCTGCTGACTTTCCTGTGGTGTGGGACCAATTGCCGCCAATTTTTGATATCGACGCGGCTCTTATGCCGAGTGCTTTACAGATTCATCCCCACCGCGAGCAGAACATTCTGGTGCGGGGACGCGTCGTCCGCGGCAATGTAGACGAAGCGCTGCGGCAATCTGATTTCACCGCCGAGGGTGAATTCGAAACTGGATTCATCGAGCACGCCTACATCGAGCCTGAGGCTGGATTCGCTCGCCGCGTCGGCGAGCAGATTGAAATTCAAGCTTGCACTCAATCGCCATACATGGACCGCAGCGATATCGCGGCGATTCTCGGCATCGCGCCTGAGCACGTGCGAATAATCCCAACCGCCGTAGGCGGAGGCTTCGGCTCCAAGCTGGATTTGTCAGTGCAGCCTTTTGTCGCCCTCGCTGCCTGGAAACTTCGTCAGCCGGTGCGCATGGTGTATTCGAGAACCGAATCGATCATGTCGACCACGAAGCGGCATCCATCACGCATCCGGCTTCGAGCGGGCTGTGCGCGCGATGGAAAACTGACAGCGCTTGATTTCTCCGCAGATTTCAATACCGGCGCATATTCTTCGTGGGGTCCAACGGTTGCCGGACGCGTGCCGGTGCACGCGTCCGGCCCGTACTACGTTCCTCACTACCGTGCACTGACCAGGGCCGTGCATACACACCTCGTGCCTGCCGGCGCGTTTCGCGGCTTTGGCGTGCCGCAGGCGGCGATCGCCCAGGAGCAACTTTACGACGAGTTGGCCGACCGAGCGAGCATCGACCGTCTCGAGTTTCGAATCCTGAATGCGTTGGATGGAAGTACTCCAACCGTGACCGGACAAATTTTGGGCGAAGGCGTGGGGATCCGCGCCTGCCTTGAGGCGTTGCGTCCCGCATGGAAAGCTGCACGCACAGCGGCGTCGAGTTTCAATTCCCACAATGCGGGGTTCCGGCGTGGCGCAGGAGTTGCAGGGATGTGGTATGGCTGTGGCAACACCTCTCTTCCCAATCCTTCGACGGTCCGAGTGGGCCTGAAGCGCGATGGAAGAATCGCGTTGCACCAAGGCGCTGTGGATATTGGCCAGGGTTCAAACACGATTGTGACCCAGATATGCGCGGATGCACTCGGCGCTCCGATTGAGATGTTTGATCTGATCTCCGGAGATACTGCGCTGTCGCCGGATTGCGGCAAGACCTCAGCTTCCCGGCAGACTTTCGTGACCGGCAAAGCTGCCCAGATGGCCGGCTTGCAATTGCGAAATAAAATTCTGGCGCTGGCGAAAGCCTGCGAGTGTGCCACCATCGATTTTCAAGACGGTGCCGTGATCGTAACTGAGAATGGCAAACCAGCAACTCTTCCAATTCTCGCCCTCCCACTCGACAAATACGGATACGTTTTCACCGCTGAGGCCACATTCGATCCGCCCACGCAGCCGCTTGATGAGAATGGACAAGGAACTCCATACGCCGTCTTCGGCTTCGGCGCTCACCTGGCCGAGATCGAAGTCGATACCGCGCTGGGAACAGTTCGCGTGATAAAGATCACCGCCGCCCACGATGTTGGACGCGCAATTAATCCCACGCTGATTGAAGGCCAAATCGAGGGCGGCGTAGCTCAGGGCCTCGGCATGGCGCTCATGGAAGAATTTTTCCCCGGCAAAGGCGAAAATCTTCACGACTATTTAATTCCCTCAGCTGGCGATATCCCGCCCGTGGAATCGATTCTCATCGAAGAACCCTCGCCCGTCGGACCCTACGGAGCAAAAGGAATCGGCGAGCAGGCGGTCATTCCGACCGCTCCGGCGATCTTGAATGCTCTGCACGATGCGATCGGCGTTCGCATACGAAAAATTCCCGCCACGCCAGATCGCGTGCGTGCAGCAATTCTTGCTGCCCGCGAGAAGGGTGGCACGCATGCCTGACGATGCCATCCGCTGCGATGCTTGTCCCGTGCTGTGCTACATCAAGCCCGGAAGAACCGGATCCTGCGACCGCTATGCAAATCATGATGGACAACTTGTGCGTATCGATCCGCACATCGTTCTCGATCGGGCACTCTCGCGCGGAGATTCGGTTGTGCCATTCCTGGGAAAAAATCGCGAGTGGGATGGTTCCCTGATCAGCGGAGCCGACACGTTCGTTACTGCGATCGGCGCGGGCACAACCTATCCCGATTACAAGCCTGCGCCTTTCATCATCTCTTCCGAAACCGAAGGCGTCGACATGGTCACGGTCGTGACCGAAGGCATCTTCAGCTATTGCGGAGTGAAATTAAAAATCGATACCGATCGCCATCTGGGCCCGGAGTGCAGCGCGGTTCGAGCCCAAGGCGAAGCCGTCGGCCATGTCACGACGAGCGAGTATGGATCGCAAATGCTCTCGCTCGGAGGGGTGCGTCATCTCACCGGAGGCAGCCGCCAAGAGGGCACGGTTACGTGCGAGACTCTCTTGAATCTGTGCAACGGCAAAGCCGCCGAACTCGAAATCGATGGCGGAGCGACGATCATTGTGCAAGCCTCGCAGCCGCCGATCGTCGATGGAGTTCGCGAAGAGCGCATGCGGGTCGGCTGCGGTTCGGCCACCATCGGCATGTTTGCAAAACAATGGGAGGGTAAAGTTGACGAGGTCGTCGTCGTCGACGACCACATCACCGGCGTTCTCTCGGAGCACCAGGCAGGCAAACTGCTTGGCATCCCAGAAACCGGGATCAAGATGAAAGGCCGCCGCTCCACTCCCGGACGCTACTTCAAAGTGGCCGAGCCCGGCACCTCATGGGGTGGAACCAACATTACAGATCCGCTCTCGATTCTTGCTCCCTTCGACTCCAAAGTTTCGTGGAAAGGCCTGCGCCTGCTGATGGTGAGCACCACCGGTGAGCACTACGCTTATTTCGAACTCGACGATGCGCGGCGTCCCATCGAGAAAGCATTGCCATTAACTTTGCGCGAGTCCGTCGCGCGCATTCGTGAGAACTGCGAGCCGGCTTTATGCACCGTACTGTTCATGGGCGGCGCCGGCGGATCACTCCGGGCCGGAGTCACGGAAAATCCCGTGAAGCTCACGCACTCCGTACGCGAAACGCTTACCCGCGTGACCTGCGGCGGTGCTCCGGTCTACGTCTGGCCCGGAGGCGGAATCACCATCATGGTCGACGTGAGCCGCCTGCCCGAGAATGCCTTCGGATACGTGCCCACTCCAGCCCTCGTGGCTCCGATTGAGTTCACCATGAAGCTCGCCGATTACGCCGCGCTTGGCGGATATATGGATCACGTGCGTCCTCTCAGTTCCATTCAGCAAGCAGAAGAAAGCCGAAGCCGGATTGCAGCGCACCCAGAAAATCCGTGGCCGCTGGAAGCCAGCAACAAGGAATCCAAACGTTGAATTCGCGCGCGCAAATCCAGCTGCTGGCCGATGGTCGTCGCCTCCACATGCAGGATGGGCCCATCGATTTAATTGTCGAAGCCTTTGGAAACAATTCGGAAATAGAGAACGCCTACCGCGAAGCTTCCAATCGTTTCCTGACTGTGCTGGATGAGTTGTGCAATGAACTAACCACGCTGCGGCAGCCGTGGCGCCACGATTTAACAGTTCGCGGCGCAATCGCTCAGCGCATGCTGCGAGCTGTCGCACCGCATGGGCGAAATACGTTTATCACTCCAATGGCAGCCGTTGCCGGTGCAGTCGCAGAAGAAATTCTTGCATCGATGACAGCAAACGCGCAGCTTTCAAAAGCCTACGTGAATGATGGAGGAGATATCGCCCTTCATATATCGGATGGCGAAGAATTCTCTGTAGGGATGGTTGATCGCCCGGATCGTCCTTCGCTCTTCGCTACGCTGCGGATTCACGCTACGCACCCGGTTCGCGGAATCGCCACCAGTGGCTGGCGCGGACGGAGCTTCTCACTCGGCATCGCCGATGCGGTGACTGTCCTTGCCTGCAGTGCCGCCGATGCCGACGCGGCCGCAACCATCATCGCGAATGCAGTGAATCTTCCGGAAAGCGAAAAAATTGTTCGCGTGCCGGCCCGCGAACTCGCTCCCGATAGCGATCTCGGCGAGCGACGGGTGACGCAATCAGTTGCTCACCTCAGTCTCGAAGAAATTCAGCTGGCGTTGGATGCAGGAGCAAATGTCGCCGACCATTTGCGGAGCCAAGACCTGATTTGCGCAGCCGCGCTGCGCCTGCAGGGAGAAACACGAATCCTGCGCTCACGAGCACATTCGGCGTTGGAGCAATCGGAAAACCACCGGAGACTCGTGCATGCCTGAGGTCCGACTTCGCAAGAACGTTTTCATTTTAGAAGAGATTTTCCACGAAGGCGGCCCAGTCGCGCACAAGCCGTTGAAACGCGTAGCGGCCTTGGCGGTGATTCACAACCCATACGCGGGCGCGTACGTGGAAAAGATCGAAGCCTTCATGGACGATCTGAAACCTCTCGGCCTCGAAATGGCACGCAAAATGGTGGCTGCGCTCGGTGGCGATCCCAGGCAGGTTGAAGGTTACGGAAAAGGCGCAATCGTCGGCTCCGCGGGAGAAGTCGAACATGGCGCGCTCTGGCATGCTCCGGGCGGCTATGCCATGCGCGAGATTTTGGGCGGCGCTAAAGCGATTGTCGCTTCAACTAAAAAAGTTGGAGGCCCCGGCACCCGGCTCGATGTGCCGATCACCCACATCAACGCTTCCTACGTGCGCAGCCATTTCGACGCGATGGAAATTGGCATTACCGACGCTCCCCGCGCCGATGAAATTCTGCTCGCTCTCGTCATGACGACTGGACCACGCATCCATGCGCGCAGCGGAGGCCTGAAGGCTTCGGAAATAAAAGGAGAGGATGGATTGCGATGAAGCTCCGTAAGATTGTAACCTTCGTAGAGGAGACGCGCCTGGAGATGGGTCGCTCCATTGATCCGCCCACACGAAAAGCTGCCGCAGTTGCCGTGATTGAAAATCCTTACGCTGGAAAGTATGTAGAGGACTTAAGCGAGCTGATGGCGATCGGTGAAGAGCTAGGCGAGCTGCTCACCGAACGAGCCATCGCTGCGTTGGGCATTCCAGGACCATCAGCCGAGAGCTATGGCAAGGCCGCCGCCGTTGGGGAAAACGGCGAGATCGAGCACGCGGCTGCAATCCTGCATCCAAAATTGGGCACACCCGTGCGGCGTGTCTTAGGCAAGGGTGCAGCGTTGATTCCATCCTCTAAAAAACGTGGCGGCCCCGGTGTAGCGCTTGAGATTCCTCTCGGACACAAAGATGCGGCGTATGTTCGCAGTCACTTCGATGGAATGGAAGTTCGAATCAACGATGCCCCGCGCGCCAACGAGATTATGGTCGCAGTCGCGGTGACGGATTCCGGACGGCCTCTGGCCCGAGTCGGCGGACTTACCAAAGATCAGATCAAAGGGGAAGACGGACTGCGGTAGTGATGTCTTCTTTTAACGATATTTGTATCAAGTCCGATTTCAAGAAATAACAATTTCCGGAACGCGCGTCGCCGGCGGCGTGTTCCGGCTGCGCTGCGCACTAACAACTCCGTCAGTGATGACCATCCCAATACCGGGAAGATCTCCCTTTTGCAAACTGTCGAGCAAGCCCTTGCCCGCAGAGTGCTGCGCTTTATCCATCAGTACGAATGAGGCCTCGCGCCCCGGCGCAATCAATCCACAATCGAGGTTGCGCATTTTCGCCGTGTTGCCCGTGGCGAAACAAATCGCCACCTCCGCCGGAACCTCTCCTAAAGAAGCGAGCATCGCAATCATGCGAAAAATTCCAAGCGGCTGCACCCCTGACCCCGCCGGCGAATCTGTACCAAGAATCACGCGATCTAACTGATGCAGTTCTTTTGCCGTGCGCAGCGCCAGCAATCCGGCGCGTTCGTTGCCGTTGTGCACAATCTCCAGCGCCCGCGTAGATTTCTCGCACAGCGCAATAATCTGGTCATCCGGAAGCGCGGTGTGTCCTCCATTCACGTGCCCAATCACGTCAGCATCGGTTTCCAACACCATATCCTTGTCGATCAGGCTTGATCCCGGAATCGAAGGCCCGCCGGTGTGGATCGTGCTCTGAATTCCAAACTGCCGCGCCCACAGGACCATCTGTCGCGCAGTCTTCCCATCTTTCACGCTGCCGAGTCCGACTTCGCCTAAAAACCTGACTCCAGCTGCAGCCAGTTCTTTGAAATCACTCTCCACCATCCCGTGCTCAATAACCGGAGCTCCGGCATAAATCTTGACTCCGCCGGGGCGAAAAGAATGAAACACACGTTGCGCGAAGATCGCCATCGCCTTCAGGCCGACGATATCTCTCGGACGTCCGGGCGTGTGCACTTCACCGGCAGAGATCATTGTTGTCACCCCGCCGTGAAGGTAACTGTCGATCCAACCAAATTGATTTTGCCGCGGCGTCCAATCTCCGCACACCGGATGCACGTGACTATCGATCAAACCTGGGGCGAGCGCTGTGCCCTTGGCGTCGATGGTGACCGTGGCCGACGATGTGTCCACATCCGCTTCTCTTCCTACGGCGGCAATTCGATCGCCGTTGACTACCACAGTATCGGCATCGAGAATCGGATGTTGCAAGTCTCCACTGAGCAGCAAACCAATATTCCGGATCACTAGCTTGTTTGGATTCGCAGATTTCACCTCCTCGCCATGAGCCATCAAGCCCTCGCTGATCACGTCCTCTTTAAGCAGTGTTCAAAGCGTGCAAATTCTTCGAAACATGAATGCTATCTCGTCACTCCGTTTTTTGGGAAGTCGAGCCGGTCTCGCTTCGCACTTCCTCGATCGTCTCTGCAGGTTCGTGCTAACGTTCTCTGCAGAGCAGCATCAAAAATTTCTGCCCAACCACAGAGCCGGTTCCGACAACGAAAACCCATGCGCACGATCACGATTGAAGAACACTTTGTTACCGAATCCTTTCTCCGAGCCACGGGAGGCCGCGGTGGCCATGTTCCTCCTTCCATCGCGCAGCTTCGGCCGAAACTTCTTGACCTTGGCTCCGGCCGCATCGCGGCGATGGACGAAGCCGCCATCGACTTTCAGGTTCTCTCGCTCGCCGCAATGGGCTTCGACACACTCGACGCCGCGGCCGCCACACCGCTAGCCCGAGACGTGAATGACGAACTATCCGCCGCCATAAAAGCGCACCCCACGCGCCTCGGCGGTTTCGCTACACTTGCCCTGCAGGCCCCTCGGACAGCAGTCCAGGAGTTAGACCGCTGCATCACGCAACTCGGTTTCTATGGAGTTCTTCTCAACGGCACCACGGACGGACTTTTTCTCGACGATCCGCGCTTCTTTCCGGTTCTCGAAGCCGCTGCGGCGCTTCGAGTTCCAATTTATTTGCACCCGTACCCTCCGCCGGAGAAAGTTCGCGATGCTTACTACTCCGGTCTTCCCGGCGATCTTGGCCTGCTCCTCTCGATCGCGGGTTGGGGATGGCATACTGAAACCGGACTCCATACTCTTCGCTTAGTCGTTTCCGGAATCTTTGACCGCCTGCCTGATCTGCAATTGATCATCGGTCACATGGGCGAAGGCCTGCCCTACGCTCTCGCTCGCTCCAGCGGAATTCTCTCTCAGGCCTCGCCGCATCTGCGCCAGCCCGTATCAGCGTACTTCCAGTCGAACATTCACATCACCACCAGCGGATATTTCACGCAGCCGCCACTCCGCTGCGCGCTTGACGTCCTGGGGATCGATCGCCTTTCGTTTTCCGTCGACTATCCTTTCAGTTCGAACATCACGGGACGCGCCTTTCTGGATAGCCTGGCGAAGATCATCGATCCCGGAGATCTCGAGAAATTAGCGCATGGCAATATTGAAAAATTATTGAAGATTGAAACCACGCCTCAAGGTCAGGGCTGAATCTTCCAATGGTGTTCTGGAGTTTTACCGTGATTAACGTGGCGCTTTAGCGGCGCGTTTCGAACTCGATACGCAGTTGCGCGTGAATGCACGCTAACAACAAAGGGTCCCGAATCTCTCTCCCCCATGAGACCAATCGGGACCCAAGTCTTGCTTGCGCCCGAAACTATAACCTTGCACCAGCCGTTGTGCAAGAGAGAGTCTCGCTTCAAAGAAAAATTTTCGCACTCGGTTCACAAAACTGTTGTATTCAGGGTCAATATCGCCGGTGTAGATGAGTTTTGAATTTTGAAACCCGGCTCCAGGCCCACGCCGGCGTCAGCCGGCAACAGTGCTAAAATTACGAGTTTCCCATTCCTCCGCCTGAAGGTATCCAAATGCCTGAGACCCTCCAGTCCGCCGTTCCCGCGCCGCTGACCACTCTTACCGAAGACGAAATTCTTTTTCGCGATAACATCCGCCAGTTCGCCGACGACAAAATTCGTCCGCTGGTCAAAGAGATGGATGAAAAAGGGGTCTTCGAAAAATCGCTGATTCACGAATTCTTTCATCTCGGTTTAATGGGAATCGAGATCCCCGAAGAGTATGGCGGAGGCGGAGCCAAATTTTTCGAAGCGATTCTTGCCGTCGAGGAACTCTCGCGGGTCGACGCCTCCGCGGGCGTTGTAGTCGATGTGCAAAACACGCTGGTCAATAACGCGCTGCTGCGTTGGGGAAGCGCTGATCAGAAGAAGCACTACCTGCCCAAGATGGCCGCCGACACGGTCGGCGCCTACGCGCTCAGCGAAGCCGGTTCCGGCTCCGATGCCTTCGCCCTGCAAACCCGCGCCGAACTCAAAGGCAGCGACTACGTCATCAACGGCCGCAAGCTCTGGATCACCAACGCCAAAGAATCCGGACTCTTCGTTCTCTTCGCCACCATCGATCCTTCGGCGGGATACAAAGGCATCACCGCATTCTTAATCGAAAAGGACTTCCCCGGATTCACTGTCGGCAAAAAAGAAGACAAGCTCGGCATCCGCGCTTCATCCACTTGCGAACTGATTCTCGAAGATTGCCGTGTGCCCAAGGAAAACATTCTCGGCGAACCCGGCAAAGGCTACAAGATCGCAATCGAAACTCTAAACGAAGGCCGCATCGGCATCGGCGCGCAGATGATCGGCGTCGCCCGCGGCGCCTGGGAGTTCGCTGCGAAATACGCGCAAGAGCGCAAACAATTCGGCAAGCCTCTCGCCGATTTCCAGGGTATCCAGTTCCAGATTGCGCAGATGGCCACCGAGATCGAAGCCGCGCGGCTCATGGTCTACAACGCCGCCCGTATGAAAGATGCGGGAGTCAACTTCGTGAAGGAAGCCGCCATGACCAAGCTTTTCGCCTCGCAAGTAGCCGAGCGCGTCACATCGCTCGCCATCGAAATCTATGGCGGCTACGGCTTCACCAAGGATTATCCCGTGGAAAAGTATTGGCGCGATGCCAAGATCGGCAAGATCTACGAAGGCACGTCCAACATGCAGCTCGCCACCATCGCGAAACTCCTGCTGGCCGGAAAGTAACCAACGCTGGCCCCGTTCAGGCTGGGTTGCCCCATTTCCCGCGTCCTTTGCGAGAAGTGGGAACCACAAAAACAGGCACAAACCGCGGAAGAGCGGCAATTCCGCTTGCTCATAATGTGCATCGAATTGCACTTGGACCCGCTTTCCGCATGGCTTCTACTCACGCTAACCCAAACCATTTCAATTCGATCCGTGCCTCCTGCCTATTGGCTCACAAGCTGCATTCTCCCTTATGCCTGCTATAGCGGGGCAAAGCCCGGGGTGGCGCTTGACTACTTTGTTCGGTAACACAGCGATGAGGCTGGTGGTGGCTCCAAAGCCGGTTCTCGTTCCAAAGAAAAAAAGAACTCTACTGCCTCTGCTCACAGTGCTGTTTATGGCTTCTTACGGTTTGATGACCCTGCTTATCGTGGAGCAAGGCTCGACCATCCAATCGCAGCGCAATCTGATTCAGGTTTTGCTGGGTGACAGCCGGCAACTTTGGGCCCTGAAGGGCAAAGCATTATCGGACAAGCTGGCCGCGGATGAGTTGGCCCAAGCCCAAAGCCAGGCAAAGAAATCTTCCACCCAGACCCCGTTGCACGCGCAAACTCCGTCTACCCAGACTCAATCAAGCACAACTCCGTCAACCGAGACTCCGTCAACCCAGGTACCAAGGCGCCATTCTCCAAGCCGTGCCGGCAAGAGTGCAAAACCCTACACCCAAGTTCCACCCATGCCCGCTTCAGATTTAGGAGATCAGCGCCGCGAATTGATTACGCTCTAGCCCAGGTTTTAAGAATTGTTTGCAACACGCGAGTTTTCAGACTGCAACGAAACTCGCGGACATCAGCAGGAGATTCACCATGAAGGCCCTGACCCTAGCCTTGTTGTTCGTTACGATGTTTTGTCTGACGCCGAGCACCACGTTCAGCATGACGGTGGCGAACCCTACGCCGCCGCCACGCCGTCCCACCAGCCACATGGAGCAACACTCCAAAGGCGGACGCTGGTACTTCGCCGCCACCGGACACGCCGTCTACTGCTACGGACCGGTCATGACCCTGCCACTCGCCAACGGCGACCTGCAAAAAGTCGCCACCTTCTGCCGCGATGGCCAAGCCGTAGTTCCGCTAAAAGATTAGGGGCCTTTGGGAGGCGCAGCGCTTCAGCGCTGCGATAACTCCAGCACCCGAATAGCCTTTAGGCCCTTCGACCTGGCTCATGTAGAGCGGGCGCCCTCGCCCGCGAAAAGCCGGAAATATAAAACGCCGCGTCCCGAATCAAATCGCAGGGATTTTTCGCCGCGATCCCAATTTATCGTCCAGCTCGGCATGTCCGGCCGCCTGCAAGTCTGCGACCCGCAATCAGAAATCATCAAGCACAACATTTCTCGCCTTTTTTGCGAGAAGTGGGAACCACAAAAGCGGGCACAACCGTGGAAGAGCGGCACCTGAGCAGCCTGCCCTGAGCGGAGCCGAACGGGCCGCGTTAGATTTTCAGCAGAGCCCGGGCTTCAGCCCCTGTCGTGCCCCTTGTAAACTAACAAGGCATGCCCGAACTCCCCGAAGTTGAAACCATCGCACGCGGCCTCAACCAGCGCGTCTCCGGCGATGTGATCGAATCCATCTGGCTCGGAGAAAAGCCGGAACCCTTAAAATCTCCCGCGCCAGAAATCGCCGCCGCAGTAGAACACACGCGCATCCTCGCCGTCCGCCGCGTCGGCAAACACATCGTCTTCGATCTGGATCGTGTAGAGCGGGCGCCCTCGCCCGCTAACGGCCGGAAGCTGAAACAGGCGTTGAAAGCCCCGAGACCCAAAACCACAGCCCAGTTCATCGTCCACCTCGGCATGAGCGGACGTCTGCAAGTCTGCGATCCGCAATCAGAAATCATCAAACACACGCATGCCATCCTGAAACTCGCCTCAGGCCGCGAGCTTCGTTTTGTCGATCCTCGACGCTTCGGACGTTTGAGTGTCGCCGCCTCCGGAGATTTCGAAGCCGGCGGCATCGAGCCGCTGGAAGCCGATCTCGACCACTTCATCCCGTTGTTCCGCGGCCGCAAGACTCCCATCAAAAGCGCGTTACTCAACCAGAAACTCCTGCGCGGCGTGGGAAACATTTACGCCGATGAATCCTTGTTCCGCGCCAAAATCCGCCCGCGCCGCCGAGCTTCCACCCTCACGCGCGAAGAACTCGGAAAGCTTTTTACTGCCGTGCAGAAAGTTCTCCGCGAAGCCATCGCCGCCGGTGGTTCCTCCATTTCAGACTACGTCGATTCCAATGGCGAAGAAGGATTCTTCCAGTTCAAGCATCGCGTCTACGGCCGCGAAGGTAAGCCCTGCCTGGTCTGCAAGACTCCCATCAAACGCATCGTCATCGGCGGCCGCAGCAGCCACTACTGCCCAAGGTGCCAGAAGTGAAAGGCAATTGATGATTGATGATTGTTGATTAAAAGCCATCGCCGCCGGTCTTTCAATCAACAGTCAGCAATCATCAATCAACAATGATTCCCGCCGCCGCATTTCTGCTAATCTTTCTCCACCCATGCCCGATTTCTCCATCGGAGTCGATCTCGGCGGCACCAACCTGCGCATCGCCGCCGTCTCCACCGGCGGGCAGCTTCTCGAGAAAGTAACCCTCGCCACTAAAACTGCTCTTGGCCCCAACCACGTCATCACGGAAATGTGCGATGCCATCCGGCAGCTCTCCGGAAAATATCAGCAGGAAGGAAAATTCCTGGGCGCTGGCGTCGGCATTCCCGGCATCGTCGATCTGCACACCGGAATGCTGCGCAAATCCGCCAATCTTCCAGGCTTCGAAGAATATCCGGTGCGCGCCGAAATCGAGCGCCGTCTCGCCGCCCATGTCGTGCTTGAAAATGATGCCAACGTCGCCGCGCTGGGCGAGCAGTGGCTAGGCGCAGCGCGCGGCGTGCCAAACATGGCAGTAGTCACGCTGGGTACGGGAATCGGCGGCGGTATCGTGCTCGGCGGAAAAATCTGGCACGGCATGAACGGCATGGCCGGCGAGTATGGCCATGTCACCGTCGAACCGGAGGGCGTTCCCTGCGGCTGCGGCAACCGCGGATGCGCCGAGCGTTACGCCTCCGCCAGCGCCATTCTGCGCATGGCGAAAGAAGCAATCGCCACCGGCGACGCGCCAGCGCTCGCAAGAGCCGCGTCATCCGATCCCGCGTTCGGCGCGCAGTCGATCTACTACCTCGCGATGCGCGGCGACGAGCCCTCCCGCCGCATCTTCCGCACCTTCGGACGCTATCTCGGCATCATGCTCGCCGGCATCGTCAACATCTTGAATCTCGACATGTACGTCCTGGGCGGCGGCGTAGTCAGCGCCTGGGATGCCTATGCTCCCAAGATGTTCGAAGAACTCCGTGCGCGATCTTTGGTCTACGCCGCAACCGCGCCGGACAATCCTCTGATGACGGCGAACCATTCCTCACAAAAAGAAAAGGGCCGGGAACAATCCGGCGCTGCCGCTCGCAAAACCATCATCACCCGTGCCCAACTCGGCAGTGATGCCGGACTCTACGGCGCAGCGCACGTAGCCGCCGTCTCAGATTAAAATCTGTGCAGAATGATTTTCCTGCCTACCACGCTGAGCGCAGCAAAATAAATTCCGACGCACCGCCTGCCCTACCAACGTCAGCGAATGCCTAACAAAACTCCCAGGTAGCCTCGCACTTTCGCCAAGAGAGCCGGATCGGCTTTGGAATGAAACGCCGCCTTGCGCGCCGCCCAGTCCATGCTCTTGACGTGATCCACCAGCACTGCCCCTTCAATCTTGTCAATATCTACAGGCAACGCAAAGGGATAAGCCCTGCGCCGGCTGGTGAGTGGACAGACGATGACAAGTCCGCTGGCTCGGTTGTAATTCTGTTCGGTAACGACCAGGGCCGGACGGCGCTTGGCCTGCTCTCGTCCCGCCTGCGGATCGAAGTCGAGCCACACAATGTCGCCCGCGCGCGGGACGTAGGAGTTCGCCGCGCGTCTCACCAATCCACTCTCTCTCTTCCCCGTTCCGCCCCGGTCGCGATTTCATCAGGCCGGTTCTCCGGAGTGATTTGCGCCACCAGTTCCTTTAGCGTAGGAATTCTCCGCTTCGGGCGCAGCCTAATCTGTCCCTTCGCGGCTTCAATCACAATGGGATCGCCTTCCTGCACTCCCGCTTGTTCCGCCACAGGTTTGGGAATCCGCACCGCTAAACTATTTCCCCACTTCACAATCTGGGCTGCTGGCATAGGTACCTTTCTTTGCTAATGATATATAGTATATACATTGGTAGATACAATGTATATACGCCTCGAATTCTGCTGGGCCCAATACACCAGCGGGATTATCGACTGCCGCAGAAGGCGCGAAGCTGAGGTCGATTGAACGCGCCCACTCTAGACTCTTTCAGTTTCAACAACTTATATCGATCTCGCGACTGCCTCGCATTCCCTTGCGTCTTTTTTCCCTCCGCCCTCGTATGTATCAGTAGGATGAACGCGACTGCATTCTATTTCGAGAGTTCGATGGCGCAAGAGAGCACGGAGATCGCTCGTGGACTTCGACGTCGAGATCCTGACCTGCTCGACCGTCTGATCGAGCAATACCAGCATCGCCTTCTTCGCTATCTCCTGTACCTGACCGGACGCCGCGAATTGGCGGAAGACTTGTTTCAGGAAACCTGGATCCGCGTGCTCGAACGCGGTCACCAGTTCAACGACAAGTACGCATTCAGCACCTGGCTCTTCGCCGTCGCGCACAACCTCGTCATCGATCACATGCGCCGCAAACAACCGTCCAGCCTCGACGGTTTAATGGATGAAAACGGCGAGGAAGAAGCGTTAATACAGCGGCGCTGTTCACTAAGAACTCATACAATGCCGTCCGGTACCTTATCGCGGACACGCCCGAGGACCACAATCGCAAGCCTAACTACGTTCTCATCGTCCCCGCCGTCAATCGTCAGTTACTCGATTTGCTGTTCACGCTCGTGTACATGTTTGATGACTACCCAGCCCGCGCGCTTGCGTTCGAAAGGGCGGGGTGGAAGGAATCCAAACAGGAATACGAGATGTTGCACAACAGGTTTTGCAGCGATCCTGAGTGGGAGGACTTTTTCACACATCGAGGCAGAATCCTCGATGAAATGGCGAATTTTCTAGGCTTGACCCCGGATGAGCGGCGAAACATCAGTCTGATCCCCTGGTGGGGGACACCGACGCAACTCATGCGCAAGAAGACACAGAGCCGCCCATTTCTGAACTGGCTCTACGAGTGGTTCTATCAGGACCTCTCCCGAACAGCACACTTGAGCAGCAGCGGCGTGTACAGAATCCCACCATTCGTTCTCGCCGAGATAGTGAGAGGACGGGACAAAGAGATTGTAGACAGCCACGTGATTCAGATATTTCGATTCACACAGATGTCACGTCTTGCGCTGATAGTCTAGCCATCATGACCGAGCTCAGCACCCATTTTTCCCTTGGAAATTTCGAGTCAGTGTCATACCTCTGGCAAATACTCTCCGATCAAGTTTCTGAAGGTAAGGACATGTTCGACCAGCGGTACAAGAGTCTGATCGACAGCTCACGCACGTAGCCGAGAGGTTGCTTCGTGCCTTCTTCCTGAAGAGCCTCAAATTTCAAACGGGGCGGCTTGCGCCGCCCCGTTTCAGAGTCAAAGGCCACGGACGAGGGCGTCCGCGCTACACGAGCTACGTTCCCTCGCTCCACCCCGCCAAATACTCTTCCTGCTCCGGCGTTAGCCGATCGATCTTGATCCCCATCGATTCCAGCTTCAGCTTGGCTACGCGCTTGTCGAGTTCGTCGGGAACTTTGTAGACGCGCTTCTCGAGCGATTTGAAATTCTTCACCATGTATTCCACCGAGAGCGCCTGGTCGGCAAAGCTCATATCCATCACCGACGCGGGATGCCCCTCTGCCGCCGCCAGATTGATCAGCCGCCCCTCGCCCAGCAGATTGATCTTGCGCCCATCTTTCAACGAGTATTCGTCGACGAAAGTGCGCGTCGTGCGCTTCGACGACGACATTTTTTCCAGCGCCGGAATATCGATCTCCACATTGAAGTGTCCGGAGTTCGAAATGATTGCGCCATCTTTCATCAAGTCGAAATGATCTTTGGTCAGCACGCTCTTGTTACCGGTAACCGTGCAGAACACGTCGCCAATCTTGGCCGCTTCCGTCATCGACATCACGCGGAAGCCGTCCATCACCGCTTCCAGCGCCTTCGTCGGATCGATTTCGGTAACGATCACTTCCGCGCCCGCGCCGCGCGCCCGGCTCGCCAGCCCGCGTCCGCACCAGCCATAGCCTGCAACTACGAACTTCGATCCCGCCAGCAAGAAATTGGTGGCGCGAATAATTCCGTCGATCGTCGACTGACCTGTTCCGTAGCGGTTATCAAAAAGATGCTTGGTGTCCGCGTCATTCACTGCGACGATGGGAAACTTCAGCACGCCTTCTTTCGCCATCGCGCGCAGCCGGATCACGCCCGTCGTCGTCTCTTCCGTTCCACCGATCACGCCCTCGAGCGCATCAGTGCGCTTGGTGTGCAGAATCGTGACCAGGTCCGCGCCGTCATCCATGGTGATGTGCGGTTTGTGATCGATCGCGGCCATGATGTGCTGGTAATACGTATCATTGTCCTCGCCCTTGATGGCAAACACCGCAATGCCCTGATCGCGCACCAGGCTCGCGGAAACATCGTCCTGCGTGGAGAGCGGATTCGAAGCGCACAACACCACGTCCGCGCCGCCATCGCGCAAACAAATCGCCAGGTTCGCCGTCTCCGCCGTAACGTGCAGGCAAGCCGAAATGCGCATCCCCTTCAGCGGCTGGTTCTTGATAAATTCTTTGCGGATAATCTGCAGCACCTTCATGGACTGATTCGCCCACTCAATGCGCTTCTTGCCCAGTTCGGCCAGTTCTAAACTCTTGATATCGGAATTAACCTGTGCTGCTGTTGACATACGCCTCCTGTGGCGCCTTCATGCGAAAAATTTAAGTTTGTTGACGAAGAATAGTCGATACGAGCGCTCTGTCAGAATACACGAATCAAACCTGGGTTCCGCATATTCAAAAACTCTTAGGGGAATGGCACCTTCGGCTCATGTGTTGGCTAATGTGGAGCGGGCGCCCTCGCCCGCTAGTGCGAACACCATCACACATTTCGTGCGAGCGCCTTCTACTTCCGCGCCCCCACCGTCTCCCGCACGCCCGCATCGCTGGCCAACTTCGCCGCCTTATCGGTCGCTTCCCAGGTGAAGTCCGGATCATTACGCCCGAAGTGTCCGTACGCCGCCGTCTTCCTGTAAATCGGCCGGCGCAAATCCAAAGACTCGATAATGCCCCGCGGCGTTAATTTAAAATTCGCGCGAATCAAATCGGAAAGAATTTCCGGATTTACTTTCTCCGTGCCAAACGTATCCACCCGCACGCTCACCGGCTCCGCTACGCCAATCGCATACGCCAACTGCACTTCACAGCGATCCGCTAACTTCGCCGCAACAATATTCTTGGCAATATGCCGCGCCATGTAAGCCGCCGAGCGATCTACCTTGGTCGGATCTTTTCCGCTGAATGCTCCGCCGCCGTGACGCCCCATGCCGCCGTAGGTATCGACAATAATTTTCCGGCCCGTCAGTCCGGTGTCTCCCATCGGCCCGCCAATCACAAACCGTCCCGTAGGATTGATGTGATACTTCGTATCCTCATCCAGCAGATGCGCCGGAATCACCGCCTGAATCACGTGCTTCAAAATTCCCGCGCGCAATTCGTCATTGGCGACTGTCTCGGAATGCTGCGTCGAAATCACAACCGCATCCACCCGAATAACTTTTCCCTTGGCATCGTACTCAACCGTAACCTGCGACTTTCCATCCGGACGAAGAAACGGCAGCGTCCCATTCTTCCGCACCTGCGACAACCGCATCGTCAACTTATGCGCCAGCGAAATCGGCGTCGGCATCAACTCCTCATTCTCATCACAAGCATACCCAAACATCATTCCCTGGTCGCCGGCGCCGCCGGTGTCGACGCCCATGGCGATGTCGCCGGATTGTTTGTTGATGCTGGAGATGACGGCGCAGGTGTTGCAGTCGAAGCCGTGGAGAGCGTTGTCGTATCCGATGGATTGCACGGTGCCGCGGACTACGTTCTGAAAATCGACGTAGGCTTTGGTGGTGATTTCTCCGGCGATGACGACGAGGCCAGTCGCGGTAAGGGTCTCGCAGGCGACGCGGCTGAAAGAATCTTCGGCGAGGCAAGCATCGAGAATGGCGTCGGAAATCTGATCGGCGATTTTATCGGGATGGCCTTCAGTTACAGATTCAGAAGTAAACAGAATGCGGTTCTTCGATGCTGAGGTTGCAGACAAGATTGTTTCTCCTTAGAAAATTGCTTCGGACCTGATTTCGGACTTTGCTTCGAACCTTATATATGTTCGAAATGTATTCGAACTCGATTTGTGCGAGAGCCGCGAACGGGGGCACGCGATCGCAAAGGCGGTACGAAAGAACACTCAAAAATAGTCCTTGTAAAGGCTAACAGAGGGCTTGATCGAGTGCAACGAATTTTGGCGCAAGTGCAGCGGGGCTGATCCAATAGCGGATTTGCGATGCCGGATGGAAGGATTTTGGGCTCAGGCGGGGTTACTTTCTTACGGTTACTTTTTGGGTGGGTGAGATCACATAACACATTTAGAGAATGTGGGATTGCCGTTTGTCGGGCGCGTCTATCCCACTTCTCGCAAAGGACGCGAGAAATGGGGCACCCACATCCCGGAGGCTTATCGGCCCCGGGCTTTCTCGTCCGTTTTATAATTGGCGGCTTATGAAACTTTTGCTGAAGTTTAATCTGGTGCTGATTTTGGTTTTTGCGGTGGGGATTGGGATTGCGGGGTATTTCTCGCGCGAATTTCTGGAGCGCAACGCGCAAGACCAGGTGTTGCAGCAGGCGCGGCTGATGATGGGAGCGGCGGGCGGGATGCGGACTTATACGTCGCAGCAGATCGTGCCGCTGCTGGAGGCGCATCAGGCGCGCATCCGGACATTTTTGCCGCAGACGGTGCCGGCGTTTTCGGCGACGGAAGTTTTCAATTATTTGCGGGCGAGTTATCCGGACTACACGTATAAAGAGGCCACGCTGAATCCGACCAACTTGCGCGACCGCGCAGTGGATTGGGAGGCGGATATTGTGGAGAACTTCCGCAGCCATGGGGATGCCAAGGAATTTTCCGGGCAACGCGAGGTTCCGGGAGGGCGGTCGATGTTTTTGGCCCGGCCGATTGTGGCGGCGGGTCCTTGCCTCGAGTGTCACAGCACGCCGGCGGCGGCTCCGGCGGCGATGATTCGAATTTATGGAACGAATAATGGATTCGACTGGAAGCTGGGAGATACGGTGGGAGCGCAGATCGTTTCCGTGCCGATGTCGGTACCGCTGAATATTGCCGACCGGGCGTTTCGTACGCTGATGATTTATTTGTGCGGGCTGGGGCTAGCGGCTTTGATTTTGCTGGATCTGGCGATGGTGTTGATTGTGATTCGTCCGGTGAGCCGGTTGTCGGCGCTGGCGGATGAGGTGAGCAACGGAAACTTTAACGTGCCGGAGATTCCGGTGAAGGGGTCGGATGAAATTTCCGATCTGGCGCGGTCGTTTAATCGCATGTATGTGAGCATGGTGAAGGCAATGCGGATGCTGGAATCGTGAGGGTGGGAGTTCGCCACCGATCCGGAATCGTTCTGATTCTCAATGAGTGTAATCGCCTGTTTACGACAGTTACATTGAAGTCCGCCTTTTGAATGCGGGAAATGCAATTCATGGCCGCAAAATCTTTGCGTGAATTCCGCCCCACACAATACGGAACGCTAGAGTGGTAGCGATAAGCCACGCCGCCCCGGACCACGCGGCCCATCCCCACCAACTGAAAAAGATGCCAATGTTATCTTTCCACAACATGACCATGAAAAACGCCAACTCGGCAAGCAGAGCAACCGCAAGATAAAATGCGCAGCTCAGAACGGCAAGCTTCATGATTAGCATCGTGTTCGTCCTCCGTGCTCCCGTTCCGTAATGGGCCCCGAAGCAACTAAACCTCCTGAAGAGTTTAGCCTTCCCGCCATGCTGATGGTTCGTGAAAAATCCCGATTTCACTCATTGACCGCAAGGCATGGGTTTTGAGTGTAATCGCCTGATTCTCTTCAACCGACACGGGGAATCCACCATTGCCGAGAGCTACCCCGCTTAACCACTTCTGAGATGTATAGACAAATATGCGAACAGTGCCACAATCGCCATGACGAGCACAGAAACCGTCACCGCTGGAATCCAGAATAAAAACACTCTCAGGATTTTATTTCCGAGTCGGCTGGCCGCAAAAAATAGTGCAAAGAACAATAGCGCGAGAGTCCAGAAGAGAGGCGAAAAGGCACTCCACATTAGCCCACCCGCGACCGCGCCCAAGCCCGTTGCCTTTTGCTCACTAATCCCCCTAAACATCGACCAAGGACCTACAAACTCCGCGAGGAATATCGCGGCTAGTCCACTCAGGACGCCTTTGATGTAATTCATAGGTTTCTTCGGTCCTGATTATATGCCTCTCTCCAACCTTGGTCCGATTGACTGTTGTAACATCCCGATTACACTCATTGAGGGGTTTCGAGTGCAATCGCCTCTGATTGCATCAGCTGGTGGCCCATTCCGCCATCGTGAGCTATGATCATGCTATGAAACGCGCCACCGCCAAGGCGTGTGCATTTCTCCTTTGCCTTTTGGGTGCAGCGGACGGTCAAGTTGCAGTAGTAGGCTCTGGCATCGGGAGTGCGTCCAAACCTGCAATTCCTGCTTGTTGCCCGGCGGTTGAACCCATCCGGGCTGCCGACACGGACGAAAAGAAGAGTAAACCGAACACCATCCAGAACGCCCCTTCTACCAACAATGCGCAGAAGCCGTCGACCACTGAACCTTCAGCGACCGTCGTGGATTTCACTCTCCGGAAGCTTCTGAAAGCCGTTCCACAACTGCGGGGACTCAAGCCGGCAACGGACCAGGAAGAACTACCCATTCTTCTGGAGAAAGTTGGCGATAAGGCGGAAGCGCTTTTTCACAAAATGCCGAACCTCATTGCGCACGAAGAAGTCCTTCAGGCGCGAAGTGATGCCAAGCCAACCCGGCAAGATTTCGAATACCTCATCCTGTCTCACCGCACGGAGAACGATGTAAGCCTGGATGAGTATCGCGTTGATTTGCAGCATGAAGCAGAAATTCTGGGCGAGACCCCCAACCCCTCGGCGGTGATCTCCGGCGGCGTGTCCATTGCAGACCTGCAACGTCTGAGCCTCGAAGCCAGCACAAACAACAAAACAGCTCTGCCGCTGAGCCAGGGGTTTGCCAACGACTGGGTGTACTTCTATCCTTCCAATCGCTCTCAAGCCAGATTCCGCTATCTGGGACGGCAGCGCATTAAGGGGCATAACAACTTCGTAATCGCATTTGCACAAGTACCGGCTTCAGTGCAATCTCCCGCAGAGCTTCGATTTGAGGGGCAGACGCTTCCAATCTATTACCAGGGCATCGCCTGGGTTGAGGAGTCGGACTTCCACATTGTGCGTTTGCGCACTGATCTGCTCGGTCCCCTCCGCGATGTTCCCCTGCAGAGGCTCACTGCCGACATCTATTTTGGAGAAACCCAAGTTGCGCAAAGCGAGCCTTTATGGCTTCCGCAAAAGGTCGTGCTTACGGTGGACGTCAGCGGCCAGGTGTTTCGAGAGCAGCATGTGTATTCCGATTACCGTGCCTACGTAGTCAAGACGAAAATAATATTCTGACGGCACTTGAGGTGGGCACTATGCCGGGGTTCCCCACCCTCCTCGCATTCTTTAGAGAGAGTCGGCAACCGCTTCTGTACACCTTCATTGCCGCTCCTGCATTGTCTGTGTGCACAGCCCTCCCTGTGACTATCATTCGCGTAACATCCCCATTTCGCTCACCGTTCAACTCAATGAGCAGCTATCGCCTGTTGGTGACAGTTATCCGTTTAATACACCGGGAGTGCTACGGTTGAGCTTAGCCTTCCTCTCCGCGCCGATACCTGACAGAGACGGAGGAATGCCAGAAAGGTGAGGGCAACACCACCCCATACCGCTCCGCGATACATGTTCCATAACTCGCGGGCGCGTGGTAAACCCTGCGCAAAGACGAGATTTGAGGGTGGGTTGCGGTCGAAAAAAAGAAACGTTGAAAGGACCGCTAAGCTCACCGCGAGAAAAACCATCACCTGCAGGGTCGCCTTCCGTGGATTTGTCGCGGCTAGCCGTCTCGCTTTTTCTTCCGGGGACGGCCGCAGTTCGGGGTGACGGAGTAGGTAGATGTGCGCAGAGGTCACCGCCCCTACGCTGTAGAACAGGCACAGCGGGTTGAACCAATTGGCTGGGCGAGGATGTCCGACTAGTCGATAGAGCAGGGCGAGGAAATACGGGGAGCACAGCGCTAGGACTAGGAGCCTGAACTTCTGCATCGGTTTCATTCCCGCATCCCCTGTCATCCTGCCCATTTTGCCGACAGACAACAGCGTCAGTGAAGGGTACGGCGGTAACGGAACGGACAGTTGGCGTCACATCGCCATTTCACTCATTGAGCGGCTGACTCGTCGTTCAGATTGTCGGCTTCTTTTTTCCACCGTCCCTGAAATTGCAGACATGACAGTCCATCCAAGGCCCAGCAATTCAGCGAGTAGTCGATCCCCGAGGATGAGTCCTCGCGGCATGGCGCTAAAGTACCGCCGTGTTCTTTAGGTCGTGCCGGAATTGCCGATAGATTGAGAGTTGGCAATCCGATTTTCCGTGTTGATTAGACACGTTGATTAAACATGTCGATTAAATATGTCGATTAAACTGCTCGCGGCGTCGGTGAATCCGGTCGACCCGTCGCAGGCGCCCGATGGGTCGACGAGCCTCGTGCCTGTGGCGCAGAGAGCGATCGCCACGCGGGCAGGCCAGATTAGTGTTGTTCGCTCCGCCGACATTTTCGCGTGGTCGTCTTCGACGCGCCGGGGCGAGGCGCCATTCCTCCACGGAACGCTGGTGGAGGATTCCCAAAACGAGGGTACGCAGAACGACGATACCCAGAGCGAGGATACGGGGCGCTCGGGCTGGCAATATGTTTCTGGGTTGGCCTGGAGCGGGCTTGTCGAAAGCACGGCGATCGCCCACTACCTTTTCAGTGCGGCGAATCCCGCGAGCTGGAGCGGGCGGCTCATTGATCTTTACGCTTAGATCTTTACGCCTAAGATCTTTACGCCTGGATCTTTACGCTTAAGATCTGTACGCTTAGCGGCGATTAATTTCTACTCTGGCGATTCGGTGGTCAGTTGGTGTGACGTCGCCATAGCACTGAGAGGCTGGTCAATGGCCACTCGCGAGCCGCTGCCGATGGTCAGACCCAGGGTCGAGTTTCTTGACGCAATCGGGCGATATCTTTGGTTGGTGCATTGCCGAAGAAGCGGCTGTATTCCCGGCTGAACTGGGAAGGGCTGAGATAGCCCACGCGCAGGCTCGCACTGCCCGCGTCCATCATGGTGGATAACATGAGGCGCCTCGCCTCCTGCAGGCGAAGCACTTTTTGATAGTGCAGCGGGCTCATGGAAGTGACGGACTTAAAGTGCTCGTGAAAAGAGGAAACACTCATGTGCACCAGGCCGGCTAGTTCCTCGACCTTCATGGGTTGAGAGAAGTTTTCTCGCAGCCAGGAAATGGCTTTGGCAACGCGGTGCACGCTGGATTCCGCAAATCCCATTTGAGCGACGCGAACACCGATGGGGCTGCGCAGCAGACGTATCAGAATCTCATCGATCATCAGCGGGGCAAGCAGTTCGGCATCCCCGGGATGCGCCAAACATTCCATTAGCCTGGTTGCCGCATTGACGACGCTCGCCTCGGCCGGAGTGATGTAAACGGCGCTGCGCTCTTGCACCGGAGGGAGACCGTGGGGAAAAACCTTCAAGACCAGCTCGGCAATCTTGTGCGGGTCGAGGTCCAGCTTGAGAGAAAGGTAGGGCGCGGAATGGCTGGCTTGCGTGACTTGTGCGGCAACCGGCAATGCGACGGAAAACACGATCATGTGCGAGGCGTCGTACTGGTACACCTCGTCCCCGACGATGACGGTCTTGGCTCCCTGTGCGGCGATGCACAACGAGGGCAAGCGGAGAGCATGCACACACTCCTTGTTCGCCCGTGAAAAGCGATTCGCATGCACGCCCGTGTGTACACCGGGGATGCGGAGGTCGAAACTGCCGTCGTGCGGGGCGTAGGCGGCGAGCAGCCGACCCAATGCGGACGTATCGGGTTCGCCTGGGGCTGATCCATTGACTACCTGAAGCCCGACTGCCTGACGCTCGACTGCCTGACGCCAGGGCACCACTTTGCCGTTGGTCTTCACGTTTTTGAGAATACCTCTTTTGCAATCATTTTTTGCAGTCTTCCGGGCTTACTGCACTTGGGCGACGAGGGCAACGTCGCGCTTTGAATAGTACTTTTTCACGTCGCCGGCCCCGTACTTCTCGCGGAATTTTTCGACCACGGATGACACCTGCTTGGCATCCGTGATCGGGGTAACGGTGAATTCACCCTTAGCACTTCGTGTCGCGACTCGAATCGACGGGTTCTTGAGGACATTCTTGTACCACTGTGTATCCGAGCCCTGCACTGGCAGGAGGTAAAGCTTGTCACCCTCCAACACAAACCAGACCGGGATTGAGATGGCGCGTCCTGACTTTCTTCCGGTCACGGTGATCTTAATTTCGCGGGATCGGGAAAGGCTGTCTTTTAGAGAATCGTTGTGTAGAGAATTATCGTGCGTCGGCTTTTTGCTCATGTGGATGTCCTTATCGAATGTCCTTATCTTCCGGAGCGGTATTGTTCATCGCTGACGTGCCAACTCTTTTGATTTCCATTCTGTGACTCCGGTTGATCTTTAAATCAAATCGATGTTTTGTTCATCCAGACTCTCCAGGTAAGCGGACCGGCCTTGGCGTTGGTGATTGAACGGCCCGTCAACTTGAGCGCCAGCTTGATCTGGCCGTGATGATAACCCTCGTGCCAGATCATGTGCTGGAGCAAAAGAATTGGGTGATCGTAGTGGCGGTCCATGTCGCAGCCTCTCTCCAGCCTGCCCTTAACGGCATCCCGCACCGCATGCGCACTGTCGTTCAGCAACTGTGCGATGCGGCCAGGGTCGCGCTCGTCTACCCACTCTTCTTCGGGCAGGTCTCTGGCGAACTCGGGAGCGTCTTCGGAGACGAATACAAGCCGTACATAGTGGATGTGCATGAACAACTCCGCGACGGAAGGGCTGTCCTCTATCGCCCTTGTCTCCAAGCCGCCCTCCGGCAGGGCACGGAGCAAGTTGACCAGGATGGTGTTGTTCCGCTCCCATGAGTCCAGCAG
The DNA here is from genome assembly GCA_963726155.1 of uncultured Acidobacteriaceae bacterium. Taxonomy (GTDB): domain Bacteria; phylum Acidobacteriota; class Terriglobia; order Terriglobales; family Acidobacteriaceae; genus Sulfotelmatobacter. The sequence goes on from CAVSBF010000003.1 coordinate 394,514, forward strand.
AGCGTCGAGCAGTCGTCTATCCGGTGCGTCCGACATATCCTTACGTCCACACCCAACCCGTGAAGTATTGCGACGAACTATATATAGTCATACTTTCAGAGACCGGTCATCTTTTCTAGCCGCTCCGGGTAGCGAGCCCCTTCCACTGTGATTTTTGAGGCGGCTTCATCGATGTCACGGAGATCATCAGTAGTCAGTTTGACTTCCAATGCGCCGATATTTTCTTCGAGGCGGTTTAGTTTGGTTGTGCCAGGGATCGGAACGATCCACGGCTTTTGCGCGAGCAGCCAGGCGAGTGCGATCTGAGCCGGCGTCGCCTTCTTGCGTTCTGCGATTTTACCGAGCAGACCAGTCAGCGCCTGGTTTGCCTTCAGCGCCTCGGGTGCAAAGCGAGGGAGAGTGCTGCGGAAGTCAGTGCCGTCGAACTTTGTATCTTCTTTGATCGCGCCCGTGAGGAAGCCCTTGCCCAAAGGGCTATAAGGCACGAAACCAATTCCGAGTTCCTCCAGCGTTGGAATGATCTCGGCTTCCGGTTTCCTCCACCACAACGAATATTCACTTTGCAGAGCGGTGAGCGGCTGCACGGCGTGGGCACGGCGAATTGTTTTTGCGCCTGCTTCCGACATGCCGAAGTGCTTCACCTTGCCGGCGTGAATCAATTCCTTCACAGCTCCGGCCACGTCTTCGATTGGTACATCCGGGTCAACCCGGTGCTGGTAGAGCAGGTCGATGGTCTCAACTTTGAGCCGCTTGAGCGAGCCTTCGACGGCCTGCTTGATGTGCTCCGGTTGGCTGTTCACGGCCGGTGGCGCACCCTTCATTCCCCGAGGATCCTTGTCGGGACTGACATCGAAGCCGAACTTGGTGGCGATCACCACCTTCCCGCGAAACGGAGCGAGGGCTTCGCCGACCAGCTCTTCGTTCGACCACGGGCCGTAGACTTCGGCGGTATCGAAGAATGTGATGCCGCGATCGACCGCGGCGTGGAGAAGATCGGTCATCTCTTTCTTATCTTTGGGCGGGCCGTAAGAAAAGCTCATGCCCATGCAGCCGAGGCCGAGAGCGGAAACTTCCAGGTTGCTTTTTCCAAGTTTGCGTTTTTGCATTGTTCTCATCCTTTATGAAAAGTTATGCGTCGTAAAAGGACCGCAAGTTCAGCATAGTTTCCCGCACCTTCTTCGATTTGCCTATTTCGATGAAGTTCTTGCCGGATTCTCCGAAGGCTGGCCGCAGGCATTACTGGCGGACAGTCGCCTCGTCGCAAGTACGCAAGCATCGTAAGCGTCGCAATGCTGGGCGGCGCTACTTTCGAGCGTTCTGGGGCACTATAATGGTAGGCGTACTTTCATTCCTGGAATGGAGTAAAAACCTATGACAGCGGCTGAGCAAAAAACCTGTGAGCACATTCCCTGCACCTGTGTGGTGGAAAGTGGCAAGAAATACTGCAGCGAATCTTGCAGCGACGCCGGAGCGGGTGAGGTGGAGATCGCTTGCGAATGCGGTCACGCGACCTGTTCCACAAGCATCGAAGAAGTAGCATAGAACAACCCAAGAGTGCCCGTGTTTGATCTGCCGGGCACACTTTTCGCAACCGCCCCTGTGGCTGCCGCGCCGCTAAAGTGTCACCACGGCTCCTTCCGGTGAAGTTGCAGAGGTCCCCTTCGGCTTCGCTCAGGGCAGGCTTTTGACTGCGCACGACTTGCTTCGCGGATTCTTGCTTCGCTCACGATAACAGGGGCGGTGTGCGACAGTGCCGTGCTAAAGAGGCAGGGAGCGGAGGAAAGTTTGGCGGTCTTTGGGGGAGGGGATTTCTTCGGCTAGTTTTTCGTAGAGGTCCTGGCGGGAGCGGGCGGTTTTGGCGGCGCGGGTGACGATTACTTTGGCCATGGGGCCGATATAGGTGGCGAGATTTTTTCTTGCGGTTTCGAGCAGGGCCGGATCGAAGGATTGGGTGCTGGGTGGAGTTGGCGGCGCGGCTTGCGTGGTGGGTGGCGCGGGTTGTGGAGTGGAAGAAGAAATCCGATACGGGGCGGTGGTTGCGATGTGGGCGTGGACGTCGGGATAGACATTCGATAATGCGGTGCGGAAATCTTCGGCGCTCTGGAAGCGGTCGTCGGGAGATTTTTGCAGAGAGCGTTCGATGATCAAGGAGAGTTCCGGCGGAATGTGCGGCATGAGATGGATGGGAGGAACGGGAATTTGTTGCAGGTGGGCGGCCATGATGGAGAAGAGGCTGTCGCCCTGGACGGGACGGCGTCCGGTGACGATTTCGTAGAGGGTGACGCCGACGGAATAAATGTCGGAGCGGGCGTCGACCGGGAAGGCTTTGATCTGCTCCGGTGACATGTAATAAAGAGAGCCGAGAGCCATGCCGGGGCCGGTGAGACGGGGATCGCCCGCGCGGCTGGCGATGCCGAAGTCGGTGAGCTTTACGGTGTGATCGGGACGAACGAGAACGTTGGAGGGCTTGACGTCGCGGTGAATGACTCCGCGCTGGTGCGCGTAGCTCAGGGCGGCGAGCACTTGGATGATGAGGTGAACGGCGCGGCGGGGATCGGGCGGGTTGGGCTGGATTTGATCTTTATTCGGAAGCTGATCGAGCGGCTGGCCATCGACGTATTCCATGATCATCAGCATCTGAGTGCCGGAGCGGAGGGCGGTGCGAAGTCCGGCGATGTTGGGGTGATCGAGAGTGGCGACCAGTTTGATTTCGCGAAGGAAGCGTTCGGCGAGATCGGGAGTGGCGTCAACATCGGGGAGCAGGACTTTCATGGCCTCGATGCGGTCGGAGATAACATTGCGGACTTTGAAGACTTTGCCCATGCCTCCGCGGCCGAGCAGGGAGAGGATTTCGTAGTCACCGATGGTTTGGCCGACGTCGAGTGGCTGGGAGGACATACTGGGCAGGTTACGAGGATACTGCAACGCGGGGGGAAAAGTCATTTGAGTACCGGGAAGAAAATCTTTAACACAGGGGACACTGAGGAGCACAGGGTAAGGCTTGAGGAGCGAGGAGATTCTTCGCCTCCGTGAAGAGCGGCTGCGCTCGGGATGACGCTGCCGAGGTCGGGAACGGTGGCGGGGAAAAGCGGGTCGAGCCTTGCTCGACGGACAGCCGGGGGCGGCTTTCCCCACATGAGCATTTGTAGAATTCCGCTGCTACTTGCGGCGGGTGTGGACTAGCTTCAGGGTGTCGGCTTGGAGGATGCGCTGGATCTGGTTGCGGGCGTGGACGGACCAGGGGCCGGTGGTATCGAGCTTGATGTAGGCTTGCCAATGTTTGAGAGCTTTGCGCGGCTCGCGGATTTTTTCGTAGGCGAGCGCGAGGTTGTAGTGGGCGTCGGCGTAGGTGGGAGCTAGCTGGACGGCCATCTTGTAGGTCTGAATGCCTTCCTGCACGCGTCCGGTTTCGTCGAGAACATTGCCCAGATCGAAATACGCGAGGGCGTAGCGAGGATCGGCTTTCAGGGCGGCGCGGTAATGTTTTTCGGCGAGGGCGAAATCCTGGCGGTTGTAATAGAGCGTGCCGAGATTGATGTGGGCAGCGGCGTGGTTAGGCTGGAACTCGAGCGCTTTCTGGTAGGCGGCGAGAGCTTCGGTTTGGGTTGCGGGGTCTTCTTCGAGCGCGATGCCGCGGGCGAACCAGACGGCGGCATCGTCCTCGCACGGAGTGGTTTCGGGCGCGGGGATGGGCGTGGTGGTGACGATTTTTTCGTGAGTGGAAAAATCCATCAAGAATTGTCCGGCGATGGGCTCGAGCAGACGGCCCTGGTGACGAAAGGCGATGCGATGCTTGCTGGTAGAGGACGCTCCGGCTTCAACCAGAGGATTGCCCATGCCGGAAGCCTGTTTCTGCATGGCTTCCAGAGATTCACGGATGACGGCGGGCCGAACCTTCATCGCGCAGAGGTCGCGAACTTTTTTGATCTTCAGAAGATCGGCAAAGGTATAGGCCGTCGAGGCGGCGATGAGGCCAGCGCGCTCCCAGTTCGCCAACTGGCGCGGAGTGAGATGAAGAATTCTTAGTAAATCGGCTCGACTGTACAAGACGCTCACAACCTCTCGCGCTGTCATGACTAATAAGCTCGCGCAAGAATCTATTGCCGCCATTATGTGCGAGCGGGCGAGGAAAAGGCAACTGTTAACGGTTGTGGAAATGTGTGGAGAACCTGGATGATTTACATGCAGCGGAAATGGTGCAGGTCGAGCTTTCGCTCGACGGACAGCCGGGGGCGGCTGTCCCCACATGCTCTGCATCACTTTTCAATCAACATTTCTAGACGGCGACGGCGGCTTGGTATTCCTCGTAGGTGCCTTTGAAGTCGGTGAGTTTGTGATCGCTTTCGAAGTGCCAGATGCGGGTGGCAACTTCGTCGATCAGGTCGTGGTCGTGGGTTACCAGGAAGACCGTGCCCTGGTAGCGCTGCAGGGAGATATTCAGTGCATTGATGGCTTCGAGATCGAGGTGGTTGGTGGGTTCGTCGAGCACGAGTACGTTGGGTTTTTGCAGCATGAGTTTGCAGAACAGAAGGCGCGCGGCTTCGCCGCCGGAGAGGACGTCGGTTGTCTTGGTGGCTTCGTCGCGCTGGAAAAGCATTTGACCAAGCAGGCCGCGGATTTCTTCGGCGACGGCGGCGGGATTCCATTGATGAAGCCACTCGAGAACGGTCATGCCGCCTTCGATCAGGCTGCGATGGTCCTGCGCGAAATATCCGATGGAGGCTTCGTGTCCCCAGATGACTTTGCCGGAGTCGACGAAGGGGCCGTCGTAGCCGCTGGTTTTGCGGAGCTCGGCTTCGGGCGTGGTCGGCGAATTCGCGAGGATGGAATTTACCAGCGTGGTCTTCCCTGCTCCGTTGCGGCCCATGAGGGCGATACGTTCGCCGCGGGTGATGCTGGCGGTGAAATCGCGAATGACTTTCTTGTCTCCGTAAGATTTGCTGAGGTGTTCGACTTCGAGAATGTGTTTGCCGCTGGGACGCTTCTGCTCGAACTTGATATAAGGCCGCGCGATATTTGATTTGGCCAGTTCGGTGACTTGCAGGCGTTCGACTTCTTTGCGACGAGATTGCACCTGGCTGGAACGAGTGCCGGCGGCGAAGCGGGCGATGAATTCGTTTAACTGGGAAATCTTTTTTTCACGCTGCGCGTTTTGCGATTCGATCTGCGAGCGGACTTGCGTTTTGGCGAGCACCATTTCGTCGTAGGAACCGGTGTAGGTGATGATGGTTTCGTAATCGATATCGGCGATGTGGGTGCAGATGCTGTTTAAGAAGTGGCGATCATGGGAGATGGCGATGACGACGCCGTCGTAGGTGTTTAGAAATCCTTGCAGCCAGTGGATCGAATCCAAGTCGAGATTATTGGTCGGTTCGTCGAGGAGCAAAGCTTGGGGATGCCCGAAGAGAGCTTGCGCGAGAAGGACGCGAACTTTTTGTCCGCCTTGCAGTTCGGACATTTTTCTGCTGTGGAGTTCTTCCGGAATATCGAGGCCGTCGAGCAGGATGGCGGCATCGCTCTCGGCGGTGTAGCCATCTTCTTCGCCGACGATGCCTTCGAGCTCGCCGAGCTTCATGCCGTCTTCGTCGGTCATATCGGCTTTTTCGTAGATCGCGTCGCGCTCCTGCATGGCGGCCCAGAGGCGCTTGTTACCCATGATGACGGCGTCGATGGCAGTGAAGATGTCGAAGGCGTACTGATCCTGGCTGAGGACTCCGAGCTTGCGAGGGCGGACGACGGTGCCTTTTTGCGGCTCGATTTCGCCGCTGAGCAGCTTCATAAAAGTGGATTTGCCGGCGCCGTTGGGGCCGGTGAGTCCATAGCGCTTGCCGGGCGTGAAGGCAGTGGAGACTTCGTCGAACAGAATTTTTGCGCCGTAGCGCATGGAAACATTACTGACAGAAAGCATGATTGAGTTTCTTCTTTTCTTTCTTCTTCTGGGCTTCGTTTTCTGGGCTTCTACTGGGAAGCTTGTTCAGGAAGTGATTCCTGAAACTGCGGGGAATTTCCGCTGAAACGGTACGCAGCTGTTAGTCAATAGGATATCATGCGGAGTTTCTTGGGCGAAGCAGCTATGCGGTCAACCGGGGGGTGGACGAGGCAAACTGCATTGCCGAAACGAGACATCACGCTGTCGAGCTTGCAGAAGGCGGCAGCTTTAGTGGGGTCCGTCTTGACTAAACGAACTACATAGATCCCTTCGCGTGGTCGCTCCCGGCGGCAGCGGAGCACGCGGGGCTCAGGATGACAAATCTGTGTGTGATGAGTGAACCTTGGTGCAACGGAAAACGGCGTATGCTTTTATGCTTTGTCATCCTGAGGGGAGCCGGTTTTCAAGCGTAGCGAAGAGGCTGCCCTGAGCGGGAAGGACGAAGGGATCTCCCGCTCAACCGGCGCAACGCGTAAGCCGAGAGGGATCCCCCGTGCAATATTCTCCGCCTCACTCAATATGAATATCGCCCGAGCCGGTTCGCACGGTCAGCAACGGTCCGCCACCACGCACTTTCCCTTCGATCCGCTTGCGCGTTTCCTCCACTCGCCCTTGTACCGTCATCGTAATCGCCGGACCCACGTCTAACGTGCCGGAACTGGTGGACAGGTTAGCGTCAAACGCCGCATTTGACGGTAGCCGGACATTCACATTGCCCGAGCCGGTCCGGATGTCCCAGCTTCCAGTTTGTGTGCCCTCTGCCGTGATATCGCCGCTGCCCGCCTCAGCGCGAAATCCGCCTTGAATACCGCGAGCCCTGATATTGCCCGACCCGGTTCTCAGCTCGATGTCACCCGCCCCAGTTTCTTCGAGTTCAACGTCGCCGCTGCCCGTGCCTCCCCGCATCGGACCGGAAATGCCCATCGCCCGCAAGTTGCCCGATCCAGTTTGCAGACGAATCTCTCCGGTGAGTTGCGACAGTTTCACATCTCCCGACCCGCTTTGCAGGTCGACGTTTCCATGCGTCCCTTCGATGATCTGATCGCCCGAGCCGCTGTGCGTGCGAATCGTCGTCTCCGCCGGCACGATGATTTCATAATCCACCGAGATATCGTGCGCATTCACGTAATCGATGCGGATGCTATTGCCTTCCTGCCGCAGCGGAGGATGTTGCTCAATATCGCTGACATCCGCGTGCCGGTTTCCGAACAACCAGTGGTCTCCCACAAAGATTTTCCCGTGGATCGAGACCGAACCCGCCGGACCACTCCGCACCGAGATGTCTCCGGAGTGAGTTTGCACTTCCAGGTCCACCGGCCCGCTCACCTGAAAAGTTTTATCGAACGTGCCCTGCGGCGTTGAGGCGAAAGCCATGCCAGAAATCAGGAACGCGATCGCCGCCAGACTAAAAACTCCCGATCGCCAAGAAGCCGGAAAGCACAAATGTTGTCGCTGATTCATCTTTATAGTCACCCCAAAATTGACAAGCCTGAAGCTGAAACCCCAACGCGTCTACTGCAGCACGACTTCCTGACCCTCTTTCAACCCGCTGAGCACTTCCGTTTTCGCGCCATTCGAGATTCCGATGTTCACCGCAACTTTATCCTTGCCTTCTTTACCCTTCGGATCAGGAATTTCTACCGACGCTTTCTTATCCTTGTCGTAGAGAATTGCGCCTTCCGGAATCTGCAATACATTCTTATGTTCTTCGAGAATGATTTCCGCATTCGCGGTCATCTCCGCCTTCAGTTCGCCGCCCGGATTCTGAATCGAAACTCGCACTTCAAAAGTGGTGACATTATCCTTCTCCACGCCCATGGGAGAAATCTTCGTCACCTTGCCCGTGAAAGTCTTGTCCTTGAACGATTCCACTTTGATCCGCGCCGGCTGGCCCAGATACACCTTGCCTATGTCGCTCTCGTCCACTTTGCCCTTCACATAGACTTCACTGGTGTCGCCCAGCGTCATCACCAGCGTGGCCGATGATCCCAGCACCAGAATCGAACTCACCGCATCGCCCATCTCTACATCGCGAGAAAGCACGATGCCATCAATGGGAGAAACAATGTCGGTATAGCTCAGCTGCTCCTCCAACTGCATCAGATTCGCCTGATCCTCCGCGACCTGTGCTTTCGACTGCGCAATCTTTGCCTTGAGCACCGTCACCTGCGCCTTGGCGACATTCTGCTTGTTCAACGACATTTCATAATTCTTTTCCGCGTCATCGAGCGCCGACGCCGAAACCACTCCATCCTTCGCCATACCCTCGGCGCGGTCGTAGGCCCGCTTCAGCAACGGCACGTCCGGTCCTTCCGCGTCTACTTTCGCGCGCTCGAAATCGGCCTGCGAACTGCTCAGGTTCGCATTCGCCGCGTCTAACGCTGCGCGCGACTGCGCCACTTGCGCCTCGATCTCCACCTTGTCGAGCTGCGCCAGCAATTGCCCTTTCTTCACCCGGTCGCCGTAGTCCACCAGCAACTTCTTGACGATGCCGCTGGCCTTGGACTTCACTTCGACCTTGGTGATCGGAGTTACCTTGCCCGTCGCCACCACACTCTTCGCCAGATCGCCGCGTTCCACCTTAGCCAGCTTTGTAGGATCAATCTTGGTCCCGCCGCGCGTCGCCGCGAACACACCGATCGCGATCAGCAGGACAATCGCCAGCCCGATGCCGCCATAGATGAATAGTTTGCGACGTTTTTTCTTGTTGCTTCCGTTTCCGTTCACAACCGCCTCCTAGCGCTGGGTGAAGATGTTTGGCGGGAATATCGCCGTGGTCGTCCTGACTCTGCTTGTTATCCTGAGTCCCGCATCTGTTGCGGGCCGAAGGACCTATGCACTCTCTTATACGGAGCTTGTCTTACTATTGTTCCAGACTATTGTTGCAGAGACTTCGAAAACACCCGGAATGGCCCAAGCGGCGCAAATCACTCGCCACCTACCAGTTAGACCGTTCCTCCAGAAAAAAGGTTAGCCTCGTGCGCCAAATTGTTTACCCTGTGCTCCTCCGTGTCCCCTGTGTTAAAGACCTTAAGCCGTAATCTTCCACTAGGTCCGCAGCCTCTTCGATTGCCTGCCGATGCTAGAATGACCCATCAGAATGACTCATAAATGATCGCCTTCGTGCTGCTCCGCGTGCTCCTGATCTTGCTCCTGGTGGCAGCGAACGCGTTTTTCGCAGCCGCGGAGTTCTCCCTGGTCAGCGTGCGCGATACCAGAATCCAGCAGCTCATCCAATCCGGCCGCATCGGCGCGCGCACCGTGCAGCGCCTGCATCAGCATCTCGATGAAGTTGTCAACGGCGTACAACTGGGGATCACGATCGTCAGTCTGACTCTCGGTTGGATCGGCGAGCCGATGGTTGCCCGCCTGGTCGAGTCTCTCCGTTTCGTCCATGAAGTACCGCACGCCGCGGTTTATGCGCACGGTATCGCCATCGTCATCGCGTTCAGCCTGATCACCTACTTACACGTTTTGCTCGGCGAACTCGTGCCCAAGACTCTTGCCCTGCAGCGCGCCGAGCAGATCGCTCTTGCCGTGGCCGCGCCCATGGAAGCATTTCTCACCCTCACTCGCCCCGTGCTCTTCTTTATGCGCCGATCCGGCGGCCTGGTCCTGCGGATTTTCGGAGCCCGCGAAACCCGCCGCGGCGGCGCCGTGCACTCGCCCGACGAGCTCAAGCTCATCGTGACCGCCAGCCGCCAGTTCGGCCAGATTCCCGAGTCGCAGGAAGAGATGATCCACGCTGCTATCGAACTCGACAGCATTACCGTCCGCGAAGTCATGGTGGCGCGTCCGGACATTTTTTCCTTGCCCTCGGATCTCACTCTCGACGAAGCTCTGAACCGCGTGGTCGAAGGCCAGCACTCACGCATTCCGGTTTATGATCCGCAGCGCGGGCAGGAACACATCGTCGGCGTTCTTTATTACAAAGAACTCGTGCGCTGGGTGCGGTTGCGGCTGGTCAATGCGGGACAGCCCCTGGCCTCGCGCATTGCGCGCACCCAGATCGCCCACATCATGCACGATGTTCTGGTCGTGCCCGAGACCAAGGTCTTATCGGAGCTGCTCGACGAATTCAAACAGCGTCGCCGTCATCTCGCGGTAGTGGTCGATGAATTCGGTTCCACTGCCGGCGTTATTACCGTGGAGGACATTCTCGAACAACTCGTCGGCGACATTGAAGATGAATTCGACATCTCGCCGCCGGAACCCGCGCTGGCAGACGAATCGGTTCTTGTGCTCGAAGGCTCGGTTAATATTCTCGACCTCGAAACCCAGCACGGCTTGCTGCTGCCCCGCGACGCCGGATTCGAAACCCTCGCGGGATTCATCCTCGCCCGCCTGCAGCGCATCCCGTACCTCGGCGAGTCTTTCGAATACGAAGGCCACCGTTACACAGTTGAGGAGATGGAAGGTCACCGTATCGCGAAAGTGAAGATCGAGAAAATAAAAACCACAGACGGCAAAGCCGAACCCGCGAAACAGGCAGGAGATTGAGCAGGTTGTATGTTGTACTGTGGGGACAGCCGTGTGGGGACAGCCGCCCTCGGCTGTCCGTCGAGCAAAGCTCGATAGGTTTTTTTTCTAGCACGATGGACCGGGCCTAGTTAATAGTTGTCATCCCGACCGGAGCATCTCGTTTCCGAAGGGAATGAGATGGGAAGTGGAGGGACCCGCTGTTTCTATGCTCGCGAAGAATTGATGCGACTTCTCCTCCAACGCGTCCTCTACACCCTCCCGGTAATCTGGCTGGTAGTCTCCCTCGTCTTCCTCCTGATCCATCTCGTCCCCGGCGATCCCATCCAGCAAATGCTCGGCGAAGGCGCGCCACCCGCCGATATCCAAGCCACGCGACACGCCTACGGCCTCGACGCCCCGCTCGGCGAGCAATACATCCGCTACTGGAAGGGTGTTCTCCACGGCGACCTCGGCCCATCCTTCCGCTACAACCAGAGCGTCACCCACCTCATCGCCCAGCGCTATCCTTACACTCTGCAACTGACGCTGGCCTCACTGTTCGTCGCGATTATCTTGTCGATCCCCGCCGGCGTGCGCTCCGCCCAGCGCCGTAACCGATGGGACGACCGCGCCATCTCCGTCATCAGCCTGTTCGGCCTATCATTCCCCAACTTCGCCCTCGGACCAATCCTGATTCTTCTCTTCGCCATCAAGCTGGGATGGCTCCCCGTCTCCGGCGCAGGCTCGTTCGCGAACCTGATTCTCCCCGCGGTCACCATGGGCGGAGCCCTCGCCGCCATCCTCACCCGGATGGTCCGCACCTCCATGCTCGAAGAGCTCAGCCAGGACTACATCCGTACCGCTCGCGCCAAAGGCCTGCCCGAGCGCACAGTCGTTTACCGCCACGCCCTGCGCAACGCCATGATCCCCATCATCACCGTGCTCGGCCTGCAATTCGGCGCGCTCCTCGCCGGCGCAATCGTGACGGAAACCATCTTCTCCTGGCCCGGCATCGGCCGCCTCACCATCCAAGCCATCTCGAACCGCGACTACTATCTGGTGCAAGGCTGCATCCTGGCAATCGGATTAACCTACGTGGCCGTGAACTTCCTGACGGACGTGCTGTATTCGGTGGCGAACCCGAGGATCAGGCAATGACTGGATGATGCGACAAGTTCGCTAATCCGAAACGCGCCCCAGATTTGTCATCCTGAGCCCCGCGTGCTCCGCTGCGGCCCGAAAACCACCACGCGAAGGACCTCTGCATTCTGCCTACGCCTCCGGCGATGTTGGGCACTACAAATGCAGTCACCGCAAAGTCGACGGCAGTCATCCTTGCCGTCTGCCTCAGTGGCACCGCCCAACTGCATAGCTCCTTCGCGCAAAGAGCGCGCTCAGGATGACTGTGGTGGTGTGATCGTCACCCTATTACCTACGTGTCTTGACGCGGCGCGCGGTAACAGTTACTTTCGAGGTTTTGGGAGTACTCTTCTTCTCACCGCGAGGAAATCTTGGCGCAGCGTCCTGTTATTACTCTGACTACCGATTTTGGCAGCACCGACCATTTTGTGGGTGTGATGAAAGGCGTGATTCTGGACATTGTGCCAGACGCGCAGATCGTGGATATTTGCCATTCCGTACAAGCCTTCGACGTGCTCGATGGCGCGCTCACCATTTCGCAGGCCTATTCTTACTTCCCTACGCGAACCGTCCACGTCGTGGTGGTCGATCCGGGCGTGGGAACGGCGCGACGGCCTATTCTTGCCTCCAGCGACAAATACCATTTCGTTGCGCCGGACAATGGCGTGCTGTCACTCGTCTATGCAAAAGAGAGCCGCATGCACGTGCGCCACATCACCTCCGATCATTATTATTTGCAGCCGGTAAGCAATACGTTCCACGCCCGCGATATTTTTGCGCCGGTGGCGGCTTATCTGGCCAAAGAGGTCGACTCGCAGAAGTTCGGCGAAGAAGTTGAGGAATATGTGCGCTTTACCGCGCCGAAGCCGAAAGCGGTGAATGGAAACCGGTTGCGCGGGGTTGTTCTAAAGGTGGACCGGTTCGGAAACCTCATTACCAACATCTCTCCGCAGGATGTTCCCGTGCTTTTCAAAGCCGGGGCCAGCGGCTTCAAGATCGTTGCGGGCAGCCGGGAGATTACTGAAATCCGCAATGCTTATGCAGAGGGCGCTCCGGGAGAAGTGATTGGGATTCTGGGCAGCATGGGTTTTCTGGAGATCGCCGCCAACCGCGGAGCGGCGGCGCAATTGACCGGCATCGGCAAAGGATCCGAAGTCAGCATTATTCTGGGCGAGGCTGCAGCCGCGGGCAAAGGCGCTTAGAGTTCTATAAATTCTTCGGCTTGGGGTGAGTGTAACGGTCCATCTCGCCGGTCCACTTCAGAAAGCGCCAGAGGCTGGTGCGCTCGCGCCATAGAAATTCCCAGAACTCAAGGAAGCCGATCTGCGTCATCTTGACGCCGCAATAAGTCTCAATGCGCCACAACAGATACGGGCTGCGCCAGGGAGCCAGGCGATGGCCTTTGGTGGCATTCCACAGGAAGCGGAGCGAGTGGCGCATGGGAGCATGATACCGAAAACGAGCCTTCGCGAATTATATCGAGCATGGTGCAGCATAAAAGCGTCAACCACTAAGGACACGAAGTGGCACGAAGGAAAGACGGGAGTTGCTCCATGTTAGAATCCTGTCTCCGCCAGGAAATTCCTGTGATGTCTGAAGAAAACTTACGCCAACAAGCCGAAGACAGATACTATGCCGCGCTTGATTTGATGGCGGATGGGAAGCTAGAAGAGGCTGTCGCGGCTTACCGCGAATCGCTGGCCATCGATCCAACCTTCACCGAGGCGATGCATGGACTGGCGCGGGCTCTGCAGGATCTGCAACGCTACGATGAGGCGATTGAAGTAGCGACGAAGATAACGGAGTTGGATCCGGATGACGTACTCGCGCACACCAGCTTATCCGTGCTGTATCAGAAAAAGGGAATGATTCCGGAAGCAGAGGCTGAGGGAGCGAAGGCGCGAGTGCTGGGCTGGAAACAGCAGTTGAAGAAGAGCTAGCTGAGAAATCCCCTATAACTCATACTTCTTCATCAAATGCCGGAATGAGCGGTAAGAGATGCTGAGCAGATCGGCGGCCTTGGTTTGCACGCCGTTGGAGCGATCCAGAGCGCTTTGTAGCAAAGAGCGCTCGATGCTGGCCACATAACCTTCCATCCCCACGCCCTCGGGAAGTACCGCACCGGGCGCGACGTCTGAAAGTCCTCCTCCAACGCTCGCCCCGGCAGCGGCAGCTCTCGCTTTGGGCCGTTCGGCGGGCAACTCCACGTGTAATTCGTCTGTCATCTCAAGGGCAACGGCGCGTTCGACGGTGTTCTCCAACTGGCGGACGTTGCCCGGCCACTCATATCCACAAAGCGCATCGAGTGACTCTTTGTTCATGCGGAGAATGCTGCGGTTGGCGGCGGCGGCGTATTTCTTGAGAAAGTGATTTGCCAGCAGAGGAATATCTTCGCGGCGCTCGCGCAAATCCGGCACGCGGATGGGAATCACGCTGAGTCGATAATAAAGATCTTCGCGGAACTGATTTTCGGCAACAGATTTATCCAGATCCCGGTTCGTGGCTGCGATCACGCGAACGTCGATGGGAATCTCGCTGGTGCCGCCGACAGGACGGACTGTACGCTCCTGCAGCACACGCAACAGTTTCACCTGCATGGCCAGCGTCATCTCGCTGATCTCGTCGAGAAAGATGGTGCCGCCGCCAGCCACCTCAAACAAGCCGCGCTTGTTTTGCGTTGCCCCGGTAAAGGCTCCCTTCAAGTATCCGAACAGCTCGCTTTCGAGCAAAGTTTCGGGGAAGGCGCCGCAGTTCACGGATACAAACGGCTCGGTGGCGCGCGGCGAACAGATATGAACGGCGCGAGCAACAAGCTCTTTACCAGTACCGCTTTCTCCGTGAATCAGAACCGTGCTTGCGGTGGAAGCGACCGTACGAACCGTTTGCTTTAGCTTCTCCATGGCGCGGCTAGAGCCGATGATGTTTTCAAGCGAGTTATGGGAGGCGGCATCGCGACGCAGAGCGAAGTTCTGTTTGCTGAGAACAAGTTTTTCGAGTACGCGGTTGATGGCGAGTTTGATTTCATCTACCAGGCCGGGACTTTTTCGAATGTAATCCGACGCGCCCCCCGCCTTCACTGCCTCAACCGCGGCTTCGTAGTCATCCACCGCCGTGATGAGGATGACCGAAGTATCGGGGGAAACGCGATGGGCGTGGCGCAGAACCTCGATGCCGTCGATGTTCGGCATCTTGATATCGGTGATGATCAGATCGTAAAGAGCTCCATCGATTTTATTTTTGGCGGCCTGGCCGGACTGCACAGTCTCGACGCGGTGGCCATCGCGGCGCAGGGCGATATCGAGCATTTCGCAGATGGAGCGCTCATCGTCGCAAACAAGAATGTTAGCCACGAGCCCTCCCTGAACCTGCAGCCGCCAATTGTGGCGCCGCCGGATTGGCCACGAGACTCCCGGCCAGTGACGCGTTATCGGTTTGCCGTTCCGCGTCAAATCGCCGGAGCCGCAGAACAAAAGTAGTTCCCTGTCCGGGTTTGGACCGCGCCCAGACTTTGCCTTCGTGAGCCTGCGCGATCTGGTAGACGACGGCCAAACCCAGGCCGGTGCCGCCCTCGAAGTTTGATTGGAAGGGTTCGAAGATTTTCTCCGTCTGCTGCGGAGTCATTCCTGTTCCAGTATCCGCAAAGCTAATTTGCCAGTCGTCTTTCAGGCGTTCAAGGGTAACCTTGAGAGTGCCACCCTTCTGCATGGCGCGAACCGCGTTCTCTCCGAAGTTCCAGAAAACCTGCTTGATCTTGTCGCCGTCGGCGAGCGCCCAGGCCTCGCGCACATCCAGTTGGCTCTCGATGACGATGCCGGTATTTTCCGCCGTCATGCGGTGGCGCATTAACGTGAGTGTGTCTTCGAGCAAGGGTACTAGGTCGGTCTTTTCGAAGCGGTATTGCTTGCCGCGGGAGTACGCCAGAAAATCTGTGATGATGCTGTTGAGGCGCTGCGATTCCCGGGTGACGATATCGAGTAATTGACGGTGTTCCTGATTCATTTCCGGAATACCGGAGAGCATGCTGACCGAGCCCGCGATCGAGGTGAGGGGATTCCGGATTTCGTGAGCGATGGCCGCTGCCAGCCGGCCCACAGCCGCCAAGCGGTCCTGCATGCGGACTTCGCGCTCCAGGCGGCGAATTTCCGTGAGGTCGTCCATGGCGTAGACATAGCCGAGCGTGCCGCGATCCGGCACGTTCAAGGTCGCGACTCGTATGCGGACGGTTTTGCGGAATGCACTTGTGGTGTCAAAGCGAACCTCGGCATGGGCTTGCTGCGATTCGGCGTTGGGCAGTGCGTCCAGGAAGACGGTATTGACCGGCTTTCCCAATAATTGGCTGGGGGTACGCTCCAGAAGTTTTTGCGCGGCGCTGTTTACCAGAGTGATGTGGCCGTCGAGCCCGGTGGTAATCAATCCGCTGCTGATGGATTGAATGATGTTCTCATGAAGTATCTGAAGATTTTCCAGAGCGCCGCTGGCATTTCTCAACTGCACTCGAGCCTGCCGCAGCTTGGTGCTCAAAAGTCCCGCCAGGTAAGCGATTGCGATGTAGGCAAACAGGTTTACAAAAATAATTGCCTGCAGCGTTTTCAGTTCGGGATGGGTGGTGCAATAGGATTTCACCACTCCGTAATAATTGAGTTCGAGAACGGTTCCGTAAAGAATGAAGGCAAGTGCGGCCACCAGATGAGCCCACACTCTGGGCAGCAGGATGCCGGCTACGATGATGACGAGAGGGTAAAGGAAATTCAGCGAACTGTCCCAGCCTCCGGTCTCATGCACGACCAGGCTGACTAAGACCAGGTCAGTGAGAACTTGCAGAGAGGCCTGGAGACGATGCTCTTGCCAGAAGGCAAGGATCAA
Source organism: uncultured Acidobacteriaceae bacterium (assembly GCA_963726155.1). GTDB lineage: Bacteria > Acidobacteriota > Terriglobia > Terriglobales > Acidobacteriaceae > Sulfotelmatobacter. Next base: position 410,907 of record CAVSBF010000003.1, read on the forward strand.
GGCGTAAAAAATAGCCAGGACAAACCACAACAGGATGGTACTGACGAAAAGGCGAACCGGAAAGGGCGCGGGGGTCAAGTGCGCAACAGTCAACTGGATGGCGAGCAGGAAGGTCAGGATCAGGATCCGCACTTTGACCAGCCAGGCCAGCCAATTCCGCTCGTCGAACGTCGATTGCATTGAGGTCCCGATGATCTGATTAAAGATCCGGTGAGAGCTTACCTCGCCGAACCGAATTCTTACCCGCCAGGCAGCAGCGGAGTTTCAAAGATAGTGAAGAAGCGGTCTTGTTTGGAGCGCTTCCAGCTGGCTACCTTCTAGCCGGCTAACTTGGCGATCATCGCGAATAGTGGCATGTAGAGCGAGATCACGATGCCGCCGATGGTAACGCCCAGCACGCCGATGATGGCCGGCTCCAACATAGCCAGCATGTCCTTGGTGGCCGCATCCACTTCTTCCTCGTAAAAATCGGCGATCTTCTGCAACATGCTGTCCATGGCGCCGGTAGCTTCACCGACCCCAATCATCTGAGTCACCATGTTGGGAAAGACACCGCATTCTCGAAGCGGGTCTACGATGGTGCGGCCCTCTTCGATGGCTTTCCGCACCTTCATTAGCGCCTCTTCCAAAACCGCGTTGCCCGATGTTTTGGCGGTGATGGCCAATCCTTCGAGGATCGGCACACCGGAAGTGATCAGGGTGCCGAGAGTACGGGTGAAGCGACCGACAGCAATCTTGCGCAAGAGGGTGCCGACAACCGGCATGTTCAGTAGAATCTTGTCAAAGTAGTAGCGCCCGCGCGGATGCTTGCGGATCTGCCGAATGCCGAAGACCAAGCCCGCAATGCCCACAATCACCACCCACCAGAAAGTTCCCACAAACGCGCTCAGGCCCATCACGATCCGGGTGGGAAGAGGCAGGGAGACACCCAACCCAGCGAACAGGTTAGAAAAAATGGGCACCACCCACTTGAGCAACGCGGCCACAATAAGGGCGGCAATTCCCACCACGGCGACCGGGTAGATCAGAGCCGATTTCACGGCAGCTTTCAGGCGGACGGCCTTCTCTACATAGGTGGCCAGGCGCTGCAGAATGACGTCGAGAATACCGCCGGTTTCACCCGCCTCAATCATGTTAGTAGTCAGGTCATCAAAGACGACGGGATACTGCCGCATCGCATTGGCCAGCGTGGCGCCACCTTCCACCGTGGTACGCACGCCTGTTAGTGTCTTCTGGAATGTCTGGTTTTCCTGGTTAGCAGCCAGGATTTCCAGGCACTGCACCAGGGGCAGGCCAGCGTCGATCATGACCGAGAACTGGCGAAAGAAAATCGCGATGTCCTTGACCTTGACCTTGCCCGAACCGAAGGTGGGCAGGGAGAATTCCTTGCCCTTCTCGCGGATCGCGCCGGGCGTAATCCGCTCGCGGCGCAATTGTTGTCCCAGAGCCTGTTTGCTGGCTGCGTTCCGCTCGCCGGAGATTTTCTGTCCGGAAGCGTCCTTGCCGGAAAATGTGAAAACTGGCATGGTATTAATCTCTCCTCAACTTGTGGTCACCGATTGCTGAATTGCCTGTGGCCATTAACCGCCGTTGTATCACTACACCGCATTAGCTTTTTGCCGCGCCTCTTGCCATCGTCGATCCAGTGTTTCCGCCACGGTTTGTCAAAGTGGCACCGCGGTTAATCATTTCCTGCAGTTCGTCCGGATTGCTGGAGCGCTGCAACGCGGTTTCCAAAGAAACCTGCTTTTGCATATAGGCCGTAGCCAAGGCCTGGTTAAAAGTTTGCATGCCGAACTTGTCCTGGCCCGACTGCATGGCGGAATAAACCTGGTGAATCTTGTCTTCGCGAATCAGATTGCGCACCGCCGGGTTGGGGATCAGGATTTCCATGATCATGGTGCGTCCCTTGCCGTTCGGCGTGGGCAGCAGGGTTTGGCACATTACCCCTTCGAGCACCAGTGAAAGCTGGGCGCGAATCTGGGGCTGCTGGTGCGCCGGAAACACGTCGATGATACGGTTGATGGTGGATGTGGCCGAGTTAGTGTGCAAGGTGCCAAAGGTCAAGTGGCCAGTTTCCGCAATACGCAGTGCGGATTCGATGGTTTCCAGGTCACGCATTTCGCCGATGAGCACAACGTCGGGGTCTTCACGAAGAGCGGCGCGCAATGCGTCGGTAAAGCTCTTGGTGTCAGCATGAAGCTCGCGCTGATTGACGACGCAGTTCTTGTTCATGTGAACGAACTCGATGGGGTCTTCAATGGTGAGGATGTGGTCGTGCCGTTCACTATTGATTTTGTCGATCATCGCCGCCAGGGTGGTCGATTTTCCCGAGCCGGTTGGTCCGGTCACCAGGACAAGGCCACGAGGTTTATCGCAAAGCTTGCTGACCACTGCGGGCAAGCCGAGCTGGTTGAAAGATTTAATCTCAAACGGAATCAGACGGAAGACGGCGGCTGTGGCGCCGCGCTGGTTGAATACGTTGGCACGGAAGCGAGCCAGTCCTTTCAAGCCGAAAGAAAAGTCGAGTTCCAGGCTTTCTTCGAAGCGATGTTTCTGTGAATCCGTCATGACGCTGTAGGCGAGCTGCTTGGTCTCTGCCGGCGTCATCTGCGGTAGGTCGAGCGGCACCAGGTGTCCGTGCACGCGAATTTGCGGAGGCGAATTAGTGGTGATGTGAAGATCGCTGCCATTCATCTCCAGCATTCTTTTGAGCAAATCGCTTAACGACAAACCCATATCGGTTCCCTTCCTCTAAATGCTGAATTAATGAATCGTCTCGCGGGCAACTTCCTCGAGCGTGGTCATTCCCGCGGCCACTTTGATTAATCCGCTGCGACGGAGCGTGATCATTCCGCGCTCAATCGCTTTCTTTTTCAATTCCACTGCCGATGCGCCGACCAGGACCAGCTCTCGGATTTCGTCATCCACTTCCATCACTTCGTACAAGCCGCAGCGGCCTTTGTATCCGGTGTTGTTGCACACGCCGCAGCCTTTGCCTTTTTGAATCTTGACGGTCTTAGCTTCTTCGGGGCTAAATCCTTCTTCGATCAAAGCTTGTATGGGAACCTCAACCGTCTCAATGCAGTCTTTGCAAATACGGCGGATGAGGCGCTGAGCGCAGATCAGGTGAACAGACGTTGCCACCAGGAATGGCTCAATTCCCATGTTCATTAATCGCGTGATGGTTTCAGGAGCGCCGTTGGTATGCAGAGTAGAAAGCACTAAGTGGCCGGTGAGAGCGGCTTTGATGGCGATTTCCGCGGTTTCGAAGTCACGGATTTCACCGACCAGGATAATGTTGGGATCTTGACGCAAGAAAGAACGCAGCGCGGCGGCAAAGTTCAAGCCGATCTGCTCCTTCATCTGGACCTGGTTGACGCCGCCCAGCTGAAATTCGACGGGATCTTCCGCCGTCATAATGTTGGTATCGGGTTGGTTCAGTCGCGAGATCGAGGAATACAGAGTGTTGGTTTTTCCTGATCCAGTAGGTCCGGTTACCAGCACCATGCCGTACGGCTTAAGAATGGCTTTTTCGAACTTGACCAAAGATTCCGGCTCGAAGCCGAGCTTGGTCATATCGAGGCGCAGATTTTCTTTGTCGAGCAAGCGGAGCACGATTTTTTCGCCCCACAATGTGGGCAGCGTGCTGACACGGAAATCGAGCTGTTTCTTGCGGCCGCCAATATTCATTTTCAGCATGATGCGGCCGTCTTGCGGCAAACGCTTTTCGCTGATATCGAGCTTCGCCATGATTTTCAGGCGGGAGGTGATTGCGTCCTTTAGCTTGATCGGCGGTGACATGATCGCCTGCAGAACACCGTCAATGCGGAAGCGAACGCGGAATTCTTTTTCGTAGGGCTCGATGTGAATGTCGCTGGCTCCTCGCTTCACCGCGTCGGTGAGCACGAGATTCACCAGCTTGACTACGGGAGCCTCGTCTGCAGCTTTTTCCAGCTGAGACAGCTCCATTTGCGTTTCTTCCGCCTGCAGTTCAACGTCGCTATCGTTGAGCTCCGTCATGGACTGCATTACGGTTTCAAGATCTTCTTCCTTCTCTTTCGGGCCTCCGTAAGATTTATCAATTCCGGCGAGAATCGAGCTTTCCGAGGCAACGACCGGCTCAATGTTGAAGCCCGTCATAAACTTGATATCGTCCATCGCGAAGACGTTGGTGGGGTCGACCATTGCGATGGTGAGCGACGCGCCCACGCGGCTTAGAGGAAGAATCTGATATCGCTTGGCAGTTTCAAACGGAATCAGTTTGACTACAGCTGGATCGATTTCGAAATAAGAAAGATTGATGGCGGGGACGCCATACTGACGGGAGAGAAAGTTGGTGACGTCCTCATCCGTGAGGAAGCCGAGCTTCACCAAGGCAGAGCCCAGGCGGCAGTTCTGCTCCTTCTGCGCCTTAGTCGCTTGTTCCAACTGCTCTGGGGTAATGATCTTCTCTTTGACAAGAAGGTCACCCAGCCGTTGAGACATACGTCGATCTCCTATCCACTGAGTGGAACGATGCCTGACAACATGACGGCATTTGCACGAAGCGCTGCGTTTATTAACGGGGAGAGAGCAGCGTCTTTGTGGTGACACAAATTGTCAACGCAAGTCGATTACCTTACCAGTTACCGTAGTACTTGGACTTGTCTCCGCCCTTCGGGAATGACTGGCGCTACCGTAAAACCCACGCCAGATGAGCCTTTTTCTCATCCAGTCGGGAATTTCAGGCGGCGGTACATGCACTTCGGTAAGAACGAGCAGCGGCTTCGGAGGCAGTTAGTTCTGGCTAAACTTTGGCGTACACTCGACGACCAGGATGAATTCAGCTTTGCCGGTTCACGTTAGAGAAGATCAGATTCGGGCCTACTACCGCGCTTTGTTTCAGGCGTGGGGGCCGCAGAACTGGTGGCCGGCGCAGTCGCGCTTTGAAGTAATCGTAGGTGCTTATCTCACGCAAAACACGGCGTGGACGAATGTAGAAAAAGCTTTGGCGAATCTTCGGGCAGCCAGAGTGCTTAGCATAAAGGGAATCCGGCAAGTGTCGTTGCCCGAACTGGAGCGGTTGATCCGTCCCTCCGGCTATTTCCGCCAGAAAGCGAAGCGCTTGAAAACATTCGTTGCTTTTTTGCATCGGCAGTATGGAGGCTCGCTGGCAAAAATGTTTGCGCGTCCGACTCCAGAGCTGCGGGAAGAACTTCCTAACCTGAATGGCGTAGGACCGGAAACTGCGGACTCCATCCTGCTCTACGCCGGCAACCACCCAGTATTCGTGGTAGATGCCTACACCCGGCGGATTCTCGCGCGCCACGAAATTCTGCCCGAAGATGCGACTTATGAAGATATCCGGAAATTGCTCGAGACTTCGCTTGCGCCGTTGGCAGAGCTGGCTGGCGAGACAAAGCAATCTGTAACTCGAAGGTTGGCGTTGGAATTTCCCGGCGCTGCGCATCCTCCGTCACGGATGAGCGCAGCCAGGCGCACCGCTCTCACTCAGATTTATAACGAGATGCATGGCCTGATTGTGGGCGTGGGAAAGAGCTATTGCAAAAAGTCACAGCCTCACTGTGACGGATGTCCTTTACAGATTTTCCTGCCTGCTGTTAAGTGAATTGGCTCCATTTGCAGTTGAGCCAATTCATGAAAGCCTTCGCGTTAGCTTTGTTATCGCTCGCCGTTTTCAGCGCATCTTTGTTGAGCGCGTCATGGCAGGCGCAAACTTTGCGCCAGGCGGCGGAGCGCAGTGGATTGCTGGTGAGCACCGCAGTCCGTGCGGCGCAACTTGCGGAACCTGCTTATGCGTCTACGCTGGCCCGCGAGTTCAACATGCTGGAGCCAGAAGACGCGATGAAATGGTGGGTGCTGCGGCCGGATGCGCGGTCTTACGACTTTCGCCAAGGCGACGAACTGGTTCGGTTTGCGCTGGAGCACGGGATGAAAGTCCGCGGCCATTGCCTGGTTTGGGGACGCACGAATCCTGAATGGTTGACCCAGGGTCATTTCACGACGCGTCAACTGTCGCGGCTGCTTCACGAACATATTAATCGCGTGATGCGGCACTATGCAGGGCAGGTGTTTGCATGGGATGTGGTGAACGAGGCGTTGGATGAGAATGGAAATCTGCGCGATTCGCTCTGGTACAACCAGCCCGGCATCGGATTCTCCGCGCAGGGCACGAAATACATCGAGCAGGTATTTCTCTGGGCACATAAGGCCGATCCGGGGGCGTTGCTTTTCTACAATGAAGCCGAGGGCGAAGGAATGAATCGCAAGTCGGATGCGATCTACGCCATGATCAAGGATTTCAAAGGGCGGGGCATTCCGATTGATGGAGTGGGATTGCAGATGCACATACCCTTGCTCGATGCGGATATTCCTGCAATCGCCGCCAATATTGCCCGGCTGACAGCATTGGGCGTGCAAGTTCACATCACCGAGCTTGATGTTTCCCTTCCACTCGATACCCGCGGCCAAACTCGAACGGACGATCTGGCTCGTCAAGCGGATGTTTATCGCGGCATTGTGAGGGCGTGCCTTGACAGCGCCGGATGCACGGCAATCCAGACCTGGGGATTTACCGACAAGTACTCGTGGATTGGTTCTCACTCCCGCGGTGCTCGCGGACAGGCGCTGCCGTTCGATCGAGCCTACCAGCCCAAGGCTGCTTACCGCGCGTTGCTGGAAGAGATTTTAGCGGGACGGCCTTCCCATCGTTGACGGGCGGCCCGTGCGTGGCGGTTCAAGACGTGTCGGTTCGAGGCGTCTCATCCTTTTCCTCTACCATCTATAATGACTTTTGGTTTGTTCATTGTGCGTATCTCAGCTAAATGCTTACGCTGAGCCGCCGCGACAGACCACGAACACCCGTGCCGCTGAACCCTCCAACTCGTCCTCCGAAAACCTCGAACCGCAAGCAGGTCATTATCTTGCTGGCGATGTCGGTTTTTGTGCTACTGGCAATTTTGGTATCGCAGACCGCCTTTGATCTCACTTTCTTAAGCCCGGGAAACAATCAGCAGATCGTAGTATTCGCGGCGCTCTCGGCGCTGATCTTTCTGCTGTTTGTAGCGCTGACATTCGTTCTGTTTCGTAATCTTCTGAAGCTTTTCGCGGAACGTCGCCTGGGTGTGTTGGGCTCAAAGTTTCGCACCCGCATGGTGGTGGGGGCGCTGTTGCTCTCGTTCGTTCCGGTGATGGTGATGTATTGGTTTTCGTACGGTCTAATGAACCGGTCCATCGACAAGTGGTTCTCCACGCCCGTGGAAGAAGTTCGCGCTGACACGCACGCGATGGTGTCGCTTCTGGGCGAATACGCCGCACAGAACGCGCGCGCCGAGGCCGCTGCCATCGCCGTCTCCGGTGATACGCAGCGAAGTTTCGCGGGACATGGATTTTCGCCGGTCTTGTCTGAGTTTCAGAATCACGAGGTCACGTTGCAGGGCGGGTTCGCCGTGGCGGTACAGAACGGAAACGCCGAGGCCAGCTTCAACGTGCCTGCGGCCTGGTCGGTTTTGAAGCCAAGGCTTCCATTGGCCGAAGCGGAGGCCGCACAGCCCGCACATTTCACGTGGAACCAAACCGAGTACACCCTGGGCAGCGCTCGGGTGGGAAACGATGGCCTGATTCTGGTTGCGATCCCGCTTCCTCAGGAGTTTTCCCGCACTGTGCAGCAGGTGGAGGCCAGCCAGCGGCGCTATTTTGAATTGGCCCATGAGCGCAGGCTGGTGCGCCGCACTTACATGGGATGGCTGCTGTTGCTGACTTTGATGGTGCTGTTTGTGACCACGTGGCTGGCGCTGTTTCTTTCGAAACTGGTGACTCGTCCTCTGGCCGCGCTGGCTGAGGCTACACAGGAAATCTCTCGCGGGCGTCTGGATTACCGCATCGACGTGAGTGCCGCCGATGAAATCGGGGATCTGGTGCGTTCGTTCAATCGCATGGCTGAGGAACTTGAAACCAGTCGAAGGCAGATCGAAGCTTCCAGCCGCGATGCGACCGCCGCCAATGCCGAGCTTGACCAGCGCCGCCGCCAGATGGAGACGATCCTCGAAAGCATTCCTACGGGCGTGCTATCCGTGGATGCGGGGCGGCGCGTGACTCACGCTAACCAGGCGTTGTTGCGCATGTTCCATCCCGAAGGCTATGCGGATGGACAACACTTGCTGCGGGGAGCGCGGCTGGCGGATGTGTTCCCGCCTGAGGTGCTGCAGGATCTTGAACCGCTGCTGCGCCGCGCCGATCGCATGGGCATGACGACGAGCCAAATGGAGAGCACGCTGCAGCGTACGTCGCTTAATGTAGCGGTTACTGTGGCACTCTTGCGCCATCAGGAAGAAAGTTCCGGCTACGTGATTGTGTTCGAAGATCTCTCCGATCTGTTGAAGGCGCAGAAGCAGGCTGCGTGGCGCGAAGTGGCGCGCCGGGTGGCGCACGAGATCAAGAATCCGCTTACTCCTATCGCTCTGTCTGCGGAACGCATTCAGCGCCATCTGGAGCGCGCCATGCCGCCTGACAAGGCGTCCTTGGAGATTGTCCGCTCCTGTGCAGAAACGATTGCGGGTGCGGTTGAAACGGTACGCCGGTTGGTGGACGAATTTTCAGCGCTGGCCCGCTTTCCCGCGTCCAATCCGCACCCTGCCGATATCAACCAAATCATCGAAAGCGCGCTGGCCATGTTTAACGGAAGGACGGACGGCATCGGTCTGCATAAAACTCTTGCTGCAGATTTGCCAAGAGTTATGGCAGATGCGGAGGCGATTAAGCGAGCCCTGGCCAACCTGGTGGACAATGCTGCCGAGGCAATGCAGGATTCGCTGGTGCGGGAGATCGAGATTACGACCTCGCTGGTGGCCAGCCGAGATGCGGTGGAAATCACTGTTGCCGATACCGGACATGGAGTCACGCGCGAACTGAAGGAGAAACTTTTCCTGCCTTATTTCTCGACCAGAAAACGCGGCACCGGCCTGGGACTTGCAATTGTGAGCCGGGTGATCGAGGAGCATCACGGTTCGATTCGAGTGGAGGAGAACCAGCCGGTGGGAGCGCGCTTTATCGTGGAGTTGCCGGTGGTTCCGGAACCCGCGGCCGTCACTCCTGTGCCTCAGCATGCATAAAATTCTTATTGTTGATGACGAGACCGGCATTCGCGAATCGCTGCAAGGCGTGTTGGCCGATGAAGGTTACGAAACGGCCGCGGTAGACAGCGGCGAAGAATGCCTGAAACTGCTGCGCCGCGAGCACAGCTACGAAGTGCTGCTGCTGGATATCTGGCTGCCCGGTATGGATGGCCTGGAGACGCTGGAGAAAATCCGCGATCTGGATAATGCTCCTGAAGTAATCATGATTTCCGGACACGGCACCATTGAAACAGCGGTACGGGCAACAAAATTGGGCGCGTTTGATTTTCTGGAGAAGCCGCTTTCGATCGACAAGACTCTGATCCTGGTTAAGAACGCGATCGAATCGAAGAAACTTCGGCACGAGAATGTCGATCTGAAAAAACAATTGCACGCCAAGAGCGTGATCGTTGGCGACAGCATTCCGATGAAGGCGTTGCGCCAGCAGATTGGGGTAATGGCTCCGACCAATGGCCGCGTGCTGATTTATGGGGAGTCTGGCACGGGGAAGGAACTGGTCGCGCACGCGATCCACGCGCAGAGCCTGCGGAAAGACGAAACTTTTGTCGAGGTCAACTGCGCGGCGATTCCCGAAGACCTTATCGAAAGCGAACTTTTCGGCCATTACAAGGGATCGTTTCCGGGGGCGACGGCTGATAAAGAGGGTAAGTTTCAAAAGGCAAATGAGGGAACACTGTTTCTCGATGAAGTGGGAGACATGAGCCTGAAGACGCAATCGAAGGTGCTGCGCACGCTGGAGGAGCAGCGGGTTGCGCCACTGGGCGGTGATGAGACGATAACGGTCGATGCGCGCATCATCGCCTCGACCAACAAAGACCTCGAGGAGGAAATTTCCATTGGGAATTTCCGCGAAGATCTGTTCTACCGGCTGAACGTGATTCCTTTCTTCGTCCCTCCTCTGCGCGACCGGAAGGAAGACATTCCGCAACTGGCGCGGCATTTCCTGAAAGACCTGGCGGCCACCTACGGGCGACGTCCGCGGGAGATCACGGATGACGCCGTCGATGGACTGATGCGTTATTCCTGGCCGGGCAACGTGCGCGAATTGCGTAATGTGATCGAGCGGATTGTGATCATGAATCCTATGACAACGCGGCTGGACCGCAAGCATCTGCCTCCGCTGGTTTATCGGGACGGGCACCGGCGTGCGGCGCGCAATGAGTTCTCCACACTGCACCAGGCGAGAGATGCTTACGAGCGGGATTTTATTCTCAAGAAGCTCGACGAAAACCACGGCAACGTTACCCGCGCCGCCGAAGTGTTGGGACTGGAGCGCAGCCACCTGTACCGGAAAATGAAAACTTTGGGGATCGTGGCGAAAGAGTAGGAAGAGTTGCGGATCGCGCTATCTTTTGACCATACGAATTTCGGTGCCATTCTTGCGGAACTCAACTTGATCCATCAGCTGGTTGATCAGAAAAATTCCCCGCCCATGATTGGAATAAACGTTCTCGCCGACGGTGCAACCGGGAATCGATTCGGGGCTGAATCCGGTGCCGGGGTCGCGGACAACGATCAGAATGCCGCGCTCGGCGTCGCTGCTGACTACGCATTCCACGGTCTGCGTAGGATCTTCTTTCGCGCCGTGAATCACAGCATTGGCGAGAGCCTCCTGCAGCGATAACTCGATCGCATCGTCTTTCCCGTCGATGTCCTTCATCTGGCGAACCACCGCCATGATTTCCTGTACCACAGGATCGACGGCTCGGCGGTCGGCGCTGAGCGTTACCCGCAAAACCAACGTCAACTGATCGGGATCAAAATCTTTCTCGGGAAGGGACTGCTCAGGAGAATCGGACAGTGGCATGGATTGGCTCGTTAACTTGTAATTCGTTGCTTTTAATTCAATGAGGGTGACGATTGATTTTAACATTGGCCGAAGGGAGTTCGTTCCTCATGATTTCTTGTTGATGACGTTGGTGGCGTTTTGTATCAAATCAAGTTGTCCGCCGGTCAAATGCTCTAACTGTCTTCTCCAGTCCAGTTCCTCGACAAACCCGCGCGATTCGCGCCAGTTGGGTTGCACCTTGACGTAGAGTTCGAGAAAGACTTTCGTACCCAGCATTTTCTCCAGTTGCAGCCGCGCCGAGGTGCCGATACGTTTCAGCATCTGTCCTTTCTTGCCGATCAAAATGCCTTTCTGCCCTTCGCGTTCGCAATAGATTGTGGCCGAAATTCGCGTTAGCCTGGCGCCTTCTTCGAATGTGTCCACGATTACCGTGGTCGCGTAGGGCAACTCCTCTTCGGTTTCGAGCAGCACGCGCTCGCGAACAATTTCTCCGGCCATAAAGCGCGCGGGTTGGTCGGTAACCTGATCTTCCGGAAATAACGGAGGGCCCGCAGGCAACGCCGCGGTGACCTGCTTCAGAAGAATATCGAGCCCATCCCGTTTGAGCGCGGAGATAGGGATGATCTCGTGAAAGGCATGAAGCTTTTTGTATTCCTCGATCAGAGGAAGCAGCTTACTCTTGCCACCGCGTAAAAGGTCGACCTTGTTCAGGATGAGACAAACTTTTGTCGAAGAATGTTTCAACATCTGTATGGCGAATTCATCGCGCTGATCGAGTTTGCGGGTCGCATCCATGATCAGTAAGACGACGTCGCAGCCCTCGAGCGCCTCGCGCACCTCGACCATCATCTTGCGGCCGAGCGAACTATCCGGCTTGTGTACGCCGGGAGTATCGATCAACACCATCTGCGCGCCAGATTGGCCCTTGCTCTTCGGCACGTTGACAATGCCCTGGATCCGATTGCGAGTGGTTTGTGGCTTGGGCGAAATGATAGCCAGCTTTTCGCCGACGAGGGCATTGAGCAGCGTGGATTTGCCGGCGTTAGGGCGGCCGAGGATACACACGAAACCAGAGCGGAAAGGCATGATCAGAGTAGCGCAGGCATCTTACGGCCGTCCCGGCCACACTGCCTTCGACTCCAGGCGAAACGTGGAACGAAAGGAACAGCCGCCGAGACGGCGGCGCTACTGAACTATATCAGTTTCAACTGGCGTGGCTGCACTGCCGTAATTCGCACGCGCTCCACCTTGCGATCCGTGGCTTCCAGAACTTCGAATCGTAGACCGCCATCATCTACGGTTTCGCCGCGACGCGGGATGTGTCCCGCCAACTCGCTGACCAAGCCTGCCACAGTGGCGGATTCCCTTTCTTCGAGCTTCGTTCCGAACAGTTCGGCGAGGCCGTCGACGTCCATGCCTCCGGAAACAATGTAGGAATGATCGTTCTCGCGAACGATTTCCGGCCTTTCGTGCTCGTCGCGGATTTCTCCCACGATTTCCTCGACCAGATCTTCGATGGTCACCAGGCCCGCAACGCCGCCATACTCATCGACCACAATCGCCATGCGGATATTGTTTTTCTGCATTTCGCGCAGCAGATCGCTGCCGAGTTTGCTTTCCGGCACAAAATAAACATCGCGGCGCATCAGAGTTTCGAGGGTGCGTTGCGAGGCTTCGCTGTCGGGCACCTGCAAAACATCCTGCGCGTAAACGATGCCTTTAATATTGTGAATGCTTTGTGCGTACACCGGTACGCGCGAGTAGTGCTTGGCGCGGAGCATTTCGATGAAGCGTTCCACCGTAGTTTCCATCGGCACCGCAAACATTTCCGGACGCGGCTTCATGGCTTCGCGCACCGTCTTGCCGCTGAATTCGACCACGGACTGAATGAGATCGCGGTCTCCTTCCTGAATAATGCCTTCTTCCTGTCCTGCTTCGATAAGAGCATCCACCGCCTCGGCGGCGCTTTCGGGCTCCTCACGCGTATTCTCGCGGGTGAGCGATGCCACGGATTGCAGGAAGCCCAAAACAATCGTCACCGGCAAAACCAGATAGATCAGGATGGTCAGCAGCCATGTCCACCGGATGAGCCACGTGCCGTTGGTGCGTGAGAAGAACAGGAAAGGCAGAAACTGGTTGAACACGATGACGATGACGATCAGGCTGATGGCGGCCTGCGAGATTTCGTAGATGGTCCAGCGCTGGTCGCTGAAAAGCGCGAAGCCAACCAACAGAGATATCGTGGCAGTGGTCAACTGCTTGAGTACGGACATGGAGAGCGCGGCGCGAGCGCGACTGACTTTCAGCCTGGGTTCGACCTTCTGCTCGAAGACGTCGATGTTGTCCTGAAATTCCCGGGAAAGAAATTTTCCGATCTCCTGATAAACGCGGTCGACGTAGGATGCCAGGGCCAGCAAAGCCAACAAAGGAATCAGCGAGAGTGCGACCGGCCAATTCATACTTTTCCCTGCCCGGCCGCGGAACGGCCATTAACCTTGGAGGCAGCCTGCCGCGTCCGCTCGATAAGACCGGTCTCCAACTTCAGTTGCAGCCGCAACCTGCGCTCCTTATCGGCCATCTCGCCATTATCCCGCTCGTGGTCGAAGCCCGCCAGATGGAGAATCCCGTGCAGCGTGAGAATTTTTATCTCAGTGGCCACGGAGTGGCCGAGTCGCTTGGCATTGTCTCGGGCAATTTCCGCGGAAACCGCCAGATCGCCTGCCGCTTGTTTTGCTTTCGGCAGGTTCATTCGCGGCTCGGGAAACGACAATACGTCGGTAGGCTTGTCTTTTCCACGAAATCGCAAATTAAGCGAACGGAGTTCGTGGCTGTTGGTCACCAGCACATTCACCGTGCCACGCAAACGTACTGCCCGCCTCGCCCGCAACAAAAAACGTTCGAGCGTCGAAGGGCTGAGCCCAGCGATTCTTTTTCGGAGGATAACCAACTTTTACCTGCGTGGATTCTATTCCCCTGACGCTTCGCGAGGTCTCACATCGGACGGCGGTGAATTTCTAACCTCGGCGTTGCGCAAGCCTGCGCCGGAACTCTCGGCATTTTTCCCACCGGACAACAGCAGCATCTGCTGCTCGGCGATGTGAGTCTTGTGCTCGTCATAAGCGCGAATAATGCGCTGCACCAGGTGATGACGCACCACATCCGATTCATCGAAATGGACAAATGTCAGGCCTTCTACTCTGTGCAAAATATCGATCGCTTCCAGCAAGCCACTACGGCGCGCGTTCGGCAAATCAATCTGCGTGACGTCTCCGGTGATCACCGCTTTGGAATTAAATCCGAGGCGCGTGACGAACATTTTCATTTGTTCGGAAGTGGTGTTTTGCGCTTCGTCGAGGATGACAAAGGAATCGTTCAACGTGCGCCCGCGCATGAATGCGATGGGAGCAATCTCGATGACATTTTTTTCCAGGTAGCGGTCCACCTTTTCCGGATCGAGCATGTCATACAGCGCGTCGTACAGCGGGCGGAGGTAGGGGTCGATCTTGTCTTGCAGCGTGCCCGGCAAGAAACCCAGGCGCTCACCGGCTTCTACCGCGGGACGCGCCAGGATAATTCGGTTCACTCGCTTGGCCAGCAGCGCGGAAATCGCCATGGCGACGGCAAGGTAAGTCTTGCCCGTACCAGCGGGGCCGATGCCGAAAACCATGTCATGTTTTTCGATGGCTTCGACGTAACGCCGCTGATTCACGCTTTTCGGCTGCACCATGCGTCGGCCGAGAGAGCGCTGACGGCCGGCGTCGGCCAGGCCGCGTAAGGTCGCAGTTGGATCAGCGGTCAACACGCGCAACATGCTGTTGAGATCGCCATTGTTGAAGGTATAGCCGGAGCGTTGCAGGCCTTCATAGTCTGTGAAAACCTGCTCGGCGCGAGCCACGTCGCGGGCCGCACCCTCCAGTTCGATGCCGTTCGAACGTAAATCGATGGTGACGTTCAAACCGTCTTCCAACAGGCGCACATTCTCGTCCCGCGTGCCGAATAACGTTTCAATGTTGGGGCTAATCCCGATGCTTTTCTTCATTCAGTCTCTTCGATAAACAAATGCCTCTGCCACGGTGTAGACAAAACAGGATTATGCTTGGAGACGGGAACAACCGGAATGCGCATGCCCAGGAGGCAAGTCACTACCATTGCATAAAGCGTACCCCGCGGCGGGGAGGGAGTCAATGGTGACGCAAACGTTTGACCGGTTGTGACTTACTCCCATATAATCGAAAATTCGGCGACCACCGGAATATCTCGTTAGACACACAAAGGTAACGAACCAGACATGGCTAATCATTTTTCGGCGCTCAAGCGCGCCCGTCAGACCACGAAGCGTACTTCTAACAATCGCGCCAACGCCTCCCGCCTGCGTACTGCCTTGCGCACCCTGCGCGAGACCATAGAAAAGGGTGACAAGCAAGCCGCGGAGCAGACTTACCGCCAGACCGTATCCGCGCTGGACAAAGCTATCCAGAAGGGCACGCTGCACGGCAATACCGCGGCGCGCTATAAGTCACGACTGGGCGCTCGCGTGAATGCGATGAAATAGCTGTAGGCCCTTGACTTTTAGCTCTTGGCTTGAAAATCGAAACGGCCGGCCCGCGAAGGGCCTGCCGTTTGTTTTTTGCCCGTGGGATGCTTCAAGAACAGATGTAAAATACCGGCTATGACGCAGGATGTCTCTGAGTTACTAAAAAAGGCTCTCGCCCTGCCCGCCGATGCTCGTGCGGCGCTCGCCGGCTCTCTTCTTGAAAGCCTTGATGACGTTATAGATGCCGCCGCCGAGGAGGAATGGCGCCAGGAGATTGCGCGCCGGATTCAGGAACTGGATTCTGGCAAAGTAAGGCCGATTCCGTGGGCGGAGGCTCGCCGGCAGGTCGCAGCTATCCTGAATGGCCGGTAAGCCACTTGAGCTACATCCAGCTGCGCTTGCGGAATTAATATCTGCGATCGATTGCTACCGGCAGCGCAACCAAAGCGCGGCGCTTAACTTCACGGCAGAACTCGATCGAGCAATCGACTTGGTTGCGGCTTCTCCGGAGCGCTGGCCGCGAGGCGAGCACAGCACGCGGAAATTCGTCTTGCAACGCTTTCCTTTTGCAATTATCTACCGTGAAAAGGAATTTGTGATCCAAGTTCTGGCCATCGCCCACGGAAACAGGCGTCCGGGATACTGGAAAGCCCGACTATAGTTGGGCGGCCGCCGACAAGTTACTCTGAATTCACGAAGATCTCACCGGAAGCGGGGAAATAAAATCCCGTATGCTTTTGATGCTCTTGAAAGTCTGCTCCGAATTGTGTCGAGAGCATGGCTTCTTCTCTTTTCGCCTTAATCCAAAAGCCTAGGATAATCGCGCAGACCCCAGCAACACATCGCCACCGGTCGAGGGCCAGCGCGGAACCGATAGCCGCGAGTTCCAGTCCTGAATAGATGGGATGTCGAAGTCGCGCATAGGGCCCGGTGCGGATGAGTTTGTGATCTTCCTTGATCGTAATGCGACCACTCCAATATTGTCCCAGATGCCAGCGCGCCCAAAGTGCCAAGGCAATACCGGCCCAGAGGAGTACGACGCCGGTAATCGCGATTGCCGGACTATGGTGAAAGACTCGATGGCCAAGAATGCCAATACCGGCTTCGTCGTTGAAGATCAGAACAAAGCCAATAATTTCGAAGGCCATGATTCCGTAACGGGCAGCGAAGGATTCTTTCTTTGCAGTCTGGCGAGTCTTGAACGCCCCAATCGCCCAGTAGACTGCAAAGACGATCCAGGGTCCTTCGATGAGATAGCGGCCAGTCAATCGTTATCCTCACTCAGAAGCGCAAAATTGAAAAACCGATCGGGGAACAAATGCTCACACCGGCAACTGTTCCTGCATCCATCCCGGGGTTTCCAGCTTCGGCTCGGTCGTCAAGTCCATGACCAACCGTTCCAGCACCATGCGCTTGCTGACGGGGTTGGAACGCAGGGCGAGATCGGCTTTCGCTACCAGACGGATGGCGCGACTCAAATCGCGGCGCGATTTGTAGCGGCGAGCCTGTTTGATAATATCGTCGGCGGCGAAGGGTGGTACGCGGAAGCCCTGCCACAGCGCGGCCCACAGCATTCTCTGGTCGCGCACGTTTCGTTCGAGAATCACCAGCATCTGGCGGAACGTTTTAGCCAGCATGTAAATGTGTCCGATGGCGGCCTCTTCGCCGTCGCCCGACGACAACATCGCGTCCAGAATTTCCAGCGCACGTACGCGATCTTTGCTCGAGATGGCATCCGTCAATTCATAGAGCGAGCGCTGTTTGGCGGCCAGCACCATGGTCTCTACATCGCCGAGCGTGATGCGGTTGCGCGCGCCGACGTAGAGCATCAGCTTTTCCAGTTCGTTGGAGATCATCATCATGTCGCCGCCCAGAGCGTCGACCAGTTCGCGGGCGCCATCGGGATCCATTTTCACCGGCACTTCGCGGCTGGCACAATATTCGGCGATCCAGCGAACGGCTTCGCCTTCTTCCACGCGCGCCAGTTCTACGATGCCGCAATACGAACCCATGGTTTCGCGGATGCGCTGGTAGCGTTCTTTATCCTGCATCTCCATGCGGCGGACATCAGCGGGGATGCTGATATGGTCGGCGACAAAAACGATGAGAGCGTCGGGATTGGGATTTTTGCAATAGCCTTCAATGGCGGCAAGCTTTTCTTCGTTCGAGCCGCGGCCAAAAAGATTCTTGACGCCACGCACGAAGAACACCTGAAAGGGCGCCATCAATGAAGGCGTGCGTGCGCGGTCGAGAACTTCGGCGAGATCGTTTTCCGCAAGATCGAATTCGAACAGACTGAAATCGCGCAGATCGGCGGGAACAAGGTGCTCG
The DNA here is from genome assembly GCA_963726155.1 of uncultured Acidobacteriaceae bacterium. Lineage (GTDB taxonomy): Bacteria > Acidobacteriota > Terriglobia > Terriglobales > Acidobacteriaceae > Sulfotelmatobacter. The sequence goes on from CAVSBF010000003.1 coordinate 428,698, forward strand.
AGGATGGCATCGCGAAAGCGCTTGCGGAAGAAAGCTTCGTCGCCGACAAATACGTAGGCGGGACGCAGCTTGCGCGACTCCAGTTCGCCGACAAAGCGCTCTGCCTGAGCAAAAGCCCGCATCAAAAATCCTCCGCCGCCGAAAAAACTCTCGCCACAAACTCTAGCATCTAGAAGCCCTCCAGAATGTTGGAGACCAGGGTTCGGGCGAAATCCTGGGAGAGCCGCCGGAAGGCCGGCGTATCTTCCTCGAAGAAACTGGCCAGGTCCTGCGAAACTTCGTACTGCTCGCGAAACAAGTAGGAAGGATTCTGATAAAGCACTTTACCCTGGCGGTCGGTCAGCGAAACTTTCATGCTCACTACCACCAGAACGCTGGCGGCCTGCCCGGTTGTGGAATTGTAAGTGAGCGGCGACTGAGAAGTAGAGATAACTGTGCCCCGCAGCGTGGCGTCGGCGGCTTCACCGGGTTCGTTCAGGATGTGATAGTGAGTGCGGGCAGTAAATTCGCGCACCACTGACGCCGTGAGCATTTGTTCAATCCGATACGTGGTGGTTACATTTGTGAAAGCGGGAATCGCAATCGTTTTGACATTTTCGGGAAGCTGAACCGAGTGGCCTGCTGTGTGATATCCGCAACCGGTAGCGGCAAAGAGCGGGAGCAGCCATAGAACGCGCCACCCCCTCATTGGATTTTTCCAACCGGCCGGGTCGCAATCATGCTCTCTGCACATTCCACTGCGGTGACAGCCGCCACCCGCAAGTTGTCTGCGGCCGCCCAGACCCAGATTCCATTCGGACGCGAAGGTTCAGGTTTCAGTGAAACCATGATGTTCGCTTGACCAGCGGCATTTACGTTGCTGGGCTGCGAATCGTCTTCGGATCCCGCCAAGGTCACGTGATCGCCGCTGAGCGCCTGCGATAATTTTTCCTGATCGACGGGCTGTTCCATCTCCAAAAATATGGAAAGTGCATGGCCATGAAATACCGGTGGCTGAAGCGCCATCAGGGCGGGCTGGGAGGCATCCGGTCCGGCAAGTTTTTGATAGTGGCGCCGCACGCGGGCTTCCAGCGAATCGAGCAACAGCTTCGAGCTGGAACCGTAGCGCGCGACCATGTTGAACGCCACTTGCGCGTCGAACAAATCTTTGGGAAGCGATTGGAAGGATAGAAGATTGACGGTCTGTTGATGCAGCTCGTCCATGCCTTTCTGTCCCTGTTCGGAGGCGGGCTCGAAGACCGTGGCAATCGCGTTTCGGATAGCACCAGCTTTGCGCGCCCGCAGAAGCAAGAGCGCGAGCGCGACTGAAGCAGGATGGGCCACCACACAAGGAGCGGGCTGCAGTTCCGGCTGCCAAACTTGTCCACGTTCGCGCTCCACCCACAAGGAGCGAACCGTGGCGCCCGGCTCCTCTTCCAACGCGCCGGAAAGATCAACGATCGCGCTGCCCGCATCGTGGGCGCGTTTCCAGCTCTGCCGCGTGGTTCCGGCATCGGCGGCAAAAAAAGTGAAATCAATATTGGTGAACTGCTCGGCGCGCACACTCTGGATGAAGTTGATCTCGTCCCCGGTGGCTTCGAGCTGGCCGATGGATTCGTCATCATCGAGCAGGCGGAGGTCGACGGCGGGAAAGTTGCGCTCATTCAGCATCTCAACAACTTCCTTCCCTTTCAGCGTGCCGGCGCCAACGATGGCCACGCGAAAGAGCTGTCCGCGAGGAGAAGATGTCGATGCCACAATTTTGGACGGACTACTCATGAAGTCTGCGAAGCCTCCTTATAAGTGGGCGGCGGAGGCTGGTTCCGGCGACGGAAAATCCACTGCAAGCGCCAGAACACTCCCGAGAACGTATACAGAAGCGCGATTGCGAACAGCATGGGTCTGGAGAAAAACCAGATGCCCGCGAACAATGCGCCAAAAAGAATAATTAACCGGAAGGGGCGACGCGAACCGAAATCAATGTCTTTGAAGCTATAAAAACGCCAGGTGCTTACCATCAGATAACCCACGGCCGCGACCATGGCTAACCAGGTAATGGCCGTGTACCAGGAATCGAGCGGCAGTCCCGCTTGAAAATGAACCACCGCCGCAATCACTCCAGCTCCCGCCGGAATGGGCATGCCGACAAAATATTTTTTTCCCGGACGCCCGGGGTTGGAAGGCTGCGCGTTGGTCGTGATATTGAATCGGGCCAGGCGGCTGGCCCCAGCCATCAGAAAAAGAAAACTGGCAATCGCCCCCAGTTGGGTGAGCTTGATGTTCCAGTCGGTGAGTGCGACGGGCGACATCAAATGAAACCCCCACGTCCAGGCAAGCATGGCCGGAGCGACTCCGAATGTAATGACGTCGGCGAGGGAGTCGAACTCTTTGCCGAAATCGCTGCTGGTACCGGTCATGCGTGCTACCCGGCCATCGAGACCATCAAACAAGACAGCAAATCCGATCGCCTTCGCGGCGTTGTCCAAATGCCAAAAGGTCGACGCGTTCGCGTGCAGGACTTCGAGAATGGCGTAGAAACCAGCGGCCATGTTTCCCGTAGTGAACAGCGACGGGAGAATGTACATCCCCTTCCGCATACGGCGCGGGTGGCGTCGTCCCTGCTCAGGCCGATTTGTTGCCGGCGACTCGTCCATCACCGTGCCTCTTGTCTGGTAGAAAGCGGGCGGGTAGAAAGCGGATCGGCAGAAACTTTTCCCGCAACTGCCAGCTCGCTGCTGGGCTGAAGGAAAGCCAAAATACTAGCCCCGCCACGCACCCGGTCGCCTGCCTTCACCTGCAAGCTGGCGGTAGAGTCAAACAGTACGTCGGTTCGCGAACCAAATTTGATAAGGCCCACGCGCTGGCCACGCTCGACGCGATCGCCAATCTGAGGATGAAAAACGATTCTGCGCGCCAGCAATCCGGCGATCTGCTTGAAGACCACGGTTTGCCCATCGCCTTCCACGCGAACAATGTTCTGCTCGTTCTCCTCCGCCGAAGCTTGATTCATGGCGTTCAAAAACTTTCCCCGTTGATAACGCACTTCCCGAACGATTCCAGCGATCGGCGAGCGGTTCACATGAACATCAAAAACGCTGAGAAAGATGCTGATACGCGTCTGCTTATCGCCGCCAACTGTAATGGTGGAGACATCTGTGACTTTGCCGTCCGCCGGCGAAACCACAGCTCCTGGAAGGTCGGGAATAGCACGCTCCGGATCGCGGAAAAACCAAAGAAAGAATATCGCCAGCAAGACCGGCACGATAGCCCAAGCGGGCCGCGCGAACCAGCCGACAAGGATCGCAGCCACCAGCAAGCCCAGCGCGTAAAAGTAGCCATCACGAACCATAGATCAGATTAAGAGTCGAAACTTAATCAATTATAGAGCAGGAGCGAAAAGACGGGATCAGACTTGGGTCGAAGTCCAGATCGTAAGTCCAGACAAAGAAAGGCGCTGATTGGCGCCAGAGCGTGGATACAAGAATGCCGTCGCGGCAAAGGCCGAGGTTCTCAGTGGAAATAGATTACGCTACGTGCGTGCCGTACTGCTGCCGATACTGCCGCTCAATCGTCTGCATCTGGTCTTTGAGCCGCAGTTTGAGTTTTTTGAGCCGCACTTCCTCGAGCTTTTCATCTTCGCTGAGGTAGCGTTTTTGCGTAAGCGAATCCAGACGGGTGGAATATTGCATATGCTCCTGAGCCAGCTTGCGAAACTCATCGTGGTTGGTCAACAGAGCGCTATTCGAAGTCAGCATCCAGGCAGACCTCCAATTGGTTTGATAAGCCCACGCTACCACAGCACCATTAGCGGTTCAATGCCATATTTGTGGTGCAGTCTCGTTATGAGAAACGCTTAATCGATAAAGTACCGCGTCCTCCGGCGGGTGGGAATAGTAACCTTTTCGCGACCCGAATTCTACGAAACCGAGCTTGTTGTAGAAGGCCCTCGCGCCTAGATTCGATTGGCGAACCTCAAGAAATATAGAAGTCACATCTTTGGTTCGCGCCTGCTTGATGAGGTCTTCCAGGAGCCGGCGGCCAATGCCGCGGCGTCGGGAACCTGTGGCGACAACAATGTTCTCCAGTTCCCATTCGTTTCCCACCCGGCGCGCAACCAGGAATGCGAGGATTCTGTGCTCGCCTGGAGCGACCGCGGCCGGCACTTCTGAAACATCCTCCGCTACGAGGATGACCCGTTGCGACAATTGGGCATCGAGCTCTGCGGCACTAGCCGGCGAGACGCCGGCGCTACTAATCTGAGCGAAAAGACTTTCATATTGCTGGACCGACCAACGCGCAGCGGTTGCGCTCTGATTGTTCAGTTCAATCATTGCCGGAATATCGGCGCGATTTGCTGATCGAACCCGCAAGTTACGAACCGATCTTCTCGAGCATCTCGGCATCGCTGCGGCGGATGTAATTCGCCTCCAACTGCTCGGGCGCCACGGTTTGGCCGGATTGAATTTTGCGCCAGCCCAGGCGCGCGACATCCGCCGCAGAAATCGCCGGAAGCGCTGAGACGCTCAACCCAGCGGCAGCAGCGACTCCGGCGAGAGCAGAATCTGGAGTCACCACCTTCGATCCGGCAGCTTGGGAAAGGAATTCCTTCCTGCTCAAGATACGTTCTCTCGAAAGTGAGCCCGCAGCACCGGGGATTTCATACTCCCCGACATAAACATCCGTGCGGCCCGCGTCCAGAACAGCCATGATCTTCCCTTGAGCGCCGCTGGCAAAGACACAAACTTCCAGTAACGAAACTGCCGCGATTGGCTTATGCAAAACTTCCGCCAGAGCTTTGACAGCAGCCAGACCGATGCGCAGGCCGGTGAAGGATCCGGGCCCTGAGACCACGGCGAATGCGCCGATGGCCGTCTTCATGAACCCGTTCCTCGTGAGCAACTCGGAGACCTGCGGAATCAGTTGTGCCGAGAAAGTGCCGCCGACCAGCGGCGCAATCTCAATCACCTCGAAGTCGCCGCCTTCGGCAGTCTGCTCCCCGGCCCGCGCCAGCGCGATGCTGCCTTGCTTGCCCGAAGTATCGATCGCGAGAAGAAGCATAAAGAATCAGAATATTGCTCTATTCGTGAAGATCCGTGGAAATCCGTGGCCGACTTTGCCGCTATTCCTGAACCAATTCCAGCAGCACGCCCCCAGTGCTCGAAGGATGAATGAACACGTATCTATGCCCGCCGGCTCCGATCTTGATCTCCTCCGATACCAGGCGGACTCCATCCTTCTTCAGGCGCGCCACAGCCGCGTGTAAATCCGGAACTTGCAGGCACACGTGATGCAAGCCCTCGCCGCGCTTAGCAATAAACTTCGCGATCGTCGAGCCTTCCGAAGTCGGCTCCAATAGTTCCAGGCGACTTTCTCCCAGCGCAACCATCACCAGCCGCACCTGTTCCTGCTCCACGGTTTCTTCTGGAGAAATGGTGAGCCCCAGCTTCTCGTAGATCGCCTTTGATGTCGCCAGCGATTTCACCGCGATCCCGATATGATCGATTTTTGCCATCAGCTTTTTCCTACGCTCGCAGTGATCTCTTCAACCAGCGAATAGGGATCTCGCTTGTGCTCGGCTACCTCCGCAGCAAAACGGGCTAAACCACCATCGGCCATTTGTTCGCGAGCTTTTTCGAGCAGCGCGTCGCGCAGCATCTCGACCAGCCGCTCCTGCCAGTTCTCAACGCTCTTGTTTAGAGCTAGGTTTTCTTTTTGCAGATGCGTTTCATAATTTGAAATCGCATTGGCGAGTTCTTCGATGCCAGTTCCCTGGCTGGCGACGGTCTTTACGATCGGAGGCGTCCAGCCATCGTGGCGCATCGCGAGCGACTGGAGGGCCCGTATTTCCCGCTCGACATGGTCGGCGCCGTCGCGGTCGCTTTTATTGATCACAAAGATGTCGGCAATTTCCATGATGCCGGCCTTTATGGTCTGCACATCGTCGCCCATGCCGGGGACGAGGATCACAATCGTGACATCGGCGAGGCGCACGATATCCACTTCATCCTGACCAACGCCCACGGTCTCGATCATGACGAGATCGCGCCCCGAAGCGTCCAGAACCGTGGCAACATCGGCCGTGGTGCGCGCGAGGCCACCGAGTGAGCCGCGCGTGGCCATGCTGCGAATATAAATCCCCGGATCGGAAAAATGATCCTGCATGCGAATGCGATCGCCCAGAATCGCTCCGCCAGTGTAGGGACTGGTTGGGTCGACGGCGATAATGCCGACGGTTCGATTATCTTTGCGGTAGAAGCGGGCAAGTTGATCGACCAGCGTGCTCTTGCCCGCTCCGGGCGGCCCCGTCAGTCCAAGCACACGGGCTTTCCCGCTGTGTGGGAACAGTCCTTTGAGCAATTCGGACCATCCCGGCGCATGGTTTTCCACAGTTGATATCGCGCGCGATAGCGCGCGAACGTCGCCCGAGCGAATTTGCTCGATCCAGAGTTTGGTCTCTTGATGCAAACAGGTCAGTGTAAAGCACGGTGAGAGAAACTGAAACCTTGTAACGGATCAGCGGTCTCGCTTTGTTTCAGAGTCGACGTTGTCCTCCTCTCATCACCGGATAGTTTTTGACCTCAGCCGCCGAACCGCTTACGATAAGTGAGAGGAACGATGGCCAACATGGATGCGATTCCGCTGAAGCCGGAGCGTAAGGCGCAACTGGAAGAATACGCCAAACGGCGTGGCCAAGAACCTGCCGCGGCTCTCGACGAAGCGTTGGCCGCCTATCTCGAATGGGAGCGCCAGGACTTCGCAGAAGCGGTCGAGGGCATCCGTCACGGCTACGAAGATCTAAGGGAAGGGCGCACAAGGCCAGTCACGGAGTTTCTCGCCGACTTTCGTCGCAAGAATGACCTTCCGCGTTGAAACAACGGCGACCGCCGAGCAGGATGCGAACGCAATTCTTGACTGGTTGTTGTCCGAACATGCAGGAAACACTGGTGTCCACTGGTTTGCAGCCTTACAGGACGCCATCGGGTCGCTCGCCGAATTTCCAGCGCGTTGCCCACTCGCTCCGGAGAGCGCAGTTTTCCCTTTTGAGGTTCGCCATATGCTCTATGGCCGAAAGCCGCACGTGTATCGGATTCTCTTCACGATCGAGGACCAAACTGTTTACGTGCTGCATATCCGCCATGGACGACGTCAACCGCTGCAGCACTAAGATCTAATCCTTCAACAACTGCCGGGCAATCACCAGCCGCTGAATCTCGCTGGTGCCTTCGCCGATGGTGCAGAGTTTTACATCGCGGTAATATTTTTCGGCGGGATAATCTTTGATGAAGCCGTAGCCGCCATGAATCTGCACGCCTTCGTTGGCGCACCTCACGGCAACTTCGCTAGAGTACAGTTTCGCCATGGACGATTCCAGCGTGGTCTTCATGCCGGCATCTTTCATGGACGCCGCGCGCATGGTCAGCAGGCGAGCCGCGTCAATCTCCGTGGCCATGTCGGCCAGTTTCCACTGGATCGCCTGAAACTCGCCGATCGCCTTGCCGAACTGCCGCCGCTCTTTCGAATAACGCAGTGCGGCCTCGTATGCGCCCTGCGCCATGCCCAGCGACAAAGCGGCAATCGAAATGCGGCCGCCATCAAGGACGCGCATCGCGTCGATGAAGCCGTCTCCTTCTTTGCCCAACAGATTCTCAGATGGAATCACGCAATCTTCGAAGATCAACTCTGCCGTGTCACTGGCGCGCAGGCCCAGCTTGTTTTCTTTTTTGCCGGGACGGAATCCCTTTGTATCCTTGTCAACGATGAATGCGGAAAGCCCGTGGGTGTTGGCCGCCCGATCGGTCACGGCGATCACGACAATCGCGTCGGCATAGTGGCCGTTGGTGCAAAAGGTTTTTGTACCGTTCAGAACCCAAGTGTTCCCGCGGCGTTTCGCGGTCATGCGCGCGCTGCCCGCATCGGAGCCTGACGAAGGTTCGGTTAATCCCCATGCGCCGATGAATTCGCCCGTAGCAAGTTTGCTGACATACTTCTTTTTCTGGGCCTCGGTTCCGGCAAGAAAAATGTGATTGGAACAGAGCGACGTGTGCGCGGCGACGATGATGCCTATCGATCCATCGACGCGCGACAACTCTTCGATGGCGGTGACATATTCCACGTAGCCCATGCCCGCGCCGCCGTACTCGGTGGGAAAAACTGTTCCTAAAAGTCCCAGCTTGCCCAGCTCTTTCACGATCGCGAGTGGAAACTCGCAGGCTTCGTCCCATTTCATGACGTTAGGGGCGATCTCGCGCTCGGCAAACTCGCGGACGCTTTTCTTTAACTGCTCTTGCTCGTCATTCAGTTGAAAATCCAAAATCCCTCCACTGCAGAGCCCGTTATCGATTACACCATAGGCGCGGAGTCGGGAAAAGTTACCGCGGGAACGGAGTAGAGAGGCGGCACAGGACCCCGTGAACGTTGAGGATTTCAGAACTGGAAGCTCGCGGCCCAACCGACCGTATGGTTTGGCGGAGACCAAATTTCGCAGAGTATAACGCTGCTATCAGCGTAAGACTTCTTCTGCCAGAATGAAGCGCTGGAAGATTTCATTTGAAAGCAATCGTCCACGCGAGGTCAGCCAGACGATATCTTCTTGCTGCTGCATGAGACCGTATTCAACTAATTCTGCAACAATAGCTCGAGCATTGTCGGCTGCCGCCTTGCCAAATTTTGCCGCGATCGCGCACAAGCTCACACCGCGATTCAGCCGAAGTCCCAGGAAAAAGCTTTCTTCGAAGGCGGCCCTTTGCGAGACGATGGTTAGTTGTGGAGCCGCGCCACTCACAAACTGATCCAGGGAGTCAGCATTCGCGAATCGGACGCCAGCGATCGCTGGCGCAGCGGAGATTAACATGGAGTGCGCATCCACTCCGAAGCCAAGATAGGGTTGCCGTGTCCAATATTTCAAGTTGTGTACGGATTCGAACCCCTCCCGTGCAAAGTTGGAAATCTCGTACTGCTTAATGCCGGACGATTGAAAGCGGCTACACGCAGCCAGGTAGAAATCGGCAATAGCTCCTTCGTCCGGCACAAAGTGCGCGTGATAACGAGTCCCTCCGGCCAGCAATTCACGGCCCAGGCGCGAATCTTCATCCACTTCGAGCATATAGACGCTGGCATGCGGGGCGCCAGTTGCGATGGCTTCTGACAGAGAGAAATCCCAGCTCTCCGCCGTCTGGTGCGGCAAGCCCGCGATGAGATCGATGTTGATGTTCGAAATTCCCGCGGCTCGCAGGCGAGAGATATCTTCAAGCACGGTGGTGCGATTGTGCAGGCGGCCGACGGCCGCGGCTTCCTGGTCCACGAACGATTGCACGCCGAGGCTGACCCGATTCACGCCGCAGTGCAGAACGGTTTCGACCATATCGCCGGTGAGGGTTCCGGGAGCACACTCGACTGTGACTTCAGCTTCTGGACTCAAGTCGAACTGACGCCTCACGGTGGCGAAAATTCGCTGCAGTTGCGCAGAAGCGAGCAGGGTCGGAGTTCCGCCGCCCAGGTATACGGAATCCACTTCGTGCTCGAGTTCCCCGCCCATCTCCGCTGCAGTTTTCCGCGAGTTCTCGATGTCGACACAAACACGATCCACGTAGCGCTCGAATAACGCATGCGAAAAAACGTCGGAGGCAAAGTTGCAGTAGCTGCACTTGGTGCGGCAGAACGGCACTGAGATGTAAATGCCCAAAGCCATGTCTGCTTATTATCCCACCGCTTATTATGCCAGCGCGCAGCGCAAAGCTTTTCCATCCTCTGCGCAGTCTTAAACATCTATTTGCGGTACCCTGTTAATTGCGCTTGTGGTGCGGCTCGCCAGTGGCTGGGCCGAAGAAATCAATGTCTCAAGAAGAAGAAATATTAGGCAAAGCGTATGACAGCCGGCTGATGGCGCGGCTGCTGAAATACCTGCGTCCCTATAAGTGGCAGGTGGCGATCGCGCTGATTTCGATCCTGCTGAAATCTTTCGCCGACGTGCTCGGCCCTTATCTCACCAAAGTCGCAATCGATCGTTACCTTGCCCCCGCTAAAAACTCGTCGGCCGGCTTCTGGAATTGGCTGAGTCCCCGCGCCAGCACGGGCATTGCGCAGATCGCGGGGATTTATGTTGGACTGCTGGTCTTCAGCTTCCTGCTCGAGTTTCTGCAAACCTATTTTATGCAGTGGACCGGACAGAAAGTGATGTTCGATCTTCGGCGGCAGATCTTTCGCCATCTGCAGCGGCTGCACGTCGCATTTTTTGACAAAAATCCAGTCGGACGGCTGGTCACGCGCGTCACGACTGACGTTGACGCATTGAACGAAATGTTCACATCCGGCGTGGTGTCGATCTTCGAAGATCTCTTCGTGCTCTTCGGCATTCTGGGCGTGATGCTGTGCATGAACTGGAAGCTGGCGCTGATCACGTTTGCGGTGTTGCCGTTCATCGTTTACTCCACGAAGATTTTCCGCGACCGCGTGCGCGATTCCTACCGCCGTATTCGCGTTGCCATTGCACGAATCAATTCGTATCTGCAGGAACACATTAGCGGGATGGTTGTGTTGCAGCTTTTCAACCGCGAACGCAAGGCCTACAACCGCTTCTCGGAAATTAATCGCAACCACATGGAAGCGTACAAAGACGCGATCATGGCCTACTCGGTTTACTACCCCGTGGTCGAGATTCTTTCCGCGATTGCGATTGCCTGCGTCATCTGGTTTGGCGGCGGCGATGTGATGCGGAACGTGCGCGCGACCAGTGTCTCCGTCAGTTTCAACTGGAAAACCCTGATCGCGTTTCGTCTGGTGCCGACGGTTGCGTCGCTGGGCGTGCTGGTTGCCTTTATCCAATACGCTCTTCGATTCTTCCGTCCGATCATGGACTTCAGCGAGAAGTACAACATCCTGCAATCGGCCATGGCTGCCAGTGAACGCATTTTTAAATTGCTGGATACGCCTGTTCAAGTGGTTTCACCTGTTGCGACCAGGCGGCCGGAAGGCTCGGGACGAATCGAGTTTGATCACGTCTGGTTTACTTATCACGATCAAGGTGAAGACGGCCAAGCTCCGGACTGGGTTCTGCGCGACGTCAGCTTCGCGATTGAACCCGGCGAAACCGTGGCCATTGTCGGACACACGGGCGCTGGCAAGACGACGCTGATTTCCCTGCTGCTGCGCTTTTACGATGTTCAGAAAGGTGCGATCCGGATTGACGGCGTCGACGTAAAAGAGATGGACCTCGTCGACTTGCGCAGCCGTTTCGGCGTGGTGCTGCAGGATCCGTTCCTGTTCAGTGGAACCATCGGCGGAAATATCCGGCTGGGCACCAAGCGTATTCGCGACGAAGACGTGGAGCAGGCCGCTGAAGATGTGAATCTTGCCGACTTTATCCGCGCCTTGCCTAAGGGATTCGACGAAGAAGTTCGCGAGCGCGGATCGACGCTTTCTACTGGGCAGAAACAACTCATCTCTTTCGCGCGGGCGCTGGCTCACGAACCGAGGATTCTGATTCTCGACGAAGCCACTTCCAGCGTGGATACGGAAACGGAATTCCGCGTGCGCGACGCGCTCAGCCGCATGGTTGAGGGACGAACATCCGTGATCATCGCCCACCGGCTTTCGACGGTGCAGCGGGCCGATAAGATTATTGTGATGCATAAGGGCCAGGTCCGAGAGATGGGCACGCACCAGCAACTGCTGGCTCAGCGCGGAATTTATTTCAAGCTCTATCAACTGCAATATAAGGATCAGGAGATTGCGGCAGGGCCCGTGGCTACGGCCGGAGACGACTAAGTCGCGTCGAGAGCCTTACAATGCTCTCTTGCGGATACTGATCTCAGCCGGCGAGGCTTCCGGGGAAATGTATGGAGCGCAGTTGATTGAAGCGCTCCAGCGGTGTGCCGTGGGGAAGACTGCGGAGCTGCGCTCCGCTGGACAGCCGAGGGCGGCTGTCCCCACAACAACCTCTTTCTCCACACAAGACTTGATTGAGTTCTTTGGCGTTGGCGGGGAGCGCATGCGCGCCGCTGGATGCGACATTGTAGTCGACGCCAAGGATCTTTCCGTCGTCGGCATCACAGAGATTCTCGGTCATCTGCCCAAGATCTACGGGCTCTACCAGCGGGTGATTGCTGAGGCCGACCGGCGCAAGCCCGATCTCGCGATCGTCATCGATTCGCCGGCTTTTAACTGGCGGGTGGCGCGGCAGGTGAAGAACCGCGGCATTCCTGTGGTCTATTACGTGGCTCCGCAATTCTGGGCGTGGCGGCAGGGGCGCGTACGTCTGTTGCGGCAGTACATCGACAAGGCGCTGGTGATTTTTCCTTTTGAAGAAAAGTTCTATCGTGAGCGCGGAGTGGATGCAACGTTCGTCGGGCATCCCCTGGCCGATCTTCCGCAACCTACGGTCGCGCGCAATGACTATGCGGCCGAGTTTCATCTCGACGCGGCTAAGCCCTGGATAACGATTATGCCGGGCAGCCGCATCAAAGAAGTACGGATGAATCTGCCAACCATTCTGGAAGCGGCCGGGAAACTCGGCTCTGAATATGAATTTCTGCTTCCGGTCGCACCCACGCTGGAGCGGTCGTTCCTGCAAGATTTAATAAATCAACAGAGCATCACTCTGGTTCCGGAATCGTTGCCTGCGCTGTGGCATTCGCGTGCGGGCATTGTCGCCAGTGGCACCGCGACGATCGAGGCTGCAATGATGCACACTCCCTTTGTCATGGTCTACCGTGTTTCGTCTCTCACCTATCTGCTGGGCAAGCCGCGGGTGAAGGTACCACACTTTGCCATGGTCAACCTGGTGGCCGGGGAGCAGGTGGTCCCGGAGCTGGTGCAACATGACTTCACGGCAACCAACGTGGTCGCGCGATTGCAGCAGATTCTTGCGGATGGAGCTGAGCGCAATCGCATGTTGGAGGGTCTGGCGCGGGTTAAGTCTCGTCTGCGCGCGACCGAGAAAGCGGGCGAGCCTGTCACGAAACATCCGGCGGACCGTGCCGCTGAAATTATTCTCTCGTTGGGCAACCAGCGGCAGTCTTCACAGAACTTCACATCGGCAGACAATATCGACCGTAAGGAGCAGGTTTGAGAGGTTCGCCACGAAGCTTACTCAATCGCGTGGAGGCTATAAATCAACGGCGTTTGGTTCGCTCTCTGCTACGGAGTTTCCCGTGGTGGATCACGCTGCTTGGTTTAGGCGTCGCCTCGGCGGCCGGCCAGTCGCAGCCCGCTGCACCACTCACACCGGGCGCGTCAGCCCCGTCCCAGCAGCAGACGCAGAATGAAACACAGGCTGGAAGCATCAGCGGCACAGTGGTTGACCCGAGTGGGGCAGTCATGCCCAATGTGAAAGTAAGCCTGGCTGTGCAGGGTTTTATCGTAAACAAAGAAACGCTGTCGGATGTGGATGGGCACTTTTTTTTCAGCGACGTGATTCCCGGACCTTTTCAGATGACTCTCACCGCGTCCGGCTTCGCGAATTTTAAGCAGTCGGGCGTTCTGCATGCGGGAGAAAACTTCGTTGTTCCGCAGATTGCTCTGGTCGTTGCTCGCGCCAACGTCGATGTCGAAGTGACAGAGTCACAGGCACAAGTGGCGGAAGACGAGGTTAAGGTGGAGGAGAAGCAGCGGGTGCTCGGCGTGATTCCGAATTTTTACGTCAGCTATTTGCCCCACGCGGCTCCGCTCACCCCGAAGCTGAAATTCCAGCTTGCCTGGAAGTCCATTCTGAATCCATATACGTTCGGCATCACCGGGGGTATCGCCGGAATTGAACAGGCAGAAAATACATTTAGCGGGTATGGACAAGGAGCGCAAGGCTATGCCAAACGTTACGGCGCAGCCTACGCTGATCTCGTAACGGGAACATTTATTGGCGGCGCAATTCTGCCGTCGCTGTTGAAGCAGGATCCACGCTATTTTTATAAGGGAACGGGCAGCAAGAAATCGAGATTTTTTTATGCCATCGCTATGTCGGTAGTTTGCAAAGGCGACAACGGGCGCTGGCAGCCGGACTACTCGGGCATCATCGGGGGATTGGCGGCAGGAGGGATCTCGAATTTTTACTATCCCTCCCAAAATCGCAATGGGTTAGGCCTGACTTTTGAGAATGCGCTCATCGGGATTGGCGGAGGCGCGGCCGGCAATATTCTTCAGGAATTCGTCGTGCGGCGGTTCACCCCGCATGTTCCCCCTCCGGATACCGACAAACCTTAGAGTGACGAGTTCCAAGCGACGTCGATGGCAAGGGGCGGAATCGCCTAAACCTTGTGCTCCCAGCATCTTTTAGGTGAGAATCTTCATCATAGGAATGGTAAGGCCCATTCCGGGGAGATTCTCCTTAATGCAAATCCAGCTTCGGCGCAGGTGGAGCGTCCTGTGGGGAGCCTCTGCGCTGCTGTTGATGTTTGGCGCGATGCCTTCCTGGGCCGCCGAAAAAGCTCGCCTGCGAGTGGATGACTACCAGATCGAGGTCGAGTTAACCCCGCATCTGCACCAGATGTCGGCGAAGGCGAAGGTCAAATTCACCGCCCTTCAGGATTTGAACACCGCAATTTTCGAATTGCATAATGGCCTTCGCGTCACCAAAGTTCTTGACGAGAAAGATCAGCCGCTGGCAGCCGAGCGGGTGACGCAGGATTCAACCGTGCGCGTACCGTTGCCCAACGGCCTGGCAAAGGACGCTTCCACTACTCTCACCTTCGAATACGAAGGAGAGATTGAGAATGCCGATGATAGTCCTGTTCCCGGGCTCAAGTTGGTCTCCATCGGCGACGATACCAGCTATCTGCTTTACTCCGGACGCTGGTTCCCAGTAAGCGGCTACGGCTTGAATCGTTTCACGGCAACCATCAGCGTTACGGTGCCGGCTCACATGCTGGTGATCGGCAGCGGGAAGTCCACAGTTACCGATAATCCTGCCTCCAATAAACCCAACAGCAACGGGCTGCCGACCAAGACCTTTACCTTCGTGTATGACAAGCCGAGCTTTCCCGGCACCATTGTTGCCGGCATTTTTCAGGAATATAAAAGCGATGAAGCGGGGATGGATCTGCACGTATTTTTTAAACCCGATCACCAGAAACTGGCTCCCGAGTACACGACTACGGCTGTCCAGGAGTTTACTTACTTCATCACGCTTTACGGCACCCCGTTGTCGCAGAGACTGAATGTTTTCGAACTCCCCGGTGACACGGTTCCTTATGCATGGGCCCCTGAAATGGCGGGATTGGCGGGCCCGTCAATCACAGAAAAAACGAATTATCGTTTGCTGGCCAACGCGATTGCCCATCAGTGGTGGGGAGTTTCGGTGAGCCCTGCCACAAAAGATGACTGGTGGCTGACGGATGGATTTTCGCGCTACTCCGAAGCCATGTATGTGGAGAATGCCGCCGGCGCTGCCGGCCTGGAAGAAGTGGTGAAGGATATGTCGGTGGGAGCGCTGGCCTACGACAATGTGCCGCTCTCGAGCGCCAGCAAACTCGATCCTTTCTCCACCGAGTTTCAGTCTCTGGTGACCGACAAGGGTGCGATGATACTGCACATGCTGCGTTGGGTGCTGGGCGAGGACAAATATCTAAAAACGATGCGCGATTTCGCCGAAACCTACCGGGGAAAATCCGCCACGATGGACGAGTTCAAAGCCATCGCCGAAAAATATTATGGCGATCAGCTGACCTGGTTTTTCTCGCAATGGCTCGACTCCACCGGAGCGCCGGAGTTCAAGCTGAAATACACGGTCTACCGCTTGGGTGGAGTGCAGGCGACGTCGGCGGCGGCGAAAGAAAAGAAGCTTCCCGGATTCCGCGTTACGGGCGAGATTACCCAGGATCTTGATTTGTTCCGTATGCCGGTCGACCTGCGCATCGAGACCGACGGCAACACGGAAAACAAGAAAATCGAGGTGGTGGGAACCAGTTCGCCCTTCACCGTTGAGACCTACGGACGGCCGCGGCGGATCTCGCTCGATCCCGACCACCACGTGCTTACCAACAATTCGGATGTGAAACTGCGCGCATCGATCCTTCGGGGCCAGGCGCTGCAGCAGCAGGGCGATCTGGCTGGTGCGCTCGCCGAGTTCAACAAGGCGCTCGACCAGAACAAGAACAGTTCGCTGGCCCACTACCGCATTGCAGAGATTTTTTACCTGCAGAGAAACTACCAGTCCTCGGCAAATTCTTACCGCTCCGCCATCAACGGGAATGGCGATCCTCGTTGGACGGAAGTCTGGAGCCATATCCAACTGGGAAAGATCTTCGATATCACGGGCCAGCGCGAACGCGCCATCAACGAATACCGGCAAGCCATCCAGACCAACGACGATACGTTCGGTGCTCTGGAAGAAGCGCGCAAATATCTTAAGAAGGCTTTCGAACGGCCGAAGAACAAGGAATAAGCGAAGGCCTTTCAGCCTTTTCTTGAGCCTGCGCCCAACGCTTTGACCTTGGCTCCGCTGGCCAGCAGGCGCGGCGTGCGATTGGCGTGTCGCGGCATGGCGAAGGGTAGGACCTCACAGGGCAGGACTTTCTCATCGCGGGCGCGGCCCACCGCTACGATGATTCGCCCCGTTTGACCGAGCAATCTGCGTGTCTCCGCTGACGCCTCGAACTGCACTTTATACAGTTCATCCTGTTGTGAGGCAGGCCGTCCTGTCCGGTCGCGCATCGCGTTCATCGTGTCGTTCGTGTGGCTGTCGCGTAGCTGCCGGATTCGTGTGACCGCTTGCTGGACGATCCGGGCGAACTCTTCCCCGTCGTCGTTCTTTCGACCTTCCCGCAAGCGCCGCTTGGCATCTTCAATCGAAAACCAGGTTCGATTCCGGTTGGACTCCTTAGGATTGGCGAGACGGCGTACTTCACAAAGATGAGCGCTCACCTGCAGCGATCTTCGAGCATTCCGCCGGTCGCCCGGCTTCCGGCTGATGTATCGGGCGAAAGGCATCTCTTCGATGCGGCCATGAACTCCAGCTTCCTCAAAGGCTTCAATCGCTGCCGCTTGGGCGTGTGTGAGTCCAGGTTCCGCGCTGCCTTTGGGAAATATCCAGCGCCCGCTGCCACGGGTTTGTACCAGCAGAAATTCAATGACTTCCTTTCGGACCCGGTAGCAAACCGCGGCGACCTGTTCGCATTCGCGCATCTTCCTGATTTGCGGCAAGCGAACGCTCTTTGCCGGGAGATGGTTGATACGCAAACCAGAAGAAATCATGGTCAGACGCGAAGCGCGAACGTTTGTGGCACCAACACCCATTGCCACAGAGTGCACGACCGGAACTGCCCTTGCCTAGAGCACAACTTGGTTCTCGCGGCGCGACTTCACGATTCTGTCTGAGATTCCACGTCCCCGGAATCTTTCTGCGTACTTGAATCCCACAGCAGACAAAGACAGTATCAGTGTTTAGCGACATTGAAGGACAGGAGATTGCCGTGGAAAATATGTATTGCCTGCGCTGCAACCGCGAGCTGGGGCCGGGACAGAAATCAGTCGCGGTTTACCTGTTTGCGCAGACGGTGGGAATCAAGCCGCGGCAAAAATCGGCCGCGCAGCGAATCTGCTTCTGTCCGCAATGCTCGGTCTCTCTCGCCATGGGGCCTCCGCCCGAGGGTGCGCTGAATCTGGCCGCCTGGGAGATGATCCGCGATTTGGTTGGTTCCGATCCCGCTCTGAATCATGCGGCTTGGGATAACTTGAGTGCAAAATTGGGCGCATTGCCGGCGACTGGTACGGCTGGCGCCCACCTCTCGGCCGCGTCAGGCGGATATATCGAGTTTTAATGGAAGCTGGCTGAGACGCGCCGACGCTGACCCTTGCAACTAGCATTTTCCCGCCCTGGCTAACCTTTTTTAACCTCTCAGGGTCTAAGCAATTAACGACAGCAGGGAACTTCACATAGCCCGGCTGCGTACTACTGATCAGATGGTTAGGCGGGATTGAGACCCCTCGCCTGAACGTTACCGGGGGCCCTCGTGCCCCTCCCCGGAGGCGCGAGGGCACATTTTACTTCCATGCGGATGCTTCTCGATATCGTCCGGCAGTCGCTTTCCACACTGTGGGCGCACAAGCTGCGCTCGTTTCTCACCATGTTTGGAATCGCATGGGGCGTAGGTTCTTTGTTGCTGCTGGTGGGATTGGGCGAAGGCTTCCGCAGCGGTCAGGACAAAAATCTCGCCGAGTTGGGCCAGGATATTATGTTCGTCTTCCCGGGCCGAATCCCGGCCATCGCGGGGAGTTTCCAGTCAGGACAGCCCTACTATCTGACCTACGGCGACTACTTCGCGATTCGCGACCAGTCCAGATTTCTGCGCGCCGTTTCTCCGGTGCTGGAACGCGATGATATTCGCGCGGTAAGCGATTACGGGTCCACCAGCGGGCAGGTCTTCGGGGTGGCTCCAGAATATAGCCAGATTCGCAACACTCCGATCGAACCGGGACGCTGGTTCAATGACGAGGACAATACGCAGCATCGCCGGGTCGCCGTGGTGGGATGGGAACTGCTGAAGAATATGTTTCCCGGTGAGCCCGCCGTGGGAAGCACCATCATGCTTAACGATATGGATTTCAAGGTCATCGGTGTGATCCCGAAGATAGGGAAAGAGGGAGAGAACGGAACCAATCACCGCATCTTTGTGCCCTTCGACACCATGCGAATGCTTTTCCCGCTCAAGGCGCAAAACTCGGAGAATGCGATTTCGTTTATTAATTACCGGCCTATCAGAAAAGATTTGCACGTTGAGGCCATGAACGAAGTTCACGCCATCATCGGCCGCCGGCACGGATTTGATCCGAAGATCGACGATGCATTCATGGACTGGGATACGATCGACGGCGCCATCCGCGTGGCGAAGATTTTTGATGCGATGGATTGGTTCCTGGGCGTGGTGGGAGTGGTTACGCTCGGCCTCGGCGCAATCGGCGTGATCAACATTATGCTGGTATCGGTCACGGAGCGCACGCGGGAAATCGGTCTGCGCAAGGCTCTGGGCGCGACCCATCGCAACATCATGACGCAGTTTTTTGTCGAAGGAGCATTCCTCACCGCGTTCAGCGGCTTCATCGGATTGGCGATCTGTACGGCTTTCGTGACGCTGCTGGCCCAGTTGCCGGCGCCGGAAGGATTCGATACGCCGCGCATCGTTCCTGCATCCGCGGTCGTGGCGATCCTTTCACTGTCAGTGGCGGGCATTGTGGCCGGGCTCTATCCCGCACGCAAAGCGGCGCTGCTTCCTCCGGTGGAAGCATTGCGGCAAGAATAAATTCGGGAGTAATTATGTTTGGCGACTTAGGCAAGCAGGCGCTCAACGCGTTGCGACATAATCGGCGGCGTTCCGTGCTCACCATGCTTGGCATGGCGTGGGGGATTGCGACGGTGGTCTTGCTGCTCGCCTATGGCGCCGGTTTTGAAAACGCGTTGATGATTGCCTTCCGCACCTTCGGAGGAAATCTGGTCGCCATTTTTCCCGGACACACTTCGGTTCAAGCCGGCGGCACCAAGGCGGGTGTGCAAATTCGCCTCACGCGCGATGATCTTGATTACCTCCGCGCCGAGTGTCCCATGCTCACGCGTATTTCCCCCGAAGTGGATAAGCAAAGCCTCGTGGCATTTGGCACGCGCAGCGCGACCTACGGCGTTCACGGAATTTATTCCAGCTACGAAAAGATTCGCGCGCTTGATGTGGGAGAAGGATCATTCTTTGGCGAGCGCGAGGATTTCACTCATACCCGCGTCGCGGTGATTGGTTCCACGGTGAAGAAGAAATTGTTTTCCGGGCAGAACGCGCTGGGCGAAAGCATTCGCGTCGACGGCATCTCCTATAAAGTTGTCGCCGTGCTGCGGCACACAATCTCCAACGGCGATGAGGATATGAACTCCCTGGTGTATGTGCCCTACAGTGCCATGAGCGACCTGAAGAATAGTTATTATCTCGACGGCATCATGATGGATTACGAAGGCGATCACATCAAGATGGTGCAGGCCGTCCGCAATTCCATGGCATTTCATCACAACTTCAGCCCTAAGGATGATCGCGCGATTTTTGTTTTCGATGCGGTGAAGGATCTCGCAGATCTCAACGTGATTACGGTGGGAATCAAGGTTTTGCTGGGCTTCATCGGGCTGCTGACGCTTGGCATCGGCGGAGTCGGACTGATGAACATCATGTTGGTCTCCGTAACCCAGCGCACCCGCGAGATCGGCGTAGAGAAGGCTCTCGGTGCGCGGCGCTGGCATATTCTCTTTCAGTTCCTGGCCGAAGCTCTGGTGATTACCGCGCTGGGCGGATTGTTGGGGGTGGTGCTCGCTTATCTGGTTTCCTGGAGCGTAGGTTCTTTAACCCTGTGGAGCGCCTTCATCGATGACGCCAGTGAAGGCGACATTCATCTGTATATCAATTCCGCAACGTTGATCTGGTCAACGGTAATTCTAAGCTTCGTCGGCATCATCAGCGGGATGTTGCCGGCCATCAAGGCGGCGAGGCTGAACCCGATTGAAGCCCTGCGCTACGAGTAGGCGATTCTGCTCAGTAGTGAAAACGCGCCTGCAGAAAATCGATTCGTCGTTCGCTTACGCGATATACCAATCTGTGTTCTTGAGTAATGCGACGTGACCAACAACCAGCTAGTACATATTTCAATGGCTCCGGCTTTCCAATGCCGGTAAAGGGCTCGCGAAGAACGGCCTCAATAAGTTCGAAAGCTCGAAGCGCAACCCTTCGATCGGTCTCGACCCAATAACGCAAATCTTGCCGGAATTCGAGATGAAATATCCCTTCCCGGCTAGCGGCCCGTGGCAAGCCCGATCTCCCGCCGCAGTTTGTCCAGCGTTTCCGGCTTGCGTTTGCGGCCGGTGGCACGCCTCAAGGCAGACAGCAGCCGCTGCGCATTTCTAGGCGACCGCAGCAGATGCGCCGTCTCCATCAGGCCAGCTAACTCATCGGCGGGAACCATCGCCACTCTCTTCTTTCCTTTTCGGCTAACGATCACGATCTCGTGATCGTTGGCTACGCGATCAAGCACAGAGGCCAGGCTCTGTCGAAGATTCGTATAGGTGGTCTCCATCATGTTTCTCCAGAAAATCGATTGTACAGTATTCCTGTACTTCATGCCACTACTACATTCCTTTTCGGTTCCTCCTGAGTTGAACCTGCTACTCGAAGCGTCATGGAGCCTCGGAGGCGACAAGCCGTCAATCATCTGTTTTACAATCCTCCTGTGCCCGAAACCATCAGCACCCGCCTCGACCGTGTGCTCGCTCAACTCAGTCTCTACGAACACCCGCTGCTGAATTTTTCTGCCCGCTCCAAGGGCGAGGGCGTGGAAGTCATCATTCAGTTCAAAGACGCATCCGTTCCCGTGCACACCTATTACTTTGAATTGCACCCGCGCGACCTCGACCATCCGCAGTTCGAGTGGAGCTTTCAGCGCCAGCTTTACGACGCTCTGCACGATTACTTTGTCGAAATGTTCATTCGAACCCCGCAGGATCGGGTGGAACGGCGACAGAGGGGATCGTGAATCTTTTGCGCCGGAAGATCGAAGAAGAGATTCGCACTCTGGGTCCAATTCCCTTCTCCCGCTACATGGAGATTTGCTTATACGATCCCGAACTCGGCTACTATTCCAGAAATGGGGAGCAGTTCGGCAAAGCGGGCGATTTCTACACGTCGAGCGATGTGCATGCGGTTTTTGGCCGCCTTCTGGCGCGGCAGTTCGAGGAGATGTGGCGCGCACTGGGTTCGCCGGCCAGCCTCGAACTGATCGAACTGGGGCCCGGCCGCGGCTTGTTCGCTCAGGATGTGCTCGGTTGGTCGGAGAAAAAGTTCCCCGATTTCTTTCGCTCTCTGCGGTATGTTCTGGTTGAAAGCTCGCCGGCATTGCGAGAACGAATCGGTAAAATTCTAAAGAGTCACTTGGGTTCCGGGAAAGCTGAACTGACGCCGCTTTATTCTCTCGAAGAGAGATCGCCACGCGATACGCCAACCATCGTGTTTGCCAACGAATTCTTCGACGCTCTGCCAGTTGAAATCGTCAGCACCAAGGGTTCCCTGGGAATTGACACCTGCGACGGTCACTTCACCGAGAGCTGGGCGACGTCTTCGCCCGAGGAGATGGAATTTCTAGACCGTTATTCAGTCCATCCCGAACCTGACGAACGCATCGAAGTGTCCTTGGCTGCGCAACAAAGCATGGATCGTCTGGCCTCGGGCATCGAGCGCGGATTCGTTATTGCGATCGATTACGGTTACACGCGCGAAGAGCAGCTCGCCGGAGGCCATCGCGGGACGCTGAAAGCAATTCGTCAGCATTCAGTCAGTGCGAATCCGTATGAAGCTCCCGGCGAACAGGATATTACCGCCGACGTAAACTTCACGGCGCTCGCCGCCGCCGCGGAAAAGCGTGGCATGCAGGCCCACAAGCTGGTCACACAATCGCAATTCCTGATGGGCATCGGCGAAGCCAACCAGTTTGCTGACGCTTTCGAAGAATGCCGGTTGCCGCAGGAGCGAGCGAAGGTCGCCTTGCAACTCAAACATCTAGTAACGCCCGCAGGCATGGGCGAGAGCTTTCACGTTCTGGTGGCAGGCAAAGGAGTAAAGCACGAGGCAATCGACTCTTTGTCTGGTTTGAGTTTCGGCCACAGGACAATCGCGCGCTGAATGGAAGCTCTAGGGCTTGACGCCGGCGAGCGTTGTCGACTTGCCAGGCCTCGACGCAATAGCCTTCTTGTCGTCAGCCTCAACTTCCGGATATTCGTAAACTCCGCGCCCCGATTTGCGTCCCAGTCGTCCCGCCTTCACATACTGCACCAGCAGCGGCGCAGGTCGATATTTTTCTCCCAGCGACTTGTGCAGATATTCGAGAATATTCAGGCGCGTGTCCAGGCCTACAAGATCGACCAGTTCGAACGGCCCCATGGGATGATTCAACCCCAGCTTCAGCGCTTTGTCGATATCCGCCGCCGAGGCAATGCCCTCTTGCAGCATATAAAACGCCTCATTGCCGATCATCGCATTGATACGGCTGGTGATGAAGCCCGGCGATTCCTTAATCACAACAACGTCCTTACCCATGCGCCTGCCCACGTCCACCGCGGCGGCCAGCGTGTCGTCATCGGTTTCCAGCGCGCGCACCACTTCCAGCAATTTCATTTTGTGCACCGGATTGAAGAAATGCATACCCACACATTTTTTCGCGCGGTAAGTGACGCTGGCAATTTCCGTGATGCTGAGAGAAGAAGTATTCGAGGCCAGCATCGTCTCCGGGCGGCAGATTTTGTCGAGCAGAGTGAAAATCTCGATCTTCGACTCCATCTCTTCCGGCACGGCCTCAATCACCAGGTCGGCTTCGCGGGCGGCCTCTTCGACTGAGCCAGCGTATTCCACACGCCGGAAAGCCGCATCGGCATCGGGCGAAGATACTTTTCCCAACTCAACCGCCTTATCGAGATTCGCCCGGATTTCACTTTCGGCTCGCCGCAGCGCACCTGGCAACAAGTCTTCGAGGATGGTGTGATAGCCGCCGATGGCGGCGGCATGTGCAATGCCCCGGCCCATGATGCCGGCGCCAATCACCGCGATAGTGTTTATTTGGGTCACTACTGCGCTAGCACCTTCTCTTTTTCCAGATCTTTGATCGCGTCATTTAAGGCACTGCCAGCGGCACGCAAACTGTCCGCCAGACGCTTACGCTCTTCCACGTTCATCGCGGGAATCGCAATGCAGATGCGGCGCAGCGTAGTTGTAATGTCTTCCACATAATTCATCGAACGAATCAGTTCACCGGATGCAAGCATGAGGGCTCCTATAGTTTATGGTTTCACTCGGCAATAGTTCTGCCCGTCCCGCACACTCTCCATATCGCGAGCGGAACTTCTATTCTGGACGCGTCGGCGAATTTAGTAAAGGTTGTGCCGTAGTGGGCTCGAGTTCGGCCGCAACAAGCAATGTCCATTTGTTAACAATGATTTAACCAGAGCAGCTTATAATTCCTATCGATTCTTTAAATGGGCCCTCTGATCTCACCGCGAATCTAAGGATCATATGGCAGATAAGCCCTTGAAACGCTACATTTTTGCGAGCGACTTCGATCAGACGCTCACCTTTAATGATTCCGGCTACGTGCTGGCGGAGCTGGTCGGCATTCCCACAGCGGATTTCGAACGCAAAGCCAAAGGCATGGCGAAGATCAACCTGGTGCAGCAAGGTGCGGAGCTCGCCTATCTGCTGCTACATGATCCGGAGTTTAAAGCGAAGGTTCGGAAAGAACATCTTCACGAGGTGGGCAAACGCATTCGCCTGAAAGGCGACATCAAGCTGCTCTATCAGATCCTTGAAACCGGCGTGGATGGCCACTTTTTTGATTTTTATATTTTGTCAGCGGCTCCAGTCGAGGTTATCTATTCGGCGCTCGAAGGCATCGTCCCGCAGGATCATATTTTCGGCACGCAGTTTCACTATAAGGCGTCCGGCGAGATCGACACGATCATTCGCGCCACCGCAGGCTACGGCAAGGTTGCAGTGCTCAACCAGTTGTTGGCGCAGCACGTGACTGGACCTGATCATGTGATCTATTCGGGAGATGGCAGCTCCGATATTCACGTGATGTTGCAGCTGAACGCGCGCGACGGTCTTACTATCGCGGTATCGGAATCACCGCATGTTTCGCAAATCGCAAAGCGAACCGTGCTCAGCACCAGCGCTTTAGCTGTCCTCGCGCCGATTCTGGAAGAGATCGTCGGCTGGGAGAGAGCGCGCATTCGCAGCTTTTTCGAAGCCAACGGCATGCTGATTCAGGAGTGGGAGCGAGTTCGCACCGACTGGCTGACCCTGCGGCCAGTCGTCACGGAAACTGTGGAGCCAGTACCATTGGTTTGACGATATCGTGATTGCGCCCGCCGATAAGTGTATGGCTCGATAATCATGTTGCGCGACAAGAGTCTCATTCCGCTTTCCCACCAGCATCAGCGGGCCCTAGCCCTATGCGTGCGCATCGATCGCGCGCAACCCATTCCGGCGAAGGATCTGCAGGCCTGGCAGGCTGAGATCGCGCAACTCTTCGAGCAAGAAATCGGGATTCATTTTGCTACGGAGGAAGATGTAATTTTCCCAGCGGCTCGGGAATTCGCTGAGTTAATTCCGCTGATAGAAGAGCTACTTGCGGAACACAATTCCCTACGCAAATCGTTTCGTCAGGCGGAAAAACACAACATGTTAACGGAAGACCTGGAGGCCTTCGGTCGGCGGCTCTCCAGTCACATTCGCAAAGAAGAGCGGAGTCTCTTTGAACGCATGCAGCAACTGCTACAGCCCCCGGAACTTGCAAGCCTTGGAATAAAGTTGGAAGCTG
The DNA here is from genome assembly GCA_963726155.1 of uncultured Acidobacteriaceae bacterium. Taxonomy (GTDB): domain Bacteria; phylum Acidobacteriota; class Terriglobia; order Terriglobales; family Acidobacteriaceae; genus Sulfotelmatobacter. The sequence goes on from CAVSBF010000003.1 coordinate 453,991, forward strand.
CTTTAAAGGGTGCAACTCAATCCTGCATCCTGACGAGTGAGGCAACCAAGCTGAAGCCTAAGATAAACAGCCCAGTTCGTTAACAGTCACAGCCGTGTCGTCGTCTGAACAAAGCCGCGGCTTCGCATCCCATATATCGTTCCAGCATTGCCGGTTCCGTTTTGCGAAGGTCGACCACGATAAGCCCATCGAGCGTGTTGGAAAATTTTCGATCCACGTTGAATCCCAGCAGTCTGCCGCCCACTCTGGCATATTGCCGTAGCAAGATCGGCAGGCCTTTGCCGTCTGTCTCTACGTCAGCGATCGGCCGCGAGAGTTCCTCCAAATCACGCAGAGCAGCACACATGGCTCGGCAGTCCCAGGGGCGCAAGCCTGCCGGACGAAAAGCCCGTCGTGGTTCGATCATGCACGCCAATTCGTCTTCGCGGATACCTTCTTCGAAAAATCGGTAGATCATTTCGCGCGAGGCCTTGCTGTAATCGTTGCTGATGCTGACCGCACCGAACAGCACGGGCGCATGCATATGAGAAGCCAGCATGCGCGCAATTCCCTTCCACAGAAGCAGCAACGGCGCGTACTGGCGCTGGTATTCCGGCCTGACAAACGAACGGCCTAACTCCAGAGCTGGTCCGAGCTTCTCGAAAAGCCGCGGATCGTAGTGGAACAACGTGCTGGTGTAAAGCCCATTCACTCCCCGTTCAGAAAGAATCTCGGCTGTGTTGCCAGCTCGGTAGGCCCCCACAACTTCCCGCTTCGTTTTGTGCCACAGCAGTAAATGCCAATAATAACGGTCAAAGCGGTCGAGATCCCGCACTTTGCCGGTCCCTTCACCGGCTGCCCGAAACGTGATCTCCCGCAGACGTCCTATTTCCTGCAGCAGTCGGGGCGTCTCGTTCGCTTTCACCAGAAAGACCGCGAGGTCGGCATTCTCCACCAGGCAACGATCGGCAGCAAGGCGGCTCAATTCGTCTGCCAGAGCATCCGTCAATTCCGGGATCGCGACAGGTTGCTGCATCTTTTCCGAAATTTTCGAGCGCATTGCCAGTGACCAGGATTTCCCCGGGCGCCTTCGACGCGCCAGCAAGTAAGTGCGCCAGCGCAGATATTCGATTGCTTCTCGGTCATCCGCAATACTGGCCACGGAGTCGGGTGGGATCTCGCTGCCCACGCGGACTTCCACCGCTCGTCCCTGCTGCTGAAGAAATTCCTGTAGGAGAAATGCACTTCGCAGGCGTGGATGTATCACCCCGAATAAATGGAAACTCATGCTGTTACGGCCACAGAAATAAACCGGCAAGGCACTGGCTCCGGTGCGCCGGATCAGACGCACAGCCGTATCGTTCCAGACGGGATCGGTGATCTCTGCCTGTTGCGTCTGCCAGTGAGAAACTTCGCCTGCCGGAAAGACGGCCAGCATTCCCCCGCTCCGCAGCCAGGCTAACGAATCTCGCACGGCTCGACGATTCGTCTCGATGCTGCCGCGGTTGAGAGCACCGTCGCTCTGAAACGGATTCACGAAGATGCAGTGACGCGCGAGTTCGGGCACATCGCGCAGCAAGTAGTTGGTCAACACCTTTACATCGGGACGAACGCGCATCAGCAACGCTGCGAGCATCGCTCCATCGAGCACTCCGAAGGGATGGTTGGCGACAACCACCACGGGGCCAGCTGCCGGTATTCGTGCGGAGTCCAACGCATCCACGCGCAACTCCACTCGCATCTCTGCCAACAGGTTCTCAAATCTGAAGCCATCGGGAAATTGTTGCACGCGTTGATAGAGAGCCCGCACCTTTTCCACCGGAACTAATTTCTCTGCCAAAGGTGGGATACCGGGAAAGCCGGAGACATGCGATAAAACTTCCGGCCCCGTTCCTTCCTCATGCAGCTGGTTCGATGGCATGTTAAAGGAATAGCGCTGAGGCGTTGCAACAGCATGAACAGGTAGTTAAAAGGTGGTGAAATGCAGCCTGGAGTGAACCCCGAAAGTAACCAGCCGTAACCGGCGCAGAAAATGAGCCGCCTAAGTTTCCAGCCGGAAGCGCGTCTCCGCCAGCACAAAGAGCTTGCGCCAGACCAGCCGGTTCACTGTCACGACCGTGGCCGCCATCACGATGGTCGCAGCAATCAGTATCTTGAAATCGCCGGCATCCGTGGCTTGGCTTATGGTGGCGCCCAGGCCGGTAGTGGTATAAATGTGCCCCTTGAAGTGGAAATATTCGGCGACGATGGTCGCATTCCATGCGCCACCGGAAGCCGTCACCATCCCGGTTACGAGGTAAGGGAAAATTCCCGGAAGGATCAGCTTCTTCCAGCGCTCAATACCTCGAACCTGGAACACGGAGCAACATTCCTTCAGATCGGTTGGAATTGCCATCGCTCCTGCGATCACATTGAACAGCACATACCATTGCGTCCCCAGCAACAGAACGACGATGGATGCGATTCCCAAGCCGCCGCCAATGCGGATCAGCACAAGAAGAATTACTGGCAGCAATGCAGTAGCTGGAACCGATGCGGCAATCTGCGCCAGCGGTTGCGCGATGCGGGCGAGTCGAGGATTTAGTCCGATCGCCACTCCTGCTGGAATCGTCCATAGTGCGGCCAGGAATAAAGCCAGATTCACACGCAGGAAAGTTGCGCCCAATCCTAACGCGGTCTGGTGAAGTTCCGCTGCCTGCAGGCCGGTGAGAATGATCGCAACGCGCACCACAGCGTAACCAATTGCAAGCATTGCCAGCAAGGCCAGTGTGCGGAGCAGCCATTCCCGCCACGGGCTCGCCGGTTCTTGCGGACGCTCTTCCGAATGCTTCCGCGCAAAATGCAGAAGCAGACGCTCGCTCAACGGCCGCAAAGTCTTCTGTTTGATTCTGGAAAGACCTGCGGAATGTTGCAACAAATTAAGCACCCACGATCGCGGAGCATCCGTGCTCTCGACCTGCTCAACTTTAAATTTCTCAGCCCAGGCAATCACCGGCCGCCATACCAATTGATCGAGCAATACGATCAGTGCAACCATCGTAGCGACGCCCCAGATGATCGAAGCGGTATCGCCCGCGCTGGCGGCGGTTTGCAGATAGGAACCTAATCCCGGCAAACGAAAATCGCGCGGGCCCAGCACGAACATTTCGCACACCATCAGCGCGAACCATCCACCGGCTACCGACATCATGGAATTCCACACCAGCCCGATGGCCGAGAATGGTAATTCCATCTGCGTAAAGCGCTGCCAGCGGCTGAAGCGATAGATCGTCGCCGTCTCCCGCATCTCTTTTGGAATGCTCTTCAACGAAGCGTAAAAACTGAACGCCATATTCCAAACTTGCCCGGTGAAAATGAGGAGTATGGCGCCGAACTCCACGCCCAGTTGACGCCCGGGAAAAAGCGCGACCATGGCAAGCATTACGGGAGGAAGAAAAGCGAGTACCGGGAATGGATTGCAGCACGTCCAACAACGGAATCATGAAGCGCTCAGCCCGCTGGTTGTATGCGGCAACATAGCCGTAAGCTAGCGCGAACCCCAGGCTCAATCCGTAGGCAATCGTGATGCGCAGAAGCGAATAACCCGCGTAGGCGGGCAACGCCCACGGACTGCGCGAAATTTCCACCGATGGCGTGAAGGGGCCTAACCAGTCGCGTCCCACGCTGGCCACTCCATAAAACAAAGCGATGGCCGCCGCGAACATGATCACGTCCGGCAGGTGCGAGGCTTCAAGGCTGGGCAGTTGCGACCACAAGCGATAGGCCGAAAATCCTCGCAGGCTGATGCTTTTTTTCATGCCGCTTCTTCTACATCTTTCTCTGGGATTTTGGTCAGACTTTTGGTGTGGGAGTTGGGTTCTGGTTCTTACTAACGTGTTCTACGGCTTCGCTCGGGGCGACTTCGGTCAAGGTCAACTTTCCAGTCTCGCGGTCGTAATCGAAAATCTCCGCATACCGGCCCCAGTTCGTGGCCGTATCCAACTGGCGCAGCACTTCTTCTTCGGAAAAATGTTCGTCGAGAATGTCGTGAAAAAACTCGTCGGAAATCGAATGATCCGACTTCCGCTTCAGAATGCTTTCGATCTGCTTCAGGATGGTAACGTGCTGCAATGCGGCCTCGCGGAACAAAACCTTCCGCGTCTGAATATCGGCATCGGCAAACTCCGCTCCCTGCGGAGAAAGTTGGACGTCGCCTTCCTTCAACCATGCGAAGCCCAGCAGCACGCAGGCCTCGAGAATCGGCAGCAGGTCTTCCACGTCCATGACTAATTCTTCGCTGAGGCGAAAAAGATCTTCGCGTCCACCGCGATCATGGAGCAGTTCGAGCAGTCCGGCTATCCCACCAACGCGCGCGTGTGGAAGAATCTGATACTTCGAGGTTCTCACCGGCGCTTGCGTCCGGGTTAAGCCCCCCGCCGGCAGCACGATTTCCCCCGTGCTTTCGGGATCGGGCGGTGCGTGCTCCACATCCGGTTCGGTCATGATCTTGTAAATGTAATCGACCAACTCGACGAAACGTCCCGACTTGCGATCGCGAGGATGCGCAAGCCGCACATTAAAGTCCGAGCGGATGCGGGCCGGATTTCTGCCCAGCACCACGATGCGATCCGCCAGCATCACAGCTTCCTCAATGTTGTGGGTCACGATGAAAATAGCGCTGGTTGGCATTTTTTTGTTCAGCCACAACTCCAGCAATTCACCCCGCAGATTTTCCGCCGTGAGCACATCGAGCGCGGAAAATGGTTCATCCATGAACAGCACTTCCGGCTCGACTACGAGAGCGCGCGCGAAGCCCACGCGCTGCTTCATGCCGCCGGAAAGTTCCTTGGGATAAGCCGTTTCGAAGCCGTCCAGTCCTACCGTATCCAGCATGCGCAACGCGCGCTTGCGGCGCTCGACTGCAGCGACTCCGCGCGCTTCCAGCGGAGCTTCCACATTTTCCAGAACTGTAAGCCAGGGAAAGAGAGCAAAGCTCTGAAAAACAATGGCCACATTCGGCGCTTGACCATTCAGTGGCTTGCCATGCCAGAAAAGCGCTCCGGACGTGGGCTGGGCCAGACCGCTCAAGATCCGCAGCAGCGTCGACTTGCCGCAGCCCGACGCACCCAGCAGGGCAACAATCTTTCCCGGTTCGATGGCAAAGTCGGTCAGTCCTACGACCTGAATGCGCGTCCCATCCGGTTGCGGATAGGACTTCTCAATCGCACGCGCATCGATAATGGGCTCGCTCGCCAAAGAAAAACTCTCCGTAACTTCTATACACGATTCGCGGCACGGCGCAAAGCCGAGAGGGTTGTAACACTCCATTCATAAACGATTGTCCAAAGACTCGAGTTGAGCTGCGCCTTAGGCCGAGAAGTCTTCATCCGGCGGGACTGGAAATGGCTGAGGCAGCCGATCCGTTAATTCAGCGAGCTGAGCTAGTTTTGCGGTTAATTCGGGTGTGAGCTGTTCCGGCGCAAATCTCCATTTCCAGTTTCCGCCATCGAGACTGGGAGTGTTCATGCGCGCTTCACTTCCCAAACCCAGCACATCCTGCAGAGGAATGAGTGCGAGATCGGCGACTGAATTCAGCGCGGCGCGGATAAATGCCCAATGAATCCCATCTTCACAGCGTCCGAGATAGCATTCCGCATTGCGCCGTTCGTGATCAGCAGCGCCGGATTGGAACCAGCCAACGGTGGTGTCGTTGTCGTGCGTTCCGGTATAGATCACTTTGCCCGCGGCGCGATGCGGCAGATACATGTGCGCGCCCTCATCGCCAAAACCAAACTGCAGCACGGCCATCCCTGGAATTTGCAGACGCTCACGCAAAGCGTGCACTTCCGGCGTGATGTAGCCCAGATCTTCCGCAAAAAATGGCAACCCTCCCAGAACCTCGCGCAGCTTGTGAAATAAATCGTCTCGCGGACCATCCACCCAGCGGCCGTTGATGGCAGTTGGATCACTTGCCGGAATCTCCCAGAACTGGTCGAAGCCGCGGAAGTGATCGAGCCGAATGTAATCTGAGTTCTGCGTTGCCCAGCGCAGGCGCTGAATCCACCACGGGTATCCTCGTTCCTTCATCACATCCCAACGATAAAGAGGATTGCCCCAGCGCTGCCCTGTCTTGCTGAAAAAATCAGGTGGCACGCCAGAAACCACTTCAGACTCAAGATTCTCATTCAGCCGAAAAAGATCGCGGTGAATCCAGACGTCGGCGCTATCGTAGTTCACAAAAATCGCGACGTCCCCCACCACGCGAACCTTGCGCTCCGAACAATAACGCCGTAAGGCGTGCCATTGCTCGTAGAAGGCGAACTGCAGCGCGCTGCGGATTTTCAGGTCGTCCGCCAACTCCTTGCGCGCCCGCTCCAATGCGCTACTCTCACGGCGCGCCAATTCCGCCGGCCATTCATTCCAGCTTGCCAGTTTATGTTTCGCGCGCAGGGCATCGAACAAAACAAAATCGTCCAGCCACCAGGCATTTTGGGAGCAGAAGCGCGCAAAGCGTTCGCGCGTCCCCGCCGGTGCGGAGGCGATGAAGCCACGCCCAGCTTCAAAAAGTAATGGCATCTTGGAGGCGAAAATTCGGTCATAGGAAACCGGACCGGCTTCCGCTGCGATATGAGAGATCTTCCCCGGATCGATCCAGCCATGGCTGGCAAGACGTTCCAAACTAATCAGCAGAGGATTCCCAGCAAATGCGGAGATGGAAGAGTAGGGCGAATTGCCATAGCCCAGCGGACCTAGCGGTAAGACCTGCCACAATCCCTGGCGCGAAGCCGCGAGCCAGTCGACGAACTGATAAGCCGCGGGACCGAAGTCACCGATGCCGCCGCGCGAAGGCAACGACGTGGGATGCAACAGGATGCCTGCGGCGCGCGGAAATGACATGCGACTCGATCACTCGGGCAGAGTCAGATTTGCTTGAGTCCAGATTGGTTATAGTCCAGATTTGTTACAGTTCAGTTCGTTAAAGTCCAGGTTCGCTTTCCGAACGGGTCAGCGCTTTCAATTCGTCCTGGTTGATTTTGATCTTCCCCGACTTCTCCATCTGCTCGCGCAAGTTCGTGACGAACAATCCGAAGAGCTCCTGCTCCTTAGCCTGCAGGAGACTGTCGCGGATCTGATCGCGCTTTGCCGCAAAGTCGGCTTCCGAGGGAGCCTGCACATCGGTTACGTCGATCACCACACCGTTCGATCCGCTGGTGATAGGGCCGCTGATATCTCCCGGCTTCATGCTGAAGGCAACAGCAGCTTGCCCAGTCATCGATCCAATATCCGGAACCTGACCGTCGGGCGCAACAAATTCACTTGTCTTTAGCTCAGCGCCGAGCTCCTTTGCCGCTTTTTTCAGATCATGTTCCGCCTTGGCCCGGTCGGAAAGCTCCTGAGTTTTTTGTGACAGCAGAATGTTCGAGCGCTCGTTCTTGAATTCCTCTTCCACGCGAGAACGAATCTCATCGAAGGTGGGTGTCGATTGCGGCTTCACTGCCAGCAGATCGAACACCGCAAAACCTTGCGTGGTCGGAGCCATTTCCGGCGGCGATTTTTCCGCCGTCGTGAACACCGCGTCCATGAACTGCGGAGAAGGCCCGAGTCCCGGCACCATGTCTTTACGGCTGAAAAAATCCGAGGTCACGACCGGCAGGCCTTTCGCGGCGGCCGCGGCGTCCAATCCCTTTGTTTTCGCAAGCTGCAGCAAGTCGTCGGCTTGCTTCTGCGCGATTTGCTGCGCCTTCTGCTGCTTCAGAATTGGCTCGATCTGATCTTTCACTTCCTCGAGCGTCTTCATGTGCGCGTCCTGGCGAGCATCCACGCGGATAATGTGAAAACCGTAACTGCTCTTCACCAGGTCGCCCACCTTACCGATCGGCTGGGAGAATGCGGCCTTTTCAAATTCCGGAACGGTGCGGCCTTTGCCAATCCAACCTAACGATCCGCCCTCTTTGGCGCTTCCCGGATCTTCGGAATATTTCTTGGCCAGTTCCTCGAAATTGGCTCCCGCCTTAAGCTGTTTGAGTATGTCTTCTGCCCGCTTCTGGGCCTCGGCGACGCCCTTTTCATCCACCTTGCCGTCCGGACCTGGCAACGGCGTCTTGATCAGAATGTGGCTGACCTTGGCCTGCTCCGGCACGCGATACTGATCGCGATGCTGGTTGTAATAGGACTGCAATTCGTCCTGCGTTATCTGCACTCCGCTGGCGACTTTCGAAAGATCAATTTGGACGTACTTGACTTCTCGTTTCTCCGGAATAGAGTTCGCGTAAGTTTTCAGATGGCTGTCGTAATACGCTTTCAGCTCTTCCGTAGTGGGATGCAGGCCCTTTTTGATGTCATCCTGCTTCAGGACGGCGTATTCGAACTTCACCTTGGTATTTTGCTTGTCGAACTCCTGGCGAATAGCGGCATCGCTTACCGACGCGCTGCCGGTAATCAGCGCCTGCAATTTGCTGATGAGAATTTCTTTGCCTACGGAATCTTCGAAGATGGTAGGAGTCAGATTATGCTGCTGCAGCAGCGTCTCGTATTCCGCTTGGCCAATGAAGTTACCGCCGGGAAAGAAAATCTCGGAATACCGGCCGTGCTGCAGTTCGTCTTTGATCTCCTGCGGCGTCGCTTTAAACCCGAGATGCTGTGCCTCGGCAACCAACGCCTGGCGGTCTACCAACTGGTCAGCGGCGCGTTGCGCGAAGAAAGGCAGCAAGAGGGCAGCATTCGCGCCCAACTGCGCGCCCTGCTGTTGCAGCATGCCGCGCGCTGTTTCGCGCACTTCTTCCGAGGTGATATCTTCGCCATCGACTTTGGCGACTACACCCGGCTTACTTAACGAATCGTTGCTGCCAATGCCAGGCACGAAAGCAATTACCATGGCGGCGCAGATCAGCAGCAACAAGCCGCTCAGCACAATCTTTTTGAACGGCCCTTCAGTTTGCAGAAATCGAATCATCTTCTTATCACTCCGGAAGTTTTTGCGGAATTACTGATTATAAACTACGCCACGGCTGCTCATGAGTGGAAGGGATGAGCTTCCGAGTCTGCACTCGTGGCCGCTCAAACTGTCCTATTGAAACGTATCAATAGACGTGTTATCCATCTTGTGCCCGGCTTATCAAGCATAAGCATCTGGTAAGCCACGGGCATCCAAGGAGCCACATGACCTTCAGGAGACGGTTCTCGAGCGGCAATTCGCTGCAGTTGCTGGCAATTCTATTTCTGGTTTCGCATTTCGTCCTTGCCGGAGACTCCACGGTCTCGAAGGCGCCGGAGCAAGATGGAGCCGCGAAACTCGTCCTACGTGAGCATTGGGCGCTGCAATCCTCTGCCAAGGTCGACGCCAAAGGCGATGCCATCTCCAGCATCGGTTTTGCCCCTCAAGGTTGGCACAACGTTTCGGTTCCCACCACAGTGGTTGCGGCCTTGGTAAAGGACAAAACGCTGCCTGATCCGTTCTTCGCCATGAACCTGCGAGACTTTGCGGGCGTGACTTATCCGGTGGGAGGAAATTTTTCTAATATCGCGATGCAGACGGATAGTCCGTATGCGGTCTCGTGGTGGTATCGCAAAGAATTCGCCGCGCCAGCTGATTACAAGGGAAAAACTGTCTGGCTGAATTTCAAGGGAATCAACTATCGCGCTAATGTATGGCTCAATGGAAAGCAGATCGCCAACTCCAATGACGTCGCCGGAGCCTGGCGGACGTACGAACTCAACGTCACGGATGCCGTAAAACCCGGCGGGGAAAACGTCCTCGCGGTGCAGGTATTCGCTCCTACGGAAAACGATCTCGCGATTACGTTTGTCGACTGGAACCCTGCGCCTCCCGACAAAAATATGGGACTGTGGCGCGAGGTTTACCTCACCACCAGCGGGCCGGTTGCATTGCGCTATCCCACAGTGGTTTCAAAGCTCAACCTGCCGGAGGATAATTCCGCCCGGCTTACCGTTACAGCGCAAGTGAAGAACGGCAGCAACCATCCGGTCAAAGGCAAGTTGAAAGGGCAAATCGAAAATGTCGCGTTCGAGCAGCCGGTCGACCTTGCAGCGAACGAATCGAAAGACGTCACCTTTACGCCAGACCAGTTCTCGCAGCTTGTTTTCTCGAATCCGCGGCTATGGTGGCCAGCGCAGATGGGCAAGCCGAATCTCTATCCGCTGACCATGGAGTTTGAGATCGACGGTGCCGTCAGTGATCGTTCCCACACGGAGTTCGGCATTCGCGAAATCACTTCCGATATCAATGCCGGTGGCGGACGCGCATTCCACGTCAACGGCAAGAACATTCTGATTCGCGGCGGCGGCTGGACTCCCGACATGATGTTGCGCGAAGACTCGCAGCGATTGCATGACGAATTTCGCTACGTGGAAGATATGGGCCTGAACACGGTCCGCCTGGAAGGCAAGCTCGAGACACAAGAGTTTTTCGACCTCGCCGACCATGATGGAATTCTGGTGATGGCAGGATGGTGCTGCTGCGATTTTTGGGAGCGCTGGCCGCGCTGGAAGCCGCAGGATTTTGAAATCGCACAACAATCGCTGCGCGATCAGATCTACCGTCTGCGCAGCCATCCCAGTCTGGTGATGTGGCTGAATGGCAGTGATAATCCTCCGCCGCCGGATGTCGAGCAAATGTATCTCGATATCGAAAAGCAACTGCTCTGGCCGAATCCCGTGGTTTCCTCCGCCACCGGCAAACCCACAACGGTTACGGGTGAAAGTGGCGTCAAGATGACCGGGCCTTACGAGTACGTAGCTCCGAGTTACTGGGAAAAAGATAGTCTGCAAGGGCAGGCGAACCGCAAACAATGCAACGCTGGCGGCTGCGGCGGAGCTTACGGCTTTAACACGGAAACCAGCATGGGACCCGCGGTTCCACCGATCGAAAGCATCCACCGAATGGTGGGCAAAGATCATCTGTGGCCGATCGACGATGTATGGAACTACCACGCCGGCGGCGGAGAATTCAAAACCATTAACGTCTTTAGCACCGCGCTCGCCAATCGTTATGGCAAGTCGGATAGCGTGGAAGACTTCGCTTCCAAGTCGCAACTGCAAACCTACGAAGGTGTGCGGGCGATGTACGAAGCCTACAGCCGCAATAAGTATCAATCGACCGGTGTGATCCAGTGGATGCTCAACAACGCATGGCCTTCGATGATCTGGCATCTGTACGACTATTACCTGCGGCCCGGTGGCGGTTATTTCGGCGCAAAACGGGCCATGGAAGCGCTGCACCCGATTTACGGTTACGACGATCACTCCATCTGGGTAGTCAGCAGTCAGTATGAAGATGTCAAAGGCTTGAAGCTCTCGACCAAGATTTACAACCTGGATATGACGGAGAAGTTCTCCCGCGACGACTCTCTCGACTCCGGCGCCGACAGCACCGCGAAGATTCTTACACTGCCTGATATCTCCGATCTCAGCCCGGTATATTTTGTCGTGCTGCGGCTCACGGATTCAACCGGCCGACTGGTGGGCTCGAACTTCTACTGGCTCTCCACCAAGCCCGAAACGATCGATTGGGCGAAATCGACATGGTGGATGACTCCGACCGAGTCCTATGCTGACTTCACCGCTCTGGCGCAGCTTCCCAAGGTCAAGCTAAAAGTCAGCGATCGTACCGAACGGAGGGGCGAAGAATCCTTTACGCACGTGACGCTTGAAAATCCCAGCAAGAATCTCGCTTTCTTTATCCGGTTGAAGGTCAGCAAGGGCGAGAAAGGCGAAGAGATCCTGCCGGTTGTGTGGGAAGAAAACTATATTTCCCTGCTCCCCGGCGAGAAGCGTGAAGTCACAGCTACCTATCGCACCCGTGAGTTGGGGACAGCCAAGCCGGTGGTCGAGGTCAGCGGCTCGAACGTGGAATAGTACCGAAATTATTCACGTATCCCATATTGGGAAAGCCTCGCCTTGCGTTCTTTAATTTGCTCTTAACCCAGCTTTAACAACAAGTTCGCTTTCACTGCGGCTTAACAATCTGTTCATCATTTATTTATAGCGGGGGGACTTAAGACTAACGACATCTATCCTCCGATTGACACAGCGGCTATTTTCTGATTCGTCGTCGGTACTTCCCTGCCGACTCCAATCTACTAACTTAAAAGCGTCGCGAGAATCCAAGACGCCTTTTTGCGCACAGACAAGAAAGGTAAGGCACCACTGGCCAGTGCTGTTTAACCACCATGAAAGTTTCGAGAGGAAATCTTGTATGCGCCGAAAGAGCTGCTTCGTTAACCACGCTTTCCATATTCTTTGCGCCAGCCTCACTACAATCGTAATTGGCCTCTGCAACTGCTCGACCGTTGCCGCCCAGGTGGTCCCACTCGCACAGCATGTAGTTCTGGTAATCGACGAAAACACTTCGTTTGGCACCGTCTATCCCAACGGAATGCCTTGGCTGGTAAAGCAAGGAAATCGATACGGATATGCCAGCAACTATAACTCGGACCATAGCGGCTCGCTGCTCGACTATCTATATCTGGCATCGGGAAGTTGCGAATCGAATTACTCCTGTTCGAATGCGCCCGCCTGCAGCCTTCCCTCCGGCGGTCACAACTTTAATTGCAACGGGAATGATTGCTTCAAACAAAACAGTTGCGAAGCGACCGTCACCAAAGATCCCATCACCGACGAAAACATTTTTTCCTTGATGAATAACCAGCCGATTTCCTGGAAGGTTTATGTGCAGAATTACCTCAACGCCGGCGGCAACGTGAATGTTCCCGATTTCACCTCGGCAAATCAGCCGCCATTCACCAACTATTACGCGCGCCACAATGCGGCCGTCTGGTATGAGGAAATTCTGAGCAATACCCTGGGTTCGCAAGGAAACATTGTGGATTTCGAGCAGTTCGGCATCGATGTGGCCAATGGAACGCTGCCCCGCTTCGCGATTATTGTGCCCGACGGATGCTGGGATTTGCACGACGAGTGCTCAACTCTGACAAATGGCGACAACTTCCTGAACAGCAATCTCACTCCCATGCTCAACTCGCCCGATTTTCAGGCTGGCGGAAGCGGGCTGGCGATTGTGACTTTCGACAACGGTGCTGGCGATGATGTTGGCCAGGTCTATACAGCTCTCATCGGACCAAATGTTAAGCCTGGCCATGTCTCCAACGTGTCCTATAAGCACGAGAACACTTTGAGAACGATGCTGGATGCCTTGGGAATCGATACCCACCCTGGATGGTCGGCCAGTGCAGCCGACATGTCGGATTTCTTTTCTCCGACCGCCGGCAGTGTAGTGATTAATTCGCCGGCGAAAGGATCGACGCAGGGCGCGTCCGTGTTGGTAAACGCTGCGGCGTCGGAGTTAAGCGCGCAGGTCGATCATATGGAAGTGTGGGACACCTTCAACGGCAAAGCAACAAAACTCGGCAACGTTTTCAGCAAGACGATCGATCAGGCTTTCTCCGTGAGCGGCAATGGCGCACATCAGATGACGATCCAGGATATCGGCGCCGCCCCCTCCTACAAAACTCTTCACAAGCAAGTCACGAATTACACCAGATCTTCCACGTATGGGGTTGTCGTGAAAACTCCGGCGAACGGTTCCACGCAGGCCACTCTGTTCCCTCTGAGTGCATTTGCCGTGGAAGCGGGCGCGGAGCGGTCAAGTTCAGGAATCGACCACATTGAAGTCTGGAACGGCGACACCAAACTGGGGGACTCGCCAAGGGGAACCAGCGTCAGCCAATGGTATTCACTGGAGCCGGGCAGCTACACCCTCACCGTACAGGATGTAACCGGTTCAGAAGTGCGCCTTCACGAGACCAAAGTCAGTTTCACCGTCTCTTCCGCGCTGGGGGTCCATATCAACTCGCCCGCGAATAATTCGACGTGGTCGACGACCACTGTGCCGATCAACGCCTATGCTTATGAGCAGAACGGCTCGAACACACCGCTGGTCGATCACATTGAAGTGTGGGATAGCACGCATGGAGTCAAGCTCGGCGAATCTCCAACTGGCGTGGGAGTGAACAGCGCCTTTATTAATCAGACCGTTACTTTGCCGAAGGCGGGAAGCTACGAGCTGGCGATCATGGATATTAATCCGAATAACGGCTACAAGGCGATTCACACTTCCTACGTCAACATCACCGTTAAGTGAGAGCCAAAGCCCGGTAGGACATAGAACATTTCCAACCGGCGCTTAGGCAACGTGCTGTGAGATGGATAGCGTGTTGCCATCGGGATCCTTGAACCACGCAACTTTATCGCCGCCCGGCGCGGTCCAGATTCCTAATTGATCCTGCTCGAAAAAACCGAATCTTTCGAACCGGACGCCTTTCGCTTGCATTTCCGCCGCCATCTTCTCGATGTCCGTCACCTGCCATCCGAGAATGGTGAATGGAGCCGGCGTGAATTCAGCCTTGGCGATGCGGACCATGATCCCATTCGCATCCATCACCAGGGCGAAGCCATCGTCTTTCACAAAACGAAGGCCCAGCACGCCTTCATAAAACGCTCTTGCCTTTACCGGATCTTTCGTCGGGACGAAAGCGACGATGTTCGTTGAACCAAGCATAGAATTTCCTCAGAAAAAACACGCCCCGATTATTCTTCCTCGGGCGGCAATTCGAAATCAATCAGGTTCCCGCGAAAACCCCTGGTTTTAATCGCTCCAAAAGCGATCCCGACTCCCATCCAAATTGCGCCCACAATTTTAGCGGGGCGGCTCAAGTTGAGCCACAGCAACAAGCAGATGAAAAATCCCGCGAGCGGAAAGATAAAGTTCGTGATCTGTTTTTTATCCTGGCGTACAAAGTAACGAACAAAGGCAGCCAGGTTAACACCCATGAAGGCGATTAATGCGCCGAAGTTCAACATTTCCGCACCCAGCCCATAGCTGATAAGAAAGGCTCCCAACAGCGCAACCGCTCCCACAAAAATCACATTGTTGCGCGGCACATGCCGCTTCGGGTCAACCACACCAAAGAAAGATTGCGGAAGCGCTTTGCTTCGCCCCATGCCGTACAGCAGTCGTGCCGCGCCCAGTTGCGCCCCCATGCCCGAACCAAAATTTGCCACCAGCAGAGTAAAGCCAAGTATGCCGAACAACGGAGCCCAGGCTCTTCCGGCAACAAAAGTAAACGCGGTATCAACGTTGGGAAATGGTTGCGTGGCAGGCCAGATCAGCTGCCCGGCATAAACTTCCACGGCAGAAAGAATTCCGATCACCAGACAGGTCAACACCGTGGCCAGCAAAATATTCCGCCGCGGATTTTCTGCTTCTTCGGAAAGCGTCGAGATTCCGTCGAAACCAATGTACGTCAACACCGCAATGGAAGTGCCGCCGAGCACCGCTTTCGTGTTCCACAGCTCGCGATCATAAAAAGGACGCAGGAAAAAATCGGGATCGTTATGGGGATGTCCAAATATGTAATGTGCCGCCGCCAGGAAAAATAAAATAATCACCGCGCCCATGCCCGCGGCCAGTCCGGTATTCACTCGCGCCGAGGTCTTCACCCCCTGAATATTCAACCAGGTGAAGACCGCCGCGAACAGAACTGCCCAACCCCAATAAGGAAGGCTCTGCACAATTGGAGTCCCGTGGGCGAAATCGCGTGCAATCTGGCTGCACCAGATGATGCAGATCATGGGATTGAGCATGTAGTCCATCACCATGCTCCAGCCCGTGACGTAGCCGAGTGCCGGATTGATTTCCTGCCCTACGTAAGTAAAGGCCGAACCCGCGCTGGGATAAGCGCGTGCCATCTTTCCGTAGCTGATCGCAGTAAACAACATGGCAACCATCGCGATAAGGATGGTCGTGACCACATGCCCATGTCCGCGATCGCTGAGCACGCCAAATACCGACATGGGCGCAACCGGCTGGATGACGATTACGCCATAGAGAATTAAATCCCAAAGCGTGAGTGTGCGGCGCAGGCGTGGGGCGGATGACACAGCAGGAACGGAGGTTGTTTCCATGGGTCCGCCTATTGGATTATGGAGAGCTTAAATTGTCAATATTAAAACGATTCTGCAACCCCGCCTGCCGCGCTTGATCGCAGGCGAGCGTTAGTAATGCTTGCGGGTGGATCAGCGTGTTCCAGTACAGGTTGAGTGAGCGTCCGCCTCAGCCTCAATGATGATGTATGTTGCTGTATTATTTAATATTATGGACAAACAAACCATCAGCTTCCGCCTGGAAGCAGATAAAGTGTCCGCACTGGACGAGCTGGCACAATTCCTCGACCGTGACCGCACCTATCTTCTCGCCGAAGCGGTACAGGCATACCTGGATGTGCAACAGTGGCATTTCGAACAGATTCGGGCTGGGATAGCCGAAGCCGACGCCGGCAAAGTCATTGACCACCGCAAGATGAAAGCCATGGCTTCCCGTTGGCGGCGCAGGAAATGAAGATTGTTTGGACTCGCAAAGCCTCGCGGCACCTGCGTGCCGCGTATGAGTATTGGGCTCGTGAAAGCTCGGGTAGCGAGGCCAAGCACATGCTGGCCCGCATCTTTTCCGCCGTTGAGATGTTGGAGAGTTACCCGGAGGCCGGACAGAGCGGCCGAGTTCCTGGCACTCGGGAACTCGTCATCGTCCCCACTCCATTTCTCATCGCATATCGTATCCGCAGCGGCAAGATCGAAATACTCGCCTTGCTGCACGGCGCCCGAAAATGGCCCGACAATCTTTAAAGAATGCGGGCGGAGCTAAGACCACCTTACTTCGATGCGCCGTAGTCGAACCAGTACCCGCGCTGCTCATTCCCTGACATTTGCCGCGTGTTGTATTCCAGAAGATAGTTCAGGTGCGCGTCGTCGAGAGGAAATGACTTGTCAACAGAATAGGGATAGTCGCCCATTTTCAAAAATGGCAGCGGCGCCACAAAGTTTCCTTCCGCGGCATAAAAATCCATATCCTTCTCATAGCCGTTCGCGGCGAAGAAATAATCACGTACCCACCCTTGAGGCAGCGCAGGCAATTGTGACGGATCGAAGTCAAGGCGAACCTCGTCGCCTGATCCGAACACGACCAACTTATCGTCCAGCGAAGTCAGCAGCGGCAACACATCGCCATATCGAGTGTAGGTTCCCGCCGGACGCGTGTACGGCCCAGTCGCGCTTGTCTTTTCATAAATGTATTGCACATTTCCCGGCGGCGTTCCTTCGATCTTCAGCGGGAAGCCGTGATAGTCGAGGTTGGCGCGGGTTAACGGAACTGCCGTCAAGTGCACGCTTTTAGCTTTATTCTTGGATTCCTGCGGCGTTCGACTCACCAGAATGCTATCCCAATAAATCTGCAAATTTGTCGTGATGCGAATTTTCCGCGTTCCGCGCGGCAACTTGCCGCTAAGATCGGCTGTCATGGTGCGCGGACCTCCGGCCGGGAAACCCATGTCATCGACCACGCGCAGCCACTTGCCGTCGGCGCCGAGCGCTTCGACAAAAGGAGAAATTGCGTGCACGCCGGCCTGTGACGCGGCATACATGCTGTTCGCGGAAAAATATTCCACTTCGCCATGCAGCAGCAGCCACAACGGGCCTCCGCGATAAGTTTTACCGAGGTCAAGCACAAGGCTATGCGGTTTGGCGAATCCCTGAAACTGCGTCAAAGCAAAATCGCCAAAGTAACGATACGCGAGCAGATCGGGCAGCACATTGTGTCCATGCTCGTCCCATGCGCCGGAAGGCGGACGCGCATCTTCGCTCTTGCTCACCACCACTTTAAATTCTGGATACGGTGGATTCGACGCGAAATATTCGTTCGGATACACATCGACGTCGGCCGGATGATCCACCGCCATCAAGCGAGCCTGATCCAGATAAACCGCTTCCTCCAGCGGTTCCATAAAACGGAAGCTGAGCTCGCCATCTTTTTCGCGGATGGCATTACGATCGATCTTGATGTATTCAACAGGCCGCGGAACATCGCGCTGGTTGGGCCCGACCCAGTGTCCCACGACGCCTGCACCCAGCATGTCGGCGACGAATTCGTAGCGTTCGCCATTCCAGACAAATAGCGTTGGGCAAGAACTGCCGCGCCGATCCATCTCGATAAAATTCTGCTGCTTGTCGCCGGCAATATTGATTTCGTCTTGCAGGACGCCAGTCGGCCACAACATGCGGACAATGTCAGCTTCTTTCGAATCGCCGAGTCCGACAGTGAGATAAGGCGAGTTTTGACCGAGGTATCCATTCGAGCCGGCAATCTCAAACTTCTGTCGGTTCCCCCCGGCAAAGACTTCAACCTTTGTGCCGATCGCGCTCTTGTTATCAGCGAGTCCTTTCAGCGCCAAGCGCAGCCAGTGATTCTGATTGCCGCCTTCGTTGCGCAGCAGAACAGCCGGGCCGTGATTCTGCGTGATCAGCAGATCAGTTGCGCCGTCGTTGTCGAAATCTCCAGTAATGATGGCCCGCGGCTCTTTGAGCTGAATCTTATCGAGACCAACATCGGCAGTGACGTCTTTGAAACCATCCGCGCCGAGATTGCGGAACAGCTTGATCTCGCCCTTACCATCTTTCGTCTCACCCACCGCAACCAGATCGACCCAGCCGTCGTTGTCATAGTCGAAGGCGGCAACGCCGTAGGCGCGGACCCAGTTTGTTTCAGGAAGCTTCACTTGCTCGAATGTCTTACCATGATTGTTCCGCCAGAGTGTGAGACCGGGGGCATTCGTGTGCGTAAAGGCGAGATCCATCCAGCCATCATGATTGAAATCAAGAACAGAAACGCCGACGGCTGGGTTCGCGGGGACCGGGTGGATCGCATCGTAGCGAACAAATCGTCCCTCTCGCGGATTAGGGAAAAGAGTGGTTGAACTCGGCGAGCCTATGCCAACCCCACCGGCGGCCACAACGATATCGACCGCCCGGTCATTGTTATAGTCTGTGCCGACCGCACCGTAACCGCCGATAACTCCGTCGCTTAATCCCGTCTCACGCGTAACGTTGGTGAACGTCCCATTTCCGTTGTTACGCCACATGTTATTAGCCGTACCGACGGACTGGCACAAAGCAGGCGAGCATGTCGTAAAGAGGTCCAGGTCGCCATCGTGGTCATAGTCGATGAAGGTTAAGGCGCTCGCCCTTGTGCCGAACGAGCGCCCCATGATCTCACCCATCGTATCAATTTCCGAAAGTCCGGCAGTCGCGGTGACTTCCTTAAATGTTCCGTTCTTTTCATTATGGAAAAGTCTTACCTGTGCGTTGACCGTCACAGCGATGTCGGCAAAGCCATCATTATCGTAGTCCCCGGTCGTGCAACCCCCTCCCCGCATCGTGGGACTCAACCCGGCCTGCTTGGTCACATCTTCAAACTTTCCGTTTCCTAGATTGTGGTACAGCGACACGCCTCCCCGTGCTCCGTTGTCTGACAGGAAGAGATCAATCTTGCCGTCGTTGTCATAGTCGAGGAAGCACGCTCCCGCTTCTGCGGCATTCGTGGGATCACTAATGGACTTGGACATCAGCCCCGCCTGCGCCGTCACATCCACAAACCGCACTTTGATCTGCGGCGGAGCCTTCAACACTGCCGACGGCGATTCCACCGCGCGCGAATATTTTCCCTGCTCGCCGTAAGCCAGGCTCATGGGCGCGCCGATTTTATTCTGCGTGATGTACTGGAATTTTTTCAGATGCTCGCGAGCGTGCTCGAGATCGGCCGATTGCTGATAGGCACGCGACAATCCGAACTCGGCAGAGGCGTGCAGCGGATTTATCTTGAGTGCGTGCTGAAAAGCATCAATGGCCTGCGGAAACTGTTTAGCTTGCACGTAGGCAGTTCCGAGAAAATACCAGGTGTCAGCGTCGTTCTGATCGATCTCCACTACATGATGAAAAGCGTCAATCGCCGCTTGAGCATCACCCGTATTTTTCGCGAACAGCCCCAGGTTATACCAGGCATAAGGATTCTGGGGATCCTGTTTCAGAGCGTCTTCCAACAAGGCTTTGGCTTCGTCGATCTTTTGCAGATTCAGGAGCGCGATGCCCTCATTCAGTTTCGCCATTGTGAGCTTAGGATCGAGCTCAGCAGCTTGCTCAAATGATTTCAGCGCCTTCTCGAAAAGCTGCTGGTTCATGTACGCGGCGCCCAGGTTGTTCAGGCGCGCGGCCTCACCCGGATTCGCATTGGATTGAGTTTGCGGCGCCGTTGCGAAGACGCCGAATGCGGCCAGGAATATACCAGCGAGCACAACAGAAATTCGCGGAATCATTGATAGGAATTTAACCACAAAGGTCCCGAAGGTACACTAGCGAAAGCCAGGTGCGGCGGGGATTTCTTCGTGATACTTCGTGCCCTTGGTGGTTGATTATTTTGTTTCCTTGCCGTACGGGCGGCTCGCGATTATGCCCTTGCCTTCCTGTACCCTGACGGTTTGCCCTGCGTTTACATTGGAAAATTTATCCACCTGACCGCTCGGCCATTGAATCTCAATGTTGTCTACTTTGGTTTGCGCACCCAATCCAAACGTGAGCACGAGTTCGCTCTGCGACAGATAGCTCGATCCGGAGCGCAGCATCTTCCACTGCCTGTCTTTTAAATTATTGGATGTCATGCGTACCACCGCGCCGATTCCGTCGCGATTCGACTTCGTTCCCACCAATTTCAGCCGCAAGCTGTGGTTCGTCCCGCCCTCGTTCTGGAATAAGTAAGCCGGGCCGGAGTTCGTAGTGACCAGAACATCCAGATATCCGTCATTGTCGATATCGGCGTAAGCCGCGCCCCGCGCCACTCTCGGAGCGGCGAAAGCTTGTCCCATCTGCGCCGTGACTTCCTGGAACTTGCCTCCGCCCAGATTGCGAAACAGATGCGAAGGTTCGGCATAGCTGACGCGCTTCTGCACCCGCTCGATCTGATCTTCGATGTGGCCATCGGCGACGAAAATGTCAGGCCAGCCATCATTATCGTAATCGAAAAAGAAACAACCGAAACCCAGCGTGACCAGAGTGGCGCGGCCGACCTCAGACTGCGGAGCTTCGTCCACGAATAACCCGTTGCCCTCGTTGTGGTAAAGCGAAACCATCTGATTGGCGAAGTTGCTGATGAGGACACTGGGATGGCCGCTGCGATCGTAGTCAGCCGCATCCACGCCCATGCCGGCGCGAGCGATACCGTCCTCGCTGAAAGCGATGCCGGCAGGAATGCCGCGCTCTTCAAATGTTCCATCCTTTTTATTCAGATAAAGTTTGTTGGGCTGAGTGTCATTGGCAATCAGGATGTCGGGCCATCCGTCGTCGTTGTAATCGAGAATGGTAATGCCGAGGCTCTTTGAAGTGGGATCGCCGAGACCAGCCTTTTGTGTGGCGTCTTCAAATTTTCCGCCGCCGAGGTTGTGCCACAAACGCACTGACGTGCCTTTGTACGATTCCGGCGTGCAGTAAGATTTATGCGCGCCATCGATCGTGCAATAAAGGTCGGTCTCTTCACTCCAGCGAACGTAGTTTGCGACGACCAGGTCGAGCTTGCCGTCGCGATCGTAATCCACCCACGCGGCACTGGTGGAAAATTCACTTGGGCCCCACATTCCCGCTGCCTTGGTTACGTCAGTAAATGTTCCGTTGCCGTTGTTGTGGAAGAGATGGCTTTGACCCAGCGCGGTGATGAAGAGATCGTCGAAGCCATCGTTGTCATAATCACCGACCGCGACTCCCAGCCCGAACATCGGCACCGCCAATCCAGCCTGCCGGGTCACATCAGTGAAGGTTCCATTCCGATTGTTGTGATAGAGCTTTGGAGTCGTCGGTCCAGCGTGAGGATGCCCAGCGAAATCGGTGCCATTTACCAGCAGAATGTCGGGATAGCCATCGTTGTCGTAATCGATGAAGGCGCAGCCTGGGCCCATCGTTTCAGGTAGCCACTTTTTCCCGAAGGCGCCGTCGTTATGGGTGAAATGGATTCCTGCTTGTTTCGTGATGTCGCGGAAATGAATTTGTTGGGCGGCGGAATGATTGGGAAAGATCGTGGCTACCAGGAAGATGACGATCGGTAGCGTTGGAAGCGAATTGAACTTGCAAAGGATTTTCATCTACTTGGAAGCCCCGGTAGAAAGGACCGAAGAAGCAATCCGGGCTGGCTGGGCAGCCGCGAGCCTTCTCTGCGCGTGTCGAAGGGCAGCTCTCTCTACATGGTGCGCGGTAAGCGCCGGCAGTGGAACAGAAACATGTTCATGCACAGCCTGCCGCTCATTGTTATCTTCGGGATGCAACTGGCGATAAGGGCCGGTGATCGCCTGCGACGACTCGTCTGCTTTGAAGCGCAGGTAGCGCGATTCGTGCTCCTTAGCCAGCTTTTCATTTCCCAGTCCGTTGTAGCAGAGCATCAGATTGTAATGCGCCTGCAGGTCTTCAGGATCGATCGCTAAAACGGATTGAAGCGTCTTCACCGCTTCCTGATATTTGCGCTCGAGAAACAGAATGCGGCCGAAATCGTTAAGAGCGACACGGTCGCGCGGATACTGCGCGAGTACGATACGCAAACGGGCCGCAGCTCCGTCATAGTTTCCATCCGAGCGCAGCACGCGGGCGTAGAAATAGTTAGCGCGGGCAAGAGTCGGCGACAACGACAAAGCTTTCTCAAGTACGGTGCGGGCGCGCTCCATGTCGCCTTCCTGCACAGCGCAACGGCCAATATTCACCCAGCCGTCTGGATTATTTGGATCTGCCTCGGTTACTTTTTGGAACGCAGCCGCCGCGCCCTTCAGATCCCCCTGCAGAAACAGGCCGATTCCGTAATCATTCCAGCGTTGCCATTCCTCTTTGAGAGCAATGGTTTTCGGCGCTGCGGTCGGCGAGTTATGGGCGACTACCGGCAGCGTCACTTCATTTTCCGCCAGTGCAACAATCGGCAGGTCGGGAATTTTTTGTTCCTTGGCGGAAATTCCCTCAATCGATTTCGTGAACACAAACGGACGGTCGTCGTAATCGGCCGTCACGGCACGGTCAGGCCTATCGTCGGGCTGCCCCGCGAAAGCGAACTGCGTATTCCACCAGGAGAATTTGCGATAACAGAGGCGCGCGTGCAGCGTGATCTTGTTTCCTGTGTTTTCAGGAATGAACATGCGGTAATGCACCGTGTCTGCCGCGCCGGGAGGGATCAAGTGCACGTACACGACTGCACGCGTGGCCCAGGTATTGCGCTTATTGATGGGATTCCCATGGGCATCGATCTGCAGCGAGCGATAAAAGTGCGCACCTTTTTCCACCGGACCTTTGCCGCCATCCTCAACCATGCCGCTCCAAAAGATGGTCTGGCCTTTATCGTCCGTCCCTTTGAGTTCCAGCCATGTGTCGTAGGCATCGACGGTGCCTCCGGGGAAAAAGTGTCCCACTGTTTTGGTGCGCACCACGACATCCACACGCACGGTATCGCCGCGGCGCAACGCTGGCTGCACCAGGTTCAAGGGAGCGGTGACCGGAGTAGCCTCCGCCGTTGTTCCCGGAGTCATTTTGGTTTCCGCCTCTTCACCCACGGCGAACGTAGTGGCGATGTCCGATTGGCTCGCCGCGCCGCTCTTCAGCGGCGCCTGAGCGGGGGAGAGCGCAAAGATATCCACAGTAAGGGCGTGCTTCAGAAAGTTTTCTGTGAGCTTCAGCTGCGCGGCATCTTCGTTGGCAGTAGGCAAGGCAGTGTTCGCCGCCGGGAAACGATGCGAGTGCACGAACCCGTTGACATTGCCGGCATCTTTTGAACGCTCCGCCGGCATGTGGCAATCGGCGCACTGCTGCGGCTTGGGCGGATAGTAAAACGAGCGCGCTCCTTGCCCGGAGACGCCGCTGGCCTGCCAGTTGTCATACTCGTTGAAACCACGCACCCAGCGATAGTGGTCGACGGGCACATCCTGATGCACCTTGTGGCAGACGGAACAGAACTCTGGCGTCTGCGTGCGCATGAACGGCTTGAGAAAGACCCGGCGATGCGGTTCGGGATTCAGCCGGATCACGAAATCGTGCAGCGCACGCGCTACCGGATTCTTCGTCGCAGCCAATTCGTGCAGTTTGGGATACTCGAGATAAAAATCCGCCTGGCCCATCGTGCTTTTCACGCGGGCGATGGAATGGCACATCATGCAACCCAGTCCGGCCTGCGCTTCCGGACGATGCACGATCTGCTTGATCGGCGTATCCATCAAGCCGCTGTAGAGAACGGCCGGATCGTGGCATCCACCGCACCATTTCGAGGGCTTGGTGCCGACGGTATCCTGCATGTATTCGATCGACTTGCGGTACCACTGATTATTAAACGAAGAAAAATGGTGCGCCGAGCTGAACCACTGGTTGTAGATATCCTCGTGGCAACGCTTGCAGGAGTCGGACTCCATGAAAAACTTGCTGGGGATTTTTTGCTTTCCATAGACTTGCGCGGAACTGGGAAAAAACGCACCCTCCGGACCATCGCCCTCGCCATTCATGTTGTCGGGCGGCATGGTGGGATTTTCAATGCGGTTGCGCGTCTGCCAACTCTCGCGGATGTAGCGGGAACCATAGCCGATCCCCGCAAGGATAATGAGGCAGATGGCGGCGCGCAGAACCGCGGCGCCGGAGCGGGAACCGAGCCAACCCCGGCTGCCTAAATTATCGGCAAGTAAAAGGCCAACACCAATCACCGAGATTACAATATGGAAGTAAAGCCAGTTCCACTCGGCGCGCGGCGTGCCGGTTTTGATCAAGATGATTCCGAGAACCGCGCCTGCACTGAGGAACAGCCACCCGGCGCGGGCGAGAAAACTTCCGTTGCGAAGCAATCGTAGCAGTGCGATCAGCAATAATGCCGCGGTGATCACTCCGGCGAATGCATGTAGCAGCACCACTCCGGCATAGAAGATAGTCGCTTGAGGAAATGTATAAAGGTAAGCGGCTGAAACTGCGAGAAACGGCAACAGCCAGGACAAGGCTCGGCGAACGAAACTCTTCGGCGGTGATGGCTTTTGCATCGAGATTATCGGATGTTTGCAGCGGACAAACGTACAGACATCAGCCCCACAGTGACTGAGATCGTGCGAACCAACTTACTCAGATGGAGGTCAGGATGGAATAGTCCAAAAATACTAATTGAGTCTCTTGCAATCTGTTTGAGCAAGCGGAGGAATTTTCCACGCGCCAAATTGACTTTCCAATGCAGCAGCGACGGCCAAAACGTTCTCCTCTTCCCACGGCCGCCCAACGAGCTGCACGCCGATGGGCAGTCCATCGAGCGAGCAGCCTACCGGAACCACTGCGGCAGGATTGCCCAGTAGGTTAAAAAATTCGGTGTAACTCCAGGCATCGAGATAATGAACAGTCTTGCCTTCAATCTGCCAACTTCGCTCGCCGTGTCGAAACGCGGGGATAGCAGCGGCCGGACACAACAGGATCGGATATTGTTGCATCTGCGCGAAAAACTGCGCGCGCAATACATCGCGCTGAATCCACGCGTCCAGCAGCGATATTCCAGTGTGAATCGGCTCACCAGCGCAGCCATCGAGGAACTCTTTCAGGATGGGGCTGAGATCTGACTCGCAGCCATCGAACATCGGCCTCAACAGCATGCCCCCGGCAACCACAAAATATTTCCACCACAGCTGCCGCGCCGCTTCCAGCCCCTCCGGCTGAAAGCGTTCAACCTTAAATCCGGCGGTGCGCAATGCTTCTGCCGCAGAGCGCACGGCCGCGCGCGTTTCCGGCGTAACGGGAGTGCGGCCGTCATCTTCGAAATAACCTATTCTCAGTTTTCTGGCTTCACTTTCGCTGGGCCAGCGGATCGGAACAGGCGCGGCATTCGTATCGCCGATGTCAGGACCCTGCAGCACTTCGAAAAATAATTTTAGGTCGGCAACTGTGCGCGTCATCGGACCGACAACTCCGATCGCGGCAAACGGGCCTGCGGATTCCGGAAAATGTCCAGTAGCCGGAATGCGGCCGGGAGTGGGCTTCAGTCCACAGATGCCGCTGAAATGCCCGGGCACGCGAATCGAGCCGCCACCGTCACTGCCCACTCCTCCCGCGGACATTCCGGCGGCAATCGCCGCAGCCTCGCCGCCGCTCGAACCGCCCGGTGTGCGCTCCAAATCCCATGGGCTATTGGTACGGCCATAGAGCAGGTTGTCGGTTTCCCACGCCATCAGCAATTCGGGTGCGTTGGTCACACCCAAAATAATTGCGCCGGCATTTTTCAGCCGCGCAACCAGCGGAGCATCTTGTCGCGCGACCAATCCTTTGCGCAGACGGGTTCCGGCCTCCCATCGCAAGCCCTTCACGCTAATTGAACTCTTGATGCTGATCGGAACTCCGTGCAACGGACCAATTGTTCCGCGCTGTCTGACGGCACTCTCTGCATCTCGTCCAGCCTGCCGCGCCCTTTCGGAATCGACCTGAATGAATGCATTTAATTTTGGATTCAGTTTTTCGATCTGTGCCAGATGTGCATCCACCAGCTCCACCGGAGAGATTTCTTTCTTGCGGATTTTCTCCGCCATGGAAACAGCGGAAAGGAAGATTAAATCGTTCATCAACTTTTTTCTCGCAATGTGCGATCGAGCATCCGTTTCTCTTCCAGGGTCAGCCGACGGTGCTGGCCTTTGGCCAGATCGCCCAGCTGCAGCGGTCCGATGGCAACGCGAATCAATCGCAGGACTTCTACACCCAACCCCTCCATCATGCGGCGGATCTGGCGATTTTTCCCTTCATCCAGAACAATTTCGAGCCAGCAATTTTTTTGTCCTGCACGTAGCTGACGAGCCTGCTTGGCTCGCAGCACGCTCCCGTCTTTCGTTTTGACGCCGCTTGCCAAATTCTGAATAAATCGTTCATCGGCAATGCTTGCAATCTGCACGTGATAAGTCTTATGCAAATGCGTTTCCGGCGCGGCAATGCGGGCTCCCCATGCGGAATCATTGGTCAAGAGCAGCAATCCCTCGCTGGCTTTATCCAGGCGTCCAACCGGCGCGACCCAAGGCAAGCCTTCCTCGGTCAAATTCGCCGCTTGAAAACCGCTATTCAGCAGCCCATAGATTGTCTCGCGGCCTTTTTCATCCGAGGCCGTAGTGACTACGCCGCGGGGCTTATTGAGCATGAGATAGATTTTCTTGCCTGGCTCAACCGCCTTCCCATCGACGGCAATCTTGTCGCGCTCTCCAGAAACGATTATTTCCGGATTTCGGATCGCCTTTCCATTCACAATTACGCGGCCAGTGCGAATCAACCCTACTGCTTTCGAGCGGGAGCAGTAGCCGAGTTTGGATAAAGTTCGCGCCAGGCCCAGGCTCGGACTGTGCGGCCGTTTGCTCACTCACCCATGCTATCGGAGAAGTCGATGAACCGCGAACGGAGCCCAGTTCCACGCGGGGCCATGCTAAGCAGCACGTCAACGACTTTGGACGATGCGCGATGCGGCGCCACTTGGTACGATACTGATCGTTAACTAATTTTGGAATGAGGAGACCTTATGGCGCATCAACATCCTCCACGCTTTCTTAAGATTGTGGACGACGCCAAATCGCGCGTTCGCGAAACCAATGTCGAAGAAGTGAAGAAAAAAATCGATAAGGGCGAGAATTTCCAACTGGTCGACGTTCGCGAGGAGAGTGAATTCGCCAAGGACCACCTGCTAGGCGCCATTCATCTGGGCAAAGGCGTAATTGAACGCGACATCGAGGGCCGCATTCCCGACCTCAATACAGAGATCGTGCTTTACTGCGGCGGCGGATTTCGCTCCGCATTGGCGGCTGACAATTTGCAGAAGATGGGATATAAGAACGTCATCTCGATGGACGGCGGAATTCGCGAGTGGCGGGAAAAAGGGTACCCGCTGACCAAGGGGTGATGCCGATTTCGAGCCCATTGCCAGGTTTGTCTTGTTGAAAGATTCAGAGTGAAGTGCGCTAAAAATCGCTATGTGAAATTGCACGGCTGTTGGTAAGCAACGTTCCTCCCACTTATGAATAGCCGCATCTTCTTCTGGTCGCTCACCTCGGCCCTCGCCGGATTTCTCTTCGGTTTCGATACGGTGGTCATTTCCGGAGCCGAGAAAACAATTCAGACGCTCTGGGGACTCAGTCCCGGACTGCATGGCATCGCCATGGCCTCGGCGCTTTACGGAACTGTAGTTGGCTCGCTGCTCGGCGGTTGGCCCGCCGACCGGTTCGGACGCAAAGCCACGCTGCTTTGGATCGGCGTTCTTTACTTTGCCGGCGCAGTGGGATCAGGCCTGGCGCCGAATGTCACGGTCTTTATTATTGCGCGCGTGATCGGCGGCTTGGGAATCGGCATTTCCACCGTCGTCGCTCCCATGTACATTGCCGAAATCGCCCCGGCGAAACATCGCGGTCAACTGGCCGGAATGTTCCAGTTCAACATTGTTTTTGGCATTCTCATCGCATATGTTTCGAACGCCTTGCTCGCTGGCACCGGCCCAAACGCCTGGCGCTGGATGCTGGGTGTAGCCGCGTTTCCTTCCTTTCTTTACGCCGTATTTTGTTTTGGGCTTCCCGAGAGCCCGCGCTGGCTCTTGAGCCGAAAAGACGACCGCGCCGCCGGCATGCGAGTTTTACAACGCATCGAGCCGGAGGCTTCCGAAGCCGAGATTGCGGCCCAGGCCGACGCCATTATTGCCGCCTCTACCGAGGAAGTATCGTCCGGACATTTCTGGACGAAACGTCTTCGCAAGCCGATCCTGCTCGCCATCCTGATTGCTTTCTTCAACCAGCTCTCCGGCATCAATGCCATTTTGTATTTCGCGCCCCGCATCTTTGAGCTTACCGGCCTTGGCGCAAAAGCCGCGCTGCTGCAGTCGATCGGCATTGGCGCCACCAATCTCGTTTTTACTTTTGTCGGGCTTTGGCTGATTGACCGGTTGGGCCGGCGCACGCTTCTTTATATTGGCTCGTTTGGCTACATCGCATCGCTTGGGCTGGTTGCCTGGGCTTTCTTTACCGGGCATCTTACGCTGGTGCCAATCTGTATCTTCGCCTTCATCGCCGCACATTCGATCGGCCAGGGCACGGTGATTTGGGTTTTCATCTCCGAGATATTTCCCAATCGTCATCGCGCGGAAGGTCAGACGCTTGGCAGTTTCACGCATTGGATTTTCGCCGCCCTGCTCACGACGTTCTTTCCGAAGATGGTCTCCGCCTTTCAGCCCGGTTACGTTTTCTCGTTCTTCGCCGGGATGATGGTTCTGCAATTGATCTGGGTGAAGACGATGGTTCCGGAAACCAAGGGCGTGCCGCTGGAGCAGATCCAGAGACAGTTAGGCATCGAATAGAAACAAAGATTTTCCCCGGACAGTCCGGTAGCATTGCGGGAAATAAAGATCTCCGGCAGCACACATATGTCCGTTCTGCTCATTTATATGGCGTAAACTGAAATAGCTCCTCGATTGGACTCCATGAAAAACCGAAGTTTTCGGTACGGGATAGGGCTGCCGCTCTTGCTGGGCTGGAGTTTTGCCGCGATGTGCCAGCCTGTAAGCCAGAGTTTCGACTCGACTCCCACTCCGTACACAATTGCAACCGCACCTTTGACCGTGCAGCAGGTGGTCCAACGGCTACAAGAAAGGAACGCGGAGCGGGCTGCAGCATTGGATCATTACCAGGTAACACGCCTCTACAGCATGCAGTACCGCGGCTTCCCCAGCGATCGTAGCGCGGAAATGACTGTGAGTATGGTTTATCACGCTCCGAACTCAAAGCAGTTCAGCGTGGTCTCGGAGAGCGGATCAAAGTTCATTATCGATCATGTTTTCAACAAATTGCTGGAGGGCGAACAAGAGGCCGGCAATGAAGAAAACCGGCGGCAAAGCGCTCTGACCACGGAGAATTATGATTTCACCCTCGCCGCCTATGAAATTTCTGCGGACGGTGCACGCTACGTACTGAATCTGACGCCCAGGACGAAAAACAAATTCCTTTATCGAGGAAAGATCTGGGTCGATGCCAAGGATTTTGCGGTGAGGCGAATCGAAGGCGAGCCGGGAAAGAAT
Organism: uncultured Acidobacteriaceae bacterium; assembly: GCA_963726155.1. Classification (GTDB taxonomy): domain Bacteria; phylum Acidobacteriota; class Terriglobia; order Terriglobales; family Acidobacteriaceae; genus Sulfotelmatobacter. Next base: position 483,866 of record CAVSBF010000003.1, read on the forward strand.
CCATCCTTCTGGATTAAGAAAACCGACGTTAGACACAGGTACGTGAAAGTGGGCGATTTCTGGCTACCGGTGGAAAACCGCACGGAGAGCGTCATTCGGCTCGGCGGCGTAGCCTATCTTTCCATCGAATATAAGGACTATAAAGGTCTGGAAACGAAGGCTCCGCCTGACGCGCAAACCACGAAAATCATGGACAAGCCTCAAGACGATCCAGTCTCCGCAAAACCCCAATGAGAACTAATTCTTCAGCGATTTCGACTCCTTTTCCGAGTCAATTCGCTTCCCGATGTACCACGGAGCACTCACCGTAAATATCTTTTCGTTCCCGCGCGCGAGCAGAACCCACTCCAGAAGCCGCCCTCGCTGGTTGTGAAGAAAGTATTCGTACCATCTGTCTTCGACCAACTCCGGGATCACAACCACAATGCTGCGTTCAGGATGTTTCTTCGACAGATCCAGAATGAACTGCACAAACGGAATGATCACAAAGCGATACGGGGACGGCAGAACGTGTAGCCGGGGCGGCTCTCTGCCGGCCTCGCGAAAAGGTTTGTCGACGTATTGCTCCCAGTCGTCCTCCAGCAATTCGGAGTGCTCGTTCGGTTCCACGTGCACGGCGATTACTTCAGGAGAGAGCCGAGCGGCAAACTGGAGTCCCTGGCAGGTGATATTGCTCCAGCGATCGACTGCAATCACCGCAATCGGATGCTGGTTCAGGTAGGCAACATTGACAGGTTCTCTACAGCTGGTGAGAACTTTCACCGCGTGATAATGCCGGCGGACCAGGACGAAGCACACGATTGCGAAGGGAATGAAAAGTAGAGTGATCCATGCGCCTTGCGTGAATTTCGCAACTAACACCACCGCAGTAGTGATGCCTGTCACGGTTGCGCCCAGACCGTTTACCAAGGCACTCTTCAGCCAGTGTGGGCCGCGATTTTTCTTCCAGTGCATCACCATGCCGGCTTGCGAAAGCGTGAACGCCAGGAACGCGCCCACGGCATAGAGCGGGATAAGCCGGTCCGTGATTCCGCCGAAAAGCAGGAGAACGCCGCCACATAGCAATGCCAAAACAACGATGCCGTAGGTATAGACCAGGCGGCGTCCGCGGTAGCCGAAGACGTGCGGCAAGTAATTATTCTGTGCAATGGCGCGGCAGAGCCGGGGAAAATCGGCAAACGCTGTGTTGGCCGACAGAGATAACACGACGAGGATCGATCCAATCGTCACATAGTAAAAAAATCCTTTGCCGAAAACCGCCGCCGTCAGCATGGAAAGAACGCTCTGATATCCGGGACGCCCCGGGTCAGTCGCGGCGATACCGTAAACCTTGACCAGATAAGAGATTCCCGCCAGCAAGACTGCCAGAAGAAAAATGATCACCGTCAAAGTCCGCTGGGCGTTCTTTACCGCCGGTTCGCGGAAAGCTTTCACGCCGTTGCTCACCGCCTCCACGCCAGTCAGCGCCGTGCAACCGCTGGCGAAGACCTTCAGCAGCAACCAAAAGGTCACGGCTGTGACGGCGGCTGGCGGAGGCGGCGGGGCTACCACCGGCTGCGGATGCCCGCTACTGAAGAGCACTCGCATCACTCCCGCGACGATCGTGATCAGCAGCGTGCCCACAAAAAGGTAAGTAGGGACCGCGAAAATTGTGCCCGCCTCGCGAACGCCGCGAAGGTTGAGGATAGTAATGACAATCAGGATTCCCAGGCAGAGAGAAACCGTGTGCGGCAGCAGCGACGGCACCGCCGAGATTAATGCCCCGACTCCCGCCGAGATCCCCACCGCAGCCGTAAGAATGTAGTCGGCCAGAAGCGCAGCGGCGGCAAGCAGTCCCGCGGACGAGCCGAGATTGAATCGAGCCACGGTGTAAGAACCGCCGCCGGATGGATAAGCGGCGATGGTCTGGCGATAGGAAAAATACACAATCACCAGCAGCGTGATGATTGCGGCGCTGACGGGAACAATATAACGAACCCCCAGCAGGCCGAGGGGAATCAGAAGGCTAAGGGCCGCTTCTGGCCCGTAGGCGGCGGAGCTCAGCCCGTCAAGACCGAAGATCGGAACGCCCTGCGCCGGCCCAATCTGCTCGGCGCGTTCGTCCGTGGTTTTGATGGGCTTGCCAACGACCAGATCAAGAATATTCATGCGGGGCGTCCATTGGACTCCTCCAAGGCCGAGATAGTTTAGCAAGGTCTAGGACAAAATGGGTTACAGCATAGGGAGCGAATCTTGGCGCGGTCAGGCGATCACCCTATTTTGGAGAAAACCGGAATAGATAACAATCTACTGGTTCGATGAAGATTGGTTCGATGAAGATCTCACGAGGATTCTGACTATGAACCGCAAACCGATTTTTTCGCAGCCGCCGGACCAGCAACGCTGGAAGCAGCTTTTCGAAGGGTCGCTAAACAGACTGAATGGCCGCGCCGTTCCCATTTCCCAACAGCCGATTTTGCGTCCTAAACAGAATCTCGCAAACGGCCTCGAACTCGAATCCTCCAAAGCTGCGATCGAAACCGCAGCGAGTTCCCTGGCCGCGCTGTGGCAGATCTCGACCCCCAAGCGGCACGCTGTCTAGTTCCTGATTAAAAAAAGGCATTGGCGCCTGATATAAGTTGGCGCCCGATTAAAACAGAACAGCCCCACGCTGAGAGCACCAACGGTTCATTCCGTGTCCCGCGTGAGGCTATTTTCGACGAATTACTCTAATTTGCCGTGATGGAATCGGCGCGAATCCCAAAGTGCAGACCCGCGCCGATAATGCCCAAGCGCTAGAGTGTGACGTTAAGCTCCACGTTGACTCCCGGATAGGCCGGGTTACACAGGTAATACACGCCGCCGATCTCGACGACATAAACATCTTGCGTGTAGAGCCAGTTGCTGGGCCATGGGGCGGCGAATCCAAACCAATAGCCGCCGTATTGGAAGCGGTGATTGCGGTAATCGCCTTCACTCACTCGAAAGCTGTGTTCGCGCCCGAAATTGGCCTTGTAACGATCGGCCGGAATGCGGCCAACATGGCTGGCGGCATGTTGCGCCGGCTGTGCGTGTTGCCGCTGCGCATTCTTCTGCTCGGGCTTGCTGTTATTCTGGCGCGGAGCAGCTTTCTGTTCGGGCTTCGCGCTGTTCTCCTGCCGGGCATTTTTCTCTTCCGGCTTAGCGCTCTTCTCTTCTGGCTTTGCAGCCCTCTCGGGTTGCGCCTTTTTCTCGTTCTGTTCAGGCCTTGCTTTCTCTTGGTCTTGATCGTGCTGCTCCTGCGCATAGACTGGAGCCGCGAGGATCAATGACAGAACTGCTGTGCTGACAATTCCGATTACTTTCATAGTTGTTATCTCCATTTGGAATCTGTAATGCGCTGCCTACTGCAAGCTGCCTGTGGTTGCGTTTACCGGGCTACCAATAGCGTCGCCCGAGACCACAAGCTCCACTCTGCGGTTCTGTTGCCGCCCGGCGGAGTTATCGTTAGAAGCTACCGGCAGAGTGTTGCCGAAGCCTTTGGCGCTGACTGAATTACTCGACACGCCTTCCTGCACCAGGTAATCGCGCACCGAACCGGCGCGGTTCTCAGACAAGGTTTGATTCATAGCATCGCCGCCGACGTTATCGGTGTACCCGCCGACTTCAATGTTCAGCCCCGGATAGGCAAGCAAAATTCCGGCGACCTTCGCCAGCTTCTCGCGCGCACCCGGCTTCAATGTGAATTTGCCGCTATCAAACAGAACATCGGACATGCTGACGATCAGTCCGCGCGCGCTGTCGCGAGTCTGCAGGATGGAATTCAACTGCTCCGACAATTTCGCGCGCATCGCGGCTTTGTCTGTATCAGCCTGTTGCGCGTTCAACTGAGCCTGCTGTGCTGCCAGGCGGGATTGGTCCGCATCAGCCTGCGCAGCGGAAAGTGCGCTTGCGGATGCAGCCTGGTTGGCCGCCATATCCGATTGAGCCTTCGCGTTTGCCGCTTGTGCGTCCGCCGCTTCGTTGCGGGCTCGCGCCGCGTCAAGGTCTGCCTGAGCCGTGGCTGCCTGGGCTTGGTCTTTCTGCCGGCGGGCATCATCTGCCTGCGCCTGCGATTGAGCCTGCGCATCCGCAGAATCCTGGCGTTCGTTCGCCAGCCTGACCTCATCCATCTTTTTGACTGCGATCGCACGCGCATCTTCTGCAGTCTGCACCGCGTCGCGGGAGACAGCGATTAGAGGTTTGCGGTCCATGTGTTTGTCTATGGCATAGCCATCGGCGGTATCCATCAGCTTGACGGCGCGCTGATAGCTATCGGATGCGTACTGCTCCGCGCCCTCCGATTGAGCGATGCGCAGCGCATTGCGCGCTTCGAAAAACTCCAGGGGCAATTTAGCGTTCAACACTACCGGATCGAACTTGTAGCCGGTAGGGATGTAGCCACCGCGCTCCATAAGTTCATACTTCGCGTTCACCGCTTCGCTGGTGCCCTTGGTGTCTTCGCGAATCACATTCTCGAGCACCACTACGTTGCTCGGCTGCCGCACCGCGTAGTAAGGCTCCGCCGTTACGATCAAGGCAAAGGCCTGAAGGTCTGTAGTCACGTGCAGTTTGCTGCGCTCGTTGCCGCCCACCAATACTTCGCCCAAGTTCACCGCCCGGCCTTCCGGCGAAATCGCCCATAGGACGTAGGTGAGATATTCGTTGCCGAATGTCGTGGGCCGTTGCAGGTTGCCGAATTCCGCATCAATCTCAATCGATCCACGCTTGCTGTTCACCTTGGCTTCGCCGTTCGCCATAGGCATCAAAGTGGTGCCGGCAAAATCCAGCTTCGAACTCCCGCTGCGATGCTCATAATTAATCGCTTGCACGCTGCGGCTGATGACGGTTACGCGGAACGTCGGAGTCGAACCCACGCGCTCGACCTCAACTGTGGTTTGAGAATTGGTCTGAGCTACTGCGGGCAAACTCAGCGCGACTGCGGCGACTAACAACAATGTTGTCTTCACACTTATCTCCTTGTGGCAGCCATCTGCCGTATTACCTGATACCGATTTCGTGTAACTCGACCACCCGTCCCGTTGCTTACGTTCCAACCCGAATGTGGGACAGCGAATGAAACATCCCAAACACATTCAGCAGCCATAGAACGACGGCGATGACCACCACCCCGTTCAAAATTGACTTGATGGATGACTGCATGGGGATGAAGCGATTCACCAGCCACAGAAGCACACCCACCACGATAAGAACTTCCAGGAGTTGAATTAACGGCATGATCTTTGTACCTTTCTTCTTTTTGCGGCTAACACCTCTCATCCGCTGCAGGCGTTCCGCCAATTTTGCGCTTCGAAAAACTAGGGTCGAATCGTGTCCGCCGCAGGTTCGCGGCCTCACACGGATGAAGAATGCTGTTTGGCTGGATGTGGTCGCTTCGCCGAGTCTCGATCGGACCCGGGCCGCGACCTAAGAATGAGAGCTGCGAATCAGCGTCCGCGCTCCCTAGACACACTCAGGAGTATTGAGAATGACAGGTACAAAATTTCGTGTCTGAGCAAGATAGCTCACTCTAGAGCCAGCCCCTCCGTCTTTTTACGGAAGGATCGTACTAAAGTGTTCACAATTGACCAGTCTCTTACGGCATGACGGTTCACCATGCGGTTATGAAAGCCAAGAAGGAACAAGCCCTCTCAGTTCGTTGTCCTACCTGCGGCGCAAAACCCGGAGAAAAGTGTGAACTGAGTACGGGCCAGCCCCGCACTGCGCCCCATCGCGACCGCCGCCTGGCGGCTTCTGATGAATAATGATGGTGAATAATGACGAAGAGACAAAGACGAATAATAAAGACGAAGAGATGAGGAGATGAAGATGAGTTGGGGCTGGGGAATGTCCTTCGCCGCAGGAAAACTCTTTATAATCAACCTTTCGCTCTTCGAAGTCTGTGCAAAATAGCTCACTCCTTAGAACTATGTAATCCCCGGCGTTTTACAAATATTGTGGTTCTTCCGCCGACTATAATTACTGAGGATGACTCCCACTGCGGCCAGCAAGAAGCAACCCGCGTTTGACTCCGACACCTTTCTCGCGACCATCGGCGACGGCAGGAAGATTCTGTCCGTCGAAAAAAAGCAAGTGATATTTGCCCAGGGGGATGGTGCGGACGCCATCTTCTACGTTCAAAAAGGCAAAGTCAGGCTTACGGTTGTATCTCAGTCCGGCAAAGAAGCGACCATCGCAATCGTAAATGCGGGAAATTTTTTTGGCGAGGGATCGCTCGCAGGTCAGCTATTGCGTATGGGATCGGCAGCGGCGATGACAGATTGCGAGATCTTGCGCGTGGACAAGAAAACCATGATGGATGCGCTCCACCGCGAGCCCTCATTCTCTGAAATGTTTGTCGCCTATTTGCTGGCGCGCAATATCCGTTATGAAGAAGATCTGGTCGACCAGCTCTTTAACTCCAGCGAAAAGCGTTTAGCCCGGGTGCTTCTGTTGCTCGCTCATTTCGGAAAAGAAGGCATTCCCGAAACCGTCGTTCCGAAGATCAGCCAGGAAACCTTGGCCGAGATGGTCGGCACTACGCGCTCTCGGGTCAGCTTTTTCATGAACCGGTTCAGGAAGTTGGGCTTTATTCATTACGCCGGTGGTACAGAAGGCGCATTGCAGGTCCACAGTTCTCTGCTGAACATAGTGCTCCACGATTAAATTCTGCCGGCGATTGCGAATGTTCTCGGTTGCATCGCCGCCTACTGTCTCGCGTCAGGCAGATCTCCATTCTCCGATGTCAGTTTCCCGATTTGGCCGCCCGGAATCGAGAGAACCATTAAAAGAGCACAATTGACCATCTCTTGCGGCGGACGTATTCAATAATCGTTGATGTGGAGACTGAAAAACTCTCGTTGCGGCACATCCTGTCTGTCTACTGCCCTACCTGTCGTGCGAAACCGAAACAGCAGTGCACGCTCAGCACCGGACACCCATGCGTGAAGACCCATCTCGCCCGAACTCTGGCGGCCGCTAAAGTTTCTCCCCCGGACAATTTTGTCCAGTCGTCTCTCCGCATGGTCGGACAACTTACCAGCCGTGGCCTTCGCGCCATTTTCCAGCACAAGTAGTGTCGAATGCTGGGAAGGTCAAGATGTCTCTATGATCTTCCCTCGTATTTATACCGCGCGGCGGCCGCTCAGTAGGTTAATTACCAGGACCACCAACGCTACCACCAGCAGCAAGTGGATGAGACCGCCGGCAATGTGAAGGCTGAAGCCGAGCAGCCAAAGAATCAGCAATACAACAAAAATCGTCCAAAGCATATGTGTTCTCCTTTGATCTTGAAATCTAAATCTTTGAGTGCTGGAACTTAGCTCACGTGTTTGCGAAAGACTTTCCGCACTCCAGGCAAAACCGCCCGGATCGCGGCGTAATCAGCTTACAGAAGGGACACATCCTCTGTGATCCAGGGCGTTGAGCCGCGATCTTATGGGTGACGTTCGACATCGAAAAAAAGTTGATGATACTCCTCAGCTTCTTGCGAAAACGGTCGCGGCTACGACCCATCGTCATCGACCAACCTTCGCTGATTCAACCATCGGGACGCCTGGCACCGTCATAAGTCGAAACCATCCAACCAATCGAACAGCTTTTCCCATTTCTGCAATTCAACCATGACAGGCTAAAGAGCGCGATGCTGTGCAGGATTGCTCACAATTTCGCAGAATTTGCGGAAGCAGCGACACGCTCCCTAATCTGGCTTCTATAGCGAGCGGCGGAAGTGAGCTATTTAGAACAGCTATAGTTTCTCGCGTGAGCGATCATGTTGACAGAGATGAGCAGTTCCTCTCTCTCTTTCAGGTCCTGAACTAAGTCAGCCCATCTGAAGTTGTCTCTCCTTAGTTTTTCTAGTTTCGAAAGGAAGATTCATGAAAAAGACAATTTCACTCTTATTGATGAGTTTGCTCGGCATGGTTGGAACCTACGCATTTGCCGGATCAGACCGGGAAGACACGATCGAGCGCATGCAGAAATCCGTCGATGTTCTGCAATCCATCATGTCAACTCCTGACAAAGGCATTCCGGAAGAAGTGTTAAGCGGTGCAAAATGCATCGTTGTCGTGCCCAACCTGCTCAAGGGAGGCTTTATCTTCGGCGGCAAGCACGGACGTGGCGTCGCCTCTTGCCGCACTCCTGAGGGCTGGAGCGCTCCCGCATTTGTATCCGTTGGTGGTGGCAGCTGGGGTTTGCAGATCGGCGTCGAAGGCGTGGACCTCGTCATGCTGGTCATGAACGACCGTGGTCTGCAGCATTTACTCTCTACCAAGTTTGAACTCACTGGAGAAGGATCGGTCGCAGCTGGCCCAGTCGGCCGTCATACCTCCGCCGGAACCGACGTATTACTGAATACTGAAGTGCTTACCTATTCGCGTTCGAAAGGCATCTTCGCCGGCATAACTTTGGAAGGCGCAGTCATCGAGCAGGATAACGATTCCACCCGCGCTATTTACGGTCATCACATGATGTTCCGCAAAATTCTATCGGGCAGGGCTTCCACTCCCGCAAGCGGAATCGCCTTCGTTAAGGCTGTTTCTGAAGCCGGCCACCAGGCTCATGTCGCAGAAGCAAGAGAAGACGACAAGCAATAGTCGCAGAGCAATACATAGTCGGGCGGTTGCTGACCGGAACTACGTGACTCTCCGGTCAGCAGTCCGGCCAGTTGCTTCATCGCGATGAATTCAAACTTCCGCCTTACGATTTCGGAAGCGTCCATACAAACAGTACGCTCCCGCTGCTGGTCAGAACGTATTGACGACCGTCAAGTTCGTAAGTAATCGGAGAACTCACGATTTCCGCGCCTGAGCCCGCGTGCCAAAGCGTTTTGCCGTCGCTCGAATCCAGCGCCAGAAAGTTGCCGAGGGCGTCCCCGGTGAACGTGAGACCTGAATCCGTCGTCAACACTCCCGCCCCCGATCCGCCTGGGCCCAGTTCATGGCTCCATCGGATCTTGCCCGTTTGGTAATCGATGGCCTCGATCACGCCTTTGCCCCAAACGCCGTAATCCGCGCCCGCCCAGCCATATAACCCATCAGCCGGCTTGGCAAAATAAATGCCGTAGCTCGGATGGGCGTCGACAATAAACAATCCGTTCCGGCTATCGAAACTGGGGGCGCGATAGTTCGTCATACCGCCCTCATCAGGCGCGATCAGCCGGCCATCGGGCGCGGGTTCCTTCGCGGGATTGGGAATCGGACGTCCCTGCTGATCGACTCCGAGCGACCAGTTCACCGGCCCGAAAGGTGACGTTAAAAGATTTTTTCCATTCGTCCGGTCGAGAACAAAGAAGTAGCCGTTGCGTGAGCTCTGCATCAGCATCTTCCGGGGCTCGCCGTGAAAATCTCCATCGACCAGCACCGGTGTCTCGACCGCATCCCAATCGTGCGTGTCGTGCGGCGAAGCCTGAAAAAACCACACCAGCTTCCCCGTATCCGGATTCAAGGCGACGATCGAACACGTGTAGAGATCATCGCCCGGCCGCGTCGAACCATTCAGCACCGGCGTCGGGTTCCCGGTTCCCCAATAAACCAGGTTGAGATCAGGGTCGTAGGTGCCAGTCATCCATGTCATACCTCCGGTCGTTTTGTTCGGAGTTCCCGCCGGAGGAGTCGAGTTCCACTGCCACTGCGTTGCGCCAGTTTCCGGATCGATGGATCGGATGTAGCCGGTGAGGTTATCAAAATCCCCGGAAACCCCCACCAGCACGCGACTCCCGACAACGAGCGGCGCCATCGTGGTCCAATAACCCTTGGTGACATCTGCGACCTCAACGTTCCAACGCACAGTTCCATCGTTGCTGTTCAGCGATACGAGATGCGCATCGGGAGACAAAAAGAAAAGATATTTTTTATACATCGCCACGCCGCGATGGCCAATGTGATCTCCCGGGCTGCGTGGGTAGGTGTAATGCCAAATCTGATGGCCGGACCGGGCATCGACGGCCCAAATATTTTCCGGAACCGTGAAATACAAAATGCCATCGACCAGCAACGGAGTGGATTTGATCTGCGCCAGCTGGTCGGTTTGAAAAGCCCACGCCAGGGCGAGATTCTTTACGTTCTCCGGCGTGATCTGCGTCAGCGCACTGTGACGTCTTCCAGAATAGTCGCCATGATAGCCCGGCCAACTATCGGCAGGAGGATGCAGAAGCATTTCGGCATTCACTCCTTGCGCCAGCACCGGGCCAGGCATTGCAATCGTGAGCATTGCCCCCGCGGCAACAAGCAATGCAGCCCTCAGAAAATTCATAATGATTGCGGCCCGCCTCTCAGCATTGGCTGGCGAAATACACCGCCTAGCGCAAAGTCTGCAAATAAGCCATGAGGTCGTGAATGTCGGCATCGCTGTATCGGCTCAGCAAGTCGACATGAGCGTTCACCGGCGCATCAACTTTGTACTGAACATTCCCGGTCGACCACGATCGATACGAACCCATGGGATCAACGAGTCCGACGGTGAACTCATCCAGATAGTCCAGTGTGCCTGTTACAGTCTGGCCCGAAGCCAGCGTTACCGTGACTTTCGATTTCGCATGTTTCGGAAACAGCATTTGCTGTTCGAGCTCAAGACCCTGGTATCGCGACGCAATGCCGGCAAGATCGCCAGTAGCCGAGTGGCAAGCCGCACATCCTCCAGTGCCACCGAAGTAGCGCTTGCCAGCCTCGGCGTTTCCGGTTTGCAGATCGGAGACGTCCACTCCCTGGCGCGCGCCTTTCTTGGCAGCAGCATTATTTTGTTGCGTGTGGATAAACGCCGTGAGGCTGGCAATTTCCTCATCGGAAAAATCAAAGCGCGGCATGCCTTTGTCGGGACGTCCACTGCGCACGACGGCTCCGATCTTGTCTCCATTCACATCCGCAGTCACAAGCTTGGAGCGCGTCAGATCCGGCCCGGTCTCGCCTCCGCCGGCGTCGCGGCCATGACAAAAGGAACAATCCTGCTGGAAGACCTCCCTTCCCTTTCGCACCAGAGCCGGTGGATAACTGACGACCGCGCCGTTCTGCATCACTCTGTATTGAGCTGGCGCTTGATGAGTTGGCCTTTGTTCTGCAGAGACCGCGGGAAGTACGAACAACAAAGCCGCCGACAGTACGCTCCAACGCAACGCCGAACCGAGAAAATTCATCCCCTGAGAATTCCTCCACGTTCATTCGCGGTCGGAAACATTAGCGCTGATCTGCCGGCGCTTGCGGGCGCGGATGAGAAGCCGTGCTGCCCTCCGTCATCCCCAGCACCCACTTGACCGCTTCAAAATACATCTTGCGGATGTCGGGATCTTCCCACGACTCCTCAGTATGTCCAAGCGTCGAATAAAAAACGCGCCCCTTGCCGTACATCTTGTCCCACGCGACGGCAAAATCATGATCCGTTCTGTGAATCCGCGGGTTGTTTGCATAATTGAGTTTTGTGGGGTCAAGACTGAGCAGGACGTTGACCTTATCGCGCGACCAATCCTTGGGCTGGTAAATCTCATCGTACTTAACAAATGCTTTGGGAAAATGACGGACCGCCGGAAAGTCCGGATCTTCATTGACGATCGGCGCGTTGAACGTGAACCACGGGTGCTGATCGAACCATCCGCCGATCATCTCACCGTATTCCGGCCACTTGTAATTGGTATCGAGGGCGGCGTGCACGCCCACAAAACCTTTTCCGTCGTCCTTAATGAACGACATCATATCTTTCTTCTGGCTGTCATCCAGGTCAAGCTCGCCGGTCGTGCTCACAAACACCAGGGCATCGAAGTACTCGAGGTTCTTCGCGTTTCTTCCTAAATCTTTCTTGGTAATGAGTTCAGTGTCGGTACGCAGCGTCGCGTCCCACAAGCCGCTCTCATGGCCCATGTTGTAGATGGCAGCCATGCCATCCGAGACCGACTCGTGCTCCCATCCCTTGGTCTCACCCACTACCAGAATGTGCTTGAGATGAATTTGCTTAGCGTGCGGCGGCGGGGCAACCGAGGAATTCACCGCTGGCTCATCCTGCGCGGGCGCGAGTGCGTTGAAAAAAAGAAGAGAAAGAAAGAGGAGTAAAGCGATTCCGGCGTGACGCAAGCGATCTCCCTCAGAAACAGATGCTTTCGCGTTCTAAAGTAACACAATAGCCAATAGCACATTCCTCGCGAAAGCCCGCGAACGTATTCGCAGGGAACGGTCCCAGCCGGAATCTTTATCGCGAGATGAACTCTCGGAAAACTACAAATGGTGCCATCGAAGGGACTCGAACCCCCACACCGTTGCCGGTACATGGACCTGAACCATGCGCGTCTGCCAATTCCGCCACGATGGCAATACTGGACTGCAATGCAGCGGCGGCCGCAAGGCCGCCGAGTCAGCGAGTCAGGAAGACCAACCCTTCTATTTTACAGCCCCGTCACCACCTGTCAAACACTGGCGCAGAGCATCTGCAATTCCGGAAGCGATCGAGAACTCAGCGTACTCCACGGAATTTCTCAGCGCACTCTGCGTTTTAAGATCGCGATGCGCCCGTCAATAAAAGCGCACGCCAAAATCCCGAACCCGCCTACCCAAGCTTCGCAGTCATCGAGATCTTCGCGTTCAACACCTTCGATACCGGACATCCCTTTTCCGCCGCTTCCGCATACTTCTGAAACGTCGCCGCATCCGCGCCCGGAACCTTCCCCACTACATCGATGTGGCTCGATGTAATCGTCCAACCCGCGTCCTGCTTCTCCATCGTCAAAGTCACGTTCGTATTGATACTCTCCGGCTTCAAATTCGCCCCGCCCAACTGCGCCGATAGTGCCATCGAAAAACAAGCCGCATGCGCCGCCGCAATCAACTCCTCCGGATTCGTCCCCGGACCATTTTCAAACCGCGAAGTAAACGAATATTGCGTATCGTTCAGCACCCCGCCCGGAGCCGAAATTGTTCCCTTCCCATCCTTCAATCCGCCCTTCCAAACCGCGCTCGCTTTGCGTTCCATCACGTTCTCCTCATCATGATCAAGAAATAAAATACCTGATCATTGTAGCCGCACAGCGCTCAGCCTGTCAGAGCATCTCCACCTCGCCAACATTATGAACAGTCAATAAAAATCCGAGCAGCTCAAATAAAATCCGCATACCCCACAACTCAACTTGCACCCTCTCTCCCGCAACTCCGTCGAACAATTAGGACAAACCCTCCCCGCATCCTTCACCCGCTCCTGCCCCGTCTTTTCGTCGTTCCGATCTGGCGTAACCATCTCCCGCTCGCCCATCCGCGCACAATACCGTCAACCGAACCCACGCACAAGTAGAAACAAGTCTTCCCCCGCCCTTCCCCTGTGTAACCCCGTGTCCCCCGTGTTAAAGATTTTGACGTGGTCTTTAAATCCTGAATGCAAAAAAAAAGCCCTCCGCACGAAGATTATCTCCGCGCGGAGGGCCTTTCATTACCTCAACTCAAATCTATTCAACCACCACGACCAGCGGAATCTCCACTCCCGGATGCCGCAGATCAATCAGCACGTACTCTCCATTGATGTAGTCGATGTAGCAATCGTCCGTATAAGCCCAGTCTCCCGGCCACGGATTCGCCAGCGCGAACCAGTAACCGCCATATTGAAACCGCGGCTGGCCCTGCACCACCTGCGTCCGCACCCGGAACGTGTGCTGCCGCCCAAAATTCGACCGGAATTTATCCTCCGGAATCCGCTGCCCAGCCGGCTTCGCATGGTCGCCGCCGTTCTGCATGGCCCGATCATTATTATTATTCTGCATCGGACGGTTCTGATCCTGCGCCGGCTTCATCTCGTTGTTCCGTTTCTCATCCTGCTTGTCCTGCTTGTCGTTCCTTGCCGCCGGCTTCCCTTCCTCCGCCTTGGGCGTTTCCTGCTCCTGCCCAGGCTTCGCCGCTTTCGGCTCTTCCTGCGGACGCGCCGGCTTCGCCTCATCCTGCTTCGGCTCTTCCTGCTGCGGCTTGGCCTCATCCCGCGTGTCCTGAGCCTTCACCGTCCCGCACGTTCCCAGCACCAGTCCTAACAATCCTGCACCCAACAATCCCGTACCCAGGCCTTTAAGTCTCACGTCTTGAAATCTCATAGATTCCTCGCTTGACTATCTGCTTTGCCTCCAATTTCGGGCCCAAATCAGATGCCGCCCTCGCCTTCGCTGGATGCCCTCTCCAATATTTCCCCCTCTCGCCTACGGTGTTCTCCCGTCCCACTGCAGGAATCCCCTCCTCAACTCTGCAGAATTTTTCTCTTTCCACAGTCTCTTGCGCTAGAATCTCCTAGCAACAAAGAGCAGCGCCGCTCGCTGAACGGCCGCTTGCTCTTGCCTTCCCCCAGGAGGTAGTAAAGATGTACCGGCCCTACTCAGGTTCCGTGGCGGACTCACGTCCGTTCATGGATGTCCAGTCCCTCATCCGCAATCTCGCCCAGGATTTCGTCATCGCCTTCAACACCGGCAACTACGATCAGGCTGCCGCTCTCTTCGCGCCTGATGGCGCACTGATGGCCCCGCATCACGACCCCGCCTACGGTCCTAAATCCGTCGAGCGCCTCCTTCACCACTTCGCCGACGCCGGATACCAGGACCTCCGTCTCGAAACCATCCGCATCGAATCCGCCGGAGACCTCGCCATGGAAACCGGCCGCTACACCGTCGCCATCCACCAGCCCGACGGCACCATTCGCGGCGACCGCGGCAAATACCTCAAAACCTGGAAGCGCCTCGGAGCCTGGCTGATCCTCGCCGACAGCTGGAGCTCAAACCTCCCCGCCCCTCGCTAGAATTTTTGTGGATTTATGTCATTCCGAGCGCAGCGAGGAACCTTGGTTCCCCGTCCTGCGCCCGAACCCCTCCCCCCAGCAAGCCCGATTCTCAATCGGCCCTCGCAGCAACTCCCACGCCTCCCGATACTCTCCATACTTCTGCCGCTTGCTCTTCGGCGTAAAGTGCAGCGACGAATTCTTCCTCCCCATCACCTCAAACGGAATAATGTACCAATCATCAATCGGTATCAGCAGGATGGCAAAAAAATCCACCGTCCCCGGCACATACTTCTTCCGCTTCGGACCCATCACATTCAAGCTGTACCCATCCCCCCGCCGCTTGTAAATCGTCGACTTCACCTGCACCCGCACCACCCCGCGCTCGCTCTCCACTCCCACGTCATATCTTCCCGCCAGCCCAAACGGCCTCGACACTTTCATGTCCTTCTCCAGCGCCAGCATCATGAAATAAAGCTCCGCCCACTCCCCCCGCTCCCTGCACCCCTTAATCTTCCCGCCCATCCTCTTCCGGTTCTCCATCCCAACCCTCCGCCCCTCGCCCCAAATAAAAATCGCGGCCCCCGAAAGGCCGCGACTCAAAATTCCGTACCGGAAATTAAATTATTACTCTATATACCCATTATAACATATTGCATAGTCAAATTGTGACACAATAGCCAACAATATTTTCCCTTTCCCCTCACCAAGATACCGGAATATATATCGTGTCACCCCCTTGACAAGAATCTCGGCAATCGCCAGCGCCCACCACGTTCAGGAATACGAACTCCTGCATCTCCTTTCCTTGAATCGGAACGGACTCCTATGGCGGCGTTCTTGGAATCTCCACGGACCCTCGGACCAATCTCCACGGACCCACGCGGTACCGTGGAAGAGCGGCGCTTCAGCGCCGCGTTAAGCAATTTTAGGGAAACTGGGCTTTAGCCCCTGTGGCATTGCATCCAACTTGCGCGTCGAACTCACCGATGAAAACGCATAAGCCCTCGCATCCCGCACTAACCCCGCCCGCACGGGATTCAAACAGATATATTCGCGATGCCTCTCAAAATCCTCCGCATTCCGAATCCGATGATTCGTAAAACTCTCCTGCCAAACCTGCATCTTCTCCGCCTTCCGAAGCCGATAGGAAAATCCGCCCTTGATAAATTGCACCGCTCGCTCCACCGAGATTCCAGACGAAGGCGTGAGCAATACATGAACATGATCGGGCATGACAATAAACTCATGCAGCAGGTATTTCCTCTGCTCGCGATAATCTAGAAGCACGTCAATCAAAAGCCGTGCCCGAGCCTGTACGCGAAAGATCGGCAAGCGTTGCCAGGTGACTGTCGTGACAAAGAACGTCCGTTGCGATTCATCCATGCTGGAATCGTAGCGTTGTTCGCAATAGATCCAGCATGATAACCATCACGCGAATAGAAATAAGATTCCAGAATGGGAAAACGACCACAGCGGCTAAAGCCGGTATTTTTTTGCCCTAAACGCGGCCCTAAAAGGGCCGCTCTTCCACGGTCGCGCAAGCGTCAGGGATCGCAATTGAGATTCGTGGCCACGATCGCGCAGCCGTAAGCGACGATCAAGATTGATGGAGGACACCACAAGCCCCAGCAGCACCGTGGAAGAACGGCGCTTCAGCGCCGCGTCAAGCCCTCGAAAAAAAACGGGCTTCAGCCCCTGTGGTCGCCCCCACCAAACCCAGGAAGCCGCGACTTCAGTCCGACCGCAGCCCACGAACGAAATCGAATGGAGCTCCCCAAGGAAAGGCTCCGCAATCGCCACGAACCCACGCACCACCGTGGAAGAGCGGCGCTTCAGCGCCGCGTCCAGCCCTCGAAAAAGGAACCGGGCTTCAGCCCCTGTGGATGGCTCGTCGGAAGGACTGCTGCCTGCCGAAGCCACCACGAACCGGGGGTGCCACGGACTCATCCCCTGAGAGTTTGGAAGCGACACGATCGGGAAGGACGCGCCCTCAATCGCGCCTCAAGCCCTCGAAAAACGCAATCGAACCCGCTACGACTGCTCTGACACGACGTGAAAGCAACCACCTCAAGCCCGCGCAGCACCGTGGAAGAGCGGCGCTTCAGCGCCGCGTCCAGCGCTATTACAAGGAAGACGGGCTTTAGCCCCTGTGGTCGTCTCTCGCTCGGCCACAGAAAGCTAGCCCGCAACGGCACGACTTCAGTCGTGCCGCAATCTCACAAAAATCCTGTCATTCCGAATCGGGCTGAAAGCCCGGTGAGGATCCTGCTGTTAGCAGACGCAATCTCTGAGGGGTGGGTCCGTGGAATCCCACGTCTCGCGAAGGACGCGAGACATGGGGCACCCGGCAGGGCACGACTTCAGCCGAGAGTTTGGAACCGCCGCGACCTGGAAGAGCGCGACTTCAGTCGTGCCGCAAGGACGCCAGAAATGGGGAGCGAGTGGCGGAGGCCCTGCGCTTTCGGTCAACACAGACAAATAATTCACAGGGTTTCCTCAATGCCCGGCCATAGTTTCTGCTATTGTTACCTGCAACGTCTGATCAAGAGTTTTCGATGTAGGCAGCGTAGGGCTGCTCCAGCCTAGGAAGATACCTAAGTGACGTTGTTCCGGGAAATCGTTAGCCGATTTAATGATCGGGCGTGAACCATTCAAGGCACATCTAACCATCGTTGTGGCAAGACGGCATTAGACCTACAATATGTAGGGGCGTGTAAAGCTTCGCCCATACAAATGGAGATGTTCTGCTTGATTTTTTTAGTCGCGGCAAACTAGACTCCGTTAATCGAGTGCGGGCCAGAAGCGAACTGAATCGGGGCATCGCGCTATGCAGATGAAGGAAGTAAGGGATCCTGTTCACGGCTTCATTTACCTAAATGAAACCGAGATGAAAATTGTCAATACGCCCGTGTTCCAGCGCCTACGCTACATAAGACAGTTGGCTTTTACGCACATGGTATATCCCGGCGCGGAACACTCGAGGTTCGCCCACTCGATGGGTGTCATGGAATTCGCAACAAGAATGTTTGACACGTTGATCATGAAAGATCTGGCAAAGAGGAAGAACTGGAGCGATGCGCACGTAAAACGCAACCGGCAACTTCTTAGGCTCGCTGCTCTTCTTCACGACACCGGACATGCTCCGTTCTCCCATGCGTCGGAAGACCTCCTTCATGGAGTAAAACACGAGGAGATCTCGCGCAGATTCATCCTGGCAGATCCAATACGGCCCCTGATCAACGAGTTCAAGAAAGAACTCGGCATTACAGCGCAAGATGTGGCGAGCTTCTTTTCCGCCGAGAATATCGAGCCGGACATTGTCCTTCTCAAGGAAATCTTTGCTGGCGAGATTGACGCAGACAAGCTTGATTACCTCTACCGAGATAGCCTGTTCACCGGGGTCCACTACGGACGATTCGACTATCAGAGGCTGATCCAGAGCTTATGCCTTGTCGAAGATCCCGGAGGTGCCGGCAACCTCGTTATGGCGATCGAGCACGGAGGACTTCATGCTCTTGAGGCGATGGTGCTAGCACGATACTTCATGTTCACCCAGGTGTACTTTCACAAGATACGCAGGGCGTACGACCATCATCTCCTCGCGTTTCTGGAGGCACACGTCGGGAAATATCCGACCCCTCTGAACGAATACGTCAAGTGGGACGATAACGTCGTCTTTTCATTATTGCGGAAGCACATCAAGAATGATGAAGCCAGGAGAATCCTGACAAGAGATCCGTTTGTGCAGGCCTTCACAACACCCGAGCATATCGACGAGGAGGAAAGAACGAGATTCAGCTGGCTCCAAGAGACTATGAGCCGTGAGCTCAAGGATGTGAAAGTATTTTGCGATGCGGCAGAAGGCTCACCGCACAAGTTTGAAAAAATCGGAACCTACGTGCTTAGTCCAAGTACAGGCGCGCCGAGCTTGGTGCAGAAAGAGTCCGGAATCATTCGCAGCCTCAAGAAGATTGAGCAGTACAGGGTCTTTACGCCGAAAGAAAATAAGGAAAAGGTGCATGACTTTTGCACTCGGTTCTGGAAAGATCACGCTGCTGGTGCTGTCAGCGCGGCCGCGGCCAACTAACGAAAGGTTGAACGAACATGCGTAACGAACTGAGAGTAGCCGCAATCGTTGCATTGGTGAGAAACGCACAGATGAGGCTAGGGAAAACGCAGCTGCAGAAGCTCGTCTATTTTCTGCAAGATTGCGGAGTACCGTTGAACTACGAGTACGAGATCTACCACTATGGACCTTATTCGTTCGAGCTGTCCCATGACTTAGGATCTCTTGACTCCCTGGGCATCCTGAACGTCGCGAGTGAGCCGAGCGGATACGGATTTGACATCTCGGCCGGCAGGTTTTCCGAGAAATTCAGGCTGGAACCGAAATATCAGAAGCGAGTGGATAAAGTGCTCGAACAATTTGGATTGAACACCGCCGCTCAGTTGGAGGTTAAGGCTACCATCCACTTTGTCCATTCGGTTATCGGGAATAAAACTCCCGCAAACAGGGTAAAGACGGAGGTAGTCCAGAAAGTGCTCGCGCTGAAGCCCCGCTTCACTGACGAATTCGTCAGAAGCTGCTATTCGGATTTAGAGCAAGCACAGCGGATTTAGTCGGCAGCCGAACCACTGACCGCAGCATTCGCCAACTAGCCGCGCTCGAGCGCATCAATCCAGCCGATTCGAGGAATTCGTCCAATCCGATTGATCGAGGGAATCGGTGGAATGGGCGGGATTGGAGGAATTCGCGGAATTCTGGGGATTGGCGGGATCATCATCGCATTCCTCAAAACATAGCCGTCGTCGACTATATTTCCAAGGTAAGCACCGTCGTTTTTCCAGACTCGACCTCCCTCGATCCATCCCAGGTATCCGCCGTTCGACTTAAACAAATTGCCGCTTTGGACAAATCCAAAATACTCACCACTCCATTTGTATATCGGAATCATGTTTATGTTGCGCCTCTCTACGGCTTGCGCCACTTGTCCGGGTGGCCTCTATCGGTGCTTCGAACACGCTCCACAAGAATCGTCGCGCTTCGATCTATCTCTCTAGCCCGTTCGATGGCATCCGCCTGTGTGGACTCGTGACCGCTGATTCTTTCAGCGCTCGGCCTCCGGATTGCGTAATCGCCCTCCGCCGGCCGCCGTTCGATGAACAATTTGCCACTCATAACTACCCTCACTCGTTTCGTTAGCTGCACCCGCTCGTGCTTCCGCAACTCCCGCAGCGATAGCACGAACCGTTCCGCGTCATGATGCTGCCGCAGAAGCTGCAGGTGGGAGCGTCGCCCAGGTCGATGATGCCGGCCAGCGCGTCGGCGGCGTGGATGGAGCCGGCTCCCGGCTCCCGGCTGCCGGTTTCCGGACGCCGGATGCCGGACGCCGCATCCTCTGACAATTGCGCGCCCGACTTCGGCCGCAGATTCTCGAAGAGCAATTGCTGCTGTCCGGTGAAGCGCAACTGCAGCCAGCGGAAGATGTAATCCATGATCGACTTGGCGTAGCCGATGTCGGGATTGCCACTCCAGCCGCTGGGTTCGAAGCGGGTGTGCGCGAATTTTTCGCAGAACAATTTCAGCGACACGCCATGCTGCAGCGCGATCGAGACCGCCAGCGCAAAGCTGTCCATCAATCCGCTGACCGTCGATCCTTCTTTCGCCATGGTGATGAACAGTTCGCCCGGATCGCCATTGGGATAGAGCCCGACCGTGATGTAGCCCTCGTGCCCGCCGATGTTGAACTTGTGCGTGATCGACGCGCGCTCTTCCTGCAGCTTGTGGCGCACCGCGCGCGGAGGCGCGTTCATATCCTCAGGCTCGTGTGGCGCGGCCGCCCCCGGCCGCGGATCGTCCTTCGAAGAGTTAGCAGTCTTCGTCCCCGCAGCAGAAAGTGGCTGCGACTTCTTGCAGCCATCGCGATAAACGGCAACGGCCTTGAGGCCAAGCTTCCACGCCTGCAGATACGCTTCCATGATGTCTTCGACCGATGCGTTCTCGGGAAGATTGACGGTCTTCGATATAGCTCCGGAGATAAACGGCTGCGCCGCCGCCATCATTTTCAAGTGCCCCATAGGAGCAATCGACCGCGTTCCCTTCGCCGGCTTGAACGAGCAATCAAACACCGCGAGATGATCGTCCTTAATATGCGGCGCGCCTTCGATGGTTCCGGTCGCATCGATGTAACTGACAATCGCATTCGCCTGATCGTGATCGTAACCAAGCTTGAACAAAGCCGTCGGCACGGTTTGATTGACGATCTTGATCATCCCTCCACCAACCAGCTTTTTATACTTCACCAACGCCAAATCCGGCTCTACACCAGTTGTATCGCAGTCCATCATGAAACCTATTGTGCCTGTGGGCGCTAGGACTGTTACCTGGCTGTTGCGGTAGCCGTGCTTTTCGCCGTGAGAGAGGGCTTCGTCCCAGGTTGATTTGCTGGACTCGTAGAGTGGAGTGGGGACGTTGTTTTTATTTATGTTGTTGACGCTGGCGCGGTGCATGCGGATTACGTCGAGGAACGGTTCGCGATTGATGTACCAGCCGGGGCAGGCTCCGCCGGGCATGGTCTGTGCCGGGGAGCTCGCTTCGCTCGCTGGACGGACGAATGCGTCCGTCCCTCCATGTGTCGTTTTTCCAACGGTCATGCCTAGGCGGGTGGCTACTGTTTCGGTTGCTGGAGTGAGTTGAGCGCATTGTTCGGCGATCTTGCTGGATTGGAGATAGGCTTCGCCGCACATGATGGCGGTGACGCAGGCGGCGTAGTCGCGGCCGGCATCGGAGTCGTAGGGCAGGCCTGCGGCCATTAACAGTGCGCCCAGGTTTGCGTAGCCTAGGCCGAGCGGACGGTAGTCATGCGAATTGCGCATGATCATTTCTGTTGGATATCCCGCGTTGTCGACTAGAATTTCCTGCGCGGTGATCAGGATATCGACGGCGTGGCGATAGGCTTCGACGTCGAATGTGCCGTTGGGCGCGAACTTCAGAAGATTCAGGCTGGCGAGGTTGCAGGCGGAATCGTCGAGGAACATGTACTCGCTGCACGGATTGCTCGCGTTGATGCGCGCTGTGTTCTTCGATGTGTGCCAGCGATTTGTGGTGGTGTCGTATTGCATGCCGGGATCGCCGCAGTGCCAGGTGGCTTCGGAAATTTTCTTCAGAAGATCTTTGGCTTTGTAAGTCTTCATCACGTTGCCGTCGCCGATTGCTTTGGTGGAGAAATCGGTGTCGCGGAGTACGGCGTACATGAAGTCGTCGGTGACGCGGACGGAGTTGTTCGCGTTCTGGAAGAAGATGGAGGAGTAGGCGTCGGAATCGGGATGCGAGCCGTCGTAGCCTTGCGCGACCAGACGCGTGAGCTTTGGCTTCTTCTTTTTGTTTGCACTCGATGAACTCGACGATGTCAGGATGGTCGACGTTGAGGATGACCATCTTGGCGGCGCGGCGAGTTTTGCCTCCGGACTTGATGACTCCGGCGAAGGCGTCGAAACCTTTCATGAAGCTGAGCGGGCCGCTGGCGGTGCCTCCGCCGCTGAGACCTTCGGTCGAGCCGCGCAACGGAGAGAGATTGGTTCCGGTGCCGCTGCCCCACTTGAAGAGCATGCCTTCTGTCTTCGCGAGAGTGAGGATGGAATCGAGCGAATCTTTTACCGAGTTGATGAAGCAGGCGGAGCATTGCGGCTTGCTGTATCCGGTGACGCCGAACTCGACTTGCTGCGTCTGCGGGATTCCAGTGCCAGTTGCGGGCGTCGGAGTTGGGCTCGATGCGATCGCAGCCTACGTTGAACCAGACGGGCGAGTTGAAGGCGGCGTACTGGCGGACGAGGATGTGGACGAGTTCGTCGTGGAACGTGGCTCCGTCTTCGGGAGTTTTGAAGTAGCCTTGCGCGAGTCCCCAGTTGCGGATGGTTTCGGCGACGCGGGTGACGAGTGCGCGGACTCCGGTCTCGCGCTCGGGCGTGCCGACTTTGCCGTGCAGATATTTGGAGGCCACGATGTTGGTCGCGGTCATGGACCAGTCTTTGGGGACTTCGACGTCTTTCTGCTCGAAGATCACGTTGCCTTGCGCGTCGGTGATCTGAGCGAGACGGAGATCCCATTCGACTTCGTCGTAGGGAGAGACGCCGAGTTTGGTGAACAGGCGGCGGAAGGACAGGCCGGGGGCGTTCTTCTTGCTGGCCGCGTTATCGCTTGCGGGGAAAGAGGTTGCGGGGGAGTTCACGGGGGTGGTTTTGAGCTCGGGCATTGCTTTCTCCATTAGTAATTAGATTCTAATCAACAGAACCCGATTCGGCGTCCCGGGGCGGCGGAGGCGGGAAATTGGGCGTTCCCGAACGGGAAATTGTTCGGGGTGAAGCTTGCGTTGTAAAGAGCTGTCGGGGGCTAAAGCCCAAAACCTTTTTACGTCTTACGCGGCGCTGAAGCGCCGCTCTTCCACGGTTGTGCTTGCTCGATTGGCACTCGCCACATCTGAACCTCGGGGGCTAAAGCCCATTCAAAAAGGGCGGTCATTATCGCAGCGCTGAAGCGCTGCGCCACCCAAAGACTTTGTGCTGCAATTCCTTGCGCTGCTCCACCCAAAATTGCTTGCGCTCCATTGCCCAAACACTAGAGCTAAGCTCGTGCCATCCCTACGGGACTGGTTACACCGGCGGCTCTCTACCCGGCGTTGAAACGCCGGGCTATTGTCGAGCGTCCCTACGGGACTTGTTCCTACCTTTCCACTTTTACCCCGGCACTTCCGTGCCGGGCTATTTCCTGTCGCCCCTACGGGGCTCGTTGCCTAGCTTTCTGAACGTTGCAGAAGAGCCAGGGTTCCTTGCTTCAGATTTGCTATTTCTACCAAGTCCTGGTTGCCGCGGGCGGCGAAGGCTTCTTCGATCTCGGCCAGACGCGTGAAATTACGGGCTTCGATCAAGTCCAGGCGTTGCAGGACGGGATCGGCGGCGGAGTCGGCGTGCGCTACGAAAACTGCGGCGATCACGCGGTAGCGGCTGGCCATGAGGCTTGATTTCGAGGCGCTTTCGCGGCGGCTCGATTCGATCTGGTCGAGGTTTGAGAGATTCTCGACCAAGGCCCAGGTTCTGGCGTCGTGCATTTCGGCTCCTGTCGATCTGAAAAGTTTCAGGCGTCCCTCCGGGACGCGTCTTCACTTCTAATTTCTCTCCCGGCGCTAAAGGCGCCGGGCTATTGTCAATCACCCCTCCGGGGCGTATTCCGTCAAAAGCCTGAGGGGAGGGGCTGAGGACAGTGGAGATTTTTGCTGGCTCCGGAATCGGGGATGAGGTGCGCGGGCGTGTTGTGCGTGCTCAGAGAGGCTGCGCTTGCCGCGCCGGCTGTGGTTAGCTCCACCGAGGAGGAGAAAGCGGCGGGAAGGCCGCTGGCTTTTTCGGCGGAGGAGAGCATCCATTGATTCAGGGCGCTGCAAATGCTGCGGCGCTGGTCCTGGTCTTCGATGACGACGAAGCGCAGGAAACATTTACCTGAGGAAAGACGAGAGCGCATGGGGTTGATGAGGGTAAACATGCGGTCGAGGGTGAAGGCCATATCGTCGTCTTCGGAGAATTGGAGAACGGCGAGCATGCGGCGGCCGCGCGCCTCGGCGGCTGAAGCGGCATCTGTTTGTGGAGCTGAATCGAAGCGCTGAGGGGCTGCGCCACCCAAAGGCGGGCTAGCGGGGAGGGGGGCCGAGCTGCGCTCGGGCGGACAGCCGAGGGCGGCTGTCCCCACATGAACCTTGGCTAAGTCGAGGTTCGCTGTGCCTACATGAGTTTTGGCTGAGTCGATGGCGGCTGTGGCCACATGAGTTTTGCCGGGAAATTCTGGGGCTGCCGTTCCTACGTGAATATTTTGGGAGGCTTGGGCGGCGGTCGCGGGCGAGGGCGCCCGCGCCACACTCGCACCTACTTCTTCGGCGATGGCGAAGATGCCGGGTTTGCTGGGGACGACGAGGAGGCTGTGAGTGGAGTCGCAACGGAACCAGCGCGACCATTGCAGGCGGCGCGGGTCGATGGGGCGATCGAAGCCGTGCCGGGCCAATGAATCGGTGACGAGGCGGGTTAGGGTTTCCATTTGGGCTCCTAAGGAACTGGCTTTTGTCTTTCGGGCTAGTCAAAAGGCTGAGACCACGTGCCAGCTCGAAAGGCGACTGTTGTTGACTGAGTTTGGCGTCCACCGGGGGAGGATCGGGGGACGGCCACCGCAGCTTCTTCGGTTCGCCTTCTCGACGTGGAAGGCTTTTGTTTGTTTATGTTTACGGGATGAAGCCGGGTCACCTCTGGCCCGGCTCCGAACCCGTCCTGACTGCTCTCTTCGGTTCGCTTAGGCGAATCTCGCCCCGTTCCCGCGAGGCAAATTCAAAGCCTATGGGATTGCAAAGTTACTCCCGCTTATTGTAGCTGTCAAGAGGGAAACACTACATGTTGTATCTGCAGCAATGACGGGCTTGGTGCGGCGGTCGAGTCCGGATTTTCCACAAGTGGAATTCATCGTGGGTTCACAAAAGCTGACCGTGGGTTGAATGAGGCTGTTTCTTGGGTTGACGTTTGGAGATGGATGGAAAGCGAACCGGGCTGAAGGCCTGGTTTATTCTTAACGAGCTTACGCGGCGCTGAAGCGCCGCTCTTCCACGGTGGCACAGGCTGTGTGAAGTCTTGCCCTCGGGATCGACTTCGGTTGAGAAAACAGCAGGTTCCTCCAGTATGCATTCCCTTCCTCGCGGAAGGGAACGCTCCGGCCGGAATGACAAGGTTCCTGGCATTCGAAACTCTAAGTCGGGCTTTGCAAACTCTTACAAGGAGCGGAAACCGGGAAGCTGGTTGCGGCGGTTGCGTTCGGATTGGGGAAGTTTGCGAGATGGAAGAGGAATATTGGTGGAATCCTGGTAACGAGAAGATTCCCGCTGCGCGGAGTTGTCCAAGAAGATGGCGGTATCGAGCTGCTCGGGAACTTCGGCGGCCAGCAAAGGGACATAAATGTCCTCGAAGATTTGCCGGGGCGCGATGCGCAGAACACCGTCGGAGGATTCGACGAGGTAATCGCCCTTGCGGCCGGAGTGCTGACGTCCGAGAGCGTCGTTGAAGGTGAGGCTGGTGGTGAGTTGTTTGGCTTTGACCAGAAAGCGAGTGCGATAGGTAATCCATGGAGTGGTTGCTTTCATGTTTTCTGACCGGCTTGTTCGATGGTGAAACTGCAATGGTGAACGAATTGGGTTCGCGAATGCTGATGCCTGGCGAAAATCTTTATCTCACGCCGGTTCGAGTCTTCGGCCTGAGTTCGATTTCAATTTTTTGTTTGGGGCGAATGAGAATGTACGAGCGAAAGGGCGCGGGGTCAATTCAGTATTTTTGGTGCAGTTGAGGAAAATCCTAGAGAGAGATTTTTCAGAATGGACGTGGATGAGGAAGTTCTTGAGGATGCGTCTGCAGAGTGCTTGAAGGGCGGGGTCCGGTGGCGCGGTGACGGAGGAGGAGAAAAAAGCGAGCGAGTGGGAGGACGGATTGTCCACAGAGCTTGCACAGGAAATGCAGAAAGGGGGTTGAGGGATTCCGATGAGTATCTAAGAGCGTGCGCGGAATAGATGGGAATGATAAAAAAGGCCTCGCTTGCGGCGAGGCCTTTGCTACTGCTGTCTGCGGGGGTGAAGATTCCGCTCGCTGCGCTTCGCGGGACAGCCGAAGGCGGCTCTCTCCACATGAGCGGCTGCCTCCAAACGAGTTAGCGGGCCATGGCTGGTTCCTGGACGTGCTTGCCGCTCTTGAAGGCTTCGTAGCGGGCGTTGACTTCGTCCCAGTTGATTACGTTCCACCAGGCGGTGAGATATTCCGGACGGCGGTTGTTGTATTTCAGATAGTAGGCGTGCTCCCAGACATCGTTGCCGAAGATGGGGAAATGGCCTTGCGAAATTGGATTGTCCTGATTGGGCGTGGACATGATGTGCAGGTCGTCGCCACCTTTGCTGGCGAGCCAGACCCAGCCGGAGCCGAATTGTTTCGCGCCGGCGTCGTTGAATTTGGTTTGGAAATCTTTGAAGTTGCCGAAGGTTTTGGTGATGACCTGAGCGATGGGGCCAGTGGGATCGCCGCCGCCTTTGGGCTTCATGATCTTCCAGAACATGGAGTGATTCACGTGTCCGCCGCCGTTGTTGCGGACCGCGGCGCGGATATCTTCGGGAATGGAGTTGAGGTCGCGGAGTAATTCTTCCGCGGTTTTCTTGCCGAGTTCGGGATGTTTTTCGATTGCTGCGTTGAGATTTTTGACGTAGGCACCGTGATGCATGTCGTGGTGCAGGGTCATCGTTTGTTTGTCGATGGTTGGTTCCAGGGCCGCGTAGTCGTAGGGTAACGGCGGTAGTTCGAATGCCATATTTTTCCTCCAGAATTCTTATTGTACTGATGACGAGAGCGGGGGTATAGATTCAGGCGAAGCGGGCGTCTATCTTGGATGGCGATCAGGGGCGGGTGGTTGCGGGGAATTTCGGGGGCTAAAGCCCGCTATTTAACGAATCTGTGACGCGGCGCTGAAGCGCCGCTCTTCCACGGTTGCGCGGGCAGCATGGGGAGCACGCAGGCGCGGGAATGGTGGCGGCAGGTTGCGCGGGCAGCATGGGGAGCACGCAGGCGCGGGAATGGTGGCGGCAGGTTGCGCGGGCAGCATGGGGAGCACGCAGGCGCGGGAATGGTGGCGGCAGGTTCCGCGGACAGCATGGGCGGTGACCATGCGCTAAGGTGGTGGCGGCAAGTTACATGGGTCCTTCGCTTCGCTCAGGACGACAAAGCGAATTATTAGTTGGCGGCGGGGCCGAGGACTTCGCGGACTTTGCGGGAGAGGTTTTGCAGGGTGAAGGGTTTTTGCAGGAAGGCTTTGGGAACGTCGGCGGGGAGTGGACTGGCGACGGCTTCTTCGGCGTGGCCGGAGAGGTAAAGGACTTTTGTGTTGGGACGAGAGGCGAGCAGTTGTTGCACAAGTTCGTGGCCGCTGAGGCCGGGCATTACGACATCGGTAATCAGCAGATGAATGGACTCGGCGCGGGCGGCGGCGAGGGCGAGGGCAGCGTTGCCATTGCAGGCTTCGAGGACATCGTAGCCGCGGGATTCTAAAGTTTCGCGGATTAACTGGCGGACGGATTCTTCGTCTTCGACCAGCAGGATGGTTTCTGATCCGCCGGCGACGGTGGGCGATACCGGGACGGCGCCTTGCATTTCGGAAGGCTCGTCGACTCGGGGGAAATACATGGTGAAGACGGTGCCACGGCCAAGCTCACTCTGCACGAAAACGTAGCCGCCGCTTTGCTTGATGATTCCGTAGACCGTGGAAAGTCCGAGGCCGGTGCCTTTGCCTTTTTCTTTGGTGGTGAAAAAAGGTTCGAAGATGCGGGCCTGGGTTTCGCGGTCCATACCCTGGCCAGTGTCTCCGACGGAGATCATGACGTAAGGGCCGTGTTTGATGAAGGTATTTTCCGGGCGGTAGGAGTCATCGAGAGTGACGCTGGCGGTGGTGATGCGAATTTTGCCGCCATTCGGCATCGCGTCCTTGGCATTGACGACGAGATTCATGATGACTTGTTCGAGCTGTCCGGCATCGGCACGAGTGCAGCCGATGGAGGCATCGAGATTGGTGGTGAGTTCGATATCCTCGCCAATGAGCGGGCGCAGGAGACGCTCCATGTCTGCAACGATGGCGTTGACATCGACTACCTTGAGCTGCAGAAGTTGCTTGCGGCTGAAGGCGAGAAGCTGACGGGTGAGCGTGGTGGCGCGATCGGAGGCATGCTGAATGGCTTCGGCCTTTGCACGCAGAGGATTACCGATCATCAATTGATCGAGCAGAACCTCGGTGTAACCGCTGACGACGGTGAGCAGATTATTGAAATCGTGAGCGATGCCTCCGGCAAGGCGGCCGACGGCTTCCATTTTCTGCGACTGACGGAACTGATCTTCGAGGACGCGGCGTTCGGTAATGTCTTCGGCGATGGCCTCGAGAACGTCGGCGGGCTCAATTTCACTGACGACTGCACGGCCGCTGATGCGGACCGTAATGGCAGCGCCATCTTTCCGTTTCCATCGTACTTCGAATCCGTCGACGCGTCCGGTACGCTGGAATTCATCGACCAGGCGGCTGTATTCACCGGCATCAAGGAAAACATTTTTTTGCGGATCGAGCGCCAGCACTTCGAGAGCGGAACTGTAGCCCAGCATTCCGATGAGCGCGGGATTGACGTCGAGAAACTGGCCCTGCAGGCTGGAGCGATAAATTCCGTAGACAGCGGTCTGCACCAGCGAGCGATAGCGAACTTCAGAGCGGCGCAGGGATTGTTCGTTGCGCTTGTGATCGATGGCGGCGCCTAGCTGGCGCGAGATTAAAGCGAGGATGTCTTTGTCGCGTTCGCTCAGAGTTGATTTTTCGGAGTAGCTTTTCAGAACGATCGCGCCGAACACATGGTGATTGGCTTTGAGCGGCACACCCAGCCATTGCATGGGCGGCGCACCCGCGAGTGCGACTTCGCCGCGCTGCTGGAGTTTTTGCACCTGCTTTGCAGTACACAGAAGCGGCTCGCCGGTGCGCAGAATGTATTCGACCATGCCACGCGCGGCGGGCGCAGGAGCCGGAGCGGATTCCTGCTCATCGACGAAATAAGGAAAGCTGAGCAACTGTGACTCGGGATCGTGAATGGCGATAGAAAAATTGCGGGCCGGCATGAGTTCATCGACGATGCCGTGGATGGCGGCAAAGAACTGCTGCAGATCCTGAGTGGAGCAGGCTTTTTCCGCGGCACTGTAGAGCGCAGAGTTGAGAGCTTCGGCACGCTTGCGATCGGAAATGTCGCGGTAAACGAAATAAAAGCCAGCGCTGCGCCCGTTGACCAGTAAGGGAGCGGTGGAAACGGAAACATCGAGCAAAGTTCCATCGCGGTGACGGCGCTGAGTTTCGAGGCTAATCTGTTCGCCGCGCTCCAGGCATTGCGAGATCCAGTGAAATTCGGGAGCACGCTCGGGAGGAAGAATCAGCGAGTCGACACGCTGTGACAAGATTTGATCGGCGGAGTAGCCGAACAGGCGCTGAAATTCGCGATTCACACACTGCGCTCGGAAAGAAGCGTCGACCACAAGAAGAGCGTCGGGGGAATTTTCAAAAAGTTGTTCGAGGAACTGGCGGCGAAGGTCAAGAGAATCTCCCGCGTCAGGCGCGCTGGAGTTCGGCTGTAAGGAATTCCAGGCCAGCGCGGCCGGCTGAACGGCGGCTGAGACGCCGGGCGGAATGAACCGGGGTGAGGCTCCGCTCTCGAGTGCCTGGCGCAAATTCTTGGCGCGCAGAATATCCTTCGACTGCGCCGGCCGGGTGACACGACCACCCATTGGAGGCTCCCCCCTCTGAAGCCCAACAAACTGCATGGTAGAACGCAACAGGTGTACTCGAAAGTTACTGACGTAATTGGAATGGAGGAGTGGAGGATCAGACTTGTCGCCGAGGAAAGCATGGTTCGGACTGCCCACGGTACGAAATAGACTATGTGCGGCAGCGGGCAGACTGAGAGTATTGCCTCTCGTATGATTCTGCCGAGGGAGTCGTATGCAAAATCACCACCCGAAGCGGTTTCCCATATTCCCGCTCTGCAACGAACCGGTCGAGCTTGAAACCACCAAGACGAACGAAGATGGAGAAGCGGTTCATGAAGAGTGCTACGTCTTGGCAGTGCAAGCAAACCGGACAAATCCAAGCGCAGCCTAAGCGCGGTGGCACCCCGGCACGAAAGTCAGAAATAAGAGCTCACTCCTCGCGAGTACTCGACTATTCGGCAACCATGTCGGAGTACGAAAGAGAAAGCCTAGCGGCGGAAGCAAAACTCAAGTCTGCAGGAAAAAAGAAAAAGAAGCTTAGAATCGCGTAAATATAAATAAGGGTTCGTTTTAAACGCTGCCGCCGCGGGTGGCGAGCATTTCGCAAACCCGGCGGATGGTTTCGCGCTGGGATTCGCTGAGAGTGAGAAATTCGAAACCGTAGCGCAGGCCCTGACGATAGCGGACGATGGCGCGGACCTTCAGAGGATAGGGACTGAGGGGCAGAGGAATATCGAGGGAAACAATTTCGCCGGTTTCCAGTTCGCCGGTGAGCGTGGCGCCGATACCATCCTGACCCATTTCAGTGGAACGTCCCCAACAGGTGCGGAATTCGCCACCCTGAAACATGCGAACTTGCAGACGGGCGTCGATGGTGAAGCGTGGATATCGGCGAACGTAGGCCGGGGGTGGTGGCGCGGGAACGCGTTTCTTGCCGGGAGCTGCCATAGTTTAAATCTGCGTCGGGGGCTAAAGCCCCTGTTCTTTTTTGCGTCGTTACGGCGCGGCTGAAGCCGCACCCTTTCAAAACCGAATTCTTTTCACGCCCTGCAAAGCAAAACCTCTCATCCCTTTCAAAACGGAATTCCTTACAGCTGGGCCCTTTAATTTCCGTGGAGCAGGTAACCGGGTTCGAGTGGAAGTTTGCCGCCGATTTTCACGACGGCGACGCTGCTGTTGATGGAATAAACATCGACCACGCCGATGGCGCCGGGAGTGGAGGCCACTTTGTTGAGCAATTCATCGTCGGAAGTGGCGACCAGGATGGCGGGATGCGCAGGGCGCCCGCGATTGGAAGTGACGATGAGACTGTTGAGTTCGTTCTCCGACATGCCATAGAGCTTTTCCAGGATGATCTTCATTTCGGGCGCCGAGGGCGAGCGCATGACAAAGGTGACCGGCTTGCCATTGGGCCAGTGCGAGGTCTGCGCTTTGCAGAGCCGGACCAGGTCAGGGACAGTAAGAGCGCCCACGGCATTGGACTTATTGGAGACCAGGGCAATGTCGCGGGCCGCCGCCAACGAGGCGGCGATCATGATGAAAATACAAACACGTAGAAAACGATGGCAGAGCACTCTTAGTCTCCCGCGAAAACATGGAACTTAGAGAGATTGTGCTTGAAGAAGGGTCACGGGATAAAGGTAACGAAGGTCACGAGTGGGACGGGCGCCTGTGGTAAAAGTGGTGGACGGTTTTTGAGGAAGGGGGCGCGGCTTCAAAGCCGCGCCCGGATTGTTGGTGCGATGGTTTGCGTGCGTCTAGCTTTTCTTCTGCCGACTTTTTGCCCGGATCAGAGGGTGCACTACGAACATGCTCGGGTGTGCTATTGCAGACGAAGACGCGGAAGGACTCTGCAGGACGATCACTCCGGTCGAGACCTGGCCGGAGTCTACCTCTATGAATGGGAAGGTTGTGCCGTCCACGGCGTAGAAGGTGAGAGTGAATCCGCCGAGCAGAGTGCTAGAGTTATTGTTCCCGGCTGTGGCTGAGATCCCATAGCGTCCGCCCGAACCAATGGTTCCGTAGGTGCCACCGCTGAGAGCCACGCCGAGCGTCGGAGAACCACCGGGGTCAAAGTTCTCGTCGATTATGCCATTTGACAGCACTCCGCCGCTGGCGGCGGTGAACTCGGCGATGTCGTCCACCTCGACGGCCCCTCCGCCGGTGCTTGCGAGATTAATGCCCGAAAGGTTCATGCCATAGCCTTGCGAGGCGGCAAAGGCCGCACCCGCCGTCTGTGGGTAGGCGGCGCCGACGGAGATTCCGGAGTCGTCAATTTCTAACAGGAGCACGCCTCCGCTGGAGGGATACGCAGCATACGATGCGCCTCCTTCGAAGGTGACGAAGCCGCTCAGAGTGTATCTGCCGGCGTTAGTGGAGTCGACGGCATAGGCGGCCGTAAAGGGAACTGGAGAGGATTGCGACGAAACGTTAGTTCCTTGCACGTTGTAGTCTTCGGTGCCAGTTATTCCTCCCGCACCATTCGTGACCATCAATCCTCCGGCAGCAAATTCGTTCCCTGCCAAGGTGAAGGCCAGTGTACCGGCTGATATGGTGGGAGTAGTTTGCGAATAGGCATCGCCGGATAGGGTCGCGGTCGAGTCCATCTCAATAAACTTCAAGTGGGTAGCATCGATGGCAAACGCGTCAAACGTGCCGCTAAATACGGAGCCGGAACTGGCGGAGACGCTCAATGTTGTCGCGGGTGTGGAAGATGGCCCCAAGGCCAGTGAGCCTGTAAGCGTTGCGGCAGGAAAAGCCAATCCGCTCTCGTTAAAGTCGTCCTCTCCGGACATGGCTGCGCCAGCAAGGGTGAAATCACCGACCGTGGCCCACGGGCTGCCGCTGCTGGATGAGGCTCCGGAGAGGCTGAAGGCATAAGAACCCGTTGGCGTGACGCCGGACGCTTGCAAGTCGAGGGTTCCGCTGCCGCTGCCGAAACCGTCGAACTCAGTGATCAGACCGTGCGAACCAGAAGACAATACGAAATCAAACGTGAGAGATGGGAATCCGTTCCCGATATTGGTCTGGACCACAGCTTGTCCGCGTCCATCCTCGCCAACGCTATAGGTGCTGCCGCTGGTGATCGATGCACCGGCTGCTATTCCTGAGGCTGCGTCATTGATGTCGAAAGTGCCTGTGATGCTGCCCTTGCCATTGCCACCGCTGCCGTTGGCGGTGAGAGTGCCAGCGATTGCATAAGGAGCGTCGTTGGCATCAGTGCCGGAGATGGAAAAGACATATGTGCCGTTCAGATTGCTATTGCTAAATGCTCCGCTGGGCGGGGCCACCGGTGTGGCGATGCTGGTGCCGTTGCCGCCACAGGCGGCCAGGAACAAAAGTGTGGAGAGTGCGACGAGCAGGACGATACCGTTGCGGACTGACATGATTCCCCCTGGGAGAAAATCGGGCGTGAGACTGGCGATATTTAGTTTTGAGGTTAGCACAAACGAATTCAGTTGCTTCAACCCGAACCAACGGAATAAGTAGCGCGAGTGGAAAATAAAATTTTGGGCAAGCACAAGATATACATATCTTTACATTCCCAGGGTGGAACGTGTCGGCGAGCTTTCCGCATCCAAGTGCATTCCATGATTTATTGCTTTGGATGCGCCGGAATTGTGAGGAGCGGGGGTGAATTCCGGTAGCATGGTTGAAGTGGGCGTCAACAGGTCGAGGCAGACGAGTAAAAATGCGGGAGCGTTTGAGGCGTCGGCAAGTTGCAGAGGTCCTTCGCTTCGCTCAGCATGACAAGGATGCTCAGGATGACAAAGTATTTCAGTTTGCTTGCAGAGGTCCCCTTCGGGTCCGCTCATTGGCGGCCGCTCAGCATGACAATTTAGTTGGGATGACGGAGATTGGGGAAGTCCAGAATGGCAAAGCTCGGGCACGGCGCCGTTTTCATGCTGATGATGTGGCTTTGCGTGGGGAGTTGGGAGTCGGCTTTCGGGCAGGATAATCCGCCGGCGGCGTCCGCGACCGCGACCGCACAGAGCGATGCCGAAACCGGGAAAGCTGCGGACCAAGGATTGGTGATTGAGCCAGAGGAGTTGCCGCAGACCTATCCGCACGGAGACTATCATGTGCAATTTCAGGCGCGGGGAAATTACGTGCCCGTGCTGCAGTGGAAAGTGCAGAGCGGGAGTTTGCCTCCGGGGATGAAGCTTGAGGAGAACGGGCTGTTGCACGGGTCGGCGGAGCGCGCAGGGGAGTTTCAGTTTGCGGTTTCGGTAAGAGATGGCGGGCAGCCGCGGCAGGCGGTGCAGCGCGGATATGTCATCAAGGTAGTGGATGCGATCACGGTGGCGTGGAAAAATCCGCCGCGCGTAACGGGAAGCAGAATCGGAGGGAGCGTGGAGGTTTCGAATGCGGCGGCGGATGATATCGATTTGACGTTTGATGTGAAGGCGGTGGCCGAGAACGGGCGGGCGACGGAGATTGGATATCAGCACTTCCCGCTGAAGCGAGGCACGATCGGGATGGTATTGCCCTTTGGCGAAAATTTGCCGCATGGAGCTTATACGGTGAACGTGACGGTGGTGGGCGAAGTGGCGAGGAGGAATGCAATCTACCGGGAGATGCTGCAGACTCCGGCGCCGCTGCAGGTGACGGTGGGACCGTAATTCGGCTTTAGCGTTTCGGCTTTCGGGCTTCTCAGTGAATGCAAGTACGATGGTCATGTTGACTTGGATTTGTGGTTTCTGAAAAACTGAAGTGCGTTTGTCTTAACTATTGATGGAACTGCTGCTGAATCTCGTGTGGCTGCTGCTGGCGCTGCCGGCTTACTGGCTGTGGCGGCGCGGTGCGGGAGCGCGCGCGGCGCGGCGGATTACCGCTTTGCAGTTTCTGCTGGCGCTGGGTTGCGCGCTGGTATTGCTTTTCCCGGTGATTTCGGCTACGGACGATCTGCACGCCATGCGCGCCGAGATGGAAGAATCCGCCACCAGCAAGCGGGCGGTGCGGCAGGCCGGAGGCGAAAAGCATGCAGCGTGGGTGAACCGGCTGCAGGGGCCACCGGCGCTGCTGGCGAATATGAATTGGCTGCCCGCTCCACAAGCCGGGCCGCTCGAAGTTTCTGTTTTACATTTGGCGCCGCTGGCGAAGGCTTGCAGTTGGCATGCCGGGCGCGCGCCGCCTGATTCCCTCCTCGGTTAGTTCGCAGAAACATCCTTGAATCATCGTTTGCGTATGCGCTGCCAGGAAGCAGCAATTTCCGCAGCGGGCGTTTCTCATCTTTAGGAGATCCTTACGGAGTTGGTGATATTCCTGAAGGCGTGCATTGCAGAGCGATGGTGCTTTTGGATTCCTAGATCGCAGGGCCTGAATGCGGAATTGTTTGCAAGCGGCATCACTCAGGCCGGAAAAATTGATGCGACGCGGGAGGACGACCACCGGGGCTAAAGCCCCATCGGGCTGGAAGCTTTACGCGGCGCTGAAGCGCCGCTCTTCCACGGCATTACTGCGGTCGTGATGTCGCCGGGGGTCGCGGCATTGGCGTCGGCGGAGGGATTGAATGGAATTATTGGCACGAGGAAAACTGCGGCGAGGTTGTAGCGTGCTGGTTGCGCTGGGTGCTATGGCAAGTATGGCCGTGGCGCAGGCGGCGCCTGCGGCGAGCCAATCCGCTCCGCAGGCCGCGCCACAGGCGTGGACGTGGGAGCAGGTGAAGGAGCGATTGGAGCTGAATAATCCCACATTGCTGGCGGGGAAATTGAATATCAGCGAACTGCAGGCGGATGAGATCACGGCACATCTGCGGCCGAATCCGAACCTGGGACTGCTCTCGGACCAGATCGATCCTTTCAATGTGGGAGTGGGGCACGGGCCGTTTGCCTACCTGCTGCCTTCGGCGACGGTGAGTTATTTGATCGAGCGCAGAAATAAACGCGGGTTGCGCACAGAGAGCGCGAAGAAGGAAACCGCGATTGGAATTTCGCAGCAGGACGATCTGGAGCGCGGGCTGTTGTTCAATCTGCGCAACGCGTTTGTGCAGACGCTGCAAGCCAAGGCGGTGCTGCAGGTTTCGAAAGACAATCTGGATTACTACGACCATGTTTTGAAGATCAGCAGCGACCGCTACCAGGCGGGCGATATTGCGCAGATCGATCTCGATCGATTGGAGCTGCAGCGAGTGCAGTACGAATCTGACGTGCAGACCGCGATGGTGAATTTGCGGACGGCAAAAATTCAGATGCTGATGCTGTTGAACGACCGCACTCCGGTGGATCAGTTCGATCTGGTGGGCGTGTTCGATTCCGGTGATCAGATCGACGCGTTGGATACTTACCGGCAAATCGCGCTGGATAATCGTCCGGATTTGAAGGCGGCGGTGCAGACGGTGGACAAGGCGCAGACCGACTACAAGCTGGCCGTGGCGAACGGATCGACGGATCCGACGGTTAGCTTCGACGTGGGGAGGAATCCGCCGATTGATCTTTATTTTGGCGTGGGCGTGGATTTTCCGCTGCGCATTTTCGATCGGAATCAGGGAAACAAACTGCACACGAAGCTGGAGATCACGCGCAGCGAAAGGCTGCGCGACGCGGCACAGGCGCAGGTGTTCAACGATGTGGATTCGGCGTATACGACGCTGGCCAGCAACCTGACGCTGCTGCGGGGCTACAAGGAAAAATATCTGGCGCAGGCAGTGCGGGTGCGGGACACGATTTTATTTTCTTACCAGCACGGTGGAGCGTCGCTGTTGGATTTTCTGAATGCGGAGAGCGATTACCGCAGCGTGCAACTGAGCTACGTCAACCTGGTGGGTTCGTACCTGACGGCGGCGGCGCAATTGAACCAGGCGGTGGGTAAAGAGGTTTTGCAATGAAGAGTGGATGGATGCTATGCGGATGGGTTGAGCAGACGAAATCTTGGCTGACGGCAGTTGGGGTGAATTCCGCCTCGCTTCGCTTGGCGGGACGGGCGAAGGCGCCCGTCACCACATGTGCCGTGGTCGCGCTGGGATTGCTTTTTGTTGCCGGGTGCAATGAGGGGAAGCCTGATCTTAAGGCGGAGGCTCCGCCTGCGGCGAGCGTTCAGCCGGATATGGACGCGAATAATTTCAAGGTGGATCGTCCGGAATTATTTCCGTTGGTGGCGGCGGCCGCGTACAAAGCGGCGCCGGCTTTGGATGTGACGGGCGTGGTGCAGCCTGATATATCGCGCGCGGTACCGGTGATCTCGCTGGCTGCGGGACGCGTGGTGGAAGTGAAAGCGCGGCTGGGCGATACGGTGAAAAAAGGTCAGCTGCTGCTGCAAGTGCAGAGCAACGATGTTTCCGGGGCTTACCAAGGTTATCGCAAAGCCGTGAATGACGAACTGCTGGCGCGATTGAACCTGCAGCGGCAAAAAATTCTTTATGAAAAAGGCGCGGTCGCCAAAGGCGCACTGGAGCAGGCGGAAGATGTCGCCAAGAATGCGCAGGCTGATCTGGATGCGGCTACCGAACAGCTGAAGATTCTGGGCGTGGATAAAGATCATCCGTCGGGGATTGTCGATATTCGCGCTCCGATCTCCGGCGTGATCACCGACCAGCAGATTACGAATGCTTCGGGCGTGCAGGGGCTGGGATCGCCGAATCCGTTCACGATCTCTGATCTTTCTTATGTGTGGATCATTTGTGACGTTTACGAAAACGATCTGGATGCGGTGCACGTGGGCGAGTTTGCCGATATTCGGCTGAGCGCGTATCCCAACAAAATTTTCAAGGGACGGATCGATAACATTCTGCCGGTGCTCGATCCCACGATTCGCACCACCAAGGTGCGGATTGAAGTGGCGAATCCGGGATTGATGCACGTGGGAATGTTTGTGACCGCGACTTTTTATGGCAAGCAGGCGGTGACATATGCGGCGGTGCCGTCGTCTGCAATTTTGCACTTGCATGATCGCGAATGGGTTTATGCGCCGCTGGGTGGGGGGCACTTCAAACGGCTGGAAGTGGTCACGGGAAAAATGCTTCCCAACAATCTGCAAACGGTGGTTTCAGGAATCAAGCCGGGAGATCAAGTGGTTTCGAATGCGCTGGTGCTGCAAAACACGGTGGAGCAATAAATGATTCGCAGAGTCGTTGATTTTGCTCTGAATAACCGGCTACTGGTGCTGGCGTTCGCGCTGATCCTTTTTGCCGGAGGCATCGTCGCGTTTCGCGATCTTCCGATTGAGGCTTATCCCGACGTGGCGGACAACTACGTTGAGGTGATTACGCAGTGGCCGGGAATTTCGGCGGAGCAGATCGAGCAGCAGGTTACGATCCCGCTCGAGGTCGCACTGAACGGCATTCCGCAGGTGGTGCATCTGCGGTCTTTTTCGCTGTTCGGGCTTTCTGACCTGAAACTGATTTTCGATGACGGCTCGGACGATAACTGGAACCGGGAGCGGGTTCTGGAGCGGCTAAGCCAGGTGACGCTGCCGGCGGGCGTGGTGCCGCAGATGGGTACGGATTGGAGCCCGGTTGGACAGATTTATTTTTTCACGCTGCACAGCAGCAATCCGGCTTATGACGCGATGGAGTTGAAGTCGCTCGAAGACTGGGTCGTCGAAAAGAGCTTTAAATCTGTACCGGATATTGTCGATGTTTCGAGCTTTGGTGGACCGACTCGCGAATACCAGGTACGTGTCGATCCCAACAAACTGATCGCTTATGGCCTGAGCCTGGCGCAAGTTGAGCAGCAACTCACCAATAACAATACGAACGCGGGCGGAAGTTTCATACAGGAAGGGCTGCAGCAAATCAACGTTCGTGCCGTGGGATTGGTTGACCGGTCGCAGGATATTGCGGAGACGGTGATCCTGACCAAGAATGGCACGCCGCTTCGCGTGAAGGACATCGCGGTGGTGTCACAGGGTCCGAAGATCCGGTTGGGGCAGTTCGCGCGGGCCATTCATCGCGAAGATGGCAAGATTATCGACAATGACGATGTGGTCTCAGGCATCGTGCTATTGCGCAAAGGGGCAACGGCGGAGACGGCGCTCGAGGGCATCCACAAAAAAGTCGAAGAACTTAATGACCACATCCTGCCGCCGGGAGTGAAGGTCGTTCCTTTTCTCGATCGCAGCGATCTGGTTCACTTCACATCGCACACGGTGCTGCACAACCTGACGGAAGGCATGATTCTGGTATCGATTATTCTCCTGTTATTTCTGGGGAATATTCGCGGCGCACTTATTGTCGCGGTAACCATTCCATTCGCGCTGCTGTTTGCGGCCATCTGTCTGGAGTTGATGCACATTCCGGCAAACTTGTTGTCACTGGGCGCATTGGACTTCGGCGTGATCGTGGAAGGCGCAATCGTGTTGATCGAAAACATTGTGCGCCAGTTAAGCCATTCCGACGGCAGCAAGTCGTCGAACGAGACCATTGGTTTTGCTTCGCACGAAGTGCAGCGGCCGGTTTTCTACGCCATCGTTATCACCATCACTTCCTTCCTGCCCATCTTTACTTTGCAACGGGTGGAAGGCAGGCTGTTCCATCCCATGGCCTGGACGGTGGCCTTCGCGCTGGCCGGGGCTTTGCTGTTCTCGATCGTGGTTGCGCCGGTGCTGGCGAGTTTCGCATTCGCAAAAGGCGCGCGCGAGTGGGATAACCCGGTAATGACCTATGTGATCGAGCGCTATCGTGATGCGCTGCGCTGGGCGATCCGCCGGCGCGCAATCACAGTTGGCGCATGCGTGGTAATGGTGGCAATTGGAAATTATCTCGCATTCGGCGGCGCCATCGGGTCTGAATTTCTGCCGCATCTGGATGAGGGTGCGTTGTGGGTTCGCGGTACGCTTGCGCCCAGCACTGGACCTGACGAAGGAATCCGAGTGGCAAACCAGGCGCGTATCGTGCTGTGCGCTTTTCCTGAAGTGCCGCAATGCACCAGCCAGGTGGGGCGTCCGGATGACGGAACGGACAATACGGGTTTTTTCAACACCGAATATTTTGTCGATCTGAAACCGAAAGAAAAATGGCGCCCGGTGTTTCATCAGAGTAAGGATGAATTGATTGCCGCCATGCAACGCGAGCTGGATAAAATTCCCGGCGTGACGTGGGGATTCTCGCAGCCGATTGAAGACAACATGGAAGAGGCAGTGAGCGGGGTGAAGGGCGCGCTGGCCACCAAGATTTATGGCGACGACTTGAAAGTGCTGGAGGCCAAGAGCGATGAGGTCGTCAACATCATGCGCGGAATCCGGGGGGTTGAGGATCTGGGAGTGTTCCGCGTGCTTGGACAGCCGAACTTGAATGTGACGGTGGACCGGGCGGCGTGCGCGCGTTACCAGATCAACGTCTCTGATGTGCAGGATGCGATTCAGACGGCGGTGGGCGGGAACGCGCTGACTCAGGTGCTGAAGGGTGAGGCGCGTTACGATCTGACGCTGCGCTATCTGCCGCAATACAGGAATACGGAAGAGGCGATTGAGAATATTCGATTGTTATCGCCGAGCGGCGAACGCGTATCGCTGGCGCAATTGTGCAAGATCAGCGTGACGGATGGCGCCTCGGAAGTGTATCGCGAAGGCAATCGCCGTTATGTGGCGATCAAATACAGCGTGCGCGGCCGCGACCTGGGCAGCACGGTGGAAGAAGCAATCAAGAAGGTGAACGAGCAGGTGAAATTGCCCACCGGCTATAACATCGACTGGGAGGGGGAATACGCCAGCCAGAAGCGGGCAAATGCGCGGCTGCTGATCGTGCTGCCGATTACGATTCTGATCATCTTTCTTCTTCTTTATACGATGTTCAAGTCGTTCAAGTGGGCGGGTTTGATCATGGTGAACATTGCGATCGCGCCTATTGGAGGACTGCTGGCGTTATGGTTCACGGGAACGAATTTCAGCGTTTCTTCCGGCGTGGGATTTCTGGCGCTGTTCGGCGTGTCGGTGCAGACGGGAGTGATCATGCTGGAGTACATCAACCAGCTTCGCGCGCGGCGATTCACGGTGGAGGACGCGGCGGTGGAAGGCGCGGTGTTGAGGCTGCGGCCGATTATGATGACGATGCTGGTCGCGACGCTGGGATTGTTGCCGGCGGCTTTGTCGCACGCGATTGGTTCAGATTCGCAGCGGCCGTTTGCGATCGTGATTGTCGGAGGGTTGATCGCGGCTTTGATCATGAGCGTCTTCTTGTTGCCGACGCTTTATGTGTGGGTGGCTCGGGAACGGGATGTGCTGCCGATGAGCGAAGAAAGTTTTGAACTCGGGGAGCACGTGGACTAAGGAACACGCGGTTCGCGGTCGCGGTTCGATCTCGGTTTTCAGTCTCAGTTTTCAGTCTCAGTTCTCAGTCTCAGTTCTCGCCTTCCGGATGCAGGTTCAGCGGGTATCCGTTTATTCTGAACGCGTATACTTTTCTTTCTGAACCGGCATGGCTGAATCCGACAAAACCGTGGAAGATGTTTTGGCACGGCAGGCTCTGGAGATTGAAAGATTGACGGATGCGCTCGGCTTGCTGGGCGTCAACCCATGTTCGTGGTGCAAGAAGTTTTATCGACGTGATCCTGGCGCATTATTCGATGCCGGCGGAAAGCTCATTTGCTACGGCTGCATTCGTGAGTGGTGGCCGCAGTGCTGCACGGAGCTTAGCACCAAAGACCGCGACAACCTCGAAGGCAAGCTGGTGTTCTGGCTGCGCGACTACCATCACGCAGAAACATTTAAGGATCCCGCCAAGCTGCCGGAGAGTTCCCAGCAGGAGCTGTGCATTATCGCCAACTGCGTGGAATGCAAGGGAGCGGGAAAATCTCTGGGGCAGGATAGCTGTCGCTTCTGCGAAGGGCGTGGGACGGTGTGGGTGATTGTTTCGCGCAAGAAGGGCTAGCAGTTTTTCTGGTTTTCGCTGCTCTGGATTTCGCTGCTCTGGTTTTCTCGTTGTCGTGGTTTCTCCTTGGCAAAATCTGAAATGCCTGACAACACCTGGTTATAACAATTGACCATCGGCTCGCGGTTTGCCCGTTGTTGATCTTCGGTATTATGCTGCCTGAGTCTGTTACAAGTTGAAACTCTGGACGAATCGAGGAGGATCATGTTCAAAATCAGTGCGGTTGTTTTCACAGTTGTGGTTGTTGGCCTTTTATGCGCTTCATCCGTGGCGCCAGCTCAGGTTTCGATTGGAGTGAACATCGGACCGGCTCCGGTGTGTCCTTACGGATACTTCGACTATGCACCCTATGACTGTGCTCCTTACGGCTACTACGGACCTGATTGGTTTGTTGGTGGGGTATTTCTTGGAGCAGGCCCGTGGTTCCACGGTCCTCACGGCTTTTACGGACATGTCGATAACCGGTTCGATCCTCATCACGGCTATAACGGACCGTTGCCGGGTCGCGGGGCAGAGCGCTTCAACCATTTCCAGGGAAATGAGGCGCGAGATGGGCGCGGCAACGTAGGCGAAGCCGGCCACGATGCGAAGGGCGAACACGCGCTTCCTGGCTATCGGGGTGGTGGGCATGCGGGTGGACATGGCGGCGGGCGACGCTAGAACGCGGTTTGGGTTGGAGCAGAAACGAGATAAGGCGCGGGGTGCGCCTTATCTCGTTTGCAATTTGGTGTCGGAGCTGGATGATCGATGAGTGCTATCGCCTGATAACAACACTTACGTGCTGGATATCAGCGCAACCGGAGTACAATCCTCACCGAAAGGCATTCCGATGACCATCCGCATTTGTGCCATTCTTTGTTTCGCAGCCGCTATCTCGATAACCATGGCAGCGCAGAGCGAGCCGGTGTTGGTATCTGCGAACATACCAAGGCATCCTGCACTGGCGTGCCAAGCACGCATTGGAGGAGTTGTGAAGTTGACTTTCACTCTGGGGGCGAACGGCGCTGAACCCACCGACGTCGAGGCGGTGTCGGGTCCGACGTTATTGAAAGCTGCTGCCCAGGAGAATGTGAAGACGTGGCGCTTTGGCACCCATTACGCAGACGGCAAGTACGAAACAACATTCGATTATCAGCTCCCCATGTCCGGCCCGCAAAAAGTAACCTTTGAATCGTTCCGCCGAGTGGAAGTTGCCACTTGCCTTCCGACCCTCGTCAATGAGTGATAACGCCTGTTATCGTCAGCTACGCTTGGGTTATCGCTCACGTTACGGGCTAACATCAACAAAATTGAAGTAGACTGAGCGTTCTCCTTCTGGGCTTACACAGTTCTCGTAGACCCAAAATCCAGGGAAAGTTCGCAGCACATAATCCAGCGCCTGAGAGACGGTTATATCGTCCAACTGCCCGTGCATAACGCGTCCACCGCCACAGCAATTGCCCGGCAAGATGAAACCTTCGTCGAACGGCCCAATGTTGTTTGCCTTCTTAAAAGCCTTCACTTCGGGATTCTGCAAGATGGCAAGCATGGCCATCTGCGGGCCGTGAACTGCATCGGACGCGGCGGCGTCGGAAGGAAAGAATGACAAGTGGTGAATCTTGAAATTCAGGAGGTCCGTCGGCACGTCCGTCTGTACCATGCGAATCATTCCCCCTTCCTCTTGTGTCACTCGCATGCGTAGGTCGCCCTCAAACATCTTCTGTAGAACTTTTTTTGGCGGGCCCGAATAGTCTGACAGAAATCGCATTGGCGGCAGAGCATCGGGGACCGTTTTGTGGAAACCACAACTCGAATACACGAGCGATCCAGAGACTTGCGCTGCGCGTAGAACATTGTCGATCTGTATCAGTCCTACCCATGGATTTCCAGTCTCTCCGGTTTGACCAAGGCAAGTAGTCAAATAGACAAGAATAGAAGCGACCGTGAGCGTGCAGGAAGTCATGAACACCAATCCCTTATATGCTGCAAGCGTAGCACGCGGTCAGCTGGCGTAATATCCCCATTACACTCATTGACCCCAGATCGGCCAAATTCTCAATGAGCGCTATCGCCTTGATGATGACATTCATCGGGCAGTGCTCTTGCCCAGTTGAGCCAGTTCGCTCTCAGTAACGAAATACGCAACAAACACCAGGCTTTGCGCCGGGTCGATTTGAACCGGCCGGCTTGATGCCTCTTTCGTGAA
This sequence comes from uncultured Acidobacteriaceae bacterium, assembly GCA_963726155.1. Classification (GTDB taxonomy): domain Bacteria; phylum Acidobacteriota; class Terriglobia; order Terriglobales; family Acidobacteriaceae; genus Sulfotelmatobacter. Next base: position 527,917 of record CAVSBF010000003.1, read on the forward strand.
ATCCGTGATGGACATCAGGCGCTGGAATTTGGTCAGAACTTCGGAACAAGAACGACGCGAATAGTCGCCCCAAGATTCTGCACGCTCCTTCGACTCGGCTGCAAGCCAGTACATCTCACAAGCAGTAACATCGTTTTGACGAAACTGAAACTGCCCGCCCAAGCACCCATAACCATGGGACTGAGCGCTGGCCAGAGCATCAGGAAACGGCGAAACGCTAGTTTAAAGCCGTGATGCGGTACAGGACGACTCCATGCGATGGAACAACAGCACTGATGGTGCTGCTTGTTTTCCTTGTCTCGCCGGTCCACAGGTCGTGTAAGGAATAGCCGCTTTCGTTTTCGGGGACGCCCGCGGTAGATGCGGGAACGGAAACTTCCTCTGCCTTCTTGCCGGTGTTGAACAAACCGACGATGGTGTCTCCGTTCGGTTCCCTCTTGGCGAACACCTGGCGGTTGCCTGTATTGAACACCCTTTTCGCGGCGATCGAATCCTGGTCGACAGCAAGGACTGCGGAATTCTCCAGGTATTTCTGCAGATCGGTTGGGTCGAGGTGAGTAAGATCGATGCCGAGGATGAAGGGTGAGGCCGCAAGGGCCCACAGGCTGATCTGAGTCTGGCGCTCGACCGGAGTCAGCCCGTCATTGCTGCCATTTCCTACCTCGATGGAGTCATAGTCGTTAAAAGCGCCCGGACCAGCGTAAGGCTGCCACTCCGCCACGTAGTTGAAGCGTTTGGCAACGTCGGCCCAGCTGGTCAGCGGGTAGCTGCTATGGTGCTTTTCGCAGTGATAGCATTCGACGTCAGGCGCGAATTCCCATTGATTGGCATACTTCATTACTGTCGGGGCGATCGCGGTCGTAAGTTCCCCCTGCGTGACGTCCAGGATCATGGGCCGCCCGCTTTGCCGTATAGCATCCGACCATGCCTTAACGTCAGCGGCATTGTTGTCTGTCATGCCGTCAATTTTGATGTAATCGACGCCCCACGCCGCCAGCATATTTGCCCATGAATTCGTATACTCCTGCGCTCCAGGCTGGTCATAGTTAATGCGGACCATGCCCTTGCAGTTGTAGTTGTTCTCCTTTACCGATGGCTCCGCAATCTGGGAAGCCGTGTACGATGTGCCCTTGATCGGCATGTTCCGGCTGACCGCTTGCCGGGAAATACCCGGCGTAACATAGATTCCGAACCTCATCCCGAGACTGTGGATGTAGTCAGCCATTACCTTCATGCCGTCGGTATCTCCCTCGGCCGGGAATTTCGATGAGTCTGTCACCCAGCGGCCATAAGCGTCGACGTTCGGACCTTGCGGTCCCGGACATTGATACCAAAAGTCGTCGAGGTTTACGTATTGGTAGCCGATTTTCTGCAATCCGGAATTTTGCAGGGCGAGCGCCTGAGCTTTCACCAGGGCTGCCGTGGGATTCTTGCGGAGGAAGCTCCAGCTACTCCAGCCGAGAACGGGCGTGCGCTCGAGACCGTTATCCTCGGCGCCGGCGTTGCGCAGGATCCCGCCCGCCAACATCGCGATTAGCAGTGCTGCCCTTAAGCTGCGTGTCCGTTCCCTCAAAAAAATCATCTCCTTCCTTTATCACAAGCGGGGCGACGAAAACAATTATGCATGGGCAAAAGCTAATCTTGATCGGATGCGAGGCGATGGTTGTTCGAGGAAGTTGCAGAGTACCGGCGCCGGCTCTAAGGTCCCACTGCGGCCGACTGTTGAAATATCCAGGCTACACTCATTTATCTGAGACAAGGCTCTTGAACGCTGCTGGCCACAAGCGGTGATGGCTGGGATGGAGGCGAGAGCTGTGTTCGTGTTTCCATGGCTCTCGCTGCCGGCACGAAACTCGGTCCTTACGAAATTCAGAGTTTGCTTGGCTCCGGTGGAATGGGTAAAGTGTATCGCGCTCGCGACGCGCGGCTGGGGCGGGATGTGAACTCAAGCGTCAAGCAGTAGAAATGCCTTGCATCGTTTGCGGTAGTGCTTGCGGGTAAGGGGTTCTTCGCTGCGCTTGATTGCATAACGACGTTGGCTCGATCACAACGAGTAGATTGGTTGTGACGAAACAGACCAAGGCTCGCGAGAGGAGCCAACGTCATGCTGATTATAGGCTGTGATTTTCATCCGGGTTTTCAGCAGGTCGCGATCTTTGACAATCGAACGGGAGAGATTCAGGAAAAGCGGTTGCAGCACCGGGCGGAGGCGGAGCAGTTTTACCGCGGACTGGCGGGCCAGGAGGTGCGGGTGGGGATGGAGGCTTGCGGGCACTATCCGTGGTTCGAGCGGTTGCTGGAGGAGATAGGGATCGAGCTGTGGATGGGGGATGCGGCGCAGGTGCGGGCTTCGGTGGTACGGCGGCAAAAGACGGACCGTCGGGACGGGGAGCACTTGTTGCGGTTGCTGCTGGAAGATCGGTTTCCGCGGATCTGGGTGCCGAGTCTGGAGGTGCGGGATGTGCGGCAGTTGCTGGTGCATCGGCACAAGCAGGTGCAGGCGCGGAGGCGCACCAAGAACCAGTTGCAGTCGATGGCGCTGAGCTGTGGGGTGCAGAAGAAGTACAAGCTGTGGACGCCGTCGACGCCGGAGTGTCGCCACAAACCTCTTGACTGCATACACCGTCGTTAGAGACAGGATGACAATCCCGCAAGAGTATCCGGGCGGGGCAAAAAATTAAAGAGTTCCGAGGTGGTGTTGAGTCCATTCATCTCGGCCAGTAGCTCGCGTTAGACCCTTGCTTGACCTGCTGTGCTGCTTCCCTTGCGGGCGCGCTGCCTGCGATCTTCGCTTGGGCTCCGGGCTTACCGCCAACCGGATAAACCTACTCAACGCCTCGGAACTCTATCCTGCCTTCGACTGGGCTTCTCGTTCTCCTCGACCAGCGCTTTGCTATAGACCCTTGCTTGCCTTCCCTGCCTCATTTTTCAATGGGAGGGTGACTTCGCTTGAGCCCCGGACGCCGCACCAACCGGAAAAACTTAAGAAACTGTCAAAGAACGATCTTGTTGTACTCCTTTTAAAATTTGAGTCAACGAAAAGATGGCGAGTTTATGTGATTTGTTTTCAACCGAGTGCAGCGCATTCACAGGTGGGTGACAGGATTTTGTGCAGAGCGAAAAGCAATCTGCGGAGATGCCGCGCTGGACGGGCGTTTTAGGCTGATCGTAGAGTGGCGAAGCCGGCGTGAGGAAGAGTTTCAGCGGCTGGCCAGGCTGTGAAAAACTGATAGAAGTCTTAGTGGGCAAGGGATTGCGCCACCGATTGAGGCCAACGGACGCGCCCAAAAGGATAAGATCCCGAGCGTTTAATGGCTTGACAATGCATGTAAGTCTGCTAAAGTTCGAGAAAAGCTGCACAAACAAACGATTCGCAAGGTGCCCAAGGTTATGAAGAATGTTTATGAGGTTCTGCGGCAGAAGGAAATGGAGTTGACCCGGCTGGAGAAAGAAGTAGAGGCGTTGCGGCTGGTGGCTCCGTTGCTCTCCGAAGAAAAAGAGATGAACGCCGAGATGGGAAAATCGGTATTGCCTACCGCGGTGAACGGGCCACAGGCCCCGCTGCGCATTCCATCGCCGCCCGTGGTGGCGGCTGCGCAGCCCGTGCGGGCTGCGGGCTGGGATGAGACTGCCAAACGCTGGCCGTAGAGCGCGGCAGCGGACTTCTCTCCCGAAGGCCATGCATTGATGGTATTTGCGTTCTTCAGGGGCTTAAGCCCCGGTTCTTTTGATTGGTGCTCCGGACGGCACGCCTGAAGGCGTGCCCTTTCAAACCACTCCATTTCTAGAACTCTCAGCTTTACACGCGTCTCGGGTTTAGCGCCTCTCGGCGCGAACCGGTGTGTTCGGATGTGTCAATCTACTCGGCTGTAATATCTCTCAGCGCTGACAGCAATCGGTCCACTTCTTCGGCTGTGTTGTAGTGCACGAGGCCGATGCGCAGGAAGCCTCCGGACTTTTCCACGTCGAGGCGTTCGGTGAGCTTTAGGGCGTAGTAGTTTCCGTCCCAGGTGAAGAAGCCCTGCTCGCCGAGTTTCGCGGCGAGTGCCAGGGGAGTTTGATCTGGGGTTTGATTGATCACGCGGACGGCCAGCGTGGGACAGCGTTCGTTGAAGCGCGCGGGGTCGGTGATGCCGTAGATTTTCAGGTTTGGGATTTGCTTTAATCCCGCGATCAGGCGTTCCATCAAGCTGCGCTCGTGGCGGTGAATGGCTTCGAAGGCGGCGACGATTGCGGCGCGGCGGGGGGATGGGACAGAGGGTCGAGCTTCGCTCGATGGACAGCCGGGGGCGGCTGTCCCCAGATGGGCTGCTGCTATTTCTTGATTTGTCACCGAACGGCGGCCGAGGTCGGCGATGTAGTTCACGCAGGCGGTGATGCCGGCGATGCATTCGTGGTTGAGGGTGCCCCACTCCCAGCGGTTGGGGACGGAATCGGTGAGGGGACGAACTTTGTAGGGATGCAGGCGCTGCAGGTGTTCGCGCTTGCCATAAAGCACGCCCATGTGCGGGCCGAAGAATTTGTAGGTGGAGCAGACGAGGAAATCGCAATCGAGGTCTTTCACGTCGATGAGGCCGTGTGGGCCGTAGTGGACGGCGTCGACGTAGGCGAGAGCTCCGGCGGCGTGGGCGAGGCGGACGATTTCTTTGACTGGATTGATGGTGCCGACGGCGTTTGAGGCGTAGCCGATGGCGACGAGTTTGGTGCGTGGATTTATTTTGCTCGCGAGGTCATCGAGATCGAGCGTGCAATCGTCTTCCTGAATTTCGGCCCAGCGGATGGTGGCGCCTTGTTCCTCGAGCGCGAGCCAGGGGGAAACGTTGGCGTCGTGATCGAGACGCGTGACCAGGATTTCGTCGCCGGCTCCGAAGTCGCGGCCGCTGATCTCGCGACCAAAGGCGCGGGAGATGGCGTAGGTGAGCGTGGTCATGTTGGGGCCGAAGACGATTTCGTCAGCGGCGCAGTTCAGGAAGTCGGCCATGGCGGCGCGGGCTTCGGCGAGCATGGCGTCGGTATTGCGGCTGGTGGCGTAGGCTCCGCCGGTGTTGGCGTTGTCGCGGCGCAGGTAGTTGGAGATGGCGTCGATGACGCGCTGCGGAACTTGCGTTCCGCCGGGGCCGTCGAGGAACACGGCGGGGTGGTTGTTGATGGTTTGGGATAGTGACGGGAATTGGGCGCGGATTTGGGTTAGATCGAGGGTGGGGCGGGCGATTTCAGTGGGCATGATTTCAATTTTAGTTTTACCACGGAAGGAACGTCCGGAGGACGTTTGACAATAGCCCGGCGTTTTAACGCCGGGAAGCCTCGATTGGGGATGACCCCGTCCCGTCAGGGACGGCTGAAACATTTGCCTCTACGATTCTGGGCGTGATCGGGTACATTGGTTAGTGCGAATTCAGGCATCCCTCCGGGATGCGGTTCTCGTGTGTTGCGATGACCCGGCGTTGAAACGCCGGGCTACTGTCAAGCGTCCTTCGGACGCGCACCGCATTCGTCCATTGCGTGCATCAGCATGTTCTCGTCATGACCGAGAAATCCAGCTCCAGCCCGTTCTGGGAACGAAAAACGTCCAGAGGACGTTTGAGAATAGCCCGGCGTTTCAACGCCGGGTACGATGATCGTGATTGAACCCGTCCCGTCGAGACGGCTGAATCGTCGCGGAGGATAATTTGCCTCATACCTACGTTTCAGAATTGATCCATTGCGTCTTTTCAATAAAACAACGGCGCAACCTGATTTCGCTGGAAATACAACCGAGGCTATGGTCATTCCTGGGAGGAATTGCGCGCAAGAACGGATTCAAGGCGATCATCGTTGGCGGGACCGAGAATCATGTACACATTCTTCTATCCCTGCCAGCAACGTTGCCGCTGGCGAAGGCTATGCAACTGGTGAAAGGGGCGTCGTCGCATTGGATGAACGAGAATTTCAAAACACAATTTGCGTGGCAAGAGGGATATGGCGCATTCACCGTGGGCATCTCGCAGAAAGACGACACCATCGCCTATATTCAGCGACAAGCGGAACATCATCGCAAGCGCAATTTTGAAGAAGAGTTTTTGGCGTTCTTAAAGAAAAATGATATCGAGTATGATCCGCGGCATGTCTGGGGATGAGTTCAGGCATCCCTTTCCGGGATGCGGTTCTCGTGTGTTGCGATGACCCGGCGTTGAAACGCCGGGCTAGTGTCAAGCGTCCTTCGGACGCGGAACTTTCCCATAATGAACCGCACCCGTCGCCCGCACGAAATCTGCCAACATGCCATACGCGGTTGCGTACAGGCCCGGATTTTCTTCGGTGATGGCCAGGCCGGGGAAGATATCCGTTTCGAAATAAACGTACGACGAGGTGCCGGTGATTTGCGCCATGGGATCGGTGAGCGGGATTTGTTCGGGGCGGACGGTGGCTTCGATTCCCTGCTGTGTTTTGTCCCCAGTTTTTTTTGCGCGGCAGATTAGTTTGTAGGGCTTCCCTTCTTTTCTTGCGGCGCGGACGGCTTCCGCGCTCAGGGTGCGAATTCCTTCGCGCTTGATCTCTTCTAACTTTATCGGAACGTCCATCAGGACCGTGATCAGCGCGGCGGTTTTTACGGCGGCGTCCCATCCGTCGATGTCGTGGGTGGCATCGGTTTCGGCGATGCCTAGGGATTGGGCTTTCTTCAACGACTCGTCGAAGCTGAGGCCGTTTTCCATTTCGGTGAGGATGACGTTCGTGGTGGAGTTCAGAATGCCGTGAAATCCGCGCAGGCGAATTGTGGGAAGTTGATCGAAAAAAGAAAAGATGGGGACGCCATCCATTACGGTGGATTCGAAGAGGAAGCGTTTGCCGCGGGCGGCGGCGAGATCGCGGAGTTCGCGATAGGCGTGGACGATTGGTCCTTTATTGGCGGTGATGGCGTGGGCTCCGTGAGTTAGGGCGGCGCGGATGTGATCGATGGCGGGCTGGCCGTTTTCCACGTTGAGGGATGTGGCTTCGAAGAGGATGTCGGCTTGGGCGGCTTGGAGCCAGTCATGGACATTGGACGGCGTTGGATCAGACTCCCGACCGTCAGCGGGCGAGGGCGCCCGCTCTACATTCAAGCCATTCGGATTGGCGATCCAGCCCAGGCGGCGGCTCGCGATTCCGGTGATGCGGAAAGAGATTCCGTGGCGATCGCGGAGTTCTTGTTCGCGATCGAGCAGGAGTTGGACGAGCGTGCGGTTGACGTTGCCGAAGCCGAGCAAGCAGAGGTTGCAGGTGCGGATGGAGGATCTCCTCGGACGATGAAGAACACGAGTGCGAGACACCGACGCTATAGCCGCGGCCCGATACCGCCGGGCCGCCGGACAGCCGAGGGCGGCTGTCCCCACACGATCTAGCCCATTACGGTGGTGTGTTCGGGTTTGATTTTGTAGATCACTCTCACTTCGCCGGGCTGGCCGTAGGGATATTTATCGACGCCGAGATATTTTTTGGCCATCTTGTCGATGTGAGCGCTGGCGCCGTCTTCGGTGATTTCGACGACGCGGCCGCGGATTTCCAGATAGCGGTAGGGATTTTCGGGATCCATAAGTGCGAGGGCCACGCGCGGATCACGGCGAACGTTTTTATCTTTCTGGCGCCCTTTGGCGGAGTTGAAGATGACGTGTTCGCCATCGTAGTCGACCCAGACGGGGGTGACTTGCGGGCGGCCGTCGGGCATGAGGGTGCCGAGGCTGGCGAAGGCGCGTTTCGTGAACAGGTCGCGATATTTTTCGGGGATAGCTTCCGGCATAAGATCTCCTTGCGGTCATGCAATGAACCAACAGGACATTATAGATGCGGAAGGCGCATTGCCGCCTACGGGCAATCGGGGTATTCTTCCAGACCATGATTGAAAAACGAGAGGGTTTTGCCAAGTCGGCGCAGGGGCTAAAGCCCGCAGGAATTTTTGGAGCTTTACGCGGCGCTGAAGCGCCGCTCTTCCACGGTATTGCGGGCTTTCGTGGCGCTCCGCGTTTCCACGGCGGTCCGCATTTCCACGGCGGTCCGCATTTCCACGGCGGTCCGCGCTTCTGCGGCGCTCCAAGCCTCCGTGGAGTTCTCCGCCTCGTTGGGGCTCCAGGCTTCCCTGGCGCTTTGCGCCTCGGCGGTACTCCGCATTCCCGCGGTATTCGAGGCTTCCGGAGCGCTTCGCGGGTCCGCGGCTTTGCTTTGATGTTGCTTGCGCTGATAGTGCTCACGCTTTCGGTGATGGCTCAGGCGCAGGCGGAGAAATATCCGCAGACGATTGTGTTTATGACGGACTTTGGAGTGGTGGACGATTCGGTGGCGCTTTGCCGGGGGGTGATGTATTCGATCATGCCGCAGGTGCGCATTGTCGATCTCACGCACGAGGTGACGCCGTTTTCGATTCTCGATGGGGCGCGATTTTTGTATGGAGCAACACCTTATTTTCCGGCAGGAACGGTTTTTGTGGTGGTGATTGATCCGACGGTGGGCAGCACGCGCAAGGCGATTGTGGCGAAGTCGAAGCGCGGGCAATATTTTGTGTTGCCGGATAATGGCCTGCTCACGCTGGTGGAGCAGCGCGATGGGATCGAAGGCGTGTACGAGATTACGAATCCGGATTGGATGATTGGTACGAAGATGTCATCGACATTTCATGGACGCGATATTTTTTCTCCGGCGGGGGCGCATGTGGCGCGGGGCGACGATTGGACGAAGGCGGGGCCGGAGGTGCCGGTTGCGTCATTGGTGCGGCTGGAGTTGAAAGCGGCGCGAGTGGATGAGCGTGGAGCGTCGGCGGAGGTGATTGCGACGGATGGTCCGTTTGGAAATCTGGTGACGAATCTGGATGCGGAGGATTTTTTGAAGCTTGGCTACCAGCGCGGGCAGGAAGTTCCGGTGAGGATTGGCGGTAAAGAAATGAAGGTCAAGTTTGTAAAGACATTCAGCGATGTGGCGCTGGGGCAGCCTCTTTTATATATCGATTCGCGGGGACGGTTTGCGATGGCGGTGAATCAGGGGAGCTTTGCCGCGGTGTATGGAGTGAAGCCGCCGGAGGAGTTCAGTATTGCGCGGGCCGGGCGGTGACACTGAATGGAGATCAGGCTCAAGAGCCGCCTGCCATCCCGAGCGCAGCGAGGGATCTTGGTATTTGCCTACTTCGGCAATAGTGGTAGCGCAGGCAAGAACCAAGGTCCCTCGCTGCGCTCGGGATGACCACTCAAAACAGGATGAGTATCAGACTTCCGATCTTTCGATCCGCGACAACACGGCGCGGAGAAGTGCTTCGAAGCTGGATTTGACGCGCTCGCCGGTTTCCATCACTTCCTGGTGAGAGAGCGGCTGGTCGAGGATTCCGGCGGCCATGTTGGTGACGCATGAGATAGCCAACACTTTGATTCCCAGGTGGCGGGCGGCGATTACTTCGAAAGCCGTCGACATGCCGACCAGGTCGGCGCCGATGATTCGCAGGTAATTTATTTCGGCAGGAGTTTCGTAGCTGGGGCCGAGCAGGGCGGCGTAGACGCCTTCGTGCAAATTCATTCCAAGTTTGGCGGCTTCTTCTTTGGCGACGGCGCGATAGTCTTTCGCATAGGCGTGAGTCATGTCGGGAAAGCGGACGCCGAAGCGGTCGTCACTCGGACCGACCAGCGGATTTGTTCCCTGCAGATTGATGTGGTCGCGGATGAGCACCAGCGCGCCTTGCTGATAATTCAAATTGATGCCGCCAGCGGCGTTGGTGAGGATGACGGAGTGAATGCCCATGCGTCCGAAGACGCGCATGGGGAAGGCGACCTGCTGCGGTGAATAGCCTTCATAGAGATGGACGCGGCCTTGCATTACGGCGACAGGAACCGTGCCTGCGTTGCCGATTACCATTTGCCCGGCATGACCAATCGCCGTCGATCGCGGGAAGGCGGGGATTTCATGGAATGGGATTCGGGCGGCGTCGGTCAGGGAGTCGGCGAATCCGCCGAGGCCTGATCCGAGAACCAAGCCGATGCGCGGGCGTAGCGAGGTGCGTTGCAGGATGGATTGCGCGGCGGCTTCGGCGAGGGGGAATTGGTCTTCCATAATCGGGCGGTCTCGAGCGGAGACTGGTCCGCAGCCTATGATAATGGCAATTTGGAAGAATTACAGGAGCGGGCTTTCGGCGGCGGTTTGAGCCAAATGGTGCCGGGGGAGATCCCCTTAGACTTCGCTCAGGGCAGGCTCTCGTCCCCTTGATGACATGCCGCTGGAGAAAAAGCGGGACTTCGGGATGACGTCAAATTTTGGACAAAAAAATGGGCAGTCGTGAAGGTCGGAATGTCAACGCTGACACTAACCTATGACCACCCTTGAGGGTTATGTTACCCTCACGATCTTTACGATTTTTAGAGTAGCCGACGTGGGCTGGCGAAACAATACAGCGAAAGCCTTAGTCTCCAGCGAAGTTCATATGCCGTTTTGCGGTGATGGATCCAGTTGAGGCTTTCCACAGCGGCTAAAGCGCAATGGTTTTTTTTGCGCGCGCGGCTCGGCTGAAGCCGCGCCCTTTCAAAACGCGTTCGAACTCCGCCACTACCGGTTTGCCTGCAGTCCTTCTAAATTGCAGTCCTTCTAACCAGCGGTCCTTCTAATAGGATTCTTAAGTAACATCGATTCCACTCCTTGTCTGTTTCTCTACGCGCGTCTGCCGATAGATATGTAGGCGAGCGATGCTTCGCGTTTGAAGCTTCGCAACCCCGCTTATGTCGGAAATTGCAGAGGTCAACGGCAAAACGATCCGTATTCTGCTGGTTGAGGACAGCAAGTTCCTCAGACTTGCGACCGAGCGCGCCCTGACCCGGGCGGGCTACCAGCTCAGCAGTGCGAGCGATGGCGACGAAGCTTTGCGACTGGCACATGCGAATCTGCCTGACTTGATCCTGCTCGATATGTTATTGCCGAAGATGAGCGGGCCGGATGTGCTGAAGGCATTGAAGCTGGATCCCGCGACCAAGGCGATTCCTGTGGTCGTCATGACGGGCATGTCAGAAAAGAATGCCGCGCGGCTGCGGGAGGATGGAGCGATTGCATTCCTGGAAAAATCCGCCCTCGAACTCGATAAAGGATCGGCAAAACTGCTAACCGCACTGGAGGGGATTCTCGAGAAGCTTCCCTCGCTACAGGCCCGGAGAACTACCGCTTAAATATCTTGTGCTGACTTTCCGCCATATTTCCTAGTGTGGGCGCGCTCGATAAAACGCGGAATGGCATATGTATGTACGATACCGCACCAAGTGAGCAATAGGGAACAGTACTGTTTTGGGCTTGGGGTTAGGATCGCGACCAGGTGAGAATATGGATCCCCCAAAACTTTATAACGCCGTCGAAAACCTTTTCGACTCTTTGGCGGCAGAGCCCTCCCCCACGCAGTGCCATAAATGCGGGTCTGAATTGATGTTTCTGGAAACGACGTTCCTGTCGCTGGGCGGGAAAATCTGGACCCTCCCTTTACCGGTTTGCCCCAGGTGTGATCTGAAGACAGATACGGCGCGGTTCGCTCCTCCTGTCACCTGCTAGGGCTGCTGGCTTAAGAACGAATAGGGATAACAGCAGGTAATTCGCGTCCAAGCGAGAGCCGGAATCCGCCCTTTAGTCACCCCCTTGTGGTTACTGGTATGGATCAGTTCCGGGAACTTAGCGTTCATGGCTGGAGTCTATCCTTATTAAGCAGGCGATTAAGCAGTCGAAATTGGGTTTACGAAATTAAGCCTGCGAGCAGGTTACCGGTCGGCGGGGCTAATTTTTCGGTTCAGGATGGGGTGGAAAATCCTATAATCAGAGGACGCCTGCATTATGGCGGGAGCAACCACCTTGGGAGATTTAGCAAGCGCGATCGGAGCACGGGCGGAAGAAGCCGCGATTGTGGCGGATTTGAAAGCCGGCTCGGAAGTGGCCTACGCCTGGCTGGTAGGCGAGTTTCAGCGTCCAGTGTATGGACTGGTCTACCGCATGGTCAGCGATCCGGCGGACGCGGCCGATACCACGCAGGAAGTTTTCCTGAAGGTGTTTCGTGGGATGAAACACTTTCATGGTGAATCCAGCCTGAAGACGTGGATCTACCGCATCGCGCTGCACGAAGCGGCGAACCGAAAACGCTGGTGGTTCCGGCACAAGGCGCAGGAAACATCGATTGAGCCGGCGGAATCGGAAGGAATGTCGAACGGCGATGAAGCGATGCAGACGGCGCTTACCGACCGGCACGAGTCGCCTTTCGATAATGTGGCGCAGCACGAGTTGCAACAGGTGGTGGATACGGAATTACGCCGGGTTGCGGAGCCTTACCGCACCGCGCTGATTCTGCGCGACCTGGAAGAAATGTCCTATGAAGAGATTGCGGAAATTTTGCAAATCTCGCTGGGCACGGTGAAATCAAGAATCACGCGCGGACGGCAGATGTTGAAAAAGCGTCTAGCGCCGTATGTGCGCGAGGTGGGTGAAGAAATGGGGCTCACCCTACCTGAAGAAGAAGATGCCGGCGATGGGCGGCGTCAGGTTGCTGGAGGGGGTAGAAGGGTCGAGGTGATGCCATGAACGATATGGCCACGAAGTCCGAAGCGCTGCTGTCAAAAGCGGCGAAGTCGAAGATGGATTGCAAAGTTGTCCAGGGACTGCTATCGCCCTATCTGGATGGAGCAGTGACCGGCACGGAGATGCAGGCGGTACGGCAGCATCTCGACGGCTGCTCCGCGTGTTCGCGGGAATTTTCGTTATTGCGGCAGACTCAGCAGTTGCTGGCGAATGCAGGCCGTCCCCGTGTGCCTGCCGATCTTGGACTTAAGCTTCGACTGGCTATTTCGCGGGAGGCAGCGGAGAGCCGGCGCCCGCGCTTTGAAGGACTGCGCGTCCGGCTGGAAAACACGGTGAACGCCTTCATGGTGCCGGCAACGGTGGGATTGGTATGCGCCGTACTGATTTTCGGCGTAGTGGCGGCGATTCTCGCCATTCCTCCGCAACTGCAGGCTAACAATGAGGATGTGCCTCTGGTATTGAATACGGGACCGGAATTGCAGCAGAGCGCGTTTGGCACCATGAGTTCGATCAATGCGGAGTCGCTGGTGATCGAGGCTTATGTGGATTCGCACGGACGAGTAGACGACTACAAGATCCTTTCTGACCCGGGAGCCTCTCAGGAGTTGCTGCCGCAAGTTAAGAGAATGTTGATATTTACAACGTTTCGTCCGGCGATGTCCATGGGACATCCGATCTCTTCGCGCGCTGTGCTTTCGTTTTCTAAAATCAGCGTTCGCGGCTAGACCGAGCGACTTGTATAAAATTCACCTTTTTCACCCCTCCCAACGAAGGAAATCTTTTGCCATCATCGGGTTCCCGCTGTATAGCCTTGGAACCGCCACTGCAGTAGCTTTGCACTATCGGTGAGCGAAAGGGGCTAAGCCCTATTTGTCTCATTCCTTGGAAAGGAGTGGCGTGGTCCGAATTTTCCTGGTCGACGATAATGCGATGATCCGCTCCCAACTGAGGACTGCGCTGGAAAAGCAGGATGATTGGGTAGTGGTAGGCGAGGCCGAGGATGGCCGCCGTGCTTTGGAACATTGGGGAGAACATAGTCCGAGTTTAACGGTGATGGATTTTGTGATGCCTGAAATGGATGGTCTGGAAGCCGGGCGGCGGCTAACGCAACAGCATCCCGAAACCCCGGTTCTCATGGTTACGATCGACCCTTCGCGCCAACTTGAGCAGGAAGCTCAAAAAGCGGGCATCAAGGGACTGTGCAAGAAATCTGATCTGCGCTCTTTGTTCACTGCAATCGATGCCGTTCTCCACGGCGGGACGTACTTTACGCTGGCCGCTCCCGCTGCAGCATAAACTTTCTTACGAGTTTTTGGAATCTGTCCCGCCCAGGGGCAGCACTGCGCTCACCAGAGTTCCCTGTTCCCCGGATTGAATTTCGAGGGTGCCTCCCAATTGCCTTAGCCGTTCCCGCATGCCGCCGAAGCCCACGCCGATGCGACCGGTGCGGGAGAATTTTTCCAGCTTATCCTGGGTGATGCCTTTCCCGTGATCCTGTACTTGCAGAAGCACGCGGTTGGCCTGGCGCTGAATCCGTATGGTCGCGGTGGAGCTTTCGGAATGACGATGAATGTTGGTGAGACATTCCTGCACTACGCGAAACATGGCGATTTCAGCATCATTCGGCATCCTTCCCATGTCGGGAGGTATTTCAAGATTCACATCGATGCGGCTGCGCTTGGCAAATCCTTCGGCGTACCAGCGCAATGCGGAAGCGAGTCCCGCCTCGTCGAGCAATGGAGGATGGAGCAAATGGGAGATGGTACGAATCTCGCGGCTGACCTCGTCGACCAAACTGGCATTCTCGGCAACACACTTCGCAGTCGCGGGAGTCAATCGGCCGGCTTCCGCCGATACGACTGCGTTGTTCATGCTGATTGCCGCCAGCAGCTGGCCGACGCTGTCATGCAGTTCGCGGGCGAGGCGCCTCTGCTCGTCATCGCGCATGCGCAGCAGGCGCGCCGATAAATCGCGCAGGCTTTCGGTGGCGATGTGCAACTCCGCCGTGCGTTCCTGTACGCGTTTTTCCAGTTCGTCGCGGGCCTCGCTCAACGACTCCAGCAATTGCCGCTGCTCATCGATATTCGTCGCGGTTCCATACCAGCGCGTGATATTCCCTGCCGAGTCTCGAACCGGTCTGATCCGGGTTAGAAACCATCGGAATATGCCGTCCGCGCCGCGCAGAGGAAACTCCATCTCGAATGTATCTCCGCTCTCGATCGAAGCTTTCCAGCGCTCCAGAATTGAGGGCAAAATCCTGGGATCGTGTGCGGATTGGCCGCCGAATCCTTCCACCTCTTCGGGCGTCGATCCGGTGTACTCGTACCATCTTTCGTTGCGCCAGAAAACTTTCCCGTCGCTATGCGCCATCCAGCACAGCTCGGGCACGGAATTGGCGAAGGCCTGAAATTGCTCTTCACTGCGGCGCAGCGCGCCTTCGGCTTCCTTCAGTCCTTGCACATCCTGGCTAACGCCGACGATGGCGACAGCCGAGCCGTCGTCATCCCGAACCAGAGAGAGCGTCACGAGCGCGCTCACAAGATTTCCACCTTTGCTGCGGACCTGAAACTCTCCTGCCCAACTATTTCCCGCCAGCACGGAGGCCATGTATTTTTTGGCCTCTTCTTCATTCTCCGAGCTGACGGTGATTTCCATGATGTTGCGGCCCAATACTTCTTCCGGCGACCAGCCATACAACTGCTGCGCAAATGGATTCCAAAAGATCACGGCTCCGGACAAGTCAGTCGCGATGACCGCCGCCTGGATAGCGTTCAGAAATAAACCTGGGAGGTGCAGTTGCGGCTCCAGCGGGTGGAGCTTTGACGACTCTTCCATGGATCTCACCATTGTTGACCTTGCCATAAGAATCGACTGGAGATTCATGCAACTTAGCGAAGCAGCGCAGATGATATTTAAGATTAATGAATGCGGACTAAGGATTCAATCAGAGCGTCCAGAGTTGTTCGTGATGGTTCGTCTAGTCTGCTTTGCGAGTGGGCAAACTTCGCCGCCGCGGACAACCTTTCGTCGAGAACTTGAATCTGCGGGCTGCCTGTCGTCAGCTTTCATTTTTCAGCGTTTACTGCTCCGGTTGCTGAAGGATATTTGCGCATGTGATCAGGCGCATCCCTCGCAGCAGCAGATTTGTCGGTCATCAGAGTTCCGGCCTCGAGTTCCGGCCTCCAATGATCACTCATTTAAATCGACTACATCTTTAAATCACTATCTGGGCATGCGTGGTTTCGCATTGCTTCCGATCAATCCCGGCCATAAGGACATCGATTGCAAAAAAGTCTTTTCATCGTGGCCTTGGAGGTCCATAATGAACCGTTTTAATGAAGACGTTTTACGGTTTTTGCCAGGTTCAAGGACCGGGAATGGCACGATGATGAAAGAAAAATTCCGCGACGGGATCTGCCCACATGAGAAGGTACGTTTGTTCATCCGACCGAGGAGGCAACGTGAGTATCTCTGTTTTAACCATTTCTAAAAACTGCCAGCGCATCGTGCGAGTCTTAACCACCGCCGTTATTATCCTGCTGCCGGCAGCGGTTTTCGGCCAAGGCTACTTTGGAACTGTAAGCGGCACGCTGACGGACCCATCGGGGGCGATCATCCAGGGGGCAAGAGTCACTCTTCTCGACGAGCAAAAGGGATATCACTTTACGGCCAAGTCGGATAGCGACGGCCGCTACCTGTTTGTTTCCATTCCGCCGGGATTGTATTCCGTGACGGCGGAGATGGCGGGCTTCGAAAAGACCGTACGCACCCACATCAAATTGAACGTCAGTGAGAACGCGACTGCCAATCTGAGTTTGAAGATTGCGAATGCGTCACAAAGTGTGGAAGTGAGGGCCCAGACCACGACCATCGACACCCAGGATGCGGTGACCGGACAAGTGGTGGACCGCAGGGCGATCAATGATCTGCCTCTGATCGACCGCAACGTGTTCGATCTGACCTATCTGGCGCCGGGCGTTACCGACATGGATGATCAGTGCCCCAATTGCGGCGGGACGAACTTTGTTTCCAATGGCAGCCGGGGAGCCAGCGCCGACATTCTGATGGATGGCGCTTCCATCACTAACTTCGAGCCCAACGGCGGCGTCACTCAAACCGTGTACCAGCCTTCGGCGGAAGCGGTGGAAGAGTTCAAGGTGCAGCAGACCAATTTCAGCGCGGAGTATGGCTTTTCCGGTGCCTCGGTCATCAACATGGTCACGCGCTCGGGCACGAACACGTTTCACGGCAGCGCCTACGATTTCATCCGCAACACGATTACCGACGCAAATAATTGGTTCAACGATCAGGCCGGCATTCCTATTCCCCCGGTGCACCGGAACGATTTCGGCGGCACGATTGGCGGACCGATCCTGAAGAACAAGACTTTCTTTTTCTTCGATTGGGATGGGACGCTTGCGAGTTCGATGGGCACATACCAGGAGGGCGTGCCCACCGCCGCCATGCGCACCGGTGACTTTGGCGAGGTATGCACCTCACAGGGCGGATCGTTCGACTCAACGGGCATGTGCATGCAGGGCGGAAGTCCGTTGATCGCCGGACAGCTTTATGATCCTTATTCGGGTGTGTATAACTCCGCTGACGGCGGTCCGGTTCGCAACACTTTCATCCCCAATAACAGAATTGACCTTTACACCAGCCCCGGCAGCCCGAATCTTCCCGCCAACCTGCAACCGCCCCATGTGCCGGGCAACCTGATCGATCCTGTAGCCATGAAGATGATGGCGCTGTTCCCTCTTCCGACACCGAACATGCCGAATGCTTCGCTCTACGACAACTGGATCGCGTCGGGAGCGACGCCGAGCAATAACCAGCAGTTCGACATCAGGATCGATCATCGTTTCAATGAAAAAAACTTGTTGAGCGCCAAGTACTCGCAGGACTGGAATTCCACCACTCCCTTCAACTGCTTCAAGAACTTCATCGATCCCTGCGGCAGTGGACAGAACAAAGGCACGGCACACCTGTTCGCGATCAACGACACCTACACATTCAACCCCACATTGTTGTTGACCACAACTTTCGGGATCACCCGCGGCTCCACGCGCATTGACGCCTACAACTCGAGTCAAAATCCGAATCCCCTCGGTACGCTGGGCTTCCCCTCTTACTTAGAGTCGAATGGTTTCAACGGTGTTCCGGCTATGTTCATCAACGATTATTTTGCGCCGGGGGGAATCCCAACGCAGGAAACAATCCCTATGGCAATTACAAGCAAGGTCAGGTTACCGGTCAGATTACCGCATTGCTGAGCAAGATCCATGGCGCGCATGAACTGAAATTCGGAGTCGAAGGGCGCCTGCACCAGCAAAATTACATCCAAACCAATGCCCCGCTGGGATACTTCCAATTCAATAACTCGGGCAGTTCCTTGTGTCCCTTTGTCGACGATCTCCCGGATTGCGGCGGAGATTCGATGGCCAGCTTTCTCATGGGCCAACTGTACGGGAATGGAAACAGTTTCTATGAAATCCAGTTCCAGCCCGCGACGGAAAATTATCAATACGCCACCTTCGTTCAGGATAACTGGAAGGTGACTCCGAAACTGACCTTGAACCTTGGGTTGCGCTATGACGTTTCGTTGCCCAGGACCGACCGCTTCAATCACCAGAACTGGTTCGATCCCAATGTAGTAAACCCGTTGAATGGCGGCTCGATCAGCTATACCGATCCGCTTACCGGCAATCCGGTGAAGCGGCCGCTGCTGGGCGGCGAGGTTTTCGCGAACTCGAATGAGCGCACAAATTATGTGACAGACTGGAAGGATATTCAGCCACGCTTCGGCTTCGCCTACCAGTTCGCCCAGAAAATGGTAGTGCGCGGCGGTTATGGAATTTACTACGGCCAGTCACGCTCGGGCGCCAGCGGAGTTGTGCCCTACGGTGGCCAGGGTTTCGACGAATATACCAACGTGATTTCCACCTACCATAACGATGGCGCCACACCCTACCTGCACCTCAGCAACCCGTTTCCCAATGGACTAAACCAGCCCGCCGGGAGTTCTTTAGGTTTGTTGAACGATGTCGGCTATGGAGCCAATGGTCCGCTGCGCACTGCGGCCGCAAACCGGACCCCTTACGAACAAAGCTGGACTTTTGGTATTGAGCGCCAGATGCCGTGGAGCGTGGTTCTGGATGCCGAATATATCGGCAAGAAAGGAACTCATCTGCCTTTCAGCGGCGCCAATACCCTCGATATCCTCGGGCCGCAAGTTGAGAAGTACAGCGCGAGTCAGATCAACACTCTCAATAGTTATGTGACCAATCCGTTCTCGTCACTGAATGGTGGACCGATCAGCGACCCGAACAGCACTCTATCGAGTGCGCAAGTGCAGGCGGTTCAGTTGGAGCTTCCGTATCCTGAATTCACCAGCGTGACTACGGATGTCCAGATGATCGGCAATTCGATCTATCACGGACTGCAGCTCACGGCGGCAAAGCACTTCAGCAATGGCCTGGAATTTTTAGTCAACTACACATGGTCGAAGTCGATCGACAACTCGTCGATCGGCGACGACAACGTAACCTGGCTGGGAAGTTTCACCAGCCTTCAGGATCCCAACAAACCGTACCTGGAGCGGAGTCTGTCGACCTTCGACATACCCTCGGTGCTGAAATTCAGTTACAGCTATGATCTGCCGATCGGACGGGGCAAAGCTTTGCTGGGCAATGTGCCGCGAGTGGTCAATGCCGTGATCGGCGGCTGGAGGACGAACGGTATTTGGCTGATTTCCGACGGCAGGCCCTTGCCTATCACTGTTTCCAACGGTGGAACTCCACTCCCTACCTATGGCTCGCAGAGGCCGAATCTGGTTGGCACGCCGAAACGCAACTACGGTCCGGACTGGCAGAACAGCTTTTTCACGAATCCTCAGGTCTTCCAGATGCCGGCCCCGTTCACGCTTGGAGATATGCAGCGAACTATTTCAAGCGTGCGATCGCCGCTGACATTTACCAGCGATTTGTCGTTGAACAAGCTGATCTCGTTGGCGAACCTGCACGAGGGCCTAAACCTGGAGTTGCGGCTCGAGGCACAAAACGCGTTCAACCATCCGCTGTTTAGTATGGGCACGCCTGGCCCTTACGGCGACAGTACGCTGAATGTTGGCGATCCCAGCTTCGGGGTGATCAGCAGCATGTCGCCGGTCGGGCCACGGCAGATTCAATTGGCGCTTGAAGGTTAACTTTTAAATATCGATTGATTTGAAAGGGTGCGGCTTCAGCCCAGGGGCTAAAGCCCAAGTCTTTGTCGGGCTTTGGTGGCACGACTGAAGTCGTGCCCTTCCCGAACTCATTTGGGAGATGGCTTTTTATTCTGGCTTATGCGTCCGGAGGTCTGTTTCATGATGCGGGAAATGATGCGGAGAATGGAAACTCGCGTGGCAGGAACTTGTGCATTCATATGTGTCTCTCTTTTCACAATCAAACCTCTTATCGCTCAGACCGTCACGGTTGACGCCGCTCCATCACACGTGGTCAACACATTCAGTCCGCCGCACGCGTTGGGAGCGGCGATTGACCGGTTGAAGACCGGACATGCGGACCACGTGCTCACCGATCCATTGCTCAAGGAAATTCTGAATGCAGGTTGGCAGACGGTGACGTATCGGCAGAATACCGAGTTGATGGTCGAGGCGTGGCACTGGAATCCGAATGGCGCCTGGAGTGATGCCGGGAAGCAGCAGGGTTACTTTGTGGGGAATGCCGAGCCGACCAGTGAGATGATCCGGCACTCGTGGGCTGCACCGCTGCCGCATCGCGGATTCAGCCGAGGTGATGGCAATGGATGGTCGCGCCTGACCGACGGCGATCCGAAATCATACTGGAAGAGTAATCCTTATCTGACGCGGGCTTTCACGGGTGAAGACGATTCGCTTCATCCGCAATGGGTGATGGTTGATCTGGGAAGCAAGATAGACGTGAACGCGATCCGGATCGCGTGGGCCGAGCCTTATGCGCGGCATTACTCCGTGCAATTTTGGACGGGCGAGCTTGAGCCTTTTTACGAAGGAACCACCAAGGGCGTGTGGCAGACGTTTCCCTTAGGCACGGTGACCGAAGGCAAGGGCGGGACCGTGACGCTGAAGCTGGTCTCGTGGATGATTCCGGTGCGATACATACGCATCTGGATGACGGAATCGTCCAATACTTGCGACAGCCATGGCTCAGCCGACAAGCGCAATTGCGTGGGATATGCGATCAACGAACTCTACGTGGGAGCGCTTTCGGCGGATGGCGAGTTCAACGACTACGTGACGCATTTTCCCAGCCGGGATCAGACTGTGACCTGGCCTTCGTCGGTGGACCCATGGCATGAGGCCACGGATCTCGACCAATCGCGCGGCGACCAGGTGGGATTTGATTTCTTCTTCACCTGCGGAGTTACGCGCGGGCTGCCTACGATGGTTCCGATTGCCATGTTGTATTCCACGCCGGAAGATGCGGCGAACGAAATCGCTTATCTGTATAAACGTCACTATCCGATCTCGTGGATTGAAATGGGCGAGGAAGCCGACGGGCAGCACATTCTGCCGGAAGACTACGGCGCTCTCTACATTCAGTTCGCCACCGCCATTCACAAACTCGTTCCGGAAGCCAGGCTGGGAGGGCCTCCGTTTGAAGGAACGTTTGGCGACGTCGAAGTATGGCCGGATGCGGCAGGAAAAGTTTCGTGGCTGGGACGCTTTCTGGATTACCTGAAGGCGCACGGCCACATCAACGATTTCACTTTCTTTTCATTCGAACACTATCCCTACCAGGACAGGCCGAGTTATTCGTGGGCCGATCTTTATCCCGAGCCGGGATATGTGAGCCATGTTGTTCAAGTGTGGAAAGATAACGGGCTGCCGCCCAACATTCCGTTTTTTATGACGGAGGGCAACATTGGAGGCGGGGCGGGACCATCGACCGTGAAGAGCGGGCTGTGGCTGGCCGACTACGTGGGATCGATGATGAGCGCAGGCGCCGGAGCTACTTTTTATTTTCACTACATGCCTTATCCCAACGAATTTGGAGGCTTTGGAAGTTTTCTGTGGATCGATCAGAATTACCACGTCGTGGGTTACCCGCCTCAATACCTGGCGGCGCAGGTGATCACGAAGGAATGGGTGCAACCGGTAGATGCGCCGCATCGGATGTTCAAGGCATCGAGCGACGTTGTCGATGCAGGCGGGAATGTAATGGTGACGGCTTATGCCGTGGAACGGCCGGATGGACAGTGGTCGGTGATGTTGGTGAACCGCGATCAATCCAATGATCACACGGTGAAAATGGTATTCACCGATGCGCAGACGAAGCGCGACCGCTATTTCTCGGCTCAGGTGGATCGCATCACTTTTGGAGCGGAGGAATATCAATGGCACCAGGAAGGCCGGGGAGGGCACGCTGACCCCGACGGGCCGCCCTCGAAAACTACGGTTTCCGGCGGCGCCGACGCGCGTTATGTGCTTCCGAAAGCTTCTATCACGGTGCTGCGTAGCCGGCTAGCAAATTGATGTCACGGATGGCTCGTTAGGTTAAAAACGAGGCAAGCTACTTCCCTTTGTTG
Organism: uncultured Acidobacteriaceae bacterium; assembly: GCA_963726155.1. GTDB lineage: Bacteria > Acidobacteriota > Terriglobia > Terriglobales > Acidobacteriaceae > Sulfotelmatobacter. Next base: position 550,009 of record CAVSBF010000003.1, read on the forward strand.
ATGGTCGCTTGATACATCGCCTCCAGCAAATCCTGGCCCTGGCCATCGTAATCTGCGTCGAGCGACCACATGAAGGTGCCGCCGAGGTTGAGGATCCAATCGGAATACGCGACCCGGAGGTAGGTGGAAACCGGATCATCGTAGGTGATGAAGCCATCCTTGCCATCGGTTCTCAGCATGTAGGGAACGAGAGCGATTGGGTCATAGAACGTCTCCCAGCCATCCTTATTGATGCGATTCTTGATGAATGGTGCGTAATTCTCGGTCCGAACTTTGCCGTTACAATCTCCGTCCTTGTCGGTCAACGAGTTGGGACACACTCCGAACAGTTGATTGATGTTGGTGTAGAAGTAGCCGTAAAAGGGCGTTCCCATGTTTAATTGTGCGGGAGGAACTTGCGCGAGAAATATTTCAGCGGCGTCGTGGTCGCTGCCGCCGGGTTGGCATTCCCATGGTTCGGGATCGTTCGTGTCCCAAAAGATGGGCGAATTGAGCTGGCCGTCATCGGTCCAGGGGCCAGCGCAGTCGTACATCATGATATTGAAATAGTTGGTCGATTGTTGCAGATGAATTAGATCGTAACCGTAGCCGCCCCAGGGCGCCGCGTCGATGGAAAGAACATAGTCGGGGTTTGTCTCGCGGAGAGCTGCCATGAGTTCTACGAAAAAGTCACGATCCTGTGTGGTTGCCGGATACTCCCAGTCAACGTCGAAGCCATCGTAGCCGTGCTTGGCGGCGAAATCGGCGAGCGAATCGACCAGTGTGAGAAGAGTGCCACTGCTCTCAACCCCGGTGAAGTCGCCGCCGATGAGTAGAAGAACCTTGACCCCACTGGCATGCGCCATACTGATGAGCTTGGGCTCGAGGAAGCCTGTGGGAACAGTCAATGAACCATCTGCGTTGAAAGATACGCCGGAATGATTGATGTGGGTCAACTTGTGATATGGAATTTGTGCCGCGCTGTAAGGCGGAACCTGAGTCCTGGTCCAATAACCGTAATCGCCCACTAACCGCTTGGGGAGAGGCTGCGCATCGGAGGAGTCCTGCGCATAGGAAAAATGAGATTGAACTACGCAGGCAAGAATTGCGAGCAACAGCAGGCGAACCGGGAAATGCGAACCGAATCTCATGGATTTGTCCTCTGGGAGAAAGTCTCTTGGGGAGGGCCGGACCGAACCCGCATCGTCGCACCAAGGGCACGAGTTCGAGCATTCTACTACCGATTCAGAGTTAATCGCTTTCTATATTTATCGGCAGCAGAAACAAACCCATCACCGGGCGAATTTCGGTTGCATACGGCGGTCAATCGTTCAAAGTAACGACAGATACGGAGAATGGCAGCAAGCGGACTTTAACATCTGCAACATTTTGCAGCACCGTCTCCGGGGACGTTCCTCCGATGGTCTGGATCTTAGCGCCCAAACATTCTTTGGGCAGCTCCACTGTAACCTCACGATTTCGTTCGTTGATCAGCACCAACTTTCGGTGGCCGTCCCGGATAAAAGCCTGTGCGTCGAGGGCGTCGGAGTCCGCCAGCTGGCCGTTATTTTTTATGTCGGTATCGGCGAGGTCGTCTCCGGGACCAAAATTGTTTTTGAGCAGCTCGAGCACCGTGAAGCGCGCATTGGGCTTGCCATTTGTCCAATCGATCATGCTGACGCTGGGAAACTGCGAAGGGTACCCGACCAGTTGCGATTCGCCGACGGAGTCGATGCCAAGTTTTGCCAGCTCGATGTAGAGATAGCCGTAGAGGGCGGCGCTGAGATTCCAGTAAGCGGCGGGGATGGGTTTCTCGACATGGCCGGGTTCTCCCTGAACCATATCGCCGGCCAGAATCGAGCCGGCCTCGTTGACCATGACTTTGGTCAAAGGCGACTGCCGGTCGCGGATCTGAAGAATGTAGCGCGTGGCCGTGAGAAATTCGTTGGCCTGGTCAAAAAAAGTGTACTGCCAATCTTCCAACGTTTGATCTCCCGAGGGCGTGGCGTAAAAATGAAAAGAGATGTAGTCCAAGGGAACGCCCGGCCTGTGATTGGTCGCGTCCAGAAAATAGGAGAACGTTCGCGGAAACAAGGACGGGGAAGATAAAGCGAGCGCCACGAATTTCATGCCAGGCGCAACTTTGAGGACGGCCTGCGCAATCGCATCGTAACGTTCGACGTATTGCTGCGGCCTGGTGTCGTGCTCTCCATCGATTTCGTTGAAGACTTCCCAGTAGCCGATATCGAAGTGATGACCGGAGGCGTGGAATTTTCCTAATTCGTCAGTGAAGCCACCCTGGGTGTACCAGCCGGCCAGTCGTGCATAGTAGTCGGCCAGCGCCTGCACGTTGGCGAGTTCGGTGCCTTGCGAATAGTCCCAGAAAACCTGGCCGGGATCCTCGGGATATACAACTGGCTTGGGCGTGGTAAACATCCACTGCGGGATGGTGCTGAAGCTGAAGACGCTGGGATGCCCCTTCGACGCGCGGAGAAAATCGTCGACCAGCGGGTCCATGTATTTAAAGTCCCAAAAAGTTTGATCTACCTCGGGCGGGCGCAACTCTGCAACCGCCATCTTCGGGTAGGGAAACCAGAAGGCGTAACGCACATAGTCAGCGCCGAGTTTGTGGAGAGCCTCGAGCGCGGCATCATGGATAGGCGATCCCCGCTGCAGCATGGGATTGATCACCGCTTGCAGAGTAGGAACGGTGTGGTTCGGTATTCTCTTTTCCCATTTCACAATTACTGAGGGCGTGGCAACCGGGGGCGCTGCCTGTGCGAAGAGTGCGACGTTCGCGACTAGGATCAAGGGCGCAAGAAGAAAGATGAAAGCGATTCGATGGTTCTCCGATTTATTTGTCATTGCTTATTGGTTCGGCTGCAAAGCTTTTTAGCAGTCGTCTTCATACACTCTGGTTCATACCAGGCTCAACTCCAGCTTGGTGACGGAAGCAGGCGGGATTTGCACCGTGATGGCACTGCCCGTCGATTGCAGGTCTTTGACTTGTGGAGTCACCTCGTTTTTCTGATCGAAAGTATTGTGGGCGTGAAGATCGGAATTGGTCAGCACGGTCATCGTCGCCGACTTTATCGAAGCGCTTCGAACCGTGATTTCCGTCTCGCGGATTTCGTTCACGCTTGGGTTCACCAGGGTGAGTATCAAATTCTTGCTGTGCAAAGATGCGGAACCCTTCAATCCCCAAAACGGCGTTGGCTTGCCATCGCGCGCGTATTGGATGTTTGGGGCGGAGATGATGGTGCGCACCGCCTGCCCTCCCTGGTGAGCGCTGTACATTCCGAAAACATGGCCCACCGGAGTTACGCAGAATTTATCTTCGTGAGCAAGGTAAAGACTGTTCAGACAATTAATCAACTGCGCCGGACTGGCGAGCGTGACTTTTTCCGGATGGCAGTTGAAGATATCGAGGGTCATCGCGCTGAATACAGCGTCTCTGAGAGTGGGAGTTTGCTCAAGAAAGTCGCTGGCAGTGAGTTGACTGCCGGGGCGATACCAAAGGCCCCACTCGTCCACCACGAGCTTTACCTGATGCGCTTGGTCAAATTCACCCATCGCTTGCCAATGGCCGTCGATGAGAGAGTCCAGCCGGTAGCCTTCGTGCAATGCTTCGTACCAATCCTGCACGTCGAACTTCAGCGCATCGCCTTTGCCCTGATCCCAATCCTGGGTGCGGCCTCGGCTCAAGTTCCAGGAATAATAGTGGAGAGCCCAACCGAAGATTGAGTTAAATAAATCTTTGTCTTTTCGCGCGATCGACTCAAAGAAGCCGCGGGTCCACTGCCAGTTATCGTCGTTTGGGCCGGAGGCAATCAAAGATAAGGGATGGCCATACTGGGGCAGCCATGCGGTATAGCGGCGAAATTCGGTGGCATATTCCGGAGCGGTAAAATTGCCGCCGCATCCCCAGGATTCATTTCCGACACCCCAGTAACGAACGTTATAAGGCTCGGCTGAGCCGTTGGCGGAGCGGGACTCCGCAAGAGTGGTGCTGCCTGCGGGCGAGTTGCAATATTCCACCCAGCGATAAAATTGCTCAGCCGGTAAGCTGCGAACGTTGGCGGCAAGATAGGGCTGACACCCAATCAGTTTGCAGAAGCGCAAGAACTCATCGGTGCCGAAGCGGTTGGATTCGTAGATGTGATTTGCGGGAGCCGTGCTGGCATCGGCCTCGCTCCAAAAATTGGTTCGCCGCGGACGTTTCTCGGCTGGACCAACTCCGTCGCGCCAATCATAACTATCGGCGAAGCAACCGCCGGGATACCGGACCACCGGAGCTTTGATCTTGCGCATTTCTTCGACGAGATCCTTGCGAATGCCGCCGATATTCGGGACTTTCGAATTCTCGCCGACCCAAACTCCGTCGTAGATAACGCCGCCTAGGTGTTCAATAAAATGTCCGTAGATATTTGGCGAGATCGTGCCCAGCGTCTCGTCCAGCAAGATCTCAACCCGGGAGTCAGGTGGACTCGATGCGGCGGCACGCGCCAGCCTCGCGGGTTTCGCAAGCAGCAGCGCCGCTGCGCTTAATGCGCTGTTACTGAGGAACTCCCTGCGCCGGATCATGATCGTTGCTCAAGTCCGCGACAGGCGCGGCATTTATCGGAAGCGCTTCGCATCTGAGGCTGCATTCGCTGGAATCGGTAATTAATTTTTGTGGCTCTTGAGAGTGCGGGAAAAGTATAACCCAGGACGAGCATTCGTCTTCGAATGTCGGAAACGAATCGGCGACGAAGCTTGAAAACTTCCAAAAGCTTCTGCTGGTGCTCTATACTCCGTTCGTAATTCGATTCTCCTTTCAGCATGCTCCAGGTTCCAAGCCCCTCTCGGCGAAGACGGCTGTCCGTGACCAGAATCGTTCTGCGTTGTGCTGTGCTGCTTCTGTGCTCGGTTGCGTTTGCGGATCAGTCCGGACAATCGCTGGAACTTTCACGGCCGATTCGATCGTGGGAATTTCTTTCGGCAGTGGGCACTCGTGCTGCGGTGTTCGGGAACGAACGAGGAAACCTGGAGGCGTGGGTCTACCCGTTGAAAATCCTGCGTGATTTTCATTTGCGGTTCCATATTGATGGTGCAACGATACCGGCAGAAACATTGGCGCGAACTTTGATGGTCCATCCGGAATCGACCACCATCGTCTATACCGGCGACACTTTTTCCGTCCGCGAAACTTTGTTCGTACCGGTGCATGAGGCAGGCGTAGTCATCGCCTTTGAAGTGGATACCGCCGAACCCCTGGAGATCGAGGCCGTTTTTAAACGTGATTTTCAACTGGAATGGCCGGCATCCATCGGAGGTGTGGCCGAAGATTGGGATCCAAATTTGCGGGCTTTTCTTTTTGCGGACGAATCGGAAAAATTTCACGCGCTGGTCGGTTCACCGTCAGGAGCGAAAGCTTCGGAAGAATACTCCACTAATTATTTTTCCTCTCACCAGGACTCTATTCTTCTGGGTACGACTAAGAAAGGAAGTGATACGAAGCTCATTGTCATCGCGGGGGGAGTGGAAGCGCGGGCTCCGTTGACGAGCCTCTACCATCATCTGGCCAATGACTACGCGCAGTTGCTGCAGGATTCGGCGGCTTATTACCACGATTATCTGGATCACACGATCGGCCTTAGACTTCCCGACTCGCAAATTGAAACAGCGTATGACTGGGCGAGAGTCAGCATGCTACAAGGCCTGGTGCAGAACCCATTCTTGGGGGAAGGTCTGGTTGCAGGGTTCAATAAGTCTGGCGACAACGATCGTCCCGGTTTCGCCTGGTTCTTTGGGCGAGACGCGGAGTGGACTTCTTTGGCGCTGGATGCTGAGGGTGATTTTTCAACTGCCCGTCAAGCTTTGGATTTCCTGAGCAAGTATCAGCGGGCGGACGGCAAGGTCACTCACGAAATCTCGCAAAGCGCGAGCTTCCTGGATTGGTTCAAAACGCCATACGCGTACGCCTCGGCGGACGCGACTCCGCTGTTCATTATTGCGGTGAACGATTACGTGACGCACAGCGGAGACATTGGATTTGCCAAAGAGAAATGGGACAACCTGTCGAGAGCGTACGAGTTTCTGCGATCCACCTACGACGCGCAGGGACTGGCGCAGAACGCGGGCGTGGGAACGGGATGGATTGAAGGAGGGCCGCTCTATCCGGTGCGGACTGAAATTTACCAGGCCTCGTTAGGAGTCGAAGCCGCGCGAGCACTTTCTCACTTGGCTCATCTCCTCGGCAAGGAGGATCTGGCCCAACAGCTCGAGCAAACGTTCGAGCGAGAAGAGCCAGTGTTGGACAAGAGTTTCTGGTCGCCGGAAAACAAAATCTACGCTTATGCGCTCGATGCCCATAACGATCGAGTCGATGTGCCCAGCGTTCTGGCTACGGTACCGATGTGGTTTAAGCAGCTCAACGGAGATCAGGCGCGAAGCATGATTGAAGAGCTCGCTGGCCCCGATCAAGAGACTGACTGGGGCATGCGGATTCTTTCTTCACGCGATCCGAAATACAATCCAAGCGGATATCATTTTGGAACCGTGTGGCCGCTGTTCACCGGGTGGGCGTCGGTTGGCGAGTATCAATATCATCGCGCGTTGCCCGCCTATTTGAACTTGCGGGCCAATGCTTTGCTGGCTTTGAATGGGTCGCTGGGCCATGTGGCCGAAGTTCTTTCCGGTGACTATTTTCAAACGCTGGCGACAGGATCGCCGCAGCAGATCTGGTCGGCGGCGATGGTGGTCAATCCTCTGCTGAGCGGATTGCTCGGCTTGGACGTGGACGCTGGCAGTTGTCATTTGAATTTCGCTCCTCACGTTCCGGCAGATTGGAATTCGTTCTCTGTCAGCAACGTGCGCGTGGGTGCGGTGGCGTTGAATTTGAATTACCAGCGGACGCCGGACAAGATCGAGTTGGAAATACAATCAACGGGCACGGGAAGGTGTTCGCTTCAGTTTTCGCCAGGGTTGAGCTTGCGCGCCCGGATTACTGCGGCTCGCCTCAACGGACGCGCGCTGCCGTTCCATATTGAAGCGAATTCTTCCGATCAACATGTCACGGTGAATCTGCCGATTGTGGGTGAACGAAATACGATCGAGATCCAGATGAAGAATGACTTTGAGCTTGGCGTCTCGTCCACTCTTCCAGCCTTGGGAAGCACCAGCCAAGGTTTACGAGTCATTTCCGAATCGTGGTCGGCGAACCGGGAGACACTGACCGTGCTTCTTTCGGGAGCGAGCGGAGCGAGTTATGAACTCTCGGCATGGAATCCGGAGCAGATCTCTTCCATCGAAGGGGCTGAGCTCGAACAGAAAACCGGCGCGGAAGGAAAAGTCGGGGTAAAACTTCCAGTGAGCGCCGATCCGCGAGCTAAAGTTATTTTTCATTTTGCTGCGCGATAGGGCGCAGGGATCTAGCCTTGGCTCTGTTGGGCTTTGGCTTTTGAACACTCATGGAGTAAGGATACGAAATGCCTCAGAGATTCAGATTCGTGGTTCTGTTGATTATGGCTGTCTGCTTTGCGCTTTCTTTTTCGCAGGCGCAGAAAAGCCCGGCGAATGCCGAAGGCCACCAATGGTGGCAGGATGCCGTCTTCTATGAAGTTTATCCTCGTAGTTTTGCCGACAGCAACGGCGACGGCATCGGCGACCTCAAGGGGATCGAATCCAAGCTGGATTACTTGGAACAACTCGGCGTGGACGCCATCTGGATTTCGCCCTGCTATCCCTCGCCGCAAGTCGATTTCGGCTACGACGTTTCCGATTACGAGAACATCGATCCCATGTATGGGACCATGGCCGAGTTTGATCATCTCGTGCAGGCGGCGAAGAAACGCCACATCCGCATCATCATGGATTTCGTGATCAATCACTCTTCTGATCAACATCCGTGGTTTCTGGATTCGAAATCATCGCGCACGTCGGCGCATCGCGATTGGTACATCTGGCGCGATGGCAAGGGCGACGGCCAGCCTCCTAACAATTGGATCTCTGGTTTTGGCGGGTCGGCGTGGAAGTTCGATCCTACAACCGGCCAGTATTATTACCACTTCTTTGCTACGGCGCAGCCTGATTTGAACTGGCGCAACCCGGCGGTGGAAAAAGCCATGTTCGATGTCACGCGATTCTGGTACAAGCACGGAGTTTCGGGATTTCGTCTGGACGCTGTCGATCTTTTGTTTGAGGATCCGAAGCTGCACGACAATCCCATTCGGCCGGGAAAGGACGAAATGGGCGACCCGAATATGGTGAACAAATACAACGACAAGCTGCCGGAGAATCATAAGGTGCTCCGCCGCCTGAGGAGCGTTGCCGACGAAAGCGACGCCGTTCTGGTGGGCGAAACTTATACCGACAGCGCCGCCGAGTTGAAGGAATACTACGGCGTACACAACGATGAAATCCAATTGCCCATGGATTTCATGTTCTGTACTCTCGATAAACTTTCCGCGACCGATTTTCGTAAGCAGATTGCGCTCGCCGAATCGACCGGCGGTTGGCCGACTTATGTCATTAGCAATCATGATATGGCGAGATCGTATGTGCGCTACGGTGATGGAAAGCACAATGACCAGATCGCCAAACTGATGGCCGCGCTCTACCTGACGCTGCGGGGTACGCCGATCATGTATTACGGCGAAGAAATCGGCATGGAGAACAACGATCCCACGCGCAAGGAAGATGTGAAGGATCCGATGGGAATTACGGGATGGCCGGGATACAAGGGCCGTGATGGCGAGCGCACTCCCATGCAATGGGATGACTCGGCCAATGCGGGATTCACCACCGGAACACCGTGGCTGCCGGTTCCCGCGAGTGCGAAGACACACAATGTTGCCGGCGAGTTGAACGATCCGAATTCAATTTTGCAGTTTTACCGGCAGTTGCTGGTGTTGCATCATCAAAATCACGCGCTACTCGATGGAGATTACGTCGCGCTGAACCAGGACGATCCCAACGTGCTCGCCTACCTGCGGCGGTACAAGAATGAAGCTGTGCTGGTCGTTCTGAATATGTCGGCGACCGCGCAGCATGTCAGTTTTAATCTTTCGTCCGAGGGATTTTCTTCCGCGAAGGCCCGGACTTTACTCACGACCTCGGCGCCTGCGCCCACTGGTCAGCTGGACAAAATTGTTGTGCAGCCATTCGGCGTATACATTGCTCAACTCTCCCGATGAGGTCGCATGAGAAAAATTAACCAACGACAGTTTTTGTGGTTGCAGCGGTGGCCAAAGATTCTGATCGTCATGATGATGAGCGCCGCTGTCTGGGCGCAGTCGAATGGCGGTCAGAGCGCTATGCTTGGCAGTCTTACCTCGCCCCACGATTACGTTCAGAAGCGGGCTTCCAGCTACGACCGAACTGGCGGCAACAACGATTTTTACAAAATCGCTGCCGGAGACACGATCACATTACTCGATGACTCTGGTCCCGGAATCATTACCCACATCTGGATTACGATCTCATCGCCGGAGCAGTATCACTTAAAAAAGCTGGTTCTACGCATGTATTGGGACGGCGAAACCTCGCCGAGCGTGGAGGCTCCGATCGGCGACTTCTTTGGCCTTGGCCTGGGCGATTACTTCCAATTTGAATCCATCCCATTGTCCGTGGCCTCGGATAAGGCGTTGAACTCGTTTTTCCCGATGCCTTTTCGCAAGCGAGCCCGAATCACTGTTACCAACGAAGGAAAAGAAGGCGTGGATGCGTTCTATTTCAACATCGATTATCAGGCTCTGCATCATGACCTTCCCGCGGACACCATGTATTTTCATGCGCAGTACCGCCAGGCAACGCCGGCCAAAGGGTGGACGAATCAATGGGAATCGAATGACGACGCGGCCGTAAATGCGAAGAAAAATCTTGATGGCGAAAACAATTACGTCTGGTTGGAAGCCACAGGACAGGGACACTTTGTAGGCGTGACCATGTCAATTCTGCAGAATCAGGACGGCTGGTGGGGGGAAGGCGATGACATGTTTTTTGTTGACGACGAAAAACGTCCTTCCATCAATGGCACGGGATCAGAAGATTATTTTCTCGGAGCCTGGGCTTTTGGCCATCCATTTTCCTATGCGTTATTTGGAGCGCCGGTAGTGGGCCCCGAGCTTGCGGGCAGCCGTTCTTCGGTGTACCGGTTTCATCTGGATTCACCCATCCCTTTTACCAAGTCGCTCAGAGCGACCATCGAGCATGGCCATGCCAATCATCGCTCCGACAATTTTTTTTCGGTCGCGTATTGGTACCAGAAGGAGCCGCACGCAGCGTTTCCTGCTCTGCCGCCGGTGGAGCAGCGCCTTCCGCGTATTTATCCGGTGGGAGGTCCGGGAAATGCGGCTCATGAATAAATTAGCGGCGGCTTTCGGATGGTCTTTCGCACTCGGGCTCATGTTTGCGGCAACGGAGTCTGCGGCTCAGACCATCCAGGTCGACATCACTCCGACGCACTCTACAAATCATTTTCGTCCCAACGAAACGCTGGGAGCCGGGATTGATCGCATTCCTGCGGAAGCAATCGACAGCGGCTTGACTCAACCGAATTTGGGTAGAGCGATGGCCTCCGGCTGGCAGCCCGTCAGTTATCGCAACAATACCGAACTCTCCATTGAGGCCTGGCACTGGAATCCTCGCGGCACATGGAGCGAACCGGGCGACAAAGGATACTTTACCGGCTCGGCGATTCCCGCCGAACCCATTCGTTACTCGTATGGATATGCGTTGCCGCATCGTGGCTTCACGCGAAATGACGGCACTCCGAACGCCGGTTTTTCCCGCATCACCGATGGCGATGAGAATACTTATTGGAAAAGTAATCCATATCTTACGGAGCGCTTTACCGGCGAAAGCGATTCGTTGCATCCGCAGTGGGTCGTGATCGATCTGGCGCAAACACAGCAAGTCGACAGCATTCAGATCAAATGGGGCGAACCCTACGCCACGAAATTTGTGGTGCAGCACTGGACCGGAGACGATCCGATGCACTGGCCCACGCGGGGAGTCTGGCAGACTTTTCCGCTGGGCGTGATTGAACACAGCCATGGCGGATCAGACATCCTTCGATTGAATTCCAGTCCTCTTCCGATCCGCTTTGTGCGCATTATGATGACGGAGTCTTCGAATACATGCGGAACTCGTGCATCCGTTGACCCGCGGAATTGCGCCGGTTACGCGATTCGCGAGATTTATCTTGGAACGTCTTCCGCGGACGGAGATTTCCACGACATCCTGCGGCATACGCCCGATCAGGAACAGACAACGACTTATTGTTCTTCGGTAGATCCGTGGCATGAATCTTCGGACCTGGGCACAACTCATCAGGCCCAGGCAGGCTTTGATCTTTTTTTTAACAGCGGCGTTACTCGCGGGCTTCCAGCCATGATACCGGTGGCTTTGTTGTATGACACTCCGGAGAATGCGGTCGCGGAGATCGCCTATCTCGAGAAGCGGAAATACCCCATCTCCTATGTCGAGATGGGAGAAGAGTCCGATGGCCAATATATGGCTCCGGAGGATTATGGCGCGCTTTATCTTCAGTGGGCCACGGCGCTTCACCGCCTCGACCCCACTCTGAAACTAGGTGGGCCATCATTTCAGGGTGTGAACCAGGATATCGAAACCTGGCCTGACGCAAATGGCGAAGTATCCTGGACCGGGCGTTTCATCGACTATCTAAAACAACACGGGCGCATGGGCGATCTGGCGTTTTTTTCTTTTGAACATTATCCTTACGACCCTTGCAGAATTCCCTGGGGCAGTCTTTATGACGAGCCCCAGCTGGTGAGCCACATCATGCAAGTCTGGCGCAATGACGGAATTCCCGCAGACCTTCCCATGTTTATTACGGAATCAAATCTCTCCTCGGGCGCGAGCGAAACTTACATGGATATTTTTTCCGGGCTCTGGCTCGCCGATTACATTGGTTCATTTTTGACTGAGGGAGGCAAGGGAGTTTACTACTTCCATTATTTGCCATTGCTGATGGAACACGGCTGCAGCGATTCGCCCGGAACATTCGGGATGCTGACCGTCGATGCCCACTACAAAATTCAGCAGCCGCTGGCGCAGTTCTTCACGGCTCAGATGATCAATCTCGAGTGGGTCGTCCCCGGCAATGAACAACACAAAGTATTTTCCGCCAGGAGCGACATCAATGATGGCGCGGGACATGCCATGGTAACGGCCTATGCTCTGAAGCGTCCCGATGGCCAGTGGTCGCTGCTGGTGGTGAATCGCGACCAGCGGAATGCTCACCGCGTGAAGATCGCGTTCGAGAACCATGCGTTCGAGAAACAGGAGATCGAGAATCGGGACAGCGGCCAGAACGAGGCATTCGACGGGACAGTGGAGATATCCATATTTGGAAAGGGGCAGTATCACTGGCATCCGGGAGTTACGCGTTCGGTGGGACATGCCGAATATCCGGCTGAGCCTTCGGTCACGGTGGAAACTGCGGGCGTAGCCGATCCGGATGGACCGATTGTGCACATAAAGCAGAGTGTCAGTGCAGGCACGGCTTATGACTTGCCGGCGGCATCGGTGATTGTAATTCGGGGCAACATTCGCGCCCAGTAGATTCGGGTAGTGGCTGAATCTGCTTAGACTCAGCCACTACCGCGGTGCCGCTCTCGTCCGGCGTTCTCAGGCAACGTCGTAACGATCAAGGTTCATGACTTTGTTCCACGCCGCCGCGAAGTCCTTCACAAATGCCTCCTTCGCGTCGTTCGATGCGTAGACTTCCGCGAGTGCGCGCAGTTGGGAGTTCGAACCGAATACGAGATCGACGCGAGTGGCGGTCCACCTGGTTTTGCCGGTTGCGCGATCGCGTCCCTCATACACACCTTCGGTGGAGGATGGCTCCCACTTCGTATTCATGTCGAGCAGGTTGACGAAGAAATCGTTGGTCAACGTCTCTGGCCGGTTGGTGAAGACGCCATGTTTGGTCTGCCCGAAGTTTGCATTCAGAGCGCGCAGGCCGCCGATGAGTACCGTCATCTCAGGAGCCGTCAGCCTGAGCAATTGCGCCCGATCGACCAGGAACTCCTCAGCCGACAGAACCTGTCCGCTGCGAAGATAGTTGCGGAAGCCATCCGCGACCGGCTCCATTACGGCGAAGGAGTGCACGTCGGTTTGCTCCTGCGAAGCATCGGTGCGTCCCGGCGTGAAAGGAATTTTCACGTCGAAGCCGGCCTTCTTCGCAGCTTCCTTGACGGCTGCGCAGCCACCCAGAACGATGAGATCGGCCAGCGAGACTTTTTTCCCTCGGTTCCCGTTGGACTGCGAGCTGTTGAACTCCTTCTGGATCGCTTCCAGTTTGGACAGAACCTTTGCCAGTTCGGCTGGTTGGTTTACTTCCCAATCCTTTTGCGGGGCGAGGCGAATGCGCGCGCCGTTCGCTCCACCGCGCTTGTCGGAGCCGCGGAATGAGGCCGCGGATGCCCACGCAGTGGTGACCAGTTGGGAGATCGTCAGTCCGGATGCGAGGATCTTCGCCTTGAGCGCAGCGGCGTCCTGCTCATCGATCAATTTATGATCCACTGCGGGAATCGGATCTTGCCAGATCTGAGGCTCCTTGGGAACGAGCGGGCCAAGGTAGCGCGGGATCGGCCCCATGTCGCGGTGGGTCAGCTTGAACCATGCTTTTGCGAACGCGTCGGCGAACTGATCCGGGTGCTCGTAAAAGCGCCGCGAAATCTTTTCGTAGGCTGGGTCGAAGCGCAAGGCGAGGTCGGTGGTCAGCATCGATGGCGCGTGACGTTTTGAAGGATCGTGGGCATCCGGCACAGTGCCGTTACCTGCGCCATTTTTCGGTGTCCACTGATGCGCGCCAGCCGGACTCTTGGTCAGTTCCCAATCGTATTTGAACAGGTTGTCGAAGAAGTTGTTGCTCCACTTCGTAGGCGTCGTTGTCCAAGTAACTTCGAGGCCGCTGCCGATCGTGTCTGCGCCAAAACCTTTGCCGAATTTATTCTTCCAGCCGAGGCCTTGATCCTCGATGTCGGCGCCTTCCGGTTCGTTACCCACATATTGAGCGGGAACGGCAGCGCCGTGGGTTTTGCCGAAGGTGTGACCACCGGCAATTAGCGCAACTGTTTCTTCGTCATTCATGGCCATGCGGGCGAAAGTTTCCCGAATATCGCGCGCGGCAGCGATGGCATCGGGCTTTCCATTGGGCCCTTCCGGGTTCACGTAGATCAGACCCATCTGCACGGCCGCGAGCGGATTTTGCAGATCACGATCGCCGCTGTAGCGCTCGTCGGCCAGCCACGTGCCTTCAGGTCCCCAATAAATTTCCTCTTCGGGCTCCCATACGTCCTCGCGCCCGCCGCCAAAACCGAAGGTCTTGAAGCCCATCGATTCGAGGGCGACGTTGCCGGCGAGAATCATGAGGTCGGCCCAGGAAATTTTCCGGCCGTACTTCTGTTTGATCGGCCACAGCAGACGGCGAGCCTTGTCGAGGTTTACGTTGTCCGGCCAGCTGTTGAGCGGAGCGAAGCGCTGCTGTCCGGATCCGGCGCCGCCGCGGCCGTCGCCGATGCGGTAGGTGCCCGCGCTGTGCCACGCCATACGAATGAAGAGCGGGCCATAGTGACCAAAGTCGGCCGGCCACCAGGGCTGCGAATCCGTCATCAAGGTATTCAGGTCTTTGACGACGGCATTCAGGTCGAGCGTCTTGAACTCCTCAGCGTAATTGAACTCCTGGCCCATGGGATCGGACTTCGGCGAATGTTGGTGCAGGATATTCACGTTCACCTGGTTGGGCCACCAATCAACATTGGTGTGGGGTTGGCGAGCGCCGTGCGCTACCGGGCACTTTCCTTCGGGGGTGGTGTGTTTGTCCTTAGTCTCAGGGGAAACGCTCCCCGATGAAGTCGCGAGTGTATTTTCCATAATGTTTTCATCCTTCTTCTTATGACTGAAAATTACTTAAAAAACTATTTTTTTGCACTGCAGCGGCGGCAGAGGCCAAAGACCTCGACCAGCGGCTGCGTCAGATCAAAGCCATCCGGCAGATGCCGGGACAGCCGTTTGAAATCGATGAACTCTCCTTCAATGTCTTGCACCGACTTGCAGCGCGAACAGACCAGGTGGTGATGAGGTTCGAGATTGCCGTCCACGCGCAAGGTGGAGGTGTGGGGAGTGACCTCTCGCAGCAAACCACACTCGATGAAAAGCCGCAGATTGTTGTAGACCGTGGCCAGAGAAATGGATGGAATGCGGCGTCGCACCGCGGCGTAAACGTCCTCTGGAGAATAGTGTCCGTGGGAAGCGATGACCGCCTCATAAACCACCTGACGCTGGTGCGTAACCGGCAAACCGTGCTGCGCAGCCAGCTCACGGAACTGTTTGTGAGAGAAACGCATGATTATCGGATAAGAATCATTATAAAACGATAGAGGGAAGTGTCAACCAAAATCGTTCCTGCATCGTGGACCGCACGTGGAGTGTCGAGATCGGCGGCCGAGGTTTTTGTCGAAGTGGCGGAACTTATAATGCCTTGCGGGTCAGGCAAGCAACGCCGGATAATGCCGAAGGAGTTCAAAATGAACCGTCTATCTCCATCTATGAAACGCGTCATCACCATGGTTGTTGTCGGGACGGCTGCGGCAAGCCTGGCAGCATCAGTTTGGGCCGTTCGCGCGAATTCGCAAGTCCGCTCGGAGGGCGCGGCGGGGGCGATGTTTCCCGCCTATCAGGCAACACTTTTATCCAGCGCTCAACTCATCCACCCAGAAGAACTGGTCAAGATTATTCAGTCTTCTAAAGGAGAAAAGCCGCTGATGATCGATGTGGGGTCCCACGTTCTTTACGAGGAGGCGCACATCCCGGGCTCCGAATACATTGGCCCGGCTTCCAGCGAGGCCGGCATCCAGCAACTGCGTAAGCGCGTGGAGCCGCTGCCTCGAAGCAAGTTCATCGTTCTGTATTGCGGGTGTTGTCCATGGAGCCATTGTCCGAACGTGAAGCCTGCCGCCGATGCATTGCAGGCGCTCGGTTTTAGCAACGTGAAAGTGCTTTATATCGCCGACAACTTCGGTGTGAACTGGGTGGATAAGGGCTATCCGGTTGCTAAAGGAGACTAGCGAACTGAAGGCTTTCCGACTGGGGTGGGAAGATTGAAGAGATGGATTCTTCGCGGCTTGGTGTTGCTCGTGGTGGTGGCGGGACTCTATTTCGCGATTCGTCATCTTGGAGTTTCCCGCACGAGCAGCGCGGGTGGGTTCGGTGTCCATGAAAACTCCATGGCCCCCGATTTCTCTCTTCCTAATTTAACGGGACAAAAACTCGATCTCTCATCCTACCGCGGCAAGGTCGTTGTTCTGGACTTCTGGGCAACCTGGTGCGATCCGTGCCGGGACGAGATTCCACATTTCGTCGAACTGCAAAGCAAGTACGGCGACCAGGGTTTGCAGATCATCGGCGTTTCCATGGACGATGGGCCGGAACCGGTACGCGACTTCTATCAGCGCTTCAAAATGAACTACCCGGTTGTGATGGGCAATGCAAAGACGGGTGAACTTTACGGTGGAGTTCTCGGATTGCCGATTGCTTTTGTGATCGGGCGGGATGGCCGGATCGCCGACAAGCATATTGGCGCAACGGACATCTCAGTCTTTGAAAAAGAAATCGTGACGTTGCTGGGAAGAAAAGTTGGTACCAGTTTATAGACTCATGGGATGGGTAGCGGTAGCAGTCCACGCATGATCGCCCTTCAGGCGCGGCTGGAAAAAGCCGGGAACGTGGCAAACCGTAGTCGCGAACCGTACTCGCGAACCGTACTAGCGAGCCAGAGTCCCCCACGATTCCGATTTCCTAACGCTGTTGCGCTGTTTTATTCTCCTGCAACGAATCCACCATCTGCTTTGCGTCTCCTAAGCTGCCGCCGTAGAGTTGGCGGGCGGCGTATATGGCGGTGATGGTCTGGCCGCGGGCGGCCAGTTCGCGGAGTTGCTTCTGTTGATCTTCGCGGCTGAGCGATTTCAAGTGCGTGAAGTCCTGCCTGATGGAAACGGGATCGGCAATCACCGTGTAGGGGCGCAGCGTTTCGAGAAAGTTGTGTGCGCCAGGCACGACGTCCCAGTGGATACGAACGAATGTCGGCGGGATCAGGGTGACGGGATAATCCTGGTAAAGCGTCGAACTGCTGCCGTACCAGTGTTTTTCCAGAGGGGCCTGCTCGCCGCGTTCCGTCTGCAATGCCTCCGCAAGCGGCGCGGTATCGCCGGATAACTCAAGTTCGACGTAGTGCAGGTATTGGGTTTGGGTGGCGTGGGGCTTCATGGGGTCGGGTGTGTCGACGCGCTCTTTGACCAAGCGAGCCGACGCGATTTCGCCGAGGGAAAGAAACATTACCGAAGGGTCATCGGGCAACTGATAGTTCAGATAAGAGCGATATTGCACGTAGATTCCCGTATCGTTCATGCGGACGAGCCAATTCGAAGGGTGAAACCGCGCAGTCACCATTTTTAACGTCAGAAGCAGAAAGAGCAGCAGGAATGAGCCGAAGAAGTAACCGAAGCGGAACTTTGCCGTATATGCGTGGAAGAAAAAGGCGGTGGCGGCGGCGAATCCAGCAAGCCAGACGATTAAAGCTCGCAGACGCGAATGGCGGAATACACGATCGTTGCTGCCAATCTCGACGTCTTGGAGGCGCAGCAGGCGCATAGGGCTCCGACGGACGAGAAGAGTTTACTTCTCCGGGGCTGCTGGAGGAAAGTTACTGGCGATAGTGCACCAACAGATACGAATGAGAGGAAGCGAATCAATGTCGAGTGAATGGAGCAGGGTTATTTGCTGATCCGCAAAGTGCTTCAAGAAATGGATGGTTTCGCATTCCGTAAGCGTTCTGCACCGCCGTGGAAAGTGACAACCTCTACCGCTCCAGCGTCTCGAAGCTTTGCCAGTTCTACCATTTGTCGAGCGAACTCGGATTCGGCGATGGGTTCCCAACCATCCTGCTCCGTTCCAATCCCGTGAAACGTCAGCACATGCCAGGAATCAGATCGCACCCATTCTTCGACATTCTCACGCTGCATCGAAATTTGACGACAGTCCACGTCGAACCAATCGATTGAACTTTGCGGGGCGTAGTAGGAATTTGCGTGTCCCCCACGGGCTTGCTTGTATCCGGCAGTGATCACAGCATTCTTAATGGGAGGAGTGACATGGTAAAACGGGTAGCAGTACGACCAGACCCCCACCTCCAGGCGATCTTCGATCCATCGTTTGGAAGCCTCAGCCTCAAGCTTCGGGTCGGTGTCTAAGAATGGATATCGGTGGTGAACGCTGTGGGCACCAATTTCATGTCCCCGTTCACGCATGCTGGTAAAGAACTCGATATCCGTATCACTCCAGTTGGTTTTTTTCCAGTCGGGATGCGAGTGCCCGTCTGTGTGGATCGGATCCGTGTTGGCAACCAAGAAGAAGGTAGCGGGAAGACCGTATTTGTCCAGAATCGGAACTGCTCGTTCGAACTGACATCGCAGGCCGTCATCGAAGGTGATTGAAACGCGAGCTGGGTTATCGATGGCTCTGGCGATCATGATTGGCGCAGGAACTGGGCAAGCGATAGACCTGGGCAGCCTTTGGCGATCCGCCCACATCGAGCAAGGTTGCTGAGCTTTTTAGTCAGGTGAACGTTGCGCCAGATGGAATCTGTCTCGATGCGGAAGGGGCCATTTGGGTCGCCGAAGCAAAAAAAGGCCGGTTGATTCGGGTGGCCGAAGGCCGGGCTGAACTGCCTTAGCATCGTAGCAATGTTAACATCACCTAAAAGTTGTGGCGTGCCTCAGTTTGCACTTTAAAAAGCGAGGCACTACCCTCCCCATGAAAGGTGTGGCAAAAAGAAATCGAGCGCCGGAGGAGGCGATTCGTGACGGTTATGAAATTGAAATGCGCGTTTGCGACTCTGACCCTTGTGGTGATAGCCACAATGGCGATCAGTGTTCAGAGTGCGGCGCAAACCAGGCATAACGATGAATTCGTCGAGCGCAGTGGAACCAAGCTGACGCTAGGCGGCGCGGATTATCGTTATAGCGGCCCAAATGTCGAATGGCTTGGAATCGAAGCTTACGGTCCGGACGATTCCATTGGGCCCCGCTACCCCTCGCATCTTGAGATCGACGACGCCCTCGATACCGCGAAACTGATGGGAACTCGCGTTGTGCGGTCCCAGACCATGGGCGATAGCGTAGGATGCGACCTCTGTATCGAACCCAAAGCTGGAGTTTTCAACCCGGAAGCGTTCCGATCAATCGACTACGCGATCAAGGCTGCACATCATCGCGGAATTCGCCTCGTCATCACGCTAGTCGGTGATTGTTCTAATTGCGAACTGAGCGGTCTAGGGGAGTATTTGTTGTGGAAGGGCCAGCGGGATTACAAACAGTTCTTTACCGATCCCAAAATCATCGCTGAGTTCGAAGAGCACATCCGGGCGGTGCTAAACCACAAGAACGTTCTCACCGGAATCGCATACAAGGATGATCCGACCATCCTCGCGTGGGAAAACTGTAACGTCTGTGGCCTATTCGTAGCCGGGACTTCTGCCTCGAGTTACCTTCCCTGGATCGATACCATCGGAAGCTTTATCAAATCCATCGACAAGAGACATTTGTACGAAGACGACAGCGGCTTCTTCTTTTTTGATCAGAAAGCGTTAGATGCGAAAACACCTGACATCGTGACGGCGGAATACTATCCGCACTGGGACGCGCTTTTTGGAGCACCCGGGCACAAGACTACCGCAGAGACTTTTTCAAAGGACGCTGCCCTCGTAACAGCAAAAGGCAAAGTGTACGTCGCCTGTGAGTACGGCTGGGACGTTACGGATTGGCCCACGCGCGACGATTTCCAAAGGGTGCTGAAGACGCTGGAATCTGACCCAAATATCTCCGGCGATGGTTACTGGGCTCTCCAGGCGCACGCCGATAAATTCGGCTGGCAGCCCATTTCTGCTCCAGCGAACAGTAGGACCTACGCAAAATGGGGCGAGACCGGGCAGTGGTGGTCTCTTTTTTACGGCGGGGTGAATACGCTCGTCAACTCTGCCCAGGACATGCAGGCTCGTGCCGAACTTCTGCGCACACACGCATATGTCATGGCGGGCGAAGCGGTACCTCCACATCCAGTTCCAGCACCTCCAGTCATTACCTTCAAGGGAATTGGAATCCTTGGATGGCACGGTTCGGCTGGCGCGGTAGTATACAGCGTGCAGCGCCGCCCTTCGGACTCCGCCCCATGGGAGACGGCCTGCGACCGATGTGCCACCGACGCCGACACTCCCTGGGTGGACGAGAAGGCCGCGAACAGTTCATTCGCGACGATGTTCGCCACCAAGTACCGCGTGATCGCCTATAACGCAGAAGGCAAAGCCAGCGATCCCTCGGCGGAACGTTAACTTGAGCGACCACCTGCGACGTGGCGCACAGACGGAGCGGGCCGGTCAGGCGTCGAAACCTGAGCCGGCTGTTCCCGGACAGCGTGCTTGGGTTTCCACTCGTGTGCAAGGTATGTTCCCGACCTTCCCGGCGTCGTCATGTCTAAGTCTTTACTCCCTCTGGAATTGATCTCGATCGCTATTTATCATTACCGGATTCGCAGTCTCCTGGTCGATGAACGACGAAATAACGATTCGGCGAAGTAACGATTCGACGAAGTAGCGATGGGGTGAGGTCCACGGTATGTGTCGTAACTACACACGTCTACTTCGCTTCACGTTGACGATTCTGCTCGCATTTGAATTCTCGTCGACTGCGTTCGGGCAATGGGCTCCCATGAACCCGGTCGTTACGGTTCAGGCACAGCCCGACGGTGTGATCCTCGCGATGAAGTCTGGGACGCTTCGCTTGCAAGTCTGCTCTGATTCGATCGTCCATGTACTCTACTCTCCGACCACGTCTTTCCCCGCCAGCCGTCCCGATCCCGTCGTCATCAAGACGACATGGCCAGCCACGAAGTTCACCATCCAAGACAACTCCGGCGAAATCACACTTATTACTTCGCAATTGAAGGTCGTCGTCGCTCGCAAGGACGGCGCCATTACCTACCGCGATCTTGCCGGTAAGCAACTTGTGCAGGAAGCGACCAGGAAACTGACGCCGGTGAAAGTAAACGGCGAGCATACTTATCACGCCGAGTCTTTTGTAAACATCTACGGCTCCCGCGAGGCCTTCTATGGACTCGGCCAGCACCAGGCCGGAGTGTGGAACTATCGCGGCGAATCGGTCGACATTTCGCAGGACAACAGCAACATTGCCGTACCTTTTCTGGTATCGAGCAACGGCTACGGAATCTTCTGGAACAATGATTCCCGGAGCCGCTTCAACAACCGTTTCGCTAACTATCTCTACATCAGCTCGGAAGTGGCCGACGTGATCGACTACTACTTCTTCTATGGCCCCAATCTCGATAAGGTTGTCGCCGCCTATCGCGAACTCACCGGGCAAGCACCATTGTTCGGTAAGTGGGCCTATGGTTTCTGGCAGTGCAAGAACCGCTACAAATCTCAGGCGGAGATCCTGGGAGTGGCGCGCAAGTATCGCGAACTCCACATCCCCGCCGACAACATTGTGCAGGACTGGTTCTGGTGGAACCGCAAGGGCGAATTCGTTTTCAACAAGAACTATCCCGACCCGAAGGCTATGGTCGACGAACTGCACCGCGAGAACTTCCACCTGATGATTTCCATCTGGCCTTTCTTCGAACCGGGATCGGCCAATTACGACTACATGGACAAGAAAGGCTGGTTCATCGACAAGTTCAAATTCGCCAAGCCGCCTTATCATGCCGATGCCATGGCCGTGTATGACGCGACCAGCCCTGAGGCCCGAAAATTCTATTGGAATCTGGTGGACCAGGGTCTGTTCAAAATTGGTGTCGATGCCTGGTGGATGGACACAACCGAACCGGAAACCGAAGGTCAGGAAGGAAACATTCAGCTGGGCCACAAGTTAGCCATTGGCAGCGGCGATCGCTACGTGAACGTTTATCCCCTGCTGGATACGGGCGCCGTCTACAACGGACAGCGCGCCGCCTCCGACCAGAAGCGCGTCTACATCCTCTCGCGTTCCGCTTTCGCCGGATCGCAACGCAACGCCGTAACCGCGTGGTCGGGCGACATCAATTCCGACTGGCTCAGCTTCCGCCGCCAGATTCCCGCCGGCCTGAACTTTGCCCTCTCCGGCATTCCTTACTGGACCACCGATATTGGCGGCTTCGTCTCTGCCGATCCCGAGGATCCTGCGTATCGCGAGCTTTTCGTCCGCTGGTTTCAGTTCGGCACGTTCAACCCGATCTTGCGTGTGCATGGCACTCGCAAAACCGATCAGAACGAACTCTGGTCCTACGGACCGGATGCGCAGAAAATTCTGGTAAGCTTCGATCGTTTGCGCTATCGCCTGCTCCCCTACACGTACTCGCTCGCGTGGAAGACAACGAACGACAGCTATACACTGATGCGTCCGCTGGCAATGGATTTTCGCGACGACGTGCGCGCGCAAAATACGGGAGACGAATATATGTACGGCCCCGCGTTCCTCGTCAATCCGGTAACCGAGCCCGCGGCCACCAGCCGACGCGTCTACCTTCCGGAAGCAAAGTGGTACGATTTCTGGAATGGCGCATCCGTCGATGGAAAGCGCGAGATCACTGCCGAAGCACCGCTCGACGAGTTGCCTCTCTACATTCGAGCCGGCTCCATCGTTCCCTTCGGACCCGATGTTGAATGGTCCACCGAAAAACCCGCCGATCCGATTGAGCTGCGTATTTACCTCGGCGCAGATGGCGAGTTCACGCTCTACGAGGACGAAAATGACAACTACGACTATGAGAAGGGCATCCACGCCACGATTGCTTTTCGCTGGGATGATGCGAAACGCACTCTGACCATCGGCGATCGACAAGGAGAGTTCCCGGGGATGCTTTCCAGCCGTACTTTCCACATCGTTTTCGTGAGCGAGAATCACGGCGTGGGCATCGCGCCCTGCGATACTCCAGACAAGGTCGTACAGTATTCGGGTAAACAAGTGAGTGTGACGCCGTAGGAAAAGTCATGTAGGGACAGCCTCCTTCGAACGGCGCTCGGCTGTCCAGGCGAGCGCCGCTGGCCAAGGTTTTCGTTGGTCGATGCAGGCGTCAGTTGTTGGCAGTCAGTTGTTGGCGCACTCTCGCCCCATAGATTCCAGGAGCCGCTTATGTCTCGGTATTCATTGCCTCTCCTCCGCGCCGCATGGTGTCTCTTCTTCGTTCTTTCCGCATCAGCCCAAACGACGAAACAGCCTGCAGCGCCGATCTCTACTCAGATCCCCACTCAGATCCCGGGCCAGAACGCAATTCTGATGGGTGTCGCGTGGTATCCCGAACAATGGCCCGAATCGCGCTGGGAAGAAGATCTGCGCCTGATGGAAGCCGCCGATCTGAAGGTCGTCCGCATCGCCGAGTTTGCCTGGAGCCGCATGGAGCCCGCCGAAGGTCACTATGACCTTGACTGGCTGGAGCGCGCTGTCAATCTGGCCGCCAGGCATCACATTGTTTCGGTCCTCGGCACGCCGACGGCTGCGCCACCCGCGTGGCTCACGCAGAAATATCCCGACGTGCTCCGCGTGGAACCCGATGGCCAACGCGTGACCCACGGCAACCGCGCTCAAGCGTCCGCCGCCTCCCCACGCTATCGGGAGTTCTGCCGCCGCATCGCCGCACAGATGGCGACACGCTTTGGCCACAATCCCAACGTGGTTGGCTGGCAGATCGACAACGAATACGGCTACGCGCAGATGTCCTACGACGATTTGACGCGCCAGCAATTTCAGGATTGGCTGAAAGCCAAATACAAAAATCTCGACAACCTGAACACGCACTGGACTACCTCTTACTGGAGTCAGACCTACGACAACTGGCGAGAAATTCCTATTCCCGTGGGCGAGCATAATCCCGGACTGATGCTCGACTGGAAACGATTCGTCACCGCTACCTGGACTTCCTACCAGCAGAATCAGATCGACGCGATCCGCAAGCACGCCGAACCGCGGCAGTTCATCACCGGCAACTTCATGGGATTTTTCGATGGCTTCGATCACTACATCATCAGCCAGCCGCTCACCTTTGCTTCCTGGGATGACTATGTCGGCTCGGGGCACGTAGACCCCGCATACAACGGCCTCTCCCACGACCTGACTCGCGGCTTTAAGCGGCAGAATTTCTGGGTGATGGAGACCCAGCCGGGCGCGGTGAACTGGTCGACGCTGAATAATTTCCTCAACCGCGGTGAGGCCCGCGCGATGGCGTGGCAAGCCATCGGCCACGGCGCCGATGATGTCAATTATTGGCAGTGGCGCAGCGCGCTGAACGGACAGGAAGAGATTCACGGCGTTCTCGTTGGCCCTGACGGTACCCCCGTGCCCTTCTACGACGAAGCCGCGCAAACCGCGCACGAGTTTGCCAAAGCGGAAAGCAGCTTTCGTGGTACGCAACCGCAATCGGAGGTAGCGCTGCTCTACTCCTATGACAGCCATTGGGCTATCCAGTTTCAGAAACACACCGAGAAGTATGACGACGTCGCTTTGCTGAAGAGTTACTACCAGGCGCTGCGACAGATTGCGCAGTCCCTCGATGTGATCAGTGCCTCCGCTCCGCTCGATGGTTACAAACTGGTCGCCGCGCCTAGTTTGAATGTGCTGCCGGAGGATCTCGCGAATCACTTGCTCGAATATGTGCGCAAGGGCGGCCATCTGGTTCTCGGTCCACGGTCCGGCATGAAAGATGAATTCAACTCTCTTTTGCCGCAGCGTCAGCCGGGATTTCTCGTCGATGCCTTGGGTGCGCGAGTTGAGCAGTATTACGCGCTCGAGAAGGATGTTCCCGTCTCTGGCGCCTGGGGCAACGGAGAAGCCAGCATCTGGGCGGAGCAGCTCAAAAGCCGCGCACCCGACGACGAAGTCCTTCTGAAATATGGCAAGAGCAATGGATGGCTCGACGATCAGCCAGCCACCATCACTCGCGCCTATGGCAAGGGACGAATCACCTACGTCGGAGCGATCCTTGACGACAAGTTGATGACGGCGGCTGCCGAATGGATGACGAAGAAGTCCGGCATCACTCCCGTTTTTGGCCCTGTGCCCGACGGCGTAGAAGTCTCGCGCCGTATCGGCCCAGGCAAGCAAGTTTTCGTTTTTATCAACTACTCGCAGGAAGATCGGCGCGTGGCGCTGCCGCATTCCATGAATCTCGTGCTCGACGGCAAAGACTCAAACACGGTCGAGCTCGCTCCCTACGGAGTCGCCGTGGCTCTCGATAATCGCTGACGAAAAATCCAGCGGGACAAGACTGGTGAAAGCGCGCTTGTCCCTCACCTTGATTCTGCTAATCGCTTCCTTCGCATGGAGACCGACTGGGAGGCAAATAGCTCGACGGCCCAGCGATTCCAGTGCGGTGCGCGCGTCAGACGGCTTGGTCGCCTTCAGATCTCATCGGCCCCGGAGCGTCGAGATGCGGTCTCTATTTGACCGACGCGAGCCGGTGATAAGGATGTCTACGAGTCTCCTGGCGCTTTGCCGCCAGTCAGGACCGGACGCTACGTGGGAGACGCCGATCAGCGCACGGAGCAGATCGAATGGCTCCAGATCGCTGCGAATGTCGCCACTCTTAATGGCGCGCCGCACTAACGAATCAATCGCTCCCTGGATCTGACTGCGTGAACCTTCAAATAGCTTCGAGGGGCCTCCGACGACCGAGTTCAGTGCAGGGGCGATGATCTGCTTGGTCGCGATGTGGTCGACGAACAGTAACATCCATGCTCGCAAGGCCTCGGTGGGAGGAAGGTTTTCGGAAAACTTCTTCTCGGCTGCTGCCAGTTTTTCCACCTCACTCCGATAGACGGCTTCGATCAGAGCTTCGCGGGTGGGAAAGTGACGATACAGAGTTCCGGCTCCGACGCCAGCCTGTTTGGCGATGTCGTCCAGGCTGGCGTCGGCGCCGAGACGAGTAAATGCGTCCTTCGCCACTTCCAAGATACGACCACGGTTCCGCTGCGCGTCCATGCGCGGCTTCCGTGGTGCGGGTTGTGAAGCTTTCTTCGCCATCGGCAAAAATAATGCAACGGGAGACAGTCTCCTGTTATCTATTCATTCGGAGACACTCTCCGTTTTATTGGATGCGACAGGGATTCGTCAATGCCCGAATACAAAACGGAGTTTAATAAAGGAGTATTCAAATGCGGGTTTTCGTTACAGGTGCAACCGGATTTATTGGTTCGACTGTAGTTCGAGAGTTAATCGACGCAGGCCACCAGGTGCTTGGCCTTACGCGCAGCGATGAGGGTGCCCAGTCACTGACTGCGGCTGGCGCACAGGTGCACCGCGGCGATCTGGAAGACATGGAAAGTCTACGCAGTGGAGCGGCCGCGTGTGATGCCGTCATCCATGCTGCCTTCAGGCATGACTGGTCGAGATTTGCGGAGAGCTGCGAACTGGACAAGCGTGCTATCGAGACCATTGGCGCCGTGCTCAGGGGTTCCAGCCGTCCATTCATCGTCAGCTCCGGAGTCGGAGTGGCCACGGGCCGCGCCGCGACCGAAGACGATCCGCCGTTGTCCCCTACCCCATCCCTTCCTCGTGTCTCAGAAGCGACGGCGGTCGCACTCGTGGAGCGTGGAGTTCGCGCTTCAGTGATGCGACTGCCGCAGGTCCACGATACGGTTAAACAAGGCCTCGTAACTCCCCTGATCGCGATCGCCCGCGAGAAGGGCGTCTCAGCGTATGTCGGCGATGGTCAGAACCGCTGGCCTGCCGCGCATGTGCTGGACGTCGCCCGTCTCTACCGGCTCGCCCTGGAAAAAGGCACTGCGGGAGCCCGGTATCACGCTGTCGCCGAAGAGGGTGTACGGCTCAAAGACATCGCTGCCGCCATCGGACGCGGCCTGAACGTGGCCGTCAATTCCATCTCAAAGGAACAGGCTCAGGAGCATTTCGGCTTTTTCGGGTTCTTCGCGGGCAGAGATAGCCCGGTCTCGAGCGCCCAGACTCGGCGCGAGCTGGGCTGGAACCCAACTGGGCCTACGCTCCTCACCGATCTCGAGAACATGCGTTTCTCCTGACTCCGAGTGAGGAACTGAAACGGCTCCGGACAAAAACATCTGCAAACGAGAGCAACGCCAACCAAAGGGAGATTGAAATGAAGAAAGCATGGTTTATCACAGGCGCCTCGCAGGGGTTCGGCCGCATCTGGGCTGAAGCCGCGCTCACACGGGGCGACCAAGTCACAGCTACCGCCCGCAATCTGGCTGACGTCGCCGACCTGACGGAGCGCTACGGCGATGCGGTGTTGCCCCTCGCGCTCGACGTCAGCAATCCCGAACAGGTTCGACAGGTCGTTCCGCAGGCGTTCGCGCGCTTCGGCAGGCTGGACGTTCTTGTCAACAATGCCGGTGTCAGCCTGCTCGCGGCCGTGGAGGAAGCGACCGACGATCAGATCCGCGATCTGTTCGACACCAACTATCTCGGAATGGTGCGTGTCCTCCGTGCTGCTCTGCCGCTGCTGCGGCAACAGGGCAGCGGACACATTCTCGGCGTCTCCAGCGGGCTCGGAATTGGGTCGATGCCGCTCATCGGCTTCTACGCCGCCACCAAATGGGCAGTTGAAGCGCTCCACGAATCGCTGGCGCAGGAGGTCAGGCCCTTCGGCCTCAGGGTGACGATCGTCGAGCCCGGCGCCTACGCCACCGACTTCGGTAAATCCGCAAAGGTCGCCGATGTTCTGGAACCGTATGCGGACTTCCGAAGGCGTTTCATGGCGAGATTGACCAGCCTGGAACGCGGCGATCCCAAAGCAACCGCGGAAGCCATCCTGAAGCTTGTGGACGCGGACGATCCGCCGCTGCGGCTGGTGCTGGGCTCGACAGTTCTGCCGGGGGCTCGCGCCTTATATGCGGACCGCATCGCCACCTGGGAGGCCTGGGAAGACGTCTCGATCGGTGCGCAGGGCCAGCCCGCGAAAAGTTCTGTTGCTATCGTAATTGTTCAGGTAGCCGACTCATGGGAATTTGGATCACATAAGAAGGCGCAAATTACACAGCAAAGGAGCTGGAGTTATGACCGATAAAATCGCCATCATCACGGGCGGAAGCCGCGGCCTCGGCCGCAACACCGCCATCAATCTCGCGCTTCGCGGCGTCGACATCGTCTTCACCTATCGCGCAAATGAGAAGGAGGCCGAAAGCCTCATCCGCGAAATTGAGGCAATGGGCCGCAAAGCCGCAGCATTTCGTCTTGACACCGGCGACACCCGCGGCTTTGACGCGTTCGTTGCCGAAGTCCGGAAAACTCTGCAAAGCTGGGGACGCGACCGCTTCGATTACCTCGTGAACAACGCCGGCAACTCGCAGCACATAAACTTCGACAAGGTAACCGAGGCAGACTTTGATGCGGTGGTCAATGTTCACTTCAAAGGCGTTTTCTTCCTGACGCAGAAACTGTTGCCGTTGATCAACGATGGCGGCCGCATCGTAAACATCTCCTCCGGCCTCGCGCGTTTCTCCTTGCCAGGCAGTTCCGTTTACGCAGCCGCCAAGGGAGCGGTCGAAGTTCTCACCCGCTACCTGGCGAAGGAACTCGGCCCGCGCGGGATCACCGCGAACGTCGTCGCTCCAGGAGCGATCCAAACCGACTTTAGCGGTGGCATGGTGCGCGACAACCCCGAAGTCAACAAGACGGTAGCGAATATGACCGCGCTGGGGCGCGCCGGCGTGCCGGACGATATCGGTCCCATGATCGCTGCTCTTCTTTCTGACGAAAATCGCTGGATCAACGGTCAGCGGATTGAAGTGTCGGGCGGAATGGCGCTTTAGAAAATCTCGAATGCCAGGGGGAGTTTCAGTAAATGACAACCGCGAAGAAGATCGCACGGCTAATTGATACTACAGCTCGTGTCAGTCGCTTATTAGCATTCTTGGCGGCGAGAGCTGCATTCTCCACAAGCCACCCGTACGGATTGCGCGACCGGCGACGCCGATAACTTACGGTTGGCCGACCCTTTCGTTAGATGGGAGTTTCAGCAGAGGACACGAATCATTGCTCCGCTGTTTCTCCGTCGCCCCGACTAAGAGCCGCGCCGAGTGACGCGGAAGTCTTAGTGCTGTATCTGAAGCGCCCCTCTACAGCGTCTCAACTTCTCGCTCTTTGCTCGGGGCGCCTCAGATACAGCACTAAGACTTATTGCCCGCGAAGGCCGCCGTGGTCCACTTCCGGATTTCACTTGCGGCCTTAACGTTCAGGTATAGTCCTGGCTTCGAGTTTCAGAATCGGCGGACCGGGCTGACCCTCTAACGAATTATTTCCGCTTTGATTCCGCCTTAATTTACCGTGATCGAGGTTGCCGTGGTGTGGTGTATTCCATTGGCGCTGCCAGTCACGGTTACCGTGTACAAGCCAGCTGGGGTACCGCTGTCCGTCGCAGCGGTCTTTGCATTTCCTGCGCTGCCGCAAGCGCCCTGCAACAGGCAAGCGCCGAGAACAGCGAAGGCAAGCAGCCACCCCAACAACTTACCGCGGTCCTGCTTGACGATTCCCACGGTGCCGAACAGCATTCCAGGAATCAACAGCGCGAATATGAGCATGGCACGCGAACTGTGCCCAGAGGGAGAAGAGAGCTGGGCGGACGCGCTCCCAGCCGGAGTTATGGTAAGCGTGGCGCTGCCAACATCGTTCGCCACCGATAACTTGCCCAACGAGCAAGCCAGCGACGGATTCGATGCGGGCGCGACGCTGCAAGTAAAGGCCACTCCTGATGGATTGAAGCCATTCTTCGGACTGATCGTGATGGTGGCCGTTGACGGCTGGCCAGGTGTCACCGAAGCAGGCGACACCGCAGACGCCGAAAGTGCGAAGTCGGCAGAAACCGCCATCGGGCTCGACGTGCTGGTGCCGAAGTCGCTGTCTCCGCTATAGACCGCAGTGATATTGTGGACGCCTGCCGAGAGCGACGAAGTGGAAAGTGTTGCGCCGCCGCTCCCATTCAAAGTGGAATTCCCCAGCGAGGTCGTGCCGTCCATAAAGCTGACGGTTCCCGTAGGTGTGCCTGCGGATGCCCGACTTACAGTGGCGCTCAGGATGAGGCTGCCCGATTGCGAACTGTCGGTCAGCACGGTGGAGGTGCTTGCTTTTTGCACGATCTGGCTCAGCACCGAGGAACTGGCGCTGTCGAGCGAAGCGCCCGCGTAGGAAACGCTAATCGAATGCGTTCCCATCGAGAGCGTAGAAGTAGTGTAGGTTGCGGATCCGTTGCTCAATGCGACCGTTGCCAGAGTCGTGCTTCCATCCATAAATGCGACGGTTCCGGTGAGAGCAGCTCCACCATTTGGCGTCACTGTGGCGGTGAATGTAACTGATTGATTGAAGCCAGAAGGATTCTGCGAAGAGGACAGAGTTGCGATCGTGGTCCACTGATTTTCGGTTTCATTCAGCGCCGGTGACGTGCTGGCCAGGTAGGTTGAACCGCCGCTGTAAATCGCAGTGATGGAATGTGCGCCGAGAGTCAGACCTACACTGCTGAGCACAGCCTGCCCGTTGCTGCCGACCGCGACGCTGCCCAGGGAAGTCAGGCCGTCGTAAAAAGTGACGCTTCCACTCACGGAGCCGGCGTTGAACGACGGGGAAACCGTGGCGGTAAAGTCAACCGGGCCATTTGCAGGATTGGCCGATGCAGTAAGAGCGGTTACAGTCGCGTACTTGAAAGCTGACGCCACGTTAAGCAGTACAGTGAGGCCGCCGGCCGCTACATCAGGTTTTCCGTCGCCATTGAAATCTCCCGCCGCGATTCCTTGTCCGCCCGCGCCGAGGTGCTGGAACGGTTGGAATGTGCCGTCACCGTTTCCCAGCAGCAGAAAATCTCCCGCACCGGAGGCAACATCCAAATGTCCATCACCGTTGAAATCCGCCAGCGTGAGTTGAGAGACAGATTGCGGTGCAGGCACTGTGCTCGTGAGAGGTGTCTGGAAAGTTCCATCGCCGTTGCCTAAAAGCACCGCCAGGAAACCAGTGTTGCAGATCGAATTGGATTCGCATTGATCGGTCACGATCAGGTCGAGCTTTCCGTCTCCGTTGATATCTGCAACGGCCAGCGAACCAGCGTATAACCCGGACGTGCCATAAGTGACTGGCGACTGGAAGGTTCCGTCACCATTGCCCAACAGCACAGCGACCTGGCCAGTGGTGCAGTTATTGTCAGAACACTGGTTGGTTAACAACAGGTCAAGCTTGCCGTCGCCATTTACGTCTGCGAGTGCGACTGAAGTCGCGGTCACTCCACCAGAGTTGTAAGAAACTGCGGCTTGAAACGTTCCATCGCCATTGCCCAACAGGACTCCGTAACTCCCATTCGTGCAACTATTCCCGTTACACTCATTGGTAACAACCAGGTCAGGGTTGCCGTCGCCGTTGATATCCCCCACTGCTACCGCGTCAGCATAGAGTCCTGCCGAGCTGTAAGCAGTTGCCGCCTGATAAGTTCCGTCGCCGTTACCCAGCAATACTCCGATACTACCGTTACTGCAGCTACTGTTGTTGTTGCATGCGTTCGCTACCACCAAATCGAGTTTGCCATCCCCATTCACATCGGCCAGAGCCACAGCAAAGGTATCAACGCCACCCGCGCCGTAAGCCACCGAAGGCTGAAATGTGCCGTCACCATTGCCGAAAAGCACTCCCACGGATCCGTTATTGCAGTTTGAGCTAGTCAGGCACGTATTGGCGACGAGCAGGTCCAGCTTGCCATCCCCATTCACATCTGCCATAGCCATGGAGAAAGAACCTGAGCCGCCTGGGTTATAAGAGATCGGAGCCTGGAAGGTTCCATTGCCGTTACCCAAAAGAACTCCTACCGAGCCGCTGCTGCAGGAGTTGTCGGCGCAGCCGTTGGTTGCCAGAATGTCGGGCTTGCCGTCTCCATTTACGTCTTTGACCAGCACCGAAGAGAGGATGATCCCGCCCGAGTTGTACGTTGATGGCGTCTGGAGGGTACCGTCGCCGTTACCCAAAAGTACGGCCACGACTCCGTTACCGCAGTCGCTGCTGTAATCACACTGGTCGGCGACGATTACGTCTAACTTGCCATCGCCGTTTACATCTGCCGCGGCTGCCGAGTAAGCGGTTTGCTCGCCCGCTGAATAACTGGAAGCGGTCTGAAATGTGCCATCGCCGTTTCCCAATAACACACCCACGCTGCCGAGATCGCAGTTGTTGTAGTTGTTGCACTGGCTTATCACTATGAGGTCGGGCTTTCCATCTGCATTCAGATCGGCCACCGTTACGAATCTCGAGTAGTAACCGCCACTGTTATAAGAAACAGCAGACTGGAAAGTTCCGTCACCAATGCCTAACAGGACGTCAACAGTCCCGTTTGTACAATTCGAATTCGAGATACAGTAATTCGAGACTACCAGGTCGGGATGGCCGTCGCCGTTCAGGTCCGCCACAGCGACCCCAAAAGCATAGAGCCCTCCTGAGTTGTAGGAGACCGACGGCTGGAACGTGCCATCGCCGTTACCCAGCAGAACAGCCACTGAACCAGCGTTGCAATTATTGTTGCTAGAGCACTGCTCCGAGACCACGACGTCAAGCTTGCCGTCTCCGTTCAGATCTGCCGCTACGATTGAAAAGGCATTGCTTCCGGGCACGCCGTAAGAAACTCCGGGCTGGAAGGTTCCGTCGCCGTTGCCCAGAAGTACGACTACGCCGGTAGAACCACAATTGCTTGCGCTCGCGCACTGATTCGTCACCAATATGTCGAGATGGCCATCGCCATTCACATCTGCAAGTGTGACGGAGGACGCATCGGCACCGATTGTGCTGTAGCTCACGGGTGCCTGAAAGCTTCCGTCACCGTTACTCAATAAGATTCCAACACTGCCAGCGCAACTGGAATTGCTCGCACACTCGTTCACCACGACGAGGTCGGCCAAACCGTCGCTATTCAGATCTCCGATCGCGGACGAAGACGCCTGTACGCCGCCGGAGGCGTAGGCTGGCACCGTATCAAAAATCGCGTCCAGTCCGAACTCTGGCAATAAGGAATTTGTTTTCGCGGTGGCTGGATGGAGCAGTCTTGCCATTGCGGGGGAAACGTGGCTTAA
Organism: uncultured Acidobacteriaceae bacterium; assembly: GCA_963726155.1. GTDB lineage: Bacteria > Acidobacteriota > Terriglobia > Terriglobales > Acidobacteriaceae > Sulfotelmatobacter. Next base: position 583,103 of record CAVSBF010000003.1, read on the forward strand.
AGGTGTAAGCGCGGTCTGACCGCTGCCTTGACGAGGCAGTGCTGAAGAATTGGGGTTCAATAACGAACTCGACCTAGCGGCTGTTTGGGCCGCGACTGTGACCACAGGAGAGATGAGAGTAATGGCGGAAAATCCGGCCAACACAAAACCAAGCAAAAGTCGAGGAATGGAAGACGATATTTTGCTGCAGGGACGAATGACGCTGCGCATGGCGCTCCTTGTAGGTGAGTGGTTATCTTTCCGGATGGTTCACATTAGCCGGGAGTAGTCGCGGCGACATCGACCCTGGGGAAGGGCGTTGCCTGACGCAACTTTCAGATCAAGTGATTGCAAGGAGCGCGCCGAACTCGATGATTAGTGGAAAATAATGCAAACCATGCATCGCACTAGACTTAGTGGTGCGCCGGGCTACAAGAGCGAGGAATGATCCAACACGTGTCCGTCTGAGTTTGAGAATTGTGTTCCAAGATCATACGGACCCATTCGCACGGACGAAGGGCCCAAGGCGGAAGGGGACACTGCCAAGTAACATAAGTACTTGGCAGCGCAAGATAACAGAATCTGAAGGCAAAGACGGGAACGATCCGCTCAAGAATTGGCATTACAGCGCTTCGGAAGCGGCAATTTCCGCAGCCGTCGTTTCCAGCAGTTCCGAGGGCGGCTATGACTTGTGGCTTGGAGTCCTGGCGTCCAGTGTCGAAACAAGTTGCCGGGCGGGTGCAGGGATAGCGACGCTCCGGGATCGCACGATCTGCTTTGCCGGAATCTTCCGCCCGTAAATCTGCTCGTTGGCGCCACCATCGGGGCGTATGGTTGATCCTTCAAGGGCGATACCTGCAAAAACACCGCGAGCGCGGGAGTAGCTCAAGATGTCCGCGCGCAACGTAGCATCGGTCTCTGCCGAGAGGTCGCGGCCGACCGGGCCAGCGGCAACCGAAGCATCCGCTCCAAGCTTCACTTTACTGGTGAGAATTGCGTTCGCACCTCGCTCGTTCATGATCAGGAGAACAAAATCCGTTGCCTCGCCCCCTATCTGGAAGCCAAAGCTGCCGCCCTCGAGCGCCATCATGGTGGGTGCGCCCCAATGCCCCCTGAAATCCTGGCCGTGGCGGCAGGACATCGCTCCCCGCCCATAACTTCCTCCGACAATGAAGGCCGCCTTCAAGACGGACGGGAACACGACCACACAATCGGCCTTGTCGAGCAAGTCCTGAGGGATGTCGTCGGGAACATCGAGAATCTCCTTCAAGACAATGCCGCTATTCTTTAGCCGATCCTGATCCTTTTCGTGGTCAGCTGCCCAAGCTGGGGCAGAAAGAGTTGGCAGGACCGCGAATATAGTAGTCAAAAGGCATGTAATTAATTTTCTCATGTCGCTTCTCCTGGTAAGTGGGTTTTTACGAGTTATTACACTCGATTTGTTTCCGCTTCATGTGCTCTCATTGTGAAAGCTCTTAAAGCATCTGGGGTGCCAAAGCGCGAAACGAGCAAGCTCCTGTTAATGCGGACTGCCGTCAGCGATTTAGCGTTTCAACCGGTCCGAGTGGCAAGGTCACGTCCCGGCTGTGTCCAATTGAAATGGACACACTGTCCTTATATCGACAGTGACCGCCCTTGACCCGTGGCGAATTGCCGGTCGCATACGAATGGGCGGAATCTTTCGTCGGACTCACTGGTGCCCGGTTAAAGAAGTACGTTGTCAGGGAACACGCGGGACAGGGCGATTAAGGTTGTGAGCAAGGTCGTCCTCGGGAAAGTGCAGAGCCTCGTTTTGATCTGACGGAGTCAGAGTGATACGAATGGATTTAGCGGCGGGCTGATTGCTCTTGGCTGCAACGCTGCAGACCGAGATCAAAACATTGGTCTCCGGATAGTATGCGGCAGCGCTCCGGCGAGCGACCGCATAGGGAAAGATGGCAAAGCGGGGCGCCTTGCGCACCTCTCCTTCGAAGTGGCTGTAGATGTCCACGATCTGACCGGCTTTGAGATTTCTGGCCTCCATATCAAGCGGATTCAGAAACAGCACCCGGCGGCCACCAAAGACACCGCGATAGCGGTCATTCAGTCCGTAGATCGTGGAGTTGAACTGATCGTGGCTGCGAATGGTTGCCAAGAGAAACTCATCAGGCTTCAGGTCATGCTTCGGGATTGGGCAGACGCTTAGCTTCGCCTTCCCGGAACTCGTTTTGAAGATGCGATGCTTCGCTCCATTCGGCAGATAGAAGAATTTCTCTTTGGCAAGCCGCTGGTTGAAATTCTCGAAACCAGGAATCACCCGAGAGATCGCATCACGGATTAAGTTGTAATCCGCCGCAAAGCCAAGCCAATTTGTGGTAGTTCGAGTTCCTAAAGTGGCATGCGCGAGATTCGCAATGATGGCTACATCGCTCAGCAGGTCTGGAGAAGCGGGTCGAAAGAGGCCCTGAGAAGGATTAATAATTCCCATTGAATCTTCGACTGTAAGGAACTGCTTGCCAGTCGCCTGCATATCTTCCTCGCTCCGCCCCAGACAAGGCAGGATCAAGGCTCGCTCTCCTGTAATCAGGTGAGAGCGGTTCAGTTTGGTCGAGACGTGTGCGGTAAGTTTGCAGCGCCGCATCGCATGCGCGCTATAGACCGTGTCTGGCACATTCGAAAGGAAATTCCCGCTGATCGCAAAAAACACCTTGACGTCTCCATCGAACATCGCGTGCAGCGTCTCAACGGTGTCATACCCCCACTTCTGGGGTGGTACAAAGTTGAATTCCTTCCCAAGCGCATCCAGGAAAGGTTTTGGCGGACGCTCCCACACACCCATGGTGCGGTCTCCTTGGACATTCGAGTGTCCGCGTACACACACCGTGCCTGCCCCTGGACGGCCGATATTTCCTCCAACGAGCAGAAGATTCACGATCATCGAAACATTGTCGACCCCGTTGCGGTGCTGTGTAACGCCCAAGCACCAGGCGATGATCGTCTTCTTTGAGGCCGCATACATATCGGCGGCGACACGCAGTTGGTTTCGAGTCAGCCCGCTGTTTTCCTCAATCTCTTCCCAGCTCGTCGCTTCTATGTCAGCCAGCAGTGCTTCAAAACCTTCGGTGAAGGTTTGAATAAAGTCGCGATCAATCGCCGAGCTCTGTCCCGCTCGCTCGCGCTCGAACAAGTCTTTGAGAATGCCTTTGATTGCCGCTACATCTCCATTCACGCGTACGGGGAGATAGAGATCGGCGAGGGCCTGGCCCTTACCGAGCAGCGCAAGGGGCAACTCCAAAGGATTCGGGTAATCCTGGGGGTTAGGATTAATTACTCTCATCATACTGACTTCAGGCAGAGGATTAACCACGATGATCTTGGCGCCTTGGTCCTTGGCCTTCTGCAGCGAGGTCAACATTCGCGGATGGTTGGTCCCAGGGTTGTTTCCAAAGATAAAGATGAGGTCGCTGCTCTCCATATCTTCCACGGTGGCTGCGCCCTTGCCGACACCGAGCGTCTCGACCATGGCAACTCCCGACGACTCGTGGCACATGTTCGAGCAATCTGGAAGATTGTTAGTCCCGAACTGCCGCGCAAACAACTGCAGCAGAAAGGCCGGCTCATTGGTTGTCTTGCCTGAAGTGTAGAAGCAGGCCTGGTCGGGCGAATCCAAACGATTCAACTCCTCGGCGATCATCGCAAAGGCCTGTGGCCAGGTGATCGGCTGATAGTGTGTCGCGTTCGCGTGCCGTACCATTGGCGAAGTCAGACGTCCCTGCGCGTTGAGCCAGTAATCGGATTGCGCGGCCAGATCCGCAATTGAGTGCTGGGCGAAGAACTCCGGCCCGATGCGCTTCTTCGTGGATTCGTCAGACACGGCCTTGGCGCCGTTCTCGCAAAATTCAAAAATCTTCCGCTTCTTGTCAGGACTCGGCCACGCGCAACTCTGGCAGTCGAAACCAGTCACTTGGTTGATCTTCACAAAAGCTTCGGCTGATCGAATCGGACCCGCTTCACCAATGCCGTATACCATCGTATTCCAGATGGCAGGAATGCCGGCAGCCTCTTCAGAGGCCCGTCCAATCCTGAGCTTGCCCATATCGGTTGGGTTTTGCGCTTGCACCGAAGTAGAGTCGCTCGGATCCAGTTCCGACGCGGGCCCTCGCCCTGTGCTGGTTATCCTCTGCGTTCGCAGGTTCTGCTTGGCGCGATAGTGGCCGTCCCGGCACTGTTCGTCCCCTTGGATTACGTCCGAACTGTCTGCCTGTAGAACGTGTCTCTGAAGAGAATTCACTGATCACTCCTTCGATTTACTGCCGAGATTGCAGACTTTACTCATAGCTCCCAATCTGCACTTGGTGTGCCAACTAGACTCCCAAGCAAAATTGGTGAACGTGGTCGAAGAAAGCAGCGGAGTTGGCGCTAGAGATGGCGGCGAGATTCTGAGAGGAAGGCCGGCTGAAAATTCGATGCCGTCGATATGCCGACAGTGCGTCGGCCACGGGACACCTTATCCAGGCCCCCTCAGGCGATCTCCGCTGACCTGGCAATCTCATCCCGTTGAAAATGCGAGCCTCGCTTACTAGTGGTGGATTGGAAGGCACCGTGCATCTGTGGATGCAGCCGGGGTTATCAGGCATATGTCCCGGCATGTAGTTAGGCGGAGGGAACCATGGCAAGAACTTTTTTTCTTTTGGTATTCATTGCAGCCATGACCATGACTGCCTACTCGCAGGGGACGACAAGCGAATATGTCTCACCGTCGGAGGCCGTTCCCAGAGGCAAAGCTCCCAAAATGCAGGTCCAATTACTGAATCCAGGAGAACCGACGAAACAATATGCGGTCATCTTCTATCAGGGAGACGAAGCTTTTTCCGGACTGCTGGAGTTTGCGGAGAAGTATCAAGTGACGAGCGCTCATTTCACTGCAATCGGAGCACTGAGTGGAGCGACGCTTGGTTGGTTCGATCCCCAGCGCAAAATGTACAAGAAGATTCCCATCGTCGGTCAGCACGAAGTGATTGGGATGAGCGGAGATATTGCGCTCTACCAGGGAAAGCCCGTGGTCCATACCCACATGGTAGTGGGGAATTCCGATGGAACAACACGCGGTGGCCATGTTCTTGATGCGTATGTATCCCCGACGCTGGAGGTGATGGTCACGGTCGATCCAGTTACCATGCAGAAACGGTTCGATCCGGCAACTGATCTGACGTTGATTGATCCAGCTGTGAAATAGCAGCTTCGGGGCTGTTTTCTTGCTTTCTGCAGTCTGAGACGGCAAATACGAATAGGGAGGTTGAATATCGTGACCGAAGTACGCGTGATTGCACGATCGGTGGCGCGCGAAGGAAAAGAAAGCCAACTCAGAGCCCTGTTGCAGGGCATGTTGGTTCCTACGCGCGCCGAACAAGGATGCGATTCGTATGAACTTTACGAGTCAGATACCAAAGGGCGTTTCTATTTCGACGAAACGTGGGAGAGCAAAGCTGCACTCGATAAACACACAGCAACTCCGCACTTTAAACATTTAGAACAAGCGATCGGTGAATTGCTGGAAGAGCCCTTCGAGGTAAACATTCTGAAAACGGTTTTTAGCGACGCTGCGGCAGCATGAGTTAGATCCCATGACGCCGAACCCGGGTTTGATAAAGGAGGGTACTATGCTTAAACACACGGCTCTATTTGCAGCGGCTGCACTTCTGGGCCTGACGGTGCTGGGCGTGGGTGTTCCCGATAAACCTGCTCCCATGGCCGGGTCCTGGCAAGTGGACACTCGCCATTCCGATGCGAAACTTATTACCGACGCGACGACGGATTACGGGAAAACGAAAATGAACGTAGCCCTGGGCTTTGCCAGGGTTAACGGAAGAGTGACAATCGATGACGCCGACCCCGCAAAATCCACTATCGACTTTAGGTTCTTCCCGGCTACATCAATGGCACCCTCCATTGACGAACGTGGCAAATTCCTAAAGGAGTTTCTGCAGAACCCAGCCAATCAAACGCTGGTATGTTTTCACTCCAAGCGGGTCGTGCGGACGCCCGACGGCCGGCTGCAAGCCACGGGCGAACTGGTCGTCACGCGGGTGGATCGCAATGTCGATGTGACTACGAGTGAAGCGTATACCGGGCCCGTGTATGGCTCTCCGATGATCCACCGCGTTTCGCACGAGGCCACTTTCGTTTTCGACATCCCGGCCAGCAGGAGCGGGCAGAAAGAAAGCACTATCCAGGCGTCGGGATCCACGAGCATGCACCGCGAGGATTTTCCCCAGTTGGTGAGAACTGTAGTCGGTACGTACTGGCCGACCCTGGTCCAAGAGGAGAACTGTCAAGTACCTGACGCGAGTGAAGCCTACAGCGGTGCCCAATGCACAGGAACATACCTGTCAACTTCCGGGCTTCCCGAAGCTCCTCACGCCGCGAACGGCGAAGATGTGGGCGTCCAGCAGAATTTCAATGACATTGTCGGAAACCGTTTGACCATTCTCGTTCAACTGCGTTTGTCGCCCACGGGTTCCGTAGAATCGGGGATGGCCGGGAACTAACCTTCGTCTCGGGTCAACACTAGTTGCGCGACGGAACATCATCCCAAGACGCGGGCGGAAAGTTTGCTTCCGAACATAAAATCTGCCCTTCGGGAAACTAGCTGCGTGCAGGGGCGCCGTGGGCAAAGAATGTGATTCCCAATACAATGCGAGCGAGTACCACGATCCAGTCGGCGTGTGTGCTGGTGAGACTCTCGATCATCGGTCATTCTCCTCAACAACTAGTTTCCTGCCGGCTTCACCCACTATTCACACTGGCGAAAAACGATCTTCAAAATCACGCGGCAGCCTCGGCGAAAAAGGTTTCGATCCCGGCCACTTCCTCTTCAGTGAGGCGCAACTCGCCGGCTCGCATCACTCCTTCGGCTTGAAGAGAGTTGCGCGCGCCGACGATCGCTCCCGTCACCGCGGGATGGTGCAGCGTCCAGGCGATTGCGACTTCTCCGGCTGACCGGTTGTGGTGTCTTCCAATTTCTCGCAGGCGTTCCACCAGCGCCAGGTTCCGAGAGAGCTGTGGCTCGGTAAAGTCGGGATGATTTTTTCGCCAATCGTCTCTGGGCAGTTTGGCTGCGCGTTCGCGGGTCATGGCGCCAGTCAACAGGCCAGAAGCCATGGGAGAATAGACGATCACGCCAATCCCCTCACTCAGGCAGAAGGGCAGAATTTCGTCCTCGATCTCGCGATGCACCAGCGAATAGCGCGGCTGCAAAGAAGTGACCGGAGCGATAGCCTGGGCGCGCTCGAGCTGATGCACATTGAAGTTCGAGACTCCAATCCAGCGTACCTTGCCTTCACGTTTCAGGTTGGCAAGCGTGCACCATCCTTCCTCCAGTTCGGCCGAATCGGGATTGGGAGGCCAGTGGATTTGGTAAAGATCCACAACATCGACGGAGAGTCGACGGAGGCTGCCTTCGATTTCGCGGCGGATCGAATCGGCGTTCAGGGTTATTCCTACATTGCCGTGCGCGTCCCAGCTCCGGCCACACTTGGTAAAGACGCAGGGGCGCGGGCCAGACCAGCCTTTGAGAGCGCGGCCGACGACTTCTTCGGAGTGGCCAAGGCCGTAGACGGCGGCGGTGTCGATCCAGTTGACGCCCAGTTCGAGCGCGCGGTGAATGGCGGCGATGGAGTCATGGTCGTCTTGAGATCCCCACCCGAACTGCCAGCCCGAACCACCGATGGCCCAAGCGCCGTAGCCCACGGGAGTGATATTGAGATCTGAGTTGCCGAGTTTTCGCGTTTGCATTTCCAGCTCCTTCTGAAGTTCCGTTCAGCGACTATCTTGACGGCTAGAACTCTTAGCCCTCGGCAGCTCGTAAAGGGAACCTCTTGGGCGTTGCATTTTATTCCCCCGCCAAGCTGCGGGCGCGCACAACAAATCTCTCGGGCGCCGGGCCGACATAATGAAAGGGATAACAGGTGACCAGCGTCAGCAATTGACCCGTGGAAGGCTCCACAACCCACGTTTCGTTGGGGCGGACGACATCGGTGAACTTGACGCTGTAGACGTACTGCCCTCCAGGAACCGTAACTCGAATGAGATCTCCTGACTTGAGTTCACCCAGATGCCGAAAGAAGGTGTCGCGATGTGCCGCAAGCGCTACATTGCCCGGTTGTCCTGGCAGCGCAGTTCCTGGAATATGTCCGACCGCTACGCGTAGGATCCGCGATGAGGTTCCCTCCGCCACCATCGCAGAGATATGGAGTCGCGGGACGTCGATTCTTCCGACCAAATCCATCCCGCTGCCCAGCCGCAATGGCGCCGGCTGTGAGATATCCGTAGAACTTCGATTGGTTGCGAGCTCCGCCAATACGAGGCCAGCTTTTCGCATTTGGTCGCGCGCGCAAGCCTGATAGCGGGTTGCGTCGGCGATCGCAATCGCGCAATATCCCAGGGCCGAGCATCCCACAAGCAGGAGAAGATGCTGGCCCCAGACAAGAATTGTTCTTCCTCGCGATGTCATCCTTAAACTCGCTTTCGCAATGAGCGACCCGCACAGATTCGAAATCTAAAAGCCTCTGGCGCCCCCAAAACCGGCGCCAGCATAAAAGGAGCCAGACCCTGAATTACGCGAGGTTTCTAGAGACCAGTCGAAGCACGAAACTAGCGACTAACGACAACATCCCGAGCAGTCCCCAGAGTGGCACCAAACTCGCGGTCTTAGGGAGAGAGTTACCCGCTGCCCCTTGCGCTATCAGCGGTTGGGAAACGACGACTTCAGCGATTTCGATTTCCTCGCCACTTGGAGTCACCGCTTTCACGGGCACTTGCTTGCTCTGAGCGGTACTTGATGCCTGGTCGTTAGGCATCGAGAGTACTGGCCGGCTGGTCTGCTTCGCGAGTTGGGTAGCTCTAGTTTTCGGATATACAAACTCCTGCCCGAAGTTGGCGCCCGGGTAGAACCAGGAATGAATGGCCTCTGGCGAGCCAGATGGTCTTTCCTCGAAATGGATGACGGTTCTTCCCCGAGGTTGCATCCGGTAATCGGGAATCGCCAGAACCGTCGTAACCAGCTGCGTGCGATCTGCATTCCAGATCTGAACGATGTTGCGATCTGACTCGTTGTCCGCGAGGGTGAACCAGTAGGTGCCGGATGGAAGAACCTGGCCTGGTACTTCGACGGGTTCACTAAATGTAAGTTTAGTAGCCTTGTCCGACTCATCTGCCATCATTGCGCTTGGTGCAGCCAGCGCACACATTACCGCTAGACAGAAAGTCACGATAAGACACTTGTGTCTATTCACCTTATCCTCCTTAGAATTCAATCTTCTTCTCTCTTGCGGCTACAGGATCTCTTTTAAATTTCCTAAAACAGCATCCTCGCTCGACTCGGTGCGAAGAGCTTCATTTGAGCGTTCGCAATGTAGAGAATGCATTTATCTTTCCAAACGCCGTTCGACCCAGAACTGCTGAGGTTTGCATCGGCATCCACCGCCGGGCAAGCAAGTTCCAATTCTTCGCGCTGGAATTCGGTTTGCCGAGTAGAAGTCCAAACCTGTCGAAATGCGGACATCTTTGTCGGCCCCGGGACGATTAACTGACCTACACGGGCGTTTCGTAAATACTCAGTTGTCAATGCCGCCGAAGACACGCGGCTAAGTCACTGCGTGCGATTGGAACGAGACGTGCCTCACGCTTACGTATCAGGAGGAAAGAACGTGCAGGAAGCACAGCCTTATACTAGAAACAAATCTAGCTTCAACATCCCCAACGGCGATGGCGCACACGAGGAAATGAACAAGGCTCTGTCCCGCTGCCGAGCTTCGTTCTTCAGAAGCGCCTACCGCTTTCTCGAAAATACGGCAGACGCGGAGGATGCGGTTCAGGACGCGCTTCTTTCCGCCTACAAGCACATCGACCAATTCAGGGGTGAGGCGCAGATGTCCACGTGGCTAACAGCGATTGTTGCCAATTGTGCCCGCATGCAATTGCGCAAGCGGCCACGCAACATCCATGTGTCGCTGGACGAACCGATTGGCGAGGAGCAAGAACTCCCTATGTCGGAATTATTGGCAGACTGCCGGCTGAGTCCTGAGGACGAGTGCCGAAATTCCGAACTGCGTGCGCGCCTGAAAGATCTTCTGACGCAACTCTCGCCTCCGCTGCGCAAGGCATTTCAGTTGCGTGACCTGGACGGTCTGACAACTCGCGAGGCAGCGCACATTCTGGGCGTGGCGGACGGAACCGTGAAAGCTCAACTGGCGCGGGCACGCGCCAAGCTCAGGCGATTGATGGGCCGGACGCCCCGCACGCATCATCTACGTAGGACGTACGCGACGCCAAGGATGTCCGAGAAATAGCGAACAATCAGGAAGAGACTCTACGTGGACAGTTTTCGTTTTTAGCGCAATTGCTTCCTCGACTAAGCAGGCTCGACTAACCAAGTGTCCATACGCCCCTGTCCGAGAAAAAGCCCTGCCCCATCGGGGGCAGGACGCCAGCCAGCAATGCGAGAATCTATGCCAGCGATCGGCGAGCGAACTACATTCCAGTGTGCTCAAAGATCAACGATTCCCTGTTGCGACCGAAGTCGATCTCTTCGAGCGTTCGTGTATTGGCGCTGGTTGTGCCGGTGACAACGTCGGCCTGAACCGCTTGAGTGTTATTCGTCTTCAATGTTCCCGGCACCGTGGCAACGGTCTTTCCCTCACGCAGGAACTTCACCTGTACCTCCGGGCCGGTTCCTTGCCACTCGACCTTGTAGTTGCCAGGTTGCAGCTGGGTGCTACCGACTTGTAGAGAGTCCGGGATCTCCACCGAGTGCTGATTATTGTCCCGTGCCAAAGCGAACACCGACGACAACAGGGCGAGCATCGATAGAAGTACTGTGTACTTTATAAGCTTCATTGTGCAAGTTCTCCTTCAGAAAGTAAGCGGCAGTTCTTAGTCTGATTAATGAGGTCATTAACTCAGATACTGAATGCCTTATCAATAGATGCCAGCCGATCGACTTGAGGTGCAACCGTGAGCATCCGCAGATGTAATTGTGCGTAAATCTTCGTAATCATTATTGAATCCCGTCAAGAATAGTCCTGCGACTCGGGAGCTTTCACTTGCCTTCAACCAAGACCTTGCACGGATTGATAAACGTGAACCGATCTGACATCATTTTATTGGCTCAAATTTTTGGACTCTGTGGCCCCAATCGGTCTCGGCCACATAAATGTTGCCTTTGGAATCGACGGCAAGAGTGTGGCCGATCTGAACCGAAACCACATCAGAGCAGTTCACCTGTGCGTCGTTCGGAGTGAGGGCATTTGATATGCCAATTTAAGTCTTCGGCGAAATGTTCGAAAGCCGGAAACCCTAACTGGAGAGACTTAGCATGCTGTGCGGGAAGATCTGCCGGGGTGCTCAGACCGTTGGTCCTCCCGCTTCACCTCATGTATTGTGCGTGTAATCACAAGCGATCTTCCTCAATCACACGAGCCTGCTCGCAATTGAGTGCGGCCAGGGCTAACTAGCGCGCGAGACGGCCAAAGTTGCAATCCCTGCAACCTCTTCCATTCGCCGCAGCACAGCGGAAAAATCCTCGTCACCCCCCGCAGCCAGTTCTTCGGAGTTCACGCGAAATGCGGCTTCTGTCACGGGCATTGAGACATCTGTTTTTCCGGCCGCCCGCAGAATTAATCCAAAGTCTTTGTTCATCAGACTGAGAGGAAACTGCGGACTGTAATCGTTGATCGCAACTCGCGCTAGCTTTCCCACGTGAGCCGGGGCCACTACGGCTGTCTTCGATAAAACGTCGAGTAACGTCTCGCGGTCGAGGCCAGTTTTTTCTCCAAGGACCACAGCCTCAGCGATTGCCTGCATGCCGACGCCTAACAGCGTGTTGACGACCAACTTCATTGCTGTCCCCGAGCCCGGACCACCCAGAAGAAAGTATTGCTTGGCAATCGCCTGGAATATCGGTTCCGCAGCATGGAATAATTCTTTGTTGCCGCCGGCCAGTAGCGTCAGGGTGCCTTGCTCCGCGGCTGGAGTGCTGCCCGAGATGGCGACATCCAATACCTCGATACCACTCTTCGCGCCAAGCGTGTGCAATTCCCGCGAACTTTCCGGGGAGATCGTGCTCATCTCTAACACGATGGTTCCCGATCGTGCCTGAGCGAAGACTCCCTCCGGTCCGGTATAAACGCTCTGAACTGCTTCATCATTGGTCAGACACGAAAGAATCACATCGACAGTACGCGTAAGCTCCAGAATGTTCTTCGCGGCGAAACCTCCCTTTGCAACGATAGCTTCCGCCTTAGCGACATTCATGTCGTAGGCGACGAGAGGGTATCTGTGTTCGAGCAAGCGCTGCGCGATTCGGCTTCCCATATTGCCCAGTCCAATGAATCCGAGTTTTACCTGACTTGCCGTAAGACTTTTCATATGTTTGTCTCCTTTAGTTAGAACTGCTAATCAGCTTTCCGCAGCACTCTGGCCTGTCCGGTAGTTCTTTTTTCTCCCACCCGCCGCCAAGAGCCTGAATCAACAACACCGCACTTGCCATGCGCCGTCCAAGAATATTCACCGCTGTAACCTCGTCCGCGAGCGCGGCATTCTGAGCCGTAATCACTTCAAGATAACTGGTAACACCGCCGTCATAACGAGTGTTCGAGAGGGCAAGCGACTGTTGCGCAGCTTGCACTGCAGTCGCCTGAACTCCGGCCTCTTGCTCCAGAACTCGCAAGCTGGCCAGGTTGTCTTCGACTTGTTGAAAGGCCGAAAGGACGGTCTGCCGATAGAACGCCACGGAAGAATCGTAGCCGGCCTTTGCTTGATCGTTTAGTGCACGCCTGCGACCAACATCAAAGATGGTAACCGCGGCAGAAGCGCCAGCAGACCAGAGAGCGCTCGGTCCCTGGAATAACGTGGTGATGCTCCCGCTCTCCAATCCGCCAGTAGCCATGATGTTCACCAACGGATAGTAGGCAGTCCTGGCGAGCCCGACCTGGGCATTCGCGGAAGCCACTTGACGCTCGGCTGCGGCGATGTCGGGACGCCGTTCCAGCAATTGTGAAGGCAGCGCAACAGGAATCGGGGGCGGCGGAGCGGTAAGCGGCAACGGGGGAAGAGTGAAATCAGCCGGAGGTTTGCCAATCAAAACTGCGACGGCATGCTCGTATTGCGCACGCGCAATGTCGACGTCGATCATTTGCGCGCGGGTTGTTTCCAGAATCGTCCGCGCCTGCTCTACTTCTACTTCGGAGGCGAGTCCTCCGTCGTACAAGTCTTCATTCAGCTGATATGCCTGCTGGTATTGCGCGACGGTGTCTTTCAGCAGCTTTTCTTCAGCGTCCAGGCTGCGTGCCGCGAAGTAATCCACGGCAAGGGAGGCGTGCAGGCTCAGGTTGACTACCGCCAGGTCGGCGGCGCTCGCCTGCGCTTGCTCCCGATAAGATTCCACGTTTTTGCTAACCCGGCCCCATGCATTTGTCTCATAGGATAAGTTGGCCGGTACCACGTAATCATTAAAGGTAACCCCATCATTGATCGTTGTAGGTGGAAGATTATTGGAATACTTTTCTCGCGTGGCCGAAGGAGATACAGAAACGGTGGGATAGTAATCCGCACGCACGTACCGCAATGCAGCTCGAGATTGTTGGTAGTTCGCCACAGCTTGTTTCAGGTTCTGGTTGGAGACGTTGACTTGCTGCTCCAGGGAGTTGAGTTGAAGATCCTGGAATATCTCCCACCAGTTCCCGCCCAGATTCTGGTCGCTGGGTTGCGCGGTCTTCCAGTTTCCGAGTTCCTTGTACGCCGGCGGCGTTGGAACCGCCGGTGCACCTTTATATTTTGGACCCACCGCACAACCGGCAAACGGAAGCACACACGTGATCAGAAGAAGACTCCATCGTGTATGCGATTTCTCCATAGCCAGGCGCACCGCTTGTGAAACCATCATTTCGAATCTCCCGGCAGCGCCGCGTTCACGATCTCGACTTCCTCTCCGGAGACGAGCGAATCGGGCGGGTTCAGAACGATCTGGTCATTGGCGTTCAGCCCGGCGACAATCTCAATCTCGCTCCCGAAATCATGGCCGGGAGTAACGTCTGTGACCGTCACTTTTCCATTCTTTACAAGCCCTACTTGCAGCTTCTCCGAGCGAAAAATCAGAGTGTTGACTGGAATCAAAAAGGTGGAGTTTCGCGACGGAATTTTCAGGTGCACTTCGGCGTAAGACCCAGAGAAAAGAGTTCCCGATGGGTTCGGGACATCCACCTCAACCAGCAAGGTCCGCGTAGTTGCGTTGATCGCATCCGCCGTTCTTACTAACTTGCCGGCGAATCTCTTGTCGGGGAATTCCGCCAACACAAGGTCCGCCTGAGTTTCACCCACCTTCACTCCTTGCGAGTATTCTTCCGGCACATTCACGTACACACGCAACGTGGTTGCCTGCACCATGTCGAATAGATCGGTTCTCGGTGCTGTGCTGCTGCCGGAATTGATGAGGTCGCCGATATCCGTGTTACGCGCAATAATCACCCCATCAAACGGTGCGTATACTTTTTCGAAAGACACGAGCGCTGCGTAATGGCGCACGTTCGCTTCATCCGCATCCACAATCGCTTTATTTGCCGCGTAGGTACCGACGGCATTGTCCACGGATTGCTGAGGGACGGCATGTTTCTTCAGCAGTCCCTGATAACGGTCTCTCGTGATCTGGGCCAATTCAAGATTCGCCTGCGCCGTTGCGAGCGTGCTGCGCGCTTGCGCTAATTGCTCATCAACTTCTGGAGTCTGAATAATCGCGAGCAAGTCGCCGGCTTTTACGTGCGCCCCGATGTCGAAATACCAGTTTTTCAAATAGCCGTCGGTGCGGGCATAAATTGGCGACGAGATAAATGGTTGTATATTGCCGGGCAAGATAATTTCCTGAGCCGGTGCGGTCTGTTTGGGCAGCACGATTGAAACGGAGGGTATTGCCAGTTGGGCAGTCACCGTACGCAGCTTTGCTTCGGCGGTGAGCCGCGAGCGGATTCCTACGAATAAGATGCCAGCTGCGGCTATCGCGATCGTCACGGGGATTAGCCAGCGTCGAAGCCCGGCATTTCGCTGCGCATCGTTTCGTGGGCTGGCCTCCGGCGCTCCGATTTGTTTATCACTATTGCTTTGGGTCATATTATGTGCCAGATGTTGCGTCCAATGGTCTTTCCGCCGGCAGGCTCTGCTTTTCGCCTCGGCCCTGCAAGAGGCTGAAGAATGTAGGGACGAACAGCAGCGTGGAAAGCGTGGCAAAAAGCAAGCCTCCGATGACAGCTCGTCCCAGCGGAGCGTTTTGCTCGCCCCCATCGCCTAATCCCATCGCCATTGGAACCATGCCGATAATCATGGCTAACGCCGTCATCAATACCGGGCGAAAGCGAGTGAAGCCCGCTTCCAGCGCCGCTGAAACCGCATCTTTTCCTGCCAGCATCTGTTCGGTTGCAAAACTCACGACCAGAATACTGTTCGAGGTCGCCACGCCCATACACATGATGGTTCCCATAAGCGCGGGAACGCTTAGAGTCGTATGGGTTATGAATAAGAACCAGGCGATGCCCGCCAGCGCGGCCGGCAATGCGGAAATCATGATGAGGGGATCAAGCCAGGATTGAAAATTCACTACGATCAGCAAATAATCCAGAAGAATCGCAAATAGCAGCCCACTGAGCAGGCCAACATAAGACGACCGCATCGTCTGCACCTGTCCGCGAACCACGACCTGCGATCCTCGCGGGAGTTGTGAGCGAAGGGCATCGATGCGCGCGTTAATGTCACGCGCAACCCCACCAAGATCGCGGCCCGAGACAGATCCGTAGATGTCAATGACTGGAGCGATGTTGTAGTGCGATTCCACCGCCATGCCGCTTCCACGTTTGAGCGAAACCAGACTAGCCATTAATGACGGAGCGGCAGATGTTGTCGTGCTTGTAACCGGAATGTTCACCAGATCCTGCAGAGTGTCTGCGCGATATTGCGGAGTCTCGGTGGCAATGGAATAACTCACACCTGTTTTTGGATCAACCCAGAAAGTTGGCGCAGTCTGAAAGCTCCCTCCCAGCGAAATCAGCAGGTTCTGTGCGATATCTGACCCGGTATAGCCGAGTTCCTGGGCTTTGGTGCGTTCGATTCTGAGGTGAAGATAAGGTTCGTCGAAAGGTTGCTGGACCCGCAAGTCAGCCGTCCCCGGCACGTATCGAATGCTCTGCATCAGTTTGCTGGCCCACTCCCGGTTGCCTTCGAGATTGTTGCCCATCACTTGAATATCGATGGGCGCGGGCAGTCCAAAGTTCAGAATCTGCGTGACCATGTCCGAGGGGAGAAAAGCAAACATGACTCCGGGAAATTGTTTCGCCAAACTCAGGCGCAACTTGTCGACGTATTCAGCGGTCGGGTGATGGTTCGGTGACAAGGTAACAAGCACGTCCGCATCCGAAGTTCCTACCGGCGCCGAGTTGCTGTAGGAAAGATTGATGCCACTGTAAGGCAGACCGATATTGTCGATGATGCTCTTGATCTCGTCCGCCGGGATTTGCTTGCGGATGGAAGCTTCCACCAGATCGCACAGGAACGCGGTGTCTTCTATGCGCATACCGGTAGGCCCGCGGAGATGCAGCTTGAAGCTTCCAGAGTCCACCGTTGGGAAAAAATCCTGGCCCAACCACGGGATTATGATGGCTAGCGATCCCAGGCAGGCAGCGAAAAAGGCGATGAGAAAAGTCTTTCGATGATGCAGGCAAAAATTCAGAGCCCCGCGATAGCTCCTGCGAAATCTTTCGAATCCGGCTTCGAAGCGCTGCTGCATGCGAACCAGCGGATTGCGGCTGCCTTGAGCATGCTGCCCTATTTTTTGGTGCCTTAACAGATACTTCGCCATGGTCGGAACGATGGTGCGCGACAGGAAATAGGAGGCGAGCATGGCGAAGACCACAGCCTCGGCGAGCGGTAGAAAAAGATACCGCGCCACGCCCGAAAGCAGGAACATCGGTGCGAACACAATGCAAATCGAAAGCGTGGCCACGAAGGCCGGCGTAGCGATCTGCATGGCACTATCCAGGACGACTTCATCCATTTCCTTATCCGGTTCCGCCTCCCGGTTGCGGTTAATGTTCTCCACCTCCACGGTTGCGTCGTCCACAAGTATGCCGACGGCGAGCGCCAACCCTCCAAGAGTCATGATGTTGATGGTCTCGCCGATTATGCTCAGCACAATCAGTGATGTGAGGATAGCCAGAGGGATTGAAGTCGCGATAATGAGTGTGCTGCGCCAATTGCCCAAGAAAATTAGAATCATTAAAGCAGTCAAACAAGCAGCGATCAAAGCTTCGCGGACTACTCCGCTGATCGCTCCGCGGACAAAAATGGATTGATCTGCAAGCGGTTCTATTTTCAACTGCCGAGGAACCGTGGCGGCGATCTGCGGTAGAAGGGACTTGATGCCTGCAATCACGTTCAAGGTGGAAGCATTGCCCGCCTTCTGAATAGTGAGCAACACTGACCGCTGACCGTTTACACGAACGATGTTGGTTTGCGGGGGAAAGCCATCGCGCACCCAGGCGACGTCTTTTACGTATATGGTTGTGCTCCCGATCGTTTTTATCGGGATGCGGTTCAGTTCCGCGATGGTCTGCGGCGCCGCGTTGGGAACGTCAACGTCATATTCCTTGCCGCCAATCTTCGACGTTCCCGTAGGCAGAATCAGATTCTGCACGGCGATCGCGTTGACCACGTCGAGCGCGGACAAACCTTTTGATTGTAGTTCTGCCGGATTCAGATCAACTTGCACCTGCCGCTGCTTGCCTCCATATGGGTAAGGTACGGATGCCCCCGGAACAGTGATGAGCTGTGTGCGAATGAAGTTAAGGCCATAGTCATTAAGTTGCTGTTCTGAAAGTCCCTGTCCCGAAAGAGCCAATTGCAAAACGGGCACGCTCGACGCGCTGTACGCGAGAATAAGCGGGGGAGTTGTACCCGCAGGCAATTGCCGAAGCTGGGTCTGCGAGATTGCCGTGATCTGCGCTATGCCGCGCTCTACACTGGCGGTGGGTTGCAGGAAAACCTTCACCACCGCGACTCCGTACAGAGATTGCGATTCTATATGCTCAATATTGTCGACCGTCGTAGTGAGCGACCGCTCCGTGATGCTGATGATCCGGTCATTCATGTCTTTGGGAACCAGGCCGGCGTAGTTCCAGATAATGCTTACGACGGGAATGTCGATGTTCGGGAAAATATCAGTTGGCGTGCGGGAAATCGCGATCAATCCCATCACCAGGATTAGAATGGCCATCACCACGAAAGTGTAGGGCCGACGCAGCGCTAACCGGACAATCCACATCGCAATTCCTTTTAACGAAACCCGAAGGCGTGATTTTGCAGCCAGCTATTCCGCATCTCGGGCTAGTAGGAGTTATGCACCCGGCGTGCCATCGTTGTTCTGGTCCTTGTGAGAAACGTAAACCAGTGCGAAGGCGCCAGTTACGCCTGAACGCGCTGGGGTGTTCCAGCCGAATGGCGAAGACCTGGCGACCCCGCCCTTGAGCGTGTCAACCGGCGGACACCGGAAATCAAATCAGCGCGACTGATTCAAGATCAGCTCTTGGCTCGTCGATGAATTCGGTCAATCTGCCTGGGGTATGTACGCTCGGCGCGCTGTTTCACGGCAACAAAAATGCAGAGCTCAAAACGGAGGCTCAGGAATGGATTGGGGAAACCATGGAGTGAAGATTGTTCACTCGGATGAACTTGATCTGAATACACCGCAGACATCGGGCATGACACGTGCCGCCGCAATCACCCATGCGAGAGCCGGAGCAAACAAGCTGTGGGCCGGAACGATGCTGGTTCAACCGGATGCCAAGACCGGGCCGCATCACCATGGGGAGCTGGAGACTATTCTTTACGTAGTCAGGGGCAGAGTGCGAATGCGATGGGGCGATCAACTGGAGTTCAATGAGGAAGCCGGGCCGGGCGACTTTATTTACGTTCCACCTTACGTGCCGCACCAGGAGATTAACGCCAGCCCGGATGAGATCTGCGAGGCCGTAGTGGTGAGAGATGGACAGGATCCGATCGTTATCAATTTAGATCTGCGCACCCCGGAACCCGCCAGTGCGGGGCATCCTGGCATGCCGTTTCACCCTGATCGCTGAGCATTCGTCCGAGATTTCTCTCGGTGTCTACGGAGCTTGTCTCGATCTCGTTGGAAATGACTAAACTCCGGTTTGCGTCTCCGATAGAAACCAGGTGCGCCGCTCGGTCTCGTCGATCCAGTTCTCAATCAAACTTGCGGTCGCAACGTCGTTATGCTCGTCACAAAGCTCATGGGCAGAGCGCAGAGATTTCGTAAGGAGTTGGTTGTCTTTACAAAGTTCGGCGAGCATAAATTGCGGCGCCATCCCTTCGTCATCGCTGTCCTTCAGGCGTTGATGACGTGAGATGTCGCCGATTGACCGGAGTGTGGTTGCCCCAAGCTTTCGCGCCCGCTCCGCGATCACATCCGTCATAGCGAAGACTTGCTCGCCCTGTTCGTCGAGAAGAAGATGGTAATCGCGAAAATGTCTTCCACTCATGTGCCAGTGAAAATTCTTGGTCTTGATATACAGTGCGAACACGTCGGCAAGCAGATGCCGGAGTTCGCGTGAGATTTCCACAACACCTTCATGATCCAGGCCACCCGGATTCTGCGTGATGTTGTCCTGCGTGGTTGGTTGTGTGTCAGACGTCATTGCCATTGGTTGTTTCTCCTCTCCCACGAATCTGCGGTCCTCGTTCGGGAACCAGTTTCTTGAAAAGCACTTGAAGTGTCGTGACGGCCGAAAGACCTAGAAGATGTAAGGTCGGCGTATCTTTAAGTCCTATGCCGCCGGGTGCCAACCCGAACCGGTCGCGGCTTTTACTTTTGGCGCCACCGCCGTCGTGCTGGGCCCGAGGTCCTTTTCGTACACGACCCCCTCACGGCTAACGACGAAGGTCATAACGCCCGACGATTTATACTTCGCCGGATACGCGACCAAAATCGACTTACCTTTCTTCTTGCCCTGGCCGCTCGCCTCCGATGCGGAATTACCTGTCACACTTTGAAAGTAGTACCCGTGAAAGAGATTGGGTTCTTTGTTGTCCGCATTCGATGCGTCAGTAGAAACCAGGCTTTCGGCGAATTGGGTGGTCGGATCTTCGCTGGCTGCCTTTGCAGCGCTCGCATTCTTCACCATTGCGAATTGCTGACATATCTCAATCGCAGCGGTCTCGTTTTCTCCGATCCTGCGGAACAAGATCTCCTGCTTGCCTCGATCCGAATCGAAATACCACTCGCCGTTCTTCGAGACCAACGGGACGGGGAAGGGCCAATTTTCGGCTCCGATGTAAAGAACCGTGCTTCCGTCAGATTCCTGGACGAGACGGTGCATCTCCTGATATTTCTGGCAGAACCGGTCGCGTTCGAGCTTGTCTTGCTCTTCGTCGCTCGAGGAAGTGACTTCCTTCCCAGCGCCGAGGATCGCTTCCAGAGCCTGCTCGTCCTTCTTGTGCGCGGCCTGAAAGAGAGCGTCAGTAGCTGCGCCGGGGGACGAGAATGTTCTTGGTTGTGATTCTTGAGCGAAGCTCGATCCAGCAAACCCTGCCACGAGCAGAAGCAGACCCACCAACAGCAACAGGAGAACACTGGAAGCGAACCCCCAAGCGACTCTCACCATAAATGCTTCGAGCTTCATATTGCTTGTACGCATGAGTTCTTCCTCCATTGCCATCAGTCAGTTTGAGGTTAGTCAAACCGGATTACCTTCGACCGCCACCGCCGCCATGGAAGCCTCCACCACCATGGAAACCTCCGCCAAAGCTCGATTGCCCGCGAAAAGAGAATCCTCTAGCCATTCCTCCACGATTGAATCCGCTGAACGCTCCGGAATGAGTGCCGGCGAATCCATGCGACCCTCCGAAGCCTCGCCCGCTTGAGAAATCGCCGCCGTGGAACCCACCGCCATGAAATCCGCCGGCGCGATTGAAGTTGTTGCGATTGACGAAAACTCTGCTGTGCGAGATGTAGGCGCCGTGATTGAAGAGGATTCCGTGGTTATGCCAATCGTAGCCCCAGTGCCCCCATCCCCAGCCAAAACCACCAAAGAAACCGATTCCGAAGCCGAGGCCAAACGCAATTCCCGGACCGTCGAAGAAAAGCCCCGGATACCAATACCAGCCGGGCCAAATCCCGATGGGGTCTCCGTACACTAGCCATGGGTCGTATTCAGGCACATAAACCACCTGAGGGTCGGCGGGTTCGATCACAATGCTTTGCCCCTGCTTACTCACCTTTTCCTGGTCTGTACTTTTCAAGTTGCCGGCCTTCTCGGCGCGACGGCGCATTACCTGCACGGCGTTCATCACATCCTGCTGTTGGTTGACATAAGCATCGCCAAGCGATGATGTCCAGGAGAGATTTTTATCCATGTTGGCGAGAACCGAAGGAAACTCGATGAGCGCCTTCACGCTGGGATCCCATGGCTGCTTATCGACTTCTTTGCCGAGTTTCTCGTCCTTGAGATTGCTATGTTGCTGAAGCCACCGGTCAGCTTCTACAACTTGATCGGGATAAGTGGACGCCGCAAGGATTTGTGCCACCAGAGCATCCGGATATAGCGCGATCGGCGCGACCAGTTGCTGCAGTTGCTCCGCAGTCAGTTGTGCGGGCTGAACCGGCGCAGCTTGAGCTGGCGATGATGGGGCCGATTGATCCGCTTGCGCGGCGAACCCTCCCGGCGCGGTGGCTAAGACAAGACAAAATGAGAGAAAAAGCGACAAACTCTCCTTTATGAATTGCACAATCGATTCTCCCTCCACCGGTGGATTAGCGAACAGCCGCCGGATCCTCTCGAATGAGGCAACGCACGCTGGCGCAAATCATCGTTTCTAACTGGCCAGGTTAGCTGTACTTTGAGGCGTGAACTGCCCAAACGTCAGCGGGCATGCCGGATGGTTGCATTGACACGCGATCTCCACGTCTTCGCTTCCCGCGTCACGACAGAGCTCTCCGCAGTATTCTTGTCCGTCCGCTACATCACACAGACACGGTATGTGCGCACACTTCTTTGTCTTTTGATTCGCCATTCCTATCTTCCTTTCTGATCACTTCTCGGATGTCTACAGCAATGCGATTCTTAACGGAACCTGCGCGGTACCGAGGGTAGAGGTCGTGGAAACTCACTCGCTCCAGGCGGCCGTCTCTCGGCGCTGCGTCATTTCGACTGATTGCATTCCGAATCTCCAAACCGCCTCGCCGCTCGCACCGGGCTTTGCCTCGGTTTTAGGTTTAGCAGTAAACTCAACCAAGCCTCGAGTGTCGGCAGGCGGATGGTGCGTCGGTATTCGGACGGTTTGATGCCCCGTCTCTTTCTGATCAAGGCTTGCAATCGCGGGCCGGGTCAGACAACTGCAATGAGCACCTATGATCGAAATGGCCTGTGAAACGGGGCTAGAGTTGCATGGGTCTCATTTCATGCGGCTCCAATGTACTTTGCCTGGAGCGCGAGAAGCTCTTGAGCATGAGCTATCCGCGAAAGAGGAAGTGAGCTGTAGAATCAACTTCAGATTCTCCGCGCGATGGATTTGCTTTGGTCTCGGTGGGAGTAGTTCTCTGCATGGAGCACATACTTCTGTTCTTCCGTTGCCTCAGCTTCTTACATCGCACGGCGATAGTTTTGGCCTTCCCTTACGCCTGGCAGCGGAGGCGCACGTATGACGCCGGCAGCTGTCCCCACCGTGTTTGTTGTCGATGACGATGACTTGGTACGCGCGGCCATCCGAGGCATGTTGAAGTCAGTTGGCTTGAATTCCGAGACCTTCGGAACGCCGCAAGAATTCCTGCGCAACAAGCGCTCGGACGGACCAAGTTGCCTTGTCCTGGACGTAAGACTTCCTGGAGTGAACGGCCTCGACTTTCAGCGCGAGTTGGCGGATGCGGGACTTCACATTCCTATCATCTTTATCACCGGTCATGGCGACATCCCGATGACGGTAAAGGCCATGAAATCAGGCGCGGTCGAGTTCCTCACCAAGCCCTTTCGCGATCAGGATTTGCTGGATGCGATTTATCAGGCACTGGACCGCGACCGGGTGTCGCGCCAACAGGAGAATGAGCTTGCCGAGTTGCGAAAGCGCTACGAATCGCTGACCACACGCGAGCGTGAGGTCATGGGCCTGGTGGTTGCGGGAAAGCTCAATAAGCAAATAGCTTTTGATCTCGGAACCAGTGAGGTCACCGTGAAGATCCAGCGGGGACATGTCATGCAGAAGATGCGGGCTAAATCGCTGGCGGAATTGGTTAGAATGGCGGCGAAGCTTGAGCCGACGAGCAGGCGCGAGTAAACATCCAACAAGAATTCAAGTTTACGGTCCGGCTGCAATTTCCTGCGGCGACGTGGTGGTTCGGTCATCGGCGGGGGTCATCCGTTGCTGCGCCTCGGTACTGGGAATTGTGAAGCTAAAAGTGGCGCCGCGTTCGGAATTGGGCGTGGCCCACAAGCGGCCGCCGTGCGACTCAACAATTGAGCGGCTGATCGGCAATCCCATGCCAGTACCGTTTCCCTTGGTTGTAAAGAACGGGTCAAAGACGCGTTCGGCCTGGCCCGCTGGCAATCCCGAGCCGGTATCGCGGACCGAGATGAGTAGTTGACCCTCGCAAACCTCCGACCTTATCGTCAACTCATTGCCACGGTTCGAATCCTTCATTGCATCGAAGCCGTTCAGCATCAGATTCATGAAAACCTGCTGTAGCTGCACTCGGTCCGCCAAAACCATAGGCACATTCTCAGCAAGGTCGGCCCGAATCGAAATCGAGTGCCGGATCGCCTCGTTACGCAATACGACAATCATTTCTCTGACGAGTTCATTTACGTCCAGCAACTCCCGCTGCAGAGCACCCTTTCTGAAGAACGAGCTGATTTTGCCAATGACGTCGCCCGCGCGCGTTACCGCCTGAACGACTCTGGTTGCCTCTTCGCTTGCCTGCACCAAATCGGGGACATCGCGTTTAAGGCACCGCAAGCAGGTTCCGGCGCTTATGCTTGCCGCGGAGATCGGCTGCTTGATTTCGTGCGCGATCGAGGCTGCGAACTCGCCCATTGTGGTCACCCGATTGATATGCGCCAGTTCGGCCTGAGCCATGCTCAGTTGTTGATTGGCAGCCTCAAGCTCTGCGGTGCGCTGAAGCACACGCGATTCGAGCTCGTCATTCATTTTCTTGATTTCTTCCTTGGCCACCCTCAGTTCCGGCGTCTCAATCAGTTCCCAGGCGCCACGCCGCCTCGCCGTTGCAAACTGGTGGGTACCCACCACATCCAAGAGCTCATTCGCTCCGCACGAATTCAGACCATAGGTACACAGCAAAACCATTCGCCGCCCGCCTACGCTGTCATTGACCACCTGTTCGTACTCCGAAAAAGCATTCCAATCCTTCTTCTGCAACCAAGCCGTGTTTCCGGTGCCGCGAAGTCCCGCATACCCCCGGTCTAACGACCGATCGAGTTTCTCATTCCACGAAGTCATGACTCGGTTTGAATCGAAGCTTCCACCTTTCAGATACCAGTCCCGGCCATCGAATATTTCGATGCTTCGCTTCGACCGATAGTGATCAAACTCAGGCACCACCTCGCGCAATCCATCCCAGGCTTCCTGCTCGGAAAGGGGTTCGGAGAGAACCCACACACAGAACTCGTTATCTTCCAGTCCGGCTTTGAAAAACGACAACAGCATGTCGAGCAAATCTTTCTTGCTCTCATAAAAATTGCAAAAGTGCGTTCCCCAAGGCCGGTCTCCCACTACGTCGATTCCCGATCTTCGGATCTCACCGGTTGATGTCATAGACGTGACCCCCAGATTCACAAGAGTATACTCCCGGTTCTGCCGCAATTTACACGCCTCATACCAAAGTATGATTGCGGCCTTCTAAAGCATGATTGCGCCGTGGCGCGCCGAGCGATACCCTGCAACCATGTTCGTGCGGGGAGCGAAGGTAAGAATGGTCGCAATTGTCGATGACGATGAATTGATGCGCGGTGCTTTGCAGGGCATGCTGAAATCTGTCGGATTGCCGTCAGAAGCGTTTGCGTCAGCGGAAGAATTTTTAAAGTCTGACCAACGGAAGCAGATCGGATGCCTGATCGCGGATATTCAGATGCCGGGAATGTCGGGTCTAGAACTGCAAGCCAGACTGAATTCTGAACACTGCAGAATTCCAACTATCTTTATCACGGCACATGGCGACACAAAAATGCGTATGCAGGCGTTGAGAGCAGGCGCGGTGGAGTTCCTGGCCAAGCCGTTTGATGATGAGGTCCTACTCGAGAGCGTTCGAGCGGCTCTGGAGATCTGAGCCGGCAAGGAACGCGCGTGCTTTCCAGGAGGTTCTTTGTGGGGGCTTTCCAAAAATTCGGGACTGGGGATCAAGTGTCTTATGAGCGCAGGTTCGAGCAGGTCATCGGCAATAGTCGTGCCCTGGAATCGGTGCTCGAGCAAGTCGAACGGGTTGCGCCTACGGATTCCACCGTCCTCATCCAAGGAGAAACCGGCACTGGCAAGGAGTTGATCGCGCACGCGATTCACAACCTCAGCGTGCGGTGTGGACGACACTTCGTCAGGCTGAATTGCGCTGCCATTCCGTTGGATTTGCTGGAGAGTGAACTCTTTGGCCACGAAAAGGGTGCGTTTACTGGAGCTATCGTGCAAAAGATCGGACGTTTCGAACTGGCCGACAAGGGCACGCTTTTTCTGGATGAAGTGGGCGACATCCCGCCTGCGCTGCAGCCCAAATTATTGCGCGTTTTGCAGGAACAGGAATTCGAGCGCTTGGGCAGCACCCGCACTCATCAGGTGGACGTCCGGCTGGTGGCTGCTACAAATCGTAACTTGATGGAAATGGCGGATCGGGGTGAGTTTCGCAGCGATCTCTACTACCGACTGAACGTATTTCCTGTCCTGTTGCCGCCTTTACGCGAACGCCGCGAAGATATTCCTGCTCTCGTGGCGCACTTCGTCGAGATTTATGGCCGCCGGATGAATCGCCGAATCGACTGCGTACCCCCGACAACGATGTCTGCGCTCACGTTGTACCATTGGCCAGGCAACATCCGCGAGCTGCAGAACCTGATCGAGCGTGCCGTGATCCTTTCCGATGACGGCGTGCTTCCGAATCCTTTGCCACCAGCAGGCCCCTTGGCGATCACTACATCTCCGGCCGCTACTACTTTAAAAGACTCCGAACGCAATTTGATTCTGCGCACGCTTGAATCGGTGGGTTGGGTAATCGGCGGCCCGAAAGGGGCAGCTCAGAAGCTTGGGCTGAAGCGTACGACCCTGATTCATAAAATGCACAAGCTGGGGATTTCCCGATCCGGCGGCCCAGGCTCTCCAAGTAGTCTGCGAGTACCGCACACGCAGGGTTCGTTATCACAACTGCAGTAGGCAGCCGGCTTCCATCCGGAGGTAAACACAGCTCGCGGCCCCACCTTTAAAGATTCGTCTGCTGGAGTCGATGGCAAAATCTTCGGCCTTGCGGATGCCTGTGGCGAATCGCTCCGATCATAAAAAGGTCAGGTTGGTTTTATTGGCGTCATAAAGCCAGCCGCGTGTTTCAAGTTCGGTGCAAGGGTTCACTCCAGGCGACTGCGGGACTCCGATTCTTCGGTTGTCAGGAGTTGCTCGCGGTGCCGGGATCTATATACATCTTTCCCCCGGCGTCGATGATGAAGGGATGCATCGGATGATCGTCGCTCACCGGCAATCCATAGACGATCATCTCAGCCGAGCGGTTTGGCACGAGCGAGCCCGAAGCCGAGGAATAGTGGACGATTCGGTCGTTGATCTCGGCGCAGATCGCACCTTGGCATATAGCGACACAGATACCGCCAGCGTAAAACGCGCCGACTAATCTTAGTAACTTGATCATGGAGTGCTGCTGTTCATCCAGCACGGAGCTACAAGCTTCCCGCAATTGTCAGGCCGGAACAAGAAGCGGATCCTTCCAACCTTCTCTTTATTGGTCGATTGCAAAGAGCTGCGCAGGTGCAGGAGTCGCGAATTTCGTGATCCTATTCACCATTCCAATGTATGTCGGGTAACATGCGCCAATTTAGAGAGAAAGAGCCGAAGTCAGCTGTCCCTATTTCGACACCCGGGTCAATCAAGAGTCAATTTAGGGACAGTTTGCGACGGCACGAGCAGTGTTCCGGCAATGCATATCGTCTGCCGGCCCTGGCCTCCAAAGTGCTAGTCGCGGTAGGGGAGCCGATTTATGGGCACAAGAATTGCCAACCGCATTTTCTTCACGTTCCAAGTTATAAGTTGGGCGGCATTCATAATCGGTATCGGACTGATCGCATCCGTGATAGGCGCGAGTATTTATAGCTCGCTTTGCATTACAAACTGAAGTGCTTGTTTGTAACTGCCGCCTATGACTAATGGCCGAGATCGCGACTTTGTTGTTGTGGAAATATTAACTGATGAGTTAGTCGGGTAAAATCTGTATTGCAAACAGTAACTTATTGAATTATTACCTCGTCACTGTTTCTCGTGCGTGCATGCTGGTCCGTTAAGCCAGCGGCATCTCCTCTCAGTTATTGGCTCGGGTGATTTTTCCGCGTGACCTTTTTACTATTCGGCTCGACCACCCGCCATCTCCAAAGAAACTGAAAGTTTGAGCTCCTGTTCCCCAGGAGGAACCGACCGCGCTCCTGGGATGGTTCAGCTGGTGCTTCGTCGCTCTGGACGTGCGCCGAACCGCGGGGATCATTGTGGTAATGGATTTGCACTAAGTCGAGCACTGCAGAACACCGCGGACACAAAACCCTAAGGAGGAACGGTGAGCATGGAATGTTCAGCAACATTCTCATCGGGAACGCGGATTCCTATCTTGAAGCCAGACTCCAGGTGAGTTTGAAATTGAAACTGTTGACCTGAACCTATGCCTGAAGAACAACATCGCTGGGAGCTTCTCGGGGCGTGCCTGGCAAGGTTTTTTGCACGGCTGGCGTTCTGAAATCCAGGGGCTCGATCCGCAATCGAGCACGCCGCCGCCCCATCCACCTCAATTTCAACTTACGAAAGGGGTAACCTATGATTCGCCGACGATTGACGATAGTGTTGGTCGCTGTGCTGTGCGTGATGGCAGTATCTATGTCGGTGTCAGGAAGAAAGGTGCTGGCACAGACAGCAACGCCCAATGCAACGCCGGCTGCAGAGCCGGTCTACAATCCCTACCCGCCTGGGATCCTTCCCTCGGATTTGTCTTCAGAGCTCGCCAGGGTACTGCGCGAAGTGGATGGCGTCGAAGCTGAAGCTATTAAACAGTGGCACGCCACGCCGCCTCCAGTTATGACCGGTCAACCACCCATACTTCAAAACACCGGTGTTGCCTCAGTAGAGATACTCGGCAAACTTATGAATTACGATAGGACGATCTCTCCCAACAACAACAAGGCGTGTGCGTCCTGCCACATGCCTTACGCCGGTTTTAGTGGACCGATCCCGTCGGTGAATCTGACGATGATTGCCTATCCTTCATCGGCGCCCTATCGTGCGGCCAAGCGGACCGCACAGAGATATACGTATTCGAGTTATTTCCCTCCACTCCAGTACAACGCCACGCAGGGCCTTTTCTTTGGCGGAAATTTCTGGGATTCGCGTGCCACGGGATATTTGCTTAGAACTCCCGACGGCGAGCAATCGCAGTTTCCTCCCGTCGACCCTGACGAGATGGCGAACCCTGACACGGCCTGCATCGCCTACAAGCTCTCCCTCACTCCATACAAATCTCTCTTCGAGGAAATCTGGGGCGCTGGGTCATTGAGCGGCATCACATGGCCGGGCGATGTTGCGTCGGTCTGCGCAACGCCGGAGGGAGCTGCTGTGTTCGGTTCGAACACACAGCCGCTCACTTTGAGTCCGGCAGACCGCACCCTCGCAACTAACGATTACGATCACTGGGCGGAGTCGTTGAGCGCATTCGAGCACAGCCTCTCGATCAGCCCCTTCACCTCGAAGTTCGACGCGTACCTCGCGGGTAAGGCTACGCTGACCTCCGAGGAAGCCGCCGGCTATGCCCTCTTCCGTGGCAAAGGGAACTGCAACTCGTGCCATCTCGACGGAAGATCGACCGCACCCACGCCACCGCCTCCAGACGGGACGGACCCAACCGGCCAGGACACCGGCAAGGCTGCCGATGTAACTCCGGTATTCACTTGCTTCGGTTCGGCCAACGAGGGTCTGCCGAAGAATCCCAGAGTAGCGTTTTATTATGAGGCCACTCCGGATTCCTTGGGATTTACGCCGAATCCAGGAGGCTACACTTACACCGATTTCGGACTGGGAACTTTTCTCAGAAGCGGTTTCGGTTCCGCTCCCAACCCCAATTCGAGTTGGACTCAATATGCGTCCAGTGTCGACGGCCAAATGCAAGTGGCCACGGCGCGCGATGTGGCCATGGTACCGCCTCAGTGCAAGAGCACCGAAGCGCCAGGGCCGTACTTCCAGAAGGAGTTCTTCCACAACGGTTACATCAAGAGCCTGAAACAACTCGTCCACTTCTACAACACGCGCGACGTGTACCCATTCCCCGTCCAGTCCGGGGAGTGCCCGGCAGGAACGGTGGAAAAGGTGAATTGCTGGCCCGTGCCCGAGGTCACGGCGAATGTCGATATGACAACCGGTATGCTCGGTCTGACGGATGAGGAGGAGAATCAGATCGTCGCGTTTCTCCAGACTCTCACCGACGGCTACACTACGCCTTACCCTGACATCGGTACCTATACAGGAGCTTGCATGTCGGGCGGCAACGCTTCCACGCAAGGAAATTCCACAATAATTTCCGCCGAGAAACTCCAGGAGCTTCTGAAGCAACCGTAAATGGCGGAAGAGCGAGGCGCATGGAGTCATCTCCATGCGCCTTGATTGATTCTGTTAGCACGGCACGTGAATATCGAGTGATTCTTTCAGGAGATTAGCTATGAATAAAATCCATGTGAAGATGTTGATGATGGTTGCCGTCGGCAGCCTTCTTTTCTCAAACTGCATCGCCGCTCAAGTTAATCCTTACGCTCCCAAGCCGATAGCGCCTCCCGCGCCCAGAGCCGCGAACGTAGAGATCACGCAAGGTCCGGAGCTCGAGATCTCAAGAGGCGAGTTGGCGATTATCCGTTGGACAACCAACAATCCTGGGGGCACAGATGTGCATTACGGAATCGTGCATTACGGCACGAATCCGAATGATCTTAGCCAGACGGCAAAAAACCCTATCCACATCAACCACAGCCATCCCGATACGACTTTTCGGGTGCGGATCGATGGCCTGAGTCCGCAGACTACTTACTACTACACGGTCGCTTCCGAGGAGGCTACTGGCGTAAACGACGGGGTAAAGAGCAGCGTCAAGCAATTCAGCACACATTGATGTACGTGGGGTAGCAGTCGTCGGAGCACCGTCTTCAAGATCAAAGTTCTCCGGTAATAAACTGGGCTCGGCCGTATCCGAAAGACCAGTCTTCGTCAGCATTCTGTGTGACTGAAACAAAGACGTCTGACGCCTTCACCCCACAGCGCTGAACTAGCTCCTGGCACAGCAATTCGTAGAAGCTCTGCTTCTCAAGCCGGCTTCGCGGCCGCGTCATCACTTGCACCATGACAACCCGTTCGGTGCGCGGTATGCCCAGTCCCGTGTCCTCAATTCTCATTTCCGCCGCGGGGTGCTCGTGCACAATCTGGTAGCGATCCCGTTCAGGCACCTTGAAGGCGGCCAGCATTGCGCAGTGGATCGCGTCAAGCAGTTCTTTCAACTCCGCTTCACTGCGGCCCTCGATTACATCGATTCTGAGTAATGGCATCGAACTATCCTTTCGTGGACACCGGGCTCACGTAGAAGACTGGTCTCGCCAGAGCAAGTTTGCTGTCGGGAATCATCACACCAGAGATTGAGGTTCCCTCTGCGAGGTGTTTTATTGTTGTAGACATATTGAATCTCCATTTGATTCCAGTGCATGTCCTCTTCCAAAGGACGGCAACTGTCAAATCGCATGGGGATTCGTCGACGAAGCCTTTTCTCATCCGATTAACGGGATAGTCGATCTACTGCAGGCGTTGGGGTGTCGAGAGGGGGACTCGCTGTCAAAATATGGACTCGGTCTGGAGCAATAGTCTTCCAACGCAGTGAATATGCATGACTCACGTACGTGGAGATCAAAATGCTCATCTGAACGTGCAATCGATTTGAATGGCTGATCCGAGGTTGCGCGGTCGCGGATTCCGAGACCCGGATTCAGTTGCCACTTGCTAAGCACGGGAACATCGCTGTCGTAATCTTTGTCTTCAGGAAGGAGCGCGAGAGATGAGGTACAGGAAACTTGGGAATACCGGACTCATCGTCAGCAGTGTGGCACTTGGCACGATGCAGTTCGGGGGCAAGATGAACATGGGCAACCTCGGTCAGGAGGACACAACGCGCATGGTGAAGCTAGCCCTGGACGGGGGAATCAACTTCATCGATACAGCCGACGTGTACAGCCTCGGGGAGAGCGAAACCCTCGTGGGAAACGCTTTGAAGGGCGTGAGGAGCGAGATTGTCCTTGCCACAAAAGTCCGACTGCCGATGAGCGGGAATTTCAACCGGAGCGGCGCGACTCGCGTGAACATCATGCGCGAAGTAGAGGCTAGCCTGCGCCGGCTGCAGACCGACTATATCGACCTCTACCAGATCCATGGATGGGACAGCAACACTCCGCTCGAAGAAACTCTTCGAACGCTCGACGATCTCGTGCGCCAGGGTAAGGTCCGCTACATCGGGCTGTCCAACTTTTTGTCATGGCAGGCAGCCACCGCGGTCATGCTGCAAGATCAGCTGGGGTTGGAGAAATACGTAACCGCGCAAATGTACTACAGCCTCGTTGGCCGGGGTCTCGAATACGAATTCCAATCGTTTGCCGAGTATCACAACATCGGCATCTTGGTCTGGAGCCCGCTGGCGGGCGGATTTCTCTCGGGCAAATACACCCGCGCTAACCCTGCTCCTGGCGGCACACGTTTTGCCGAAGCGGGCAATTTCGTGCCCTTCGACAGGGAGATGGGCTACCGCGTCGTAGACGTATTGAAAGAAGTTGCCGAACGACATGACGCGACCCCGGCTCGCGTGGCGCTCGCCTGGGTATTGGGGCGTGCGGCTGTGAGCAGTGTGATCATCGCTGCTCGCAAGCCCGAGCAACTGGAAGATAATATCCGTGCAGTAGATCTCCAACTCTCCGATGACGAGGTCAAGCGTTTGGACGCGGCATCGGACCCCGGCGTTCCGTATCCCAAGTGGATGGTCCTGCAACTCGATACCGCGGAAGATCCTCGTTCGAAGGTGCTCTATCCTGAGCGCTACGAGGAGGGCGATACCTGGACGGACCTGCGCCAGACTCGTTGGTCCGCTTGAAAACGCTGCCACGAACCAGTGGATTACATTTGATTGGAGCAGCGAGGGGAAACGACGCCTGGCGTCGGTCGGATGACAACGGCCGCGGTGCTGGTCGACGACCAGCGCGAAGTCTCCGGACGCCCTGATGTTCTGGCGTTCACCTCCGAGATCCTTCCCATGGCCAACCATTTCGTCCTGGCCAAGCCAGCTTTATTGAATTGCCTTTGGTCCGGGCACCGTGAAGCGTGAGCGGACAGGCAGCCCACATGTTATAAGACTTTGATGTGAGGCGAACCATGGCCCGGCCGAAACTCCAATCGCAGTTTGCCCAGTCCCCCGTTCTACGCTACAGTCTCGCAGCCACTTCCTCCGCGATTGCCCTGGGCTTGGCACTTCTGGCACAACACTCCGGTTTCCATGACGTGGAAGTGCCGCTTTTCCTGTTTGCCATTGCCGTGACCGCCTGGTACGGCGGAGTCGGGTCAGCGATTCTTGCGGTTGTACTTTCAAGTTTGGCTTTCGACTACTTCTTCACTGAGCCCCGCCACAGCTTTTACGTTACGAGTTCTGAGCTCCCGTACTATGCTGTCTTCGTACTGTTTGCTTTACTTCTCACCTGGTTCGCCGCTGTTCGGCGCCGTGTCGAGGCGGAGCTTCTTCGAGCTCGACACGAGCTAGAAATCGGAGGTAAACGGGTCGAGGAGGCGCTGCGTCAGAACGAGACCTACCTGGCGGAGGCGCAGGGGCTCAGCCACACCGGCAGCCTCGGCTGGAAACCCTCAAGCGGCCAACTCATATGGTCAGAGGAAACTTTCCGAATTTTCCAATACGACCGAAGTACGACACCTACCGCGGAGCGTGTACTCCAACGGGTTCATCCGGAGGATGCGGCGCTCGTGCAACAGACAATCGAACGCGCGTCCCAGGAGGGGAAGGATTTTGACCTTGAACACCGCCTGATGATGCCGGATGGTTCCATCAAGCATATCCACGTTGTGGCTCGTGCCTTCATCGATGAATCGGGCAACGTAGAATTCGTGGGTGCGGTCATGGACGTCAGCGAGCGTAAGCACGCCGCAGAGGCCCTGCTTCGCAGCGAAGCGTACCTGGCGGAAGGGCAGAAGCTAAGCCACACCGGCACCTGGGCATGCAATATTGCCACTCGAGAGATGATTCATTCGTCCGAGGAGCATCGGCACTTGTTTGGTCTCGCTCCAGAGAGGATCGGGGTACCCTCATTCGAGGAACTTTATCAGCGTATTCATCCGGACGATCGAGGCCCGACCGTCGAAGATCTGGAGAGAGCGATGGTCGAAGGAAGTGATGTTGAGGCGCATTTCCGAATCGTCCTGCCGGACGGCAGCACGAGGTACATGTACGGAATAGGCCACCCTCTCGTCAAACTTTCCGGCGAGACCGGCGAGTTCGTTGGCACCGTGATCGACATCACCGAGCGCAGGAGGGCGGAAGAAGCCTTGCGCCAGAGCGAGAGTTATCTGGCGGAAGCGCAGAGGCTCTCGCATACGGGGAGCGGCGCCTGGCGGGTGCCGGAAGGAGATGCCTTATATCTCTCCGAGGAGTGGTATCGCATCTATGGCTTCGATCCAGAGCAAGGCCTGTCGGCCTGGAACGAGCGGCTTCCGCGCATGCATCCGGAGGACCGAGACAAAGTGGCCGAGGCAAAAGTTCGAGCCATCCGAGAAAAGTCGGATTACGAAGTGGATCACCGAATTCTGCTTCCGGACGGCACGGTCAAATACACCCACACCGTCGGCCATCCCGTTCTAAACGCATCTGGAGATGTGGTGCAATTCGTGTGCACCATGATGGACGTGACGGAACGGAAGCGGGCTGAGGAGAAGCTGCGACAGAGCGAGACTTATTTAGCAGAAGCGCAGAAGCTCACGCACACCGGAAGCTGGGTCTGGGCGGTTGCTGAAAGACGCGCAGTGTATCTCTCCGAAGAATGGTATCGCGTGTATGGCTTCGATCCGAATGGGGGCATTCCGGATTGGAATAAGCCAGTGCAGCGCATGCATCCGGATGATCGAGCCAGGTGGCAACAGGTTTTCGACCGAGCAATAAGTGAAAAGTCGGATTATGAAGGTGAATACCGAATTCTTCTTCCAGAAGGCGCCGTAAGACACATTCACAGTGTCGGCCATCCTGTTTTGGACACCTCTGGGAAATTGCTGCAATTCGTTGGTAGCTCGACCGACGTTACCGAACGCAGGCAGGCGGAAGAAGCTTTGCGCCAGGCGCAGGCGGATCTGGCGCGCATAAATAGGGTTACCACGATGGGAGAGCTGACTGCCTCTCTCGCGCACGAAGTGAACCAGCCGATTGCCGCCGCCCTTACCGACGCCAATACTTGCTTGCGCTGGCTTGCGCGCGATCAGCCCGACCTGGAAGAGGCACGCGCGGCTGCATCTCGGGTAGTCAAGGATGTAGATCGAGCCGCAGAGATCATGAGCCGGATCCGCTCGCTCTTCAAGAAGGAAATTTCGCCACGAGAGTTGGTTGATGTAAACGACATCATTCGAGGAATAATCGAGCTGCTGCGCAGCGAGGCTACCCGATACTCCATCTCAGTGCGCACAGAACTGTCCGACGACCTTCCCCTGATCATGGGAAATTCCGTGCAATTGCAGCAGGTCACCATGAACCTGATCATTAACAGCATCGATGCGATGAAGGATGTGGAAGGAACACGCGAGATAACTATCAAGTCTCAGGGGACGGAAAACGAGCAACTTCAGGTGTCAGTCAGTGATACCGGTGTAGGACTGCTCGCGCAACAGGCGGAACAGATCTTTAAGCCATTCTTTACGACCAAGCCTCACGGCACCGGAATGGGGCTTCGCATCAGCCAGGCAATCATTGAGTCGCATGGCGGCCGCCTGTGGGCGGCTAACAACTCTCCGCGCGGCGCCAGTTTCCATTTCACCCTGCCCTGTCCTGGCGCAGCGCAGCAGATCGCGTAGCCCCGATGTCGGGCTACGATACAGCCCGGCCAAACCGGCAGTAATCCGCCGCGAACCGAGGAACGAAGACGTCCGCTGGCGCACCAGCAAGGCGGCTGAGGCTGAGGCCCCCGCTGATGAAGCGTCTCCAGGCATGTATGAGTTCATCTAGGCCACGCAATGGTCTTTTCGATTCGCAGCACCAGCTTATGACCCGTAGCGCGATTTTCCGCCCCAAACTCCTGATAGGCATTGGCATAAAAATACCAGCTACCGCTGTTCCAAACCATTCCGGGCCCTATGGCACCCACCTGTTCAGGCGAGTTGTGAAGCGCCACGCCGTCAATCTTCCCGTCGGTAATCTGCTTCAGGTAGTAGCCGTTAAGGCCGATCCATAGGCCTTTCCAAAGTTTGTACGCAGCGGTTGCGTTGAAATGAATGGCCTGGCCGGCCTGAGTGGATTGAGCTCCTGTGCTTATTGGAGGATTATTGTTTGTCGAGTTCCAGAGATAGTGAACCCGCCAACTCGTCTCAAATCGTTTTGCCGGAAATGCGGTGATCACATAATAAGGATGAACGGTGAAGGCGTTGTTTCCGATATTAACGTTAGACGTGCGCGAATATTGCCCCGTAGGCAGGTCGAAATCCACGTCTGCGCGCTGGTCGATTGCGATGCCGAAAACTCGATGTTCGGGCCATTGGAGAATGAACGGCGATACCGTCGTGGCGCCCAGACCGCCCGCCTCTCCCTCGGCTCCGGCATTCACATGCGCAGCGGAGAGGACAACTTCCACTCCATACCAGCCTCCGAGAAGTTGCCTGGTGCTCAGCCATGCAACGTGAGTCAAATCGCTGATGCTGTTTACTGCGCTCGCGCCCGGCACAGAGTTTCCGGATGAATTCGTGATTGTTCCATCGTGTGCCCCGTCCCCAATCGTCTCGGCGACGAATCCTGGTCCCGCTGGTGCGTCGAGAAAGCTGGTATCGCCGAGGTTGACGGCCGGCTCTGAAACATGGCTCTGACCGAGCAAGGAAGTAGACTGGAGGCCGATCAGCGTCGCTACGCGCAAAAGTTTGGCCAACCATGTCCAACCCCGCAATCCAACCTGCCTCCCGCGGCTGAGTTCCATCGCTCAAACCACGCCTTCTGTGCATTCGCGCATTCCTTGCCGGGTCGCGATGGGCCGCCGCTCGCGAGACAGGCAGTGTTGCTTAGCGGCCGTTCAGCGAGAACGCGTAGAACTTGTTGTTGTTGCCGTCATACGGCAACTTACGTTCCCGAGTGTCGTATCCGCTGCCCCAGTAAACGACGCCGTCCACAATTGCCGCGCCCGACCATACGGCTCCGCCGCTAGGGAAGGTCCACTTGATCTCACCAGTCCTTGCGTCCATGGCATAGAAATTCCCGCCCGAAGAGCCGGCGTAAACCACGCCATTCGCGCTAGAGACAAAGCCATCTGTGATGTACCGGGAACCCTGCGGATCGGCGGCCTGCCAGAGAATCTTTCCGGTGCCTGGGTCGAGCGCCGTCCACAAGCCGCCACTCGTCGTCTTCTTCTGTCCATCGTAAGTGGTGTAGGTATACGTCTTGTGGCTGCCGTTGGTGATAGCCGCATAGATGCGTTGGCCGTCAGCGGACGTGCCCCACTCGATGCCCCCGAGGACTCCTCCCGGGCCAGCCTGCGTTGCCCAAATCTCCTTGCCGGTCGCGGGGTCCAGCGCATAGTACATTCCGCTCTTCTGGCCCGCGCCCAGCACATCGGTTCTTTTGCCATTAATCGTCGTGGTGCAGAGATTCGGGTCAGCGCCGAAATCGAAGTCCGGCGAGGCGTTCGGGTCGGCCATCGTCCAGGTGTCCGCCGTCAAGGTGTGATGGGCCCACGCGATTTTCCCAGTAGCCAAGCGGAGAGCTACCACGCTATCAATGTAGGCGTCGGGCGGCAGCCGCTTGCAATTCGTCTGCCCCGGATTCACGCAGTACCCGTTCGGGACCGAATAGCTGTTGCCGGTGGTGACGTACAGCATACCTGTTTTGTGGTCAACGACTGGCTGGCTGCTCCAGACGGCCGCACCGTTGAAACCGGCGGGCACCGTATAGGTCTTCCACAGGAGTTTGCCAGTGCGCGCGTCCAGCGCCTCCACGGAGCCGCGGAATGTAGGCTTGACCGTGATGTGCTCGGTCTTGGAGGAGACTCCTGTGTAAACAATGCCGTTGTCGATTGTTGCTGATCCAGTCACGATAGCGGCTTGGTTTTCATCGGTCTGGGTACGCCAGAGCATCGCGCCGTTACGGGCATTGATGCCGATCTCGAAAGCCGGGCTGAGGCCGGAGGTCATCAGGTTACCGGTGCCGATAACCAACTCGCCATTCCAGTATGCCGGGCTGGTCCGAGAGGCTGAGCCAGCGGTTCCGGTGTAGTCGCTGACATCGTGCGACCAGATAGGTTTGCCGGACTTCGTGTCGATGGCCCAGAGCTTGCCACCCCAATCGGGGAAGTAGGCGACACCCCTAACAACGGTCGCCGTCGCCGACACGTCACCGGCGGTGGTGAATGTCCACGCGGTCTTCAGATCGCCAACGTTGGTCGCATCGATTGTGTGCTCGGCCGCGGCGCTACGCGTGTTCTGATTGTTTTGCCCTGAACTGGCCCACTCCGGCTGCACGGGGACGCCTGACCTGGCACCGGCTGCACCCTCCGGCGTACCGGCGCCGCGCTCCGCCTGCGTTGCAGGCGAGGAGCCGCTGGCCCCAGCGCGTATGGACTCCGCCCTGGACACTGTTAGGACGCCGACACACGCAGCGAGCAGAGCAGGAATTGCTAGCTTCCTGACGATTCGATCGATCACGATTTCCTTTCTTCACTCGATTCCATGACTGAAGACTCACTGTGAGCGCGTGCACGCGCCTACCCACCTCGGGGTGTTGTGAATTTCGGAATCGGTGTTGAGAATAGGACGGATACGGCAACTAGTCGCGTTTCGGAAAGTCAATTCCTGTCCAAATTTTGACGGGCGTGTCGATTTGCAGACAGTTATTTCCGGCGGCGCGGCTTCGGTATCATCTGCAATTCATCGGGCCATGCCGGATGACAAACGATATGGTCATTCTCCGGTGCGGCATGAGGAGCTGTTTTGGCATCGACTGCTACAAACCATACGCTGGAAGAAACGCCAACTTCCAATCAAGGATGCTCTCCATACGAGCTCGTTGCAAGAAAGTGGCATGTCAGTCATCGCCATTCAATTCCCCGATGGTCGGCAAACAGGAAGTTATCCAGGAACAGGCTTCGATGGAGTTGAGCAGATTAGTAACGATAAGTCGGCTAGGCTGGAGACAAAATCCTGGATGCTTGCGCGTTTCTCGGTACTAATCCGGACAGCGAGTTGATAACTGTCAAAACCGCCCTCAAGCCGCCGCCCGGTCATCCACCAGGTTTTTCTTGCCCCACTTATTGCAGAAACGCGTCGAGGCGTCGCGGGCGATAGGCTCGCCGTGACCGAACCCGGCAGCATCGAAAGAGAGACTGGCAACTTTGCGCTGGCTCGCGCGACCTTCCTGCAAACTCTCGAACCCAACGGGATCGCCGAGGCCCATGATGTTCATGCACACGTCGCCCGTGAACAGCATTCGTCCCGGACGCCACAGTAGCGCGACATGTCCCGCGCAATGCCCGGGAGTATGGATCACTTCGAAGCCGCCAGCGATGGGCAGTAT
Organism: uncultured Acidobacteriaceae bacterium; assembly: GCA_963726155.1. Lineage (GTDB taxonomy): Bacteria > Acidobacteriota > Terriglobia > Terriglobales > Acidobacteriaceae > Sulfotelmatobacter. The sequence goes on from CAVSBF010000003.1 coordinate 622,188, forward strand.
TTCCCCAACGGTCAGAGGCTGGTTGATGGCTACCGGCTCTACTCGCTCGTCGGGGTGGTAGAGCAGTTTGCACAGCGCGTGCCGCAGCAGACCCGGTGCCGCTCGCAGAGGTCGAAATGGACCGCCACTCTCCGCCATGCCGATATCGAGCGGGTGCATGTAGGTCCTCGCGCCACTTTGCTGCACGATCGCAGCGGCGCTCCCAATATGATCAGGGTGGCCGTGAGTGAAAATCAGATGCTTGAGTTGATCCGGCGCCCGGCCAAGCCCGCGGATCGCTCCGAACACGGCTGCCTCCTTACGTGGATAACCAGCGTCAATCAGCGTCAACCCGTCGTCACCCTCGACCAAGTACGCGTTGGCCATCCCCATCGTGATGAGGTGAACGCCTTCGATCACACGCTTCACAGCCATAGGCAGAACCCAACAGTGTAAATATACGGTCGCTGATGAATATTGATTAATACTGTAAACAGGGTATGCCAGGCTGGCACGCAGGCTGCCAGAAACGCTGCTGGCGCGTTTCTCGGGAGTAATCCCGAGATCGGATCAGGCTCTTGCCTCGATGAGTTCTTTGACCTGTCCTCGGTGGCTTTATCTTTGTGATGGCTGTATCGTACGGCTGTCGACGACCACCCCCAGCCCGTCGAGCGAATCGGAAGCCCGCGTCAGCGACACAACAGCCGTGCTGCCTGAGGAGATTACATGAAGCGCATTCGACAAATAGTTGTTGCATTGGTGGGTCTGTTCTATGTTGGCCTGCTCTATCCGTTATGCACCGAGTTGTGGCACAGCAAATGGCTGCTTGAAATGCACGACAACGAATGCGAACCAATGTTCATCACGTTCCTTGTCGCTCTCGGAGTGTTTCTGCTGCTAGCTGTCCGAAAACCCTCTGAGTACAGGCTGGTCATTGCTTTCGCAGCATTCCACGGCCTCGCGCATTCTGCAACCATGCTCATCCAGTCAATAGAAACTTCCATGCACGGGGTTCCCCGAGGTTACGACGATGTAATTCTCTTCGGAGTGATTGGAATAGCGCTGCTGTTCAGTATCCCCCCGAAAGAAGAAGCAAAATCTGTCCGATGATTTCGCTCGTCGGTAACGAAAAGTCGGCTTGGCACCAGGCTTTCTCGCGGCAACGGGGTCTGGTCGCATGAAAGGCGCCACGGGCGTTTATGAGGACTAATCCAGACTCAATGGGTGCATCGACCTGTTCTCGCTAATTGAGCCTTCGCTGTCCGGAAATTATGAATATGAGACACAATGCGCATATGTGGCCTGACCCAGGAAGCAGCGGCAGAAAGCGACTGTCCTTTTGCGGGCGACGTTTTGTATGAACGGTGTTCCTTCCGAGGTAGACTGCACCCCTTTCGTTCCCCGGTCGATGAGTCCAAGGAAAGCACTGTTCGCCTCTTCACGGTCCTGATCCTGCTGAAAGCTACGGTGCGCTTCGAGGAGGGCTACGGTCATCTTCGCCGCTGGCATTCCACGCCGACGCGCCAATCTACATCCCGGCTGCCAAGACTAGGATTCCAGCAGCGCCCGTAACTTGTGAGCGTATCTCCGGCTCGACGTGACCACCGTTCCTCCAGCCAGTACGATGTCGTATACCCCATCGAACATCGGACGAATCTCGCTAATGCAGGCACCGTTCACGATGGCCGACTTCCGCACGCGGATGAAGTGGTGTGGCGCCAGCTTATCTTCCAGGTGTGCCAGGGTTTCCCGCAAGAGGTGACGGTCGCTGGCGGTGTGTATGCAGGCGTAGTTTCCCGTGGCTTCGATCCACAGCACGTTGGAAACGGGGACAAAGAAAATCCGCTTCTTGTCCTTCACCACAAAGCGTTCCAACGGACGGAGACTACGCAGGGACTGGAGCAGTGGTTCGAGACCTCGATTTGCTTTCCCGCGCTGTTCGAGGACCTGGCGTGCGTGAACCAGGGCCTTGGCAAATCGCTCCTTATCAAACGGCTTCAAGAGATAGTCAACTGCGTGCACTTCGAATGCACGAATGGCGTGCACATCGTAAGCCGTGACAAAGATATATATGGGAGCGGAGCCGTTCACTGGCTCCACATTCTCGATGACTCCAAAACCATCCAGATCAGGCATCTGCACATCGAGAAAAACGATGTCGGGATGAAGTTCATTGATCTGCTCCACCGCGCTTATTCCATTCGCCGCCTCGCCTACGACTTCAATGCCGTCGTGTTCGGCGAGATAGCGACGGACACCGCGCCGGGCGATCGGTTCGTCATCGACGATGAGGACTCGTGTCTTCATGCGAACTCCGGAGTGGAATGGTGATGATGGCCTCACAGCCTCGGCCGTTGCCCCCGGTAAGTTCCAGCGACGACTGGTCCCCGTAGAGTTGTTTCAAGCGTGACTGGACATTGCTGAGTCCGACGCCGAATCGCAGGAGCGACGCCCGTGCAGGACCGGGGCCGTCATCGCGGACGCAGAGCCAAACTCTGCCGTTGTGGCGTTCGGCAGCGATCTCCAGCCGGCTTGCGGTGGAATCGACGCTGAAGCCATGCTTGATGGCATTCTCAACCAGCGGCTGAAGGGCTAAGCTCGGTACATAGACCCCGAGAAGATCAGGCGGTATGTCCATGTGCACCTTCAGGCGATCATGAAAGCGGGTCTGTTCGATTTCCAGATATTTGCCGACGAACTCGAGCTCGCTCTGCAAGGTGATCTCGTTCTCCCGCCGTTCGAGGGCCATGCGCAGCAGGTCGCCGAGGCTGACCAGCAGGCGGCCCGCAGCATCGACGTCTTCCTGCATCAGAACTCCGATGGCATGAAGGCTGTTGAATAAAAAGTGCGGATGCAGCTGGCTCTTGAGATTCTCAAGTTCTGCATGGGAGAGCTGCGTCTCCAGTTGCGCCGCTATCGTCTGGCGCTCCATAGCAACCTGGTAAAAGTGCATCGACTGGTACAAGCCCACCACTAACCAGTATGTGAGTATGCCGGTAAAGCTCATGAAGAGAACACCCACTCCGAACGACGAGAGAAAGCGGTGCACGGCAGGACCAGTGATGTGAAAAACAAACCGGAGAAGTCCAAGGCTCAGAAAGTATTGGGTGACAGATGCCACGGGAGCCATCGTGAGCGACGTGATTGTGTGGATCGCTATGTGAAGCACGACCCTCGGCCCCCTCAACGGGAACCGTTTGGCAAGACCCATCACAAGCGGTGTGTACGCCGCCCATACGTACCACCAGACAAGCTCGAGCGCACTCTCGATCACCCAGTTGACGTGCGCACCCTCTACCTTGCTCACCACGATCCGTTGTGCGGCAAACAACAGTCCTACCATCGTCCATGCGCACAGGATCAAAATCCATCTCGTCCGACCCGTACCTGATATGGCTTCCAGCAATGGGTGTGTCGACTCTCCGGCACGGATTATAGCCGAGCCTTCAAGGGAGACATCACTGAGGACAGGGCCATCCAAAGCGCATAGTGCTCTTTGACGGCCAAGCCTGACCGCTTGTCTCATTTCGGATACCGCCTGTCACTTTTCCTGCAAACACTGATTCTTCGCGACATATTGTCCAGTGAGCAGAACCATTCAGGTTGAGATAAAGGAGTTTTTCATGAAGAAGATTTTGGCGCAGTACGGAGCGTATGTACTCGCGGTCGCTCTGATGATGCCGTTGGCGCAGGCGCAGTCGACAAAAATCCAGGCGGCCTTCGGAGACGATGCCGCAACGCTTTCCAAGAAATTCACCGGCCTCGCGCGCGTGATGGCAGGCAAGTACGACTGGAAGCCCGGCCAGGGTGTTCGCTCCGTCAGCGACGTGTTCAACCTGATCGTTACGGAGAATGGCATGCTCGCCGGCGTGCTCTCAGGGACACCGAATGCCGGGGCAAAGCCCGCGCCCATCACCGATCCGGAGAAAATGCAGGAAGCTCTTAAGGCTTCGTACGCCAATCTGCAAAAAGCGATTACGGGACTTTCCGACAGCGACCTGCAGACGCCGGTGAAACTGTTCGGAAGAGACATGACCAAGCAGGGCGCGCTGATGCTGATCGTCTTAGATCAACACGAGCATTTGGGACAGTCAATCGCGTACGCGCGCACCAACGGCGTGGTTCCACCCTGGTCTAAGTAGGAGCGCCGCGCGCGCGTCTGGCCCGGTTCGCATCGCATAGTGCACCGGTTGACTTAATAAAACAAGGAGATGATCTCATGATTCGTAGCTGCAATCTTAGTATTGTGTTGTTTTCTTATGGGACTGACGCTCGATGCGAGCGCACAGCAGTCTACTCCTCCCGCATCTGCGCCGCCTCCGCCAGTGGGAACACTTGCAGGGCATCCTGACTGGCCTGCGGCAAAGAATCCCGGCGACGTGGACACTGTGGAGCACCTGGTCGCTTCGCTCTATGACGTGGTCTCCGGCCCAGCTGGACAGCGAGACTGGGACCGCTTCCGCGCGCTGTTTGTGCCCGACGGTCGGGTTGCCTGGATTGATCCGGAGTCTTCGGCGACAAAGGATGCACCGGCAAGCAAGGGCGATGCCGTTTTCCTGACTCCCGACATGTTCACGCAGCAAAACGATCCCTACTTCAAGACGCACGGTTTCTTCGAGCGCAGCATCGCGAAGCGAGTCGAGGAGTTTGGCAATCTTGTCGAGGTGTGGAGTACGAAGGAAAGCCGGGATGCGAAGGACGACGCCCAGCCATCCTCGCGAGGCATCGATTCGTTCCAGATTGTACATGCTCACGGACGCTTCTGGATCGCCAGCCTCATCTTTGATGATGAGCGACCAGGGGTGACGCTGCCCGCGAAGTACCTGAAAACGCCCGGGCAATAACGGACAAACACCCTTATCTCGATTTAGCTTTTGGTCCAAAAACGTTTTAATGACCCTCGGAAACAGTTCGTGGACTGTTAAATGGACCATAATTTCGGGAGTGCTTTCACAGGGCCAGAGGCCGGATGTTGGCGGTTGCTCAGGTCGTCGATGGGCCGCATCAACCGTTCACGTCGGGGGTAGTGTAGCTAATGTACCTTCTCGTACTCAGCTCTGGCTTGTTTCAGGATGGGGATTTCCGGATCGGCATCCTTCCAGAGCTTCAGGAAATCGTCGTAGGCAAACTTGGCGTGCGTCCGATCATCAGCCATCATGTATGCCCGCGCCAATTGAAGGCGGGCCACCGCGCCGATCGGATCGCTGACCACGATTCCGCGATGATCCAGAATCCTGTGGAACTCGGCCACCGCTTCCACTCCGCGGTGCGTCGCAAGATAGGCTTCGCCTCGAACATAGCTCGGATATAAATTTCCGAACAATCCAGCGAAACTGGTGCGATGTGCGCCCAGTTCATAAGGAGCCGCGGGCTGCAACAATTCAAGTGCTTTCGATGGCTGGCCCTGGTTGAGTGCGATCATGGCTCGCAGAGCGGGTAGATAACTGAATCGTACTGACGTGTCTTCCGGAAATCGTTTCTCCAGATCGGCGGCCAAGCTTGATGGCTGCGATGTATCTCCGGCGATCGCAAGCGCCAGCCCCGCGCCATACTCTACTTCGCGGTCATCCGACAGCAACAGCGCTGCCTTGGCGCGCTCACGGGTTGGGATTCCGTCGTGCTTGACGCACTACCCGACGCTTAGTGAGGAACGACTTCGAACTTTTCTTCCAGAGGGAAGACTGGTTTCGCCAGAATAAACTTCCATATCGCCGTGGCTACCTGTTGTGGGGCTCGCCGGGGAATGGCAAGAGCGCACGTCCGGGTGATGGCTTCGCACCCGCACATTCGACCTTATGCAATCGATCTCAGTGATACAGAAGAAAAAAGCGGCGTCGTGTTGCAATTATTCGAGAACGCTGCAGCGAATGCTCCGGCGCTAATAATCCTCGAAGACCTCGACCGCGCCTTCCCCACTGAGGGGAAGCGCACCCAAGAACGAACAGTGAGTTTTCAGACATTGTTGAATTGTCTAGACGGCGTAGGAAGTCAAGACGGCGTAGTTGTGGTGGCAACAGCGAACGATCCCACGTGCCTCGACGCCGCCATCCTGAAGCGACCCGGCAGGTTCGACCGTGTGGTGCAGTTCCGCAATCCCGATGCCGCCCTGCGTCTGCAGTACTACCGGCGGCTCAGCCCCACTCTTATCGGCGAACAGTTTGAGATCGCCATCATGCAGACCGAAGGGTTCTCCTTCGCTCAGTTGCGTGAGACCCATATCCTCGCGTCTCAGTCGGCATTTGAGCAGGGGCGGGGCATCAGAGTCGCCGATATCATTGAAGCCATCGAGCTTCATGCGGCGGGAGCACAGGATTTGAAAACATCGATCGGCGCGAAGGGGTTTGTGAGCAAGCCTGAGTGCGCCATCCGTTAAGTAAAATTGCAATTCTGCTTGATGTTGCCATTCTCTGCGAAGTCTGAGTTTCCAATCTGGAAGTCGGGAATGATAAAGGACGCTATCGTTCCTAACCTAAGACGGCGAGAGAAATCTGCGCCAGCCGATGGACTGCCTTTATCGCCATATTGCCACCGGAGGTTGAGGGCACCCCACACTTTCCAGATGCCGACTTGCGGCCAGCGTCAGAGCCCGCGATCAAGACGCATCCGCTTTCGCGGTGACTCAGGCAAAAGCCGCAATTCGCCACCTCTCTCCATCGGTAAACACTAGCCGACTTCTCGTTACTGATCCGGTCGACTTCCCCGAAGCCCGTTTGTGACCAACTTCCGCGTTGTCAACAAATCGGTCGTAATTGCATGTGCCACAATCACCCGAGCTTCCAGCATTGCTTTCGTGGACACTGAGACGGTCCCAGCCAGAGCGCTCCACGCCAGATTCAGAAGGCCTGACAGAATCGACGCGCCTACCAAATAAACGGAAACATGCATGCCTAAGCTGATCTTGCCTGTGCGGATATATTCGCAAAGCTTTTTCCGGGATCACACAGAGATGTGATAACCATCACAGCCAGAAGTTAGGACAGTGATGCATTGTGTCAGAACTCACATTTTGGGGATCCAGTGTCGCACGACAATCTGTTCCAGATACAGGGGCACGACTCAAGCGCGTGACAGTTCTACTATTACGAGGACAAAATCATGAATCGCAAAGTACTAGCGGCAATCGTTGTGACCTTAACCCTTAGCGCCGCGGCTAGCGCTGGCACGATCGGCGGCAAAGTGTCAGGCGTTCCGACTGAATCCGTCGTTTATGTCGAAGCCATTGCCGGGAAAACTTTTCCAGCCCCCACCGCCCATGCCCAGATGGATCAGAAGGCTCTCCTATTTCAGCCGAGCATTCTCGTCATACAACAAGGCACAACTGTGGACTTCCAGAACAGCGACACCGTGGCGCATAACGTCGCGTGGAGTTCGGTCGGAGGCAACAAGAGATTGGCGCACAACATGGGAACCTGGCCGAAGGGAGAGAAGCGTTCCTTCAAATTTGATAATGCCGGAGCGGTTCCTTTGATGTGCTACGTGCATCCTGAGATGGAGGCCACCATTGTTGTCTCGCCAACCCCGTATTTCGCACATACCGACAAATCTGGAAGCTACAAAATCGAGAATGTCCCCGATGGAAGCTACACCGTGACCGTCTGGAATGTAGGTGCGAAAGGCCAGTCCAAACCCGTTACCGTTTCGGGCAACAGCACAACGGATTTCACGTTGACCAAATTAATCAGATAGGCGCTGAGGCTGAAAAGCTCAGCTATCCACTTCAATTCGTTCGCGTACAGCCTTGAGTAAGAACGGTTCGAATCGCCGTCATGCTGAAGCGATACAAGAACAAGAAAGTCGACGGGAGTTGGCTCAATACCAATTTCCCCTGCATGATGGCGTGTCCGGCGCATACCAATGCCGGGCGCTACGTTGGCCTGATTGCCGAGGGACGCTTCGAAGAAGCCTATCGCATCGCCCGCGATCCCAATCCACTGGCCAGCATCTGCGGACGAGTGTGCGCGCACCCTTGCGAGACTGCCTGTCGCCGCGGCGAAATTGATAGGCCGATTTCTATTCGAGCGCTCAAGCGTTTTCTTACCGAGCAGTTCGGGCCTGAATCGAAACACCCCATTCCCATTAACGAAGGACGCGGTCAGAACAAGCTCCCTTATAAAGTAGCGGTCGTCGGTGGCGGCCCGGTGGGACTTTCAGCCGCGCATGATCTCGCGCTGATGGGATACGCGGTTACGATTTTCGAAGCCGCCCCGGTGGCGGGCGGAATGCTGTATCTAGGTATTCCTGAATACCGCCTGCCGCGCGACGTGGTCGAGGCACAAGTGCGCGAGATTCTCGAGACCGGCGACATCACTTTGAAGCTCAATCACGCAGCGGGGCGCGACTTCACGGTTTCCGATCTACGGCGTCAGGGATTTGATGCCGTTCTCATCGCGGTGGGCGCGCACCGGAGCCGCGACCTCAGCATCCCCGGCGTCGATCTCGATGGCGTATACAAGGGGATCGATTTCTTGCTCAACGTGAACCTAGGCTACAAGTTCACCATCGGCAAAAGAGTCATTGTGATCGGCGGCGGCAATGTCGCTATGGACGTAGCGCGCTCCGCTGCTCGCGAAGTCGTGCGTCAACATGCTGGTGGTGTGCAGGATGCCGAACCTTCCGCCGAAAACATGAGCGCGGTGGCTACGCGCGAGATGGTCGATATTTCCCTTTCCGCGCTGCGCATGGGCGCTCGCGAGGTGAATCTGGTTTGCCTGGAGCGCCGTGAAGAAATGCCTGCCGCTCTCGAAGAAATCGAAGAGGCCGAACAAGAAGGCATTCGAATGCATCCGGGTTTGGGGCCTAAACGGATGATTGGCAAAGATGGCAAGGTGGTTGCGCTCGAAACACTGAAAACCAAGTGGGTCTTCGATCAGAACAAGCGCTTCAATCCTGCCTTCTATGATGGAAGTGAAAGCCAGATCGAATGCGACACCATTATCATGGCGATCGGCCAGGCTCCGCGCCTCGACTTTCTCACACCGGAAGATAAAGTCGATTTGTCACCGCGTGGCCTGATCGCCGTCAATCCGCAGACCTTGATGACTTCAGCTGCGGGCATCTTCGCTGGCGGCGATTGCGTTTTCGGCCCCCGGCTGATTATCGACAGCGTTGGCGATGGCAAACGTGCCGCGGTTGGAATCGACGAATACCTTCGGAAGAACAAGCATCCCGAACCCATTTTTGAGGTCGAAGTGCTCAAGCGGCACAGCATGCCGCTGGATTATCTCGACATCACTCGCCAGCCGGTGCCGATGCTCCCTCTGGAACGCCGCACGGGCGTTACGGAAGTCGAAGTCGGCTACGACGCTACCGAGGCGATTGCCGAGGCGCAGCGCTGTCTGCACTGTTGGGTCAACACAATTTTCGAAGGCACACCGGAAGACGGCAGCATGTGCATTCTGTGCGGCGGCTGCGTCGATGTTTGCCCGGAAAAATGTCTGGAGCTGGTTTCGCTCGACCGCATCGAGTTCGAGCCTGATACAGTGCAGCACATTCGCGACAACCAGCAGTGCTTTGGCGTGGAGCTCGACGAAGTAGCGGCCGACGAACTCGGGGTGGTTGCCGGCTCTGCGATGTTGAAAGACGAGACCCGTTGCATTCGCTGTGGCCTCTGCGCCATGCGTTGTCCAGTGGGCACGATCACTATGGAGTCCTACAACCTGATTCCTGCGGAACCGACAGGTCTGATATCGGTAGCGGTGATTGGAGGATTGCAGTCGAAGTAGATTGCGAGACACATATGGCAGACGAAAACAAAGCTGCAATTGCCAACGACGACGTTAGCCGCCGGCACTTTTTTCTGAAGCTCGGCTTGGGCTCTCTCGGCATAGCTGCTGCCGGTACCGTTGCTTTTGCTTATCAGTTTCTCGAGCCTAATGTGCTGTACGAGCCCTCGCCGATCGTCAACGAGGGCAAGCCCGACCGCTATCCGTTGGATTCCGTGACGCTCGATGCGAACTCCGGCATCTACATCATTCACTCGCAGGAGGGTTATTTCTCACTCAGCGCCGTATGCACGCATCTTGGCTGTCTCACAGCGTGGAAGCCTGAGCTAAACATGATTGCCTGTCCCTGCCACGGCAGCAAATTTGCTGTTTTCGAACGGGCAAATTTCAAACCAGGCGACAAGATCGAGGGGCCTGCGCCCAAGCCCCTTCCCTGGAAGCGCATTTGGCTGAACGATGACGGAAATTTGCTGGTAGACCGCTCCACCGACGTTCCTGCGCTACAACGTGACTCCTTCGTAAGGATCTAATTAATGGCGACGAAGACAGTAGACCAATATTTTGACGACTTACGCGGCACGCGGGTGTGGCGCTCGATTTTTCGCAGCGGCACCGGTTCGAGCACGCTGCATCGCGCATTGGCGATTCAGCAAAACGTCTTCCTGCATCTGTTCTCGACCAAGACGCGCACACGGATGCTGAGTTTTAGTGCGACCTGGTATTTGGGTACGCTCACTCTCGGCACGTTCTTCATCCTGGTTGCGACCGGAATTCCGCTGATGTTTTACTACCATCCCTCTGCCCCGCTGGCATACGCCGATACCAAAGATCTGCAATTCGTGGTTTCCTCCGGAATGTTTCTGCGCAACCTGCATCGCTGGTCGGCTCACGCCATGGTCTTCCTGGTCTTTGCTCACATGTTCAAAGTTTTCTATCGTGGCGCGTATCGAACTCCGCGCGAGTTTAACTGGGTGATCGGCGTAATTCTTCTGCTGATCACGCTGCTGCTGAGCTATACGGGCTACCTTCTTCCCTGGGACCAACTGGCTTACTGGGCAATCACCGTCGGGTCGAATATCGCATCGGCCGTTCCAGTCATGGGTAACAAAATTCATTTCCTCTTGTTGGGAGGTAACGCTGTCAACGCGAATGCATTATTGCGCTTCTATGTGCTGCACTGCATGATCCTGCCGCTGACAGCGATGTTCTTCGTTGCCATTCACTTCTGGCGTATCCGTAAAGACGGTGGTCTCTATTCGCACGCCAGCGAACCCGCGACAGTGCGCGCGAAGGCTGCAACTAGTAACGGCATCGTGAAGGAGGCGCAATAGTCATGACCGACTCCAAAGACTTCACCGCGAGCGTCGACTCCAATGCGAAAAAGTCACCGCGCCGCATCGTCTTCATCACTCGCCGGACTTCCGCGCAGGTCAAGGCTGAGAGTGAAGATCTGGTGCAGACATTTCCGGAAGTTCTGTTTCGTGCTGCAGTAGCCATTCAAGTGCTTGCCATTGCGCTGGTGTGGATCGCACTCGTCTTCAACGCGCCGCTCGAAGGATTAGCCGATCCTTCCCACACTCCCAATCCCGCGAAAGCTCCCTGGTACTTTCTCGGGCTGCAGGAGATGTTGCATTATTTTCCGCCGGTGGTTGCGGGCGTGTTGGTGCCCGGCCTTGTAGTGATGGCCCTGATCGTGATTCCGTATTTCAAGGTCAACATCGAAGCTGACGGCTTGTTCCTCAAAGATCGCCAGCGCCGCGTAAGCATTTTCTATGCCGTCGTAGCTGTGCTTTCAATCTTTCTAGTCACTTTCAAGGTCTATGCCGCGCTGGTGCCGACGCTGATCATGGCGGGGCTCATGCTATTCGCTGCCCAGAGTTCACCGCAATCGCCCTCGGCCTTCCGCCGATATTTGGCGGCCAGGCCGCTCTCTTATTGGGTGATGACTTGGTTCTTGTTCGAACTAGTAGTGCTGACTGCGATTGGAACATTTTTCCGCGGACCAGGCTGGGCCTGGATATGGCCCTGGCAGGGATCTTAGTGCGCTTATGAAGGAAAAACTCAAATCGTTGTGGCAGAAGTTGTTTGGGGATAGCGTTCGCGCCTTCGGCGTAGTCAGCTGTTTCTTTCTGCTCTCGTTGGCGATTGCGCCCGCCAAAAATCATTTCAGCGAGTGGCGCCACTATCAGCACGGGTATCTGAAGATGATCCGAAACCGCAGCGATGCCGTGACGTTGCAGCGGCACTTTGAAAGTGGGATTCAGCAGACTTGGCTGCCCGACCTCGGCGTGGTCGACCGTTGTACGAGTTGCCATGTCGGTTTGAAAGAAGCCAGCCTCGCCGACGTGAGCGTGCAACCTTTCCGTCCGCATCCCGTGATTCCGCATAAGCTGGATCAATTTGGATGCACGATCTGCCACCGCGGTCAGGGCGTTGCCACGACGGTTGCCGAAGCTCATAACAGCACGCTGGCGTGGGAGCAACCGATTCTGCCCGCCAAATATATCGAGTCGTCGTGCGGCCAGTGCCATCGCGGGACACTGCCGGGCACGCCTCATTTGAATCAAGGCCGCTACCTGCTCTCGCGCTACGGGTGCGTGCATTGCCATATGGTGAAGCTGCCCGACGGGAAAATAATGAAGGCGACCGACGATCCGCCCTCGCTCTCATACATCGCCGATAAGACTACGCGCGAGTGGATTTATGTCTGGCTGAAAGATCCGCAGGCCTACGCAACGACGGCGACCATGCCGAATTTCAAGTTGAGCGATGATGATGCCCGTGATATTTCAGCGTTCTTGATCGCCAACAGCACTTCAGTACCGAGCGACGCGATCGCGCTTTCTGCGAAAGCATTGCCCGATCCCACGGCCGGCGCCAGCTTATATGGAGAATCCTTCTGCGCTTCCTGCCACGCGGTGCAAAATGCTGCCGGCAATCTGGTTGGTGGTGACGTCGGCCCGGAGTTGACGCGTGTCGGGAACAAAGTAAAACCCGAATGGTTGCAAGCGTGGCTGCGCAACCCCCGTGTTTACAATGCCGAGACCGCGATGCCGCACTACCGTTTCAACGATGCTCAAGTCGCAACCTTAACTGGATTCCTGCTGGCGAAAGCAGATACCGATCTGCTGGCCAATGTTCATCTTGAACCTCCAACTCCCGAGCAGATCGCGCGCGGTAAGCACCTGGTTTCCGATTATGGCTGCGCGTCTTGCCACGAAATCACAGGTATTAAGAAACCGGAAAATTTTGCGCCTGAGCTAAGCCGGATCGGCAGCAAGCCGGTTACACAGCTGTTGTTTCTGCCGGGGATGCAGCACACGCTCCCCGATTACATCGCGACAAAAATCAAACAGCCGCGTTCCTTTGCACAAAATTTGAAGATGCCGCAGTACACGTTCACGACCGCGCAAATTGATTCCCTGACCACGGCCCTGCTCGCGTTCAACGACCGCTCCTTCTCGCTGCCTCCATCGTTGACCGTAGCAGCGAAGCCAGAGTCAGATTACCAACCAGCGGGTAAAGCGGGAAAACTCATGGCCGATCTGGCCTGCTTCAGTTGCCATCGCATCAGTGGCCACGGCGGCGACATGGCTCCCGATCTCACCTGGGAAGGTAGTTCGGTGCAGCGCCCGTGGCTGGTCGAGTTCCTGAAAAATCCGAATACGCTGCGGCCCGCGCTGGTTCGCCGCATGCCTAGATTTAACCTCACTGACGGCGAGGCCAACGAACTCACGGACTACATCATGACCGTATATCAGAGTCCGGCAATCGATCGCGACTCCATGCCGCTCAGCGGCTATCCGAAAGGCGAGGTTGAATTGGGTCGGCAACTCTTTTACGGCAAGTACGCCTGTCAAGGGTGCCACATTGTGGATACCAAAGCGGACAAGGGTTACATCGGGCCGACACTGACTAGCGTCGGTTCGCGACTCACAGCTGCCTGGATCTTCCAATGGATGAAAAATCCGCAAGCTCTGCGTCCCGGCACTCTCGAACCCAACCGCGCCATGAGTGACGAAGACGCCCGCGCTCTGACCGCGTTCCTGATCTCGCAGAAAAGCGGAAGCAAATCGGAGGTCGCAAGGGCAAAGCCATGATTCGTCTCTCCACCATCAGCGCCCTATTATGCGTCATGCTCGCAACGTCGCTCGGCGTCTCCTGCTCGCATAAGACTGCTTCCGAACCGCTGCCTAAGCCGACCGCATTCGGCACCGCCATCGTTGAATCTAGCGGTGGAAAGCAAATGGCGCAGACAGGTTGGTTGCTCCCACAGCCAGTTATCGTGCAGGTGAATGATGCCCAAGGGGCTCCGGTTCCTGGCGCACTCATAGAGTTCAGTGCAGCGCCGGGAGTTACGTTCGATCCAGCCTACGGCCTTGCAGATTCGAGCGGGTTGGTTACAACCAATGTTGCCCTCGGCGGAATGGCGGGACGTTATCAACTCACCGTGCTTAGCTCCGACAAGACGGGAAGGAAGATTGAACTGACAATCGAAGAGATGGCCCTGGGTTATCAGCAGAACCTGGGACGCCAACTGAATGACCAGTACTGTGATCGCTGCCACAATCCTGAATCGACTGCCGAGCGTTTGTCGAACTTCGACAATCTTGAAATCAAGCCGCACCCTTTCACCGAAGGCGACACGCTCAACAAAATGACCGACGCGGATCTCACTGCCATCATCAGCCATGGAGGCCCGGCGCTTAATAAATCCGCTCTAATGCCAGCATGGGGCGATACTCTGAATAAGTCTGAGATTCAGGCGTTGATCTCCTTCATCCGGGCAATCTCCGATCCGCCCAACAGGAGATTAGTAAATTGGAAGCCGGCTTTGCGCCAAGAATGAAATCGGCGTCTACTAGAGTGTTGGGGATGAACGATTGGCTTCCCAAGCTTTCTTTTTGAGAACAGAGCGCGTCTCAAACGCTCTTTGTGTCGTGGGTGACCCCATATGAAGTAGCCCAGCCTGCGGCTGCGACTGAAGGCCGACTGCGGATCGAAGCCGGTTGACGGGCAAGCGGAAGTAATGCCCGGCGACAAGTCTGTAATCGGACAAATGAAATCTCGCTGACTCCCCAGAAGTCGGCTTGTCCGAAACTCTGCCGCGATGAAGCGGGTGGATCGCGGGCCACCCGGACGCTCTCACGGAACAAACTTTCAACGACGCGGGCCAGAAGTCGGCTTGTAGGAACTTTCACCACATCGGTAACGATAAACGCGCATCGAGCGACGCATCTCTTCTAGCTGATCTTGGAATTGTGGCGCCATGCCGACTTCCCATTACCAATCTGGCCGACCTCCTCGGAGCCCTTTCTGAGTACCTTCATTGTTTCCGACACCCTCCTGAGATGTACCTCATAGCCGGGGCTTCACGGGTCATGGGTCTTCACAGGCAGATCCAGATAGGCCGCTCGCGACATACCGTCAACCTGGGTGTTCCTCCCGCTGGGTACCGCTCAAACAAGCTTGCGTCGGCTCGTAGGCAGGTCCATCGATATCGCCCCGGTCATAAGGCGGCCGTAGCTTCCAGTAAAGTTCCGAGAATCGCTCATGGGGAATGCCGCAACGAGCGCCATACCTTTCATATCCTCCAGTGTTTGCTCAAGGCAAAGAACGTTTCCGTAATCGAAGACGACTGCCCGAACCGAAATCTTTTGCGAAAGACCTTGTATGGCGCTAGATTCGGCAGTATCATGCATAAATCGCATGATACACGTATAAACGTGCATAACCAAGTGCATTCGTGCAACGAGCAGAATGAAATGAAACCAGAAGCGGAACCAGAGCAAATCGCCCTGAAAGAAGAGCGCCACCAGTACATCCTGGAGTTGCTTGGCAGTGAAGGCCGAGTCCTCGCCGCGGACCTGAGCGGTCGATACCGGGTCTCTGAAGACACGATTCGTCGAGATCTGCGCGAATTGGCGAGTTCGGGAAGGATCCAACGGGTACACGGCGGCGCCCTGCCTCGCCGTGCCGAGGCCGTTCCTTTCGTGTCTCGCCAACAAATCGACATGGAGAGCAAGATCGGAATTGCTCGAGCGGCGGCTGACATGATCCGCGACGGTCAGGTGGTGCTGATTGATGGAGGTACCACTACTCTAAGAATTGCTGTCTACCTTTCAAGAGAGCGTTCGGCGACGATTGTTACCAACAGCCCACCGCTTGCGCTGGCGCTGGCGGATCATCCGAAGTTGAGCGTGCTGATGCTCGGAGGAAATTTTCTTAAAGAGGCGCGGGTCACGACAGGCATCGAGACCATTCGTCGAGTAGAATCCATTCGCGCTGATCTGTGTTTTCTCGGAATGTGCAGTTTGCACCCGGAGGTCGGAATAACCGTCGGCGACCAAGAAGAAGCATACGTGAAGCAAGCGATGATAGGGGCTTCAATGGAAGTGGTTGGCCTGATTTCACTCGGGAAAATGGGGACATCGCTGCCTTACCTGGTCGGTCCTGCTTCCCGACTGACACGTTTGATCACCGATGCGTCGGACGAGGATGTCCTGAATTCCTACCGCTCCCAAGGCATAGAAGTCACAAGTACGTAAAACGACGCGGTTAGGTGCTCTATCATTCTGCTTGTTCCTGGCATCTTCGGACAATTCGCACCCTGGCAGGAACTCTTCTCTTTCGTTGAAGTCCTTCGTGCACTCGATTGCATTCGGTCTTCACTCGAGGAAATTTTTCATGTATGAATTCCGCTACGCAAAGGAACACGCAATAGCTCGAGCCTTTCATAAGGCCTTCCGACTGGCAGAGAAGTGTTTGCTGCTGGGACTGATGGTCGCGGTCTCGCTGGAAGCACAACAGGGTTCTCCGTCTGCGGCAGCGTGGACCGGCATCGTACGCACGGCTGCGGGTGAGCCTGTGGCCGGAGCGAAGGTGACGATATACAGACCCGGCGCCAAAAAGAATCTAGCCGCAGTTACAGGAAGCGACGGAAGGTTCGCGATTGCTGACATTCGACCGGGGCCATATCGCGTGAGCGTGCAATTTCCCGGGCGAGGTCCGACTGGGCAAGTGGCAATGAATATTACTGGCGTAACAATTGCGCTGACGGTGTCCGATCAAAACGTGCTGTCGATTGCGGCCAATCCGCAAACCTCTGCAGGAGTCTCGAATGCGAACGCGAGCACAACTTCGCATACAGCCAGCGGAACGAGCGATGAGAAACTCTCCAGCCAAAAGGTAAATGAATTGCCGTTGAATGGACGTGACTTCAGCACGCTGCTGCTGTTGGCGGCCGGCACGATGACGGATGTGAATGGGCAGACAAATTTCACCCAGCAATTTGCCATCAATGGACAGCGCGGCGTTGAGGCTGTCTTCGCAATGGACGGCGCTGATATTAGTGATCCCGAGATGGGCGGGAGCACTTTCACAAATTTCGACGTAGATGCGATTCAGCAGTTGCAATCAAGCTCAGGTTGGATGCCAGCGGACATTGGGCGGGGCGCGGCAGGTTTTACCAATATCGTGACACGATCCGGGAGGAGCGGATTTCACGGGTCATTCTTCGAGTTCTTAAGGAACTCTGCCCTCGATGCGCGGAATTATTTCGATCACCCGTCGATTGCCGATCCGGGCCGTATCCCTCCGTTCCGGCGAAACGAGTTTGGATTTACCAACGGCGGGCCGATTGTTTTGCCGAATGTATATGACGGTCGAGACCGGACCTTTTACTTTGTACAGTATCAGGGGTTCAGGCAGGTGCTGGGAACGACCCAGGTACTGGCCGTGCCTACAGTGGCCGAGCGAGCGGGCCAGGATGTGGTGACATATCCGAACGGCAGCACGGACACGCTGCGCGTACCGGTAAATCCGGCGATTGCTTCCATACTGGCGCGCTATCCACTTCCAAACAGCCCAACCGGCGCGTATGGTGCGCGAACCTATGCTGCACCTTCAAACGTGAACACCGATGCGGATCAGTTTTCTATCCGCATCGATCAGAAAGTTAGCGCAAAAGGACAATTGTTTGGTCGATTCAATTATGACAATCTAACGGGACCGACAACAAATCCGGATCAGGCACTGATTGATCCGAGCTTCGGTGTGCAGTATGTGGATCGGCAGCGGAATGCGGTCCTCACTTACACGCGCACCGTGTCGCCTCGCTTTCTCTGGTCGGCGTCGGCGAGTTTCACGCGAACGACGCCCTCATTTGTGACGCCGAACCACACCGATCCGGCATTGAAGTTCATCGATGGCCTTTACGAGGCGTACAACAGCGCGGCGGGCTCGGTGACATCTGCATTCGGGAATTTGTTCCAGGGACAATTGAATTTTGCGTGGACCAGCCCGCGGCACGCCGTGAAGTGGGGTGCGGAAGCGCGACTTAATCGCGACACGACATACTTCGGTATAAGTCCCAATGGCGAATATGATTTTGGTGGTGGAACGGTTTATTCGCCCGTGTTCATTCCTTCCGCTAGCGGACAGCATAATGTGCAAGCCGGCGATCCTCTACCAGACACGCTAAGCAGCCTACTGATCGGATATCCGTACGGGTACACCATCGCGGTGACGCCGCCTTATTCGTCGAATGGCGCGCATATTGGGCCAGCGGCGATCAACCGGAATGACGTGAACGCGTACGTTGAGGACACATGGAAAATCAATGCGCAATGGACGCTCGATTACGGGCTCCGATATGAGCTCTACACGCCGATTTCGGAGCGGGCGAACCGGACGTCGAGTTTTCTGAAGTCGTTTCCACCCGCAGGCGTAGGGCAGGAATATTTACTCAATCCGCAGCCTACTTATCAGACCGATTGGAATGGCTGGGGGCCGCGTGTTCAGGTCGACTGGAACGCGTCCAACGCGGTGCATCTGCACGTGGGCGGGGCGATCACAGTGATTCCGCCCAATATCTGGCAGGACAATCTTCTTACTGGGTCAACGCCATACGTTGTTTATCCCCGCGTCAATGCGGCGCAAAACGGAGAGATTGCCTACGGATTCCAAATCACACCGAACGAATTGCCGCAGGTCTACAACACAGCTGGCGTGAATGTTCTGGCCAGCGGCGATCCGAAAAAAGTGCCGGCGAACACGGTGATGGACGTAAATCGATACCAGCAGGATTTGGCGGCGCTGGCGCCGAGTCATCAGCTTTCGCTGCTGAGTCTGGCCGGGATCGACCGGCGCTTCGGCAATGGGTACTTGCAGACCTGGACGCTGGGGCTGGAACGGGGTTTCGCCGGCCTCACGGCCGATGTTGCGTATGTTGGAACATCGGCGTTTCGACTTCCCAGAATGTTATATCCGAACGCGTATCCCGGAGCAGATTCGGAATTTGCTCGGTTTACAAACTTCGACAGCAGCGGAGCGGCGACCGGAGGTTTCGGATTCGAGTCCGTGATGACGGCAACGTCACACTCATCGTACAACGCGCTGCAGACTTCATTGTCGGGAAATGTTGGGCACGGCGGTCCGTCATTGCAAGCCGGCTACACCTGGGGCAAATCACTGGATGATGTCAGCGGCCTTATCGGAGGAACCGGTTCCACCGGGGCGGTGACGTTGTTTAGTCCGCAAGACCCGTTCGATACACAAGCGGAAAAAGGGCCGTCAAGCTTTGATGTAACGCAAGCCTTCACGTTAAGCGCCGCACAGGATTTGCATTTCGAGCATTTGGGACTTCAGTCGGATCGAACCCAGTTGTTGACGAAGGGCTGGGAGTTGCTGAGCATCTCAACGATTACAAGCGGTTCGCCGTTCACGGTGTACTCGGGAATCCAGCAGACGGGAGCGGGAACGATTGGCGCGGACCGGCCGGACCAGATCGGAATACCGGAACTCTCGAGCGCCGGCAGTTCAACCCGATCACGAGACGATTATTTTGGGCGGGGCGCGGACAATGCAAGTTTCTTTTCCATCCCCATCGGGATCGCAGGTGGGACCGGACCAAACTCCGGGAGCTTTGGAACGCTCGGCCGTAATACATTTCGCGGCCCGGCATATTATGATTTCGATTTTGCGCTCATTAAAACGACTCCGATTGGCCACCGGGAAAATGGCTTGGAGCGAGCAGACCTGCAATTCCGCGGGGAGTTCTTTAATCTGTTTAACATCGTCAACATGGGGCTACCCGCCAATATCATCGAGGGTACAGGATTTGGCATGATCAGTAAGACGGCGGGAACTTCGCGGCAAGTCCAGTTTTCGCTGAAGCTCATCTACTGAGACGCGTCAAGCAGATGACTGAGCTGTCCCTACCGGTAGTCGTCGTCTTTACCGAGAAGGTCAGACATGACGTTGGTGCTGGAGTCGCAAGCGTGGTTCAGGCACGGAAGGCTGAAAGCTGCTTCTACCGACTTCAGCAAAGAGAAGTGCGTATAGAATTCCGAACTCTGCTTGCCGTGGTTTCCATAGTTGGTGTCCACGATCAGCAGAACTTTGTTCGTGGTTGGCGCCACGCTGTAATCGTTTTCGTCCCACACAGTGATGATCGCGCTGCGCCCGTCTCTCCAGGCCGGCGAATGGTGGATCGCGTTGACGATCTGTTCCAGAGCGGCATCGCCGTCGTAGATCAATGCCGGGTTCAGGCCGACCTGGGTGCCGTTGTCGTTCGGATCGTACTCGCAGTCGGGCCCGGCGTTACCGCGTCCGTGCTGGTCATGGCACTGATTCGGCACGATGTAGGAATACGCGGGCACGTGTCCCGAGCTTAGGTCTGCAAAGAGCCCGGTTGGGCCGGTAAAGCTGACCATATTCTTGTAGCTGTTTCTCGGATTGCTGCCAGCCTGAATGTTGGCAAAATAGGCAAACGGATTGTGTTTCACAGCGTACAGGCCGATGAGGCTGGTCGACTCGCCGGGGAGTGCCGTGGTGAGATCTGTGTTGTTCGTAAAGAAGCCATCGGCATTGTTCACCGTATCCGGCCCGGTTGGCGGCAGGTCTTCTTGATAGGTCTTCCAGCTCAACCCTGCAGCAACGAGCTCATCGGCAATGGTAATCCCGACGGTGTTTGGATTCGCGGCATAGGACAAAACTCCATTGATGTCGATATCGCCCGGAGGCCCGGTGGTCTCGTTCGTATAGTCGATGGCGGGGGTCGCCGCATCGGTGCCCGTCCCGGAAATCGGACAGATATTGGGGGTCGGCGGATTGTCGGTGGAGACGAATCCAGTGGAAAGATTAGGCGAGCAGCTCATATCGTGCCAGTCAGGCGAGTTGTCGGTCCGCACACCGAAATTGGAGCCACCAACGACTTCCAGATAGTTGGTCAGGCTGGGATGGCCGACAGCAAAATAGTTCGTGGCATAGTTTGCGTGCTTAATGTACTGGTTGACGAACGGTGCGTCCAGGTTTTTCACGATTTGAGCGTACGCGTGATTTTCCATCATGATCACGTAAACGTGATCGAGATGCCGTACGCCTTTCGGGACAGCACCTTCTTGAGCGAATGCCGTGCTGAGTAAAGCCACAGCGAACAGACACAAAATACCTGCCTTTTTTGTCATGGGTTCACTTTTCCTTTGCGGATGTATGTGACTCCGTTCTGTGTGGGAAGAACCTTCCGATTCATCATAATCTGGCCGCGAGTCTCAGCCGCTCTGGAGGTTAGACGGGGTAGGTTACCGAAATGTGAACGAGACATTAACGCTCCATGAAAAGACTTGCCCGGACGAACCCCCAACAATTCAGCGATCTCATTCGCGAGTTAAACGATTGCTAGCGCAGAAAGAGCGTCGCATCGATTCAGATTCGCGGCCAAAACCGGGGAACTAAATTCGAATGGGTGGTTACGCAGCTTGGAGCACGCTTACCGGCAGCGATAACGTTATAACGGCGCCACCTCCCGGACGGTCCGAAACCCTCGCGCCACCACCATGTGCCTGGGCAACTGCCTCTACGAATGCCAGTCCAAGACCGTGACCCGGAGAGTGTTTCCCTTTTACGAATCGTTTGAAAACCTGGCTGCCGATCCCCGTAGGAAATCCCGGTCCATTGTCTTCGACCACCAATTCTGCAGATCCTTGGTGCGAATAGAGCCGGATCTTCACTTGGCATCCCGCGGGCAGATGAGTTAATTCGTTTTCGAGCAAATTGCTGACCACACGATTCAGCAGGGTCACGTCAGCATCCACCACCACATGCTCTTCCAGGTCAGTCGCCACATCATGATGATGCTCGGCCATCGCCGGCTGGTAAATATCGACCAGTTGTCTCACAACGTCGGAAAAGTCGACCGGGCCGCGTTCCATGTGAAGAGCACCCGCCTCCGCCTCCGCAAGGTCGAGCGTTGTGTTCAACAACTGCAAGAGCTTGTCCAGGTCCTCGATTGCTTCTCCAACCGAGTCACGCCA
The DNA here is from genome assembly GCA_963726155.1 of uncultured Acidobacteriaceae bacterium. Classification (GTDB taxonomy): domain Bacteria; phylum Acidobacteriota; class Terriglobia; order Terriglobales; family Acidobacteriaceae; genus Sulfotelmatobacter. The sequence continues at coordinate 644,203 of CAVSBF010000003.1, forward strand.
CCTGTCATCTCCTTCATTGCATAATGCGGATTCAAGTGTTCCACGGATTAAGGTTACGGGACTCTTGAGGTCGTGCGCGATACCGCCAGTAACCGTGCGGAGCTGATTCACGGAAGACTGGAGCCGATCAAGCATGTGATTGAAAGTCTTCGCTAACCGCGAAATCTCATCCGAATTCAGAGGCTCTGGTAACCGTTCCTCTAATCCCTCGGTACCAATTCGCGCGACAGTCTCGGTAATAAGTTCGACACGATGCAGCGTCCGACGCGCGCTCCAGTACGAGATGACGAAACCGAGCAGAAACATGCCGCCCCAAACCATCAGAAGGCGACGAGCTAATGTGTGCAGCACGTGCCTGGCACCATGATCGGATAGTCCGAGATAAACAGTTCTTCCGTTTTGCGCTTTCTCAACGACGCGAAATGTTTGGTGGTATCCTTCCACGATTATCGACTTCGGAGGTCCCGGTGTTAGCTGCGAGCGCTGAATCGCATTAACGAAAGCGTCTTTCGAGCCTGGACCTACCCATAATGGACCATCATTATTACCGGGGTTTGTTGCAAGAAAGAATACTGAGTTCAGCCTTTCGCCGCGGGCGTTGCGTTCATCCGGCACCTCCTGAGTTGCAAGCTCAGCCACCTCGCGCACGATCCGCCTATAAAGGTGATCGCTAGGTGTGTCTACCGAGACCTGCGCCAGTACCTCAGCTTCGCCGCTAAGCCAAGTGTCACTTCGCTCCCTGAGACCCTGTCCCACCAGGAAATAAACTATGTAGAATGCCCCAGCCGTTCCGAGCGCGAACGCTAGAGTTGTCCAAATCGAAATCCGCCACGCGGCGGTAGTGCGGAGATTTCTAGGCATGTTTGAGAACGTACCCAACGCCACGAATCGTATGAATCAGCGGTCGCGGGGTGTCGTGATCCACTTTGCTGCGAAGCCGATAAATGTGAACATCAACCACGTTGGTTGCCGGATCAATCCTCATCTTCCAGACATGGTCCAAAATCATGGTCCGGGTCACGACGCGACCTTCGTTGCGGCAAAGATATTCCAGCAAGGAAAACTCCTGTGGAGTCAATTGCAGCAAGTGCTCGCCCCGCCGCGCCTCACGACGTACCAAGTCAAGCTGCAAGTCGGCCGACTGCAAACGCATAGATTCGGTCTGCGGAACGGTGGACCTGCGCAGGAGGTTTCTCAATCTTGCCAGCAATTCGGGGAGAGCAAACGGTTTCGTGAGGTAGTCGTCACCCCCCTGCTCCAGTCCGCGGACACGTTCGTCGATGGAGCGCCGGGCGGACAGGATCAGAACCGGCGCCGCATTACCTTGAGCTCGGCAACGGGCAATCAAGTCCAATCCATCGAGATCGGGGAGGCCAAGGTCGATGATAAAGGCATCGTGAATGCCTTCCAATGCCATCATTTCCCCAGCTTTCGCTGTACTGGCCGCATCGACTTGATATCCGGCCTCGGTCAGCGCCCGCTTGAGGAAGTGCTGAATCGATATATCATCTTCTACCACCAACAATCGCATGGGAGATTCCCGCCCGTTCAAAACTCTACACCTCCTGATGGGATGCAGGAAACCGCTCCAGCGCTAGAGGACGCTTAAGGCAGTTGCATTCAAGATCGATGCAGCCACCGAACTCTCCACATCCTCGCCGGTAGACCTTCTGCCAGGAACGCCCGTTCGCGCAGATCGATTCGCTAAAGATATCCTTCGCAAAGCCGATCTGAGTCATATGGTCAACTCAATCAGCAGCGCCAATGCCAACTCTACCAACGAAGTCACGCAAAAGGCTGCTCGCCAGCCTCAACCTGCAGCACAAGCTCAGACAAGCAGCGCGGTACCACAAGACAAGGTTACGCTGAAAAGTACCGGAGATCTCGCTGCTGGAGATCCGGACCACGACGGCAAGTAGTTGTCATTCGTGCTTTGGGATGCCACACATGGAGGAACGGCTGGTTTGCCGATCCTCCATTTATTCTTCCCGGATTTTGCGATGGCGGTTCGTCTCCGTATCTATTGCGGACGCCAAGTCATGTCTACTCGTATTGGGATGTCGTTCTTGACCGGTATGGTCAAAAGCGATGGCGGTTCGATTTTGAAATCGGAGAGCGTAGCCGGAATTGTTCCCGTGATATGGATCTCGTTGCCTTGCTTCTCTAGCTTGAAAGGAACCTGCTTGTACTGGACCGTCTGGCCCGCAAACTGGATCTCAAGATCAGCGTTAATGGTCGACGCCGTGGCATCCGACTCAGGCAAACGAGTACGCACCGTGACCAGGGGGAACTCAGCGCCGCGTGTGACCTGAAGCATGTGAAGATCTCGGTTGGTGTCTCCGGAATCAAACGATTTGACTGGCACAGCAATCAGGAAATCGCATTGCCCAGCATGACAGATGCCCTTGCCTTTAGCCGCGTGACTCACGCCCTCCGATTGATGGAGCGGATGCGATACGTGATACGTGAGCGCACTCTGCTGAAGAATCCATTGGGTGTCGGCACCAGCAAAAGTCGGCAGTGCCGCAAGCAGGAAGACGATGAGTATTCTCTTGTTCATAAGTAGTGTTTAGAACTTTACCGAAACCGAAAGCAGGGCAGCCCCAAACGCACCGGCGGTGACGATCGCTACCGGTCCGTGCGCTTGCGCGATCCCGTGGACCTTTTCTCCGTTGTTCTTCTGACTGAATGCCATTGCCCCAAGAATGGGAGTCAGGATCATGCCCGGTCCGTGAATCCAAGCCATCGCCTCGTGAAATTTTATTGGACCACGCTTCTTGGGGGCGCCAGGAATTCTGGGGGCGCGAATGGCGTAATAGGCTGTAATGCCGTACAGATCTCCCGTCAGGCTGCCTAGCGCTACGTGCAAATCGCGAGCAGCCGTGCCTTCACTCTTGCCGCCAGCGCCAGGACCGAGGATCACTGTCGCAACGAGCGGTATCGTTGTGATCAAACCCATGCGTTGGTGGATCTTCAACATGTGAGTCCGCTTATCCAGGAGCGCCTGCTCACGAGCGTTTCCCTGAGTTTGCTCTGGTGAAAGGCCTAGATCTGAAAGCGAGGGTGCGGTCGTGCTACTCGACGGCGCATTCGGAAGATTCTCCTGCTGTGTTGGTGCTGGGTTACCATTCGCTGGTTCGCCTTGTTCCAGTTTGGCATCGACAACTTCGGGCACGGTGCCGCCGACAGTTGCTGAAATTTCGAACTTCTTAAACCCCGCGGATTCAAACGTCAGCCGGTAATTGCCTGCAGGCAACTCCAGTTTGTACGTACCGTCAGGCCCGGTGCTCGCAGTTTGATTCTGTCCAGTATCGATGCTCGTTGCGGTGACAGTCGCGTTCGCAACTGGTTTACCGGACTCGCCGCTCACGGTGCCTTTCACTACACCGGTCGCAGTCTGAGCCATCACATACGGGGCGACTTGAACAAGCAGGAAAATAACAAGAAGCCGAAGGTGAGCACCGAGTGGATTGCACGTCCAATTTCTCATCATCATTCACCTCACGCTTTCTCAAAGGCAAACTTTTGTTTCGCTTATGGCTTCTTGCATATCGGGCTGAGACCAGACTTACAATGCTCGTGGAAAATATGCTCTCCGATCAAATAGCCGATAGTGCTGCCGACAACCACATCGGAAGGAAAGTGTTGGAGGCTGGTGAATCGTGTAACGGAAACTGCGGTAGCGGTTCCGTAAGTGAGCCACTTTACCCACGGTTTTGGGTATTCGTGCGCGATGGTGCTGGCAGCTGTCCAAGTGATGATCGTATGACCGGAGGGAAACGAATTATCCAGTCCGCTGGTTTGGAAAAAATTTCCGCGACCGGTCCCTTGCAAAGGACGCTGACGTTCAGTGATCAACTGCAATGCTGCGTACATAATGCCACTGTTAGCCATAGCCTCGGCGCCCAGCACGCCAGTTTCGAGTGCACGAGGATCGCCTCGTGCTTCTCCATCCAGAAGTAAGATTCCCACCGCTCCCGCTGTCCCGAACAGGCCTACATCGGAAATATCGGCGCTCGCACTGGTTCCGTTTCTCGATAGTGCAGCCGAAGCATGCTTGTCGATCGCAATTAGTCCTAGAGTCACGGCCGGCAACCCAATCACCCACTTCAGTTCAGAACGATGAAACGGAGCCGTGTAGATACCAGCCTGATCGCGGAGGCCGCGCTTGGCCCATCGGCTGAAAAACTTGCCATCACTTGAGTCGGGCGACATGGCATTGGGCGACTTTGGCCCGTCAGAAGCTGCATCCGCGCGCTGAGCAGCGGGAAAGACAGCATTCCTTACCGCTGACGGAGCGTCTGGCAATTCCTGGGGAAACGCGAATGCTCCCTGCAAGATTCCACCTAACAAAAGAACGAAAAGACAGCATCTACTATCGGGCACGGACATGGGCATGTTCAAACCGAATTCCACGTGCCGGGCGAGACACGAAGACCAATAACTACGATACGAGCCAAACATTACCGAAGTCTTTCCGGAAGATGACAATTTGTTCATCCAAGCCCTATTTCGAGCATTCTTCTGCTCGTTACCGATATGCTTACAGGGAAGAACCTTCCCGAGTTGCAACCATTTGCTGTGCTTGCCGCTTCATAGAACACACGGCTTCTTTCACTCCTGGCAGCCCCTGGTACCTCAATCTTGGCACCACGGTTCAAGCACTCTGAACGGCGACTCTTCTTACGGGAAGGACACTCTGGAGATATTGAAAATGCGACGAAGTGTACTTGGACTGGCAGTCTTGACGGTTGGCTTGTGTGGGGGATTGAGCCTCGCGCAGACATTGAAGCCGAGACCTCCCTCAGCAACGTCACAGAACGACAATTCCCCCGCCTTACAGAAGGAGCAGAAAAGCGTGGAGGTCGCGCCGATAATGCTGCCCATGACTGTCGAGGCAGGCACTCCGATTAAAGTCGCGATTGACTCTGAAGTTCGGATTCGGGCGGTCGGTCAGACAATTCATGGCAGAACGACAGAGCCGATATACGCGTTCGACAAATTGCTAATTCCGGTTGGGACGATGGTAAACGGCAAGGTGTCGGCGATTGATCCGGTACCAAAGATGACGCGAACGATGCAAGCGGCGAATGGGAATTTTTCACCACTGCGTAAGGTGCATGTGCAATTCGACGAACTGGTGATGGCCGATGGGGGGCACATCTCTCTGCATACCGTTGCGTCTCCCGCTCCGGATGGAGTGCTACGATTCGTTTCTGCGAACGAGGCGGAGAAGAAAAAGAAAAAAGTGCAGCAGGCCGCGTCGAACAAAGTGAGCGCCACGCGGCAAGCCATACATCAGCAATGGACCGACTTGCAGAAAAAGATCCATGAACCGGGAAAGATGCACAAGGTAAAGAGGATGGTCTTGGCGCAGTCGCCGGTGCACCCGCAATACCTGGATGCAGGGACAAGCTTTGATGCGAACTTATTGCAATCTTTGAATTTTGGGACTGAGGCAGTGAAGCCCGAAGCGATAAGCGACATCGGAGCGCCACCACCGACCGGCAGCCTGGTACATGCGAGGCTGGAGACAGGTTTGAGCTCAGCGACAGCGAAGATCGGAGACCCAGTAGAAGCGGTGATCACCGAGCCGCTCGTCGCGTCAAATCATCTTATCCTGCCGGAGGGCAGCGTGATCAAAGGTTCAGTAATGCAAGTTGCCCCAGCGCGTCGATTGGGGCGCAACGGGCAGTTGCGAATCTTATTTCGCGAAGTTGCTCCGCCGAATGGAATCGAGCAAAAGGTTGAGACGAACCTCGAAGGCGTGGCTGTGGCCAAGGGCGAACATCTGAAGCTTGACAACGAAGGTGGAGCGGAAGTGACAACTCCGCGGACGCGATATCTGACAACTGGGATTCAAGTCATGCTGGCCGCGTCCCAGGCTTCACCCGACCGTGATGCAGGGCAGGGCGGACAGAGCGTGGGCGAGGCGGGAAACGGAGCGGCGAATGGCGCGTCGGGATTCAAGCTTGTAGGAATGGTCGTTGCACTGGCAGCGAATTCACGCGCATTGCGGGCCGGATTCGGTTCTTATGGAGCGGCGATGTCTATCTACTATCACTTTCTGGCCCGCGGACGCGATGTGGTTTATCCGAAAGACATGGCCATGGTAATCGGCTTGGGAACTCGCGATAACAAATCAGCGAATGTCGCAGAACCTTCGGCGCAATTAGCACAATGAGAAGACCCGTCGTTCCCGACCCTATGGTCCTTCGTCAGAGGAGGATCAAGATCAAGAAAAAGCAGAGACGTAAAGAAATCGTTCCTACTCAGCTTGCGTCTGCGGTCTACCTCCGCCACGGGTCTCACGCCGTGCCGCCAACTGTGCGCTTATTAACGAAAGATCTGGCTTCGTCAGCGAAGGGAGTCCTTGCGGTATGTGACCCACTAGTTCGACACCCCTACCCTGCAAGTTCAACAAGTACACGGCCGCGATCGCCGCAGCTGCAGCCAGCAGCGGCGCCGGAAACTTCGGCAGGAACCGTTCCATTGCTAGCAGAAAAACGATTATCGTGAGCCCCAAGGCGAGGGTTGCAAAAGAGGTTCCCGGAAGATGGTGAATGATAGAGAGGACGTTTTGAACGAAGGTGCCTCTCGGGAAGTGGATCCCAAGAATCTTCGGGATCTGGAGTGACGATCACATTGAGCCACTCGCCAGGATCGTGGACTTCATTCACGAGCAGGGCAGCGTCGCGGGGATGCAACTGGCGCACGCTGGACGCAAGGCCAGTACCTACCGGCCATGGGAGGGCCATGGCACGGTTCCTGAAACTGAGGGTGGATGGAACAAAGTTCTTGCTCCGAGTGCCGTCGCCTTTGCCGATCACTATCCCTTGCCCCAGGCCGCGTCCAAACAAGAAATTCAGGGGATCGTCGCAGCTTTCGGGGAGGCGGCACGTCGAGCCTGCGAAGCTGGCTTCCGGGTGGTTGAAATTCATGCCGCTCACGGTTATCTGATTCATGAGTTTCTGTCTCCTCTCAGCAATCAGCGAAGCGATGCTTACGGAGGCTCCTTTGAGAATCGCACTCGCATCTTGCGTGAAATTGTCGCTGCGGTTCGACGCTCGTGGCCGGAGGGGGCGCCGGTGTTCGTGCGGATTTCGGCCACCGAGTGGGTCGACGGCGGCTGGGACATTCAGCAGTCGATTGAGCTTGCCCGGCAAGTGAAGGAATTAGGAGTAGACCTGATCGATTGCTCTTCCGGGGGCAACGTCGCGCAAGCGAAAATTCAGGTGGGCCCGGGTTATCAAACCGCTTTTGCAGAGCGTATCAGGCGCGAAAGCGGAGTCCTGACCGGCGCGCTCGGGATGATCACTTCTTCGGTTCAGGCCGAGCACATCCTCGCTACCGGACAGGCGGACGCAGTCATTATCGCGCGCGAGATGTTACGGGATCCGTATTGGCCGCTGCGAGCGGCGCGGGAACTGGGGCAATCAATCTCGTGGCCTGTTCAATATCTTAGAGCGGGTCCCGAAGGAGCTCAAGCCGGTATTCCTGTGAACCTCAAGAATCTGAAATCTTGTTTCGAGGAGCAGCACGCTATTCCGCAACTCTGAGTTCGCGCTCGGTCGTATGGCTCGCCGGTATCCTTCGGACGTTCTTTCTGAGTATCTCGTCGGCCACTCGGGACAGTCGGCACCGTTTCAGGTATGGACACGTTGAAGGGGGTTCAGAGTTCGCACGCAAGGGCCCGTATGCGGCGTTCCTGGATTTCATACGGCCCATATGCGTGACCAAGAGTATGGTTGCCCATGATCCGGACAAGCGACCGCATGGACTTTAGGATCTGACCCTGCCCGCGATTTTTCTCTTCCGAAGCCGCGCAAGTCGTCCCTCAAAAAAGACGCAGAATCAGTCGATTTCGTTAACTCCCGTTCGACATACATGTAGAGCCGAGGTTCAACCGGTCGAGACCGGCCGGAAGCTCAGCTCTGATTCCGAAATCTTTAGGATGAGATGATCCAAGGAGATAGTCATGCTGAATGCGACCGCACAAAAATTGCGAGACAGTACCGTCCTACAGTGTCAGGGGCGAATTGTAATCGGGGATGCCTACGCGATCTTGCGCAGCGCGGTGCTCAGACAGACACACACTCGGACACTGATACTTGATCTAGCGCAGGTTGACCGCATCGACGCCGGTGGGTTGGGTGTCTTGTTGGGTCTACGGGAGTGGGCTTATTCTCACGCGGTCAGGTTTCAGCTGATGAATGTGATGAACCAGGTCGAACTCGTACTTGAGTTGACGAGGTTGGATTGTGTCTTTGAATTCTGCTCGGTCGAGGACGTGCTACAACTGCTGCACTTTGCAGCCGCAATAGCACCACGGTCGGTCCGTCAAGCGAACCAGAGAATCATGAAAGATAACTACAACTATTTGGTCGAAGGGCAAGATGCTCTGCCAGCCGAACAGAGAAACAATCTGCCTGCTGGAACTACAGCTCGCGCGCAAGAGTGGGCGGAAGTTCCAGTCGGCATGCAGTCAGCACAAACTGGCGGACGGACTCGTAATAAGTGAGCAGGTTCTCGCCAGAAATATGGCAGCAACTGTTAGGAGGCTCGTCGGTACCGATCGATACCCGACGGATCGCTATATTGACGTTGACAGTCCTCGATTCGCCTGTGCCTGCTTGAATTTTTCGGGATTTTCCAACGTTTGTCGAAATAGCCTGTTCCCGTCCGTCATATGTTCAGGCGCACAAGGGCGCTTAAAATTGTTCCACTAGGAGAAATTCTGATGCAATTTGCCCTGCTGATCTATGAACCACCGGAAGCTTTTGCGGCACGGAAGAACGATGGCACTGATTCCTACACCGGTGCTTGGCGAGCGTACCATAGGGCTCTCGTCGAATCCGGCGCCTACGTTGCCGGCGATCCGCTTGAGGTGCCGGAGACTGGAACCACAGTGCGGCTGAAGGAAGGAAAGCGGCGCGTGCAGGATGGCCCCTTCGCTGACACCAAGGAGCAGCTGGGGGGATTCATAATCATGGAACTCCCCTCGCTTGACGCGGCGCTAGATTGGGCGGCGCGCTGCCCGACGGCCGCGACCGGTGCTGTCGAGGTCCGTCCCCTTGCGCCCGCGGCCAAGCACCGGATCATGTGATGAACGAAAGTGGCCGAGAGGACACTCAACGAACCACTCATCGAACTATCGAGCGGGTGGCCCGGGAGTCGTATGGTCGCCTAGTGGCCTATCTTTCCACGCACACGCGCGACGTGGCCAGCGCGGAAGACGCTCTCAGCAACGCGCTGGTAGCTGCACTCGCCGCCTGGCCGCGAGACGGCGTGCCGGAAAATCCGGAGGCCTGGCTGCTGACGGCAGCGCGGCGCTCCTTTATTGATCTTGTACGTCATCAACAAGTGGCCGTAGCCAGTGAGCCCACTCTCCGGCTCCTAAGGGAGGAACGCGAGGTGACGTTGCCGGCACAGTTTCCAGATGACAGGTTGAAACTATTGTTTGTATGCGCTCACCCCGCAATCGATTCTTCCATGCACACGCCTCTTATGCTTCAGACCGTTCTGGGACTGGATGCCGCGCGCATCGCGCATGCCTTCCTGGTCTCACCGACTACGATGGGGCAGCGCCTGGTGCGTGCCAAGACGAAGATCCGCGACGGTGGCATTCAGTTCGAAGTTCCGCAAGAGCGCCAACTGCCGCAACGGCTCGACGCGGTGCTCGAAGCGATTTATGCCGCCTTTGGTATTGGCTGGGACGATATGGCGGGCGTGGATCAGAGCGGCCGGGAGCTGGCCGAGGAAGCGATCTGGCTCGGACGCGTCCTGCTTCAGCTAATGCCGAGGGAAGCGGAGGTCCGCGGGCTGCTCGCTCTGATGCTCCACTGTGAAGCGCGGCGGCAGGCGCGGCGGGGACCGGAAGGTCGCTATATCCCCCTCTCAGAGCAGGATTCAGAACTGTGGTCTCTGCCATTAATCGAAGAGGCGGAGCGCCACTTGGCCGAGGCGGCGAGTCGCGGCCGTGCCGGCCGCTTTCAACTCGAGGCCGCGATTCAGTCGGTTCACGCTGAGCGGGCGCGCAGTGGTCGGACGGAGTGGGGTGCGATCATGCTCTTCTACGAGCAACTGATTCGCATCTCCCCGACGCTCGGCCCGCGAACTGGATACGCCGCGGCAGTTGCCGAAGCTAACGGACCTGAAGCGGGGCTGGCGGTACTGGACGCGCTCGATCTCGAGTCCGTCTCGGGCTATCAGCCTTACTGGGCGGTTCGCGCTCACTTGTTGCAAAGGCTGGCAAAAACATCTGAGGCTGCAGATGCTTTCGAAAAGGCGATTGGTCTCGCTGAGGATCCGGCAGTAAGGCAGTTCCTGCTGCAAAGGCGCGGCTAAATTTCCTCCTTTGCTCTGTCGAAATCAACTCCCTTCACGCGTCATCCCTATAGAGGCGGCTTAGAAGTAGTTCCCGAGACGCCTAATCAGGAGAATGTATATGACAATCGCAGACAAAACAGTTCTGGTAACCGGAGCCAATCGCGGTATAGGACAGGCGCTGGTCGAGGAAGCCTTGAGGAGAGGTGCGAAGCGAGTATATGCCGGTACGCGCCAGCCCTTGGCCCATACAGATGGGCACGTCAGGTCCCTGACTTTGGACGTGACTAACGCCGAGCAAATTAAGGCGGCTGTCAGCAGAGTTGAATCTCTCGACGTTCTCATCAACAATGCCGGCATCGCTCTCTATGACAATTTGAGCAATCTCGACGCCATTGGGCAACACCTCGCAGTCAACCTTTTCGGAATGTTCAATGTGACGCGCGCTTTCTTGCCGCTTTTAAAGCGCTCCAGGGGAGCCATTGTTAACAACCTCTCCCTGGTGGCGCTCGCTGGCTTGCCGATCATACCCGCTTACTCCATTTCGAAAGCCGCCGCGTTTAATATGACGCAATCACTGCGCGCGCTCTTGGCCGGCCAGGGCGTAACGGTTCACGCAGTCGTGCTAGGCCCTGTTGACACAGATATGAACCGCGGCGTCGACATACCCAAGGCCTCGCCCGAGTCGGCGGCGCAGGGCATCTTCGATGGATTGGAAAAGGGCGAAGACGACATTTTCCCGGACCCCGCGTCCCAGGCCATCGCCGCGGACTGGCGGAGCGGCGCAGCCAAGGCGCTGGAGCGCCAGTTCGCAGGCTTCGTACCGGAGGCCGCGGCGACTTTGGGGTCACGCTGCGAATGAAGCGAAACGGCGCCGAGCTTAAATTCCACCACGAAGACGTCACCGCAGGCTTTGCGGTTCAGAGTCGCTGTCAAGGAGGGTGAACGATGTGTCCATTCTGTTTTGCAACCATGGGGCTAGTCGTTGCCGGTGCGGTCTCCACAGGGGGGCTGGCAGCGTTAGCCGTAAAAGTATCTCGCAAGAACCGAGCAGGAGAAGTCCTGCCGAACTCAGAGGAAAGGAAGAATCAAAATGTCGACCAACACGATTGACAACCCGAAAATAGTGTCGCGAGAGGAATGGTTTGCGGCTCGCAAGAAACTACTGGCCAAAGAGAAAAAACTCACGCGCGAGCGTGACGCTGTAGCTGCGGAACGCCGCCAGCTACCCTGGGTGAAGGTCGAAAAGAACTACGTTTTCGATTCACCGGGCGGCAAGAAAACTCTTGCCGACCTGTTCGACGGCAAAAGTCAGCTCATCGTTTACCACTTCATGTTCGGTCCGGATTGGAAGGAAGGTTGCCCCAGTTGCTCGTTCAACATGGATCATACGGATGGCGCGCTGGTCCATCTGGCGCAACGCGACGTCTCATTCGCGGCGGTTTCACGAGCCCCTTTGTCCAAAATCGAGCCCTTTAAGAAGCGCATGGGCTGGCGATTTGCCTGGCTCTCGTCATTCGGGACCGACTTCAACTACGACTACCGCGCTTCCTTCACCCCGGAGGAAATGGCCAAAGGCAAGGTAGAGTACAACTTCGATCTCGTCGAATTCCCCAGCCCGGAAGCGCCAGGAATCAGCGTCTTCTACAAGGACAAAAGTGGCAACATGTTCCACACGTATTCGGCGTACGCTCGCGGAAGTGAAAACACCATCAACACGTATAACTACCTCGACTATGTTCCCAAAGGGCGCGATGAAGAGAGCCTGCCCTTCACGATGTCTTGGGTCCGCCATCATGATCGCTACGCGGATGGCTACCTGGCAGACGCGGATAAGCCATACTGGCCTGCGGAAGCCACACCAGCACGTTAATGTTTTCGAGCTCGCCTAAATCCGGCCATGGTCTGGCGTTGCCCAGATGACGTCAGGCCAGGCCGGCAAGAGGACTTTACTGGAACACTTACTCGAGAGCGGAGGCGAACCAAGTCTCCGGCCAGCTTCTGGTCGGCCCATTACTCGACGCGGACGGGCAACCGTGGAACCACAATGTTGCTTCTGGTCTGAACCCCTGTTCTTTGCCAGGAGCTTCGAGAGCCATTTGCCGCGAATCCTAGTATTTTTTTGACAAGCGGCACGTCATCAGTTGGCGACCTTTACATTGAAGGTCACGGTGTTGGCCCCGCCGGCGTTCTTGATCACGAACTTGTACTGCCCGTCCTTCTCCGGCGTGACCTTAACCCAACACTTCGGTCCGGGCGAGTCGTCCTTAGCAACTTCCGCGCCGGAGGAGTCGTAGACGAAAAGGTCCACGTCGATATTCTTCGGGCCGTCCGTAGTGGCCTGGAACTCTTTCCCCGCTGTGAAAGACAGGAGGTAAGCGACCTCTCCTTTGTCCTTCATCTCGATCCGGGAGCAGAGGGGGTCGACATTCGCAGGCTAACGAATGTCGAAGGCGCGCGGCCCAAAAACCTTCTCGAAGAGTGTGCGATACGGTCGCTGCGAGATGCGCCGCACAACGCACGCAGGCTCTCGATTTGCCATCTCGGTGGGATTGACCGGCGAGCCCTGTGCTTGCGAGGCACTGGAGTTTCCCAATCGCAACCCAGTAGCGCGCAGGTCCCAGAAGTTGCCGCCGATAAAGCAGTCGCTGCATTTGGCTTGGCCTGGCTTCGTCGGATACTGAAGCGGGGCGAGAACGCGGCGTACGCGGCGCTCGGCGGCTTACGAAGGCTGAACCTTGTCCGAACCGAGCCCGGTTGATTAACGCTCGTGCGGTTGATGAGTTCGATGCCGCCTTGGAACCCCCTTTTCCGGGATGTGGCAGAACCCGCACGCAGTGTTGCGGTTCACCGAGAGATTCTTGTCGAAGAATAGCACCTTCCCGAGCACGACGACCGCCTCAGGTGCGCCGGGGTATACCTGGCTGGCCTGGGTGAGCGCCTCGCCTTCGAGCGCATCGACCCGGGTTTCCACCTGCGCGATCTCGGTTTGCAGCGTCGGCGCGGGGCCATTCTGTGGCAGTGCGTGGCGAGCGAAAAACGCCGCCTCCCCGAAGACAGCAAGCGTGATAACGACCACAACGAGCTCAGCGTGTTGGCAAATTCTTTTCATTTGTCCGGATCGTAATTCCGCTTCCGCGTTGTTCAGATGCTCTCTGCCCGCAGACGAGAAGTTTCTCTGGCAAATAATCAATTTAATGCGAAACCTGAAGTCGTCAGTTTAAGTATCGGGTTCGCGCCGAGCCGCATTCGACTCCTCAATATCCATCTCCGTCTTCCAGCCGCACTTTGCCACGAAACATGCGATACACAAAAACGAAATACCCGAAAGCGAGACACATCCCCAACCCCCACCAAATGAGTCCGACGCGCAACGCATACTCACCGGTGGCGGCATTGTAGATGGTGATGTCGCGTGCGGGATCGTCACTGGACGGCAGCAGGCTAGGATATAGCGCCACTGCTACGCCCGCGAGCATGGCTACGATATATGAGCAGGAACTCACAAACGCAGCCTTCTCCCTTGCTGGCCGTTCGAAGGTCCACATGGCGGCGAGGCTCGCGGCAACCGCCAGCGGAATCACGTAAGCTAGCGGATATTCGCTGAAGTTATGCAGGGTGCGCGGACGCACGACAGCGGTCACGGGCACGCCCAAGGCGGTCAGTAAGATCAGCAACGGCTGCAATCGGCGGGCAAGCTTGCGCGACTTTTCATGGACCGCTCCTTCTGTCTTGAGCGCCACGTAAAGCGCTCCGTGGACAACAAGAGCGACAAGCGCAAGAACCGCCGCCCCACCGGTGTACCAATCGAGGATGCCGGTGTCGGCGCCCGTCCGGAAGTTCGTCCACAGTGGCTCAAAGAAGAAATGATCCGCTCCCAGAGGGACGCCGCGCACCACATTGCCGAGCGCTGCACCGAAGAATATTGCCAGCAACGCGCTCGATATGGCAAAGAATCCGTCGAACAGCGACCGCCACACGTGATTCTCGATATGCATGCGAAATTCGATTCCGATGCCGCGCAGCACCAGCAGCCACAAAACTATGTTGAGCGGCAGATAGAAACCGCTGAAGCTGGAGGCATAGAGCAGCGGAAAGGCGAAATAGAGCGTTCCCCCGCCCGCAATCAGCCACACTTCGTTGCCGTCCCACACCGGACCGATGGTGCGAATCACGCTCACTCGTTCTTCTTCGGTGCGCGCAATCAGCAGGTGTAACACTCCCGCGCCCAGATCGAAGCCGTCAAGCACGACATAGGCGATGATCATGACGGCAACGAGCACAAACCACACTGGTTCCATGCGCAACTCCTAAGTCGTAGTGATTGGCGGCCGCGAGCGCACGTCGTCGGCCGCGGCTAACTCCGGACCTTGCCCGATCTCGCGCTGTATGAGGAACAGAAATAGAATTCCCAGCACCAGATAAAGTCCCATATAGCCCAGCAGCGTGAACATGCTGTTGCCGGCAATGACGTTGGTGGAATATCCGCGGTTGGTGCGCAGCAGCCCATACACCAGCCAGGGCTGGCGTCCGACCTCCGCCGTAAGCCATCCGGCGGTATTCGCGATGTAGGGGAACGGCACGCAGAGCAGGATCATCCAAAGCATCCACAGGCTTGTGTATAGCTTTCTACGCCACAGGAGAAATGCGGCAAGCGCCATCACGGCGACGAAAATTGTGCCCAGTCCGACCATTACGTGATAGCTGAAGTAAAGCAGCGGGATGTTGGTCGGCCACTGGTCTTTGGGGAATGCATTCAACCCTTGGACCTCGGCCGTGGTCGTTCCGTAAATAAGAAAGCTCAACACCTTGTTGGCGATGATGGGATTGTCGATCCGCTGATGTTCCTCATCCGGTTGACCAAGAATGACGATCGGAGCACCAGTTTGCGACTTGAACAACCCTTCCATGGCTGCCGTGGTCACCGGTTGGTTGCGCGCCATGTACTTGCCATGCAGATCGCCGCTGGGAAACACCTGCCACAGAGAGGCGGCGATTCCGGCGACAACTCCCACACGCAGAAAGATGTGCGCATGCTCCACGAACTTTTGCTGCAGCAAATAGAATGCGCCTACACCCGACATTACGAATGCGCCTGTGACCAGGGCTCCGCTCATGTTGTGTGCGTACTGAATCAGCGCCCACGGGTTGGTCAACAGCCCCCAGAAGCTGGAAACACTGAACCCTTCGTTGGGCAGGCGACTGTAGGCCACTGGATGCTGCATCCACGCGTCGGCGACGATGATAAAGAACCCTGAGATCCATGACCCGAGGAATACCAGGAAGCCAGCCCACCAGTGCCCCCATTTCCCCAGGCGTTTTTCGCCGTACAGGAACAGTCCCAGGAACGCCGACTCCAGAAAGAAGGAAAAAGTGCCTTCCATGGCCAGCGGTTGGCCGATGACGCCTCCGGTAAGGCGCGCGAACTGCGCCCAATTGGTACCGACCTGAAATTCCATGGGGATGCCGGTGACGACACCCAGCGCAAAGTTGATGCCGAAAATCTTCGTCCAGAAGCGCGCCGAATCATTGTAGGCTTCGTTGCCAGTGCGGATAGCCAGGGTCTTGAGCACGACAATCAGCGGCGCAAGGCCCATCGTCAGTTGTGGGAATAAGTAATGAAAGGTGATGGTGAAGGCAAAATGAATGCGGTGGAGAAACAGGGCGTCGTTCACGTTTGCTCCAGACCTGCGATTGTTGGTTCGCAGAGCTTAACGCTTCTTGGCCGGATTTTCCCTTTAGATTCAACTCGCAGTTTATACACATCTGGCCTGCTCGCGACATCGTGAATGATTTTTCATCGGGAGCCCCTCCTGGTCGGTTGTCCGTCCCCGATGCATCCGCTGGTAGACCAAATTTCATCAGGTATTAAGCGTAGATGTTATTGAAGGCCTTCAGCACGCGATGCTGACGCCTACGCTCAAGCCACCGACCCGAGCCGCAGCGACAGGGCTCGGTTGCAACCTACTCACCCTGCCCGAGGCTCTGGTTCACCAGAACTTTGATATCTACTTGACGGTTGAGTTCTCGGTCATAGGCGTCCTTGTTGCTGACTGCCGGATGGGCGGCTCCATAACCGACCGGCACGAGAATGCGCCTTAGCGGGATGCCCTTCGCTTCCCGCAGGTACTGTGCGGCGACTGCCGCTCGCTCTGCGCTGACCTTGTTGTCGGCCTCTTTGCTTAAGGTGTTCGAAGAGTAGCCCGCGATCTCGACCATGTAGCCATCCAATGATTTGGCGATATCAGCGAGATTGTCGAGGTCTTTCTTCGCCTTTTCATCCAGGCGGGCTGAATCCCAGGCAAAGAAGACGTCAACCTGGAACTCGTTTTTGTAGTCACCCAAGTCCGACACACGCTTATTCCCCATGGATATGGCTGCCGCATCCGCAATACCGACGGAAGTCGCGGTTTGTGCCTCTGCATCAACCGGGTTAGCTGAGGTTGTTGCCTGATCTGCTGAGGATTGAGCGTGTGCCGCCGCAGCCAGACCTCCCTGCGCCTCGCTGGCCGCTTCTTTTGTGGCCTTTCTGTTCGCCATGACCTCCTGCTGTTCAGCCACTTCAACCGCGAATTCGTCGGGATTGAAGGATATTCTTTCGGCCTCGAGCCGGCCCTTTGCGTCGCCTCTACCTTCATCTTCTATTGTTAGGCCCGGCACTAGAGCCGTCACATCCATGTCAGTGTGGCGAAGGAACTGTAGATGACCTCTCTTGCGTTCAATCTTGGTATTGTCCGTAATATTCACGACCACGAACTGACCGGACTTTTTGTCTTTAATTCGAACTGTGTCGCCATTGCGCGACAGAATCAGACCGGTAATTTTGACGTTCTTGCCTGCGGGGATGTCAGAAGCGCTTGTTGACGCCGTGCAGAGCAACGTTCCCAACAGAGCGACGGAGAGTGTGCAGCACAGCGCGGCACCACTCCATTTGCCAGTCGTTAGTTTCACCGATGTTCCTCCTTAATCTTATTTTCGTAGGTCGACGGCCTCAGGCTGCACAAAGTTGGCGAGCGATTCATATGGCAAGAGCTGCCGTTTGGCGATCCGTTTAACACATGCAAAACTCTTGCCAAAGTGCGGCTGAGGGGAACAAATGGTGGGAGTCATTAATTGCAGAGAATTGAAGCCTGCGAGATCGAGATTTCAACAATGCTGCTGGACACGCGCGTCCGCAGGCCGACACGCTTGTCACTCCGTGGTCATAGGCTGCACTGGAAGAAATAAGAAGATTTCCTATGGACTCGGCTACAGCGCAATCAGAGCAAACACACGGTTGACAGATTGATCCGCAGCCAGCGCGACTTCACCAATTGATCAGTAATTCTCAGGCGGCCAGTCTTCATCCCTCCGTTCACGGCGGATTTACGGCGGTTTGCCCTGGCTGCATTGTAGCCCGGTATCAGCGCTACGCGACCTGCTGCGCCGCGCCAGCAGAGGGTAAGGTGAAATGGAAGCTGGCGCCTCGCGGAGAGTTGTTGGCCGCCCACAGGCGGCCGTCGTGCGACTCAATGATTGACTGGCTGATGCGAAGCCCCATTCCGGTGCCGTTAGGCTTCGTCGTAAAGAACGCCTTGAAAATTTGTTCCACCTGCTCCACAGGCAGTCCCACACCGGTATCGGTGACCGAGATCAGCAGTTGACCATCGCCGGCTTCGGACTTGATAGTGAGCTCACTTCCGCCACTCATGTCCTTCATGGCATCAATCCCGTTAAGCATGAGGTTCATGAAAACCTGTTGCAGTTGTACACGGTCTGCCATCACCTTGGGAAGGTCCTCAGCAAGCTCGGTACCAATTGAGATCGAGTAGCGGTTCGCTTCGCTGCGCAGCAGGACAATCATTTCTCGAATGAGTTCATTTACATCAACCAACTCCCGCTGCGAAGTAGCCTTCTTGACCAGCGCGCTGATTCTGCCAATGATGTCAGTCGCGCGCCGTACGTCTTTGACTATTCTTGACACCGCTTCGCGTGCCTCTGGCAGGTCGGGTTCATCGCGGCCAAGCCATCGCAAGCAGGTTTTAGCATTCGTCGCTGCCGCGGAAATCGGCTGTTTGATTTCGTGTGCCAGCGATGCTGTCAACTCGCCCATCGTAGCCACGCGACTTAAGTGCGCAAGATCCGCTTGTACCTGGAGCAGTCTCTCGCGCTCTTTTTCCGCCCGCTTACGTTCGGTGACATCCATCACGGTACCCACGTACTCAACGAGGCTGCCGGATGGATTGAAAACGGGGTGAGCTACCACGTGGATATCTCTGAACTCGCCGCCGGGATGGACGATTCGGTAATCCGTCTCGAACCCTGTTTTCTCACGCTCGGCTGTCTCTACCGTCTCCCTAAACATGGCTAGATCATCGGGATGAATGCGCTGATAGAACGTTTCGAATCGCGGTTGTCCACCGTGCGGATCAAAACCTAATATGCGGTAGCATTCCTCGGAACAGTACCTAATCTCGCCCAAGGCAGGTATCGATGCCCAGCTGCCAGTGTGACTGAGCCTCTGCGCTTCTGCTAAGTATGCCTCGCTCACCCGAAGCGTCTCCTCCGACCGCTTTGCTGCGGTGACGTCCGTCACCGCGCCTAGATATTCGAGATCGCACGATGAGGTCGCCAATGCGCGAGCTAAAATGTGGAGGTACTTGACCGAACCGTCCGGCATAAACAAACGGTGCTCAAAATCAAGATTCGCCCTTGCCTCGGCCGCGCGGTCGATCGTCTGCTGCACGAGATCTCTGTCGGCGGGATGAATTCGCTGGAATATTAACTCCAATTTGGGTTTAACCATTCGATCATACTCAAAGATCGTGTAGGTCTCCTCCGACCAATAGATTTCTCCACTGGAAACGCTCCAGCCGAAGCTGCCTGTGTGGCTTATATTCTGCCCTTGAGCCAGGAAAGCCTCGCTGCGGTGGAGGCCAGAATAGAGATTGGCGTTTTCGAGGGAAATCGCGGCTTGCGAAGCCAGCATCTCCAGCACTGCGACCCGGTCCGACGTGAACGCGCGCGGAGTCAAATTGTTCTCCAGATAGAGTGCGCCGATTAGCTTGGATTGTTTGACGATGGGCAGGCACAGGACGGATCTGGAGTGCTTCGCGCGCACGTACTCGTCCTCCGAATACAAGTTTCCGGCAGAAGCGTCATCGAGGACCACACGCCCCCGCGTCCGGATGACGTACTGGAGCGCGGATTGGGGGAGATCAAGTGGTCTGATGACTGTCTGTCGAACCGCGACCTCAACCTTGCCGTGACCGATGGTGGCCTCCGCCTCGATCCGCGGCTCATCCCCATGCAGAAGGATGAGTAGCCCTCGCTCAGCACCGGCATGCTCGACCGCGATTCGCATGAGCTTCTCTATCAGCTTGCTAAGAACAATCTCGCTTGAGAGTGCCTGTGAGGCCTTGACTACAGTTTCTACATCCAACTGCTGGACCGGCGTGCCGATGGTGGAGGCGGTCAAAGCGGGAAGGCGTTCTTCGCGCAAGCGCGGGTAGCGTTCCTCGAGTTGCTTGACCTTGCCGAGTGCGCCCCACTGGTTGTAGCATTGCCGCGCGTTTCGCCGAAATACGTGGGCAATGCTCTCCACACCGCGTGCCGCGTAGAAGCGTGCGCCCACCTCATGGGCGACGCCCTCGTTCTGAACGAAGCCTTGTTCGCGAGCGGATTGAATGGCGTGCTCGTACAGACGCATGGCATCCGCGTCCCGCCCTTCGATGCGCGCGAACTCTGCCGACACCAGGGCGTGCTTGTCGGAGAACGTGGGTGCGGAGTTTTCGGCCCACTCGCGCAGTTGTTCCCGGTGCGCCCTGAGTAGTTCCCGCCAGCCTGTCTGCTCGTCAGCTGACGCTTCCTCATAGAGCGCCGCCACAGTTAGCGCCGTGTAGTAAAAGTAGTCGAAGAGCTGCAACTGTACGGTTGAGGTCCGAAGCAGCGCTTTCGCCTTCTCGGCTGCCGCCCGGGCCTCGGCGTAATCGCCTGAGAGGTATCGCACCTTAAGTTTGCGAATCCAGTACAAGCAAATCACGGTCGGTGTCCGTGCGGCCGTCAGTTCTACTTCGAACGCCACCTCGTCGGATCGCTCGTCGCTGACGGTAGAGAAGGTCGCATCGCGACCCTGTAGGCTCGCGATGAAGCGTTGCTGGCTCCCGATGAGGTCCACGACATCGCGGAACTTGGCTGTCCGAGCGAAGTCAAGCGCCATCTCCGACTCGCGCCACACCGCATCGAGCGGATCGTTCCGCATAAGCAAATATGTGATGGATTGGTGCATGCCGTAGCAAGCGAAAGTCAGATCGCCTCTCTCAGTGGCGGTGCGAGTGGTCGCCCGACGGAGTTCGATCACGCTCGTGAGCGGCTCCGTCCAGAAGGCGGCGAGTCCCATCGCATGGTAGACCTTGGTGTCGTAGGCGGTGAAGGCGTGCTTCTCGACCAGGTCGCAGGCGAGCCTGGCCAGGCGGTAGCCTTCGCGGTAACGGTGAGAGTTCGGTCCAAGGACAGACCCGAGGCAAGCATAGGCGTAGGCGGAAGCGCCGCTCATCCCGTGCTGTATGCTGATGTTCACCATGCGGCACGCCAGTAGGCAAAACAACTGAAAGTCGGTAAATGTGGCGGGGCCAGCAAGGACTGAGAGCACCTGCATCGCTGCCATTATTTTCGGATCGGTCATCAGCGGCAGATCGATCAGGCTCTCGATCGGACGCCCATTGAGGGTCTGCGAGACCGTCTCGCATTCGGCCTGGACCTGCTCGAAAGTAGGATGTGGCGGCAGGTCGATGCCCAACAATCGCAGGCATCCGAGTGCGCTGTCGATGGCTAACTGGTGTTCCCCAGTCAATACATGCAAATTGATCTTCAGGCAAGAGGCGTCCGCGAACTCGATGTCTGAAGCCGCGCGCTGCAGCAACTCCACAATCAGTTGCGCCGCCTTTTCCAGGCTACCGCAGAGCAGTTCGCACTCCGCGAATTCGAGGGACAGGCTAAATTTCAACTCGTGCTGACTCCTCCAGTCGCACCCATCTAACAGCGCGATGCCTGACGCAAAATACGTACGCGCCGACGCATAAGCCGCTGACGCCTTCGCCCTTCGTCCGGTACGCAGGTTGAAGGTCGCGACTTCAGCCTTTTCCTTCGGATCTTGCAGCAGTCCGGCGCCCCGATTGAGCTGATTCGCCACATCGAACAGATGCTCGTCGAGCCGGTCCTCCGACATGGTCGCCAACAGCACACGTCCAAGCCGAAGGTGTGCCCCCGCGCGCTCGGCTTCTGGAATGAGCGCGTACGCCGCCTCCTGAATGCGGTCGTGGAGGAAGGCATAGGAGCCCTCCATCCGAAGAATTAACCCGGCGCGGACGGCTTCCAAGAGCGACGCGTGGATCGCCTCTTCTGATTCGCCAAAAAGCAGACTCAGACTGGCAAATTCGAACACGTTTCCGAGACAAGCGAGTTGCTGTAGGGCGGTCTGCGCGGAGCCGGACAATCGCTTTACCTTCTCGATCATGAGATCCACGACGTTGTCGGTATAGCCGTGCGCGCGAATACGAGCCAAGTCCCAGACCCAGGCTCCCGCATCCGGATCGTGCCTGAGCAGCCCTTCCTCGGCGAGTGCATCGAGAAAGTGGATGACGAAGAACGGATTTCCGGCCGTCTTCTCGTGCACCAGTTGCGTCAAGGAGTGCGCCTGCTCCGGCGTGCAATGGAGCGCATCTGAGACGAGGGCACCGACGTCGTCAGGTCCGAGTGTCGGAAGCACGATCTCCTCGACCCGCGCTCGAGTTTTGCGGATCTCCTCGAGCGTCCCCATGAGGGAATGTGAAGCACCCACTTCGTTGTCCCGATAGGCGCCGACCACCAGCAGATGCCGCAGTTCAGAGTGCGTGATCAGGTGCTCAAAAAGCTCAAGGCTTGCCGCGTCCATCCATTGCAGATCGTCGAGGAACAGCGCCAGAGGGTGCTCCTTCCGGGTGAAGGCCCCGAGGAACCGCTGAAACACCAACCGGAAGCGGTTCTGCGCGTCTCGCGGCGGCAAGTCTGGAACGGCCGGCTGTTTCCCAATAATGAACTCCACCTCCGGGATGAGGTTAACGATGAGCTGGCCATTCGGACCCAGAGCTTCCTGAAGATCCTGCCGCCATTGGCCCACGTCCGCTTCGCTTCTGACGAGGATCTGACGGACCAGGCTCTGGAAAGCCTGTGCCAGAGTCGCGTAGGGGATGTCGCGCTTGTATTGGTCGAACTTGCCGGACGCGAAAAGCCCGCGCTGCGAGACAAGCGCCTTGTGCAACTCGTTCACCACCGAGGATTTTCCGACGCCGGAATAACCAGATACGAGTACGAGCTCGCGGGTACCGTGAGTCGCGACCCGATCGAACGCCGCAAGCAGAGCGTCAACCTCGCGCTCCCGCCCATACAGCTTTTCAGGAATCAGCAATCTATCTGATGAGTCGTGCGCGCCAAGCGGGAACGGATCGATGCGACCATGGGACTGCCATTCCTCCAGGCACTGCCGAAGATCGGCTTCCACACCGGAGGCGGTCTGGTAGCGCTCCTCAGCGTTCTTGGCGAGGAGTTTCATGGTGATAGCAGATAGCGGCTCGGGAACTGCGACACGATCAGCCGGTGCTATCGGTTGGCGTGCAATGTGGCAGTGGACCCACTCTAAGGGATCGGCGGCGTCAAACGGCAGCTCCCCGGTAAGCATCTGGTAAAAGGTGACGCCCAACGAATAAAGATCGCTGCGAGTGTCAATAGAGCGGTTCATGCGGCCGGTCTGTTCCGGCGCCATGTAGGCGAGGGTGCCAGCAATGATCTCGATCGGTACTACCGGCGACTGGCGCTCGTGCGGCAGTCGAGAAGCAATCCCGAATCCGGTGAGCCACACCTTGCCGGCGTCGTCAACGAGCACGTTCGCAGGCTTGATGTCCTTATGAATAAAACCACGGCGGTGGACTTGGCCGAGTGCTGCCGCCAAACCGACAGCGATGTGCAAGACGTGGCTCAGGTCGAGCAGCGGTTTCTGGTCCCGGTCAAGAACAAGATCCAGGGGTTCGCCTCCAGGATCTTTGAGTACAAGGATTGTCCGCCCCTCGTGACGAGTGAGTTCCAGAGGCTGGGCTGCCCACGCCGGATCGAGTTCCGCTGCGAGCGAGTATTCGTGTTCGAGCCGCCGAAGACTTTGAGCTGACGGATGTTCCGCCGTGAGTGCGATCGCCAGGACCGGCGAAGGGTTGCCTGGCTGTTGGCCGCGGTAAAGTGTGAAGTCCGCGCCTTTCCGAATGGGCACGAGCGTGTACCCAGAAGGACCCGGGATGGAGGACACTCGTTTAGCCACGGCTGCACGACCCCAGGATGCTCATTGTGACGAGAAGCTAGAAGAACGTCAACCCTAGGGAATTTGCTGCTGCAGGTTAGAATTCCAGTTTTAGCGCATATTGCATGATTCGGGGATTCACCGTTAAGGCGCTGATTACGCCGAAGGTGCTGGGGGTCGAAACATCATTGGACGGGTTTGCAAAATTCGGCCGGTTCAGCAAATTGAAAATCTCCCACCTAAAGATCAGCCTTATGCGATCCGTTAAAGGAGTGGTCTTGATCGCAGCGATGTCGAAGTCCTGTTGATCCGGCCCTCTGAGGATGTTCCTCCCAAGATTGCCGAAGATCGTCCCGCCACCTGAAACCGGATATTGGCCATCAATCAGGCCGCCGTCTGGCACAAACGGTGCGGGAACGAAAGCTTTCGTGTTGAAGAATTCGTTCACACGACTGCTGACGCTCCCCCTCCGACCGGCATCGGCGAGTGTCGCTCCAGGAGCCAGGCTTCCTGTGGTGTAGATGGTTGCGGGACCAAACAGCGTACCGGCAGCGCTGTCCAGGATACTGAAAGGGCGTCCGGACTGCAGAGTGGCGATACCCGAGATGCTCCAGCCATCACCGAGTTTCCGAAGAGTCACGCTTGTCGCGCCCTTGGGAGCGGGTAGGTTCCACGTACCGCTGAGAACCAGTCGCTGCGTTCGATCAAAGTCAGACACACCGCGCTGAGCAGCGACATTGCGTTGATCGTTGTAAACGACTTGCCCAGTGATCGGTAATCCGAATGTGCCAGCGATAGCAGCACCGAGACTATCCCCCGCATCGTCAATCGATTTGGAGAAGGTGTAGGCGGCTAGGAACTGAAAACCATGACTCATGTCTTTCTTCAGCGTAGCTTGTAGAGAGTTGTAGATTGAATTCCCACTGCTTTCGAGACGGTAAATCAACGGGGACAACCCGACGAAAGGAACCCGCTCAGCTGCATTGGCCACGGAATTGATTGTGAGTCCGTTCACCGGGTTGGAAGGACCGGCGAGGAGAGGCTGATTGTTGCTCCGACCCACGGCTAGGTGGGTGCCCTTCGCGCCGGCATACCCGATTGAGAAAACGTTGCTCTTGTGTTGATACTGCAGGTCGAAGTCATATTGCTGGACGGTAGACTCCCTAAAATCAGGATCGGTAATGAGGGGGGACCGGAGGAAACTGTTTCCCGTAAATGGTGGACCCGGAAGCATGTTGCCTACGAAATCTGGGAATGAAGAACTCGGCGGTAAATCTGGAAAGGGACTCATGAGACTAGAGGTCGCGTTAGCGGCGCCAACTAGCACAGCATTCAACGCGAACGGCGGATTAAGAGCGAGTAAAGAGCCATTCCCCTCGAAGCTGGTGCGATTCGCGTAGATGCCATATCCTCCTCGAAGAACTAGGTCCCCTGAAGAAAGGGGCTGCCATGCGAAGCCGATGCGGGGTTCTGGGTGAACTTGAATGGGATGATTCAACAGCGTTGAATTCTCACGTGGAAATCCGGCGGGCACATAACCGTGAAAGTTATCGGGCAGGACGAATCCCGATGAGATTGGATCTCCGAACCCTCCTGCTGGGGGTGCAATGTAGAACTGTGGGAAGAAATTCGATACGCGACCCTCGACTTCGCTGGGTTGGCCATCGACCTCGACTCGAACCCCGAGATTCATGGTGAGTGTTCGCGTAACCTTCCAGTCATCCACCGCAAAGAAATCGGCAGCGCTTGCACGGTGCCCTGCATGAGGAATTCCGGCAGCCACGCTTGTGAAGAAAAGGTTTGAGAATGATGTGCCGTTCCCTCCTGCGCCGGCAGGCAAGCCGAGCAGGAAATCAGCGAACGACAGGAGTGTCATGGTCCCGGCCGTGTAATCGTTTGAATGGTTGAACTGATTTCGGAAGGTTTCTGTGCCCAAGCGAAGATTGTGCTTGCCTCGAGACAGGAATATGACGTCGGAAATGTAAAAGTTATTACCGGCTGTATCGCTGTGGTCTTGTGCCGAGTTGCCTAATTCTAAGGCTCCAAGAATCTCAGTCTGTGGAATGATCCCTTCTTGGGGATCGCTGAAGCGCTTTATCCCCACATCCTGATCGGTGAGCGTCCCGCCGTCGAAGCTTTGACCCGCAAGACGAGAGAAGCCAACGCGAAATTGGTTGATCGCTCGCGGCGAGAAAATGTGAGTCTCGGCGATTGCCAAATTCCGGTTCTGAAAGGCGCGGAGCACCGGGAAGCCAGGCACGCTGGCGCCGAAGAAAGGAACGTCCTGATTCGAATCTGAGAAAAAGAATTTCATCGACAGGCTATCCGCCGTGCGCAAATTGACGTCGAAGTTCGTATCGAACTGGTCCTCGTTGTTGGATCCCGGCACCACTGCCGTATAGTTAACGCCGCTCGCCGACGTCTGAGGACTCGGGATGACAAAGGTTCCATCCCGGTTCTTGGCGTTTAAGAAGTTGAGTGCCACCAGATTAATATTCGAGCCGTCGGGCGCCACGGCCACACCTCCGAATGCCCCGGTTTGGCCCCCGAATACAGCTCCAAGCGACGCGGGGGTGCGGACTAGTGGTATCGGAGGAAGGCTCAAAGATCGAACGCTGCTGCTCAACGATGCCGCATTCATATCGCGCGTGGCCTGATAGGAAACGAAGAAAAAGGCGCGCTTCTCTGACCAAGGCAGTGGTCCACCCAAAGTGCCACCGGGTTCGGAGCGCCGGAATTCTCCTCTCGGCACTCCGGTCGCATTCGCAAAGAAATTGTTCGCGTCCAGCGCCTCATTGCGGCCGAAATAATAGACACTACCGTGAAGATCCGCGGTACCCGACCTTGTTTCGACGTTTACGTTTGCGCCTGCTCCTCGCCCATACTGCGCGTCGTAGAGCGAAGTCTGGACCTTGAACTCCTGAATAGTATCCGGAGCGGGGATCGCGATCCCCGCTCCACCGAAAGGAGTGACCTCGGTGATATTCGAGCTATAACTGTTCGCATCCACACCGTTTAGCATGAAATTATTGTCGCCGCTACGCGCACCATTGGCACGGATTTCCTGGCTTCCGGCCCCCAGTTGAGTCGCGTCCACGATGTTCGTGTTCGTTCCGGCGGTTAGGCCGAGGATTTCGGTAAAATTGCGATCGACGAGCGGCAGGTCGACGATGGTTTCGTGATCGATGACTCGTCCCAAAGTAGCGTTCTCGGTTTGAATGAGCGGGGGCTTGGCGCTAACCTCGATTTGTTCCTTTGCGCCGGCGATTGGAAGCCGAATCTTGAGCCGGCTCACCTCGGTGATTTGAACCTGAACGCCGTGCAAGACGAGTGGCTCAAATCCGGGCGCGCGAACCGTTAGATCATAGTTGCCTGGACTAAGGAACGGGGCCAAGAAATTTCCCTCGGCATCCGTAACGAGATCGCGCTCCTCCAGTGTGGCCTGACTCTTGACGGCTATTTCCGCACGCGCGACGAGCGCTCTGCTGGGGTCGCTCACGGTGCCAGCGATGGCGCCGGTGTTGGCCGTCTGGCCGTACATCGGCAGAGCGCAGAGCACGAGTACGGAGAGCTGGAGCAGTGTGCGGCACGCGCGTAACGAGATGTACCACATCACGTCGTTCCTCTAATACTCACCGCAGCGGGCGGGTGAACGAATTAGTTCAGTATAGGCAGTCGGACTTTTGTGGCAAGGACAATCTCGTCCCTCACTCCCTTTAAGGCGTTTCCCCCGAAAGTCTCGCTCCCCCCAAGGCTGTAAATGTCGTCCAGAGTTAGCTTCGCCATGTGCGTAGCTCCCTCCTGGCCGAGTCCATATTTTGACAGCGAGTCCCCATCCCGACACATTAACCGCTGCAGTAGACCGAACGTATGCCGTCAATCGAATGAGAACACGCCTGGTCGACGAATTTGCAGGCGAGTTGACCGTTGATGTCTTTTGGAAGAGGACATGCACTGGAGTTTGGACGGAGACTCAATATGTCCACAACAATAAAAGACCTGGGAACCTCAATCTCAGGGGTAATGATCCCCGATAGCAAACTCGCTCGAGAAGTCACGGAGTTAGTGCATGACACCGAGTCTACGTTGCTCTTCAACCACTCGACTCGTGTGTATTATTTCGCCTCGCTCGCAGGAAGAAGGCGGGAACTGAAGTTCGATTCCGAACTGCTTTACGTTGCCGCGATGTTCCACGACATGGGATTGACTCCGCGGTATAGCAGTAAGTCGGACCGATTCGAGGTGGACGGTGCGAACTCCGCGCGAGCTTTCCTGCGCCAGCACAATATCCCTCAGCAGGAAATCGACACAGTGTGGACAGCCATTGCACTGCACACTACGCCGGGAATTCCACAGTACATGCATCCCGTGGTTGCGTTGTTGACCAACGGTGTCGAGATGGACGTTCTCGGAATCGCCTACTCGGAATTCTCTGACGCTGATCGCGAAGCGATCGTCGCCGCGTATCCACGCACCGAGCACTTTAAAGAAGACATCATTCAGGCTTTTTACGACGGCATCAAGCAGAAGCCGGAGACGACATTCGGCAATGTGAAGGCAGATGTGCTGGCGGACAAGGATCCAAAGTTCCAGCGCATCAACTTCTGCAGTGTTATCCGCGGTTCCGACTGGAAGGGCTAAGAAACGCTGAGCGTGCTTTTTCAGGAAGCAAGCGCGAGCCATGAACAACGCGTGTGCTCAGTGGAACGCCGGCCGATCAGTAAAGAGAGTTATGCCGACCGAATCCGGACCAGAGTGGGAGAGGTGCTCTCGTGACAAACCCGTTTCCATCGGATGACTTGGTTTATTGTCCGACACTAAAGCGAGTAACAGTTCGAGACTGGAGGAACTTATGAGCGACCAACACCAACAAAAACCAACTCTACCAACAACTACTAATTTCGGCAGCCCCGCACCGAGCGATGAGTATTCGCTCACGGTCGGTCCCGGCGGCCCCAATCTCCTGCAGGATAGTTATCTTATCGAGAAGCTGGCCCACTTCGTCCGCGAGCGCATCCCCGATCGCGTGTACCACGTCAAGGGCGGCGGCGCCTTCGGCTACTTCGAGGTGACTGCCGACGTCAGCCAGTGGACTAAGGCCGCCTTCCTCAGCAAAGTTGGCAAGCGCACGCCGTTGTTCCTGCGCTTCTCGATCGTGGCCGCCGACGAAGGCGCCCCCGACACGGACCGCGACGTGCGCGGCGTCGCCATCAAGTTCTACACCGAGGAGGGCAACTACGACATGGTCGGCAACAACACGCCGGTCTTCTTCGTTCGCGACCCGATGAAGTTTCCCGACTTTATCCACTCGCAGTTGCGTCTACCCGACACCGGCATCCGCAGCAACAACATGCAGTGGGACTTCTGGACCCTCTCGCCCGAGTCGGCCCACCAGGTAACCTACCTGATGAGCAACCGGGGCACGCCGCGCACCTGGCGCCACATGAACCTTTACTCCAGCAGCACTTACATGTGGGAGAACGCTGCGGGCAAGAAGTTCTGGGTCAAGTACCACTTCAAGGCCGAGCAGGGCGTGCAGAACTTCACCGACGCCGAGGCCAAGGCCATGTTCGTAAAGGACCTCGACTGCCACCGGCGCGACCTGTGGGATGCGATTGCCCGCAAGGACTACCCGGCTTGGCGCCTGGAGATGCAGATCATGCCGTTCGAAGATGCGGCCAACTATCGTTTCAACCCCTTCGATATCACGAAGGTCTGGCCGCACAAGGATTACCCTCTAATCCCGATCGGCCGGATGGTGCTCGACCGCAATCCCGACAACTTCTTCGCCCAGGTCACACAAGTTGCGTTCGAGGTGTCGAACTTCGTCCCCGGTATCGGGCCCAGCCCGGATCGCATGGTGCTAGGGCGGATGTTCGCCTATGGGGACTCGGCCCGCTATCGCAACGGCGCGAACTACGATCAGTTGCCGATCAACAAGCCGGTCAACGAAGTGCACAACTATAACAAGGACGGCCCGATGGCCTACCGCCACAATGGAAACCAGCCAGTCTACGCGCCGAACAGCTACGGGGGCCCACGGGCCGACCCGCAACGTTACCGCGAACCGAGCTGGATGGTGGAAGGCGCCGAGTTCATGCGCACGGCCTACCAGGCACACAAGGACGACAACGACTTCATCCAACCCGGCACGCTTTACCGCAAAGTAATGTCGCCCACCGAGCGGGACCACCTGGTCGGCAACATCGTCGGGCACCTGAGCCACGGGGTGGAGCGCTTCATCCAGGAGCGCGCGGTGAAAAGCTACTGGTCCCTGGTCGACCCCGACCTGGGAGCGCGGGTAGCCAAAAGCCTCGGTTTGCAATCACGCTCGAATGAACTGTTGGCGGCAAGCTAGAGAGTCTACTAACGGACGAATGTGGCTCCGAGCAGCGCCCCTCGCGTCTGTCAAGATGCAACGCTGAACGGAGCCGCCTCTGATGGACAGTTCGGTGCCATTACTCAGAATCGATGTGATCGAGGGACGAAGCGAAGCAGAGTTGAAGAATTGCTGGATGCGATCCACGGCGCGATGCTTGCCGCGTTCAAAGTACCTGAACGGGACCGCTATCAGATTGTGCATGAACATCCTGCGGCAGAAATGATCATCAAGGACACGGGACTGGGCATCCCGCGTACCGAACAGGTCGTCATGGTGCAAGTGACAACCCGACCGCGAGGCCGGCTTGAGAAGCAGAATTTCTATGAGCTGCTGTGCCAGGAACTTCTCCGGCGCTGTGAGGTGAAGCCGTCGGACGTCGTTGTTTCAATTACGCAGAATGCGGATGAAGACTGGTCTTTCGGATACGGCCGAGCTCAGTTTATTACCGGAGAACTTTAACTCCCAAGAGGCCCTAAGGTCGGCAGGACTTTCCGTCAACGCAGCGGGCTCTTCGGCTCGCAGCGTGCCCTGGAGACGATCGAGGAGGTCACCGAATTCGAGCAGGTCACCGCCGATTCGATAAGCTGTTCCATCGTTGAATCGCATGGCGGGCCTCATCCTTCTGTGCGCGGCGGTGCCCAGGGGCTTGGTGGTAAAGAACGCGTTGTATAAAGCCATTGAGGGCGACCATCATTTCACGGGCTCAAATTTTTGGACTCTGCGGCCCCAATCGGTCTCGGCCACATAAATGTTGCCTTTGGAATCGACGGCCAGAGTGTGGCCGTGGGTAAATTCACCGATCTGGTGACCAGGACGCCCAAAGCTTGAGAGTACTTTTCCGCTGGCATGATCGAGAACTTTGACCTCCTCATCGCCTCCATCATCCACGTACATAAATTTCTGCTCTCGGTCAGGAGAAAAGCCGATCCACCAAGTGGTACCCCAATTGTCAGGAAGGCTGTTTCCTCGCTTGATCCAAATGTTGTTCTTGAAGTTTCCCATCTTATCGAAGACTTGGATCCGGTCGCCCTGCCGGTCACAGACGTAGACTAGACCGTCGTTGCCGATGATCACACAATGCACGACCCGCATGAACGCACCACCGACGCCCGCGTCGGCTTCCTCTTTCGTCCCCTGGTGCCCCCACTGACGAAGGAACTTCCCGGATCGATCGAAAACAGCGATTCGGCTATTGCCGTAACCGTCCGCTACGTAGATGTCTCCATTGCCGGGATCCACCGCTACGTCGGAAGGCATGTAAAACTGCGTACGACTCGAATTCAGCGCCCGGCCCTTGAGCGTGCCATCTGAGGTATCGACAACACCTCTTTTCCCGATCTGCATCAGTAGTTTTCCGTCGTGACTGTATTTCTGAATGATTCCATCCCCATTGCCGGCAGTCCAAAAATTATTCTCATAGTCAATGGTGCAGCCGTGGGTGATATTCGGAACGACCTTCCAGTCGCCGAAGCCATTCACCATATTGCCGTCGACATCGAATTCGATATAAGGTGGCGCCTGCTCGGCAACTTCCGCTTCCTTGTCTGTCATGTCATTGCGATTAACGATGAAAACGTGATCTTGTGCGTCCACGCATACCCCGCTCACTTGTCCAATTACCCATTTTTCAGGCAAAGGCTTTGGCCAGTTGGGATCGACAACGAATTTGGTACCGCCGTCCTGTGCCCGCGCCCGGCAGACTATTCCCAAGGCGACCACGAGGCCTATGCAAAGCCAAAGCTTAGCGAAGCGCAACGAGTTCATTCCGTTGACACTCATGGCACTCCAATAACGTTTGAAGCGGCATTCATCTTCAGCGTGTGAAGTAAGAGCACTCAGCGGGCCAACTTAAAAGCTTAAGCAAAAGGTTGTCGACGCAGTTATTGAGCGCGGATACCGGAAGGGAGGCCAGGTTGAAATAGGAAGACAGTCGACATGCGGACATTGCGTCAACTGCAGGACACTCATCCAAGCTTTGCTAGAGCCATCCCAAGCCCCTTCGTTAACTCATCCCGCTGAAAATTGAAGCTACGTTACCTTGCGGTGCATTTGGAAAGCGGCGTGCATTCCATTCCTTGCACGTAGTTAGGCGGTGGAAACGATGACACGAACTCTTTAGAACCTGCGAAACAATATGCGGTCATCTTCTACCAGGGAGACGAGGCTTTTTCAGGGCTGCTGGATTTTGCTGAGAAGTATCAAGTTACGAGTGCTCATTTCACCGCTATCGGAGCACTGAATGGAGCAACCTTGGGGTGGTTCGATCCCCAGCGCAAAATGTACAAGAAGATTCCCATCGTCGGTCAGCACGAAGTGATTGGGATGAGCGGCGATATCGCGCTCTTTCAAGGTAAGCCCGTGGTCCATACGCACATGGTGGTGGGGAATCCAGACGGAGCAACGCGCGCCGGCCATGTTCTCGCTGCGTATGTATCTCCGACGCTGGAAGTGATGGTGACGGTCGATCCGATAACCATGCAAAAGCGGCTTGATCCGGTAACGGACCTGACGTTGATTGATCCAGCATTGAAGTAGGCTTCGCGTTTTCTATCTTTGCTTTCTGTAGTGGCAGCATCTTTTAGGGTTCCAGAGGAGGGTGACATCATGAAAGTTGGATTTATCGGTCTCGGGAGTATGGGAGCGGCGATGTCTCGCAATCTGATTAAAGCGGGCCACGATCTCGTCGTTTACAACCGCACGCGGAGCCGCAGCCAAGAAATGCAAAGTCTGGGAGCGAAAGTTGCCGATACCGCCGCGGAAGCAGCTGTCGAGGTGGATGCTCTCATCACGATGTTGGCTGACGATCCCGCTGTGCAAGATGTGATCTTCGAACCCGGGGCTGCGATCGAAGCGTTATCAGAGGGAGCGGTCCACATCTCGATGAGCACCATCAGCGTGGATTTGTCTCGCAGGCTGGCGAAGTCGCATGCGGAGAAACATCAGAACTATATTGCGGCCCCTGTCTTTGGCCGACCGGACGCTGCGGCTGCGGGCAGGCTGTTCATCGTGTCGGCGGGACCAAGTGAATCAATCGAGAAATGCCGCAACCTGTTTGCCGCGATGGGGCAAAAAACTTTCACGATTAGTGAAGATGCGCCCGCGGCCAACTTCATCAAACTCAGCGGAAACTTCCTGACTACCACCGTGATTGAAAGTCTGGCTGAGTGCTTTGCGTTGATGCGAAAGGCCGGCGTCGATCCACAAAAGTTCCTGGAAGTGCTCACGGAATCCATGTTCTCGGCGCCGGTCTACAAAACCTATGGGGGCATCATCGCCTCAGAAAAATTTGAACCGGTGGGTTTCAAATTACCGCTTGGATTCAAGGACAACCGATTGCTCCTAGCAGCGGCTGAAGAGGCTTCGGTTCCCATGCCGATGGCCAGTCTTATGCATGATCGATTCGTAGCAGCCCTGGCGCAAGGATTGGAAAACGCCGACTGGTCAGCAATCGCCCGCGTCACCTACAGGAATGCCGGATTGTGAGATTGCCAAACATCTACTGGGCCAGGTAAACAACCAGGAAAGCTTCGCTTGTGTACCGCTCCTATGATGTTGCTCTACTCCCATTTGTCCTCGTCGGAGCGAGGAAATCGTGCTACATATGATTCCCGGCGGGGCGGCTCTGTACTCACCGAACTACACCGGGCCGCGCACCCTGGAGATCGAAGACGTAATCCTCTTCTCTGGTGATGGTGTGGCGCCCTTGCTGAATAGACCCAAGGCAATCATAACGATGCAGGGAGGCAGCAGTGCCCACATCCTGAAATGTGACGCCGCCATTCCGGACAGCGCTGCGCCCACCAGAAATCCCGACCACACGCTTGCGTCAATTCGAGCGCGGGCGAGATGAGAATCCCCTGAGCCTTGTCCTTCCGACACAGGCTTCCGCCCGGCGGCTGCAGCCAGATGGCCGCCTATTCTGTTCAGCGTGCCCGTCACGAACGTGAGACTCACCGATTCTGCGCCAACCCTAGCCAACGCGGCATTCATCAGCCCCATGGCCAGGCTGAGTAGCGCGATTTCAGCGGGGGCATTCCACAGACCGTGCCGTTCAAGACCAGCAACAGTCCCGGCCAAGCCTGCGATCACACCGAAGATCAGGCGATGGGAATAACGCAATCTAGATTGACTCAAGAGGTTTCCCAAGAAACTACCAGTGACGAAGGACAGGACGGCTATTGCCGAAGGCAACGCGGCCTGGAAATTGCCCTGTCCGCTTTTTAGTCCGGCGAGAGTCGTGTTTCCGCTCATGAACGAGACATACGTTCCCAGGACAAGAAGTCCATAGCCGTCCAAATAGCCGGCGACGAGGGCAAGGAAAACGGCTAATGCCCACTTTACGCGTGTATCGTCCGAAAGCAGCTTCATTGCCACTAGGACCTTTATGTCGACTGCGGGCTCATAACGAGTCGGCACGCATCCGCGCAACCATCAACCTTCACGGCATTTTGAGCATTAACGCGCCAGACAGGTCTCAAGCTGTTCTCCGCTGGGATTCCCTCAGGCTGAGGCGAGACAGTGCCGCCTTGATCGCATCGGCGCTGCGCTGCAGACCTGGTTGTTCCGCGGCGGACATTTCGGGCTCGAGCACGCGCCGCACGCCATTCCGGCCAATGACACTTGGCAAGGAAAGCGTGACTCCGAAAGTTGGGTTGTAACAGCCGATAGGAATCACTGATCCCTCATCGCGCAATATCATCTCAGTGAGTCGCGCGGAGACCATCCCTATGCCATATTGGCTCGCCCCGATACCCTCAATGACCGTGATGTTGGCGTAACGAACCTCGCGCTCGATTTCCTCACGCACTGTTTGCGCCGTCTGGCTCTCCCCAAAGAGCTCCAATACCTTCCTATCACCCACTCGCGCCGATGACCACAGGAAAACCTCCGAAGCACCATGCTCACCCAAGACCAGTGCCTCCACATCCGACGCCTTGACGTTAAGACGCTTCCCCAGGTGGAACCGGAACCGTAACGTGTCGAGAGATGTGCCGGTGCTCAGGACGCGCTCGTGTCCCAACATGCGCACTACGTCAGCCAGCGCGTCCGGTGGATCGGTCACGACCAGAATCAGCGCGTTGGGAGCGAACTGGTGGATCTGCGGGACGATGTCCTGAAAGATTGCAGCATTCGCATCGAGCAACCGGAGCCTTCCGACGGGATCGCTGCGATCGGTTGCGCCTCCACCTTTCTCGTTGACTCCGGCAGTGATCATCACCACCGACGAGCCGGCCAGATCGGAATAGTCGCCGTCGCGCAGTGTAATCGGCGGCGACAGGACCGCGCCGTATTGGACGTCCGTCACGATGCCCTTGGCCCGCTTGCGGTCCCGGTTCACCAGCACGACCTCGCGCGCACTTCCGCGCATAACCATCGACAAAAAGCACGCGGCGCCAACCTGTCCCGCTCCAACGATTCCGACCTTCATGTCTGTCCTCCTGTTCGATGGCTTCGTATACGACTTGAATGAAAGTGCAATCGTGGCACCAAACCTCAGGCTATTGAAACGCGGCTGCGACCTGCGACAAAGGTTATATTGACGCCTCACCGTGTCAGCGATTCGACAGCCCGTGGCCCACCTCTGCACGGACGGCGTAGGATTTCAAACCCCACATGTCGCAGTGCACAATCCGTGCCAAAGATCGCCCAATAAAAACTGCCTGTGTTAAGCATTTCGACTGGCTGAGTTCACTATTCGCCGAGGAATAGTCGGCGAATCGACAGATCCATCGAAAGTTTGAGACTCGTAACCAATCGCCGGTCGTGCAGAAAGTTGTCCGAATCAACGCCGTTGTACCCTTCAAGGAGGATCGTCGATTTCGGCACGCATGGAGCTAGTATTCGTTAAAAGTGATGTATACATCACATATCGCTTGAACGTATCTTAAAAGTGATGTATAACTCACATTATGCAGACGCTGGCAGAACTCGGCAAAGCGGTCTCAGGCAGACGAAAGGCTCTTGGCTTGAACCAGAGCGAAGTCGCCCTACACTCCGGAATCACCAGGGAATCCCTTGTGCGTTTTGAACGAGGGCAGGTATCGGAGTTCGGCTCCCGCAAACTACTGGCGGTTCTCGCGGTACTCGGCCTTGAAATGAGTTTCACCGAAGTTGGAGCCTCAGGCAACCTCGATGAACTGCGGCGCGAACGGGGTGGTGCTTGAAACTGAATGTCCATGTCCTCGGTCGCCACGTTGGCATTCTTGAACAAGTCGGCGACTTCAAGAGCGTGATGGCCTACGTTCCAGACGTGGCGCCCGAGAACCTCGTCTCTTTGACGATGCCCGTCCGCACCGAATCGTATCCCTGGGACGACCAACTTCACCCCATCTTCCAGATGAACCTTCCGGAGGGCTACCTCCTGCAGGTCCTACAGGAGGAATTCGGGCCGCATATCGGTGCGAGCCCCGTTGCACTCCTCTCCGTTATCGGTCGGAACATGGTTGGAAGGCTTCAGGTCGCTCCACCTGAGGCCGCATTGGACGAGCCAGCAAAACCGATCGAAGTGGCCGAGTTACTAAAGGGTGACAATTCCGAGGAGGCATTTTCGCAACTGGTTCGAGAACATGCAAAGAGCGGTGTATCAGGCGTCTTGCCGAAGTTCCTGGATACCGAACAAAAGAAGACGAG
The DNA here is from genome assembly GCA_963726155.1 of uncultured Acidobacteriaceae bacterium. Taxonomy (GTDB): domain Bacteria; phylum Acidobacteriota; class Terriglobia; order Terriglobales; family Acidobacteriaceae; genus Sulfotelmatobacter. Next base: position 680,844 of record CAVSBF010000003.1, read on the forward strand.
CGGCCTGGGACAGCACAAGAAGGCTTCGTTGCTGACCCACGACCACATCATCAAAGGATCATCCAGCAAACTTCCGTTCGCGACCGCCAACGAACACTTGTGCATGCAGGTGGCAGCGAGGGTTGTCGAAAGTGCGAAAACCCAACTCTCCGCCGACGGCAATGTTTTGGTGGTGCGTCGGTTCGATGTCGATGAGAACGGAAAGCCTTTCCGCGCATTGGAAGATTTTTGTGCTCTGCTCGGCCTTCGGCCATCCGCGAAGTACGAAACCACATGGGAGCGAATCGCGAAGGCGGTTCGGACCTATGTGCCGGGCGGAGATCAGCGCGAAACTTTCCAGAAACTGACTACAATCCTGCTGTTGACATACGCTCTGCGGAACGCGGACTGCCATTCGAAGAATCTGGCATTGCTATACACATCACGGACGGATGCACGCCTCGCACCCGCGTACGACTTCTTCACTACTTCCGTCTACGAGGGTTACCAGAACAATCCTCCCGGGAATCAGCTTCATGGGGAGGAAGACATGGTTGCCCGGAAAAACTCTGGGCACCTTTGTTACTTCCACCTTTGGCATTTCCCTACGCGAGCAGAAGGAAATCCTGGAGCGCATCAGTGATGCGGTAGCCGACACTGCGCCTGCCGTCCGTGAATTGATGCGAGGACTGGCAGGTTTCAAGGACACTGGAAAGCGGATGCTGGCCGCATGGAGCGAGGGAGTGAGTGTTCTGCGCGATTCCCGGATGTACGGCCTGAGCCCGTGGAAGTCGTCCGCGGCTTTTGAGGGAATTTCTGACCCCCCGAAACTCAAAACCCCCCGAACTGTAACCGGCCGCTCGGAGCTTTTGTCTCATCCCACCAAATCCAAGTGACGGGTGTAGCGGCTACATTGCGCCGTCGTTGTCATCGCGGTCGTTGTCCTTGTTTTCTCCGTTGTTGTTGTCGCTGCCCTTCTTGTTGCTGTTCTTGTCGTTCTTCTTCTCACTGTTCTTGATGAACTTGTTCCTTAACAATGTCCCAGTGGGAAGAGTTCGGGCCTCGTAAGTCCGTGATCGGCGTTCGAATCGCCGCGTCGGCTCCGCTGGTATAGCTCAACGGGAAGAGCAGGCGCACGGTAAGCGCCCGACCGCGCAGTTCGAGGCTGCGTGCCAGGTCCAAAGCTTGCTGCTGTGGCCGACATACAAAGGACCGCGCACATGCGCTGCAAGGTTATCGAAGGTGTACTCGAAGTCACTTCTCGATGGGGCATCAGAATGGCCAAAACCGATATAGTCGGGAGCAATCAGGTGGAATTGGTCGGCGAGAGCAGGAATCAGCTCGCGAAACATTTGGCTGCTGGTCGGAAGTCCATGCAATAGAACAATCGTGGGAGAACTGGGGTCGCCGGCCTCGCGATAAAACACTTTGCGGCCGTTGACAGTCGCTGTTCGATAGTGGGTAAGTTGCTTGCGGTGTTGAGTGTGCCATTTGAACTCCCTGTTGATTGCGCTTCGAACAGGAAGGCCTACTAATAACGTAGGGCATGGCAAGCGCGAAAAAAAAGTCCCAAATGCTGAATTGTTCGGTGAGTATTGTTGACGAATTCTGCTATTGGCAGATCGCGTAAGCACAACTGGGTTTATGTGAAATCAATAGCCTTGCGTCGATAAGCAGACCTGAGAGGACGATGGTTAGGCAGGTAGCGCAGCCGTCGACAAGCCCACGCGCCAGCAGGTAAATCGGTCCTGCTGCAGTCTGGAGCAAGAATCTGCGAAGACTCGGAATTCTAAAGGCAAAGTTTCACGAGGATTGCCTCGAGCGCAACATGAGAACGCTGTCGAGAGCCTCCAAGGGGTGCGCCTCGTCTACGCTGCCAAGACTGTTGACCGCCGAGCCGGCGTACCTTCCGCTTGAATACCATCCATCCCGACTGCGGCACGGGAGTGTGCCGTTCCAGGTCGATTGTCGCTCAGGCGGGAACGAAGATAAGTAGCGACCAACTCCTCTGTGATTTCTGCGAACCGCATCGCGTTCGGAGCCCGGAGGCTGCGTCTGCGCTGAAGCACGATGGGGATATTTCCCAGTGGGGGGAGGCCCAGGTCGATGGTCTGCACGTCTGCCGGCAGGCCAAGTTCAGCTCGTGTGGTCAGTCCCAGTCCCGCACTGACAGCGGCCCACAAGCCTGTCAGGCTGGGGCTCGTCATTGCAACGCGCCAAGGGCGTCCAGCTCTTTCCAGTGCCTCCAGCCCCGGTGTCTGACATCCGCACGGGGGGTTGAAAAGAGCAAGCGGTAACGGCTGCCGTACGCGATCCCTGAAAGATGGGCTTGCGATCCAGTGTAACGGCAGCTCGCTCAACAGGTGGGCCGTCTTTTTCTGTGCGCCGCCCAACGTCAATGCAACATCGAGGTCGCTGGAGTCGATCGCTTGAAGGAGCACCAGGCCGACGTCTACCGTCACCTCGAGCTTTACAAGCGGGTAAAGCGCATTAAAGCGTGCGATGACCAGAGGCAAAACATTGGCCGTGAAGTCTTGCGCGAATCCGATTCGAACGACACCTGCAAGAGACGATCCGCGCAGAGTATCGATCATCTCATCATTGAGCTCCAGCACCCTCCGAGCATACTGGAGAGCGATCTCTCCCTGTTCGGTGAGAAGGGTCTTTCGGCCTTGCTTCCGAAAGAGCGGCACTCCTACCTCTTCCTGAAGGCGCTTCATCTGCAGACTGATTGCGGAGGGTGTACGTAGGAGGCGCTCCGAAGCGCGGCCGAAACCGCCCAGGTCTTGTGTAATCACCAACGTACGAAGGCTGTCCAGGCTGAGGTTGTTCAGAAGCATAGTTTAGATATTCTCACCGATAGTGTTAGAACTACTCGCTTTTCGTGAGCCCCCATCATCCGTATGCTTTTATGGTAACGCGGCTCGCAGTTGTATTGCAATTTGGCCGCTGATAAGCGATGCATCTCGAGCGCCGATCTTTTCAGCTGGCCAACCGTGGGTTACCACGTGCGTGTCAGATCGGCGAAAGGTGAATTATGAACAAAATTCCGTCTAACGCAACGATCGTTCTGGTGCATGCCGCATGGGCAGACGCATCCTCGTGGTCTGCAGTGATCGGTCCACTGCTCGAGGCGGGCATCAAGGTCATCGCTGCCCAGATTCCAATGACTTCGCTATCCGATGATGTCGCTGCTTTGAAAGTGGCTTTAGAGAGAGCGGGCGCCGGGCCCATCCTTCTTGTCTCTCACTCTTATTCCGGCGCTGTGATCACCGCCCTCGAAAGTGACGACCGGGTCCGAGGCCTGGCCTATATCGCAGCCATGCCCCCCGACCAGGGAGAAACAGTCGGGGACGTGTTCTTTCGAGAGCCTCCGCACGAAAAAGCTCCCCACCTGGAACCCGACGGTCATGGTCTCTTATGGATGTCGGAGGAAGGAATGAAGAAAGCGGTCGGCCACCGGGCCACGGCGGAGCAAAACGAAATCAGGATAGCAGCACAACGCCCGATAGCCATGAAGTGTCTTGGCGAAGCGATACAGACTCCAGCATGGAGGACGAAGCCTTCCTGGTATCTACTGGCTGAAGATGATCGTATGTTCAGCCCGAAAACACAACATTTTGTAGCCGAACGCATGGGCGCACAGGTCCGTTCGTACGACGTAGATCATGCTCCTCAGATCTCGTCGCCCGCAACCGTTGTAGAGTTCGTGTTGGAAGCGGCCAGTGCGTTGATGAGCTCGCGTGCAAACAATGGGATTGACAACAAGGAGAACCACATGACTACTTACCAGCATGCCGACATCGAAGGCCACAAGATCTTCTACCGCGAGGCCGGCTCGACCACGAATCCGACGATCGTTCTGCTTCATGGCTTTCCGTCGTCGTCGCACATGTTCCGGGAAGTGATCCCGCAGCTCGCCGGCCACTTCCACGTTGTCGCGCCGGACTACCTCGGCTTCGGCTACAGCGATGCTCCCGCGGCGACCCACTTTCAATACAACTTCGACAACATCACGGCGCAGATCGAGGAGCTGCTCTTTACAACACTGGGCCTGAAGAAGTTCAGCATCTACGTGCAGGATTACGGCGCGCCTGTCGGTTTCCGCATTGCCTCGCGCCATCCGGAAGCGATCGAAGGCATCGTCGTGCAGAACGGCAATGCTTACGTGGAAGGCATCAGCGCGGCTTTTGAGCCGTTGCAGCCCTTCTGGGAGAACCGTAACAAGGAGACGGAGAAGGCGCCGCGCACGCTGCTGACTAAAGAAACGACGATCTTCCAGTACACGCATGGTGCAAAAAACGTGGCGGCAGTGAGCCCAGACAGCTACACCTTCGACCAGGCGCTACTGGACCGACCCGGCAATGACGCCATTCAGCTCGAACTCCTTTATAACTACACCTCGAACGTGGCGCTCTACGACGCGTGGCACGAATACTTCCGCATGCACCAGCCGCGCACGCTCATCGTGTGGGGGCAGAACGATCCCTTCTTCATCGTGCCGGGAGCGGAGGCGTTTCTGCGCGACCTGCCCAACGCGGAACTGCACCTGATCGACGGTGGCCACTTTCTGCTGGAAGAGCACAGCGAGCTCGTCGCTAGCAAGATCATCGGCTTTCTGGGGAAAGCGCAGAAGGCGCAGGTAGGCAAATGACCACATCTACTCTGAACCCGACCCGTAGGAGTGAGCCGCAGGCGGCAGCGCACATGTTGCCCGTCTCTCGCGCCATCCTCTATGCCACGCTGGTGGTTGGAGTTCTTGATGCAACCGATGGCGTCGTCTTCCTGGGCCTGCACGGCCAAAACCCGATCCAGGTACTGCAGTACATCGCAAGCAGTCTGCTGGGTGCACGGTCCTTCTCGGGCGGGCTTGCAAGTGCAGGTCTCGGCCTCGTCCTGCATTTCGCCATCTCGCTGGTAGTCGCAACGATCTATATCCTTGCGAGCCGACGCGTCGCTGTGTTGCGTACGCAGTGGGCGCTCCTGGGGCTGCTGTACGGCGCTGCCGTGTGGGCGGTGATGAACCTGCTGGTGTTGCCGCACACTGGGGTCGCCCACGGCCCGATCCCGGCTGCGGCATTAGCCAACGGACTCATCGGCCACGCTCTCTTCGTCGGCCTGCCCAGCGCGTTCTTCGCGAAGAAGGTCGAGGCATAAATGGTCTATCAGAAAAGCAGCAACAGTAGTGCTGGCTCAAGCCGCATGGGCGGACGGCTCCAGTTGGAAACGTGGGTGCTCGCGACGTCCTCATCTGCCCTTGCGTTGGCAGCAAAGCCTGTTAGCGAATCGGAGGACATCTGATGTAAGCAGGGTGAACGGACGAGGAGAGAACGCGAGGCAGGCAATCTCTAAGTGTGGCCAGCGATCCCCTGCGCTTGTGTTTATGGGCAGCTATGCGTCGGCTCAGAATAACAGTGGAAGGCATCAGCCATTTCGAAGGTCGTTTCCCGATGTCCGGCGCTTATTATTCCGACAATGCCAGCGAAATTGGGCTAGAGCAGTCTGGCCTCGAACGAGCCATCTTCGCCCCGCCCTATTTGGGCTTACATCCTTCTGTGGCGGTCTTTACCGTTTTATCAACGTCGGATAGGTCCCATCGTCTGGATAAATTGCTTCGACTTTGATGGGTGCAAGTAATTGTCATTTTCAGGGGGATCTAATGGCGACCGCAGCGTTTCGGACGACCAGCGCAACCAGAAACCGTAGTCATTCTCAGCTCCAATACGAAAAGTTTGAAGATGCTGCTGTAGGAATCGCGCCGATAAACGAAGGGAGCAGAGTGCAATTGGACGAACGGGTCAAAGACGAGAAGGCCTTCAAAGAAATTATCGGCAGTAGCTCCTCTCTGAAACTTGCACTCACCGAAGTCGAGCGAGTCGCACCTACCGACTCCAGCGTCCTGGTGCTGGGAGAAACCGGAACCGGTAAGGAATTAATAGCCCGTGCCATTCACAAACTAAGTGCGCGAAGCGTGCGCCCGTTCGTGAAGGTGAATTGTGCAGCGATACCGTTTGATCTTCTAGAGAGCGAACTGTTTGGACACGAGAAAGGGGCGTTTACTGGAGCAATCGCCCAAAAAATTGGTCGCTTCGAAATGGCGGATACCGGAACTCTCTTTCTTGATGAGATCGGAGACCTACCGCTTGCGTTGCAGCCTAAACTTCTGCGCGTTTTGCAAGAGCAGGAGTTCGAACGTCTCGGGAGCGGTCGGACGCATCGCATCAATGTCCGGCTGGTAGCGGCTACACATCGAGATTTGACCGAGATGGTTGCGCGAGCAGAATTCCGGAGCGATCTGTATTACCGCCTGAACGTATTTCCCGTTGAGCTGCCACCGTTGCGAAAGCGGCCTGACGACATTCCTCAATTGATTGCTCATTTTGTGGAAATTTTCGGTCGGCGCATGGGCAAGCCGATTCGGTTCATATCTCCAGAAACCATGTCCGCCTTCACTTCCTATTCCTGGCCTGGAAACGTGCGCGAACTTCAAAACCTGATCGAACGGGCAGTCATCCGATCGGATGATGGCGAGCTTCCCAATCCGTTGCCGGTACTCGAGCCGACGCTAGCGCGGCCCCAGAACGCGACGATCCCGAGCTCTGCCTCAGCCCCATTGAGCGATTGCATGCGATCTATAATCCTACGGACACTGGAAGACACGGGCTGGATGATCGGTGGACCCGAAGGGGCTGCAGCTCGATTGGGATTGCCCAGAACCAGCCTCATTTCAAAGATGAAGAAACTGGGGGTCGCGCGGCCAAGAAGCACAAGTGTAGCGGCCTTCTCGATTGGCGTGCAGCACCGCCCAGGGCAGGCTATGGGGCATCTGGCGGATGACTGTGACCAGGTCGCAGACTGGGAAGGATTGGCTTAGAAGTTTGTTGTCAGACGCAAGCTAACGCTTCGTGAAGGGCCGATTGCGTTCCCCGAAAAAAGACCGCCGAAGTCGATCGCATTCACCACATTCTGGCGCACGCTAAGGCTGAGGCGGTCCTCGGGCGTCAAATCGCGCTGATAGTTGGTCGAAAAATCGCCGAGGGTTCCGCGGTTGGTATAGTTCTGAATGACGACCGGATTCAGGTAGTGGCTCGTCATGCCCCCGCTGGCTCCGAACACATTCTTGCCCCAGGCGTACTGGCCCTGGGCAAAAGCAGCGGCCGAATCGAAACTGCCGCCGGAAAGCACAACCTTCCCGTGAAAGCCGGATTGCAAGTCGCGCAACGTGTTGACCTCGACCACGCCCTTGGGTAGCAGCACACGGCCCGCCTGCTCGGTATGCGGGTGACTCCAGCAAAAAGTCTTCAACCTCATCCAAGGGAATGCCCACGTGGGTCAGGGCAATCGGCTCGGAGGCTGGAACCTCGTACCGAAATTCAGGACTGTCGCCCATAGGCTCGAGTTCACTCTTCGTGGCCAGCGCTTCCAGGTATCGGACTCCATCCAACAACGCCGCATCAATGACCCGGGCATGTCGTTTGCGACGGGTCGCAAGGACTACGATTTGTTGGTATTGCAGGCAAGCAGGTTCGGTGAGTCGGCACACGCGCAAGTCTGTTAAATGTTCGCTTAGCAATCTCGCACATTTCGCCAATCGCAGTTGGGGGATGACGAATACCAGCACACCACCAGCTTTGAGCCAGCGATAGGTGTGTTCTTAGAAACACCAGTTCCAATCTCTGGTTATTGCTCTCCCCAGATTCCCAATCGTACGGAGGATTCAGATAGAGTAAGGAAACGGCTTCCGGCGGACATCGCACATCCATGGCATTGGCCAGCACAGTCTCGATTCCCAAGGCTCTCGCTTGTTCGGCTCGATTGGCGTCGATCTCAATCCCGTAACGATGAGAGATCACATTCTGGAGTAAGTGAGCGAACTCCATCGCGCGCAACAGCCCGGAGCACATCAACGACGCCAGGGCTGCGTAGCCGAGATGGGAGTACGGGTGACCTTTGCTGAAGCGGTAAATAGCAGCAGCGGCGAATAAACCGGCCATGGTCGGCATGATGACGTTGCCCAGCCAACTCGTCAGGTTGAGCAATCCATTTGAAAGACTCACAAGATCACCTCCATTCCTCATCAGCCGGCCATGGCCTGCACAAGCTGCCAGATCGCCGAAACGCTCAAGAAGGCTTATCGGTACCGATCCGCGTCCCTATCTGGATTGCCTCCGAATCGCAGACCACCCACCCAAGGTCGTTGCATCGGCTGCGATGTGACGTGCAGAATATAATTACGCGCAAGGATGGCCCTCGTTCCTGGCGCGAACTTGGTCCCTGCGAAATCCGGTCCCCGTGTATGTATCACTCGTATGTACAGCACAGGGGCTGGGTGCAGCGGCATGGGTAAAGTGTATCGCGCCCATGACACGTGTTCAGATCGGGGGACGACTTCGCCTGTCGCATGACGGTACCCGCCCAACGCAACGAGGAACGATTCCAGAGTGGTGCGCAGGAGTATGCTGCCTACCTCAAGACACCAGAGGGCCGGTTGCGCACCGACTTAGCCCTTGCCAACCTACAGGATTTTCTTCCCCCAGTGACCCAGCCTTCGTTGAGTGCACTTGACGTCGGGTGCGGCACTGGAGCGACCGCCGTTCGCCTGGCGCAACTTGGCATTCACGTCACGTTACTGGATTCCTCTCCAGCAATGCTGGATATTGCGAAGCGCGTGGCAGGGGAAGCAGGAGTTGCGGACAAGGTCGTACTGCAACGCGGCGATGCTACACAATTGGCGAACCTGTTCCACACTCGATCGTTCGATGTGATTCTTTGCCACAACGTCCTGGAATATTGTAAGGAGCCGACTGCTGTGTTGCGTGGTGCGGCTCGCGTCTTGCGAGATTCATCGGCAATATTGTCCATTCTGGTACGGAACCGGGCCGGCGAAGTATTCAAGGCTGCTATCCAAGCAGGCGATTTGGCTCGGGCGGAAAATAACCTAACCGCCGAGTGGGGAGAAGAATCGCTGTACGCGGGCCGGGTACGGCTATTTACGCCCGCCAGTTTACAAGCCATGATGGAGGAGGTGTCTCTGGCGACACTTGCGGAGCGTGGTGTACGCGTCCTTGTAGACTATCTGCCGCCACGGATTTCTCGCAGCGCCGAGCATGAGCGGATTCTTGAATTGGAACACAAACTGGGCAGCCGGCCGGAGTATGCCGCTGTTGCCCGCTACACACAATGCTTCGCGCGGTTGGCTTGAGGGAAAGTGTTCATGAATAATGTCACCGACCAATCTTCGGCCATCCCATCCAGCGCGAAGGACACTGATGCCACGATTTCGCTCGGCCTCGGCCTCACCAACGAGTGCAACCTCGCCTGCGCCTTCTGCTATCGGGATCCAGCCCGCACCGATCGCCTCTCGCTGGATCAAGTGACGTCCGTCATGGAACGACTGCCCGTCCGCTCGGTGAATTTGGGCACCGGGGAGAACGGCATGCATCCGGACTTTAAAGCGATTCTGGCGTATCTGCGCACACAGCCGGTCAAACTCACCATCACTTCCAACGGCCACAGTGTCGCAGTGTTGCAGGACGACGAGTTGAGGGCATTTCACGACATTGAGTTCTCGCTCGATTACCCTTCGCAGGCGGAGCAGGATGCACAGCGCGGAAACGGCAATTGGGAACTGATCCACCAGCAGGCAGAGCGGTGTGTGAAGCTGGGTGTGCCTGTCACCATCATCGCGGTCATGATGAAGGCAAACTACTTGCATCTGGCGGAGGTCGCGCGAGTAGCTAAGCACTTTGGTGCTCCGCTGCGTGTGAACGTCTACCAGGCGGTGCGATCCGACATTTATGCATTGTCCTACGAAGAGTATTGGGAGGGGTTCCGGCGTCTCTTTGAAGAGAGCGACGTAATTGCGATCGGCGAGCCGCTGGTGCGAGCGATGGCGGGTCTCCCGCCGGTCCGGGGAGGATGCGGCGTGAGCACCGTGAGGGTTACGCCACGTGCTACTACGCAGCCCTGTGTTTATTGGCCAGGATCGGGTGAGCCGCTGTCGGATTTGATCACGATGGGGCTGGATATTCTGCACTCCGCCCCGTTCGACCAGGCCCGCGCTCTTCCCGCCGCATGTCAACCTTGCGAGTTTCGAGACTCCTGCCACGGCGGATGTGCCGGACGTCGACGCCTGCAAGGCGCGCTGCTGGAGCCTGACTATTACTGTCCTCTCGTGCGCGGCGAACGCCGAACCCTGCAGGTCCGTATGGCCGCGACCCGCGATCTGCCGAAGCTCAGCAGTTCCTGCACTACCGTAGTGATCGCCAGATAATGATGGCTCGTGAAGAACGACATTAATTGCTCGAACCCGCCTGTCCGCAGCTTATTGCGTTCGTCTTATTTTGCGTCGATCCATTTGTCTGACCCCGTCAGCTTGACCGCCACGCCCGAAAAGAAGATGTGCAGAGGCTTTCCATCCGCGGTGCCGCGGTGCTCGGTTGAGATAAGCAGCGGTCCTGCCTTCTTGTAGCCTGTCCATGTTGCACTGACGAGGCTTGGTTTTTTGTCCCCGCCGTGGTGGAAGACGAGGTACTCGATGCGATTGTCTTTGCCGACGTAAAGGTCCCAGGTGTCGCCGGGCGTGTAACCGCCGAGTTCTGCCCCATACTTCACCGAGACCAGCGTCGCTGATCCGGCTCCCGCTGGCAGTTTCTTCATCCCTTCATCGGTCACGGTGGCGCTTGTGTCCCAGTAGGCGTGTAACGGGAACAGGAGCCAATAATTATCGTTGGTGAAGCCGGCATCAGTTTGCTTCTTCGTGTCGTCGTTGATTTCGGAGCGCATGTAGGTGACCTTTACCGGCTTCCCGTCTTTATCTTTCCCCTCGAAAGAAACCTTGCCGGTTTTGGGCTCCCACTCCCAGGTGCGAGAAAGTTTGAAGAGTCCGGTGATTTCCCCGTTCCAGGTGTAGCGGATCACATCAATTTGCCCGAACGAATCGAGGCCATAAGTCTTGGCGATCTGTTCGAGAATGGGCGGGCGCGTCTGCGCCCAGGAGGGTGCGGCAAGGGCCAGCACTCCGCAAAGCAAGAGACCCATGATGATTAAACAGCGGGTATTTCTCATAGCGTTCACTCCTCGGTGAATTGCACGGATGGCGTTTTGGATGTCGGCCAAAGGCTTCGGGCTACACACAACTAATGTCGCTTGATTATTCGGGCACGGGCGGTTGCCTGAGTCGCCGAAACCCGATAACTACACCGGCCGCTACCACGGATCCGTATTCCAGCAACATAATCCAACTCGGCAGCAGCCAAGGAAGTCCAAGCGTCCGCAAATGCCAAACATAGTAAGTTGGGATGATGCTGACTGTCCAGATGATGATGGGCACCGTCGACGCCGACCAGACGAAGGGCAGCAGCCACAGAAGGTACCACGGATATACGACCGGTGCACACAGAAGCGATGCTGCCATGGGCCAGGCGAATGCGCCCGGAGAAAACCGTGGGGCCTGGCGCCTCATCCAGATTGCGGTAAGAAAGCCGACGAGCACTGTCAGCCCAGCCACCAATTGCGGAGCCGCCACTCGCTCCAGCATTGCAAATGCCGGATCATTAAAGCGGAAACTCTGCACGTAAGTGCCGAGCGAGCCGATTGGAACCCGCCCGTGGTTAAGAAATGGAACGTAAAGTAGTCCGACCACGATCACGGCCAGCGTGGCGTCGCGCATACGAACGCGCCGCCAGTAGAGTGGCAGCAATACAATCGGCAGCAATTTCACGGCAACTGCAAGTCCAAATGCCAGGGCTGCGACCGCGCGCCAGCGCCGTCCTAGTGCAGCAAAAGAAACCAACAACAGCAACGCCCCGACAATATCGATGTGACCGCTACCCGCCACTTCCACCGCCAGTAGCGGGTTCCAGGCATAAGCCAGAACCCAGTGCGCTCCTTGGCCGCAACGACGCAATATGTCGAGCAAAACGAGAACGATCGCAAAATCGCAGACTACAAACGCTACTTTCAGCGCAAAGACAGATTCATGAATCGCAGTAACGGCGCGAAAGAAAAGCTCAGCGCCCGCGGGATATGGGCTCGGTAAATCCGGATTGTTCAGCGTGCGGGTCTCGGCTGTGTGCAACTCGCCGAGCGCGGGATCGCTGGGAACGACAACATAAGGGCTATAGCCGAGCCGCTGCACGCGGCCATCCCAGACGTAGCGATGGATGTCATCATCTGAGCCTGGCGGCATCCGTAGAAAGGCAAGATGCCACAAAGCAGCCAGCAAGAGGCCGATGACGATGACGTGGCGCGGGAATGTCGTGGTGGAAAAGAGCTCACGAATGGCGAGGAGGTATGCAATGCCAGCAACCGCCAGCGGGATAACGAAGGAAGGTGCACCCATACTGCCGAACTTGCCTGAGCAGATTGTCAGCGCAACAAGCATGACAATGCCGAGAACGTACAGGCTGCGGGATGGCGTGAGCTTCACAGGTTTCCCATGGCTGTCCGCAACTGTACCCACTGCTGTCGCCAATGTTTCAGCCAGGCCGCTGTGCGTGGCGCCCTGGCCGGAGCCTGCCGCAGTTCCTCGGCTAGCCGGGTTAAGTCGCTCTCCACATCAATGTCGTAGAAGGGATCTATGGAAGCAACGGAAAGCTGCTGTCCATGAGCGCGCGCCAGGAGCGCCTCAAGCGCGCTCTTTGTACCCATGCCGTCGCCATCGAAAAGCGTTGGATGGGCAGCCTTTGCCCCTACGAGATAATAGCCGCCATCATGTGTCGGTCCGACGACTAAGTCGTGTCCGGTGAGTGCCTCGAAGGCGTTCTCAAGAACCGAAGCCGGCAGGTGCGGGCTGTCGCTGTTGAAGGCAACCACGCGTTGCCGGTGCGAGGCTGTGAAGTGCGCAAACACCGAGATCAAGCCGGCTGCAAGGCCTTCCCCTTCCTGTGCCACGACACCTACACCGCGCGCCAACCGCGTTAGTTCTTCGACATCCGAAGCAGGGCACATGATTGCGACATCGACAGTGCCCAACGAGCACGCCAACGTCATCGTGTCGTCCAAAAGGCAGCGATAAAGCTCGGTGACCGCTTCCACTGGAAGGCTCTGAGCTAAACGGGTCTTGACCATGCCTGGCCGCGGTGCTTTTGCCATGACCACCAGCGTGCGGCGCCGGTCCGGCGAATGTGCAGGGCTTTTCTTAGAGGACTCCATAAGAGATCGCTGTACGTGTTTTGAACGGGTGCTCACGCTGGCCCTGGCGTCTCGGCCCTACGATGCCGAAAATAATAGCGCACTATTAGCGAGAGGATGAACCATGCCGCTCCGACCGTGCCCCTGAGGGTACCGCTAATTTTCGATTTCCCAATGCGCGGATAGTAGCTCACCGGCACCTCAACGACACGGAACCCCGCCAGCGTACCCTTGAGAATCATTTCAACCGCCCACCCGTATGTGTTCTCTTGCAGCTCAAGCTGGCGAAGGACATCGGCACGTCCGGCGCGGAATGGTCCGAGGTCGCTTAGCCTCAGACCATACAAGAGCCTGATCAGGAAGGCCGCCAGGTGATTGCCAAACGCGGCGTGCCGTGGCAGTGCCCCAGGTATGCTCTGCTTGCCGAGACGCGAGCCAAGCGCGATATCCGCGGGTCCGTCAAGGATTGGAGCCAGGAGAAGCGGCAGTTCCGCCGGTCGATCGCTGTAGTCACCGTCGAGGAATACCACAATGTCAGGGCTGCTTGCTTCAGCCAGCCCGGTCAAGCAGGCGCGACCGTATCCGCGACGCGGCTCGTGGAGGACGCGGGCTCCCATCTTTGAGGCGATCTCGGCAGTCCCGTCGGTTGAATTGCTATCTACGACCAGGACCTCCGTCACAATGTCAGAAGGGAGATCAGCTAAGACGCGGCCGATGGACTGCGCTTCATTATGCGTAGGAATGACGACCGACACTCGCACGTGACCTTGGCTCAACTCACCACCATGGTGAAGATGGTCGGCGCTTTGCCAGCAAGGCATCGACACCCCACGCTCGACCGGCCCGGCCTACCACGAGCGCAAGAGATGCGAGCACCGGAACCAGCAGTTCCCATATCCACGATGTGCCCCATTCGGAAACCCATAGGCTGCCCAGGTACAGAAACGCCACAAATGCGGCCGGGCGCGTCAGCAGACCGATCACTAGCAGGATTCCAAGACCGATCTCAGTCACGGCCTGCATCGGAGCGGCCATCGCGGCGTGGCTCGCGGCCAAACCCATAACTGCCTTCCACACAGCCGGCGAATGACCCGCCTTTATGTAGTAGTTGATCAAGCCTGCATAACCCGCCGGCGTGTACAGACCCTTCCCCAGATTTTCGAAGAAGACCCACACCAGCATTGCGCCGATCGTGACACGAACGATCGCCAGCCCATTTGCCGCGGGCGCTTGGTTGGCTGAATTTTGCGTCGGGCCCGTGTTCGTCATCGTGATAGACCTCGTACCCAGTCGATGCCGCCACTTTGCGGTGGGAAACAGAAAGGAGTCGGTATTCTAAATGGTTCCTCTTGTTCCTGCCAGTGGACGCTCCAAATCAATGTCGGCAGTAGCGCTTTTTGCGCCCGGCTTCCTATCGAGAGCCCGGATTTGACAGGACGCTGCCGCAACATGCAGACTGCGAAAGTGTGCTTCGAATGGTGAGATGCACACACCTCGACCGCGAGGCTGCGGTTTCGTTTCGCGACAGCCCCGCCTGAGACGTCCGCTGGCCTTTGCCGATCACAAAGTGCCTAAAAGAAAAGCGATCCTCCTTCAAAGGATACGTCATGCTGCGTCGACCTCTACTCTCCCTGCTTCTCGTATTCTCATCTCTGCCGGCTCTCGCTCAGAATGAGCGCCATTTTACTTTTCACTATGCATTCACGGTGAAGAACGTCAGCCCCGGCGAGCGCCTGCGCGTCTGGATTCCTTTGGCCCACTCCGACGCGTTCCAGGAGGTGAAAGTTACTTCCAAGGATGGAGACTTGCCGCTGAGGCAGGTTCAGCAGCCCGAATACGGAAACGAGGTGCTGTACGCGGAAGCATCGAAAGCCGATAAGGGCGAGTACAGGTTCTCGGTGGACTACGACGTCGTTCGGAAAGAGCATGTCGTGCTGGTCAACGGGAAGCCGGCGGGTGCCGCACCATCTGTGACGGCGCCTCACGTCGAATTGGCGCGGTTTCTCGAGCCGGACCGCTTAGTGCCCGTCACCGGCGTTCCCGCGCGACTAGCCGAGCAGGAGACGAAAGGCGCGACCACGCCCCTGGAAAAGGCGAACGACATCTACGAATACGTTTTCCACACCATGAAATATGACAAGAGCGGCGAGGGCTGGGGACACGGCGACACGCTCTGGGCGTGCGATTCGAAGCATGGCAACTGCACCGACTTCCACTCGGTTTTTATTTCAATGGCACGGGCGGAGAAGATTCCGGCGCGTTTTCAGATCGGGTTTTCCATTCCGGCGGACAAGCATTCCGCCGAGATTCCCGGATATCACTGCTGGGCCGAGTTCTATCTTGATTCAGTGGGATGGGTGCCGGTCGATATTTCGGAGGCGTGGAAGCACCCAGAGAAACACGATTACTTTTTTGGCGCCCACGATGTGAACCGGATGCAGTTCACGCAAGGGCGTGATCTGAGACTCGCCCCCGCTCAGGAAGGCCCGCCGCTGAACTATTTTGTCTATCCGTACGTGGAGATTGGCGGAACGGAATATCCCAATGTCGCGATTGCGTTTTCATTTGAGGACATCGGCTCGACGCCTACAAAGGCGAGCGCCTTACGTTAGAGATTTGTAGCTCATGGTTCGAGAATCTCGCGCCTAGGGGGCTTATCCCGAATGCGGTCAGCCTGACCACGTATGGCTCGGTCAGGACCGGCGTGTGGCCCCTGGTCTGCCCTCGCAAAAGCGGCGTGGATCTGGCAGAGTGACCAGGATCACCGCATTCGTCGTGCGGCTGTGCTACCTAGCACACGTGGTTCCCCGAAGAGCCTTTCCGATCTCCCGAATGCCGGCCCTCCGCAGAATCGACAAGAAGTCTCGTCATGGCATTGCAATCATCCGTTATTGAGTCAACCGTTCCCGAGGCAGAAAACGAATGGATCCGGCAGTCCTGCGGATTCTACGCATGCCCCGTATGCAAGCAACAACTGGAACCGGTGCACGACGCGCTTTCTTGCCGTGTCTGCGCGAGAACCTACCGCATCCCGAGCGGGATTCCCGACTTCGTCGCGGTCAACCTCAAAGAGAGCAGGAACCGGACCCTGCGCATCCTCGGGAAAAAGCACTCTCGCCCCCTGCTGAACTTCGCGGCATCTGTCTACGAAACCTGGGTGTATCCGGCCGTGTGCAGCATGTATGGCGGATGGCGTTGCACGTCTTTAAAACAGCTGGCACATGACATCACAGAGATCGTAGGTTTGCAGAACGGTCTCGTTCTCGACGTGGCCTGCGGCCCGGGAACGTACGGACGTCGCATCGCTTCCAGGACAAAGACCGTTCTTGGCATCAATGCCTGCATGAGCATGCTGCGGCGGGGCGCCCATTATGTCGAAAGGGAACATATTCCCAACGTGCACTTCGCCCGCGCTACGGTGGAGGCGCTGCCGTTTCGGGCTGGCCTAAAGCCGTGCTTGCAGCCGATTCCAACCGGGCCCTCAAGCGTGTGCCCGTCGCCAAGCCCAATCCCAGTGGCAGCGCTGCTTCATTGATGGACTGGAAACCCGCAGGGCTGGTCGAGGCCTTCCGCACATAGATTAGCGAAGGTTTCTCCATGGCTTCGCGCTCTGCCTTACCCACGTCGGCGATCTCAGCACTGGAGCCTGACCGGTAAGGCGGCGCTTGCCATGCCTGGTTTCCAAAAGGTGGTATCGAACCCAGCGTTCCATTCGTCTGTCCTGTCTGCGAAGCATTCGATGCCGAACGAATTACCGTGCGCTGCAAGTCGCGTTCTTTCAGGAATCCTTGATGCGTTTGCTTCGCTGCTGGGCTCCCAGAATCGGTGATCGGAAACAGGCTGTGGTCGCTGGTTTCCACGGTCGACTCGTCATTCAAGGTCGCACCGCGATTTTTCGCCTTCTCTGGGCCGCCTCGATGTGGCATAGAGATAGCAACGAAGATCAGGAGGGCCGTCACGATCGCTCCTGCGGACGGTGCGGCGCGCAAGGCCCTTGTCGGACAAAAAGCCCATGAAACTCATGACGTCGGTCCGTCCGACACTACAAAGCGGCTTTTCACGACACGACTGGCCGAAGTATTCGAGAGCGGTCTTGTACTGGCTGTACGTCTTCGGCCGGTGGTGTTGGCGAGTTTCCTCGAGGAACTCGCGGCAAGCTTCGGACAGGGTGATTCCGATTCGCTTCTGTTCGCCGACGATCTCGATCCCGAGCGCCTGCTTTCTGAGAACTTGAGCTTTGCGCTCTGCAACGGCAAACGCTTCGCTTGGACTCTTCCCCACCGATTCTCGATATCGTCTGCCATCGCGATACCACTCGATGTAGTAAGCACCTTCTTTGTGGAGTTCGGGCCGGCCATCGATCAAGACGTAGTCTGGCCGAATGCGGCCGTTACTTGTGTAAACGACTGGACAGAAGCCCCATGTCTCAGACGCCGCGCCGTGCACTTTCACGTACTTCGTGAGATTGACGCGTCCCGCGTGGGACTTGCCGGTTCGCATCATAGGACCTCCAAATCGGGCTTGGAGAAATTATGTGCGAACGGAAATTCGGTCAAATTCTCCGGAGACGGGCTCGGGCTAGCGATCTGTTTAGGAAAAATCGCGCGCGGCGAGAAGAAGATGAAATGTGGTTGGACGCGGGATTTGGGGTCAACTCGCTTGTGACAGATGAGCGCTTGCTCGTGGTCGCGAGAGTTCGCTGTCAGGGTAAAAGGATGGCAAAATCGCATCGCATACCGCTCCTCGAATGGGGTTTTACGGTATGGACGGCACCTAACTCATTGAAAACAAATAACTGGCGGAGAGAGTGGGATTCGAACCCACGTTAGAGTTTCCCCTAAACACGCTTTCCAAGCGTGCGCCTTCAGCCACTCGGCCATCTCTCCGGTAAGGCTTTTCGCTTAGTTCCTTTCAAGAGCTGTACATACCGGGCGGACCTTATCCCGTCTCGGTACCAGCAGTCTATCAGACAAGTGCGGTGCCTCAAGAGGGCGCGGGCTTTGTCTCACGGTTGGGTTCTGATCGGAAAGCGGCACAAGCGCCTCGGGTGATATCCACCAGCTGAAGTCGTTAACCAATGTACGAACGAATTCGACACGGGTTCGCCTTTTCGCGTGAAGAAGTGCACGTTTCGCCGAGCCTGCAGCGGGGAAACTTGGAGGTCAGAGGCTAGAAGACGGCAACTAGGAGAAGTCGTTTGGTTCGGTCGGATCTGGAATGATTGATTTTGGAGCGGCCGGAGCATTTGACGTGCTGGCGCCTGCGGCAGCGCTGGCCGCGGCTCCGTTCGCGGCTCCATTCGCAGCAACGGGAGCGGACTTAGCCCCTGTTTGAGCAGCGGCGTCGGGCAGGGGTGGCGGCTTAACACCATCGACAACGTGATGGCTCAGGCAATAGAGCGCGAGTTCCAGACGATCGGCAACGCCGAGTTTGTCATAGACTTTGCGCAGATAATTTTTTACGACCTGTTCGGTGGTCCCTACGCGAATCGCGATTTCTTTATTCTTCATGCCCTGAGTAACGCAGGAAACGATCAGTGTTTCCTTGGGCGTGAGTTGAACTTTCGGGCGTGCTCCGGAGGGGCGCAGGTTGTGGCCGCGAAAGGCTTCCATGACCCAGTGAACTGCCTGGTTCTCGAGCCAGGGTTCTCCGGCGGCGACTTTGCGCAGGCAGTCGACGAGTATCTCAGGTTCCACCTCGCGGGATAGAATTCCGTGCGCGCCGCGGCGGAAAAGATCGAGAGTGAGTTGTTCGTCCGATGCGGGAGTAACGACGACGATTTTCAGATGCGGCGCCTGGCGCAGGAGTTCGCTTACCGCTTCCACAGGATTCGGGGCCAGCGCCGATTCAAAAATTAAGACGTCGGCGGAAAATTTGGTTACTGCAGATTGAGTTTGGGGCAGCGTCTCGGCCTGACCGACTACACGGATGTCATCTTCGAGAGCGAAGATTTTTCGCAGGCCAGCACGGAAGATTGCCTGAGTATCGGCGAGGATCACGCGGATTAGCGGAGTCGATCCGCCGTCTTCGTGAACGCCGTGATTTTCGCCGACGCTGAACGTGCTCGCCATCAGTTTCCTTCTGCTGCTTCCGCCTTACGCTCGCTCGAAATGGTATTCGTCAATCACTACGCCTACGCCGCGACGGCCTTTGTCTTCAAAGCTGCGCACCACCCGGCCATGGCAATCAATCTGAACATCGCAACGGGAGCCGACAACATCGCCGGGAAGCAGGATGGTGAAATCCACCAGCGAACCCACCGGAACATCGCGATCCATGGCGAAGAGAACGCCGTTAGCGGAGATGTTTTGCGTTTCCGCCGCACAGGCTCCGCTTGTCGATTTCAATTCGACAGGCAGATGCAAAGGAAAACGCGGAGCACTTTGCATTTCAGCGTAGTGCTTGATCGCAGTCTGCTGCTGCGCTTCCGACGTCAACTGCTGCTCTGTCGCTTCGCCTGACACGTTTCCGACGGACCTTCCTTCCGAACGCGTGTTGACCGTCCGGACTTCCCACAAATTCTTGGAACAGACTTTTAACGAACTTATGGGCAGCGTACACCCCGGAATCAGGGTCGCAAAGTTACGGAAGTCATGGAACGATAGGGCTTTAACTGCTTGCGGATGAGAGGATTACAACGAATCAATGGTACTGTTTCGCGGACTCAGCGGCTTTTACCGGAGGCTTAAAATTTCGTCACTTCGGTGAAGTTGAAATCGCGGACCTTCATGGCGGGGACGACCATATCGAAGGATTCTTCGCCGCAAGAGCGGAGAGGCGTGCTCATGGCGTCGACGTTCGATAGCATCTGAATCAAACTTTGGTTGAAGCGAAAATTCCGCACGCCTCGCCGCACTTTTCCGTTTTCCACAAGAAAGGTACCGTCGCGGGTCATGCCGGTGACAATTTTTTCGTAGGGATCGACTTCACGGATATACCAGAAGCGCGTGACCAGGACTCCGCGTTCGGTGGAGGCGATCATTTGAGCAAGACTTTGCGGATCTGACGGGGCAGCGAAGACGATGTTGAGCGGCATTTCGCCGATTTCGTTGGGTAAGGCAAAACCGTGGCCGGTGGGTTCGATGGGGCCGACTTTATCTTTGTATTCCGAGTGCTGCATGCGCTTCGCCGTTGCGCGGGCGTAGACGACACGCTTGACGACTCCATTTTCGACGAGCGGGAGGCCTTGCCGCCGCATGCCTTCGCCGTCGAATGGAGAACCGCTCTGGAGAGGATGAGTGACGTCGTCCCAGATCGTGATGTTGTCGCCGAAGAGTTTGCTGCCGATTCGACCGGTGAGGAACGAACGCTGGTCGAGGATTGCCATGCCAGAGTAATCCCAAAACATAAAGCCAACGATGTCGAGTACGGCAGAAGGTTCGAGAATCACCGTGTACTTCCCTGCCGGAATTTCAGCCGGCTTTGTGGAGTCGACAGCTTTCTTAGCGGCAATCTCGGCAAGATTGAAGGGATCGAGATTGATCACGTCGGGCGAGTTGGCTTTCTGCCATCCGGAGGAATCGGCGGCCAGCATGGTGACGGAGACTTCCGCCAGAGTTTGCGTATGCCATTTGCTGAGGCCACGTGAATTGAAAATGCCTTCGACGGATTCGGAGCTGGAGAAAATTCCGGCGGTGGTGAGCTTGTGCTTCTTCGCAACATCGACGATCTTCTTCACGCCATCGGCGCGAAGCTGGGGCGTGACCGCGGCAGTCTGAGCGAAGTAACGGGATGGCGGTTGTGTTGTTTCGGAGCTAGCGGTAGCGCTTGCCTCGGCTTCGCTTGAATCCGGCATGGGTAAAAGATCGGGATCGGGATGTTGTACTTTCGCCAAGGCTTCTGACGACGCAACCACACGTCGCAAACTATCGTCGTCGAATTTGTTGGTGGTGGCACGAGCGGTGCGTCCGGCAAAGACGGTACGAACGGAGACGACGTGGTTTTCATCCTGTACGTTTTGATGAATTGTGTTGTTGGCGAAACGCGTGAGGGCGAAGTTCGCACCGGAGAAAAGAACTTCGACTTCGTCGGCTGACGAGAGTTTCTTGATGCGATCGAAGATTTCGGCAGCTTGGTTCTGGGTCAGCATTTCGGCAGTTAGCAATTAGCAATTAGCAATTAGTGGCAAGGCGATCGGCGCTGACCTTATGCAGCAAGGCCGTCAACATTCTTCGTGCTTCGGTCAAGTTTTGATCCATTCGGTGATAGTCCTCGTTCGACAGATACATCAAGTCTCTAGCCAGCAAGAGGTGGTAGTCGAGTTCGCTAGCGGAACCGGATGCTATGTACAGGAAACGATGAAGCTCATTGTTTCCTTGCTTGCCGCAACCTTCGGCAATGTTTGCTCCCATCGAAGCGCTGCACCTGCGCATCTGACTGGTCAGGCCATACATTTCTTCTTTCGGAAAGCGCGCCGTAACCTTGTAAATATCCAAAGTGAGAATGTGAACTTTCTCCCAAACCTTAAGTCGCCTAAAATCTTTCATCAAGCACCCCACTTAAGGTTCTTACGCTAATTGCTAACTGCCAATTGCTTCTGTGACAGATGTCACATGCTGCGATATGCGCTCCCTACCTTGATCGTGCGAAAGCGTGACGGAGCGGCTCCGTGGCCCGTGCCCATTACTTGTTGAGGTTGGCCCTTGCCACAATTCGGCGTGCCCCAGAGAGTCCACTCGTCGCGGGAGCAGATGGCGTCGAGCGAATTCCAAAACTCAGTCGTGATGCCGGAATACGATGGATTTTTCAGCATGCGGACGCGCCTGCCGTGCTTGATCTCCCAGCCGATCTCGCAGCCGAATTGAAAGTTGTAACGCTTGTCGTCGATCGACCAGGAGCGATTAGTCTGCATCAGAATGCCGTGATCGGTGGAGGCGATCAGTTGCTCGAGGCTCAACAGCTTCTCGCCAGGTAGCAGGCTAATGTTGGTCATGCGGATCATCGGAAGACGATTCCAGCCTTCGGCGCGCAGAGTTCCTCCAGAACGATTCTCACCGATGGTGTGAGCCGTCTCGCGGGAGCTGAGATATCCGGTAAATAATCCGTTGGTGATGATCGGCGTGCACTGCGCGGGAACGCCTTCGTCGTCGAAGGCAAAAGTTCCCAGGCCTGGTCCGTGCTCCTGGCGGGCGTCAGCAACGACGTTCACCATCTCACTGCCGTAACGTAGAGTGCGCAGCTTGTCGAGCGTGAGGAAAGAAGTGCCGGCGAAATTCGCTTCCATGCCCAGCACGCGATCGAGCTCGATGGGATGCCCGATGGATTCGTGAATCTGCAATCCCAGCTGAGAACTATCGAGAATGATGTCGAATGTGCCTTCGGGGCATTGTTCCGCGCGATGCAGAGCCACCGCTTCCTCCGCGATACGGCGGGCGTTCTCGACCAGCTTCAATTCGTCGATCAGCTCGTAGCCTTTATTTTGCCATTGACCGCCATAGGAATTTGGGTAGGAACGTTTCTGAATTTCATTTCCCGCGAATGCGTACGCGGCGTAGCCCGCGCCTGCGGAATACTTGGTCTGATGAATGTCGGCTCCTTCCGACGACAGGAGCCATTGCTCTTCACGATTGAAGTTCAAATTACTTTCGGCCAAAGTGATGCCGGAAACGGCGCGTAGTTCAGAATCGATTTTCAGCAAGAGCGCGATGTTTTGTTCCACGGAGATCGAGAACGGATCGATGACATGGGGCGTGGTCCATTCGGCAGTCACCGGTTTTTCGGGGGCGAGGCGGACATCGTGCTGTTTCACTTGCGACGAGGCGCGGGCGATTTCGACGGCGCGAGCAGCCGTGGCCTCAACGCCAGAACGCGACAAATCTTGGGAAGCAGCGAACCCCCAGGCGCCGTCGGCAAGCACACGGACGCTCAGGCCAGTTGATTCGGCGTCAGAGGCGCTGCCGACTTTGCCGTTCTTCGTCGTCAGCGCGCGGCTTCTGTGGCTGACGATGCGGGCATCGGCATAGCTTGCGCCGCGCATCGTGGCAACGTTTAAAGCCCAGTTGGCGATCTCTTTCATGCGGAAATTCAAATTTACCACGAAGAACGAAAGACCAAAGTTATTCACTACGAAGGGCACAAAGGTACACGAAGTTCAATTCCTACCGGCACGCGGGAATTTATGGTGTGGCTCGGGCCACATCCAGGGCTTGCCGTACTGCCAGCAATTCCTTCAACACTTCGCGCAGCTTGGTCGACTCGAGCGCATTGGCCCCGTCGGATTTCGCGATCTTCGGATTATCGTGGACCTCAAGAAAAATACCATCTACACCGGCGGCCACCGCGGCACGCGCCAACACGGGGATGAATTCAGGCTGGCCACCGCTGACCGCGGGTCCACGGTCATCGGCTTGTGCAGAAGGCAGTTGCACCGAATGCGTCGCGTCGAATACGACGGGCGCGAATTTGCGCATGATGGAAAGCGAGCGCATATCGACAACGAGATTGTTGTAGCCGAAACTGGTACCACGCTCCGTGAGAAAAACCTGCGAGTTGCCCGCCTCGCGGCATTTCTCCACCGCGTGCCGCATGTCCCACGGCGAAACGAATTGTCCTTTTTTGATGTTTACGGCGCGGCCGCTGAGCGCAGCGGCGACCACGAGATCGGTTTGGCGGCACAGGAACGCAGGAATCTGCAGCACGTCGACTACTTCTGCGACCTTCGCGACGTCACTCACTTCATGGACGTCAGTGAGAACCGGGAGCTGCAGCTCGCTCTTAATCTTTTTTAAAATTCGCAAGCCTTCTTTAACGCCGGGTCCACGGAAGCTGCGAATCGAAGTGCGATTGGCTTTGTCATAGCTGGCTTTGAAGATGAAAGGAAAACCGAGAGCCCGCGTGACGCCTTTGATGATCTCGGCCATGCGAATGGCGTGTTCTTCGCTCTCAATGACGCACGGGCCGGCGATGAGAAAAAGATTTCCCGAGCCGATGTGGACATCGCCGACTTGGAAGGAAGAAATCAAAAAGCGAAACCTTTTACCGCCGAGCACGCAGAGAGCGCCGAGATAAAACCCAACCCAAGTCGCAATTGCCTTTTCGGGCGTACTCGGCGATCTCGGCGGTTAAGTTTCTTGCTATCTACGCGTAACTTTTTCCGGACGGTGAAACATTTCCACTGCAGCCGTCTCTTTTTCCGCGCGACGCTCCGAGCCATGCTTATACGCGGCCGCGATGAACGTGCTGAATAATGGATGTGGCTCCAGCGGCTTCGATTTGAACTCGGGATGAAACTGGCATCCGATGAAATGGGGATGGTCCGGCAGTTCCACCATTTCAACGTAGGTGCCGTCGGGCGTCGAACCAGAGATGCGCAGCCCCGCCGCGACCATCGGCTCTTCATACTCGCGGTTGAATTCGTAACGATGGCGGTGGCGCTCGCTGATTTCCAGCTTGCCGTAAATCTTGTGCGCCAGCGTGTTGGGCTCGATCTTGCACGTCCACGCGCCTAAACGCATGGTGCCGCCAAGTTCCTCCACTCCACGCAACTCTCGCAATTTGTAGATCACACGATGCGGGGTAGCCTGATCGAACTCACTTGAATTTGCATCGGCAAGTCCGACCACGTTGCGGGCGAATTCAACGCACGCGGTCTGCATACCAAGACAGATTCCGAAGTAAGGAACTTTATTCTCGCGCGCATAGCGAATGGCGATGAGCATGCCTTCGATGCCGCGCTTGCCAAAACCGCCGGGAACGAGGATTCCGTCGTAGCCCTCGAGCTGCGCTTTGTAGCTTTCGTCGCTGGTTTCCAGTCCTTCGGCTTCAATCCAGTTCAACTGAAGTTTGAGATTGTGCGCCAGCGATCCATGGATCAAAGCTTCCTTCAGCGATTTGTAGGAGTCCTCATATTCGACATATTTGCCGACGATGCCGATCGTTACCGTGTCTTTCGGGTTGTAGACGCGGTGAACAATGTCTTCCCACTTCGAGAGATCGCGGTCTTTCGCTTCCATGTGGAGATACTTCAGCACCAGCGTGTCCACGCCTTCGTTGGCGAATACGAGCGGAACTTCGTATACGGAAGCTACGTCTTTAGCAGTGATGACGGCTTCTTCCTGCACGTTGCAGAAGAGCGCAATCTTCGACTTGAGATCCTTCGCGAGAAAACGGTCGGTGCGGCAGAGCAGAATGTCGGGTTGAATTCCGATGCTCAGCAGTTCCTTCACCGAGTGCTGCGTGGGCTTGGTTTTCAGTTCTTGCGCGGCGGCGATGAAGGGCACGAGCGTGACATGAACGAACAGTGTGTCTTCGCGGCCAAGTTCCTGGCGCATCTGGCGAATCGCTTCCATGAACGGCAAAGATTCGATATCGCCTACCGTGCCGCCGATTTCGACGATGGCTATATCCACGTCCTGCGCCACTTTTTTCATGGCCGCTTTAATTTCATTGGTGACGTGAGGAATGACCTGCACGGTTTTTCCCAGATAATCTCCGCGGCGTTCTTTGGCGATGATCTGTTCGTAGAGACGGCCGGTGGTCCAGTTGTTGTCGCGGGAAAGTTTGGCGTGGGTAAAGCGTTCATAATGGCCGAGGTCGAGATCGGTTTCGGCGCCGTCGTCGGTGACGAAGACTTCGCCATGCTGAAACGGCGACATCGTCCCGGGATCGACGTTGAGGTAGGGATCGAACTTCATCAGGTTCACTTTCAATCCGCGGCTCTCCAGCAGGCAACCGATGGAGGCAGCGGCCAGTCCCTTGCCCAAAGAAGACACAACTCCGCCCGTCACAAAGATGTACTTCGCTGGCATCTCTTCCTCGCTTTAAATTGTGATTGAAAATTGGTGCAGGTGGGGTGCACGAACAATTATGGCAGAAGATGGCTGTGGAAGGAAATAGGAGAATAAAGACAGAGGCGGGAATTCATCAACCACGAAGGACACGAAGTTTCGCGAAGGTAAATCAGCTGCACGATTTTCTTCGTGAAACTTGGTGCCCTTCGTGGTTTAGCAGAGCTCGCGTTGACTATCCTGGAGATGTGGGCGAAAATGATTCAGCACGGATTCAGTACTTTCCCGCGATCCCGATTCTTCGGGCTTGGCTTTTTTGCTTCAATCGTGGGCCTGTGGCGCAGCTGGGAGCGCGCTTCCATGGCATGGAAGAGGTCGTCGGTTCGATCCCGACCAGGTCCACCAAATCTCTCAGTGGTTTAGCTCCTAGGTTTAGCTCCCATCGCCATTTTGATCCTGAAGTTCTTCAGGCGCGCAGACTGGTCTTTCCAATGGCAGCGTCAGTTTTGCGGACCGAGATCACCGAAGCCGTATACCGATCACCGCGCAATAAGGAAAGGCTATATTCAATGGCTACATTTTGCGTGTCGTAAGTTGTTTCCTTGATGATGAGCAGTGCGCTTCCTACCGAAGTCTGAAGTATCCGCGCTTCTTCTTCTCCGGCAATGACAGCTCCGATCACTTCTTCCGCCCATTGCAGCCTGCGCTTGTAGCTGTTTTCGAAAATGGCGTACAGCGACTGTTTCTCCAGATCCAGTTTGTCGATCCCTGAGAAGATGCGCGCGGGCAGGTTGCTGGTAACGACGGCGACCGGTTCGTCATTGACGGAGCGAAGTCGCCTGATCCGGTAGACGCGCTCCCCTGGGGTTAGCTTGAGAGCCTGGGCTACTTCCAGTTCAGGCTCTTCCAGGCCCATGCTGAGCAGGCGAGCGGAGGGAGTAAGGCCGCGCCTTCGCATCTCCTCGCTGAAGCCGCGAAGCTGCTGGAAGTTCCAGGGCACACGGCCGGATCCAACGACGGGCCGCTTGCCCTTGGCAATTACGAGCAGTCCTTCGGAGCGCAGTTTTTGGAAGGCTTGACGCACCGGCATTTTGCTGATGTTGAGAGCGTGAGCAATTTCGCCTTCCGAGCAAAAGGTCTGTCCCTGGCTCAATTTGTTCTTCATGATCAGCTCGCGCACATGGTCGACGATCTGCGCATAGTAAGGAACGAAGCTGTGGGTGTCGATTGTGAGACCGAGTCGTTCGACTGTAACGGGATCGGTTTGCGCCACGACGAGCCTCCGAGCATCTTAAACGTAGTATACGATGTATATATCATAGGTGTAGCGGACTTTTGCAAACTTTTCTTCAGGGAAACCGGCGTCCGATGTATCCCTAATAAGCCAATGTAAACACATAAGTTAGATTTCGCCATCAGCGCGTGCAACTGCGATTGTGTGCCAGCCATACAAAAATGATCTTGACATCATTTATGCATACGAGCTTCATATACCCCTGTACGGGAGAGAGATCACATTATGGTCGCATACACCGCCATTCAGAAGTTTCCCGGCTGCGGGCGCAACGACTCCTGGCAAAACCTGGCTCGCGCCGCTGTCATCCTCTTTCTATTTTTCTGTTTTCTATTTTTCTGTGCGCTGATTACGTTGCATGCGCAAGTGGATTCAGGAAAAATTGTGGGCACGGTGAAGGATGCTTCGGGCGCGATCGTATCGGCGGCTACGGTAACCGTCACGGAAACTCAGACGAACGCCAAGAAAAAGATTGATACCAACAGCGCAGGCGAGTACGTGGTGACGGAATTGAAACCTGGGCTCTACACGGTGAAGGCGGAGCGAGCCGGCTTCAAAACCGCGGTCGAGGCCCCGTTCAAGTTGGATATCAATCAAGTAGTGCGTCTGGATTTTTCTTTGGTCGTGGGATCGGTGCAGGAACAAGTGGTGGTCACGGCCGCTGAGCCGCTGGTGGAATCGGAAACTTCGTCAATCGGGCAGGTAATCGGAGAGAGCCAGGTTCACCAGCTCCCTCTCAATGGACGAGATTTCATTCAGCTCGCCTATCTTAGCCCCGGAGTGAACATGGGCCCGGCGAGTACTGGCAGCACGGGCAATGTGCAGCAGGGCGATATCCCCGAGGATGAGCGCGGCAATGGTTCAATCCAGGTGAATGGACTGTGGGCCACGAACAACAATTACCTGTTAAACGGATTCGACAACAACGAGCAACAGATTGGTTTCGAGCTGATCGAACCTCCGGTTGATGCGATTCAGGAATTCAAGGTTCAAACCAACAACTTCAGCGCCGACATTGGCAAGGGCGGGGCGGTCGTGAACGTGGTGACGAAAGCAGGTACCAATCGTTTTCACGGGAGCGCGTTCGAGTTTCTCCGCAACTCGTTTATGGATGCGAAAAACTATTTCGACGATCCGAGTGCGCCCATTCCCGGTTTCAAACGCAACGAATTCGGAGGCTCTTTGGGTGGGCCCATCATTCGAGATCGAACTTTCTTTTTTGCGGATTATCAGGGACGGCGCATCCGCACTTCCGAGACCTATCTATCTCCTGTGCCTAGCTCTTCCGAGGTTGGAGGAAATTTTTCCGACCTCTTAACCGGTCCTTCGCCGACCGTCATCATTGATCCGGTCACGGGCAATCAGTTCATGGGAAATAACAACGCGAGTCCGAACGTGATACCGTCCTGTCCGAGTCCCACGGGTGGAGCGTGCCTTGATCCAGCCGCGCTCAAAACGGTGGCACTTTTTCCGCAGCCGAACGTTGCCCCGGCATTAGGGGATCTGTTTCTCTACAATCCGGTCAACCGCAACAATCAGGACGCATTCGATGTCCGTGTCGATCACCAGATCAGTTCGCAGAATAGTTTTTTTGGCATCTTTAGTTATGGCAATGTGCAGGATCATAATCCCGACCCGTTTCCGGGTATCGCGGGAGGCGGTTCCTTTACCGGCGACATCAAAAACAAGTCTCTGCTGGCAGGCCTTAGCGATATACAGGCGTTCTCCCCAACCAAAATCAACGAACTGAAGATCGGTTACAGCCGTTATGTGGTGGATGCGGTTCCGTTTTTTCAGGGACAGCCATTGGCTACGCAGTTGGGAATTCCGGGGATTAACCAACCCAACAGCCCCATCACCGGCGGTCTGCCGAATATCCAGATTAGTGGTTTGAATTCGCTGGGAAACGGCGATTATTTCCCGGAAACGCTCAACGAGGATAACTATCAGTTGCTCGATGCATTTACTTATATTCGAGGACATCACTCGTTCAAGATGGGAGGCGACCTGCGGCGACGCGAACACGGTTTCTATCAGGTGCAGAATCCGCACGGAGACTTTTACTATACCGGCCAATTTACCAACGATCCCCTGGCCGATTTTCTGATTGGGTACACACAGAGTCTCTTCCGCGATGAGCAAACCGGAGCCTACGGCATGAGCTGGTGGGAGTTCGGCACTTATCTGATGGATGATTACCGAGCGTCGGACAAACTTACGCTCAACCTTGGCGTTCGCTACGATGTGTATACGCCCATGGTCGAACAACACAATCGCCTGGCTAACTTTGACTTTCAAACGGGATACTTTGTTGCTCCCGGAGTTACACCCGGTACGAGCCGTTCTGGCGATGTAGTTACGAACTGGAAGAATTTTTCCCCGCGCATCGGTTTTGCCTACTCCCTCGGCGACAACGGTAAGACCGCGGTACGCGGCGGCTATGGAATCTTTTACGACGAACAGGCGGACCAGAACGATACTGAACTGGCCTACAACGATTTGCCCGGCGTCTATGGCAGCCAGTCCCTTACTGCCGCTTTGGGCTCCTCGACACCCGTGATGGTTCTCTCCCAGGGGCCATCTCCCATTGTTTTTTCCAGCATTACGAATCCCACGGGCCGCGCTAGTGCCGCCTACTTCCACAATCCCACGACCTACATTGAGGAGTGGAACCTGAACATCGAGCGCCAACTCATGAAGGACATGGTGCTCCAGGTGGGATACGAGGGAACCCGCGGAGTCCATCTGACTTACCTTAGAAATCTCAACCAGGCCACGCAACCGCTGGATTCGAATTTTTCCGATGCGTCTGGAAACGAAGGACGGCCTTACGAGTCGACCGTTCCCAACATCGCTGCGATCCGCACCGAAGGCCACGACATCAGCCTGATCAATCATGGCCTGCAGGTTCGCTTTGAAAAGCGCTCTTCGAATGGGTGGAGCATGCTGAACAGTTACACTTTCCAGCACACCATCGGACAGGCGACAGAAAGCGAAACGCCCAACTCCGACGGCGAGCCGCAAGATACTTACAACATGCGCGCCGAGCGCGGCGATGTTACTCCCGACTTCCGTCACCAGTTCACCTCCGCATGGTCCTATGAACTCCCATTTGGTCCCGGACGGCGCTATCTCCAGGACCCGGGCCGGTTGGGACTGCTTACCGGAGGCTGGCAGTTGAACGCGATCATTTCGCTATACTCCGGCCAGGCGTTCACGCCGTATTTGTCTTTCGATCCCACCAACACAGGCTCGGGCGGACCACGTCCGGACTTAGTCGGCCATCCGTATGACTTTTCCAATGCCGCCGTGGGTTTTGATGGCGGTAACAATGGAGGCCCTACCGCGGGCTGCGCGAATTCGACTCACCAGAATCTCAACTGCTGGTACAACCCCGCCGCATTCGCCTTTGCACCGCTTGCTCCGGGACAGACCTTCGCCACGATGTTCGGGAATGCGACCCGTGGCAGCCTTCGCGGTCCCGCGTTTTACAATACTGACTTCTCCGTCTTCAAGGATTTCAAAATAAAAGAGAAGGGCCAGATCCAACTGCGGGGCGAGATCTTCAATCTATTCAATACTCCGCAATTTGCCCTGCCCAATAACCTGGTTGACACTCCAACCGCGGGACAGATCACGAGTACGCTGCACGAATCGCGACAGATTCAGGTTTCGGCAAATTTTTCTTTTTAGTATTCGACCAGAGACTGGCTTGAGCCGTTCCTGATTTACCGGCCGCTGGGTTGACTTGGGTGTCCGCGAAGCTCGGGAGGGATGAAACGAATGCAGTTCACCGGAATGCGACAGACTATGATCGCTGCGCTCGCAATCGTCTCGATTTTCCCATCAGCACTCGCACAGGCAAAAGAAAATTCGCCAGAGCAGAACTCTGCGGCGGCGACCGGGCAGCCGGCACCACATTTACCCGCGCCACATCTACCCGCGGTTCACCTGGACGGCAATTATTTTTCTCGTGATGGCCATCGCTTTATCCCGGTGGGAGCGAACTGGGTGCCGGCGAAGGCGGCCATGCAATGGCCGACGCAGTGGGATCCAAAGGCGATCGAAGCTGATTTTGTGCGCATGCATGAACTCGGCTTTAACACCATTCGTCTCGATTTTGTTTGGGCATGGATCGAGCCTCGCCCCGGCGACTACGATCCCGAGGCGTTTCGCAAGATCGATTTCCTGATCTCTCTCGCGAATCGCTACCACATCTACTTACACCCGAGTCTCTTGATCGGCGGTGAGGTGGGCGAGGCGTACTGGGATGTGCCTTACCGACAGGGCCGGCATCCTCATTCTGATCCAGACATGCTGCGGATCGAAACCGATCACGTCGCCGAACTGGCCCGCCGCTATGGAAAAGAAACTGCGATCCTGGGCTGGGATTTAACCGACGAACCTCCATTCTGGATTGTGCCGGACAGCACCACCGATGCGATGGCCATTAACTGGACGCGGCTGCTTTCCTGGTCGATCCGCCGTCACGATTCGCTCCATCCGATCGTAGTCGGAACCAGCATGGAGGATGTGGGGCGCGGTCCATTCCGTCCAGATAATCTGAGCGAGGAGGCGGACTTCTTTAGCGTTCATCCTTATTCCATTTACGCGCCCAAGCTTTTCCCCGATGCAATGCTTTCCGAGCGCGGCACCTACGGTTCAGCTTTCGAGACCGCTTTGTCGGGCGGTGCAGGCAAGCCGGTTATGGTGCAAGAGATCGGGGCTTCGTCTGCTCAATACGATCCGGAAGAGATTGCAAAGTTTCTGCGTACGAGCCTCTACTCCGGGCTTGGAGCTGGAGCAAACGGATTTCTCATCTGGTGCTATACCGACGCCGCGCCCGAACAGTTCCACAAAGTGCCTTATCTCCGCTCTCCGCACGAAACGCAATTCGGCCTCACCACGTGGGATGGTAAAGACCGGCCGTCTGCAAAAATGTTTAAGGAATTCGAGGATATCGTTGGCCGCCTGGATCTGGCGGGAATCGAGCCGGCTCCAGCTGACGCGGGCATCATCGTTCCCTACGAATGGTCAAAACCGCACGGAGATTTTTCTCACTTTGGCTTGACCGGTCCAGAAGTTGTTCCGTACACCTCGACCGATGAAGGGGCAAATGTAGCGGGCCAATCGCAGCCGACATTCAGCGAAGAAAACTTGTGGATCACCGGTTCGTGGCTGTCGTCCTTTGTGCTGGCGCGGCGCGCCGGAATGAAGGCAGATTTTCCGCGAGAATACGATGACTGGCAAAAGCGCCCGATGGTGCTGATGCCTTCGCCGCTGACCAGCACCGACAGTTTTCTGGTTCACGTGCACTCCGACTTCTGGGAAAAAGCAAAGCAGTATGTCAGCAAAGGAGGTGCGCTGTACGCTTCGGTTGCTGCGGACGCTGCTATCCCCGAAATGGAGTCGCTCTTCGGAGCAAGGATGGTCGATGCGAATCCGAAAGAGGAAGTCACTCTTAAAGTCGTTGCCCCATTCGGTGATCTAAAAGTGGGAGACACTTTTCATTACCTCGTGCCTTCCGCAACCCCCCGTTCTTGGGGTTCGATTCTTGAGGTGAAAGGCGGGACTGTCATCGCAGTTGATCAGGATAATCGGCCCGCACTCGTGGCCAATACGGTGGGCTCCGGCAAGACATTATTGAGCGCTTATCCGTTGGAAAATTATCTTGCGAACCTGCCGGCCGCTTTTGATAAGCCTGAAAACACGCACCGAATCTACGAAGCGTTCCGCCAATGGTCAGGTATCAAGCCGCTGTTTCGAAGTGACCAGCCATCGGTGGAAGTCTGCAGCCTAAGCGGCGGAACTCACGGGTATGTGGTCATCACCAATCATGGGTCCGCTCCGGAAGCTGCGACCATCACAGCCGCTGGAACTTTACATTCGGTTGCAAGAATCACATCGCAAGGGCCAACCCAAATTCAAGTTTCTGGCTCCGCTTTCAAGATAGACATCGGAGCTTATGAGGGTGCGGTACTAGAGTGGAAATAGTTCACAAAACTAAGGACTACAACCAGGAGACCCAGTGATTGCAGCAGTAGATATTGGCGGCACGAAGATAGCCGTGGGAATGATTGATGGCGATGGCAAAGTATTAGCCCGCCAGGAATGCCCGACCAATCCTGATGGCGGCTATGCAAATGCTTTGCGCAATGTCACGGAGTTGTTGCGAGCGACGGCTCGGACCGCGCACACGGAAATCACGGGCATTGGAATCGGGTCAACCGGACCAGTTGATCCTCTGACGGGCGCCTTCGGCGATGTCAACTTTTTTCCCAACTGGAAGGGAGAAAATCCGGTCAAAGATCTCAGCCATATATTTCAAGTGAAAGTAGCCATCGAGAACGATGGCGACGCTGCCGCTCTTGGGGAAGCCGGGTGGGGCGCTGGCCGGAACAGAAAGAAATTGATTTATGTAACCATCGGAACCGGAATCGGAACCGGCCTTCTTCTTGATGGGCAGCTTTATCGCGGCGTGGATCATTCTCATCCCGAGATCGGCCATCATCTCATCGATCCTTCCGGTCCGCCTTGTGTGTGCGGTTTTCGAGGATGTTGGGAATCTCTGGCGGCCGGCCCGGCCATGGTGGCATGGATGGAGAAGAATGCTCCGCCGGATTATCCCCACCGCGCCGGCCTGACAGCAAAGAAAATTTGCGAACTGGCGCGACAGAACGACGATTGGGCAATGCGCGCGATCGAAAATGAAAGCCACTACCTCGGTCTTGGCATGGCGAATCTGGTGACGATGTTTGTGCCGGAGATCATTGTCCTGGGCGGCAGCGTGATGAAAAGCTCTGTCCTGTTTCTAGAAGGAATTCGAAAAACCATCGTTGCCAGTTGCCGATTGGTTCCTTTCGAAAGAACAGAATTAGCGTTGGCATCGCTAGGGGATGATGCAAATTTGATCGGAGCCGCCAGAGTTTGGCACCACCGTTTCGGCTCGGAGGGCGCGACCCGTGCGAGCTGATTTCTCCGTAGTCGAAGGCGCATACCTTCGCGACATCCTTGATCAACCGCACGTGCTCGAAGAAACGCTCGCTGAACTCGAAGTCTCGGAATCTCTGCAACGACTTGCGGGCGGCCTGAAGGAAGGCAAGTTCAAGACGGTTGTCCTCACTGGAATGGGCTCTTCTTTTCACGCTCTTCATCCGCTCAATATCCAACTGGTCGATCGCGGTTTCACGGCAATGATGGTGGAGACTTCCGAACTTCTGCACTATCAGAATCGGCTGTTCGATCCAAAGACCTTGATCGTAGCGGTGTCTCAATCCGGCCAAAGCGCCGAAGTTGTTCGCCTGCTGGAGATCAATCGTGGCAGGTCGTCGGTGATTGCGGTTACGAACACACCGGGTAGTCCTCTAGCCGAGCAAGCCGACGCAACTATCCTCAGCTTGGCGGGCGAAGAATTTTCGGTTTCCTGCAAGACGTACCTGGCAGCGTTGATGGCTTTGCAGTGGCTTGGGGATATTGTGTGCGAAGGTGATTTGCTGCGTGCCCGGCAGGAACTTGAAGCCGCCGGTCAAGCGGTTCGGAACTACCTTGTCCACTGGAAAGCATATGTGCAAGAGCTGGCGCAAATGCTCGACGGGACTCGAAATCTATTCCTCGTCGGCCGCGGACCATCGCTGGCCGCAGTGGGAACCGGGGCTCTGACCATTAAGGAGTCCGACCATTTCCCCGCCGAAGGCATGAGCAGCGCGGCATTTCGGCACGGACCATTTGAAATGCTCAGCCATGAAACTTTTGTTTTCGTCTTTGCCGGAGAGGACAAAACGCGCGAGCTGAACCAGAGTCTCTTCGCCGACATTCGCGGAAAAGGCGGACGGGCAGAGTTGATCGGCGAAGGCGCAGCGGCGCGCTCCTGTCTTCTCCCTTCTGCGCCGCGGTCGATACGTCCGATTCTCGAGATATTGCCAGTACAAATGGTCACGCTGGCCTTAGCTGCTCAGGTAGGACGCGAGCCCGGCCGTTTTGAACTGGCCTCAAAAGTAACCACGAAGGAATAAAGGAACAGCCGATGAGCTCACGCTCCATGCCAAGAAACCGATACATGGTCGCCATCGTATTCCTGACATTTTTCGTGATGTCGCTGCTCACCAATATTCTCGGTCCGATCGTTCCCGACATCATCAACAGCTTCAAAGTAAGTCTGGCCGCGGCGGCATTCCTTCCTTTCTCGTTCTTCATCGCGTATGGAGTGCTGTCGATTCCGGCGGGCTTTCTGGTGGAACGCTTCGGTGAGAAACCCGTCATGATTACCGCTTTCCTGGTGGGCACCGCGGGATCGCTGAGTTTCGCCTTCCATCCAAGCTATGCAGTAGCGGTGGTCTCGCTGTTTGTAATGGGATCGGCAATGGCTACGCTGCAAACCGCGATCAATCCTCTGCTGCGGGTTGCCGGAGGCGAAGAGCACTTTGCGTTCAACTCGGCTTTCGCCCAGCTTGTATTCGGTAGCGCTTCATTTCTGAGTCCATATATGTATTCGTATTTGGTGCTGAACCTGGGCACCGAAAACGCAAACCGAAATGCACTGCTCGGCCTTCTCGCCAGGATCACTCCCGCAACGCTGCCTTGGGCCTCCATGTACTGGATCTTCGCGGTGTTTACCCTAGCCATGGTGACGCTACTTTCCTGCAGCCGTTTTCCGCGCGTAGAGCTCACCGCCGACGAGCAGGCGGGGTCGTTGCAGACGTACGGCAGTCTCTTTCGCAGGCCGATGGTCTGGGCCTTCTTCCTCTGCGTCTTCGCCTACGTGGGTTCAGAACAGGGCACGGCGAATTGGATCTCTGAGTTCTTGTCGAAATATCATGGCTACGATCCTCACACCACCGGCGCAACCGCGGTCTCATGGTTTTGGGGACTACTCACAGTGGGCTGCTTTATCGGCATGTTGCTGCTAAAGATTTTCGACAGCCGATACGTCTTGATCGGCACTTGCCTGGGAGCGCTGTTGTGTTTGACCGCGGCGCTGTTCGGTCCGGCGAGGGTTTCAGTCATCGCCTTTCCTGCAATCGGCCTGTTCGCATCCGTCATGTGGCCGATCCTGGTCTCTCTGGGACTCAACTCGGTGGCCGAGCACCACGGTTCATTCGCCGGAATTTTGAGCACCGGAATAATGGGTGGCGCCGTGGTGCCGCTGATTATCGGACGGATCGGGGACCACTTCGGCCTGCGCACTGGAGTGGCATTTCTCTACGTGACCTTCGCGTGTGTTTTGAGCGTCGGCTTCTGGGCAAAACCACTCATCACCAACGCCACCGTGAGCCTTAAGAAGGCTGAAGCTCCCTCCGCCGCTCAGGCACGGTGATGGGGTAGCAGCTCAGCGATGTAACGGCGTTAACTCTCTATCGTTTTCAACGGGCGCGTTTTCAACGGGCGCCTGGTTGCGAGGCGCGCTGGGCAATCATGCGGTATGTTATGGGGTGACAGTGCAGGGCGGGTGCCGAAGCATTTTGGAAGTCAAAGGCTGTGGGGCGGCCGATTCTCTGAGCTTGCCGCCGCAGACGAATCCGGATGTTCCCCGGCGATACGCTTGAAGAAGGCAGCGACTCGGATTGGAGAAAAGGAGTAGGGTGACGAGCCACAGCGACAAGAGCGATAGCACGCTTGGATTAAATCGACCGATTTGCCGCCGCGATTTTCTGAACTCGACTTTACTGGCCGCGGGTGGCGCTCTGCTGGCGCCACTCACGCCGCAGCAACTCCTGGCCAATGCCGCGGGCGCTGAGGAATGGACCGGTTACGGCGGCGTGGGCGACTATTCCAATTCGAACGGAAACACACTCGAAGTCATGACGGCCGGGCACCAGATTCGTAGCGGCACTTTCGATTCATTGCCCGCTAATGTGATCGATACCGGCGAAGTGTTCGATTGCGTTGTGGTAGGTGGAGGAGTGAGCGGACTTGCGGCTGCGCTGTTTGTTCAGAAATACGGCGGGTCCAAACTGAGCTGCCTGGTTCTGGATAATCATCCGGTGTTCGGAGGCGAGGCGAAGCGAAATGAATTCATCGTAGATGGCCAGCGCATTATGGGGCCGCAAGGGGCAGATCATTTTCAGGTGCCGCTTCCGCACAGTTTCATGGGGAGATTTTTTGAGCTGATCGGGCTCGACTGGAGCCAGTTCAAATATCAGGAGTGGGGAGCTGCGTCTCCTGAGGTCCCGCTGGGTTACAGCTTCGAAGATGCAAGAGGGCCTGATGCTTTTTATTTTGGCGCGAAGTTCGGTCAAAAGCCCGGGATGTGGATGATTGATCCCTACGGGAAAAAACTGCAGGGCGCGCCAATCTCCGAGAAGACGCGGGCTGAACTGCTCAAGTATAACGATCGGCCGAAAACTGGCTTGCCGTTTGAGTATCCGGGAGATCAGAAATCGCGCCAGTTGGATAGCATCACCATCGAACGCTATCTGATGGACACTTACGGGCTGAGCAAAGAAACGATTCAAACATTCATGGCCGACGAGGGCAGTGGCTTCGGCGCCGGACCGGATGTGGTTTCCGCGTATTGTATTTACGCCTTCGATGTTGATCGTTCGATGGACCAGCCGTCCCTTTCGTTTCCCGGCGGAAATGACGGGATCGCTCGTCACATGGTGAAGACCCTCGTCCCCGACTCAATTGCGGGAGCGAACACGCTCGATGCAGTCTGCCGCAACAACATTAACTTTGAAGCGCTCGACCGCCCCGGCAAACCGGCGAGAATTCGTTTGAGCAGCACCACGGTTTATGTGAAGCACGAAGGAGACGCATCCAAGTCGGACTTCGTTACGGTTGCTTACACGCGCGGCAGCAAGGTTTACCGGCTCAAAGCACGATCAGTGGTCATGGCGGGCGGGTGCTGGACTTCCAAGCATATCGTTCGCGATCTGCCGGCTGCGCACCGTGAGGCCTATGATCAATTCTACCGATCACCTTGCATGATGGCGAATGTTGCGCTGCGCAATTGGCGCTTCCTGTACAAGATGGGGATCTCGGGCTGCCAATGGTTTGAGGGCCTGGGCAATTTCACAGCGATTCGGAAGCTGCCGACATTTTCAAGCGACAACAAAACGATCACCCCGGATTCTGCCGTGGTGCTCACGCTCAAGGTGATTTTTCCTCATTATGGAATGCCTTTGCAGGAACAAGGGAACCTTGGCCGGACCCAACTCTTCACGACTTCTTTCCGCGACTACGAACGCCAGATTCGCGCGCAAATGACCGAGATGTTTTCCGCTTCCGGATTCGACGCTTCTCGCGACATCGCCGGCATCGTTCTCAATCGTTGGGGACATGCTTACGTCAGCCCGCAGCCAGGATTCTTTTTCGGAAAGGACGGCAAGCCCGCGCCACGCACGATTCTGCGCGCCGCCCCATTCGGACGAATTGCATTCGCCAATACTGATTTGTCCGGAACGCCCGACCATCGTACCGCGATCGGAGAGGCTCATCGCGCAGTGGGCCAATTGCTGGATCAAGTGCTCACGTAGTCGAGCCTACCCATAGTTGAGCCAGATCTCTGAGGTTGTCTTTATATGTGCGCGTTACCAGGTATTCTTTCCCACCGGTTATACGCAGTCGGTACTCTCCCGTCGGTAATGACTGGATCGCCTCCACCGCTGAAATATTCACAACGACCGAGCGGTGGATGCGAATAAAACCGTAGGGTTTAAGCTTCTCCGCCATGGACGAGAGCGACTCGTGCACCAAATAGGGATTAGGCCGGTGGCGCAACGAAACGTAATTGCCTTCGGCTTGCACTGCAGAGATGTCGGCTAAATCCAAGAACAGGATGCTACCCTTGGCTTTGACCGCGATTCGTGGCGCCTGTCGTTTAATCTCCAATTGGCGCAACACGCGCATGAGGCTCGCAGCCACAACTCTGGTTACCGGAAGCAAGGATGCATCCGCAGCTTCGCAGAAGTCGTCCGCTGCCGATTCTGGAGTGTAATCCCGGCTACTCTTGATGGAGCAAATCGTAGCTCTGCGCTGTGGGGTGGCCGAAATGTCCGCATCAGCGTGATTCGCTTGTTGAACAAACATCTCACGTGGCATGGCTTTCTGATCCCGGATTTCGCGGGAGCTCATAAAGAAAACCTCTTTTTACTTCTGCCCGGTGCTCACTGCAGACGGAAAGCTGGATTGCGCGCCGAAATAACACTCGATGGATTGCAACTTTCCGTTCTTGATTCGGAGATACTCGACGTTCCGGAACGATTTACCGTTCTTGGTGTGGCAAAGATACTTCACAAAAGCATCGTCCGCGCCAGTAGAGACCCGCTCCAGGTCAAAATGCTTGATGAAATTGATCTGCGTTTTCCAGCATTGCTCTTTGAAAGCGCTCTTGCTGATGTGGTCGTCGCCGGCTGCGCTTGAAAAGGTGAAGTTATCGGCGAGCAGGCTATCCACGGGGCCCCACTCTTTCTGCTCCCAGGCTGCATACCACTTCCGGACAATCTCCTCGTTCGTTAAATTCTGCGCTGTTAATGCGCTGGCCCTTGCCGGTCCCGGCAGGCTCACGGCACCAACCAGTGCGCAGGCGCCCGTTGCCAACAGATTCCTGCGCGACACTGCGATCCTCGTCATTGTCATTGTTCGTTCTCCTTTTCATGATGGAACTGAAGCGGCTTCGCGCCATCGCGATGCTGACTGCCCCCAGGCTGACTGCCCCCAGGCTGACTGCCCCAGCTGCCTGTCCAAGCAAACAAACCGGTCGGTATGCATCGCTCCCCGCGTGCGCTCAGGATCGCGGTGCCTGCCCGCTCTACGTTTTGGAGGCTTGCGTGTCGCCAACATACCAACCAGTATGTATGGCAGCAGTCCCAGCGTCAAGAAGGATTTAACAACGTGCTGAACAATATGAAAATCCATCGAATTTCGGGACCTCTCGCCCATGTGTATGAGAAGTTGGAGAAACAGTCGTTCTGGCCCGTCTCGGTATCGCCACAGAATTTTGTCAATCCGCCACTCTCGCTCGAAACCTGAAATGTTTGGATTGTCGTTTCGCGTAATCGCTGTGAACTTGGAACACCACATGCTTCGTCAGTTGGCGCTCACTAGGAGTTTGTGAAGTTGTGAGCCAATTCTGCTCTCAATTGCACGCTGCACGTACTTGCCGTCGGGCGACAAGGCGGCAGGCGCTGCTTTGGCGTATTCGCGGCGTGCGTGATGTGGTGGACGATACGCGATGAGGACAGGAGGACATTTCCGTCCTCTATTTCAGCTAGTCGCCCGCTTTGAGCGATGTTTCTTATGCCCGACCGCTTGCGTCACTGCGTAGAATGCCCGCAATGTTGCACTCGATACCTGATTGGGTTCAGTCCGTATCAGAACGGTTCGTACCTCGCATCTTTTGTAACTGATTCTTGCGAAGAATATAAGTTGTTTTGTTTCTGTCGAAGGCCGCCGGTTTGCAGCCGATGGCGCTGGAACGATCTAAAAACTTACTCTGTCTCCCATGGAGCTTATACTCGCGGCTATGGCGAGCCTGATGAGATTTGGTTACGGAGACCAAACACGGATCGAGAGAGAGGTTGACTCAATGTGAAGCAGGCGGAGGGAAGAAAGAAAAACAAATGAAACTAGTTGCCTGGCGGTAGAAGCGGGGTCGCGACGGGTGTCCTGCAGCTCGGGCGGTGATGCCTTTCGGATTTGAGGCTTATAGTACGCATTCTATTTCTGAGAAACTGCGCGTCGCACCGATTTTCCAGCCATCTCATCCAATCCAGCATGGGCAATGGATTAGCGGTTTCGGTACTGGATCTTGTGGGCATGCGGGCGGGGGAGTCTTCCGGTAGCGCAATTGCCAGGTCGGTAGATCTGGCACGGCATGTAGAGCAGTTGGGATACAAACGCTA
Organism: uncultured Acidobacteriaceae bacterium; assembly: GCA_963726155.1. Classification (GTDB taxonomy): domain Bacteria; phylum Acidobacteriota; class Terriglobia; order Terriglobales; family Acidobacteriaceae; genus Sulfotelmatobacter. The sequence continues at coordinate 721,817 of CAVSBF010000003.1, forward strand.
CTGGTTGGCGGAACATCACTCCATTTCCGGGTTGGCTTGCTCCGCCACGCCGGTGTTGATTGGGCATGTGGCGGGGGCGACGAGGACGATTCGCGTCGGCAGTGGTGGAGTGATGCTCCCGAACCATGCTCCCCTGGTGGTGGCGGAACAGTTTGGGACGCTGGAAGCGCTGTATCCGGGACGCATCGATCTGGGACTGGGGCGTGCTCCGGGCGGCGACTTTCAAACGATGCGGGCGCTGCGAAGGGATTCGCGGCAGAGCGGCGACGATTTTCCGGATCTTCTTGATGAGCTCCGCACCTACCTCGGGCCCGAAAGCCCTGGGCAAGCGGTCAAAGCAATTCCCGGGCAAGGAAGCAATGTGCCGATCACGTTGCTGGGGTCGAGTGGCTTCAGTGCGCAACTGGCGGGGACATTGGGGCTGCCGTTTGCGTTCGCTGCGCACTTTGCCCCTGAATATCTATATGCAGCAACGCAGCTTTATCGCGAGAGATTTCAGCCCAGCGACGTTTTGAGCAAGCCATACCTGATGGTGGCGGTGCAAACCATTGCGGCGGAGACGGACGCGGCTGCCCAACGGTTGTTCACGACCCCGCAGCAGCGATTCCTGCGATTGATAAGAAACCAGCCGGTGGAGTTATTGCCACCCGTTGACTCCATGGAGTCGCTGTGGCAGGACCATGGGGAGAAGGCGGCGGTGGAGAGCAGACTGCATGCAGCGATTGTGGGATCGAATGCGACGGTGAGAGCGGGACTCGAAAAGCTAGTGGGTGAAACGGGAGCCGACGAGGTCATCGTTGTGACCGATACCTATGAGCATGAGGACAGGCTGCAATCGTACCGGCGAGTAGCGGATATTGCGAGAATGATCGCCGTGAAGCCAAGCATGACGGTGGGAGCCTGAAGGCTGTTTACCGGAACCTTCGGCATATCGTGACAAATGGCTTCGATTCAGTATCTTAGCCATGTTTATTCGCTGCCTAAAGTGGGCCAACTCACAGTTTAAGAGATTTAAGCAGCCTCGGTTTCTGCAATCGCAGCTTGAACATGAAAACGCAAGGGCAGCTTCGGCGGGCCCGTACGAAACAGGCGTCCTCCACGCTATAATCGAAGGTTCCGGAGCTTACCCCCTCGGCTCTATTTCCCAGGCGGACTCACGAACGCGTTCAATGTCCCTCATGGAACTTCCCGGCAACCGGGAGCGTATTAGAAGATGTGTCGGTTCGACCGTGTGAACCGAGGTAGCCGGAAGCGAGGGAGGCGAAGGCGGTAACCAGAGAAATTCCGGACGATGACGGAGACGATGAAAACCTGGAAGAAGGTCGCGATCGGGGCTGGCGTCGTGGTGTTGCTGGCTGTCATCGTCGGGATTACGGTGCACCAGAGCGGCAAGAATGTGGTCACGGTGCAGACCGGCAAGGTGCAGCGTGAAGATTTGTCTTCGGTGGTAAGCGCTTCGGGAGAAATCAGGCCTAAGACCTACGTCAACATTGGCGCCAACGCCTTCGGCAAGATCACGCATCTGCTGGTCAAGGAAGGCGACCACGTCAGGAAGGGTCAATTGCTCGCGCAACTGGAGAACGTACAGTCGTCGGCGGATGTGAATGCGAACCAGGCATCCCTGCAGGCGGCTGAGACCGATGCGCTTGCCGCCGAGGCGGCGCTCAAGACGTCGCAGGCCGATCTACTGCGCGCCCAGGCAGATTACGACCGCAACAAGCTGGACTGGGACCGCGCGCAGAGTCTGTTCAAGGATGGACTGATCTCAAAATCAGATTTCGATAGCCGCAAGAATGCCTGGGCAACGGCCGATGCTGGACTGGTTCAGGCTCAAGCGCGAGTGTCGCAGGCGAAAGCGCAAAAGGATTCGGCCGATAAACACATTGCGCAGAACCGGGCCACGCTCACTCGCTACGCCGATGTGCTGCAAAAGGCCACTTATACGGCGCCCTACGATGGCGTGATTACTAACCTTCCGGTGCGTGAAGGCGAAACCGTGGTGATGGGCATTCAGAATTCACCGGGCAGCACACTGATGACACTCGCCGATATGTCGGTAATTACTGCGGAAGTGAAAGTGGATGAGACTGACATCGTCAATGTGCGATTGGGCCAGCCCGCCGAAGTGACCATTGATGCCATCCCGCGGAAGATTTTTCACGGGACGGTTTCCGAGATTGGAGACAACGCCATCGTGCGCTCCACGGGCGTGGCGACTTCGCAACAAACTACGGCCAGCGAGGAAGCAAAAGATTTCAAAGTGGTGGTCACGGTGAACGATCCGCCGCAGGACTTGCGTCCCGGACTTTCCACGACCGCAAAAATAACGACCGCGGCGCGCAGCGGCGTGCTCTCGATTCCGATTCAAGCGCTCTCGGTTCGCACCCAGGCCCAGTTGGAGCAAGAGAAATCCTCCCCCGGTTCGGTACAGGCGGCTGCACCCGCGCCCAAAGACACATCGAAGAATAAGAATCAGCCGGACGTGCAGGGCGTCTTTGTCATTCGCGACAAGAAAGCAGTATTCGTTCCCGTGACGACCGGCATCACGGGCACCAGCGACATCGAAGTGTTGCAGGGGTTGAAGGAAGGCGATGAAGTAATCACCGGCAGCTACAAGGTTTTGCGAACGCTGCGTTCTGGCAGTAGCGTCAAGATTGATAACTCGGTTCCCAAAAAGGAAGACGAATCGTCGTGACGTTCGCCGGGTTGATCCGTCCAACGGAGAAGCCGGGAAGACAAAACAATTTTCGACCGGCGTCTGGAACGACAGTGTTTTACATGCCGTCAGCCTCCGGAGTTTCGGAAGATCGAATTCACTTACGGAGAACTCAGTGGCACCGGAGCAGGAGAAAAATATGGCTACCGCAGAAGTGATCAGCATGCCGTCGAACGCCGTTTCAGCTCCGCCGCAAGCTTGCATGATCGCAGCCGTCGATCTCTGGAAGACCTACGACATGGGCTCGGAGCAGCAGGTGCATGCGCTGCGCGGGGTTAACCTGCGCATTGAGCGCGGCGAATATGTCGCCATCATGGGGCCTTCCGGTTCGGGCAAATCCACGCTGATGAACCTGATTGGCTGTCTCGACACGCCCACCAAAGGAGAATACTGGCTCAACAGCCAATTGGTGAGCGAACTGGATGACGACGAACTGGCGCGCATCCGCAATAAAGAAATCGGCTTCGTATTTCAAACATTCAATCTTTTGGCTCGAGCCACTGCGCTGCACAATGTCGAATTGCCATTGATCTATGCCGGCATTCCTACTGAGGCGCGCATCGAACGCGCTAAAGCCGCATTAACCGCAGTGGGCATGGGATCCCGCATGACGCACAAGCCCAACGAACTTTCCGGCGGACAGCGGCAACGCGTCGCGGTGGCGCGGGCGCTGGTGAACAAGCCTTCCATTCTTCTGGCGGACGAACCCACAGGCAATCTGGATTCGCAGACGGGAAACGAAATTATGGCGTTGTTTGACCGGCTGCACGGGGAAGGCAACACCATTGTCCTGGTCACTCACGAGCATGACATTGCCGAGTATGCTCACCGGGTAATCCACATTAAGGATGGAGTGGTCGAGCGCGACGAGCGGAAGAAATGATCTGAGTTTGCATTATGGAGCGGTAGCCGCGCGTTAGCGTCGGCGAATCGAGTAAGACTCCTCCTGAAGCCCACAGTTCGGGCCGACTAACTCCACTTGGACGCGGTTTCGGTTTCGGTGGGAACCACACTCTTCTCAAGGCTTTTCGCCAATGCAACTGCCACCTGATCTCTCCCCCCGCGCTTGGCCTCGTATAGCGCACCATCGGCGGCGGCCATCAGTTCTTTAGGAGACATTCCGTGTGTAGGAAACGCCGCCACTCCAATCGAAAGCGTGACCATGCCGAGAGACTTCCCCTGATGCATAATGGAAAGCTCTCGCATCTTAGAGCGCAGTTTTTCGGCGCGCGCTGTCGACCCCTCGACGTCGGCGGTGGGCAGGATTACAACGAATTCCTCACCGCCATAGCGGCAAACAAAATCCTCGGCGCGCACGTTCTTGAGCAGAAATGCGGCGGTTTCACGCAACACGGCGTCGCCGGCATCGTGCCCATAGGTATCGTTGAAACGCTTGAAATGGTCCAAGTCAAGCATAAGGATTCCCATCGACTGCGCGGCGCGTCCAGCGCGTCGAGTCTCGCGATCGAGCACCTCTTCCAGATAGCGCCGGTTATAAAGGCCAGTCAGGGCATCGCGAACCGATTGCATGCGCAGCGCCTCGCGCAGCCGGATGTTCGCGATTGACAACCCCACCTGTCCGGCAAATGTAGTCTTGAAGGAAATCTCGGCTGAGTTCAGTTGCGGAACCTCATCCGTGGCTTGAAGATGCAGAATGCCTAGAGTTTCGCCTTGCGCCAGGATCGGAATGCACAGGTACGAGTTCTTCACGCCCGCTGCGTGCGCGCAGGGCGCGGTAGAATCGCCAGCCAGCACGAGATGGGGATGGCCGGTTCGCAGCGCCCAACATTCCGTCGGTTCAAATTCCTTCATGGGAAGCTGGCATTCACTCCACGAGCCGAGCACCTCGGCATGACGCCGCGAAGAGTCGAGCAGCGCTACGGCTCCGCGCGCAGTGGGAAAGATCTTGGGTGCGTAACCCAGTGCCGCGGCGAATACTTCGTCGCGGCTGATGCAGCTCTGCAATAATTCGCCCATTTTCGCCAGCATGGTGGCTCGCTCCGAGCGTTTCTGCAGTTCACTCATCATTCTTTCATTCTGCTGGTCGAGTTCGTTGCGGGCAAGGTCCTTTTCCAGCATCTCTTCCTGCAGGCGGGTGTTGGCGTCGGCCAGTTGGGCTGTGCGTTCGAGAATTTGCTCTTCCAGGATCTGCTGGTTCTGTTTTTGATTTTCAATATCCGTGCAAGATCCGAACCATTTAAGAATCTGCCCAGCGGAGTTGCGGATAGGGTTGGCTCTGACCAGAAACCAGCGGAAGTGCCCGTTTTTGTCTCGCAGGCGATACTCTGACTCGAAAGGATTCCCCGCGAGCACCGCGGTCTGCCACTTTTCCATACAGGGGGCGAGGTCATCGGGATGGACCGCCTGGGCCCATCCCTCGCCAAGGCTTTGTTCGGCGGTCAGGCCACTATAATCGAGCCATTTCCGGTTGGTAAAGTCGATCGCGCCATCGAGGTCAGCGGTCCAAACAATCTCGGGGATTCCCTCCATGGTCTGAAAGTACAATTCGCGTTGCAACCGGGCGTTTGTCTCCGCCAGTTGCAGAGTTTGCTCCTTGATCTGCCCTTCCAGATTGTGCTGGTTTTGCTTCTGGTTCTCGATGTCGGTACAGGTGCCAAACCATTTGATGATCTCCCCTGTGGCATTTCGGATGGGGTTGGCGCGGCCCAGGAACCAGCGATACTTTCCATCCTTTCCACGCAGGCGATATTCGATCTCATAAGGCTCACCCACCCCAAGCGCGTTCTGCCAACTGGAAATACAATGATCGAGGTCGTCTGGGTGGACTATCTTTTCCCATCCCGAGCCGCGCATCTTCTCGAGCGTTGACCCGGTGAAATCGAAGCATCTTTGGTTGAAGTAGTCATCCTGACCGTCGGGGGTGGCGGTCCATATAATCTCCGGCACAGCCTCTGCGATTGTATGGAAATACAATTCGCGTTCGCGTGATGCTTTGAGATCAAATCTTTGTAAATCAATGAAGCGGTCAAGAGAGGAGTATGCGATGGCTGCCGCAAGCACCAAAAGAGTGCTGGTGGCAACAGCAAAGGCACCAATTGCGGAATTGCCGACGGAATGCGTCAGTTCGGGCACAATAACGGAAGGGTGAAAGCTCGCCGCCCACATTCCGGTGTAATGCATGAGTGGGATGGCGCTGCCCATAACCAGCGTGCTGATGATTTTTCGCCGGGTTAAACGTTTCTCATCGCGTGCCCGGAAAGCCAGCCGCAAAGCGAAGAGCGAGATAAGAATGGGCAGGGCGATCGAGAGGGCCACGATCCGCGGATCGTAGACGAGCATGGCCGAACAGCGCATGGCAGCCATCCCGATGTAATGCATCGCCGCGATGCCGCTCGCCCATTACGACGCCGCCTGCAACCTCCTGCCAGAGGCTGATTTGGGGTTGGCTGAGTACGAAAAGTGCAACTGCCGAGGCGGCGATTGCGGCCAAAAGCGATAGAACGACGGTGGGCAGATGGTAAGAGACCGTTATCGGCATGTCTAAAGCAAGCATGCCGACGTAGTGCGTGGCCCAAATTCCTAAACCCATAACCACGGCACCACAGCTCAGCCAGAGCGCCCGAAGACGGCCCCGGGATGAAGCCACGCGTCCCGCTATTTCCAGTGCCGCATACGACGCAAACATTGCCAGCACCACGGAAAGCACAACCAATCCGTAGTCGTAGCTGGTCTGCATGGCGGTTGCCGAGTTCATCTTTCGCTCACCGAAAATCGCGGGTACAACAGGAGTAAGGACGGCTAATCTGGTGAGTACAAAACGAGAATGTCCGTAGGTAATTCACCATCAAGGTCCTATGCGATATATCGGCGGGATCTGGGATTTCGTGTTAGAGGAAGCTAAGCTTCGAATACTTGAGTGGGCGCCCGTCGCGAGTCAAAAACCAAAGGGCCTCGGCAAGAGGCCCTAGCCACAATCGAGGTAGTCGAGATAAGACAATCGAAATTAGAAAGTGGCGGTGGGGTCAGCGCACGGAAGCAGTGTCGGCGGGATGCGACAGTGGTCCAGCCAGGAAGAAGTTGTGATCGTAGAGATTTCGATACATGTGGCCGGCGATTTCCGCAGCCTTCGGTCCAAAGGTTGGACGTCCGCCTTCGAGGAAAACTACTACAACGATGCGTCCACTGCTGGTATTGGCGTAAGAGGCAAACCAGCCGAAGCGCGTGCCGGCGTGGGAGCAGGTCCCGGTTTTTCCGAGGATTTCTTCCTCGTTGAAGTTAAGACCCAGACGGCGAGCCGTACCATATTGCACCGCGCCAGCCATGCCAACGGAGATTTCCGGAATCAGCGGAGCGATATCGAGTTGCCGTTTGATGCGGGGCTGGAAATTGGTGATCTCTTCTGGAGTAGTGGGATGCTGCAGGTAGTAAAGAGTGCCTCCGTTCGCGATCGCGGAAACCATGGCGCCCAACTGCAGCGGCGTCATGGAAACTCCTTCGCCGAAGGAACACATCTTGCCTACGCCGCCCAGTTTTTCGGGAATGACTTCCTCGGGATAAGTTCCCAGTTGCTCGCCGGGAATATCGTAGCCGGCTAACTCGCCCAAACCATATTGATGGGCATAGTAGGCGACTTTTTCGAAGCCTAACTTGCGGCCTAAGGCTTCGAAATACGCATTATTGGAGTGCGCCAAAGCTTCGGTGAGGTTCATCCGGTAATGGCCGCCGAGGGAAACTTCAGTCTCTTTCGAGATCAGCCCTTCACTCAGTGCGGCGAGTGCGACGGAGAGTTTGATGGTGGAGCAAGGCTGGGCGCCGCTGGAGAGCGCCAACTTCTGGTTCACCATGGCCAGCACGCGTCCGCTGGTGGGCTCGATGGCGACCACCGTGCCGTTCATATTGCCCAGAGCATCGATCGCCGCCTGGCGCACGACCGGATCTTCCCCATCGGTAATATCGCCGCCAGTAAGGCCTTCGGCGTAGGAACTCATGAAAAAGCGCTCGTGATAGCCGTGTCTGCGAAGGCTGGCGGAGGTTCGGGATAGAGTCGCACCGTGATTCGCTGCACCGTGATTCGCTGAACCGTAATTCGATGTAGCATGACTCGCGGTGCGCCGGCTCGCTACGTGTCCGGTGGTGCTTCTACCGCTCGCCAAATGCCGCATCCGGCGCCTGGTACGCTGGCTCTCGCTGAGTCTTCGGGACGACTTTGGCTTGCTCCCGTTCAAGGTCCGCGGGTTCACGTGTGCGGCCCAGATTGCCGGCGCCAGAAACAATCCCCCCAATACTGCCAGCAGACGAAGACAACGCGCATTCGAGCTAAACATTTCTGGCCCTTCCCTCTGATCTCCGGCTTTCCTGATGATTACGGTGCACGAGGCTTGCCAGTCTGCCGGTCTTGACCAGTAAGTCCGCCGAACTCTCAGATAGTACGAGAGTTATCGTCTGCCAGGCAATAACAAAGTTTTTCTCTCAGTAAAAGGTAATTTCGATATAACCCATTTTGGAACAGTTACTTAAACGGGAAGTTACTTCGGTACCGCTGCCTCGGTAACAGTAACCTAGTTACTTAAAAGGTACTCCACTTATAGGCAAAGCTTTTCCCATTTTCCCCACTCGACTTCCTCGCGCTCTTCCCACTCCGAGGTAGGTTGACTACATCACTTCGCCGCGCTTGCGGAGAAATGCAGGAACGTCCAAGTCCGCCTGCTCGAAGTTCGCCACCATCGCGCTGCGCATGGCGTCGAGTGAGATTACGTCGGCACCCACGTTCGCCATTGCCACCGGCGATGATTCCTCCATTCTGGGCTCGTCGATCATTCGATCCGGCATTGGCTCGGAAAATGTTGACGCAGCGGATTGCACTGGCGCCACGGACTCCGGAAAATCCATGGCACTGTCATGCGATGCGGCGAAGGAGTGAAACTCGGGCACTCGCTGCGCCCGCGGAACCTCGCGGAAGCCGGTGGCGATCACGGTAATCTTCACCGCATCCTTCATCTTTTCGTCGAGCACGGCGCCGAAAATTATGTTCGCATCTTCGTGGGCTGCGCTCTGGATGATGGTGCACGCCTGCTGAACTTCTGCCAACTTCAGCGAAGCCGATCCGGTGATGTTGATCAGAATGCCGCGCGCTCCGTCGATGGCGCCCGCTTCCAGCAGCGGAGATGCAATCGCGCGCTGGGCGGCTTCAATCGTGCGTTTCGTGCCACTCGCGGTCGCTGTGCCCATCACGGCGTAACCCATGCGCGCCATAATCGTTTTCACGTCGGCGAAGTCGCGATTGATGATGCCGGGAATCGTGATGATGTCGGAGATTCCCTGCACGCCCTGGCGGAGAATGTCATCGGCAACGCGGAAGGATTCGAAAAAGCCCGCGTCCTCGGCCACGGCTAAAAGTTTTTCATTTGGAATTACGATTGTCGTATCGACCGATTCCATCAACTCCGCGATGCCGCGATCCGCCTGAGTCATGCGGCGGCGACCTTCAAAAGAAAACGGCTTGGTGACTACGGCAACCGTGAGCGCGCCCATTTCACAGGCGAGCGACGCGATGATGGGCGCCGCACCCGTGCCTGTGCCGCCGCCCAGGCCGGTGGTTACGAACACCATGTCGGCACCTTCGAGTGCTTCAATAATTTTGTCGGAATCTTCGAGCGCCGCCTTGCGGCCCACTTCCGGATTGGCGCCCGCGCCCAAACCGTTCGTAAGTTTCACGCCTAGTTGCAGCTTCACCGGCGCGCGAGAGAGGCGCAGCGCCTGCAAGTCGGTGTTGGCTACGATGAACTCGATGCCCTCCACTCCGGCATCGATCATGCGGTTCACCGCGTTTCCGCCGCCGCCGCCCACGCCAATCACCTTGATCTTGGCATCGTTGAGAGGTTCTTCGTTGAAGCTGATGCGAATGCTGGAATCGTTTGTCATGTGTTCACCTAGGTTTTGAATTCTCGTCCTGAATCAGTGGCCAGAGGTCAGTGGTCAGTGTTCAGCAGAAACAAAGCCGAACTTTCTGACCACTAGCCACTGATCACTAATCACAGGTCACTGCTTCTTCATCCCACCAACAACGCCTTCAATCGCGATCCCCACCGGTCTCCTTGAAACCCACGCGCCACGCGCGCCCGTTGTCCGTAGTTCACCATTCCGAGCACCGTGGCGTATTCTGGCTCGGCCAAAGTGGATGGCATCTTCGCCAGAGGCGTAGGCCACGATAGCCTTACGGGACGCCGCAACACGGATTCCGCCACGTCGAAAATTCCCGGAAGCCGCGATCCGCCGCCGCTCAGCACGATACCGGCGAGGCAGGCGTCAAACATCCCACTCTGACGCAGGGATTCACGCATCATTTCAAAAAGCTCGCGCGCCCGCGGTTCGAGGATTTCGGCAACCAGACGTTGAGGAAGCAAGCGCGAGGGCCGGTCGCCGACTGACGGCACCTCGACTTCATTGCCTTCCGGAATCAACGTGACGATGGCATTGCCGAAAATTTTCTTGATTTTTTCCGCGTCCGCCAGCGGGGTGCACATGCCCATGGAGAGATCGCTGGTGAAGTGATCGCCACCCACCGGAATTACACCGGTGTATGCGACTGCTCCTTGCAGGAAAACCACCAGCTCAGTCGAGCCAGCCCCGATATCCGCCAGGCAGACTCCCAACTCGCGCTCATCGGCGCGCAACACGGAATCGGCCGCAGCAAGCGGTTCGAACACGGTATCGTCCACGTGCACGCCAGCGCGGTTCACCGCGGTAATTACGTTCTGGGTTGCACTGGCCGCCGCGGTAATCAGATGAACTCTCACTTCCAGCTTGGCAGCCATCATTCCCAGCGGATCGTGCACCCCGGCCTGATCGTCGAGGATGAATTCCTGGGGCAGAAGATGTAGCACTTCGCGACCCTCGGGTAGCGGAATCGCCCGCGCGCGCTCGACCGCCTGCTTGATCTCATCCCGTCCAATCTCCCGCGGACGCGATCCGAGACTGATGCCGCCATGGCTGTTCACTCCCCGCACGTGGGCCCCGCCGATGCCTACGACGGCGTGTTCCACGGCTGCACCCGCCACGTCCTCAGCCGCTTCCACGGCCTTCTGAATGGCCGCAATCGCTTTTTCCAGGTCCACGATCACGCCTTTGCGAGAGCCGCGTGATTCTGCGATGCCGTGCCCGCGATAACGCAGGCCGCAGTCGGTCACCTCTGCCATGAGCGCACACGTTTTGGCGCTGCCTACATCGATCGCCGTAAGAAAGTTCCGCTGCTGGTTCGCCATCTTTGATCAGTTCCCGTTATTCGTTCCCGGTAAGGATTCTTTTTGCATTCTTTGTGACACGATCCTTTTTGAAAAGTTCAGTCGCTCGGCTCCGAATTCGTCTGACTCTTTGCAATCGCAGGGCTCGGCTTTCGGCCGCCGGTGTGACCCGCAGACTTGGCAGCTATAGAGGAACTCCGGCTCGAAGTTTTCTTGTGTTCTGCCTTTCGCCGCGCGGCGACCGGCGTAGCTCGCTTTTTGGAAGGCTTGTCGGTCACCGGTTTCGCGGCAACGATCGACTTCTTCGTGACGGTTGAGTTCGGCAGGATCGTCGTTGTTCTGCTTGGGCTGGCCTTGGCGCCAACTTTCTTGGTTGGGGCAGTTACGGCTTTGGGATCAAGTTTCTTCGCTGTCAACTCGAAAGCCGGCTTCGGCAGCGGGCGGTCATTCGGGCCTATACGGGTCAGCAACGACACGGGCTTGACTCTGCCCGTCGCCTGCGCCTTCGCAACACTCTGCTTCGACGGTGCGGGCTTCTCCATATCCGGATTCACAATGATCTGGTTGTCGTAGCGCAAATCGACAGATTCGAGCTTTTGAAACTGCTGCCGCCAACCCTGCGCGTGGCTGACAAATATCTTGTAGCGCCGCAGATAATCCGATGAGCCCAGATGCACCAGCACGTCGCCCGCGGGATCATTTACCCGCACTTTTATGTCTTCGAGATCGGAGAGATCCACTTCACTCAGGTCCTGCGAATAGTGTGCGCCGCCCGAATCCAGTTCATGCACCATCTGGATATAAGCTTTCATGCGCGGGGTGCGAGTGGAAAGCGGCTCGCCCGGATTCATTCCAATAATCACGGGGAAAGAATATTTATGCTTCGGCGACAACTCCATCAGCGTGCCGCCGGCATCGATCAACAACATGCGCGGCCCGACTCGCGCGAATGCGACCGGAGTGCGCTCGTGAATTTCCACCTGCAGGCGATTGGGAACAAACCGCATCACGCTGGCCGATTCCACCCAGGGAATCTGCTCCAGTTGAGATTTCTGCTGCGCCAGTGGAATGAAAAAAATGTTCCGCCCAATGTCGGCGCCCATCACTTCCATGATCTGCGACTTGGTTACGTTCTGCATTCCGGCGACTTGAATGTTGTCGCTCGATTCCACACGGAAGCGCCATGAATGCTCGCCGTAGTGATAGAGCGCCGCGGCACACAGCGCAGCCGCGCACAGCGAGGCAGCGGCAGCCAGGCTCCACAACAAACGGTTTGCGGTTTTTTTGGGAAGAGAACTTCGGCGGGCGGAGACTCGCTTTTGACCGCGCAGGAACGGCGATTCCTCATCCACATCGAGATCGACCAGACGCGCGTCGTCCATCTCCAAGTCATGTCCGTCCAGACCATGGAGACCCGGCCGCGCGCTGGCAGCGCTGGATGGGTACAACTCCTCCTGCAAGATGGTGGAACCCGACTTCCGTGCCATCAATTCAGGTTAGTTGTCGCTGTGAAATCGCTGAGCACTCAAACTATAACTTCATTTCGCGAAGTGAGACAGAAAAATTATCGAATTTTTGCACAGGCAGGAACCGTGTTGGCCATCAGGAGGGAAAATCTGTGGGAGCGACTATTGGCTCATTTCGAAATCTCTACCACCCGGGGAAAAAAAGCTTGCAGAGGCGGACACGAACTCGCTGTGTCTTCCCCTGCAGGAGGAAGACGTTATTCGTTTTCGAAGCTTACGGTCTCTACTTGCGCTCCGGGAACCGAAATGCGCACTCGCGGAATGCTCACCCTTACTCGCGGACAAACGACTCCATCAAACCTTGGCGTGGCCACACTTACGCGCGCAACCTGTGCCTCAATCTCGGCCTCAGCCCGCGCCCGGCTGGCTTCCAACCGCGCTAATTGCGCTTCCTCGCGTGCCGACATCGCTTCAAAGCGCGCCATCCCACCCTGGGCTCGCGCCATCTTCGTCTGCATTCGGGCCATCATCGTAGCCAAACGACAGGAGCTGGTCTCATTCCTTGCGGCTAACGCCTCGCTTTTTGCGGCGAACCAGTCAGCGCGCCCTGCCGCCAGCGCCAAAACGCCTTCGGCCCGACCGGTAACGCCGGCCATGAGGTGCGTCACCGCGCGATGTGCCCAAGCCGCGCCGCCATCCTGATAAATGCCATTCAAACCCAGCGCCAGAACGCCAGCCATTAGCCATCCCCATGCTTGTGTCGATTTCATTGGCTTGAACCCCTTATGGCAGATTGGACGAGTCGCGCCTGAATCCGTTAGCAATAAAAGATACGGAGAGCCTGACGCAAAAGTTCCCTTCCCCGACGTCGCCCAAGGCATTATCAAAATGATATCGGGCTATTCAGACTTACTCCAAGCGCTTTCGCGACAGCATGGTCGCGGTCTCCCATTGGGCTTCCAAACGCGTGATGCGGCGGTCGTGGTCGCGTACCTGCTCGGTGAGATCTTTGAGAGTGTCGCTGGCGCGGCGCACGTCGTCGGCAAGCCGCATCGCGTCTTTGATTGCCTCCACGGCTTGCGCGAGGAGGCTCACACACTCTCCGCCGATCTGCGACGCTCCCGTTGCGCTCTCAATTCTTCAAGCATCGCATTGGCTTCGGCCAAGCTGCTCCGCAAAGACGACTGTGCCCTCCGCACTTCTTTGCGAAGTTGCGCGGCCAGTTCGGCAACCAGCTGTTCTTCTTCGTCAGATGAACCTTCGCAGCGCGTACGTACCAACTCCGCCACGCTGACGCCGGCCTTTTTTGCTTCTTTGCGAAGCCGATCTCGAAATGCAGGAGTGGTCAGCAATTGCAGACGCGCAGTTTTCATCGCGATCCCTCAGTCTACACATGAGCATACACATGCTCATACGCAATTCTAACACTTTGCGCTATTTCTCGCCGTCAATTTCCTTCAACCTCTGCAGAATCATCGGTCCCAATTGCGAAACGCTGCCTGCGCCTAGCGTCAGGATTATATCTCCCTCTTGCGCAGTTGCGGCGGCCGAACTCACGGCTTCTGAGAACGAATTCACATACCGCGCGTCCCGAGCGCCCTTCTCTCGTATTGTCCTCGCCAGTACTTCCCCGCTGATTCCTTCGATGGGCTTTTCGCTGGCGGCATAAATATCGAGCACGAATAACGAATCGGCGTTTGCAAATGCGGCAGTAAACTCATCCATCAGATCGCGGGTGCGCGTGTAGCGGTGGGGCTGGAAGACCACATGAACCTTGCGAAACCCGCATTGCCGCGCGGCCGCCAGCGTTGCCTTGATTTCGGTGGGATGGTGGCCATAATCGTCGATCACGCTCACTCCGGCGGCGCGCCCGCGCAGTTGAAAGCGACGGTCAACGCCACGGAACTGATCGAGTCCGGAGCGTATTGCCTCCACTTCAACATCGAGGCCGACACCGACGGCAATCGCCGCCGTGGCATTCAAAATGTTGTGCACTCCCGGCACATGCAATGTGAACTCTCCCAAATCTTTTTTGAGGTAACTCACGCGAAAGCGGCTCAGTGGCTGGCCTTCCGCTCTCAAACTCGAGGTCGAACCATTCTCCAGTTTGATCAGAAAATCCGAGCCGCGCTTGGTCCCATAGGTCAGCGTGCGGCGCTGCACTTCCGGCAGCAACCGCCGCAGCAGCGGATCGTCATTGCAGGCTACCACCATGCCATAGAAAGGGACGCGGTCCATGAACTCAAGAAAGGTTTTTTTTACGTCCCGCATGTTGCGGTAGCAATCCATGTGCTCGCGGTCAATGTTGGTCACCACGGAGAGGATTGGGGACAACTTCAAAAACGAGCGGTCACTCTCATCCGCCTCGGCCACCAGGTAGCGTGATTTGCCCAGCCGGGCGTTCGATCCCATGGCATCGACGCGTCCTCCTACGACTACCGTAGGGTCGAGGCCACCGCCCGCCAGAACCGCGGCCACCATGGAAGTTGTTGTGGTCTTGCCGTGCATTCCGGCGATAGCTATGCCGTACTTCAGGCGCATCAACTCCGCCAGCATCTCGGCCCGCTGAATCACGGGAACGTGCAACTTATGTGCCTCGAGGACCTCAGGATTCTCCGTGGCAATCGCTGAACTCGTCACCACTACTTCAGCTCCGGCAATATTCTCCGCGCGATGCCCCTCAAAAATCGTGGCACCCAACGCGGCCAGCCTCTCGGTGACAGAAGAATGCTTGAGGTCCGATCCCGAGACCTTGTAGCCGAGATTCAGGAGCACCTCGGCGATCCCACTCATGCCGATGCCGCCGATGCCCACGAAATGAATCTGCTGAATCTTGGCAAACATAAGTCAAACTTTCCAGCCACGGATCTCCACGGATCAAATCATTGCGTACGAAGTATCCGTGAAGATTCGCGCGAATCCGCCGCCAGAGTCCTTTTCACTCCCATTGCGCGGCATGCCGCTTCAACCACCAACAGGCAGAGTACCCTTGCTGGGGAAAGATCGATCGGCTACAAGTCTGCTGCGTTGTTCCGGTCATATCATATTCGGTCTTGTTGCCCTTCAATGATGTAGCCAGAAACTGACGGACCTCGACCGTGCCGTAGCCCACTCCTCTCGAGTCACGCACTTTCCAGACCAGCCAGTCACCCGCATAAAGCATCCCGAAAAGAAGAAGCAGAATTACCACTCCCGCACCGGTTTGTTGTCCTGTAGGGCCTTTCATATGTCAGTTGTCATCGGGACGGAGCTGCTTCCATTATCCGCTTCGTCAATTCCAGCTATCCTCGCCGCCAGCGCCGCAATATCCCGGGCGGCATTGGGATGCGACAATGCGCGGGCCGCTTCTCCCATGATATGTAATCGTCGCGCATCCCCAAGCAAGGCAGCAATGGTTTCCGCAAGCCAGACTCCTTCGAGCTTCAATTCCTCCACCACCACCGCCGCTCCCTCGCGCGCCAGCGCCTCGGCATTCACTCGCTGATGGTCGTCCGCCGCCCGGGGGAACGGGACGAAAATCGCGGGCTTCCCCGCCGCTGTAATTTCCGCAACCGTACTCGCGCCGGATCGGCAGACCAACAGATCCGCGCGCGCAAATGCTGCAGGCATATCCTCGATAAACTTAAAAACCTGCACCGACTCCCCTGATTCTGATTGATGTGGATCGAATCGACGGTACGCGGCCAGCGCGTCATTATAGTCACGCTCGCCGGTCTGATGAATAATGCGGATCCCGGCGGCCTGCCGATGCAGTTCCGGCAGGCAGCGAATCATCGCCTCGTTGATCGCGTGCGCCCCCTGGCTTCCACCAAACACAAGCAGAGTCGGCGTTCCACCGCGCTTTGGCGGAATTTCAAAGAACGCCTGCCGCACCGGAACTCCAGTTACTTCCGCGTGACGAAAATATTTCGCGGTCTCCGAAAAATGCACCGCTGCGCCAGAGACAAATCGCGCCACCACGCGATTGGCAAATCCCGGGACAACGTTCGGCTCAAAGGCAAGCGTCGGAATGTGCTTCATTACTGCCGCCAGCATCGCCGGACCGGAAGCGTATCCGCCCACGCCGATTACGACGTCGGGTCCAAATTCGTTCAGGATGCGGGCCGCGCTCCACACAGCCCGCGGCAAATCGAAGGCCGTCTTGGCGCGAGTCATCAGACTGACATTTTTCAGCGCGCCTACACGCACCAGTTGCAGCGGATACCCGGCTGCGGGGACGAGGCGATTCTCGATGCCGCGCGCCGTCCCGATGAATAGCATCTCGGCTGCGTAACGTTTCTTAAGTTCGTTGGCGATGGCCAGCGCCGGGATTACGTGTCCGCCCGTTCCGCCGCCCGCAAGAATGGCCCGCATGAGGTGACTATATAAGGAATTGTTGATTGCTGATTGTTGATTGCTGATTGGGACCGGCCCACTCGCTCGCAATCAACAATCAGAAATCAACAATCAACAATTCCCTTCCCGATCTAATTCTTGGAAAACCCGGCTGGCAGCGGATTACCCTGCCGCTCAGTGTCCCAGAGAATTGAAACCACCCACCAGCGCTTGCCATCATTCAGCAACTGGATGCTGTTGATGCCTCGCTCGAACGGCTTGTCTGTTGGATTGCGCCGGGATTCGTAGCTGCTGAACACTTGTGTGATATTGCCGAAACTTTCCGGCCGATTGACAATCGCCTTTTCATAAAACGCGTCTTTGGAAAAGACTTCACCAGCATCGCGAATAAACTCATCTACATTCCAGGTGAGGACCATTTTCGAGCCATCGGGCCCGGTGCTCACTTCGGTGAAGCGCGCCTGTGGAAGAAATACGGATCGGAAGCGGTTCCAGTCGCGGCCGCCCGCCGGTCCAGAAATCACATCGTAGATGGCAAGCAGTATCGCGGCCATGGAGTTGACGTCTTCCGTCTTTGCAGCGGGAACTTTTGCAGCGAGATCGGCCGCCGAGAACATTGGGACTTGGGGCGGTAGTTGGATGGGCTGAGGCGATTCGGTCTTTTGAGCTATAGCCAATTCGCCAAAAACACAGCAGAGCGCCAGCAAAAATGTTAGGCGTATCAAAAGTCCTCCGTATTTCCCGATCCGTGCAGACGGGTGGAAATCCGTGGCAGCGTCGCTCACTCTGCCTGCTTGGTAATATTCAACAGCACTCCCACACACGCCAGGGTCACAAACAATGACGATCCTCCGTACGACACCAGCGGCAGCGGAATGCCCTTCGTCGGCATCATCCCGAGCACCACGCTGATGTTGATGAAAGCTTGCAGTACCACCATGCTGGTGATTCCCACCGCCAGGTATCGGCCGAATACGTCTTCGGTTCGCCAGGAAGCCCGCATCCCACGCCACAAAAATACGGCGAAGAGCGCCACTATAAACATGGCGCCCACCAGACCCAATTCTTCCGCGGTCACCGCGAAAATAAAATCAGTATGCGGCTCCGGTAGATAAAACAATTTCTGTTTGCCTTCCATCAAGCCCGTGCCGGTGACGCCGCCGATGCCCACGGCAATAAGTGACTGGATGATGTGGAATCCGGTCTTCTGCCGGTCGGCGTAGGGATTAAGAAATGCGAGAATCCGGTCGCGCCGCCAACTCACATGAAAGATCAAGAAATAAAGCGGCAGCAGCGATGCGCCGAACGCATAACCGAAATAGCGCATTCGCATCCCGGCAACATAGAAGATGCAAGCCGCGATTCCGGCGCAAGCGATGGCCGTGCCTAGATCGGGCTGCAGCACAATCAGACCGAGCAGCACCAGCACCGGCGCCGCTGCAGGCATCAGCGTGTTGCGCCAGTCATCGATGGAGTTCGGCATCGTTCTAACGCGGCTCTCAAGAAAATAGGCGAGAAACAAAATCAGAACCGGCTTTGCCAATTCCGAAGGCTGGAAGGAAAAACCACCAGCGTGAATCCATCGATGGGTATTATGCGAGCGGTCGAGAAAAAAAACGGAAATTAATAACAGTGTAGTGACGCCGAGAAACGAAAATACTACTGCCGGATGCTTGTAGCGCCGGTAATCGACGCGCATGGCGACCACCATCGCCACAATGCCCGCCGCCGCCCAGATCAACTGCTTCGACAGAAAAGCATAGGGAGACCCGAAGCGCTCCCGCGCCATTACCGCTGATGCCGAAAACACCATTACCAGCCCTACAAAGACCAGCAGCATGGTCACGGTGAACAGCCAGCGATCGACACTCACCCGCTTTGCCATGGGAAGTTCATTTCACCACGGGGAACCGAGGAGATGCTGGACGAATTGCTGATTGTTGATTTTTGATTGTTGATTGTTTTGGTTCCGGGCTTGTCGAGCCGTGAAGAGAGTGGTGCCGAGTGGTTATTGACCCAGCAGCGTCTTGAGATCGCGGCGGCCATGTATTACGTGGAGGATTAGCACGTCGCGTGCTTCAATGCGGTGAATAATGACATACCCTCCGACCGACAAGCTTCTTAGACCTGGGCGCAGATCGTAATCGCGGCTGCGGCCGATGTTCGGATATCTGGTAAGTATGAGGAAGTGATCCGTGATTGCATTGATCAAGCGGTCTGCAACGTCGACTTCCCCGCTTTCGGTGGCAACGTAGGACCAAATATCATCAAGGTCCGCTTCGACCTCTGGAGCAATGCGGAGCGCCACTAGCGTCGCGGCGCCCGCTGATTTGCGAGATCGGCGCGTCCACGCCGATTCACTTCGCTGGCAAGCTCGCGGACATCCTGTTCGGACGCGATTTCACGGCCCTCGCCGCGAGCCAGGGAAGCTTCTGCCAGGTCGACTGCAGCCAGGATTTCCACCCGTGCGCGCTCGCGCTCTTCCCACAGCCGCAGCGCTTCCTCGACTGCATCCTCGGGACGGTGCAACCGTCCCGATTCGATGGCCTGCCGCACAAACGCTTCCTGATCGGGCGTAAGATGTACTTCCATGCCTCAAGCGTAAGAGCGGGGAATCGACGTGTCAAGCTGCGGGAAATTGCCAGTAGCGCGCTTCGGTTCGAAATTCAGGAGACCTTGAATATGAAGACCTTTCCGCGCGATTCCGGCTCCCATCCCGCTGCAATCGCTTGACGAATGCCATCTTCGACTGTCCTGACGGAAAATTTTGGACGTTGCGGAATCTGTTTATTTGGCATTGGATATGGCTCACGAGTTTCCGCCGGAGCACTATCGAATAGTCATGCCAGCCTCCGCACCATCTCTTTAAACACTTGACCGCGCTGTTCATAGTTCTTGAACTGGTCAAAACTGGCGCAGGCTGGAGCCAGCAACACCACATCTCCCGGTTCGGCCGAGGCATTCGCCTTGCGAACTGCATTCTCCAAAGTTTCCGCGTGCACCACTTCAACATTCTTAATCTGCGATTCGATCTTTGCCGCCGCTGCGCCGATGGTGTATACACGCTTCACACGATGCCGCAGCAGATCGTTCAGAACGCTGTAGTCGCTGCCCTTGTCCTTGCCGCCAAGAATAAGGTGGATGTTCGCGGGAAACGATTCCAGCGCCTTGATGGTCGCATCCACATTCGTGGCCTTCGAATCGTTGTAGTAGTCCACGCCGCGAAGGGTGGCTACGTATTCCAGGCGGTGCTCCACCGCCTTGAAATCCCGTACCGCCTGGCGGATTTTCTCCGGAGCACATTCCATCAACATGCCGGCGCACACGGCAGCCAGCACGTTCTCCAGATTGTGTGCGCCCTTCAGGGGAATTTCGGAAGCCAGCATGATCTCGCGCTGAACCGTTTCCTCGGGCCCAAGGCCATCGCGAAACACAATGGCTCCATCGCGCACCCACGCGCCTCGTTTCACTTCCTTCTGGCGGCTGAACCAGAACACTTGCGCCCGGGTACGGTTCGCCATTGCCACGCAAGTAGAATCATCGGCATTCAGTACGGCGAAATCTTCACTTGTCTGATTTTCGAAGATGCGTGCTTTTGCATTTACGTACGCTTCCAAGGTCCCGTGGCGATCCAGGTGATCGGGGGTAACGTTCAACACCACGGCTACTTTCGGATGGAAGCTTTGAATTGTCTCCAGTTGAAAGCTGGAAACTTCCAGGACGATTACGGACTCCGGCTTGGCCCGCTCCGCCAGGGAAATTGCTGGCGTGCCGATGTTACCGCCCACCAGAGTTGGCAATCCACCCGCTGTTAAAATTTCTCCCGTCAGCGTGGTCGTTGTAGTCTTGCCGTTTGATCCCGTGATGGCTACGATTGGTCCGGGCAGGAACTGCGCCGCAAGTTCGATTTCGCCGATCACCATTTCCCCCAGCGACCGCGCCTGCACCAGCGGCGGAGCATCGACCGGAACTCCCGGGCTTACAACAATTAAATCTTGGCCGCGAAAAGTGCGTTCGCCGTGGCCACCGGACTCTACCGTAATTCCGTGATCGAGCAACGTAGGAATCTCATTCCGCAAATCGTCTCCGCTTTTGGTGTCGGAGACCGTAACCTGCGCCCCGTGCGCCTTTAGAAAAAGCGCCGAGGCCACTCCGGACTTGCCGAGGCCGACTACCAGGACGCGTTTTTCTTTGAGGTCCATTAATGGATTGCCAATTTTCGACTTCCAATTGTCAATTCATAAAACTCATCACTCCAGGCACAATTGGAAATCGGAAATTGAAAATTTATCTCAGTTTCAACGTCGTTAGCGCGAAAAGTGCGAACACCAGCGATGCGATCCAGAAGCGAACGATAATCTTCGACTCGGACCATCCCATTAACTCAAAATGATGATGGAGCGGAGCCATCTTAAATATGCGCTTCTTGCGCAGCTTATAGGAACCCACCTGCAGGATTACCGACACTGCTTCGATCACGAAAACTCCGCCGATAAATGGAAGCAGAAGCTCCTGCTTGATGATGACTGCAACCGTTCCGATCGCCCCGCCCAACGCCAGCGATCCTACATCGCCCATAAACACTTCGGCGGGATGCGCGTTATACCACAGAAATCCGATCGACGACCCCACCATCGCTCCGCAGAAAATCGTCAACTCGCCGACCTGCGGCATTTTTGGAATCTCCAGATAAGTGGCAAAGGTGGCATGGCCGCTTACGTAGGTCAACACCGTGAGCGCACCTGCTGCAATTACCGTGCAGCCGATGGCTAGGCCGTCCAAGCCATCGGTAAGGTTTACGGCATTGCTCGAACCTACAATGACGAGTGCCACGAACGCGATGAACGGCAAAAACGCCAACGGCCAGAGGTGCGGAAACCGTTCCAGATTCTGAACCACGAGATCAGGGTGGAATTGCTTGAGGAAGGGCACAATCAGCTTGGTCGAATACATTCCATATGTCTGCATCGCAATCAGCATTACGGCGATCACGATGCTGGTTGCGATCTGCAACCCCAACTTTGCCCGCCCGGTTAAGCCAAGGTTCCGGCGATGGGCAACCTTGGTGTAGTCGTCGGTGAATCCAATCGCCGCAAATGCGCAGGTGGCGAACACCGCGATCCACACGAAGCGGTTGCTCAGGTCAGCCCAAAGCAGAGTGGGCACGACGATTGCGATCGCAATCAGCAAGCCGCCCATGGTGGGCGTGCCCGCTTTTTTCTGGTGCGCTTTCGGCCCTTCTTCGCGAATGTATTGTCCGATCTGGAATTCGCGCAGCCGGTTAATGACCAGCGGGCCCACAATCAGCGCGGTAAACAGTGCGGTAAGACTGGCAAATGCTGTGCGAAATGTCAGATAGCGGAAAATTCGGAAGGGCGGAAAATAGTGTTGCAGCTTCACAAACAAGAGCCAGTAGAGCAATCAGCCTCCGTCCCGCAATAATTTCAATTTTTTCCGTCCCGCCGCGCCTGCCAGGTCTCGAGCGCCTTTTCCAGTTTCACACCGCGCGAAGCCTTCAACAAGACCACGTCACCATCCCGCGTCTCGCGCGCCAGCCACTCGCCTGCCAGTTCCGGCGAGCTCAGGAATTCTGACTGGACTCCAGCCTGCCTGGCCGCGTGGACCATGGATTCTGCCAGTCCGCGTACTCCCACCAGTAGATCGATTTTCTTTTCCGCAATATGCTGACCCGCGGAGCGATGCATCTGTTCCCCCGCAGGGCCCAACTCCAGCATCTCGCCGGCGATCACGATCCGTCGCGTGGCTGGCATGGCAGTCAGCGCATCTACCATTGCTTCAAGTGCCTTCGGATTCGAATTGTAACAATCGTTGATCACCGTAATGTTATCCATGTGGAGAACCTGCCCGCGTTTTTCCGCAGGAGCCAGGGTCGCGAGCGCCGCAACAGCCTGCGACAGGTTAAGTCCGCTTTCCAGTGCCACCGCGATCGCTGCCAGCGCATTCAAAACGTTATGTTCTCCAACCAGCGGCAGCACCGCGTGCTCGCGCGCTTTTCCTACCACGACATCGAATCTGGTGCCCTCCGCTCCTTTCGATTGGATTTTTTCCGCGCGCACGTGCGAGTTCTCATGGGCGCCGTAGAGTAAAACTTTTCCCTTGAAGTCTCGTCCAAACTGCGAGACATATTCGTCGTCCGCATTCAGCACAGCGGTGCCACTCGCAGGCAGCGATTCCACCAATTCATATTTGGCCCGCGCGATCCCCGCCAGGGAATCGAAAAACTCCAGATGCACTGCGGCTACATTTGTAACCACACCAATTTCCGGCTGCGCAATCTTCGCCAGGGAGCGGATTTCTCCGGCATGAGACATCCCCATCTCGATCACGGCCAAGTCATACTCAGGCCCTAACTTCAGCAACATCAGAGGCAATCCGAAATGGTTGTTGAAATTCCCCTCCGACTTCATCACCTGAAACTGTGAGCTCAACACGTGAGCGATTGCTTCTTTGGTGGTGGTCTTTCCGGCCGACCCCGTGACCGCGATCAACGGTTTGCCCCACAGCTTCCGCACCGCGGTCGCCAGTGCCTGCAGCGCCAGCAGAGTGTCTTCCACCGCGAGTAACTTTATCTTTGGCTCTCCAGAATAACGCCCAAGTTGGTCCTTCCGCACAACAGCCGAAGTTGCGCCCTTTTCGAGCGCCTGCTCAACGAAGTCGTGCCCGTCGAAGCGTTCACCTTTCACGGCGAAGAAAAGTTGCCCCGGACCCACGGTCCGCGAATCGATGGAGTATCCGGTTACGGATTCGTCCTGCGGAAAATCCCCGGTCGCGGAAATAAATTCGGCAATCTGGCCGAGCGGGAGCTTCATTATGGCGCTCCGGCTGGCGCAGCATTGCAGTCGTAACCCGCTGCTCGCAAGGCCTGGCGCGCCACTTCCAAATCATCGAACGGGACTGCACCTTCACGCGTGACCTGCACTTTTTCGTGCCCTTTTCCAGCCAGCAGCACAATGTCTGCCGGACGTGCTTCGCCAATGGCCAAGGCAATTGCTTTGCGCCGGTCGGGCTCGGCACTGTATTTCACTGCAGCCTTCTGCAGACCCACAACAGCGTCGTTCATGATCGCGCAAGGATCTTCGCTGCGCGGATTGTCCGAAGTCAGCACGACGAAATCACTTCCACGGCCCGCCGCCTCGCCCATGAGTGGGCGCTTCTTCCGGTCTCGATCGCCACCGCATCCAAACACCGTCAACACTCTTCCTTTCATCGGGGACACCAACTCTCGCGCCAGCGCCGTTAAATTTCGCAGCGCATCGTCGGTGTGCGCGTAGTCGACTACGACCGTAAACGGCTGGCCACAATCCACGCGTTCAAACCTTCCCGGGACGCACGCCAGCTTGTCGATGCCCGCCGCAATCGCATCGGCCTTACATCCTCGCGCATAGCAGGCTCCTGCCGCCGCCAGAATGTTATAGACGTTCACCCTTCCAATCAGGGCGGAGAACACTGCGATGTTCCCTTCCGGCGTCATAAGATCAAATCTGGTTCCGCGGGTTGTGATGTCCACTTTGTCCGCGTGCAAGTCGCCGCGATCCCAACCATATTTCAGCACCAGCGAACTGCGTTTCCGGCTGAACTCTGCCAGCTTCGCGCCATACGAATCGTCCAGATTTGTCACTACCGCTCGAGGCGCGTCCGTGCCGCAGCCTTCAAACAATACCCGCTTGGCGGCGAAATATTCTTCCATCGTGTTGTGATAGTCGAGATGATCGCGCGTCAGATTTGTGAAGACTGCCACATCAAACGGGATGCCATACACCCGCTCCTGCGCCAGAGCGTGGGAAGAAACCTCCATTACGGCATCCGTCGCGCCGTGACCCAGCGCGTCACTGAAAATGCGATTCAGTTCGAGCGCCTCGGGAGTCGTATGCGGCGCTGGCAGAACCTTTCCGGCCACATGATATTCAATCGTGCCAATTAATGCGCTCTTCCGCCCCGCCGCGGTCAGAATCGATTCCACCAAAAAAGCCGACGTGCTTTTTCCATTCGTACCGGTGATTCCGGTGACCGCAATCCGCTCTGCTGGTCTCTTGTAGAAATTCGCACTTATTCGTGCCAGCGCCCGCCGTCCATTCGCAACCACCGCCCAGCCTACATTTGGACGTGGTTTCTCGGCGGCGGCATCCGTGACCACGGCAACTGCTCCCGCCTGGATCGCCTGATCGATAAAGCGGTTGCCGTCGCTGGATTCGCCGCGCATCGCGACGAATGCGCACCCCGGCTTCACCCGCCGCGAGTCGTATTCCACACTGCTCACGCCCGGATCTCCGCTTTGCGCGAGGATTTCCGCACCATCCAGCAACCGTTGGAAGGTCATTGCTCAGAATTATATGGTACGAGAACGTGGTACAGAGGCGAAGCGGCCTGGGAAGAATCCCGAGCTTCAGAAGTTGGAGTCTAGCGCTTCTCGGCCAGCGTCGCAGCTGTATGCTGAACGAAGAATTACTTCTTACTCGCCTTGCCTTCCATTACGGTGGACCATTTCGTTCCATCTTGTGACATATCGAAGGTGAAGCTGTAGGACGCGGTCGAAGTCATCTTCATGGTAAATCGGCCCTTCATGGTCGTTCCGCCCATTTTCTCATCGCTGGTCCAAGTCCACGTATCACCCTTGAGCCAGCCCCGGGAATCGTCGAATTCACCGAAGCTGTTGAACTCGCGATAGGTGTAGGCCTTCTCATCGGCCGAGTATCCCATCACAGATAGACCCACACCATTGCCCATCGAACTTTCATAGTCTGAATGGCAGACGAGGTAGAAATCGCCCTCCATCCACTCGCACTTTTCGTTTTCCGTCATGGTACCGCCGGGGCCCATCGTTCCCGGCTTCATGGTGCCGTCGAGGGCCCACGAACCGACGAATACATCCAGCTTCTTAAGTTCCGGTGAGGGCTTCGGAGGTTGTGTTTGTGCCGCGGCAGCGGCTGACAGAACCCACGCCGTCAAAACTGCAGCGCGCAGTTTCATATGCTTCCCCTTGAGCAGGCTAGCCTCCGTAAATTCCTGAGGAAGAATCTACGACACGCATTCTCTTTGTGCCGTGGAATCCCACGGCGACCTACCAGTCTCCCCAGTGCGCGGCCGTTGCCTGATGAAACTTGAGCTTCCACGCATCCCCCTGCTTCACCCATACCGAACTGAAATGCTGATACCGTGGCGGCGGTCCCTGATCCTCTTCGGGCTTTTCACGCACGATAGCGTCGTAAGTAACGACAACGGCGTCGTCCGCCAGCGTGACGACTTTCATATCATACGGCGTAAGTTCCACCAGGTCCGAGTCGCCTAAATTCTCCGAGGCCTCTTCTCCTTCGAGCAGCCGGCCGTCGACGCCGACCAGGGAGAAATTCTGGCTTAGCGTCCGCTTGAAAAACGCGGTGTCGTCTTTCTTCTTGGCTTCGATCAAATTTTTCTCATTGGCGATTGCGTTTTGATCGAGCGTACTCGGGACTTTGACACTGGCTGGAGTCTGCGCCGCTACCTGGATTGAGGAAAGCTGAATTGCGGCAAGCTGAATTGCGGCCGAGCAATAGAGAACTGCACAGGAACGCCAACAAATCTTCACACGACCTCCTTTCGATCATCTTTTTGCCGATCATGTTTTTGCCGATCATGTTTCTGCTGATCTGATTTATGAATTGGCGGTTCATGCGCCGCTTGTGAAGGGAGCGATAAGCCCGGAAGTCCGTCAATACTGACTTGATTCTTCCGCTCGCGATAAGCTTGCAAGCCATCCGGACCCTGCTTGCGAGCCCATGCCGCGAGCTGGTCACGCTCGCCTTCGTATTTGAAACGGGGAACACCATACCCGCAGGAG
This sequence comes from uncultured Acidobacteriaceae bacterium, assembly GCA_963726155.1. Lineage (GTDB taxonomy): Bacteria > Acidobacteriota > Terriglobia > Terriglobales > Acidobacteriaceae > Sulfotelmatobacter. Next base: position 748,370 of record CAVSBF010000003.1, read on the forward strand.
TCAGTGACTCGAGTGAGTTCGACCACGATGATCGAACGCATGGTCTCGTAAGCCGGGAAGTTCGCCGCAAAATCTGCAAACTCATCTTGGTGAGGTTCAACCGCGCGGCCGAGGCCATACAAACGAAAAATATTCGGCGGACCCTGCAACGCGCAGAACATCAGAACAATACGGCCATTTTCTTTCAGGTGGGCGATGGTCTCGACTCCACTTCCGTTGAAATCAAGATAGGCGACTGTCGCCGGCCCCAGAATGCGAAATGTGTCCAGGCCCTTGGGGGAAAGGTTCACGTGGCCACCCGGGTCTAGCGGGGCCGATGCGACGAAGAATATATGCTGCGCTTCGATGAAACGGCGAGCCTCGTCGTCGATCATGGAACGAGTCTTCCCCATTTCTACTCCTGAATCCTGCGCAGCAGATCGCCGCGCGGAACTGATACCTGCTCGCCGGTTGCGAGGTTCTTCAGGGCGAATGCGCCGGCTTTGACTTCATTTTCACCGACGATCAAAATATATTTTGCCCCGGCTTTTGTTGCGGTTTCGAAAGATTTCTTCAGGCGGAAAGTTTCATCGCCCAAATCCGCCACGACGTTTTGTCTTCGTAGATCGCGGGCAAGCTGGGCTGCTTCTGCATTCATCCCTACGCCCAGCGGAGCGATATACACGTCCGGTTTCTTCATCAAGCTTTCAGCCGGTGCCGATTCCTGCAGCGACATCACCAGCCGGTCCTCGCCAATGGCAAAGCCGATTCCCGGAGCCGCCGGTCCGCCAAGCGCCTCGGAAAGCCCGTCGTAGCGGCCGCCGCCGAGGATTGCATTCTGCGCGCCCAATGCTCCGTGAGTGAATTCGAAGGCGGTGCGCGTGTAGTAGTCGAGTCCACGTACGAGGCGATCATTAAGCGTAAACGGAACCCCAACTTTGGTCAGGATTTCTTTCACTGCTGCAAAATGCGTCCGGCAGGGTTCATCCAGAAATTGGCTGATGCGCGGCAGGGTGTCAATAATTGGCTGATCCGCCGGAACTTTGCAATCGAACACGCGCAGCGGATTGGTCGCTGCCCGACGCTGGCAATCCACACACATATTTCCGACCACCGGCTCCAACGCCTTGCGCAGTGCTTCGTTGAACGCGGCTCGATCATTTGAGCAGCCAACAGAATTCAGTTCGAGAGTCCAACCCTTGATCCCGAGACGATCGAGCAGTGTGGCCAGCATCTCCAGCACTTCCGCATCGCGCGCGGGGGACTCACTGCCCGACGACGCCGGACCGATGATTTCAGCATCGATCTGGTAGAACTGCCGGTAACGGCCCTTCTGCGGCCGCTCGCGGCGGAACATCGGGCCCATGCAGTAGAGCTTGTTGAGTCCGCTGTCACCGAGTTTGTGTTCGATGTAAGCCCGGACAATGCCTGCCGTGGCCTCGGGACGAAGGGTGAGCGACTGCCCCCGGTCACTTTCCGCGCGGCCGCGATCTTCCCAAGTGAACATTTCTTTCGAAACAATGTCGGTCTCTTCGCCCACACCGCGCGCGAAGAGTTCCGTCGACTCGAAAATCGGCGTACGAATTTCCTGGAAGTTGTAGGCACGGAAGACATCCCGCGCCGTCGACTCCACAAAATTCCACAGCGCCGTTTCCGGCGGCAGAAGGTCGCGCGTTCCTCGGACAGCTTTGATCATTGAGGTCTCATTCCTACAATTCTCATTTACGCAATTGTCATCCTGAGCGGAGACTTGTCTGTCGCTTTGCGAAAGACAAGTGGCAGTCGAAGGATCCCTTGCGACTCAGACCGCCTCAGCAGCCTCTCGAGGAACTCTCTCCACGCTCGGCATCATGCGAACACGGGAAGAATGCCTCAATGCGTCCTGTCGGCGCACGAGCAATAGGGATCCTTCGACTCCGCAAACCGATTCGCGAAGCGAATCGGTTTACTCCCCTCAGGATGACAATTCGTACTCGGTACTCACTGCCTGCTACGTCGGTAGGAGTTCCTCGCTCTTACCGTTCCCGCAAATACTCTTCCGTGTATCCCAGATAATTCCTGGCATACTTCATGATCGTCTCCGCATCGTCCGCGTCGAGCTTCCTGCGGAATTTTCCTGGAGACCCCATCCACAACGAGCCGGGCTCGACCACCGTCCGCTCGGGGATAAGAGTACCCGCCGCGATAATCGATCCGGCGCCGATCTTTGCGCCATTCAGAATGATCGAGCCCATGCCGATCAGGCAGCGGTCTTCAATCTCGCAGCCATGGAGCGTCACCGAGTGACCGACAGTCACATATTCGCCAAGCGTAACCCCGTAAGTATTTTTCATGCCATGCAACACACAGCAATCCTGAATGTTCGAGTGCGCCCCGATGCGGATCGCATAGACATCGCCGCGCACGACCGCATTCATCCAGACGGAAGCATGTTCGCCGAGCACCACATCGCCGATAATCTGCGCCGACTCGTCCACGTAACAAGTCGCCGGAATCGTCGGCTTCATCCCTTTAAAGGACCGGATCATTCGTTCACTCCGTTGCATCAGGAGACAAAGAGATAAGAATAAATAGTACCAGCAGTCTTCCTTGACAAGCCTTCCGTGCGGTCGCATCTTTGCCTTCCGGCCTGCCTTCTGCGAAACTGACCTATCCTCCACATCGACTGAAAACCGAAAACCGGGAACTGATTCATGGGCCGCATTCACGTACTTTCCGAGCAGGTCGCCAACAAGATCGCCGCCGGCGAGGTGGTGGAGCGGCCGGCGTCGGTGGTGAAAGAGTTGCTGGAAAATGCCCTGGATGCGGGTGCAACGCGGATCAAGATCAGCGTCGAGGCGGGCGGCAAGAAATTAATTCAGATCACAGACAATGGCTGCGGCATGGTGCGCGACGATGCCATGCTGGCTTTCGAGCGCCACGCCACGTCGAAAATTAAGGATGCGGAAGATCTGTTGAGCGTGGCCACGCTGGGATTTCGCGGCGAGGCGCTTCCCTCTATCGCCTCAGTGTCACGCTTGCGGCTGGAGACTTGCGCCGTGGAATCTGGCGCTGCGCCCTCCGGCACAATTATTGAAATCAACGGCGGCAAGATGGCGCGCGTCGAAGAAGCAGGACTGCCCCAGGGCACGTCGATTACGGTTCGCGATCTTTTTTTCAATACTCCGGCGCGCAAAAAGTTTTTGAAGGCGGAGTCGACTGAACTATCACACATCGCTTCGCTGGTGACGCACTACGCGCTGGCGCATCCGGAAAAGCATTTTGAATTGCATTCGGCTACTAATGCCATGCTGGTGGCGCCTCCGGTGGCGGGATACAGCGAGCGCGTGTATCAGGTGTTTGGCAAGGAAACGCTGGATCAGCTCTTAGCGGTGGCGGCGGTGCAGGCGCTCGAACACGTTGGCCTGCCGCAGCCTCCGCCGTGGCGGCGGAAGGAGGAAGGCAGCGACGATGCGCAGGAAAATGTCGAACCGGGCCAGATGCGGCTGCACGGCTTCGTTTCGAAGCCGGAGATTCAAAAGCTGAATCGCAATTCGATTTACGTCTTCGTGAATGGCCGGCTGATTCGCGACCGCCTGGTGCAGCATGGACTGACCGAGGCTTATCGCAACATTATTCCGCCGAGCGTGTATCCCGTGGTGCTGCTTTTTCTTGAACTCCCTGCGGGTGAAGTGGATGTGAATGTTCATCCCTCAAAAACGGAAGTGCGCTTTCGGCAACCGACCGTGCTGCATGATTTTGTGCGGGACACGGTGCGCGCCGCGCTGATGAAGGCGCGTCCGGCACCACAGTTCACCACGGAGATTCACGCTCACGCAACTGCCAGTTCTGGGCTGACGCCGGGCGCGCGGGAGTGGGAGCCGCCTTCTGACATACTGGCAGAGTCCGGGGCGCGAACCTTGTATGAACCCACGGGCGGTGCGGGGCTTGCGTTGCACGCGCCGGTTGCGCCGCCGGTTTCGGCACGGTTTCAGTTCGAGGGCGGAATTGCAGTCGAGGCGAATGCAGCGATTCCCGTGGCACGCGGGCTCGAAGGTCGATTCGGGGAAGCGATTCCGGATCACGGCTGCGCCCCGGAACTCGAAGCTCGGGAAGAAGAACCGACACTGGCCGCTCTCTCGACCTTGCGTCCACTGGGACAGATTCGCAATTCGTTCATACTCGCGGTGAATGAAGATGGACTATGGATTGTCGATCAGCACGTGGCTCATGAGCGTGTGCTTTTCGAACGCATTCTGAAGCAGCGGGCAGCGCAGAAAGTCGAGAGCCAGCGGTTGCTGATGCCGATCGTGCTGGAGCTTTCTCCGGCGCAGCAGGCGGTGTTTGCGGAAATTGCCGACGAACTGCAGCACAACGGCTTCGAGGCTGAGCCGTTTGGAGCGCGGAGCGTTGCTGTGAAAGTTGCGCCGGCGGGAGTGGATGCGGCCGCAGTGGAAACAATGCTGCACGAACTGCTCGATCAGATTTCTCGCGAAGAACAGTCGCTGAATCTGGAGAAGATTCGCGGGCGCATTGCCGCCTCCATTGCCTGCCACGCTGCTATCAAGGTCAACATGCCGTTGGAACAGAACAAGATGGAGTGGCTGCTCTCGGAACTCGCGAAAACCGATCATCCTATGTCCTGCCCACATGGCAGACCGGTGGTGCTGCGGTATTCTGTTAAAGACATACAGAAGGCGTTTAAGAGGATCTGATCGAAACCAGCATTTAGCAATTGGCAATTGGCAATTCCGGCTTGACCTTGCTGCGCTCGGGGCGATTTGACCAGTGCAGTGTTGCTAATTGCTAATGGCTAATTGCTAATGGCTAATTGCATTCCATGACCGAGCAGGATCTACAGCAACTGCGGCGCGAGAAGTGGCGGTTGGATGGCAAAGCCATCCGGACCATTGAGCAGGCGCGCGCGTTCGTCGAGCAAGTCGGATTTTGCCTGATGTATCCGGTGCGGCCGGCGATGCCGGTGCCGACATTTATTGGCGCGTTCGTAGGCTCGGACAATCGTTTGCCGACCTGGCAGCATGCATATTCCGATCCGCGCGCAGCGGAGGCCACCGAACTCATGGTGCGACTGTTGCGCGAGCGGTCGGCTTACGAAGCGAATTTGTTCGAGGAGAACAATGCATTTCTGGTGGCCGCTTCGGCGTTTCCTTATTTTTATGCGCTGGTGGGCGAGCGAAACCCCAAGCTGGCGCCCGAAGCAGGGTCCGCGTTCTCCGTACTCGCCACTGGCGTGCGATGCCTTTGAACTGATCCGGCGCGATGGGCCGATCTCAAAGCAGAAGTTGCAGGAAGCGCTGGGCGGCGCGGTTTCTCTGCCTGCGCTCGACAAGGCTTTGGGTGAGTTGCTCGCCAAGTTGCGCATCACGCGCGTGGATTACAAACTCCCGGAAGGTTCGTACTGGGATGTGCTCTACCGCTGGTCGCCGGAGGCGGTGCGCGAAGGCGTGGGACTCTCGGTGCAGCAGGCGCTCTCGGCGCTGCTCTCGAAATATCTGGAGTGCGTGGTCGCCGCCGACCTGGCGGAACTGGAATCCTTCTTCGGAAGATTTGTGGCGCGGTCGCGAGTGAAGGAAGCCGTAAATGCCTTGTTGGCGGCGCGCGAGTTGAGCTTCGTACATGTGAGTGGAAGATCGATGCTGCAGATCACACCGGAGAAGGAAGTGAGCGGAGTCAAGGACGATGCTCCGGCTACGCGGACCTCTTCAAGACCCGCATACGGTAGGCGGACATGAACGAGCAAAAACGAGGGATGGGGTATTGCTCTTACCGGCGAGTAAGAAATACGACTACAGCAGGTCGCCTGGGCGCGATGGTAATCGGCGGCGTGTGGGTCGCCGGCGGACTCTTCGTCATCGCGCGGCTACTCAGTGTGCGAATGGAGGAATTCCGCGCTTGGGGATCCTCCGATTCCCATGTTGTGGGCTTCATTTTCGGAATTTGCCTCTTAGGCATCGGAGCGTTTGCGATGCACACCGGCGTAATCTATTACTCTAGAAAGCTAGTTCGGTGGGTGTCACAATTCCACAATACTACGCAGAGACGCTAAATCGGCGCCAGGTAAGACGCTCACTGGGTGCGCCGCTAATGTCATAAAAGATCAAGAAGATCCCATGGTAAAGAAGTACGTCGGAAAATTAGGCGGCCACACGTGTACAATCTTCTCGCGAAATGACCGATCATTCTGACCCAGACCCTTCTCCACGCAAATTGATCATTGCCATTGACGGCCCGGCGGGCGCGGGCAAGAGCACCATCGCGTCCCGGCTGGCGCGCAAACTCGGCTATGTGAATCTCGAGAGCGGCGCGATGTACCGGGCATTGGCGCTGAAAGCCATCGAAAAGGACGCATCTTTCGATGATGAAGACGCGCTGGTAAAGCTCGCGGAAGAGGCACGGATTCAGCTGGAGCCGACCCGGGATGGAAATCGAACGCTACTCAACGGGCATGATATTTCGGCGCGGATTCGCGAGCGCGACGTGACCGAGGCAGCTTCGCGAGTGTCGGTGCATCCGAAAGTACGGGCGTGGATGGTGGCGCATCAGCGGGCGATGGGCGCGGGCGGCGGCGTGGTGATGGAAGGCCGCGATATCGGAACGAAAGTTTTTCCCGACGCTGACTTGAAGATTTTCCTCGATGCTGATCCAGTCGTCCGCGAGCAGCGCCGCATGGAGCAGCAGAAGATCAAAGGTGAAGTCGCCGCGAATCTGGCTGCAGATTTGCGCGAGCGCGATCGTCGTGACCGCACCCGGGCGGCGTCTCCGCTGATGGCCGCGGAGGATGCGGTCGTGATCGATTCGACCAGCATGGGCGAGGATGAAGTGCTGGCGCAGGTGGAAGAACTGACGAGGAAGAAATTAGAGGGTTGAATCTAAGCGTCGTGATCTTCTGATTCACATACAGCCGAAGCACAGGGCTGCGCCCGGGGACAGCCGGGGGCGGCTGTCCCTACATAAATCTTCTCTGCACAAACTTCTTAGTTATCTGTCGGCTCAACTTTTGACTTTGGCGCGGGCAGGGCTTTGGCTGGTTTCGCCGGAGTTGCTGGCGGCGCCGGCGGTGCGGGCGAGGCCGTCGCCGAGGCCTTGCGTATTTCAATCCCATCGTGCTCGTTGTTGATCACAATGTGGGATGAGCCGTTGCCCACGCTGCCGCTAGCAGTCGCTTCGTGATCTCCATTGTCGATTTTCAGCTCGGGGAAGTCGGATTGAATTTCGCCGTCGCGGGTGCGAGCATCCACGCGGAAACCGGCTTTATCGGGCACGCTCAACTGCACATCTCCGTTGCGGCTGTCGATCTGTACATTTCCTAACGAATGCATGGATATCTCAATGCCGCCGTTGTTATTTTGTAGGCGGACATCGCCGGATACATCTTCCAGACGTATCTGCTTGGAGCGGGTCGTCAAATGGACGGGACCGGTGATTTTATCCGCATGCAGGTCGTCGGAATCGAGATCCAGTTCGCCGTCGATGCGCGAGAACTCCATGTCGGTGCGGGAAGATTTGAAGGCAACATTCCTGGTGATGCGAGCGAGTTTGACGCTCTCCTCGAATTCTCCATCCAGTTGCACTGATCCCTTCACGTCCATTACAGAGACTTCGTTCAGGCGGCCATCGATGTGAACATCGCCCGTGACCTGCTCGACTTTGGCGGAGCTTTTTTCCAGATTCAGTTTTACATTTCCGTTGACGTCTTCCACGGAGACGTCGCCGTGCTGGGCAGCGATCTCCACGTCCCCATCGCGCCCGGTGACGGAAACGTCACCTTTCCGGCCAGTGATGTGCAGTTCCATCTTTCGGGGAATTGAAATATCCAAATCGCTTTGCACGGAATGGTCGCCGGCCTGGGACTTGGCGTCAAGAACCATTGCGTTGCCCGCAAGGCTGATCTGCGGTTTAGTTTGCTGGTTATATTTATCGGCGTCATTCTGGCTTTCCGCGCCGACGCGCTTGCGGACTACGACCGTGATTTGCCTGTCGTCGGTCACGCTGACGCGCACCGCGCCGTGGTCGTCATTGACACGGAGGCTGGTCACCGTGGGCGGTATGGCTTGTTCAAGATGGTCGTCGAAGTTGTAGGTCTGGCCAAAAACGTTGTCGAAGTCGCTGCCGTCGATGCCCATGTTGTCGCGGATTTCACCCCAGTTAAATCGCGAGGCCTGGGTTGCAACGAGTCCGCAGATCACGATGACGATGACCAGAAAAACGCCGCCAGCTCCGATGCCGCGCGAGGGCAATCCATCGCGATGAGCTTGCTGATGCTCGATCAGCTTGAGCACTCCCCAGAGAATCAGCAGCAGTGGCCAGTAATGGGCGAACCATGTTCCCAGGCGCGCCCACGAGAGCAGGTGCATATTGCCCAGGAGGAAGACAATCCCGAGAATAATCAGCACCACGGGTCCGGCGAAAGAACGGCGACGCCGAGGCGGAAGCGGAGCCGGAACCGGCGGTGGAACGGGATAAGACACCGGACTAGACATTGCGCACCTCCCCGGAAGAAGAAGCTGGTCCTGGGTTAGAGGGCATTGAGTTGGACGGCATCGGATTCGTTGGCGGTGGAGGCGGCGCGTCTGCCGGCGGCGCCGGCTGCAGCGGACTAATGTGTCCCGCTGACGAGGCGTTGCTCTGCAACAGTTTGACCACGCCAATCACCAGCAGAATCGCCGGCCAGGTGCGATCGAAGCTGGCAACATTGAGACTCTGGAGCAGGAACAACGTACCAATGGTCATCAATATCGCAGGCCCCATGATCTTCCGCATGCGGCAACGATCGCACTGACAGGTGTAACCGACAGCTCTGCGAACACGGCAGCTCCCGCAGGTGCAGCCCGCGGGGTGTCTTCCGACCATTCCCCAGGCTCGGGCGAACATCCATGCTCCAAGGAAGATCAGAATCAGCGGCCAGAAACGGTCCATGCCAAACTCCCAGATGTCCATGGTGTGCAGCAGGAACAGCACGCCGAGTCCAATGAGGACGATGGCAACCACAGGGATGTTTTTGGCCTCGCTTCTTTCGCCCATGCTGAAGGCCTGACCCAATCCGAATGGATCTGGCGGCGGCTGGCCTTCCTGAAGAGCGCGTGCGGTGCGTACGGCGTCGATGATCTGGTAGACGTAGAAAAATGCGATGGCGATCCCAAACAACGCGTCCCAATTCCCCGCATGATCAGAGGCGAAGATCAGGAGGCCGAAGATCAGCAGATGTGCAAGACCTTTGGCGTATTGCGAGCAGTAGACTGCGCCGACTCCGAAAGGAAAGAATCCGGCGAGGATACCGGCCACAGTGGGATTCGGGCCGGAGCTAGGCCGCGGTGAAATTGGCGGCACTCCCACGGGTGGATAGACAGCTTGTTGAGGTGCGAACCCGGCTGCCGGGGCCGTGCCCTCCAAACGAGCTGCGAGGCAAGGCTCGCAGTAGACGACTCCGCGAACGTCGCGGGTGCAATTGGCGCAGAGCGGCTTGCCGCAGGTGCGGCAAAAGGCTACTGCGGCCGTATCGTTGTGCGTGGCGCAGTTCATACGAACCTCCTGTACGTGGTCACCGACACTACAGGCAGATCCGGATTTGACGGATCAAAGACAGAGGGACCCAGAGGAGCGCTGGCCAGAACCAGATCGTTTTCCGTCTGGCTATAGTTGCGCTCCTGCTTCTGCTCGGGCTGTTGAGTTGTGTCGTTTTTATGGTCTTTCTTATCCGGTGTCGAGTCTTGCGAACCAGATCCTGACGAAGCTGGCTCAGCGGTGGTCACGTTGCGTTTGAATTCACGCACCCGCGATTCCACCTCGTAAACGAACCGGATATTTTCGTAGTACCGGACAACGCGGGCTTGCGTGTTGTAATACGTGTGCCGAATGGCGGCGGGACGCAAACTCAACTGGCGCAGATCGGCGGGTTTTACGCCGAGCACGCTCAACGCCACCGACAGTGTGAAGAATGCCATGCCAAACGACATGGCAAACCGCGGCTGCCGGACCGTTGTCCAGATGGGATGCATCACTCCCGAGGCCCACGCCTGCACCTTTTCCAGCAAAGTAACGCCTGGCTGAGGCGCAGCAACGTTCACCCGCAGGCGTTGGGTGTCAACGCCCGTTGTGGATGCCAGAATATTCGTGACCAGGCTGACTGGAGGCTCCACCTCCGTGAGATCCTTCAGCCAGCTGCGGCCCGCCTCGATTTCGGCGAACAGCGGTCCACAGGCGGAACAAGTCCGCGTATGGGCCTGGAAGCGGTCGAGTTGAACCCCTGTCAGAACGCCGTCGAGCGCGTCCGTGAGCAGGCCGTCAAACTCCTGACACTGCATTCCGTTACTGATGGGGTCGTTTTTGGTGTGATCTGGCATCACATCACCTGCCTATAGGTACGTTGTAGCAGGCGCGCTAGTTCCGCTCGCCCACGATTTATTCGACTTTTCACAGTTCCCTCCGGCACCTTCAAAACGGTGGCGATTTCGCGATAGTCCATATCCTGTAAGTCTCTTAGAATCACAGCTTCACGGAGCTCTGGCGAGAGTTTGCCAAGGGCTGCGTGAACCGTTTCCCCCACCTCACGGCTGCGTACACGCTGGTCAGGAGGCGCAGATTGGTCCTGTATTTGCTCACTCAGCGGCTGCGCGTCTTCATGGGAGGAGGATGCGGCGTCGAGCGAGTCGGTCATGCGGTCCTGCTTGGTTTTGCGGAAGTGATCGACCAGCAGGTTGCGGGTGATTGTGGTTACCCAGGTGACGAACGCGCCCTTCGAGCTGTCGTAGCTGGCCAGGGTGCGGTATATCTTGATAAAAACTTCCTGGGCCAGATCTTCGGCGTCGTCGGCAGATCCGACAAAGCGATAGCAGATGTTATAGATACGGCGGTTATAGGTCAGGACGATCTCTTCCCAGGCAGCCGCATCGCCCGCCACGCAGCGGCGCACCAGCATCGCGACTACCTGGACATCTTCCAAACCAAAACTCCCCGGAGCTAACCGATCCTGTCTTAAAGGGGCGACGCAAACCGCCAGGGACAATGAGACGACAAGTACCCCAAGCCCTACAAGACAGTACGCGGATGTACTCCTGTAAGTTCGCCCGCTTGTCGACACTAGCGGCAAGTTATTCGAAACAGGGCATTGTAGCAGTGAGGAAAACCAGTAATCCTTGGGCGAAGATCCTACTCACTAGTGAAGTAGTCCACCGTCACCGGATTCTCGAACAGCGAGTAATCCCGCGTGACTACGGTGATGCCACTATCGGTGACGAAGTAGCGGGAGCGGTCGGCCTCGGTGTCGTAGCCAATCGTGGTGCCTTCGGGCAGGTGGACGTTGCGGTCGATAATGCAGCGGCGGACGCGGCAATGGCGTCCCACGGCCACATGCGAGAACAAAATGGATGAGTCCACTTCGGAATAAGAATTTACCCGTACGTCGGGCGATAACACCGAGTTCTTCACCATGCCGCCAGAGACGATGCAGCCATTCGAGACAATCGAGTCCAGCGCCGTGCCCGTGCGATCCTTCTCCGCAAAGACGAATTTCGCGGGAGGATACTGCCGCTGATGCGTGCGGATCGGCCAATCCTGGTCGTACAAGTTAAAAATCGGCGACACCGAAACGATATCCATGTTGGCTTCGTAGTAGGCCTCAAGCGTACCTACATCGCGCCAGTACAGCGCTTCTTTTTTGTTCTCGTCGATAAAGTCGTAGGCGAAGACGCGGTAGTCGTCCACCATCTTGGGCAAAATATCTTTGCCGAAGTCGTGACTGGACGCGGGGTCTTCCGAATCTTTCAGCAACACGGGAATGAGGACGTCTGCATTGAAAAGATAGACGCCCATCGATCCAGCAACCTTCTGCTCATTCCAGGGGGAACGCAGTTGCGTGTTTGCGGGCTTTTCTTCAAAGCCATTGATGCGTCCATCTTTGTCGACATCGACTACGCCAAAGCGCGACGTCTCTTCGGGATCAATCTGGATGGTGGCCAGAGTTACGTCGGCAGCGGAATCCAGGTGCTGCTTCATCATCTTGCCGTAATCCATTTTGTAGATGTGGTCGCCGGAGAGGATCAGGACATACTTGGGCTGCTCGGAGCCGATGGAATAAATGTTCTGGTATACCGCGTCAGCAGTGCCCTGATACCACTGGTCGCTCACCCGCTTCATCGGCGGAAGCACTTCGACGAATTCGCCCACCTCGCGCCCCAGAATGTTCCAGCCTTCGCGGATGTGCCGGTTCAACGAAAGCGCTTTGTATTGCGTAAGAATGTAGACCCGGCGGAGGTCCGAATTCAGGCAATTGGAAAGCGTAATGTCGATGATGCGGTACATTCCGCCGAAGGTGACGGCGGGTTTGGCACGATCACGGGTGAGAGGATAAAGGCGCTCTCCAGCACCACCGGCAAGAAGGACTCCGAGAGTGTCTTTCATCGGACTATCTCTGACTTCCTTTGCGAATTCCGAAGAGAAAGAGTCAGGCTGTTAATTGTCACAGAAAACAGTAGATGGTAGCACAGCCCGTAAAGTTGCCGTATGCAGCGACGCAGAGATCCTTATAATGTTTTCCCAAGAGGAGCGAAAGAAAGCGGCATGTTTCTTTTTTTTCAAGGCAGGCAAGAGCGCGCCGCGTGAGGGATCAGTCACTCGCCGATAACGATCAATCTTTCTTACTTACTTTCTTCTTCGATCTTGATGCGCAGCGATTTCAAAAACTTGAGATCCTGGTCGTTGATTTTGAATTCGGGATTTGTGGACAGAGTCGTCACCAGAGAAGTTTTGTCCGAGGTCTTCTCACCCTGTTTGCTGACGCCGATCGTGGCCTCAAGGACCAGAAAAATATCGTAGCCACCCTCTTTGATGCGGGAGACGACTTCGGCAATCTGTTCAGAATCGGAGAGAGATTCGTTGATGGCTTCGCCGAGTTCTTTCATCAAGTCTTTGAGTTGTTGATCCACATCCCCCCCGATCGCCGTCTGCCTAGTCTGTCAATCTTAACTCGCTGGTCAACAGGTTTAGATGCCAAGAGCCGCCCAACGGTTTTTCTGACGGCACAGGTTTGCGTCATTGTAGCGCCAGACACTGTTAAAATCGAGTCGTGACTAAGGTTTCTACTGCACAAAAGTTAGGCGTGATGGCGCGGGTGGCGACCCGGCAGGCCGGGCGCAGCCGGATCGTCCGAGCCGCGGGCCAAGCCGCCACCGCTACCGGGCGGGCCTTTGGACGCGTGCTGCACCAATTATGGCTGGAGGTTGTGGGGGTGATTTTCCTGATTATGGCCTTGAGCTTCGCAGGCGCCACGGTCAAGGAGTACGGGAAATACCACGCCGGGCAGGCTGGGCCGGGGCGCGTGGCGCTCGCTGTCTGCGCCACCCTGACATTCGCGTGGTTCGGAGTCAGTTCCTTCTTGAGGGTGAAGCGTAAAGGAAAGGACGCATTCAGGAACGAATAGGCGCAAGGGAGTTACCGCTGGCGAACGCCGGGTGGCAAAAATTGCTGATCGTGGCCGAGAAAACTAAATTCGCAGACGAAAAGCGGGCTCCGGACAAGGAAACCCCTTCGCATATTCCGGTCAAGCCGCTTTACACTCCAGCCGATCGCAAAGGCTCGGATTACGAGGCTGAGGTAGGCTATCCCGGCGAATATCCCTTCACGCGCGGGGTTCAGGCCACCATGTATCGCGGGCGTTTGTGGACTATGCGGCAGTATGCCGGCATGGGTGATGCCGAGGAATCGAACAAGCGCTACAAGTATTTGCTGGCGAACGGCACTACGGGGCTCTCGGTTGCCTTTGATTTGCCAACGCAGATCGGAATGGACTCGGATCACGCGCTGGCGGCCGGAGAAGTTGGGAAGGTGGGCGTGGCCATCGATTCCATTGAGGATATGGAGCGACTTTTCTCTGGTATTGACCTCACGAAAATTTCTACTTCAATGACCATCAATGCGACGGCGTCCATTCTGCTGGCGCTTTACGTGGCGGTGGCGCGGCGGCAGGGCGCAGATATCCGGAAACTTTCAGGCACGGTGCAGAACGATATTTTGAAAGAGTACATCGCGCGCGGAACTTACATTTATCCGCCAAAGCAGGCCTTGCGCGTGATAACCGACATGTTCGCATGGACCAGAGACCACGTTCCGGAGTGGAACTCGATTTCGATCTCCGGTTATCACATGCGCGAGGCGGGATCGACGGCGGTGCAGGAAGTGGCTTTCACTCTGGGCAACGGCATGACCTACGTGGAGGCGGCAATCGCGGCAGGCCTCGACGTGGACAAGTTTGCCCCACGCCTCTCTTTTTTCTTTAACGCGCATAACAATTTTCTGGAAGAAGTTGCCAAGTTTCGCGCCGCGCGAAGAATGTGGGCGCGAATTATGCGCGAACATTTCAAGGCGAAGAATCCAAAGTCCTGGATGTTGCGCGTTCACACCCAGACGGCAGGGTCAACACTAACAGCCCAGCAACCGGAAAATAACATCGTGCGTACCGCACTTCAAGCGCTGGCCGCGGTTCTGGGGGGGACGCAGTCTCTGCACACGAACTCCTACGACGAAGCCCTGGCTCTACCCACCGAACAGGCCGCCCGCATTGCATTGCGCACGCAGCAAATCATCGCCTACGAATCGGGCGTGGCCCACACGATCGACCCTTTGGCGGGTTCATACTTTATCGAGTCGCTCACCGATGAGATTGAGAAGCGCGCCGCCGAGTATCTGGGGAAGATTGAAGTCATGGGAGGCATGCTGCGGGCAATTGAGCGTGGCTTTGTGCAGCGCGAAATTCAAAACGCCGCATTTGAGGCGCAACAGGCCGTGGATTGCGGAGAAGCCATCGTAGTCGGCGTAAACCGCTTTGAAGTAGAAGAGGGTAAGACGATTCCGATTCAGAAGATTGATCCAGCGCTGGAGCCGAAGCAAATTGAGCGGGTACGGGCCCTGCGCGCGCGGCGGAATGCGCAGCCTTGCACCGCCGCGCTGCAAGCCGTCGAGGATGCGGCGCGAACGGGCGAGAATTTAATGCCGAAAATTATCGCCGCGGTGGAAGCGTTCGCAACCGTCGGGGAAATTTCCGATGCGATGCGGCGGGTGTTCGGCGAGTACAAAGAAACTGTGGTGATCTGAAAGAACAATCTAATGACTGATGGAACGCTTTGTTTCAGGTGCAGGCTTGTTGCATGCTGTCCGCAGCCGGTCGACCTCGGCCTCCGAGAGCGGGCGAAATTTCCCTGGCGGAATATCGAGCGTGAGCGGCCCGTAGCGGACGCGCTTAATTTTCTCTACATGATGGCCGACCTTCTCGAACATCCGCCGGATCTCGCGATTGCGGCCTTCGATGAGCGTGACCTCATACCAGGGATTATTGGCTTCTTTAACTAGCCGGATTCCTGCCGGCGCCGTTCGCACTCTGCGGCCGCTTTCCGTCTCGATCGAAACTCCGGCGCGCAATTTCTCGAGCGATTCAGCACTGGGCACTCCAGCAATCTTCACCACGTAGGTTTTAGGAACTTGCGACGCGGCTTTCATCAGCTTGTTCGCCAGCGTGCCGTCATTGGTCAAAAGCAATAGACCTTCGCTGGCATAATCCAGCCGGCCTACAGGATAAACCCGCTTCTTCACTCCGCGAATCAATTGCATCACGGTCGGACGTTTTTCCGGATCACTCACCGTGGTCACATATCCCTTGGGCTTATTGAGCAGCAAGTAGACGTGATGCTGTGCCCCTTGCAGCAGCTTGCCATTCACGCGAATATGGTCGGTCTCCGGATCCGCCTTGGTCCCGAGTTCCGTAACCACGGCGCCGTTCACCCGTACGTGGCCTGCGCTGATCAATTCCTCGGCTTTGCGGCGAGAAGCAATTCCAGCAGCGGCAATAATTTTTTGCAGACGTTCAGCGGGCATATATGCGAGGCTTCCAGCCTAATTGTGAAGACTAGTCTTTTTGCGCAGCGGATTCTGGAACCGTTTCGGCGGAGGGTTCGGCCAGATCGGAAGATTCGGAGTTCCGCTGGGAAGAATTGGAATTCTCTCGGGCTGCTTCTTCCGCGGGAATCAGCTCGGACTGAAACGATTCCGCCACTAATTTCTCGAACTCCTCCATACTGGGCAGTTCGTTGACATCCTTCAATCCAAAGCGCATCAGGAATTCTTTGGTCGTCTTGTACAGAATCGGCCGTCCGATGACCTGCTTGCGCCCGGCAGTTGTTATCAGCTTGCGATCCAGCAAGGTCGCAATCACGCCGCCGGAATCCACGCCGCGAATTTCGTTGATCTCAGGGACCGTGGCCGGCTGCTTGTAGGCGATGACTGCCAGCGTTTCCAGGGCCGGCAGCGACAGCCGGATCGGCGGTTTCAGGCTCTTCGCAAAACTCCGCACCATCTCATGCTGCTCCGGCTTGGTGGACATGCGATATCCGCCCGCAACCTGGCGAATCTCAATTCCGTGCTCGGATGCTGCATAATCCGCAACCAGCGCTTCAAGCGCAGCACGCACTCGCGACTTCACATCGCTGTCGTCCGACGCGCCGTCGGCAATCACCGACTCTTTGACGAGCTGAACCATCTGCTCGGTAGAGATCGGAGTCTCTGCCGCGTAAATGATGGCTTCGAGTTGAGCTTTGAGACTCATAAATCAGGAAGTGCAAATGTAGCTCTCTACCTATCTCCAATCATCCCGCACAGCAGCCTGTTCAGCCATTACTGCCCCGAATCCAGTGTGCTTGCGCACCGCGATCTCGCCAAACAATTCATCCTGACGAACCTGGATTGCCTGCAGCCGCACCATTTCCAGCAACGCGAGAAACATGCATACCAGAGCCTGACGTGACGGGACGCGCAGCAATAACTGCTTCAACCGGATCGGCCTCGATTCCAACTCCAGCCTCCGCCGCAGATAGTCAATCATCTGGCCCACGGTGACCGTTTCCTCGTTCACATTGATCATCGGCCGGGTGCGCACGCGCTCTAAGATTTGCTGAAACGTCTTGACGAGATCGATCACGTCCGCGGCCATCTCCGGCTCGGTGCCTTCGGCATCCATAAATTCTTTCAACGCCGGATTCGTCAGCACAGCTTCTTCGATCTGCTGCTTCTGCAAAAGCATTTGCGCTGCTGACTTAAACTTTTCGTGCTCCAGCAACCGGTTCACCAACTCAGTTCGCGGATCTTCCAACTCTTCAGCCTTAGCCGAGGGATCGCGCGGCAATAGCATCTTCGATTTGATGTGAATCAGCACTGCTGCCATATAAATAAAATCCGCTGCCACATTCACATCGAGTTCGCGAATCTTTTCCACATACACCAGATATTGCGCGGTGATGCGTGCAATTGGAATGTCGTAGATATCGATATCCTGCTTGCGAATCAAATCCAGCAGCAAATCAAGGGGCCCTTCGTAGACATCGGTCACCGAAACGGCGAAAGGAGAATCGCTCTCTTCTTTTTGTTCTTTTTCTGTTTGCGAATTGGATTTTCTTGAGTCTGGCTTTGCGGAAGGCTTCGGGCGCGCCGATTGGTTTGGGACAAGTGCGGGTGGCGCAAACTCCGGTGCGCTGTTCGTGGGGCCAACGATTCTATCTTCCATCATGGTTTCCATTTCTCCCCGCTGGCGGCTCGTACCCGAGTGACATTCCCATCGCCTGGCGCACGTCGTTCATGGTTTCGGCCGCCGCGGCACGCGCCCGTTCACTGCCTGCCTCAAGAATATCCCAAGCCAGCCGCGGATTGTCCTCGAATTTCTTACGCCGCTCCTGCATCGGACTCAACAGTTGCACCAGCGCATCGGCCGCCCAGCTTTTGCACTCGATACACCCAATGCCAGCCGACCGGCAGCCCTCATACACCTTCGCCATCGTTTCCTTGCTGCTGAAAATTTTATGCAGATCGCCCACGGGACAAACATCCGGATTGCCCGGGTCCGATCGCCGTACGCGCGCCGGATCGGTGACCATCGTCTTCAGCTTCTGTCGCACCACCGGCTCGGGGTCAGTGAGCAGAATCGTATTTCCATACGACTTCGACATCTTGCGCCCGTCAGTACCGGGCAACTTGGGCGCGACCGTGAGCAAAGACTGCGGCTCGGGGAACACTTCACCGTAAAAGCCATTGAACCGCCGCGCAACTTCGCGCGTCAATTCCACATGTGCGACCTGGTCTTCGCCCACCGGAACTACGTCTGCTTGATAGATCAAGATGTCCGCGGCCTGTAACAGGGGATAGCCAAGAAATCCATACGTCCCCAAATCTTTATCCTTAATATTTTCGCGCTGCTCTTTATATGTGGGAACCCGCTCCAGCCAGCCCAGAGGCGTGATCATGGAAAACAGCAGGTGCAACTCAGCGTGGGCGGGCACGTGCGATTGAATAAAGATTACGGACTTCTCTGGATCGAGTCCCGCTGCCAGCCAGTCCAAAGCGACGTCAAGCGAATTCTGTTTCACTCGCGAAGTGTCGGCATAATCCGTCGTAAGCGCGTGCCAGTCGGCGACTTCAAAGAAACACTGATACTCATCCTGCATGCGCACCCAGTTGTCGAGGGCGCCGACGTAATTGCCAAGATGCAGTTTTCCGGTCGGGCGCATGCCGCTGAGCACGCGCTTACGGGATTTAGTGGAAGTTGTCATCGGTTCTTAAGCAAATCGCAAAGAGGTGCTGCGGCCTCACAGCCCTCTAAATTCAAAGGTGGCAGCTTCATGCAGAGTATTGTCGATACTACCATGCAGGTGTGAGAATTTCGGCGCTGAGCCGTGCAGGAAGAACGATCTGCGCTCGCATGTTTTATAATTCGTCGCCACTCCGGTTCCAAGAAACAGAGAAAAGAGAGATGAAACTTCGCGCGTTGAATCCGTTATTCATTCTTGTTCTTCTATGTGTCGCGGTTGCAGCAGTGCCCGCGCAAAGCGTTCCGGCATTCGATCTCGTCATCACGAACGGCCACATCATCGATGGTACGGGCTCGCCCTGGTACTCCGGCGATGTCGGCATTCGCGATGGAAAGGTTGCGGCCATCGGCAATCTCGCCGCCGCACCTCGAAAGCGCACTATCGATGCCGCCGGGAAAGTCGTGGCCCCCGGCTTCATCGATATGCTCGGCCAATCCGAACTCTCCATACTCGTCGATCCTCGGCTGCCTTCAAAAATCTATCAAGGGATCACGACAGAAATTACCGGCGAGGGCAGCACGGTTGCGCCACTCAACGACGCCATTATTCAATCCGATCACGTCGAATACGAGCACTATCGCATCACACCGGACTGGCGTACCTTCCGGCAATATTTTGCTCGTCTCGAAAAGCAGGGCATGGGAATTAATCTCGCCAGCTACGTTGGCGCAACCCAAGTACGCCGTATGGTTCTCGGCGATAACAACGTGCAGCCTTCCCCTGAACAACTCGACCAGATGAAAGCTCTGGTTCGCGAGGCCATGAAAGACGGTACTGTCGGCGTTTCCACTGCGCTCGAATACGCTCCTGCGCCCTACGCCAAGACCGATGAATTGATTGCCCTGACAGCGGAAGCTGGAAGATTCGGCGGCATCTATTCCACTCACATGCGCAACGAAAGCGATTCGGTGCTCGACGCTATCGATGAAGCTTTGCGCATCGGCCGCGAGGCCCACGTTCCGGTCGAGATCTGGCATATCAAAGTTGCTGGAAAGAATAACTGGGGACGCATGCCCGAAGTCGTCGCCAAGATCAATGCCGCCCGCGCGGCTGGCGCCGATGTTACGGCCGATACCTACGCCTATACCGCATGGTTCAACGATTTCTCCGCATTCATTCCGCCGTGGGCGCACGATGGTGGAACCGCAAAGCTGGTCGAGCGCCTCAAAGATCCCGTGACCCGCGAACGCATCCGCAAAGACATGCTCACGCCTTCGAAGGACTGGGACAACGAGTGGCAGGAAATTCCTGGCCCCGATGCCATCATGATCGGCGTGGTCGAGAACCCGAAAATGCTCCCCCTGCAAGGCAAGCGTCTCTCCGAGATCGCGAAACTTTGGAACAAAGATCCCATGGACGCGCTCTTCGATTTTCTTATTGAAGATCCCGCCACTGGCGTTGCCGTGTTTGGCATGTCACAGCCGGATGTCACGCTCGCCCTGCAGCAACCCTGGGTCGCGATCGACAACGATTCCTCCGGAACTTCACCAGAAGGCATCCTGGGCCAGGAACATCCTCACCCGCGTGCGTATGGAACCTTCCCGCGCATCCTGCGTAAATACGTCCGAGAAGAGAAAGCCCTGTCTTTGCCAGACGCCATCCGCAAATTTTCTGCCTTGCCGGCTCAACGCTTGCGCCTTACCGATCGCGGCGTTCTCAAGTCAGGCATGTGGGCTGACATCGTGATCTTTGATCCCGCAACCGTACGCGACCTCGCTACGTTTGATAATCCGAATCAGCTTTCCGAGGGAATGGAGTATGTGCTGGTGAATGGCGTGCCGGTGATTGATCAGTCGAAGATGACGGGAGCATTGCCGGGGAAAGTCCTCCGCGGTGCCGGTTATGTTCCGTAACCGGGCGAGTCTACGGCTTCAACCGTGCCTGCGTCTCCGGCGCCGGACTCACCGCCACACGCGGCTCAGCCAGGGTTCCCGTAATGCTATAGACCAGCGTGCCTGCGGCGGATTTCGCTGCGGGTCCCGCGACTAGTTTGAAATCCAAGGATTGGCCTAACGAAGCAGTGCCGCTGATCTCATACGACGTCGTGGAAGAAATGAGGGCGCCTTTGTCTATTTTGATCGTTCCGTCCCGCAGCTGGGCACGACCCTGCCAACGACTGATGTGCAGCGGTTCATCCTCGCTTGCCAGTGCAATGTGGGAGAGCACCCCGTCGCGCAGATCGAAAGCAAGGTTCGCGGCTGCCGATTTCCAAAATTGCGCAGCGGTTTTGCCGGAGGCCGTGATTTCGTAGGTGCCGCCGCCGGTGCCGGAAATCCAAGCGTCGTGCATGGTGCCGGCCATTTGGTCCAGCGAAATTCCGGTCAGGGTTCCCGAGCCTGTATAGACCGGGGCTGCAGCGGTGAAATCGGCTTGCCAATCTCCGCGATGCTTTCCACCCAGTAAATCCGCCCGCATATCTGAAATTTTTAATTTTCCATGGTCCAAATCAAGTGCGGCGGAAACGTGTTCCGCAACCAGATTGTGAATCCGCAAACGTCCGGCACTCACCTTTCCCGACGCCCGCAAACTCTGTAGAAAAGACGGCGCGTTGGATGCAGATGGGGTCAGCACTTGATACCAGCGGCGCTCGCTCTGCCGCGAAGCCAGCCACTCATGCAGGTCGCTCAGGCCAACCGCGTCGGTATTCAAATTGAAGTGGACGAGGCATGTCCCCGGCGTTCCGCAACCGCGCGGCATTACCATTGACCCGGTCCACTCCGCATCGACGGCCTGCGCTCTGAATTTTTCTACTCGCGCCTCATCGGGCAAAAGATCTAATTCCGCCGAGGAAATCTCGATCGCTCCATTCGTGCCCTGCAAATTTGCGCGAACATTTCGCATCTGCACGGTTCCGGTAACTTTCGGCAAAGCAAAGCCTGAAGGATTTCCCGTTGCGTTTCCCGCCCAGGATCCGGCAATCTGCAAATCCATCTTGACTGCACCTTCCGCACCGGACTTCACTGCCTGCAATCCAAGCAGGCTGGCCATGCGCAAGGTGTGCGACACTTCTCCATCTCCGCGCACCGCGATTCCGTAACCGGATCTTCCCATCCAGCCGCGCACTTGCGCCGCAGACGGTCGACCCAGAGCGAGTGGGAAAGGTCCGAAATCGATGTGCATCTCGCCCGAAGCCGGTAAAGCTTCTGCAAGGGAATGCTGGAATCCGACATGCTGCAACGGATCGCGATTGCCGCTCTGGTGTGCATTCAATGTAAAAGGCACACTGCCCGGAGCCAATTCCGCTTTGCTGTTCGCAGATTGCAGATGAAGGTTCATAATCTCGCCGTGCCCCTGAAATTGGGGACCAGCCGGCGACGCCGCGGATTCTTTAATCACAAAGTTCCCTTGCACGCTTCCGGCGGCCACAATATCTGGCGGCAAGTCTTTCTTGGCACGGCGAGCCAGTTGCGCCACAGAATTCGCCGGGACGTTTTCCAGGTTCACCGCCAAATCCAATACATGCAATCCCGGCTTACCCGAATCTCCATGCAGGGTGATCATGCCGTTGCCCACGGGCGCGCTGCAGAAGATTTCGCGCATCATGCCTTCAGCGGAACTGTACTTGGCTTCGCAATGCGCCGCTAATCCCAGCCCATCGCTGGTCGAGATGTCATAACGGTGAAAGTCATGAATCGCAGCATCGGAAACTAACTGCAATGCCCCGGGAGTACCGCTCAGGGTCGTTTCCATCTGCACGTCGCCGCGCCAACCCTGGTCGTTTCCTGACACCAGCTTGCTGAGTTGCCCCAGCTGCGCATGGTCCCACGCCACCGTGAACTGCAGGGGGGTGTCACGCAGGCTTCCTGCTCGGTTCCAGGTCCCATCCATCCGCAACTGGCCAGTGTCGCTCAAGCTCATATCGGTGCGCAGGGGTTGGGCTTTCAGTCGAACGCCCCATTCATTTTCTGATTCCTGCCATAACGCAAAATCCGCATTCAGCAATGCGTACGGTCTTTTTTCCGCACCCGTCTTGAAATTGATGCGCCCGGAACTGGCCTCAATGTAGGGAAAGCCGGGACGTGCTTCACGCTTCGACTTCGCAGTGGGCGCCAAAGGCGTGCGCTCTGCACGTTCCAGAAGAGCCTCGAGGTTCCAGCGGCCATCTTCTCTTCGTACCAGATTCAAACTTGGTTCAGTCAACTCCAGGCGGGAGATATCGAGGCGTCCGCGCATCAGTGATGTCAAACGCACTACCGCAGTCACCTCGGAAGCTCGCAACATGGGCTCGGCGCCGAATGCTGGATCTTCGTACACGACCACATTTTCAAGATCGAATCCCGGCCGGGGAAGAAAGCGCAACTGGACCGACCCTATCGCCACCGGACGTGCGAGAGCCCGGCTGATGGAGTTTGCAATGCGCAGCTTGAGGCGAGAAACGCCCGGACGCACCAGAAACAGGATCAACAGAATCGCAACCACCGCGGCGACGATGCGCCGTTTGGAAGACAAAACTTTCACTTCACGACCTGCAGCGTTCGCCGCCACCGCGTCTCATCGAAAAAGTGCAACACTACATGCGCCAGGAAGCCAATACGGTCCCCCATATCGGTTTTGCGGTACTGGTCGGCCGGCGTCTCAAATGACCAGTAAATGAACATGGGCCGTCCAATGATATTTTCCTGCGGAATGAAGCCCCAGTAGCGGCTGTCCAGGCTTACGTCGCGGTTGTCGCCCATGCCGAAATAATGTCCCGGCGGCACCACCAGATCGTCGCCCTGGATGTGCATGGGCAACTCCGGTTCCCAACAGGGATAGACGTTATAGCTTTCCGAAGGCGGCACGGCGGGAAAATTATCGCGATAAGGATTGGGATACATCGCCGAATCCTGCGTATGAATCACGTAGGGCTCTTTCAATTCCTCGCCATTGCGGTACACCACCCCATTGCGCAGATGAATGCGGTCGCCGGGCACACCGATGACCCGCTTCACTACATACAAGCCGGGCTCACAAGGCGCCAGAAAAACCACAATATCCCCACGCTTCACCTGGCGGTACGGAATCAACGGGCCCACCCAGTTAGTCTTCGGCGCGAACTGAATGCGGTTTACGAACACGTGGTCGCCGATGAGCAATGTGTTTTCCATCGAACTGGACGGAATCTCAAATGCCTGCACGATAAAGGTGATAATGAAAAGGCCCGTAACCAGGACCGCGGCCAGGGACGAAAAAAATTCCACGGTCGTTTCCCGGGGTTTTTCGTCGACCTCATTCTTTATTTTGCTTTCTTTTTTCGCCACCGTGATCAATCCATCCAATCTTGCTCTGCAGCGTTATCTTATCTGCACAAACTTCAATTCACCAATCGCAAGGTGCGGCTCCACCGGGTAATTCGAAAGACGTGGGTTACCGCGTAGGCAAAGTGCGTCAGCTTCCCTGCCACCGTAACTGGCGCTGTTACCTCGCTATCCGGCTCTTTCACCGACCAGTAAATCAACAGCGGCCGGCCAATAATGTTGGCTTGCGGCACGAAACCCCAGTAACGACTGTCGTAGCTGTCGTCCCGGTTGTCCCCCATCACAAAATAATGTCCCTGCGGAACGATCAGTTGTCCGTCCTCGACCAATTTACCCAGCTGCACCCACCACTCCGGAGTCTCGCCCGCGGCCACGTCCAGCCGGGGGAAATTATCGCGGAACAAATCGCTTGCTGACCGGCTGAAATGCGCGTGAGGCTCGTTGAGCGCCACTCCGTTCACGAAGACTCGCTTGTTGATCAACCGTAGCCGGTCTCCCGGCACGCCGATCACCCGCTTCACGAAATGCTGTGCGGGATTCACGGGATAGTGAAATACCACGATGTCACCACGTTGCACCCGGCGATACGGCATCAGAGAGTCCCCGAAACTTCCCGCGCCATAGCACAACTTGTTCACCAGCAGATAATCGCCGACCAGTAGAGTGTTCTCCATGGAAGGAGACGGAATCTGAAACGCCTGCACGATGAAAGTGATCACAAATACGGCAATGACCACAGTTCCCAGCAAAGACTGCAGGGAACCAATTACTCCCCAACTGTGCCCCCAGGTCGTTACGCGTTCTGCTTGCGGTTGGCCGCTGGGCAAGGGCTGGCTCGGCAACGAATCCGCCGCCTCCTGACCACCAGGCAAAACCACCGGCGAAGGAGGGTCTGAGCCCTGTTCACCCCGGGACTGTTCACCCCGAAACTGTTCCACCCGGGAAGGTACGCCCGAGAACTGGCCGTTCGGCTCCGATAAACGACTTGGGGAATTCATTGACTCCACGCACATCCCGCTACTCTAATGCTGCTCCGCCGAACGCGAGCCCCGCGCCGGCCTGGCTCCCGAAGCCTGCGGACGCGATGCCAGATAGGACAATAGCTGCCGTGCTGCGTCCTGCTCCGCAGTCTTCTTGGTCGATCCTTGGGCGCGACCTACGAATTCCGCGTCCCCATCCCCTTTCGACTGCAGACGGACTTCCACGGTGAATGTCTTCCGATGTTCCGGCCCCGCTTCCTCCACCAGAATATAAGAAGGTTGCGCCATGCCCAATCCTTGCAAGGTCTCTTGCAGGGCTGACTTGAAATCGGTCATTGGCAGCGCGCCTCCCTGCCGTTCCATGCGCTCCAGTTCGGGGGCCAGAATCTCCCGCAAAATAAATTCCCGGACCGGCGGCATTCCTCCATCCAGGTAGATCGCGGCTAGAACGGCTTCCAGCGCATCCACCAGCAGCGCCGTCTTGCTGCGTCCGCCGCTCTTCTCCTCGCCGCGGCCCAGGCGGAGATAGTGGCCCAATTCAAGCTGTTGCGCCACCTGGATCAAATGCCGCTCACTCACCAGATGCGCGCGCAGCTTCGAAAGTTCGCCTTCACGAAACTGCGGAAAGCGCTGGAACAATTCTTCGCTGGTGACCAGGGCGAGAATCGCGTCGCCCAGAAACTCGAGCTGTTCGTTGTCATTGACGCTGAATTTATTTTCACCCGATTGCTGCGACTCCTGCTCTCGCGCTTGCGAGCTATGGGTAATGGCCTGCTCAATCACGCCCCGCCGGTGAAAGTGGTAGCGCAGCGTGGCCTCCAGCGCGGTAATTTCCCTTTCCTTCATGAATGCGCAGCTTGCGCCCGTAATCGAGTTGGAACGCCATTGCGAGCAAAGCGGCTATCATCCACCGAATATCTAGGGAAGCCGCGAAGCGTCGTTTTCTTTGCGACGCCAAATCTCGCTTCAGGTGCGCGCCTTTATTTCGCGGGAGGCTCGCTGATGCCGCCGATCAACTGAACCAGCCGGTCTTTTTCTTTCCGCGCCGCATCTCCGGCGTTAGTGCCGGGCTTGGTCAAATCCACCGCCTGGTTGGCGTATTTCAAAGCGTCGGGATATTTGTTCTGCATATCCATTGCAACTGACAGTCGAAACACGGCGACCGGATCCGGTTGCTGCGGAAACGCGTCAATCGACTTCTTCAGATTGATCTCCGCATTTGCCCAGTCCTTGGCATTGAAGTCGAGCGTCCCAATAATTTCGTAAGCTTCAGACCGAAGAAAGCCCTTGTAGGCATCAACCTTATCCTGCGGTTGATTCGCGGTCGGAATGTCAGTGTCCACCGTGACCAGAGCGCGTTGCGCATCTTTTCTTGCTTCCGCCAACCGCTGATCCTTGTCAACGTCGGTTTCGCGCGTGCGCTCGGCCAGAACCTGGGCCACGCCCAGCAATGCCTCCGGATCGTCCGGATCAAAAGTTAAGACCTTCTGCGACATAGCCAGCATCTTGTCACCATTGTTGACCTGTCGATAGGACTGCATCACCGATTTGTAGAGCAGCGGCCGCAATTCACTGTCCGGAAACTTTGCCGCAAAATCATCCGCGGCTTTTTCCTGTGCCGCCGGATCCGTGATCGCAGCCGCCGCTTTGTACGCGTCGAACTCCGGTTGCGTTTTGGCCTGGGGTGGACGTTTTCCCGCCGGCGCCGCCGCCGCTTGTCCTGCCGGCGCCGTCTGTGTCGCTGGCTTGTCCTGGGTAAAACCCACGGCCGCTATTCCAAAGACAGCAATAATCGTGATGATTGCTTTGCGCTTCATGCGTTCTCCTTGCACCGCCATGCCTTCACACCTCGAAATTGATCCACTCCGCATTCTAAATGCATCTTGCCATTTTATCCGCGAGGCATCTCTTTACTGAGACTGCGGCTGCGGTTTGGCCGGAGGCTCATATGCCTGGGCCAACCCACGTTCCGCCGCGGCCTTGACCTCAGGCAGTTGCCCGGCCGCATTCAAAGCTTCTCGATACTCATGCATCGCCGCGTCGCGATCTTCCTTCATATCCAGGATTCTCCCCAGATACACGTGCGACCATCCCACCACCTTGGGATCTTTCGAAGCCTCAATCGCTTTTTGAAAATTGTCCTCGGCGCCGTCCCGATTCCTGTTGGCCACGGCTACTTGCGCGAGAATAAACAAGGCTCGACCCTGGTCTCCAATTTTCTTGTCCAGCGCCTGCTGCGCCAGTTCCTGCGCGCCTTTGGCATCGCCCGCGGCGAGGCGCTTTTCCGCGCTGAACAACATTCGCCGCTCTTCCGGACGCGATAACTGCACCAACTCCGGCGAAGTCTTGCTGGCGAACTGAACCGCCGACGCCTTCGCTTCTTCTTTTTTCAAGTCGACGCTTTCCAGGAGACCGGCGTACGCCTCGCGGATGCCCGCAGGATCTTTTTCGAATGCCACGGCGCCGTCATAGAACGTGCGCGTCAAAATGTAACCTTGTTTCACGGCGTCATCCACTGCCTGGGCGCGCATCGCCTCATCCGCAGGCTGCTTGCCGCCGCTGCTTCGTATCTCGATCGCGCGTACCAGGCACTCCGTGACCAGCAGCGAGATGTCTGTCTTGAAACTTTCTTCGAGCGGCGCGCGCTTTACCGATTGCAACAGCGGCTCCAGCCGCTTGATGTCGGTGAAATGTTTATCCGCCAGCGGGTCCAGTTCATAGTGCAGAAACGTATGCCGAATCTGGTCCATCTTTAGCGCCATCTGCGGCGCCGCTCCTGCCGTGCTCGGAGCCGGGAATACGACCACGTAATAATCCGCCCCGTAATTCCGGGCATCGGTTTCATTGGGCGAGCCCATAAAGTCGAGATAGATCGTGAACCGCCGCCCTAAATATTGTGACGACGGCTGCTTCAAATAGATTTCTGTGTCGAAAACCATCTTCGCCAGCGGCTCGTGATAACGGTTTATGGCCGCCGCATAGTCGTTGCGATGCCGCTCCCAGATGGAATGCAGTCCTACTTTGTCGTAAAAATGTTCCAGCTCGGTTCCGAAAGCCGCGATGGAATACGCGTCCGGCGGTAAGTCCTCTTCTTTGATGCGCGGAGCAAAATGGGGCGGACCATCCATGTACAGAGCCAGCGAGATATAGGGAGACAAGCTGTGATTCGTGTTCCGGTCCGGCGTATGGCCCTGGTAGAACTCGCACAGCGCAGTCCGCGCCGCCTCGGCCTCCTCCGATTGCCGGAGAACCTTCTGCACTTCGTCGCGCACCTTACTTCGGGTTGCGTCGGACATGTCCAAATCCTGGTCATATCCACACGAGTTGAGGGCGGTCAGAACAGAAAAAAGCGTTTCGTTGCTGTCGAGCGAGATCGGAAACGAATGCTCCTGTGCCAGGGAGAATGACCCGAGCGCCAACAGGGCTCCCAACAAAGAAACTCGAAAGAATAAACTCAGGAAAACCTCCACAAAATGAGGGCGTGTCCGGCGGAGAACACTCTCAAGTGTAAGGAAGTCAGGCCAGAGGGTCAAACGGAAGTAGGCTTGTTGAGCTGTGAGAAAGCAGATCTCCGGCGATCGAGCCGCCCGCGCTGCCTTTGCCTTTGCGCCCTCTAATGATTTTTCTCGAACTTTGCGAACTCTCTTTCCAGTTTCCACTGCTCGAGCGCGCGTTCGTTGGCGGCGAGGAATTCTTGACAGGCCGCAGCGGGCTTCTCTGCGCTTGCCACACTTCCCGCACAAGCTGGCGCCATGCGAAAGACCAGCTTTGTGTCGGTCCAAAGGCTTTGTCCGGGCAGAAAGCTGTGCTCCAGGCTTTGGCGCGCCATGCGCTTCAAATCTACGTACGAGAGATGATAGGTTTCCACAGCGCGCAAGTATTCGTGCGTCATATCAGAGCGGTTCACGCCCTCGTCGTCGGTGGCAAGGGCCACGGGAACACCGTATTTCATATAGATCGGCAGAGGATGATCGTCCCCGCTCACACCGAGGATGATGTCATTCGAAGTCAGGCAGATTTCGACTAGCACATTGCGCTCCGCCATTTCATGAAGCAAGCCGATGGGATCATTTTCATTCATCACGTCGACTCCGTGGCCGATGCGCTCGGCGTGGCCGCGCTCGACAGAAGCGCGAATGTGAAACGTGAGATCTTCCGGGGGAACGAGTCCGATGGCAAGTTCGCCGGCATGCAGGGTGATGTGTACCTTGGGATAGACGCTATGCATGTAATCCAGCATAGCCATATGCTCGTTGAAATCATGAATAGGAACGTACCAGTCTTCGGCATTCACCAGGTTCAATCCGACGAATCGTGGATCGGTGGAAGCCAGCTCGAAACCTAAAAGGATTTGTGCAAAGACGATTTCGTGCGGCAATGCGCGGAGAACTTGATAGAGATAGCGAACCGTGACGCCGCATCCGGGAGCAGCATCAGGCGTTCCGCATTTCAGAATTTCTCTGGCGCGGGCGTCGTCCGCCGCGAGCCGCTTGCTGGTTTCTGAAACCACATCTTTCATACCAGCCGCCAGCAGCGAGTCCCTCATCTTGGCGTAGTCGGGATTCCATTCCACTTTCTCCGCCAACCGTGCCGCGCCGCCAGCGTCGGCGGTGTGCATGAGTTCCACATATTGCAGATGATCCACGCCGGCGCGATTCGTCGCGGCGGCGATTGCCTCGGCCACGTGGGTGTGCGAGGCCAAACCAAATTTGTCGAACGTAGCGAAGAAATGATCGTGGCCAGATTCGTCGCCGGACTTCCAGTTGCGCATCGACCAGGCGTCAATCATCTGGTTGTAGAGAACGTGGTCGCCGTAAGCGCAGCGGGCGGCGGGTTTCGCGGTATAGGTCTCGCAGGGATCGCAGGGCGGGGCGAGCAGGCGCGAAGATGTGCGGTCGGTGCACAGACTGCCGTCGGCGGCGAAATCCACCAGATCTTCGGCGTAGATTGCCCCATCGAGATGGTTGTGGAGATCTCCGCCCTTGGGCAGGTCGTGAAGGAAGGCCAACAGCAATTGCGGCTGTTTACGAGCGCGCTCGAAGGACGAGGAGGTACGTTGCTCCGCACTTTGGGCGGCGGCGAGCGCGGTTAATAGCAGGAACAGCAAACAGCATCTTACAAACGCTCTTTTATCGACCGGGACAGCGGGCGTGACCATGGAACCTCTCAATTCACATTGCGAAGTCAGGAAAAAGGATTGTAATCGGTCGTCGCCGCTGGAATTGAAGAAAAGAAAAGAGGTGAAGAAATCAGCGCAGCCAGGCGATTCCGCCGATAACGAGGGCGACCATCAGCAGAGCGGCGAGAACATATTTGTTGGACGCGAACCAAGACTCGGATCGTAACGCCGAACTCAAAAACAGAGCAGCCTCGTTCGAGGACAACGCATCGGCTGGGGCATTAGCGCCGACGTCGGAAGACGAAGGCAATGGGGTTGCTCCGAGAGCTTGCGGCGTGTTAGCCACTTCGACCGCGGCCACCGTGACTGGCTCTAATTCCTGGGGAACCTTGCTGACTTCAGATTTGGGAACCGCTATAGCGGGTTCGTTTTCCACTACCAGCGGCATCGATAATTGATCTGAGTGAGAATCCTCAGTTGAGTGAGAATCCTGAATAAGGATCTCATGCGCGTTCGCGTCTGGGACGGTTTGCTTTGACTCGGGTGACTGAAGCTGATTTGGTTGCTGCGGGGCTGGCGCCTGCGGAAACGTCGTCTGCGGAATGCGTTGTCCGCGCCATTGTTTTTCTTCGCATTCCACGCAGAAGGTTCGGCCTTGCGATACGGGAAAGCCGCAAGCTTGACACTTCTGAAAATTTCTCAAGACCGGAGGCACTACGCTCGCCCCAGCATTTTGTTTGGGCGGTTCACCGCTCTGGGCGCGCAGCGCGGCTGACCAGAACAATGGTTTCTTCGCTGCTTCCGGCTCAGCAATTTCTTTGGCTGGCGGAGTTTCTTGAGGGGGAATCGCGGGCGGCGCAAGAACTGGGGGCGGCGCAAGGACCGGGGGCTCTGAACTCACGGCAGAGGCGGTGAGTGGCTCAGGTACAAGCGGCTCAGGCTGCGGAATCTTGATTTCTTCAACTACGCTTTCTACGGGTTGGCTCTCCACGAGAGCCACGTCATGTAGAGCGGGCGCAATCTGTGCCGGCAAGGCGTGCTTTACGGCGGCCTCAACCATTTCACTGAGGCGCAGCAACGCAGAAAGGTCGCGCTCATCGAAAGCGCGCGGTTTGCCGGAAAGAAGCTCGAAGATGCCGAGCACTTGCTCGTCGCCGACGATAGGCATCACAATCACCGATGCAATCCCGAGTTCGCGGCAGACCTCGCGGTTCACGCGCGGATCGCGTTCGGCGTCATCGCAACGTAATAGCTGGCGGGTACGAACGCATTCCCCTGAGAGTCCATGTTCCATGGAAAGCAGAGCGCCCAGGTCGGGAGCGCTCGAGCCGGCCGCGGCCCGGCATACCATGTCATTGTGTTCGCCGCGGCGTAAAGCAATCGCCGTACCGCTGGCTCCCGTAATGTATTGGGCACGTTCGGCCAGCAGCTGCAGCGCGGCATCAAGATCGCGGTGGGCCATTTCAGCGAGCGAGCGTCCGGCATCTTCGCCCGGGAAGCGGGGCAGAGTTTCTGAGGGGGACGGTAGAAGCGTATTGGCGGCGGCAATTTTCGCGGAAATACTTGACGATTGCGGCACACTCGCGCCGGCAGCCGAGGTGAATCCCGCAGCCGGAGACGAGGAATGGTCGAGAATCGAGTAATGGTCCATTCAGCGTACGATTTATTTTGACGAGGCGGTAATTGGAGTCTCGCTCGGAGCAGGCCTAGTGTCAAGAAGTGAGGGAACTCGAAAGTCACACAGAAGTGCCGGAAGCGGATCGCATTACGCATCAGCCGGTGGGCAATCAGGAGGTTCTGGATGGTTAGAGCGAACGCTGGCGCACTGCGGTATTCGCCAGGCGATTCGCCTCGGCGTTGTTCTCCCGCGAGACGTGGGAGATGGAGAACTTTAGAGCGCGGGCAAGTTTGCGGCAGGTCCAATGCAGGGAGTACAACCGAGAGCTCCGGCAGGTGTACTCGCCGCGCATCTGGCGAACTACAACCTGGGAATCGGAATACACATGTAAAGCTTTGGCGTTCAGGGCTACAGCGTACTGCAAGGCTTCCATGAGAGCGACATACTCAGCAACGTTGTTATCCTGATGGCCAATCCACTTGGCGATGCGAACCGGGCCGCTG
Source organism: uncultured Acidobacteriaceae bacterium (assembly GCA_963726155.1). Taxonomy (GTDB): domain Bacteria; phylum Acidobacteriota; class Terriglobia; order Terriglobales; family Acidobacteriaceae; genus Sulfotelmatobacter. Next base: position 780,426 of record CAVSBF010000003.1, read on the forward strand.
GCGCAGCCATCAATAATCACTCCGATGCCGGAGGGGCCCGGGTTTCCCTGGGAGCCACCGTCCACATAAGCTACTAGTTCTGCCATCACTGCAGTTCCGCTATCAGCAAGATGCGCCGATAACGGAACGCCGTCAAGACGAATATTAGGTTTGGCGCCGATTTTTTCTCTTTCTCGGGAATGTGCAAGTTTCTGTGCAAATCCCGGCCCAATTCCAAACCGCAATTACTAAGAGACGACTCTACAACAAGTTGCCTTCTCCGTTTTTCACAGGGTTGGATGCCGGCACTGCACCAATAGTTTGCGTTGACTTTTGTGAACGCTCTGTTAAGGTTGCTCTCGTCGACGGTCGAAAGGGACAGCGAAATAAACCTTGCTGACCCGAGGTAGACTGGGTGATCAGCCAAGCGGGGTAACCCGAGAGGCAGCCAAACCTGAAAAAACCGACGGTTCTGCGAGGATCAGTTGGGGTTTGGGACTGTGAAAACAGTGATCGCATCAAGGGGCTGTGACGGTACATGCGTCCACGCGGCTAACTCCCTCGCAGGAGTTGGCAGCTAGAGCATAACCAATGTCACGGCCCTTTCAATTTTTTCCCGCCTTTTCTTTCCTGCTTTGCCGTAATGACTACTTCTAGGCGTTCACTTCTCCCGCGATGATTTCATCCGCGTAACACCAGATCCAATTCTCTCCTCGCTCAATCGAGCGCATTACCGGATGATGTTCGTGATGAAAATGTTTGGTGGCGTGCTTGTTCTTGGAAGAGTCGCAGCAAGCTGCGTGCCCGCAAGTCATGCACATCCGGAAATGCACCCAGGTGTCGCCGGTTTTAATGCAGTCTTCGCAGACGTACTTATCGGTACGTCGTGATTTTAATGCTGATCCAGATGTTTGCATTTGCCTGGCATTTTCTACCTCCCAAACTCCAGAGTTCAAGCTCGTTCCAGTTCTTTGCGATCCCAGTGCGCCAGGTTCGCTCCGGCTTCGTAGGTGCTCTGCAGGAAATCGATCAAAGCTTCGCGCGGAGAATCAGCTTGGCGAACTTCGTCGTACATGAGCAAAAACTCCTTCATCTGCGGATGATAGAAAGCTGCCGCAGGCTTAACTTTTTGCTCCGCGAAGCCTGCCGGCTCAGGCGCTGCGTAAACATAGAAAGCCGGACCTTTCACTTCGCCCCCACCCGGCCAGAATCCGGCGCTGATCACCTCGTGCGAATAAGCCTCGCGGGTTATGGGATCGGCGCCCACACGCTCCGGGGCGCGGCGTCCTGAGAACCGTGTTACGCAAAGATCGAAGCTTCCCCAGAAAAAATGTACGGGACTATCTTTGCCGATGAAGCGCGAGCGAAACTCCTTGAAGACGGTGTCGCACAAAGTCAGTATTCGCCAGAAGCGGTGCGCATATTCGGGATCGTAAGATGCGTGTTGCGTATCAGTCTCGAAGCGAATTGGGTTCGGAACTTCAACCGGCATAGTCCAGATTTTCACTTCGATGCCGAGGGAGTGCAGAGCAGACATGAAGTCGGAATAGAAATCGGCGACGGTTTGAGGCTTCAGCGGAATGCTCTTCGCTGAACCCCAACTGGTCTGGATGATGAGCTTATGGTCCATGAAATCGAACTGCACTTCGAAAATGCCATCGCCATATGGAATCGCCGAAGTCGTAAGTCCGCGGGCATTCACGTAAAACGCAACCTCCCACCAATGATTGATCAGAGGACTTAATGCCAGCCGCACCTTGCCAACGATCTGCGTCCACATGTGGAGGGTGTCGTAAGTAGACTGCCACTTTTCGAGCGGGAGTTCGGGCCATGCGGCTTGTTTCGGAGTGTCAGCAGACGATTTCATAGAAACCTCACACTGGAACGATGGCGAATTCTGATTCGCAATGCGCAGCTATTTCTTGGGCGGCAGATATTTTTTCTGAATCGAGGCCACAATCACGTAATTCGGGTCCACCATCTCGTTGAGATGAATCTTCCCCACTTGCGAGAGAAGTTCATAGGCGTCGAACTCCGATAAACCGTAGTCCTTGTGGATCCAATGGACAAGTTCGGTGAAGGCGATGCGCAGGGCGTCGTCCAGCGGACGATAGGCGCCGACCGTCATAATGGCGTCGTCATTTTCAAACTGCGGCCATGCGATGGTGCGGCCTTTGATCACGCTCAACTGCACACGCGCTTTCAACGGGACTTCGATGGCCGAGCCGGCGATTTCTCCATCACCCATGGCGGCGTGGCCGTCGCCGATGTAGAAAAGGCCGCCTTTCACATTTACCGGAAAATAAACCGTGTTGCCCACGCTAGCCTCGGGAGAGTCCATGTTGCCGCCGAATTCGGCGGGAACTACCGAACTGCGCGCTTCACCCTCCGCCGGCGCGACGCCGATGCAACCGAAGAAGGGATGCAGAGGGATCTTCACTGAGAAATCAGAATCCAGCGCTTTGAACGTTGCGCTGTTCGACGCATGATCGATGTGATAGAACCAGATCTTCTCCGGAAGCGGTGCATGCAGCATGGGAGTGTAGTTGGTTTCGTTGAGCGCGCCGAAACCGGGAGCGAAAGCGCCTACGCCAGTGTCACCATCTACATTGAGATCGAGTATCTTAACCGCCAAAGTGTCGCCGGGTTCGGCGCCCTCAACGAAGAACGGCCCGGTCAGCGGATTGTCGCCCTTCACCATGCTGAGCGTGTCTCCCGGCTTTCTGATTGCGTTGCCGAAACAATCGAGCGTGTTGGTATCAAGAATGTCGCCGGATCTCAGATGCGCCACCGGTTCAGCGGTCGCGAACAGATATTTCACGTTGGCATTCGTGGTGGTGTAATGAACCGTGTTTTGCGCAAGAGCAGTAGCTGAGAGCAGAGCGAAAGCGAGAAGACGAGCGATCATGATGGCCTCCGAGGATGTCAATTGTAGCGGAGAGGCTGACGTTCCCGCTGCACCGTGTCCAGGCTCCTGCGAACGATGCGCAGAAACTGCGTATCGCGACCGACAATGAGTTTGGTTGCGACTCGTACAGATCCCGAGTGGATACAGACCAAGTGTTCACTGCACGATCAGTCTTATTGTCTTCCCGATCTCGCCGCCGCGACGCGACGCAATAACTCGGCAGACTTCATGCGCTCGCAGTATTCTTCAAAGTTCGAACGCGGGCCCTTCCAACGAAGATCCTCGACTGTATCGAAAACCGGCACATCCAATCGCAACGTGGCAAGTGTGCGAAATAACACTGCGTCATTCCATGCGCTGAAAAGCGATTCGGAGAGCAGGCGTGCCTTGCGGATCGAAGGATGCCATTCTCGAAAATCTTTTGGAATGTCCTCTAAGTGGGGATACTGCGATAAGACCAAAGCCGCGGCCTTTGCACCCCAGCCCGCCAGCCCAGGAAAACCATCCGCGCTGTCGCCGACTACGGCCAGGTAGTCGGGAATCGATTGCGGTTTCACGCCGAACTTGGCGATCACGCCGGCCTCGTCGCGGACAATATCCCGCCTGCGATCCAGTTGCACAACTCTCGTACCAACAACGGACTGGCCCAGATCTTTGTCTGGCGTGCAGATTAGAACCTGGTCCACCGTGTGCATCTTTCGCCGCCTGGCTCGCGGCGGAGGCGAGAGCGTCGTCTGCCTCGTAGTAGACCATTGGCCATACCACCACGCCCATGGCTTCCAGCGCCTCTTCGAGAATAGGGAACTGCGATAGCAACTCTTGCGGCACGCCTTCACTAGTCTTGTATCCGGGATACAAGTCGTTGCGAAAGGATTCCACGACATGATCGGTGGCAACCCCAAGATAAGTTGTGCCGCGCTCAATCATGGACAAAACGGAGGTCAGGACACCGCGGACCGCAGCGATTTCCTGGCCGTTCACGTCCGAAGCAGAGGGTACGGCGTAAAAGTGGCGGAACAGTTCGTAGGTTCCGTCAATCAAATAAACATTCATGCGGCGCAAGTCATTCTCTGCAGGGAAATGGTACGTCACCGACGAACGATTGGAGAAATCTTATCGGTCCGGGGTCTGAGGACCGCAACCCTTTAGCAGTTGGTTGAATGCCTTACCGAACCGCGAGCGAATAAGCGGTGTCGGTTTTCGAGATGTCATACACACCGAAATCGCGACTGTAAACAGCCCAGGCTTCACTGGTGTCTGCGGCATCGGTGGTGGAGGTCCAATAATAATTGGACACGACGAAGCCGGTGAAAATCGGCGCCTGGTAAAGTGCATGGGTTGCCTTCCAGTTATAAGACTGGTCAAAGAAGTCGGCGTGATTGTTTTGCATTCTGTCAGACAAGCTCAGCATTTCGTTGCGGTTGGGCATTCTCCAACTCCCCGCGATGGAGCCATCGGCCAAACCACACTGCCCGGTGGCCAATGCGCTGATGGCGGCGATTGCTTCGGACCATTGCCCGCTGATGCAGTTGGCCGTCTTCAGCCAGATCAGACCGGTAACCGTGTCGGTAAGGGTTCCATTTCTGTTATCGATCCAACGCGGATAGGGGAACGGCACTCCAGTCTGCAGGCTGCCGTCGTCCCCACTCGCGTAGGCGAAGTACATTCCGGTTGCCTGCAATTTAACCTGGCCTCCACTACGGCGCTTTACAGGCCAAACTTGGTTGTTCGCTGTTGCTTTGACGTTGGAAGTGGAGTCGTTCATGTAGCGTCCATCGCTGAAGCGAATTGCCCAGGCATCCGGAGAATCCGCTTCTCCGCCAAAATAGCTGGTGGAGGACCAATAGATAGCACTGGATACATTGACGAATGGACTATTGGCATTGAGAGCCGGAGCGCTGGCGGAGACATCCACCAGGCTTTCCAGTTCGTTGAGGTTGGGCAGGCGCCATTGTCCCGCGCTTGATCCGTCGTTTAAACCGCAAGCCCCGCTGCTAAGTTGATTCACGTCAGCCAATGCGGCGAACCAGGTTGCTGGGGGAAAGCAGCCAGCATCCTGCAGCCAGACCAGGCCGGTGAGATTGTCTGTCACGGTCCCGTCCTGATTGTCGGCGAAGCGTGGCCCTGGCCACACGACTCCCTTTTTCAGGGCGCCGTCGTCCCCACTCGCATAGCTCACCGTCTGGCCGGTGCTGGCGAGATTTACCCGGGCATTGCTGCCGTTGTACGCCGAGAAATTGGCTCCGGTCAGCGAGGCGTTGGGCAAGGCAACGTAGTCGATAACCGTAAAGTAAACAGCGGAGTCGGTAATTCCATTGCCAGTAAACTGGCCGCTATAGTCGGCTCTTACCACCTTGGCGACGCTCCCTACCGATGGATAGAAACCGTACCCAGCTTTCGCCGCCCAGACTTGATATTCCACGGGCACGTCCCCTGTGGTCTTTATACCCACGAAGTTGTACCTGCCATTTGAATCGGTGGTGGTCATCTGATAAAGGGAATTTGTATTGGTATCGAAGATGGAAACGGTGGCGCCTGCCAACGGCGAGCCTTTGAACCTGACCGTGCCGGAAATCGAGTCATTCGGCGCCGGGCTAACAGGTTCGGAGTCAAAGGAATTGCTGGCATTGCCACCGCTACAGGCAGTAAGTGCACTTAGCCCCAGGGTAATGAAAAAGCACTTGATAAGATTCATCGGGTAGTCGTGCGCGCGTAGTCGTCTGAGCCTGGCTCCCGCGAACGATTCAGAGGTAAGAGAGCTGCGGGGACAAGCAGGATATATATCGGCAATCCGCAGATTTTCTTTAGCCAGGCGGGATTCCGAGCGTAGGTTCGCGCTCCCGACCACAATGATTGAACTCGGCGGTTAGTGCTGCTCGCGGCGGCGCAGATAGTCGATGAACATCTGTTCGACCGGCTTGTCGTAACTCTTGAGGACGTGGCGAACCGTGTGGCCGCTGACGAAATGGCAAACTTCTTCAGCGAGGTTTTTGGCGTGATCTCCGGCGCGTTCCAGGGATTGCGTCATAAAGATGATCTGCAGACTGGCCTGCCGGGCAATGTTTTCCGGATTCTCGATGTGGCGAAGAAAGATGAGGTTGCGGAGCCGATCGATTTCGGAATCGGCGCGGAGAACATCGACCGCCTTGCCAACGTCGCGAGCGGCGAAGGCGTACACCCACATCGGTAAGCATTTTCTCGAGGATTGTAGCCATATGGGTGAGGTCGCGAACGTCCTCGGAATCGATGCGGCCGGCCGCGGCCTGAGCGCTGTTGGCAAAGCTCAGCAGCAGGTCGCCGATGCGCTCCAGGCTGATCATAAACTTCATGCAGGCGAGAAGTTGACGCGCCTCGGCGGGTTCGACATCCGTGATAATGGACGTGACGGCGCTGTCGATTTCCATGTCGAGGGTATCGAGTTCGCGCTCGCGCTGGCGCAGCGAGTTGAGCAGCGGTGCTGAGCCGGTAGCGATTCCTTCTGCAGCGGCGCTGGCGGCTTCCTTCGCAAGATGACAGGCTTCGATGGTGCGGCGAACAATTTGATGATGAGCTGATTCGGAGCTAACGCTTTCGACCCGTGCGGTACTCATGAGGGTTCCCCGTGGCGCGTAGTGGGAGTGCGCAAAGCGATTGCCTCTGATTTTGCCGTAAGCATAACTAGATGGTCAACGGCTAAGGATAGTTTTTTTGTCGCACAGGCGGGTTAAGGAGCTGTGAATTTTTGGTCATTTTTCCAATTGCCGAGGTTACGCGGTGGGAAGGGTGAACAAAAACGTCGCCCCATGGGCCAGTTCGCTTTCGGCGCGGATCGATCCGCCGTGGGCCAGCATGATGTGTTTGGCGATGGCAAGTCCGAGGCCGGTGCCTCCGGATTCGCGGGAGCGGGCCTTATCGACGCGATAGAAGCGCTCGAAGAGACGCGGGAGGTGTTCGGAGGCAATGCCGGCGCCGAAATCCTGTACGCAGAATTCGACGGCGTGGGGAAGCGCCCGGGCGCCAAGCACGATGCGTCCGCCGGCGGCTCCGTATTTCAAGGCATTGTCGATCAGGTTGGAGAACACTTGGTGGATGGCTTCGCGGTCGGCTAGAACGTTAGGCAGACTCTCCGGGACGGGCAAGTTAGCAATGCGAAGATCAATGCCGTGCGATCGAGCGATTTCCCGGAAGCTTTCTTCTGCGTCGTGAAGAAGTTCAGCCGGAGGAACAGCTTCGACATCGAAGCGCGTTTCCCCGGATTCGACACGGGCCAGGGTAAGCAGGTCTTCGGTGAGGCGCGACATGCGCGAAGAATTCTTGCGGATGATTTCCAGAAACTCGCGGGTAGGGGCGCCATTTTCCGGAGTAGTGTCGAGTAAGGTTTCCGCATATCCCTGAATGGATGTTAGAGGGGTGCGTAGTTCGTGAGAAACGTTGGCGATAAAATCGCGGCGGGTTTTTTCCACGCGCTCGGTTTCAGTGAGATCGCGGAGCACCGCCACGGCGCCTCCGTCCGGCAAGGGAGCGGCAGTGACGTCAAACGCGCGTCCGGGAATAATTGAGGTGGCGCGGGCGGTTTTCACTTCGCGGGAAGCCGTGGCTTCTTTGACCGCGGCGAGAAAGTCGGGATCGCGAACGGTTTCGACGACTGGCTGCTGCAGGCGAGTACCCTGCGGGATCAGGCGGTTCATCGGCTGATTCGCCCATTGCACCAGCCCATCGGCGCTGACGGCGATCACCGCGTCCTGCATGCTGTTGAGCAGGGTTTCCAGCTGGCGCTGGCTGGATTGCACCGCCGCAAAACTTTGCTCGACGCGGCGGGCCGTCTTATCGATGGCTCCGGCAACCCGGCCGATTTCGTCCTGAGAAGGCTCGAGGATGCGGGCCTGGAGATCGCCTTCGGCAATGCGGGCAGCAACATCGACGATGCGCTCCAGGCGGCGAGCGCTCCACTGCGCACCACCTGCAGCCACTATGAGCGCGAAAAGAAAAGTTATTCCGGAAGCCAGCTCCAGCCTCCGGTGAACCTCTGCGGAAACTGCTTCTACATCGGAGAGCGGATAGGCCAGGCGCACGGCGCCTCCGGAGACCGGCACGGCGACATAAAGAAAAGGAACGCCAAGCGTGGCGCTGCGGCGCTCATTGGTTCCGATTCTGCCATCCAGGGCCGCAGCGAATTCCGGGCGCTGCGCCTGATTTTCCATGCCCTGGGGAGCCGCCTCGGAATCGGCCAGCACCTTGCCGGTGGGATCGACGATGGTGACACGCGCGCCGGCGGATTGCCCTTCCTGGGCGGCGATATCAGCGAGGGAATGGCCGCGGTCGGTTTCGACGCGATGAGCCAGAAGCTCTGTTTTCTGGATAAGGCTGCGCTCGATTTCATTGCGCAGCGAAGCTTCCCACGCGCCGCCCAGCATCACATCGAAAGTGACCGCGGCGGCGAGGATGACGATCAGGGAGGCCGCCAGCAGCTTGAAGAAAATCCTGTTTCTCAATTCTCTCTCGCTTTGCGTCGTTTCACTTCGGCGCCTCGAAGCGGTAGCCAGCGCCGCGAACGGTTTTCAAATAGCGGGGGTTCTCCGGGTCCGGTTCGATCTTTTCGCGGATGCGGCGAACATAGACGTCGACCGAGCGCGGGGTAACGTAAGAGGTATCGCGCCAAACCGAATCCAACAGGTGATCGCGGGAGAAGACCCGGCCCAGATGACGGGCAAAATAATCGAGCAAGCGAAACTCCGTTGCCGTGGTGGGAACGGCTTGTCCGCGAACCGTGAGGACCATCGCTGAGGGATCGATTTCAATGTCGCCCACTTTGAGTGGACTGGGGGCAAGCGGACGCTCAAACCGGCGCAGTACGGCCTTCACGCGGGCTACAAGTTCCCGCGGGCTGAAGGGCTTTGCGATGTAATCGTCGGCTCCGATCTCGAGGCCGAGCACGCGGTCGGCTTCCCCGCTTTTGGCAGTTAGAAAGATTACGGGCACGGCGGCGAGCCCTTGAGTTTGGCGCACGGTGCGGCAGAGTTCGAGACCGTCTTTGCCCGGGATCATGATGTCGAGCACGAAGAGCGCCGGCCGCTGACGCTCCGCATCGGCGATAACGGTTGATCCGTTGGAATAAACGCGCACGGCGAATCCTTCGTTTTCCAGGTGGTGACGAACAAGGCGGGAAATATCGGGATCGTCTTCGACGACGAAGATGCTTGGTTTCACGGGTTCATTGTAACCAAGGGAGTTGCGAGTACCTAGAGGCGAGTGGCGAGTTGGCCGTTGCGGGCACGAGTTTTCATCGGATTGTAACAATCAGATTGGCGGCGTGGTCAAGATGGAAGCGCTTCCCCGGTGGGATGACCGTTGTGGCGCTGTATTCGGTAATGATGGCGGGGCCGTTATATTTCTTGCTCGGCTTGAGAATGTCGCGAGCGCAGATTGCGGTGTTCAGTTTCTTGCCGTCGAATACGACTGGTGCTTCTGGAGAGGAAATCGAGCCGAGCTTTGCTCGGCTTGGACGGCCGGGAGCGGCCGTCCCCACACGATCCAGCTTCGCTTCCGGCTTCGGCGTTTTCACAATCGCGCGGAGGCGCAGGGTCACTAACTCTACCGCGCGAGTCGCGTGGACGTAGCCATAGCGGCGCTCGTGTTCTTGCTGAAAATCTTTCAGCAGATTGGCAGTGAATGGCAAGTTCAGTTCGTAGCCCTGGCCGTGATAGCGGAGAGCCACACCGCGTTGATAGTGCACTCGTCCCTGCCACGCCTCGCTTCGAAAGTCCCTCGCCGCCTGTTCTTGCAAGGCTACGAATTCTTGAGCAAGGCGCACGTGCGGAACTTTGCCGTCCACGCGCCGTAGCACGGTGCGGGAGTAATCCTTAACAACGTCGCTGTAGAGAATGCCGAGAGCGGAAAGCGCTCCCGGCATTGCGGGCACGATTACGTGCGGAATACTGAGTGCCTCTGCCAGCGCGCAGGCGTGCAGGCCGCCGGCACCTCCAAATGCCACCAGCGCGAAGTCCCGAGGGTCGCGTCCGCGCTCGATGGAGACAACGCGGATCGCTTTCTCCATGGTTGAATTCACCACGCGAATCACGCCGGCGGCAAACTTTTCAAGACTGAGCGCAATTCCCTGCCGCCTCAGCCATTCATGAGTGATGCGGCGCGTGCGGTCGAGGTCAAGAGTGAAGTCGCCACCGAGGAAGCGAGTGGCCTGGAGACGACCTAGCAAAAGATTAGCGTCGGTAACAGTCGGTTGAGTGCCGCGCCCGTAACAGATAGGCCCGGGATCGGCCCCGGCAGATTCGGGACCCACGCGAAGCGCCCCGCCGGCATCGAAGCGGGCGAGCGAGCCCCCGCCTGCACCCACGGTGTGAATATCCAGCGTGGGGACTGCAATAGGAAGGCCTGCGACCTGAGCATCGTTGGCCGTGGCCGGCACGCCTTCGACCAGGGAAACATCAGTGGACGTGCCTCCCATATCAAACGCGATAATGCGGGAGAATCCGCTGGCGCGAGCGCTGGCCGCGGCTCCGACAACGCCTCCGGCCGGCCCGGAGAGCACGGTGCGGACAGGTTCGCGCGCAGCAGCAGCGAGTGAGGTGATTCCTCCACTGGATTGCATAACGAAGATTTTCGAACGTGCGCCCGACCGGGTTTGCAGATTCTCCAGATATCGCTGCATTACTGGTTGGAGGCAGGCATTGATTACTACCGTGGAGGTGCGCTCGTATTCGCGAAATTCCGGAAGAATTTCGTGAGAGATGGAGAACGGAACGCCTAATGGTTTGAGGGATTGTGCAACCACAAGCTCGTTCTGCGGATTCGCAAATGAGAAGAGCAACGAGATGGCCACGGATTCAGGTTGCCTTTTCGCGACTCGGTCAACCAGCGATTGCAAATCCGCAGCCGACGGCGCGGTCAGGATTTCGCCATCGCTAGCCGTGCGTTCGTCGATGCCGAAGCGCAGATCTTGCGGCACCAGCGGTTCGACTCGATCGAAGAAAAAATCGTAGAGCTTGGGCCGCGCCTGGCGGCCTATCTCGATGGCATCTTCGAAGCCGGCAGTGGTCACCAGAGCAGCGCGAGCGCCCTTTCGCTCGAGCAATGTGTTGGTGCCGACTGTGGTGCCGTGCAGGAGGACAAGCTCGCCTTGGTGATCGATCTTGCGCAGGGCCTCAAAAATCGCTTCCGAAGGATCAGCCGGAGTCGAGAAAACTTTTAGCATGCGCAGACGGCCATGATCGATCCAGACACAGTCAGTGAAGGTTCCCCCGGTGTCGATGGCAATGCAAAGAGGTTGGGCTCGCCGGGGCATGATTGAATTCGGAAAATTAGGGTAACATTTGCAGCTATGAGATATGCATTTCTCGTCGAGACCTATGCCACGGAGCGAGTGAAGGTGGTCAGTGTGTGGAGTGAATTTCACGACGACGATCTGCCGGTGCGCCCGCGGCTCGGCGATCCGCGCGGACGCAGCGTCCATGAACAGATGGTGCATCAGTGCGTGAGCGAAGATTTGTGGTTCCGCAACATGCTGGGAATCGATGTAGGCGCGCCGCCGCTACCGAAGCAAGAGACCCGGATAGAGTTCATGAAGCGGTATGCGGAGGACAGCGGCAAGCGGCTGGCAGTGCTGCTGGATAAAGACGAGACATGGTGGGAAGAGGATGTGAAGTTCTTTGACGTGCAGCGGTCGCGGGCATGGGTGATGACGAGGCGCATGACGCATACCTCGCATCATCGCGGACAGTTGATGGCGATGCTGCGGATGCTGGGGCGGGACTTGCATAGCAATTACGGGCCGACCGCGGATACCGGCGGGCTGATGCAGAATCATGCGCCGACGATTTATGCGTATCCGACTTTGGAGGCGTTGTTTGCGGGCGAGAATGCTAGAGGCGCGAAGGCTGCGTTGCCGGGAGCTAGCGGGAGGGCAGTGACAGAAAGGCCGGGTTAGGCCCGCGGGGGCATTTCAATCCAGGGATTAAGAATGTTTTTAAGCAACGGAAAATGTGACACGTTACGGGTGATGAGTGTTAAGTGATGGAATTCCGCAGTCGCGGCGAGAAAAGCATCCATCACACTGATTGGCCTGCCTGCCGCTACACTGCGCGAAACCGTATTGCCCCAGGCATCTGCTATGACGGCATTGACGGTCAGAATTCTGCCTTCAAATCGCATCGGCAACTCATGTTGCAGCCAGTCATCGAGCCGGCGCCGACGGCGTCCCTGGGCCATGCGCTCAATTCCATAACGTAGCTCGGCCAATGAGATGACACTAAGAAAAATCCTATCTTCGTCGGCTGAGTCCATCCAGGCAACGAGGCCAGGATTTGGCCGCGGTTTGACCCATTCAGAAACCGCGTTGGTGTCAAGAAGAAAGTTCACAGATCAATCTTGCGGGGAAGTTCTTTGCGGCGAGGCAGCTTTAGACCCGAGCCCCTAAGCGGTGATGCAGCAAGAAATTCAGCCAAATTGCCGACGCGCATTGTCTTCCGCTGCCACTCCGATGCACCCACCACGACGACCGCGGTGCGACCCTTCCGCGTGACCGTCTGCGGACCTTCCGACATGGCTCGATCGATCACTTCGCTGAACTTTGCTTTGGCTTCGGCAACGGTCCAGATTTGCGAACTCATCGACACAATCTCCTGTGTTGGTTGTGATAGTCATTATAGTCATCTGAGAAACTAGACACAAGTAGTTCACATGTTGCCTGCAGGGCGTGGGCTCGCTGCGCTCGCTGGACAGCCGAGGCGGCCATTCCCACATGAGTTTCGTGAGCCCCGTCGGCTCCCCCTGGCTTCCCTGCGTGACGAGGTTTGCTACTGTCCCATGCCCGTGAGCCGGGCTGCGTCTTGCATCATCGAAAGTCTTCGCTGCTGCTGGTCCAGCATCTCCTGCATGTGCGCCAGGCGTTCCATTTGAATCGACTGATAGCGGTTCACCGGAGTCTGATACTGTGCGGTGCCCACCGCCGCACGCATCGACTGGTTTACGCGGTCGATGCGCGCCTGCAGATCGGCAATCCGTGCTTCCTGATTCTCGATTCGCGGCTTCCAGTACTGGCCGGAGCGCTCTTCGGCCAACAGCCGCTGATTTGCGTGCTGGTCCGAGTATCTATCTGCGAACTGCTTTACGCCGGATACGCCCGTCATCGGCTCTGAGGACTCCAGGATGTTCGAGGGAGCGGAGGGAACATCCTGATTCGTAATTACTTTGGGCGTCGATCCGACGGCTTCCTCTGCCTGCTGCTTCGCACGGTTCGCGCGGGCCACATCGGCCAGCGAATTTCCCGCCTGAGTCTGCCCGATTGCAGCTGCATTCAGTAATAGTCCGACGAAGAAAATCGCCCACGCTACCCGCTTCATAAGCCCTCCGGAGCCGTCCTGCCAAGATCGTCCTAACTAAGATCGTCCTGACTATCGTCCTGACGAGGACTGTCTTGACAAAGACCGCTCTCTATAAGGAGAACCCAGCGTGGCGAACTTGTCGCGTTCCAAAGGTGTAATCCGCGGCAAACGAAAGGCACCCGCCTCAGGTGACCAAGGTTACAACCATGTGCTCTGGCAGGGAGGGAGTGATGCTTTTCATCTTGCTGGCCAGCATCGACACAGCGGGCGATCCCGGTCAATGAGCGCAATCGCTTGGTTACGTCAGCGATAGGGCGCATCGCAACTGGAAGGCTAGGTTTTGAATTTTTCCCACCAGCTTAACGGCCTAGCAAATATAACTACCTCTCCAGGCGTCTGTGACGCTGTGGCTTTCCCGCAAGCATTGGGCATAACAATGCCCTGCCCAAGCACCTGCTTTGTCGAGATGTGCCTGATGGCCAACCACGAGTAATCGGGAGTACCAGATTGGCAGAGCACATAAGGGACATTGATCCGCAAATCGTCGTCGTATTTGACGACAGGGTTGATTACAAGGTGTGATCCATCGCCGTCGACACGTGGAACATTTACTTCGCCTTCCTTCTCAGTGAGGACTAGAGACGCAACACCGTCTTTATCCGTTGGAATTACCATTGCCCATTTGCGTTCTTTCCCCACCTACACATTTACGTGCGTACCTGCCATGGGGCGGCCATTTCGGCCATTGACAAGTTTTATCCAGATGCTCTGAGCGTGAGCGCCTCTACCCAATGAAGCAGCGATGAGGAGCAGACAAAAAACAGCCTGACGACTGGAGCGACAGGGGGCAGCATTAAGTCTCATGGCGACTCGATTCTAATTCCTAACAGTTGATTGGCGAAACATCGCGATTTCACTCATTACCGCACGGCATCACAAGCAACCGAACTGCTTTCGGCGGACAGCCGAGGCGACTGTCTCTACATCTGTCGTGGTGAGTCCCCTCACCCTTTCGTGGTGAAGGCCAGCGTCAGCAGCGTTTTCTGTTCTACTTCATGGGCTTTGGCGCTGCCCGTGGCGGGACTGGCGCTGGAGCTGCGTTTTACCGACATCACGTGGCGCGCGCCGGCGATGCGTTCGAGGCGCGGCAGCATGTTGAATAGTGCTCCCATGTTGGCTGGCTCTTCCTGCACCCACACGATGTCACCCGACTCGCCGTGGCGGGCGAATTCGGCGGCGAGTTCTTTCTCCGGAAAGGGATAGAGCTGTTCCAGAAAGACAATGGCGGTGCTGTTGTCTTTTCTTTTTTTACGCTCGGCCTGCAGCTCATGGCCGATCTTGCCCGTGCATACCAGGATGCGGTCGGCTTCGCCGATCTCCGTATCAGGAATCACATTCAGGAAGTTCTTGCGGGTAAAGCCCGCCACGGGCGACGACGCGTCGGGATGGCGCAGCATGCTCTTCGGCGTGAACACAACCAGCGGTTTCCGCCAGTGGCGCAGAGCTTGCCGTCTCAGCAGGTGAAAATATTGGGCCGCGTTCGAAGGCTGCGCGATTTGGATATTGTGTTTCGCAGCGAGTTGCAAGAAGCGCTCGATGCGGGCGCTAGAGTGCTCCGGGCCCTGCCCTTCGTAGCCGTGAGGCAAAAGCATCACTAGACCGGAGAGCAAACTCCACTTGGCTTCTCCGGCGGAAATAAATTGATCGATGATGGCTTGCGCCACGTTCACAAAATCTCCGAACTGCGCCTCCCACAGAACCAGAGCCTCAGGATAGTCGCGACTGTAGCCGTATTCGAAGCCGAGCACACCTGGCTCGGAAAGAGTGGAATTGTGAATCCCGCAACGGGCTTGTTCCGCCGCGATGTTTTCCAGCGGAACGTATTCATTTTCGTTTTCGATGTCAATGAGAACGGAGTGGCGCTGGTTGAAGGTGCCGCGGCGAGAGTCCTGCCCCGAAAGACGAACGGGAATTCCAGTCTTCACCAGGCTCGCGAAGGCCAGAGCTTCAGCCATGCCGTAGTCCACGGGCCGTTTGCCCGCAGCCATTTCGGTGCGTTGCTCGAGGAGTTTCTTTACCTTCGGATGAATGTGAAACCCTTGCGGATACGTGGTGAGATGAGTACCCAGCTCCCCGAGTTCCTCAGTAGAGATTCCGGTTTCTACCTCGTACTCCGGCTTGTGCAGGCCGCCATAGTATTGGTCCCAGTAATTGGGCAGCTCGCGCAAGGTTGGCTTCTTGGTAATCTTGCCGGCATCTCTCTGCGCGGTTTCGAACTCGGCTTTGATCGCCGCAGCTTGTGCGGGAGCATCAGACGCGCCGATGTCATCGGCGTAAATTTCCCAGAGCGGAGGATGCTCTTTAATCTTCTTGTAGAGCAGCGGCTGGGTGATGGTAGGATCGTCGACCTCGCTGTGGCCGTGGCGGCGGTAGCCGATCAGATCAATGACCACATCCGTGCCGAATTGATAGCGGTATTCGACGGCCAGGCGGGCCACGCGGACGACTGCATCCACGTCTTCGCCGTTGACGTGGAAGATGGGAATCGACTGGCGGCGAGCGATGCATGCGGCGAAGCGCGTGGAATGCTCTTCGGTGTAGCTGGTGGTGAATCCCAACAGATTGTTGACCACCACGTGTATGGTGCCGCCGACGGTGTAGCCGGGAAGATCGGCGTAATTCATGGTCTCGGCAAGAATACCTTGCCCGGCGAATGCAGCGTCACCGTGAACCAGCAATGGCAGATACTTTTCGCGCCCGCCTTCACCGCTGCGGTCTTGTTTAGCGCGAGTGCGGCCCACGGTTACGGGATCGACCGCTTCAAGATGGCTTGGATTCGAAACCAGATGGATGTGAACCTTGTTGCCACTGCGTGTGATGTATTCGCCCGTCGCGCCCATGTGGTACTTCACGTCGCCGGAGCCGAGCACGCTGCGCGGGTCGACGTCTTCGAAGCCGGCGAAGATTTCCTCGGGATCTCGTTTGGCAACGTGGGCGATCACATTAAGGCGTCCGCGATGGCTCATACCCATCACCAGTTCCGTAGCTCCGAGGCTTGATCCCCGATCGAGAAGTTCGTCCACTAACGGAATAAGCGCCGTAACGCCTTCCAGTGAAAACCGTTTGCTGCCGAGATAGCGCTGCTGCATGACTTGCTCGAACACATCGGCGCGTATGAGCAAGTCGAGGACGCGAGCCTGATCAACAGGCTGCGGTTCCGATTCCATCTGCTCGTAGATCCAGCGCCTGCGTTCCGGAGCGTAAATATGATTGATCTCTACACCGATGGTTGAAGAATAGATGGCACGGGCCTCGCGCGTGTATTCACTCTCAATCTGCAATTCGGGAGTGGGACGCGGAGGCAAAAAGCCGAGGGGATCGAGATCGCCCTCGAGGTATCCCCACTGGCGGAAAGCGTTGAATACACTTTCACGCTCTGGATTGTTGGCATGGTTCGATGACGAGTCGACGACAGCTGCACCGGCGGAGGTTCTTGATTTCGGGGTAGACATATATCTGTTACTAGGATAACGGATGCGCGGGCAGGTTAAGGGATTCTGGCGGCCAGCAACAAACAAATCCGGCCAGGAACGCTCCCCTGGCCGGTAAAAGTCTAGCAATTAGATTGACGGCTCATTCGGGAAAATGGAACGCGTCAAACAGATCGTCAAGCGCCGGTCCGTTAAGCGGAACGTACGGATTGCCCGCCTTCGTAACCGGGTTGGGGAAATTGTCCCGGCTGCGTGAGGTAATGGGAGCGATGTTCCAGTTCCGCTCGATGAACTTGTCGATGGAGACGTGATCCGAATAGCTGTGGTTGACGTGGCCGCCCGTCGAATACTTCGACACTACGAGCAGCGGGATGCGGGTGCCGTCGCCGAAGAAATCGAGCGGCTGAACGTAACCGGAGTCGTAGTAACCGCCGCCTTCATCCAAAGTAATAAAGATCGCGGTGTCCTGCCAGTACGGAGAGTTCTGAATCAGGTTTACGATCTTCTCCGTGAAGCCCTCGAACAGATTGAGCTTCGACGATGCCGGATGGCCATCCACATAGCCGCTCGGCTTCACCACCGATACTGCAGGCAGAGTTCCGTTGGTGATATCGGAGTACAGGTTAACGGAATCCTGAATGTGGGCTGCCACCATAGCCGGGTGCGACATGATGGAAGTGTCGTACTGGAAAGGGTTGCAGATGTTGCAATATTCGTCCGCGTTCGGCCCATTGGTTCCATAATTCAGCTGGTATGGGTCGCTGACGTAGTTGTTCCATTGATCGCCATAGTATTTCCACGAAATGCTGTTGGCGTTGAGGTCGTCGCCCAAGCTGGGCGTCGAAGAGGGTGGAATCGTGAACGGAGTGTTCGAGGGATTCTGGTCGATATAGGCATTCTTGCCGTTGCCGAACCAGCCCGGGTTGTAGTTGTTGAGCAGGTAATAGTGACCGGTTTCGCAACGCGAGTTGACGCCGAGGGCGGCAAGGTAGCTTATGATCGGCCCTACTCCGGGCTGCGAGACATCCGAGCAATCGCTATAGGAGCCTCCGCCATAGACCGGGGAAACAGTATAGGGCGGTGGATAACCTGAGTTATAGCTCTCGCCATAGCCGTCTTCCGCGTACCAGTTGTTGGTGCCGGGGGCTGGGTTGGGGTCTTCGATTTCATTCACGATTCCCTGGTCAGGATTGGACACCCCATTATATGGTTTGGTGAATACCGCCTGATTGTTGGGTGGTACTTCAGGAGTTCCGGAACCGTTGCTGAACCAGATCATATCGGCGTGACCGAACATGATGTGGTTGGCGCCAGTGCCGCCGTTGACGGATTGATGGAAGTTGTCGCTCATCGTGAAGGTATCCGCAAGAAGCTTGAAGTAGGGAGCGTCGCCTTTCTGCACGTTGTAGAAAGCGAGCGAAGTCGATCCTTCACCCGTAGTGGTTGCTTTAGGAACCGAGGGCAAATAGTTGTAAGTGAAGCAAGGCAATGCATCCTTATCGGAGGAGCAAAGTGGCGCCTGGGTGAGGCCGTTTGTGCCCGCCCCAACCGTCACCTCGACCCAGGAGAACAAGCTGGCGTTGCAGCCGGAAGGATTATCCGCGTTGATGTGGCCCAAGCTGCAATTCAGCTGTTGCCACATCTGATAGAAGCGATGGACCGGGCTAGCCGCGTAATCGTTGTAGATGAACGTGCTGCCGTTGGTGATCTGGAATGGTCCGGCCGGCAGAGTCTCAACGTCGGTGATGCGGCTGTCAGGCGTCTTACTCTTCAGTCCCGTGCCGCCGCTGGCAAGATCCTGATAGTAGGTATAGCCGGGCAATCCGGTTTCCGAGACTTCCGCGCACTGGACCGGCGAAAGCGATGGGTCTGCCGGACACGGTGCGGGGCCGGTGAAATAGCCATTCGCGCCGCTGGGACCGCCCGACTAGCGGTGCAGGCAGTACGTTGCTGGGAAATTCCTTAGTCGGCGGATCCAGCAGGAAGCTGTCGGTATCGGTAGCTGAGAGCTGTTGCGCCTTCGAGAAGTTCGGTCCGGGAATCGCGTTCTTGTTGGCATCGAGCTTGATGATGCCTTCGGAAAGCAGGTTATTTATCGTCTCTCCGCTTTTCGGCACGTAGGTGGCGAAGACGTGATCAAAGCTGCGATTTTCGCCAATGATCACGATGACGTGCTTGATGGGCGAGGTGGTCTCCGAGTCGCGTTTTGTTTGTGGTTTTGGTTGGGCAGCGGCGTTGGCGAAGGGTGCTCCGATTGTGAACTGGAACATTGCGAGGCCCGCCAGTCCAATCCGCAGATAATGAACGCCCTTTGATGCGAGTGCTGTGACAGTCATTTTTTGTTCTCCTTTTCTGGTTGAAGTTGCCGGTTAAAGTGAACCCCAGGTCAAAAGACTCCACCGGAAAAACAAGCAAGTGGAACATTGTTTGCGAGTCGTATTTAGTCGATCAGTTTTAGTTTGAGGACGAATTCGTTTTGAACCACGACGAGATTACTGCTCATGGCTCTACGCGAATCAGCCCCATCATTCCTCCGTCTTCGTGCTCTAAGAGGTGGCAGTGGTATACAAAATCGCCGACGGTGTTGGGATCACGAAAATCCATCCGCAATCTCACGCTGGGATAGTCGAGAGTTTTTCCGTCG
Organism: uncultured Acidobacteriaceae bacterium; assembly: GCA_963726155.1. GTDB lineage: Bacteria > Acidobacteriota > Terriglobia > Terriglobales > Acidobacteriaceae > Sulfotelmatobacter. The sequence goes on from CAVSBF010000003.1 coordinate 799,764, forward strand.
AAGTAAGGGACGTTGACCGTGTCGCGAAGAAACGGTTCGTTTACCGGCCTGCCCCGGTAATCAATCAGCATGAAATGCAGCTGATGAATATGAAAGGCATGCAAGCTCGCTTGACCTGTTTTCAATAATCCAATCCTCGACCGTTCCCTGCTTGGCGATGATGTTCGGCACTCCGGATTTGGGATCGAACTGCGCCGGCGTTTGACCGTCCACAGTGATATAAAATTCCGTCGCGCTATTGGGATTGTTCGGGTCGAGAAGCTTTTCGGAAAAATAAAGCCTGCGAACGCGCACCGGAGCCACGCTTCCTAGCCATGGCAGCTGCGAAGCAGGTAGAGGTTGCGGCGTCGCCGGGAGCACCGAGGATGGTTCCAGTGCATCTTTGGAAACCGTAATTGTGGCGAGCGCGCGATTGGGGTCGTTCTCACCGCTCGGACCAGTATTTACAGTTTTCGTAACCAGAAGTGCCGAAACACCTGCCGGAGGTCCCTTCACGATAAATTCCACCCGCGCCCCCGGCGGCACACCGAGGTGGGTTTGGGTGTCAACAAAATCCAAGGGTAAGCCGTTCGCATTCAGTGGCACTCCGTCGATTGCCACAAGGCCAAGCGGCTGGGGCGTACGGCCGAATAGAACTTCAAGATTGAGGTAGGTAATTCCCGACGCATTCACCACGCGCCACAGTTGTTGCTCGTCGGGTTTCATTTCGATGATGGCGGGGTGGTAGTCCGGGTAGGGTACGGGCACAAAATTAATCGAGAGATCTTTTGCCGGCTTGCCGAATCCAGTGCCGGTATTGGCTGCATCGCCGTCGCGATCAAACAGCATCTTCGGGACAACGGGCTCCCATTTCGAGGGCGGAGCGTTCGGGTTCAGCAGGTCTTGGTCGCGAATAACCAAAACTCTTTCCGGCAATCCCGCGACTGCCTTGTCGGCACGCTCGATTCCCTCCACGATAATGGCGCCCGAAGCGCCGCCGAGCACTTGCTCTTTGGTAAAACCGTGGATGTGCGGGTGGTACCAATACAACCCAGGGGGCTCGTTTTCCGGGATGCGGAAACGATACTCAAACGGCGCATCTCCGGGCTGAACCGATGTGTGGAGGACATCATCTTGATGGCAGACCGGAGGGATGGTTAAACCATGGAAATGAAGGTTCGTGGATTCCCGCGTCATCAAGTTACTGGCACACGAGTTTTCGTTCTTCCCTGCTTCCATGTGCATGTGTTGGTGTGCCGCGGTGAGTGCATCCGGGCCGAAAGCAGTCAAATCATTTTTTAGAGTTAGAACGACGAGATCGCCGGGATTCACACGAAGAGTGGGCGACTCTGCGCCGTTCTCATCGATGTAGCAATAGCGAGTCGATCCGTCGGCCTGCTTGGCGTTGCGAGCCGTTAATTCGACTTTCAGAACGCCATTGTGGCTGCGCAGATCTTCCGGTTCCGTGACTACGCTACCTGTCGAAGGGCGCGGGCAAGGTTCCGGTGCAGCTTGGGCGTGGAGAACAGATTGAGATTTGGCGAGGCAAAGATACAGGAACAAGACTAGGAGGAAATTCTTTAACATCTGCTGGATCCCAGGATTCAAACTCAGTCAAGCTCTTCGGCGCACGCACCTTATCATTATTTTTTGGATCAGACCAATGCCGAGATCGGGGGCTGTCCGCTTGTTCTGTCCATGCGAAGTTCCTCTTGAGGGATAATCCAAAAGAATTACGCACACGACAAGGTAGTCGAGCGGGGGTTACAGTCAGGTGAATTCGAGATGAATTCCTGATGAAAAAAAAGTCACAGGGGCAGGCTTGATCGGAATGGCCCGCCAGTTGCCTAATCGCATGAAAGCCCAGTTACGAAAAATTGAGTTAAATAATTTCCACAGCCTGCCAAACCATCAAGGGTCAATTCTGTAGACGACGCTAACTGGCGTGTCAATGTAGACTGCCTAAATTGATAAAGCGTTCCATGAGGCGCGCCGAGCGCGAAAAAAACGAAAGGCGAATGAGGAGGCAATGATGCAAAACAATGGTTTGACTCGGGTCGCAAGTCCGCGTTCAGTCGAAGAGACCATTGAGCGTCTGCAGTCAGTTCTCAAAGAGCGAAATTTGCAGTTGTTCGCTTTGATCGACCATAGCGGCGAAGCGGAGAAAGCCGGACTGAAGATGCGTCCCACGAAACTGTTGATTTTCGGCAGCCCGAAGGGCGGAACGCCGGTGATGGTGGCCGCGCCTACAATTGCCATCGATCTCCCGCTCAAGGCCCTGGTTTCTGAAGACGAAGGCGGCAAGGTTTGGGTTACCTACAACACTCCGGAATATCTGCAGCAACGGCACAATGTGCCTGAGGACCTGGTGAAGAATATTTCCGGCGTGGGGGCTTTGGTGGCGAAGGCTGTGGAATAATGGCCGCGCCATTTCTCTCCCAATTGTCCGCATAACGTTACCCATAGATGGAAAACTCCAACCGAGCCCGCGACCATCTGGCGAACGAACGCACCTTCCTGGCGTGGGTGCGAACCAGCGTAGCCATCGTCGTGTTCGGATTCGCCATCGGACGTTTCGCAATCGCTTTGCGACAGTTAGCCAAATTTCAGGGCCAGGTTTCAAAGACCACCGGCCTTTCGGTGTGGATGGGAATGATCTCGATCGTGGCGGGCGTGGTGATGGTTGTGGCCGGCCTGATGCGTTATCGAAGAACCCGATCCCAATTGGATAAGGGCGAATTCGAGCCTGCGGGATTTATTGTCGATCTGGTGACGATTCTGACGGTCCTGTTCGGGCTGGCACTGGCGGGATATTTGATTTATGTGGAGAAAAGTTTAGGGTAGCGACAGCGAAGGGTTAAATCACATCGCATCGCCAAAGCCTCTCTATGGCTAATGATCTGGAAAAAGAAGCGGCTGCCCGGTCGAGCTTGCGCTTCGTCAAAGATGGCCAGGTGGTCGGATTGGGAACCGGTTCAACCGCAGCATATTTCATTCAGTTGCTGGGCGAGCGGGTAAGAAATGGCCTGCAGATCCGGGGCATTCCCAGTTCCAATCGGTCGCAGGAGCAGGCGGCAAGCCTGGGGATTCCCCTCACTACGCTGGATGAGTGTCAGCAGATTGATGTGACCGTAGACGGCGCGGATGAAGTAGATCCGCAATTGCGTTTGATTAAAGGCGGCGGCGGCGCGCTGCTGCATGAAAAGATTGTGGCCTCGGCAACCCGGCAGCTTGTAATCGTGGCCGACGCAAGCAAGAGAGTTCCGGTGCTGGGAAAGTTTCCGCTGCCGGTGGAAGTAATTAAATTCGCGAAAGCTTTGGTGAAAAAAAAGATTGAGGCGCTTGGCGCGCAGGTTGAACTGCGGCGTACTGTCGATGATAAGCCCTTCCTTACTGACGAAAACAACTACATACTTGATTGCCACTTCGGACAGATTCCGGATGCCGACGGATTGGCGCGACGCTTGAGCGACATGCCGGGAATCGTGGAGCATGGCCTCTTCATTGGCATGGCAAGTGTGGTTCTGGTGGCAAATGGCAGCGAAGTCATCGAACTGCGGCGCTGACTAAAAGACTTCGATCGCAAGGATGCAGAGCAAGGGGCAGGAGGCCGAACACGGTGGCAAATGCCGAATCAGTCGCGACCAGTACGGCGGCGCAGATACAAAGGCAGCATCCGCCTTCCCGCCGGCACAGCTTGCGGTACGGCTTGCAAGAGCCGCTGGATGTGACTGTGCTTCGTTCCGGAGTTCCGGACTCGGTTCCGGGACGCTCGTTGAACCTGGGAGCGGGCGGACTGGCTGCGGTTCTGGCGGGAGAGTTACTGCCGGGTGAAGTGGTAGGAGTGGAAATTCATTTGCCGAAAACCGCGGCTCCGCTACGCGCGCGGGCGCGAGTGCGGCATCACGACAAGCTGCGTTGTGGAATGGAGTTTGTCGGGCTTTCGGCAGACCAGCAGGCGGCGATCCGCAGTTTTGCGGAAGAGACGAAAGCAGAGCCGGAAAAAGATGTGCGCGCGAAGCTGCCTCCGGAGGCAAAATTCTCCGAGGGTAGGCCGCGCGATCTAAAGCTTTCCGCCCGCAGGCCGCGCAGAAAAGCATGGCTTTTTTTCCTGGTATTGGCCGCCGTCCTGTTCGCCTTTTTTTGGTGGCGCTGGAATCAGGTGTGGGAGGATCTCGAATCCGGGCTGGGAAGAGGCGAAACTACAATCCAGCCGCAGGCCCATGTCCCGGCTGAGGTAATGGAGAAGCTCGTAACTCACCGCGTGGATCCCGATTATCCGGCAGGTGCGCGACCCGCCCACCTGCAAGGCGTGATCGTTCTCGACGTAATCATAGGACGCGACGGAAAAGTCGCTCAAGTGCGTGCCTTGAATGGCCCTGAAATCCTCGCGCAGGCCGCCATGGAAGCCATGCGCTGGTGGCGTTTCGAGCCCTACCCAGTTAACGGTGATCCTGAGGTCGTGGAAACCACGGTAGCCGTTGAGTTCAAACCGTAGCTGGGAAGCGCGAGCCATCAAGACTCTAGCTCTCTTTATTCACTCCTTCCGACTTGTTAACTTCGGCCGTCTTCTCATCTGCGGCCATTCCGCTCATCGCGGTCTTGAATCCTCGAATCCCATCTCCTAAACCTTTGCCTAGCTCAGGCAGTTTCTTTGGGCCGAGCACGAGCAATGCGATGCCGGCAATAATCAGTAAATGCATCGGTTGAAAAAGTCCTTCGATCATAAGAGTCTCCTTGATTTCAGTCCGTAAAAAATCAATATTAATAAGTTGAGGCTGGCGACGGGTGTAAACCGGCGCCAGTCCGATGCTTAGGATTGGCAAACGATAACGCCGTTCATGCCATCGGGATAGAAGCCGCCGGAACACTGGCCGCCGTGGTAAACAATGTTGAGCACCTGCGAAGTGGTACGCGGGATGCTCAGGGCCGTACTGCTCGTAACGTCGTAGGGATGTGGTTGAGTGGGAGGAACATCGAGCGAATCGACAGCGGGGCTGGTAACTTCGTTGTCGATGCAAGCCAGGCGAATGGAGCCGGAATGTTGCGCCTCGGTGGCTAAAATCGCCCCTGCTGCAGCCAGGTAGGTTTTGCTGGAGATTAGCGGGGCAGCTCCGAGATAGGCGCTTACTCCTACATCCTCAAATTGCCTGGCCAGTTCCAGCCAGCTCTTGACACTGGAGAATCCGTAGCCTAGAGCGGCAAGATTGATCGCCGGTTTCTTCACTGCGGCGGAGCCGAGTGCAGAACGCAAGTACTTCACGTGGTCTATTTCGTTCTCTCGCAGAGCGGTGGCCAGGAATGCCAGGGGTGAAGCTCCAAAATCTGGAACCATGCTTCCGCCGGTAGTGGGACCGCTTTCCTCCGCCTTGGTGAGTACGCCAAGTTCGAGCAAGGTTGACCCATAGGTCGCCATGGAATAAAACTCAGCTTCCAGATACTCGAGGTTCAGGGCAAAGTTCAGAATGTCGGCGTCGGTGATTGTGGTTGAGGCATAGGCGGCCTTGCCCAGGAAACTGCTGCCTACCATGGTCGCTGCTGCGACCCCAACTCCGGTCACTCCCACCCGCTTCAGGAACTTGCGCCGGTCAGAGGGGCTATTCACAATACGCTCGATAACTTCAGTCTTCATTTGATGTGCTCTCCTTATATTTCTCTAGCGCTGAGACGCAGCTCAGCCGAATGTGGTGGGAGTTGAACGAACTGAGCGGGATTCGTAGGAGGCGGCGTTCCGGAATGGAAGAATTCTGAAGTCTAAGCGATGATTGTGCCCAAGAGCCTTGCGAGCGGGACCATCATTCTCACCTCCCAGAAGCACATTGCGATCAACTAGCAATCGATGGGTGCATAGGTAGTACGCGGTGAAGAATGTTTTGGATGAGCCAGTTGCCGATTTTCTCGAAGAAACTTTCTTAGTCCGGGGCGCGCTTTTTTTGCAACTCAAAATGCGGAAATCTCATCTCGCGGTCGGAGACCACACAGTCGCGGAGATGGATCATGCTTTTAAACCCTGCGCTTGCGCATCGCATTGAGAACGATGACGCCGCTTAGGGCAAAAGAAAGGACGGCAGCCAGAGCCGCAATCAGCCGCAGCGCTGCGCTCAGGTGAAGAAAGTCGGCAAAGACGGCTGCCAGGGCCAAGCCCACGCCGATCCCGTTCAACCAAACCGGGACTCGAACAGAAGCAGCGAGATCGGGACGTAAGCGCTGTTGCAAGAGCAGCGCGGCCAAGCCGATGGCAGCAACCACCACCAAAGCGAGCGGACTCTGGAACGCGCCGCGGCTGGTATAAATCACAACCAGCGCCAAAGCCAGGAGTAGCAACCCCGCGGCGAGGATCGTCGAGCGGCGCGGCGGAGCGTCAGGACCGGGATTGGGCGAGATATTGGACACGAAAGTCTTTCCCGAGATTTATACAGGCGCTGAGGAAGCTTTTCAAATCTTGAGTTTTCGAATTCGACAAGATCAGACAGCGATAGCGCAATCATGCGGTGGGAATGGAGCGGCTGATGCCGGCAAGCCATTGGGCCTGACGAGGATCGCTGTGGTGCACGGCATACAGCACCAACTCAACTCGAGACGAGATGCCCAACTTGTCAAAAATGCGGAACAGATACTTCTTCACCGTGTGCTCGCTGAGATTGAGTTCGCGCGCCGTATCGCGATTGCTGAGCCCTTCCGCAACTAGAGGCCACTACTTGCTCTTCCCGAGGGGTAAGCAGCATCCGGCCATTGGAGTTCACTACCCGCAGCGAGGGCGCTTCGGAAACTGAATCCAGCAGGAAGTTCATCTGTTCGGTGTTGGCCCAGATCTGACCTTCGGCGACCCGCTGGATGCACCGGCAAAGCAAGCGGAAGTGCGAGTCGGTAAGACAAAAAATTCCCCGGACACCTGAGCGAAAGGCGCTGACGATCAGTTCCCGATCGTAGGCTTCTGCCAAAAGCACTTTTGCGACCGCCGGATGCGAGAGGTGAATTTGGCGCATGGCCGCCATTTGATTGGCAATTTCAACCGACGGATTGAGGGACAGAATCAAAACCTTTACCGGAGTGAATGCTACCGCCTGCACGATGGAGTCTATATCGACCAGGCAGGTGGAGACTCGGAACTCTGACCGCCGGCGCAAGGCGCTGGTCAGCAGGTGAGATTGCATGCGGTTGGAGTCCGCGATGAGAACAGGTATTGCGGCCGAAGCGGCGGCCGATAGCGGACTCATGAACCTGGCACCCCAATGAAACAGATTGAACTGCGTTCTGATCTTAGGAGTGCATTGGCCGGTACTCAAGGAAACACGTAACTATATTCGGCACAGACTCTCAATTCGGGACAATGAATTGCATGGTTGTGGAAAATTTTGGGATGGCCTTGCGGGTTTGCGAAATTGGCTCAGGCTATTTTTTGCGGAGTTCGATGTTGTGGGGCCGAAACGGCTAAAACGCAGTGCTTTGCCCGTGTATATGTTTCGGCTTTCTGTGATTCAGCGAACATGCAAGTCTACTTTCGTAGATAGCCTGTGGGGCAGCGGCCATACGACTCCATGGGAAACGCAGCGGCGCGAAGAACGCCCGTGCTGCGCGCCGACGCAACATATTTCGGTAAGAAAACTCACCGTGACCACGTTGGTAGACCGTACTTCCCATGTCTTGCTGCGGACATTGAGGAAAGGTAGGTTGCTGACAGCGATATTAACGCAATGAAGCAAAAAGCTGGGCTGATCATATTTCCGCTAGTTGGCCTGTTGATATCGCAACTTTGCGTGGCCGTCGTCGCCCAGGACGAGGTAAAAGGACAAATCCTGGTACATGGCATACAGTCTTCCCAAACCAGCCAAACCGGGGCCAGCATGGGGAGCGATGGAACGACGGCTGCAAAACCGGGGCAGACGGACGGCGTGGGAAACCTCCAGCTTGGAGGACGCCGTCCGCTCTACCGGCTCAACCGAAGCGATGTAGTCTCCCTCAGCTTTACCCTGTCTCCCGAGTTCGATCAAATCCTTATCGTCCAGCCCGATGGTTATGTCTTTCTGAAGGATGCAGGCGCCGTGTCCGCCTACGGGTTGACGCTTGACGAGCTTCAGTTGGCTGTCCGAAAGGCGTACAGCGGATATCTCCACGACCCTCAAGTGGCCGTGGCACTCAAGGAGTTCGAGCATCCTTACTTTGTTGCCGGCGGAGAGGTGGGACATCCCGGGAAATACGAATTGCGCACGAACACTTCGATCATCGAGGCCGTGCAAATCGCGGGCGGATTCACTCATGAGGCGAAGCATTCTCAGGTCGTGCTCTTCCGCCATGTAAATGATGATCAGGTGGAGGCGCGCATCTTCGACATAAAGAAGATGCTCCGAGAAAAGAGTTTGAGCGAAGTTCCCACCCTGCGGCCGGGCGATCTGGTGTTCGTTCCTCAAAATTCCATCTCCAAGATTGAGCATTTGATTAGCAAACCTTCCATGAGCATGTACGTGAGTTCAACTCAGTTCTAGCGCAGGCCAATCCCCATGTCAGAAGAGGATCACGCGAACTCCGGGAAAGAGCACCCGGCGCCGACAGCGCGAGAGTTGGCGATGATACTGTTTCGCCGGGGAACGCTCTTTGTCGGCATCTCAAGTTTTGTCTTCGTCCTGGCCGTGATCTATGCTTTGGCCGGCACTACGTATCGCGCCCATTTGCGCGTGTTGGTGCGTCGAGGCCGCTCCGATCCTCCTGTAACCGGCCAGCAGAATGCCCCTCCCGATTTTTCTCGAGTGGAGGTCACCGAGGAAGAGCTGAATTCTGAAGTGGAGCTGCTTAAAGATGACGATGTCTTACGGCAGGTGGCGGAAGCCAACAACTTAGCCGCACACGACTGGCTGCGCTGGATCCGGCCACGGGAAGAGCCGCAGGCTCGCTTGCAACGTGCGGCACAGCGGCTCGCCAACCGTCTAACCGTGGAATCGATCAAGAAATCAAATCTAATCGCAGTGAGTTACGACGCTGCCGACCCGCAACAGGCGGCGCATGTGCTGCAATCATTATCCAGTGTTTATCTGCAAAAACATATGCAGGTGCATCGTCCCGCCGGGCAGTTTCTCTTTTTCGATCAGCAGACAGCCGAGTCCCGAAAGCAACTCCAGGAGGCCGAACAGAGGTTATTGGCCTTCACAAAGAGCCATGGGGTGGTCGTCGCAGCACAGCAGCGTGACCTCATATTGCAGAGACTGGATGCAGCAGAGGGGAGTTACGGACAAACTGAACTGCAAATCTCCGAGACTGAGCATCGTGCGCGTGAGCTTGAAGCCGAGGTGGCGGAGTTACCGCAGCGAGCTACCACGCAAGTTCGCACCGCCGATAACCCGGAGCTGTTGCGGGCTTTGAAGGCAAGCTTGCTAGACCTGCAGTTGAAGAAGATCCAGCTGCTCACAAAATTCGAGCCTACCCACCGCCTCGTGCAGGAGGTGGAGCAGCAAATCCGGCAGGCGGAGTCCACGATTGCTTCCCAGACATTTGCTCCGGTACGCGACGAAACCACTGACCAGAATGCGCGCTACGAATGGGCCAAAGCGGAAGCGCAGAAAGCCCGGGTTGACCTGAAAGGACTCCAAGCACGAGAAATGACGGCCGGCGCTCAGTTGACGGAATATCGCAGTCAGGCACGGCAATTGGGCGATGACGCAATTACTCAGGATGATCTCATGAGCAGTGAGAAAGCCGCCCAGGAGAACTATCTGCTCTATGTGAAGAAGCGCGAAGAGGCAAGGATGGGCGATGCGTTGGATCAGGATGGCATCGTGAATGTGGCAATTGCCGAGCAGCCGGTCGTGCCGGCGCTCCCTGTGTGGCCGCCAACGGCGGTAGTACTCGCCGGGATCATGGCGGCTCTGACTTCGGGCGCGGGCGCGGCGTTTGCCGCAGACTATTTCGACCCGGCACTGTGCACCCCAGAGGAAGCCCTCACATATTTGGAATTGCCGGTGTTGGCTTCATTGCCGGAAGGAACTGGACGGAGACTATCAGCATGAAGGGAATTCGATGAGCGCGAATGCAAACATTATGCAAGGGCCCGAGGTGGTAGGGTCATCGATGCGTAAATCTGTTTTGTCCGCAGCCAGCTCCGATTGTGGGGTCAACCAGTGGAATCCTGAGGATTTCGCACGCGAGCAAATTCTGAGCCTGGTTCGCCGGGTATTCTTTACGAATAGCGATCGACCCGCAAGACAGGTTGTTTTCAGCGCGGTGGAACGAAATATTGATGTTGTCGACATTTGCGACCAAGTTGCCAGAAGTCTGGCGCAGCAGACAGTAGAACACGTTGCCCTCGTCGGCACGAACAGCTATTGAGGAGACGTGCATTCTTCCTTCCTCCCCCAGGAGTGCCTCGATCAAGTCACGGTCCTCTCGAATCGCGGTCAATCTTTGGCATGTGCCGAGAGGTGTGGGAGAAGTCAGCCGCGGATCTGGCACCGGATTAGATTGGCTTCGCTTGCTGGAAGAGTTGCGAAACGAGTTCGAGTTTGTGGTCATTCAAGGACCGGCCGCCGGAACATCGAGTGAAGCCCCATTGTTGGGGCAACTGACGGATGGCATCATTTTGGTGCTCGATGCTCGGAGCACGCGTCGAGCTGCCGCACGGATGGCCAAGGAAACATTGGATGCGGCGCAGTGTCGCATGCTGGGGACGGTACTCACGCAAAGAATGTTCCCAATTCCCGAACGAATTTATCGCCGCCTGTAGACGGTGGCATCACCGAAGTATGAATAGGTTTGCAATCGAGTGCAGTGCGAAATGAGGACGAAATGGTAGTGGGACTCAATGGGCGGTAGCTATGGCGCGGCTAAGGCCCTTAGCTGCAAGACAGACTTGTCGCCGCAGCCGGTTACAGCCGGCTCTTCGCGGCAATGGTTTGCGGTGGAGACCCGGTACCGTTTCGAGAAAAAGGTCTTCGCGCAACTCCATCACCAGGGAGTAGAGGTTTTTCTTCCGTTGTTGACCGAACGCCACAAGTGGAGCGATCGCCAGGAAGTCATAACAGTCCCGCTTTTTCCCGGGTATGCGTTCGTGTTCGTCGATCAATCGCGGGAATCATGGCAAACCGTCTTGCGAACTGCTGGGCTGATCCGCTTTGTAAGTTTTGGAGGGATCGTAGTTGCAGTGCCGCCAAAACAGATTGAACACTTGCAACTTTTACTACAGCAAAATGGACTCTTCTCGCTTCATCCGTTCGTACATGCGGGGCAAAAAGTCCGGATCCGGGGAGGTTGCCTCCACGGTTTGGAAGGCATCATCCTGCGTAACGAGACAAGTAAGCTGGTGATCTCGATTCAATCGATTCAGCGCTCGCTGGCGATTGATCTCGAGGGGTATGAGCTGGAAATGATTTGACGTGTCGTCCCTTCCTCTACATCCCAGGCAGCCGAAACCGGTGGGAACCGAGTGGGCTGCGCGGTTAATCCCAGGCGCCGGCGCCTCGGTGGCCGAGAAAAAGGCACGGCGTAGCACGGGCACGAAAATATCGTTCCGCGATGCCGCCACCCTAAACGCCTCGGCAACAGCGAAAGATTCTGCGCGTTTGCCGGTTCGCACATTCCCGAGAATGGAAGGGTTAGCCCGCACGAATTGGTTGTGGTCGACTCTTCCGGACTATGCAATTGTGATGCTTGCCTGGGTTCTGGTCGCCCAAATCTGTCTGCAGCTTCACGTGGCTTTTCCGAGCGTGCTCTCCTTTTCAGACCTATTTCCTGCATGGTCGGTTTCGCATACTCTCATTGGCATCGCCTTACTCCATGGTGTCTTAATCAACCGGTTCAACTCTCCGAGCCGTGTGCAAACCGCAAATAGAGATTTAAGCGAGCAAGTACAGGTATCGGGCAAGACAGTTTTCTGGGGAACGCTGACGTTGAGCGCGGCGCTGCAGCTGCAAGGCTGCACCAGGCGCGCCGAGGCCGCTATCTGGAGCGCCGGCATGCTGCATTTCGTCCTGTTTTCGGCGTGGAAATGGCTCAGTCGAGATAGCTGCGGAAGTAGTCTGCGGTCTACTCGAGGCGTCCGCAATGTACTCATCGTGGGGGCAGGTACCGTTGGGCGAAGATTAGCGAAACATGTTGCAGAGCATCCCGAGATGGACCGCTCCGTGTACGGTTTTTTAGACGACCAGAGGCCGTTGGAGAATGGCATTATCGGCCGCACGAGCGACCTGACCGAGCTGGCGCGATCCGGGTTCGTGGACGAAGTGATTCTAGCCTCACCGCACGATCAGCAAGTCACGCTCCGCGTTCTGCATGCCGCCCGGCAACTACGGTTGGATTTGAAAATGGCGCCGCAGCTTTTTGGTTGTGAGCCGTTTGGAAGATTGGAAAGTCTGGGAAACATTCCACTAATTTCTCTGCATGAAGAGAGAGTGCCGGTCGCTGGACTGCTTGTGAAACGTGCCATGGATGTGACGGCATCTGGAATCGCGCTTATCGTTCTGGCACCTGCGTTGTTTCTGATCGCGATTCTGATCAAGATGGAGTCGTCCGGGCCAATTCTCTACAATGCGCCGCGGGCGGGACGCAAGCGCAGACCGTTTCCGTGCTACAAATTCCGCACGATGGTCAGGAACGCGGATGACCTAAAGGAAAGTTTGCGCCAGCGAAATCAGAGGTCCGGACCGTTTTTTAAAATTACGCACGATCCACGTATCACGCGGGTTGGACGATTCCTTCGCCGTTACAGTCTCGACGAACTGCCCCAACTTTGGAATGTGCTCCGGGGCGACATGAGCATGGTTGGGCCGCGGCCCCATCCCCTGGATGATGTTTCCAGGTACGCAATTGCGGATTTGCCGAGGTTGGACGTCACGCCGGGGATTACCGGGCTCTGGCAAGTGACGGCTAGACAGGATCCATCCTTTCAGAATGGACTAAAGCTCGATATCGAGTATATCCGCCGCTGGAGCTTGAGGATGGACCTATCCATTTTGCTAAGGACAGCGGTGGCCGTGCTGCGGGGAAGTGGGGAGTGATGCCGAGATTCCCGATGAGAACGGGGTCGGCGGCAGAGTGGCCGACGAACGCAGCGTTAGGGGCACTTCAGTTGACCTTGCGGCCGTTGCAGGCGCTGCTCGCAATGCCGATGGCGCTTTTAGTGGCGGCCTTGACCGCGATGCTGCTTCGACCCCCGGACGTTCCTTTCTACGAAATTGATCGAGTGGTCTTCGCCCTGCTGGTCGCGGCGGTGGTTTTGCAAGCAATGGTTACAGGGGATCGGTTCTGGACCTTTGAACGGGCGTCATGGCCGATGATCGGCCTGACATTGTTAGCGGTCACCAGCGTTATCGGTCAGCCCTTCGATAACGGCACATGGTCGCTGCTGGCGGCAAAGTTTATTGTGCCGTTTACGCTCTTTCACCTGTCGGTGCTTTTATTTCGAGATCGGCGGCGGTTAGAACTTTTCGAACTCTTCGCTTTGGTGTTGTTGACGTATCTTTGTTTCACGTCGATCGCGTTTCTGGTCGGCGCAAAGTCATTGATTTTCCCCCGCTTCATTCTGGATGAGAGCCTGGGCTACCATGCCGACCGGGCGCGCGGACCGCTGCTGCAAGCCGTGGCAAACGGCGTTTCTCTGAATCTGCTCGGTCTGCTGGCCCTGCACGCGATTCTGCGTGGGAGAATAAGAGGACTCAAGGCCGCGATATTACTGGCCTCCCTTCCGCTTGCAATTCTTGCCACGATGACCCGCGCGGTATGGCTTTCCTTTGTCGTCAGCGTGGGTGTGCTGATTTTTCGCTCGCATAACCGACGGCTTCGTCGAGTCTCGATCGCAGTGGCTGTAATGGGGGCGTTAGCGTTGCTTGTCACGTTGAGTTTTGACGACCAGCGGCGCGCTCTCATGGATCGATTACACGAATCTGGCCCGCTGGATTTCCGGGAAGCCGTATACACCGGGGGTTGGCAAATGTTTCTGGAAAGGCCCTTCACCGGCTGGGGAGTAAACCAAATGCCCACGGAGCTGGCCCGGCATGTGAGCGGCTACAACGAAAAGGAATTGTATCCGCACAATACTTACCTTGAACTGCTGGTGGAGCATGGCATCGTCGGCTTGGCACTTTATCTATGGCTGATGTGGGAGCTTTTCAGGCTAAGTCGGGGTGCGGTCCCGCGCAACGAACGCAACGGTCTGTTGAACCGTCAGTTTCACGCGATGTGGCCTGTTTTGCTGGGCGTTTATTTTGCAAATGCGTTTGTTGTGGTCATGAACTATCAGTTCGTAAACGGCCTTCTGTTTGTGTTGGCGGGAATGCTGGCAGCGCAACAGCGTCGCGCTCCGGCGAACTCAGATTCCGAACGAGTGCTTTCTCTTAAGGCAGGGTGTAGTTCCGCCGCTTGAAATCCGGTTCATTCTAATTTTGCAGTCTCTGGGTTGTGCTCACGGTCGCTTATCTCGCGAATCAGTTTCCAGCAGCGGTCGAGCCTTACGTGAGCGAAGAAATTCAGGAACTGCAGCGCCGCGGCATAAAGGTCATCTCTGGAAGCGTACGACGCCCGGATAAGGCGAAAGATTCATCCTCAGATGGGGACCTGGGATCGCCCATTCTATGTCTTCAGGCGGTTCGCGCCTTAACCCTGCTGAGATCTCTCTTTTTCGCCGCGAGTCGTTGGCAACAGGTTTCGATCTTGTTGGTACGGGTGCTCTTCCTCGGAAAGGAAAGCCCGAATCTGCGATTGCGAGCATTACTACACACTTGGCTCGGGATCTATTACGCCTTCTTGCTGAAGAAACGCGAAGTGGATCATATCCATGTGCACCATGGCTATTTCGGCTCGTGGATCGCGATGGTAGCTGCGCGTTTATTGGGAATAGGTTTCAGCCTTACACTGCACGGTTCGGACCTGCTGCTGCACGGCGCCTACATTGACACCAAGCTGAAGTATTGTCGCTCCTGCGTAACCATCTCCGATTACAACCGCCGTTATATCTTCGATCATTTTCCGGCAATCGATCCGAAGAAAGTTATCGTTTCGCGGCTGGGAGTCGATACGCTGCCGGCCGCAAAGCCATCGCGAAGAGTTGCGCCCACCCCGCAGAACAGTTTCAGGTTGCTGGCGGTAGGCCGCCTCCATGCAGTCAAGGGTCACGCATTCCTGCTCCGCGCGTGTGCCCGGCTGCGCGATATCGGGATCGACTTTAAATGTTCTATCGCCGGGGAAGGGCCGGAAAGGCAGCGTCTCGAACTGCTAATCCGCAGTTATCGATTGCAGCGACACGTCACACTGCTCGGTCACGTGGCGCGGCAAGAGATGGAAGCACTTTACCGGGAAGCGGAAGTGGTCGTTCTTACCAGCCTGAGCGAGGGCATTCCACTGGTTCTGATGGAAGCAATGGCAAGGGGCAGGATTGTGCTTGCGCCCGCGATTACGGGCATCCCAGAGCTGGTGATTCCTGGGAAAACGGGATTTCTCTATAAACCTGGAGATCTGGAAGATTTCTTGCGAAGGATCCTCTTCCTTCGATCTTTGATGCCTTTCGAGGACCTCCCTTCGGGAGCCCGGCTGCACTGGATTTCCCATGCAGCTCGTGTTCACGTTCTCCACAATTTTAACCGCCAGAAGAATCTAACCCGATTTGCCGACGCGTTTCTGCGGCGGATTCAGCCCCCTCGGAGTTCTCCCCATGCGCATCCTCTATTGCAATAAATACAACTTCCCATTCAGTGGAACTGAGGCATACATGTTCGCGGCCATGGACCTTATGCGCTCGAAAGGACACAGCGTGGCCCTATTTTCCATGGCCGATCCACGCGGCGAGGCTACTCCCTATGATCGCCATTTCGTACCGCACAAGGATTTTAAGAACCAGGAAGGAATATTCCATAAAGCCCGACTGGCAGCCCACGCAATTTATTCATTCGAGGCTCGGCGAAAGATTCGAGAAATGATCGCCGAATTTCGGCCAGATGTAGCCCATGTCCGCAACATCTATCATCACCTCTCGCCCTCGATTCTGTGGGAACTGAAGAGGCAAGCGGTTCCCGTCGTATATCACTTGAACGACTTCAAGGTCCTGTGCCCCAACTACAACCTGGTTTCACGGGGAGAGGCTTGTGAGGCTTGTAAAGGCGAGGCTTACTGGCACATGCTGAAAGAGAAATGCTATCCAGGATTAGCGGCGCGAATGACTTTGGTGGCGGAGGCTTACCTTCACAAGAGACTGGGCACTTACCGCAGATGCGTGAGTTGTTTTCTCGCCCCCAGCCAGTTTGTACGCGACAAATTTGTTGAGCATGGATGGGATCCCGCAAAGTTCGAGGTTCTTCCACATTTCCAGCCGATTCACCAGGTAAGTGAGCGGAACGCAGAGAACGCGTCGCTGCTTTATTTTGGCCGGTTGTCGAAGGAAAAAGGCGTCTCCGATTTGCTGCACGCCATGCAACAACTGCCTCAACTGCCTCTGCTCGTAGCTGGGGACGGACCAGAGCGCGGCGAATTAGAGCAACTACGCGCAAAGCTGGGACTGACCAACGTGAAGTTCGTCGGCCATATAAAAGGAGAAGAGCTGGATTTCACGATTGCGAGTTCGCGTTTTACCGTGCTGCCGTCCCATGCGTACGAGACCTTCGGTAAGACCATACTTGAATCCTACGCACACGGACGAGCCGTGGTTGCATCCGATCTGGGTTCGCGACGCGAACTGATACAAGAGGGCAAAACCGGGCTGCTGTACAGGACGGGTGACGTGCCTCAGTTGACCGCGGCGCTCGCGTTTCTGAGCTCACGACCGAAGCTGGCGAGCGAAATGGGACTGGCGGGGCGTGACCTGCTGCAGCGGGACTATACCCCGGAGGCGCATTACGCAGCCTTGATCAATTTGTATGAGCGGCTGGCTAAGGGCCGCAAGCAGACTTCACAAGCCTTAAAGGAGCCAAACCGGAAAATGGTTTTTGCTCGCGAAGAGACGTCTGCCACTCGAACCGCGGGAACTAGTTTCGTTCCACTTCATCACCTCGCGTTAGCGCAAGTGCCGCCACCACCCTTGATGGCAACAATTGAGATCCCTAAGCCGACGCTGCGCATCGCGTTCATCGGTGGACGCGGTGTGATTTCGAAATATAGCGGTATCGAAACTTACTACCAGGAAGCCGGAGAACGGCTAGCAGCCATGGGGCACGTGGTTACAGCCTACTGCCGGACCTATTTCACACCTGCAGTCGCGGAACACAATGGCATCCGAGTGGTGCGGCTACCCACGTTCCGGTCCAAACATCTGGAAACATTGATGCACACTTTTCTCAGCACCCTTCATGTACTCGTACAACCTTGCGATATCGTGCACTACCATGCCTTGGGTCCGGCATTGTTTTCGTTTATTCCACGCCTTGCCGGCAAAAAGACAGTCGTTACGGTGCAAGGCCTGGATTGGCAGCGCAAGAAGTGGGGCCGTCTCGCGTCGGCTGTGCTTCGTATTGGGGAGTACGCCGCGGTCAGTTTGCCGACCCAGACCATGGTTGTCTCGCGAACGTTGCGTCAGCATTATTGGGATCGCCACCGTGCGGAAACGCGTTATGTGCCGAATGGCGGGTTGCTGCGGGAGAGACGGGCGCCTGACAAAATTTTCCAGTGGGGACTGCAGCCGCAACGCTACATTCTTTTCCTGGGAAGGTTCTCGCCAGAAAAAGGCTGCCATCTTTTGCTGGAGGCATATGAACGTTTAGATACGGACATAAAACTGGTACTAGCCGGTGCTTCGAGTTTTTGCCCTGAGTACGCGCGCGAGCTCAAAGCCCACGTCAGCGAACGAATAAAAATGCTGGACTGGGTATCTGGCGAAACGCTCGATGAGTTGTTAACGAATTCTATGTTGTTCGTCTTGCCGTCCGACCTGGAAGGCTTATCTCTTGCCTTGCTCGATGCGATGGGTGCCGGGCTGTGCGTGCTGGCTAGCGACATTCCAGAAAACCGTGAGGCCGTCGAGGACGCGGGCTTCACATTCCGACGGGGTGACTCCGCAGACTTAGCGGAACGCTTGCGATTTCTAATCGGCAATCCCGCAGTGCGAGAAGCTG
The DNA here is from genome assembly GCA_963726155.1 of uncultured Acidobacteriaceae bacterium. Taxonomy (GTDB): domain Bacteria; phylum Acidobacteriota; class Terriglobia; order Terriglobales; family Acidobacteriaceae; genus Sulfotelmatobacter. The sequence goes on from CAVSBF010000003.1 coordinate 817,760, forward strand.
CAGGAGCAGCGGCGAAACGGCGCATTCGCGAGCTATATCAGTGGAGCGGAGTTGCCCGGCAAATGGAACAGACTTACTTCGAGATGATGGGCTGGGCCAGCACGGGCAAGTCAACAACGAGGAAGCCAAGCGCAGGAGTAGGCGGCCTTGGTACATTACCCGCGAGGAGAGCCGGATAAGGTCTACAATCGCGTCATCAGCGCGAAACGTACTCCTAAATTCCGCGCACGTGATGAGGACGGGACGATTCCCGTCCTTTTTGTTTTACAATTGCCGTTCAGTTTCGCAATCTGAGCACAAGGCGCGGCGGCGCGGGTATGGCATCATATTTTCTATGGACAACACGATCCTCGTCACCGGCGGAGCAGGGTTTATCGGTTCCAATTTTATTTTGCGGTGGATGGAACGGGATGCAGCATCTGTCGTAAACCTGGACAAGCTCACCTACGCCGGGAATGTTCACAACCTGGCGAATGTTGCGGGCGATAAGCGGTACGAGTTTATCCATGGCGATATTGCGGATCGCGCTCTGATGGCGAGTCTGCTGAATCGGCGGAAGCCGCGAGCCATCGTGCATTTTGCCGCCGAGAGCCACGTAGATCGGTCCATCAGGGGGCCGGAAGATTTTATCCGTACGAATGTTGACGGAACATTCGCTCTACTGGAAGAAGTGCGCAGCTATTGGAGTAATCTGGTCACGCCCGAAAAAGCCGGCTTTCGTTTTCTGCACGTTTCTACGGATGAGGTTTATGGCTCCCTTGCACTCGCGGATCCGCCTTTTTCTGAAAAGACTCCATACGCTCCAAATAGTCCGTATGCAGCGTCCAAGGCAGCTTCAGACCATCTGGTGCGGGCGTATCATCACACTTACGGTTTGCCCACGCTTACTACAAATTGTTCGAACAACTATGGACGATTTCAGTTTCCCGAGAAATTAATACCACTCATCATTCTGAACGCCCTCGATGGCAAGCCACTTCCGGTCTACGGCGATGGTCAGAACGTTCGCGACTGGCTTTATGTCGAGGATCATTGCGAAGCCATTGGTACCGTATTGCGCCACGGACGCGTGGGAGAGACCTATAACATTGGCGGCTGGAATGAAAAGCGCAACATCGAAATCGTAGAAACAATCTGCGACATTGTGGACGAGCTTGCCGGCAGCCGCGGGGCTTCCCGCCGCAGCTTGATTACGTTTGTTAAGGACCGCCCTGGCCACGACCGCCGTTATGCCATGAACGCAAGTAAGGTTGAGCGCGACCTTGGCTGGCGTCCCCGGGAAACGTTCGAGACAGGAATTCGCAAAACCGTGAAATGGTATTTGGATAATGACGAATGGGTCCGCAATGTCACCAGTGGAAGCTACCGGCAGTGGATTGAAACGCATTACGCTTCTTGAATTCGACTAGCGCGAGCCGATAATCCTAATGACGCAATTCGTAAGCAGCACAAAATATAAGGGAATCATTCTTGCCGGTGGCTCCGGAACGCGTCTGTATCCCATCACGCATGCCATGGGAAAAAGCTTGCTGCCCGTTTACAACAAGCCGATGATTTATTACCCGCTTTGCACGCTGATGCTGGCAGGCATACGCGATATCCTTCTCATCACAACTCCAGACGATGTGCCGAAGTTTCAGGCCCTTTTGGGAGACGGTAGTCAGTTTGGAATCCACTTGCAATATAAAGTGCAACCGAAGCCGGAAGGAATCGCGCAGGCTTTCCTGGTCGGTGAAACTTTCATCGGCGACAAGGCTTGTGCCCTGGTGTTGGGCGACAATATTTTTTATGGGCACGACCTGGCGAAGGATTTGCGGGAAGCTTCGACCAAAAGTCAGGGTGCGCGAGTATTCGCCTACCCCGTGCACGATCCCGAACGATATGGAGTGGTGGAGTTTGATGGATCTGGGCGCGCGCTCAGCATTGAAGAGAAGCCTCAGCAGCCGAAATCGAGATACGCGGTGACCGGACTCTATTTCTACGATAATCAGGTGATTCAGATTGCGAAGTCGTTAAAGCCAAGCGCGCGAGGCGAGTTGGAGATTACCGACGTGAATCGAGCCTATATGGAACGCGGCCAGCTCGAGGTTGTAGTCATGGGACGCGGCATGGCGTGGCTGGATACGGGCACTCATGAATCGCTGATGGAAGCATCGCTCTACATCCAGGCCATTGAAAAAAGGCAAGGGCTCATGGTCGCTTGCCCCGAAGAGATTGCGCTGCGCTCCGGCTACATTACGGCGGATCAGGTGGAAAGAAGCGGCACCGCCATGAAGAATAATAGTTACGGCGCTTATCTGCTCCAGCTCTTGCGCGAGAAGGTGTTCTGATGAACGCAGTCCGGCGATTCGATCCATGAGCGGCGGAATCACGAAAGTTTCCACCTCGCTTCCAGGCGCTTTTATTTTGGAGCCTCGCGTGTTCCGCGACGAACGCGGTTTTTTCTTTGAGAGCTACAACCAGCGGATCATGGCAGAAGCCGGAATCGTCGATAACTTTGTTCAGGACAATCATTCCTGCTCTTCGCGAAATGTCCTTCGAGGGTTGCACTATCAAGTGAAGCAGCCGCAAGCGAAACTTGTTCGAGTCGTAGAGGGGGAGATCCTGGACGTCGCCGTCGACTTGCGCCGAAGTTCTCCAACCTTCGGGCGTTGTGAGAGTGTGCGACTGTCGGGTGAGAACAAGCGCATGTTCTGGATTCCCATAGGCTTCGCACACGGATTCTTAGTTCTGTCGGAGAAGGCGCACGTACTTTACAAGGCAACCGACTTTTACGCGCCTGAGTACGAGCGCACGCTCGCCTGGAACGACCGCCAAGTTAACATCGAGTGGCCGATCAATGGCGAGCCAATCGTGTCGGCAAAAGACCAGCGTGGCGCAGCACTGGCCGGCGCCGAAACTTTCGAATAGATTTTCATGCGAGTCACTCTCTTTGGTGCATCCGGACTGCTGGGGAAGGCGCTTATGCGCGAATGGCGCCAAGATGCCGTCACGGGCCTCAGCTCCAGCGATGCCGATATTCGCGACGCTGGTCGTGTTCTCCAAGTTTTACGGGACACCCGTCCGGAATGGATCGTATTGTCGGCGGCGTATACCGATGTGGATGGATGCGAGAGTAATGCAGAGTTTGCGTTTGCAGTGAATCGCGATGGCGCCGTCAACGTTGGTCGGGCGGCAAGAGAGGTTGGCGCGCGCCTCATGTTCCTGAGTTCCGACTATGTTTTCGACGGCAAGAAAACAACTCCGTATGAGACAAGCGATCCAAGAAATCCGCAGAGCGTTTACGGGCGGACCAAAGCGGAAGCGGAGATAAAACTGCAGGAACTGATTCCGGATTGCTGCATCGTCCGAACGTCCTGGCTGTTCGGAATCGGAGGGAAATGTTTTCCCGACACAATTCTGAAGCTCGCGGCAAGCCGTCCATCCCTCGACGTGGTGAACGACCAACGAGGGTGTCCCACCTATGTGGTCGACTTGGCGCGATCGATTATTTCCTTGTGCCGAAAGAACGCGGAAGGGATTGTGCACTCTACCAACACGGGCAGTTGTTCCTGGTTTGAATTCGCACAAGAGATTGTGCGAAGCGCAGACCTGGCCGCAGACATAAGACCCACCAGTACCGAACGGATTGCTCGTCCGGCACCGCGACCGGCCTATTCGGTATTATCTTCCGCGAGCTTAGAGAAGTGGAGAATCACAATGCCTTCCTGGCAAGATGCGCTGCACCGATACTTGGACGCGCGACTTAAGCTGAAGTAAACTGCCCGATGATTGCCCCGTTTCCCGCCAGCCTGCTACGATTGCGGAGACCTGCCTGAGGACTTCGTGAAATTAATCCAGAATTATATTGATGGCCGTTTCGTGCCTGGAAAGCACGAGTTCGACGATGTAAATCCGGCGGATGGGACAGTGATCGCCCAGGTCACGGAGGCAACGAAAGAGCAGGTAGACGAGGCGGTCGACGCTGCGAGTCGATCTCTTAGTGGAGAATGGGGCCGACTCGGAATACGCGAGCGAGCGGCGCGGCTGCACAAAGTAGCGGACGCGATCGAGAAACGGTTTGACTGCTTCGTTCAGGCTGAAGTTGCCGATACCGGGAAGCCAATCTCTCTGGCCGCCAAACTCGACGTTCCTCGGGCTGCAGCGAATTTCAGAGTCTTCGCCGACCTCATAAAAATGTCTGGGATGGAAGCGTTTCAAACCGAAACTCCCGACGGGACGGGGGCTTTGAACTATGCTCTGCGCAAGCCGTTGGGCGTGGTAGGTGTTATCACTCCATGGAATCTGCCGCTTCTTCTGCTTACTTGGAAAGTGGCGCCTGCTTTAGCTTGCGGAAATGCCGTAGTGGTTAAACCTTCCGAAGAAACTCCTGCCACCGCTGCGCTTCTCGCGGAGGCGATGCAAGATGCGGGAATCCCGAACGGCGTTTATAACGTAGTGCATGGCTTCGGATCGGGGTCTGCGGGAGAATTCTTATCCCAGCATCCAGACGTGGACGCGATCACGTTTACTGGGGAATCGAGAACCGGAGCCGCAATCATGAAAGCTGTGGCGCCTACGGTGAAGCCGGTTTCGTTTGAACTGGGCGGGAAGAATGCGGCAATCGTATTTGCGGATTGTAATTTCGAAGAGGCGGTCAGCGGTTTATCTGACGCGGTATTTCTTAATACCGGACAAGTCTGTCTGTGTGCAGAGCGTGTTTATGTGGAGCGCAATATTTTCGAGAAGGTCGTAGACGCTCTCAAAGAAAAAACGGAAAGCCTGAATGCAGGCTGGCCTACCGACGCGAAAACCGATTTCGGACCGCTCATCTCGGCGCAACATCGAGAGAAAGTTCTCTCCTATTACCAATTAGCTAAAGAAGAAGGGGCGACAGTTATCACCGGCGGAGGCACTCCGAAATTTGACGACGCCCGCAATAACGGCTTCTATGTGCAACCAACCATCTATACTGGGCTAGCGGAATCGGCCCGATGCGTGAAGGAAGAGATATTTGGCCCAGTGTGTCACATCGCGCCGTTCGATTCGGAAGAAGAGGCTGTCGCGATGGCGAACGATACAAAGTACGGACTCGCGGCGTCGGTGTGGACCAGCAACTTAAAACGCGGACATCGCGTAGCGCAACAGATGAATGTGGGCATCACTTGGGTAAATTGCTGGTTCCTGCGCGATCTGCGCACTCCGTTCGGTGGGGTGGGACTTTCTGGAATCGGCCGCGAAGGCGGAATCCATTCGCTGAATTTTTATTCCGAGCTGAACAATATTTGTATCCGACTCTAAGATATGGGCACGATCGAGAGCAGAGTAGTCGAAGGGAAAGCGACACCGCGCGGCAAATATCCTCATATCAAGCGTGCGGGTGACTTCCTGTTTGTTTCCGGAACCAGCGCGCGCCGCGCCGACAATACGATTGCCGGCGCTGACGTTGATCCGCTCGGTGCCACAAAGCTTGATATCCGCAAACAAACCCGAGCAGTAATCGAGAATATTCGCGACATTCTGCAGAGCGCGGGAGCGCAACTTAAAGACGTAGTCGAACTTTCAACTTATCTTGTAAACATGAACGATTTCGCGGGCTACAACGAAGTGTATGGTGAGTTCTTCGGATACGACGGTCCGGCAAGGACGACCGTGGCCGTGCATCAACTGCCGCATCCGCACTTGCTGATCGAGATCAAAGCGATGGCTTACAAGCCTTAGACACAGGAGAGACGATGGCGTCCATCAAGAATCTGAAGGCTTTCAACTTTCAGGCCTGGATCGAACAGAACAAGGAGAAACTCAAGCCTCCGGTTGGAAACGCTCAAGTGTGGGAAGACGGCGAGATGATGGTGACCGTTGTGGGTGGCCCCAACCAGCGCCGCGATTATCACGACGATCCCACGGAAGAATTCTTTTATCAGTTGAAGGGCAACATCGTCCTTCGTGTGATGGAGACGCCTGGCAAGCCGCCGTTGGAAATCCCGATTAACGAAGGCGAGATTTTTCTTTTACCCAAACACATGCGCCACTCGCCGCAACGTCCGGCTGAAACCATCGGCGTGGTCATCGAGGTTCCGCGTCCGGAAGGCTCACTGGATGCGTTCGAGTGGTATTGCCCAAATTGCCATCAGTTGGTTCATCGCGCAGAATTGAAGCTGAAGAGCATCGTTAAGGATCTCCCGCCTGTGTTCGAGCAATTTTATGGCAACGAGAGTAAGCGCAAATGCGGGCACTGCGGCACCGTTCATCCTGGCAAATGAAGCATGCAAGTTATCGACATCCATAATCATTTCTTCCCTAGTTCCTGGCCTGATCTTGCGGCACGCTATGGCACGCCGAACTGGCCGTGGATCAAACATACAGAGCCGGGAAAAGCCGACATCATGGTGGGAGATCGATTCTTCCGCCACATTTATTCTGCGTGTTGGGATCCGGAAGTTCGGCTCCGTGAAATGGATCGCGACGGCGTTGATTTGCAGGTGATGTCTGCGACGCCGATCCTATTTGCTTATGACCAGCCGATTGAGCATGCGCGCGATTGTGCAGAAATGTTCAACGATGCGGCGCTCGAACTTTGTAGCCGCGGGCAAGACCGGCTGAAATCGTTTTGCCAAGTGCCGCTGCAAGATGTTGACGCATCTTGTAAGGAACTCAGCCGCTGTATGCGGGCCGGGCATCTAGGCGTGCAAATCGGCAATCATGTAGGAAGCAAGAATCTGGACGACGCCGGCATTGTGACTTTTTTGCACCATTGCGCGGCTGAAGGTGCGGCCGTCCTCGTTCATCCCTGGGAAATGTTGGGGCAGGAACGAATGCCCAAATACATGATGCCATGGACGGTCGGTATGCCGGCGGAAACACAACTTTCGGTAGTCGCTCTGATTTTGAGCGGAGCATTTGATCGCCTGCCTCGATCGCTCCGCATATGTTTTGCACATGGCGGCGGAAGTTTCGCATTCTTGCTGGGACGTCTGGAAAATGCCTGGCATCATCATCCGGTTGCGCGGGGGGATTGCCAACATCCGCCTAGCTATTATCTCAACCGCTTTTACATAGACTCCGCGGTATTCGACCAACGCACGTTGCAGTTTCTAGTAGGGACGATGGGAGCGGATCGGGTGCTACTGGGATCGGATTATCCTTTTCCTCTGGGCGAAGAGAGAGTAGGAAATCTGATCCGGCAAAGCAATTTGCCGCAACATACGAAGTCCAAATTGCTGGGTGGAAACGCAACTGAGTTCTTGAAACTTAAACCTGAGTCGCCCGAAGCCGACGAAGAGCCACGATCAATCGCCGTGGTCGACTTGAGTCCTGTAGCGCCAGAACCAGAACAGCTCACCTACAGCTCGTATCTGAAAGTTCCGGAGCTGCTTGAGTTGCAGCAGCCAAAATCTTCGCCGGTACATCACGACGAATTGTTATTCATTATCGTGCATCAGACTTACGAGTTATGGTTCAAGGAATTGCTGCACGATCTCGATGCGGTGGTCGCGAACTTGCAAAGGGCAGGTGCGGCTCCGCAATCGCATGATGAAGTTTATGAAGCAGCACGGCTGTTGCGGCGGTGTACGGAAATTACCCGAGTGTTGGTGGAGCAGTTCACGATTTTGGAAACGATGCTGCCGACGCATTTTCTTGCTTTTCGCGGTCTACTGGAACCTGCCAGCGGATTCCAGTCGGAGCAATTTCGAGAGATCGAATTTCTGTGCGGTTTAAAAGATGAAAAAATGCTGCGCTATCACCGTCCCACCCCGGAAGCGTATGCAAGCCTGAAGCGCCGATTGGAAGAGCCCTCGCTGCGCGACGTCTTCTTTGGAGCATTGCAGGCTATGGGCAAACTCCCGGCCCTCAGTAATGATGCAACTGAAAAAGAACGTTTCGAGGCACGCGCCCGCGCGGTCCATGCACTTTATCAGAATGAGCGTCATCATCGCGACTGGATCGACGTATGCGAACGTCTCACGGAGTTTGACGAGTTGGTAGTGAGCTGGCGGCTGCGTCACATCCAGTTGGTCGAGCGAATTATCGGGATCCGCATGGGCACTGGCGGAAGTGCGGGATCGTCTTACTTGAAGTTGACCCTCGACAAGAAATTTTTCCCGGAGTTGTGGGAAGCCAGGACGTTGTTGACCGAGTGAAGTATGGCTGCGCTCCTTGCGCAGCAGGTATCCAGTCTTTTTCATCTGAATGAACGCCACATCTGAAAAAGTAACGCTGATCGGTGCCGGCTTGAATGGACCTCTGCTTGCCATTCTGCTGATGCGGCGCGGATTCTCCGTCGAGATTTACGAGCGGCGTCCCGATATGAGGCGAGTACGCACCAGCGCGGGACGGTCGATTAATCTGGCGCTATCGACCCGCGGAATTCATGCATTGCGGCAGGCCGGCCTTTGGGAAAAAATGCGCGGCATCACCCTCCCCATGAAGGGCAGGATGATGCATTCGATCGCCGAAGAACTTACGTTCCAACCCTATGGCAAAAATGAGGCAGAGGTCATCCACTCGATTTCGCGGGCGGAACTGAATATAGAGCTCATGAATGCCGCAGAAGAAGAGGGAGCGACGATTCATTTTCACCGGCGCTGCCAGGGGTTCGATTTTAGAACCGGAGAGATCCGAGTGCGCAATGAGGATACCCGCGAAGAAACTAACCAGAAGACCGAAGTGCTAATTGGCTGCGATGGTGCAGCATCCGCGCTGCGGGCAGAGATGCTCAAGTTGAGTCACTTCGACTTTTCTCAACAGCATCTCGACTATGGGTACAAAGAGTTGACAATCCCAGCCGGTCCCAACGGAAATCCTCTTTTGGAGCCGAACGCCCTTCACATCTGGCCCCGGGGCAATCACATGTTGATTGCGTTACCAAATATAGATGGCACCTTCGCTTGCATTCTCTTTTTGCCGTTCGAGGGTGCAGACAGCTTCGCGAGCCTCAGCAGCGAAATGGATGTAATTCATTTTTTTCAGGAACGGTTTCCTGATGTGAATCGACTGATGCCGCAGCTCGCGGAGAATTATGCTGCCAATCCGACGGGAGCGATGGTCACCGTTAAGTGTTCTCCCTGGCACGTAAATGGACGAACTCTGCTGCTGGGGGACGCTGCTCACGCGATCGTTCCCTTCTTTGGCCAGGGAATCAACTGTGGGTTTGAAGATTGCACTTATCTAGTCGAGTTGCTTGACCGGTACGGCGCAGACTGGACTAGAGTATTCGCGGAGTTCGAAAAAGAGCGCAAGGTAAATACCGACGCCATAGCTGATATGGCGATTGAAAACTTTACCGAAATGCGTGATCGAGTTGCGGATTCGCAGTTTCTACTCACGAAGAAAGTGGAACTGGCGCTTGAGTCGCGGTATCCGAACCTCTTCATTCCGAAGTATGCGATGGTCACCTTCCACAGAATTCCTTACTCAGTCGCTCTGTCTCGAGGTGCGATCCAGGAGCGGATACTGGGCGAACTCAGCAAGAGCATCCATCGCGTGACGGATCTCGACTGGGATAAAGCAGACCGATTAATCCATCGCGATTTGACTCCGCTGGAGCTACCGCAGTGACAACTCCGGAGTTTAGCTGGAGTGAGGATTTCGCCATCGCGATGGATCAACGTGATCCGCTGCGGGATTACAGAGAGCGCTTCTTGTTTCCTAAAACTCCCAATGGGGAAGATTGCGTATATCTCTGCGGGCACTCTCTCGGACTTCAGCCCAAGACAGCCGCGGAATACATACAGCAGGAGCTAAAAGACTGGGCCGAACTTGGCGTGGAGGGGCACTTTCAAGCTGCCAATGCGTGGATGCCTTATCACCGGCTGCTTACGAACCAGACCGCAGACCTTGTAGTAGCGAAGCCCTTGGAAGTGGTAGTGATGAATTCGCTCACGGTAAATCTTCACCTGATGATGGTGTCGTTCTACAGGCCGACGCCGGCGCGACATAAAATCGTTGTCGAGCGTGGGGCATTCCCTTCTGATCAGTACGCGGTGAAGTCGCAGATTGCTTTCCACGGTTACGATCCCGCAAGTTCTCTCATTGAATTGAGTCCGCTGCCGGGCGAGTCTTGTCTACGCGATGAAGAAATCAACTTGCTCATCGAGCGCTCGGGGGATGAGATCGCGTTGATCCTGTTGGGTGGGGTGAATTATGCGACAGGCCAAGCGTTCGATATGGCGGGAATTACGCGTGCAGGTCACGCAATGGGTTGCGCGGTCGGCTTCGATCTGGCGCATGCTGCCGGCAATCTGTGTTTAAAACTGCACGATTGGGGTCCGGACTTCGCGGTTTGGTGCAGCTATAAGTATCTGAATGGCGGTCCAGGATGCGTGGCTGGTTGTTTCGTTCATGAGCGGCACGCTCGCTCCTTTGACTTGCCCCGGCTTTCTGGATGGTGGGGTCACGACGAAAAGACCCGGTTCGAGATGGGGCCAAAGTTTCAGGCGATGTCCGGTGCTGAGGGCTGGCAACTGAGCAATCCCTCGATTATCACTTTGGCGGTCTTGCGCGCCTCAATGCAAATTTTTCACGAGGCGGATATGGAACGCCTGCGGGCTAAGAGTGTGATGTTAACCGGCTACCTGGAATTCTTGTTGAACCAGATTTTCCTCGATCAGAAATTCTCTTCCGCCTTTTCGATTATTACGCCGCAAGATCAGGTTCGGCGTGGAGCGCAGCTTTCTATCCGAATCCCAAAAAACGGGCGGGCACTGTGTGAACGGCTGGCCAAGGAAGGCATTGTGGGCGATTGGCGAGAACCGGATACCTACCGGGTTGCACCTGTTCCCCTCTACAACTCCTATCGCGACGTCTTCCGGTTTGCCCAGCGATTCGCCGCCGCGATTGGATAGTTTCCCCACGTTCAATCCTGCGATTACTTCCGTAACGCGGAGATGTCGCAGCCTGAACTTACACTCTTAAAGTGGGATCGATCTCTGTGCGGCAACCAAGCAAGTGGATGGGAATTGTGTGCGCGGTGGTTTGCGTCCACATTTTAGTGACGTTGCTGGCCTCGCACAGCATTGGACTCACAGCCTTCGGGGATCTCCTGCAGTGCGCTCTGCTTTTTGCTGGAACGCTCTCCATCTTCTCAAACATAAAAACCACTGATAAGAAGGCCCAGCTTTTCTGGTCCCTTATGGCTTTGGGCTGCGGAATGTGGCTCTGCGTTCAAGTTTTGTGGACCTACTTTGAAGTCTTCCTTCGCCAAGAGGTGCCGAATCCGTTCGTCGCGGATGTAGGTTTATTCCTGCATGTCGTGCCTATGATGGCCGCGTTAGCGGTGCAACCTCACATTCGCCGAAATGATCATTCTCTCCGGCTGGCAAGTGTAGATTTTTTTCTACTGCTAGCGTGGTGGCTCTATCTATATCTGTTTATCGTTATTCCCTGGCAATATGTTTCTCCGAACGAAGCGATTTACGGACGCAGCTTCGATCTACTCTACGCTTGTGAACAAGTCGTGCTGGTTATCGGCGTGGGCCTGGCTTGGAGGAACAGTCGAGGCTCGTGGCGGATCATCTACTCGCAGTTCTTCAAGGCCACATTGCTGTACAGCGTTAGTTCCATTTTGGCCGGCGTAGCCATTGATGTTCATCGATACTATACCGGCAGCCTTTACGACGTTCCGCTCGTCGCGGCCATGGCGTGGTTCGCGACGATTGGTCTCATGGCACGCGGGCTTTCCACCGACGCATCCTCGGATCAGCAACCTCCACCCGGGCACAGCATGTGGACCGCGAGGCTGGCGATGCTCGCAGTGTTCTCGACGCCGCTGATGGTGGTCTGGGCGGAGTTTGGCGGGCATGCTCCGCAGCGGGTGCGCTCTTACAGGCTTCTGTTGACCGCAGCAGCGATGGTTTTAATGGGCGGGCTGGTGTTCGTCAAGCAGCACTGGATGGACCGCAAGCTGCTCCACTTGCTGCGCCTGTCTCGCCAGAATCTTGATGAGATGTGCCAGTTGAAAGACGAACTGGAAAATAAAGAGCAATCTCTCCGTTGGCACAGTCTGGAATTACAACGCAAGAATCTCGAACTGCAGGAGATTTCCTACACCGACCCGCTCACCGGCGTGTGGAACCGGCGCTACCTGGAAGAAATCCTGACAGCCGAATCTGGACAGGTCTTGCGAAACTACGAGAGGGCGCGGGGCGGAGACATCCGGAAGATGGATCATCGCGACCTTGTCTTTCTTATGGTCGATGTGGATTTCTTCAAAGAAGTCAACGATCTGCATGGCCATCCCGCAGGCGATCGGCTGCTGCAATTAGTGGCCGAGCGACTGAGCAAGGTGGTGCGTAAATCCGATGTGCTGGTCCGGTGGGGAGGGGAGGAATTCCTGATCATGTCGCGTTCCGCAGACCCCTCCGGCACACCCGCGTTCTGTGATCGAATTCTGGACGTGATGGCTGGCGAGCCGTTTGATCTTGGACACGGAATTCATGTGCGCAAGACCTGTTCGGTGGGTTGGGCGCCTTTTCCCTGGAGCCGCCGCGCCTACGAGGCAATCTGTGTGGAAGAGGCAATTGAACTGGCAGATACCGCGCTCTACCGAGCCAAAGCCGGAGGGAGAAATCAGGGGATTGGGATCTTGCCAGCAGAAGGCTCATGGGCTCTGCAGCACAAAATTTCTCTCCGCGATTTGCAAAACGATATCGGCATGCTTACCTGTACTGTGACGGTGCAGAATATTGGCTCCAGCAATTTGAAACAAGCGATCGCCGAAAGCTTGACTTCGCAGAAACCGACGGGCGTCTGAATTCATACCCTCCTTGCAGATAAACCGGAATGCCACTAAAGTGATTGAGGCCTAGAATCACAGAGGCAAGCACGAAAAACGGGTGAGGCACTTTCAACGATGAATCCACAAACTTCTACGCGCCAAACCGCTCTCCGCCAGAAAGCCCAACTAATGTCCGCATCGGAAATTGAGCGCACTCTGGTGCGCCTGGCTTATGAAATTGTTGAAAAGAACGGTGGCGTAGAGGGCTTGGGGCTGATCGGAATTCGTCGTCGTGGGGTGCCGATTGCCGAGCGCCTGGGCAAGATCATCGCTCGCATCGAGAATTCCGATGTTCCGGTTGGCACATTAGATATCACGTTCTACCGCGACGATCTTTCTACGCTAGGTCCAAAGCCGGTGGTTCAGGAACGAGAGATCGGTTTTTCCATCGAGGACAAGAATATTGTTCTGGTCGACGATGTGCTCTTCACGGGACGGACGGTGCGCGCAGCCATGGACGCCCTCTTTGCGCATGGCAGGCCACGCCGGGTGCAACTGTGCGTGCTGATCGACCGCGGCCACCGCGAATTGCCAGTGGAGGCCAGCTTCGTGGGCCGCAACGTTCAGACCACCATGAACGAGGTAATCGAGGTGAAGTTGACCGAAATCGATGACGCGGAAAAGGTTCTGCTGATGGAAAAATAATCTTGCGAAGGTGGAAGAGAAAAGGACGGCGATCGATCGCCGTCCTAATTTTTTGAAACCACGAAATTACGCTATTTTGGTGCAAATCGCTTTCGTCTGGGTGTAAAGGCTGAGGGCATCGTGTCCCATCTCGCGGCCCCAACCAGATTGCTTGTATCCACCGAATGGCATGGCGGCATCAAAAATGTTGTAGCAGTTGATCCATACTGTTCCGGCACGCAGATATTCCGCAGTTCGATGAGCTTTGCCGATATCGTTCGTCCAGACAGCTGCCGCTAAGCCGTACTCACTGTCGTTGGCGCGTGGCAAAATTTCCTCTGGACTGCTGAATGGCATTGCCGCCACCACCGGCCCGAAAATTTCCTCCTGCACCACCTTCATATTCTCGCGCGTATTCACGAGAACGGTTGGCTCCACAAAATAGCCCTTGTCGCCTTTCTTGTGGCCACCAGCAAGAGCTGTCGCGCCTTCCGAGAAACCAGATTCCAGATATCCGCAAACTCGGCTCAACTGCTCCTGAGAAACAAGTGGACCCATTTGTGTTTCAGGATCAAGACCGGAACCGACCTGGATTTTCTTGGCATAGTCGGCCACTCCTTCCACAACGCGATCGAAGATCGGTTTCTCAACGTAGAGTCGCGACCCGGCACAGCAGCACTGCCCATGATTGAAGAAGATGGCGCTTGCTGCGCCGGGGATGGCCGTTTCAAGATCGGCATCCTTGAATACGACGTTCGGCGATTTTCCTCCAAGTTCGAGGGAAACTTTTTTCAAGTTGCCGGTGGCGGCATGCACGATCAGTTTGCCAACCTCAGTGGAACCGGTGAAAGCGATTTTGTCCACCTCGGGATGACCTGCCAGTGCCGCGCCAGCAGTCTCGCCATAGCCCGGCACGATGTTGACTACGCCTTCGGGGAAGCCTGCCTCCATAACGAGTTCACCCAGGCGCAGCGCCGAAAGTGGAGTTTGTTCCGCCGGCTTTAATACGACGGTGCAGCCGCAAGCTAATGCCGGCCCCAGTTTCCACGCAGCCATGAGCAGAGGAAAATTCCAAGGAATAATCTGCCCCGCAACTCCAACCGGTTCTCGTAGAGTGTAAGCGAGGTACTTAGCGCCGGGAGTATAAGGGACTGAGATCGGAATGGTATTGCCCTCAATCTTCGTGGCCCAGCCGGCCATGTAGCGGAAAAGGTCCACAGCCAAAGGCACGTCGGCAGCCTTTGCGATCGCCAGTGGCTTGCCGTTGTCGAGACTCTCCAGGTAGCCGAATTCTTCCGTGTGTGCTTCGAGTAAATCGGCGAGTTTCCAAATCAAGCGTCCGCGTTCGGACGCCGTCATTCGACGCCACGGTCCGTGATCGAAAGCCTTGCGGGCCGCCTTCACGGCTTCTTCAATATCCTGACGATCGCCTTCCGCCACCTGAGCGAGAACCTCACCAGTGGCGGGATTATAAGTAGGAAACGTCTTTCCCGAAATTGCGCTCACCCATTTGCCATTGATTAACATTTTGCGCGGCTTCTCGATGAAGTCAGCCACTTGCGGATGAATCTGCGGCGACACTGCAATACCCATAACATCCTCCTTAATCAAGAACGAGAGATCGAGCAAGAACTTGCATGACGCGAAGCGAAAAACTGCACGATGCCGAGCGAAGAGAATATCGGCAATATGCTAGCCCTGACTCATTACAAAAGCAATTGCGATTCGGCTAGCCCCGCCTTGGCCAAAAGACGCATACTCTACGTAATGAGGGCAATCGAGCACCCGAGGGTTAAGATCTGTTGCATTTCAAGCCGCGAGGAAGCCCGGCTGGCTATCGATTGCGGCGCCAGTGCCGTGGGTTTGGTTTCCGCGATGCCGAGCGGCCCTGGAGTGATCCCGGAAGAGCAAATTGCCGACATAGCCGCATCGGTTCCTCCGCCAATCGCCACTTTCCTGCTTACATCGAAGCAGGATGCGGAGAGCATCATTGCCCAGCAACGACGCTGCCGCACCAACACGATTCAAATTGTAGATCGTTTTCTGGGGTCGTATAAAGAGCTGAGGGTCGCTCTGCCGGGAATTTCGATTGTGCAGGTCGTCCACGTAACCGGCGAGGAATCTGTAAGAGAAGCCATTGCAATTGCGGCCCATGTGGATGCGCTTCTCCTCGACTCAGGAAATCCAATGCTGGCAACCAAAGTATTGGGGGGTACCGGGCGGCGGCATAACTGGGCATTGAGCCGGCGCATCCGAGAGCAGATCGATATCCCAATCTTTTTGGCGGGAGGATTGAATCCCGATAATGTGCACGAAGCGGTGCTGGAGGTCGGTCCCTTCGGGCTTGACGTCTGCACGGGCGTACGCAGCGAAGGAAAGCTGGATGAGGAAAAACTGCGTGCATTGTTTGCTAGCTTGAACGTCACGCAAACTTGCTAAGCGCGTGATCAAAATCAGCAGCACTTTTCGATTTATGTGAGCAATAAGCCATATCACTTACTGAATTAATAAAAACTGCTGCGTTGCGTATTCACGAGTTACAATGACTTCGTTTCGACGGTCTAGGCGAGATCTCCTCTGTTATGGTCCAGAAAAATCTTTCAAATAGCGTGCAGGCTCAACTGCTGCGCTCGGCGAAAAAGGCGATGAAGAATGCGCACGCGCCGTACTCAAAGTTCCGAGTGGGAGCTGCCATTCTTCTGTCTAACGGCAAAGTCTTCAATGGTTGCAATGTTGAGAACGCGTCCTACGGAATGACCAATTGCGCAGAGCGCACAGCGATTTTTTCCGCGGTCGCGCAGCTAGGACCCAAGATCGAGATTCGTGCAGTCTCCGTGGTCAACGACCAGGGCGTTCCTTGTTCGCCGTGCGGTGCTTGTCGTCAGGTGATCTACGAATTCGGTCCAGATGCAACGATTTTTTTCCAAGGAAGGGATGGACCGCGGCAGGCCAACATCACCGAGTTGCTTCCGGAAGGGTTCCGTCTCCAGTGAATCCGGCCGCCACCTCAGCCCACACATTCCGCGCCATCGATGTGATCCGCAAGAAGCGAGACGCGGGGGAGCTATCTCGGAGTGAAATAGAGTCTCTGGTAAGCGCATATACCAACGGCCATATTCCTGATTATCAGGTTTCCGCGTGGCTGATGGCCGTTGTGTTGCGTGGGATGACGCGTGCCGAAACCGCTGCGCTTACGGATGCAATGTTGCGGTCGGGTGAGGTTCTCGATCTCTCTTCTCTGCCGGGCAAGAAAGTAGACAAGCATTCAACTGGTGGAGTGGGCGACAAGACCTCGCTCGTGCTGGCCCCGCTCGCCGCGGCCGCAGGTATAACTGTCCCGATGATCAGTGGACGTGGCCTGGGACATACGGGTGGGACGCTGGACAAGCTCGAGGCTATTCCCGGCTTCAGCGTGAATCTTTCCGTCGCGCAATTTCTTCGCGTACTGGAAACCTGTGGTTGCGCGATGATTGGCCAGACCGATGAAATCGCTCCCGCTGATCGCAAGCTTTACGCATTGCGCGATGTGACGGGCACGGTCGAGAGTCCATATCTAATTTGCGCTTCGATCATGAGCAAGAAACTTGCAGAAGGCATCGACGCGCTTGTGCTCGACGTAAAGACCGGCTCCGGCGCATTCATGAAGACTGAAGAAGATGCTGCCTTTCTCGCTGAACTGATGGTTGAAACGGGCGAGCGAATGGGCAAACAAATGGTCGCGCTCATAACGGACATGGATCAGCCGCTGGGACTTATGATCGGCAACGCGCTTGAAGTGGTCGAGGTAATCGAGATTTTGCGCGGAGACGGTCCGGAGGATTTACGTCAGCTTTGCCTCGAACTTGCCGGTTGGATGTTTCAACTCGGTGGGGTGGCGAATACGGTCACGGAGGGAAAGAAGCTGAGCGAGAACTTAATCGCATCCGGCAAAGCGCTTGATATGTTTCGCCAGATGGTTGAACTGCAGGGCGGAGATCCGCGGGTGATCGACGATCCAGAGAAATTGCCGCGAGCTCGACACACGATGATCCTTTCCAGTCCGCGCAGCGGATATCTCGCGTCTCTGCAATGTGAGCAAGTCGGCACAGCATGTGTAATTCTTGGCGGAGGCCGAGAGCGAAAAGAAGATTCGGTCGATCCCTCCGTGGGTATCGTGCTGCACAAAAAAGTTGGAGACGCAGTTTCCATTGGCGAACCGCTGGCGACAGTTCACTACAACGACGAATTACTCGCTGATCGTGCCAGGGAACTGCTTGTGAAAAGCTACGGGATTAGCGACTTGCCAGCGCAAGAGAAGAGACCGCTGATCCATCGCGTGATCGCGCATGATCGAACACAAGTGATCGGAAGACCCGGAGAGAAAAACTGAATGGGACGCTACACCGGAATCCTCGGCCTTTTAGCTATGCTCGGTTTGGCCTATGCCTTTTCGAACAACCGCCGCGCGATTCGCTTGAAAACGGTGGCTTGGGGGTTGGGCCTGCAGTTTGCCTTCGCCGTACTGGTATTGCGGATCGACGCCGGGCGTCGCCTCTTTCAGAAAGCTGGAGACGTAGTGAGCCGCCTGCTGGGCTACTCTTTTGTCGGTTCACAGTTTGTCTTCGGCGACCTCGGGAAACAAGGTTCACATCTAGGTTTCTATTTTGCTTTTCAGGTGCTGCCAGCGATTATTTTCATCTGCGCATTTTTCGCCGTGCTTTATCACTTCGGAATCATGCAGCTCATCATCAAAGGCGCGGCTTGGCTAATGACTCGGGTGATGGGCGCCAGCGGCGCGGAATCACTCAATATCGCGGCCAGCATCTTCATGGGACAAACAGAAGCTCCGGTCACAATCCGGCCGTTTCTGCCTGATCTAACCCACTCGGAACTCATGACCGTTATGACGAGCGGCATGGCCCACGTCTCCGGCGGAATCATGGCGGCTTACATTGCATTCGGGATAGAACCGAAACATCTGCTGAGCGCGGTAATCATGACGGCGCCGGGAACGCTGTTGATGGCGAAGATGCTCGTGCCAGAAACTGAACATCCGAGAACCGCCGGACGAGTTGTTATGCCGGAAGGCGAAGAGCAGTCGGAAAAAGAAGAAAATCTCCTGGGTGCCGTCGCCCGCGGAACGACTGACGGCCTGCATATGGCTTTGAACATTGCCGCCATGTTGATCGCTTTCCTGGCGCTGATCGCACTGGCGGACGGCATTCTCGGTGGAATACACCATTGGGTGGCGTGGTTCCCAGAAAGTCTGGAAAAGATTTTCGGCGCCGTCTTCGCGCCGGTTGCCTGGGTGATTGGCGTACCCTGGCACGACTGTGGTGTGATTGGAACCTTGCTGGGAACACGCATGGTGCTCAACGAACTCGTTGCATTCTCCATGCTCGGACCCATGAAAGCCGCGCTCGACCCGCGCTCATTTACCATCGCGACATTCGCGCTTTGTGGCTTTGCAAATCTCAGCTCCATCGGAATACAGATCGGCGGCATCGGTGCGCTCGCACCGAATAAAAAGCGCGAACTCGCGCAACTCGGAATTCGCGCGATGCTGGCGGGCACCATGGCGAATCTGATGTCGGCATCGATTGCCGGCATGTTGTTGTAATGCGAAAGGGCTAACCTCTACGCGCAAGCAATCGGCCTTCGAACGGTCTCTCTCGAAACCGCGGAGGCATTCTGAGCGATTTGCTATCCTACGCATGTGCCACGCACCTTTTTAATCGATACCGACACTGCTTCCGACGATGCTGTAGCGCTCATCATGGCTCTTCGTGCCCCTGATGTCCAGGTGGCTGCGATCACGATGGTCGCTGGGAATGTGAACGTTCAACAGGCCACGCGTAATGCCTTGTACACAATTGAACTTTGCAGGGCGGACGTTCCAGTGTACGTTGGCGCGGAAAAGCCGCTGCTACGCACGTATGGGAATGCAACCTGGTTTCATGGTCGAGACGGATTGGGCGATCATAATTATCCGGCTCCCCGCCGGACTGCGGAGAAGTTGCACGCCGTCGACGCGATCATCAACACGATCGAAACCAATCCTGGACTTGTGGTCGTGACGCTTGGACCACTTACAAATCTCGCTCTCGCGCTGGCCAAGAAGCCGGCAATCGTCGGTAAAATCAGCCGCTGCGTGGTGATGGGGGGCGCGCCATGCTGCGAAGGAAACATAACACCGGCTGCCGAATACAACATCTGGGTCGATCCGGATGCCGCGCGCATCGTCATGCTGGCTGGGCTCCCGATTGAACTGATCGGCTGGCAACTCTCGCGAGGGGACGCGGTAATCGATCAGAACGATATCTCGAGAATCCAAAGGTTGAAGTCAGCTCTTGGCGAATTTGCCGTCGAATGCAACAGCCATGCTCGTCACGCTTATAAGGTGCAGACTCAAGAAGACGGGATCTGTCTGCCTGATCCAGTTACGATGTGCATCGCGCTTGACCCGACGGTCGCACTCGACTGGACCGAACATTATGTGGATATCGAAACACAAAGTGAGCTGACGCGTGGGATGACAGTAGTCGATCGGCTGAACGTTGCGGACGATGATCGTAACCGAGCACTCTGGGAGCCCGTACTACGGGCGAAGCGTAAAACAAAAGTGTGCTGGAGGATCGATAACCAGCGCTGGAAAGATGCGCTGTTCGCGGCCTTGCGCTAACTCACGAGCAGTCACATTTGAGTCCTAACCACTCATCTGCGAATACGTTGAACGTCGCAGGAACTCTCCTTGCCCCGCGTGGCCCAGGAACTTGTCTCGATCAACCACGATGCGGCCGCGGGAAAGAACGACCTCCGGCATACCCGTCACCTGAATACCCTCGAACATCGAATAGTCCACCCGCATGTGATGGGTCTTAGCACTGATCGTGTGTTGGCGCTTGGGATCGAAAACTACGAGGTCGGCGTCGCTGCCGACTGCGATAGTTCCCTTGCGCGGATACAAACCGAAGAGCTTGGCTGGAGTCGT
Organism: uncultured Acidobacteriaceae bacterium; assembly: GCA_963726155.1. GTDB lineage: Bacteria > Acidobacteriota > Terriglobia > Terriglobales > Acidobacteriaceae > Sulfotelmatobacter. Next base: position 838,108 of record CAVSBF010000003.1, read on the forward strand.
GGAAACCAATTCGACGAATCGATTCACGCTGAAGCGTCCCTGAGCAACCCCACCGGAATAAATCAGGCTCATGCGATGTTCAATGCCAGGACCACCGTTCGGAATCTTGCTGAAATCGCCGCGTCCAAGTTCCTTCTGCTCCTTAAAGCAGAAGGGACAATGATCCGTAGAGACGACTTGCAGATGATCCCGCTTGAGGCCGTTCCAGAGCTTTTCCTGATGCCATTTTTCGCGAAGCGGCGGCGTAAAAACATATTTCGCGCCTTCAAAATCCGGCACGTCAAAGTTTTCAATTGAGAGATAGAGATACTGTGGACAAGTTTCCGCGTAGACCGGCAGCCCGCGGTCGCGCGCCTCGCGAACTTTCTCGAGCGCTTCATTGCAGCTCAAATGCACAATGTAGATAGGGGCGCCCGCCATTTCCGATAACGCGATGGCGCGAGAGACAGCCTCAGCCTCCGCCGTTGTGGGGCGAGTGAGAGCGTGATATTTCGGCGCCGTCTTCCCTTCTGCCAGCGCCTGTTGGACGATAACGTCGATTGCGCTACCGTTTTCCGCGTGCATGCAGATGAGCCCGCCGTTTTTCGCCGTGGTCTGCAAAGCTCGAAAGATGCTGGCGTCATCCAGCATAAACACGCCGGGGTAGGCCATGAAGAGCTTGAAACTAGTAACGCCCTCACCCACCAGAGAATTCATTTCCTTGAGCTGCCCATTGCCGATGTCAGTCACAATGCAGTGGAACGCATAATCGCATACAGCTTTCTGCGAAGCTTTGGCCATCCAAGTATCAAACGCCTGTCGCAATGACTGCCCCTTGTACTGGATGGCAAAGTCGATCAGCGTGGTGGTGCCACCGAAGGCTGCGGCGCGGGTTCCAGTTTCAAAGTCGTCGGCGCTGGTGGTACCGCCGAAAGGCATGTCCAGATGAGTATGTACGTCGATGCCGCCGGGGAAAACATATTTTCCGGATGCGTCCAGAACTGTCGTGGCATTCTCGCGAGGAAGGTCTTTGCCGATGGCTGAAATCTTGCCGTCGGTAATAGCTATATCGGCCACGTAGGTGTCTGTTGCAGTAACCACGGAACCGTTACTGATGATCGTGTAAAAGCCCATCCGTGCCTCCGCGTGCGGCTGAGATGAAACAGAAATTCTATGCTACACTGCCGCACTTCAGGTGCTCATATTTCTCGCGTGATGAAAGGTCCGCCATGCAATTTGGGATTACGCTTAAGCCTGACATTTCGGTTGAGCGCATCGTTGGTTTGACGCGTCAAGCGGAAGCTGCCGGCTTCGAATATGGATGGCTCTTCGATTCCCACGTTTTATGGATGGACCCTTATCCTTTGCTAACGCTGATGGCCGCGAACACGAAGCGGATGCGGCTTGGCACGTTGGTGACGAATCCTGCGGTTCGCGATCTCACGGTGACCTCCAGTTTGTTCGCCACGCTGAATCTGATCTCGAATGGCAGAATGGAACTTGGCATCGGACGGGGGGATAGTTCGAGACGGGTGCTGGGTAAGAAGCCAGTCAGTTGGTCTCAGTTAGAAACGGCGGTAAGGATTTTTCGGGATCTCACGGCCAGCCGCGAAATCGTATATGAAGGTCAGCCGACACGCCTCACGTGGGCCAAAGATTCTCCGCGAGTCTGGATTGCGGGATATGGACCCAAAGTATTGCACATGGCAGGGCGCGTCGCTGACGGCATTATCTTGCAGTTTGCCGACCCTGATTTAATTTCGTGGTGCCTGGGCTTTGTGAAAGAAGGCGCCCGTGCAGCGGGACGAGATCCAAAGAAGATTGAAGTGATGTCGGCAGCTCCGGTTTGGGTCTCCGATGATTTGTCTGTTGCGCGCGAACGCGTCCGCTGGTTCCCTGCCCTGGTTTCCAACCATGTGATGGATCTCATTCGACAGTACAAGCCGGAAGATCTGCCGCCGGCGCTCACTTCATATGTACAGGATCGTGGTGGCTACGATTATTCGCATCACTGCGTGGTGGAAAGCGACAACGCAAATTTCGTTTCCGACGAAGTGGTCGATCGGTTTTGCGTCATTGGGCCGCCCGAAGCACACCAGGAGAAGCTGCGTAGATTGGCCGCCGCTGGCGTTACGCAGTTCAATTTGTATTTGATGTGCGGTGACGAAGAGCAATCCCTGGAAACCTACCATAGAGACGTTTTGCCTGGATTCTCGAAAGGCGCGGGCACCAAAAATTAAGATTGCGAGGCTTGCGCCGGAGATAACACAGGCGGTCGCTGAAGCTTCATCATTGCGTAATAGACGGTAAACGAAACGGCGAAGCCGACAAACCAGGAATAGTCATAAAGAACGCGCACAGACGGAATTGCTAGACCCACCAGCGCTGTTCCCGCTCCAACCGCAAGCGCAACCACCGCGCGCCAGTTGAAACCCCTGGAATATTCATAGATTCCGCCGCGAAGGTACAAGTCGTCAAGTTGCAAGATGCATTTTCGTACGACGAAATAGTCGCAGATCATAATGCCCGCCACAGGTCCAAGGAACGCAGCGTAGCCTCCGAGCCAGCCGAGAATAAATGTGTTGTAATCGGCGAGCAATTTCCATGGCATCAGAGCGATACCCATTAAGCAGGTGATCACCCCTCCAGTACGGAAGCTGATTTTTCGCGGCCATAGATTGGAGAAATCATTCGCGGGCGAGACGACGTTGGCTCCAATGTTGACGTTCAGAGTGGCGAGAAGAATGGCGATCAGTGAGATCACTACGGCCACGGGAGAATGGAAACGGCTGAGCAGTTGGACCGGATCCGAAATGGCTGTTCCGTAGATCACCACCGTGGCCGAGGTCACGGCGATACCGATAAAAGCGTAGAGCGTCATCGTCGTCGGCAACGCTAGTGCCTGGCCAATGATTTGTTCTCGCTGGTTGCGCGCGAACCGGGTGAAGTCGGGAATATTCAACGAGACTGTCGCCCAGAAACCGACCGTGCCGTTCAGGGCTGGAATCAAGAATTTCAGGAAATCTTTGAAGTTGGTGAATCGTGATGGCGCAGCCAGCATGGGACCAAATCCTCCTGCACCGTGATAAGCCCACGCTAGAAGCGTCAATCCGACGCCTAATAGTATCGGTGCGCTGATGCCCTGCAGGATTCGGATGTATTCAATCCCCATCAGAATGACGGCTAGATTGATCAGCCAGAACAAAAGAAAGCAAATGGCGGTTGCGTAAGGAAAATTCTTCCATCCGGGAGCCAGCGTAGCCAGCAGAATACTGATTGCTTCGCCGCCGATCCAGGTTTGAATGCCGAACCATCCGCAAGCAACCAGCGCACGCAGGACCGCAGCCACATTTGCTCCAAGCACTCCGAACGACGCACGTGCCAGCACTGGAAACGGGACTCCATATTTCGCCCCGGGATGCGAGTTCAGCAGCATCGGAGCGAGCACGATCACGTTGCCCAGAAAGATTGTCATGACTGCCTGCTTCCAATTCATCCCTCCTTGAATCAAGCTGGCCGCCAACATATAGGTGAGAATGTTCACCGACATCGAAATCCAGAGCGCGGCGAAATTATAGGTGCCCCAATGCCGGCGATCGGCTGAGGCCGGCGCCAGGTCGGGATTGTAGAGAGGACTGGATTCGATTCGAGATGCAGAAAGTTCAGGCGTGGTCATGAATTCAATTTAAAGAAAAAGAAATCCGCATCGAAGATTTCTTGCGCCGCACACTTCAGTCAGCGGCTGGGGCTTTCCCAGTCTGCGCGGTGATCGGACCGTAGCTTTCCGGCCGGCGATCGCGGAAGAACTGCCAAACTTTGCGCACTTCCTCGATCATGTCGAGATCAAGATCCGCTACGACCACTTCGTCTTTATCCCGGCTGGCCTGCGCGATAATCTTACCCCGTGGATTGCAGAAGTAACTCTTCCCATAAAACTCCCCAATGCTCCACGGCTTTTCTATCCCAACGCGATTGATGGCACCCACGAAATAACCATTCGCTACGGCGTGCGCGGGCTGTTCAAGTTCCCACAGATATTCCGAAAGTCCGGCAACCGTTGCCGAGGGATTGAATACGATCTCGGCTCCATTCAATCCCAGAATGCGCGCGCCCTCAGGAAAATGTCGATCGTAGCAAATGTAAACTCCGACCCGCGCATATTTTGTCTCGAAGACGGGATATCCTAAATCGCCGGGAGTAAAGTAAAACTTTTCCCAGAATCCCGGGTGACAGTGTGGCAGGTGATGCTTACGATATTTTCCCAGGTAGCGGCCATCCGCATCGATTACAGCCGCAGTGTTGAAATAAAGGCCCGGCATCTGCTCTTCGTAAACCGGAACCACGATTACCATGCGATGCTTTGCAGCAATCTTTTGCATCATGCGCACAGTGGGGCCATCTGGTACTCTCTCAGTCAGTTCATACCAGCGAGCGTTTTGTTCGGCGCAAAAATAAGGTCCGTAAAAAAGCTCCTGCAAGCACAGAATCTGCGTTTTCTTTCGCGCTGCCTGCTCGATCAACTTCAGATGCTTGTCGATCATCGCTTTTCTAATCTGGGCGAGGGGACGCTCCGTGCTGAGCGCATTGCTGGCTTGAATCAAGGCACAGCGCACAAATCGAGGCATGAGCCGGGACCTCCGAGGAACGAAACTATAGCAGAAAACTGCGGCTGACCGACCTTCTGCCGTACAATCTACGGTACAAGGCAATGTCAGAAGAGCACAAGAAACGTTTCAGTGTTGCTGACCGCCCGGACAACGGCGCGGCGAAAGAAGTTATATCCGATTCGCAGGCCCCAATAGCCACCCTTTCTGGTCATCCGCTCCTTTCAAACCGTGGCATTCCTTTGAATCTCGATTGGGTGAAGCAGGTTCGGATCAATACCAGTGCGGTGGAGCGAAGAGCACAGACTCATGTGGCGCGCCGGACCGTGAAAAAAGAGTGGCAGGCCGCCTGGCTCCTGCGCGCAATCTCTTGCATGGACTTGACGACGCTTTCCGGTGACGATACGGATGAGCGTGTTCGCAGGCTTTGCGCCAAAGCACGGCAGCCGATCGAGCACGATCTTGTAAGACGCCTGCAGATTGAAAGCCTCAATATCAAGGTGGCAGCGGTTTGCGTGTACCATCGCTTTGTTGAAACTGCGGTGAGGGCGCTCGAGGGCAGCGGGGTTCGAGTAGCAGCCGTCTCTACGGGATTTCCTGCAGGGTTGTCGCCAGTCGAAGAACGCGTGGCGGAAATTCGCCGCTCGGTGGAAGCCGGAGCGGATGAGATCGACATCGTGATTACACGAGCTCACGTGTTCGGCGGGAAATGGCAGGAATTGTATGACGAGGTTGCTGTATTTAAGTTAGCGTCGGGACATTGCCACATGAAAGCGATTCTGGCCACGGGCGAACTGCTCACATTGCGCAATGTTGCGCGTGCCAGTTTTGTGGCGATGATGGCAGGCGCGGACTTTATCAAGACTTCGACCGGCAAAGAATCTACGAACGCCACACTTCCCGTTGGATTTGTGATGACTCGTGCCATTCGGGAGTATGCGCAAGAGACCGGCATGGCGGTCGGTTTCAAGCCCGCTGGCGGAATTCGTACGGCCAAGCAATCCACGGAGTGGCTGGCGCTGATGAAAGAAGAACTGGGAGTGGATTGGATGAAGGCCGAACTGTTTCGGTTTGGGGCAAGCGGACTTCTCAACGATATTGAGCGGCAGCTTGAACACCACGCCACAGGGCGATACTCCGCCGATTACCGTCATCCGATTGCATAAGGGAGCGAGGACGAAGACTCAAGAATGAGCATCGCTGAAAAATTTCTCACCATGGAATATGGGCCGGCGCTGGAAGATCCAAAAGACGCGCTGCTGTGGCTCGACGGACATCACCGACATTTCGTCCACTTCATCAACGGTGAATGGCGCGAACCGGTCGAAGGCGTGTTTTTCGACACAACAAATCCCGCTACCGGGGAAAAAATCGCGACGGTCGCTCAGGGATCGACCGCAGATGTGGATGCCGCGGTTCAGGCCGCGCGAAATACTTTTCCGAAATGGCAATCTCTTAAACCGCATGCGCGAGCTCGATATTTGTACGCCATGGCCCGAGCCATCCAACGACACTCGCGTCGGCTCGCGGTGCTCGAAACGATCGACAACGGCAAGCCAATCCGCGAGAGCCGGGATATCGATATCCCTCTCGTTGCTCGCCACTTTTACCATCACGCTGGATGGGCGCAGTTGTTGGAATCTGAGTTTCCAGGCTATGTCGCTTGCGGAGTGGTCGGGCAGATTATCCCGTGGAATTTTCCTTTGCTGATGCTGGCATGGAAAATTGCACCGGCGATTGCGACGGGAAATACCGTGGTGCTCAAGCCCGCTGAGTTCACACCGCTAACCGCGCTTGCGTTTGCGGAGATTTGCCAGGAGATCGGCCTACCGCCGGGAGTAGTCAACATCATCACTGGCGATGGTTCCACTGGCGAGGCATTGGTAAAGCATCCCACAGTCGACAAACTTGCATTTACCGGATCGACCGAGGTTGGACGCGCCATCCGCCGCGCGACGGCAGCGAGTCACAAGCGCCTTTCGTTGGAGCTCGGCGGCAAGTCTCCTTTCGTTGTCTTCGAAGATGCCGATCTCGACAGCGCGGTGGAAGGCCTTGTCGATGGAATCTGGCTCAATCAAGGACAAGTTTGCTGTGCCGGCTCACGCTTACTCATGCAGGAAAGCATTGCCGAGACTCTGATGGAAAAAATCCGCGGCCGCATGGAAACGCTTCGGGTTGGATCTCCGCTGGATAAAGCGATTGATATTGGCGCCATTGTTGCGCCCGTGCAACTCGAGCGCATTCGCCGGCTCGTGGATCAGGGAATCACCGATGGAGCGAGTTGCTGGCAGCCGCAGATCGAGATGCCGGCGCAAGGACTTTATTTTCCGCCAACTTTATTAAGCAACGTGCATCCGACGTCAGTGGTTGCGCAGCAGGAGATTTTTGGTCCCGTACTCGCTGCCATGACTTTTCGCACGCCTGCTGAAGCCGTGGAGTTAGCCAACAATACTGTCTATGGACTGGCGGCTTGCGTGTGGAGCGAGAGCATCAACGTTTCGCTGCAAGTGGCGGCGCAGATCAAGGCGGGAGTGGTGTGGGTGAACTGCACAAACATGTTCGACGCTGCCTGCGGGTTCGGCGGCTACCGCGAGAGTGGTTACGGCCGCGAGGGAGGCCGCGAAGGGTTACTCGAATATCTTGAACCAGGCTGGTTTAAACATGCTCCTGCTCTTTCCGCTTCTAGGCAAAGACCTGAACCATCGACGGACGGACACCAGCGAGAAGTCGCGATCGACCACACGGTAAAGCTCTACATCGGGGGAAAGCAGGCGCGACCGGATTCGGGCTACAGCTTCGAAGTTCGTGGCCAGAATGGCGAGTTGCTCGGCGAGGCGCCACTGGGCAATCGAAAAGATATTCGAAACGCAGTAGAAGCAGCGCGCAAAGCGACGAGTTGGGCGAAGACGACAGCTCACAATCGCGCCCAGGTTCTCTATTACATGGCAGAGAATCTCTCGCTGCGTCAGGAAGAAATCGCTCGCCGGTTGGCGGCGGTCGTTGGCGAACATCAGGCAGCCAAGGAAGTCGCGACCAGCATCGAACGCATCTTCTCCTACGCAGCATGGGCCGACAAGTTCGACGGCGCGGTGCACAATCCACCATCGCGGACTATTGCAATTGCCATGAATGAGGCCATTGGGACGGTTGGCATTGTTTGCCCTGATGATGCACCACTATTGGGTTTGTTGTCTCTCGTCTTACCGGTTCTGGCCATGGGCAACGTTGCAGTCGTTGTTCCTTCGGAAACATATCCTCTTATCGCCGGCGATCTCTATCAGCTCTTCGATACCAGCGACTTGCCGGGAGGCGCGATCAATATTGTCACCGGATACCGATCACAACTCCTTAAGACGATCGCCGAACATGACGATGTGGATGCAATCTGGTGTTTTTCGGATGAATCGAATGCAGTGGCAGCCAAATCGTTTTCCGTAGGTAATCTGAAACAGGTATTCACCAACGAAGGTCGTGCCATCGACTGGTTTGACGCGAAGCAAGCCGAGGGACGGTGGTTTTTGCAGCACGCTACTCAAGTGAAAAACATCTGGGTTCCCTACGGCGAGTAAGTCGCACGCCGTTCATTGGGGTTGCGCACCCGGTGTGCGATCGCGCAGTTCATAGACAAACTGCTGCAGTTCGTGTCTCTGGCGGCCGGCATCCTCGGTTTGTTTCCGGCTTATCTGCTCGTACACTTGCAGTTCGGACTGCGATTTCTTGCTTTCTCCCGCAAGACGATACAGCTGCGCCAGACGGTAATGTGCCTTTTCCAATTGTGGGTTGACTTCGATTGCCTGTTGCAAGGCTAAGATTGCTTGCGGAAAGTTTTTTTGCTCCGAATAGAGAATCCCTAATTGCAAGTAGGCGACGCCAAGTTTTGGATCAAGCTGGATCGCAGTCTGCAACAACGACTTCACCTGATCCGCATCTTCAGCCTGATCGGGCGAACTCCAACGCTTCCGAAGACTGACCGCGTAATAGTAATTAGCCCAGGCATTCCGCGGTTGAAGTCTGACAAATCGCGCCAGTCGCTCTTCGATCTCTGGCGAGGGAGTACTCTCGGCCGCCTGCATTTCTCCCATGAAGAGGTACGGATTCGGATCGTCGGGATTCAGATCTGATGCCTGGCAAAAATTCCGCACTGCGTCTTCGTAGGAGCCGTTGGAATACCAGGCCCCACCCAAGCCGTCGAGCATGCGAATCGACCGCGGGAACGAGCCGTGCCCTTTTGAAAAAACTTCGATGGCAGGCTCGGCTGCATGATGCAGCAGGAGCTCCGCGCCCCAGTCGAAAATATTCGTTTCGTTTGGGTTAAGTTCGGCTGCGCGCTGATATTCTCGAACCGCTTCCAGAGGATCGCCCAGTCTCTCATCCGCCTCGGCGAGCAGATGATGGAGTTCGGCGTTTTCCTGATGAGATTTGTCCTGAACTGCGAGCAGCGTTCGCACATCGTTGCGCGCCTGCGAGTAGTTCCCGACGTTAGCGTGGGCGAGCGCCAGTTCGTAGGCGTTATCCAAGTCCCTGGGATTCAGACGGAAGGCTCGCTCGAGATACGGCAGTGCTTCGCGCGGTTTTGCGTCTTCCACCAGTAGCTTTCCCAGATGAAAATTTGCGCTGAAGTCTTCCGGTCGTCGCATTGCTAGGTCTCGCAAGGAATTCTCCATTGCCGTCCGGGATCCATCAAGTGGAGCAACAGCGAGCGATTGCTTACCGCGAGCAGCGGTCTCCTGGGCCAAGGCCTCTCTGTTGCGAATAATCGTGTCGCCACCATGACCGCCGAGACTTGTGGTATCGGTAACACCAGCGACACTAAATTGTGGCTCGTCGAAGAATTCGGGCCGCGTGCCTGTGGGTTTCGCCGCTTCCGATTTAACTGAATCGAGTGTCAGATCGATCGCTTTCGATTCTTTCGGTTCAAGAATAAACGGGCGGGAAGTTGCCGATATGTATCCGTCCATCTCGGCACGCACGCTGTAATTTCCGCGTCGAACCTCGGGAAAAACGTAGGCTCCCGCAGAATCGGTATGTGCTTTTAAGACCTGCGAGCTCTGGCCTTGCAGGCAAACGACAGCTCCGGTGACGGGACGATTGAGCGAATCCCTCACGACGCCGTGCAATGTCGCCGTCGCGTCCGAGTCCGACTGTGACCCGACCGGTGCTGCCGGAATCGATTGTCCGAGAACCAGCGGGGGAAGAAAAATCGCCGTCACTGCAAGAGAGCACGTCGCTATATTGAGAAAGCGCCCCATAAGACAAGTGCGAAGCGGAAAGGCAAAGCAAGCTAGGCGTACGCGTAATCGAAAATTCTAGTCGCTGGAGGCACGATCCGCAATCGATCGAGGTCATGCCTGGCGTCTAACTGTTGGCTGCTCACCGAGCTAAGAGGTCCACGTAGGCTTCGGCGATGAGTTCGTCCTGAGCGATTCCAAACTCTGATAGCAATGCTGTCACAATGCTTTTTCCCTCAACCTCGCTTTGTCCGGGGCGGAGCACCACTTCGAGTTCCAGAAAGTCTCCCAATCCCTGAACCTCATCAAAGTGAACGCGCGTCTGCCCGATGAGGTAGAGGATCCGCTTTTTCTTCACTACTCCAGTCCTACCGAGGGTGCCTGTGAGGATCTCGTTCAGGGTTTGCGGGTCTGGGGTACGCGCAATCAGATAACGGGATTCACGCGCGTTAGCAACGTCGGACCTTTCGTAGCGGATGAGTTCTCCACGGTCCGGCGCAAATATCCGGAGCTTCAACCTGCCGCGATTACACGCAAAGAAGAAATCTTCCTGATGGATGGTCTGGGGAGAAGTGTCGCTCAACCGAGCCGCAACATTTTCGGCGGCGACCCGATTCTTCAAAATCGCTTTGATTTCGATGTTGCTTGGCATGCTTGACCCTGCGAAGATAGCGTACACTCCATGCCTGTGGTTAATGCGCTTGAAAGCGCGAAGTCTTTCGTTTAAGTTCAGGACGCTGTCAACCAAAAATAAATCTGTTTATCTTCAAGACCTCGAGGCCAATCGATGACCTTTTGCAAAATGCGTTATCTCGCGACTTTTCTATTGCTGACCACGTGCGTGACTTGCTGGAGCCAGGAGAGGCGGAAAATTATCATTGATCAGGATGCGGCTGGACCTGGCGGAACGGATCAGCAATCGATGCTGCTCCTCATTCAATCACCGCGGACCGAAGTATTGGGAATTACGGTCGTGACGGGCGACCAGTGGTTACATTCCGAAGTGGCGCACACATTGCGCATGCTGGAGCTCATCGGCCGAACCGACATTCCGGTTGTGCCGGGAGCCGAGTATCCGCTGGTACGGCGACAACAGGATACTGAGCTCTGGGAGCAGCAATATGGAAGCATAATGTGGCTGGGGGCCTGGACTCCGAAGTTTTATCACCCCCACGATCAGTTGGGAGAGATGCCGGAAGGCATGCCTACGACCAAGCCATCCATCGAAGACGCAGCTCATTTCCTGATACGCATGGTGCATAAATTTCCCAACGAGATCACCATCTACGAGGGCGGCCCGTTCACCAACCTCGCGCTCGCTATTTCAATCGATCCCGAGTTCGTTGGGTTGGCGAAAGAACTGGTGTTCATGGGCGGGAGTTTGAACCCGCGCACCGACGATCCTGAGTTTGCCAACAATCCTACACACGAATTCAATCTATGGTTCGATCCGGAAGCATCTCACATCGTGTTGGTGGCGCCCTGGAAAAAGATTGTCTGCACACCCGTGGATATTTCGGTGAAAACACGTTTGACCTCTGACTTGATTGACCGCATCAAAGCGTCCGACACCCCATCGGCCCGTTACATCGCCAAATATTCCAGCTTGCGCGGTAACTACAATTATTTGTGGGACGAACTGGCGGCGTTGGCATGGCTCGATCCCACGCTCATCACCAAGAAAGAAACGCGTTACATGGATGTCGATCTGGACCGCGGCGCGGGCTATGGTGACACTCTGAATTGGACGGAGCATGACAAACCAAAGCTCGAAGTGCAGCCGGTCGAAGTGCAGAATGATCTGGACCTTGATCGGTTCTACAAAATGTTTGTGACTCTATTGAGTGCACCAACGCCTAAGAACTAGAAGACACATTTTCGCCGGTCACTGTGGAAGTTGAGCCAGCATGCTTTGCGCCTGGGTGTGGCTCGGATGCTGCTTAAGCAGTTCGATCAAGACTGCACGAGCCTTGTCCGGCGCACCCTCGAGCACATACACCTTGGCAAGATTCAGATATGCCTGATCGAAGCCGGGCGCGACTCGGATGCATTCTTTAAAACTGGCGACCGCTTCATCTTGCCGCTGCGTACGCAGGTAAAGTATTCCAAGATTGTTTAAGGCCTCCGGGAACACGGGCCGCGCATTCAGCGCTCTTTGCAAATACTCGTACATACGGGCGCTGTCGTCGGCTTGCGCAAAAACCATTGCCAAGCCGTAGTTCGCCTCAGGGTCCGAGGGATTCACTTGCAGACCGCGGTCGAAAGTTCGGCGAGCGTCATCCCAGTTTTTCTGCAGGCGATATGCATTTCCGAGATTGTCGAGTGCGATCAGGTGATCCGGGCTTGACCGTAAAGCTTCTTTAAAACATCGGATCGCTTCGTCGGTACGTCCCTCGCGCGTGGCCAGAAGACCGAGGTTGTTCCAGGCGTTGGCCAGAGTATCCGGATAACCTGCCTGTAGTTTGGTCGCGCGTTCGAAGCTTTCGCGTGCTTCGTCCGTTTTATTCTGGCTCAAGTAAGAGCTGCCGAGACCGTAGCACGCTTCTGCGCTGGATGGATCATCGCGAAGGGCTGTGGCAAACGAAACTGCGGCCTGATCGATATAACCTCGCTGAAAAAAAATAGAGCCGAGGGAAAGATAATTTCGGCCGAACTCAAAAGTCTCGCCGATTCCCGGAAAAGGCAACGCTCGAGCCAAGCGCTCGGGATTGGTTTCAGGAATGGCGCGGCAGTCCTCTCTAATTTGTTCCGCCCTCACCTGTCCCTGATAAACCTTGACGATGTCGCCTCGCTGGTCGATCAAAAACGAGGTCGGAAGGCCCATGTCGCGATGGCGGTCAAACAGATAACGGCACACGATGTTGTAAATAGCAGAGACTTCATCTGTGCCGCAAAGGATTGGGAATGTTAAACGACGTTCCCGCGCCAGTCCGCTAAGAGCCGCGCCCGCTTCGTTGTCAATGTTCACTGTAAGAACTTGAACGCCCCGGGCCTCTTCTCGGCTGGTCAGCAACTGGAACGTGTTGAGGTTCTTCATGCAATCCGAGGATTGTCTTGTCCAGAAATTCAGCAGAATAGTTTTCCCGCGAAATGTGGAGAGGGTTCTTACTCGGCCAGCCAGGTCGGGAAGCGAAAAATCCGGGGCGGCTACGGGCACGAGCAACCAAGTCTCGATGGCAGTGGTAAGCAACTCGACTTTATCGGACGCGACGAGGCCGGGCGTGTTTGGGAAAGGCGCTGGCGCCTTGAACGGTTCGGTTCGAAAGTTTTCAGATCCTTCTTCGACCCAAATCCTGTGGTTCAAAGGAAGATTATGAATATCCTGCAAAAGCCCGCTCGGCCAGCGGATCGACGCCTGCACAGGTCGCACAGCTTCGCCCAAGCCGAAAAATACTTCTTTACTATGCTGAGAGAGAAATCCCGATCCCACTTGAAGGACGCGGGTCTGGCGGCCTGATTCTGTTTCCACAGTGATCGCAGCGCCGACCGCGTCCCGGTTACTCTTGGAGCCTCGCAGTCGGAAAGTGATCGACGGCGGCAGATTCTCTATCCGATTTTTCAATACGCGTAACTGCGGTGCGTTGCGATTTTTCAGGAAGATTTCCTGCCTGCCATCTCGATCGAAATCCGCCAACGCGAAGGCTCTTCCGTCTTCGACGAAATCCAATCCTGCGGCGCCAGAAATGTCGGAAAACGTTCCATCACGATTATTCGCGTAGAAAACATTTCGTTCGAATCCGCTCCAGGTACCGTCTGCGCGAATCAGTTCGTTGATGGCGCCCCATCCCTCTTCATAGGCGTATGAAGGCTTTGCCTGATCTGGTGAATTGGCTACGACCTGCCGCCAGAAAAAACTATTCAAATCCTGATTCGACGGCCCGGAGATCATGCCATTCGCGACGTAGAGATCGGAAAATCCGTCATGATCGAAATCGAACGCGTCACTCGACCATGACCAGCGGCCCATGCCAACTCCGGCTGAGGAGGTCTCGTTCTCGAAAGCACGGTCACCTGCCTGAACACCGGCTTCGTGAAGCTCACTATTTCGAAAAAGCGAATTTCCCATTGCGTGCTTCCGGTACAGCGCTCGTACATTTTCGGGAGCATCTTGCTTGAAATTCTCCTGTGAGGAGATGCGTTCTCCGGCGGCGGTCCACATATCCGCAACATAAAGGTCCTCGACACCATCGTTGCCGAAGTCGTCCCAGCAAACACTCATTCCGGCGCCGATGTCTTCAACTCCCGCCCGGGCAGCGACATCGGTAAAAGTTCCGTCGCCATTGTTGCGGTAGAGATTCTTCCGGCCGAAGTCGTTCACCACATAAAGATCGGGCCAGCCATCACGCTTGTAATCGCTCCAGCCACAGCAGAAGCTGTAGCGAGTATTGTTTTTGTTGAGTCCCGTTTCCGCAGTCACATCACGGAAGCTGCCATCGCGATTGTTCCGCATCATGAAGTTCGGAGGGCCATTCTCGGCATCATGATAAGGAACGGGATACTTGTATTGGTCGGTGCCCCGGTAATAGACATACAGACAGAAATAAATATCCAACCATCCATCGCGGTCATAGTCGGCAACCGCTGCGCCGGTAAAAGTTCCCTGCGGTGCGTTGGCGAATGGAAATGCATCAGATTTCTGGCGAAATGTGCCGTCACCCTGGTTGACGAACAAAAGTGGGCCACTCGCCCGCACGACGACTACATCCTGATGTCCCTCGTTATTAAAATCGGCAAAGAGCGCGCAAGCTGTGTTGTCGAGAATTCCCAAGCCCGATGTTGCGGTAATGTCTTCGAATGTTCCGTCTCCCCGGTTTCGGTAGAGTCGATTAGGAAGGCCTGCGGGTTGGCAAATGTAAAGATCGTCGAAGCCATCGTTGTCGATGTCAGCGACGGAAACTCCGTTGTGTCCATAAATGTCGATGCCGCACGCACCATCGAGAATCGTCCTCCAATGGTCAACGCCACGCAGCAACTGATCGGAGTACGAAGAATTCAGCCCCAAGGTAGCAGCGGTAATGTCCGTGAAAATTGGAGATGCGGAGCGGCTACGGGTCTCGTCCCGCGCTTGCCAACGCCGGAGCCTGAATTCAGGTGACGTGAAGTCAGGTGAAGATGAAGACGGCCGGCTTTCCCACTCGAGATCCCAATATCCCACACGCTGCTCGCGGTGGAAGCCACGGCCTGTACCAACTAACTCGTACCGCACGCGAGTGTGCAGTTGCTGCGGAGGCTGAGATGTGAATGAAGGAGTCGCTTGCATCCTCGTCACTTGAAACTCGGCGGTTGCGATCTTCGAAAAAACGCTCAGCGAGGAACGCCATGCCTGTAAAAATGCATCGCGTCCGAGATCGGCGGCAAGGAATTTGTTCTGGTGAATCTCGATCGGAGGACCGGTCCGAACCAGTCGAGATTCAACCGGAGTCATCGATGAGCCGGCGAACTCGGCGGACAAGACTTTTTCGATCGCCTGTACTTGCAGTGGAGACTGCAGAAGGCCTGAACTCCAGTCCGCAAGAATCACGGCGATCTGGTCATGATATTTTTCGCTGATAAAACCATCGAGCCCCGCCTGCACCTTAAGTAGAGTCTTATCCAGCGGCCTCTCGGCGCGATAGTGCGGATGCAAATAAAATTCGCCGTCTGAAGAACGATCGTTGGAAGGATCGAACGGGGAGTTCGATGACAAGCCAAACCCACGCAAGCTCGCGGGAAGCATAGCCGCTGAGGCTCCCTGGCAACAGCGGACGAGAAAGTTGCGGCGACTTAACCGACTCAGAGCGATAACCTCATGGCATTCATTTTCAGGACCGGAATCGATTTCAGGACAATCGATCAGCGGCGCATCAGCGCGAGCCTGCACTGAATTGGAAAACGGTCACGCTGTGAAACTTCTGCCCCGGTTTTAACTCAGTCGAGGGAAAGCTGGGATGGTTTGGCGAGTCGGGAAAGTGCTGCGTCTCCAGGCAAAATGCGAATCGTGGTTTGTAGACAACGCCGCCCTTACCGGTAATCGATCCATCAAGATGGTTCCCGGTGTAAAACTGAACCCCGGGCTGAGTGGTGAGCACTCGCAGCATGCGTCCCGTAGTTGGCTCATAAACCTCTGCCGCCTCTGCCAGTTGGCCTTCAGGATGGTCCAATACGAAGTTGTGGTCATATCCCATGCCCAGCCGCAACTGTTCGTTATTGCTATCGATCCGCTCGCCGATAGCATGTGGTGTTCGAAAATCGAATGGCGTGCCTTGCACGGATTTCAATTCTCCGGTGGGAATAAGGGACGAGTCTACCGGCGTGAACCGCGCCGCATCGATCTTCACCACATGCCCTAGAACTTCACCCTTTCCTTGGCCAGCGAGATTGAAATAGGAATGGTTGGTCAAGTTCAGGACGGTATCTTTGTCGGTAGTGGCCGAATAGTCGATGCGCAGTGCGCCTGCATTTAGCGTGTAACGCACGATGGTCGTTAGCGTGCCCGGAAAGCCTTCTTCGCCATCCTTGCTCACATACGTGAGTTCGATTCCATCTTTTATCTCGCGGGCCGTCCAAAGCTTTTTATCAAAGCCGCGGATGCCGCCATGAAGCGTATTGTCACCATTATTTTTGGGAATCGAATAAGTCTTCCCGTCGAGTTGAAAACTCCCGTGGGCAATCCGATTCGCGTAACGGCCGATGATCGCTCCGAAATAAGCTGGATTCGTGCGGTAGCCCTCGAACGAGTCATAGCCCAGCACCACATCGTCGAGTTTCCCTTCGCGATCCGGCGCGCGCAGCGAAACAATGATCCCGCCATAATTCATAATGCGGGCTTCGACTTTGCCATCGGCCAGCGTATACAAATCGACGGCCGCACCGTCCGAAGTCCGACCGAATGCCTGCTTGGTTATCGTCGTCTTCGCCCTGCATTGTTGTTGTAAGCATGATAAGAGAGATGAAAATTGCGAAACATCCGTTGACCCTCTTGAAAAACATTATTCCTCTCAGTTTGTGTTCGCGTTTGCTCGGTATTGTACAGCTCCGATCCACGGACAGGCGAAGCTCCGGCTTCGTCTTTTCATTCGGCACTCAGGGACGGCTTGTAGGATTTGAAGATATCCTAAGAAGCAGGCTGTATGCGACCCAGGCATCCTGATATTATTCAGCAATCCCAACGCTAGTAAACTCTTAGAAAGGCTCTGTCATGGGGTCGCCACATGGTGCCATCGCCTACTTATCCGCCTCCGTACCGGTGAACATGGGCAATTGGTGGTTCGATGTCGCAACCACGGACCACTTTTGGATTCGCCGGCGTTTTGAGGTCATGAGAAAGTTAGCGGATTCAGCGCTCCTTAGTTCCAGGCGCGTTGCCGAGATTGGCTGTGGCAATGGTTTGCTGCAAAGGGATATCGAAGATCATTACGGGATTTCAGTCGCAGGCTTCGAGCTCAATGAGATCGCGCTACAGAAGAACGTGAGCCGCCGGAGCCCGCTTTACTGTTACAACATTCACCAGCGTAACCGCGAATTCCGCTCTCACTTTGATCTCCTGTTGCTGTTCGATGTGCTAGAACATATAGACGATGAGTCCGAATTTTTGCGATCGGTCAAGTTCCACTTGGCTGAAGCGGGCACTCTCCTCGTAAATGTTCCGGCGCATCAGTTCTTTTTTTCCGATTACGACCGTGCTGCGGGACATCTCCGACGGTATTCGGTGAATCAGTTGACGACGATCTCGGAGCGCAGTGGGCTGAAGATACGCGCTTACACCTATTGGGGGCTTCCTCTGGTTCCACTCCTTTTGCTACGGAGAGCGATAAGCATGCAGCGTAGCAACGGCAAGGTTGGAATGGACGCCCGGGGCGACACCATGAACCGTCTTCTCTCGTTCGCGGCGCGATGTGAACCGCTGCCACAGAGAATCATGGGCACATCCATCATGGCCGTACTGGAGAACCAAAATGAGCAGACGGAATCAGGACAGCAAGGCTCTGCGAGTTTGGAGGCGCGGCTGAGGGGAACAATGGAAATAAGGGAGAAACCAAGCGTTTCTGTAGCCATCCCGGTGTACAACGAAGAAGCGGTTGTGGTGGAATTGCTTAGCCGAGCGAGCGCGGTGCTCGAACGGAATACCTGGTGGTCCGCATCAAATCGTGCTCGTGGATGACGGTAGTTCGGACCATACTTGGCAATTGCTGGAAGAGGCAGCCCTGAGAGATCCGCGGCTCATAGTAGTCCAACTTTCACGCAATTTTGGTCATCAGACCGCACTTGGCGCAGCTTTGGATTACGTTTCAGGTGACGTAACCGTACTTATGGACGGGGATTTGCAGGATCCTCCGGAAGCGATCCCCACCCTGGTGGACACATATAAGCAAGGGTATGACGTGGTGTACGTGCAGCGCGTAAATCGCAAAGAGGCTTTGTGGCTGCGCGCCTGTTACTACCTTTTCTATCGGCTGCTGGCTGCTCTCTCTTCGATTCGGTTGCCGCTTGATGCCGGTGACTTCGGACTCATGTCCCGTCGCGTCATCCAGGAAATCAGGAAAATGCCCGAGCACCACCGCTATATTCGCGGAATGAGGACATGGGTGGGATTTCGCCAGATTGGGATTCCCATTGAACGCGCCGCCCGACGGGCTGGCCGAACTAAATATAGTCCTATACGGCTGCTTAGGTTGGCCTCGGATGGGATTTTTGCTTTCTCCATCGTCCCCTTGCGGGCTGCGGCAATATTCGGGGCTGCTGCAACTTTGCTATCAGTACTTTATTCCATTTACTCCGTGTACGTGAAGTTTTGGAAGCACTCACCACAGGGTTTCACAGCATTGATCCTGGCTATTACGTTCCTTTCAGGGGTAAATCTGTTTTTTCTGGGAATCATCGGAGAATATGTAGGACGGGTATACGAAGAAGCGAAGGGGCGTCCGCATTACGTGGTTCGCACAGTCATCAGGCAACGTGGACTTAGCGGCTGTGCATCTCCCCCTGGCGAACTAGCCGGGGTGTGGGAGCGGACCGGAACCGACTATGAATAGGATTACGTCGTCGGGAATCAGTTCGAGGATATGATTCAACCTCGCTCGCTGCAACTCTTGCCGCTGGCAAGGATTTTTTGGCTCATTACTCTGCTGGCCCTGGGTTCAATTCTTCTAATGCTTCCTCGCAGCCCGCTGCCCTGGTTGGATGAGATTTTCTATGCTTCCGCAGCACTGGCCGTCGCGCAGGGAGGACCGCCAATACCCACCATCATGGCGGCTTTCCCGCACACGGTCCGGCTCGATCTGCTTTACGGTCCAATGATTCCTTTCCTGGGTTCCTTGGATATCAGGCTCTTGGGATTGTCAGCCACAAATTGGCGTTTTTTGGGGTTCATGGGTGGAGTGGGGGCCGTTTTTGCCGCCGCCTGCGTAGCTAGAAGATTGGATCGCTCTCGAGTAGTGATGGCAGCGGCCGCGATGGTAGTGGCATTGTCCCAAGGGATGGGAGCCCGAGCTACAAGCGGAAGACTTGACACCGTTACCGTCATGCTCGAGCTTCTCTCGCTGGCCTGCACATTAGGGGCATTGCGATTTCAGAAGTCAAGACGCGTTGTCCGTGTAAACGCCGCTCTCGCCGGCCTTTTTTGCGGTTTCGCCGCCCTCAGCACCCCGAGAGCTTTTCCGTTTGTCCTCGGACTCTTCATTGCGCTGGGTCTCGAACTGGTCCTTGATCCGAGTTGGGAATTCGCGGTACGGGTCCTGATTATCGGAGTCGTCGCTCTGTTGCCGGTATGGCTATGGACGTCGAGTCAGGGGTTGAATCCGATGGGCTGGCTGCGCGTCATTGCTGCCGCCAGCCGGGGCGACAAGATAAACGTCTCTCCCATATTGCACGGCTCGTGGCACCTTTTCAGCGGCCCACTAATTCCCTTAATTTCGGGATTGCTCATCATTCTGCTGATGGTCCTGTTATTCGGAGGTGCGACGCTAACGGCTAAGAGCAATATGAAGATAGAAGGGCGAGAAGTCATCTCTGGCATCAGACTCGCATCGATCGCGGTGCTCATCAACTACATGACCCTATTTATTATGATCGCGCGTTTTTGGGACTACGAGATATTCGTTGTTCCCCTCGTAGTACCCGTTCTAACTGCATTAACGGCTAAGATTCTGCGAAAGAGCGATCGACATGCACTTCATAGGGTAGTGCTCGGCAGTTGGCTGATGTTGGCCATTGTCCTGGTTGCCGTGCGCTCGGGGAAGGTTGTTGCTTGGCTTACCTCGTACAATGAGCGCGATCCTCAACCTTTACAGGACTTCATCAGCAAGAAGGTGCCGATCAATTCACGAGTGTTTGGTCCCGGAGAATTCTACTTCTATGCAGTGCAAGCAACCGGTTCGCATTATCTTTTTGTGCAGCCCACAATTCCTCCCGGTCTCCTAAGCAAACTAGATCACGATGTCGATTGGCGGAAACAGTTGAACGATGGCCGGCCCGTTTACCTTATCTGGCCGAAGGACGATCCGCTTCCGCACGACTTGGTCCCGGCGAATCTGATTCTGGAAGCAAGCTTCACCGCTAAACTGGGAAAGGAACCCGCGAGGTGGCGAAAGGCGGGATGGGGTTCCGGTTACCCCCCCACCAACTTGTACCGAATTGTTGATGGTCCAGCATCTGATAAGGATCCACCAAGATAGGCATCCTGCAACATAGCGGCTACGGAGCCGTCAAGCAAGTACAATTGCACGCAATGGATTGTTCCGCATGAGTGGCCGCCGCTTTCGCTTGTTCGCCCTTTGCTTATTGGCCTGCCTGGCGATCCTGGAATTCTCACTGCGAGGGCCTGTTCGTGCTCTCGAAAAATATAGCCAAACTTTTAATGATTTTGTTTCACCATATGAACAAACTCGTGCCTGGATTTCAGGGCGCGATCCTTATGCTCCGACCGTGCTGAGGAACCTGTGGCCAACTTCTGTGCGCCCACATTTTGTGGTTACGGAAAGCGTCGAAGGAACGTTGCCTGCAAAACGTGGCATACCCTCTCCCTACTGGACCCTGAGTTTTCCTCTGCTTCTCCCCATAGCGGAGCTTCCATGGAAAGTTGCGATTTGGTTATGGGCGGTAACGTCCGTTGTAGCTGTATTCGTGGTTGCCCTGATTCTCGTCCGCCTTGCCGACGCTCGACGAGATAGTCCGCTGGCGATAATGATTATCGTATCTGTGTTCCTTTGGGCTCCCGTGCAGACCGCGGTTGCAACTTCCAACATTTTTACGGTTGCCTTTGCTCTGGGCATGGGGGCTGCCTTCTGCCTGACGCAGGACCGAAACCGGCTGGCAGGAACGCTATTGATTTGCACCATAGCTTTGAAACCGACAGTGGGCCTGCCGTTTCTGATTTACATCCTTGTTCACCGCAAGCGGGCTAGAGTAGTTCCTGCCGCAATCGCGACAGGAATCTTGATCCTGTGTGTAGCTATCATTCCGCACCACGCTGGAACACTCTGGAGACAGAGCTTCCTGGCAAACAGTCAACGCATGTTCGCTCCTGGCGCAATTGACGATTTCAGCACAGCCAATCCACTCCATTTTCAGCTCGTGAATTTGTCGGTCCCGCTGTTTCCGCTTTTTCAAGGTCGGGTGCTTGCGGAAGTTGCGGCAGCGTTCATATTTGTCGCGATGCTAAGCTTGTGGCTTTTTGCTGTTCGCCGCGACGGCCGCCTCGGCCTTTTAGACTTGGCTATTCTGGCCTCGGCGTCACTTCTTCCCGTTTATCATCGTTTCATGGATGCCGGGATCCTGCTTATTCCCGTCGCTTGGGCTCTCAGCGAACTAGAAGGAGAGTTGAGGAAGTTCGCGGCAGCATGCCTCTTGCTCGCAAGTCCGTTTCTGGTGCCGGGTGCGACCGTGCTTCACGAGTTCTCGCATAAATATGAAACGCTCCAAGAGTTTAGTCGCAGCCGGTTGTGGGAACCACTGATCCTTACCCACGAAGCTTGGCTGATTTTACTGCTGTGTGCGGTACTAATTATGGCGCGCTACCACTCTCGGGCTTCGGCGCGGGTTATAATTTAAGGTTCTCCGGGCAGACCAACGAGGACCACCAGAACCGGACGTCGAGACTAGCCCGTTGGCTGCAGAAACCCGCGGCCCGGAGAGATCCCCGAAACAGATCTAGAGTTGGGAACTCGAAGATCGATGTTGATTTCCGATGTGAGGTCGACCAGCAGAAAAGCCAATACCCAAAAAAACAAACAGATATAGGACCCTGGCGCAAACAACCAGTCTTCAAAGCCCGCGTGGATGAGTCCTGCCAACGCGACCATGGCAAACGGCACAGCATAATGGGAGGCGCTTCCGCTTCTTCGCATCCAAATGTAAGCGCGAACTGCGGAGCGCAGCAACAAAAACAACAGGAGTAGAAAAGGCAAAATACCAAGCAGTCCCATGTATTCCGCCATGGCCAAGTAGCTGCTGCCATGTTCGCGGTTCGAACCCTCTACGGTGTAAATTGACGACCCCTCAATGCCAGATCCCTCGCTTCCCAAGTCGCTCGTTCCGAATCCTGTTCCAAACCAAGGGTGCTGTTTGACCGCGGCAATGGTGTCATCCCACGGAGTATCCCTTGATCCCAAAATTCCCTGGTGCGGACGTCCTTCCACTTTGAAAACGAAACGTCCGCTCAGAGAGTCGACGAATTCGCCCATGTGGGAGGGATTGGCAACTGCCAAGGCTTCAAGAAAAAAAGCGGCTACGAAAGCAGTTTTCAGCAAAAGCTGCGGACGGCGCAGCCCCATCGTGAGCGCAATCGTGACAACGGCGTCTGCGACAATGGCGGCGCGGCAGACGCTGACGTAAAGCAGAACCACACATAAGGCTAAGGCCGTGTAATGGCGCTGGCGTTCGCTTCGGCTCTCAGCCACTAAAGCCGCCCAGAGAAGCATTGGGCTGGCTATAATTCCGACGAAAGCGCCCAAATTGTTCGGATTTCCGAATGGATCATGCCCGGCAAAGGTGAGGATCACCGTAATGAAAACCAGAATTTCACACGCAAGAACGAGTCCGCGGACAAAAGATACTTCTCGCCCAGCCAGCGCAACCCGTCCGCCGGTCGAAGCATATAAAAAAAGCAAAAAGAGGCTTCCGGCCTTCAGCGACGCTGTCAGAGGCGTGCCTGAGGCGCTCGCCGAGGCTAGCGCGGCGAGAACGGCAAACAACGCAACTAAATGAAATACTCCAAAGTGATGAACTCGGTTGCTCCTCATCCAGATGAATGATCCAGCGAGTGCTCCGACAGCTAGAAAAAGCCAGCGAACCGTCAAACTTTCTTCCGCGAACGGCAGAACTGTAGCTGCCGAAAGAAAACACCACATCGTCATCGGAAAGAAAACTGTCTCAAATCGCCATAGACAGGCAAGGACAAGTTCGATTGCAATAATCGCGCCCAGGTAGGTGCTGTTCGCAAAGTAACCGGGACGTCTCAGCAATTCAAAGAATAGGATGCCAACAAGCCCGAACGCGCCCAAGGCGATAAGAAGCAGTCGAAGTGGACTTCGCATAGTTAGTCAGGATCGCTTCTGCTGCCCGCAATGATGTTCTGAAATGTCATCACCCATTGGATCAATGGAAGCAAATCATTGTACCTCGCAGAGCGCGCCGGTGATTCCAAAATTAGGGCGTGAATTGACATCGAATTGCAAAATCCAACAGAAGTCTCGCCGCTATCCGCGCAAGGCGGTAGAATGCTTTTTTGGGGCAGCGCATCCGGTAAAGTGCTTAAAGCTCTTGGGGAATAGATAATTTGCTCCCGCCTGAAAATGTTCGGCGGAGCATCTGAACATCTGTGTACAAGAGGGGCGCATCATGATTCTCGGCGTATCGACTGCAACATACACCCTCATCCATGTATTGATCAGCCTGGTAGGAATCGGTTCCGGGTTGATTGTCATGTTTGGCTTTCTTACTGGCAGACAGCTGAACGGCATGACGGCGATTTTTTTCGTCACTACGGTGTTAACGAGCGTAACCGGTTTCGGCTTTCCGGTCGAGCATCTACTGCCCTCCCACATTGTCGGGATTATCTCGCTCCTGGTATTGGCGGTCGCGATTCCGGCGCGCTACATCTTTCATCTCGCCGGAGCTTGGCGTTGGATTTATGTGGTTACGGCTGCCATTGCCCTCTACCTGAATGTCTTCGTTTTAGTGGTGCAGCTTTTCGAGAAGGTGCCTGCTCTGAAAGCCTTGGCTCCTACTCAGAAGGAAGCGCCATTCGTGATCGCACAGCTCATCGTAATGGTAATTTTTGTCGCTCTCACCATTGTTGCGGCAAAGAGATTTCGCGTTCCGCCAACCCGCATGGCTTGATCAGGATATTCTTGCTGGGTTTACAGGCGAACACACAAAGTTTCGCAGCCGACTCATCGATGCTTAATGAACTCGCCGCTTTGCAGTTCAGCCACCGCCTGGCGCAGCTGCTCCTGGGTGTTCATCACGATCGGGCCGTACCAAGCCACGGGCTCCTCAATCGGCTTGCCGGACACCAGCAGAAAGCGAATTCCGTCGGGGCCAGCCTGCACCGTCAGTTCATCTCCGCGGTCGAATAGCACCAGGGAGTGATTGCTGACGTCGTACCTGGCTGGCGCGTTGGGATCGGCGGCTTGTTCGGTCAGAACCGCGCGCGGATCCGAAGCATCCCGGAATGTGCCCGAGCCGGCGAACACGTAGGCGAATGCGTTACGCGTGGTCTCGACCTTCAGCCGTTTCCGCTGGCCCGGAGCAACCGAGATATCCAGGTAATTCGGATCGGCGGCGACGCCCTCCACCGGCCCTCTCTTGCCCCAGAATTCTCCGCAGATGACGCGTACACGGGTGCCGTCGTCGTCGGTTATTTCAGGAATCGCGCTCGACGGAATATCCTGATAGCGCGGATCCGTCATTTTCAGTGACGCAGGCAGGTTCGACCATAGCTGGAAACCATGCATGCGTCCTTGCGGATCACCCTTCGGCATCTCCTGGTGGAGAATGCCGCTGCCGGCGGTCATCCACTGCACATCGCCCGCGGTCATCTTGCCCTTGTTGCCGAGGCTATCGCCGTGCTCGACTGAGCCGGCCAGCACATACGTAATCGTCTCGATACCGCGGTGCGGATGCCAGGGAAATCCCGCCTGGTAATCTGCTGGATTCTCATTGCGAAAATCATCCAGCAGCAAGAAGGGATCAAATTCTTTTGTCTTTCCGAAACCGAAGGCGCGTTGCAACTTTACCCCCGCGCCCTCGATCGTCGGCTTCGGTTGAATGATCTGCTTAACTGGTCGTAGTGACATATTTGTTCCTCTTTTCTGCGCCGCACAGCCGGCTCGGGCTGCGCGGCAAATCGTTCAGGCCTTGACGAACTGGAGCTCGAGAGTGATGGTGATCTCGTCGCCCACCAAAAGGCCGCCCGCCTCCAGCGCGGAGTTCCAGGTAAGCCCGAAATCTTTACGATTAATCTTGGCAGTGGCGGATAGCCCCCTGCGGATATTGCCCCAAGGATCTTTAGTCGCTGCAGTTGGTCCTTCGACATTAAAGACAACATTGCGGGTCACGCCGTGGATGGTCAGCTCCCCGGCAACAGCCAGCTCTCCGTCGGCCACGCGGGTTACTCGCGTGGACTTGAAGGCGAGAGTGGGAAACTTTTCCACGTCAAAGAAATCAGCGCTCTTGAGATGCGCGTCGCGCTGCTCGTCGCGCGTATTGATGGAGGCTGCCTCGATGGACGCCTCGACGCTGGAATTCGTCACATTCGTTTCGTCCAGATTTAGAACGCCTTTGATGCGGGTGAATTGGCCCTTCACGTTGGAAATCATCATATGTTTCACCTTAAACTCGGCAACGGAGTGAACCGGGTCGAGGTTCCAGGTGGTTGTAGTGGCGGATCGTGGCTCAACACTTGTGTTCATGGTAGGTTCCTTTCAAACGATTAGATGCGTTGCACCAATATTCGTTGCAACGACTGTTAAATCAAAGAAATCACGCCACTTGGCTGCGGGAAATCCGCAGAAGATCGGCCAACGCCTTCAGGCGCTGCCGCCCCAGGTGACCTAACTGTTTGCGATGGGCCGCCAGCACCGGTTCGTCCAGCCGAGCCAGGAGCTTTAGGCCTTCAGGCGCGATCCGGGCGCGCACCGTTCGCCGGTCTTCAGTTTCGCGGCACCGCGAGATCAGTTCGCGCTTCTCCAGCCGGTCCAGCAACCGCGTAACATCCGGGTCCCGCGTAATCATCCGGCTGGCAATCTCTCCACAAGGAAGGCCTTCCGGGGCGCCGCGAAGAATCCGCAGCACGTTGTATTGCGTCGAAGAAACATCCTCGATCTTGAGAACCTGCACCAGTCCGCGCGATAGCATGTCGGTGGTGCGCAGCAGTTCCAGAAACACCGCCTCTTCGGAGGAGCCGACTCTGCGCTTACCACTTCCTGGCTCGATCGTCACTTTCATCTATTCCCAATAATAGTCGTGTTAACGACTATTGTCAACACGACGGTAGTCCTACCCGTCACGTCGGTGATGTCTGGATCTTGATCCGCTTGGCGTGAACAGCACGCATTTCTGTCCGGAAGTCTCCGCCGGAAAGGCCATCAGAAATTGCCAGCCGCGCCGTCTTGACTAATCGGGGAAAATAAGAGACGCTTGCGCGCGATTGAGGATGAGGCCGGACGCCACAATCCCATGGCTTATTGGCGCCGCCGAACAAGGCGATGCAGCTGCGGCTGACGCATTGTTCAGCGCCCTTTACGCGGAGTTGCGCCAATTGGCCAAGCGCGAACTGGCGCGGCCGGGCGCGGCCGTCAGCCTGAGCGCCACGACCCTATTGCACGAGGCGTATCTCGACATGGCGGCGCGCGCCGGGCCGTCGTTTCCCGACCGCGCGCGATTCATGGGATACGCCGCGCGAGTCATGCGTGGGTTGATCATCGACCATGCCCGGCAACGCCATGCTCAGAAGCGCGGTGGGCTCTTCGAGTTAACCTCGCTCGATACCAACGCGGCCGAGAATGCAGTAGATCACAGGGAACTTGCGCGAATCGGCGAAGTGCTGGAGGAACTCGGCAGAGTGGAGCCAGCCCTCGCCGAGGTTGTCGACTTGAAATTCTTTTGCGGATTTTCCTTTGGAGAAATTGCCACAATGCGCGATGTCTCGGAGCGCACGGTGCAGCGAAACTGGGAGAAGGCGCGCATCTATCTCCATCGGAAAATCAGCGCAGATTTATCGCTTTGAGGATTTATGCACACACTAAGCCCCAATGAGTGGCAGGCAGTGAGTCCATACCTGGATCAGGCGCTCGCAATGTCTAAGGATGAGCGCGCTGCGTGGCTGCGCACGCTGGCTGAGCATAACCCAACACTAGTGGCACGGTTGACTGAGCTCCTCAATGAACACAACGTGTTGTCGCAGGAAGGTTTTTTGGAGAAGGGAGCCTTCGGATTGCCGAGCTCCGTGTCGCTTGCCGGCCAGATCCTTGGGCCATACACCCTGATCTCCCCGATCGGACAGGGTGGAATGGGAAGCGTGTGGTTGGCCGAGCGCAGCGATGGACGTTTTGAGCGCAGAGTAGCGGTGAAATTCATTCACATCGCGCTGATGGGGAAAGGCGGCGAAGCGCGTTTCAAACGCGAGGGCAGCATTCTTGGACGGCTCGCCCATCCGCATATTGCGGAACTTGTTGATGCTGGAGTATCGGCCGCCGGTCAGCCATATCTCGTTCTCGAATATGTCGAGGGTGAAAGCATTGATCGCTACTGCGACCACCAGACGCTGGTCGTGGAAGCACGAATCCGCCTTTTCCTTGAAGTGCTCGAGGCGGTTGCACACGCTCACGCCAACCTGATTGTGCACCGCGACCTCAAGCCGTCAAACGTTCTGGTAAACAAGGACGGGCAGGTGAAGCTGCTCGATTTCGGAATTGCCAAGCTGCTCGAGGGTGAAGCGGTCGATGGTGCGGCGACTCTGCTTACTGTCGAGGGTGGCCGCGCGATGACGCCTGAGTATGCGGCACCTGAGCAAGTAACGGGCGCACCCATCACTACTGCCACCGATATTTATGCTCTGGGCGTGCTGCTGTATGTATTGCTGACCGGACAGCACCCTGCTGGAGACAATCTCCGCTCGCCCGCCGATCTGGTCAAGGCCATCGTCGATTCTGACCCGACTCGTCCCTCCGACGTTGTAACCACGGCGAAAAATCCTGGCGAAGAGATAACTACTAACGCCGCCCGGCGCACCACCACGCCTGAAAAACTAAGCCGGCTGCTTCGTGGAGACCTCGACACAATCGTGGCCAAGGCGCTGAAGAAGAATCCTCGCGAGCGCTATGCCTCGGTCACGGCGCTGGCCGACGATCTGCAGCGCTACTTGCGCCACGAGCCGATTGCCGCTCGGCCCGATACCCTGGCCTACCGTGCGACGAAGTTTGTGCGCAGGAATCGAGTCGTCGTTACATTGGCGGCGCTAACTGTAATCGCAGTATGCGCGGGGCTTGTAGGGACGTTGATGCAGGCCCGAACCGCGCGAAACCAGAGAGACTTCGCCTTTCAGCAGCTCAAACGCAGCCAGGAGCATGACGAGTTATTAAATTTCCTTCTTTCCGATGCAGCGCCCCGCAAAACATTCTCGGTCAGCGATCTACTGGCACGCGCCGCCCAAGTGACCGAAAAAAACCATTCTACGGACGCTTTGCGCCGTGCCGATCTCTTGATGTGGATCGGAGAGAATTATTCATCCGAGGATCAGATCGCTCAGGGGCGGGTGCTCGTCGAAGAGGCGTATCAGATAACTCGTGGCCTTTCCGACCGATCGATTCGCGCCCGGGCATCATGCGCTTTGGCGGACTGCCTGTCTCAAGGCGAAGACCTGGTCCGCGCCGAGGCGTTGTTCCAGGAGGGTCTCCACGACTTACCGGATGATCCCCGATATGCCCTCGATCGCGTGGCTTGCCTGCGGATTGGAAGCGACGTTGCCCGACAGGCGGGACACGCAAAGGAGGGAGTTGCACGCATGCAAGCGGCGCGACGCATCGTGGAGCAATCGCCGGTCGCAACTGACCTTCTGAAAATGAGCACTGCCTTGGATTTGGCGGGCGCTTACGCTGACTCCGGGCAAAACTCCGAAGCCCTGACAGAGTTCGCGCAAGCAGATTCCCTACTGTCGTCGCTGGGATGGGAGGAAACGGAGACCAGCGTCCACTTGTTCAACAACTGGGCTTTGGAGTTGGATCAGATCGGCCGGACGCTCGAAGCCGCACAAATTGAACGGCGCGCCCTTGACCTCAGCAACGGCAACTCCGTTCAGGAGTCGACTGCGATGATGCTGAACAATTATGCGAAGATGCTGCGCAAATTGGATCGCCTGGACGAGGCTGCCGACTATGCACAACGCTCTTACGAAATGGCGCAAAGTGAGCACAACCAATTGGTGACGAGTCAATCGCTTCTGGAACGAGCGCGCATTGCGATGAGCCAGCGCAAGTTTACGCAAGCTTCTGAGCTGCTTTCCGAGCTCGAACCGCAGATGCGCAAACACCTTCCTCCCGGACACTATGCTTTTGCCGCTCTGGCGGCAGACCGAGCCAGGATTGCCTTAGGAGAAGGCGACCGGGCGCTGGCATTGCAGTTTGCGAATGAGTCGGTTGCGATCGGCGAAACCGCAGTCAAGGCTGGCGGTGCGGGCGCGTTCGCCCTCCCCGGCTATCTGCTGACCCGTTCTTCCATCGAGGTGGCCTCAGGAAGTCTTGATCCCGCGGTGGCCGACTCCAATCGCGCTCTGGCCTTGTTAAAGTCGCATGCTCAACCAAATGCTCTCTCGAGTACGCTCGGCTATGCCTATTTGGGTTTGGCGCGGGCCTCGGACGCCCAGGGCAAGCGTGCAGATGCCGCGGCCGCGGCTGGGTTAGCGTTCGAGAATCTCGAAAGATGTCTCGGCCCCGATCATCCCGACACACTTGTGGCTCGACAGCTTGCCGGTCTCAATCCCGCCCATCAATAGCGTCACAAAACATTCTTCATCAAACTTGTCGTCTTTTTCCTTTCGATTTCGATATCCCAAGTAGAGCCCAGTAATTTCGGCTCTGGTCTCAATCGCAGGACGTGGCGGCGTTTCGCTATTCGTTTTGCTCGCCCTGAAACATAAGACGTGAAAAGGAGAAATTTATGCTGCGCACCACTGTCCGCCTGACCCTTAGCCTTTTGATGATCACATGCACGCTGCCACTCATGGCGCAAAACAATACCAACACGGCCGTAGTTCCACGCCTCGTGAACTATTCAGGAAAAGTAGTCGATGCCGAAGGCAGGCCACAGTCCGGGATCGCTGGCGTCACATTCTCCATTTACAAAGATGAATACGAAGGTTCGCCGCTGTGGCTGGAAACTCAGAACGTCATGGCCGACAACAAAGGCAACTACACGATCCAGCTCGGTGCGACCAAGTCGGAGGGATTGCCGCTGGACCTATTCGCTTCCGGCGAAGCGCGTTGGCTCGGAGTACGCGTGAACGGGGGCGAGGAACAACCGCGCGTATTGCTATTGAGCGTTCCCTATGCGCTCAAGGCGGCGGATGCGGAGACAGTCGGGGGGCTGCCTCCATCCGCTTTTATGCTGGCCGCTCCCCCCGCCAGCGTTGCAGCCGTGCCAGCGCCGGCAGTAATCGCGCAACCGCAGCCCTTGGCCACCGGCACCAAGCCGGTGACCACTGCAGGCGGCACAGTAAACAAGCTGGCGAAGTTTGATGCCACCGCCGACGTCACCAATTCCTTAATCTTCGATAACGGAACCAGCGTCGGCATCGGCAACAGCGCTCCCGCCGCGAAACTGGATGTGAGCGGAGCCGGCATCTTCCGCGGAGCGTTGAGCCTTCCGGCCGTGGGAACAGCCACGGCTTCTGTGGGCGCGAATTCGCAGCCACTCAACATCACAGCTTCATCGTTCAGTAGCAGCACAACGAAAGCGGTGAACGAAACCTTCCGCTGGCAGGGTGAGCCCGTCGGGAACAATAGCGCGACGCCACTCGGTAAATTGAATCTGCTCTTCGGTTCAGGAACCGCAACTCCAACGGAAACCGGATTGTCGATTTCCAGCAAAGGGCAGATCACATTCGCTGCGGGTCAGACATTCCCATCAACCGTGGGTTCGGTGACGAGCGTGGGATTAACGGCCCCGGCCTCAGACTTCACGGTCACTGGATCTCCGGTGAAAAACTCGGGAATACTGAATTTTGCCTGGAATGTCGCTCCCACAAATACCGCGACCGCGAATGCCATTGTGAAGCGCGACTCCACCGGAAGTTTCTCGGCGGGTTCCATTTCAGCCGGCCTTGGAGTATCGGGGTATTCAACTGCGGTCGGAGTCTACGGCGAGAGTAATGGCACAGTCAGTGGCGACAACGGAGTGGAAGGCGTCACTTACGCAGGGCCCGGCTCCGGCGTGGCAGGAATCAATTTCTCGGGCGCTCCAGGCAGCATCGGCGTTTACGCCCAGGGTGACACGGGAGTCTTCGCCACCGGTTCGACCGGAGTTTTCGGTCACGGTTCTTCTTATGGATTCGCCACCGACGGCAATGTGCAGCAGGCGCGAACCGCCGGCGGGTGGGTCAAAGCCATGGTATTTGTGAATGCCTTTCAAGCTCCCTACAACATCATTGCCTGCTACAACTCGACTCTGGCCGGTGCAGCTGCCAGCACGCCTCCCTGTGGATTCAACCTGACAGAGGATTCGGTCGGCTTCTTTGATATTAACTTCGGTTTTAAGGTCAGTGATCGGTTCCTGATGACCACGCTCGAAAATTCATATGTGACCGGCTCAATCCAGCTATACGCATCTCCCAGCAGCCATAGCGAAAATGCCGCCACTGTCCAGTGTCTTTCCGGGACCAGCGGCACGAATTGTCAATACTACCTGCTGGTATTTTGAGGGAGTATCTTCGGCGTCACCGCGGAAATCGCGGTACTCGGAGGTGGGTCATCATTCCCGGGCCGCGAATATCGTCGATTTGAACCTTGTACGCCAATGACGTCAGCTAGGGCGGTAAGGTCGCCTGCTCACCGACGGTTAGTCAGTCGGCGAGGAAATAACGCCGCCTATTTTTTTCTACCTCATCCTCTATTAACAAGCTCAACTAACGCAGCAGCAGCGCGCACTCAAGCTTCTCGGATTTCAAGATCGTCATTGCCCCCAAGAATGGAAAGAGATGACGAATGAAACCGGTAATGGATCACTGCACACTTAATCAATCTGGCAGCGTCGGGCAGTAATTTGTGTCGCGCAAATACCTGCCTGGCTCCATCATCCGCCCACAGGGGATTGGGAAAATCGAATCCCAGAGAACCGAACATCACCGAAGCTGGACGCGCAAAGAACCGGCGAGTCGAGATCTTTGTCGTTAACCCGTAGCGGCCGCATTTTCTGCTATCCATCTTCTCGCAATCCCCTGTCGTCTTTTTCTTTTCGATTCCGATATTCCCAGTAGAGGCCAGCAATTCCGGCCTCCGCAGCTACGACGACCAGGCAAGCGACATGTCTTGCGAGTTCGTCTGGCATCGCATGAAACTTCACTACGATCGAAAGCAGGTAAGCAATGAGATACCCACGGTTTACCCAATATTTAATAGGGCTGGCAGTGTTGCTCGCGCTTGGAGGCTCCCGCGCATACGCCCAGTTCGAGATCGATCCCGACCACTACGAGACGAGAGAGCCGGAGTCTATCGAGCCATCGAAAACCAAGGCTCCGGGACTAGCCAGAATACATTTCGAAGGTAATTTCACTCTTCCCTATACCCTAGAATGCAATGGCCGGAGTCTGCCCCCCGGTAAATACTCCGTTTCGCTCGATTCCGACGAGCGAACTGTCCGGGTAGCTCTGAACCGCGCAGGACAAATGCTCAGACTTCAGGGAATTGCACGAAGGCAAAATCGGCGTCGCCAGCCGGCTGCACTCGTCGTCACGCGAAACGGAAAAGTGCACCGGCTTTCGTCAATCCGCGTAGCTCAGCTCGATCTGGTGTTCGACCCCGGCCCCGAACACGTACCGGACAGCAATCCCGTAACCCTCGAGCACGTTGCGCTGATAATTGCGGACCCACGGGAATGAACTCGGGCTGTTGCAGGCATTTTAAGTGTCGGAGAGATTTGCTAACTACATTGAGCGTTCGTGACGAATCCGAAAAGAAAATCCCTTCACTGCAGTTTCGCGTACTCGGCTTTTGCTTGTTTCAGAATGGGGATGTCAGGATCGGCGTCTTTCCAGAGAGCGAAGAAGTCTCCGTAAGCTTGACGAGATTCCTTCAGGTCTCCCGAGGATTTGTAGGCGCGAGCGAGTTGCTAGATGAGATAGCGCTCCGAGCGGGTAATTCAATACAAGGCCCGGCCGGTCAGTCAACTTTCTGAATTCCGTCGCCGCTTTTGGACCGTCGCCTATCGCCAAATAGGCTTGTCCTCGAACATAGGCCGGATAAAGCGTCGGGACTGCAGTCGAACCAGGATTGGCAAGCTCTAGAGGAGTCGCGACCCCCAGATCATCGACGGCTTTCGCAGGTCGCCCTTGTCGCAGATCGATCTCAGCACGAATCGCGGGCAGCCAGTATTTTTGTACAATTGTGCCCTCCCGCCATTCTTTGTCTAGCTCGCGGCAAAGAGATTCGGCTTGATTGACGCTTCCGATTTGGACCAGAGCAACAGCGGTAAGCGTGGCAACATCCTGACCATGCGAGAGCTTCTGCGCCTGCGAAATATATTTTTGAGCCTGCGCAAACTCTCCGACTTCGCTTTCCCGAAAAGCTGCCTGGACCAAATAGCTGGCAGCCAATTCTTTATTTCCATCGCGTTCCATCAAATTTTCGGCAGCACGCGAAAACTCTCGGGCCTTTTCGAAATGTCCGTGATAGGCCGCAGTGTTGGATTGTTCGGATAGAAGAATCGCCTGAGCTCCAGGCACCTCGGATGACCGCTGAACCAGGCGCTCCATTTCTTTTTCGTCGTTGCGAAGAAAGGCTATCCAGTAGTGCCCTTGCAGCAGGATATCGGTCTGCAAGCCTCGTTTTTCAGCTTCCGCTAAAACCGCGGAGGCTTCGTCGACCTGGTTCAAAGCGAGCAGGCCCACTGCCAAATTTGCGTATGTCGAAGCTCTCGACGGGTCGAGCAACTGAGCCTTGCGAAGGTCCTGGACCGCCTGCTCATAGCGGCCGAGTTCGGCTTCGTCGTTAGCCAAATGGTTGTAGGCGCCTGCAGAGTCAGGGTAGTTTTGAACTGCAACAGCGTAGACTTCTGCCGCCTTCTCTAAATCGCCGGTTACATACAAGTAGTAGCGCGCCTCAATCGCTTCCCGTTCGGCTTCCGTTACGCGGTCCCTCAGTTCGTAGGCTTTGGTGGCATTCTCACGGGCAAGCTCAGAGTCTCCGAGATTGTGGTTGATGGTTGCCAGCGCACCATAAGCCATGGCAAAGTTTGGATCCAGTTCGATGGCTTTCTTGAAAACCGGCAGCGAGTCGCGGTCGCCCTTTTTATCCCAAGTGGATAGAGCCAGGTCATAAGCGTTGAGCGCATCCAACGAAAATGTGGTGGCCTGTTCGAGCGGAGCATCGAACTTCTGCACAGTGGCGAGCGATTCGCCGAGTTCGGCGCGCAGTCTGGACGCCGCTTCGCCCAGACTGTCCAACACCTTCTCCTTGGACGCGGACGTAACCTGTTCCTCGGCGAGCGTGTTTCCGTTGTTACAATTTACCGCTTTCAAGCCTACGACATATTCAGTGCCTAGGCGGCCGATCGCTCCGGCAAGATAGGCCTTGCTGCCGGCACGCTGGCAAAGCTCGCGGGCCAACTCGGGGGTGAGCCTTGTGCCGGGCGGCTGAGTCATCTGTTGCAAAGTTTTCGCGGC
Source organism: uncultured Acidobacteriaceae bacterium (assembly GCA_963726155.1). GTDB lineage: Bacteria > Acidobacteriota > Terriglobia > Terriglobales > Acidobacteriaceae > Sulfotelmatobacter. The sequence continues at coordinate 872,769 of CAVSBF010000003.1, forward strand.
TTGGCTGTCGGTGAGTACATTCAGAAAAGGCGATTGCCGCAGAGAAACGCTGAGAGCCATCTTTAACGTGTCATCGAAAACTGCATCGCCCGTGCTGTTAGCGAAGTCAGAGAGGACGATGGTGTCCTTATGAGACAGGAGTCTGTTTCGACGTGAACGGTAGTAGAAACCGCCCGCAACCAGCAAGGCCGACAACAGAACGGGAATCAAAATCTTCCAGAGCTTCGCGAGCCGAACAGCACGAGCCTGGCTCACGGGTGCGCTGCCAGAAGTTGCCGCAGAAACGTGTCCGCTCTCGGAATCCCGCTTGAGGCGTTGCAAATCGGTACGAATTTCTGAGGCGTGTTGGTAACGGAGGTTACGATCCTTCTCCAGACACTTATAGATGATCCGTTCTAAATCAACTGGCAGATCCGGATTCAATCGCACCGGCGACACGGGTGCGCGGTTCAAGATGGACTCGAAGACCACCCCTGTACTTTCACCGCGGAAGGGCAGCGTGCCAGTAGCCATCTCATACAGCACTGCGCCAAAGGAGAACAGATCTGTGCGTGCGTCCAGTTCCTTGGCTCGCACCTGCTCCGGCGACATGTAGGCAATTGTTCCCAACGCTGTTCCAGGACTGGTCAGGTGCTCTTCCAGCGTCACAGTCGATTGCTCCCTGGCCGCCATTGCTTCGGCTTGGCTGAGTGCAGGCGTAACTTTTGCCAGGCCAAAGTCCAGCACCTTCGCATGTCCGCGCTTGGTGAGGAAAATGTTTGCCGGCTTGACGTCGCGATGGACAATGCCAGTGGAGTGCGCAGCATCGAGAGCGTCGGCGATCTCAATGCCAAGAAGCAGCACGGTCTCAATCTCCAGCGGACGGCCTGCGATGCGGTGCTTCAGCGTTAGGCCGTCCAGAAACTCCATGGCGATGAAAGACAGGCCGTCCCCTTCGCCAATTTCGTAAATCGTGCAGATATTCGGATGATTCAGAGCGGAGGCTGCCTTCGCTTCGCGCTGAAAGCGGCTGAGAGCGTGCGGGTCTTTGGCTACGTCGTCAGGCAGGAACTTGAGGGCAACGAACCGTCCGAGTTTCACATCCTCGGCTTTGTAAACCACACCCATCCCACCACCGCCGAGCTTCTCAACGATGCGGTAATGCGAGATGGCTTGGTCGATCATTTAAGCGTATTCGGCCTGGATGGTGAGCATGGTAGGCCGCCGCCAAGGGCAAGTCAACGCAGCCGGAGAGGCACAGGACAACGTGGATTTAGAAATTCGGCCATGAACAATAGCCGCGTCCAGGCTCCCGATTTGTTTAATCTCGCAAGTAGCTACGCCCGCCCGCAATTAGATCATCCGCAATGTGTTACCTGGCCGCACCCAACCGTCGCCTGTCTTCTTTGTTTTGTTCTGGCTCTCTGGCCCTGCAATAGAAACCAGTAGGCGACCCCATGCTCAATAGTGCATTTCCGCAGGCGATCGTTACATTAAGGGAGAGCGATGGGCGCTTGCGCTGTTACAAGAGGGCGGCCTGGATCATGCAGCGTAACCGCCGACGGCAGCGGCGATTCCTATTGACATGGCTAGTCCGGTACGCGAATTCGAGCGACAGCCTGCACGAACTGCTAACCATGCTTGGCGGCGCAGGACCGATGTAGACGGAAAACCAGAAGTGCAGTTTAAGTGCTTGAAAAGATTGGTCGGGGAGAGAGGATTTGAACCTCCGACCCCCTGGTCCCGAACCAGGTGCTCTACCAGGCTGAGCCACTCCCCGACGAAGCCGCGAATGCAATTGGAGAAGCCTTATGATTCGCGCTCTTAATTCTCGATAGGCATAGTGATTATAACATCGTCAACTTATAACATCGTTAACCTGGCAGTTCGGTCTTTCTGGGTCAATACGCCTTTCGCGTTACACTGGTGCCGCAGCGAAATCGGAAGGAATGCGGCGAAAATAATCGCGCGCCAATAACCAATCATGATCGTTCTCTGCGCTCATCGTCTTTATACTCCGCGGGAAGAGATCGTAAATCCTCTGTTGTTTATCGAGGACGGCCTCATTGCCAGTATTTCCTCTCGAGCTGAGCAAGAGATCCCAAATGCGGCGACCGTCGTTGACTTTACCCGCGATTGTCCTCATGCCATTCTGGCGCCGGGTTTTGTCGACATTCACATGCACGGAGGCGCAGGAATTGATGTCATGCTGGCGGGTGCCACTGAACTGCCGCGTCTCAATGGATTTCTGACGACGCATGGGGTTACCTGTTACTTCCCCACAACGGTCGCTGCACCGCTCGACCAAACTTACTCCGCTCTTGGACGAATCGCGGACGCGATCGAGATGGCACAGAATTTTCACACGAACCATGGCGGCACTGTACAGGCTCTTCCGTTGGGCATTCACCTGGAAGGACCGTTTCTTAGTCACAAGCGCCGCGGGGCGCATCCTCCGGAAAATCTGGTTCAGCCCACTCTGGGCGTATTTGACCGCCTTTGGCAGGCAGCGCGCGGTCACGTGCGCATGATGACTATCGCGCCGGAGCTTCCCGGGGCAATCGAGGTGATTGCGGAAGCGAAGCGGCGCGGAGTTTGTGTGAGCATCGGTCACTCTGATGCCACCCTGGAAGCCGCGCAGGCTGCGGTGAAGGCCGGTGCCCGGCACGCCACTCACACCTTCAATGCCATGCGTCCACTCGATCATCGGGAACCGGGCATTCTTGGCGAAGTTTTGACCAGCGGGCGATTGACCGCGGACATTATCGCGGATGGGATTCACGTCGCGCCGGAAGTGGTGAAGCTTTTCCTGCATGCGAAAGGCGTCGAACGCGCGGTGCTCATTACCGATGCAATGGCTGCCGCTGGCATGCCCGATGGCACCTACCAACTGGGGCCCATACAAGTCGAAGTTAGGAACGGACGCTGCACAGTTGCTGGCGAAGCGGGCGACAAACTTGCCGGCAGTGTTCTCACCATGGATCAGGCAGTGCGGAATGTAAGACAATTCGCGGGCTGGAGTTTGCAGGATTCGATCCGTGCCGCAACCCTGAATCCTACGGCTGCAACAGGACTCACGCATCATGGAAGGATCGTTGCTGGCGGGGAAGCGAATCTTGTAGTGCTCAGTCCTGAAGGAGAGGTAAGAAGAACGATCGTGCGGGGAGTAGTGTCTTAGTTCGGTTTGCGTTCTTTCGCTTCCGCTACGTAACGCAACAGCAGCGCCTCATCGGCGCGAGTAAGCTGATCGAGAAACGAAGTATCCACATTGCCCTTGCCGTCTTCGACCGTTTTCGACGCGTTCGACTGGCGAAGCTTGTCGCCGAGCTCAGGCTCGTTGCTCATCACCTGAGTGTAGAACCAGAGGAAGTGGCGCATCTGGTCAAGCGACTTGCATAAAATCTGGATGGCTTCGGTCTCGGGCAGCGCGCTCAGAGCCTCCATCAATTCCGGATCGCTGGGCGCCTGCATGGCCGCGCAATTCAGCTCGCGCTGAATCACGCGCAAATCTTCGGTAACTCGTATCATCCGGGTATGAAGGTCGTCCATCTGTGGATCGATTCCTATGGCCATCGTGTCGATGTAACATCTCATCGCGAGGGTTGAGCGGATAGATGTCCCACGATCATGCGCTTTCGTAATTCAAGCAATTACTTTGGTCTGGCGACTGATGCCCATTGTGGTGACGGCACTGAAGTCCGCGCCGGCCAAGGCTTTTAACGGCTCTTCACTTCGATTTGCGCTGCCGCAACAACCATTCCAGTCCGGGCTCCTTCCCTCATGCGGCCAATGGTGCAGTCGCGATCTGCTCCAACGTCACCAGAGCAAGCATAAGAATTCCGGCACCGTTTTTTTCGAGGATTAGTCATTTGTGATACAAACGCGCCATGCCGGAAACTGCCTCGATCGCGTCACGAACACCTAACCACAATTTGGTGCGCGCGATTGGCCGCTGGAGCCTGGTAGCGCTGGTCGTCAACTCCATTATCGGAAGCGGCATCTTCGGGCTGCCTTCCGCCGTGGCCGACATCATCGGCAAATACAGCCCATACGCTGTGCTCGCGGCGGGTGCGGGAACGGGCGTGATCATGGGTTGCTTTGCGGAAGTTGCATCACGCTTTCAGGAAGCAGGCGGCCCATATCTCTACGCTCGCGTCGCCTTTGGACGCTTCATGGGTATCCAAACTGCCTGGATGCTGTGGCTGGGACAAGTGGCCGCGCCTGCCGCTAACGCCAATTTGTTTGTCATCTATCTTGGCCAGTTCTGGCCGCATGCAAGAGATCCGCTACCCCGCGCTTTCATCCTCACTGCGTTGGTCGGCTTTTTGGCTTTCATTAACATTCGCGGTGTGCGCGCCGGAGCGCAGGTCAGCAATCTGTTCACCGCGGCCAAGTTGGTTCCACTATTTGCGGTGATCTTGCTCGGCCTGTTCGTTCTTCACAGTCAGCATTGGCAAACTGCTACCGCGCCGGCCTCCGTTTCGCCGAGTCCCTGGCCAATGGATGAAAGCGGCGCTGCTTCTGGTCTTCGCTTACGGCGGATTCGAGACTGCACTTGCCCCCATGAGCGAAGCAAAAAATCCGCGGCGCGACGCGCCGTTCGCACTCTTCATAGCCTTGCTGCTTTGCACCGTGATCTACGCGCTCATCCAGTGGGTGGTCATCGGAGTCTTGCCCAATGCCATGCATAGCCCGCGTCCTCTGGCCGAGGTGGCGCGCATTGCGATTGGTCCGCTAGGCGCGGCGCTGGTTGCCGTCGGCGCGCTGATCTCTTTCTACGGATACCTCAGCGCGAAGATTCTCGCCATGCCACGCGTGCTCTTCGCTCAAGCCGAGCAAGGGGATTTCCCCAAAGCCTTTGCCGCTCTGCATCGGCGCTTCCACACGCCGTATGTCTCGATTCTCGTTTTTGCGGTCCTGGTTTGGGGTTTTGCGCTGATCGGTGAATTCAAATGGAATGTAACGCTCTCCGCCGTAGCCCGTCTTTTGTATTACGGCGTCGGCTGCGCAGCGCTCCCCGTGCTGCGGCGGCGGCAGCCGGAAGGTGCGATGTTCAAATTGCCGGCGGGAAATTTCTTTGCCGCCCTGGGGGTGATTCTCTGCATTATCCTCGTCACGCGCGTGGACTTTGGGCAGTCCTTGATTGTGATTGCAACAATCGCATTGGCGCTGGTGAATTGGGCAATGGTTCGAAATCGACGACATTGCCCGGGCCGTTTAAAGACGCAGACGGCTATGCCTGCACCACGGCAGATTTTTCCAGATCAAGCAACACCTTCTTACGTTCTACCCCCCAGCGATAGCCGCTGTTATTCCCGTCTGCACGAACCACGCGATGGCACGGAATTGCGACCGCAACGGGATTGGTGGCACAGGCGCGCGCCACGGCCCGGCTGGCGGTTGGCTGGCCAATCGCTTTTGCAACTTGGCTGTAAGACCGCGTCGCGCCGAACGGAATCGACTGCAGATAATTCCAGACGCGCCGCTGAAATGCCGTGGCGCGAATATCCAGCGGCAAGTTTGCGTCCAATTCCCTGCCCGTCATCTTCGCGAGCAAGGCGGCGATCCAGGCTTGCAATCCCCCTTCATCCGGCTTACGCACGGCAAAAGGAAACTCGCGCTTCAGGCCCTCGATCAATTCACCATCGGAGTCTGCGAACTGAATCGAGCAGACACCGCGCTGGGTGGCGGCGATCAACATTCGTCCGAGTGGCGAATCCGCACAGGCGTAGCGAATCGTGGCAGCGATCGCGCCACGGCGATAGTTGTCAGGAGTCATGCCGAGCTGCGACGCTGTCTTCTCGTAAAGACGGCTGCTGGAGCCATAACCCGCGTCGTACATAGCGCGGGTCACGTTGTCGCCCGATTGCAGATTGCGTTTGAGCTGGCGCATCCGGCAAGAATCTGCGTATTCCCGCGGAGTGATTCCGATCGCCGCCTTAAATCGCCTCTGTAAATGAAATGGGCTCAGCCGAAATGCCTTGCCAAGCCGCTCCAGCGTGATGGATTCATCGAGATGCTGTTCGATGTAGCGGCATATTTCTTTGGCAACGTCGGATTGCGGATTGCCACTGAACGATCTCGGGCGGCAGCGCAGGCACTCGCGAAAGCCGGCTCGTTCCGCCTGATCGGGCCGCGAGAAGAATGTCACATTCTCGCGCCGCGGACGACGTGCCGCGCACGATGGCCGACAGTAGACGCCAGTCGTGGCGACGGCGAAGACAAATTCTCCGTCGTAATTCGGATCGCGTGCGATCACGGCTTTCCAGGACTCCTCGTCGCCCGTTGGTGATCCATTCGTCTTCTTCGATTTTGGCTGCGCAATTCGCATTTGGTCTTCAATCTTCTCAGCGAGTATGCCACTGAGTCTGGTACAAGAGGAAGTCAGGTTGGTTGGAGTCATAATGAAAAGAGCTTATGCGGAAGGCTCGCGAATGGACTATCCGAATCTTGCGGCCAAAGTGAGAAGGTTTCTGCGCGGCGATTTGCGCCGATCAGGTGAAAGGACTAAAGTGCCCGTGAGCTTTTTATACTCGTAGCAGATCGAGGAATCCATGCAGAGTAATCGCTTATCGGCTGTCGGTTTCTTTGTAGCTGTACTACTCAGCGCAGGCTTGGCGCAGAATGTTGCGCAGCACGTATTGAGCACGGAAGAACTCAACAAAGTGGTTCCGACGGAGTTCTTCTTCGCCGGCCAGAAAGCACCGACGCAACTTAGGAACGCGGCCGGGTTTGAAACGGCGGCCGGGAAGTTCACCTTCGCCGCTCTGGTGGATGCTTCGGGCTACTCCACCGCGATTCAGCAGAAATATCAAGGCATGCTCATCACTGAATCCAAGTTGAGCATAGGGGGAGCTGAATTGCCGCCGGGAGCTTACGGCTTTGGATTTGCCGCCGATAAATTCGTGGTGATGAATGTGGCGAACCAGGATGCGCTCGACGTTCCCTACCAGACAGATGCAGCAGTGAAGCGAGCCGTGCCGCTCAAGTTGGCGGAGGATGGATCGGGTTATAAGTTATACGCTGGGAAAAAGTGGGTCGCTGTGAAAGCGGAATAGTGATTTCTAATCTTGTGACAACGGCTTGTGCTGTTTGTTTAGCGACACAAACAGTTTTCTTTCTGATCAAGATCTACCGGTCTAAAGCTTTGGACGAATCGTGCCGATGACCTAGACAGGTCGTCGTGCGCCAGCGCTCGCGGGAAATTGCGAACGACCGTCGGAACCGACCGGAGGAACCATGTCTATCACCGCGATTTCTGCCGCAGGTCTCAGCCAGGATGTGCTAGCGGCCAGCAATTCCAGTCAGCAACAGGCCTTGCAGAGCCTGCAGCAAAGCCTTGCGTCGGGCGATGTGAGTGGCGCGCAGTCAGCCTTCCAAACTCTGCAGGCGCTGTTTCAAAACTCCGCGACCACTACCGGAAGCACGTTGTCGAGTAATTCTCAGCTCTCGACCGACCTGTCTACTCTGGGCAGCGCCTTGAGTTCTGGTGACCTCTCTTCGGCGCAGTCAGCGTTCGCCACGGTTTTGGGCGATTTGAAAACCTCTGCCTCTGCGGCGCAAGTGAACGAGGCCACCGCCGCGTCGCAAAGCCTTCAACTCGTCGAAGGAATTCTCTCCACGTTGAGTGCGGACGCAACTTCATCCAGCAGCACGGCCAACACCACTGCCCTTTTAGAAAGTGTGTACGGAAGCTCCAGCCGCCTGAACGTGCTCGCTTAGAACGGTGCTCGCTTAGAACAAGGCCAGTCTTTGCGTCGAGGTGTAGTGTAGACAACTCGCCCCGACAGGATCGCTCCTCTTAGCGTGGTACGACTTCCATCAGCATTCCATACTTAGGGCGGAGGGTGATGAGCGGCTGTGGCTCAATCCGGTGGCCCGGAGCCAAGCGTAGTTTCCATTTTTGCGCGAGTGTCGCGAGAATCAGGATACCTTCCATCCAGGCAAATGATTCTCCAATGCACTGCCGCGCGCCCGCACCAAACGGAAAGTAAGTAAATTTTGTGCGCCGTGCTTTGCCTTCCGCAGAGAATCGATCGGGATCGAAGCGCAGAGGATCGGGAAAGTACCGCGGATCACGCTGAGTAATAAATTGGCTGATCAGCACAGTGGTGCGCGCAGGAAGAAAATATTCACCCAGAGTGAAGTCATTGCGCGCGTAACGCCCCATAGCCCACGCCGGTGGATAAAGGCGCAGCGACTCCGCCATCACAGTTTCCGCATAGCGAAGGTTGGGAACATCCGCGGCCACCGGCAATCTGCCCGCGAGCACGCGATCCACTTCTTCATGAAGTTTGGCTTCGCAATCTGGATTCTCGGACAGGAGGTACCACGTCCAGGACAGCGCATTGGCAACGGTTTCGTAGCCCGCAAGAAAAATGGTGATGACCTGATCCCGCAAAGCTTGCCGCGAAGCTTCGTCACTGGCAGCGGACGCGGCCAGCATAAGATCAAGCAGGCTCCCGCTGTCGCGGCCGCTGCGACGGTGCGCATCGATCATTCTGTAGACCACGGCGTCGATGCGCTTGCGGGCTCGAACAAATGCAGCCAGCCCAGGTGGACGCAAGTGCACCAGCCATTCTGCAGCCGGCAACATGACCAGAAAATTATAGAGACCCATAATGCGATTAATGGCCGCCGCAAGCTCGTAGACTTCGTCTCGTAAATCAGTCGCAAACAAAGTGCGGCCGACAATATTGAGCGTGAGGTGCATCATGTCGACCGCGATATCACGGCGTTCGCCGGCTTTCCATGAATCGCGAAGTTGGGCTGATTCTTCCACAATGACGCCGCCGTACTCGCCGATACGTTGCCGGTGGAACGCGGGCTGAGCCGCCAGCCGTTGCGCGCGATGGACAGCGCCCTCAGCCGTAATCATGCCGTCGCCGAGCAACATTTTGGTGCGCTGTACGGTTCGTTCCTTGATGAAATTGTCATTCTGTACAACTAACACTTCGCGGATGTAGTCAGGGTGGTTTAGAAAAACAATGTGATGAGGTCCAATCTTGTAATGCGCGATATCGCCGTAGGTTTTAGCCAGATGTTGAAAGAGAATGATCGGATTTGCCGGGCGAAACTTGCGGAAAGCAAACCATATAAGATTGCGCTGGAAGCCGGGGGGAAAGCGATAGCTCTTTCGATCCTGGGAAACATTCGGTTGCGCATGCCGCGCTGCGGTTGCCATTTCAGTAGTTTACCCTGCACTATTATTTCTGAAGTTGATCGAGCGCAGCCAGAACCTCTTCGCTATGCCGTCCGGGGTCGACAGTGGTATAGGTTTTCGCAATCTTGCCGGCAGGATCGATCAGGAAGGTGTGCCGCGCGGCAAACTTTGTCAATCCCAGATTAGTGAGCGAGCCGTACGCCTTGCTCACTCCGCCGTTGCTGTCTGCCAACAGCTTGAAATTCAGACCTTCTTTTGCGCAGAACTTTTTGTGCGAATCGACGCTGTCGAGGCTCACGCCGAGAACCACGGAGTTGCGCTGATCGTACTTTGGCTGATCGACCTGGAAGTTGTGGGCTTCGCGCGTGCAGCCCGGAGTCTGGTCCTTGGGATAGAAATATAAGACCACCCATTTGCCACGAAAATCCTTCAAGCTTACCGCCGCTCCCGCTTGCGAAGGCAAAGTGAAATCAGGTGCAATGTCGCCGGGCATGGGACGAGTGGCACGCGAACCCGAGAAGAGCCGGGGAGCCACGAATATGACGATCACAACTATCAAGACGAGCAGTACAATTTTCAACATTTCGGCCCTCGGAACGGAGTCGCGTGTAAGAAGGAGGAAAGGTTCAGTTCCTCAGCGCGCACTTCAGCATTGTAAAACGTTTGGACATCTACCCTTTGCCAAGCAAGTTTCCTGATAATTGAATATCATGGAGTATTCCCAACAATGAGACGGAGACATTAGACGTGGCTCAGACGGAAACTGACGGTCAAGAGGTTTTGGAAACGCGTGAGTGGGTTGACTCGCTCGACTACGTGCTGTCGCGCGGCGGTCCGGTACGCGCGGGACGCCTGATTCAGCAACTGGCTCTGCACGCGCGGCGCGCCGCTGGCGTGAATCTTCCGTTCTCGGCCACCACCCCCTACCAGAACACGATCCCAGCTGCGCAGCAAGCGCCATTTCCCGGAAGCCAGGAGATGGAGCGCCGGATTAAGAGCCTGGTACGCTGGAACGCGTTGGCGATGGTGGTCCGCGCCAACAAGATTCAGGAAGGGATCGGCGGACACATCTCTACGTTCGCTTCCGCGGCCACTCTGTACGAAGTTGCTTTCAATCATTTGTTTCGAGCGCAAACCGAGAGTGGCGATCGCGACTTCGTTTATTTTCAAGGTCACGCCGCGCCCGGAATCTACGCCCGCGCTTATCTCGAAGGCCGTATCCCCACCGAGAAGCTGGAAAATTTTCGCCGGGAATTAAAGCCGGGCGGCGGACTGAGTTCTTATCCCCATCCCTGGCTGATGCCGAATTTCTGGGAGTTCCCCACCGTTTCAATGGGGCTGGGGCCGATCCAGGCAATCTATCACGCCCGGTTTATCCGCTATTTGGAGAATCGCGGGCTCAAGCAGTCGACTGGCGGAAAAGTCTGGGCGTTCATGGGCGATGGAGAAATGGACGAACCGGAATCCCTGGGATCGATCACCTTGGCATCACGCGAGAATCTAGACAACTTAATTTTTGTGGTGAACTGCAACCTGCAGCGTCTGGACGGACCGGTACGCGGCAACGGGAAAATTATTCAGGAACTCGAGGCTATCTTCCGCGGCGCGGGATGGAACGTGATCAAATGCATCTGGGGCTCCGACTGGGACAGTCTGATTCGCAGCGATCGCGATGGCCTGCTGGTGCGGCGACTGGGAGAAATTAGCGACGGACAATACCAGAAATACTTTGTGGAGAGCGGCGCTTACTTCCGGCAAAACCTTTTCGGCACCGATCCACGCCTGCTGAAAATGGTGGAGCATCTTTCCGACGAGCAACTCGCGCGCATGCGCCTCGGCGGGCACGATCCCATCAAGGTGCATGCCGCCTACCGCGCGGCAGTCGACCACAAAGGCTCGCCCACAATCATTCTGGCAAAAACCATTAAGGGCTACGGCCTGGGCGAGGCGGGCGAAGGCAAGAACATCACGCACCAGCAGAAGAAGCTGAATGAGGAAGAGCTGGAGTTGTTCCGTTCACGTTTCGGAATTCCAATTCCTGACGATGAATTGCACAACGCGCCGTTTTACCGGCCTTCCGACGACAGCGCGGAAATCAAGTACATGCAGGCGCGGCGGCAGCAACTCGGCGGCTACATGCCGAACCGCACGGTGCGAGCCACGCCCTTGAAGCCGGTACCGGAATCCTATTTCGAAGAATTCTACAAAGGCACAGACGGCCGGGAAGCCTCGACCACCATGGTTTTCGTGCGCCTTTTGGCAAAACTGCTCCGCGATCCTGAGCTGGGAAAGCTCATTGTGCCGATTATTCCCGATGAAGCTCGAACCTTTGGCATGGAGGCGTTGTTCCGCCAAGTAGGGATTTATTCGAGCGTGGGTCAGCTCTATGAACCGGTCGATATGGACACGCTCCTCTATTACAAGGAAGCGAAGAATGGCCAGATACTGGAGGAAGGAATTACCGAAGCAGGTTCGATGTGCTCATTCATCGCGGCGGGCACGGCTTATGCGAACCACGGCATCAACACGATTCCGTTTTTTATTTATTATTCGATGTTCGGCTTTCAGCGTATCGGCGATCTGATCTGGGCCGCGGCTGATATGCGCTGCCACGGATTTCTGGTGGGCGGCACTGCCGGACGGACCACACTGGCAGGTGAAGGCTTGCAGCATCAGGATGGCCACAGCCACGTTCTAGCTTTGCCGGTTCCGAACTTGTTAGCTTACGATCCGGCGTTCGCATATGAGATTGCCATCATCATTCAGGATGGCATCAAGCGCATGTACGTGGACCAGGAATCGATTTTCTATTACCTCACCGTAACCAATGAGCCTCTGCCGATGCCCGAGATGCCGAAGGAGGGCAACGTCCGTGAAGGGGTATTGCGCGGGTTATATCGCTTTAAAGCCGCCGATGCGCCAGACGCCAAGCTGCGCGCCCAGTTGCTTGGTAGTGGAACCATTATGTATGAGGTGTTGAAGGCGCAGACGATTCTGCAGGAAAAATATGGTGTCGCAGCGGATGTGTGGAGTGTGACCAGTTATAAGGAACTCTACCGCGACGCCAATGATTGCGAACGTTGGAACATGCTGCATCCGGGCGACTCGGCGAAGGTTCCATACGTTACGCAAACTTTGAAAGATGCGTCCGGACCGTTCATTGCCGCATCTGATTACATGAAGGTGCTGCCGGAATCTCTGGCGAAGTGGGTTCCCGGACAACTTGTTTCGTTGGGGACCGACGGTTTTGGCCGCAGCGAATCCCGGACCGCGTTGCGCGACTTTTTCGAAGTAGATGCGAAACATATTGTGTTGGCCACGCTGGGCGCGCTGGTGCGCGATAAGAAAATCGGCGTGGACATCATGAAGAAAGCGATTCGCGACCTCGGAATTAATCCCGAAAAGCTTAATCCGGCGATCAGTTGAACCTGACTCACAGACTCTTAACGTAGCCAAGGAATGTAATCAGTGATTGAATTCAAACTTCCGGCACTCGGTGAAAACATTGAACAGGGCGACTTGGTGCGCCTGATGATTGCGCCCGGCGCGGCGGTAAGCGAGGGCCAGGCGGTGATGGAGCTAGAAACCGACAAGGCGGTCGTGGAAGTGCCATCTTCGGTCAGCGGTACGGTGAAAGACGTTCTCGTTAAAGAGGGCGAAAAAATTAAGGTAGGCCAAGTCGTTTTTACCGCTGACGGCAACGGAACTGCCGCGGCTGTTACTGAAACTCCACGGGAGAAAGACCTGCCACAGAAGCCAGCTGAAGGTGTGCAGCCAGCGTCATCGGCGCCGCATGAAACAAGTGCCGCAGTGAGCGCAAGACCGGGACCGTCTGTGGCTGCGCCGCAGCGGAAGCGCTCCACCGATGTTCCCGCGGCCAGCGAATTTCGTCTACAGGAATTGGGTGAAAACATCTCGCAAGGCGACCTTGTGCGTTTGATGATTGCGCCGGGCACGAAAGTTTCCGAAGGCCAGCCAGTGATGGAACTCGAAACTGACAAGGCAGTCATCGAGGTCCCTTCCTCAGTGAGCGGGATTGTCAAAGAAGTCAACGTAAAAGAGGGCGAAAAGATTAAGGTGGGTCAGTTGATTTTCACTTTAGAGGGAGGGCCCGCCTCGCAAGCTGCCGCGGTTCGTCCGGCGCGGGGCCCGGTGGAACATGTCTCCGGGCAGCATGGCGCGCGCCTCGCCTTTCAGGCGGCAATCCGCGCTGAAGGCAAGACCGAAGAACAAGCGCTACCGCCCGATCAGCCGCAGCCCCGTCCTGCAGATTTTTCGATGCCTTTGCAGTTGGGCAAAGTGGCTGGAACGGAACACCGCCAACCTGTGCCGGCCGCTCCGCACACTCGCCGGCTTGCTCGCGAACTTGGTGTCGACATTTACGAGGTCAAGGGAACCGGGCCGGGCGGGCGCATCAGCGAAGACGATGTGAAAGCTCACGCCAAGGCCGCGCTCGCCGCTCTCTCTACGGCGGCGCAAGCCCCGGCTCGTGCAGGACATTTCATCGCGCCCAAACTGCCTGACTTTTCGAAATGGGGAAAGATCGAGCGCGTCTCCATGCGCGGTATTCGCCGCAAAACAGCCGAGCATCTCGCCGAATCCTGGAATACGATTCCCCACGTCACCCAACACGATCGCGCGGACATCACCGAACTGGAACAATTGCGCGCCCGCTTCGCTCCTAAGGCGGAACAAGCTGGCGGCAAGATGACGGTGACTGCAATCGCTTTGAAAGTCTGCGCCGCAGCGCTGAAAGTTTTTCCGCAATTCAATGCCACCATTGATATGGAGAAAGAAGAAATCATTTATAAGCAGTACATCAGTATCGGAGTGGCGGCAGACACCGATCGCGGTCTGCTGGTTCCGGTAATTCGCGATGTGGATAAGAAAAATATTGTTGAGCTGGCGGTCGAGTTATCGCAACTGTCGCAGAAGGCGCGGGATAAAAAGATCACGGTTGCCGACATGGAGGGTGGCACCTTCACCATCACCAATCTCGGCGGCATTGGAGGCACGGCGTTTACCCCGATCGTGAACCATCCCGAAGTGGCCATTCTCGGACTTTCCCGTTCGCGCATGGAGCCGGAATGGATTGGAGGCAAATTTGAGCCGCGTCTCATTTTGCCGCTCTCGCTCTCCTACGATCATCGCTTGATTGACGGCGCCGACGCCGCGCGTTTTGTGCGCTGGATAGCGGAAGCATTCGAGCAGCCATTCCTGCTTTCCGTTCAAGGCTAGCTGCGTGGCCAAAGTCATCCTAAAAAAATCACTGCATGAACGATAATCTGAACCAATCGCCGGAAGTCACTTCTGAAGACCCAAGTAAGAAGTTGAAAGTCGCCGTCGTCGGAGGCGGACCGGGCGGCTACGCCGCCGCTTTCCTGGCCGCTGATCTCGGCATGCAAGTTACGCTGATCGATCCTGAGGCGAATCCCGGCGGCGTTTGTCTCTATCGCGGCTGCATTCCTTCGAAGGCGCTGCTGCACGTCGCCAAGCTGATTGAAGAATCCCAGCAAGCCAAGAATTGGGGAATCGAATTCCCTGCTCCAAACATTGATCTGGAGCGCTTGCGCGCGTGGAAAGAAGGCGTCGTCAAGAAACTGACCGGGGGCCTCGGACAACTTTCCAAGCAGCGTCACGTGGAATACATCCAAGGCCGCGCGGCGTTCGAAAATTCCACCACGCTGCGGATCAGCAAGATGGATTCCACCGAAGCCGTGCTGAGCTTTGATCGCATCATCCTGGCAACCGGGTCTCGGCCTGCCATCATTCCGGCGCTCAAACTCGATTCGCCGCGCATGATGGATTCCACGGCCGCTCTGAATCTCAAGGACATTCCTGGCAGCCTTCTTGTAGTTGGCGGCGGATACATCGGCCTCGAACTTGGCTCGGTCTATGCCGCTCTCGGAACGCGCGTGACTGTGGTTGAGATGTTGCCCGGCTTGCTTCCGGGTGCAGATCGCGATCTGGTTCTGCCGTTGCACAAACGCCTGGAGAAGATGTTCGAAGCAATACTGCTGAACACAACGGTCGCATCTCTTAAAGAGGATGGTGCCGGTATTCGCGCAACCTTCGAAGGTAAATCCCTACAGGAAAAAGACCGGGAGAAAATTTTTGATCGGGTACTTGTTTCTGTTGGCCGAAAGCCGAACTCGGAGATACCCGGACTGGAAAACACTCAGGTACACATGAACTCACGCGGGTTCATCGAGGTGAACAAGCAATTGCAAACCGCCGATCCGGCGATTTATGCCATTGGTGATGTCGTTGGCGAACCGATGCTGGCGCACAAGGCATCGCACGAAGGAAGAACAGCGGTCGAGGCCATTGCCGGACACAAAGTTGCTTTCGAGCCTGCTGCGATTCCCGCAGTCGTCTTCACCGATCCGGAGGTCGCATGGTGCGGACTCACTGAAACCCAGGCGGAAAAAGAAAATCGGGAAATCAAAGTTGCGAAGTTTCCCTGGGGCGCGTCCGGACGCGCGGTCACGCTCGATCGACCGGAAGGAATGACAAAGCTGATCATCGATCCGCATACCGAGCGCATCCTCGGCGTCGGCATTGTTGGCGTTGGCGCGGGCGAATTGATTGCGGAAGGAGTGCTTGCCATCGAAATGGCGGCGCTGGCCAGCGATGTGGCGATGACGATTCACCCGCATCCCACGCTTTCGGAAACCGTGATGGAATCCGCGGAAGTTTTTTTCGGCACGAGCACGCACGTATTTCGACCGAAACGCAGCTAACTGGCGCTTCTAGAGCGCAATCAGACACTCCCATCCAATTGCTTCCGCTACAATAAACTCTCGTTGCGAGAGCCAGCACATTTGCTGAACCCTCGAAATCTTCGCGCAGCGGCGCGGAATGCACCCATGTCCACCCTTTCCAGACGAATCGTTTTCTTAGTGTTAACTCTGAGTATTAGTTTCCCTCTGCTGGCGCAGGGTGCGCTGGGTCAACTGCTGCCATCCAAAGCAGCGAACACTTCCAAAACGCAGACTGATCCGCTGGGCCGGGATACTCCCTACGGCACCATCTTCGGATTTCTGGAGGCGGCGCAATCCGGAAACTACGCCATTGCGGCTCAGTACCTGCAAATGAGTTCGGCGCGCCGCCAAACTGAGGGCGAGGCGCTGGCACAGAAGCTGCAGGCTGTAATGAACGCAGCTTTCGCCGGCAACCTGAAGCCGAGCAGGGATCCCGAAGGCGCGCTACAGGAAGGCGTTTCGCCTGACCGGCAAAACCTGGGGACTATGTCATCCGGCGACGTGGAAGCGGAGTTGGAACTGGTTCGCGTCTCCGATCCGAACGCGGGAAAAATCTGGCTCATCGCTTCCGACACTCTGGCGAAAATCCCCGACCTGTACGACCAGGTAGAAGCGCGGCAAGTGGAGACACGTCTCCCCAAATGGGTGGTGAGGCATCAGTTGGCGGGAATGCCTCTGTGGCAATGGTTTGCTTTGTTTCTACTGATTCCCATTGCCGGGGCTATCGCATGGGTCTTGCTGGTGATTCTGCAAATTCCGATTCGATGGTGGGCGCGCAGGCACGGCCACGCCGAATTGGAATCGAGGTCAGTGTCCGGGCCGGCTTGGTTGCTTCTCGGCGTTCTCATCCATCGGATTCTCGCCGCCTACCTGGACATCCCTTTACTGCAACGTCACTACTACTCGCAGGTTACAACGGTCGCTGTGATCATCGGCACCAACTGGATCCTGTGGCGAGTCGTGCGATGGTCTCTGCGCGGAGTGAGAAATCGTGCTCTCGCTCGCGGCCACGAAGGTACGGGTTCGCTCATGCTGTTGGGCGAACGCCTGGTAAAAGCCTTCATCTTTTTGATGGCAGTATTTCTTATCTTCGGAGTGTTGGGATTTAACTTGAACACCGCACTCGCCGGGTTAGGCATTGGAACCCTGGCAGTAGGCTTCGGAGCCCAGCAGACGATCGCGAATCTTTTCGGCGGCGTCTCCGTGTTGGGCGACGAAGTGATTCGCGTAGGAGACCTCTGCAAATTCGGCGACCGCACTGGAACCGTCGAGGATATCGGCCTGCGCTCCACCCGCGTGCGCACCGACGAGAGGACGTTGCTGGCCATCCCCAACGGGACCGTGGCGACGATTAACGTCGAGAATCTGAGCCGTCGTGACAAAATCCTTTTCAAAACTGTTTTAGGCTTCCACACGGATACGTCAGAGCAACAGCTTCGCTCCGCGCTCTCCGAAATCCGGCGCGTTTTGAGCGACAATCCTAAGATTGAAACCAGAACCATTCGCGTCCGGCTCACCGAGTTAACCGCAAGCGCGCTCAACGTGGAACTCTTCTGTTACGTAATGACCAGGGAATATAACGAATTCGCTGCGGTGCGGGAGGAATTGCTGCTCAGCATTATGAACCTGGTAGAAGACTCCGGCACCAGCCTGGCATCCTCATCGCAGACGTTATATCTCAGCCCCGACCCAGCTTCGCCTAAACAGAAAAAGGAGGCCGAGAGCAAAGACGCTGCATTATCACAAACCCCACGCGAGCGACTAGATTCAGCTTTGCACGACCGGACGCAAGACGGCGGAAAGAGTGCCAAGAGTCAAGACTAGATTTTACGGGTCGATTTTCCGGCAAAGCAAAAGAGAAGAAAACGATGCGTCGGGTAGTAGATCACTGCGGGAACAATAATCAGATACGCCAAAAGGTAGACCAACCCGGGCACTGCATGCTGTTCACGAAAGAAAAGTCCGCGCGCCCAGTTCACGTCGGACTGCGGACGCCACAGGTAATTGATCGGAACAACGATCCAGGTGGTGAGGGTCTGATACTTCCAGCCTCTCGGGTCATAGCCGACGCGGTGAATAGCCCACAGTAATAGCGGGGGAGTGACTACGTGAAACAAGCTGAGCAATCGAATCGGCAACGGAACTTGAGGATCGAACATAAATTCCGTGCCGCCGATCAGATGTCGTCCGCTCAGCAAAGCGACCGCGAGATCGATGGTGAATAGAATCTGAAATACCAGAAGCCCGGTTGCCTGCCACGAAAATATCAGCGCACTTTCCAACCAAAGAGCGGCAACGATAAACAGATTCCCCAGATCGCAGAAAAAAAGAAAGTTTTGCGAACCATACTGCCGCCAATACAAAGGTACCCACGCGATTACGCACGCGGTCCAGACCACTTTTAGCCAGAGCGGGATGCGCATGACAGCGTAATTGTATGCGGGAAAACGTCTCGAGGTACAAGCCCTAAAAGCCGCGTCTGGCAAGCCCAAAGCCGCTCCCCCGCAATTACCACCGTAACTTGCTGCGGCTTACGGGTGTACCTACGATGAATTCAATATGGGTTACCAAGCACTCCTTTTCTGTCCCGACGAAAAAACAGCTCGCACCGTAACGCAGGTTCTCAGCGAGTTGGACTTCGAAGTAGTTCCCTGCACTGAACCCTTCGCCGCAGTAAAGAAGTTGATGGGGGAGCACTTCGACGCGGTGGTGGTGGACTGCGACAACGAGCAGAATGCCACATTGCTCTTCAAAAGTGCCCGCAATTCGCCGAACAACCAGTCGGCACTGGCTGTAGCAGTCGTCGAAGGGCAAGCGGGGGTGGCAAAAGCTTTCCGAATCGGCGCAAACCTGGTTCTCACTAAGCCGATTAACGTGGAGCAGGCAAAAGGTACGTTACGAGTTGCACGTGGGTTGTTGCGCAAGAACGAGGGCGCTAAACCGCAGCGACAACCAGCGACAACTCCAAAGCCCGCAACTTCCGGGCCTGCACCCGCAAAGCCGAGCTTGGTTCCGAATCCTGCTGTTCCGCGTGCGGCGTCAATCGTGAATCCGGTTCCCGCGACCAGCGCGCCTCCACAGAAAGCGGCTCCGCAGCCGAGCTTCGCCGCATCCGCTTCCAGTGTTCTGGCTGCGTCAGGAGAATCGAAAGAATCTGTGGGCGCTGTACTCGAGCAAACGACATCGCCGAGCATCTCGCCAATTGCAGCTGTTGAGGCGAATTCCAAGGTTGCATCCATTAATAAGGAAAGTTCGTTATCCTCGAATATGGTCTCGCCTGCGTCTACTGGACGCGCGGCGAGCGCAGCGGCGCCCGCTCGGGAAGTAGCCGGCATTGCCGCACCTGAGAAGCCTTCGACACCCGAGCCGGAAGTGGAGACATCAGCCAGCAAAAGTGCAGTCGTGGAGAGTTCCCCGGAGACCGTTTCCCCTGCCCCCGCGTTCACCTTCGGCGGTGCGATCGAGAGTGGTACAAAAACCACAAGCGGCGGAAGCAAGAAAGCTCTGCTGGCACTGGTTGCGATTGTGCTCATTGCGGCAGCGGTGTATGTGGGATGGACGCAGTTCTCTCATCCGATCGGAGCTGCAAATAGTTCCGCACAAGTCTCTGCGAAGCCAGCGACCCCTGCGGCTCCACAAGTTACGCCGAGTACAGCATCAATCGCACCGGCCTCCGATCAGCCTTTCGCAACTTCGGCACCCGACTCTCCGGTTTCGACTCATTCCACCGGATCGGTGAAACCTTCCGCGACGGCGCAAACCGAAGTTGCGACGAGCAATGCAAAAGATCGCAAAGCCAGCGCCGCGGAGTCGTCCCGATCTGCCGTGGCCATCGTAGCCGAAAATAAAGCAACCGTGACGACGCCAGCGCCGCAGCCTATTGTTGTCAAGCCGAACGCTGCGGAGCCTGCCTTGGGAAAATCTTCGCTGACCGAAGCTCCTGCTCCGAGCATCAATGGCATCGTCCCGGCTGGGGGTGGCGGAACGCTGCCGAATCTTCTGGGAAATCCGAACAGCTCACCAACTCCCGTGCTGCAGACCTTGAACGTCTCGCAGGGAGTATCGCAAGGATTGGCGATCAAAAAGACGCAGCCTTCTTATCCGGCAAACGCTTTGCGCATGGGAATTGAAGGCTCGGTTCAGCTCATGGCGACGATCTCGAAGAAAGGCGACATTTCAGCGGTGAAGGTTCTCAGCGGAGACCCGAGTCTCGCCCACGCGGCCGTTGATGCGGTGAAGCAGTGGAAATACAAACCCTATCTGCTCGACGGCGTTCCGGTCGAAATTCAGACTCAGGTGACGGTGAACTTTAAGCTGCCGCGATAAGCTGCCAGCACTTCCTGGACTAAAAACTCAGCTTCAACGAGAACTCGATCACGCGCGGAGAACCCAGCGCAAAAACGCCGGAGCCAAGTCCCAGCCGATTGCTGCTTGGCTGTCCTCCGGAGGTTCCATTGAGCGTTCCCGGTTCTCCGCTCAGGGTTCCGTTCAGCGGGTTGCCGGGGCCATCAAAATTCGACAGGTTGAATACGTTGAAGAAAGAAACTCCCGGCTGTACTTCGAAGGTCTCTTTGAATTTATAGATCCAGTTCAAGCTCACATCGAAGGCGCGCAACCATCCCATTCCGACTTGGTCGTGGGGAGCGGCCGGTACCACTTGCTGCACCCCGCCCAGGGATGTTAACTGCCCTAAACTAAATAGCCCGCTGTTGATAAGCGTCTGGCCGGCAGGAGTGGCCTGCCCCGCGAAATTATGATTGTAATTGTTAATAACATTGTTGATGTTATAGCGCCCGACGCCATGCTCAAATGAACCGATGTTGGTTCCGGGAAGCACATCGCCGTTGCCACCGTTGGAAGCGAAGCTGCCGTCGCCGGTGCCGTCGCCCGTGACATCAGTAACGAAAATGCCGCCCGCATTTCCTGTTGGGTTCAGTGTAAGGGTAACCGGCAGCGGGCTGTAAAAATGCCCAATCATACCCAGCCGAAAGTGATACGGCAGATCCATCGTCCCGCCGAAAGAGATCTGATGCTCACGGTCAAGCCCATTCGGACCGATGAAGCTTTGGGGATTGTTGAAGTCGGCGGCGATATTTACGAAATCATTGTCGGCCACGGGAGCGATATAGCGCTGCAATTGATAAGAAGCCTGCAGATCAAAGTTTGCCACCGCGTTAAACGGATGTTCCAGATGCTGCTTCAACGAAGCCTGCACCGCGGTGTTCTTCGCGTAACCGATGGGGAACAGCATCTGGTTGGCTCCCAGATTCGCGTTAATGCCGGGAAAGGCGGCTCCCGTGGCCGGCCCCAGGCACGTATTGTTTGGTCCGCCGCACGTGAAATTTGCGGGGAATCCTCCCAGCGATGAATAACCTGAATCGAGTCCCCCGAAAGCGGAGTTCCATCGGCAGCAAACTGGGGTGATGCGAAGCTTGAAATAGTGGCGCCTTTCGCGATGGCGCAATTGATGGCCCCGGCGGAAAAGCCTCCTGGGCAACCAAGTCCCAGCGGTGGTCACGGCAATGGCATTCTGTGCCGCGGCGAGATTGAAGAAACGCGCGTCGCCGACGTGATTCGTATCAATCGCGAGCAGCGTGTGAGTCTCAATGTTGCGAAGATAATCGACTGTAAGCACCATCCCCGGCCGGATCTCATGCTGAAGACCAACATTCATTTGTAGCGAGCGAGGGCTGACATAGTTCGGAGCTAGCAGAGCCGTACCGGTAGCATCTTCTCCGTCCGCCAGTGCGTTGCCGATATATGAAGGATTGCTGGCCGGCCCCGCCGCCAGAGTGGACGCTTGATACTCCGATTGAAGTGCGGAAATCTTACTCGCGACACTTCCAATCGGCTGACCGACAAAACGATGGCGTTAACCGAGCCGCCATTTGGCAAAGAAAGTGTAGCCGGGCTGCCGTTGGAACAGACTGTCGGATTTGCCAGAAATAATCCTTTTGGCAAACGAGCGGGCCGGTCGAATTCGATATTGTTCCAGATCGAGTTCTCATAGAAAAGACCGATACCGGCGCGCAGCACGGTCTTACCCCTGCTGGAGGGATCCCAGGCGAGACCTATCTGCGGAGCAAAATTGCGGTTTGGCTGATTCACGCGATTGCCGAGCCCCGCGTAATACTGGTTGTCGAACTGATACAAAGGTGAAATTGGTCCCAGGTCGCTATCCGTGCGTCCCGAATCCCGCACGTAGCGCAATCCGTAGGTCAGGGTGAAGTTGGGCTTTATCTTCCACGCATCGCCAACATAGAAAGAGATGCGATTATCCGGACCGCTGCCCCCTGCAGGAAATCCGAAGGCTGGTATCTCTGAGTCATAGCCCTGTCCGTTGCCTAATGACACGTTGTTCGCCGGGTAATTTAGCGGGTTACTTGCGCCGCCGGGGAGAGATAGGCAGAGGGCGTTGCAGTCCGAAATTCCTGCGCCCACAGCTGGTGCCAGAGATAGAAAGCTGGCGAACCCACCGCCGAAAATGTGGTTGAACCCTGCGCCGTAACGAAGAATGTGCGCTCCAAGCGCACGGCTGCCGTCATACTTGATCTGATGGTCGGACTGGTAGGTCTGTTGCGGCGCCAGAAAGCTGGGACCGGAACAGAAGAAATCCGCACCTGCAGTAAGACAATCGGGATCGCTGCCGATGGCTAACTCAATTCCTGGAAGCGGATTAAAGATGCTGGTTCCGGCGGTTGCATCCACAATTGCATTGCGGAATTTGATATAGCCGAAGCGAATGCTGTGCGTATAAGGACCGGTGTTGAAGTCCAATCCCAGAGCATGAACCGGCGTGTGATTGACGTTGGCGAAGGGCTGAAACGAGTTGGGAAGGATAGCTGAAACGTCCCGATCCTGATCGTAAGAGAAGCGATAGAAAAACTTGTAGTTGCTGTTGATCTGCCAATCGATGCGGCCAATCCCTTCCACCTCATGGAAGGGTGAGCTATAGTTGCCAACCAGCGCGGCAAAGGGACCACCCGGAAGGACTGGATCGATCAAATCTTGCTTGGTCCGTTCCACGTCCAAGAAGAAAAACAATTTATCTTTCAGAATCGGGCCGCCGAAATTGCCGCCGAACTGATTGCGCTGAAAATAATTGTCGCTGCCGCCGGGTAGATTCGCGTCGAAAGTCTGATCGCGGAAATAGTAGTACCCCTCGCCATGATATTTATTCGTTCCTGATTTCGTGGTCACATTCACGGAACCGGAAGAAGTGAGCTCGGTGGAGAGATCGAGCGAAGACTGCTGGATCTGAAATTCCTGAATGCCGCTGGCCGGAACATTCTGCGTGGTGGTGCCGACAGTTTCATCGCTGATGTCGAGTCCGTCGACTTCGATTCGAGCGGTACGGCCGAAGCGGCCACCGAATGAAATGGAAGAGAAGCCATTCTTGGTGGGGTCAAAGTTTCCCCCGTCCTGAATCTGCACGCCCGGCTCCAGTTGCGCGAGATCGAGAAAATTCCGGCCGTTGATGGGCAGGTTCTCGATCTGCTGCGAGGTCAGCACACCTTGCACGGTGGCCTGCTGCGTGTTTACGGCAACCACCTCTGCCTGCACCTGGACCACCTGCGTGCTCTCGCCAAGCTGCAGTTTTACATTTCCAGAAGAAGTCACGCCCACTTGCACCGTCACTGGAACCTCGGACGTTTTGAATCCTTGCGCTTCGACTCGCAATGTGTAATCGCCCGGAGTTAACGCGCCTGAGGCATAGGCCCCCGCGGACGTCGATTTCGCGTTGATTACACGTCCCGTGCCCTTATTGACGATGGAGATCTTTGCGCCGCTCACTACGGCGCCCGAGGGATCTGTGATCGTACCCTGAATGCTACCGGTGGAAATCGTGGTTTGAGCGAACAACGTGACAGAGCACAGCGCGACGCACAACAGAGAAACAGCAACAACGCAACTCCGCGGCACGCGCTGGAGCAAAGCTCTGACCAACGACATCGGGCACCATCCTTATGGTTCAATCTATCGATTGGTTCGTCCAGCGACGACGCTAAACCAAACTTAGATTTCGGGCTTAAAATCGGTAACCAATTGTAAACGGTTTTCGCCTGCCTGAGAGGTGGAGGCAGCTTCGTAGGATGCAAGCCGGCTCGCACCGGGTTGGGTCGGCATTCAAAAGATGAGATCAGCGGAAATAATGCGAATCAGCTCGCGGCAATTACTTCGTAGGGCCGCATCATTTCGTTATCCTCATGTTCGAGGATGTGGCAGTGCCACACGTAGCGTCCGGTAAATCCTTCGAAAGGCACGATGATCCGGGTAACCATTTTCGAGTGCGCTCGCACTGTATCTTTCCACCCCGCCTCGTTTGGATCGGGCGGTTCCGGCGGCCCAATAAAGTGTAATTCCCGCTTGGTTTGATATAGCCAGGGAACGTAGGGCTGGCGGTCAAGGATTTGGAAGCGCACCAGATGCAGATGAATGGGATGAGAATCGTTGGTGGGATTGATTAACGACCAGATTTCAGTCGAGCCCAGCACCGGCTTTTCTGTGATCGGCATTTTCCAGTGGGCTGCGTTCAAAAGCAACATCACGGGATTGCCAGCTTTGTTTACGTATTCATTGAGCGTCAGCAAGCGGGTTTGAACCGCCCTTGATTCCGGGATCTTGGTCACTGGCCGCAAAGCCGAGGGTAGCGAGCTCGTGTCAGTCACCTTCTGCGACGAAACGCGGAATTGCATCACAATGAAAGCATCGCTCTTAAGCACGACCTGCGCCCCGCGATGCTGGCTGAAGTCGATAACCAGATCTGCCCGCTCGGCCGGCGCGATTTCAAGGTTGGTGAGGGGGACGGGCGCGGACAACAATCCCTGATCGGTCCCGATTTGATGAAAAGGCACCTCGTTATGATTGGCGGCTGCACTTTCGACGAACGATAAATTGTAGAAGCGGGCGTTCGATCCGTTCAGAACTCGAAACCGGTATTTTCTAGGCTCGACATCGAGATAGGGAAAGAGCTTTCCATTGACGAGAATCGCGTTGCCAAAAATCTCCGGAACCCAGGGCGATTCGGGATCGTGCGAAATGGAATATAAAAGTTGGCCATCTCGCGTGAACAGGCGATCATAGAGAATCAGCGGAACCTCGTATTTGCCCTTAGGCAGATTGAGCCCGTCCTCCACGCTGTCTCGAATGAAAAAAGTTCCCAATAATCCTGCGTAAACATTGAGGCGGTTAATCCCCAGGGCGTGGTCGTGATACCAGAGCATGGCCGCATCCTGCTGGTTCGGATAGTAGTAGAGCGAAGATTTTCCTGGCACAATCCAATCTTCAGGATACCCATCGCTCTCCGGTGCGGTTTTCGCCCCATGCAAGTGCACCACGGTGCGGACCGCAGGTTTATCGGCTTCCGCCCCGTGAATCGTGCGGTCAATCGGCAGGAAATGGTCGTTGGGAAGAGCATTCACCCATTCCACCAGTAGAGGTTCGCCGGAGCGGGTTTCAAATGTCGGACCCGGTATGGAAGATCCAAACGTCCAGAACCTGGTAGGCGGTAGATCGCGGTGAACCTTGCTGTCGACCACCTGGGCCGGTATGCGATAAAACGGGACCCTTAACTTTGGATCGGTCGGACTCGGCCGCCGCAACTGACTCTTTGCGATGTCGGGAATCGGAAGTGGATCGACGAACTGCGCGAGTGTGTTGACGTCGAGCGCCGCAGGCATAATCGCCTCGGAGTGCGACATCGCATTCAGTAAGCGGCTCTTGCTGGCCGCCAATGTTGTGGCCAGCAGGCTCGATCGTTGCAGAAAATGTCGCCGAGTAATCACCGCGCACCTTTCGGGCAAGCATATAACAACAGCAAGGCAGGTAGGGGCTGAATCTCCATACCTGCCTTGCCGCTTTTTGTATCGCGATTTACGGACAAACGCATCCCTAAGGACGCGTGTTTAGTTGAGGTTCACGGGCTGACCCGTTTTCTCGTCAAGAATGAACAAGTCGTTGGTCACTGTCTGTCTAAAGTCAAACAACGAGCTGATGGAGTTTGCGATTGCATCGTATGAACCTTGGCCAATCCGCTGTCCGTTCAGCCAGTTGTCCTCGATGAAACGAATAACCGAGGTCTGATCGGTGACCGAGCTGTCCACGAAGTTGTGCCTTGACCAAGGAGAGATGACCACAAGCGGTTGCCGCGGACCATAACCGCAGCGGCCCTGAGCGTGCTTTGTAGCGGGATTCACACCGGGCAGGGCCGTTACGCCGCTTCCGCAGCTTCCCGGACCCGTCAGAGCATCCGCCGCGCTCTTCGAACCATTTACGATCTGGCCGAGTTGATGATCGTACCATCCATCGGAATCGTCATAGAGCACGACCAACGCGGTGTTGGCCCACTCTGGCTGTCCCTGCAGGAAGTTTGCCACTTTGACCACGAATGCTTGTTCATCCAGAGGATCGGAATTCCCTGGATGGGC
The DNA here is from genome assembly GCA_963726155.1 of uncultured Acidobacteriaceae bacterium. GTDB lineage: Bacteria > Acidobacteriota > Terriglobia > Terriglobales > Acidobacteriaceae > Sulfotelmatobacter. The sequence continues at coordinate 899,102 of CAVSBF010000003.1, forward strand.
GTCCTGAAGTCTAATAGCTTTCAGGAAACTTACCGCCGGGAAATTGCCAGCCGAAACTGCCGCAAAGAAATCATCGATGTCATAGTTGTGATTGGCTGGATCGCCCGAGTAACCAATCGTCTTTACCGACTTGGGGCGTGCATGTGTGAGATTTGCGGTGGAAGGGTAATACTGGAACGCCGTGTGATGTGGAGAATAATCGGTCTGGGTACCGATAGCTGGAACGATTGTCGAGGTGGACGAGCGATCGCAACCCGTGCTGCCGTTCGGATTGACGATGTTCAGGTTGAAACCTCCTGCGAACCATCCCCACGTGATATTAGCCGCGTTGAGCAGGTCGCCGATGTTCTTTCCCGCCATCTGCACCTGTTCGCTGCCGGAGCACACATCACCGAAAGGATCAGGATCACCAATCTCAGTGTACCCGCCGTTCCCGTCACCTACCAGCTCGCCGGTGCCACCGATGTGTTTTGCGACCCCGTTGGTCTGACCTGAAATGAGATTGATGGCGCCCACCGTGGACGGGCCGAAAGTGGTGCTGTAAGAGTTGTCACTCATCGCGTAGTGCTGAGCATAGTTCCACAATGCAGTGACCGTGTTGCCATCGAAGTATCCCATCACCAGGCCGGTTGTCAGCACGGTATCAGGCGGAGCGTTAGGCGGAGGACCTGCGGTGCCTGTATTGGCGGGAAACAAATCCATCGCGCCGCCATCGAAGGCCAACTGCTCTGGCGTGTAATCATGATCCATGTCTTGGGTGTTTGCCTGCGAGCGATCTAAGCGGAAAGGATTCGCCGCGCCGCTGCCATTCAGAGGATTGAGATTGGGATTGTTGTTCAGGAGCGCATTGCTCAAGCCGTTCACGGTCGGTGTACCCGGATGCGCGTAAAAATGCGGCTCGCCCGGAGGATTCAAAGCGTTTGGATACGTGCCGAAATAGTGATCGAAAGAGCGATTCTCCCCGAAAATGATCACAATGTGTTTGATTGGCGTGGCTGTCTTGACGGTGGCGGCGCTTGCTACCGGTGTCCAAATTGGCCCGGTAATCATGGCCGCGACAAGGCATACTGACAGAAATTGACGCATAAGCTTTTTCCTTTCCCAATGGTAGGTGAGGGATGTTGCAGTCCTGGCGATGCTAGAGCAGGAATGTTACGGTGAGATTAAAAAAATGTTAAAAGGCTGACAGGATGTAAGACGAGCCGGTGACGTCGGTCGACCTTGAAGGCTTTTCGATTTTCTCAGTGCAGAATTCCAGCAAATATTGTTCCGCTATTCGTGCTGCATCACTTCGTCGATAACCGCTTTGCCGCCTTTGTCCACAGTGATGACTTTGTGAACTGGAGCGTAGCCGGTGAGGGTGATATCGACAACGTAATTGCCCGGATCGAGCATCACGTCAACCGGTGAGCTTTTATCCAGCATGTGCTTGTTGACGGCGATCTGGGCTCCCTTGGGCTGGGTCTTGATGCTGACCGTGCCCATACCCTGCGCCTGTTTGCCGCCAAACAGCCTGCCCATTTTGCCTACGGTCTTAATGTCGTCCACGTTGCCCAGCGAGCGTAGAGTCGGCGAAAAGCTCACTGTCTGGGCGAGGACAAACTGTGCGCTTGTAGTCTCATCGATATAGCCCGCCTTGCGCACCAGCACTACATGCTGACCTTTATCCACGGAAACTTGTGCGGGAGTCAGCTTGCCGGTGTCTCTGCCATCGATGTAAACATTGGCGCCGGCCGGTGTGCTGTTGACGGAAAGCGTCGCCATAAGCTGGGTAAGATGGGTCACGAGGAACGATTTGTTGCCAGATGCTATCGCAACCGTGCGGGTATCCGAAGAGTAGCCGGGTTTGCTGACAGTCACGGTGTGCTGCCCGGCATTCAGACCTGAGAGCGTAAAAGGAGTAACCCAGGTGGGATCGGTTTTTCCATCCAGTTGTACCTGCGCGCCTTGAGGAGTGGAATCAATGGCAATCTGTCCCGGAACAACAACCGCAGCGACAGGAGCGACGTTTTTCTTTTTCGCATTCTTCCGTCCTCGCGCGGTCGCGGCAACCGGGCGCGTGGTTTCCGGTTGAGTTTCAGCCACGTCGGCCGCCTGCGTCTGTTCGGGCGCGACGGGTTGAGATGCGGTGGTCTGCTGCGGTTGCGCCGAAGCTGGTTGACTGGCTGCGGATTGCGCCGTGGGCTGCGGCGTCGCAGCACGACCGGAGTCGTCGTCACTGTTCAAATGGTTAATGTGCAGAACCAGCACAATCGCGATGATAAGAATCACAACTGCAGCGCCGGCGATGGAGTAAACCATCAGGCTCGGAGGGACGTTTTTTATTTCCTTGATTGCTTTTTCGGCGACTTCCCGCGGTTGAATCTTAGGCTTCTCTTCTTCAACTCCCGATCTGAAATTCGGCGCGGGCGAAGGCGGCGGCTGAAATGCCGGCGGGGGCGGAGGCGGAGCGATATAGACTTCCTTCAACGGCGGCAGTTCGGTCATCTCCGAAAAGCTGACTCCGCCGCCGCCGCGCGATGGAGCACCTTCCGCCATCATTGGGTCAACGGAAATTCTGGGGGGCTCTGCGCTGGGCGCTTCTACTTCTGGCTCATCGAGAACGGCGGAAGACATGGAAGCGGATGGCGGCGCGGCATCGCTGGTCGCCTTAACCTGGGGAGCGGCGTATGCATTGGAAGCTTCCAAGTTCGGTGTCGAGGATGCAGATCGGCTTCCTCCTAACCCTGCTGCAGCTGCAGCCGCCCTGGGAGCAGGCTGTTGTTTCGCCACTGCTGGCGATGCCGCCGGTTTCGAAATCCCTGGAGTCGGCGAGGCTGCGGGGTTTTTCAGTGCCGGGGCAGGTGACGCAGACGCGAACTTCGTTTGGGCCGCAGCTTTCACCGGAGCCGCGGCGGCCGGCACTTTGGCGGGCGCGGCCGTAGCTTTCGCGGCTTGCGGCTTTGATTCTTTACACTTTTCCAAATCGTCAAGCAGCGCGCGCCCATTCTGATAGCGCTCGCCGGGATCCTTGGCCAGAGCCTTCATAATAAGATCGCTCAAGACCGGATGCAGCTTGGGATTCACCTGAACCGGAGGAACAGGTGAGTTCTCAAGGATGCTTTGGCGCAGGGATTCGGAACTGTCACCTTCGAAAGCTTTGTTGTCCGTGACCATCTCATAAAACAGAGCTCCGAGACTATATAGATTCGAGCGCGCATCAATGTTCTCGCCGCGAATCTGCTCGGGCGACATGTAATGCAAAATCGAGGGAACATCGGGCATTTGCGCGGTAAATTTGCCTACGCTGGAAACGCCAAACCCCAAGACCCGAACCGTCCCATCCCACCCGCACATGATCTTTGCCGGTTCCAGGCTATAGTGGAAAACCTTTTGCGAGTGCGCGTGATCGAGCCCGCCACAGACTTGCCGCCCGATATCCAGCAGATCCCAGATGGAAAATCCTTCTTTGCGCGCCAGCATCGTAGCCACGCTATTGCCCTGAATGTACTCCATGGCTGCACAGAACTGGCCTTCAATCACTCCTGCGCCGCTCACGGTAGTGAGATTGGGATTGCTCAAGACTTTGGTCGTCTCGGCCTCTTCCAATAAGCACTTCTCCAGCTCGGCGGCGCTTTCGCCGAATGCCGACAACTGAATCGCCTTCAATGCTATGGTTTGTCCGGTTTGGGCATCGTCGGCCTTATAGACCGCGCCAGTGGCAGACTTTGACAGTTCGCTCAGGATTTCGAAGTGGCCAATTTTTGACATTTGCTCCGCGCCTCATCACAAGAAACACGCCGCGCGGGTTCGACTGAGAAGCCGCGTGGGTTCAAAACCCCGGGGCAGGGTACGGTTAGAATAACCTCGGCGGCGTATCGATTCGAGTTACCAAAGTACTGAGATTATGGCGAAAAATGGAGGACTTTTTAATCGACCGCTGACCCGTATTTCTTGCCCCGGCCACAATTTGTGCCCGCCCTCCGCGTGACCTTTTGCTCGCAGAAACGTTTAATCGTTAAAGAATGCGTGTGACATTTGTCAGCCGAGCGCGTATGACGATCTCCACTGGCGGGCGGAGGCGGGGAGATCGATCCTAGGAATGCGCGCAACGGCGTGGACAGGTCAGGTTTCCAGCTTGTCAGATTTCCAGCTTTGAGGGAGTTGTCGGGGAGTGATCACTCGTTTATTCTTGAGGCCTGCTTGGACGATGCGTCTCCGCAGTCCAGCACGCCGCGGCTTCCTCGGGATTCAACAGGCTTAGTTGCACCAAGTCTCGAAACAGGTTTCGGAATATGACTCTGACCCGATTTGTCACCAAGAACGCATTTCGCAACAAGCGGCGCAGCATTCTGACCGTGCTGAGCATCGCTTTTTCTTTGCTGTTACTTACGCTCATGATGACCATCTGGCGGGCGTTCTACCTCGATGAAGGCAGCGCGGAATCAGCCGAGCGCTTAGTGGTGCGGCATCGCGTTTCTTTAACTTTCAGTTTGCCCGGCTTCTATCGCGAGAAAATTCGTGCGGTGCCCGGAGTGGTGGCGGTGGTCCCGGTTTCATGGTTCGGCGGTATCTATAAAGACGATAAGCCAGAGAACTTTTTCGCGCAATTCGGCACTGATCCGGAAGAATTTTTTAAGGTCTTTCGAGATATTCAAATGCCGGATGAGCAACGAATCGCGTGGCAACGCGATCGTCAGGGCGTGATCGTCGATGACACCCTGGCCAAGAAATACGGATGGAAGTTAGGTGACCGGATCGTTTTGAAGGGCAACATTTATCCCGTCGACCTGGAGTTGTACGTTCGAGGCATTTTCAGCTCCTACCCGGACAACAAGTCGGTCTATTTCAACTCGAAATATGTGGAAGAGGCAGTTTCTTTCTTCAAGGGACAAGCCGGCACTTTCAGTATTCTGGCCGCTTCTCCCGGAGACGTCAGCAGGATCGCGAGTACGGTGGACGACATGTTCCGCAACTCTCCTCAGCCCACGAAAACGGAAAGTGAGAAAGCGTTCGGTCTGGAATTTGTTGCCATGATGGGGAACGTGAAAGCATTCATCCTGATGATTTGTGCGGCCGTTGTGTTCGCGACGCTGCTGGTTTCGGCCAACACCATGGCGATGTCGATCCGTGAACGAACCAGAGAAGTGGCCGTGCTTAAAACATTGGGCTTCACGCGGCAAAGTGTGCTGGGACTGTTCGTAAGCGAGGCCGTGGCGCTCTCTCTTGCCGGAGGCTTGCTTGGGTTTTTTCTGGGCTGGTTGATGATTTACGGCCTTACTCATTCCAAACAGTTCATCTCTTTTTTCCCGATGAAGGTGACGCCCGGGATGTGCGTCCTGTCTCTGTTGATCGCCGGATTTGTTGGGCTGGTCAGCGCCACGCTTCCTTCTTATCACGCTTCGAAAGTGAATATCGTGGACGGGTTACGCCACATCGGTTGATTTATGACCTTAGGCAGTTTTGTCGTACGCAATACGTTTCGCAACAAGCGGCGCAGCCTGCTGACGATGCTTAGCATCAGCTTTTCCCTATTACTGCTGACGCTGATGATGTCGATCTGGCGAACCTTTTACATCGACCAGGGTCCTCCGGATTCCGTAAAACGCATCATTACCCGGGATCGCGTTTCCCTGGCATTTTTTCTCCCGGCTTACTACCGCGACAAGATTCGTACTGTGCCCGGCGTGGTGGCCGTGGTGCCGATGACTTATTTCGGAAATGTTTACAAGGACGACCGCTCAACCAACTCGTTCGCTCAGGTGGTCACCGACCCGGACGAATATCCCAAGGTTGCAGCCGACAAGATCGTCCCACCTGACCAGTTGCTGGCCTGGCAGCGTGACCGCACCGGAGCCATGGTAGACATAGACCTCGCCAGGAAATTCGGGTGGAAAATCGGCGACCATCTTACCTTGCAGAGCCCCTATTTTCCAGTGCATCCCGAGGTCACAATCCGCGCCATCTACACCATCGATCCGCCGGTTCGGTCGTTGATTTTCAACACCAAGTATTTAGAGGAGTCGGTCGGATGGTTCAAAGGACAAGCGGGTTGGTACCTGACCGAGGTGGCGTCGCCCAGCGATGTAGCGCCTGTCTCTAAGGCAATCGATGAAATGTTTCGCAATGCGCCGCAACGAACCAAGACGGAGAGCCAGCAGGCATTTCAGCTGTCTTTCGTATCGTCCTTGGGAAATGTGAAAGCGTTTATTCTCGGCATCTGCGGTGCGGTGGTTTTTGCCATTCTTCTGGTCTCTGGCAATACCATGGCGATGTCGATTCGAGCCCGAACGCGTGAAGTTGCGGTGCTCAAGACGCTTGGATTCACGCGCCCGCGGGTCTTGTCGATGTTCGTGGGCGAGGCGATAGCCCTGTCGGTGGCCGGCGGAGCGCTGGGAGTTCTCGGGGCAACCCTGCTGATACGTTGGTTGACCCACTCTCCCGTGGCCATCGGAATTCCCGCCGGCATGAGAGTCACCGTTCCAACCATGTTGGCGTCCCTGCTGGTGGCAGCGACCGTAGGATTCATCAGTGGCTGCCTGCCGGCATACAACGCATCGCGCACTAACATCGTGGAAGGCTTACGCCACATCGGCTGAACTGAGGTTGAGTAGCGCCGCCGTCCCGGCGGCTGTAGTACGGAGCACAGGAAGGATGCATCTGGCAACAGGAATAGTGAACTTATGGCAATACCAATCAGCTATAACGTAAGAAATTTAAAGCTGCGCAAGGGACTCACCGTGATGACCGCGCTGGGCATCGCCCTCACCGTGACCACGGCGATTTTCTTAATGGCGCTGCTCGCCGGCTTACAGAAGGCTTTTGTGTCGAGCGGCAATCCGGAGAACGTGCTGGTGCTGCGAAAGGGTTCGGAGGCGGAACTCTCGGGAGGCTTTGACGCGGCGCTGTTTCCGACCTTGAAAGTTCTACCCGGAATCGCGAAGGATAGTCATGGGGAGCCCATGGTTTCCGGCGAGTGGGTCGTAGTCATCGTGCTTCCCCGCAAAGACGGCACCGGCGAAGTGAACGTTACCGTGCGCGGCATGATGCCTGACGGTCTCGAACTCCGCCCTAGCGCGAAGTTGATTGAGGGGCGATGGTTTCACACCGGGCAGCGCGAAGTTGTGGTGAGTAAGTCGATCCGCTCTCGCTTTTCCCATGCGAATATTGGCGACACCATGGAGTTCGGCAAGGGCGCCTGGAAAGTTGTAGGCGTATTTGACGCGGGCGGTTCGGCTTATGAATCTGAGATTTGGTGCGATGTGAATCAGATGGCGTCTGATTTCGATCGTCAGGGCGGATATTCCTCCGCATACTTGCGCGCCACTGATCCGATTGCCGCCGATGCGCTGAAGAATCGCGTAAGTGACGATCAGCGCCTCAAACTGGAAGGAGTTCTCGAAACCGACTATTACGCCAAGCAAACCAGTTCGGGCGCTCCCATTAAATATATCGGCATCGTGGTGGCGATCATCATGGCGATTGGTTCGAGTTTCGCGGCGATGAATACCATGTACGCGGCCGTGGCCTATCGCGGGCGTGAGATTGCGACTTTGCGCGTGCTGGGATTTTCCCGCCCGGCAATTTTGACTTCGTTCGTTTTCGAATCTTTATTGTTGGCCATGTTGGGCGCAGTGGCGGGAATTCTGCTGATGCTGCCTTTCAACGGAATGCAAACCGGGACGTCGAACGCAGTGACCTTCAGCGAAGTAGTGTTCAGCCTGCAGATCACCTGGCAGGTTGCGATGTATGCCATCCTCTTTGCACTGGCCATGGGATTGTTTGGCGGGCTGTTCCCGGCGTGGCACGCGGCGCGGCAGAATATTTTGACCGCGTTGCGGGGTTGAGTTTCAGGAAACTGTTGCCGCAAATATTCCGTATTCTTACTTATGCCGATTGACGCAAAACACGAAGACTTGCAGAGCTTGCGCATCGACCGCTCAGAGCGCGGAACGAGTGATGGAGAACCTCCGACCTGGGCACGACGCTACATTGTGATTGGAATCGTTGTGGTCGCTGTGTTGAGCCTCTCCGTCCTGGCCTACCGTTTGCTAGCCCGCGACGTGCCTGAGGTGGAAGTGGTGCGCGCTTCCGCAGAGAGCAGTGACGTTGGCGGCACCGTGCTCTCGGCTACTGGTTACATCGTGGCCCACCACACGATCAACGTGAACTCCAAAGTCACCGGGCGCCTGGCGTGGATTGGCGTGGAAAAAGGCGACAAGGTTAAGGAAGGACAAGTGCTCGTTCGATTGGAGGATGAAGAGTTTCGCGCCTCCTACGAGCAGGCAAAAGGCGCATTGGAAAATGCCCGTGCATATCTCGAGGAACTCGAGCATGGGTCTCGCCCGGAAGAGATTCAGGAGGCCCAACACAATCTCGACGAAGCTCGCGCCACGCTGGTGAACGACAAGTTGACTCTGGACCGCACCAAAGAACTTTCGTCTGCTGGGGTGGTCTCACGCCAGTCGCTGGACGATGCGACGGCAAGATTCGATTCCGATCAGCAGAAAGTGAATTCGCTGGATAAAGCTTTTCAACTGATGAAGATCGGCCCGCGCCCGGAAGAGATCGCCCGGGCACGCGGCTCTGTGGCTCAAGCACAGGGCCTGGCTGACTACGCCAAGTCGCAGCTTGACGCCACAGTCATTCGAGCGCCGGTCACGGGAACGATTCTCGACCGCACCGCCGAAAAAGGGGAACTCATCACCGCGCAGTTTGCCAGCGCCGCAGCGGGTGGTCCGCAAGGATCGGTAGTCTCGTCTGGCTGACTTGAATGATCTGCAGGTTGAACTCGACATCGCACAGGCCGACTTTGCCCGGCTCAGTCCCAAACAAAAAGCCGTCGTCACTACGGACACCTATCCCGACAAAGCGTACGACGGTGAAATTGCACAGATTTCTCCTGAGGCGAATCGGCAAAAAGCTACTGTGCAAGTGAAAGTGCAGGTGCTGAATCCAGCCAAGTATCCAGATGTCTTCCTGCGGCCGGAGATGAACGCCACGGTGAAATTCCTGGCCGATGCACCTAAAACTCTAAACGCCCAATCTACCGGAGCGTTTGTACCAGCTAGCGCGTTGCGCGATCACAACGGCAAAAAAGTAGTGTTTCTGGCTTTTGATGGCAAAGCGCGCATGCGTGAGGTTCAAGTGTTGAGCCAGCGGACCGACGGCTTTCTGGTGAATGGATTGGTCGGTGGCGAAAGCGTGATCAGCAAAGGACCGCAGGACTTAAAAGACGGCGACACAATCAAGGTGAAGGGGTAATTTAATGAGCACAGTTGCTGAAACCAGAGTCGCAACCGGAACGAAAGTAGTTCAGGCCCGCAACGTCAGCAAAGTTTTCAAGCGCGAAGCGTTCGAAGTGAAGGCTCTCGACGATGTCTCCATCGACATTGCCACCGGTGAATTCCTGGCACTGATGGGACCCTCGGGCTCCGGCAAGACTACGTTACTGAATATGATTGCGGCTATCGACCGGCCGACGTCCGGCGAATTGCTGGTGCAGAATCAGAATATTTTTCGCTTCAATGATTCGCAGGCCGCTCATTGGCGCAATGAACACATTGGATATGTGTTCCAGACGTTCAACCTGATCCCCGTTCTCACCGCCTTTGAAAACGTCGAACTGCCGCTCCTTCTTACCAGGCTCAATCCCAAGCAGCGACGCGAGCACGTGATGACAGCGTTGAAACTCGTCGGCCTGGAAGAACGCGTCAATCACTTGCCGAAGCAGCTTTCGGGCGGACAGGAGCAGCGCGTAGCAATTGCACGCGCGATTGTCAGCGATCCAACTTTGCTACTGGCGGATGAGCCCACCGGCGATTTGGACAGTCACTCCGCGACGGAAGTTTTGGAAATCCTGAAGCGGCTGAACGAGGACTTCCAAAAAACGATTGTGATGGTTACGCATGACCCGCATGCAGCCTCGTACGCACACGTTACCCGACATTTGGAAAAAGGGATGCTGCTGCCACCGGCCTGATCCTGATCAATGGGCAACCGGCACAACGGACATGCGGGCCGGCGCAGGATCGGAGTCAGCGACCCATTGCCAGGCACGGCGTCCATTTTCCAGAACCACAGCCTTGGCCTCGCCATAGGCCACCAATCGATTCAGCACCGTAGTAACCGAGGCCATGGGATCTTTATGTCGCGCCAGCATAAGCGGCATCTTCTCCTGAATCTGGTCACATACTCCACGGGCGCTCAACGAGCGATTCGCATCCATCAAAATCATGCGGCACGCTTTGGTGAAGCCGGATTGGCGCCCACTGCTCTTACGATCGATGAGTTCCAGCAGTTCTTCGCTCAACACTTCGTCCCCGTATAAATTAGCAAGGCCGGCAATGGTCTGCTTAATGGTTCCAATGCGGCGCATCACTTCCGCGCGCTGCTGCAACAGGTGACGCAGCTCTTCATGAGCCTCCCGCACCACCTCCAGCACATGTCCATTTCCGGTATGAATCGAGGTTCTGATCGCGTTTGGCTGACTTTCCATAACCCCTCCAACAACTTACGGCTCCCCTCCACCCCAGACGCAGGCGGCCTCTTCAGACGATACGCAGAACGGCGCTCTGTTGTTCCCCAACCCCCACCAGACAACCGAGTCCGCTTTCAACGTCGAATCTGTTCATTAGACGCAGACTCCCGCCGTTGGTTAACCGCCAAGGAACATTGGGAATAAACAAGATGGCAGCAATCGGAGCAGATAAGAGAAAAACTATCCCAAACTGGAAAGCGCCCAATTCGAGACTTCCGTTCTGTCGTAATCGTCTCCAACGCGCTTCGATCAACACGGCGAGACGAAAAGTCTCCGATGTTAAAAATGTAAGCAATTCCTCCCCATGTCCAGCGCAACCCAACTCGCGCTCTCCGGTTCACTCTTGCCCGTGCTGCTGGTAGGAAATCAGGAGGAGGATTTTTTTCTTATTCGCGAAGTTCTGGAGCAGAACCAGGGCGCGATGCCTGCCGAACTCGATCACGCTGGCTCGATCGAGGAAGCAAAAACCATGTTACAGCGAGGGCGGTACGGCCTCGTCTTGTTCGAACACGACACCGGAGATGCCGCCGCGACGAAACTGCTGGCGGAGTTCCTGCAGACCGGACGAACTGTTCCTTTTATCGTGCTCACTGACCAGGCGGATGAGAAAGCAGTTGCCGAGCTTATTCAAGCCGGTGCTTCGGATTGCCTGGAGAAGACCCAACTCACCGGAGCCAACCTTCTGCGAACGATCCGCTGCACGCTGAATCTTCACTCCGCACAGCAGCAGAGGAATTTAGCGGAAGCTTCCTTACGCAAGCTTTCCTGCGCGGTCGAGCAATCCGCCGACACCATCATGATCACGAACGGTGACGGCATCATCGAGTATGTAAACCCTGCGTTCGAATCGCTTACCGGATATTCTTCAGCGGAAGCTATCGGCAAGACTCCCGGAATCCTCACCTCTGGCCAGCAAGCGCCGGCAATCTACCGCGAGTTGTGGGAGACGATCAGTGTGGGCAACATCTACCACAATATTCTGGTAAACCGGAAAAAGAACGGCGAATTGTATTACATCGACGAGAGCATCAGCGCTATCCGCGATGCGGCTGGTGCCATCACCCATTTTGTCTCCAACGGTCGCGACCTCACGAAACGATTGAATCTCGAAGCGCAACTGCTGCAGGCGCAAAAGATGGATGCGGTGGGACGGCTTGCCGGAGGCGTGGCGCATGATTTCAACAATCTTTTAACCATCATCACCAGTTATTCCGAACTGGCGATGGATTCTGTCACTCCAGGAAGTCCCACGCAGAGCCGACTTCAGGAGATTCTTTTCGCAGCGCGCCGCGCCGCGGAATTGACTCGCCAGTTGCTGGCCTACAGCCGCAATCAACCACAAGCCTTGCGCGTAGCCCAACTCAATCCCATTGTGAGTACGATCGTCAAGACTTTACATCGGCTGATCGGAGAAGACATCGAACTGACTTTCGTTCCCGGAGATGGATTGGGGCGCGTTCGTCTCGACCCGATGCAGATCGAGCAGATTCTGATGAACCTCGCAGCCAATGCGCGGGACGCCATGCCCGAGGGCGGACGCTGCACTGTCGCAACCTCGAATGTGCGCCTCGACGAGGAGTACGTCTTGCACAAGAACGCGGTTATTCCCGTCGGCGTTTATGCCGTCCTCACCGTGAGCGACACCGGCGCAGGCATCTCTCAAGATCACATGCCACACATTTTCGAGCCCTTCTACACCACCAAACCCTCAGGCCAGGGCACAGGTTTGGGGCTGGCAACCGTTTATGGCATCGTGAAACAAAATCACGGATTTGTCTGGGCTTACAGCGAGGCCGGGATGGGCACGGTCTTCAAAATCTACCTGCCGTGTGTGCAGGATGCTGTAACCGCAACTGCAGCATCGAACTTGAAGGAAGAGAAGCTCCCGGAAGGCAAGGAAACAATTCTTCTGGTGGAAGACGAAGACGCTCTACGCCGGGCAACGGCCGAGTTTCTCGGCCTGCGCGGTTACACCGTACTGGAAGCGCGAGATGGCCAGGAAGCAACGTCTATCGCGAAACATCACCGGGATCCGATTGCCCTCGCAGTCACTGACGTCGTCATGCCTCGCATCAGCGGAGGCCAGCTTGCGAAAGAATTGACCGTTCTCCGCCCCGAAACCAGAGTTCTATTTATTTCTGGCTACGCCGGCCAAACTATTCTGGATCATAAAGTCGTAGATGTGGAAAACAACTTTCTGCAAAAGCCATTTACATTAAGACAGCTCGCCAATAAAGTCAGGGCAGTTCTGGATCGCAAGGCTCTTCCGGCTTCCGTAGCACTTTCAGCGATTCCACAGCCTAATCGCATCGCGGCTCTATCCGAGTGAGCTTCCCGTTTTTCAAACTGAACCTATCTCCACGCCAAGTCACAGTGTGACCGCCCAGGCTGACGATCCAGACCACAACTGCAATCAGGTCGCGCAGCGGAATCAACCACCAATACTTCAGAACCTGGCGGTCCCGCAAAACTTTTCCACCCACCAATCCTGCCACCGCGAAACGAAGGAAGAGCGTAGAAATCAGTAAAATCCAAGACCATAGCTTTGTTCCACTTGCCGCTATTGCCAACAACGACCATAGAATTCCAAACGTGAATGCCAGACCGAAGTAGCCGCCCGCCCGTGCGTCGCGTACTCCGCGCGCCCAGCGAAGCTGATGCGCGAAAAAATCTCGCAGCCCGTAGGCAGGAAGATAAGTTTCGACCACAACATCCGATAGTTTTACGGCGAGCTCAAGGTCCGCGATACGCTTGCCCAGTTCATAATCGTCGGCCAGGTGATTCACGATCGAGGCGAACCCTCCGATCTGTTTCAACTCGGCGCGTCGGAATGCAAGCGTTGAACCCAGACCAAAACGAATCCCGTTTTCGAGCTGGCGCGCGGCCAGTACTCCAGCGCAGAATTCCGTACTGATGCCCAGCGCTTCCAGTCGCGATCCCAGCGTTCGAGCAGCCACTCCACGGTAGAGGCAAGTGACCATTCCTACTCGCGAATCGGATAGCGGCGCGATGACCCGGCGCAGATAATCAGGCTCGACGCGAATGTCGCTGTCGTTCACGATCAAGTGCTCATAACGAGCCTCTGGCAGCATCTGCGCGAGGTTGCTTACCTTCACATTCGCCCCCAGCACCAGTGGGCTCACCACCAACTGAATCCTGCGGTCCGGAAATTCCAGTTGCAATGATTTCACGCTTTCAATTGCAGGATCGTTGCCATCGTTTACGCCGAAAATGATTTCGTATTCCGGATACTGCTGCAGGCAATGGCTGCGAAAACATTCATAAATTTCAGGATCGGTTCCTTTCAATGGTTTGAGAATCGAGATGGGCGGCCAGGCCTCTGAGGACTGGAGGGTATTTCCCTTCTTCTCTGATAGAAACTGAAAAGCACCCCACATACAAAGCAGATAGTAGAGGGAGCTGGAAACGATGCCGACGACTGCGACGATCCAAACTGCGCTGAGAATGAAGTGCATCATGCGAAGGCGCAATCGAGATTATTCGTAACGGAGCGCCTCTATGGGATCGAGATTTGCGGCCTTCCACGCGGGATAGATGCCGAAGACGAGGCCCACGCCCGCCGCCGACGTAAAGCCGAAAATCGTCCAGAATGCCGACATGCGGGCAGGCAGCGACGGCCAGAATTCAGGAATAACTCCCACGATAAGCGCTCCCAACAAAATGCCGATCACGCCGCCGACCGCAGTGAGAATAATTGCTTCCAATGTGAATTGAAGAAGAATATCGCGCTTACGGGCACCGATAGCCTTGCGAACGCCGATTTCGCGCGTTCTTTCGGTAACGCTCACCAGCATGATGTTCATCACTCCGACGCCGCCGATGATCAAGCCCACGCTCGAAATCGCGAACATCCCGATAAACAGCATGCCCGTGAGCTGATTCCAAACGTCGGAGATGGAGTCGGATGTGAAGACGGCGAAATTATCCGGTTTGTCGGGCGGGACTTTACGGCGACGGCGCAATAGTTCCCGAATTTCATCGATCGCTTTCGGCATGTCATCGTGCGACGTGGCTTTCACGCTAATCCAATGCTGCTTCAATTCCGGGTGCAACTTGCGCAGCGTACTCAAAGGAAAAATCGCTTTGTTATCCTCAGGATTCTTGCCGCCACCAAACACCGACTTCACTTGAGCGGCCACTCCGATCACAGTGAATAGCTGGCCTTCGATGTTGACCTCTTTGCCCAACGGATTCTCATTTCCAAATAGTTCTTCAGCCGTATTCGAACCAAGCAGCACAACCGGAGACCGGTGTTCTTCATCCACTTCGCTGAACCATCGGCCCGAAGCAATTTGCAGATCAAATACTTCTTTCGCCGAAGCCTGGTCGCCTTCGAGAATCGTGTTCTTGGCTTTCCTGTCGCCGTATTTCACGGCAAAAGTCCCAACGCCCAGCTCTGGCCGAAGATATCGTATGCCGGCATTGACCGCTTTCACGTGAGGCAGTTCTCGAATCGCAAGAGAATCCTCGTAGGTAAGTTCCTTGCGAGTGCGCATTTCTTCCGTCGGGCGCCCGAAGGTAAACGGCTCGATGTGAAACGCAAAGATGACGTTCGAGCCAATGCTGGCGACCACGTCACGGACATTGTCATCCAGGCCGCGGCCGATGGACGAAACGCCAATCACCATGGCTACTCCGATCACAATGCCCAACACGGTCAGCCCCGAGCGCAGCTTGTTGCTGCGAATCGTATCCGTCGCCATGTGGACGATCTCGCCGAATTCGTCTTTGCGAATCATCAAGAATTCAGTACAAATTTCTTCTAAGTTTCGAACCTTAGCGCCACGATGGGATCCAGTTTCGCGGCCTTGCGCGCCGGGTAGACTCCAAAGAAAACTCCGACGCAGGCAGAAACGAGCAATCCGGCTGCGACGGCCCAGAGCTTGATTGCCGAGGGCATCCCGATCAGCAAAGTGACAGTCTCCGCGACCGCGACTCCAGATAGAACACCCAGAGCTCCGCCCGCGAGCGCAAGAGTAACGGCTTCGATCAGAAACTGCAGCAACACATCTTCCTGGCGTGCCCCTAGCGCTTTCCGAATTCCGATTTCGCGGGTGCGCTCGGTCACGGCCACCAGCATGATGTTCATAATGACAATGCCGCCAACCACCAGGGAGATGCAGGCAATGCCGATGGTCGCGATGAAAAAGGTCTGGCTGAAGCCGGTCCAGATACCGAGCAGGCTGGCATTGGTCTCAATGTCAAAACTATCCTCGGCGCCCGGCAGATCATGCCGCTTGGCGCGCACCGCGGCGCGCGATTCGTCCACTGCCTCATTCAAGGGCACACCGGCGCTCGAAGCCTTCGCGGCGATCCGCAAGCTGTTATTGTGCGTGCCATATTGTTTCAGGCACGAAGTGATGGGAATCATCACAAAATTGTCGGCACTCTGCCCCAGCGTTGTTCCCTTCTTTTTCGCAACGCCAATCACCTGATAGGTCCAGTTGTCGATCCGAATTTCCTGGCCCAGAGGATCGATACCCGGCATCAGGTGTTCCACGATATCGTTTCCGATCACCACCACCGGAGAGCGATTATTTACGTCTGTATCATTCAACATCCTGCCGGCGCTCAGATCGGTGTCAAGAATCGTCGCCATCCCGGGAGTGATCCCACGAACCAGGGTATCGCTGATGGACTGTTCGGCATACTTCACGTGCCCGCTTTCGTTGCGCGTGGAAGCTCCCACCAATTCGCAATGGCGGCAGCCATCCACCACCGCCTGATAGTCTTCCATGGTAAGGTCTTTGCGTTTTTCGCCTTCCAAAAAGTGGTCTACGTTCGTGACGGCGGGAGATACTTTAAAGATAAGAAAAACGTCCGCGCCCAGGTTGAAAACTTTTTGCGCCACGTAATCGTTGATGCCCGAGACGAATGTAACCACGGCAATGACGGCGGCAACACCAATCACCACGCCGAGCAGCGTCAGCACCGAGCGCAGCTTGTTCACCCACAACGACTGCAAAGCGATTCGGATGGCTTCGGCGATGTTCATGACTTCCGCGTCCGGCGTCCCCGGGAGATCGAAGATGCCTATTCTGCGATTCAGTCTATCAGCCAATCCTCGCTGCTTGAATCAAGCATTGGCAACAGGTCCGAAGCCGGGCTGCGGACGCCGCGCGGCCAGTCATCGCATATAATGATCCAGTTGGCAGCTGGACCGGACGGCCGCTTTCAGCGTCTTCACTGAAAACAGCGGGGACGCAGGGAGAGGAAAGTCCGAACTCCGCAGAGCAGTGTGCCGGATAACGTCCGGGAGGCCGGGTTCAAGCCCGTCCGACGGAAAGTGCCACAGAGAACATACCGCCTGCGTCTTCACCGACGCAGGTAAGGGTGAAAAGGTGCGGTAAGAGCGCACCGCCGCCGCAGTAATGCAGCGGGCAGGGCAAACCACACACGGAGCAAGACCAAATAGGAAGGAAGTCCGCGACCTGATTTTCACGAATCAGGTTGCGGCCACGTGCCGGCTCGGTGCGTCAAACCTTCGGGTAGGTCGCTAGAGCCGCGCAGTAATGCGCGGCCCAGAGGAATGGCCGTCCCACCGGAGCAATCCGGCGGACAAAATTCGGCTTACAGGTCCGGCTGCCATAATTTAATTACATCTATGCTCATTTTTGCCTCGAATTGAGCCTACCCAGCCGCCCCGCTAAATGCGACAATAGGGTTTCCCCATGGCCACTTCTATCACCCATGTTTTTTCTCCGGAGACCCTCCGGCAGCACGGCCTTACTTCGGACGAATACGAAAAGATCAAGCAACTTCTCGGCGGCCGCGAACCAACGCTTACCGAACTCGGCATCTTCAGCGTGATGTGGAGCGAGCATTGTTCCTACAAATCTTCTCGCGTTCATTTAAAGCGACTGCCCACGCGCAGTAAGCGCGTCCTGCAAGGGCCGGGAGAAAATGCGGGGATCATCGATATCGGCGACGGTTGGGCCTGCGCTTTCAAAATCGAGTCGCACAATCATCCATCATTCATCGAGCCATTCCAGGGCGCAACTACCGGTGTAGGGGGAATCCTGCGGGACATTTTCACCATGGGCGCGAGGCCAGTCGCGGTGATGGACTCTCTGCGCTTCGGACCAATTACGGCCCATGGAGCCCCGGACGCCCTCGTCCGGGGAGACCGTGGACATGCCGCCGGGCTTCGCCACGGCGGGACGGACGAGGCGTCCGTCGCTCCACGAGTTGTCACGCAGGCGGAACTGCACAAAAATCATTCCATACTCGAGGGCGTCGTCAGCGGCGTCGCTTCCTACGGTAATTGCTTCGGCGTGCCCAACCTCGGCGGCGAAACCAAGTTCGAGCCGTGCTACTCCGGCAATCCGCTGGTGAATGCCTTTGCCATGGGCCTGGTTCGCAAAGACGAGATTTTCTACGCGCGCGCCGCGGGCGAAGGCAATCCAGTAATTTACGTCGGCGCCAAGACCGGACGCGATGGCATTCACGGCGCGACCATGGCGAGCGAGGAATTCAGCGAAGCCTCAGAGGCCAAGCGTCCCAACGTGCAGGTCGGTGATCCGTTTCTTGAGAAGCTGCTGCTTGAGGCTTGTCTTGAAGCCATGCAGACGGGTGCAATCGTCGGCATTCAAGATATGGGCGCCGCCGGGCTTACTTGCTCGACCTGTGAAATGGGCGGGCGGGGCGGAGTCGGCATTGAGATTGAACTCGATCGCGTTCCCCAGCGCGAAACTGGCATGACTCCTTACGAAATCATGCTGAGCGAGTCGCAGGAGCGGATGTTGCTGGTGGCGCAGAAGGGCCGCGAGCAGGAAGTCTTCCGCGTATTTGAAAAATGGGGACTCGATGCTGTCGAAGTTGGCACGGTCACGCGTGATAACAAACTGCGTGTGCTCCAGCACGGCGAAGTCGTCGCGGAAATTCCGAATCAGGCGCTGACTGACGATGCTCCCGTGTACAAACGTCCTCTGGAGCGCTGGGAGCCGCCGGTGCCGCGCGAGATGCCGGAGCACATTAAGCTCAACGCGAGTGGCGATTTTACGCAAAGCCTGAAACAACTTCTTGCCAGTCCGAACATCTGCGGCAAGCGTTGGGTGTGGCAACAATACGATCACATGGTGCAGACCAACACGGTTGAAGCGCCGGGAGCGGGTGACGCAGGTGTGATTCGCATCAAAGGCTCGCAACGCGGATTGGCGATGGCTCTCGATGGCAACGGACGCTGGTGTTATCTCGATCCTCGGCTAGGCGCAATGCACGCTGTTGCCGAGGCGGCTCGCAAAGTCACTTGCTCGGGCGCGACTCCTGTGGGCGCGACGAATTGCCTGAATTTCGGCAATCCAGAGAAGCCGCACATCATGTGGCAGTTCTCGCAGACCATCGACGGCATCACGAAAGCCTGCGAGGAGCTTGAGATTCCGATCACCGGCGGCAACGTCAGTTTCTACAACGAGACGCTGGGTGAAGGTATTTATCCCACGCCCGTGCTTGGGGTGGTTGGCATTCTGGATGACGTGCACAGGAGTGCGAAGATGCATTTCGCCACCCCGGGCCGAACGATCATGCTATTGCGCGGCGGCGAAGCAGCCGATATCACCGATGTCGAGAGCGAGTTCGGGTCGTCGGAGTATGGGAAAGAAATTCTCGGCGCGCTGTGGGGCTATCCTCCGGAAATCGATTTGGAAAAA
Organism: uncultured Acidobacteriaceae bacterium; assembly: GCA_963726155.1. Lineage (GTDB taxonomy): Bacteria > Acidobacteriota > Terriglobia > Terriglobales > Acidobacteriaceae > Sulfotelmatobacter. The sequence continues at coordinate 918,290 of CAVSBF010000003.1, forward strand.
GAAGCCGCGCTGCAGAGAGCTGTGATCGAATTGATCCAGCAAGGCTTGGTGGAGTCTGTGCATGACTGCTCGGACGGTGGCTTGGCGGTCGCCTTGGCGGAAAAGACATTCGCGAAAGGAGTGGGCGCGCGAGTGAATCTCATTTCGAATGGACTGCCCGCGGAGTTCGTTCTCTTTGGAGAAGATGCCAGCCGTATCCTGCTCTCTTGCGACCCGGAGAAGGTTTCGCGAATCCAACAGATGGCAAGGAGAACACGGAATGGCGCCGACGTGATTGGGGAAACGATTCCAGAGCGGCTGGAAATTAATTTGGACAACAAAGTTCTGGTCTCTTCTTCAGTTTCTGAGTTAGGTCAGACGTACGAGCGCGCGTTAGAGTCGGCGCTGCGAGCCGATGCTGAACTGGTCGTGGTGCAATAAGACCGCAAGTTGGAACCAAAGGCTAATTGCTAAATGCAAATTGCAGATAAATTTCACGACGAGTGCGGAGTGGTCGCGATCTTCGCCCATCCTGAAGCAGAGAAGCTCGCCTATCTCGGCCTTCACGCGTTGCAACATCGCGGGCAGGAGTCGGCTGGTATCGTCACTTCTGACGGTCTGACTTCCCGCGTGCACAAAGCGATGGGGCTGGTCGCCGACATTTTTACCGAAGAAGTGCTCTCCCAAATCCGCGGCACGCTGGCCATTGGCCACACGCGCTACTCGACCGCAGGTGATTCTGCGCTGCTGAACGCTCAGCCGATTCTGGTGCAATCGAACAAAGGTTCGATCGCAGTAGCGCACAATGGCAATCTCGTGAACGCGACTGAAGTTCGCGGCCGGCTGGAGCGCCAGGGTTCGATATTTCAGACAAACAGCGATACCGAAGTTATCGTCCACTTGATCGCGCTCTCGCGCGAGCACACTCTTCCAGAAGCGATTGCCGACGCTTTGCGCCGGGTGGAAGGAGCGTTTTCGCTGGTGTTGATGAGTCCCGACCGCATCATCGCGGCGCGTGATCCACGCGGCTTCCGTCCGTTGGCTATGGGTCGAATTCCAGCGCTTCCGGGCCAGAAGCGCGACACCATCGTTTTCGCCTCCGAAACCTGCGCCTTCGATCTGATCGGAGCCACTTACGAGCGCGATGTGAAACCCGGAGAACTAATCGTGGTTGGTCCCGAAGGAATCAGCTCGCTTTTTTATTCGACCCCTGCCCCCCAGTCAAGCTGCATTTTCGAGCATGTTTATTTTTCGCGGCCCGATAGTCGAGTGTTTGGCCGCGCCGTTCAAACCAGCCGCGAAGAGATGGGACGGCAATTAGCGCGCGAAGCGCCGGTGGACGCCGATCTCGTAGTGCCCGTGCCGGATTCAGGCGTGACCGCTGCCGTAGGCTACGCTGCCGAGAGCGGCATTCCATTTCGCTTCGGCCTGATCCGCAATCACTATGTAGGCCGCACATTCATTGAGCCGAGCCAAAGCGTGCGCGACTTCGGCGTCAAGCTGAAACTGAACCCGGTGCAATCCCTTCTTGAAGGAAAGCGCGTGGTGCTGATCGACGATTCGATCGTGCGCGGCACTACCAGCCGCAAGATCGTCCGCATGATCCGCAACGCTGGGGCCAAAGAAGTTCACATGCGGATCTCCTGTCCGCCAACGATTTCACCTTGCTACTACGGCGTCGACACTCCATCGAAGGATCAACTGATCGCCGCCAATAAATCAATCGATGAAATTCGCGACTACATCCGCGTCGACTCTCTCGCCTATCTCTCGTTGGAAGGACTCAAGAGGGCCTGCGGCGAAGGAGAGAAAACTTCTTATTGCTCGGCGTGCTACACCGGTAAATATCCAACCAATATTGTGGATGTAGAAGAGATCCAGCCCGCAGACGTCTCGCGATAATTGGGGCGAAAAACTGTCATTCCGAGCATGGCAGTAAAGCTGGGCACTCGCTCAGTCCGCCACTAACCCTTCGCAGTAGGAAGAAAGTAGTATCCCTCGCGTCGCTTCGCAATGACAGCGGTGGAGCGGAAAGGCCTTTACTTCGGAACCTCAAAGCGGTAGCCAATACCGCGCAGAGTTTTCAGATAACGCGGATGGCGAGAGTCCGTCTCTATTTTCTCACGCAGTCGCCGGACGTAGACGTCGATGGAGCGAGGCGTCACAAAGGGCGTCTCCTTCCATACGGCATCGAGCAATTGGTCCCGTGTGAGCACGCGGCCCAGGTGAGTCGCGAGATATTCCAGCAAGCGAAACTCGCGCACGGTAGTTAGGATAGTCCTGCCCTGTACCTGCACAGTCATCGAAGAGGCATCGATTTCGAGTTCCCCCACGCGAAGCACTTCCGGCACCTCCGCCGGTTGGCGCACGCCCCGCAGCACACTGCGAACGCGTGCCACCAGTTCGCGTGGACTGAAGGGCTTGGTGATGTAATCGTCTCCGCCGAGTTCCAGTCCCTTCACCCGATCAGCTTCCGCGGTTTTTGCAGTCAGGAAAATAATGGGCGTGGCGGAGAGGCTTGCCGTCTGACGGATCTGCCGGCAGATCTCAAACCCATCCGCACCCGGCAACATAACGTCAAGAAGAAAGAGTGACGGCGTCTCCCGCAAGGCCTCCGAGACAACGGAAGCACCGTTGACGAAGCTCTGCACATGGAAACCGGCAGCCTGCAGGTTGTGAGAGATGAGACGTGCGATGTCTTCCTCGTCTTCGACCACGAAGACTAGCGGGCGTGGCACACCAGCACCGGCCGCAGCGCCTCGCGGTTCGTAAGATCCCATGGGAAGATGCATGGTCGGCTATGTTGGGCTAGATAAAGCTCAGACACTTTCGCATCTGGTTTCCTAAGAATGTATTTCGAAAATGTTGCGGGAACGTTTCGAACTTGTTAACGAATGATGAATTTCGGCGGGCATTCACCCGGAAGGTCTTTCCTACGTCGCCGTCTTTCCTACGTCGCCGCGCGCTTTTTTGGTGCGTGCCGCAGACTGCGCCCCTCGATCAGGCTGTAAAGATCTTCGGCGAGGTTAGTGGTATGGTCGCCGGCGCGCTCCAGCGCCTGCGCCATCAGGAGCAACTCAAAGCTCGATGGATTGCTTTCCGCGGTGAGGTGTTTTTGAAAAAGACCATGACAGACCCGGTCGATATCCTTGTCCATCTGTAATACCTTGCGGGCACGCTCCAGATCCAGTTCGACGAATCCGTGATAGACCAGATCCAGCATCTCGCGCAGGATTTCAGACATCTCCACCAACTGGCGTACATCGGAGGCAGCCACCCTCCCAGTGCGCGCCTGCACCCGCATCGCCATGCTCATCACCAGGTCGCCGATGCGTTCCAGATCGGTCGTGCACTTCAGGCTGGTCAATAACTGGCGTGCGCGCGCCTCGTTCACGCGGGTTATGGCGGCCGGCGTCCGTTCGTCGATGTAACGTTCGATCACGTCAAGCTCTTGCTCGCATTCTTTAATCGCCAGAAAAGCCATGCGCGAGGACGAAGTAAACAAATCAGGGACATTGGAAGCAGCATCGCGCGCGATCAGAAACGCTTTGAGCGCGGTGCGGGACAGATCGTCCAGGGATGCGCGGCCCTTTTTCGGCGATTTCTTTTCTGCTAGGAGATTCTTCTGCAGGCTCGCAGGAGCGCCAGCTTCTTCTGTTGTGGGTCGCGCTGAGACATCTTTACGCGGCATTTTAAGCGGCACCTTGAATCCTGCAATCACTGGAGCGCCAGTCTTTCAGAATATCTCACGCACTCGTTCCGAAGCAGTCTAATCCAGAAGTGTGAAAGGACGGTTAAAACCGAATTGCAGGTGAGCGCGCCCGTCGACTAGATTGTAAGTTGGCGACCGGTACTTCCCGGTCTCGAATGAATTCTTCGTGCTTGACCAGAGAGTTTATTGATCATGGATCTGCTGGAGCATCTACGCCGTCAGTTTGACTATGACGCCTGGGCGAATGCTGAAGTACTCTCCGCGATAACAGCCGACGACTCCGGCGCATCTCTAACGCGACCGCTGCAGCTTTTTGCTCATATTCTTTCCGCCGAGCGATTATGGCTGGAGCGCCTCAGGCAGACGCCTCAAAGCTTGCCCGTCTGGCCTGACTTCAAAGCGAGCGAGTGCACAGCACAAATGGGGAAACTCGCCGAACTTTGGCGAGAATATTTCCACCAGCTTTCTCCATCGGCGCTGTCTCAAGAAATTGAATACAAAAACAGTAAGGGCGAACCTTGGGCCAGCACCGTGCAAGACGTGCTGACCCATGTCGTGATGCACTCGGCTTATCATCGTGGGCAAATCGCCACCCTGATGCGCGCTGCAGGCAGGGCTCCCGCTTATACAGACTTTATACTTGCCGTGCGCCAGGGTTTTATCGACTGATTCTGTTCGAACAACGTCTGTGTCTAAACAGGAAGGCAAATCAATGGAAGGGCGAACCTTATACGTGTTTTCAGTGATGCAGGTAGTCGCCGTCTGCATCGCGCTCTCTTTTGTACTGATGATCCCTGGCCGCTGGGATTTGCAACGCTGCCTGGGAATAGGACTGATGCTCGCGGGTCTGGCCGGGATTGCCTTCGCTCGCTATCAACTCGGTCGATCCTTTTCTGTCCGGCCCGAAGCGCACAAGTTAGTCACGCACGGCATTTATTCGAAAATCCGCAATCCAATCTACGTTTTCGGGACCGTAGTATTTGCCGGACTTGTACTGGTGATTCACCGCCCAGTCCTTTGGGTGTTGATTCCAGTGATCATCATCGTGCAAACGATTCGCGCTCACCGCGAAGCTCAGGTTCTCGAAGCCGCATTCGGCGATACCTACCGCGAATACCGCAGCAAGACGTGGTTCTAGGAACTTTTCGGAAAGCTCATTACGAATCATTTGCCGAGCCCCCCTGGCATCGCGGTGTAATCCGGCATTGTGGGTTAATATCTGTGCAATGAAAAAAAATCCCCTATTTTTCTTTTTGCTTTGGGCGTCGCTGGTCATGGGGCAGGACCAGCCAAAATTCCCTGCGATGCCGGCCGCAGTTGCAAGTAATGCGGTCGCCAGCCTTAAGGGCGGCTTCCAACTTTTTTCCCTGATGGGAGTCGGTCCCAAGAAAACGTGGGATGACGTCACAAACCAGGTTTACATACTGACCGTCGCCCACACGGGAAAGTGGAGCAAGGGTCGCGCGGTTCCTGGTCCCGTGGGCCGTTTGAACGCCGCCGCCAGCGGAGCCAAGGGTATCGTCGTCCTCATGGGTGGCTTTGTAGTCGATAATCGTGGTCTTGAAGCCACCGTACCCGACGTAAACGTTTATGAACCTGGTGCCCGCCGCTGGTCCCGCGGAAAGGATATACCGGTTCCGGTCGATAGCGCGGTCACCGGCGTATCCCGAGATCGTTTTATTTACCTGATCGGCGGAAGGTCTGCTGGCCGACCGGTCAACAACGTGCAGATTTACGATGTTGAAAGAGACAGCTGGACTCAAGCGACGCCGTTCCCTGGCACTCCCGCATTCGGTATGGCCGGAGGAGTGGCAGACGAGGCGATCGTGGTGGTTGATGGCGCGAAACCTGGGCCGCAGGGCGGACCGCGCTACGTACCCTCCGACGAGTGCTGGCTGGGCAAGATTGATCGTAAAGATCCCAGCAGGATTGAATGGAGCAAGTTGCCGCCGCATCCTGGCACGGCTCGGTTCGGTATCGCCGCCGGCGGCGCCGACCGGGATCATCGAATTTATTTTTCTGGCGGCACCACCACACCTCACGATTACAAGGGCGCTTCGTATGACGGCCAGCCCGCCGAGGTTTCCAGCGTCACTTTCGACTTCGATCTGCATGCAGGGAAATGGGAGACGCTCAACCAGAACACGGAGGATCCTCGCGCCGATGGCCGCGGCCTTTTGGATACCCCGATTGGTCCTGTGCTTATGGGAGGGCTGGCGAATAATCTAGCGGTGACCGCGCGGGTATCGCTGCTTCCTAAGAAGTAATCCAGAAACAGATCCAGGAACAGAAAAGATCCGCGAATTTCGAAGCGAACGGCTCATCGCGGCCTCGCCAGGACGAGCGTTATATCATCCGGCTGTTCGTTGTCGCCGATCCAGTCATCCACGGCGGAGGTGACTGCCTGGCTGATCTGCACCAGCGGCAGATGCCGGTTCGCGCTCACCAGATCGATCAGCCGATCCTCTCCAAATTCCCCGAATTCGTTTTCCGGTTCGGTCACGCCATCGCTGTAGGCCACGAAAATTTCCCCGGGATGCATCAGCACCGATCCCTCGTCGTACGTCATGTTGTCGAACAGCCCCACCACCGTTCCCCCGGCTTCCAGGCGCCGGATTGCACCATTCTCGCCAATCAGAATCGGGGGAAGATGGCCGCCGTTGCTATACGTCAACTGGTGCGACCGGCCGTCATAAATCCCCAAAAACAACGTGGCATATTTCTCCGGCGGAGTACTTTCATAGAGTTGGTGATTGAGCAGGCCAAGCAATGCTCCGGGTGAAATCTCAATACCCTCGGGCCACGCCGCCATCACCCTGCCTGCGCCCGCGACAGCACCAACGGCCACCGGCTCGCGCATCTGCGGCAAACTCTCCACACTGTAGGCGCGTACCGCGGAGTGAATCGTCGCCATCAACAGCGCGGCGGAAATTCCCTTTCCACTAATATCGCCGACCGCCAGAATTAACTTGTGGGAACTGGCGGTGAGAAAGTCGTAATAGTCTCCGCTGACCGTGCGAGCGGGCCGGCAGAAGCCGTGCACTTCAAGGGATTCCAGCTCGGTTACCTGCCGCGGAAACAATTGCGCCTGCACTTCCTGCGCAATCGCGAGTTCCCCTTCGAGACGCTGCTTTTGCTTCTGCTCCTCAATCAGTTTCTCAATCGACTCCGTCATCGAGTTGAACGACAATGAAAGTTGCGCCAACTGGTCGGCGGATTTCACCGGAATGCGATGGCTAAAGTCACCGCGATCGACATTTCGCGTTGCGTCGTAAAGTTGAGCCACGGCCCCAGTGACTGTCTTCGTCATTCGCGTGCCGATGATCAATGCAATCAACTCAATTAGTGCGAAGATAACGAGCACCGCCAGCAGGATGTATTCCACGCCTTGGGCGAAGTCCCCAAGCGCGGCAAACAAATGGCTGTAGAGCACGGAAGGGCGGGTACGAACTTGCACCAGGGCCCCGGCTCGCGCCCGATCACCACTCTTCCAATCGATTACCGGAAGCGGCGTGGCAAACGTGATCTCGCGATCCATCAGGCCTGAAGGAGCAGCCAGAGCCCCCACGGTGAATGTTGGCCGAAGAACCTGTTGCCCCGGCTGGGCCTTGGCAGCGGCTTCGCTCCCGCTGATGACAAAGCCATCTCGCTTCGTTTCGGGTTTCGCAGAGAGAGAAACCGGAGCACTACTTTCCTTCGCCCCAGTTTCCTTCGCCCCAGTTTCCTTCGCACCAGTCTGCCCCTTACTGCTCTGCCGAGTCTCATCGAAACCAATTCCTGCCGCATAAAGTGTGATTTCCCCTAGATTCGCCGCAATCTCGGAGAGCAAGTTCCTATCCAGAGGCTCACTCGTTACGACCGTCAGTTTTTCCTGCCCTAGGTCAAACACCGAAGCCACACGCAAATACAACTCGTCCCGGTCGCGAACAATCTCCTTGAACGGCTGCCCTTCACGAACAGCTTTAGCAAACTCGCCGCCTTCCTTGTTGAAGAAGTCAGGAAAAGTCATCGCCGAGGAATTCTGGGTGCCAGCGCTAAACAACAAAATCCGCGAACCGCGCCAGGCGCAAACTCTGCGCCTTCCCCAGGCGCGATCACGCTTCCTTAATCCCGCCAGTGAGTCAGCAGTTGGCGGCTCGCCCTTTTCGATGCGCGACGCAAGTTCGTTGCTGACTGCCGCGTTTACCGCCTGCATGCTGCGTAACTGAGAATTAATCTCGGAAGTCACAACAAAGCTGGCGAACTGACCGGCAAAGAGGTAGGTGGCAATGAGCGCCATTGCCACCAACAGAACCGCTGGAATCACTCCAATGAAGACGTAAGTTACGATGAGGCGGTTGCGCAACCGCCACAAGACTCGTTGCCTTAGCCCACGAAAAGCAAGAATGGTAAACAGCAGCGCTGCGTCGAAAATCAGAAACTTGATCCAGCCCCCGAGGCTTTCGCTGACCGCCGGAGCCCATACATTCAACAATAATTTGAGAACGAACAGTCCAATCGCCAGGTTTAAGGAATAAAAGGCTCCGCGCGCGATCCAGCCTTGTGGCCATAAACCGGCCGCCAGCAATCTTGCGCGCGTCTTCCAGTAAAATTCCCGCATGGTTGGACTCGCTGCTGAACCCAGAGCACCGGTGTCCGAGCGCCGGAGCCTATCCAGAGATCGCTAGATCTCGGGGTACAGATCGAAGAATGCTTCCAGACTGGTGCGCAATTGCTTCTCGATTTCTTCTTTGCTGCCCTCGAGCACGTGCATGGTGACATGGGCCTCATGTCCGTTGGTGAGCTTCACCGGAGCCTGGCCCACCTCGGCCACATCTTCCGAGGGCAGCAGCCGCATGCCGTAAACCAATGTTAGATTCGCCATGATTGAATTCTAATCGTCTTCTCCCCGCAGGCAAAACTCCCGCCGCGATCTTTAATCGTAAGCAGGTTTAAGTTTTTTGATGGTCATCATTTAGAATTCCGCAGTGATCCCAAAAGCAATTTTTATCCTGGCTGGTTTGCTTTGCACCTTTCCGCTGTCAGCCCAGCAGACGCCCGAAGCTCAGTCCGGCCAGCCGCAAGTAAAAGTAAACGTTCTGAACGTGTGCACACCATCCGCGCAGGAGCAAAAGGAAATTGCGGCAGCCCTGGCTCGCATTCCGAAAACGCCACCGTTTACTTCAGACTTCGAGATCTCTCACGGAGTGTCGACGCTCACGGATGCGCCGAACTTTCTTCAGCCCGGACAAAGCACTCAGAGTTTCTGATCAGCCTTCGGTCGCTCGTTATGTACGCATCCGCCGCGAGTTCCCCGCGCAGGCATTGTTTTCCAGCGTGCAATATTCCTTCAGCAATGACGGCCAGAATATGGTTGAGACCCTGGTACTACACCTGCGCGATCCCAAGGACCTGATTCAGGTTTCGATGGAAGACAGTGCTTCGGCGATCAGCAGCCCGGCCGCCATGGTTTCGGCCAATACACCGGTTAGCCGCATTCGGCTGGAGCGTTTTGGAAAGTCATCAATTGCGCTGGCACGCTGCAATGCTTCGGAGAATGGGCCTGCGCCGGACCAGAGCGCCTATGATCCCCTTTTCCGCAGCGGGTCAGAACTTCTTTCCGACTATCGTCGCTTGCTTGGGGCGTCGCACATCGTTCCCGCGGAACTGGCCCAGATCCCAACCCCCCGGTCGAAGCCGGCCGCAAAACAGAAGCTGGCCAAACCGCCGGACGAGAAAAAATGAGCATTCTTCGTGTATCCTCGCGCACTTGGTGGTTAAGCTTTTGTTCTTGAGATCCCGCAATGCATCGAAATCTCAAACCCGCAATCTAACGAAACACGCAAAAAATATGAGCGAACTCCGCAATGTCGTCATTATCGGCTCCGGCTGCGCCGGACACACCGCCGCTCTCTACACTGGGCGCGCCAATCTGAAACCCCTTGTGGTCGAGGGCCACGAGCCGGGAGGTCAGCTTTCGATGACCACGCTGGTGGAGAATTTCCCCGGCTTTCCCGAAGGAATCATGGGTCCGCAACTGGTGGAGAATATGCGCAAACAGGCGGAGCGCTTCGGCGCTGAATATCGCATGGCTCATCTCACCAGCGCGGATCTCAGCCAGCGTCCATTTCTACTTCATCTTGGCAAGCACCAGGTACACGCTCAAACCTTGATCATCGCCAGTGGCGCTTCGGCTCGTTGGCTGGGATTACCCAACGAACAAAAGCTGATCGGTCACGGCGTTTCCTCCTGTGCCACTTGCGACGGTTTCTTTTTCTCTGGAAAGGAAATTGTAGTGATCGGCGGCGGAGATTCCGCCATGGAGGAGGCTTTGTTCCTCACTCGTTTTGCTTCCAAGGTCACACTCATTCATCGCCGCGATAGCTTTCGCGCTTCAAAAATTATGCTGGAACGCGCGCAGCATCATGACAAGATTCATTTCCTCACCAATACTGTGGTGGAGGATGTGTACGATCCCATCAAACACGAAGTCACTGGCCTCAAACTGCGAAACCTAAAAACCGGCGAGGTTTCCGACTTCCCCACGAGCGCCTTGTTCCTGGGCATCGGCCACAATCCAAACGCGAAGATGTTCGAGGGGCAACTCGACACCGATGCCGATGGTTATCTGAAGACGCACAACTACGTCCACACGCGCGTCCATGGCGTTTATGCCTGTGGTGATGTCCAAGACCGCCGTTACCGCCAGGCCATCACCGCAGCCGGAAGCGGATGCATGGCCGCCATTGAAGTGGAGAAATTCCTGGAAGAGCACGGAAGCTAGCCACACAATTTTGACCCGGCAACGCAAGAATCACTCCCGCCCGCGTTCCATTGTCGATAAAGTTTGATTGGGATGCAGGAAGCTAAAAACCGGCGTCCCGGTGTCTAAAGCTGGAAGATGCGCCAGCGGGGTCTTCCCGCGGAGGTGTAGCCTTATGGTCGGTCGCTTCGTCTGTTTTGTTCTTTTCTGCGGTAGCCTTTTCGCGCAGCAATCTTCGCAGCCCTCCCTCACTATCTACAACGAAGATTTCGCCGTCGTCCGTCAGGAACTGCCCCTCGATCTGAAAGCCGGCGAAAACCAGGTCAATGTGAATGACATCACCATCCACCTGGAGCCTGACTCGGTGATTCTGCGCGATCCCACCGGCAAACACACGGTGCGGGTGCTGGAGCAAAACTATCGCGCCGATCCTATTTCCGAACCCTTGCTTCTCTCACTCTACGTGGGCAAGACGATCGATTTCGAATTCCAGGACAAAATCATCAAGGGCAAAGTCATCCGCAGCGGATACGTGCCGCACGACTATTTCGCCATGAACCGCTATGGCCAGCAGTACTACCAGAATCAGATGATCGGCGCATCCGAACAGCCTGTCATCGAAGTCGACGGCCAGCTTCGTTTCAGCCTTCCCGGAACGCCGATATTCCCGAGCCTCACCGATGAAAGTATTTTGAAGCCGCGGCTGGAGTGGACGCTCGCCACCGACAAAGGCGGAAAGTTTGCCGCTGAGTTTTCCTACGTCACTGGCGGCATGACTTGGCAGGCGGATTACAACATCGTTGCGCCTGAGAAAGGCGACCTCGTCGACATCGTGGGCTGGGTCACCATGGACAACCAGACCGGCAAGACTTTCGAGAACGCGCGCATCAAGCTAATGGCTGGGGATGTAAACAAGATTCAGCCGGGGGCGATAAACGGCCGTAACTATAGCCAGGCGAAGATATGCAGGCGCAGCAGCTGCCAGTGTTCAGACGCTCCCGTCACCGAGAAAACTTTCGACGAGTACCACCTCTACACGCTCGAACGCACCACTACGCTGCGCGACCGCGAAACCAAGCAAGTGGAATTCATTACAGCGGCGGGCGTAGTCACCAAGCAGATCTACATTTATGACGGCGTGAAGATTGATAGCAACCGCTACAACGGCTGGAACTGGGACAACATTCGCAACGATCACTCCTACGGCACGGAATCCAATCCGAAGATTTGGGTGATGCGCGAGTTCCGCAATTCGGATGCGAACCATCTGGGCATGCCGCTGCCCAAAGGCCGGGTGCGCTTTTATCGCCGCAACGACGATGGCCAGATTGAATTCACCGGCGAAAATACCATCGACCACACGCCGCACGACGAGACCATACGCATCTATACCGGCAACGCCTTCGATATTGCCGGCGAGCGCCGCCGCAGCGACTACATCGTCGACAACAGCAAGCGCACGGCCACCGAATCGTTCGAGATCAAGCTGCGGAACCACAAAAAGGAACCGGTAGACGTTCGGGTTGTCGAACACCTCTATCGAGCGGCGAACTGGGATATCGCTTCCAGTTCGGTGGAGTACAAAAAGACCGACAGCCACACGATTGAATTTCCTGTGACCGTTGCCCCCGACGAAGAAAGAACGGTCACGTACACAGCGCACTACTCCTGGTAAAAGGCAGCGGACGTAGCTTACATCGTGCGGGCCTGTGTTACGCAGAAGCCGATGCATGGTCGCTATTCAGGTGGAGAAATTCATGGAAGAACATAGAAAATAAATGATTTCTTCCGGTCGCTTACCAGATACCGCGGGGCACCCTGTGCGAATTACTGTTGTAATCTACTCCGCAAACTAGATTCCTCTTATCCTCCCTGTGTCACCCCCATGAGACTATTGGCGCGCCACCAGTTTGCACTTTCAGCTTTTTTTCTAATTTTTTTAACCATGTTCGCTCCGGCCCGGCTTGTTTCCCAAGACCATTCGGAAAGCACGAGCACGCGCAAAATTATCAGCCAGGTCGCGCCGCAGTATCCTTCTCTAGCTCGCTCTATGAAGATCCAGGGCAAAGTGAAGGCTGACGTGTTAGTCGCGCCCAACGGAGCGGTCAAATCAGTCGAAATCAAAGGCGGCCATCCGCTTTTGGTTCAATCGGCGCAAAACGCATTGCGTGAGTGGAGATGGGAGCCTGCGCCGTACGCAACTCACGAAGCTGTCGAAGTGAAATTCGGTCTCTAGATGCCGGTGGTCCTTCTTTCAGGCCGAGGGTAATTCCCCGTGATCCTTCCTATCGAAGCCATCTCGCCGCTGTGATACAACTTTCTGTGATCTTCATGCACCAATCCTTGGCCGAGGCTTACCAGTTTTCGGGTGCGGCATGCTAAGAGCGTTCTTCGTCCGTCTCTCCGAAAACCAATCCCTACGAAGTTTTGCCGAACGATCTTCGCTCGGCCGCCGCGTCTCCGGACGTTTTGTCGCGGGCACCGAGATCGCCGATGCCGTACGTGCAACCCAGGCTATCAATCGCGTCGGTATGAGCGTCAGCATCGACAACCTCGGCGAAAATGTAACGAATCCTGCAGAAGCCCGCCACAGCGCCCAGCTCTACCATCAGATTCTGGACGCCATCATCGCCAACCAACTCAATGCCAATATCAGCCTCAAGCTCACCCATATGGGCCTTGATGTGGATGAGCAACTGGCTCGCGAGATTGTCATCGGCCTGGTGGCCAAGGCTGCGTCCATGACTCCGCCGGGATTCATCCGCGTCGACATGGAGGGATCGCCCTATACTCAGCGCACACTCGATTTCGTCCATGAACTGCATCGCATCCCGGGAAATGCGAACTCCGTCGGCACCGTAATCCAGTCTTATCTCAAGCGTTCTGAGAGCGACGTGGAAAAGCTTCTCGCCGAAAAAATCCGCATTCGCTTGTGCAAAGGAGCATATAAAGAGTCCGCGGACATCGCCTTCGCCGCAAAATCAGAGGTCGACGCCAACTACGTCAAATTGATGAAGATCCTGATGAAGAGCGGCGTCTATCACGGACTGGCCACGCACGACGAAAATATCGTTCGGCAGGCCCAGGCTTTTGCCGCTGCAGAAAAATTGTCCCGCGATTCGTTCGAGTTCCAGATGCTTTATGGCATCCGCCGCGACCTGCAACAGAGCCTGGTGCGCGAGGGCTGGCGGGTCCGCGTCTACATCCCATTCGGCAGCGAGTGGTATCCCTACTTTATGCGGCGACTGGGTGAGCGCCCGGCTAATGTCTTGTTCATCGCGCGTAACCTGCTGCGGGCATAGAAAGCGCGCGGGACTACACTTTTCACTGAAATCTATTAAGATGCTATCGCCCCCGAACCGGGGTGCGCCATGGATATTCCCTCTTCGCCGAAAAAACTGGCAGGCCGCTACGAGGTCAGGCAGATCCTCGGCCAGGGCGGTATGGGACTTGTCTATCGCGCCTACGACACCGTAGTGCGCCGCGAAGTCGCCGTGAAAACCATCCTCGACATTCCTGACCCAGCTTCTCTCCAGCTGTTCTACAAAGAATGCGATGTGCTGGCTTCGATGAGCCACCCCAACATCGTCGAGATTTTTGATATCGGGGAATTCGAAGAGGAAGGCAAGAAGAAACCTTACTTCGTGATGCCGCTGCTGCCAGGCACAACGCTGGAATATTTCATTCGCAAAGCCAGCCATCGTCTGACGGTAGAGCGCACCATCGACATCATTTCCCAGACCTGCCGGGGCCTTCAGGCTGCGCACGAACGCGGGCTGGTCCATCGCGATCTGAAGCCAAGCAACATTTTCGTGATGGAAGACGATTCGGTGAAGATCATCGATTTCGGCATCGCCCACATGGCCGATGCGCATACCACGCGGGCGCAGAAAGGCACGCTGCTCTATATGTCGCCGGAGCAGATCGAGTTGAAAGCGCTGTCGCCGGCGTCGGATATTTTTTCGCTGGGCGTCGTCTGCTACGAGGCCTTAACCGGCCGCAATCCGTTTCGGCGAGCCCGCGCCGATGAAGTGGTAGACGCAATTCTCCACCATATTCCTCCGCTGGCGGCAGAACTGAATTCCACCGTAAGCCAGCCAGTCAGTCGCGTAGTGCACAAAGCCATGGCCAAGCAATCCTGGCATCGCTTCGCAACCGCTCGCGATTTTGGCGACACGCTGAACAAAGCACTGCGCAACGAGCCGATCGAACTTTTCGATCCCGAGCGCACCCGCCCGCGCCTGCAGCGCGCCACCAAGGCCTTGGAGGAAGGCGACTTCCAATTCGCCGGCGAAATTCTCGGTGAACTTGAGGCCGAAGGTCACATGGATACCTCTATCGTCTCGCTTCGGCGCCAGCTCGACAGCGCCGTGCGTCGAAAAACTTTGTCGCAATTGCTCGACGCCGCGCGCGCGCGATTTGAAGAAGAGGAAGACCCGCTCGCACTTCAGAAACTGCAGGAAGCTCTGCAAATCGAACCTGACAACGCCACCGCCTTGGCCCTGAAGAGCAGAATCGAAAACCGCCGCAGCGAGCGCCAGATCGACAACTGGTACCGGCTCGCGCGGCAGCACATCGACAATCACGCTTACGGACACGCTCGCGAGGCTCTACAGAATGTTTTGCAGCTCCGTCCCAAAGAAGCGCGCGCACTTCAACTACTGGCCGAGGTTGACCGCCAGGAGCAGGAGTACAAAAAACTTCGCCAGGAAAAGGAACAGATTCATCGCGCCGCGATGGAAGCCTGGCAAAAAGGTGATGTAAGCAACGCGCTGTCAAAGTTAGGGCTGGTGCTGGAGCTGGACCGGCGCGCGCCGGATTCCATCAATCGCGAGAGCGGAGCCAATTACCAAGGCTTCTACAACGAAGTACGCTCCGAGCACGACGCGATGAACACCGCATACGCCGAAGCTCGCAGACTTCTTACCGAGCACAACTTCGTTAAGGCGATAGCGACCTGCCAGGCTTATTTAACAAAGTATCCCAACAATGCCATTTTTCAGGCTCTACGGTACGACATTGAGGAGCAGCAACGGCAGAGCCTTTCCGCATTCATCGCTATCGTCGATCGTCAAGTTGAGGTTGAACCTGACCTCGACAAGCGCGTCAACATTCTGCGCGAAGCCCTTGACCTGCATCCCGGCGAATCGCATTTCGAACGCGCTCTGCGCCTGGTGCAGGATAAGCGCGACTTGGTCAATTCCATTGTCGCGCGCGCGCACCTGCACGAAGAGCAGGCGGCCTACGGCGATGCCCTGAACGACTGGGAAATCCTGCGCACCATCTACAGCGAGTATCCGGGATTGACTTTCGAAGTCGAACGCCTGCAGAAGCGCCGCGATCAGCAATCCCGGACCGAATCGAAGGCGCGTCTCGTCGAACAAGTCGATAGCTGTTTGCATTCCAGCGATTACGCGAGAGCTCTCGACCTGCTGCAAAGTTCTGCTGGGGAATTTCCCAACGATGCAGAATTAGCGGAACTGGAGAAGCTCGCTCAGGATGGGGTCAGGCGCAAGACGGAAGCTCATCGCCTCATGGCCGAAGGGCAGGATTTGTTCGCGCAAGCGAAATCTGCCGACGGAATCAAGTTGTTGCGCGACGCTTACGAGTTGGATGAAAACAATTCTTTGGCCCGCGCGGTTCTCGCCAATGCCCTGGTGGAACTGGCCCACTCGACAGTCGACACGGATTGGCGCGAAGCCGAGAAGCTAGCCATGGAAGGGCTCGAGTTGAACCCGGCGCATCCCATGGCCAAAACGATCAAGACTTTGATCCTCGATCACAAGAAAGAAACCTTCGTCGAGGAATGTGTAGCGCAGGCGCGCAAGCTGCAAACCGCCACCGACCTTGCCGGGGCTCTAGCGCGGATCCAAGAAGGCTTGTCGAGTTATCCGCGCGAGCCCAGATTGCTGCAACTGCAGGAAACGATACAACGGGATCTGCAGGCCCAACGCCGGCAAGCACGCCGCCGCGACGTGGAGGAGTTGCGCCGTATAGAAACTGAAATCGATCCTGCCGCGGACGGCGACACCAGGCAAGCCATCGGGAATCGCGTGCAAGCCATCTTAAATAAGCATTCCACGGACGGAGAAATTTTATCTCTGGCGAACGGGCTTTTGGATCGTCTTGGGCTTTTGCAGGTGGAGCGAAATGTCTCAACCACACCGCCGGAAAGTGAAGGCGCGACTCTTACCTTCCACACTCCGACACCCAGCACCGATCGACCTTTATTCGACGCTACAAGCAAAGTTGCGGATCCTGCGCTTGGAGCTACTGCCATCGTCGCTCCGCCCGCAGCCGTCGTACCGCCGCTTTCGCGCCCAGCCCAAGCTTCTGCCTCGTCGCCTTCGCCAGAGTTAACCGCCCCCGAAGTCGCGCCTCCCCCCTCGGCTGGAAAACCTCCTGTGAAACCGGGACGGTACGTTACGGCCCTCATCGCATCCGCTGCCGCCGTTGTTTTGCTCGCAGCAATCTTTGTGCTTGCAAGGAAACATCAGTCTCCAGCAGCATCCACGGTCCCCGCACCCGCTGCACCTCCTGCTGCTCCCGCTACCACTACTCCAGCCCCGGGTGCTGCTTCTCCCGAGGCAACTCCCGCGGCTGTCGATTTACCCGCAGAGAGCGCTCCGGAAGAGAGCGGCCCGGAACAAGCAGCCTCTGCCGACGTCGGGTCCGTGATTGTAGTAACAGGTCAAGATAAAGCAATCGTTTTCCTCAACGGAAAACCCCAGTCTCAACTCACTCGAAACGGCCAATTACGCATTCGCAATCTCGAGCCGAAAGATTATGTCGTGCGCGTCTCAAAAAGCGGATTCCAGGATCTTCCCGAACAAAAAATTCGGATTCGAAAGGGTGAGCAGGCCAAACTGATTTTCAATCTACAATCTGTACCGCACTTGGGTTCTCTGTCGATTCAAGGTGGCGTCCCAGGCTCAACCGTTCTCATCGACCAAGTCCCGGCTGGAACCATCCAAGCCGACGGTTCCCTAAGCATAGCCACCGTGAATCCCGGTGACCGCACTATCGAAATTCGCAAAGACCGGTTCAAGCCCAAACAGATCAAAAAGCATTTTGTACCTGGATCAGCTGTCTCTCTAGTCGCTTCCGATGTCGCGCTTGAGGCCGCGCCAGGACAGTTGAAGATCACATTCACACCGCCCGACGCTCAGGTCACTGTGGCCAAGGCCGGAGAGGCTGCCACCAAAGTCAGCAGCGGCAGCTCCTTAAGTCTGGCCGCAGGCTCTTACACCGATTACCGCAAAAACCAGTGACAATTTTTCCCGCTCATCGACGGTGGAAGTAAATGCCGGCCAGTCCAAGAATCTGGATCTGTCTCTGGCTCCCGAAGGCATCTCCAGGTTTGATGATGTCTCGGCGTGGAAACAAGAAAAGGGTTCGTTTGTTCGCAAAGGCGGCGACTTCGTAATGTACAACCTGACGCCTACCTCGGGCACGTTTGTGTTTTCCGCTATGCTGAGTAAGGGACACCGGCTGCAGTGGATGTTGAACTGCACCGATGTGAACAACTACATCCTGTTTCAGATGGATGATAATAATTTCTATCGCACGGTGATAAAAGACGGCCAGAAGGGAGACGAGATCAAAATTCCCCACAAGACGGAGAAGAAAAGTTTCCGTACTATTCAGATCAGAGTCAGTCCCAATGAAATCGTCCACCAGATCAGGCAGGGAGACGGTTGGCTAGTGCTCGATCGCTGGGCGCCTTCCGGAAACAATCTTAGTCTCGGCAAATTTGGTTTTTATATTCCGGGCAACGATCAGGTCGCACTCTCCAGCTTCAGCCACTATGTTGACCTGAGTACGCGGTAGAAGTTTCACAAAACTCGCCAACTGAAAGCCGCTGGCAGAAAAACAGGGTATGAAATGCATTCTTTGACGCGTCGCGATTTCATGCGGATTGGCTCAGGTTCTGTCGCAGCCGGAGCCGCGGTCAAGTTCACTCTTTTGCAGCCAGCGGCATTGTGGGGTGTGGAACGCCCAGTTGCCCCGAGCGACCGGATACGATTTGCATCGATCGGCACCGGCACTCGTGGCTGCGAGCTTTTGCAGGCCTCTCTCGCCGTACCGGGCATTGAATGCGTCGCCGTCTGCGATCTTTATGACAGCCGGCACGAAGCCGCGCAGGAGGCTGTACAGAAACAAGTCCCCGCAACTCGCCATTACAAAGAAATTCTGGACCGCAAAGACATAGACGCCGTGATCGTCGCGGTCCCTGACCACCAGCATCGCCGCGTTGTAGTAGACGCCTGTGCCGCGGGCAAGGATGTGTATTGCGAGAAACCGATGTCGCATAACATCGAAGATGGCTTCGCCATGGTGGACGCGGTGCAAAAAGGAAATCGCATCATGCAGGTTGGCAGCCAGCGCGTCAGTTCCATCGTCTACGAGAAGGCTCGCGAACTTTATGCATCTGGAGCCCTCGGCGATGTGTTCTTCATCGAAGGCGCGTCGGACCGCAACTCACCGAGCGGCGCGTGGGTCTATCCCATTCCTCCGGATGCGAGCGAGCAGACCATCGACTGGAACGAGTTCCTCGTCGGCGCTCCGAAGCGTCCTTTTGACGCGGCTCGCTTCTTCCGGTGGCGTTGCTTTTCTGATTATGGGGAAGGCTTGGCGGGCGATCTTTTTGTGCACCTGCTCTCCGGAATTTACTTCGTCTCAGGCACGAATCAAGCGCCGCAGCGCGCCCAAACCAGCGGCGGGCTCTATCGCTGGAAAGATGGACGTGACTTTCCCGATGTGATCGAGACGCTCTACGACTATCCGAAATTCCGCGTCGTGCTGCGCTGCAATCTGAACAACGCCGGCGGCGAACCAATCAAATTTCACGGCACCAAAGGCACGATGGAGATCAACGGCCAGACGCTGGTCTTCACACCTCAAGATACAACTCCCAAGCCGGAGGGTTACTCGATCAAGGGCTGGCCGGAGCGGCTTCGCAAAGAGTATCTGGCACAGTGGAAAGCGGATCATCCGGAGCCCGGACCGCTTGACTACCAGGCAGTCGAGGCCGAAACCTTTACCGCGCCGCAGGGCTACAGCGATATATCGGCGCACCAGGCACATTTTTTCGATTCGGTTCGAACCCGCAAACCCACTGTAGAGAACGAAGTGTTCGGCAACCATGCCGCCATCGGCTGCCACCTGGCTAACTACGCATATTTCAAAAACACAATCGCAACCTGGGACGAAAGCGCGAAGATGATCCGGGGATAAGTTACCAGCTCTGTAATCGAAAATGAAATGAGGGATTTCATCATGCGTCGAATTTCTCGAAGGACTTTCGTAAAAACCGCTTCTGCCTCGGCCGCCTGCGCGGCACTATGGAGCCACGTGCCTCGGCTTATGGCCAATCCTCTGGGCCTTCCCCTCGGTCTGCAGTTGTATTCCGTGCGCGACGTTCTGCCCAAGGATTACGAAGGAACGCTCAAGCAGATTGCTGCGCTTGGCTATCGCGAAGTGGAGGCCGCGGGCTTCTTCGGCCGCACTCCGAGCGAAGTAAAACAGGCCATGGATCACGCCGGCCTGCATTGCGTGAGCGCGCATTATCCCCTGAAGGATCTTCTGCCCAAATTGGATGAAACAATTCAATACGGTAAAGATCTCGGCCTCGAATACATTGTCTGTGCATCTCCCATGCTGAAGGACCAGTCACGCGTGAAAGATCCCAACTCTCGCGCTGCCAGGGAGTCGATGACGCTTGAGGACTGGCGCTGGAATGCGGAACAGTTCAACCACATCGGAGAAAAAGTAAATGCGGCGGGAATGCATTTCGCCTACCACAACCACACGCCAGAATTTCGTTCAGAAAACGGTGTGCTCTTCTATGATGAGCTTCTAAAGTCCACCGACCCCGCGAACGTGAGCATGGAGTTGGATTGCGGCTGGGCCGTCGTCGCCGGCCAGAAACCGGCGGAACTTCTGTCTCGCTATCCGACGCGCATCTGCATGCTGCACGTTAAAGACTTCAAATTGACTCCTGCCTCCACGCCATCAAATCCTCCGCCTTCGACAGAGTTGGGGCACGGAACCATTGACTATCACCCCATCTTCGAAGCGGCAAAGAAAGCCAGCATTAAACATATTTTTGTGGAGCAAGAGCAGTTCGACATGCCGATGATGGAAGCGCTGAAGATCGACGCCGACTACATGAAAGCCCTGAAGGCCTAACTCGCGAGGATTCGACAAAGTCGCTCCGGCGCTAGCGCAGGGCACTCCGAATCGCAAGATCCAGGCCCACCATAATAACGGCAGAGGCAGGGATCACCAGCAGTGCTTTTTTCAGCCTTCGCGGATCGCCGCCCGCAATCGCGCCGATCACGCGTGAACTCACGGCGAGGCCAATCCATCCGCACGTGATTACGAAACCAATCGCCGTTCCAGTCATGCGCGGAAAAGCGTCGCCTACAATCGCGAGCGTGCTGGGAAAAACCGGAGCCATCGATAGGCCGGCAAGAAAGACCAATACCCCGGCGGCTGTGGCTGATTTCATTCGCAGCAATAAAAAAGTCGTAATCGCCATAGCCGCCGATCCCCACAATGTGACCGTAACGGCAGGCACGTGATTGAGAACCGGCAAGATTGCGGCACGGCCGATCAAGATTCCTAATGCAAATCCCAGCGAAAGTATGTTGAGCGCCCGCGCTTCCGGAATGCCCTGCGCAATCAGGTGCCGCGGCAGCCAGTTCCACATGCCCACTTCGCAGGTGATGTAGAGAAAGACGAAGAGCGCGGTCAAAAACAATAGCGGGTGCCCGAGAACCGGAGCTACATCCGTCAACACGAATCGCCCAGCGCCCGTCGGTCCGGGCATCCTGGTAAGCGCCTCGATCACTACGGTAACGACCGTCAGGGATGCAATGGTGTAGCAGAGCCGCACCCAGTTTCGTCCGAAAAGATTGGCCGCGATAAACGGTGTAGCGAGCGCGCCGAGCCCGAAGAAAAGATTGGCGAGGGTCAGTGCCATTGCGCGGTGTGCCTCGCCGGTATCGCTGGCGAGAGCATTCGCGGCGGTAACCGTGATGCCGCCGCCCACTCCCAGCAAAAAGAGCAGAAACGCAATACTGAAAAAGCCGGCCACTCGCGGAAGCACGAACAGCGCCACCGCGATCAGGCCAAGGCCGAGAACCATGCCGAGCTTTTTACCTTCGTTATCGAGTATCGGGCCGGTGCAGAGTGAAGCAAGAATGAGTCCCAGCGCTTGAGCAGAGGCAATCGTGCCGTTCTGGCTGGGAGTCAACTTGAATCGATCGGAGAGCTCGGGCAAAATCGTGCCCAGCATGGCGGCGATCATCCCGTAGATAAATATGGCGAGAATGGCGGCGAGAATTAGCAAGTGGTCCTTTCAACTGCCGTTTCAGCTTTTGGAACCCAGAGCGCGAACATCGACCCAGCTCCGCGTCCGATTGCTCTCCAGCTCAGCGTTTAATATGTTCAGCTGCCTCACTCCATCGGCGAATTGAGGATAATCACACGGGCCATCCGCCCTGGCGATCGATGCATAGAAGCGGCGGAAGACTTGTTTGAATGTATCGTCGTAGCCTTCGCTGTGGCCGCCTGGGAGATCTGCGTAGCTGCGCGCCGCAGGTTTGAGCAAAGAAGGATCTTTCACGAAAAGTTGATTCGCTGTATCTCGATGTCCTACCCACAATTCGTCCGGACGCTCCTGATTCCATGCCACCGCAGCTCGCGTGCCACAGAGCTCAATGCTGAGGCGGTTCTTGCGGCCTGCAGAAACCTGGCTGGCACTCATGCTGCCGCGTGCGCGCTCTCCCATGCGAAAAATCACAGCGCCGAAGTCTTCCGTGTCTACGGCTGCTTCCGCGTAGTCTTCCGGACTAAGCAGCTTATTGGAAAACGTTTCCACGGAACGTCTCGGTTGCTTGCGCGTGGTATGGAAAGTTTGCAGATCGGCACAGAGAGAAGTTACGCGCAACCCGGTGACATGCTCGGCCATGTCAAACCAGTGCGATCCAATATCGGCCATGCAGCGCGAAGGCCCACCGGCTTTGGCATCGACGCGCCAGTTCCAATCGGTTTCGTAGAGCAGCCAGTCCTGAAAGTACGTGCCCTGAACTGCAAGAATTTCGCCCAGGTCGCCATCTTCCCGCATACGCCGCATCTGCTGCACCATCGGGTAGTAACGCAGATTGTGGCAGACGCAGTTCCTTACTCCCTGCCGCTCGGCGAGTGCTACAAGTTCTTCGCCTTCTTCGACACTCGTGGCCAGCGGCTTTTCGCAGATCACATGTTTTCCAGCCTGCAGCGCTTCCTTGGCCATGGGAAAGTGCTGCGCATTCGGCGTGCAGATGTGAACCGCATCGATCGCCCGATCGCGAAGAACGTCATGATAATCCGACGTAATCGTAGGGATGGAAAATCCTTCGCCCAGCCGTTTCGCAGCCTCGGCGTTTCTGCCCACGATCGCTACAGCCTCAACGAAAGCCACTCGCCGCACTGCTTCGAGATGCACTCGGCCCATGAAGCCGGTGCCGATAATGGCTGTCCGGATCGTTTTCATCGTATCGTCCGCAGGCCTCACGCTATACCCACCAGGCAGCGGCAGGCTGCTCACGGATAACGATGCCATTGAGAAAATTCGCCGCTTTGGTCAGGCCCTCTTCCGGCGAGAGCAGACTGTCTTCGTGCTCGATCGACAGTACGTCGTCGTAGCCAAACATGCGCAGCGTGGAAATAAATTCGCTCCACCATTCAGCTCCATGGCCGTAGCCGCACGTGCGGAATATCCAGCCGCGCTCGCGTTCTTGGGTATACGGCTTGGTATCGAGCACGCCGGTACGAGGCAAGTTTGCCGTATAAATCTGCGTGTCCTTGGCATGGACGTGAAAGATCGCTTCTTTCAGCACACGCACAGCCGCGATGGGATCAATGCTCTGCCAGAAAAGATGGCTGGGATCGAAGTTGCAGCCTACGCCGGGCCCAGCGATCGATCGAAGCCTTAGCATCGTCTCGGGACTATAAACCACAAATCCCGGATGCATTTCGATCGCGATCTTCACACCGTGGTCAGCGGCAAATTTCGCATGTTCGGTCCAATAAGGCGCGACCACTTCATTCCACTGCCAATCGAGCACTTTCAGATAGTCCGGCGGCCACGGACACGTTACCCAGTTCGGAGCCGTAGCATTCGGCGAATCGCCAGGACATCCGGAAAAATCAACCACCACCGGGATCCCGAGTTTTTCCGCGAGCAAAATGGTTTTGCGGCTTACCTCACGGTCGTGTTGCGCGCGCGATTTATCAGGGTGCAGTGCATTCCCATGGCAACTCAACGCGCTGATCGTGGCCCCATGATCGGCAATAATTCTTTGAAAATCGGCGAGGGCTGTAGCATCTTCCAGCATTGCCAGCTTGCAGTGCGCATCGCCGGGATAGTTTCCCGTGCCCAGTTCAACCGTATCAATCTGAAGCGATTTCAGTTTCTTGAGAACCGCCGCCAGCGGAAGCTGCGACAGCAGAGGCGTAAAGACTCCAACCCGCATACGATTTCTATCTCCTCGACTACGACAAGACCTCAACGTTCAAAATGCGGTGTTTATTTTATTGCAGCATCTTCGGGGGGCAGCAATTGATAGCTGACGAAAGCTACCCTCAAACTATCGGGCGACCATGAAGGAACATTCATTGTCCCTTGTCCGCCGAAAAGCTTGGCGAGGACGGTGATGGGTCCATCGATCTTTCCATCCGCCATGTTCATGATGCGAAGCTGCACGTCCTTGTTGGGAGGATGACCGACGACATCGTTCCCATAAGAAATGAAAACCATCCACTTGCTGTCGGGCGAGATATGCGGGAACCAGTCGTTGAAGTCGTCAAAAGTAACTTGCTCCTGCTGGCTTCCATCCGCATGCATCCGCCAGATCTGCATGTGCCCCGTTCGTTCGGAATTGAAATAGATGTACTTGCCATCAGGAGAATATTCGGGCCCATCATCGAGGCCTTTCGCGGTAGTCAGTCGCGTTTCTTCGCCGCCTGTGAAGGGAATAGTGTAGATATCGAAGTCGCCGTTGCGCTTTCCAACGAAAGCGAGGGTCTTGCCGTCTGGCGACCAACCGTGCCAATAGGACGGAGAATCCTTGGTTAGGCGTCGCGGCGTTCCGCCGTCGAAAGGCACGATATAAACGCT
The DNA here is from genome assembly GCA_963726155.1 of uncultured Acidobacteriaceae bacterium. Taxonomy (GTDB): domain Bacteria; phylum Acidobacteriota; class Terriglobia; order Terriglobales; family Acidobacteriaceae; genus Sulfotelmatobacter. Next base: position 942,890 of record CAVSBF010000003.1, read on the forward strand.
GGATTCGTGATCGGGCTGCGAACTATCGCTGATCGCCAGCCATTTTGAGTCCGGAGAAATACCGTGATCGTTATTGCAATGGATCGCGCTTCCGGTGTCGATGATCGAGGGCGTGCCCCCGCCAACGGGAAGGCGCACAATATGGCCTTCCTTATTGAAGAGAAAGTTCGCTCCGTCGTGCGTCCAGTTGGGCGCTTCGAAGTGACTCGCGTCGGTGTAGACTACGCGGCGATCCGTGGAAGCTATGGCTACCGTCTCCAGCGTGCTGTAAAGCACAGGCGGCGCCGTACTGGGTGCGGGTGTTGAGAGATCGACGTTCGTGAAGATCGCTTTCTCCACGACATCCTTGTCGTGGGAGCAAACGCCGATGCCAACGAAAAACGGTCCCTGAAGTGAAAGTTTGATCGACGCTCCCGACGGCCGCAACGATTCTCCGGTCGCTGCGGCAAGAAATACATAGACGAAGTCACCACGCTTCTCAATGCGCAAGCGACGAGGCGCAGAGATGTTCGATTGAATCTCATGCGTTGTCGCTCCCCTGGCATCGCGATATTGCAACGACGTGAGGCCGTCGCCGTGAAGGGCCACATCGGCGTAGGGCGAATCCGCGTCCAGGCTCTGCCGGATCATCAGCACCGCCTTGCGATGCTCGTTCCCTCCCGCTTGCGGGAAAGCAATGTCCGCAGTCAGTGCGAGCATCGCCGGAAACTTGCTTCCAGGCAAACTGAAAGGCGTCGGAGCTGAACCACATGTTCTCCCCACTGCCGGTGAGGGTGTAAGCATGTTGCGCGGCATCGTATCGCGCCGACCCGGGGTGCTGCGTGGCGCCGACGTCTGCATGACTCTCAAAGATCCCTAGGGATGCCGAGCCAGTTTGCGCGCAGACTACTCCACTCCCGCAAAGCACGAACAGGATCGCACCGCAAAATTTTAATTTGAAGATTGCTTTTTGCACCACGCAACCGCCTCCGCGACCGTCCCACGGAAAGGTAAGGGCGGCGGAAGCGAATTGTCAATCGATCACTCCGAATGACCACCGAAGACCATTCTTATGCTTGACCAGCATGATTATTTTCTACCTTCCCACCTGATCCTCCATCGCCGGCTCCATCGTGCTTCGGATAATCCCCATCTCGACGTAGATCGGCCGCATGATTTTCCGGATCGATTTCAGTTGCGTGGTGAACCAGACTGACCCGGCAAGGCAAAATGCTCCCGTAATCATGACCGCATGCGGCGCTCCCAAACGGTGCGCCAGCCCGCCTGCCAGCAGACTGCCGAAGGGAGCCATTCCCACGAACGCCATCGTGTAATAACTCATCACCCGCCCACGCTTATCTTCGGGCACTAATGTCTGAATGACTGTATTGCTCGCCGCCAGCCCTTGCATCATGCCGAAACCAACCACCACCATGAGCAACATCGATAGCAGAAGGATTCGAGACAATCCAAAACAAATCAGACCGACGCCGAAGAGCGCAGCTGAAATCTGGATCATTGTCGTAAGCCCTCGCACTGTCCTGCGCAACGCTAAAGAAATCGCCGAGATCAGCGCCCCAACTCCCGACGCTCCCAGAAGAAATCCAAGCGTATGCGGCCCGCCGTGCAATACGTCCGACGCGAAGATCGGCATCAGCACCATGAAAGGCATTCCCATCAGGCTGATTAATGCGAAGAGCAAAAGAATGGTGCGGATGGGTGGAAATTCGCGCACGTAGGTCCAACCTTCTTTGAGTTGCTCCAGCATCGAAGTGGCCGCGCGCCTTGCCTGTGCAATATTGACCCGCATCATCAGCAGCGAGGCGATGACCGCAAGGTAACTGATGCCATCGATCAGGAAACAATATCCTTCGCCCACTCCTGCAATCACAAATCCCGCCAGCGCCGGCCCTATCAGTCGAGCCACGTTCACCATCGACGAATTGAGCGCGATCGCGTTGCCCAGGTCCTCTTTGTCTTCGACCATCTGTATCAGAAAAGCCTGCCGGCCAGGCATATCGAAGGCGTTGATCAACCCCTGCAGCACGCTAAGCCAAATAATTTCGTGGATGGTGATCATTTTCGCCAGCGTTAACCCCGCCAACGCTAGAGATTGCAGACCCGCCAGTGCCTGCGTCCATACCAGCATTTTGCGCCGATTCAACCGGTCGACGAGAACTCCGGCGAAAGGCGCCAGCAGGAACGTAGGGATCTGCCCGGCAAAGCCCACCACTCCAAGCAATAAAGCAGAACCTGTAAGTCGATACACCAGCCAACTGGTGGCCACGCGGGTCATCCAGGTGCCGATCAGGGAGATGCTCTGACCGGCGAAAAACAGTTTGAAGTTACGGTGCCGCAAGGCGCGCCAGGCATGAGAGAAACGCCCGGAGGGAGGTTGTTTCAGAACAGTCTCTTCTCTTCCTTCGCTGGTGTCTATCGGCTTCACGTTAATTACTTTGCCAAAAGCCACAATCGACGGGCTTGAAAGTTACGCACCCTGAAGCTTGCTGGAGCGCCAGCCAGGAAGTCTTTAGCATCAACGAAAGCCTTGGTAGCGCTACCGGGAATCGAACCCGGGTTTGAAGATTGAGAATCTTCCGTCCTAACCCCTAGACGATAGCGCCATCTGGAGAGCTTCGATTATAGCAAAGCGGAGGTTCCCGATTTCTTCTTGAAATGCTGTTTCCACAGCCTCGACAGGTCTATACTGGGAGGTAACTCTTACAATAAATTTCAGCGTTCTCTTAGACGTTTGCAGCCCAAGGTGTATGCAGTTCGCTGAACAACTCAATTCTTTCCTAGATTACGTATCTGTGAGGAGTATTTGAATATGGCAAGAGCAAAATCTACTTCAGGCAAGGGCCGTACCAGCAAAGCGCAAGCGGAGGTTCCTTCTCCGGCCGGCGTTCCCGATGTAAATGCGGCTCCAGTTACACAGCTTTCCACAACGGAGGTCAAACCCGAAGCCTCCGCAATCGCAGCGGCAATCGAGCCAACAAGGCCATCTCACGCAGTCTCGGAAACCAAGTCCGAAACAAAGATGTTCGAGGTTCGGAAGACCAAGAATGTGGTTCCCATTAATCTAGAAGACGAAATACGACGGCGCGCTTACGAGCTCTACCAGCAACGCCAGCCCGGTGCAGGCAGTGAGGCCGACGATTGGTTCGCAGCGGAACGCGAAGTGATGCAGCGTTACCACCAGCAGACCGCCTGAGCGCGTTCTCCGAAGGTGAGGTCGTATTGTGCGGCTGCCTCGACAGTTTGTGTAGTGGTGCTCGGCGCGCTCGAAGAACCGAACGAATGTTCTGCAGGCTCCCAGTTCCATTGTGGACCGACATTTGTCTCGCAGGCACGCGCCAAGGGGTCGGCGCGGTTGCCTCGCGGGGCTATTTCTGAAAAAATAGGCCGGGGTTCCCCCACATGGCGGAAATAGGTAGTTTTGCACTTCTCCTCGCGTTGGCGTTGAGTGTTTATTCGTTCCTCGCCGGGATTATCGCACTGGCCTTTCAGAACCGGGCTTCATTGCAACTGGCGGGAGTAACCGCTGGCGGCGCAGTGCGAACCGAAGAAAGCCCGCTGATTGCCATGCTCCGTCGGGGCTCGGAGCGCATTGGCGAGACCGCCCGTCGCGCCGGCATCGCTACTTTCGGCGGCGTTCTTCTCGCTTCAGTCATACTCGTCATCTGCGCTTTCCAGAACGACTTCTCCGTCAGCTACATCCTCCACCACAGCAACCGCGATCTGCCGGCTGCTTACAAGTTTGCGGTTCTTTGGTCGGGCCAGGAAGGCTCGTTGCTCTTTTGGTCCCTGCTGCTCGCGGCCTACGGATTCGTTCTTCGGTTGCGCTACAGGACTGATCCGCGGCTGTTCGCCTATGCCTCGGTGGTGTTGGCTGGCGTGCAGATATTCTTTCTTTTGCTGCTCAACCTGGCGGCCAATCCTTTCGGGATTGTGCAGGGAACGATTCCTGCCGATGGCAATGGACTAAATCCACTCCTGCAATATCCGGAGATGGTGATTCATCCGCCCATGCTTTATCTGGGATACGTTGGCTTCACCGTCCCATTTGCCTTTGCTCTCGGCGCGCTCATCATGAAGTATCCCGGCGAGAAGTGGATTCACATCACCCGCCGCTGGACCATGGTCACCTGGGCATTCCTCACGTGCGGCGTCTTTCTCGGCGCACACTGGGCCTACTCTGTTCTTGGGTGGGGCGGTTACTGGGGATGGGATCCAGTCGAGAACGCATCGCTTATGCCTTGGCTCACCGGCACGGCTTTTCTGCACTCAGTCATGATGCAGGAAAAGCGCGGCATGTTAAAGATGTGGAACATGTGGCTGGTTTTCGCCACATTCTGGCTGGCTATCCTCGGAACCTTCCTCACCCGCAGCGGCATCATCAGCTCCGTGCATGCTTTCGCGCAGTCTTCCATCGGAGACTGGTTTGCCTGGTTCCTCGCGATCACCCTGATCGTCTTTCTCTTCTTCTTTTTCAAGAATAAGTCACATCTGCGCAGCGAGCACAAGCTCGAATCGCTGGTCTCGCGCGAGTCCAGCTTCCTGTTCAACAATCTGCTTTTCGTGTTGCTCTGCTTTACGGTTCTGTGGGGAACCTGGTTCCCCAAGATTTCTGAACTCGTGCAAGGCAACCAAGTCACAGTAGGCGCGCCATTCTACAATCGCGTCGCTATTCCCGTGGCTTTGCTTCTGCTGATTCTCACCGCCGTTGGCCCCCTCTTGGCCTGGCGTAAAACTTCGATCGAGAGCCTGAAGCGCAATTTCATGTGGCCGACGATCGGCGCCATCGTCGTTGCGATATTCCTGATGATCACGCCGCAAAGTTGGGGATCGCCCTTCGGCTTGAAGCCCTGGCAAGATATTTCCTACTTTTATTCGTTGATGGCCATCGCACTTTCCGTGCTGGTCACGCTTACCGTGGCCAGCGAGTTCTTCCGCGGAGGCCGCGTCATCTCCAAGCACACCGGGCAGGGAATGTTCGCCTCCATGGTGCAACTCACTCACCGCAACACGCGCCGCTATGGCGGATACATCGTCCACTTCGGCGTAGTGGTGGTCATCATCGGCTTCGCCGGAGCCGCCTTCAATCAGGATAAAGAAATGGAGATGGGCTACGGCGACAAGATGGTCATCGGCCCCTATACCCTCGTCTGCCGCTCCTACACGGACGACGATGCTGCCAACTATGCCAGCGAGTGGGCGGTGCTTGACGTTTACAAAGGCGGCAAGCAGATCGATACCATGACCCCGGTGCGCCGTTTTTACAAGGCCAGCCGCCAGACCTCGACCATGCCTGACATTCGATCCTCACTGAACGAAGATCTCTACATTGTCTTTGAAGGGCTGAATCAGGATAACGGCCATCCCATTCTCAAAGCGCATTTGAACGCGCTGGTAATGTGGATTTGGATGGGCGTATGGATCATGCTGATTGGCACGGTTCTCGCCCTGATTCCAAATGCGCCTGCGCCGGTTCGCGTTCCGGCGCCCGAGCGTCTGAAGCCTGCTCACGCCGAACCGGTGGTAACGGGAGATTGATGTCCAGCCGTCTGAATTTATTCTCGAAGCTCGGGACGCGAAGTGGCAAGGCGGTTCACGCTGTCATCTTGTCCACCGCCGTCTTCGTCCTGCTTGGCGCCGGCGATCCGGCTACGCGCTTCAATGAAATCGGCCATCAGATGATGTGCGTCTGCGGCTGCAAACAGATTCTTCTGGAATGTAACCACGTCGGCTGCCCGGATTCCGACGGCATGCGCAACGAACTCATGGCAGCGGTCGATCGCGGAGACAGCGACAGCCTGGTCGAGCAAGCCTTCGTCCAAAAATACGGCCCCACGGTGCTGGCTGCTCCTACTATGCGAGGTTTCGACCGGGCCGCTTACATCATTCCCCCCGTCGCTCTGATTCTGGGTTTCGGCCTGATCTTGCTGGTGATTCGCGCCTGGAAAAATCGTCCGGCTCCCGCGATTGCCGATGGCCTTCAACCCCTCCGCGGCGCTGCACTCGAACAGTTTCGTGATCAGGCCCGCAAGGAGACTGACCTATGATCTGGCTCATCTGTGGCCTCATGCTCATCGCATCTTTGATCTACGTTTTTTATCTGCCCGGAAGAGTCTTCCTCGGTCCGGAGAAAACTCGCGCGGGATACTTGCGCGAGCGGAAAGATGCGGTTTACGAAAACCTCCGCGATCTCAACTTCGAGTACAAGGCCGGCAAAGTTCCCGACACGGACTACTCATCGTTGAAAACCTCCTTGCAGGATGAAGCCGCCACTATCCTGGCTGAGATTTCGCGTCTGGAAACAGCACCTGCGCCGGCAGCCCGGAGAACAAAGCCCTGAAAGGAACGCAGATTTTGAAATCTTCATCCCATGTTATCGAGCGCAGTACAGGCATTCTGATCGCACTCGTCGTCCTGCTCACATCCTTCGCCGCGTCCCAGACTCTCACCGGTACTGTGAAAAACGCCACTACGGGCAAACCGGCCGTCGGAGACGAAGTCGTTGTGTTTAAGCTGGGTCAAGGCATGGAAGAAGCGGGCCGCACCAAGACGGATGCCAAGGGCCAATTCAGTTTCAAGCTCGACGACGCGCAGGCTCCGCACCTGGTTCGCGCCATTCACCAGGACGTTACCTACCATCGCATGGCGCCTCCGGGAACAACCTCGGTGGCCATCGACGTTTATGACGTCGCCAAAAAAGTTGACGGCATCGAAGTGATTGCTGACATCATGCGCATTCAGGCGCAGCAAGGTCAAATCGCAGTCACTCGGGAATTCGGAGTGCAGAACACGTCCAACCCTCCGCGCACGCAGATGAACGAGCACAATCTCGAGTTCAACGTTCCTGACGGTGCGCAGATTATTCAGGAATCCGCCACCGCCACTACCGAAGGCGGCAACCCACTGAAGTCCGCTCCCGTCCCCGAGGGCGAAAAGAATCGCTACTCATTCATCTTTCCTTTGCGTCCGGGATTGACCCGCTTTGAAGTGTCTTACCAAATGCCGTACAGCGGTAATGCGAATTTTGATCCCAAGTCTCTCTATCCCCTGGAACACTTCGTCGTAATGGTACCCAAGGCGATGCAGTTCACCGCCGCCTGCGAGCGCGACCGGCTTCAAATTGATTAACTATCCCAATGAGCCCGACGCCAGCGTGCAGGTCGCGTCGAACACCAAGCTCGGCCAAAACCTTGCATTCAAGGTCTCCGGGGAAGGCGTGCTCGAAACCGGACAGGAAAGCGGCGCCCAAGGTGGTAGCGAAGGAGAGCAAACCTCCGCGCCCGGACCCGGCGCATCCCAGTCCAGCAGCCGTCCCGGTGGGGGATTAGGGCCGCCGATCGATGCTCCCGATCCGCTGCAAAAGTATCGCTGGTGGATTTTGGGCGGGTTCGCCGGAGTCCTTTTAATCGGCGGCTTCTACGTGGCGTCACGCCAACAGTCCGCCGCGCGCGCCATGAAACGCCAAAAGATGGGTCTTCCCTCGCAAGCCACAATGCAGGAGGAAGACGACTACGAGCCCGCAAACATCGCCGCCATGGGCGCCTCTCGCGCACAAACTTCAGCCCGTCCCACTTCCATGCTGATGGAAGGAATCAAAGAAGAACTGTTCCAGCTTGAGGTCGAACGCAAACAAGGCGAAATCTCGCAAGCGGAGTACGACAAAGCCAAAGCCGCTCTCGACCAGACCCTGGAACGAGCTTTGAAACGCGAAGCGCAGAAAGCCTGAAGCGTCTGCACCATGCTTTAATACCGCATGGCTTATTCCTGGTTCATACTCCTGCTCATCATCGCAGGAACAGCTTTTTTCTTACTGCTGCTGCAGGGCACACCTTTCGGCAAGGTGATTCACGAACGAATTCCCGACCGGCCGCGGCGCCGCCTGTTTGTTGCTTCCGTCAGTTTTTTTCTCACTTTCGCCGGGGTGCGCGCTGTAGTTTACGCTGTCTTGCATGACATCCCGCCGTTTCATTTCATTGAGCGCGGTGGACGGCACATTCATCATCTGGTTTTCGGAATTATCATTCTTCTTCTCGTCGGCTATGGCTGGCTGGCCGATATCGGCACTGGAGAAGACAAGTCGTCGATTCTTCTTAGCCGACTGATGGCGACTCTTTACGGCGTAGGCGCCGCGCTCACGCTCGATGAATTCGCTCTCTGGCTGAACCTGCGAGATGTCTACTGGTCGGCCGAGGGACGCTCCAGCATCGACGCCATCGTTCTCTTCGGAGCATTTTTGGCGGCGAGTGCCTGGGGTGCCCCGCTGTTTCGATCGCGCGGTAAGACCACCCACAACTGAAGTCCGTTCTTATTTGTGATGAATCTATTCTTGCCGAGTCAAATCGGCAAACTTTGCCCGTTGCACTGATCCGAAACTAACGCATCCGAGAAGGTCCGGCTTGGCGCCGATGGCTAAATGCTGTCGAATCTGTTCAATCTTTACCCAGCAAACTCCGCGGCCTCTTTGGCAGAAGACCTGCCCTAACGCTGTATGCGTCGGCAATTCAAGCACAGCCAAGAATCTGCCGATAGTATGCGGTAAGAATTCCAGTCAGGAGACATCGTATGTCAGTTTCCGGCATCTCCAGCAGCAGCCTCTTCAACACTTCGGGAGTTCAAAGCCTTTTTCAGCAGTTTCAACAAACCTTTCAGCAACTTGGCAAGGATCTCCAGTCGGGCAATCTCTCCGCGGCGCAGTCGGATTTTGCCACGCTGCAAAATCTGGGTTCGCAGAACTCGACCGCCACATCGCAGAGCAATAGTCCCATCGCCCAGGCCTTCAGCCAACTCGCGAAGGATCTACAATCCGGCAATCTTTCCGCCGCGCAACAGGACTTCTCCACGATTCAACAGGACTTTCAAAACCAGTCCGCGCAAGGCCAGACTCAGTCCGCCCAAGGCCACCATCATCATCACGGCGGAGGCGGATCGAGTGAGATCAGTCAACTCCTCAACCAGCTCGGCACCGCGCTGCAATCGGGCGATCTCTCTACGGCGCAACAGGCCTACACCTCACTGGCGCAACAATTCCAGCCATCTTCGCAGAGCACCGGAACGGCCAGCCAGTCTGCAACTCCGAGCGGTTCGAGCGGCGTTTCGATTAGCGCTTAATTTGTTCATGATTTTCGCTGCCTGAGGCATATGCCAGCACAGAACGCGTCGGCACGTGTTTAGCCGGGCACTTTGTGCGGTCGGACTTCATCAATTGAGCCTGCTGATGTAAGCTTATGCCGTTGTTTTAAAGAGGAGGCTCCCATGGTGAACAACAGTCCGGTTGCGGTCGCGCACCGCAGTTCGATGTTGTCGATTTTGTGGGGCGTTTTGCTGATCATCTTTGGCATGATGGCGATTGGCTCGCCAATGCTCGCTGCGGTGGCGGTCAATGTGGTCATCGCATGGCTGATCGTTCTGGCGGGGATAGTCCACATCGTTCTTGCTTTTCACCGGCAGGCGGCGGGCAGCGTGATCTGGAAGCTGCTCGTCGGAGTTGCGTATCTGCTTTTCGGCGGATACCTGCTGCTGCATCCGGTGCTCGGGGTAGCGTCGCTTACGCTCGCGCTGGCGGCGTTATTTGTGATTGAAGGCATCTTGAATCTGGTGCTTTTTTTCAAGATACGTCCGCTGCATGGATCGACCTGGGTGCTGCTCGACGGCATCATCACGATCCTGCTGGGCCTGTTGATCTATATGCAATGGCCATCGAGTTCAGTCTGGGCCATAGGAACTCTGGTGGGCATCAGCATGATCTTCAGCGGCGTTGCCCGGATAGGGATGTCGCTGGCATTGCGCAGGGCAATCACCGAGACGCCGACGCGGCTGGCAGCTTAGAGCTTTTCAATTTTCTCAAGATTACTTCGCGGCGCCAGATGCTCTTGCGCCCGTGAAATCGGCGGTGCCAACCTTGACCACCGTGCCGTGAGGTTTGGTCTGCGTTGCATCCGACTTGTTTGCCGTCTTGTCGGCCGATTCCTTGTCCGCCGATTCGGGCGGAGGCTTCTCCGTCCAAATCCCATAGACGCGGCCGCCCAATGCGGCGATGCCGGAGTAGTCACCAAAGAAGACTCCCGCGGCTTCGAATGGTTCGTCAGTCCAGGCATAGTTCTGAAAGCTGGCTCCGCCATCGGTAGAGCGTGCCAATGTCACAGTCTGCTTTCGATTCCTGGGGTCTCCGCGCCGGTCATAAAAGATCACATTGGCGGCACCATCGATCGGATCAACAGCCAGCCATTGAAAAAATTGGTCTGCTCCGTCGTGAACAGGATCGTTATTTACTCGCACCGGCGCGCTCCATTTTTTGCCGCCATCGCTAGAGGTCGAACAGAAGACATCGAGGTCGCCATTGCGATAGTCCGTCCAAGTCAAATAAAGGCGCCGGCTTTTCGGATCGATTGCAATCTGCGGAAAGCCGTTTGCCCGCTCCAGCGTATCGACGGCAAACATAATGGGAGCGGTATGAATGACGGAGCGGGCGCGAGAAAATGTTTTGCCACCGTCGCGCGATGTAGTGAGCATAATGTCGTCGCCCTGGCTCCAGACCGCGTACACGCGGCCATCCGGCCCCACCGCACCAGCGAATCCTTCGGCAGCCCCGTTGTCGTCGCGCGGCAGGCCGGGATGGCGGTCGATCTCGATGGGCTTAGACCAGGTTTGTCCGTCATCGGTGGAACGAGAAATTAACATTTCCGAATCGGTGATGGTCCATCGGGTCCAACCGACGTACAGGTTCCCCGCATACCGGCTCTTCGTGGTATCAGCGACGATGTAGGGCTTGTCCTCAAACGGAATTCCCGGATTTGTGGCGTACTCGCTGACTGCCACATGTTTCGACTCCCAGGTTTTACCGCCATCGAGCGACCGCCGCACGAATATGCCGTTGCGTGAGTCATCGTGCGCCCAGTAATTAAACGTCCCCAGTTTGTCGAAAGCGATGTAACAAATGAATGCATGGCCCTGGTTGTCGTATGTCGTGGAGACATCGCCCGACACCCGGTAATTCTGCGGCGCCACGCCCTCTGCCGCATGCCAGGTCTGGCCTGCATCCTGCGAATAGGAAGCATGCGCGTTGTCCTGAAACACCGCGACGACCTGCCGCGAATTATTAGGATTGATCGCAATCCCCGGTTCGGTAAAAGGGCCGGGCGTTGGATTCAGAGACAACACTTTGGAGCCGGGAGCCTTCTGCAGAGTTTGACCGAGCAGACATGTAGCGAGACCGCTGATCAAACAACCGAGGATTAGGGATTGCGCGGGAACAGCGACTCGTAGGCCAACTTGTCGAAAGAATGTTGCTCGGAACGCATAGGACATGTGGAACTAGCTCTCTCCAATTTGACTGTTCTGATTTGAATGTTTTATGGGGAACGTCTTATTGTCCCATGTTTTCCGGATATTTGGCCGCGACCCCGCGCCTGCTCATGGTTTCGGCGAATGCATCTTGTTGGGTGGCGTAACATCTAATACACCGAGACCGAAAGCTATGGGAAATACCTTTAAGACCGCGTTTTTACTGACAGCGTTAACCCTGTTGTTGATGTTTATTGGCCGCTATTTTGGCGGGCAGAATGGAATGCTGCTGGCGCTGGCGTTTGCCGCGGTGATGAACTTCGTTTCCTATTTCTATTCCGACAAAATCGCGCTCGCCATGTACCGGGCGCAGCCGGTGACGCGCGAGCAGCTGCCCCGAGCCTACGAGGCTGTCGAGCGGCTGACGCAGAAAATCGGCATTCCGATGCCCAAGATTTATGTGATACCCACCGAGTCACCCAATGCTTTTGCCACCGGACGCAACCCGAAGCACGCTTCGGTCGCGGTGACCCATGGAATTCTGGGACTGCTGAATGACGAAGAACTGGAAGGCGTTCTGGCACATGAACTCGGGCACGTGAATAACCGCGACATTCTTATCAGTTCGGTTGCAGCTACGATTGCTGGTGCAATTACCATGCTGGCCAGCATGGGACGCTTTGCCATGATCTTTGGCGGAATGGGAGGCGGCGACCGCGAAGAGCGTGGCGGAGGTGGACTCGTAGGGTTGCTTATGCTGATTGTAGCTCCGATTGCCGCAGCCCTGATCCAGATGGCGGTATCGCGCTCACGAGAATATCAGGCGGACGCCACTGGCGCGCATTTCACAGGGAATCCTTACGCGTTAGCGAGCGCTCTGCGAAAGCTCGACGAATACTCGCGGCGGGTCCCGATGGCTGCTAGTCCATCGACGGCGCATCTGTTTATCATCCAGCCGCTTCTGGGGATGAATTTCGCGAATCTGTTTTCGACGCACCCTCCGATCGCGAAGAGGATCGAACGGCTTACTGGACGGCCGGCGGAGTTCTTGCAGTAAGAAACGCTCCTGTTTGCTCTTAGCTCTTAGCTCTTAGCTCTTAGCTCTTGGCTTTTGGCTCTTAGCAGTACCTTCTTGCAAGTCTGGGATTTTCTGCCGTTCTCACGGTTAGTAGCGATGGTTTTGATCGAGCTAAGAGCTAAAGGCTAAAAGCTAACGGCCATAAGCCCTATGACATCGGTAACTCCGCCGCTTCCATGCCTGATAGTAAAATCGATGCAATGTCGCCTGAAACTGCCATTGCCGTATCCCACAAAGCCGCCGAATTAGAAAAATCGCTTCGCCGCGTGATTCGCGGCAAGGACGATGTAGTGCGGCTCGCGCTGGTCAGCGTTTTTGCCCGCGGACATTTGTTGATTGAGGGCGTCCCCGGAGTCGGCAAAACCACACTTGGGCAGGCGCTAGCCCGGGCGATCGACTGCACCTTTCAGCGCGTGCAGTTCACCAGCGACATGCTTCCTTCCGATGTGCTGGGGATCTCGGTGTATTCGGCGCTGGAGCAGGAATTCGAGTTCAAGCGCGGCCCTGTATTCACCAATGTTCTGCTGGCGGATGAAATCAATCGCACCACTCCCAAGACACAATCGGCGCTGCTCGAAGCCATGAACGAAGGCCAGGTCACGGTCGACGCTCATTCCTACGAATTGCCCCGGCCTTTTCTGGTGATCGCAACCCAGAATCCGGTCGAGCATCATGGAACTTATCCGCTGCCCGAGTCGCAACTGGATCGATTTTTGATGCGGGTGAGGATGGGCTATCCCGATGCGGCTGCGGAGCGCGTGATTCTGCGCTCGGAAGCCGGAGCGGCTCACTTGCAGGATTTGCGGCCAGTTCTGACCGGGGCCGATGTTCTCGAAATGCAGGACGCCGTGAAGCAGATTCGCGTGGATGAATCGCTGCTCACCTATGCGCTGGAGATCGTGAAGCGCACGCGAGAGTCAGAATATCTTTCTTTGGGCGTATCCCCGCGCGGCGCGCAGGCGCTTTATCGGGCCGCGCAAGCCATGGCCTTTCTCGAGGGCCGCAGCTTCTGCACTCCGGAGGATTTCAAGCCGCTGGCCGTGCCGGTCTTTGCTCATCGCGTCGTGGTCAACGGACAGTACGCGTCGACGATGAAGAAATCCGAGCAGGCCGATCAGGTGGTGAAAGAGATCGTAGAGAATGTAGCTGTGCCGGTGTAGGGCACGACTACAACCACTCCGTTCGGGAACGGCAAGACCTCCGTCGTTGTTAGTGGAAAGCCGCGCTCAACTTTTTAGGCTCACGATTCAGCGCGAGCATATAATTCTCCGTCATGTCCCTTCTGCGTTTTCTGATGCTCTTGTCCCTGATCGTCTGGATCGGCGGGCTGATTTTTTTTGCTTTTGTCCTGGCGCCCACGGCGTTCACAATCCCGGCCGTACTGCCAAACACGCATCTAGCCGGCAACGTCGTCGGACGCGCACTGGGAAAATTGCACTGGATCGGCCTGTTCTCTGGAGTCGTTTTCCTCATCACTTCCTTGCTCTACAGCCGCTTCACCGACGGAACGGCCCATCTGTTTGCAACGCGTCATGTCCTTCTATGCCTGATGCTAGCCCTCACGCTGATCTCGCAATTCGGCATCATTCCTCGCATGGACGTTCTGCGCGCATCGCTCGGAGACGTGCGCTCCGCGCCCATCGATAATCCCGAGCGGATTCAATTTGATGCGCTACATGTTTGGTCAACGCGGGTAGAAGGAGCAGTGCTCTTGCTGGGGTTGGCGGTTGTCTACTTAACCGCACGAAGCTTTTAGCTTCTGGCTTCTGGCCAAATTTCGCCCGCACCGCATTTGGGCAATATCCTCCTCATCATTTATCCTAAAGTGTTGTCTCACCGTCGCTGAAGCACGCCGTAGATATCCACTCGAAACTCTTTTCGGCGCCGCAGCCAGAAACTAGGAGCTAGAAGCTAGCAGCTTTCCCATGAAAACTGGAATTATTGGCCTGCCGCAGGTAGGCAAGACATCGTTGTTTCGAATTCTGACCAAAGCCCATCTTTCGGATCAAGCGCGGGCAAACCCACGCGAGGCGCACATCGGCGTGGCTAAAGTTCCTGACGATCGCCTCGATCGCCTGGCTGCACTTTACAACCCCAAAAAACTTACGCACACGTCAGTTGAATACGTCGATGTGGGCGCCATTGGCCAGGAGGCGTTGAAAGACAGCGCCTATGCCGCTCACCTGCGCAACGTCGACGCGCTGGCGCACGTGGTGCGGGTGTTTGACGATCCTTCAGTGCCCCACGCGGGGGAGATCGATCCGCTTAAAGACATCAAGAATGTCGAATTCGATTTGCTCGTCAGCGACTTGGGGCAGATCGAAAAGCGCCTGGAGCGTTTGGAGAAAGATCTCAAGAAGATGAAGACGCCGGAACTCGAGAAAGAATTCGAGTTGCTGAAGCGCGCTAAGGCACAGGTGGAGTCAGACAAGCCGCTGCGCGAGATGGAGATGACGGCTGAAGACAAAAAGCGCATCAAGGGCTTCATGTTCCTCAGCGAGAAGCCGATCTTCTATGTCCTCAACATTGGCGAGTCAACAGAACTCGGCAAGGAACTGGAAGAAGCGGTGAGCAAATACAAGCTCACAGAAATCGCGGCACGGCCGAATGCGGCGGCCACGGCCATCTGCGGCAAGGTGGAAGCGGAACTCGCGGAGATGAGCGATGCCGATGCGGCTGAATTTCTTTCCAGCTACGGATTAACTGAAAGCGGCCTGGTGCGCCTGATTCGTACGACCTACAAACTGCTCGGCCTGATTTCATTCTTTACCGCAGGCGAAGACGAGTGCCGCGCCTGGCAAGTCCCTGCGCATTCGCGCGCGCAGGAGGCCGCGGGAGCGATCCACTCCGATCTGGAAAAACATTTCATCCGCGCCGAAACCATTCGCTGGGATCAATTGCTCGAAGCCGGGTCGGAAGCCAACGCCCGCGCCAAAGGCACACTGCGTCTTGAAGGCAAGGACTACATCGTGCAGGATGGTGACGTGATGCATATCCGGCACAGCGGGTGAGTATTGAATCGCGAGCACTGCGGTGTCATTCAATCCGATCACTACAGCGTCAGGAATTTGACTAGGTACCAGGTACTGAGTACTTTCTTACTGCATGCATCCAATCGCCACCAGCATCCTGCTCGGCCTTACGGCCGCCGCTGCCAATGTGTTTGGCGGTGCAATCATCGTTCAGCGGAACTGGGAGCGCCGTTATCTGCGCTACTTTGTCGCACTGGGCGCGGGATTCATGTTGGCCACAGCCCTGGTTGAGATGGTCCCGGAAAGCCTGGCGCTTCGCGGTCGCAGCGCGGCTTTCTTAATCCTGCTCGGCTATCTGATCATTCATTTCTTTGAGCACACGGTTACTCCTCATTTCCACTTTGGCGAAGAGACGCACAAAGATGAGTTCATGCATTCGCACAAGGGATACTCGGTGCTGCTCGGGCTCATCATTCACACATTCTTCGACGGCATCGCCATCGCCTCTGGATTTCTGGTTTCAAATGCTTTGGGATGGATCATTTTTTTCGCGGTCTTCCTGCATAAAATTCCCGAGGGCTTCACAGTGAGTTCGGTGATGCTGGCCAGCGGGCGCAGTCGAGGAATTGCGTGGGGAGCATCGGTCATCCTCGGCGGAGCAACGCTGGCCGGCGTCCTCACTATGGCGCTGTTCCGCCATCACGTAGCCGCGGGGTTGCCGCTATCAGCGGGGGTAACGATTTACGTGGCTGCTTCGGATTTGGTTCCGGAGGTAAACAAAGAACCGGCGATGAAGATGGCGCTGCTCGTTTTCGTAGGCACGGGAGTATTTTTTCTGCTGGAGACGCTGTTTCATCTGCACTAAGGCCGGCTCCCGGAGAGCTTTTGCCCTAATGTTGCGGTCATCTCAATGTTTCGTCTTGTGTTCCGGTAGTGCAAGGATGCGCAGTCCTGGGATCTTCTTGAAATCCTTCGCATCTGATGTCACCAGAATGTCATCCCCACCAGTCGTTGCAGCAGTAAAGCAATCAGCATAAGGAAGGCCGTGACCGGCCTTGAATTTTGCGGCTTTCGCCGTCACCGCTTCGTCTGCGTCAAGGATCGCAAGCGGCAGTAATTTGACTCGATTCATGATTCTGGCCGTTTCCGCGAATCCTTGCACTTTGGCGATCGTGTAGTAGACCTCACCCCAATTGATCACTGACATGCGGAGAGGCTGCTCCGTGTCGCGGGCTTCTTTGAACAGTCGATTCACGGTATCAGCACCAGGTCCGCCCGTAAGAAAGCGATAAAGAGCATTGGCGTCGAGGACGTGCACTTTCATTTCAGATCGCGATCTCTGTTTCGCTCCACCCGTTCAGGAAGGCCCCGTCCAGAAAGAAATCCCTTCATGCCATCGATAAACTCGTCTGTCACTGGCTGGACGAACAGTCGACCGTTCTCTTCCAGAAAGGCCACGCGGGTGCCTTCGCCTATCTGGAATCTGCGCCGAATGTCGACAGGAATCACGACCTGCCCTTTCGCTTTCACCGTTGCATACTCAATCGCCATAGTAGGACATTGTAAGACTGAGTTGTACTTTTGTAAATAGCTCATACCGCTCGAGAAAGGGTGGATTCGACCGCGGTTGCATTTCCGGTGATTAAGGCTGGACCGAGGATCGTTCCGCGCGCTCCAAACAAAAAAGCGCGGGCGGAGGGCGCCCGCGCCACATGAACCGTCTACGATTTACGCGTTGGCCAGGACTGGCTCAACTCCATAGATGGAGTGCCACGAAGTTGCCGCCTTCAGTTTGCTGTTCACGTTGTTAATATTCTTCACGCCCTCGGTCTCCAGCCATTTGCGGAAGGCGGCTGCGCCTTGTTTGGCATAGATTGGAATGCCGTCTTTCCATGTGGCGCGGCCGCAGAGCACGCCATTGAACTTCACTCCCGACTCTCCCGCAAGTTCCAGCGTCTCGCTGAACTCCGCGTTGCTCACGCCCGCAGAAAGATAAATGAAAGGCTTGGTAGCTACATTCGCGGCTTTGTGAAATAGCTCGATGGCTTCCTGCTTGGTATATGCCTTCTGGCCGCCGAATGACTTCGTGCCTTCCACAAATTTCATATTCACCGGCACTTCCACTTTCAAAACATCCACGCCATAACGATCTTTGCTGAACTCGCGCATGCTCTCGGTAACGATCTGCGGTTTTTTCTTCGCGTAGTCCAATCCTTTTTCGTCCGCGCCTTCGTCGTAGCCGACGAACTCGAGAAAATACGGGATGTCATTCGCGCGGCATTCATCTCCGATGCGCTCTACCCAGGCGTGTTTCTTGTCGTTTACGTCCTTCGAATCGAAGGGAGTGTAATAGAGAAGAATCTTTACGCAGTCGGCTCCCGCTTCTTTCAGTCGCCGCGCCGACCAGTGATCGAGCAGATCGCCCAACCGCCCGGGACCGGTTTTGTCGTAGCCCGTTTTTTCGTAAGCCAGCAGCAGGCCGGCATTCTTGGCGCGGCGTTTCGAGGCCGGTAGTCCCCACTCCGGATCCAGCAGGATGGCGCTGGCATGCGGCGTCAGCACTTCGGTGACCAGGATTTTGAACTCCTCCATCATGGCGTCGCTGACTTCTCCGCCTTTCTCTTTGGCCAGCGATTTCTGCAGCGAGCCGCGTTGATCCATAGCTGCGGCCGCGATGACGCCGTGATCATTTGAGACTTTCTTGAGACCGGCAAGTTTTCCAGGGGTAAGCTTCATAGATTCCTCCAGGACAGCAAGACAAGATGAATGCGTGAACAGGTAATTGTAAACCAAGCTGCGCGGGAAGTAAGCGGCGTAGGTGCGGACTCTGTGTTTCAAGTTCCCGAAAAAAACTGGACGCGGAAAGTGAAATTACCCCCGGCTCTATTAGAATTCCCTACTGAGCGGCATGGAGCAGCGACCTTACCTGGCCCAATTCTGAACTTTTAGCCCGCGGACGCGTCGGAATTCCTTCTCGTTGTTCGTAACCAGAGTCAATCCTGCTGCGAGAGCATGAGCAGCAATCCACAGGTCGTTGTTGCCGATCATCTCCCCCTTCGATTCCAATTCAGCGCGCATCGCACCGTAAGTCTCAGCGGCACTCTCCGGCAAAGCCATGGCTGGCAATAAACGCACTAGCTCTCGCAACCGCTCCAAAGCCGCAGTACGCCGCGCGCTTTTGGCCGCGCCATAGAGCAGTTCCCCATATGTAATAACCGATAGCACCGCTTCCCCTGGGCGGAGCTTGAGAAACCGTCGCAAGACCCGCTCCGGCCTTTCCTGGCGGATGTAAATGCAGATGTTCGTGTCGAGTAGATAGCGGGGTTCCGTCACAACCCTTTGCGCCTTTGGGGCCGATCCTTTTCACGGTCAAGCTCGAAATCTTCGGGCAGGCCAGCCAGCAAATCGAACGCGCGAGCCATGGTTCCCTCTTTTTCGCGCAGGACGATCTCATCCCCTCGCCGAAAGATCTCCACTTCCTCACTGTTCACCCGAAATTGTTTCGGCAGTCTCACCGCCTGGCTGTTTCCCGACCGGAATACGCGCGCTGTGCCCATCTAATTCTCCGTATATACGCCGAGTATATACAAAGCCAAACTGAACTGCAAGGAGTGCAGACAAAGGCACAGAATGCGACTGCGACTGCACCAGCCGGAAACACCTGCGACGCTTAGGAACGGGCGCTCGTGGCGAGCAGACCCGTGGCTCATCAATCCACTGAATGTCTGGCGGTGTATCCGTCGCGCGCAACCACTTCGATTTTCTGCTCTTTCCCTTTCTGATCTTTCACTTTCAGCGGTCCGCCATCGGGTGCGACCACTTGCACCTTCAGCTTGCGGTAAGTTCCATCCAGCTTGTCATTCGTCGGGCGATAGGTAATGGAATACTGATTGCGGATGTCATTGGAAATATCATGGAACAGTTCCGGCATCTCGCCTTCAAAGCGCGGGAAATACGCTCGGCCGCCGGTCATCGCGGCGAAGGTCCGCATTTCGTTATCGGCTTGCAGGTAATCCATGTTGCTTACGGGAATGCCCATACCGTGGGGTGCTGCACCGCCCCGAGCCTCGTACAGTTCTCGGATGATCCATCCCACGCTGACCGGAAAAATCGTCACATCTTTCGTGTCTTTTATTTTCTTCGTGATCTTGTCGAGCGTTAACTTGCTGAAGGTATCGACGCCCGTGGTCACCAGAATGATGTACTTCTTTCCTTCCACGCGATCCAGCCGATCCAGCGTGTCATACAGGGCGTCGAATAGATTGGTTTCGGAGAAGCCGGGAATGCGCAACTGGTTCAGCGCTCCGTAAACCGCTCTCTTGTCCTGCGTAAAATCGACCAGCAGGTGCGGCTGCATGTCATAGTACTCGACCGCGATCCAGTCATTTTTTTGCAGCGTATTCGCGAAGGAGTAAGAAGCCTGCAGCGCCTGAATCATGAATGCGTAATTTGTGGACGCGAATTCCACCAGCAACACAGCCGTGATTGGAGCCTTCGAGACGTTAAAACTGCTGATCGTCTGCGGCGTTCCATCTTCAAACAGACGGAAATTATCCTGCTTCAGGCCGGGAACAAATTGCCCGCTCTTGGTTGTGACCAGCACGTCGACGTTCACCAGGGGCGCGTTTACCCGGATGGAATAGTCCGGCATACCCTCAACTTTTTTCGGAGTCGGCGGCGGAGGCGGCGCAGGCGCTTCCTCGGGAGTTCTTTTCGGAATGGAGTAAGGACCCATGTCGCCGCTGGGACCGCCGGCATCGGCCGGAGCATCCTGCTTGGGCTTGCCGTTATCCGTTTGCGAGGAGGACGGCGCTTGCGATTGATCCTGCGCAGCCGCCGGAGTCCCCGCGCATGTCATCAAAACTGAGAGCGCTACGGCCGGGAAAATACCTTTGAAAGCCGGCCCGCTGGAAGGTCGCTTAGTGAGTAGAAAATGGGAAAACATAGGAACCCCGGAAAGTGAATAAGAGTCTTGGGAGCGAAAATTCCCTGTGCTAGTATAGACGCAGGGATTCGCGATTGGGATGTTTTGACCGGCTTCCCGTACTCCCCCGCTGGCAACGACTTACAATCTGGCGAAATCTAATCCATAAGCGGGGCTGCCGCGGTCCCGTTGGGCGTCGTACATGAAAAAATTGGTTTCCGCAGTCCCGGCTGTTTGCCTGTTTTTCTCCTTGTTGGCCTTCGCACAGAAATCTGATTCCACAGCAAATCCACTCACCATCCCCGTCAGCCAGATTCACGCCGGCATGCGCGGAGTGGCTTACACCGTGTTCGAAGGGGTAAAACCTGAGGCCATGGAAGTGGAAGTTCTTGGCGTGCTTCACAACGTGAACGGGCCGAAGGGAGACGTCATCCTGGTGCGATTGCACGGGCAAAAAGTGGAGTACACCGGCGTAGTCGCGGGAATGAGCGGAAGTCCTGTCTATCTCGATGGCAAACTTGCCGGGGCATTGGCCTTCCGTATCGGAGAATTCTCCAAAGAGCCGATTGCCGGGGTCACGCCCATTGCCGATATGCTGGAAATTAATGCCCTCGATCGTTCGCCGGCGGAAGAAACCGCTGCGGTGAAGCCTTCTATCAACGTGGTTGCCGGAAAGACTGGCTCCCCGGGGGAAATTTCTGAGCTGCCGGGTTCGGGCCAAGATTCTACGGCGGCCGGGTTTGCTAATTATTTGAAGCCCATCGAAACGCCTCTCGTGTTCAATGGTTTCTCTGAGCAAGCGATCAAGCTTTTCGCGGGACAACTGGGCTCGGCCGGAATTGTGCCGGTGATGGGAGTTGGATCAGTCAGCAACGATAAGCAGCCGGAGCCGGTGGTGCCAGGATCTGCCATCAGCGCAATTTTGGTGCGCGGCGATATGGATATTGAAGCCACCTGCACGGTGACATATGTCGATCCTCAGCGATTACTGGCGTGCGGACACCCACTGCTGCAATTTGGCTCGGTCGATTTGCCCATGAACAAGGCCGAGGTGTTGGCCACACTGCCTTCGCCGCTCAACGCTTTCAAGATCATCAACACTACTGAGCCGGTTGGAACTTTCGTACAGGATCGCCACACTGGAATTATGGGCGTGTTCGACCGTCAACCGCAAATGATTCCGGTTACGTTGAACATCCACAGCAGCACGGGTGAAAAACAATTTCACTACGAGGTACTGAACAATCCCAAGTTGACGCCCGTCGCGCTGATGGTGACAGTTTTCAATGCGCTGCATGGGGTGAACGAATTCGGCGAAGAAATCACTTACCGCCTGCAGGGCAGCATCGGGGTGAAAGGATTTCCGGAAGTCACGATGCACAACATGTTCGCTCCGGCGGATGGAACCCAGCCAGCGGCGATGCAAGCTGCAATCTCGCTGGGCGAGCGCTTCGAGCGTATCTACGACAATCCATACACTGCCGCGGCCGTCGCGGGTGTGAAACTGGATTTCGATCTGGTTCGCGAACGCCGCTGGGCGCGGCTGGAGAGCGCGCGCACCGATGTGACGGAGGCTCGTCCCGGTGAAGAAATTATGCTGGAAACCGTGCTCGCGCCTTACCGCGGCGAGCGCATTGTGCAGCAAATTCCAGTAAAGATCCCAACCTCGGCCAGCAAAGGCACGCTGCGCATTCTGGTGAGCGACGGCGATACTCTCGATCACATCGGCCGTTCCAATGCCGCATTCGGGCGCAAGCTCGATCTGGCCTCAACCATTTCGCTACTCAACAAAGAACACTCTAACAACCGCGTCTACGTTTCGCTCCTTGAAGCGGACCCCGAAGCTCGCGTGGCCGACAAAGTGATGCCGACGCTGCCCATCTCAATCATGAATGTGATGGATGGCATGCGAGGAAATCAGGAGATGATTGTCAGCGGCGAGTCGAACGTGGATGAAACCGCAACCGCTCCTCTGGATTACGTAGTGTCAGGAGCACAGTTGCTGACGGTTACGGTGAAGTAGGGTCGGGATCGTAGGCAAACCCGCCCCACATTTATTCTTTGTTCTCGCCCATCTGCTGCGATAGGTAGCGCTCGTATCCCAATTCCCGGATCAAGTGCATCTGGGCTTCCAGGAAATCCACGTGTTCTTCTTCATCCTTGAGCAGCACCACGAGTAGATCTCGGGAGCCGTTGTCGCCTTCGCGAGTAGCAATCGCGACGGCATCGTTGTACTGCTTGACCGCGCCCACCTCGAGCGCTAGATCGCTCTCGAGCATGGCCTTCACTGTCCCGCCGACCTTCAATTCCAGCGGCATCATGGACGGGCTGCCATCCAGAAACAATATCCGCTCGATCAGCACTTCAGCATGCTTCATTTCCCCGATGGATTGTTTCTTGATGAAATCGGAGAGCTTGTGATATCCCCAGTTTTCGCACATCTCAGCATGCAAAAAATATTGATTGATCGCAGTCAGCTCTTCACGGAGCGCTTTATTCAGTTCAACGAGGACTTTAGAGTTACCTTTCATGGCGAAGCGAGTATGGCAGAAGATGGATTCAGCGGCAAGGACCGCAATCACACCGTCTAGACCGACTCGTCGTACGGCCTCAATTACTGCTTTCAATCAAAACAGTTTGCAATCGGACACCAGCGCCCCGGCCTTGTCCATGTGCCGAAAGCCGTCCGTAGCCACTGCGGTCAACACCATGAGCGTCGCATTGTAGCCTACATGCGCGATAAAGCTTGAGGCAACCGATTTGGTCACAGCCCGCACCGTAGTAAGCACCACGCCGACCAAAATAATAATCAGCACCGCCGACCATGAGCGATACTGCGCATAGTGCATCAAACCAAAAGGCAGCGCGGTCAGAATGATTCCCCATACCACTCCCAGGCGCCGCGCGATCACGGGATAAAGAAATCCGCGAAAGAAAATTTCCTCCATCAGCGGCCCCAGGGTGATGGCGAAGGCCACAGTGAGATACGCGTCCATCGGCCGCTCGAAGAATTGATCAAACGGCGTGGTCTTGGGCATGGGTAGAAAGCGCCCCAAGGCATCGAATCCGAGCATCAGAACGCCAACACCAACCAGACTCAGCCCGGCGATACCGGGCCAATTCCAGCGAATAGCGGTCCAGAACCTCGTGTGATATTTGCCCTCGAGCAGCAGGATCATATACAGCCCGACCACCATGTAAGCCACGAACTCGGCGAGCAACGCGAGGACAGGCTTCTGCGCAACTTCGATCCAACTCGCGTGCGGGTAGGCAAAGTGGCGCGCAACTAGCACGGTGATCAGTTGAACCGTGAACAAAATCCCCAGAGTGAGGACGGCGATAATCAGCACATCCCAGCCGCCCCACACGGGATCTTCGCCAGCTTTGGGCGCAGGTGATTTCGACGGCTCGACGGGCGGCAACGAGTAAGTAATGGGTGGCGCGGAGCTCGCCATTCGGCGCGTATGGATCAAACTTCGGATTTTCGGGAGATGACAGATGGATCCTTTTCGATCATGACCAGTTTATCGAATAGACGGAAAATGTGCGGTACCGGCTCATATCTCGCGTGGTGGCTAAACAGGCCTTACGCGCTTCTCTTCCCATTCCCCGAAAAATATCCCGCCAGCGCCTGCCCTGTATACGATTTCTTCACCCGCGCTACCTGCTCCGGCGTGCCCTGCGCCACGATGCGGCCGCCCTCTTCGCCGCCTTCCGGACCGAGATCAATAATCCAATCGGCATTCCGGATCACATCCAGATTGTGCTCGATGATGATGATCGAATTGCCCAGGTCGGTCAACCGGTGGAGCACGTCGAGCAGCTTTTTTACATCATCGAAGTGCAGCCCGGTCGTCGGCTCGTCCAGCAGGTATAGGGTTTTGCCCGTCTGCCTCTTGCTCAGCTCGCGCGCCAGCTTGATGCGCTGCGCCTCGCCACCCGAGAGCGTGACCGCGGATTGACCGAGATGAATGTAACCCAAGCCGACATCGACCAGAGTTTGCAGCTTCTGTTTGATCTGCGGAATGTTTTCAAGAATCGGCAACGCGTCGGAAACCGGCATCTCCAGCAAATCGGCGATCGAGTAACCGTTATATTTCACTGCCAATGTTTCGTGATTGTAGCGGCGCCCGCCACAGACTTCACACAACACGTAAACATCGGGCAGAAAATTCATCTCGATGCGGCGCTGGCCTTCGCCCTGGCAAGCCTCGCAACGTCCGCCCGAGACATTAAAGGAAAAACGCCCGGGCTTGTACCCGCGCTCGCGCGCCTCGGGCAACATGGCGTAAATGTCGCGGATCGCGGTAAATACTCCGGTGTAAGTTGCGGGATTTGAACGCGGCGTGCGTCCGATCGGCGATTGATCGATGCGTATCACTTTATCGATGTTCTCAGCGCCCATGATCGATTTGTGTTCACCTGCTTTTTCGCGCGAGCGATAGAGTTGGCGTGCCAGAGCGCGATAAAGAATGTCATTCACCAGCGTGGATTTCCCTGAGCCGGAAACTCCCGTCACCACCGTCATCACGCCGAGGGGAAAAGTGACGTCGAGATTCTTGAGATTGTTTTCCTTCGCACCCAGGATCGTAAGAGCCGCGCCGTTTTTCTGCCGCCGCTCTGGCCGCATCTCAATCTGTATTTTTCCCGAGATGTAAGCGCCAGTCAGCGAATCGGGATCGCGCATGATTTCTTCCGGCGTGCCGCGCGCGACCAGGCCGCCGCCGTGGCGTCCCGCGCCGGGACCGAGATCGATTACATAATCCGCGCGGCGAATCGTTTCTTCATCGTGCTCGACGACGAGAACTGTGTTGCCCAGGTCGCGCAGATTTTCGAGAGCAGTGAGCAGGCGTCCATTATCGCGATGATGCAAGCCAATCGATGGCTCATCCAGCACGTAGAGCACGCCGCGGAGCTTGGATCCGATCTGCGTGGCCAATCGAATGCGCTGACCTTCGCCGCCAGATAGGGTTGCCGCGGAACGGTCGAGAGAGATGTAGTTCAATCCCACTGCATTCAGAAACTGCAGACGCTCCACAATTTCGTGCATCACGCGGCCGGCGATCTTCTCCTCGCGTCCCGCAAGCTTGATGCTGCGTGCAACTTCGAGCGCGCTGGAGATGGGCAGCGCTGTAAAATCGGCAATCGAGATACCGTTTACTTTCACCGCAAGGCTTTCCGTCCGCAAGCGCTTCCCATGACAAACGGGACATTCGCTCGCCGACATGTGATCCATCAGCCAGTCGCGATAACCTTCGGAAGTCGACTCCTCGAGATTTTGTTTTAAGTATCCAAAAATTCCGCGGAAACCAGTTTTGCCGCGTCCTGACTCTCCATTCAGCAGCAGATCCTGAATCTTTTCAGGAAATTTTTCAAAGGGCGTATTCAGATCGATGCCATGCGCCGCCGCAGTCACCTGCAAACTGTGAATCAGGCCCTGCGACGCTGAACCCGGCCCTAGACCGCCATCGAGCAATGGCTTCGACCAATCGGTAATCACCTTCGCGGGATCGAAATCGTAGCGGCTACCCAGCCCATGGCATTCGGGACACGCACCATACATACTGTTGAACGAAAACGAACGCGGTTCGAGTTGCGGCACGCTGATGCCGCAATCCGGACAGGCCAATTTTTCCGAATACAGTTGCTCTTCGCCGCCCACTACGGCCACCTGCACCAGACCCCCCGCCAATTTCATGGCGAGACCTACTGACATCTCCAGGCGATGCTCGATTCCCGGTTTCACCAGCAGCCGGTCAATCATTACTTCGATCGTGTGATTCTTTCGCTTATCAAGATTGAGATCGTCCTCCAGGTTCACCAGTTCGCCGTCGACCCGGGCACGGGTATAGCCGTGCTTGAGCAAGGTCTCTATCTCTTTCTTGAATTCGCCTTTGCGTCCGCGAACGATCGGCGCCAGCACCATCACGCGATCCTCGGGAGTCAGGGCCATCACCCGCTGCACAATCTGCTCAGCCGACTGCCGGCTGATCGGCCGGCCACACTTGGGGCAGTGCGGAATACCAATCGAAGCGAACAACAAGCGAAGATAGTCGTAGATTTCAGTAATCGTGCCGACGGTGGAGCGCGGGCTACGGCTGGTGGTCTTCTGCTCGATGGAGATAGACGGGCTAAGTCCATCAATTGCATCTACATCGGGGCGTTCCATCTGGTCCAGGAATTGCCGTGCATAGGTGGAAAGCGTTTCTACATAACGGCGCTGGCCCTCGGCATAAATTGTGTCAAAAGCCAGCGAAGACTTCCCCGAACCGCTCAACCCGGTCACCACGGTCAGCGTGTTGCGCGGAATCTCAACGTCGATGTTCTTGAGGTTATGCTGGCGCGCCCCGCGCACTGAGATCTTAGTAATAGCCATTTAGTTCTGGTCTGAAAATCGAGGCTGGATAGCCCTTCCGTAACGTCGACAGCCCTCCAGAATTGTTCGACATTAGGAGTGCGCAGCTCTACTCCGTATTTTACTACGGCGCCGGGAAGTGGTGGAGCATCTGGGTCGTCACTAGCGGCTGGCTTTAACGCAGTTAGATTGAAGAAAGCTGCATAGACGAAATTTGAGCCGGCGGCATCTGAGTATTGCCATTTCTGACTGCGTTTTTTGAATTTCGATCTTTTGATTTAGACAGGGTGGACCGTGATTTCGCTTTTCATGCCTCTGATTCTCTGCGTTACGGTAGTTGCCTCGGTTGGAATTGGCGTCGTCGCGGCTTATGCCGCAGTCATCGGCATCCTGCAGGCTTGCGGACGCGCATCGCAGCAATTGCCCGTGGAAGCGAAAGCGCGCTTGCTTCTTGTGCCTACGCAGAACCACGCCAGCGGCGACTAAACATCCAGTTCGCCGCACGTCACTCTCCCTCCTTATAATTTTTCGGCTACCTAATTCCCCGGGCGAGGCATTCTTTTTACCGGAGGAATTCTGCCTCGATGCTCCCAAATCACCCATCGCACCGAAGAGTGAAAGATCGGCGGACCGCCCCAATTCACAGCCGGCATGTGAAATTGAACGTTGATGAACGCTTCTTGCTGAAATCCTGACGGCTCAAATGATGTGCTTCTGACCAGATCCACGGCGGCGCGGCTCAAGTCCTGATCGTAACTTTGCAGCGCTTCCGCATCCAGTACGCTGCCGTCTTGCGCATCCAGAATGGCGTGAACAATCACTGGCTGAAAAAGAGTTGAGGTCGGCCCATCCGTGGGATCAACGCGCATTGGAAAGCGTTTGGGCGAAGCCAAAGTGAACGAACCACCCTCATCCACCATCTCCGGCGTCGGCTTGAAAAGATTCGGATCGACATTGGGCGCATCTTCCGGGCCCTCCACGCGCACCTGGACGGCGAGCCGGCCATCTTCAAATATAGCAACCTGCTTAGGCAGAGTATGACCGTGGAAGTTCGTGGCACCAGCATAGTCGTAGACCGCGTAAATCCCCGGCGCTTCCGACCACATCTGCAGCAGGCCCGTGTTGGCGTCGATACAATATTCCCGCTCGAACCACGAGCGCGGCGCCGGATTCGGCGGTATCGCCGCGCTCAGCAGCAAACACGACATCGCTATGCCGTCGCGTTTCACCTCCGCTGCGCGGATCGCGGAAGCGCCGGCCATTCGCATGATCGGCCAATGGAGGGCGGAGCGTACGAGTTGAACGCGCAAGGGCACCGCTTCGGAAGCATTGGTGCCATAGACTCGGCCGTCCGTGCCGATACGCAGCACGCGTGAATCCTGCATTTGCGCTGACCAGCGCCACTGTGTGGCTCCGTCGGATAATTCCTCCATCGTTCCTTCGCCCTCGATTTGCGCCGGGCCGTTCGTTTCAAACGAGACTTTCAGCGAGTAGGGAGCACCGACGCCGCGTAAGTCATAGTTTTGCCGGGCGCGGTTCAGAAGGTCGAGGGCGGCATTCCGATCAGACGGTTTGGTGAGGGTATGCGGCTGTCTCGTGACCATCTCGTGTGGATCGGATGGCGGAGGATTCGTCTGGGCAAAGATCACGGGAATACAAAGCAGGGAAGAAGCGAACAATCCAAGGATGCGGTTGATGGCTGGCATTAGGCCTCCTCTACACATCGAAACTCAGCAGGGGAGCGACCAGGATTCGTCGGCCCTATTCTAACTTCTTTTCGCTCTCCATCGTCAATCACAGATGCTCCTGTGGGGACAGCCGCCCTCGGCTGTCCGGTCGAGCGAAGCTCGACGGCTTCCTCGGAGCCGTCAAACCTGCACAGCACTTGGCCCTCGCGCAATTCGTTGACTGCCCCATACGCGGCCCGTAAGATGGAGCAGCCTCGTCATTTCAAGCCAAAAACAGTGATCGACCAAACCATATCTCATTACCGCATCGTGGAAAAACTGGGCGGCGGCGGAATGGGAGTGGTCTATAAAGCCGAAGACACCGAGCTGGGTCGATTTGTTGCCCTTAAATTTCTGCCGGATGAACTGTCCCGCGATCCCCAGGCGCTGGAGAGGTTTCGCCGGGAGGCTCGCGCCGCCTCGGCCTTGAATCATCCCAACATCTGTACCATCTACGAAATTGGCCGCCACGGCGAACAGTCGTTCATCGCCATGGAATTTCTCGACGGCCTTACGCTGAAGCACATGATTTCGGGCAAGCCGCTGGATAACGAAACCACGCTCTCCCTTGCCATCGAAATCGCTGACGGCCTCGACGCCGCTCACTCCGAAGGAATCGTTCATCGCGACATCAAGCCCGCCAACATCTTCGTGACTAAACGAGGACATGCCAAGATTCTCGACTTCGGCCTGGCGAAGATTGCCAGCACCACAACCACATCGCAGAATCAGGTTGCATCCGCGAACACGATGACGGCAGCAATCGACCCGAACCTTACGAGTCCAGGCTCGACGCTGGGAACCATCGCCTACATGTCGCCGGAACAGGCGCGCGCCAAGGAACTGGACGCCCGCAGCGATTTATTTTCTTTTGGCGCAGTGCTTTACGAGATGACTACAGGCACGCTTCCGTTTCGCGGCGGCAGTTCGGCGGAAATTTTTAAATCCATTCTGGATGCGGCCCCGCCTTCAGCGGTGCGGCTGAATCCGGATATGCCCACGGAACTGGAACGCATCCTTAACAAGGCTCTGGAGAAGGACCGCAACCTGCGCTACCAGTCCGCCGCCGATTTGCGAACCGATTTAACGCGCCTGAAACGTGACTTCGAGTCAGGACGCTCGTCAGGCGTTTCGGCGAGCGTTGCACCTGCGTCTTCGTCTTCGGCCAGTATCCCTGCCGCCAGGCAAGGTCATTTCTCAATGAAATGGGTTGCCGTGGCTGCGGCCATTGTGCTGGTCGGCGCCGTCGCCACCGCTTACTTCTTGCGTGCCAAGCGGGCCACGCAAAACGTCGGTTCGATTGCCGTGCTTCCCTTTGTGAATGCAACGGCTGATGCCAACAATGAATACTTAAGCGATGGATTGACGGACAGCCTGATCGGGACTCTGTCCAGACTCCGGGATCTGAAAGTGATGGCGCGTAGCACCGTCTTCCGCTTTAAAGGAAGCCAGGAAGACCCGCGGGAGATCGGCCAAAAGCTGCAAGTAGACGCGGTTCTCATGGGTCGCATCACGCAACACGGCGACGAAGTGGCGGTGCAAGCCGATCTGGTCAACACCGCTGACGGCAGCGAGCTATGGGGTTCGCGCTATGAACGCAAAGCCGCGGACGTCACGCAAGTGCAGGAAGAGATTACTCGCGACATTTCCACCAGCTTGCACCGCACCGATCCCGCCAAGGCCACGCAAAAGCTGGGCAATGCCGGCACCACGAACCCAGAAGCCTATCGCCTTTATCTGGAAGGCCGCCAGCTCTGGTATGGACGCACGCCGGAGGGTCTGAAAAAAAGCATTGATCTATTTCAGCAGGCGATTGCGGCCGATCCCAACTACGCTCTGGCTTACACCGGCCTTGCCGATACCTACAACGTTGCCTCCAGCTACGGCATCGGCATCACCCCGCGGCAAGCGCGTCTGTTGGCGGACGAGGCCAGCCGCAAGGCGCTCGAACTCGACGACTCCTTGCCCGAGGCTCATACCGCCCGAGCCGGCGCTCTCGCCATGGGCTGGCGGTGGAGCGAAGCGGAGCCCGAGTTCCGCCGCGCAATCGAGTTAAATCCAAATAGCGCCACGGCCCATTATTTTTACGCTTTCAGCTACCTGATTCCCGAAAAGCGCATCGATCAGGCGCTGGAGGAATTCCGCACCGCTCTTTCGCTCGATCCGCTTTCTTCCATCGTCAATACAAATTACGCGGTAACGTTGATGCTGGCTGGCCACTATCCCGAGTCGCTCGCCCAATTCCAAAAGGTGCTGGAACGCGATCCAGCCTTCGCGCCTGCGCACTATAAGCTCTCGCAGCTCTATGCGACGACCGGCCACTTCGCCGATGCAGAGAGCGAATTCCGCAAATTCGCACCAGTATCCGGATCCTGGAGCCCTGACGCCCAAGGCTACAGCCATATGGTGCTCGCCGCTCCCAATCCGCGGGACAACATGGCAGCCATCGCGGTAGGATTTGCATTGGCGGGCAATCGTAACAAGGCTTTTGAGTCCCTGGAAAAAGCCTTCGCGGATGAGGACGATGAGCTGATTTTCGCCATTCGCTATCCCGCTTTCGACTCCATCCGTTCCGATCCCCGCTACGCGGACCTGACGCGCCGGCTGGGCTTGCCTGAGTAGAACTCTGCGAGGACAGGTTTCTTGCATGTTGCATTTCAGATCAAGAATTCGCAATCACTTTTAAAATATCTCTCACTACCGCTGTAACTTCCTTCGCGATCGATGCTCTCACCAGAACGCGGCCAGTGATCCAGGGACTGCCACGCCCGATTGTGTGGTTCCAAAATCCGAGGCCTGCGTAATTTGTCAACCTTAAGGAGCATTCCGATGTTGAAGACCTCCCATGTTCTGTTGACCACCGTTTTGGCGATGAGCGTAGTCTTCCCAGCCCGTAGCAAGGCTCAAACTAGCAGCGTTTCAGGCGGCGCGGTATTCGTTATGACGAATGCAGCCGATAATAATCAGATCGTGTCATACAAGCGCAATGCGGACGGTTCGTTGCAGGAACGGAAAATATTCTCAACTGGAGGCCGGGGCAGCGGTGGCGTGACCGACCCATTGGGATCGCAAGGTGCTCTGACGCTGAACGAAACGCACACTCTGTTATTCGCAGTGAATGCCGGCAGCGGGAATATTTCAGTATTTCAAGTTCAGGGCGCGAACCTCACTCTGCTGGATAAGGTTCCCTGCGGCGGCAGCGAACCGGTTGCGGTTGCCCAGCACGGGAGTTTGGTCTACGTGGTCAATGGCGGCGGCACGAGCGACCTGGTCGGTTTCCACCTCGCCGCAGATGGGCGTCTGAAGCAGATCCCGGATTCAACTACTTATCTGAGCACCGGAACCTCAGGACCCGGATCGTTATCCTTTAGTCCAGACGGCCAGTTCCTCCTGGTCACGGAGAAGGTAACCAACAACATCGATGCCTTCCACATCCAAAGCGACGGCACGCTCGGTCCCATCGTGGTGAATCCAAGCGCTGATCCCGGGGCCTTTGCGGTCTCATTTGCACCCAACGGAACGGCTCTGGTCGTCCAGACTGGACCAACCGGCGGTACGAATGCATCCGCCATCTCTTCCTATACGGTCGTCACCAATGGAACACTCACTCCCATCAGCGCCGGCGTTCCAACTCTGGGGGCGGCAACGTGCTGGCTGGCGGTCACTCCCAACGGCCAGTTCGTCTACACCTCGAATTCGGCATCTTCCACCATTTCTGGTTTCGCTCTGAGCGCGGCCGGGGCGTTGACACCCGTTTCTGGAACCCTGCTGGGAACGAATCCGAGCGGAAGCATCAACCTGGAGATCGTTATTAGTTCGAATGGCAAATATCTCTATACCCTGAATTCGGGTACAGGCACCGTCAGCATCTTTGGCATCAATCCGGATGGGACGCTCAACAGCCTTGGCGATGTCGATGGCCTCTCCGAAGACGCCGGTCTGGAGGGGATGGCGGGATTCTAACGGCATTGGGCGAGATTCCGCGGCTTCGCTACCTCGCGCTCATTTGATCTGGGTTGCCCCATTTCTCGCGTCCTTCGCGAGAAGTGGGGCTTCTTCGCTCCGTCCGGAAGCCCATCCTTTGGGATTTTTGCAAACGGTATACGCAGAAAGCATAGAAGGCAGGTCATGCGCTCCGCTTCGGTGCCGAGGCCGTGTTAGCATTCCTTTATTGCCCGCGTCCCAGGCGGAATGTGCATGGCTCGCATTCGTCCTATTCCCGGTTTATTGCTCACAATGACGCTTTTGGGCATTCTGTCATCATTATCGGCTCGCGAAACTGAGCCGCCCCCGTGGCTCGAAATCCACTCCACGCATTTCACGGTTATCACTGACGCAGGCGAGAAAAAAGGCAAAGAAGTTGCATTGCGCTTTGAGCAAATGCGTTCCGTCTTCGCCATACTCCTGATGAAAGAGCGCCTCAACGAACCGCTGCCCCTGTCCATTCTCGCTTTAAAGAACGACAAAGATTATTACCAGACCGCCCCATTGAGGCAGGGGCAGCCGATCAGCGTTCCAGGATTTTTTGTGCCCGGAACAGACCAGAATTTCATCGTGCTGAATATGTTCGAGGTAGAGCCGTGGCGCGCCGTCGCCCACGACTTCGCTCACCTTCTGCTGAACTATAACTATCCTCCCGTGGAAGGATGGTTCGACGAAGGGCTGGCGGAATATTTCAGTTCCATCCGCGTCGACAACCGGCAGGTTGAGATCGGCGGCGATCCTGAATTGAACAACCTGTTCAGTGAGGATCTGCTGGAGAACCAGCACGAGGTACGCAATCCGCCAAAGTCACTCACTGAGTTACTCAGCGGCCAGGTCTGGCTCGCGCTGCCCGATCTGCTCACGATGAAGCATGACACCTCTTCTTATAACGAAGCCACGCACCACACGCTCTTCTACGCGCAGTCGTGGATGACAATGCATTACCTGTTGCACGAAAAGAAATTGCCTGAAACCGGAACCTACTTTGATCTGGTTGAGAACCAACACGTGCCGGTGGAAGAGGCCATTCAGAAAGCTTATGGCGTAACCCCCGCGCAATTCGATCAGGCGGTAAAAAATTATTTCCATTCGCTCACGCCGCTGTTCACGGCGCTCGATCAGTCGAAGCAGCCAAATCCACCGCAGAACCCGCCGCAGGTATACCAGTTTCCCGTACCGGTAAGCCCGGAAGATAGCGCGATACTCGCCAGTCCGATGCGCGAAGCGGATGCCCGCGCGTACGCGGCTGAGATCAAAACCAGAATTCCTGAACGCCGCGCCGCCGGCTTGCAGGAATTACAGTCGCTGGCCACAGCCCCCGACCCGGCAAGTCTGCGCAAGGCCAGCAGCAGTAAGAAATCCAAAAAAGATAGGAATGACGCAACGCAACAAGGTCCTCTCATAGCCGCCAGCGGCAACGAGATCGCGCACCGCGCCCTGGCCTGGGATCACCT
This sequence comes from uncultured Acidobacteriaceae bacterium, assembly GCA_963726155.1. Lineage (GTDB taxonomy): Bacteria > Acidobacteriota > Terriglobia > Terriglobales > Acidobacteriaceae > Sulfotelmatobacter. Next base: position 976,661 of record CAVSBF010000003.1, read on the forward strand.
GCAGCACGGTGAATTCGATGCAGCTACCGAAGAGCTGAGCGATGCCGCGGCCCTCAACCCGCGTGACATGTGGATTCGTTATTACGTTTCGGTAATGAAATACCGGGTCGCCAATGCTCGACACGCTGATATCCAGGGCCTGCCCAACATGATGCAGGATCTGCGCGCGGTGCTGGAGTGGTATCCGGAATTCGCCGACGCGTACGATCTGCTGGCGATGGCGCGAATGGTGGGCGGCGGTCCCATTGCAGCCTTGCAGGCGGAGCGCGCCGCCATCCAACTCAGCCCGCGCAACCAGGAATATGTCTATCATCTGGCGCAAATTCATATTGAAGACAAGAAATGGGACGCCGCGCGAACCTTGCTGGAACATTTGAAAAGCAGCGGCAATCCGCAGGTGGCGGCGGAGGCGCGCGAGCAGTTGAGCCAGTTGGCTAACCAGCAAAAGTATGGGCTTTCAGCCGCTTCGAATACTCCGAAATTTTCTCCGCAAAGTTCTCCATTTGATGTGCTCGATCAGGACGCCGCCAAACGCGCCGCGGAGCAAAACTCGCACAATGCTGGGACCGCGGACATGCGTCCGGCAAAGTTTTTTCAAGGCCGCCTGGTGGGTGTGGACTGCTCGAAATCTCCTGCAGCGGTTCTTACTGTCGCCTCCGGCGGAAAAACCATGAAGCTGCGCACCCCCGATTACAAATCACTGTTACTGATCGGCGCCGATTCGTTCTCCTGTGCGTGGAACGATCGCTCGGTGTCGGTGAACTACAAGCCTGGGGGCTTATCTGACGGTGATTTGGTATCGGTGGAGCTGCGTTGACACTTCGACTGCACGTTTCCTTTGGCATTAGCCTCGTCCTCTAGTTGGAGCCATCGTTCCGCGATATACCCTCCCCCTCCCCCTCCCATATTGGAATCATCGAGTTAGCAGAAAAATCGCCGCAAAATCCGTCTTCCAAACGACTTAGATATCAAAATACGTGGGGCAAAGGAGTTACCTTGCGCGGCCCTCGTGACGAAAACATTGTGCGCACTGCACCCGCGAGAATGATCGGCGGTTGGGGCTGTGGATGGCAAGGTTAGATGTCACAGACAGGGTCAAGTCGAGGCCCGTTGGCCGAGATCCGTGGAGCCCACTCGTCGAAAACCGCGACGAGTGAGGCAGCCTCAGCTAAAGTAGCGCATGGGCCAGCCCCCAATTGTCGTCCCGCGAGTCGGATCGGTATACCAGCCGATGGGCCACACCGTTCTTTGTTCGGAACTGCGGGGCAACCAAAACGCAGCCTTGCAATCGTTGCAAGCTCCAATGTGTATGAAAATGCAGGGTCGCTGCGACGATGTTACGAAATCCGAACAGAAACAGAATAGTTTGTGATGTCGACAGCTTTGGATGTATTCCTATCGCGTTCGTGCGGAGGCTCTGTATGGCGAAGACCTTCTACTCGCTCGCATCCTTTGTCGTGCTCATCAGTGTGTTAACGTCAGCAACTCCCAGTGCTGCGTGTAGTGCTTGCAACTGCAAGAATGTGACGCATATTCTTGTTACTTGCGGCGCTTGTGACACGCAGATAGACACCTATCCAATCTAGGCAGCATCAAATAATAGCTGCACAGCCTATGCTCTGACGATACTTTACTGCTGCAACAACAAAAATGTCCCCGAGACTAGCTCGCATAGTGTGGGGCCGTGCGGCGGCAATTCCTGCCCAGCTGGCGTTGTCTGTAATGTCAAAGGTAAACCAGAACAACCGCTCGTCAACGAGCCCGGCCCGGGACGCCACTGAGAATCGCAAACACGCTATAGTCCCCGAGCAAGAGCTTGTTTAAGAGAGGTAACAATGCTTATTTATAGACTCCTTGCAGCCCTCGTCGCCCTGGCAAGCTTGGCCGCAAATGCGCAAGACTACAGAAGTCTCGCGTATCTCGACGAAGTTCCTGTTGCAAGTTATAAAGCTGAGGGCGGTTTCGCGGTCCAACAACCAATGAAGTGCGGCTTGGACGGGGTGCTGTACGTGAGATTTGCCTCTGGCAACTCAGAGCCTGCCGTCACTCTTATAGGCGACGACGGGAAGATTGTTTCTAACATTCGCCTCAGCAAGATTCCTGAATTCTCTGAGAACGCCTTCTACGATTTTGCCCCGGCAAACGGTGAGGTGTTTGTCCTCAGCGGAAAAGGAAAACCCCATACTCCGACTATCTACTACATTAGCCGTTTTAAGGCCGACGGGACATACATATCCTCCGCAGTGGTCGACATTGGATTTAGACCAGACTTCGAACCCCGGGGACTTGCAGCATTCCCTTCCGGCAACCTTCTCATCGCAGGTATGGCGAAAGGGCACGATTTTCCCTTTGTGCCGTTCACGGCCATTTTCACAGAGACCGGGCAATTTCTGCGCCAGGTGATCCTGAAGGATGATGTGACTGACAAAGACGCAAAGCTAAAACCAATCGACAGCAGCTTTACCCCGGCGCAGCAGGAGCGCAATCTGATTGAGGTAACTTTTTTACGAACTGCGGACGACGGCAATGTTTACCTTACGAGAAATACCCCAAGGGGGCCCGTCTTCATCGTCGCGCCAGGCGGATCGGCGCGAAGAGTGCCCCTTGCGCCGCCTGTAAAAGGGGCGGATCTGGAAGGGGTCATGGCGGGTGGCGGACTGCTGGTCGCTCAGTATCGCTCCCCAGATGGCCCGGAGCGACACACGCACTATTTGGTTGTAATGGAGACATCGACCAATAAAATTCGAGAGACAGTCCGCTATGTACATGACTACGACAAGAACGCAGTCGGCGTGTCTTGCTACCGAAATGGCACCTACACGTTCATCGCTGGCGCGACTAATGGCGGTTTGCAAATAGTCCGGGCGGCTGTCCAATAGACCATTGCCTATGAGATGTATAAGCATCAACCACGCTTGGCTCTTGGTATTGGCCATCGCATTCTATCTGCCCATGCGAGGCGGTGCGGTCGGCCAAGAGGAACTCGGCGAATCGCCCATCGGGATCTCCGGAGTGTGGTCGGACTCCTGTTCATGCGCGATCCCTTGTCCTTGCTGGGAAACCGGGCGAGCGAACGTCCGACATTGTCTGAACGTACAAGTGTTCCAACCTAAAACTCACGATCTTTCCTACGGAGAGGCCACTTTTGTACTTATTGGGAATTCCGAGGGGTACTGGGCACCTTCAAGATACACCTTATACGTTAGCAACTCAGCGGACGCCTTGCTGGTCAGTAAATTAAATGACTTCTTCGGCAACTACTACGGCGTTGGTCCCGAAGACCTCAAGAGGGTTGCCATAAGAATGGAAACCTCATCTCACACCCAGCGACTGGAGATCCCCGGAGTTCTCCACTACAGCGTTGAATCTTTGCCTAAAACCGCGCTCTCGGAATCCGTCAGTGATCATTTGTACGAATTCCTACTTAAGCCCAAACAGTGGAAAACACATGCATTGACCTATCAATCCGAAACGGGCGCAGTAATACGGTACAAGGGAACAAGTTCGTTAACTGCCCAATTCCAGATCAAGCCCAACGCCTTCAAGTAGACCCCCGAAGGAAGAAAGGAAGAAATGAATTTCTGTGGTAGAGGCTGCCGACGCCGACAGGGCTGCATCGCTACTACGGCGCTGGATATCTTCACTTCATTACCATAAAAACTTATATGCGCAACAAACAGCAGGTTCCTCCACTGCGCCGTCCCCTTCGACTTCGCTCAGGGTCCGGCTCCGGTCGGAATGACAATGACTATCGGAATGACAATAAAGAATTGGGCCGCAAGAAAAGGGTTTAATCTCCGGTACTGCCGGCGAGTTGCAGAGGTCCCTTCGTCAAGCTCAGGGAAAGATCTTCGTTGGGAGTCCCCGGCGAAGCCGAGGACTCGACTTCCTCAGGATGACAACGTTTGGGCAGGAGGCTAGAGTGCGAAATGGGCGAGGCCGGCAGCGGCGCGTCGTGCCTGGGCTCGCTTCTTGGGCGCGGTCGTTCTGATCTCAGTGTGCAGTCCTAGTTTTTCCGCGTAGATTACCAACATTTCCAAACTGAATTTCGACATCTTGCCGCGCAATAGGTCGCTTATTCGGGGTTGCGTGGTGTCTAAGAGCGTTTGCAGTTCCTGTTGGGAATGGCGGGCCGCACGCTTCACGATTTTGGTGTGCAGATCGGTCTTAAGTTTCAGTGCAGCGGCTTCCTCAGGTGAGAATCCGAGGTCTTCGAACACGTTCCGGGGCATTCTGTGTATATCTCCTGTTGGCGGGTCCCTTGCGAGTCCCTGAATTTCAATGCTTCTTTGCCTTTGCCAATCGCTGTTTCAAATCCCTCAAACGTTTGCGTCCAATTTCGATGTCACCCTGAGATGTCCTGTTAGTCTTCTTGGTGAAGCAATGTAGAACGTAAATCACGCCATCGCGCATGTGGTAGAACACCCGGTACCAAAGATCTTTGTCATCGGCACGCAACTCGAACACCCCCGGCAATGCCGGCGCCATGGGACCTGAGTTCAGAGGATGCTCACGGCCCTGCAGTCGCCGCAGATCACCGCCGAAATCCTCACGGACGGCAGCAGGAAAGCTCCTGATGACGTCCTTCGAGTCGCCCAAGAAAACCACTTCCATTGGGCGGGTTTCAGTCACCAGCTCAATCTAGCAGATCGCGGGCCATTTGCATATAAAAACTTATATACGCGAAAGAACAACAGGTTCCTCCGCCGTCCGACTTCGCTCCGGGTCCGGCTCCGGTTGCAATGACAAGACTGGGAAGGTATCGAGGGCGTCCCCGACACGAAATAAGCAATCCACACAATAAGAAACCCTCCCGGAGCGGGAGGGTAGGAAATCGCAGCCAGCAGTTTAGGCGCGGACGACGTTGCCCGCCTGAAAGCCCTTGGGGCCTTTCAGCAAATCGAACTCCACGGTCTCACCCTCATTGAGCGAGCGGTAACCGTTCTCCTGAATCGCGGAGAAATGTACGAAGACGTCCTCCCCCGTGGAGCGCTGGATAAATCCATATCCTTTCGCCCCGTTGAACCACTTTACTGTTCCCTTCTCTCTCACGGAAAACTCCTTTCACTGTCGTGAAGAATTGGTTCCCCGAATCTCCTGTATGTTGCTCCGGCGAACCGGAACGCCCCCTTCGGAGAAACGGTGGAACTCGGTTGCGTCCATCAATGCCGCGGAAATTGCCCCAAAGCAAAAGACTCCTCGAGTTCAACGCCACGCGAAGACATTGCGGCGAGAAACTTTCGGAGCCCCGACCATCGACGCTGTTTCTACGGCCCTACTCAAGACGTCAACCTGCCTTACGAAACCCATCACCCGGCATACGCCGGGGAATGAGCAAACGATAATAAGCACTACTAAATCGTTTGACAAGAAGAATTAGAAGGGAAACGTAAAAAAAGGCAACCTGCCGTTTTTTGATTCTTTTAACGAGGTATAAGAAAAGCGTCTGCTTGGACCGGAACTTTGGTTTGCTACGAAATACCGCAGCCGAGCCAAACCCTTGATAGGATTAGCCTGTACTGCTATGCCTCAACAGACTACGATCCCGGTTGCAAGCCCATTAGTGACGGAGCACACGCCGCCGCCATTGGAACGGCGCAAACGACCCTCCGGGATAACGGTTTCCACCATTAAGTATCTGTTGCGGACCGATGTGCATACCTTTGCATTCTCGGTGGCCGCCAACGCGATATTGGCCTTTTTCCCTTTCGTAGTCCTGCTGATGACGCTGATCCGGCGCGTTTTCCATTCCCGGGTTATGTACGACGTAATCCTCGAGCTGCTAAGAGACTATCTGCCCGCAGGCCAGGATTTCGTGATCCGCAACCTGAACGCCATGGTGAACAGCCGCCAACGGGTGCAGGTCGTTTCGCTCATTATTTTATTGGTCACATCTTCGGGCGTTTTCATGCCGCTGGAAGTTGCTCTGAACCGGATCTGGCGGTTTCCCAGCAACCGGTCTTACCTGGGGAATCAGTTGATCTCTTTGGGATTGGCGTTCGGCTGCGGCGTGCTGACTTTGCTTTCCATTGCTATGACCGCCGGAAACATGGCCCTGTTGCAATTCGTACTGCGCGGCCACGGCACCGGCTCGATTCGATTGGCCGCCTTTGTGATGATGAAGGTATTTGCCATCGCGACTAGCGTGGCCATCTTTTTTCTCATCTATTGGGTTTTACCCAATGGCAAGGTTCCGGCACGAGCCGTGCTTCCGGCGGCCTTCATCATGGGCTTGCTCTCGGAGGCTTTGAAGTATGGCTATATTTTAGCGCTGCCCTGGCTTAATTTCGCCGAGGTTTATGGACCTTTCTCTCTGTCGGTGAGCATGATGTTTTGGGCATTCCTGTCAGGATTGTTGCTGCTGGCCGGAGCGAATTTGAGCGCCGAAGAACACCTGCGCGCAGGCCATAAGCGGAGTCTTTCCCAGTAACCGCTTTTCCGAGTAACCGCGCACTTGGGAAGACTCGCAGGTTTTCGTAGAGACAATTCTATTTTTCGTTCAGCGGGATGCTGCTGAAAGCAATTCCCCGTTTGCGGTTAATCCGACAAATCAAATTTTCCAGTATGGTGGGCAGTAAATTGACGCCGGGTTGCGGCGCGAGGGCGTTCTTTTCGACGTAATCTTCTGCCCCCGCTTCGATCAGCTTTTGCCGGTTTCTCTCCGTGAGGCTGCTTAGTACTACAACCGGGATGTCGGCCGTTGCAGTGTCATTTTTCAAGCGGGCGAGCACCTCCGGACCACTCACCTTTGGCAGGATCATATCCAGCAGGATCAAGTCCGGCTTATGCTCGCGCGCCAGTTTCAATGCGCACTCGCCATCCTCGGCGCAAATCACTTCATACCCCGCGTTGTGGAGAACGCGTTCGTTTTCGCGCAGAATCGTCTTGCTGTCATCCACCAAAAGGATTTTCACGCAGGTCGCCCTAACTCAATATCGGCATCGCGAGCGAAAGGATTAGCCCGTAGCGCCCTTTGCGGCCATGAGTTTAGAAAGAAGGCCTCTTCCCGGCAATTCTTTAGCTCTGGCGCGTTGTTCCTGAGCGCCCGCGATCCACAGGCTCATTGTGATATCTGTCACCGCGCCATTTGCTGGACTACGCTTAACATCCGATCGGTTTCCCAAAACCTCCGAGCAGAGATTGGTTCTCCAGGATGATTGCTATGACCGGGAGTTGCTGGCGTCTGCTCGCCTGTTCCTTACTGATTTCCTTAGCTTCGATTTTCTTCACTTCCCCACTGCGGGCACAGACCGCCGCTGAGGACCGCTTCCGTATTCTCACGACCATAACAGCGGGTTCGCCGGACACTCCTCACTTTTCCCCGGTTCGCCTTCCCTTGCCTATCACTGAACCGTGGCACAGGCCAGTCGCCCCGTCCCCGATCGGCCTGCCACAAATTACTGGCGCTGCCGGAATCATATTTTCCGGCCGCGTCACTGCTGTGGGACGTGCAGGCGGCCGCGTCACATCGGCAACCGGACAAACCCCGGCCTCCACCATGGTTACTTTCCACGTGGAACGTGCACTTCGCGGCACTACGACCGGCCAGAACTTATCCATCCACGAGTGGGCCGCCCTTTGGACCGGTAAAGAACACTACCGCGTCGGGGAACGAGTCATGTTGTTTTTGTACCCACTCAGCAGACTGGGGCTCACTAGTCCCGTAGCTGGCCCTATGGGCAGATTCGAAATCGATCCCCAGGGCAGGATCAAAACGAATGTTCAGAACATTTCGGCTCTCGCCTCAGATCCGGTGATTGGCCGGAAGAACGTCATTCCTTATGACGACTTCTTCCATGCAGTTCGCCGTGCCAGTGGTGAGGAATAGTGCGACTGATCCCGCAGAAATCCGCGGCAGCCCTTTACCACCTGTTGTTTCGAGCGGCTGCGGTGGTCGCCGTGGTTATGTCATTCGCTGCAATCGCCATCGCTGGCGGCCCCGAACACATTGCCGGTTCCAGCTTCTTCAATTCGTCGGCAATGGGCCAACCCCTTACATGGACGCAAGGCCAGGTGAATTACTACACAGACCAGGGAGACCTAAGCCCCATCCTGCCGAACAGCACTGCCAACGCGTTTGTCGCCAACGCTTTTCTGCAATGGAGTTCGGTTTCCGTTGCGGCCATCACAGTAACCAGCCCGGGCCAGCTTGCCGAAGATGTAAACGGCAGCAATATCGCGGTCGACTCAAATGGAACCGTAACCGCGCCTGCGGACATTACTCCCGCCGCCACAGCAAATCCGGTCGGAATTGTCTACGACTATGACGGCTCAGTGACCGACGCATTGCTGGGCGCGGGTGCAGGCGGAACATCGCAATGCTTCTGGAACGCAGTTTATGGAGGTCCGGACAACTTCAACACCAGCGCAAATTTCCTGCACGCCTTGGTCGTAATCAACGGACAGTGCGCTCTTCAGCCAGCGCAACTTACCGACGTGGAGTACCGCCTGGTACGCGTGTTGGGAAACGTCCTCGGCCTCGGCTGGTCTCAGCTTAATTTAAACGTAAGCACTGGCGATCCGCACCCAACGGCCGACGATTATGCGGGCTTTCCTGTCATGCATTACATGGACTCGATAAACTGCGTTCCCATCACCGTTTGCTATCCGAATCCCTACCAGCTCGCGCCGGATGACATAGCCGCGCTTTCCCGTCTTTATCCCCCGGCCACTTCTCCATCGAACACTGCTCGAATCCACGGGTCCGTCTATTTTTTGGATCATTTCGGCGCCGAGGGCCAGCCCATGCAGGGCGTGAACGTGTTCGCCCGTTGGATCGATCCTTCCACGGGATTGCCCTCGCACCAATACTCGGTCTCCTCAGTTTCGGGATTCGTGTTCACCGGCAACGCCGGTAATCCCATTACAGGATTAGTCGATTCCCTGGGAAATGCCTACAGTGAATTCGGTTCGACAAATCAAACTTTGGAGGGATTTTTCGATCTCGGCGGATTGCCGATTCCGAACGGAGAAGGCACAGCCCAATATCAGCTCTCGGTCGAGCCACTGGATCCGCTCTGGTCCAGTGGCGTCTGCCCCTACGACTTTTCGCAAGTGACTCCATCCGGCAGTTTTGTACCCATTATCATCACCGTCAGCGCGGGTGGCGACTTTGAACAGGACATACCCATGTCCGGCAGCGCCCAGGCAGTTCCACCGTGGTCCGCTAGCGAGACATGGGCTGCACCGGCGATCGTGCCTTCTCCCGGCGACTGGGTTGGCTCTCTCAGCGGCTATGGCGAAGTCTCGTATTTCGTGATCACCGCGCAGGCCAACCGCACGTTGTCGGTTGCGGTTACCGCTCTGGACGAAACCGGCTCGCCCACGGAGTCGAAAGCAAACCCTGTAGTCGGTATGTGGAACTCAGCCGATCCGCAAGGCACGGTGCCGCCAGTACTTACGACCGTGCCCTTCAATTCTCTTACTTTCGGCATGAGCCGCTTGGATGCACAGGTATTGAGTACGAGCAGCTTCATTATCGGAATTTCCGATCTGCGCGGCGACGGGCGCCCGGATTATGCCTACCACGCCCACGTCCTCTACGGAAACTCAGTTAACCCCGCCCGCATCCCGATCAATGGCGGAGCCATTACGCTGCAAGGCATCGGATTCACGCCCGGCCTTACTGTGAGCGTGGGAAGCCACGTGGTGCCGCTCCTGGCCACGAACGCAAGCCAGATCCTCCTGGCCGCCCCGCCTCAAAGCGACGGACCCCAGACCATCACCATCACCGACCCGGCCAGCGGCTCTAGCTCCACCATGACGAATGCGCTCACTATGGGGGCAGCATCGACCGATCAGATCGTCCTCTTACAGGGAACCAATCCGCAAACGCCGGTAGGTACCCGGGCCGCCAACGTGCTGCGCGTGCGTGTTGTCGCCTCGGATGGCGTGACCGCTGTCAACGGCGCAACAGTCGCATGGAGCACCACCAACGGTGCCACGCTCTCTGCGTGCGGCGGCGCTTCCAGTTGTTCGGTGATCACGGATGAAAGCGGATTGGCTTCCACCGCGATCACTCCCGCCGCGCTTGGGGTCGCAACATTTACGGCCACACTCGCTCCCGCAGTTTACAATCCGGCGCAATCGGTTTCGGGCACTCTCTCGGCAACGTCCACAGCATCGGATATCGGAATCACCACGCCTTACCTCTGGATCGCGCAGGGAGCTAGCCTGAACGTGCCGATCACAGCCCGGGTTGTGAGTACTGGAACACCGCAGGGTGGCGTGACTGTAGATTTCAGGATCGCGCAGGGAAGCGGCTCTCTCAGCGCCGCCAGTGCCGTCACGAATAGCACAGGCTACGCGACGGTCACGCTCACGTTGACAACCTTTACCGGTAATGTCCAAGTGGTAGCTTGCGTCGCCTCTGGCAGCCCCTGCCAAACTGCATATGGTAACGCCGTGGCGGCCTCAGCTTTGAACCTGCAGGCAGTGGCCGGAGCTGCACAGGCCATCACCGCGGCGCCATTTCAGCCACTCACTGTCCGAGTGACGGATTCATCTACTCCGCCGAATCCCGTTCTCGGAGCCGACGTCCTGTTTCAATCCGCCATTCTGCGGCCGCCAGCCAACGATTTAACGCTGACCACCGGGGACACGACGGTCAAACCAACAGGAATGCCCGTCATCTTGGCGGCGAGCCTGAGTAGCACCACCAGCGATGCTAACGGCCTGGCAAATTTCCTCCCGAGCACCGGATCGTTCTCTGGAATACTGGAAGTTGAGATCCAAGTTTCAGCAGGGACGAGCGCAGGCCTCCAGGATGTGATGGAAAGCTTCCCCTAATTGGAGAAGTCCCGCAGGAGCCGTAGGCGTCCCCGGTAGCGCAGGTCCCGGAGGGACCGTCGAGAATAGCCCGCCAGTTTACTGGCGGGAATAGAGCGCCACAGAATCAATCTTGTGCCGGAGGCACAACTGAAACGCTGGCAAAATTTCAGCCGTCCCTAACGGGACGGGTTCCACTGCAGGCTATTTCTACCCGGCGTTGAAACGCCGGGCTATTTTCAGGCGTCCCAACGGGACGATTTCTCGGCCATCGACCGCCGACCACCGTCGGCATCCGCGCGCCGCGCTTCGCCGACAGGCGAAACTCCTAGTTCTTCGTCCACCGATCAACCCAATCATTTACTGTTTTGTACCAGAGCTGCGAATTCTGCGGCTTCTGCACCCAGTGGCCTTCGTCGGGAAAATAAAGCATCTCTGATGGCACACCTTCCATCTGCAGCGTGGTAAAGAGATCGAATCCCTGGGACACATCCAGCCGGTAATCCTTCTGGCCGTGAATTACGAGCGTCGGCGTTTTGAAATTTTTCGCGTACGTGCTCGGCGACCACTTCTCATACATCGCGCGGTTGTCGTAGGGAGTGCCTTTGAACTCCCAGTCGTTGAACCAGAGTTCCTCGGTTGTCCCCCAGGCGGATTCCGCATTGAACATGCCGTCGTGAGTCACGATGCACTTGAAGCGATCGGTGTGGCCGAGCACCCAGTTGGCCATGTATCCGCCGTAGCTGGCACCCAGAGCGCACTCGCGGTCTTTATCAATAAAACCATAATGTTCTTCTGCGTAGTCGAGGCCCTTCATCAGGTCTTCAAACGGAGCGCCGCCCCAGTCGCCGTTGATGGCGTCGATGAACTTCTGCCCATAGCCTGTCGAGCCATGGAAGTTGATCATGATGACCACGTATCCGCTGGGAGTCGATGCAGTTGGTGACGCGAACAGCTCGGGATTCCAGCGGTAGCTCCAATCGTCTCCCCAGGCGCCTTGCGGCCCGCCGTGTATGAGGAACTTCACGGGATATTTCTTGCTGGCATCGAAGTTCGGCGGACGGACCAGGAAACCTTCTACCCTGTCGTCGTGAGCGCCGGTGAACCAGAAGGATTCGAGAGGAGACATTTCTATTTGCGATAGCAGATTGTCGTTGAAATGCGTGACGGGCTCACCGGGAGTGCGAGCTTGGTCGACTCGCTGCCGGTAAATCTCATTCGGGCCCTTAATCGACATATGCGTCGAGAACAGTATTTTACCGTCCTTGCTAAATGCGAGATCGTCGAAGTAACCCAAGGGTAGAGTTAGAAGGCCCGGTGTCGAAAGTGGCTCGTATCCTGTGAATTCATGTTTAGCCTTCTCTGCGGACGGCGGTGTAGTTGCAAAGGGCTGATCGACTGCAACGGACCGAATTGGTGCCGAGCCCGCGTTTTCTGCTACGAAAAATAAAAGCTTCGAATCGGTCGACCAGACAAACGTTCCAACCCACTCGTCCAACTCCTCAGTCAGGTTTTTTTTCTCGCCCGTCTTGCGGTCGTACAGCATCAGCCGGAACCTGTCGCTCTCGTATCCCGGACGCTGCTGGGCTCGGTAAGCGATGTAGCGGCCATCGGGCGAGTAGAGTGGCGTCGAGTCGCTGGCGGGATTGTCGGCGGTGATGTTTTTGGCTGGAGGCGACGCGAGCCGCACAGAACCCCGCTCCCCAGAACCGCTCCCGATGCCCTTCCCTGACCCGATACCGCCTCCTGAATTAACGGGCACTATCCAGAGATCGTTATTGGTAGAAGCGGCCGGATTCTTGTCGTGATTCGACGTGTAACATATCTCCTGTCCGCCTGGTGAGAAAGCATAGTTATCCTGCCCTCCAAGCGAGAACACGGGCGCATCGTAATCTCCGGGCGTCAGGTCTCGGGTGCCCTCGACCGTCAGGCGCGGCGGAACGCCAGCGGTTAGGCCGACCACAAAGATATGGCTGCGCTTTCCCTCCTTGTAGGCGTTCCAATGTCGATAGAGGAGATGATCAAAGACGAGCGCCCTGACCTTTGATTTCTCACGCTCTTCGAGTTTCCTCGCATTGCAGGCAAATTCTTCGCTTTCGCCGTCACATTCTGGATAGACGTCGGAGGTGAACAAAATGGCATTACCATCCGGAGACCAGCCCTCTCCGCTTGCCTCAGTGGGCACGGACGTCAGCTTGCTCACGCCTTTCACCGTACCCGCGGCTCCATCAAACTCCGCAATCCAAACCTGCGACCCGCCTTCCTTCGTCGAGAGAAACGCAAACCGCTTCCCGTCCGGCGCCCAGCGCGGGCGGTCGGCGTCCTGATCGGCGATGATCTCGTGCTCCTGCCCACCCGCCGTGGGCACGATCCACACATGCGGTGTCTTCGTATTGGCCGCGAGATCGACATCGACCACGCTGAAGATCACCCACTTGCCATCCGGCGAGACTTCCGGCTCGCCCACGCGCTTCAGCTTCATCATGTCTTCGAAAGTGAAGGGATGCTTGGCTTGGGCAATGGCTGAAAACGTAAGGGCGATGAGCGCAAGAGAAATTAGAAAAAGACGGCGCATGGGACCTCCTCGGCAAACCGATGAGTTTAGCAGGTTTAGTTGCGCGCGCGTTCCATCCGGCGACGCTTCAGACGGATCAGGCGTCCCTGACGAGACGCGCTTCTATTTTTCCCGAATCTACCCGGCGTTGAAACGCCGGGCTATTTTCAGGCGTCCTGCGGGCGAGGCCGGCTTTACGACCGAAGGCGTGCCCCTGACACGCGTCTCACTGCCAGGGATTCGCCAGCCGAATGCCACATCCCTCAAAGTCGCCAGTGTTGCGGGTGGCCAGGATGGCGCGGCGCGAGCGGGCGACGGCGGCTATCTGCGCATCCAGTTCTGCAATCGGCCGACCTTCCGCGCGGCGCTGGGCGGCTATTTCCGGAAAGAAACGCGCCGCTTCTTCGTCGAACGGCAGGATGCGCCCGGCAAAGTCTTGAGTGAATACGGCCTCAGCTTCGGCGAGCAAACCGTCGCGACGCTTTCCTTTGGGAAGAATTTCGATTCCGTAAAGAATCTCCGCCATGGTCACCGTGGTGGTGAAAAGCTCGCCCGACTGCTGTTGCGACCACCATTCCATGACACGGGGCGAGGGCGATGCTTTCATGAGCTCCGAGATCACATTCGTGTCGAGGACAAGCATTCGCTGGCACTCAAGCTTTCAGCGGATTCCGGGATCGCGGATCGGGCCTCGGGGAGGAATCTTCAAATCGACGCCGCCCAAGGCAGCAAAGCGCCGGCGGATGATTTCACCCAGATCTTCAGACTTCGGCTCCGTCTTTGCCAAGGCCGCCTCTAGCAGCTCGCGAGCTTCCTGTTCCATGGAACGTCCGTTACGGGCAGCGCGGATGCGCAGACGGCGCTTCGTGTTTTCAGGCAGTCGTCGAATCGTAATGGTAGCCATGGAACCAATGATAGCATTGACTGCATTGATTGCACAATCGAATCCTGGCCACCGCGCCGAGCGAGACTTCGTTGTCGTTCAACCGGATTGATGTTCTCTGAATAAATCCCAAGAGCGGTGTCTAAACTCGTAACTGCGACTCAGATTCGCAGACGGCAACCCCTTTCCCGATATGGCATCCAAGTTAGCGGCAGAACTGCAGCGCCCTACCCTCGGCCTCACTGAGCGGAGAGGGGTCGGGGGAGGGTCGCCGCGGTGATGCTACTTCAGCAACGAACTCCCGAATTCGGTAAACTAGAGGGTATGAAGCCGGCTTTTCTCCGCGCGCTGTTTTGTCTCCTTTCCTTAGGTGTAGTTGCTGCTACTTCACTGCCCGCGGCTGCACAAGAAGGTCCACTCGATACCGCCCCGCCCACCGCCGGAATTACGCCAGAGGAAATCATTACGCGCTTTGCCGCGCGCGAGAAGTTGTTCAAGGAAGCGCGTGAGCATTACACCTACCGGCAAGATATCAAGGTACAGACGCGAGACGGCAACACGGTAACCGGTGAGTATCACGAAGTTTTCGACGTACTCTACGACGACAAGGGGCATCGGATAGAAAATGTCGTCTTCGCGCCGCAATCATCGCTGGAGCAAGGCGGCCTATCGCTCGACGAAGGCGACGTACAGGATTTCCGCAATCGTCTGCCCTTCGTTCTTACCACCGACGAGATTCCGGAATACAACATTCTCTACGTAGGCCAGCAACAGGAAGATCAGCTGCACTGCTATGTTTTTGACATCGCGCCCAAGCAGATTGTTGGAAAGAAACGCTATTTCCAGGGACGCATCTGGGTTGACGATCACGACTTGCAGATCGTAAAAACCTACGGCCAAGCCGTTCCGGAAACCAGAGACACGAAGAAGAAAGGTAAAGAAGAACATCTCTACCCGAAGTTCACCACCTGGCGGGAGCAGATCGATAACCAGTACTGGTTTCCCACTTACACGCGCGCCGACGACACCCTGCACTTCAACACTGGCGACATTCACATCCGGGAGATCGTGAAGTACGAAGACTACAAGCGCTTTGGATCGAATGTGAGGATTCTGTATAACGGCCAGGAAGTTCCCAAGGCGGATCAGAAAGATCAGAACGCGCCCCCGCCGGATCAGAATCCGAACCAAGATCAGAAAAAGCCGGACGCAGCGCCGAACCCGCAACCGCCGCAGAAGTGAGAGGACAAGGTTTCAGAGTTTCAGGTTTCAAGGTTTCAAAGCTTCGACTTTCGCAGGGACTCAATTAGGCGGTTGATCAGGCCGAGCACCTGATAGATCTCGTGATCTAAGATTTCGTGTCGATCCGGTTTGAGGTACGCGAGATCTAGCGCAATTGCTACTTGAGTGTCGAGTTCTAGCAGGGAGCCTCGAGCTTGACCTAGAAAATGCAGGAACTCGCCCAACGTCAATCTGCCTTGCCCTTCCGCGATGTTTGAAGCAACGGAAACGGCGGCCCGTCTGATCTGAGAGGTTAGACCATAGGTTTCGTTCCTTGGGAACTGTTCCGTAGCTTGGTAAATGTGAACAGCGAGAGCCTTGGCCTTTTGCCAGACAAGCAAGTCCCTATAAGAACGCGCCACAGGTTTCTCCCGGAAAGCTTCGGAGACAGTAGGCAATGAAATCTTGAAACTCTGAAACCTTGAAACTTCAGTAGAAAAGATACTTTCTCCACTTATCATCCGAGCGCCCCATCAATCGCATGATGTGGCGGCTGGTATGGAGATTGAACGCGCGCGGCTCACGCATCAGCTTCATTCCGGCTTCTAGGGGAAATTGATTTCCCTTCCGCCGGTTGCAAGTGTGGCAGCAGGCGACAAGGTTTTCCCAAGTGGACGATCCTCCGCGCGAGCGCGGAATCACGTGGTCGAGAGTCAACTCACTCGAGGACAGAACAGTGGCGCAGTACTGACAGGTGTTGCGGTCGCGCAGCAGAATGTTCTTTCGCGACAGAGCGCGGCTTTGGTGGGGGATGCGTCGGTACTCCAGCAACCGGATCACCGAAGGCACACGCATGGCAATACGCGCCGCATGCAGGAAGTGTCCGTTCTCTTCTTCCGTCATGGCCACGCCCTTCAGCACCAGGACCAGAGCACGGCGCGCGGCGCAGACATTGATCGGCTCATACGAAGCATTCAGCACCAGCACTGGCGCGTGCAGCGCATGCCCGTTGCCGTCGTGGTGGACGGCCGTGGACGCGAGCAGATTAGCGGCGTGTCTTCCGCTGTGCCCCGCGCTGTGTCCCGCATCGGCTTCCATTCTCGCTGACATGATGCTCGCTTCGTCCCTTTGAGCCCTTTTCCGCGGGCTCCCAATCTCATTCCCGATTAGATGCTGCAAACGAAATCGCCAGCCGCTCCCGGCTAAAGGCCGGCCGCTCGGGCCAGCGGAATTTCCTGGACCACAGGTTCCTCACCACTCTCCATATGACCCGAGAACTGAACCTGCACATGTTGCTCGGAATTCTTCAGTGTCCGCGCCACCGTCGCGACCCAAACTTTGGTTGCGCCGGCACGCCGCAACACCCGGGCGCACTCGGACACGGTTGCCCCCGTAGTGTACACATCGTCAACGACCAGCACTTCATGACCTTTCACTACCTCTGGACGCGCCACTGCGAATGCACCGCGCACATTTTCCCGCCGCTGGTGGCTGGTGAGGCCGGTTTGCGACAATGTTTCGCGCCTCCTCTCCAGCGCACCCGCGCATAGAGTGATTCGCTCCGGCTCGGCCATAAGCTTCATCGCGAAGCGCGCGATCGTCTCGGCCTGGTTGAATTCGCGTTGACGAATCCTGCTACGGTGCAGAGGGACCGGAACTACCGTAACGGATTCAGACTGAAAATCGGGTTCGAGTTCCTCAATCGCCTCAGCCAGCATTCGTCCTAGGACGTTGGCGGCTGGCCGCACTGATGCATACTTCAAAAGATGAATCAACTCCCGCAACCCGCCTTCGTAGCTGCCGTAAGCCACTGCGCGCACAAAAGGAGGTTCGATGCGGCGGCACAACCCGCAACGGGGCGCGCCGGCATCCGTCAACTGCGCATGAGAGGAAAAAAGGCGCTCGCCGCAAATCGCACAGGTTCCGCTCGCGATGCGGTGCATGCCCTCCAGACACTCGTGGCATACGGGCAATCGAGACACTTTAACCAGCGGTTCGCCGCATATCCGGCAGTCGGAGGGAAAGAGAACAGCGAAAAGATTTTCGGCGAGCCGAAGAGAAAGTCGTCGGGCCCACGATGTCTGGGCTGCCGGAGCAATAGAAGGCCCTGCCGATGTGGCTTTGGCCTGGATAGCCCGAATTCGGTCTCCACTACTGCTGAAGACGGCCTCCGTGATCCCCGCAAGGTATGGACGCTTGCGCGTTGCCTGCTTACCGCCAGTATAACGGCGCCAGCCCGGCTAGGCAACGTTGCGCGTACTGCCGGATTCTTTAATGCCGGAAACAGGAACTGGAGAATTCGGCAACCTCACCACCGCTTCGGAGAGCCGCTCTCGCACCGGCATGAAAATTAATCGGTAATCCCTCCGGAAACATTCTGCGCAGCGCACCGGCTGCAGCAAAAACACCGGAAGAAGGTAACGCTCGGAAAATGTGCGCCGCCGCGAGCGGAAGCCGATGTCGCTGCCGCAGTCGTCACAATGAAATTCCAAATACCGCTGGAACCACAGCTGCTCGGGGGAGTTCTTAGTCACGTTAGCACCTCGGAATGTTGAAATTGCGCAGGGGCGAACAGACGATTGCAACTATTCTACCTCAATGCTGCAGTCAAACAAGAGGCGGTACTTCACACCATTGGCCATGATGGAACCCGCATCGCACTTGTAAATCAGGCTGCCCGCGTGCTAACGTGCGCCGTTCCTTGTTTAGAACAGGTTGCCAAATACTGTTGCTTTCATCCCATAACTTGCGAGGATTCCGCCGATGAGCAGTCCTGTTCCCACTGCCCCAGAAGCAGGCGCCAGGAAACACGTCCCTTTCGTTCCCGAACACATGCAGATGAAGGAATTTACTCTGCGCGCAGTGCTGCTGGGACTCTTAATGACCGTGGTTCTGGGGGCAGCGAATGCATATCTTGGCCTGCGTGCCGGCATCACCATCGCCGCTACGTATCCCGCCGCAGTGATTGCGATGGCGGCCATGCGGGCCTGGAAGGGATCACTGCTCGAAGAAAACATTGCACGCACCGCAGGCTCGATCGGCGAGTCGGTGGCCGCCGGAGCCATTTTCACTCTGCCGGCGTTTCTTCTGGCTAAAGCGTGGCCATCGTTTCGCTTCGCCGATGCCTATTGGAAATCCACTGCACTGATTATGGTGGGCAGCATTCTCGGCGTACTTTTCATTTCCCTGGTGCGCCGAGCCATGGTGGAAGATCCAGAGTTGCCCTTCCCGGAATCTTTAGCGGCATCGGAAATTCACAAAGCCGGGCAGCGTGGCGCGCAAGCCGCGAAATATCTTTTCTGGAACATTGGCATCGGCGGCGTAGTTTACATGCTGGGCAGATTCGGCTTATTCGCCGCCGATACCGATCTTCACGTCGGGGTTGGAAGTTTGGGCCGCAGTCAGGTTCGTCTTGGTGGCGCCGGAAGCACCCACGTCCTGCCTACGGGTGGAACCACCGTGTTTGCAGCGCCCAGCGTGAGCCCTGCGTATCTTGGCGTGGGCTACATTATTGGCGTCAAATTGGCATCGATCCAGTTTGCCGGGAGCGTGCTCGCCTGGGGCCTGCTGGTTCCTCTGATGATCTTCTTTCTAGGCCCGCAGCTCAAAGCCTATCTTCCAGCCGACACTCCCGACAATTGGGCAACTATGGCGGATGCGGTGTGGAGATACATCGTCCGTCCTATCGCCGTGGGGGGAATGCTGGTTGGCGCCGCCTACACTCTATACAAAATGCGCGCCGGGCTGACTGCCGGAATCGGCAAGGCCATCGCGGATCTGCGTCAAACCGCCGAGCAGCAGGCGAAGCTGGCGCGCACCGAACGTTACATGAGTTCGAAAACAGTTTTCAGTTTGATCGCGGTCACGTTTGTGCTGATGTGCCTGCTCTACATGAAAATCTCACACCTCGTTTGGCCGGCCATCCTGGCTGCGGTGGTGATGCTGCTGGTGGGATTTTTCTTCGCCACGGTATCGGGCAACCTGGTGGGAATCATTGGCTCATCGAACAATCCGATTTCCGGCTTGACTCTATCGACACTTCTAATTGCCGCACTACTCATGGTGGCCCTCGGAGTCTCTGGCACGTCGGGAGTAGCCGCTGTTCTGGGAGTAGCAGCTGTAGTCTGCGTTTCTTCAGCGGTGGCCGGCGAACTTTTGCAGGATTTTAAGGTTGGTTACATCCTGGGCGGCACACCGCAGAAGATTCAGGCCGCTGAACTGATCGCGGTCGTAGTCGCTAGCCTGGTTATGTATTTCCCTCTCATGCTGCTGCACGAAGGTAATATCAGAGCTGGCGGTGTGGGATTTGGCGGCCCCGAACTGCCGGCGCCGCAAGCTGGCTTGATGGCCACGCTGGCGATGGGAATTGTCGGCCATGACATGGCATGGCCGCTGGTGGTGGTTGGAATTCTTTTCGGCATCGCCATGATCATGATGCAGGTAAAGAGTCCGATGCTGGTTGCAGTCGGAATGTATCTTCCGTTCGGAACCACATTCGCAATCTTTGTGGGCGGAGTAATTCGTTCGCTGGGTGATTGGGTCGCAGAGCGGCGGGGCTTCAATAGCGCACAAAAAGCCCGTACAGAAAATGCCGGAGTGCTCGTCGCTTCCGGCCTGATCGCCGGAGAAGCCTTGCTGGGCCTGGTTTGGGCCGGATTGCAATTCGTTCCCCAGTGGGGCGCGCCGAATCATCCGCCACAAATCTTCAGCAACCCGTCGTATCTGGTGGGTGGAATGATCGTGCTCGCGGGGTTGGCGGCACTCATGATCTTCGCGCCCGTATCAGCCGCCGGCGATCCAAGCGAGCCCGCGCCCCCGACCGCGATGATGTAACCCAGGACGCATCCTCCTTCGTACAACTTCCTTCGTGCAACTTTGTGTCCTTCGTGGTTTAGTGTTCTCAGTATGTCGATCTCCGAAAATGTTGCCGAAGTGCGAGAGCGTCTCGATAAAGCTGCCCGGTTCGCCGGACGTCTAGCGGAAGAGATTGCTCTCATGGCCGTCACCAAAACTCATCCTCCGGAAAAAATTCACGAGGCTTACGACGCGGGTTTGCGGCTTTTCGGCGAAAATCGCGTGCAGGAATTTTCAGCCAAAGCCGCCGCACTCGCCAAGCTGCACGACGCCGAGTGGCACATGATCGGTCATCTGCAAACGAATAAGGCGGCGAGAACTGCGGAGCTATTTCACGCCGTCGATTCAGTCGGCTCGTTGAAGCTCGCTGAAAAACTGAATGCAGCCGCCCGCAAGCTCGGCAAGAAGCTGAACGTACTCATCGAAATCAACGTTGGTGGCGAAGCCGCAAAGAGCGGCGTCGCCTCTGATTCACCGGATCTTGAAGACCTGCTCGTGGCCGCGCCTCGGTTGGAAGCGCTCACGTTCCGCGGCCTGATGACCGTGCCTCCCTTTACCAACGATCCGCAAAACGCGCGTCCGTATTTTCGCAACCTGCGCGAGCTCCGCGACAAGATTTCGGCACGCCGGCTGCCGGCCATCGATATGGCCCAGCTCTCCATGGGAATGTCTCACGATTTCGAAGTTGCGATTGAAGAAGGATCGACGTGCGTGCGGGTGGGTACGGCGATCTTTGGGGAGCGAGCAAAACCTTAAACACAGAGGAACAACAGAGGAACACAGAGACCATGAAGCTTCTTGACCGGCTTTGCGCTGGGGCCCTTTTCATTCTCGCCATGGTGGATTGCTGGCTCGTCCCCAGAAATTACACCGGCAGGATTTGGATCCTGGGGACTGCGCTGGCCTTACTCTTTACCGCGATGTTGAACTTGCTCCGCATCCGTAACGGATACCCGGTTCGAGGTTTAAAAATGTACTGCATTGCCGCGAACATTCTGATGTTCACATTCGTTCTTGCGCTGATGCTGAGCATCGGCCGGGCGCGCACGCTGCACAATGCGCAAATATTGGTCGTAGCGATACTGACAAGCATTGAAACGATGTTTTCGCTGGGGAAGAATGTTTGATTCCAATTCAAGAGTCGAGCGGCAGCGTCACCTTCGCCGTTAAAATTCATCCTCGCGCCAGAAAGAACGCCATCACCGGCGAACTGGGAAACGCCTTAAAAGTTTCCCTGACCTCGCCTCCACTCAATGGCCGCGCCAATGAAGCGTGCGTTGATTTCTTCGCGAAACTTTTGAAGGTGCCGCGAACTTCCATTACCATTGCCTCCGGCCACACCGGCCGTGCAAAAGTAATTCGTGTGGCAGGACTTTCAGCTGAAAAAGTAAGGGACCGAGTTGGCAAATAGAAACACACGCCTGTCCGGGTGGCAGTAGTCACCGGCGCATCACGCACCGCTATCGCACAAGGGAGCTACGCTTGAGCTTTTCCGAACGCTTGCAGGAGATACGCACCGGTTTCGAACGCCCCTTCTGGATCGCAAATCTCAGCGAGATCTTCGAGCGCCTTTCCTACTACGGCGCTTTTGCTTCGCTCGCCCTTTACCTGCAGGAGAAGCTGAACTTTTCCACCGAGCAGACCGGAACGCTCACGGGAATCTTCGGCGGCATGGTGTGGTTTCTGGCAATCTTCGGCGGGGCCGCAGCTGATCGCTTGGGCTTCCGCCGTGCGCTCTCGATTGCATATCTCATTCTTGCCGCCGCTTATTTCCTGATCGGATCCATCGGAGCGTCGTGGCTAGCGCCAATTCGCAACGCCGTCCCGCTCGAATTATTTGTCGGCTTCATCCTCGTCCTTCCAGCTCTGGGCGTCGCGCTGGTAAAACCTTGCGTGGTCGGCACTACGGCGCGCGCTTCTAAACCGAACGTCCGCTCGATCGGCTATTCGATCTACTACACGCTGGTGAACATCGGCGGCGCGGCCGGACCCTTGTTCGCTTCGTGGGCCCATCCGCATCTAGGCGTTGAAAATGTTTACCGGCTTTCGGCACTCTTCGTCTTCGCAATGTTCTTTCTAGTACTGTTCTTCTTCCGCGAACCGCGAAAAGAAGGAGACGCGCCTCCTCCTTCTATTGCTACCGTAGCCCGAAATTTTTGCGTAGTCGTGGGCAACTACCGTCTGGTTTTGCCGACACTGATGATCGCTCTATTTCTCCGCATCGCCCTTTGGATACGGCCCGCGTTCACCGTCCCCTGGTGGATTTGGGCCGGGCTTCTGGTTCTCGTGCTGGCCGGCATCAGCCGGTTCATGTGGTTTCTCGTGCTCTTCACCGGCTATTGGATCGTCTTTTGGCAGCAGTACATCAGCTTGCCAGGCTACATTCATGGCTACATCAGTCCACATGCAAATGTCGAGAAAATTCTGGTTACTGACGGGTTGACGGTGATCTGTCTCACGCTTGCAGTCAATTTCCTGACCCGCAAAATTCCTGCCTTCCAGGCCGTGATCCTGGGGACGCTGATCACATCGGTTTCGTGGTTGATCCTTGTCTTTCAGCCGACTGTCTGGGGAGCAATCCTCTCGCTGTTCGTGCTTGCGCTCGGCGAGATTATCCAGCAGCCGCGCTACTACGAATACATTGCCTTGCTCGCACCTCCCGGGCAGCAAGGGACGTATATGGGCTTCGCATTCTTGCCGATCGGAATCGGATCGCTCATCGGTGGCTGGTTCGGCGGAACACTCATGCATCACTTCGGCGAAGTCACGCATCAACCGAACCGCATCTGGTGGACGGTTGCAGCTGTCGGCACGGCCACGGCTGCTCTACTGTGGCTCTATGACCGATACTTCAGAGTCGCTGCTGCTCCACCACAATTCTGACGTGACACACCATCACTTCGATAATCATCAGCTGACAGGCGGGTTTCGCCAGGCATTGCAAATTAAGACACATTCCGGCTTCGTGCAAACCTGAAGCCATTGCGTCAGTAGTAGCTAAGCCAGCATCGCTGCGGCGCTGCTTCAATGCCGCAAACCAACGGTACACCGGTCGCGTTTCTTGACCGCGATTCGCTCAAATCCTTCCCATTGTTTACAATAAAAGTTTGCCCATGGAGCTGGCTGCCATCCAATCTGCGCTGCGCGAACGCAATATTGACGCGTGGTTATTTTACGATCACCACCATCGCGATCCCATTGCCTACCGCGTACTGGGTCTACCTGCGGGATTGATGGTCACGCGTCGATGGTTCTACCTGATTCCGGCGCAGGGCGAGCCGGTGAAACTCGTCCATAAGATCGAAGCCGGACACCTTGATTCCCTGCCTGGGAGCAAACTCCAGTATTCCGGCTGGCAGGAATTGTTCGACAGTCTGAAATCGATGCTGGCTCCGTACCGTGACATCGCTATGCAGTATTCGCCGAACAATATCGTATTCACCATTTCTCTGGTGGATGGGGGAACGATTGAATTGTTGCGCGGCCTGGGAAAAAATGTTGTGAGCTCGGCCGACCTGGTCGCGCAGTTCGAAGCCACGTGGACCGAAGAGCAAATTAAAACGCACTTCGCGGCGCGCGATAGTGTGGATTCAATCGTGGCAGCGGCTTTCAAGGAAATCGGCAGGCGCGTGCGCAATGGCGGAACCACGGAACATGAAATTCAGACGTGGTTCATGGAAGCATTTCAGCGCGAGAATCTTTTCACCGACGATCCTCCAATCGTGGCCGTAAACGCCAACGCCGGCAATCCTCACTACGGACCGAGCGCGGATCATCCCGTTCCCATTCGCAGGGGCGATCTGGTTTTGCTCGACGTTTGGGGCAAGAAGAACATTCCGAATGCGGTTTACTATGACGTTACCTGGATGGGATTTGTCGGTACGCCTCCATCCGGCCGCATGCTGGAGGTATTCGAGATTGTGCGCGATGCCCGCGACGCGGGGGTGAAGGTCGTAACAGACGCAATCAGCGCGGGGCGTCGCATTGCCGGATGGGAAGTGGACCGCGCCACCCGCAACCACATCAAGCAAAAAGGCTACGGCGAATATTTTATCCATCGCACCGGACATTCCATCGGCACCGACGTCCATTCCAACGGAGCGAACATGGATGATCTGGAGATCCACGACGAACGTCAGCTTCTCCCGAACTCCTGTTTTTCCATCGAGCCCGGCATTTATCTGCCTGAGTTCGGAGTGCGCAGCGAAGTCAATATGCTGGTGCGTCCGAAGTCGGCGGAAGTGACGGGAAACATCCAACGTGAGATCGTAACTATCTGATGGCAAATTCAACGACAGTCAAGACAAGAACGGTGGAACCGGCGCAGCCCTCCAGCACCATGGCCGTAATCGCTCCAGCAATCGGCTGGTTTATCCCCGGCGCGGGCCACCTCATCCAGCGGCGCTGGATTCGCGGCCTTCTGCTTCTCGTTTCCATCAGTAGTCTGTTCGTGCTTGGCTTGCTGATGCAGGGCCACATTTACAAGGCCAACGGCGGCGACATTCTCGACATCCTCGGCTTCATCGGCGACCTGGGGGCTGGCGGATTATATATTGCGACTCTCGCTCTGAACGCAGGCCGAGGGGCGATCGCATTCGCCATTGCAGATTACGGAACTAAATTCATGATCGTTGCCGGCTTGCTGAATTTTATCGCGGTCGCGGACGCCTACCACATCGCCATCGGAAAAAAACAATGACCGTCCAGCTCACTCACTTCAGCGCGGCGTTTGTATTCGCGCTCTTTGCTTCGATCGTCTTTGGCATTACGCACCGCGAAACCACTCGCGACATGATCCGCTACGGACTTTATTGCTTTGTAATGTTCCTCGGTGGCGTTATCGTAGCTGGCTGGGCCATGTGGCTGGTGCGGAGATAGGTGTCGGGCCTTGAACTGCACGCCTTTGGCTAACGGCTAATACCTTTCCTCTCAGCCTTGCCAGACGAACGCATCAAACACACGCTTCGATTCAAACTTCAAGCGCCGGTAGAGCGCGACTGCTCCCGCGTTCGCTTCAGTCACAGTCAGAGAAAGCATAGAGAATCCGCGCCTGCGCAGGTTTGCGGACGTGGCCGCAAGCAGCGCTTCGCCGATTCCGCGGGAACGGTATTCCGGAAGCACGCACACCTGAGTTACATGACCTACGTCCCCGCGCACGCGCGAACAGAGAATTAATCCAATCAGATTCTTGGCCTTGCGATCCATCGCGGCGAATGAAGATTCGATGTCGAACAATCCACACCCTGGAAAGCGCACAATATTATTGAGAAAACGCAGCGATCCGCCCAGCGTATGGTACTGGTCGTTAATCTGAGCGTCGACATGGCCGCGATACGCAGCGGTAATCACCGCCGCTGCCGGCTGATAGTCCGCCTCCGTCCATCGTCGGATTTCAACTTCCGGATGCGTCGTTGGAATCTTGGGCGCAGGATTGCCCAGCCCCAGAACCATGAAGAGTCGCGGATGGCGCGAGAATCCCTGATCGAGAAATGGCTGCGCAACGCTGCCCGTGTCGTGCGCCAGCAACTGGGCTTCAACACGGTGAATTCCCGGCGACTGCTGCAAGGTCTCAATCACGTGCGTGAGCAGCTTAATTTCCACGTCGCGAGGATTGGGAAGACGATTACCGTTTGTCACAAACAGATCGCCAACCACTCCCTTGCTGCCTTCATACACAAAGAACGTGTAGCCGAAGATGCGGCCGCGCTCAATTGCCGCGTAGCCGGGAAGAATTTTTGCGTCCACATAACGCAGAATCATCTCCGCGGATCCGCTGTAATCCCACGAAAGCAGATTCGCCCACACCCGAGCCTCGTCATCGAGCAGCGGGCGCACATCCACGGACGAAAAATGCCTGAGGTCCAGAATCTCCACGGGGCTCCTGCAAACGTTCCCAACAAATGTTGGTTCGGTTCGCGGCGGCAGAACTCCGAGTTTAGTGCCTTTCTCGGAGCTTAGGCAAACCGGCCGCATACAAGGCGGTAACAGCGCATCTAGGGCAAGGAACGTGATGCGGCAGCAACCCAAAAATAATCCACGTGCTGCGGAGCATAATGGCCAAGATAAGAGACGCGGCGGCCTGCTGCCAACTTCGCAATCTCCACTTGCGAATTTTCCGGAGCGACAACCAGGTGCTCCTCTTTCGGAATGCTGCCCCAGTCGTAATTAAAGGTTAACTGGTTTCGATAAAACGTGAGGCCATATTCCAGTTCGCGGCGAACGTGGTAGACCGCCAAGGGCACCGGTTTCATTTCTACAGCAGCGATTTCTTGCGCCAAAGGCCGCGCCGAGAGCGAAGCATCGATAGCTCCGGATCCCAGCTTTAGCACGGCACCGACCACGAGCACAACCGGAATCAGAGTGACGAAGCGCAGCATGCCCAGACCGTTCTTGCGCACCAGAGTGAGCGCAATTCCAACCGAAAGCACGAATGCAACGGAGAGCGCCACCAGCATCGGTTGCCCGCCCGGAAGACGATGCTGCGTGATGAGATATGCAATCAGCAAGGCGGGAACAATTGGAGCCGCCGCGAACAATCCGTGGAGAATCGCTAGCCACAACGGAGCCGATTGGGCATCGTTTCGCGCCAGGCCGCGCCTCAGATAGTCGGCCAGCAAAAGCGCTCCGGCGGGAATCGCCGGAAGAATATAGCCAGGAAGCTTCGATTGCGAAATTGAGAAAAAAATCACAGGCACGATCAGCCAGCAACACAGAAAAATGCTAAATCGATCATGCGGCGTGTCTTTCGACACGTCCGTCGCGTTCCGTCCAATCCACCAATCCCGCAGCGATCGAACAACGGCTGCAGTCACAAAAATTATCCAGGGAACGAGCGCTAACGCCGTCACAGGCAGGTAATACCAGAACGGTTCCGTGTGGTGATAAATATTTTTCGAGAATCGTCCGAGATTGTGCTCCACAATGAACTCACGGAAGAAACTCGGATTGCGCGCCTGCACTGCGAAATACCAGGGCAGCGCAATTACACAGAAAAGAAGAATGCCCGGCAGCCAGATTGTCTTGAGGACGGCCCTCGGCTCACCAACCGCGGAGACATATACAACAATCACAACACAAGCCAGAAACGGCGCCACCGGACCTTTGGCCAGTGTTCCTAACGCCATAAAGCCAAAAAACGCCGCGAGATAAACTCTCTTGCCAGTCTCGTGCCAGGCCCACCAGCAAAGCATGCCCACGCTAAAAGCCGCGGCCAGAGCCATGTCCATAGATGCGGCCCGGGCGTAGCCTGTGATGCCCGCACAAGAAGCCACGATCAGCGCGCCATCCACCTCAGATCCGCGCCGGAATCGTCGTAAGAAAAAGTAGACGGCGAGCACCAGCAGCGTTGCATCGAACGCCGAAGGCAGCCGCGCAGCCCAGTCGCTCACGCCAACAGTTCTGTACGCTGCCATGGCCTGCCAGTAATAGAGTGGCGGCTTCTCCAGCCAGGGCTGGCCTCCGAGCACAGGCGTGACAAAGTCACGACGCTCCAACATCTCGCGAGCCACCTGCGCATAGCGCGGCTCGTCGGCCCCAATCAACCCGAATTGTCCGAGCCCATAGAAAAACAGAAATGCGCAAAAGCCCGCGAGCAACAACGCGTCAGTGCGAGTGCGATTCGTCATGCGGATGAAGATTCGGGGCGTGCGGGCAGCGGTGGTAATTGTTGATTGATGATTGCTGATTGATGACTCCTGATTAGAAAGTCGCGCCTTCAGCGGTCTTCAATCAACAATCAGAAATCATCAATCAACAATTCGACACAAAGACGAATTCGCAAAACTCACTGCACCGAAGAACCGCGCCGCAAACTCTCCAAAACCTGCTGCACCGCTTGCGAGAGCGGCCCTTTCACGGAGCAACCGCTGGCGCACTGGTGGCCACCGCCGCCGAAACTCTCGGCCACTTGCGCCACATCAAGCTGGCCTTTGCTGCGCAGGCTTACCCGAAAGCGGCCTTCGGGGAGTTCACGAAAGAATGCTGCAATCTCGACCTGTCCGATGGAGAGAACATAATTCACCAGGCCTTCGCAATCTTCTTCTTTCGCTCCGCAACGCTCCATTTGCTCCTGCGTCACCCACGTCCAGCCAATGTGTCCTTCCGTATTGAGGTTGCGCAAGGCTTCGCCCAACAGGCGCATCTTGGCCACGGAGTGCGCAAAATAAATACTGCGCGCACAGTGCGAGGGATCAGCCCCGGCGAGCACCAGTTCGCGGGCCAGTGCGAATGTATGCTCGTTCGTACCCTGGAACATGAACGACCCGGTGTCGGTCATCAGCGCAGTGTACAGGCAGGTTGCAATTTCGGGGGAGAACGGCGTGGCCGCTTCCCGCGCCAGGCGAAAGACCATTTCTCCCGTGGCCACCGCATGCGGATCGATCCAATTCACGTCCGCGAACGGCCGGCCGCTTACATGATGATCAATGCTGATCAGAAAGCGATTCTCCAGACCTTCCAGTCGTGTGCGGTGGATGCTATCGCATTCCAGAATAATCGCCGCCTGATAATTACCGTCGATCCGATCGGCCTGCAGCACTTGATCGGCGAACGGGAGGGAGCGATAAACCCGCGGCACTCCGTCGTGCAGCACCACATCGGCCTGCTTTCCCATGGCGCGCAATACCTGGCAACAAGCCAACGCCGATCCAATGGCATCCCCATCCGGCCGCGCGTGCGAGGTGAGAACAAAACGATCGCGCTGCTCGATCTGATGGAGGACGTCCTGCACCATGGCTATGCCTTTTTCGCACCCGGATTCGTATGCGACTTCATCCTTTTTTTGGCCCGCGCCAACAATTCTTCCACTCGCGCTTTCTCTCGCTCCGAACGGTCCAGTCGAAAATACAATTCGGGCGCGCGCCTCAACCGCAAACGTTCAACCAACTCATGCCGTATATATTCTTTGGCGGCGAGCAGGCCCTCGAGACTTCGCTCCGCCTCCGCATCGTCGCCATCTACATCTACGAGAACCTGCGCCGACCGGCCATCGTCGGCCACATGTACCGCAGTTACGCCCACCAGTCCGATGCGCGGATCCGCCAGCTCTCCTTCCACCAGCGTCTCAATCTCCTCGCGCAAGGCCTCGCCCAACCGCCCACGATGATATTTGAGCCCGCGCTTCTCCATTCCTTGCACTTACCTCGAAGTAAAACGGATGAGAATATCAGAAAATCGACCGCGCGTGTTGGCTCCCTGGTGCCATTGTCCCGCACAAACGTGGCGGTCAGTTAAGTACAGAGGTAACAATCCGATAGCAGCTTGCTATGCGCCGCGGTTTTTAGCGGCATCCTTCTGCCAGGGATTCGTTCGACTTAAGTCTACGAATATTCCACAAACGAATCGGCGATGTCCGCCCCATGATTATTGGCGATGCGGGTAGCCAACCGTTCCACGTTCTTCATCAAGCCGTCGAGATAGTCGCGCGAATCAGAGATGCCGACCACGCCAATCGTGGCGCGGTTCCACACCGGGCCTGCTTCAAGTTCGGCAACAGAAACGTTAAAGCCGGCGCGGAGACGGTCCTTCAAACTGCGAACAACCTGCCGTTTATCCTTGAGCGAGTGCGCCGCTTCGATGTGAAGTTCGAGCGTGAGGAAGGCGATCATTAGCTCTTAGCCTTTAGCAGTCAGCCATGAGCTAAATCAAAGAGCTAATTGCTAAAGGCTAATCGCTAGGACCTGGGGTTAGGCGATTACCTCCGCGGCAATTCTCTCCGTGGCGAACGCTTCGATCACATCGCCGACCTTGATGTCGCCGTAGTTTGAGATCGAGATGCCGCACTCCATGCCATTTGTAACCTGGCTGGCATCGTCCTTGAAGCGCCGCAGCGATCCCACTTTGCCCTTGAAGACCTGCACGTTGTCGCGCAGCAAGCGGACTTCGGAGTCGCGCTTGATCAAGCCGTCGCTCACGCGGCAACCCGCCACCGTCCCAACTTTCGGGATGCGGAAAACATTCAGCACCTCGGCGCGGCCCTGGTAGTGTTCCTTGAAAGTCGGTTCGAGCAAGCCGCTCATGGCGCGCTTGATCTCATCCTGCAGCTCGTAAATGATCGAGTGCAGGCGGATATCGACTTTTTCCTGCTCAGCAATTTCCTGCGCCTTGCGCTCCGGCCGAACGTTAAATCCGATGATGATCGCATTCGACGCTGAAGCCAGAAGAACATCGGTCTCCGTGATGGCCCCCACGCCGGATCGCAGCAATTTCAGTCGCACTTTGTCGTTCGAGAGTTTCGTCAGCAGATCGGTAATCACTTCCACCGAGCCTTGGACATCGCCCTTGAGAATGACGTTCAATTCTTTCGTGCCAGCGGCCTTGATCTGCTCCGCCAATCCTTCCAACGACACGCGAGAACTCTTGGCCAGCGCGGCTTCGCGCGATTTCTGCTCGCGGTATTCGGAAATGCCGCGCGCCTTGTCGCGATCGGCCACCACCACGAACTGATCGCCAGCCTGGGGCAACGCTTCCATACCGATAATCTCGACCGGCGTAGAAGGAGGCGCCGTTTTCAACTGCGCTCCGCGGTCGTCAAACATGGCACGCACTTTGCCGTAGACATTGCCGACTACAAAATTATCGCCAGCGTTTAGGGTTCCGTTCTGCACCAGCACCGTGGCCACAGGTCCGCGGCCGCGATCAAGCTTGGCCTCGAGCACCACGCCAGTCGCAGCGCGCTCGGGAGTGGCTTTCAACTCGCCGAGATCCGCGACCAGACAAATCATCTCCATCAGCAGATTAAGATTCGTTTTCTTCTTCGCCGACACGTCAACGAAAACAGTCTTGCCGCCCCACTCTTCCGGCATCAGGCCGCGATCGGCGAGCTGTTTCTTCACGCGATCCGGCAAGGCATCGGGCTTGTCAATCTTGTTCACCGCCACAATGATCGGAACTTCCGCCGCGTGCGCGTGGTCGATCGCTTCGAGCGTCTGCGGCATCACGCCATCGTCAGCGGCCACAACTAACACAACGATGTCCGTAGCCTTTGCCCCACGAGATCGCATGCGGGTGAACGCTTCGTGACCGGGCGTATCCAGGAAAACTATTTCACGCCCATAGGCCGGCGATTCCTTGTCGGTAATCCGCACTTTATAGGCGCCGATGTGTTGCGTGATTCCTCCCGCTTCACCCTCGGCAACATTGGTCAGGCGAATCGAATCGAGCAGCGTCGTCTTGCCGTGGTCTACGTGTCCCATGATCGTCACCACGGGCGGCCGAATACCAGTCTCAGGAGCGGACTCTTCGCTGGCGGCAGCGTCAATCTCTTTTGCCGTTTGCTCTTCGAACGTAATCACGTTCGTATCCGCGCCGAAGAACCGCGCCATCTCGCTGGCCAGCTCTGCATCCAGAGTCTGATTGATCGTGGCAAATACACCCTTCGACAACAAACGCGAGATCAGATCCTTGGCGCGGATGTCCAACTTCTCCGCGAGATCCTTAACGCTGATGCCTTCCGTGATCGTGATGCTGCGCGTGATCGGCTGCGGCTCATTCGACACCACCATGCGCGGTGGTGGCGTGTAGCCCTTCATCGGACCTTCCTTCACGCCGCGCGGAACATAGCGCTGACCAGGCCGCCGTGCAGGCCCACCCGGACGGCTGCCGGGCCGGGTTGTGCCAGGAGGCGGAAGAGCTGGACCTACTCCGAGCGGCCGTGCTCCAGCTGGAGCCTGCCGCGTAGGGTGCATCGGTCGGCGCTCGCCGGGACGAAGCGGCGGACGCGGCGCGCCCGCGGGACCTGCGCCCTGCATGGGCGGACGGCGTTGAAAAATCGGCTGGCCGGGAACAGGACGTCCCGGAGCGGCGCGCATTGCGCCACCAATCGGAACTCCGGGCTGCACCGGCGGCGGTGTCGAAGCTGGCCGCACCGGCGCTTTGTACACCGGTCGCGGCCCAGTTTGGGGAACGATCATGCGCGGCGCCGGTGGTAGCGGAGCAACTGGCCTCGCCGCAACCGGAGGCGCTGGCGGAGCACCTGCGGAAGCCACTGGTGTGGCTGGCGAAGACATCGTGGCAACCGGAGGAGCCATCGCCCGCGCCGGAGGAGCAATAACAGTAGAAGACGCTGGCGGCGCCGATACAACGGGTGGCGTCGCAACAAGCCGACTTGCAATCGGCGGAGCCGCGGGAACAGTCGCCGACGGCGGGGGAGGCGGAGTCACCGCCGGCGCCTTCACTACCGGAGGTGCAACCGTTGTGGGATGACTCACCGCAGCCGGAGGTGCAGCTGCCGGTTTTTCCGCCGGAGCCTGCGGCACCGGCGCATGCGTCACGGGTGGAGGCACCGCACGTGGGGCGACCGGGGCCGCAACCGCTTCCTTGCGCTGCGTAATTGCCTTCAACACATCTCCGGGACGCGAGATGTGCGACAAATCAATCTTGGTTTTTATTTCTTCTTCGCCCCGACCCGAGCGCGCTGACTTGCCAGCGGAAGACGAGCTCTCGCCCGCGGAACGGATATAGACACGTACCTTCTCCGCTTCGTGCTCCTCCAGAGAACTGGAATGCGTCTTCTTCTCGGTTACCCCGACTAACGGTAGCGTATCCAGAATGGCCCTACTCTTTACTTCCAGCTCTCGGGCTAGATCGTTAATTCGAACCTTACTCATCCGGCCTTTCGTTTCTCCGTGTTGTAAGTTAGGTCATCATTCGACCTCACGGAGTCAATTTCTTCGGTTCCACGCCGTCGAACTTATGCCAGCGTGCCATGATTATTCTCTGGTCTCGGAAGCAGACTCTGCATCCGGAGCCGGCTGCTCAGCCTGCTCCTCACTTTCACTCGGAGCCGCAGCCTGCGGCTCAGCGGCCGCTGCCTCGGCAGGAGTCTCGCCTGCAGCCATTTCTTCGGCCGGCGCAGCTGCCGCGGCACCTTCCTCGTCCGCTTGAGGAGTTGCTTCGGGCCCGCCGAGCGTCGCTTCTTCAGTGGCTTCGCCTTCCATCGCGGCGCCCGATTCCAGGCTGGCAAAGTAATTATTCACCGCCAGGCTGATTTTTTCCACCGTCTTCGGTCCAATGCCTTCAATGGCCTCAAGCTGCTCCGGGGTCATATCTGCCAGCGATTCCACCGTTGTCACTCCAGCGGCGTTCAGTTTTTCCACCAGTCCATCGCCCAGTCCTGGCACGCTCTCCAGCGGCGTCGCCGTCTGCGTAACCATCGCAGACATCTGCTGCTCTACCTCCTGCCGCTTCTCTTCCTCGCTCTTGATGTCGATCTTCCAGCCCAGCAATTTGGCCGCGAGCCGGACATTCTGACCCTTCTTGCCGATCGCCAGCGAAAGCTGGCTGTCATCCACGACAACTTCCAAATGCTTGCCGCCCGAATCCACAACGGTAACTTTGCTTACCTTCGCGGGCTGCAAAGCTTTCTCGGCGAACGTCACCGCGTCTTCGTGATACTCGATGATGTCAATTTTCTCACCGTGCAGCTCGCGGATAATCGACTGCACCCGCATCCCCTTCATGCCAACGCACGCGCCCACCGCATCTACATCCTTGTCTTTGGACATAACGGCGATTTTCGTGCGCTCCCCGGCTTCGCGCGCAATGGCACGGATCACCACCGTGCCGTCGTAAATCTCAGGAACTTCCGTCTGAAACAAATGCTGCACCAGATCTGGCACCGCGCGAGACACCACCACACCCGGGCCTTTCGAAGCTCTTTCCACACGCGCAATCACCACTCGCACCCGTTCGCCGATGGCAAACGACTCCAGCCGCGACTGTTCCTTGCGCGGCATGCGCGCTTCCGCCTTGCCGATGTCGAAGATCACATCCGGACCTTCCACTCGCTTCACCGTCGCGTTCACCACTTCGTTCACGCGTCCGATGTACTCGTTGTAAACCGTGTCGCGTTCCGCCTCGCGCACTTTCTGGAAAATCACCTGCTTCGCCAGTTGCGCGGCAATGCGTCCCAGAATTCCTTCGGTGACCTTGGGAATCCGCAACTCGCCGCCAACCTCCAGGCTGGGGTTCGCCTTGCGCGCATCTTCCAAGGTAATCTGCAACTGCGGATCTTCCACCTGCTCTGGCGTCTCCACCACAGTCTTCACCGCGTAAGCATTGATCTTGCCGGTTTCTTTATCCAACTCGGCGCGCAGATTTTCCTGCGACTTGTAATACTTCCGCGTAGCCATGACGATGGCGTCTTCCACCGCAGTCACCACAATCTGCGGATCGATCCCTTTTTCGCGGCTTAACGCATCGATCGTGTTGTAAAGCTCACTCGCCATAAAAAGATTCCGTTATAAAGACTGCTGCGGACCAAGTTTCAACGTTTCAAGGTCTCAATGTTTCGAAACCATATCGTCGACGTTCTTCAACTTTGAAACCTTGAAACTCTGAAACCTTGAAACTTTTCCCTTAGATTTCCGGGACCAGATTCGCCTTCTCCACGTTGGCGAATTCAATCTCAATCTTCTGACCTTGCTCGGCTGCGACGCCCATTTTCTTGCGCGACTTCCTGCTCGCCACACTCAGGTCGAGCGTCAGTCGCCCATCCCTAAAACCTTCCAGCCGTCCTTCAAAATGGCGGTTATTATTGACCGGATTCCGCGTCATCACTTTCATCCGGCTGCCGACGAAACGCTCAAACTCAGCCGCCTTCGTCAGCTTCCGGTCCAGCCCCGGCGAAGAAACTTCCAGCGTATAACTTCCCGGTACGGCATCTTCAACATCCAGAATCGTGCCAAACTCGCGGCTGAAATTCGCGCAGTCTCCGTGCGTCACTCCCGCCAACGGATCGCCACTAGCCGCGCCAGGCTTGTCCAAAAACACGCGCAGCATGCGGGCGTTGCCGCTCCCGCGAAACTCCACTTCGACAACCTCCAGCCCGCCGGAGGCCGCTACCCGCTCCGCTATCTCTCGTACTCGATCGAGCTCAAGTGCCATGCATCCAATAACTTGCAGCTTGGCGTCGTGCGCAGATTCCTCTGCAACGAAAAAGTGGGCTTGCGCCCACTGGTGTGCTTCGCCAAATGCTGGTACTACACAACAGTTCTCAATTTCCTAATATACGCCCCGAAGGGGGGAAAAGACAAACTGCCCAAGCATCGAGGATGCTGTGATTGAGCACTCCAGGCGCCGCGATTTTCCGTTCTGACCCCGCTAGCGTTGAGCAGCGAGGCCAACCTTCCCCGGACCCAAAATCGCACTGCCCGGAAAAACATCCGGCACAATCTTGCCGTCGTCGACCAACAGGGTTCCTCCCACCACCAAATACTTCACGCCCACGCTCGGCTCCATCGGCTTCTCGAAAGTTGCGCGATCCGTGATCGTGTTCGCATCGAACACTACGATGTCGGCGTCCGCTCC
The DNA here is from genome assembly GCA_963726155.1 of uncultured Acidobacteriaceae bacterium. GTDB lineage: Bacteria > Acidobacteriota > Terriglobia > Terriglobales > Acidobacteriaceae > Sulfotelmatobacter. The sequence continues at coordinate 1,012,246 of CAVSBF010000003.1, forward strand.
CTCTTGCAGTCTTCCTTTATGCCGAGCCGCCGGCGTCGACCGCGCCAGCATTTCCGCCGGCATGAAACTCATCTTGCGAATTGCGTCCATCAGCGTGACCGTTCCCTTCTCGCGAACGTATTCCCGCAGTACCCGCGAATAAGTTCCCGCGTTGCGCGGATGCCCTTCGATTCCATCGCTGGCGATCATCACCAGCGGATTCGGAATCACCTTATCCACCACCTCCTGCGTATTGGCATAAACCAGCACCCACTGCGTTCTGCTGGAATTGTGCAACTCGTCGAAGCGCTGCTTGGTGAGGTGTTCGCCGGTACCCGGAAGCACAAGATCGATATAGTCGATCCCGAGTTTCTCGCGCCAGCCGGGATTGAATAGCGCCGAGTTGATTGCCGTCATGCCCGCGATGTACGGATACGCCTCGGTAGTCACGTCCAGTCCGCGAGCGCGCGCTCCCGCGACCATGGAGAGACATTCCAGCGAGTCGCGCAGGCAAGTACTGTTGATGTGGACGATATGCAGCGAAGCGCCCGTAACGGCGGCCGCCCCAATCACTTCACTCGTCGCCTCAATCGCCGAGCCGGGTTCCACGCGTCCCGCACTGCGCATGTGAGTGTAGACCGGCACTCCTCTTTCGGCAGCGAGCCTGAACATGTCAATCACTTCCAGCCGCGTTGCCCCAGGGGTGTATTGAATGCCCATTCCAACCGCCAAGCCGCCGGCATCAAGCTGCGCGCGCAACCTCTGTTTTATAGCCTCAATCTGTTCGGGTGTTGCAGGTAGATCAGTCGCCGGACCACTCTTCGGCAAAATTGTCCCGGGCGGCAGTGGAGCGCCAAACACCAGAGCCCGCGCCGCAACATGGCTCGCCGATGTGCCATAGTGAATCAGCGAATGACCTTCTTTCGCTTTCAAGAATTCGGCAACATCGGGCGCGCCAATTTCGAGTTCGAGCGCCGTGGTCACACCATCAAGCGCTTTCACTCGCTCGCTCGCCAAGTCCTGTCCATGCTGGTGCAAATCAATAAATCCAGGAGCGACCACCAACCCTTCCGCGTGAACCACCCGCCTTCCGCTCATCCCCTCGGAAGTTATCCGAACAATCTTCCCCCCACGGATCCCAACATTCCGCACCGCATCCAGCCCGGTCTCTGGATCCATGACTCGCCCGCCCTCGATCACCAGATCGTATTTCTGCGCCACTGCGACGGTCGCTGAGAACACGAGAAAAAAGAAATAGAAAAAAGTTTTGCGCATAGCTGATTCACCAAAGTCGAAAGTTGGTTCAAGAAAGACAAGCGATCATACCAAGCCTCCCACTATTTATTGTTCATTGTCATTTCGACAGCGCGTGCTTTTCTTCACGCACAGAGGAATCCCAGCCGCCACGGCTTGAAGGGCCATAGAGGATTCTTCACTAAGGCAAGCATTTGCCTGAATCCCCACGCCCTCTCTAGAATAAAGATTCAGCCCCGCAAGCTGGCTTATTTCCGAGAAACTTATGATTCATTTTCCCGTACCTGAAGCTCTCACCTTCGACGATGTTCTTCTTTTGCCCGCACGCTCCGATGTGATCCCCGCCACCGCCAATACTCAGACCCAGCTCACTCGTAACATTCGTTTGAACATTCCCATCGTCAGCTCCGCCATGGACACTGTGACGGAATCGCACATGGCGATTGCGCTCGCGCAACAGGGCGGTCTAGGCATCATTCATCGCAATCTCACCATCGAGCAGCAGGCCAATGAAGTCGATAAAGTGAAACGCTCGGAAAGCGGCATGATCGTCGACCCCGTCACCATGTCGCCGACAGATAAAGTCAGCGACGCGCTCGAAGTCATGCGCAAGTACAAAATTTCCGGCGTGCCCATCACTGAGAACGGCCGCCTGGTCGGCATTCTCACCAACCGCGATCTGCGTTTCGAAAGCCGCTTCGATATTCCCATCGATCGTGTGATGACGAAAAAGAATCTCATCACCGTGCCAGTGGGCACCACGCTTGAAGATGCAGAAGAAATTCTTCACGAACATCGCGTGGAAAAACTCCTCGTCGTCGACGATAAATACAATCTCAAGGGACTCATCACCGTAAAAGATATTCAGAAGAAACTGAAATATCCCAACGCCGCGAAAGATTCTCAAGGACGCCTGCGCGTGGGTGCGGCCATCGGGGCTACCGGGGATTTTCTCGAACGCGCCCAGGAATTAGCTGAGGCTAAAGTCGACGTTCTTGCCATCGACAGCGCACACGGGCACTCCACCAAAGTTCTCGACGCAGTAAGGCTCGTGAAATCGAAACTGCCTGACATGGAATTGTTGGCCGGTAACGTCGCAACTTTCGACGGTGCGTGCGAATTAGCCAGAGCCGGCGCCGACGGCATCAAGGTCGGTATCGGCCCCGGTTCGATCTGCACCACTCGCGTGGTCACTGGCGCGGGAGTTCCACAGATCACTGCCATTGCGGAAGCCTTCCGCGCCACCAAAGACGCCGGCATTCCCATCATTGCCGATGGTGGTATCAAATATTCGGGCGACATCACCAAAGCGTTGGCCGCGGGCGCGAGTGCTGTAATGATCGGATCGCTCTTTGCCGGTACTGACGAAAGTCCCGGCGAATTAATTCTGTATCAAGGCCGCTCCTTCAAGTCTTATCGCGGCATGGGATCGATCGGCGCTATGGCGCAGGGTTCGGCTGAACGCTATTTCCAAAGTAACGAAGGCGAATCCTCCGCCGCCGTCACCGATAACAATGGCGAATCGAATCGTATGGGCAAACTCGTTCCCGAAGGGATTGAAGGACGCGTGCCTTACCGCGGCTCGGTCGCCATGATCGTTCACCAGATGGTGGGCGGATTGAAATCCGGTATGGGCTATTGCGGATGCGCGACCATCGCTGAACTCTTGCAGAAAACTCGATTCGTTCGCATCAGCGGCGCCGGCCTGCGCGAGAGTCACGTGCACGACGTTATGATCACCCGTGAGGCCCCCAACTATGCCATCGAGTAGCGCTGGCCCGCTCTCTTGAACTCCGACAAGAAAAATCTTCTCAAGGCGTGGATCGCCGCGATTCTCTGGCTCATCGTCATCGCCATCGAATCCACTAACCTGGCCTCTTCCGCTAACACCAGCCGCATTCTTTATCCCTTGCTGCACTATCTTTTCGGATTGGATTGGATTCGCTTCGAACACTGGCATTTCTTCATTCGCAAAAGCGGTCACGTGGTTGGTTATGCCATCCTTAGCATTCTCGCGTTTCGCGCCTGGCGCGAGACCTTCCCAGCCTCCGGAAATCCTTTGTGGACTGTGCGATGGTCAGCAATCGCTATATTGATGACCGCATTTGTCGCCAGCCTCGACGAATGGCACCAGACTTTTATCCCATCGCGCACCGGCCGCTGGCAAGATGTGGTTCTCGATACCTGCGCTGGCATCGCAGCCCAGTTGCTGATTTTTCTGTGGCTGAGAAGTCGCCGCGGCGGGGAGAGAACCTTGGTTATTTGAGACGGAATACTCTTGCGTCGCGAAGCCATTGGGTGCACCGCACTTTTTGGTGGCGCCGCTTTTCTAAGGCTGCAATAGAGTCTAGAGTTTGTACAGCCTCAGCCCCTGAGGTGAATTGCGTTTTTTCTAGGAAGGATGAGGAGAAGCACTTCGCCTGGAAAACTGCAGCATCCCAGCTGCAACCAGTGCCGCCGCTGCAGAAAAATAAAACGGAATTCCAGCGCCGTAGTGTTTCCACAGTTGGCCGGTAATTAAACTCGCTGCCAGTGTTGCAATGCTGGTCACAAAGAAGTAAATTCCCAGCGCGCGGCCGCGAACGTTCTCGCCAACCGTGTCGACCACTAACGCTTTCAACACCGGCTGCGTCAACGCGTAATAAAGCCCATACACCGCCATTGCAATCCAGATGGCCATGGTCGAAGGCGCTCGGCCAAAAATAAAATATACCCCGGCAAAAATCAGGTAGCCGAAAGAAGCCACCAGGCGTCGCGATACACGATCGCTCAACCATCCCGCAGGCCAAGACCCCAGGGTGTATGTAATATTGAAAACCAGGCCCAGCAATGGCGCGAGCGCCACACGAATGCCCACGCTCTGCGCCCGTAACACGAGAAACATATCGCTCGAATTGCCCAGAGAAAAAAGCGTGACGGCGATCAGCACAAAATGAAAACTCGCTGGAAGCGTCACCCCGGCAGTCTTCGACAAGGTTGGAATAACCTTGCTGCTTTTTGCGGCGCTTGATTTCGCATCGTTGTTTTGCGCCGAATCGGTTCCGCCTTTTCTCGTTTCACGTACGCCGACCCACGCCGCCAGCACGCACAAAGCTCCGGGAACGGCCGCCGCCAGAAATACACTTCGAATGCCGAAATGCGAGAGCATCAGTAGCGCGGTCAACGGCCCGGCAACCGCCCCTGCGGAGTCCATCGACTGGATCAACCCATAAGCCCCGCCCAGACGGTTCTTCGGCACAGACTCAGCCACCATTACATCGCGCGGAGCAGATCGAAATCCTTTTGAGAGCCGGTCACAAAAGCGAATCAGCAAAATCTGCGGCCACGCCGTGACGAAGGCCAGCAGCGGCTTGACAGCATTCGCAATGAAATATCCGGCGACGACGACCGGCTTGCGGCGTTGGATATGATCGGCGAGATAACCGGAAAAGAGCTGCGAGAACGACGCCACACTCTCCGCAATTCCTTCGATCACTCCCAGCTGCGCCGGACCTGCGCCTAGCGTCGCCAGAAACGCAGGCAGCACCCAGTACGCCATTTCGGTGGCGGTGTCGTTGAGAAGGGAGATGATGCCGAAGGCGTAGATGTTGCGGGCAGCGGAAGGCTCACGCTCGGCTGTGCGTTCGGGCATTCCTAGTTTTTATCATGGAGCCAGATATTTGGAGGAAACGGCGAGATCTCAGAATGGATAATGAATTCCGTGCGTCGCGATGAGAATTGAGAACGTCTTCAGTACATCGCGTCGTACTTCGTCACCACCCACTGCCCATCCTCGTTTTCAGTAGTGACGGTAAAGACGTCCTGATAGGTTCCGGGCTGGCCGCCGCCATAAAGCCGCTTACCGCGGTAGTGAAGGATGGTCAATGGCGGCGCGCTCTCCCACTCCGCAATTTCCCACGAAACTAGCGGATGCTGTTTCTCGGAATCGCAGATGAAATGCGCATACTTCCTGCGGTAGTCGTGCTCCCACTGTGAGAGCAACTGATCGCAATGGCCATCGCGAAGCTCGTGCAGAAATTGATTTGCGCTGTGCTCGATGGTGCGATCGCGCAGCGGATTCATGCGAATACTGATGGGCAGGTTCGTCAGTGGATCACGGTCTTCGGAGCGCGACAGCACCGGCCCTTGATTGCTCAGCCACCAGATGTAGCCGAGAAATCCAAACACCATCAGCGCCGCAACGCCGACGGCAATGCCGATCTGTGTGCGAGTGAACCCCATCCTGACGGGAGTGTATCGGAATGACAATTTGCTGCAAGATTACTGGTGGGTGTCGCGGGAGGACATGTACGGCCGCGTTTGGAAGTGCTAGAGGGCCTATAATCTGGCGGTCCGCCTTACAAGGTCCGCCTCAACAAAGAAAATGCCAGCAGGAGAAGTAATCATGCTGAAATCGATCCTCCTCCTTTCATGCTCATCGATCTTATGCTCATCACCGGCCGTCTTCGCGCAGACCAAGCCTTTAAGCGTAACGGCAACTTTACCGGCGGGAGTAGCACGCAAAACCGTACGGCTCGTAGTTTTCGTCGATGGCACTACAGTCGAAAATCCATGTTCGTCGACCGGGATCGCCGACAATGAGCCGATGTTCGAATGCAGTATTAAATCGGGCGCGCATTCCGGAGTATTCGTATTTCACATCCCCGGTTACAAACCATACTCGATAAGGGTCGCGGATGTAGACAAGACAGAATCGCGCGGTTTCCAGGTGCTGCCCCTGGGCGCAGTGCACCCAGCCGATTCGGATGATCCCAGGATTGAGAATATAGTTTCAACGCGGAGTCAGGACGAGACGCTTCGTTTTCAGATCACGGTCGATAACTTGTCCAAGAAACAGATTTCGATCACAGAAATGAAAATGAATGGGTCGGTAATGCTTGCTTGCGGAGCTAGCCGAAGTGGCCACATGCCACCGAATCCGATAAACAGATTCACGATTTCAGACAGATTGCTACTGACGCTCTACAAGGGCGGCAAGGCAGGAATTAGGGGAACTATATCCGACGCAGGCGATCACCCTGAGTTTCCTTTCCCTGTGACTGGCAGCGGTATTTCTTCACCGTGCTCGGGGCGTAGTTTTAGCCTTTCGACACCGGTAAATTTCACGATTCCTGCGAAGGGCTTATTCGAGATCGAATTATTAATGGTCCCCCGCCAAAATCGCGCCAGCGCTGCTCCGAAGACATCGGCTACAGGAGCGGTTGTTCGAGGATTTTCCGTGATTCACTTCGCGTTTCTTTCTACTGACGCGGATTTTCCCGAGATCAGTTCGGATTACGGGACCCACTAACTGCAACGGACAGTGCTGGTGAGGACAACTCGCAACCGAATCTTATACGCGATAAGTTTTACTCTTTCTTGTCTTCTTCCTTCACCGGCTCCACGCCGCCATCGTGTTGCGCCTGCGCCTCGGCATCTTCCATCGCCTTCCGCGTTTCGGCAGCTTTCTTGGCGCGGGCTTCGGCGCGCTTCTCGCGCTTTTCGTCCAGCACCTTTTCGCTGCCCAGCAGTTCGAGGAAAGCTTTATCCGCGCCGTCACCTTTATTCCAACCGGTGCGAACGATGCGCAGGTATCCGCCGTTGCGGTCGCCGAAGCGGGGGCCGATGGTATCAAACAGCTTTACCACCGCTTCGTTGGTCATGAGGTATGATCCGGCGAGCCGCCGCGCCGCGAGGTCGCCGCGCTTGCCGAGCGTAATCATCTTCTCGACGATGGGCTTCGCGGCCTTCGCCTTGGGAACGGTCGTCTCAACGCGTTCCTCGACGATGACCGATGTGACCAGGTTGCGCAGCAGAGAACGCCGGTGCGCGGTGTTCCGTCCAAGTTTATAGCCTGCAACTTTATGACGCATGAGAAACCCTCAGGGGCTAAAGCCCCGCAATTCTGATCTCAAGGCGGCGCGGCTCAAAGCCGCGCCCTTTCAAAGCTCAAACTCCGTGCAACATTGAAACTCTGAAACCTTGAAATCTGATTCCTTACAGCTGATCGTCCGGACCGTAAGCCGAAGCCGGCAGCACCATATTCGAAGTTGGGCCAGGCACAGCGTTCCCGTGCTCGTCGATCTTCATGCCCAGGCTCAGACCCATCGTGGAGAGAATCTCCTTGATTTCGTTCAGCGACTTGCGGCCAAAATTCTTCGTCTTGAGCATTTCGGACTCAGTCTTCTGTACCAGCTCGCCGATGGTCTGAATATTCGCATTCTTCAGGCAGTTGTAGCTGCGCACCGAAAGCTCGAGTTCCTCAACGGAACGGTTGAGGTTCTCGTTGTGGATCTCAGGCTTGCGATCATCCGACGACGATGTGCCGGTTTCGATTTCTTCCTCGAAGTTGATGAAGATGTTCATGTGGTCTTTCATCAGCTTCGCAGCCAAACCAATCGAATCGGCGGGCGTGATCGAGCCGTTGGTCCACACCTCGAGTGTCAGCTTGTCGTAATCGGTAATCTGACCCAGACGCGCCGCTTCCACTGTGTAGTTGCACTTGCGCACCGGCGAGTGAACGGAATCGATGGGAATAAATCCGATGCCGAGATCCTCGTCGAAATTCTTATCGGCAGAAGTGTAGCCGCGGCCGCGCTTCAGCCGCATTTCCATATCCAGTTTGCCGCCTTCGCTGACCGTCGCGATGTAAACATCTTTATCGAGAACCTCGACATCGCCATCGGCTTCGATCATTCCGCTGGTCACCACGCCTGGCTGATCGGCGCGCAGGTAAATCGCTTTCGGCGCATCGCCCGCCAGCTTGAATGGAATCTGTTTCAGGTTGAGGATGATGTCGGTCGCGTCTTCCACCACTCCCGGGATCGACTGGAATTCGTGAAGCACGCCTTCCATCTTCACCGCGGTAACAGCCGCGCCTTCGATCGAACTCAGCAGCACGCGCCGCAGGGCATTGCCCACGGTGGTGCCGAAGCCGCGTTCAAATGGCTGCGCCCAGAAAATTCCATATTTATCGGTGAGGGTGGAAGTGTCGACTGCAAGACGTTTCGGTTTCTGAAAACCTTTCCAAAGCATTTGTTTCTCCTTCGGCCGTTTGGCTCAGTTCTGGCTCCCTGAGTCGGTCCAACTCAGGTCAACGTCAGAAAAGGCTGATCTGGCTCGAAATGTGGACCTAGACCAGGTTTCAAAGTTGCAAGGTTTCAGCGTTCCAAGGAAACCGCAGCGGTTTTGAAACCTTGAAACCTTCGAAACTTTGAAACTTTGAAACTTTACTTACTGTATAACTCAACGATCAACTGCTCATTCACCGGCAACTGAATATCTTCGCGTTTCGGCAACGACAACACCCGCGCTGTGTAATTATCGCGATTCACTTCCAGCCAGTTCGGCAGCGTGCCGTGGCTGGCAAATTCCTTGGCCAGTTCCAGCACGGTGAGCTTCTTGCTATTCTCGCGGATGGAAATTTCTTCGCCCGCACTCACCTGATAGGAAGGAATGTTGACCTTCTTCCCATTCACCGCGACGTGCCCGTGACGCACCAACTGCCGCGCCTGGCGCCGTGACTGCGCAAAGCCCAACCGGAAAACGACGTTGTCCAAACGCCGCTCAAGCTGCTGCAACAGCAACTCGCCGGTAACGCCCCGCGTGCGCGCGGCCTTCTCGAAGTAGTTGCGGAACTGGCCTTCCAGCGTGAAGTAGATGCGCTTGGCTTTCTGCTTCTCGCGCAACTGCAGACCGTAGCCAACAATCTTGGCCTTGCGGTCTTTCCCATGTTGTCCGGGAGCGAAGTTGCGCTTCTCGATGGGACACTTATCGCTAAAACATTTCGCGCCTTTGAGGAACAGCTTCATGCCCTCGCGGCGGCATAGACGGCAGACTGCATCAGTATAACGAGCCAAGTTTATTCTCCTTTTAGATGACCGGTTTACAGGTTTGGCTTCACCCTTCGTCCCGGAACAGTGGTCAGTGGCCAGTGATTAGTGGCCAGCAAACCGATTTTGATTTTGCTCTTACTAGCCACTGGTCACTGACCACTGGCCACTTTTAAACTCTTCTTCTCTTCGGCGGACGGCAGCCATTATGCGGAATCGGCGTTACGTCGCGAATCGAACGCACTTCAATGCCAGACGAGGCCAACGCGCGCACCGCCGACTCACGGCCCGAACCGGGGCCGCTAACGCGAACATCCACGCTGCGCACTCCATGATCACGCGCCATATTAGCCGCGTTCGAGGCCGCCTGCTGTGCGGCAAACGGAGTGCCTTTGCGCGATCCGCGAAAGCCCAGCGATCCTGAACTCTTCCATGACAAAACGTTGCCGTTCATGTCGGTAATCGTCACGATCGTGTTGTTGAAGGAAGCCTGCACGTAACACAGTCCATGCGGAACGTGCTTGCGCTCCTTCTTCTTGAATGTCTTCTTCTTGCCCTTCTTATCGGTTGCGGCTGCGCCGCCCGCTGCTGCTGGTTTGGCCATAGAGAGCTTCTCAGTTCTTAAGTTTCGTTCGAAGTTTCAATGTTTCAGAAGTTTCAAGGTTTCGAAACCTTGAAACATTGCAACTTTGAAACCTGCCCTTACGTCTTCGACGTCGCCTTCTTCTTGGTCGATACCGTTCCCTTACGCGGACCCTTGCGAGTGCGCGCGTTGGTGTGCGTACGCTGTCCGCGGACCGGCAGGTTGCGGCGATGACGGAACCCGCGATAGGAGCCGATTTCGATGAGCCGCTTGATGTTCATCGAAACTTCCTTGCGCAGATCGCCTTCCACCATTCCTTGCTGCTCGATCACGGTGCGGATGCGGTTGACCTCTTCCTCGCTGAGGTCCTGCACTTTTTTCATGGGATCGACCTTCGCCTCATCCAGAATCGTGCCGGCGCGGGGATGCCCAATCCCATAGATATAAGTCAACGCAATGTTGATGTGCTTTTGGCGCGGTAAATCTACGCCTGCGATACGTGCCATGTATTCCTAACCTCTCTCAGCTTTTGGCTCTTAGCTAAAAGCCAAGAGCTAAGAGCCGCTTTACCCCTGGCGCTGTTTATGTTTCGTGTTGACGCAGATCACCCGCACCACACCCTTGCGGTGGATAACCTTGCACTTGTCACAGATTTTCTTTACCGATGCTCGTACTTTCATAACTTTTCCGCCTCTTTGAAGCTCGCCAGATCCTTCGCAAAGAACGCTCAGGATGACGCCAGCGGGCTCTCGCTTCGCTCACGCCCGCTAGACGGCGTCATTTATAGCGATAAACAATTCTTCCGCGATTCAAGTCGTAAGGTGAAAGCTCGACTGCGACCTTATCCCCGGGCAGGATGCGAATAAAATTCTTGCGCATCTTGCCGGATACGTGCGCCAGCACCTGGTGTTTGTTCTCCAATTCCACCTTGAACATGGCATTCGGCAGAGGTTCCAGAACCACTGCCATCACTTCAATCGCGTCTTCTTTACTCATTCGCTCCTTGAAATCGACTCTTAGCCTTTAGCTCCTGGCTCTTAGCTAAAACCCAAGAGCTGAAAGCTAAAAAAACTATCTCGTCAGAATCACCGGACCATCTTTCGTCACGGCCACGCAATGCTCAAAGTGGGCGCTAAAACTGCCATCGGCAGTAACCGCGGTCCACTTGTCGCCCAGCACGCGCGTCTCCGGCTTGCCAAAATTTACCATCGGCTCAATCGCAATCACCATGCCCTCGCGTAATTTCGCGCCGTGACCGCGCGCCCCGTAATTCGGCACCTGCGGTTCTTCGTGCAAGTGCGTGCCAATTCCGTGCCCCACGAACTCGCGGACAACGCTGAATCCGGCGGCTTCCACATGTTCCTGCACCGCGGCTCCCACGTCGCCCACAGAATTCCCGATGCGCGCCTGCTCGATTCCGCGATACAACGATTCCTCAGTCACTTTCAAAAGCTTCTGCAACTCCGGCTTCACCGTTTCGCTTACCGGCACCGTGATCGCGGCGTCGCCGTAGTAGCCGTCCAGCACCACTCCGCAATCGATCGAAACGATGTCGCCTTCTTTAAGCTCCCGCTTTTCCGACGGGATGCCATGCACAATCTCTTCATTCACCGACGTGCACAGCACGCAGGGATAATCGTAATATCCCTTGAATGCCGGCTTGGCGCCCAGTTCGCCGATCTTCTTCTCCGCCGCACGCTCCAGATCCATCGTGGTGATGCCGGGCTTCACCAGCGTCCGCACATAGTCGAGTACCTGACGGACGATGCGGCCACTCTGCCGCATTCGTTCAATTTCCGCCGCTGATTTGCAAACAATCGCCATGCTTTATCGAGAAAACGCTATGCGTGATGATCTTCAATAATCCTGAATATCTGCGCCGTCACTTCGTCCATGGGACGATCGCCGTCGATCGAAATCAGCCGGCCGGTCCGCTGATAGTAATCCGCTACCGGACGAGTCTGCTCCTGATAGGCCGCCAAACGGGGCTGAATCACTTCCAACCGGTCGTCATTGCGGGTCACCAGCTTCGATCCATCCAGGTCGCAAACTTCATCGACCAGAGCTGGCTGAAAGTGGACGTTATAAATCCGCCCACAGGTGGGACAAGAACGGCGTCCAGTAATCCGGCGTAATAATTGATTGTAATCCACGTCGAGGCGGATCACAATTGGCCAGGAGCGAGTTGCATGCGGGTTGTCAAAGAGCTTGTCGTCGAGCAGCGCGTCCAGCCATCCGGCCTGGGCTGCAGTCCGGGGAAAACCGTCGAGAATATAACCCCGCTTGCAGTCCGGCTCCCTCAAGCGCAGCCGAACCATTTCACAAACCAGGTCGTCGGAAACGAGCTCTCCTCGCTCCATTACAGCCTTCGCCGCCAAGCCTAGTCCAGTCCCTTGCGCCACGTTGTACCGCAGCAGATCGCCAGTGGAGATCTGCGGAATCAGGTATTTTTCCATGATTCGCTTGGACTGCGTGCCCTTACCGGCACCCGGCGGACCAAGCAATACTATGGGACCTATATCGCGTGAGGTTTCCTGCTCCATCGAGTTGGCCAAAGCCTCCCGAACAGTGTTCAGCAACCCCACAACTCGGTAGAGCCGTTGCATGCAACAGCTCGCCGTCGTGCATAACCCGCCCGGTCGCCCCTACGACCAGTTGCGGCGGCCGCGAATGCGTCCGCTGCGCGGGGTGAATCCATCGTAATGGCGCATGATCAGCTGCGCCTCGATCTGCGTAACCGTATCCATCGCCACACCTACGACAATCAGCAGCGATGTTCCGCCAAAGTAAAAATTCACACCCAGCCCGTTCGTCACCCAGACCGGAAGTCGCTCAAACAGTGATCCGCCCAGCCAGAACGGCAAATGGTTGAGGTGGATACCGGTAATCATCCACTCCGGAATGAACGAAATAATAATCAGGTAAAGCGCGCCCACCAGCGTGATGCGGGTGAGTACTTCGTTGATGTAGTCCGCCGTGCGCTTGCCCGGACGAATTCCCGGAATGAAGCCGCCATACTTCCGCATATTGTCGGCCACTTCACTGGGATTGAAGACGATCGAAACATAAAAATACGCGAAGAAAATGATGCCCACTGCATACAGCACGGTGTAGAGCGGCTCGCCCCATCCCAGCATGCGCATCAAGTCGCCAATGTAGCGGCTATTGCGCAGGCCGTAGCCGACAGTCTGCGGCAAAGTCAAAATCGAGGACGCAAAAATCACCGGCATCACGCCGCCCGCATTTACCCGCAGCGGAAGATGCGTCGATTGCCCGCCCATCACTTTCCGTCCTACCACGCGCTTGGCATACTGCACCGGGAGCCGTCGTTCGCAGCGTTCCACGTAAACGATGAACGCCACGACGATAATCATGAAAACAACCAGCCCCACCATCAACACTGGCGTGATCGCTCCCCAGGTTCCGTTCCTCGCCTTCTCCCAAAGATCTTCCACGCCCCGCGGCAGTCCCACTACAATGCCGGCAAAAATCAGCAGCGACATGCCGTTGCCGATTCCCCGGTCGGTGATCTGCTCGCCCAGCCACATGACAAATGCACTGCCCGTGGTGAGGGTCAACATCGTCATCAGGATGAACGCAGGTCCCGGGTGAAGCACGAAGTCGCCAGCCTTCTCCAGGCCAATAGCGATGCCGAACGATTGCACCGCACTGAGAATGACCGTGATGTAACGCGTCCACTGCGTAATTTTCTTGCGTCCGAGCTCGCCTTCTTTTTGCAGCTTGGCCAGCGGCTCATACACGACGGTCAAAAGCTGCAGAATGATCGATGCCGTGATGTACGGCATGATGCCCAGGGCAAACAGCGTGAGACGGCGAAGATTGCCGCCGGAAAACAGATCGACAAATCCCAGCAGGGAGCCGGCGTTTTGATTGAAATATTGTTCCAGCTTGAGGAAGTTCACGCCCGGCGTAGGAAGATGCCCGCCCAACCGGTAGATCGCGAGCATGGCCAGCGTGAACAGTACCCGCTTGCGCAGGTCGGGAATACGAAAAATGTTCGCCAGCTTTTCAAACATTACTGCAAGACCTCAACCTTGCCGCCTGCCTTTGTGATTTTTTCCTGCGCCGCTTTCGAAAACTTGTGCGCATGTACCGTGATCGCGATGGTCAATTCGCCATCGCCGAGAATCTTTACCGGAAGCTTCTGCTTGATGACGCCCGCCTTGCGCAGCACTTCAGGCGTGATAGGCGAAGCGTGCAGCTCGTCACCCAGCGCCACCAATCGCTCCAGGCTGACGATGTTGAATTCCTTGCGGAAGATATTAGTGAAGCCGCGCTTGGGCATGCGGCGATGCAGCGGCATCTGGCCGCCTTCGAAGCCGCGGATCAGGCGCATACCAGTGCGCGAGCGCTGGCCCTTGTGTCCGCGGGTGGACGTCTTACCCATGCCGGAACCCATACCGCGGCCCACGCGCTTGCGCTTTTCCGACGCCTTCTTTGGTGCTCGAATGTTCGATAAATTCATAAATAAGCCCAGATTTCAAAGCTTCAGGGTTTCAAGGTTTCGCGGAACTGAATCCACGTTGAAACATTGAAACTCTGAAACCTTGAAACATTTCTACTCCATAATCTCAACCAGATGCGGAATCTTCGCGACCATGCCGCGAATGGCCGCATTGTCTGGACGCTCGATCACCTGATTCAACCGGGTGAATCCCAGTCCCTTCACCACCAGCTTATGCTTCACCGGCGTGCAAATCGCGGAACGCACCCACTTCAGGTGAATCTTTCCGCTAACCGCCTTGGGTTTCTTCGTCGTCATCATTCACTTCCTCAATCTCACCAACCGCGCTGTCGCTTGCTACCAGCCAGATACTAAATCTCCTGCAGCGACTTGCCGCGCATGGCCGCAACGCTTTCGCGGCTCTTTAGAGCCCGTAGAGCGGCAAATGTCGCCTTGATCACGTTATGCGGGTTGGTGGTGCCAATCGACTTGGTCAGCACATTCTGAATTCCCACCGAAGTCATCACCGCGCGCACTGCACCGCCGGCAATCACGCCCGTGCCTTCTGGTGCCGGCTTCAGCAAGACTTTGCCCGCGCCGTAGCGTCCCAGCACCAGGTGCGGAATGCTGGTCTGCGTCAGGTTGACCTTGATCAGATTCTTCTTCGCCGACTCAATCGCCTTGCGAATCGCCTGCGGCACTTCTTTCGCTTTGCCCGCGCCATGACCCACCACGGCCGCCGACGGGTCGCCCACCACCACCAGTGCAGCAAAGGACAGGTTTTTGCCACCCTTCACCACTTTGGTGACGCGGTTGATGGCCACAACCTGGTCCTTCAACTGAAACGAATTGGCATCGAGCTTCTTGATTACTGTTGGCATTGTTAAACCTAGCTTCTAGCTCCTGGCTCCTGGCTCCTGGCCGCCCAATTCGAACCGGGGTAGCGAGTAGCTAGAAGCTAGAAGCTGCTTTTAAAACTGCAACCCCGCCTCGCGCGCCGCATCCGCCAGCGCCTTCACGCGCCCGTGGTAGATGTAGCCGCCGCGGTCAAACACAACCTTGGTTACACCTTTAGCCTTGGCGCGCTCCGCAATGGCCTTGCCCACGGTCTTCGCCGCTGCGACATTGCCGCCGGTTTTGCGGTCCGCTTTTTTACCCTCGGCCGAACTCGCCGAAACCACCGTGGCTCCATGCAGGTCGTCAATCACCTGCACATAAATGTGATTCAGCGAACGGTACACGTTCAACCGCGGACGCTCCGCCGTACCCTGCATCTTCTTGCGAATGCGGTCGTGTACGTGCCCACGCTTCTGATTTTTCGAAATTCTCGTCAGCATAATCTTCGTCCTTCCAGAGATCCTTCGCTTCGCTCACAGCCTGCCCTGAGCAACTGAGCAAAGCGAAGGCGTCGAACGGGCCCGCTAAGCGCCGCTACTTGGCTCCGGTCTTACCAACCTTCTTCTTCAATCTCTCGCCCGCATAACGCACACCCTTATTCTTATAAGGATCGGGCGGACGCAGCGACCGCATTTCAGCCGCTACCTGGCCGACCTGCTGCCGGTCGATTCCCGTCAGTGCAATCTTCGTCTGCTTGGGATCAACCGTCGCATCGACGCCCGTGGGCAGCGGATATTCGATGGGATGGGAGTAGCCGAGACTGAATACAATCATCCCTTTACCCTTCATCTCAGCGCGATAGCCGATGCCGACAATTTCCAGTTCACGCGTCCAGCCCTTGGTCACGCCTTCGACGGCATTATTCACCAAGGCCCGCGCCAGCCCGTGCACCGCGGCCTGCGAATCATTCTCGCGAACCGCCACGAGGTGCCCGTCTTTCTGTTCGACCTTGATGCCGGAAGGAAGAGCCGTGTCCAGCTTGCCCTTCGGACCCTGCACCAGAACAGTATTGCCTTCAATCTTGACCGTCACCCCTTTAGGGATCGGGATCGGCTTTTTTCCAATTCGTGACATAAGATCAGCTCTTCGCTCTAGCTCCTGGCTTCCATTCGACTAAATCTGCGCGCCTTTAGCTAGTAGCCAGAAGCTAGTAGCTAGAAGCTGCCTCACCAAATCTCGCACAACAATTCGCCGCCCACGCCTTCTTTGCGCGCCTGGCGTCCGGTCATCACGCCTCGCGGCGTGGTGAGGATGTTAATCCCCATACCGCCCAGCACGCGCGGGATCTCGCTGCGCCGCACGTAAACCCGGCAGCCCGGACGCGATACACGCTCGGCCTTTGAAATCGCGGCTTCGTTGTGTGCGCCGTATTTCAAATAAATCCGGATGACCTTGTGGCCTTCCTCCTCCGTCGGCTTGAAGTTAGAGACGTAGCCCTCTTCTTTCAATATGCGGGCAATCTCAAGCTTCAGCCGCGAGGCTGGAATGTCCACCTTCTGGTGCCGCGCCTGCAGCGCATTGCGCACCCTCGTCAGCATATCTGCGACCGGATCGGTCAACCTCATCGTTCGCTTCTCCTCTAGCCACCCGTTCGCTCCGCGTTCTGCGGAGAACCTGCAGCGGCTTGCCTGCTTCACTTCTTACTGCTTTGTCATCCTAAGCGAGACGTTCTTTGTCTCGCGAAGGATCTCTAACGCCACGGAATCAGCGTGTCACCCTACCACGACGACTTCGAAACTCCCGGAATCTCCCCGCGCAGCGCCAGCCCGCGGAAACACAGCCGGCACACGCCGAACTTGCGCAGGTAAGCGCGCGGACGTCCGCATAGCTTGCAGCGGTTGTGCCGGCGGCTGGAGAACTTCGGGGTCTTCTCTTTCTTGTCGCGCGCCAGTTCAAACTTCTTTTCAATCTTCGCGTCTTTCACTCGTTTTGCTGTAGTCATGAAATCCTTAAAAGAACTTAGTTGTTAAACCCAAAAGCTTTCACGCCCGGAACGGCATGCCCAGATGCTTCAGCAGGCTTCGCGCCTGGTTATCGTTTGCCGCCGTGGTCACAATGGTGACGTTCATGCCTTTCAATTTGTCGACCTTCTCGTAGGAAATCTCCGGGAAGATTAACTGATCGTGCAAGCCGAGCGTGTAGTTGCCGCGGCCGTCAAACGACTTGGTGGAAACTCCCTTGAAGTCACGCACTCGCGGCAGAACAATATTCAGCAGCCGGTCCAGAAATTCGTACATCCGGTCGCCGCGCAGGGTCACCATGGTTCCGATGGCCTGCCCCTCGCGCACTTTGAACGCCGCAATCGATTTCTTGGCCTTGGTCACGATCGGCTTCTGGCCGGTGATCTGGCCCAGTTCATTCACCGCCGGATCAAGAATCTTCGAATTCTGTGTGGCCTCGCCCATGCCCATATTGACCACAATCTTGTTTAACCGTGGAACCGCCATCGCATTCTTCAGTTCCAGTTCTTTCAACAGAGCGGGCGCAACTTCCTTCTCGAACTTCGATCGCAGCCGTGGCCGTTCCTTGGCGCTATGCTGCGCCTGGGCTGGAGCTTTCTGCTCCTGCGACGAATCTCTCGAACCCTTTTTCTCTTTTTCTTTTGCCATGATCTTTTTCAACTTCCTCCCACGGTTTCGGAGTGGTTACCGGTTCGTGAGAATTATTTCTTACTCGCCGAATCCTTCGCTTCCCTCAGGATGACGCCGCGAGGCTCGAACGCCTCGCAAACGGCGTCACTTATCCAGCGTCGTTCCGCACTTCTTGCATACCCGGACCTTACGATCGCCGCGTACTTCGTGCCCAATCCGCACCGGCCCACAAGTCGGACAAACCAGTTGCACATTGGACAACGCAATCCGGCTTTCCTGTTCGGCAATGCCGCCTGCAATATTGCGCTGCGGATTCGGGCGCACGTGCTTTTTCACCATCATCACGTGCTCCACCAGGAGCTTGTTATCGTTAGGAAACACGCGCAGCACGCGCCCTTCCTTACCCTTGTCGCGGCCGGTGATAACTTTCACGTTATCGTTGCGCCGGATATCGACTCGCTTTTGTACTGTGCTTACAGTTCTCATAAAGTCAAAGTTTCAAGGTTTCTATGTTTCAAAGTTTCAAAGTCAAATCACCGCGTCCAAGATTTCGAATGATTCAAGGCACCTTGAAACCTTGAAACTCTGAAACCTTGAAACTTGCTTCAAATCACTTCCGGCGCCAGCGAAACAATCTTCAAAAACCTCTTATCGCGCAATTCGCGCGCCACCGGACCGAACACACGCGTCCCCACCGGCTCGCCCGCATCGTTGATCAGCACCGCGGCATTCTGGTCGAAGCGGATGTAAGTGCCATCCCGCCGCCGGTGCTCCTTGCGGGTGCGTACAATCACCGCCTTCACCACTTTGCCCTTCTGCACTTGCCCATCGGGAGCCGCTTCCTTCACCGCCGCCGTGATTATGTCCCCGAGACCGGCATTCAACCCGGTCGAACCGCCGAGCGGCAGAATCATCTGCAGCTTGCGGGCGCCGGAATTGTCGGCCACCTCCAGCATGCTTCGCATCATCACAGCCATAGCTTCAATCTCCCTCGATCTCGATCGGCTACTTAACGTCGCGCTCCAGCGCGATCTCCGGCACCAGCGCCGTCTTGCGCACGATGTCTTTTAACTTCCAGCGTTTCAGCTTCGAGAGCGGACGCGTCTCTTCGATCCGCACTACGTCGCCCACATGCGCTTCATTCTTCTCGTCGTGAGCGTAGAACTTCTTATTGCGCGCCACCACGCGCCCGTAGAACGGATGCGCCTTCTTGCGCGTAACTTTCACCACGATGGTTTTCTGCATGCGGTTGGCGACCACTTCTCCCACCACTTCCTTGCGCCGTCCCTGCACCTGCTCGCCTTTCGGCGTAGCTTTCCCTGTTGCGGTTTCCGCCATTATCGTTTCTCCGTTGCAGCCACGCGGGTGCGCTCGCCCTGGATCGTCTTCACCCGCGCAATATCTTTGCGCAATCCGCGAATCTTCTTCAGGCTCTCAGTCTGTCCCATGTTCAGCTGGAATTTCAGCTTGAACAACTGGTCCGCGAGATCGCGCCCCTGGTGCTGCAACTCATCGTCGGTTAAGTTTCTGACTTTATCTGCCTTCATAAAATTCCCTTCGGCTGACGGCTTCTCTCAGTGCGCCACGTCGCGCTTGACGAACGTCGTGCGCAGCGGCAGCTTGTGCGACGCCAGCCGCATCGCCTCGGTCGCATCCACCACGGTTACGCCTTCCATCTCGAACAAAATCTTTCCCGGACGAACCACCGCGACCCAGTGATCGGGAGCGCCCTTGCCCTTACCCATACGGGTTTCAGCCGGCTTCTTGGTTACCGGCTTATCGGGAAACACCCGGATCCAAATCTTCCCGCCGCGCTTCACAAATCGCGTCATCGCCACACGGCTGGCTTCGATCTGCCGGTCGGTGATCCAGCCCGGCTCCAGCACCTTCAAGCCAAAATCGCCGAAGGCCAGCGTGCTGCCGCGCCACGCCTTGCCGGTCATGCGCCCGCGCTGCTGCTTGCGATACTTCACTTTCTTTGGCATCAACATAAGTCACCTTGTCATCCTGAGCGAGACGCTTTTTGTCTCGCGAAAGCCTGGCCTGAGCGAAGCCGAAGGCGATCTCTGACTCCTCGAAACCCGCCCGATCGAAGTTTCCCTAGAACGCGCCTACGCCCGTCGTCTGTTCCTTCTTCTTAGTCGGAAGAATCTCGCCCTTGTACACCCAAACTTTCACGCCGATGACGCCGTAAGTCGTCCTGGCTTCGGAAAACCCGTACTCGATATCCGCGCGCAACGTGTGCAGCGGCAAACGCCCTTGCAGATACCACTCCGAGCGCGCGATTTCGTTTCCATTCAACCGCCCGCTCACCCGCACTTTGATTCCCTTGCAGCCAAAGCGCAGCGCCGAATCCACCGCCTTGCGCATCGCCCGCCGGAAACCAACCCGCTTTTCCAGTTGCAGCGCAATCGCTTCGGAAACCAGTTGCGCATCAAGTTCCGGCTTGTGCACTTCCTGAATATCGACAAACATTTCGCGCGACGTGCGCTTCTGCAGATCGGCCTTCAGCTTGTCGATCTCCGCGCCCTTGCGGCCGATGATAATTCCGGGACGCGCCGTCTTGATAATGATTCGCAGCTTGTTGCCCGGACGCTCGATCTCGATCGAGCTCACGCCCGCCGACTTGAGCTTTTCCTTCAGTTCATTCTTCAGCTTGACGTCCTCGAGCAGCAGCTTGTCATAGTCCCGCTCCACAAACCAGCGCGACTTCCACGGCTTGGTATAGCCGAGGCGAAAACCGTAAGGATGGACTTTTTGTCCCATTGCTTCTCCTAAATCAAATCCTCAAACCTTGTCGTTCCGAACTCGCCATCAATCCAAAATCCTGTCATTCCGAACTCGCGCGAAGCGCGGGTGGGGAACCTGTTGTTCGCTTACTTGGCAACAGCTTTCTTCTTTTTTCCAGCCGCCGCTTTTTTCTTCGCCACCGGAGCCCGCCGCTTGGCCGGAGATCCAGAGGATGCCGTCCGAGTCGCGCCCGAAGCAGACGCCGTTCCATTACTTCCGCCGCGCTCCGCCAAAATCAATTCAATATGCGAAATACGCCGCTGATAGCGAAACGCCCGTCCCTGGGGCGCCGGACGAATCCGCTTCATGCGCGGACCGTCATTCGCAATCGCGCTCTTCACATACAAATTGTCGAGCTCGACATCTAGGTTCTTCTCCGCACTCAAAAAGTTGGCATTATCCAGCGCCGACTGCAACAGCTTGCCGATGTGCGCCGCCACGCGCTTCTTGGTAAACAACAGCGTGTTACGCGCCTCTTCCACCTTGCGCCCCTTGATCAGCTCCAGCACCAGGCGCGCCTTCTGCGGCGAGACTCGCAAGTAACGCATTTCCGCTCGAAATTCCATTCGCGTCTCCCCTTATGCCTTCGGCGCCGCGGGCGCTGACGGTGTAATCGCTCCCGGCCCGCCCGGAATTCCCGCCGGCTTCGCCGCCACTTCGGTCGCCGCCCGCATGGAGTGGCCTTTGAAGTTGCGCGTGAAGCTGAACTCGCCCAGCTTGTGCCCCACCATGTTCTCCGTGACGTACACCGGAATAAATTTCTTGCCGTTATGCACCGCAATGGTGTGACCGACCATTTCCGGAACCACCGTGGAGCGCCGCGACCAGGTGCGCAAAACTTTCTTCTCGTTGCGCGAATTCATGCCTTCGACCCGCGACATCAGGTAAACATCCACGAACGCGCCTTTTTTAGTTGAACGTGCCATAAATTTTGCTCAAGCCTCTACTTACTTCTGCGGTTCACAATAAATTTATCCGTGCGCTTGTTATTCCGCGTCTTGTAACCGCGCGTGGGCTGACCCCAAGGCGTCACCGGATGCCGTCCGCCCGAAGTTTTGCCTTCACCACCACCGTGTGGATGGTCCACAGGATTCATCGAAACGCCGCGGTTCACCGGCTTCCATCCCAGCCAGCGCGTACGCCCCGCCTTGCCGATCGTAATGTTCTCGTGATCCAGATTTCCGACTTGTCCAATCGTCGCCATGCAATCCTGCGAAATCTTTCGCGTCTCGCCGGAAGGCAATTTCACCAGCGCGTAATCCGATTCTTTCGCCACCAACTGCGCCGCGCCGCCCGCCGACCGCACCATCTGTGCGCCCTTACCAGGCTTCAGTTCGAGATTATGAATCGAAGTGCCTGGCGGAATATTGCGCAGCGGCAACGCGTTGCCCACAAGAATATCGGCATCCGGACCGCTGACAACTTTTTGCCCTACCTTCATTCCTTCGGGCACCAGAATGTAACGCTTCTCTCCATCCGCGTATGCGAGCAGCGCAATGCGCGCCGAGCGATTGGGATCGTACTCGATCGTAGTCACGGTCGCGGGAATGCCAGACTTGTCGCGTTTGAAGTCAATGATGCGCAGCTTCTGCTTGTGTCCGCCGCCGCGATGCCAGCTGGTAATGTCGCCCGAATTGCGGCGCCCGCCGGTGCGCTGCTTCTTCTCGATCAGCGGCTTGTACGGATGCTGGGTCGTGATGTCGTCATTGACGATCGTCGTGCGGTAGCGCAACGTCTGCGTCGTCGGTCGATATGTCTTGATTGCCATAAAATCAGCCTTTAGCCGTTAGCTGTTAGCTCAAACTCGTTTGTCATTCCGAACAGGGCCAAAGGCCCGGTGAGGAACCTGCTTCTCGCCGCCTACAAATTCTGGGCGTATTCCGGCATCTTCTCCCCTGCCCGCAGCCGCACATACGCCTTCTTCCAGTCCGGACGGTAGCCGGCAAACTTGCCTCGCCGCCGCTCTTTTCCCGGATACATCGCCGTGCGGACAGAGAGAACTTTCACTTTGAAAATCGTCTGCACCGCCTGCTTCACTTCTGTCTTCGTCGCTCCCGGCGCCACCTGGAACACCAGCGTGTTCTGCAGTTCCTTGATCGCCAAACCTTTCTCGGTAATCACCGGACGGCGAATAATCTGATATGCCGATTTCATATTGCCCTAGGCCACCTCCGCCGCTTTTTCATGACGCACGCGCTTGCGCGGAGAAGCCGACGCCTTCTTCGCACCTTCCTCTTCTTCCTTCGCATGCTTGCGCTGACTCTTGGGCAAAGTATCTTTCAGCGTAAGCTGCAACTTCTCGATTGCCGGATGAGAAAAAATAACCCGGTCGTAGCGCAGCAAATGATAAGGATGCACTTCATTGCCCGGGATCAGTTCGAGGCCCTTGATATTGCGCGCGCTCAATTCCAGATTGCGGTTTCCAGAGTGCGGCACGTCCACGATCAACACCGTCTTATCAACTTTCAACGCCTCGAGAGCCGTGCGGAACTCTTTCGTCTTCGGCTCCTTCACGTCGAATGCATTCACGATCGTGAGCTTGCCGTCGGCAAACTTCGACGCCAGCGCTGAACGCAATGCACCCAGAAGCTTCTTGCGCGGGAAGGCGTAGTCGTAAGAGCGCGGTACCGGACCATGCACCGTGCCGCCGTGCCTCCACAGTGGCGACCGGATCGAGCCAATACGCGCCCGCCCTGTGCCCTTCTGCTTCCACAGCTTCTTGCCCGAACCGGAAACCTGCCAGCGGGCCTTGGTCGCATGTGTGCCGCGATGCTGCCCGGCGCGGTAATGCTTCACCGCCTCCCACAGCAGGTCTTCGTTCACCGCGCCGAAAATCTCATCGGCTAGGTCGAACGTTCCGACCTTCTCACCGCTCAAGTTGTGAATATCAATCGTTGCCATATCGCTTCTCATGTGGCGCGGACGCCCTCGTCCGCGACTTTCCCTCGTGCTGCATGCGACACGGGCGAGGGCGCCCGCGCTACAACTACGCCTTCTTGGCTGCTCGCTTCGCCGCCTTCAACGGATCCACCGTAGCCGCTCCCGCAAATCCGCGGCGCTCTCTCGGTGGCTTCTTCGCTTTTGTGATCAGAATGTACCCGCCCTGCGGTCCGGGCACACTGCCTTCAACCACCAGCAGATTTTCGTCTTTATCAACGCCCAAAACCCTCAGGTTACGCTGGGTCACACGCGCATGTCCCATGTGCCCCGACATACGCATTCCCTTGAACACGCGCGAAGGAAACGCCGAGGATCCAATCGATCCCGTAATTTGAAACATCGACCCGTGCGACTTCGGACCGCCGCCGAAGTGATGACGCTTCACTACACCCTGAAAGCCTTTCCCCTTGCTGACTCCCACGATGTCGACAAACTTTTCGCCATCAAAAATCTCGACCAGCACCCGGTCGCCTACTTTCACCGCGCCATCACCGTCGCCATCACTCTCAAGCGGCACTTCGCGCATGAACTTCACCGGAGGAAGATTATTCTTCGCCAGGTGTCCGCGCGCCGGCTTGGTCAGCCGCGACTCTTTCACAAATTCCACCAGGCCAATCTGCGCCGCCTCGTAGCCATCTTTCACCGCCAGCTTGTGCTGCGTCACCACGCAAGGGCCAGCCTGCAGCACCGTGACCGGGCGCACATCGCCCTTCGAGTCAAATAGCTGCGTCATGCCGACCTTTTTTCCCAGAATGCCTGTAACTCGTATCGCCATCTTTATCTCCGTTCCAGCGTGGCCCGTCATCTATTGAACGGCGGCTATTGGCTGGCAATGTGGCGCGGGCGCCCTCGCCCGCGAAAACTGCGGAGCTTCGCTCCGCCGGACAGCCGAGGGCGGCTGTCCCCACATAAGCTATTTATGCTCTTTCCCGAATGCCTTGATCTCCACATCCACGCCCGCCGGCAGATCGAGCTTCATCAGCGCGTCCACCGTCTGTTGCGTGGGCTCGAGAATATCCAGCAGCCGCTTGTGGGTGCGGATCTCGAACTCTTCTCGCGACTTCTTATCCACGTGCGGCGAACGCAGCACGCAGTATTTGTTCTTCATCGTGGGCAACGGAATCGGTCCCGCAATCTGCGCACCGGTGCGCCGCGCCGTTTCCACAATCTCGCCGGTCGACTGATCCAGAATGCGATAGTCGTAAGCCTTCAACCGGATGCGAATTCTCTCTTTTCCAATCACGCTTCACTCTCTCTGACCCCCTCCGGCGTCTCCGGAGGGAAAGAACTGGCGGCAGGACGCAAGCCGCATTGCTCATGGAGCCGCGGACGCCTTCGTCCGCGAGCTTTACTTTTTGCTGCATGCAACCGCGGACGAGGGCGTCCGCGGCTCCATTTTCCGACTACTGGACAATCTCGCTGATCGTTCCCGCACCTACCGTGTGCCCGCCTTCGCGGATGGCGAAGCGCAAGCCCTTCTCCATCGCTACTGGTGTGATCAACTCAATCACCAGGCTGACGTTATCTCCGGGCATCACCATCTCGGTGCCTGCGGGGAGTTCCGCTACTCCGGTCACATCCGTCGTGCGCAGATAAAATTGCGGACGGTAGCCCTTGAAGAACGGTGTATGCCGTCCACCTTCTTCTTTGGTCAGGATGTAGACTTCCGCTTTGAACTTGGTGTGCGGAGTGATCGATCCGCCCTTCGCCAGCACCATGCCGCGCTCCACATCTTCTTTCGCAATGCCGCGCAGCAGCAGTCCGGCGTTGTCGCCCGCCATGCCTTCGTCCAGTTGCTTCTTGAACATTTCGACGCCGGTGACGACCGTCTTGCGCGTGTCGCGGAAGCCGACAATTTCCACTTCCTCGCCGACTTTCACTTTGCCGCGCTCGATTCGTCCGGTCACCACCGTGCCGCGTCCTTGAATCGAGAAAATGTCTTCAATCGGCATCAGGAATGGCTTATCCAGTTCACGCGCCGGTTGCGGCACGGACTTATCAACAGCTTCCATCAGCGCGTCAATCTGCTTCTCCCACTTCTCTTCGCCATTCAATGCGCCGAGCGCAGAGAGCCGAATCACCGGCACATCGTCGCCGGGAAACTTGTAGCTCTTCAGCAATTCGCGCACTTCGAGCTCGACCAGATCGAGCAGTTCGGGATCATCCACCGCGTCGCACTTATTGAGCGCGACTACGATGTAAGGCACACCCACCTGCCGCGCCAGCAGCACGTGCTCGCGGGTCTGCGGCATCGGACCGTCAGTCGCCGCAACTACCAGAATTGCGCCATCCATCTGCGCCGCGCCGGTGATCATGTTCTTGATGTAGTCGGCGTGGCCCGGGCAATCCACGTGCGCGTAGTGCCGGTTCGCCGTCTCATACTCCACGTGCGCCGTCGCGATCGTGATGCCGCGCGCCTTCTCTTCCGGAGCGTTATCAATGCTGTCAAAAGACCGAAACACAATCTTCGGATTATGCTTCTGCAACACCTTGGTGATGGCCGCCGTCAACGTGGTCTTGCCATGATCGATGTGACCAATCGTCCCTACATTGCAGTGCGGCTTATTACGATCAAATTTCTCTTTCGCCATTTCCGTCCTCGTAACGCCGGCGTCCCGCCGGCTTCATGCGGATATTTCATCCGCGTAAGTTTTCTAAATTCACGAACAGGCCGGCGAGACGCCGGCGCTACTTCGTTTACTTCGTCGTCCCCTGCACCTTCGCGATGATTTCCTCCGCCACCGACCGCGGAGCCTCCTCATAACGCGCAAAGTGCATCGAGTATTCAGCCCGGCCCTGCGTCGACGAACGCATGTGGGTCGCATAGCCAAACATCTCGGCAAGTGGAACGATCGCCTTAATCACCTGCGAACCAGCGCGGTGCTCCATGCCTTCGATGCGCCCGCGCCGCGAACTCAAATCGCCCATGATCACACCGGCATAATCTTCCGGCGTTACCACTTCAACTTGCATCACCGGCTCAAGCAATACCGGCGAAGCCTTGCGCGCCGCTTCCTTGAACGCCATCGAACCGGCAATCTTGAACGCCATTTCATTCGAATCGACATCGTGATAGCTGCCGTCGTACAACGTCGCTTTCACATCGACCATGGGATAGCCGGCGAGAATTCCGCCTTCTAGCGCCTCCTGAATTCCCTGATCGATCGGCTTGATGAATTCTTTCGGCACCGAACCCCCGACGATATCGTTCACGAACTCGTAGCCAGTTCCAGCCGGTTGCGGATCCAGCCTGATCTTCGCGTGCCCGTACTGGCCGCGGCCGCCAGTCTGCCGAATGTATTTACCTTCGGCTTCGGAGTGCCTGCGAATGGTCTCGCGATACGCCACCTGCGGCTTGCCTACGTTGGCCTCGACCTTGTACTCGCGCATCATGCGGTCGACGATGATTTCCAGGTGCAGCTCGCCCATGCCGCTGATGATGGTCTGTCCGCTGTCAGGATCGGTGTGAACTTTAAAAGTAGGATCTTCCTGCGCCAGGCGCCCTAGCGCCATGCCCATTTTTTCCTGGTCGGCTTTCGTCTTGGGCTCAACCGCAACCGAAATCACGGGAACCGCAAACGTGATATTTTCAAGCGCAATGGGATGATCTTCGCTGCAGATCGTATCGCCAGTGCTCACGCCCTTGAGTCCCACCGCGGCGCAGATGTCGCCCGCCAGAATTTCGCTGATCTCCTCGCGCTTGTTGGCATGCATTTTCAGCAATCGCCCAATGCGCTCGCTTCTGCGCCGTCCCGTGTTCAACACGGAGTCGCCGGTCTTGAGGTGCCCCGAGTAGACGCGAATGAACGTCAACTGGCCGACAAATGGATCAGCCATAATCTTGAACGCCAGCGCGGAAAATGGCTCTTTGTCATCCGCCTTGCGGTGAATCGTCTCACCGTTATCGGGATTCAACCCATGAGTTTCCGGCACATCCAGCGGCGAAGGCAAATAATCCACCACCGCATCCAGCAGCGGCTGTATGCCTTTGTTCTTGAAAGCCGTTCCCACCACCACCGGAAACACTTTCAAAGCGATCGTCGACTTGCGCAGCGAGTTGCGCAGCGCCTCGGCACTGATCTCTTCGCCTTCCAGGAACTTGTGCAGGATTTCGTCGTCGTTCTCCGCAATACTCTCGACCAGTTGAGCGTGAAACGCTTCTGCTTTCTTCTTCAGTTCGGCGGGAATTTCTTCGGTCACATACTCGGCGCCCATCGTGTCATCTACCCACACGATCGCCTTCATGTTGATCAGATCGATGACGCCTTTAAATTTATCTTCCTGCCCAATCGGAATCTGAATCGCGACCGGCTTGGCGCTCAAACGCTTGCGGATGGTATCGACCGCATGCTCGAAATCGGCGCCCATCTTGTCGATCTTATTGATAAAGCAAATCCGCGGTACGCCATACTTATCCGCCTGGCGCCAAACTTTTTCCGATTGCGGCTGCACGCCGTGCACCGCGTCAAATACGGCAACAGCGCCGTCGAGCACGCGCAGCGACCGCTCCACCTCGGCCGTGAAATCAACGTGCCCGGGCGTATCAATAATGTTGATGCGAATATCGCGCCAGGTACAGGTCGTCGCCGCGGAGGTAATCGTGATGCCGCGCTCCTGCTCCTGTTCCATCCAGTCCATGGTCGCAGTGCCTTCGTGCACCTCTCCGATGCGGTGCGTCTTTCCCGTATAAAACAGGATGCGCTCCGTCGTAGTGGTCTTGCCAGCATCGATGTGGGCCATGATGCCGATGTTCCTGCAGCGTTCTAATGGGACTGTTCTAGGCACTGTAATCTCTGCTACTTTCTGGGGCTCCGAAACTTTTCAATTGTTGATTGCTGATTTTTGATTGTTGATTGTTGATTGAAAATCGAGCCAGCCTCTTCAATCAGCAATCAAAAATCAACAATCAGCCATTCTTTACCACCGATAATGCGCGAAAGCTTTGTTGGCTTCTGCCATCCGGTGAACATCTTCCTTCTTCTTGATCGCTGCACCTTTTCCGTTGGCGGCGTCCAGCAATTCATTGCTCAACTTGTCGACCATGCCGCGCTCGGCGCGTCCGCGCGCATAAGTCAGCAGCCAGCGAATCGCCAGCGAAGTTCGCCGGTCGGCATTCACTTCCACCGGCACCTGATAGTTCGCGCCACCGACTCGGCGGGTCTTCACTTCCAGCAGCGGCTTCGCATTCTCAACGGCTTTCGTGAACAGCTTCAAAGCTTCGTCGCCGCCCTTTTCCTGCACCTTGGTGAGGGCTTCATAAAAAATGCCCTCAGCGGTGGAGCGCTTGCCCTGCCACATCATCGAGTTGATGAACTTCGTGACCAGATTCGAGCCATACACGGCATCGGCTGGAACGGTCCGCTTTGCTGTATGTCCTTTACGAGGCATTTAACTTTAGCTCCTGTAGCGCCGCCGTCCCGGCGGCCCACTGCCGGCGAGACGCCGGCGCTACCCTTAACCCTTCTTCGCCCGCTTGGCGCCGTATTTCGAACGTCCCTGCTGCCGCCCGGCCACGCCCACAGCGTCCAGCGTTCCGCGAATCACGTGATAACGCACGCCCGGCAGATCCTTCACGCGGCCGCCGCGGATCAGCACAATCGAGTGCTCCTGCAGGTTATGGCCGACTCCTGGGATATAAGTCGTGACTTCAATTCCATTGGTCAAACGCACACGCGCCACCTTCCGCAGCGCTGAGTTCGGCTTCTTCGGCGTCTGCGTGTACACGCGAGTACAAACTCCACGCTTCTGCGGACAGCCCTGCAGTGCAGGACTCGCCGTCTTATACCGTGGCCGCTTGCGGCCCTTCGCCACCAATTGATTGAAAGTAGGCACTCTTTGCCGCTCCTTCTTCACCCCGACTTCACACCGATGTTGCGCAGCGCGATTCCCGCGCGCAGCATCATCGCTCTCCCGGTCTGAACTACATGACCCGGGCTGGCAGGCTCAGTGGCCAACCATGCTTCTCGCCGCACACCAACCCACGGAGAGAGATTTTGGGTTCCCGATCTAGGTTTGAACTGTTCGACGGTGGCACCCGGCCAAAATCCGGGGGTACTCCGTATCGCCAGCTCTGTCCTGCATATCCTTCCGCAGACCGCCGGTGCTTCGAACTCACTTGCACCGGATGCCCGAGGGCGAAAGGCAGCGCAGGAACATTTCAGCGAGGAAAGTTTCCAAACTAAAACTCAATTCGGAAACGCATTTTCAAAAGCTCAACCGGAATTCTGCGCACTACTCCGCAAAAACTCACGGCCTACAGCAAGCTTGGATTAACTCGCGGAACCAAACTACTATAGCAACTCCGGCGAAACATCGTCAACCCATGTTTTTGCATCCCAGTGCAAATGCGGAATAACGAGTCGTGGAGAGAGCGCAGCCAGCTTGCTGAATCCGCCTGCAGCCTCTACACTACAAAAGTTTTCCGTTCCAATTCATTATTCATAATCAGATGAGCGAATCGCCCCGCGGATGCTACGTGAGGCGACGAGAGGTTGCATGGGAAGGTTCGGCTGTGTTCGGTGGGCGGGAGTAGTCATTACAATCTTTTCCTTTCTTTTGTTACCAGCCTGCGGAGGACACAAACCCGCAGGCACGAACCCGTTTCCGGCAAAGATTACTCTGAATCCTTCGATCAGCGCTTCCATGCAGTGGGGAAGCACGCTTGCCTTCACCGCCAGCGCCCAGAACGGCGCGAACGCAACCATCTCGCCGGCCTTCACTTTCTCTCTAACTCCCGACAGCCCGCCGGGAATTCTATCGATCTCTCCCAGTGGATTTGCTTGCGCCGGGACCTGGAACGCCCCGTACTACAATGTCTGTACGCCGGCTGGATCGGGCGCCGTGCAGGTGATTGCTACGGCCCTCGGCCAGATCAGCCCGCCCACCACCGTCTTCGTCCATCCTCCCATCGACAACGTTCAGATCAGTGTGGTTCCTCCGGTAAATTCTCTGCCTCCCGCGTGCCCTTCGCAGACCGCACTTCCTCAGGCTTGTCAGATCCCGTTTAATGCCAGCGCCGCCAATTATTGCCTCTCCCAAAATCAGAAGCAAACCTTACAAGCTACGGCTTACAGCCAGGGGGTCGATATCACCGCTTCGGTTGGGCCGTTCACCTGGAGCCAGGCCAATTTCAACGTGGTTACCATCACTCCCATCGTAAGTGCTTCGTCGAACCTCATCACGAATCAGGCTACGGTGGCGCCCAATACGCCGGGCCAGACCCAAGTGATCGCTTCCGCTTCGGGAGTATTCAGCCAACCCTATATCGCCGAGACTTGCCCGGTGCAGTGCATCAGTATGCAGCTTGGCTCGAACGGCTCACAAAACATTGGCCAGACCAACTTCATCGCTACCAAGGGCGCCTCAGAGACGATTACTGCGACGGCCGTTGACGTCCAGGGCTGCATCGTTCCCAAGCCCCCGTTGACGTGGACGTCTTCCGCTCCCGCAGCGATTACCGCTGGCGCCGCTGCCACGACAACCACCACGACGACTACGACACCCCCTCCTGCGGCGGCCTCCGGATGCTCCGGCGCAGCAAGTTGCACAATCGGTACTCCACAACCGGGCACCGCTGCCATCACTGCCTCGTGCAGCCCGCCCACTTGTAACGTAGGTTTCCCGCTGAACCCGGCCGGGTTTTCCGGACTCTACGTTCCGCAGCCGGTTTATCCGGTCAATTCCATTTCCGGACTGGTCACCGGCGTCCCAGTCTCGACCAGCGTGCTGGCAACCAGTCAGGATTGTTACAGCAATTCGCAGTGCACCGTCGCGCTCTACGACATCTCGACGGCAAAAAACATTGCAGCCAGTCCCAGTTCAATGCCCGCACCGCCGAATTCCCTGATGTTCGATCCGCCGGGAGACAAGGCCTACGTCGGCAGCCAGTACGGATCCTTCCTCATCACAATCGCGAACCTCGGTTCTTCCACTACGAATCCTTTTACCTTCCTGCCTAACCCAGCCAGCCCTCTGGGGATTGTGACCGGTAAAGTTCTGGCCGTCTCGCCCGACGGCAATCTGGCGGTGTTCGCCGATACAATCTCTACTCCCAATCAGGTTTACGTCGTCAACACCAGCACCTCGTCTGCGTTCACCACGGCTCTGTACATCAACAGCGCAACCACGGCGGCATTTTCCCCGGACAGCTCGAAAGCTTTCATCCTCGGAAATGGCGGCAACACTTTATACGTGTACTCGACTCTGCAGGCTCCTGTGACGATTCCTCTTTCGGCGCCAGCCACTTCGATTGCATTTTCTTCCACTGGAGCCTTCGCTTTCCTCGCTGGCGGAAGCTCGACCTCAAACATCGACGTTTTCAACACCTGCAACAACTCGCCGGTTAGCCTAGCGCTCACCGGATTGCCAACGACGCCTACATTCCTCAAGATGGTCCCGGCCGTCAGCGCCCCGATGGGTAACGCTACCGTTCCCCTTCTCAACCAGAGCGACCTGGCCAATCTCGATGTTTTCGTAGGCCTCGACAGTACCGGCATCGACGTAATCGCGACCACCACCACAACGCAGTTAGTCCCTCCGCCGCCCGCTCTCTGCCCGCAGCAGCAGATTGCGCTCGCTCAAACCGTCGCTACGTCGACTGCCTTCGCCCCGGTCCACATCAATCTTCAACGGGGCACTTTCCATCCGCTGAATTTCTTCGTCGCACCCGGCGGCGCCGCGGCCTACATCGTCACCAGCGACCAGGGTGTTCTGATTTACAACTTCGTCACTTCATCCGTCAGCGCGATTCCACTGAATGGAGGCGCCGCGCCGGTGGCCGCCGACCTCACCGCCGACGGCACCTATCTTTACGTGGCCGGGACCGACGGCATCCTGC
The DNA here is from genome assembly GCA_963726155.1 of uncultured Acidobacteriaceae bacterium. Taxonomy (GTDB): domain Bacteria; phylum Acidobacteriota; class Terriglobia; order Terriglobales; family Acidobacteriaceae; genus Sulfotelmatobacter. The sequence continues at coordinate 1,044,392 of CAVSBF010000003.1, forward strand.
ATGAACTGGACACCAATACAGCAACCGACGTCATGGAAGTCCCCTTCTACCAGCTCCCCAACTCGTCGAATAACTTTTGCTACAACTCATACTCCTGCAACCTCAACATGGTGGCGATAAAACCATAAGTGGGATCAGGAATTCTCGCCCTGCGACTGAATGCATCGCAATGACTCAGGCCGCGCAGGCGTGGTTCAGGCGGATTGCTTCTGCGGGATTGATCCAGGCCGGACTCGTATCGGGGTATGCCTTCAGGCATACCGTAATGAGCGGACGAACTTGAGCGCGCCTCCAGGCTCTCGGTTTTTGGGTGGCGCAGCGCTTCCAGCGCTGCGATTCAAACATCCCGAGAAGAGAGGGCTTTAGCGTCTGAGGGTAGTTATGCTGGCTTCTGCAATTCCTTAGCCACGCTATCGAGTACGCCATTCACGAACTGCACCGATTCCAGACTGGAAAACTTCCGCGCGATCTCCAGCGACTCATTGATTACCACTGCACGCGGCGTCTCGGGATATGCAAGAAACTCCGCAACTCCCGCCCGCAACAGATTCCGATCCACTGCGGCCATGCGCTCCATGCGCCAATGTTCGGCATGCTTCTCAATCAGCTTGTCGATCTCCGGCCCGCGATCTGTCGCGACGCGAAACAGGTCCTCGGCAAATCCGCGAACGTCAGCACTGGTTCCCGAGTGCTCCGCCCAAAACGTACGTTGCACATGGTCCACCGTCTGCTTGCCCATGTCCGCCTGAAACAACATCTGCAGAACCAATTCGCGGGATTTACGCCGTGTACCCATAAGAGAGATTGTTGTGGAAGTGGTGATTCAGTTTACTGCACAGGAAGGTTATTTGCGCCGCTTTGTCTTAGCCGTGGCGCTCTTGGATTTCTTCTGCTCATGTGGGGACAGCCGCCTCGCCTGTCCAGCCGAGCGCAGCGAGGGGCCGGGCACGAACCGTTTCGGAGAGACGCTCCTGCTGACTGCTGATTGCTGATTGCTGATTGCTGACTGCAACGAAGCCATCTCCACCGCCGCCAGCGCCGCCTCAAACCCCTTATTCCCCATCTTCAATCCGGCCCGGTCAATCGCTTGCTCGAGAGTCTCACAAGTAAGCACGCCAAACGCGTGAGGAACTCCAGTCTCCTGCGCCGACTGCCCAATCCCGCGCGTCACTTCGTTCACGATCACGTCGTAGTGCGCCGTGTCTCCACGCAGCAGACAACCGAGACAGATAATCGCGTCATACTTCCCAGTCTCCGCCAGCTTCCGAGCGGCAAGAGGAATTTCGAATGCTCCCGGTACACGAACGAGCTCAATGTCTTCTTTCTCCGCGCCAGAACGCACCAATCCGTCAATCGCGCTGATCAGCAACCGTTCGGTGATGAAGGCATTGAAGCGTGAAACAACGATGGCGAAGCTCTTACTCGCCGCACTGAGTGAGCCCTCTAGCGCAGGCAGATCAGGTTCTCGCAGGGATGCCAATTCTAATTTGAGTTTCTCGTCCTTGATTGTCGGGTCGTCCCTGATCGACCTAAACTTTCTTAATTTTGTCATTCTGAGCGCGCTCTTCGCGCGAAGGACCTATGTATTTTGCCCGCTCACGCTCTCTCTGTGCCCGTATGGTGAGTTCGCCTTTGATCCGTCTGAATCCGTGAAAATCCGTGGCAAGAAATTTATTTCCCCTTAAACCCCGCCGCCCGCTTCTCCAGAAAGGCCGCAGTCCCTTCCTTCTTATCCTCAGTCGCGCAAGCCACGGCAAACAGCACAGCCTCCAAATACAATCCCTCGCTCAAAGTCATCTCCATCCCTTTGTTCACGGCCTCCATCGCATACTGCACGGCCAGCGGAGCATTCGCAATAATCTTCGCCGCGATTGCCTCCGCCCGTGGAATCAACTCCGCGGCCACGGTGACTTCATTCACCAGCCCAATGCGATGCGCTTCCTGCGCCGTAATCATCTCGCCCGCCAGCACCATCTGCATGGCAATGCCTTTGCCCACCAGCCGTGGCAGCCGCTGCGTTCCGCCATATCCGGGAATAATCCCCAGCTTCACCTCAGGCTGCCCCAGCTTCGCATTCTCGCTCGCTAGCCGCATGGTGCAAGCCAGCGCAATCTCGCATCCGCCGCCCAAAGCAAATCCGTTGATGCAGGCAATCACCGGCTTGCCTAGATTCTCAATTAAGTTCAGAACATTCTGCCCACGGTGCGTATATTCCTTGGCCGCAACCGCATCGTTCTTAGCCAGCTCGGCGATGTCCGCTCCGGCAATAAATGCCTTCTCGCCAGAGCCGGTCAGAATGACGACGCGAACCGCCGCATCGTTCTTAATGTCGTGAAACGCCGACCGCAATTCCTCCATGGTCGCCATGTTCAGCGCGTTGAGAACCTTCGGCCGGTTCACGGTGACGTAAGCAATTGCATTTTTCTTTTCCAGAAGAATGTTTTCGAAGGTCATAGATTCAAACCTGATAAGGATTTCACAATGTCATCCAGAAGCATTGTCATTCTGAGCGAAGCGGCGAACCTATGCAAATTGCCGGCAGCGGCGCAGCGGCTGCTTGCCCGAATCGCGTTTGACCTGTAGTGAGGATTTCAGATCCGTGTGAATCCGCGCCGATCCGTGGCAAAGCTTCACTTCTCCCGCGCCACGGCTTCCACTTCATCCTTGCTCAAATCGCAACTGATGCAGCGCTGCGTCCACAACCGGTTGCCGAATATCTTTCCGCACCGCGGGCACTTCCATTCCGTTAGCCACCAGGCTCCCACCAGGTAAACTCCAATCCAAGCCAACAGGATCGCGAAGTCCTTGCCTTCGCCCAACTTTAGCTTCCCGATCACCAAGCCGAGAAAGAGAAAGCTGACAAAAAGCACGACCACCAGATTCCGCCGCGCCACGTAGCTGTGCCAGGCCCGGCGATATATTTCCAAATCTTCCGGGCCCCCTTCGCCCGGCAGCCGGTCGGTTTTTCTGCGCCTTAGCATCGCGATTGGATTTAGAGCCCTTTAAGTTAGCGCTTTATCTGGAATGTCCGATTTTACAGCTTATTCGCCTTCGGATTATTCGGATCCGAATAATCGTAAAACCCTTTGCCGGATTTCCGTCCATACCACCCCGCCATCACCAACCGCTTCAGCAGCGGAGGCGACGCAAACCGCCGCTCCTTGAACTCGTCATACATCACATGAGTAATGTAATAAGTCGTATCGAGCCCCACAAAATCCAGCAGCGTAAACGGCCCCATCGGATACCCGCAGCCCAGCTTCATCGCGTTATCGATATCCTCAATCGATCCCACGCCCTCTTCGTACGCGCGGATGGCATCCAGCAAATAAGGCACCAGCAGCCGGTTGACGATGAATCCAGTCTTATCCGAAGTGCGCACCGGAACCTTGCCCAGCTTCTTCGCGAACTCGTAAGCCGTCTCGTAAACATCGTCGGCAGTGGCGATCGTCCGCACCACCTCCACCAACTTCATGAGCGGCACCGGATTAAAAAAGTGCAGGCCGATAAACCGCTCCGGCCGCTTCACCGCTGTCAAAAGTTCCGTCACCGAAATCGAAGAAGTATTCGAAGCGAAGATCGCGTCTTTCTTCACCAAGCCATCAATCGAGGCATACATCTTCTTTTTCTCTTCCACGTTCTCGATGATGGCCTCAATAATAATGTCGCAATCAGCCAGGTCAGCCCGGTTGGTCGTCCCCTTAAGCCGCGAAAGAATCGCATCCTTCTGCTGCGCCGTGATCCCGCCTTTCTCCACCGGACGCTCCGCAAATTTTGCCAACGATTTCTCAATCCCCGCGAATCCCTTGTCGAGATATTTCTGTTCGACTTCGAGAACAGTCACATCAAATCCAGCCGTAGCGCAAACCTGCGCAATACCGGACCCCATCAACCCACAACCGAGTACGCCAACTTTTTTGATTTCCATAGAAAAGCCTTCTTGAGATGAAAAAGATATCTACGAGCAAAAGTAGCGCAACATCTGACCTCTTACCGCGACTGCCATCGCCTCGGATTGCGCCTGCCATGGAAGCAGGCGATTACCACGATCCGATCTCCTGAACCTCGAAGAAAATTCCATAAGGAAAGCGACGCACTCCAACGCGGCGACGGCCTCAATAAACGACAGGAAATTGTAACGGATGTTCCATTAAGGTTTCGACGACAGCGTCGACCGCCTGCGCGAAACGCTCTCCAAGCTGCGGACGAATGTTGTCATACCATGCCCGCGCTTCCAGCAAATCCTCATTCGCCTCTGGCGTCCAAACGACCGGGAGAGTCACTTTTTCTTAAACAGTCCCGCCTTGACTTGCTGCCACGGGATTACATCGGAAGGGCTTTGCCCGTGCTGAGCGATTCGGTAATCCAGCTCGTCCCGTTGCGCATCCGTCAACGATACCGCGTCCGCTTCCAGGCTCTCCCAGACCGTGTCCAGCAGCTCGGCCTTTTCGGCAGGAGACAGGCTGTCGATCTGGCTTCGCAGACGGTTCGTACGCCTACAGTATCACGCATCACTTCCTCAGCGATCTCATTTCCACCTCAAGCCTAGTCACATCAAATCCAGCCGTAGCAGCAAACCTGCGCAATGCCGGATCCCATCAATCCACAACCGAGTACGCCGACTTTCTTAATCTTCATAACTCCCTCATACAGAAGAAACTCTTGTCATTCTGAGCAAAGCGAAGAACCTATGCATTCTGCCCGTGCCGGCAAAATGCATAGGTCCTTCGCGGCAAAAAGCGCCGCTCAGGATGACAAAGCGACGCGATTGCCCTTCATCAGTTCATACTCTCCACAATCATCGCAATCCCCTGCCCGCCCCCAATGCAAGCCGTAGCCAGCCCATACTTTTTCTTCCGCCGCCGCAACTCATACAGCAAAGTAATCACCAACCGAGTCCCGGTCGCCCCGAGCGGATGCCCCAACGCAATCGCCCCGCCATTCACATTCACCTTCTCGCGATCCAGCCCCAACTCTTTCTCCACCGACAAATACTGCGCCGCAAACGCCTCATTCACTTCGATCAAATCGATGTAGTCCAAAGACAGTCCAGCCTTCTGCAAGGCAATCTTCGTAGCCGGCACCGGACCGCGCCCCATCAGCTTCGGCTCAACTCCCGCAACACCCCAACTCACAATCCGGCCTAGCGGCTCCATGTTCCGTTTGCGAACTTCTTCCAGCGACATCACGACCACCGCCGCAGCGCCATCCACAATGCCGCTCGCGTTGCCGGCAGTCACTGTTCCATTTTTTCCGAATGCAGCCTTCAGCTTCGCCAATCCTTCCATCGTGGTCTGCGGTCTCCGGTGATCATCTTCGGTCAGCGACTCTCCCGTAGCCTCACCTTTATGATTCCGCAGCGGCACCGGAACCAGCTCTTCCTGAATGCGTCCTTCTTTATAAGCGGCATCGGCCTTCTGCTGCGAGCGCATGGCAAACTCATCCTGCGCCTGCCGCGTGATCCCCTGCTGCTCGCCATACAACTCCGCGGTATTCGCCATGTAGAGCCCGCAATAACTATCGAGCAGCGCCACCATCAGAGAGTCTTCCATCTTCCCGCCCGGAGCCAGCGTAAATCCATCGCGCCCGCGAATCGTGAACGGAGCCTGCGACATCGCCTCCATCCCGCCCGCCAGCACAATCTTGGCTTCGTCAGTCTGGATCATCTGCGCCGCACTCACGATCGCCTGCATCCCCGATCCACATAGCCGGTTCACCGTCAGCGCCGGAGTTTCAATCGGCAGCCCCGCCCGCAACCCCACGTGCCTCGCCCCATACAGCGCATCACCCGAAGTCTGCTGCGCATTGCCGAATACCGCGTGATCGAATTCCTTGGCATCGATCCCCGAACGTTCGATCGCTCCTTTGGCCGCGACCGCGCCTAACTCCTGCGCCGTGAAATCTTTCAATTTGCCGCAGTAGCGTCCAAAGGGCGTGCGCGCCCCGCTGACAATCGCAATATCACCCGGTTTTAACATTGATTTCCTTGCAGACACCGCACTCAGAGCGGATCAAAATTGACTATCAAACTGGTTAGTGTAGCAGCGGGAAAGCGGGTTTGACCACTGCGGACGGGGACCGAGAAGAAAGCTTCCTTAATCCACCTTCGTGTAACTTCGTGCCTTTTGTGGTGAATGAATTTAGAACGCTAAAAAGAAGAGAGAAGAGAAAGCAGATAATCTACGCCACTGCCCCCGCCGCCAGCGCCGCTCCCAGTGCCACAACCTTCCCCGGACCCTGCACCAGCGAAGTAGCGAGCGCATGCTCCGCCCGATTAATCACTTCCGTCACAATGTCCAGCGGATCATAACTGTCTCGTATCACCGCCTCGGCCAGACCCGCGGAAAACTCCAGCGAGTTGCCCTTCTCGGCCCCATCCTTGGCGGGCAATCGTACTTCGGCGATCACTTTGCGAAGTTTCTCCACCGCCATCAGTGCTTCTTTCTCCGCTGTGTCGCCGAGAATCAGCGCAATTGTCGTCGTATCGTAACGAAACGCCAGGTCATTCGTGCGAATGTTGGCGGCGAACTGTTGCCCAATCTTTTCCATCACCGCTTCAATCGCTGCGTCGCCATATTCCTTGAGCAGCGCCGCACTCCTGCCAAACTGCAGCAGCAGCACCGAAACCGGAGACGCGTTCTGCGCGGCACGCTTGCTTTCCGCCAGCAGCAAATCCAGATAAGAACTCCGTTTCAGCAGTCCAGACTTCTCGTCCGTTACCGAAAGATTTTTCACCAGCCGGCGCAGGCCCGCATTATTCAGCGCGATCACCATCTGGTCGGCGAGAGTCTTTAATACGACGGTATCTGTCTGCGGCCACGCTCGCGCTTTGTTGTGCAACAAGGCCAGCACTCCCACGGAATCTTCGCCATTACTCAGTGGAAACGCGATTGCTGAGGTGATTCCCAACTCCACCACGGCCTTATGTACTGACTGCAACTCCGCCGCCTTCTGCGCATCGGCAATAATCACCGGCTCGTTCGAGGACGGCGATGAAGATGATGAAGATAACGATAAATCCTGCAGCGCGCACATCAGGGCTTTGACAGCCCCTGGCTCCCCGGCCTTCGTCCCCTTGCCGCAGAACTCCTGCACTGCCGTGGGTCGAGAACCCGGAGTGCACATCGCCGCCACGCAACGCGACACTTCCCAATGCCCGCCAATTTCGTTCACCGCCGTCGTCAACACTGCGGCCGCCGTGGTCTGGTGATACAGCTTGCGCGTGATCTCAGCCACGCGGGTCACATTGCGCATCTCCGCCGCGGGATCAGCGGCGGGTGGTGCAACTGCCGGGACCGGCGCGGAAGCTACAGGCGCAGGGGTGGCGACAACCGCCCGTGGCGCGGACCCAGCATAGCTTGGCGTCACGCCCGCGGAAAGATAGAGCCGCTGCAAATCTTCATTGCGTTCTTCTTCGTGCGGAAACAATTCCTGAATTCGCTGCAACCGCTCGACCGCTTTGTTGCGCATTCCGTACTGCACTAATATTTCCGCCTGCAACATCAGATCCTGTAACGTCGAAGCACCCAAGGTAGCTTGATGCTCAACCGAGGTCTCAGGCGCCGCTTTACTTACCGGAGTGAACCGTGACGCAATCGCCTCAAACTTTTTCTCATCGATCTTGCCCTTCAACATTTCCAGCCGCTTGGTGTGGCCCGATTCATACGAGTCTACTTCCGCGGCGCGATCCAGACATTCGGCTGCTTTATCAAAATCCTGAGTTCCGCAGTACACGTCGAAGAGTTTCAGCAGCGTCTGGCAATAATCGCCTTCGCGGTTCGACGCGTTAAACAACTCGCTGAGAAACTCCAGCATTCCCGGGGACGCCCGCCGCGTCGCCGCAATATCCTGCATCACCGTGATGAATTGCCGCCGCTCGCCGCGCTTCGCCTGAAATTGTCCCAATTTCCGCGCCAGTGACACGGCTGCTTCATCCTGTTCCGCGTCCACCAGCTGTCCAATCAGCGCCGTTACCTGCGACATCCGCTTGGGATTTTCTTCAAACAGCTGCCACACCAGCGGCTCCGCGTCCGCGTACCGTCCCGCCGCCAGCAACGCCTCGGCATAAATGTCACGCAGCTCGGGCGAAGTCGTCCCCGCATTTACCTGCGGCTCCAAAATAAAAATCGCCGCGCCAATCTGACCCTGCCCTAATAGACTTTTCCCATAGGCCAGAGCAATTTCCTGGTCGGAAGAATCTTCCTGGTAAGCGCGCTCGTACCACTGCGCCGGATCGCCGCCGGTCTCCGTAGTCGATTGCGCCACGCGCTTGAAGGCTTCCGCCGACGCCTTGCTTTCTCCCAGCTCAGAAGACAATTCCGCAACTCGCAAGTAATTAGCCTGGGTCGGTTCCAGTGCCACGATTCGTCCCAGCACCAGCAATGCATCTTTCTTGTCTTCCAGCTTTGCCAGGTCACTCAATGCGGATTCATACGTGCCCACCGCCAGCTTTTTGTTCGAACCTTCCAGCAACTGGCCGAAGCGGACTTTCTGATCCCAAGTGGGACTGCCATGCCGCGCCAATTTCTTATAGGTCAGGCTGGCTCGCGTGGCATCCCCGGCGTTGACCTGCCGCTCAAACAGTTCCCCCAACAGCCGGACCGCATCGCGGCCTCGGTTCTGCGACAGACACAAATCCGCCGAGAGTGCGCGCACCGTATCGTCTTCAGGATCATCGCGCAGGACCAGCAGATATTCTTCCAGCGCCTCGGCGGCCTTACCCTTCTGCAGAAGTTTTCCGGCGCGCTCCACCCGCCGGGTCAACTCGGTTCGGTCCGCGCGCGTTGTCGTATCGGCCATGGATTGGATGTAGGCAGACTACCGCTGATTCGATTCTAGAAGTCCCCCTCAGTGCCAGCAATCCGCAAGGGTTCGCCAGCGATTACGAAAGTCACTGGGTCCTGCTCTTGTCCTACCCTGTGAACCCCCGTGTCCCCCGTGGTTAAAGGTCTTGGTGTTAAAGATCTCGGCGGTTAGAGATCTTCGCGATAACTCGAACTCGCGCCCCGACGCAGGAATTTGTTATCGTGCCCCATGCCTTCGGCCCCGCGGAGCCAGGAGATCGTCCAGGCACAAGTTCACGAAGAAGGCCTCCACCACCAACTCACTGCTGGACAAATGACGATGGTGGCCGTCGGCGGTTCCATCGGCACTGGACTTCTCCTCGGCTCCGCCGCGGCCCTTGAGATCGCCGGACCGGGCGTGATCCTCAGCTACATCATCGCCGCTTTCATCGCTTACACCGTGGCCATGGCTCTGGGTGAGTTAGCCAGCAAACATCCCGCCGCCGGATCATTCGGGGTCTACGGCGAAATTTACCTGAATCAATATCTGGGATTTCTCTGCCGCGCCGCATACTGGGCCTCCATCGCCTTTTCCATCGGCGCCGAGCTCGTGGCCTCCGCCACCTACATGACTTATTGGCTGCCTGCCGTTCCCGGAGAAATTTGGGTCATCGTCTTCTCGGCTGTGCTTCTGCTCATCAACCTGCGTAGCGTCGGCTCCTTTGGACGCTTTGAGTTCTGGTTCTCCATGATTAAGTTCGCCACCATTGTGGCCTTCATTTTGGCCGGAGCTGCGCTCATGTTCGGCGGCCACGTCACTCTGCAATACACCACGCACGGCGGATTCTTTCCCAAAGGATCAATCGCGCCGCTGTTGGCCGTCTTTCTCGCTATCTATGCTTTTGGCGGGGTGGAAATGCTCGCCGTCACGACTGGTGAGTCGCGTTCTGCAAGAGATATTCCCCGGGCCGCACGCCTCACATTTTTTCTGCTTGCTGGCCTTTATCTTGGGGCGATCATTGTTCTCGTCGGCGTGATGCCATGGAATCACGCCGGCGTTACCGAGAGTCCATTCGTCAGCGTTCTCCGGCTGGCGAGAATTCCGGCCGCAGCATTCTTCATGAATTTCGTGGTTCTCACGGCCGCGCTCTCGGGAGCGAACGCCAAACTCTACGTCGCATCGCGGCTGCTGTTTTCCATGGGCCGCACCGGATGGGCTCCCGCCAGCCTCGGCAAGCTTAACGCTTCCGGCTCACCGCGCCTCGCGTTACTCGTCTCTTCCTACGGAATCGTGACCGCCCTTGTCATCGAAAACTGGGCTCCGAAGCAAGCCTTTCTCTACATCATGGGGGCGGCATTCTCCGGATTGATTCTTTCCTGGGTCGTATCGCTCGCCGCGCACGTGAGCTTTCGCTGGCGCCTCACTCGGGAGGAAGTCGCCGTACTTCCCATGCGCTCTCCTCTAGGCTTGTGGGGTTCTGTACTTGGATTTGTTCTGGTCTCCATCGCCGTTCTCCACACGCTTTTCGCCTCACGCGTCAACGCTATCGGCGGACTCACCTTCCTCGCAGCACTCACCGTCGCATACTTTCTATTGAAACGTCATCGGGCAACGTAGCCGCTGGCTGGCTCCTCCAACTGGCGCGGCATCTCAACTCACTCCGCCGTATTACCAACGTAAGCCGGTTCTGCCCTTTTCTGCTGCCAGCTTCGCACCTGCTCCGCTAGCCTTGAGACGCGGGTGCTCATAGGCAAATCACTTCATCGGGCCGAGTCATTTTGATTTCTTTCATTCTGCTACTTCATTCCAACGATCCCATCCGCGCCATCGCCTGGTGCGCCATCGGATTTTGCGCCGGCCTTTATCTTTTTTTCAACGGCTTCCGCTTGCTGCAGCGCAGGCACCTCATTCTCGACACTCCGGTTTCCAAAATTCGCAGCGCATCCATGGGCATGGTCGAACTGAATGGCCAGGCTGCCGGACCATACACCGTCATCGCACCCATCACCGAGCGCTCTTGCTACTACTTTCGCACCATCGTCTGGGAATGGAAGCGCCAGGGCCGCAACAACGCGTGGGTGAAGGTGGCCTCCGAGTGCACGCACGTCCCTTTCTTTCTCGATGACAATACCGGCAAAGTCATGGTCGACCCGCGCGGCGCCGAACTCGATCTCCATCGCGACTTCCAACAGGAATTCTGCGACGCTCTTTTCACCATCAAAGAAGAAGCGCCTCCGAATGTGCACGCTCTTCTGAGCCGTCACGGCATCAGCACCACCAACAAAATCAAAGTGGAAGAGTTCTGCATTAAGCCTAAAAATTCCCTCTTCGTGCTGGGAACCCTCGGTGACAATCCCGGCCTCGAACTCACCCCGAAGCCGATTCTGGATGACGAGCACAACACCCTCACCTCTCGGGATGCGCTGTGGTTCAACCCACTGCAATCGCCGATCGGGCAAAAAATTCTGTCCTTTGCCAACGGAGGCGTTGGCGCCTCGTCATCGTCATTCGATCACCAGTCTGTCAGCGAACTCATGATCGGCGGAGGTTCCCCTTCGGCATCAGAATTCGAGAAGACGCCCTTGGGCAAATCGATTCTAGAAGAGGAATCGCGTCATGCGTCCTCAGCCAAAGTGATTCAACTCTCGCCCCATGCCGATTCCCCAGGCACTGCGGACATGACCCAGCAGCAAAAAATTGCCGCTGCGCTGAGGAAGGCAGGCATCTCGAACCCGACCGCCTGGTCCGCCGCCGGAATAACGCCATACGCTCCTACAGTCAGTACGAACCCGTCAAATGGATCTGCCCCTTCAGCCAGCGACTTCGACCCACGCCCCGCGGTCGTCCTCATGAAGGGAGAAAATAATCCAACTTTCCTGATCTCCTGGAGGAGCCAGCGGGAGATCGCCCGCTCGCTGGGTTGGAAATGTACTCTGATGATCTGGGGCGGACCTGTCCTCACCCTGCTGTGTCTGTACGGCCTGCTTACACTCACACATCTGATCTGAAAACTATCCCCTGCCCTGCCGGGCAAGCCGGGGCGGGAAGGGCTCGGGCGCGGCCGCTCAGGTGCTTCATGCGCTAACGAATCGTTACATCCCCTCTAGTACAATGCTTCCGTGAGCAACGCGGTTCGCATCGGAATCCTCGGCGACTTCAATACTGAACTCCGTTCCCATCACGCCACACCCGAGTCGCTGCAGCACGCCGCCCGCAAAATGGATTTAAAAGTCGAATCGGAGTGGATTCCTACGCCCTCTCTGACTGCCCCTGGCGCGGAGAAAATTCTCGAGAGTTTCGACGGGCTTTGGGCCTCGCCCGGCAGCCCATTCAAAAGTTTCGATGGCATGTTGAAAGGAATCGAGTTCGCCCGCCGCCGCGACTGGCCGTTTCTGGGTACCTGTGCAGGCTTCCAGTATGCCTTGATCGAATTCGCCCGCAATGTCCTCGGCATTGCTGACGCGGACAGCGCCGAAAATAATTCCGGATCGAAAAATATCGTCATCTATCCCGTGGCCTGCGCCGTTCCTGACCGAAAAGGCAAGGCTCCCAAACTTTCCGGACTTGTGCCCGACATCCGCCTGCGACCCGGCTCGTATCTGCAGTCTTTTTACGGCAAGGACAAAGAAGTCGTCAGCGAGGAATATTTCTGCAACTTCGAAGTGAATCCGGAGTATGAATGGGCGACGATGGAAGCCGGATTCCCGGTAGTGGCTCGCGGCGCACAAGGCGAAATCCGCGCCATCGAATCTCCCACTCACCGCTTCTTTATCGCCACACTCTTCCAGCCGCAGTTGTCATCCACCGAGAAAAATCCTCATCCCGTAGTCCTGGCCTTCGTCCAAGCCGCCGCCGACTGGGAACGCAAGAAGCTGGATGACAGCGTCCTGGAATAGTGTGGAGCGGGCGCCCCCGCCCGCTGCCTTTGACCTTGATTGTCCGTCGATTTACCCGGTGCCCCTCTGTGCTCCCTGTGTTAAAAGCTTTTCCCAGTTACCAAAGTCGCCCCATCCGGTGGAATCTCGGTCCCACACCATGCGCATCTATGTCGGCCGCGCCGTTCCTTCTACATTCTTCTCGACAACGAACACCTGGGAGGAGCCGAACCCTCATGTCCGTGCCGTCGATCACCTCGTTCCGCCTATCGTTCACCACTCTCGTCAGCTATATTCCCCTGATTGCCACGGTAGTAACTTGTTTATTCAGCGTGATTTTGGCTCGCGCCACGCTACGCTACGTGGAGGCAACCGATAAAGGCTTAGCCCTGGCCCGCGAAGGCTTCGAGCGCGAATGGACGCCCGATCTTCACCTCAAACTCGAGCGCGTCTCCACCACCGAAGCCAACATCATCGTCACCAATTTGGCCAAGAGTTCCGTCCTGCTGCAATTGCTGCAGCTGCGCAAACTCTCGCATGCTGTGCCCTTTGAACGTTGCCGCCTGAATGACCCTCTGGTAGGCGGCATGACCTGGACTCAAGCCATGGGCCGCAGAATTCTGGCCTGCACGGGAAAAGATTTCGATGGTCCGATCGCCGCGTCGATGACTTTCTATTGCGCCGGACGCATGTTCCGCACCGATTGGTTTCGCTCCCAAATTCAAGTCCGTGACGGCCGAATCCTCAGCCTCGAGCCCAGCAACATCCCCGCCCGCCGGGTACGCGTAATCGAACACAAGGGCCCGGAACGGCGCCGCCAGTTCGTTCAGGACGTCGCAGCCGTACCGACTTCTAACGAACCTGATAAGGCATCTGACCAGAAGTTTTTCGTCACCGGCGCTTGAAGAAAAATCTCGAAGGCGAAATCTTGAAAGCCGAGCGTTTGGTTTGGGTGGCGCAGCGCTTTCAGCGCTGCGATGGCCAGCCAAACAGACTGGTGGTTTCAGCGGAGCGCCGAGTAACTATTACCAAAGATTCGCGCCCGAATCTCCGCTCCCTAAAGTTTCACATCCCGCCGCCGATCTCTACCCGTATGGTCAATCCAATTAGTAGTGCAAACACCACGCAAGCGAACGAAGCCAAACCAGCCGCGCCAAAGCCTCAGCCGACACAGCAGAAAAGCGCTCCGCAACCCTCGGACACCGTCACGCTAAAGAGCACAGCCAAGGCTGGCAGCTCCGGCGACATTCATTAAACCAAACCAACTCACCTTCGTAAGAGTCGAGATGGAGGGGCGCGCGGATCGCACGTCTCTCCATTCCTATTTGGGGGAACCGGTTTAAGGAAGTGGGAGGCGTTTGATCATCCCGCAATCAGCTCAAACGCCGGATAGCTCTCCGTCAGTTCGACGAAGGTCTCAGCAGGGGAACCTGCCGGCACCGGAAAGTAGCGCTGCACTTCGCGCTTGAAACTATCCAGGTAGGCTTTGAGGATCTCAGGCTTTTCCGCTTTGCTCAAAGGCCGCAAGCGGAACTTTTCCCGCATGCTCCCTTTTTTCAAAATGACTTCGCCGGCAGTCTCAGCATTGCGCACCCACTGCGTACGCCCTCGCGGCGCCACCAGAAACCGCTTCCCGTCACGCTGTAGCAGATTGATCGGAGTGGAGTAAAGCTTTCCGCTCTTCCGTCCCCGCACCTGCAGCAGATAGTTGTAGGAATAACCGAGACCGGCTCCCACCAGGAATCCGAAAGCGCGATTAAAGACTTTCTCCAGCGCACTCGGTTCGCGAAAAACCGGCAAGCCGGAGTTTTCCTGGCTTGAACTCATGCGACCAATTGTACGCGTGGCTTACGTCATCTTCACAAATCGCAGCGACGCCGAATTCATGCAATACCGCAGTCCCGTAGGCTTCGGACCATCATCGAACACATGCCCCAGATGCGCGTCGCACTCGGTGCATGAAACCGCCGTCCGCTCCATGCCCAGACTGCCGTCAGAAATCTCCCGCACATTCTCTTTCGCAATCGGCTCCCAGAAGCTCGGCCAGCCCGTTCCGGAATCAAACTTCGTCGCCGAACTGTACAGCGCGTTGTTGCAACAGATGCAGCGGAAAATTCCCGTCTCGTGCTCATTCAAAAGTTTGCCGGTATAGGGCAACTCCGTATCCGCATGGCGCGTGATCTCAAACACGCCAGGCGGCAACTCCCTCCTCCACTCCGCTTCCGACTTCACCACGCGCGCAATCTTCACCTTCCCCAGACGCTGGCCCGAGTCTGAGAATTGGATGATCGTCACCTCCACCGGCTCCGTCTTCGCTGCCTCTGCGGTCACATGCGGCCTGCGCAAAAACAGCGCTGCACCTCCAATCGCCGCGCCCATCCCCGCCAAAAAAACTCGCCGCCCCAGATTAACTTCCTTCTCCCCATGATCCGACTCAAACATAAATCCTCCACAAATTGCCCCCACAGACGAATTGTCATCCTGATCGAGACGCTTTTTGTCTCGCGAACGATCTGGGCGAGCCGCGAAGGGTCGCGTTCTTTGCGACCCAATAACCGCGCGTTTGGCTCGCTTCCTTACCGCCTACTTCCCTGTGTACAGCTCCGGAAACTCCCGCCGCAAATTCGCCACCTTGGGCGCATCGTTATAAACAATGTACGGATTATCCGGATGCAGCGTCGCGTAATTCTGGTGGTACCCCTCCGCCTGATAAAACGCCTTCAGCGGCACCACCTGCGTCGCGATCGGCTTGCGAAAAACTTTCGCCGAATTCAGCTGCGCGATGTAAGCCTCGGCAATATGTTTCTGCTCGTCATTCCCATAAAAAATCACCGACCGGTACTGCGTCCCATCATCCGGACCCTGCCGGTTCACCTCCGTCGGATCCAGCGCCACCGAGAAAAATACTCGCAGCAACTCTCCATACGTCACCTGCGACGGATCGTAAACAATCTGCACGCTCTCCGCATGCCCCGTCTCGCCACCACTCACCTGTTCGTAATCCGGATTTTTCACCGTCCCGCCCGAATATCCCGAGGTCGCGCTCACCACGCCCTTCACATGCTGAAACACCGCCTGGATCCCCCAGAAACATCCCCCCGCCACCACCGCCGTCTCTTTCGCCGGAGCCGTCGCCCGCGCCTCATCCGCCGCCGGACCCGGGACCGCCGCGCTCGCCCCACTCCCCGCCCGGCAAGCCACCGCCCCCGCCAGCACCGTCAAAATCATCGCCACCATACGCACCGAACTCTTAGACATAACCCCTCCCCGGCATCCTCCGCCGCTTCATCTCAGCCTATTAGAGTTACGAGCCCGATGGAAGTTTCGGATGTGCTGGCCCGCATATGTCCTTGTGGAATGTCGAGCTTATGTGGGAACAGCCCCCAAGGGCTATCCTCCCCCGGCAGAAATGGTCATCCTGAGCGAAGCAGGACGGCGAGCGCGAGCGAGCCGTCCCGCGCAGTCGAAGGATCCCTGCACTCCAGCATTTGCAGAAATATCTGAACGAGTTTACCTACCGATTCAATCGCCACGCCTATGACAATGCATTCATGTAGACTGCGCGCCGCTTGGCAGGACCTAAGCCCGTCACGTTCGACACCCTCACTTCGAAGAAGGCTTAGACTTTCATTTTATCGCTTTTATTTTTACGGTCTTCTGCGGAGGCTTTTTTTAGCACCCGACGGAGAACTTCGTCGAACTGTCCCTTATCGGTCCTCATTTACGTTTCGGTTTTGCTTCTTGATTTTCCGCCATGAATTCTGCGTTAAACTTTACAGCTTTCTGAAAGCCTTCCTTGCTCGCTCCAGCAGGGGTTTCTTTTGGTAATTCCCCGATGATTCCAGATGGGATAACGATCCTTCCGATCTCGGCCTCATGACTGATTAAATGGAGTGTCAAGAAATAGTGAAGCACCTTTGCCTGCGCCCAGGGGAGCGTAATGGCCATTGTTTGGAGAACCTGATTCGGACCAAGCGACTGGTCCAAATGCCCAAATGTGATTTTTAGATCCCAGTTACTCGATTCGAGAACGCTATTGTTGGCGTAGTCGGCTACAAAATTTTCATCCCGCGTAAATTGGATAGCAGACCTCGGGGTTTCTTCAGCTTCTTTTTTTGGCTCGCTCATACCCATTCTCCGTTTGCTTCATTCGCTGCATCCACCACTCGTGTCGCCAGCATCGCGTTAAATACCAAACTGTTGCTCTCGTTGTTTTGCTGGACCGAGAGAATCCAATTGAAGGGATCGAAGGTTGCAGAAGCTAACGGCTGAGACAAGCGCATCTCTTTTCCAGCTTCGATGACATTCGCGCTCTCGACCGGAAATGGTAACGGCAACTGTGCCGATGTTGCCGAAGCGGAATAGGATCGGTTGAGTCGAGAAGCAATGCCTCTCCGTGATCCAGAACTGGCGTTTCTCACCCGACGACTAGGTGCACCGCGCGAAGGCGGAGAGGAATTGGCGGCAGCCTTCACTCTAACCCCAGGAATTTCGAGACCTACTACGTTAAGGACAGAAAGTACGGTCTTCCAGCTCGGATTCCCTCCTTTGGAGAATGATCGGTAAAGGCCCTCACGCGCCAGCCCTGATTTCTTGGCGACAGTCGACACCTGATGAGCTTGGGCCACATCCTTGACGGCTTCGAAAAACATCTCAATCGAATCTTCCCACGCGGCATTAATGTAGTGCTCGGCCTCAGATGGAATCGTCAGTTTTTCCATCAGGCGAGAGCGGTATGATTTAAGTTCGATCGCCATTGATCTCTCTCCACATCCTCTTCGCCTTTAGAATATCTTTTCGCTGGGTGCTCTTATCTCCCCCAGTCAGCAGAATGACCTTATTTCCTGATCGACCAAAATATACGCGAGAACCGGGGCGATCGTTGAACACAAGCTCAGAAACCCCCTCTCCTACGCTATGGCTTTTCCCGAAATTACCCTTTTCCGTTCGCACCAAACGAACCCGCAACTGGCCGCGAAACTCACCGCGTAGGCTATCCTCCCAATCGGCAAATTCATTTGTGTATATGATTTCTTGGGGGACTGGCTCCACTCATTTGAACGGGCCGATCTGGGTGTGCTTTTAAAATCACACTTAAGACTAGCACCGCCTCCGCGATGTTTTCAAGAGCGCCTCATACTTACGTAACTGTGGTATAAAAGCAACTAGCTGGTGGAAGCGGAGGGAGTCGAACCCTCAAATCCCGGTCAGGAGATGTGGGGCATAAGTCCACTGGACTTGCCTCGTGTACCAACGCTTCCGCCCAAGTGTGATTTTAAAATCACACACCATCCAACATAGTGAAACTAAAGTGGAAAGTCAAGCGTAGCCGGAGCCTTATCACGGTAAGGCAATATTAGGGGCTGGATTTCAATTTGTGCCAAGCGAATAATCGTATTTCCTCGATTCTTTTCCACACCCCCCCTCCCCTCCTGTGACCTCCAACCTTGCACCCACTAGCTAAACTATAAGTAGTATGCTGTCCTCCATAATCAGCCTCCAGCAATACATCTCCACGCTTCCGCCCGCCGAACTCGCCGCCGCTAAGTCCGAACTAATCAATATTTTCCGTGCAAATCCTTGGCTTTCAAAATTTTACGCAGGCTTCTTCCGTCTCTATGGCCGCAACCCTCTAAAATTCAATAACTTACAAACTCGATCTGGAAATTTTTTCGATCCGGATCCCGCATCCACACACCCGGAAGGTTCAAACTCAATGGCTGTCAACAAAGCTGCTCGCGTCTGCACCCACATCAAGGTCAACGGAGTTCCCTGCGGCTCGCCCGCCCTGCGCGGCGAACTGTTCTGCTACTTCCATCAGCGCCTCATTCGCGGCGTCCGCACCCCGCCCAAATCGCGTCTCCATCCCATGGCTTTCCTCGAAGACCCGCAATCGATCCAGGCCTCGCTCATGGAAACCGTCAACGCGCTCGTGCGCAATACCATCGACTTTCGCCGCGCCCAGCTCATTCTTCGCGCGCTTCACATCGCCGCCAAAAATGCGCCCCGCGCCCATTTCACCTACGTGGGACAGAACATGGTCGATGAAATACCCCAATATGCGGCCCCGCCCGCGCCCAAGCCCCACGAACCCGCGTTGGAACAGGCGCAAGCGCTCGTTCGCGTTGGCTGGCCTAGGTTGTCGAAGCCACCCTCGTCCAAGACAGCGCAGTCGAAGCAGGGCTCATCGCAACAAAGCCTCCCGAAGGCCGCGCCCGCAACTCCTCCCCTCGCTGCCGCGGTAGATCCCACGCGCCCCAAGCGGCCCGGTCGCGTCACCGCAGCACCGTTGGCAAAAGCGCATGCCATGAACCCGAGAACGATCCAAGATATTGCCGAGTATCTCGACGAGACCATCTCGGCGAGTAGCTGATAGCTGAAGGCCACCACCTGATTCTCCTTGACATTCGCCTTATATTCGCCAACAATAATCGCCATGGCGATCACACGCAGGCAGCGCGAAGTGTATGACTTCATCTCCCGCTTCGTGGCGGAGAATGGCTATTCTCCGTCGTTCGATGAGATCGGCACCGGCCTCAAGCTGAGTTCGCTGGCCACCGTGCACAAGCACATCACCAATCTCGAGAAAAAAGGATTGCTCACCCGCGACTACAATCGCAGCCGCTCCATCGACCTGCTTCCGCCCAAAGGCCGCCTCAAACAAGCCATGAGCGTGAACACAGGGTTGGTGCTGCCGCTGCTCGGGCGCATCGCGGCCGGCCAGCCGATCGAAGCGATGCAGACCAATGAGACGATTTCGCTCGCCGATTTCGTCCGCTCAAAAGAAGTTTTCGTTTTGGAAGTTCGCGGCGATTCCATGCAGGATGAAGCCATCCTCGACGGCGATTATGTCCTGGTCGAGAAGCTGAAGACCGCGCACAACGGCGATATCGTAGTCGCTCTGGTCGATTCCAGCGACGCCACGCTGAAACGTTTCTACCGCGAAGGCGATAACATCCGCCTGCAGCCTTCGAATGTGACCATGAAGCCAATCATCGTGCCCGCGGCGTCGGTGGAAGTACAGGGGCGGGTGATTGGCGTGTTGAGGAAGTACTAGGGACGAGATTTATGTAGCCCAAAAACAGAACGCACGCGACTCTGAGAGTCAGCGTGCGTTTGAGTCTTGAGCTAAGAAGCGAGCGGCTAGAAGCGCCCTTACCCAACGTGCTTGTCAATCGCCTGTGCGATCGCATCTTTGGGACGATATCCGACAAGCTGTTCGACAACTTGTCCGCCCTTGAACACCAGCAGAGTTGGGATGCCGGTAACTTTATAGCGCATGGGAGTGGAGCTGTTGGCGTCGACATCCATCTTGCCCACTTTGAGCTTGCCCTGATAGTCCTTGGCCAACTCTTCCACCACCGGAGCCAGAGCGCGGCACGGGCCGCACCATGTTGCCCAGAAATCCACCAGCACCGGCGTTTCTGATTTCAAAACATCCTGGTCGAAGTTTGCATCGGTGACTTCGACGATTCCATTTCCTGCCATTTACGTTTCTCCTCGTTATAACGCCGCTCTTTCAGCAGACGCTCCATGTCTTCAAAACAATGTCTTCGAAACCATGTGTTTGAAACAATGTCTTCAAAACATGAGCTGTCTTGGCCGGGGCCGGCGATTGATCTCAAATAAGTGCTTGCCCCATAGGGCGTAGCTATTATCGCACTTTGGTTGGATGCGGGGGGGATGGCGAAAGTCGCAAGAAGCGGCTTTTGGGTTTGCGCAGCATGCCCGGTCCAAAAGCCGCGCCTAAAAGATGAATTTGACGGCACCCTGCATCAACCGGGGAGCGGCCGCGCTCACAACCTGCCCGAACGTCGAACTATTGATGTTGCCGTTTACAGAAGCAGGCCCGTAAAACTGGGCGTGGTTGAAGACGTTGAATCCCTCAAAGCGGAATTGCAGAGACTTCGATTCGGTGAGCTTGACGTTCTTGAGCAAGGCCATGTCGTAGTTGTCGATGCCCGGACCATAGAAGAAGCGGCGCTTCGCGTTCCCGGGCGTGCCGAGGGGCTGCAGGCTGAACAGTGAAGTGTTGAAGTAAGAATTGCCGTTCCGCGGATTCGAATTCAGATTCAGCGATCCCGGAGTGTATTGCGGTTCGTCGACGCCGTAATTGTTGACTCCGTTGGGCTCGGATCCCAGCAAAGAATTGTCGCCGTAGTTGAGCAGCGTCACCGGGAAACCGGTGCTGAGATGAGTGATGCCGGAAAGCGCCCAGCCGGTCGTCCAGCGGTTGGAAGCGCCAAAAAGACGATCAAAGGGTAGGTCATACGCATAGCTGACCACGAAATTATGTTTCACATCGAAGGCCGACAAGGCGCGGCTGAGTGCGGGATTGATTGGATTCACCTCCTCGCCGACGTTCGAGGACTGATCGATTGATTTGCTGAAAGTGTAGCTGGCAAATAACTGCAGGCGCTTGCCGGTGCGGCGAAGACTGAGTTCCAGAGCGTTGTAGTTGGCATTGCCGATGGTCGCCTGGTTCGTATCGCTGCCAAATTTCGAACCGAGGGGAGCGCGGGTTCCATTCACAGTTTGTCCCGACGCCGTTATGTAAACATTGCTTTCTCCGAAAGGACCGCAGGTCGCGGATCCCGCGGCAACCTGGCTGGGCTGGCTCAAGCTCAGGCACAACGCGGGGCTGCCGGGGTTCGATTCCACCAGCGCAATAAGGCGATGGGACTGGTTGCCCACGTAGCTGGCGCTGAACACGGTATTGTCCCCGAGTTGGCGCTCGATCGAGAACATGTACTGTTCGGTGTAGGGAATACGATTGCTGACGGGATAAGCAGGAATGCCGCTAATCGGCTCGTATTGCGACCAGTTGACATGGCCATCGGGATGGCTGCTCGAGGAGTTCGAGGGCGCGAGAGTGACGGGAAAATACTGCCCGAGATTCTGTCCGTTGGAAGCGGTCACGAATGGGTTCGAAAATATAGGTGGAGCGGGACTGCTGTAGGTAGTTCCATAAGGAGCGTTTGCTGCCAACACTCCCAGAGTTAGACCTTCAATGGATGTGTAATACATTCCGAAGCCTGCCCGCAGACTACTTTTGCCTGGACTGCCCAAGAGCTTGCCTAGAAAGCTGTCGTCGGAGAAATCCGGCGAATAGGCCACGCCGATTCGCGGGGAAAATTCATCGCCCGGAGGGGCGAGCGTGCGCCGCACTCCCGGATCCGTGGGGTACAGAATTCCAACCGGCGCGCCCGGGAAAACTACAGACTGCTTGCCCGGTTCCGTGGTTGAAATCTGATTGTACTTTTCGTACCAGGGCTCAATGCGGTCCCAGCGCAAGCCGTAGTTGAGAGTGAGGTTCTGCCTTGCATGCCAACTGTCCTGGGCAAAGATCCCGGCATATTTGTTGCGGCCATAAAACGGATTGAGCTGGCTCTGGTTGTACTGACTGGGAATCCCAAGCAGAAAATCGGCGAAGTCGACACCGGTCTCGCTTCCGGTAAACAGAAAGTTGCCGTTGAACTGGGCGATGGGATTCACGTTGACCTGATCATAATGAAACTCGGCGCCGAGTTTGACGGTATGAGTTCCTACGACCTTTGAAAAATTGTCGAGCCACTGGAAAGTATTATTGGCCTGCTTCAGTTCGTTCGTATTGGTGCCGGTGGAGAAGTTGTTGAAGACGAGGTTTTCTACTCCTTCGCCCTTAGGGTCTAGCGCAACGATGGTTGGGATTCCCGACGGCGTGACGAAGCCCTGAGATACGAGGCTGACACCGACTCCGCCTTGCGGTTTGCCCAGATTGTTGAATGCCCGCATGTAACTGAAGTGCAGTTCGTTGACTGCGGTTGTATTCAGCGTTTTGGTCTCGCCCAGGCTGAATAATTGCGCCCGGCCCAGATAGAGTGCGTTAAAACCCGGGACACTTGCTCCGCCCTGAGCGACCGGGTATGGATTGTTCAGCGAATAGTCATCCAGAAAGTAGTACCCGGAAATCAGCCCCCAATTCGTGTTGGCATCGAGGCGGATCGCGCCCTTGTCATCGCGGAGCGCCTGATTGTAGGCGGAAGTCGTAAATTGATCGCCGGAAGCATTCGGCGCCGGAATGTACTGCAACAGATGTTGCGCGGGCGCGGACCAGGCTTTGGCCGGGATTTGCAGCGTAGGAAGAACGCAAGCCGTGGCTGGCGTTGCTGAATAATTTGTGTTCGTGCATCCCGGGAAATAATAAGGCTCTCCCGCATAAACGTGGTAACCGAAATTGTTAGAAAGACTATCGGCCCAGGCTGGACCGCTGACGGTGGTCGGCATCACTACCGGTTGCCCATTCACGATTTCGGTAGTGTAGAAAGAACTGGCCAGGTCGGATAGGTTGCCAGACCGATCCTGCATGGATGGCACGGGAATCAGCCCGGTATCGACGCCCTGGCGTTGACGTGTGCCCTGATAGTCAGAGAAAAAGAAAATTTTGCTCCGCTTGATCGGGCCACCGAAAGTTCCACCGAACTGGTTCTGGATGAATGTGCCGCGAGTGGGCGAGAAGTAATTGCGCGCGTCCAGATCGGTGTTTCGCAGGAACTCGAAAAGGTCTCCGTGAAATGCGTTGCTGCCGGATTTCGTGATGACGTTGATTTGGCCACCGCTGAATTCGCCATACTCCGCGTCAAAGTTGCTGGTAAGAATGCGGAACTCAGCGATCGAGTCCAGATTTGGAATGATCGCCGTTCCCATGTTGACGTCTTCCTCGGAATCGCTGCCGTTGACGATGAAGGCGTTGGCAAACTCCCGCTGCCCATGAATGGAGATCGTGCCTGGATTCAGATCTGCGGAAGGTGACAGCGCGCTGGCGCCTACATCCTGCACCGTGTTCGAAGTGATGGAGGTTTCGGGAGCTACGCCGGGCTGAAGCGACAACAAGTCCGTATAGCTGCGGCCGTTTAGCGGCACCGCATTCATCTGGTCACTATTGATGACCTCGCCCATCTGGCTGCTGAAAGTCTCCACATGAACGGCGCTGTCGTTGACAGTGACCGCGTCGGAACGATCCCCGACATGAAGCACAATATCGAATAGAAGGGCGTCATTTGTGTCGAGCACAACTCCAGAGCGGCGATAGGGCTGGAAGCCGGGCTGGTTCACAGCGATAACATAGCTCCCCACAGGAAGGACGGGGAAGGTGTACGCGCCTCGGCCGTCGGCGATGGTGGTTTGGCTCACGCCTGTGTTGACGTTCACCAAAGTGATGGTTGCTTTGGCGATCGCCGCTCCGGATGGATCTTTGACTGTACCCGAGATGCTCCCACCCACTCCAGCCCAGGCTGTGCCCAGCAAGCAAAGGATAAGACTCAGGTGGCGCAGCGTTACTTTCTGGAAACTTCGCAGAACCTTTAGGACGCAGCTACACAGCAGTCGCACAATACGAATCAATCCCGCTTCCAGTTGCAATCGGGTCGCATCTGGAAGTAGCATAGAACCGTGATGGTGAATATGCCGGGTCATAAAGGGTGAGTTTCCAACGCCAGTTGCAACCGAGTCGCATCTAAGATACGTTCTCATAGTGCCGGATGCTTCCGGCTAGCGTCAAGAGCCGGCGAAAGATTTCGTCGCAGCGTGGTTGCGACCAGTTGCGACACTCGAAATTACGTCAATCTAGGTTGCGACAGTCTAAGTTGCGACGATCAAGGAGGGTCTTGTGCCATTACCGCAAACCGAAATTCCGGGCCGATTGCAGTCCCATCTGGCCGAGCGCGGAATACGCATGACCGAGCAGCGCCGCGCGATTCTTCGCGTGATGGAGACGGCGACCAAACACCTGGATGCGGCCCAGCTTTTGCGCAAGGCGCAGAAGCTGGATGCCAGCGTAGACCGCAGTACCGTCTACCGGACGCTGCGGCTGTTGAAGCGGCATGGTTTGATTGACGAGCTTGATCTGATGCACATCAACGGCGAAGGACATTACTACGAACGCAAGCTGAACCGGGATCACATCCACATGGCATGTTTGCGTTGCGGCAAGATTATGGAATTCGTCAGCGATATTTTTGAAAAGTTGAAAAGCCAGGTTGAAAAAGATTGCCGCTTCCGGATCGTGGTGTCGCGATTGGAAATAGGAGGCTATTGCTCTGCCTGCCGGGGATCCGAATAGCGGTCTCACGATGACGATCGATCTGCGATTTCTTGCGGCAAGCGATGTAGACGCATACCGGAATATCCGTCTGGAAGCGCTTGAAAGTGAGCCGCGAGCGTTTGGCTCGTCCCCCGAAGAGCACCACGGCTTGAGTAGGGAGGAAATCGCCCAGCGTATATCGTTCGATCCATCCGAGAAGTTTGTCGTGGGTGCGTTCGTCGGCGATCGGCTGGTGGGAACCGCGGGATTCTTCCGCCATAAGGGGCTTAAGGAACGACACAAGGGACACATCTGGGGCGTCTTCGTGGCTCGTGAGGCGCGTGGTAAGCGAGCCGGCCGGGACATGTTAAGAATGCTGCTGGAGCGCGCCACTCATATAGAAGGAATAGAGCAGATCATGCTCTCGGTAGCGACCACCCAAGATGCCGCGGTAAGCCTGTATCGTTCCCTCGCTTTTGAACCCTATGGCTGTGAGCGCCGGGCATTGAAGATAGGCGACCAATATGTGGATGAAGAACACATGGTCTTATTCATCCACAAACCGCACGTCCCGGCCAGATGTTCCTGATTGAGCAGTCATCCGGCAAACAAAAAAGCGCCTCGGACTTTTCAGCCCAAGACGCCTCGGCAGCCCTCCCCCAGAACTGCCAAACTACTTCTGGATACTAGGTTTAGTGTTTTCTGTTGTAAACGTCACTTTGGTAATTGGGTTTTGCCCGCATGCGGAAGGCGACCTGAAGTGTACGGCGTCGAGCGGGATTCTGACTGCTATGGCTGCTTCTGCCAGGTTTGGCCAGTGTCGGAAGTGGTCCAGAGTTCAGCATTCGAGGTTGAGATTTTCCCATGCTGGGGGTCGGCGAACTGAATGCCGATAATGTCCCCCGTGAGCCCAGCGTCGGCGGTGGTTGGGGTTACGCGGATCCAGTGATTGCCGCCATCCGACGTGTGATACAAGACGCCGCCGCTACCACCAGCCCAAACTTCGAGCCCGAAGGCGGCTACGGCACGGAATACTGCGCCCGGATCGCCCGCAACCGCAGGTTTTGGATGGTTGGCCTGCTTGGAATCGGCGTCAGAATCTCCGGAGGTGCGTTGAGCCGGAGCGTAAGCGTCAATCTGTACTTCGCTCAGAGCTGGATTGACGTTCTCCCAGGTATTTCCGCGGTCGAAGGAGCGTTGCAATACACCGGAGGAACTGATCGTCCAGCGCGGTAAAGCGCGCAACATGAGAGACGGCGAGGTTTGCAAGGGACTGGCGGTCGCAAGGGACGTGGGAGCATTGCCCGAAGCTGACTCTGCGGGCACGGGATCTTTGGCTTTAACCACGTCGAAGCTAGTCAGGTTCGTTACGTCTTCTCGATTTGGTAGCAGCGGCGACTCGTTCTGAGCAATCTGCGCAGCCACCTGATTCCCGCTTGTTCTGGCGGAGTGAGAAGTGACCTGAGCCAATGGAGTCTTCGCACTTTGCGCAGCTGGAGCGAAAACGACCTCATGGCCTGTAGCACGGACTGTGCGGGTGACTTCGACTTCTGGTTTCTGCCCAGTGGATGCGTGGGACCCGAGTGCCGACGATGTCTGTTTTCCCGTCACTGTTTGGGAGGCTGCCGCCTCAGTTGAAGAAGTCGAATTCGCCCCGGAAGGAAGCGTCACGGCCTCTGGTGGCCGGCTCGAGGAGACCGTGTCATTCTTCCTTGAATGGGAATACTGCAAAACGCCGACCGAAATCACGACCGCGAGTCCGGCAGCCAATGCTCCCCAGCGAAGCACGGGCAAGCCGAGCCATCCACTGCGAGGTCGGGCGATGGAAACGGGCGAAACCGCGATCTCGGTTGCGGGCAAAGCCAAAGCGAGAACGTCTCGACAATCGCCACAGGCGGCCAGGTGCTCGATTACGCGGGCCCTTTCGCTTCCCGGAAGAGACTGCTCGGCGAAAGCCGTGAGCAGATCTGCATCGGGATGAAATCCGGCTGTAGCCTTTTCTCGCATCTGCTTCAGTACGAATTGGGGCACGTCTTGCATCTGAAGTTTCTAGAGAGCTGCTTTCTGGAGAACCTCTCTTAACTTGTCCTAAGAGTTCGCCGGATCTCCTTGAGTTCGAGCCTCGACCGGGGCTTCTCTCTGATCAGAGAACGGTGCCGCAGGTGGTTCTTGCGCCAAACTGCGACGAATGTCTAACCGCAGGTCGCGCACGTCCACCTCCAAAGCCTCTTCGGCCTGGCGGCGCGCCATGCCTTGCTGGATCATGTTAGCCAGGATTTTCTTGCGTAAGGACTTGGCAAGTTTGTCCACTTTACGGCTGATCGTAGACTCGTGTACGCCCAGCATGCGGGCGATTTCGGCCAGGGTGCGGCCATCCAGAAAATAGGATGCCAGGATCATCCTCTCTTCGTTCGAAAGCAAGGCCAGGGCGCCCTGAGTGGCCACTTCGAGGCGCGAATCCGGAGACGGAAGCGCTTCGGCCTCGGGGGCCGCGAACTGTGAGCCGTCTTCCCCTTCTTCATCCAGGCTAACCAGCCGCCGGGTGCGGCGGTAGCGATTGACGAACTCCTGGGCGAGCACAGTGCGTAGCCAGCCCTCCAGCGACCCGCGCCCGGTGAAAGAGGCTAACTTCGAAACTCGCTCTCCGGCGCGCGTGGTGGTGCCGTAAAGCTCGGCATAAAGGGTATCGGCCAAATCGCGGGCGGCAGAATCCTCGCGGGCAATGCGCAAGGCCGACTGGTAAAGCTTTTCGCGATAACGCGTGAGAAAAATCTCCCAGGCGGCGTTGTGACCCGCCGCACAGGCCCTGGCCAAGGCCAGCTCTTCCACGCGAAGGCTCAGCAGAAATGTCCGGGCTTCGCTATAACTGCACGAGGCAGGCAGATATTTGGCGGCGACATCACAAAGAATCGCGGCTAGGGAGTCGCGGGAAAGACCTATCTTCTCGCACTCACTCCGCGCCTGCAGCTCCCCCAGCAGCTCCGAAACAGCCGATTGCAGAGATGCGGAGATTGGTTTGGTGACACCCATGCAGAATACGAGAGATTGCGATAAGCCCGACATTCGATATTAACAATTCCTTAGACGCTTCGAATGTTAATTCTAGTCGCTGACGGTAGCGGTTTTTCGTTGTGAGGAACCTTCGATTTCGCCGCGCGTTTAAGACGGGCATTCAGGATAAGGACAATGATGCCCGGAGAATCTGGAGAATGCTTTGAGGCAGCTTAGTTTTCCGCGCTGTTGTTCTGATACCAATTCCGCCAGGCAGCAGAGTCGTTGGGCAGGCGTTGTCGGGTAATGTCGGCCAATGCCTGAAAGGCCCAGCCCCGGGTCTGGGCGTCAAGTGCTGGATCCTCGGCGTAATCGATGAGCCGGGGAACGGCGATCAGGCGCTGGTCATGGCTCAACATTCCACTCTGCGCCAGGCTGCAAGCAGCCCGTTCGCGCACCAGAGCGGAAGGATCATTGCGCATGGCATCGAGCAGGGGAGCGATTGTCGGCGTGGTTCCCACCAACGCCAAGCCTTCGACTGCCCAACGGCGGGAGTCCTCTGACGAACGATCGGCGCGGTCAAATTCTTTCAGGTGGGCGGCCAATACTTCCACCACGCGATCCGTTGCGATACCACGGTTCGCCAGCAGCCCCAAGCCCCAGAAGGCCCAAATCTTTTTCGTGTGGTCTGTGGATCCGGCTTGTTTCACCAGGGCCTCCACCGTGGGCTGGCTCTTGGTTAGCCCGTAGGCGGCGAGTTCCACTTCAATGGCGGAACTCCGCACACCGGCATCGCTGGAGTTGAGAGCTGCGGTCGTAAGCTGGCCGAACTGATTATTCCACTGGAGTTTTCCGCGCCAGCCGTCGACACGCGCTTCGATCTGATCCGTCGCACCGTCGGAATGGCTTACGGCGCGTTGCAGCAGCAGTTCCGCTTGTTCCTGGGGCCTTCGGCGATCCAGATCCGTTTCCGAGAACGCAAATGACGATTCTGAAGAATTCTTCCGCGGCACAGACGAATTGCTCAATTTGCCCCAGATACTCCCCATGCCCCCGGCGCTGGAGGCTGCTACCGCCAGCCCGAACCCCGCCATTACAGCCGCCACATGCAGCAGACGCAGGCAAGAACGTAATGGACCAAGATTGCCAGATCTGAAAAACGGCGGCTTCGGCGTGAGATCCGAATCAGGACCCAGGCTGCAATAATCCGGAGTGGGCTGAAGGCGCGAGTCTAGAAGCCGCGGCTGGTCCTGAACCGGGAGGTTCGGTTGAAAAACATCCATGTGCAAAGTTTAGGCAACTGTGAAAATGGGGTAAAGTTACTTCAGGTCCCGCCCGACTAAAGTTGGGTGCAGGCTCGACTACCCGTGGGCTAAAACCAGCGTCGGATGAGACGCCAGGGGCTCAGACGTACCATGCAAGTGAGGTTACGGAGGAAGAATGGCCGGCAAGAGAGATTTCTTTTGCAAATGGATTTTCGCTTCGCTACTGATCGCCGCCGCAACGGCTGTAGCCGCCGCTGGCCCAGGATACAAAGTTGTGACTACCTACAAGATCGGAGGCGATGGCGGTTGGGATTATCTAACCGCCGACGCCGCTGCCCGCCGTCTCTATATTTCTCGCAGTACTCATGTCATCGTTCTCGATTTGGATTCCGGCAAAAACGTGGGTGATATCGCCGACACGCCTGGGGTTCACGGCATTGCTCTCGCGCCCGAATTGGGACGCGGCTTCACCAGTAACGGGCGGGAAGGCACAGTGAGCGTTTTTGACCTGAAAAGCCTCGCCACCAGTAGCAAGATAAAGGTCGGGCAAGGCCCCGACGCCATTCTTTACGATCCGGCAACCCGGCGTGTTTTCACATTTAACGGACGAAGCCAGGACGCAACCGCCATTGATGCTACCAACGGCACGGTCGTGGGCACGATCAAACTGAATGGCAAGCCTGAGTTTGCCGCCAGCGATGGGAAAGGCGAGATCTTCGTGAACATCGAGGACAAGAGCGAACTGACCGCGATCGACGCGAAGCAACTGGTGGTGAAAACGAAATGGCCGCTGGCGCCCTGCGAATCGCCTTCGGGATTATCCATGGACAAAAAGAATCGCCGCCTGTTCGTAGGGTGCGATAACAAAATGATGGCCGTGGTCGACGCCGATTCCGGCAAAGTTCTAGCCACTCCCGCCGTCGGCGACGGTGTAGACGCAACCAGGTTCGATGACGAAACCGGGCTGGCTTTCGCTTCCTGTGGGGAGGGCGTGCTGAGTGTAATCCGCGAGGAGTCGCCGGAGAAATTCATGCTGGTGGAGACTGTGCCTACGGAGACGGGCGCGCGTACATTGGCACTCGATTCCAAAACTCACAATGTATTTGTCGTCACCGCGAAATTCGGCCCACCTCCAGCGGCTACGACCGACAATCCGCATCCGCGGCACAGCATTGTGCCGGATACTTTTGTAGTTCTCGTTGTCGCCAAATGAAGTCCATCCTCAAATCCCTTAGAGCACCGATCTGTTTTTGCCTCGCGCTTTTGATCGCGCCGATCTGCGCCGTGCAGACTTGCGGCGCCTATTCCGTGCTCACTCACGAAGAGATCGTGGATTTGACGTGGAAGGACACGCTCTTGCCTCTGCTGAAAAAGCGCTTCCCCGCCGCCACCGACGATGACTTGAAGAAGGCTCACGCATTCGCCTACGGCGGCTCGGTAATGCAGGACATGGGCTATTATCCGTTCGGCAGCAAATATTTCAGCGATCTCACGCATTACGTGCGCAGCGGCGACTTCGTCGTCAATCTGGTAAACGAATCTTCTGATCTGGACGAATACGCCTTCGCCTTGGGAGCGCTGGCGCATTACTCGGCGGATAACTGCGGACACCCGACGGTCAACCAGGCAGTAGGCATCGAGTTTCCCAAACTGCGCAAAAAATACGGAAACATAGTCACCTACGAGGACAATCCGAAGGCGCACATCCGTACCGAATTTGGCTTTGACGTAACACAGGTAGCGAAGAAACGCTATACCTCCGACGCTTATCACGATTTCATCGGCTTTGAAATTTCGAAGCCAGTGCTGGAGCGGGCGTTTCAGGATACTTACGGCATTCCGCTAACCGACATTCTCTCTAAAGAAGATCTGGCCATCGGAACCTTTCGCCGGGCCATCAGCACCGTGATTCCCGAGATGACGCGGGTGGCGCTGGTCGCGCGCCGTCAGGAGATTGTTTCGGAAACGCCCAACTTCAAGGCCCGCCAGTTTCGCTATTACTTATCGCGAGCGAGCTATCAAAAGGAATGGGGACGCAGCTATAAACGTCCGGGCTTTGGAACTCGGCTGCTGGCCTTCTTCGTAAGATTCATGCCCAAGATCGGACCGTTCAAGGCGCTCGATTTCAAAATCCCCACGCAGAAGACCGAAGACCTTTATATCGCCAGCGTGGACAAAACCGTGCAGGACTATACCAGGCTTCTGCACGAAACTTCAGCCGGGGACTTGCAGCTCACCAACACCGATTTTGATACTGGCCGCGACACGCGCGCTGGTGAATATGGTTTGACCGATAGCACCTATGCCCACCTGCTCGACCAGTTGGCACAACACAATTTCGACAAGATCACTCCCGAGTTGCGGGCAAACATTCTGGCGTTCTACGGAGATCCGAACGCACCCATCGCAACCAAGAAGAAACCGAAAGTCTGGCAAAAGACGCAGGACGAACTCGCGAAACTTCGCGCTCTTCCGAATCCTCCACCTGCGATCCAGCCGGTCGCGAGAAATAATCCAGAAACCTCTCAACCCGACGCTGACTAGCTGAGCCTCCTAAACTGCTGGAACGACCGTTCGGTTGTCATGCTGCCGCCTTGCCGTGTATCATCGCACAACTTTATCGACCCGCGAAGCTGGTCTCGAGTGGCATATCGAGCGCTGAGGATTTGAGGATTCTAAGAAAATGATGGTAGGGGACGACAAATTTTACCGGGCACGGATCACGAAGCGCGAGGAGTTCGCTCCCGACCTGTGGATGATTCGCATCGAGCCCGGCGGCGAGTTCAAGTTTGCTCCGGGTCAATACGCCACGCTCGGAGTCGAGCACGACGGCAAGCGCATAGAGCGTCCCTATTCGATCGTCTCGGCTCCATTTGAAGAGGAAATTGAATTTTTCTTCGAACTTGTGCCCGAAGGCGCGTTCACTCCGCGCCTGTTCAAGCTGCAACCCGGCGACGAACTGCTGATGAGAAAAGTGGCCAAGGGGAAGTGCACGCTAGATACCGAAAGCGGACGCAAGCACCATTTGCTGGTCTGCACGGTGACGGGCGTAGCCCCATTTGTAAGCTTCGTCCGGCAGCTTGCAAAGGATTGGAAAGAAGGCCACTTCGATGGCGGCCACCAACTCTACTTACTCAATGGCGCCAGCCGTCCCTGGGAATTCGGTTACAAGGAGGAACTGATCCGCTTCGATGCGGAACTGCCCTGGTTCAAGTATGTTCCCACCGTGAGCCGGCCGTGGGATCATGCCGACTGGCCGGGCGAGATCGGCCGCGCCGACGATGTGCTGCGCAAATACGCCGATCATTGGGAACTCGACGCCACAAATACAACCGCATACCTGTGTGGACACCCGGACATGATCGCGAACAGCAAAGCGATCCTAAAGCGGCGCGGCTTTGTCGATAGAACGGCGATTAAGGAAGAGGTTTACTGGATCCCCGCGAAATAATTTTCGCGCTTGCCGCCGATTACGTCTCAGCGGGCGCGAAGAACACCAGCACCGTCAGTTCTTCCGCAATGTCGTAGAAGCGATGCCCAACTTCGGCTGCGACGAAGATCACGCTGCCGGCGGAAACTTCTCGATCTTCTGATCCAGCCTTGAACCGCGCGCGCCCGCGAAGCACGTAGTAGATTTCGTCTTCGCGATGCGGCTTTTGCCGGTCGATTCCTCCCGCCGGCAGCACATACAGGCCAGCGCTCATTGCCGGAACGCGCAAGAATTCGCGATAAGATTTGGCGCTGTCGTTACGCTGCTCTTCGATCTCCGGAAGGCTGGCAAAAAATGTTTTCACGCCAGGATTCCTCCGAAAATGAGGTCGGTAAATTGCGGAATCAAGGTCTGCGCCTGCAGATTGCCTTCCGGTTTGTACCACTGATAGATCCAGTTGATCATGCCAAGCAGCGCAAAGGCCGCGGCGCGCGGGCTTACCTTGGCTTTCGTGGATCGAGACTGCCGAGCTTTGTTCTGCACCTCGGCCATAAGGCTTTCAAGAAAGTGCACGTAGTCTTTTTTTCGCGCATTAATGCGCTTGCGCAGCGAGGGTGGAAGCGGATGGTTCTCGTGGAGCATTACGGTAATCTCGCGGTCGCGCGGACTCAGCACAACTTCGATGTGCAGCCGGATCAGAGCCCGCAGCCGATCTTCAGGATCGGCGATGCTGCGCACCGGATTGAGCACGCGCTCCTGCGTGATCTCCATGGCGTGGTCCATGATCTCAAACAGAATTTCGTCTTTGCTTTGAAAGTGGTGGTAGAGGCCGCCCTTGCTCAGCCTGAGAGCTGCGGCCACGTCATTCATGGAAGTGGCATCATAGCCACGCTGCTGAAATAAGCGGGCGGCAGTGCGCAGAATTTCCTGCCGGGAGTCGACCACGGTCTCACGAGTCATCGGGTGACATGGTAAACAGTTCCACAATGGATTACCAATGAGTGCCGAAGCCGTTACCTGGGGAAGTTCGTAGCCCTGGATTTCCCGCTTGACACTGATCAGGGTCACAGGTAGCATTTGAGGATACCGACCGACCGGTCGGTCCACAGCAATCAGGGTCAGCTTTTAAACCAGAAGGAGCATCCTGTGGCCACAATTTTCTACGAACATGACGCCAATCCCAACGCCTTAAAAGGCAAAACCATTGCCATCCTCGGCTACGGCAGCCAGGGCCACGCGCAGGCGCAGAATCTTCGCGACAGTGGATGCAAAGTAATCGTCGGGCTGGAGCCGAATCGCCCCAGCGCCCAGCAGGCCCGCGCCGATGGCATGGTTGTCGTGGCGCCGGATGAGGCCGCCAAGCGCGCTGACTGGATTCACGTGCTTACGCCCGATGAAACTCAAGCGGCGGTATACGAGCAGTACATCAAGCCTTATCTGCATCCGGGCAAGATCCTCGGTTTCTCACACGGCTTCAGCATTCATTTCAAGACCATCACTCCGCCGAGCGATGTGGATGTGGTGATGATCGCGCCCAAGAGTCCCGGACACTTGTTGCGGCGCGTATATGCAGAGGGTCGCGGCGTGCCTTCACTCATCGCGATTCAACAGGATTCCAGCAAGCGGGCGCACGAATTTGCGCTGGCCTATGCGCACGGCATCGGCTCGACCCGCGCCGGCGTACTGCAGACCACGTTTAAGGAAGAGACCGAGAGCGATCTGTTCGGCGAGCAGGCTGTGTTGTGCGGTGGTCTGACGTCGCTGATCAAGAAGGGATTCGAGACGCTGGTGGAAGCTGGTTACGCACCGGAGATTGCGTACTTCGAGTGCCTGCACGAGATGAAGCTGATCGTCGATCTTATCTACGAAGGCGGACTCAGCCGGATGCGCTATTCGATTTCGAATACCGCCGAGTATGGCGACCTGACGCGCGGCGAACAAGTTGTCGGAGACGCTACGCGGGCGGCGATGAAGAAAACTCTGGCCGACATTCAGGACGGAACTTTCGCTCGCGAGTGGATCAAAGAAAACAAAGACGGCGGCTATCACTTCACGGAACTGCGGGAGAAGGAACAGCGGCATCCCATTGAGATTGTCGGTGCCCAGTTGCGCGGCATGATGAGCTGGCTGCCGGGAAGAGAAGCGAAGAAGCCCGCTCAGACGCCTAAACCGGAACCCGAACAGGTCGTGAATGCTTAAGGGAGCAGAAATCGTTTTGCAATGCGTGCGCGCCGAAGGGGTGGACCTGGTGTTCGGTTATCCCGGCGGCGCGATCATGCCCTTATACGATGCGCTCGAAGGCAGCGGCATTCGCCACGTTCTCACGCGCCATGAGCAAGGCGCAGTCTTCTCCGCGGAAGGCTACGCCCGGGTAACGGGAAAAGTTGGTGTAGCGATAGCGACCAGCGGTCCGGGCGCAACCAACCTCGTGACAGGCATTGCCGATGCCAAAATGGATTCCGTTCCCTTAGTGTGCATCACGGGACAAGTGCGCAGCGCGATGCTCGGCACCGATGCATTTCAGGAGACCGACGTTTTCGGCGTGACGCTCTCGCTGACCAAGTGGAGCCGATTGGTGCGAACCATTGATGAAATTCCTGAAGTCATTGCTGAGGGATTCCACTGGGCGCGCAGCGGCCGGCCGGGGCCGGTGGTCATCGACATCCCAACCGACTTGCTCAAAGCGAAGAAAGAATTTTCCGGGCCGGTGAAGTTTGCTCCGCGCGGGCAGGCTTCTGAAGCGAAAGCACAGGGCCCACACGGCGACACGATCGCTAACTTGTTGCGATGCGCGACAAAGCCGGTGGCACTTGTGGGTGCGGGAGCAAAGCTTTCCGGAGCCATACCGGAATTGCGTCGACTGCTCGATGATTTGAATATCCCGACATTCGCCACGGTGCACGGTCTGGGCGCCGTTCCACCGCAATCGCCCTATTACCTGGGGATGGTCGGAATGCACGGAACGCGTGCTGCCAACATGGCGCTGCACGAGACCGATCTGTTGATGGTATTTGGAGCGCGCCTGGATGATCGCGTGACCGGCGAGCCCACTCGCTTTGCTCCCAATGCAAAGATCGTTCACTTCGAAATTGATCCGGCACAACTCGACCGAGTACGAGCCTGTGAGCTGCCGGTCATCGGCGATCTGGCCAAAACAATTCCGGCGCTTCACGCTGACCTGCACCACGTCTCCCTGCCCGATTGGAGCGGCTGGCGAGCGGTCGCGTGTGGACAAGAACGTGCCGAGCTTGATCCGCAAGGTCTGGCGCAACCGACCATGCGCTTCCTCGATGAACTTTTCAGCCGGCTGCCGCAAGACAACGTAGTGATCGCCGACGTGGGCCAGCACCAGATGTGGGCGGCGCAGCGCTACCGTTCTTCATCGCCGCGCGGATTCATCACTTCCGGAGGCCTGGGGGCGATGGGCTTCGCCCTGCCCGCCGCAGTCGGCGTGCAACTCGCGAAACCAGAGACTTGTGTGCTTTGCGTTTCCGGCGACGGCGGCTTTCAGATGAATATTCAGGAACTCGCCACGGTGCAGCGCCTCGGACTGCCCATAAAAATGGTGATTGTCGATAACAAATATCTCGGCATGGTGCGACAGTGGCAACAACTTTTCTACGAGCGCAACTACTCAGAAACCGATTTGAGCGACAATCCAGATTTCGTTGAGATTGCCAAGGCCTACAGGATCCACGGCTGGCGCCTGAACGAGTCTGCTATGGCTGAGTTTCCGGTATCGAAAGATACGGGAGATTCCATCGACAGTTTCCTGCGCTCGCCGGGGCCGGAGTTGCTGGTATTCGATTGTCATCCGGAAGCGAATGTTTATCCCATGGTTCCGGCGGGAGCGGCGCTTTCAGAGATGGTTTTCAGGGACGAATAGAAATTGCAAAATTAGAGGAAACGACGATGCAAGTTTTTCACATTCACTATCGCAACGCCCAGGGTGCATTGATGCGCATTCTCAACGCCGCTTCACGCAGAGGGCTCGATCTCGGTTCAGTTCATGCGGAAGCCGCCGGTCAGGAACATGGCGTCACCTTGCTGCTGGAAGCGACGCAGAAGCAAATTGGCCAGCTCTGCCGCGAATGGTACGGGATCGTGGATGTAATCGAAGTACGCTCCAGCGCATCTTCGAGTGAGCATCAGGACAGTGGCACGTGGGCACCGCACCCGCCGTCATCGGCCAACATCGCAGAACAATCAGCCCGCGCAGCGTTGGCCTAGACAAAGTTTCGCATATCAGTTGATCGCGGTTTCCGTTTTGAATTTTCTAACGATACGCTCCCTGTCGCTTCACCTCTGATGTAATCTTTTGCCATGGATCTAAAGCATCGCAGCCGCGGAATCACCGACGGGCGCGACCGGGCTCCGGCGCGCGCCATGTTCAAAGCCATCGGGTTTACTGACGCCGATCTTCGCAAGCCACTGATCGGCGTAGCCAACACCTGGATTGAAACCATGCCCTGCAACTTTCATCTGCGGCAGCTGGCTGCCAAAGTGAAAGAAGGCATCCGCGCCGCCGGCGGCACTCCCATGGAATTCAATACCATCGCGATTTCTGATGGTGAGACCATGGGCACGGAAGGAATGCGCGCCTCACTGGTCAGTCGCGAAGTAATTGCCGATTCGATTGAACTGGTCTGTCGCGGCCAGTTGTTCGACGCTGTCGTATGCGTGGTGGGGTGCGATAAGACGATCCCCGCCGCAGCCATGGCGCTGGCGCGGCTGAATATTCCCGGGTTTGTATTTTATGGCGGAACCATCGCGGCCGGCACTTATCGTGGCAAAGACGTCACGATACAAGATGTTTTTGAAGCCGTCGGTGCGAATGCCGCGGGGAAAATTTCAGATAAGGATTTGCACGATCTGGAAGATGTGGCTTGTCCCGGCGCCGGTGCCTGCGGTGGCCAATACACCGCGAATACCATGTCCGCCGTGATGGAGATGATCGGGCTTTCTCCCATGGGCTTCAACAGCGTGCCCGCGATGGATGCAAAGAAAGATTCCGTCGCATTCGCCTGCGGCAAGGTAATCCTGAATGCGCTGGAGAAGGAAATTCGCCCGCACGATATCTTGACTCATGACGCATTTGAAAATGCGATCGCGTCCGTCGCTGCAACTGGAGGATCGACCAACGCAGTTTTGCACCTGTTGGCGATTGCACGCGAAGCTGGCGTCGATTTGCAGATCGACGATTTTCAAAGGGTAAGCGAACGCACTCCCTTGCTTGCCGATCTGAAACCTTCCGGACGTTTTGTGGCCGCCGATATGCATCGAGCGGGCGGAGTGCGCCTGCTGGCCCGGCGACTGCTGCATGGAAAACATCTTCATCCCGCGGCGATGACGGTAACAGGACTGTCGCTTAAGGCTGAGAGTGAGAGCGCCATTGAAACACCGGGTCAAGAAGTGATTGCGCCGCTGGAAAAGCCGCTAAAGAAAACCGGAGGCCTGGTCATTTTGAAGGGGAACCTCGCGCCCGAGGGTTGCGTGGCGAAAATCAGCGGGCATGAGCGGCTCGAGCAGCGCGGTCCGGCGCGAGTTTTTGAATCGGAAGAAGACGCCATGACCGCCGTTACCAGCAAGCAGATTCACTCGGGCGATGTTGTGGTCATTCGCAATGAGGGCCCTAAAGGCGGTCCGGGCATGCGCGAGATGCTAAGCGTCACCGGAGCACTGGTGGGCGAGGGATTGGGATCCTCGGTTGCTTTATTGACTGATGGACGTTTCAGCGGTGCAACTCACGGATTGATGGCTGGTCACGTTTCGCCGGAAGCGGCTCTGGGCGGACCGATCGCCGCGGTACGCAACGGCGACATAATCCACTTCGACGTTAACCAGCGGCTGCTGGAGGTTGAGATCAGTGACGAAGTCATCCGACAGCGAATGAAAGAATGGAAGCCACCGCAGCCGCGTTATCCTACTGGAGTGTTCGCCAAATACGCAGCCCTGGTTTCATCGGCGTCGCAGGGGGCGATTACGCGGCCGCCAGAATAGAATCGTTCCCCGGCTTTCAATCCAAAATAAATCGAGGGAGCGGCATTGGCCGCTCCCTTTGATATTTCAAGTTCCTGTTGTCCGCCGTTATCTATTGCTTGCATCCCGGACTGAAGGCTGTGAGTACGTTAGCACTGGCCGCGATGGCGCAATCATAAGCCGCGCCGGTTGAATCAAAGTAGTTGTACTGCTGAGCGGCGGATTGGCCGCTGTTGCCGAGTAGATTGAACGAGGAATCAAACTCGAGCGTATCCAGGTGTTGGCCGGCGTTTTCGAGCGAACTGAAATACGTCACGGCACCACCCTGGGTGGTGGTATTGGTTTGGTTGTAAGTCTGTTTGGCATTGGTTTTTTGGTTGATGTTGCCGTTAGAGAGGAACACTTCTGAAATATTAACGGTCAACGGGAAAGTGTAATTCTGGTTGTAAACCGTGGCGGGTGAACCCATCTGCGATACCGTGGTGTTTGAGTTGATCGTGGTATTTTGCACAATATCCTGAACGTACTGGTTTCCAGTGATATTGAAATTCTGGTCGTTATAAAAGCCTACCGTTTGCGAAACCTTGGTCGTCACTTTGCCATGTGAAGTATTCACGTAGCCCGAGATCACGAAGCTGCGTCTCGAAGTAACGTCGACGGTACCCTTGATAAAAGTTGGCTGCACGTTTAGGTTCTCGGTGACCGCGGGAGACGGCCCGGTCAGAGTGTTTTGAGTTATCGCGCCGCTGGTTTCGGCGCTGCCTGGATCCAAATAGAGTAAAAGCGACGCCGTGGCTGAGAAATAATTGTTGGCGTTGTACACGCTGAGTGAGACCGTGTGCGGCTGACCATTGCTCAGCAAGCCCGCAAACGGCGTCAGGTTTACGCGATACGGGGTGAAGTTCAAGGTCTGCACGCCGGGAATCGGGAACCACAAAAAAGGATCGATACCGCCGGTATAAATCCACGGAAATACCGGTGCCACTCCTGCCGGTTGCCCATCGATTGTGATTTCGGTCTCGCGGAACCCCGTGTTGCTGCAGCTTTCCAGCTCTGATGCGACATCGTTTGGCACGCAGGTATACCAGAACTCATCGCCGGATTGGCTCTGCGCGTAAACATCAAGATAAGCGGTCTGCACGTTCGTGGGCATGGTGAAGGTGCCGGAGAGAGTGCTGGAGGTTGTGCCGAGACCGACTGTCCCGCCTGAAGGTCCGGCCGAAAGTGGCAGCACCACGTTTGCGGAAACGGGAGCTGTCTGTCCCTTGGGAATCGGATAGAACTCGAGCGATGCGGACGCGTAGATAGTCGAAGTCAGCCCGCAGCACAACGTGTTGCCGATGTTAGCTTGACCGGTTTGCGCGGTGTAGAAGATCGAGCTGTAATCGGTAAGATCGTTTTCGATATGCCATGACGGGCCTTCGTTCGGCGAAGGTTCGGCGGTGGTACCGAAATAAATATTTACCGGACCGAGCCAGAAATTAGCGGTGCGATCGTACTGGATGCCGGCATTCAGGTTGATATCCGCTTCGAGCACCACTTTCGCCCACGGGCCGGGACAATCGGCTGGCGGGGTATAGGTAAAGTTCTCGACGTTGAAATCATAGAACGACGCTCCACTGAATAGCTGCACCACACAAGGCTTAGTCGAAGGCCGAGGCACGGTAGGATCGGCGCTCACCGTGTTCGCTGAACCGATCACATAAGGGCCAGAGGCCGAAGCAAAGGGGACGAAGACTGCGATCAACAATAGAAGCGGAAAAATATTCCGTGCCGAGTGGGCGGTGCGGGCCATGCGAAGATCCTCCTGGGAAAGTGGCAAAAGGCGCGTCCGTCTTGGCATGCAGGAGCAGACGGGCGGCGCGCCAGTGCGGAAGTATTGCGCGTTCCCCGAACGCTGTCAACAGAAGTCGAAAGTTAGTATTGTCGATTTTAGAAACGCGTCGGCGGTTCCTGTGTCTTATTTCTTCTCATCCTCGCCCGCCGGTGCAGCTACGCCAAAGTTGGTTTTCCAGTAATCCTGAACAGCGGGTGGCAGCTTATCCATGTGCGAAAGCAGGCTGGTAATCTTCCACATATCCTGCTCGCTGAGGGTCTTGTCCCAGGCGGGCATTGCAGTGTAACGGACGCCGGTACGGATTGTGTAAAAGATGTGCCACTCCGGATCATCGGGCGGATCGGAAACCAGATTAGGCGCGGGCGGGTAGAAAGATTGCGCCAGAGCGGAGGGCTTGCGATCGAGATCTCCGTGGCAAAGGGCGCAGTTCATGCTGTAAAGCTTCATGCCATCTTCAAGGCTCTGGTCGTTGGGCGGGACCGGGTTGGTGACGTGTGGAGCGCGCCGCTCCATCGATGCATCGACGGCCGTGTTAGCCAGGTGGCGTTCCCATCGTGGTGGCGCGACGTTAGCCGCGGTGGGGAAAAAACCGAGCATCGCGAAGCCTAGCCCGCCAAGGATTAGTAAGAGAAGAGTAATGATGACTCCGAGAACAAATTTACCCATGGTCCCCTCCGGGAATCGACTATTGTGGCAGAAGCAGCACGATCTGCGCTAGCTTTATGCCGACATCGGGGCTATGCATGCGGATAGAGTGGACTCGTCCGCGGATCTAAGAACCGGCTGTCTCTGTCTTATTCGTTTGGGTTCAATACGATTTCAGTTTGCGGGCTTCGCGCACTATGTCACTCACCTTAGGAAGATAATGTTCCTCCTGCGGAGGAGAAAAAGGGATCGCGGAATCCAGACCCGCAATGCGGACGATTGGTCCATCGAGATCATCGAAGGCTTCTTCGTTGATGATGGCTGCAATTTCACCGGCCAATCCTCCAGTACGCGAGTGCTCATGCAGAATGATGACCTTGTTTGTCTTCTTCACAGTCTGCGCGATGGCATCGCGGTCCAGAGGCGAGACGGTACGCAGGTCGAGTATCTCCAGATCGATCCCGTCGTTCTTCAGAACCTCCGCGGCCTCTAACGCAGTGTGAACCATTGCGGCGTAAGTAATGATGCTGAGATCGCGACCCTCGCGGACGATATTCGCTTTCCCGATGGGAACGATGTAATCATCGGCCGGCACTTCACCCTTGATGCGGCGATAAAGATATTTGTGCTCGAAAAAAATGCACGGGTTGTTGTCGCGGATGGCGGCTTTAATCAGGCCTTTGGCGTCGTAGGGAGTGGCCGGGCAAATTACTTTCAATCCAGGATTGTGGACAAACCACATCTCCGGATTCTGCGAGTGGAAAGGACCGCCATGTACGTATCCGCCGCTGGGACCACGCAGAACCAGCGGAGCCGGCGCACCCCAGAGGTAATGCGTCTTTGCGACCATGTTCGAAATCTGGTTGAAGGCGCAGCCGATGAAATCCATGAACTGAAATTCGGCGACGGGACGCATGCCGGTGAGCGACGCCCCGAAAGCGGCGCCCACAATGGCGGACTCGGCGATTGGAGTATCGATGACGCGCTCGGGACCGAAGCGGTCGATAAAGCCGTCGGTGACTTTAAAGGCGCCGCCATAAATGCCGATGTCTTCGCCGAGGCAGAAGACAGTTGGATCGCGGTCCATTTCTTCCCAGATTCCCTGGCGGATGGCTTCGAGGTAAGTAAGTTGCATAGGGTTTTGTCTCGAACTTTTAACTTGGCGGCAATTTGCCAGTGAGAAATTCTCTATTTGAAATGCGCCGCAGCTTCTGTTTGCCTAAAGTCACCGGTTCCCTTCTTTACCTTCGGCATTCCATATTTCGGTTTGATTGCATGGCAGTTGTCTTCGCAAAACACGCCGCCTTCAGCCGACTCCGGCGTAGGCATCGGCGAGTTCACCGCGATCTCGCGCTCGGCCTCGATCACCTGCTCGACTTCTGAAATCAATCCCTCATTCTCTTTCGCGGTTAGCCACTTCTTTTCCTTTACCAGATAATTTTCGAACCGCGCAATCGGATCTCGCTTTTTCCAGAACTCGAACATCGGTTTTGGCACATATGCCGCGGCGTCGTGAATGGCGTGACCTTTCATGCGCATCATCTTGGCTTCGATCAGCGTGGGGCCCTCGCCGCGGTGGGCGCGCTCGACGGCGTCGCGCGTGACATCGTAAACCTGGCACGCGTCGGTGCCGTCAACGATCACGCCGGGGATGCCGTATCCGATGGCTCGTTCCGCGAGGTCTTTCACGCGGTATTGCATCTCCGAAGGCGTGGAATAGGCCCATAGGTTGCTCTCGACAATGAGTACGAGGCCAAGATTCTGCACGGCAGCGAAGTTGATGCCCTCGTAGGTGACGCCGGTGGATTGGCCGCCGTCGCCGATCCAGGTGAGAGCTGCAATGTTCCGTCCCTGCAAACGCGCGCCCAGCGCGACGCCGGAGAGCACAGGGATAAGATCGCCGAGCATGGAGATGGGCGAAACCATGTTGCGCTTTTCGATGTCTCCGAAATGTGAGGTGCCGTCACGGCCTTTTGTGGGCGAATTGGCTTTCGCCATGTACTGCATCATCGTGTCCGAGGCGCGGAAGCCGCGCACCAGCAGCGCTCCCTGGTTGCGAATCATGGGCGCGAACCAGTCATCTTTGTCGAGCGCGTAAGCGGAGGCGCACGAACACGCTTCCTGCCCAAGTCCAAAATAAACTCCACCTACAACTTTGCCTTGCTTGTAAAGATTCTCGAGC
Source organism: uncultured Acidobacteriaceae bacterium (assembly GCA_963726155.1). Classification (GTDB taxonomy): domain Bacteria; phylum Acidobacteriota; class Terriglobia; order Terriglobales; family Acidobacteriaceae; genus Sulfotelmatobacter. Next base: position 1,087,441 of record CAVSBF010000003.1, read on the forward strand.
CCGATCTCCATTTTGCGGTTGAGCAGCATGTAGCGGTAGATCTCGATGCACTGCTTTTTGCTCAGGTATTTCGAGTCGCGAATGGGAGGCACGGGCGCGTCGAAATCACCGGTAACTTCGTAGCGGACGTGCTGGGTGCCGTCTTTATCTTTTTCTACGCGCTGTTTGACCGAAAGATCGGGACGCTCCAGGCGATGATCCGGGATCGAATAACTACGGACCGACGTGTTCGGATGGTCAATGGACTTGGATCGGGACCCCCCGTTGCGGGCGCGGTTGCCATTGGAGTTTTGTCTGGAATTCTTTTTCTTGATTGCCATAGTCTAGGCACTGCTCTGAGGCCGCAGTTCTTAATGCTATCGCAGAGTGCCGGATTGACGGAAGGGGTTCGCGCAGAAGAGACCTCTCCTGAACGACGGCCGGGATGGAGAGCGGAATGCCGGCGTTATGCCCAAGTCGTTCCGTCTTCTTTGTGAATCTCCCGAAGTTCGGGAGGCGCCTTCATCGGTACGCCGATTGTCCGGCCGAGCAGGGCATCGATCGTTTCAACCCAAAGGATCTGACTTGTAAATACGGTGGCAAAGTTTCGTGAGAGCGATTCTGCGACCGCGTTCAGATCAAGCGGATGGTCGAGTTGCTGCTGCATTGACGTCACCGGCTTCGATGCGATACCGCAGGGAACGATCAGGTTAAAAAAATCAAGGTCGGTGTTTACGTTGAGCGCGAAGCCGTGCGAAGTGACGGAGCGGGAGATGTGAACGCCGATGGCGGCAACTTTCGCCTCCGCGGTTTCCGTGGAGGGACGGACGCCTTCGTCCGTCCAATTCCCGTCTGTCTGGCGGACGAAGGCGCCCGCCGCTCCATGATTTGGATCCGTCCATACGCCAGTCAGGCCGGGCACGCGCTTTGTCCGAATCGCGAAATCGGCGCAGGTGCGGATCAGAACTTCTTCCAGCCGGCGCACGAATTCGACAGCGCCCAGAGTTTTTCGCAGGGCGGATGGAGCGTCCGTCGTTCCAGGGGCAAATCCTCGAAGATCGAAGATGGGATAGCCCACGATTTGTCCCGGACCGTGGAAAGTAACGTCACCGCCGCGATCGCATTCGTAAACCTCTACACCGCGCTGGGCCAAGAGTTCGGCCGATGCAATCACATTGGCAGCTTTCGCATTGCGCCCGAGAGTAATAACGGGTGAGTGTTCCAGCAGCAGCAACACATCGCCGATCTTCTCCGCTTTTCGCAGTTCAACCAACTGCTGCTGCAAGCGCAGACCCGTGGCGTAGTCAACCGTGCCGAGTTGGACGAGAGAGATCAAGTCAAACCATTTATCACCACGGAGACACAGAGACACGGAGAAAACCTATATCTTGATCTTCTCCGTGTCTCCGTGCCTCGGTGGTGAGTTCATGCGTTGATCGCCATTCCATACACGCTATTCGCCGCGTCGAGCATAGCTTCGGCCAAAGTCGGATGGGCATGGATGGTCCACATCAAGTCTTCGACAGTCGCTTCGAGTTCCATGGCCGCAACCGCTTCGGCGATAAGCTCGGTCGCCTGCGGACCGATAATGTGGACGCCGAGAATCTCTCCGTAATCTGCGTCGGAAATTATCTTAATGAAGCCTTCATGCTGACCCACGATCGACGCGCGCGAGTTTGCGGTAAAGGGAAATTTTCCGATTTTGATGTTATATCCCGCTTCACGCGCCTTGGTTTCGGTAAGGCCAACGCTACCGATCTCCGGATGGCAGTAAGTAGCCCCTGGAATGTGTTCAGGATTAATCGGCTTACATGGCTTACCCGCAATTTTCGCGATCGCGACCAGAGCCTCCATGGCGCCGACGTGGGCCAGTTGTGGCATACTCAGGACGATGTCGCCGACCGCATAAACCCCGGGCTCGGCGGTGTGCATCCAGGAATCGGTTTGAATGAATCCGCGTTCGGGCTTGATTTTTGTTTTTTCCACACCAACATTTTCCGTTCGCGGCTTGCGACCCACGGCGATGAGTATTTTGTCGGCTTCGATCTTCTGTTGCTTACCTTCAGCGCTGATGGTCACGGCAATCCCACTCTTGGTTTTTTCAATCTTTTCAACTTTCGCGCTCGTGTGGAACGCGATGCCGCGCTTGCGGTAGACGCGCGCCAATTCTTTGGAGACCTCTTCATCTTCCACCGGCACAAGACGCGGCAGCATTTCGATGATGGTGACTTCGCAGCCAAAAGAGCGATAGATCGAAGCGAACTCCACGCCCACTGCTCCCGCTCCAACGATGACCAGCGACTTCGGCATTTCTTTCAGACTAAGAATTTCAATATTGGTAAGAACCCGATCATCGGCCTCGAGGCCCGGTAGCATCCGCGCTTCAGAGCCGGTCGCCAGCAGCACATTCTTTGCCTTCAAGGGAGCGGTTTTGCCATTGTTCGCCACTTCCACCGTGAATATTCCGTTCTGCGCTGGGCCAGTGAGCTTGCCGTATCCTTTCACGGTTTCTACTTTGTTTTTCTTCATCAGAAATTCCAGGCCTTTGGCATGCTTGGCGACAATTTTCGACTTTCTTTCCTGAATCGCATTCCAGTTCAGCTTGCGCGCATCCACGCCCTCGATGCCGTATTCTTTCGCCTCTTTCAGATGGTCCCAGAGTTCGGCGTTGAATAGTAGCGCTTTCGTGGGAATGCAACCCACATGCAGACAGGTTCCACCGAGGAATCCATCTTTTTCGATGAGAGCAGTTTTAAGACCGTACTGGCCGGCACGAATTGCGGCCGTGTACCCGGCTGGTCCGCTGCCAATAATAGCGACGTCATAAATGGTTTCTGGCAAAGGAATCGTCCTCAGTAGAAGAGATGATCAAAGGCAAACGAATGATTCTAGAACAGCGCCACTGAACCTCCAAGTACGGTTTCGAACGAAACGAAAAAAGCCGCCTCGCGGCGGCTGTGTGTGCACTTAAAAATGAGCTAGTTGTTCTCGTTGCTGGCGCGCTTCCACGAGATCAGTTCGCCGATCGTCGAGCTGGTGCTGGAGACCGGTTGCTTATACGCTTCCACCTCGGAGCGCGAAGCTTCTTCGCCGACGGCGCGAATGCTGAGTCCGACTTTCTTGTCCTCGGGACTCATCTTAATAATTTTGAAGTCATGTTCGATTCCGGGCTCAAGATGCAAAGGCTGGCCATTTCCATCGACGGCCTCCGACTTGTGGCACAGGCCTTCCACACCTTCCGCAATTTCCACGAAGGCGCCAAACGCCGCTACCCGCAGCACTTTCCCGTGAACCACATCACCCACGTGGTGGGTCTCAAAGAAAGTTTCCCAGACGTCGGGCTGAAGCTGCTTTACTCCCAGCGATAGACGCCGCTTGTCGGGTTCAATTGCTAGCACCACGGCTTTCACGCGGTCACCTTTTTTCAGAACTTCCGAGGGATGCTTCACCCGCTTGGTCCAGCTCAAGTTGCTGACATGAACCAGCCCATCGATTCCATCCTCGATCTCGATAAAGGCTCCGAAGTCAGTCAGGTTTCGTACCCGGCCTTCCACGGTCATGCCTACGGGATATTTATCGTGCAACGCATCCCAGGGATTCGTCGCCAGTTGCCGCATGCCCAGCGAGATTCGGCGCTCGGTAGGATTCACGTTGAGCACTACGCACTCGACCTGATCGCCCACATTCACCAGCTTCGAGGGATGCTTCATCCGTTTTGACCAGGTCATTTCGCTGACGTGGACCAGCCCTTCGATTCCCTGCTCCAGTTCAATAAACGCGCCGTAGTCGGTCACGCTGATCACTCGACCAGAAACGTGCGCGCCCACGGGATAGCGGTGCTCTGCGTCAAGCCAGGGATCGGGCGTCAACTGCTTGAACCCCAGCGATACTCGCTGTTTCTCTTTGTCGTACTTCAGCACCTTCACCTGAATCTGATCGCCGACATTCACCAGGTCGCGCGGATGCGTTAGACGTCCCCACGACATATCGGTGATGTGAAGCAGACCATCCAGGCCACCAAGATCCACGAAGGCGCCATACTCGGTCAGATTCTTTACCACTCCGGTGAGCACTGATCCTTCTTCGAGATGCTCGAGTGTCTTGTTGCGTTTTTCGCTCTGTTCCCCTTCGAGCAGTTCCTTGCGCGAGACCACGATGTTGCCGCGCTTTTTGTTGAGCTTGATGATGGTAACTTCAATCGTCTGGCCCTTCATCCCCTCGAGATTTCGAATGGGACGCAAGTCCACCTGCGATCCTGGCAGAAAAGCTCTTGCACCCAGGATGTCGACCGTCAAGCCGCCTTTGGTGCGCTCGATCACGGTCGCCTGAATCGGCCGCTTTTCGTTGTGCGCTTTTTCTACTTCGTCCCAGGCATGAATGCGCGCCGCTTTCTGGTGCGAGAGGTTGATGTAGCCTTCCTCGTTATGCCCTTTTTCGCGCATCACATCAATTTCGTCGCCTGGCTTAACCTTTGGCTTGCCTTCGTGATCCAGAACTTCCGAGAGCGGCAACATGCCTTCCGACTTAGCGCCGACATCGACAACAACATGAGTCGAGGTCAGCTTGAGCACCGTGCCTTTGATGACGCGATCTTCTCCCACGGCCTCTTCAGTCTCCGTGGTAAAGCTCTCGAGGGCCGAAGCAAAGTCCTCGCCGGCGTGCTTGTCGTCTGAAGAACTCGCGGACGCATGCGCAGTTTCCGCAACCGCAGGCGAAGTCTGATCGCTCCCGGTCGCGTGCTGCTCGGCTACTTTCGGCTCGGTGGTTGTTTCACTCATGTGCTGGTCGGTTAAGGTTGGCTCGGACGTCGTCGGTTCTGTTTCGGTTGCGACGGCGCTGTTCGATTCGGAGTTGTGAGCGGTGGTGTGGTCGGACAAGGTCATGCCTCTCTGCTGAAGCCTCGCACTCGGTGCGGGGAAGATGCGGGGGCCTGCTTGGCGGACTGCTGGATGAGTCGTTTGGTTGTGGTGGGCTCACCCTGGCGAGTGAGCTTGGACAATCCCAGCTGCCGGACGTTTTACAGAAACCCGCGTCCAAAGGGAACTCCTCGACTATAGCAACGCCTTCCAAACAGTGTCAAACGCAAATCTTGCGTAGATACTCTTCTGCTTCAGACTTAACTTAGATCTGTGCGATTTCTTAAAACTTGACTGACTCTTTTTGATGGTTTGCATCAAAGGATGGCATTGTGTTCAATGAAGCCCTGTGAGCCCAACTCGTGAACAAAACGTTGTCGCTTCTTCGCCGATCCGCTAGCATCGGAGTCCTCTCTCTCTTGTCACTTTCAGCCTTCAGCCAAGACACGCCGTTCAACACGGTGCGGCTGCAACCGGCACCAACTCCGGAAACCGTTCTGGCGCCCAACTTCCGCGTGGCCGCCTTTCGATTACAACCCTTGGACACGAATGCGGCCGCCCCGGATGCGGCGCCCGATACTTCGGCAGCAAATGAACCGCAGCAAGGTCTGGTGAAAAGAAGTGTCACACGCATTGGCCAGGACCAGGAACGGCTCTATCTGGCTCCGTTCAAGCCGCACAACTTTAAGTGGGACGCCGTGGTGTTGATCGGCACGGGCGCATTCCTCGCAGCCGACCGGCACATCGAGAATAACGTCCCCACCAGCCACTTCCAGCTATATCAGGACACTTCCGACATTGCGATCGCAGGGCTGGCCGCGTCGCTGGGTGGAATCTATCTCTACGGAATCAAGAGCGACCATCAGCACGCCCGGGAGACCGGAGAACTGGAACTGGAAACTCTGGTGAATACATTCCTGATCTATACGCCGATGCAGCTGATTCTCGGGCGCCAGCGTCCCGGGGAAGGCAATGGCCAGGGTGATTTTTTCAAGCACCACGCGCTCAACACGTCATTTCCCAGCGGACACGCCATGTTTACCTGGGCGATGGCTTCCGTGCTTGCCGACGAATATCCGAAGCCGTGGGCCCGTGTGCTGAGTTATGGAGCTGCCTTTACCGTGACATTTACGCGCTTTATGGCCCGCGATCATTGGTCCTCCGATATATTTTTGGGCACCGGGCTGGGGCTGGCCATCGCCGAAAATACCTTCCACGCTCGCTGCGATCCTCAACTTCCATCGCAGTGCAAGCATCATCAACGCTGGTGGAAAGCCGTGAAAGTGGGCGTGCAATAGATCGCGAAGCTGAGCGGCTACACCCGCCTGCCTGTCATCTGCTACCCTGCCATGTCATGGATTATCTCTGGACCCCGTGGCGCTACGCCTACGTCTCCACCGCCGAGAAAGCTATCGGATGCGTCTTCTGCAATGCCGTCGCCGCCCACGACGATGCAAAATCCCTCATCGTTTATCGCGGAAAACTGTGTTTCGTGATTCTCAATGCATATCCTTACACCCCCGGCCACGTGATGATCGTGCCTTATGCCCACCTCGATGAGCTGCGGAAACTGCCCGCCGAAGCCGCAATTGAGATGATGGCGCTCTCGCAGCGGATGGAGTCCGTGCTGCGCGAGCTCTACACTCCGGATGGCATCAACCTGGGCATGAACATCGGCAAAGCCGCCGGCGCAGGCATCGCCGGACACATTCATATGCACGTCCTGCCGCGCTGGGTGGCGGATGCGAATTTTATGTCGGTAGTGAGTGAGACCAGAGTTCTGCCAGAATTGTTGCAGGAGACTTGGGCACGGATGACGGCGGCGCTGAAGACCTAGCTTCTGGTGGCGATCTTTTCCATTTCCTTTTCATCAATCACGGGAACCCCCAGTTCTTTCGCTTTGTCCAATTTCGATCCCGCATCCGCTCCCGCCACCACGTAATCCGTCTTCTTGCTGACCGAGCCCGTGACCTTCCCCCCAGCATCCTCAATCATCTTCTTGGCTTCATCACGCGTGAAGTGCGCCAGGGTGCCGGTCAGAACGAACGTCTTCCCGGCAAGTTTGGTGCCGCGCTGTTTTTTCTCTCCGGACAAAGTAAGCCCCGCCTCGCGCAACCGCTCCACCAGCTTCCGATTCGCGGCGATGCCGAAAAACTCCACGATGCTCTCGGCGATCCGCGGGCCCACTTCATTCACATTCTGTAGTTCTTCCACACCCGCGTTCTCCAGCGCCTCCATTGATCCAAAATGTTCGGCCAAAAACTGCGCTGTGCGCTCGCCAACCATTCGAATGCCGAGGCCGTAGATCACCCGCTCCAGCGGCAGCTTCTTCGAATTCTCAATCTCATCCAGAATATTCTGTGCCGATTTGTCGCCCATGCGTTCCAGGCTCAGCAGGTCAGCTTTCGTCAGCTTATAAATATCGGCGACATTCTTTACTAACCCGCGTTCGGTAAGCTGATTGACCAGCGCCTCGCCCATGCCATCGATATTCATGATCCCGCGGGACGCAAAATGCAAAATGGTCTCGCGCAGCTTCGCCGGACAATTCGCATTGACGCAGCGGTAATCCACTTCGCCTTCCGTCCTTACAACATCCGTCCCACAAACCGGACATTGCTTTGGCATTTCGAAGTCTTTAAGGTCGCGCGGACGCGGATGCTCCTTATCATCGATAACCTTGGCTATTTTTGGAATGACGTCTCCGCCGCGCTCGACTTGCACCCAGTCGCCAATTTTCACGCCCAGGCGTTCGATCTCATCCATATTGTGCAGCGTGGCATTTCTCACCGTTGTTCCGCCGATCAGAACCGGCGCCAGCATCGCGACCGGCGTGAGTTTGCCGGTGCGCCCAACCTGCACGCGAATATCTTCTAGCTTTGTAATCCCTGCTCGCGCTGCATATTTATAAGCAATCGCCCAGCGCGGAGCCTTGCCCGTAAATCCGAGCTCATCCTGCAGCGCGGTACGATCCACTTTCAGGACGATGCCGTCAATCTCATAAGGAAGCGACTCGCGCTTTTCTTCCCACTGCCGAATGAATGTCCATGCCTCGTCGATGTTATGCACCAGCCTGCGATTCTGATTGACCTTGAATCCCGCAGCCTGAAGCGCATCCAGCGTTTTCGAGTGGCGATCAAAGTAGGTGCGTCCGTTCTCGAGCAAGATATAGGGGAAGTAGTCCATGCGGCGTTCCGCCGTGATATTTGCATCCAATTGCCGCACCGTTCCTGCTGTGAAGTTGCGTGGATTGGCAAATGTCGCGAGCCCCTTGCGTTCCCGTTCTTCATTCACTTTCTTGAAGGCCGCGGTCGGCATGAGCAATTCGCCACGCACCTCGAAATTCGGCGGGATGCCTCCCTTCTTCAATTTCTCTTTTGAAATGGAAAGCGGCACTGATCGCACGGTACGCACGTTGAGGGTCACATCTTCGCCCACAGTTCCATCGCCGCGAGTGATTCCTCGCACCAGTTTTCCATCTTCGTAAATCAGCGCCAGTGACATGCCATCGAGCTTCAATTCACAAACGTAGTCCACATCTTTTCGTCCGCTGAGTTCGTGCACGCGCCGCTCCCAGTCGCGCAGTTCATCCTCGTTATAAGTATTGTCGAGCGAGAGCATCGGCGAAGAATGCCGAACTTTGACAAAGCCTTCGCGCGGCTTGCCGCCCACGCGCTGTGTAGGAGAATCGGCGGTCAACAGTTCCGGATGCTCCGCCTCGGCATCCTTCAACTGGCGCATTAGCTTGTCAAATTCGGCATCACTGATCTCCGGCTGATCGAGAACGTAATACAAATATTCGTGGTGCCGGATCTTCTCGCGAAGAGCCTCAATCTTTTCTCCCGCGTCTTTGCCCACAGGACCCATTGCCAAAGATTATAAGTCGCGAGCGAACCTGGTAAGGATGCCGCACATCAATTCACACAAAAATCCTGCACTTCAAAGTACAATCCATCTTCGTCTTCGACTCTTCCATGCGCAAGGCAGCCCTGTTGTATAACCCAGATTCCGGCGGCAGCCGCAACCGGCCCCGATCGGAATTGCAGACCGTATTAAAGATTCTGCGTGACGCGGGGGTCGAAGCCGATCTCATCCTCACGGACTCCAGCGGCCACGCTGAAGCGGAAACCCGGCGAGCTGTACTCAACGGATGTGACACTATCTTCGCCTGTGGCGGCGATGGCACGATCCACAACATCATCCAGGTACTGGCGACGACTGGCGTTGCGCTGGCCGTTCTTCCCATGGGCACCGCTAACGCACTGGCCCACGATCTCGGCTTGCCCATGAATATTGCCAGAGCCGCGAGAGCTGCCCTCACCGCGACGCGACGGCGCGTAGCCCTGGGACGCATTCAATATCAGGATCTCGAAGGGACGCCTGGCACACGCTACTTCGTCGTCGCTGCTGGAGTTGGAGTCGATGCTCACCTCTTCTATAAACTCCACTCCGGAACCAAGCATCGCCTGGGCATGGCCGCTTACTACGCGAAAGCCTGGCATCTCTGGTTCACCTATCCGATGACGCGCTTTCGCGTGGAGTACACCGAAACCGGTTCGGATCTTTCACGATCTGCGAACCTCACAGAGCTTCTCGGTGTCCGCATCCGCCATTTTGGCGGAGTGCTGCGGGAACTGGCTCCTGGCGCATCACTCGATCGCAACGACGTTCGCCTCATACTCTGCCGAACCGCCAGTCGCCTTGCTTATCTTTCCTACGTTACACGCGCACTGCTCGGCCGCAGCTGGCAAGTGCCCGGCATCGATCTTGCCCACGCCAGCAAGACTATCTGCCAATACCTGCCTCAATCGCAATCTTCGCCACACAGCAAAATCTACGTCGAAGCCGACGGCGAACTTCTCGGCACTCTTCCTATCGAAATCACCGTCGTGCCAGACGCACTTACCCTCTTGTCTCCAACGAAATAAATTCGCTGCAGTTGGCAATCGCGAGCGCTTGACCATAGAATCTTTTTTACCACTTGGAACCCATCACTCACTTCCTGACCGGCGCCTGCATGGGACGCGCCGGGCTCAACCGCAAGACCGCGCTGGCGACACTCACGCTCACGCTGGCGGCCGAAGCGCCAGACCTTGATGTCCTCAGCCGCTTGCGCGGCCCTGCCTTCGGCTTCGCGCACCATCGCGGCTTTACACATTCATTTCTCGGCGTGCCAATCGACGCCATCGTGGTGCTCGGTTTCGTCTATCTGCTGTGGAGAATTCGAGGCCGCAAAGTGAAGGATCCGAATCTTCCACCGCGCTGGGGATTGCTCTTTCTTTATGCTTGCCTGGCGGGCCTCAGCCATATCCTGCTCGACTTCACCAATAACTACGGCGTACGTCCGTTCTGGCCGTTTTCCGAGAAATGGTATTCATGGGACATCGTTTTCATCTTCGAGCCCATCATGTTTACCTGCCTGCTGCTCGGGTTACTCGTCCCGGCGCTGTTCTCCCTCATCGACAAAGAAATCGGCGCGCGCCAACGCGGCCCGCGCGGCCGCACCGCTGCCACTTTCGCGCTCATTGCCATCGTGCTTTTGTGGATGGTGCGTGATTACGAACATCGCCGCGCTGTAAACGCCCTCGAAGCTCGCACTTACAACGGCGCCGATCCTATTCGAGCTTCCGCCTATCCCGCTCTTGCCAGTCCATTCCACTGGTACGGAGTTATCGAAACCAGGAATTTTTTTGCACTCGCGCCGGTAAATTCTCTATCTTCCGAGGTCGATTCCGGAGATGCTGAAGACGATGCGCTTCAGATCCGCTACAAGCCAGAGGAAACTCCCATCACCCTGGCCGCCAAACGCTCCTACCTCGGACGCGTCTACCTCGACTGGGCAAAATATCCGATTACGCAGACCGAAAATCTCGACTCCGGCCAGCAGGGCTATATTGTGAATTTTCAGGATTTGCGCTATGCGCAACTTCCCACCCTGTTCAGTCGCGTGCGCGGTAGCCATGGTGAAGCGTCCAAGCCACTCGGCGCTGGTGTTCAGCTCGACCGCAACCTGCGCGTCGTGGGCGACGTTTATGGCTCGGGCGCAAAACGCAAGACTTATCCGGAACCCTGATCGCGGGAAATAACAAACACCATCGCGGAAAAACGATGACTAGGGTTCGGTGAGCCACTCGCTCCGTCTTCCCTTGACGTACTCGCCTCTTCACCCCCACAATAATGGTTGCTTCCGTGAGGTGCTCATGCTGCCCTATTTATTCGTGCTACTAGCGATTGCAGTGCGTTTCCTGCCATTTCTAGGCCCGCTGAACGTCCTGCCGCACGCCTGGCACTTCACTCCGGTAGCGGCGTCGCTGCTGTTTTTCGGCGCACGCGGCTCCCGGCGCCAGATGTGGATACCGCTGGTCCTGTTCGCCGCCACCGACATCATCCTCACGAAGTTTATCTACTCCTACGCCTTGTCGTGGGATATTCTCGTCACTTTCGCCTGGTATGCCGCCATACTCTGGCTTGGCACAAATCTCCGGGAGAAGTCGGGGCCGGCTCGCGTGATCGGCGCTGCGCTTGCCAGTTCAGTTTCATTTTTCCTGATCAGCAATTTTGCCGTGTGGGCAGCATGGTCGCAGATGTATCCCCGATCCTTCAGCGGCCTGATGATGTCCTACGCCGCCGGCGTCCCGTTTTTCCGCGGAACCGTGGAAAGCGATTTGTTCTTCTCTATCGCAATGTTCGGCACGCCCGTATTCCTGCATGCCCTGTCAGGCTGGTTCGGCAAAACCGGGGATCACACCGCTGCCGCATAAATATAAGCAGAATGCTGAAGTTTTAGCCGCTAAGGTCTGACTGCTTGCGTCGACTTCGCAGCAGGAGCCACACGAGTACCCCCACCACTACCGTTCCCGCCACCCAATAAAAATGCCGCCGAAATACCTTTCCCAGTAACTCCATAATCTGCGGGCCAAAATACAGGACCAGCAGCCCTTCCGCCAGAAATCGCACCAATCTTCCGGCAAAAATCGCCGCCAGAAAATCGCGGAACTTCATCTCAAAAACCGCTGCCGCCAATACAAAAATTTTGAACGGCATGGGCGGCGGCAGCATTCCCGGAAACATCAGCGCCCAAAACTCATGCCGCTCGAAGGAGCGGTGGATCCGAAAAAAACGCTCCTCCGAAATCCGCTTGCGCAAAACGATCTCGCCGCCTCCATAGCCTACCCAATAGAGCGGAATACTGCCCAGCGTCGATCCCAGCGACGCCAGCAGCACATAAAACAACAAGTGGCGGTGATCCCGATAAACATAGAGCGCCACCACCGCATCGACCGGCATCCCCAACAGCGCCGAATCGGCAAATGCGACCGCAAACACGCCCCACACCCCCAGCGGTCCCAGCAAATGCATAATCCATGCTGTATACCGCGCCAGAATGTGTCCCAGATTTTTCAAAGGAAATACAGTCTACGTGAAAGCACTCACATCGGAACAGCGGGGGAAGCTGCTGTTGCTTCGACCGCTTCGCGATAACGCTGCAAAAGCACAAAAGGCGCAGCCCGTAGGCCGCGCCTTCTTTTGATTATCGGTCTTAACCCTACTTGCTAGACCTGGAGAATGCCACGGTGAAGAGCGTGATAACAACGATAACGAGGATGGCAAGAAGAACTACCAAGGCAAGCGGAAACGTTAGAGAGTTGTGTCCTAGCCAAAAGAGAAAACCGACCAGGAACAATGTAAAGGCGATCGACACTGCTCTTACTATTCGACGAAAGCCACTCCTTGAGCCAGGCTGGAGGAACCAATCGTACCCAACAGGGATATTCAAGGGGAACTCTTGATCGGCACTATCTTGGCGATCGAACTGCTGAACCTCGGGCGCCTGCGGCGGGAACCGCAACGCTGGCACATCATGCACCGAGTACGGCAGATCGGATGAAACCCGCATGCCGCAATCTTACTTTCGACCTGGTAGAGATCCCAGTAACCGCACTGGTTCAACATCCATCTGCTGAAATTGAACTTGCAAGTGGTGGACCACAAATGCTTCGGTGGGAACCTCAGCCTGCGTCGGGTGCCCGCGCTCCTACCCGCTTGGCGCCTCGCGCGGCGGCGAGGCGGCCTCCGGTTTCCCAAGCTCTTCTTTTAGCGATTGCCAATGGCGGTCGGTTGTAGCGACCCGCCAAGAGGGCACAACGTCGAGTGCGCTTCCAAATGTTTGGTAAGCCCGCAACTTTAGCATTCCTCTTCTGCGTAATCTCCTCCGTATATCACCAGCAAGCATTTGCCGGTAGTACACCTCGGCCTTTTCGAAGGCACTGGCTTCGCGGGGGCCGAAGGTTCCGCTCGGTCCGCTGGAGACCGCATAATCCAGCGCCTGCATCTCCTCTCCCAGAAGCTGCTCGACCAGCGCTATTTGAGAGCGCTCGAACGCCTCCCGGTACCGCCCAATGTGCTCAGTCGTTGCCGGCTTGCTCAGGAGCCGGTGATGCCGGCCCTCAGGCATCTCCTCTTCAATCGCCTCGTGCGCCCGATAGAAGTCGAGCATCGAGGGCTCAAAATCGACCCCCAGGAAGCTGCATATCCGCTTTAATTCCTCCGCAGGGTGCGCCGTGAGCGATTCGTACTTCACCCAATGCACCTGCTCCTCAGGAAATACCCGGCGGTGCAATAGGTGAAGCAGATAAAACTTCAGCAGTGCGGCTGTCTTGAGCAGATAGTCGGTGTCCCTGCGCCCACGGTTCCAGCGATCGTCGTAGGAAACCAGAACATCTCTGGGATCTCGCACCATAAACAACACGCGCGCCCGCGGAAAAAGGTTTTGGATTTGTGGCAACCAGAGCACGTGTCCCGGCGTCTTTTCGCCCCATATTGTTGCGTGGCGCTCCCGGGCATAGGCCTGCCCAAGCCCTTCAAGAATGCGGACGGTGGGTCCAGTGTATCTGGGTCGCTTAGCCGCCTCATCGGCCACGATGCTCGCAGCAGGATCGCGGTAAGACTTCAAATTCTTCCAGACCTCGTTAAAAAAAAGTGAACTCTGCCACCGATCGGTGAACTCCGCGATGCACCCCAGCCGATCCAGTACGACGTACCACCAGGTTTCCGGGAAAATTGCGATCTTCGAATGGGCATCCAGCATGCGCGACAGAAGGGTTGTGCCCGCGCGACTGAGACCGACGATGAAGACAGGCGAGTCGGTGGAAGGCACGTTCGCGTTCGACTGTGTTGCGCCCGCCTGGAGTTCAGATATCAAGAAGATCCCTCAACTGTCGCCGTGGGGCCTTAACTTGGGCGCCATATCGCACCGGCTTGGTTAACATCTGTTCAGCCGACCGGAAAAACTTCGTAAGAATTGCGGTGCTCAGTTTAAACGCTTTTTCGTTTCCGGTGCACCTTACTTCGTCGGCCGGCGCAGCACATCGCGAACCGCCGACTCTGCGCAATCAAGCGACGATCATCCGGATAGCGCCGCCCGCAAAGTTCTGTGAAAACCCGAAACATGAGCTTCAAATTCAGCCAGTCCCATCTCCGAAGTTACGTGGACCCGCGGCAGCGCGAACCTCGGCAACTGCGCCCCGAACCCTCCCCCAACATTCATGAAGGCGCACGCGAAACCCGCTTGCTCCGCCATCTCCCATTCTCGCCTCGTCACCGAGAACGGATCCCCGAACGGGTATGCCAGTGCCCATACTCGCGTTCCCAACGCTTTCTCCAATTTGTCTTTGCTTTCCGATATTTCTTTCCACGCCAGGTCGGGTTCCTGTTGAGAGAGTATTGGGTGACTCAGTGTGTGCGACCCTACACTCATTCCCTCATCCACCAGCTGTCTTAATTCATTCAGATTGAGCAATGAGAAACGTCTGCGCTGCGCTGCACCGCTTCTGAACTTCGCGTTCCACTCCTTGTCCAATCCGAATTTAACTCGCGCGTCGTCGATAAATCGAAGCCGCTCCGGCTGATCCAGTGCCGACAGCTTTTTCAACAAATCGCCCCACACTCGCCTCCTCTGTCCTCGCTCCTGAAGTTCCACCGTCATTCCACCTGCTTCAATGCGAAAACTTCCACTCGGCGCCGCCAGCAGCAGCAGGTACAGTTCGTCGTACCACAACCTTTCGGACTTCAGCCCCGCTGACGAAGCCAGCACAAAAAAAAGACAGGATAGCTTTTCCTCCCGCAGAACCGGCACCATGTCGGTGAGGCTATTTAACAGACCGTCGTCACAGGTAAGTAGAATCGATCGTCTTGGTAACTCCCGACCCTCAGTTGCCCAAGCCAGCACCTCCGTGGGAGATACCACATGGTAGTGCGATTTCAGCAGACGAAGCTGGAGGCGAAACTGTTCCACGGTAACGAGCCCGCCATCCTGGTCCGGGTCCCTGACTTCATATCCGCTGGGCAAAACTCCGTGATAGGTAATCACGCACAAGTTTCCGCCACCCGCTCTCGCTCTCAGATATCCGGACCTGGAGAGACACGGATAAACGATTCGCCTCAACAGCGAGCTGGCGAACCTCATGGATGGGGTTGTGCGCCGCGCCACGGCAGTAAGTGTATGTATTCAGACATCACACGCTACGGGTGTTCGGTCTTCCCCTCCAACAGATTGAGGGCATGAGGAATCAGCTCCAGAACTGCCTCCAGTGATTCGACCGCGCCGCGGGGACTGCCTGGCAGATTCAGAATGAGCGTCCTGCCCCTTACGCCGCAAACTCCACGGCTCAGTGCCGCAAACGGAGTCTTCTTGTAACCTTCGCTTCGCATGCGCTCGGCTACGCCATCGATCACCCGCTCGCAAATCGCCTCAGTCGCCTCCGGAGTAACATCACGCTCGGCAATGCCCGTCCCGCCCGTGGTTACGATCAATCGCACTTCCAGCGCCAGATGGACCAAGGCATTCTGAATCTGCATCGAATCGTCCTGCACGATCTGTTTCGCCGTCACCCGAAAGCCGGATTTTTCCAACAGCTCGACAACCGCTGGCCCGGAAACGTCGACGCGCTCGCCGCGCGCGCAGGAGTCGCTAACGGTAATCACGGCCGCCGACCAATTTGCCGGCTGATTCGCCTCAGTTGTCGAGGAGAACATCGTCCTCCTCTTCGGAACGCTGGCTGCTGCTGCTGGCGGAGCTGCTCACACCCGCGCTTACATTAGCGGTCGCATCGACACTGGAAGGGGTGCTGGAGCTGTGGTCGCTACCCCCGCTGGCCGCATCGTCGCCGCTGTCGCGCTGCGATTCATCGAGCAGACGCAAACCCTCCATCAGCAGGCCTTGCGTATTGAGCTGCGTGGTTTCCTGATCGGTCTTGCCCTCGAAGTTGAGTTCGAAGTTGCCGCCGGTCCAGCGCAGAACTTTGAAGACCGCCTGATCTCCCAGCAAAGATCCGTAAGTCGCGTGCTTCACCTGCCCCTCAACAAAGAAGACCTCGCACTTTTCGCCTTCGTTATTCAGTTTGAGCTGGCAGCTCTTGCGCCCCATTTCCAGCGACTGCATCAGATCGATCACATTCATCTGCGAAAGGTTCCCGCGAACTACGCCGTCGGAGGGCGCTGTCTTCGCCATTTTTTCCAGCGCGATGCGGTCCACTGTGCGCTTGATGCGGCGCGTCGCTTCTTTCAGGAAAAACGGCTTCGCCAGATAATCATCGGCGGCATCCTGCGGAGATAGACGCTCATCAATGTCTGCACGGCTCGCCATCAACACCGCGGAAAAATTAGCGGTCGCAGGACGGCTCTTCAACTTCTCCACCAACTGCTTCCCGTCCATCCCGGGCATGCGGTAATCGCACACTACGAGATCCGGCGGATCGTCCACGGCCTTCAGCAAAGCGTCCGCCGAATCTCCCGCCGAGACTACCCGAGCAAACGAGGCGAGCGCATGCTCCAGCATGCCCAATACCATCGGGTTGTCATCGACCAGAAGCAGCTTGACGTCATTCGCCATTTGATTTGACCCGGTCTGACTTGATGCAGCCCTGCTTGATAAGGTCCCGCTTCTCCCGCTTATATTCCCCACTCTTGCCGCCGCTTTTCCGCTGCAGCATAATCTCCCGAATCTCAATCCCTTTATCGAGTGCTTTTGCCATGTCGTACACCGTCAAGGCAGAAACGCTGGCGGCAACCAACGCCTCCATTTCGACGCCGGTTTCGGCTGTCGTAACCACTTTGCTGCTGATCGCGACGCCATTTTCGCACAGCCTCATCTCCACATCAACGAGGGCGAGAGGCAGAGGGTGGCACATGGGAATTAATTCGGAGGTACGCTTGGCGGCCATGATTCCTGCGATGCGGGCGACTTCGAGCGGATTGCCTTTGGGATTGTGCGGCAAAGCTTTCAACACCTCGGGCTTGATGAGGACGAACGCACTCGCCTCTGCCTCGCGCTTGGTCGCGCTTTTTCCGGAGACATCGACCATGCGGGCGTGGCCCGAGTCGTCGTAGTGGGAGAGCTTCTTCGCCATGCGAAACTTCTATCTTACATGGGAGGCGCCCTGGAGGCAGTCGAGCTACGTGCAAGATGTAGCAAGCCAGGTCTCTACCGGAGCATCACTGCTACCCATTCACCTGCGGGGATGTGCTCGCGATCAGGTGGAATCACGAGAAGGCAATTCGAGCGGGAGCGGGCGGCGATGTCGCCTGATCCCTGCCAGGAAACCAATTCCGCCTGAGAATTGTCATACTGGCCGGAAAGAATGGCGGGAAGAAATCGCGTCAAGCCCTGCTTGACGCGGATTTCAGATTTCAAACGAGTATGCAGGAATAGAAGCGGACGAGGAGACAATCCGGCCAGCGCTTCGAGCACCGGGCGGGCAAACAGTTCGAAAGTGACCATCGTTGAGACCGGATTGCCGGGAAGGCCGAAGAAGTACTTGTGTGGAGACGGAGCTGAAGCTCCTTCGCGGGCGAAGGCGCCCGCGCCACATGGGACGCGACCGAACACGACGGGACGACCAGGTTGAATTTTTGCTCCCGTGAAAAAAAACTCGGCGTCCATTTGGGCGAGTACTTGCTCGACCAGATCGTAGCGGCCCATCGAAACGCCGCCGGTCATCAGAAGCAAATCTGCCTGCAAGCCTTGCTCGATTAATTCGCGCAGCCGCCGTGGTTCGTCGGGGGCGATCAGCAGCAGAACCGGTTCACCGCCCGCTTCTTGAATCTGCGCGGCTAACGAATAGCTGTTGGAGTTTCGAATCTGCGTAGGGCCGATTTTCGCATCGTCGACAGCGACGATCTCGTCGCCCGTGGTAAGCACCGCAACGTGAGGTCGAACAAACACCGGCAGCCGCGATTTTCCGACCGAGGCGGCAAGCGCAATGGCGGCTTCGTTGAGGCGTGTTCCGGGATTCAGCACCAGGCTGCCTGACCTGGCTTCGGCCCCTTGCGCGACAGTGTTCTCCCCCGCAACAATTCCTTTTGTAATTGTGACGCGGTCGTTTTGCAGCGAAGTGTACTCGACCATTACAACCGCGTCGGCGCCCCGCGGCACGGGAGCACCGGTCATGATGG
Organism: uncultured Acidobacteriaceae bacterium; assembly: GCA_963726155.1. Lineage (GTDB taxonomy): Bacteria > Acidobacteriota > Terriglobia > Terriglobales > Acidobacteriaceae > Sulfotelmatobacter. Next base: position 1,105,728 of record CAVSBF010000003.1, read on the forward strand.
AAAATGCCTCGCCTTGATTCAGAGCCGACGAGGCGTTCGCAGGCTGCGGGCCCGCTTTGACCTCTCCCATAACCGTCAGCTCGGCCGGAAGCTGGGCCAGATCTGCAGAGCGCACGGCGTAACCATCCCGCGTGGATCGTGGAAAAGGGGGAATATCGCGGTCGGCACTGATGGGCTTGGCGAGAATTCTTCCCCTCGCGTGAAGCAGGTCAACGGTTTCGTGAGGACCGGGAGACAGGCGCGATGCATGGTCTTCGACCATGCGGCGTGCATCTTCAAAACTTAGGACCAGAGATTGCGTGGGTGGCGCGGCCATGCAGAAATAATAGTAGAACGTTCCGGCAACGCGCGGAGGATTTCTATAGTTCAGCAGCCGCGAGCTTGCGCCAGGCTGAAGCAGCGCCCGTCCAAAAGCCTACCGGACCAGTTCCTGACCGAGCACCGTGGCATTGCTGGCGAAAGAGAGCCCGGTTTCGAGATCGATGACGCGGTCGCGGACCAACTGCGCGATTTCGCCATCGAAGTGCTGCATGCCTTCAGTTGCGCACGATTTCATGGCATCAAGCAAAGTCTTGCCGTCGCGCTCGCCTTTTTCAACGCACTCCCGCGTGCGCGCATTTGCTTTCAGGATTTCAGCAACCGGGACTCGGCCGCTGCGATCGGTTTTCGGCAGCAGGCGCTGGCAGATGATGTAACGGAAAGTTTTGGCAAAACGTTCCCGCGCCTTCGGTTGTTCATCTGGTGAGAACGAGCTAACAATGCGCTCCACCGTCTTGGTCGCATCCATGGTATTGAGGCTGGAAAGAACGAGGTGTCCGGTTTCGGCGGCTTCGAGAACAATCTCAATCGTCTCGCGGTCGCGCATTTCTCCTACCAGAATCACTTTTGGCGCCTGGCGCAGCGCGCAGCGCAACGCGTGCGCAAAACTGGGAGTGTCACTATGAAGTTCCCGCTGATGAATCGTCGAGCATTTGTGGTTGTGCAGAAATTCGATGGGATCTTCAATGGTGATGATGTGGTAATACTTTTCGCGATTGATGCAATCGAGGAGTACGGCAAGAGTGGACGATTTGCCCGAGCCCGCCGGGCCGGTGACCAGCACAATTCCGTCGCGCAGTTTGGTCACATCCGCCAGGTGCGCGGGCAAGCCCAGCGAGGCCAGGTCCGGGATGAGCGTGGAGATAACCCGCATCACAACCGCGCAACTGCCGCGCTGGATGAAGATATTCACGCGAAAGCGCGCCACGCCAGGCAATCCATAGGATACGTCGCAGGATCCGTGTTCGCGCAAGGTGGCAATCGCTTGTTTATTGTCGCCAATCAGATCGGCGGCAATGTGGCGTGTGTCATCTGCGGTGAGATTGGAAAGCCCCGGCACCTGCACCGGAATGAGCTGGCCGTAAACCTGGACTTGGGGCGGCCGGCCGGGGGAAAAAATCAGATCGCTGATTTTTTCCGCGGCACGCAACATCGCGGCAAGCAACTCCGGAGTAGCCACTTTCCCGCTGCCGGAATAGCCTTCCAGAGAAACAGAAATTGAAGTGCCAGGCGCTGCCATTCCATCCTCAAAATTGAACTTTAGGGAATTGCACGCACCACAGAACGGAGAACCGCACTCACATCGATGTATCTACTCTACCTTGCCAACGAAAGAAGCGTTAGGACACTAAGTACATAGTCCTTGGTAATGTCGATCGCGGTAAAAGAGGAAAAAGGGCAGCTGTTGCGCTGCCCTTCCTGTTTTGCGAGGGGAACCCTCGCCGGATGAAACGATCCGAAATGGTCTAATTGGATTTCTTCGCCGACGCTTTTTTCTTGCCATAGTTGGTTTCCACCGAGGCGCCGATAGTGGCGAGCATTTGTTTGGCGACGTCCGCGTATGGGCCTGTGGGCTGGAGTTCAAGATACTTATTGAATGCCTCCGCGGTGCCCGGCGGGGCGATGGTTTTATTGCCCGACAAGGTTGCTTTGCCAATAAGGTTCACGCCCTTCTGATAGTAGGCATCCGCCTTGTTGGGATCGGCGGCTATGCATTTGTCAAAAGCGGCAATGGCCTCGTCAACTTTGCCGGCATTCGTGAGGACCGCGCCCATATTGTAGTAATACTGAGCGGCGCCCGCGGGATCGGCCTGGGCAGCTTGCTGGTAAGTTTTTGCCGCATCGTCGATCTTGCCATCTTTCGCATAGGCCTCCGCCAGATTGTTGTAATAAGCAGCCAGAGTTTTGGTGGCGTTGGGGTCTTTGTCGTTGGTGGCCGACTGTTTTAATTGCACTGCTTTCTGATAGGCTTCCACCGCAGAATCGAGACGCTTTTTCTTTTCCGTGGGATCGGTCTGTTTATTGGCGGACAGGCGGTAGGCGTCACCCAACTTGAACCAGATAAGATCGCGAGTGGCATCAATTTCGTTCGCCGCATTCAGGTCGGCAATCGCCGTCTCATAATCACCGGAATCGGAAGCTACTTTGGCGGCCGCAAGCTTTTCGTTCAGGGCCTTTACCGTGTTCACTTCCTTTTTTTGCTTCTCTTGCTGCTCTTGTTGTGCCTTCAACTGTTCGGGAGTCAGGCCCTGGCCCTTGGCCTGTTCGCCCGCCAACTTTTTCAGATCGAAGTCGAGGGTATTTTCGTCGAGCGTGACCTGAAACTTATTTTGGTGAAACATTTCCTTGTTTGCTTTCTGGTCCTCGGCATCCTTATAAAGGGTGACGTTATAGCTGCCCGGTCCAACGCCGAGCGAGAAATACTCGCCCTTTTTGTTGGTCTTTAGCGTGTATTTCTGACCGTTATCCTGATTGGCGAAAACCACGATTCCACCAACAATCGGATTGCCGTCAATGTCCTTGCAGACGCCTTTGACCGTTCCCGACCCGCCCTGCGCGAACATCGGGGTCGCTCCTAAACCCAGCATCAATAAAACAAGGGTGAATACTGCGAAGTGCCTCTTCATCGTGGCCTCCCGGCCTACTGGATTAATAAATATCCATCTCTGATGGTTGATTAAAAATAAAGACGAGCGGCGCCTGATTTTCAATCAACCTGATTTCCACCAACCTCATTTTCAGCCAACCTGATTTTCAAAACACCTGATTTTCAAACAACTTGATTTTCAAACAACAATGACAATTACAACTCAACAATTGCTTTTTCCGCGTAAGGAATCGGGTCATCGACTCCCGCTGCCGCAAATGCACGCAAGCGCAAAATACAGCTGTCGCAACGGCCGCAGGCCTCATCCTCCTGGCTATAGCATGACCAAGTTAAATCCAAGGGAGCATTCAGTTCAAGGCCGAGCTGAACAATTTCCGCTTTGCGCAGGGCAATCAGCGGGGTGACAATTTCAATATTGCCTTCCTTCGTTCCCGCCCGAATCACGCGATTAAAGGCTTCATAGTACGCGGGCCGGCAATCGGGATAGCCAGAACTGTCGGGTTCGACGGCGCCGATATAAATCTTCTCGGCTCCTAATACCTCGGCCCAACTGACCGCGACCGACAAAAAATGAGCGTTTCGAAAGGGCACATAAGTGACGGGAATTTCATGATCCGCGGCGGGCGTGGTTGGCACCGCAATTTTTTCATCGGTCAGCGCCGAGCCGCCGATGGCACGCAGAGCTTCATTCCGCACGAGGAGTTTGTCGTGAATATTCAGGCGATCGCAAATTGCCAGGAAAGATCGCCGCTCGCGTTGTTCCGTGCGCTGCCCGTAACTCACGTGCAAGGCAGCGGCTTGATGGTCGCGAGCGGCTAGCGCGGCGCAGACGCAGGAATCCATGCCACCGCTTAGGAGAACGATTGCCCGGGGCTTTGTTGGCTGCGACATAAGAAACATTACTGATTGTTGATTGCTGATTTGAAAGCTTAAGCGGTAAGGTTTTCAATCAACAATCAGCAATCAACAGTCAGCAATTCCTTCACACTCCCTTTACCGCCGGATCCCAGATGAACTTGTGCAGTTGAAGCCCCAGACGAGCCGGAACATCATCGGCGAGCATCCACTCGGCCAATTCCCGAGGATCAAGCAGGCAATGTGAACTATCACGGGCGCCGGTGGCATCTTTGCGAAACGCTGGCGAGAATAACACCGCATTCACGCGCCTGGCCAGGCTGTGTTGCCGGACGAACTCGCGCGCAAATTCGTAATCAGTACGGTCGCTCAGCACGAACTTTACTTCATCGATCGCATTCAGTGCCGCCAGATTGTCGATCAGAAATGTGTCGGGCGCGCCCGAGTGGGGGCATTTCACGTCGACGATCTTGACGACCTCCGCCGGAACCTTCGACAACGGCCGCTCTCCGCTGGTCTCAAGCAATACTCGATATTCATTTTCCAATAATTTTTCTATGAGCGGCAGCAATTCCCGCTCTTGCAGCATGGGTTCGCCGCCGGTGACTTCCAGTAGTCCGCCGTTCGGACTAAGGCGGTTCACTTCATCCATCACTTGTTCTGCCGTCATTTTGCGCCCGCCGTGAAACGTGTATTCACTGTCGCACCAGGAGCAGCGCAGGTTGCATCCCGTCAGCCGCACGAATACACAGGACAGACCAGCGTGGGTCGACTCTCCTTGCAGCGATTTGTAGATTTCGGTTATCTGCATTCTTAGGCAGCGCTGGCGTCTCGCCGGCTTGAACGTGGACAGAATATCTACGGGCCAGCGCCGCTACGATTCCGAATATTTCGCGGTAGTGGTGTCGGTCTCGAACACGGTAACGTCTTTCACGCGCACGCGGCCATTCGTCACACTCTTCAATCGCGTATTGGATTCGTCGTAAAAATATTTGGCCAGATTCTCCGCCGACGGGTTGATCACGGTAAAGGGCTCAATGTCGTTGATCATCTGGTGATCAAGCCGCTCGATTACATGCTTCATTACTTCGCGCAAATCTTTGAAATCGAGCAAGAGTCCGGCCCTGTCAAGTTCGGCGCCGGCCAGCGTGACCCGGATTTTGTAATTATGCCCGTGCGGATTCTCGCACTTGCCCTTGTAATTGCGCAGGTAATGGCCCGCGGCAAAAGTATCGTCAACAGTAACTTCGAACATTCTTTCCTCAGCGATCCGTCTTCATTCTGAAACATCTATTGTACCGCTCACTGCCGCCGTTCCGCTTGACGCCGGGCGGCGCGCGCCTGTAGTTTGCTATTCGGCTTTCATCGGTTCAGGAGCGATCATGCTGCGTCGCCAGTGGGTTCTAAGCTGTGGGTTTTTCTTGGTTCTCGTCGCCAGTCTGATGGCGCAGACTAAGCCCGAAGTCCCGGAGTTCGAGGTCAAGGAACACTATACAAAGTACGAATACAGAATCGCGATGCGTGACGGAGTGCATCTGTTCACATCCGTGTATGTGCCCAAAGACAGTTCGCGTTCTTATCCGTTTCTGATCAATCGAACGCCGTATAGCGTGGCCCCATACGGTGTCGACCTGTATCGCAAACAACTCGGCCCCTCGCCTGACTTCGACAAAGCGGGTTACATATTTGTTTTCCAGGACGTGCGCGGCCGCTACATGTCGGAAGGAACTTTCGTAGAGATGCGCCCGCACATCGACAACAAGAAATCCAGGCAGGATGTGGACGACTCCAGCGATCTCTACGACACCATCGACTGGCTGCTCAAGAATGTGCCCAACAATAACGGCAATGCCGGCATCTGGGGAATTTCCTATCCAGGATTTTTCACTTCCGCCAGCATCATCGATTCGCATCCCGCTCTGAAGGCGGCGTCGCCACAAGCTCCCATGACGGATCTTTTTATGGGCGACGATGCTTACCACGGCGGCGCGTTCATGCTGGACGCCAACTTCGGCTTCTACGCTTTTTTCAAGCCGCAGGAGAATCCGCAGCTTCCGCCGAAGACGCCCATGCCCTTTGATTTCGGTACGAAAGACGCCTACGACTTTTATTTGAATGCAGGCGCGATCAGCAATCTTTCGAAATACCTCGACGGCAAGAGTTTCCTCTACGACGACCAGATGCGCCACGACACCTACGATGATTACTGGAAGGTGCGGAACCTGGCGCCGCACATGAAAAACATTCATTGCGCGGTGCTCACAGTCGGGGGATGGTTCGATGCCGAAGATCTGCAAGGTCCGTTCAGCACGTTCCATGCTATCGATAAGAGCAATTCCGGGATATTCAACGCCCTGGTAGTCGGACCGTGGGTCCACGGCGGCTGGTACCGTTACGACGGAAATCACCTGGGACGAGTCGAGTTCGCGTCTGATACAGGTGAGTATTATCGCAAGAATATTTTGTTTCCATTTTTCGAGCAGTATTTGAAAGGCAGCGGCGACGCGAAACTTCCGAAAGCGTACGTATTTGAAACCGGGACTAACGTGTGGAGGAAATATTCGGCGTGGCCTCCGAAAGAAGCTGAGGCGAAGACTCTATATTTCCACGCTGGCGGTGAATTGTCGTTCGACCCTCCCGCCGCAGACTCTCCCGGCTTTGATGAATATGTGAGTGACCCCGCCAAGCCTGTCCCCTTTGTGGACTACGCGGCGATCGAGGTGCCGCAGGAATACATGCTCTCGGATCAGCGTTTTGCTACTACCAGAACGGATGTACTGACCTACGAAACGCCGGTACTGCAGGAGGATGTAACCATCGCCGGTCCCATTTCTCCGAAACTTTTCGTGTCAACAAGCGGAACGGATTCTGATTGGGATGTGAAACTGATCGACGTTTATCCCACCGACTATCCCGACAGCAAGTTCGACGAGACCAAGCCTGAAGACAAATCGAAGCGACGCACCGATGTGCCTCCGCCATCCTTCACCATGGGCGGCTATCAGCAACTGGTGCGCGGCGAGCCTTTTCGCGGGAAATTTCGCCACAGCTTCGAAAAACCCGAGCCATTTGCGCCGGGCAAAGTCGAAGAGATCGACTTCCACATGCAGGATATAAACCACACTTTTCGACGCGGTCACCGCATCATGGTGCAGGTGCAGAGTTCGTGGTTTCCGCTGACTGATCGCAATCCCCAGACCTTCGTCAATATTCCCGACGCCAAGCCTTCGGACTTCGTGAAAGCTACGGAGCGGGTCTATCACGTCCCGGGAGAGGCATCGGGAATTGTCGTGGGAGTGTTGCCCAGTCCGCAAACGTCAGCAGAGCGTAAGTAGGAGACTTGCCTTCTGAGTGGCATGCGCTCGGACTCCACGCATTGCAGATACGAGCTGCGGTAGAATGCAAAAATCCCGCGTCGCTTTCTGGGGTTCACCCGCGCCTGCGGGACAGAGCGACGCATTAAGGACAGGTCCTCATGAACGTCCTCTTACTCTCGATGCCCGATTCCTTCGAGCATATGCCTCCAGTGGCGATTCGAATGCCCAACGGAGCGCTTACTTCACTGGCGGGAAATGTTGATCCGCATCACCGCGTCGCGGTTGCCGATTTGATTTTGGTTCATCGCCAGGTCCGCGAAACAGTTACCCGGTTAGTCCGCGAGATCGAACCCGAAGTGGTCGGACTCTCGATCATGACGTTTCAGCGCCGCACGGCTGGACGAATTATCGATCTGATCCGCTCTCTCCGGCCCGCGGTAAAAGTTGTTGTAGGCGGATACGATCCCAGCCTCGCGCCGGAAGCTTACGAGAACATGGGGGTCGATTATCTGGTGCGAAGTGAAGGCGAAGTTACCTTCCGAGAACTGCTGCGCGCGATCGAATCCGGCTCTGGTTTCGAGAGTATCGGCGGACTTTCCTACAGGAATGGCGAGGGCTGGGTGCATAATCCCGCACGGCCTCCGCACCGACTGGAAGACAAAGAAATCCGTCTGCCCAATCGTGATGCGCGCGTGCTGAACGGTTATACACTTCTCGGCCGTCAGGTAGATGTGATCGAGACTTCCCGCGGTTGCACCTACGATTGCAGTTTCTGTTCCATCATCGAGATGCGTGGCCGCAACTTTCATACCTACTCGTTCGATCGGGTTCTCGATGACATCCGTGACGCGCGCGATCACGGCGCGCGCACTATTTTTCTGGTCGATGACAATATCACTTTGAACGTGAAACGCTTCGAAGCCCTTTGCGAGGCAATCATTGCTGCCGGGCTGCACAAGATTGACTACTTTGTGCAGGCTATGACCTCAGCCATTGCAAATCACGGTGAGACTCTCGCCCCACTGATGCGGCGAGCCGGATTCCGTTATGTTTTTCTCGGTATTGAAAACATTCTGGAAGGAGATTTGGCGTTTCTGAAAGCGTCGGCCAAGAATACGGAACGCACCAACGGTCACAACACCGGCAACGCAACGCTCAAGGCGATCGATTACCTGCACCGCAATCAAATGTTTGTTGTTGGTGGATTGATCGTGGGCAGTCCGGGCGACACGCGCGAGTCGATCGAAGCTAATCTCGAGTTCGCGCGTCGTTACGTGGACTGGCCCTACATTCAACATCCCACGCCCTATCCGCGCACGCCGATGACGAAAGAATTCCGTGATCAGGGGCTGATCATGAATGAACGCCTCGAGGAATACGACGGCACCACCGCCGTGGTCCGCACCGAACATTTGCCCCCGGAGGAGATCGAATTCATGCGCTGGAAAGCGGAGCGCTGGATGAAGGTTCATCACGTTCCCGCGGCCTTGTGGCACGATCCTGGGTTCGTACTTCTTCGCGGATGGAAGATGCTGTTGCATACATTTCGGGGGAGCTCGATTCGTTCGGCGTTGGGATTTGAAAGCGACAAGAAGGTATTCGAACGCTATCGGGAGATCCGGCGGGCCGAACGGGAATATGTGTGAGTTTGAAGCGATTTTGCCCTCCTCCCGATTCCTTACTATAATGTAAGGATATTCTTCGTCGAAAGGACCTTTGTGGCTGCGGCTACTTTAACCTCGAAAGGGCAAATCACTATCCCCGTGCAGGTGCGAACTGCGCTAGGCGTAGATACAGGAGATCGCATCGAGTTTATTGAAATAGAAAAAGGACAATTCGCAATCGTTGCCGCGACTCGCTCGGTGCGGGAGCTGAACGGACTATTTCATCGCAAAGGACGGAAGCCGGTCTCGATTGAGGAGATGAACGCTGCCATCGCAAAGGGCGCATCCCGATCCCATCCGACGATGAAATGATCGGCCTCGATACAAATATTTTGGTTCGCTATCTCACCCACGACGATCCCTCCCAAACTGCCGCCACGATCAGAGTGATGAATTCTCTCTCTTCTGATTCCCCCGGATTCCTTTCCCTGATCGTCGTCGCGGAACTGGTTTGGGTGCTGACGATCGCCTACGACTTCCGGAAAAGAGAAATCGAACAGGTTCTGGAGACGCTGCTGCGCAGCAAGGAACTGGTGACCGAGCGCGCGGAAACCGCCCTACAGGCGTTGCGCTCTTTCAGCGCTGGGAGTGCCGATTTCGCGGACTGCTTAATCGAACGCTGCGCCCACGCTGCCGAATGCCAATACACGGTTACATTTGACCAAAAAGCGGCAACGCTCACAGGTATGCGGCTCTTGCGCTGAGGATAGATTCAGGACGACCCCCCGAAGAACTCCTCCACCACTTGCATGTCCGTCGTCTTCTTATAATTGGGCAGGCTCTCGATGAACACGCGTCCATACTGTTTTTTTAGAATGCGGTTGTCGAGCAGCACCAGCAAACCGCGATCGTGCAGCGAACGGATCAGCCTTCCGAAGCCCTGTTTCAGCGTAATCACCGCCGACGGAACTTGATATTGAAAAAAAGCATTGCCGCCATCGGCATCAATTGCCTTTACACGCGCGGCGACGACCGGATCGCTGGGCACGGCGAACGGCAAGCGGTCGATGATGACGCAGCTCAACTGCTCGCCCTGCACGTCCACACCCTGCCAGAACGACGAAGTGGCGAATAGAACGGCATTCGGCGTGAGCCGAAACTCCTCGAGCAGCGCGCTTTTCGGCGCATCTCCCTGGCGCAGCATGGGGAACTCGAGTTCGCCCAGCAGACGCTGGTAGATGTCATTCATCTGTGCGTAACTGGTGAACAGCACGAAGGCGCGTCCGCGAGTAATTTCAAGCAGCTTGCGAATGCGTTCCGCAGCCTTCACCGTAAATTGCGGCGCTCGCGTATCGGGGAGATCAGGAGGCACATAGAACAGCGCTTGGGTTTTATAGTCGAAATGCGAAGGCAGCACCGACTCGCGCGCATGTTCGAACCCCAACCGCTGGCGGATGTATTCGAACCCTCCGCCAACCGCGAGGGTCGCCGAAGTCAGAACGGCGCAATCCAATTTTGACCAAAGGCATTCCCGCAGGATAGGTCCAACATCGATCGGCGTGGCCTGAAGAAAAACGTTCTGCCGACCGCCCTTCGGTTGGTCTCGGCTGATTTGTTGCGGGTTCGTTCTGCCGCGTCCGCCGCGGCGCTCAATCCAAAATACTGTGTTGCGATCATCCGATTCCAAAGCGAACGAAAGCTGCACCTGAAGTTCTTGCGCCCGCCGAACGAAGTTGAAAACTTCTTCCGGCTTCTGCGGCAAGCCCTCCAATTCTCCGGCCAGCCGCGTCAGCGACTGATTGAAAGCCAGAAATTCGTCGCCGTTTTCCTCCAGAAATTCGCGGCGAGTCTCGAAAGCGAAGCGGCCCTCGCCCGGCGGCAGCAACGAAAAGAAAAATTGCGACTTCTCCCGTAAGCTGCCCAGCGCCCCGGAAAGTGAGGCGGACAGCATCCGGTTGTGCTGCAGCGATGTCTCTATATCGCGCGCCAGATCTTCCACCCGCAAATTGCTCACGGAAATTCCGAAATAGTTTCCCGCCACGTCTTCCAGTTCGTGCGCTTCATCGAAGATCACCGCCGCAGCTTCCGGCAGAATGCCGGCGTCGGGCGCGCCTTCAGCCTGCAATTTAATGGCGAGATCGGCGAAGAACAGATGATGGTTCACGATAATGATGTCACTCTCCATACCTCGCCGGCGCATTTCAGTAACGAAGCAGCGCTCCCACTCGCTGCATTTTTGTCCGATGCAGGCGTCGGCGCGCGCGTCCAGCTTGTGCCAAAGAGCACTGGCCTCGGGCAGTTCCGCAAGTTCCGCGCGATCGCCAGTAGCGGTTGTTTTCTCCCAGGCGGAAATCGCGCGGTACTGCTCGATCTCTTCCAGTCCGCTGAGCACCGGCTGATCCGTGAGGTCGTAGAGCTTCTTGCGGCACAGATAATTGTTGCGGCCTTTCATGTAACAGACCGAAAGCCGTGAACCGGCAGACGACTCTCCCAACAGCGCCTGCTCCAGAAATGGAATGTCTTTATAAAAAAGTTGTTCCTGCAGATTCTTCGTACCGGTCGAAATGATTACTCGCTTGCCGGAGCGGATCACCGGCAGAAGATAGGCGAGCGTTTTCCCCGTGCCCGTGCCGGCCTCCACGATCAAGTGCCGCTTTTCCTCCAGGGCCTGCTCGACCGCCTGCGCCATCTGCAATTGTCCACGGCGAAATTCATAGGCCGGATGCGTGCGCGCGAGCACTCCGCCTGGCGCAAAGAACTGATGCAGGGTTGAATGAGAAACGCTCGAAGCGTCCTTTCCGCCAGCAGCGGAGCCGGGAGGAGTTGCGGAAGATGCGGGCTGGGAACTTAAAGTCACAGGAGTCTCTATAATAAACACTCCTGGTCTTCAGCATCGATTACCGTCCATTTTGACGCAGCCCACTTACAACTCGACGAGCACTCTCGCTACCACTGCAGCTGGCGTTCCTACGCTGGCCATCGTGGGCCGACCGAATGTAGGCAAATCCACACTGTTTAACCGCATCGTGGGATCGCGCCGCGCCATCGTTGGCGATGAGCCCGGCATTACTCGCGACCGCCTTTACGGCGACGCGGAGTGGCGCGGCCGCCGCATCCGGATCATCGATACCGGCGGAATTCTTCCTGAAGAAAAAGATTTTATCCCCTCGGAGATTTTTCGGCAGGCGCGAGTCGCCTTCGAGGAAGCCGCCGCAATCATCATGGTCGTAGATGGACGTGCCGAGCTTGCCGGTCCCGATCTTGAATTAGTGCGATTGCTGCGCAAGACGGGACGCCCGCTGTTCCTCGCAGTCAATAAGGCCGATTCGGAAAAGCAGGCGAACATCGTTGATGAGTTTCATCGGCTCGGGATCAAACGAATGTTTCCTATCTCCGCTGAGCATGGGCGCGGCATCGACGACCTGCTCGACGCAATTCTGGAAGTGCTGCCGGTAAGCGAGAATCTCAACACAGAGGACACGGGGAACACAGAGGAGGCACAGAAAGAAACCGGCGAGGCAGAAGATGGCTCTACCGACGATGTTCAGCCTGTTTACGAGACGAAGGTCGCTATCATTGGCCATCCGAATGTCGGCAAGTCTACGCTGCTGAATCGCCTTACGGCTTCTGACCGAGCTATTGTGTCGCCGATTCCCGGGACCACGCGCGACGCAGTCGACGAAATTGTCGAACACAATGGCCGGCGCTTTCGCTTCATCGATACCGCCGGCATTCGCCGCAAAGGCAAGACTCACCTGATGGCGGAGAAGCTTTCCGTCGTGATGGCGCGCAAGCATCTGGAAGGCGCCGACATCGCGCTGCTGGTCATCGATGCTACCGAAGGCGTTAGCCAGCTGGATGCTGCGATCGCCGGGTACGCCCACGAAAGCGGACGTTCCATGATCATCGTGGTCAACAAGTGGGATCTGGTCAGTAGCGGCGAGGCAAAAGCTGGCAGACCATCGAAGGCCGTGCGCATGCGCGAAAGCAAACGCCCCGGCGACCAAGCCGCGTACGAAGAGCGCCTGCGCTACGACCTAAAATTTCTCAACTACGCGCCGATTGTTTTTATCTCCGCCCACAGTGGCAAGGGCACGGAGAAAATCTTCCCGCTCCTCGAGCAGGTCGCTACTGAGCGCCGCAAGCGCATCTCCACATCCGCCATGAACCGCTTCATCGAAACCGTGGACTTCGAGCGCGCCTCCGTGCCCATGCGCTCGCGCGTGAAGATTCTCTACATGACGCAAGCCTCAGTCGCGCCGCCGACGTTTGTGCTGTTCACCAATCGCGCCGTGAAGTTGCACTTCTCTTATCAGCGGTTTCTGGAGAATCAGATCCGCGAAGCCTTCGGCTTTTTAGGCACACCGATTTGGATTAAAAACCGGGCGCGGAATTAAAAATCGCCGACGTACTATTCGCCCGCTATTCTCCGATCCATGGTCAGCAGCCCCACCCTGTCAACGCCCGCGTGATGCGCCGCGTCGATCACATCCGCCACGTATTGGAAGTCGACATCGGCGTCGCCGTGTACGAAGACTACTTTTTCCGCGCGGGTTAGATAAATCCTCGCGAGCCGCGGTTCCAAGTCTTCCCAGCGCACGTCTTCCTGGTTGATTTTCACCGTTGGCGGCTGATTATCCTTCGTCCACACCACTTGAATGACCACGGTGCGTGATTGTTGCTGCTCGGCCGTCTGCTTCTGATCAGGCTGCGGAATCTGCGCCTTCTCGCCTTGCTCTTTATCCATCGAGACCACGACCATGAAAACAATAATCAGGGTCAGCAGCACATCAATCAGCGGTGTAACGTTGATTTCTGGACCACGCGCACCACCGCCTGCCATTGAGAACGACATAGAAAGCTCCTCGGCTTCTCTTTAGCACGCGCGTGTCTGCAACATCAGACACCTGAAGAGGCGCAAGAGTTCCCGAAGCGCTTTTCACTTTATCCGGCAGGCGCCGGAGAAGGCGGCAGCGGAGGCGGTTCGTACGGAGGCGCAACTATCGGTGGAAATTGCGGCTGCGCCGACGGCGCGGGATAAAGCACCGCACTTAACGGAGGATAGCGAGCGGCAAAGAAATAAATCGAATACGCAGGGAAGAACACAACGACAGGAACGGAAATCAGGGCGATTAGATATAGAAAAATCGCCAGCAGAACGCATCCAATCACCACCGCGAGAGTGATCGTATAGGCATTCCATGTGAGCCCCGCGCTTTTGCCCGTCAAAACGGCAAGGATGCTGAGCCCAACCGTCGGTATGGCGATGAACAAACCTAAGATTACAGTTGCGATGCCAATCACGATGCCCGCGCCGATGGCCATGACGATCTTCATGCCGATGTAGCCGGCGTATCCGCCCATCTCGGCCTGGATCATTGGCCACAGCCTCCGCCATCCTTCGAGAGCGCCAATGTCCTCCAGAGCCATTTGCGGCACTACAAAATCTTTGGTCAACACAAAGATCACTGCCATGGCCACGACAAAAAGCAACACTACAAAGAAAAGAATGATTCCGCCCAGTACCAGGGGAAGCAAATGTTGTCTTGGTTCACTCAGCCACCCCATACCAAATGCAAAAGCCGCTGGAAAACCAATCAGCACGGCGAACCCGCAGAATGTAGCCAGAAGATAAAGCAGTTTCCAGAGAAAGTAGCGCCATCCCTCAATCTGCCGGCGACCCCAGCCCTGGCGAATGCGGCATTCTTTCGCGATGATGCTGTCAAACAAAATGAAGCGCATCACGCTGCTGATGTACATAAGGATAAGACCGAATAGGAACGCGCTTACAACCAGAATAGCGATCAAGCCAGCCAACAGAGCGGGATCCATTCCTCCCAGGGCTGAAGGAAGAAAATGCCGGGAGGCGCCAGGGTGCTGAGGAAGCCGGAAATTGCTGCCACTGAATCCTCCGCCCGAGCCGAGTTCGCCCGCCAGCAGTCCCACAAAGGCGAGCCTGGTCCATTGGCCGAAGCGAAAAGGCTTGAACAGCTGCTGCTTCGTGTGTTCGATGGCCAGCGAGATGGTGTCGACGGCGGAAATCGGCAAAGGGCACCTCGATCTGCGAATGACTTAGCAGAAAGGTACTAAGAATCGGGCTGGCGATCAAATTAATTTAATTCGCTACGATCATTCGTATCGCAGCGCTTCCACTGGATCCAGCTTCGATGCGCGCAAAGCCGGAACCAGTCCGCTGATGACTCCCACCAGCAAAAGCACCGCGCTCGAGAGCAGCACCGTCATCATTGAAATTCGCAGATGAATATCGCCCTGCCCGGAAGTGTCTTCGAACAATGGCCCCATCATGGGCAGCGTTCCCACCGCCCACGCAATCAGATAAGAAAGCAATACGCCAATCACGCCGCCCAGTATCATGATCAACAAAGTTTCTGCCAGGAACTGCAGCTTGATGTGGCGCTTGCGCGCGCCCAATGCGCGCCGCAGAGCCGATCTCACGAATGCGTTCATCCACTGAGACCAGCATGATATTCATCACGCCCACGCCCCCGATGCCAAGAGTCAAAGTTCCAATGAAGGTGAGCAGCACTTGCAGTCCGATGGTTAGCGCATCGATCACCGGGCGGAATTCATCACGCCCGAACATCTGGAAAGCCTTGGGATCGGTAGGAGAAAAATTCTGCCGTGTCGCCACCGCGGCCAGCACCTGCGCCATCGCCTTCTTTTCGAACTGCGGCGCGATCGGTTCGAAGAGCAGAACCCGCGCGTAACGGGTATTCCACAAGTCTCCAGCTGTGGAGTAAGGAATCCACGCGGAATCGTCGTCGCTACTGAAATAATTGCTGAGCTGAATTTTTCTCGCCATCACTCCGATCACGGTGAATCGAACGCCGCCTACTTCCACGGTTTCCCCCACCGCGGGGCGTCCGCTGAAGAGTTGCTCCTTGATGCGTCCGCCGAGAAAGATCACGCGCCGCCGCTCGAGTTCGTCCCCGGCGTCGATCCAGCGGCCTTCCGACGGCACCTCGTTGCGCATCTCACCATATTCGGGACAAACGCCGCGAATCGCCGCCGTTCCGACCAACGCGGTCGCCATAAGAGATTCCCGGGCGGTTTACGGTTTCACGACACACGTGTTTCACCAACGGCGCCGTTGCCTTCACCATGTCGACGTCGGCCTCTTCGATGACCACTTTTTTTCCGGCCCGTTGTCCGCCCGGCTGCTCGCTGGTTTGCTGCGGCCAGCAAATCACTACGCTCTTTCCGAAAGCGTCGAATCCATGGACCAGAATGCTGCGGAAACTGCTGCCATAAGCAATCAGCAAGGTGACCGTGGCTATCCCCCAGACGATACCCAGCATGGTGAGAAAACTGCGCGTAAGGTTCCGCTTGAGCGCGATCCAGGCTTCGAGAACAATTTCGATAAGCATCCGTTATCCGCCAGCCTCATAGCGCAACGCTTCAATCGGATCAATGGAAGCCGCTCTCCGAGCCGGGTACAGCGCGGCACCAATGGCAATGGCACCGAGCAAGCCAGCCGCGACCAAGCCAGAAGTCCAGTCCGGAATCAGGCCGGCAAAAAAATCGGGCATGGGTAGCAAATTCACCAGGGCACAAAATCCGAATGCCACTCCCAGTCCAATCGCTCCGCTCAGCAATGCAATGATCAGAGCTTCCACAAAGAATTGCCGCAGGATCGTTCCCGCCGGGGCGCCTATGGCTTTGCGAACTCCAATTTCGCGAGTGCGCTCGCGTACCGCCACCAGCATCACGTTCATCACGCCAATGCCGCCCAGTACCAGTGTCACAATGCCGACGGCGCCGAGAAAATATTTCATCCCATCGGTCATCTGCCGGAAAGCCTTGGCCTCCTGCACTGTGTCCCAGATGGGGCAAGCCTCTTTATCGTTGGGATCGTAGCGGTGCATGCGCGCCAGGGCGACCCGCACCTCGTGCTTGCACGCTTCATGCTGCTCCACCGATTTCGGAGTCACCAGCAGTTGATCGAAAGTTGTCGGCGTTCCCGGAGGCTTATCAGGAAAATCACGACGCATTGCGGAGAAGGGAATAAATATTTTATTTACATCCCAGCCGTCGTAGCTGGAATCCTGCTTCTTTTTTGCCATTACGCCAATCACAACAAATGGAAAATCATTTAAATAAACGTTTTCGCCGACGGGATCTGCGGCCAGGAAATAATTGCTTGGCCGCGTCCGAACCAAGGAACGCCACGCGCCTGGCCTCGCGCATGTCATTCCAGTCATAGAAGCGTCCCAGTCCGACGGTCAGGCTGCGAATCGCACTGAACTGCGGATACGATCCGGTCACCTCGAGCGACGCGTTGTTGAAGTTGCTGTGCGTGAGGACGGTCTCCTGCTCTAGTTCCGGGATGGCATATTCGCAATCCACTCCCTCAGCCTGAACTACCGGCACATCCGGATCCTCCCAGTGAACGAGTCGTCCCGCGTGTATTCCGCCAGCCTGCAGGCTCGTGCGGCCATGGAAGACAATCATTACGTCCTTGCCCAGGGTTTGCGATTGTTCTTCCTGCCCTTTGCGCAAGCCTTCGCCGGCCGCCACCATGAGCACGATCGACACAATTCCCCACGCGATCCCAAACATGGTGAGAAACGCACGCAGTTTATGCGCCCACAGAGTACGCATCACATCGACAATAAGATCTCGCAGAGTCATCGCACTGCTTGATTGGACGCAATTGACCAGCGAACGTGAGCCTACTGCACCGTATTTGCTCCACTCTCAGATACGAATCCGGCGGGCGTTTTGTTGCATGAAAGTTGGGATTGTGTTGGACCGGCAATTCGGTTTTACTTATGCGGAGAGATAGTTTTTCCCATCGTAAAAAGAGGAGTACCAAATAAATCGTTTGGGCCTTCATCCGTGCGTCGAAAATCAAACCTTTCATACAAGCGGATCGCTTCACTTAGAAACGGAGTCGTGCTGAGCAACAGCCGGACACATTGCTCGTTCCTTGCCCAGTTCTCAACATGCTGCAGAAGTTCAGCTCCGATCCCAGTTCCGCGCGCAGACGGCAGCACCGCCATACCGCGAACGTAACCGGACCTACCTTTGACGACGATCGCAACTGTGCCCAAGACCTGGCCCTCACGCAGCGCCAACCAAACTGGCCCTTCCTGCAAGCGCTCCAGAACTTTCTCTGCAGTCGGTGTAGTGGCGTTAAAGCCGCCTTCGGTGTAAAGAGGTTCGAATGCGGCGAACGATTCGTGCAGCAAATTAGCGATTGCAGGCGCATCTTCCGGAGCCGCGAGGCGAATCTCAGGTTGCTGGGATGGTGGCATTTTGCAGTCTCTTCCGGCAGGCGACCTTTCAATTTAAAACTCGACGGCGCTCGCCCCGATCCGTTCCATCCATCCGTCGAATGCTTGCAGGGCCAACTCGCACTGCATGCGATGCCGCTCCTTGCGATCGCGAATCTTTTTCTCGAGCGGGGGCAGAAGGTCGAAAGTGATGTTTGCCGGTTGGAAATTCCTGGACTGGGCATGGGTTACATAATGTGTAAGCGATCCGAATGCCGAAGCCCGTGGTGGCGGCGGGGGATCACTTCCGCCAGCCAATGCAGCCGCATTCACGCCCGCCATCAACCCAGTGGCAATTGACTCCACATAGCCCTCAACGCCGCATATTTGTCCCGCGAATAAAACTCGCGGATGCGCCTTCATCTGAAGTGTCTCGCGGAGGAGTGCCGGACTGTTGATGTAGGTATTGCGGTGAATCTGCCCGTAGCGCAGAAACTGAGCATTTTCCAGCCCTGGGATCATGCGCAGCACTCTCGCCTGTTCTCCGAATTTCAAATGGTTTTGAAATCCGACCAGATTGTAAGAATCGGCTCGCAGATTTTCTTGCCGCAGTTGCACCACCGCATAGGGCATTCGTCCCGTGCGCGGATCCTTCAGCCCCACCGGTTTCATCGGACCAAAGCGCAGCGTGTCTCGACCACGCCGGGCGATTTCTTCAATCGGCAAACAGCTCTCGAAATAATTCAACTTCTCCCACTCCCGCTCCTCCACCGACTGCGCGGCCAAAAGTGCATCGTAGAAACGATCGTATTCCTCCCGCGTCATCGGGCAGTTGATGTAATCCGCTGAACCTTTGTCATAGCGAGCCGCCATGTACACGCGCGACATATCAATCGAGTCAGCTTCCACAATCGGGCTGATCGAATCATAAAAATATAAGTGCGGGCTGTGATCTGATTGTTCTTCAAGCACACTCAACCGCGCGATTTCTCCAGCCAAAGCCTCCGACGTTAGCGGCCCGGTAGCGATAACGGTGATGGAATCGTCAGCTTCATCAATACGTGTGACTTCTTCGCGCCGCACTCTGATTCGCGGATCCCGCGAAATCGCCGCGGTCACCTTTGCCGCAAAAGTGACACGATCAACCGCCAACGCATGTCCTGCCGGAACGGCGCACTGACGCGCTATCTCCAAAAGCAAGGATCCCGCTCTCGCCATCTCTTCTTTCAACAGCCACGGAGCCGTATTCTCGGATTCGGATTTCAAAGAGTTCGAGCAAACCAGTTCCGCAAAATCCGCGGTCTGGTGTGCTGGAGTCGACCGCGCGGGCCGCATTTCAAACAACTCCACGTCGTTGCCGCGCCTCGCACACTGCCAAGCTGCTTCCGATCCTGCTAGTCCCGCTCCGATGATTCTGATCATTGACACTTCTTTTCACTTCCGTCGTGGCTGGCGCGGCTGGTGAATTCTTTCATTCTTTTCGAGCATCTCCACGAACTGCCGAACCTTTGCTGCCCGAGTTACCGCTTTCTTCACGGTCTGAATCCGAAACAGGATGGCATAGCGGTTCGCTCGATCGAGGGAGAGGAAACACTTCTGAGCCTTTGGGCTTGCATCGAATGCCGCCTGCAGATCGTCGGGCACTTCGGCGGCCTTGGGCGAATCGTAGGCCGACTCCCAGCGTCCGGTTTTCTTCGCGTTCTCGATCGCCTCCAAACCGGCCGCCTGCATTCTGCCCTGCGCGATTAGGGACAGCGATTTTGTCCGGTTGATCTTTGACCAGACACTCTTCCCCGATCGGGGAACGAATCTTTGTAACCACGCCTGTTCGCTTTCTGGTCTCTTCTGGCCATCGATCCATCCGTAGCAAAGAGCGATCTCCAGCGCTTCGCCGTATGAAACTGAGCTCAATCCCGAACCTTTCTTCGCCAGCCGTAGCCATACTCCATCCGACTTGCGATGATTGGTTTCGAGCCACACTTCCCACCGATGCTGGCTTGAAAAGAACCGCACTGAACCGGCCGCGACTGCTTTACCGCTCTTTGGCTTTGCTTTCACAGGATCTTATCCGCAGCCTGGTTTTTCGAGTGCTGAGTATTACCGCTCCACGCATTGATGGTAGCAGGAGGAACAATTGCGGAGAGAAAAAGGTAGGCTAGTCGGGAATATTCGCGGGCCGTCAATTCGTCAGCAATAAGCTAATGGTTGATGAGTGTCGAATGGCTGGCTACACACTCCCAACTCTCATTGCGGCGGATCCACGTGTCTGAAAAGCGTTCGCGGAGGGTGTAGGATTTTCCATTCTTTTCGCCAGTTTCACGATAAATTCCCTCGACCACGGCAGCAGCCGCGAAAAGATGAACATTCATCGATTCGCTCACGATCCGCTCGGGCTGCACTACCTGCGATTTTACGCTGGCGAGATATTGTGCTTTATCCATCAGCGTTCCATCGTAGTCTACGTAAACTAGCTCCGGTCCCAGCAATAGGTTGAGCGCAGATGTATCTTTCTCACGTACCGCCTGATTCCACGCGTTTTCTAGCGCAAGAATTCTGCTGCGGTCGCCATCAGACTTGTCCACATCCTGCGCGGTGAGATGCGCAGAAAGCAACAGAACAATGAGAGCAAACTTCCACATCTCAGCTCCTTCAGTCCTCGCGGGGCAACATGAATCCGCCATGACGATAAGCCGCGCCTCAGTGCACGATCGGAGTACTGGCGGCGGCCACGCACATCCAGTTTCCGCTCCTTCGGACCCAGATGTCTGTGAAGCGGCCACGCCGCAAGTACGGCTTCCCCTTCTCCATACCCTTGACCCGGTAAGTTCCGACCACGACCGCAGTGCTTCCAAACATTTGTACATTCATTTCTTCCGCCACGACTTGCTGTATGGGAGTAGTGTTCGCCTTCACGCGCGCCAGATACCCTGCTTTCGTCAAAACCGCGCCGTCATAATCGACATATATCAAAGAATCGTCGAAGATTGTGGAGAGCGCCTTCACATCTCGCCGTTCCAGCGCTTGGTCCCAGGCGTGCTCCAAGGCGACCACATTCGAGCGTGCGCCTGCTTCGCCGGAATCCTGTGCCTTGGTGAATTGCGACGTCAAGCAAAACAGAATAAGAACGAGAGCAATATTTTTCATGGTCTAGCCCCGATTGAAGATATCGGCATTCCCCGATCTTTCCTGTAGTGCAAGGTTTGATTTCGTCCGGGGCGTCATCGCGGCACGCAGCATTCCTCTATGATGGGCAACATAGGATGAGCACATTATTCCGATACTGGAGGATTCAATGGCACGCATCAGCCTGATCACAACTGAGTCGGCGTCCCCGCAAGTGCGCGAGATTTACGACACGACCCTTCGTGGCAAGCCCGGCAATGTGCAAAAGGCGCTGGCTCATCGCCCGGAGATGCTTAAGACTTTTCTTAGCTTCTACGCCAGTGTGGGACGGTCTCTCGACCGCAAGCTGTATGAACTGATCTATCTCCGCGTCTCTTTGATCAACGCATGCCGCTATTGCACGCAGCACCATGTGGCGTCGTCAAAACGCGTCGGGCTCACGCCGGAAGATTGGACGGCGCTCAAGGCAGGAAATTATTCGCGCTACGGCGAAAAAGAACGGGCAGCCCTTGTTTATGTTGAGAGACTGACGCGCGCCCCTCACGAAGTTACCGAGGCTGATTTCGAGGAACTCAAAAAGCATTTCTCCGATCCGGAGATCGTCGACATTCACATGCTCGCCGGACTCGCGAATCTCACCAACCGCTTTACAGATCCGCTGGGCTTGGAGTTGGAATTTCCGGAGGAACAAATCTAAAAATTGCCATGGATTTTCACAGATCAACACGGATAGATCAATTTCTGGTTTGAGTGCTCTTCGGTTAGATCGGTGAGAATCCGTGCAAATCCGTGGCTACAGAATTTGTCGCGAGTCTCCGACGCGCTTGGTTACGCGCTCCCGATCCAGAAATTCCAGCAGCGGAATGGCATATTTTCGGCTTACTCCGGTCAGTTCCTTGAACTTGCCGACGTCGATGGTTGGAGCTTTCGTTTTGTACGCCGCCACCTGCCGCCGCAACTCTTCCAATGCGCTGCGATGGAAAACTAAGTCGTCCGAAATTTTAAGCAATACCTTGTCGCGCAGCAGCAGCGTCACGATCTTCTGGGCGCGTACCTTGTCGATTTTCAGCCCAGCGAGGACTTGGTGAAGTGCCGGCACGTTCAGTCCGGCCGTCATAAACGCGCTCTCAATCTTTTTCTTTGATTCCGCTTCTTCATCCTTCATCACAACCCCGTGGCCGGGCAAGCGCACCAGATCGCCGAGGACTTCGATTTTCTTATCCCGCACCAGCATGGCAACAGCTGCAGCAAACACCTCGGCTGACGCCGCGACTTGATCGCGCAGTTGTTCCTTGGCAATGCCTGCTACGAGTGGGTTCTTCTTCTGAAAGTCCTCAACCGCGCTCATCATGAATCGCTGGAGCCCGAAGACCGCCGGAGAATCGATGAGGAGATCTTCAATTCGCAGGATTCGGCCCTCATGGAGAGCACCGGCCAGCTGAGTCTCAATAAAGTTTTTCGTCCATCCGGTCTCCGCAATCAGTCGGGATACGGCTATACCGTTATGCTCCCGTCTGGCAATTCGCATTCTCAGAATCGATTCCGCATTGCCGCCAGCCAGTACTCTGGGAAAGTCGACGTGTCCCGGCATTCGCGGAGTCGGCGCCGCATCCAGCACAACTCCGCCGCCGATTGTCACCACCGGGGAGAATTGTCGCAGAATGAATCGGTCGCCTGGCAAAAGCAGTGCGGCCTTTGGCAATTTCAAACGGGCAAAGGAATGCTCGCCAGGCGCGATCTGCTTTGTCCCTGTCAAAACGATTTCCGCCACCGTCTCCATCGTGTACGAATGGAAATGAACCCGCGCTCTGTTCTTCAAGGGACGCGTTGCCGAGGCCAGCAAGCGGAGTGAAACATCGGCACGCCGGGTGGTCTCAAGCGTCGACGGTGGGACCAGAGTCATGCCACGTGATAAATCGTCCGTGCTCGCGCCAGCCAGATTGAGGGCGGTCCGTTGTCCAGCGACCGCTTTCCCGGCCATCTGCCCGTGCACCTGTACGCCGCGCACGCGGACACGTTGACCCGTGGGAAAAACTTCCAACTCGTCCTCGCGACGGATCGTTCCCGCCACCAGCGTTCCGGTCACGACGGTGCCGAAGCCTTTCATAGTGAATACGCGATCGATCGGTAGCCGCGCGATAGCATCGGAATCCCGCGGTTGTACTCTCTGTGCAACGCCCACCAACGCGCGCTTAAGTTCTTCCAGCCCGGCACCGGTCAGAGAGCTCGCCGCGACTATAGTTTTTGGGTTGTCGAGGAACGTTCCGCGCAGGAACTCTTCCACTTCCAGCCGCACCACCTCAAGTGTCTCCGCATCCACCGCATCGGATTTCGTCAGCACCGTAATGCCGCGCTGCACGCCCAGCAATTGCAGGATGTCAAAATGCTCCCGCGTCTGCGGCTTGATCGCTTCATCTGCGGCAATCACCAGCAGCACCAGATCGATTCCGCCAACTCCCGCCAGCATATTGCGCACAAAGCGCTCGTGCCCCGGCACGTCGACAAAGCCAAGCCGCAAAGCTTCGCCATTCGGCCCCGGCAAATCCATGTGCGCGAAGCCGAGGTCGATGGTGATGCCGCGCCGCTTCTCTTCCTGTAACCGGTCCGCATCAATCCCGGTCAAAGCCTTAACCAGTGCAGTTTTACCGTGATCGATGTGCCCCGCCGTGCCGACAATAATCGATTTCATCTGCTACGCATCTTACTGGAACAGGCAGTTTAGTAGAGGACAGTTGGCATTACGGAGCACAAGCGCTTGTCGGAGATTTCGGTGGCAACCTCTTCGGCAAAAGCGGAAACCAAACGCCCGGAAAGTGCTCCAGCCAAACTTACACGCGCAGGACCGGGGAGGAGAAAGTTGTCCACACATAGAACTCACCTCACCTGCCGCGCATTAGTTTCTATCACGATCTTGCTACTGTCCGCGAGTGCGTTCCTAGTGCAGAACGGATGCGGCGACGCACCGCACACTCCAATTCAGCACGTTGTGATTATCTTCCAGGAGAACCGTACGCCGGACAACTTGTTTCATGATCCAGTGCTGATCTCGCGTGGCGCGGACATTGCCAGCAGCGGAGTGAATTCGAAAGGCCAAACGATTCAGCTAACCCCGATCGACCTGGGCATGAACGGGAATAATCCCGATTACTATGACTTGAGTCACGCTCATAGCGCCTTTCTGCGGATGTGTCATTTGAGCAAATCAGGAAACGTATGTGAAATGGATGGCGCTGACCTCGTCGCTCCCGCGTGCGCCCCGCTATCTCCCAATTGCCTGCCGCCGAATCCCCAATTCAAATATGTCAATCCGCTTGAGGCCCAGCCTTACTTCGAAATGGCCGAGCAGTACACATTTGCCGATCGCATGTTTCAGACGAATCAAGGCCCAAGTTTTCCCGCTCATCAGTTCATTCTTTCCGGCACTTCGGCTCCCACCGCAGACAGCAAATTCTTTGCTTCGGAAAATCCCACAGGTCTCTTTACGGGCTGTATCGCGCCGCGCACAGAGAGAGTTCCTCTCATCGATCCCAGCGGAAACGAGGGCTACTTCATCTATCCCTGCTTCGAGCATCCCACTCTGACTGATTTACTTAACAAAAAATTCGTGAGCTGGCGCTACTACGTTCCATCGCCTGGATCGATTTGGACTGCCCCAAATGCGATCCAACACATGTGTAAACCGAACGTTGCCCCGCCGAATGGCACAGTCTGCACGGGAGCCGATTGGACCGATCATGTAATAGTGGCCAGTCCGCAGAACTCCGCTCCTGTGCTGACGGACATTGCGAATGGACGGCTCGCCGACGTGAGTTGGGTCATTCCCAATGGAGCCGAATCGGACCACGCCACGGAAAACGATGGATCCGGACCGTCATGGGTTGCGTCAGTTGTGAACGCCATTGGAAACAGCCCCTACTGGTCAAACACGGCCATCATCATTACATGGGACGATTGGGGAGGATGGTACGACCACGTGCCGCCACCGAAGATGCTCAACTCTTACGAGTACGGATTTCGCGTGCCGATGATTGTGGTGTCGCCCTACGCCAAGGCAACCTACATCTCCCATATCACGCATGATTTCGGAAGTATTTTGAAATTTGTTGAGGTTACGTTTAATCTGCCGTCGCTCGGCTACGCTGACGCTCCCGCCGACGATCTTTCCGACATTTTCAACTTCAGCCAGCAACCATTACCATTTCATACGATTAACGCTCCGCTGAAGGCGGAACATTTCCTCAACGATACACGCACACCCTCGGATCCCGATGATGACTGACAGGAAGCTGGAAAGGTAGAGGCGCGAGCCGCACCGGTAACCCCTGTTCTTCCTTCGTTGTAGTTAGGCTTTGATGTGGCAGCTGGCCAGCCCGCGCTTTTCCAGATACTGCTGGTGATAGTCCTCAGCGGGATAGAAAGTGACTGCAGGAACGATCTGCGTGACGATGGGCTTGGGGAAACGGTGGGCTTTCTCCAGCTCTTCTTTCGAGGCCTGCGCGGCGGCCTGCTGCTCCGGCGAGTGAAAAAATATGGCGGAACGGTACTGCGTGCCCCAGTCCGGCCCCTGCCGGTTGAGCTGGGTGGGATCGTGGTTCTCCCAGAAAACTTTCAACAGATCCTCGTAGCGGATCTTGGCGGGATCAAATTCCACTTCCACTGCCTCAGCGTGGCCCGTGCGGTCTGTGCAAACTTCTTTGTAGGTTGGATTTTCGCTCTTCCCGCCGATGTAGCCCACCCGCGTCCCCAGCACTCCCGGCATCTGCCGAAAGGTGGCTTCTACTCCCCAGAAACATCCGGCTGCAAATGTGGCTTTCTGCATCTAAATTTCGCTCCTCGTAGACCGCCTTCCCGGCGGCATCGCGGTGGGCATGGTCTGCGTTCGTGTAACGCACTCTATTAGATGACGAACTGGGCAGAAAGTCACGTTATTGCAAAGTGAATGAGACGAGCCCGTGGCCCTTTGACGATTGACGCTGTGGCCGGATTCGAGATAAAGTTCCGCCAAGGCTCTTGCAGTAGTATTTCCAGGAGAAGTCTGTGGTTTTGAGATCCAGCCGGGCAGGACGTGCGCTGAGCTTCGCCCTCTGGTGGCTCATTGCATTCTCAATGGCGCAGACCGCACTGGCTGCTACTATCCCGGCTGCTACCTTCAGCCCGCCGCATCGCATCGGTTACACCAATGGCGACCAATGGGAACCGTCCCTGGCTGCCGACGGCCAGGGACACATCTATATTCTGTTTCCTCAGTATGGAGCGGCAGCCGGCTGCCGCGGGTGCGCTACGCCAACTATCTCGCTGCTGGTCAGCAATGATAACGGAGTGTCCTGGGAAGCGCCGCATTCGCTCGCGCCTTCGTTGACCGGCCAGTTCGATCCGCAAATCGTTGTCGATCCCGTCGACCGGCAAACCCTGTACGCCTCCTGGCTGCAGGACGATAAACGCGATGTAATCGTTGCAAGATCAGAGGATTTCGGCCGCACCTGGTACTTTTCCGTAGCGGCGCGTTCTCCCGATGATGCCGATAAACCGGTGCTCGCGGTCCATGGCGCCGATGTTTATGTGGGATTCAATCATGAAGAAAATTTTCTGGTAGCCGCGTCTCATGATTACGCTCAGACGTTTACATCGGCGGCGGTGAATCCCGGCGCAAAGCCGGGCTGGTCGCTGGCCGGGGGCGCTACAGTCGATGCCAGCGGCACTGTTTACTTTTCGTGGACTGCTTACGCGCGGCAGGAATCGAGCACGGGTCCAGTCAGCCTTTATGTCAGCCGATCCTCGGATAGCGGACATAGTTGGAACACGGCTTTGCTGGATATTTCAGGTGCCGCACCCGATTGCTCAGCCCAAGGTTGCGAAGCTGGCTATTTAGGCGCGCAAGCCGCACTCGCTTCGGACGCCGCTGGAACTCTTTACGTACTGTGGAACGCCGGCACTACGAACGGTGGAAAAGAGCGCATGTTCTTTTCTTCTTCCACCACAGGCGGAGCAAGTTGGTCCGCTAGGACGGAAGTCTCATCCGCAGAGGCCTCGGCAGAACACTGTTTTCCTGCCATCGCGGCAGGCGCGGGCGGAGATGTGCGCATCGCTTGGATGGATACCCGGAATCAGCCTCTCGGACCTCAGCCACTGTGGAATGTTTTTGAGCGCAGTTCGAGCAATGGCGGAGCCACCTGGTCGGCTGAAGCTCAGCTTTCGGGACCGGAACGCGGTTATGATTACATTCTTCCTGAGGGTTTCCGCTTTCCCTTTGGCGACTACTTTTCAATCGCCATCGATAACCTGGGGAACACCCACGTGGTGTGGGGTGAAGGACGCAATTACAAATCTCCAGGATCGATTTGGTACACGCACGGGCGTTAGTTTACCGCTGAGGTGGCAAAGTACGCAGAGCCGACCGTAGCGAATCTGTTTTCTTTCTGGTTTATCTTTGCGCTCTCAGCGGCCTCGGCGGTAAATGCGAACCTTCATTCAGCGATCCTCATTCGACGATCGATATCAATTGTCGTTATTCAACTATCAGTCCGCCGATGAGATCGCCCAGGCGCGTAACGTGGCGATCCTCGCACCAGCTCTGCAGGTCGCTGACAATTTTCTCGGTCGCACAAGGATCCCAATAACTCGCGGTTCCGATTTGCACCGCGGTTGCGCCCGCGAGCATAAATTCCACGACGTCCGCGGCGGTGGAAATACCACCCATGCCAATTACTGGAATGTTTACCGCATGTGCCGCATCGTAGACCATGCGCAGCGCGATCGGTTTGATGGCGGGACCGGAGAGTCCGGCGGTGACGTTCGCAATGCGCGGCTTGCGGGTATCGGCATCGATGGCCATGGCCACGAAAGTATTCACCAGCGAGAGCGCGTCCGCGCCTGCCTCCTGCGCGATGTGGGCCATCTGCGCGATGCTGGTCACGTTGGGCGAGAGCTTTACGATCAGAGGACGGCGCGCAACCCGCTTCGCGGTAGTCACCACTTCATCGAGAGATCGCGGATCGCTGCCGAACTGTAGGCCGCCGTGGGCTGTGTTGGGACAAGAAACGTTAAGTTCGTAGGCCGCGATGCCCTCGCCGTCGTTAAGAATCTCGATGGTTCGTTCGTAATCCTCGCGAGTGTAGCCAAAGATGTTGGCGAAAACGGTGATGTTCGTAATCTGCCGGAGTTTGGGCAGCTTCTCCTCCAGAAATGCCGCAGCGCCGATATTTTGCAGGCCGATGGCATTGAGCATGCCGGCAGCGGTTTCCCATAGACGCGGCGGCGGATTGCCGATCATCGGCTCCCGCGAGAGCCCCTTAACAACGAAGCCGCCCAGTTTGTCGAGGTGAACTACGTCCTCGAACTCCACTCCATATCCAAACGTGCCGCTCGCCGCAATGATCGGATTCTTAAGCGGGATTCCCGCGACGCTCACACTAAGATCCAGGGACGACTTGGCGCTCTCGGAAACCGGCGTCACTGCGGACTCCTTTGCGCACTTGATCCCGCAGAAGTCGGCTCTGCTGCTTCCTCCGCGTGGTGAGCGGAAGCCAGCGCCTCGGTGAGCACTCGGCCAACGGCATGAGTGGGAGCGTTGATACCGAGTAGCGATGCCAACGTTGTCGCCATATCGACTGGCTCCGAGTGTGTTCGATAAGTGCCAGGCCGAAATGGCAATCCGTAAAAGGCCAGCGGCACGTGGGTATCGTAAGTGTAAGGCGACGCATGGTCCGTGCCTTTTGCCGGGCCGACCGTATAAGGCTCCTGAACTCCCATTACATACCAGCCGCCTTCTGGAGAATAACTGTTCAAAAACTTATTGCCGAGAGTTGTGTCCGGAACTTCGCCTAGAGCTAATTGTGACTTGGTGAAGTAGGCGCGTAGTCCCGCCTGTTTCATCGCCTCGCCCACGGCTGTTTCCGCCTCTTGCTCTTTAATGTGATCTGCAACGAAAGCATCCTGATCGAGCCATGCAATCGGATAATCGAGTTTGATATAGGTGGCTGCGCGCCCCGGCGAAAACTTCGCCGTCAGTGCGCCATTGATCTGCACTTCGAGCTTACCCGCATCCAGATTGGCGGCGGGAATGCGCAGCTTCTTTGCGGCATCGGGCAGAGCGGACACTCCATGATCAGCCGATAGAGCGATCCACACATTCGCCAGACCAATCTGATGGCCGAGAAAGTTGAAGAAGTCGGCCAGTTCGCGATCGAGCGCCAGAGCCATCGCAGCCATCTCCGGCGAATCGGGACCGACCTGATGTCCAAGAATATCGTTTGGCGAAAGACTGATGGAAAGCAAGTCGGTCGCGCGTCCGCCCCCCAGACCTTCGTAAACCACCAACTGCTTGGCGAATTCCAACTCGTATTCGTTGGCAAAGGGAGTCGAGCCGATCACTTCGTAAAATCCGGCATCGGACCCATCTTTACTCTTGCGATGCGCAGTCGAGCGCAAAATGTCGCCGTTATTATTCTTCCAATCGCGGTCCCAATATTTCGCGGCGCGATTTCCTGAATTAAAATCCTGCGCCCACTTGGGCAAGTCGCTGCGATAGTAAGTGGAAGTAATCCATGCGCCGCTTCTCGGTTCAATCCAGTATGCCGCGTCGGCGGCAAATCCTCCGGGCAGCACGGCAGCGCGGTCCTTCAGAGAGACGGCGAAAACGCGCGCCTGTCCCTGGGTAGCAAGTTTAAGTTCGTCACCGAAAGTATCCGCTAACAAATTGTGCGGCGATGCTCCCGTCTTTTCTTCAGGCACACCCACAAGCTTGGTGTTGTCATCCTCTACCGAAGTCACCATGTGCTTCTTACGCGGATCCCACCATTCATTGGCCGCGATGCCATGACCATTGCTGTAAGCGCCCGTAAAAAGCGTGGCATGTCCAGGCGCGGTACGGGTATTCGAATAATCATAGTTGCAATCAGTGAAGTTGGCGCCGTGGTCGAGCAGCAGGCGAAATCCGCCTTCACCAAACTGGTCGCGATAACGCTCAAGATAGTCGCCACGAAACTGATCGATCACAATCACGACCACCAGTTTGGGATGGCCGTTGTAAGCCGAGGCAAAACTCGCTGCAACGCAAGTCAGCAGAAACGCGAAGATGAGTGCAAGTCGCGACGCTGCAGAGAAATAATGGCGCGCAGGTGAAGAGCGGGGGGGAGATCTCATCGCGAAGCTAGTTTACACAGTTGGGACTTCCGCGCCAAAAAGAAGGGTCTCGCTGTTGCCGGCAGCGGTTTCAAGCCAACTACCGCACCCGTTATAATGTTCGGTTGCGGACGGTCCTCTGTCCTGAGCCGTGGGCCGCGTGAAAGGAAATCATGCCGACTGACATCATCATGCCTCAGATGGGCGAGTCCATCGTCGAAGGCACTATTACGAAATGGCTGAAAAAGCCTGGCGACAAAGTTCAGCGCGACGAACCGCTCTTCGAAATCTCTACCGACAAAGTTGACGCGGAAATTCCCGCCCCCGCCTCCGGCGTTCTGCAAGAGATCAAAGTCTCTGAAGGCAGCACGGTCGGGGTGAACACCGTCGTCGGCACGATCTCCGTGGATGGCGAAGCCGCGGCCGCCCCGGCGAAAGCCGCGCCTGCCGTTTCCGCACCAGCGCCTGAAGTAAAGTCAGCCGAGAAAAAAGAAGACAAGAAGCCCGCGGCATCGGCTCCCGCGCCCGTCGCCAGCGCAATGCCCGCCCCGCAGCCGGCGGAAGATGGCGCCGAGGAAGCCCGTTCGTCCCCACTGGTACGCAAGATCGCCCGCGAGCACGGCATCAATCTTTCGCAGGTCTCCGGTACGGGGCTCGGGGGCCGAATTACCAAGCAGGACATCATGGCTTTCATCGAGCGTCCCGCTTCACCGGCGGCTGCTGCGGAACCCGCTTCTCAGCCCGCGCCTGCTGCCCCCCGTTCAGCCGCTCCGCCCACTCCAGCGGCCTATCCCGGCGACCTTGTTCCCATGACGAACATGCGCAAAATCATTGCCCAGCGCATGATCGAGTCACGGCGTACCAGCGCTCACGTCCACTGCATGTATGAAGTGGATTTCACTCGCATCGTGACTCTGCGCGCGAAACAGAAAAACGCTTTCGAGCAGCGCCACGGCGTCCGCCTCACTTTCATGCCGTTCTTCGTTCGTGCCGCCATCATCGCCCTGCAGCAATGGCCCATCCTAAACGCTTCGCTGGAAGGCGACAACATCCGCTACCACCGTCAGATCAACGTGGGCATCGCCGTCGCCCTCGACTGGGGTCTCATCGTGCCCGTCCTGAAGAACGCGGGAGACCTCAACTTTCTCGGCTTGCAGCGCGGCATCACGGATCTTGGCGAGCGCGCTCGCACCAAGAAGCTGAAGCCGGAAGATGTCGAAGGCTCCACTTTTACGGTGACGAATCCCGGCCAGTTCGGTGCCGTCTTTGGCTTGCCCATCATCAATCAGCCCAACTCCGCCATTATGGGGGTGGGAGGCATTACCAAACAGCCGCTTGTCATTACCGATAAAGAGGGCAATGACTCGATTGCCATCCGCTCAGTAGTCCACCTCACGCTCGGCTACGATCACCGCCTGATCGACGGCGCAGTAGCCGACCAGTACATGGCGCTTGTGAAGAAGACGCTTGAGAATTGGAATGAGGAAGTCGGATAGTTTCGTCAAGCCGAAGGCGAGGTGTTTGACGCCGGCGTCTGCTTGCACCAGGTGGAAGCATTCAGGCATTCCACAGTTCCGTCAATAATTTTAGAAATTCCATCTCTAAATTTTCCCGGATCGATGATCTCCCGCGCCGCCACGGCATCTGCCG
Source organism: uncultured Acidobacteriaceae bacterium (assembly GCA_963726155.1). Classification (GTDB taxonomy): domain Bacteria; phylum Acidobacteriota; class Terriglobia; order Terriglobales; family Acidobacteriaceae; genus Sulfotelmatobacter. The sequence continues at coordinate 1,137,559 of CAVSBF010000003.1, forward strand.
TGGCGAGCGCGTTCTGCAGGAAGGACATGGCCGCGTCCTTCTTCTCAGCACCAGACTTGTTGCCGAAAAGCCCCTCAATCCCGTTTACTAATGCAGGCACGAACGCAATTCCGCGCAACAATTGAGCTAAAAAATCCATGCTCTTCTCCTTGAAATGTAATTGATTTTTTCCGCGCTTGTCGTTCGTCTTAAGTAAGGCTGGCGAGAATATCGTTCAGTGCGGTGAGGTTTGGATCCGCGCCATCCGTAGATTTGACGATCTGCGTCAGGCACACCTTCAGTTCGGCCGCCTTGCTGAACGCCAGCGCAAGCATCCCCTGCATGTCGATGCCGCCTGAGCCCGCACTCTTCAATGTGTTCGCGGTGGCTAGCGTTAACGTTTTAAGGTTGGTAATGATGGTCGTGCTCGGTATCGTGCTCATAGCTCTCCTTTGCCTTGCAATGAAAATGAAATCTCTCGCAGTGAACTACTTCAGCCAATATCTGTGCAGCGCGATCGCTGCACTAATCGCAGCGCTGATCGCGCCGTTCAACAATCGATTGTGGACGCTGTTGCGCAAATCGTTTCGTTCCAGCACCGCTACTTTATCTTCTACAACTTTCATCCGGCCCGGCTGCCCGTTTCCCATCAGCCCATCCATTTTCGTCTCCAGCCGTACAAGCTTATCGAGCACCTCCCGCTGGAATTCCAGGTCGAGCGCCTTTAACGCCAATTCCCTATCGGTAACTGCCATGCGTTATCCTTTCGCAGCCCGAGCCTGCCTATAGCGGATAGTCAACATGCAACGCCGCGGAATATCTCGAGTATTTCGGCGGTGACGAACTGTCGTACAGACGCAGAAAATAATTCTGCGTTCGAGCCAGGCGAGCCAGGCTGAAAGTTTGTGTGTTGAACCGTCCCAACAAGTTCTGGTCATTCGCCTGCCCCCATCCGTAGTCGTTTAGTCGAACCTCAATGCCGGTCCCGCTGGCTGGCGCCAATCCGGCGTCCACTTCCACGGTCGTCGATGTCACGGCGGTGATCTGCGCCTCCGTCAGGTTCACCTGGTAATAAGCGCCTACTTGGGTGGTTTGTAGCAGTGGAGGCATATCCTGCAGCGCGATCGTGGTTGCACTCGCCGCGTACTCAATCCCCAGCGGCGTCGCCAAATCGTTCGCAAAGCCTATCGTGTAGAAACTGCGATCGTCCGCCGGATCAGCAATTTCCATTTCCACTTCACGCACAATGGCGGTGAACAACGCGCCACGAGACGGAACATTCACCATCACCGCGTCTCCCGGGAAAATATCTTCCGCACCGCCCGGCAAGAAATCACTCCACGTCTCGTACGTTCCCGACCAAGCGGTTCCCGTTGCGTCATCCAGAATTGCTAATGCCGCGTTCTCGCAATCTACATTCGTACGCGCAGACGGTGTTTTCGCGACCCGGACACTTCCTCGAGTCCCGTCGTCTGCTCCCTTCTGCAATGACGCAACGCTCGCCTCGTTCTCCAGCTGGGCCACAGCCCGCCCAGAACCGCGATAGCTCGCCACAATGAGCTGATTCAATACCGGCAAGAATTGCACGTAAAAATTCAGCGTCCCGCTGCTGCTGAGCGTGCATTGCCCTCCGTCGGCCGCGGCTCCTACGAGTTGCGTAACGTAATTAGCATCGGGCAGCGCCGTTCGCACCTCGGGCAGCGGAATGTGGGCTACATAGGTGTATGCGATGCTGCATTGCATATTCATCGCATTCACCAGCGCGTAGGTACAAAATCCAGGCGCGCTGGCGATCACGCCGTCGTACAATACTGTCGCCGGGGCCATCAGAGTTGCCGGATTGCTCGGGTCAATATCCTGCACCTCCAGCACGAAGCGCACATCCGCAGTCATCGCCGCACCGCCCCATCCGCTTCCTGCCGGATGCGAAGAGGAATGATAAGTCTCCCCGGCGCGGTAAACTTCTATCGAATACAGATAGGTCGTAAAGAAATATTGATGACCGGCCGTGGTCGCCATAACCGGGCCCGTAAGTGATCCACTGATAAGCGCCTGGATGGTCGAACCCGCGCCTGACGGCATAATCTGAAACCCCGCCAAACACCCCACCTCCGATATCGCTCCCGCATATAATCCACCCAGCACACCCTGCGATGCCGCGGTAAAGCTCGCATCTCCGTGCTGCAACTCCAACGCCCCACCCAGCTCGATCTGTTCCACAAAACTCACCGTTGTCCGCCCGTCCACGTCACTTCCCCCCGCAACCTGCAGCGTCTGCGCCGTTACCGAAATCGCCGACGACGGATCATTGACCGCCCAGGTTGTCGGATCCAATCCTGGCCCCAGATATTCTTCGTCGATGAGCGCCGGTTTCGTCTGTGCGAACGGCGTCTGCGATAAATAGAAGGTCAGGCTTTCCCCATCCCCCGCAAAATAGTCGCGGACGTAAGCCTGCGGTTCATCCAACCCGATCACCGTAACGTCGTTCACCAATAAATTCGGACTGTTCAGCCACAACCCGGCGGGAGAGAAGTTCGCATCGCTCTCATCCAGCGAATATGTATTTGCGCCCACTGGAGTAAGAATCAACGCCCCATTCATACAGCGAAAACTGCCTCGGCATGCCAAAGCAATTTCTGCCACATGAAATGAAAAACTCTTCTGCGGATTCACTGCATAACTTGCCAGCGTGTCCACGTCCTGTACTTCGCTTGTGTCGAACTCCCCCGGCAACAAATCCTGCGCCAGTTGCCGGAGCGCGTTACCCGCGCTCCGGACCACAAAAGGGGATCGGTTCGGCAGCGCCTTCTGATCGAGCAGGATCTCGTCACTTTGCGCCGCCAGGTTGTACCGGTACACCGGCCCTTGCTCGCCCCATCCCAAATACTCATACTCCGGTGCTGCCACAACATACCCGGTGAACACGTCACTGCCGTTGGTCTTGCCCAGCGCCACTCGTGCCCCAACTACCGGAATTACGAATCCCGGTGAGTTCCCTACCAAACTGAACTGCAGTTCGGCCGGTTGGTTTCCTTTACGCTCAACCTTAGGAGGCTTCGTCCAGTCCACCGCCCCGGTATAGTCTTGCGCGCCTTGTCCCTGAAGATTGTCGATGGTTAGCTTCATTTCCCGTTGTCCAACGCTACCTTTCCCTTAGATAGAAACTCATCCACCTGCCTCAGGTGCAGGCGGTCCTTAGTCGGATGGATGGTTGGTAGAGAAACAGCTGACTCAGAATGGCACTATTTCGCAGTGCATCAGCCGCCAAAACTTCCCACGTCACAGTTTGCGAACTTGTAAAGCAGCTCCTGCTTAGTACACCGCCGCCATTGCCGCCGGAAAGAAACTGCGATAACACAACACAGACTGCCCATCGTTGCTGTCCGTGTACGGCAGCGCAAGAAACGAAGCGTGTAATCCCACTGATGTCAAAGGCCCCGCCAGGTCTGCAAAATCTTCGCGAAGGAATTTCTGCGAGGAAGCTGCGCCGCCCCCCGCCCTGTTTGCAGTGGCGTTCGTATTCGCGGCACCTGCACTCTTCGGCGGCTTCCATCCGACGCCGGACGTGACACTCACACCGTGCGATCCAGCTCCCGGATTCGGACTTAACCGTGGATAGTAGAAGCAGATTCGCCCGCCTGATTCCGGTTCGACAATAAAGAGCGCAGACCACTCTTGGAAGAACGATCCACCTTCGCGGTCCACGAACGCCGTCACAGCCTGTGCCGACGCGCCCGTTGCAGGAACGCCTGCAAGCAGCGGTTGCGCCAGAATTACTGAAGTTGCCGTCTGTTCGACAACTCGCCCCACATTGAAAGTCACCCGCCGGACATAGTTCGCATCATTATTAACGGCAGCGGCATTGTTTACATATGCAGCGGAAATCCCCGAGCCCACATATCCGATCTGTTGTTCATAGTCCAGGTCCACTGCGATCAGGCTCCCAATGCCGAATGCGCTCACCGCGCCCATGCCTAACACGAGTTGACTCGCAGTAGAACCCGCCAGCACTGCGACCGCCGGAATTGGAGTTCCACCCGATGGCGCCGGCGTCGCGCTCGGACTGGTCGCCAGCACATTCATGTGCTCCGAACCTCCTGCCAGCGCCATCTGCAGCTTTCCCCATTCTTTGAAATCGAACTCCACTCTCGCCTCGATCGGTCCTCGAAATTGCATCGCAGGAAGAGTTTTTGCTCCTGATCGAACCACGTCGGTCGGCGTGTCGTAAAATCTCTCGAAACTTTCAATCCAGCCCAAATCCACCCACGGGGCCGGCGGGGAATCCAGCGCAAAAGCACCGCTGGCCGAAGGGTCGAAAATTGTCGGTGTTTCTGTGATTCGATTCACCGGCGCAAAGTAAACCCGCATCTGCCGCGTGATCGGAACCATCGCCGAGCGCAACGGAGAAGTGCTCATAACAGCGTTACCTCCGAGAAAAAGAAAACCGTAAGTGTCGTCCGCCGCTCCGCCCGGCCATCCTGGTAAGCCTGCTCATACATTGCCCGGCGCACCGCCCGCCCTTGATAGGCCAGCGTGTTATCTTCAACACCACTCGTCGTAGCCTCTTGAAAACCCGGCTGGTTCCAGAACACGCTCGTACCCAGGTCAGCGCTCGGCGATTGCGAATAGTCGTATTTTTCTGTATTCGCAGGCTGGCAGATCGCGAGCAGTTCATCATCCAACTGACCTAGTACTCGCCCGCGATCCACCATGCTTGGCACTGTCCCCAACGTGTAGTAAGAGATCACACACTCCAAACTCATCAGTGCAGCATTGCCCGCATGCCCACCCACAACGCTCGCCGCCCCCCATTCGATATAGAACGCATTCGGCTGCGGCTCTGCGCACGAGGGCGGCAAGTTTTCCGCCGCCACCACCGCCGGCACCGTCGCCCCGTTGACCGTCACCGTCCGTGCCGGATTCAATCCTCCGAGTCTCTGTTGCAACGCCAGCAGAAAACTGTCTTTAGCAAATTGCATGAACACCAGCTTCTAGCCGCCAGATCCTAGCTCCTGGCTAAGAACTTCAGCTCGGAAAGGTTTCTTGGTTATAGGTCTAATAAGAGGTGTAGCCTGCCGCGAACCGCGAGAACCCAGGCGCCAGAAGCTTCTTCTTCATTCCACCGCCGTAACCACGTAAAAATAGGCCGTCCCGGCGAAATTCTCTGTCACCACCGCCTCAATGTGAAACAGGTCTCCGTCATACTGCAGACCCAGGGCAGCATTAAAAAGATCCTCCGCAGAGGCCATTCCAAGCGTTGACAACTGTGCGTCAATCGCCGAAGCCGGCAGCGTAAACTCGATCCTCCGCGCCGGTCCCAGGCTACCGGTGGGCAGGTTGGTGGCCACAACCGGCGTGATCATCACGTTCTGCACTCCAGGATCAACCAATCCCAACTGTCCTGCCGCATCACTCGCTGTCGCCGTTCCCGGCAGCAGCAAGCTCACCTGATCCCCGCCCAGTGCTGTCAACATTGCATTCGCCGCGCGCACCAATGCCGTTCCACAAATTCCGCTCCCCATAGTCCCTCCTCCACAATCCAATCCGTCCGCCGATCCCTGTCACCCAAACCTGATGACTCTTGACTGCCAACCGCCGTCGTCCGTCTTTTCTTATGCGCCCTTTATCGCCACATATGGCGAAAGCAAACTCCGCACCATGTCGTCCACCAGGGTCGGCCCGAAATATTGCAGCCGCATCTGGTTGATCTGGCTCGATTGCACATTCAGTCCCGGTGTCGCCTGCGCATTCTTCACGATCTGCGCGCACGCTACCTGCACCGGCGTCGGGATCGTGCTCCAGCCCGCGTTGTAAACCACATCCACTTCGTTGAAGAACAATCCCAGCGCATTCACCGGAAAAGTGAGCTCGCCACTTTCCATCCAGATATCGATAGTCGCCGGATCGATCGCCGTCCACATCCCTGGCAGTGAGAACACCAGTGCGAACTCCAGACTCATCTCCGGGAAAGGCCACTCGCCCCTTCTCGGAATTCCGTAACGTCCCTGCAGCGTGACAATGGGCGTTGTCGCGGGCGCCACCGTAACTAAAGGCAAGTAACTCACCCGCACTGTGTTCAGCTCCGGCGGCATCTTTAGGCGCTCTTCGTATTGGTTCACGCCCAGCGTCGCTCTCCGGCAATGCGCATCGATAATCGCGGAGGCCGCCGTAATCCATGATGGATCGGTCGTTGCCTCCAGCCCGTAGGTCAAATAATCCGTGGTCGCCAGATAATTCATAATGAGTTCTCACTTCACGAGTGAATAAATTCTCGGTGCATAAAAATGTCGTTGGCCCTCCGTCGTAAGTCGCTGGCAAGATGCCTGAAGCCAACGACTATCGACTGACGACCAACGACCGTTCTCCTACCGCTGCACAATCACCTGATAGTGCGCGAAGTTCGCCCCCTTCACCACGGGTGCGCCAAACTTCACCACCACCATTTGCTGGGTTAGCGCATTGGGCAGCCCCAGTTTGAACACCCGTGGATTCGGATCGCTCAGCCAGTGATACTCGATCAGATCCTCGGTCACCACGTAAACGGGATACGTGCCCGGCGATCCCGGAGTGTACGGAATCGCCCAATCCGGAATTAGCGGCAGTTCGCCAGCCTGCGTCGTCAACGCCTTCACGCGCAGTCCAGCCGAAACTTCCACTGTGTTGAGCACCACGTTGTATTCCGTCTTCATTTCCCGGTCGATCAGGTCCAACAGCACCGGGTTCGAATAAATCGCCGTCGGCCTTACGGCATACGACGAGTTTGAGACCATCGAAGCGATCGTTCCCTTGATTCCGTCTACGATGCTCGAACTGGTATTGATTGTTGTCGAGTTTCCTCCAGCTACAATCTGCCCGATCACGCCAAAGTATTGCAGCGTCGTCGGTGTGCTCAGTGACGTGTCGGTTCCGTTCCACAACGCGACGTCGTGCGTGCGCAGCAGTCCGTCCACCGAATCGGCCAGATCTTTCGCCTGCAAATAAGCAAACTGGCTTTGTTGCGCCGTCACTTCCAGGTCGAACAGGTTGTAGTTCAGCTGTGAGACCAGCGCCTTCAGCGGCACCGCAAGTTCAACTCGCGTCGGCGAACCCACCGTCGGCGCGATGTTTCGCGGATCGACAAAGGCCTGCGTTGCCGTCGGCGCATTGATCGCGGTCTCTTCAAAAAACCGCGATGGATGCCCAGTCGCTGGAACCTGTTTGATTCTCTGACCGAATGCGCCGCGCCGGCGCACGATGTCAAAGATCTCTGTCTGATACCGGTCAATCTCAATCGCGCCTGGCCCAAGGTAATCGGCCGACGCGTACAAATCTACAAATTTTCCTGGCATGTCTTCTCCTGTGTTTTGATTTTTCCTTCTTTGGAATTCGATTCTTGCGCTGCCACCAATGAAAAAGGCACGACCAAGTCGTGCCCTAACCCATCTCGCCCTTCTTCATCTGGGACTAAGCCCACCACCTCTACTCGATAATCCCCGCCCGCGCCAGTTCCGACTTCACTGCAATGCGCTGCTCCACACTCAATGCCTGCAATGTTTTGTCGAGTACGCCTTTGTCCAATTTCTCGCTCCCTGCATCGCCGCAACTCTTGGCCAGGATTGCCGACACCATCGGTGGAAGCGTCTTCCGCGCCATCCGCGCCGCCTGCGCTTTCAGGTCCGCGTTGGATTTTTCCAGCTCGGCCATCCGCTCCTGCAAATGTCGTGTCCCCTCGCCTCGCGCCGCCATCTCATACGACGGCCGTTCTTCAACCGCCGCCACAATCCGGTCGACCTTCGTATTTAGCGCCTCCTGCTGCGCGTCCATCCGTCCCAACACGCGATCCAACGATTCGGCTGCCACCGCCAGCCGCTCCGCCGTCGCCGTCAACTGCTGCACCATTTCTTCATTCATGCCTTCTCCTTCGCTATATGTAATTACAAAAGCCCTGTCTCTCTGCCTTCAGTTCTCCGCGCTCTCCGCGGCCCTTCTCAGCGTTCTTCGCGATCATGCCTTTCCTCGCATTCACCCCAACTCAATCCACGTATCCCGATAAGCCGCCTTATCCCTCCTCAAAATCGCCGCCCCTGTGAACGTCACCTTCTCCAGCATCCACACCCGTGCCCGCGGATCCGCCAGTTGAACCTCCGTAACTTCATAAGACATTCCCAGCCCGCCGGCTCCAGACGCGATCCCGGTTTCCGCACGTATGCTCGATATGAGGGATCTGACTTGCGTCCGTTTGGACTTACCACCCAGACCCTCGGCCAGGCTGAGAATCTCCCGTGCGGCAGCGCGCAGTGAAGATCGCAAATCACGTCCTTCAGCCAGCAACTTCATCGCGCTATCCACGGCTACCGCGTGCAGGCCGCAAGATGGATCAGACGTCTTCCTCGACGACTCAAAACTCCTGCGACCGTTCTCGCTCGCCGATTTCGCAATCTCTTCCACAATTTCAGGAAAATCCCTCGCAAACAGATACCCACCCAGCTCGATGTTTCGTCCCACGATTTCCGCTCGCGTGATCACGCCCACTTTGCATCGCACATCATGCCTGTCAAGCGCAGGAGAATAGTCCACACCCATCCCCAGGAGCGAAGCCAATGCCGCCTCCGCCGCGCGCCTGGTCAAAACCACCAGATGTCCCTTTGCGCCCGAGGGCGCATGCTCTGACGGTACATCGACCATCGTCAATACTCCCTGAAATGCCCTCCGGTTTGGGTGCCCTCGAACCTCCGGCATCGCCACCGCCATACTCTTCAACTCAATCGTCATCATGTCCCCAATCCGCGCTGTCATCCTGTCTCTAACGACGGTGTATGCAGTCAAGAGGTTTGTGGCGACACTCCGGCGTCGACGCCAGAAGGAGCGCCATTTCGCTCTCGAAGAACGCTTTTGACTCACAGACCAAGCTCGTCATTCTCTTCAATCCTGCAGCGGGACACCAGGCCCCACCATCCATCTCTTCGGGACTTGCACCCACGATTCTCCACTTCGATCTCCCTGACTTATTCAGGGAGGCAGGCTGCCCACTCAAGCGCTCGGCTCTTACTCGCCGGCCACAGAATGACTCGGGCTCACCTGCATGACGGCCTGACATAGTTGCGCGTACGTCCAGTCTTCGCGCAACATCAGGTACAACCGCGTGGCCAACTTTCTGGCCACCGCCACCTTGGCGACGCTGCGATTTTTGCGCACCGCCAGGCGGCGATAGAAGCGTTTCAGTTGCGGATCATATCGCGCCGCCGTCTGTCCCGCTTCCACCAGCAAAAAGCGCAGAAACGAATTGCCCTGTTTGCTGATCTTTCCCAGCCGCTGTTTTCCGCCGCTGGATTCTTCACTCGGAATCAGGCCAAAGTAACTGCCCACTTGCTTGGCCGATCCGAATCTCTCCGCCGGCCCCAGCGTTAACACCATGGCCAGCGCCGTCACCGGTCGCACTCCCGGATGCGTCATCAGTCGCACCGCCTCTGATCGCTGGCGCGCTTCTTCCGTCACTCGCCGGTCCAGTTCGACGATCTCCGCTTCCAGCCCGTCGAGCGCTTCCAGCAACCGCTTTCGCCGCTCCGCCGCATACGGCAGCAAAGGCAACTGCTCCAACTCCGCTCGCCCTGCTTTCGTCCACAGCTTGTACTTCTTCTGCACCCCACAGCTCAGCGCCATCGACTGCAACTGGTTCTTGGTGCGCGTCCGCGCCTGCACCTGCTTGTGCCGATGCACCAGCAACTGCCGCACATCCCGCACCTCCAGACTCGGCACCCAGATCCGCGGAAACCGATCTTCCAGCAGCAACCGCAACAAGTGCTCCCCGTCCCGCCGGTCCGTCTTTTGCCGCCGTACCACCGAAGCCCGCACCTGCGCCGCATCCCCCATCCACAGCTCGATCCCTATCTCCTCCAGCAACCGCTCGAACCACGGATAGTGCCCGCAAGCCTCCATCCCCACCCGCACCTCCTGGCCCGCCAGTCCGCGGTAAAACTGCTCCGCCTCCGCCCGGTGCTGCAACCGCTTTTCCTGAATCTCTCCCGTTCGATTGTCAAAGATCGCGACCTGCTGAAAACCCGGATGAAAATCACACTCTATAATCAGCATGACGTTGGCTCCTCTCGCGAGCCTTGGTCTGTTTCGTCACAACCAATCTACTCGTTGTGATCGAGCCAACGTCGTTATGTAATCAAGCGAAGCGGACGAGCCGCAATCGCGGCTCGCCCGCGCAGTCGAAGGATCCCTGTACTTGCCTCGCATGGAATCCTCGCCACGAACTTCCTTGTTAGCTTGCATTAGTCGCTTCCAAATCCGGCAGCCCTCGCATCCTTCTCACTTCGTTCACGGTCAGCACTCCGTTCTGCAATAAAATTTGCTGAATCTGCGCTTCTTCCAGCGGATCCTGCGTCTCCAGCTCTGCGAACACAAACTCCAGATCATTCCATCCCAACCTCTTTTGGATCGCATCTCGCGTCAGATGCTCCGCCAGCAATCGCGCCGTCGGCACAATCGCCTGGCGAAATGCCATATCGTTGTATTCCTCCGCCGTGGACCGATTCACGTCCCGCTCCACGCCCAGGAAAAACGGAGGAATATCAAACGCATCCGCAATCACACGCAGCAAAAATTCTTGCCACTGCAATCGCAAGTCGGCATCCGTGCCGCCTCCAAACCGCAGCACCTCCGGCTTGCTTTCGACCGATAGAATCGGCACTCGCCCCGTTCCCTCAATCTCATCCTGCCACCACCGGATCAGCCGCTCGTGATGTTCTGGCGTCAAATCCTGCAGCCACAGCGCGTACTGCACCACCGAATTCGAGGCCAGCCGAGACGCGTACCGGTGCGCGCCCAGAAACGCGTTGATAGACTCAAACGCAACCTCCAGCCGTCCCAAACCAAATGGCGTGTGCGTCCGCGGATTCAACCGAAGGTAAATCAGTTCCTCGTCATCCAGCTTGATCTGGCTCTTCGGTCCCGATTGATCGGTTAGTTGCAAATAGCGCTGCCCTTGCGGCGAACCATCCCAATCCAGATTCATCCGAATTGACGATCCATCCACCGGCCATAAGAGCAGTGGGCGTTTCGCGTCACCCGATCCCTGTACCTCGATCGCGCCGTACCCTCCCACAATGATGTCTTCCAGAACCTGCTCGGAAAACGACCGGAACGAATCGTCCGGATTCGGCGCATGAAAGTTCTGCGTGAGAATCTGCACCCGCTCCGCACCATCGGGAATCCCCTCCAGAGCAATTCCCTGTCGCGGTTGTATTCGCCAGCGCATCCCCGCGATCCGATCCTTGATCGTATTAATCGCCCGCCGCGGCACCGGAATCTCCGAAAACCTCCGCAGGTTGTAAGCCGTCGGCTTCGGCATAATGTCACCCGGCGGCCCGTACGAGTTGAAGATGGAAGGCAACGGCAGTGTCCGCCGCTTCTTCTCCGCCTTCATCAGCGAAGACGAGCCAGCCGCAGACACTCCCGCAATACGGCGCATCGCGCCGCGCAACGTCTCTTTAATATTCATAAGATTTTCAGTAGCGCCGGCGTCCCGCCGGCCGTCTGTCTATGTGGGGACAGCCGCCCTCGGCTGTCCATGTGGCGCGGGCGCCTCGCCCGCGACGTTCAGGCCCTAACAAAAAGCCCCGCCTAAGCGGGGCGTATTGCTAGATCAAGTCCGTCCTAGGGCATCGTGCTGACCAGCCAGAACAGCCCACTACCGATGCACGCAATAACGATCGGCAAGACCAACCGTGGCCGTCCGAACAAACTCAGTACAATAGCGCCTGCTAAAGAGCACAAGGCCACTCTTGCTCGCTCATAGACCCACGCAACTTGATGACCCACTCCCGCGCCAGTTCCCCAATCCGCCGCCGGTATATGCAGCACCATCACCAACCACGACAGAACCGCCAGCGAAATCAGAACTAGCGAAACTAGTGTGGCCCGACTGCGCCAACCTGTCGGCTCTTTACTCTTTGGGGTGAAGTAGCAAACCCACGCATAGATCAACGCGATCGGACCAATCAGAATCAGCAATATTAAGATCGTGTCCCACGCGGTTCTCACGCCCTCAACTCCCGCCGCGCCACCTGCGCAATCATCGGCATCTCCGCAGCAACCGCAATTCGAATCTTTTCTTCCTCCATCATGCTCAACGCGAACTGAATGCTTTCGCGCCCTCGATCCAGATCGTCATCCACCACTGCCGTTAGCACCGGTGCAGCCTCCGTCAGCTTCGACATGTCCGGCGCAATTCGCGGATATCGTGCCGCCAACAAAACCGCCGCGTCCACGCTCGTCTTCAGCGACACCGCATGAAACAACTTGATCTCCCCCCCCACTCGATATCCGAAATCAAACTGAAAGGGATCACCTGGTTTTGTATACGGCGCAACCGGAATCGGAAGAAGGAATTTCGCAATTCCCGCCTGCTCAAACGCCTCCCGCATCTTTCCCAAAATCCTCTGCCGCCCGTTCACCTCGCGCCTGCCCCCAATCTTCGCCGCCTCCAGATACATCGAAGCCATCGCCTCAATCTCCCGCACGGGATCCTCCGCCAAACATCCCTTCGCCGGCGAAAGCTGAATCACATTCGAAAACGAATCCTCCAACCTGCGCAGCAAAACTTCGCGGTCATGCGTAATCGCCAGTTGTCCGCGAATGTCCCGTTCCAGCGCCGCCAGCATCTCCACATCCGCCTGCGGATCCAAACATCGCACCCGCCGCCAATCGCGCGTGAACCGTACCTCCGCAAATCCGCCACCGTTCGCCCCAGGCTCAACCATCACCACGCCAATGTTGACGAACTCGTCCTTGACCGCGTCGGGCACATACCGCAGCAAAAAGAACTCGAGCTGTCGCCGACCATCCATCAATGCTCTACCCTGTGATCCCCTCTGTCCTCTGTGGTAAAGGTTTTGGTTCTAAGCCACTTCCCTCCACTCCGGAAACGGCCTCCGCGCCGAAACCCGAAATGCCTCAATCAATTCCCGCACCCGTTCTCGCCGCCCAATCAAAGTCCGCACCAGCTTCTCCAATTCGTCCCACTCCCCGCTGTACCACTCCGGAGGAATCTCTCCCGCCAAACTCCACACCACATCCTGCTCCATCTTCTCGATACGCGAAAGCCACGGTTCGAACGACTCCCACCCCCGCACGCCCTCATATACTTCATTCCGCGCATACACTCCCCGCAGCGGATAATCGGGAAACGTCCACTCCCCGGCGTTGAAGCAATATCCCTGATCAATAAATGCAGCCGTGTATTTTCGCTCCCGCAATTTTCTCCAGAACGCTGCCTGCCTTCCATTCGCGTTTCCCGTCCACTTATCGATCACCAGCATTCCGGCGAACGTCTCCAAATTCCGCACCAACCCGAACATCTCCGCCGGAAGATAGTCGAACACTTGTCCTTCCAGCGGACTCACCGCATACCGCGATCCGAATTGTAGTCCCGCTTGGCACCGGATCGTGTTATGCGCCAGATGAATACTCAGCTCGTCCGTATGCTCTACCAGCCAGTCGCCCACTTCAACAACTTCCGTCCGCGGCACCGGCAATCCTGCCCGCTCCGCCAACCTCGTCGCCAACATTTCATTCGTCAGCACTCGCAAGTGTTGCGGGTTATTCCGGAACTTCACCACGTAGAACTGCCCATCGGAGCAGCGCATCAAATGCCCTTGCGCCCCGCCCCGCATTCTCCTCACGTGTTGGACCGCTTCCACCAAGCTCGTGTGGCGCGGGCGCCCTCGCCCGCGAAATCAGTAGATGCCGCTCGCACTCGACTGCGAAGCCCGCCATCTTACCTCAACTCACTTCGATTCCCATGTGACGGTTGAACACGTCTCCCTGTTCCATAACCAGACTCGCCATCTCCAACCCTCTCTTCTTACAACCTCGTCCCACATCTTCCCGGCGCACCGCCAACGCAATCGCCATGGCCATCACACAATCGTCATGCGCCCCATCCGCCGCCGCTGCATTCCCGTCCGCCCGTCGAACAAATGTCCGACACTCCTCCAGCAATCGCGGACTATGAAACAACGTCGGCTCCGCCGCAAGTGTCGCCACCATATTCTCGATCATCCCCGGACGCGTCGCCGCCGACGTAAGCCATCCCAACTGCCCGTCTTTCGCGAAGACATTCCCGTAGTCCATATCTCTCAAGTGAGCCAGTACTCCATATCCGTGATTGTTTCGTTCCACCGCCAGCAAAGCCTGCCCGTAACTTCTGCCCAGTTCCACCACCCGCCGCGCCAGCTCCAGCGGCGGAAAATGTCCTCGCAACTCTGCGCATTGCAATCCAATGGTCCGGTCAATCACCTCGGCGCAAGCGTAGTCTCCCTTGGACCCTCCTCCCGCCGAATCGACTCCAATGATGTACCGCCGCCCCTCTTGGTGCGGAAACCAGACGACCAGCCGTTCATTATCCTGCGATCGCAATGCCGGCGCAGCACCGGTCACGGCAGCACCAATGGCCTCCAGGTCAAACACGCACTCTCCAGAAGCGAGAAAACACGAGTTCGGATCCTCCGCATACTCTTGTCCCGCCAGATTGCGCAATGTCGCCCATTGCCTGCGCCGCCATTCAATCTGCCCTCGCTCCAGTCCGTGCCGCTCCACCAATTCTTTCTCTTCCGCAGTCAACACCAGAATCTCCTCACGATTCCAGATTCCCCGATAGTTCTCTTCATACCACCAAGGGAAAAAGTGTTTCGTATATCCCGTCTCGTCCGCTTTCTGCCACTCCTCGTAGAAAACCCCTGCGGTACCGTTCGGTGTGGACTCCAGCACAATCTCGCCCCCCGGCGCCACTGCCGCCCGCAAAGATGCCATCGTCTCCGCCGCGTCGCAGGGCCAGCGGGAGACCTCCGAGCAATGGAGGTAATGAATAGTCATCCCGCGCCCCGCGTTCGCGTCCGCAACTTCCACTCGGTATTCGCTGTCCAGCAGCGGAAACACAAGTTGGCGGACATTCGCGCGCGAATGCATCAGCGCGCCTTTGCGCAGCCCTTCGGGCAGTTTCTCCCAGAAGCGCCGCACAATACCAAAAATCGATTCCGCCGATTCCAGGCTGTGTGCCACCTGCACCGTCAGCCGGCCCGGTCGGGTTATCGTCTGCAAAAAAAATCTGGCCGCAATATACGTCGTAATCCCCAGTTGGCGCGCCTTCAGCACAATATTTTGCTTTGTGCACCTGCGGGAATACTCCAGTTGCGGCCGGTTCAATTCCAGCGACTCAATCCCCCCCTCCTTCACCCGAATCTTCAACCACTCTGCAATCAGAAAATCTCGCAGGCTTTGCTCGCCCATTCGCCGAAACCGTTGATCGAGAAATGGCCCGAACTGTCGCAACAGGTAAAGATCGTCCTCCACAGCTCACCTTTCGGTTTCGCAACCCGCATCGGCCATAGCCTTGCTTGTTGTAGAGATGTAACGCCCTGCTGACAGTGGCGCCTCATACCTCCGGCGAATCTTCATTCCTCATCCTCGCGTACTGCCGAATTCCGTCCCGCAGAATCAGACTCCGGTCCGTCAATTGGTGTAGCCCTTGCCAGTCTCGTTTCAAATCCAGATTCGGGTCATACCCCGATTGCGCCAGAAACCTCCAACGCTGATCGTAGGATCGATTCCGTTTCGCGCCATGAAAGAGATGATTCACCAGCCCCGGCAAATATCCCACATTCCGCCGGATATATTTCTCCGCACGCTCTTGCCATTCCCGGCATCGCTGGATGTACGCCGTCGAATATCCCGAGTACAAAGACCTCTGTACCTGCCCCACCAACGCAGACGCCATGTGCCAGTCGCCTTGCCCCAAAATCGCATGATCGATCAGCATGCCAACGCTTTCCAGGGCGCTTCGCTTCGCCGCCCACGCAAATCCCGGATGCCAGAATTGTCCGCTGTGCACGCTGTAATATCCGTACGCTGGCTTCTGCGCCATAAACTTTGGCTCGTGCGGGCTCGGTTGATCGGTCACCCACTTGTACAGAAACCCCGGCGTCGTGGTTAGCGGCTCGTAGTTCGGCCCCACATCCTGAGCGTGGCTGAACATCTGCAGCACGTCATAATGCTGCAGTAGCTGCAGTGTTTCTTGCGCCCAATCCGGCCGGCTGAATTTAACATCCGCATCAATCCACGCTACGTATTTCGCTTCCACCGGCAAACGCTGAATCAGCAGGTTCAGCGCATTTTCCTTGTGCCAGATTTCGTGACTCGTTCGCAATTGCAAATGCCGCGGATTCCCCGCCTTCGTCACCTCAAACTGCCGCCCACCGAACGCGACTTCCGCCGTATACAGAATCGCTCCCGCCGCCGCGCACTCACGCTCGAACATCCAATAATTCCAGTAACGCGACCGCCAGCGCAGCGGATTCTCCAGCATCGTCACTACATGCAACTTGTTAGGAAATACATGGATCCCCGGCCGCCCCTGCGATGGGTGGTCAATATAGTCCGCGCTTTCACGCCCTTCCTGATGTTGCAACTTCCACTCATCGCTCACAATTCATCTCCTGGACGCTTGCCCGGCACCTTACTTCAATAGCCCCGCGCTTGCCCAGCGCGCGAGCTTCTCATGCAGATGAACCCGCAACCCGGCCGTCGCATGATCCAATTCAGTGTTACCGGTCTTCGCCGTCATGCTGGCGTTGTACGAACTCACAAACTCACTTGCCGTTAGCGGAGGCTGCCCCTTCGCTTGTCTCACTGCCATCGTCATCATCGCCGGCGAAGCACTCGGGTTCACTAGTGGCACAATCGCCGCCATCGATTCCACCTCCGAAATCAACAGCCCCACCACCGCTGTAATCTTCGCCTGCGTCGCCACATCTTGAATGTGTAACGCCGGCAGCAAGCCATTCAATGTCGTCTGCACGGCGTTCATCGCCGCTTGAATCTGGTTCAGCAAGCCAGGTTGCGCCGTCGCATCAGACTTTTCATACTGGCTGATCAGCGATTGCATCAGCTGCAAATCAGCTCCCGCCTGGGCTCCCGCGCTCTGGATCGTCTGCAAATCGCCGGCCGTAACATCTTTTCCCTGCAGCGTCGCCACCAGCGTCACAAGATTCGCCACCGCCGGAATCAGCGCCGCCACAATCTGCTCTGCCTCGCCAAGCCACGCCGTCGAACACGCTGTCAACATCAGGGTTAACGCCAATGCTGTCGCCATCAAAACCTTCCCGATCTTTGCGTTCTCCATGTTCATCTCCCCCTTATGTAATTCGCGTCCAAAGAAAATGGCACGGCTTCCGCCGTGCCCCTCGCTTGCTCAGTCTTCTTCAGTTTCG
Organism: uncultured Acidobacteriaceae bacterium; assembly: GCA_963726155.1. Classification (GTDB taxonomy): domain Bacteria; phylum Acidobacteriota; class Terriglobia; order Terriglobales; family Acidobacteriaceae; genus Sulfotelmatobacter. The sequence continues at coordinate 1,154,790 of CAVSBF010000003.1, forward strand.
TATCTGCTTCCCTCGCACTCCTTCGTTAAATATCAAGTGCTCGCTCACTGCAGTTCAACCACGAAATCGTCCTGCCGAGTGTTGCCGTCTACGTCCAGCCCCAGTTGCCCGAGCATGCTGGAATTAAAAACCCAAAGCCGCCCGTCTTGACTCACCGTACCAATTGACTCTTCCCCGTTGAAGTAATAATCGAACGGCCCCGCATTGGTCGTCCCGCACCCCGCGCTGTTCCCCATGCCAAGGATGAAGTTATGTCCAAATCGCTTCAGTATCCCGTTTTGCAAAAGCGCATAGTTCTCGTTCTGTCCAGGATAGGCCCAGGTAGAAGTGCTTCCAGAGGTTGAATAATTATTCTGCGACGACGATCCGATGATCGGTTGCGTGTCCCCCAAAGTCGCATTCCGCCAACTGAAGTGGTCCTCGCAATTGCCGGTAATTGCGCCGAAAGAACTCACTGGCGTGCCGCTGGACGCATTCTCCGGCGCAAACTGAAAGAAGGTCGGATTGGAGATAGCAATTTCGTTGTGATATCCAAAGGTATTGTGTCCGGCACACAGTGCACTTCCGCCCGTCACCGTTCCCGTACAACTCACCGCGTGAGTCGTGCCCGTTTCCCAAAAATTACTCGTGTTCCCACAACTCACCCCGGTGGAAGCGCCGCTCCACTGCCCGTACATCCCATCTCGCATCAAAAAGCCGTCGTGCAGATACATGCCGTGGCAACCCGAATCAATCGTCCCTCCAGTCCATGACCCCGTGGCATTCACCATCCCGGAGAAGGTGTTATAGATCGCACATGCGGCCGGGCTTAACTTAACCGCCGCAATATAGATTCCCGTGCCCTGGCCGGACGGGATCGCCATACTGATACCCGAGCCAGTCGTCCCAGCATAGTTTGTTGTCAGGGTTCCAGTGGTATTGCTGGTGATGGATGCCATCGTGTAAACAACGCTATTGATCTTGATGACCTGGTTGGCGTAAGAACCGTCCGTAGCCAGTACGGCGCTGCCGCTTACTGTGAAGTTTGCCGATCCATTCGTAACACTGATCGTGTCAGTACCCAACGTGATCCCTTTTACGTTCGAGAGCGACACGGCAAACACGTTGTCGTTGATGTCCTGGCTGAGCGGCCCGCTCCACCCTTCGTTGAAACTGCTGCCGTTCGGCAAAACGGAGCAACTGGCCCCGAAGTCATACAGCGCGGTCTGCGTAAAAGTCGGCGAGTCGCCAACCACTCCATCCCACGAATACGTGACTTGATAAATGACAGGATCGCCACTGCTTGCCCCCTGCATAAATGCCACAGAAGGATTTTGGTGGCTAAACGTTAACGCTCCGCATGGCGTCGGGTGAGACGCCGCACTCGATGGAAATGGTCCCACCACGGTCGGCATTCCGCCGATGATCTTTATCGCCTCGACGAATGGACACCCACCGTACGTCGCCGACAGGAAATAAACCGTCGCATTCGCGCACGCCGTGGAAGTATCTGTTCGTCCGGTACAACTCCATCCTTCGTCATTGTCTCCACCAGACGCCGTGGAACTCGGCGAATGTCCTGAGAGCATCGTCCCGTCAGACGCCCTAAGCATCGGGTCAACACCCGAAGGATTGATGCTGGTGTCGTATCCGATGCTGTTGTAACAACCGTTCCCGCTTCCATTCGCCGCGCCGGCTATGCAAGTGGTGCCAGTGGAAGAAGCCGTCGAAATCGGCGGCGTGTTGGGCGTCTGCACTACAGCGCTGCTGATCGAGGAACACGCATATAGCGGCGGCCCGCAACTCACTGTGCCTGTTCCCAGCTTGAAATAAGATCCCGGCTGGTCCAGCCCGTACACCGCATATCCCTGGTACACGTGCGCCCCAATTTCCCAACCGCTCCCGAAACTATTCTGGTTCACTCCATTGATATCCAACTCATACGCTGCTCCTAAGTTCTCCCCCGCGTCCACCACCGGCGAATTCTTTGTCGGACGAAAATCCACCCCACCTCCGGACGAAAAACTGCTTGTCGCGGGAAACGCGTAGTAATCATTTCCGTCCGTACCGGTCTCCTGCGTCCCGCTGAGCAGCCAGTTCACCAGTCCCGTATTTGTCCGGATCGTCGCTCCGCTCGCCTTGAAATCCTGAATCAGATTTGTAATCTCCATTCCGCCCACCGGATCTATATTCGTCAGCTCATTCAAGTGCCAGAAAATTCCCCACGGCACTCCCCACACGAACTCTTTCCACACCAATGCCTGAATCTTCTGATTCAAACTCGCCGGTGGCAATCCCATCCACGAAGGATTCACTCCAAAGCTCGTAATATTCTGTACGTTGAATCCATCCGCGTAAGTGTCCTTCACTCCCAGATCTTCCTTCAGAGCTCCGCGTGCGCCCTGATATGGCACGCCCTCCGTTATTCCTTGCATCGTCGTCGTCTCGTACCCTCCGGGATACACGTACACCGGCGTCGCCGGCAGCCCCGTCAAATTCGTCGTCATCCACTGCCGCGACAATGTAATCTCATCCGTCGTCAGTCGAGTCACATCCAACTGCAAGTGATACACCGCGCTTCGCACGTTCTGCCCGCTCACATCCGCCAGATCCTGTGCCAGCAAAGCCTTCGCCGTGTAAGCCGAACACCCTGTCCCATAAGGCCCCTGGCATGGTGTCAAATACGACGTCGTATATTTTCCCGTTGCAGCCAGCGCCTGCTGCAATCCCGAGATCGTCCCCTCTGCCTGCCCCTGCGCCAGGTTATAACTCACGCTGTCGCTCGCGCCTGTCACTGTGATCGTCAGCATCTTGCCGCTGATACTCAACGTCGCCGCGCTTCCACTTCCGGTGTATTGAACGTCCAGCGCATCCGTATTCGTGTAGTAGGTGTGGGATACAGAATGCGAAGTCACATCTCTTCCCGCATTAATCCATCCCTGTATTTCCGTAACAATCGGATTGATGGTCGCGCTGTACCCCACCGTAATCGCCGCGCCTACCGGCACTCCCGCAGCATCCGCAACCGGCAGCACCGAATTCTGGTAATACATATCCGCTCCCGGCGTCATCCCCGCATCGTCCACGGTCAACGTTATCTCCGCTGGATATCTCTGATACACCTGCACCGCCGGCGCCGTGTCCGCAGGAATATTTCCCACGCCTGCCGTCGGACCATCTCCGCTGGTCCACTCCACGTCCGTCGATCCCGCCACCGCCAGGCTCGAAGCATAAAAATGGCAATAGGAGTAGGTCACGACTCCTGTGTTATCCACCAGCGCCCCGTCCCGGTTCGCATATGCCTTGTCGTTCACCATCGTGATCGACGTCGCTGCTCCATCAAATCGAAACGCATCGTAATTGAGGTGCCCCTCCGAGTTATAGATTTTGATATCCCCGGGCCCCGGCGAACTTTCATCTACATAAAATCCCAGCGGCTGTGTGCCCTGCGGAATCATCGAGTCAGCTTCCATATTGGCGAAAACCAGATGATCACTCGCTCCCTGCACATACACCCCGTATTGATCGAACCAGTTCACCAGAAAATGCTGAAACGTCAGCCATGACTGCCCGTTCACGTTAATCACCGGAACGTTACTCAGCGCCATAGGCACAATCGCTTCGTTATAAAAGTTTGCCGGATTTCCAGATGCAAAAACATAGAGGTACCCATTTGCTAGATAAAAATCCCCCGCCGCCGTCAGGTTCGACGACACCGCCGCCACCTTCTGTCCCCAAACCGACCCGAACAAACAAAAATTAATCGCCGTATACGTCGACGGCACCGCCGCCTTCCACGCATTCCCCGTCACCAGCACCCACGCCGTCGAAGGCACCGCGTAATACCCCGTCAAGTTCGGCGCTGCTCCGCTCCCATAAGCATCGAACTTAATCGGATTTCCCAAACTTCCCGAAGAACCAGGCGCCAGGCTCTCATTCCAAACATCCCCCCGCTTAAACAAAATCGAATCCCCCGGCTGAAATGTCTGCCCGTTCACATGCGCGATCGTCTTCCACGGCACTGATGTGGATGTCCCAGCATTCGCATCGTTCCCCGTGCTCGAACTCACGTAATACGTCGTCGCCCACGTTACGCTGGCGTACGTAACGAGCATTATGGTGAGAATCCGTTTCATATCTTTAGATTTCCTTCGTGTAACTTCGTGTCCTTTGTGGTCGCGCTTTTCTCTCCCCAATAAAAAAGCCACCGGCTCTCACCGATGGCCCGCAACCGTTCCGCGCGTTACCCCTGTCGTTCAGCCTCGTCCTGCGCGTCGTCTGCGCTGTCGAGATCGTCATAATCCACCAGCCCCGCATCCGCCGAAGACGCCGGTCCAGGCTGAGTTACTCGACTCTCTGAGGACGCAGGCGTAGCCAGCTGCCCGCCCTCCGAGTCCAACCCATTCCAATTCGTGACCGCTGGATTCCGGTCACTCTGCTCAAATGCCTGCGTGCTGGATGGTTCCGCCGCTTCCGGATCAATCGCACTCCCCATAATGCTTTCCGCCTCTCTGGAGAAATATGTAGACCCAAAAAACAAATAAGCAAATAAAAGTGGGGACAGCCGCCCTCGGCTGTCCATTCGAGCGCAGCTCGACTGCCTTTCCCGCGGTTGAGGCCACTCGAAAAGCGACCAACAAAAAAGCCACCAGCTTTCGCCGGTGGCCATCCCAACCTCACCGCCAACCCTAATGAATCTCCCAAGCCATAATCGTCGCCTCCGTCGGATTGTCCGCCGGAATCGTAATCCCATTGTTCAGTGTTCCCCCCGCCGTCACACTCTCCGCCGTCCCACTGCTCCCGCCCAGGAACGTAAACCCCGCCGACGTCCCCCCGTAAACCTGCGCACAAGCACTAATGCAGCTACTCGTAATCGCAAGATAATATTTCCCCGGCTGTAACGTAGCTCCAGCCACCCAGCTCAACGTCTTAAACCCGGTGCTCGGCGCGAATGTCGTCCCCGCGGTGCTTCCAATGTGCGCCACAACACTCCCCGAACTGTTCAACAGGCCGATGTCATATGTGTTACTCGAGTTATCCGCGGTCGAAACGTCATACGTCACTTGCGTCGTCGTCAGCGGAAACGTGAGCACTACACCCCACAGCTCTGCTTTATTCGCCGTAGTCGAGAAGCTGATCGCCGTCCCAGTGGTGTTCGTCGTGAGCCAGGGAATCGAATACGCTGCGCTGCTGCTCACACTCGAACCCGGCATATCCAAAAACATCTGCACCGTCGCACTTCCCGAACTCGCCTGCAAAACTCGTCCCAGCACTTGTGTTCCGCTCGGTTGCGTCGCTCCCGCGTCGTGGCACAAAGGATAAAATCCTCCGCTCGCCGTGCTCGATGCCACAACAAAATCCCCCACCACGGTCGCCGTCCCATCAAAGCTGCAATAGGCCGACCCCATTCGCGCCAGCGTGACCACCCCCGAAGTTCCCGCATTCGCAATCACCACCCCGATCGCTCCACTCGTCAACGCGCTCCCCGGCTTAGCCGCACAGCCCGCCGTAGTGAGCAACGCTAACCCGTTGATGATTGTCCCATTCGTCGCGTCATTGCAAAGTTCGTAACTCTGATTCGCGAACTTCCCCAACTCAAATCCGCTGCCGCTCGTAGAATTTCCCGCCGCATAGACCGTCCCCGGTCGGAGCCCGCTACCGGCTCCCGTGCTGTTGAACGATCCCACGTTATATGTCTGGTCGATCCACGGCTTGAAATTACTGCTCGCGTCCACTACCCATTTCAATCCGCTGTTAACCCAAAAGCCTAATCCAGGCGCCGTCCCAGCCGCCGAATTCTCGCTCCGCACTACTGCATAGTTATCGGTCGCGTCATATCCCAGCGAAGTTCTCTGCCACGTCGAGCTGTTCGTGTAAATCGAGTACACATGCAAGTTCTGGGCTGTCGCTCCATACTCGCCCACATCGCTCGCATCTTCCTGAAACAGATTCGCAAAAAACGAACTGCTCCCCGTCGTCGCCACTTTTTGCGGAGCACCCGCATTCGCCGAAATGTAAAAGTTCCCGTCGTTCGAAACACCAAAGGATGAAGTCCCCGCTCCCGCCGCCGCCATCGCTGTCCCCGGAACCGCCGAACTTACCGCCCACGGCCCCGCCACCAGCAACTGCCCGTTCACCGTAAGATTTCCGCTGAACGCTCCTGACGACGCCGCAATCCCGTTACTTCCCGTATAAGTCAGCGTCGAGCCGTTATCCGTAAGCCCGCTGTCACCACTCACCGCCGTGCCATTCGCCGAATACATCGCCACCTGCGCCGCTGTCCCGCTGTTCACCGTTCCCGATCCGCCTCCGCCCCCGCAGCCCGTACAAATTCCTGTCACCGTCAAATTCCCATTAACATGCACCGGCACGTTGAACGTCTTCGCGCTCGCCGTCAGTCTCTCCAGGTAGCTGGAATTATCCCCCGCATTTCCGATGTAGTTCGAAATCGCCACCGGCGACCCAAATGCCAACTGCTCCGCTCCCGGAACCGCTGCAACATCCAGTCCGATGTAAGTGTCCCCAGGATCATTCGGCGGACGGAATCCGATCGTCGCCAGCGTCTTCGCAAAATTGGAATCCACCAACGTGATGATGTGATGCGGCTGGATATTCCCCACTCCAGTCGTGGGATATTCAAAATTAATTCTCCCCTTCACGCCGCTGCCCGTGCCATTGTTATAACTTCCGTCTTGAAACAGCAGCCCGCCAATCGGCGGATAGGTCCCAGTTACTTTCCCTTCCAGACACTGCTCCCACGCCCCGCCAAACCATGAGCCGATTGCTGCTGCATCTCCGCAATCACGAACTTGCAGCGTCGGTAGCGCATTCCACTCCACCGAAACCACATCCGTTGGTTCGGTATCGAATGAAGCCACCGGATTGTAGTAAGAAGAAGATCCATCTCCAGAAAATACCGCGCTTCCGGGCCAGAAAGGCAACAGCGGTTCCCAACTCAGCGATTGAATCGTATAACCAGTCGTGTTCGCTCCTGCCGCATCCGTATAAGTGCAGACCAGCCCCGAACACTGTGCCTCACTCACCCCCACGCTTCCGCACGCAGTCACACTTCCACCTGTACACGATCCTTTAATCGGAAAACTCGGAGCATTGGCCGTCAAACTGGTCGACGGTTGCATTCGCAGAATGTCGTAAACCACCGTATCCCCCGCACTCTGCGGCGGAATATGAGGCCATTGCACCGATACATTGCCCGCTCCGCCGTTAGTGAAAGTAACTCCTGCTAGCAGCGGCGCACTATAAATTCCGGCAGTCGTGTCGTGAGCAATCACGTAATAGTTCAATTGCGTCGATCCCGAAGTTCCACTGAATGGAAACGACACTCCATGCCCCGCCGGCTGTTCTCCTCCACGCACCGTCAGGGGCTGCACATTCGCTTCGTAAATAATTCCCGTAGCCCCAAATGAACTGCCCAAATATGGATTAGGACAAGGTCCCGCGCCTTCTTCCATATAGATGTTGTCCAGTTCAGTTCCCCCGTAATTGCCCAGGATCGTCGTGGTATTCACGCCCCACATCCCGAAACCTTGCATTACCGAGTCCGTCACCCGAGTCACATTGTTGGAATAATTTGTAACTCCATTCCCCGCGCACTGTGGGCTGATGTTTGCCTTGTCCATCCAAATCACCGGCGCGCCCCAATTCGCGGCGTAAACGTACGAACCGCAGTGATTGGCCGTGCAGGTTAACCCCTGAGTTCCATCCGCATCGAAATTCCGAATGGTCGCAGCCTCATCGTCGTCCATCACAAAAAATTGATTGAAACTTCCCCCGCCTCCCGCCGAAGACTTGATGTCATCCATCGTTCCCGGCATCGCATTATCTTCCACGGCGGCATTTTCAATGGCGATGGTTCCCGGACTCGCAACCGACGCTACATTAGCCGCAGTCTGGTTGTATGTAATCGACGTGCCCGAAACCGTCACCGGCCCATGATTCCCCCAATACGTCGGATTGTCCGTAAAGTTAATGTTGACCCGGTCCCCCGTCTGAATCGTGCTGCAGGCGGAAACCGTTGTAATGGTCACCACATTCGTCTGCCGCTGTGTATTCAGAATCAGGCAGCCATCGGCGTGCACCGTCGACGTAAAATTAACTCCCCGCAACGTGATCCCACCGTAGTGGTTGGAGTTCACCTGATCGCCCAGAAACATGCATCGGTCTCGCGTCGAGCACGAGAGCAGCGTCCCATGGCCCTCAATCAGAGACCTGCTGCAGTGCGCAAAGATCGATCCGTAAACCGGCAACGCGCTCGCCGTCACGCCCGTCGCCGGAAGAATCACATGCGCATTCGGATTTCCCGAGTTCACTCCCGAAGGCAAACCACAAGCATCGTTAATCGCCTCCTGAATCCCGCTCGACGCGCTGCCAATCGTATAGCCAGCCGAGTGCGCATATTTTGGCGTGAACACCACCGTCCCCGAAGCCCCTCCCGGCGTGCACGTCCCTCCCTGCACCAAAACCGGCTCTGCCGTTCCTCCACCGCCTTGCACATACATGAAATACATCTGATACGAAGTCGTATCGATTCCGATCGGGCACGGCGTCAGCGTCACCGTCGCTTGCAAGCCTGCCGCCAGGCTGCCGCTCGGCATGGCGCTCCAGTTGTCGCTCGGTGTCACATATCGAACCCCACTCAGATTGTTCACTGTCATTTGCGAACCCACCGGTTGCACAATGCTCTGGCTCGCCGTTGGGCTAACCGTCACCCCGCCCGATCCGCCGCCCGGCGCTGCCGGAGCATATTGTCCCGACGCTGAGGAATAGGTCAGCACCTGCCCGTTTGCAGGCGTTCCTGCCGCCACCGGTACACTCTGAATCGCAGTCGCGTTCGCGCTCGATCCGCATGGCCCCCACGCTCCGCTTCCCAGCAAACAATTCAGCCCCGAAGCTGTGCCGCTTCCTAATTCATTCGTGGGCACCAGCCCGGCAATCAAATCCGCCTTAACGGTCACGCTCGCATCCACATATTGTTTTGGAGCCGATTGCAGCGGCGCTGTCGGATTGCCGCTCAATGTCAACGGTCCCGTCATCGCGCCGCCCGCCGTCGGAAGATAATTTCCCGCTCCCACCGCCTCGATAGAGGAATCCACATAAGACTTGTTCGTTACATCTCCCGCCCCCACCGGCGTCGGTACATTCGGCGGACTGGAAAAAGTCTTGGTCCCCGTTACTGTCTCCGTTCCTGACAAATGCACCACCGCACTATCATTCGCCTTCCCAGCCAGCGCCGAGTTCACATATTGCATCGATACCGGTTGCGCCGCCGTTCCCGCTCCCGGCGTCGTTCGCACGATCGCCAGCGATGCCGGAGAACTCGTCGGCACCACCCAATATTCGGTTCGCACTTCTCCCGGCCCTAGCTGGTACACCACCGTGTAGTAAACGCCCGCCGGAGTTGCCCCCGCGTTCGCCGCGAGTGCCACATTCAAAGCCCCGCTCGTTCCCAGCGTCACATCGAGCGTTCCCGCTCCCACCGCGCTCCCGCTCGCAGTCACGAAAGCCGGCCACGTAATCACCAACACCCCCTGCGCCGGTGTCCCATCTGCCAGATATACGGTGTCCACTACGCTGGTCAGCGTCGGACCGCTCTGTGGACTGGGAGCTGCTCCACTCACCGCAGGCTCGGCCGCCCGAGCCTTAGGCTCGGAAGGACTCGTCGGCCTCTCCCCATTTTTCGCGGCAACTTCACCCGTCATAAGCCGAACCCCCGATGCCGTTATCACCACCGCCAGTACCAAATAAAAAAGCCGCCCCGCCGGACGGCATATCTGCAACATACTTCCTCCTCAATCTTGTCATCGGGAGCGAAGATTGTGCTTCGCGAAGACGAAGCGCAATCGCAGCCAAAGGATCCCTCGTCCCTTCAGACCGCTGTCTGCCCAACAACGCATTTTGATTGCTTTACGATAACGCTATACGGTCGACTTGAACGCTACTCTCAACTCCGTCCCTGGAAGAAATCTCTTACGCTCCGTACATAGACCTCGGCAAAATCCGCCACCGGCCGCCGCGCCTCCACCAACCGCATCGCATCCTCCACGCTCCAGCCCATCACACCCAATAGCGCCAGAGTCATCATCGGCGCTCGGTGTACTCCCGCCGCGCAATGCACCAGCAATTTCGTATCCTCTTCTTCCAACGCTGCCATGCCAAAATCCACGCCACGCGCGAATACTGCGCTCGGCTTCGGTTCAAAGTCATCGTCCACCGGATTCCAACACACCGCGATTCCATGCCGCTCTCCCAACGGCGTGTCGTCAAACTCGATCTGCATGTCGATGATGTGTGTAACCCCGGCGCGCGCTACCGCCGCCATGTTCTCTGCTGTCCAGATCCCCCCGCCCACGCCAATCCGCTCCGTCACCCACGTAATGTCAATCCCCATCTTAGGCCGTGCAACCCGGACCTTTCTCCCCGCCGTATTTTTCCCGGAGCTCCGAACTTTCCGTCTTATCGAATTTGTCGCGGAAGTCGGCTTCAGCAACTTTCCCACAGTCGATTCTCCCCGCGGCGAAATCGAAAGCCCCGGAGTGTACTGCGTCCGCTCGTAACTCCGGTTCATTCTACGGTATCCTCCACATCCCGCGCCCCCGCTACAGCGCTCATATTTCGTTCTCGCACTCGCCCGGTGACTGCTTTTTGCTCGAGATACTTCTCTTCGGAATACGGTTCGTTGGCGAACTTGTCGCTAACCTCGTCCGCCCCTCTCATCGCCTTCTTACCCGGTGACCGCCCTCCCGGAGCGTCGTCCTGGCACACCACGGGATCAGTCGGCAATCCCAACCGCTTCAACAACGAGTAAGCCAGCGAGTTTTCCGGTTTCGCGGAAGTCTCGGCCGTCGCCGGATAAAGTCCACACACCTCAAACAGATACTTCGCGGGACCCACTTCCCCATCCTTTGCCAGTTCGATGAACTGAACCACAATTTCATTCACCGACATCCGCACCAGCGTCGCGATGTTCTTTCGGGCTTCCGCAAAATCGACTGGCACTTTCATATCGAATCCCGCTGGCGCAATCCTCTTCGCAGCTATTTCGCGCTTCTCACAGCTCTCAGACCGTTTCTCGCCCTTTCTCTTGCTGCGGCTCCCGCCCTTCGGTCTAGTCATCCGCGCTCCCGAAAACACGAAAGGCGCGCTTTTCAGCGCGCCTCGAAGAGTATATCTTTTTTCTTAACTCTATAAAACCATTATATCATATTGCATAGGGTAAATGGGACATTTTTCAAAATTTATTTTCGTTGTCTTTTCAATTACTTGCGCAAAAATCACCCCCTTTCCCCTCTTGACAACATTTTTTAAGAAAGCCTTTCGCCGCTGCAGCGCCCCGTTCCTATTAATCGCGATTCTCCGTCGTCTCGGGCAAACGTTCCAGCAAGTCGGAGCGCAAAAGACTCTCGCTGAGCTCGTCGATCAACTCCGGTAGTCTCCGTTCCAGCGTTCTGCGGGTGCACTGCAGAATCCTCGCCGCTGACTCGTGGTCATACTCCTGCAACAATACCCTTGCCACCACCTGCCGGTCGAAACTTTTCAACCGATCCAGGCACTTCTCCACGTCGTGCAGAAAAATTACCCTCGCCTCGAAAGTCGTCGCTGTAAAAGCCGAAATCTTCGCCCGGAATAACTCTCGGCCCAGCAATGAAGGCAGTCGTCCCGCCTCCAGCGACCATCTCATGTATCGACGCAGCAATGCCGTCGTCTTTTTTCGATACAGCCATATATCAGGGTCGCTTTGCCAATCATGTTGCGCCGCAATCTCGATGTCCATTCCCGCGCCAGTCGTCGCCCCGAACGTATGCGAGTCCAACTTAGCCCACGTCCCCTCCGCCCCTCCGTTGTTTGCCACGATGAGCACAGCCGCGACGCTTTTCCCCAGATCGCCATCCCTCTTTGCCCCCATCCACTTCACGTCGCTGCTCATGCCGCACCTCCCGCTTCCATGTCCGTTCCTTCATCCGCGTCAAACTTGACTGCATTGATTGCCAGCAGCGGCCCGCGCGGCAGCCTTGGCTTCTCTATCTCGCAGGAAGCTGGCGGCAATTCCGCCATCGCTCGTCCGCAAGCCACGCAATAAATTTGTTCACCCCCCACCGGACGCAGCCACAACCCGCCGCAGCGTTCGCAATATTTCAACTCCAGGCTCGCCTCGTTCGTCGAAATGCTCTTCGCTTTCATCGCTCCTCCTGAGGCTCCACGCTGCGCCCTGAGCCCTCGTGGTTGAAACGCCTTGGTTGGAATGCAGACGCCAGCCGCCGAAGCAAAAAGCCCTGCGCCCGATTGCCGCTCCCAGAGCGGAAATCGAACGCAGGGCTCGTTTTTCTTACGACGACCTGCTTGCGCTATTTAATTGTTCGGAACGCTCGAACCCGCGCTCCGCTACAGCCCTGCCTTACAATTCAGCCGGCGTGCCGCCTGCCAGCAGCGAGCCAGCCTCCCGCTGCCGGAAAAATCCCTCCTCATATCCCGACTTTAAAACCCGTCCGTTTTGCACAACCACGCTGATCCTTCCATTGAAATTCAAAGTCTTCAGCAGACTTTCCATCGAGGCGGACAGCGCCTCCGATGCTCTTACTTTCCGGCGGAATTCTATGAAATTCTTCCCTTCATTCGAGTTATCCAACCCGCTCATGGTCCGCTCGCTCCCGTAGAATCTAAGTGAGTTATAAACTTCACGTAGCGTATAGCTCCTGATTTTCGCAGTCAAGGTCGTTATACCCAAACAGCTGTGGAAATCGTTTTTGAAATAGCGCATTGCTATAACTCATGCTATACTTCCGCCATGAAATTCCGAGTCCTGCAAGACAATCTCCGCAATGCTCTTTGGGAACGCATCGAGGAAGGCGATCTCACCGGCCTCCGTCTGGCTCAACAGACCGGGTTCAAGCAGGCCCACATCTCCAATTTCCTCAATCGCAAACGCGGCCTCAGCCTCGAAGGCATGGACCGCGTCCTCGCCGTTCAGCACCTTTCCGTTCTCGATCTACTCGACCCCTCCGAAGTGAACAAGCGCGCTTCCATCCTTCCCCCCAGCAATGACGAATTTCAGAATGTCCTTCTCACCGATGGCACCGTCGCTGCTACTGAACCCTTGCTCACCAGCATGGACGTGAAAGAAATTCTGAAATTCAAGAAAACATTTCTCAAGAAACTGAAACCCGAAATTGAAGGCGATCGCGAGCAGTGGGAACGCTTCGTAGTAATTAAAGTGGACGCCCGCGAAGGAATGAGCATGTATCCGCGCCTGCTTCCCGGCGCCACGCTCCTCATCGACCGCCACTACAATTCACTCAAACCCTATCGCAAGGGCGAGTTCAATATGTACGCCGTTCTCAAGGACGGAACCTGCACCGTCAAATACGTCGAGACCGCTGGAAATAATCTGATTCTGCGCCCCCACAACCAGGACTACCCCATTGACGTCATGGCCATGGAGGAAGGAAAATCCGCATCCGATTATCTCGTCGGCCGCGTCTGCCACGTAGGCATCGAAACCTAAGAATAAAAACCTGAAGCAAAATTATTTCTCAACTCCCAAAACACGGATCAAGCACAACCGCTAACCGCTAACTGCTAACTGCTAACTGCTAAACTAAGACCTGCCCTACTCTGCATTCAAGCTATCGAACATCTTCCACAGCTTGTCCGCGGTCGCGCGGTAAATCAGATAGCCGCTGCCCGTATCCGCAGTCTCGCGAAATAAAAGTTCCCCGCGACCATCTCCATCCGCATCAATCACATCAATCAATTCCAGCCGCGGCGTCACGTCCAGATGAAATCGATCGGTTACGCCGGAATACAGTTTCCGCAGATCCCCATAAATGTCGGTTCGCGCCACGAGCATTATGCTGTACGGTTCGCTCGCCGGAGCGGATGCTCCCGGCGCAACCGGAATACGCGCCTCCGCACTCAAAATCATCACTGGCTGATCGGTGAGCCAGAGGTTGAATCCGCGAAATTGAATGTTTTCAAACACCGGCTGCGGTGGTTTTTTCGCCGCCTTATGACCACCACTCGCCGCCTTGGAAGTCATCGGCCGCGCCGGAATCTGGTTCCTCGCCATGGCAGCGGCATACGCCCTCACCTCGTCCGCCGCCAGGGCTAACATCTGATTGCGTCGCTCTTCCTCTTCCCCGGTTTTCCAGAAAAATTTATAGGATTGCGGATCCGGCCCCGCCGCATCGGAAATCGCTGCCACCATCCGCACCTGTGCTCCACTCGCCGTCCCCGAACCCGCCGCAGATTCCGCAGCAGCGCTTCCCTTCGTAGCTACCGCCTTGTCATCTTCGTCTGGAGGTGCCGACGCAGTCGGCTTGCCCCGCCTCAGCTGCGGCCGGTAATAACTTCCATCTGCTTCATCAGAGGATGACTGACTCTTCGATGACGCAGTCGATTTCCCCGCAGCGGGCGAACTCTGATTCGGCGAGGTCTGCCCTGGAGGTGGTTGACTCGGAGAAGCTTGGCCCGAACCACCGGCCGCCGCCGGCGCCTGTTGCTTGCCGCTTGCATCAGCAGGTTTATCAGCGCTCGGCGGGTTCGGAGCCTTTGTAGTTCCCTGCCCCCCGGACGAACCAGCAGGCGCTTTCGAATCCGCCGATTTCGAGTCCGGCGTTCCCGCCGTCTTTGACTCTCCCTTTCTCGTCAGCCGCGGCGGTTCATCATCGCTGCTCCCTCCCATTCCCACCGGCACGTCTTCCGCTTTTCGACTATCTTTCGGCGCCTCGGTTCCCGGTGGCAAGTAAGTTCCCGTACCCACCCACGGATGCGCGCTCCCCGCACTCTGGCTATGCAGCGCTCCATTCACCACGAACAATCCATCGGGATCCCCCGTCTGCTCTGCCTCATATACCGTCCCCGATTCCAACGCCATTGGTATCGGGTCCGCCTTGTACGCGCTCGCATCGTAAAACTTCCCGTCAATCAGAATCGCAACTGGAATCAGCGTCCCCTTGCTGCTGCCGCTGAATTGCACAATGCCGACCGCGCGCGGCTCCTTGCCGTTCTTCGGTTTCCTGTTTTCCTGGGGCCCGTTTCTCCGCGGAACAATCTGAGGCCGCTCCTCTTGTCCGGCACTCGGAATCGCGGCCACCCCCCACAAAACGAGCGCCACAATGACGAACGACCCCAATCTGCGATATAAGAATCTCTTGGAGACAACTCCTCCCGGCGCCGGCTCAACCCGTGCCACGTCCGTGGATGCAGCCTTCAACCCTGATTTCCCTGGAAGCGAGATACTCATGAATATCAACATCAATGATAAGGCTCCCGAGTTTACTTTGCACGACGAGAACGACAAGGAAGTTTCCCTCAAATCCCTGCGCGGCAAAGTGGTCGTGCTCTACTTCTACCCTCGCGCCGATACTCCCGGATGCACCGTCGAGGCCTGCGCCTTCCGCGACACCTACAAGCAGATTCAGAAAACTGGCGCCGTCCTCCTCGGCATTTCCCCTGACACTCCGAAAGCGCAGAAGAAATTCCAGGATAAATTTAAGCTGCCCTTTTCCCTGTTGGCCGATGCCGACAAGAAAGTCGCCGAAGCCTACGGCGTCGTTCAGGAAAAAAATATGTATGGCAAGAAAGTAATGGGTATCGCCCGCACCACATTCGTAATCGGGCCCGACGGCAAGATCCAGCACATCTTTCCCAAAGTAAAGCCCGAAGGCCACGCCGTGGAGGTTTTGGCATACTTAAAAGAATCAGCCAAAGGCGCGGCATAGTTCCGCCTAGACCGATCGTGAAGGCACCGAGCGGCTAGCGTTCTGTCGGCAGTAACGTGGAAGAGCGGCGCTTCAGCGCCGCGTTAAGACTTTAATAGATTTGGGCTTCAGCCCCTGTGGTCGCTTTGCAGTTCCTTTCCGCTCACAGGACAAACCCATCCGCCAAGCTCTAATGATTTCATTGAAATGGAAAAACTCGCCACTCTTCCGAATCCGTCCCCAATTCAGCCCCTGAACCGCTCCTTTTTCTCACGCACTCCGCCCCGCGTGGCTCGCGCGCTTCTCGGCAAAATCCTGGTCCGCGAAGGCTCGGTCCGCCTCGCCGCCCGCATCGTTGAAGTGGAAGCCTACCTCGGAGCCAACGATCCCGCCGCGCACGCCGCCGCCGGCAACACTGCTCGTAACTCCGTCTTGTTCGGCCCTCCCGGCCATGCCTACGTTTATTTCATCTACGGCAATCACTATTGTCTGAATGTCTCCTGCGCGCGCGAAGGCCAAGCAGGCGGTGGCGTATTATTCCGCGCCGTCGAACCTCTCTTTGGCATGGAAGAAATGGCCCGCGCCCGCGGAATCTCTCCCCTCACCCCGCGCGATCTTCCTCGCCTTACCAGTGGCCCCGGACGCCTCGCCCAGGCCTTCAGCATCACCCGCTCCCGCGACAACGGCGGCGATCTTACCTCACCCGCTTCCAGCCTCTGGCTGGGCGAAGATGGCTTCCGCGCCAAAAATATTCGCACCACCCCTCGCATCGGTATCACCAAGGCAGCCGACCGGCCGCTGCGATTCATCCTGGCCGGAAATCCATTCCTTTCCGGCAAACGATCGATGCGCCCCATCACAACTTGACATAAGGGTGTAGACTTGCGCTCGGGCTAAGTACCTGAAGACCGCACGGGTCCAGCCATTTCACCCAACTGCCCGGCGGCTGACTGCCAGCATAAGGCTTTTTACGGCATCCTCCGGCTCGAACAATTCATCTCATCGAATGGGATTCGGCATGTCTCAGTTCTCCGCGCTTCGCACATCGATCGTCGCTCTAGTCGTGCTGGCTGCCGCAACCCCCGTTGTCTCCCGAGCCGCGAATACCTCACTTCTTCGCTCTGATGCCTCAGCGCCTACCTCTAACATCGTCATCGGTTTCGTCGGCGGCTTCGTCAGCCATGACAATCCTCACCACGGCCCCGTTCAGCTCGCGCAGCACATCCGTCAAACCGTCCCCAAAGGGACTTACGTTCGCGTATTCGAGAACCGGCGCAGGAAGCAAGCCTGCGACGACGTCCTCCGTCTCCTCGATGCCAACCACGACGGCGTGCTCTCCCCCGAAGAAAAGACTCGCGCTCACATTGTCCTCTTCGGCCACAGTTGGGGAGCCTCCGCAGCCGTGCTGCTGGCTCGCGACCTGCGCCGCCGCGGCATACCGGTTCTATTAACCGTCCAGGTCGATAGCGTCGCCAAGCTTTGGCAGAACGATTCCATCATTCCCGATAACGTCACCGAAGCCATCAACTTTTATCAAACCGAAGGCTTCGTTCACGGCCGCCGCCAGATCGCCGCCGCCGATCCGGCTAAGACAGAAATTCTGGGCAACTACCGCATCGATTACAAGAAAAGTCCGGTGGACTGCCCGGAAGCCTCCTGGTGGGACCGCGTCTTCACCCCCGGCCACATGCAAAGCGAGTGCGATCCGCACCTCTGGTCGCAGATCGAAACTTTAGTCAGGCAAAAGCTCTCGCCTCAACCCGTTTCTGCAGCGTTGTCCAACGCGCAGCCCACTCGCTGAATCCCTTACACTTCACAGCAAAATATTATCGATAAGCCTCGTTGCTCCCACGAACGCCGCCACCGCCACCAGCACGCCGCCGCCAACCTTCTCCACCGAATCAAGGCTCTCTGGATTTACCATTTCGAAATAGTCGAGTCGCACCGATTCTTCTCCCGCAATCTCTTCGCGACCCACAGCGATCAATTTCTCCGCACTCCGTTCCCCCGCCTCGAATAACTTCCTCACCCGCATCAGCGATCGATGCAATACCAGCGCCTGTTTTCGCTCCTGCGGATCGAGATAAGCATTCCGCGAACTCATCGCCAACCCGTCCGCCTCACGCACAATCGGACAAGCCACAATCTCCACCGGAAGTTTCAGGTCCATCACCATCCGCCGGATGATCGCCAACTGTGCCGCATCCTTCTGCCCAAAGAATGCCGCGTCCGGATCGACAATATGAAACAGCTTTGCCACTATCGTAGTCACCCCGCGAAAATGTCCTGGCCTCGATCGCCCATCCAGCTTGTCACTCAGGCCGTCCACCGTAACCCACGTCATCGCGCCCGCCGGATACATCTCCTCAACCGAAGGCGCGAAAAGCACCGCCACTCCTTCTCGCTCCAGCAATTCGCAGTCCCGCTCAAAGTTGCGCGGATACTTCGCCAAATCCTCACCCGCACCAAACTGCGTCGGGTTCACAAAAATAGAAGCCGCCACCACATCGCAGCCCGCCTTCGCCGCTCGCACCAGCGACAAGTGCCCTTCATGCAGCGCGCCCATGGTCGGCACAAAACCCAAACTTTTCCCATCGCGGCGCGCCGCCTCGCATGCCGCACGCATGTCTACGATCGTTTTGCAGACTTTCATCGAAAGGATGGTAATTAAGAGGAGGGAATCCAGTTGATGGCTACATGTGCGCTCTGCAATTCCCCGGCAACAATCCCCCGGTTCCGTCGCAGTGCGATCTTGTCCTGCTCCGAGCTCGTAGCCTTCGCGTCCACCAGAATCGCGACCGCGCGTCCATAAGGCCAGGCAGCCGTCGGCAATTGCGCCAACGCCTTCAAAACTTCTTCCGGCTTCACAAACTGTTCTTCATTTGCTGCCACATCTGTCAAAAGCCCCACTGCTGCGGGCTGTACCACCAGGTAAGGATTGCTCCAGTGCTTGCTCTCTTTCAGCACCGGAAATTTTGCCGGATCGGCCGGAGCCACAGCCTGCAGTTGAGACACAGCGTCGGGTGCCTCAACCGTCTGCCGCGAGCACCCCGTCAGCAGAAGACATACGATCGACGCCGCTATCAGTGCGCCTCGCAGCCCACTCCATCGACGTGCGAAAAGCCTCACCGCACCACCATCGGAACGTCAGTCTTCACTGCCCACACCAGCGCCACTACCCACCCAATCATCGTCCAACCCAGAAAGAAATTCAGCAGCACGATCGCCGTAATATCCCGTTTGCTCCTCGCCAAAGCAATAACCGATGGCAAGAAATACATCACAAACCCAAAACCGAAAAACGGCAGGAAAAAACCAGGCAAGAGGTGCGTCATAAATCCCTCCTCAATAACCATAGCCTAGCACCGCACCGCTATGTTTTGAAGCCAGATGTTGAAACCCAGATTTTGCCTTTATCCGCGCGAATCCGTGGCAAATTCACCGCTGCATCGCCCGCTTCCGCTCCAGCACAGTATCCAACCCAGCTTTCGTTTCCTTCGGCAAATGATACGACTCCTCATCCGACGGATATTGCACCGACTTCACATCCGCGCGAAACTCCCGCACCGCCTGGCTGATTAACGCACCCGCATCCCCATAGTGCCGCACAAACTTCGCCGGTGTTCCAAACGTCAAATTGACTAGATCATGAAACACCAGCACCTGGCCATCACACTCCGGACCTGCTCCAATCCCAATCGTCGGCGTGCTCACCTCCGCCGTAATCATCGCCGCAACTTCCCGCGGAATCCCCTCCAGCACAATGCAAGCCACCCCCGCCCGGTCCAGCGCCACTGCATCACGCATCAACTGCTCAATCCCGCTCAAATTTTTCCCTTGAACCTTATACCCGCCCATCACATTCACTGACTGCGGAGTCAATCCAATATGTCCAGCCACCGGAATCTCCGCATCGATAATTCGCCGAATCAAATCCGCCCGCTTTTCTCCGCCCTCAATCTTCACCACCTCCGCGCCGCCTTCTTTCACAAAGCGCGTGGCGTTGCTTAAGGCGCTCTTCTCGTCGATCTGATAAGACCCATAAGGCATATCCGCCAGCAGCAGCGCACTCTTCACGCCCCGCCGCACCGCCTTCACGTGATGCAGCATTTCGTCCACGGTGACCGACAGCGTGTTCTCATACCCCAGCATCGTTTGCGCCAGCGAATCCCCCACCAGAATCATCTCGATTCCAGCCTCGTCCAGCAGGCGCGCAGTGGCATAGTCATACGCGGTCAAGCAAGTAATGGGTTCGTGACGGAGTTTCTGTTCCCGCAGGGATGCGGTCGTGACCTTCCGGCGGTTCGCGTCGCCTGCAGAAATAACGGGACGCCCGCCAATCGGGGTAATACTCATCTTGTCCTCCAGTGCCCCTCCAGCCCAGCCGGATAGAGCCTGTCCGCATCTTCTTGGATGCTCAAACTATTGTAGCCGCAAACCTATGGTCCGTCGACAGTATCCTTTTCCTTCGTGATACTTAGTGACCTTCGTGGTCATTGATTTTGATCCATCTTCCTTGCCGATACCCGGACTCTCCTATATCCCCCATCAGCCAGCGCCCAACGAAGGCAATCACGCCGACCGCACCAGTCCCTACGCCCCCACCGCTTCCTGCCCACCCAGCGGTAAGAAATACTGCGTCCCCTTGATCGGTTCCGTCACCTTCCGCAACAGTTCCTGCAAATCCTCATTCCGATCCACAAAATCAATGTCCGACGTATTCACAATCAGCAGATCTGAAGACGTGTAATGAAAAAAGAAGTGCTCGTAAGCCTTCACCACTTCTTCCAGATACTCATCGCTTACCGCGCGCTCGCCCGGAGCATTCTTTTTCTTCAGCCGCTTCTTCAACACCTCCGGAGTCGCCTGCAAATAGATCACAAGGTCCGGAGTCGGCAACTTCTCTCGAAAGTGATTGTAATAACGGTTGTAGGTGTCCAGTTCCTGATCAGTCAGGTTCAAACAGGCAAACAGCTTGTCTTTTTCAATGATGTAATCCGCAACCACGGTCTTCTGCGAACTCGACCCTAGATCCAGCGCCTGCAACTGCTCAAACCGCCGCACCAAAAATTCGAACTGCGCCTGAAACGCCGCCCCTCGGTCTCCCTCATAAAACGCGCTCAGAAAGGGATTGGATTCCGGCTCCATCACCCGCTGCGCATTCAACCGCTCCGCCAGAATTCGCGCCAGCGTGCTTTTGCCCACCCGGATCGGGCCCTCCACAGCAATGTAACGCGGTAGCTCGAAAAGATTCGCCATGGCCTCCCAATATTTCGGAACAGGCAGGATATCTCGGATACCGCCGAGTGGCAATTGCGCGAAGAGTTAACAGAGAAATTGTTCAGCGCCCGGCTCATGTGGCGACAGCCGCCTTCGGCTGTCCCGGCCGAGCGAAGCTCGCCGGCCCCAGCACACAGTTGTAATCGAAGTACTGTCACAGGTCCGCAATCAAATCACCCCGATCGCGCAATGACCAATGACCAACGATCAATGATCGATGCAATACAATCCCCACATGCTCGCTCTCGCCCTGACCACCGCCGCATCCCTCGCGGCCGCCGCGACCGCGGCCTACCAATCCATGTCTCCCACTGCCCAATGGTATGGCAAAACTTTCACCGGCCTCGCGCACGACTCTCGCAAACTCGCCCTCACCTACGACGACGGTCCCAACGATCCTCACACTCTGCGCCTGCTCGAGGTCCTCGCTAAACACAATGTTCAAGCAACTTTTTTTCTCATCGGACGCTACGTCCAGCAACGTCCCGATCTTGCCCGCGAAATCACTCGAGCCGGCCACATCGTCGCCAATCACACCTTCACCCATCCGCTTCTCACATTCAAAAGCGCATCAGAAATTAAACATGAACTCGTCGCCTGCCAAGCCGCCTTGAAAGATGCCATCGGCGACCACTCCAATCTCTTCCGCCCACCCTTCGGCGGACGCCGCCCCGCCGTGCTCCGTATCGCCCGCGAACTCTCTCTCGAACCAATCATGTGGAACGTCACCGGCTACGACTGGAACGCCCCGCCAGCCGCCGCAATCGAGCGCAAAGTCACCAGCAAAATTCGCGGCGGCGACATAATCCTTCTCCACGATGGCGGCCACAAATATATGAGTGCCGACCGTTCCCAAACCGTGATCGCCACCGATCGTCTGATCGCACGCTACGAAAATGAAGGATATGAATTCGTCACAATTCCACAAATGATGGCCGAGTCAGCAACCAGCCGTCAGCCACTAAAAAAAATCTTGTCATCCTGAGCGAAGCGAAGGACCTCTGTACTTGCCTCCGCCATCCGCGCCGTTCTGGACATCGCCACGACTCCGGTAGCCTCCGGCACTCAGCCCTTCATCGCAGCAAACGCCCCCTTCGCCGCCGCAATCGTCTGCCGCACATCCTCCTCCGAATGCGTCGCGCCCAAAAATGCCGCCTCATACTGTGACGGTGGTAAATACACTCCACTATCCAGCATCGCCCGAAAGAATTTTCCAAACGCCTCCGTATCCGATTTCGAAGCAGATTCCCAATCCGTCACCGGCCCGTCGTTAAAAAACCACGTAAACATCGATCCCACCCGGTTGTAGCACAACGCCACCCCCGCATCTTTTGCCGCGGCAGCCACCCCCTCCACCAACTCTTTACTCAATTTTTCGATCCACGAATAAATCCCCTGCTTATGTTCCCGCAGATGCTTTAGCATCGCGCATCCCGCCGCCATCGCCAGCGGATTCCCCGATAGCGTCCCCGCCTGGTACATCGGTCCCAGCGGTGCCACCAGATTCATAATCTCGTTCGGACCGCCATACGCTCCCACCGGCAATCCCCCGCCAATAATCTTCCCCATCGTCGTCAGGTCTGGACGAATGTTGTAAAGCTCCTGCGCTCCTCCAAATGCCACGCGAAATCCCGTCATCACCTCGTCAAAAATCAATACAGATTTTTCCCGTTCCGTAATCAACCGCAGCGCCACCAGATAATCATCCGCCGCCGGTACGCACCCCATATTTCCCACCACCGGCTCCACGATCACGCAGGCAATCTGATGTTTGAACTTCTGGAACGCATATTCCACCGCCTGAACATCGTTGAACGGCAAAGCCAGCGTGAACTGGATAAACTCCTCCGGAACCCCCGCCGATCCCGGAATTCCCAGCGTCGCCACTCCCGACCCAGCCTTCACCAGCAGCGCATCCGAATGCCCGTGATAACACCCTTCAAACTTCACAATATATTTCCGCTTCGTATACGCCCGAGCCAAACGAATCGCCGACATCGTCGCTTCCGTCCCCGAACTCACAAACCGGACTTTCTGCACGTGCGGAAAAGCCGAGATCACCAACTCCGCCAGATCCGCCTCCGCCGCCGTCGACGCCCCAAAGCTCGTGCCGTTACACGCCGCGCTCACAATCGCGTCCAGCACATCCGGCGCGGCATGCCCCAGAATCAGCGGCCCCCACGACCCCACGTAGTCGATGAATTCGTTTTCATCTGCGTCCCAGATGTGCGAACCTTTTCCTCGCACGATGAACGGCGGATCGCCTCCTACCGAACCAAACGCTCTCACCGGCGAATTCACTCCGCCCGGAATCATGCTTTCCGCACGTTGCTGCAAACGGCGCGACTGCTCCACCTTTCGGGATGTTGTGGATGGCATCGAGGCTCCCACTCAACTAAGGATGTAACCAGCGACTGCGCGACCGATTACTATACCAGCGGCATTCCTCGGGAATTAATCAGATATTCATCGTCCCGCCATATTTTTGCAACATCGCCCCGGTAACCTCAGGTCATCAAGTTGCCCTTCTAACCGGGAGGGTTTTAAAGGACGGCTTCGGGGGCTCCGGGCTGTCCTTTTTTATTTTCCAAGAAAAGTGGCCAATCCTTTCTCTCGCTTATCTCTTCCCCGCATCCCATCGCATCATTTCAAATAAGCCCACACCAACCCGATTAAGTCCTCGCCTAGTTCTCCCAAAGATTCCATTTCGTGATCCGGATTCATCATGTGCAGTCGGTATGATGTCAACAACAGAGCGCCGCACGCACTGAACTCCAGCGGAGACTGCTCAAGCCCCCAGTTCCATCTGTAACATTCCTTTAACCCGTTCTGCGTAGTCTCAGACTTCAGGCGACACGACGGGTCGGCTTCATCCCTTCGCCTATCGCCCTGGGATCTCTATTAACCATAGTTAATAACTTGTATATATTACGATTAAGCACATAAGGTCGTGACGAAACTCACAATCAGAGGTGATATCAGGCACTGAGCCGATCTCTCACTCCGGCATACTGTGGAATTATGAAATTGAAATTCATTTTCAACAGCGCGGGGGCCACAGGATGCAACTTCTCAGCTCGCGTATTCCCCCCAAGATTCGTAATCTGGCTGGTTCTACTGTCGTTCTCCGCCGCTTGCCCATTCTCCGCCCTCGCGCAGCAGCCTGATGCTCCTTCCTCCGCGAAGATTTCCAATCCGCAGCCGGACGCAGCCGACCCCTCCGATCCCGCAGCCGACCAGGCTCCCGAAGCCATGTTCCCGCATTTCCAGAATACGAAGTACTGGCTCTCCGGCCAGGCCAACTTCATCTTCCAAACTCATCCGCCGTTTTACGCGAGATATAGTGGCCCCCACAGTCTCAGCCCCAACTATGAGAAGGCCACATCCCGTGTCTTAACCCTCTACAGCGGCATACGCCTCAACAATTCCACCGAACTTCTGGTCGATTTGGAAGAAGCCGGCGGAGCCGCGCTCAGTCAGGGTTTCGGCCTCGCTGGTAACACCGATCTCGATATCGTCCGCAATCCCCTCCTGAGCAAGACTCCATACCTGGGCCGGGCCATGATTCACAAGGTGTTTGCTCTGAGCAAAGATAAAGTGGAAAACGATCGCAGCTTCCTTTCCCTCTTTGACGAACTCCCCCGCCGCCGTTTGGAACTCCGCTTCGGCAAGTTCACCCTGCCCGACTTCTTCGATGTGAATTCCGTGGGCTCCGATACACATCTGCAATTCATCAACTGGACCACCGATAACAATGGGGCTTGGGACTATGCCGCCGATACCCGCGGCTACACCGTCGGCCTGACTGCCGACTACGAAGATCGCAACTGGGGTTTCCGCTTCGCCGAAGCTCTCATGCCCAAAATCGCAAACGGAATCGATCTCGTTTATCGCCCGTGGCAAGTCCACGCAGAAAATTACGAATACGAACTCCGTCACGGCTTCATCCCGAAAAAAGCCGGAGTCGTACGTCTATTGGCCTATACGAATTACGCCAACATGGGCATCTACCGCGATTCAATTATTCAGTTCGAAAATCATTCGGCTCCCACGCCGGAACCAGTACCTGAAATCACCAACCATCCCTGGCACATCACGCGGAAATACGGCTTCGGCATCAACCTCCAACAGAATCTCGCGCGCTACCTTACCGCCTTCGCACGCTTCGGCTGGGACAACGGCAAGACCGAATCCTTTGCTTACACGGAAGATGATCAGACTTTCGCCGAAGGACTCGGCGCCGACGGTGCCTGGTGGCATCGCAAACAAGACCGCGCCGGCCTCGCATTCGTCTCCAACGCCATCAAGAAGGACCACCAGAATTACCTCGCCGATGGCGGTCTCGGCTTTCTGCTCGGCGACGGTGCCCTCAACTACGGCCGCGAGAATATCATCGAAACTTATTACACTGCCCACGTCTGGCGCGGCATTTACCTCGCCCCCGGCCTGCAACATATCAACAATCCCGGCTATAACCGCGATCGAGGCCCCGTCCTGGTCCCCTCGTTCCGCCTCCACATCGAGTTCTAATGCTCATGAGGGACAGCCACTCATGTGGGGACAGCCGCCCTCGGCTGTCCATCGAGCGAAGCTCGACAATCTCTTCGTGCCGCCGAGCACTGACACGACCAAATCACAACCTACTCTCCCACTTTCACGCCCTTCCAGAACGCCACATACCCTTTAATCTGCTTTGCCGCATCTTTCGGCTCCGGATAAAACCACGCCGCTCCCGCGTTCCGTTTTCCATTCACTTCCACATCGTAATAACTCGCCGTGCCCTTCCACGGACACACCGTATGCGCCTCACTCGGCTTGAAATACTCCCTGTGAATCGCATCCGGAGGAAAATACTGATTCCCCTCCACCTCGACCGTCGCACCGCTTTCAGCCAGCACCGCGCCTTCCCACATTGCTTTTGCCATAGTGCCCATATAGATTCCTATCAGCTTCCTCAGGTTCACAAGTTTCGGAGACGCGATGCAGACGGCGACCAAAACTCTTTTCAACGGACATTCGATGGTTGGCGCTCTTGATCGTGTGTTGGTCTGCTCGCCGCGCTCCGCCGGTTGGGCTCACCCGGCTCAATGGCGCGAACTCGGCTTTCATCACTCCCCCAATTTCGCGATCGCGCAATCTCAGCACGACTTTCTCTGTCGTGAGTTGCGAACCGCCGAAGCCGAAGTCATCGATCTCCCTTCCTCACCCGATCTCTCTCTCGACGCCGTCTACACTCACGACTCGACTCTTCCCACCGACTTCGGCTTAATCGTAATGCGTCCCGGTAAGCCTAACCGTCTCTCCGAAGGTCCTCGCCAAGCTTCGTTTTGCCAGAGTCTGCAAATCCCTGTTCTCGCTTCCATCACCTCGCCCGCTACCACTGAAGCCGGAGATATCCTCTGGCTCAATTCCAACACTCTGCTGATCGGCCACGGCTACCGCACCAACGCCGCCGGTATTCAGCAGATGCGCGATCTCCTCTCGCCGAAAGGAATCGAAGTTCTCTCCGCACCACTCCCCCACGGCCCCGGACCCTCCGCTTGCCTTCATCTAATGTCCCTGATCAGTCTCCTCGACGATCACACCGCCCTCGTCGATCTCTCCTGGCTCGCCGTAGAAACTGTAGAACTCCTCAAATCCCGCGGATTCAAATTCCTCGAAATCGATCCCTCCGAGCGCGACACCCTGGCCTGCAACGTCCTCGCCCTCGGGAACAACCGTCTGCTCGCCATCGAAGAAAATCACAAAACAAACGCCTGCCTCCGCCAAGCCGGATTCGACCTCCGCACCTTCCCTGGCAGCGAACTCTGCATCAACGGCAGCGGCGGCCCCACCTGCCTCACCCGTCCCCTGCTCCGCCGATGACCTAAGATGAATATGGTGACCTAAGATGAATATGTGGAGACAGCCGCCCCGGCTGTCCCGGCAGAGCGAAGCTCGCCGGCAGTTCTTCCCCGCCGCCGACATCACTCACTCCTGTTAAAATTAGAAAGCATGCTTCTTCCCTTCGTCCGCGAACTCTTCGTGGACGTACAAAAGCTTCCCGCCTTCGCGCGTGTTGCCTCCCACCTCAAGGAGGGCACGGGGCGCATTCGTGTCTCCGGCCTCATCCCCACCGCAAAAGCCTTGTTGCTCGTCCTTTTCCAGCGTTCCGCCCAACGCCCCCTCATCTTCGTCGTCAAAGACAATCATGCAGTCGAAGAGTTTCTTCCCGTCCTTCGCGGTTTTTGCGAACTCACCTCCGCGTGCGATCCCGACTCTATCGTCGCCCTTCCGGCCCGGGATGTTCTTCCGTTCCAGAATCTTTCTCCACATCCCGAACTCCAGGAAGAACGCGCCACCGCCTTATGGAAAATTGCCACCGGCGCTGCATCCATCGTCGTCTCGCCGGTCGCTGCAACCGCGATTCGACTCCGCTCCAGCAATTACTACACCGATCTCGCCCGCACCATCCGTCGCGGCGAATCCTTCGATCTCGATTCTCTCCTGGCCCACCTCAACACCGTCGGCTATACCTCCACCGACGTAGTCGAAATGCCCGGCCAGTATGCCGTACGCGGCGGAATCCTCGACGTCTACTCCCCTGAAGCCGATCGCCCTTTGCGCATCGAATTCTTCGGCGACGAAGCCGATTCCATCCGCAAATTCGACCCCGCCTCGCAACGCTCTTCCACTCCGGTGGACGAGGCCCTGCTTCTCCCACTCACCGAAACGCCAGTCAGCGAGCATCTTCTCGGGGCAATTCATACCCGCCTCAGCGGCAAAAGAATCGAAGGCTCCGAAGAAATTATCGAAGCCGCCGTCCGCGCCGGAGGACTCAACGTTTTTCCCGGCTGGGAATTTTATTCTCCCGTTGCCGGAGCCAACAGCACCATCTTCGATCTCATTCCCAGCGCCGCCGTTCTGCTCGACGAGCCCCATCAACTCACGGAAGAATTCGACCGCTTCTGGACCCGCGTCGCCGACGTCCACGAGCGCAGCGGCGTAGGCAATCTCGTCCGCCCCGAAGATCTCTATCTCGCTCCCGACGACTGGTGGCAGAAAACATCCACTCTTCCCGGCGCCGATATCGAACACCTCGGCATCACGCGCAGCCTCGATGATCACTCCGAAGTCTCGCTCCTGACCCAACCCTCACCTCGCTTCCACGGCGCGGTCCCGACGATGCTGCAGGAAGTCCAGAAACTCAACGCCGATGGCAAGCGCGTTCTCTTCGCCGTCCCTAACATCGGCGAAGTCGAGCGCCTGGCCGACGTCTTCACCGAATACAACGTCTCCTTCAAACTTGGCAGCCGCACCCGCGGAGGCGAAAGTTACGCCGATGAAACCAGTTACTTCGCCGGCGAAGTCCTCACCACCACGCTCGCCACGGCCTATATCCCCGAGGGCGTCCTCGTGCCCGAAGCCAATCTCGCCATCTTCGGATCACGCGATCTTTTCGATGAATCCGATGCCGTCGCCTCACGCCCGCAGCGCTCGAAATCCAAAGTCTCCGCTTTCCTCTCCGACTTCCGCGATCTTCAAGTCGGAGACTACGTCGTCCACGTCGAGCACGGCATCGGCCAATATCAGGGCCTGAAAGAAATCAATCACGGCGATGGCCCCGCGGAATTCATGCTGCTCGAGTTCGCCGAAGGCGCTCGCCTCTATGTTCCCCTCACGCGCCTCGACCTCGTTCAGAAATACCGCTCCTCCGAAGGCGCTAAGCCTGTCCTCAGTCATCTCGGCACGCAGTCCTGGTCAAAAACCAAAGCTCGCGTGAAGAAGGCCATGAAAGACATGGCCGATGAACTGCTCAAGCTTTACGCCGAGCGCAAAACCGCCGTCGGACACGCCTTTCCGCCCGCCAACGAATGGTTCCGCGAGTTCGAGGACGCGTTCGAATTCAACGAAACCGATGATCAGGCGCAAGCCATCAAAGATGTTATTCGCGACATGGAATCCACTCAGCCCATGGATCGCCTGCTCTGCGGCGATGTCGGCTATGGCAAAACCGAAGTCGCCATGCGCGCCGCCTTCAAAGCCATCGCCGATAACAAGCAGGTCGCCGTGCTCGCGCCCACCACCGTTCTCGCCTTTCAGCACTTCGAAACTTTCAAACAGCGCTTCGCTCCATTCCCCGTCACCATCGAAATGATCAGCCGCTTCCGCAACGCGAAGCAGCAAAAAGAAATTCTGCAAAAAACCGAAGCCGGAAAAATCGATGTCTTAATCGGCACCCACCGCATTCTTTCCGAAGACATCAAATTTTCCGACCTCGGCCTCCTCATCGTCGACGAAGAACAGCGCTTCGGTGTCCGCCACAAAGAGCGCATCAAGCAAATGCGTAAGCAAGTGGATGTTCTCACCATGTCGGCCACGCCCATTCCGCGCACGCTGCACATGTCGCTAGTTGGCCTGCGCGACATGAGCGTCATCGAAACTCCGCCCAAGGATCGCATGGCGATCCAAACCGTAGTCGCCAGTTGGGACGAAAAATTAATCCAATCCGCGATCGAGCAGGAACTCGAACGCGGGGGCCAGGTCTACTTCGTTCACAACCGCGTCGACACCATCTGGGAGATCGCCGCCAAAATCCAGGCTCTGGTTCCGAAAGCCCGCATCATCGTCGGCCACGGACAAATGTCCGAAGGCGAACTCGAAAAAGTGATGCTGAAATTCATGCACCACGAAGCCGACATTCTGGTTTCAACCACCATCATCGAAAACGGTCTCGACATCCCTCTCTGCAACACGATCCTGATCAATCGTGCCGATCGCCTCGGTCTCTCCGAGCTCTATCAACTCCGTGGCCGCGTCGGCCGCTCCAACCGTCGTGCCTACGCCTATCTCATGCTCCCGCCGGAAATCGAACTCACTCCCATCGCCCGCCGCCGCCTCGCCGCACTAAAAGAATTTTCCGACCTCGGCGCCGGATTCAAAATCGCCGCCCTTGATCTCGAACTTCGTGGGGCCGGCAACATGCTCGGCGGGGAACAAAGCGGCCACATCGAAGCCATCGGCTTCGAGCTCTACACCCAAATGCTCGAGCGCGCTGTCCGTGAAATGAAAGGCGAAGCCGCTCCCGACGAAGCCGAAACCCAACTCAATCTCGGCCTCAACATCCGCATCCCCGCGGATTACGTTCCCGAAGAAAATCAACGCCTGCAAATGTACAAACGCGTCGCCCGCGTCGAGACCGAGCAGCAATTAACTGACGTCGCCGCCGAACTGCAAGACCGCTACGGCCCACCGCCGCCCGCCGTCCGCAACCTGCTCGACTACGCGTCTCTAAAATTGTTATGTATGAAAGTCGGCGTCAATGCCATCGAACGCAAGCGCGACAATGTCACTCTAAAATTCCAGCAGAACGCCGCCGTCGATCCCGAGCAACTGGCCCGCTTCGTCTCCGCCCAACGCGGCGCTCAGTTCACTCCCGACGGCATGTTGAAATTTGCCCTGAAAGCCACAGCCGCAGACGAAGTCCTGCGCGCCCTCCGCACCATCCTGGAGCAACTGGCCAACGCCGAAATCCTCCCTGAAGCCCACTCTGCCACCGGACCAGCCTAGAGACTGGAATGCAGGAAGTGCCGTCCTCGCCTGTCCGTCGAGGATTTTAGGGATTTGAATGTGGGGACAGCCGACCTCGGCTGTCCGTCGAGCGCAGCTCGATATGTTTGCGCCCGCCTCACTCTCGCGTCTACCGCCCAATCAACGTCTCGTGACTCGCCACGCATAACCATCCGCCCTTTACTTCGACCCACATATCGGTAAACCGTCCCCGCCGGCTGTAGGGCTTTCCCTTCTCCGCCCCTTTTTCCCGATATGTTCCTGTCACTACTGCCGCATGATCGTAGGGACGTACTTCCATCGAGTCGTTCACAATCTGATCGGGATGATACCCGGCCTCCTTAATGCTCGCCAGATATTGCGCCTTAGTCATAAACGTCCCATCTGAATCGGTATAAGCAAAAGCATTCGCCAGCAGCCCGTCAATCGCCTTCGTATCTTTATGTTTCTCCGCTTCGTTCCACGCATTTTCCAGGGAGACAATACGCGCTTTATCGGAGTCCTCAGAACTGGATTGAGCCAAGCCCGATGGAAATCTCAGTACCAGAATCAGTAACCCCAGCACAATGCAGCTCGGCGCAGCTTTCATAGCATTGCTCCATTTGCGGCGGTGCGTGGAAAAATCAGGGAACCTAATCATCCTGGTTCGAATTTGAAAATCGAGCCCGCCCCTAAATAAATTCGGCCTACCCGCCATCCTGTATCGCCAGCCACAAACTCCAGCGGTTACAATTGTCCAGCAAACAAAGCAACCAGTTGAAACACTGAAGAACGCCTACCAACGATCGTACTTATGACCAAGATGAAAGTCTGCAAAGCCGTTTTCCCCGCCGCCGGCCTCGGCACCCGCTTCTTACCCGCAACCAAAGCTCAGCCAAAAGAAATGCTCCCACTGGTGGATAAGCCCATCATCCAGTACGGAGTCGAAGAGGCCATGGCCTCCGGCTGCAATCAAATTCTCATCATCACCGGTCGCGGCAAGCAAGCCATCGAAGATCATTTCGATGTCAGCTACGAACTCGAACACATGCTCGAAGAGCGCGGCAAAACCGATCTGCTGCAGGTCGTCCGCTCCATCTCCGACATGATGTACGTCGCTTACGTCCGCCAGAAAGAAGCTCTTGGCCTCGGCCATGCCGTCCTCATGGCCCGCGAAATGGTCGGCCACGAACCCTTCGCCGTCCTGCTCGCCGACGACGTTATCGACGCGAAGGTCCCGTGCCTCAAACAAATGGTCGAAGTCTTCGACGAGAAACAGTGTTCGGTCCTGGCCACGCAAGTCATCGAAGGCAAAATGATCTCCTCCTACGGCGTTCTCGACGTCAAGCCCGTCGACAGCCGCTTCGGCGATCGCCTCTTCGAAATAAAAAACATGGTGGAGAAACCCAAGCCCGAAGAAGCTCCTTCAAATCTCGCCATCATCGGCCGCTACATTCTCACTCCCGCGATTTTCGACTGCCTCGCCAACACCCCCACCGGTGCTGGCGGAGAACTCCAACTCACCGACGGCATGCGATTGTTATTGCAAAAAGAAAAAATGTACGCCTACGTCTACGAAGGCCGCCGCCACGATACCGGCGACAAACTCGGCTTCCTGAAAGCCACTGTAGAGTTCGCCCTGAAGCGGGAAGACTTAGGGCAGCCGTTCCGCGAATACCTAAAAGGACTAAATCTCTAGCGGTTCGGTCCGTGAATGTGGGAACGTGGGGACGGCCGCCTCGGCCGTCCAGCCAGCGCAGCGCGGCACAGGCACCACCACGGCGCTAGACGCCTCGCAGCCTCCTCGACTTCTCCTCCACCCCCCGCGCCAACTTCTCCTTATGCCCTTCCAGCTTTTTAGCGACAGCCGCATCTCCCAACCCAATCATCTGCGCCGCCAGAATCCCCGCGTTCGTCGCTCCCGGTTTCCCAATCGCCACCGTAGCCACCGGAATCCCCGCCGGCATCTGCACCGTCGCCAAAAGAGAATCCATCCCTTGCAGCGAAGTCGAAGGAATCGGCACGCCAATCACTGGCAAAGTAGTGTGCGCCGCAATCACTCCCGCCAAATGCGCCGCCCCACCCGCTCCCGCAATAATCACCCGTATCCCGCGCCCCGCAGCCTTCCGCGCAAACTCCGCAGTCCGATCCGGCGACCTGTGCGCCGAAGTCACATCCATCTCATACTCAATTCCAAACTCCTCCAGCGCCTTCCCCGCCTCGCGCATAATCTCCAAATCCGAATCGCTCCCCATCACAATCGAAACCAATATTTTTCCCATGATTCCCCTTGATTAAAATATTTTTTCCAAATTGGCTTTGTAAAATTGTCATCCTGAGCGAGGAGTCGAAGGATCCCTTTCACGTCGGTTTCGCCCCTGGCCTGACGAGGAGTTCCCTCCACGACTCCGATCGGGTGCCCCATGTCTCGCCTCTTTTGCGAGACGTGGGATTGCCTAACCCCTCTTCAACGCCCGCCCCGCAATATCTCTCCGATAATGCTCCCCCTCAAATCGTATCCGCCCGCAAGCTTCATAAGCCCATTCCACGGCGGTCTTCAAATCAGCAGCCCGCGCCGTGACGCCCAGCACCCGCCCGCCAGCCGTGTAAAACTCCCCATCACGCTTTGCAGTCCCTGCGTGAAACACCTTCACTCCGTCAACCGCCGCAGCTTCATCCAGACCAGAAATCTTCTTCCCCACTTCAAACGCGCCCGGATATCCTCCCGAACTCATCACCACACACACCGACGCATCCGTCGACCACTTGAAATCCCCTTCGCTCACGCGCCCCGCAACCGATGCCTCCAGCGCATCCACCAGATCACTCTCCAGCCGCATCAGAATCGGCTGCGTTTCCGGATCTCCAAATCGGCAATTAAACTCCAGCACCATCGGTCCCCGTGCCGTCATCATCAACCCGCAATAAAGAACGCCCTTATACTCCGCGCCCTCCGCCTTCATTCCCTCAACCACCGGACGCGCAATATGATTCACCAGCCAATCGCGCATCTTCTCATCGATAATGTCAGTCGTCGAATAAGCTCCCATCCCTCCCGTGTTCGGGCCCGTATCCGCATCTCCCACTCGCTTATGATCCTGCGCCGCCACCAGCGGCACAACCCGCTCTCCATCACTCAACACCAGAAACGAAACTTCGTCTCCCACCAGACATTCTTCCAGCACCACCCGCGCCCCCGCCTCACCCACCATCTGCCCACTTAACATCTCTGCAGCCGCCTCGGCCGCCTCTTCTTTGCTCGCGGCAATCACTACACCCTTCCCCGCCGCTAGCCCATCCGCTTTCACCACCACCGGCGCATGAAAATGCGTCACAGCATCCTGCACTTCCTCCATCGAATCGCAAATCGCATAAGCCGCCGTCGGAATGTGAAACCTCTGCAGAAATTCTTTTGCAAAACTCTTACTCGCCTCCAGCTGCGCCGCCGCCTTCGTCGGTCCAAACACCGGCAATCCACGCCGCGCAAATTCATCCACCACTCCCAACGTCAGCGGCAATTCCGGACCAACCACCGTCAAGTCAGGCCGCAACTGTTCCCCCAAAGCAATCATCGCTTCCAGATTTTTCAAGTCCACCGCCAGGCACTCCGCCTCGTCCGCAATCCCGCCATTGCCCGGCGCGCAATACACCTTCGAAACCCGCGCCGACTGCCTCAGCTTCCACGCCAGCGCGTGCTCCCGGCCACCACTCCCTAGAACAAGAATCTTCATAGAAAAGAAATTCAAGGTTAGGGGAGAGCCGCAACCCTGTCAAACATAAGCCAGCTCACGTACGCGAGATCCCGGCTTACCCTGTGTTCCTCCGTGTCCCCTGTGTTAAAGATTTTGTCGTCCACCCGCGCCATTAACCATGCTTAACTCCGTCGTATAATCTTCCCAGATGATCACCGTCTCCAAAGAGGACTATCTCAAAGCCATCCTCGAAGCCGAATGCGAAGGCGAATCCGTAATCTCCGCGCGCCTCGCCGATTGGCTCAAAGTCTCTGCGCCCGCCGTCACTATGGCGCTTCGCCGCTTGAAAAAAGACAGCCTGGTCCGCGTTCAGGGCGACGGCCACGTCCGCCTCACCGCTGCCGGCCGCAAAATCGCCCGCAAACTTACCCTCCGCCACCACCTCATCGAACGCATGTTGGCCGAACTCTTCGGCATGGAATGGTGGAAGGTTCACGACGAAGCCGAACGCCTCGAGCACGCCGTCTCTCCTGATTTCGAAGGCAAACTCCTCGCCAAGCTCGGCAAAGGCGGCATCTGCCCCCATGGCAATATGAGTGAGATGGAAAGCCCCGCCAGTCGCCGCCGTCGTGGACTACTCCTGCTCGCCGACGCGCAACCCGGCGTCACCTACACCGTCAGCGGAATTTATGAGCGCGACCGCCGCCTGCTCGAATTCCTCGAAGCCCGCGGCATTCGTCCCACCGCGAAGTTGCGCATCCTCGAACGCAACTACGATCAAACCCTTACTCTCTCCACCACCTCCGGCAACGTCTCGCTGGGCCGCGCCGCCGCCGAGCGGGTCTGGCTCGCCCCCACTGACCAGCGCTCAAAATAGTTGTCATCCTGAGCGAAGCGAAGGACCTCTGCAGCCCCTGCGCCCGTGCGTCGCACTTTTCTCCACTGAAGTCCAAAGCCCTTAACCATAGTTTATTCGCTCATGTATACTTACGCTAATCCGCCAGCATTCCACCGATGAAGCCCGCCACCACTCAGACCGAAGCCGAAGTAGTCATCACTCACGAAGACGTCGACCGCGCCCATGACCGCTCCCGCGTCTTCGCCGCCCGCTCCCGCCGCGGATTCTCTTCAAAAGCCCGTCTCCTCTGGCTGCTCGCCGGTCCCGGCGTCCTCGTCATGCTCGGCGAAAATGACGGCCCCAGCATGCTCGCCTACGCCGCCACTGGCGCCAAGTTCGGCATCGGATTCTTCCTCCCTTTCGTCGTCCTCACCTTTTGCATGGCCATCGTCGTCCAGGAAATGACCGTCCGCCTCGGCGCCGCCACGCACCGCGGTCACGCCGAACTCATCTTCGATCGCTTCGGTCCCTTCTGGGGATGGTTCTCCATGATCGATCTCGGCGTCGGCAACTTCCTTACTCTCATCACTGAATTCATCGCCGTCCGCGCTGGCCTCGGCTTCTTCGGCATTCGTCCCTGGTTCGCAATCCTTATCGCTCTCGTCATCCTGTACGGAGCGCTAATGTCTCACCGCTACTGGACTTGGGAACGCATCACACTGGCCGCCGCGCTATTCAATTTGATTTTTATTCCCGTCGCTCTCATGACCCACCCCAGTTGGCACGCAGTCGGCCATGCCCTCATTACCTGGCACCCTCTTCCCGGTTTCAACAAAGATACTTTGCTCCTCGTACTCGCCGACATCGGCGCAACCGTCACGCCGTGGATGCTTTTCTTTCAGCAGAGCGCCACCGTCGACAAGGGCATGACCACAAAAGATATTCACTTCGGCCGCATCGACACAGTGCTTGGCGCGGCGCTGGCAACCGCCGCCGCCATTGCCACTATCCTTGCAACTGCGCCTTTGTTCGCTCACCAGATGACCGCCGACAATTATCAGGCTGCCGAATTCGCTCAGGCTCTCCAGCCCATCGTCGGCCGCTTCGGCGCATCCCTCTTCGCTCTCGGCATGTTCGAGGCAGGAATCGTCGCCGCGATCACCATCTCTACTTCTTCGGCCTACGCGTTCGGCGAAGTCACTCACAAACCTCACAGCCTCAACCTTCCCATGGGCGAAGGCAAATCCTTCTACGCCGTTTTAACTCTCTGTGCCGCTGCCGCCGCCGGCATCGTACTCATCCCCGGCTTGCCGCTCGTCTACGTAGTCCTCATCGTCAACGTAGTCGCCGTTCTCGCCATGCCTCCGGCACTGGTATTTCTCTTCATGCTGGTCAATGACAAAGAAATTATGGGAGATCTGGTCAGCCCCCCGTGGGCCAACGTTTTATCTTCCGGCGTCGTCTTCATCCTCACTGCCGCCGGCATCCTCTTCGGCATCAGCATCATCGCCCCCAACATCTTCGCCGCATTAGGAGGAACGTAAACATGAATTTCAGGCCGCGAACGCGTAAGTGCCGAAGTGGATATCGAAGTGGGTATAGTGGATGCAAATGTGGGGACAGCCGCCCTCGGCTGTCCATTCGAGCGCAGCTCGACGCTTTCCTGGTCCACCCACGAAATTCAATTCTCGAGAGACGTTAGCTCTATGACGAAGCCACCCACTCCGCCCGTCGTTTCCCCCGCCGACCAAACCCTCGTCCTATCCTCCCTCGAGCACGATCAGCTTGTCGGCGCCAAAAAACATCACATCCCCCGCCGCCATCTCAAAGGCCCCGAGCTTCTGATCCTCTGGTCTCTGCGTCTTTACCTCCTTTTCATGATCGCGGTCGTCATCTACCAAGTCTTGACCGCCGCCCGCTAAAGCCCCTACGCAATCCCCGCCAAAACGACTAAACTTAGGAGTTCCGCCATCTTGCATGGGTGCCTCACCTCTCGCTGCTGTTGCGAGACGTGGGAATTCGTGACCCAAGAAGGAAATCATGTCCTTAAACAGTTTCAACTCTCGCTCTTCTCTTAAAGTCGGCAACAAGGAGTACGAAATTTATCGCCTCGACGCCCTCGATAAACAAGGCATTTCCACCAAACATCTTCCGTTCTCCTTGCGCATTCTGCTCGAAAATCTTCTTCGCACCGAAGATGGCCGCAACGTGAAGAAAGAAGATATCCATTCCATGGCCGCCTGGAACAAGAACTCGAAGCCCGACAAAGAAATCGCCTTCACTCCCAGCCGCGTCCTTCTTCAGGATTTCACCGGCGTTCCCTGCGTCGTCGATCTCGCTGCCATGCGCGACGCCATGCAGCAACTCGGCGGCGATCCCGCTCTCATCAATCCCCTTCAACCAGTTGAACTGGTAATCGACCACTCCGTCCAGGTCGACGAATTCGGCACCGCCTCTGCCTTCGACATGAACGCTCTGCTTGAATTCCAGCGCAACAAAGAGCGCTACTCTTTTCTCCGCTGGGGTCAAACCGGATTCCGCAATCTCGCCATCGTCCCTCCCGACACTGGCATCGTCCACCAGGTGAATCTCGAATATTTAGCGCGTGTAATTTTCGTGCAAGAGTCAAATGCCCACCCGATAGCCTATCCCGACACCCTCGTAGGCACCGACTCCCACACAACGATGATTAATGGGTTGGGGGTTTTGGGGTGGGGCGTGGGGGGGATTGAGGCCGAAGCGGCGATGCTCGGGCAGCCTGTTTCCATGCTGATTCCGCTGGTCGTGGGTGTAAAACTAACGGGACGGTTGCGCGAAGGTGCGACTGCTACGGATCTTGTTCTGACGATTACTGAGATGTTGCGTAAGCATGGCGTCGTGGGAAAATTTGTCGAGTATTTTGGTCCTGGCTTACGCGATCTTCCGCTTGCCGATCGCGCGACGATCGCCAACATGTCTCCTGAGTACGGCGCGACTTGCGGCATCTTTCCGGTTGATAAAGAAAGTTTGAAATATTTAAAGCTCAGCGGACGCAGCGCGGAGCAAATCGCGCTCGTCGAAGCTTACTGCCGCGAGCAGGGACTTTTTCACGACGAGAAAACTCCTGAGGCCGAATACTCCGAACTCTTGTCGCTTGATCTCGCCACGGTCGAGCCTAGCCTTGCAGGACCGAAGCGGCCGCAGGATCGGGTTGTGCTTTCCCAAGCTGGAGAATCGTTCAACAAAGCTCTGCCGTCGCTGATCAAGCCAAAAGCTGCCGCCGCGAAAACCGCGCCAGCCGCCAACTCCCAGCGCTGGGAGCAGGAAGGTGGCAGCCCTGCCGCCATCGGCGTCGAAGATCCCAACGTACACGAACACGTTCCCGCCAGCGTGAAAAATTCTCTCAAGCACGGCAGCGTCGTGATCGCGGCCATCACCTCATGTACCAACACTTCAAATCCGTCGGTTATGATTGGCGCCGGCCTGCTCGCGAAGAAAGCAGTCGAGAAAGGTTTACAGGTTCCGCCCTGGGTGAAGACTTCGCTCGCGCCCGGCTCCAAGGTTGTTCGCGATTATCTCGAGAACGCCGGCCTCACTCCGTATCTCGAAAAATTAAAATTTCACATTGTCGGCTACGGATGCACTACCTGCATCGGCAACTCCGGCCCGCTTCCTACGGAAGTTTCACAAGCCATCGACGAAAAAGATCTGGTCGTTGCCAGCGTTCTCTCCGGCAATCGCAACTTCGAAGGCCGCATCAACTCCGAAGTCCGCGCGAATTATTTAATGTCTCCGCCGCTGGTTGTCGCCTTTGCGATTGCAGGACGCATCGACACCGACCTTCGCAAAGACGCCATCGGCAATGGTAAAGACGGCAAGCCGGTTTACCTCGCCGACATCTGGCCCACGCAGCGCGAAGTTGAAGAAGCGGTCGAGCACTCCGTGACCGCCGAAATGTTCTCGAAAAGCTACGCCGAAGTTTTTGCCGGAGACGAACGCTGGCGCGGCCTCTCCGTCCCCAAAGGCCAGACCTACGCCTGGGAAAAAGATTCCACGTACATCCGCCGCGCTCCCTACTTCGACGACATGAAGATCCAACCTTCGCCGGTCGAAGATATCCACTCTGCCCGCGCACTGGCGGTATTGGGAGACAGCGTTACTACCGACCACATTTCTCCCGCAGGCTCGATCAAGAAAGACGGTCCTGCCGGAAAATATCTGCAAGAGCATGGCGTGAAACCTGCCGACTTCAACTCTTACGGCTCGCGCCGCGGCAATCACGAAGTGATGGTACGCGGAACTTTTGCGAATGTCCGCCTGCGCAACAAACTGGTCAACGTCGAAGGCGGATTCACGCGGCACCTTCCCACCAATCAGGAAATGTCGATCTTCGACGCTTCGCAGAAATATCAGGCTTCGGGTACGCCGCTTATCATTCTCGCGGGAAAAGAATACGGTTCCGGCTCATCCCGCGACTGGGCTGCGAAAGGGCCGCGGCTGCTCGGAGTTCAGTCCGTCATCGCCGAGAGTTACGAGCGCATTCACCGCTCGAATCTAGTCGGCATGGGAATTTTGCCGCTGCAATTCGAGGCTGGACAAAACGCCGATTCGCTCCATCTCACCGGCGAAGAGATTTTCGAGATTACCGGCGTCCGCAATCTGATTGAGCACTATTCTGCTGGGCAGAAAGTTAAAGTTCGGGCCCGTGGAGCTGGGGACGCCTCGTCCGCCAAGCCGAAAGTCGAGTTCGAAGCCCTCGTCCGCATCGACACGCCGCAGGAAGCGCTCTACTACGCTAATGGCGGGATTTTGCAGTATGTGTTGCGGCAGTTGCTGGCGGGGAAACCCAGCGAGCAGACGGTGGGAGCATAGAGTCCGATCTTCTAGGGTAGCTCTGGATATTTGGGCTCTGCACGTCTCGCACAAATCAACCTCAAAGGCAGCGGACGGGGGCGTCCGCTCTACACGGGCATCTCTAGAAATCGAGGACAGCAGGTTCCTCCGCTCCGCCGTCGCTGGCGCTCCGGCTCCGGTCGGAATGACATGTTGTTGAGGTAGACGTTTGTCATCGCAGCGCTGAAGCGCTGCCCCACCCAAAATCTCATGTGGATGAGCTGGCGCAGGAAAATTTCCAGAATCATATTCTTGTCGTCATAGAAAACCCGGGCGTGCTGCTGGCTTCCGCAATGTTCAGCACGCCCGCGGCTGGTTAGCCGAAATTTTTCTTCAGGGTTGCGATGGAGATATGCGGCCATCCCAGGTTCACAAAGACCGGCTTGGCCGGAGGCTCAGGATGCAGCAAATGCCGGATGGGAAAATTCAGCACGACCATCTGCGCATATTGCAGCTGCATAAAAGTGTGGCCGGTTTTCTTGTGCGTCAGTTTCTCAATCCAGAAAGTGGCGTACACGAGTGCGGTCTGCGCATTTTCTTCCTGCTCTGGCTTGCCGCCAACGTTGACCGACTTGCCGTCGAGGAAGTGGATGTTTTCGATGCCTCCGCCAAACTGCGGCAATAGCACTGGCGTTGAGCCTCCGGTTGGAACATTCGGCGTGTTGAGAAAGGAAATCTGCTCTCGGGTTGCGATGTTGAGTGCAATTCCTTCGAACTCGTATCCCTCACTGACCTGCTGTTTGACCACATTTTGCAGAAGCACAATTGGATCATTCACCATGGCCTGATTTGCCGGCGTGTTCGGGATGGGCGGCTCCGCTGGCGAAGTTGCGAAAGGCGTCCGCGTATTCGCGGGGCCAGGCGGATTGGCGAGGTTGTACTCGGGAAATGGAACTGCGGGCGGCACTAAAGCCGGAGCGGTTAGTGCCTCCGAAGAGGTAGCGGCGTTGATGTTGATGGCGGGCGCGGTCGGCGGCACTCCGAACGGCGTGCTGTTGAATGAAGGAAAGACCGAGCCGTTGTAATTCGCGGTCGCCGACGGCAGAACTGGCGGTCCGG
Source organism: uncultured Acidobacteriaceae bacterium (assembly GCA_963726155.1). Taxonomy (GTDB): domain Bacteria; phylum Acidobacteriota; class Terriglobia; order Terriglobales; family Acidobacteriaceae; genus Sulfotelmatobacter. The sequence goes on from CAVSBF010000003.1 coordinate 1,195,754, forward strand.
AAAAGTGACTGGCAATTCCTTCCGCCAACATGGCGTTGCCATGCGGAATCGAGCCCATGCGCCCCACCAGTTCTTGTCCTTCGGGCGCGGCCTTCTCCGGAGGAAATTTTGTGTTGGGCTGCCGGATCCAGATGCCCGGCTCGATGTGCAGAGCTCCATCCTTGCCCGCATCGCTGATCTTCTGCAGGTAGGTCAGCCCGTGCAGGCCAATATCGTTTTGCCCGAAGCCGCGATTCGGAATCACCGAACCGATGGGATCGAACTTTAAAGTCTCGCGTGTGTTATTGAGTTGCAAGTAAAGGTCGGTGCCAAAGTGAAACGCCGGACGGGCGATCAAATTGAATCCGAAGCCTTCCCAAGTTCCGGCAAGATCGGCGAGAAGCCCCAGCTCCGCGCTGACGTTGCGGGGCGTAAACCGCCCCGAAGGGATTGCCTCCCGTGAAGAATCGACAGCCGTATCGACAGAATTATCGATCGCGGTATCGACAGCCATTTCAACCTGCTCAACAGTAGTCGACATAAACGCACTCCTCATCTACTTTTTGCGTGCTTGAGGATCCCGGGTTCACTACGAGGCGGTGCAAGAAAGGGATATCAGCTTCGTTCGCTCAAGCCCGATTGCGCTCCCCCACATCGTCGAGCAGCCCGAGCTCCTTTGTCCCATAGTGATCGAGGAGTGAATTTCGTTTCATGGTGAAAAAATTCGCGTCTATAGCATGACCCGTCCTTTAGAGACGGCGCGCTCCGTTTTGACCGGCAACAGCAACACCCACGCATCCCGATACCCCTCATACCGGTACCGGTCATACTTCCTCTTCTGCATCGGACAGATCATCAAATCCATGCTCTTCGTCTTCAGCACCACACCCGCCGGAAGCACATACCACACATTCTCCGGGATCACATACGCCGCGAAAAAATCCACTTTCTTAATCGTGTACCGCTCGCTGTGCTCATTCGGCTTGAATCCGCACAGATAACCCGTCCCCATCCGGCAGTCCGTCGACTTCACCTGAATCTTCAAAATCCGCTCGCCACACTCCACCCCCACGTCATAAGCCGACGAATCTCCCCACGGCTTCGACACCTTAAACCCATCCCCCACCGCCCGTGCCATAAACTGCAGCTCCACCCACTCTCCGCGCTCCTTGAACGTCCGAAAACCCTTGCACTTGGCCATCGTCTCACTCCTGAATACCGCTGTCGTAAAAATGCTGCCATCCAAAAATGCTTTCTCACCCTGAGCGAAGTGCGATCGTCTGCAAGACGATCCCACGCAGTCGAAGGATCCCTGCAACTCCCACCACCACGCGTGAGGCAGATTTTGACCTCCCCGTCGCTCCGCCTAAACGCAAAAAGGCGCAGCCCAGAGGCCGCGCCCATCTATTCTTAAAGTTTTACCTTATAATTCTATTATATCACAAAGACAGGTATAAATGGGACACGTTTCCAGAAATATTTGCCCCATCCCCTAAGCCACTTACAACCAATCGTGTAATTTTGCCTCTTGACAACTTTCTGAGCACCCTGCGAAACGAAAACGCCTCCAGGTGCCCCATCGTTGGCTTCCTTTGCACCCCTGTCATGCTGAGCGAAGCAGTGAGGATCGCGGCGCGATCCTCACTGCGAAGTCGAAGCATCCCTACCCTCCCCGACGGCATACCCGAACGCAGCCAAAAGAGGACGACACCAACTATCAAATTCCTTCTGCGGCAATATTCCAGCTAGAATGGCGCGCAGTGCAAAAGAACTGTCTCTACTACGGCGACAACCTCACCGTCCTCCGCGAGCACATCAAGGACGAGTCCGTCGATCTCATCTACCTCGACCCTCCTTTCAACAGCCGCCAGGACTACAACGTCCTCTTCGCCGAAAAGGACGGTACCCGCTCCAGTTCCCAGATCATGGCCTTCGAAGACACCTGGGAGTGGAACATGGACGCCGAAGCCGCCTTCGAGGAGATCGTCGAGCGCGGCGGCAGCGTCTCCGACGCCATGCGCGCCTTCCGCACCTTCCTCGGCCACAGCGACATGATGGCCTATCTCGCCATGATGGCCCCGCGTCTAATCGAACTTCACCGCGTGCTGAAAGAGACGGGATCGATCTATCTGCACTGCGATCCGACAGCGAGTCACTATCTGAAGATGTTGATGGACGCGGTGTTCGGGCCGCAGCACCTACGGAACGAAATAATATGGGAAAGGACCACAGGAAGAAAGGGAGTCAGGCAGTTCGGCCGCGTACACGACACCATTCTCTTTTACTCAAAATCGGAAGTCTCAATCTGGAATCCGCCTACTGTGCCACAAGGGGAAGACAACGTAAAAGGGCACGACCTGAAGCGGGACAAAGCTACAGGCGAACTGTACCGCTTGCCTGATCTCACTGGCGCAGGGCAGGGCCCACCTCGAAGCTTCAACGGTAGGGTGATGGAGCCGCCTCGGGGCAGACACTGGGGATACGATCAGGACGGCATCGACAAACTCTTGGCGGAGGGGGGGATTGAATTCAATGAAAACGGAATGCCACGCCTGAAGGTATACCTGAAGGATCTACCTGGCGTCGCGGTCCGAGACATTTGGATCGATATAGGAACCCCTCAACTCGGCCGCCGCCGAACGCTTGGGATACCCGACCCAAAAGCCCGAAGCCCTCCTCGAACGAATTGCCAAGGCGAGCTCCAACGAAGGCGACACCATTCTCGATCCCTTCTGCGGTTGTGGCACAGCCATCTCCGTCGCGCAACGCCTCAACCGCCGCTGGATCGGCATCGATATCACTCACCTCGCCATCGGCCTTATCAAAAAGCGCCTCGACGATGCTTTCGGCGAATCGGTTCGTGCAACCTACGAAGTGATCGGCGAACCCGTCGACTTGAAGGGCGCAGAAGCTCTAGCCAAAGAAGACCCGTATCAATTTCAGTGGTGGGCGCTCAGCTTGGTCGGAGCGCGCCCGCTGGAAAAGAAGAAAGGTGCCGACCAGGGCATCGACGGTCGCCTCTATTTCCACGACGAGAAGGGCGGCAAGACCAAACAAATTATTCTCTCCGTTAAGGCCGGGAAACTCCACGCACCATATGTGCGCGATCTTCGTGGCGTCATTGAACGAGAGAAAGCCGAGATCGGCGTTCTAATCTCAATGGAAGCGCCGACCAAGCCGATGCTAAAAGAAGCCGCCGAAGCGGGATTCTACCGCTCGCCAGGATTGACCGACAGATATCCGCGCATCCAAATCCTGAGCATCGAGGAACTGCTGGCAGCCAAGAAGATCGATTATCCTCGCTTCGCTGCCGACGCGACATTCAAAAAAGCCCCAAAGGCCAGGAAGGCCGCCGAAGAACAGATCCCGCTCCCCGGGGAAATCGATGACCCGTTCTAGCCGCAAAGAATCCCTGTCATGCTGAGCGCAGCAGAGGATCGCAACGCGATCCTTACTGCGAAGTCGAAGCATCCCTACCCTCGCCCCGCTCCATCCACGGGTACCAGTCTGAAGCCAGATCCTTCCACTGTGGATTGCGGCGCTCCAGAAGCCCGACCTTCTTCGCCCGCGCCCACCCCTTGAGTTGTTTCTCGCGGGCCAAGGCCTTGTGCACATCATCATAAGATTCAAAATAGAGCAACCGGACCACCTCGTATCGGGAAGTGAATCCCTCATAATGATGAAACTTATGCTGAAACACGCGTTTGTGAAGATTGCCGCTGACTCCAATGTACAAAGTGCCCGTGAGGCTTCCCATGATGTAAACGCAGTAGTAGCGTGGATCGCGCATGAGGCAATGATTGGAGAATTAGGTTGGTGTGGCTGTGATGGATGTCACCTCAGAGACAAATGCCTTCCGCATTCGGGATGGCGGTAGGGATGCTTCGACTGCGCCGAGAGGACCTGCGGTCCTCCCGAGCTACGCTCAGCATGACAACCGCGGGGAAGGTTCTTGACCTCGCAATCAGCGACCGCACCCGCTGCTATAATCAAAGATTGCGCTCATGTCTACAAAACGCCTGATTCGCTCCACCACAGTTTTATCCATCCGCCGGAACGGTAGCGTGGTTTTGGCTGGCGACGGACAAGTCACGCTCGGTGAGTCCGTGATCAAACATACGGCCAAGAAAATTCGCCGGCTTTACAACGACAAGATTCTGGCTGGATTCGCGGGCTCGACCGCCGATGCCTTCACTCTGTTCAGCCGCTTTGAATCGAAGCTGGAGCAATATCACGGCAACCTGGGACGTGGAGCCGTGGAGCTGGCGAAGGATTGGCGTACCGATAAGTATCTGCGCCACTTGGAAGCGTTGCTCCTGGTGAGCGACAAGGAGCAAACATTTCTGCTCAGCGGACAAGGCGACGTGATCGAGCCCGATGGCGGAGTCGCAGCCATCGGCAGCGGAGGCCCGTACGCCCAGGCTGCCGCGCAGGCACTGGCGATGCACACTGAACTCTCCGCCCGCAAAATCGCCGAAGAAGCGATGAAGATTGCCGGCAAAATGTGCATCTATACCAATGACTCGGTAACGATTGAGGAACTGTAACAGCTGTAGCAGCTTATGTGGGGACAGCCCTCGGCTGTCCATCGACCGAAGCTCGATTGATTTTGGCTGGCACCAGGTGAGCTGCATCAAGACCACCGGGCCTGTGCCCGGCTGGACGGCCGAGGGCGGCCGTCCCTAAACGAACATTTATGGCTATCTATTTACCCAGCAGCGCTGAAGAAGAACAACTCGCACTCGACGAACTGACTCCGCGTGAGATCGTCGTGGAACTCGACAAGCATGTCATTGGCCAGAAGGACGCGAAACGCGCCGTGGCAATCGCCCTGCGCAACCGCACCCGCCGCCAGAAGCTCACTCCGGAGTTGGCGGAAGAGATCATCCCCAAAAACATAATCATGATTGGCCCCACGGGTGTGGGAAAGACAGAAATCGCGCGGCGGCTGGCCAAGCTGGCGAATTCTCCGTTCTTGAAAGTGGAGGCTTCGAAGTTTACCGAAGTTGGATATGTTGGCCGCGATGTGGAGTCGATGGTGCGCGACCTGGTGGAGATTGCAATCGATAACGTGCGCGAAGAGAAGCTCGAAGATGTCGCTGACAAGGCTGAGTTGAATGCCGAGGAGCGGCTGTTGGATATTCTTCTGCCGCCGTCGCCCCCCAGCCGGCCCGGCGAATCTTCCACTACGGCGGGCGGAGTTGTGATTGATGCCGGGACCGCACTCGCTGAATCTTCGTCGCGAACGCGGGAGAAATTACGGCAGCAGCTGCGCGAAGGCAAGCTGGACGAGCGCCAAGTCGAAATCGACGTGCGCGAACGAAATTTTCCACCTTTCGAAATCATGACGCAACCAAGGGGTTGAGGAGATGGATATCAATATTAAGGATATGCTGCCCAACATCTTCGGCGCGCGGACGAAGAAGCGGAAGATGAAGGTGAATGAGGCCTTTGAATATCTGATTCAGGAAGAAGAGCAGCGGCTGATCGATATGGATCAGGTGACGCGCACGGCGATCGATCGCGTGGAGAATGCGGGCATTGTGTTTCTGGATGAGATCGACAAGATTGCGGGGCGCGAGGGCGGCCATGGTCCGGATGTTTCGCGCGAGGGAGTGCAGCGCGATATTCTTCCGATTGTTGAAGGGACGACCGTGAACACGCGCTATGGCATGGTGCGGACGGATCACATTTTATTTATTGCGGCGGGAGCGTTTCACGTTTCGAAGCCGAGCGATTTGATTCCGGAGTTGCAGGGGCGGTTTCCGATTCGCGTGGAGCTGCAGTCGCTGACCATGGAAGATTTTGTGCGCATCCTGACGGAGCCGAAGTCTTCTTTGGTGAAGCAGTACACGGCATCTGCTCGAAACGGAAGGAGTGAAGCTGGAGTTCACTCCCGAGGCGCTCGAGGAGATTGCGCATTTTGCGTTTCGGGTGAATGAGAGCACGGAGAATATTGGGGCGCGGCGGCTGCATACCATTATGGAGCGGGTGCTGGACGAGTTGAGCTTCGACGCTCCGGAGCGAAAAGGCGAGAGCGTGAACATTGACGCGGATTATGTGCGGAAGATGTTGACGGACATTGTGAAGGATCAGGATTTGTCGAGATATATTCTTTAGGGAAAAGCAGGAGCGGGCCACATTAGTCTTACGTACGAGAGTGGCCCGCGCGAGCTGTGCGAGGTCTATAGCCGTGACTTAAAGTCGTTCGCGGCAAGATAGTAGCAAGCACCCGTCTTCCCGACTTTTTGCGGATCGTAATTTGCCATCTGAATCATCCCGTAGTAAACCTTGAGGGTTTTGGCCAAGTTCTTCTTAATGAATCGGGCCGGATCTACTTTCCAGCCTACCCTCCCATCTTTGTACTCCATCAGCTCACCAAGGGCCCACACTAACGGCATGATGAACCCGTCCGGAAAGTCATATTTGCATTCGTTTCGGTAGAACTTCGTGCGTGCCGGGTGCGATAGATATTTCGGATCGCTCGATTCAGCCTTTGCGGGATCCCAAACGCGGACGCTACTGACCCGACCAAATCCGGGTGACGCTTCGTTATAGGCGCCAGGAAACTCCGTGTAAATTAGATCGAACAAGCTCGGAATGTCCTTGAGAATGGCGATGGCGCTTTTGACAGCCTTGTTTTTCAGCTCCCGAATTTCTCCCTTTGCTCTTTGGCTGATCTCATCCGATCCCATGAGTGTGTTATAGGCGGCCACACATTGACCCTTGTTCCGATACATCGCAACCGGGCTGAACTCATTCTTCCCCGGAATCTCCTCATCTATTCGTGACAACGGGATCCAGCTGAGCGCAACGAGCTCTCGGACCTTAATACGGCCACCGTCATTGGTCTTCCACTCGATCTCATCAACCAGCTCCGGGTCGATCGAGTCCCGAATCGCGTCGTAGAATCCTGCCTTATTGGCCTTCGTTTCTTCGGTGAGCTCTGCGTTGTTGTTCCGAGCACGGGCGACATCAAGCACTGCGTCCTCGAAATCGTCTCGCCCAGAGGCGCTCTCCTGAGGGTAGATCACCTCGATTGGGGTGAGAAAGTCTAGCTGCGATTTCACTCTCTCGATAGCGTCGTGGTTAGCCTTCCAAACGTCGGGGATTAGATCCCACCGCTTGACTCCGCGAAGAACCCGGTCCTGATCCTCCCCCAGCGCTTTTCGTAGTATGTAGAGCGCTATGGCCAACAAATTGTGGCCGCCGTCGAGGACTCCCTCGATATCTTCGTCATCAAAATGTAGCTGGAACCTCTTCCGGTCGCGCGCTTCGCACTTGCCTGCGGCTAAGAGGATGCCCTTGGTTTTAAACGGAAACAATTTGGGCGTTTCGTCGAGCGATTCTTCTATCGCATCGGTTACGTCTCCCACTTTAGCTTCGCGTGGGTTTGCCTGAAGATCCGCCACGTCAATCAGCCGGACCATACTGCCAACCGTCGCGGTACCCTCGATGCGTCGCAAGTCGTACTTATCCCGCGCGCACACTTCATCGAAGCGGATGACTACTTTTTGGTTTTTCATTTGATCTCCTTTTCTGTGTCACGTGCGAATACGTGAGGACGAAAGGAGTCGGTAGGAAGGTTGATGGGCTGCACAACTTTGACCTTACCAGCCGACTTTCCAGTCGAGCTTCACACCTGCGCCCATCCGGGCGCGCTTTCCTTGCCGAAGGCAAAGGCTCCTAAACCGGAGCTTAACCAATTTATCGCACGTTGAGGCACGCGTCAAAGGAAAAGCGAGCAGCTGCACGTAAGAAGGTTTCTCCCGTCCCTCCGGGACTCGGTTCCTGTTTTTTGAGCTTACCCCGGACTTACGTCCGGGGCTATTATCTGCCGCCCCTCCGGGGCTGGAGTTTCGCTCTTTGGTCTGCGTCTTTTCCCCTACGGTCAGTTACGACGCGGCTGAAAACCGAAGCCATCGCGTTTTAAATCCGGAGCGTTTATCGCAGCGCTCGAAGCGCTGCCCCACCCAAAATCCAACTCTTCTGTGATCTGCTATGCTGCCTCGTCATGAAAAATGTTGATCGGTCCCGACTTGCGTCTTTGATGGCGCGCGAGCAGAAGAAGTTTGTGGATGAGCGGCCGAAGTCGAAGGCGTTGTTTGAGCGGGCGCGGAAGTCGCTGCTGGCGGGCGTTCCCATGAACTGGATGGTGAAGTGGGCGGGGGCATTTCCTCCGTTTGTGCGGGAGGCGCAGGGGTCGCATATTTTTGACGTGGATGGACATCGCTATGTTGATTTTTGCCTGGGCGATACGGGCGCGATGACGGGGCACTCTCCGTTTGCCACGGTGAAGGCGGTGGAAGAGCAATCGCGGCGCGGGATTACGTTGATGTTGCCCAGTGAGGATGCGCTTTTTGTGGCGGAGGAATTGCAGAAGCGGTTTCACTTGCCTTACTGGCAGTTTGCACTGACGGCGACCGATGCGAATCGATTTTCGATTCGCCTGGCGCGGCAGATTACGGGACGGGCGAAGATTCTGGTTTTCAATTGGTGCTATCACGGCACGGTGGATGAAACTTTTATCACGCTGGATCGGAATGGTGTGGCGGGTTCGCGGCGGGGAAATGTTGGGCCGCCGGTGAATCCGGCGGTGACGACGAAGGTGGTGGAGTTCAACGATGTGGCCGCGCTGGAGCGGGCTCTGGCTGCGAGAGATGTAGCCTGCGTGCTGGCGGAACCGGTGATGACGAATGTCGGGATTGTGCATCCGGAGAAGGGATTTCATCAGGCCATGCTGGAGTTGACGCGCAAGTATGAAACGCTGCTGATTCTGGATGAGACTCATACGATCTGTGCGGGACCGGGCGGATATACCGCGGCGGAAAAACTGGAGCCGGATGTGGTGGTTTTTGGCAAGGCGATTGGCGGAGGGATTCCGGGCGCGGCTTATGGATTTTCGGAGGAAGTCGCGGAGAGGATTGCGGCTGGACAGAATAAAGGTACAGAGAGTTTGGAAGATTGCGATGTGGGCGGGATTGGCGGGACGCTGGCGGGGAACGCCGTGTCGCTGGCGGCGATGCGAGCCACTTTGACGAAGGTTCTGACGAAGGATGCGTTTGACCGCATGATGCCAGTGGCGGAGCGCTGGAATTCGGGAGTGGCGAAAGCGATTGCGGAAGCAGAACTGCCGTGGCACGTCACGCGGCTGGGATGCCGGGCGGAGTATATGTTTACGCGGGACGCTCCGAAGAATGGGAGCGAGGCGCATGAGGCGATGGACTTTGAGCTGGAACGGTTCATGCATTTGTATGCGATGAATCGAGGGATTTTGTTGACGCCGTTTCATAATATGGCGTTGATGTCTCCGCAGACGGAAAAGGATGATGTGGATTTGCATACGAAGGTGTTTCGCGAGGCGGTGCGGGAGTTGGTGGGCTAGGCCACGGGGGTCAGATTTATGAGAGGGGTATCCTCGCAGGATTTCGATGTGCGGCGCGTTTCAGGCGTCCCTACGGGACGCTGGATCTTCTTCGGGATGGGTTCCAGCCACTGAAGTGGCGGGCTATTTTCGGTCTGTCCCTACGGGACGCAATGCGCAATGTTTCTTTGTCAGTTGAAATCCCTCGAACTCTGTTCCTGATGTAATCTTTGTTTCTGCATGAAATCTTCGATAAGGAAATGGTTGCTGCTGGCGGGGGCGACAATCTGGTTGAGCGGGTGCGCTTCCATTGGGCCGCCGGAGGCGCCGTCGCTGGAGTTGCCGAAGCCGCCAACGGACTTGCATGCGACAAGGAAGGGCGACAAGGTAACGCTTACCTGGACGATTCCGCAGCGCACGACGGACCGGCAGAGTGTGCGTTATCTGGGGAAAACTGAAATCTGCCGCAGCGTTGCGACGGCGCTCAAGCCATGTGGAACGCCAGTGGGAGAAACGGCGCCGCCCGCGGGCTTTGCGGGAATGAAAAAGTCGCCCGCTAAGAAACTAACAGCAACTTTTGTAGACACATTGCCAGCCGCTCTGGAGCAGGAACACGCGATGGAATCTGCCAGCTATGCGGTTGAGGTGCTGAACACGGCGGGGCGCGGTGCGGGGCTTTCGAATCAGGTGCGGGTGGCGCTGGTTCCGACGCTGCCTCCGTTTGGTGATTTTTCGGCGACGGTGTCCGCAAAAGGAGTGACCATCTCGTGGCAATGCCCGAGCACAGCTGAGGGACGAAGCGGGGTTCAGTATTTGTTCCGCATTTACCGGCGCCTGGAATCGAGTTCCAGCTGGAATAAGGTAGTCGATGTGGAGGCGACGGGGTGCGCCGATGCGCGCGAAAGGATCGGTTCGTTCCTGGATCAAACATTCGAGTGGGAGGAGACTTATTTTTATCGCGGCACGGTGGTGAGCGCGGTTGAGACGGCGGGAAAGCCCGCGGTGGAAGTGGAAGGGGATGATACTCCGCAGGTGAAGGTTTTCGCGCACGATGTATTTCCGCCGGCGGTGCCAACGGGATTGCAGGCGGTATTTTCGGGACCGGGGCAGCGTCCGTTTATTGATTTGATTTGGGCGCCGGTAAGTGATGCGGATCTGGCGGGCTACAACATCTACCGTCACGAGACGGGGAGCGCGCCGGTCAAGTTGAATTCGGAGTTGGTCAGGACGCCTGCGTTCCGGGATATGCAGGTCGTGCCGGGGAAGACTTATTTTTATTCAGTGTCGGCAGTGGATGAGCGGGGGAATGAGAGTGGGCAGTCGGAGGAGGCGAGCGAGAGCGTGCCGTGAGGAGCGAATTGGGAAGTGGCTCGTTGTGGAAACAGCGGGTTCGTGGTGATTTCAGTTGCATAGGTCCTTCGCTTCGCTTGATTGCATAACGACGTTGGCTCGATCACAACGAGTAGATTGGTTGTGACGAAACAGACCAAGGCTCGCGAGAGGAGCCAACGTCATGCTGATTATAGGCTGTGATTTTCATCCGGGTTTTCAGCAGGTCGCGATCTTTGACAATCGAACGGGAGAGATTCAGGAAAAGCGGTTGCAGCACCGGGCGGAGGCGGAGCAGTTTTACCGCGGACTGGCGGGCCAGGAGGTGCGGGTGGGGATGGAGGCTTGCGGGCACTATCCGTGGTTCGAGCGGTTGCTGGAGGAGATAGGGATCGAGCTGTGGATGGGGGATGCGGCGCAGGTGCGGGCTTCGGTGGTACGGCGGCAAAAGACGGACCGTCGGGACGGGGAGCACTTGTTGCGGTTGCTGCTGGAAGATCGGTTTCCGCGGATCTGGGTGCCGAGTCTGGAGGTGCGGGATGTGCGGCAGTTGCTGGTGCATCGGCACAAGCAGGTGCAGGCGCGGACGCGCACCAAGAACCAGTTGCAGTCGATGGCGCTGAGCTGTGGGGTGCAGAAGAAGTACAAGCTGTGGACGAAAGCAGGGCGAGCGGAGTTGGAGCAGTTGCCCTTGCTGCCGTATGCGGCGGAGCGGCGAAAGCGGTTGCTGGAAGCGCTCGACGGGCTGGAAGCGGAGATCGTCGAACTGGACCGGCGAGTGACGGAAGAAGCGCGCCAGCGATCAGAGGCGGTGCGACTGATGACGCATCCGGGAGTGGGACCGGTGACGGCGTTGGCCATGGTGTTAACGCTGGGGCCGGCGGAGAGATTCGGATCGGCCAAGCAGGTGGGCAGTTACTTTGGCCTGATTCCGAGTGAAGAATCCAGCGGCGGAAAACAGCGGCTGGGAAAGATCAGCAAACAGGGCAATTCGTTTCTGCGCTTTTTGCTGGTGGAAGCGGGACAGACGGCGGCGCGATATGATCCGCAACTGAAACGCTTCTATCGCCGCCTGGCGGTGCGCAAAAATCGCAGCGTCGCCAAGGTGGCGGTGGCCAGAAAGTTGGCCACGCGGTTGTACCTGATGTTGCGCGAAGACTGGACGTACGCGCAACTATGTCAGGCCGTCATGCAGGTGAGCCCGAGTCATTCTGTGGCCGGCGAGTAAGAGCCGAGCGCTTGAGTGGGCAGCCTGCCTCCCTGAATAAGTCAGGGAGATCGAAGTGGAGAATCGTGGGTGCAAGTCCCGAAGAGATGGATGGTGGGGCCTGGTGTCCCGCTGCAGGATTGAAGAGAATGACGAGCTTGGTCTGTGAGTCAAAAGCGTTCTTCGAGAGCGAAATGGCGCTTCTTCTGGCGTCGACGCCGGAGTGTCGCCACAAACCTCTTGACTGCATACACCGTCGTTAGAGACAGGATGACAAGGGTTGCATCTATAGCTGGTTGCGAAAGTTCTCACGCGATTTCCGCTTCTCGTGATTAGATAGATTTATGAAATATTGCCGGTTTCAACTGAATGGAGAAGCTCAGTATGGGCTGGTCGAATCGGTGGCGGGACGCGATTCGATTTTGAGGATATTGCTGACCGCGCCGGAGAAATCCGACGGCGACGTGGAGGGATTGCGCTCGCGGCGAATCGAACCGATTGCGCTGGAGGAGGCTAAGTTGCTGGCGCCGGTGAGTCCGACAAAAATCGTCTGCGTGGGAAGGAATTATCGGGAACATGCGGCGGAGTTGGGAAGTGAGGTGCCGACGGAGCCGCTGTTGTTTTTTAAACCGAACTCCGCGTTGCTGGCGCCGGGCGGGGTGGTGAAGCGTCCGAAGATTTCGCAGCGGGTGGATTATGAAGGCGAGCTTTGCGTGGTGATGGGAAAGGCGTGCCACCTGCTTCGGGATGACGAGGATGTGCGGCCGTTTATTCTTGGCTACACTTGCCTGAATGATGTGACTATGCGCGACATCCAGCGAAAAGAAGATCAGTGGGCGCGGGCGAAGGGATTTGATACGTCGTGTCCGGTGGGGCCGGTAGTGGTGGATGGGCTTGATCCGTGGGCAGGAGTGGGTGTGGAGACGCGAGTGAATGGCGCGGTGCGGCAGTCGGGGAATACGAAGGATTTTATTTTTCCGCTGGATGTAGTGATTCGGTTTATCTCGCAGGCGATGACGCTGTTGCCGGGCGATCTGATTGCGACCGGAACTCCGGCGGGGGTGGGGCCGGTGGTGGCGGGCGATGTGATGGAGGTGAGTGTGGAGGGAGTGGGGACTCTGAGGAATTCGGTGGTGGATGAATAATAAGGAAGCGGGCCAAACGCGCGATTAATTGCGTCGCTAAGAGCGCGACGCGTCGCGCGGCTCGCCCAGATCCTTCGCGGCGCAAAAAGCGCTTGCTCAGGATGACAAGTCGTCTTATTGCAGGCGGAAGCGCTCGCGCATGAGGCGCTGGAGGCGGGGTTTGTAGAGCAGGTCGTAGGCGAGTTCTTTGTCGGGGAACATGGCGAGGGCGGCGCGCTTGGCGCTGGCGGCGAGTTCGGAGGCTTCTTCGACGGTGAGGCTGGGATCCTGGCTGATGACGGAGGAGACCATGCTGATCATGATTTGCAGGCGGCGGATCAAGCGGGCTTCGTCGCCGGCTGCAGTATCCGGAGCGACATTGAAGGCGTGATTCTCGTGATTGGATTGTTCCCCAGAATTCATAGGACCCCTTTTCCCAGCGACGTCGTCCCACAGTTTTGGATGTTATGACGGCGCTGGATGTTGTGACGATCTATATAGCATCTTGCGCTTATCGGGACAAAAATGAAACGGCCCGAAGGTGCCGGAAGTGAATCCGAGTGCAGTTCTAATCCGAGTGCAGTTCTATTCAATGCGGTCGGCTTGAAGAGATAACCACGAAAGGCACGAAGGCACACGAAGTAAAACGCGGTGCCAGACTTGACGGTTGTCGGGGTACAACTTCCAGCGAAGAGTTAGAATTAGAGAGATGCGGCGCCCAACCTAGCTTGCGGCGACCTAGAACCGGAGATTCCATGGCAGAGCAATTGAATGTGACGGCGGAGCAGCGGCCCGATCCGAATGAGAAATTAGTGAAGGTGTTTGACAGCGAACAGGAGTCAGAGGCGCTGGTGGTGAAAGGTTTGCTGGATTCGGCGGGGATTGAAAGCGATCTGAAATCCGGAAGCTTTGTGCAGGATGCGTTTCCCGGTCTGGGCGGAATGGTCATTCTGGTGCGGGAAGACGATGCGGAGAAAGCGCGGAATTTGATCGCGGAGTCGCTGCGGTCGGGTGGGGCGGTAGATGGGGACGAGGACGAGACGAAGAGTTAGGTCGCGCGGAAGCTAAAGCCCGGTTTTATTTTCGAGCAGTTACGGCGCGGCTAGAAGCCGCGCTCCTTCCAGGCGATTCATTTTCGAATTTTCTACATACTGATTCTCTACACGCTGGTTCGTTTGCGCCGGGAGCGATGCGGTTACGGAGTGGCCGTCGAGGTAGAAGGTGACGGCGCCGTCGAGGTCGGTGCGGTAGACGTGGATTCCGGCGGCGGCGAGGCGGGTGAGGACGTCGGGTCTGGGAAACCCGAACGAGGTTCGGAAGCCACACGAAATTACGGCGAGGCTTGGCTTCACGGACTGCAAAATTTCTGGCGTGGTGGACGTCGAGCTGCCGTGATGGCCTACTTTTAAAAGATCTGCATGTTCCGGATGAAGGCTGGCGATGCGGCGTTCCACGGCCTTTTCGGCGTCACCTTCGAGCAGGACGGATGTTCCCCCATAGCTGACGTGCATAACCATGGAGTCGTTATTCTTGGGCTCGAGGCCGACTGGCCAATCACGCGGTGGAAAAAGAACCTCGACTTTTGCTCCGCCTAAATCGAAATCATCTCCCTCCCAATGACGCACAACTTTGATTCCCAGGGTGTGAGCTTCGGCGATTAGATTATCCAGGGCAACGCTGGGCGGAAGCAGGCCAATCCACAATTCTTTCGGGCGAAAATCTTTGAGGATGGCCGGCATGCCTCCGATGTGATCGGAGTGGCCGTGGGAAATGGCGACGACATCGAGGTGGGAGATGCGGCGCGTCCACAGATAGGGCGCGACTACATCTTCGCCGAAGTCAAGTTGCGTACCGGCGCCCCAGACAGGGCCACCGGCGTCGATGAGCAGAGTGCGGCCTTGCGGCATCACCAGCAGAATGGAGTCGCCTTCGCCGACGTCGATGGAAGTGACCTCTAAGATTCCTGCGCGAGTTTGCGGGTCGGGCGGAACGAAGGCGAGAGTTAAGGATGCGGTGAGTAGTGCGAGCAGACCAATGACAGCGAGGGGCGCACGGCGGCGGGCGAGAACCATGGCCGCAATCAACGCCGAAGATGCCGCGACGATCATCACGAAAGACGGCGTGGCAACGCGGAGATCGGCCAGGCGCAGGCTGCCCAGGCCGTGCACGGTGCCAGTGATTGCTTGCAGGGCGAGAGCGGTGAGGAGTGCGGGAATCTTTGCCAGCACGACAGAAATGTAGCCGAGCGCGACGGTGAACACGGCAGTGGGCATGAGAAGTTGCGTGAGAGGAACGACGGCGATATTAGCGGGAAGGCCAATGGTAGTGGCGCGGTGGAAGTAGTAGGCCATGGGCAAAGCCAGACCCATCTGCATTACGGCGGAGACAAGCAGCAGTTCGAATGTGCGCAGGGAAAAAATTGTTGCGCCGCGCACCAGCCGCAATGACCACGTGCTGCCGATGAAATTTGCCAGCCGCCCTGCGATCAAACGCAGGTCAACGCGGAACTGCGCCACGCGAGGCGGAAGGGTCGCTCCGTAATCGTCGGCGTCCCAGTGAGCGAGCGCACGGCGGTAGAGGCGCGAAGTGCGCTCGATGAGCGGCAATCCGATGGCGGCGACGATGAGCACGCAAAGAAACGTCATCTGGAAGCTGGCCGCGAAGAGCTGGGGGGGATCGAAGGCAAGCAAGGCGAAAGCGGCAGCGGCAAGGGCATTCACCATGCAGCGATCGCGGTAAAGCAGGCGTGTAAGCAGGAATATGGCGCACATGAGCGTAGCTCGCCAGACGGGAGCGCCGACTTCGGTGAGCAAGGCGTAGGCAACGCAGAACAGAATGGTTAACATAGTGGCGGGAATGTCAGAGAGGCGCAGGCGGCGCAGAGTCCAGAAGACCACGAAGGCGAGGATGGTCACGTTCATTCCTGAGACCACGAGAACGTGATAGGTACCGGAGCGCTGGAAATCGACGCGGGTGTCACGATCGATGAAGGCGGATTCGCCGATGACCATGGCGTCGATGAGCGCGGCCTGCGGAGGCGGCCACAGGGCGTGTATTTTGGCGATGATGCTGGAGTGAATTTTTGTGCGCCAGAGTTCGAAGCGGTTTCCGGTGAAGCCGGGAAGAAGATGGACATCCTCGGCTTTGGCGGAGGCGAGCGCGGCGATGCCGTTTTCCGCTAGGTAGGTTTCGTAATCGAAGGCTCCGGGATTATGGAAGTTCCGTGGGAGCTTGAGCTTGGCGGGAAAGCGAATGCGCTCTCCGTAGTGGAAGAGACGCATGGGGAGCGGGGCTGGTGGTTTCGTGCGAGAGTCATCGATAGCTTGATAGATATTCAGGCGCAGTCCGGAGTGAATGGGGATTCGCGCGCCGCTCTCGGCGACGATCTCTTCCGTCTGCAGGTCGAGAGTTTGGATAAGCTCGTTGGGAGATGCCTGGCGCGATCTGCCTTCGCGGCTGACGTGGGCGGTTATTTGCTCTGGCGGGCCGTAGGTGAAGGGATTCAGACTTAGATCTCGAATCGCGGAAGAGTTTCGCAGCTGGATTTGAAGAAACCCGGCGAAGAAGAATGTCACCAAAGCCAAGATTGTGGCTAGCAATTTTCTTCCAGCCAGGAAATAGAGTACGGAGGCGAGGAAGGCTGCGGCAGCGGCGATACACCAGGAGGCTGGATGAGAAAAGTGGGCGCCGGCGATGATTCCCAGCGCATAGGCCAGAGTGGCCCAGAGCATGGGCTGGCGCGTGGGCTTGAACTGGAATTCGTTTGGCGGGGATGGAGGCGCAGGCGGCGTCATTCTGGGGAGTGGCGGCATGAATGGGCCTCGCGAATAATTGAAATCAGGCTGGCGGGGAAACCAGGCCTCGCTTCGCTCGGCGGACAGCCGAGGGCGGCTGTCCCCACATGGGCTGTCCCCACACGGGCTGTCCCCACATGGACCGCCGCACAATCTCGGAGTAACTTTTCAACAGCTCTGACAGTCAGCGGATCAGGTGCAGGACGGTTTCCAGGTGGTAGGTTTGGGGGAATAGGTCGACCAGGTGAACCTGATGGACACGATAGCCGGCGCTCTGCAGAGGGACCAGATCGCGAGCCAAAGTTGCCGGATCGCAGGACACATAGGTGATGCGGGGCGCGCCCGCACCCGCAAGTAAACGCGCCACGCGATCACCCAATCCGCCCCGGGGCGGGTCGACCACGATTACGTCGGGCTGGAACAAATGGGGGAGGAATGCTCCTTCTCCGACTGCGCCGTATTGGACTGCGCCACCTTGGGCACCAGGTCCGGCCCGCCCCTTAACTCCGAGCCCAGCCAGATAATGCTCGGTCGCGGCATGAACCGCCTTTGCGGTCACTGGTAGATTGTATTGAAGGTCTTTCACAGTTGTCTGTGACGACTCGACCGAAACAATGTGACGGATGCTACAGGCCAAGGCTGTGGAAAACAATCCAACCCCGGCGTAGAGGTCGAGGGCAAGTTCGCCGGTAGTGCCTTCTGTGACCACGCGGACCAGTTCGTCGATCATAAAGCGGTTGGTCTGGAAAAAGGCCCCCGCGCTGACGCGATACGAGTGAAGTTTCGTCTGATAGGTCAACTCCGAGGCGCCGACAGCGACCAGGGGTTCTTGAACGCCTTTTTGCGGCTCGCGAAATGCCGCTATGCCGGCAATCTCAGGCATAGCGGCACATAATTCTTCGGCCCAGGCGCGAACGGCGGCACGACGCGCCTCTGGAGCGCACAAGAATTCGAGCAGAAGACGGGTTTCGTTTCCTTCGGAATCGGAGCCGGCGAAGAGTTCAACTTCGCGTACCCCTTCCACGGCTCGCCGCCGCGCGTCCGGATTTCCACAGGGCAGCGATGCCGCGATTGATCAGCGGCGAGCTGATGGGACACTCCTCGACGGGGAGAAGTTCGTGGGAGGCAAACTTGAAGTACCCGGCGGCGAACCCAGGGTGAGTGCGAACCTGCAGGCGGGAGCGATTGCGATAATTCCAGGGCGGGGAGGGATGGACTTCGATTTCCGACTGGAGTTCCAGTTTGGCGATACGGCGCAGGTTCTCGCGCAGGATTTCCTTCTTGATTTCGAGTTGATGCTGGTAAGTGGTGTGTTGGTAATGGCATCCGCCACAACTGCCGAAATGCGGGCAGGGCGGGGAGATGCGTTGCGGAGACGGTTCGACGATCGCCGAGGCGTGCGCACGGGCGAAGCCAGGTTTTTCCTCGGTGAGCGCGGCCTCGATTTTCTCTCCGGCGAGAACAAAAGGGACGAATACGGCTTTGCCTTTACCGCGCGCATCGGCAGGGAGGCGGGCGAGTCCGTCGCCGCCGTAGATGAGCTTTTCAACGTTTAGGAGCAAGAGTTGATTCTACGTTATTGGAAGGCCCAGGTCGCGGAGCATGGACATCCCAAGCCGAATCGCTACGGGGTGGCTGTCACTCGTGGTCGTCACTTGCTGTCGTCACTCGCGGTCGAGGGTCTGGTCGCAGCAAATTTCAAGGCCGATGGCGGAATCAGGGGTGCTGAGATGCTGACTGGGCAGTTGCGGCTCCGGCATACCGCTCCAGTTATGCTGATCGAGAAGACGATTCATCTTATCGATGATGGCCGCCAACGCTTGCGGATCCTGCTCTCGCTGCGCCATCTCCTGCAGATGTCGCCAGCCTTTGGGCTCGTTCAATGTATCCACGGCGATGATCCTCGACGATATCAATAGCAGTCTGATTGCCATCACTAAATACAGTTGTTCGTGTAGTACCTTCGACTGAGAACTTCCCAAAATGGGAACGAGAAGTCGGTCGGTTGTTGTAGTCGTCGGACACATGCTGACGCGGAATCACAGCGCTCTTCCCGCCGCTGCACCGGAGGACCAGGCCCACTGGAAATTGAAGCCGCCGAGATGGCCGGTTACGTCTACGACTTCGCCGATGAAAAATAGGCCGGGGACTCTGCGGCTCTCCATGGTCTTGGCGGAGAGTTCCTTTGTGTCGATGCCGCCAGCGGTGACTTCAGCCTTGTCGTAGCCTTCGGTGCCAGCGGGGGAGATGGTCCAGGTGTGCAATTGCTTTTCGAAATCTGCCAGCGCTGGATTCGTCCAGGAGGTTGGCGTGTGCAATTCCAGCCAACGGTCGGCGAGGCGATGAGGCAGAAACTTCCGCAATTCTGTTCGCAGCGTGGGGAGATTTCTCGGCGTTTTTGGATCACGAAATGCAGAGGCGACTTGGTGATCGGGGGCGAGGTCGAGAAGAATGGGCTGTGGATTTTTCCAGTAGGAGGAGATTTGCAGAATTGCGGGGCCGCTGAGGCCGCGATGCGTGATCAGCATTTTTTCGCGGAATTGCTGGCCGCCGCACGACACAATCACTTCAGTTGAAACTCCGGCAAGATCGCAGTACTGGGCAGAATCTGCGGGGCTGAGCACGAGCGGCACCAGGGCGGGGCGAGGATCGCAGATGGCGATCGCGAACTGGCGAGCGAGATCGTAGCCGAATGAGGTTGCCCCGATTTTCGGAATCGAGAGACCACCTGTAGCGACGACGAGCGCCGGGGCCGTGAACTCGGCATTCGGCGCGCGGGCGATGAAATCATTTCTTCGTTCGATACGCTCAATCTTCGTATTGAGAAAAATCGTCACGTGGGCACCGAGGCATTCGGATTCGAGCATGCCGAGGACATCGCGGGCGGAGCGGTCGCAGAAAAGTTGCCCCAGAGTTTTTTCGTGATAGGGGATGGCGTGCTTCTCGACCAGCGCAATGAAATCGGCGGGAGTGTAGCGGGCTAACGCCGACTTGGCGAAGTGTGGATTGGAGGAGAGAAAGTTTTCCGGCAGGCAATGAAGATTGGTGAAATTGCAGCGGCCGCCGCCGGAGATAAGAATTTTCTTGCCGAGGCGATCGGCGTGTTCGAGCACAGCGACGCGGCGTCCGCGCTTGCCGGCCTCGATGGCGCACATCAGCCCCGCCGCGCCGCCGCCGAGGATGAGTGCGTCGAAGGAGTGGGTCATTGAATCGATGAGGGCCTCAGGGGCTTAAGCCCCTCCGTTAAGCATGCTCTACGCGGCCCTAAAGCGCCGCTCTTCCACGGTAGCGCATACCGTTGGCTTTTTCCGGTAAGAGTGAAAAGTTTCCGTTTCCGAGCGAGGCGCTTCGGTCGATGCAACCTATAAAAGCGGTGCGATCAAGAATCAATTTGGTCACATGTAAAACAAGCTGAGGCGTGGCAGTCCGTATTTTTCCAGCAGGCGTTTGTGGACGTACTGCTTTTGCAGCTGGGCGATTTGCGCGGCGTCCATCTTGCTGCGATAGGGAGCGAGTTCGCGATCGGCTTGAGCACGCACTGCAATGATTTCTTCGTCTGGCGTGGCCGCAAGCAGTGCGGCAAAAAGTTTTTCTTCCAGCACAGTGAGCTGGCGCTCCAAGTCTTCGAGTCGTGATGTTGTTTTGGTGTTCTCGATTTCTCCTGCGAGTTTGCGAAGGGTGTCGGCGGTTTGCTCGGCGACGATCTGCATGGAGATCGCGGAGGTGTGCGGCAGCTTTGCAGAGCACAGACGATCGGCATTGCGGCGTAAGAACGCGGCGATGGTGGCGGGCTCAAAGCCTTGTCCCGCGCTCGATTTGGTCGATGGCTTATCTTCGACCGGAGAGCCGGCTGATGAGCCGACTGCAGCTTCCTTCATGTCTTCGGCCGCGGACAACACGGCTTGCGCGCACCAAAGGATACTGTTGATCTTTTCGTGTCTTTTCGATTTACGCTGGTCATACTTATCGAATGCGGCGTCAATGCCACGAAGCACAGCCTCGAGAGGGATGCCAGCATCCTTCCAGATTTCAATCTGGGCCCAGTCAAGTGCTGAACCAATTAGGGGAGATCCGCGCCGCTGCAGAAAGTGCTCTTCAACCTCCGAGAAATATTGGAAGTAATTTTCCACGATGTCTCAGCGGTGGGAGTTTTTGGAAACTTTCTGCGCGGACTTCGGCGCGTGAGCAGGGCGCATGGCGGAGTTGCGCTCCCAGATGATGCGCAGGCCTTCGAGGGTGAGAAAATCGTCGACCTGCTTGATGTATTTGGATCCAGTTCCGATCATGGGGCCGAGGCCGCCGGTGGCAATCACTTTTGTTTCTGCGCCGAGTTCGGCGAGCAGAAGTTCGAGGATGCCATCGACCAAGCCGAGGTATCCGTAGTAAAGACCGGACTGCAGGCTGCCGACGGTGTTGGTGCCGATGACGCGGGCGGGCTTGCGAATCTCGACACGCGGGAGACGAGCGGTGCGCTGGAAGAGAGCATCGGCAGAGATGCCAATGCCGGGGCAAATTACTCCACCCATGTACTCGCCTTTTGCGGAAACGCAATCGAAAGTGGTGGCGGTGCCGAAGTCGACGATCACGCAGGGGCCACCGTACTTTTCAAATGCGGCGACGGCATTGACGATGCGGTCGGCACCGACTTCCGCAGGATTGTCATATTGCACGGGCATACCAGTTTTCACGCCGGGTTCGATCAGCAGCGGCTTGGAATTGAAATAGCGCTCGCATACCTGGCGGAGAACGGGATCGAGCGGCGGAACGACAGACGAAATCACAATGCCGTGAATGCCTGCGGCTTCGAGATTCGCCATCGAAAACAAATTGCGGAACAGGACACCGTATTCGTCCACCGTGCTGGCTTGCCGGGTGGCGACGCGCCAGTTCGCGACCAGTTGATCGTAGCGCGGGGCAGCGTCGGAGTCCGCGGCAGATGCGGTAGCAGCGCGGGCGAAGACTCCGAGGACCGTGTTGGTGTTGCCGACATCGAGAACGAAGAGCATACGTTAATATCTGCGAATCGCTATTTCTCGGCTCGCATGGCCGGGAGGTCCTAAGTCCTGCCTTTTAAAACGCTCTCACTGTGCCGCTCAAGATCATTTGCAAGCCGCGCGTGGTGCGCACTTGCAGAAAGCCGCGATCGTCTAAACCTTCCGTGGTTCCTTCGAGCGAAGTTCCATCGTCCTCGATACGAACCCGCTTCCCCCGCACCCAGGACGACTGCTCGGCAAAGCGTTCGAGGATGGAGCGGCGAGCGTCTTTTTGTTCGATCAGCAGGCGATATTCCCGGTCGAGCGATTTTAGCAAAGCTGCGGCCAGTTCCACGCGTGACCATTCGCTGCCTGTGGATAAGCGCAGCGATGTGGCATCGGCCTCGAATTCTTTGGGAAAGCTTGACTGGTTCACGTTGATGCCGATTCCGACCACAATATAGCGGACGCGAGTAGCTTCGGCGTTCATCTCAGTGAGAATGCCGCAAACTTTTCTGCCGGCGATGAGGACGTCGTTGGGCCATTTCAAGTCGGGATTCACTCGCGCGTTAACATTTTCAATGGCTGCACGCACCGCCAACCCCGCCGCCAAAGTCATGACCAGCACTTCGGAGGGCGGGAGCGCCGGGCGCAGTACGACCGAGCAATAGATTCCAGCGGAACGGTCAGATTGCCAGGTGTGGGCGCCGCGGCCGCGGCCTGCGGTCTGCTCTTCGGCGAGAAATACGGAGCCTTCGGGAGCGCCATCGGCGGCGGCCGCCATGGCGGCGGTGTTGGTCGAGCCGATCTTGTAGAAGTGATGAAGCTTTTCGCTGAAGATTGTGGAGCGCAGCAAGGGCGTGAGAATTTCAGGCAAAAGGAGATCGGGCATGGACTTGAGTTGATATCCGGTAGCGGGGTGGCCGGCGACGTCTACGCCCAAGCCGCGCAACTGCTGGATGAGGCGCCAGACTTCAGAGCGGTTGGAAGAAATCTCCTGGGCGATTTTCGTGCCGCTTACAACGACGGTGGCGTGCTCCATTAATAAGCGCACGATGCGGCCGAGACGAACGTCGAGGGATTGATTTAGCTGCTCACCAGCTTTCGCGGGCATGAGTGCCCGCGCCACACGGGTTTTGGGTGCCTTCTTGATTTCGGAATTATGCGGGACTGCGGGGAAAAGCACAAACAGCGGCTTTTTACCACGAAGGGCACTAGGGTTCACTAAGGAAAATCGATTCTATACAGGCGAGACGCGCATGCTCATGTCTACAGCTTGGGGGGAGTGGGTGAGGAGGCCGACGGAAATAAAATCGACACCGGTATCGGCGTAGGCGCGAACATTTTCCAGTCGGATTCCGCCGGAGCATTCCAGCGGGACGCGGCGCTCGAGTTGGGCGCAACGCTCGACGGCGCGGCGCACGTCTTCGGGAGACATGTTATCGAGCAGGATAGCTTCGGCGCCGTGCGCCAGCGCTTCGTCAAGTTCCTGAAGCGTGCGCACTTCTATCTCGATGGGCTGAGAGCCGCGACGGTTGCGAACTGCACGTTCAAGGGCGGGGACAATTCCACCGGCGAGAGCGATGTGATTGTTTTTGATCAAGACTCCGTCGGAAAGATCGAGGCGATGATTCTGGCCGCCGCCGCAGCGTACGGCATATTTGTCGATGACGCGCAGGCCGGGAGCGGTCTTGCGTGTATCAAGAATGCGGGCTTTGGTACCGGAGACGGCGTCGACGAACTTGCGAGTCGCGGTGGCGATGCCGCTCATGCGCTGGAGAAAATTCAGGATGACGCGCTCACAAGAGAGGAGGACGCGTGCGTTGTGGCGGATGACGGCGACGGACTGGCCTTTGCGTAAACGCACGCCATCGAAAATCTCGGGATGGGTAGTGACTTCGTAGTGCGAAGTGACGGCGCCGTCCAGAGCGGCGTAAACATCGAGAATGCGGGCGATCGAGCCAATGCCGGCGAGAATGCAATCCTGCTTGGCGAGAATGGTGGCGGAGGCAAGCTGGTTAGGATCGATGCAGGCGTAGCTGGTGGCGTCGCTGGTGGCGCGGTCTTCGAGCAGCGCGTTCTCGATGATCGAAGTGATGCGTCGGCTGTTAAAGTCCATACGGTTTGCCACTAGACCAAAGATCTATGTGGGGACAGCCGCCCTCGGCTGTCCGCGGGTCGAAGACCCGCTGCTCCTCGCTGCGACTGACAAAGCCCTCGACCTCCAGCGGCACTCAGCCGGGCCAGTCGAACTGCGCTCGACGGACAGCCGAGGACGGCTGTCCCCACAATAATATGTTTAGCAGCCCAGTTGCCCCATCTGGATCTTTATTTTCTCACGCAAGCCCGTCAGTTCCTTGCCACGTTTGCGCAATCCTTCGACTACATTTTCGGGAGCCTTTGCCAGAAACTGTTCGTTCCCCAGCTGCTTCTGATTGTTCGCCAACTCTTTCTCGATTTTCTCCAGCTCTTTTCTCAAGCGGTCGCACTCGACCGCAACGTCGACTTTTCTTTCATAGATCACATGGACATCGAAACGGGCTGTGCTGCGAACGCCGGCCTGGTTGGCCAGCGATCCCTGCATAAATGTGATGTTGTCGACGTTGGCCAAACGCTCAATCGCTCCGCGATTCTGTTCGATCATGTCGCGGATGGCGGGCTCATGCGCGAAGATTTCGATGGGAACTTTCACTTTAGGTTCGACCTTCAATTCGGCGCGTACGTTGCGAACGTTTACGATTAAATCCTGCAGGATCGCCATCTCCGTTTCGGCGGCTAGATCGAATTGTTTTTCATCAGCCTGCGGATAAGCTGCGAGCGCAATCGACTGGAGCGGCGGATTTCCGTCGTAGATCGCATGCCAGATTTCTTCCGTGATGAACGGCATGATGGGATGGAGAAGGCGCAGGGATGCGTCGAAAAGATTTACCAAATTAGCGCATGCGACGAGTGCGTGTGTCTTGTCCGAGCCTTCCTCGAAGTTGAGGCGCGCCTTAATCAGTTCGATATACCAATCGCAGAATTCGCCCCAGAAAAAATCGTAGATGCGGTTGGCCGCTTCGTGGAAGCGGTAGGTGGCGAGAGCGTCGTTCACTTCGGCAGTGACGCGATTGAAGCGGGAGAGGATCCAGCGGTCTTCGAGGGTGGAGGAGTCAAAGCCTCCGACTCCTGCTATGTGGCCAGATTTGCCGGGACTTTGTCCCGGCTGGACAGCCGAGGGCGGCTGTCCCCACATGAATCCTAGACGGTCGACATTCATGAACATGAATCTGGCGGCGTTCCAGATTTTGTTAGCGAAGGCGCGGTAGCCTTCGGTGCGGCTTTCGTTGAAGGCGATATCGGTTCCGGGCGCGGCCATGGCGGCCAGAGTGAAGCGAGTAGCGTCGGTGCCGAAGCGCTCGATGATTTCCAGCGGATCGATCACGTTGCCTTTGGTCTTCGACATTTTCTGGCGATCAGCGTCGCGGACCAGGGCGTGGATGTAAACCTGGCGGAAAGGCACGCTGTCGTTTTTCTTATCCGCCCAGCCACTCGCTTTTTTTATTGCGGGATCCTGTTCGTGGCCTTGCATGAAGTGGCAACCGAACATGATCATGCGCGCGACCCAGAAAAATAAAATTTCGTAGGCGGTGATCAGCAGCGTGGTGGGATAAAAAACTGCTTGATCGCGCGTCTTCTCCGGCCAACCCAGGGTGGTGAACGGCAAGAGGCCGGAGGAAAACCAGGTGTCGAGCACGTCGGAAACCTGCTCTAATTTTGTGTTGCCGCACTTGGGGCAGGTGAGAGGTTCTTCGCGGGCCACGACCACGTGTTTGCAGTGGTCGCAAGTCCAGGCGGGAATGCGATGACCCCACCACAACTGGCGCGAGATGCACCAATCGTAGATGTTGTTCATCCAGTTCAAATAAATCTGTTTGTAATTTTCCGGGACGATGGTGATCTCGCCGCTTTCGACGGCTTCGATTGCTTTTTGCGCAAGCGGCTGAATTTTGATGAACCATTGCTCGGAGAGGCGCGGCTCGACAACGGTTCCACAGCGGTCGCATTTGCCGAGCGAGAGGGCGTAGTCTTTTTCGGCGACGAGAAATCCCTGATCCTGCAAATCGGCGAGGATGCGCTTTCGAGCTTCATATCTATCTAAACCCAAATACTCACCCGCATTGGCGTTCATGTGGGCGTGCTCGTCCATGATGTCGATCTGCGGCAGCTTGTGGCGTTGGCCGGCTTTGAAATCGTTGGCATCGTGGGCGGGCGTTACTTTCACTGCGCCGGTGCCGAACTCAGGCTGCGCGAGTTCATCGACGATGATGGGGATCTCGCGGTTCATCAGCGGCAGCAAAACTTTTTTGCCGTGGAGATGCGTGTAGCGCTCGTCTTTTGCATTTACGGCGATCGCAGTGTCGCCGAGCATGGTTTCCGGCCGCGTGGTCGCCACTGTTATGAATTCATTGGTTCCGATGACGGGATAGCGAATTTCCCAGAGTTTTCCGGCGACTTCTTCGTGCTTCACCTCGAGATCGGAGATGGCGGTTTCGCAGCGCGGGCACCAGTTGACGATGTATTTGCCGCGATAGATCAGACCTTCTTCATAGAGGCGGACGAAGACTTCGCGCACAGCGCGGGAAAGATTTTCGTCCATGGTGAAATATTCGCGGTCCCAATCGACGGACGCGCCGAGACGCTTCATCTGGTCGAGAATGGCGCCGCCGTAGAGCTTTTTCCACTCCCAGACGCGCTCGATGAATTTTTCGCGGCCCAGGTCGCGGCGCTTCTTGCCTTCTTTGGCGAGATCGCGCTCCACCATCATTTGCGTGGCGATGCCGGCGTGGTCGGTGCCAGGAAGCCATAGGGTGATGAAGCCGCGCATGCGATGCCAGCGGACGATGATATCCATCTGAGTCTGGTTGAGCATGTGGCCCATGTGCAGGCGGCCGGTAACGTTGGGCGGCGGCAACAAGAGCGTGAAGACGGGGCGGGTCTCGCCCGCAGGCGGGGTCGGGACAGAGAAGAGTTTTTCTTTGATCCAGTATTCAGCCCAGCGAGTTTCTATCGCGCCGGGTTCGTAGGATTTTGGCAGGTCGTGAGGCATCTTGGTAATCAGCTACTGGCGGTCAAATGAAAAACCTTTTAACACAGGGGGACACAGAGAGTCACAGGGTAGAACATTTCTCTATGTGTTGATTTGCCCCGTAGTTTGGACGACGGCCGTCAACGCTGATGAAGTTTGATCTTACAGGCGAGAGAAAAGAAGGGTCAAACGGCGGCAGGGGTACTATGACCTGAGGGGAAAATGCTACACCCCCATCTCCCACCACAGAATTGGTTTTGACGTTGACTATGACCAAGGCCGCCCGCCCGCGCGCGCGAAGGCTAGAGGGGAAGAGCGGCATTACGCGTTCAGCTTTGCTGTCTTCCAGCCCAAGAGTAGCAATCGAGATTTTCCCCGCTTGATCGGAATCTCTCACGGGGCACATTGAACTTACCGCGCATGTGTTTATGCATCGCCGTAAACTTGCTAGCGTCTTCCGGGACAGTATGAGCGTTGACCGCCTTCCTGAAAAGGTTCGAGAATTCCAGCAGGTTTGTGTCGGCTTCCCTGAAAGCGAACACTGCTGATTTGATTCGCTGATCCTTCCACAACTGTCTACACCATTCATCGAAGGGAATCGGACCTCCTCTCGCTCGATGCTGGAGATGGAATTCTGCTTTCTCCATCAGCCAGTCAAAAAACGCTTGGGTGAATTCATTTTCAAAATCAGTCAACACCCATCTACGTTTGAAAATGGAATTTTCAATCTTGGAAAGATCGTGACTCTGCCGTATTGCTTTGATACGAGCTAACCATAGCTCAGACTGTCTCGCCTCCCAATCTCTGAGTGGGCCTGAACGGTCGAGGGCAAGCTCGAAGGGACGTTGACCCGAGTCTATTTCCCACGGATGATCAACTTCGACAAGGCCGATCCCCAGAGTCTCGTCGTTCTCTGGAATTAACCCGCACGCAGCATAGACTATCCAATCGATTTCCTCTTGCAGCGACATCAATTCTCGGATTAAACGAGCTCGTTCCGTCCTTGCTCTCTCTTTGTTTCGCGTCAAATCATTCTGCGATTCGAAGGGTGTTGAAATTTGAGGGTGAGCAGCAACATATTCGCGTAGGAGGAATAGGCGATATTGACGCCGAAAAACTTCTTCGAGGCGGCTCAGAATTTTCCGTCGACAGTTGCTCCTGGCACAAACGAAGTTCCGCTGGAGGTGGAGCTTCAACCCTACGACGTGGTCTTTCCTAAGGGTTTCACCCCCCCCCAATACGGATGCGGCGTATGCGAATTTGAGCTACCTCGCAGATCAAACGAAGAAGCTCAATGACCTGCAGGATGATCTTGAGTTTGCCTTGGAAAACCGCGAACTATTTGAGAATCTTGATCATGATAAGTTGCAACAAGAAAAGAAAAGTGCAGCAGAAACAATCAAGCAAATCGACAAATCTGCAGCGAAGTTGATGAGCCATCCCACCACTGCAACGAGCCATGTGATGGACTATCGCTCGTCGTATTCACAACCCGAGCTAAGAAACCCTGCCGAGTTTCCCGTCACGATAGAATTCTATAGCTGGAATTTATTTCAGGACACGTGGGACCGCACTCCAACGATCGTGCAGGGACAATTAGCCGGTATGTCGGGGAGATGGATACAAGCCTTTAGCCTCAAATTCGCGAACAGGACGTACGGCCTCTCCATCCATTACGACGCTTATTTTGCTTGCGGCCATCTAACGAACCAAAAGGCTGCACATTACGTTCTCTCGGACGGAGACCTTGCAGGCGTTGCCGCTGGCGACCTTTGCGCCTTGCGCTCCCTGACGATTAACCTCACTGGACCACGTGCTCGGTACTATGAAGTCAACTACGGAGGGGTGATGGAAGAGGGAGTGAACGCCTACCCGATCAAGTGGAAGAAAGCCGGGGAGACCCTCCAGGTTGAAAAGGGACCGACTTACAACGCTGTCTCTCCTGCAACCTGGATTCAACAGATCGAAGTTCACGTCACCAAGCGCGAGCCAAAAAGAGCAGAAGCCGAATAGGTTTAAGCGTCTTCGAACTTTGAATGTGAAGATGGCATTGGGTGGCCTCTCAATTGGCGCTTAATCGAAGCGCAACGGTTCAGAATAGCTGACTGTCAAAGTTGCAATTGGCGCAACAGTTTGCTGAGAAAATTATGCAAATGGTATTTGGATCGGAACACTGGAAGGGAGGGCCGCAAGTGCCGCCCCCCCCACGGCGACAAATTGGCGGTTCGAGTTGCTAAAAAAAATGAGATGCTCATTGTGAGAACAGACGTATTGGAGTGAAAATGAAAACCGTTGTTTTGATGGTAGGTGTATTGCTTTCAATTACTCAGTTTTCATACTGCCAACCTTCTACCAAGGCGGCTGAGCGCACCGCATGTGAGAAATGGGGAAAATCCTATCCTGACAAGACGGAAGTTTGTATCACTGGGAACCTCAACCGGTGTGATGCCGGAACCTGGACGGACCTTGGGAAGAAATGTGTTGACACCAAACCTTCCTGCCACCACGACGGGAAGGGTTATCCAGAAAATTCTAGGACCTGTTTTGAAGGGACTCTCCATCAATGCGAGTTGGGAAGCTGGAATGATCTAGGAACAAAGTGTTCAACCAAATAGCCGATGATATTTTGCTTCTCAGCTTTTACTCACTTCCTTTACTACCCCTCGCAACGGAGCTAGCGAGCGGCGGCTGCGAGCCCTTCTTGCCCTTCGCGCTCCCGCTCCTTCGCCCCGCGCCCCGCTCAATTCCCCACTGAATCGCTCGACATTCCCGCTTGGGAGCCCAGGGGGTGTAGCATTTTCCCCTCAGGTCATAGTACCCCGTCAAACGGCGGCAGCGACCGCTACGCTGCAGGCCGCCGTCTCAATTCCCCCTTCGACCACTGACTGATCGTGCCGTGCCAACTACGATTGAGAAAGTGGAGATAATCGTGACTGGAGAGGCGATTGGAGCCAGCGCATCTCCCTACTCGATTCGAAGATTGAAATGGAGGAAGGGAAAGATCAAGGACAACATCCTGTGATGTCGCTAGTCGGGAATCCCACCCTTGCACAAGACGCAAGGGTGGGCCACCCGATACTAGTTGCTGAGGCCAGGGGGTCAAGCCTGCGCCACCCGGCGATTGAAGCTAGCTGGCTTTCGCGTGCGGCTTTGGCATTGATGAGTCAACCCGGATTTTTGCGCCGTCGGTTTCTACGTTCGCGGTGTAAGACCATCCGCCGATACTTACTCCCTCGGCGGTTACCGTGGCGCTTCCACTGGGAGCGGTGAAGGAAGCGGGGTTGGGGCTGAACCAAGGATTTCCGCCCGGCATAAGCTGGGCAGTGACGTTGATATTGCCCGAGTCCTCGGAGCATGTCCACTTAAAGGATTCGCCGTCTTTGACCGGGCCGTCGGTGACGGCTCCGGTTACCACATCGACTGATGGAATGTTGGGCATTGAAGACCTCCTGTAAATTCGGACTGGATTTGTATTCCTATTCCAATTGCATCAAGGCCTGATAGCGCGGGTTGTCGTGCAGATTATCGAAGTTCGGCGTTTTGCTGACCACCGATTTTGAGTATCCCGCGGCCAAGGCTTTGCTTAACCACTCCAACGCGGTCCCAGTTTCGTGCAACTGGTTGTACACCAGGGCGGCTTGAAAAAGCAATTCTTTGTCCTGGCTGCCGCCAACCAGGGACCGATCCAGATAGTCAAGGGCGCGGCTACGATCTCCGAGCATGGCCCAGTAATTGGCCAGGTCGTTTAGGACGACGGCGTCGCGAGGGTTGGTCTTGAGTTTCTCGTCCGCCAGGGAGATGGCTTTCTTGTAGGACTCCACGGCTGCGGGCTTATTGCCACCATAGTAATAAGCGTCCCCGAGGTTGCCCCAACCCTCGTAATCGTCTTCTTCCAGCTTGAGCGCCTCCTGGGTATTGCGCGCGGCGAGATCGAATTTGCGCAGCCTGAAATAGGCTACGCCGAGATTTTCGTATGCCAGCAGGGAGGGACGGATGGCAATGGAAGTTTCGAAGGCGCGGGTGGCTTCTTCATCCTTGCCTTCGTAGAGCAAAGACGCCCCGAGATTGCTGTAGTCGCGATAGTTGTTAGGCCGCAGCGAAACCGCTTTTTCGAACATTGCCTGCGCTTTGGCGTATTCCGCCTGACTAATATAGAAGACGCCCAGCGCGCTGTATCCTCGCCAGTAATTTGGGCGCACGCTGATTCGTCGCTTGAAAGTTTCCTCGGCTTTGTCGAGCTGGTTGAGATTCTGGTAGGCCTCGGCAAGATGCCAATAAGCCTGATCGTTGACGGGATCAAGTTCCACTGCCTGGCGGAACTGTTCGGCGGCTTTCTCGAACTGTCCAGTAGCGTTTTCGAGCGTTCCTAAACAGGTATGGCCTTCGGCGCCGGCATTGCCCAATGCGATGGCTTTGGCGCAGGCTTGCCGAGCTGGTTCGATCCAGCGTTGCTGCTGCGTATTGTGGTAGAGAGACAGATAAGTTTCGCCCAAACCCGCTTCCGCGGGACCGAAATTTGGATCCAGCTTGAGGGCTTGTTTGAAAACGATCTCAGCGCTGGTTAGAGATTCCTGTTCGGCGCTGTGCTGAAGGTAGCCGATGCCTTGCACGAAGTATTGATAAGCTTCCGGGAAAGTGGTGGCGTGGGCGTCCAAGGCCTGGCGCTCCTCGGTGCGCAGGTTGATGTGCAGGGCGGCGGCGATGCCGCTGGTGAGTTTGTCTTCCATGGTGAACAGGTCGGAGATGGGCGCGGTGATGGAGTCTCCGGCGAGGTTTTTGTCGGTGCGGGTGTCGATCAGGTTGTAGGAAGCGCGAAGCAGGTCGCCATCCTGTTTCAGGGAAACAGCGAGGCCGAGGTTGACGCCGAATTCTTTTTTGGCGTCGGCCAGGGTCGTGATTTTTTTATCTTCGAGGGCGCGTGGAGAAATAACTTCCAGATCGTGATTGGCGCTCAATTCTGAAAGTTTCGCGGTCACATCTTCGAGCAGGCCTTTGCCGAAGGCAGTGAGCTTGGGATCGTCGGCAATGGGCGCGAGCGGTAACACGGCCATGCTTTTCTTTTCCGGTACCGCGGGCGCGGCAATGCCGGCCACGGCTGAGTGGAAGCGATGCGCGAGTCGCGGAATCCAGATCGCAGCTACGATCAGTAATGCCACGCAGCACGCGGCGAGGGTGATCTGGAGTTTTCGCTTGCGAGACCAGATGGCTGCGGTGCGCGTCGACTTGAGGCTCTTTCCCGCTTCGTAGTCTTTTTTAAGTTGCAGTAAATCGCGATGAATTTCGGCGGCGGTCTGGTAGCGCAGATCTCGATTCTTCACCAGCGCCTTGTCGATGATCTCCTGCAGACGGTGAGGCAGACCGGGCATGGATTCGTTGAGCGAAACGGGCGCCTGGCCAAGAATTGCGTGAACTGTCACGGCCCAGGTTGGCCCGGAAAAAGCTTGCCTGCCCGTAGCCATTTCGTAGAGCAGAATGCCGAAGGAAAAAAGATCGGTGCGAGCATCGAGCGACTCGCCTCGCGCCTGCTCCGGCGACATGTAGGCGACGGTGCCGATGGTGGCGCCGGTGTGAGTGAGTTGAGCATCCATTGACCGGGTGGGGGCGCTCGAACCCGCCAGATCCGACAGCTCAAGTTTGGCCAGGCCGAAGTCCAGGATCTTCGCCTGATCTCGCGTGGTAATGAAAATGTTGGCTGGCTTGATATCGCGGTGCATGATTCCCTTGGCATGCGCCGCCTGTAAGGCGTCCGAAATCTGCAGGGCCCAGTCGAGCAAGGTAGCGAGAGGGACGGGTTGATTACCAATGCGGTCGGCCAGGGTTTGTCCCTCGAGTAGTTGCATCGCGATGAAGGGACGGCCTTGATCTTCGTCGATTTCGTAGATGGTGCAGATGTTGGGATGATCGAGTGCGGATGCGGTACGGGCCTCGCGTTTGAAACGCTCGAGGGCATGCGCGTCGATGGCGGTGTTTTCCGGAAGGAATTTCAAAGCGACCAGGCGGCCCAGACGAATGTCTTCGGCTTTGTAGACCACTCCCATGCCACCCGCTCCAAGCTTTTCCTGGATGCGGTAGTGAGAGACAATCCGGTCGTTCATGACACGCAACACTCCGACCTGCAGATATAGGACGAATGTACTCAGTTTATAAGCGGTGTTGCAATACTAATACGATTGGCAGTTTCTAATCGGGAGGAATAAGAGGGATATTCGGTAATTTGGAGATATCCGGTAGCTGGAAATTGAAGTGGGAAAATGATACGCGGGATTATTTCTTCTCTGACATTTTTCGGGTGATCTCGGCCATCAGGCGGGGACGAAGATCGGCGAGAACGCTATCGACGATGCTGGCGACGTCGTTGGGATTTTCGGGGGGCGGAGCGATGGCTTCGTGTAGGTTCTGCTCGGCGCCTGCGGCAACGGCCATGGCAGCAGGCTCTGCCGGAGCGGGCACAGGGATGTATTGTTCATCGCGAAGCGGCGCGGCAGTTTCGGCTTTGGCATCGCCGGTATCGCGGATTTGGCGCCAACTGGCCCACGCTGCCGCGGTGCTCTTCAGGGTTTCGGAATCTTCCCTGGGTTGATCTGCGCTGGTTCGATCTTCCCTGGTTCGATCCTCGCTGGTTCGATCTTCTTCAAGGTGTACTTCGTTCTTGTATTCCGCGACAGGCTCGGAGTGCTCGGAGTGAATCATGGGCGCAAAAGCGTTAACGGATGCGGGCGTCTGCTCGACGGCAGATTCGGATTGCGGCGCGGAGGGCAATGCCTCTGCAGCAGAGGCGGTTTCCGCGACCGCGCTCACAGGATCAGAGGCGGCCTGGGAATACGATTCCGAGAATTGAGGCGCCGCGGCTCGGGCCTCGATGGCTGAAGCGTTGGCGAACTCATTCGATGCAGGTTCCGGCTGCGGAACGAAAGCGGTTGACTCGGGAGCTTCAGGGACGCCATTGATGGGGGAAAAGGTTGCTTCAGTTTCGGCTGGCGACAGAGGCGCGGGCTCGGTGCTCGATGTATCTGAACTTGCGACGGGCTCAGGTTGAGGCGCGGGAACGAATTCTGAACTGGAAACAGCTTCCGCCTGCGGCTCCGCGGGTGCTTCTGCGGCTGCGGGAAGATTCTGCGAGAAGGCAATTTCAGCGGTCTCATTCGCGGGAGCAGCTTCCTCGGCCACGAAAGCGGCATAGGCTTTCTGCATTTCCTGCTCGAGAGAGATCATCGCCTCGTCGGCATCCAGCGCAACGGCAACGGCGGCCCATCGCGAAGCGTTTCCATCTGCAGCGGTTGCGAATTGAGTGGCCGCTGCCATGGTTACAGGCGCGTCCTGCGATTCTTCTGAAGAAGCGTTTTCTACAACTGCTTCCGCCTGTACTTCCGCATTTAAAGCGGGAACTGAGGCAGGTTGAGTTTCGTGAGAGATATCACCGGCTCGGCCAGCAGGCTGGTCGACTGTTGCGGAACTCTCGGCTGAAGTCTTTTCGGAGCTAGCGGCCGAACTCTCTATCGTGCTTTCTGCGGCGACAGACGATTGCTCTTCGCGGATGGCGGTAGCCATTTGGATCTGAGCAGCAGCGGCTGCGATTGCGGCAACTTCTTCGGGAGTTACATCCTGGGGAAGGCCAGGCGGAGCCAGGGCGGCGACATCCAGACTCGCATTGGCCGCTGGGTGCGGCATAGCGACGGGCGGCTCTGCGGCTTTCTCTGCGGGGCGTTCCACCACAGTGCGGAGATCACGATTCACGGGATTATAGGTGGAGTCTTCCTCGGCAACCTTTTCGTCCGGCGTTTTCTCGTGGGGAAATGCGATGCGGCTCTTCCAGCCGCTGTCAGCGGAAGTGTCATTGTCATTGCGTGTGATTCGAGAAGACTCCTCGGCGGCTGCGATGGCGCGAGCGAAACGTCCAGGCTTGGAGGGCTCGGCGCGCGGCACCACTTTATCTTCGAGCTTCGACAAAGCGCTGAGCAGTTCGCTGGCTTCAAATGGCTTGACGATAAAACCTTCCGCCCGCACGCGGTGCGCCTCTTCTGGCTTGAAAGGCTCCAGCTTGCCGACGGTTAACAGCACCGGAATGCGCGACGAGTCCTGCGATTCCTTGAGACGCTGGCAAACTTCGAGGCCGCTGTAGCCCGGCATGTAAACGTCAAGAATTACGAGATCGGGTTTGAGTTCGGCGATCTTTTTCAGGGCGGCGGAGCCGTTATTGACGGTGATGACCTCGTAGCCCGCATCCGCGAGGATTTTGCGCCCCATATTCTGGGCGGTCACGCTGTCATCGGCGAGCAGTATCTTCCGGGCCAAAGAAATTTTTCCTCTTCTGAGGGGAGATATCGCGAAGGTAACCTGCCTGAAGATGTAAGTCAATGATCAGACGGGAGGTTACCCGGTTACTAGGGGTCAGCGTCTAGTGCGTTCCCAAGGCAGTTGGACAATAAAGGGGGCTTATCCCATGGAAAACTCGCGAGTCCCAGACTTTGGTAATCCCAGACTTTTGGTAATCAATGGGCTAATCCTTTATTTTTACAAAATCTTTACTTCGGAAGTTGGAACGAGGAGTAGGATTGACCGAATCAAGGTCGTGGGGACCGGCCGATCCCGCTCGGGGGCAGGGCCTATGAAATCCAATCTGGGACGGGGCAACATCGCAGCATTGGTGTCGGAGATGAATTCCATCCACTCCGCTAACTCTTTGTACTGGGAGCTTGGCGAAGCCGTCACTTTGGAAGCGAGAGCTGAGCATCAGCGCAGACGCGATCGTCTGGAAGAACTGCGTAGCGCTCTGGAGAAGCTGCAAAAATCTGCGGGGCAGAAGGGACGAAAGCAACTCCGTCCACCGGCGCTTGAGCTCGCGAAAAGTTTGATAAAGACGATCCAGAGAAATCCTGGAACAAATTCCTGAACAAATTACTGACGACGAAACAACTGCATCAGAAGGTCAAGATTTTCTTCAATCCCTTCTTCTTCTTTTTCTTGCTGCTGGAAATATCTTTATCAGTGGCCAGGCTGGAGCTGGCATCCGCACTGGCAGTTTGAGAAGTGCTCGAGTTGGCCTGACCCGACTGAATCTCGTTGACCTGGACTGGCGCAGGGGCAGGTTGGCTGCTGGCCGCGGCCGTCTGGGTGCCAGGAGTTGGGGTTAATTCATTGGGGTCAGGCGTCCCGCTGGGTTTCAATTCGTTGGCCGGCGCCGTGGGCTTGAGTTCGTTGGGATCGGCAGCAGTGTTGGTTCGGGCAAAAGGATCGGCACTGGCAGGCGCAGCAGGCGTATCGGATCGCGGAGCCGGTTCATTCGCGCCGGGAGTTCCGGTGCCAACCGCTTCCACGCTCAAGCTGTGGTCACCGGCGGGCAGACCCATGGCTTCGCGAGTTGTTCTGAGTGACTCCTGATTGGCTGCGACCGGCGTGGGATCCACCAAAGTGGGATCGCCAACCTTGGCCGCCATATCTACGTCAGGACCTTTCTTCACCACGCTCATCAGGCGGGTTAGAGTTGTGCTTTCGCGACGGCTTTGGTCTTCCTTACGATTCTGCGCCAGCGCCGCCCTGGTGGGCCGGGGCACGGGCTGATGTAAAGCCACGAGCCGTTTCCTGGCGTCATCGCCACGATCCATAACCGGATACCGGGTAATGATCTGCGAATAGGCCCCAGCGGCCTGCTTGGTGAGTTCTTCGATCATGTTCGCTTTAATCTGCTCGCCGACGCAGCCGGGTTTAGGGCTGGTCTTAACGCACGTGGGGCGGAGGCGCAGCTGAGCAATTTGGCCTTCGTAGTCCTGTCCGAGGATAAAAAGCGCTTCATCGGCCCGGCTGTAGAGAGGATATTTTTCGATCAGCGTCTTCAGGCGGGCAATGGACGCGGGATAGGACATCCGGACGTAATAGAACTTTCCAATCTCAAACTCGCGTTCGGCGAGCACTTCCTGCACTTCCAGCAGACGCTCTTTGCCTTCCTTCACCAGTTTGGGATTGTCCGGGTACTGCATGATGAGGTTGCGGTATTCATCCTCTGCGCGCTTGGCGTGGGTAAAGTCGCGGTCAGCCTTCTCCATCTGCTGATATTGGATATTGGCGATCTTCAACTGGGCCTCGGCGGCTTCGGGCATGTTGGGAAAGAAAGTCTCGAAGTCGCGATACTCCTGCTCGGCCTGCGCCAGAGAAGCGGTTCCACCCTCGGCGTACCAGGAATCGCCGACCGCCAGTTTGGCGCGGGCGATGTATTCGGAGTCGGGATAGGTATTGATCAAGGTCTGCAGGGTCATGCGAGCTACGTCGAAGCGGTTGTGCTTCATCGCGTCCATGGCGCGATCGAACAGGACTTTGTCCGGCTGCTTCGAACCCACATTGGCCAGCGGGTTCACAGACTTTTTATTCGTGCAGGCGGACGTGATGATAAGCAGGATGCCCAGTACTGCGATGATGGAAACTCGACGTGACATAAGACCTCAGATCAAGGATTGCCGATTGTCGACTTCCAATTTCCGATTGCAACGCGATTGGTTCGCGACCGAAGATTGGCAATCGGCAATTGGAAGTTACTTAGACCTTCAGCAGCATGGCTTCGTTCGCTGCCTTCAACAATGCTTCTGCGTTCTTTGTTGGATCGCCGCTGCCGAACACGGCGTTGCCCGCCACCAGAATTTCTCCACCTGCGCGCACCACGTCGGCTACCGTGTCATGAGCCACGCCACCATCTACTTCGATGCGGTAGGCCAGGCCGCGTTGGCTGCGGACTTCAGTTAGCTGGCGCATTTTGTGCAGCGCGCCGGGAATAAATTTCTGTCCGCCAAAGCCGGGATTGACTGACATTACCAGCACATAATCCACGATGTCGAGCACTTCAGTGAGCGTATCCACGGGCGTAGCGGGATTAATCACTACACCGGCCAGGCAATTATGGCTCTTAATCAGGTGCAGCGTGCGATTCAAATGGCGGCAAGCTTCCTGATGCACCGAAATCCAATCGGCGCCGGCCTCGGCAAACGCGGGAATGAACTCGTCGGCATTCTCGATCATTAAATGGCAATCGAGGGGCAATTTGGTTACGCGGCGCAACGATTTTACTACCGGCGGACCAATGGTGAGGTTCGGGACGAAATGGCCGTCCATAATATCGACATGGATAGCGCTGGCCCCGCCTTCGCCGGCAGCGCGCACCTGCTCGCCAAGACGGGCGAAGTCCGCCGAAAGAATCGAAGGTGCAAGTTCAACCAATGTGATCTCTTTATAGCGAAATCGCCTAATAACAGGAACCCGCTTGGGGAAATTCTAACACGCAAATATGGTGCATCACGAAGGGAGACGCTGATCTCGGCCTGGCTCTTCGATAGCTTACGCCAGAGCCCGGGGTCCCACGCAACATGAGCGGTAACTCAAGCATTGTACCTTCCGTTATCCGATAGCGCGGAAGTAAACCCTGCCTGATCGGCGCTGGAGAGTGGGATGCAAACTAACTTTGGGAAGGACCATAGTTTCCGTTAAGCTTCTGCGATTCGTCTCAAGTGATCGCCATCGACTCACGCGATTCGACGCTGACCCTCGAACCAGCGCGCAGTGGCGGCTCCGAAGATAAAGCCACCGATATGCGCCAAGTATGCCACCCCGCCAGCCTGCACCTGCGCCACAGCACCTGCGTGGAAGAGCTGACTGATAAACCAAAGACCGATTAAGAGGGCCGCTGGAATGAATCTGATGCGCGCGAACACGAATATAAACAGAAGGGTGCGAATTTGATCGCGAGGATAGGTGACAATAAACGCGCCCATCACGGCGGCGATTGCCCCGCTCGCGCCCAGATTCGGGACTGTGGAATGGGGGCTCGCTGCAACCTGAGCCAGCATGGCGACCAAGCCACCGACCAAGTAGAAAACGAGATACCGGCCTCGGCCCATTGCATCTTCAATCTCGGGAGCAAAGGCCCACAAGAAAATCATGTTGCCGATGATGTGCGACCAACTGCCATGCATGAACATTGCCGTCAGGATCGTTATCCAGTGATGGCCGGAAACGATCTGCGCTGGGACCGCTGCCCACTGCATCACAAATGCGTCGCCACGCATCAACTCCAGCACAAAAACGACGACATTGACGACGATGATGCCGCCGGTGACGACGGGCACACGCGCGGGGCGTCGCGACGCATCGCCTAATGGAACCAAGCCTCCCATTTTGTCGTCCTCCGTTTCGGTCAATGCCGGGTTTCAGCAAAGGGACGAGCGGAGTATCTCACGCAGGGAATCTATCTCAAGGAAATACAAGAAGGCCACCGAGCGGCGGCGCAGTTGGGTGTCGTGGCCGCCAATGCCCCTGCGTGCTACTTGCAGTCATCGTTTCGCCTCGTCCCGCAGGCTGATCAGATGGGTGCAAGTCCCGACCTTCGTCATTGAAGTTAAGGCAGGAAGATCGGGACTTGACGTGACAGAGTTTAACTTGCGCGTCTCTCCTGGCGATCCAGCCACTCGCTATAGTGTTTTTTCACCGTTGCCATACGCTGTTCCTGCTTGGCCTTGATTTCTTGCTTCGATTGGGATGCCTTTGCCTTGAGCGCCTCTACCTTGGCATCTGCCTCGCGCCGGATAGCTTGGAGTCTTGCTTTGGCTTTGTCCAATTTCTCTTGCAGCTTTGCATTGAGCATGTCAATCCGGGCTTGCAGCTTCGCTTTGCGGTCTGCCTTGGCCTCGGCGTGTTCGGTTTTCAGTTGAGCAATGTCGGCTTTGATCGATGCGATGTCCCGTTCATCCTGAGTGTCTTCCACCTCCCAAAGGCTGCGACGCAAAACCACGCCACCCAGAGCTTCCATGCGTGTGTCCACCGGAGTGGTCCACTCCTCGTCCACCTCAGCGACTACAGCGGCCTTGCCAGGCGTAAGGGTCGCGGCGACGTCCGAGAGAAAGTCGCTCCCAACGCGCACGTTGTCAAGGTCTGCAATTGCTCCGATGAGAGAGCCACCGGCGGCACCTACTGCCACACCGACTGGGCCGCCCAACAGGCCGACGAGACTACCGACCGCGGTGCCCGTCAGAGTTCCCAACGGACCGCCGTCAGCGCCCTGCTTCACCGCTGTCGTCCCATCGGGGTTCTTGGCAATGACGGTCGCAGCATATACCGCGATGCTGCCGTCTCCATCCAGTTGCTGAAGAGTCCGTGACCCTTCGTAGGCTTTGCTCTCGTTATCAAAAACCACTACCAGCATTCTGTCCATGATGGTTTCCTCCTTTTCAATTGATTTCACACGCAGTGGCGAGTCGGGTGAGTTTGTGCGTTGAATGTGGATGGCTTGGAGACCACCATTACAGGCTCGACCTTCAGGGAATGTCAAGTTGTCGGCCAGTCCGGCAGTCGGCTACTGGTAGAGGCGAATCACATCGTTCCACTTTCAGAGGGACATGTCGTTTTTGAAGCCGTACCTGGTAATACCGCTTGTGTTTAGGCCCCACGCCGGATCCAGATAGTCGATCGCGTGTTAACCTCCTCATTCGTGGCCGCCACACCTCAATTCACGACCGCTGTTTACGGGATAGCTGCGGTCTTTGCGTGGGGGACCAGCGATTTTCTCGGTGGCTACGCCACTCGCCGGGCCAATGCGTTTTTGTTCACCACGGTGGTAAACCTCGGTGGACTGGTTTTGGTGGGGACGCTGGCTTCGTCGACTCACGCGCAATTTCCTTCGGGACGGAGCGTGCTGTGGGTGCTGGCGGGCGGGGCTTTTGGTGGTGGCGCTCTGGCAATTTTCTATCGCGCGCTTTCCACGGGAAGAATGGGATTGACCGCGCCCGTGGCCGCAGTGTTGAGCGCGGCGATTCCAACTGTTTTTGGCATGTTTACGGAAGGACTGCCGGGACGAATTCCGATGATCGGATTTTTCCTGGCGGCGGTTGGGTTGTGGCTGATCACGCGGGCTGAAGATGGGAATACGCCTGAAGGAATTGGGCTGGCTCTGCTGGCGGGCACGGGCTTTGCCGGATTCTATTTGTGCGTGCGCCAGGCGGGAGCCGGATCGGCATTCTGGATTGCAACTTTTACTCGCGCCGGAGGCTTGCTGATTACGGGGGCCATCGTCCTATTGCAAAGAAATTTCAGTGACATTACCGCAGCGGGCGTGCGATGGGGGATAGTCACGGGGTGCATCGACTCGATCGGTACGATATTGTTTGTGCGAGCGAGCCAGACGGGGCGGCTGGATGAAGCCGTTGTTATCTCTTCTTTATATCCCGCAGTCACCGTGCTGCTGGCTCGCGTATTTCTGAAGGAACATTTCACCCCCTGGAGATTTATCGGGCTGTTGGCCGCGCTGGCGGCGGTGCCGATGATTGCGGCCGGATGATTGAGGCTGATTCCGTATTCTAGAATCTAGGATAGAAAATGGCGCTTGTCGAAATCCGGAATCTGACGAAAATCTATTCGCAGGGCGAATCTGCGTTGGGAGGAAAACGCAGAGGGGGCGAGGTGCGCGCGGTTGACGATGTATCGCTCGACATCGAGGCGGGCGAAACGCTTGGACTGGTGGGCGAATCCGGGTCCGGAAAAAGCACGCTTGGCAGATTGATCTTGCGATTGATTGAGCCGACTTCCGGCAGCATTCGATTTGCGGGACGCGATTTGCTTAGCGCCAGCCATGGCGAAATGCGCAAGCTGCGGCGTGATATGCAGATTATTTTTCAGGATCCTTTCGCATCGCTCGACCCGCGATTCCGGGTTGAGGAGATTATCGCTGAGCCGTTGCGCATTCATGGCTATGGGCGCGGGCCAGGAGAGAATCATGGAAGCGTGAAAGATGGAATTCGCGGGCGCGTGGTTGAACTGCTTCGCGCCGTGGGACTGGATGAATCAATCCTGCGACGGTTTCCCCACGAGTTCAGCGGGGGACAGCGGCAGCGGATCGGGATTGCCCGGGCGCTGGCGGTGCGTCCGAAATTTATTGTGGCCGATGAGCCCGTCTCTGCCCTCGACGTCAGCGTGGGGGCGCAGATCGTTAACCTGCTGGCGCAGTTGCAACGCGACTTTGGGCTGACTTATTTGTTTATCTCCCATTCCATGCCGGTGGTGCGTTACCTCTCGACGCGCATTGCTGTGATGTACCGCGGCAAGATTGTGGAAGTCGGCGTGACCGAACAGATCACAGAACGGCCGCAGCATCCTTATACTCGCACCCTGCTTGAAGCCACGCCGGAGATCTCGGTCTAATCTTACAAATAAATGCCACACGTTTACTTCAGCCGCAGCCGCAACCTGATTGAATTGATCGTGGGCTACGGAGTCATCGTCGGAATCATCTGGTCGCCAGAGCACTTGCAGCGCATTCTCTCGCCGATCGCCCTGGTGCTGACATTGTGGCTGGTGCTGGCGCGTCGCCCGAGCCGCGATGAACTCGGCTTGGGCTGGCCCGGGCTTCTCGCTTCGGCGTGGATCCTGCCGGCGGCGGTTGTTCTTGCCGCAGTCAGCATTTTCTGTGCGGCGAAAATGGGCACGTTGCATCCGCTCTACAAGGGCGATTTCGCGCACGTTTCTGGTTATGTGCTGTGGACCATTTATCAGCAGTTTCTTTTGCAGGATTTTGTGATGGACCGTTTGCTCGCCCTGGTTCGCAGTGAAAACGCCGCAGTGCTCATTGCAGGCGTACTTTTCGCCGCGGCCCATATGCCGAATCTCACGCTCGCGGCGGCCACGCTGGTGTGGGGCGTCGCTTCGTGCGTGCTTTTTCGACGCTATCGAAATCTGTGGGCGCTCGGCTTAGCCCAAGGACTGCTTGGACTCTGCTTCGCGGTTTGCGTGCCCGATGCGCTGCACCATCATTTACGCGTAGGACTGGGATATTTGCGTTATCGCTGAGGCCGAGGCCAGTAGGCGCGTTTCGTGCTGATGGAATTTAAGTCTCTACCACGAAGGTCACAAAGTACCACGAAGGAAAATCCTGCCGCGGAGGCTTCGTGATACTTTGTGCTCTTCGTGGTCGATTGATTTTTATCCCACCGAGTTTCATTCATCTACAGAAATTGATCGATCAATTTCCGATGCCGTACTTTGCCGCCAGGAAACTTTGCAGCTTTCGGGGAGCGACCTGCGCAACTTCCTGCCAGGTTGCGATTCTAAGTCGGGTGCGCAGTTCGATTGGATTCACGCACATCATGACGGAATACCACGGCTCTTTAAGGTCTGGCCGGCGTTCGTCGATTAGAACGCAGAACGAACATTGCAGGGCGTGAGCGGCGAGCACATTTCTAAGCAATTGGTAACAGAAATAGTGTGAAGCGGATTGCGGCAGTCGACGGGAATCGAACACATCGCGGAAATCCCGATAGTCTGAGAGAACTTCTTTTCTGGCAGTTTGAAAATCATTCTCGGTGAGTTTAGCTTCAATCAACAGGTCGCCCCACCGGAGATCAACTTCCGTTCGATCCGATGCAGCTTTCAGCAGAGGCACGCGCGCTTTGTATCCGAAGGAGGCGTGAGCCTGCGGTTCGCCCGCCAAAAGCGCCGCGAGCTTACGGCTCCGCAGTGCGCCGGGGTAACAGAAGATATTCATTAACAGGGCGTCTGAACTGGTGCAGGCATCGAGTTCCATCCAGCGTCCGCGAGCAGTTGCGGGCAGGCAGCGGCGGCCCTGAGTGTGAACCTTGGCCAGACGTTTCTTCCACGCAGGATTCGCCCGGATGGCCTGGTAGCTTTCGGGCAGAAAGTTTCCGTGCCGCAAGTCATCGGCGTAAGGGGCAAAGCATGCGACCGGAAGCGCGCCATAGCTGAGAGAATGTGGCACCTGTTGTGCTGACGCGTATTTCCGAGCACGATCGGCCAAGTCACGGCGAAGTTCGGCGGCAAAATTCATGCAGCATTTCCACCCACAGTATAGCGAACAAAAGGAGAATATGCATAGCCGTCCTGTCCAGCATGCTTGCCTGGCA
Organism: uncultured Acidobacteriaceae bacterium; assembly: GCA_963726155.1. GTDB lineage: Bacteria > Acidobacteriota > Terriglobia > Terriglobales > Acidobacteriaceae > Sulfotelmatobacter. The sequence goes on from CAVSBF010000003.1 coordinate 1,239,478, forward strand.
ACGATATGCGTGACTGCTATCGAAAAAATTTCTGCGTCTAAGGCCTTTTCCTGACTTGAATCGGGACTCGCCTTCTGCTACAAAGAATTTAATGTCGTGCTTGAGCAGGCTGCCCGTAGTTCCCACGAAGTGAGTGCCAGCTTCTGGTGACGGTATCGGGTCTTGCAACCGGGGCGTTCCGCTTGGACAGCGGAAGTGGAAAAATTTGTTGTTCGACCAGGGCCTCGAGATTCGATACTGATCGGCACTCGCCGGCGGTATACATCGAACCTCCTTTTTGATTTAGCAGGAGTTTCTGGTGGCTTTGCATCGCGGCTTCCGCACTGATCAAGCTGAGCATACGCATTCTACTGCGCTGCACGCCCACCTTCTCTTAGCCGTAACTTCTCCAGATTTGTTCCATGCACACTTTCTTCAGTGCGCCTGGGTCCGCACTATCTCACAACAATTCAAAACACCGCGTATGCCGGAGGAAAGATAATGGCTACCAATCTCGTGCAAATCGACAGTGACCAGGAAATCAAACAGCGCCTGGAGGCGGAACGCAGCAGGTTGCGCAAGATCGCTGGTTTGGACCAGCCCACACATTTTCATCGTCCGGTGGAGCGGGCGTTTAAGGCGGAGGAGCGGGATCGGGTGACGATTCTGTTTGGCGGCTTCACGTGGAAGCACGAAGATTTAATCCGCGCGGTGTTTCAGGGTTGCGGTTACCGCTGCGAGAAACTGCCTGTGCCGAATGTCGCCGCATTTCAAACCGGCAAGGAGTTCGGCAATAACGGGCAATGCAATCCCACTTACTTCACCGTGGGCAACCTGGTGCAGTATTTGCAGTTTCTGGAAAAGGAAGGAGTGTCGCGCGACAAAATTCTGAATAACTACGTTTTCTTCACTGCCGGCTCCTGCGGTCCTTGCCGCTTCGGCATGTATGAGGCTGAGTATCGCTTCGCATTGAAAAATGCCGGCTTCGATGGTTTCCGCGTGCTGCTGTTCAAGGATAGCGACGGAATTAAGGCCGCTTCCGGCGAGCCTGGGCTGAAATTTACTATCGACTTTGGGTTCGGGATGCTGAACGCGATGCATCTCGGAGACGTGATCAATGACATGATCTATCAAATCCGGCCATTCGAAGCGACTAAGGGCGAGACCGATCGCGTGTTCCGCGAAATGGTCGATGGACTGTGCGAAGACTTGAGGAGTCGTGATTCATTCGAAGTCGAGGAGCGCGCGCCGAATTGGCTCAAGCCGAAATTCAAGAGCAATAAGGTGCTGAGAAATACCGCAAACGTGTTTGGAAAAATGCACGAGCATATGTGGGGCAAGGACTATCTGAATGCCTTGCACACCGCGAGGGAGCGGGTGAATCGCATCGAAGTCGACCGCACAAAAGTGAAGCCGGTGGTGAAGATCACGGGCGAATTCTGGGCGCAGATTACCGAGGGCGACGGCAACTTCCACATGTTCGATTTTCTGGAGCGTGAAGGGGCGCAGGTGATTGTGGAGCCGATTGCAACCTGGGTGGCTTACCTGATGTATCAAGCCAAGGCACACGCGATCGCGAAGTGGCCGGTGAACCGCCCGCACCGCAATACGGAGTGGTACGAAGTGAAAAAGAATTTCGCGAACTACATCGGCTTGCACAAGAAGCTGTGGGGTATCGGCTTTGGCGAAAGCGCCTGGAAATACTTTTATCACCGCACCATCAAAAATATGGGTGGGATTACGCACCATCTGGTGCCGCAAACTGAGTTGGCGGAAATGGCCCATCCTTTCTACAACCAGTTCGCGCGCGGCGGTGAGGGACACCTTGAAGTTGGAAAGAACGTTTATTACACCGTGCATAAGCTGTGCCATATGGTGCTGGCGCTGAAGCCGTTTGGCTGCATGCCTTCTTCACAGTCAGACGGAGTGCAATCGGCGGTGGTCAATAAATTTAAGGACATGATTTTCCTGCCGATCGAAACCTCCGGCGAGGGCGAAGTGAACGCGCACAGCCGGGTGCAGATGGCGCTGGGCGAAGCTAAGGTGAAGGCGAAGACCGAATTCGATCAGTGTTTAAAGTCGACGGGAAAAAGTCTGGTAGAAATTCGGGAGTACATTGCCGAGCATCCTGAACTACGCCGGCCGTTCTATCACGTGCCGCATCGCGAGGGGGTTGCTGGAACCGCAGCACAGTTTATTTTGCATGTGAGCGATCGCATGGATAAGAGTACGCTGTGGCAGAAGCGTTCGCGGGTTCCGGGAATTGCTGTACCGAGCGCGGCTTAAACAAGAGTGCGACTGCCGTCTCGTTGAGAATTGGTTTTCGAGCGAGACGGCGGTCAGCACAGCCAAGAACGATCCAGCAACCTTCTGGCCAGTTATCGGAGAGACGATGCACGATCATCTGCACGACACGCCTAAACCGCAGCTCCTGCAAATAGCTCCCTTGCCTCCGCAAAAGCCGCACGATCATCACACCGAATTTATGGTTGGGCTCGACGTGGGCTCGACGACGGTAAAGGCTACGGTGGTGGATCCGGCTACCGACAAAGTTCTGTGGCAGGACTACCAGCGGCACGAGACCAAGCAGCCGGAAAAGTCGCTGGAGTTCTTGCGGCGTATGGAAAAAGAAGTCGGGATCAACCGGCATAACACGCGCATGTTCATGACCGGATCTGGAGGCGGCGCGATTGCTGATCAGATCGGCGCGAAGTTCGTGCAGGAAGTTACGGCAGTATCGCTCGCAGTGGAGAAGATGCATCCCGAAGTGTATTCGGTAATTGAACTCGGCGGCCAGGACGCGAAGATCATCGTGTTCAAAGACGATGAGGAAACCGGCCGCAAGAAAAAAATTCCGTCGATGAACGATAAGTGCGCCGGCGGGACGGGCGCGGTCATCGACAAGATTAATGCGAAATTGAAGATTCCGGTGGCGGAGCTGGCGCTGCAGGGCTATCACGGAATCAAGTTGCACAAGGTTGCCGGCAAGTGCGGCGTGTTCGCCGAGACGGACATTAACGGCCTGCAGAAAGTCGGAACGCCGCCGGATGAGTTGATGGCTTCGTTGTTTGAGGCAATCGTTCTGCAGAATTTAAGTGTGCTCACCCGCGGGCATACATTGCGGCCACATGTTCTATTGCTAGGCGGGCCGAATAGTTTTATCAAAGGCATGCGCGAAGCGTGGCAGGCGAATATTCCGCGCATGTGGCAGGAGCGCAAGGTCGCGATTCCTGACGGAGCAAAGCCGGAGGATCTAATTAAAGTTCCGCAGAACGCGCAGTATTTTGCGGCGATGGGCGCCATCGAATTTGGCAAGAGCGAAGAAGATTGCGTGGGTTGCTACCAGGGATATGAAAAGCTGGTGCACTACATCGACTATGGACGCCAGGAAGAGAAGGCTAAATCGGGCGCCAAGGGCTTGACCACAACTGATACGGAGCTCGACGAATTTAAAGTCTCTTACCGGCGCAAGAAATTTACTCCGGCGGCATTTAATACCAATCAGACAGTCGCAGGATTTATTGGCATCGACGGCGGATCGACTTCGACCAAGGCTGTGCTGATCGACGAAAAAGGCGACATTCTTTGCAAGGCCTACCAGCTGTCGAATGGAAATCCGATCCAGGACACGATTGAGATGTTCGAGAACCTGCGCGGACAGGTGGAAGCACAGAAGGCGAAGCTGGAAGTTTTAGGCGTTGCCACCACCGGTTACGCGAAGGATATTTTGAAGGATGTTTTGCACGCTGACGTGGCGCTGGTGGAAACCGTGGCTCACACGGAATCGGCGCTGAAGTTTTATGAAGATCCCCACGTGATCGTTGATGTGGGCGGGCAGGACATCAAGATCATCATTCTGCACAAGGGTCGCGTCAAAGATTTCAAACTCAACACGCAATGCTCCGCGGGCAACGGATATTTCCTGCAGTCGACGGCGGAAGGTTTTGGGCTCGGCGTTGAGCAGTATGCTGATCTGGCTTTTTCGGCGAAATCGATGCCGGTTTTCGGCTACGGTTGCGCCGTGTTCATGCAATCCGACATTGTGAATTTCCAACGGCAGGGCTGGCGGGCAGAGGAGATTCTGGCGGGGTTGGCGGCGGTGCTTCCTAAGAATGTGTTTCTCTACGTGGCCAGCATTCCGAATCTCGCGGCGCTGGGAACGCGCTTCGTGCTGCAAGGTGGAACGCAAAATAACATGGCGGTGGTGAAGGCGGAAGTGGATTTCATTCAGAACAGCTTCCGTGCGGCCGGAAAGAAACCGGAAATTATCGTTCACGAATTCTGCGGTGAATCGGGGGCAATCGGAGCTGCGGTTGAGTCTCTGCGCCTGTGGAGCAAAGGATTGCAAACGTCGTTCGTAGGATTAGAGGCGGTTCGTAAAATTCAATACCGCACCACGCGCAATGAAGCCACGCGCTGCAATTTCTGCAAGAATAATTGCCTGCGCACTTTCATTGACATTCGTACCGCGCCCAAAGACGATCTGGCGTTTGTGCCGATCCAAAAAGTCACCAAGGTTCCGCTCATGCACGGCGAGCAGCGCTTGATTATCGCAACCTGCGAAAAGGGTCTGGTCGAAGATATCAATGACATGAAGGACATCAAGGCGGGGATCGACGAGATTAAGGATAAATATCCTAACTTCGTCGATTTCGCGGCGCATGAAGTTTTTCGTCCGGTGAATGCGAAGAGTGTGGCTGATCCGATTCCGGTGACTACGTTCTGGAAGAAGACGGGCAAAGAGCGCATTCCGCTGATGGAGGGCCGCAAGAAGATTCGCGTGGGCATTCCGCGCGTGTTGAATATTTACACTTACGCGCCGCTGTTCAACGGATATCTGGAAAGCCTGGGCCTGCAACCGGAGAATATTATTTATTCCGATTACACGAGTTCTGATCTCTATCGCGCCGGCGCCAGCCGCGGCGCCATCGATCCGTGCTTCCCGGCGAAGATCGGTATTTCGCACGTTTACAACTTGATCCAGGAAAAGCATCGGAAGAAGCCGCTGAATGTGATTTTCTTCCCGATGTACGATGTGCTGACTTCTCCACTGGTGAAAATTGTCGCAGCGAACGCGTGTCCAACGGTGACCGCAACGCCAGAAACGGTGAAGGCCGCGTTTACCAAAGAGAACGACGTATTCGCCGAGCACAATGTGAAGTATCTGGATCCAGTTCTGAACTTCGCCGACCGTAAATTGTTTGCTCATCAAATGCTGCAGGCGTGGGAGCCGATTCTCGGTTTGTCGCAGGAAGAGAATGATCGCGCGGTTGAGGTCGGTTACAAAGCGCTGGAAGATTACGAGGCGAGCATTCGCCAGCGCGCCCGCCAGGTTCTCGATCAACTGGAACGCGAAGATCGCATTGGCATTGTGATGCTGGGGCGGCCTTATCATCATGATCCCGGACTGAATCACGAGATCATGGAGGAGTTTCAGAAGCTGGGGTATCCGATTTTCTCGCAGAACACTCTGCCGCTGGATGAAGATATGCTGGATCGTTTGTTCGGAGAAGAAGTACGCGCGGGAGTGATTAGTCATCCGCTGGATATCACGGATGCGTGGAAGAATTCTTATTCCTGCAGCACGAACCACAAAGTGTGGGCGGCGAAATTCACGGCGCGGCATCCCAATCTGGTGGCGCTGGAAATTTCCAGTTTCAAGTGCGGGCACGATGCGCCGATTTATGGCGTGATCGAGGGCATTATCGAGCAGTCGGGGACGCCATATTTCTGCTTCAAGGATCTTGACGAAAACAAGCCGTCGGGCTCGATCAGGATTCGGGTTGAGACCATCGATTATTTCCTGCGGCGCTACCGCGAAGAAGTCATCCGCAAGCGCAAGGCGGCGGATGATATTGAGGCTCAACTAGCGGCGCTGGAAGCGGAACTGCGCGGGCAGGCGGCTTCGGAGGTTGACCTTGCTCAACCGTTACAAGTTGAGTGCGAAGCGCAGGGGATGGCAGCGGACTAGCATCAGCTCTTCGGCTCCGTGCGGATTAGCAACGCAAGCCGCGGAAATAGGAAGTGGCCGCCGGCATCGTCGATTACATTTACCTGGCAGGTATAGAAGCCGGGTTTGAGCGATGTGAGTGAAACGTCTAACTGAAACACAGCGGCCTTGCGATCGCGCGCATTCAGTTCCGTCATTTCCACCAGCGAGCTCTCGTAGGTTTTTGCTTTTCCCTGAAAGAATGCGACATTGGTCAAAAGCCGAATACCGGGCTTGGCCGCTCCGGGCTTGGCAAAGTCTGTAACGGCGGGCCGCGCAGGATCGTAAACCTCATAATAAAGAAGCAGATGTTGCTTGGCCGAAAAGACATGCGTGATGTTTGGAACAATCTCCGAGCCGTCGTGAATCAGGGGATTCAGGTTGGTTCCCTTCTTCGCCGTTTGAGTTTGGCTGGCCAGCACGACTGAACTCATCTTGAGTGGCTGTGATTTCAAGTCAGGCACGTCGATATCGGCTTCGAACGATCCCATGCGGCCGGTCTGATTTTCGCGCACTACAAACTTCAGGTGATACTTGCCGCTCAGCAGGCTCATTCCAGTGTCATACTGCACATTCTTTTTTTGCACTTCGGATGTTGTGTTCACCGCGAGTTTCACGGTGTCGCGAATTCGGTTCAGCGGATGATGTTCGCTATCGAGCACCATTCCGATGACATCGAGGGTAGCTTTGTCGCGATCGCTGCTGCGGACAAATGGAATCTGCGAACCCGGCACGACCAGAGAAATGGGGACGAAGAATTTATTGTTCTCCAGGCGGAAGTAGGCGACGCCGAGATACAGAGGCAAATCCGTGGCCGGGAGTTCGGAAGCGAGTTCTTCTTCGAGCTGCCGCTCCTTGTCATCTTTCGTAGAATGCTGATAATCCGCCGGCGCGTAATAGCCGCGGCGATAATCGATTTTCACTCCGGGAACATTCATCTTCACGACGATGCGCCGGTAATGGCCGTTCCGTGCGGGATTGGTGCTGTGATAGCCGAGCAGATAGTAGGTTGATGTGTCTTGCTGCACGCCGCGGAAAATCTTGCTGAAGTCGTTGGAGTCGAGAAAGGCGCGGCCGCCGGTGTCACTGGCCAACGTGACCAGCGTTTCTTGCGTAGTGAAATTTGAGTTCAACGCATTCAGCGTGGACTGACCGGAATACGCGGAAACGCCTCGCAGGCTGGCATTTTGCGCTTCACCGCCGGCCACCAGAGCTTGCAGACCACGCATGTCCATGGTGTAAATCGCCAGATTGGAACGGACTGCGGCGTTTACGGCGGCGCGCAGCTCTGATTCATTCTCAATGCCGGTACGATCCATGCCGCTGGAAAAATAAATCAGCGATTTTTTCTGCTGAACGTAGGAGAGTTTTTCCGCGACCGATCGCAAGGCTTCCAGCCGCCGATCGGTATTGAAAATGTTGTATTCGGTGTCGTCGGCTGTGAATGGCTGCCCTGTGTCGGGAGTTCCCTCGGTTGTGCCTGTGGTGCCTTCCTCGAAGCCCTGGCCGCTGCCGGAACTGAATTGATCTAGCTGTTTCTTCAGCAGGGCGTGGTCGGTGGTGAAATCCTGATTCACCAGGAGCGAACTTCCCAACGAAACAATCGAGACCAGATCGGCTGGCGCCATTTGAGTATCGACATAGTGTTCGGCTGAGGTGACCGCGTGATCGATTTCATCGGGCTCCATGGCGGAAAGATCGAAAAATAAAACAATCAAACGGCGATCTTTAAACTGCGCCGTGAGCTGGGCCGCTACGTTTGCTGCTGCGGGCGCATGATTCGTCTGTCCTGGAGCGGGCGCTGGGAGCGGCTTTGCCTGAGTTACATCCGGGGGCGGAACTGCATCTACGTCTTCAACATCAAAGGAGACGACCTTCTGCGGTTTGTTGTCTTCGAGGATGGTGAAGTTTTCAGGCTTCAGGCCCTGAACGAATTTTCCGCTCTTGTCCCGCACCGTGACGTTTACCAGCACGAGATCCGATTGCACGTGAATCAGATAGTCCGACTGCTCTTGCGACGGCAGAGACGGACAAAAGAACGCAAGCGTCAGCAGCAGCGCGAGTGCTCTATCGGCCAACCGGCTTGGCGTGGAACTCATGGCGAACCTCTTTGCGAATCCTGCTCCCAGATATTTTCCGCTTGGATAATCTTGCTTCCAGCATCCCGTTAGAAGCGAAATCGTCCTGTCATAGTGAACGCCCGCATAGCCCCAACCCCAGTGACCCGGCCAAAAGTTGGCGAAGTCACGCTGGTATCGATTGAAGAATAATTTGGAATATTAAAAATGTTGGTGGCTTGCGCGCGGAACTCCAGCACCCGCGATTCTTTCAAGGGGATGATTTTTGTGAAGGCCATGTCGAAAACTTTTGTGCCTGGACCGATGATGCTGTTACGCCGGGCATCGCCGTAAGGGCCGGTGGGCAGCACGAACGCCGCAGTATTGAACCACTCCCGAACTGAAGGGTTCGGCAGGCTTACGGATTGGCCGGGAACAAGGTCCGGCCGTTGCGTGCCGTTGATTCCCGCATTCACGTTTCCGATGTTGCCGACTATGCGCGGCGTAAACGGCAAGCCGGATGCGATGGTCCAGTCGCCGCTCCATTGCCAGTCGCCAAGAATGGCGCGCCACGGAGTATTGCCGGTGAGCCAGCGCTTGTCGTGGCCAAAAGGTAGTTCCCACAAATAATCCGCGGTGAATTTGTGCGTCTGGTTGAAACTGGATAGGCCGCGCTCCGCCGACAGATTAAAGGGATTCTGCGCGACGTTGGACGCTCCCGCTGACGAACCGCTGCTCGCGCTCGAGGAACTTTCGCCACCGCCTCCGCCTCTCGCGCCAGTACCGCCCGCGCCCAGCCCAGGAGTGTTCGAGCCTGACGTCGCTCCTGCGCCGATGGAAGAGGCATCATCCAGCGCTTTCGAAAACGCATAGATGCCGCCGATGGCGAATCCTTTCGCCAGGCGCTTGCGCAGCCGCACAGACCCGGCGTTGGCCTCGGAATCTGCCAGAGAGCTTTCGTAGGTGAAGGCTTGAACTCCATTAATCCGAATTGCAGTCGAAGTTGCGTTCCGGTTCGGAGCTTCGAGGATATCGAGATCGGTGCCCTTGGTTCCGGTGTAATCAATATTGAGCAGCAGCGTGGGACGAATCTGCTGTTGAATATCGAGATTGCGAATCTGTACATAGCCCAGGCGGTAGTTCGGATTCACGGCGTAATCGTTGGTGATATCGGTGGGCGGGGGGAACCCACTTTGCAACGTCAGCGTTGGAATCGAGGGCCGCGTTGAGGGTTCGATGTCGGTGGCGGTGGTGGCGAATGGCGGCTGCAAGGCGAGTTGCTGCGCAATGCTTTGATAAGCGCCGGTGTTGTAGTTGATACCGTATCCGCCGCGGACCACAGTTGTGGAGAACGGCTTCCAGGCAAATCCGATTCGGGGCGCAAAGTTGTTGCGGTCCGGACGCATCAGGCTGGCGGGCAAGCGGCCATAGTACGGTCCCGTCTGACCGGGAAGGATCGGCACCACAGCAGCCACGCCCAGCGCGGGATTCAGGACTCCTGGAGAAAGATCCAGATTTGCGATGCGATTATTTTCTTCGGTGAGCGGAGAAACATATTCGTAGCGGATGCCGAGATTGAGCGTAACGTTGGCGCGCATCTTCCATTCATCCTGCGCGTACAGATCCCAGTAGTTGCCGTGAAAGTGTTCGCTCTGGCCGAACTGCTCGGAAGTTTGCTGCGGCAATCCGAGAAGAAAATCAGCGAAGTCGTATCCAGTACCAGCCACTGGGATCCCGGAACTATTAAGTTGCCCGGTATTAAAACCGCTGAAGATGAAGGAACCGCGTGGGTTCCCGTCCGTTTCCGTGTTCACTTGCACTCGTCGGAAGTCGCCTCCCCAGCGTGCAGTGTGCTTGCCGTGATTCCAGATTACATTGTCGGAGAAGGTGTAAGTTTGCGGGCGGCTTAGTTGCGGAGTCGTGTCCTGAAGGCTGGCGAAATTTGTAAAGGAAAGATTCGGCAAACCCCAGTCGAATGGATTCTGGGAAACTCCAGTGATTCCGAGCGTGCCGGTAATGTCGTTGCTGAAGGCGTATAGATTCTGGGTGCGCGTGCGACTGCGGTTGAAATCGGCACGCACGATGTTGGTGAGCTTTCCGATGCTGCGCGTGTAGGAGACTGGAATGTCAAAGCTGCGCACCGAAGTGTTGCCGCCTACGCTGGGAAACGAATTGGTCAGGGTGGCGCTGGACTCGTGGTAGTGAAGGCCAAAGGTGAGATTGTTGCGCGGAGCATTGCGGCCTCCGCCACGGCGTCCCCGCACCGGCGCTGCGCCAAAGCTGCGGTTCACGCGTATGTTCAGATCGTCGCTATTGCTGTTGGCGGAAGTTACGTAGTGAAAGTTTTGATAACTGCCGGGCAAGTTCGGCAGCGGAATATATTGCAGTAGAGCCTGAGCCGCGGGATTGATTTGGGGAATCGTATTGTTGGGATATTGGGTATTCGTCGCGGGATTAAAAATTCTCACTGGCAGCGATCCGGCTTGGGCTCCGGAACTGTAAGTGGTCTGAGAAAAATTCCCCTGACGCTCCAGCGGCGTGGGCACGGTAGAAAATTGATCAAAGGGATTTTCGGCGCGCTTGCCATTGTAGTTGACGAAATAAAAAGTCTTGGCGCCGCCGTGATAGATGTGAGGAATATTCAGCGGCCCGCCAACGGAGCCACCGAAACTATTCTGCAGATAGGAGGGTTTTTCCGTGGGCTGTCCGGTCAGAGAAAAGGGCGAAGCGTTCAGGGCCGAATCGCCGACTCCGTAATAGAGCGATCCATGGGGGCGGTTGCTGTCGAAACCGCGACGGCCGAAGATCATCGGACCGCCTCCACCGCCACCGAAACCTCCGCCGCGGCCACCGCCCGGGCCACCAAATCCGCCGCCACCAAAGCCCCCTCCCTGTTGGCGCGCGTCGTTGAAGCGTTGCTGCATTTCGTCAGAGCTCATGGCATTGAAAGAGTTGGAAGTATTTCCCGCAACCGCCACGGATTCGGTTGCGCTGTCCGATGAAATTCCTGGAACCGGCATGCCGGAGGGCACAACATCGCTCATGGAGCTGTTTGAGGAATCTTGTCCGGACCCAGATTGAAAAACCGAGAGATTCTGGAAGCCACGTCTTTCCGCGGTCGCTTGCCGCTGCTCGCTGGCGAGCCGGTGTACTCGCGATAACAAAACCAGTTCAAAATTGGCCTGTATATCCTGGTGCGCAGTATCGAACACCACTTCCTGCTTGCCCGCGGCGAATGCTGCCATTTGCACCTGAACCGTGTAGCGGCCGTCGGCGGGAATGATCAAGCGGTAGATGCCATCCACATCTGTCGAGGTATTTACCTGCTGCTTTGTGGAAGGACCCACCGCAGAGACGCTGGCGCCGGGAATCGGCATATTTCCCGACTTCACGAGTCCGTGGAGAATTCTGACTCCGACGGCAGGTGCCGGGGCAGAAGCTTGCTGCGCGAGGGACAGGTCGGGACAAAACATCGCCCCATTGAGCAGATAAACGAAAACCTGAAAGACAAACCGGGAGCCAGGACTGATCTTCTCCGCTGAAATGTGGAGACTGAGAATCTTCATAACCTGGCGCGGCCGTTCGCTTCCATCTTGATCGGATCATAACCTGCGTTTCGGCGCGAAACTTGTAAAGTTTTGTCGTGGTTCCGTAGCAAATCCGGCGCGGGATTCGGCTTCGTAAAGTTATGCAAAGATTGTCTTAATCTTGCGTTCTACCGCAACTTCCGGCGCATAATTCCATTTATACGGTGTAGACAGATCGCTTTCGAAAAAGGAGTTTCCCCATGTTGAATAACATGCTAAAGAAATGGTTATTAGTATCGGTCGCTGCCGGAGCGATTGCCATCGCCGCGCCTTTCGCGACCGCACAGGATAACCAGTCCAACGATCAGCAAGCGCCGCCGGCACAGGAGAATGGCCGCCACCACCACGGTCCTCCCGACCCAGCCAAGCGCACCGCGGAGCTGACGAAGAAGCTTAACCTGACTTCCGACCAGCAATCCAAAGTGCAGGAAGCACTGGAATCCGAGCATTCTCAAATGGAGAGCGTGCACCAGGATAGTTCGCTCTCGCAACCCGATCGCCACGCCAAAATGATGGACATCCGCAAGACGACCGATTCGCAGATCCGCGCAGTGCTTGATTCGAACCAGCAAAAGAAATGGGACGAAATGCAAGCCGATCGTGGGGAGTGGGGGCATCGAGGGCATTCGGGGCCACCAGACTCTAACTCCAATCAGCAGGCGCCACCACCTCAGAGCAACTAGAGCAGCAACGCTCTTCATGGCCACGGTTCAATGAGCCGTGGCTATTCTTATGATTGGCGCTTCCGGTGCAATTGCAAGCGCCAGGAAAGCTTTGCGGAGTTCTTTACTCTTTTCTACGGACACTTTGCAGTCGGAGGGGGGCGAGTCGTCATCCAAGTAGTCCGGGCGGAACGGCTAGACGAGATAATGCGAAAGTCTAAATCGATGTGCAAACTGATGTGCAAAAGATTTCATGCAATGCGAACCTTGGGAACCTTGCTGCTCTTGGCGGCAGCGATTTTTGTGCAGGGCTGCTCGCGAAAGCAAGCCTCTGCGCCGCCCGATGGCGCGGCACTGTTTGCGAAGAAATGCGCCAGTTGTCACCGGCCGGGCAATGACATGCGAGCGCCGGAACCGGCGGCGCTGCATGACATGACACAGTCGTCGATCATCGCGGCGCTCGAATCCGGAAGAATGAAATGGGAAGCCAAGTCTCTTTCCAAAGCGCAAAAAGTTGCAATCGCGGATTATCTGGGCGTGGCAAACGTTGCCACGGCGGCGAATACGACGGGGATGTGTGCGCGTGATATGGATCCGCCGCCCAATCCACCGGTATGGGCGGGTTGGGGAGGGGATCCGCAAAATAGCCGTTTTCAGCCGGCGATGGCCGCGGGATTGAACCGCGACCAGATCAAGAATTTGAAATTAAAGTGGACGTTCGGTTTTCCCGGCGCCGCGGCTACCTTCGGTCAGCCAACTTCGGTCGCGGGAAAATTATTTGTCGGAAGTGAAGATGGAACCGTCTATGCACTGGATTCAGCGACGGGCTGCATGTGGTGGAGCTTTAAGGCGTCGGCTACAGTGAAGACCGCGATTTCCATCGGCAATAAAGGCGAGGCGGCGCTGTTCGGCGATACCAATGGATTTGTTTATGCGCTGAAAGTTGCGGATGGTTCGGTGATCTGGAAAGTTCGGCCGGATGCGCATCCGGCGGCGCGAATCACAGGATCGCCGCTGCTGGTGGGCGCGCGATTATATGTTCCAATTTCTTCGGGAGAAGAAGGTGCGGCCGCTGATCCGAGTTATCCGTGTTGCACGTTCCGGGGCAGCGTTGTAGCGCTGGAGACAACTTCCGGAAAGCAGATCTGGCAGGCTTACACGCTGACTGAATCTCCTAAGCCGACCCGCAAAAACTCGGCGGGCGTGCAGTATTGGGGGCCTTCGGGATCTCCCGTGTGGTCGGCGCCGACGGCTGATCCGAAGCGGCATGTGATTTATGTGGCCACGGGAAATAATTATTCTGCTCCGTCAACCGACTCATCGGATGCGGTGATCGCGTTCGATATGAAGTCGGGGAAAAAGTTATGGTCGCGGCAATTCACGCCGAAGGATGTATGGAACAGCGGTTGTGTGGCGGAGAAGAAAGATAATTGTCCCGACCGGCATGGGGACGATTATGATTTCGGCGCGCCGCCAGTGTTGAAATCGCTGGCTAGCGGAAAGGATGTTCTGCTGCTGGCGCAAAAGTCGGGAGTGGTATACGCGGTAGATCCGGCGGATCAGGGCAAGTTGCTTTGGAAGAGCCGTATTGGAAAAGGCGGTCCGTTGGGCGGAGTGGAATGGGGGGGCGCGGCTGACAAGCGCTATGGTTACTTCCCGCTATCGGATTACGATTTTGACCATCCGCTGGGCGGCGGCGGGTTGTTCGCCCTGGACTTGCGCACAGGAAAACAGGTTTGGCACGTTGATCCGCCGAAGCCGGCTTGCACTCGGACAGTTTGGCTGCAGCGCGGCACAAATGGCGCCGCCAACTTTGATTCCGGGGGCGGTTTTTGCAGGATCGCTCGATGGTCATCTGCGCGCGTATGATACGCGGGATGGCAGCGTGCTTTGGGATTTTGATACGGTTCAGGAGTTTCATACTACCAATGGCCTGCGCGCACATGGAGGTTCGCTGAACGGGGCCGGTCCGGCAATTGTGAGTGGAATGGTCTATGTGAATACCGGCTACACCAATGCGATGGCGGGGAACGTGCTACTGGCTTTTTCGGCCGATACACAATGAGGTTTAACTCATGGTTCGTTTTGCTCCGCTGCGACTATGGGGTTACGAATTTTTACGTTGCATGACTGACTCTTTACGCCTGCTGAAAGCTGGAAATGCTTCTATAAAGTGAGGATTGGGCCCGTCCAAAACTGGTTGCGGCAGCAACGATAGGCGATGCAAAAGCAACTAAGTACGGATGTCATGTGGGGCGTAGGCATATCATGTTCAAGTTCGTGATACGGCGCCCTGACCGGATTTTCTTAATGGTTCGTTCTTAATGGGCTGACGATTATCATTCGATTTTGGTGCGATTTGCTGAATCTGGAACTGCATTTATGATGACCCGCGCAATCTATTTCTGTTTGACGCGTGTGCCCTGTTTGGCCAGCGTTTGGCCAGCGCAACAAGATGTGGTCTGGGGATCGACATCGTCTGGCAGCGCAAATCGAATCGTCTCACGTAAGAAACTGACGTAAGAAACCGACGTAAGAAAATTCGGATGGAAAATCAACCTCCTGCTTCAGCTATCGACCCGCGGCACCAGTTGCCTCCTGCAAGTAACTCCGAGAAGCCCAAGTGGCGGCGGTATCTGGTGTGGGCGTTCGCGCTGATCGCCCTGGCGATCATCCTTATTCTGGTATTGCGCCACCATGACGAAAACAAAGCCGCTCCGGCTGCTTCCCGGCGCGGGGTTACAGGCCCGGTCACGATTACAGAAGCCACCGCGCAAAAGGGAAATATTGGAGTTTATCTGGAAGCGATTGGAACCGTGACGCCTGTGTATACGGCCTCGATTACCAGTGAAGTGATGGGGATGGTAACGCAGGTGCATTACAAGGAAGGTCAACTGGTTCGCAAAGGGCAGCCGTTGATCGATATCGATCCGCGGCCTTATGAAGCGCAACTTTTGCAGGCTGAGGGCGCGCTGGAGCGCGACAGCAACCTGCTGGCCGAAGCGAAGATGGACCTGCAGCGTTACCAGGAAGCCTGGGCCAAGAACAGCATTCCGAAGCAAACGCTCGATGATCAGGAAAAAATTGTTCTGCAGGATGAAGGCACCGTAAAAAACGACCAGGGGACGGTGAAGTACGAGGAAGTGCAAGTCGCTTTCTGCCATATCACATCGCCGATCACCGGGCGGGTAGGGCTGCGCCTGGTGGACCCGGGGAATGTAGTGCAATCGACGGGGAGCACAATCCTCGCGGTCATCACACAGATACAGCCGATCACCGTGATTTTTACGGTAGCGGAAGATAGCCTGGCCCAGGTAGAGGCGCAGACACGGCGTGGGAAAAAGTTGACAGTGGATGCTTTTAACCGGTCACAACAGACCAAGCTGGCCACCGGGAAACTGCTGACCTACGATAATCAGATCGACACCACGACCGGCACAGTGAAGATGCGCGCGCTCTTCGGTAACAAGAACGATGCGCTTTTTCCCAACCAGTTCGTCAATGCCCGGCTGCTGGTCGACACTGAGCAAGGCGTCACGCTGATTCCAACCTCTGCCATTCAACATAATGGGGAGACTGCGTTTGTCTATGTAATTCAGAATGACACGGCGCAGATCCGGAATATCAAGACCGGGGTATCGGATGGCGGCCAGACCGCGGTAACGGGCATCAACCCGGGCGATGTTGTAGCCAACAGCAGCTTCGAGAAGCTGCAAAATAATTCGAAAGTCGTTATCTCCAAGCAGGCCCAGCCCGCCGCCCCCGCTGCGAGTCAGGCCCCGTGAGTCCGTCCCGCCCATTCATCATGCGGCCGGTTGCGACCGCGCTGTTGATGGCGGCAATCTTGCTGGTGGGGATCGTTGCCTATACGCAGTTGCCGGTTTCCGCGCTGCCGGAAGTAGATTATCCAACCATCCAGGTGCTCACGTTTTATCCCGGCGCCAGCCCATATGTAATGGCAACCACCGTAACGGCGCCGCTGGAGCGCCAATTCGGAGAACTGCAGGGACTCAGCCAGATGACCTCCACCAGTTCTGGAGGTACATCGGTCATTGTGCTGCAGTTTAATTTGAGCCTGAACATTGACGTCGCCGAAGAAGAAGTGCAGTCGGCGATCAACGCTTCGCAAAGTTACCTGCCCTCGAACCTGCCAACGCCGCCCGTCTACAGCAAAACCAATCCCGCCGATGCGCCAGTGCTCACTCTGGCTATTACTTCCGATTCCATTCCGTTATCGCAGGTGGAGGATCTGGTCGATACCCGGCTGTCGCCGAAGATCTCGCAGCTGAATGGGGTTGGGCTGGTAAGCATCAGCGGCGGCCAGAAACCAGCGGTGCGCATTCGCGCCAATCCGGTGGCGCTTTCTTCTTACGGCATCAACCTGGAAGACCTGCGAACCGCACTGGTTCAGGCCAGTGTGAATGCGGCCAAGGGCAACTTCGATGGGCCGCGGCAGGATTACCAAATTGATTCGAACGACCAGCTGATCAGCAGCGCCGACTACCGCAATGTGGTGGTGGCTTACCGGAATGGCGCGCCTGTGATGCTGACCGACGTGGCGGAAGTGATCGACGGTGTCGAGAATAATTATCAGGCGGCATGGATGAATCTGACCCCGGCGGTCATCTTGAACATCCAGCGGCAGCCAGGCGCCAACACGATCAGCGTTGTAAAGAGCATCAAGAAATTATTGCCGCAGCTCGAAGCCAACCTTCCTGCATCGGTGCAAGTGACTCCTCTTACGGATTTGACTACCGCCATCGAGGCCTCGGTATCGGATGTTGAGTTTGAATTGATGCTGACGATCGGGCTGGTGGTGTTGGTGATATTTCTGTTCTTGCGCAGTCTCTACGCGACCATCATCCCCAGCGTGGCGGTGCCACTCTCTCTGGTGGGCACGTTCGCCGCCATGTATGCGCTGGGTTACAGCCTGGATAACTTATCGCTGATGGCGCTTACCATCTCCACCGGCTTCGTGGTGGACGATGCCATTGTGATGATCGAAAACATCTCGCGCTTTATCGAAGCAGGCGAAGCGCCGATGGAAGCCGCGCTGAAAGGCGCGGAACAGATCGGCTTTACGATTGTGTCATTGACGGTTTCGCTGATTGCGGTGCTGATTCCTTTGCTGTTTATGGGTGATGTGGTGGGCCGGCTTTTCCGCGAGTTCGCCGTAACGCTCGCGGTGACGATTATCATTTCGGCTGTGGTGTCGCTGACGCTGACTCCGATGATGTCAGCTCGCATCCTGCGGCACGAGCCCAAGGAGCAGCAGGGGCGCATCTACAAAGCCTCCGAGCGAGTTTTCGAGAGCATGATCGGTTTTTACGGCCGGACTTTGAAGTTCGTGCTGGAATATCAGACGTTCACTTTATTTGTGGCGTTGGGGACGCTGGTTCTCACTGTGTTTCTTTACATCGTGATTCCCAAGGGATTTTTCCCGGTGCAGGATACGGGCGTGATTCAAGGTATTTCGCAGGCTCCGGAGACTATTTCTTTTGCCGCCATGGCGGAGAAGCAACAGGAACTGGCGAAAGTGATTCTGGCCGACCCTGCAGTGCAAAGCCTCTCTTCATTCATCGGGGCGGATGGAACGAACACGACGCTCAACAGCGGGCGCATGTCAATTAATCTGAAGCCGCTTGCGGATCGCAACATCAGCGCCGCCAACCTGGTTCGCAGACTGCAATCCAGCCTGCAAAAGGTAAACGGAATTGCACTCTACATGCAGCCGGTGCAAAACATCACAGTCGACGACCGGGTGAGCCGCACTCAGTATCAATACACGCTGGAAGATCCCGATCCCAACGAACTCAACGATTGGAGTAACCGCTTCGTTGCGAAATTGCAAAGCTTGCCGGAGCTTGAGGACGTGGCTACTGACCAGCAGACTGGGGGTCTCGCGGTCTCGCTGATCATCGATCGCGCCACCGCTTCGCGGCTGGGGATCGCTCCCGCGACCATCGACAACACGTTGTACGATGCTTTTGGGCAGCGGCAGATTAATACGATGTACACGCAGCTCAACCAGTACCACGTGATTCTTGAAACCGAACCACAGTTTCAGCAGAATCCCCAGACGCTGCAGAATCTTTACATTCAGGCCAACGCGTCGTCGGGCACATCGGGGCCGGGAGCTTCGACTTCGTTCTCGGCCTCCGGTTCTGCCTCCGCGGGATCGAACGCAACCACAGCGCCGGTGCTGTACACGCCAACCGCTGCATCGAACATTCTCGCCCCGCCGACGAATGCACTTGCGGCGAGCGCCAGTTCTTCGACCTCCGGCTTGGGCTCCTCTGTTAACAGCGGCACGAGCAGCGCGATGAGCAATGCCGTACCGCTGGGGACGTTTACGCACTTTCAACGCACCAGCGAAGCCCTCTCCATCAACCATCAGGGACAGTTTCCGTCGGTCACCGTGTCGTTCAACCTGGCGCCCAACGCGGCGCTGGGAAGCGCAATTACGGCGATCGATAAAGTGCAGGAAGACATGCACATGCCGGCCAGCCTGCAGGCCTCCTTCCAGGGCACGGCGGCATCATTCAAGAATTCGCTCTCCAATGAAGCGTTGTTAATTCTGGCCGCTTTGGTCACGGTCTACATCGTTCTCGGCGTCCTGTACGAAAGCTTTATTCATCCGGTGACCATTCTTTCCACTCTGCCTTCCGCGGGAGTGGGAGCGCTGTTGGCGCTGATGCTTTTTGGCCAGGATCTGAGCGTGGTGGCAATCATTGGCATCATTCTGCTGATTGGAATTGTTAAGAAAAACGGAATCATGATGGTGGATTTCGCGTTGGAGGGAGAGCGCGAGCACGGCAAGAATGCGACCGACGCAATCTACGACGCCAGCCTGCTGCGCTTCCGTCCCATCATGATGACCACGATGGCGGCGCTGCTGGGCGGGCTTCCCCTGGCTTTAGGAAGCGGCATCGGCTCTGAGATTCGACGTCCCCTGGGAATCGCGATGGTGGGCGGATTGTTGTTGAGCCAGGCGCTTACGCTGTACACCACGCCGGTGATTTACATCTTCTTTGACAACCTGGGGAAAAGATTCTCTGGCGCCGGAGAGAAGTCTAACGGCACGGCACGGCCGGCAGAGCAGTCATGAACCCTTCTGAACTATTTATCCGGCGGCCGGTGGCAACAACTTTGTTGACCATTGCCATTGCCATTGCCGGAGCGATTTCGTTCACCGTGCTGCCGGTTTCGCCGCTTCCGCAAGTCGACTTCCCCACCATCAATGTCTCCGCTTCGTTGCCGGGAGCGAGCGCGCAGATCATGGCGTCTTCCGTGGCCACGCCGCTGGAACGGCAGTTTGGGCACATCGCGGGAGTTTCAGAGATGACCTCCGCGAGCTCGCTGGGCAGCACGGGAATTACCATTCAGTTCGATCTTAGCCGTAACATCGATGGCGCGGCACGCGATGTTGAGGCTGCCATCAGTGCAGCTCGCACTTATTTGCCGGCAAATCTGCCCGGCAATCCCACCTATCGCAAAGTAAATCCCGCGGACGCTCCGATCATGATTCTGGGATTGACCTCCAAGAAATATGACACGGGCAAATTGTATGACGAAGCTTCGACAATCATGGAGCAGAAGCTTTCGCAGATCGACGGCGTAGGACAAGTGGTGGTGGGCGGGGCTTCGCTGCCCTCGGTGCGAGTGGATGTCAACCCTACGCAACTCAATAGCTACGGGCTAAGTCTTTCGAGCATTCAATCGGTGCTCAGCACTCAGAACGCCGACCTTGCCAAGGGACAAGTGACCTATGGTTCGACGACAGCCGACATCGTCGCCAATGACCAGATCTCGAAGGCTGACGACTACAAGCCGATCATCATCGGGTACCACAACGGCACAGCGGTGCGGCTCTCGGACGTGGCGAGCGTTACCGATTCGGTGCAAAACGTGCGTTCCGCGGGCTACCTGAACGGAATCCGATCAGTCACGGTGATCATTTTCCGGCAGCCGGGCGCGAATATTATTCAGACCGTCGACAACATTCGCAACCAGTTGCCGTTTCTGCAGGCTTCGATTCCGCAAGGGATCGACACCACCATTGTTCTCGACCGCACCACCACCATCCGCGCCTCAGTGAGCGATGTGGAGCGGACTTTGATGATTTCGGTGGGACTGGTGATTCTGGTGGTCTTTCTTTTTCTGCGCAACGGGCGCGCCACCTTGATTCCGAGTGTTGCCGTTCCAGTGTCTCTGATCGGAACGTTCGCGGTGATGTATCTGCTGGGCTACAGCCTGGACAATCTTTCGCTGATGGCACTAACGATTGCAACCGGATTCGTGGTGGACGATGCGATCGTGGTCATGGAAAACATCTCGCGCCATCTGGAGCAGGGGATGGAACCCTTTGCGGCCGCATTGCTGGGCGCGAAGGAGATTGGATTCACGGTTTTTTCCATCAGCGTTTCGCTGATCGCGGTATTCATTCCGATTCTGATGATGGGCGGAATCGTCGGCCGTCTCTTCCGGGAGTTCGCCATCACGCTCTCCACTGCAATCGTGGTGTCGATGGTGATATCACTCACCACCACGCCGACCATGTGTGCGTACTTGCTCAAACAAGAGCAACCCGAGGGGCACGGCCGACTCTACCGGGCGAGTGAAAAGTTCTTCTCCTGGATGCTGGAAACTTATCGCCGAAGCCTGGTTTGGGCGCTGGATAACTGGGTTTTGATGCTGCTGATTTTAGCATTCACGATTGCGCTGAACGGTGTGCTCATCTACAGAATTCCAAAAGGGTTTTTCCCGCAGCAGGATACGGGCGCAATCGTAGGAGCGGTGCAAGGTCCGCAGGATTCGTCATTCCCGGCGATGGATAATTCCATCCGGCAATTGGTTGGTGTCATCAAAAGCGATCCAGCGGTAGCCAACGTGAATGCCTATACCGGCGGAAACGGATCCAGTAATACCGGATTTATTTATATCGCGCTCAAACCGCTCAATGAGCGCAAGGTCAGCGCCGCGCAGATTATCAATCGGCTGCGGCCGAAATTAAACCGCTTGCCGGTAGCGTCGGCGTTCCTGCAGGCCTCGCAGGATCTTCGTATTGGAGGCCGGTCGAGCGCCGCGCTTTATCAATACACCATTCAGTCCGACAATGTTCAGGATCTCTCGCACTGGGGGCCGATCCTGCTGGCTCAGATGAAAAAGCTTCCCGGCTTTCAGGACGTGAATACCGATCAGCAGAATGGCGGCCTGGAGGAGTTGCTCACCTATGACCGGGCGTCCGCCGCCAGGTTAGGGCTGACGGCGCAGGCCCTGGATTCTTCGCTCTACTCCGCCTTTGGCCAATCGGAAGTTTCGATTATCTATACGCAGCTGAACCAATACTATGTGGTGCTCGAGGTGGCCCCGCAATATTGGCAAACTCCGGAAGGCCTGAAGGAGATTTATCTGCGCAGCACGGGCGGCAGTAACACCGCCGCGCGCAGTGCTTCGAGTATCAGCAATACGTCCAGTGGCGGTAATGCGCCGGGTACCGGCAATGTGCCGCTTCTCACAGTCTCAAGCGCGCAAGCCAGCACCACACCGCTGGCAGTAAACCATACCGGATTGTTCCCTTCCGTAACTGTATCGTTCAACCTGGCGCCGGGAGTCTCGTTGAGCGATGCTACGCAGCGCGTCACGGAAATGCAGCAGAAACTAGGCACTCCTTCGACGGTTCGGGGCTTCTTCGCCGGAACGGCGCAAGCTTACCAGCAGTCGCTGAACAGCGAACTGGTGCTGGTAATCGTCGCGCTGCTGGCTGTCTACATTGTTCTGGGCGTGCTTTATGAAAGCCTGGTGCATCCGTTCACCATTATCTCGACTCTGCCTTCGGCCAGTCTTGGGGCGGTGCTGGCCTTGATGCTTTTCAAGATCGATCTCAATGTTATTTCCATTATCGGAATCGTGCTGCTGATCGGCATCGTCAAGAAAAACGCAATCATGATGATCGATTTCGCTCTGGTCGCCGAACGGCAGGAAGGCAAGAGTCCTGCGGACTCGATTTTTGAAGCGTGCATGCTGCGCTTTCGGCCGATCCTGATGACCACAATGGCAGCGCTGTTCGGCGCGGTGCCGCTGGCCTTTGGCACGGGTACAGGTTCGGAACTCCGCAGACCCTTGGGAATCACCATTGTCGGAGGACTCATTGTCAGCCAGATGCTGACGCTTTATACGACTCCGGTGGTTTACTTATTCCTCGATCGCCTGCGTCTGCGATTTCAGAAAAAGCCGCACAACGCTTTTTCCACTCCGGCGCCGGAGGCCAGCTAGTGCAACGGAGTGAGCGCGCAAGTAAGTGCATTATCGCGACGACGGTTGGCAAGGAAAATGTTATGACGATCTTCGGACAACAATTCGCGGCGGCACGATTCGGCTCTGTGCGTGTATGCGCTCTGCGTTATTCATCTTATCGGGCTGCGTGGTCGGGACCAAAATATCATGCGCCCGCTCCGCAAGCGCCCGCGCCCGCTTACAAGGAATCCCCGACTCAATTTCAAGACAACGGACCATGGACCGTGGCGCAGCCTTCCGACGCAAAGCTGCGCGGCAAATGGTGGGAGATTTTCAACGATGCAGAACTGAACGACCTCGAAGAGCAGTTGAATATCAACAACCAGAACATCAAACAGTACTTCGAGAATTTTATGGAAGCGCGCGCCGTAGTGCGCGAGGCGCGATCGCAGTTTTTTCCGACTCTGACGGCTGCACCATCTTTTAACCGCTCGCGCACTTCGGGGAACTTGAGCACTAAACCGGTCAATACGTCGGGCACGGGCGCCGTCCCGCAACTGCAAAGCACTGTCTATTCGGCGCCGCTCGAAGCATCCTGGGCGCCGGACCTGTGGGGCAAGGTTCGCAATACAGTGCGGCAGGCGCAATACTCTGCTCAGGTAAGCGCCGCGGATCTGGAGAACGAGCGCCTGACCGAGCAGGCAGCGTTGGCCGAATATTTTTTCGAACTTCGCGGCCAGGATGAACTTCAGCGGCTCTACAACGAGACGGTGGCAGCCGATGAAAAAGAGCTTGCTCTGACCCGTGCGCTTTATGAAAGCGGCATGACTAACCAGATTTCCGTTGTTCAAGCCGAGACCACGCTGCAAAGCGCGCAGGCTGGAGCAACCAACGTGGCTATTGCACGGGCGCAGTACGAACATGCGATCGCCATGCTGGTGGGCAAGGCGGCCACCGGGTTTTCGATTCCTGTGAAGCCGATGACGACGGCTCCGCCGCCAATTCCGGTTGGAGTGCCGTCAGAATTAGTGGAGAGGCGTCCCGACGTGGCCGCCGCGGAACGGACGATGGCGGCAGCGAACGCGGAGATCGGCATTGCACGAGCCGCCTACTTTCCGAACTTGAGTTTGACTGCCGAAGGCGGCTTTGAGAGTTCAGCCGTCAGTGATTGGTTCAGCTGGCCCAGCCGATTCTGGTCCGTTGGAACCTCGCTCTCGGAAACCGTGTTCGACGCCGGTTTGCGCCGCGCAACCGTTCAGCAGTACGTTGCCGCCTACAATGCGGATCTGGCCGCTTACCGTCAAACCGTGCTCACGGCCTTTCAGCAGGTGGAAGATGGGCTGGCCGAGGTTCGCATACTCTCCAAGGAAATTCAGCAGGAACAGCAGGCGGTAACCTTTGCGCAAACCAACCTTAAGCTTGAAGAAGGACGCTACGAAACCGGCATCGACCCTTACGTCGACGTATTGATTGCCCAGACCACCTTACTGGCAGATATGCAAACTCTGAATACGCTGCAGGTAGAAGAGATGACCGATGCGGTCTCGCTGGTGCAGGCTTTGGGCGGAGGTTGGGACAATTCGCAGTTGCCGAGTCCAGGCCAAGTAGCTCAAAAGCCCGCAGCCACGGAAACAGCGATTGAGAAATAGGGAAACAACATCTCACAGTCGTTGGTCATGAGAATCACCAGGCCCGGAATCTTTCCATCCGCACGCGATCGCTACGGTTTCGGTCGAGCGAAGTCTGTATGGCCGATTCCAGCCGTTCCTGGTCGTCATCGTAGAGCCGGACGAATTTAAATGGCTGAAGATGCCACGAGATTGGGCTCAACATTTCGGCCGCTCCGAGGATCGACCCGCTACTGGTGAGAAACATCAGCTTTACTACCGACCCTTGATCCAGAGGTTTCGACAAGCAGAGCAGACCACCGCTGATGGAGATGACCTGCAATTTCGCGGGGACCCGACGACCGTCGCGGGAGCGGAGAACCGCGGGAGTGGATTCCGCGAAAGAAGTCCGCGGGGCACGCCGGGAAGGCCTGGGCTGGGGCAGATATGGCATGGGGAAACTTGATGACGCTTGACTACGAAAACAATCTACGGATCTACGAAGCTGCGACTTCGGCCCGGTTCTGATGAGCATCCAGTGTCAGCAAACGGTCGGTGCGCCGCATCATTCTCCAGTCATATTCGTAGGCAGTTCCGCAGAGCGGGCATATCTGGTAGTGGCGGCCATCGGCATCGGCGCGCGGCCAGCTAAACTTGTGCGAGCAACTTCGGCCAAGAATCCACTTCAAGAAATTCATTACTTCACCCCTTCATTACGGCTTCTCCATGTATCAAGCCAATGGTTGAAGAATAATTTGGGTCGAATATCCAGCAGATGCTGCAGCGTAGATAAGAGAAGCTTCGGTGGTTGGGATTTGGAGAGAAAGGTATCCACTGCCTCTAACTTGGCCTGGGGCAATGGTCCGTAAGCGGATAGCATCATGATGGGGACGTGAGACTTGATACTCTTCATCTTTGCAGCGACCACATCACCGTTCATGCCGGGCATTTGATAGTCGAGGACGACGGCGTCCACCGCATGCGAGGCGAACAGTTTCAGGCCATCATCTCCGCTGGTTGCCTGCATGACTTTATAGCCGTCATTTTCCAATAAACATTTTCGGCCGACGAGCCCGTTCCAGTGATCGTCGATGCAGAGAATTGTCGCTTTCCGCCGAGCCATGCCGGTTCTCGCAGTTCTAGATTGGCCAGGTTGGTGCTTTAGAGAGGCGAGCTTTCCTCCAGTGCTGGACGAAATCGCCTGACGAGGTAGCGGCAAACTGATTTGACTATGGAAGGAGCGCACTTTCAAATTACGAACGTCCACTCGGAGGGCAGGTACCATGGCCGGAATGAGCGCGGAGAGCCATTGCCAAACTGCAAGATCAGGACGAAGAGATTCCGTGTGTTATGTTGAGGCGTTCTTTCGGCAACTCGCACAATTCGGCTCTCGCTCATCTTTCGCGCTTTGAAAATTTCCGATTTCGTGAAAGGATTCAAACTTCGTCCAAATGAGGATCTTGGCTCTTACAACCAACTGGAGGGGAGCTCGTTTCCGCCGCGAGCGCGAGCTCTGGCCCTGCTCTCAGCGAATTGCGGTGCATGCCCTACTGGCTGCGAGCGCCTTCACGGTTTTCTTGTTCTCGCCGAATGCGCGGGCACAGCAAACTGAGCCGGCGAAGCCAGTGGTGGTGCAACCGGGTGCGCCGGGCGCGCCGAGCAAAACGCTGCCGCCATCGACACGAGGAACTTTGCCGGCACTTTCGGAGGCCGATGTCGAATTCATGCAGGGGATGATCGTGCATCATGCACAAGCGGTTGAAATGACAGCGATGATTCCATCGCATACGCAGAACGAAGCCTTGCGTTCACTGGGGGCACGTATCAGCAGCTCGCAGTCGGACGAAATCAAGTTCATGAAGCGCTGGCTGGCGGCCCGGGGCGAACCGATTTCGACCGGGATGGCGAAAATGCCGGGAATGGATATGTCGCACGAAACTTCTCACGAAACTTCTCAGGGAACATCGCATGAGGTAGCGCACGAAGGAATGGCACTGATGCCGGGAATGCTTACGCCGCAACAGATGGAAGCGCTACGGAAGGCAAAGGGGCCGAAGTTTGATCACTTATTTTTGGTGGGGATGATTCAGCATCACAATGGCGCGTTGACCATGGTAAAAGATCTATTCGATACCGCAGGGGCTGGACAAGACGCTGAGCTGTTCAACTTTGCGACCGATGCCGACAATACGCAACGGGCCGAGATACGAATCATGGAGAACATGTTGAAGAAAGAGACACTAGAGGAGAACCGATGAACCTATTGCGCAGTCTTGCCCTGGGTGTGGTGTGGGTCACTTTTATTTCCTGTTTCGCGGTGAATCGAACGCAGGCACAAGCGGCGCCCGCGGCTCCGCCCCAGGCACAGGCGCAGAAGCCGGCGACGCCTCCGGCCGACAAGGACGCTGGGGGCGACGAAGATAATCCATTCGCTCCGCAGCCCGCCCCAACGCTGCCGCCGGGCATGACGGGATCGGATGCGAACGATCCGCGCGCCAAACTGACTCCAGGAATGTATGACGCGGGCGAGACTTCGATGGGCCTGGAGCACCTTCTGCTGCTCAAGAAGCCGGACGCGTTTCAACTGGGAGCAACGAATCCTGACGATCCGAAAGTGGAGACGATCGTGGGACGGCTGGGCATGGGCAACAACAAGAAGATCCCAAAGTCGGCGCACTTGCTGATCGCGCAACTTGCCTTTGCCAACTCAGACCTCGCCTTCGAGGGCACACACCTGTTCCAGGGAAATTTTTATGGCGTGAGCATTTACGACATCGCGCAACCGGCGCACACGCAGCTGCTGACAACGATGGTCTGTCCGGGAGGACAAGGCGATGTGTCGGTTTACAAGAATCTGTTGTTCATGTCGGTCGAGATGCCGAATGGACGCCTGGATTGCGGAGTTCAGGGATTTCCGCCGGAACCTGCCGCTGCGGACGAAGATAATGACAAAGACAAAGATGCCGCCAGCAATCAAGACAAAGGTAAAGATAACGATGACAAGGACAAGGATAAAGACGATAAGGATAAAGACAAGGAAAAAAAGCACCACATACCAGTGGCGCAAAAAGACCGCTTCCGCGGCGTAAGAATCTTCGACATTTCTGACATCAAGAATCCACGGCAGGTTGCAGCCGTGCAGACATGCCGCGGATCTCATACGCATACTCTGGTACTCGATCCGAATGACAAGGACAATGTTTACATCTACGTCTCTGGGACCTCGTTCGTTCGCCAGCCGGAGGAGTTGGCCGGGTGCTCCGGGGAAAAGCCGGATAAAGATCCGAATACAGCGTTGTTTCGCATCGATGTGATCAAGGTTCCGGTGGCTGCGCCACAGGAGGCGAAGATTGTATCGAGTCCGCGAGTATTTATCGATCCAAGGACAGGCGCGATCAACGGACTGAACAATGGCGGCACTCATGGCAAGAAAGGCGCGGAGAAACCATCGGACACCGACCAGTGCCATGACATCACCGCATACTCAGCGATCGGGTTGGCGGCTGGGGCGTGCTCGGGAAACGGAATTCTGCTTGACATCAAGGATCCGGTACATCCGAAGCGTGTGGATGCGGTGAACGATCCGAACTACTCTTACTGGCATTCGGCTTCGTTTTCGAACGATGGCAGTAAAGTCGTGTTCACCGACGAGTGGGGCGGCGGCCTGGGAGCGCGCTGCCGTGCGAACGACCCGAACCAGTGGGGTGCCGATGCCATCTTTCATTTGAAAGACAATAAGTTGCACTTCGCCAGCTACTACAAGCTGCCGGCCGCGCAGGGCGACACCGAGAACTGCGTGGCGCACAACGGTTCTCTGATTCCGGTTCCTGGCCGGGACATCGAAGTGCAGGCGTGGTACCAGGGCGGAGTTTCGGTGATGGACTTCACCGATCCCGCGAAGCCCTTTGAGATTGCTTATTTCGACCGCGGGCCCATTGATCCAAAAACACTGATACTCGGCGGCGATTGGTCGGCGTATTGGTACAACGGCTACATTTATGGTTCGGAGATTGCGCGCGGATTGGATGTATTTCAACTGACGCCAACCAAGTTTCTTACACAAAATGAAATCGACGCGGCCAAGACGGTTCAGTTGGCTGACCTGAATGTACAGAACCAGCAAAGGATCGAGTGGCCCGCGAGGCTGGTCGTGGCAAAGGCGTATGTAGACCAGTTATCGAGGTCGCAGGCTCTGCCCGCACGCCGAATCGCAGCCCTGGAGAAGGCGATTCAAAGCGCGGAGAAGTCAAACATGCGTAAAAATAAGGTGGCCAAATTGCAGGGGATGGCGCCTTCGCTCGAAAAGAGCGCAGAAACCGCGAAGACTCCGGCCGACGCGATGCGAATGCATGCCCTGGCCGAGGTTCTGAAGAATCCGTCTGCCTGAAGCGGGGGCCGGAAATTTGTATCGCAAACTTTTCGGACTGGCGAAATTATAGGGGGGCGAGCATGAACTGCGCGCCCCCCTATCCTCTGACATTCTTTCTCTGATCATTCTCTCACTCATTATTCTTTTCTGCGTGGGTCATCGCGAGATATCCTTTCACCGTCGCCGCTGCTCACTCTCGTTTATTATTTCGGTTATATCCGCAGCCGGCCGTATCTCAACCGGTCCAAGTCCATATTTAAAGCCTGGAAGCTGTGAGACAAGCTGAACGGCATGATTGAGGTCTCGCGCCTCAAGGATCTGAATGCCGCCAAGCTGTTCCTTGGTTTCCGCATAGGGGCCGTCAGTCGTCATGACTTTGCCGTTTTTCCAGTACAGGGTCAAAGCGGTCACCGGAGGCTGAAGAGGTACTTCGGCAACAAGATGTCCGTTGGCGCGCAGATGGTCGTTGTACTCAAAGCACTCGTCGAACGTTCGGTGTCGCTCGTCCTCGGTCATCCCTTCCAGTTTTCCTGGCTCAAGGTATCCCAGACAGATGTATTTCATGTTCCTCTTCCTTGTTCTTCGTCTTGAGGTATGATCCAGCCGCGCCGCTGTCGATTTTTCTGTCACTGTTTCAAGTAACGAAGCGCAACACATCCTGATTCAAAAATCTTTGACTCAACAAGTCTCAGTCGCAATTTCTCGGGCAGGCTAACCCCTTCGAACAACCGTCTCCCTTTCCCAGCGATGATTGGCCCAACGACGAAACGATATTCATCAATCAGACCAAGCTCTATAAGCTGTGAAGGAATATCTACACCCCCGACCAGAATGTCTCTGCCTGGTTCTTGCTTCAATTTAAGTATTTCATCGTGAAGGTTCGTACGAACGATTCTCGTATTTCCATCGTCAGCGCTGGCCAATGATCGTGAAAAAACAACCTTCTTTTTGGAGACAAAGGCTTGAGCAAATTCGATATCCCCTTTTGTCTCGGACTGGCTTTTCGCGATATCAGGCCAGTAAGGAACCATCAATTGATAGGTTTTACGCCCATAGACGAGCAGGTCAACATCTCGCAAGAGATGCGTGTAATGTTCAAGTACTACTTCATTGGGATTGAATGATTTGGTGTGGTCGCAGCAGCCATCCAGGGTAAGGTTGATTGCGAAGATTACGTTTCTCATTCGATTATCCTTTCTTTTGTACCAGTGCTTCGTTCGCCATTTGCACAATACGGGCTTAGCGAACTTCCGTTCCGTCCGACCAGCGTTGCACAGGAATCACGAACTGCGTCAGGTGCTCCATGGGGTCGCTAATACCAACAACGGGGGAACCCGGCAGATTCGCTCCCCAGCTTGCGAGGTCGGCGTCCGAATAGAAAAACATAAGGTGGGAAGGCCAGTGTGGTGCGCTGTCGCCGCCGTATCCCTGCTTCCCCATCATGAAGCACATCGCCCCAGATTCCATCGACGGCAGTTCTTTCTTGGCGATGGCGGCGGCCATGGCCTCGTTAACCTGAGCCAGCGTGTGTCCCGCCAAAGCCAACTCGGCAATCTTGGTGATGCGCAGAAGGTAGGAACGTGCAGCTGCCGCATTCACACACATGGGAACCCGTACTCTCGGATCGTAGAAGTCAGGATCAGCCGCGGAGGTCCACGAGCGTCCCACGATGCACACGAAACCGTTCTTGCCTTTGACTGCCGTTTCGAAACCATGACGTGCAAGAACCAGGACCTCGGCATCGCGTGAAATGGACTCCGGCGCAGCACTCCGCGCCAGGGCTATTTCCGCACCTTGATCTGTCATGAGGTATTGGTCGATCGGGGCCATCTTCGGATACGGCGCTGCGGGAGACGTGGTCTCGGCATCCTGCGCCATCGCCCGGTTCGCCCTACCTAAGTATCCAGTACCGAGCACCACAAACAGTGCGAAGCTCATGATTGCGACTGCGACTGCGCCAACCTTCTTTTTCCGCACCGATTTTTCTCCTGAGAGCGGGCCAAGCCGGCCCACTGGATCGCTTCTTCTTTGGATTTCACCTCAACGAGGCAATCATCATCACCGACCGCTCAGCTTCCGTCAGGCCGGCATCGGCAAAAATGCGCGCACCTCGACCGGCGCCCGACAGGCGACGGCAGCCTTGCGTCCCCAGGCAAGAGCCTCGTCCAGGTCAGCGGCTTTCAGTATCCAGAAACCGCCGATGTGCTCCTTGGTCTCGAGGTACGGCCCGTCGGTGATGAAGACCTTGCCATCGGGCTGTGCGCGCAGCGACTTCGCGTTACCGGTCGCGGAGAGGCCGCCAGCGAAAATCCTGACCCCGGCGGCGATCATCTCCTCGTTGAGTGCGTGGATATCACGCTGCATCGCTTCGCCCTCTGTGGACGAGTCGTAGTTGTCGGGGTGGTGAATCGCAACCAAATATTGCGGCATGATTTCTCCTTCTCCTGTAACGGTCTTTCTTGTATCGATCTTCTTCCTGTAACGTCTGTGCCGGACCGATTGCCCTGCCTTCACGATATAGTCGAACGGCGATCCGGAATTCGACAAATTGTCCAAGAAATCTTTGCTCTCGGGGAGACAAGACTGCTGCTTCAGACTAAAAACCCCACCTCTCGCAAAGAACCCGAGAAATGGGGCACCCGGCGTTGCGAATTCGACAGAGCGCGGAGAGGTTTTTTCTACTGCTTCATCTCAGCGGCGACGTCGTCACCGAACTTCTCTTGGATATACTTCTGGGTCTCGGGATCGAAGTCGGTCATGTCAAACATCCGGCGAACTTCGACCATTTCATTATCCTTTCCGGGGATGCGCGAGGCCCATTCCAGCGCCTCTTCGCGCGACTTCACCTGGATGATCCAGTAGCCGCCAACCACTTCCTTCGCTTCGGTGAACGGACCGTCAGTCACTTTCGATTTTCCGCCTTTGAAAGTGATGCGCGCGCTCATCGTCGCGGGCGGGGTCAGGCCGTCGAGCGCGAGCAGCACGCCAGCCTTCCCTAGTTCCTCGTTGTACTTTCCCATTGCCTCCATGCTTTTGAGGTCGGGTGCCCAGCCGGGCTTTGCGGTTGCGTAGTCTTTCGGAAACATGATCATCATGAAGCGCATGGTGTTCTCCTTATAGTAGTGTTATGCGGACACCGTATCCGGGCCGCTACTTTTCTGAATTTCCATTTTTGCCCGAGCGGCACTTAGCTTTTGCCGCTGAGTTTTTACATGCTCGGTGCTGGTGTTCCATCGGACCATTTCTCCACTCCTACCAGGAATACGGACAGGGGTGGGAAGGATTCGAGTTGTGGGTAGGATTGCTCGGAGATGTACCAATAATTTACGGCCATGACTGGGGAGTTTGCGAGATTTGCGCCCCAGGCTGCACCGTCTTTTGCTGCTTCGTAGAACATCAGGTGGGGGCCGTTGTGGCCGCCGTTATCGGTTAGATACGAGCCCTTCGACATCATGTAGGAGAAAGTTCCCGGCTCGAGGGATGGTAATTCTTTCTTGTCGATCGCTGCTTTGATTGCGGCGATGACCTCTGGCTTGGAATGGCCAGCCAGGAGGAGTTCGGTGCGTTTGTAGGCGTATGGCAAGATGGAACGGGCGGCTGGCGGGTTGAGGCAATCCGCGGCGCGGACTTTTGGATTCCAAAATTCTGGGTTATCGAACATGGCCAGCCAGCTGCGTCCGACCCAGCAGACCCAGCCGCTTTTTCCTTCGACTGCGGTTTCGTAGCCGTGACGGGTTAGGACGATGACCGAGGCGTCGTGGGAGATGGCGTCTGGAGCGGCGCTGCGGGCTAAGGCGATTTCGGCGTCGCGATCCATCAGATATTGTTCTACCGGGGCCATCGTTGGATATGGTTGGTCCGGGCCTTGTGCAGCTGCGGGCCGGGTCGCGATCAGCGCGGAGACGAGTACGAACGCGCTTAGGAAAATGCTGTGTATCTGATTTCGGGTCATCGCTTTCCTCTATTTCTGGCGGGCCGTTTGCCCGGCCTTCACCACATAGTCGAACGGAAGGACGGAATTCGACAAGTCGTAGAGGATTTTATTTTAGGTGGGTGGCGCACCTTTAACGATCTTTGCGCGCGCCGTTCTCACTGAGGGTGCCCCATCCTTGCGCTCTTTGCAAGGGTGGGCGGCGATGCTGCGTATGCTATTTGAGTTTGTTGTGGACGCATAATCAAACCCACTCAGCGCCGGCATTTCCGGCTCCCGCCCCTTCGCAAAAAACGCGAAGGAACGGGGCACCCACTGTGTCGGTAATGATCGCAAGTTCAAAAGCCTGGGCCAAGAACGAAACGCCTTCTCATTCGGGCTGGGTTTTGAGTTTCGCCAGGTAGGCGTCGAGCTGGTCTTCCGGAATCCCTTCTCCACGGTCGAGTTGGGCAATACCTCGCCGAATCTTGGCATTGATCTCCTCCCGATTCTCCAAGAGCCAGCGGTCTTGTTCTTCCTGCGTGTCCAGCAGGCGGAGCAGCACTTCCTCGACGCTGCTGGAGCCGGCGGCCTGGAGATGCTTTCGGATTCTGGCCTCATAAGATGCGTCGCGGATCTCGATGGTCATTTTGGCTCCTGGGTTTGAGGGTACGAGAAAGAGTGAGGCGATTCAACAAAATCCCAGACGGATGGGATCCCTAGAATCCCACTTCCCGCAAAGAAGCGCGAAGTGGAGCACCCGGCAGCTGCCCCCAATTAACTTGTACAATTGTACAACTCTTGATAGAATGGAAGTCGTGGAAATAGTGATCGACACCTCCGCAATTCTCGCCGTCATCGCGGAGCAGCCGGAAAAGCCTGCCCTGGTCAGGCTGACGCGTGGAGCGATCCTGGTAGCTCCGGCGTCGGTCCACTGGGAAATCGGGAACGCGATGTCGGCCATGTTTAAACGAAGAGCAATCGGCGTCAAGGATGCACTCCGGTTGTTGGAGGCCTACGCTGCGATCCCGATTCGCATGGCCGAGGTAGGGTTGAAGCAGACAGTGGAATTGTCGGCGAAATTGAACGTATATGCCTGCGATGCCTACATACTGGCCTGTGCCATCAACGAAAGAGCTCCGCTTCTCACGCTGGACGGCGGATTGAGAGAGCGCGCGCGTGAATTGAAACTGGATGTGCTGGAGGGCGAGAGCCGATGAAATCCTACAGTTATTCTGAGGCGCGAGGAAATTTTGCGACGGTGCTCGACGAAGCCGCGCGCGACGGGGTGGTGGAAATTCGACGCCGCGATGGGACCGTGTTCCGCATTCTGCCCCTGCGCACTGGGACAGCGTCACCATTAGATGTGAAAGGTGTAAAGGTGAGGCTGTCGACCGGCGACCTAGCGGCCATCGTGCGCGAGGGCCGCGAACGCGGATAGATCCGTCGTCGATCTTTAGAGGAGTGAACATCCCCGCTTTCTCTAGCGACGCGCCACCGGACATTTTTTTATTTCAGCTGCCGAATCCGCTCTTGCAGGAATTGCCGCTCTGGTTCCTGTTGGGTCAGCGCCAGCGCCTTCTCATAGGAAGCACGAGCCTCGGCTGTCCTGCCGAGCCTGCGGCACATATCTGCGCGGGCGGAATGCGCCAGGTAATAATTGGCCAATTCACCATCTTCCAACGCCGCGTCGATATGCACGAGACCGGCCTCTGGACCGTCGCGCATGGCAATGGCCACGGCACGATTGAGCTCGACAACTGGCGAAGGCTGAATTCGTAGCAACTGGTCGTAAAGCGCAACAATTTGACGCCAGCCGGTCGCGGCGACCGATTCCGCCTCCGCATGAACGGCCGCAATCGCAGCCTGCAGTGTGTAGGAGCCGAAGCGGCCGCACTTCTGCTGATAGTTCAAGGCCTTCTCCAGTAATGCTACTCCCTCCGCGATCTGCTCTTTGTTCCAGAGCGCGCGGTCTTGATTCTCCAGCAGGATCAGCTCGCCGGCGGGAGAACTTCTCGCGGCGCGGCGGGATTCCTGCAGCAACATCAGGGCTAGCAGCCCCGTTATTTCGGAACCCATGATTTTCGGTCCCATGACTTCCGGCTCTGGCCGAAACTCGGCTAGACGAGGCTCGGCCAAATGAAGTTCGAGCAGCAAGCGGCCCAGTCGAATCGCCTCGCCGGTTAGTTCGGCCCGCGTTACGTTCGCTCCCGCCGCGGCCGAATAACCCTCGTTAAAGACGAGATAGATGACCTGAAGCGCCGCGCCCAACCGCTCCGGCAATTCCTGCGGCGTCGGCACCTCGTAGGGAATTCGTTCGTCGCGAATCTTCGCTTTGGCGCGCACAATGCGCTGCGCCAGCGTCCGCGGAGTGGTGAGGAAGGCCTTGGCGATCTCCTCGGTGGTCAGCCCGCACACCTCACGCAAGGTGAGCGCAACGCGGGCTTCCGGCGGGAGAGCGGGATGACAACAGGTAAAAATCAGGCGCAGCCGGTCGTCTTCAAGAAACTCGCCATCACTGGACCCTTCCGCCGAGCTTGATTGCGCTTCGAGATATCGCACCAGCTCGTCTTGCGACGCATCGAATCTTGCCCGCCGACGCAGAGTATCAATCGCTTTGAACCGGGCCGTCGAAATCAGCCATGGACGCGGGTTGCCGGGTACTCCACTCTTCGGCCAGAGACTCAGCGCAGCCGCAAAGGCTTCGTGCATCGCCTCCTCAGCGAGATCGAAATCACCGAGCAATCGGATCAGAGTGGCCAGGATTCGTCCGGAGTCCTCGCGATAAAGGGAGTCGAGCAATTCGCGTATCTGCTCATGTATCTGATCAGGGGAACGATCGGACGTAACACGATCGGCGAGGAGACGCTCGGACATGACACGCTCGGACATGAACACGACCTTAGCAAACCAGCCAACCAGAATCAATTTGGCGAACGGCGGGGGAAACGCACAGTGCAGGTAGAATAAGTGGGCGCAGTGAGTCTTCCTTAAAGATGATCGTGAACTTCGCGGAACGGGCGCACAACCACAACTGGGAACTCGACCCGGTCGTGCGATCCTTGCTGGATACCGATTTTTACAAGCTCCTGATGCTGCAGTTCATCTGGAAGCATTACCCGAAAACGCGAGTGTCATTCGCGCTGTTTAATCGAAGCTCTTCGGTGCGGCTGGCCGACATGTTTGCGATCGAAGAGATTTCCCACCAGTTGGAGCACGTCCGCAAACTGCAGTTTCGAAAATCCGAACTGGTGTGGCTGGCCGGTAATACGTTTTACGGGCGCCGCGGAATTTTTGAATCGGCATTTCTGGAATGGTTGGAACAAGACTTCAAGCTATCGGAGTACGAGTTATCCGTGAACGATGGCCAGTTTCACTTGTCCTTCGAAGGCGCCTGGCCCGAAACCACGATGTGGGAACTCTACGCGCTCTCTGTCCTGGATGAGTTGAGGACACGGGCCAACATGAAAAAGTTGAGCGAGTTCGAGCTCGATATTCTTTATGCCCGGGCAAAAACGAAACTATGGAGCAAGATCGAACGCCTGCGCGGAGTGCCCAGCCTGAGTGTAGCGGACTTTGGAACGCGGCGCCGGCACAGCTTTCTGTGGCAGGAGTATGTGGTGAAGGCGATGGCTTCCAATCTTCGTAGCGGATTCGTTGGAACGTCGAACGCTTTTCTCGCTCATAAGCATGATCTTGAAGCGATTGGAACGAACGCGCATGAAATCCCGATGGTACTCGCGGCGCTGGCGAATGATGACGAAGCCCTGAAGGCCTCTCAGTACCATGTGCTCGACCTGTGGCAGCGCACTTACGAGGGAGCATTGCGGATCATGCTGCCCGATACTTTTGGAACCACTCAATTCCTCAAGAACGCACCGGAGTGGACGGCGGATTGGACCGGCCAGCGCATGGACAGCAAGAATCCTTACGTGGCTGGCGACGAATATATCGAATGGCTGAAAGGGCGCGGCCGCGACCCACGCGACAAGATCGTGATTGCATCAGACGCTCTCGATGTCGATGAAATCATCGGTCTCCACGCTTATTTCGGAGGAGCGTTGCACGGAGGCGCCACCGCCGGGGAATTCCGCAACGCCGCAGATTTCGAGAATCGAGGAAAGTGGAGCCCGGGCCGGCGCATTCGGTTCAGCGCCGGATGGGGAACGTTACTGACCAACGATTTTCGCGGCTGCGATCCCAGAGGCGGCAGCGAATTTGACCCGATCAGCCTGATCTGCAAAGTGTCTGACGTGGAAGGGCGGCCAGCGGTGAAACTCTCCGATAATTATGCAAAGGCGCTCGGTCCGGCATCGGAAATCGAACGTTACCGGCGCGTGTTCGGAACGGCCGGAATGACAAACGTTCCCACGGTGGCGTGATGCCCCGTGGTCGGTGAACGCTTGAGCATGCGATTCATCCAGAAGCTGCGAATGTCAGTTGCAGTGGAAAAAGTAGATCCCTCACCAGGCGTCGAACTTTGGACAGCGCCGAACAAGCTGCAATGCGTCGCCAATCCCAGTTTTGCGCCACAAACTGTCTCGGCTGAGGCGCAAACCATCCAAGTGGCGCCGACCATGCTGCAAGCGTTGGGGCTTGATCCAGCGTCGCTCGACGCGGTCAAGATCGAGCGAACGCCGGTA
This sequence comes from uncultured Acidobacteriaceae bacterium, assembly GCA_963726155.1. GTDB lineage: Bacteria > Acidobacteriota > Terriglobia > Terriglobales > Acidobacteriaceae > Sulfotelmatobacter. Next base: position 1,276,517 of record CAVSBF010000003.1, read on the forward strand.
CTTCCAGAAGTCGCAACTCAACTTGCAAAGTAGTACCTGAAAGAAGGCACAGCAACGTCGCCGAAATCTTTCTAGTTCCTGCATGCAGCCGCTGCTACAGAAACGGGAACGGCCGACACCCAGATTATCTGAGCAAGAAAAGCCCCGCTCGTGAGAGTGGGGCTTTCGACTTGAGCGGGGACGGTGATAACTATAGAGGAACGTTAGCGCCTGCCACCGTGCCCGCCGCCACCGTGACCTCCTCCGCCACCGCTGGCATGTCCACCGCTGCTGGATGTCCGCCGCTAAAGTGTCCGCCACCGTGAGAACCGCCCCCGCCATGCGAAGAGAATCCGCGTGACGCACCGCCGCTGAAGTTACCAGCCCTCGGTGCGCTGGATCCGCGACCAGCGAAAGATCGGTTGCTGCCGGAAAATCCCCGGTTGCCGGCGTAGGCTCGGTTGCCGCCGGAGAATCCCCGGTTGCCGGCGTAGGCTCGGTTGCCTGCAGCGCCGCGGTTAACCGCAGCTCCGCGATTGCCGGCGAAGCCGCGGGACGCCCCTGCGTAGCCTCGGGATGCACCCGCATATCCGCGACCTGCATATCCATGACCCGCATATCCGTGACCTGCGGCTGAGCCATACCCGCGACCCGCAAACCCGCGCGCTCCGAATCCGCCACGCGCGGACGAGTATCCTCGATAATTTCCGTGCACAAAGGCGGCATGGTTATAGAACGCTCCGCCACGGTATCCCCAAGGGTGTCCGCCAAAGAAGACTCCACCGTGGAAACCCCAGCCGATGCCCCATCCATGCCATCCCCAGCCGAAGCCGAAGAACGGCGCGAGCGGGAAGCCGATGCCGAACGAAATGTACGGGCCACCAAATCCAACTCCCCACCACGGATAAAACCCAGGCCACAGGCCTACGGGATATCCGTACACATACGCCGGGTTGTAAGTGGGGACATATACCACATCCGGATCAGCCGGCTGGATGTCTACATCGGGCCCCTGCTCGTACACGCGCTCTTGAGGCGTAGTCCGCAGATTGCCCGCGTCGTAGGCCTTGTGACGCATGTACTGAATCGCCTGCATCACATCATCCGGCTGGTTCTGATAGGCTTCGCCCAGCTCAGAGGTCCACGACAAATTCTTGTCCAGGTTCGCCAGCACTGTAGGAAACTCCACCAGAGACTTCACGCTGGGATCCCAATCCTGCCGGTCGACTTCGTTGGCGAGGTCCTGTCCCTTTAGGCCAGGGTTCTCGCGTGCCATACGGTCCGCCTCTACAATCTGCGTTGGATACGCGGCCGCGGCCAGTATCTGCGCCACGAGCGCATCGGGATACAGCGCAATCGGAGCTACCAGTTTATTCAACTGCTCCGGAGGCAACGATGTGTACTGCTGTTGATTCGGCCCGGTTGGAGGCGGAGGCAGAGGCGCCTGCGCCTGGTCCTGATAGGCACGGTCCTGGTATGCATCTTGATCTTGCGGCGGTGGGGGCGCCACATCCTGAGGAGCGCCCTGGTCTTGCTCATTATATTGCGGAGCGTTGTACTGCGGAGCATTGTACTGCGGAGCACTGTATTGCGGAGCAGTCTGCTCCGGAGGAGGTCCTTGATCCACTTGAACGCTCACACCCGCTGATGGCTTGTCCATCGACTGGTCCTGCGCTTCCAGGGAAGCACCAGCCCCGAACGCCATAGCGCCCGTCAGCACCGCGGTAAGAAGCGTTTTCGATAATTTGGTTTTCATAATGTCCCCTCAGAATTCCTGTTAGTAGATTGAACACTGGGAATCCGGAAGAGTTCCGTTCTTTTGATTGACTTACAGTGGCTGATTTCGGCCAGGAGTGGTGGATTTCGACCGATCAGCAACCATCACCGGATGAACTGCGTGCGGCCGATTGTTTGCACAGCGTCTGGCACTTCGTTTCCCGCGTGGTGATCTCTGGGCCGCGTACTCAAGGCAACCGCTCCCATTGTTTAGTCCCACTTTTCTTGCCTTTTTGGAGGAGTAATATCAATCGAAATATGCTTGTGCGGTAGGCAAAAAGTTGGAATTAGGAAAGAACAAGAGCGTGGCAGAATCTCAAGTATGGCGAAAGAGAATCCAGTATTGGTGCTGGCGTCAGGATACGATCCGCAGTTCGCAATGCTAAACGAGCTACCGCACAAAGTATGTGGAGAGGTTGCCGCGTGCGGACAAGCAGCGAAGGACGCAAGGGTAATTCTGCAATGGTCGGGGACGCGGGAGTTGCTGCGCGAATTGCTGGCGATTTGCAAAAACGTGCGCTGGGTACACTCCCGGGCTGCGGGACTGGACAACGTTTTGTTTCCAGAACTCGTGGAAAGCCAAATTGTGTTGACCAACAGCCGCGGCGTGTACAGCGCGTCCCTGGGGGAGTTTGTGCTGGGAGCAATCTTGTATTTCGCGAAGGATTTCCGGCGGATGATTCGCAACCAGGACGCAGGCCTCTGGGAACCATTCGACGTGCAAGAGATAGGGATACAGACGGTTGGGATTTTGGGCTATGGCGATATTGGCCGAGCCGTGGCAAGCCGCGCGCACGCCATGAATATGCGCGTGCTTGCGACGAAGAGGCATGTTCCCGAATCGATGGATCCGCTCGTGGATCATTTCTACAAGCCGGAGGAACGGCGGGAGATGATCGCGCTCTGCGATTACATTGTGGCGACGGCCCCATTAACCGAGGAGACGCGGCACATGATCAGTGACGCGGAGTTTGCGGCGATGAAGCCGACGGCGGTAGTAATCAACGTGGGACGCGGACCGGTCATTGACGAGGCGGCGCTGCTGCGTGCGCTCACTGCAAAGACGATCAAAGGAGCAGCCCTCGATGTGTTTGAACACGAACCACTGCCGCCGGGACATCCGCTGTTCAAGATGGAGAATGTTTTGTTGTCGCCGCACTGCGCGGACCATACCGCCGACTGGCAGGATCAAGCCATGCTCTTCTTTCTGGAGCAGTATGCGAGGTTTGAGAAAGGCGAGCCGCTGAACAACATTGTAAACAAGCGGTTGGGATACTAAGGGAGGAAGCGACCGCGCCACATCACGGCTGCGCCTGCTACCATTGCCGCATGTTCAACTTTGGGAAACCGAAAACAGCTGGCGACTGGATCGTTCACATCGCGGGAGCCATCGTCGCGATATTTCTAGTCTGGTGGATGCTTCGAGTCTACGTACTGTGAAAACCACCGAATCCCTCGACTAATCCAGAGAAGTTACTGGCAGTTTTCACGCACAGTCCACCTGCAAGGGATGATCGGCAGCTATATAGCCGCTTGGACCGCAGGCCCGCTACCCCACAAACTAAAATCCGTTGACTTCGGCCCTCCTCTTTGCTGTACTTAAGTTGTTATCAACGGTGAAGGAGTTCACCGAAACCGCTGTTCCCACCACATAGCCGGGACAGCTGATGACTCCTGACAAGCGGCCCTTGTCGCGGAGTTGTTTCCCGGCAAAGATTCCGCAAAAATTAAATAATCTCCTGGAGTCACGGCCTCAGTATTGCGGCCTCAATCTTGACTGGCCTGACGCCAATCGTGATCTCAAGGCGGGGTGATCAAATCGATTCAGACCAGAGATCATGTTCTGCAATTTATTGCTCGCTGTTAGGTGAAAATTCAGGCTTTGTCCGATCGCAATGACACTCGAACGGGGCCGACTGTCGCTCTCTGAGTGGCCGGCAAATCTGGTGAAAGTGCACTGAAAAAGAAAGGAACGAGGCGCCTTGGTGAAATACGTGATGGTGGGCGTGGGAGGTTGTCTAGGCTCGATCTTGCGTTTTTGGCTGGGCAGTTATATCGGCAGCAGAATGGGAACGCGGTTTCCCTACGGGACGTTCGTGGTTAACATATCGGGTTCGTTCCTGATTGGCCTGGTCTTTGCGCTATTGACGGCCAGAACGCATTGGAGCCCGAACTGGCGATACTTAATCCCAATCGGCTTCATCGGAGGCTACACGACATTCTCCAGCTTCGAATTCGAGACATTACGCACGATCCAGGACGGTCAGATCGGCCTGGGCTTGCTTTATGTGGCACTGAGCGTGATCGTTGGGTTTGTTGCAGTGTGGGGTGGCGTGATGGCGGGCAGGGCGATTCCATGAAAGCGGATCGGAGCAGGAACTTGAAACCCTACCGGAACTAAAACATAAAATTCATGAAGGCGGCGGACCACCGGGTCGTGTCGCCGAATTTTTATTGGGTCAAAGAGAACTCTAACCAGAGGAGGAAAATGTGCTGAGACCAGGGCCGGGCAAGAAGGTCGGCATTTACGTAGCCGAGGACCAGCAATACCACGGGAGTGCGACCTATGCAGCTATTCTGGATTTTCTTTTTTTTCATGGCGTATCGGGTGCCACCGTGATGCGCGGCATTGCTGGATTTGGTGGAGATCACAAGATGCAAACCACCAGTCTCGTCGATCTGGCGGTCCATTTGCCTGTCAAAATCGAGTTTATCGAAACTGCGCAGAAAGTCGAAGAGCTACTACCCAAGTTGCAAGCCATGGCAGGAGAAGGACTGATTGAGATGCACGACACTACAATTGTCAAGCCTGCTGACAAGAAACAGAAGCATCCTGCGCCTGAAATGCCTGCGCTGAAACGTGAGGGCAAAGCCAAGATGATGCGGATTTACGTCGGCGAGAATGACAAGTGGAATGGCAAGCCGTTGTATGAAGCCATCGTCGACGGTCTGCGATCGAACGACATTGCCGGCGTCACGGTTTACCGCGGGATTCTCGGGTATGGTGCGAACCGGAGAATTCACAAGGACGCCGCGCTCAGCCTTTCCCATGATCGGCCCATCCTGTTGTCCGTGGTGGATACGGAAGAGAAACTGAAGGCGTTTATGCCGATTCTTGACCAAATGGTGAAGCAGGGTTTAGTCGTGCTGTCTGACGCGGACGTCATCAAGTACACGCATAACTATGAGAAAGCCGAGCGCCGCCAGGAGACACGAATATGAAACTCGAAGGAAAGGCCAAAATGTTGCGCATCCATTTTGGCGAGGACGACAAGTGGCACGGTAAACCACTTTACGAGGCCATCGTGGCCAAGTGCCGGGAACTCGATATCGCCGGCGCCACGGTGTTTCGCGGGATTGAGGGATACGGAGCAAGTTCGATCATTCATAAGCAGCATCTGCTGCGTTCCTCCGATCGCCCGATTATGGTCTCAGTAATAGACACGGAGAAGAATATTAACAAATTACTTCCGGCGCTCGATGAAATGGTGGATGACGGACTGATTGCCATGTCAGAGGTGGAAGTCATCCGCTACGTGCACGAGGACGGAAAACGCTCTCCTGCTTCTTAGCCGAATAACGGAATGGAACAAGACCATTAGCGGACGAGCTATGAGGACAGACTCGAAAGAGAACGCGCTGCTTGAGGAGGCCGCTTCGCCGCATTTGGCATTCGTCGCGCCCAAGGATGGGCAGCCCTCCATTGAGAATTCCAACAACTCGTCGTACAACTCTTAGCCGGCAAGCCCGCAATCCGCTTGACCGTTATCGATATTTCTGCAACGATGGAAATATGCCAGCGACGTCGAGCAAGAAAAGTACCGAGCAGGTTGCAAAATTCGCCGACATGCTTTCCGCGATGGGCACCGAACCGCGGCTGCGCATTATGCAATTGTTGCTATCCGCACATCCAGACGGCTTGGTAGTAGGTGATATCCAGTCGGAGCTTGACATTCCGAATTCCACGCTTTCCCACCACCTGGAGAAGTTGAAAAACGAAGAACTCGTGAACGTTCGCCGTGAAAGCACCTTCTTACGCTATACGGCCAACACGGAAGCACTTCAGGAACTGCTGCAATTCCTTTACGCCGAATGCTGCACGCGAAACAAGGCGGTCAAACCGCAGAATATCGTTCAACTTTGTAAATAGGAGAAGCAATCATGAGCACCACCGACATCAAGGAAGTAGTCAAAGAAAAGTATGGCCAGGCAGCCTTGCGCGTTAAGTCTGGCGGCAGTAGTTGCTGCGGAGCGACCGCGGCAAGCAGCTTGGGCTGCGATCCAATCACTTCCAATCTCTATGACTCTTCCCAAGCCGGACAACTCCCTGAAGAGGCAATGCTCGCATCATTAGGATGCGGAAATCCGACCGCGCTGGCGAAGTTGAATCCGGGAGAGGTTGTTCTCGATCTCGGCTCGGGCGGTGGCATCGATGTTCTGCTTTCGGCAAAGCGGGTTGGGCCCACTGGCAAGGCTTACGGTCTCGACATGACGGACGAGATGCTCGCCCTAGCCAACGAAAACAAGCGCAAAGCAGGAGCTGAGAATGTCGAGTTCCTCAAGGGCGAGATCGAGAGCATTCCTCTTCCAGACAACTCGATCGACGTGATCATCTCGAATTGTGTCATCAACCTTTCGGCGGACAAAGACCGCGTGTTACGAGAAGCCTTCCGGGTGCTGAAGCCGGGTGGCCGCATTGCGGTTTCTGATGTCGTTACCCGAGGCGCAATCGCGCCAGAAATTCGCCAAAGTGTGCTTCTGTGGGTCGGGTGTGTGGCAGGGGCTCTCGGAGATGATGAATATCGCAGCAAACTTTCCGCCGCGGGCTTCGAGCAAATTGACATCGAGCCCACGCGGGTCTATCGCGCAGAGGATGCACGCGAGTTTCTTTCGGCGGCTGGCGTCGATGTGGACGCGATTGCGCCTGAGGTGGATGGCAAGTTCTTGAGCGCCTTCGTGCGGGCGGTGAAACCGGGAAACACCGCAACGAAGGCCTGTTGTGGACCAACCTGCTGCAACTAAGAGACAACTGATATGCAAGGACACTACAACGCGTTATTCCTGTGCACAGGCAATTCGGCACGCTCCATCATGGCTGAGGCAATTCTCAACTCCAAAGGGCGCCCCAATTTCACGGCCTACAGCGCCGGAAGCCATCCCTCAGGGACGGTTCGACCGGAGGCATTCAGACAGCTCGAAAGGGCGCACTTACCAACCGCGGGCCTGCGCAGCAAAGGGTGGGATGAATTCTCTCTACCCGGCTCTCCGAAACTCGACTTTGTTTTCACGGTTTGCGACAACGCGGCGAAAGAGGTCTGCCCAATCTGGCCCGGACAGCCGATGACCGCGCATTGGGGCGTTCCCGACCCGGCAGCGGTTCGCGGAACAGAAGCCGAAGTGGAAAGAGCGTTTCGCGAGGCGTTTTTTATTTTGGAGCGCAGAATCAGTCTATTGCTCTGTCTCCCCCTGACAACTCTCGACAGCCTTGCACTCAAGAAAGAGCTCGATAACATCGGCCAGACGATGACACCCATTTCGAAAGAATAGCAACGGTTCGACAAGAGGCTGCACTTCGCGGTTTGCGGCACTACAGGAGTCACGAATGAACGCAACGAGTCGTCTCAGTTTTCTCGACCGCTATCTGACGGCGTGGATCTTCTCCGCCATGTTCGGCGGTGTTGTATTGGGCTGGCTTGTGCCCGGAGTCGTACCGTTTCTGAATCGCTTCAACGTCGGTACGACTTCTATTCCGATTGCAGCGGGATTGATTTTAATGATGTACCCACCCTTTACGAAGGTGCGATATGAGAACTTGCACGAGGTCTTTCGCAACAAGAAAGTGCTCGGTCTTTCGCTCTTCCAGAACTGGGTTGTAGGGCCGATTCTGATGTTTGTTCTGGCCATCGTCTTCCTGCGCGGATATCCGGAATACATGGCTGGACTCATCATGATCGGTCTCGCACGCTGCATCGCGATGGTCATCGTTTGGAACGAACTGGCGCGAGGCGATACGGAATACGCGGCCGGTCTGGTGGCCTTTAATTCTCTTTTCCAGGTCTTTTTCTACTCGCTCTACGCCTGGGTTTTTATTACCGTCCTTCCCGCTAAGCTCGGCCTTCATAGTGCCATCGTCAATGTGTCAATCGCAGAAATTGCGAAGAGTGTCTTCATTTATCTGGGAATTCCGTTTCTCGCGGGATTCCTGACTCGTACTGCCCTGATTCGCGCCAAAGGGCAGGAATGGTACAACCGGAGCTTCGTCCCCCGCGTAAGCCCACTGACGCTGATTGCTCTGCTTTTCACGATCGTGGTGATGTTCTCCCTGAAGGGTGGGTATATAGTCCGTCTGCCCTTGGACGTCCTGCGCATTGCCGTGCCGCTCTTGATCTACTTCGTGTTGATGTTTTTGGTGTCCTTTTACATGGGCAGGAAAGTGGGAGCGGACTATTCCAAGACGACAACCTTGGCATTTACGGCCGCCTCCAACAATTTTGAACTAGCGATCGCAGTGGCAGTCTCGGTATTTGGCATCAACTCCGGAGCGGCATTCGCGGCGGTCATTGGGCCTCTGGTGGAAGTGCCGGTGATGATTGCCCTGGTCAACGTTGCCTTTTATTTTCAACGCCGTTTTTTCTCCGACGCGCGAGCGGTGACTACCGGGCAGGAGTTGGCAGCTACACGCGCTCAATAAAATCGTTCTCGCGTTCCCACTGGATTCCGCCCGCCCCGCAGATGGCAGCAGCTTTCGGCGGCGGGTGGGCCACCCGTCCATCAGTTCCTCCGTCGATTAAATGATCTATGCTCGTTGAGATAGAGTTCGTTGCAATAGAGCTCGTTTCGCGCGTCCACCGTCCCGGGAACCTCCCCGGGGCGGATGGATTGCGCGCCTTCCCTTCCTACGGCTGATAAACCTGCACGTAGTTATCTGCTGTCGTCCCGCTCGTCGTGGGTGTGCCTCCAAAGCAGTACAACTGGCCGTTCGCTACGGTCGAACCCGACCACATCACCGCGTTGGGCATTGAGAGCAGCGTCGTCCATTTATCGGCCGTATGGTTGAACAATTCCGTCACGTTGATCGCCTCCGCGCCCTGGCTTCCTCCCGCCAGATACAACTGGCCGGAAATCGCCCCAAAGCACGGCCCGCCTCTCGGCGTCGGATCTGCTGTCAGTTCGCTCCACGTGTTGGTCGACAGGTCGTAGGCCTCCGCATCACCGGTTGTCCCCGAATTTGTGTCTCCGTCAGCGGTGACTAGCGTGCTTCCCAGCAGTCCCCCGGTCGTCTCTGACCTGCCAACCAGCAGCGGAGATTCTTCGGTCCACGTATCGGTTTTCGTGTCATATTTTTCGAGGTTGTCGAGTCGCAACGTCGTTCCATTTCCGCCCATCACGTATATCGACGTCCCATCCACCACTGCGGCTGGAATGCTCCCACGCGCAATCGGCATCGGCGTTTTTGTGGACCACGAGTTCTTCGCCGGATTATAGGCTTGCACGGTGTCGTTGAAAGTTGTGCCCTGCGACCCACCAATCACGTACAGAGTGCCCGCTACCACCGCGTACGCCGCACATCCCACAGGCGTCGGCATCGCCGCGGCCGTGCTCCAGGTATTGTTGGCCGTGTTGTACACCTGGTTGTCGCCAACCGCAACGCTGCCGTTCCCCCCTCCGACCACATAAATCTTCCCCCCGATGAATCCGACTGCCGGACAGATCACTGGCACCGGTATCGCCGCACCCGTGCTCCACGAGTTGTGCACGGTATATTTCTGCGTGCTGGTAAGGGTGGTGGATTCCGTCGTGACCGTGACGTAACCATCCGTCGCACCCGCCGGGACGGTCGCCGTCAGCAGCCCGGCCTCGCTCAGCGTCACCGTCGTTGCCGTCACTCCGTTGAACTTCACCACTGACGACGAACTGAATCCATCGCCCAGAATCCCCACTTTCGACCCATGCGTCCCGCTCGTGCTCTCGAGCGTTACGAATGCCTTAAGCCCCGTCGCGATTCTGAAAACAGTGCCGTCGCCGATGCTCCCGCCAAACTCCGTGAACCCATAGAAATCGCCGTTGGTGTCCTGCAACACTGTGCCCTGCGGGCCGTAACCATCTGTGTTGTCGAAACTGTGCAGCGTGGTCAACACTCCTTTGAGGGTGAGCTCGTAGACTGTACCATCGTTGCTAGCTCCGCCGATGTCGGTCACTCCATAGAGATTGCCGTCCGTGGCTTGCATCAAACCCGCAGTTACTGCGGAACCATCCGCGCAGCTTGCCAGCGAACAAAAACTGTAGAGCGTGGTCACCGCGCCCGCCGAGGTCATCTTGAAAACCGAGCCCTCGTTATTGGCTCCGCCGTATTGGGTTGTCCCGTAAAAGGTACCGGCAACGTCTACCAGCCAGCCCTTAGGATTCAATCCGTCGCTTCCTGTGAAGCTGTGCAGCGTAGTCTCGGTACCGGCAGTCGTGATTTTGAAGATGGTACCGTCGCCGTTGGCGCCTCCATACTCCGCCGTGCCGTAGAAGACTCCGCTGGCCGCAACCAAGCCGCCCTCTGGATATTCTCCGTCCGCGCCACTGAAGCTGTGGAGCGTGGTCAGGACTCCCTTTGTGCTGAATTTGAACACTGTGCCGAAATTGCTCGCCCCGCCTTCATTCGCCACCCCGTAGATGTTCCCTGCAGTGTCTACGGCCAGCTGGCCTTCAGGTTCAGAGCCGTCGGCGCACTTCGCCAGAGAACAAAAGCTATAGAGGGTGGTCAGCGTCCCCGACGTCGTGATCTTGAACAACGTGCCATTCTTGCTCGCACCGCCAGCGGAGGTTGTCCCGTAGAGGTCGCCATTGCTGGCCTGAATCAAGCTGGTATAAGGATTCTCACCATCGGCGCAGTTGGCCAGCGAGCAGAAGCTGTAGATCGCGTCCAGCGTTCCAGTCGTACTAACCCGAAACACGGCGCCACTGCCATTCACCCCCCCGTAAGAGGTGACTCCATAGAGATTGCCGTCCGTCGCCTGAATGAGGGCCGTGTGGTTGGGCTCGTTGCCGTTTGTTTTGTCGAAACTTGCCAGGCTGGTAAACGTGTCCGATGCAGCCGAAACGCCCGCCATCGCCAACCAGAGTATAAAAACGCCCGGAGCCGTCCTATGGACAAACTTTCGTTTAGACATCGAAATTCCTCCTAAATCGTTTCATTCCGGACACTTTTAATTTCCCGGAGTCACCCATTCTTCCCATCCGGAAAGCCCACACATGGGACACGCAACCATTGCAAGTCGCGCTATACTATGGCGGCTTGCTCCCCCACCGGCAACAGGCATGTCGGGCCATTGGAGGCCATGACGTGTCATTTCCCTTAGTGTCAGCTAAATATGTCAGCCAATCGCGAACCGTACTCGCTGGGAAGCGCCTTGACTCCTGGAAGGAAATTGCCGCCTTCCTCGGCCGTGCCGAACGCACCGTCAAACGCTGGGAAACGGAACGTGGTCTTCCCGTGCATCGCGTGCCAGGGGACGGCCGCAGCGCCGTCTTCGCCTACAGCGACGAACTAGCCGATTGGTTGAAGGGACGAAGCGAAGAACTGGATGTAGAGGATTCCAGATCTGGCGCAGTTGAGGACCGCAAATCGAATTCAGCCGGAGCTGCTCCGCTGTCTAACTCAGCTCCTGCTGCGACGGTCACGACGATAACCCAGTCGGCGGTCCCTGCCGCGACCAAAAATTGGCCCCCATCCCGTCTCGCTGCCTGGTTGATTCCGTTCTTGCTTGCCGCCGTGCTAATCACTTATTTCTCGATCGGCCATCGCGAACCCAGCTACAAAGCTCTCGCCGGTCGTCAGCCGGCAAATGGCGTATCCCACGATCTCTACCTCGGGCCCGATTCCGTCGCCGTCCTCCCTTTCACCAACGAGCGTGGAGATGCCAATTCCGACTATCTCAGCGACGGCATCGCCGAGTCCTTGATCGGCAGCCTCGCCCGCGCGCCTCAGCTTAAGGTTCGTTCCCGCGACTCAGCCTTTCGCTACAGAGGGAAGGACGTTGATGTCCACACCATCGGCGACAATCTGGGCGTGTCGGTCGTGGTGAGCGGGCGAGTGGCGCAGCACGGTGGCACGATCGAAATCAATACTGAACTCACCGATGTCCGGGACAACACCGAAATCTGGGGGCACCGCTACACGGGAAAGAGAGCCGACCTCATTTCGCTGCAGCAGCAGATGGCCGTCGACATCGCCGGACAGTTGCGATCCAAGCTCAGCAGCTCAGAACGGCAGCAGGTCGCACGGCAAGGCACACAAATTCCGGAGGCTTATGAGCTGTTTTTAAAGGGCCGTTACGCCTGGAACAACCGCACCTATAGCGAACTGGAGCAGGCCATCGCAGATTTCAATCAAGCGATAACGAAGGATCCCGGCTACGCTTTAGCTTATTCGGGTCTGGCCGACGCCTACGCGGTCCTGCCCAACTATGGCGGCAATCAAAATGAAGATTTTCCCAAGTCGAACGCAGCTGCCCGCAAGGCCCTCGACCTGGACCCTACCCTGGCTCATCCTCATGCCGTGCTGGGCAGCAACGAGATGCAGTACGACTGGGATTTTGCCGGCGGAGAGACTGAGTTCAAGAAGTCTTTCGCGCTCGACCCCAACGATGCCACGGCCCACCAGTGGTACGCCGACGACATCGGCATGATTGGGGGGAGAGAGCAGGAAGCCCTTGCGGAAATCAATCGGGCGCATGAACTCGATCCGCAGTCTCCCGTAATCGCAAGGGTGGCCGGAGGTATTCGCGTCTGGGCGCGGCAATACCCCGAAGCCATTGCGATTTGCAGCAAGCTGGCAAATGACAACCCCAAATTTGCCATCGCGCACGATTGCCTGGCCTATGCCTATTGGGGCGAACGAATGTACCCGCAGGTGATCGAGGAATGGAAAGCCTATGGACGGCTTTCCGGCCACTCGGACGACTCTGAACTCGCCGCCGCATTGGAAGCAGGATACATTTCCGCGGGCTGGAAAGGCGCTCTCCGCAAAGCCATTGAGTTTCGCGAATCACAACGGAAGAATGGCTACTCCTCGGCGTTGATCATTGCCACCTTTTACGCCGATATGGGAGACAAAGATCAGGCGTTCCATTGGCTCAACGTCGCTTACCAGGAACACGATTGGTTGCTGATTGGTTTGAACACTCACTTCCAACTCGACTCACTGCGTTCTGACCCCCGCTTTGCCGACCTTGTGCGCAAAGTCGGTCTCCCGCAGTGATCACGATCCAGTCCGTGATCCAATTAAGAACCGGATGGTCAACTCGCAAGCGCCGGATAACAAAGATATGGCGGAGAGGGAGGGATTCGAACCCCCGATACCCTTTCGGGTATGCCGGTTTTCAAGACCGGAGCCATCAACCACTCGGCCACCTCTCCGCAGGTTGCAGGTCTAGTTTACACTCGACCATTTTGCCATGCGAACCCGCCAATCAAGCCGTAAGGCTAGTGAATCAAGCCGAAGGCGCGGGAATGAAATTCCATGACTTCGGTGAAGTGGGCGAGGAAATAAGTGAAGCTGTGGTCGCCCGGGTACAGATGGTACTCGTGCTTCACGCCCAGCTTCTGCAGCTCTTCATGCAAGACGGCGGCTCCCTTTTCGAAACCGTAGTTGTCATCCTGGCCGCAGTTGAAATAGATGGCGAGCTTCTTCAAGGCGGCGGCATTTTTGCGCGCGAGCAGAAACGGGTTGTTGGCGTTCCAGTGAGGAACATCGATTGGATCTCCGAAGACATCCGCCAGCACTTTTCCCAGAGGAGCGCCGGAGCGGGCGGCGAGATCAAGTTCGCGGGGCGACTCGGTAATCAGTGCGGCGCCCTGGGCACTGACGGCAGAAAACATTTCGGGATGGCTGAAGGCGAAACGCAGGGCACCGTATCCGCCCATGGAGATTCCGGTGATCGCTCGATTGCTGCGGCCTTTGCTGATGCGGTATTTCTTTTCGATAAGTGGGATGAACTCTTGCAGGAAAAAATCGCTGTAGCGGACGGAACCGTCGGCGGAGTTGATGTAAAAACTTTTTCTGCCTTCGGGAGCGACGATAAGAAAATCGCCGAGCTTATGCTGCTGGCGGAGATCGTCGAGCATCGTCCAAGCACCGCTGTTGAAAAGCGTTTTCTCGTTGTCGCCCAGGCCGTGAAGGAAGTAGAGCACGGGATAATGTTGTGGAGGGTTCTTTTTTGCTTCGGAGTCGTAGCTGGCGGGAAGGTAGACGCAGTAATGGACTGCGTACCTGAGAATCCGGCTGTTGACAGCATCGCATTCGATGCGGCTCTCAGCGTGAACGGATAATGAAACCGAGAGAGTTACGAAAAAAAGAAAGATTCGAAGACTGCTGTGCATCGATTCAGTTTACTCGTAGCGCAGAGCCTGCACGGGGTCTAGCCGAGCAGCGCGTCCGGCCGGATATAGGCCGGAGATGAGGCTGACGGCGAAGGCGAACACGAGAGCAAACGCGACTAACCACCAGGGCACCGCCCAGAAATGTTCGGGTGGAAGAGACTGACGCTTGAGATAGATGTTCGTGCCCAGGTTGATGACCTGTCCGATGGCCCAGCCCAGGATGACGCCGACAATGCCGCCGAGAATGCCCATGGCGCCTGCCTCTGCGAAGAAAAGTTTCTTCACGTCGCCATCGCTGGCGCCGATGGCCTTCATGATTCCAATTTCGCGACGGCGCTCCAGGATGGCCATCACCAATGTGTTTACGATTCCGATAGAAGCGACGGCGAGGGCCAGGCTGCCGAAGATTCCCAGGAAAACGTCGAGCACGGCGAAAAATTGCTGCAGACTTCTGGTGGCGTCGAGAATGGAGAAAGTATTGAATCCCATCTTCTTGATGGCAGCTTCGACATCTCTTATCTGGCTGGGATTTTTTACTCGTACGTTGACGGATGAGTAGGACGGCTGGTTTTCCGCGGCGCGAGAAACCTCTCGCAAATCCGTGGGCTGCATCACGTGCAGGGTCTCGGCAAGTTTGAGCGGGATAAAGACTCGGGCGCGAGTTGGACCGCGCATGCTTTCCGGATCAAGGTCGGCGACGCCGACTATTTTAAGTTTCTGTTCTCGGGAGATAACTGAATAGCTGGCATCGGAGGTCGCCTCATTGCCGGTAACTTTTTTGTCTGGTGAGGTTGAAGCGGCACTCGGCGTCGTCTCGCGCTGAGCGTAGCGCATGGTCAACTCCTTGCCGAGAAGCGGAGCAGCCAGTTGCGCCACATTCGTTTCGTCGACGCCAGTCTTTGGCGTTTTGCCTAATAGCTCTTCGGCAAATGCTTTTTGAATGACTGCTTCGGGCGCCATGTCTGACGAAAAGAAGCGACCCTGCAACGCGTCGAAGGCGTCATTAGATTTTGCGGAAGAAGGCAGGGCCGCGATCATTGTCAGGTGCGGCTTGTCGTCGTAACGTAACTCGGTGATGAAGCGGATATCAGGATAAGCTTCGAGAACATTCGGCAGGTGTTCAATTTCGAGGCGGGTGGGTTCGTCGAGGATGCGGCTTTCTCCGGGTGCAGGTCCGTTGCGATCTTCGTTGTGGCCAAAGTTGCGCAAGTCGCGTCTGGATGTAACTACAACCGTATCGAACAAGCCGGACTTCATCAGACGGCGCGACGCAAGTTGTTGCAGGCCGATGCCGAGAGAAAGCATTGCGACTAAAGATGCCACGCCAACGGAAATACCGATGGTGGTCAGCGAGTTTCGCAAAACAGATTCACGCAAGTTGCGCAGGGCCAGGTCGGCCAGATCGGGCAGTTTCATTGGCGCGCCTCTGCGGAGACAATTGGAGTTTCTTCCGCCACCAGTTTTCCATCTGCCAGGAAAATAAGGCGCTGCGCATAACGTTCCGCCAAGGCGCGCTCGTGCGTGACCATCACTACGGTCATGCCCAATTGCTGATTGAACTGGCGGACCATGTTCATGATTTCGGTTCCGGTGCGGCTGTCGAGATTGCCGGTGGGTTCATCGGCGAGCAGCAGCTGCGGGCGGTTGATGAGAGCGCGCGCCAGCGCAGCACGCTGCTGCTCTCCGCCGGAGAGTTCGCTGGGACGATGATTCATGCGCGATTGCAGGCCCACTCTCGCCAGCGCTTCCTGCGCGATTGTGTCGCGTTTTGCGCGTTCGATCTCGGCAAAGCGCATAGGCAATTCCACGTTTTCTGCGAGCGTCATGCTGGCGATCAGGTTGAACGATTGAAACACCATCCCGACGGTGTGCAGGCGGTAGCGCGCCAGATCTTCGCGGGACAATTGCGCGAGATTTTTGCCATGAACGATTACGGTGCCGGAGGTGGGGCGATCCAAACCCGCGATTAGATTTAGTACCGAAGATTTTCCTGAGCCAGAACTGCCGAGGAGAGCTACGAATTCGCCAGGACGAACTTCGAGAGAAACGCCATCGACGGCGCGGATCACGGACTCGCCCATGCGGTAATGCCGGCAGAGATCTTCGACTCGAATTGCGGGAGAACCGTCGAGTTGCGGTCTGCTCTCAGCCATTTCCTAGCGCACCTGTCCCTTCAGCACACCCAACGCATCCGCCGGCGCGCCGCCGTTACGTGGAGCAGAAGAGACATCGTTTACAGAAGCTTCCGGTTCGGTCGAATCGCCCTCGCCCGGCGCGAGAAATAAGTTATCTTCGATGCCATGTTGCCTGGTGTACAGGTCGTAGTAACGGCCACGGGCTGCGTAGAGTTGATCGTGAGTACCACGTTCCACGATTTGTCCCTGCTCCATCACCAGGATCTGATCGGCGCGGCGAATCGTAGAAAGGCGGTGCGCAATCACGAATGTTGTGCGGCCTTTCATCAGATAAGAAAGTCCCTGCTGGATCATCTGCTCGGATTCGGAGTCGAGACTGGAGGTTGCCTCATCGAGAATCAGGATGCGAGGCTCGGCGAGAATAGCGCGAGCAATCGAAATTCTCTGCCGTTGTCCGCCGGAAAGCTTGACGCCGCGCTCGCCGACGATTGTGTCGTATTTGTCGGCGAAAGTTTCGGCGAACTCATCGACGCGGGCGATGCGGCAAGCGCGCAGAATATCTGCTTCGCTGGCATCGGGCCGTGAAAATGAAACGTTCTCTCGAATGGTTCCGTCGAAGAGAAAGGATTCCTGAAGGACGACTCCGAGGCGAGTGCGGTAGGAATCGAGACGAACGGTGCGGAGGTCCGTACCGTCCACTAATATTCTGCCTCGCGTCGGCGTATAAAAATCGGAGATCAGGCCGATGGTCGTAGATTTTCCGGAACCGGACGAACCGACGAGTGCCGTCACCGTACCGGGATCAGCGCGGAAAGTAATATTGCGCAGCACGTCGTGGATTCCATCGTAGGTGAAACTTACGTTTTCAAACTCGATAAGTCCGACAATGTCGGTTAGCGATGTAATGCGGACTGGATCCTGATCTTCGGGCCGTTCGCGCATGATTTCCTGGGTGCGCTCGAGTCCCGCCAGAGCCTCGGTGAGTTGAGTCCCGATGGAAACGATCTGCATGATGGGCGCGACTAGAAAACCCAAGAGCAGTGTGTAGGAAACAAATCCACCGACGGTTAAAGTGCCGGAGGCGATCTGGTGCGCGCCCACATACATGGTGACGGCGCCCACTAGTCCCAGAAGCACACTGGCGGAGAGGCTCATCACGGAAGTTGCGGTGAGAGTGCGCATCACGTTGTCGAGCAGACGGTGAACTCCCACGGAAAAGACTGCTTCCTCGCGCTGTTCGGCGTGATAGCCCTTGATTACGCGGACTCCGCCAAGGGACTCAGTGAGCCGGCCCGTGACTTCGGCATTGATCTTTCCGCGCTCGCGAAAGATTGGCCGGATGGTGGCGAATGCTTTGTTGAGCGCGACGCCAAAAAAGACGAATGAGCCAGCGGCGATCAGCGTCATCTGCGGACTGGTGCGCAGCAGCAAGACAAGGGCGATCGCCGAAGTGACGAGGCCTCCGGCGAAATCCACCAGGCCTGTGCCTAAAAGATTGCGCACGCCCTCCACGTCGCTCATGATGCGGGAGACCAAGGCGCCGGTCTTGTTGGTGTCATAAAAAGCCACGGGCAGGCGCGAGATGTGAGCCTGCACCTGTTGGCGCAGTTCTGTGATAAGGCGCTGCGCCGCCTTGGATAAGGATTGGGTCAAAGAAAAAGAGGTGATGCCCTGCACCAGAGTGGCCCCGAGAACGAATAAGACCAGAGGCCGCAGCTTATCCATGTGGTGTTTATTAATGACGGTATCGATAAAGAATCGTGTGGAATAGGGCAGCACCAGTGCGGCAACGCGGTTGATCACCATCAAAACAAAACCCAGCGCAAGCAGTCCGCGCCGCGGACGCATGAGCATCCAGACTTCCGGCAGGATCGCGCGGAGTCTTTCAACTTTAGGAACCTTTTGGAGTGGTGCGAGGGCTGTACTCAATCTATTGTTGGACTCCGCCAAGCCTGGTTTCGCTTCATTATTACTGCATTGTGACATGTTCCGACCAGCCGTTGTATGCTCGGGGCGTGGCACGTCCCACTTCTCCCGGGCATTCTCCAACCGCGGGGCTGTTGCTTGGCCTGATCATCACGCTGGCTGCGGTAGTCGCCTACTCGGCGTATATCACATGGCAGATCGCCGGTTTGCGGAAGCTTCAGTCCCAGCTGATCGACCGCAATCGCAAGGATTCACTGCAGTTGTTGCGCATTCAAAACGACCTGAATGTGCTTGCGGTCGCGATGCGCGACATGATCGATAATGACGAACCTTACCCGCTGACCGCGTGGCAGGCACAGTTCCAGCGTATTCGTACCGATCTGGAGGATGCAATGCACATCGAAGCCGGTTTGGCATCCACCACGCGCACGCCTGAGCAAAGCATTTCGCTTAACAGCTCACTTACGCAATTCTGGGATGCGGTCGATCGCGTGTTTAGCTTGGCCGGCTCCGGCAAAGAGAAAGAGGCAAGAGGGCAAATACAACTCTCGCTGCAAGCGCGCCAGGAGGCGCTAAGTACGGCTGTGGCGCGACTGCTGGTGCAGAACAGTGAAAACGAGGAGGAAGCGGCGCAGCAGGTCATTCAGATCTACGACCGGGTGCAGCGGCAAGTGTTTGTATTTCTGGCGGCGACATTGGTGGCCATTTTGTTGACTGGATTCTCCATGATCCGCTGGAACCGGCGGTTGTTTGCGCGCATGGCAGAGCTTTCGGACCGCCGCAGCGAGCTGGCGCAGAAACTAATTGCCACGCAGGAGTCTACGCTGCGCTACATTTCCCGTGAGTTGCACGACGAGTTCGGTCAGATCCTGACAGCGATGGGAGCGATGCTTGGCCGTGCCGGGGCTCACGCTCCGGAAGGCTCATCTCTGCGCAGCGATCTGCAGGAAGTCCGGCAGATTGCTCAGGACACGCTGGACCGGGTGAGAAGTTTATCGCAGGCACTGCATCCGGTTATGCTGGATGAGGCGGGCCTTGAGAGCACGCTCGACTGGTACATTCCCACGGTGGAGCGCCAGACCGGAATTGCCATATCCTATGAAAAGCAGGGCGAACCTTTTGCGGTGGAGGGCAGTGCGGCGGTGCAGATCTACCGGATTTTACAGGAAGCGCTGAACAATGTGGCGCGACACTCCGGGGCAAAACAGGTTTGGGTGCGATTGCGCTTCATGCCTTCTGTGCTGGAGCTGGAAGTAGAAGATCATGGCGCGGGTTTCAACGGGCAACCGGCGAAGCAAGGGATTGGGCTGGTTGCGATGCGCGAGCGTTCGGAGCTGATGGGAGGACGGATTGCTTTTTCTACTCCAGCAGATGGAGGGACGGTGGTGCACGTGAAGGTACCGCGCGAAAGAGTAGAGTCTCGGGAGAAGGATGCGAACTGACACTGATACAGACTAGAGATAAAAAAAATGAAGACGATATGACAAAAAAGATCACGGTATTGCTGGTAGATGACCACGGGCTGGTGCGGCGCGGGTTTCGGCGGATGTTGGAAGACGAATCCGACATGACGGTTGTCGGCGAAGCCGGAGATGGTGAAGAGGCGATCAAGCTGGCGCGGCGTTTGCAACCAAAAGTTGTGGTCATGGATTGCGCTTTGCCGGGGATGAATGGGCTTGATGCGACGCGGCAGATTCTTGAAGACCTGCCGGAAACAGCGGTGCTGATGCTCAGCATGCATTCAGAAAATACGTGGGTGCGGCAGGCCATTGACGCGGGGGCCAAGGGATATATTTTGAAGAATGCGATGAATCTGGAACTCGGTCCGGCGGTGAGGCGGGTTGCGCAGGGAGAAACTATTTTTGATCCGCAGATCGAGCAGCAATCGCCTCTCAAAGGCGAGCGCAGCAGCGGCCTCACGCCGCGGGAGCTTGAAGTCTTGCGGATGATTGTGGATGGAAAATCGAATAAAGAAATTGCATCGGAGCTGGACCTCAGCGCCAACACGATTGCAGTTCACCGCGCCAACATTATGAACGCACTGGGCATTCACAAAACGGCCGAGTTGGTAACGTATGCGATTCGGGCCGGGCTGGTGAGCGTTCCGTGAATCGCAGGTCTTTGACTCGCAGATCGTTGAGTCGGCGATCGTTCCTGCGAAATATGGCCGGGCTGGCGTCGATCTCACGGTTGCCGCTGTTGCGGGCGCTGGGCGCGGCAAGTGGCGCGGCGGCTTCGCCCGGGTTTCGGCTTGTGGACGTCACCACTAACGCTGGCATTCACTTTCAGCACAACAGCGGCGCTTTTGGCGGAAAGCTACTTCCTGAAACTCTGGGCTCGGGTTGCGCGTTCCTCGATTACGACCGCGATGGCTGGCAGGACATCATCCTGATCAACGGGATGGATTGGCCCGGCCACAAGCAGCGGCGATCGACCCTGCGGCTCTACCACAACAACAGAAACGGAACATTTACTGACGTCACTACGCGCGCCGGGCTTGATGTTGAGATGTATGGCATGGGCGTGGCGGTCGGCGATTACGACAATGATGGATTCTCTGACATTCTTGTTACCTGTGTGGGTCAGAATCGGCTGTTCCGCAATACGGGTAAAGGCAGCTTCATCGACGTTACGAATCGTAGCGGTCTGGGAAAACGCCAGGCGTTCAGCACGTCGGCACTATGGTTCGATTATGACCGCGATGGGCTGCTCGATCTTTTTGTTTGCAATTACGTGAAGTGGTCGCCAGAGCGCGACGTATTCTGCAGCCTTGACGGCAAGCATAAATCTTATTGCACGCCCGAGGCTTATCGTGGAGAGACCTGCTGGCTGTTTCATAATCGGGGCGACGGGACATTCGAAGATGTGACTGCATCCAGCGGAATTTTTGATAGCAGCTCGAAATCTCTCGGCGTGGCTATGCTGGATGAGAATGCGGACGGCTGGCCCGATTTGCTGGTGGCGAACGACACTCAACCCAACAAGCTTTACCGGAACCAGCGAAATGGAACTTTCAAAGATGCTGCGGTTGAGGTTGGATTGGCGTTCAGCAGCGAGGGCAAAGCCCGAGCGGGCATGGGCGTAGACGTCGGCGACTTCATGAACTCGGGCAGTCCGGGAGTTGCAATCACAAACTTCGATAATGAAATGATCGGCCTCTACGAGTTTTCGGGAAAGACTTACGAAGATGTTGCAGCGCAGGCGGGAGTGGGAATGGCATCGAAGAACAGCCTGGGATTCGGATGTGCCTTTCTGGATGCGAATCTCGATGGGTGGCTCGATCTTGGAGTAGCCAACGGCCATATCGATGAGACGGTGAGAAATATTCGGGGCAACGTGGGATATGCGCAACCAGCGATGCTGTTTCTTAACAATGGCCGGGGAAAGTTTCACGACGTCGCCGCGGAAATCGGTGGCGGATTCGATCAGCCGAAGGTTGGACGCGGATTCGCGTATGGGGATTTCGATCGCGATGGCGATCTCGATCTGTTGCTGACTACGAACAACGGTCCGGCTTATCTTTACAGGAACGACCAACTCAGCGGGAATCGCAGCATTCGTTTTCGGCTGATTGGCACCAAGTCGAATCGCGATGGAATCGGCGCGACGGTGCGCATTACCAGTGGCGGCTTGAGCCAGGCGAAGATGGTAAAGAGCGGTTCGAGTTATCTCTCGCAGTCCGAACTTCCACTCACGTTCGGATTGGAGAAACGCGATCACGTGGAGCGCGTGGTTATCGCGTGGCCCAGTGGAAGAACGGAAGAGTTTACCAACCTGGCGGCGGGGCGATGCTATGACTGCACTGAGGGTAAGGGGATCTCTTCGCAAGATGGATACTGATCCAGTGCACGATTTTTTGCGGCTGATCTAGGGTGCGCCTGCGATTCCCGAAGCGGTGAGGTCGATATCGACCGATTCGCTGACGCGCAAAAACATTGTGCTGGGATTCTTCATTCCCCACTTGGCGTAGGGCACGGCGAAATGGAGGGTTGCTGTCCAGTATCCCGGCGCCATTTGGACTTCAGCGGGAACCGTGAGTTCATGGTCCGCCCCGTGGATAGTGAAAATCCCGTGCACGCGCACAGAGGATTTTCCCTGGGGTGCTACCTCTCCGTCTACTCGATCGGGTCGAAAAATAATTTCCGGATAGCGGTCACTCTCCAGAACTTCTCTATGCATTTTGCGGTCACGCATGCCGTTGCCGCTCTCGCCAGTCCTGGCGTCGACCACGATGTCGCCGGTCAGTTTACCGGAGGCGGTCGCCAGGCGCAGCGTGCCTTCCTTCAGATGAAATGTTCCGTGAACCGTGTGAAGCACGTCGCCTAATGTGAAGTTAATGGTTGTGCGCTGAGGGTCAAGGTGGAGAGTTGAGTCCTGTGCGGCAGCTTTAATCGGCGGGAGTGCGAGAAAAATAATCGCGACCAGGATCTGCCACGACACGTCAGCTGAGCGAAAGGCGTGAGGATTTTCTCGCATCGGTTACGCGGTGAGCAGTCCCCATCCAAGTGTTAGCCCGTCGGCGGCAAGGTGAATCGGCGAGAGCGCTCCCACGTGCAAAGCCAGCAAGCGCCGGAAAATTTCAGGATGCTTGCGGAAGACCTGGAGTGTGCGTTGTTGAACGATGGGGCGGCCATCGAGCGCCAGCATCAAGCGGGCCATCAGGGATGGACGCAGCGCCAGGCGCCGGTGGGCGGCCTGGTAACCGATGAGGGTACTGGCCTTGAGACAATTCGCCAGCGCCAAAGCCTGGCTGAAAGCCAGACCGAGGCCTTCTCCGGTGATGGCATCGACGGTGCCGGAAGCATCCCCGATGAGCGCGACATTTTTTTTCCAGACGCGCCGCAGCGTGCGATTGGCCGAGATGGCGCCCCTTTCGGTGGAGGCAGGCTCAGCCCCGCGCAAGCGCATGCCGAGTTCAGGAAATTCCGTAAGGGCAGATTCCAGGCGAAGGTTCGGATTCGAGGACGCTATCGCGACACAGACCTGGTCGCGGCTCACCGCGGTGGCGTATCCCTGGCAGCGTTTTCCCCAGTGTATTTCCATGCGATCGTTCCAGGGCGCTACACGATAGTGGCGGCGAAAGGCATAACGAAGCTTGGTGTGGGAATAGGCGTCAAGATCGGCCCAACGGCGGACGCGGGAGTTGGCGCCGTCGGCTCCGATGATCCATGACGCTCGGATGGCGGACGCTCGGATGGCGGAGGTTCGGATGGCGCGGTCTCCCAAGCGAACTTCTTCACCGCAAATACCTGTGACCACGCTCTGCCATAACAGACCGACGCCCAGGGTGGCAGCGCGTTCCGCCATGATGCGATGCAATACCGTGCGGCGGACCGAAACTGCTTCAGTATCGGAAGGGAAAGCTGCCTCAGCGGACACGCCCGAGCTAATGAAACGGACGCCGCGCAAACTAGAGCGGTCAGCGGCGGGCAGAAAAATACCGAGCCTGGCGAGCGCCGTGATGGCATCAGGCATCAGTACTTCGCCGCAAGCCTTGTCAATCGGCGGCTTGGCTCCGTCGGCAACCAGCACACGCAGGCCTTGCTGGCGGGCGGCGATGGCGGCGGCAAGACCTGCGGGGCCGCCGCCAATTACAAAGACATCGGTTTCGTTCGACAACGAACCTGACCTCACCACTGCAAAAGTAAAAGCTCGGAACAAAAACCAGGCCCCATGGCGGCCAGCAGCCCGAGCGTTCCGGGCGCGGGACGCCGATTTTTCATCACGTCTTCCAGCACACAAAGCACGGAGGCGGAGGAAAGATTCCCGACTTTGCGCAAACAATCCCACGAAGCGTCCAGCTCGCCGTTGTGCAATCCCAGCGCATCGGCGGATGCATCGAGCACCTTGGGCCCTCCGGTGTGGAGTACGAAGCTCTTGAGGTCGCTGCGCTGATGGCCATTGTCGGCGAGGAACGAATCCACATCGCGGCCCAGATTCTGCCGGATAAGAGTTGGAACCTCGGTAGATAGTATGATGCGAAAACCTTTCTCGGAGATATTCCAGCCCATCATGTCTTCGGTGTTGGGATAGAAAATGGAGCGGGTGGCGAGAATGGTGGGGCCGGAGATCTTAGTCCCAGAGTTTTCCAGTTGCGACGCTTCAAACTCATCTCCGGTCACAATCACTGCCGCGGAGCCGTCGGCGAAAAGTCCAGATGAGATGAGGTTCGCGACTGACAAATCTTCGCGCTGCAAAGTGAGCGAACAGAGTTCGACCGAAACCAGAGCTGCGGCCTGGGAAGGATAAGCACGAACATAATCGGAAGCGCGAGCAATTCCAGCGGCGCCGGCTACACAACCTAAACCGAAGATTGGCGTGCGGCGAATGTTTGCCGGCAGGCCCATGCGGTTGATCAGCATTCCGTCGATCGAGGGACTGGCAACCCCGGTGACGGTGGTGAATAACAGGCAGCCGAGATCTTCCGTTTTCAAGCCTGCGTTGTGAAGCGCCAGGCACAGGGCACGCTCGCCCAATTCCTGCGCCACCTTGATCCAAATGTCGTTGGCTTGGCCCCAAGTTTTGATGTCGACATATTGTTCGGCGGGAACGGCGAGGTAGCGGCCATCCACGGTTACATTCCGGTGCAGGCGCGCCAGCAGCAGGGGATTCTTGAGTTGAGGACCCCAGTAATCTTGTAAACGTTCCAGGAGAACTTTCTGTGTGTAGTAATGCTTAGGGAATGCGCTCGCGGCGCTTGCGATCTTCATGGGTTTATGGGTCCTGACCTTGGTCTCGGCGCGGAACCCGCCCAAGCCGACCGAATCTGGGAAGCTTGCTCCCGAATTAGACGGCGGAGGAGTCCATGCCGGTTGCAACGTGATGCCCGATAGCAGCGTAGCTATTGTCGCAGAGTTGAAGATTTCTGGTTGTCATAAGCCGGTAAACAACCGATTCGTCCTCAGATCGCGCATACTACGTTGCCCGTACCGTCCTCTGCACGTACCTACATCGTTGGTGCTGACTACTGGCGCCGACTACTGGCGCCGACTACTGCAAAACTGCGATCGATTCCACGGTATTTCCGACCGAATAAGTATTGATGGTGTTCAGGCTTCCGCTGCTCACACCAAACGCTTCGATCCCGGCGCTGCCGGCCTGATTGCCGACAAATAAATATTTTCCGTTCGGATCCATCGCCAGGAAGCTGGGCTGCGCCTCAGAGCCGAAGGGCGAGTCGGTGACCGTGACCGGAAAACCGGTGCCCGAGGTGATGGAATAGCTTGAGATGTTGCCGGATCCCTGATTCGCCACGTAAAGAAAAGCTCCAGCGGGATCCACCAGCACCGCCACGGGATGCTGTTCGTTGTCGGCGAGCGGAGATTGGGGAACCTGAGTGAGAGCGCCCGATGCGGCGATGGAATAGATGGAAATTGAACTCTGGTTAGCATTCGCCGTGTAGAGGTATAAGCCTTTGGGATCGATGGCGAGGCCGGAAGGATCGTTATCCGGAGTAGGGCTGGAGCTCACCAGACTGGGCACGCCGGCGTTCAAACTGAAAACTGCGACTAGCCCGGTGGGCTGGCTCGGGGCGCTAATAAAGAGAAACTTCCCCGACGGCGATATCTGCATATTTTTCGCGACCAGGTTGATCGAAAAGGGGGAGCCGGCAATCGGCGTCAGCTTGCCGAGAGGATTCGTTGAACTATTCGACGCGGTGTTGATCGAGTAGACGGAAAGATTGTTGGATGCGACATTGGCGATGTACAAATAATTGCCGGCTGGATCCATGGCCATCACAAAAGGCAGCGTACCTGTCGCGGTCCTCGGGGTCACTTCGGTTACGGTGCCATCGCTATTGATGTCGAAAAGAGAGACGTCGTTTTCGTTCTGGCCGGCATTTGCCACGTACAAAAATTTCCCGGAAGGATGGATGACAACGGACTCAGGTCCGAATCCCACCGTATATGGGCTTTCGGCGAGCTGGGTGAGAACTCCAGAATAGGGATCCTCCCGGAATACGGCGAGCTGATTGGCGGCGGGGACGGCCGCGTAGATGAAGTGACTTCCCGTGCTGCCGCAACTGACAAAGGCGGCCATGCTCGCAAAAACAAATAATAGAACGAGTGCCTTCCGAAGCATCCATGACTCCTGAGAGAAATTGAAAGCGATTAACAATAATACCGGGTTGCCGGGAAGTCGGCACGGAGCGCTATAGTTCTATCATAAGGTCGGTGGTAAGAAATAGGTCTACACCCGTGTTTACAGACTTTGATGCGCATTCGGCGGGAAGTGTAATTTTGAGATCCCTGAAGAAGCGCCTCCATCCTTGTCCAAAGCCTTATCGGCTAATCTGCCGAGTGAGCCGGGCTCGGCCGCGGAGTTCCGGCTGGAGTCCCGGCTAAGGATAAGTTCTCTCCGCCGCGCAAGAACAGCCGCAGGCGATCAAGATAAACATACACGACTGGGGTAGTGAAAAGTGTGAGCGCCTGACTGACGATCAGGCCGCCGACAATCGTGATGCCCAGTGGACGATGCAGTTCGGAGCCGGTTCCGTGGCCCAAAGCCAGCGGCAAGCCGCCCAACAGAGCGGCCATGGTCGTCATCATGATAGGACGGAAGCGCAGGAGGCAAGCATCGTAGATCGCGTCGACGGGCTTTTTCCCTTGCGTGCGTTCCACTTCCAGGGCAACGTCGATCATCATAATGGCATTCTTTTTTACGAGGCCGATGAGCAAAATAATCCCGATGGTGCCGATCACGTTGAGTTCGTTGTGGGTCAACAGCAGGGCGAGTAGCGCGCCGAGCCCGGCGGAAGGAATTGTCGAGAGAATCGTGATGGGGTGAATGTAGCTTTCGTAAAGCATGCCCAGCACGATATAAACCGCTATCAGAGCGGTGAGGATAAGGATCGGCTCGCTCGATGCCACGTCCTGGAAAGCGGCTGCGGTTCCCTGGAAGCTTCCTTGAATCGTCGCCGGAAAGCCGATGGAACTTTGGGCCTTTTGGATGGCTTGTGTAGCCTGTCCCAGAGAGATTCCAGGAGCCAGATTAAATGAAATCGTGACCGACGGAAACTGGCCCTGGTGATTCACCGCCAAAGGTATGTTCGAGGGCTCAAAGTGAGTGAACGCCGCCAAGGGGATAGGCGCGCCGCTGCTGGAGCGCAGGTAAATATTCTGCAGAGCCTCGGTGGTTTGCTGGAACTGCGGCGCTACTTCCATGACCACGTGGTACTGGTTAAGCGGACGATACATGGTGGAGACCTGGCGCTGGCCGAAGGCGTCGTAGAGCGCATTGTCAATATCCTGCGCGGCTACTCCCAAACGGCTGGCGGTATCGCGGTCGATCACCAGTTTCGCTTGTAATCCCTTATCCTGCTGGTCTGTATTCACGTCCCGCAATTCTGGCAGGGGACGCATTTTCGTCAACAACAGTGGCGCCCAAGTGTTGAGTTCATCTAAATCTTCGCCTTGCAGGGTGTATTGGTACTGCGCATTTCCGTAGCGCCCGCCAATGGTGAGGTCTTGATAGGACTGCAAATACAGTGTGGCGCCTGGCACCACCGCGAGTTTGCTGCGAAGACGGTTGAGCACATCATCGGCAGTAACGTTGGGGCAGGACTGCCAGAAATGATGCACCGGACACTTGGCGCGCTCTGCCAGCGGCTTCAACATGATGAAGAACCGGCCTTGATTTGAAACTGTGTTTCCGCCCGCAAAAGCGACGACCGTGTTCACGGCCGGATCGGTCAGCACAATCCTGACGTACTGTTCCATCTTGCCGCGCATCGCCTGGAAGGAAATATCCTGTGCCGCTTGCACCGATCCTCCGATGCGCCCCGTATCCTGCTGCGGAAAGAAGCCCTTCGGCACGATGATGTAGAGATAGACGGTCAGGCACGCCACCAGGATAGTTACGACAAATGTGACAAGCTGGTACTGCAATACTACTTTCAGCGCATGACGGTAAGTCGCCAGCGTCTTGTCGAAAAACCATTCGCTGCTCCGATAAAAGATATTGTGGTGCTCCTCTTTCGCCGGACGCAAGAATTTGGCGCACATGGTGGGAGTCGTAGTGAGAGAAACCAGCAGTGAGACTCCGATTGCGATGCTCAACGTGACCGCGAACTCGCGAAACAGCCTGCCGACAATTCCACCCATCAACAACAACGGGATGAACACCGCGACCAGCGACGTGCTCATGGAAATTACGGTGAAGCCAATCTCAGCTGCGCCTTTGAACGCCGCCTGCACGGCGTCCATCCCTTGCTCGACGTAACGCGTGATGTTTTCCAGCACCACGATGGCGTCATCCACCACGAATCCTGTGGAAATTGCCAGCGCCATGAGTGAGAGATTGTCCAGGCTATATCCCAGCAGATACATGCCTCCGAACGTGCCGACCAGCGAAAGCGGCACGGCGATGCTGGGAATAATCGTCGCCCGCACGGTCCGCAGGAATGCGAACACCACGAGGATCACAAGAATGATCGAAATAATCAGCGTGGCTTCGATGTCTTTTACGGAGGCCCGGACAGTGACCGTGCGATCCATGGCTACAGTGAGCTTGATGGCGGGGGAAATCGAGGACTGCAAATACGGCATCAAGTGAAACACGCGGTCCACGGTCTCGATGACGTTGGCGCCGGGTTGGCGGAAAATAATAATCAGAACACTTGGCTTTCCGCCAACCCCCTCCGAAATGCTCTCTGCGTTGCCCAGCAGTCCAATGTGGCGGGTATCCGAGACCGAATCTGTGACCTCGGCCACATCCCCCAGCCGCACCGGGGCGCCATTACGGTAAGCAATGATCAGCGGGCGGTACTGATCCGCGGTAAAGAGTTGGTCGTTGTCGCTGAAAGTCCAGGACGTTGTACTGTTCGACACTTCCCCTTTGGCCTGATTCGCATTGGCCAGATTGAGCGCGTTGCGAACGGCATCCAAGCCAACGCCAAGCTTGTTCAGCAGCATCGGATTCACTTCCGCGCGCACCGCCGGTTGGGCCGAACCACCCACATAGACCGTGCCCACTCCCGGCACCTGAGACAGCTTCTGCGACAGAATGGAGTCGGCCGCGTCGTACATCTGCGCTACCGTCTCGGTATCTGAAGTCAGGGCCAGAATCAGAATCGGCGCATCCGCGGGGTTGGCCTTCCAATAAGTTGGATTGCTGGGCAGGTTGGCGGGAAGTTGACTGCGTGCGGCATTGATTGCCGCTTGCACATCGCGTGCGGCGGCGTCGATGTTCCGGTTCAAATCAAACTGCAAAACGATGCTGGTCGAGCCCGTTTGGCTCGTCGAGGTCATCTGGTTGATCGCCGCGATTCGTCCAAACTGCCGCTCCAGCGGAGTTGCCACGGCGGACGCCATGGTCTGAGGGTCGGCGCCGGGCAGCTGCGCACCCACGCTGATTACTGGGAAATCTACGCGAGGCAGCGAAGACACCGGGAGGTAGTTGAAGGCAAGAATCCCGGAAAGCAAGAGCGCCGCGGCCAGCAGCGAAGTGCCGATGGGACGCCGAATAAATGGAGCCGAGATACTCATGGAATCAGCAAAGCCTAATCGCCGGGCAACTCCTGGGGAATTGGGTTGCCAATTTTATATTTCTCAAACCGGTGCCCCAGCCGGTCAAACCACAAGTACACCACCGGGGTGGTGTAGAGCGTGAGCAACTGGCTGAGAATCAAGCCGCCTACGATGGTGATGCCCAAGGGACGCCGAAGCTCCGCGCCAGTGCCAGATCCTAATGCCAATGGCAAACCGCCTAAAAGAGCGGCCATCGTAGTCATCATGATGGGACGGAAGCGCAGCAGACAGGCTTGAAATATCGCTTCTTCCGGTGGCTTGTGCTCCTCGCGTTCGGCTTCGAGAGCGAAGTCGATCATCATGATGGCGTTCTTTTTTACGATGCCGATCAGCAGAATAATTCCGATCAGCGCCACCACAGTGAGATCGTTGCCGGTGAGCATGAGAGCCAGGATCGCACCCACGCCGGCGGAAGGGAGCGTCGAGAGAATCGTGATGGGGTGAATGTAGCTCTCGTACAAAACTCCCAAAACGATGTACACCGTGATAATCGCGGCAAGAATCAGGAAGGGCTCGCTGGCAAGCGAATTCTGAAATGCGGCCGCGGTCCCTTGAAATGCGGCGTGAATGCTGGGCGGTAACTGGATATCTTTTTCCGCCCGCTCGATGGCTTTGGTGGCCTCGCCGAGAGACGCGCCGGGGGCGAGGTTGAATGAAAGCGTGACGACCGGGAATTGTCCCTGATGGTTCACGGCGAGCGAAGTGGGGGTCGATTGCATGCGAACAAACGTGGAAAGCGGAACGGGATTTCCGCTAGTGGTTGCCGTGGCGGCGTTCGCGGTGGGCGCCCCGGAGTTCGGAATTGTGCTGCTGGGGCGCACGTAGACATCGTTCATCGCGTCCGGAGTTTTGGCGAAACTGGGCAGGACTTCCAGCACGACATGGTACTGATTCAACTGGGTGAAAATGGTCGAGACCAGCCGCTGGCCGAAGGCGTCATAGAGCGTGTTATCGATGGCCTGGGGCAGGATACCCAGTCGCGACGCGGTATCGCGGTCAATCGTGAGATTTGTTTTCAGGCCGCCGTTGAGCTGGTCGGTGGCTACGTCGCGCAATTCGGGAGCGGCTCGCAACCGATCCACCAGCTTCGGGGTCCATTGCGCGAGTTCCTGGGCGTCGGCGTCCTCAATGGAATATTGAAACTGCGTGCGGCTCACGCGGTCTTCTACGGTCAAATCCTGGACGGGCTGCATGTAGAGCGTGATGCCGTGAACCTGCGCCAGTTCAGGCTGCAGGCGGCGAATGATCGCGGAAGCATCGTCTTTGCGCTCGTCCCGCGGCTTCAGATTGATCTGAATGCGTCCGCTGTTGGGAGTTGTGTTCGTGCCATCCACACCGATGAACGATGACAGGCTCTCGACATCTTTGTCTTTCAGAATTACTTTAGCCAGCTCCTGCTGGCGCTGAGACATTGCGTCAAACGAGACATCGTCCGGCGCCTCTGAAATGCCAAGAATCACGCCGGTATCCTGCACCGGGAAAAATCCTTTGGGAACGATCACGTAGAGAACCAGGGTCAGAACCAGGGTTCCGAAGGTTACGAACAGCGTTGCAGTCTGATGCTTCAACACCCATTTCACGGTGCGGCCGTAAAAGGCAATGACCCGGTTGTAATAATCTTCCGTGACCTCGTAGAAGCGGCCCTTTTCGCCTTCCTTGCGATGCTTGAGCAGTTTGGCGCACATCATGGGCGTCAGGCTGAGAGAAACGCCAGCGGAGACGAGAATTGTCACCGCTAGAGTCACCGCGAACTCACGGAACAGGCGGCCAACAATATCTCCCATGAACAACAGCGGGATCAGCACGGCGATCAGCGAGACAGTGAGTGAAACGATGGTGAAGCCAATCTGACCCGACCCCTTGAGAGCAGCATCCAGCGGGGAATCTCCAGCCTCGAGGTAACGGTCGATATTTTCGATCATGACGATGGCGTCATCCACCACGAAGCCGGTGGAAATGGTCAACGCCATGAGCGTGAGATTGTTGAGGCTGTAGCCAAGCAAGTACATGACGCCAAACGTGCCCACGATTGAAAGTGGGACCGCGACGCTGGGAATGAATGTGGCGCGCAGATTTCGCAGGAAGAAGAAAATAACGATGACCACCAGAACAATGGTCAGCGCCAACTCGAATTCGACATCTTTTACCGACGCGCGAATCGTGGTGGTGCGGTCGGTAAGAATCTGAACGTTGACCGCGGAAGGGAGCGATGCCTGCAACTGCGGCAGCAGTTTTTTGATGCGGTCGACGACGCTGATGATGTTGGCGCCGGGCTGACGCTGGATGTTTACGATGACCGCTGGAGTCTGATTCATCCAGGCTGCGAGCAGATCGTTTTCGGTGCCGTCAATTACGTTGGCGACATCGCTCAAGCGCACCGGCGCGCCATTGCGGTAGGCGATTACAATCGGCTTGTATTGTGCGCTGGTAAAAAGCTGGTCGTTGGCGCCGATGGTATAAGACTGCCTCGATCCATCGATGACGCCTTTGGCCTGATCTACGTTCGCTTCAGCCAGTGCGGTGCGGACATCTTCGAGGCTTAATCCATAGGAGGCGAGTGCGGTTGGATTGACCTGCACGCGCACCGCGGGCTTCTGTCCACCGCTGATCGAAACCAGGCCGACGCCGGGCAACTGCGAAATTTTCTGCGCGAGCGCTGTGTCGGCGAGATCCTCAACCTTGGAAAGCGGCAGCGAGGCTGAGGTGAGCGCCAACGTGAGGATGGGCGAATCGGCGGGATTGACCTTGTTGTAAATCGGAGGATTCGGCAGATCCGTTGGCAGATACGTTGCGGCTGCGTTTACCGCAGCCTGCACCTGCTGTTCTTCCACGTCGATGTTCTGGTCGAGCGCAAACTGCAGCGTGATCACAGAACTGCCAAATGAACTGGTGGAGGTCATCTGGCTCAGTCCGGGAACCTGGCCGAACTGGCGTTCCAGCGGAGAAGTGACTGATGAGGCCATCACATCGGGATCTGCACCGGGGTAAAACGTTACAACCTGAATGGTTGGGTAATCCACTTCAGGAAGAGCAGAGACTGGCAACTGCAGGAACGCAACCCACCCCACCAGCAGCACGCCGATCATTAACAGCGTGGTCGCTACCGGGCGGAGAATGAATAAGCGTGAAGGACTCATGAAACTGGCGCCACTGAAGCCGGCCTGGCGAACCCATTTTTCCCGCTGGGGGCATTGGCCGGATTTATATTGCGGGGCTCAATTCGGCTGCCAGTTTGAAGTTTGTCCTGACCGTCCGTCACAACCATGTCCCCGGGATTAATGCCGCTGGCAACCACCGTGGTATTACCCTGGGTCAGCGAAACCGCAATGTTGCGAGCTTCCACTGTGTTGTCCGGCTTCACAGCATAAACGAACGCTCCCTGAGGACCGTGCAACACGGCCGCAGTTGGCAATACCGTGCTGTGTTTGCGAGTCTCGAGCAGCAGGTTTGCGTTCACGAACTGATTGGGCCAAAGCTGGTTATCTTTGTTGTCGAAAACAGCTTTCAGCTTGGCGGTTCCGGTCGTCTGATCGATCTGATTATCGATGGTGAGAAGTTTTCCGGTCGCAAGCTTCGTCTGATCGTCGCGGCTGTAAGCCTCGACCGCCAGGGTGGAATTCTTCATGTGTTGCGCAACGATCGGCAACTCGTCCTCGGGCAGCGTGAAAATCACTCCGATCGGCTGCAATTGCGTAAGGATCAGCATGGGAGTGGTGTCAGTGGCGTGAACGATATTTCCTGGATCCACTTGCCGGAGGCCGACGCGACCGGTGAAGGGAGCGGTGATATTGCAATAGACGAGCTGCAGTTTTGCGTTATCGATCTGCGCCTGATCGGTGCGCACCTGGCCATCGAGCTGATCGACGGTGGATTTCTGCGTATCTACCTGCTGCTGGGCAATGCTGCCGGAAGGGATGAGCGTGGTGTAGCGCTCCAAATTTAATCGCGCATCGCGCAGAGACGCCTGATCCTTGAAGATCTGAGCTTGCATCTGCTCAAGCTGGACCTGATAAGGCCGGGGATCGATGACGATTAATAAATCGCCTTGCTTGACGGTCTGGCCTTCCTGAAAATTGACCCGCATGATCTGCCCGTCCACACGGCTCTTGATGTTTGCCGTGTAGAACGCAGTCACGGAGCCCAATCCAACCAGATAAACGGGAACGTCTTGCCGTTCTACCTTGGCAACAGAAACCGATTCCGAGCGGGCGCCCGCAGCTTGCGCCTTCTGCTGTTTGGAATCGGCGGCGCTGCAGCCGGAGAAAGACGCGCCAATGCTCAGCAGGCCGAGCAAAAGAAAAAAGCGGATGCGCCGCGAGAGTAGAGATGTAGCTTGACAAAAACTCGAAGCAATCATATTCACATTTTCATGTTCGGATGCGACTTCACAAGAACAGAGTGCCATTTATTAGACGTTCTCATTCGGAAACGGTCGCGGCACCTCGGCGCGGAAAGCGACAGATTGTCTCGCGCCAGGATCCTCCGGCTGGAGGACGCAGTCAGGAACCGGAACGCAGATGTGGAACTCTACCAATCAAGCATCAACTCCGGTGTCGCAGCTGGTCAAGCCTAAGCCCTGGATTTTACAAATCTTTACTCGCTTTCGTCCGCGCATTGCCGATTACAGCGACTGCATTGCGGAGGCCGCGGGATGAAGCTTCTCGTAGGCCGTGATCTCCGCTTCATGTTGCAGAGTCAGTCCAATATCATCGAGACCGTTGAGCAGGCAATGCCGGACAAAGTCATCGATGGAAAACTTTGCAGAAAATCCATCGTCGTCGCGCACTTCGCATTGTTCCAGGTCAATAGTTAGCTGGTAGTTCTGCATTTCGCGAGCGCGTCGCGTCAATTCCGCCACTTCGTGGTCAGTCAAACGTACGGTAAGGAATCCGTTCTTCGTACTGTTGTTGGCGAAGATGTCTGCGAAGGAAGAAGAAATCACGGCGCGAAAGCCGAAATCCGCCAAAGCCCAGACTGCATGCTCTCGCGAGGAGCCACAGCCGAAATTCTTTCCCGCCACCAGAATGCTGGCTCCGGCGTAGCGCGGATCATCCAGCACGAAATCGGAAGTCTTTTTTCCGTCCGCCGCGAAT
This sequence comes from uncultured Acidobacteriaceae bacterium, assembly GCA_963726155.1. Taxonomy (GTDB): domain Bacteria; phylum Acidobacteriota; class Terriglobia; order Terriglobales; family Acidobacteriaceae; genus Sulfotelmatobacter. The sequence goes on from CAVSBF010000003.1 coordinate 1,311,323, forward strand.
CGCCAATCGTAAAACAAAAACTGTCCGAAGCCGGTGCGCTCGATCCGCTTCAGGAATTGCTTGGGAATGATCTGGTCGGTATCAACGTTCACGCGGTCGAGAGGAGCTACGCGGCCGCGATGGATGCGAAATGGATTCATTGAAAATTCCCTGGACTCATTCTCATTGTCAGCGTGATTGACGCCATGCGTTATTGAAACTTCCAGTTCCGAATATCTGTAAAATGTCCGGCTATCGCCGCTGCCGCAGCCATCATGGGACTGACCAGGTGGGTTCGTCCGCCCCGTCCTTGCCGGCCTTCAAAGTTGCGGTTGCTCGTGGAAGCACAGCGTTCGCCGGGCTGCAGAATATCTGGATTCATTCCCAAACACATCGAGCAACCTGACTCGCGCCACTCGAAGCCCGCATCCAGAAAAATCTGATGCAAGCCTTCCTGCTCCGCCGCGCGCTTGACAGCCTGTGATCCCGGCACAACCATCGCCCGGACTTTCGAACTCACGTGATGGCCTTTGGCAACGCGCGCAGCGGCGCGCAAATCCTCCAGGCGCGAGTTTGTGCAAGACCCTATGAACACGCGTTCGATTCCAATATCTTCGATTCGCTTGCCGGGCTCGAGGCCCATGTACTGCAAAGCCAACTCGGTCGCATGCCGGTCGGATTCTTTTAAGCCGCTGGTCTCGGGCACGCGGCCGGTCACGGGAGCCACCATTCCTGGATTTGTACCCCAGGTGACGAACGGAGAAAGCTGCGCTGCATCGATGTCTACTACCTTGTCGAAGGGAGCGTTTTCGTCGCTGCCGAGGCTCCGCCAGTATTCCACCGCTTTTTGCCATTCGCCATCTTTCGGAGAGAACTTCTTTCCGCGGACATAAGCAAACGTGGTTTCGTCGGGCGCTACCATTCCTGCGCGGGCCCCGGCCTCGATGCTCATGTTGCACAGCGTCATGCGGCCTTCCATCGAAAGCGCGCGCACCGCAGGTCCAGCATATTCGATTACATGACCGGTGGCGCCATCGGTGCCGATCTGGCCGATGATTCCCAGAGCCAGATCTTTTGCCCCAACACCTTCGGGCAAACGGCCGCGCACGTCGATCTTCATCGTCTTCGGTTTTTGCTGCGCCAGGCACTGGGTGGCGAGAACGTGTTCGACCTCCGAGGTTCCGATGCCGAAGGCCAAGGCTCCAAACGCGCCATGGGTGCTGGTGTGGCTATCGCCGCAGACGATTGTCATCCCCGGGTGGGTCAGCCCCAATTCCGGACCGATCACATGGACTATTCCCTGCTCCGGGGAGTCCATATCGAAAAGTCGCACGCCGAATTCCTTGCAATTTGCCTGCAGCGCCGCAATTTGTTTTGCGGCAATCAGATCGGTGATCGGAGTGCCGCGCGGTTCGGTGGGAATGTTGTGGTCGACAGTGGCGACGGTTCGCAACGGCTGGCGCACTTTTCTGCCCGCGGCTCGCAAACCATCAAAGGCTTGCGGCGACGTCACTTCGTGAACCAGATGCAGATCGACGTAAATAATGGGAGAGCGATCGCTCGGTTGCGCCACTAAATGGGCATCCCAGATTTTTTCGAAGAGTGTTTTTCCTGTCGACATGGATATGGATCGAATTCACCGGCTCAAACACGAGGCGGATCCTGAAAATATAGTTTTTCACAGCGGGCGCGTAGGGGCAAGCCTCCGATGCCGTGGAGGGTGCATCTATTCAAAATAGAGCTTGCCGTATCCGATCTCAGGTATCATAAAAGTTATACGAATGATTAATGGAAAACGCATTGCGGTCGTAATGCCCGCCTACAACGCGGAGAAAACCCTCGCGGTCACGGTGGGCGAACTTCCGGATCTTGTAGATATTCGTATTCTGGTGGACGACCGCAGCTCCGATCGCACGGTCGATCTGGCGCGGCGGCTTGGTCTGCAGGTATTCCAGCACGACCGCAACTACGGTTATGGCCGCAACCAGCAGACGTGTTACCGCGAGGCGCTGACGGCGGGCGCGGATGTGGTGATCATGCTTCATCCCGATTACCAATACACACCACATCTGATTACGGCGATGGCGAGCATGGTGGCTTACGGGGTCTACGATGTGGTGCTGGGATCGCGCATTATAGGCGGCACGGCGCTGCACGGCGGGATGCCGGTTTACAAATACATCTCCAACCGAATGCTCACCGCGTTCGAGAATTTATTTCTGCGAGTGAAGCTTTCGGAGTATCACACCGGATATCGGGCCTTCAGCCGTGAAGTACTCACTGAACTGCCGCTGCTCGAAAACTCCGACGATTTTGTCTTTGATAATCAGATGCTGGCGCAGTGCGTGCATTTCGGTTTTCGCATCGGAGAAGTTTCGTGCCCTACGAAGTATTTCGAAGAGGCCTCGTCGATCAACTTCCGCCGCAGCGTGAAGTATGGTTTCGGAGTACTAGCCACGACTTTGCAATTTGCGCTGCAGAGGTTTGGATTGATCCACTTGCCGCGCTTTAGCCAGCAGGGGCGCAAACTTGAAGCTGGATATCCCACGTATTACGCTCGTAGGACCGCGCGCCCCGCCTAGAAGAGGAAGCTGTTGCCGATCCGTTTCCGGTGCGCGGCAAGTTTCAAGTTCACTTTTTCCCGGACAAAAACCCCAGGACTTTGCTGGCGAATGCATCAGAGAATCCGAAGCGCGCTTTCGCGCGCGAATAGAGATCGACCGCCTTTTTATCCAGCCAGATCGTCGCCGACTTTCGCCAGCCATCTTGAGGCCGCGCAAAATAATCGGTGGAATGTCCTGTAAGTTTCTTATTGTTCTCAAGCGTGTAGTAGTAAAGAGCCAGGCTTTTTCGCGACACGCCCTTCGGGCAAGTGAGCGGGTCTGGAAACCCGTGCAACGAGCGCTCGTCGGTGGTGAAAATGAGGGCGTAATTCAGTAGCGGCGGATACTTCGCTGCGCAACGGGTCATATTCTGTTCCCACAACTCGAGGGCCCCGCCCCACTCTTCGCGCCATCCGGGATTCAAATAGAGAATCAGGTTCACTCGGCGGCGCCAGTTGGGATGAAAGTGGTGCATGGAAAAATCCGTGTGCACGTTTAAATATCCGTCCGGGCCCGACTGGTGCAGACCGCCGCCCTCGAGCATTGGATCCGACATCAGATTCGGAATTCCGGTTAATTCCGAAATCCAGGCGACAAACTCCGGCGAGTTTAGTTCGTCGGTTACGGCGGCGAGGGTGGCGGGAAAGAGTTGGCGCTTGGCCATTCCCAACTTATTTTCGTTGGCGTGTTTGTATTGCGTCCAGGCATCGCTGGCGGCGTGGGGAAATTGCGCAGCCATCGCCAGGGCAGTCGCTGGCGAGAGAAAATCTTTCAGCAGAATGTGCGGGCAAGGCTGGTTCTCACGGTATCGCGCGGCTAAGGCAGATAATCGCGGCCTCCACTTCTCGTAGGGAAACAGGCGGTCTGTATCCTGAAAAAGTTCCTGAACTGCTTGGGCGGTCGACATTCTATAAATTTCTCCTAACTGCAGTTGCCAGTCGATAGATCCATAGCAAAGCTCACTGTCCGTGGGCTGGTCTTGCTTGCGTTCTTTTTCTTTTCTTTCATAATTCTAAGGAATACGACAAACGCGAACTGCGGCATTCTGATAGGCACAATCGAGTGCGGTGCTTTGTGGCGGCTGCACCACTACCCAGTCCACGCCATACTTACTTTTCAGCCGCGCGAAGTCTGGCGGACCAAACTTCCTCCACGGAGTTTGATCTTGCACTTGCGCCCACCATTCTTCAGCCAAGGGAGGAAACATACTGACCACGCCGTTGTCTTTCACTCCGTCGGCCAGACGGCTTCTCTCGGCCAGACAGCGAAATCCAACTTCATCTTCGCCGGCAATATCCATGTAGAAGGGGTCGAGAGCGAAAACCGCGTCCACCGGGGTGTTTCGCCGAATCCAAACAAAGGCTTGCGCCCATGGATTCTTGGATGCGCGACCCGGCAATTCCAGATGCGCACTCGCGGGAAAAAGTGCCCGCTGTGCCAGGAACATTCCCACACTCAAGGGAATGAATAACAGCAACCAGCGCCAGACGCGGCCTTGCAATACATACTCGCCGAGAAAGCCCCCCATCATGACGAACATTACGATGTACTCGAAGTGCAGGCTGCGAAGAGGTTGCAGGCGGGCCAGCGCTTCAAAACGCGCAGGAAGGTCGAACACGACGGCTTCGACCAGGTAGATCAAGCCATAGATGATAATAGTGCGACTCACGCGCTCGACCATGCGCCATTGGCGGCGACGAGCGATCCGACCGAACCACCAGAACAAAATGAGCGGCGCAACAATTCCCAACAGCTCATACCACTGCCAGTTCTGAATGTAATGGTAGGCGTGGCGTTTGGCAGCTTCGTGATAAGCGGGAGATGGCGCGGGCGCCAGCGGGATTTGCAACCAGAACAATGCGGCGAGCGCCGCTGGATGCCACCGTCTCCAATAACTCTCCAATCTGTCCATCACTACAAATAAAAGGCAGAACGAAAAGGGATAAACCCACATCAGCGGATGCATGCAGGCAGCAAAAACCAGCCACAGGAACGCGCGGAGATATTTCTTCTCCAAGGTTCGCGCCAACATGAAGATTCCGGCGAATGCCGCCAGATTCCGCGGGTTCAAATACTGGTCAATGATGTAAAGCGCTGTGCCTGAGACAGGGATCGACAGCAATGCCGCAACCAGACAGACTCCGCCCCACCGCGCTCTGGCGCTCGGGAAGAACAGACCAGATAACTCCCAACAGGCGAGGAGCAAAAGAAATATGGCTGCTATTTGCCATACGAGCAGGCCGACCTCCATCGGCAAATGAGTGACTCGTAAAGAAAGAGCGACAACATTGGGGAAGAAAGTAAGATGGGCATGCGACAGGAAGAATTCGCGTCCGACCGGAAATAATTCCGGATGTAGAATTTTCTCCACGCCCGGCAGGTAAATCTCGGCGTCCTCAGCGAAGGGATGGTAACCCTGCACCAGGAATGCTCCCACTGTCAGCAAGAAAAGCCAGAGGAAGTTCAGCGTCTTGTGTTTATCAGGAAGAATCTCGCTCACTTGATCGATGCGGCGGCAACTTGCGTCCGGATGGTCGCAAACCTTACCTTCCGTTCCGCAACCCAGGCAGCGACCGCGTAGGCGGCCAGCACGATGTACTGCGGATCGATGGGCCGACGATAATAATCTTCGGGATGCGTCAGATAATAAATGATCGGAAAGAATAGAAATACCAGTATGTAAGGCATGGCAATGTGCGGGCTGAGAAGCCATGCCCGGCGAAGTCCGAGCAGAGTCAAGATAGTAAGCCCGGTGCAGAAAATTACGTTGAACGGATCGGCCGGTTCTTCCTGCAGATATCGCCGGCTGAAACTCCAGAAACCGGTCCACAAATAAACTACTCGGCGCAGTGTCTGCTGCGCGTACAGCAGACGATGCGAATTGATAAATGCCAGTCCTTCGTGAAACTTCTTTTGCGTGTAGGCGATCTCGCCGAGTTGCTGGTACTCCCGCCACTCGTTTTCGTTGTCTGACGGGTGATAGCCGGGAGGTCCCCAGTGCCAGGAATCCTGATTATTGCCGAAGTACACTTCGAGACCAAGGCAGCTACGGAACGGAATGAATTTATGAAATGTTTCGTAATTTCGAACAAACCACGGCGCGACCATGAGTGTCACAGCCAAGACAGCGCCAATTCCTGGAGCCAGCCACCGACGGCCGCTCTTGTACAGGCGGTACCAGGCCCACGCTCCCAGGAACGGCGCTACGGACATCACCACCGGATCGGTCAAGCCTCCGAAACCGCTGAGGGCACCGAAACCAACCCAGTGCCACACGGAGGAGGAACTCTCGAGGTGCAGCGCGGCGAGAAATACGAGAGTCAATAGCAACGTGGTCAGTGTTGTAGCCCAAATGAAATCTGCGGAGAAAAAAATTGCATACGGAAAAAATGTCCAGGCCCAGCCTGCCCACTGAGCGGTCGAATCTCCGAAATGTTTCTTAGCGATGAAGTAAATCGGAATGCAGGTGAGCGCGGAGAAAAGGCAGTCGAGCGCGAGAATCGAGATCGCCGATGTTTTGCTGTAGACGCCAAATAACTTAAATATCCCCGCCAGGAGATACGGGAAGATGGGCGTCAGCCAGGCGGTGGGGCCGGTCTTACCAAATAGAGGATTGCTGAAACCTTCTCCCTGCGCGATGGAGCGAGCGATCCTTCCCGCTTCGCCGCCAAAACGCCAGTGATCTCGATAGGGGTCCGTCCGTTCCGGATATAAAAAGCACATCACTACGAGCCGCAGCGCCAACGCCACTACTACCATCCAGAACAGTGAACTCTTCACCGTCACGGAGGCTTTCGGTTTGCGCGCATTGAGTTCGAAAGCTGTGGTCTGTGGGAGTGCCATTCTCTCTAGTGGATGCGCGGACTGACTATACTTTGCCATAACAGAACATCCTGAGTCTGTGTACTTACAATTCTTTACTCTCTGCGCGTTCGTTCCCTGCCAGGCGCTTGCGCCTTTCATTTCCCCTACGTAGCATAAATTCACATGGCTGCTGCTCTCATGCCCGAGCGTCTTAGGCCCAAAATGGCCTTCGGCGAGATCATCGCATTTGCTTACGACACTTTTTGCAGCAACAAGGTGCGCTTCATTCTGACCGCGCTGGGCATGGTGATTGGCACTGCGTCGCTCATCCTCGTTGTAACGATTGGCATGACGGGCCGGCAATTTGTTCTCAACCAGATTCAGGCGATTGGGACAAATGAGATTTGGGCGGAATACCTGGGCGGCGCGCCGCACATCAGCAACTCCAATCCGGACCCGCTTACCATCGATGATCTCAACGCTGTCCGCGAAGTTGTGCCCGGCATCGTTGCCTCATCCCCGGTAACGCAACTTTCCGATCGCGTGCCGGTGGGCAACGGTAAGGAAAAGGACGTTACCATTCTCGGCGTGAGCCCCGAATATTTGCGGGTGCGCAATCTGGTCGTTCCTTCGGGAAGGTTTTTCGATCAGGAGGATTCCCAGGCCCATAACAAAGTTGGTGTCATTACCGAGAAGATGGCAATTGAGCTGTATGGATCCTCGCAAGCAGCGGTGGGCAAGATCATCAAGCTCAACGGACTGCCCTTCACTATCATCGGGACTTTCAAGGAGCGCGTGGAAACATTCGGGCAATCGGAGATCGTGGATAACACGATGCTGATTCCTTATTCCGTCAGCCGCTATTTTATGGAGATTCCCAGCGTCAAGCTCTTGTATTTCTCCATGGAGGATCCCTCGATGGTGATCCCTGCAACGGCTCAGATCAAACGCGTATTGCAGTCGCGGCATCGCTCGGAGTCGGTCTATGACGTGTCAAATCTCACTGCGCTTCTGGCGATGGCCGATCGCATTGCCACGGGCCTGACCTGGGTACTGCTTCTGATTTCCATGGTGACTCTGCTGGTGAGCGGGATTGGAATCATGAACATCATGCTGGCGACGGTGACGTCGCGCATCCGGGAGATTGGGATCCGAAAGGCCGTTGGCGCGACCAACCGGGAAATTCGTTTTCAGTTTCTAGCCGAGGCGATCCTGATCTCGTTCATTGGAGGGGTGGCTGGCATCGTGATCGGCCTGGCTATTCCCTACTCGGTGCGATTCCTGACGGAGTACAGGATTCCTATTTCCGGCCTGTCGGCGATCATTGCGATTATTGTTTCTTCGGTGGTGGGGGTTGTCTTTGGCACGGTCCCAGCGGCTCGGGCGGCGCAGCTTGATCCGGTGGAGAGCCTCCGCTACGAATGAACAAATAGAGCCGGGCGCGTGGCCCACCCTTGCCGCACGTTGCAAGGGTGGGATTACGATGCCGCTGAAGGCGACCCTGCGCGCGTAAGGACTTAGGAGGCGAAAAACGAAATCTCTAGCGGCCCTCAGTCGGAAATCCCACCCTTCAAAGGACGAAGGGTGGGCCACCCGTGGCGCGAAAATTAGCCTGCCGGCAAACACCACAAAGCCGGGCTGGTTGGCCCGGCTCTCTTTGCGTGGAACTGAATCAGCCAATCTTGGTTCGACCGGCTGATCCAGAATGTCTGACCCGCTTCGGTTACATCACCATCGCGAGGTTCTCAAGTTCATGTTGTAGCACCGGCAGGGCGCACCCTGCCATCTCGACACGGCCAGCGGCATCGAGCGCCGCTTTGGGAGAAACCCCATAGCCCCGGCCCATCAAGAAAACCTGCAGCAGTTCGGCGGCCTCATAGGAATCGATCATGCCGCCCTGCAGCAAATCGCTGCGCAGGGCTGCCAGTTCGGTCGCCGTAAATCTGTCCTTATCGTTATTCACCATTATGTTCATCGCGTTTTCAAACATGGCCGTCATCACCTCCGACTCCGACCTACCTACCACAATTGCTTATTAGACTCATCGGCAGCTATTGAAGTTGCATGCAATTCTGCTGCCGCAATCGCCGGTTACTTTGATATACGTCCGGCAAGCCGCTTTGGATTCATAAACCCCTCTGAAAGGAAGAAGTTGCAGGGAGGGTAGAGGGATGCTGCCCACTTCGGTAAGATCTCCGAGGTACCCAGAAGGTCTCAATACTGACACGGAGTGTCATTCTGGGCGGGAATGCGCACACCGCCATAGATTGTGCTGGGCAGGTAGTCCTGGCGACCAGCCAGTTCGGGTGCCATCTAGCAGACGATCAGGCCGAATCAGGCGCTCTCGATTGTGGCGTCATCGACCAGCATGATGGGGATATCGTCCTTTACCGGGTACACGCGGTGGCATTGCGAGCACTTCAGGGTCTCCGGACTCGGACGGTATTCCAGGGCCTGCTTGCAGGCCGGGCAGACCAGAATTTCCAGTAAATCCTTAGCTATCATGCCGAACATTCTACGCCTGCGCCGGGCACCACGGCTGTCACTTTGGAAAATCTGTTCGGCTGCGGCAGCGCTCGACGCCCGCGCCGGTGTAAGATTTTTCTAGACAAAGCCCAAAGATTGAGGCCGGAGCCTATGCCTGCACGAATTCTCGATGGCAGCCGAATCGCGAACGATATCCGCAGTGAAGTGGCTGCGGAAGTCAGGGGAATGGCATCGGCTGGAGTGCGACCGGGTTTGGCTGTCGTGCTGGTCGGCCATAATCCGGCTTCAGAAATCTACGTGCGTGGCAAAGTGAAGGCTTGCGAGGAAGTTGGGATCTACAGCGAGCAGCACACGCCGTCCGAGGCCGCGACGACCGGGCAGTTGCTGGCACTGATTCAAGACCTCAACCGGCGCGACGAAATTGATGGCATCCTGGTCCAACTGCCTCTGCCTGCGCAGGTGGACTCCAAATTGGTTCTGATGGCGGTCGATCCCGCCAAGGATGTGGACGGCTTCCATCCCGTGAACGTGGGATTTCTGTCCACCCAACGACCTGGGTTGGTGCCATGTACGCCGGCAGGAGTGATCGAGATCCTGAAGCGTAGCCAGATTCCCATTGCGGGACAGGAAGCCGTAGTGGTGGGGCGCAGCGACATCGTTGGCAAGCCCGCCGCTATGCTTTTGCTGAATTCCAACGCCACCGTTACGGTTTGCCATTCGAAGACGCGGGATTTGCCCGGAGTCTGCCGCCGCGGAGACATTCTTGTGGCGGCAATCGGCCGCGCCGGGATGATTACCCGGGACTTCGTGAAACCGGGGGCCACGGTGATCGATGTTGGCATGAACAAGGTGACGGACCCGTCGGAGTTCCAACGCCTCTTCGGCGGCTCGACTCGCAATGCGAAGCGGGAGGAGACTTTCCGAAGCAAAGGGTCGACCCTGGTTGGCGATGTGCACCCCGAGGTAGCTGAGATTGCGGGAGCGATTACGCCTGTGCCCGGCGGCGTCGGTCCGCTGACGATAGCGATGCTCATGTATAACACGGTAAAAGCCGCGAAGATGCGTCGCGGCAGCCGCATACCGGAGCTGTCACGCGCCTGAACAGCAATTCCACCGCCGAGAACGCCGAGTGCGCTGAGAAATTGTTTCCGAAGCTTCCTCGCTTCGCGTGCTTTTTGGTGCGGTTCACCTTGTCGTGGGTACTTTCATGCTGAAGGTCGGACTAACTGGGGGTATCGCGTCGGGGAAGTCGGTCGTCGGTGAGATGTTTGTTGCATTGGGCGCATGCCTGGTCCAGGCCGATCGGATTGCGCATGAACTCATGCGGCCCGGTCAGCCGGTTTACAACCAGGTGGTGCGCCACTTCGGCGGTGGAATTCTTAATCCCGATCTCAGCGTGAATCGCGCCAAACTCGCGGACGCGGCGTTTGGCCCGGGAGTCGGGTCCGGGAATCAGACGTCATCTCAAGGGCCCTCCCGCGTGGATGAACTGAACCGCATCGTGCATCCTGCTGTAATTCGCAGCCAGGAAGAGTGGATGGAAGAGATGGGACGGCAAGACCCGCATGCCGTAGCGATTGTGGAAGCCGCGCTGATTCTGGAAGCGGGCGCCGCGAAAAGATTTGACCGCCTGATCGTTGTCACTTGTAGTGACGAGCAACGGGTCGTTCGCTTTGCGGCGAGGCATAAGCTGGCAATCGATGTTGCCCGGAAGGAAGTCGAGCGCCGGATGGCCGCGCAACTGCCCGAAGCGGAAAAGATCAAGGCGGCCGATTTTGTGATCCATAACTCTGAGTCCCTCGACCGGACACGCGAGCAGGTTTTGGAGGTGTGGCAAGAGCTACGCACCGAGGCTGCTTGCCGGGTTTGAACGGATCGTCAGGGCCTGATGTTTGTTTATAGCGCTTGTTTGTTTATAGCCCTGGCCGTACAGGATTCACTGTATTCGAGCGTCCGTCAGAGTCTGCGTATGATGGAACACTGTGTCTGGCCTCCCTCCCCTGGCCGACATGTGCGGGAAGACAACTATGCGGGTGCTGGTAGTCGATGACCATGAAGTCGTCCGTCGCGGCGTTCGCTCCCTTATCCAGAGCCATTCCAATTACGACGTGTGCGGCGAGGCGGTTGACGGGCAGGATGCTGTAGAGAAAGCCCAGCAGCTAAATCCCGACGTCATCGTCATGGATGTCAGCATGCCGCGTTTAAATGGCCTGGAAGCTACACATCTGATACGTGCAGCGCTTCCCGATTCCGAAATATTGATTCTCAGCCAGCACGATTCTCCGGAGATGGTTCGCCAGGCCTTCAAGGCGGGCGCTCGCGGCTACGTTGTGAAATCATCCATCGCCCGGGACTTGCTGGCCGCTCTGGAATGCGTGGGCCGCCGGCAACCGTTTTTTGAACGGGAAATGTCGGAGCAGGACCGAAACACTCCTATCGATTCCAAAGAGATCTTGCAGCGGAGCGCGGCATTGGAACAGGCTCTGCGCGAGAGCGAACAGCTTTACCGGTCAACATTCGAACTGGCTGCCTTGGGAGTTGCCCAGGTCAGTCCCAGTGGCCGATTTTTACGCGTGAACGATAAGCTCACCGAGATTACCGGATATAGCAAAGACGAATTGCTAAAGATGACTTTTCAGGAAATCACTCATCCAGAGGATCTTGGAGAAGACGTTTCTCAAGGCGACCAGGTGAAGAGTGGGGCTCTGGAAACCTATTCGATGGAGAAACGCTACATTCGGAAAGACGGATCCATCATCTGGGTAAATTTGACCGTTTCCGGCGCGCGAAATGAAAAGGGGGAATTGAAGCATTTTATTTCGGTCGCGGAAGATATAAGCGCACGCCGGGAGGGGGAAGAGGCGCGATACAGGCTTGCCGCGATCGTGGAATCCTCCGAGGATGCGATCGTCTCAAAAAATCTGAATGGAATCATCCAGAGCTGGAATGCGGGGGCGCAACGGATCTTTGGATTTACTCCCGAAGAAGCGGTGGGACAGCCGATTACGATGATCATCCCACCGGAATTGCAGGACGAAGAAAAGGAAATTATCCGGCGGCTGCGGAATGGCGAGCGGATCGAGCACTATGAAACTGTGCGCATGACCAAGTCGGGGGAGAGACTCAACATTTCTCTCACCGTATCTCCGGTTCGAGATTCGCGGGGCAGGATTATCGGAGCTTCAAAAATTGCTCGTGACGTCACCGAGCGAAAACGTATTGAAGAGACATTGCGGCAGCGCGAATCCCGCCTGCGGGCCGCATTCAGTCAAACCTATTCCTTTCTCATCCTGTTGACACCGGACGGAACCATCATCGACGCGAATCGCGCCACCATTGAGGCTTCGGGAAAGCAACGCGAAGAATTAATCGGCCACAAGTTCTGGGAGTTCTGGTGGTCCGCATTACCCGACGAAGTAGCTATTCTGAAAAACAGCGTGGCCAAAGCCGCGGGAGGCGAACTGGTGCGGGAGGAGTGCTCGTTCTGCTTGCCGGATGGAACCCGGCGGGTTGCTCACCGCACTCTAAATCCGGTGGTCGACGATGCGGGAAAGCTCGTCATGATCGTGTGTACCGGGCTGGATATAACCGAGCAACAGGAATTGCGCGAGAAATTAGAGGCCAGGGTTAAGCACCGCACGCGAGAGCTGGAGGAGAAGAATCAAGCACTTTTGCGGCAGGCTGAGACGGTGCGCGATCTTTCGGGCCGATTGCTGCGGGCACAGGACGAGGAACGCCGCCGCATTGCCCGCGATCTGCATGACAGCTCGGGACAGATCCTGGCAGCTGTACAGATGATCCTTGCACCTTTGCAGGAGCAGGCTCGAAATCTAAACGGAGATTTTGCCAACGGCATTCGGCAAAGCATCGAACTGGTCGAGCAACTTTCCAAGGAATTGCGCACGGTTTCTTATTTGCTGCATCCGCCGTTGCTGGATGAAGCCGGGCTTCCATCCGCATTGCGCTGGTACGTGGAAGGCTTCGCGCAACGCAGCAAGATCGAGGTCCAGCTTGAAGTAGCTCCGGACCTCGGCCGGTTGCCCGGCGATATGGAGATGACTGTGTTCCGCATCGTGCAGGAGTGCCTCACCAATATTCATCGCCACTCAAGTGGCAAGAAAGCCACTATCCGAATGCTTCGTTCCGACGAAAAGATTTGCCTCGAAATTCAGGATAACGGCCAGGGCATGCCCATCTCGAACATGCCTGCCTCTAACATGCTTGGCTCTAAGAATGGCCGATCGTCCGCGAGACCGCCAAGAGCTGGCGTCGGGATTCAGGGTATGCGCGAAAGAGTAAAACAGTTGGGTGGTAGCTTCGAAATCAAATCCGCCGAAACTGGAACGGTAGTGACCGTGAGCTTCCCGTTGTCCCTATCAGTCCCTGTGCCACAACAAGTTTCCTGAAAGCACGCAGGCGATTGATGCGGCCAAGTTGTCATCACTGCCTCATTGCCGCATGTCTTGCCTGGAACATATTAGAATCGATTGGGACGCTTCTCTCGGCTAACTTGAGCTTCCAGGTTTGATTCGCGTTCCGCAAGGCTGACTTATGAAACTCCTACGACCTGCAATATTCGCGCTGGTGTTTGCCGGCGCGTTTTTCTACTTCACCACCTGGCGTTCGAACTCGCGTTCGAGTTTCCTGCATCCCTCGAATTGGCTGACCCATCCTGCAGAAGTGGAGATTACGGAAGCTGCCGGTAATGAGGGGCTCGACAGCGAAGAGCAAAACAATATCCTCGTGTACCGGAAGAATATCCCCTCGGTGGTGAACGTTACCTCGCGCGCCATGACTTTCGACTTCTTTTACGGGCTGGTGCCGCAGGAGGGGCAAGGCTCAGGCTTTGTCATTGACCGGCAGGGCCACATCCTCACCAACTATCACGTCGTCGAGGGCGCGCGGCAGGTGAAGGTGACCATGCATAATCGCAAGACTTATGAAGCGACGATTATTGGGACGGATCCGCCGCACGATCTGGCAGTCATTCAAATCAAGGCGCCCGATCTTATTCCGGCCGTCCTCGGCGACTCGCGCAACCTCCAGGTCGGGCAGAAGGTCTACGCGATCGGCAATCCCTTCGGGCTGGCAGGAACCATGACGCGTGGCATCGTGAGTTCGATCCGTCCGGTGCGCGAGCCGAGCGGGGCAACGATTGACGAAGCCATTCAAACCGACGCCGCGATTAATCCCGGCAACTCCGGTGGGCCGCTGATGAACTGGCATGGAGAAGTGATCGGGATCAATACCATGATCCTCTCCAGCGTGGGGCAGAATGCCGGGATTGGATTCGCGATTCCAATCAATACCGCGAAGGCGGTGCTGAACGATTTGATGACGCTGGGGCGCGTGCGCCGACCCGCGCTGGGTGTGCGCACCATTCCCATCAGTGCGGAACTGGCCGAGGAAATGGGACTGCCGGTGGATTACGGGATACTGATTGTGCAAGTGATTCCGGGCGGCTCGGCGGATCAGGCCGGCCTCCGCGGGGGGAATGAGCGGGCGTATCTGGGAAACACTCCCATCATGCTGGGCGGAGATTTAATCATCGCCATCGATGGTGAAAAAGTTGAGGACGAGGACTCCCTGGCGCAGATTATGAATAACCACCGGGCTGGCGACACGGTGAAAGTGACCATTTACCGCAACAAGAAAAAACTTGATGTAAGTGTGGCTTTAGGCGAAGCCAGGGAACAAGTCTAGAAGCGGTTGGTCGTCATCCTTCATTTCAGCTAACGACGAAGCGCTCGGCTGTTAGCCTTCAGCTTGTTCTTGTGGAAGCCGGCAATTGGGCGCTCCGCTCGAAAAGCTGAAGGCTAACGGATGTTTTTAGAACTCGTAATGCACTCCAACGGTTAGATTGTTTGCATGGAAGTTTCGAGGAGCGGTGAACCCGTAGGCCGGACCGCTCATCGCAGTATTGGGCAGCGTGCTGCAGGGCGCGACCGGAGCCGCGACAGTCAGCGTCGGGAGCGTGCTGGAGGGATCGCAATACTGTGCTCCCGAAGGACCACCCTCGCCGTAGCCGAAGTAGTTATACTCGCCCTTCCAGATCAGATCCTTTCGCATCCCATAGGAGAGATTCAGAAAAGGCGACAGGTAGGTAGAGACCAGCGATCCGTTCACATCGCGCGGATCGTTGAAAAAGCGGCTGCCGTTGACCGAGCTTATTCGGTAGCCGATGTTGCCGTGAAACTTGACGTTCGGCGAAAGGGCCAAGGCCACTGACGCGTACTGCGTTGGAGCGTTCATGAAGTCCTTAACCGGACCAAAAGTATAAGGAGTCCCTGGCACGCGGGGAGGCGGAGACGGGCAGGCCGTACCGGTGGGCGTCGCGGCGCCCGGTATGGTGGGGCTTGAGGCTGTGCCCAGGAAGCAGATGTTGGTCGACGTGTACACGTCGCTGTAGGCATAGCCGATGTCGAAGCCGTAGTGCTCGTTCGGCATCAAGTCGGCGTTCAAACTCAAGATGCGGCTATGATCGACGTGCTGGAGCGGGCCATCAACGGACGCGATGCCCGTATTGTTCGTATTGTTGTGGCGCTCGAGGTCATTGTACGCGCCGGAGAACGTTGCCCAGGTCTGCGCCCGGTAAGTGGTGCGAATTCTGTAATGCTGAAGCTGGCGGGGTGCGACCGGGGTGATGACATTGTCGGCGTACAGAAGCTCGACCGAACCGTTGACCTTCAAGTGGTCCGCCGGCTGCATAGCGACGCCGAAGGTGCCGCCATCCTCGTAGATGGCGAATCTGGAGAGACCGGATAGGGGTCCTATGGTGTTCGCGTCACCTTCGCCGATGGTGTGCTGTTGGTAGTGATAGGTGAGCGTTAGGATGGTGCGATCCGTAAGGTCGTAGGCCGCTGTGAGGTTGTTCGTGACGAATTTCTGGCCGAAGAAATCAAACAGCGGCGTAGCGACGGCCGGACTGCCTTCAAACGTGGAAGTTGGGTTGTGCGTGATCGGGTTGATCGGAGTGTTGATCACCGTGGTGGTTAACCTCGTGCTATTGATGGTCGGGGGTACGGCAGTCGAAGTCAGGGTGGTCAGACTCGTAATGTCGGCAACTCCCGGCTGGTGCATATTCGAGTAGTCGATCTGCTCGGAGATGCTGAGCTTTTTCAGCGCCTGCCAAGTGACGCCGTAGTCGGCCGCGATCGCTTCCCGCTTGGCGCTGGCATTGCCCGCATACGTGGTTTCGCGGCTGGTTCCCGCCAGACCCTGGAAGTCGTCGTAGTAGTTCGGCAGGCTCATATTCGCGTTGGTGTAGCGAATGTTGCCGTTCATCGTAACGTTCTTGAAGCTGGAGCTTTGTAACCGGAAGATTTCGGTCGGAAAGATTTCGCGGGTTGGCTGGTAACGCGAATAGCTGGCAATCACATTACACGTCGGATCGACGATGGGTAGACCGTTCGGACTCCGCGCCCGGGAAATTCCAGCGCCGGGGGCGCACTTGATGCCGACCGGCCTGTTGATCGGATTGTCGTAGTTCTGGAGCACCGCGACCCTGTATCCGTCCGCTTCCTGCAGGTTGAAATACTGTGGCGCCATGCTGAAAGAGGAATCGCCCTTGTAGTGAGTGACCTGCTCTTGATAGGTCAACCGGGTCCGCGATAAGGGCTTCCACTCGACCGATCCCGTCCAGTCATCCGTGCTGTTGCGCTGATACTCCTGGAGCAGCAGGTCATAGGAGCCGGCAACCTGATAACCGCTGGGCGTCAGGCTCGGACCCTCGAAGACGTTCTGCGAGTAGCCGACGCGGAAGGTTACCTTCGACAGCGGAAGCAGTGTAAGGTTTGTATCCGTCATGCGGCGTACCGAGTTGTTCAAAAACGGCGACTGCGTCACCTGCGGCCACGCGTAGGCGCCCGTCGGCGCCGCGGCGGGACCGATGGGAATCGACTGGCCGGGCGGAAGGTTCGGATTGCCCAGCAGGTTGTAGTCGAAGTACTGGCGGTCACGGCGGAACAAGCCTGAGAAGTCGTAGAGCGCGCCCTTGGAAAGGTCCAGCTTGGCAACGTCATAGGGATCGCCGCCGAGCCCGCTGGCAAAGAGTTTCACGCGATCGACGAGGGTGTTCTTCGTGTTGGGCAGCGCGCGCAGCTCATAGGTCTCGCCCAGTATGCGCGGACCGGACTGCTCGTTGACCAGCGTGTCGTACATGGCACCGCTGCCGTCGATATTGGCCACATGTCCGCCCAGATCGATCGACTCATGCAGCGTGTAGCCGTCCGGAGCGGTCTGGTGAGACACAGATAATGGGACCTGCGCGACGGCAGTGCCCGCCGTCAAGCCCAAAATGGCGGCGGCCATGCCCCCGACAATGCATCGGGCCGCCGCAAGAGAATGCTTTTCACTCAACCGCCGGGAAATCCATCGTGGGTTCATCATATTGAAAGCCTCACTTGAAAAACATTTCTCCTCAAGAACTTGAATCACTATGCGCAATCGAAACGTGGCCCGCGCCTCCGCGATTCTCCAGGCGCGTTGGCAATCCATGACTCTTACCTGAGGAACGCCGCATTCATGTTCGAGCCATGAATATTGGTATGGCAGTTCGTACAAGTTATGGTTTCCGACGACCCCGCGCCCATTCCGTGAACGTTGTTGTTCGCTACGCCGCTATGGCACTGGTTGCAGAGCGGGTTGATGGCCGGCATGTTCAGCAGGCGGGCGTTTTGGGAGCCGTGAGGAGTGTGGCATCCCAAACACCCCTCGGCCTTGACCGCGACGTGTTCGAAGACGAACGGCCCGCGCGTTTCGGTGTGGCATTTGGTGCAGATCGCGTTCTGGTCGGCCGTGGACTTCACGTTGTTGGCCAGGAAGGTGCCGTGCACATCGTGGCAATCGCTGCACGTGATCAAGCCTTCGTTCACCTTGTGGTGGAACGGCATATTGAACGCCGGCTTCGTGTCAGCGTGGCACTGGAAGCAGAGCGCAGGCTGCGGAGCCTTCAGCAGTGTTTCTTCTTCTTTGCTCTGGTGAACGCTGTGGCAGCTAATGCAGCTGACGTTCGCCCTGGCGTGGGGCGAGCGGTCAAAGTTCGGGTGCGCTGCCGCGTGACAGGTCAGGCACTTGGCGTCCACCTCTTTGGCCGAGTGCTTCGCGGGATTGAATATCTTGGTTATGTCGCCGCCGCCAGCCACGTGTTCCGCGCCGGGACCGTGGCAGCCTTCGCAACCTTGGTGCGAGGGACCGCCTTCTTTGTTTAATGTGGTCTTCCAGTGCGGCGTCTTCTCCCAGGCGTTGTAAATCTCCTCGTGACAGGTCTTGCAGGTTTCCGCTCCCACATACTTGGAGGCTTCGGAGGAGGGGGCACTTACCGCCTGGGCGCTTGGGGGTTGAGCGCTCTGCCCCTGCGGGTGAGACTCTCCCGCAGCGAAGCCGAGAGCGGAGAGGAATAAGGCGGAGCACAAAAGAACGCGTGGGATCCTGGAATCTGCTGGCATTAGCGCCCTCCTTCGACACCTGAGGTTGGTCATGACTGCGTTTAAAAGCAATTTTTTGCGTCCCAAAGAAGTCGCCACGAGTTTGCATTGCGACGTTTCACTTTTACGAAAAGCCCGTTTTACGAATCTGGTTAATATCGAACACGCGTGAAATCCAGGTCTGAGTATCGCCATCGTCCCCTGCTGCATCGCAATATGCCTTTCGCAACGCCTGCCATTGCCACTTGCTGCATGCATTATCGACAGCCACCCTCGCAACCGGCGTGATAATCGTCACAACCTGTTTTCTTTTCGGACGTGGCCGATTCATTACGGGAAGGTTGCCCCTTTTTGAACGTGGGATTTGGTTTTCAGCGCTTCTGGACTGAGCAAGTTGGCTGCAGCCGTGGAAAGGACTTGAAACCAAGCGGCATGCGCGATAGTCTGCGGTTCTGCCTATGACCGCCGTTCGCTAATTCCGCAAGCTCGCAATGGGGAGCGAAACAACGCCTGTGCGTGGGTCTCGTTCTCGGCTGTTCTTTTTCTTCCCTCATTCAGAAAGGATTCTCGACATGCAATTTGTGGATAAGGCGTTGGGACGCCGTTTTGAGGCTTGCGAGGAGATGCCGCAGGTTCTTTACGCGCGAGTGTTCCAGAAAACGCGCCCCGAAATTGGTGCGGCGGAAGAAGAAATTTGCGGCGGACACATGATTTTTGCCGGGCTGGGATCCCCTATCGGACGGGCAACCGGCTTAGGCTTGGCCCGCGAGTTTACGGCACAGGATCTGGACCGCGTGGAACAGTTTTACCGTTCGCACCGGGCTCCGGCGCAGGTGGACTTGTGTCCGTTGCACGATCCGGGCGTTTTTGAAATGTTTAAGGAACGCAGGTACGGAATTGCCGAGCTGAACAATGTTCTTTACCGGCGACTGGAGCCGAAGGAAAACTTTCCACCTGTGCCGGAGGGTTGTGAGATTCGCCGCGGACGCCCGGAAGAAGCGGAGGAATTGGGAGGAATCGTGGAGGGCGCATTCTTTCCCGATGGGGCGCCCGAAGGATTCAGGGGTCTCCTAACGCCGCTTTACGAAATGGATGGTGCTCTGACGTTTGCGGCCAGCGTA
The DNA here is from genome assembly GCA_963726155.1 of uncultured Acidobacteriaceae bacterium. Lineage (GTDB taxonomy): Bacteria > Acidobacteriota > Terriglobia > Terriglobales > Acidobacteriaceae > Sulfotelmatobacter. Next base: position 1,330,742 of record CAVSBF010000003.1, read on the forward strand.
GCCGGCAAAATGGCGGCTGCGGAGCCGGTCTGGTCATCCCCCGGCATCGGATTTTTGCCCTGTGCGGAGCTGGGACAATGGCGGAGTATCGCGGTCGCGGGTTACAAACGGGGCTGCTACGCGTACGAATGACGGCTGCGGCTGCGGCCGGCTGCGAGTATGCGGTCGTGGTCACACAGGGCGGGAGTGCGTCCCAGAGAAACTGCGAGCGGCTGGGATTTCGCGTAGCTTACAGCAAGGTCACAGTGATTAAGACGCTCCCGTGATGCGCTCCTTATAGAGGAAACTGTACGGCAGGTTCCTCGCCACTCGCGCCGCGCTTTTTGCGCGGCCGCGAGCGGCTTGGAATGACAATTTGATTTTGCGAATGTAAGCAGTTGTTAGGCAGTGAAAAAAGGTTCTCAGGCTGCCGCTTCGGCGAAGAAATCGTCGATCTCGCTCACTTCTTTATCGTTGAGCTGAAGGTCGCCCGCGCGCATCACGCCTTCGGCCTGCTTCGCGTTACGCGCACCGACGATGGCTCCGGTGACGGCGGGATTGCGCAGCGTCCATGCGATCGCGACTTCACCGACAGTGCGGTTATGGCGCTTGGCTATTTCCCGCAAGAGATCCACGAGCTCCAGATTGCGCGACAGGTTGGGCTCGGTAAAGTCGGGATGGCTTCTGCGCCAGTCGTCCTGGGGGAGCCGCGCGGCGCGGTCGCGGGTCATCGCGCCGGTGAGCAGCCCGGAAGCCATCGGCGAATAGACGATCACGCCAATTCCCTTGTGCAAGCAGTAAGGCAGAATATCCTCTTCGACTTCGCGATGTATGAGGGAGTATGGAGGCTGCAGAGAGGTTACGGGAGCGATGACTTGAGCACGCTTCAGCTGCGCGACGTTGAAGTTGGAAACGCCAATCCAGCGCACTTTGCCTTCGCGCTTGAGGTCGGCCAGCGTGGACCAACCTTCTTCGAGAGCCGGCGAATCGGGATCGGGAGGCCAATGAATCTGGTAGAGGTCGATCACGTCGAGGGAGAGGCGACGCAGGCTATCCTCCGCTTCGCGGCGGATGGAATCGGCGCTGAGGACTTTCTCTACCTGCCCTTTGGCATCCCAGCGCAGGCCGCACTTGGTGAAAACGTAGGGCCGGGAGCCGTGCCAGCTTTTCAGGGCGCGTCCGACAACTTCTTCGGAGTGTCCCAGGCCGTAGACGGCGGCAGTGTCGATCCAATTGACACCGAGTTCGAGAGCGCGGTGAATAGCAGCGATGGAGTCGTTATCATCCTGCGATCCCCAGGCGAATTGCCAGCCTGAACCGCCGACGGCCCAGGCTCCATAACCCACGGGAGTAATGTTTAAATCGGAGTTGCCAAGTTTGCGAGTTTGCATTTCAATCTCCTTATCAAGTTTGATTATGGCGGCATCGAGCCGGTGCAAAATTTAAACAACAAATAATTAGAGAGCGATGAACGTCGATACTATTCGCGAATTTTGCCTGGAACTGCCGAACGCTACGGAAAAGTTGCAGTGGGGCGATGAGCTGTGCTTCAAAGTTGGAGCGAAGATTTTTGTGATGCTGGGGCTGGACAATCCGCGAATGTGTTTCAAATGCACCCCGGAAACGTTTGCGGAATTGATCGAGCGTGAGAACATTCGTCCGGCACCGTATGTTGGACGTTACAAATGGGTGATGCTCGATCGCCTGGATGCGTTGCGCTGGAATGAACTGCAGGATTTTATTCGGGCGTCGTACGAAATGGTCGCGGCCAAGGCCCCCGGAAGGAAAGTCAAGAAAAAGCACAGTGTGAAGAAGCGCTCCCGTCCCAAGAATATAAAAGGCCGCTGAGATTGGGCGGCAGGGCTGATTTGACTCTACTTGCTGCCTCGGCTAGCCTCAAGAGTCCGCCCGTTCCTGGACACCTTCGATCCTAATGCGATCCCGGCAAAAATTATTGATTTGGCTGCTGCTGGCGGCAGTGGCGGTTTGTGGAGCGCGGCGGGCTTCAGCCTCGACACAGCCGGTGCACGCGGCACACGGAATCGTGGTCAGCGCGCACGAATTGGCCTCGCGGGTCGGAGTGGAAATCATGCAGGCTGGCGGCAACGCCGTAGATGCTGCCGTGGCGACTGGATTTGCGCTGGCTGTGGTGCATCCAGCGGCGGGAAACATTGGCGGCGGCGGATTCATGTTGATCCGTATGGCTGACGGGAAGACGCATTTTCTCGATTACCGGGAAAAAGCTCCTGCAGCGGCTACGCGCGATATGTATCTGGACGCGCAGGGCAATGTGATCGAGGGCGCGAGTGAATATGGGTATAAGGCAATCGGAGTTCCTGGATCCGTGGCGGGCATGGTTTACGCCGAAAAGAAATACGGAAAGGTGACGCTGCAGCAGGTGATGGCGCCGGCGATCCGGCTGGCGCGCGAGGGTTATCCGCTAAGCTGGCAGGAAGCGCGCGATCTGCACGATAAATATTTGAGCCAGTTTGCCGAGTCGCGAAGAATTTTCCAACGCGATGGCAACTATTATCAGACACGCGAGATTTTTCGTCAGCCTGACCTGGCGCGGACGCTGGAGCGGATTGCCGCGAAGCCCGACGATTTTTATCATGGTGCGCTGGCGCGCGAGCTGGCAGCTGCAATGCGGAAAGGCGGCGGGCTGATAACGGCTGATGATCTGGCGCACTATGAAGTGAAAGAGCGCGAGCCGATTCGCGGGACTTATCGAGGATACGAAGTCATCAGCGCTCCTCCGCCGTCTTCGGGAGGCACGGTTCTGGTTGAATCGCTGAATATTCTGGAAGGCTACGATCTGGAAAAGATGGGAGACCGGTCGGCGGAGTCCATTCACTTTACGACCGAAGCGTTCCGGCGGGCGTTTTTTGATCGCGCGGAATTTCTGGGCGATCCGGATTTTTCGAAACTTCCGGTACCGCAGCTGATCGACAAGAAGTATGCCGAGGCCTGGCGGGAATCGATTGACGACAAGAAAGCTACCGCCAGCAAGGCGTTGCAGCGACCCGCCATTTTCAGCGAGCTGGAGCAATATGCGGAGACGCACCCTGGCCCATCGGCGAATCACGAGTCGACCCACACCACACATTATTCTGTAGTCGACGCCGCGGGGAATGCGGTTGCGGTCACGACGACCATTAACGACTGGTTCGGCTCACGAGTGACCGCCGACGGTTTAGGTTTTCTGATGAACGACGAGATGGATGATTTTTCCGCGAAGCCCGGAGCGCCAAATTCCGATGGACTGATTCAGGGAGCGGCGAACGCGATCGGTCCGGGGAAGCGGCCGCTTTCATCGATGACGCCGACCATTGTGGTTCACGGTGGAAAAACATTTCTGGTTCTCGGGTCACCGGGAAGTTCGAAAATTATTACCACGGTGGCCAATGTTCTGATGGGAGTGGTGGATTACGGAATGAATATCCAGGAGGCGGTGGATGCTCCGCGATTTCATAATCAATGGCTGCCCGACGTGCTGAATGTCGAGCAATGGTTTTCGCCGGACACGGTGCAGCGGCTGCAGAATATGGGATACAACGTGGAGTTCGGCCTGCACGATGGCACCGACGTTTCTCCGTATTGGAGCGATGCGGAGTGCATTGCGGTTGATCCCAGAACGGACGAACGGCTGGGCGCCAGCGATTACAGGGAAAATGGCAAGGCCATCGGATATTAAAGGAATTGTTGATTGATGATTTCTGACTATTGAAGGGTCAGTCGGTTGATTCTGTGTTTTCAATCAACAATCAACAATTAGAAATCAGAAATTTCCAATAAGGATCACGCATGCTGAAAGCGGTATCAACTTATTTGTACGTGAAAGAGCGGCTGCATCCGGGAATTCTGGATGGGCTGACCCGGAGCGGCGTACAGGCCATTGAGATTTTCGCCGCACGGCAGCATCTCGACTATGCCAACCGCAAAGCTCATGTGAAGGAGATCGCGGAGTGGTTTCGCGGCAGTGGAGTGCCGTTGAACTCCGTGCACTCGCCGCTCTACGCCGACTATGAGTGGGGACGGGCCGGCGCGCCTCCCATCAATTTGGCATCGACGGATCGCTCTGGATTGGTACAGGCGATGGATGAAGTGAAACGCGCGCTTGAGATCGCGGAGCAGATTCCGTTTCGCTTTCTGGTGCAGCATCTCGGAGTGCCCAACGAGAGTTTCAGCGAGAAGAAATTTGAATCGGCAATGACCTCGATTGAACATCTGCGCGCCTTTGCCAAGCCACTGGGGGTGCGCATTTTGTTGGAGAATATTCCCAACGAATTATCCACTCCGGATCGATTGATCGAAATGATTCGGGCAGCGCATTTTGACGATGTGGGAATCTGCTTCGATTTCGGCCACGCCCATATCATGGGCTCGGTGAGCGAGGCTTTCGAGATTTTGAAGAAGCTGGTGTGCTCCACGCATGTTCACGACAACGCCAAAGTGCAGGATTCTCATTTGTGGCCGGGAGAAGGAACTATCGACTGGAAGCAAGCCATGGAACTGCTGCGGTCCGCGCCGCAAACGCCGCCGCTGCTGCTGGAACTTGGTGAGAATGAGAAAGTGAACCCGCTGGAGAAATTGCAGGGGACTTTTGACAAGCTGGAAACGGCTTAAAAGCTTTCACCGCCGAGAACGCGGAGATCGCCGAAGAAATGTGGTCAAGTCATTTGTTTTCTCGGCAGGTTCAGCGCTCTCTGCGGTAAACGAATCGTTAATTTATGTCTTCGCCTATCACCACTATCGCTGAAATCGGAAAGCACGACGGACAGTCGGTCACGCTGCGCGGCTGGCTCTACAATTTGCGCGAGAGTGGAAAACTTTTGTTTCCGCAGTTTCGTGATGGCTCTGGCGTGATTCAGGGCGTGGTGCCGAAGAACGCAGTCACCCCTGAAGTATTCGATGCGATTAAGACGCTGACGCAGGAATCGAGCGTGATTGTCGAGGGCAAAGTTCGCGCCGATAAGCGCGCGCCCGGCGGGTATGAGCTCGATGTGCAGAACGTGCAGGTAGTCCAGCGCGTACCTGAGTCCGATCCTTATCCCATCACCCCGAAAGAACACGGCACGGAATTTCTGATGGAGCACCGGCATCTGTGGGTGCGGTCGCAGCGGCAGGCATCGATTCTGCGCGTGCGTGCCGAGATCATTAAAGCGGTGCGCGATTTTTTTGATGAGCACGGGTTCACGCTTACCGATCCTCCGATTCTTACTCCGGCCGCTTGCGAAGGCACCAGCACGTTATTTCCGGTCGATTATTTTGACGAACAGGCTTACCTCACGCAGTCCGGCCAGCTTTACATTGAAGCCACGGCGATGGCGTTGGGCAGAGTGTATTCGTTTGGGCCAACGTTTCGCGCGGAGAAATCGAAGACGCGGCGTCACCTCACCGAATTCTGGATGGTCGAGCCAGAAATTGCTTATGCGGAACTCGATGACCTGATGGATCTGGCAGAGGGATTGATCAGCTTCGTCGTGAAGCGTTGCCTCGATCGGCGGCGCGCGGACCTGCAGGCAATCGGCCGCGACATTTCAAAACTCGAAACAATTGAGGCGCCTTTTCCGCGGATCAGCTATGACGATGCAGTCAAGAATTTGCAGGAAGGCAACGCCAAAGGTGCGCTGGAGACGAAATTCGAGTGGGGCGGCGACTTAGGCTCGCCGGATGAGACATATCTTTCCGCGCAATTCGACAAGCCGGTGATGGTACATCGGTATCCCGCGAAGGTGAAGGCCTTTTACATGGAACCGGATCCGCAGCGTCCGGAGTTAGCGCTGTGCGTGGATGTGCTTGCGCCTGAAGGCTACGGCGAGATCATTGGCGGGTCGCAGCGCATGGCTTCGCATGAGCTGCTTGTGCAACGCATCCATGAACACGGTTTGCCGGAAGAAGCGTTCAAGTGGTACTTAGATTTGCGCAAGTACGGAAGCGTGCCGCACGGCGGCTTTGGCATGGGCATTGAGCGAGTCGTGGCGTGGATATGCGGACTGGAGCATGTGCGGGAGACGATTCCGTTTCCCAGGATGCTGCACCGGTTGTACCCTTAAAACTTTTCACCGCCGAGGTCGCGGAGAACGCCGAGGATGGAAGAAAAAGACAGACCAGGACTCCTCATCAATTTCCACGTCCGGGTGCTGAAAAATGGATTGAAAAGAATCGTAAATGACTTCCCTGACTCGGCGCTCTCAGCGGCCTCGGCGGTGATTAAGACATTTGAGGGTTGACGATAGATCAGAACTTATGACGACTAATATCAGCACCACCAACATCACCCCCAAGAAAATTCGCGTGATCGGAGTTCCGCTCGATCTGGGGCAATCCCGGCGTGGCGTGGACATGGGGCCTTCGGCGGTGCGAGTGGCCGGACTGGAGGCGCGTCTTGAGGCATTGGGACATGAAGTGGAGGATGGCGGCAACGTTGCGGTAGCGATTCCGGAGCAGAAAAAAGAAGGCGACACCCACGCCAAGTATTTGAAGGAGATCACGGCAACCTGCACCAAGCACGCGGAACTTGTGGTCAAAACGCTGGAAGCGGGGAAAATTCCGCTGGCGCTGGGTGGGGATCATTCCATGGCGGCAGGAACAGTATCCGGCGTGGCGGAATTTTATCGCCGGCAGAACCAGCGCGTCGGGCTGATCTGGATTGATGCGCACACCGATATCAACACCCCCGAGAGTTCTCCCAGCGGCAATGTTCACGGCATGCCGCTGGCGGCGCTGATGGGACTCGGTCCGCAAGAGCTTTGCAATATTTTCGACTTTTGCCCGAAAGTGAAGCCGGAGAATTGTGTGCTGGTGGGTGTGCGTGACATTGACGCGATTGAAAAAGAAAATGTCCGGCGCGCCGGCATCGGCGTCTTCACCATGCGCGACATTGACGAGCGCGGCATGCGAACCGTGATGGAAGAAGCTCTGCGCATGGCTGGCCGCGGGACGGCCGGTTACCATATTTCACTCGACATGGACTGGATCGATCCCGAAGACGCTCCTGGAGTTGGAACGCCTGTACGCGGCGGCGCAACCTATCGCGAGGCGCATCTTGCCATGGAAATTATTGCCGATCACGGACGCATGTTGAGCTTCGAGATCGTGGAAGTGAATCCGGTGATCGACGAGCACAATCGAACCGCAGACCTGGCGGTGGAGTTGGCGCTCTCGGCATTTGGAAAAAAGATTCTGTAAGAGATTATGAAAAAGCTTCGAGTCGGAATTCTTTTTGGCGGGCGGAGCGGCGAGCATGAAGTTTCCTTGCTCTCGGCAGCATCCGTTCTGCAAGCCATCGACAAAGATAAATATGAGGTCGTGCCCATCGGCATCACCAGAGATGGGCGCTGGCTGACCGCCGGGGACGCGGAGAATCTGCTGCAGGGCAAGCTGATGCTGGAGGCGCGGCATCTGCGTGCCGGAGATCCGGACACGACGCAGCCTGCGGCGGTACTGGCCCGAGGTGAATCGGTTGTCGTTCCTCCTGAGCCGGTGCACCGGCAAAGCGGGCTCGTACCGTTCCAGACGGATGCAGCTCTTACGCGGCGAGCTACCGATCGCGCGATCGACGTGGATGTGATCTTTCCTGTGCTGCACGGAACGTTCGGCGAGGACGGAACGATTCAGGGTCTGCTCGAACTGGCGGACATCGCTTACGTGGGCGCGGGGGTGCTGGGTTCAGCCGCGGGCATGGATAAGGACATCATGAAGTCTCTGTTTATCGCGGCGGGAATCCCGATCGTGAAGCACGTCACGATTCTGCGCAGCGCCTGGGAAAAAAATCCCAAGCGAGTTCAGAAGTTCGTGGAAGGCAAGTTGAAGTATCCGGTATTTGTGAAACCGGCGAATCTGGGATCGTCGGTAGGAATCAGCAAGGCACACGACCGCAAGGAGCTTGGTCCGGCGATCGAGGAAGCGTCGCGATTCGACCGCAAAATTGTGATCGAGCAAGGCGTGGGCGGAAAAAAGAACAAGGCACGCGAGATTGAGTGCTCGGTGCTGGGCAACGACGAGCCGGTGGCATCGGTACCGGGTGAGATTGTTCCGGTCAAAGAGTTTTACGACTACAACGCCAAGTACCTCGACGAAGGTTCCGAGTTGATCATTCCGGCCAAGCTTACCAAAGCGGAGATCAAAAAAGTTCAGGAGTTGGCGGTGCGTTGCTTCCAGGCTGTGGATTGCTCCGGGCTGGCGCGGGTTGATTTTCTGATGGATCCAAACACGCGCAAGATTTATTTAAATGAAATCAACACGATGCCGGGATTCACGGCAATCAGCATGTATCCCAAGCTGTGGGCGGCTTCCGGACTCGAGTACGCGGATTTGATCGACCAGTTGATCCAGTTTGGTTTGGAGCGGCATGAAGACAAAAAGAGAAACCAGTACAGCCGGTAAGAGATCAGTTCCGTAGTTCGCGTATGTTCGCCATTCCGAATTATCACTGTTGTCGAAAGTAACTTCAGAGTAGATCGATTTCCGCCGATGTTATGGATATGGCCGGAAATCGCCTGCAATACCTGACCACAAATGACTGGATCCTGCTCAGGGCAAAAGCCAGCCGGCGTACCTATAAGCTGGGCGATGAAATCATCAAACAGGGTGAGCCAAACAAAGGTATCTGCATTATCCTGCGGGGCGAAGCGTCCGTGGAATTGGCGGGATGCAGTTCGCGATCCATATTGGCTGCGCTTGGACCTGACGACGTCTGCGGAGAAATGGCTTTTCTGCAGCAGGGAAAAGCCACTGCGGCGGTGATTGCGAGCGATGAAGAGGTAGAAGTCGACGAAGTGGAGGGTCACGAGCTTAGAGCGCTGCTGATGGCTTTTCCCGGGCTGGCCTCGCGTTTTTATCTCTCACTAGCGGTGATCCTGGCGCAGCGGTTACGCGAGACCTCGAAGGAACTTGCCCACGAGATGGAATTACGGGATCGCTGCCAAAAAATCTAAGGTGCCGTCACCAGCGGCAGTTCGATAAAACTTGCCTGCCCGGGCGCGTGATATACACGCTGCGTCGCTTTGCGATAGTCGTCTGGCTTGGCCCAGAAAATGTTCTTCACGAAAGTTTGCGGATTGCGGTCGTATAGCGGGAACCAGCTCGACTGAATCTGCACCATGATGCGATGTCCCGGAAGGAACACATGATCCGCGGTGGGCAGGTTGAAGCGGTAGAGCAGTGGCTGGCCGGCAGCGATGGGCTTGGCGGTGTCAAGGCTCTCGCGATAGCGCCCGCGAAAGATGTCGGCAGAGATCATCAGCTCGTAGCCACCCATTCGAGCATCGCCCGCCACTTCATCGGGATAAACATCGATCAACTTGACCACCCAGTCGGAATCTGTGCCGCTGGTCGAGGCAAGGAGATTCGCAACCGGCTGTCCACTGATCTTCATGGGAGTGCGTAAGACATCGGAAGTAAACACCAAAACATCTGGACGGCCGGAGGCTTCGCGCTGGTCATCCACCAGCCATTCCGGCCACGTCATTCCATTCGTATAGCCGACGGGTTGTATGGGACGCGCGCGGAAAGGCACAGGCTTGGCGGGGTCGGAAATATATTCATCGAATTCGGCGTCGCCACTTTTGGGTGCCGATAGACTCGACTTTAGCCCAGCGGTGAGATAGAGCGGCGTCGACTGGATTTTGCAGCCGCTGGCGCATCCCGCGGGCCACGTGGGCAAGCGTCGCCAAACATTGGTTCCGGTTTCAAAAGCTGTCACCGGAGCCACTTCTTCTTTTCGCGTACCGTCCTTCAGATACTTATCGAGGAATGGTCGCAGAATTTCTTGCCGGAAGTACAGCCCGGTGTCGCTGTTGAATTTTATTGCTCCGAGTGAACTGCCATCGCCAATCTCCTGGCCGTGATGCCAGGGGCCGAGCACGAGAAATAATTTATCGCTATTGGCGTCTCTTGCTTTGAGCGCTTTGTAAACGGCAGGGGCGCCGTAGATATCTTCCTGATCCCACAAGCTGTCGACCAGCATGGTCGGAACTTTCAGCGGCTGAGAGGCGAGAATGCGATCCATCGCCTGTTCCTTCCACCAGGAATCGTAGCTGGGATGCTCGAGAAGTTTGCGCCAGAATCCGACTTGATCGAGTCCATGGCGGCGGCCGAGTTCTCCCGCGGAAACGGAATCCATGTAAACGTCGTAATCGTCAAAATGATCGGTCCACCATTTTTCTTCATTCCCGCGAGTAGCTTCCTGTTCGTAGATGTAGGGCATGTTCTGTTCGCGGAAGGCGCCGTTGTGGAACCAGTCGTCGCCCATCCAGCCATCGACCATGGGATTCATGGGCACGGCGACTTTCAGCGCGGGATGCGGATTGACCAGCGCCATCAGGGTGGTAAATCCGTCGTAAGAAATGCCGAGGATGCCAACCTTGCCGTTGCTCTCGGGAACATTTTTCACCAGCCAGTCGATGGTGTCGTAGGTGTCGGTGGAGTGGTCGACGGGCGTTGGATTCAGCGGACCGTGCAGCGGACGGTTCATCACGTAATCGCCTTCGGAGCCATACTTGCCGCGCACATCCTGAATTACGCGAATGTAGCCGCCTTCGACAATCACGTCAGTCGCGTTGTCGTAGCCATAAAGAGTTGGACCCAGGTGCGCGCTGGCGGCTTGGCTGGTCTGGGCGGTCGCGCTGTACGGCGTACGCGTGAGCAGCATGGGAGCATTCTTCGCGCCCTTGGGTAGAACGATGACGGTGTGCAGCTTCACCCCATCGCGCATGGGGATCATCACGTCCCGCTTGATGTAGTCAAAGCTCGTGGTGACGGGGGTGAAGGTGGCGGGAGTCTCGCTGGGGAGATCATTCTGTGCTGAACAGGGTGGCGCCATCAAGAACGAGCCGAGCGCAAGTACGAGGACCAGTTCAGTGTGAAGATGGATAGTTCGATAACACGAAGCTTTTTTGCAATCGGCAAGAAACGTTTTCAGCTTTCTCATGCTCACCTCGGCGAATGAAGAGTGTACTGATAGACGGCTTCAGGAACAACTTCGATTCGACCGGATGTATTGTTGCGGCTAAATTTGGATACTTAAGAGTGAGAAACAATGTCGTGAGCAGGTCCGCTCATGAATGCCAGAGGAGGAAATGAACACTACAGATTCTGATCGCTTGTTCATAATCACCGGCGGGCCGGGTTGCGGGAAAAGCACGGTGATTGACGCGTTGGCGAAACGCGGTATCTCCATCATGCCAGAGAGTGGCCGGGCGATCATTCAGGATCAGGTGGCTATTGGCGGCAAGGCCTTGCCATGGTCGGATCGGGAAGCTTTCGCTGAGCTGATGCTGAGTTGGGAGATGCGATCGTATCGGATGGCGATCGCTCCTAAAGGCATTGTGATTTTGGATCGCGGCGTGCCCGATGTGCTGGGATACTTGCGCTTGAACGGGCTTTCGATTCCTGCCTACGTAGAACGTGCGGTGCAGATGTTTCGCTACAATCGCCGGGTATTTATCGCGCCGCCCTGGCGAGATATTTTTCAGATCGACGCTGAGCGCAAGCAGTCTTTCGAGGAAGCCCAGGCAACGTATGAAGCGATGATCGAAACCTACTCAGACCTTGGCTATGAATTGATTCAACTACCTCTCATCTCCGTTCAGGAGCGAGTGAACTTTTTGCTGGGGGCTATCGGGAATGTCTATTGACGAGCAATGGTCTGATGTGTAGCATTATAAGGACAAGTTTGCTCTTCGGGGCAAACCGGAATTTCATGCAGAGTGGCTGAGGGACGAGCCCTGTGACGCCACGGCAACCGGATCGGGATCATATATCCCGACCGCCAGGTGCCAACTCCCGCCCGGAAACGGGGAACATGAGATTCGGATGCGAGCTTCATTTTTATTTGCATTCCGACCTCTTTTCCCATTTCCAGGAAAAAGAGGCCTTCGTATTTTAGGGCGCTTTTCGGGCCGCTCGTCCTCAGCTGCTTGCTGTAACAGAAAGCGAGTAGCCCAATGGCTCAATATGAACTGCGCTGCCGGGAATGCGGAAGAAGCTGGGGAAACCAGCCCCGCTCCATCTGCGATGAGTGTTTCTCTCCTCTCGAAATCACCTACGATTACGATTCGATCCGGGCTTCAATCTCCCAGGGGACCTTCAGCCGTGAGCGGATTGCGCAGCGTCCGCCGAACATGTGGCGCTATTCGGAACTGCTGCCGCTGCCCGAGGACTTTGAGCCGCGGCTGCCGGTGGGGTTCACGCCGCTGCTCCATGCTCCGACTCTCGCGGCACGTCTGGCGGGCAGCCAGAATGACGCCAAGGCCGCAGCACAAAATCTCTACCTTAAAAATGATGCCGTCTGCCTGCCGACGCTGAGTTTCAAAGACCGCGTGGTCGCCGTCGCGTTGGCGCAGGCAAAGGCTTTTGGATTTGATACGGTCGCGTGTTCGTCGACTGGCAACTTGGCCAATGCCGTTGCAGCGCACGCGGCGCGATTGGGGTTGAAGGCGTGGATTTTTATTCCGTCCGATCTCGAACCGGCCAAGATTCTCGGCACACAGGTCTTCGGCGCGAATGTAGTTCGCATCGCAGGCAACTACGATCAGGTGAACCGGCTGTGCTCGCAGATTGCTGAAGAACGGCGCTGGGGCTTCGTCAATGTAAACCTGCGGCCTTATTACGCTGAGGGATCGAAGACGGTTGGATTCGAAATTGCCGAGCAGCTGGGCTGGCGTCTTCCTGACAACGTTGTCGTTCCGATGGCCGGCGGCTCGTTGATTACGAAGATCAAGAAGGCGTTCGTTGAACTGAGCAAGCTTGGATTAGTGGAAGAGAAGCCGGTGAAATTCTTTGGTGCGCAGGCGACCGGGTGTTCCCCGATTTCGACCGCTGTAAAAACTGGCAGCTCAGAGATCGATCCGCAGAAACCGGCGACGATTGCGCGTTCGCTCGCCATCGGCAATCCCGCCGATGGGCATTACGCGATCAAGACCATCAAGCACAGCGGCGGATGGAGCGAGGACGTGAGCGATCCGGAGGTGATCGATTCGATTCGTCTGCTGGCAGAGACCGAGGGCATTTTCACTGAAACTGCTGGCGGCGTGACCGTTGGCTCCGCGGGCAAACTGTATCGTCAAGATCGCATCCTGCCGGAGGAAACGACGGTGTTGTGCATTACAGGAAACGGATTGAAGACCACCGATGTGCTTGCTGGCGTGTACGAAGTGGAACGGCCGATCGCTCCGAAGCTGGCAGAGTTCGAAAAGTATCTACACGAAACGCTGGATACGATCGACGCGACGAAGGAAATTCCGGCGACAGTGGGGGCGTAATCGGATTCATAAGGAAGAATTACGATGGCGATTACTGTACAAATTCCAACCGCATTGCGGCGGCACACTGCGGGCGTGAGCTCGATCGCGTGCGCCGCCACGAACCTGGGAGAGTTGTTCTCTGTTCTCGATGAAAAGTTTCCAGAGTTAAAGCCGCACCTGCGCGACGAGGCCGGACAGCTGCGCCGATTTCTCAATATCTATGTGAATGAAGAAGATATCCGCTTCCTGGGCGGGCCGGGTTATGCCTTTCAGGATGGAGACGAAGTGTTGCTGGTGCCCTCGATTGCAGGCGGCTAGCAGAGTAGTCTTCAATCACTACCAGCGTGCTGTTCCGTTTTTTCCTCAGCCTTCCACAAGGAAGACCTTTCGTCCACAGTTTCTGCACAAGGGCGAACCGTTTTTCGATTGCGAGTCGGCACTGTCTGCCTCAAAGTGGGTTCACCGAAAACGTTGGATCTTCCTAGGCTTGCCGAACGATCATTGCGGCGAGCGGTGGCAGACCGGTAATTCTCGAGGGTGAATTGCCGGAGGGAAATCGGAACGCGCGAGCGTGTCTGGTTGCCTGGGCACTGCGGCCTCCTCCACTTCCCGCTCTTTGAGTTGGGTTGGGCCGCTAGCCGCTGCAAAGGTTGCTGAGCCGGGTTCTTGGAATCATGGCTCAGTAACAATATCGGTAAATGTGGCGCTCATACATAATGGGTGCTGTCGGACCGGTATAGTCGTCCCGTTGCCCTAAGCGGCGGGAAGGCGACTTTGAAAGATCCACGAAACGATGCGGCTCGGGTGGCTGGCCCGGGCCGCATTTGTTTTTCTGCGCTTGACTTTGTATTCGCCGTTTGTTCTCCTAGCGTCGATGACTCGGTTTTGCAATCTCTTTGATTTGGAATCCGAAAAATTTTTCGCATTGCAGCTTGGTTTTCCAACGGGTGCGCCTCGCATTCACAAGCGGTATCCAGTTAGTGTTTCATCTGCAATCTGAGAGCCGGGGAATTCATAAATATCGTGGCCACCACTGACTACAAGATCAGCACTCTTCCCGCGAACGTAGAAGCGGAGCGATCGATTCTGGGCGCGATTCTGCTCGACAACTTTGCCTATAACCAGGCTGCCGAACATTTGCGCATCGAAGATTTCTCGCTCGACTCGCACCGGCGCATTTATGGGCGCATGGTCGATCTGGCGGAATCGTCGCGTCCGATCGACATGATCACGCTGATTGAAGAGTTGGATCGCCACAAGGATTTGCAGGCGATTGGCGACGTCGGATACGTGTCGAGTTTACTCGATGGCGTGCCTGACCGGCCGAGCATCGAGCACTACGTCAAGATCGTGCGCGACAAGGCGCTGCTGCGCGGATTGATTCATGCCGCGAATACTGCAATTGCGCGAGCTGCCGACCAATCCGATGCGGCCGAGGAAGTGCTCAGCGACGCCGAGGCCGCAATTTTCCAGCTCTCGGAAAAGCGCATCGGACGCGGCTTCATGGGCGTGCAGGAGATCGTCCGCGAATCGTTCGGATCGGTCGATGCTTTGTTGCAGCGCGGGCAGCGCATTACGGGTCTGGCAACGCATTACAGCGATCTCGATGAAATGACCAGTGGATTGCAGCGCTCCGATTTGGTCATCATTGCGGCGCGGCCTTCGATGGGCAAAACTGCCTTCGCGATGAACATCGCAGAAAATGCGGCTGTGGAAGACAAGCAGGTGGTGGGAGTGTTCTCGCTGGAAATGTCGCGCGAAGCTTTGTTGTTACGCTTGCTTTGCTCGCAGGCGAAAGTAGACGCGCACAAAATGCGCACTGGTTCGCTGTGGCAGGATGATACGCGGAAAGTGGTACGCGCCATGGAGCAGCTAGCGCATGCGCCGATTTTCATCGATGACACTCCCGGAATTTCACTGAGTGAGATGCGGGCCAAGGCACGGCGCCTCAAGCAGTCGCAAGGCAGACTTGACCTGCTCATCATCGATTACCTCCAGTTGATGTCGGGTGGAAGCAAGCGCTATGAGAATCGTACGCAGGAAGTATCTGCAATTTCGCGAGGACTGAAGGCGCTGGCGAAAGAACTCAGCGTGCCGGTAATCGCGCTTTCGCAGTTAAGCCGCGCTCCAGAAAGCCGCGGCGGCGACCATCGTCCGCAACTCGCCGATCTGCGCGAGTCCGGCTCGATCGAGCAGGATGCCGATTTAGTGATGTTCATTTTTCGCGAAGAAGTGTACAAGCAGGATGACCCCGATCTGCAGGGCAAGGCCGAGATCATTATTTCCAAACAACGCAATGGACCCATCGGCCGAGTCAATTTGGCTTTCCTGAAAAGCTGTACTAGATTCGAGACCATGGTGGAAGGTGGACTACCGCCGGAGGACTGAGCGGGCTTACAGGAGTTACTGTAGTTGTGCCCGGTAAGTACCTTAGCCGCTGTAACTTGCAAGCGTCGAATGGGCTGTGGAAAAGCTTGTGGAATGGCGGGATGGAGGCAGCGGCGTTTACACACAAGTTCAATTCGGGAATTGTCAAAGCACCATTCGGTCCCTCTTAAATCCCTGAGTAGTAACCAGTTATACAATTAACCGCGCGTTAACACGGTCAAAACGCAACAGGGACGCTTTCGTTCCCAAATTGGAGATTTGCACATTTTGAGGTTTTGCGGTACTTCTTCCCAGCGGCGAATTGAACCGTCCGGCATATATGATTTCCATCAGACCGAGGCGTCGATTTCACGATGATTTTCGCTGAATTTCCGCTCAATCGCTGTCCTCGCCGACCTTAAGAACGGCCAGAAAAGCCTCCTGTGGTATATCGACGCGGCCGATGCGCTTCATTCGTTTTTTGCCTTCCTTCTGCTTTTCCAAGAGCTTTCGTTTGCGGGAAATATCGCCACCGTAGCACTTCGCAATTACGTTTTTGCGAATCGCGGAAACGGTTTCGCGAGCGATAATTTTTGCGCCGATAGAGGCTTGGATGGCAACTTCGAACATCTGCCGTGGAATGAGCTGCCTCATTTTCGAGACCAATGCTTTGCCGCGCTCGTAAGCAAAATCGCGATGCACAATAATGGAAAGCGCATCCACCGGTTCGCCGGCGACCAGGATGTCGAGCTTCACCATCGGCGACTCCCAATAATCGGCGAGGTGGTAATCGAGGGAAGCGTAGCCGCGCGAAACTGATTTCAAGCGATCGTAAAAGTCGAGCACGATTTCGTTCAGCGGTAACTCATAGTGCAACATCACGCGCGACGAACTGACATACTCGAAGGTCTTCTGCTTGCCGCGCTTGTCTTCCACCAGTTTAAGAATTCCGCCAACATATTCTTCGTTGGTGAGAATTGTAGCCAGGATCACCGGCTCTTCGATTTTGGCGATCTCGCTCGGATCGGGCCAGCGCGAGGGGTTATCGACCTCGACCATCGTGCCGTCGGTTTTGTATATCTTGTAGCGCACGCTGGGCGCGGTGGTGATGAGTTCGAGTTCAAACTCGCGCTCCAGCCGTTCCTGGATAATCTCCATGTGGAGCAGACCCAGGAATCCGCAACGGAAGCCGAAACCCAGCGCGACGGAACTTTCCGGCTCGAAGAAAAACGAAGAATCGTTCAGCCGTAATTTTTCCAAAGCTTCGCGCAGCCGAGTGTGCTCATGCGCGTCCACGGTATAGAGTCCGGCGAATACCATGGGCTTGATCTCTTCGAAGCCGGGAAGCGCTTCGAAGGCGGGATTGGCATCATCGGTGATCGTGTCGCCAATTTTTGTGTCGGCAACATTTTTTATGTTTGCGATGAGAAATCCGACTTCGCCCGCTTTCAATTCACCGATCTCGACCGGCTTGGGAGTGAGAACGCCGAGAGTCTCCGCATCAAACGTAGTCCCGTTTGACCACAGACGAATTCTCTGTCCCTTGCGCAGCGTTCCCTGGAATACGCGAGTGAGAATTACGACCCCGCGGTAAGGGTCGAACCAGGAGTCGAAAACGAGCGCCTGGAGACGGCTGTCAGGATTGCCTTTTGGCGGAGGTACGCGTTTCACGATAGCTTCGAGCACATCGGGCACGCCCTGGCCAGTTTTCGCGCTGATGAGAACGGCATCGGAAGCATCGAGTCCAACGGCGCTTTCGATCATCTCCTTGGTGCGCGGAATATCAGCGCTTTGCAGATCGATCTTGTTAATGACGGGAATGATTTCCAGTCCGTTATTAATTGCGAGGTAGGCGTTGGCGAGGGTCTGCGCTTCCACTCCCTGCGAAGCATCGACGATGAGCAACGCGCCTTCGCACGACGCCAGCGAGCGCGAGACTTCGTAAGAAAAATCCACGTGGCCGGGAGTATCGATCAAGTTGAGTTGATAGGTCTGACCGTCTTGCGCGGTATACATCATGCGGACGGCGTGGGCTTTGATGGTGATGCCGCGTTCGCGCTCCAGGTCCATGGAGTCGAGCACCTGCGCCTGCATCTCGCGCGCGGTGAGCGATCCGGTCAATTCCAGCAGGCGGTCTGCCAGCGTGGATTTACCGTGGT
This sequence comes from uncultured Acidobacteriaceae bacterium, assembly GCA_963726155.1. Taxonomy (GTDB): domain Bacteria; phylum Acidobacteriota; class Terriglobia; order Terriglobales; family Acidobacteriaceae; genus Sulfotelmatobacter. The sequence continues at coordinate 1,348,494 of CAVSBF010000003.1, forward strand.
CGATATGCGCGATGATGGCAAAATTGCGGAGGAAAGCGGCGTCCATAGGATGAGGGGCTAATCTTTGATTTTAGCAGGCGGGGAGGAGGTTCTCAGGGCTGCGGCTTTTCAGCTAGCATGTCCTCATGCTCGAAGGTCCGTTCACTGCAATCGATCACGTTCAACTGGCAATGCCTCCCGGTGAGGAAAACAGAGCTCGCGGCTTCTATGCAGATCTATTAGGAATGAAAGAACTGCCTAAGCCAGCGGAACTCGCCAACCGCGGCGGGTGCTGGTTTAAGAGCGGTAACGTGCAACTTCATCTGGGAGTTGAGAGTGACTTCCGGCCCGCGAAAAAGGCGCACCCTGCTCTGCGCTGCCGCGACTATGCGGCCTTGCTGCAACAACTGCAACGCGCGGGACTCGAAGTGAACGAACCCCAGGATATTCCTGATGTGAAGCGCTGCCACGTTCATGATCCATTTGGGAATCGGCTGGAATTCGTCAGCGGTTAGAGACTGCTTCTTGCGCTCGCCGACGATGGTTTGATTCGGTACAATCCTTCGACAAGATTTGTCTCAGTTGAGGATGCACTTATGCGGAAAGTGACGTCGCTGTTTGCTTGTTGTCTGATTGCAGTTGGCGCCGGCTCCGCGCAAACTCTCTCGCCGCTGGTGCGTGGTTTCGTGAAGGTCGACGCGCCCGTCGTGGTCCTCACGCATGTGCGCGTGATCGACGGCACCGGGGCTCCGGCGCGGGAAGATCAGACGATCGTGCTCAAGCAAGGGAAGATCGAGTCAGTTTCTGATTCCGCGTCGGCGAATGTGCTTAAGGATGCGCAGGTGCTCGACCTTCACGGTTACAGCGTGATTCCGGGACTGGTAGGCATGCACGACCACATGTTTTATCCCATGGGCAACGGCATTTTCGGAGAGATGGCATACAGCTTTCCTCGTCTATACCTTGCAGCTGGCGTAACCACCATCCGAACCACAGGTTCGATCGAGCCTTACACGGATCTCGAACTGAGGAAGCAAATCGATAAGGGGGACACACCGGGCCCGAAGATCCACGTGACCGGACCTTATCTCGAAGGCGCGGGCTCTTGGGCTCTGCAGATGCATCAGCTCACCGGCGCCGACGACGCAACCAACACGGTGAATTTCTGGCTGGATCAGGGCGTCGACAATTTCAAAGCGTATATGTTCATCACGCCCGCGGAGCTTTCAGCAGCCGTCGGTGCGGCCCACAAACGCGGCGCTAAAGTGACCGGACACTTATGCTCGATCGGTTTTCGAGAAGCTGCCGCGATTGGCATTGATGACCTGGAACACGGGCTGCTCGTGGATACGGAATTCTTTCCCTGGAAAAAGGCGGGGGAGTGCCCCGAAAAGCTCGACTATGCGTTCATTTCCAGGCTGGACCTTACAAGCGGACCGCCGCACGATATGATCCTCGATCTGGTTCAGCGCCACGTCGCGGTCACATCTACGCTTCCTGTTTTCGAGATGTTCGTTCCTGGCCGGCCGACGATTCAGCAGCGTATTCTCGATGCGCTCTCTCCGGACGCTCGTACCGCTGTGCTCGAGAATAAAGTTCGTGCCGGCGATTTGAGTTCGATGCTGAAGCGATACCACACCGAAGCCTCGCCTTGGGCGGCGGCCTTCAAGAAGGAAATGGAGTTCGAACACGCATTCGCGCAAGCTGGAGGCCTGCTACTGGCTGGACTCGATCCAACCGGCATGGGAGGCGTGATCGCTGGCTTCGGCGACCAGCGAGAAGTCGAGTTGCTGGTGGAGGCGGGATTCGCTCCGCTGGAGGCGATTCGCATCGCGACTCTCAACGGCGCTCAATATCTGAACGAGGCTGACAAAATCGGCACGATCGCTCCCGGCAAGCAAGCGGATCTGGTCGTGATCAAAGGAGACCCGTCGAAGCAGATCAGCGATATTGAAAATGTCGAGACGGTCTTCAAGGACGGCATCGGCTACGATTCCGCCAAGCTGATTGAATCGGTGCGCGGCGTGGCGGGTAGCCGCTGACCGCTGGTGGGCTAAAATCGCAGCGCATGCTTATTCTCGCTTCCGCCTCGCCTCGGCGCCAGGAATTACTGCGCAACGCCGCGATTCCGTTTGAAGTGCTGCCTGCTGACATCGACGAAACGCCGCTCGCAGGGGAATCACCGCGCGATTGCGCCGAACGACTGGCGCGGGAAAAAGCAATTACAGTCTCTCGGAGAAGGCCACAAGATTACATTCTGGGTGCGGACACGATCGTCGTTATCGATGAGACCATCCTGGGCAAACCGCGCGACGCCACTGATGCAGCGCGGATGCTGCGATTGTTATCGGGACGGATCCACGAAGTGATCACCGGAGTGTGCATCTTTGATCCGATCGCCGGGGATGCCGAACAAGCTTCCGAGACTACGAGGGTCACGATACGCGAACTCTCCGACGACGAGATCCGAGATTACATCGCAACCGGGGAACCGATGGACAAGGCGGGAGCATACGCGATTCAGGGCATCGCCTCGCGCTGGATTCCGCGCATTGAAGGAGATTACAGCAATGTGGTGGGTCTGCCCGTGGCGCTGGTTTACGGCAGGTTGAAAAAGAGAGGAGCGATGTGAATCGCGATCGATCGCGTCTGTCGAGCACGGATGGAAGTTATTGACAGAGGTGAAAGCGGATCAGGCAAGCGCCAGCTTAGGACTTTTTTTCTGCCTGTGCCTCTTTTTTCTCTTTCTTTTCTTCTTCCGGCTCTTTCATTGCCGACTTGAAGTTACGAATGCCTTCCCCCAGGCCCTTGCCGAGCGCAGAGAATTTGCTGGTCCCGAAGACTAGAAGGGCGATGGCCACAATCAAAATCAAATGCAAAGGCTGAAACAGACCCTCACCCATAAGTCCTCCATCGGAACTGGCGCAGAACACCTGCCTCGTACCACGCTGTGAAAATTCTAGGCTACCCTAACAGAGGAGTCAAAGAAGCGCTAAATCCGTTCGATCATTTCTGCGAGCAGAAGGGCTCGGCGCGGCAGTTCGGAAATCAAAATAAATTCGTGCACTGCATGCGCACCATCTCCAACGCCGCCCAGACCATCGAGCGTAGGAATGCCGATTCCAGCGGTGAAATTGCCGTCCGAGCCGCCACCCACGGCCGCTTCTTCAAGATTCCATCCGACTTCGCCGGCAATCTCTCGCGCCTTTTTGTAAAGCGCCGCCACCCCGACGGTTCGCTCCATGGGAAGACGGTTAATTCCACCTGTCATCTCGAGTCTGCAACATTTATCGAACGGTTTCAGGGAGCGCAATTTGCGGTCGATTCCGGCGGCTTGTTTCGCGCTCTTGATGCGCACGTCGAGCCTGACTGACGCCTCGGCTGCAATTACGTTCGTCCGCGTTCCACCTTCGATCACGCCCGCGTTTACTGACACGCCTTGCCGAAGATTATTCAGCTTCGCGATAACCGCGATTTGCCGGGCTAACTCGAGAATCGCGCTATGGCCTTTCCCGGGATCGAGGCCGGCGTGGGCCGCAATGCCTTTTACGCGCAGGGTATATTCCCCGACGCCCTTGCGTGCAGTTTTGACTGCGCCTCGAAGACCGGCGGCGGGCTCAAGCACCAGAACGCCGGCGGATTTTCTTGCCAAGGCCTCTGTGATCTTTCGCGACGAACGACTGCCCACTTCCTCATCGGAAACCAGAAAGACTGTGACGGGCCGTGGCAGGCCGCTGTGCCACTCCCGCAGCGCTTCAATGGCATGCAGGATGAGTGCAATGCCTGACTTCATGTCGAGCACGCCAGGCCCGCGCAGGCGGCCGTTCACGATCGTACATGGCATCTTCGCGAGAGTTCCCATTGGATAGACGGTGTCGTAGTGCCCGAGCAGCAAAACTGGCTTGCGGTTCGACGAACTGGTGAAGTTAATTTGCAAGCTGTCGCCAAACTCACTGCTGGGATGCAGTTGCGTTCGTCCACCAAGCGCTTCGAACTTGGCTGCGAGGAACTTCGCAATGCGATCGACCGCCTGCTTATTGTCGCTGGGGGACTCAATCTCCACCAGTTCGTGGATCGTCTGAACTATGCTATCCAGCCGCTGTTCGAAGTAGAGAAGCCGGTCGTTTCCAGCGTTCTGGGGAACTCGCGGTGTTCTTTTCTTACCGGACACATTTACCTTTCTTCGGCAGGAGTTTGGCGGCGCCAACGTAACGGCACTTACCACGAAGGGCACAAAGTCACACGAAGGAAATCTTACCCGTGCAGCCTTCGTGATACTTAGTGTCCTTCATGGTCCATCCATTTTTCTTTCACCCGCAGACTCGCCGTCGTTGCGAGTTTTGCGTCTGCGTTGTGAATGCAACGCGGTACAGTATAATCTTCAGGCTGTTTGGGGCGAATCCATGATTGAGACCACTCCACCCGTGAGCGACGCTGCAGCGGTTTCGTCGAAGCCGGCGCTCGACATTCACGAAATCCTTAAAATTCTTCCGCACCGTTATCCTCTCTTGCTGATTGACCGCGTGCTCGAACTGAAACGCAAGGAAAGCATCATCGCCATTAAGAACGTCACGATCAACGAACCTTTTTTCAACGGACACTTCCCGGGCTTGCCGATCATGCCGGGCGTGTTGATTGTAGAAGCGATCGCGCAGGCCGGCGGCGCGCTTCTGCTTACCGAAGTGGAAGACAGAAATGACAAAGTGATGGTCTTCACTGGAATCGAGCGCGCGAAGTTTCGTCGTCCCGTAAGCCCCGGCGACCAGCTTCGCATCGAAGTGGAAGTAAAGGGCTGGCGCGCGATTCCGCGGATGATCGCGGCGAAGATGCATGGGGTTGCATTCGTGGCGGGTAAGCGTGTAGCGGAAGCCACCGTATCGTGCCAGCTCATCGACAGTTCGCGCGGACGCGGCGACGGCACGGTTGTGGAATGAAAACCGAGCCAGCAGCAGTCATGAATGCCCATCCCAGCGCGATCCATACCACCGCGATCATCGATTCGCGAGCTACGGTCCCGGCATCGTGCAAGATTGGTCCTTACTGCGTCCTCGGCCCGGACGTGGAACTCGGGGACAATTGCCATCTTGTGTCGCATGTCGCGATTGAAGGGCCAACAAAAATCGGGTCGGATAATACATTCTTTCCCTTCTGCGCCATCGGCATGGCGCCACAGGATGTTACCTATAAAGGCGAACCGACCCGGCTTCAGATCGGCGACCACAACGAGATTCGCGAGAGTGTGACCATCAACCGCGGCACGGTAAAAGGCGGTGGGCTCACCAGAGTCGGCAGTCACACTTTAATCATGGCGTATGCGCATATCGGACACGACAGCGTGATTGGCGACCACTGCATGCTGGTCAATGGTGCGACTTTGGGCGGCCACGTAACGGTAGAGGAATGGGCGGTGGTGGGAGCGCTTTGTCCGGTTCACCAGTTCGTACGCATCGGAGCGCACGCCTACATTGGCGGCGGAACGACGATCACGCAGGACGTGTTGCCCTTTTCCATGACCTCCGCCGCGCGCGACACGCACGCCTACGGGATGAATAAAGTTGGCCTCGAGCGCCGTGGCTTTTCGGCCGAGCGTATTCGCAAGATTCACCACGCTTATAAAACTCTGCTGGCGTCGAAGATGAACACGTCGCAAGCGCTGGAAAAACTGAAGTCGGAAGAGGACCGCGGGGAGGATGTGAATATGCTGATCCGCTTTATCGAATCCTCGGATCGCGGAGTGATTAAGTAAAGCTGCTGTTGTGACGTAGCTCGCTGCGTCTTTCGCCACCGCTAAGATATGCCAGCAACGTCGGTATGATTCAAATGACGCAACGCCTTGGCCTTATAGCCGGAAACGGCAAATTTCCATTCCTTGTGCTCGATGCGGCGCGCGCCGCGGGATATGAAGTGATCGTTGTGGCCATCAAAGAAGAAGCCTTTCCTGAGATTGAGTCTCATGGTGCTGCTTCGGTTCACTGGCTGTCGCTGGGCGAGCTTTCAAAGCTAATTGAGACTTTTCAACGCGAAGGAGTGACGCGCGTTGTGATGGCGGGGCAAGTCAAACACAAACAGATTTTTTCGGCCATCCGTCCCGACTGGCGACTGGCTAAGATGTTGCTTTCCCTCACGACTCGTAACACGGATAGCCTGCTGGGCGCCGTGGCCAAAGTTCTCGCGGACGAAGGCATCCTCCTGGAAAACTCGACATGGCTGCTGGAGCCACTCCTGGTGAAGGCCGGAGTCCTCACCCGCCAGCCTACCGATCAGGAACGCAAGAACATCGAGTATGGCCGCGCGGTGGCCCGCGACCTGGCGCAGCATGATATCGGACAAACCGTTGTGATTGCGGAAACTGCTTGCGTGGCCGTAGAAGCCATGGAAGGAACTGACGCTGCCATTGAGCGCGCCGGCCAGATCATGAAATCGCTGCACGGCGACGCCTCCGCCCTGAGCCGCGACCTCACCGTGGTGAAGATCGCGAAGCCAAACCAGGATATGCGTTTCGATGTTCCCGTGATTGGAGTGAAGACCATCGAAGTGATGCGTGCAGCGGGCGCGACCTGTCTGGCGCTCGACGCGCAAAAATGTCTGCTGCTGGATGGCGAAAAAATTCTTGAAGCCGCCCGCACAGAGGCCATCGCGGTTGTTGCCGACTGATGGTACCTTCGGAAATCCTCAAGTCGTTATAAAGGAAAAAGCCAAAGACATGACTTCCTCATCTTCCGAATCCGTTCTAATAGCCGAGCAATTGCGCCGCGCTTTCGACGGCGATGCCTGGCACGGCCCGGCGCTGCTGGAGTTGTTGCAAGATATCGATGCTGCCACGGCCGCCGCCAAACCCTGGCCAGACGTCCATAGCATCTGGGAGCTGGTTCTTCACGTGGCCGTCTGGGATGCCGCGGCTTGCCGCCGGCTAGGCGGAGAGAAAACTCAGCCCACGGGCACCGCGAATTTTCCCATCGTTCCAAAACCGACCGCAGCGGCGTGGCGCAAAACCATTGCTAACACGAAGCGCACGCACGATCTACTGGTCAAAACAGTCGGAGCTCGGCCTGAGTCTCGGCTGGGTGAACGTGTCCCTGGCAAGAAATATGATTTCTACTTCATGCTGCACGGCGTGGTTCAGCACGAGCTTTACCACGCCGGCCAGATTGCTATCTTGAAAAGAATGCGAATTGCGCGGTAAAAAGGATTTAACCAATTCAAACGGCGCCTTTGCGTTTACAATTCTTTGTTCCCGCTGGCAACCGGCCATCCGAGAGTTTCCCTGCAAGCTGACAATCCGATTTCCGTTGCGGTGGTGGGTGTAGGCGTCTTTGGACGCAACCATGCCCGCGTCTATCACGAACTCGAACAACAGGGCGAAGCGGTTCGTCTGGTGGGAGTGGTCGATCCTAATCTCGACCGGGCTGACGCTGTGGCCCGTGAGTTTGGATGCCGCGCCTTCGGATCGGTTGAGCAGATGCTTACCACGCACAGCGAAGTGCGCGCGGCGTCAGTCGCGGCACCAACGGTGCATCATCTTGACGTGGCGCGGGCCCTCATGAAGGCGGGAGTAGACGTCCTCATCGAAAAGCCGCTAGCGGCGTCCTTGGCGGAGGCGGACGAACTGGTTCAACTGGCGGCCGATCACAAACGCATTGCACAGGCCGGGCACCTCGAGCGCTTTAACCCCGCCGTTCGGGCCACCATCCCTTTGCTCACGCAGCCCATGTTCTTCGAAGTGCACCGGCTTAGCGTCTTCACCCCGCGATCGCTTGACGTGGATGTTGTGCTCGACCTGATGATCCACGATCTTGACATCGTGATGTCTTTTGTTAACTCTCCAGTGAAGGAGGTTCGCGCCGTCGGTCTACCCATTCTCTCCGGCAAAGTTGACATCGCCAACGTGCGATTGGAGTTTGAATCAGGATGCGTGGCCAATTTCACAGCCAGCCGCGTTTCTACCGAGCGTGTGCGCAAGCTCCGATTCTTCCAGCCCCATCAGTATGTCTCGGTCGACTATGGACGCCAGGAAGTTCTGGTCTTCACGGTTGGGGAGGATGGATCAACCGCGAGCGCTCCCACAATCAATCCGCAGATCGGCGTGGGCAAACCGCCGGTGAGTTCAGAAGAGCCGCTGCATGCGGAGTTGCGATCGTTTCTCCACGCCGTACGGCAGCGATCCACACCGGTAGTGCCCATTGAAGATGGTCGACGCGCACTTGCCCTGGCACTCGACATTGTGGGCGCGATTCGCGAACACGGGAAGAAAGTCGGGCTCGCCGGCATGGCGGGGAAGAAAGGCTGATTCCTCTCGCGGTGAAAAGCGGCCCTCTCCGTAAGCTTGCCCGCGTCAGAATAATTCTCCGGTTGTATCATTAAAGTAGGATGGCATTTCCTATTCGAGTTTGCGCTGTCTGCTCAGAGGAGTTCGAGCTGAAGCCGGACAAGCCCGGCTTTGCTAACCGCTGTCCGGCGTGCAGCGAGTCCGAAACGGCCGGGTCTGCAGCGAAGCAGAAGATGGATGCTGACGAACGCAAGGCTCTCGCCGACGCGAACGAGGCTAGGAGAAAAGCCATGCGCGACCTCCTCTACCGCAAGGACAGCTAGTCTTCTCCCACGTATCCCGCACAGCGAAACAATCCGCAGCAAGAATATCCCCCGGGTTTCAACGGCTCTCGCGCAAGCTGTACCGGCAGGGTATGCAGCGGCGTTTTACAAATGTTTACACACCTAAGTCCCGCGCCATTTGTCAGTGAGCAGAATCGCAGGAAAGATGCGAAAATAAGGCTAGCTTTGACCATGCTCGTCGATTGCGTCGTCCTGGGAAGGCCGGATGCAACGCACCTTCGGGAATGTGTGTCTAACGGACAAGCCAGCTCGGGACAAACTTAGTTCATGCCGATCACGCAAATCCCATTCCAGGATCCAGTGGCACCTCCCGAGAAGCCCCAGCCGGAGCAACTCGGCCTCTATGACGCTCAGGGTTGGGAAACGGCCTACCGCAATCTCGATGAAGATGCGCGTGTGCCGCACCTGCTCATTCAGTTGCAGGACGATCTCACGCGTTCGCGGCGGCGGGAAGCGGCATGGATTTCGATTATTGTCCACCTGCTGCTGATTGTCTTTCTCGCAAAGATCGACTTCTTTGAAAAATACATGCCGTGGCACAGCGCGGTGGCGACGAGAAATCTTACTGCCGGTAAAGATCTAACATTTCTGGAACTGCCCCCTGACTTGCAAAAACTGCAGCACAGACCCAACACCAATATCGCCTCGGACAAAGACCGCATCGCGATGACGCGGCATCCTCAGCTCGATCTGAAGGAACTTCGCAAGAGCCTGGCAGCGCCGCCACCGGGAGCGCCGGGTTCGAGTGCTCCGCAAATGGAACAGCCGACGCCAAAGTCGGCTGGTGGATTTTCACAGAACCAGCCCGCGCCTCAGCCGCCGCCTCCGGCCAACCAACAGACTGCGCAGCTGCAAACGCCAGCCATGCCAAGTGTCGAAAATGAGTTTAAGAAATATGGGGGTTCGATGTCCGCGGGCTCAGCCATTCAAGAGGCTGCGCGAGCGGCGGCCAGACCGGGAAGTGGAGCCCAAGGCAACGGCGGTGATTATGGGCTGGGAACCGGGGCGCACGGCGCTCAAATGGGACCGTTCGAGATCCTCAGCGATACCATGGGCGTCGACTTCGGCCCTTATCTGCAGCGCGTTCTGCACGACGTGCGGCAGAACTGGTACAACGCCATTCCAGAATCTGCGCAGTTCAAACACGGAAACCTGATCATCGAATTCGCAATTACCAAGGATGGGAAAGTCGCTGGCATGAAACTGGTGTCACCTTCCGGAGACTCTCCGCTTGATCGCGCGGCGTGGGCGGGCATCGTAGGTTCAGACCCGTTTCCTCCTCTGCCCAGCGAATTTGGTGGCCAGTTCCTGGCGCTGCGTTTCCGCTTCTACTACAACCCCACAAAAGAAGAGCTGCAATAGGTTTTCAAGAACGCTCGACCAGCAACCTGCAACGCGTTACCAGACGCGGCAGCGGTTCTGATTCACCATGGGCGAGGCCGCCTTGCAGTGGAACGCCTCCTGAAATTCCGGCATGTTCGAGACCACGCCATTGGTTCGATACTTCTCTGGAGAGTGCGGATCAACAGTTGCGCGCAACCGCTTGGTCTCGTCGCGAGTTTCTCCGCACCAGCTTTGGCCGTAGCCCACGAAGAATCTCTGGTCGGGCGTAAGACCGTCGATCGGTTGCAGATTCTGTCCCTTCGTATCGTCCTTCCATGCCATGTAAGCCAGGATCAGACCGCCGAGATCGGCAACATCCTCTCCCAGCGTCAGCTTTCCGTTGATCTTGATGTCATCAATGATTGTGTACGTGGAGTACTGGTCTGAAATGCAGCTAGCGCGCTTCACAAACTCTTTCCCGTCTTCTGCAGTCCACCAATCGCGCAGATTACCCTGAGCGTCGAACTGACGGCCCTCGTCGTCAAAACCGTGAGTGAGTTCGTGGCCAATCGTGCCGCCAGTGTCGCCATAGTTCGGGGCCGCATCGGAGTCAGGATCGAACGCCGGCGGCTGCAGCACACCCGCGGGGAAATTAATGTCGTTCATTTGCGGGTTGTAATATGCGTTTACAGTGGGCGGAGTCATGTCCCACTCGCCGCGATCCACGGGCTTGCCGATCTTCGCCAGTTCGCGGTTGAACTCAAACTTTCGGGCTCGCTCGACGTTCCCGAGTTCGTCTCCGCGGACGATTTCCAGTTTGCTGTAGTCGCGCCATTTATCGGGATAGCCGATCTTGTTCGCCATGCCATGCAATTTCGCCAGCGCCTGCTGTTTGGTTGCTGCTGACATCCAGGGCAATGCATTGATGTCCGCGGCCATGGCCGCATCAATTTCTTTCACCATCTTCAGCGCCTGCTGCTTGGCCTCAGGGCTGAAATATTTTTCCACGTAGACCTGGCCCAGCGCTTCTCCCAGATCGTTATCGACATTCTGCGTGCAACGCTTCCAGCGCGGTTGCAATTCCTGCTGTCCGCGCAAAGTTTTGCCATAGAAGGCGAAATTCTCATTCACCAGGGCCGACGAAAGAAACGGAGCATTTGCGTGGACCAGGTGCCAGCGCAAATAGACTTTCCAGTCTGCCAGATTTTCTTTTGCGATTTCCTCATTCAAAGCCTTGAAGAATCCGGGCGAAGCAACGTTCAACGAGCCGAGTGAAGGAAGGCCAACTTTTGTGAAGTAGACTTGCCATTGAAAGTCAGGGCTGATCTTCTCGAACTCGACGCTCGTCATTTTATGGTCGAGGTTCTTGGGATCGCGCCGTTCGACCCGCGTCATCGACCCCTTGGCCAGCGCGGTTTCGATGCGCATCACGGTTTGTGCCTCGGTGGCCGCCGCATCCGGTTCATCGCCGAGCAACTCAAACATTTTCTGCACATGCACAACATAGGCTTTGCGCAGGTCGACTGACTTCGGATCCTCCTTCAGGTAGTAATCGCGGTCGGGTAATCCGAGCCCTCCCTGATCGGCTTCCGCGATTACTTGACTGGCATCTCTATAGTCTTGCGTCGAGTCGAAACTGAATAGGACGTTGTCATCTACCATAGTCGCTGCTACGTCGGCGATTTCCGCTTTGGAGCTGAGCTGCGCAATGCGATCCAACTGCGGCTTGAGCGGTTCCGTTCCCTTCGCGTTAATCGCATTCTCGTCCATGCAGGAAGCATAGTAATCGCCAATTTTCTGCTCGGAGGGATCGTGGGTGGAAACTGGCTTCGCGGCTGCTTCCAGAATTCCGCGCAAGCGCTCGCGGTTCTCATCTTGCATTTTTGAATATGTATCCCACGAAGACTGGTCGGGAGGAATCGGATTGTTCTTGATCCAACCGCCGCAGGAATATTGGAAAAAATCCACGCAAGGGTCCACAGTACGATCCATCGATGTGACATCCAGGGCGGGTTCGTGTTTGGAGGAGGCGGGCGCGGCCTGCTGCGCACCGGCCAGGGAGATAAGAACGAAGCATGCAATCGCAACCGGGATGAGATGTAGTGCTCTCATAAAAGCTTCCTCTCACTGCGCCCGCCATACCGCACCGGGGGCTAAGTATCCGTAAAATCGAAAACCACAGGAGACCCAAGAAAGTACTACATTTCCGGAAGAATACGAAAAGACCGTCTGCGGCTGGTTCGGTAAATTGAAAAATCGCGGCGATCCAACGTAAAGATGGTATCGATCCCTTCCCGTCCGGCGAGATGAACCAAAGCAGCATCGGCCAGCTGCGGGCGGATGCTTTCATATCTCTTCATCAGTGCCGCTATATTCTTGGCTTCCGCGCCGGTCAACGGTAAGAGTTCAAGAAAGCCTGTCTCCGTGCTGCCCAACAGCTGCTGAACCGCACGCGGGGATTGCCTTAGTAGCCAAGCTGCTTCCGTCATCACGGGCCAGCAAGAAAGCAGCGGGCCAGCAATTCCGTGAAGTACATCTACACAAGCCTGATGATGTAAATCTTCTCGGGAAAGAATGGCTACCAGCGGACCTGTGTCAAGGAGAATCCGCCGCCCGGGAGCACGCTTCATTTGCCGCTTCCGAAGCCCTGAAAATGACGCCGGTTCGTGCTCAGGTCTTTTGGAGCGCGTCGTACGCACCCGATGATTCCAGCCGCATCCGCCAACTCGTAAGCCGAACCCGTGCTGCCTTCCCCGCGCAGATAATTCTCTAACGCGATACGCACAAGGTCGGATGGAGTTTGTCCACTCACCCGAGAGCTATGGCGAAGGCGAGTACCGAGAATCGCGGGAACTCTCACCGTTATGCGCTGTGATGCCATGTCAGACATTATAACGTAAACGTCAGACAGAAGTCATCAGAAGACAGGAAGCGGGACCGCCCTAGCCCTTCCGCAGCCGGATTGATCCATCTCCCGCATGAATCTGCAACAGGTTTCTTTAGAAAGCGTTTTTTCCATGACCTTCTCCGCGAGGATATACAAACTGCTACCCGCTCTTAGACGGGATTACGTAGGATTCGTGAGTTTGGTTCCAGCTTTCGGTACGCCATGCGAATCAGGGTTCGTTCAGAAAACGGTACATATAGCAGCGCCGCGCTCGCCGCAAAAGCCGCGCCTAGCCCAATCTTCTGCGTGAGGAGAAAAGGAGCCACAGCCCAGAGTTGATCCAGCCCCAAGATGAAAGGGAACATCTGCTGGAATTTCTCGCCCAGGCGCCGGTAGTCGAAGCCCACCGCAGACAGCAGATAACAACGTAGCGGGATTCCAACTCCGGCTGTTACCATCACAGCGCTTACCAAGAGAGTCGCATGCCATCCAGAGAGAAAAGCATCCGCGATTCCCTGCACGGCGTGGAGCCGAAAAAGTGCAGTCAAATAGAAGATCAGGTACATCACCTGGACTAGGGCGAAGAGTCCTCGCGTTACCCCGCGATGCGGAATCGGAACATCCAACTCGGGATGCAAACCGGCCGGAGCGAGATTTCCAGCGGAAGCAGCTTCCTCACTACTCGCACCATGATTAGCTTCGGTCTGCACGGGCGCGATAAAACGATAGCCACGCCGCGCCAGAGTTTCGATGTAGCGCGGACTCGATGCCGAATCACCCAGGACCTCGCGCAGTTTATTCACAGCTGTGTTCAAGCTGTGGTCAAAATCCACAAACGTGTCGGCAGGCCACAGTTTCTGCCGGATCTCTTCGCGCGTGACCAAATCGCCGGTTCGCTCCAGCAGCAGCGCCAGAACGCGGAACGGTTGCTCCTGCAGGCGCAGCTTCGCTCCGTTCTTGCGCAGTTCGCCCACGGTGAGATTGAGTTCGAACACGCCGAACCGCGCGATTTTTACCGTTCGATTGCCTTGCGAATTCGGCATGGATAACGGAAATTCGGCGACGACGCGTAGTGTAGCACCAAGCCACACGCGCAGGTTTCTGCGCGGCGTACAATGTTGACGTGGTGAAGGCTCACCAAAACGATTCCGGCCCGAAGCATCGCCGCCACGCGATCTACGCCTCGGAAACTTCCGGCTTATTGCTGATCGCTTTTCTCCTGCTCGTGGTCACCGTAGTTCGATACTGGCATGCCATTCGTTGGAGCCTGCGCTGACAGTGGCTGAGGCGCAGATTGATCCGCTGCTCGTCGTTGTGCTGGGACCGACGGCGAGCGGCAAGACTGCGCTTTCTCTCGCGCTCGCCGAACATTTCAAAGGCGAGATCGTTAACTGCGATTCCGTCGCCATGTATCGCGAGTTTGAGATCGGCACGGCAAAGCCATCGACCGACGAGCGCACGCGGGCCCCGCATCATCTGTTCGATTGCGTTGCGCCTACTGACCACATCACGGCCGGCGAATACGCGCGCCAGGCGCGGCGAGTGCTGGAAGAAATCAAATCCCGCCGCTGTTTGCCGATTCTGGTCGGCGGAACCGGACTTTATCTTCGCGCCTTGCTCGAAGGGCTTTTTCCCGGCCCGCAACGTTCTGAAGAACTGCGCGAGCGATTGCGCGAGCGCGCCACCAGCCGCGGCTCGAAATATTTGCACCGCATTCTGTTTCGCCTTGATCGCGCCGCGGCGGAGAAGATTCATGAGAATGATGTTCCCAAGCTTATTCGGGCGATAGAAGTTTGCCTGACGTCACGCCGCAAGATGACAGCACTCTGGAACGAACGCGGGCGCGATCCCTTGCGCGGCTTCCGCATAACCCGGCTCGGCCTCGATCCTGATCGCCCGGCACTCTATGAGCGCATCAACCGCCGCGCGCAACAAATGTTCGAGACTGGCCTAATCGAAGAAACCAAGACGCTGCTCGGAAAGTATGGCGATGCCGCTGGTCCACTCGCTTCGCTCGGCTACAAACAAGCCGGGCAATTCATTCGCGGAGAAGTGACACTCCAGCAAGCGCTGCAAGCCGCTCAACAAGCTCACCGTAATTATGCCAAGCGACAGATGACATGGTTTCGCCGTGAGCCGGAAGTTCATTGGTTGCGCGGCTTCGGCGACGATGAGTCAATCCAGGCGGAAGCGGTGGGTCACGTAGAGAGATCGCTGTCTGCCGGCTTTCGCGGATAGCCTCCATCTCTGCTATCGTTTTCGACATGCGTCGAACATTGGGCTTTCTGCTTCTGGCTCTTCTCACTACCACTGCCGCTCTAGGGAAAGACAAATATCAGCGCCCTGGCCCCATTCATCTCACTCACGATGGAGAAAAGTGGGCTGAGAAGACGCTCCGCAAGCTGACCGTCGAAGAGAAAGTCGGGCAAGTATTCATGATCTGGTGCCGCGCCAGCTTTCTGAATGTAGAGAATCCTGAATATTTACAACTGCTCGACGCAATGCAGAAATATCACGTTGGCTCGTTTGCAATGACGGTGCATGTGGACGGCCCGTTTCTGCTGCGCAGCGAACCCTACGAGGCAGCTGAACTTCTCAATCGCCTGCAAAAGGAGTCGAAACTTCCACTCCTGTTCGCCGCCGATTTCGAACGCGGCGTATCCATGCGGCTGATGGGAGCTACGGTTTTCCCCCATGCCATGGCCTTCGGCGGCGACGGTAAGTTAGGCGACGCGGAAAGCTTCGGGCGCATCACTGCTGAGGAATCACGCGCCATCGGCATTC
This sequence comes from uncultured Acidobacteriaceae bacterium, assembly GCA_963726155.1. Lineage (GTDB taxonomy): Bacteria > Acidobacteriota > Terriglobia > Terriglobales > Acidobacteriaceae > Sulfotelmatobacter. The sequence continues at coordinate 1,364,077 of CAVSBF010000003.1, forward strand.
AATGGAACTTCTTCCCCGATGCCGACGTGAACTCAAATCCGGCGAATCCCATCATCAACACGCGTTCGTTCGGCGAAGATCCCAAGCAGGTCGGCGATCTGGTCGCGGCCTACATCAAGGGCGCGCACGAAGGCGGAATGATGACCACGGCCAAACATTTTCCGGGTCACGGCGATACCGCGACCGATTCACATCTCGGCGTCGCCAGCGTGAACGTGGATCGCGCCCATCTTGATTCCATCGAACTGCCGCCGTTTCGCCAGGCCATCGCGGCCGGTGTCGACGCAGTCATGGTGGCGCACGTTACGGTTCCGGCCCTTGATTCTGATCCCAATCACGTCGCCACGATTTCCCCAGCGATTGTTTCGGACCTGCTGCAAAAGCAACTTGGCTTCCAAGGAATAGTCGTCACCGATGCTCTCGACATGGCGGGACTCACGCACCTCTTCGCCAACAACATCGGGCGGGCCGCCGTGGAGGCGTTTAAAGCCGGCAACGATTTGCTGCTGATCCCGGCTGACTTTCCAGCCTCGTACAACGCGATGATTCAAGCCGTTCAGTCCGGGGAGATATCCCAGGAACGCCTCGATCGCTCGGTACTTAAGATCCTGAAGGCAAAGGCGTCGTTGGGGCTGCAGGATGCCCGCCTGGTCGACATAAAGGCCCTTGCAGACATCGTCGGCAAACCTCAGAACCTGGCTTTTGGCCAGCAAGTGGCAGACGATGCCGTCACTCTGGTTCGCGACAATGGCAAGGTTCTACCACTGAAATCCTCGGTCAAAAATCAGGGAACCGGGAAGGCTGCACTTCCGTATACAACACAAGAGGAGACGCACAATCAGGTGGTAGCGGTGTTGTTTTCAGATGATGTTCGTGCGGATTCCGGGCGCGCTTTCGCGCGCGAGTTTCGCTCACGAATTCCAGACGCGCGTGTGATTTATGTTGACCCGCGCATAGCAGCGGGGATGAGCGACGAAGTACTCAAGGCAGTGGACGCTGCACAGACGGTAGTTGCCGCGGTTTACGTGGTGCCAACCGCCGGCAAAATCGGAAACAGTGTCGCTATGACTGACGCAAGCGGAGCGCTGCTTCAGCAATTGCTCGACCATGCGGCGGCAAAGACCGCTGTGGTCGCGATGGGAAATCCTTATCTGGCTGCGGACTTCCCGAGGATTGAAAACTATATGTGCACGTTTTCCAACGCGAGCGTGTCCGAGATTGCCGCGGTCCGGGCCTTGTTCGGAGAAATCGCGATTCATGGGCATCTCCCCGTGAGCATCCCCAACGTCGCCGCGAGAGGAACGGGGCTCGAACGGGCGGTGACGGTCGCCAGTGGAGGGACTCAACATGCGCAAAAATAAATTATCGGGATTCACAGCACTCGTGTGCTTTGCCACTATCGTTACAGTCCTGATCTCGGCCGCATGCAGCGTGAACGTTCAGAAGGAGGCCAACGGGCAGGACAAGCAGGTGGACATTAAAACGCTGCTTGGCGGGGTTCATGTGAGCAAACAGGCAGACGCCGCCGACGTCGGGTTGCCCGTTTATCCCGGCGCTCACTTGAAGCAAGAAGATTCTAACGGTAGCGACAAGAGTGCCAACGTGAATGTTTCAGGCTTTGGGTACGGACTGAAGGTTGTGGCCCTCGAATACGAGTCCGATGACGCGCCCGGCAAAGTTCTGTCCTTCTACCGCGACCAGTTAAAGAAATTTGGGAGCGTTCTCGAGTGCCACACGTCCCGGGGAAACTGGAACGTCAACATGGGGAAACATGGTTCGAACGAATTGACTTGCGATGGCAGCGGAGGCAGTGAGACCGAACTCAAAGTGGGCAGGCAAGACGACCAGCACATCGTTGCGGTGGAACCCGAAGGCAAGGGAACGACTTTTTCACTCGTTTACGTGCGAACACACGGCAAGGATGCCGACATCTAGACCTTAGTACCTGTAAAGAGAAATCTGCCGGGACGAGAGTCCAGGAGAAAAGTATGTTTCGATCATTCGTTTTTCGCGGAGTGCTTGCGGTGGCGTTCGGTATGGTGGCAGGAAGTTCGACTTTCGCCGCATCGCAGCAGAATCAGGACGGCGGCCAGGATAAACATAGCGACGATAAGCATCTCGATATACAAAGTTCCGCTGGTGACCTGCACGTGGGCAATGATGCGGATGCCCGAAAAGCCGGACTGCCGCTCTACCCCGGAGCACGTCTACGGCACGACGAAGATAACAGCAACGCGGCTAACCTCAGCCTTTTCACCGAGGCCTTCGGCGTGAAATTAGTGATCGCGAAATACGATTCCGACGACGCGCCGGGAAAGGTCACCGATTTTTATCGCGGCAAGCTAAAGAAGTACGGCAAGGTGATCGAGTGCCACACTCGCGAACACGGAGGCACCCACGCGGATTTCAACGACGACGATTCTAAGGACGAACATTCCCAACCCGTCAAATGCGAAGGCGATAACACCGGTCCGGTTACTGAACTGAAAGTTGGCACGGAAGCCAACCAGCACGTTGTCGCCATCGAACCGAAAACCGGCGGCGGATCGAGCTTTGCGCTGGTTTACGTGCACACGCGAGGCAAGCAGGGCGACATTTAACGCGAATCTCATCTCTTCGCGGCGCGAATCGCGAACTGCTTCCTTGCGCGCGTTGAGTCTCGTGCGATACCTTCAAAACTAGTTCTGTTCCATTCTGCAATGGACCATCCCTGCTACAAGTGCGGGCACAGCGTCGAGGACGGTAAACCGTTCTGCGGGCAGTGCGGAGCGCCGCAGATTCGCGTACCCATGCCGGAAGCGGTCGCAATAGCGACGGAAGACGCGTCTTCCCTGGATGTTCCAATTTTGTCGGTCGATTCGCCGATTCTCCCAGGTACCTTGAACGCCTCAGCCCTTTCAGCCGGCTTCGTGTGGCCAACCGCCATTGGCGCGTGCGCGATCGCGGCATTGATTGCGGCATTGGTCATGACGCTGGGACTGATGGTTCCTCTTCTGGCCGTGTTGGGAGCGGGAGTTCTCGCGGTTAACCTTTACCACCGGCAGAATCGAGGATGGAATGTTAACGCGCGCTCGGGAGCGAAATTGGGAGCGCTGTGCGGCATTCTCTTTTTCGGAATCTCGGCCGTCTTCGAGATGCTGGCAACAACGTTGTTTCATACCGGGGGGCAAATTCGCCAGAAGATGCTGGAAGCATTGCAGCAGGCGGCCTCCCGCACCAGCGATCCCCAGGTACAAACCGCATTCGAAAGTCTGAAAACGCCACAGGGTATTGCCCTCATGCTGGTCTTTGGGCTTATTGTCTTATTTCTGGTTTCGATTGCTGCGGGAAGCATTGCTGGTGCGTTGACGGGCGCCTTCCTCAGTCGCCGAAACCGGCCGTGAACGCGATCTCAGCCGCTCTTGCCGCAGGCCGTGTTCGCCGCGTATGATGCACCGTTTGCCTTCTTACGCTATGAACAGACCGGCACGCGGATCACTCCTCGGCATCGAGCATCTCGAGGATAAAGAAATCCTGAGCCTGCTCGCGCTGGCTCGCAGGATGAATCCGCTCAAGGCCCGCCCGCTGTTGCGCAACAAACGCATCGTGCTGCTGTTTTACGAAGCTTCTACGCGCACGCGGTCTTCGTTTGAAATCGCCGCCAAGTCGCTGGGCGCCATCACTACCCTGGTGCAATCATCCGGTTCGAGCATCGAGAAGGGCGAGTCTTTGATCGACACCGGCTATACGCTGCGGGCGGTTGGCGCAGACGCCATCGTCATTCGACATCCGGCGGCGGGTGCACCTCACTTAATGGCAAGGCATCTCGACATTCCGGTGATTAATGCCGGCGATGGTATGCATGAGCATCCGTCCCAAGCGCTGCTGGATGCCTTCACAATTCTGAAATATAAGAAATCATTTAAGGGTTTGCAGGTTGCAATTGTCGGCGACATCTACCACAGCCGCGTGACCCGTTCCAACTGCCATCTGCTGACCCGGTTCGGCGCGAAGATTACGCTTTGCGGGCCGCCGGAATTTGTTCCGGAAGTGGCGGCCACGCTCGCTCCGGGTTTGCGTGTGACCCGGCATCTTGAAGACGCATTGCGAGGAGCAGACGTAATCATGCTGCTGCGGCTGCAGAAAGAGCGTCTGGCCGGCCAGAAGATCAGTCTGCAGGATTATATTGCGCGCTACCAGATGACAGCGGCACGCGTGAAGCTAGCGAAACGCGATGCAATCGTCATGCATCCCGGTCCCATCATTCGCGGGCTTGAATTGACGGCGGAAGTGGCGGACGGCCCACAGTCGAAAATCATTGACGAGGTTCACAACGGCGTGCCGACGCGCATGGCGATTTTGGTGCGGGCCTTGGGCAAGGCGAAATGAGCCACGGATTGTCACGGATTAAGACAGATTCAGAGAATGACTGACAACAAACCCAAACCCGGATCGCTTCTGATTAAGGGCGGGCACCTCATCGATCCCGCGGCGAAGATCAATGCGCCTATGGATGTTCTTTTGCGCGATGGGAGAGTGGCTGAGATTGCGCTGCCGAATAAAGTTCGCGGCGGCGCCGATGAGAAGTTCGATGCGCGCGGCTTGATCGTTGCTCCGGGGTTTATCGATCTGCACGTTCACCTGCGCGAACCGGGACAAGACTATAAAGAAACGATCGCGACAGGCACCGCTGCTGCTGCCGCCGGAGGGTTTACTTCGGTTTGCACCATGCCTAACACAGTGCCGGTTGTCGATACTGATGAGTGGGTCGCCTGGTTGAGGCGTCCCGAGCGCGGTGCGGTCGTCAATGTTTTCCCTATTGCGGCGGCCACGCTCAACTCGCGCGGAGCAATGCTCACCGATTTCGCCGCACTACAACGGGCGGGCGCCGTGGCGGTTACCGACGATGGAAAACCCATCCTTGATGACGAGATCATGCGCTCCGCATTGCGGCTTGGAGCTGAGTTGAACCTGCCCGTCGTGCAGCATGCGGAAGATACGCGCCTCACCGAAAATGCTTCCATGAACGATGGGCCGACCAGCTTTCGTCTCGGCCTGCGCGGCATGTCGGCAGCGGCGGAAGCGAACATTGTGGATCGCGACGTTACTTTGGCGCAGCAGATTCGCGAATCACGATTGCATGTCGCGCATCTTTCGACTTCCGATGCACTCAAAGCAGTGCGGCGTGGCAAGCGTGCGAAGGCACGCGTGACCTGCGAAGTGACGCCGCACCATTTCACTCTGCTCGATCAGGACGTTGGCGAGTACGATACGAATTTCAAGATGAACCCGCCGCTGCGTTCGGCGGCTGACCGCGAGGCCATCTTGGTGGCGCTGGCCGACGGCACCGTCGATGCTATCGCCACCGACCACGCCCCCCATGCCACACACGAAAAAGAAGTCGAGTTCGAGCGTGCTGCATTCGGCATTACGGGCCTTGAGACCGCCTTGGCGCTGGCTATTACGAAGCTGCATCGCGAGCACAAGATTCCGCTGACGCGCATCGTCGAACTTTTTTCTTCAGGACCAGCACACGTCTTCGATCTGCGCGGCCGAGGATCGCTGGCGCGCGGCAATTTCGCCGACGTCACCATATTCGATGCTAAGAAGCGTTGGACGTTTGAGGCGGCGAAGTCGAGGTCATTGTCGCACAACACTCCGTTCGATGGATGGCAGTTTGTGGGGAAAGTTGTGGCGACGATTGTGAGCGGGAGGGTTGTGTACCAGGCGGGGTGAAGTTAGTAACTTGCTGTTAGAGTCGCGAAGCGACGCCATTCATTAGCCCCGCACATAAGTGCGGGGAAGCGCACAAAGGCAAGAACAGAGTCGCAACAGCGACGCAACTAGGCTGCAAACAGTCGTTCCGCATCGTATGCCACGCCGGACTTGGTTAGAAGCACGAGGAATTCTTCCTCAAAGCTTCTCATCTTATGATGTTCCGCCTGATTGCGAATGTACGCCTGGACCGTTGGCAACAAAGAGGGACTTACGCTGAAAGCTCCGTATCCTTTTTGCCACTCGAATTGCACGCCGTTCTCGCCGAGCCAGCGCGAGGAGTTGGCTTTTAACTTCTGCATAACCTCCGCTAAAGTCAGCGCAGGCGGCAACGCGATGAGCAGATGCACATGGTTGGATGTGCCGCCAGCAGCCAGAATCTTGAAGTTCAGGTTGCCCGCGATGCCGATCAAGTAAGCGTAAAGCCTCTCCTGCGATTCAGCAGGAAGCAGGTTACGGCGCTCCTTGGTGCTGAAAACGCAATGCACGAAATTGGCGGCATGTGTGTGCGACATGAGAAGTTCCGTCCCTGCAGGGACTCTGTGCTTGAATGCCCGACTACCCCGCACTCACGTGCGGGGCTAATGAATCCCGTCCCCTGCGGGGGCTGCGGCGCATCAGCACAACGAGCCCCCTTAATAATAAAACCTCCGGGAACGAACCTCCGTCGTACACATCGCAAATATCTTGCGGAATTCCACAAACGGGAAAGGTGCGATCCGCAAAAGAAATAGAATCACCCTACAATCCCCATTTTCTTCCCCACCCGTCCCAGCACCTCCAGCGCCAGCTGCAACTCTTCTTTAGTGTGCGTGGCCGTCATGATGGTGCGGATGCGGGCTTTGCCTTCGGGAACTGTGGGAAAGGCGATGCCGGTGCCAAGGACGCCTTCTTTGAACAGTTCGCGAGAGAAGTCCATGGTGAGTTTGCCATCGCCGATGATGATGGGCGTGATCGGAGTTTCGCTGGCCGGAGTGGCTCGGCCGCCGATGTCGAAGCCGAGCAGGCCGAGTTCTTTTTTCCAGAAGCGCGTGTTCTCCCAGAGTTTTTCCATACGCTCGGGTTCGTTTTCCAGAACATCGAATGCGGCGATGCAGGTTGCCGCGACCGACGGCGGATGCGAAGTCGAAAACAGGAACGGACGCGCACGATGATAGAGAAAATCGATAAGATCGCGGGTGCCGCAGACGTAACCGCCGAGCGCGCCGATGGCTTTCGATAACGTTCCCACCTGGATATCCACGCGTCCGTGCACGTTGAAGTGATCGATGGTGCCGCGGCCATTGCGGCCGAGAACGCCGGAAGCGTGCGCGTCGTCGACCATCATGATAGCGCCGTATTTTTCCGCAATGTCGCACAGGCCGGGCAGCGGGCCGATGTCGCCATCCATCGAAAACACACCGTCGCTGATCAGTAACTTCTTGCCAGGTTGGTCTTTCACGCTGGCCAGCTGCTCTTCGGCGTGGGCAACGTCCTTGTGGCGGAAGACCAGAATCTTCGCCTTCGAGAGGCGCGCACCGTCGATGATCGACGCGTGATTCAGCGCGTCGGAAATGATGAAATCTTCTTTGCCCAACACTGCAGATACGGTGCCGGCATTCGCCGCGAAGCCGGACTGGAAGACCACGCAGGCCTCGACGTTCTTGAAGCGCGCGATTTTCTCTTCCAGTTCCATGTGAATTTTCATGGTTCCGGCGATGGTGCGCACCGCTCCCGATCCCACGCCGTACTTGCGCGTGGCTTCGAGTGCCGCCTCGCGCAGCTTGGGATGAGTGGTCAGGCCAAGATAATTGTTCGACGCCAGGTTGATGACTTTCTTGCCATCGAAAGTGCAGACTGGCGCCTGCTCGTCCTCAAGCACGCGGAGCTTGAAGTGCGTGCCTTTGGCCCTGAGTTCGTTGAGTTGGTCGGTGAGATAGGAGAGCGGGTTGGTGCGGGTTGCGGTCATGATTACCTCAAAAACTATCTGCCACGGATTTACACCGACCCAGAGCGACTTCTAAAACATGATCGGGTTGCCGGTTGCGACGCTGGCCTCGCATAGTTGCTTCATATTGTTGAAGAATTCTTTTTCGGAGTCGGAGAGAATATCGCTGGAGTGCAAGACCGTCTCGACCTCTTTCAAGAGTTTGGCCGCGAGTTTGCTGGAGAGCCAATCACCGGTGTGGGTGCCGTCATAGAGAACTTTCTCCAGCAGAATGGGAAAGCGCGGTCCGGGGCTGCCTTGCAAGTGGCGGAGAAAGCTGCGCAGATTTTGAACTCGCGTGATGTTGCCCAGAAACAGCGAGAGCAGATATCCCTCGTGCTCGCAGGACTCGCCGAGCCACTGGTCGTGAGCTTCCCACTCTTCTTCGGAGGGATCGCCAGTTAGAGTGGGCTGGCCGGATTCATCGAACGTGAGACGGTCAGGGAACGGGTGTGGCTTAGCCTTGCCGTCGCGGATACAGGTACAGCGCACGAATCCATCAAGGCTCATGGTCTACCTCCGACTACTTTGTCCCCTGCATCGTTGCGCTGAAAAAAGTCGCGGGCGAGGGCGCCCGCGCCACACGGGCTCAACGTACTCCGTTGGGGTATATCAAGATTTTACTGGCCTCGCCGGTTTTCAGGCGCTCCATGGCTTGTGAAAAATCTTTCATCGGAATGCGATCGGTGATTACAGGATGCAGGTCCAATTTTCCTGCCTTGAGCAGCGCCGTCATCTGGTACCAGGTCTGGTACATGCGGCGTCCGTTGATGCCTTGCACCGTGATGCCTTTGAAAATGATGTCTTCGGAAAAGTTCAGCGAGATGGGCTTCGAGGTCAGGCCGAGGAGGGAGATTCTTCCGCCGCGCCGCACGATATCGAAAGCTGTACGAATCGAGTCTGGATGGCCCGCCATCTCGAGCACCACGTCGACGCCGAGTCCTCCAGTCTTCTCCATCACGATCGCTTTCACATTTTCTTTGGAAGGATCGAGCACGTAGTCGGCCTTCATCTCGCGCGCGATCTTGCGCCGGTGTTCGTTTACTTCGATGGCGAACACACTCGTGGCGCCGACGGCGCGGGAGACAGCGATGGCAAAAAGCCCGATGGGGCCGCATCCGGTGATGGCTACGGTTTTCGCGGCGATCTCACCCGCGAGAACTGTATGAACAGCATTGCCCAGCGGATCGAGGATGGAGGCGTATTCCGGAGGAATGGCGGGATCGAGCTTCCAGATATTTGATTCTGGAATGACGACGTATTCTGCGAAGGCTCCGTTAGCATCCACGCCGATAATCTTCACGTTCTGGCAAATGTGAGCTTCGCCGGTACGGCATTGCAGGCACTTGCCGCAGGCTACATGCATTTCGGCAGAAACGAAATCGCCCTCCTTTACGCTGGTCACTTCGTCACCGAATGCGGCTACCTCGCCGCAAAACTCGTGCCCAGGAATGAGCGGGGGATGGATGCGGCCCTGGGCCCAACGATCCCAGTTGTAGATATGTAAGTCGGTTCCGCAGATGGAAGCCATCTTTACTTTTACCAACACGTCATTCCGTCCGAACGTCGGAATTTCCACTTCGCGAATTTCCGCGCCGGGTGCGGCCTCGGGCTTGACGACCGCCTGCATCCTGGATGACATCAGATTATGACCTCACTGCTATTCGAAAGGACTGCGCTGGTAGTTTCAGGTTGAAAAGCCGTCAAAGCAAACGGAAGATTGTAGCACCAAGCGTAAGACGCTTTCTGCGGGGCTTTGGTTGGGCGCGGCCATTTGCGCCTAGCTCAGGGGCTGGTAAGGTTTCGGACGAGCCTTTTTAAATTCCTCCGATTTGCCGCGCGGGATGCTCAGCGTGTTCCATTGGTTCGAGCGGAGATGCTTAGCCAGAAAAATAATCTGCCCGATGTGGCCGGCATAATGTGCGATCTGGCGATTGACGGCCTGCAGCACAGTGTGAGGTTCGCCTCGAATAGTCACGGTGTGCATCACCTCTTCGGGCTTGAGAGAATCCAACGCGGCGAAAACTCGAGCCCAACCTTCGTCCCACCAGCGCATCACATCGGCGCGCGTGGTTGATGCATTCAACTCAAATTCCTGGTCGCGAAAACGGTCGGGCTTTTCGCCATCGGTGGTGAGGAAATCGGTAAAGCGCGAGCGCATGTTTCCGGCCAAATGCTTTATCAGGATGGCAACAGAATTCGCTTCCGGATCGATGGTGACAAATAACTCTTCATCTTTCAGCTGGGCAATCGCGCCTTCCGCCAGGCGTTTTTGACCACGCAGCTGACGGCGGGCTTCGTCGATGTAGTGAGTTGCGAGATCGGTCACAAAAAGCTCCTGGACTCTAATCAGATGATAGAAATCTGGGCGCGATGTCAATTATCGAGCGCGCTCCTGCGAGTTTTTTCCCCAGCCCCCGCCGCCCGGCGACTCAATTCTGATCCGGTCCCCTGCTCTCAGACGCGTGCTGAATTTTCCCGGCATGGTTTCCACCGATCCGTTGCCGCGGATTACACTCGTCCTCCCGGGTGCGCCGTCACTGCCGCCATTCAATCCCCAGGGCGCCAGCACACGGCGTTCGGAAAGCAGTGTCACTTCGCAATCGGTTAGCACTTCGATTTCGCGGACAATTCCATCCCCGCCAAGATATTTTCCCAGACCACCGCTGCCCGGGCGCAGTGAATATCGCCGCACGCGCAGCGGGTACGCATACTCTAACGCTTCCGCTGGCGTGTTCAACGAATTCGTCATATGGGTGTGAACGCCCGAAACGCCGTTCTTGGTGGGGCGCGCGCCCATGCCTCCGGCGATAGTCTCGTAATAAGCGAACGGTCGGCCGGTACGGGGATCGATGCCACCGATGGTCAGATTGTTCATTGTGCCGGAAGCGGCGGCGGGAATGCGATCCGGAATTGCCTGCGACAGAGCGCGCAGCAAAACGTCGACAATGCGCTGCGAAGTCTCGACATTGCCGCCGGCAACCGCTGCCGGTGGACGAGCGTTCACGATCGTGCCTGCGGGCGCGATAACGGCGATGGGACGCATCAACCCGGCTGTCGCCGGAACATCATCATCTAGCAGACAACGAAAGACGTAGAAGCACGCGGAGTAAGTGATTGCTTCGACCGCATTGATGCTGCCTGCTACTTGCGGATCGCTTCCCGTGAAATCGACCGCGATCATGCGACCCGCCCCGTGTGAACGCTGCTCCTGGCCTAGTGTCACAGTTACCGCGATCTTCACCGGTTTGTCGGTGATGCCGTCGTTATCCAGAAAATCCTCGGCGTGATATTTGCCCGGCGGCATACGCAACAGAAACGCGCGCATCAATTCTTCGGAATACCGCAGCAGTTCTTTGGTGGCGCGCTTGGCCCGGTCAAGTCCGTAGCGCGCGCATACTTCTCGCAGCCGCTCGGTTCCGGTATGACACGCCGCCAACTGAGCGCCCAGATCCCCTTCGCGCTCTTCTGGAGTGCGAACGTTGTTCAGCAGCAGAGCCAGCACATCAGATTGCATCATCCCTGCCTGCATTATTTTCACCGGCGGAATGCGGAGTCCTTCCTGGTAGATTTCGCGACAGAGTCCCATGGAGCCGGCGTAGGCTCCGCCGACATCGGCATGATGAGCGCGCGAAGCCACATAGAAATCCGGAGCAGCCCGCTTGGGTTGCTTGATCTTGATATAGACGGGCGCGACCAACGTTATGTCGGGCAAGTGCGTTCCGCCGTGGAACGGGTCGTTCAGCATCACCACATCGCCGGAAGACATCTCGCAGGCGGTGATGGCGGCACGCACTGACATGGGCATCGACCCGAGATGCACCGGCATATGGTCGCCCATGGCAACCACTTCCCCGGCACCATCGAACAGGGCGCAGGAGTAATCGCGGCGCTCTTTAATGTTTGGCGAAAACGCGGTGCGCCGAAGGGCGGCGCCCATCTCCTCGGCAATCGAGTGGTAAAGATTTTTGAAGATTTCGAGTTCGATGGGATCACGCTTCATCACGCGCAGTTTAAAGGAAGGCAGAATCGGGGGCTAGTGCTCGGGATTATTTTCGACTCTTAGAGCCGCATGGAGGAGCAAAACGCTTCGTGCCAGGAAAAATATTGCAAGAAATGAAAAATTGTGTTGACACTGCGTTCACACTCCCGCAATATCTTGTGTTAAGGAAGCTGCCTGTACAACAAGTTGGGTGGCTTTTGGTATTCGGGTCCCCGAAGTCGACAAGGGAAAATCGTTCACGGAGGAACCTTCATGGCAACGAAGAAGAAAGCAAAAAAGAAGAAACATTAACCGTCTGCGAGACGATACTTCGCAAGGGCCGAGATTTTAACCAGCCTCTCAGGAGAAGCACCTCTTGAGAGGCGTTTCCTTTTGCACGGCTGGACGTCAATTTCGCACATTGGTACGGCGGGCTGCGAAATTGTTCGTACGTGCAGCCTGCCTGTGTCACAATACGTAGACCGTACGGGCCTGGAACCGTGGATGCGAGCATGAGTCCGAGAAGAAAAAGCGCGGGCAAGACCAATCCCACTAAAGCTAAGTCCGATGAAGTCTTCATCCCCGAGAAGCTCTACTTCCGCATCGGCGAAGTGGCCACCCTATGCCGGCTGCCCGCCTACGTGCTGCGCTTCTGGGAGAGCGAGTTCCCGCAATTGAAGCCGGTGAAAAGCAGCACCGGGCAGCGCATGTACCGCAGGCGCGACGTGGAAAGCGTTTTACGAATCAAGCAATTGCTCTACGAACAGGGTTTCACCATCGTGGGCGCGCGGCAGCAATTGCGTTCCGAGACAAAAACGGATAGAGGTCAAGCCGCGATTCCATTTCCTACACCGTCTTCCCCCGAAATCCAGCACATTCGCCAGGGACTACGCGAGATTCTCAGTCTGCTCACTGCGCGGCGCACGGGATAATTCGGGCCCGTTCTTTCGCTAAACCTCGTCACGGGACCTGCCTCGAATCTGGCAATTCAGGCTACGCGCTCCGGTGCGGGCTTTTTAACTTTGCCGGCGTTGGCCGCGTCCAGACGGATGCGGCTGGCGCGAGCGGTTTCGTGAAGCAGATCGTCGGTGGCGCGAGATCCGTCCCCCGCCATTACCGAACCCGCGGCTAATGCAAAACGCAATGCGTCCGCTTGGTCGTCGAAATACAGAATGACTTGCCCGGACATAGTGATTCCCCCGAGAGTGAACTACTTTCCTTCGCCCTGAAAAGATCCTGGACGAGCAGCGCGCGACGAGCGTAGAGCTAGTGGAACTTTCCACGATTGTCGCGGAGTGTGGCGAACGTCAGAAGTGCTTTTCTTGGTTCAGGGGTATCGGAAGTGCATAGCGCAGCAGGAATGCTCGCGCAATCAAGAATCGTACGATGAAATGGTCGGGACGGGCAGATTTGAACTGCCGACCCCTCGCACCCCAAGCGAGTGCTCTACCAGGCTGAGCCACGTCCCGACTAGGAAGGAACCCGCTGCATCGTGTCCGCAACAGGTGGGGTTGACTCAAGGATTTTACCACCTGAGCCGCACTTCCGCGCGGGCAGTTCGTTTTCAGTCGAGTTCTGCTTCAGCGATGGCAGGGTGCAGGCCAGGGGTTCAATCCTGGAGCAAACTGGAAGTCCTGCGGAGTTGTGATCCCAACGCGCAGCTTGACGCGAGCCAACGCGCCGGTCTTGGGGTCGGTCTTATACGAAGAAACGATAAGCTTGATCGACCCCTTCCGCGCAAGCTCCACTGCATTGGTGTAGTCGGCCAACGCTTTGTCGGGATCACTGGTTTTATAAGACCACAGGACATTGCCAACCAGTCCAAAAATCCGGTCATAGTCGGATCTATCAAGCAGAAAGTTCATTTCATGCGGATGCGATAAAGAAGATTTAGCGGTCTCGCCGTATCCCGGTCCAAGAGTCTGGTTCCCATTGAATCGCAAGGGCAGATTTACCGGGTAGATGTAATCCTTTGTGTTCTCTTCTGCGGGGACGATATCCACAAACCAGCCCGGATTTTTCTCGCTCCTTACGCGAAACAGCAAGCCCCCGCCCAATTCACGCTCGAAGTTGTCATTGGCATTCAGAGTTACCTTGAAGGAGACTAACTGGCACGAAAGAGAATGCTGTGCCTGAGCAACCGCCGGCGAAAGGAGACACAGCGACAGAAGCCCAGCGAGCAATATTTTGCGATCAGTGCGGATCGGCATGGATCCTGCTTAACTCTTCTTTCGCTTGCGCTTTGGTGGAGCCTTCTCTTCGAGCACGGCAAACTGAATTTTCTTTTCCACAGGATCGATGCGGTCGACCAGAACGCGAATTCTTTGTCCCAGGCTGTAAGTTTTGCGCGTGCGCTGGCCGATGATCTGGCGCGTGTTCTCGTGGTAAGTGTAATAGTCGTCGGTGAGGGTGTTCAGCGGGACCAGGCCTTCGATGAACAAGTCTGTGAGTTCAACAAAGAAGCCGAATTTGGTGACGCTGGTGATCAGGCCATCGAAGTCCTCGCCCACGCGGTCCTGCATGAACTTTACTTTCTTCCACTCCATGAGTTCGCGCTCGGCTTCATCGGCGCGGCGCTCGGAGAGACTCGACTCTTCCGCGATGTTGCGCAGTTCGTCGATGGGGATCGGGCCGGTGAGAGGTTCGAGGGAGTTTCGATGCGCGGCGTGGTCGCGGCGTTTGGACCAGGGCGAAGGCGCGGCTTCTGCTTCGGGATCGGCCGAGCGTTCCGCTCGGGCCGGCGGGACGCCGGCGCTATGGTCGAGCGCCGGGAAGACTCCGATTGGGATCTCCCCCTCACGTTTCTCTGGAGAATCGCGCAGCACTTGTTTCAGAATTCTGTGCACGATCAGGTCGGGGTAGCGGCGGATGGGCGAGGTGAAGTGCGTGTAGCTCGGCGCCGCGAGCGCGAAGTGCCCCTGATTTTCTTCCGAGTAACGAGCCTGCTTGAGCGAGCGCAGCATCAGGTAGCTGAGAATGCGCTCTTCCGGCTTGCCCGCGATTTTCGCCGCCAGCTTCTGATACATGCGGGGAGTGACGTGGACATCCTTGGGTACCTCAATCGTGCGAGCTTGTTTGCCCGTGCCGCGTGCCGCGCGGCGATCGCTCTTGAACTGCACGCGCTGAATCGGCAATGGGCCGACGCCGAGAGAATATCCAAATGTTGCCGCGATCACTTCGAAGTCGTAAACCCGCTTGGCATCGGGCTTTTCATGAACTCTGTACAGCGAGGCAATACGCTTGGATTCCAGATATTGCGCGACGCATTCGTTGGCTGAGAGCATGAACTCTTCAATCAGACGATGAGCGATGTTGCGTTCCGAGCGGGTGATGCTTTTCATCAGTCCAAGTTCGTCGAATTCGATGACCGGCTCGGGCAGGTCGAAATCGATTGAACCACGGCGTTGGCGTTTGCGATTGAGAATTGTCGCCAAATCGCGCATCAGTTCGAACGTAGGAACCAGGGAGGCGTAGCGTTGGCGCGCAGCGGGATCGCCTTCCAGCACATCGTTTACCGCGGTATAAGTCATGCGCTCGGCAGAACGGATTACACCTTCGCATAATTCGTAGCCCAGGATTTCGCCCTGAGGATCGATTTGCATCACACACGAAAGCACAAGGCGATCAAGATGCGGCCGCAGGCTACAGATATCGGTGGATAATTCGAGCGGGAGCATGGGCACGGCGCGATCGGGAAAATAAACGCTGGTGCCGCGGAGTTGCGCTTCCTGATCGAGCGCAGAACCGGGCGTTACATATTGCGCGACGTCGGCGATGTGAACCTGCAATTCGAAATTGCCATTTTCGAGACGGCGGACGTTTACCGCATCATCGAAGTCGCGTGCGGTTTCGCCGTCGATGGTAACGATGGGTACCGAGCGGAAGTCACGGCGGCGGCGAAGTTCCTGCGCAGGGATAACGGCCGGAATATTCTGCGCCTCTTCCAGCGTGGCCGCGGGAAAGTGGTGGGGCAGATGAAACTTGCGGATGATGATTTCGACATCGACGCCGAAGTCATCCTGGCGGCCGAGGATTTCGAATACACGCCCGCGCGGATTTTGGGTGGGCGTGGGCCAATCCGTGATCTCGACATCAACGACGACTCCCTCCAGATCGTTCCATTCGGAGTGGAGGGCGGCTTCGTCGCCAAGCACGCGGTCCACGGATTTCTTCTTGCTATGTAGCACGGGCGTCTCGCCGGCTGCTTTGACGTCAGGAATTTCCATACCGTGCGGAATCACGATCTCTTGTGTGATCTTGCTGTCGATGGGCTTCACGTAGTTGTGGCGGCTGCCGTAATGAAAAATCCCCACCACGGTCGGATGACTGCGAACGACGGAGCGCACAATGCGCCCTTCGGCGCGGCCGTCGGAACGAGTAGCCACAACATCGACCAGCACGCGATCGCCGTGCATCGCATTCCCGATCGCGTGCGGCGGAATGAAGATATCTCCCGCGAGTAGTGACTTGAGGGCAGGAGCTAACGAATTCGCGTCAGGAATGACGAAGCCGAAACCATCGCGGTGCATGGTCAACCGTCCCGCTACAAGATTCTTGTCGGCCGCGGCTTGCGGCAAAGCGTAGCGATCGGAGTTCAGCTGAACGAGTAGCCCGCCGGCGACCAGTTTTTGCAGCTGCGTGTCCAATTCTCCGCGAGCAGCGCCATGCAATCCTAGCTCGCGCACAAGCTGCTTGAATCCTGCCGAACGTTTGGGCTGGCGGGCGATGTGTTTGAGAATGGTAGCGTCGGAAAGCATGGAAATAGGCTATTTGCTATCAGCTGTCAGCATAACGCACGAGGGCGGAAGGTCGATCCGTATTTCGAAGCGCAGAAGAGAAAGCTAGGCAATTTTCAAACTCTTGCAGGGATTCTTCGGCCGGCAAAGAGCGCGGACCTCAGGATGACAAGATGACCTCAGGATGACAATGCAATCGGGAGTCAATGAACTCACCAGGTATCTCCGCCGCCGCGCGGAGGCCAAGCTCCGAGCGCCCGCCGAATCATCGCAATCTGCCCGGTGTGATAGCTGTTGTGCGCGGCGAGTTGCCACAGAAGTGCGTCGAGGCTGTCCGCCCGTTGCTGATGGCTCGGGTGTGTGGCTTCTATCTTACGATCGAGATCGGCTGGGCTCGAGTCTGCAAGCGCCGCCGTTTCGTTTATGAGTGCGGCAAATCGTTCTTGCCATTCCAGCCATTCCGCCTCACCCGCCGGCGCTGCGGCCGCCGGAAAGCTTTCGGAATTATGTTCTGGATATGGCGGCTTTTCGCCGCGTGCACGGCGCAAGTCATAGTCCATCCAATAATTCATGTGAAAGAGAAGCTGGGCAATCGAGTGGGGGAATCCGTCAATCTGGCATCCGGCAAGTTCTGCGGAAATATCTTCCACGCAGGCAAAGGGATCGGCGTGAGCGCCTTTGCCGCGGAGCAGCTCAGTCAGTGCGCGCGATGACATGGCCGATTATCCCCGCGCCGCGGCCGCGAAATATTTCTCTTCGAGTATTTTGCGATGGTGCAGTTCGTGCCCGGCAATCATGTAGGCGAGCGCCCGCACGGTAACTTCATTCTTGCTGGCAACGCCGCGGCGCATCCAGGCAGCTTCATCGAGGTTGCGCAGTAGTGACAGAGTTGCACGGCGAACCGCGATGAAATCCTCGACCAAATCAGAGAGCAACCGATTGGCGAACGGGCCTTCGCGCACGTAGTCATCCTGCTCGAAGCTTTCGAGCGGCGTCGTATCGGCGCGAGAAATGCGCAGCGCTCGATAGGCGAAAATTCGTTCCGCATCGCATACGTGTCCGAGAACCTCTTTCGCGCTCCACTTCCCGGGCGCATAGCGAAAGTCGCCATCTTTCTCATCGCGTCCGCAGAGTAACATCATCGTCTGTCGCCGCTGATGATCAAGCCTGCTAAGAATATCCTCTCCCTCCACCAAGGAAATGTAGCGGCCATAGTAAGGAGCGTATTCGTCTGGCTGAGGACGAGCGATGGTGAAGGCTGGTGCAGTAATCACTGCTGGTTCGGACATCAAGGGCTCCCTGAATTGAAGTCTAGCTTACGAATTGATGAGCCAAGAGCATACTCCGATAGACTGTGGAACGGTTCACTGGTGAGCTTCGTTCCGGGAATCCTTACATGGTATGCGAGCCAAAAGGGGAGCCCGGCACCAAGCTTGAGCATGCCCGCATCGCCCTAAAGTGTGTACCACAGAAGGAAACTTCGTTGAAAATAAAGCTTTTCCACAGCGCTCAAAGTGAGACGACGGAGTACAATTCCATTTGGTCACGCAAGTGCGGCACGTGATCCCTAATCCCAACAAGGAAAGGAACTATGTAACCCATGTGGAAGCCGACGAATCAGCCTCAGACCCCCGGACGCCCGAACGAACCGGAGCGTCCAACCATGAGTACGCCGAGCGCGCCTGCGATGATGGCGAATGAACCTGCCGTTGCACCGCGTCCGGCTGCAACCACCACCACGACTGCGGACCAGGCGACCATCGGCAAATCGCTGGTGATCAAGGGCGAGGTGACTGGATCGGAGTCGCTCTACATCGATGGCCGCGTGGAAGGTTCCATCAGCCTGGCGGGAAACCGCGTCACCATTGGCCGCAACGGCGTGGTGGCGGCCAATATCAATGCCCGCGAAATCGTAGTGCTCGGCAAAGTGCGCGGCAATCTGACGGCCAGCGACCGGGTTGATATTCGCAGCGATGGATCGCTCACCGGCGACGTGGTAGCAGCACGCATCTCAATTGAAGATGGAGCTTTCTTCAAAGGCGGCATCGATATCCGCAAGGGCGGACAGCCTTCCCAGCAGAAGGCGAATGGTGAGGACAAGAGTGTTGCTGTGCCCGAACCGGCCGCAGTGGGCGCCAGGGCGTAGCTGACGGCAGGCTTTTAAGAGATATTAGCGGCGGGGTTCGCAGCGAATGCGAATATCCGCCGTTTTGTTTTTCCGGCGCATCTAATCATCCGACCGCGCAAGAGTGCAGGGTATGGGCTGCACTATCGGAAGTGCAGGGCGATTGCCCTTCCGCTTACGGCGGCGGTACCATGAAGTTCTACCCGCGGTTCGCGCGCCTGCCAGTCGGAGCATTTTCGGTTTCGGTTCGGCTACGCGAACTAAATGATTCACGTTCCGAAAGGAAGCAGTCCGCTTTGATTGATTTGGGCCACAGTTTCCGGAAATTGCTGCTCATTCTTGGCAGTTTTTCCCTCCTCGTTTTCTGCCCAAAGTATCTCGCTGCCGATGCGGCTGCCTTCGATCTCACCGGGCCGAAAGTTGACGTCCGGGTACAACGCGAAGGCCATACGCTGCCTATCTCTGAAGTTCCCAATCTTCAGGTCGGAGACCGGCTCTGGGTCCATCCTGATCTGCCGGAAACTCAATCGGTCCGCTACTTGATGGTTATTTCTTTTCTGCGGGGATCAACGAATCCTCCTCCGGATGATTGGTTTACGCGCGTAGAAGCCTGGACTAAACCGGTTCGCGATGAAGGCGTATACGTTACCGTTCCGGCCGGAGCGGAGGAGGCGATCGTGTTCCTCGCGCCGGAAACCGGAGGAGCGTTCAGCACGATCCGCAGCGCCGTTCGCGGCAAGCCGGGCGCTTTTGTTCGCGCCGCGCAGGATCTGGAACAAGCCAGCCTCGACCGGCAACGCCTGGAAAAGTATCTCGAAGCCGTTCGTCAGACGTCTGAAACCGATCCCGAAAAGATGAAGGCGCGGACTACACTTTTGGCGCGCAGCCTCAACATGAAGCTGGACCAGCAGTGCTTCGATAAACCGAGCGCGCAGCAGGCTCCCTGCCTTACTCAGAACACCGATCAGCTAGTTCTCGACGATGCTCACAGTCAGACCATGGTCGCCACGCTTAGTTCGGGACCCTCCAGCGACCTGCTGGTGCAGGTTAGCGCTACGCCCACCGCCGGGGCTGGTTACTATAGCGCTTACGTTGGCGCAGTCGTCGATGTCGTGCGCATCCTTGGTTCAGCGCACACTGCGCAATATCAATACATTCCAGCTCTGTCGTTGCCGAAGAAGGACAATCTTAATCTTCGGCTCAACTATCCGCCGTCTTTCCGGAATCCGAAATCCGTCATCGTGATCGCGCTTCCGTTGGTTGTCCCAGCGGCGAATCCTCCGTTGCGCGCCATCGATTCCACGCAAGTTTTCTGTGTGGATAAGCCCGGTCTCGTACTACCGGCTGACGGTGCTCCTTTGGTATTTGCCACCGAGTTGGCTCACAACTTTGTTTTGCATGTGGAAACCAAATCTCCGAACGGAATCGATCTTCCGGCTGTACCGGATCCCGCGCAGGGCGGTTTTGTAATCGATACGAAGGCGATGCAAACGGTTGAACTGGAAGGCGAGGTGGGTGGGATCCTGCGCGGCTCCTGGGGCTTTCACCCATTTGATGGTCCTCGCTTCCGGCTACGAGCCTCCAGCCCGGGCCAGTGGGTGGTCGCATCCAAGGATGCCAGCGCGCTCATCGTAGGACGGGAAGATACGCTGCATCTTCAGTCTCCTGACGCGTGCTGTGTAAGCGCCGTCAGCTTGCGGGACGAAAAGGGCAAGAGCACTACGGCTGTCTGGAAGATTGCCAAGCCTGAAGAATTGGAAGTGAAAGTTCCGTTACAGAATGCAGTCGCCGGAACTCTCACCCTCATGATTCACAAGCAGGGCGCGCGCCAGCCGGATGAAATTCCGTTGCACACTTATTCTGAAGCCGGACGCCTTGACGCCTTCAACATTCATGCCGGAGACGCCGACGGAGTGCTCAAAGGAACCAGACTCGATCAAGTCACGTCGCTCGATATTGCCGGTCTACATTTTGCTCCGGCAGGTTTATCTCGCGCCAATCAGCAGGATGAACTAAAACTGGTTTGCCAGGACGCAACCGTGAGCAAGCGCCTGCAGGCCGGAGATGCAATCGCGGTTCACGTAACTTTGAAGGATGGCCGCGCCCTGGATCTGCAAACCAAAGTTGAGGATCCGCGTCCGCGTGTCACCATTTTGAGCAAGAGCGTCCAACTGGATCCGGCTGGACCGCCCGCAACAGTTCGGCTGGAGAATGACGGTGAACTCCCGCAGGATGCGCGTTTGAATTTCTTTTTGAAGACACTGGTTCCGGAGAATTTCGCTCCCGCGGAAAAGATCGAAGTGGCTACGGCGGATGAATCCTTCAGCGTAATGTTGAGCGAAAAAGATGGGAATCTTACCCCGCAGGATTCGAAGACGATCTTCGGCGTCCTCGATCCCATGAAATTGCTCGGCCCATCGGCCTTCGGTCCGCTGAAATTTCGCCCGGTCGATGCGGAAGGAACCGATGGAGACTGGCAGCCTCTGGTTACGCTGGTCCGGATTCCCGTGCTGGAAGGAGTTCGTTGCGCCAAAGACGCAGAAAAACAGTGCACGCTCGATGGCGACAAATTATTTCTGATCGATGCCGTCAGTTCAAATCCTGACTTTACCAACTCCGTAACCGTGCCCGATGGCTTTGTCCAATCCGCGCTAAAAATTCCACAGCCCGAAGGCAAGACGCTCTACCTCAAGCTTCGCGACGATCCTTCTACCGTGGTCATGGTAAACGTGCCGGTGGTAAATACGCCGGAGTAGCGCGGCCGGAAAGCTTCACGGTTGCCTTCCCGCATCCATGATTTCTTTCCCTTCGTTCTGCGCGACTGCGGGATAGGCGATCTTCTTGCGGCGGCGCAAATCATTGGGCAATTGCGATTTCAAAAGCCACAGACCCACAGCCGTCGCCGCCGCCCAGGTAACGGAGATTAATGCCAGTTGCAGCAGGTCGGTGACACGACTCCCATGGCCGTAAGCCGGCAGCGGCACGACTTTTGCGACTTCAAGGCTGATGACTCCCGCGACGACGGCGGTAAGTGCAGACTTTCCTAACTCATCCCAACGCAGCGTTCTCAACGAAACCATTTTCCGGTAGTGCAGCAGGCAGGCCAGCGCCAGCAGGTTTGCGCCAATGCCAATGTCAGAAGCGAATGCCAAGCCAACTACGCCATATTTGTGGAAGAGCAACGAATAAACCGGCAACGATGCGCTCGTAATCAGCGTCACTGCCACCATGGGAGTAAGCGTATCTCCCGCGGCGTAGAACGCGCGGGCGTAGAGTCCCTGGGCCGACCACAGCGCCAGGGATAACGAGAACCAGAAGAAATAAACGGCCGTCGTCCGCGTATCGGCGAGCGTGAATCGTCCGCGGCGGTAAACCAGGTCGATCACGGGAAACGCGGCGGCCATCATCCATCCCGTAGCCAGGAACGATGCGGCTGCAACGCGATAGACAGAATCATTCACTGTGGTGGCAAATTCCTTCAGACGCTTCTCGTTGAATAAACGGGCGAAGAACGGCAGGGAAGCTTGTCCCGTGGCTTGCCCGAGAACTGCGATGGGCACGGCAAACAGGCGCTTGGCATAGTTGAGGCGCGCGATATCGCCGATGCCGCTGGAGGCATAGTGGCGCAAGATCCAGTCGTCGGCCGTTACCAGCGAAACGCCCAGCATCAGCGGGATGGAAAGCTTTACCCACTCGCGAAACGCGGGATTCATGATGTCGAATGAAGGCTTGTAGCCGGTGCCGATGCGCGCCGCTCCGACCACGCTGGCAAGGAATGGTCCGACAACGCTCCCCACCAGTGCGCCATAAGCCAGCGAAGCGATGCCGAGATGGCGGCCGGCAATCACGCCGCCGAAAATAATGAAAACGTTGTACAGCAGCGGGCCGAAGGCGGGAAAAAGAAACAAACGGTGGGAGAGCAGAACGGCGGAAACCACGCCTCCCACGTAAAAGAAAATTTGTGCGGGCAAGAGTATGCGGGTGAGATGAACGGTGAGTTCCACCTGCGCGGGCGAGAAGCCGCGAAACATCCAGCGTACAAACTGCGGGGTAAAGATTTCTGTGATGATGGTGCCGATGATCATTACGGTCGTCATCACCGTGATGACCACAGAAAAAGTTTTCTTGGCGTCGGCGTCGCGATTCTCTGCGAGAAAGCGAGTGTAGATCGAGATGAAGGTGATCGAAGCCGCGCCTCCGGCCACGATGTAATTGAGCCAGTCAGGCAGTGTGAAGGCAGCAACGTAGGCATCGGTCTGCGCCCCTGCGCCAAAGGCATAGGCGATGTATGCCTCGCGCACATAGCCGATCACGCGCGAAAGCATCACCGTCCCCATCAGCAGCAGCGTGGCCGAAAAAGCCGTGTGCTGGTGGGAAGGACGCAAAAACTTCAGAACCTTGGTCATGGGAAGCAGACTACGCGAGCGAATTTCCTTCAAAGCCTACCAGACGGTTTGCATCCAGAGCCCGATGTATCGCGAATGTAGGTTACGGCGGTTCCTTTATTGATACTCCGCCTCGCGGACGATATTCCTGCAGTTGATGTAGCCCGATAAGCGCTAATTTTCGCAATCACTTACCCGGTGAGATGCAGTTGAGAACGATTTGAGGCGCGGAGCATTGCCGCGCGATGCCGCTTGTTGCAAAGTCGCACTCATTGCGACTGAAAGCGAGGCTGGAAAAATATGAAACAGGTTGCGGAAGCCAATATTACGGACGGGGTGACCGATCTCTGCGAGCCAGTGAATCCCAAAGTCCTGCTGGAGATGAAAACCGCTCATCCCGCTCCGGAAATGCAGCGCGTGCAGGAAAGCTGGGTCGCAGCCGGCGAGCAGAAGACGCTTCTGTGGCTGGCTGCGCGCACGCCGCAATGGATAGAACCAGACCATCTCACTGCGTTGGGATTGGCAGCGCAGATCAGTGCGGGAGCCTGCTATGCCCTGGCGCGGTGGAATAAATATGCACTCGTCGGCGTGATCGTCTTTCTGGCGTTGAACTGGCTCGGAGATTCGCTGGATGGCACGCTGGCGCGGGTGCGGCGGAAGTTGCGCCCGCGTTACGGATTTTATGTCGACCACATGGTCGATACATTGGGCGCGCTCGCGCTGATGGGCGGCCTGGCGCTCTCGGGATTCATGCAGCCTTGGATCGCAATCGGGCTGCTGATCGCGTTTCTTATGCTTTCCATTCAGTCCTATCTGGCGACGCATGCGTTGGGTGAATTTCGTCTCTCATTCTTTCGATTCGGCCCAACGGAACTGCGGCTGCTGCTGGTGGCAGGCAATCTGGCATTGCTAAGGAGGCCAGAGGTTCATCTCCTGGGCGGGGAATACCGGCTCTTCGATGTTGGCGGAGCGGCCGGTCTCGCCGGAATGGCTGCGGTGCTCGTTTACTTCACGGTGGAGAATACTCTGCGGCTTTATGACACCGAGAGGTTATTCCAGTGAAAGCGGGTTGCCGCAGTTCGATCCGCACCAGCATTTTTCTGCGATGGTTGCGCTTTAATCTTGTCGGCGGCATTGGAATCGCTGTTCAACTTGTTCTGTTGCTTCTATTGAAGAGCATCCTCCACTTCAACTATCTGGCCGCGACGGCGCTGGCGGTTGAGGCAACCGTAATCCACAACTTCCTGTGGCATGAGCGCTACACGTGGGCGGACCGGTTGCAACCCTCGTGGCGGAACTCCCTGCCGCGCCTGCTGCGATTCAATCTTACAAATGGAGCAGTTTCGATCGCCGGCAATCTGGGGCTAATGAAGTGTATGGTCGGCATCGGGCATATGAACTACCTGGTTGCGAATGCGATTGCAATCGCCCTTTGCTCGCTGGTGAATTTTGTGGTGAGCAACGAATATGTATTTGACCAGCGGTAAGAAAGTGCGGCGCGACGCAGATGGCCGTCGCCAGATCACGGTCAACGTCCAGGGCAGCGGGCGAGGGCGCCCGCTCTACACGGGCTTACTGGTCATTCGCTACATCATATGCCGCCGGCAGATTCACATCAGCCTTCAATGGCACATCCTCGGAAGAGTCGCCGACTTCCAGCGTATATTTGCCCGCGTCCGCATGCCAGTGCTTCCCGGCTACGTCGTAGTAAGTAAAAGCGCGAGGATTGAGCGAGACCGAAACGTGTTTCGTTTCGCCAGCCGCCAACTCCACGCGCGAGAAGCCTTTCAGCTCTTTCGGAGGCCGCGGTACTTTCGGATCGCTCTCGGATACATACACCTGTGCTACGTCCGCACCCGCGCGAGCGCCAGTGTTGGTCACGTCAAACGTTACGTTATAACGAGCGCCGGTGGATGACGCGCCCGGTGTCACTTCGATATGGGTGAATTGAAAAGTGGTGTACGACAGGCCATAGCCGAAAGGATAGAGCGGCTTGACGTGATTGTGTTCGTATCCGCGGTAGCCAACAAACACGCCTTCTTTGTAAACCACCCGATTCGTGCCTGATTCAGGATAGTAGGTATCGTGAACCGGATTGTCGGCCCAGCGCCGTTCGAAGGTGGCGGGGAGATGCCCTGACGGATTGACAGCGCCGAAGAGGATTTCCGCAAGCGCAGTTCCTCCTCGTTCGCCGGGATACCAGAGTTCGAGATACGCAGGGACGTGATCAAGCCAGTCCCCGGGATCGACGTTGCCGCCGGAGGTGACGGTAACGATGGTGTTCTTGTTCGCTGCGGCGAGTTCGCGGATCAATTCATCCTGCCCGAATGGCAAACTAAAAGTGCGGTCCGCGCCTTCCGATTCGCTGCTGGAGTCAAAGCCGGCAGCCACGATCACCACGTCTACCTTCGCGGCTAAAGCCTTCGCGGCCGCAGAGACGATCTTGTGTTCATCAACGATGCCGACGCGCAAGTGTCCGCCAACGGGATTATCCTGGTACGCCTCGGCAACAATCTTGTGCGGTCCTGCGGAGAGATCCAGAGTCGTGTGGTTCTGCAAAGCGGTGGCGTACTTCCAGGTGTCGAAGATGAGCTTGCCATCGACGAAAAGGCGGTAGCCGTTGCCTTCGCCAGAGTATTCCGCCGCGACGATGTAGGAAGACGTGACCGGCGCAATATAGAAACCTGTCCAGCGGCGGGAAGAGGGTTTTTTGCCCGCGTCCAGCAATTTGAGGGCTTCGTCGAGGTCGGCGAAGTCCTCCCAATCCTTCCCCGCATAATTGAGATGGCTCACCGTTTCGGTGGAGGCGGGCGTGCCGCTGAGATCGCCGTTCGCAAATGCTTCGAACTTGAGGCCGGGCTGGCCATTTCGCGCGGCGGTGGAGAACTCAGTGGACCCGGCCAAATCAATCATCTTGGGCAAGCCGCGTTCGTAGTACACCTTCGCGGATGTGCCAACGTAGGTTCCGATGCCTTCAAGAATGCTGACGGCCGAGAATGGAACTGCCTTACCGCTTCCTCCCGCGACCGGTTGTGCCGGCCACGCGTCCGGACCGACCACGAGAATTCTCTTGACCTTTTCTTTATCAAGAGGCAATAAAGAACCTTCATTCTTGAGCAGGACAGTGCCTTCGCGCGCGCCCTCAAGAGCGACCAGATGATTTTCCTCGTTATATTTCGAGAGCCAGGGATCGGTTTGCTCGCGGTCGAGCCAGCCGAAGCGCGCTGCAGTGGTCAGAATGTGGCGGACCTTTTCATCGATGGTTGCTTCCTTGACGCGACCGTCCCGAATCGCCGGAAGCAGAGTAGCTTTGTTCATGTGCTTGCCGGTGGGCATTTCAAGATCCAAGCCTCCGTTAGCCGCGCCCACTCCGTCGTAGGTCGCGACCCAATCCGACATCATGACGCCCTGAAATCCCCACTGCTTTCTAGCCACGTCGATATTGAAGTAACCGTTCTGCGTGGAGTGCGTCCCATTGACGAAATTGTAGGAATCCATGATCGCGCCCACGTGCGCATTCTTCACGGCGAATTCAAATGCCGGCAGATAAATTTCACGCGCCGTGCGTTCGTCGACGATGGAGTCGCTATCGTGCCGGAGGAACTCGGAGTTGTTAGCGAGAAAATGTTTTACCGTCGAGCTGACGCCCTGTTTCTGCATGCCGGTGATATAGCCGGTGTCGATACTGGCGGCAAGAAAGGGATCTTCACCGAAATATTCAAAGTTGCGGCCATTCATGGGTGCGCGATAAATGTTGACGCCGGGCCCAAGCATGAAATGAATACCGCGCGCACGCGCATCCTTGCCGATACCTCCGCCGACGCGTTCGGCCAGTTGCGGATCCCACGAGGCCGCGAGTCCGATGCCGGCCGCGTAAACGGTCGAGGGAAATTTCTGATTGCTGCGCACGCCGAGGGGTCCATCGGACATTTCAAGCGCGGGTAGGCCGAGGTCCGGCATGGCGCGAACCGCAAAGCCGGTACCGCCGATGTAGTCAATTTTCTGATCGAGCGTCATCTTGCTCAATAAGGCGTCGACGCGGCGATCGATCTCAGAATTCGGCGAAACCGGGGCCTGAGCGAATGCGAGATGACAGAAAAGAAATGCGAGAGCAAACCATAACGCGCACAACGGAAACCGAGGAAGCTTCGACATGGAAGACCTTTGACCGGAGCGAAAATGCATCCTCAAAGCGAGGATGGCGGCGTGGGAATGCTGGGCTCGGCTGCGCCGCGGCATCAGTGTACACGGTCGCACGCTAATTCCGGGAGGAGAAGTGGCAGACTGCGAAACGAAATTGCCTGCTGAAGACCACTCAGCTATGGGCTGCAAATCACATTTTGCAGGTGCGGAGCGAGTTGGAGAAAGTGCCGCAGATTGAAGGTATAGATCCTCTTGCAGTGGCTGCTGCTGGCTGCCGCCAGGTGCAACGCGTCGTAAACGAGGCCGCCCCTCCATCCTTTTTCGGCGGCCTGCTGCAGCACGGACTTGTACTCCGCCGCGCTGAGCTCTGCAATATGGAAGTGAGGCAGAATGTTTTCCGCAAGAAGCCGCCAGGCCTCGGCCGGATACACCATGGGAGTGAGTGGGGCGCGCGTTAGGACAGCGCAAAACTCGGCGGTGCCATGCGCGCTGATCACGGCCTCCAACTTACCCTCCCGAACCTTTTTGAGCAGTTCAAGAGACTGAGGATGATGGGGATGGGCTGAGATTGAAGCGGCAATTAATACGGATGTATCGCAATAGACCTTCATGCTTCGATCTCAAGCGTCGATCTCATGGCTTGATCGTCAATCGCCAAGAATATCCCGCAGTCGTTCTTGCTCCAAATCGTCGGAGAGCTGCTGCCAATCAAAGGCGGGACTTATCTCGCCCATATGAACCAGGAATCCGTTCCGTTCCACCAGCGATGGCTGCTGGGTAACAGGCCGCAGCAAAAGTCCGCCAGCGGCTTCCACGGCCTCGAATGTTGTGCCGGCTCGAAACCCCAGACGCTGGCGGAGCGGCTTGGGTAGTACGACCCGCCCGGATCTATCGAGGGTTAGCTTCATGCCATTTATTATACCGCATGGCATTTCTTGTGGCATGATACCGGTCTCCCCCAAACGTCCTAGATCTTCAACACAACCTTGCCGTAGTTTTTGCCCTCCTGCAGCAGCTTGTAGGCTTCTGTGGCGCGATCGAGTGGGAAAACATGGCCGATCACAGGAGACAATTTGTCTTCCGCGATCCATTGCGACAGCTGCGACCATGCAGGCTGCATGATCTCCGGCTTTTGCGAGAGATACGTCAGCCACAACCCCTGAATGCAGGCAGATTTCGCATAGAGAGCACGAACATCGAGTTGCGGTTGCTTACCGGTCGCGGTTCCGTATTGAATGACGCGGCCAAAATCGCGCAGGCACCGCAGACTCTTGGCTGTATGCTCCCCACCCAGCATTTCGAAGACTGCGTCGACGCCTTCGCCGCGCGTGAGATCCTTCACCGCTTGTTCGTAATCCTGCTGCTTGTAGTTGATTCCGTGCTGCAAGCCCAACGCTTTTACTCGCGCCAATTTTTCGTCGGAAGAGGACGTGCCATACATTTCTACTCCGAGGATTTTTCCAATCTGAACCGCTGCCGTGCCAACTCCTCCGGCGACGGCATGGATCAGCACTCGATGCGGGGCTTTGTTTTGCTCGGCAGCAGAGGGCCTGCCCTGGGCCTGTCGAAGGGGCGGCTGTCCCCAAGCAGGCTGTGAGGTCATGCCGGCTTGCCAGTAAGCCAGGTAAGCCGTAAAGAAATTGACCGGGAAGGCGGCGCCCTGTTCGTAGGTCCAACCATCCGGGATGGGCCATAACATGGTTGGATAGGCAGCTACTTTCTCGGCGAAGGCTGCCCACTGGATATACCCCATGACGCGGCGCCCGGTGGTTTCTTCGGTACCGGCAAATTCGCGTCCCGCGATGAGCGGGGGTGGTGGGGTTCCGGGGTAGCCGCCCTGCGTGGTCATGAAATCAGCGAAGTTCAAACCGCCAGCCACGGCGCGCACTAACGTTTGTCCGGATTTCAGAACCGGTTCGGGGGCTTCCTGCACAGAGAGTGCGTTGGGGCCGGAGAGGCTCGTGATCACCAAGGCTTTCATGCACCGGAGTGTAGCAGCCTGTTCCGAAAATTGTATGGGACCCGCATCCGCCAGAGACGCGAGCTCCAAGTCCGAATCCCGGGGCATCGCCCCGACTTTCTTAGCCCTGCCTTTGACGATCAGGTATATACTTTTGGCGTTAGCTTACTTTGACTCTTCCTGGCTACGCCTTCACGGGCTGGGAACGGGGCGTACATTCATCCCCCTAATTCTTGCGCGCCCCGCATAGCGGAATGCCGATTCACATCTGAGGCGGATGTGGAACAGGCACCGATGCATGGCTACCAGAGTAGTGGAGTTGCATCGGGGGAGGGTCATCCTGTGGACTTGATATTGGTACGTCTTCTTTTTGTCATAGTTGTTTCTGTTGCCTGCTACTTTATTGAACCTTTCCGGCTGGCTCGGCCTCAGGATGCTTTAGTCGGGGCGGCGGTCGGCGTAGGAATCGTTTTGTTCGAGTGGAAGCTTCGCTCTGTAAGCCTGAAGCGGCTGATCGGTGCAGCCATCGGCAGCATCCTCGGCATCTGCGGCGCCTACCTCTTTGCCCTGGTAATTCGTAGCAGTGTGCCCGCCGGGAATACCCAGAGTTTTCTTCAGATCCTTGTGATGTTACTGATGGCCTATGTTGGCCTGATTGTGGGGGCAAGCAAGGGCGACTTGCTTAACTTGGCCGCATTGGGCGGAATCTTTGGCGGCGAAAAACAGGGCAAGAAAAGCTACAAGATTCTCGACACCAGCGTCATCATCGATGGCCGCATCGCCGACATCGCCGAAACCGGGTTCCTGGACGGCATTATTGTGACGCCGCAGTTCGTCCTGCGCGAACTCCAACTGGTAGCCGATTCGGCCGACTCGCTCAAGCGCAATCGGGGACGCCGTGGGCTGGACGTTTTGCAGCGCCTGCAGAAGATGGCCACGCTGCAAATCCAAATCGTTGAAGATGATTTCCCCGCCGTCCGCGAGGTCGATCTGAAGCTGATCGAACTTGCCAAAGTCTACGAAGGTAAGATCATTACCAACGACTTTAACTTGAACAAAGTAGCGCAACTGCAGGGCGTCGAAGTTCTGAACATCAACGAATTGGCGAACTCGCTGAAGCCCATCGTGTTGCCCGGCGAAATCATGAAGGTATTCATCCTGAAAGAAGGGAAGGAATACAACCAGGGCGTGGCCTATCTCGACGATGGCACAATGGTGGTCGTAGACAACGCCCGGAAGATGATCGGCAAAACCATCGACGTGTCGGTGACTTCGGTCTTGCAGACTACGGCGGGAAAAATGATCTTTGGCAAATGGGATGAGCGGGCCTTTGGCCGGTCGAGTATTCCGGTCCAGCCCCCAGCCCCTGTGATTCCTGGAGCGGCAGGGCAGGTAACGCCCGTGCCAGGCGCGCTGGTCGAGAGCAAACCCAGCCAGTCTTAGGGGGCTGAGGGGCTGACTGATCCCACGGAGATGGTATTGTCCGTCAAAGTTCCCGCCAGCTTGACGCGCTCTCCGGCAACGCGCTTCAAAGCCGCTTCGTCGCCTTTGAGGCGGTATGTCTTCTCCCCGTCAACCAACGCGAAACTCTCTCCGCTGTGAACGCAGGCCCGCGTGCAGTCCGCCGCGCTCAAACCCACCGCCGCGGAATGCTTCGCCCCACAATGCGTATCGGTAACGATTCCTTCGTAGTTCTCACGTGGCCCGGGTGAAGATTGAGTAGCCTTTTCCGCTTGGGGTCCCGCTACGGCAGGACGGGCGGCTCCCGTCATGGTCATGGAATAGGCCAGAACGCAAATGATGGCGGTGCAAATCGCCGAAAAGATAAACCAGATCCGGAAGGTCAGTTTCTTCATCACAGTTTGGTACCTCCCTTGTGCCGCAGGTTGCTTTCCTGGCCATTCCATTCTGACCAGTTGATTGGGTTGCAACTGATCAGCCATTTGAGTATGCGGCTGGCCGCCGCTAACTCGCTGAGGGATCGAGAGTTCCAACTTACGATCCCTGTTTAGACTTTGGATTTCGTGAGGGCAATGCAAGAAGTTCGTTGACGTCATCCCAATGGGGTTATCTAGGGTGTTTGCTGTAGACTCTTGCGTGCGCAATGGGCCATTTGGCGATGTTGAAGTCCCGCCTGCGCACTCGTATACTGACAGCCCCGATGAAGGTAATTGTCATAATTCCGGCCGCGGGTCTCGGAACCCGCATGGCACCGGTGCCCACCGGCGACAAGCAAAGAAAGGCTCCGTCGAAGCAGTTCACTGAACTGGGCGGAACTCCGATTCTCATCCACACGCTGCGTAAGTTCGCCGCGGTCGATGCGGTGAGCGAAATCTGGATCGCTTTGCGCGACAATGAGATTGCTGGCTTTCGCGGCCGGCTGGAAAAGGAAGCGAAGGACGTACTCAAGAAAAAGGTTGAACTGGTGGCCGGCGGAGAGCACCGGCAGCAGTCGGTGGAAAGCGCGCTCAACGCGATTGCTGCCGACGCAAGTGATATCGTTCTGGTGCACGATGCGGTGCGGCCGTTTGTGACCGGTGAAATCATTCAGGAAGTCATTGATGCGGCGAGGAAATATGGAGCGGCGATTGCCGGGCTGCCTGCCGTCGATACCGTGAAGCAAGTGGAGCGCACTGCCGAAGGCGCGCTAATCAAGGGAACCATTCCACGCGCCAGCATTGTAATGGCGCAAACGCCCCAGGGTTTTCGTTATGCAGTGATCAAGAAGGCATTCGACGAGGCTTCCGCGGACGGATTCCTTGGCACGGATGAGGCATCGCTGGTGGAAAGATCGGGTCACGATGTTGCTGTCGTGATGGGATCGCCGCGGAATATTAAAATCACGGCGCCGGCGGATATGGAGCTTGCAGAGTTCTACTTAGGGAAATGAGCCACGGATTCTCACGGATTTTCGCGGATAAACACTGCAATCGCCGCGTAGACTTACTGTTGATGGAGAAGCTGGAATCAAGGCTTAAACATTCCGCGCTGAGTGAGAAAATCATCGGCGTTTTTTACGACGTGTACAACGAACTCGGACACGGATTTCTTGAATCAACATACGCTCAGGCGATGCTCATGGCTCTTGAGGAATCAGGTCTGAGTGCCGCTCGGGAAGTTCCTGTGCCAGTGTGGTTCCGCGGCCGAAAAGTCGGACAATACTTCGCCGATTTGATCGTTGAAGACGTAGTGCTTCTCGAACTAAGAGCCGCCCGCACTCTAGAATCTGCCCATGAGGCCCAGTTGCTTCACTATCTTCGCGCAACCACTGTTGAAGTTGGATTGCTGCTTAATTTCGGACTGCGTCCTCAGTTTCGCCGGCTTCTGTTTGACAATGAAAGAAAGAATATCCGTGAAAATCCGTGCGAATCAGTGGCCAGGATTTCTT
Organism: uncultured Acidobacteriaceae bacterium; assembly: GCA_963726155.1. Lineage (GTDB taxonomy): Bacteria > Acidobacteriota > Terriglobia > Terriglobales > Acidobacteriaceae > Sulfotelmatobacter. The sequence continues at coordinate 1,396,516 of CAVSBF010000003.1, forward strand.
CATGAGAATCGGTTATGGCTTCGACTCACATGAATTTCGCCCCGGCATTCCCCTCAAGCTTGGCGGAGTTGCGCTGGCTCACGAAAAGGGTCTGGGCGGCCATTCCGACGGCGATGTGCTGCTGCACGCGGTCACCGATGCGCTGCTCGGGGCCGTGGCGGCGCCGGACATTGGCGCGCTGTTCCCACCCTCCGATCCAAAGTGGAAGGGTGCGGATTCAGTCGTCTTCCTGGGCGAAGCCCTGAAGCGCGTGCGGGATGCGGGATACAGCTTAGCGAACATGGATGCCAGCCTGGTTCTTGCCGCTCCCAAAATTGGCCCGCACGCTGCGAAAATTCGCGCGCACCTAGCGAAGTTGCTGGGAGTGCCGGCCGATTGCGTCGGGCTCAAGGCTAAAACACCCGAAGGACTCAACCTGGAAAATACTGCGGTCGCACACGTGGTGGTGCTGCTGGAAAAGCGCAACGGTCTGAAGAAGCCGAGAAAGAAAAAGAAATAGCTACTCTGAATCGACCGCAAGTTCAGGGCCGTCACTTCACACTTTCAAATTCATCTTTCACCTGCCGATGTCGCGCATCCGCCGCTTTAATCAGGGCGCGAAAAATAGCGCGAGAAGCTTCATCCTGATCGACGGAACGCTCGGGATGCCACTGCACCGCAAGCACGAAGTGATCTGGAGCGGTTCCTTCCAGGGCTTCGACAATGCCGTCGTCGATGCAGTGAGCTGAAACGCGCAGACCGTCGCCGATTGCGTCGGCTGATTGGTGATGCGATGAGTTTACCGGTAGTACAAGGCTGTCGAGCGACAGGATGCTTGCGAGCTTCGAGCCCTCTGCAAGCTCTACGTCATGCGCGACCGCCACATTTTTCCCAGCTTCATGATCGACTCGCGTGCGCATATCCTCGGAAAGAAAATCCGGAATGTGTTGAATAAGCGACCCGCTGCGATAAACATTCAAGCTTTGGAGGCCGTAGCAGATGCCAAGGATTGGTTTACGCATCTTGTATGCATCTTGCAGCAGAATATTGTCGACGGTATCGCGAGGCGGATCAGCGGCAGCGGTGTGCGAAGATCGCGATGCGCCGAAGTTCGCGGGATCGACATCGGCTTTGCTGCCGGGTAGCAGAATTCCGTCACAGCGCTCGATGATTTTCATTATTTCAGCGGGCGTGCGGTCGAGCGGGACGCGAACCGGTTCGCCCCCCGCGAGTTTGACCGCATGTTCATACTGTGGGATCGAGCGCTCCGCATATTCAGGATCGCTGGAATGGGGCAACGGGAATGGCAATGCGCGGGAGCAACTTGAGTGAGCATGCTTAGCTGACCCTCTCAATATCCGCCAGGGTTTTTGTCTGCCGATAGTGGCGGATTTCCATAACCAATGCCAGCACAAAAATAATGCTGCCCGCGACCACAGCTGCGGGCAGGGCGATGTGACGGTAGGCAACTGTCATATCGGGGCGCACGTGGCGCAAAGTTGAGACCGCTCCCACCCCAATGATTCCGAGAAATAGACTCACCGCGAACGAAATCAAAGTGCCAATAAACGTCACCAGCAGAACGCGGAGCGGAATCGCGTACCATCGTGGCGGACGCCCAGGCGATCTCGGCGGCATACTTCTAACCTACACCATTCAGCCGAATTCATCGACGAAGCGCGCGGCCCCAGCGGCACCCGTCAGGGTTCGGGAATCGGCTCGATTCGCCCCAGTAAAAAAACATAGCCTACAATCCCCAGCAGCAGAATCACGGTCGCAGTCACGAACGCAGCCGCAAACGAGTGGGATGCCGAGACAATGTAGCCAGTGACGATGGGAGCGGAAATCGCCGCAATCTGCCCGCAAAGATTCACCGCGCCGGCCAGTGTGCCGACGCTCTCCCGCGGCGCGATGAGAGAAGGAACGGTCCATGCAACGGGCGCAGCGGCCGCCAACCCTCCCAGGGCAAGACTGATCCAAATCAGCGCGGCAATGGGCGTGTGCGTTCGCGCCGCGCCGAAAATCGCCAGGCCGAAAGCCATTCCCGCCACCAGAACAGTTTGCCGGACGCGGTTCGCATCGTGCCCTCGCTGGATAAGAGTATCTACCAGCCATCCTCCAATCAAAAGATCCGTGACAGTCGCGAATAACCAAGGCACGCTGGTGTAGAAAATCGAGTGAAACAAATCCACATGCAACGAAACGGAAAGGTAGCTGGGCAGCCACGTGAGCAGGAGAAAAAACGTATAGTTGTAAGCTCCCCATCCCAGGGCGAGGCCGTAGACCTTTCTCTGGGTTAATAAGTAGCCCAGCGAGCTACCGCCCTTTGCTCGCGCCTGATCCTCCAATTGAGCGCCACCGTTCAGAACGAACTGTAGCTCCTGACGGGAGAGTTTGTGGTCTTCACTGGGATTCCGGTAGATCCAATAAAACACAAGAAAATAAAGAAAGCTGATCAAGCCGGTGGCGGCGAAACTCCAGCGCCAGCCAAAATAGAGGAGCAGCAGGCCGATTAACGGAACTCCAATGGCACTGGAGAATTTCGCGGCCGCGTCGGTGATCGCGGTAGCCAGACTTCTTTCCTCACGCGTGAACCAGTACCCCAGGGCTTTCGCATTGGCGGGGAAAGTGGGGGACTCGCTAACGCCAAGAAGGAATCGCGCTCCGAAGAACCAACCAAGGCTGGGAGCGAGCGCCGCGGCGAAAGAGGAAAGGCTCCACAAAAATGCGCTCAGCCTTCCTACGCGGCGCACGCCCCAGCGGTCCAGCAATACTCCTGCGGGCATTTGCATTAACGCGTAAGTCCAACTGAAGGCACTGGAGAGATAACCGAACGCTACCAGTGATAATCCGAATGAGTCGTGCAGCGCATCGCGCGAGACGGATAAATTAATGCGGTCAAAAAAGTTGACCAGCACTCCGAAGGCAAGCAGGAAGGCGATTCGCCAGCGCCGGCGAGGGATTGCTGTGTTCATCGACACTACTGGCGGTTCAGTAGTCAAAAGGGGCTGCCACCGAGTGCAGCGCGACCATTCTCGCACGAACCACTTCGCGATCCTTGCAAGAACCGGCCACGAGTGCGATTCGCGGCGTGCGAATACTAGGGTTGCAGCACCTGACCAGGTTGAGGATGAACCTGCTGATCTTTAATCTCGCTGGAATCCCACCCGCCGCCGAGCGCTTTCACCAGGTAGACCGAGCTGACCATCTGCTGACCAAGCAACTGCGTTTCCAGGCGTTCACTGCTCAGCAGAGTAGTCTGCGCGTTAATGACATTCAGATAGTCCGTGGCGCCGCCGATGTAACGGTTGTTGGCGATGGTAAGTTCGCGCCGCGCATCTTCAACGGCGGCGCGCTGCGTAATGAGCGCTTGTGACAGTGTGCTCAAATTGCTGATGCCATCTTCCACCTGCTGGAAAGCGGTGAGCACCGCCTGGCGATAGTTGGCCACCGACTGATCGTAAGCGGCGCGGGCTGCCGCCAGGTTGGCGCGGTTTCGTCCGCCCTCGAAGATGGGCTCTAAAGCGTCGGCTCCAACGGACCAGAAGAGGCTCGGCGCGTTGAGTAGAGGCGCCAGCTGCGCACTCTGCCAGCCTCCAGCGCCGCTCAGCGTGATTTGCGGATAAAAAGCGGTGCGCGCGATGCCGACCTGCGCATTCTGGTAAGCCATCTGCCGCTCCGCTGACGAAACATCCGGACGACGTTCGAGCATGTCAGACGGCACGCCCAGCGGCACTGGCGGTGGCACAGCTTGCAACGGCGCTACATGCACGGTGACGTTCGATGCCGGCTGCCCGATCAACACCGCGATGGCATGTTCATATTGCGCTCGCGATTCTTGCACCAGCGCGAGCTGCGAGATCGTGGAGTCAAGTAACGAGGCCTGCTGCGCAACTTCGAGCCCGCTGACGATGCCGCCTTCGTGTTGCCGATTAACCAGATCTAAACCCTTGCGCTGGTATCCGACCGACTCCTGCACCACGTTGAACTCGGCATCCAACTCGCGAAGAGAGAAATAGTCAGCGGCCAGTTCCGCAGTCAGTACCAGCTGCGCATTTCCCAGATCAGCCGCAGTCGACTGGAGAGTAGCGTTCGCCGCTTCCACCTGGCGCCGCACCCGCCCGAAAACGTCAACTTCATAGTTGATGTCGAACGGGATCGTAAACACATTCTGCGTATACGGTGGAATGGTCTGACTGGAATTATTCGGCACACCTCCGACTACGGCTGGCGTTGCGCCATTCAGCGGACGATTCCCCGATCCGCGCTCACGCACCGCAGAGGGATCGGCTGAAAGTTGCGGAAACAATCCGGAAGTGGCTACGCGAGCCAGTGATCGAGCCTGATCCAGACGGTCGCGCGCAGCGACGAGGGACTGATTGGCCTGCAGTAATTGCTGCTCGTAGGAGTTGAGGTCAGCATCGTTGTAGATTTTCCACCACTCGCCCTTAGGAATTGCATCCTTGGGCGCGGCTGGTTGCCAGGGCGGTTGCGTCTTCCACGCATCTGGAGCCGGTGCCGGGGCCGCCGGTCGACTGTAACGCGGACCCACCGTGCATCCGGCTGTGAATGCCAGGAGCACAAGCATCGCCCATTGTGCGGCACGCTTCACTACGCTCCGCCTTTCTGTTGGTTCTGCGTCTGACCGGGCTGCTGCTGATCCGGCTGCGGTTGAGCGACGTTCACTTGCTGCCCTTGTTCCAGAGAATCGGGAGGATTGACGACGATCCGGTCGCCTGGCTCGACTCCGCCCAGAATTTCTAAAGTCGTTCCGTAATCGCGCCCGATGCTGATGGGCCGCAATTGCACTTTGTTATCTGGACCGACAACCGCCACCTGCGCGCCTTGGGCGCGGAACAGCATCGTGTTCACCGGAACAGTCACCTTGTTCACATTGGATCCGACCGCAAAGTGAACCTCGCCAAACGAACCGGGCAACAGGCGCCCATCTTTATTGGGAACGTCGACCTCGGTGAGCAGCGTGCGAGTGTTGGTGTCAATGGCTTCGGCAGTTCTCGCCACGGTGGCGACGAACTTTTGTCCGGGAAACTCCTGCAGCGTAACGAAGGTCTTGGCGCCGACTTTTATGTAAGGAGCGTAGGCCTGGGGCACGCTGGTATAAACCCGCAGAGGATCGACTCGGGCCAGATCAAACAACTCGCGGCCTGGGGCTTGAGCACCGGCATTGATCAGCGCGCCGGGATCCACAGTGCGTCTCGTAAGCACTCCGGTGAATGGAGCAAAGACATCTTTGAACCCTTCCAGTTGCTCAAGGCGGCGCACGTTGGCATCGGCCGAAGCCAGGTTGGCTCGACTCTGCGTGTATGCGCTTGAGTACTGGTCGGCTTCCTGCGCGGAAACGGAGTCAGTCTTACGCAGATTTTCCCAGCGGTCAGCGGTGATTTTCGCGATTTGCATCTGCGCCACAACTTGCTGGCGCGTGGCGCGTGCTTGATTCAATTCCTGATCGACTTCGGGCGTATCTATCTTTGCCAGCAACTCGCCTTTCGTTACCCGGCTGCCGATGTCTTTGTACCAGCGAACCAAATAGCCATTGGTGCGAGCGTAGATTGGAGATTCTTCATAGGCGAGCATCGATCCAGGCAGAATTAAATCTTCATCCGGCTTCTCCGGCGTTGGATTCACCACAGCCACCGTGGGTATGGTCTCTGCTTCAGTTTCCTTGGCCAGCGCTCGCTCATGAGTTACCCGCAACAACAACGTGATCCCGCCTGCGACGATAAGAACCAACAGCATGACGCCGACGATGGTTAACGCCTTGCGTGGTGGAGCAGGCGGAAGCTCCGGAGGGCGCTGGATCGAGGGCGGTTGGTGCCGCGAGCGCTTCTGGATTTCCTCGATCTCCTCATCACGCTGGGCTTGGGCACTGACCGCATGACGCTCTTCGGTGCCGTCCTGCTGCTGGAGCTGCCCCCCATTGGAGCCCGGTTCTCTCCGCTGCTCATCCTGGGTTGGCTTCGACTTGATTTCCTCGGTCATCCTTGGCTCCACTCCGCTCGACTCCGATTTCTTACCAACAGCTATGATTTCTTATTCCGTTCCGCCTGCGACCGTCTGGCTTCTCGGCGGCTATGGAAAATGGCGAACACACTGGGCACGAAGAATAAAGTGGCAACCGTGGCAAATAACAACCCTCCGATAACCGCCCGGCCCAGCGGTGCGTTCTGTTCGCCGCCTTCGCCAAATCCCAAAGCCATCGGCACCATTCCGATGATCATAGCCAGGGCGGTCATCAGCACCGGACGCATGCGCGTGTATCCCGCAGCAACCGCGGCTTTCACCGCAGGAATGCCTTCATCCATTTGTTCGCGGGCGAAGCTCACCATCAGAATCGAATTAGCGGTGGCGACGCCCATGCACATAACTGCGCCAGTAAGCGACGGCACACTCAACGTGGTGCGCGTCAGCAACAGGAACCAGCAGATTCCTGCCAGCGCTCCGGGCAGTGCGGCGATAATGATGAAAGGATCAAGCCAGGACTGAAAGTTGATTACGATCAGCAAATAGACGAGAAGAATCGCGCCCACCAATCCCACGCCCAAGCCAAAGAAGGACGAGCGCATGGTGGCCACTTGGCCGCGTACCACAATATGCGTGCCGCGGGGCAGGTGGCCATCGAAGGTCTTAAGAATTTTGTCAGTGTCCGCAGCCACGGCGCCCAGGTCTCGATCCTGAGTGCTGGCATAAACATCGATCACCGGCGCCACGTTCCAGTGGTTTACAGTCGCGGCCCGCACCGTGGGCGATAGCTGCACCAAGTTCCCCATCAGTTGTGGACCCTGTTGCGAAGTGACCGGAATATTTAGCAGATCTTGCAGATTGGTCATGCGGTATTGCGGAGACTGCACAGCCATCTGATAAGTGACTTCATTTTTCGGATTTAACCAGAAATTAGGCGCAGTCTGGAAGCTGCCGCTCAGCGAGACCAGAGCGCTCTGCGCCACCTCACGCGCCGTGAGTCCAACCTGTGTAACTCGCGTGCGCTCAATATCCATGTGCAGCGTGGGCAGCGAAAGCAACTGCTGCACGTGTACATCGGCTGTGCCGGGAACATGCCGCATTTTATTCGCAATCTGTTGCGCAATCTCATAGCTGGTTCCCATGTCGGTGCCGATGATCTGCACGTCGATGGGCGCCGGCAAACCAAAGTTTAGAATTTGCGTCACAATGTCGGCCGGCTGGAAAAAGAACTCCACGCCGGGAAAGCGGCGCGGCAGAACTTCGCGCAAACGCCGAGTAAGATCGGCAGTCGGCGGATGTTTCTCCGGATCCAGTGCAATCAGAATCTCGGCGTCGCTGCTGCCGATCGTTCCATTCGAACTGTAAGACTGGTTGATGCCCGAGTTGGGCAGACCGATGTTATCGAGCACGGTCTGCAATTGTCCCTTGGGGACTTCCTGCCGCAAAACAGCTTCAATCTCATCGCAGAGCCGAGCAGTTTCTTCCACGCGCAAGCCGGCGCGGGCCCGCACATGCAGGCGCAGCAGGCCGGCATCCACTTGCGGGAAAAAGTCTTCGCCCAGGAAGAAAAACAGTCCGAGCGAGAGCAGGCAGAAAGCCAGAAAACAAATCACAAACAGGCCGCGATACTCGATCGTGGTTTCCAGCAACGCTTCATAGCCTCGCCGGAAGTCTTCGAACTTACGTTCGAAGCCGCGCTGAAATCTGCCGAAAAATGATTTCGGAGCTTCCTCGCGATGCTCATGCCCGCGCATGATGTACATCACCAGCGTCGGGATCAGTGTTCGCGATAATAAATAGCTGGCCAGCATGGCAAAGCTCACCGCCTCTGCCAAGGGCACAAACAGAAATTTGGCCACGCCCGTCAGAAAGAACATGGGCACAAACACAATGCAGATGCTAAGCGTCGAGACAAAAGCCGGCACGGCGATTTGCTGCGCGCCGTCGAGGATGGCTTGTCTCATTTCTTTGCCCATGGCGAGATTGCGCTCGATGTTTTCAATTTCCACCGTGGCGTCATCCACCAGGATGCCAACCGCCAACGCTAATCCTCCGAGCGTCATGATGTTGATGGTCTGTCCGATCGCCCCAAGCAGGATGATGGAGACGAAGATGGAAAGGGGAATGGAAATAGAAATGACGATCGTGGGACGCCAGTCGCCCAGGAAGATGAGAATCATCACTGCAGTAAGCGCCGCCGCAATCAGCCCCTCCCTCAGCACGCCGTAGATCGAAGCCCGCACGAACAAAGACTGATCAAACAATGCCGTGATCTTCAGCGCTGGTGGTAAGGATTGTGCGGCCTGTTGCACAATGTTCTTGACTCCAGCCACAATCTGCAGCGTAGACGCGTTGCCATTCTTGTAAATCGACATGAGCGCGCCGCGGTTCCCATCCTGGCGCACAATGTTGGTCTGCGGAGCAAAGCCGTCGCGGATGTGGGCCACGTCCCGCATATAGAGCGTGGAACCATTGGTGGTTTTCACCGGAAGGTCGTTCAATTCCGCGATGGTTTGCGGCGTTCCATTCATCTCTACGTTGTATTCCAGCGAGCCCATCTTGATGGTGCCGGAGGGCAGAATAATATTCTGCGCATTGACGGCATTCACAATGTCATTGGGATCGAGGCCGTAGGCTTGCAACTTCGGCAAGTCGAGGTCTACTTGAATCTGCCGAATTTTCCCGCCATAAGGATACGGAGTAGCGGCGCCCGGCACCGTCGCAAGATAGTTACGCAGAAAGTTTTGCCCAAGATCGAAGAGTTGTTGTTCCGGAAGAGTCTTGCTGCTCAAGCCGAGTTGGATGATAGGAGTGGTCGAAGCACTGTAGGAAATAATGAGCGGCGGGGTAGTGCCTGGCGGCAAGCTGCGCACGCTGGTTTGACAGATTGCTGTAATCTGCGCGATAGCGCCTTGTACATTGGTGCCCGGGCGGAAGAAAACTTTGATGACGCCCAATCCATATACGGACTGCGATTCCATGTGCTCGATGTCGTTGACCGTCGTAGTAATGCCGCGCTCGGAGTTGGCCACGATACGGTCGGCCATATCTTGCGGCGACATGCCGGTATAAAACCAGACCACAGAAACTACGGGAATATCGATACTCGGGAAGATGTCAGTCGCCGTACGCAGAATCGTGAGCGGCGTCAGGATAATGATGACCAGCGCCATCACGATAAAGGTGTAGGGACGTCTTAGGGCTAAGGCTACAATCCACATCGCTTAGGCACCACTCCAGAGTTAAAGAGGGCTGCCTGCACGGATGCGAAGCCAACCCCATCAAGTTTGTTTTAGATTCGATACTGTCCGTATTGGATTCTAATACGCAGCCTTGATTATATGTTAGGGTAGGCACATGCGCCAGAAGGCATCGGCCCAAAGGAATGGTGGAGGTAATGGCCGCAAGCGGCCGCCGGGGCGGCCTCGGAGTGAGCAGGCTCGGCAATCCATCCTGCAAAGTACGTTGCAACTGCTGGCGGAAAAGGGCTTTTCGGAATTAACCATTGAAGCCGTGGCGGCTCGGGCTAACGTTGGCAAAGCGACAGTTTACCGCTGGTGGCCCGATAAGGGTGCTCTCATCGCCGATGCATTTGCCAGCAGCGCCACTCGCAAGCTCCATTTTCCCGACACCGGTTCGGTACGCAGCGACATGAACCAGCAGATGCGGCAGCTTATAAAAGTTTTCCGCAGCCGCCGCGGACGGATCGTCTCCGCCATGCTGGGCGCCGGGCAGAGCGATCACAACCTGATTGCCGCCTTTCGTGAACGTTTCATGAAACCACGGCGCCAGGAGGCTTACGCCACACTTCGTCGTGGCATATCCCGCGGCCAGTTGAAAAAAAATGTCGATATGGATTTGCTGCTCGATTCGCTGTACGGTCCCATCTACATGCGATTCCTCCTTCGACATGACAAGTTAACTCCCGAATTTGTGGATGGCCTTTGCGAACTGACTCTGGGCGAAAATCGCTCCCACGCAAAGCCGAGGAATTGAGATGGTCTCTCGCAGCATAGTTTTCTGGGAAGTCGATCCTCAGGCAGATTTCATGCTGCCTGGCGGCAAGCTCTACGTGCCCGGTGCCGAGCGGTTACTGCCTAATATTCGCAAGCTGACAGATGCCGCCCGGCAGGGCCGGGTCTTTCTGGTCTCGCACGGTTGCTACCACGTTAAGGACGACCCTGAGTTTCAAACGTTTCCTCCGCACTGCATCAAGGACACGCCCGGTTCTGAGTTCGTTCCCGAGGCCTTGACCGATAAAGTTCTCACCATTCCAAACGATGCTCGGGCTGTGCTTCCGCACGATCTTTCCTCCTATCAACAAGTTCTTCTGGAGAAGCAGACACTGGATATCTTTGAAAGCCGCCACGCTGCAAAATTCTTACAGCGATTCGGGGACGATGTTGAATTCGTGGTATTCGGCGTGGTCACGGAATACTGTGTGCGCTTCGCAGCCAAAGGTTTGCTGGACCGTGGCCGGCGCGTGTCGGTGGTGAACGATGCAATCGAAACCTTGAACGCCGAAAATGGGCAGCGGACTGTTTCCGAACTCCAGGATCTGGGAGCAAGGTTCTTGAGTACCCGCGAAGCCCTCGCCCTGCTGGATCCTTCGAAATAATTCGCCCTACCGGGTAGTGATTTATAATCCGCCCACCGATGAATCTGACCTCCGGGACGAAGCTAGGGCCATACGAGATCGTTAGCCTGCTCGGCGCGGGAGGAATGGGCGAGGTGTACCGTGCCCGCGACTCGCGTTTGAAAAGAGATGTGGCGATTAAGGTGTTGCCGCAGGCGCTCTCTCTGGACGCGGACCGGTTGCGACGCTTCGAGCAGGAGGCGCTCGCCACTGCTGCTCTGAATCACCCTAATATCCTCGCAGTATTTGATATCGGAACGCATGCCGGCGCTCCTTACGTAGTCTCCGAATTACTGGAAGGCGAAACGCTGCGGGAGCGATTGCGCAATGGGCCAGTTGCGCTTCGCAAAACTCTTGACTACGCCCTGCAAATCGCGCATGGACTGGCTGCGGCCCACGAAAAAGGAATTATCCATCGCGATCTGAAACCGGACAATTTATTCCTCACAAAAGATGGGCGCGTAAAGATTCTGGATTTCGGCTTGGCCAAGCTGACTCAGCCCGATCTCACTCAAGGGCAGGCTGGCGCCCATACCTCGCTGCCGACCATGACCCACGCCACCGAAGCGGGTGTGGTGATGGGCACCGCGGGTTATATGTCGCCGGAGCAAGTACGCGGCATCGCCGTAGATGCTCGCTCCGACATATTCAGCTTCGGTGCAATTCTCTACGAAATGATTTCGGGCAAGCGGGCATTTCACCGCGAGACTTCCGCAGACACAATGAGTGCGATCCTGAAGGAAGATCCTGCGGACTTAAGCGAAACCAACCGCAACGTTTCTCCCGCACTGGAACGCATTGTGCAACATTGCCTGGAGAAAAATCCAGAACAGCGTTTTCATTCGGCCAGCGATATCGCGTTTGATCTTGAACACCTCACCGGCGTTTCGGGTAGCAGCACGAGGGTAGCGGCCGTGTCGGCTTCGAGGCCGCGAAGCAAGGTGCTGGCAGTGATCCTTGGAGCCGTAGGGCTGGCCCTATTCATGCTTGGCGTCGGCTGGTGGCTGGGACGAGGCAGCGCGGTTACTCCTCTCGCGGAATATAGGCAGATCACCTTTCGCTCCGGCTCCATTGGTCACGCGCGCTTCACTCCAGACGGCAGCGTGGTTTATAGCGCATCGTGGGACGGCGGCGGGAGCCAGTTATACGTTGCTCGCCCGGATGATCCCGGCTCGAGGGAAATAGGTTTGAAGGATGCAGAACTGCTTGCGATCTCAAGAAATGGAGAGCTTGCGATTCGCCTGAAGACCGCAATCTTCCCCGGCTATGCGCGGGTTGGGACTCTGGCGAGAGTTCCTCTGAGTGGTGGAACACCCAGGGAAGTTTTGGACAACGTGCAGGACGCGGACTGGGCGCCGGATGGCGATAGCATGGCCGTGATCCGCTATGTACCTGAAAACAGCCACTGGCGGCTGGAATATCCAATCGGCAAAGTGCTGCTCGACAGCATTACGTGGATCAGCCATCCCAAAATTTCTCCCGACGGCAAGTGGCTGGCGTTTGCCGATCACGAAAATACCGGAGGCGACGACGAAGGTTCGGTGGCCGTGATCGCGGCCGATGGCACGGGGAAAGAAAAGAAGCTTTCCTCGGGTTGGGAGTCGCTGCAGGGGATCTTATGGTCTCCCGCAGGGAACGAAGTGTGGTTTGCCTCCACCAATACTGGCAGCGGCGACAATCCGCGTGCCGTGAGCCTTTCCGGTACAGTGCGGAGTATCACAAATATCCCTGGCGGAATGTGGCTGGAAGATCTGCGGAATGGAACAGCACTGGCGATAACTCACCAGCAAAGGATTGGAATCCGAGGTCTGGCGCCTGGAGACAAAGAGGAGCGGGAGTTGGGTTGGTTCGGATGGTCAATTCTGCGCGATCTGAGCCGCGATGGACGCCGGATTCTGTTTACAGAGGCGGGCGATGGCGGCGGGCCAAACTATACCGTCTTTATGCGCGATACCGACGGATCGCCCCCGGTACGCATTGGCGAGGGCGACGCGTTGGCCATATCGCCGGATGGAAAATGGGCCATCACGAAGCCGCCGAAGGGTGGACAGCTTAAGATGGTACCGACCGGGGCCGGCGAAACTCGGCAGATCACGCATGATGCGATTACTTATGACGCCGTGAGCTGGTTGCCAGACGGCAAGAAGCTGTTGGCGAGCGGGATCGAGGCGGGCCACGGTGCGCGGGACTACCTGATTGATTCAGCGAGCGGAGATGCGAAGCCCGTCACTCCGGAAGGCGTTGCCGGAGTTCACATATCGCCTGACGGCAAGAGCGTAGCCGTATTGGGTTCAGATGGAAAATGGGGTGTGTGGTCGCTGGAGCAGAGTTCGCTTCGGCCGATCCCAGGACTCGATGCGGTCTACCGGGTGATCGGTTGGTCCGCCGATGGAGGGTCATTGTACGTGGCATCTGCGCGGGCAAGCGAAACGGTCGCGAAAGTTTACAAGATAAGCATCCAGACCGGGAATATGGACTTCTGGAAAAGTTTCGGAGAAGAAAAGCTGGCGGGAAGCAACGGTGTCGGGGACCTTCGCCTGTCGACCGATGGCAGCGCGTATGCATACGTCTACGTAGTAACACTGTCGGAAGCTTTTGTGGTGACAGGATTGAAATAGGGCAGAGCTAGCCGGCTATATTTTCGATCACCCGCACAGATTCTGGCGTAAGCGCGAGTGTCGCACTGCCAATATCCTGCCGCATGTGTTCGGGATTCGAAGTGCCGGTGAGGGGTAGCATACCGACCGCCCGTGCAAAAGCAAAAATCACTTGTGCCGGACTAACCCGATGATCCTCGGCCAGGCTGACAATCACAGGATCACGAAGCACTTCTAGGTTTGCGGTGAGCAGCGAGAAACCCTGATAGACAATCTTGCGCGCGCTGCAAAATCGGCGCACCTCGCGGTCCCAGCCTAAACGGGCATAGCAGCGGTTCTGCACGAAGGCAAGCGGTTCTGAGTGTGCACCGTCCAACTCCTCCAAGTGTCGCAGCGAAACGTTGCTGACTCCCAGCAGACGGGCGCGGCCAGCCTCGCGCTCCTTCTTCATCGCTTCCCACACTTCAGCGTCGGCGTCGGTCCATGCGTAGCCGGATGCAGGTCCATGCAAGATGTAGCTATCAACGTAGTCGGTGGCCAGATGGTGCAGCGAGCTTGCCATCGACTGCGCTACCTGGGCGGATAAGCTGGCGCTGGCATCGTACGGCAAACGGTGATCCTGACCCGGCCGATAAGTAAATTTTGTTTGCAGAAAAAGATCTGCGCGAGTGACTACTCCGGCGCGATAGGCAGCGGCCAATCCCTCTCCGACTCCTTCTTCGAAGTAATGCCGCCGCTGGTTGGCAGTATCGATTCCCCGAAAGCCCGCGCGCAGCGCGAGTTCGACCAACGCCGGCGTTCGTTCTTCTTTCCAGGCGGTGCCGTAAAGAAATTCAGGAATGGGCACGGCTTGCGACGTTTTCATGCCAATATTCTGACACGATGCGGACTCCTGCGATTTTTCCAGCACGGCGCGCCACAACAAAGCGGGGACGGTTGCCCGTCCCCGCTTCGTTCCTTTTTGTTTTCCCTGTAGTCTTAGGCTACTGCGATTGTGCCTGTGCCTGTGTCTGTTCATCCAGCTCAACGTTATCGCCCGCATGAACGTCTTCCATGGCGAAAACGATCATTCCAGTCGCAGTGGTTGGGGTAGTTCCGATTACGACGATCTCGCCCACGGCGCGCCGTGGCAGATCGCGAACGTGAATCACCGGACCGTTCCCTTTGGTGAACATGTTTGGATCAAAGGATGGTTGCTTCTTCTGCGTGTCTTCGCTGATCGCGGCTTTGAACGAAAGCGAATCCACAGGGTCAATCAGGTCGGCTTCGTAGCTACGCACGGCACGGAAATAATCGCCTACCTTCACGCCCTGGTTCGCTCCCACATTCATATAGACTTTCTGGCCGGTTCCCAGTACTGAATCGAAGTCCCTCCCCATCACAATGCGTCCCGATACTTTGCTGCCGGTAGGCAGAAAGCGATCAAAGCGCACCGGGGGATGGAATGCCACCATGGTCTTCTCGGCAAAAGGAATCGCGGTATCTCCAGGATTGATGGGATCACACGAATATTCGACCATCGCAATGGCCACCTTGCTGCGTGTATCGATGATGCGAACGCGCCCAACCTCTGCGTAAGGCTGCCCCGTGGCTTTCATCACCTTGCTCTGTCCGGGATACATTTCATATTCGTCCATATCGTGCAACGCGCGGATAATCTCATACTGCGCGCCCAGAGAGTAGCCAGTTCCTTCAAGGTAGACGATGTCGTTCTTGACGAATTTGGTGGTGTTTGGAGTCTGCAGACCCCCGGCCACAAAGTTGGCATCGGGTAGGGTTTCACGATTAATGAAACCAGCGCAGTAAACATCCGCGTACGTGGGCATCTGCACCCGTTGAATCGGAAAACTGGGCGTCGTCGGAATCGTCCCCGATGGCGTAACCACATTCGCCGTAGCGATATCCAGCGAGGTTTGAGCCCAACCTGCGGTCGCCGCTAGTAACAATAACCATCCTATTTTCTTCATGTTGCCTCCGGAAAGGGCCGCCCTCGGCGCCTTCCCCGTCAAATACCATGGAACTGCTGCGTCAAATGGAAGGTAACAAGGGGGTAAGAGGGGGTCAAGGTTACGAGGGTGTCAGACGGAATGTGAAAACAGTTTTTTCGACTAAATTTTCACTCCACAGTTGCATCTACAATTCGACCCCTGTAAGATTCGCGCCGAACCTGTTGCTCTAATCCGAACCTATTGATTCAAGATGATTTCTGCTCCTAAAACTTATCCACCTCGGGTTCTGCCATTGCGCCTGCCGCGGGTTTGCGTGGCTCTTGCCGTGTCCGACCCTTCTGAACTGATTGAGAAGGCAGAAGGTCTGATCCGCGATAACTCCTTCCTGGAGTTCAGGTTAGACTACATTTCAAAACCCAGCTTGGCGCTTCCCAAGATCAAGCATTTCCTGGAGACCCACTCTGGCATTACGGTGATTGCTACATGCCGGCGGGCGGCAAGCGGAGGTAAGTTTCGCGGTTCCATCGCCTCCCAGTTGGATATTCTAGGCAAAGCGGCCGCTGCGGGGTGCCAACTGGTAGACGTTGAACTCCAGACCGCGCTTAAGTGCAAGCCGGAGCAGTTACAAAAGCTTCGCGGCCGCGCGGGGCTGATTCTTTCGTTTCACGACTTTCGCGGGACCAAGAAGCTCGACGAAACGCTGGAAAAGATGCGCGCCTTCCCCGCTGACTTCTACAAAGTCGTCAGTACCGCCACTACGCTCGCCGACAATGTTTCCATGATTCAGTTTCTGGGGCGCGAGAGCGACAACCATTCCATTGTTGGCGTTTGCATGGGTGAGCAAGGCATCATCAGCCGCGTGCTCGGAGTGCGCGCCGGCAGCGTGTTTACCTTTGCCGCGGTCAGTCCAGGAGAAGAAACGGCACCCGGACAAGTCACCGCGCAGGAGTTGCGCAGCGTCTACCGCATCGAGCAGGTGGATGCAGCTACTCGCGTCTACGGGGTTGCCGGGGATCCAGTTGCCCACTCCCTTTCTCCCGCTATCATGAATGCGGCATTCCGGCGAGAAAACGTCAATGCAGTCTACTTGGCGTTGCATGCCAAGACACTCAAAGACCTGCTGTATTGCGTGCGGGAGATTCCCATCCACGGCCTGAGCATTACCATGCCGTATAAGGAAGCGATTCTTCCTTATCTCGACAACACGGACTCGCATACCACCAAGATCGGCGCCTGCAACACGGTGGTCCGAGCCCAGGATGGTAAGCTCTACGGCTTCAACACGGATACCTCCGGAGTGGTACGTCCGCTGGAGCGTCGCCTGAGCACTCTGCAGGACGCGAAGATTCTCGTACTTGGCGCAGGAGGCGCTGCCCGCGCTGCCGTCTTTGGGCTGAAAGAACGGGGCGCAGAAGTATTCATTCTGAACCGCAGCACCGCTGCCGCCCAGAAGCTTGCCCGCCGGGCCCACGCCCGCTCGGTGAAGCGCGCCGACCTGAAGAAATATTCCTTCGACGTGATCATCAACGCCACGCCGGTCGGGATGGGCAATAGCCGCGAAACTCCTCTGCAGGAAAAGGAAATCAACGCGCGCTATGTTTTCGACATGATCTACGATCCACCCGAAACCCGGCTGCTGCAGCTGGCAAAGGAGCGAGGTGCGCAGATCATTCCCGGCATTGAAATGTTTGTCCACCAGGCTGCCCGGCAATTCGAGATTTGGACGGGAAAGCCGGCGCCGCAGGACGACATGCTTCAGGTGGTAATGTTATCCCTCCAGGAGCGGACGGCTCGAGCGGCAGCCGCGGCTGCGGCAAAAAAGAAGTGATCGTTTTCGCCCAAGTTTTCCGAATTTGGGCTTGCAAAAGCCCGGTGACACCTCGAGATTTCCTCGGCGATGCCTCTTGTAACGAAAAAGTTGCATTTTCCAATCAATCCGAAGTAATATGGCCTACGGGGCAGATAGTAGGTTTCCCGATTTGACCCTGTACCGCTAAGTAAACTTCCAGACTCGTTGCTCAGGTTGTGCAAAACAACATAAAGAGGCGGTTCGTCAGCCTCCGTCCCGGTTCGGAGAGTTCAATATGTCGTGGTACGCATACTGCCTTACCGAGCACCAGACCCTTCCTAACGGCACCCGTTCCCGACGCCCTTTCGTAATTGAGAATGTTCAAGGCGTGAACGGAGCCCCTGTCCTCAGCTATCCCAGCGGTGAGTTTGCTGTGATTGTGAGCGAATACGACCCCAACTCTGCCCCACTTGATCAGAAGGCGGCCATCGATCACGCCCGCGTGGTCAGCGGCTGTTTTCGTAATTCCACCGTTCTGCCCTTCCGTTTCGGCACCATCTTTGAAAGCGACGACGCCCTGCGCCAGGCTGTCCGGGTAAACCGGCGAGCTTTCGGCTTAAGCGTCGCCAAACTTCGCGGTAAGTCCGAAATGCACATCAAGTTGACAGTCACGGACGGCTCGCTGCGCGAAGCCATGATCGATGTCATCCTGCCCGACACTGTCGGCGGCGACTATCTTTCAAAGTTACGCGTCAAGGCCTCCCGCGAACGTGAGCGTCAGACCAAGGCTCGCGCCCTGTCGGTGCAGGTGCACAAGCTGTTTAACCCTCTGGAAGAAGAAGTGAGCTGCAAGAAGGTAGCTCCGCAGGGCATGCTCATCGACATCGCCCATCTCATCGATTCCAAGTCGGTGGAAAAATACCAGAACCGCTACAGCACGGCCGCCAAGCAGTTGAAAAACTGTCAGGTCGCCATCAGCGGACCCTGGCCGCCATACCACTTCCTTCCCGGGAAGCTGCGTACTGTGGCAGGAAATAGTTAGTTTCCTTTTCGAGCCGCTGGTTCGTGCCAGCGGCTCGAACTTATCCTTTCCGAAGCACCCACCTGCATCGAATGTGCAGGCTTGTGCACTGTCAGCCACGTCACTCCGGCTTGCGAATGTGACTTTCGGCAAGAGGCTGAGGAGTTAAGCCTTGCTCTGTCAGTGCCTTGCTGGCTTGCCTAAGGCTAGCCAGCCGCGATCGGCTTTTGGTTCGGCAAATGCTTCTTCTCCTGTAACCAAGAGGCCGCACACAATCAATGACCCTCACTCTCTTCGCCTCGAAACATTTCCCGAAGTGCCGGTCCAACTGGCGGAGCGGCAACTTGCATAGCCTTTCCTAAACTACCTACCTCTTTGCCTCTTCGAAATTTGGCCCTAGAAATAGGGCCATTTTTCTTGCCGCGAACCGTTCTCCCAAAAAATTAAAAGAGTCTCCATACGAAATGCGCCAGCAGTGCGAAAAGAGAAAGCATGAACACACCGCCCACCCAGATCAGGAAGTTCCACGTCATCTTGGGATCGTTAATCTGTTTCTTGTCCATGCCTCAAGCTAGCATGCTCGGGGTCTGAAGACATCGGGTTGACGTGGTAGGTCCCTATCTTTGTCTCTACGTGCTCTCTCCGATACACTTGGCTCCAACTATGACCACGCTCCGCTGCTTCACTGCTTGCCTGATCACAGCCTTATTCGTCTCAGTTTTCGTGCCCGCCCAAACCCCAGCACAAAACCAGCAGTCCGCGTTGTCTCGGATGGCGGGTCTGCTATCTTCGCCAACCGATCAGCAGAATTTCCCTCCGCTGCTTTTGCAGCAGCTTTCTGCCATCAAAGCGGCGGCACTGAATGACGATTACGCTTACCGCCAGCTTGCACATCTGACCGAAAACATCGGACCGCGTCCCACCGGCTCGCCGCAAGCCCTCGCCGCCGCTCAATACGTTGCCGCCGAACTCCGCCAACTGGGCCTCGATGTTCGCCTGCAGCCGGTCGTTGTGCCGCACTGGGTCCGCGGAGCCGAAACTGCCGCCCTGGTGGAATATCCCGGCATGGTTCCGGGCACTACGCAAAAGATCGTGCTCACTGCCCTCGGTGGCAGCTCCTCGACTCCGGCCGACGGCCTTACTGCGGACGTGGTCACGGTCAACAGCTTCGACGAACTCGCCGCGCTCAGCCGCGATAAAGTTGCAGGCAAGATCGTCCTGTTCAACGAAATCTTCGATAAGCAAAAAGCCGCTGCCGGTCAAGCCTTTGCTGCCTACAGCGAAGCCGTCCGCTACCGCGCGGCCGGACCAAAAGCCGCTGCCGATCTAGGCGCAGTCACCGCCCTGGTGCGGTCGGTGGGCAGTGCCGACTACCGTCTTCCGCACACCGGATTCAGTTTTCCCGCAGGCATTCCCGCCGCAGCGGTGACCGCCGAAGATGCCGACCTCATCGTTCATCTCGCTGCACAGGGGAAGGTTCGCATGCATCTCACCCTCACTCCGCAGAAACTGCCAGACGAAACCAGCTACAACGTGATCGGCGACCTCAAAGGTTCAGAACATCCCGAGCAGATCGTCGTAGTTTCCGGGCATCTTGATTCCTGGGACCTCGGCACGGGCGCGATCGACGACGGCGCCGGAGTCGTCATGGCCATGGAAACCGCCGAAATTCTACAGCGCCTGCACCTGCGCCCCGCTCGCACCCTGCGCGTGATCGCCTGGATGGACGAAGAAACCGGAGGCTCAGGCAGTAAAGCCTACACCGCCGAATACTCCACAGACTTCCCGCACTACATCGCCGCCATCGAGAGCGACTCCGGCGCGGGCCATCCTTTAGGATTCGAAGTGAAAGCGGCTCCCGCTGCCATCGACTTCCTGCGCCCTGTTCAATCCGTTCTTCTCAGCATCGGCGCAACCATCTTTCAGTCCACTAGCTTTTCCCCGGAGGCCGACATCGAGGCCATGGCCAACGCCGGA
Source organism: uncultured Acidobacteriaceae bacterium (assembly GCA_963726155.1). Classification (GTDB taxonomy): domain Bacteria; phylum Acidobacteriota; class Terriglobia; order Terriglobales; family Acidobacteriaceae; genus Sulfotelmatobacter. Next base: position 1,416,446 of record CAVSBF010000003.1, read on the forward strand.
GTTCCTGCTATCGGCGTGATGCAAGACGACAGAACCTATTTCAACTACCACCATTCCGCCGCCGACACCCTGGACAAAGTTGTTCCCACCGAACTGCGTGAGAATGCGGCCGCAATGGCGGTCTTGGCCTATGCATTAGCTGGCTCGAGAGATCCTTTGCCGCGCTAGATGAGGTCCCGCCATTCTCGTCTCGAGGTTGAGCGAAATTCGGTGGTCGGATCGCTTCTCTTGAACAAATAGTAATTACAGGATGAACTGTATCGAACCGCCCTCTCTGCGCCCATAAGATTCGGGGTGTTCCGAACGTCACTCGTCGCACTGAATAGAAATAGATCCCCGGTGTTGGGTGAATTTTAAAAATCGGCAGTCCGGAGCGATTGCCGAAATCGAGAGGAGAATAGCCTTGAATCTACGATTGGGAAAAACAGCAGCGGCAGCGGTGATGGCAGCGGCGCTTATGTTCTTTATGGCAGCCCCGCGGGCTCATGCCGATGATCGCTCACATTGTCAGCATGCTGTCGAAAAGGCTGAGGCACGACTGGACAAAGCCATCCGCGATAACGGCGAACACAGCCGCGAAGCCCAGGACCGGCGTCGCGATCTGAACGCGGAACGCCAGCGTTGTTGGGAACAGTACCATCAGTGGTGGAATGGAAAAGAGCACCGCTGGGAAACCGAACAGAATTGGGATAACGATCATCACTGACCGAGCGGACTGACGAACCGAGACTAAGCGTAGGAAGCCGCCTTGCTCATCAGCGGGGCGGCCTTTTGCGTTTTATCGTTCTTCGCAAACTCCTGACCCTCGACCAGCATCAAATTTCCCGTTTGTCAGGAGAATAAAAATGATCTCGCTCAAGGAATTGATTTTGCCTTTGCTGTTGCTGACCGCTTTTTCATTCGGTCAACAGAATCAACAGGCTGCCCCGCCCCCTACCGACCAGAGTTCGTATCCCTCGGGAACTCACAAAATGACGAGGGCGGAAAAGAGCGACACGCCCTCTGCTAACGGACAACCCGTAGACCTGAACAGCGCCAGCAAGAAAGACCTGGCCGCTCTTCCCGGCGTCGGCCCCGATCGCGCGCAAAGCATCATCGACGCGCGCCCCTTCGGCTCCAAAGAGGACTTGCTCAAAAAGAAAGTAATCCCTCAATCGACTTACGAGAAAATTCAGGACCGCGTCACCGCCAATGGTCCTAAGAAACAATCTCTGCCGGAAGGTCCGGAGCGCTAAGAGCGTAGGTGCGGCGTGTTTCGTCATCCCTGGTCCCGCGTCTTTGCCTGCGGGACGAGGGATTTATTTCGCGCACACTCTGTCTTAATCCAAATCACCCTCGCCTACCCGGAGCCCCGGTTGACGCATCTCAATTTTGGCGCTTATCATCTTCGTTTGGACTTTTCCTCACGGACGGCGCAGGGAAGCCGTCGCAGGATTTTAGAAGTGACACTATGGACAAAAAGAAGTTAGAAGGATTCAAGAAGCGGCTTGAGACCCGGCAGCAGGAGCTGCGCCGAACGGTCTCCCGCACGCAGGCCGACGGGCGCTCCGCCGATGAAGATACGGCGCAGGACATCGCCGATCGCGCCGCCAGTTCCTACACCAAGGAGTTTCTTTTCAGCCAGAGCAACAACGAGCGGCAACTCCTGCAAATGGTAGATAAAGCTCTGGCGCGCATCCGCGAAGGAAGTTTCGGAGAGTGTATCCACTGCGGCAAAGAAATCAACGCCAAGCGTCTGGAGGCTGTGCCCTGGACCCGCCACTGCATCGAGTGTCAGGAGAAACTCGAGCAGGGTTTGCTGGAAGAAGCTCAACACTAGTCCGCTGCTTTGACGCTGCTGTTTTCTGGCTGCTAAACTGGTGGTTCGTCTCCAAAACAAAAAGGCTCGTCGAGACTGAGATTGGAAGGTAGTCGTGCGCGCACAGACACGCCATCAACTTAAGCAGGACACATTCAGCCGGGTCACCATCGATGCCGCGGAGAAGACCGCGCATTGGAGCGTGGAGCACAGAAATACTTTGGTGATCGCCGTGGTCGTCCTGCTGGTAATCGCCGCCGCGGGCGTGGGCGGCTGGTACTACCTGAGCGCGCAAAACGAGAAGGCGAGTCTCGACATGACGCAGGCTATCAGAACTCTCGAGGCCCAGATTCGTCCCGCCGGAAGCCCCGCCCAGCCTGGCGTTCCCAGCTTCACCTCCGCCAAAGAACGCGCCGAAGCCGCCAAGAAGCAGTTCCAATCGATTATCGACAAATATCCGCACACGCATTCGGCGGATGTGTCCCGATATTTTCTGGGAGTGACTTCCGCTACCGAGGGCGAGAACGCAGCCGCTGAGAATGACTTCAAGGCAGTAGCTTCCAGCGGCAACAAAGAGCTGGCTTCGACTGCGAAGCTTGCACTGGCCACTCTTTATAGCAATACCAACCGCACCAAAGATGCAGTGACGCTTTATCAGGAGTTGATCAACAAGCCGACAATTTCCGTCAGTAAAGTCACGGCGCAATTGCAGTTGGCCGAACTCTATCAAACCAGCAATCAGCCGCTCGACGCCAAGCGCCTTTACGAGCAGATCAAGAAAGACAACCCCTCCACGGAAGCGGGACAGATGGCGACGCAGAAGTTGGCGGAGCTGAAGTAACTTTCAGCAGCGTAGCTTTCCGCAGCCATTCAAAAAGCACGAATCTTCTACCGGATCAGCTTACCTTCGTAATTGCAATCCAAACTTAGGCGGTGAGTTGCGGTCCTCGCTCAAGCAGAATCAACCAGAGTGCATTCCTGTGTCTGAGTGAGGGACCATGCCGGCATTTTGGCGACGGTGCGCAATCTTTGCGATCTACATTCCTGCTTGTGTCTCTGTTTCCGCGTTCGTTCAGCAACCAGATTCCGGACAGAGTCTGGGCGATGTGGCGCGCAAGCTGCGCAAAGACACGACCAATGAAGTCAAAATGACGGACGCGGATACAAAGAAGCTCTTTGAATCGGTGGACAGAATCTTCGCGTTTGCGGCCGACGATACCGGCATGCCGAAGCACGCCGCAGTGAAGCGCCGGTTGGTCAGCAAAGACGATGTAGAAAAGTATGCCGCTGCGCAGATGGCGAAAGAAGATTTCAAAAAGAATTTCGCCCAAGAAGAACTCAGCCTGAAGAAATTCGGGTTCCTGCCGCGGGATTTCAACCTGCAGCAATTTCTGGTGAAATCCACGGGCCAGCAAATTGCCGCCTACTACGACGACGAGAGCAAAACAATTTCCATGCTGAACTGGGTCCCTCCCGATCGCCAGGAGCCGATCCTGGCGCACGAGCTTACCCATGCCCTGCAAGACCAGAACTACGATCTGGCGAAGTGGATGAAACCTGCGCCGAAGCCTGCGGGCAAGCAAGCGAATAGTAACCCTCCTGTCGACGGCGACAGTCAGATCGCGCGGAAGGCCGTAGTCGAAGGCCAGGCCATGGTGGTTTATGTCGACTACATGCTCAAGCCCGTCGGACGCAACCTCGAAGATACGCCCGGCCTGATCTACCAGATGGAAGAGCCGGCGGTAAAGGCAGTGATCGATTCCCAGATGATGCACGACGCTCCCATGATTCTGCGCGAGATGGGAGGCTTTCCCTATCAGGAAGGTCTGATCTTCGAAGGCGAACTTCTGCACAAGGGCGGAAAGAAGATGGCATTTGCCGGGGCATTCGCGCGCCCTCCTCGCAACTCGCACGAAGTGCTGCAACCGGAGGCATACATTAACGGAGACAAATTGCCCGCCGTCCGTATCCCGGACATGCAAGCAGCGCTCAATCATGAGTACGACGTGTGCGACTCGGGCGGGATCGGAGAATTGGATGTGCGCGCTTTATTGAAACAGTACGGCGAACGAAAAATTGCCGACGAACTTTCAGCGGCCTGGCAGGGCGGCTCTTATATGACCTTCCGCAAGAAGGACAAAGAAGTTGCAGAAATAGCACCCAGCACTGCCGACGTGGCGCTGCTATACGTCTCGCGATGGAAAACTCCGCAGGCCGCCGAATGGTTCGCCAGTTTCTATGCTCGTGCGGTTTCGCAACGCTATCGCACCGCGACTGTGCAGCCGGTGCCTGCTTGTTCGGGCGACAATTGTCCGGTCTCGATCGCACAGATTTCGACCGAGGAAGGCGCAGTGATCGTGGAGCATTGGAAAGACAACAGCGTAGTCGTATCGGAAAGCTTCGACCCCGAGACTGCGGCCAGGTTGCGCGTCGCGCTGCGCGAAAACAGCAGCGCCGTTCATGCAGAATTTCTGCCCCAGCAGGAGATCGGACTAAGGCTATTTGAGATTCCAGCCTTCCAGACTTTTGCCGAGCAGGTTGGAGATCAGATCGCAAAAGAGATGAGTCATTAGGTCCGGCGCCAACCGCCGCATTCGGCGGAAAGCCTGATCACTTATTCCCGCCGAACAGGGATTGTTCCATTTCGAGGCTCCGGCAGGTAGTTTGGATTATTTCGTGCACTGCATTTGACTCGACGAATTGAAAGCCATAGCGAAAAGCGTTCCTTTGCCGAACGATTGCATAAACCGTCACCGGCCCGAACGGCAGTGTGAATTGCAATTCCACGAATTCACCCACCGGAACTTCAAGCTTCAGCAAAGCTGAGATTCCAGATTCGCTGATATCCACGGTGCGGCCCATCAGCACGCCGCATGTCTTCGTATTGATTCTGATATCGACATCAAGCTTGAAGCGAGGCTGTCGACGCGCATCAGGGAGATCTCGGACCGGCGCGGTTGCAGCCTGATTTTGTGCTTCCATCAACGCCTGCCTCTCTCAACCTGCCCAACAGAAATGTGCATTCATTCTAAAGCAAACCAGTCTGTATGCCTTATCGGCACCAGAGCGGTGAACCTTTAGGCCAAAATCTGCATGGTTCTCGTTTTCAGTTTTGCCCTGGGCTGCGTACGATGATGGTTAGCCGCAATCACAAGCCAACAAGCTGGCGAACCAAGAATGTGGCGTTGCCCGTTGTGAGCTAAAGACGATATGAAATGTTCGCGGATCTTACGACACGCCCCCGTACTGATTGTTCTCGCCTGCTTTGCCTCGCCATTTCTGCCGGCACAAAGCCCGACAAACTCCTCTTCGCAACCAACTTCTTCCGTGCTCGCATCCCGCATGGCGCGGCTGAGACATGGCATCAATGCCAGCGAATGGTTCGCGCAGGTTTATGACACTCGCGGTTACACCAAAGAACATTTTAAAAATTGGACCACGGCGGAAGATGTCGCGCTGATGAAATCCATGGGATTCGATCACGTGCGGCTTAGCGTAAATCCACAACCAATGATGGCGAACCATCCGCCCAACGAAATTCCTGCGGAGTATCTCGGGGATCTGGATGCGGCGGTGAAGATGATCTTGGATCAGCAGATGGCGGTCGTCATCGATCTGCATCCGGAGAGCGACTTCAAAGCGCGTCTCGCCAAAGATGACAGCGCTGTGCAGGAGTTTGCCGATTTCTGGCGGACGCTGGCAAAACATTACTCCACATGGGATTCGGAGCGAGTCTTCTTTGAAATCCTGAACGAGCCCGAGTTCCCGGATCGCTACCGCTGGTACGGAGTGCAGGCCAAGCTGGCGTCGGCGATTCGCGAAGGTGCTCCGCAGAACACCATGATCGCAGCGGGAGCGCGGTGGTCGAACGACGACGAGTTAGTTTTTCTTGAGCCGCTGCGCGATCCCAATGTCATCTACAACTTTCATTTTTACGAGCCACACCTCTTTACCCATCAAGGCGCAACCTGGGGAGTTTATTTCTGGCATTGGGTGAAGGGACTGCATTATCCCTCGTCTCCTGAATCGGCCGCGAAAGCGGCAGCAGGAGTGCCAGATGCTGTGGACCGCCTGGCGGTGATCCGCTATGGGCAGGACCACTGGGATGCGGCGCGCATTGACACTGAAATTACGCAGGTAGCGGATTGGGCGCAGCATAACGGCGTACCGGTGGTGTGCAACGAGTTTGGCGTGTATCGCGCCTATGCCGATCCACAGGATCGCGCCGCATGGATTCACGACGTTCGCACAGCGTTGGAACGCCACGGCATCGGATGGACGATGTGGGATTATTCCGGAAGTTTCGGAGTTGTCGTCAAGAAGGATGGGCGAAGCGTGCCTGACGAGCTGACTCTGCGAGCGCTGGGATTGAATCAGCGTACGGGAAAATGAGATCTTCTTACTGAGAAATTGCGGGCATCGGTTGCCCCACGGTTAGTTTGAAAATCAGGATGTTCTTGCCGAACGGCTCGAAGTGCAGGTCGCGGAACTCGGCGAACTGACGTTGGAGCTCTTGGGGGAGATGCGTGCCCCATCCCGCCTGCACGATCCACACAGCATTGCCGGGCTTGAGTTCGTAGTGCTTTACCAACCGCTCCCATTCCTGAGAAAAATTGGGAGCCCAGAACTGCCATCCCTTGTAGTCCTGGGAAACGATATTGTGACCGTCGCAGGAAAATTGTTCGAACGTTGCCGGCGCAGCCTCGAAAGAAATCGGCTCCTGCTGACACAAATAGTGGCCAAGAATCAGATCAGTCTGGTAATCGGTGAAGATGAGGTCATTCGGCCTTACATTCTTATTTAGGAAATCGATCGCAGCCGTCATGTGTCGTGCGGCTTTGATCGGCCCGATCCATGCTGGGCGGCCGAGTCTTGCCGAATGCAATACAGACCACAACGATGAGAGCGGCGGCCGCAAGTCCGCGCTCCCAACTGTCAGCTGCCAAACGCGCTGTCGCTATACTAACTCCTGCTACCCCCGGAATAATCAGAAACGCAATATGACGCGTTCCGCCGTAGGGATAAACATGCGCCAGGGCGGCGACCGCTGCAACGGCAAACGGCAGAAGCAACAATATTGCTAATCGGCGCGAATCCGCTTTCTGCTGCGGTAGATCCTTGCCGCGCAAGAGCAGCACAACTCCCAACACGAATAACAAGCCCATCACGTCGCCCACGGCAAGCTGACCAAAAAAATACTGAAAAGCTCCAAAGCTGTGGCCCACGAGGAAGAGCAGGGGATTGTCGTGTGCCGCATCGAAATAGGAGCGGCGCAGAAAAAAGTCGCTCATCCAGCCTTGCAGCGCGGTTCTCGATTCCCCCACGCCGAGTTTGGAAATGTGGCTCTTGTAGAGAAAGATCGCGAGAGCGAGTGCGCCGATTTGTCCGATGGCCCAAGTCATCTTCAGTGTCATGGAAAATCGCTCGGTGAAGAATCGGAATAGCGCATAGATGCCGAGGGCCGCGGCGAACCAGAAGGCGGAGTAATGCGACAACATCGCCAGGTAAAGGCACAGGGAAAAAGCCACCATCCTGCCCGATGAGTTTTTCGCGAAAGCGTCGTCCAAAAAGTACAGTGCGGCGGCGAGAAACGCCAAAAGCAAAGCGTACTGCCGGATTTCCGCTGAGAGCAATACGACCGGCGGAAGGAACGAAACAAAAATAAGACCGATCAGGCCGGCGAGATCGCCGGCGGCATTCCTGAGCCACTTGTAAAACATCCAGCAGAAAACTACACCCGCCAGAATGGAAGGCATGCGCAGCCAGAGTTCCGAGGTGCCGAGACGCGCGCCAGAAATACAGAATGAAAGTCAGAAGCGGCGGATGCGAAGCGGTGAGGCTCTGTCGGTAGGCGAGCGCCCACGAAGTCTGGTTGGCCAAACGAAAATGCAGCGCCTCGTCAGGATTGAGGAACGTACCAGATGCGGCCCAGACGCGGGCGAGCAGGCTGAACAGAAGAATAAAGCCCGCCGCCAGATCGATGCGACCTTGAGGCCACGATTCCGCGCTGATCGCGTGACTGATGGTTTGCTGATGTGAACTTGGCATCCTCGTGGCTAGATCGCAAATGCCCCCAGCCATTTTACCGGCAGGCTCGCTGCCATGGCGTTTGCAAGCCGCTCATCGGCGGTGATCATCTCGATCTTGAATTGAATGGCCGTGGCAACATACATTGCGTCGTAAACGCTGCGATCGTAAAGAAGAGCTATCTTGAGGGCCGCGGGCAATAAGATTTGAGTGGAGATGGTCAAGAAATTTCGATCCTTCATTCCAGATGCGGCGCCTTCTGCGAGAGTCCGCGACCATCTCTGCTGACGAGCGCCCTTCCACAAGACATTGCCGATCTCGGCCCAGAAAATATCCGGCACCACGAAGTCGATTTCACCAGCTACGTAGCGCTGCAAAAGTCGGAGAGACTCGGCACTGAGCGTTTCGTTCGCCGAGGGGATCACCCATTTCACGGCTACGCTTGCGTCAAGAACGAATGCCGTCAACGATTCCGGTCCTCGCGAATCATTTCCTCGGCGGTTGGAGAGGAGGCGGAGTTCGGGGATCGAACGGCACGAAATTCTGCCATCCGGTCGTAAAATTCACGGCGTGCTTGAAGTTCTTTTGCGGTGGGTACGTTTCGTTCCAACAATGAAATCACTTCCGCGGCAATCGACTTGCGGTTCTCGCGGGCGCGCTTGCGAAGCGCCCGGTACAGGTCGTCAGGAATGTTTTCGACATAAAGAGTTGGCATAGGATTTCCCTAGGTTCAGCATAGCATATGCCTTGCTAAGAGGAAAAGAGGCCCCGTCCTTGACACCCCTTTCCCCAACGCATTATTCTTAAGTTTGCTCCTTGCGGTACTTGCGCCCTCAGGCGTGCTTCCGCGGGCTGGATGCTTGGGACGTGCGCGGAGGTTTCCGATGTTCTTCGAAATCAAAGACTTGGAACTTCATCCGATCGAATTTGCGGAGAGGTTTGAACCGGGCACCATCGATTTGGGTGCGGATTACCGGCAGATTGCGCCAATCGAAAGCAACGGTCGGGCGGATCTGGTTGAAGAGCATCACGGCAAGCATAAGATTATTCAAGATATCCGCATTCAGGGCCGACTCGCGACCACTCTGGAGACCAACTGCGCGCGCTGTCTTGAGCCTCTTACGCAAGATGTGAAGCGTGAGTTTGATCTGCTCTATCGTCCCCAGGGCGCGGACGCCGGGCGGGACGAAATGTCGGTGACCGACGCCGAGGCTGAGATCAGCTATTATGAAGGTGAGGGAATTCTGCTGGACGATGTAGTCCGTGAGCAGATCCTGCTGGCGGTCCCTCTGAAAGTTACCTGCCGCGAAGATTGCAAGGGACTTTGTCCGCATTGCGGCCAGAATCTGAACCAGGAAAAATGTTCGTGCACGGTGACGCGAGAAGAGCCACGATGGGCGGCGCTTAAGGAAATCCGCGGCAAGCTGGCGCACTAAACGGGAATCAGCAAGAATTAATTATCGACGAGGCTGAAGCGCCTCCCCGAGAGGAATTGTTAGACCATGCCTAATCCAAAACGACGACATTCTCAAAAGCGCACATCCACCCGCCGGGCGCACGATGCTCTGAAGAGCCACTCACTTTCCGAGTGTCCCAACTGCCACGAGAAAAAGATGCCGCATCGCGCTTGCACGAAGTGCGGTTACTACAAGGGCCGCGATGTGTTGCAAGTCGAAGAAGCCAGCTAACTGCCTGCCAACATGCCTAGCGTGATCGCGCTGGATGCGATGGGTTCGGACCGGGCGCCCAAGCCTGAAATCGAAGGGGCAATTCACGCTGCGCGCAATTATGGCGTGCGCGTGCTGCTCGTCGGCCCGGAAGAAATCATCAAATCCGAACTTGACCGTCATCCGTCGGCGGCGCGACTGCCGCTCGAGATCGTCCATGCCAGTGAAGTGATCACCATGGAGGACAAGGCAGTGCAGGCTGTTCGGGCCAAACGCGACTCCTCCATACGCGTAGGTTTGCGGCTGGTGCGCGAAGGGCAAGCCGATGGCTTTGTTACCGCCGGCAACACCGGCGCCGCCATGGCATCGGCAAAAATGGTGCTGGGTGCGTTGCCCGGAGTCGATCGCCCTGCGCTCGCGGCGGTTTTTCCCACGGCTCCCGGAACGGCGGCAATTTTGCTGGATGTTGGCGCGAATGTGGATTGCAAGCCGCATAATCTGGAACAGTTTGCGGTGATGGGTGAAATTTATTTCCGCTCGATGTTCGGCGGCGTAAAGTTTGGAACCCGTCCAGCATTTGGCAGTGCAAAGTCGCCGAGAGTGGGATTGCTTTCCATTGGCGAAGAAGAAACCAAGGGCAACGATCTGACCCGAGAATCCTTTCATTTACTCAAGCGTCTGCCGCTAAACTTTGTGGGCAACGTCGAGGGCCGCGACCTGTTCAACGGTCACGTCGATGTAATCGTGGCCGATGGTTTCGTAGGAAATGTAGCTTTGAAAATTTCCGAAGGCGTCGCCAACCTGGTGCGCACCGTCCTGAAGGAATCCTTGAAGGCGACCATCACCAGTCAGGTCGGTTACATGCTTTCGCGCAGCGCGTTTGCCGATTTCAAGAAGCGCATCGATCATACCGAATACGGCGGAGCTCCGCTGCTGGGAGTGAAGGGCGTATGCATTATCACTCACGGCTCTTCCAACGCGAATGCCATCAAGAATGCGGTGCGAGTGGCCGCGGAGTTTTCTCAGCGCCACATTAACCAGTCGATTGAGCAGGGGCTGGCCGCGCTTCGTCCCGTGCCGGCGGAAGTGGAAGTCATTCCGGCCACTTAATTTCCCGCAAAACAATCATGACCGAACCTACTGAAGTTTCACACTCCTCGCAATCAAAACTCGCGTTCATTTTCCCCGGTCAGGGCTCACAAGCTGTAGGCATGGGCAAAGAGTTCGCCGAAAAATATCCGATAGCGCGGCAGACCTTCGAAGAAGCCGACGAAGCGCTCGGCTACAAACTGTCGGAAGTCTGCTTTAATGGACCAGAAGACCAGTTGCGTCTCACCGAAGTCACCCAGCCTGCCATTCTTACCGTATCCATCGCGGCGCTGCGATCGCTCGAGGGCCGCGTACCCAAGCCGGGTTTTGTCGCCGGCCACAGCCTGGGTGAGTATTCCGCGCACGTGGCTTCTGGCACTATGACCTTCGCAGACGCCGTGCGCACCGTTCGCAACCGCGGAAAATACATGCAAGCAGCCGTCCCGGTCGGCGTCGGTACCATGGCGGCGATCCTCGGCATGGAATTGGGAAAAGTTGCCGCTGTTTGTGAGGATGCGGCGCAGGGTGAAGTTTGCTCGCCAGCGAACATTAATTCGCCGGAACAGATTGTCATCTCCGGAAACACAGCGGCAGTAGAACGAGGAACAAAGCTTGCCGATGAGCGTGGTGCGAAACGAGCAAAGTTGCTCCCGGTAAGCGCGCCGTTTCACTGCTCTCTGATGAAGCCCGCACAGGATCGTCTGCAACCAGACCTGAACGCTTTGAAGATGCAAAAGCCCGTCTACCCCGTGGTCTGTAATGTGGAGGCAGCTTTCGTCACCGATGAACTGCGCGCTCGCGAAACCTTGGTCGCGCAGGTAACTGGCGCAGTGAAATGGGAACAGAGCATGCGTCTGCTCATCGTTAACGGCGTGCAGGGGATAATTGAGATCGGTCCCGGAAAAGTTCTGTGCGGACTGATGCGCCAGATTGACCGCACTGTGACCTGTCTCAACGTAGGCGATGACGCTTCGCTGAGCAAGACGCTGTCACAGCTAGGCGTCTAGAATGCCGTCCGATCATTCCAGAACGATATTCCCTAGTGGAATTCCAAGTCGCAAGGCGGCGAGCTGATCGTCTTATCGGTTTTATCCACATACAGCTGAGCGTGCTGCGCCCGGCCGTTGACGATCACATCAATTACCACTCCGCTTCCTCCGCCCGGGCAATTGCTTTCTCCATAAATGTCATAACTCTTGACGATGCCCCACGGACCGCCCGGCCCCCAGTCTTGCTTGAATTCGTTGAAGGGATACTGTGAGTGATTCTGCGGATGCTGCTGCCAATCGGGATCGTGATAATAAATTCCGTAGGCGGCTTCGAAGTTTTGCTGTTGCAGAGCGGAGAAAAATTTATTCGCAATCCGCTTTTCCGGCCAGAACCGGTTCCACCAGCCCACGCCGGCCAGAATCAAGATAAGAACGATGATCGAAATAATTCGCGTTCTTTTCTTCCGCTCTTTTTCGGGATGGTACTCTTTGGCGTCCAGTAAAGTCATAGCTCTCTAGAATAACGGACGCGGTTCGTAAGTCAAAGGTTGCAGGAAACACGCCGAATGTTCTAGAGCGTTCGCTTGAATAAAGGAATCGCAATCCCAAGAGTAACAGCAGCGAAGATACTCAGGAATAGCATGTCGCCCCACACTGCCGCCAGAGTCGTCTCCTTTAGCAGCAGACATTTGAAACCATCCACTGCATAAGTAAAAGGGTCGACCTTCGCGATAGCGCGCAACCACGGCGGAAACGCCTGGATAGGGTAAATCGCTCCGCTCGGGAAAAACAGCAGAGTGTTCAGAATGCCGAACATGGCCCGCGGCACCAGCGGATCTTCAATCCTCACCATCAGCAAAAACATCATGGTGTTGAAGGCGAGCGATGTGAGTACGATCATGATCAGAAGCCCAAAAATCGTGGCGGGATTGAAAATTGTGCTCACCCCGGCAATCAGCGAGCCGATCACGCAAATGATTACGCCGGTCATCACCGCTTTGATGGCCCCCGCGAGATTGAGCCCCAACACCAATTCGAGCTTGGTGATCGGCGTGACCAGGTAGCCCTCGTGCACACCTCGTGCCTTGTCATCGATATAGAGCATGCCGCCGCCAATCATCACCGAGACGAACATCGCTAATGCCAGCGAGCCGGGCAGCAGGTATTTCATGTACTCGATGTAGGGATAAAGCTCGACAATCGAAAGCGCGGTTTGCTGCAGGATGCGGGGCCCCACCGTGGGCTGATTCAGCGACGTGACCAGGTCAGTGAGTTCCGATTCCAGCGCAGAGCTCATGAAGTTATCGCTGTTATCGACGACTAGCCCGATCTGCGGATGATTCTCCTCATAAACGCGCCGAGAATACTGAGGAGGAATGATGACTGCACCGTCGAGCTTGCCATTGCGGACATCTTCCATCGCCTTTTTTTCGTTGTCGTAATAGACGGGCACGAAGGTTCGAATATTCGCCCGAACGGAATCGAAGGCCTCGCGAATCTTAAGCGCCTGCGTGCCTCCGTCCTGGTCGACAATGGCCAGCCGGGCGTCGCGAATCTTTCCGCCGAATGCGTTGCCGAGAATCACCAGCTGCACCAGCGGGAATATCATCGACGCCAGCATGAGCGCCGGGGAGCGGAAGAATTTGCGCATCTCGCGCTCGACAATGGCCATCATTCGATTCATAAGTTCGACTCTGCCAGTCTTATGGCTGCAGCCCCGGCCGCTGCGGCATCACGAAGGCATAGGCCTTCTGTAACTCATCCCGTAACTGCCGGCCGGTGTAGTGCACGAAGACATCGTCCAATGTCGTGTTCTGTACCGAAAGCGACTTCACGGCAACTCCGGCTTCTACGGCCATCTCAACCAGTTCAGTCGTGGTACGCGAGCCATTGCCGGTAAGAATTCGATACATGCCTGCTCCCTCGTGCTGCACAGAAGTCACTTCGTCCAGCGTGTGCAGGCGTTGCTCCCAGTCGTCAGGAGGATTTTCAAACTGCGCTTCAATCACATTCGATCCCGGCACGCTGGCCTTCAACGCCATGGGCGTGTCGAGCGCAACCAGTTTGCCATGGTCCACAATCGCGATGCGGTCGCACAGGCGGTCGGCTTCATCCATGTAATGGGTTGTGATCAGGATGGTAAGGCGCCGCTGGGTTTTAATATTGCCCAGCATCTCCCACACTGCCACGCGCGAAACGGGATCGAGTCCGGTGGTAGGCTCGTCGAGAAAAAATATTTTAGGATGATGCACCAGCCCGCGCGCGATCTCCAGCCGGCGGCGCATGCCCCCGGAAAGCGTCTTCGTTTGCGCATCACGCCACTTAGTCAGGTCCACCAGGCCGAGCAATTCCTCGATCGAGCGCTTGCGCTCTCTGGCGGGCACGTCATACAGCTTGGCGTAAATGTTCAAATTTTCTTCGACGGTAAGATCCAGATCGCTGGTCAGAGCCTGCGGGATCACTCCAATCGTCCTGCGCGCCGCGTCCGGTTCCTTCGACACGTCGTGGCCGGCGATCAGCGCCTTTCCCGAAGTGATCGGAATCAGCGTGGTCATCATACGGATCAGTGTCGATTTTCCAGCGCCATTCGGCCCCAGCAAACCGAAAATCTCGCCCTCTTTCACATTGAAAGAGACATCGTCCACCGCGGTGAAGTCGCCGTATTTCTTGACGATGTGTTGCACCTCGATAGCGTACGGAACCTCGATAGGACTCGCAGACAAGTCGCCTGCATCCACTTTGGAATTCACGTCCGCCATCATTGCTGCCCCGTTGCTGCAGCGCTCTGAGAAGTGTTTTCGCCTTTCATCTGAGCCGGGGAAACCAGCACCTCGGCAGTCATTCCCGGCACGAACGCGCCCTTCGGATTATCCAGCCGAACTTTCAACACAATGGTCTTAATGTCCCGCTTACGCCGGCTCACATCGCGCTGAGTTGCAAAATCGCCTTCGACTCCTTTGAAAAAAACCTTTCCGCTGGTGACCGTGCCACCGGGCAAGCGCACGCGCATCACGTCGCCGTAGCCGATGTGATCGGCATATGTCTCCGGAATCGCGGCCCGCACCCAGGTATCGTTGAGATCGACGATAGTCACAATCGGCGCGCCAATGTTGACCACTTCGCCCTGCCGTGCCGCCCGCACCGAAACTGTTCCAGTCACCGGTGCATAAACGTTGGTGTATCCCAGGCGCACCGCCGCTTGATTTTTCTGTGCGATAGCATTCTTCAGGTCGGCCTCCGTCGATTGCACCGTGCTCTGCGCTGCATTCGCCTGCTGGGTGCGCGCGATAGCGGAGGTCAGGTCTGCCTGCGCCGCCTTTACCAACTCTTGTTGGGCCTGCACCGTCGCCTGCGCCGCCTGCAGATTGGTTTCGGCCTGCACGCGATCCTGCTCAGACTGCACTCCGGCCTTGGCCAGTTCGATCATGCGACGGCTGTCGCTTTCGGTTCGATCAAGCGCGGCCTTGGCTTGCAGGAGTTGCGCTCTGGCCGAATCGAGTTTGGCTTGCGCATTCGCTACATCGCTGGAGGTCGAGCCGGAGGTCGATTTCTCGGTGTGTTGCATTTCCGCGACTTTGTTCTGCAAGCTGGCAATGTTGGCTACGGCGGCGGCTTCCTGCGTCTGCAATTCAGAAGGATCCAGCACCGCAATCAAGTCTCCCGCCTTCACCGGCGTGCCTTCGTCGACCAGCAGTTTCTGGATACGACCCTCCACCTGCGCGCTGACGATCACCTGGTTCGAGTCGACGGTGCCGATCAGTACCAAATCTTTGGAGTGGTCGGTAGAGAAAAAATAATATGTAGCAGCGATCACGAAGATGATGCCGAGAAGAATAAAAAACTTGTTGCGAGCACTCACTTGCGTACTCCTCCTGTCGGCTGGCCGGGACACGGCAGAAAAAGCGCCGAAGAAATGAAATCCAACACTGCGACCCGGCGCTGGGCAATTCGTTGCGGAGCAAGCGGGTTGAAGTGCACAATCCGCTGCATCACCGGGGCGCTGCTGAAATAGAAAACGATCATTGCAACCATCGATGGCACAAAGTGCGCCGGATCCACTTTTCGGAATTCGCCTTCCGCAATTCCCTTTTGAAGCAGTGCGCCCACACGCCGGTAGATCGGCTGAAAATAGGTTTTGACTAATCGATCGATATGCAGCGAACTGCCTTCGCGCACTCGCATCATCTCGCGTTGCATCAGTCTGGGGTAAATCTGGCTGGAGGCGATGAAATCGAAATACGCTCCCACATACGCCATAATCTTTTCGCGCGACGGCAAATCGCTGTCGAGAACCCTGAAAACGCTAACCTTCATCCTGGAAAATGCATCGTCGAGCACCGCGCCGTAAAGCGTTTCCTTATCTTTGAAGTAGTAGTAAAGCAGTGCCTTATTAACTTGCGCCTGGCGGGCAATGGCGTCAGTGCGGGCGCCGGCTATGCCATATTCAGCAAACTCCTTTGCCGCGGCCCGCAGAATACTGGCACGGCTTTCCTCGGGTTGGCCGCGGGAACCCATGCGGGGAGAGGCACGCCGGCGAGATAAAGCTGGAGTCATTAGTCTAATTAACCAGTTAGTTAGATTGTATACGGAAAGCAGCCGATTCAGGAAGTAGATTGTTCAACACTTTAGTGCGCCAGCTAGGATAGTCAGAACTACCGCTGCTGCAGCTTATTGCTCGAACGAGTACTTGTAGCCGCAAATGCGGAATCTCCAATATTTCCGAGGAAGGTATCCTGCGCCAGCTACGTTCCGGTTTTAACTTGAGATGCCGCGCCGGCGCCCAAAACCGCCGCGACTTGAGCTCCTCTCGGCGATCCCAGCCCGCTACACGCATCCCATCCAGTGCGCGCTGAATAAGCGCCATTATTGCCGGAAGTGATGTCATTAAAATCCTGCGCGGAACCCGAATTCTGATACAGCGTTGGATTGATAAACCCCGCGGGCTTTCCCACGCTCTGATTGATAAGCGCAATTAACGCAGCCCAGAGCGGCGCGACGGCACTGGTGCCGCCGATCACACCGGATTGCCCATCCACCAGCGTAACGTAGCCGGTGCTCGGATCCGCATCTCCCGCAACGTCAGGAACTCCCCGGCCAACGTGGCCGCCAGGATTCGCGGATGCCGGAACGCCAGCTGAAGTTTGATAGCTGGGAAGCGCAAAAACATCGCTGATGCCGCCGCCAGTTGCGCCTTCATTATTTGCCAGTTCGTTCCACACGGTTTCGCTGGTAATCGTATTTCCCGATGCCACCAAATCTGTGCCGCCGCAAGCCAGCACATTCGGGCTCGATGCCGGAAAGTCCACGTGATTCAGGCCATCGGTTACGCCGTCGGTCGAGCCATCATCTCCCGCCGCCACGCAAACAGTCACTCCCATCGCAGCCGCAGCCTGGAATGCCGAATCCATCGACTTCATGGCCTGCTGCGTCCAGGAAGATTCGGGGCCACCCCAGCTGATGGAAATCACTGAGGGATTATTCGTGCTGTCGTGCGCCGCAGTGGTGATCGCATTCAAAAATCCGGCATCCGTGTTCTCCGCGAAATACGCGACAATCTTTGTGCCCGGTGCGATCGAACCCGATACTTCAATATCCAACATCACCTCGCCATCCGGACCATTCGGATCACCCGTAGGATTGTTGCTGCCGTTGCCCACCGAAACTGCCGACACGCCAGGCGTCTTCGTCAGTTTGAGTTGATTCCAGTAATTGCTGAGATCCGTGGGATTGAATCCCCCACCCAATTCAATCAGCGCGATACACTCTCCGGATCCGTCCACTTCAGTAGGAAATCCGTAAAGGGCCGCAACTTGGAGCGGCGTGTAGGAAAGGCTCACGGCCGCGGCACGGGCTCCCGCGCGCCCATGCCGCCTACGAAAATGCGGCTTGGCCTGAGGACGGTTATCCAACCCAAAAACTCCTTCGACCAAGTCGTGCAGTTCCGCGGGCAGATGAATCGCGCCGGTGCGCCCGCGATATGTGCCACCGGGATGTTCATACTCTTTCAGCTCAACCCCAAACGCCTGGTTCATCGCCGCTACAGGTCCAGACAAGATCACCGTGCGGCGAGCCGCGCTTTTCTCTTTCACCAGCAGCTTGTGCGCGCGGGCGAATGATTCCACCAGAGCGATGCTCTTCGGATCCGCGCCGTGGAGTTGTTCGAATTCCTTGCGACTCACAATGGAGCGCTGCTCTGTTGGCTTTATTGGCGAGCGAGGTCGCAAACGAATCGTCACGTCAACGTTCTCGCTGGGGCTGGCTGGACCTGTCTCGTGCGCTCCTTCCAGCGGAGTGCGTTCACTACCGGCAACTGGCAGGCGCTTAATGGGAGTAGACATATATCTCCTTTGCGTGGGGCGAGTCGAGCGTCACGAGAAGCAAGCAGCGTTACCACGGGGATTCTTCGCGGAGCTTCATCCAAGGGAAAGAGCCGAACTCTGCCGCCTCTAAGCCGAGGCTGCCCGTCCTATGGCTGGAAAGTAGCAGCCTACTCGCGGCGAGGCAAGCTGTTTTTTAGGCTTGTTACGAAATACGAACAAAGTAAAATTCAAATCCATTAAGTGGCGAAGCATCGCTGATCGGCCGCGATGATTCTCGGTAGCCCCCAGGTTAGGATGCCGCTAAAGAAACCAGGTTGCCGAAAGAAGCAAAGGTTATTCGAACTCAAGTACTACAATCTCCGGATTCGATCCCAGCCGCAGCGGTGGTCCCCACGTGCCGGCACCACTAGAAGTGAAAACCTGCATCTGCCCGATGCGGCTTAACCCATACACAAATTGCCGATAGATCCGTCGTGCCATCCAGCTCCAGGGTATGAACTGGCCGAGATGTGTATGCCCGGATAGTTGCAAAGAAACGCCCGCAGCCTCCGCGATTTCCGGGCGGTCGGGAGCATGCGTCAACAGAATGCTGGCGCGATTGCGGTCCAACGAGACGCCGCGCAGCACTGACGCAAACTGCCCGTCCTGCACCGCGTTCCGGTACGGCACGCCAATAATCTGCAAGCCGTCTACTTCTACTTTCTCGTTGCTGAGCACGCGCACTCCCGCCGCTGCAATCGCCCGCAGATATTTACTGTCGTCGCCGAATTGCTCATGATTTCCCGCGACAAAATAAACCCCCTGCGGCGCCGTTAGCTTGTTTAAAGGCTCGGCCGCCCGGCCCGCATCGATGGCTGTGCCGTCATACAGATCGCCGGCAATAAAAATTGCATCCGGTTCTTCCCGCAAAATCTTCGCCACCATGCGCCGCAAAAAATTACCGTTGCGAACGTGTCCCAAGTGAACATCGCTGATCAGTGCCGCTTTTCTCCCTCGCCATGCGGCGGGCAAGTTCGCCAGCCTTATCGTGGCTCGCGTGATTCGCGTCCAGCCCGCGTTGAACACTCCGTAGATGCCGGCCATTGCGGCAATACCAAACAGCAATTCCGTCATGCGATGGAAGTTCACGTTCAACCCTGTCAGCCGCGCAACTCCGAAAATAATCCAGGAAGATATCGCAGCGAAAAAGAGAAAGGTCAGTAGCCCCATCCACACTGCAGCTGCCCTGTAAAATGCACGCACAAAAACGTTTGTATAGCGAAAGGCCAGCAGTGAAGCAGCCACAAAACTCACCGACAAAACGCCGAGAATCATTGCGATCGACGCTCTGTGAGCAAGACTTCCTGCGGACGAAAATTCCCACGTTTCATAAAGAACCAGATGTACCAGGAAAAGCACAGCCTGGAGAACTACGATGAAACCGACGAAGCGTCTGCCTATGCGCATGCTGCATTAGATTCCCCAACCAGCCGTTCGGATTGTTTTGGAGCTTTATTTCCGGATCTTAAGTGGAAATGGACACCGCTCCCGAGGACCGGGAGCACGTCAAGAACTTGGAATTCCACAACTGCGTCCGTTCCCAATCGGCGATAATTACATCCGTAACCCCGGTAACCTGGAATCGCTTGCCGAAACAACTATGCTGCGCCAGGGTTAATAGAAACTAAGAATATGGGGAGCCTTTCTATGCGAGACCGAATCGCCATCTCAATTGTTCTCTGCTTAATGACCTCCGTGACTTGGGGCCAGCAACAACCCTCTGGCGGCAGCGCCCAGTCAGGCGCATCGCAGAGCATGCCCGGTATGGATATGCCGGCGCACGACATGTCCAACATGAAAGACATGCCGATGGGCGCTGACAAAGATAAAGATAAAGATGGCGATAACAGCAAGGACGGCGAGGCTAGCATGCACGCCATGCATTCCATGGAGGGTCACATGGACATGGGTCCGCACATGAAGATGACGGCGCTCCGTCCCGCCAGGCCGGGCGATGCCGAGCGCGCCCAGATGGTCGTCGACGCCGCGCGCAAAGCTTCCAGCAAATATCTCGATTATCACGTGGCGCTGGCCGACGGCTTCAGAATTTTCCATCCCGAAATTCCGCAGAAGATGTACCACTTTACGAACTACCAGTATGCATTCGAAGCGGCTTTCAGTTTCAACCCCGAGCATCCCACGTCGCTGCTCTACGAAAAGCATGGCGACGACTACAAGCTGATCGGCGTAATGTACACCGCCCCGAAGCGTTTTGGCGAAGATCAACTCGACCAGCGCGTTCCACTAAGTGTCGCGCAGTGGCACGAGCACGTGAATTTCTGCGCCGCTCCCGCGGGACGAAAGATGGAATCTCTCATGCCGCATCCTCAATTTGGTTTGCGAGGATCAATCACTACCCAGGAAGCTTGTGATGCCGCCGGCGGCACATTTCATCCCGTAGTCTTCAACTGGATGGTTCATGTCTACCCGTTTGAAAAAAGCCCAGCCAGCATCTGGTCAGTGGACCGCCAGCACGGCGACGCAGATTAGCTTGGCGATGCAGACTGCAGCGCAGAGTTGATCTCTGAGGCAGTGCGACGCTTTCAACTCTGCTAGATTTTCTCTCCAAAACAGAACACCCCATCACTGTTCGATCCCAGAAATGAATTTCACTTCGCTTCCTTGCTACCGGAAGTACGCTCACTTCGTCCATACATGCGTGATCGAAAGTTTCTAAAAACATCGAACCGCAGGGAACTTTCGGCAAAGCGTCTGCGTAGTAGTGAAGTAAGCAGCCAGCGGGGAGAAGCTGGCAAAGATTTTTCTGACGTGGGATTTTGCGGGGTAAGGGATTCTTTCACTTTCGGTTTGGCGGCCCAGGTGACAGAACCCCCATGCACAGCGCGGCCAGCCTTGCGGCTTGTCTGCTGAACCCCAACGGATGCATTGTAGGCGATTTGCGACAAAACACCAATGTTTTCTCGCGCAAGTCGTGAACCGGGCCGCCCCAACCGTTCTCCGACGAAACTCGGAGAAGAAAAAGGAGCAGTCATGAAGTTCGCGACAGTTTCAAAAAGTGTGATTCTCGGATTGGCATTGCTGTTGGCATCGAGCGCGTTCGCCGCGACCAAAGGAAGTTTGGAACTCCTCGATCCCGTCACCGTTAACGGAACAACTTTGAAGCCGGGAGACTATAAAGTCCAGTGGGAAGGGACCGGTCCCAACGTCGAACTCAGCATCCTGCGCGGCAAGAACGTAATGGCAAAAGTTCCTGCTCGCGTGGTTGAACTCCAGACTCCGGCTTCGAACGACGCCGCTGTGACGCGCGTCGATGGCGGACAAAAAACCCTCGCCGGCGTCCGTTTTGCGGGAAAGAAGACTGGACTGGACATCAGTGAAGCGACCACCAGCATGCAAAGCAGCGGTTCCAGTCAGTAACTCCGGTACTGGAAATGGAACGGGAGCGTATCGTGCTCCCGTTTTTTATTCTGCAAAGAAGCTCGTGTGGGGACGGCCGCCTCGGCCGTCCCGCCGAGCGCAGCGAGGTGCTTCACGTTATGCGCTGTTAGGGCAAAAAAGTGAGCTCCCCTTGCACTCCCTGTTGGAACTAATAATGAGCCAATTCCCTTCAGTACTTCGGCACCTTCGGATCCACTCTCTCCGCCCATGCATTAATCCCGCCCGCGAGATTGTGCACTTTGGTGAATCCCGATTGCTGCAGGAATGCGACCGCCTTGGCACTCCTCCCGCCCATCTTGCAGTGCACAACAATTTCGCGGCTGGAATCCAGTTCGTTCACGCGCTTGGGCAAATCGTTCAGAGGAATCAGATGTCCGCCGATGTTGCAGATCTGATATTCGTGCGGCTCGCGCACATCGAGTACAAATAAATCTTCTTTCGCATCCAGCCGACGCTTCAACTCTTCCACTTGAATTTCCGGAACCCCATTCGACACCGGTTTTTCCTCCCCGCGAATTCCGCAAAACTCGTTGTAGTCTATCAGCTTCGTCACCGTAGGATGCGTGCCGCATACCGGGCAATCCGGATTCTTGCGCAGTTTCAGTTCGCGAAACTTCATGCCCAGCGCGTCAATCAGCAGCAGTCGACCAATGAGCGGCTCGCCCACTCCCAAGATTAATTTGATCACTTCGGTAGCCTGCATCACGCCCACCAGGCCCGGCAGAATGCCCAAGACCCCGCCCTCCGCACAGGAAGGCACCAGCCCCGGCGGTGGCGGCTCAGGATAAAGGCAGCGGTAGCACGGTCCATCTTCGGTGGCAAACACGCTGGCCTGCCCTTCGAACCTGAAAATCGATCCGTAAACATTCGGCTTGCCGGTGAGCACGCATGCGTCGTTCACCAGATAGCGCGTGGGAAAGTTATCCGTGCCGTCGGCGATGATGTCGAAGTCGCGAAAAATTTCCAGCGCATTCTCGCTGCTCAGCCGCGTGTCGAATTTGCGCAGATTCAAAAACGGATTGATCCCCGTCAATTTATCCGCCGCGGAATCCAGTTTCTTCCGGCCCACGTCGGCAGTCGAATGAATGATCTGCCGCTGCAGGTTGGTGTAATCCACAACATCAAAATCGACCAGACCCAGCGTGCCCACGCCCGCGGCTGCAAGATAAAGCGCCAGCGGCGATCCCAGCCCGCCCGTGCCAATGCACAACACGCGCGCCGCTTTCAGCTTCTGCTGCCCCTCCATGCCGACCTCAGGCATGATCAGATGCCGCGAGTAGCGCAGGATTTCGTCCTTGCTGAGTGTCACTGGAATTTCGGTTGTGATTGTGGCCATAAAATCCTCGATTGAAATTTGGAACCGCGCTCCCTCAGAATTAGGGCGCTAACAACAGGCAGGACACATGCAACAGCGCTTTGTCGCGGCAGGGCTCAAAAATATTTTCCCGACTCTGCAATCGCTGAATCTAGCTGTCACGCAACGCCTCCAGCGATGGAAGGCACAATCGAAATGTTATCACCCTCCTTTACCGCGGTCGCTTCTTTCTGCAGGTAGCGGATGTCTTCGTCGTTGACGTAAAGATTAACGAAGGCCCGCAGCTTTCCGTCCTCCGTATAGAGATGACGCTTCAGCTCGGGATGCTTCGCCAGCAGCGAGTTCAGAGCTTCGCCCACAGTCGCTGCCTGTACTTCCACCGTAGATTGTTTTCCGACGTACTGCCGCAAAGGAGTAGGAATATGAATCTTGCTCATAGCGTCTAGCATAGAAGATGCGGCGGCAAAGCGCCAAGATTCAACCCCGCCACGGATTGTTTAGCAATGCATACTTCTGTGGGGACACTTGTCTTAATGTGGGGACAGCCGCCCCCGGCTGTCCGTCGCCCGCAGGGCGACTTTTTTCCTGCTCACCCTTCGCTGCTAACATGGATCTGTGCCGCCGCTTCTCGATGTCCGCAACCTCAATATTGAGTTTCCTGCCGTTATGCCGACGGCTGGCCAGGCGGGAGCAAATCTCCCCGCACAAACCCTCCGCGCCGTCCGCGACCTCAACTTTTCAATCGCTCCCGGTGAAGTGCTGGGCCTGGTTGGCGAATCCGGCTCCGGAAAATCCATTACATCGCTCGCGATCATGCGCCTTCTTCCGCCCCAGGCTCTCGTCACCGGCGAGATACTTTTCGGCGAGAACGGCTCATCTCGTAATCTCGCCAAACTTCCCGACGACTCGATGCGCCAACTGCGCGGCTCGCGCATCGCCATGATTTTTCAGGAACCCATGACCGCTCTCAATCCCGTCATGCGCGTCGGCGATCAGATCTCCGAGGCGGTGCTGGCCCACGGCAATCGCTCAAAAAGTGAGGCACACGAACTCGCCGTCCAGGCCATGAATGACGTCGCCATCCCCGACCCCGAGCACCGCGCCCGCGACTATCCTCACCAACTTTCCGGCGGAATGCGCCAGCGCGTCATGATCGCCATGGCCATCGTGAATCGCCCGCAATTGCTGATCGCCGATGAACCCACCACGGCCCTCGACGTCACCATTCAGGCGCAGATCCTCGATCTGCTGGCTGACCTGCGCTCCCGGTTCGGGCTGGCGATGCTATTCATTTCGCACGATCTCGCCGTTGTCTCGCAAGTGGCTGACCGCGTTGCCGTGATGTATGCCGGAAGCGTGGTCGAACTCGGACCCAAACATGAAATCTTTAATGCCCCTGCGCATCCTTATACGCGCGGGCTTCTGGAAGCGGTGCCAGATTTGACGACGGAGCGCGGGCGTCCCCTGGGAACCATCGAAGGCACAGTGCCGCCGCTGCATGCCATGCCACCCGGCTGCGCCTTTGAGCCGCGTTGCGGATATCGTATCCCCGAATGCACCCGTACTTTCCCTCCTCTAGTTCAGGTTGCGCCGCAGCATTGGGCACGCTGCCCGGTGGTCAACGCAAAATAGCGATGGCGGAACTGAATCCGCCCCTGTATGCTCTTCCGTCGCACTCGTTCTATAATCGCCATCCGTCTGGTGTCTATTGCGCATACTGCTACTGAGCGACATTCATGCCAACCTCGAAGCCCTGGAAGCCTGCATGG
Source organism: uncultured Acidobacteriaceae bacterium (assembly GCA_963726155.1). GTDB lineage: Bacteria > Acidobacteriota > Terriglobia > Terriglobales > Acidobacteriaceae > Sulfotelmatobacter. Next base: position 1,440,858 of record CAVSBF010000003.1, read on the forward strand.
CCGCAGCTCCCGCCTACGACTTCGTGGCGAATCTGGGCGACGTTGTGGGTTATGGAGCTTCTCCCAACGAGGTCATCGATCGCTCTCGCGATCTGGGGAAAATTTTCGTCCGCGGCAATCACGACAAGGCTGCCACTGGTCTGCTTGAACTGGATGACTTCAATCCCCTGGCCGCCGCTGCCGCTCTTTGGACGCGCGACCAACTTACTCCAGAACACCACGACTGGTTGCACTCGCTGCCGCACGGTCCGCTTCCTCTGAAAGATTTCCCCGACGTTCAACTGGTTCACGGCTCACCCGGCGATGAAGACGCTTACGTAGTTTCCATCGGCGATGCTTTAGTCCCGCTGATCACACTCGCAACGCCGATCACTTTCTTCGGACACACCCACCTGCAAGGAGGATTCTTCGCCAACGGTTCCAGCGCCGATGGCTTTCGTCCCGAATACCGCACCGTCGGCCAAGCCGAGTCCGTTTCATTGCAATTAAAATCTTCCACACGTTACATGATCAATCCCGGCTCAGTGGGACAACCTCGCGACGGCGACTGGCGCGCCGCCTTCGCCCTTTTCGATACGGATGCGCAAGTCGTCCACTTCCATCGCACCCCCTACAATCTGAAAGCCGCGCAAGACCGAATCTTCGCCGCCAACCTGCCCGCCCGTCTGGCTACGCGCCTCGCCGCCGGCCGCTAAGCTCACTTATTTCACGGATAAAGTTCGCAGCTTCACCCCGTGTTCCCTCAGTGTCCCCTGTGTTTAAGATTTTTGGACGCCTGCCTGGAAAGTCGTCGCCAAAGGCTCCCCGTTGTAAACTCGTTTTCATGCGCGATTCCCGTACCGCCGCGACAAAGTCTCTCTTTTCACAGCGCGAAAATAGCTCCCGCGAAAATCCCCCCGAGCATCACCTCGTCGCCCACATCGACGGTGGCGCCCGCGGCAATCCTGGACCAGCCGGCTACGGCGTTGTCATCCAGGATCAGTCCGGACGCAAAGTCGCGCAACTCAGCGAATACCTCGGTCACCAGACAAATAACTTCGCCGAGTATCAAGGACTCATCGCCGCCCTCGAATACGCCCTCGAGCACAGCCTAAAAGCCCTCAAGGTGATCAGCGATTCTGAGTTGATGGTGCGCCAGATCAAGGGCATCTACAAAGTAAAAAACGCAACGCTGCAGGATCTTCACGGCCGCGCCAAAGAATTGATCGCCAAACTCGACTGGTTCTCCATCAGCCACGCCCTCCGCGAACAGAACACCGAGGCTGACCGTCTGGCAAACGAGGCCATGGACAAAGGCATGGGAAGAAGTGTGGCGCGGGCGCCCTCGCCCGCGAGAGCATTACCCGGTGTGAATCCCGTTCAGGAATTCGAAGGCATCGTACGCAACGGCGCCGTGGAGCTAACCAACGGCAAACTTCCGGAAGGGACTCGAGTTCAGGTTCGAGTCAAAAAATAAATATGCAGGAAACTCACTCCGCCGCCGAAGTATGGTCGTGCACAATCTTCCATCCATCGGGAAACTTGCGGAACACCAGCGTGAACAACCCGTGCGGCGTCTTCCCATCCGACATCGCCAATTGCCACGCACCGCGCACAAAGGCCGCATCGGCGCCCAGCATTTCGATGCGCAATCCGGAGAATTCCAATTTCCCCATTTCGTGCCCCGGACTCGCATACGTCGCACGATAACGATCGATGGTCGCCTGCCATCCATGATTCTCTTTGGCGCCGGAGAAGAATGTCAGCTCCGGAGAATTCCAATAGCCCGCCATGAAGCCTTCCAGATCGTGGCGATTCCACGCCTCCTGCTGCGTGTGCAACACACGCTCGACTTGACTCTTCGCGCCGCCGTTGTCGCCATACGTAACCTGCGCGCGGACTTCACTACTTAATGCGACGAGCAGGATCGGAAAAAAGAAAAGGAAGAAATGAAAAAATCGCATGCCAGCCTCCGCTCCTGACGAAGCAGGAGCGCAGCCAGTTTCGCACGCCGAAACAAATTAATGGGAGGATTTATGAAGACCGACGCCGACACCGAATCAGTTAAGCCCGGCCCTTTTTGGCTGCAACTGCTTTTGCCGTCGGCCCTTTGCCAGCAACTTCCCAAGGCCGCTTCGGACGATCCACGGGCGCCTTGTCGTCATCCTTGAGCCGGTCGTAATGGTAGGAATCACTCACCGTACCCAGCGACTCGTTATAAAGGCTCGGCAACCCAAGCGCCACTTTCAGCTCTTCGGCGAAGTTTTGCAGAGCTTTCAGATGGTCCGCGGTCGCCGGAACTTCCGTCTTCGAAGTTTTCATAAACTGCTGGTAGCCGCGGTTGACCAGCTTCGAAATCTCGCTGCCAATCAGGTAGCCGGGATAGGCGAAAATCTTCACGCCGTCATCATCGGTCTTCTGAATCGCCGCCGACACATTGTACTTCCTGAGGAACACACGCCCGTTCGTCCCCGGCGCTTCCGTCACATCAAAACCGTGATCGCGCAACCAGGCCAGCGCATCCTCGTAAGTCCGTGCTTCTATTGCTTTCGGCATTTTCTCGTTTCCAATCCCCTGTTTAGATGCAGTCGGCTCACAAAATAGGCATTACTTATTTCCCGCTGCATCGGACTTGCAATCCGCATCATCTAACGACACCATACTACATAGCGTGTTTCCCAGGTTCTTGCATAATTACGATAGTCACGGGTAAATAGTTCGACAATGAGTCACACTTCAGCGAAGTTGGCCGCAACATTCTCAGCTCACGACGCCCCGGAAGCCTCCGCAGCGCGCCCTGGCCAGACTCTGTTGGATCGCGTCGGTAACACCCCGCTGCTCCGCTTTGATCGCTTCACCAAGCATCTACCCGGCGTAACACTCTTGGGCAAGGCCGAATGGTACAACCCAGGGGGCTCGGTAAAGGATCGCGCCGCCGCCAACATTGTCGCCGAAGGCCGACGAAGCGGGGAATTCGCTCCCGGCAAAATCCTGCTCGATGCCACCAGCGGAAACACTGGCATCGCCTACGCCATGCTGGGCGCCGCCGAGGGATTCCCGGTCACGCTGTGCATGCCCACGAATGTCTCGGCCGAGCGCAAGAAAATTCTACAGGCCTACGGCGCCAATATTCTCTACACCGATCCCGGCGAAGGTTCCGACGGCGCCATCCGTCTGGCACGCGATCTCGCCGCCAAGCATCCGGATTTATATTTCTACGCCGATCAATATTCGAACGACGCCAACTGGCAGGCCCATTATCACGGAACGGCGAATGAAATCTGGCAGCAGACCGAAGGGCGCATCACGCACTTCGTCGCCATGCTCGGAACCAGCGGCACTTTCATGGGGGCCACCCGCCGCCTCAAGGAACTGAATCCCACAATCCGCTGCATCTCGCTTCAGCCCGATTCCTCCTTTCACGGCATCGAGGGCGCCAAACACATGGCCAGCGCCATTGTCCCAAAGATTTACGATCCAACCTTGGCGGACGACAATCTTGAAATTGCGACCGAAGACGCCTATGCCATGGCCCGCCGCCTCGCTCGCGATTGCGGCTTGCTCGTGGGAATTTCCGCGGCAGCCGGCGTAGCCGGAAGCCTGAGAATCTCCGAACGGCTGCAACTAAGAAGAGAGCAACAAGCGGTGATCGTTACCATCCTCTGCGACTCCGGCGACAAGTATCTGAGTGAGAGATTCTGGACGGAGGGATGAAATTGATGATTTTTGATTGCTGATTGCTGATTAAGACCTTCGCTTCGATTGGGTCGGCAAAGGTTTTCAATCAACAATCAGAAATCATCAATCAACAATTCCACAAATGCTGAAGCTCACTACCAAAGACTACGCCGCCCTCCGCCGTCACGGCGAAGAAACCTACCCGCACGAATGCTGTGGCGTCCTGCTCGGCCGTAGTGGACGATGACTTCGTCCGAACTGTCACCTCGATCGCGCGCTGCGGTAACACCCGTACCGACTCACCGCAGAACCGCTACAACATCGATCCTCGCGAACTGGTCCGCATCCAGCGTGAAGGCCGCGAACGCGGCGAGGATATCGTCGGCTTCTATCACTCCCATCCCGACCATCCCGCGCAATGGTCGCAAACTGATTTCGCCGAAGCCCACTGGATTGGCTGCTCGTATGTCATCACCTGCGTGGAAAAAGGAAAGGCAGCCATCACCAACTCGTTTGAACTGACAGGCCGCGGTGAAGCCGACAAGCAGTTCGGCAAAGAAAAGATAGAAATAATCTAGCCCGATCAGGCCACGCCTTGGTACATGTGGGGACAGCCGCCATCGGCTGTCCCGTCGAGCAAAGCTCGACAGGATTTCCGCGTCGGTCTGGTCCAAGGCCGTCGCGCTGCTCACAAGCAAACTCCTTACTGGATGCTGTTTTTCAATGTTTTTCACAAAGCTGCCGAGTTCCCTTGCAAGACAAGCTGAACCCGCGTCAACGGTTCAAATGGGGGAAACAGCATTCGGGCGCGCCTTCGGCGCGGACTTGCTTCAGTCACTGCACTAATTCCTGTCACCCGTCTGTGGACGCCCTGCACTCGCCTGAAAATAGGCTAGTTACAAACCTGATATTTTCGTTGACTCTAAAAATAGAAAGCGTAAAAACAGAATCGTTCTTTGACAGCTTCTAAAGTTTTTCCGGTTGGTGCGGCGTCCGGGACTCAAGCGCAGTCACCCGCTTCATGAAAATGAAAGGGAGGGCAAGCAAGGGTCTATAGCAAAGCGCTGGTTGAGGAGAACAAGAAGAAACGTCGAAGGCAGGATAGAGTTCCGAGGCGTTGGGTAGGTTTTTCCGGTTGGCGGTAAGCCCGGAGCCCGAGCGAAGATCGCACGCGGCACCCGCAAGGGAAGCTTCGTAGCAGGTCAAGCAAGGGTCTAACGCGAGCTACTGGCCGAGACGAATGGACCCAACATCACCTCGGAACTCTTATTGTTTCTGGTACCCATTCCAATCACTCACGGCGGATGCTCGCGCTTTTCAGATTTTCAGAGCCGTTTCTTCGGGCAGATATTCCTCCAGCCGAGCCCCAATCCAGGACACCAACTGTTCCTTGACCGCACCAGGAACTTGAACGAACTCCATCCCCGCCGACCCCGCGGGATCTCTCCAGCAAACTTCAGCGTTGATTCTTATAGCGGCTTGAGTGCGCGGCAGGGTCAGCCGCAAGGCGACCCTGTCTCCAACCTGCAGAGCCGGTGATCGAGTGAGGGCAATGCCGACCTCGCTGATGTTGATAGAAGTGGCCATAACCTCAGCCTGGGAACCAATCGAAACATAAACTGGGATTTGCACGGGACACCGAAACGAACGTCTTTTTTCGTTCACCATCAGCGGATAGGAAACTTTGAGCGTACGCGCGAGCACGGTCGCCGACAGTGGTTTGACCAGCACAAAACTGGCGCCTGCGCGGAAGGCGCTCGGCATTTCTTCATTGCAGTTTAAGATGGCTAAGACGACAGCTGCCTTGTGAGATGTCATCTCCCGCGATTTCTTGAGCAGCTCCAGCGCCTCTGTGCGCTCTTTGAAGTCCACCACCAACGCCTCAAACTTCGAATGGCAAAGCTTCCTAGTGGCGGAGGCGAAGTCCGAGCAGATATCGACATGCATCGCCATCTTGCCCATAAGCTCACACAGCGTGTCGATGACCTGAATATCACTGCTCACCAGCAGAACGTGAACGCCTATCGCGTTCGCGTGTGATCCATCTTTTCTCGGTTCAATCTCGATCGCGGCCAGGAAATCGGTCATACGACAAGAGCCTCGGGGATCTCCATCTCCCCATGTTCGAAGGCGGTCACAAACGCGTCCACGGCAGCGGGGTCGAAGTTCGATCCTGCGCTGGAGACGATGATTTGTCTGGCTTCAAATGGCGTGACTGCCCGGCGGTAAGGCCGGTCGCTGGTCAAGGTGTCATAGGCGTCCGCGACTGCCAGTACCCGGGCTTCGATCGGTATTTCGCCACCTTTGGCCGGACTATATCCCGAGCCGTCATACTTATCGTGATGAGCCAGAATGATCGGAAGCACTCTGCGCAAAGATCCCCCCACCGGTTCCAGCATTGCTACTCCTTTCTGGACATGCTTTCTCATTTCCGCCATCTCCTCCGGCGTCAGGCTGGCCGCTTTATACAGCAGTTCGCGGCTGGTCTCGAGCTTACCCACGTCGTGAAGCAGCGCGGCCGCTCGGACATCGTCCATACGATCCTGATCAAATCCCATGCGCGCCGCGATCGACGAGGCATACAACGCCACTCGGTAGGAATGATTGTGCGTATATTTATCGTTGGAGATGAACTGCTGAAGAATCGCTAAGAGCCCAAAGTAAGTCTGGCGCAATTCGCGCAGATGACACTCTTTCCGGTCATACAGAGTCCCCATTGCGTATGCCGTGATCAGTAGCAGCCCGGCCCATGTGATCAGCTCCGACCATTGGTCGTAACTCAACTCGAATGGAGCCGAACTCGCGAAAAGACCAGTGTTCTTCCACAGCAGTATGAGCACCATAAATATACTGGCGCTCGCCGTGAGCACGGCATGCCTCCGTCCATAGACATACGCCGAGAAAATTGTCGGCAGCGTGTACAGACCCAAAATCATCCGGTGCGAGGCCACCAGCCAGTTGAACAAGCCCGCAATGACGAATAGAGAAAGTACCAGCCATAACTCCTGGTTAATCGTCGCCAGACCAACTTTGAATTTAGATTTCGTGTCTGGTAAATCTCTGCTGAGGCTTCCTCGCGCGCCAAGGACGCGCTCGTTACTCAGTGTTGATTTCATTTCATTTTCCATATCGGCCACGCCTCGCGAATGAGCTTCCCCTAATCTCTCTATCGGCGAGTCCTGGCCCTTGCTTTAGTTCAGGCCTGGGCAGCCGGTACTAGCCGGCGGTTACCAGCAGTCGCGCCGAGTTGACCTTTGCTGCTCAATCTGAGTTAATTGTTGAGTCATGTGGCGCTCTTCAGCACCAGCCACTGACCACTACTCATGCGAGAAGTCATCTCCACCAAAGACGCTCCTCAAGCCATTGGCCCCTATTCACAGGCCATTAAGGCCAATGGATTCATATTTACATCCGGCCAGATTGCCATCGACCCGGCGACGCAAGCAGTGGTTACGGGAGACGTGGCCGCGCAGACTGAGCGCGTCCTGCGCAATCTTTCCGAGATTCTGGAAGCGGCCGGCAGCGGTCTCGGCAAGGTGGTTCGGTCCACCGTATTTCTCAAGAACATGAATGACTTCACTGCAATGAACCAGGTTTACGGCAAGTATTTCAGTTCGGCTCCGCCCGCGCGGTCCACCGTCGAAGTGGCGCGCCTGCCGAAAGATGTGCTGGTGGAAATCGATGTAATCGCGCTGGGATAAAGTCACAGCAGAGGGCGCAGAACTACGAAGCCGCGGAAAACCTTTATTCACTCAGCGCCCTCTACCTAATTAAGATGAGTGTGAAGGAGCTAGAATGACAAAGTACGTTGCAGCCGTCTTCGTTGTCTTCGCACTGACGGCGGTGTTCGCTTACGCGCAAAGCGCGGCTAGGAAGTCCACCACCCCAAATACCAATGCTCCCACCAAAGTGACCGGACCCGGAGTGACAACTTCCTCTGGCTTGGTCTATTGGGACATTCGCGTGGGCAACGGCGAGGTCGCCAAAGAAGGCAACCGCGTGCGCGTGCACTATACCGGCTGGCTCACCAATGGCAAAAAGTTCGACAGTTCCGTGGATGCCGGCAAGCCTTTCGATTTCACCATCGGCAACGGTGAAGTCATTAAGGGCTGGGAAGAGGGAGTTGCCGGCATGCGGGTTGGCGGCAAACGCCAGTTGCGTGTCCCGCCAGATCTCGCTTACGGCGCCGAAGGAACGCCGGACGGATCAATCCCTCCGAACGCGACTCTCATTTTCGACGTGCAGTTATTAGGAGTGCAGTAAGAGAATTTACCGCCGAATACGCAAAGGGCGCCGAGAATCACTGAGACGGAAACTAAAAATCCTTAACTAGCTTGGCGATCTTTGCGTCCTCGGCGGTAATATTGCTACGCCTTGACCACTTTACCGCTGCGAATGCATGCCGTGCACACTCGCATACGCTTCGTGGTAGCTCCCACACGGGCGTGCACCGGACGCAGATTTACATTCCAGCGTCGCTTGGTGACGTTATGGGCGTGGCTGATTCGATTTCCCGATTGCGGCTTCTTGCCGCAGATATCACACTGTTGTGCCATGACGGCTGTACATCCTTTCAAATGCTTTGAGCGAAGCCTTTATTCTACCGGATTCCTGCCCTTCCCGACAATTCGCCCGAGGGCCTGACAACAGGTAGACTAATCGGGATTGTTCGCAGCGAAGAATAGGGAGGAAGATCTATGTTGAATCGTGGCAGCTCTACCCTGGTAGAAAGCGCGCTGGTCTTAGCCTTGATGGGAATTCTCGCTGGCGCGATCGGAGGCCTGGCAGTCGGAGTGGCAACCAGTCCCAAGACTTCTACATCCACCACCGCCACTCACTAACGGAGATCGTTCCCTCCCCTGACGATTCCTCCTGTGCGATACTGAAATTCATGCAGTCCCCGCTTCAATCCCCCACCGCGTCCACAGATCCCAGGTCCGTGAAGGTAAATCTCACGACCGGCACCGGAGTGGACATTGAGTGGAAAGATGGTCACGTTTCGCACTATGGATTTGTTTATCTCCGCGACGCCTGCCCCTGCGCCATGTGCAACGAAGAGCGCGACAAATCCCACCGCAAGCCCGGTGAGCCGGCCAAGCTAGCTCCCGGCATGCTGCCCATGTTCAAAGCCGCAGCCAAACCGCTGTCCGCGGAGCCGATCGGCAAGTACGCGATTCGCTTCGCTTGGAACGACGACCACGACCTCGGCATATATTCCTGGCGCTACCTGCGCGAAGTCTGTCCATGTCAGGAATGCAGCCAACTGGCTGCGGCGGAAGCGCGCCATTGAGTTCGGGCGACATTCAGTTCTGGCCGGGCTTGTCTGGCCGAACCTGTCTGGCCGAACATGGCCTGGCAATCCCGGACGCCTCTGAGAATGCAAGAAGGTAAATTCAGCAAGACCGCTCATCGCGTGGCAATTCGCCGCGCCGCGCACCAGCTATTGGACAATCCAAAAGTTCTCGATGACCCTCTCGCCCTGCGGATCATCGGCGCTGAGGCCGCAGACGAACTTCGTTCCAATCCCAAAGAGCACCACGCCTTCTCCCGCGCTTTCCGCGCGTTCATGGCGGCGCGCAGCCGCTATGCCGAGGACGAACTCGCCAGCGCGGTCGCGCACGGTGTGCGTCAATACATTGTCCTCGGCGCCGGACTCGATACCTTCGCCTATCGCAATCCCCATCCCGGCCTGCATGTGTTCGAAGTCGACCATCCCTCAACCCAAACCTGGAAGCGCGAGCAGTTGCTGGCAGCGGATATAAAAATCCCGCCATCACTTACCTTCGTCCCCATCGATTTCGAGAAACAAACACTCGCGGATGGCCTGGAAAACTCCGGACTCGATGTCAGCTCTGCCGCATTCTTTTCCTGGCTCGGAGTAACGCCCTACCTCACTCGTGAAGCTTGCATGAGCACGCTGAGTTTTATCGCCAGCATGCCCGCCGGCAGTGGAGTGGTCTTCGATTTCGCAGTCGACCCCACGCTCCTGAACCCCGGACAAAGGCAGGCTCTCGATGCATTATCGAAGCGAGTAGCCGCAGCCGGAGAGCCTTTCCAGCTGTTCTTCAATCCCGGAAACTTGCAGGACGAACTGACAGCGATGGGATTCCACCGCACAGAATTCCTACAAGGCAAGGACCTCAACGCCCGCTACTTCAGCGAGCGCACGGATGGTTTATTAGTTCGCGGCAGCATCGGACATTTGATGGCGGCGTGGGTGTAGGGACCTCAGCAGCCTCTTCGGAAACTGCTAAGATCCCATCCGCAACAGATTCTTATTTCTTTGGCGCAAACCAATCGGCGAAAGCCTTCGCCTTCGGAGTCCCCACTCCAGTTACGTCGTCCCATCCAACTCCTACTTTCAGATAATAGTTTTGGCCGAACGAGACTGCGAGCGCGGTATTTTCCGCGCCCGGATCGTCCCAGATCGCGCTGTAGAAATCCCCGAAGAGAGGCTGGAAGACTGCCAGCGTTTCCGAGGGATTGTAGCTATGGGTTACCGTGCTCGAATCCTGGATGACAGCAGTGACATCGTGCCCGGGGAGATAAGGGACAACGTCGGTGATGGTTGTCGTCGGCATGGAATACAGATAAGGTGCAGCCTGGCCGAGCGCCGTCCCCGCTTCCTGATTCGCAATGGCCCACAACGCCGAGAACATCGGGGTAGACAAACTGGTCCCTCCCACCGCATACCAAATCTGCTCGGGAATCTGTGTTGGCTCACTGATTAAGACCACGCCCCCGGTGAAGGGATCGGCCAGCCACGAAACGTCAGGCACCTGACGGTATTTTCCCGGAACTCGTGCTTGAAAGGACGGCTTCGCAAAGTATGCGCTGGGTCCGCCTCCCGCCCCGCCATCAAAGCCATAGAAGTTAAGCGGACGCGGAGGATCGTAAATCACTCCGCCATCGATCAGGATCGACACCTGGCTCTCCCATCCTGTTTGGAAGGCAATCGAGTTATCCGAATTCAAGGCGAGGGTTACTCCGCCCACTCCAGTTGCGTAGGGAAGATCTGCTGGCACGCTGACCGTTGGCGGAAGATGGTCGGTCAAGTAGGTGGCGCTGTCGCCAGATGCAAAGTTGGTTGCAATGCCCAAAACGGCGGCGATCTCCGAGATGAGATTTTCTTTGTCCAGTTCGGCTTGAGAGACAAAAAACTCCGGCGTGCCGTAACTGCCGGAGATCACATTACCCAGACCATAATTCGCAGCATAGAATATTGCCTCATCGACGTCCTCAAAATCTGCCGTCGGCGGCACCACCAGGTCGATCTTTGCGCCGGGAGCGATGGCGTGGCTCCACTCCACATCAAGGTTGATTTCCATATCCACGCCCGAACAAGCAGATGGCCCACCCACATCGATGATGTTGAAATTCGCCGCCGTCAACGCCGGCAAGCCAAACCGCTCGGAGAAGACATTGGCATCTTGCCGGATGGTCGGCGAACCGCACCAGTCGATGATGACAATGGTTTGTCCCGCGCCGTTGTAACCCTCGGCGTATAGCCCGTTGAGGTTGTAAGCGCCGTAAACGTTTGAAGGTGAGTAGCCGCATCCGGGACTAGGCGAGTAGTAGCCGTTTCCCTTGTAGGTGGCTTTCGGATAGCTGCCGTAGGTCGTGTGGTTTTCCGTCGTCAGTCCAGTAAAGCAAACCGACTGGAAGAAAGTGGAATCGGCCGCAGATGCCGCACGCCCGAGACTCCCAGGACTCAACGGCGAGGTTAAGGACAGGCTGGCCGGCCGCAGGTCCAGCGGATGATCAAATGTTCCACTGTCGAGACCGGAAACAGCCTGCACCAGCGCCGCAGCCGGCCCGGTGACGTAAGGATTGCTGGCGTTTGCCACCAGCACCTTGTCGCCCACTTGATAATTGTTCAGTTGCACGTGAAAAGCGCTTTCGACATCGGCAACCGTACCCTGTGCCCGAACATAAAAATTATTGGGACCGACGCGGACGACCTTGAGGTTATTCGACTGGAAAAACTCCTGCGCGGTCTGGGCCTCCGCCGGCGTGGGCGCAAACCGCGCAGCGATGTCGGAACTCTTCAGCCAATGCCGATAGTTCGACGATTTGGGGTTATAAAGATCGCTGGCCAGAGCATCCAGCGCGGCCCGGTTGTGCGGGTTCAACCAGATGCTTACCTCGATGGTCTGGGACGGATTCGCCGTTCCAAGGTTTTTCGCCGAGGCGACATACGCGGGTGTGTTTTTAGGAATAAATTGACCATCGGCCGCACCGACTGGAACAACGATCGTCGTCAGCATGGCAGCTAAAAGAGCAATAAGGCATAGCGAACGGAGCGGTAGACGAACAAGGTCTGATGGCTGCAAAGGTACTGCCTTCTTATCTTCCATCAATCTTTCTCCTTAAAGAGAAGGTATTTGGAAACCGGCTGCGAACCGGCTCAAGTCATTGAGGTTGATGTGAACGAATCAGGAGCAGCAATAAAATGTTCCAAAATAATACAGCAGAAAAACCTCGCTGCAAGCCAACTTTCGCCTGCCCTGCAGAAAATTTCTTTGTGGATTGGAAAACCTAAGATGGCGGCACTCTGGTAAAAGTCTCATTCCGTCGCGGACATTCTCATTCCCCTGTAAAATTAAATCATCAGCTCCGGAGCCACTTCCGCATTGTCTTTTCTCGATCAATTGAATCCGCAGCAGCGCGAGGCCGTCGAAACTACCGAAGGCCCAGTGCTGATCCTCGCCGGAGCAGGCAGCGGCAAAACCCGCGTCATTACCTACCGCATTGCCTACCTGATCGAGCACATGGGCGTGATGCCGGAATCCATTCTGGCGATGACCTTCACCAACAAAGCCGCCGCCGAAATGGCTGAACGGGTCGAAAAACTAGTCGGCGGACTCAGCATCGCCAAACCTGTCATCTCCACATTCCATTCTTTCTGCGTACGCGTTCTTCGCCGGGACATCGAGGCCTTGCAGATTCCTTCTGCCACGCCCGGCCAGCCGCCCATCGGCCACACCAAAAAATTTGTGATTTACGACGAGAGCGATATGCAGTCGGTGGTCAAAGGAATCATGAAGCGCCTCGGCCTCGACGACAAGCAACTCACGCCGCGCACCGTCCTCTCGCGGATTTCCTGGGCCAAGAATCACATGCTCGATCCCCAGGAACTCTACCTGCAATCGGCCGATCCCAAGACGGAAAAGATCGCGCACTTATTCGAGGAATATCGCAAGGAACTCCGCAAAGCGAACGCCCTCGACTTCGACGACCTCCTGCTCGAAGCCACTCGCCTGCTGAAAACATCTGCGCAAGTGCGCGAGTATTACAATCGCCGCTTTCAATATTTAATGATTGACGAATATCAGGACACGAACCGTCCGCAGTACGAACTGATGCGCCTGCTGGCAGGCGAGCGCCACAACGTCTGCGCCGTGGGCGATGAAGACCAGTCTATTTATTCGTGGCGCGGCGCCGATATCCGCAACATTCTCGAATTTGAAAAAGATTTTCCCGAAGCCAAGATTATTCGCCTCGAACAGAATTACCGCTCCACGCAGAACATTTTGCAAGCAGCCTCATCCGTGGTCGCGAACAACATCCGCCGCAAAGGCAAGAATCTTTGGACTTCCCGCCAGGGCGGCGCCAAGCTCGGCTACTACGAAGCTCCTGACGGCGAAAACGAAGCCCTCTTCGCCGCTGATCATGTCGCAAAATATCTGCGCGAGGCGGCGCAGCGCGGCGAAACTCCGCGTGCCGCCGTACTTTACCGCACCAATTCGCAATCGCGTCTCTTTGAAGAAGCGATGCGCCGCTACGGCCTCAAATACAAAGTGGTCGGCGGATTTTCTTTCTACGAGCGCTCCGAGATCAAAGACATGATCTCCTATCTCAAAGTCATTCAAAATCCCGATGACTCGATCTCGCTCCTCCGCGTGATCAACACGCCCACTCGCGGCATCGGCAAAAACACCATCGACACGATTGAGCGACTGGCTCTCGAAACTGGTTTGTCGCTCTGGGCTGCAATAGCCGAAGCCGTCCGCCGCCAATTGCTCCCACAGCGAGCCCTGGCCGCTTTGAAAACTTTCCAGCAGTTGATACTGGACGCGCAAGCAATGTTGGCAGGCACATTTGTCGAGCACCTGGACGAAAGTGTGTCTTCGGTTGACCTGTCAGAAACGCCAGAGCCGGTGTGGGGACAGCCGCCCCTTCGGCAGGCTCAGGGCAGGCTCTCGGCTGTCCAGCAGGGCGAAGCCCTGCCATCGCCGGTAGACTCAGCCGACGCAGCCGCCTTCGATCCCAACGAATTCGAGAACACCGCATTCGACTTCGGCGGCGCCTACGTTGGCGACGAGCTCGACAGTAGCGCCGGCGTCCCGCCGGCTGTCGAGCGGGCGTCCCGCCCGCTCCCCGGCCAGCAAGATGCTGGCGCTACGACTTCCTCGACCGCTGACCTCCTGAAATTCTTAATCGATCGCACCGGATACATCCGCCTTCTCGAAGCCGAAGACACGCCCGAAGCTTTCTCCCGTATCGAAAATCTGCGCGAACTGGTCAATGCCGCGATGGACTCGCGCGACCGCGGCGAGAGCCTCGATCAGTTCCTCGACCATGCCGCCCTCATCAGTGACGCCGACGACTACGACGAGCGCGCGCAAATCACGCTGATGAGCCTGCACGCCGCCAAAGGCCTGGAGTTTCCCTTAGTCTTTCTCAGCGGCCTTGAGGAAGGATTATTTCCACACTCCCGCACCATGCTCCAGCCCGACGATGTCGAAGAAGAGCGCCGCCTGTGCTACGTCGGCATGACGCGCGCTATGGACCAACTTATCCTGACTCGCGCCATCTACCGCCGCCGTTACGGCACCGATCTTCCTGAAGCCAGCGTCCCTTCGCGCTTTCTGGAAGAAGTCCCCGCTCCGCTGCTCGAAGAATTAGGCCGACGCCGCGGCTCTGGGTCAGGTTATGTGGGGACGGCCGCCCTCGGCCGTCCAGCGGGGCGCAGCCCCGCAACCCACAATGCTGACTCCCACTATTCCTACGAAGACGAAGACCAAAGCGCAGCCTGGCAAGCATCACGTGGGGACGACCGCCCCCGGCCGTCAAGCGGGGCGAAGCCCCGCAGCGCCACCACAGCTCCGGCCAAACCCTACAACTCCATCGAGAATATTGCCGAATTTTTCGCCAGCCGCGGCAAGAAATTTACCGTCCCCAAAACTGTAGTCGAAGAGCCCACCGGCAAGCGCGGATTCCGTCCCGGCCAGAAAGTTCGTCATCCAAAATATGGCGAAGGAACGGTCTACCAGCGCGAAGGAGAAGGCGAAGAAGCCAAGATTACTGTACAATTTCCTCGCTTCGGCTTAAAAAAGCTGGTCGAGAAATACGCTCAGCTGGAAAGAGCGTAAGAGCAATTTAATTTCAATACTGATTCAAGAAAGCATTCATGGCAAACACAGCAGAGCTCACAAAAGAAGAACGCAAAAAATCAAAACGCACCGCCCGCAAGAAAGCGAAAGCGGAAAAGCCGAAGAAGCCCCGCGATTACGCCCGCGGATCGAAGAAACGCAAAGTAAAGAAGTTGGCTCGCGGCCAGTCGAAACGGTAAGGCGTCAATCGACATGAGGCGCTTGGCATTTAGTCGGAAAGGTTCTTAGTTAGCTGATAGGAATCAGAACTGGCTAAATGCTAAGTGCTAATTGCTGAAGGCTTGTTCCAGGAGACAACTACCTCTTGTCACAATCATCCACGGAACCCCCGGCGTCAGTACGCACTTCCGACAATCAGCTTTTCTGTTGTAAGTCGATCGATAAGCTGATCGCGGAATCCGAGGTCCCAGGGCAGCGGCTGCAAAAAACTCTCGGCCCCTGGTCTCTAACCGCCCTGGGCATCGGCGCCATCATCGGTTCGGGAATTTTCATTCTTACCGGCACGGCGGCAGCAGGCGAATATTTTCAGGCTCCATCCATTCTGCATGCGCAGGCGCTCGATGTAATCGTGAATTTACTGCGCACTGGCAGCACGGCAGGTGCGCTCATGCACGGACGTCCGCCCGCCGGCCCATCGATTGCGATTTCTTTTCTGCTGGTCGCGGTCGCCTGTAGCTTTGCCGGCCTCTGCTATGCCGAACTCGCCTCCATGATCCCGATCGCCGGTAGCGCCTACACGTACTCCTACGCCACGCTCGGCGAAATTTTCGCCTGGATCATCGGCTGGGATCTGATCCTGGAATATGTTGTCTCGAATGTCGCAGTCGCGGTCGGCTTTGCTGGGTATATAAAAGCGCAACTGGCGGTATTCGGCCTCAACTTGCCGGACAAACTTTCCGGTCCGGTATGGGCCGGCGGACAGGCGACGGGCGCCTATTTCAATCTCCCCGGTTTTCTCATCGTTTTCATTCTCACGCTGCTGCTGGTGCGCGGAGTGAAGGAGTCGGCGGAGACCAATAACATCATGGTGGCCGTCAAAATCGGAGCCATCCTTACTTTCCTTGTCGTGGGTGGAATGCTGGTAAAACCCGCAAACTGGCATCCCTTCGCCCCTTCTGGCTTCGCCGGAATCGTTACCGGAGGGGCCATCGTCTTCTTTACCTATATCGGATTCGATTCCGTTTCCACCGCCGCGGAGGAATCGCGCAATCCGCAAAAAGATTTGCCCTTCGGCATCATCATGTCGCTGATAGTCTGCACCGTGCTCTATGTCGGCGTTGCCGTCGTCCTGCTCGGCATGATGAAATACACAACCTTCGTGTCCGGTCCAGCCGCCGAAGCGCCCGTAGCCTACGCCATGAAGTATCTGGGTGTGCATCCTCTCTTCCGCTCGGTCATCGTGATCGGAGCGCTCACAGGCATGATCTCCTCTTTACTCGTGTTTCAGTACGGGCAGGCTCGCATCTGGTACGCCATGTCCCGCGACGGCTTACTGCCCAAGCTGTTCTCCGCGGTACACCCGAAATATAAGACGCCCTACTGGTCCACCTGGATCGCCTGCTTCGCCGTCGGAATTCCCGCAGGTCTCGTTGATATTGGCGATGCCGCGGACCTCGCGAACATCGGCACCCTGTTTGCCTTCGTTCTGGTTTCGCTGGCAGTGATCATCCTGCGCCGCAGGCAGCCCGATCGCAAGCGCGCCTTCCGAGTCCCCTTCGTCCCATGGTTCCCGCTGATCTCAGTCGTCCTCTGCGGCGGCCTCATGACCGGACTTACCGTCATCACCTGGGTCCGCTTCGTAGTATGGCTCGGCCTCGGCCTGCTTATCTACATCTTCTACAGCCGCCACCGGAGCGAGTTCGCGAAGAAGTAGCTTCAGCCCTTACCAAACCACATTGTCATCCTGAGCGAAGCAGACCGATGAGCGACAGCGAATCGGTCTGCGCAGTCGAAGGATCTCTGCGCCCTCTTACACTCTCAGCGTCCGCATGGCAGTTCCTCGCTGAACCGTCCCTCGCAAATCTCTCCCCAAGAATCTACAATCATGAAGTGATGTCCTCATCTCTCGTTAGGCCGCCCAGCAGTTTTCTCCGGCAACTGCCCAAGGCGGAACTCCATCTGCACCTCGAAGGCGCAATCGAACCATCCACACTTCTCGAACTCCGCCGCCACCACGGCGACCGCGTCACTCAGGCCGAGGTCGAGCAACTCTACCTTTACAATGATTTTCCGGGGTTCTTGCTCGCCTTCAAGAACATCACCGAGCATCTCCGCACGCCAGACGATTACGAGCTCATTACCTACCGCCTGATGCAGCGCCTGAAAGAAGAAAACGTTCTGCACGCCGAGGTTTACGTTTCGGTTGGCGTCTGCCTCTGGCGCAAACAGGATTTCGCCGCCATCTTCGAAGGCCTCGATCGCGGCCGCGCCCGCGGCGCGCGCGACTTCGGCATCTCGCTGGTCTGGATTTTCGACGCTGTCCGCCAGTTCGGCGCGGAAGCTGCGCAGAAGGTCTTCGAGCTCGCCGTTCGCTATCACGATCGCGAAGTTGTCGGCATCGGCATCGGCGGCGACGAATTGAAAGCCCCGCCCGAACTTTTTCGCGACGCTTACACCTGGGCCGCCGACCACGGCATGCGTCTGACAGCTCACGCCGGCGAGAACGGACCGCCGGAATCCGTATGGGGCGCGCTCAATCTTCGCGCCGAACGCATCGGCCATGCGCTCACCGCCTTCCACGATCCCGATCTCGTCGAAGAGCTTGCCCAGCGCCAGGTTCCGGTCGAAATCTGCCTCACCAGCAACTTCCGCACCGGCCTCTGTCCCAATCTCAACGAGCATCCCGTAAAGAGCTATTTCGATCACGGCGTAATGATCACGCTCAACAGCGATGACCCCGCCATGTTCGGCACAACCCTGGCGCGCGAATATCAACTGGCGCAGAATACTTTCGGATTCACCGACGAGCATATGCGGGAACTGGCCCGCAACTCCTTCGAGGCGTCGTTCCTGCCCGCAGAAAAGAAACTGGAATTCTTAAATCTTTTCGATGCCGCCGCGGCCCGATGATGCTGGCCATACAATTCCGCTACCCGATCACGAGGAGCTAGCCGTGAAGAGTTTGAAAATCTCTCTGCTCGCTACCGTCGCCGTGACCGCAGCCTGGTTTCTTCATATTCCGCAAGCGATCTGGCCTGCCCATCCTCTGGTCGCAGACTCCCTTCTGGCCTTTGTCGGCTGTGTTTTACTGCAAGTCGCATGGACAAACGCGAAGAAGGAATCTTCATGATGAACTCGAAATGCCATCAAAAATCCTGACCGCGCGGCGTCAACTGAGAATTTAAACCATGCCCCTCCATATCGGAATCGTCGCCTGCAGCACCGAAGGAGCCGCGCTCTGCTATCGCACCATCTCGCTCGAAGGCGCAAAGATGCTCGGCCCTCACGATCATCCCGAAGTTTCGCTCCATTCTCATTCGCTCGCGAAATACATGCCGTGCATCCGCGCCAATGATTGGGCAGGCGTTGCCGAACTAATGCTCTCTTCCGCGGAGAAACTCTCCCGCGCCGGCGCCGACTTTCTCATCTGTCCCGATAACACCATCCATCAAGCCTTCGACTTGGTCGAGCACCGGTCCCCGCGCCCCTGGCTGCACATTGCCAGAGAAGTCGCGAAAGAAGCCCACCAGCGCCAATTCAAGCGCCTCGCCGTCCTCGGCACACGTTATCTGATGGAAGGCCCCGTCTACCGCGAGGCCCTGAAAGCCGCCGCCATCGAACATCGCACCCCCGGTGCCGAACAGCGCGAGCGCCTCAACCAGATCATCATGGACGAACTGGTCAACGCCCAATTCCTGCCCCGCTCCCTCGCCTACTATGTGGAAGTGATCCGCGCGCTGAAAGACGAAGGTTGCGACGCGGTCGTCCTCGGCTGCACAGAAATCCCGCTGCTGGTCACGCCGGAATCCTCGCCACTACCAACCCTCGACTCCACGCGCCTCCTCGCCAAAGCCGCAGTACGCAAAGCGGTCGAAGGCTGAAGCATATGAGGGGAAAGCCGCACTCGGCTGTCGCGAGCGCAGCGAGGCGTTTATGTGGCGCGGGCGCCCCGCCCGCGAACTCTAACCACGCAGATGATGTATAAAACTCACTTGAATCCATGCTGAAATTCCACCAACTCCCCGGTCCCTACGCCATCGTCCGCCTCGATCCAAACTCCTCCGTCCCCGACTGGGCTACGAACGCCGACTTCACCTCAATCACCCGCACCGCCGACGAACTTTCCATTGTCTGCCCGTTAGCAAATCTTCCCGCAAACGTGCAGTCCCAACTTCGCTGGATCTGCCTCAAGCTCGAAGGCTCGTTTCCCTTCTCGCAAACCGGAATCCTGCTCTCGTTTATCGCGCCGCTATCGAACAACGGCGTCCCCATCTTCGCCATCTCGACTTACGACACAGATTATGTACTCCTCCCTGAAGAATTCGCCGAACTAGCACTGCGAGCGCTGAGTAAAGGCGGTCACGAACTTTTCGGCGGGCAATAGAATGATGGCACGCGTGCAGAAATGACGCGCCCAATACAGCCTCTTACGGGCTCCGTTCGCCCCGTCAATTGCTCCGCACGCTGTCACCAAGCCTGACATTCACCCCACATCCATGCTGTAATAAGAGTATTCAATCCATGCCTTCAGTTCTCACATCCTTGCGCCGCCGCGGCAAAGCCTTCCACCGCAACCTGCGCGGAGCCGCCATGGCCGCCCGCGCGTTGACGTCCACGGAACATCCATTGCTCGCCCACATCATCCCCGTCCGACGCTGCAATTTAGCCTGCACCTACTGCAACGAGTTCGACGATTTCTCGAAGCCGGTTGCGACAGACGAAATGTTTCGCCGCATCGATAAGCTAGGCGCGCTGGGCACCGCCGTAGTCACAATTTCCGGCGGCGAGCCGCTGCTGCATCCCGAACTCGATGACGTCATCCGCCGCATTCGCGCGAACGGTATGATCGCCGGCCTCATCACCAACGGTTATCTATTAGTCGCAGATCGCATCAACCGCCTGAACCGAGCCGGGCTGGAGTGGCTGCAGATTTCCATCGACAACGTCAATCCCGACGAAGTTTCGAAGAAGAGTCTGAAAGTTCTTGACAAGAAGCTGCAACTGCTCGCGGAACATGCCGATTTTCACGTCAATATAAATTCCGTAGTGGGCAGCGGCATTCATCATCCGCAGGACGCGCTCACCATCGGCAAGCGCGCCATTGAACTCGGATTCACTTCAACGATCGGCATCATTCACGATGGCAGCGGCCAACTGCAGCCGCTGGGCGAAGAAGAACGCCGCATTTACGAGGAGATGAAATCCTGGGAGAAGAGCAGCTTCACCCGCATCAACGCCTTCCAGGACAATATCGCCCAAGGCTTGCCCAACGACTGGCGCTGCCGCGCCGGTGCTCGCTATCTCTATATTTGTGAAGACGGATTAGTCCACTATTGCTCGCAACAACGCGGCTATCCCGGCGTGCCGCTTGCAACCTACACCCGCGATGACATGCGCCGCGAATATCTCACAGAAAAAAGCTGCGCGCCGCATTGCACGGTTTCGTGCGTGCACCAGGTTTCGATATTCGACAGCTGGCGCGCGCCGCAGCATGCCGCACCGCCAACGCTTGCGACAACATCAGCCGGCGAACTCGTACAGATAAAGTAATTAGATTTGAAAGGGCGCGGCTTTTAGCCCGCGCCGGGTTACTTCTTCGGCTGCGCCGACGGCGGCAGAATCCCATTCAATCGCAAGTACTGCGCTGCCGCTGCATAGTGATCGGCCCATCCGCTGGCCAGACCCAGCGCGGCCATGGCGCGCGGGAATTTATGTCCGCCAAAAAGCTCAACGCTGTCGCCAAGTTTTGAGTCGTCCATCTTGGCCAGCGCTTCGCTGCAAAAGTCGAACGAGGCGGTAGCCGCTGCCAGCAGTTTGTCCTTGGAATCTGTTTCTTTCACCTCTTCGGCCTTTGGCGCGGGAACGTCCGCCGCCTTGGCGCATCCGCCATTGTTGGATCCAATAATATGAACGACCAGGTGCGCGAAAGTCATCTGATCGGGCGTAGGTTTGTAATTGAATTTGTCGGCGGGCATTTCAGAAATAGCGCCGAGAATATTTTTTTGCGAGCGTGGCAGCAGCATGCGCAGGGAAGCGGTTACAGGATCCTTCACCGGCGCCGCAGTGGACGCCGGCGCAGCCGGCGCTTGCGCAAAGCCGAATACGCTACATGCGAAGATACACAAAAACGCGAATGTCAGTTTCATCGGATATCTCCTGGGCCTTTCCAGCATACCGCAAATTATATTTCGATTAAGAGAACGCCGCTCCGGCGGCCGCCCCCGCGAGAGTAAAGAACGCCCACCATCCGAACACAACCGCGTAGGCTGTGCCGGTTTTCACTTTGCTCACGCAAGTGAAGCCGATGGCGGTAAGCACAAGCGTCCAGATCATGAAGATGTCGAGAGCCGACGCCAGATTGTAGAGAAAAACATTTCCCGCCGGACTCATAAAATAACCGGGATTGGTGGCCACCGGATTCTGAAAGGAAAACGAATCGGGACTGATTCCGGCGACCACTGAGAGCATGGCCAGCACGGACTTCAGCATCAGAGGCAACGCGGCATAAATCACAATGGCGAGCGAGACTTTAAAGGAAATGTCCGCCCCCACCGCGAGTTTGAAGGTCGCGAAAAGCGCGGTCGCAATAATCAGCCAGAAGATGAGCGTGATCACCGGGAAAGTGTAGGAGATAATCTGCGTGACCTTGGCGCCGTTTTGCATGCGTTCTTCGCGCTGGTCCGGTGGCAACTGTTCCAGCCGCGCCTGCGCTTTCGGCTGCGCCTGCATCTGGTTCTCCATGATCTTGCGAAAACCAATTTTCTGCCCGGCAGTGTAGACAAATAACGTCGATATCACGATCATCAGCAAGAACGGCGCCCACCAACTCGCATTACGCCGAAGATCAGTAAAAGTTTTGGACGGTGCGATGAAAGTGTCGACAATCCGCGCAGCTTCAGAAAGCGGCGGCGCCGTAGGCACGGGCGAGGGCACGGACAAAGGCGGGAGCGGAGCTGTGGCCATTTTTATGCCTCCTGCAAAACGCGAGGGAATTCTATCCCCGAGGCGTGGGCGAGACAAGCGCGTTTAAGATAATTCCATGCAGAATGTGACGCCGGTCGCAATTGCGGCTCTCGGACTTGAACTCGTCCCCGCCATTTTGTTCGGCTTCGCCGCTGAACGGGTAACCCGCGCGGTGAATTCATTACCGATCGCTTTGCGCCTGAGTCTTCCCGCATTACTAGTCGTGCCCTACGCGATGGTTTCCATCTCCGCGCACATATTCCAGTGGACATGGTTCGCGCTCTACATGTTCTTTCCGGTAGCGATCGCAGCGCTACTCATGCGAGCCGCGGCCGTCGACCCCGAGCAGCGCGGCGGCTGGCGTGACGCTTTCATCCTGCTGGTGCTGGGTCTGGCCGTCGACTTGCGCTGGTTCGACAGCGCCTGGCCAGCCGGACTGCGCGCCTTGAATGAATTATTTTTGGTCGATGCGGGCTTGTACGGATTTCAGGCCATCCGGCAGTTACACGGCGTCGGCTTCGATTTTCATTTGAAGTGGAGTGACTGGAAAACCGGCTTGCGAGAACTGATTTTCTTCGCTCCCTTCGTAATCGCTCTCGGCTTGGCTTTGGGCTTCATCCATCCTCATCGCAACCTGCCGGGAATCGGCAACGCTCTCCTGCGCTGGACTTTAATATTTTTCTTTACCGCCGTGCCCGAAGAGCTTTTCTTTCGCGGCTGGGTGCAAAATTTATTGGAGCGGCGCATCGGACGCTACGCAGCTCTCGTCATCGCGTCGGCTCTCTTCGGCCTCTCGCATTTTAATAAACGGGCGGCCCATTTCAACTGGCGTTATGTGTTGCTGGCCGCGATTGCAGGTATTTTCTACGGACGCGCTTGGCGCGAGCAGCGCCGCATTCCAGCTTCCACGATCACGCATGCCAGCGTCGACTGGCTCTG
Source organism: uncultured Acidobacteriaceae bacterium (assembly GCA_963726155.1). Taxonomy (GTDB): domain Bacteria; phylum Acidobacteriota; class Terriglobia; order Terriglobales; family Acidobacteriaceae; genus Sulfotelmatobacter. The sequence continues at coordinate 1,463,972 of CAVSBF010000003.1, forward strand.
GGGATTATGGTTCTAGCCACTTGAGTCCAACAATCACTGCCGTCCGAGATATCGAATCCGTCCAGTAAAAGCACGCCCATTGCCATCGATAAAAGTCGGAACTGGATGCATCGGATCGAGCACGGCATTCGCCAATATGTAATTCGCGTGGTTGGTGAAATTGTCGAAGCCGCCGCGCAGCGCCCAATACCGGCCGAACATATGAAACCGTTTTTCGAATTGCAGATTCACCGTGTAATACATGGGCAGACGAAAGGTTCCCGGAGGATCACCAGGATAAATCCGTCCCTGGTCGGTGGTGGCGTTGAATGGAAGACCAGTGCGGATTTCCGTGGAATAAACCAGATCCACTTTATGCAGAACCGGCAGCTTGAAAAATGGCAGCACACCATATCCGACAAAGCGGTTTGGTGTATCCCACGGATAAGGTCCGGGCAACTGCGGGCTCAACAACGGAATATCCAGACTGAAATCAAACACCTGATTGGTATGGGCCCGTGAGCGGGTGTAAGCGCCGAAAATTTCGTAGTACTGGCGAAATCGGTGCCGGGCGCTGATTTCAAACGCGTCGTAGCGATCATCGCGTCCATTCTCCAAAAAGTAGTTGCCATCCACCGCTCCATTCAGCGTGTTGTAGGCGAAACCATGCACGCCGCGTTTCTCGATGAACTCAAGTTTCAGAAAAATAGCGTCCGGTAATTTCTTTTCCAGGCCAACACTCCAGTTCAAATACCGCGGCGCGTCGAGCGTATTCCGATTCGCTTCGAATGTAGTCGGCACGGGTACGGGCGCGCTCGCGGGATTTCCATTGGCGTCCGTCGGCTGCCCGCTCGGATTAAAAAAATAGTCGACCCTCGTCCCCTCGAAAGGTTGGTGGAGCAGACCCAGATTGGTTGTGTCATAGATGATCCCAACTCCAGCTGAGAGCTTCGTATTCCCTTCATCGTCGAGAATGTAAGTTCCAGCCAGCCGCGGCGAGAATAATGGCGTCCGCACGATCTGATCCCAGTCCATACGCAGGCCGGGTTCGATCAGCCAACGGTTGGTGATCAGCCACCGATCCTCGGCATAAGCACTTGCCTCGGAGTTGTAGATCGTCGAATAATTTCCACCGGAAAACACCGAATAGCGCGAGCAAGTAGTCGAAGGCGCCATCGGAACGCCGTTCGCGTCAGTGGGACAAGGTTGGAATGGCTCGTTGGGCTGCAAATACGAAATCGGCTGACGCAGAAATTGCGCCGCATAATTCAAATGGTCGAGGTCCGTGCCAACTTTGACGTCATGTCGACCATGCCACTGCCGCGGCGGCAAATAAAGATTTGCAATCCCTTGCACCCGGCGTGCCAGCGCGCTCTCATTCAGGTAATAGTTGCCGCCCGCGCCCTGCGGCGACTCAATATAGGAACCGGTGCCCTGCGGAGTGAGCTCCGAACTGTACTGGGCCACGCCGAATCCGCTTTCCAGCAGCGCCCCTCCGCGAAAATAATATTGGTCTTTGAGCGAGCCGATATAAGCCGTTTCCGCGTCAGTCGGAGTGCTTGGCTGTGGTTGCAACACTGAAAGCCCATCGTATTCATCGTGATAGTAGTTCGACAAAAAGCTGAGAGTCACAATGTTGCGGGTCGTTAGGTTCGATTGCAACTTGGCCAGGTTGTCCACGCGCCAAACGTGATCCGCATCGGCTCCGTCGGGCAATTGCTTCGTGATGTTATTGTCGTACTCGCCGTCGAGTGCATCGATGTACCATGCCTTTCCCTTTTTTATCGGACCCGACACAGTGACGATCGGCGGCCACTGGCCGATCGAGATCCCCTTGATGTCCTGCACTCCGGGCGTAAAGTCGGTCGAAGTAATGTGAAAGTGGTCGTCTCCCATGCGTGTGTTCAGCGCGAGCACTCCGCCGGAGCCCTTGCCAAACTCCGCCGGCTCGCGGCTCGCGGCCACCTCGATGGAGCGGAATGATTCCACGCTGGTCCGCACCACGAGCTGCCCGTTGGTTGGCTGGGTCACGTTAAAACCGTCCAGCAAAAGCAGGGTTTGATAACTCTCAGCGCCGGCGACATGCGGCAGACCATATGCATCTGGCGTAACTCCCGGGATAAAGATCAATCCGTTGCGGTAGTCGTGTGCGCCGGGATAAGGAACATCGATAATCTCAGCGGCGGTCAGTTCCTCCTTGCTGGAAATCTGCGCCGGGTCAATCGCCGGCGCGGATTCCGCCACATTCACCACCTCCCGCGCCTCCTGCTGATGCGTTAGAGTCACGTCCACATTGGAGGTGCCTCCCACCTGCACATCGTTTTCAGAAATCGCATAGAAACCCACTTTCTCCACATGGATTTCGTACGCTCCGGACGAAATATTGCTGAACTCGCAGTGCCCGGCAAAATCGGTTTCACAGCGCAACGCCAGCGATGGCGAAGGAGGTTGTAACTCTATGCGGGCTAATGGGACTGCCACCCCGTTTTCATCGGTCACCGTCAGAGAGAGTTTTGTGACGGTCGTATGCGGATCGGAAACAGCCCAAGCAGAAGAGTTGCGTTGCGAAGACTGAGAAGGGTTCGGAGGGGACGGAGACGCTTGAGCCCCCCACGCGTTCCCGCACAGCACAGCCGCCAACAGCCAGAACCATTTCACGGATGCGCTTCGCCCGTGCACGGTTCGAGTATGGATTGATTCGGGCGTCGTCGTCTACTGCACCCGCTTCGTAAACGTGGGAAAACGAACCATCCCTCCGGATATACGTTAAAACTTGACAAACTCGGCCCGCAAGCCTAACATAAAACTATACTTATTGGCTCTTCCCAATCCTGCAAGTCTATATATAGGAATGAGTCAGCCCTCTTAGCCCGAGTACAATGCAACAGTTGAGGGAACTGCGCTTCGTCGCGGTTAAAGCATGCGTACCTCGTCCAGATCGTTTGTTTCTGCACCTGTCCTGAACCAAAAGGGAGCCCATGAAGAATACGAAGTTTCTCGTGAAAGTGAACCGCGGCGGTGCGCGTGCCGCAGAATACGTCCTGCGAATTGACCGCACTCCCATTCAGACCACAACCAACAAGAAGCTGGCTCTGGCCATGGGACGGTTTACGGCGGAAGATGCCGTGAAGCTAATGCAGAATTCCCGCTGCACTCCGGAATTGATATCGATTCTGGCCTGACGCGCAGCCCAGTCTCTTTCATACCGCCATCGAGTGCCGCTGTTATCAATCCATGCCCATCCGGGCTAGCCCAGATGGCTCTGGACGTGGCGCTGGCTGTTCGGCTTGGACCCGCTCAGGGCGAAGAAGAGGATATACAGATAACAGACTACCGGCAGAAAGAACGCATGGTGGATGCCAATCTTGTCCGCGATCGCCCCTTGCGCCAGCGGGATCAGCGCCCCGCCCACGATCGCCATAATCATGATTCCTGATCCATCTCCCGTCAGCGGCCCCAGCTCCGCCACACCCAGCGTGAAAATGCTGGGGAACATGATGGAATTGAAGAACCCGACCAGAATGATGCTCCACATGGCGAAGTGCCCGGTGCTCAGCATGGAAAGGGTTACTAGCGCGGCGGCGCACACTGCGCAAATCCCCAACAACTGCCCGGTCTTCATCTTCTGCAGCAAGCCGGACCCGATGAAACGGCCCACCATCGCTCCGCCCCAATAGAAGGCGACGAAACTAGCTGCGACTTTCTCCGTGAGCCCGCCAATCTCCGGTTGGGTGAAATAGTTCACCAGAAAACTGCCGATCGCCACTTCCGCGCCCACATAAACGAAGATGCCAATCGCGCCGAAAATCAAATTCGGATGCCTCCAGATCGAGTCGTTCACTTTTTCCCCGACCTTGTGCTGCGCCTGGGGAATTTTCGGCAACTTGAAGCTGCCAATCGCGACCGCCAGAACTACAAGAGCAATGCCCAACCCCACGTAAGGCGCCTTAACCGTCGCCGCCTCATGCAAACGATAGGACTGCAGCGCTGCAGGCGCCATCGCCCGGATTTCTTCCATGCTCTTCGGCGCTGTGCTCAGAATCAGCAGCCCGCCGAAAAAGGGAGCCAGAAATGTTCCCAGCGAATTGAATGCCTGCGTAAGATTCAAGCGGCTCGACGCAGTTTTCGCCTTGCCCAGCACCGTCACGTAGGGATTGGCCGCCACCTGCAAACAGGTGATCCCAGCCGCAAGCACGATCAGAGCGATCAGAAACAGCGGGTACGACGGAACGCTGGCCGCTGGCACAAAAAGAAACGCACCCAGGCCCATGGTCAGCAAACCCACTACCATCGAGCGTTGATAACCGATCCAGTCAATGATCTTGGCCGACGGAATAGAGAAAAGAAAATATGCTCCAAAAAAGGCAAACTGAATGAGCATGATCTCCGCGTAATCCAGGTCGAAGATCGGCTTGAGATGTGGGACCAGAATGTCGTTGAGACACGTCAGAAAGCCCCACATGAAAAACAGCGTGGTCACCACGGCCAGCGGCCCAGTATAGGAAGACGACGAATCAGGAGAGACTGTTGTGGACTGGCTCGGTGTGGCGATAGACATAGTTATAGTTTCCGTTGGGCATCATACACCGGAAGGCAGGTTGCAGGAAAAGACGATCGCCGCCAGAGGCGCCGAACTCCCCTCAGCGTTCTCCGCGGAGGTTCTCAGCGATTCTCTGCGCTTTAAGATCTTGATTGAATCGATGGCACTACTCTCTAATCGCCTGCCGCCGAAACCTGCAGCTTCACCAGCCAGTTCGCCGGCTCGGGAAGAATGGCGAACGTGGGAAGTTTCCCACGCACCATCGCAACTTCATCGCACTTGTGAAACCGGGACACACGTGGCAATCCTTGTAAATCTTGTCGGGAAGGTCTTCTCGCTGCGCCATCTGAAAACCCTGGCGGGCGAAGAATTCCGGAGCTCGCGTGAACAGACAGATGCAATCCACCCGATGCCGCTTGGCCTCCGCCATCAACGCCTTCATCAGCTTGCTGCCCCCACCCTTGCCCTGGGTTCGAGGCGAAACCGTGATGGAACGAATCTCAGCAAGATGCGTGCCATAAAGGTGCAGCGCACCGCATCCGATGATGCGGCCGTCTTCCTCCAGCACCACAAAATCCCTCACGTTCTCACAAATCTCCGCGAGCGTCCGCGGCAGCAAAGTGCCGTCGCCCGAATAGCTGGCAATCAGATCGTGAATCTGCTGCGCATCTGGCAAAATCGCCTTACGCGTGCGCATGGAGATTGACCTCCTCGCGCAAGGATTCGATCTTCTTTCTCGCCGCTGCCAGCCCATGCCGAACCCGCGCAGGTGAGGTCCCGCCTACCACATCATGCATCGCCAGCACTGCCGCCGGTTTCAAGCACTCATAAAACTTCTCATCAAACGCGGGATGCAAAGCCTTCAGCTCGTCGAGTTGCAGATTGCCCAGCTCACACTTTTTTTCCAGACACAGCTTCACCGCTTTGCCAATTTGCTCGTGCGCCAGCCGCGACGGCACGCCACGGCTCACCAGATAAGTTGCGCCCGCCCAAGCGTTCATAAATCCTGACTGCGCCGCATCATTCATACGTGCATGATCGAACTCGACGGCTTTCATAAACCCGGCCACCAGCGGCAACAATTGCAATGCAGTGTCCGCGGCATCGAATAGCGGCTCCTGGGTCTCCTGCAAATCCTTGTTGTATGCCAAAGGCAAACCTTTCATCGTGACCAGCAGCGCGGTTGCACTTCCAATAACGCGCCCCGCCTTGCCGCGCACCAACTCAAGAAGGTCCGGATTTTTTTTCTGCGGCATGGCACTGCTACCCGTGGAATAAGCCTCCGGCAACTGCACAAAGCCGAATTCCTGCGTGGAGAAAATAATCATCTCCTCCGCCCACCGGCTTAAGTGCAGGCTGAGAAGTGAAAGCACATTCACAAATTCGAGAACAAAATCCCGGTCGCTGGTCGCATCAATGCTGTTCGCCGTCGGCGAAGCGAATTCGAGTTCGTCAGCCATGAAATTGCGATCGAGCGGCAAAGTCGCGCCAGCGATAGCGCCTGATCCCAGCGGACAAACATTCAACCGCTTGCGGCAATCAGCCAGCCGGTCTGCATCGCGCAAAAACATTTCGACATAAGCCAGCAGCCAATGCGCCACCAGCACGGGTTCGGCATGCTGCAAATGCGTATAAGCCGCCATCGCCGCGCTGCCCGCCTGATCGGCACGATCGGCGAAAGCCCCGCAAACTTCTGCCAGCTCCTTGCGCAGCTCATCAATCGCCGCACGGACGTAAAGACGCAGATCAGTAGCAATCTGTTCGTTGCGGCTGCGTCCGCTGTGCAGCTTGTATCCCACCTCGCCAATCCGCGCCACAAGCTGCTTCTCGACGAAGTGGTGCACGTCCTCGGCCTCATCGTCTTCTACCGGTCCGGTCGAATTTGCAGCCATCTTCCCAATCTGCTGCAGCCCCTCCAGAATGCTGATGAGTTCGTCCGCCGACAGAACCCCGGCATTTTTCAAAGCACGCGCGTGTGCGCCGCTCGCCGCCAGTTCGTAACTCAACAGACGGCGGTCGAAATCAAACGACCGCTGCCACCGCTCGAATTGCGGATCCAGCCCCTGCCGGAACCGCCCCGACCACATCTTCATCGCGTAACCTCCTGCCGCGCCCGGGCGCGCGTCCGCGACGGCAATCCCAGGATGCGAATAAATCCCTCTGCATCCTTCTGGTCGTAACTATCCCCCATCGTGAACGACGAAAGATCGGTGCGATAAAGCGAATGCTCCGACTGCCGGCTCACCACGGAAACATTTCCCTTGTACAGAGACAAAGTTGTGCTGCCAGTCATCTCCGTCTGCGTGCTGTCAACGAATGCGTCCAGGGCCTCGCGCAGCGGCGTAAACCACAGCCCGAAATAAACCAGCTCCGCATACTTAAGCGCCACGTGCTGCTTGAAGTGTGCCACCTCGCGCTCCAGGCAAAGTGCTTCCAGTTCGCGATGCGCCGCAATCAGCAGCGTTCCGCCGGGCGTTTCATAACATCCCCGCGACTTCATCCCCACAAAACGGTTTTCCACCAGGTCGACGCGGCCGATGGCATTTCTCGCTCCAATTTCGTTCAGCAGTTCCACCAGCGATACCGGATCCAGCTTCATTCCATTCACCGAGACAGGATTGCCTTTCTCGAAGCCGATGCTCACCTGCTCTGCCTTATCCGGAGCCTCTTGCGGCGAGCGCGTCATCTGCCAGGTAGTCGCCAGCGGTGCATTCGCGGCATCTTCCAGCTCTCCGCCTTCATGGCTGAGGTGCCACAGATTGCGGTCGCGGCTATGAATTTTCTCCCGGCTAGCAGCTACAGGAATGCCGTGCTGCTCAGCGTAATCGAGACAATCCTCCCGCGACTTCAGCGTCCACTCCCGCCACGGCGCAACCACCTTCAACTCCGGCGCAAGCGCCTGATACGTCAATTCAAAGCGAACCTGATCGTTGCCTTTGCCCGTGCATCCATGCGCCACAGCCGTCGCGCCCTCGCGCAACGCCACTTCCACCTGATGTTTCGCGATCACCGGACGCGCCAGCGATGTGCCCAGCAAATATTTATGTTCGTACACCGCACCCGCGCGTAGCGCCGGAAAAACATATCCCGTCAAAAACTCTTCGCGCAGATCCTCCACCACGACTTTGCTCGCGCCTGTGGCATAAGCCTTCTCCACCACCGCTTCAATGTCGTCGCCCTGGCCCACGTCGCCCACCATCGCGATAACGCTGTAGGCATAATTTTCCTTGAGCCATGGAATGATGATCGATGTATCCAGTCCGCCAGAATAAGCAAGAACAATTTTTTCAGGCATGAGCACTCCTCGCGGGCAGACGATCGCCGCCGCCCAGCAATAAATAAAGAATAGCCTTTTGCACGTGCAGCCGGTTTTCCGCCTGCTCGAAAATCACGGACTGTTCTGAGTCCATCACCTCGTCCGTCACTTCCAAACCACGGTGCGCGGGAAGACAATGCATGAACACCGCATGCGGCGCGGCCTCGGCCATGAGCTCTGCATTCACTTGATACGGCGGAAAAATTCGTGACCGCTCCGATTCTTGTTCCTCCTGGCCCATGCTGACCCACGCGTCCGTGTAAACCGCATCAGCCCCGGCCACTGCCTCGTGCGGGTCGTTCAGCAACGAAATCTCAGCACCAGTTTCCTCTGCGATCTCCCGTGCATCTGCGACGATCTGCGTATCAGGCTCATATCCCGGTGGTGTTGCCACGCGGATCGACGACCCCAGGCACGCGCATGTCAGCAGCAGCGAGTGCGCCACATTATTTCCGTCGCCCACATATGCCAGACAGCGATTCTTCACATCTCCGAAGCGCTCCATAAAAGTCAGATAATCCGCCAGCGCCTGGCACGGATGCTCGCGATCGCTGAGCGCGTTAATCACCGGCACTCGCGCGTGCTTCGCCATCCCCTCGATCGTCTGCTGCGAAAACGTGCGCAGCACAATCACATCCACCCAGCGTTCCAGATTATGGGCCACATCACTCAGCGTCTCGCGGGCATCGAGCCGTTCCTGCCGCTGGTCGACAAACATTGCCGTCCCGCCCAGGCCCGCCATCCCCGCTTCGAACGTCAACCGCGTGCGCAAAGAAGGTTTCTCGAAAAACATCACCATCTGCTTTCCACTGAGCGCTTTTCGAAAATCAGCCGGACGCGCCTTCATCACCCCGGCGAGATTTAAGACTGCATCGACCCCAGCTGGACCCAGATCGCGCGTCGAAACCAAATCCGGACACCAGAACACCTGCGGCGCTCTCGCCGAAGCTGTCGCAACTCTTGCTTGCACCTGACTATTCAACTTTGACTCCTTCTTCTGTACCTCGGGATTTGCCCGCTGCAATTTCGGACGGGCTGCAACTGGTGAACTCATAAATACGTCACCTCCGTACCACACGAAAGCTTAGTCAGATAAAATTGCGGCAGCACTTCCACCTCCGCCGCCGGCAAAATCCTCACTCGTCCCACGCCCTGTTTCAGCGCCAGGCTGCACGCGTGCAACTTGGGCAACATACCGCCGCTGATAATCGAGCTAGCCTCCAGTTCAGCCGCTTTCTTCGTGCTCAGCCACGGCATTACGCTTCCCGACGCATCTTTCACTCCTGGCACGTCAGTTAGAAAGATCAGAGTATTGGCGTGGCACGCCGCCGCGCACGCCGCCGCCATTTCATCCGCGTTCACGTTGTAATATTGCCCGTCAGCTCCGAGGGCCAGCGAGGCCATCACCGGAATTCCTCCTTGCTGCCACAACGCTTCGATCCAGCACGGCTCCGCGAAACAAATCTCGCCCACAAATCCCAGGTCTTTTCCGTGAACATATTTCTTCCGCGCGCGAAATGTCATACCATCACCGCCGCAGAATCCAATCGCCGGCATGCCTGCTGCCTGAATCGCCGCCACAAGATTTTTGTTGACGATTCCTCCAAGCACCATGAGTGCCGTATCCCGCGTCTCCGCATCGGTCACACGCAGCCCCTCAACGAATTCGCTTTTCTTCCCCAACCGCTCCAGCATGCGAGTGAGCGCGCCACCGCCGCCATGCACCACCGCTACGCGATGACCATCCTGCGCCAACTCCGCGATCGACTGCGCACACTTGCGCAACGTGGCCGCATCCTCAATCGCCGCTCCGCCAACTTTCACTACGATCGTCACTGCAATCCCTCCCGCTCTTCCCAGCCATACATCAGATTCATGTTCTGCACTGCCTGTCCCGCCGCGCCTTTCAGCAGGTTATCCACACAGGAAATCAGCACCAGACGCTGGCCATCCTCCGCCAGGCAAAATCCCAGGTCGCAATAATTCGTGTGCAGAGAAAACTGCAGCTGCGGCAACTGCGGCGTCGCAAAAACTCGCACCCAATGCTTGCCGGAATAAAAATCACGTAAACACGCTTCCACTTCCGCTGCTTTCATCGCCCGCTTCAGCCGCACATAGATAGTTGACAAAATTCCCCGCGGAATCGGCAGCAGATGCGGAGTGAAAGTCAGCTCCGCATCGTCCAATCCCAACTGCTCCACCATCTCTCCCAAGTGCCGGTGGTTGAATACTGCGTAAGCGGAAAAATTATCGGCCACCGAAACAAAATGAGTGCGCGACGTCGGCGCCTTGCCCGCTCCCGATACTCCCGACTTCGAATCAGAAATAATTCCATGCTCGCGATCGATGAGGCCGCCCCGCAGCAGTGGCGCCAAAGCTAGAATCACTGAAGTCGCATAGCAGCCGGGATTCGCCACCAACTGCGCCGTCGCAACGCAATCGCGATTCAGCTCCGGCAAGCCGTACACCGCTTTCGCCGTCAACTCTGCAGCCGTGACCGCGTCAGCATCCTGAAACGAGTAAATCGAGCGATGCTGCTCCTGCTTCAGCCGCCAGGCTCCGCTCAGGTCAATCACCCGCAGTCCTTGTGCAATCGCCTCCGGCACCAGAGATCGCGAAGCCTCATGTGGCGTAGCCAGAAAAAGCAATTCCACGCCTTGACGTTTCAACTCACCCCACGAGAACGCCCGCAACGGATAGCCCCCGTTGCCCGATAACTCAGGAAACACTTCCGCCAGATCCGCCGGACCTGCAGCACCGCCTTCCCGCCGCAGCAACGCCGGCTTCTCCAACCGCGGATGTCGTTCGAGAATCCGCGTCAGCTCCAGTCCTGAATAGCCGCTGGCTCCGAGCACCGCACTTTTAAGCTTCGCCGCCATCAGCCGAGCATCTCCTCGATGCGCGCTGCAACCTTCCGAGCAGCATCCTTGTCGGGACAAATAATCAGGATCGTGTCGTCCCCCGCAATCGTTCCCACCATTTCTTCCCACTCCTGTTCATCTATCGCCGCCGCCACCGGCTGAGCGCTGCCTACAATCGTTTTCAACACCAGCAAATTTTGCGCCGGACGCACATCCAACACGAACTCCCGAACCAACCGTTGCACTGGCGGCAAAGCCAAGCCGGTAGCGCTATCCCCTTGAGGCAGGTTGTAACCACTCGCTGTCTTGCTTAAATTCAGGTCACGAATATCCCGCGACAAAGTTGCCTGCCCCACTTTGAAGCCCCGCTTGCGCAAAGCCCGCTGCAAATCTTCCTGGCTGGCAACCGGCCCCTGCCTTAACGCTTCCAAAACCGCTCTCTGCCGCAGCACTTTATTCATCATGAATATTTATTCATTGAGATGAATAAATATGCTTCTATCTTACAGGCCACGTCCCTGCTGTCAAGGGGAAATACCCTTAGCTCTCGCACTTTTAGTTACCCTCGGCGGACGGTCGGCGCTGAGGATTCTTTGGGGAACTGAAAGGTGCGGCGTCGCCTCGAATCCTTGCTAGACTACTCGCGGCTCGAAAGCAGACTTTCCTGCGATGGAATCGCCCCGGATGAGCAAGCCGCCAACTTTAATCGCCGAATTGATTGCTGAGTTCCTCGGAACCTTCATCCTGATCCTCTTCGGCACCGGGCGTCGTCGCGATGGTCGTGCTGTTTCCCGCAAATAATCCCGCGGCAACCGTTCATGGCGGCTACACCAACATCACTCTGGGATGGGGACTCGCCGTCACGATGGGGATCTACGTCGCCGGAAAAGTTTCCGGCGGCCATCTCAATCCCGCCGTCACCCTCACCCTCGCGGTCTTTCGTAATTTTCCCTGGCGCAAAGTCGTTCCGTATTCCATCGCGCAAACCGCCGGAGCATTCCTCGCCGCGGCCCTGACTTATCGAAACTATCTGCCGGCATTCCACCAGGTCGATCCCCAACTGGAGAGAACTGCAGGTGTCTTCACAACCTTCCCTGCCTTCCCCGCGTGGCCGCAAGCCGGATTTCTCGATCAGGTCATCGGCACCGCTCTTCTGCTCTTGCTCGTGCTGGCGATTACCGACGAGTTCAACGTCCCGCCCGGCGCCAACCTCGCGCCTCTGATGATCGGCCTGGTCGTCGTGGCGATCGGTATGAGTTTCGGCGGCATGCACGGATATCCCATCAATCCCGCTCGTGACTTCGGCCCGCGCCTTTTCACCGTCGTCGCTGGATTCAAAAATAATGGACTCACAGGCGGATCCCGAGTTTGGTTGGTGCCGATCGTCGCGCCACTTCTCGGTGGACTGGTCGGCGCGGCAATCTATGATTTCGGCATTCGAAGATTTCTGCGCGCGTCCCAGGGGTCGTCATAATTTGAGCTCGTCATAATTTGGAGACGCCGAAACAGGAGGCCTCTTGCGTTACATTCTCGCTCTCGATCAGGGAACAACCAGCTCGCGAGCGCTTTTATTCGATCACGAGGGCCGCATCCACTCCGTCGCGCAACGCGAATTCAAGCAAATTTTTCCCCAGCCCGGATGGGTAGAGCACGATCCCACAGAAATCGCCGCCTCCCAGTTCGCCGTCGCTCAGGAAGCGTTGGCCCAAGCTAAAGTGCAGCCCAGCGATGTTGCCGCCGTCGGCATCACCAACCAGCGCGAAACCGCAATCGTCTGGGATCGCGCCACCGGCAAGCCCATCTATAACGCGATCGTCTGGCAGGATCGCCGTACCGCTGCATTTTGCGCAGAACTCAAAACGCAAGGCCATGAAAGTTTGATTCAGAAACGCACCGGCCTGTTGATCGACGCATATTTCTCCGCCAGCAAAATTTCCTGGATTCTGGATCACGTTCCCAACGCCCGCTCACTGGCCGAAGCGAACCGTCTTGCGTTCGGTACTGTCGATACCTGGCTCATTTGGAATCTGACTGGGGGCCGTGTTCACATCACCGATGCCAGCAATGCCTCCCGCACCATGCTCTTCAATCTTTCTTCCGGAAGTTGGGATAAAGATCTCCTCAATCTCTTTCGAATTCCAGCCTCGATGCTCCCCACTGTGTTGCCCTCCAGCGAGGTCTATGCCGAAGTAAGCGCCGTCCCCGGGTTGAATGGCATTCCTATCGCGGGCATTGCCGGTGATCAGCAAGCCGCGCTCTTCGGGCAAAAATGCTTCCGTCCCGGCATTACCAAGAACACCTATGGCACCGGCTGTTTCATGTTGCAGAGCACGGGAACTCGCGCCGTTGCATCCACAAATCGCCTGCTCACAACCATTGCATGGAAAATAGGCGACGTCACCAACTACGCACTCGAAGGCAGCGTATTTGTCGGCGGCGCCGTGGTCCAGTGGCTCCGCGATGGCCTGGGCATTATTCGTACATCACCGGAAGTCGAAGCTCTCGCCGATTCCGTTTCCGACAACGGCGGAGTCTATTTTGTTCCTGCATTCGTCGGCCTGGGCGCTCCCCACTGGGATTCCGACGCTCGCGGCTCAATCTTCGGCCTCACCCGCGGCAGCACCTCAGGCCACATCGCGCGTGCTGCCCTGGAAAGTATTGCGTTTCAAGTTGCCGATCTCATGGACGCAGTTCAAACCGATACCCGCACTCCACTCACCGAGCTGCGCGTGGATGGTGGCGCTTCCGCGAACAGTGCCCTCATGCAATTTCAAGCTGACATTCTCGGCGTACCCGTCGTGCGCCCTGCCATCACCGAATCAACCGCGCTGGGCGCCGCGTTTCTGGCTGGACTGGCCGTGGGCTTCTGGAAGGACGTGCAAGTAATTTCTGATTTGCCCGGCGATGCCAGCCGGTTTTCTCCGCGCATGCCACAGTCGCAAATCGACCAACTGCGCCGCCGCTGGAACGAAGCCGTCTCTCGCACACGCGATTGGGAGCATTCATCCGCCGCACCCTCGCACCCTCGAAAATAGACTAATAAGAATTTATTAGCGCTTCCCTGAAGCATCGGCTTATATCTATGTCCTGTCGCAAAAGAGATTTTAGGAAAAAAATCTGTCGGCACTTCAGGCCACGTAAAAGCATGCCAGCCGGTCTCGCTTCGGCCCGGCCCAGCCGTTCGAATTCCCCAACATCACTGCGCATTCACCGCCGCCTTCGCCACTCCAACATTCGTATCCGCGCCTCCGTAATAAAACAAATAATCATCGCCCTCACGCACCATTCCTTCCACGAACACGACATTCGGAACCTGTCCAACTTTCTCCCATTCCTTTTCCGGAGCAAAGATCGGCGAGTCCGTTCGCGAAATCACGCGTCGAGGATCGTTCCGGTCGAACATGGCAACTCCAGTCCGATAAACCAGCTTGTCGTCAGCCCCGTTATAAATCAGAAAAATCCCTTTCGGGGTCACAATCGGCGCAGGCCCCGGCTCCACCACGCGAGAATCAAATTTCCCCTCTCGCGCCGGCAACACCGGGGTCTCGGTCGCTTCCGTCCAGTGCAACAGATCTGTCGACGAGGCCAGCCCCATCTGATCCTTATTATCTTGGCTCGTCCCCAGAAAATACATCCAGTACTTGCCATCGATTTTCTTCGGCACGATCGCCCCAGACTTCGTCCAGCGAACATTCCAGTTTCCCTTGTACGCGGGAAGAATGATTCCCCTTCGCTCCCAGTGGATCAAATCCTTCGAAGTGGCCAGGCACAACTGTGCATCTTTCTTGTTGTAGCCGGTGTACGTCAGATAGTACGTATCGCCGAACTGTACCAGCCGCGGATCTTCCACGCCGCCATCTTTTTCGTAATCCTTCTCCGGCGAGAACACAGGCTGGCTGCGCCGCGTAAAGTGGATACCGTCCGCACTCTCCGCATAGCCCAGCCGCGAAGTGCCTGCTTTGTCCTGCGCCCGGTACAACATGACAATCTTGCTGTCGCGAAGTATTACCGAAGGGTTGAACGTGCCCGCCGATTCCCACCCATCGCCCTGCGGCGATATCACCGGAGTTTCAGACGCGCGCTGCCATGCTCCAAATGGCCAACTTGCGCTATCCTGTGAGGCCAGCGCCAGAAGCACGGCAAACAGTTTCACGCAGCTTTTAACATGAACGGAATGAATCATAGATCGGATTCTCCGCCAGCTCGCCGGTTCTTGCAACCGCACGACGCACGCGCGAACATTTCATGCTGCTTCATACCATGCTGAGTCAGAAAAACATCGTCGTCGGCCTTGGCGAACTCCTGTGGGATTTACTGCCCGCCGGAAAACAGCTCGGCGGAGCCCCGGCAAACTTCGCATACATCACAACCTTGCTCGGTGACAAAGGAATTCCGGCCAGCCGCCTGGGCGACGATTCTCTGGGTTCCGAGGCAATTCGTCGTTTGACAGAACTCGGCCTCTCCACCGAATTCATTCAGCAGGACTCCGATCACCCCACCGGAACCGTTAAGGTGGAAGTGGATCGCAGCGGCCAGCCATGTTTTGAAATTTCCGAATCCGTCGCCTGGGACTTTCTCGCCTGGACGCCGCAATGGCAATCCCTGGCGCAGCAAGCCGATGCTGTCTGCTTTGGATCGCTGGCGCAACGGTCGCAAACCAGCCGCGACACAATCCGCCGATTTGTCCGTGGCACACGCCCCAGCGCGCTGCGCGTTTTCGATGTCAATCTTCGCCAGCACTTTCACGGCGTGGAGGTCCTCACGGAATCGATGAGGCTCGCCTCCGTCGTCAAGTTGAATCACGAAGAGCTTCCCAGAATCATGCGGATGTTCGAAGTCGAGAATCGAAGCGAAGAAGATTCTGCCCGGCACTTACTGTCTGCACACAATCTGAAGCTGGTTTGCGTCACCCGTGGCACCAACGGCAGCTTGCTCGTTTCCCGCGATGGATGCAGCGAACATCCCGGCTTCAGAGTCAAGGTCGCCGATACCGTCGGCGCCGGCGATGCCTTCACCGCCGCCTTGGTTCACGGATATCTTCGCCAAACTCCGTTGCCGCAAATCAACGAAACCGCCAACCGAGTCGGCGCCTGGGTGGCCAGCCAATCAGGCGGAACGCCAGCACCAAGTCTCGGCAGCCTGAAGCAAACCCTGGACAAAATCGCCTGAAAAATTACAGGTCCTTCGCCCTTCCTCTGTGAAAGCGAGCCTGCCCTGAGCGGAGTCGAAGGGTGTCCCCTGTGTTAACGATTTAAGGATTTAAAGATTTTTTCGCCCGCACCGTTCGCCGCAACCGTGCTCCCGACTTTTAGGTTATCCTGTCAGTTTGGTTTTCGCTGTCCCAGGGGGCCTAATTGACCGTACCATCGCTAGTCTTTCGTTTACTCATTTGCATCTCGGTTTTCCTCCCCGTTGTATCAAGTTCAGCACAACAAATTCCCGAGAATACTTATCAGGATCTGCACTGGCGCATGATCGGCCCATTTCGTGGAGGCCGCACTCGCGCTGCCACCGGCGTTCCCAGTGAGCCAAATGTTTTCTATATGGGCCAGGTCAACGGCGGAGTTTGGAAATCCAACGACTACGGCCGCACCTGGAATCCTGTCTTCGACCACGAATCCACGCAGTCGATCGGCGCCATCGCCGTCTCCGCTTCCGATCCCAACATTATTTATGTCGCCAGCGGCGAAGGTCTGCATCGTCCCGATCTCTCCGTCGGCAACGGAATCTACAAATCCACCGACGCTGGAAAAACCTGGACACATCTCGGCCTTCGCGATGGCGAGCAAATCCCAGCACTCGCCGTTGACCCGCGCAATCCCAATCGAATCTTCGCCGCCGTGCTCGGCCATCCCTACGGTCCCAATGAAGAGCGCGGCCTTTTCCGCTCAACCGATGGCGGCCAGTCCTGGCAAAAGGTAATTTACAAAGACGAGAACACAGGCGCCTCTGACGTAGAAATCGATCCCTCGAATCCCGACGTGATCTATGCCTCAATGTGGGAAGTTCGCGAAGGCCCATGGGAAGACGGCAACGAATTCAACGGAACCGGCGGCGGATTGTTCAAATCCACCGATGGCGGAAACACCTGGCGTCAGTTAAACAATGGTCTACCGAAAGATCTTTCCCAAATCTACGTCGCCATCGCACCCAGCGATTCACACCGTCTTTACGCCACAATCGGCGTGGCATCCGGCGCTCTCGCTTTCTACCGCTCGGACGACGCCGGCGAAACCTGGACCAAGACCACGGATGATCCTCGCCCCTCCGGCCGCATCGGCGGCGGCGATCTCGCCATCCCGCGGGTCGATTCGAAAAATGCGGACGTGGTCTACTGCGCAAGCACCGTGACCATGAAGTCCATCGACGGCGGCAAAACCTGGTTCGGCTTTCGCGGCGCTCCCGGCGGCGACGACTATCAAAATCTCTGGATCAATCCCAACGATCCCAACATTATTCTCTTAGTCAGCGACCAAGGCGCCCTGGTCACCGTCAACGGCGGCGCATCCTGGAGCTCCTGGTACAACCAGCCCACCGCGCAGATTTATCACGTCTCCGTCAGCGCCCACCTTCCCCTACCGCGTCTGCGGCGGCCAGCAGGAAAGCGGTTCCGTCTGCATCGCCAGCCGCGGCAACGACGGCGCCATCACTTACCGCGAGTGGCATCCCGTTGGCGTCATCGAATACGGCTACGTCGCGCCCGACCCACTTGATCCCGACATTATCTATGGCGGGGGCAGAAGCGAAGTCTCAAAATTTCACTGGTCCACCGGCCAGGTGCAGAATGTAACTCCCATCCCGCTGCGCACCTCGAAATACCGCACCGACCGCACCGAGCCCACTATGTTCTCGCCCGTGGACCCGCACACGCTTTATTACGCCAGCAATGTACTTTTCAAGACGACGGACGGCGGAACTTCCTGGCAGACCATCAGCAAAGATCTCACTCGCGAAAATCCCGGCGTCCCTGCCAGCGTCGGCAACCTCGTTCCCAAAGGAGCCGACAAACAGCGCGGCGCCATTTACGCTCTCGCCCCTTCCTTCAAAAACATCAATACGCTCTGGGCTGGCACCGATGATGGCCTCATCTGGCAAACGCGAGATGGCGGCAAAAACTGGAATGACATCACGCCCAAAGATCTGACGCCGTGGAGCAAGGTCACCCAGCTCAGCGCATCGCATTTCGATGAAGACACCGCCTACGCCTCCGTGAGCCGCTTCCGCATCAACGACAACCGTCCTTACATCTATCGCACGCACGACGCCGGCAAAAACTGGACATTGATCACCACCGGCCTTCCCGACTTCGGCCCCGTCGACACAGTCCGGGAAGATCCCGTCCGCAAAGGATTGTTGTTCGCCGGAACCGAAAATTCCGTCTGGGTTTCATTCGACGATGGCGACCACTGGCAATCTCTGCAACTCAACCTGCCGCACACTTCCATGCGCGACCTGTGGATTCATGACGACGATCTCATCGTCGGCACCCACGGCCGCTCCTTCTGGATTCTCGACGACATTACCGCACTACGCGAAGTAAAAAATCTGTCTACCCGCGAAGCGCATCTTTTCACCCCGGCTCCGGCAGTCCGCATCCAGCGCGACAACTACACCGATACGCCGCTTCCTCCTGATGAACCCTTCGCCGCCAACCCGCCCGACGGCGCCATCCTCGATTACTATCTGCCTCACGCTTCCTCTCCGGTCACACTTGAAATCACAGACGCTCGCGGCCAACTCGTTCGCAAATTCTCCAGCACCGACAAGCCGGAGGTGACCGAAGAGGAATTAAAAAAGCAGCTCATCCCCCTGTACTGGCTGCGTCCATTCCAGGCTCTGTCTGCCGATGCCGGCATGCACCGCTGGGTATGGGATCTCCACTATCCCGCGCCCGATTCCACGCGTCACGAATATCCCATCTCCGCCATTCCCGGCGACACTCCTCGTCTGCCGCTCGGTCCCACCGCCTTGCCGGGAACCTACACCGCGCGACTCACCGTGGATGGCAAAAGCTACACCGCGTCGTTCGTCCTGAAGATGGATCCGCGCGTAAAAACATCGACGGCTGGCCTGGAAAGAAAATTCCAATTGGAAACGCGCCTGGCCTCTCTTCTGACTCAGACGTCCGAAGCCGTGCAACAAGCGGGATCGATTCGCGATCCGCTACAAAAGCTGACTCAGCAAGCCACTGGACCGATGCGCGATTTCGTTCAAGCATTCCAAAATAAACTCATGGCACTACTCGGCACTCCCGCCGGTTTTCTCGCTCCGCCAGCCAACGAAAACACTCTTACCAAAACCAATAGTCAGATCGCCGTCTTATACGGTGAGATCTGGCAAGCGGATGCAGACCCAACCGCCTCGCAATCAGAAGCCTTCGCGGCGATCGAGCGCGATGCTTCAGATGTCATGAAACGCTGGGACGCTTTTCGTACGACAGATCTCCCCGCACTGAATCATTCTCTCGGCGGCGCGAACCTGCCCGAAATAAAGATCGACACCGACGCGCACAAAGACGAAGGCAACATGGACGAAGAATGATCCTCTGATGTCGCCTACAGCGCTGCAGCTTGTTAGCACCACAAGTCAAAGCGCCACGAAAGCGCGCAGCACCGTGAGCGCGCAGCACCGTGGAAGAGCGGCGCTTCAGCGCCGCGTAAGCCTTTCCAGAAATTCCGGCTTTAGCCGCTGCAAAACGCCGGCCGTGGACTGGCTTCCCACAACTCACAACGCTTCCACCGTCTGTTGCAACTCCCGCGCAATCTGCGCAGGATCGCTATCCGCCGCAAACCGCATCGGCCGTCCAATGCGAACTCGGATTTCTCCCGGGCGCGCAAACTTTCTCCCCGCTTGTTTCACCTCAAACAATCCCACAATCCGCATCGGCAACACTGGAATATCTAAATTCTTCGCCAGCAATCCAACTCCCGCGCGAAACGGATTCATCTTCCCATCCACCGTATGCCGCCCTTCCGGAAACACCAGCACGCTATAACCGTGGTCCACGGCCCGTCCCGCATAAGCAAAGCTCTCGCGGAAGCCAGCCTCGCGCGGCAAAGGAAAAAGATTCAACAAAGCCACTCCCAAAACCCATTTCGTCCGATCGTAAATTCTCCCGAAAAAACCTCTGCCCGCAGCGGGCGAATGCAGCGCCTCCAGCGCCTCGCCGCGCGTCGCGATCGCCATCCGACTCCGCAATCGCGCCGGCAAGGCCGCTTGCACAAAAGCAAAATCCACATCCGCAATATGGTTACAAACAACCAGCAGCGGCCCATTCCAGCCTCGCAAGTTTTCCCGCCCTTCAACTTGCGGCCGGCCCAGCAACATGACCGCCGGCATCATCAATAAGTATTGCGCCAGCCATCGCTTCCACGTCACCGGCCATCGCAACACCCAGCCCGGATAATGAAACTCAACATGCTGCTTTACTTCGCCGCGCAACATGCGCTCCACATCGCCCACGGTGCGCGCCGCGCTGAAACCAGTCTCGCTCAGATCCACCTGATATCGATCTTCCAGCGCGCTAATCAGCTCCACTCGATCCAGTGAACTTAATCCCAAATCCGAGTCGAGCTTCGCAGCAGCGCTAACTCCTGCCGGCTTTCGCCCCGTGATGCGCCCGATCAACTCCATCACCGGATCATCGCTTGCGCCCTCGTCCCTGGCGCCTTGAAAGACTTGCTTCGCCGCAAATTCCGCGATCACATTCCGCCGTGGCTTCTGCGTGCTCGTCCGCGGAAAATCCTCCTGCGGCCATTGCACCCACATCCGCATGCGCTGAAATTCCGCCAGCGATTGATTCGCGCGCTCCACCACTTCCTCCACTTTCGCGTCGCCCCGCAAAATCACCACCGCACACGGCTCCGCATTCCCCCCTCGCTCAATCCCTACGACCACGCAATCTTTCACCTCCGGCTGCCGCCGCAACGCCGCTTCCAAATCCTCCGGATAAATATTCAGCCCCGCCGGAGTCACAATCACTTCCTTCTTGCGCCCTTTGAAATAAAGATTTCCGGCTTCATCGAGCGCGCCCACGTCTCCCGTGTGGTACCAGCCCTGCTCGTCGGCGACATGCGCGTCAGCCGCCCCCCAATATCGCGACGCCACTCCGCCTCCGCGAATTAAAATCTCTCCATCCTCCGCAAGTTTCACATCGCGTCCCGGCAGCACCTTTCCAATCGATCCTTTCCCCAACTTGAACGGATGATTCACGCTGATCAGCGACGTCGTCTCCGTCAGCCCATAACCCTGAATTGCGGCGTACCCAAGGCGGTCCCAGAACTGTTCAGTCTCCGCATCCAGCGCCGCGCCTCCACAAATAAATGCCCAGAACTTCCAGCCAAACTGCCGCCGGATCGCACGAAAAATCCACCACCGCCGCAAAAAATGTTTTCCTTCTGACGTCCGGAATCGCCGCCGGAATCTTTCAAACTTCCCTCGATCTTCTAGATCGCGTTCAAGCTTCTGTTTCAAAGATTGCAAAACTCTCGGCACACTCACGAGCACCGAAACGCGTTCCCGCCGGATGGTGCCGATAATCTCCGAAGGCTTCAACTCCTCCTGAAAAATTACTGTCCCGCCCAGCAACGGCGGCAAAAACATTCCCAGGAATTGTCCGAACACATGACTCAGCGGCAACAAATTCAAAAATCGCACCGGATGCACCCACCGCTCATACTTCAAATAAGGCTGCATCGCCCGCTCCAGCGGATCGATATTCGCCAGCACATTCCCATGCGTGATCACCACGCCCTTAGGCTCCGCCGTAGTCCCGGAAGTAAAAACAATCTGCAGGATGTCGTCGCGGCCAATGGCAACTTCGGGGGAAGTGACGCGGGTGCCCCGTCCTTGTCGCGTTCTTTGCGACAGGGCGGGGATTTTGACTTCCTCAAGGACCATCGCTGGAACCACGCCAACCTCAGCCAAATCTGCCGCGTGCCTCCGCGAACAAACCCAAAGCCTAGCCTCAACCTGCCGCGCCACCCTCCCCGCAAACTCCGCCGACGCCCCATCATCCATCGGCACCACAACCACGCCGCGCAAAGCACACCCAAAGAACGCCGCAACCCACTCCGCGCAGTTCTCTCCCCACAACATCACCCGCTCGCCCTTGCCAATCCCGCGCGTGTCCAACTCGGCGGCAAACTGAAACGCCATCTCCAGCACCTGCCCGTAGGTAAACCACTCCATCCGGTACCCGCGCCGCTGCCCATAGGCGCGCTCATCGCGGCGCGCCTGAAAGTTCGTCAGGAAAAACTCTGCTAACGATTCAGCCATCGAGTGAAGGGTGACCGCAGAAAACTAAATCGAAGTCTTGCTTCTAGGCAAGTGTAGTAGCAGAAGGGAACAATCGCATTATCCACCGGGCAGATTCAGTCTAGCCTCGACAAATATAGTTGGAAGGAGCGAAAATTCGGTCTTGGACGACCGAGGAGGAGGCTTTTGTGAATTTCACGACCAAAGATTGGATCGCTCTCGCCGTTTCCAGCGTT
This sequence comes from uncultured Acidobacteriaceae bacterium, assembly GCA_963726155.1. Classification (GTDB taxonomy): domain Bacteria; phylum Acidobacteriota; class Terriglobia; order Terriglobales; family Acidobacteriaceae; genus Sulfotelmatobacter. The sequence goes on from CAVSBF010000003.1 coordinate 1,486,160, forward strand.
TTTGCATTTGCTGTGTTTGGCAACATCTCTTCCAAGGCGGGCTATCCACGGTGGCATGGTCTGGTCATGGCTATTCCGCTCGTGAACATTGTTGCGCTCCTCTTTTTCGCCTATTCCACTTGGCCCATTGAGAGCAAGCTGCTGCAGTTGGAGCTTGGCAGTTCAGAGCAACCAGTGTCGCCTAAGCCGAATTAGGCTGGCGTCCGGCGCTGTACGTTCGACGAGGATGTTGAGGCGTCGCCTTACAAGCAACGTTGCGCACGCGTACCGACCTCGACGCCTATTCCCGCCCCACCCCCAGCGCATCCGCCACCCGATTAATATAGTTAAACCACGACGCAATCAGCGTAATCTGCAAAATCCCGCGATCATCAAACCCCGCCGCCCGTAGCCCCTCAATATCGTCCTTCCAAACGCGCGTAGCGTCCTTAGTCAGCTTGACCACATAATCCACCATCACCCGCTCCTGCGGCGTGATCGGCGCGGTCGTGTGATCCTTTTCCAGCGCCTCCACCAGCTCTTTATCCAGCGTCACCCTACGCAGAAACTCTGCGTGCGATTCGATTCAATACACGCACCGGTTGGTCACCGAGACCATGGTGGCAATCATTTCATGCTGCCGCCGGCTCAGCGGCAACTCCGGCGACATCAGCGCCCCGAAAGTTCCAAACGCGTGATAAAGTGCCTCCGGAATCAGCGAATGCGACCCCACAATCGATGACCCTCCCAACTCATCCGGATGCACCGGCGTGGCATACTCCACCGGATACAACGCCCTCTGCCCCTCCATCGCTCGGCGCAGCTTGTCATCCACTTCCGCCAACGGTACGGTTTTAATCCACGTCATGATCGGTCTTTCTCCAAGTCCAGCTTTGAAAGGGCGCGTCTTCAGCCGCGCCGTAAGTTCTAACGGTGCACCTCGATCCCCACTCCCTAGCAAGCGTCCCGGAAGATTACACTCCGCTGCCTCGCCGCCAAATAGCGCTTTTACACTAGAAAGCCCATAACCGCCCGTTCCGCCGCTGATTCCCAAGGTAACCCACTTGTACACTCCCTTTTGGTAACCCTTGGTAACCATGCGATTCCACTCCTCCAGCCGTACAATTGCACTTGTTCCAACCGGCCATCTCTAGAAAAGGAGTTTGGCCAATGTGACGTTTCCCGGGGAACACTCCCAGGATCGTCATTCGCACCACCGTCATTCGCAACCAGGGCTGGAGTTCGCAACCTTATGGCGTTCGGTTTCGGGTTCAACAAACAGAAGGTACTCAGCGCTGCGGAGAAATACGTCCAGCAGGGCAAGATGCAGAATGCCATCGTTGAGTACGAAAAGGTCATCAAGGCCGACCCCAAAGACCTCACCGTCACCAACACGGTCGGCGACCTCTACTCCCGCCTGGGCGATGCCGATAAAGCCACCGAATGTTTCAAGACCGTAGGCGATGCCTATGCCACACAGGGTTTCACGGTCAAAGCCATCGCCATGTACAAAAAAATCAGCAAGCTCAAGCCTTCGCTTGAGAGCGTGCTGAAGCTGGCAGAACTCTATACCCAGCAGGGCCTGTTCAACGATGCTCGCGCCCAGTACCTGCAAGTCGCCGAAGAATTCCTGAAATCCGGCGAGCTCGACAACGCCGTCCGCATCTTCCAGAAAATTCTGGAGATGGACCCGGAAAATACCAACATGCGCGTGCGCCTGGCGGAAGTTTACGTCCGCCTGGGAAAGAAAAATGACGCATGGCAGATTTTTTCCGCCGCCGCCGAAACTCTCCGCGCCAAAGGGAACCTTCCCGGCGCGGAAGAAGTTTTGCAGCGCATGCTTACACTCGATCCCGGCAACGGCTACGCGCTGCTCATGCAGGGACGCAATCTGCTCGAAGCCGGCGATGCCGAAGCCGCCATCGAATCTCTGCAAAAAGTTCCCGATCTCGATTCCAATCCCGATGGCCTGCGCGATCTGCTTAAGGCTTACCTGAAAAATGGACGCCTCTCCGATGCCGGAACGCTTGCCAGCAAACTGCTCAGTGTCCACAACGACCTCGCCTCGATCTCCACTTTCGCCGACGCCCTCATGCAGGCCGGGCAGTATGAAAACGCGCTTCAGGTTTACGATCAGCATGCCGACCGCCTGCTCGCCGAAGATTCCGACAAAGTTTTAAAGAATCTGCACTCCGTCATCGGCCATGTGCGCGACAATCCCGCTTCGCTCGAGAAGCTTCTCGAGCTCTTCCAGAAAGCCGGAGAGTCCACTCACCTCACCGAAGTCATCGAGTTGCTGGCGCACGCCTCGGTACAATCCGGCGATCTGGCGCGCGCGCGCGATCTCTATCAGAAGCTCGCCACCATGGAGCCCGGCAATCCCCTGCACCTGAATAATTATCAGCAGGTGGTCAGCCAGCTTGGTGGACCCTCCGCCGAAAAATTAATTTCCGCGGAAGAAGCCGCCGTCATCGTCGACGAACTGGAAGCCACATCTCCCGCGGTCCATCAACATTATCCCGATGCCGTCGCCCTGGCCGTTCGCTCCGCCCTTACCGACGCCGAACTTTTTATTTCCTACAACATGCCCGCCAAAGCTCTGGCCCCGCTCATGGCCACTTTGCCGCAGGCGCCCAACGATCTTCGCCTGAACCAGCGGCTAGCCGCGCTCCACACCCGCGCTGAACGTTTTGCGGAAGCCGGTGTCTGCTGCCGTACCCTGCAGAGCGTCTACTCCGAAGCTGGATATCCCGAAGAAGCCACACGCTACGGCGAGCTGGCTGACCGCTACGAACAGCGTTCCGCAATCTCCGCCGCTCCGGACTCCGCCGTCGAATTGCCCACTCTCGAGGAGGAAACCTCTTCAGAAGAGGTTTCGATCGCGTCCGAGGTCTCTGCTCCGTGGCCTGCAACTCCTAGCTCAGCCTGCGGACGAACTCGAATTTTCCGTCGTCGCGGATCCCGGCGAAAACCAACATCACGATCCAAATCAGCACGATCTAAATCAGGAAGATCAAAATCAGGAAAATCTGTCTCGTCAACCCGCCGACGAGGCGCCAGCTGCCATCGAGTCTCACGCCGAGCCCGCTGAGATCGACTTATCCTCTGAGTGGGACGATGCGATTACGATCGAGGCCGACGAGCCGGCTGCAGAAGTCGCCAAAATAGAGATTCCGAGTGCCGTCGCCGAGCCTCCGGCCCCCAGCGCTCATACCGAAGCAGCAAATGCCCGCCCGGCGCAGGCCAGCCAGGAAAAAACCGCCGAGAGCATCGAAGAGATTCGCTTCTATCTCGAGCACGGCATGCCCGAGCAAGCCGCCTCCGCTTTCGAAAAACTTCAAGCTCTCACGTCTGACGAATCTATATTGAGCGCCCTTCGGTCTGAGATTGAAGCTGCCTCTCATCCCGTCGCCGCTGTCGAAGAGATCCCCGCGCTCGAGCCTGTTGCGAATTTCGCAACCGACGAACCTTCCGCCGAATTTACTATCGATGAAGTAATTGACGAAGTTCCCTCCGCCACTCTCGATGAGCCCGTTGCCGTCGAGGAGCTTCCTGTGGAAACGCCTGCTCCGCTTCCTCCAGTGGAAGCCGTGCACGTGGAACCTCCCGTTGCTCGCCGCATTCAGCCTCCCGCGCCCAAAGCTCCCGCGCCCGAGCCTCCCGCAGTCGAGCCTGCAGTCGCATCGGCGCCCGGCGTCCTCCAGGAATTCGTCTCTGATCTCGAATCCTCTCTGGGCGATAGCTTTCTGCCCGGAGCCGTCCCGCATGAACCCACTCATTCCGCGGAGCCTGTTTCAGCCTACGCTGCTCACGCAGAACCTGCGTCGCAGCCCGAACTCGAGCCTGTTGGCAATGCCACGCCCACTACTTTCGGCGTTCCGCAAAACGAGGTCATCGGTGAATTCGTAGCCGATCTCGAAGCTTCTCTGGGCGATGACTTCCTCAAAGATGCTCCCGTCCCCGAACCAGTTCACGCACCTCAAGTTCACGCACCTCAAGCTCACGCACCTCAAGCTCAATCCGCCCCGGAAGCCAAGCCGCCAGTCGCGGCAGCGCCCGCGCAGCAATGGCCTGCGCCCGCTCCGGTACCCGCTTCACCAGTCGTGAGCGCTCCCGCAGTCGCCAGCGCCGCGGCCGCTTCGGCATCCTCTGGTGCCCCTGCAATTTCGTCACAAGCCTCAGCCCCAGTCGCACAGCAATCGGCTCATGTCGCGTCCGTGGCTCCAGTTCCTGCCATCATCCCCGGTCCGCCCACTGCCACCAAGTCTTCACCCTTCGGCGAAGATGCCGGCGTCGATTTGGCCGAGATGTTCGGCGAGTTGAAGCAAGATCTCGAATCAGGCACCACTACGGATGAAGGCGATCCCGAAACTCACTACAACCTGGGTATCGCTTTCCGTGAGATGGGTCTGCTCGATGAAGCCATCGGCGAGTTGCAGAAGACCTGCCAGGCAGTCGATCGCGGCCATCCCTTCCCTCAGGTCATGCAGACTTACACCTGGCTGGCGCAATGCTTCCTCGATAAAGGCGTGCCCGAGGCCGCTATTCGCTGGTATCAAAAAGCCCTTGCAGCCCCCGGTATCGATGAGGAAACCCGCACCGCTCTCCACTACGAACTTGCCGCGGCCTACGAAACCGCCGGCGACAAACCGTCAGCGCTCAAGCACTTCATGGAGGTTTACGGCCGCAACATCGATTATCGTGACGTTGCCGAGCGCATCAAGCCTCTGAAGTCGTAGAATAGCTCGATGGGTTTCGTTCCCAAAACCTCTTGCCCCCAACACGGTCGTCCCAATCCCCAGCACTCTTGTCATCCCGAGCGAAGCGAGGGACCCTGGTTGTTCCCGGCACAACCAACATCGCCGTTATGTCCCATCCCTTCGCCGCACCGGAGCGCCCTGTGACTCCCGATTCCAAATTGCCCGTGGAGAACGGCCCGGCGCCCACTCCCACTCCCACTGAAGACAGTACTTGGCTTCTCAATTCCCCGTCTTCCTCTCCCGTGCATCAAGCCCATACTGGGTTGCAGCTTTGGCTGCATCGTACCTCTGTCTTCCTCTTCGTGCTGATCAGCGCCATCGCCGGCGTTCTGCTTCTGATCCTGCCCTGGACTCCTGAGTGGACCGACAATTATCTTCTTCTCTCCTATCCCTGGCTGCGTACCTTGATCTCCACCGGCTTTTTTCGTGGCCTGTGCAGCGGCCTGGGTTTGCTTGACATCTGGATCGGCTTCTGGGAAGCCCTCCACTATCACGATCGTCAATAGCGGTAACGTGGATTCCACGCAAAGCGATTCCCGGATTTTAGATTCAGCACGTGAGTTTCTAAATGATCGATAAGCTCAAACCCGCATCTCTGGCCTACCAGAACGAACCCTTTCTCAGCAGCCCCGACGGCCGCATCCTCCGCATCCTCGCCGAATATCAGGAACCGCTCTCCCGTTTTCGCCGCGAACAGATTCAGGATACAGTCGTCTTCTTCGGCTCCGCGCGCTTTCAGGGGGGCGATGCCGCTAAGAACAATCTCGCCGCTGTCGAAAAAAACGAAGCAAAAGTCTCCGCTCAGGAAATCGAACGCAGCCTCAAGCGCGCCCGCGCCGCCGTCGACATGGCCCGCTACTACGAGGACGCGCGCCGCCTCGCTTACCTGCTCACCGAATGGTCTATCCAAATCCCCGCCCGCCGGCACCGTTTCGTCGTCACTACCGGCGGCGGACCCGGCATCATGGAAGCCGCCAACCTCGGCGCCTACGAAGCCGGAGGCAAGAGCATCGGTCTCAACATCAATCTGCCTTTCGAGCAGAATCCCAACTCCTACATCACTCCTTCGCTCAACTTCGAATTCCACTATTTCTTCATGCGCAAATTCTGGTTCGCCTATCTCGCCAAAGCGCTGGTGATTTTTCCCGGCGGCTTCGGCACGATCGACGAACTCTTCGAAATCCTCACCCTCGCGCAAACCGACAAGCTCGCCAAGAAAATTCTGGTCGTCATCTACGGCAGTGAATACTGGCATCGCATCATGAACTTCCAGGCCTTCGTCGACGCTGGCACCGTCGCTCCCGAAGACCTCAGCCTGTTCAAGTTCGTCGACACTCCCGAGGACGCCTTCACTTTCCTCCGCGACGGCCTCACCGAATACCACCTCGGCGGCCCTCCCAAAAAAGAAAAAGAACAGGAAGTCCTCCCCGATATCGCCAGAACCAGACCGTGATGATCTAACAGGGGAGGTCAGGAAAGTTAAGCTCTACCCTGTGAACCCCGTGCCCCCTGTGTTAAAGATTTAAAAGTCCTCGCGAGCAAGCCGATGCCGAAACCCTGCATCCTCTACTACATCACCGACCGCAAAGCGTTTCCCGGAGATGAACTCACCCGCCGCAGCCGTCTACTCGACAAAATCGCCGAAGCCGCAAGCTCCGGCATCAACTACATCCAGCTCCGCGAAAAAGATCTCTGCGCGCGCGACCTGGAATCCCTGGCCCGCGAATCAATCCAAATCATCCGAAACAATGAAAAGCCGCGAACCGCTCTCCTGATCAACTCGCGTACCGATGTCGCCCTGGCCACCGAAGCCCAAGGCGTTCACCTCCCAGCCAACAATCTTTCCCCAAATGAAGTCCGACGAATATGGCAGTGTGGCGCGGGCGCCCTCGCCCGCGAAATCTCACCACGAGCATTGCAGATCTCCATCTCCTGTCACTCTCCAGAAGAAGTAACCCAAGCCGCCACCGACGGCGCCACCTTAGCCATCTTCGCCCCCGTCTTCGAAAAAAAAGACGCCCCCGGGACCGTGCCAACCGGCTTGGAAGCCCTGCGCGAAGCCTGCCGCGCCAAGATTCCCGTCCTCGCTCTAGGAGGCATCACCCTGCAGAACGCCGCTTCCTGCCTGCAAGCCGGAGCAGCCGGCATCGCCGCCATCCGCCTGTTTCAGGAAAACAACATCGCTGAAATAGTTCGAGGATTACGAGGCCAGTGATCGCCTTATTGCTTTGGGAATAGGTTCTGTTGGAAATATGTGCGTTTAGAATTTTCTCGGTTTTGGGTGGCGCAGCGCTTTCAGCGCTGCGATTATGCTTCTTAAATAGAATCGGGCTTTAGCCCCGCCTCCGCACGCTGCTAAAATTAATCAACCCGATGTCCGCCGCCCACTCACATTCCCAACCCGGCCCTCATCTTCATAGAGCCCCGCATGGTTTCGATCCACGCCGCCTGGTTCCTCATGGGCTCCTCCACTGGTCAGGATTGCGAACGCCCCGTTCACCGCGTCTGGGTCGACGCCTTCGAACTTGCCGCCACCCAAGTCACCAACGCAGAGTACGCAGCCTACCTGCGAACCACCGGATTGCAATCGCCGCCTTTTTGGACCGATAAAAATTTCAGCGATCCCCAACAGCCTGTCGTGGGCGTCTCCTGGTTCGAAGCCGACCATTACTGCCAATGGCTATCCTCGCAAACCAGACGCATCTATCGCCTTCCCACCGAAGCGGAATGGGAGCGAGCCGCTCGCGGCGATCTCGAACAAAAAGATTTCCCCTGGGGCAACGATCCTCCGCAATCACTTCCCGGCTACGCCACTCGCTGGCAAACCGGACCCGAGACCGTCGCTCTCTACGCTCCAAATTCCTTCGGCCTCTACAACATCTGCGATAACGTCCACGAGTGGTGCAGCGACTGGTACGATCCCAACTACTACGCCACCTCGCCCGACCGCAATCCCCGCGGCCCCGATCCTCGCTCCGGAACCGGCCAACGCAAATCCTCCCGCGGCGGATCATGGCGGCATCACGTCAAAGTCTCGCGCTGCTCCGCCCGCTCCAGCATCCCTCCCGATTTCCAATACGCCGACTACGGCTTCCGCATCGCCTGTAATTTGGTAATTTCGTAATTGAGTAATTTAAAATCCTATTCGAGTCTCTGACCTTCGATCACCAAATCACCCGATCGCTCAATCACTCAATTTCTCTATGTTCCAACCCGACCTTCTCGCAAACAAACGCATCCTCATCACCGGTGGCGGCACCGGCCTCGGCAAAGCCATGGCTCACCGCTTCCTCGAACTCGGCGCCACCGTCTACATCTGCGGCCGCCGCGAAGACGTACTCCAGAAAACCGCCGCCGATCTTTCCGCCGCAACCAGAGGTGAGATCAACGCTCTCCCCTGCGACGTCCGCAATCTCGACGCCGTCGAGGCCATGATCGATTCCATCTGGAAAAATGGCCCGCTGGATATTCTGGTCAACAACGCCGCCGGAAACTTCATCGCCCGCACCGAAGAACTTTCTCCGCGCGCCTTCGACTCCGTCATCGGCATCGTTCTCCTCGGCACCCTCCACGCCACTCTGGCCTGCGGACGCCGCTGGCTCAAAGCCAAACATAAAGGCACCGTCCTCAGCATCTCGGCAACGTACGCGCCGGTCGGCTCAGCCTACGTGGTTCCCTCCGCCATCTCAAAAGCTGGAGTTGAAGCACTCACCCGCAGCCTCGCCGTCGAGTGGGGCAATCGCGGAATCCGCATGAACGCCATCGCGCCTGGTCCAATTCCCACGCAAGGCGCATTCTCGCGCGTTCTGCCCCGCCCTGATCTTGAAACGCTCGCGCTCGACCGCAACCCGCTCCACCGCTTCGGCACCACAGAAGAGTTGGCAAACCTCGCCGCATTCCTGGTAAGCGACGGCTCCGGCTACATCAATGGCGAAGTCATTCGCATGGACGGTGGAGAATTCCTGCAAGGCGCGGGAGAGTTCAGCAATCTCGGCCGCATTCTCACAGAAGAAGATTGGCAATCGCTAAAACCACGCAAACGCCCAGCCTCGGATTGAGGAAGTTGATCAAATTCCAGAAAACAATTTCCGGACAATTACCAAACTTTACCCGCAGACGAGGCACGAGGAGCAACATCTTGCTCGACTCGGAGTTAGACTAATCATGCATCCGCACGCAACGCATAACACTGCAGATAGCCAGCGAGTGCAGGTCAGAGAAAAGAGGCGACTTATGCGCGGATTCACCGGAATAATTGTTTATTGCGCCATTCTTGCCGGTACGCTGGCGGCTGCCCCGGCTTTTGCGTCACAGCAAACAAAAGATCCTGCGCCACCGGCTCCCATCCCACAGCAGATCCTCGCTGGCAAGACAGTATTCATTTCCTACGCTGGCATCGACAGCACTTATTTCAACTCGGAAGTCGCAAAGTTCACTGGGAGTACAAGCGGATACTACGATCAGTTTTATGCCGCCATCAAAAACTGGGGACGATACAAGCTGGCCTCATCCCCCTCGGACGCCGACCTCGTATTCGAGATTTCTCTGAACTATAGGCCACCCGCCGTAACACACATGAAATTGCGAATCTTAGATCCGAAAACTCACGTTGTTCTCTGGGCAGTTTTCGAGGAGCTGGGAACAACGAGGGATTGGGACAAGACTCTGACCAAACTCGTGAATGACGTGCGAGTAATCACGGCGCAGATGCCGCCGGAAGCAAGTCAAACAAAATAATCTACCCCGCTTCATCTCACTGACTAGCGCCCACTGCCGGACGGCATCACGATCGCCTTCAGCAACAGGTTTACCAAACTCAACACGATTGCGCCGACGAAAGCCGCGAAGAATCCGCGTACTTGAAATCCCGGCGCCAGCAATGCCGAAGCCAGTTCCAGCATTAGCGCGTTGATCACCAGCCAGAACAATCCCAGCGTCAGCAGCGTCAGGGGAAAAGTCAAAATCTTCAGCACCAGCCCGATCGTTGCATTGATAAAGCCGATGACCAGCGCCGCAATCAAGGCCGCCACCGGACCGCTCACATGAATTCCCGGCACCACGCGCGACATAATCCAAACCGCCAACGCACTCAGCACCCAATGCAGCAGCATCCTCATATTTGCTTCTCCGTTCTCCTCGCAAAACTATACCGGAATCGCGCCCTTCCACGGTTTATTCTGCGAAAAGGAGGGTGCCCCATTTCTCGCGTCTTTTGCGGGAAATGGGAGTTTCAGACCGAATCGTATCCTGACCGACTTGTCTACCGCTCCTCTCGATAAGGTTCGATCCTCGCCGACCCATCCGCCTCCACCATCCAGAATTTCCGTCCGGGATAATAATCCAGCAACTCCTGATTCTTCTCCGCTCCCATATCCCGCGCCCACACAATCTTTTGCTGATCGATATCCGCGCCATTGAATACCCACTCGCGGTCCAGATCAAAATCAGGAGCGTACTTCACCAGCACCACATCTTTTCCCGGCATCGCGTCCAGCTCTTTTACGATAGCCGCACGCCCCATGTCTCCATGCTGCCATTCTTTTTCCGGATGCAGGTGCGTCACCGCCATTCCGATGCGCAGTACAACCGTCGCCACATAGATCACGGCAACCGCCCGCACCAATGCCAGCCCCACGGGACGCTCTTTCCACCGAAACCAGCGCAAATGCCGCATGCACTGCATCAAAAACAAATAAAGCAATGCCGTCGCCGGAGCAAAATAGTGCGGCAGGAACCACACCTCGACCGCCAGCCCCACCACAAAAATTCCCAGAATCATCCAGGGCACGCGCAATCGCCGGTCCCGCGCCGCGCACGGCAGCGCGATCAGCACAAACGGCAACGGAGGTACCAGATACACCTGCCAGAAATAATAAAGTTTGCCGCGCCCCCGCCGCATAAATCCGCTCAACGTCTTGTACTCGGTCGCCTCGCGCAACTCCCGTTCATATTGCGCCTGCATCTTCGCATGATGATAAGTTTTCTGCGGCCATGGCTTCTGCCAGATGAAATACCTCCCCATCGCATACATTTCCCGGTTCACGTCATAGGCCATGCGGAACGGACTTCCCGTCACGCGGTAATAGTAGTAACCCGTCCACGCCGCAAGCGGAGCGAGAGTCAGCACCAGCGGCAAAACAATTCTGGCCAGCGAAATCCGCACCGGTGGTCCATGCTTTCCCAGCATCCACGCAAACAAAGCAATCGCCACGCCCACGCTCAGCAAAAATCCTTCATACGGACGCGTGTTCGCGAGAATAAATAATCCAACCGCCATCACGACCGCATGAATTCTTCGCGCCCCATGCTGAATTCTCGGCAGCGCTCCCAGAATTAGCGCCCCGCCCGCCGCCGGCAAGCACGCGCTCCAATATCCGTTGGTGAAGTAACTCAGCAATCCCAGCCGCGCCACCACAAGCACTCCGCCCAGGAGCGCCCATCGCGCCGGAATCCACCCTTGCAGCATCCAGCAAACCGCTGCGCACATCAGCGCCGATGCCAGCAGTTGACCGATCCACGGATTCCCCAACACCTCCCCCACTGCCAGGATCAGCCCCTGTCCCGGCGGATACATCGACATATAGGTCGGGTGCCAGATCACATGAAATGTTTCAAAATGCACCCACATCGGGTGCGGAGGATTGGTCAACCGCCCGTGCGCGAACGTATCCGCCGCCAGCAAATAACTGAATTCATCGTGATAGTGCGGCAACGGAGTGCCCAGGAGAATTGCCCCGAGGCCGCGAATCACGAACAACGAAAGCCCCACCAGAAAAACGCAGAGTCCCTTCCTGCCAGCGATCTTCTTCCCAAACCGCTCGATCCGCCTCAAACCCAGCGCTTCCCAAAGTCGCGGAAACCTGATCAGCAGATAAACCACAACCGCGACCACCGCAACCGGCTTCAGAACTTTCAGCAGCAAAACCAACGCAGCACCTCAATCGTTTAGAAACAAGATCATGTGGGCACAGCCGCCCTCGGCTGTCCGTCGAGCGCAGCTCGACTGTCTTTTTAGACGACGCCGCAATCAGCATACCCTGCGAAGGCCAAAGGCTGGCCAGTTGGCGTTGTCGGATACAAGTTCACTCGTGCCATGCAGATCAGAATAGGAACCGCGCTTCAGCGCCTGAGGGAGCGCTCGCAAATGAACCCGAATGAATCTCCTGGTGGACACCGCGCTCGATTTTCAATTACAACTTACCCAATCGCAAAATCACCAAATGTTTCCCCTCACCGATATCGAAACCCGCGTCCTCGGCTCGCTCATCGAGAAAGACATCACCACGCCCGATTACTATCCGCTCTCCCTCAATGCTCTGGTCAACGCCTGCAATCAAAAAAACAATCGCGATCCAGTAATGACCCTCGACGAAGATTCCGTGGCTCAAGCCCTCGCTACGCTGCAGGAGAAACGCCTCGCCGGCCCCGCCAGCGGAGTCAGATAGCCGCGTCACCAAATACGAACATCGCCTGCAGGAAGTTTTCAATTTCGATCGCCGCGAAATTGCCATCCTCTGCGTGCTTCTTCTTCGCGGCCCGCAAACTCCCGGCGAACTCCGCAGCCGCACCGAACGCATGTACCGCTTCGAAGCCCTCGACGATATCGTCTCCACACTAGACCGCCTCAGCCAGCGCCAGCCTCCACTAGCAGCCGTGCTCCCGCGCCAACCCGGCACAAAAGAATCCCGCTACATGCAACTCTTCTCCGGCGACGACGTGGCGCGGGCGCCCTCGCCCGCGTCAGACCACGCCCACACCTCCGCCGACGATCGCCTGTCGCATCTGGAAAACGAAGTCCTGGAATTGAAAAGAGAAGTCTCAGAAATCCGCCACCAACTCTCCGCCTTCCGCAAACAATTCGAATAATCCTCTGTGCGACCCCGTGTCCCCTGTGTTTAAGCTTTTGCCTTTCGCACGATAGCAAAATTTCTCCGCCCCCCGTCCCTGTCCTGATGTAGCCTGAACAAAACGCGAGCCCACCGGAGGTCCCTCAATGCACCGCATCGCCGCCGCGTAATCGAATCAAGAAATGACCACCACAGCCAATGTGGGGACAGCCGCCCTCGGCTGTCCGCCGGGCAAAGCCCGGCTCTCTGGAAGCCACAACGAACATAGTTCGAAAGAACAACGCTTGAAAGACAACGTTTTGAAAGGGCGGCCTTCAGCCGCATCGCATCCTGTTTTCTCATAAAATGGGGCTTTCGCCTCTGACCGTTGTCTCTCCAAAAAAATCATGTTCACCTCAAAGCCAATTGGCACTGTCAGCAGTCCCTACAAAAACACCAGCGAGATTCCCAAAGGCTTCGGAGTAAAACATGAGGCCGAGGGCATTCTCAACATCCACCCCGAGTTTGAACTCGGCCTCACCGACATCGAAGGCTTCTCCCACCTCTTCGTCCTCTGGGAGTTCGACCGCTCTCAGGGATTCGACTTACTCGGCACTCCGCCCATCGACAATCGCCCGCACGGCGTTTTTGCTACCCGCTCTCCGCGCCGCCCGAACCCGATAGGCTTGACGGTCGTTGAACTCCTTCGCCGCGAAGGCGCCGAGCTCCACGTTCGCGGCCTCGACATGTTGGATGGAACTCCGATCCTCGATATCAAGCCATACTTGTCCAGCATCCCCGCCGAAAAGCTGCGACGCGGATGGATGATCGAGGCCGAGGCGCGACAGAAGAAGACACGCGATTGCTAGTTTGCGACCTGTCCGTTCGGTAAAAGCCCGTCCCTCTTAACGCCACAACTGAAGACTGTGATTTTGGATCGCGAATAAAGAGGCAGATTTGGGGTGGCGCAGCGCTTCAGCACTGCGTTTACCAGCGGAAGTGGGCTTCGGCGCCCCCATGCCTCAGGAACCATGTTTCATTCGCTCGACTCGCTCCCAACGTAACCTCCTCACCTATCTTCATCGATGCGATCATTGCACGTCACATCTTGTCCGCACATCTGGTGGCACGGAGATAGCATGACCCAAAAAGTCTGTTTACTAACGATATGCCTCGCAGTATCAACCACTCTTCAGGCTACCGCCCAGAACGCTAGACCCTATGACGCTCTGATCAACGACAATACGAGTTTCGCATTCAAGTTCTTCCGCCGGGCGCTCGCCGACACCCCCGATCGCAACGTCATCACAGCTCCGACCGCGCTATCGGCCGATTTCGCCTTTTTACAGAATGGCGCTGAAGACAACGCGCGTGAGGAAATCCTGCAGACCTTCGATTTGAAGAATCTCTCGATAAGAGAGATCAATCAACAAAGCTCTGCGTTGCGACAGGCTCTCTCTTATCCGCAACCGCCAACCTTAAAACACTTGCCGAGATCTTCTGCAAACCACCCAGTTCCTCCCCCAATGTGCTGCTCAGCCCCTCCTGAACGTCTAGTGCTGGCGGGATCCTTATGGACGCAGCCTCTTCTCGCGTTCCGCCCCGAATTCCTCGAGACAGGCAAGAAATTCTATTCATTCCACGCAGCTCGGGTACAAGGCCGAGGCTCAGCCGCGGTAAAGTCCGTAAACGATTGGGCAGCGCAACACACTGGCGGCAGGTTGGCAGACGTCATCGGTTCCTGGCAGAAGGACGACTTCCTTCTCGTAGACACAACCTGGTTCAAAGGCGCTTGGATTAATCCATTTTCACCGACCAGCACTCACCCAGGTCAGTTCACCCTCCTCTCGCACCAGAAAAAGGAAGTCCCCATGATGGAGAAGGGAGGCGGCATCCAATACCTCCGCGGAAATAAGTTTCAAGCCGTGCGTCTCCCGTATCACCACGCGGCAATGTACGTCTTCCTGCCCGATGAGGATTCCACTCTCAAAGATTTTGAACAATCCCTCACTGCCGACAACTGGACTGCGTGGATTCCCGCCTTCAACTACCGCGATGGTTACCTTGAACTTCCCCGGTTCCACTCTGAATATCACGGGGAAGTTAGCGCAACTCTCGAAGACTTGGGAATAACGCGCGCCTTCACAACTACTTCATCTTTTGCTCCCGCCGTTTCGAATCCCGAAGGGGCTATGCTAACTCGCGTTTTGCAAGTCGTCTTACTAACAGTCGATGAAAGGGGAACCGAGGTCGTCTCCGCCGGGATTTCGGGCGGCGTCATCGGCGGTGTATCCGCGGGCCCGCGTCCAGAACCGTTTCGCATGATTGTGAACCGTCCGTTCTTTTTTGCCATTTGTGACAATCAGACTCAGGCAATCCTGTACATGGGAGCAATCGTCGATCCGTAAGTCACCGCTTTCATAAGCACCGTTCGCCCGTGTCGCGCTCCCCACACAGTGTCCCCGTCAACACGGCCGTCGCAAACCGCCCCCTCCTAACCCCCACAAAATCAACACCCCATCCGCTGGCCCATCTCATGCACTCTCCCTAGCGCTGCTCAGCAGCAGGAGGTGACAACATGACCCGTATCAACCTGTTTCCGCTCAATTCCGTTGCGTGGGGTAAATCGAATTACGTCAAATCCAATCACGCGAAAGCAAATTCCACAAAAAACAATTTCGACAAAACCAGCACGCTAATTTTCGCCGCGCTTCTGATCGCCTGTTCGCTTACGGTCGGATGCTCCAGTGATAAACCAAAACCGATAAGCTCCGTGAACCCGTCGCCAATCCCCCAACCCATGCCGCCCGTTACAACCAGCTCCGTGCCCACAGCAGGACCGGTAGAGCAAGCCGCAGTCAAGCACGTTCACAAGAAAATCGTCCGCAAGGTTCCACCCACCGTGACCTACGTCGATAGCATTTCCGGAGTCACGTTTCAATATCCCCGCAAGTACGCGCTCAAGACCGGCGACGCCGCAAAAGAACTCGTCTCTTCCGATCCCCTCGCGATGGACTTCGTGCAACCCGGCGGAATCGCCCTCGCCGCCGTCGCCCTGCCCGATTCCGCGTATCCAAACTCGGACCTGGCTTCAGCCCTCTTCGACGTGAGCGTAAACAAAACTCTCACTGCCGATCAGTGCGGCCAATTCTCCGTTCCGCAGCCGAACCCCGCGGCCCCGGCGGATCCCAGCGTTCAGGCCACGGCGCAACTCGCAACTCCTCCGCTTTCGAGATTAATGATCGGCGATATGGAACTCGATTCCGCCGAAACCACCGCCGCCGGCGAAACCTCGAACAACCCTGGCCAGGAATCGTCAAAGTATTACCACGTCTTTCAAAATGGCGCGTGCTACGAGTTTGCCCTGAAAGTTGCAACCACCAAACTCGACACGACAACCACAACCAAACCCAGCCCCAGTCGCATCGACCGTGACGAAGTCTTTCACCGCCTCGAAGCAATCCTGGCTACGGTGAAGATCAATCCCATCGCCGCTCCCGAAGTGAACGCAGAAGCTAATACAAACACTCAACCTGCATCCCCTGAAACTCCCGCTCAGTAATCAAAAGGCGCCGGTCATCGTCATGACCGGCGCCACATGTGGGACGGACACTCCTGTCCGTCGCCTTCGATCTTGCTTTTCGCTTTGAGAGACCTGCGCCTCTGCTCCTGATCCCCGCTACGTCCCGGGCAAAATCGCAAACCCCACCCTCATCAAGTCTTCGCGAAGCTCCCGCACCGATCGAAATCGCAGCGCATGAATCCCTACCTCCCGTGCCGCACGAACATTAATCTCCCGATCGTCCACAAACAGCGCCTCTTCAGCCTTCACGCCGAGCCCTCGCAGAGTATGTTCATAAATCGCACGATCTGGCTTGATCAACCGAACTTCCGCCGAAAATGTGGTGAAGTCGAACAGCTCCAGCCAGTCGAAATTCTTCTTTACGTAAGCAATCATCGAAGGGTGAATGTTCGAGAGCAACGCCGTCTTGATTCCTCCACGGCTGAGCTGACGCAGCCAACCCACCATCTCCTCGTTGGCGTTTCCCCACATCTGCAGATCCAACTCGCAGACTTGCTGCAGCTGCGTGGCATCGATGTTGGCGCCGGCGTCCTCCGCCAGCATGCTCCAATAAGTTTCGGGTGCGAGATCTCCGCGATCAAACGCACCTCGATTCTTGTCCCACAACGCTGCAAACAAATTCTCATCCACGCCGAATGGTTGGATCAGGCGGCTGAATTCTTCCTCGGACGGCCGATGGCAAAGCACTTCGCCATAGTCCAATATGACTGCACGAATCGTTGCTTTGCCGCCGACGTTTTCGATTCTCATCACGCTCCACCTTTTTGTTCCCAAACGTGCCGCGTTCCACAGACAATCCTGTTTGCCGACGCCAGGTTGCTCTTCTCATTAGAGTCCAACCCAATCCTGCCGCATCCAACATTTTAAAGGAGGTTCTATGTACGCTATTCTCGGAGCAAGCGGCAATACCGGCCACGTCGTGGCTAAGACTCTTCTCGAACGCGGCCAGAAAGTTCGCGCCATCGGCAGAAACGCAACTCACCTGCAACCTCTCGCAACCCAGGGTGCTGAAGTTTTCGTCGCCGATGTAACCGACGCAGCCGCACTCACCAAAGCCTTTCAAGATGCGGATTCCGCCTATGTCATGATTCCGCCCAATCCCGCCAGCAACGACCCTCTCGGCTATGAGAACCGGGTCAACGACGCCATCGCAACCGCGGTGCGCAGCACTAGAGTCAAAAATATTGTTTCCCTCAGCAGTATCGGAGCCGACAAGCCTTCCGGCACCGGCCCGGTCGTGGGACTTCATAATCTCGAGCAGAAACTGAATCAGATCGATTCCGCCAATATTCTCCACCTGCGCGCCGGATACTTTATGGAAAATACTCTGGGCCAAGCTGGCGCAATTCGCATGTTGGGCTCAACCGTTGGACCGATTCGTCCCGACCTCAAACTTCCCATGATCGCCTCTCGCGATGTCGGCGCGTTTGCCGCCGATGCTCTCTTGCAGCTCGAATTCCGCGGCAAACAAACCCAGGAACTCCACGGACAGCGCGACATCGATTACAACGAAGTCGCAACCATCATCGGAAAAGCCATCGGCAAACCCAAACTCGCCTATGTTCGGCCTCCCGACGATCAGCTTCGTGCCGCCTTGGTTCAAATGGGAATGTCTGAGCAATTCGCTCGTCTGCTGCTCGAGATGTCCGCATCTCTTAACTCCGGATACATGCGCGCTCTCGAACCGCGCACCGCCCGCAACACAACTCCTACATCGTTCGAGACTTTTGTCGCGCAAGTATTCGTTCCCGCATACCAACAACAAGCAGCAGCGTAAATAAATCCAACGGCCACGCTCCCACAGAACGTGGCCGTCCCTTCCGTGTAGAGCGGGCGCCCTCGCCCGCTGCCTTTGACTTTGATTTTGCTTTGTGATTTTGCTTTTGCCCTTGCCCTTGCCCTTGCCCTTGCTCTTGCTCTTGCTCTTGCCCTTGACCCTGACCGTAGTTCAACCCACAACCGCCAGCTATCACCCCAATTACCCGCTCCCCGCCCCCGCTGCCCGCCTCATACTCACAATCACCGTATGCGCCAGGCTTTCCACCACCGCTACATCGCCATCGTCAAAATTAAACGCGTCCGTCGCAAACACCATCAGCAATCCCACCGTGTCGCGCTCATAGCGAACCGGCGCCGCCAGAATCGATCGCACGCCGAGTCTCCGGCAACTCTCCAAATCCACTCTCGGATCCATCTCCGTATCGTCGCATCGCAATGCTCTTCCCACTCGAAAGCATTCTCCCGAAAGTCCGGAGTTCACATCCAGCTTCGTTCCCAGCGCCGGCGCTTTTTCTCCCACACTCGCCCGGCAAATTACCGACCCCTTATGCATCAGCGCAATTGCCGCACTCGATCCCCGCGTCAAAGATCGCGCTCTTTCTCCAATCAGCCGTAAGGCCGCAGCCAAATCGGTGCCCAGCGAGCTGAATTCGTATTGCACCGTCGCCGACGCCGCGCCTCCATTGCCGCCCGCCGTCAGGTTTTCCGCTTCCAGACTTACCGCCATCGGATCGCCGGCCACGCTGCCCGCCGATTTCACTCCCGCCGGCCAAGCCATTCTTCCCAACGCCACTTTCGGAGCCATGTGGCTGGGCGCGCTTGCATTGAGCGTCAACCAATCGTTCAATCGACGTCGCGCTTCCTCCGGCAAATCTGAGAACCGCACTCCCGCCCTACCCAGCGCATCCGCCCACGCAATATATCCCGTGGTTTCAAATAGTGTTTCAAAGTGTGTTTCAAAATTTGTCCCCAGGTCAGCTTGTGCCATCGCAGGACCGCATTCCGAAACATCCGCAGGCAAATCCACCTTCAGCCGCACCCGCCGCTCCTTCTCAAACGCCTGCCCGTTGTGCGCACTTCCGGTCTGCATCGACAACCCTGCTTCGCTCAGGTCGAGGATCATGCCGCCGGTCACGCCATCAAAACTGGCAAACGCCGGAGTATGCACCGTCTGCCGCCAACACCTTCGCCGCTCCCCTGCAAGTCCCTGATTTCCATCCATAATGTTTTTAAGAAAAAAATCTCCCGCCCAATTCCCTTAACGGATGATGGAATCCTCATCCCGCGGAGAAAAGTGCTACCGCAGGTTCCCCCTGCCCGTTCACGCAACCCGCCGATTTGTTTTCCTGTCCCGGTTCTCGACCAAAGTGCGAAACGTAATCGAATAGCGCAGCTTCTCCACCGCCGGAATACTGTGCAGGAATTCGTTGCGCGCCACCCCTTGCATCACGTAAATCGACCTCGGCTCCAATATCTTGGAAATAATTCTGCCTTCTCCCTGGTACGGTTTCAGCCGCATGCGGCAAGCGCTCGCCAAAGATATTCCCACGATCGTTCCAAACTGCGGACGATCCCGATGCCACCCAATCGGAGTTCCCGGAGAATACTCCGTGATCATCGCCTGCACAATTTCATCAGCCGCCACCCCGGCAAAACCCGCCGCCCGGTCCCGGATCGCAAACAAGAAATCCGGAATCGGCTGGGACTCCGCACCTCCCTTCGGAGCCAGGACTCCATAATTCGTTCCATAACTTGCAACTCGCCGCCTGGCTTTATAACCGCGAAACTCGTACGGCTCAAATTGCAGCATCTCAATCCTGCCCAGGAGTTCGTGCTCTTCACCCTCGCTCAAAAAGTT
The DNA here is from genome assembly GCA_963726155.1 of uncultured Acidobacteriaceae bacterium. Taxonomy (GTDB): domain Bacteria; phylum Acidobacteriota; class Terriglobia; order Terriglobales; family Acidobacteriaceae; genus Sulfotelmatobacter. The sequence goes on from CAVSBF010000003.1 coordinate 1,505,945, forward strand.
ATCCGCATACAAAAATCCTTCAGGCAACTCCGCAGGATCTGAACGCTTCTTCGCCCTCATAGATCAACCTCAAAACTTAAGGTGCCACACTCGCCCCGTCAGTTGCATCCTCATTCAACAACTTCCGCTGCAAAACGAAAAAGCCACGACGCATTTGCATCGTGGCTCCATAAGATTCAGCTCAATGCCAAAAAGCACGGCTATCTGCTCGAGCGGTCTTTCTAACTCGCCGTCGCCGAAATCCTCAAGTAGTTATTCACAATGTCGACCGGCAAGCGCAGCGCAGTCGCGATCTGCGAAACCGCCTGCCCCTGATTGTAAAGTTGATACACTTGTTGCGACTCCGAGAGCTTCACCGTGTCTCCCGAGTTATTGATAGTTGGTTGTGGATTGCGAGCCGCCGCCGAAGTCGACGAAGAGTTCGTTGCAGCGAACGACGCGGTCGAGAGCGAACTGGAAATGGAAATACTCATAAAACGCTCCTTACCTCTCACCTAAGGAAAGGTCGGCAAATCCTGCCCATCACATGAGTCACAATCGCATTTTCCCCCCACCCGATTCCAACATTCCCAAAACGGAACGCCGCCTTTCCTTGTCATCCTGAAGCGAAACTTCATCGCTGAAGGATCCCTACCGCCACACCGACCCTTTGCTCAGAAGATGCATTCCGCGCCCTTACCTCTTCCTAATGAAAACATGATTTGCATTCTCCCCCGCGACAGTCCGTATCGGCGCGTATCCAAGCGTCGCCAGATTAATTCCAGCAAACAAATGTTCCCCTTCGCCCAGCAGCACCGGCGACACCGCCAAGTGCAGCTCGTCAATCAGACCAGCGGCCAAATACTGCCGAATAACCGACACGCCACCGCCAATCCGTACTTCCTTCCCCTTGGCCGCCTCTTTCGCTTGCTTTAAAGCAGACTCCGCTCCCTCGGTAACGAAATAAAACGTGGTCCCGCCCTCCATCGTCAGCGGAGCCCGTGCATGATGCGTCAGCACAAACACCGGCCCATGGTACGGAGGATTATCGCCCCACCACCCTTTCCAAGAGTCGCCTTTCCACGCCCCCCGCACCGGCCCAAACATATTCCGCCCCAGTATCCAGGCTCCGACATTTTCGAAAGACTGCGCCGCCATATCGTTGTCGATGCCCGTGGCCCCTCCGCTCTGCCCCTGCATCGTCTTGAATACTTCCGTTTGCTGAAACCATGTGTGCAGTTCACGCCCCCGCACGCCGAGCGGATTCTGCAGATCCTGCCGAGGTCCCGCGCCGAAGCCGTCAATGGAAATAGAAAAAGCGGCAACTTTCACTTTGCTCATATTGCAATTGTATTCAGCCCGACCCACCCACCGGAAGTTTTTGTCATTCCGATGCGCGAGCGAAGCGAGACAGGAGAAATCTGTGGTCTCGTTTATTCCGGCTCCACTGAAACCAGAAGTCGCCTACCTCCGCACTCTCCGCACCGCCCTCCGAAAAATCTCCCATCCCTCTCTCCACTTCTCAAACCGCGACCGCTTCCCCCGGCTCTCCGGATACAGCATCAACGACTTCAACTCCTCCACCACCCGCACCGGCATCACATACCACGCATTCATCGGACGCGCATACGCCACCAGCGCATCAATATTCTCCGCCGTATACGACTTTTGTTGATGATCGTGCGCCCGAAAGCTGCACCCTCCATCCGCCCCCACCCTGTGCGCCGACTTCACCTGCACCCTCCAAAAATAAAAACTCTTCTTCGGATTCACAATAAAATCATATGGCTCGCTGTCCCCCCAGGGCTTCGCCACCACCAACCCCATCCCCACCGCCTTGGCAATAAACTCCGCCTCCGCAATCTCCCCCAACTGCTTCGGACCAAGTGCCTGTGTAGAGCGGGCGCCCTCGCCCGCTGCCTTTGACGTTGCTTCGGCCTGTCTGGAACCTGCCCGTGTGGGACGGACGCTCCTGTCCGTCGCCTTTGACTTTGCCTCTACCTGTGTGGAGCTGGCACTCCTGTCCGTTGCCTTTGACCTTGCCTCTACCTGTGTGGAGCGGGCACTCCTGCCCGATGCCTTTGCCTTTGCCTTCGATTCCGACTTCTCCGCCCCAGCCCAAATCGTGATCCCACCCATATCGATTGATCCCCTATACAGACTTGTCATCCTGAAGCGACAGCTTTATCGCCGCCCTTTGTCATCCTGAAGCGACAGCCTCATCGTAGCCCGCCGTCATCCTGAGGCGACGGCCTTATCGTCCCCCGTTGTCATCCTGAGGCGACGGCTTTATCGTCGCCGAAGGACCCGGGCGAGCCGCGCGTTGCGTCGCGCACTTTGCGACGCAATAACTCGTGCGTTTGGCTCGCTTCCATATCGCCGTCGGCCGACAGTGACGCCACCCCAAAAGCAGAAAAGCCCCCTCCGACCACCGGTCGGAAGGAGCTAATTCAGCCACATCGGCTATAGCTAAATGATTACACCCAATTCAAACCAAGTCAACAAAATAACCCGAACCCCACTGTCCACGAAAGTAGACACCCGAAAGTACCGATCGCCGCCCCACCACCCTTCTCATTCCAACGCGCGAGCAAAGCCGAAGGACTCCCACAAGTGTGGCGCGGGCGCCCTCGCCCGCGAACTCCGACCTCACACCGATCCTCAATGTTCATCCGTCACAGACTTCACCCAAACAATTCCGCCATGCTCAGGTCCGGATGTCAGACACATCGGAGGTGCTCGCGAAGTATCGCTACCGCCGACGCCTTCCGCATTTGCAGAAGGCCGACGCAGATCTCTTCGTAACATTTTGCGCAGGCGGGCCTTTCATCCTACCTTCTGCCGCACGCGATCTGGTTCTTGAGCACTGCTTGCGTGAGGGTGGTTTACGGCTGTTCGCGGGCGAGGGCGCCCGCCCCACACCACGCATTCAGTTGCATGCTGTGGTGATCATGCCCGACCACGTGCACCTGTTATTGCAACCCTTGCGCGATACAAACGGTTGGCCGCATCCGCTCGTGGACATTTTGCAATGCATGAAAAGCACGACGGCGCACCGCATCAATAAACAGCTCCATCGCTCCGGACCAGTGTGGGAAGAGGAATCTTTCGACCATGTGCTTCGGTCCGATGAGAGTTTGAAACAGAAAGCTGAGTACATCCGGCAGAATCCAGTGCGAAGAGGATTGGTCAGAAGGCCAGAGGATTACCCGTGGCTGTGGGTAAGTCCGGAGTTGTCGTAAATGTGGCGCGGGCGCCCTCGCCCGCGTAGGCAAAATCAGAAAATGCTCTCGTCTGAGAATCCGCAGCTTCCGCTTTTCTTCTTCTAGGAGATGTTTGCTACTGTACGCAGTGGCGGGCGAGGGCGCCCGCCCCACATCCCAAACCAGCTCACATCCCGACATAAAAGGAAAAGGCCAATCTGATTTCTCAGACTGGCCTTTATTTATGCCGGCAACGACCTACGCTCCCACACACTTGGCGCGTGCAGTACCATCGGCCCTGCGGGGCTTAACTTCCGTGTTCGGGATGGGAACGGGTGGATCCCCCGCGGTAAGATCACCGACAAATCGTAGCAGCTAGCCATTGGCAATTAGCCATTAGCTTGATTCTTCCGGCGCAAACATCGTAGCCATCCCTGGAAGAATCGGAGCTGCAAACTTGAATCGACCGCCAGCGCCTTGGCATCGAGCTGCCAATTGCTGACTGCCAATTGCTAATTCTCAAAGATCATGAGCTTCAATACCTCACAACTGAATAGATTGGTGTGGCTTACTTTCTTGTTCTTTTGTTTCCGATTTCAACCACGATACTTCGGCTTTGCTTTTTGCTTCGGTTAAGAAGCGGAAAGCGTCGGCGCAACAGTTATCAGTGTTGCATCTCAGTCGTCCAGGTTCGAACAACTTCAACAACATTGCTGGTTCCAGTTCAGGTTCTAACTGAGAACTGGCAACTGAGTACTGACAACTGTTTTTCTGCACCGAGTAAATTTTATGGTCAAGCCGAACGGGCGATTAGTACTGGTAAGCTACGAGTGTTGCCACTCTTCCACCTCCAGCCTATCAACCAGGTAGTCTTCCTGGGCCCTTCTTATCCCTTACGGGTTGGGAGATCTCATCTTGAGGAGTGCTTCCCGCTTATATGCATTCAGCGGTTATCACTACCGAACTTCGCTACCGAGCGGTGCCATTGGCATGACAGCTCGAACACAAGAGGTTCGTCCATCCCGGTCCTCTCGTACTAAGGACAGGTCCTCTCAAATCTCCTGCGCCCACAACAGATAGGGACCGAACTGTCTCGCGACGTTCTGAACCCAGCTCACGTACCGCTTTAATAGGCGAACAGCCTAACCCTTGGAACCTTCTACAGCTCCAGGATGCGATGAGCCGACATCGAGGTGCCAAACCGGAGCGTCGATATGAACTCTTGGCTCCGATCAGCCTGTTATCCCCGGCGTACCTTTTATCCGTTGAGCGATGGCCCTTCCATGCAGAACCACCGGATCACTAAAGCCTACTTTCGTACCTGCTCGACTTGTTGGTCTCGCAGTCAACCACGCTTATACTTTTGCATTCAACGGCTGATTTCCAAACAGCCTGAGCGTAGCTTCGCGCGCCTCCGTTACCGTTTAGGAGGCGACCGCCCCAGTCAAACTACCCGCCTTAGTATGTTCCTCTCCCGGGTAACGGGAGTAGGTTAGAACCACAGATCTCGCAGGGTGGTATCTCACCGTTGGCTCCTCCAAGCCCGAGAGCCTGGAATCAAAGCCTCCCACCTATCCTGCGCAGCAAGGGCCATAGTTCATACTAAAGGTATAGTAAAGGTGCACGGGGTCTTTCCGTCTAGTTGCGGGCAACCGGCATCTTCACCGGCACTACAAGTTCGCCGTGTCAGTCGGCAAGACAGTCGCACTTTCGTTACGCCATTCGTGCAGGTCGGAACTTACCCGACAAGGAATTTCGCTACCTTAGGACCGTTATAGTTACGGCCGCCGTTCACCGGGGCTTCAGTTCGAAGCTTCACCTTGCGGTTGACCTCTCCCTTTAACCTTCCGGCACCGGGCAGGCGTCAGCCCCTATACGTCGTTTTCGACTTTGCAGAGACCTGTGTTTTTGTTAAACAGTCGCAGTGCGCATTTCGCTGCGGCCCCCTCGAGCTATGAACTCTACCGGGGCACCCCTTCTCCCGAAGTTACGGGGTTATATTGCCGAGTTCCTTACCAACTGTTCTCACGAGCGCCTTTGGATATTCTCCTCGTCTACCTGTGTCGGTTTGAGGTACGGTTCCCTTACTTTCTCCTTAGAGGTTTTTCTTGGCAGCGTGGAATCGGCAGCTTTCCTCCATACGGAGTACTGCTTTGCGCCTCAGTGATAACTCCTTCGCGGATTTGCCTACGAAAGACACCTTACGCGCATCGACCGTTATAGCCATAGAACGGCCTGCTTATCCTCCTGCGTCACCCCATCGTAATAACGAAAACAAGGGAGGTCCGGAATATTAACCGGATGTCCATCGGCTACGCCTTTCGGCCTCGCCTTAGGGACCGCCTGACCCTGAGCGGATTAACCTTTCTCAGGAAACCTTAGACTTTCGGCGCGGAGGGTTCCCACCTCCGTTATCGCTACTTATGCCGGCAGGGTCTCTTCTCAACCGTCCAGCAGTCCTTTCGGTCTACCTTCAAACTGTTGAGAATGCTCTCCTACCACGCACCACAATGAAGTGATGCATTCGCTGCTTCGGTAACAAGCTTAAGCCCCGTTAAATTGTCGGCACCGGACCGCTTGACCAGTGAGCTATTACGCTTTCTTTAAAGGATGGCTGCTTCTAAGCCAACCTCCTGGCTGTCTGGGCGTTCCGACTTCCTTTCCCACTTAGCTTGTATTTTGGGACCTTAGCAGGCGATCTGGACTGTTTTCCTCTCGACGACGAAGCTTAGCCCCCGCCGTCTGACTCCCGTATTGGTTGTTCTATGGCATTCGAAGTTTGATTGGATTCAGTAAGCTGGAAAGCCCCCTAGTCCATTCAGTTCTCTACCACCACGACAAATCATACGAGGCTAGCCCTAAAGCTATTTCGGAGAGAACGAGCAATCACGGAATTTGATTAGCCTTTCACCCCTACCCTCAGCTCATCGGAGCTTTTTTCAACAAACACCCGTTCGGCCCTCCGGTGGGTGTTACCCCACTTTCAGCCTGGCCAAGGGTAGATCATCCCGCTTCGCGTCTATTCCTGCCAACTGATTCGCCCTATTAGGACTCGCTTTCGCTGCGGCTCGCTTTCGCTTAACCTTGCTGACAAGAATAACTAGCCGGCTCATTATGCAATAGGCACGCGGTCAGACTTTCCCCGCCTTTCTCAAATCCATGCGAATAAGGTTGCGAGCCAAACGCGCGATTTCCGCATCGCAAAGTACGCGATGCTTCGCGCGGCTCGCCCAGATCCTTCGTTGCGCAAAAAGCGCGCCGCTCAGGATGACAATCGCTGGATTTCAGAAAGACGGGGCATAGTCCTCCCACCGTTTGTAGGCACACGGTTTCAGGTACTATTTCACTCCCCTCGCAGGGGTTCTTTTCGCCTTTCCCTCACGGTACTGGTTCACTATCGGTCAGAAGCTAGTATTTAGCCTTACGGGATGGTCCCCGTAGCTTCCCGCAAAGTTTCTCGTGCTCCGCGGTACTCAGGTATCGACTTCGAGTTCAGTTCCTTTTCACCTACGTGGCTATCACACTCTATGGCCCCTCTTTCCAGAGGGCTTCGGTTAAGGACTGAATTGGTAACTCTACTGTTGTCGACCCTACAACCCCGGTCACACCCGAAGGTGAGACTGGTTTAGGCTGTTGCGATTTCGCTCGCCACTACTATCGCAATCGAGGTTTCTTTCTTTTCCTCCTGGTACTGAGATGGTTCACTTCCCAGGGTTCGCTCGTGCGTGACTATGGATTCATCACGCCGTACGGAGGGTTCACCTCCGTGGGTTTCCCCATTCGGAAATCTCCGGATCAATGCCTGCTTGCGGCTCCCCGAAGCTTATCGCAGCTTGCCACGTCCTTCTTCGCCTGCTTCTGCCAAGGCATCCACCATGCGCCCTTAGTAGCTTGACCACAAAATTTACTCAGCACACTCGAAGAAGCAATTCGCCATTGGCAATTAGCCTTTAGCTTAAAACTTTCCCGAACGCGCCGCTTAAATTCTATGGGCCTTTATTGCTGCTCATCGCGCGCTTAACGCCTATTATTCGTTTACGCGCACCAGCAGCTTCTCTCAGGCACTCATAAAAATTTACGTCGCCTTGTATTTACCCAATCTATTCAGTTGTCAAATATCGTCCTCGTGAAAGAGCTGTTAGCTATTAGCCTTTAGCGATTAGCTAAAACCTAAAGTCAACAATCTTCACTTACCCCGCTTGTGCGGGTATGGGTCTTACTTATTCCGGAGTGTGCAAACTCTGGAATTCCTCCAACCCAATGTTCGGCGCCAGTACGACTTTCATGAACCGGGATACGGAATCGGTTGTCGTAGTGACGCCCAACGTTGGGCTGATCTACTTCTTAACAGCAAGCCTCAAAACTACAGGCCAAAAGAATAAAGCAGCGATCGAAAGATACAGCGCCTGCAAGAATATCCGGACCTTGATTCCGGCAACGTACACACCCTTAAACGGAATGAGAATCTGCATGGGCCGACGAGTCACAATGGGCCACGCAGCTCCGAATATGCACAGTAGCCCGATCCACGCGTCAGTGATG
>CAVSBF010000004.1:0-1045000 GCA_963726155.1 uncultured Acidobacteriaceae bacterium
GCCTTCATAAGGTAATTTTCTTTTCCCGCTCGGGGCTAAACGCCTACCTCGACTGGCAGACCCGCTTCATCAAAATCCTTGCATTCAAAACCGCCAAAGTTGCCGGGATATCCGAGTTGATTTGAAATGATCCGGGTCCGGCCGATCGTCTGATCGTCGCATTCATGCGTATGGCCATACACCCAGAGGGCCGGCTGGTGGGTCTCAATGATCTCCACCATGTCCAGGGAATTGAACGCCGGCGTGAGAGGGCCGCCCTTGTATTTGGAGTTGGGATTGATGACCGGTGCATTATGGCTGATAACCACGCGCGGACCACTTAGATTCTTGCCAAACCAGTTCAGCAATTTCGACGCGAAGTTTTTATGTAGCGCAATCGAATCTGCTGGCGTGAAAGGCGTTTCGTCGGGGTTATAGATGAGGCGGTAATCATTCATTTGAGAGCGGGCGGTCTCCATGGCGCGCAAATCGCCGCCGTTGAAATCCGTCCACATCGTGCCGCCGAAGAAATTGACGCCGCCGATGCTGACCTCTTCATCAAGCAGCAGTTTCACATGCGGATGTCTGTCTTCGAGCCACGCCTTGAATCTATTGTCCTCTTCGTTCATTGGCCGCCGCGTGTAATATTCGTGGTTTCCCGTCACATAGAGGACTGGTTTCTTCCACTTCCGCAGAATCTGGTCGAGCGGCTCATAATCCCTGAGCGTGACGATATCGCCTGCCAGGATCATGACATCTCCGTTCATGCTGGCGGCAACATCCAGCCCGAGCCAAATTCAAGATGCAGGTCGCTATAAGTAATGATTCTCATGCTCGTAAGAGAACGCTTGTTTGAACACGTCTTTCTCAAGTTCCAGATCTCCTCCGACTGGACAGCATTTTTGCACTGTCGCGATGCGTAAGAGGACAATTACCATCGGCAGGATTCGACTCGGCAGCCCGGTTCGTAGAACTAGAAATCTGACATCCCCCGGATAGCTGAATGATAAGCCGAGGCGCAAAGGCCAGTGTCAAGGCTCTTTGACCGCGAACGCGGCGCGCGAAGCGCGGCCTTGACACTGGCCGGGCCTCGGCTATGCTCTGGCTATCCGGGGCATGTCATTCGGGAATGCTGCATCACAGACCTAGACCGAAACCCTGACTGATCTGATTCGTGTGCGTGGTTTGTGGTTCTATCTTGTGCGCTACTGGCTCTTGCTGAATCGCGGGCGAATGGGACACGTCGCGGCTGAGTTCCTGCCCGAGCGTCGCTGCGTTGTTCGTATAAATCTGCGCGTCATAGCGTCCACGCGAGACGGAGACATAGGCCATGCGGCTGTTGAGCAGATCCTTAGCGCCCAACTCGGTGTCCACGTGAATCAGGACACGGTCGGCAGTCTGTCCCTGGCTGGAGTGGCTGGTCATGGCATAGCCATGATCGAGATGCGGATGCTTGTGCGGATCGAGTTCGACCGCACGACCACCGTCCATCTTCAAGCGCAGCCGCCCGTCTCCGTCGATGCTCTCGATGGTCCCCAACTCGCGGTTCGCAACTCTGAGGTCGTTGGCCGGCGCAGTGAACTGAATGCGGTCGCCTACTGAAAAACTCCGCATCTCCTCCCGAAAGACTGAGACTCCCTGCTGCCTGCGCGGATCGTAAGTGCGCTGCGTGCCATCCTGCAGCTCGACTGTCAGCCGGTTCTTCGGAGCGTCGATGCTCTTCACCTGTGCGTACGCGCCTTTCCCGATGCCGGTCTCCTTCGATGCGCGCGAATAGCGCAGCACATCGCCCACCTCATAGCGCTCGGCCCATGTGCGGTCCGCGCCGGTGAGGGCTTGGCGCGGCACTAGCGTCCTGATGCGGTGCTCCTCGTTGCTGACGAGGCCACTCCGCTGCAATTCCGCATGGACGCGCTCGTTGATCTCCATGCGAGAGCGATTATCGGGAGAAATCACCAGCGTGTTCTCCGGCGATTTTGCGTACTCCTTCGCAATAGCGGCGATGCGCTCGTCGTGGCCTTGAATCTCATGGACTCGGCCCTGCCGGTCAAGATTCTGTATCGCTTCGCGCACTTCGCCGCGCGCAAGCTGCTCGACTACCTGTTTCAGTTCTGGGTCTTTCTGGCGCACGATCTCTTCGAGCTTCACCGTTTTCATACCAGCGTCCTGGAGCTGCGCGAAGGGCCGCCCGGCCTCAACCGCCTCATGTTGCCGCCGGTCGCCGACGAGCAACACACGGTCATTCGGATGGAGCCGGTTCACAAACTCATGCACCTGCCTGGTCGATGCCAGAGAGGATTCGTCGAGCACATAGAGCCGTTTCTCGCCGGTATCCGGCTGCTGTCCACGTACCAGATGCTTCTGTAGTGTGGATGTCTCCATGCCTGCTTCCCCGAGCTTCTGCGCCGCGCGGGACGTTGGCGCGAAACCTTCCACTCTGTAGCCCTCGGCCTCCGCGCCTTCGCGGATCACGGACAGAGTCGTTGTCTTGCCCGCGCCTGCGATGCCATCTAACCCGACAACCTTCTCCCGCGAAAGAAAGATTTCGTCTACTGCCTGGCGCTGCGACGCATTCAACTCCGGGTGGCGGTCTTCCGTGGCGATGCGCACTTGCGGCGAGACCAGCATGGGATCGCTGTAGTCGCGCCGATTGCCTTCCTGCATCCGGCCAACGATCTCACGCTCCATGCGAACCATCGCGGCGGTTGTGTACTGTCTGCCAGCACCAACGTGCGAGACTTCGCGGAACTCCCCGGCCTCGATCCGGCGCTCGAACTCCTGCCGGACCTGGGCATAGGTGGTTTCTCCCATGCCGCGCACCAGCGCTGTTTCAAGGATCGCGCGGCGGTCCTGCACAGCCGATCTCTCGAAGACATGATCGCGCGCCCAGGTCACGGCCTGCTTCGCCTGAACCTCTGGCTCCGGCATCTGGTATTGCCCATGTTGGCGCGCCTGTGCGACGACGCGGTCCGCCTGATGCCCGTACTGTGCGGCCAACTCGCGGTGCCGCTGTAAGACTTCTCCAGGCGACAGCAGTTCCTTGCGGTCGCGCGTATGGTGGGCCGCGATCTGTGCCGCCGCGGCTCCGTCGATTCCTTGTTCCCGGAGATGGTCTTTGATCTGTTCACGTCGCGGACTGGAAGCCTCCAGATATTCCTTCGTGTAGCCTTTTACTTCCGGCTGTCCATGCTTGCCGCGCTCCAGTTCGTAGCCCAGCTTTTCCAGACGCAGAGCCAACTCGGATCGGTAGACCGCCGTGGCGTAGCGCTGTGACACGAACATCTCGTGTGGCTGCAAAGCTCGCATCTGTTTCCCATTTTCGAGACCGTTCTCGCGCTCGGTCATGTTGAAGATCACGGCATGAGTATGAAGCTGGGGCGCAGCATAGCCATCGACGGGCCGCGCGGTGTCGTGCTCGAAAGTGGCGGCGATGAATTTTCCGGTCGTCTCCGGGGCATGGACATTGCCGATCCGCGCCTGCGTGTATCGTTCAAGCTCCTGAAGTGCCGCGCGTACACTCTCCCGATGGGCTTCCCGCACCCGATCATCGCCGCCCACAAGAGCGGTAAGCGATACCGACTTCGGCGCAGAGAATGTGGCGTCCCACCCGGCGCGATGCTCGGCGCTGGTTACCTCTCTGCCAAATTTGCCTTCATAGGTTCTCGAAACTTGATGCCGTACGAGCTGCTCTTCGGTGTGCGGATGTTGGCCTTCACTCAGTCGTGCAAAGTGTTCGGAACCAACGCCACCTTGCAACCCCCACTGCTCGGCGAGTCTGCCCTGCCACTCACTGTGACCCTGCTGATCGCGGCTCCAGTAGTTCTGTTCCTGCGAGGCAAACTCCCGCACATGGTAGGTCTGCGCCTGGCTGGCTGACAGCGGTTTCGAGATCGTGAGCATACCGAGCGTTCCTCAAGCGTCAAGTGGTGTTCTTGGCAATTTGTCTCTCATTCGATTCCCTTCGTTTTCTCCCAGGCGAACGCCTCTTTGGGTTTGGTCTCGGGCGCACCGATGGTCGAACCATGACGGTCGAACCAAAGAGCGCGAGCATCGGTTGGGTCGGCTTCTTCAGCGGATCGGCGGGAGCATTCGCGGGCACTGATGGCGCTGGTTCCGGCGCGATCTCTGGCATCTGCCGCAGCGAAAATCTCGGCAGTCTGAATCGGATTCTGCCCATCTTTATCCTCCATCTCTGGATCAAACTTGGCCGAGGCCGGCCCCATTCGATCGTCTCCCTATCCCGCCATTTACGTGGGGACCGGTTCTGCAACACACTCCGCACAGCCAGTAGCAAAAAGAACATCGCGGCTACCCAAAGCAACGGCGTCAAGAGCGAAAAGCTTCTGGGAAAAGGCATGGCACTCATGGCATACGAGCTCTTTCCTTGCCCTCGCGGGCAAAGAATTCTTCGAGCAGTTTGCGCGCCTGCTGGAGCTTTCGTGCGTCTGCTTGGTCGCGGATTTTGAGGACGGAATCAGGCGACAATTGTCTGCCTTCCGATGCCGCTTGAGAGGCTGCATGGAAGAGATTTAAGAGCGCGTAACGCAACGCCCAGACTTCGGCCAATACCAATTCGGCGGGATCAGCGGGCCGCTGTCGCGCAGCGCACAGAGCGGTCCCGCGCAGCCACTCGGAGAGAGCCTGTCCCGCGCTTTCGGCGGCAGCTTCGATCTCGGCCAGTTCCTCGGGAGTCAGTCTCGTGGCCGCGGTCTTGGTGCGGAAGCCGGGCTTCGCCTCTTCTCCGAACGGCAAACTGGACTGTGGATTAGCTTGAACGCGGGGACTACTCATTGGACGAACCGCCTTGTTGCACTACTGCGCTTGATTCCGCTGCGATTAAGCTGCGTAATTGCTAGTTCACAGGAAGCTCTTGCGCTTCAACGCGTTTACGTGATCGACGATTGGCAGCGCTTTGTCGCAAACAAACCGTTATCGTTCGCTACCGCGCTCACTTCAGCGAACGACCGAATTTGTTGACGCAGCGAAAGTTAACCTGCGTAAACATCGAAGCGCTCGTCTGGCGCTCCGCAGTTCCCAATTTGGGGGTGACGTGTCCCCACTTCTTCCGGTGCGAAGCACCGCGTTCTTACAACTCGCCATACTCAAGAGCCAGCGCGTCCCACAGGCGGCGTACTTGCGGAGCCTGCCACGCGCGTCGAAACAGCTTCTTGATAGACTGCCAGTCTTCGCCACGAAAGTTAAACGTAATTCCGTTGTCACGAGCGCGAAAATTCACGCCGATTTCGTCCTTCTCGTCAGCCCCCGTGTACGCGAGAAAATAGCGGCCATTCCAGGAGATCAGCACCCGCCTTACATCGAGCCGTTCTAGGATCGTCCTGAATTCCGAAATCTTTGGGTATCCCTCCACGGGATAAAGCGGCGAAAGTCTTCCGGGAAAGGACAACCAAACGGAAAAGCCTTCGCTCGGCGAGCGCACGAATTCGAGACGGTAGTCGCCTTCTTCAAATTTCGGTAATGGCGGATTCAACGGAGCGTCCATTCCCCCTGCCGAAGAGTTCGGATCTTGCAAGGGCTTACCATAGTGAAAATAGTGGCCGCGGGCGCACACGCGCCACAGGGTCGGCCAGAACGGCCGAAGCGCCTCGTTTAGCCTCTCGATATTGGGGAAGTCTAGCTCGTCGAGGAGAAAGTAGAGGTTCCGGGCGACAAAGATGGGTCTCTGCCGCTCTTCTGTCGGGTTTTTTAGCATCCGAATGGTGTGGGTGACGGCGCGCCGAACATCGTCGCTTCCGATCTCTTCCGGTTTCTTCGCTTCGGCTTGCCGATCGGGCGGGAGATGTGCGACGAAGAAAGAGTCCAAATGGGTCTTGTTTGGTTTGCGAAGCAAACCGTAAACCGCCTGGAATGCCTCAAGGATTCCGGCAAGAGATTCATATGAAATCTCCGTCTGTGCGGTGTTGGCAAATCTCTCCACTCCGTGCAGACAGAAATAGGCAACGGCGGTCCATTCTGCTTGCGAAAGCGGGAGCTTTGAGTCTGCCTTTCGGCGAATCATTAGCAGAGAATCGGTCGGCTCGGTAAGCAGACTTACCAGCTCAAGTCGTTCTTCTTTTGAGGACTCAAGAAGCTGCTTTGCCGCCTCCGATGTGGAAACGGGTTCGCCGCTCTTCATGGACATGAGCACCTTTAAGCCCTCAAGCTTTAAACGCAGAGCCTCGGAAATACGAATGGAGATCACTGGCTGCTGCGCTATCGCTGCCTTCTCCGTCGTGAGCTCTCTTTCGGTCAATTTCACCTCCTATGTGTAACGATACAGCTTGACTATATGTGTACACCTGCGCTACCGTCAAGGGCAATGTCGTCCACGAGGGGCGGATGAGTCTCCCCTCAGGAGTAGATGAACCATGCCCCAGCCAATCGTGATGAAAAAACCAGCCATGCCTCAGCTCGTCAACACGCGCAAGGCCGCTGAGATTCTCGGACGCTCAGCAGCAACATTGAAACGATGGCGCGCCGAGGGAGTCGGGCCGAATTGGATAGAACTGCAAGGTCGGGTTAGTTATGATGTGAATGTTCTTTTGGAATACATCCAGAAGAACACACGAGTTGCTTCCGTGCGGGCTGCAATGGAGGAAGCTCGTGAAGCTGTTTAAGAAAGCGAAGTCCAAGTTTTACTGGTATGACTTCACGGTGCGCGGACAACGCTACCGTGGGTCAACCAACGAAACAAAAGCGGCCAGGGCGGCAAAGGTTGCTGGTCTGAAACTCGCCCATGTGGTCGAGAATACAGATCCGCTTCCCCAAAAAGCTCCTGTGTTGCTGGAGTTTTCCCGGCGCTTCCTGGAATGGCTGGACAAGGTCAGACTGGAAGACAAAACCAAAACCTACTACCGCGATGGCTGGCGACTCCTCAAGACGACGACCGTCGTGAATATGCGATTGGATCAGATCACCAGGGACGTTATCGAAACTTTGCGGTTTTCGGGCGCGTCCTCAAATGCCAATTGCGCGCTGAGAACGTTAAGAAGGATGCTGCACAAGGCGGAGGAGTGGACACTGATTCGCCACGCTCCGAAACTCAAACTGATGAAGGAATACGGACGTTCACTCAGGCTTGACGATGAAGCGGAAAAGAAATTGTTGGTGGGCGCCGCCGCCTGCAATTGGCGGAAACGCAGCCTTCAACTTTTCCAGGACATCATCATCTTGATGCGCGATACGGGCATGCGTAACGAAAGAGAGCTTTACCGGATGCGCATCGAGAACCTGGATTGGAAAACCCGCGTGATCTTCGTGCCGGACAGCAAGACCGAAGAAGGAAGGAGACGCGTGCCGATGAGCAATCGCGTCTTTGACGTTCTTAAACAGCGGTGCGGAGAAAAACGCGAAGGATGGGTTTTCCCGTCGAAACGCGCCGAGTCTGCTCATCTCACCACAATGGCGAAGAGATTTCGCGAAGCTAGGGTCAAAGCTGGGCTTCCCGAAGATCTTGTCCTCTATTGTGGACGGCATGATTACGGCACCCGGATTCTGAAGAGAACCGGAAACCTGGCTGCCGTCATGAGAACCATGGGACACAGGGATGTGAAGACTGCGATGCAGTATCAACATCCCGAACTAGAGATCGTGCGCGCTGCGCTCGATCAAGACACAGCAGTAGAGAAACGGGCGTAGCCGGATTGAGTTACGGCACACTTTACGGCACACCCAAAACATCAACTCCGGTAAGTGATTGAAAAGATGGTGAGCGCGGTAGGAATCGAACCTACAACCTACTGATTAAGAGTCAGTTGCTCTGCCAATTGAGCTACGCGCCCACGGTGAGGAAGCTTGTGGGGGGACGATTCGTGATTGTAGCATTTTCGGCGGCCGCGATGAGCCTTGCGCCGGACTACCTTTGAACAACCTTTAGACAAACCACCGCGGAAATTTGTGCCAGAACGGTCTCCATAGACAGCGGGAGACGAAAACGCATCCGTTCAGCTGCCGTCGTGAAAATCGGGGAAAACGCAAATCAGGTTAGCTGAAGCGAATCAGTCCTCATGCGGTGCGCCGATATGGAACATGGACTGCGTGGGCTAGGACCGTTGGCGCACTTCCGCGGCCAGGCCGCGCGACGCTTCGCTGGCCGCCGGGCGGCGCGGTGGCAACGGCTCCGACCCCATCGCCGAGCGCCTTTCTACGGTGCCAATCACCGGAGCATCATCTAATCCATCAGCGTAGGCCATCGAAACAAATCTCTGCTCGGAGCACAAGCGATCTACCAGGCGCTGCTGCCAGGAACTCAGAACGGCGTGCGGAAGAATCGGAAAGTGTCGAAACATCCAAATAAAATAAGCGCGTTGGAGAAAAGAAGGCATCACGTATCGCGGCCCGATGGGAGTCTGCACTTGCACCACACCGTCCGCCAGTTTATCAATCCACATAACTGGGCCACCTGAGTCCTGAGTTTGGCCAGAGCAATTCTTGGGCCGCCATTATGGCACCAAGGGCGGGGCCAAGCAAAGGATTTTATCAATAAAATCTTCCAATGTGCGAGCGTCGGAATTTCGGGTAAAAGAGATTAGCTCAAGACCGGAATCTCCGGCAAGATGTCCATGCGCTGGATTTCTGCGGCGACGCCGAAGTCTTTGCCCGGACCTTCTTCCACCCTCAACACGCGGGCATGGCAGCAAACCCAGCATTTCTTTCCAGAGGTGAGTTCCGGGGGAAGGATGAGGACCAACTCCACGTCCGAGCCCTCCACCATGCGTGAGGCGCTATAGAGGAAAACGCCGTTGCTGCTGACGTCGCGAGTCTGGCCCGCCAGTTCCCCGCTCTCTGCTGCACTTTTAACGCGGACTGGCAGGCGCGCAGCGATTCGCTTGCGGGAGCGGCGATCGACCTTGGAAGTATTCTCAGAACTCATTCTTAGAACTCATCTCAGAAACCACTCTTAGAAAACACTCATTTGCAATTGCTAATTTTTCATAGCCAGCAAAACTTAACGCCAGCGGAAAGCTTTTTGCTTTCCGCTGGCGTTCGTCAGTATAGAACAAATTTGCCGAGCTGATTAATTTATGCCTAGATTTCCGGCCGGCGCAGACGCGCCGCAGGAACTACGAGCGCTTGCTCCATGGTCGGAACATTGGTGCCTCGCAGCTTGGACTCGGCCTCCGCCAGTTTGTCGGATTGATTGGTCTGGTAGTAAGCCTGCACCAGCAGTTCCAGGGTGAATGGATTGTCCTGATCTTCTTCCAAATGGGCGATGGCTTCCTCGAATTTTTTCTGATCCATCAGCAGCGTTCCGGCAGCACCGTTGTAGGAACTTTGAATCACGCGATTGCGGCTGCCCGAGGCCATCGCTTCCAGTTGCTTGAGAGACTTATCGGCCAGCGCCGAATTTCCCGCGTGAGCCGCGCGCACGGTGCGGTTACGCAGGATGCGGGACATTTCCTCATCCTTGTCGGATTTGGCAACTGCGCTGCGATGTCCAAGAGCGTCTTCGGCGTTCTGAAGATATTTCAATGAAGTGTTGTCGTCGGTCTGATACTCGGCCAAGGTGCGGTAGGCTTGCGCCTCTTGCAGGTCCTGTTCTTTGGCGTGAGCTGTTTCGGCGACTTCCAAGAAAAGTTTATCGGCGTCGGCAAACTTTCCGTCGCGCACCCAGGTCATCGCCTTCTGCATGGTGTAGTTGAGGCGATCCGCTTCGTTGTGGGCAAAACGGATGGCTTTGTCATATTCGATCCGTGCCTGCTCCTGATTTCCCATCAGGGCATACGTGTCTCCCAATCCAACCTGGGACGTAACGAAATCAGGATCAATCTTCAGTGCGGCGCGATAGTGCTGCAACGATCCCTCAAAATTTCCCGACATGCGCAGCAGTTCGCCATAAGAGTCCTGCGGATTCGGCTCCTTGGGGAGCAGCGCGACGTAGCGATCCATGGCCGCAAATGCCTTGGCGAATTCACGGTTGCGCGCATCCACGTACGCCAAGTCGTTCAGCGCAGGAGGAAAATTCTTATCGAGGGCGAGAGCCTTTTCCATCATTCTTCCCGCCTGATCGGCGCCTTCTTCGCCCATCAGCCAGTTGCCCGCCAGATAGAACAGATGCTTATCTTTAGGATACATCTCCAGCATGTCGTTCATGGCGGAGATTCCGCCAATGTAGTCGCCTTCCTGCACTTTAACGATCCAGGCAATCATCAACTGCTCACCTGGGGTGAGCTTGGGCGCGAGCGCCTTGGCTTTTTCGCGGGCGGCGCTGACTTCCTTGGGATCGGTACTGTTGAAGGCGATCCAGGCCCAGGCGACGGCCAGATTGGGATCTTCTTTTACGGCTGCGCGCCAGTCATCGTTGCAGCGCTCGAGGTAGAGATTTTCATAATCCTCCATGCCTTTTTGGTAGAGCGCGCGAGCTTGTGCCGACGAGGTGGTGACGGGCAGCGATCTCGCAGCCGACTGCTTTAGATGATGGGCATAAACCGGCGCGGCAAAGCACACGCCAAGGATGAGAACAGCGCAGATGGAGCGACGCATTCAATTCTCCGGGACAGACGCTTTGGGGGAGAGAATATGAGAGCAGCGTAACATCGGGGTAACCAGGTCCCTAGTGACGGAAGTCGTACGACGGGCGGGGGATGGAAGCACACCGGTAAGAAAAAACAGCAGCCCCTGCCGCAAGCAGCAGGGGCCAGTCGAAAGAAATCAGAATTTGAAGATTGCAGCGAACTGGACGCCCCGAGGTCCGCCACCGCCGAGGAAGGGATTGCCAATGCCCACGTCTCCAGTTGCGGTCAGCTGATAGTAGCCGCTGTTCCGTCCGGTGGCCGCATCGGGCGCGCCGGCATCGCCGATAAAGTTTGGCAACAGAGGATTCGAGAAGTTGGGGTGGTTCAGCAGGTTAAAGAACTCTGCCCGAAGCGTCATGTTGACATGCTCGGTGAGCGCGGTCTCTTTAAAAACAGAAAAATTGAATTCCTTGAAACTCGGGGCAATCAGGGAGTTGCGCCCTTCGTTTCCGAAATGGCGTGTGCCCGCCACGCAATTGCTTTCGTCAGTTGCCCCAGGATCCAGAGCTGGGTTCCAGGTGCAAGGCGCGGCAAATGCAGCCAGGTTCAGGTACTGCGCGGGGTTACTTGAATATTGCGGGGTTGCAATCACATCCGGCCGGTCAAATCCCTCGCCCGCTCCGGAGTAGTCACCCTGGAATTCATAGTTCAGCTGCCAAGGCTGGCCGTCCTGGAGATTCAGAACGCCATCAAGTCCCCAGCCATTTTTCAGCCTGGACAAGGCGCCGCTCATTTTGGGGAACTGGTAGGTAAAGTTCCAGGTAAAGCGGCGGCGAATATCGAAGCTGGAATCGCCGCGGTTGCCCGCTGGATTAGTGCTGTCTTGAGGCTGCGCCTGGTTGGGTTCGAAATCCTCGAGATCGCTGGCGGTATCGATGGAATGTGACCAGACAAAGTTCGCCTGCGAGGATAACCCGTGCCAACCGCTGGTGCGCAGGCTGGCTTGAAGAGCATTGTAGATGGAATTCGCCGACGATTTTTCCTGGTTGATGTAGAAAAAGTTCGGATAGTTCCGCGGCACTCCGTACGAGGTAACTCCGTTAGCCAAATCGGCGGCGGTAATCTGTGCCTGGCTGGGCTGATTGATATCCAGGAATTGAAACAACTTCGTTCCCTTCGCGCCGACATAGCCAAGTTGCAGCACGGTCCTGTTGCCCAGTTGCTGTTGAAAATTCAGGTTGAAGTTCTGCACATAAGGTGTGCGCATGTGCGGGTCGACGGAGAAGAAATCGCCCTCGGGACCATAGCCCGAATAGACAGGGCTTCCCGGGGTCAAAGGTGTGAGGGCAAGGCCGGTAGACATATCGGTAGCGACGCTGCCGGTAGCGAGCGCTTGCGGGCCCAGACCGGGATAGGCAGGTCCGGGGCAGAAGATGCAATTCCACGGCAAGTGACCGAGGAAGATGTCTTGTGAGAACGCGTCGTAGAACAATCCCCAGCCTCCGCGGATGACGGTTTGTCCTTTGCCCGCGACGTCGTAAGCGAAAGCCAGCCGAGGTGCAAAATTGTTGAAGTCTTTGCCGTAAAGCTGACCCGTGGGATCATTGCTTCCACCGTTGGCGGGATTGAAGGTATAGAACAGGCCGTTCTTTTCTCCGGTAACGCCGAAGTAATCCCAACGCAATCCGTAGTTGATCGTCAACTTGGTCGTCGCTCGGAAGCTGTCTTGGATAAATAATCCGTCGCTGTTTTGAAACGTATGTCTTTCAGAGTTGCCTTGCACCTGATCGCCGCCATCAGGCAAACCCTGCAGGAAATTCGACAAGCCGTCGAAACTCAGCGTGCCCCGGAAATTGTGGTTGATCACCTGCATGATGGTAGTTCGACGGAATTCATACCCGAACTTTATGTCGTGCTTTCCCGTCTTCCACGAATAGTTGTCCACGAAATGCCAGTTAGAATCCACTCGATTGCGCGGGATGGAGCTGGTGGCGCCGATTTGCGAGAAACTGCCGATGCCGATTGCAGGAAGGCCGCCATTATAGGCGCTCACCCCCGTATCCAGGCCGATGGAACCGGGATTGAAACTCTCATCTTCAGGGAAGAATCCTTCGACAAATCGATTCCATCCCAGGCGGGCTTCGTTCACCTGGCTGGCATTCACAACCTTCACATAGGAAAGAGATATCAGCTGCACCCGGGTGGGCGTGGTGGTGTTGAACCCCGGTAACAGGCCGCCGGCAAGCTGCGCAAATGGAAAACTCTGGGAACTATCACCAATGTAGTAGCGCCCGGTCAGGAGATTATTGGGATTGAAGTTGTGATCGATTTTTACGATCGCACTGTCCACGCGGTTGAAGAAACTGGTGGAGGTTGAAAGATTGTTTCCGTTGGGGCAACCGGTATCGAAGAGCGAGCCTGGACCGAGGAGTTGACCGGGCTGCGGGCCCGAGCTTGCGATATTCGGCGCCGGGAAGGGATTGCGCGCTAACAGAGCTGCCGACACAGGATTGGCAGCGCCATTGGCGGCGATGTCCGCTGCGATCTGCGCAGGATCGGGCACGCAGGTATTTCCGGCCTGAGCGCCATTTTCACGCTGGCCTTCATAGTCGGCATAGAAAAAAGTTTTGTCCTTAATGATCGGTCCACCGAAAGAGCCGCCGAACTGGTTGTTGTTGAAAGGACTCTTCGGATCTGGCGCAAAATTAAAGTAATTTCGTGCGCCCAGTTTGCCTGTACGGAAGTATTCCAGCAGCGAACCATGCCAATTGTTCGTGCCGCTCTTGGTGACGATGTTAATTACGGCCCCACTGTTGCGCCCGTATTCGGCCTCATAATTCGACAGAACTTTCAACTCCGCGACTGCATCGAGCGGCAGAATCGTAGCCGGATCACCGAATACGCCAGCTTCGTTGATAGCGGGATCGTTGCGGTAGCCGTCATTCATATCCGTTCCATCGAGCAGAAAGTTGTTGGAGCGGCCCCGCGAGCCATTCATGGAAAATGTTCCGTATGATCCCGGGGAGTCCGAAATCTGGTCGGGAGAGCCGGCCACACCCGGATTGAGGTAGATCAGTTTTTGATAATCGCGTCCGTTGACTGGAAGAGCCTCGATGGTTGCTGCAGTCAAGGTACCGCCCAGCTCGGCAGAAGTTGTTTCGACCTGCGGCAACAGATCACCTGACACTTCTACTCTGCTCGATACCTGCCCAGGCCGCATCTTGGCATCCACGCGGCGTTCGGAGGCGACATCTACAGTCACTTTGTTGGCGGCGAAGGTCTGAAAACCAGTCTGCGTCACGGTTACGGTATAAGTTCCGATGGGCAATTCGGGCAGAGAGTAGCTGCCATCCGCGCTGGTCTCGGTGGTTCGCTGCAGCCCCGTGGCAACATTCTTTACGGTCACCGTTGCGCCGGCGACGACTGCGCCCGAGGGGTCGGTTGCGGTGCCGAGAATTGTGCCGCGGAAGGTCTGCGCTGACAGGGAAACTGCCGCCAGCAGCACAAACATCACGATGATGCGCGCTCTCATAAAATCTCCTTGAAACTGATGATTCCGGGAGTGATTTCCGATGCGGCGAGCCAAGTTGATCGGCCCTCACCGGGAGGCAAGCAATTCCTTGCAGCCGAATGAGATGCAGCGCCCCGACCGCACACTGCACATTATCGAAAGGCGATCCTTACAGTCAACCATCGAGTTGCGATGCAAAGGATAGATTTTACGAATGACGCCGCGGCCCGGAAACATTTCGCGCGACAAAGTGAGGAGATATTATCTGGCGAACTTAGAAGCTGATCGTCACGCCGCCGCGCACAGAGCGCGCAGACTGTACAAAATATACCGTCTGGCCATCCTGAGCCATTACCGGCACGTAGCCCTGAGCCAGCAGATTGCGCAGATCAATCAGCGCCTCCATGTGCCCCGGAAGAAAGCCCATGGTAGGAATCGGTTGCCGTATAAACAGATTCAGGAACGCATCGCTCTGCCCAGGCGAGGTGTTGAACATATCCACCGGAGTCAGTGCCTGTCCATTGATCCAACCGTACGATGCGATCCAGCGCGTATGAGTGCAATTCACCCGGCCACTTAGCTTGGCAGCCACAGCCTCGCGGCGCTGGGTCGTAATCCACTGGCTGGCATTCTGAATCGCCACGTCAGGCTTGGAGAGGTCGAGAACACCACCGTAGGCAAAATCCAAAGTCGCCGTGAGATCCGAGTCCAGCTTGCGCTCGAGGACAAGGCGAAGGCCATGAGCATCGAGTGGGTTGCCGGTATAGGTAAATGTGCCTGAATACATATCCGGCAACAGGTCCCCGCCGGCAGCCGTGACCTCACCGGTACCAAGCAACGCGGTGTTGTCGACGTGGTCCCTGAATGCGGCGACCTGCATCTTGTTCTTGCCCCACCGGTGCGACACATTCAGTTCCTGGTGGCGGGCGCTTTCAAGTTTGGTGGCAAAGTTGGACAGGCTGATGCGCGGATTGGCTTCGGTAAAGCTTGCTTCCGACTCAGGGTCGGCGGACTTGTCCTGTGGCGTTGGCAACGAAGTCGCGTAGCTGTATCCCACGATCGTATCCGGAGAAACGTGGACGTCGGCTGAACCGTAAGGCCGGAAGGCTGTTAATCTCCCCAGGAATTGAATGCTTTGTAGTTCACTGCCGACCTGCAGCTCGAGTACGTCGCCAACGGCGAAATCCTCTCGTCCGGCAAGTGCCATCGACTGCAGCGAAGCGTTGTGCAGATTGGGATCCGAAGGGGCGAAACGGCGGGTCGCAATCGCCATGGTCGGGCCCGAGCCATCGGGCAACCGGTGTGAATACATGGCACGTAAGGCCGCAACCGGAAGGCCGTCACCGTAACCGACGTTCCCTTTGAGTCCGATCCGGTCAACGGAAAAAACGTTCCGCTCCACGGAAAACCCGGTCGTCATGTCGGAGCCACTTCCGTAGCCGCCGGCTGCTGAGCCGGCCAGAAACGACAAGCTGCCTTGCAGGTTGTCATCTTCCTGTTTTTCTTCCACGCCGAGCGAGGGATCGTCGAACACTCGCAGCACCGGACGATTCGCTACCGAACGCAGGGTCCACTTCCAATCGTCATCGTCGGAGCCGCCGCGCAACGGTCCCATGCGCATGGCATTCAACAGGGTATTTAAAGTGATATTGAGGTGAGTGCTGGAGCCGGGGTGCAAACCCACTTTGTCGCGCCACGCAGGTAAAAACGAAGCCGCCGAAACTTTAACGGTGTACAAGCCAGGAAGCAGGTCGGTAGCCGAGTAGAACCCGGCTCCGTCAGTGAATACGGTCAAGGTATGGGCAGCGGTTCCTACAATTTCGACGACGGCACCCATTTGCGGTATGCCGGAAGCATCGCGCACATATCCGGAGATCGCCCCAGGCCGGTCCGCGGACCATGCAGGAAGCGATAGCGCAACGATCACCGCCCACTTTCCAAGCTGGCGAAGCTTCATCCCACCCCCGGGGAAATCAAGCATTCCGCTATTCAACGGCAAACGTCGCCGAAGGATCCACGGTTTGCTTGGAGATGTTGTCGTTCACTTTGATTTCGATACGATACACGCCGGGCTGCAAATTTGCGGACGCGATTGATTTTTCCAGAGTTACCTGATCGCCGACATTGCCCATCTGTTCGGTCGATTCCGTTTTTTGCACGACAGGTTTGTTGGTCGCGACATTTACGATATCAAACTCGAACGTGGCCGAAGGTTTGTGCGTCTTCTCGTCCACGCCCAAATTATAGACTTGCATCCAGAAGTTTACTTTCTGGTCGCGATCGCGTTTGAAGAGCGCAGGTTTGCCGTCGGCCGGCGCCACGCGCGGGCGAACCTTGGTCACGCCGATCACGAAGCTACCCGTGCTCACATCCTTGGTGGGCACGGCCTCCATCTGATCGGCCACGATCAGTGAGGAGGTCGACAGTTTGTCGTCGGAGTACTCCGGCACCACAATGCCCCGGCTCCACAGACCTTTGCGGTCTCCATTCACGTCCTTGACCGCAACCTCAATTTTATAGCGTCCGGGACGCAGCGGAAGTGCCTTCCAATAGACCGAGGAATTTTCCGCGGTGCGCGGCAACAATTCCGCCGGAACATCCACCTGCGCGGTATCTTCGAAGGTCTGCACTACGCGTCCGGTCAAAGTGGTGACGCGGCCAAAAATATTCACCGTGCCGCGCTGCACCCCATCTTTGTTCGCAAAAGTAATGTCGCGATATTTTACCTGGATCGTAATCGGTACCAGCACCGTATCGCCCGTGACTTTCACAAAATCAGAACGTACGTCGAACGGCATCAGGTTGGTGATCAGCTTGGTGTTGACGATTTCTTCCAGATCCTTAAATTTGATGGGCGGAGGAGCTTGCAACTTAGAGTACTGCTCCAACCGGTCGAACTCTTTCGTCTGAAGATCCGAACTCATCGGTCCGGCACCCAACTGCTCCAGGCCTCCGCCGTTAAAGCGGTCCGCCTTGCTCGACATGCCCATCTGCTCATAAAGCGTCAGACCCGCGTTCGGAGTGTATTTCAAAGCATCTTTTTCCGAACGATCCAGGGTCATGTGATAGTCGCCGCACATGCAGCTATCGACGAATTCAATGATTACTTCCTGGCCGATGCCTTCCAGATAACGGTAGCGCCAGTCCTCAAATGGGAAAGTGGAAGTCTCGCCACCACCTTCTTCCATCGGCCGCTCATAGGATCCGCCAGAGGGATGGGAGTCAACTTCGTCGGCCGGACCATACATGATGTAAATGCGACCACGATCCGTCTTCCAGCCGGGGATGCCGGCGGCGAAATGCTCATTGGCGTAGGCAATACGGCGGTAGTGCTCTTCTTTGTATTCGTTCTCTTCGGTGTCTGGGGTGGGGTCGCGACGCTGCCAGAAGGCTTCAATAAAATTATCGCGCTCTTCGTCGTTCGAAAGCTGTTTGAATGCGGCACGTTCCTGATCGGTGATAATCCACACCACGTCTTCGTTCAGCCACTTCTTGTAAGTCTTGCTGAGTTCGACGTTCAGCGCCCTTTTCTGCGCTTTTTTCTGCTTCTCATTCGGCTTGCGCTTGAGTGGGTCGGTCTGATCGGTGGGTTGAGTTTGCGCATCAGAAGCGGTAGCGCTAGATGCTGCAGGGCTGGATGCTGCCGGCGTATCACTCTGTGCGCGGGCGGGCGCAGCTAAGCCCGAAGCTATGGCTAATACGATAAGAGACGAAAGATAACGTGAACCAACCCGAACCATGAGAGGGACTCCTACGACGGCACGACTTTGTCGCACTATTTTAGGCTTCCTGTTGAACGAAAGCAAGGTTAAGTCACATTAAAAGAAGGGCCTGACGACCCTAGGCAGCCCCTGTGATTGGAACCTGGGGATCGCAGCCGAGTTGCCTGAGGGAATGAAATTTTGGACTAAATTCAGCAGGGCGGCCCAGGCTTTTGATCCCGCTGGTGTTTGCGATGAGTGGGGTGCCCCGTCCTTCGTGTTCTGTGCGAAGGGCGGGTACCACGAACGCATGCAGCGGCGCAGCCTAGGCCGCTCGATCTCGAAACGAGATCTTGGTCCAGCCCTCATTCACCCGCACCGAGCCCACCTCTTCCATAAGGTAGAAACGATAACTGCTCCAGCGCCATTGTTCCGGCGATTCCACGAGTCGTCGTTTCACCGGATTGCGATGCATGTACCTCAGCTTCTCGACGCGCTTCCTCGTGGTCCACACGTTGAAGTCGTAGAAGCGGGCCTGCCAGAATGCTCTGCGTTGCGGCTCCCTGGCAAACAGACCGGGCTGGCGCGGGTCTCTCCGTTTGCTTTTCGGCAGCAGGGCTCGCGCCGTGCGCTGCTTCAGTACTTGCATCACGGTGGACGGGTTTGCCACCTCGGGCTCTGTCAGTAAAAGGTGGATGTGTTCCGGCATGACGACGTATCCGACGACGACAAAACGGTAGCGCTGGCGGGTCGCTTCCAGAATCGAGAGGAAGCGGTCACGGCTGCGCGCAGTGCTGCAGAAAACGGCAATCGCCGGTAGCAGGAACAGGTGATAAAGTGCAGATGATGGGCGCCGTAGGTGCGATGCAGACCGCTGGGCATGACCAGCAATATGGTACAGGCAGCATCGTACCCGCCCTTGCAAAAAGCGCAAGGACGGGGCACCCAGAATTCCGGAACGGGAAGGAAAGCACGGAAAGGGTGGGCCACCCGCCACCCAGAATTCCGGAACGGGAAGGAAAAACGCGGAAAGGGTGGGCCACCCGCCCGGCTAAGGATCCCGCCGGTACTGCGCTAACAGTTAACAACATGGTTCAGGACGTGAAGGCCGGCTACAACGCTGTGAAGAGCCTTGTGAGTCCTCCTGCCCCGCCTCCTCCACCACCACCGCTGCCCCCTAGGTGTACCGGGGCCGATCAGTGCCACTAGAAAGCGAGGGCGGGCCGATGAGCTCATGGAAAAAGATCGTGCTGGTGAACGGCGGAGGATTTGTAGGTATCATCATCTCGCTGTTTGTAGTTTCTCCCAAGACACCGCTTTGGCTATGGGCGGTGGTTTCAGCGGGTGCCCTCGCCGTGCTGAACTACGTCTGCTTTGGCTGGCGACGGACAGCCAGTGGCGGGTCTAAGAGCGGGGCGAAAAGTACAGCGATCATAGCCCTGGGCGTTGTTGTGCTACTCCTGGATCTGATCCTACGATACCTACATCACTGAGGAACAGGCTCTTGAAGGGCGGGTGGCCCAGCTTTTGACTTCGGGCGGGTGGCCCAGGCTTTTGATCTTGCGGGCATCAGCAGTACGATGGCTGCCCCGTCCTTCGCGGTCTGTGCGAAGGGCGGGTACCACGAGCGCATGCAGTGGCGCAGCCTAGGCTGCTCGATCTCGAAACACGATCTTGGTCCAGCCCTCATTCACCCGCACCGAGCCGACCTCTTCCATAAGGTAGAAACGATAACTGCTCCAGCGCCATTGTTCCGGCGATTCCACGAGTCGCCGTTTCACCGGATTGCGATGCATGTACCTCAGCTTTTCTACGCGCTTCTTCGTGGTCCAGACGTTGAAGTCGTAGAAGCGGGCCTGGCGGGTGGCCCAGGCTTTTGATCCTAAGGGCACCAGCAAGAAAATGGGTGCCCCGTCCTTCGTGTTCTGTGCGAAGGGCGGGTACCACGAGCGCATGCAGCGGCGCAGCCTCGGCCGCTCGATCTCGAAACGAGATCCTGGTCCAACCCTCGTTCCCCCTGGCCGAACCGGGCGATGCAGACCGCTGGGCTGACAAGCAACTTGGTACAGGCAGCATCGTGCCCGCCCTTGCAAAAAGCGCAAGGACGGGGCACCCAGAATTCCGGAACGGGAAGGAAAAACACGGAAAGAGCGGGCCACCTGCCTGGGCATGACCAGCAATATGGTACAGGCAGCACGTACCCGCCCTTGCAAAAAGCGCAAGGACGGGGCACCCAGAATTCCGGAACGGGAAGGAAAGCACGGAAAGAGCGGGCCACCCGCCTTCGTACCTGAAAGTGGCCTCCCGGAAAGATACTCACCTTTTCAAGAAATCCAATCCAGGGTCGATTGGATCATCCTCCGGCGCAGCAAGAACATGGGCGGCGTTGCAGTGGTGACTGAACCATGCCGAGAATGGCCTGCCCGCTCCAAGAATGCTAGGCTTATCGTGTGAACCGTCGTCTGCCCGATCTTTTTCTTTCCTCGCTCCTTATCCTGATCCTGGGGGGGATTTTTCTTGGCTCGGCACAACCTGCTTCGGCGGCGAACTGGAACGTTCATGCCCAGCCAGCCCATCCTGTCAATGGCGGTCCCGTACTGTTTCAGATCAAGCCGCCGCAAAGGTTGCAATCGTTAAGCGGGAGTTGGCTCGGTCATGAAATCGTTTTCAGCTTCGATGCGAACAGCAAAAGCTGGTTCGCGCTGGCTGGCGTAAGCCTGGAAACGGCGCCCGGTACTTACGCGCTTGAGCTTACCGGAGAAACCAAAGCGGGAGAGACGTCGAGCACAAGAACCTCCTTCAGCCACAAGTTCGTGGTTATCCGCGCCAAATATCCGAAGATCGCAGTCAAGCTTAGCGTGGAAGGCAAGTTCACAGAGCCAACACCGGAACAAGTGAAGCAGATCCAGGAAGGTCAGGAAATCAAGAAGGATTACCTGAACCGGGTTACTGCGGAACGCGAATGGTCAGGGCAATTTACCGCGCCGGTAGAAGCCCCGATCTCTGACGTCTTCGGTTCGGTCCGAATTTTTAATGGCAAGACATCAAGTCCCCACCAGGGCTTGGATTTCCGCGTGCCCAGCGGAACGCCGGTGGCGGCGATGAATGACGGCACTGTTCTTCTGGCGCGTCCTCTCTATTTCGAAGGCGGCTTTGTAGTATTGGATCACGGCCAGGGACTGCTGACGCTTTACTTGCATCTTTCCGAGTTCAAAGTTACGGAAGGAGAACGGGTAAAACGCGGGCAGGAAATCGCGCTGAGTGGCGGCACGGGCCGGGCCACGGGTCCGCACCTCCATGTCGCGGTGCGCTGGCAGGGGACGTATCTGGATCCGGAGCGGCTGCTGCAGCTGCGCCTACCATCAGTGGCGACCAGCAATTAGTGTTTCGACTGTCTAGGGCCGCTGATGGCTAACCGCTAATTGCTAATTGCTAATCGCTCCTCGTCACGCGTTTCCGCCGGACAGGCCTCTCAGTCCTCTGGCAGGGATATCACTTAACGCATCTTTTAAAGATTCTTTCAACTCCAGATTGCGAATCAGGCGGTGGAGATAATTGGGATGCACGCCCAGGATTCGGGCGGCATCGGCATAGCTGCCCTGAGTTTGCTCCACCGCATCGCGAATGAGTTGTTTTTTCAACTCTTTCACCGCAGCATGATATTTAGCTTCGGTCATTTCCGGCGGCGGAGTGCGCTCCAGCAGCGATTCCGGAAGATCCTCCGGAAGAATCATTTCAGAGGATCCCAGCACCAACGCGCGTTCGATGGCATTTTCCAATTCCCGCACATTGCCAGGCCAATCGTAATTCACCAGACAGGAGAGGGCTTCGCGGGAAATTGGACGCGGCTTCACTTTGCAACGCTTGGCGTGCTTTTGCACAAAGTGTCGCGCCAGCATGGGAATATCGTCCCGCCGCTCGCGCAGCGTAGGCATGGTTACCTTCAACACAGCCAGGCGATAATAAAGATCTTTGCGGAATGTGCCATCGCGCACGGCCTGCTCCAGATTGCAGTTGGTTGCGGCAATAAGGCGAATATCCACCTTGATGGGATGAGTGCCGCCAACACGCTCGAACTCGCGTTCCTGCAACACTCGCAAGAGCTTCACCTGAAGGGCCGGAGCGAGTTCGCCGATTTCGTCGAGGAATACTATGCCGGAGTCGGCGACCTCCAGCCTACCCTTCTTCAATCCTGAGGCTCCGGTGAAGGCGCCACGTTCGTGGCCGAAAAGATCGCTTTCCAGGAGTGTCTCCGGAATCGCGGCACAGTTAATTGCGATAAACGGCTTATCGGCGCGCGGGCTATTGCGGTGCAAGGCTCGCGCAGCCAACTCCTTGCCGGTTCCGCTCTCGCCCTCAATCAACACGGTTGAGTCAGTCGGGGCTACGCGCTTGAGAAACTGGTAGACCTGTTTCATCTGCGCGCCTTCGCCTACCAGGCTTCGTTCCTGACTCACCTCGATCGTCAGCCGCTCATTTTCTTGTTCCAGCCACTGCAGACGGCGCGCATTCTCCAGAGCCATTGCGGATATGCCCGCGATTGCCGTCACCAGCTGAAGATGCTCTTCGTTGAGCCGGCTGCCAAGAGTGTTGCTATCGAGGTAGATGCATCCGATCACCCGCTGAAACACGGTCAAAGGTACACACAGCAAAGAGCGGACGTGAGAGGCCACCAGGCTTTCCACGGCGCGCAGATCGCCGCTGCTCGGAACATCGGTGCCCAAAATCGCAATCCCCTGCTCCAGCACCTGACGCGCCACGGTGCGGCTCACATTCACCAGTTGCGCCTGCGCCGTCTGGCGCGTGCGTCCAAACAGAGAATTGAATTGATGGCCTTCGCGATCCGCCAGCAAAATGGCGCCCCGTCCGGCGGGCACCACTTCAAAGATCAGGTCCAATAACTGTCCTTGGAGATCGTCGAGATCGCGGATGGCATGGACGATTCGGCTGATCTTCAGCAAGGCGTTCAGGTTTCGGGCCACATGCGAGGTGGCGGGCAACTCGCGCAATAACCGATCCGGCTGCAGATAAACGACGTCCTTAGGATCAATTACAGTGGTTTCGGCTGTACGCTGCCCGTCCTCAAATTCCACGCGGCCTGGGCCGGGTCCATCCTCTTCTTCCAGCAGGAATAGGAAAGAAGAATCTCCCGCGGCAATCTCATCCCCATGTTGTAGCCATTTTTCCTGAACGACCAGGCCGTTGACGAGGGTTCCATTGCGGCTATCCAAATCCCGCACCTGGAACTTTCCGTCACGCCCTACAAACGCGCAGTGCTTCCGCGAAACCGATGGGTCGATTACCGCGATGCCGTTCGAAGCGTCTCGCCCGATGCTAACTTCGCCGTCGGCAAGCGGGATGGTTGAATCCTTCAAAGGGCCGGAAAGCGCCAGAAGTCTAGGATGCAAGCTTCCTCACCTCGTGCCCTTCTTATCACACTTTTGACCTAAATTGATGTTTGAACTCAGTCCGTTCCAATATCCGAACAGATAGGATCGCTATCTGATCGGATAGAAGAGCCTGGATTGACCAAGGCGCGCATGCGCATGCGGTCTAGCTAAGGTACTTACTTCCATTAGGTTGCAGGGGGAACGGGCTTTTATCGGGAACCTTAGCGACTGGCAGGTAACTTGCAAGGAATGAAGTGCGCCACGGCTTAGCAAAAAGCGATGGGGGAAGCGCTTTTTGACAACAGTTATTGCTGAGCTGCGCAATCAGGGATCCGAGGGGCCCCCTCATCGGAGCCCTGATTTTTTTTGGCTGGGGAGCATTTATCCGGCGAGGGCTGCTGAGGGTGAAGAGGAGAGCACAGGCAAGGAAACCGCGGTCCCATCGCGATAGGTGACACTGTTGCCCGAGATCGCGGGCACGCGATCGCCCGGAACCAGAATTCCAACCAGGTTCAACGGATCGGCAGCAGATAGCGTAATCGTTCCTTGTGCCGAGTCGAGCTTGCGCATTGCCCGCACCGACTCCACTGCGACTGGCAAAGCAAATTGCTCGCCGAGAAATCCATCGACAAAACGGCCGCCACGAATCTCGCCGCGATCTTCCAGCCGGCGGAAGGCCATCAGCAATTCGCGCCAGGGAGGAAGATTCGCCTCGCGGGCGAGCACATCGCGGATCACGATTCCGTAGCGGCGAAGCAGCATCCAGCAAGCTGCCTCGACGGCGCGCGGCCGCTCGACTACTTCGTCGGCATGCAGCAGAGCCCAGCGTCCAGCATTGTGGCGCGGACGCATGGTGCGGCCGCTGCCTTGTCCGGCGCGCCGTTTAGGATCGATCAAGGACCGCAAATTGTCGAAGCCGTCGGCGGTCACCAGACCCGCAGCCACCAACTCCCAGAGTGCGGTCTCGATTTCTGCTTTCAGTTTTCCCGTACCGCGGACGATGTCGGCAAAGAACGACGCGCCACGCTGCCGCAGAAAATCGAGCACCAGTTGCGCTCCGTGGCCCAGACCGCTGTTTGCGCCTGGTTGCGCGCCAGGATGCCGCGGCGTCATCCAATCGGCATCTTCTCGAACGAAGAAGGTGATGGGGGCCACGCTGGTGGGAATCACACGGCGCTGGCGCGGAGCGGGTGCACCCGATTCCGAGTCACTGGCAGCACTGGCATTCGCATAGTCCAGCGTTGCCGGATGGGGCGATAATCTTCCCCAACCCACGGCTCCTGTGAGACAAAGCTGATCCAGCCATTTGGGATCGTAATCGACAATGCGGCGCGCAAGCACTTGCCGCTCCCATGCATTCGCAGGAATTTCAAAGCCCTGCAGCTGCCGCAGCACTTCGAGCGTGCCGCGCTCTCCGGAAACTTGCGTTCCTGGAGCAACATGTTGCCACTGCAGCAGCCACTGCATGAATTGCGCCGCGGTTACCGGCTCGATCTGTTTGCGTAACGTCGCAACCGTAAGGCGATGAATGCGCGCCAGCAGCCGGCGCTCGCACCATTCGATCTCGTGTTCTTGTGTGGAGGATCTGGGGACAGCCGCCCCCGGCTGTCCGACCGAGCGCAGCTCGGCAGCAGCGCCACTGAAGTTTCCCCGCAGAACGGTCCCGCTCGCTTCCATGCGGAGAAGAGCGCTCGTAATTTCAGACGCTGCAATTCCTAGAATTTCTCCGAGCTGACTTGCGGTGATCGGCCCAACATGCGACATCCATCCCGTAACCAGGGTAAGCAGGCCATCATCGCGGGTGGGAACGGCGGTTTCGACGTCCGCTAACTGCGGTGCGAATTGCGCGTCGGGAAGGAGCATTGAGAAAGTGCGGACGCGTTCCGCCGCGACCCAATATCGCCGCCCCTCGAATGAAGCCGTTCCCGCCCTCCCTTCATTCACTAGCCTTTCGAAATGGTTGCGCCAGTCACTGCCGGCAGTGGTTATGGGGGCAAGAGCGGGTCGAGCTTCGCTCGACTGGACAGCCGAGGGCCTGCCCTGAGCCTGTCGAAGGGGCGGCTGTCCCCACATGAATTCTTCTGGCAGCGCCACCAGCGTGTGTAACACATCATGTAATTCATCGGCATCGCGCACATCCGGCCATGCTTCTTCGCGCACTTGCGCAATCGCCGCCTGATCCAGTCCCCCGACTTCTTCGAGTACGGATTCCGGCAGCATTCGCCGCATCTGTACTGCGCGCGCCCGCCGCTCTTCGAGCGGCGCGTCGTCGAGATAAGCATAAGGATTCGCATTCAGAATCTCGTGCGAAAACTGCGAAGGGACCGGAGTGTCGACCGCAATACAACGAATCCGTCCGTCTGCGAGACCGGCGAGCAGAGTTTTTAAACCTTCAATATCCATCGCCTCGGTGAGCACATCTTTCATCACTTCACTCACCAGTGGATGATCCGGAATTTGGCGGTCACCCTGAATATTTTCAAAGCATGCTGCTGCATCAGGGAATACTGAAGCCAACAGATCATCGGAGCGCATGCGCTGGATCTGGGGTGGAACTTTCTTTCCGTTTTGAAAGCGAAGAAGAGCCAGAGCACGATTCGCATCCCAGCGCCAGCGCGTGGCAAAAATCGGAGAATCGAGAGCGGCCTGTTCCAGAATCGGCTGGACGGTTGCCGCCTGCAGGAAATTGAAAACATCTGCCAGGGGAAAGCTGTGTTGCTCGGCCAGAGCAATGTTCAGACCGTTGTCGGTGGCCGCGGCCTGTAACTCGAAGTTGAATCCGACGCAGAAACGCTTGCGCAGAGCGAGACCCCAGGCTTTGTTGATGCGTCCACCAAACGGCGCGTGGATCACAAGCTGCATGCCCCCGGCCTCATCAAAAAAGCGCTCCGCAATCACGGTTGTTTGCGTGGGCACCGCGCCTAGAACTGCGCGACCTTGCAGGATGTATTCGATTGCCTGCTCCGCGCCGGAATCATCCAGGCCGCATTCATTCTTAAGCCAACTCACCGCGGATGCCACGTCCGGCTGCGTTGCCGAGAATCCCGCGGGCGATGTACGCGGCAGCATCTCGCTGATCTTTTGCCGCAATGTGCCGATGTGCTCGGAAAGTTCCTGCGTCCGCGCCGGGGCTTCGCCTCGCCAGAACGGCACGCTGGGCGGAGCGCCGTGCGCATCTTGCACCAGCACCCGGCCTGCGTTGGTTTCGATCCGGCGAATCATCCAGGAGGTATTTCCCAGCAGCATGATGTCGCCACGATTGCTCTCGACTGCGAAATCTTCATCGACAGTGCCGACGACGAGACCATCGGGCTCGGCAACGACGGCATAAAGCGAGTTGTCGGGAATCGCTCCCCCGCTGGTGATGGCTGCCAGCCGCGCTCCGCGACGCGCGCGCAACTTGCCATTCACCCGATCGCGATGAATGTATGCGCCGTAGCGCCCGCGCCGCGCCGCAATGCCTTCAGCCAGCATCTCCAGAATCGACTCGAAGGTGGCACGCGTCAGATTGCGATAGGGATAGGCGCGCCGCACCAGCGCAAACATGGCATCCTCATCCCACTCTTCGGCAGAGCACGCGGCCACGATTTGTTGCGCGAGCACATCCAGCGGAGATTCTGGAATCATCAATCGATCCAGATCGCCTTGGCGGATGGCGCGCACCAGAGCCGCGCACTCCAGCAGATCGTCGCGCGTGGTTGCGAACAGGCGTCCCTTGGGAACGGCGCCACGCCAGTGGCCGGAGCGGCCGACGCGCTGCAGCGTGACCGCGATCGCGCGCGGCGAATTAATTTGCACCACCAGATCCACCGTGCCGACGTCAATTCCCAACTCAAGCGAAGCAGTTGCGACCAGCACTCGCACCAGCCCTTCTTTCAGCTTTTTCTCTGCGGCCAGACGCAGCTTGCGGGAAAGGCTGCCGTGGTGCGCTGCCACAT
The DNA here is from genome assembly GCA_963726155.1 of uncultured Acidobacteriaceae bacterium. GTDB lineage: Bacteria > Acidobacteriota > Terriglobia > Terriglobales > Acidobacteriaceae > Sulfotelmatobacter. The sequence goes on from CAVSBF010000004.1 coordinate 26,971, forward strand.
TGTCTTCTCCGATGCGCTCTCCCAGATGATGGGCCACGCGCTCCGCCATACGCCGGGTGTTCACAAATACGAGAGTCGATCGGTGCTGCTCGACCAAAGTCACGAGACGGTTGTAGACCTCGTCCCACATTTCGTTTGAAGCCACCGGTCCCAGTGGCATGGACGGAACTTCGACCGCCATATCGAGCTTGCGCTTGTGACCGATGTTGACGATCACCGGATCGGGGCGATCACTTCCGGTGAGAAAGTGTGCGACCTCTTCAATCGGTTTCTGCGTCGCCGACAAGCCGATCCGCACTGGCCGCCGGTAAGTCAACGCTTCCAGCCGCTCGAGAGAAAGAGTCAGATGCGCGCCACGCTTGTCGTCGGCGACGGCGTGGATTTCATCAACGATCACAGTCTCAACATCGCGCAGAATCGCACGGCTCTTATCCGCGGTGAGCAGAATGTAGAGCGACTCCGGCGTAGTCACCAGAATATGCGGCGGGCGCTTCAGCATGGCGCGACGCTCGTGCATGAGCGTATCGCCGGTGCGAACCGCGGTGCGAATCTCAGGCATGAGAAGACCGCGCTCACCTGCCATCGCAAGGATTTCGCCGAGCGGCACTTCAAGATTTTTCTGGATGTCGTTGCCTAGCGCCTTCAGAGGCGAGACGTAGAGAACTTCGGTACGGTCCGATAGATCTCCTGCAAGCGCTTTTCGCACCAGTCGATCGATGCAAGCCAGGAATGCCGCCAGCGTTTTGCCGGAGCCGGTGGGGGCGGAAATGAGCGTCGTCCGTCCCGCCAGAATGTGCGGCCAACCCTGCTCCTGCGGCTCTGTCGGCGTGGCAAAGCGCTGGACGAACCACTCCGCAACCAGAGGATGGGCCCAGGCCAAGGAGGAGGGAAGGGACGACATCCATATATTGTAGCCGGAAGGTGCATTTTCGCAAAACGTTCGCTTTCTTTCAGATTAAGCAGACTCAGATCGACTAGCTCGGAATGCTAGAATTCCCGCGATGCCGAAACCTTCTGCTTCTTCTCGCGCCCGGAAGATCAAGCTTCTGCTCTTCGACGTAGATGGCGTGCTGACCGACGGCAAGCTCTTTTTCTTGCCGGCTCCGGCTGGCGTGGAACAGCAAGTGTCCAAAACAGGACACAACAGCCCGGGCAGGATCGAGTTCAAAGGCTTCCATGCCCACGACGGCGTTGCGATTTCTCTGGCGCGGATCGGTGGAATCAAGACCGGGCTTATCACCAAGCGAGTGTCAGACACGGTGGCGCAACGCGCTCGCGATCTGAAGCTTGAATATGTCTATCAGGGCGTGGACGACAAGCGCGCGTGCTTCGAAGAGATCGTTAAAAAGGCGGGATTGAAGCCGCAAGAAGCCGCGTTTGTAGGGGACGATGTTATTGATCTTCCAGCGATGCGCGCCGGGGGGTTGGCGATTGCGGTGAAAAATGCGCGCCCTGACGTAAAGAAGGAAGCCCACTATGTGACGCCTCACGTTGGCGGGGATGGCGCTTTGCGAGACGCCGTTGAATTTATTCTTAAGGCTCAGGGAAGGTGGCAACGAGTACTTAAAAATTACATCGGTGAGTGAAAAGCCGTTAGAGAGTGTGAAGAGGATATTCAGAAAACGATGACAAAAAAGAAAAAAGCCCATCAGATGCTTGCTTGGGGCGTGCTCGGGTCAGCATCTGACGGGCTATTGTCTCCTTACTCACCCTGTTGTTTTCAGGAGTATTTGAAGTAATTAAACCCTATAACGTCCCGGAGTTCCGTCGAAATTTGTAAAGCTTTGTAATTTTGCTTAGAGCTTCGCGGCTTTCGCGAGAAGCAGGCAGGTGAATACGGTTGGGCGTACAAAATTCCTTATAGATACTTCCCCGCTAAGGCAACTCAGTTCGAAATTACAGGCGTGCTCGAAGCCATAAGTTCGGTGAAGCGCGGATTTTTTCGCAGCTGCGCGAATTCAACGTCCCGGTAGACGTTTTTCAGATCTTTGTATCCATCTTCCCTTGCCTTGCGCAAGTATTCGAGCGATTGGTCGGATAATCCCATCTTGGCGAAAAGTTTTGCGACTGTGTAATCGTAGCGGGCGCGATCCTCGGGGCTGGGCAGTTGCGCCTGCACTCCGCCTCGCGAGCTACGTTCAAATACATCCGGATCAAGTTGCAGGGCGTGCTGGTATGCGGAGACAGCGGATTCAAAAGCACGTTTGGAGAAATAGGCCGCTCCCAAATTGCTGTAGAACGACGCCGAATCGTCATCGATATGAATCGCTTTTTCATACTGCTTGACGGCCGCGCCGTATTTTTTGCTCTCGTAGTAAATTACGCCCAGATTGTTGTACGCATCGGCGTACCGGCGATCGCAGCGGATTGCTTGCTCGAACGATTTTCGCGCTTCTTTGTAGCGCTGGATCATGAGTTCCGTAATGCCGATCTTGTTCAGCAACCGCGAATCGTTCTTCTTCTTATTCAGGGCGGCGCGATAATAATCGAGGGCATCCAGATACAACTTGTCAGCGCGAAGCCGGTCGGCTTGTTGTTCGAGAGCAGCCGCGGTCGCATCGGGCGCCGGAGGATCGATCGCTCGCACCAACGGCGGCGCGATCTGTACTTGCTCTGAATGTGAAACTTGTGCCAGTGCGGCGGTGGAAGAAATCAGGAGAACAACCAGGCAGGCCTTCCGGTAGGACATACAAACCCCCAAAGCGACCACTTCCCACGAGCCTATTCTGCCACAGATTTCAACTGGCGGCGAAGAATTTATTGCACCGCGGTTTTACCTTATTGCGGCGGAGTTTGCCCGTTTTCTGGGGGTTTCGACGGCGGAACTGAGGATTTGTCATCCTTAAAAATACCCGCCAGCTTACCGAAAAAGCCCTTCTTTTTCTTGCCGTCAGGATTATTCGGATCCTGAATCTGTTGTCCGTTGGCAGTCTGGCCAGGAGAAGCCTGGTTAGGGGGAGGAGGCAACGGCTTCTCGCCACCTCCGAAAAATCGGGAGAAAAATCCCGCAACTCCATTTTGCTGGTCGCAAGTCTCGCGGGGCTCCGTTCCCGCCACAAACGCCGCCGTGTAATCGTCCGGACATGTAGGTGTCGCCAGGCGGTTTGTGACTTTGTCGAGTTGCACGTCCACAACTCCAGTAGGCTGGGAGAAAGGTTTCATGTCCTTATATTGTGGAAGCAAGGACGCCTTCTTCATGAACTCGGTCCAGATGGGAGCGGCGGCTTGAGCCCCAGTGAGCCGCAATTCGCTGTAGTCGTCGTAGCCCACCCAAACGATGCACAACAGGTTGGAGGTATAACCCGCGAACCAGCCGTCATGCGAGCTGCCGGTCTTGCCTGCGGCAGGTAGAGTGAAGCCGCGCAGGCGAACCGCTGTATAGCCAAGACCGTTGTTGATCACCCCTTCCATCATGTTGGTCATGATGTATGCGATGCGGGGATCGAGTACCTGGCGTTGGTCGGGCTTGAAGTTCGCCAGCACGTCGCCCTTGGCATTGCGCACGGAGTTGACCAGTACTGGAGAAAGACGCTCACCGTTGTTGGCGAACGATGTGTAGGCCGCCGCCATCTCCAGGGGCGTGGCGTCGTAAGAGCCCAGCGCCATGGCTGGCGTTGGTTTCACCGAAGTAATTCCGGCCGACTTGGCCAGATCTGCAACTTTGTCATATCCCACTTCTTCCGCCAATTTCACCGTGGCATTGTTCAGCGACATGGCCAGGGCATAACGCAGCGTTACGTCGCCGTGATATTCCTCTTTGTAATTGCGCGGCTCGTAGATTTGATCGCCGTAAGCGAAACTGGTGGGCGCGTCGGTCACCGTCGAGGCCGGGGTAATCACCGTCTGCGAGCCATCCACTCCCGTATTCATGGCAGCGGCATACACGAAGGGTTTGAATATCGAGCCAGTGGGCCGCTTCGAAAGCGCATGATTCAGCTGGCTGAAACCGTAGTCCCGTCCTCCTACGAGTGCGAGGACGGCGCCGGTATGCGGATCAAGTACTACCATGGCGACTTGCGCCTGCGGACCGGGCGCTACAGTCGTTTCAAATTTCTTGCCGACCTTTCTCCGCTTGGTACGAAGTTTTTTCACCTGCTCATCCACCAGCTTAATTCCGTATTCCACCGATTGCGCGGCGGCCTTCTGCAGATCGGGATCAAGCGTGGTGTAGATGCGGTAAGATTCGTCGTTCAAATCGTGTTCGCTGAACTTGTTAATCAGCGTATCGCGTACCATGTCGACGAAATACGGCGCATCACTGGCTTCGACATTCGGCGGCGCCAGTTTCAGCGGTGATGCCTTCGCTTTCTCCGCTTGCTCACGGGTGATGGCGTGGGTATCGACCATGGAGTCCAATACAAGATTGCGGCGCTCCAAAGCACGTTCCGGGTGCCGGTAAGGGGACAACCGGCTGGGCCCCTGGATGATTCCCGCCAGCAGAGCGGCTTCCGGCAGCGTAATATCCTTCAAGTCTTTATTGAAATAGGCGCGCGACGCCTCGGCAAAACCGCTGATGGCAAACGAACCGCGCTGCCCCAGGTTGACCCAATTGGCGTAAAACTCGAGAATCTGCTGCTTGCTGAACTTCTGTTCCATCTCCTCGGCAATCAGCATCTCGGTTAACTTTCGGCGGATGGTTTTTTCCGGCGTCAGAAAGAAGCCGCGCGAAAGCTGCATGGTGATGGTCGATCCGCCTTGCTCGTGACGCTGACGCGTCAAATCGATCCATCCCGCTTCGAACATGCGGATGAAATTTACTCCGCCGTGTTCGAAGAACCGGCGGTCTTCGATGGCCAGGACGGCATCGATCATCACCTTGGGGATGTCGTTGTACTTCACGACCTCGCGCTTGGAGCGTTGCCCAGCATCGAATAAGGCCGTCACCAGCTGCGGCTCCAGTTCGTAGGCGGAGAGATCGGCGCCCTGGCTGGTGATGTGCTCAACCTGTCCATCGTGAATGGTGATTCGGGCCGCTTCCGGGCTGTGGTAGGATTCCGGCCCCGGAGTAATCTCGATGCCGCCACTGATCAAGCGAAAGCTTCCCAGAGGGGACTCGCCCTCCTTGTCGGAGTAACCCGCTCGGCGCAGATCGACGGCAATCTCTTTGGCGCTGGTCTCGTCGCCATCGTGAACGGTTTGCGGCAGAGCGTAGATTTTCGCGGAATTGGTGAACACCGGTGACCGGAAGCGTTGCGCGATAATCCGGTCATATTTGATATAGAAATAGGAAAAAGAGCCACCCAACGCGATCGCCGCCACGAGAAAGACGATCAACGCTGCGCGCACCACAGGATCGCGGGGGAGTCCGGGTATTGTTTTGCCGCGCTTCTCTCCGCTTTTCGGGATCTTTATTTTGATAGCCACTATTTAAACTCTTAGCCCACCGGAAAACATTCCCTGCTCGTCAGACGAAGGGACGCACAAAAAGGTTTGATCACCACTCTTCGCCGAAACTAATCTCCTGCCAAGGGCCAGAGAGGTCAAAACCGCAGGAGGATGTCTTATTGTACAGCGGCACGCACGCACAAAAAGAGACCCGCAGTCCGCGCGGGTCTTTTAGTTGTTATAGGCCGCGTTAGTTCGGATCGGTGATCACCCAAGGCCCCAAGGCATTGAGATCGATGGGAGGGACCGGCTGTGCAAGGGCACCGCCTGAACCAACGGCGAGGACCCCAAGTTGCGCCGTGCCTCCGCTGACGCTGTATACGCTCAGCAAGGTTCCACTCTGGTCGAACTGCCCTAAATTGCCGCTGGACACACTGGTAAAAGGCGAACCAGAGATCGCAGTAAGCGCCCCGGTCGAGCTGTTCAGTTCGTAACCTTCGATGGGATTATAGTCAGCGCCTTTGGTGGAGAGACTGAAAGAGTAGATCAGGTCGCCGCCGGTATTCGGTTGAACCGCGACACTGTACGGAGGATACACGGTGGAGAACGGCGCTCCAGCCACCGGGGCGATAGCACCTGCGTTGGCCCCGGTCGATTGAATGTTGAACACATAGAGGGAAGAGATTGCGGAGTCGCTCGCCGTGCCAATCAAGTATTTGCCCGAGGGCTCGCCCTGGACCTGGTACATAGGATAGGAGAAGGGACTGCCGGGTACGACCGTCAACGAACCGCTGCTGCTAATTGCGTAGGCGCCAATCTCAGCACTCCCGCCGCCCACTGGTTCAAGCGTGACGTAAAGGAACTTTCCCAGGCCATCCGTGGCTTGGTTTTCCGGCAAGCCCGGAACAATTTGCGGCGTACCGTTGTTCGTCGCGGTTAATACCCCACCCTGCCCAATTTGATACGTATAGATCGCCGTTCCGGCCAGATCCTCCACGAACAGAAGAGTCCCTGTTGGATTGGTGATCATGGTTTGCCACCCTCCGGGTTCCGCGGAATTCAGCAAATAGGACGCGCTGAACGGACTACCGGATATTGCCGTCAGACTTCCGTCTGAACCGATTGACCAGCCGAAGATCTGGCCGGTTTCATAATAGACAGCGTACAGGTAAAGGCCTTGCGCTACGGCCATACCCGTTGCCGGTATGTTTGCCGGCGCGGTAGGCCCCGTATATCCGGAGGTCGCCGCGAAAGTGCTTGCGCCCGTACTCAGCGTAAAGCTATCAATCGTACCGGTGGAATCCCCGGCGAAAACGAACGCCGAAGCCGTGCCGCTTGTTGTGCCGGTGGTGCCGGTGGTACCAATCCCAGATCCACTCGACGTGCACCCGGAACCAAAGTTTGCGCCGCTGGCGCAATTGTAATGGTCGCAACCGGCCAGACTTATCATCGCCAGCGCTCCGATCATGATCAAGCTTGCTCGAAGTCGTATCGTCATAAACTCCTCACCTCGGCTTCACTCTGCCTGCGCAGTTCCGGAAGCATTCCCAATCTGGAATTAAGCTGAACGGTGGAAACTTCGTTGTGCCCGTTGTACGGCACGAACTCTCAGAAGATTCTCACTGTTGGCGATCTTAGGAGGAAGGTAACGTCATGGCAACGTTACGAATGTCACTGTTTTACTCGTCCGTTCAGCCTCGCAATGCTGGGAAGCAGACGGAGGGAGACAAGATGATGTTTGGAGAGTTTTAAGCTGGAGCACTTCAGATCGCGGCGATCGGAGGGCTAGAAGCCCTTATTTCCGCTAGTCGGATTAAAGTGCATATCGAAGGAATAGCCGGGCAAGTTGATCGTTACCGTGTAATCAGCCGCCACGTAAACCGCAGACAATCCAGGCGTGTTGATGCGCTGGACCGTGACTTGCTTTTCTCCGATCGGGAGGTCATGTTCCTTGGCCTTGCGAAGCACATCAGAGCGAACATCCTCGTCTGTTTTCTGCAGACTGGCGCTGTCCATCATGGCGACCGTCTTGAGATCGTCCTGAAAGCTGTAATTGGCCAGCAAGGGCGGAACCACCTGAAAGAGGCCGACTACCACTGCCGCCAGTACAAGAAACCCCATGAACGCTTTGATGATTCCCATAGTCTGAAAATTGCGCCGCGGCCGGCGCAAACTCAGCTCCGGGTCGGCAGCACTCCTTGAAAATGTTCCACTACCGACGCGATCCTAACATCGCGCACCTCGCGAGTCGAGCGCAGAACCACTTCCACAGTACCTTCGGTAACCTTCTTCCCGACCGTGATTCTAAAGGGGATACCGACCAAGTCTGCGTCCTTGAACTTCACTCCGGGGCGCTCGTCACGGTCATCGAGAATGACATCAAAGCCGGCGGCTTCGAGTCGAGATGCAATGTCCACTGCGGCCTCCAGCAGACTTTCATCCTTCACGTTGACGGGGGTGATCACAATCTCAAAGGGCGCAATCGACGCTGGCAACCAGAATCCATTGTCATCGTTGCTCTGCTCCACTGCCGCGGTCAGAATGCGTTCTATACCGATGCCGTAACAGCCCATGATCGGCGTAACTTCTTTGCCGTTTTTGTCGAGTACGCGCGCACCCATTTTCTGGGTATAACGGTCGCCGAGTTTGAAGATGTGTCCGATCTCTACTGCCGTATCGATGCGTAACTCGTGATCACAAATCGGACAGATCTCACCCGCAGTAACCGCTCGCAAATCAGCGTACGCCGTGGGATGAAAATCCTTCCCTGGCGTGAGATTTTTGAGGTGATAGTTCTCTTTGTTCGCGCCGCCGATAAGATTGCGCCGGCCTTCGAGAGCCTTGTCGACAAGCAGTACTGGAAGCTCGTCATCTTTCTTCAAGTCCTTCGCCCACTCGATTCCGAGCGGACCCAAATATCCGGCTGGAGACTTGAATAGTGCTTTGATCTCGCTCTCTTCCATCGGGCGCGTCGCGACACCTACTGTCCCGTTGAGTTTGGCTTCGTTCAGTTGATGATCGCCACGCATGAGCACGACAATCGCACGCGACCTTATCTTGCCCGTCTTTTCATCTTTTGTTTCCGTCATTAAGGCAAGCGTCTTGATCTTGTTCTTCGGCGATACGCCCAGAAATCGAGCTACGTCTTCGATCGTCTTCTGCCCCGGAGTATGCACTTCGAGCGGCTTGCCATCGCCCTCGGTTTCAAGATCTTCCACTGGCCAAAGCTTCGAAGTAGCTTTTTCTATGTTCGCCGCGTAGTTGCAGCCATCGCAGCTCACAATCTGATCTTCACCCGCCGCGGTGCGCACCATGAACTCGCGTGATTCCTTACCGCCCATCGCTCCCGAATCGGCTTCAACCACCATGTATTTCAAGCCGCAACGGTCGAAGATGCGGCAGTAGGCGTCGTAGTGTTTGTTATAGGAAATATCCAGACCGGCGGCGTCGATGTCGAATGAATACGCGTCCTTCATCATGAACTGCCGCACCCGCAGGAGTCCGGACCGCGGCCGCGGCTCATCGCGAAACTTCGGGGCGATTTGATACCAGATCTGCGGCAGCTGTTTGTAGCTGCGCAGCTCCTTGCGCGCAATGTCGGTCATCACCTCTTCTTCCGTCATGCCGAGGCACATATCGGCGCCCTTGCGGTCTTTCAGACGAAAAAGGGCATCGCCCATCAAGGACCATCGTCCGCTGGCCTCCCAGATTTCGCGCGGATGCAGCGCCGGCAAATAAAACTCCTGCCCGATCTTGTCCATCTCCTGGCGCACGATGGCCATTATTTTGTTGAACGAACGAGTGCCGAGAAAAAGATAGGAGTAGATTCCAGCCGCGAGCTGCCGAATGTAGCCCGCCCGCACCAGAAACTTGTGGCTGGCGACTTCCGCGTCCGCTGGCGCTTCACGCAGGGTAGGAATAAAGAGTTGTGACCATCGATGCATAAGGTTTGAATACCGTGTACGAGCGGACAATGCCCGTTGTGATTCCCATGTGGAAGTCGTTATTGTAGCAGCGAGTTCTTTGACGGGCTGGCAGCCCCCGACTAGAATGATGACGTATCCTATGGCCAAAGGTCGATACCGCTATAACATCATGCTACGCCCCGAACCCGAAGGCGGTTACACGGCACTGGTTCCGGCCCTGCCGGGCTGCGTCACTTACGGACGCACTGTGGATGAAGCTCGGGAAATGGCCAAGGACGCTATCTCAGGCTATATCGCCAGTCTGCGCAAGCACAAAGACCCCATCCCAAGCGACGACGACACTCTAGTTGCTTCTCTGGATTTCGAATACTCACGCTGATATCGCGGACGTTTACACATTGGTATGCGGTTTTGTAACTCTTTGTCGAGAGATGAGTTCACAAAGTTCTCCGCTTCTCCGACTCGCCTGCTGTTACTGCTGGTTTTATAGGTTTTGCATTTGATATAAGCGAAGGGATGACAAAACTACCCGCCCTCAAGCCCCGTCAAGTCATTCATTTTCTGGAGCAGAGCGGCTTCGTTCTCGATCACTCCTCGGGCAGCCACTTCGTTTTCTATCATCCCGCTACGCGACGCCGCGCGCGGTTGTGCCTAACCACAATCGCGACCTGCCAAAGGGAACGCTTATGTCTCTATTAAGGGAGGCAGGATTCACACGTGAGGATGTGATCCACTTTTTATCGGGCCGTTGAAGAGGCTTTCGGCGTTCTTAGCCTGCCAGCTGCCGCAGAATCTCTTTCCCCAGCTTCTGCGTCTCACCGAAGAATTTCTGGTACTCGACAAATAGGCGGTTCAACTCCAGTGACTTATCAGCGGTGAGCTTTTTTCGCAGCATCATGTCACGCACGTGAACCGGGTTTGGCAGGGCTGCGTCCTCGGTTAGTTCTTCCAGCGCGGTTTTGGGATCGTAGTGATACATGCCGCTATTGTAGCGCGGTGGACGCGCGAGCCGGCGGGACGCCAGCGCTACACCAGTTCTGTGCTCCACAAATCATGCAGGTGCACAATTCCCTCCAGTTTTCCGCCTTTGTCCACAACCATGAGCGACGTGATCTTTTTTTCTTCCATGAGCGCCAGGGCGGTCGCGGCGAATTCCGCGGCCGCGATCGTCCGCGGATTTTTCGTCATGGCTTCGCCCGCGGTGAGATCAAGGACATCTTTACCACGCTTCTCGAGCAGACGCCGCAAATCTCCATCACTGATGATGCCCGCCAGCTTCTCGTTCTCCACTACGGCGGTTACGCCCAGCTTCTTGCGCGACATTTCGTAGATCACATCTGGCATCGTCGTCTGCGGCGAAACGCAGGGCATCGCTTCGCCAGTGTGCATCAGCGACCCCACCCGCGCCAACCGCTTGCCCAGCTTTCCTCCGGGATGCAGATTGGCAAAATCTTCTTCTTTGAATCCACGTTTCTGGCTGAGAGTAACGGCCAGGGCATCGCCCAGCGCCAGCATCGTGGTGGTTGAAGCAGTGGGCGCCAGCCCGAGTGAGCAGGCCTCTTCGGCGATCGAGCAGTCGAGAGCCACGTTGGCAGCGGCCGCGAGAGTGGACCTGCGCGGCGCAGGAGAATTGCTCGCAGGTCCTTCAACGACTTTATCTCCCGTCATCACGATCAGCGGTACCTTCAGCCGCTTAATTGTTGCCAGCAACGCGAGAATCTCCTCTGTTTCTCCGGACGCAGAGAGCGCCAGCACGATATCTCCGCGCACCACCATTCCCAGGTCGCCGTGCAAGGCCTCCACCGGATGCAAATACAAAGCCGGTGTTCCGGTGGAACTGAGGGTTGCGGCAATCTTGCGCGCAATCAATCCACTTTTGCCCATTCCCGTTACGACGACTCGTCCCGCACAGCAAAACAGTAAGTCCACAGCCTGCTGAAAAGCATCCGCCATCGGCCCGGCAATGCGATCCGCCAGAGCGCGCAACGCCTCTGCCTCAATGCGCACCACGTTCTCGCCAATATTCTTCATGCCATGAAAGCCGAAACAAGGTAAACCGAAACAAGGTAAACCGGAACAAGAAAAACCGGGACACGGATCGTAGCACGCCCATCGCCGAAAAAATGGAGCACTAGAAGTGGTCCTCGATGCTCACTGGCCTTACGGGCTTTTGGCCAAGCACGGCAAGGCCTTTCGCCTGGATAGCTCGATCCCAAGGGCCGGCCTGCCAGTTATCCCGGGTCCTTTCCGGCTGCCTCCACGGCGGCAGGGTTAGCATCAGATTTCTTCCCGTGGAATGCACATAGGGTTCGTACATCGACCGTAGTCGATCTAACTTCTGCCTTGCCTCGTCGCCAGTTCGCAATTTCAATCCCACCGATCCCAAAGCCTCTTTGAGCGCAGTAAAAGTCTCATCGGTGAGCCGGTCTGGCGCCTGAGGATCGTAGCGCGCATTCACCACTTGCGCCAAATCCACTGCGGCATGCCTCGCCATCGCGAACGTCAGTTTCGCCTGCCCCGGATAAATGCCCTCGATGCCGGTAAGTAGCAGAGATGTCACATCCAGCATGATGGTCAGTGCTCCCACCCAGGATTGATTACTGTGCTGTGATCGAAAAAAACTCAGCACCGGATAGGAAAGGTGACTCTCCAGCAACTCAGCGGCCCAGCGCTCCCAGTCGCGCAATACTCCATCCAGCACGATCTGTTCGATCATAGGGCCATCGGAACGTCCCGCCAGCCGTACTAACAACTCTGTCGCAGTGGGCGGCGATCCCGCTCGCGCGTCCAGCATGGAAATCTGAATCTCGCGCCGGGAGAACGAACCATATACTACCGGCAGATATCCGATCACCACGCCCAGGAAAGCAAATCCCATTCCCGCTTCCAGCACGGCCAGCGCTCGCGCAAGTCCAGTCGTTGGCAGAATGTCGCCGTAACCCAGCGTGAAGAAAGTCTGCCCGCTCTGGTAAACGATTCTGCCGAACGTGATGGGCTCATTACCCAATTGCTCGTGCCCGCCGATACCGTATTGCAGCAGTGCGAAGCCGAAGATAAGGGTGGTGGCCCAGAATGCGAGCAGCATAATTAATGAAAGCGGACCGAAGTATCCGAGAAAACTCTGTTGCCGGGACGGTGTGCGTATATGCTCGGCAATCCTTCTCCACGGAATCCAGGTGCGGCGGTAAAACCACGCCGTCAGTTTGAACTGCCGGGTCACGCGGCGCGGCAGCACCACGGTTTCAAACGCATCCAGAAATACTACCCACAGGATCACCAGACCAAAAATGATTGCGACGATGCTTCCGTGGTGAGAACTCATGTTGGGTGCCAAGAATACTCGAAGCAAAATTTTGATGCGGAGGGAAGGTTAACAGATTCGAACAAGCTGGGCTAACGGCAAACCCGGCATGAGCCGGATGAGAAACGAGTCGGGTAGGTCGCCAGAATGTGGCTTAGGCCAAACCAGCCGGTTCGAGCCCGAATCCACCTACTGCGGTTTCGGCTGCGCTGGCGAGGTTTGTGCGGGAGTGGTAGCCGGCTTTTTCGCCGCGGGTTTTTTCTTCGCGACCGGTTTCTTTTTCACCGGCTCATTATCGTCCACAATGATTTTCTTGGGTGGCGCAACCGGTATCGCGGCCTGGGCTGTTTTCAGTTCCACCCGCAGGCGCGCAATCTCCTGCTCCTTCGAGTTCGCCAGGTTATTCGTGCGATCCGCCAACTGCTTCCGCGTCCCCTCAAAGCCGCTCAGATCGTTCGAAAGCGACTGAAAATCGTCTTTCGGCCCGAACGCCCCTGCCGATTCAACAATCCCGCTTAACACGTCATAGAGCGCGTCGAGGTTTCGATAAAGCTTGAAAGTCGCGGGTAAGTCTTCCGGAGAATTCCGCAGTTGGCCAATCATCTCGGGCAGGGCGCTCTGCAGGTTCCGCTGCACGGACTCCACGTCATTCAGCGTTTGCTTTTTCGTGGAACTGTCAGTCTTCCAGCGCTCAATACGCAGCCTTGCGAGGTCGGCCTGCGTGGTTTTGGAAGTAGCATCCAGTTGCGTCAGCAGTTCGTTCAACTGCGTCACGGACGCGTAAGAAACCGCGCCTCCCTGCGCAGCGGATGCAGGACCGCCCTGCGCTAAATATGGAGAGGCTTCAGCGCCCACGACGGCGGAGGTGGATTGACCAAAGGCGGTCACAACCCACAGCAGCGAAAATAACCCGATCGGCCAACTGAAAAGTTTAGCGTTCATGAATGGTGGAGTCAGCGCACTGACGCGTGCATCAGAATATCGATAAGCCGAGGATACTACAAGCGATGCGCTCCATTTGATTTCCTCGTATCATCTCTAAGATCCTACAATCTCTCCATGGAACGCAAAATCTTTTGGACGGTCTTCACGGTGCTGGGCCTGCTGGCCGATTTTCTGCTGCCTATTTGGTGGGGCCTGGCGGCGACCATTCCCTGCCTCTTCATCGCCTGGTGGGTTGCCTACCGCAGCGATTGGTTCTGAGACAGCAACCCTTAGTTGCTGGTGGTTTGCGTCATGGTGAAGGTGCCACTTGTGTTGCAGCCCGTACCACCTTTTAGCGTCCAGGTGCCGATGATCACGCCATCGGCGAGTGTGTCGTTGGTCCCGTTCAGTGTTCCGGTCACTGATGTGCTGGTCATAGTGAGCGTGTTGCCACTCGCAACGACCGTAAGCGAGAATGTACCGCTGACCTGGTTGGCGGAATTGGGCGTCACTACTAAAGTTCCGGTCGGTCTCGGGCCCGTAACTGGAAGGCATCCTCCGTCGATCTGGGTGAGCAACTGAAAGCTGGTAAAGTTCATCGCTCCGTTGTTGGCGACCGTGAACTGGGCGATAAAGCTTAATCCGGATGCCGTACCGTCTCCACCCAGCATCTCCGACTGCCAGACTCCGCCAGCTGCTACTTGGGGATTGGGCACGTGGTTGTCGCCGCATCCGTTCAACATGAGCGCGAGCAGCAACAGAACTGCAAATTCCTTCATGTATTTTCCTTGACCTTTGGAAACCAGCACCGAAATTATATTGCAAGACTACAGAGATGCGGGCCGGGCGGTCAATGGATGTACGGGGCGGCACAGCCGCGACCGTCGCATGGCGACCCGGGGTACAGGCCCTCGGATCAATATGTAGTCGAGGTCCGCCGCTCGATCGCCGCAATCACCACTTGCCTGCGCTCCAGAATCACTTCGAACAGAACTCGCCAGTTGCCGACGCGGCGGCGAAAACCTGGAAGACCTTGCAGCTTGCGGATATCGCCCTGAAACGGATCTTGTTGCATCTCCGCCAAAGCGGTCAGAATGCGCGTCTTGTCGCTCGCCGGAATCCGCTTAAGATACTTTCTTGCGGGACCGGCGAGGACGACGGTCCATTCCATTAGCGTACTCCTGGAGAGTGATCGAGTCGCCGCGCCTGTAAGCCGCCATTCCACGCCGGTAAGCGCGTGCTTCCGCTTGCGTCGGCAGTTCGGCAGGAATAAGCCGCGCCGATAAATACACTCGCAGAGCCTCGCGCACCAACTCCGAACGGGTCCTGTGCTCCGACTTCATAGCCCGCTCAATTTCCTTAGCCATCGCTGGCGGAAGCGAAACTGAGAATGTTGTGCTCTCTCTCATGGTTGTTACTTTGTAATACTTAGTGATTCCCTACTATACCACTGCCGCCCGTGGCTATTTTATGTAATACCCTGAAACTTTCCATTTTCCATCCTTGTCGAGCATCGCCGTCACCGTCTCCACGGCTGACTCTTTGTGCTCAAAACTGCTGTCGTACTGAAGGACGACGTATTCGCCATCTGGAGCGCCCGGCAAAGTTTTTCTGAAGGTGGCGCTTTTCAGGTCTCGCGAGAGGACTTTGCCCAATGGTTCGCGGCTCGCGCGAAGGGCACTTTGCCACTGCCCTTTGGTGACAGCGGCTTTGAAATATTGCGAAGCCTGTTCCCAACTCTCACTGTACTTGCCAGAATCCACCAGCGCCAGCCATGACTCTGCGGATTGCTGCGCAAGCTGCTCTGGCTTTTGCTGGGCTTGGACTACTGGGCAAACCCCTAACAGCAATGTGAGTAGGGAAAAAGCCACAAAGTTGAATTGAATTTGCCGCCATCTGATATTCATTTCAGTTCTCCGTCAACGCGCTCTACGCTCCACGTTTGGTCTTCAACTCCGCCAGCAATTGCTCGATGCGATCTTCTTTCTCCAGCGCAGCCAGTCGGTCTTCCATGTTATCGCCGGCAATTTCTGCTTTGGCCGCGCTAAACGCTTCGGAGTGCGCGACTTTGCGCTTCATGCGATCGAAGGCCGCGGCTTTCGACCCATCGCCCATAGCCAGGCGCGCGTCGCTGGCCTTGCCGATAGCGCGCGCGCGGCGATGCTGCGCGATCAGCAGATCCGCCTTGGTCTGCGCTTCCGTCAGTTTCTGCTCCAGTTGCCGCAGGGCGGATTTCAGATTTTCCACCTGCGCTTTCTGGTCGCTCACCTGTTGCGCGAAGCTCTCACTCATCTCGCGATAACTCTCTACGCGCTGCAGCGATGCGCGCGCCAGATCGTCCTGTTTCTTGTCGACGGAGAGTTCGGCTTTGCGCATCCACTCCGCCACTTTTTCTTCGTTCTCTTTTTTCTTTTTCTCCAGCAGATGCTGGTCGGCGATGGCGATTGCCACCTGCGTCTTTACTTGGAGTAGCTGATTCTGCATGTCGAGAATCACCTGCTTGATCATCTTTTCCGGCTCCTCGGCCTTATCGATCAGGTCGTTGAGGTTGGCTCGAACCAACGTGGAAACACGCTCTAGTAATGCCATGGTGGACTCCTTTTCTTGAACTACGCTTCTAGCTTCTAGCTTCTAACTCTCGATTTCGTTTTGCCGCTTCACATTGCGCACAGGTCGTCCGGCGCAGAGTGCTGCCAATGGCGATTCCGATCGCTACCCCGATCCCCAGCCACAAAGCAACATGCCCCGCCAAAATTCCCAAGACCACGCCCAACGCGGCACCCAACGCAATTCCTAAACTCATTCCTTTCGATTTTCGGTTCATAAGCTCTGCTCCGATTTCGCTCGCTTCGCTCGCGGGACAGCCGAGGGCGGCTGTCCCCACACGAGCAATTGAGACCCTACTTCGTTGCATCGACCACGGGCGGCTTCGGCGTGTGATCGCCCAACTGCCGCACCTTCCCGAGCAACTCCGAGAGCGGCATGCCGGAAAGTGTTTCGAACAACGCCGGCACCTGCGCCGCCATCTTGGCAATGTCTCCGGTGATCTTGTTCATACCGGAAGCATCGCCGTTCCCTGTAGAAACGATGGTGATCTTATCCACGTTCGCCAGCGGACTGGCCAGCGCCTTCACCACCTCTGGCATGCAGGTGAACAGCCGGTCGATTACTGCAGCCTGGTTGTATTCCTGATAAGCCTCGGCTTTCACGTTCATGGCCTTGGCTTCGGATTCGCCTTTCTTGAAAATAATTTCCGCTTCCGCTTCGCCCTGTGCGCGTATCGACGACGCATGTCCCTCGGCTTCCGCGATCAGGCGTTGCTTTTCGGCCGCCGCCAGCGTTTCGATTCGTTGGCGCTCGATCTCCGCCCCCTTCAGCACGGTCGCAATCAATTCTTTTTCGCGGCGATTGATTTCCGCCTCCTGCACCTTGACCTGCTGCTCTTTTTCTATCTGCTGCACCTTCACCTGCTCGGCGATCACCTGCTGCTGCATGATGTTGGTCTGGATGTCATAGGCCTTGTCGGCTTGCGCCTGCTGGCGTTTCGTGACTTCCAGAAATTGAGCTTTCTTCACTTCAAGATCGCGCTGCGACTCCGCTTGCTTGGCCAGAGATAATGTCTCCGCAAGCACGCGCTCCTGATCCGCTTGGGCTTTGGCTACGGCTGATTCCCGCTGCGCCAGCGCGCGCTTGATCGCGGTATCGCGATCGGCTTCCGCCGTGGCGACGTCGGCGTCGCGCTTGATGCGCGCCACATCCGGCTTGCCCATGTTGGTGATGTATTCATTTTTGTCGCGGACTTCCTTGATGGTGAACGAAATCACTTCAAGCCCCATCTTGTTCATATCTTCTGCGCAGGTGCCGCGCATACGGTCAGAAACCATCTCCGGCTGCTTGACGATTTCTTCCACCGTGAGTTGTCCGATGATGCCGCGCAGATGGCCTTCCATCACTAATCGGATCAGAGCTTCGCGTTCCTGATCGGATTTAGTGAGGAATTGCTCGGCCGCGGTGAGCACGGACTCCCGATCCGACTTCACTTTGATCTGCGCTACAGCCTCCACGGTCACCGCGACGCCTTGTTTGGTGTACAAATCCTGCTGCGGCGCCACGTCGAACGACATCAGTTCCAAAGACAGATCACGACAGACCTGCACCATGGGCAGCACCAGCGTGCCGTGTCCCTGCACGACTCGTGTTCCACCGAGGCCATACACGATGAGTGCCTCGTGCGGCCCCGCTTTGCGATATAGCCTGGCCATTCCGCTCATCAGGAACAGAAGAACCATCACTCCTAGCCCCGCGAAAATCCAAATTTCGACCATCCTCGACATCTCTGGCATAACGCCTCCTGTTACAAAACCGTTTTAAATACTCAGCCCGCAAAAGAATTGATTGCTTTTCGAAACCCGGAAACAAGCACACTCTACTCGTCGCCTGACATTTCACTCCACAACCGAACGTACGCAATTCCCTTTTCGTAACGCGTGACCACTACTTCGCTCCCCTTGCCGATGGCAGTCGCATCTTCGCTGCGGGCGCCGCACACGCGGCGCGTTCCCATTTGCGTGTAAATCATTTCTCCAGTTCCGCCCGCGCGGATCCCACTACAGATTCGGCCCAGCACGCCGACCATCTCGTAGTTCGCCGGATCCATGTTCTCGTCCTCCGAAATCAGAACTTTGCTCAGGAACAGGAACACGATCCCTCCGCCAACCAAGCCGCTGGTGATGGAAGCCAGCAATCCAAAGCCAACCCAGACTCCGGAATAACGCGTGAGCAGGTATCCGGTGCCCCCAAACCACGCCAGGAACGCAGTCGAGGTGACGAAGTTGAACGGTGAAACTCCGCCCTGCTGCGCCGCCTGACCTGCCGTTGCCTTAACCCCAACTGGAGTGCGCGCCGCGACTGGTGCATGCGCCGTGGGCATTGTTGTCGTCGGGATATGCGCGCCGGCAATGTGTCCGTGAAAATGCGGCAGATGCAATCGTCCTACCCGGGCTCCGCCAAATACAAATGAAAAGAAACTCAAGCAGAAGCCGACCGCGAAACAAACCAGGTAAAAATCTGCCCAGGTCATGGAATGATTCATCGAGTTCGCCTCCTTTCTGCGCTGGAACGGCTGCGCCCGTGCCGCTCCTCTGCGCCGTCGCCATTCTTGTGCCGGAGATACTCGCTGCGCGTGTGATGGCCACGCGCGGATCTTGCAACCAACTCCGGTCGCAACGCTTCCAGCAGCCGCTCGGCCAATCCGGGCGTTTCGAGAATCGCACCAAGCAGCAGCAATGAGCGTCGCGTATCTTTCTCGCGCGCGGCCTTGATCAGGACATCGCTGACCTCCGGATCGCTCACGAAACGCTCCGACCCTTGCAACAGCCAAACATCAAGCTGGCCTTCCGTCGTTCGCAAGTCTGAGGTCAGTTCCGTGTGATATCCCTCCGGGTCATCCACCAAAAAACCCGGATGCACTTTAAAGAACTTTGCCAGCAGCGCGCGCGACGACTGCGTCATGTGCGGGCGCGCACCGCTTTCGATCTGCGACAAATACGACTGGCTGATGCTCTTCTGCAACTCCTGGCGAACCGCCTTAATGATCTCCTGTTGCGTCATGGGCCGGCCCAATCCGCGCAGCGAGCCTTCCACCTCGCGCAGGTAACGGATTTTCTCTCCCAGCTTCATATAGCAGATCGAGATATTTATATTGCAATATGCGATATATGTCAAGAAGTGTATAGGCCGTGTTTTGAAGGGATTGCGGAGCAGTCTAGAGACCGGCTTCGATGCGGGAGCGGGGATCGAGATAATCGCGCAAGGCGTCGCCGATAAAATTGAACGACAGCACGGCAAGCATTACCGCAAGCGCGGGAAACAGCACGAGGTGCGGAGCGTCAAATAGATGCGCGCGGCCGTCGTTGAGCATAGTTCCCCAACTCGCGGTCGGCGGTGGAACACCGAGCCCGAGAAAGCTCATCGTGGCCTCGGCAAGGATTGCGCCGGCCATGCCGATTGCGGCTTGGACGACTACGGGCTGAATAATGTTCGGCAGGATGTGCCGCGCAACGATGCGCAAATCGCTTGCTCCCAGGGCGCGCGCGGCTTCGACGAATTCGCGCTCCCGCGCGGCGAGGACTTGTCCGCGAACCAGACGAGCATAACCGACCCACCCGCCCAGCGAGAGAGCGAGAACCAGATTAAAGATTCCCGGCCCGCGAAAGGCGACGAAAGCAATGGCCAGCAGGATTCCTGGAAACGACAGAAACGCATTCATCAAGACCACGTTGACGAAACGATCGATGCCTCCACCGTAGTATCCCGCAATGGAACCGATGATCGAGACCGAGGCTGAGCGAGGCTAATACCACGGAGCTTCCGACCAGCATGGAAATGCGCGCGCCATAGATAATGCGGGAGAAAATGTCGCGGCCCAGTTCGTCCGTGCCGAACCAGTGCGCATGAGAGGGAGCGTCGAGCCGCGCAGGAAGATTGATCGCCGCGGGATCCTGGGGCGCTATCCAGGGTGCGAACAGCGCGAAGATTACGAAGACGACAACGAGAACCACGCCCGTCGCAGCCAAGGGGTTGTGGCGCGCAGTACGGCGCAACGAGATGGCAGCAGTCGTGATTTCCTCATATTACAAGAAGGGTGCGCTTGCGGAAGGAGGAATGGATACTCATGCTGCCTTTGGTTTGACCAAAGTTGGCCGGTTGGCTGCCGCGTCATTGGTGGAAGGCGGACGGAGGATTAGCGGAATCACCGCGCTGCATAATGTAATCAGCGCAATCAGATAGAGCGCGTGCGAGTAGTGTCCGCTGCTCTGTCGAATTCTAGCGATCAGTGTTGGACCCAGAACGCCGGCAAATCCCCATGCCGTCAGCATTAGCCCATAAATTGAACCCACATTTTCCGATCCAAAATAATCAGCGGCGAATGCCGGCATGGTTCCGAAGCCTCCGCCGTAACACAGAAGAACAATGAAACACATAGCGGTGAAAGCCGGAAAGCTTTGGATTCTAGGCAGCAAGAAAAATACCAGCGCCTGAATGACAAACATCATCAGGAAGACCGAACGGCGCCCAATTGCGTCGGAAAGCCACGCCCAAAGAAATCTGCCTGAGCCGTTCGCAATCGAGATGATGCCCACGAGTCCAGCCGCCACCGCCGCGGTCACTCCTGTAATTTCCTGCGCCATGGGCGCTGCCTGCGAAATGATGGAAATTCCCGCCGAAGTGTTTAGAAACAACAACGCCCACAATCCGTACCACTGCCAGGTACGCAGCGCATCGGCGAGATTGTAAGTCCTTGCAGAGCGTTGTTTCTGTTGGGTCGCGCTGGGGGTCCAACCTTCAGGACGATAATTGGGCGGAGGATCCTTCATAAAAAATGCGGGGATCGTAACGGCGATGAAATATGCGATCCCCAGGATGGCGAATGTTTTCAACACTCCCACGCTAACGATGAGTCGGCTTGCGATCGGAGCGGTGATTAGTGCGCCGGCGCCAAATCCTGCGACCGCGATTCCGGTGATCATGCCGCGGCGGTCTGGAAACCACTTCACCAGGGTTGCCACTGGAACGATGTAGCCTAATCCGATTCCAATACCACCGATGATGCCATAGGAAAAATAAAGCCAGTACAGATGGCCGGCGGAAAAGCTGGCCAGAAAGACCCCTCCGCCATAGAGAATTCCAGCCGCGATAGCCACAGTCCGCGGGCCGGAACGCCGCATCCACAAACCGCCGAGGAAAGAAGCAAAGCCAAGGGTCAGGATGGCGAGGGTAAAAGCGAATGTGACCTGCGAAATCGTCCATCCAAAAGTCTTGGTAAGCGGGATGCGGAACACGCTCCAGGCATAAACCGCACCCAGAGCAATCTGCATGATGACGCCGGCGATTGCAATAACCCAGCGATTCGGCTGAGGGCGAGCTGGTTGAGGTGGCATGCAAACTAAGATCGCAATCCAGTAGAAACCGTTGCCGGTATTTTCGCCGGTCGTGGCTGGCAAATTGCCCCGGCTAGCCCGACTCGGATCACACGCATCCGGAACGTAGGCCTTGAGATCGCTCCCGAATTGTGTTTCCATTAGGAGTGTCGGAACTGCATCCGCAGTCGGCTGCACACCCTCAACGTTCACCCTTAGCCTTAAACTCTGAGGAGGAAAATTATGAGCAAGGTTTCTTATATTCCCAAGGATTACAACTCCGTTACACCCTACCTGATCATCAAAGGCGCGGCACAGGCCATTGAGTATTACAAGAAAGTTTTCGGCGCCACGGAAACCGTTCGCATGAATGGTCCGGACGGTAAGGTCGGTCATGCCGAATTAAAGATCGGCGATTCGCACATTATGCTGGCTGATGAAAATCCCAGCATGGGTCTGGGACACACTAGCCCGGCTACGATCGGCGCCAGCCCGGTGAGCCTGTATGTATATCTTCCCGATGTCGATCGCGTGGTCGCGCTTGCGGCTGCCGAGGGCGCCAAGATTCTCAAGCCGGTCGAGGATCAATTTTACGGCGATCGCTCCGGCTTCTTTCAAGATCCATTCGGACATCTTTGGGGCGTAGCCACTCACGTGGAAGACGTATCCCCGGAAGAAATGAAAGAACGGATGAAGAAATTACGTCCAGCCGCGTAGTTGTATTGTTTGAAGTTGTATTGGATTGTGTTTGAATTGGACTGAGGCGGGGCAGCTATGCTCCGCCTTTAATATTTTCGACTGTCTCGCTCCGATGCCTTCGGAGGCTGAGATACTGCGCGGGCTGCGCCCGTGGACAGCCGAGGGCGGCTGTCCCCACACGAACAGCAGAGGGTTTCGATTTTAATGGCCGCCGCTGAGTTCGCGGACTATGGATCCGGTGAACTGTTTCGCGTCGCCGAAGAGCATCAGGGCGTTGGGAAGGTAATACAGCGGGTTGTCGATGCCGGCGAAGCCGGGGTTCATGCTGCGTTTGATGACCATGACGGTTTGGGCCTTGTCGACGTCGAGTATGGGCATGCCGAAGATGGGGCTGGATTGATCGGTGCGGGCCGCCGGGTTGGTGACATCGTTGGCACCGATGACGAGGGCAACGTCGGTTTGGGGGAAGTCGCTGTTGATCTCATCCATTTCGATGAGGCGGTCGTAGGGGATGTCGGCTTCGGCGAGCAGGACGTTCATGTGGCCGGGCATGCGTCCGGCGACGGGATGGATGGCGAAGCGGACGTCAATGCCTTTCTTGGTGAGAATGTCGTAGAGTTCCCGGACTTTATGCTGGGCTTGGGCGACGGCCATGCCGTAGCCGGGGACGATGACCACTTTATTGGCGGCGGAGAGAATCGCCGCGGCTTCTTCGGGGCTGGCGCTGCGCACCACTCGCTCTTCTTTCGCGGCGGCGACGGAGGCCTGCACTTGTCCGAAGGCTCCGAACATGACGTTCGTAAAGGAGCGGTTCATGGCCTTGCACATGATCACGGAAAGAACGAAGCCCGAAGATCCATCGAGCGCGCCCGCGACAACCAGCACTTTACTGTTGAGGACAAATCCCAGCAGCGCTGCCGAAAAGCCGGCGTAGGAATTCAGCAGCGAGATGACCGTGGGCATGTCCGCCCCGCCAATGGGAGTGACCAGCAGGATGCCGAAAATCAGAGCCACAATCACCATCACCGGAAAGAGCAGTGCGTGCGCAGGATTCACCACCAGGGCAACCGCCAGCCCGAGGGCCCCTGCCAAAACAGAAAGACTGACGATATTCTGCCCACGATAGACGATAGGCCGCTGCGGCAATATTTCCTGCAGCTTTCCCGCGGCGATGACGCTGCCGGTAAACGTGAGTGAACCGATAATCACTTCAAGGGCGATCTCACCCATTTGAAAGCGCGTGACCGGTGCTGTGCCGACGTAATACTCGGCGATGCCGATGATCGCTGCGGAAAGCGCACCGAAAGCATGGCTTAAGGCGGTTCGCTGTGGCACCGCCGTCATATGCACCAGACCCAGAGGAATGCCGACTCCGGCGCCGATGACCAAAGGGATGAGAACCCACTTGTAGGCCACTACCTCGGGATTGAAGAGGGTTACGATGACTGCCAGCGCTGCGCCGATCTCTCCAGCCAGAACGCCCCAGCGTGAAGTGGTGGGCGAACTCAGGAACTTGAGCGAAAGAATGAAGAGTACGACCGCGACGATGTAGGCAAAATCCAGGTATTGCTGAAGTTCGAGCGGGTTCATTGCTTTTTCGACCTGGGGGACTTGAACATGCGCAGCATGCGGTCGGTGATTAAGAATCCGCCCACCATGTTGCTGAAGGAGGCGGCAACGGCGATCGCACCCAGCGCGGTGGTGAGGCGCGTCTCATGCCGCCCCGCGATGATGATCGCCGCGACTACCACAATGGCGTCAAGGGCATTGGTGAGGGACATCAATGGCGTATGCAGCAGCGGCGAAACACGTTTGATTAATTCAAACCCGACGAACCCCGCCAGGATGAAGACGTAAAGATTGGAAATAAAATCTGCTGGCATGATTGCTCCTTTGCTTGCTTGCAGTGGCCGGTTCAGCGAGTTATCCGCACTGCAAAACCGATCTATTCAATGCTGCGAATCTGCGGGCCTGTGCGCTGGCCGAACCGACGAGCTACTGATCACTGACTACTGGCCACGAGAGCCGGTAGTTTGAAGAATTCGCGCACTCTTGCGTTTACGACTTCGCCATTCTGCGTCACCATGGTTTCGCGGATGATTTCGTCCTGCTGGTTGAGCTGAAGTTTGCCGTCCTTCACGATGTAGGCAAGGAAAGTGGCGATGTTGCGGGCGTACATCTGGCTGGCATTGTATGGGACGCTGCTGGCCAGATTGATGGCGCCAATGATTATCACGCCAAAGGCCTTCACGGTTTCGCCTGTGCGAGTAAGTTCGCAGTTACCGCCGCGTTCGGAGGCGAGGTCCACGATAACCGAGCCGGGAGCCATACCTTTGACCATCTCCGCGGTGATCAGTACCGGAGATTTTTTGCCGGGGATCACGGCGGCGCTGATGACGACATCGCTCTCGGCGACTACGCGGGTGAGAAGTTCACGCTGGCGGGCGTAGAAAGTTTCATCCTGCGCGGTGCCGTAGCCGCGGGCGTCCTGGGCGTTCTGGGCTTCGATGGGAAGTTCGACGAAACGGCCTCCGAGGCTTTGGACTTGTTCTTTTGAGGCGGCGCGCATGTCGTACGCGGAAGCGACGGCACCCAGGCGGCGGGCGGTGGAGATGGCTTGCAGGCCGGCGACTCCGGCGCCAATGACGAAGACGCGCGCGGGGGTGATGGTGCCGGCGGCGGTGGTCATCATGGGAAAGATTCGGATGGAGGTTTCGGCGGCGAGGAGGACTGCTTTGTAACCGCAAATGGTGCCCATGGACGAAAGTGCGTCCATGCTTTGGGCGCGCGTGGTGCGGGGCACGAGCTCGACGGAGAATGCCGTGACACCGGCGGCGGCGATTTCCTGAATTACTTCGGCAGAACCAAAGGGACGGAGGAAACCGACCAGGAGCTGACCGCTGCGCAAAAGTGGTAGATCGGCTTTGCCGGTGACGTCGTTCGAGCCATAGCAGAGGACTTGCACAATAATGTCGGCAGCGGCGAATACCGCGGCTCGATCCGGGAGAATCTTTCCACCTTTTTCCACATAAGCTGCATCGGGATAGCCAGCCTGGTCGCCGGCGCAAGACTCAACTACCACCTCAAGGCCCGCTTTGGCCAGGATGGGGATGACGGCAGGAACTAGGGCAACGCGCCGTTCTCCGGGATAGCTTTCTTTGGGAACTCCAACAATCACTTGGTTTATCCTTTTTGGGCTCGGCGAGCTGAACCGAATACTATCGATCTAACGCGGGAGCGGATGTGATGCTCGTCACAGTGAAAGAGCATCTGAAGATGCGTTCCAGGGACTTGAAGACAGTAGCAGAAAGAACGGGGCGGTGAAAAGCAGCGGCCGCGAAATTGGATTGGTTTCGTCAGTAAAGCTTGAAACGCGGAGGACGCTGAGAACTTCCGCCGAGCGCGCCGAGGACGACTTCGCTACGGAGAACTCAAGGGTCAGGAACCTTTAGCAATGTGCGTTTAGGGTTTTAATGTATTGACTTGTTCGGTGGCATGGCCTGATCTAGGGGTTGGAGGGAAATTTTGCAGGTTTCCACGCCAAAGACTACGGGGAAAAGGCACAGATGGGCATTGCTGGGCATAATCCTGTGCCTTTTTGTGGCCGTAGGGGCGGTGGCGGTTTGGTTGGTGATCGACCGGGCTGAACCAATTCTTCGGGCGCGAGTGGTTCAGACTCTATCGAACCGATTCCAGAGCCGCGTGGAGCTGAAGAGTTTGGGGGTTTCTGTAGTCAAAGGGTTGGAAGTTTATGGCAGCGGGTTGAAAGTCTACGGCGCGACCGACCCGAATCCCTACGAGGCCGGGGTCCAGCCGCTGATCAGCATTCGCGAGTTCCACTTTCATACCGGAATACGCAACCTGTTTCGGCCAGTGGTGCGCGTCGACACGGTATACGTGAAAGGCATGGAGCTGAATATTCCTCCGAAAGAAAGCCGCCGCGCATTTACCAGCAAGATGAAATCGCAGACCCGGAAGATCTCTGTAATCGTTGACAAGTTCGTGTGCCAGGATACGGACCTGCTGATTAATAACTCGAATCCGGAAAAAGCACCGCTGGAGTTTGCCATTGGCGATCTGAAGATGAAAGACATTGGGGCGGGTCTGCCCATGCACTTTGACGCGACACTGGTGAATCCGAAGCCGGTGGGAGACATTCACTCCACGGGATTGTTTGGACCGTTTCACGAAGATGATCCGCGAGAGACGCCGGTGCAGGGGGAATATTCCTTCAGCCATGCCGATCTAGGCACGCTGAAAGGGATCGGAGGAATTCTTTCTTCGACCGGCAAATACGAGGGAACGCTCAGCGAGATCGTAGTGAATGGGTCGACGGACACGCCGGACTTTCAAATTGCGCGAAGCGGACATCCGATGCCGCTGCATACGGATTTTCATGCCATTGTGGATGGCACGAGCGGAGACACCGATCTGGCGCCGGTGAAGGCGACTCTGCTGCACTCCTCGTTTACGGCGACCGGATCGGTGACGCGAATGCGGAACCAACCCGGCCACGACATAGAACTTGACGTGGTGGTGGAGCATGCACAGATTCAAGACCTACTCAGACTGGGAGTGCGGACTGATCCTTCCGTAATGACCGGGCCGGTGCAGATGCATACGCGGCTGAGCCTGCGTCCGGGCGATGCCGATGTGGCCGATCGCTTGAAATTGGCGGGCAATTTCGATGTGTCCGACGGCTACTTCACGAACAAGAAGGTGCAGTCCAGATTGGACTCGTTGAGCCTGCGTACGCAAGGCAAGATGAAAGAAGCGCAGAAGAACGAAGCGGAGAAAGTTCCAACTGATTTGCGCGGCGTGTTCACTTTAAAAAATGGATTGTTGTCCTTCTCTTCGCTGCATTTCATGATTCCGGGAACGCATGTCGATCTGACGGGAGATTACAGTTTGGATGGACGGACATTCGACTTTCACGGGACAGCGCGGCTGGAGGCCAAGTTATCGCAAATGACCACGGGCTGGAAATCTCTCCTGCTCAGGCCGCTGGATCGATTCTTCAGCAAGGATGGGGCGGGCACCGAGGTGCCGGTGAGAATTACGGGAACGGAATCAGAACCGCACTTTGGGCTGGACTTTGGACATAAAGACGAACACATGCCTGCGGAAAAGAATTTCGACGCGGCGAAACGTTGATGGCGTGAACCGATCGCCGTGCCCTTCGACTTGCTTCACGATTACTCTCACGCATGATGGGCGTTCCGGAGCTTCCGCTTAGATTCCTGTGCGGCTTCGGCTGTACGCAGCCTTAGGGTGCGACCTACCAGTAATTACAGCCATAACCCCATAGCTAGCGAACAAACGGACTCTTATCTTCTTAATTGACGTTGATGCCGTCCGCGCCCGCGGCAACGACGCAAAAAGAAAGGACTTCCCCGTGAGCGCTTGCGCCGTTTCCGCCACATCGCTGGTTCCTGAAACCAAGATTGCCCCTGGAACAGTCATCCCGGCAACAAAAAAACTGAAAACCGATACCGACCTTATTTCCCGTGCCAAAGATGGAGATCCGGAAGCTTGTGCCGCAATCTTTGAAGCGCATAAGAGGCGCGTCTACTCAACCTGTCTGTTAATGACCAAGAATGTGGCCGACGCCGAAGATCTGATGCAGGACGCTTTTATACAAATTTTCCGAGGAATTCGCACTTTTCGCGGCGACTCCGCATTCTCGACATGGATTTACCGGGTGGTGGTGAATACAGTGCTGATGACCCGCCGCAAACGGCATCTGCGCGAGGTTTCGCTGGATGAGCCGGGCAATCTGGATTATTCCCCGGTGCCGCGTGAGTTTGGAAGAGACGACAACAAGCTGATGGGTACTGTGGATCGCGTCGCATTAACCCAGGCGGCAAATGAATTGCCGGAGGGCTGCCGGGCGATTTTTATCTTGCACGAAGTGGAAGGCTACGAGCACCACGAGATCGCAGAGCAACTGAGCTGTTCGATTGGCAATTCGAAATCGCAATTACACAAAGCCAGACTGAAGATGAGGAAGTTGTTGGCCTCCGGCAAGAAACGCATTGGCAGAAAACGGGGCACAGCAGAAGACAAACGAAGACGACATCTGGCAGCGTCGCCCATGATGGCAGTACCTTCCTGAACTTCGGGGCGCGGCGTCAGCTGGCCACCGAAGAGGTCGATGTTTCGGCACCAAGGGGAAGGGTCACTGAGATCAGAGTGCCCGAGGGACTGGATTGAATATCGAGTTGACCGTGGAGCTCGCGCACTCGCTCGCGCATGCCAGATAACCCGATCCCGAAAGCTGCGCCCTTACTTCGAAACCTTCTCAGCAAATCCTGGGGAATGCCGCTTCCATAATCCTTCACCTGCAAAAGCACCTCGCCAGGTAAGGACTGCAGGCTGACTTCGGCTCTGGCACTTTTCGAATGCCGGTGAATATTGGTCAGGCTCTCCTGCAACACGCGAAAAAGCCCAAGCTCAATATCCTTGGGAAGCCGTCCCAGATCGTTGGGCATATCCAGCTTGACGTCGATGCCGCTACGCTCGGAAAAGCCCTGAACGTACCAGTGGGCGGCGGAAGAGAAACCGACTTCGTCCAAAAGCGGCGGATGTAAAAGGTGAGAAATAGTCCGCGTTTCAGCAATGGATTGATCGAGAAGCTGAATTGCGGCCAAAAGCTCAGCCGCCGGCTCGGTACGGGCAAACATTTCCAGGTTCATTTTGACACCCGCCAGATACTGGCCCAGACTGTCGTGCAGTTCGCGGGAAAACCTGCGGCGCTCCTCGTCCTGCATGTGCAGCAGGCGGGAGGTGAGATGGCGCAGAGATTCTTCGCTTTCGCGAGCCGCTTGCTCGGCTTGGGCGCGAGCATCGAGTTCGGTGGTTAGAAGCTGGTAGTGAATCGAGAACAATACCAGCGACAGGACGAAGCTGATGGCCAGGGTAACGACTGTCAGAGAAAAAAAACGGTTTGAAGCAATCGTCCGCACTTTCAGCAGGCGCTGCTCTTCGTCGCGCATATCCTGCGCGACGGAGGCTTTTTCGAAGGCGAGTGCCAAATCCTGGCGGGAGATCTCGCTTTGCCCGGCGATATTCCCAGGAGAGGCTTTAGCCAAAGCAATGGCCTGCCGGAAGAGACCGAGACGCTGCCTCGTGAGATCTTCCAAACGGGTGCAGAGTTCCTGTTGCTGAGGATTGTCTTCCGTCAGCTGTCTCACTTCTTCTAACTTCTGATGAACTCCAGGAATGGCCGCTTCAAAGGACGGCAATGCGTTTTCATTGCCGGCGGCGACATAACTGTTGCGGGCACGCGAGGCTTGAGCTACGGCAGCATCTATCTCTCCCAAGACAGATTGGACCTTGTAACTGTGGACAACCCATTTCTGGCTGCTCTCCAGATGACCGATGGTGATGTAGGCTGCGAGCGCGCTCAGAAGCAGTATGGCAACAGCGGAAACGAAAGCTACTTGTGCATTTTTATGCGGGGACATAGGTGGTGGTTATCGTCCAGTCGGTACTCCTGCATGCCAGTACGTTCAGGCCTTCCCCGGCATTCGCGTCGCTGACTTTTATCCTATCCTGCCCACGGTTTTCGCACCAGAGAGTCGCCATGCCTTGGATGGGCGAATCAGGGGTGAAGACTCGCACGCGGGATGAAGTTGGGAATACAGCAAATACCTGATTGCTCGAGCATAACCGCCGCTTATATTCAAAACACGCTGCGGGCCGAAGGAATCGAGCTGCGCTGGAATTCGCCTTTCCCGCGAGAAGAAAGAAATCTCGATTTCCTGGCTGGTGACGGAAGGGTGGGGATAGGGTTGAAACTCCGCATTCTGATAGCTGACGATCATGAAGTTGTGCGCCGGGGATTGGCGGCTTTGTTGCAGGCGCAGGAAGGTTGGGAGGTTTGCGGCGAGGCTGCAGATGGTCGCGAGGCGGTGGAAAAAGCCAAGGTGCTAAAGCCGGATTTTGTGATTCTGGATATTGGTATGCCAAACCTCAACGGCCTGGCAGCCACTCGTCAACTGACGCAACACGATCCAAACTTCAAGATTATCGTTCTCACCATCACCGACTCGGATCATGTAATCCGAGAGGCGCTGGATGCGGGAGCGCGGGGGTTCGTGCTGAAATCGGATGCGGTGCGGGATTTGGTCTCCGCGATCGAGGCGCTGCAGCGCGGACAAATGTTCTTCACGCCACGCGTGAATGAGATGGTGCTGGCGGGGTTTCTGGAAAAAGGAACTGCAGCGCCGCGCGGAGCGCCCCCGAAGTTTCCCAGCTTGACGCCGCGGGAACGAGAAGTGATTCAGCTGCTGGCGGAGGGAAAGAGTTCAAAGGAAGTGGCCACGCTGCTTAACCTGAGTACCAAGACTGCGGAAACTCACCGCAGCAATATTATGCGCAAGCTCGGCTTTCATTCCATACGGGATCTGGTTTTGTATGCGGTGAAAAATGACATTATCCAGGTGCATATGCCGCCCGAGGGACGGGCGCGGGATGGGTCAGCGCAATAGGAAATGCGACCTGCTTCGGGTGCGATGAAAAGAAAAAAGGCCGCCCGGATATGGTTGCCGGGCGGCGCGTAAGCGGAGTTTAGTGGCTAGCTGGCTTTCTTCTCGGAGTTAATTCTTCGCTGTTCCTCGACATCGGCGTCGTTCTGGTCGCGAGTGTCGTTGGTCGCATTCTTGGCGGAGTCTTTCACTTTGCCCCAGGCGTTTTGCACTTTGCCTTCGGCCTGTTTGGCGGCGCCGTGAGCCTGCTTTTCAGTGTCACCGGTCCATTCGCCTACCTGGCGTTCGACCCGGCCCGCCACATCTTTCGCTTTTCCCTTTACTTCGTCCTTATCCATTTTGCTTGCTCCTCTCCATGATTAAGATGTGGCCCGCATGGACCACTCGCCTTGCGAATTGCGAAAACTATTCCGCCGAGCGGAGCGGCGCGCTATACCGGATTGCGGCCCTGAATGAGGCGTACCAGAATTGCGATAATCGCCAGCACCAGCAGGATGTGGATGAACCCGCCCAAAGTGTAGGAAGTGACCATCCCAAGCAACCATAGAACGATAAGAATTACCGCAATGGTCCAGAGCATCGTGATCCCCTTTCGCGCGTGCTTGTTTGTCCAGCTATTTTGCTTTCTCAGGGTAGTCAAGGGTGATGATGGGGAATATCGGGTCGATTGTGTAGGTAAGGGACGAAGCAGCCCTATTTTTCAAAGAAGAGATGGGCATGCGTTTGGTCAAAAGAACAAATGTGCGAATTGAATCGCACATTTGTTCTTTTTATTCGTCACTGTCGATCCCGCGCGGCCGATCTCGGGGCGAGTGAGTTTACCCAGCAGCAAAAACTTACGCGGCTTTGTCCGCTCTGGTGTTCGCAGTATCCGAGATCTGGGTCAAAACTGAATCCGCGTGCTTTTCTTCTTCGAGGGTCTGGTCGAGTAGCGCGGCCTGGGCGTCGTGGCCAAGGATTTCGGCGAAAGTTCGTACCGTGCCGTAGGCAGCCATCTCATAGTGCTCGACCTTTTGCGCGGCGGCAATAATGCCGGCGTCGCGGACGGAATTATCGGCAGCATCCTTGATTACGTCTTCGCCCTCCGTGATGAGTGCGGCCATGCCTTTCGATTTCTTTGAATCGACAGAGCCTGTGGCTTGATTGAGAATCTGTTCGAGACGGGCGACGTGGCCTTTGGTTTCCTGCAGGTGAGTTTGCAGTGCATTCTTTAACTGAGGCTCGGTGGCGGATTGGATCATTTTCGGAAGAGCGTCGGTGATTTGGGTTTCGACGGAATGGAGTTGCTGGAGTTGATCGATATAGAGCTTTCGAAGGCTATCGAGATTTGCGGAAAAGAATTTCATGATTTGACCTCACGAGAGTTGGTTGGACTTTCAGGTTAAAAATTAGGATGCGAGGCGAACGGGGTTTGTTGTCGTTAAAAAAAAATGAGAGAGATCACTCCGCACTCTTCGCTCAGAATGAAATTTGGCTCAGTGAGCTCACGATGATAATTGGTTCAATAGATTTGCACGATGCCGTTGCGGACGGCATAGAGGGTGAGATCGGCGATGGAGTGGAGATCGAGTTTTCGCATTAGGTTGGTGCGATGAGTCTCGGCGGTTTTGACGCTTAGGCTGAGTGCAGTGGCAATCTCTTTGGTGGTTTTTCCTTCGGCGACCAGTTGAATGACTTCGCGCTCTCGGGGAGTGAGAATGTGCTGGTCCGGAGTCTCGTGCTCCTCATGGGGACGGAGATAACCGTCGAGCATCATCTGCGCGACTTTTGAAGTGAAGAAAGTGCGGCGGTTTTGCAGGGCTTCGACCGCGGCGATCAGATCGCGGCCGGCGTCTGACTTCAGCAGGAAACCGCGGGCGCCGGCGGCGAGGACTTCGCGAACTACCTGCTCGGAATCGTGGATGGTAAGAATAAGGATGCGGGCATCCGGATTCGTGGTGAGGATTTGGCGCGCGGCATCCAGGCCGTTCAAGTTCGGCATTCCGATATCGAGCAGGAGAACATCCGGCTTTAGCTCGTTGGCCAGTTCAACGGCTTCACGACCGTCTTTGGCTTCGCCGCAAACCTGCCATCCCGGACGGTCTTCGAGGACCGAGCGAATCCCTTTTCTGGCTACCTCGTGGTCATCCGCGATGAGGATTCGAAGCACGCGCACCGCCTCCCACTTCCAGTTTCGCCAGCCACGAACCCTGATCGACGCCCTTTCCGCCGAGAGCACGGCTGTGTTTGTAAATAGTTGCGCAGATTGGTGGTAACGGTTGCCAAAGAATCCGCCGATGGGCTTACGGCGAAGGAATATCAGCCACGGCGACCTTAAAAACAGGGCTAACTCAGGTGTTTACGGTAGACGACAAAGTTGTTGCAGGGGCTTTCGCTGTACGCCGAGTCGGCATCCAATACGGCGGAGGAATATCCA
The DNA here is from genome assembly GCA_963726155.1 of uncultured Acidobacteriaceae bacterium. Taxonomy (GTDB): domain Bacteria; phylum Acidobacteriota; class Terriglobia; order Terriglobales; family Acidobacteriaceae; genus Sulfotelmatobacter. The sequence goes on from CAVSBF010000004.1 coordinate 59,970, forward strand.
TGCGCTCGGCCGCTCCCTGGGGCGTTGCCTCAATAGTTTTAATGTTGCTCCTGACCGGGTTGGAATCAACCAGCCTAGCCCAGAGCGACGCTCCGCCGCGAACATCGATGCCACCGGCTTCCGTGCAAACGGCACCCGAAACCTCGCAACCCGCGGCGCCTGGGCAAGTTTCTCCTGATCAATCCTCGCCCGATCAAGCCTCGCCCGATCAACAGCCCACCGCGCAGCCGGCTACCGGCAACGACCAGGGCATGTTTGTGTTCAAGAAGCAGGTAGAAGAAGTAGTGTTGCATGCGACGGTAGTCGATCAGGACCAGCACCTGGTTACCGGACTGCCGCAGAGCGCCTTTTCGATTACGCAGAATGGTGTACCGCAGACGATTACATCGTTCCGCCGTGAGGATGTGCCGGTGGAGATTGGCATCGTGATCGATAATTCGGGATCGATGCGGGATAAGCGACGACAGGTGAGTCAGGCGGTGATGAATCTGATTCGCGCGAGCAATTCAGAAGATCAGGTTTTTGTGGTGAACTTTGGGCAGAATCCGTATCTGGATCAGGATTTTACTTCCGACGTGAACTTGCTGCAGGCGGCATTGCATCAGGTGTCGGCGAAAGGAAGCACAGCGCTCTACGACGCGATCGTGGCATCGGCAGTGCATTTGGAAAATAATTCGCGGCTCAGCAAGAAAGTGTTGCTGGTGATCACAGACGGGGAAGATAACATGAGCCGGGAAACTTTGCAGGACGCGAGGCGGCGGCTGCAGCAGGCAAACGGTCCAACCCTTTATGCGATCGGGCTATTGGGAAGCGGTCTGCGCAGCGAAGGCCGCGATGCGCTGGAGCAGCTGGCTTCGAGCACTGGTGGCGTGGCATATTTTCCCGACTCGATAGATCAGGTGGATAGCATCACGCGGACCGTGGCGCGGGATATTCGCAGCCAGTATGTTTTGGCTTTCAGACCACATAATCAAAATGCGCAACCGCAGTATCGATCGCTTCGAGTGGACGCGTATGCGCCGGGTTATGGGAAGCTGACGGTGAGAACTCGAAGTGGATATTATCCGCCAGAGCGGTAAAGCCTAATATCGCGGAAGCGGCGCCGCTCAGCTACGCTAGTGCGAGAGCCGCAATTCGCGCACAACAAGGTCAAAGTCAACCTCTACGCGCCGCGCATAGAGGGCAGGGATCCTTCGACTGCGCACGTGGATTCGTTTCACGAATCCACGTGTGCCGCTCAGATGACTCAGGCTAGAAATAATAAGGCGCGGCTTGGTAGCCGCGCCTTTTCACTTCTTTTTTGACTACGCGACGGGGGTTTCAGCGGGGGAGTGCATTTGTGCCGGCATTTGAATCTGGATGATGTTGTTCTTAATGGCGTACACCACCAGATCGCGAATCGAGTGCAGGCTGAGTTTGCGCATAATGTTGCTGCGGTGAGTTTCCACGGTCTTGGTGCTCAAATTCAGGAGCGTAGCCACTTCCTTGGAACTCTTTCCCTCGGCCAGCAATTGCGTGATTTCACGTTCGCGGACCGTCAGCGTGGGCAGGCTGGGAGCTTCATTACGGGCCACGACGTGGCCTTTGTCGAGGAAGCCAGCCAATACCAAGTCGTTTACGCGCGGAGTGAAGAACATGCGCTTGCTTTGCAGGGCTTCAACGGCAGAGACGAGGTCGCGCGCGGCATCGGATTTCAGCACAAAGCCACGGGCACCGGCATCCAGGGCCTCGCGAATCACCTGATCGGAGTCGGTGATGGTGAGGACGATTACTTTGAACTGCGGATCATGCTGCATGAGCTGGCGCGTGGTGTCGAGGCCGTTGAGGCTGGGCATGCCAATGTCGATGATGACGACGTCGGGTTTCAGACGTTTGGCCATCTCCAAGGCTTCGCGACCATCGGATGCTTCTCCGCAAATTTCCCAGCCTTCGTGTTTCTGAAGCAACGAGCACAATCCGCGACGCACAATTTCATGATCGTCGGCTAACAGGATTCGCAATTTCATGGCAGATCTCCTCCGGGTAAAGCCTTTCTGAGTTCGACCGGCTGGGCCCACAGCGGCCAGCCTTCATCCCGAAACCTGGGGGCTTCGGGCCAATGCTGTAAAAACGCGATGCTGACTTACGGATTCCACGGCTTCCAACAGATCGCGGGCGGCGTTCGACTTAACGACGTATCCCCTGGCGCCCGCATCGAGAGCCTCGCGCATCATTTGCGGCGAGTCATGCTGGGTTACGAACAAAACTTCTAAGCCTGCATTTTTGTGTTTCTGCTGAATCAGCCGGCAGGCCTCCAGACCATTCATGCGTGGCATGGTGACGTCGAGCACAACCACGTCTGGTTGTAAACTTTCAACCTTTTCCACTGCTTCCATTCCATCGGAGGCTTCGCCTACGACTTCCCAGTCACCCCGGCCTTGTAAAAGGGTTCTCAGCCCTTGTCTGACGATAGGATGATCATCGACCAGCAGAATGCGAACCGCCATGCTGTTTTCGTTTCTCCGCTGCTGCACCGTGTAAACCTCAAAAAAAGTATTCCACGGTTGGCTACAGTTCAAATTGGCCCTGCCGCAGACTTCTACTGGAATTAATCGAATCTAATAGGCAAATTCCGTATGTACAGACCCTATCGAACCTAGCACGCTAGCCGGTGGGGCCGAATACAGCGGATACTGTATTCTATCCCTCCTGGCTGGCAGAAACTAATTCTCGACCGAAGCGCTCGTGGGGAAGTAGGTTCTGGCGTGCAAAAGTGCATCTACGGCCTCGACAATGGAGCCCACATCCGATTTCGCGCATGCGCCCCGGATTCCGGCGCGCCGAGCTTCATCGGCTAGCTGCTTCGACAAATGGATGGTAACCATCAAAATTGGGATTTCCGGGAACAGCCCGGAAATCTCCCGCGCGACGTCCAATCCATTCAAATCCGGCATCTGGAAGTCGAGCAGAATCATGTCCGGAGGATTCTTTTTGACCCGCTGCAGGGCTTCCCCACCGGTGCGAGCCTCGTCGCACACCTGCCAGGTACTTTGCTGTTCGAGCAAAGCCCGCAAGTAGTGACGGACTGCGGGGTTATCGTCGACAACAAGAATACGAACCAAGCCTCCCGCCCTTCCCGGTCTAAGTTTCCAAGATAGGATTCCACAGCTTCGACCGCAATACCGTGAAGCCCCTACCACCTTTGATGCTACTGGCTATACATACGCTTAACTCACCAGATACCTTTGTCACTGCCGGTCATTTTCATTTCAATGGCCGCAGCCGCTGCCAACGGGGGAAGCAGGCTAAGGCGGAACGTGCTTTGCAGATCGCCGTTCAGCAGCAGGCGTTTCCACTCTGCGGCATAAAACCGGGCGGCCTGAGGAAAAATCGGGATCCGCAGGAATTTTTTCTTGAAGTAAACCAGCTCGTTGCCAAAGTGCGCGGCGTCAGTGACCACCGAGGGCAGTGGCAGATCGGTTCCACGATAAGCCTTGACGTAGCCGGAGATCGTCATCAGGTAAGTCGCGAGACCATCCCAAAGGCCGGCAGACTGCGCCAGTTTCTTGAGGTATGCATAGTCAATGGCGCCAGACTCGACCAGGCGTGCGTTATCGGCAACGTCGCAAAGACGCAGGTAGAAGTGCCGGTACATGCGTTGCAGAGTGCTGATCATGAGGCGATCTTCCGGAGCGGGAACGCGGAAAGATTTTCCATCGAACTCGGCGAGGCTGGAGCGCGAGACCAGAGAGTTGGTAATGGCGACTTGCTCGCCGGTCTGGCCCAGGCGCGAGATGTGGACCTCGACCAGCTCCGGCAAGCCGGGGATCACGAAATTCCATTTGTTGGCGAGGCGGTCGCCCCAGCTGCGTGCATCGGGCTGGGCTTTGAAATGCTTCGACATGACGGCCACAACTTCGGAGGGCTCAGCATTGGCGTAAAGATCGAGATCGTTGCCCAGGTCGGGCCAGTGATCGAGAGACTTGATCACGATGACGTCGCCGACTTCTTTCAGGGCGTCGCAGATGGGAGCGAGAAAGGACAGAGCGTGCTGGATGCGCTCGCGCTCCTTGATAATTGCCTGATCCACCCATTCCGCGCGTTCGTGCCCTGCCGCGACCATAGCCTGATGCAAACGAGGGAAGGTGCGCGCGATAACGTGATGGGAATTTGCCAGACTCCAGAGTTCGTCGAAGTCTCCGGCCGTGAAGGTAGAAATGATCTTGGAAATATTTTCGTTCCGCACGAGGTCGGCGTGATTGTTGTCCGTTTCTTCCAGAAGTAACTGGGAGAGCAGGGCTAGACACTGATTGACGTTTTTGGCGCTGTCCATAGTTTTGAGTTGCAAGTTTTCGAGCTACTGTTATTTCTGTTGGCGGCAAAATTCAACCGCCGTTCTTCGATGAGGAAACTGGCCGCGCGGTTGTTACGATGCCAAGCCTAATGCGAGTTGGACTGATCCGTCGCGTTGCCGCCGCAATTAGTTTCGGTGCGGCGTTCGATGGCAGTTCCCTCCTCATAGTCGTTCCAGGTTTCGATCAGCAGAAACGGAAGCGGCTTGGAGTTGTCGTAATAACGCTGGTAAAAATTCAGAGTTTCGTCAAGAGTCTTGCCACAGGCGCTTTGTATGTGCCGGTTGAGTCCCCAGGAAGCTTTGGAATCGTCGAAACCGGGCCAGGCGCCTCCCACGGCGATCTTGTTGGGCTGCTTCTGCATGGTCTTGTAGAAACTATCGAGATAGGCTTGTCCCCAGTTGCTGCCGTCAGCGGCCCATCCGCCCGGACCCGGCTGCACCCAGGCATAGGATCCCGCGAAATCATCGGCGTACTTTGCGGGTGGCTGGTCTTTGTAAATCAGGAGGGGAGGATTGTCCCAGCCGCTGAAGTGCTCGCGAACACGGTTCCAATCGACGTGGCCGCCTTTGGGAAAGATGAAGACGACCGGGCGGCCGTTGTAGGTAAGATAAGCGTCGCGATACTTTGCGGTGGGGCCGAAATAATTTTTATAGGCTTCGTCGAAGGATGCTATTTCGGCGTCGGTGGTCTGCGCGTCGTCATCCTGATCTTGGGCTTCGTTGTAGAGCAGGGCGACCTGAAAGTGAGACTCGCTGGCAATTTGCTGCAACAATGCAAAGTTATGATCGGAATACGGATTGCTTTCGCCGTACCAATCCACCACAAAGGCCGAGATGCCCATCTGGCGAGCGTGCTGAATCTGTTTGCGTAGAACTGCTGGGTCGTCGCTCGAGTACCCTACATCGATGTGAGTGTGGTTACCAAACCATGGCATGTAAACCGCAAGAAGCTTGGGTGAAATTCCCGGTGCCATGGAGTTCTGTTGCAGCATGTGATGGGCGCCAAGCGTGGTGCAGCCGCTCGCCATCACGAAGAGGATAATCATTAAGCCCAGCAGCGACTTCGGCAACGTAGAACTCCATTCTTTCGGCCTATCCAAGCTAGGTAAGATGCGTTGGAGGAAGGTGCGGTTGGCACAGGGCGAGGCTTTGCGGACCGCGATAGCCGGAGCTTTGGAGCGGGTCAAAACTGCGGAACAGCCTGTAGTTGGCGAATCGTCCAGCGATCGGCGCCGGGAGTCATGAGAACAACGTAATGCACGGTGACATCCTGGTCGTCGATGGTTTTGCTACCGTCGAGAATCTGGAGATGATATTGCGCGGTATCGTGCAACTCGATAACGTCGCCCTCGGGAGAATAGAAGACCGCATCCAGGTGGTGATTCTGATTGCTATAGCGGCGGCTCAGGCCGGATTGCCGCTGGTTGGTGACGGTTTCGTGCAGCCAGTGCTTGGCTTCGCCGGAGAAAGGTCCTTCCAGGGGATCGAAGGTGTTGAACTCGAATGCCTGCGCCATGCTCACCCATGCCAGGCGATAGTCGCGTAGGATTCCACGCTCGGTTAGGTCTTCGACGGCGCGCGGGCTGGCTTTTTTAACGTCGAGTTGGACTTGCACGGAGGCATCGGCTGCGAATGAATTGAGTGCGGATGCGAGAAATAACAGGGCCGCCAGAAATAAGTAGAAGCGCGGTGCGAACTTCGATCGGGTCATTCCTGAGTTCGTCGTCTCTGGAATCATGGCTGACCTCCGACGCGGATTTCATTTCCCATGACCACCCCGGAGGCGGCAGAGATGGTGGTTGCCCCGGCGGAGTCCATCTGCGCGCGAGCGATTCCCTGTTTGATCGGGGCGTCGACCGTATCTTTTCCATCGCGGCCGGTGGCGGTGAAAGTGACGATGGTGCCGTCCGGCAAGACATTTCCCGCGCAATCGTGAACCGGTTCAGTTTGAACCATGATTCCGGTTTTCGTGCGCTGGCCCGTGATGCGCAGATTGCAGGGATCGGAAGCAACCTGCTGCAGCGCGCGTTGCGCAGTCAGATCATCCAGAGAGGCCGTAATGCGCACAGGGCCAGCGGATTTACCGGATGTGGTGCGAAACCATGCAATTCCGTTCTGAGTGCGAACCGCGCGAGAAAAAAGCGACGCGTCTTTCGCGGTCAACTGGAAGTTGACGTTCACTGGGGTCAACACCAGGTTGCGATATTGATCGAAAGGAAAGGCCACGCCGCTGACTGCATTGTCCAGCGCCACGGGGACGCGCGAGGGGTGAACAATAAAGCTTATGCTGGCGGGCTTTCCGGCGCTGACATAGAAAGCTGAGCTGTGACAAGTGTCGGCGCAGAGAATCGCGACATAACGGCCGGCGGTCTGCAAATCCCGCGAGGTGAGCTGAATGTCTTCGCCAAGCGAGACCTCGTTTTTGCGCGAGGCTCCGGGACCGACGAGATAAAAAGTTGCTTTGCCGCTCCCTGTGGTCGAGATGGTGGTCTCTTCGCCGGCGGATGCGGAGGCAGGCGCACGAAAATCCTGCGCGGCACTCGCTTGGGCGCAAGCGGCCGCGCAACAGATCAACGCGAAAATTTGAAATCGACGCGACATTTATGACTTGTTCAAACTGTATTGATTGACCACGACATGAAAGCTGTGCACTTCCGAAGACAGATTCTTCGGAATCTCAACCGCGAAAGGCTGCGAAGATTGCGGCAGCAGCGCTCGATCGACGTAGCCGTCGGAGACCCAGATCACTTTGCCGTTGTTGTCGTAGAAGCTGGCAATCACGTGGGGAATATTGACGGTCTGGCCGCCCTGATTCAGCAAGTCTCCATGCAGAACGCTTTTGCCCTGAGGATCCGTTTCGATTCTCTGATTCATGACCCCAATCACTGGATCGGCGGAGGCGGGAACCAACGTTGCTTTCTCGTCCATGCGAACGCTTTTTACATTTTTCAGATGCAGACCGGGAAAATCGATCCTGTAGGGAGAAACCTGTTTGGGCAACAGGATGTGATCGATTTTGTCAAAGCTGCTCTCCTCGTCGATTGGGTTGCCATTTTCACCGACAAGGGTGGCGTTGACCGTGACGAAGGCTGGCACGGTATCGTCGTTGGTGACCTCACCCATGACCACGGCACCCGAGCCGGAGTCGACGGCGTTCATGGAAATAATTCGCACGTGAGGCGCGTCGATGTTTCGCGCTCCCCACTCATCGCCGGCGCTACCGGTTACGAGATCCCAGCGCAGGAATGTAACCGGAATCACCTGCGCGGGAACATTAGCCACTTGCACCTTGGGCCAGACCGCCTTCCACACGTCGCCTTCGCGGATGAAGTGAATATCACGAACATCTTCGAGCGGGCCAACGGGAGTGGAGAAATTCAGGTGCACTCGCATTTCAGCCTGGTCGTCGGTGGCGTGAAGCGGGCGTGATTCGTAACCTTCGAGACTGGAAAAGGAGCGCAAGCTGCCATCGGATCCAGTCCAATCCTGAATGAAGGCCTGCTTCGTGATTCCACTGGAAGAAGAAACGTCGGCGAAAGCGCGGTCCCAGTTGCGACGTTGCACGTCGAGCAAGAGGTTATCGACAGCCTGCTGCGGCGTGGTGGCTTTCGCGGTGTGCAGAGCTGAACCCTTGGTGACACCAACCGGAACGCCGGCCTGCGTAGTGGTGAACAAACCCAGGACCATTAATCCGACGGTCACCGCCACGAGAATGATTGGAACAGCATATTTCATTGGATAATCCTCACGGCCAGTTAAGAGGCCACTCTTTGTCCCTGTCCTTGTCCCTGTTGTTGCCGCTCAGGGCCGGGCGAATGAACCGGGATGCCGCCAACCGAGATACGTCGAGTCTGGGGCAAGAAAAATTCAAAGAAGATGGCAAGAAAACTCACGCCGATGGGCAATATTCCCCAGAGCAAACCCTGCCACACCGGCGGGATTGCGTCAGAGGGGATGCGATGAGCGGGAGGAACGTCTTCTTTGGACCAGGCGGTGATCTCACCGTTGTTGAAGGTTTCGATTTTTCGCCATCCCACGAAAGTGAGCAGCGGCTCGTAGTAGGGATCGTGGACAAAAATGTATTTCAAACCGTAGCGGTTGGCGTGCTCGAGCATGGCGCGCAGGGCAGACATCCCAGCGGTCCCGTAGAACTTCGAATTCGTGAGCTGGGCTGAGCCGTAGTGCGTCATCTCGGGAAGCAGGCGAGCTGAGTTGTAGTCGCCGTCGACACTACCAGCGTCGGTGTACGTAGAAACCTTGGACAGTTCACTACCGAAACCTAAAGTGAGATAGCGGTAGGAGTCGTGGCCGTCACGGTTAAGGAAGGCGATTACGGGCTGAACATTTATGGTGCCAGCGGGGCGGAAAGGATTGGCGTTGAGCCAGAACAGGGCGGCACCAATGGTGGCCACCGATGCAAGCGCAAGTCCGACCGCAGCTTTCACCTGAAAACGATCGAGGAGTTCAACGGCGAGAACTCCGACGAAGGGCATCGCCATCAGAGTGGCCCAGAAAGTGAAGCGCTCGAAGGTCAGAATCTCGAAGGCGCGTCCCAGCAACCAGCGGGGCAACGGAGTTGTGCCACCCAATCCAAAAATAAAAGTAAGCCAGAAGCCGAACAGCAAAGGTCTCCAGCGCGGGTTGGAAGCGCCACGAATCACGATGAACGGTAGAGCCAGAAGTAAAGCACCGTAGGGAATGAGGAAATAATTAACTCCTGTAATGGAGTTCAACAGGAAATTGGCGCGGCTGTCGTGAGGAATCGGAATCTGGTGGATGGGATGTTGAATGAGAGCCAGCCAATATGGCAGGAGAACGATCGCCACTCCTCCCGCGACCAGAAGTCCAAAGACGGCTGCTCGCGATAGAACTCCGGCCACTGATCCCGCAACGCGCTCGTCGCGTGCATCGAGATAGGCGGTCCACAGCACGGGGCCGGCAAACAGAACGACACCAAAAATCAAAGTGACGTGATGGGCGGCGGCGGCGGTAAGACTGACAGCTACACCTTTAATAAGAGAGCGGCCGGAAGCCTCCGTCATCCATTCGTAAAAATACGGCAAGGCGTTCAAGTAAAGTGCCGCGGAAGCAACTGTTGCGAGCTGACCTGCCTGGTAGACGAGGAAGGCTAAGGCGCCTAGAAACACAGTGCCTAATGCGGCATAACTGGCGGCGCGATCATCGATCCAAATTTTGGCGAAGCGAAAAACTCCCACGGGCAGCAGCAGGACGGCGATCAACTGCACCAGCATGTAGCCCATTTTCAATCCCACGACATTCGACAGCAGGGCGATCCACTGGTGAGTTAACGGAGGATAAGTAGTTTGGGAGAAGCCGGCAAACCACTTTTCATTCCAGGGATTGAACCAGTGATGGGCATAGTGCGACGCGAAAAACATGTGGAAATTTGCGTCGAACGAGCGTGCGGGGAGTTCCATCAAGAGGAGCGGTCCGTGGACGGCGAGCGCCACTAGAACGATTGCGAGAAGAGGAATTGGCCGAGAGTAGTTGCTGTAGTTACCGTAGTTACTTGGGACGGTGCTCACTCGTGTGCGCTCCTATCGCGCGCGCCCTTACCTGGCAGCGAACAGCTTGGATTCGGAAATCCGGGCCAGGGTTTACTTTTTTCTGCGGGTTTTCCCGTAGGGGTTTGATTAGAAAAGCAGCCTTAGCGGGAAGAGTGGCATCTGATGGTGGCCGCAGAACTTTGTGATGCGGGAGGTAAATCAAGACTTGCGCCTAGCGTGGTGATTCAGTGAAAAGCCGATTTCCGCTCACGAGCTTTTGCATCGTTCTTCTTTTCAGTACGGCTCTCGCTCAAACGTATGACATTAATGGCCAAGGGAATAGTGCGCCTAAGAACCAGAAGGGCCAACCAAGCTCGTCGCAGCCAGCGCAACAAGGTAGTCCCGATCAGAATGGAAATGGATTTGGCTGGGGATCGAGCATTGACGTGGCACGCGAGGCGCGGGCGGCGGACGAAGCGCTGAAGAGAAATGATTACGCGGCTGCGGTTTCGTTTGCGGAGCGGGCTGCAAAATCGGCTCCGAAAGATGCGGAGTTGTGGTTCCTGCTGGGCTATGCCGACCGGCTGGCCGAGCATCTTCAGGCTTCGGTCGACGCCTACAATCGCGGACTTAAGCTGAAACCGAATTCGACGAACGGGATGGCCGGGTTGGCTCAGACTCTGGCGAGACTGGGCCGGGTTGCCGACGCGGAGGCGTTGCTCAAGCGGGTCACCGATGCCAATCCGAAAGATGCGAATAGCTTGCAGTTAGCGGGCGAGCTTTTGCTGAATTCGGATCCGACGCAGGCTCTGGACTTTCTGAAGCGCGCCGACATGGTGAGGGCTTCGGCGCATACCGACCTGCTGATTGCGCATGCTTATGAACGACTCGGACAGCCGGATGAATTCACTCACTATCTGAATCTGGCGAAAAGCCGCGCTCCCAATGATCCCGAAGTGATGCGCGCAGTGGCTGGTGAGTATCGCGACCAGGGGCAGTTCGATCAGGCGATCGCGACACTGAAGGCGATTCCCAAGAAAACGACCGACATCGAAGCTGAACTCGCCTACACGTACGAGCTCGCGGGAAAGCCACAAGAAGCTGCGGACTTGTATACACGCCTGGCGAAGGCGGCGAAGGGCAACATTGGATTGGACCTGAGCGCGGCGCAAGCCCTGGTTGGATTGGGGCAGATGGATGCGGCGCAGGCGTTTCTGGATGATGCGAAAAAGATTGACAGCAATAACTACCGGCTGCATGCGATTGAGGGAGCGATTGCCGAAGCGGACAATCGTTATGCCGATGCGAGCGCGGAATATAACCTCGCCATCAGCAATCTTCCGGCGAATGTTCAGGAAGGGCCGCTTTATCCCATCGAACTTCGATTGAATCTGTATGAGCTGGCGCTGCGGCAGGAAGATGATGCAGCAGCGAAAAAAGAACTGGATGCGGCGGCAGCCGCGATTCAGCAGGTGAACGTCCCGCCGGCTTCGCGTCCTGAAATGTTGCGGCTGCGGGCTGCCATTGAAGCGGGTTCAGGTAACACCGATGCGGCGAACAAAGATCTGCAGGAAGCCTTGTCACTGGCGCCGGGAAATGTGAATTCGCTTTTGAACTACGCCAGTCTGCAGTGGAAGATCGGACAGAAGGATGCGGCGCAGGCTACTTTTGAGAAAGTTCTTGAAATCGATCACAACAATCGAACCGCGCTCGCATCGCTGGGATATCTGGCGCGCGATAAGGGAGATACAAAGCTGGCGGAGAATTACTTCAAGCGGGCGATAAGCGCTCATCCAAAAGACTACGAGCCGTATCTTGCTTTGGGAGATTTATATACGGCTTCGCGAGACTTTCCGGCGGCGCAACGCAATTATGAAGAAGCCTACCGCCGCATGCCGACGAACGCGATGATCATTGCGGGCGGTACGAACGCGGCACTGGAAGCGCAAAACCGGGATTTGGCGAAGCAATGGCTGGATCGGGCCCAGGGCAAGATGAATGACAATCCTCAAGTAAGCCGCGAACGTGAGCGCTATCTTACGCTGAAGGGCGATTACGCGGAGTCGGCAAAGCTGGGATATTACGTTCTCGGAAAACTTCCGCATGATCGTGAGGGCGTCGATTATCTGGCCTACGATCTTTACTACCTGGGGCGATACGACGAAGCATTAGCGCTGGTGAAGAAGTACGAACCGATCCTGCCGAATGACAAGGACCTTCCGTTGGTTGCGGGAAATGTGAATGCGCACGATAAACATTTGCAAGAGGCTCTCAGCGACTACACGCGCGCTTTGGAACTTGATCCTAAGATGGCGGCAGGCTATGAAGCTCGCGGCTTCGTGTTGAACGATCTCAAGCAGCCGGAGAAGGCCGCTGAGGATTTCAAGACTGCGATCCAATTACAAAAAGATTATGGGGACGCGCACCTCGGTTTGGCATTTTCCGACTTACAGTTGCACCGGCCAAGACCGGCTCTGGCGCAGTTGGACGTCACGCAGAAAATAATGGGCAAATCGCATGTGTGGCACCTGGCGCGCGCCGAGGCCTACCGGCAGGAGCAGGATTTCGTCCACGCGGAACCGGAATACAGAATCGCGCTGCAGGAAGATCCCAATGATCTGAGCACGGAATTGGCGTATGCGGATACGTTGTTCCGGTTGCGGCGCCCGCAGCAGGCGCTGAACGCTCTGGACGTCGCGCAGAAGCTGGCGCCTACGGATGCCCGAGTGTATGCGCTGCGAGCGCAGGTTCACGCCAAGGAGAATGACCGGGATGCGGCGATGCAAGATATTCAATTGGCCGAGCAATACGGCAAGGATGACATCGACATCCTTATGGCGACCGGCGACGCTCTGTTGAGCCTGGGCGACCGCGACGCGGCCATGCAGAGATTCGCGCGGGCGTTGGATGTTCCGAACGGAGATCGTCTTGGAGTACGTTTGGCGATCGCCCAAGTGTTCATGCGGCAAGGGCATCCCGATGACGTGCGCCGGCAACTAGCGCTTGGTTTTGCAGAGGCCCACGAAGGCAATTCTCCGGTATCTCCGGAAGATATTTTGGAAGCGGCCAATATTTTTCTCGGCATTCATGATTTCGATCTAGCTGAGACTTACTTCGATAAGGCGAAGCTGGCGGGAGCCAATCCGCGATTGGTGGAGATTGGACTGGCCAATACTTATGTGGCTGAAGGGCAGACGCACAAAGCGGAAGACGCATTGGCCAGCCTGGGACCGGTCAGCAATTTTACCGACGACTACGATTACATGCTTGCCGCCGCTAACCTGTACCGGCAGCGGCAGGATACGGTACACGCGCTTTCTTCATTTGTGCAGGCCAATACTGTTGCGGGCCAGGACAACCAGGCCATGACGCAGACGGCGCAAAATGAAGTGGCGATCGAAGAAGGGCATGAGATCAATCAGAATATAAGCCTTGCGCCGGAAGCGTCCTTCGCGCCCGCGCTGGAAGATATTAACGTTTACACGCTGGACGCGGAAATTCTGCGCGTCACCAACAGTCCCGCGCTCCTGCCTCCGCCGCGGCATTCGTTTCAGAATTTAGCCGACACTCACTACCGGATCCATCTCGGCGGATTTCCGGTGATTTCCGGCTTTGTGGGAGAGAGCTTCACCACAGGCCGTTTCCTTTTCCCCAGCGAGAACGTTATTCAGGACCGCAACACTTATGACACTTATTTCAACGGGGGAATTACGCCGATTCTTCATATTGGCGCGAACTCGATCGCCTTCAACGGCGGCTTGCAATACGATATTCGCCGCGACACGATTTCGCCGGTGTACATGAGTCAGAATCTTTTTCGTCAGTTCCTATACATTTCCACGAGTTCGTTTAAGAACTGGGTTTCGTTCAACGGCAGCGGAGTTCGCGAAGCCGGACCGTTCACAGATCAGAATTTGCATTCGCGCGATCTTGCCGCAACTGCGGAATTTACCGTGGGAAGGCCATGGGGACACACTTCCCTGCTGACCGGATATATGGTGCGCGATCTTTTGTACCGTCCTTTGATCGAGGAATATTTCAATACCTCAACCTATATTGGATTGCAGCAGAAGTTTGGGAGCCGGTTGACCGCAGCGGTGCTCGCCGAGGATCTGCGATCGTGGCAGGTGCAGAATACGAATTACGCCATAGCACAGGCGTTCCTGCCCGGAGGGCGCTTCGACTTCCGCGCCAGTCCGCGATGGGAAGTTCAAGGGTCGTTCCTGCTTTCGCGGGGCGAAGGCTACCACGAATACGACAATGCCCAAAGCCAGTTCCTGGCGGCTTACACACACACGAACCGAGTGGCTTCGAGAGATGAGGGGAGATTTGGAGCGCTGATGAATCAATCCTTCCGGTTCTCGTTCGGAGTTCAGCAACAGACTTTCTACAGCTTTGCCGGCGGTTCCAAGAGCACGATCCTTCCGGTGATTCACTTCACTCTCTTCTAAATTTGCACTTGCACTTACCGATGGCGGAAACAATAAAAAGCGACGTGGCTGTGCCAGTGAGTGCGAACCCCGCGCCGGCGAGAGTGCCGGCGAAGACGCTGAAGTCGCAGTTGCTGGGCGGCAGCCTGACCTTGCTTGCGGGATCGGGCTTGGTGGGAATAACCAACCTGCTCTACAACGTGGTAACGGCGCGCCTGCTGGGGCCTACGGGATTCGCACACGCCACCGCGGTCTATACCCTGCTGATGCTGCTGTCGTGCATTACGCTGGCATTCCAGGTAGTGTGTGCGAAATATGTAGCCAGGACTGAGTCGGCGGAATCGCGAGCCCAGGTTTTTGCCAGCTTGCACCAGCGTGCCTGGATGGCCGGGCTGGGAATTGGCCTGGTGCTGTTCTTGTTCAAGGGTCCGCTCACAACTTATTTGAATTTGCCCGATCCAGTGCTGATTTCGCTGCTGGCGTTGGGTGTAGCTTTCTACGTTCCGCTGGGAGTTCGGCGCGGATACATTCAGGGAATTCACGCCTTCGGTCCACTGGCGATCAATTTCATGCTGGAAGGGCTGGTGAGATTAGGCGGGGCATTTGTCTTAATCGAAATAGGACTAGGGGTAAGAGGGGCAGTTCTGGCCAGTGTGTTGGCTGTGTTTGTCAGCTATTTCGCAGCGCTGCCCAGTCCCGGTGTTACTTCACTGCGATTTAAGGGCGTCGCGATATCTTTCCGCGAAGGCCTGCAGGCGATTGTTTTCTTCTCGGGGCAAACCGTAATTAATAATTTCGACATTGTTCTGGTGAAGCATTTTTTTCCTCCGGTGGAAGCTGGCTTGTATGCGGCGGTTGCGCTGGTGGGCAGGCTGGTCAATATGTGTGCGTGGTCGGTGGTGAATACCATGTTTCCGGTGTCGGCGGGTGCGGGCGGGGATGAGCATGAGGCCAGCCAAGTGTTATTCACTTCCCTGTCGATGGTGTTTCTGATTCTTTCGGCGCTGATTTTCGGACTATGGATGGTGCCAAGCTTTTTATGGCGGACGCTTTTTGGTGCGCAATTTGAGTTGGGCAGCTACGGAAAGCTGGCTCCGCTGCTGATCCTGTATGCCATCACGGCGGGCATTTATTCCTTGAGTTCGGTGATTATCACTTACGAAATGTCGCGCAAGATCGCGAATACGAGTTGGCTGCAGCTGGCCTTCAGCGGCGCCATGGCGTTGGGGATTTATGTACTCCACAATACGCTGCGCGAAGTGATCGTGATCCAGTTGGTGTTGATGATCATTCTGCTCTTCGTGCTGATCATCCCGCTGCTGCGGCATCAGCTGACACCGAAGGCTCTCGGCGTCTATAGCAGTCTTAGCATTCGCCGATTGCTGACGGAAGAAGAAGTGATGTCGGAATTTTTACGGAGCGAGTTTCATCATCCGGAGTTCGACGATTACCGTCACGAGTTCGAAGGATTGGTGAAGGCACCAAATCTCAACAGCTCCCGGGAGAATGCATTGCGGCAAGCACTGCTGTTTTTGCGGCGAGGGCCCATGTGGCGCGAACTTCCAGCGGACACGAAATGGTATGAGGTGGAACTGACGCTGGACGATCTCAACCGCATTCGCTTTTTCCCCAGGGCGCAATGGCGGCGGGCGGCGGAGGGCAGCTTCTACATGAAAGAAGTAGTGGAGCGGATGCGCCCGCAGGTGGAAGAGTGTACCGATGATGACTTCTTTCGCAAGCTGAGAATGTTAAGCCAGTCGATCGAGCACAATCTGATCAATCCCACGGTCTTGTTGATTGGAGTGGATGGTACGGGGCCGCTGACGATTCTTGACGGCAATCATCGGATGGCGGCGGCGATGTTGAGAAACTCGGCTCCGGTACTCGACCGCTTCCGATTTATCTGCGGATTCTCGCCACAGATGATTCGCTGCTGCTGGTACCACACGAACGTGAACACCCTGCTGCGGTATCTGAAGAATTTTGTCCGGTATTTTTCTTACGATCCGGAGACGGATATTGGGCGCTTCCAGGAGCGCGGTCTGTAGGTAAAGTTCGGCATGGGAAGGAAAGGCCGAAATAATTGTCCGCCCTTCTTTCTGTGCAAGAATTGTTGTCGGCAGATTATTGCGGAGGCGGAACAGTTGCAGTAGGCGCGGTCGGCTCCTGCACTACTGAGTTGTCGCGGCGTAACAGGCGAACCGGTTCGCTTTCCTGGCGACGAATGTCACGCTCCTGTTCGACCTTCGCTTCCACTTTGTTATCGCTGTCGGAGGCGACTGCACCGAGTCGTTTGCCTTCGGCAGAGCTGCGGGTAGCTAATCCCACCGGAGTATTCGCTCCGCCAAGTTCCTGGGCCCGGTCGTAGAAAAATTGCGCGGTCTCGCGATCGCCTTCGAGTTCGGATAGGTAGCCGATATTGTTGTTGGCGAATGCATTGTTGGGATCAAGAGCATAGGCCTTGAGGAAATCCTGTTCCGCGGCTTTCGGTTCGTTGCGGTTCAGGGCAGAGACTCCGCGCGTATTCAACTCGGCGAGACGAACTTGGAGAGTCATCTCGTTCTGCAGACGGTTTCGCAGGTTACGGGCATTCTGGGCGGCCATCTGGGCGACGGGTTTTCCTCTCCACGAGCGGTTGAGCGTGACCACGGCGGCGGCATCGGAGTTAATGGCGGAAGCGGAATCGTAGTAGCGCAGCGCTTCCTGCGATTCGCCTTCCATCTCTTTTGCGACACCCATGTTGTTGAGCGTGAAAATATTGTTGGGATCGGTCTTGAGCGCTTTCTGCAGGAGAAGATCGGCTTCGGGCCCGCGTCCCTGCGAGAGCAACCGCACCGCTTCCACGTTATCGTGGTTGATTTGCAGCGGGACGTCTGGAATGGCCAATGCGGCTTTCAGAGTGCTTCCCTCGAGCCGTGGAGAGCTAGCTATAGCGATATTGGCATCCGTGGCTTCGCGGCCAGCGAGCGTATAGAAACGCTGGGCGCGGTCGACTTGTCCTTGCAGCTCAGAAACGTAGCCGAGATTATTCAGCGTGAACGGATCGTCGGGATCGAGCAGATAGGCCTTATAGAAAAATGCTTCCGCCTTGGTGTACTTGTGCTTGCGCACGGCTTCAACGCCTTCGCGATTCAGCCGCTGGACGGGAGTCAGGTGGCTGCGCTTGGGCAGAGTAATTTTAATGTCGCCGGCTCGGGCCTGCGGTGCCGCTCCTGCGATTGAAACGGTGACGACGGCGGCAGCAAGCCAGGCTTTCCAGGACATTCGCGGAGACCTCTTGGGCAGAATTAGCAACAAGAAACGCATTATTAAGATGCCAATTGCCCCTCTACGTTTGTCAGTAACTCAGGTGATTTTTGTAGGGATTTGACTACCTTAGAGGCCGGAACCGGCATCGAATAGACGCCTGAAAATTATCGTTTCTGAAGCTTAAAAAGGCACAAGAGGGTGGGGACAACGATGGGTCGGTTTTTCTCGAAGCGGTTGGGCAGCGGCGTACTGACGGGAGTGATTCTCGGGTCGCTGGCGTACGCGCAAGCCACTGCTTCGCAATCGGTGGTTTCTGCCGACTCGGCCTCCTCGGCGCCGGCAACCACTCGCTCCGTCACTCCGGTTGCGGTAACGCCGGAGAATGCGGACATTGTGGTTGATCCAGCCAGCTTGCTACCCGATTTGCCGACGCTTCCGCCAACCAAGGCCAGTTTAATCGGCGGGACGATTCAGCGGGTGGACCGGGTACGCGATGAGTTGACGGTGCGAGTGTTTGGCGGCGGGAAAATGAAAGTATTCTTCGATACGCGCACTCACATTTATAACGGAAGCGCGCTGGCTGCGACCTCCGACTTGAGACTGGGGGATCGCGTGTACCTCGACACGATTCTGGATGCGGGCAATATCTTTGCTCGCAACATTCGGCTGGCAACGCAAACCGCGGGCGGAAAAAGCCAGGGTGTTGTGATCAGTTACCAATCCGGAAAAAACGAATTGCTGTTGCGCGATCTGCTTTCCCCCGAGGCGGTGAAATTGCGCCTGACGCCGAATACGCAGGTGGTACAGGATGGGCACGTCGCGTATGCCAGCCAACTGGTTCCCGGAACTCTGGTGGATGTGGATTTCGTCGCTCAGAAGGATGATCGGGACGCGCAAAAAATTTCCATTCTGGCCGTGCCTGGTACGGACTTTACCTTTGCGGGTGTGGTCACATCTCTCGATCTGCACATTGGGCTTCTGGTACTGACTTCGCAAACGGACCGGAAGACTTACGAGATTTATCTGGATCCCGCCGCAATTACGGTGGACGATGGGTTGCACGCGGGAGCAAACGTGACTACGGTCGCCCGGTTTGATGGGTCGCGCTACGTGGCACGAACGTTGACGGTGAATTCGCGCTAGCGCGAAGGCGTGCCGCCCCCTCGGGACTTATTCCCTTCAATGTTTCTACGGCGTTGCCGCGCCGGACTTTCCCGTGCCACCCTTTCCGCGTGACGGTTCACGAAGCCGGTCAGGATTATCTCCTCGGCCGAATCGCGAGTGACGTTACCAACGATTTTGCAGAGATGCTCACTTACTAACGTCCAACAGGACATCTCCTGACGTTATCTGTTGTTTCTTAACTTCTCCCCATAAGCTGACCGCAGTTCCCAGATAAATCCCAGTCGCAGGAAATTTACAGGCGGGCGTGCCTTCCCTGGGCTGGTCCCAGATCCGAAGCAAGATCCTCGGCTCTATCTTCGCCCTGAGGACCAATGCGTCGCACACTTTCCGTTGTAACCGTCACGCTGCTTGCGTCGACATTCTGTTTGGCCAGCCCGTCGTACGTGGTCCCCACGACGACACTCGCGGCTCAGACCTCGAACAATACCAGCGCGGCAAACGCTTTCAAGACACAGTCGAATAACAATCGAGGCGCGGGAAATATCAGTAAGGTGGACGTGCATACCTTGCTTTATCCCGGCGCTACAACGAAGATTTATGCCCATTTCATGGGGTGGTTCGGGGGATCGAACCACATGAATGTGGGTTACAGTTCGACAGACCCGACGCAGGTGAAGAATCAGATTGATGATCTGGTCAGCCGCGGAATTGATGGAGTGATTATCGATTGGTACGGGCCGAACGATGGTACGGATCAAGCGACGCAGCTGGTGATGGCGCAAGCGGAGACTCATCCCGGATTTACGTTTGCCATCATGATCGACGCGGGAGCGATTGCGCGCGCGGATTGCTCTGGTTGTTCGCCGCAGCAGGAACTGGTGAGCGAGCTGCAGTACATGGAGCGCACATATTTTTCGTCGCCGGCTTACATGACCATACAAGGTCAGCCGATGGTTACGAATTTTAATGTGGACCTTTCCTATCCATCGATTGACTGGACGGCGGCGACGGCGGCATTGAGCACGCATCCCGCGTTTATTTTTCAGAATAACGATGGCTTCACCCATGAGCTCACCGATGGAAGTTATTCGTGGGTAATGCCCAGGGCCGGCAATTATGGGATGGATTATCTGACCAGCTTTTATGACACCGGTCTGTCTTATCCCAAAGAAGAAACTATTGGAGCGGCGTATAAGGGCTTTAATGACTCGCTGGCCTCCTGGGGATCGAACCGCATCATGAATCAGCAATGCGGGCAGACGTGGCTCGAGACATTCTCCAAGATCAACAGCCTGTACAACTCAGGGAAACCGCTTCCTTATCTTCAGTTGGTGACGTGGAACGATTACGAAGAAGCCACGGAAATAGAATCGGGGATCGACAACTGTTTGACGGTTTCGGCCGGCGCGGTTGCGAACTCCTTGCAGTGGAGCGTCACTGGCAACGAGAACACGGTGGACCACTACACGGTATACATCAGCAACGATGGCGAAAACCTGATGCCGCTGACGGATATTGCCAGCGGAATCCACTCGCTGAATCTGTGCGGATTCCCGATTCCTGATGGAAGTTACACGATGTTCGTGCAGGCGATCGGCAAACCCACGCTGGCGAACCAGATCAGTGGGGCTACAAGTTACACGGCGACTTGCACAGCGCCCCCGCCGCCACCTTCACCAGCTCCGCCTCCCACGCCAACCCCCACACCGAATCCGACGCTTTCTTTTAGCGCGTCACCCGCGTCCCTTACGATATCAGCCGGGACTGCGGGAAGTCTTACGGTGACTGCGAAGCCGCAGTCTGGATCGTTCAATAACTCGATCACGCTGAGTTGCACCGGAATGCCAAGTACGATGAGCTGCTCATTCTCTCCGGCGAGCATTACTCCTGGTTCCGGAATGGCTGCCTCCACGCTCACAATTTCCTCCAAGGCAGCGATAGCCACGACTCCGTTGCCGCCGAGGAACCCCACTCGCCTTTACGGCAGCTTGCTACTGAGCTTCGGGCTTGTGGGATTTGGTTTTCTGGGGAAGGGCCCCGGGAAGCGCGGGGCACAAGGGATCGCTCTCTGCGCCGTCATCGCTTTGGGAATGCTGGGCGCTTCGTGCGGAAGCGCCAGGAGCGTTGGCGGCGAAAGCACTGTCGCTGCTGCCACTCCGGTCCATTACTCCGTTACCATTCATGGGAATTCGAGTGCCAGCCAGCTTTCTACGACCGTCAACGTTATCGTCCAATGAGTGGATATTAGACGAGTGATGGTCGGCTGAGTGCTCATTGTTCGGAGCGCCGTTCGGAGCGCTGGCTGCGGGGCGATGAAGCGCGGAGCGGTGAACCCAGCCGAGAGATTTCCTGGTCATCAGCCTCAACAGCAGCGACTTCGACGGAACCCAGCTCGGGAGCTTGCGGAATCGAGTGATGTTGCGCAGAGCCACCGTCCTCTGCTCCAGTTCGAAGTGGCGCAGATATTTCAGGACGATGTTCGGCATGGTCATGCGCAGAGCGGCGGAAAAATTCTGCTCTGCCATGTTCTGTTGTTTGGTGGAATCCGACAGAAAACGGATCAGACAATCCGCGAGATCTTTGGCCTCGCCCGGCTTGTAAAATTCAATCGCCATTCCCTCGCCGTCAGACATCTGGCGAAAATCTTCCAGATCGGCGCAAACAATTGGGACTCCGTAGGCGCAAGCCAGATGCGCGACTCCGCTACACCCTGTGGAAGATGAGTAAGGCATGACCGCGACTGAGGAGCTTTGGAAAAGATCGGGCAAATCGTCTTCGTCAACGTAGCCGGTGAATTCGATTTTCGGATTCGCCGCACACTTCTTCTTCATCGACTCGACATAGCCCGCGGCTTGCGGGTGGTTGCCGCCAGCGACCACTAACTTCGCATTGGGCAGAGCTTCCGAAATATGTTGAAACGCCTCGATCATCAACTCCAAGCGTTTGTAGGTTCCCCATTTGCCGAAGGCCAGGATGCGGTGCTGGGGATTTCCGCGCCGCGACATATTGGGGAATTGGGGCTCGCGGGACAGAATTCCATGCGAACGGAGATGCACGTTATCGCGGCCGTATTTTTCGTGCAGGATCTTGCGATATCCCGGCATGAGCACGGAAACCGAGTTGGCGAGAAGGAGCATGCGTGTGGCCACGGCTCCGGCCAGGCGATACGTACGCGCGTAGCGCACGCCGGCATCCTGCAGGTTCACGGTGTCAATGAGATGGTGAAGCGTGACATGGGTATAGCAACCGCTAAGACGCGAAAGCAGTGGAGTGACGAGCCCGGCAAAAGCAATCAGGGGATTGCGGCCGAAAGTGCTGAACAAGAGATTGAACCAGACGACATCCGGCTTCTGTTTCCGGATCATGTTCAAAATGCGTGCAGAACTGGCAGCATCGTTAAAGGACCAGCAACGCTCAACCGTAAATTCAGGCAATTCGGGAGCCGGCGCAGAAAGTGTGTCGGCCAGAACCGTAAGGCGAATAAACGGATTGCGCTGCAGTTCGCGCGCAATATGAAGCCCGTACTCGCTGAGCCCACCCTGGCTGGGTGGGAAGGTCGTAACCAGACAAATCTTCATTCAGTCTCCGGCTTGAGGTCGATCTAAAATCATTGACCGGGCTCCGTCGATCAACCGTCGCCGATCCAGCTACGGCCACCCACGCTACGGCAATCGAAGCAAGGAAATCCGAGCTTCGAGCAATCAAGGTTCGATGAGTTCACTGGGGGAGATGTTGGCTGGACTCGGAAGGGAAACCGCAGAATGCCGCGCCGCGAGGTGGAGGCGCTTTTGTTCGAGCGCTTCCAGCATCTTGTTCCTGATACTGCTTGTCATGGCTTCGACCGAATCAGGCTCGATAACGGTCATGGTGCCAGAGAGTTTGGCCAGACGAAGATAAGACTCCCGGTTGCGACGGACAAAGTCCAAAGGGTATTCGGGCTTGCGGGCGTGCGCGGCGGCCGGATCGGCGTCGATCACCAAGGCGAGGTCAGGCCTGGGCACGAGTTTCAGTAGGAGCCGGGCGAAAATTGCAGTCGGCTTGCGGTCGAGGGGAAGATTCGCGAGTTCATCGTAGATGTAGCGGTCGAAGATAACGACGTCCGCGCCACTTCTCCCGTACTGACGAACCCGCAGACGGAGATTCATCGCGTCGGCGAAGTAGATTCCGAAACGCATGGCCGTAACTGGCCATGAAGTCACGTTCTTATCGCGGCGCTCCAGAGGCTTTTCCGGGCTGCCCACGCCTGCGTCTCCCTTGAATGCCTTTAAGCTCATGAACTCGCGGCTGCGGGAGAAACAGACGACATTGTCCCAGAAGGTGAGAAGCGTGGTGCTGAGTCCGGACTCGTTCAGCCACGTTTCGAGAGCAGAGATCTGCGTACTCTTGCCTGCACCATCGATTCCAGAAAAACTAACGATCGTCACAGAAAATTTGCTCCGACCAACCGATTTCCCAGCAATTGCAGAACCCGACCTAATGAGCTCCTGGAGGCTTACTCCCGGTAGCTTCTGTCAGTCCGACCACCACTCCTACGGCAACGGCCGCTCCTATGATTGCGGCGGTCCGGATCACGATGGTGCGCGTCCGGCGTTGCTTGGCGGGGGCAATGGCCACGCCCGCGGGTTGCGACGCGGCAATGCCGCCGGCATGCGTAGGCTCCGCAGCCGCGGTTCCAACCGGCTTTTGTGGAGCGGGCTGCGCCTGGGATGGGGGAGGCGGCGCATTTTGATCTTGCGGCGAGGCTGCCTCCGGTGAACTCTGCGATTGGGGCAAAGCGCTTTGTGGAAATACGAGTGGCTGCGATTTCGCCAGAGTTGTCCCCGGACTGTCCGGCAGCTGGGCACTGGCAGTTTGTTGCGCAGCCACGGAAGCGGCCAGCCCGCATACGCACCCGAGCAAGACCACGTTTCGGGCCGCGCCCTCGATTCGGTTTTTCCATATCTGCATGCAGATCCCTCGACCCCACGTGAAGGACATCAGCTGGCGGCTTTCAGATCGGTAAGCCCCTGGGGTGCGGCATACCAAGGCTGCGGTTGAGGAACCGTTGCCGGGGCAAAAATCTGGAAGCTGCGGACGGCTTCTTCGGAAGTTGCGAATACTTCGAAAAGGCGATCCACGCGCATCAATTCCAAAATCACCGCCGAGGCTGGCGAAACCGCCGCCAGCTTGAGGTCCCCGTCACGCTTCATGGCCTGTTCCAGGCACTGGAGAAGCATTTCCACTCCAGCGCTATCCAGGTGCTTTATTTGCGAACAATCCAGAACAATGCTCGGACGATCGCCCTCCAAAAACGGCTGCAACTCGTCCAGGAAGGATTTTGCTTCCTGATGATTCAGCCGCTCTGGTAACTCCATCACAATTACGGGGCCCCGCGTATACATTTAAGTCACTCCTGGGAAAAGTTGTTTCCGAACTGCCATGTGTCTGGCATTGTTGGTGTCTGTGAAACTACAGCATCTTGTGGTATTTCAATTGGTTCGTTGATGTACGTGACAGTGTGCGCGACATGGCGGCGAGGAGCAGTCGTGAAACGCATGACTTTGGGATCGACAATCTCGACCGCTACATCACGCTCGAGGTTCCACAACTGATTTCCGCTGGCGACGGCGTGGCACAGGTCAAGACAGATGCCAACCGTGGTGTTTGCCAGGATGGAACAGTCTTCGACCACGGTTCCGCTATCGACACAGCAATCTCTTTCGATGTCACTGAAGCGCGTAACCAGAGCGTCCGGTCGAATTTTGGATCCACACCCGATGTAGGCAGGGGCGACGATGCGCGCGCGACGATGCACTTCACCACCCTCATCGATCCAGACTCCGGGCCTGATTTGTCTGCCGCAGGGAGCCGTCTCGCAGCTTCGGCGAAGAATGTCGGAGGCGAGGCGGCGCAGATCCCGGGGCTGAAGCAGACGATTTACATACTCGCGGATGAAGTATTTGGGCGCTCCGTTCTGACCAACATGGTTGAGGGAAGTCTCGAACTCGACACGCTGCAGCTTGGAGCAGTCGACCACCCACAAATCGAGAGGCCCGTCGTTGTCGAAAGTGCGAGTGATAGGCTGGCGCGATTCGCGATGAAAGCAAAATAGATCGAGAAGATCGGTTTCGGTATAAGCATTCGCCGAGTTCACGAAAGCGTGGGTGATTCCCTGTTGCGAAAACGATGCCAATTCCTGGCTGATGGCAGAATCGAGGTCCTTCACCGCCTTTACGGTGACGTTTCCAAAAGCGGCCCGAAACAGAGGCATACGGGTCAACGTGCTGGCCTCGGCAAGAACCGTAATGCACTGGACTTCGATTGCTACGAAGCGTTCGATCAGGCGTTCGAGAACGGAACAGCCGACTAACTCAATCAATTCCAGAGGGGACTCAAGAAAACCCCGCCATTCCGAACCCGCGAGCTCGGTCGAGCCAGTAGACTCTTGAGCCCATTCCTGATTTT
The DNA here is from genome assembly GCA_963726155.1 of uncultured Acidobacteriaceae bacterium. Lineage (GTDB taxonomy): Bacteria > Acidobacteriota > Terriglobia > Terriglobales > Acidobacteriaceae > Sulfotelmatobacter. The sequence continues at coordinate 85,058 of CAVSBF010000004.1, forward strand.
TCCCGCTAATCGTTAAAACAACTCCCAAGCCCACGGACTTTCTTCCCCTCTCGGTCGCTGGCAGCTGCGAACCGTATACATTTACTAAGCGCGTCGCCCTGCTAAACTCTCGCGCCCATCAAACTTCTGTCTTCTTTCATCTTTCGCCGACGAACTTATATACCGACGAAACGTGGCTTAGGATCTCGCAGTCGCGGTGCTGGCGCCAGACTTGCCTGGACGCGCAGGGCCGTTCTTTGGAAAAAGCAGGTCCCGCATTTTCATCTTGGCCTTGTGCAGTTGCGATTTCGAGTTTCCAATAGAGCATTGCAACTGGCGTGCGATTTCGTGATGCTGAAATCCCTGCACTTCGTGCAGATCAAAAATTTGCCGGCATCCTTCCGGCAGTTCCTCGATCGCGCGGCGCAGTGCAATGCGATCGACAGCTCCGGAGAGATTCGGGTCAGCTTTGCCTACGTCCCGTTTGAGCGATGGCGACTCAGCCGAGACCGGCTCATCCAACGACAGTAACGGAGGAGCCTTCCGCCGGCGCAACTTCATCAAGACGGTGTTGACGGCAATTCGGTAAAGCCAGGTGGAGAAAGCGGAATCCCCACGGAACGAATTGACATTGCGAAAGACCTGCAGAAAAGCTTCCTGGGTTAGATCCTCCGCGTCGGCCACATCTTTGGTCATTTGGAGACAGACGGAATACACGCGCTTTTTGTGCAGTTGGAACAACGTGGCAAAGGCCTCCTGATCACCGCGCTGAGCGCGTTGAACCAGACTGCGTTCAGAATCGTCGCGCAAGGTTTCGGTCCGGGCGGGGATCAAATCAGTTTCTGTCGCGGAAATTACGCAAGTGGCCACTTTTAGTCTCCTTACGATCGGCTGCGCTGTAGTTTGCTGTTCTCCGGTAGATAGAGAACGTGCAGCATCGAATGTGAGAGTAGCGGACCCCCGCCTCCGGTCCCATCAGGGTGCTCCTGTAATTGAATGTGAGATTTGCTGTACCGCGGAATGAGGAAACGTTTTCTGTGAGTTAGCGAAACTTCTTTGCGCAAGCAGTGTTACCAACGTTCTAAAGTTCGTTGCAGTCTTACTGCCAAAAGGCTGCCGGCAAGCCCTAACTATTCTGGTGCGGGCTTGCCGGCGATTTTCAAAAATTAGATTTTCTAATAAAGCTTGAAACCAACTTCCACGCTGATTTGCACGTTCACCGGCCTGCCATCTTTCATAGCGGGCTGGAACTTCCACTGCTTGACTGCCTCAATGGCTTTTGCGTCGAGACCCATACCCAGGCCACGTACGACGCGAATATCACGCGGACGCCCTTGATCGTCGACGATCAACCACAGAATGCATGTGCCTTGCGTCTTGGCAACGCGTGCCTGCTCGGTATATTCGGGATCTGGAGTGGAAACCGGTTGAGGAGCGGAAATACCGCCACCCACTTTGAACACTCCGCCACCAATTCCGCCGCCGCTGCCGGCGCCGACTCCGGCTCCATGACCCACGCCAACGCCGCCACCGGAGCCTGAACCAATGCCAGCGCCCGAGCCCGTGCCATTCGAGGGCGGAGCTGAGGGTAAAGCGGCTGCAGCAGTCGGAAGTCCCAAAGTTGGCATGTGGTTCTCAGCCAGGTGAACTTGCGGAGGCACCACAACCGTGGGCTCTACAGCCAGCTTGGGATGCGGGTTGCGAAGAATGATAGAAGGTGGGGTGATTTGTTGCATCGCCGTTTTCGGCAATCTTCCCTTGGGCGCTTCTAACACATCGTGTTCGCCGCCACCACCGCCTCCGCTGACCACTTTCTTGGCTACCGGAAGCGCGTAGGAATCAGGTGAGGGAGCGATCAGCGTCACAGTTTCATGCTGCTGGATTTGCGTCACTACTTTATGGCCGAGCAGCGTGCCGCCCAAGACCGCAGCCAGGATTACAGCATGCACAATGGCCGAGCCGACGAGACCATTCGATCGATAATTGTTGTAGTGACCCCAGATAGCGTCCGGGCCCTGCTGGCTCTGTTCTCGCACCTGGGTGCTCCTTTGCGTAGACCTACCTGCGCGATCGCGTCCATCGTAGGGTCGGGGGGCGACATACAGACGATTGAGCGGGTCGAATGAAGAGAGAGGAGAAAGAGCAGTTTGATTTGTACCGTGCTCGTTCGACATTGACGCTCCTTAAAAATTAATCGGAAATGGAAGTGGCGTGCGGGTGAATTTTCCGACCGTCGTATAGATGCCGCAGAGGAAGTAGCGGTTTACGCACCCAGAGATTAGAACCGCACATGCGGGATTTTTAGAAGGGCTGTAAGCAGTATTAGTACCCGCTCTACATGGTTCACCTGATTGGCTGCAGCCGTGAGAAATGCCGCACGTGCTTGAACGAATCACTCAGATCGAAATTTGTGATTGCCTTTTAGCGGCTTCTAATTTGCGAAGATTTTTGTCTCGTGACAATTTCGCTTTCCGTTTCCAGCGCCCATCAATGCCAGGGCCGCTCCCAGAAGGGCCATATTCTTGGTGAAGTGGATCATCTCGGCTTGCCGCTTCTGCGAATCTTCAACCTTCCAGAAATCATGCATGAGGGGAGAAACTCCGGCTAGAAAGCCAGCCACGGTCGCCGCACCCAACTCCGGCTTTATGCCAAGTACGAGACTGGCGCCACCCAGCGTGAGCGCAACGCCCGTGGCCGTAACCGCAACATCGGGCGCAGGGATCCCTTTCGCCTCAACGTATTGCGCCATCGCTTTGTGCTCCATCAAATGATGGATTCCGTGGTAGAGAAAGAAGCCACCGAATACAGCGCGTCCGAGGAGCTGCGGGAATTTCATACTTACGTCCATCCTTGTAAAGTTGGTCAGGCTTGGATTCGCGCTGCTGGCGAAGCGTTGCCCTTCATATGCAGCGCGTCTTTACAAAGCTTTCGAAAATTTTGGACGAAAAAAATTGGCGAGATCAGCCGTTTTATGGTCACGTATGCCAACACAAACATGGAGAATTAGGAGTTTTCTGATTGCCAACGGTTTCTCTGCTGCCGGATGATGTCGTAGCAGTCGCAGGCCGCGGATTCCAACTTGGTTTTGTTGAGAATGGTTACGTTGCCACGAGTGTAGGAGATCATTCCCGCTTTTTGAAGGAGACTGGCTGCGACGCTAACTGTGGAGCGGCGGGTTCCCAGCATCTGCGACAGAAACTCTTGCGTTAAGGGAAGAGTTTTGCCGCCGATGCGCTCATGGCTCATCAGCAGCCATCGCGCCAGACGTTCTTCCACGTCATGGAGGCGATTACAAGCCGCGAGTTGAGTGGACTGGATACCCAGGATCATGGAATAGCGCTGGAGTTGGTGCTCGAGCGCGGGACACTCCGGGAGAAGGCTCCGCAAGATTCCCACGTCGATGCGATAGGCCGTTCCGTCCCCTTGCGTGATAATTCTCAGAGCGCTGGTTTTGAAACCGAAGATTACCGGCAGGCCAACGAAGCCTTCTTTACCGATCAGGCCGACTTCCACACTCTCGCCATCAGGCTGCACCGTAAGAACAGAAGACATTCCGTCGTTCAGGAAATACCCCGACTTGATGACTTCGCCGGTCTCATGCAGTACCTGATGAAGCCGGAGGCGCACGAACTCGAGCGAAGAAAAAACTAGGGCGCTCTCGGAACGAGGAAGAGTGCGCAGAATGATGTTCCCAACGGCACCATTTCCATTACCAGCGTCTGCTTCAGATTTGTTAAATACGACCCGAGATGGCTGGGCCATAGGTTCCTTTCCATCACACAGCTGTAAAGCCGTCCGATTTCGCAGGAACCGTCAACCTGTTACGGCATAACGGACAGGTGCTAGAAGAGACAATTTAAGCGTACTCTCTTCGGGACCAGCTGTATGTTCCATATGGCACACATTTGCGCGCACTAGCGTACAGACAGATCGGCATCCAAGCCGTACTATTCCGGGTTCGCTCATCGATTCCGGAGCAATGGGAAGCACCTGACACTGCCGCTTGAAACGGTGGTTTGCGGCCCATGACGGGGATCTCCGGAGCATCGGAGGGCGTTTCGCAGGAGCTAGCTGATGGCCGAAGACAGTGCGCAATTACCGCCTCCAGGCAGGTGTCCTCGAGGTTGACGGAAATACACTCGAAAACGAGCTTCTTCTTAATCTACCGGACAAAGAGTGTCACGCCATTTATTCCGAGCTGGTTTTCCTTCCTTTAAGAACGCACGACGTGCTCAACGAAGATGGAGCGGCGATTCCATATGCCTACTTCATGAACAGTGGGCTGGCTTCCGTTCTGAATGTAATGGAAGACGGAAAAAGCGTTGAAGTGGGATTAACCGGCAAGGAGGGCTTTGTCGGATTGCCCCTGATTGTCGGCTTCAAGACCAGCCCGTCACGGGTGATCGTGCAGATTGCCGGCTCGGGGTATCGCATCAGTGCGAGCGCGTTGATCGCCATTTTGCCGAAGTGTCGCACTCTGGAAAAGCGATTACACCGGTTTGCCCAGGTATTGGCGGCACAGGCGGCGCAGATCGCCGCGTGTAACCGGTTACATGAAGTGGATGAGAGATTGGCGCGCTGGCTGCTGATGAGCCGGGACAGAATCGGCTCCGATCTGGTGCCATTGACCCAGGAATTTTTGGCGCACATGCTGGGGACACGGCGGTCGAGCGTGACCGTCGCCGCTTCGATTTTGCAAAAGGCCGACCTGATCAACTACACGCGCGGCCAGGTAAATATCGTAAATTCAAAAGGACTCGAAGCGGCCGCCTGCGAGTGTTACCAGGCGATGGTCCAGCAATCTTCAAGATGGACCGATGAATCCGAAATAAATCCCACTGAACCGGCCACAAAAGAGAAATAGAGCAAAAGGTGAACGGAGGCACGTTGAGTGCCTCCATCCAGCAATAACTCACAATGCGCTATACGCTTCCGCGGCGCGTGAGGTGACTTACCAGGGAAATTACAAACAGCACGAGGAAAATGAAAAATACTAGTTTCGCAATCCCTGCCGCCGCTACGGCCACGCCGGTAAAGCCCAGAACTCCGGCAATCAACGCCACCACCAAGAATACTATCGTCCAGTAAAGCATGAGCTTCCTCCTAAAAGTTGAATCCTGCCACTCAACCATAAGCTGGAAAGGCGGCAGCACGAATCCCTTTGACTATGTATTTGGGGAAGACTCTGACTGTAATCCGCGCACGTTTCAGATTCTATTCTGAGGAGGGAGCAAGTGCCGATTCCAAGAACCGGCACTTGCTCGATGGGGGCGTCTGTCGAGTAGAACCGCAGGTTAAACCGAGGCTCATGCCGGTGCCCATACCGTAAAGTTGGTATTTCGCCAGGAAAATTTTCCTCGTTCGTCTCATCCTCAGGCCACAGCTTCTGCAGCCTCCGGCTCCTCAGGCCCTGTTTTATTTACAGGAAACGATGTATGGACGAGGATGGTGCCTGCCTGTAAAAAAGCATGGTACCGGCGTTTAAGGCGGTGAGTGAGTCCGTCGTTAGCCGCAAGAAACTCCGATAGTATCTGCCGCTGGCCGCTTCGTCTTTCGAGGTACAAATATGAGACGAGAGACAAGCCTCTTTTTGACCCTAGGTTTACTCTCAGCGATTGCCCCTCCGATTTTCGCGCAGGATCTGCAAGGCCGGCCGGATCCTGTGCCTCCTTCCACTGTTCTTGTTGGGCCTCAATTAATTGCGTGGTCGGAATTACAGAAGCCGCAACCGTGTGCAGCGAAGAGCCCGTCGAGCAAAGGTATCAACCAAGTCAAAAGCCGACAGAGCCCGCGGCCCAATCCGCGCAGCCACACGAAGATGGGCGGAACGTTTCTGGAAATCAGACACGGAACAATTAGCTGGTGTGGATGATGCGTTGCGCGCGATTCAGTGCGAGCAGAAACCTCAATGGCTGAAGCCGGATTTTTTCTGCGCTCTGACGGCACGGTTAGAGTCGTGCCCTTCCCGATACTCTCGCCTTCCTGACCTGCTACGTCCCGGTCCGGTTGCTCCCACGCCGTACAGAAGCGTAAAAAGCTTTTGGGCAAAAAGAGAGGGAGAACGGTGCAAAGTTAATTGCATCGCCCTCCCGCAGAGAGAAAATCTGCGCTTTATAATCGTCCGGCCAAGAGCAGTACGAGCAGCACTACGACCACCAGTCCGAGTCCACCGCTAGGGTAATAACCCCAACCCCGGCTGTACGGCCAAGCCGGCAATGCGCCCACAAGCAGCAGCACCAAAACGATCAATAGAATTGTTGACATCACCAACCTCCGAGGATCTGATTTAACTTCATTGACAAAACTGGCCCGGCTTGACCGATTCCACCGGGCCTAAAGCTATCCGGATAAGTTATCGACTCGCAGCTTCAGTGGTCGCCCCAGAAGTCCGGAGTGCGCCCTGCTGGTTGGATTGGCCGGAATATTTTCTGACCGCATCCAGGAACGCATCGCCGCTCTGCTCGGGGTGCACTTTTCCTTCGAGTATTTCGGAGAATGGGACGAACTTGCCGTAGAGAAGCCGGGTTTCATCCTTATCTTGGGTAATGGCGGCGCCGTTGAGATCGATTCCGGCGAATACGCCACGGGCTCGAGAGTAAGTCAAAACTTCGGCTTTCATCTTCCAGTCGGTATCGGCGCCGGCATCGCGGCCCACAGGACCAGCTGCGGCCGAAGCGTCTGCACCAAGCTTGAATTTACTGGCAAGCAAGTGCTGCATTCCCTGTTCATTGGTTACGATCATGACCACGTCAACGGCTTGGCCGCCAAGCTGTAAGCCCCAGCTTCCCCCGGTCATTGTGATGGGTGCGGGAGCGCTCCAGGCACCGCTCTCAGTGCGGCAGGTCGCGACACCCTTGCCGTGGCTGCCGCCGAAACCGACAGCGATTTTCACCATGGAAGGTATGACCGCGATGCACTTCGCGTCATGCATGATTTTGTCGGGAATGGCTTTGTCAGGAACTCCCATGATTTCGTTGAGAACCTTGGCGGATGCGTCCAGACGCTTATCGACATCGGACTGGTCGTCAGCACACCATGCCAGGCTCCCGAGAAGAAGGATGCTGGCGCTGAGGACGAGAAGATATCTCGGCATTGCGGTGTTGCCCTTTTTCATAAAAATCCCCTTTTCGTGCTCCGGTCGAGCAAGTGTTAGTTTCCAACTGACAGAAGAAAGCGCGGATTACTCCGCGCTTTCTTCTACTTCAAAAGATCAGCGACTGCCGGATTCAGTGGTCGAGGACGACTCCATCTTGCCGTGCTCGTGTCTGGTGTCTCCGGCCTGGTTGGCGTATTTCCGCACGGTCGCTTCAAACTGACCGCTGCCAGCCGGGGGACGAACTTTGCCGGTCAAAATATCTTGGAAAGGAACAAACTTGCCGTAGAGAAGATGGGTTTCATCTTTATCCTGCTCGATTACGGCACCGCTGAGATCGACGCCGGCAAATAGCCCACGCGCCCGCGAGTACGTCAGCATTTCAGCCTTCATTTTCCAATCGGTGTCCGCGCCCGCGTCCCTTCCTACCGGGCCCGCGGCTGCCGATGCTTCCGCGCCAATCTTGAACTTGCTGGATAGCAGATGTTCCATTCCCTGTTGGTTCATCACGACCAAAACGAGATCGACGGCTTGCCCACCGAGCTGCAATCCCCAGCTTCCGCCAGTGATCGTGATCGGTGCAGGAGCGCTCCAACGACCATTTGCCAAACGGCAAACAGCAACCCCTTTGCCGTGGCTTCCACCGAATCCAATCGCAATCTTCACCATGGAAGGAATCACCGCGATGCACTTGGCGTCGTGCATAACCTTGTCTGGAATTGCTTTGTCGGGCGTACTCATAATCTCGTCGAGCACATGGGCAGACGCGACAATACGTTTTTGAATGCTGGTTTCATCTTTATCATCCTGCGACCATGCCATGCCGACGAGTAGTAGAAAACTAGCGCCGAGCACCAGGACAAATCTCGGTAGTGTAGAACTGATTCTTGCCATAAACCGACCTCTTCCGTGCTCGAAGCGAGCAACTGTTTTTATTTTCGTACGCAGATTAACCGTAACTTTCTCGCCGTAGTGCTTCCATCCGGTCGAATATGTAAATTGAACCCGGCGGGAGCCCGAGAGTTTGGAGCCTAAATTACGATCTATCCCGGCGCCGTAATGGATTTCAGTTGGACGCGTACAGTCTGAGCAGTATGGCGGCTAATCGCGGAGACTCTCTAGCAGGAAAGCAGCTTCGGGCTAGGCATCGACAGGAATGAAGACTTCAATTTGAGGCACATCCGTTGAGAACCTCGCTCGAATCGCGGGTTGCCAACGTGTAAGGAATCTGAAGCTCGAGAAGCGTTCCCGGCTCGAGGTTGGACAGTTTTAGTTCGCCACCAAGTTCTCGAGCCCGTTGCCGCATTCCACCGATGCCGACGCCAACGCTGTCAGGCCGCAGATCGGCAACTTTCTGAGCGATTCCTTTGCCGTCGTCGCGAACGGCCACCGAGATCGCTCCGTTATTCTGGCTCAGAGTAATCCACACCTGATGCGCTTCGGAATGGCGGAAGACGTTGGTGAGAGCTTCCTGCACAATGCGGAAGATGGCGGTTTCAACTTCGGTGGCGAGCCTCGGAAAGTCGCGGGGCTGCACATCGAGAGAGGTTCGAATGCCGCTGCGTTTGGTGAGGCCATCCGTATACCAGGCAAGAGCGGAAAGCAGGCCCACCTCATCGAGCAGTGGCGGATGCAAGAGATGAGACATGGTGCGGACCTGCTGAATGGCGCGATCAATGATGGTGCTGGCCTGCGACCATGCTTCATCCGGAGGTTGCGAGGATTTCTGAAGAAGCATTTTATCCAACACCATCTTGGCCACGGCGAGTTCTTGGCCCAAGCCATCGTGCAGATCGCGGGCGATGCGGCGGCGCTCTTGATCCTGCAGGGTCATGAGGCGGACGGAAAGGCGGCGCAGTTCATCGGTGCGATTGTCCACCATTTTTTCCAGTTGCGCGGCGTTGTCCCGAATGGATTGTTCCAGCATTTTGCTGTCGTGAATGTCAGAGCAGGTTCCATACCATTTAGCAATCTTGCCATCGTCACGTATAGGAACGGCGCGAGCGCGGAACCAACGATAGGTGCCATCCCTGGAACGAAGGCGATACTCGGCTTCATAGTCTGCGCCGGATTCAACGGAACGCATCCAGTCGGCCATAGCTTGATTGTTGTCGTCGGGATGGACGTAGTCGAGCCATCCAAAACCATTCGCCGAGCCTGCGGGCGCTCCAGTGAAGTCATAAAAGCGATCGCTGACGTAATCTCGGGAGCCATCGGCTCTGCGACTGAAGATAATGTCCGGGGCAGTGCTGAAGATGGCGTCGAGTTCCTGATTCCGTTCCGTCAGCTCACTGTTTAAACGGGTAAGAAGATTAGCTTTGGTCGCCAGCTCTTCGGTGCGCTCCAGAACACGCTGCTCTAGATCGCGATTCAGAGTCTCGAGTAAGCGGGTCTTGCGGTGCAGATCGGCGAAGACTCGAACTTTGGCGCGCAACAGTTCAGGAATAACCGGAACAGAAATATAATCCACCGCGCCGTGCTCGTAACCTTTGAGCTGGTCGAGGTCGGTGAGGTGAACGGCGGAGACAAAAATGATGGCGGTACGCTGGAAACGCGGGTGCTGACGAATCATTGCAGCTAATTGGAAGCCATCGAGCTCCGGCATGCTTACATCCATCAGCACTACGGCGATCTCGGTTTTGAGCAGGACTTCGAGGGCTTGTTTGGGCGAGGTGGCTTGGATAAGGTTTTCCCCCAGCTCGCCCAGCATAACCTCGTAGCTGAGAAGCTTGGCGGGCTGGTCGTCCACCATCAGAATATTGACTTTTTCAGTATTGCCCATTCGTAGTCTCCGCGTTCACGGAACAGGTGCCTGCTTCACGATCTAGCGATGGAGCCACATTCTCAGCGAGGAGAGCAGTTGCTCGGTATTGACAGGTTTCGCCAGATACTCGGATGCTCCAGCCTCAAGACATTTCTCACGATCTCCTTTCATTGCCTTCGCCGTGAGAGCAATAATTGGTAATCGCCGGAACGAAGCGTTTTGCCGAATCACTTGCATCGTCTCATAGCCATCCATTTCGGGCATCATGATATCCATGAGGACGATCGCGATGTCCGGAGTGGATTCGAGTTTGGCAATGGCCTCGCGTCCGGTTCCGGCGGTGATCACGGTCATACCGCGGCGCTCGATCACACTGCTGAGAGCGAAGATGTTGCGCACGTCATCGTCGACGACCAACACTTTCTTTCCGACCAGCGCGTCGTCAGAGCGATGCAGGCGATCGAGCAATCTCTGTTTCTCGACTGGAAGATCGGAGACCACTCGGTGGAGGAACAAAGCGGTTTCATCCAATAAGCGCTCGGGCGACTCCACGCCTTTTACTACGACGCTGCGCGCGAGAGAGTGGAGACGAGCGTCTTCTTCCGGGGACAGTTCTTTTCCGGTGAACACTACGACCGGCAGGTCGCCCAGGGAGGGCGTGTTCCCGAATCGCTCCAGCACATCGAAGCCGGAAATATCGGGAAGCCTCAGATCGAGAACAACGCAGTCGAACGATTGTTCCGTAACGGCTTGAATCGCATCGGCGCCGGTGGAAACCACAGTGACATCGATATCGTTGTAGCCGAGCAATTCCTTGATGCTGAGTTGCTCGCCGGGATTGTCTTCCACCACCAACAGCCGCTTCCGGCGTGGCGTGGCGTATTCCTTGATGCGAGAGAGAGCGGACTCCAAACCTTCCGGAGTAGTTGGTTTGGTGACGAAGGCAAACGCACCGCGAGCCAGGCCGTGGTGACGATCTTCGTCGAGCGTAAGCATCTGCACAGGAATGTGGCGCGTGGCGGGATCCTGCTTCAAGTGATTCAGTACGGTCCAGCCCAGCATGTCGGGCAGAAACACATCGAGCGAGACGGCTGTTGGATGATATTCGTGAGCGAGCGCCAGTGCCTCGGCTCCGCGCGTGGCTACGAGCACTTTAAAACCCTTGTCGCGAGAGAGATCACACAGGACGCGGGCGTAGTGAACATCATCTTCGACGATCAGCAATATAGCATCGTCGGGTTGCAAGTTGTCACGATCATCCTCAATTTTTTCGACGGTGTGCTCGGTGATGCCGGCAACCATCAGTTGAGCTGGCGAGATTGCCGAGGACACGCGGGCTTCTACCGTAGCGGCGTTCGAGGTTGACGGTCCTACGTAAGTCTGCGGCAAGTAAAGCGTAAAAGTGCTGCCTCGCCCCGGCGCGCTGCGCAGCTGGATTTCTCCACCGAGCAAGCTAGCCAGTTCACGGCTGATGGCGAGACCCAAACCGGTTCCGCCGTATTTGCGGCTGGTCCCGGCATCTGCCTGCTGGAAGGCTTCGAAGATGATGCGCTGTTTTTCGAAGGGGATGCCGATACCGGTATCAGACACTTCGAACGCCACTACCGACGCGGCCTTACCGAGGATGGGATGATCTTCGCTCCATCCGCTTCGCGCCAGAGAAACCGACATGCGAACGCCGCCGACTTCGGTGAACTTGAAGGCGTTTGAGAGCAAGTTCTTCAAAACTTGCTGCAGACGTTTCGAGTCTGTGACCACGCTGCGCGCGAGATGCGGATCGCTTTGCACTTCGAAGCTGAGACGACGATTTTCCGCCTCGTGGCGGAACGGACGTCCAACCGCATCCAGCAGGCTGGCGAAGAAAACTTCTTCGGCTTCGACTGATACCGTTCCAGACTCGATTTTCGATAGATCGAGAATGTCGGTGATCAGGTTGAGCAAGTCGGTTCCCGCGCCGTGAATAGTGCGAGCGAATTCGACTTGCTTGGGAGTGAGGTTCGCATCCGGATTATCGCTGAGTTGCTGTCCAAGAACCAGAATGCTGTTCAGCGGAGTGCGCAACTCGTGCGACATGTTGGCCAGGAATTCTGATTTGTATTTCGAGGTGAGCGCCAGCTCTTTGGCTTTGTCTTCGAGAGCGCGCCGGGCCTGCTCGATTTCCTGGTTCTTGCGTTCGACCTCGACGTTCTGCTCGGCAAGCTGCTGTGCTTTTTGCGCCAACTGCTCGTTGGTCTGCTGCAATTCTTTCTGCTGCATCTGCAGTTCAGTCGCCAACTGCTGAGACTGTTTCAGCAGGCCTTCCGTCTGCATGGTGGCTTCGATACTGTTCAGCACGATGCCGATGCTGGCCGTCAACTGCTCAAGAAATGCAAGATGGGAAGTTGTGAAGCTGCTCAGAGAGGCCAGTTCGATGACCGCTTTGACGCGATCTTCAAAGAGGACCGGAAGAACGATTACGTTTCGCGGAACCGCTTCAAACAGTCCTGAGCGAATCGAAATTGTATTGGGGGGAAGCTCGGAGATAAGCATGCGGCGCTTTTCCGCGGCGCATTGTCCGACCAGCCCTTCGCCCAGCTTGAGGCGGCGCAAGTGACCATCCTCGCCGTCGCCAGCGAAGGCAGAGAGCAGAACCATTTCGGCCGACTCTTCGCCGCCCATTTGATATATCACGCCTTGTTGCGCGCTCACCAGCGGCGCCAGTTCCGAGAGCAACATGCGGCCTACGGTAGCCAGATCGCGCTGGCCTTGCAACATTCCGGTGAAGCGAGCCAGATTGGTTTTTAGCCAATCCTGCTCGGTGTTGCGGTCCGTGGTTAAGCGGAGGTTGTCAATCATGGTATTGAGGTTGTCTTTCAAATCGGCAACCTCGCCGCTGGCTTCCACTTGAATCGAACGGGTGAGGTCGCCTTTCGTGACCGCGGTAGCGACTTCAGCGATCGCGCGCACCTGGTTGGTTAAATTGTCGGCTAGTAGATTTACATTTCCGGTGAGATCTTTCCAGGTGCCGGCGGCGCCGGGCACGTTGGCTTGTCCGCCGAGACGGCCTTCCACTCCGACTTCGCGAGCGACGGTCGTAACCTGGTCGGCGAAAGTGGCCAGCGTGTTCGTCATGTTGTTGATGGTTTCGGCGAGCGCGGCGACTTCGCCCTTCGCATTCACCGTGAGCTTTTGCGTGAGTTCGCCGTTGGCGACGGCGGTTACCACCTTCACGATGCCGCGCACCTGCTCGGTGAGGTTGGCGGCCATCACGTTCACGTTGTCGGTAAGATCCTTCCACGTACCAGCGACACCGGGGACTTGCGCCTGACCGCCGAGTTTGCCTTCCGTGCCCACTTCGCGGGCAACGCGGGTAACTTCGGCGGCGAATGCGTTGAGCTGGTCGACCATCGTATTAATGGTGTTCTTGAGTTCGAGGATTTCGCCTTTCACGTCGACGGTGATTTTGCGCGACAAGTCGCCGCGGGCTACAGCCGTTGTGACTTCTGCGATGTTGCGCACTTGGCCGGTGAGGTTTCCGGCCATCGCGTTCACGGAGTCGGTGAGATCTTTCCAGGTTCCGGCGACGCCAGAGACGTTTGCTTGTCCACCGAGACGGCCTTCGCTACCTACTTCGCGAGCTACGCGCGTGACTTCGGCGGCGAACGAGCGTAACTGCTCGACCATCGTGTTCAGCGTCTCTTTCAGCTGCAAGATTTCGCCGCGAACGTCTACCGTGATTTTCTTCGAGAGATCACCGTTGGCGATAGCGGTGGCGACTTCGGCGATGTTTCGAACCTGGCCGGTAAGGTTGCTGGCCATGAAGTTAACGTTGTCGGTGAGATCTTTCCAGGTTCCGGCTACACCTGGTACCTGCGCTTGTCCTCCGAGTTTGCCGTCGGTACCAACTTCGCGGGCCACGCGGGTGACTTCTCCGGCGAACGCGTTGAGCTGGTCGACCATGGTGTTGATAGTGTTTTTAAGTTCGAGAATTTCACCCTTCACGTCGACAGTGATTTTGCGCGACAAGTCGCCGCGGGCCACGGCCGTCGTCACTTCAGCGATGTTTCTCACCTGGCCGGTAAGGTTTCCGGCCATCGAGTTGACGGAGTCAGTGAGATCTTTCCAGGTTCCGGCGACGCCGGGTACGTTGGCTTGTCCGCCGAGTCGGCCTTCGGTGCCGACTTCGCGGGCCACACGAGTCACTTCTCCGGCGAACGCGTTCAGTTGGTCCACCATGGTGTTGATGGTGTCTTTGAGCAGAAGAATTTCTCCGCTGACGTTGACCGTGATTTTCTTCGACAAGTCGCCGCTGGCGATCGCGGTTGCCACTTCGGCGATGTTACGGACCTGGCCGGTGAGGTTGCTGGCCATGGAGTTGACCGAATCGGTGAGATCTTTCCAAGTGCCGCCGACGCCGGGCACTTGCGCCTGACCGCCGAGTTTGCCGTCGGTGCCGACTTCGCGGGCCACACGGGTAACTTCCGATGCGAACGAGCGCAACTGATCGACCATGGTGTTCAGGGTGTCTTTGAGTTCGAGAATTTCACCTTTAACGTCGACAGTGATTTTGCGGGACAAATCGCCGCGGGCCACAGCGGTCGCGACTTCTGCGATGTTTCGAACCTGGCCGGTAAGGTTACTGGCCATGAAGTTGACGTTGTCAGTGAGGTCCTTCCAGGTGCCGGCCACGCCGGGGACTTGCGCCTGGCCGCCGAGTTTTCCTTCGGTTCCCACTTCGCGAGCTACACGGGTAACTTCTCCGGCGAACGCATTGAGCTGGTCCACCATGGTATTGATGGTATTTTTGAGTTCGAGAATTTCACCTTTCACGTCGACCGTGATTTTGCGCGATAAGTCGCCGCGAGCCACGGCGGTTGTGACTTCGGCAATGTTACGCACCTGACCGGTTAAGTTTCCGCCCATCGAGTTGACGGAGTCGGTGAGATCTTTCCAGGTTCCAGCCACACCGGGGACGTTAGCTTGTCCGCCGAGACGGCCTTCGGTACCCACTTCGCGGGCTACACGGGTTACTTCTCCGGCGAAGCGATTGAGCTGATCGACCATCGTGTTCAACGTTTCTTTCAGCTGCAAGATTTCGCCACGAACGTCGACGGTGATTTTGCGGGAAAGATCGCCATTGGCGATGGCGGTTGCGACTTCGGCGATGTTTCGCACTTGACCAGTAAGATTGCTGGCCATGAAGTTCACGTTGTCGGTGAGATCTTTCCAGGTGCCGCCCACGCCGGGGACTTGCGCCTGGCCGCCGAGCTTACCTTCGGTACCGACTTCTCGGGCTACGCGGGTCACTTCTCCGGCGAATGCGTTGAGCTGATCGACCATCGTGTTGATGGTGTCTTTAAGTTCGAGAATTTCGCCTTTCACGTCGACTGTGATCTTGCGGGATAAGTCGCCGCGAGCCACGGCGGTAGTAACTTCCGCGATGTTTCGGACTTGGGCGGTTAAATTGCCGGCCATGGCGTTGACGGAGTCGGTGAGATCTTTCCAGGTCCCCGCGACGCCGACCACGACTGCCTGGCCGCCGAGCTTGCCATCCGTTCCTACTTCGCGAGCCACGCGTGTCACTTCGGAGGCGAAGGAGCGGAGCTGATCGACCATGGTATTGATGGCTTCTTTGAGCTGAAGAATTTCGCCCCGCACATCGACTGTAATTTTGCGGGAGAGATCGCCGCTGGCCACGGCGGTTGCGACTTCTGCGATGTTTCGGACCTGGCCGGTGAGGTTGCTGGCCATGGAGTTAACCGAATCGGTGAGATCTTTCCAGGTTCCGGCAACGCCTGGGACTTGTGCCTGGCCGCCAAGTTTTCCGTCCGTACCGACTTCACGGGCCACACGCGTTACTTCGGCAGTGAAAACGCCCAACTGCTGAATCATCGTGTTGACAATGCTGGCAGAGCGCAGGAACTCGCCTTCGAGTGGGCGCCCGTCGACATCGAGACGAACTGTTTGAGTCAGATTGCCTTGCGCGACTGCCGCGATGGCGCGAGTGACTTCTGCGGTAGGGCGAAGCAAATCTTCGACCAGCGTGTTGACCGAGACTTCCATGTCGCCCCAGGCACCCTTGGATTCATGGAAGCGGGTACGTTCGCGAGTGCGGCCTTCTTTTCCTACCACCTGGCCAACCCGCTTTAATTCGTGCGCCATCTGTTGGTTCGCGGCGACGATGGAATTGAAAGTGTCGGCAATCTTACCTTCGATTCCGGTCCAGGATCCGGGAAGACGAACTGAAAAATCTCCATCCCGCATGGTTTGCAGGCCGGCGAGAATTACGCTGAGATCGGATACGGGAGACGGGGCAACCGCGACCGAACCGCTACCGCTCTTCGATCCCCCATTGCTACCGCTCTTGGATCCGCCGTTGCTTTTGCTGTTATTGTTCTCGCCTTCTTCGAATGCGCCATTGGCAACGGTTGTGGTTGCCTCTCGGCTGTTTCTCTTCATAAATCAAGGCTCCTGGACTAAGTAAAAAATGACTAAGCGAAAAAATAACTGGGACGCAGATTCTCAGGATCTCTCAAAGTTTGGACATCCGAACTATAGTTTGCGCGGGCGGCTTTTCCCGAGCAGCCGTCGCTATGCTGAGATCTCGACAAACTCCGGCTATTAAGCGGGTTGGGGGAGGAGCAGGTGCTACCGGGATCAGGGAAATCCGGACCATATCTTTTGGATGCAACTTAGGGGGAGTTTCCGTCCCAAACAGTGATAGATAACACGAAAAACTCAGGGCTGACTCTAGGGTTTTTACTGTAGTCCATCGCAGCCACGGGGTCCTTAGGTTCCAGTAGCGTGCACACCTTCGAATGAGGTTATGAAATGTAATTTACTTCCTCCCGGCAATCTCCCTCGATATTTCGCATCCTCCACTAGGGTGGCTTAACTCCGCTTCCTAAGGGAACGGCATCCAATGCGTGTACTTGCGTTTGCGTGTACTTACGAATCTCCATTTCGGGACCGGCCGTTGCCGGCGTGGTGATAGAGTTCAAGATGGGAGGATTATCATGCGCCTATTAAGTGTCAGGCTGATCGTCTCTCTCATCGTTGGTATCACACTGGTTTCCTTAGGCTTTTCCTACTACGAAGTGCTGCGGGAAAAACGTGTGCTGAGGACCCAGTTGGAGCGCAACTCCGAGGAACTGGGCGAAAGCTTCGCGCTCAATTTGGAGAAGTCATGGGAGTCGCCTCGTGCGTTACAAAGAACGGTGCAGCGTTTTGGGACTCGCGAACACCTGCTTGGACTTGCCGTTTACGATTTGCAAGGTAAGTTGCTTGCGATCACGCCTGAACTGAAACCCATTATTGGAGCGGTCCCGGATGACGTAACCCGCGCGATCACAGAAAATCACGCGCAAAGTTCCTTTGGCCGCCTGGACAATGACCGCATCCACATCTTCGCCTTGCCCTTGCACAAGGACGATGACGTAATCGGTGGGCTGGCAGTCATCCACAATGTGGATTACATTCGCGCTCAAAACCTTCGCACCTGGCGTGAGGCGTTCTTCACCGTTCTGGTGCAGGTGTTCTTGATCGTTTTCATCACGGTCTTGATCGTGCGCTGGAGCATAGCGGGGCCGATCGCAAGAGCCGCGCAGTGGATGCGCGCCTTACGAACGGGCAGGATTTCCTCGAATCAGCAGATGCCGGATCTCGACCTGTTCAAGCCGCTGGCCTGGGAAGTTGTCACCATGGCTGAGAGTTTGAGTCAAGCGAGGAACGCCGCGGAGAATGAGGCGCGTTTGCGTGAGGCTGGAGAATCGAGTTGGACTCCGGAACGGCTGGCGGTGCAGATACAGCAACGGCTCCATGGCGGACGCCTTTTTGTGGTGTCGAATCGCGAACCTTATATTCACCAGCGAAATGGAAAGTCTCTTGAAGTGATCGTCCCTGCCAGCGGATTGGTGACTGCTTTAGAGCCGGTGCTCACTGCTTGCGATGGGACGTGGATCGCCCACGGGAGCGGGAACGCAGATATTGAAGTCGTAGACAAGGACGACCGCTTGCGCGTCCCGCCGGATAGTCCCCATTACACTTTGCGGCGAGTGTGGCTCACCAAAGAGGAAGAAGAAGGATACTACTACGGATTCGCCAACGAAGGACTTTGGCCACTTTCTCATATCGCGCACACGCGACCCATTTTTCGCGCTGGAGACTGGCAGTTCTATCAGGATGTGAACAGAAAGTTTGCTGCGGCGGTGATTGAAGAGATCGCGGACACGGAAAATCCCGTGATTTTGGTTCAGGACTATCACTTTGCGCTGCTGCCGCGAATGCTGAAAGAAAAGAGGCCGGACGCGCGAGTAGCCATTTTCTGGCACATTCCGTGGCCCAATCCGGAGGCTTTTGGCATCTGCCCGTGGCAACGGCAACTGGTGGATGGACTGCTGGGAGCTGATCTGATCGGCTTTCACGTGCAGTCGCATTGCAATAACTTCCTGCACACAGTGGACCGCGTGGTCGAATCACGTGTGGATTGGGAACACTTTTCGGTCACTCGCCAGAGCCATCGCACGATCGTGCGTCCTTTCCCCATCAGCGTCGACTTGGGAGACGATCTGGAGATTGAACCCGATAGCTACGGAGTGGATTATCTCGAGCGATCTACCCTGATGCACAGCCTTGGCGTGGAAGCTGCATTCGTAGGGGTGGGGGTTGATCGCGTGGATTACACCAAGGGAATTCATGAGCGATTTCGGGCGATCGAAAGGTTTTTGGAGAAGTATCCAAAGTACCAGGGGCAGTTCACTTTTATCCAGATCGGGGCACCGAGCCGTACCCACATCAAACGCTATCATGACTTAATGGGAGAATTGGAAGCTGAAGCGGAACGCATCAACTGGCGGTTTCAGTCCGGTAAGTGGAGACCCATTCTGTTCCTGAAGCAGCAACACAGTCACAAAGAGATTGAGCGCTACTACCGGGCGGCGGATCTGTGCCTGGTAACGTCGCTGCATGATGGGATGAACCTGGTAGCGAAGGAATTTCTGGCAGCCCGCCGCGACGAACGTGGGGTGCTGATCCTGAGCCAGTTCACGGGAGCGGCTCGCGAGTTGCGCGACGCCTTACTGGTGAATCCTTACGACATTGACCAGACGGCGGAAGCAATTCGTGCGGCACTGGAGATGGAACCGGAAGAAAAACAAATGCGAGTGCATCGAATGCGCAGAATCATCAGGGAAAATAACATTCACAAGTGGGCGGGAAATCTGATCACCGAATTGTGCGAGTTGCGGCTGGATGGAACGGATCGGCCGCACGGCAAATTTCGCGGGAGCACAACCGCAGCGTGATACCTCGCGAAGGCAAGAGCAGCCAGCAATCTTCCATTTCGAAAGTGGAAGATTCGAAGGCCGAGATTCAGTCCTTCCTGCAGAGTGTGGGGCGGGCGCCACAATCGCTGTTGATGCTTGATTTCGATGGAACCCTCGCGCCGTTCCGAAAGGACCGAAGGACGGCGTTTCCTTATCCTGGCATCACTTCCCTTCTACAAGAAATTCGGGCGACTAGAAAAACGCGAATCGTGATTATTTCTGGAAGGGACGCAACCGAGATCATTCCTCTGCTGGCAATTGAGCCACAACTTGAGGTTTGGGGATGTCATGGACTTCAGCGAATAAAAGTGGATGGCAGCGTAAAATTTTCCGCGCTCGACGAGCGAACCGGGAAGGCTCTATTCGTGGCAAAGGAATGGCTGGTTTCTCAGCAACTGCAGAATGTGGCCGAATTTAAAACCGGAAGCGTCGCGGTGCATTGGCGCGGTCTGAGTGAAAATCAAGCGCAGGATATCCATGATCGCGTCATGCTGGGCTGGGCAGAAATCGCGCAGCAATACAGTCTGGATCTGCTCCACTTCGACGGTGGGATTGAAGTTCGCAGTATGAACGCAAACAAGGGTACAGTCGTTGGCACACTGCTGGATGAGATGAAGTCCTCAGTCCCGGCCGCTTATCTGGGAGACGATATCACCGACGAAGCCGCGTTTGCCACGATTAACGGCTCCGGGCTAAGCATACTGGTGGGGCCGGAATGGCGGCCGACTGCAGCCCGGCTTTGGCTGCGTCCTCCTCGAGAGGTGATTGATTTTTTGACGCGCTGGCTGGAGGTCTGCCTGGGACCGGACGAGACGAGCGATGCAACCAGCTCAGAACTTAACGCGTGAGATCCCGCGCCGTTTCTGCGTTATCTATTTTCCAACTGCCGTTACTTCGCAATCCAGCTCAGCAATCCGGGCAAGTGCCTCGATGTCCTTTTGGCAAAGCCAATAGCTGAGGTTGACGTGCATCTTGAATCGGGCCAAGGTTTTCAATCGGTTGGAGTCGTGGCTTCCGGGTTGGCTTCAATCGTGACTTCCACTTCCGCGCCCGGCTTCAGGCGAACCTTTTCCCCATTCTCGTCTGTCAAAGTGTTCTCGATGCGCACTTCACGATAGAGATGATCGGCGCCGTGAATGGCGATCTGGGCACGTTCGGGTTCGCTGGGGAAAACAGGCTTGATGATTTTTTCGACAGTGGCGGGCAAAGTGGTACTGGGTTTTTCGCTCATACAACTCCCTGGAATCTGATGTCGAATGGGAAAACCAACGATGGCGGAATCGCTGTGAAGGAATTATAGCGTTCTCCACACGCTACAGGAAAGACCGGAGGCAGATTTTTTCTGCGCTGAACCAGGCTCTCCCGGCGGAACTAAACCGGCGTCTTTTGCGGTTCCACGGGAGATTCGGCGAGAGTTTCCGCGGGAGCAGAGGGATGCACGAGTTGGCGGATTTGGGCCAGCGCATCCGCGAGTGTGGTGGAGACCAGACCGGAGCAGGCTGGTCCAAGGCGCTGCCGGGCTCGATTGCTTTCAAAACTCCACAGTCCGATGACGACCGGCAAAGCCGAGACGCCCGCTCGGAGCCGCCGGCAAAGCCAGCGAGCCTGACCCACGGCAAAGGGCGATATTGAGGAGATGCAAACCGCGGCGTAACCATTCTTAGAAAGCTCCGCTAAATCCGCATCGGATAAATCGGCGCGAAACTGGCGGGAGCTGATTCCTGATTGTTCCAGCAACTGAACCAACATCATCGTCACCAGCTCGTCGGCGCCGCTGTTGGCTGGAATGCAGGCGGTACTGGTTTTTGACATGGAAACATCGGTTCGCGCGGACGGGCGATACGCATCATCTTCCGCGCCAGGGGCAGGGCGGTCCTCAGCGTATTGATCTCCCAGATCTTCGATCAGCTCTCTCACATTGCGGAACATAAATCTTCTCGCCGTGTCATCGAGGCCATCGGCCTGGTGATCGTGTTCGGCCAGCTTGAGAGCGGGAAGGATGATCGATTCATACAAACTTTCCAGAGAGTTTTCTTTCAGATGATTCTCGGAAATGGAGCGCGCCTCTTCCTGATCCATGGCGAGCAGGCGCTGGTAGAAGCACTGCTCGGGCAAGAGCACGGGTTCGTCGCCTAGCAGCACTTCGAGAAAATTCAGCTGTGGAACGTGGCGTCCCAACACGATCAGGCAGACAGTGAGCGGAGTCGAGAGGATCAATCCCACCGGTCCCCATATTGTGGCCCAGAATACTGCCGCCACCAGAATGGCCAGCGAGGAGATGCCGGTGTGAGAACCGTAAAGCAAAGGCTCGATGAAGTTGGCGACGGTTACTTCCATAACGACGAAAACCCCGAATACCAATCCGGCGTGGTGCCAGCCGGGGAAGACAGCCAGGGCCAGGGCAACAGGAAGAGACACCGCGATAAGCGTACCTACATAGGGAACAAAGCGCAGGACGCCTGCGAAAACGCCCCACAGCAGCGCGTGCGGAATCCCTATAAAGTAAAGGGCCAAACCAAACACGGCCCCATAACAGGCGTTGACGGCAAATTGCAAAACCAGATAGCGGCTGAGGCGGCGACCGGCATCATCCAGAGCCTGGGTCATTAGATTGAGCTGGCCGTGTCCGGCGAGCCGGATGGCGCGATTGCGCAAATCTTCGCGCTTGGCCAGCATGAAGAGAGTGAAAATGATAACGATAGCGGCGGTCTCAAGCGGACCGGCGAGCGGGCCCAAAAGTGCCCGGAGGTCCTGGACCAGATTCGACGGAGGCTGGGCGACCTGGACAGGGATGGGACGCGACGAGCGAGATGTCTTCTGTTCTTTTTCCTGCTTGGCGGTAGCGATCTGTCCGGGAACCGCCGCCAGTTCTTTATTTAACTCTTGAACGGTGGCCGTGGCTTTACTCAGATTCCCGCTGTTCGAGGCGCGAAGCAGTTTGATTTTCTCATCCAGATTAGCCTTGTAATCCGGGAGCTGAACCATGATATCGACTAATTGACGGGCAACTCCCCAAGTCACGCTCCCCACCAGAACAAAGGAAAGGATCAGCACAGTCATAACGGAAGCGACCCGTCCAATCCGAATTTTTTCCAGCAGGGAAACGATGGGGGTAAGCAGGAAGCTAAGAACAAAGGCGAGAGCGAGCGGAATGAAAAGCTCGCGGCCGAAATACAAAGCGGCGATCGCCAGTACGAAGGCGATAATTACCAGCGATTGAGATCCTGAAGCCGCCTTGGAGGTCGCCAAAGTATGACTCCAGTTCCAGCGTGAGAATTCAGCCTTACGTGAGGAAATCGACTCGCTTATTGCTGACGACCGCGAGCGCGTACCGGTGCCCGGTGTAATTAGGCAGCAACATCCTTGGCACCGGTGCAACCCGGATGTCCGCAGCCGCACGCACTCCCGGAGCCCTTTCCACTCTCGCAAGCTGGACTGCAGTACTGGCTATTAGGAGCCGTGGGACAGCTACAGTTTTTATGAGCGCATTTTTGATCGGTAGTGTTCATGAATCTATACCTCGTCAGTTCTAAAGTAATTCTGCCGAGCGAAGATCGAAAGGTTAGTAGTGATTTCTTGCACCAGGGTTGCCGGACGAACAGGCAAGAGGTGCTGAGCTTGCAACGCTTCCGACTTCGCGGGCAGGGTAGTACTTCTGAGTATTGAAAACCACGGTTTCCGCTTGGAGGGAATACAGCGTTTCTGGTATGGTCTTGAAAGTTTGGATCGGTTTCGGGCAGGTCTCAAGCACGATTTGCTGGATCGCTAAAGGCATCCGGCAGTTTCCGAAACCGGAGCCAACATCAAGCCACTTCTAGAAAGCTGTTGAGTACAGAGCCTTGATGCGCACCGCTCGCGCACAGGCGGCAGTTCCTTACGGGAGTCCAGAAAGACCGCAAGTCAATAAAAAAATCTGGAGAAGTATCGCATGTCAAAGTATCTGTTGCAGATCGTGTGCCTGTTGGCCGTTGGCGCTTCGCCCTTGTTTGCCGGCGTGACGGTCAGTTCCCCCGCTAACGGTTCGACCTATGCCGGGTCTGTTCCTTATGCAGCCTCCGCCACGAGTTCATGCGACAAGGGCGTGGCTTCCATGGGAATCTACACGGCTCCGGGCGTATTGACCTACGTGGTGAACGGCTCAAAGCTGAACACAAACCTTGCACTGGGCTCGGGCACTTACGACACCGTGGTTGAAGCATGGGACTACTGCGGCGGAGCGACGACGACGCCGGTCAAAGTAACGGTGGGCAGTGGTGGCGGAAGCGGAAAGACCTTCTCGAATATTCAACGCGCCGGCGGATGGGGCAGATACGGGCAGGGGCCACCAAACTTTGTGGACTGCTCGCCTTCGCCGTGCGATGGCATCTCTTTCTCGATGGCCCAGGGGGTTAAGTCGCCTTCCATGAGCGGAGACGGCGCTGAATTTAATGTAGGGGGCAGCAAAGTTTATTCCGACGCACTCTTTAATAACCATCTGATCGGCCCCGCATCGTCGCAAGGAATGCCGGACTCGAACCATACGATGGTGCCCACGCTCCACGACTTCACTTATGACGTCTACTTTTTCGGAAGCAACCTGGGGCTTTCGCAGGCGCTGGAGTTTGACATGAACCAGTTCTTCGGCGGCATGGGATTCATATGGGGTCATGAGTGCCGCATTGCCGGCGGGAACGAGTGGGACGTCTGGGATAACCAATCCGCGCACTGGACTCCTACGGGCATACCCTGCCATCCCAACAACAATGCGTGGAACCATCTCACGATCAAGGTTTCGCGGACGTCGAACAACGAGCTGTTGTATCAGTCCATTACTCTCAACGGCGAGACTCACAATTTGAATTGGACCTTTGGCCATGGCTCAGCACCCAGCAGTTGGTATGGCGTAACCATCAACTATCAGCAGGACGGAAATAATAAGCAAGATTCCTACAACATATACCTCGACGATCTGACGTTCTCTTACGAATAGGGCTCATCGAGGGAAAAGCCCTGCATTTAAGCTAAGGATGCGGATCCGTTAAAGCGGGTTCGCATTCTCATTTTTGGGCAAAAGAATGCCGGCGACAGCGTTCTATTTTTGGACTTCCCCCATCGGTAACACGTCGGTAACTTGGTTCCAATCCAGCCCCAGTACACAATACGGTAAGCGCTGCTGTCCTGCGACCGCTCACGCAGGAATGCTTTCCGCCGCGCCGCAGGTGGCGTGAGAATTCTGGAACATTCAACCAGCAATGACGATGACTTTGCCGTGAAACCCTGAATAGCCGCAAGTGTCACTTATGGATGAACGGAGAGGCGAACGCTTTGGGCGGTACGAGATCCTGGCCGAGCTGGGACGGGGAGCCATGGGCGTGGTGTACAAGGCCCGGGATCCCAAGATCAACCGCGTAGTGGCGGTGAAGACCATCTCTCTGGCGGGGCAGCCAGCGGATGAGGAGCAGGAGTATCGGGAGCGTTTTTACCGCGAAGCCGAAGCCGCAGGACGGCTTTCTCACCCCGGCATTGTCACTATCTTTGATGTGGGTGAGGAGCCAGAAACGCGTGCTCCCTACATTGTGATGGAATTTGTAGGCGGGCAGTCGTTGGATAAACTGCTCTCAGCGCAAGACCGGAAGTTGCCACTGGAAACTGCACTGCAGCTGACCCTCGAACTGGCCGAGGCGCTGGATTGCGCCCATGGCCAAGGCGTAGTTCATCGTGATTTGAAACCCGCAAACATTCTCCTTACGGAAGACGGGCATGCCAAGATCGCCGACTTTGGCGTGGCCAAACTAAACCTCGCCAACCACACCTTGGCGGGACGGGCCTTGGGGACTCCGGCGTATATGTCGCCGGAACAATTAAACGGCGAGGCGGTCGATGGGCGATCCGATTTGTTCTCTCTTGGCGTCGTCCTGTATACGATTCTGACTGGTTACCGGCCATTTCAGGGCAACAGCGCGCTCACCGTTTCCTACAAGGTCGTGAACCGCGATCCGATTCCTGCCACAGTTCTCGACACTGAGTTGCCGCCGGCGCTCGATTACATCATTGCTCGAGCCATGGCAAAAGATCCAGCTCAGCGCTACCAGCGTGGGATGGAAATGGCGTTGGATATTCAGGATTTGCGCGAAGGCCGCGAGTTGTGGAGTAAAGCAAAACAGCCCGGTGGGGCTGCCGGCGGAGCGCCTGCGCTTGCCGTTGAGAAAGATAAGGGGTCTGGCACCGGGAAATCCGGCGCCGCAGGTAAATCCCGATTACCAAAACGTCTCCCCTCCCAGCAAAAGAACCTGGTGGACAAACTGCTGAACAAGATGGGGAGAACCTCGATTGTCGGCGCGGTGTTTTTGGCGGGACTACTGCTTTTCGGTCTTCGCCTGAATCGCGTGCTTTGGCCCAAAACTCCGACCGAACAGCTATCGGATAAAGGCCTCGAAGCACCATCGGTCCTCGCAGGTCAGGTTGCAATCCAAAATCCAGCGCCCGCAGCGGTCGCGCCCAGCATCAGCGAAATGCCTCCACCCACGGTGGTAGAGGAGACGGCTACAAAACAAGAAGCCGCAACTCAGCCCGAGGTTGTCAGTAAAAAGATCAGGAAGTCCGCGGCCGTCTCGCATCCTTCGGCCACGGTAAAGCCGGCCAGCACGAGCGTTGCGGGATTGCCTGCGGCGACGAGTGCAGGTTCAGCCACTTTGGATATTGAAGTGGACCACAAATTCGCCGAGGCCAAGCTCTCGATCTGGGTAGATGACAGGTTGAGCTATACCCGCACTCTGGAAGGAACGGACAAGAAACATCTAGTGCTGTTCCATCACGTTCAGGGCCACGAAATTCATGCCATGCCGATCCCCGCAGGAAGCCACCGTCTTCGTGTGCAGGTCACTTCGGGAGATAACTCTTCTGATCAATCGGTGACCGGAGACTTTTCCAGTGGAAGCGAGAAGCTGCTACAAGTTTCCGTCGACAAGCGTGGAGTGATGAATTTAAACCTGGAATGAATCCGGCTGACTCTTAGCGCTTCGCCGACTCATATGCTTGTCCTGGCTCACGAATTTCTGTGATTGCGAATTCTTGCGTGCCTTCTAAATTGCGTCGCGTTGAAGGCCTTTTTGCGCTCACAGCAAGGCGGCAATCCTGGTAAGGTCCCGAACGAACTCTTGCATCTGCGCTTGCCGCGCAGCCGCGTCAGGAGCGCGGAGTATGGATGAGGGATGCACCGTCGCGACAACTTTAGGAGCCAGCGGCGATTCGACGAGCTGGCCGCGCTGACGAGTTACGCTGAATTCCTTGCCCAGTAAGGCTTGAGCGGCGGTCGCGCCTAAGCAGACAAGAACTTCCGGCTTTACCATTCGCAACTCAGCATCAAGCCATGGGCGGCATGCCTCGATCTCAGAGTGTCGGGGCTTCTTGTGGATGCGCCGCTTACCGCGTTGCGCAGGCGCCCACTTAAAGTGCTTCACGACGTTCGTGACATAAACTTCTGCGCGATCGATGCCAGCCTGCAGCAATGCTTCGTTCAGAATTTTTCCGGCAGGCCCGACGAAAGGATGACCCGTAAGGTCTTCCTGATCTCCGGGCTGTTCGCCGACAAGAAATAGTTTGGCACCTGTCGGGCCTTCCCCAAAAACCGTCTGCGTCGCATTTTTCCAGAGGTCACAGGCTTTACAATCCCGGGCCGCGCGGCGCAGTGCGGCGAGCGAGCGCGGAACAGTTTTCGAGATCTGGCTATTTGCCGGCCGGGAACCTTCGGCGGCTACGCGCTGTGATTTGATCAAACGTTTCGTGAGCATCACCCGTGGCCGCAGGATTCGTATTTCTCCTAACGTAGACTGCATAGTGAGTCTCCGGCATCGGGTGTCGACTGTAGTGCCTGATGCGTTGCCCTGCGTCTGCGACGTGAGAAGCCACTATTTCCGAACCGGTGCATCTCAACGTTCTGTGCTCTTATTGCGGAGGCTACATGGCAGATTCCAGAAAAAAGCGTTGGGTATCGAAAGTGACCACCGACTCTACACATCCTCCGGCGAAGCTCTTTACGCGAAAGGCCGCTACCATCGCGCGCAGTCTGGCGTCGAAGAAAGTTTCTCCGAAGGGACCGGCCTCCGGCATGAGGATGCTCACGTACTTTATCAATCGGGCGGGGCGCGGATTGAGCGCCGCACGCAAGTCTGAGTTGGAGAAAGCAAAGGCCCTGCTGTCAAAACGCATTGAGCGGGATAAAAAATCTGTCCAGCGAAAAGCGGCGTGATCTGAGTTATCGCGCCGGATAGGCTAATGACGATCTGGAAGGGATTTGCGATCAACCGGGGCGACCAAAGTGTGGGTGAGAATGTTGGGGCGGTGGGCGCGAAGCCGGCGGCAGAGCACTTCGCGGAGTTCCCAGGTGGAGAATGCAACTAAGAACCAAACTGCCGTAGCGACGGCAAGCACGACGGGAGTCTTCCATTCACGCATCGTCAGCCAAACTACGAGTGAGAAGGCAATCAGACCGAACCCTCCCATGGCAGCTCCGGCCACATCGACGGCGGCTGCAGCTCGACCGCGTTCCGCGCCATCATAGCCGGCGCGCTCTTTTTTCTGCTGCTCGCGTTTCCTGATAAGCGTGGCCGTGGCTGGGACGATGGCGGGAAATGCCAGAAAAACACCACCGACTTCGGGGCCATATCGCTTGGCTATCAAGCCGGCAAAGGCAGTGACAGCTCCGCCAAATGAAAAGCGTAAAGCGAACTCATACCACTTGGAGTTTTTTAAGCCGGCCGTATCGACTTTGATCTTCACTGATTACCTCAACACGACATACCACAGGCCCAACGCGCAAACCAACCACAGGCCCAGCCCGGAGGTTGTGGCTGACAGAACCCGCATGCGCCGATGCATCATCCACCGGCTTATCAAAGCGGCGTAAATAATGAACGCGATGGAGCCCAGAATCATCGACCGGGCTTCGATGCTGGCGTATGCCTTCCCTTCTTTCATGACAGTCAGAGCCAACGTAGCGAGGGAAACGGAAGGCGCGGCGCCGAAAAGCCCGGCAAAACTCTTAGGCTTGAGCAGCTCGCCAATCAGTGAGAACACACAAACCACTGCACCTCCGACGATTATTCTGAACAAGATATCCTTCACTCGCTTCCTTCCATAAATGCAACTAAAAAGGCTAGATCCGCCGCTTCCGTTTTGCAAACAGCAAAAATGCGGGGAGTCTGCGATCGACTCCCCGCCATCGCGCCTGCGAATTAACTATGCGGCCTTACGAGACTTCCGTTTATCCCGAGGCTGCTCCTCTTCTTCGCTCTCAGAATCGCCTTGCTGGGCTTCGACATTGATTTCCTTCGCCAGTTCGGTCAGCTTCTCGTCAGTTTCTTTTTCTTCTTCCAGCGTCTCCCTAAGGAGCGATGCCTGCTCCGACTCGCCGAGAAGGTCTGCGTAAGCGATCACCGAACCATACCCGGCGATTTCATAGTGCTCGACCCGCTGCGCGGCAGCGATGAGGGCGGCATCCATCATGGCGTCCTCAAAATCCTCGCCCATGGTTTCCGCTCCCTCTTTGATCAGGCCTTCCATACCCAGACATTTCTTGCCTGTAGCTTTTTCTCCGAGTTGCTCGAATATCTGCTGCAGGCGCTCGACGTGCCCGCGGGTTTGCTCCAGGTGCTCTTCGAAGCCCTGGCGCAGCTCATCCGACGATGCCGCCTTGGCCATCTTCGGCAGAGCTTTGGTCAATTGATTTTCGGCACTGAATAAATCCTTAAGCTCTTCGACATACAACTCTTTTAGAGAATTCTTACTCATGTTTCCCCTCGTATTCAGAATTTTGCCCCAAAACAGCGGCTCGTTTATGTTCCGTTAGTTGCAGAACCTCGCCGGGCGGATGGTTGAGATCGGCAGCGGCCACCGATCTTTTCAAGACCTGGACGGGACGAATAAATTCCCGCCTGCCCGGCGAGCTCAACGCCGTATAGCGTTGTGGCTCGCGAGCTTTGCGGGCGGGATTATGCCGCAGCCTTTTCATCGAACTTGATCAGGACCTTCGTATATCCGTCGATGCGCTTATCGAACTTGTCGTAAGCGTCCGGAGCGTCCTCGATATGGATGCGATGGCTGACGATCTGGCTTGGTTTCGCACGGCCATTCACGATGAGATCGCGAAGGTATTCGTTGTACTTCTTGACCGGAGCCTGCCCGCTTCCCATGGAGATTCCCTTATCAAAATAATCGGCGACGGGAAATGGGAAGATGCCCTTTTTGGCGGCATCGTTCTTGGCTCCCGGATCGGGGGCAATGTAGACGCCAATCATACCAATGCTTCCGGTTGGGTTGACCACGCGAACGCAGTTCTCCAAAACTTGCGTCGCTTTCTCTTTGTCTGGGCTCTCGTCATCGCGAGCCTGATAGCCCACGGCGTCGATTGCACAATCGACCCCTTTCATCTTTTCCTCACCGGGCCGAAGACTCTGCTGGATTCCGCGATTCTTCTTTCGCAGCTTGAAAATCTGCTCCACGGGATCGCCTTTGGAGAAATCGACTGGAGTGGCTCCCAGCTCTTCTGCTTTTTGCAGGCGCTCGGGAATGTTGTCGACCACGTACACTTCGGACGCGCCCTTGAGCAGAGAACAATATGCGGAAAGCAAACCCACAGGACCGGCGCCAAACACGGCGACGGTCTTGCCGGGCGCTACACAGGCCAATTCAGTTGCGTGATAAGCCGTGGGAAAGACGTCAGAGAGCAGAAGAAAATCGTCTTCCCACTCGTCGCCGGGCTTTCCGGGAAGTTTCAGGCAGTTAAAATCCGCGTAGGGAACCAGGACGAACTCCGCTTGGCCGCCTTTGTATGGGCCCATTCCCGCGTAACCGTAAGCAGCGTGTGGCTGGTCGGGATTCATCACCAGGCAGGCCTCGGTATGCCCGCGATGGCAGTTAAAACAATATCCGCAAGCTACATTGAACGGGAGCACGACTCGGTCGCCCTTCTTGATGCTTTGCACCGCGTCGCCGACTTCTTCGATCACGCCCATGATTTCGTGACCAACTACCGTTCCCTCCTCGAGAGGTGTACGGCCGTCATACATGTGCAAGTCACTGCCGCAGATACCAGTAGTCGTAACTCTTAAAATAGCGTCGGTGGGAGAGTCTATCTTTGGTTTCGCTTCGTTGGACACCGACATTTGCCGAACGCCCTTATAAGTAACCGCCTTCATTTTCATTGAAGCCTCCAAAAAATTTAGGGAAATATGTTCGAAAGATCAGGATCGGATCTTGCGGGCCAGATATTCCAAAGTATGAGCTGCGCTGGGCGAAACTAAAATCGGGTGCAGCGGGTATCGTTCTGCTGATTCCCCGCGCGATTTCTTGATTACTCCTGAGGATCTCTTTGGCCCTCAGCCTTTCAGTTTAGGGAAACTCATAGCCAGTAGTAAGGAAGTGGGCACTTCGTTACTTGACGCATACAGGAAACCCTGTATGGAAGGGGAATATAAGCCCCTGCAATTATTACCCCACCTAATGCGGCTCTCGTCTTCCAAAGGGAAAATGCACGATCGCGTTCCAACAATCCTCTGTATAGACGACGATTCCGAGACGTTGGCCCTGCGCCGGCATTTCCTGCAGAGTTCCGGATATTCGGTAGTCACTGCATCCTCCGGAGTGGAGGGTTTGCGAGCCTTGTCTGCAGGCCAGGGAATTGACCTGGTACTTCTCGATTACATGATGCCGGGAATGGACGGGGACGAGGTCGCTCAAAAACTCAAGAAACAGAATCCGCAACTGCCGGTAGTCGTCGTGTCTGCCGTGGCCCAACTCCCTCAGGGGTTGTTAACTGTGATCGATGGCTATGTACAGAAGGGGCAGGATCCTGCTGTTCTACTCGGGACCGTATTAAAGATTTTGACCTCGCGCGACAAAGAGGGCGTACCAATGGAAAGCTCGAACCTGGGTCGTAAGACCGTACTTTGTGCTGAAGATGATGAAGAGCAGTTGACCTCGCGAAAAATGGTTTTCGAATCCGCAGGTTTTGACGTGCTTCTGGCGCGTTCCGGAGCGGAAGCTCTGCAGTTGTTCCAGGCTCATGCGGTAGACGCGGTGGTTTTGGATTACTGGATGCCGCGCATGAAGGGACTATCGGTAGCACGCGAGATGAAGCAACTGCGGCCGAACATACCAATTCTGGTCCTTTCAGGTTTCTCTTCGCTGCCCGATGAAACCATCGGCGTTGTCGATACATGGTTGCAAAAGCGGGATGTGGAACCAGGCGAGTTGTTGGCGGAAGTGAACAGACTGATAGAGAAAAACGCAGCGGGTTGATTTTCTCGTAGATATCGACGAGTAGTTGCGGTGGCGGTTGAGTTAACTCGATTCGAGCACTCTCGCAAATGCAAAACAGAATCGACCGGTGCGCACTCGCAGGAGCAAGGGGCATCTTGCCATTCGTCGTGGCTCTATTTTTCTTTTTCCTGTCGTCGGCGAGCTTCGCGGCGAGCGCCCAGCCAGATCAATCCGGAAATCCTTTGAAGCACTTGAGCCTGGCAGAACTTGGCAGCGTCGAGGTAACAACTGCTTCTAAGGAGCCGGAAGAAGTATGGAAGACTACAGCCGCCATCTATGTCATCACTCATGATGATATTGAGCGCTCGGGGGCGACCAGCATTCCAGAGGCATTGCGGCTGGCTCCCGGCGTGGAAGTGGCGCAAATCGACAGCAGCAAGTGGTCGATTGGCATCCGCGGTTTCGGCAGCCGGTTGTGCCGCGATGTGCTGGTGCTGATTGATGGGCGGACCGTGTACACGACCCTGATTGCGGGCACCTATTGGGAAGTTCAGGATTATGTTCTGGAGGATATCGACCGCATCGAAGTGATCCGCGGACCCGGCGGTACCATCTGGGGGCCAAACGCGTTGAACGGCGTTATCAACATTATTACGAAGAACAGCAGCGAAACACGCGGCGATTACGTTAGCGTGGGCGGCGGAAACGTGGAAGAAGGCTTTTTCAACGTGCGCCACGGCGGCGGCGACGGAAAGACTCTCGACTATCGCATGTACGCCAAGGGCTTCAACCGCGGACCGGAGTACCACACCGACAACATGAATTTCGACCGCTGGCGTGATGCGCAGGTCGGCTTCCGCGTGGATTGGAGCGCGAACAATCGCGACACCTTCAGTTTGCACGGTGATATGTATGACCAGGGGAATGGCGAAAGCGTCGATGTGACCAGCTACGCGCCGCCTTACTCGCAAATCGTGAATTCCACAGCGCCGCTTTTTGGCGCTAACCTCACCGGCCAATGGAGAAGGGTATTCAGTGAAGGAAATGATGTTCAGCTCGAGGCCTACTTCGACCGAACAAACCGGCAGGAAGCGGACTTCAGCGACATTCGCAATACCTTCGACGTGGATTTTATGGACCGGTTCCCGCTGCCCGGGCGACAAGAGATTTCCTGGGGGTTAGGTGCCCGCTCCAGCCGAGGCGATGATCGTGTCGTAAACTCCGGCCTCGCCTTCGTTCCTTACAATCGAACCGACTTGCTCTTCACGGTGTTTTTGCAGGATGAAATCGCGCTGGTCCCGAACAAGCTCTCGCTTACAGTCGGAACAAAGGCGCTGAAAACAAATTACACCGGTGTGCAATTTGAACCTACCGGACGCTTGCTGTGGACTCCCACAGTGCACCAATCAGTATGGACCGCGTTCACTCACGCCTTGCGAACACCCTCCGACGGAGAACGAGATTTTTATCTCTTAGGCGATACGGGCTCAGTGGTGGATGGATTGCCGGTGCTGGCTCGATTCAACGCGAATCCTAATTTCCATTCCGAAGAACTGAACGGGTATGAAGCCGGCTACCGGCGCTTGATCGCCAAAAATCTGTATGTGGATGTGGCAGCTTTCTACAATCATTACGGCGATCTCTTCAGCGAGGACATTACCGGCGGTCCGTTTATCGAGACCATTCCAGGCCCTCCGCACATTTTGATCCCGGCGGAGTTTGGCAATGGCCTTGTGGGCACAACCAAGGGAGGCGAGATCGCGCCAGCGTGGAAGGTTACGGATTGGTGGCGACTGCAAGCCTCTTATTCGTACTTGCAGATGGACCTGAAAAAAGGTACTGGCTCGATGGACATCGGTACCGCTCCCATCACTGAGAAATCGAGCCCAAAGCATGAAGTGATGATCCAATCTGCCTTCGATCTATCGAAGGCATTTAGTCTTGATCTGGATTACCGCTACATCAGCGCTTTGCCGGGCGAAATGGTAAATGCCTACTCCACCGCAGACGCGCGATTCGCATGGAAGGTAAAAGAGCATTGGCAATTGTCGGTAGTGGGACGCAATCTCTTCCAGCCTTATCATTATGAATCGAGCGGCGATCCCGGACCCCTGGTCGGAATCAAAAGAAGCGCCTACGGGCAAATAACGTGGACACGCTGAATTCGCAAGGCGCCGTCGACGGCCAGAGATCAAGAGGTCGCATCCCTGGAGCGGCCCATCATGGCTTGCTGGCTGGCTGTTTTGGATTTTTAGCTTTACGATTGTTTCCCGTTTTTCTGCTCGCACTCTTTGTCGCCCCGTTTACTGATCGTACTGAAGCGCAGACTCGGCCAACCGAATCGCAGGTAAAAGCCGCTTACCTATTTAACTTCGGAAAATTCGTCCGCTGGCCTGTCCTGGCCAACAGTGTTGACTCCCTCCAGATCTGCGTGCTGGGCAAAAATTCTTTTGGAACGGTTCTGGAGGCCACCGTAAAGGGGGAAGCGATCTCCGGCAAGCCGGTCACTGCGCGAAATATTCCCAGCATGCACGACGCCGACGGTTGTCACATTTTGTTCGTGAGCATGTCGGAAGAAAGTCGTCTCGCCGCCGTGCTTGCGAGTGCAAAGCGCTCGCCGGTCCTGACGGTCAGTGACATTCCGCACTTTGCCGAGCGGGGAGGAATGATCGGACTGGTGAATCAGGAGGATAGAATCCGGTTCGAAGTGAATGTTGCTCCGATCGAAGACTCCGGATTAACCGTCAGCTCAGAGTTGCTGAAAGTAGCGTTGCGAGTGATTCGCAAACGCGCGGGAGGCGATTGAGATGAGCCCGCCGCGCCGCCGCTCGATTTTGAGAAAACTCACCCTGATGAACATGCTGGTGAGCGGGGCGGCGCTGTCGTTGGCTTGTTTGGCGTTCTTTACTTACGACCAGATCACCTTCCGGCAAGGCCTTGTCCGAACGTTGTCCGCGCAGGCGGACATTGTAGGTTCCAATAGTGTATCGGCAATTTTATTCAACGATCCGCAGTCGGCCGGCAACACTCTTTCCGCTTTGAAGAGTTCGCAGAGCGTGACCGCCGCCGGCATTTTCACGCTCGATGGAAAACCGTTCGCGACTTACACGCGCGATAACGGCGTGAATATCCTAAGCCTTCCGAATATTCCGGGCGATCAAGTGGAGACTTATCGCTTCTCCAACTCTCATCTTGTACTCGTGCGCAAGATCGTGTTTCAGGGCAAACCGGTGGGATTGGTCTACATTCGTGCCGATCTCAGGGAAATCGATGAGCGGCTGAAGCGCTATGCCGCCATTGCGCTGGCCGTGCTTTTGCTTTCGCTGGTTGCGGCCCTGCTGGTTTCGTCGCTGTTTGGAAGATCCGTGGCTCGGCCCATAGTGAATTTGGCGCGTGTGGCTGCCGCCGTTTCCCAGGACAAAAACTATTCCGCGCGGGCCACGCCGAGCCAGGAAGCGGATGAAGTGGGCTTGCTGATAACTGCCTTCAACCAGATGCTCGCGGAAATTCAGAAGCGCGATGCTGAACTGCGAAAGGCTCACGACGAACTGGAAGATCGTGTGGCGCAACGCACTCGCGAACTGCTCTTCGCCAACCGCGAGCTGGAATCATTCTCTTACTCCGTTTCTCATGACTTGCGCGGTCCGGTCGACGCGCTGAATGGTTTCACCTACGTGCTTTTGAAGGAGTACGGAAGCAAACTCGATGCCAAGGCAAAAGAACTGATCGAGCATATCCGTAATTCGGGAAAGCGCATGATGCAGTTGATTGATGACCTGCTAAATCTTTCGCGAGTGACCAGCAGCGTTTTGCAATCGGAGCCTGTAGATCTGACGGCCATTGCCCGCTCAGTTGCAGAGGAGTTGAAAGGTCTGGAACCAGCTCGGAAAGTGGATTTCGTTATATCAGCCGTGGAAAAAGTTGACGGTGACCCGCGGTTGCTGAAAATTGTGCTGGAGAACCTGTTACGAAATTCATGGAAGTACACCTCGACTCATCCGCGCGCCCGCATTGAGTTCGGCTCTACAGTAGAAAATGGTCGGACGGTTTATTTTGTGCGCGACGATGGAGCGGGATTCGATCCCCGGTCGGCGGACCGGTTATTTCAACCATTCCAAAGGCTGCATCCAACGGCTGAATTTCCCGGCAATGGGATCGGTCTGGCGACGGTGCAGAGAATCGTGCGGCGCCACGGAGGGGAAATCTGGGCAAAAGGTGAAGTTGAACGGGGAGCAACGTTTTACTTTACGCTTGGGTCGCCTCGAGGCCGCGTACCGGCCTCCGAGATCAGGAAGCCGGTAGCGGAGTCTTTCAACTAATTAGGCAATTTTATTGTGCGGTGAGACTTACTTCATCCAACCACACGTTGTACGGCACCGGCGGCTGTGCCAGGTCCATTTGAAAAGCTGTGTCGATCTCTTCTAAAGTCCACCCCGACTGGTTTACATAGGACGTGTTCACCGGTGTGGCTACGCCATTCAGCGTCAACGTGTCGTAATAAACCATGCCCCCGGCCTGGTGAAGATTCCAGGTGAGATGGTTCCACGTGTTGGGCAGAATATCCACGTTGGCTTTGCAGGAGATTCCGGTTGGCTCCCACTTCCCTGCCGCATCGTTCCAGATATCCCACTGTCCCGGCGGGTCGTCGCCTTTCAAGTTGCATTCGGATCCCCACGTAAAACGCATCGGAGTTCCGCCTGTCCCGCTGGTGGTATCGTCGTAACCCTGATTGACGTCGAACTCCAGAGCTTGTGGCGCGTCAACGTTGTCAATCCAGAAATACAAGTCGTAAGTAAACGTAGTAACACCGTTTCCTCCCGCGATGGGATTGAAATACAGATAATTGGAGTAGCCATAGTCAGAAGCGAGCGGGGCCGCAGTCCCCGGGCCCATGCTGAACTGCGCGGCTTTGCCATCCATGGGCGGGGCGGGCGCCGGGGGCGATTGATTCATAGTCATAGTTGAAACCGGCACGTACTGGCTCTCACCGGCGGCACAGAGTTGTCCAGCACGCTGAACCCCCGGGGGGAATACTGCTGAACAGGATTGCCAGCCGGCGGTGTTCTGAATACTGCTGATGGTGGATGCCGCCTGAGACGTCACTGTGATGTTCAACGGGATGGCGGACACGTCGCCCGTGGAACAAGGCAGCGCCGCGCACGTTAATTCTTCCGCCATCACCAATAGAGTGTGCTTACCGGGCGCGGCGAAGATCCGGGTGTTGATGGAATTCGAAGAAGTGTAATAGACGGAAACATTATCAACGTACACGCGCATGAAAAAGATTGGATTTTTCGGAGTAGCTGAGGCGACCACGTTGATCGGAGACGTGACACTCACACCTGCGCCAGGACTCGAAATTGTCAGAGGAAAATTGTTAGAGCCACTTCCCCAGTCCGCCGTAACCGGGTTCTGAGCCGTGGGAGCAGGTAAATTGCTTCCGCTAGCAGACCAAGTAATGGGCACAGGAGCAGTGGAAGGATAAGTGGGTTGCGAGGGAGTGGTGGGCGGCGCGGGTGTTGGCGTGGTTGTACTCATGGCGCCAGAGCTGCTGCACCCTTCCACCACAAGACAGAGGGAGAGCAAAAAGAAAGTCGCGAGAAGCAATCGGCCGCGGCGAAGAAAGGCCCAGGCTGCGCGCATAAATACGAACCTCCCAAGAAAACGGATGGCCGACGCAGGGAAATCCGGGATCGGAGCGGCGAACAGCAGGTCACCGTACGTGCAGGCCTTCAAACTATGACGGGCCGCCATTGTTTCGGGCAATACGGGGAGCACCGTAAGTGCCGGCTTGATTTCACGCAAGTTAAGCTTAGTTCGCGAGGCGCGGAAGCTTCGAAATAGGTATTCGTCCTTCCGCGATCAAGTCTTTCTAAGAACACAAACTGATTTCGGCTGGCATGTTCTAGGAGAAATCTCTTCGGCAGCTACGGTAACTTTCTGATTTGCAATCCGACTTGGACAATGACAATAAAGACTAGCTGCAATCAGCTCAAAGCACTTTTGAGGATATTGAAATGCCTGAACAAGAAACTATCCAACGAGCTCGCGAGGATGCGCGCGAGGGCAAGTCTCCATCTACCCAAGCCGGAGAATTCGTGCGCGAGGAGATTCATCACGTGCGTGAAGGAAAACATGGCGCCCGATCGCCGCAACAAGCGATCGCCATTGGATTATCGAAGGCGCGTCGTGCGGGGGTAAAACTTCCGCCGCCGAAGGGCCCGGCCTCAGTTCGCAGGAAGGCAGCCGAAGATGAGGAAGCCTCGGAGCATCCACGCCGTAAGTTGTCGCGGAAGCGTTCGCGCGCCACTGAGAATGCTTTGAAGCGCGAGGGTCGCAGCTCCGCCAGTAAGGCGGCATTGTCGCGGCAGGGCAGGCGTACCGCTGCCAAGCGAGGGAAGACTGCGCGCAGCAAGTCTGCGCTGAAGGCTGCCAGAACCAGAAGAGCTCATTCTCGGTGACTGGATTGATTTAACTGGCGGCACGCCGTAGCGAATGAAAACTGCATTTCGAAAGCGAGTGCGGATTGAAGAGCAACCACCGGCCCGACGAATGACATCTGTACACCATCGATTCGAACGGATGACTGCAGCTCGCGCCAGGAAGATGCGAGCGATTCGCAACTCGTAGTGACGGCGATTTGGGCCGCTCCCCATGCTGATCGGCTACACAAAACTTGGGACGCTTAAGCGCGGGGGACAGAATGTTCGCGGAGCTGGGGGCATGTCTAAGGAAGCGTCTGACCTCGGCTTTGCTGTCCGTTCTGCTCGTGATGAGCGTGTTCGCGCTGGGTATGCTGTGGAGGGGATGTCAGGGGCTGCCCAAATACATTGCGAATTGTCCAGTTACGCCAACTGCGCCATCCGACATTTCTTCGATCCCGGCTCCAATTGAGCCTCCGCCCGCAGCTTTGTGTGGTTTCCCGCTAACTATCTCAACTCCAGGTCAAGGAGCAAGCATAAACTCTCCCGCAATGTTACAGGCGCAAGCTCAGCCTGCAGACCAGCTCTACTGGATGAGAGTTTATGTAGACAATGTGGCCGTCTATTACTCCTACACACCAACTATCAGTCAATACCTTTTCATGGAGCCCGGGCAGCACACCATTGAAGTGGTTGCCGAGGATGATTCGGGCTACATTGCGACGGCAACGACGCAGGTGACTGTGTCGCAAGAGACGCCGGGAGTTGCCGGCATCCAGAATCTTCCTGGTTGGCAGTCTTGCTCCGCGGTACTGCAGAATGGATTCACCTGCGCCGCGGGGTTAGGAACGGCTTCATCGCAATTGATTCAAGGTCAGTCTTCGCCATCGCTCGATGGCACATCCGCAGAGTTCACGATGGGAGGTCCTCACCCATATTCCAATGAACTCTATTGGTATACCTTGGGCGGCGGTCACGACGTCAGCCACTTTAGCTACGACTTGTGGTTTTACGTGAACGTGGGTGACGCGCCGCAATCGCTGGAGTTTGATGTGAACCAGGCTTTCAGCGGAACCCGCTGGACGTGGGGCACGCAGTGCGACTTCAATCAGACGGGAAAGTGGAATATCTGGGATCCGCTGCATGGAGTATGGGTTCCTATTCCGATACCGTGCAAGCATTTTCCTTCGCAAACCTGGATACATCTGGTGTGGAATTTTGAACGCGTCGGAAACCAGGTCCACTACATAAGCCTGAGTGTCGCTGATAATAGTTACAATGTGGATGTCTACTATAACGCTCAGCCAAATTGGTACCAGGAAGGAATCAACATCCAGTTTCAACTTGACGGGAACTACGAGCAACAGCCCTACAATGTGTGGCTCGACGAAGTGAACCTCAACGCTTATTAGCCTTCCCGAATTAAAGTCTTAATGGAATCCCCTTGTGTTCAGACTCTCTCGCCTCGCTTTAGATCCTGCCGAGTGGTGCAACGGTTCGCTACGGAAGACTCTGTAGTTCTGCCATTACCTTCCTTTAGCGGGCAACCACACACGGGAACCTTCTCATCTTCCGTTCACGCGGTGGAAAGAATCGGAAAACTTTACTCCGCGCATGAAAGAGGTAGAGATGTGCAAGGCAAGAACAAATTCGCGCTGCTTGCAGCCCTGGCTTTCGCTTTCATCTGCGCCCATGTCAGTGGCCAGGCGTCCAAAGCTTCATATCCTGGTATTCAGAACAGCCTCGTCGGGAGCACTCTAGCATGTTCCCAAACATCGACGGCCCCCACCATCCGCGTTCCTCTGCCGCTCGTGGACCGGGCAAAGCTAAAGGCCCGGCTGGCAACCCTTCTGCGCGACAGCCTCTTCGACGATGCAAAAGGAGTTGTGAATATCGCGCGGGAAAAAGAGATAAAGAAACTTGCAAATAAGTTGGCAAGACAGAAAGTGAGTGACTAAAGGCCGCGCATCCGTTTGGGATCATCTCTGCAACTATGCGGTTCCAGGAGCAAACTCAGGTGCCATAATCGGCATCGAAGTATGATCTTGTGCCTCGGGGAGGCAATGAGCTGCACGTTTAGCGATCCAAGGAACTGCTCGGGTGTACTCTTCATCGTTATTCTTTCTTCTCTTCTTAAGGAGGTCAGCCTCGATGCGGTTTGCGTTTGAGCTTCATCCATGATCCTCCTTGAAAGGATCGAATCTGGTTCACAGGAAGCGAATCGATGACTAGTGTTGTGCAACCAATCGTCTGGCCCGGGCGGCCTTATCCGCTAGGTGCAACGTGGGATGGCGAAGGCGTGAACTTCGCCTTGTACTCCGAACACGCGGAGAAGGTTGAGTTGTGTCTGTTTGATAATTTAGGCAAGCGCGAGACCACGCGGGTGGCGTTGCCTGAGCAAACTGACATGGTATGGCACGGCTACTTGCCGGAGGCCCGTCCGGGACAGTTGTACGGCTACCGGGCGTACGGACGATATGCTCCGGAACAAGGCCTGCGCTTCAATCCGAACAAACTTCTACTCGATCCTTATGGCAAGCAGATACAAGGGTCGATTCACTGGAGCGATTCGCACTTTGCCTACAAGGTGGGCCACAAACAGGAAGATTTATCTTTCGATCGGCGTGACAACGCCGCGGGAATGCCGAAGAACCGGGTAATTGATTCTGCTTTTACCTGGGGGACGGACGCTCCTCCGCGCATTCCCTGGCACAAAACTTTGATTTATGAACTACACGTAAAAGGTTTCACCATGTGCCACCCTGATGTTCCCGCCAATTTACGCGGGACGTATGCAGGCGCTTGCGACCGCGCCCATTATCGACTATCTCACCCGGCTGGGCGTGACTTCGATTGAATTGATGCCGGTGCATAGTTTCGTCGACGATCGTCAATTGGTGGAACGAGGTCTGCGAAATTATTGGGGCTATAACTCCATCGGTTTTTTTGCCCTCGAGCCTCGTTACCTGGCGACAAGCTCCATTCACGAATTCAAGACCATGGTGAAGACTTTGCATTCCGCGGGGCTGGAAGTCATTCTGGACGTGGTCTACAACCACACCGCTGAGGGCAATCATCTTGGCCCCACATTGTCGTTGAAGGGCATCGATAACAGCACATATTACCGCCTGCAGCCGAATAACCAACGCTATTACACGGATTACACGGGCACCGGCAACACGCTGAACATGCAGCATCCACGCGTACTGCAGCTGATTATGGACAGCTTAAGGTACTGGGTTCTGGAGATGCATGTGGACGGATTTCGCTTTGACCTCGCCGCCACACTGGCGCGCGAACTGCACGAAGTCAATCGCCTGGGCGCTTTCCTCGACATCATCCATCAGGATCCAATCCTCTCGCAGGTGAAGCTGATTGCCGAACCTTGGGATTTGGGAGAGGGCGGGTACCAGGTGGGAAATTTCCCTGTGGGATGGGCGGAGTGGAACGATCGTTACCGCGACACGGTGCGATCTTACTGGAAGGGGGATGAAGGGGTGGTGGGCGATCTGGCCTATCGCATCACCGGTTCCAGCGATCTTTACGCGCATAGCGGAAGACGTCCCTATGCGAGCGTGAATTTTATTACGGCCCACGATGGCTTCACCTTGCAGGATCTGGTCAGTTACAACGAAAAGCACAACGAAGCAAATGGTGAAAACAATCGCGATGGCAATAACAACAACCGCAGTTGGAATTGCGGCGTAGAAGGTCCAACCGACGATCCTGAGATTCAGGCTCTGCGCGCCCAGCAGAAACGCAATCTGTTGGCAACGTTGCTGCTCTCGCAGGGTGTTCCCATGATGTATGCCGGCGATGCTATCGGGCACACGCAAAACGGAAACAACAACGCTTACTGCCAGGACAACGAGATCAGTTGGCTGAATTGGAACTTAAAGCCCGAAGATCGCGACCTGCTCGCGTTCGTGCAGCGCATGATCAACCTGCGCAAACGGCATCCCGTTTTTAGAAGGCGCCATTTTTTTCAAGGGCGCCCGATCAAGGGCGCGAATGTGAAAGATGTGCTATGGCTTAATCCCAGCGGCCAAGAGATGAACGAAGACGAGTGGCGAAATTCTGCCGTCCACGCGCTGGGAATGTTTCTTTCCGGCCAGGGACTTGAGGAAACCGACGAACGTGGCCGCAAAGTGAGTGACACAGATTTTTTGGTGCTGCTGAACCCGTATCACGAAGATGTGCCGTTCACCTTACCCGCATTCCGCACAGGGTCGCGCTGGATCGGATGGATGGATACTTCGCGGGAAGGCGGGTTGCGCCCCACTGACACTTATGATTCCGGTACGCCCTATCCCTTGCAGGCGCGGTCTATGGTGGTGCTCATGGAGCGTCATGTGAACGGCAAGAAGGAAGAATCGAATGATTCGCCGTCATAGCATGCCGTTCGGTGCGGAGTGCCGCGAGGATGGGAGGGTTCGGTTTCGGTTGTGGGCCCCGGCAGCGCGGCAGGTCGAGATCTCGATAGAAGAAGATTCCAAAGAGTCCAAGCGGATTGCGCTTGAACCGCGCGAGCAGGGCTGGTTCGAACTGGTCACGAACACCGCGAAGCCGGGAGATCTGTACCGTTTTCGAATCGATCGAGAAAAGGAAGTTCCCGATCCAGCCTCGCGGTTTCAACCACGCGATGTGCACGGCCCAAGCGAAGTCATCGACCCCAGGATGTTCGATTGGAAGGATGACGGGTGGCGGGGACGCAGTTGGCATGAGGCTGTTATTTACGAATTGCATGTCGGAGCATTTGCTCGTCCGGGAAATTTTTCTGCCGTTCAAAACCGGCTCGACTATCTCGCCGAGTTAGGCGTTACGGCCATCGAGTTGATGCCGGTATCTGATTTTCCCGGCGGCCGAAACTGGGGCTACGACGGGGTTTTCCAGTTTGCCCCTGACAGCACCTATGGCCGGCCAGAGAATCTGAAAGAGTTGGTGCAGGCCGCGCATCAGCGCGGAATCATGGTTTTGCTGGATGTTGTGTATAACCATTTTGGCCCGGAAGGAAATTATCTCGGGGTTTACGCTCCGCAGTTTTTTACCGACCGCCACAAGACTCCCTGGGGCAAGGGCATTAATTTCGATGGCGCGGAAAGCAGAGTGGTGCGTGACTTCTTTATCCAGAATGCCTTGTATTGGCTTACTGAGTATCATTTCGACGGACTGCGGTTGGACGCTGTGCATGCCATCCTTGACGATTCCACTCCTGACATACTGACGGAATTGGCCGATGTCGTCCGGGCCGAGATCGAGCCCGATCGGCAGGTGCACCTGATTCTGGAAAACGAGCGCAATCAGGCAAAGTATCTTCGACGGACGGAACAATGCCGTCCGCGAACCTACAACGCGCAATGGGACGACGATATTCACCACGCGCTGCACGTACTGATTACGGGCGAGAAGGATGGTTACTATTTCGATTATGCAAAGCGTCCGCTTGATCAACTGGGACGCTGCCTGGTAAGTGGTTTCGCCTATCAAGGCGACCCTTCGCCTTACAGGAATGGTGAAAGGCGTGGTGAATCTACACAGGGATTACCGCTGACGGCGTTTGTCTCTTTTCTGCAGAATCACGATCAGATTGGAAATCGCGCATTCGGGGAGAGGATCGTCACACTTGCAGATGCACGCTCGGTTCGAGCAGCGGTGGAGATTCTTTTACTGGCTCCCTCTCCACCCATGCTTTTCATGGGCGAAGAATTCGGAACCCAAACGCCGTTTCTTTTCTTCTGCGATTTTGAAAAGGATTTGGCTTCGGCGGTTACCGCCGGCCGAAGAAACGAGTTTGCACGTTTTACAAGGTTCAACGATCCCGAGGCTCGCAAAGGCATACCTGATCCAAACGCGCAATCGACTTTTGAGACTTCCCGGCTTGACTGGAATGAGCTTGAGGACCCGAAGCATCAGGATTGGCTGCGATTTTATCGACAGCTATTGAAATTGCGGAAAGAGTACATTTCCCCACGGCTTCCTTCCGCTTGCAAAATCGAGGCCTGCTATACCACTCATGAAGATCTGGGGCTGACTGCAGAATGGAAATTGGGGGATGGCTCGAAACTTGCGCTGCTGGCGAACCTTGGCGCCGATCCTCTTTCGACCGCGGCGGCACCGAACCTTCCGATTCTCTACGCCAGTAAAGGAGTTCGCGAGGACG
Organism: uncultured Acidobacteriaceae bacterium; assembly: GCA_963726155.1. GTDB lineage: Bacteria > Acidobacteriota > Terriglobia > Terriglobales > Acidobacteriaceae > Sulfotelmatobacter. Next base: position 129,015 of record CAVSBF010000004.1, read on the forward strand.
AGATAAAACAAGGAAGTCTGCCGCCCTGGTCGGCAGTCTGGTTCTTGGAATCATGACAGCGCGCTCCAACATACCGCGCGCAACCTATCGGCTGCAGCTGAATCGGGATTTTACTTTCGTTCAGGCAACTGCAATCGTTCCCTACCTCTCCACTCTTGGCATCAGCCATTGCTACATCTCGCCATTCCTCAAGGCGCGGCCGGGCAGCATGCACGGCTACGACATCGTCGATCACAATTCCCTGAATCCCGAGATAGGAACTCCGGAAGAATTTGATCGCTTCGTGTCTACTCTCCGGGAACACAATATGGGGTTAATTGTCGATATCGTGCCCAATCACATGGGAATCATGGGTGGCGACAACGTGTGGTGGCTGGACGTGCTGGAAAACGGGGAGGCGTCCGCTTATGCCTGTTTCTTCGATATCGACTGGCATCCGCTGAAAGAGGAACTGCACGGAAAAGTGCTCGTCCCTGTTCTGCATGATCATTACGGCGCGGTGCTGGAGAGCGGCGAGTTGAAAGTTGCGTTTCGCGCGGAGCGCGGCGAATTCGATGTAACCTATCGCGACCACCGATTTCCTATCGATCCCAAAGAGTACCCGCGCATTTTGCAGACGTGCGCAGATTCTCCGGCTGGCAAATTGGGCGAGCAGAATCTCGACTTGCTGGAGTTTCAAAGTCTGATCACGGCTTTCAGCCACTTGCCCGCACGGCAGGAAACCAGCAGCGATCGAATCGCCGAGCGCAATCGCGACAAAGAGATTCACAAACGCCGGCTGGCAGCTTTGTGCGAACGATCCCCGGAGATCGCAGCGTGCATCCTACAAGCGATCGAGTCGATTAACGGAACCCCGGGTGATGCGGCAAGCTTTGAGCAACTCCATGAACTCATTAAAGCTCAGGCCTTCCGCCTGGCAAATTGGCGGGTGGCTTCCGATGACATAAACTACCGACGTTTTTTCGATACCAATGACCTTGCAGGCCTTTGCATGGAAAACGAGGCTGTGTTTAAGGCGACTCATCGTCTTATTCTGGATTTTGTGGCGCAGGGCAAGGTGGATGGTCTTCGCGTGGATCATCCCGATGGGCTTTACGATCCCGCACAATATTTCGACCGCCTAAAACAAGGCGTCGTTGAAGCTGCGCACAAATTCGAGTCCATGGAAAATTCCGAGTCTACGCAAGAACAGTCGCGCTACGTCGTGATCGAGAAAATTCTTACCGGCTCGGAACGGCTGCCGAAGGAGTGGCCGGTGTGCGGCACAACCGGGTACGATTTTTCCAACTTGGTGAATGGTCTATATGTCGATCCTGCGGCCGTCGCGCGGTTCGACAGCCTTTACCGAAGTTTTACCGGCGTTGAGGCCAGTTATGATGACCTCGCCTACCGCTGCAGAAAACTGATTGTTCGAGTGGCGCTCGCCAGCGAACTAAATGTCTTGGCCAATCAGTTGACGCGGATTGCCCTCTCCAAACGAAACACCTGCGACTTTACGCTGAACAGTTTGCGCGACGCGCTGATGGAAGTAGTTGCCAACTTTCCGGTGTATCGCACCTACGTGACTCCCGCAGGAATCTCCGAGAATGATGCAGGATATATTCGTCGCGCAATTGCCTTGGCGAAGTGGAGAAGCCCTGCTGCCGATACCAGCGTGTTTGATTTTGTCAGGCAAGTGCTTCTGACCAGTATCGCGGAGGGACAAGATCCTGCTTATCAAAAATCCATCATCAGCTTCGCCATGAAGTTCCAGCAGTTCAGCAGTCCAGTGATGGCGAAAGGTTTGGAGGACACAGCTTTTTATCGCTACAACCGGCTCGTCTCCTTGAATGACGTGGGCGCTGATCTTCATCAGTTTGGTACCACCATCGCAGATTTTCACAAGGCGAATCAGGAGCGCTTACGCGACTGGCCGCACACCATGCTGGCAACCAGCACGCATGATTCAAAACGCTCGGAAGACGTGCGCACCCGCATTGATGCGCTATCCGAGATGCCGGGATTGTGGAGACTTCGAGTGCGGGACTGGAGAAGATTTAATCGCATCCATCGAAGCAAGGTCAACGACAAGGCCGCCCCTTCGCCGAACGACGAATACTTGCTCTATCAAACATTGATCGGCGCGTGGCCGCTCGAGCCGTTGCAGTCTGAACACGACTGGCAGAGTTTTAGGGAGCGGATTGTTAACTACATGCTGAAGGCGATCCGCGAAGCCAAACAGAATACGAGTTGGATCAACCGAAATGGCGAATACGAAACGGCAGTTTCTTCGTTCGTAAAGGCGTTGTTAAGTCCAGACGAACAGAATCGTTTTCTGAATGATTTTGTCCCCTTCCAGCGGCGCATTGCGCGCATTGGCTTGTGGAATAGCCTCTCGCAAACATTGCTCAAACTAACGTGCCCGGGGGTTCCCGATATCTATCAGGGAAACGATTTGTGGGATTTCAGCCTCGTGGACCCGGACAACCGACGTCCGGTCAACTATGGGCGGCGCCTACAGGTTTTTGAGAGCATTCGCAGATTGAGTGGCGAGGCAAATTCGGTATCGGCGGCGGAATTGTTGGAGACTCCCGAGGATAGCCGGTTAAAACTGTACGTGATTTGGAATACGCTCTGCTTGCGCAAAGAATATCCGGAACTCTTTCGGCTGGGCGACTATATTTCTTTGCAAGTTCGGGGAATGAAGGCGAATCACGTGGTCGCATTTATCCGGAAGTTCGAAAGCGCGAGCTTGCTCGTGGTGGTTCCACGACTGGTAGGCGGCTTACTGAATGGTTCGGAGCGTCCTCCGGTTGGGCCTGAGGTGTGGAACGATACTCTGGTTGAATTACCCGCGTGTGCTTGCAGCAGAACTTATCACAATGTGTTTACCGGTGAGATTCTTCCCTTGCAGAAAACGGAGACGGGCTCGGCGATCCGTCTCTCAGACGTTCTGGTCAGCTTCCCGCTGGCGCTGTGCTTGCAGAGCTGAACCGTAAAGACCTACAGGATTTCCCGGATGGACATCCGGCTTTGGCGCGAATAACCTGTTTTCTCCGTAAAGTCCGTGCAGGCTCTCCGCCCCTGCATTGAGGTGTGTTCGTGATGAATTTACTTCCTTCCCCACGCAGTACTGAAAGCTGGCGCGAGTTGTACACTGCCGCTCTTTTCGAAACCGATCGCGAGCGGATCCCAGCGCGAATTGCCCATGCCGAACAAGCGATCGTAGCGCGAGCACGAGAACTTTTCGCGGCAGGTAATGACACTATCGAAGAAGACCAGGCATTGGACGATGCTCTGTACGCATTGCGGGCGCTGCAAAGTTGCCTGCACGTGCAGGCTATGGCTGCTTAGGCGAACGCCGGTTTTTATTTGAACTTCCATTTCTTGAACGGATCGTTTTGCCGGCGCCGCTCGAAACCCAGGCACCTTGTTTGGGACGCCCGCGCGGGCGAGAGGTTTTAGCGAACAGCGGCGATCAGTTGTGCGATCATCCCTCCTTGTTAGCCTTTTCTGCATCAAAGTGCTGCCACCGGAGCCATCGATTTTCTTCAAATCCGCTCTGGGGATGAATGCGCGCTTTGGGCGTTAGTGATTCTTGGCAGTCGCAAACTTTTGGGATGAGATTTGGGGTGGGATGGCTCAAGCGAAGACAGTTCAAAAAAGCGGCCCTTCGGAAGACTCGACGCCGGAGACTCGCAGGCTCACGGCGGCCGAAATCTTTCAGGCAGCAATCGAGAACGCGCGCGACGAACTTCGCCGTTCGAATCAGAAGCTCGCGTTTTCCGGCGTAGCCGGAGGTCTCACGATGGGGCTGACTGGCCTTGCCGTGGCCTCGATCCGGGCGATTACGGGCCACAGCGCCCAGATCGCACCTTTTTTGCTTTATCCGGTCGGCTTCATAGCTGTCATTATCGGTCGGGCGCAACTCTTCACGGAGAATACTCTGTACCCGGTGGTCCTCGTACTCGATGAGCGCAGACACGTGGTAAGAACGCTGCGGTTGTGGGGAGTGGTTTTCGCGTCCAATGTTTTCGGTGCTTTGTTATTCGCTTTGCTGGCGGGCAAGACTTCCGCTTTACGGCCAGACATACTGTCGCAGTTGGTGCAATTGGGACAAGAAGCGTCTACGGGGTCCGCTTCTCACTTTTTCTGGAGCGGAATTATTGGAGGATGGATGATTGCGCTGGTTGCGTGGACAGTCACAGCCAGCCATTGGACTATCGGCCAGATTGCCATGGTGTATCTGCTTACATTCGTAGTCGGCGTCGGGCACTTCGCACATTGCGTCGCAGGCAGCGCGGAGATTCTCTCGACCGTCGTGGCGGGGGCAATTCCGCTGACGGATTATTTTCGCTGGCTCGTCCCGGCCACGCTGGGGAACATTTGCGGCGGCGTATTAATGGTCAGTCTTATCAATTACGGCCAGGTGAAGACTATTTAATTTCTTCTTCAGAGCGGCCTTTCGTCCGGCACTTTGCATCCAATTCAACCGTGTCGGTCGGTCTCCAATTTGCCTGGCTGTTCATTTTGTCGATACCTGTCGCCTGTGTGGCCTGGACTATCACGCACGAAGAGGTTTTTCGCGAGCCGCGCGATTACTGCCAGAAGCAATCGAAAAATGCAGCTTCCCTTCCTCGACGGAAGTTTTTCTATTTATTCACTTGTGAATATTGTTTCAGCCATTATGTCGCGGCGGCGTTTCTAATTCTCACTCGTTTCAAACTGCTCTACGAAGACTGGCGCGGTTACCTGATCGCCCTCTTCGCCCTCGTATGGGTAGCGAATCAATATATGAGCGTGTACAACCATCTGCGCCTGGATATCAAACATGAGCAGGTACAAATCCATGCGGAGCAGGAAGAAAATGTTACTCAGGAGCGTAGGGCGGCGTAACCAAAGGTTGCTCGCGCTGAGCCGCCAATCAAGAAGCTTTGACGGATTTCCAGTCCAGTTTGACCTTGGCCGAATTAGCGATTTCGAGCGCCGCCCTTCTGCCGCTGGCAATTGCAGCATGCACGGTTCCGTTTAGGCCGTTGGCATCTGTGGCTTCGCCTGCGAAGAACAATGTGCTATCGACGGGCATGGCTAGAGCTTTCGGCGCTTGATCTCCGCCAACTTTTCCGTAGCTGTACGCGCCTCGCGAAAATGGATCAGTTTGCCAATCGTGGAAATACGCGTGTTCGAGGAGGCCTGCAAGTTCCTGAATACTGACCCCGAGCAAACGATGAAGGGCAGCGATACCGTGCTCAATCACGAAAGATTCGCTCTGACCCGAAAGGCGCGAGGCGCAATGGAACGGCGCCCAACCAGTTAACAACGGCAGTTCGACAGGCGCAGTTGTCCACCATGTGGGGAACCACTCGTCGTGGGAGAAGAGAAAACTCATCCCGTCCATCGATTTGGAATGGGTCTCGCGCGAATGCGGGAGATCTTTCCAGAAGCGCTCGCGAAATCGCAGAGTAACGCGGATCACTTTTCCCATCGCGATATGGCGAATCGCATTCTGTTTCTGTTGCGGCAGCTCAGGGACAAAGCGGATCGCGCCCCGATCCTCATGCTGGGCTTGCAACACACCGAGCGGCACGGTGATGAGCACGCGCGGAGCAGAAAACGTGACGATTTCGTTCGCGCCACTTGCCGTTATCTCGACTTGGCCCTTACGCCATTGAATGCGCTCTACGATCGTATTCATTTGTAGCGAGATGCCACTCTCCAGCATTTGCTGTTCAAAGATTTCGATCAGATCTGCATATCCATGTTCCGCGCGAAAAGCCCGGTCCCCTTCAATCTTCTCTTCCGCATGCATTTCCTGCACCAGCCAGTTCACGCTTACTAATGCGGGATCGGCCGCATTGAATCCGCTCACGTAACCAGTGGCCCACTGTTTGGCTCGGCGGAGGCTGGGAGTATCAGGCAGTTGGGAAGTGGAGTGTTTCAAAAAGTCGGCAAACGACTCATCGCGATTCTTGTGCTCCCTCATTTTTTGCACAATCTGATCGACGTCTGAAAAGAAGTCGCAAGGGCTCGCGCGACCTTCTTCAACGCACCAGTTGTCACCATCGACCTCCCGGATTTGAACGTGACGGGCTTTAAGCAAGTCAAAAATCTCGGGAGGCCGACCATGAATGAATTCCGCGCCAAGCTCGACGGGGGCGTGCAATTCAGGGTCTTGCAGCGTATATATGCGGCCGCCGATGCGGTCTCTCGCCTCCAGCAGTGCGATCGAAAGTCCGGCGCTTGCGAGAGCGATCGCTGCCGAGATTCCGGAAGCTCCCGCTCCAATGATGATCACATCCGCTTTAGCATGGTCAGGCACGGGCTTGTCGTTCAAAAACTAGAAAGACGAATTCATTTTGGAGCGAGTTTTACGGACTTTAGATAGGCAATCACGGACTCTGCATCCTGCCGGCTCATGCGAAATTGCGGCATGGGCGGGCGCAGGTAGGTTCCGGTGCGCCAGATGCCGGTGGTAAGAAGGGTCACCATTTCCGCGTCGGTTCCGGGTAGCGCTCCGGCAATTCGCGGCGCTTGCAGCGGCCAATCCTCTACGGGTTCGGCGGATTTCAACCACACCGGCGCGCCCTGCAACCACCGGCTGCGGTCGGGAACGCCGTTGCTATCGCGGGGTGTGTGGCACTGGCCGCATCTCGAGAGGTCCTCCACAATATACTGGCCGCGGGCTTCGGTACCCTGGCCTGTGCTGTTCTGGTTGACGCTGGAACCATTTCGCATCTTGGTGGCCTGCTGATTATTTTGCGCGGAGCAAAAGCCCGCAGCGCAGATCAGCACCAGCAAGATAAAAGATCGAGGTAAGTTAGCGGCTCTCACAATAGAACACACCCCTATTGGTTGACGGTTTGTGCTGGGAAGTTGGCGAAAGCACCCAGCGTCGCGAGCATCAAAATTCATCGATTTCATAGGCTAACCTCGCGTCGAAAACCCGCGTTAGAAACCTTAGAGGAGCTTTCGGCATCTGTTGTGTGGGCCGTTGCGTTCCTGGGGGCGAGACTGTCATACTCCAAGGCACATTATCGCATCCGGCACTGGAATCCGCTTGAAGACGGCAGCAAGAACGCATGACGGAACGCCAAAACTTCTGGGGAGGATGGCAGGAACGCATCTCAGCGCTCCGGAACGTTCCGGCTGTTTTGAAGATTGTTTGGGATTCCGGTCCCGGAGTCGTTATCTTTGGACTTGTCTCGCGCCTATTCGCCGCGCTGATGCCAGTGGGGCTGCTGTGGATTACTAAGCTCATCATCGACCGCATCGTGCATGCGGTCTCCGCTCATCAACCGGTGGTTCATGGCTTCTGGTGGTTGGTGGTCGCGGAATTTTCCCTGGCCGTAGTCAATAGCATTCTCCTCCGCACGATCGACTACTCCGATTCGCTGCTAGGGGATAAGTACACCAGATACATCAGCATTCGGGTGATGAATCATGCGGCAAGCCTTGATCTCATCACCTATGAAGATCCCGTATTTTACGATCGACTGGAGCGGGCCCGCGTGCAGGCCACCGACCGGCTGGTGATGATCCAGCAGATTGGCCGGTTGGTGCAGCAGGCAATTACGACCATCACCCTCTCGATCACAATCATGTTGTTTTCTCCCTGGTTGATGTTGTTGCTGGTGGCAGGTGTGGTGCCCGCATTTCTGGGGGAGAGCCATTTCGCTTTCCTGGGATACGCGAAGAATTTCCGCCAGACGCCGATGAAGCGCCAGCTCGACTATCTGCGGATTCTGGCCGGGAGCAAGGAAGCCGCAAAGGAGTTGAAGCTTTTCGGACTGAGAGATTTTTTGCGTGAGAGATTTACTCGCATATCCGACAACATCTATGAAGAGAACATCGGTCTCTCGCGACGCAAGCTGATCGCCGGTGCACTACTCTCTACGATCGGCACCATGGGCTACTATTCGGCGTACGTATTCGTGATCTGGCGCACGATTGCGGGCTCGCTTAGCATAGGCACATTGACCATGCTGGCAGGAGCCATTCAACAGGCCAGCAGTAACATCGAGCAAATTTTCTCGACTTTCGCCGGCATCGGGGACCAGGCATTATTCCTCACGGACCTGCTGGCGTTTTTCGAAATGAAGCCGACCATCCAGAACAAGCCAAATGCCCTACCCGCGCCGCGGCCGATCGTGAAAGGAATCGAATTCAGGAATGTTTCTTTCAGTTATCCGGGAAATTCGCGTCGAGTTTTGGACAAGATCAATTTTCAGCTGCATACCAATGAACGGCTTGCCTTGATTGGCGAGAATGGACAGGGCAAGACCACGATCGTCAAACTGATTACCCGGCTTTACGATCCTACCGAGGGTCAAATCCTGCTGGATGGGGTCGACCTTCGCGACTACGATCTGGAAGACCTGCATCGGGAAATTGGAGTCATCTTTCAGGATTTCATGCGCTATGAAATGACGGCGCGGGAGAATATCGCGATCGGGCGCATTGGAGAAATTAACAATCTTGAATTGCTCAAGGGTGCGGCGCAAAAAAGCATGGCGGACCTTACAATAGGACGCCTGCCCGAAGGCTACGACCAGATGCTGGGCCGTCGCTTCGAGCAGGGAGTAGACCTTTCGGGGGGAGAGTGGCAAAAGGTCGCACTGGCGCGAGCTTACCTGCGAGACGCGCAACTATTGATTCTCGACGAACCGACTGCCGCTTTGGACGCGCGCAGCGAGTTCGAGGTGTTTCACCGTTTCGCAGAACTCACCGCCGGGAAGATGGCGCTTTTTATTTCCCACCGGTTCTCAACCGTACGTTCAGCCGACCGCATCCTAGTCTTGGAAAACGGCAGGATTGCAGAGGAAGGAACCCACGACCAACTGGCACGGCTGGGGGGTCGTTACGCGGAAATGTTCGAGATGCAAGCCTCGAGCTATCGCTAGGAAGGATACGGAATGACGCCGCAGAGCGGCCACCTCGAACTCGTGAAATCGGATGGCGAAGCCTTGCGCGGAGCTGCTGCCGTTGATATGGAAACTGGGCCCGACAAATTGAGCTTGAGCGCGGCGGAACTTGCCCGTAACTTGGCATGGATCCCAGGGCAGCAAGAATCGCGTAATTTTCGTGATCGTTGCGAAACCCTTACGCGAGCATTCCGGCCAGTGCTCGCCTCCGTGCAAAATCCGTCGACAACGCCTTCCTCCGACGATTTTCGGGCGCTTCAGGAACAGATATATCTGCTCTCTGGAGAACTGGGGGAGACTTGTGCAACTTTCAGCGAACCTCACAAGCTTCCTCAGGTTCGCACGGCGCACGGCACCATCATTCCGAGAGTGGCGGCATTGGCTGAAGATTATCTCGCGGCCGTGGGATATCAGTTCAGTCAAGAGAGTTTCGCTTCTTATATCCAAGCCTTCCAGCAAGTCACTGTGCTCAAGATGGCGGAGATCTGGATGCTGGTACCGGTGATGAAGCTGGTGCTGATGGAACACATTGCGGAACTGGGCCGCCGGTTGCTGGAAGATCCCTCGGGATCCTATGCCGTTCGGGATGCGATCCGCGGATTGCAGGATATTAAACAAACACCCTGGAAGGATGTGACCGAGCCACTAATTCTGTTTGACCGCGTTCTACGCGACGACCCTGCGGGGGCTTATTCCCGCATGGACTACGAAACCCGGGAACAATACCGCCAGCAAGTGGTGAAGATCGCGGATCGCAGCGATTGCTCAGAGATGCGAGTTGCGAGTGAAGTGCTCGCGCTGGCGCGCGAGGCACAAGCCCACCCGCATTCGGATCCGCGGGTTACTTTGCGCGATTCGCACGTGGGATCGTATCTGGTAGCGGAAGGAATGGGCGTTCTGCGGCAGAGAACGGGATTCCATCCTCCATTTACCCAGCGCTTGCGAACTTTCTTGCTTCAACATCCGGATGAACTTTACCTGCCGGGAATCGCCGCTCTTACTTTCGCGATTGTTTCCGGCGTCGTCCTGCTGTTGACGCCGCCGACTACTTCTCTCTGGTTGGTTTTGCTGGCAATTCTGGCTGTATTGTTGCCCGGTTCACAGAGTGCGGTGCAGATCATGAACTACCTGGCTACTCTGCTGCTGCCGGCGCAAACTCTGCCCAAGCTGGATTTCTCGGAGGGAATTCCGAACGATTGCGTGACTCTGGTGGCAATTCCCACCGTGCTCATGAATGAAAAGCAGGTCCGCAGGCTGGTGGATGATCTGGAGGTTCGGTATCTGGGAAATCAGGATGCCAATATTCATTATGCGCTGCTCTCCGATCTTCCCGATTCTCCATTTGAGCCCCGGGAAGATAACATCCTGGTGGATTTGGCCGCGGACTTGGTACGCAGGCTGAACGAAAAATACGCCGGCGAGGGGATGGGCTCTTTCTTTTTGTTCCATCGCCATCGCGTGTATAACCCGCGCGAGCGGCTGTGGATGGGGTGGGAGCGCAAGCGCGGCAAATTGATGGACTTGAATAATCTGCTGCGCGACAAGTTTGACAGCTTCCCGGTGAAGGTGGGGAATCTTTCGACGCTGCCGAATATTCGTTTTGTCATCACTCTGGATTCTGATACCGAACTTCCCCGTGGATCAGCGGCGCGAATGGCAGGGACATTGGCGCATCCGTTGAATCAGGCGATCATCGATCCCGATAAAGGGATCGTGGTTGCGGGATATGGAATTCTACAGCCGCGAGTGGGAGTGAGCGTACAGAGTTCGGCGCGGTCAAGACTCGCCAGTATTTATTCCGGACAGACCGGGTTCGACATTTATACGCACGCTACTTCGGATGTGTACCAGGATCTTTACGGTGAAGGCATTTTTGTCGGTAAAGGGATCTATGAAGTGGATACGCTGCAACGGGTTCTTGCTCGCCGGTTCCCGCGCAACGCTCTGCTTAGCCATGACCTGGTCGAAGGAGCGTATGCCCGCGCAGGGCTGGTCAGCGATATTGAAGTAATCGAAGATTATCCTTCGCATTACAGCGCGCACAACCGGCGGAAGCATCGCTGGATGCGCGGGCGATTGGCAGATCGCAGGATGGCTGCTTCCACTGGTTCCGGAAGAATCCGGTCGGCGTGTTCCCAACCCTCTGTCCGTGGTTTCGAGGTGGAAGATTCTGGATAATCTGCGGCGTAGTTTGGTGGAACCTGCCACCTTTGCTCTTTTTCTATTGGGGTGGTTGTGTCTTCCGGGCAAAGCCGGGGCATGGACCGCCGCGACCGTTATTATTTTATTTTTGCCGGCGCTATGCCAATTCGCATTTGAGTTTATGAAGGCCACGACGCTGGGGAAGAATGCGACGGTCCGGGACGCATTCAACTCATTTCTGAACGCCAGCATTGCAAATATATTGACGATTACATTCCTCGCTCACCAGGCATTGTTATCGCTGGACGCCGTGGTGCGGACCATGGTCCGCCGACTGATCACGCGACAGAGATTGTTGCAGTGGGAAACGGCTGCTGAAGCCGAACTTGCGGGGGACAAGCGTACAACGCTAGACATTTACTTGAACTGGACGCCACTTCTGGCAGTGGGAGTGTTTCTGCTGGTCTGGCTGGTGCGGCGTGGAGCGCTTGCGGCGGCGTTGCCGATTCTTTTGCTGTGGGCTATCAGCAAACCGATGTCAGTGTGGTTGAACCGCCCGCCTCGGGCTCCGCGGAAGGAAACGTCCGATCGCGATTATTGGTTGTTGCATGAGGCCGCGCTCCGAACCTGGCGCTACTTCGATGAGTTCAGCACCGAAGAACACCACTGGCTGATTCCGGATAATGTTCGCGAAGAAAACACCAAGGTTGCGGCTCGCATTTCCACGACAAACCTGGGACTTCTGCTCAATTCCCGGCAGGTGGCATGCGAATTCGGTTATCTCACCGTGCCGGAGTTCGCACAACAGACTCTACGAACGCTGGAGACAGTTTTAAAATTGCCGCGGCATCGCGGCCACTTGCTGAACTGGTATGACACGCGCACGCTGGCACCGCTCACTCCGGCGGTCGTATCCAGTGTAGATAATGGCAATCTGATCGCTTCACTGTGGACGCTGCAGCAGGGATCGCTGGATCTTCTGAAACGGCGCCTTTTCCCGCGAGACTTGGCGCAGGGGCTGCTGGATCATTTTTACGTATTGAGCGGCCTGGGAGCTTTGCCACGAAAGAAATTCCTGATGATGGAAACGGCGCTCAAGCAACGTGACGGCTTGCAATATCTTTTGGACATTCCCGACGCAGATATCAAAGATCTGCAGCATCCGGATGCGACGGCGAAGGAAAGTTCGAAACAGAGTGATGTGGTGTGGTGGCAGGAGAAAGCGAAAGAACGCATCCGACAGGCTTGCCGGGCGGCGCAGGTTTACGCGCCCTGGATGTTGCCGGAGTATGCAGCAGTGAAAAATGATCCGGCAGTTTTTCCGCATGGAAATAAAACTCCCGCGCTCGAACAGATGCCGCTCTTCATCGATCGCCTGGCACTTCAACTTGGAGCGGCAATTCATTCCAAGGGCGCTGGGGCGCCCAACAAGGTATACAGCGAGTTGCTCGATTTGCTTCCTGAGGTGCGCTCCCGCACCGTCCGTCTGATTGAGGACCTACAGACGATTGCCGATCAGGCGGGGGCACTGGCTGACGAAATGGATTTTTCTTTTATGCTGAATCCCGGCAGGAAGCTGCTGTCGGTCGCATACGAAGTGGAGAAAGAGCGGAATCATCCAGCTTGTTATGATCTTCTGGCGAGCGAAGCCCGCATCGCTTATTTTGTCGCCATTGCCAAGGACGACATCCCACAAGAAAGCTGGTTCCAGCTGGGCCGGCCTCCGATGGTGGATGAGGGCGTTCCCGGCCTTCTTTCATGGACTGGAACCATGTTCGAATACCTGATGCCCGCGTTGTGGATGCGCTTGTATCCCAATACGCTACTGGAACGGTCGGCTGAAGTGGCAGTGCGGGCGCAGCGGGTTTATGCCGCTAGAAGGAAAGTGCCGTGGGGCATCTCCGAGTCGGCATCGGCGACGATGGATGCGGAGGGGAATTATTTTTATTTTGCTTTCGGCGTTCCGCAGTTGGCGATTCACAAACCGGAGCAGGAAGGACCGGTGATCTCGCCCTATTCAACTTTTCTGGCTCTGGATGTTGAGCCTGCTGCTGCAATGCGAAATCTGCGTGGCATGCAGCGTAAACAATGTTTGGGTTCTTATGGCTTTTACGAGTCGTTGGACTACAGCAAGTCACGTCGCAGGTCTCACTCCCGGGGATTGGAAATTGTGCGCTGCTGGATGGCGCACCATCAAGGCATGAGCCTGCTTGCCATGGCAAATTTTCTTCACGACGAAGTGGTACAAGATTGGTTTCACAGCCATCCGCGAGTGCAGGCCACGGAGCTTCTACTGCAGGAAAAGCCGGCCGCACGGGTGAGTGCGCCAAAAGCCCGCGCCGAAGTGGCGTGAACCTCTCTGTTGAAAAACCGGTGCTGAGCCAGCCGTTACCATTTATGCAAAGTTGCCGCGGACTCATTCTCGCCGCTCTTTTGACAGTCTCGCCGATCTTCTTCTCGCCGGCCGTCCTGCCGCTTCACGCTGAAGCCGCGGCTGGCAATACGAGTGTAATAGTGGTCGATGCAAAAGCAGCGGCACATCCTTTCCCGCACTTTTGGGAAAAGATGTTTGGTTCGGGACGCGCGATTTTAAGCCTGCGCCAAGACTATCGCGACGACTTACGCGCGGTGAAGAAGATTACCGATTTCAACTATGTTCGCTTCCATGCCATTTTGGACGATGACGTCGGTGTCTACAGCGAAGATACCCAGGGACGTGCGGTTTATAACTTCTCTTACGTCGATCAAATTTATGACGGCTTGCTGGCCTCCGGTGTGCGTCCGTTTGTTGAGATCAGCTTTATGCCCAATCAACTGGCGGCGAGCCACGCGCTGCAAGCTTTTTGGTATCACCCCAATGTTTCTCCTCCCAAAGATTGGGGACGCTGGGATGATCTGGTCGCGGCGTTCGCTCAGCATCTGGTGGAACGGTACGGGATCGATGAAGTTTCGCAATGGTATTTCGAAGTTTGGAACGAACCCAACCTTGATTTCTGGGCGGGACAGCCGAGGCAGGAGACTTATTGGGAGTTGTACGACCACACAGCGACGACAATTAAGAAAGTCAGTTCGCGATTGCGGGTGGGCGGACCTGCCACTGCGCAAGCCGCGTGGGTTGACGCTTTCATTCGGCACTGCGCCGAAAAGCAGATTCCGGTGGATTATGTTTCGACCCACGTATACGCCAATGACATGGCGCAGGACGTTTTCGGAACGCAAGAAAACATCCCGCGTGATCAAATGGTCTGCCGCGCAGTTGACAAAGTGCACGGACAAATCAAATCTTCGAGCATGCCAAATCTGCCGCTGATCTGGAGCGAGTTTAACGCCAGCTACAAGAATGAGACTGACGTTACCGACTCGATTTTCATGGGCCCGTGGATGGCCGATACGATAAGGCAGTGCGATGGTCTGGTGGACATCATGTCTTACTGGACTTTCTCCGATGTGTTTGAAGAGCAGGGCGTGGTGAAAACGCCGTTTTACGGGGGCTACGGTCTGATCGCGGAGGATGACATTCCCAAGCCAGCTTTCAACGCTTTCAAACTTTTGCACCAGCTCGGGGATGAGCGAATTCAGCTCGACTCTGATTCTGCACTTCTCACGCGGCGGGAAGATGGAACGTTAGTGCTGGCGGTTTGGAATTATGCTCCGCCCGGGCAATCCGGCATTTCAAAAACGATTACCGTGCGACTTAAAGATTCGAATGCAAGCCATGCCTATGTGTCGCGGGTTGATGCTGAGCATGGAGACGTTCACGGAGTCTACGGAAAAATGGGAAGCCCGCGTTATCCCATGCAGAAACAGATTGTGGAGCTCCGACGGGCCGCAGAACTGCCCGCGCCGGAAGTTGATCGCATCGAGAACGGCGAGTTCAAGATCGCTCTGCCGGGTCACGGACTGGCAGTGATCGAACTGAAGTAAAAAATACAGGCGACGTCACGGCTGATATTTCTTGAAACCCGCGCGGTCCATGCCGCGCTGCGCTTCCTGGTTCTTCATGAAAGTATTCCACACGAAGCTGGTGCGAACATTCTCCGCCATGAGCATGGAGATGCCCACATCGATGCCGATCGTGTCGCTGTCGTACCAGTTCTTGAGCGGATTAAACGCGTTGATAAATCCGTAGCGTCCCCAAGCCTGGCCGTAGCGATCTTTTATGTTTCGCAGCACGCGCATGATGGGCTGCGGCATAAAGGGTAACGAACCGGCGGAGGCGCTGGGAACGATCGTGCCGTCAATTGGTCCCATCATCGGCGGACCTCCCCAAATCACATAGCCTTTTTGCGAATCGGAGGCGGAGATACCCCATAGATCGTCGCTGTAATCGGGAAACTGTTTACCGAGTTCCAAACAGAAGTGGCGATGCGCGTCGGTGGCCATCGTCGAGTTCTCAAAGTAATCCGCATACTGATCACGCTTTCCGCGGAAATCAAACCAGGCCTGCGAATACTGATGTACGAATAAGGGCGCGAAGGAACCGATGTAGCGAATTCCGTCATATTCAAACCGAGTGCGTTTCCAGGCGTTCCAGGCGCTTGCGGGCAGGGGATAAGGAAGCGATCCCAGACCGAGCAGATAGATCATCATCATCTCGCTGTAGTAATCCCAGCGATAAGGGAGAAAGCCAAATTCCGGTGTCCAGCCATGCGGCAATAAGGACGTATCTTCGGAGAGCCAACTCCAATCGACGCGGTTAAATATTTCGAAAGCCAG
Source organism: uncultured Acidobacteriaceae bacterium (assembly GCA_963726155.1). GTDB lineage: Bacteria > Acidobacteriota > Terriglobia > Terriglobales > Acidobacteriaceae > Sulfotelmatobacter. The sequence goes on from CAVSBF010000004.1 coordinate 144,773, forward strand.
AAGGCTGATTTCGGAATGCTCTTCGAAGTGGCGGCGGCAAGTGAGAAGACCGCAGAGAAGAATGGCCGTGTCGACGGAAGAGACCTCGGAATCCCAAACTCGCTCGCCGGTGTTGATGTCGGCAAAGTGGTAGAAAAAGCCACGATGCGTGGGCATCTTTTTCCATAGGAAGCGCAACGTGGCCAATACTCGGTCCCGCGCATCAGAAAATGGAATGAAGTTGCGCTGCTGCGCGATGCAAATGCCGGTCAAGCCAAAGCCGGTTGCGGCAATACTGGCCACAATGGAATTATCATTCTTCGCAACGTTACACCGGTCGCGGATCAAACCAGTCTGCGGGCTCGCCTGTTCCCAAAAATACTGAAAATTTCTCTTCTCCATCTCCTGCAGGAAATCATCATCATCCTGTGAAAGAACAGGCGAGACTGCGGGAGGCTGGGAAGCTTTCGGTGACTGCGTTTCCGAAGAGAGGGAAAACAATTGGCGGCGGCCGAGGACACCCAACAGACCCACGCTTCCTGCCCGAAAAAGCAGTTCTCTTCGAGAAAGACGTTTTGTAACAGATTCTTTTTCGTCCATGCGCATCAGCTAAATTTAGATGCTTCTATGTTCAGGTGCGACCTGCCGGCAGGCCGGCCAGCTTAGCATTTGATAGAGTTGGCAGCCAGAAAACTTGCTATGCGAAAAATGCGTCCTAGAATGTTAGAACATAAGAGACAGCAATGAGCAAACGCAAGACCATGGCAATATGGACAGTTTCGGTACTGGCCATTCTGGCGGCAGTGGCGGCGATTGCATTGTCACATCGCCGGCAGCCCGTAACACTGCGCGGCGCCGTCCTGCGACAGGACCGCGATCCTAACCGGCAATTGCCGATAGCGGATGTGCACATTACTGCCGTGAATACTCTGGGAAGTGCCAGTTCCAAGTCTGATTCTTTAGGTTTTTTCACCTTGAGGCTACCGAAAGGCTTGCGGCGCCGTCAGGAGGTAATCCTCACTTTCCGGCACGAAGGCTATCATCCTTTGGATGTAAACGATTTTATTGGAGACAAAATTTATATCGAGCGCATGATTCCGCTTCATCAGGATACGGTGGCGGAGTCGCGCACCGGATCGGCGATTTCCAATACCCGGATACGGTATTCGGTTAAGGCGACGACCGACGCGGACGTAGGCAGCGCAGTGAAAACTTTTCAGATCGTCAACACGGCAAATACGCCATGCAACAATCAGCCTCCGTGCGCGCCGGGGGGGAAATGGAAAGCAACAATCGGCTCTTTTTCTCTGGATGCGGGAGAAGGAAATGAATTTCGCAACGCCAGAGTTTCCTGCATTGCGGGACCTTGTCCCTTTACCAAAATCGAAGTGGAAAATTTCTCGCCAGATCGGCGGCGATTCAACGTCTCGGTGCTCAATTGGTCTGACACGGTTACGTTCCTGCTGGAGGCTGAAGTGGTTCACCCCATGACCAGCGACATGGTGCGCGAGACCTACCCGGTAATTTTCGGACGGGCGTTGAACTTCAGCTTGCCGGCTTCAGCAGAAGGACCCAGTATCGAAGCTGAGGTACAGGGAGAGCCGATTGTGTTTCCTTTAGGACCCGACCTGTTCTTGCGTTGGGCCGACTGCCACGTGGTGGTCGACCGGGACCAATCCAAAAATTACCGTTGCGAATTGAAGCCTGGTTACCAGTTCCGCTAGCGCCCGATTCCCTGATTCGAAGGCTCTACAGTGAGACGTGCTAAAGAACTAGAGCGAAACCGCACTGGGTCTTCCGGCGAAACCCGTATTGCGACGCGACCCTCAATGGTCGAAAATTGACAAAGATCAGGGGTGATCAGGGTCCATGGCTTTCTTCAATACCTATCGCAGCGGTGAACTTGTTCCGGCATCGGGTTCCTATGCCGCTTTGCATTCCACGCCACACAAACTTGTGGAGCGGTCGGTGCATATTGAAGGAGACAGGTTCGAGCAATGCGGCATGTGCCCGCTGGGCGTGCTATATCGACTAGAACAATCCGGGGTGCAGAGGCCATTGTTCGTGAATCCCCAACTGGATGCGATGGCGCTCTGTTAGCGCCTTGGCTGTCAAAGCTTCCGCAAACCTTCCCTCTACCGCAATTTCTATTCTCAACTCTTAGCCCACGGCTTCCCCAAGCAAAAACAAACGGCCTGCAGGCTTAAACCTGCAGGCCGTCCGGTGGACTGTTTGGGATTGACCAAGAGGTGGTCACTCTAATGTGGCCTCTCACGGCAACTCCCGGGTCTGGGACCGAAGATCGGGAACTGACGCTCCCTATCGAAGCCCCGACGCGACCAACGCGGAACTTCATCCCTACTCACCGGTTAGTGTGCGGGCTGTAGCTCCTGGCGCATGCTAATCAAAATCCGCGCCCCGGAGCCCCGCTTAGAGCAACCAGCCCTAAGTCTCAGCCACCTCACCTGGTCTTAGACTCCCACAACATTTACTACCACTATCAGAACTTGTCATTCGACCACCTCCTTCCCGGTGTAATTGCAGATTAAAACGAAATCGGCGGGCAAGTCAAACGCAACAAGTACGTAGCGCCGCCGTCCCGGCGGCTCCGCGGGCGAGACGCCCGCGGGATAGCCGGCCGGAGGCCGGCGCTACTCAAGGCTTTTGCGGGAACATTCTCAACTGGCTCACGCCTTTTCCTCCGACGCTTGCGGTGTGAGTGAACCTGGTGGCGGCAACTCCTGTTTTCCCTGCATGGCGGCTTTGAAGCCGCGTATGCCCTCTCCCATTCCTTTTCCGAGTTCGGGCAGTTTCTTCGGGCCGAAGACGAGCAAAGCGATTCCGGCGATGATCATCAAGTGCATGGGTTGAAACAAGCCTTCAAACATATGTGCTCCTCCAAAATCTAATAAATGAAACGAGTTGGTAAGCAGGCGCCGCGACCTGACAGTTCAGAACGGCGCCCGCTGCTGCGAGCCGCGTGGGCAGACCCTCCCCCGAAGGCCTGCACGCGATTGCGCAAACCCTTTAGAAGCCGCGTTGAGCTGAATCTGCCTGATTGGCCAACGTAGTGAGCTGGTTAAAAAATGCCGGGGGTTGACCGATAAAAAGTCCCATGTCGGTCAGGAAACTGACCACCCCTTTGGCAATTCCGTGTGGATTCGTGGGACGAATCACGGCGCAACGAGGAAGGTTTGCGCTGATGAATTCGCAAGGAACCGGAAAGATCAGATTGGTTTGCAGCGCTGGGTTGAACGTCTTATCGAAATTCGGGAAGGTGATCCCGGTTTCAGGATCAGTCAGCGGAGCGATGGGCGGTTGCACGCTGTTTCCGGAGAAATCCACCCACTCCAGGAAGTGAGCTACCTCGTCGCCACCGATGCTAACCACGATTTTCAAGACTTCCACATTATTGGCTTTCTGAGCCAGGGCCGAATAGAGTGTGCTGCCGCCCTGCTCGATGGTTCCGAAGTGAAAGGCTGCCGTGTTGGCGATGGCTTGAACGTGTTTCGTGGACTCGAAATCTGCATTGGTTCGAGGGATGGCTGTTACGTTCACCAGGTCGACAGCTTGCGGAAAAGTTGCGCCCAGGTCCGGATTTTGCGCGCTGCGATAGCGCGTGTACCAGCTCGTGTCCACGGTGAGGTTCATTAAATTGGTGAGGCGTCCAATCTGCTCGGCTCCCTTTGCCTGGCTGCTAGGCAGAGTTCGGAACTCGTCGAAGTCCACTGGCTCAACGCCTTTGGAAATCAAATAGGCGTTCAGGAATTCCGCATGGCTTTGCTCATCGAGAGCATTGCTGCTGATGTATTGCGGGCCATCGGAATCCAGGTTCATGAAAGCCGACTGGTAGGTGTTCATGGGTTTGAACGGCGCTGTTTCTACGGGGAGTTGACCTGGTGTGAGGCCGCCCAGTTCGGCATATTGTTGCCAGAGGTCAGCCTCGATGAGTTCGGCGGCCGCGAGGAATCGAAGGATGGCAATGTCTCCTTTGGATATCTTCGAATTGCTGGTTTCCTGGCCGAATGCGGGTAATCCGCTGCCCAGGATTCCAACCCCTGCGGTAGCCACCGCCCCGGCGACCAAGCTGTTCTTGAGAAACGTGCGCCGGTTGGCGGCGCGTTCCAGAACCTGCGTGAGTTGTTTCATAATTTTCTCTCCTTCACCGTATTTCGTGCGTCGGATCACGGTGTAAGGCAGACTAGCCTGCGGCCGATCAAAGGCTTGTCATACGCCGGTCAAAGCTTTGTATCTTTTTGGTGTCGTTGTCTCCTCAAACTGCTGAGATGGGGATCAGACTAGAAGTCGCGATTTGATCCTGAACCACGACCCCAGCATGTATTCCCACGTTATAATTGAACGCTTACAAACCAATTACCCACATTTGCGTGTCCACTTGCAACCCGCTCGCCTGCGTGCAGGTTCTTATTCGGTTGGTGATCAAACCGCTATGAAGGAAATTGAAAATTTCACGCTGATTCTCGGGATGCGGCTGAGCCAGCGCTGTTTGCGAAAGGAAAAAACCTCGAAATGACTCGTTCGGCTGTCCCAACGATTGCTCTGATCGTCCTGATTAGTTCATTGGCTTTTGCTCAGGACACTACTCCCAAAGTACAGGTGTTTGGCGGGTATTCCATGGTGCATGCGGGTAACGGTTCATTCAGCGGCGCGACTCTGGATTTTGACTTGCGCGAGCAGAACAGCCCGTTCGGAATCGCATCTTTTTTCCCCGGTTGGAATGCGGAGGGGCAATACAACATCAAGCGCTGGTTTGGAATCGTTGTGGACGCGAGCGGTCGCTATGGCGAACCAATCACCAGTAAGGGAGGAGACCAACTCTCCGGACTTCCCACGCTGACCGGCTACACACTCATGGTCGGGCCGGCATTTTCATTCAAGAACAAAACCAGGTTCACGCCTTTCGTACACGCGCTGTTTGGCTATGATCGGGTCAGCTTGAGTTCGAGCACGATCACCGGCGTGTCGTCTCCGGTAACCTCCGTCGCCACAACTTATACGGATGCGGCCGTTGCTTTGGGGGGTGGGGTCGATTACAAAGTGTCTCGGCATTTCGCGCTCCGGCTGGCGCAGTTGGACGATCTGCATACCACACACGACTTTAATAAGTTCTACGGCAGCGCATTTCCCACCGGGATATTCGAAGGACTCCCTAGCAAGGAAAACAACTTTCGCATGTCCGCCGGAATCATCGTGAAGTTTTGAATTTCTGTTAAGGCAGGCCAAAGGCGTAGATGGCGCTGCCGGCTGCGATTGCGACGTATTCTTTTCCGTCCACGGCGAAAGCTATGGGAGCGGCGTAGACCGCGCCACCCATCTGGAAGTGCCACAGTGGTTTGCCCGAGGCAGCATCGAGGGCAATGAAATTTCCTTCCGCATCGCCGGTGAACACCAGCCCGCCGGCGGTTGCGAGCACGCCCGACCAGGTCGGTGACGTGTGCTCGAACTTCCACTTGATGTTTCCTGTTGTGGGATCGATCGCTTTGAGAAATCCCCGATAGGGCTCGGCCTCTTCTGACGGGAAATATGCGCTGCCATAGTAGGCATGGCCGGCCTCGTAGGGTTGCGGCGCAGTGCTGAAAATATCGCATTGATCGCGCGCCGTAACGTAGAACAGCGACGTCTGCTGATCGTAAGCAGGCGCCATAAAATTCGTTGTTCCCAGCGCTCCGGGACAGACAGTGTGGCCTTCGAGCGTGGGTGACGCTTCCTTCTTTGCCACAGGGCGACCCTCAGCGTCCTTCGAATCGCTCCAGGTCGTCTTACCGTAGGCGTTGGCCAGAACAAGTTTGCCGGTCGCGCGGTCGATGACGTAGAAGTAACCGTTACGATTGGCTTGCGCGATCAGATGCTTGCCGCCGGCGTCGAGAATCACTGGGACCTGCGTGGCGTCCCAGTCATGCTCGTCATGCTTGGTGAACTGGAAATACCAGTTCATCTTTCCCGTGTCAGCATTTAAAGCGAGCAGTGAATTGCTAAAGAGGTTATCTCCGGCGCGGCCTTCGCCGCGATTCGATGGTGCAGGATTTCCCGTGGGCCAGAAAATCTGGTTGGTGGCAGCATCGTAGGTTCCTGTATTCCATGCCGGCGCGCCGCCAACTTTCCACGAATCGCCTTCCCAAGTTTCATGTCCGGGTTCTCCCGGGCCGGGGACGGTATAGAAGCGCCACCGGCGCGTACCAGTCGAGGCATCGTAAGCATCGATGAAGCCGCGCACTCCGTACTCGCCCCCCGAAACTCCGATGACGATCAGATTTTTTACGGCGAGCGGTGCGACCGTGAAACTGTATCCCTTTTGATAATCAGCGGCGACGATATCCCAGATGACATTGCCGGTTTTGCTGTCGAGCGCGATGACGTGAGCGTCGAGGGTTCCTAAGAAAACTTTGTCGCCTAAAATCGCGAGTCCACGATTCACACGACCACAGCAGGGACGGATATCGCCCGGCAACTGATGCTGATACATCCAGATCGGCCGGCCGGTGCGGGCGTCGAGAGCGAAGGCGCGATCGTCTTGCGCGGTAGCGTAGAGAACTCCATCGACCACGAGAGGCGTGGTCTCAAGCTTTCCGGTCGCTCCGGTTTGATATACCCACTTGGCCGTCAGGCCTTGCGCGGTGGAGACGCTGATCTGATCGAGCGGACTGAAGCGGCGTCCAGAGTAATCGCCGGAATAAGTCATCCAGTTCTGTGGCTCTTTTCCGGAATTCAGGAGACGATCGAAGGTAACCTGCGCATGAGTACCAGCCACGAAAAAGCTTGCAAACATCAAGACGAGCAGAATTCGTGTCGGAGCGTCGGCGCGACCGTGGAAGAGCGGCCCTTTCAGGGCCGCGTTGCGAAGTTGAGAAGAAGCGGCCTTCAGGCCCTGCCGGGCACAGGGGCTGAAGCCCGAATCATTCAGCCCACCTCTACGCGGCGCTGAAGCGCCGCTCTTCCACGGCTGCACGGACACTTGATCAGATTTGCTGCTTGTCTGAAGCTGGTATCTCTCGCTCCTCGAACTTGTCACTTCGCCCCCACGCTGGTCAGGTAGGCCACAATATCTTCAAGATCCTTGTCACTCAAAATGTCCGAGTTGTACTGCGGCATGAACGACTCGCGGCTTTTCTGAAAGGAACGAAGCTTGTCTTTTTCCAGAAGATAGATTTGCTCACTCGCGTCGATCATCTGCACGCTGAAGTTGTCTTCATTCAGGGCCACGCCTTTGATTTGCTTTCCCTCCCCGGTAACCACCGTGATGGTTTCGTACTCCTGGGGAAATTCTTTCGTCGATTCGGTCAATCCCCAGGCTAGACGTCTACTGGGATTGCGCACCGAATCGATGATGGCTGCTCGGGTTCGTGATCCGCCTATGGCGGTGAGGTCAGGACCGACGCGTCCGCCTTTCCCTTCGATCATGTGGCAGAGCGAGCAGTTGGCATCGCCGTAGAAAAGTTCTCGACCGTGAACCGCATCGCCCGCAGGATGCGCGGGGAGCTTCACTTCAACGCTTCGGATGTAAGTGATGATCTGCCAGATCTCTTCGTCGGTCATGCCGACGCCTTGGCCGTTTGTGCCGTTAGCGGGCATGACAGTGCCGGGAATTCCGTTGCTGATTACTTGAAACATCTCAGCATCGGAGTGAGCATGCCTTTTCTGGGCCCGCGTCAGGTCTGGCCCGCGGCCGCCGCCATGCGCTCCTAGCCCGTGGCAGAGAGCGCAGTTGATGCGGAACTCATATTCACCCGCCTTGGCGGCTTTGGCGTCGCCAGCATAAGGATTGTGATCATCGGCCGCGTTGGCGTTGGCTGGGCCAAGCAATAGAGCCGCGCAGGCCGCTAGAGTAAGAAGACCTCGTTGAAAGCACTTCGCGAATTCCCTCCTATCCCGCAATCGTTGCGAAGGCAAACACATACCTCACCTGTAATGGAATTTGCCGAATTCTACGCTTTGGAGTGAGGTTCGTCTCTGTGAAAGCGATCTTACCTCCGTCGTACATGGCCGCCGGGTATCTGGGATCGAGCCCGCAGGGTGTCTACACTTGATATCCCCCTACCCTAACGCCAATCTTCACCTAGGTGGAGGAGTTTTTATCCGTAGGCGTCTAAGTAATTGATAATTCAGCCTTTCCATTGAAAGGCGCCAGGCTGTGTCAGGCCCAGATGAGCCAGCACGCGATAGGCAAACTCTCGGGCCAAGTCATCTAAGCTGGCCGGTTGATAGTAATAGGCCGGGATGAGGGGGAAGATGGTCGCCCCAGCGTCGGCGGCGCGGTACAGGTTGCGAATGTGGATTTTGTTGAGGGGAGTTTCGCGAACACAAAGTATGAGCGGACGCTTCTCTTTCAGGCAAACATCGGCAGCGCGTTCGATCAGATGCGAGGCGATGCCGTTGGCGATGCGGGCCAAAGTGCCCATGCTGCAGGGCAGCACGATCATCGCGTCGGCGGGATAAGAGCCGCTGGCCACGTTGGCTCCGATATCGGCGTTCGATTGCTCTTTGATTTTTGAGGAGATGATTTTGGAGGAGATGTTCGGGGGAGGGGATGAAATTTTTTTCGAGGTGTCCTTTTTCTTAGAGTTCTTTTCTTTCGAGTTCTCAGAGGGGCCGGTATCGGCGCGAAGGATTTGAGGAAGAAGATTCGATCGTCCCTGGATGCCAAGTTCTTCGGCCAGAACGCGCAGGCCGGAGTCGGAGGCGATGAAGTTCACATGCTGAATGCGCGCATCACGCTCGACCGCCAGCAGGAGTTGGCGGAGAAAGATTGATCCGCTGGCTCCAGTAGTGGCGATGGTCAGGTTTTTAGGGGGATGGTTCAGCGAGAGTTCTCCGGCGCGGCAAGTGGCCTGCGCTTGGAGCATAGGGAGTTGTTAAACGAGAAGTCAAGGCTGGGAAAGGATCGCAGCAAGGGCTAGGGTCAGAAGCTGATTGTATGGCATCGACAGATAATCTGCGGCTTCGCCGGAGCGCAACCGAATTGCACGCACTGGCCAGTGTAGAGAGGGAAATCCGTGCGCAGGATTCGAACGGCCGCCGCAAATATCTTCGCGAGTTTTCGCAAGCCTTCGGCAGCTACGATTCGCTTTTGGATAAGCAGCAGATTCGGAATGCTCTGGCAGCCTCTGACGTGGTTTTAATCGGCGACTACCATGCACTTCCCGCCGCGCAGCGCTACGCCGCATCTCTGATCGAACAGCGGGCATTGGCTGGAGACCGCCCGGTGGTGCTGGGCGTTGAGACTATTTTCGCGCGCCACCAGCATATTCTTGACGAATGGTGGCGGCGTGAAATTGATGAGAGCGAACTGCGCCAGCGCATCCGTTTCGACTTGGATTGGGGATACGATTGGGCGCCGTTTTACGAATTGTTGGTTGCCGCGCGTGACCATGGCGAAGGCATTTATGGGCTGGATTGTATGCCTCGCGAAAATCTGCGAAAGATTGGGGAACGCGACCGCCACGCGGCGGCCAAGGTCGCCGAGATTCACGAGCGCCATCCCGACGCGGTGATCTTTGTGCTGTTTGGCGAGTCGCACCTGGCTCCGCAGCATTTGCCTTATATCGTGCATAAGGCATTGCCCGAAGCAAAGATTCTCACTGTGCTGCAAAATGTCGATGCTCTGTATTGGCGAGCTGCTGGTGAGCCTGTCGAGAAGGTCGATGCCGTGCGCGTGGACCACGACGTGGTTTGCGTGTTCAACGCGACGCCGCTCGAGAAGTATGAGAGCTACCGTCTGTTTCTCGATCAGTGGAGTCGCTGCGATACTGGCCCTGATTACGCGCCTACGATTTACAACTTGATTGATAGTCTGGCTAATTTTCTCGAGATCAACCGCTACTCGCCACATAACGGGACGCAGCCGAAGTTTCTGGTCGACATGTTGCCTGAAGTGCATGGTCACTCGTCGGATGCAATGCTCCGCAGGCTAGTCTCGCGCAAAGGGATTCCGGAGCAGCATATGGCAAGTCTTCTGGCCCGTGTGGATGAGCGCGGCAGCGCTTACTTTCCGGAAGTAAACGCCTTCTATGTCCGCGAATTTCAACTGATGCACGCCGCCGAGGATGCGGCGCGGTTTCTGCATCATGCATGCCGTGGCTTGCCTCGGCGTCTTCACGGGCATGGTTCGGTCAGAGATGGCGCGGACTCCGACAAGCTATCTGGAAATGAGAGCGCAGCACTGCCGCCCGATGCTTTCTTCACGCAAGTGATTGAAAATTGCGTTGCCTACTTCGGCTCGCGTGTACTCTACCCGGCCAGGCCGGCTGCTGAGACGACGAGCGCTCTTATGCTGTCATATGCCGCGTGCGAGAGATCCGCTTTGGCGGCCGTTCGCGCCGGCGAAGAGATGATTGACTCAGTTTCCCGGGAATGGGGTTATCGGCTGGGAAGTATGCTTTACGATGCCTATCTGGCAGGGAGAGCGACTCCGAGCGGATTGCGGCGATTATTTTTGGCCCATCTGGATGAACCCGGCATTGCCCGCAAAGTTTGCAAAGCTGTAATTGCAAAAGTGCGCCGCGGCTCTCGTTCCCGGAGTTCAAAAGCTCAGGCCTCGGCGCAGATGCTACTCTAGATAGCGACGGCTCGATCGCGGGATCGCCGCCTCCTAAACGTGAACGCCGAATCCATCCGCAAATTATTCGACCAGGTTCGTCAGGGGAAACTCGCGCCCGATGATGCGGTGGAACGTCTGCGTCATCTGCCGTTTGAAGATCTGGGATTCGCCAAAGTTGACCACCATCGCAGCTTGCGCGTGGGTATGCCTGAGGTGATTTTCGGGGAGCGAAAGACCGCGTCGCAAGTCGCAGAGATTTTCTCGCGGCTGGCGAAGCATGGTGGCAATGTGTTGGCCACGCGCACGGACAAGAAGCAGTTCACGGCGGTGAAGAAGAAAGTACGCACGGCGGAATACCGCGAACTGGCGCGGGCGATTGTGCTACGGCAGGATGAACGTATCTATGGCAAAGGCATGATCGCGGTGGTTTCGGCGGGAACCAGCGACATCTCCGTTGCCGAGGAAGCCCTGGTTACTGCCGAGCTAATGGGCAATACCGTGGAACACTTCTACGATGTCGGAGTTGCCGGAATCCATCGCTTGCTGGCGAATCGAGAAGCTTTGACCAAGGCCCGCGTGGTGATTGTTTGTGCCGGCATGGAGGGTGCTCTACCCAGCGTCGTCGGTGGACTGGTAGGAGTTCCGGTGATTGCCGTTCCTACCAGCGTAGGTTATGGCGCATCGTTCAAAGGCCTCACCGCGCTGCTCGGCATGCTGAACTCGTGCGCGTCGAATGTGAGTGTAGTGAATATTGATAATGGCTTCGGCGCGGGATATGTTGCGTCGCTGATAAATCGATTATGAATTGCGGCTAGCCGCGTTTTCGTGTCCGCGCGGATTTCTTTCGAGAAATAGATTTGATCTCTCTCGCGCTTTTAGTCTCAAAGACTCGCGCGAAAATTTTGTCTACGTTCTTCAATTGGCGGGGCAGATTAAATGCGTATTCAATTTGCTTCTGTGGAACTTTTCTAGTGATTTCTCTATCGGCCAGCACCAATTCATGAAAGTCCAGACCTTCTTTCCATGCCCGCATCGCATGGCCCTGTACTAAGCGGTATGCATCCTCGCGCGAAACTCCGTGCTCTACCAAGTCGAGCAGGAGCTGGCCGCTGAAGATCAACCCATGCGTGCTCTGCAAATTCTCCAGCATTCGTTTGGGATAGACGAACATGGTTTCGATCAGGGTTGCAGTTTTGTTCAGGAGATAGTCAATTAAGGTCGTTGAGTCCGGCAAGATGACTCGCTCAGTGGAAGAGTGCGAAATATCACGCTCGTGCCACAGGGCGACATTTTCCAATCCAGCCTGCGCATTGCCGCGCACCACTCGCGCCAGCCCGCTGATCTGCTCGGCTGTAATGGGATTGCGTTTGTGCGGCATGGCGGAAGAACCTTTCTGCTTTTCGCTGAAGAATTCCTCGGCCTCGCGGACTTCGGTGCGCTGCAGATGGCGAATCTCCGTCGCGATCTTATCCAGAGTGGACGCGATCACGGCCAGCGTACAGAGATACTGTGCATGCCGGTCGCGCTGGATCACCTGCGAGGATACTGCCGCCGCTTTTAAGCCCAGTCGGGCACAGATTTTCTCTTCGATTTCCGGCGTGAGATGCGCAAAGATACCCACCGCGCCCGAGAACTTCCCTACTCGCAGATCCTCAGCCGCAGCGGCAAAGCGCGTAATGTTCCGCTGCGTTTCGGAATACCAGTTCGCCAGCTTAAACCCAAAAGTGATGGGCTCGGCGTGAATGCCGTGCGTACGCCCCACCATGGGTGTGTCTTTGAATTCCCAGGCCCGGCGTTCGAGGACTTCTGCAAGGCGCGCAAGATCCTGGGCAATGAGCGCCGATGCCTGCTTGATCAATAAGGCCTGAGCGGTGTCGACTACATCGTTGGAGGTCAGCCCATAGTGAAACCAGCGAGCGTCTGGGCCGACAATTTCGGCGACGGCGGTGGTAAAGGCGATGACATCGTGGCGCACCTCAGCTTCGATTTCGTGGATGCGCTCCACGCGAAAGTCGGCGCGCTCGCGGATGGCTTTGGCCGCCGCCTTGGGCACCAATCCCACCTCAGCCAAGGTTTCGGTGGCGGCAACTTCTACCGCCAGCCAGGTGCGGAACCGGTTCTCATCGCTCCAGATGCGGCCCATTTCCGGGCGGGTATAGCGCGGGATCAAGGCGGATGCGCCTCCTCTTTATCCACTGAAAAGCGGGACATTGGATTCTAAATGGAGCGGGAAAAAGAGGCCAGTGAACGTGCATTCGTGGATTCCGTCGACTTCGTTTTTGTATCGTCTTACGATATACTGCGTCGGTAGTCAGATCGCGACACGATACAATCAGCGGGATGAAAAAACTCACTTTGTCGGATTACCAGGCATTAGCGGAGTTTCGTTATCAAATTCGGAGATTTCTGCACTTCAGCGAGCAAGCGGTGAAAGGAGCGGGGCTGGAGCGCGGCCAATATCAGCTGATGCTGGCAATTAAGGGAATGCCGGCGGGTGTACGCCCGCGAATTCGGGAATTGGCCAGCCGCATGGAAATTCGACACAACAGCGCCGTGGAATTGGTGAATCGTCTCGAGGCTGCGGGCTTTGTGCATCGCACCCGCGCGCAGGATGATCGCCGCGAAGTTCTGCTAGCACTTACGCCGCGGGGAGAGAAAGTTTTGAGCGAACTGGCGCTTCACCACCACGACGAGCTGCGCACTGCCGGACCTGAATTAGTTGCCGCACTCCGGCGAGTCATGCGGGAAGGCAACGACGGCACTCCATAGATTTAGCCACTCAAGAAAACCATCCTGACCGCAATCGAACTATAAATACGTATGACCAAGCCACCGACAGGACAAAGGCGAACCGACCGGCTCCTCCGCCATCCTTTGTTTGGCAAATATTTTTCGCTGGTTCACGAGGATCTTAGCGCAGTGTATGCGCGCGATCTTCGCAAGTGGCTGATCATTGCACCGGTGATCGGCCTGATCACCGGCCTGGTGATTACCGGAGTCGTGGTAATCATTCTAGGAAAATTGTGGCCTCCGGTTCTTAGTTACTATCTGCACCATCATTGGGCGATTGTGCCGGGAATCACGCTGGGGTTCATTGTCACCGGTTTGATCATGCAGTTTCTGACTCCGGATCCGAACGAGCATTCCACGGAAGAAATCATCCGTTCCTACCACGAGCATGAAGGCAGGGTTGATGTCCGTTTCTTCGTGCCGAAGTTGATTGCGGCAATTACTACGGTGGGATTTGGCGGCAGCGCTGCGCTGGAAGGGCCTAGCATTTACGGTGGAGCGGCGATTGGGTCGTGGCTTTGGACGAAGCTTCGGCGTTTGCGTTTGACCGATCGCGACCGGCGCATCATGTTGATTTGCGGCGCCGCGGCCGGCATGTCCGCAGTTTTTCGCGCACCGCTCACCGGCATCGTGTTCGCACTCGAGATGCCGTACCGCGATGATCTGGCGCATGAGGCTTTGGTTCCATCGCTGATCGCTTCGGTAGTTTCCTTTGTCACCCTGAGTTCTTTTCTGGGTGCTACGCCTCTGTTCAATTTCAGCGGCTCGACAACGTTCGAACGCAATGACCTTTACTGGAGCGCACTGCTGGGCTTGATTGTGGGTTTGGTTGCTATGGTGTTCGTAATCACCTTCCGCCGGGCCCGCACTTTTCTTGTAAAGTGGGCGATTCCGCATTGGTTGAAGCTGGCGATTGGCGGATTGTTGACGGGACTCTGCGGGCTTCTTTTTCTGCAAATTTATCCGGGCAATCTCGTGCCGATCGGTCCTAACTATGAAGCGGTGGGAGAGATTTTGGGTACGCAGCACGGCACTGTACAACTTGTGATTTTCAGTGTGCTGAAGCTCGGGGCAACTCTTTTTACGCTGGCTGCGGGAGGAGTGAGCGCGATGTTTGTCCCATTATTTCTAACTGGTGGAAGCATCGGGACGGCATTTGCTCAATCCGTCGTTCACAGTCCTACGGTGGATCTCTATGCCGCCGTTGGCATGGCTTCTTTCATCGCCGCCGGCTATAAGACCCCACTTGCGGCGGTTGTATTTGTGGCGGAAGCGACCGGCGGGCACGCCTTTATCATTCCAGCTCTCATTGGAGCGGCGGTAGCTTACGCGGCCTCCGGGGACGCCTCAGCTTCGGGGGACCAGCGTCTGCATGAAGGCGAAAAAGTGAGGGGATTGTAGGACTGTAATCGATAAATCGAATTCTCGATATTCGTATTCCACGTCGAACCCACACTTGTACTCCGCAATGCGACTGCAGCAGCGCCAGCATTAGTATTGCCAACTGCCTCCCTCTTTCAGTATCCTTCCGCAATCCTCGGAATCAAGGGCATTCTGCGCGGGAAACGTGTATCTAATGGCGACGACGAAACCCAAACGATCACGGCTGTGTCTGCGTAGCTCACGCGTGCGTACGGGCGCACCAAACGGCTGCACGAAGCCTTTGTGTTGTCGATCTCCTTTTCTATCCGTCAAATACCCGATTCAGCCATAGCGAAACGATTCCATTCCGAACTCAGGGGGAGACGTAAATGCCGAAACTTCAAGGTAGTTTGATCTGGATCAGTCTTCTAGCATCTGCATTCATTGCCCAGGCTTTCGCTCAAGGGGGCGCGACGGGCGCCATCACGGGCACAATTCAGGATCCCAGCGGAGCTGTCGTAGCCGGCGCTGAAGTTCGCATTACCAATCAGGAGACTGGCGTGCTGGAACGCAGCGTCACTTCCGGCGCCGATGGCTCGTTTACCGCCCCGCTGCTGCCGGCGGGCGAGTATACGGTGAACGTCCATGGAGCGGGTTTTGCCGAAGCGTCTTTCCGGAACATCGAGGTACGCGTCACTGAGACCACGCGCCTGATCGCGAAGCTCAAGACTCAAGCGGTGCAGCAACAAGTGGAAGTGCAGGCTCTGGTGCAGGAGGTTGACACTACCGATGCCACGACGGGGCAGGCTATTGAATCGAGCACCATCAAGAATCTGCCGCTAGCCACGCAGAACTTTCAGCAGCTGCTGACTTTGTCGAGCGGAGCCCAAGGCGAACTGAACGCTGCCTCACAATTGGGACGCGGCAATGTTCGCATCGAAGTGAACGGCCAACGCGAAGATAACAACAACTATCAGATCGAAGGCATCAGCGCGACTGACTACAACGTCGCGGAGCTGACCACGACCCCTTTGCCCAATCCTGCTGTGATTCAGGAATTCAAAGTTCAGACCTCGTTGTACGACGCTTCGCAGGGTCGCAACGGTGGCGGCGACATCAATGCCATTCTCAAAACCGGAACCAACACGTTTCACGGCGAGGCTTACGAATTCTTCCGCAACACTGTCCTGGACGCCAATGACTACTTTCTGAACGGAGCGGGCGAGGCGAGACCTGTAATTCAGCAGAACATTTTCGGCGGCGATCTCGGTGGCCCGATCGGAACCGGCGGAAAACTTGGGTTCTTCTTCTTCAACTATTCAGGAACGCGCCAGCGCAGCGGCGATTCCCCGGGAACCATCATCAGCACACTTATCCCCTATATTCCCGCGGCGGATCGCGGACCTGCCGGGCAGGCTGCTTTGGCATCTGCTTTCGGCGTTACGAGTATTGACCCCGTTGCCGCGTCGCTGATTGCCTTTCAAAGCAACCAGTTTGGATCGGCCGCCAATGGATATCTCTACCCGTTGCCCAACGTTCCTGCTGGAACGCCGGCTGGCACTGTGGTTCCGTTCACGACCAGCATCCCCGGCAGTTACACCGACAACCAGTTCACTGCGACGTGGGATCGTGAGTTCCGCAACTCTCAGGACAAGCTATCCGCACAATTCTTCTTTCAGAATTTCCAGTCGAACGTGCCGTTTGGTGCAGGCGGTCTGACGGCCTCTCTTGGCGGCGCCATCAGCAGTGGAGACCTCAACTTTCCCTACCAGCTTCCGGTCAGAGATCGAGTGTTCTCACTTACGGAGACTCACATATTTTCACCCACTCTGGTGAACGAATTCCGGCTGGGCTTTTATCGCATTAACAACAGCGACATTAACGTCCCTCCGGTCACTTCCAGCCAGGTTGGGATTGACCGCCCCACCAACAATCTGACGGACAGCATTTACAAATTTACTTTCGTCAGTTCAGGATTTCAGTTTGGTCCCACGCCACAGGCCAACCAGTATCAAGTGCAGAACAATTTCAATTTCATCGATACGCTGGGCTGGGTTCGGGGGAAACATAATTGGCGGTTCGGCGGCGAGTTTACGCCGGTCGCTTTGAACAAGCAGTTTCCGCAAGTGTTCAATGGCCAGCTCTACTTCGGCAACTCAACAAACACGACGCTTCCGGGATGCAGTCCAGCAAACCCCTGCCCCGTCAGCGATGTTGGCAATTTCCTGCAAGGCTCTCCGGAATTCAGCTTTGGCGGAGGCGGAGTCTACAACCACAACTACCGCCAGAAAAATTCCGCAGTATTTGTGCAGGATGACTGGAAGGCTACTTCGAACCTCACATTGAATCTCGGCCTGCGAACAGAGTTCTTCGGTGCCTGGACCGACAATGCCTGCCACATCGGCAACATGGAATCGAACCTGACTAAGTCGGGACAGTATCCTTTCATTTATCCCAAATGCGTCGACAAGCTAGGTGTTCCTGGCTTGACCGGAACTGCGGCTGGATCGACGTTCAATAACAGCGTTTCCACTGGAATCGGCCCGCGCGATAGGCTTCGCGTACGACCTGTTCGGGCATCACAACACGACGATTCGTGGTGGGTACGGAATCTTCTATGTGCGGGAAGATGTGGGAGCGGTGGATCAGCTCAGCTTCCAGTCGCCCTTCATCCCGATCGTGTTTTTCCCTTCGACACCTGGCTTCACTATGTCTGATTTCTTTACTGGAACGCCGGCTACCAATTCCAACGCGGTGCCGGCCGCAGGACAATTGTCGGGCGCATGGCTGCCGTGCCTGGCGCATCTCATCAATTACAGCCTCACCAACACCGCTGATCAGGATAATTACGCCTGCACGGGTGGGCCGGGCGTGAACTCGACACAGAATCTGTTTGTGCTGGAAGTCCCGCGTCACTTCGTAGTCCCGAACACGCAGCAATGGAACCTCACAATACAGCGCGACCTGGGGCGCAAGTGGGTGCTGGAAGTTGGTTACGTCGGAACCAAGGGCACGCACCTTCGCGAGACTCGCGACGCGATTCAGTCAGTCAATGCCAGTCCAGCACATCCCTTCACAGTAACTGATGTCAGTGGCAACAGTTATCAGATCACCGACAATACGTTTTCGAACGCCATCGCGCGAACGCCTACGCCTGGCCTGAACGGATATTCCGGCTATCAGATTTTTGCCAACGACGCCTATTCCATCTACCACTCGTTGCAAGCCACAGTCTCGCGGCGTTGGGAGCGTGGGTATATTCAGGCAGCGTACACGTTCTCTAAGAACATTGATGCTACCTCCACCGGAAACACGGCGAACAATACCGCCTTCAACGATGAGAGCACGATTAACGCCTCGCGCGGAATTTCGGACTTCAATCGTCCACAAGTGTTGAAGATCAGTTACGTTTACGATCTGCCGTTCTTCGCTCACGCTACGGGCTTTAGACGAGCCGTTGTGAGCCAGTGGTCGGTAAGCGGCGTCTCCAGCTTCCAATCTTCGTTGCCGTTTTCAGTTTTGGATTCGAACGGCGGCAATGCCTTCCTGGGAGCCGGCACTTCTCCGGTGAGCGCGAGTCTGGCCCCGGGCGCCAGCATCGCCAGTGGGACCAGTTCCGGGAGCGTCACCGACCGCCTGAATGGATGGCTGAATCCCGCGGCGTTCACGACGGCCCCGCTGCTATACCCCACCCAGTGCGCAACTGATACCAACTACTGCACCACCGGCTTCGGCAGTCTCGGCCGCAATATCTACCGAGGACCGTTTCAACAGAACTGGGATTTCTCTCTGATCAAGCGCTTCAGACTTACCGAGCGGCAGGATCTGCGTTTCGCCGCAGACTTCTTCAACCTGTGGAATCATCCGAACTTCGGAACTCCGTTGGTGACGGATTACGAACAATATCTCGCATGGACGGGATCAGGACAGAGTGGTCCTGACCCGTTTGGCCGAATCGTTAACACTACAGGGACGCCGCGCTTGATCCAGTTCTCACTGCGGTGGGCATTCTGATCGGCTAGCTAAGACAGAGGGCTGGGAAGCTTCGGTTCCCGGCCCATCAGTTTCTGTCTGAAGTTTTGGGAATCTATTGACGTTTTTCCGCTTCTACAATCAATGGGCGCAAGGCATCTACTGAGAAGCCGAGTGAGCCGCCGGAAAATCCATCGATATAGGCGGAGTTCACTCCAATCACTTCTGCATTGGAGTCGAACACCGGGCCGCCGCTCCCACCATGCGCGGTGGGCGCATCGTAGATCAGCTTTTCTCCCACCACATCGCCCAGGTGGCCGCAGGTGGTTGAAGGACGAATCAGGGAAAGCGCGGCCAATTCGCTGGCCGCCGTGATGTCATTGTGCCGGTAAGCTAGCCGTTCATAAATTCCGCTGGGCGACTTGGCCACCATGCCCGCAATGCCCATGGGATAGCCAATTACCGTGACCAACTCTCCCGGCAACGCGATTCCCTTGGCAAGCGGTAGGACTGCAAGTCCGCGCACTGAATTTTTATCTTCGATTCTCAATACTGCCAGATCGCCTGTAGACGAGACTGCGCCTGGAAGCAAGTTGACCGGAGTCGTGGAATTGGGAAAGAAGACAACCAGGCTCTCCAGCATGGCGGTGGCGCCGCGATTGATGAGAGCCTCGGCTTCGCTGTCGCCGTACCAGGGCTCAGCTACATGCCGGTTGGTCGCCAGCAGTCCATCGCCCACCAGAAATCCAGTGCCGGAAACCCGTGCCCGGATCGCGGCCGGCTGATTCACGAAACCAATCTGATATACGCCGTAAATGTAGCCAATGGAGTTGCGATAGCGGCTGAGCACGAGGGCGGGCATCCCCTGCTCTTTCTCGAGTTCCGCCACTTGCTGGGTGAGGGTATGTACCTGCTTTTGCAGGTCATCCGGCTGGGGATTCTGGGCCGTGGCAGGCGAATAGTAGTGGAACATGGCTACGGCGCCGATCAGCAGCACGGCTCCGAGGACAGCCTGAATGGCCTGCTGCCAGCACTCGGTAACTTCGCTTGACCCCTGTGGACTCTCTGGTTCGACCATGGATGCGGAAAACGCCCTGCTTGCAGTCGTGCGCCGGGGAGGAGCGCAGGAGCACTGAAAGCCAGGGAGTGCCATCTTCCCTTGTCTGGCAAGGCTTTTCCACGGTACGGAAGGCGATGTACGGGGGATATCGCTGGCTTACCGGGGATGGCAAGCCAGAGCGGCAGGACCTTTAGAATGCAGGCTAAGGCTTCCCGACGCCCAGGCGCTTGGCCATTTCGTCGTAGAGGAAGCCTTCTCCAGGAACATAAGGCTGCACCCATTCTCCATTGATGACGAATTGAGGAATGGAGCGTTTGCCCGTGCGCTTTACAATTTCCTCCACTGCGCCGGGGGTAGTTTCGACGTCTACTTCTTTATAAGAGATATTGTGCTTGGCCAGAAAGCGCTTGGCCTCGCGGCAATCCGGACACCAGGCGGCAGAATAAACAGTTAGGTCCATTGATCCTTTACAGGTCCTTTAAGAGACTCAGTTACAAACCTTTCGCTCCTTAAATCCTACACGCGTTCAAGTTGCGCTAGCGTGCGTTCGTTCACCACATTGCCTGTGTTGAGCGTGGAGGCCGGTTCGAAGAGCAGAATCCAGCATTCTTCGTCTGCTACCGGGCGATGCTCCACTCCCCGCGGAACGACGATGAACTCGCCCTCCTCGATCCACTCATGCCGGTCGCGGAATTCCATGCGAAAGCGGCCTTTCACCACCAGGAACATTTCGTCTTCATGCTCATGGTGGTGAAAAACGAACTCACCTTTTAATTTGTCAAACTTTACAAGTTGCCCGTTTAATTCGGCCGCGATATAAGGCTTCCAGTACTCGGAAATCCTGGCAAACTTTTCGGCGATGTTGACTTTATGCATGATGCACTTCCTTCACAGGGCCTGGCTTGTTTTCTTGCCTTGTACAAGTTTAAAGCTGACCTGTGCCACCATCAACATTCAAGTCCACGCCGGTGATGTAGGATGCCTCATCGCTGGCTAGGAACAGAACGGCATGCCCAACTTCCTCGGGAGTGCCGAAGCGCTTCATGGGAACGCGCGCCTTGACCCCAGCCGCAAACTCGTCCTGCGCCGCTTGCGGCAACCCGCCTTTCTCCAGAATCGGAGTTTCGATTGGACCGGGACTGACAACATTCACACGAATGCCGCGGTCGACCAACTCCCCTGCGAAAGTTCGGGCAAGCGAACGCACCGCCGCTTTGGTGGCGGAATAAATGCTGGTTCCTGGATAACCTTTTGTGCCTACGACGGAGGCATTCAATACGATTCCCGCGCTGTCGTTAAGATGAGGGAGCGCCTTCTGCAGGGTAAAATACAAGCCCTTTACATTGATGTCGAAGGTTTCGTCAAACAGCTTCTCGCCGCTGTCGGCTGCCGGGGAGAACTTCGCGATACCCGCATTGGCAAACAGGGCGTCGATCTTGCCGAACTTCCCGGTTACTTGTGCGTACAACTTGTCTATATCTGAGAGATTGGAAACGTCCGCCTTAACCGCCAGTGTGTCTGTTCCGATTGCTTTGACCGCTTCATCCAGGGTTTTCTGGTCCCGCCCCGAAATGGCGACCTTCGCTCCCTCTTCATGAAACAGTTTTGCCGTGGCCAAGCCAATGCCACTGTTGCCGCCTGTTACTACGACAGTCTTCCCTACAAATCTTTTTGCCATAAAAATTCTCCTGAAAGAAGTTTGTCCCGGTCGCTACAGGACCGGCCTTTTAGTTGTATACTTTGATGAACGTCAAACTAACCAGGGTGCAGATTTATTCGGGCCCACAGGTATTTGATTGAGGTTTCAATGGAAGGTGAGGATTTAGTTCGAGTTGCGAAAGCCTTAAGCGATCCTACTCGTCTTCGAATTTACGAAGAAATTTCAGCGTCCGAAGAGATGTACTGCAAGCAGATCGTTGAGAAATACCGGCTGACCCCGGGCACGATCTCTCATCACCTCAAGATTCTGGCGGATGCGAATCTGATCGAGACGCGGCGTGAGGGACAGTTTATGTACCTGAAATCGCGGCCGGAAACAATCCGCGCCTACGGAAAAGCCCTGACAAACATAGCGGGCAAAAGAAAAGCCGCCAGCTTGCACTGACGGCTTTTTAATTGATGTTTGACTATTAACTGTTCTCGTACAGCAGCACTCCCTCGGTCTTTTCGGCATCCACCGGACGGTAAAACAGTTTGTTGTCTTCGAGGAAGACCTCGATAAATGCCGGACGCGTGGTGATCGTTCCCTGGATCAACGCCTCTGACAGCGGGTCTTCGATATATTTCTGCAAGGCCCTGCGCAGCGGGCGGGCGCCGTAGGAGCGATCCGTCAGCGTCTGGTTCAGGATCCACTTCTTGGCCTCATCCGCCACCGTGACCGTGATCGATTTCTGCGCCAGGTTCTGGTTGAGTTGAGTGACCATGAGCTCGAGAATCTGGATAAGGTCTGCCTCGCTCAGAGCCAGGAACAGAATGATCTCGTCGAGGCGGTTCAGGAATTCTGGATTGAAGGTGCGCTTCACCTCACCCTTTACCAGTTCCTCCACCTTGCCCGAAACCTGATCCTCCGCAGTCGACTGGAAGCCGAAGCCCTCGCGCTTCTGCAAGTGCCGGGCCCCGATGTTCGAGGTCATGATGAGAATCGTGTTCTTGAAGTCGACCGTATTTCCCAACCCGTCAGTCAACTGGCCGTCTTCAAAAACCTGCAGCAGGATATTGAACACATCCGGATGCGCCTTTTCGATTTCATCCAGCAGCACAACCGAATAAGGAGCCCGCTTTACGCGCTCGGTCAGCTGGCCGCCCTCTTCATAGCCCACATATCCCGGAGGCGAGCCAATCAGCTTCGAGACGGAATGCTTCTCCATGAACTCCGACATGTCGAAGCGGACCAGAGCTTTTTCCGTTCCGAACATGAACTGAGCCAGGGTGCGCGCGACTTCGGTTTTGCCGACGCCCGTTGGACCGAGAAAGAGGAACGAACCAATCGGACGGTTCGGACTCTTCAATCCCGCGCGCGAACGCCGGATCGCCCGGGCCAGCGCGCTGATTGATTTGTCCTGCGAAATGATCCGCTTGTGCAACTCTTCTTCGATGCGCAGCAATTTCTGCGTCTCTTCTTCTTTGATCGAAGTGATGGGAACGCCGGTCCAGCGCGAAACTACATCTTCGATATCTTCGCGGCCGACAACGCCTGTGGAAGATTCATCGAGATGATATTTCTCGCGCAGCGCGCGCAGATTCTCGCGCTCCTTGCGTTCTTCGTCCGAATAGAAACGCGCCTTCTCGAACTCGTGGTTCGCGATCGCGTTCTCCATGCGGTGCACGATGAACTTGATGCGCTTCTGCACTTCGGTGATTTCTTCCGGCTGCGAAGTCTGGCGCAGCTTTACGCGGGCACCTGCTTCGTCAACCAAGTCGATAGCCTTATCCGGCAGGAACCGATCCGGAATGTAACGGTTCGAGTGGGAAACCGCGAAGTTGATCGCGTCGTCGGTATAAGTGACGGCGTGGAACTTCTCGTACCGATCTTTGATGCCGAACAAAACTTTGATCGCGTCAGCCTCGTTCGGCGGCGGAACTTTGACCGCCTGAAAGCGGCGCTCGAGCGACCGATCTTTCTCGATCGACTTGCGATACTCGCCCGGCGTGGTAGCGCCGATGCACTGAATCTCACCGCGCGAAAGTGCGGGCTTCAGGATGTTTGCGGCATCGAGCGAACCTTCCGCCGATCCCGCGCCCACCAGAGTGTGCAATTCGTCGATAAAGATGATGGAGTTCTGCGACTCCATCAGTTCTTTCATGATGGTCTTCAACCGCTCTTCGAACTGGCCGCGATATTTCGTCCCGGCGACGATCAAGGAAAGATCGAGAGCCAGGATTCTTTTATCGGCCAAGAACGATGGAACCTCGCCGTCAGCAATCCGCTGTGCCAGGCCTTCCACAATCGCGGTTTTCCCGACGCCCGGCTCGCCAATCAGCACTGGATTATTTTTGGTGCGCCGGCACAGAATCTGCACCACGCGTTCCAGTTCCCCGTCACGGCCAACCAGAGGATCAAGCTGGCTATCCATTGCGGCCTGAGTAAGATCGCGCGAAAACTCGCTCAACAGTGAAGACTCGCGCTGCCGTTGCGGCTGCGCTTTTTCCTGGCTGGTGCGGGCTAATTCTTCGCGAATCGTGGCCAGCCGCAAGCCGCGCTCGTGCAGTATCTCCGCCGCAAAGCACTTTTCTTCCCGCAACAGTCCCAGCAGAAGATGTTCGGTGCCGATGTGCCGGTGCGACAGCCGCTCCGCTTCTTCGGCGGCATAAGCCAGCACGCGCTTGCATTCATTGCTGAGAGGAAGATCAACGGAAGTCGAGACTTTCTCCCGAATCGTGGTGTGACCTTCAATTTGTTTGCGGATGGACTCAACCGAGGCATGCGAACGCAGGAATCGATTGGTCAGGGCTTTATCTTCGCGCAGGAGTCCTAGTAACAGGTGCTCGGTCTCTATATAAGGAGACCCGAACTGGCTCGCTTCGTAGCGCGCAAAGAAGATGACGCGCCTGGCTTTCTCCGTATAACGTTCAAACATAATGCCCTTCCCCCTGTGCTTCCGGCCGAGAAGGCAATTGCCTGCTCAAACCTACCGAAACCCTGGCCCGTTAATGTTCTCTACTTGCATCTGGTCTTCCGTCTTCACATTATGCAATCAAACGGTCACCAAACCCAAGCGGAGAAACGTTATTCTCATGTTACCGAAGGAACCTGTTGAAAATCCCTCGATTTACCGATAGTTCAATTTCTTGCACTTTGTCTAACTAATGCTTCGCATTCCCTCATTCCATCTGTCGTTTCTAACCCGGCAAAGAATCCGGGGCAACTTCTTCAACCCGTCCGCGCTGCAGCCGCAACACGCGGTGGCAGCGGCGCGCAAATGCCAGGTTGTGGGTTGCAATCAGAGAGGTGAGTTGGTGCTCGCGATGTAGTCGCGCGATCAATTCGAAAACCGCTTCCGCCGTCTGCCCGTCCAGATCGCCGGTGGGCTCGTCCGCCAGCAGCAGTTTCGGACCGCTAATGAGCGCCCGTGCCAGAGCCACGCGTTGTTGCTCGCCACCGGAAAGCTCGCCCGAGCGATGATGCGCGCGCTGCTCCAATCCCACCTCGCGCAACCAGCGCGAAGCCTCCGGAGCCGCCTGCGCCCAGCTAAGCCCTCGCACCAACAAGGGCATAGCGACGTTCTCCGCAGCGGTAAATTCCGGCAGCAGATAATGAAACTGCCAGACAAACCCGGCTTCGCGATTGCGAAACTCGGATGCTTGGTCCGCGGACAGAGAATTCAGCTTCAATTCGGCGCAGTATACGTCACCTGCGGAAGCGTGATCAAGAGCGCTGAGGATGTGCAACAAGGTACTCTTCCCCGCTCCCGACTCGCCGACTATAGCCAGCATCTCGCCTCGCTTCACCTCAAACGATAGATTCTCAAAGAGCACCAGGTCCGATTCGCCGGACCGGAAAACTTTTTTCAATCCCCGAACCCGTAGCAGCGCTTCCGAATTCGCCACTTGCATACTTAGATGCACTCTGCCCTCGCTCGGGTCCATGCTGTCCCGCCCCTAGAAATCCCCCGGCGCAAACAGTAGAACTCGGCCATCTTCTCACAGTTGGCTCCGGCCCGACATGGCCCGTTCGAACCATCGCCGATGGGGCATAAAAGTTTGATGCAGCCGAGGTCCTGGTCTCGAGGTCCTGGTCTCGAGGTCCCGGTCTCGGAGGCATCTGTTGAAACTTTACCCGGGGTTTCCGGGCTCGGATGTGACAACCGTCACTGCCGCACGGGCAATCGCTACACCTCGACCTTGACCTCGCTCCCGGCTAGCCTGGGCAGAGACTGCGCATATGGTTCGCGGGCAATGCCTTTCTCAGTGATGATGGCGGTTACGTACTTTGCCGGAGTGACGTCGAATGCCGGATTTTCGATGGATACGCCGTCCGGTGTCATTTGTTTGCCAGCAATATGCGTGACTTCTTTGGCATTGCGCTGCTCGATGGGAATGCTGTCGCCGGTGGCGCAGGCGAGGTCGACGGTCGAAATTGGCGCGGCCACGTAGAACGGGATTCCATTCTCTTTGGCCAGAACAGCTACGCTATAAGTGCCGATCTTATTGGCCACATCCCCGTTGGCGGCGATTCGGTCGGCGCCCACGACAATGGCTCCGATCTTGCCTTGCCGCATCATGGATCCCGCCATATTGTCAGAGATCACCGTGGTGGGGATGCCGTCTTTCATTAACTCCCAGGCCGTGAGCCGCGAGCCCTGCAGAAATGGCCGAGTCTCGTCGGCATAGACGTGGATTTTCTTGCCTTGCTCGACTGCGGCACGGATGACTCCCAGAGCGGTTCCGTAGCCGGCAGTCGCCAGTGCGCCGGCGTTGCAATGTGTGAGCACGCCGCCCTCGCTGGGCATGAGCGTCGCGCCATGCCGTCCCATAGCCTGGTTGGCGGCAATGTCTTCGGCGTGCATCCGTTTGGCTTCTTCAACCAGTTCCTGCTTAATTTGGGCGATGGGGCGAATGCGCAGGCGCTCGAATTTTTCTTGCATGCGGCGGATGGCCCAGAAAAGATTAACCGCCGTAGGTCGAGTTTTACCCATGTTGTCGCAGATCTGATCTAAATCGCGCTTCAGATCGCCGACGGTTTCAGCTTTCGAGTCCCTAGCGCCGAGCGCAATTCCCATAGCAGCCGCCACGCCTATGGCGGGGGCCCCGCGGACGATCATGGTGCGGATCGCGTCGGCGACCTGCTCGTGAGTTTTGCAGACGACGTAGATTTCTTCCGTAGGCAGCTTCGTCTGGTCGATGAAGCGTACGCCTTTGTCGGTCCATTCGAGAGTTTGGATCATGAAAGAGTTGTATAAGTCCTAATCAGTTTTTGTGAGCCTCGCAAAGATTTCGAGGATTGCTCGTCACCGCCGCTCGCCCGCAGATTTCACACTTCGCGGCAACTGCAAAAATGGAAGGCTGAGTGTCGTCGGTCTGTCGGACGTGCTCCGCGCGCACATCACTCGCACTGAAGATCGACACGAAAGGCGCGGGCGTCGCTGCTTTCTCGACGTTTGGTCTTCCCTTAGCCTCCTCGCGCTCCACGAGGCACATAACCCCGACCACCTGGAATCCGAATTCGCGGGCTGCCTCGATGGCCTGTACCGTGGAAGCGCCGGTTGTACAAACGTCGTCGACGATTACAACGCGAGCGTTTTTCTCGCGAAAGCCTTCGATGCGCTGGCCTGTACCGTGCTGCTTTTCCGCCTTGCGCACCAGGAATCCCTGCAGTTCGCCGCTGACTACGGAGACAGCGACCACAATCGGATCCGCGCCCATGGTGAGTCCGCCGATGGCTTGCGGCTTCCATCCCCGCTGTCGGATTTGGTCGAAAAACACTTGTCCGGTCAGGCGCGCGCCTTTGGCATCGAGGGTTGTGGTACGGCAGTCGATATAGTAGTCGCTGGTGCCACCGGAAGAGAGCTTAAACTCACCCAAACGGAAAGACTTGTAGGCGAGAAGGCTTAGCAGATCCTGGCGCGGAGAATCCATCAAATTCTACGATATCACGGAGAATCGGCCTGTGGCGGGGCCTGCGCCCGCCTCAGCCTTGGCTCCGGAACCTGCGGCCATGGTACCCTGAATTTATCTGATCACTTCTATCGTCACAACGAAGTTTCGAGGTCTGATTTTGCACAGCGCGCGAAAGTTTTTCTTCCTTCTTCTTACCGCTTTTCTTCTTTCCAACTTCAGCAGATCCGGTCTGGTTCCGACGGCGTTTGCCGAGGGCACACGCACCTGGGAGCAGTCAAAATTCGACGAGCTGATTAAAGGCACTGCTACCGGCGTGGCCATTCGCAGTGCTGGTGGCCTGGAACTGGCGCCTACATTTAAGAGCCTTTATGCCACGCCTTCCACTTACATCTGGGCGATCGCTGCTGACGACGCAGGCAACGTATATGCTGCGGCGGGCGCTCCAGCCCGCGTGTATCGGATCACTCCCGATGGTAAAGCGACTATCATTTTTGAACCCAAAGAATTGCAGGTGCAAGCGCTGCAGATTGGCCCGGCCGGGACGATCTACGCGGCTACCGCCCCGGATGGCAAGGTATACAAAATCGAGCACAAGCGCGACTCGAGAGCTGCGAAAACGGAATCATCCCCAGCAGCGGCTTCTGACAACGACATCTCAAAACTCGGCGTGGATAACTCGTGGAGTTCATCGATTTATTTCGCGCCCGGGACAAAATATATCTGGGACCTGGCTCTGGATAAATCCGGCAACTTGTACGTAGCCACCGGCGATCACGGCGAAATCTTCCGGGTTACGCCCAAAGGGGAACATTCCGTTTTTTTCAAGAGCGACGAAACGCACATCCGGGTGCTGGCATTCGACGCGCAACAGAATTTGATCGCGGGCTCCGACGGCAGCGGTCTGATCTACCGCATTTCTCCCGCGGGTGAGGGCTTTGTGCTCTACAGTGCTCCCAAGAAGGAGATCACAGCACTGGCGTTGGACCGTGCGGGAAATATCTACGCGGCAGCAGTTGGCGAAAAGCGGGGCGGAAGCGGAACCGGTTCTTCGGGCATGGCCGCGCTCTTGTCGATGGCTTCGGGTACGCCCGGAGCGGGCGCGCCGCAAGTTCCGGGCATGACAATCACTACCGCGCCTGCGGCACCCGCTATCACCGGCCCATTTCCATTTCCCGGCGGCGGATCGAACGGCGGATCCGACGTTTACCGTATCGCGCCCGATGGTTCGCCCACTCGTCTGTGGACATCTCACGAAGATATCGTTTATGCGCTGGCTTTTGATTCTCAGGAGCATTTGCTGGCCGGCACGGGAAATCGTGGCCACGTTTTTGCCATCACCGGGCTGGATGATTTTTCTGACCTACTCAAAGCGGCAGCTTCGCAGGTGACGGCTTTTGCCAAGGCGCCGGGCGGTGGAGTTTACGCGGCGACGAGCAATCTGGGAAAAGTGTTTGTGCTGGGTCCGGGCCCTGAACCGCAAGGCACCTACGAGAGCGACGTTTTCGATGCCAGAATTTTTTCGCGCTGGGGACGCGTTGAGTTTCGCGGTGTTGGAAACGTCGATCTCTTTGCCCGCAGCGGCAACGTGGATAATCCTGACCGCAACTGGAGTCCGTGGAAAAAGATCGATCTCGGAAAAGACGACGAAACTGGAATTCCCGCGGCACGTTACGCGCAGTGGAAGGCTGTATTACATACAGGCAATCCCGCGCCCCTTGTGGATAGCGTGGCTCTCAATTATCTACCCAAGAACGTGGCGCCGGTGATCGACGACGTGACCGTGCAGGTCGGCGTGAAGTATCAGCCCCTGCCAAAAACTTCTGGCGGCAGCCTGGGCTCGGATTCGTCGAGCACATCGGGATCGCATTTCGAAACTCCCACTCCGAGTTCCCATGACCGCGATTCCATCGGAGTGAAGTGGAGTGCGCACGATGAGAACGACGACCAGCTCGTTTACTCCATCTACTATCGCGGCGACGGCCAGAAGCGTTGGTTGCTGCTGAAAGACAATATCACTGACAAGGCATATTCCTTCGATGCCAGCCTGTTGCCGGATGGCGGCTACGTGGTGAAGGTGGTAGCGTCCGATGCGCCATCGCATTCACCCGGCGAGGCCTTGACCGCGTCCAAAGAAAGCCGCCGCTTCGAGGTGGATACAACGCCCCCGCGCATCGAGAATTTGTCCGCGACTGCGGAAGGCGATCAGATTCACGTCACCTTCCGCGCGGTGGATGGCTTTTCTCCCATCAAACGCGCCGAATATTCCGTAGATGCCGGCGAGTGGAACTACGTGGAACCGGTCGGCCAGCTCTCCGACGCGAAGACCGAGAATTACGATTTCAAGGCTACTCCCGAAGCTACGAAAGATGGCGCCGCTTCTTCAGAGCATGTAGTCGTCGTACGCGTTTACGACCGATACGACAATATGGGCGCCGCTAAAATAATGATTCACGGCAAGTAGACTTTATCGTTCCTGCTGAAATGCCGGCTTCCATAATCTCCAGGCGGAAAGATCGCGATGCAGCATCCCTTCAAGCTCATCGATCTCCGGCTGAAGCTTTTCGTGGAGTTGAATCAGCAATTCTTCCGACAGTTTAGGGAACGGCGCTCCTCCGCCCAACACGAGCTTACGAAGAGGCGAATGTTTGACTGCACTGACCACGCGATCCATACGCCGTGCCTTGCACCAGTTCGCAAGCATCGTCGCCGTGCGGGTGCGGTAGTAACTGCGAGGCTGGGTCATCCGCTCGGAATCGTGGACGAATTCGTATTGCCAGTCCACGAGCGGGAAGCGTGGGACGCCGATAAAATCTGCAATCGAATCGACAAAGGCCTGCGGATCTTCCCGAAGATCATCGTAAACCGCGGCGAGCACATTCTCGCGCCCGAACGACCGTTGCCAAAGTTTGAGGGTTGTGGCATATCTACTGGATTCCATCAGTTCGCAGTCGCGCTCGATCGCCTCCGCAAGGCTCCACGGAATCCAGCCGTAGGCGCGTTTCACCCGGTAGAGTGAAACGATTCGATCCACCGGATGGCGGAACACACAAACAATTTTCGCCCGCGGCGCCGCCAGCGCTATCCGTTCTCGCGCTTCGGCCGAGGCAAAATAAGTGGGCGCTACTTCTCCCCTGCGATGCGAATCACCTGACTTTCCGTAGTGAGCGAGATACCACTTCATCCCGCGATGAAAGTGGATATCAAAAAATCTCGTCTCCTTCGACGGACCGGGCAACGAAGTGTACGGACGCAAAATTTCGTGCAGCCAACTGCTGCCGGTTCGCGGCGGGCCAATCACAAAGAATGACGGAATCAATTTCTCATCTGCGAGCATAGCTCGAATTTCG
Organism: uncultured Acidobacteriaceae bacterium; assembly: GCA_963726155.1. GTDB lineage: Bacteria > Acidobacteriota > Terriglobia > Terriglobales > Acidobacteriaceae > Sulfotelmatobacter. The sequence continues at coordinate 175,395 of CAVSBF010000004.1, forward strand.
ACCGGCGCCGCCGCGCAACTACTGAGCTCTTGGCGACCGACCTCGACTGCGGTGGCGTGGCCAGTAACTTCAACCGTTCGGCGGAGTTCGTTCATTTCGCCTCGTACACGAAAGTCCAGACTTGTAACAGCATTACAGATTCGCGGCCGACAGATCTGCCGCTTTACAGAAGACGAGAGTGGCTACGTGCAGCTCAGTACAGGGAAAACTTACAGTCTTTCCTCAACGATCGTACCGGATTCAGATGAGCGCTTATTGCGTCAGGTTGTCGAGTTTTTTGTAAAGTATGGAAAGGAGAGCTGGAAATGCTCGCGCGCCGATTTTCTATGTCAGACCTTCGCCCTCTTCCATATCACTCTCCGCGAGCGCCGTTTTTAACGCGTCGAGCGACCCAAGACGCCGCAGATCAGGGAAGATCCAGGCCCAGAGTGCGATTATCAATAAAGTACCAACGCCGCCCAGCACCACGGCTGGGACGGTACCAAACCACTGCGCGGTCAATCCAGATTCGAACTGCCCCAGTTCGTTCGATGTACCGATAAAAACCATGTCTACAGCCATCACGCGCCCGCGCATTTCGTCTGGCGTGCGCAACTGTACCAGCGTGGCGCGGATGATCACGCTGATCATGTCGGCCGCGCCGAGGCAGATCAGTGCAATCAGTGACAGAGCGAGGCTGCTCGAAACACCAAAAAGAATGGTGCATACGCCAAAGCCGGCCACCGACCACAGCAACAACGGGCCCGCGCGCCCTCGAAGCGGCCAGTGCGCCAGCGCGACGGCCATCACAGCTGCGCCCACGCCGGGAGCGGTCCTTAACAAACCTAATCCCCATGGACCAGTGTGCAGAATTTCCCGTGCATAAACGGGCAGCAGAGCGACCGCACCGCCCAGAAGTACCGCGAACAGATCAAGCGAGATCGCGCCCAGGATTAGCTTTTCACGCCAGATAAAGTGCAATCCGGCAAAGACCGTTTTCAACGTCATGGGCTCGCGGCGGCGCGCTTGTGTCCGCGTTTTGATGCGGAAGGCCGACACGAGTGCGCCCATGGCAGTAATCATTGCAAATGCATAGACTGCTGATGGTCCGCGAAACGCGGCGTACAGGATGCCGCCGAGCGAGGGCCCGATAATTGTCGCAGCCTGAAAAGTCGTGGCATTCCAGGCCACGGCATTGGAGAAATGTTCTTCGGGAACCAGTTGCGGCAAAATCGAGCGGCTCGCGGTGCCGTTGAATGAGCGCACGACGCCCAGAAGAATCAGCACCAGATAAATTGGCAGCACGGCGTGCGTGCCCCGCACCGCTAAGACCAGTAGCAGGCCCGAGCAAACCGCATATCCCGCATAGCAAGTTCCGAGAACCTTGCGCCGATCAAAGCGGTCAGAGGCGTGACCGGAAACAAGAAATAGCAGAATGCCCGGGAGAAATTGCGCCAACCCTACGAGTCCGAGGTCAAGGGCGCGCTTGGTGATGTCATAGACCTGCCATCCCACGGCGACCGCCTGCATCTCGACCGCGCTGACGATCAGGAAGCGGGCAATTTCGAACAGTACGAAGTCAGGATGCGTGAATGCTATGCGTCCAGCTCTGGAGTCTGGGGAGGGCGGCATCGATTTCGAATGTGATCTTCTAATGTGCCATAGAACGATAGCACTTGCAGAATCGCCGGGCACGCAGACGCTAGAATCTATTTATGCCCGTGTTGTTGTTGCGAAACGTCGCGTGGATCGCTTGTGTCATCTATTCGACGATCCCAGCATTTTGGCTGCTGATTCATCCGCGAGCGGATTTTTGGCGCTCCCGAAAACGGTCGCCTTATAGGATTCTGCTGCCGGTATGGATCGCGATGTGGGCGGCTTCTGCAGTCGTCACTGCGGCATGGCGCGGCGTACTGCTTTATGAATGGCGCTGGACGTGGATTCCGGCGGTCGGATTGTTTGGCGCGGGACTGCTTCTCTACAAGCTATCTCGCAACCAATTCACGCCGGCGCAATTGGGCGGACTGCCCGAAGTGCTCCGCGGAGAAGAGCGGCAACACCTCGCCACCACCGGCGTTCGCGCTTACGTGCGCCATCCTGTTTACCTGGGCCACCTCTGCGAAATGCTGGCCTGGAGTTTGGGCACGGGATTGGCAGTCTGCTGGGCGCTGACGGCATTCGCGACCGCGACCGGAGCAGTCATGATCACGATGGAAGACAGAGAACTGGAGAAAAGGTTCGGAGAAAAATATCGGCAATATCGATCGACCGTTCCCGCAATACTACCGAAAATAACAATATGAGTTTGCCGGCGCGAATCGCGCTCTCCCTCTGCGACTCAGCGGCGGTTCTCAGCGCTCTCTGCGCTGAAGCTTTTAGGTATTGGAATCCGCACGCAGACAAAGCAGTAGTTATAATCCGATTTGGCCGAAAGCTGAGAGCAAACAAATAAAAGCCAGCATGCGCTTCGAGCTCTTTATCGCGACTCGTTACCTGCGCGCCAAGCGGCGACAGGCCTTTATCGGCATTATTACCGGCATCTCGATCGTCGGAGTAGCCGCGGGCGTGGCTTCGCTCATCGTCGCTCTAGCCATCAACAACGGCTTTCGCCAGGATCTGCAGGAGCGCCTGATCGGATCCACTTCACATATCAGCCTGCTGCGCGTGGCCGACGACGGCATCAAGAACTGGCCGGCGCTGCTGGAGCGCCTTTCCAAACAGCCCCACGTGATCGCTGCCGCTCCGGCAATTTTCGAGCAAGTGCTCATCTCGCGCGGACCTCGCGCCCGCGGCGCTGTGCTGAAAGGCATGATTCCAGCCGACGAGCGAAGGGTTGGCGATCTGCTCAACACAATTAAAGAAGGTTCGGCGGCTGCGCTCGATGAAACACCTCCTGCAGCTGAGCAAAACTCGACCAATCTGAGACGCAGAAAGATTCCGCAGGGGGGGAAGCCGCCGAATCAGACGAATCTCCCGATTCTCTAGCCGGCGTTCACGCCCGTGTTGCAGCCATGCCGCCGATCATTCTCGGCAAAGATATGGCCGACAATCTGGGCGCAACCGTTGGTTCTGTCGTGCTGGTGACGAGTCCGCAAGGTGAGCTCACTCCTTTTGGAATGGTGCCCAAATACAGCCGGTTCCGCGTGGTTGGAATTTTCAACTCCGGATTCTACGATTACGATTCGTCATGGGCCTTCACCCGCCTTTCGGATGCCCAACGCCTGTTCGGTCTCGGCGACCTCATCTCAGTCATCGAGTTCAAGATCGACGACATCTACAAAGCCAATGAAGTTTCTCGCGAACTCGAAGACGCGGCGGGCAAGGGCTTCATGACCACGAACTGGATGGAACAGAATCAGGCCCTGTTCCACGCACTGCGCCTGGAACGACTGGTCACCTTCATCACCATCGGATTGATCGTCTTCGTCGCCGCTTTGAACATCCTGATTTCGCTGATCATGATGGTCATGGAAAAAACCAAAGACATCGCAGTGCTGATGTCGATGGGCACGCGCAAGGCGCAGGTGCGAAATATTTTTATTGCTCAAGGAGTGCTGATCGGCGTAATCGGCACCGCCATCGGCTTGTTGCTCGGTTATGCCATCTCCTATGCCGGCGGCCACTACCACATTATTTCTCTGTCGCCGGAAGTCTATTCCATCGACTACGTTCCCTTCGCACCACGGCCCATGGATGGCTTGCTGGTTGCTGTTGTTGCGATCGGAGTTTCATTTATCGCCACGCTTTATCCTTCGTGGTCCGCAGGTAGAACCCTTCCTGCGGAAGCGTTGCGCTACGAGTAGTGAGTTGATCTTAAAGAGACCATGTCGTTCTGAACGAAGCGGGAGCAGAAGCCAGCGCGAGTCGAAGAATCCCTATTAGTCTGTATCACCACCGCTGCCGGTCATTTCACACGGAACTTTCCTCCGCCCGTCGCCGTACAATTAATTGAAAGAGAAAGAAGGAGGTTGCCACATGTTCACTTTCCTCCTGTGGTGCCTGCTGTTTGTGTTCTGCTGGCCGTTAGCTTTGCTGGCGCTGGTTGCCTATCCGTTTGTGTGGCTTTTGCTACTGCCATTCCGCATCGTGGGAATCGCGGTTCACGGGGTTCTCGAAGTCGTCTTCCTCGCCATCACGCTTCCGTTCCGGTTGCTGGCGGCGCCGTTCAGAATCTAGACGAAGCGGGATGATTTGCGCCTGATTGCGGACCGGGGGCTAACTTTCCATCCTTTTCAAGTCCTCGCTGACCAGCAACCTGGCCCCTGTCGCGCGTTTCACATCCTCTGCTGTTAACCCGGGAGCGACTTCCTCGAGTACCAGCCCACGATCCGTGACGCGGATATAGGCCATCTCCGTCACAATCGTATCCACTACTTTCACCCCGGTAAGCGGCAAAGTACACTTCTTCAAAATCTTCGGCTCACCTTCGCGCGTCGTGTGTTCCATAGCCACGACGACGCGGCGCGCTCCCGCGACCAGGTCCATGGCTCCGCCCATGCCTTTCACCATTTTTCCCGGGATCATCCAATTCGCCAGATTACCTTCCTCATCCACTTCCATCGCGCCCAGCACGCTCAAGTCAATGTGGCCGCCGCGGATCATGGCAAACGAATCGGCGCTGGAAAAATAGGACGTTCCCGCCATCTCACTGACGGTTTCTTTGCCTGCGTTAATCAAGTCGCAGTCTTCCTCGCCTTCTGCAGGATAAGGGCCGATGCCCAGCATCCCATTCTCGGATTGAAGAATCACCTCCATCCCTGGCGGAACATGATTCGCAATCAACGTAGGCATGCCGATTCCCAGGTTCACGTAGAACCCATCCCGCAATTCGCGGGCAATACGATTCACAATTCGCTCACGCTTCTCAACGTCTTTTCCAGGCTTATTCATTGCCTCATCTTTCACAGCGCCGGGTACTGGATGCTCGTGTTATCACCTAGCCTTACTCAGCGTCCGCTTCTCGATTCTCTTCTCGTACTGCTCTCCCTGAAAAATCCGCTGCACGTAAACTGAAGGCGTATGGACTGAGTCTGCGTCCAATTCACCGACCTCGACTAACTGCTCAACTTCAGCAATCGTCACCTTGGCCGCGGTAGCCATCATCGGATTGAAATTCCGCGCCGTCTTGCGGTAAACCAGATTGCCCATGCGATCGCCCTTCCAGGCTTTCACAAACGCGAAGTCCGCGTGCAGAGCACGCTCCATCACGTACATCCGCCCATCGAACTCACGCGTTTCTTTTCCTTCTGCAACTATCGTGCCGACCCCGGTAGGAGTGAAGAACGCTGGAATGCCCGCGCCGGCTGCGCGAATGCGCTCGGAAAAAGTCCCCTGTGGCACCAGGTCGAGCTGGATTTTCCCGGACAGTACCATTGACTCCAGAAGCTTGTTCTCACCCACGTAGGTACCAACGTGCCGACGAATCTGGCCCGCGGCCAGCAGCAAACCGACGCCGAAGCCGTCTACTCCAGCGTTGTTGCTCATGGTGGTAAGGTTTTTCGATCCTTTCCGCACCAGTGCACGAATCAGGTTTTCCGGAATCCCGCACAACCCAAACCCGCCCAGCATAATGCTCGAGCCATCGACAACATCGCGAATCGCCTCGTCTGCGCCGGCCACGACTTTATTCATATCGTCCGAATTCTAAATGAAAGTCACCAGGGAGAAACAGGGAACGCTGATTGCTGATTGCTGATTTATTGCTAATTGCTAATTGCTAATTGAGCCCGCTAAGAATGAAGTTCAATCAACAATCAACAATCAGCAATCGCTCATCTCTAGCTTCTTCCTGGACTCTTCTTCAATTCATGCGCTTGTTCAAATTCTTCGGCGAGTTGGCGAGTCGCAAGATTCTCGCGAATATGCGCCAGCCTCTGTTCCACTTTGAACAAAGCATCCGCGAGGTTGTTTTGGTTGCTGATGGCGATGTCACGCCACATCGAATATGGACTCGCAGAAATTCGCGTCATCTCCTTCAATGCGCGTCCACCCGCCGGAAGCAATCGCGCCTCATCTCCAAACTCCTCGACCAGAGCCGCAGCCAGCGCGGTTGAGATCATTTGTGGCAGATGGCTGATCCACGCACAGAGCCGGTCGTGTTCCTCCGCCGGCAACATCGCGATGCGCGCGCCGATCTGATCGATCCACCCGGCAAACTCGGCAAACAATCCGGCGTGCAGATTTTGTCCCGGCAGCGGCGTCAGAAACCAAACCGCATTCTGAAACAAGTCAGCATCGGCGTACTCGACACCACTGTTTTCTTTCCCGGCCATGGGATGCCCGGCCAGAAACCGTTGCCCGGCATTTTTTCCAAACACATTCAGCGCCTGTTGAACTACCAGCGCCTTCGTGCTCCCCACGTCTGTGAGCAGCGTACTGGCGGGCAATGCGGGGCCCAATCGCCCAATCAAATCCACAATCGCCAGAACGGGTGTTGCCAGCACTACCAGCTGGCTGCCGCGCACGGCATCGGAGGGTTCGCAGAATCCGTTGTCAATCACGCCGCACATTTTCGCCCGCTTCAGCGCCGACTCTCGATCGCAGCCCACAATTTTCCCGAGGAATCGCCGCTTTCGCAGCGCCAGCGCAAATGAGCCGCCAATCAAGCCCGTGCCGATGATCGTGATTTGACGAATTGGCATCAGATTTGACCGCACAGACCAGAGGCACCGGCGGGAATTGTTGATTGTTGATTTCTGATTGTTGATTCAGAACCCATCAACGCAATGATTTTGATCAGCAATCAACAATCAGAAATCAACAATTGCCGCTTTCTCTCTTCCGCCACCAGACTACGCAATTTTTCTTCCCACCGCCGGAGCAATCATCCGCAACTCATCCATCAGCTTGGCGAATTGCTCGGGAAACAGCGATTGCGCTCCATCGGACCACGCGTTGTTCGGATCGCAATGCACTTCAATCAGCAAGGCGTCGGCCCCAGCTGCCACTGAAGCCCGTGCCATGGGCGCCACTTTATCGCGGCGCCCCGTGCCATGGGACGGGTCGGCCGTCATTGGCAGATGCGAGAGCTTATGAATAATCGGAATCGCCGAAATATCCATCGTGTTGCGCGTGTAAGTTTCGAATGTACGAATGCCACGCTCGCACAAGATGACCTCGTAATTGCCGCCCGCCATAATATATTCCGCCGAGAGTAGAAGTTCTTCCAATGTTGCCGCGATTCCGCGCTTGAGCAGCACCGGCTTGCGAACTTTGCCGAGTTCCCGCAGCAGATTGAAGTTCTGCATATTGCGCGCCCCTACCTGCAGAATATGCACATAGGGCATCATCATCGGAATCTGCGAGATTTCCATGACTTCGCTGATCACGAGCAGCTTGAATTTTTCCCCGGCTTCCTGCATTAACTTCAGCGCATCTTCCCCGTGTCCCTGAAATGAATACGGAGAACTCCGCGGCTTGAACGCCCCGCCGCGCAACACTTTTGCTCCAGCTTTCGAGACCGCTTCGGCGGTTGCAAACAGCTGTTCCCGCGATTCCACTGAACAAGGCCCAGCCATAACGACTACTTCGTTCCCGCCAATGTCGATTCCATTTGCCAGCTTGACGATCGTCCCTTCCGGACGAAAACTTTTCCCGGCCAGCTTATAGGGAGAACTGATGCGATGGACTTCCTGCACGCCGGGCAGCAATTCGAGATTGCGAATATCGAAATCGATTCCCGCTCCCACCGCGCCCAGCACGGTCTGCCGTGCTCCGGTTGAGCGGTGCACTTCGAATCCAATCTTCACCAGGTGTTCGATCACCTGCTGAATCTGGGTCTCATCCGCGATTTCCTGCATCGCCACAATCATAGAAATACTCTGCTGCTAGCGCTACTTAGAGTGCATGCCATTCCGAGCGAAGCGACGAACCCAGTCTCGCTTCGCGTACCGCGGGTCACCGCTTCACCAGTCGGCTCAATCATTTACTTCCGAATCCAGCTCGGTTTCAGCTTTCGTGTTTTCCACGTTGATGCCGATTCCTTCCTTCTGCACATTCCGCATCACATCCATAATCCGCTCATAAATTCGCACCAGATCGCGCCCCGGTAGCGGACCACGGTTCATCTGTTTCACATTCTCAAATACAATCCTCTCGCGCTCCGGCTCGTAGACCGGTAAATTCGTGTCTCTTTTCAACCGCCCAATCTCGACCGCCGCACGGGCGCGTTCGCTCAGCAGTTCCACCAGCCGCTGGTCAAGCTCATCAATTTTCTTTCGCCAATCTGCGATGTCCATGAAAGCCAACTTGTTGCACTTTGCTCATTTATAAAGATTTCGATCTTTAAGCTAAAGGCTGGCAGCTGGTTGCTGTAAGCTTCGCCACGAATTCGCCAACTGACTCCGCTTCACGGCCCCGATTGCGCTCGATCGTTTCAACAACGGCGCTGCCTACAACCACTGCATCTGCAAACGCACCCACTTCGGCAAATTGCCCGGCGTTTGAAATTCCAAAACCTACGGCAACTGGCAGCTTGGTCAAAAGTCGCAAGCGCCGCACCAGCTTTTCGGCGTCCGCCGCCAATTGCTGACGGGCTCCGGTCACCCCGGTGCGTGAGACGGCATACACGAATCCGCGGGAAGCTTGCGCAATTCGCCGCAGGCGCTCATCCGGACTTGTGGGCGCTGCCAGGAATATCGGCGCCAAATCATACATACGCATGGCTCGAAGATACTCGCCCGCTTCTTCCACCGGCAAATCGGTCACCAGCACTCCGTCCACACCTGCATGCCGCGCCACTTTGCAAAACTTCTCTATCCCCATCCGCAGGATGGGATTCAAGTATGAAAACACAACGATGCCCGCGGATTGCGCCTGCTGCCGCACCTCCGCAGCCAGGGTCAACACCTGCGACAATGTCGTACCGCGCTTCAAGGCGCGCTCGCTGGCGCGCTGAATCACCGGACCATCCGCCACCGGATCGCTGAACGGCACGCCGAGCTCGATCACATCCGCGCCTGCCTCTATCGCACTCAGCACGATGGCACGCGTCGTCGCGAGGTCCGGATCGCCGCACGTGACATATACAACCAGCGCCGGCTTTTTGTAAAAAGATAAAGGCATGAAGAGAAATTGTTGATTGATGATTGCTGATCGCTGATTGAAAACCTAATGACTTTACTGCTGCGCCTCGCAATCAACAATCACAAATCATCAACCATCAATCGAGTTTTAAGCTTTCCCGCATAATCCCAATATCTTTATCGCCGCGTCCGGAAACATTCACAATCACCACATCCGACTTCTTCATGCCGGGCGCGCGCTTCATCACTTCTGCAATGGCATGCGCAGACTCAAGCGCGGGAATGATACCCTCGGTCCGCGCCAGAAAAGTGGTCGCCTCCAGCGCCTCCGCGTCCGATGCAGGCACATACTCCGCCCTCCCCAGCTCACGCAACGCCGCATGCTCTGGCCCAATCGAAGGGTAATCCAATCCTGCAGAAACTGAGTGAGTATGCGCAATCTGCCCCGCCGCATCTTGCAACACGTAAGAGTAGGTGCCCTGCAAAACTCCCGGAGATCCTCCGCGGAACCGCGCTGCGTGTTCGCCGAGCGCTTCGCCGCGACCACCGGCTTCCACGCCGATCAAGCGAACTTTTTTATCTTTTATGAAGTCGAAGAAAATTCCGATCGCGTTCGATCCTCCACCCACACAGGCAATGATCGCAGTGGGCAATTTCCCTTCCGCCTTCAGAATCTGTGCACGCGCTTCGCGCCCAATCACGCGATGGAAATCGCGCACCATGGTCGGATACGGATGGGCGCCCAGTACGCTGCCTAATAAATAATGTGTAGTCCGCACATTCGTGACCCAATCGCGCATTGCCTCATTGATCGCATCTTTCAGGGTGCGCGACCCCGACTCCACCCCACGTACTTCCGCTCCCAACAGCCGCATGCGGAACACGTTCAACTCCTGGCGCCGCATGTCCTCGGTTCCCATGTAGACGACGCACTCGAAGCCGAGGAGCGCACACACGGTCGCCGTGGCTACGCCGTGCTGCCCGGCGCCGGTCTCGGCAATCACGCGCCGCTTGCCCATGCGCTCCACCAGCAGCGCCTGTCCGAGGCAGTTATTGATCTTGTGCGCCCCGGTGTGCAGCAGATCTTCTCGCTTCAAATAAATCTTCGCTCCGCCCAATTTCTGCGTGAGGCGGCGCGCAAACGTAAGCGGCGTGGGACGACCGGCGTAGGTCCGAAGCAAATCTTCCAGCCGTTTCTTGAATTTCGGATCTCGTTTCGCCTTTTCGTACGCGCGCTCCAGTTCTTCCAGCGCCGCCATTAAGGTTTCCGGAACATAGCGCCCGCCGTAGACACCGAAGCGGCCGGGTTGGTTCGCGACAGCAGAAACGCGCTGGGCGCCCCGTCCTTCTCGCGTTCTTTGCGAGAGGGCGGGGCTTTTGACGTTCGTAGTTCGTGGAACAGTCGCCATTTCTAAATCGCCTTGCTATCTGCTTCGCGGACTGCCCTTACAAACGCCCGCACCCTCTCCGGATCTTTTTTCCCCGGTCGAGCTTCGACTCCGGAAGCCACATCGACTCCCCAAGGTTTCAGAATACCCATTGCCTGGCTAACATTTTCCGATGTCAGTCCGCCCGCAATCACAATTCTTTGATGACGGCTTAGGCTTTCCACCGCGCTCTCCGCCTCGTGCCAGTTAAACGTCTTGCCTGTCCCACCCGGCAGATCCTGTGAACTGCCAGAATCTAAGATCAGAGTGTCGAACACGCCATCGGGACGCTCGAGCGCAAACCCAGCCGTATTTTTTGCTCCCGCATCGAGAAAAACAGCGACGGGCAGAGCTGGATAGACCTTCAGGCCGGCGCTCCCCATCGCTCGTGGTTGCAGATCCACGCTTGCCGCAGACTCAAAATAACTTAGCAGGTAAACTTGAAGTGCGTCGAACCCCGCCTGAAGTCCTGTCCTGGCAGCGTTCTCGATCGAGTTCCCCACAAATACTCCGATCTTCTCCACTCCCTCCGGTAACTTCTTCACAATCTCCCGCGCTGCTTCGACGCTAATATTCCGCGGGCTCTTCTCATAAAACACAAACCCCACAGCATCCGCTCCTGCGTCCACCGCGGTAAGCGTGTCTTCCAAATTCGTCATTCCACAAATTTTTACCCAAGTCATGAATAAAGTTGTCCCGAAATTGTCACAAGCCCGGCCCTCAGTTTTTTAAACGCGAGTCGGAACTCCCGCTATTAACTCCCGGAGCGCCACTCCCGGCCGCTCGGCTCGCATCAGGGACTCTCCAATTAAAAACGCCTGATATCCGGCGTCACGCAACCGCACAATATCTTCTCCCGAGCGAATCCCGCTCTCCGCCACGCGCACTACATTTTTTGGAAGCCGCTCCGCCAGCCGAGGTGCCGTTTCCGGATCTACCTTGAAGGTTCTGAGATCGCGCGTATTCACTCCGATCAAATTGCATCCCACGTCCAAAGCGCGCTGCAACTCTTCCTCATCATGTATCTCGCACAAAACATCCAGCTCGCGCGACCGCGCGGCGCGCGCCAATTCCGTTAACTCTGCCGGTGACAACGCCGCCACAATCAGCAACACCGCATCCGCCAAATTCGCTCGGGCCTCGAGCAACTGAAATTCGTCCACAATGAAATCCTTGCGCAGGCACGGAACCTTGACTGCTCCAGAAGCGTTCCGCAAATTTTCCAGAGAACCTTGAAAAAATTCCTCATCGGTCAGGATTGAGAGTGCAGCTGCACCCGCTGCTTCCAATTCCTTCGCCAGTTCGGCCGCGCAAAAGTCGGCCCGAATCAGTCCTTTCGATGGCGACGCCTTCTTCAATTCCGCGATCACGGCTATGCCAGATCGGCTTTTTTCGTCAAGTGTCCGCCGAAAACCTCGCGGCACATGCTGAGCTGCTCGTTCTTCTAAACCCCTAATATCCGCCGCAGCCTTCGCGTCAGAGACCTTGCGCCGTGTAGTCACAACGATCTGATCGAGAAACACACTCATAGAAGGTTTCGTAATTATAGAGGACGCGGGCTGCACGCATTTCCCCCGGCGAAAAGTTAATAAAAAAACAAAACCTCCGCCGACCTTGCGGACGGCGGAGGCCGAGGTTTAAGCCGCGTCAGACTTACTTCACAGAAGCTGCCGCAGGTTTGAAGAAATCGGCGAACGCTTTCCCGTTCGGCGTTCCCATACCGGTTACGTTGTCCCAGCCGACCTTGGTGTGCAGCGCAGTCGAGCTGGTACAGGGCGTGCCGTCAAAATCACTGGAGGGTAGAGCCGAGCAGTCCATGCCGAACGAGATCACCAGCGCCGTGTCTTCGATGGAAGGATAGTCCCATATTGCGCTGATGAAGTTCGCCGGGGTTGCAGGCGTTGTACCGCCCAATACCTGAGCGGCGGTGTACTTATTGGTTCCGGTGGATTCGACAATCGAAGCCTTAACATTATTCTTGGAGGTCACAGGAACAATGTCAGTAATTGTTCCCTTCGGCATCGTGTAGAGATACTGAGCAGCGTCGCCAAGCGGCGCGCCTGCTTCCTGGTTAGCGATTGCCCAGAGCCCGGCAAACATTGGGCAAGCCACGCTGGTGCCTCCCCAGACCTGCCAAACTTGCTCTGGAACCTGACCCGGAACGCTGATGGCAATCACCACGCCGGTGTAAGGATCTGCCAGCCATGCGATATCGGGAACTTGCCGATACTTTCCGGCCAGATTTTTCTGGAACGAAGGCTTGGGGAAGCCTGCCAAACAATCTCCGCTGCTATCCTGCACAGCGCAGTTGCTCGGACCACCGCCCGCTCCGGCGTAGAAGCCGAAATCTTCCGGCGGATCAGGTACGAATCCCGCTTCCGCCAGCAGCACTTGGTTATTGCCCCAGCCAGATTGCCAGGCGATGGAGTTATCCGCATTCAGTGCCAGACTTACTCCGCCTACTGCTGTGGCCCACGGCGAATCTGCAGGAGCATTCACTGTGGCCGGAAGTCCGTATGCGGTGTAGTCGCCATCGTCACCGGATGAGAAGTTGGTGGAGATTCCCGACACCGCGGCAATTTCGGAAATCAGATTTTCTGTGTCCAGTTCAGAAGCGGGAGTCAAGGATTCCACGGAACCGTAGCTACCCGAGACGGAGTTGCCCAGCCCGTAGTTGACGGCGTAGAACTCGGCCTCATTTACATCCTGGAAGCTGGCGGATGGCGGAACCACGAGGTCGATGTTAGCTCCGGGAGCGATGGCATGCGCCCATTCCACGTCGATATTGATTTCCGTCTGATCCGCAGAAATGCACAGACTCGGGGTCGGAGTGTAAATGATGCTGAAGTTCGACGGCCCAAGCAGTGGCAATCCAAACATTGCTGAGAATGCATTGGCATCGGCTTGAATGGTTGAAGAACCGCACCAGTCAAGAATCACAATTGTCTGTCCTGTACCTGTGTATCCCTCTTTGTAGAGGCCGGTCAGATTGTATGCAGTCTGAATCGGCTGTGGCGTGTATCCGCAACCGGCGCTGGTCAAGCTCTGCAGATTTAAGTGGTTGCCTGTGTAGGTGCCGATGGGCAGCTGGCCATCGTTGTTGGTGGAAAATGTTTGAGAGACCACGCCGTCGAAGCAGTCCGAGGAATAGAAGCTCGAATCGGACGGCGAAGCGGCCGCTTTGGTGAGCTGGGACTTGCCAGCGGGAAGATTCGCTCCGCGCTGCATGGCGGGATGCTCATACTCACCAGAGTCCAGTCCTGAAACCGTTCTGACCAGAGGGCCAGCAACTCCATCCACGTAGGGGTCGCTTGCGTTGGCACGGATCACTTTATTTCCGACCTGATAATTGTTGAGCTGCACGTGAAAAGCTTTTTCCACGTCTCCCACGGTGCCCTGTGCGCGCACAAAAAAATTGTTTTCGCCGACCTTAACCACTTTGAGGCTGTGCGCTTCAAGGAAACTTTGCACCGTTTTTGCTTCTACGGCCGTCGGCGCAAAGCGCGCAGCGATTTGCGAACGAGTTAAAAAGTGGCGGTAGTTGGGAGAGTTGCGGTTGTAGAGATCCTGCGCCGTGGCATCCATCTCGGCGCGGTTGTGCGGGTTCAGCCAGATGCTTACTTCGATGGTTTTCGAGGGATCTTCCGTCCCCAGGTTTTTAGCGGTCTTCACGTAGCCGGGTGTGTTATGCGTAATGAACTGTCCGTCGGCCGCAGCGGCCGGCAGAACTGCGTACATCGTTAGGGTCAGCACAACAACACTCAGCCCGATCGTCCTCATTCGGTCGGAGTGGGTTGAGGGGTAAGACTTCGAGTGCTCCTGCATTGTTCCTCCTGGACTTTGCCTTGCAGAACCTGGCGAGCCGGTCTAGGCCATCCGAGATGGCCCGAACGCTAACCACCGTTGGCAGTGGCATTTTGAATTACAATTTTGCTGCCGGAATCCAGTGTCGCCGCGCGAGTCCGACGATTCTGGACCCTTCCCCAAAGGTCACGACATCCTAATGGCTGCGCCACAGAAAGACAATGAGTCCGAAGACTCTTTTTTCAATTCTTTGCTGCGCAAAATTTTGCACTTACTTTGGGCAGGAATTTCTTCTACTGGCAGATGCTCTCGATCTGCTTGTACGGCTTCTCGGCGTGCTCCGGATACTTGATTCCTTTCACCTGCATCATCTGATCGAGAAGCGTGCCGGCATCGTGCAAGCCGACATCCGGGTCGGTGTCATAGGCTGGATCGCTCTCCGCCTCTTCCAGCGTTACCAGCTTGAATCCCTTCTTCTTGAGTAGATCCAGCGCGTCCGGCAGGATGGTGCTGCTGTAGGCGCCCAGATGCATGAGCAGCACATAGTTGATATCGCGGCCATAAATCAGCTTCGCCTGCTCCCGGCCAAGGTCGAGAAATTCGGAGGCCGTGCTCAAATAACTCGAGTGTAGCCACTCGATCGATTGCTGATCGCCCTTCGCCACGCATCGTGCGTAGGCGGTGTTCCACAGATAATCTTCCCAGTCGAGAGTGACCTGCGCGATCCTGTAGCCGTGAGCCTTCAAGTACGCTCTTATTGCACGGCGCTTTTCCACCGTGTCGCCTTCATGCAAGTACGGATAGCGAAACCAGTGCCAGATATCCTTCGAGTCTCCGCTTAGCAACTCGAGCACCGGTTCGTTCTCTTCGATCTCGCGCTCGAAGGCCTCAGGCGGATTCTGTTCGAGATCCATGTGCGAGTAAGTATGGTTTCCAAACGGCTCCGCTGCTGCCCAGATTTTCAGAGCTTCCGCGCCATCTTCGTTTCCCTCTAGCTTTTTCCCGTTGATGAATCCATATACCGCAGGTACGTGCCGCTTCTTCAGAATTTCCAGCACATTCTTAGTAGTTTCGACCCGGGTCACTCCGGGAGGTAGTGATCCGTTCAGCGGCAGATCGTCGAGCGTGATGGCCAGCTTTTGAGCCGTTGCGCGTCCGCTAAAAGCCGCAACCAGTACGAACGCAATGAATACGAGAGAAAATGCGCACAGAGACTGAAGGCAGAGAACGCTGCGGATTTTTTTCATCCCAAGAGTGTACTTCAGCCTTCAAGGAACAGCGACTTAACGAAGGGATAACGATTCAAGGAAGGATGACGGCCGCTCCGTCGATAGCATCATTCTTGACGGCAGCCAAAGCCTGGTTCGCTTGTTCGAGGGGGAACACATTAACCTTCGGCTGCAGCTTAATGTCGGCCGCGATCTTTAGAAAATCGCGAGCGTCGTCGCGAGTCATATTGGCAACGCTGCGAATCTGGCGCTCGCCCCAGAGCAGGTGGTCGTAATCAAACTGTGGGATTCGATCCAGATGAATCGCGTTAATGGCGACAATGCCACCCTTGCGCAAGCTGGCCAGTGCGGCAATCACCACGTCGCCGCTAGGCGCAAAGGTTACTGCGCGGTCGAGTTCAACGGGAGGCTTGTCGGTTTCCTGGCCCACCCACTTCGCGCCCAAGGAGGCAGCCAACTGGCGATGCGAAGCGCCGCGCGTCGAAACATAGACATCGCAGTTCCACGAATGCAGAACTGCGATGGCCAGATGCGCGGACGCGCCGAATCCGAATAGTCCAACCCGGTCGCCCGGTTCGACGCCAGCCACGCGCAGGCTGCGGAAGCCGATAATGCCGGCGCACAAGAGAGGCGCGGCGTGAAGATCGTCGAGTTCGGGAGGGAGCCTAAACACAAAATCGTTCCGCGCCGTGGCATACTCGGCATAGCCGCCATCCACGGTGTATCCCGTATAGACCGGCGCGTCGCAGAGATTTTCCAGGCCGCGGCGACAGTAGGGACAATCTCCATCGATGCCGCCAATCCAGGAGACGCCGACGCGCGTACCGAGCGGCAACTCCGCAGTAGCTCCCTCGACGACATCCCCGACAATCTGGTGTCCTGGGATGAGTGGACTCTTCCTTTGCGGCAGCTCTCCTTCCAAAATATGCAGATCGGTGCGGCACACACCGCAGGCGCGAACTCGAAGAAGTACGTGCCGTGCCGCCAACTTTGGCTTGGCAGTCTCTTCGATCTGAAGAGGTTTTTTCACGGTCTTAAGGATGGCGGCTTTCAAGCTTGCCTGAGTAGTGTGCGAAGCATCGCAGCTCTTTACAGGATACTGTAAGTTTTTTGCGATTCTCAATACAGCTTCCGTTGTATGGCTACGCAGAAGATTGGATAAGCAGCAGAAGCAAACTCACGCCAGGAACTTCGCGGGCTCACGAATCGCCTCGGCCAGATCATGCAGAAACATTGCGGCGCGCGCACCATCGGCAGCACGGTGATCGCAGGAGAGCGTGAGCGTCATCATGGGACGAACCGCAGGCCTGCCTTCGACCGCGATCACTCTGTCGACGATGCTTCCGACGGCGAGAATAGCCGCTTGCGGCGGAGTAATGATGGCGCTGAATTGATCGACGTAATACATGCCGAGATTACTGATGGTGAATGTGGCGTCCGCGATGTCGGCCGGACGCAGCTTCCCGGCCCGCGCGCGCTCGGCAATGTCGCGGCGCTGAGTGGCGATCTCCGCGAGGTTCGCAATGTGCGCGTTGTGGATTACAGCTGCGACTACGCCGTCGTTCACCGCAATGGCCACACCCATATTCACGTGATCATGGAGTCGAATGCCTTCGGCAGTCCAGCTTGAATTCAATCGCGGGTGTTTCAGCAATACGCGTGAAGTGAGCGCTACCACCAGATCAGTGTGAGTGATACGAGTCTGCGCTGCACGATGCTCGATCCCGGCTACCAGTTTCTCGCGATATTCGTTTAGCGCGCTGGCATCGATTTCACGAACGACAAAAAAGTGCGGGACGCTGGTCCAGCTCTGCGTAGTACGTTCGGCCATTAATCGGCCAAGAGTGCTCGGAACTTCAATGCTGGAAGATCTGCTGGCGGGTGTGCCAGTCGCCGCGATCGGCGCTACCGCATGCGCTTCTATATCGGACGCTAGAATTTCACCGCCCGGTCCTGAACCGCGCACGGTGGCAAGGTCAACCCCCAACTCTTTCGCTAGCCGACGAGCTTTCGGAGAAACTCTTGCAGCCCGAGGGGCTGAAGTTTCGTCCGCATGCGCTGCGACCGGTGTCACGTGTGATTCCGTCTTTCCCTGTGAGCCAGCCCTCGCAGTAGGCGTGGCCACTGCGGAGGCGTTCTCCGCAGGAACCTTTTCGCCGGGAGCAACGATCCAGGCAATTGTCTGGCCCACTGGAATATCAGTGCCGATCGCTCCTGTAACTCCGGCGAGAATGCCGTCGGCGGGCGCTTCCACTTCCATTACCGCTTTGTCCGTTTCGATTTCGAGAAGCGGTTCACCTTTGGTAACGCGGTCGCCTTCCTGTTTCCGCCAGGCAATGAGCTTGCCGGTTTCCTGCGCCATCTCCAGAGCGGGCATAACTACGCTGAAGGCCATAGTGTTTTATCCGAGGAGGGCTGCCACTATAACCTTCACTCCGAAACTCCGACACGCTCAGTTTTGGCGCTGGCCTCGATCATGTCGAGCACTCGCGCGCTGGGCGCAGCTTCCGTCTCTCGCGTAGTGGGTAATGGTCCGTTGACGGTGAAATAGTGCGCGCCCGCCACCAACAGCTCTTCGGCAGGAAAGCGTGTGATTACCTCGTGCCCAGTAGGAGTGACTACAATTTCTTCTTCAATGCGCGCCGCGCTCCAGCCGTCGGTCGAAGGCCAGAAAGTTTCGAGAGCAAAAACCATGCCGGGCTCAAGCGTCTGCGGATGATCGAGCGAAACCAAACGCGAGATGACGGGCTTTTCCCAAATCGCAAGTCCGATGCCGTGGCCATATTGCAGTGCGAATGCGGCTTCTTCATTGGGGAAGCCGAAATCCTGCGCCTTGGGCCACACAGCCGCGATTTCGGCCGTGTTGCGCCCAGGACGAATCAGTTCGATGGCGGCATCGAGATAATCGCGGCAGCGCTTGTAGGCGTCGACCATGGCATGCGAAGCGTAGCCGATGGTGAAGCAGCGGTAGTAGCAGGTGCGATAGCCCATGTAAGAATGCAGAATGTCGTAATACACCGGGTCGCCCGGCCGCAGCACGCGATCGGAGAAAACGTGCGGATGCGGATTGCAGCGCTCGCCGGAGATTGCGTTAACAGCCTCGACGTATTCGGAACCGAGATCATAGAGAACTTTACTGACTAGCCCAACCGCTTCGTTTTCGCGCATGCCCGGCTTCATGGCGCGATAGAGTTCGTCATAAGCGGCGTCGACCATCATCGCGGAAGTGTTGAGCAACGAGATTTCATCCTGCGTCTTGATCACGCGGGCGTTGGACATCATTTCCTGACCATCGACCACCTGGATGCCTTCGCGCTGCAGAGCAAACAGAACCGGAAGCTCGATGATGTCAATGCCGACCGGTTCTTTGTGCAGTCCGCGCATTTCGAGCTCAATGCGAATCTTTTTGGCGACGTCTTCGGCGCGTCCATGCTCGGGCGACATGGTGCCGCGCAGCATGGAAATTCCCGGCCGCGAGCGATCGCCGAGCCAGGGACAATTTAGTTGATGGTGCTTGGCGGCGGATCCGAAATCCCAGAGGATCGGCTCATCGTTCTGGGGCAGAAGGGTAAAGCGGTTGGCTTTGTCCTGCGCCCAAGTGCCGATGTGCGTCGAGGTCAGATAGCGGACGTTGTTCATATCGAAACAGAGCAGCGCCCCCATCTTGGATTTCGCCAGGAGTGCTTTGGCTCGTCGCCAGCCGTTCTCGGCGCAAGCGGTCGAAATCAATCCGCTGTTCCCAATCGACCGCCATGGTTCCATGAGTTTTTAATGCCATAAAAACACCTCAATCAACCACTAAGGCCACGAAGGTACACCAAGAAAATCCAAGCTTCCCTTCGAGTAACTTCGTGCCGGTGGTTCATTTGCTTTTGTTGCAAAGTCCGAACGCCGCCTCGAAAACCGTTTGCTCCGTCGGCACCGTCGCATCCTCGAGCGGCGGAGAAAACGGGATCGGCACATGCATCGCTCCCATACGCTTCACCGGCGCGTCCAAATCGTAGAACGCGCCCTCGGCGATCACGGCAGCGAGTTCGGCAGTAACACCGTACCGGCCGTAGCCTTCATCCAAAACAATTACGCGCGAAGTTTTCTTCGCCGAGTCAATCAAAGTTTTTTCATCGAGCGGCCACGTCGTTCGCGGATCGACCACTTCTGCGCTGATGCCTTCTTTTTCCAGCATGATCGCCGCGCCCAGCGCCACCTGCACCATGCTGCTGGTGGCGACAAGTGTGATGTCATCTCCAGCGCGTTTCACATCAGCCACGCCGAGCGGGATCGTGTAATCCTCCTCGGGCACTGGTCCCTTGAGCTTGTACATCATTTTGTCTTCAAAAAAGACTACGGGATTTTCGTCTCTGATGGCCGCCTTGAGCAAGCCCTTGGCGTCATACGGAGTCGAGGGCAAAACCACCTTCAATCCGGGTACATGACTGAACCAGGCATGCAGCGACTGCGAATGCTGGGCTGCCGAGCGCCGGGTTGCGCCCAGCGTGGTGCGCATCACCATGGGAACTTTCCAGTGGCCGCCCGACATGTAATAAGCTTTCGCCGCCTGGTTCACCATCTGATCCATGGTGAGAGTGATGAAGTCACCAAACATAATGTCGACGACAGGGCGGAGTCCGGTCATGGCTGCGCCGACCGCAACACCTGTGAAGCCAGCCTCTGAAATTGGAGTGTCGACCACGCGCTTCGCGCCGAATTCCTCCACCAATCCGGAGAGCACTTTGAAGGGGGTGCCGGCCTCAGCGACATCCTCTCCGATGATGCACACGCGAGAGTCGCGCCGCATCTCTTCGGCCAGTGCTTCTCGCACGGCCTGCGCAAATGTCAGTTCGCGCTCAGGCATACACGTGTTTCTCCACTTCGTCGACGTTTGGATATGGCGCGGCAATGGCAAACTTCACGGCATCTTCCATAACGATGCGGACTTCCGAAGTGATCCGATCGAGAGCGGCAGAGTCAGCATATCCTTCGCCGATCAACCACCTGCCTAATACAAGAATGGGATCACGATCCGTCTTCCAGAGATGCTCCTCCTGCTTGGAGCGATAGTACTCGCGATTGATATCGCCGACGTGATGGCCGCTGTAGCGATAGGTATCGCATTGCAAGAACGCGGGCCCCGCGCCGGAGCGGGCGCGCTTGATGAGTCGCGTGGCAACGTCATGCACGGCGCGCACATCCTGACCATCAACGCTGGCGGCTTCAATTCCAAAAGCGGTGGCTCGGCCGAGAATGGTGCCAGCCGTGGTTTCCTGATAATGCGTGTACTCGTTGTAGAGATTGTTTTCGCAGACGTAAATTACCGGCAGCTTCCACAATTGGGCCAGGTTCATCACTTCGTACAGCGATCCTTGCCCCAGCGCGCCTTCTCCAAAGAAACAAACCGCTACGCGATCGGTACCAAGAGTTTTGGCGGCAAAGGCCGCCCCGGTCGCGATCCCTACGCTGCCGCCGACAATCGCGTTGGCGCCGAGATTGCCGGTTGCGGGATCGGCGATATGCATCGATCCGCCTTTGCCCCGGCAATACCCGGCTTCTTTTCCCAGCAATTCGGCGAACATTCGATCCGGCGATGCGCCCTTAGCCAGACAGTGTCCATGGCCACGGTGCGTGCTGGTAATGTAGTCGTCGATGCGCAGAGCTTCGCAAATCCCGACGGCAACAGCTTCTTCACCGCTGTACAAGTGCGCCAATCCTGGCATCAGAGCGCGTGTGTACACCTCATTCACTTGCTCTTCAAACAAACGGATGCTCACCATATGGCGGTAAGCGCGCAGCCATTTTTCTTTTTCGGTGGTAGTTCCGGGTTGCGCGTCGTGCTTGGAGGTTGCCGTTGTCATTGTTTCTTACCTCCTTTGGTGACCGGTGTAGTCACTCCTGACATGGTGGCCAGCACATCGAACATGCAGGCGAAGTCATATTTCGTCCAGCCCATCCCGCGCGCGGCAGTAAGAATTTCATTACTCACCGAAGTCGTCGGCAACGGCACATCGAGCTGGCGCCCTAACTCCATCGCCAGAACCATATCCTTCTGCATCATGTTGACATCGAACCATGCTTCTTCCGGCTGCTGCAGGACGAATGGTCCGCGATATTGAATCATCGGTGAGGCGACGGCGCTGTGAGTGAGTACATCGACCGCGGTCTCCCGCGCAATCCCGCTTTTCTCCGCCAGCAACACGCCTTCGGAGAACGCCAGCATCTGCACCGCGAGGCTCAGGTTGACAGCGATTTTCATCGAAAGCGCCAGGCCGTTGTCGCCGACGTAAGTCACCTTGGGGCCAATATCGAGGAGCAGCGGCTTCACTTTTTCGAATGTTTCCCGGCGCCCGCCCACCATCACCGAGAGCTTTCCTTCCTGCAACGTGATCACGCTACCTGATACCGGAGAGTCGACCATATCCGCACCCTTCTCCCGCACCTTGGCTGCCAGCGCACGGCTCACATTCGGACTTATGGTGCTCATGTCGATGAAAATTTTGCCTGCGCTCAAGCCCGCCAGCATTCCATCAGGACCCTCAGTAATGGCAGCGATAGCCGCCGCATTTGTAACCATGGCGAAAACAAAATCGGAGGCGCTGGCGACTGCACGTGGCGAGTCGGCCCATTGCATTCCCTTTTCCACCAGCCACTGCGCCTTAGGGCGTGTGCGGTTGTAGCCGGTTACACTGTGCCCTTTGCTCAGCAGCCGGTTTACCATCTGGCTGCCCATGACGCCCAGGCCGATAAATCCGAGTTTCGCCATCGCAACAAACCTC
The DNA here is from genome assembly GCA_963726155.1 of uncultured Acidobacteriaceae bacterium. Lineage (GTDB taxonomy): Bacteria > Acidobacteriota > Terriglobia > Terriglobales > Acidobacteriaceae > Sulfotelmatobacter. The sequence goes on from CAVSBF010000004.1 coordinate 197,624, forward strand.
CGCCCTCAAAATGTCATTGAACCGGTTGCGAAGTTACGACGTAACTTTGGAACCCGAGAGCACTGCCTGCATACGCGAAGAAGACGGACGTCCGGTGGGCGCCTTCGAATCTTCTCGTACTTGCTCGAGATGCGAGCGCATGGTGCTGCGAGCCAGCTCGGCGTCGTGCCGCTCGACGGCTTCGAGAATGCGCTTGTGATGGATCTGGCCCCGCTCCGGCCCACCTTCCACATTGAAGATGCGGATGCGTTGTTCGCGCAGCAAGCCCACGATGGAATCGATCAAAGAAAGAATGAGCGGATTCCCCGCAGCTTCCGCCAACGCCAAATGAAAATCAAGGTCAGCTTCGATATAAGCTTCAGGATCTTTCTGCGCAGCATCCATTACAGCAACCGCTTCGCGCATCGCCGCAATTTCCGGCTCCTGAATTCGCGATGCGGCCAGCGCCGCGATACCGGGCTCGAGAATCAGGCGCAACTCCGCCAGGTGCGGCGAGCCTTCCTGCTGGCCTACTTTTACCATCAGGTCGAACGATTGACGCGCCGCCTGCGACGTGCCATCCGTAATAAATGTTCCCCGGCCCGAATAGGCTTCCACCAAACCTTTTTCGCGCAGCGTTTTCACGGCTTCGCGCACTGCAGTTCGGCTGACGCCGAGACTTTGCGCCAGTTCGCGTTCCGCGGGAAGTTGATCGCCGGGCTTCAACGTTCCCTTCAGCACGGACTCTTCAATCTGCTGGACGATCTGCTCGTACAACCTGGAGGTTCGTACAATTTTGTACATTGGATTTACTCCCGCACGAACCAGTTGGGGGAAACTGGTGATGGTCTGGCTACTATACCGCAGGTCCAGAGGGCGAGATGCAGATTTTGCAGTGTCGAAAACCGTGAAAGCCATATTTGGTATTTAGGTATAGTGGTATGACCACGAATCATATCCATCTTGATCAGCTTTGGCAAGATGCCTGGCTCTTTTAACTTTGGGTGGAGTTTCATGTCGGTTAGCCAGATTTACACACTGGCACTTTGGGATCGTTGGCTTAGCGACTGCCCAACACCCGAATTCTCTTGACACCCCTCGAGGCACGGTGGTATGGCTGTCGGACCAGCTTCCGGAGGCTTCAATGAAATTCCGATGCACCGCCATGTTCGCGGGTCACGTCGCAACTGTAGCCGTCCTTATTCTGTTTGCCATGAGCCAGCGTGGTTTTGCTCAATCCACCTCCGGTCGCGTGCTGGGAAGTGTTTCGGATCAAAGTGGCGCGGCCGTGGCAGGCGCCACGGTTGTGGTCACCGACACCGAGCGAGGCACTTCGCGAACACTCACGACGGATCCCGCCGGCACCTATGTTGCCGCCGACCTCACTCCGAGCACCTACAAGATTCACGTGGAAGCGAAGGGCTTCAAATCTGTCGAACGGCCGAATGTGCGCATCGAGGTCGCAAGCGACGTGCGGGCGGACTTCACGCTTCAGCCAGGCGAGGTTTCCGAAACGGTGGTTGTCCAGGAGGAAGTTCCCCTCGTCAACACAACTTCCGCAACTCTGGGAGGAACACTCAGCAACAAGGAAATTAACGACCTGCCGCTGAATGGCCGCAACTATGAAAACCTGCTGCAACTGCGTCCCGGCGTGATGCGTTACCCCGGCGGCGGATTCTCGACTACAAGCACCGACGGCTTGCGCGCGGAGGACAACGCCTACTTTATTGATGGGCTCTTTAACAGTGAGCCATTCTCCGGCCAGGGCATCATCAACGGCGCGGGTATTGCTGGAGACTCGGCCACTATTCTGCCCATCGATGCGATCCAGGAATTTAACGTTCAGGAAAATCCTCCAGCCGAGTATGGATGGAAACCGGGCGCAGTCATCAACGTTGGATTGAAGTCGGGAACCAATTCGATCCACGGCTCCGCCTTTGCCTTTGGCCGCGATGGCGATAAGCTCGATGCTCGAAACTATTTCAACGCCGATCCCGCCGCGAAAACTCCGCGAACACTGGAACAATTTGGCGGCAGCCTTGGCGGCGCAATTATTAAAGATAAAGCCTTCTTCTTCGGCGCTTACGAGGGCCAGCGTTACGACGTAGGAAACACCTACAGCGTCAGCACTCCGACGACAGTAGGGTTACCCACCCCGGCAACTCCTACCTGCACTTCAGTAGCGGGCGACTGCGCGAACAGCATTCCGAATGCGATCGCCGACTTGCTGGCGAATCACATTCCGATTAGCCACGCCAGCCAGTTGATTTCGGGTTGCACGGTGTCAGGAAGCGGCGCCGTGACCTGCAACGGCACCGGCTTTCCGATCAACAACACGCAATCGATCAACGTCGTGCAAGGTTTTCCCAACGATGTTGGAGTCGACAACGTAATTGCCAAGGTTGATTACTCCTTCAATGAACGCAACAGCATCAGTGGCATGTACTTCTTTGGCAACAACTCTGGGACAGTCGAAGATTTTCCCGAGTTGCAATCGAAATGGCGGTCTGACATCCATACGCGAGCTCAGGTAGTCGGAGGCAACTGGATCTGGACTCCGAATGCACAGTGGGTGAACGAAGCCAGAGTCGGCTATAACCGCCTTTATCAACCCACGCTGCCGGGTGATCTGGATACGCCGGCGTCCGCTTACGGCCTGAATACTGGAGTCAGCGGACCGGACACCGGAGGACTGCCTCGCATTGGTTTTGCCGGGGCCTTCGTACCCGGTTTGGGCGGATTCAAGTGGCCGAAATTCCAGGGGCCGGATTCCATCACACAGTTCATCGATCACATTTCGCGCACGGTTGGAAAACATGCTTTCAAGTTCGGCGGCGAGGTTCACCGCGACGAAGTAAGTGGCGGCGCTTTCGGTAACGCCCGAGGAAGCATTACTTTCCTGGGCGGCGTGGCCATACCGACGGGAGCCGGATCCACCGCGCTGGAAGATTTTTTTGCCGGCGATCCTTTCAAAGCGTCAGTGCAAGTCGGCAATCCTAGACGAACCATTCACAACTGGGCCTACGCAGGATTCGTTCAGGATGATTGGCGCGCCACCAGGACTCTGACAATCAATGCCGGCCTGCGCTACGAATTCAATTCGGTGATCAGCGAAGCTCACGACCTCCTCGGCAATTTCGATCCGAATTCAGCGACTGGATTAATTCAGGCTGGTAGGAGCGGCGTTAGCGGCCCTTACAACCCGGATCACAAGGACTTCGCCCCACGTTTCGGCTTTGCCTGGGATGTGACGGGCAAAGGCGATACCGTAATAAGAGGCGGAGCTGGTCTGGTGTACGAAACGATAAATTGGGAAGCGCTGCTCGCCTTCAACAATGCCTTCGGACTCAACAACGTCCCCACCGGCGCCATCATCGACGCCGCAGGCGATACGGCGGGCGGCACAATCACTGCCAGCAATTTGGCAATCCCGCCCGGCATGCCGCAATGGGACAGCGGTATTCCGATCTATGGAAACAACGTCAGCACCGCGACGCCGAACTGTTACTTAAATCCCTGTCCCATCATGAGCGTGGACCGCAACATCACAACTCCCTATGTGTGGAACTGGACGCTCAACGTACAACACGCGTTTACTCCGAATCTTTCCTTGGAAGTTGCCTATGTGGGCAATCATGGCGGGAATCTGACTGGTATTCGAGACATTAATCAACCGCCAGTGGGATCGGGCTGGACAACTACAGGCACCGGCGTTGGTTCGCTCAGCGCCTGCCTGGCGAGCGCTCCCGCCTACGACAATTGCTCCGTCGACAGCGGGAATGAGGTGGCTGCGGAGCCATACGCGAAGAAGTTCCCCTACCTCAGCAATATTTTCCAGATGGCAAACGTATACCGATCCAACTATGACGGATTGCAGGTCACTTTGAATTCGCGGAATTATCACGGGCTCAGCATGGTAGCCGGTTACACCTTCTCTCACGCGCTGGATGACGTGGGCGCAAACTGGGACTTCGGTTATGGCGCGGGCCTGCCTGAAGATTCCTACAACGTCGGACGAGAATACGGAAACAGCGACTTCGACATTCGGCAACGCTTTACGCTCTCGCTCACCTACGCCATCCCCGGACGCACTGGCTACGGTCAAATGCTCGAGGGCTGGGAACTCAATTCCATCGTGACGCTGCAAACCCCACAGTTCTGGGGGCCGATTGATTTAGGCACTGACGCCAGCGGCGTCGGTCCGCTGCCGGTGAGTCCGCCCGCAAATGAGCCCATTCGTTGGAGCTTTTTCGGCAAGCCCTCTGATTTCAAATCAGGTCCGACGCCGATTCCGTATTTTTCCGGAGCTTCGAACCCCACTTGCGCCACGCAGGCTTTAGCAGTGGACGGAGGCACGGCCGGTCCAGCCACAGCGGCGCTGAACTTGTTCGGCTGTTACGCCCAGGGCAGTTCGATCATGATTCCCCCGCCGCTCGGACAATTCGGCAACATGTCACGCAACACGTTTCCCGACTCCGGCTTCCGCGACTTCGATCTCTCGGTGGCCAAGAACTGGCATCTCGGGGAGCGCGTCCACGCGCAGTTCCGCGCTGAGTTTTTTAACATCCTCAATCATCCGAACTTTGCAAACCCCTACGGTGGACAGAATGGATTCGGATTGAACGATCCTTCCGTGCAGCCCTTCGGTTGTGGCTGCGCCACGCCCGACGTCGCCGCCGCCAACCCTGTCATCGGTTCCGGCGGCAGCCGGGCTGTACAGCTGGGATTGAAGTTCACTTTCTAGATGTTCGGTCACTTGAATTCCAATGCGGCCGGACGCACTTCTGTTCGGCCTTTCTTGTAACCGCCGCAATATTTGTTGCTGCAAAGAGAAAAGGGCCTAACAATGAAAATATGCAGTGGGTACAATTTTGCAGTCTTTGTCTTGCTATTCTCGATACTTTCGATGACAACTTTCGCTCAAAACTCCGAACGCCGCGAACGCAACATTGATGAAATCAGAGTCGAAGCCATTCACCGCGCCGAGGTAGGCCAGTACCCGCTGATCGGACTCGATCCCGCCGATGTGAAAGAGGCCTTTGAAAATATTCACACGAGCGATAAGGACGAGTGGGCGGCGGCGTTCATGCATGTAGCCGATCGTTATTTCAATGCAGCAAAGTCGCTCGAGAAGTCCGATCCCACCAAGGCGAATGCCGATTACATCCGCGCCTGGCACCTCTATTCATTCGGTCGCTGGCCGATTCCCGCTTCTCCCGGCAAGCAGCGCTCGTATGAAAAGGCGATTGAAGCGTTTCTCGCGCACGCGCGCTTCATGGATCCGCCGCTTGAGGTAGTGCATATTCCTTTCGAGGGAAAAGAAATCACCGTTTATCTGCGGCTGCCGAAAAATGCGAAAGGTCCGGTGCCGCTGGTCATCGCGATCAATGGACTGGACAGCCGCAAGGAAGACCTTGCCGAGAGCTTCGGAGCGATTCTTCCTTTTGGTGTTGGCTATCTTGCCGTCGATGGTCCGGGCACAGGACAAAACCCAATCAAAGTAAGTGAAACGGCGGATCGCGTGTTGTCGAAGGTGATTGACTACGCGCAATCACGGCCAGAGATCGATAAGAACCGCATCGCCATCCACGGCGTGAGTTGGGGCGCATATTGGGCCACGAAGATGGCGATCATCGAACGCGCGCGCTTGCGCGGCTGCAGCGCGCAGTCTCCGCCAATCGATAGATTCTTTCAAAAAGATTTCATCGTGAACTCGCTGCTGGGAAATCGCGAGTATCTTTTCGATCAGGTGCCGGCGCTCATGAGCATCATGGAAGGCGTGCACTCGCTCGATGAGATGGAAGAGTTCATGCCTAAGCTTTCGCTGGTGCATGAAGGACTACTCGGAAAGCCGATGGCGCCAATGCTCGTCATCGCGGGCGTGCTCGACACCCAGGTCCCCATCGACGATGAGTGGCTTCTGCTGACCAAAGGCGACGTCCCGAAAGACGCATGGATCAATCCCCGCGGCGGCCATCTAGGGCGTCAAGTGGGAGTATGGCCGGATCCTCTGATCTTCAAGCAAGTGATTATCCCCTGGCTGGTAAAGACGCTGGAGGCTCCGGGGGAGTAGTTCGCATGACGCTGATACTCGGCATCGACCATTTCATGAGTATTTGTCGCGGTTTGGTAAATATGGTCGACAACTGCGTAGCCACGCTGGTTGTAGCGTGGTGGGAGAATGAGTTGAGCTGGGAGACGCTCAGGGGAAGGCTGGGGTGAGGTTCGGCGCGAGCGGCAAAAGAGAGATTGGATGCGTAGCTGGGGGTAATCGCTGGCCTCGCCAATCGATAACATATTTATGATAGCCTCCCCAGTTGTGCGTAGGAGATGGCGGCGTAGAATGCCATTCGTCTTCAAGGTCAAAAGGAGATTTGAATCAAATGTACATGCGACAGTTTCTAGCGGTTTCATTGCTAGTGGCGAGTGCGAGTATTTCGCTGCATGCGGCTGCCCTTGATTCGACGCTGTTCACAACCTACACAATAAGCACGGATTTGGAGAATGTCGGATTGAATGTATGCGGCTCCACGAAGCAGTCGAGAGGCTGTTATTGGGGAGGAAGTCTGGGGCCATTCGGTAGGGTTGGTGCAATGATGGAGAGCAGCCCCTCGACAAACCTGACCGAGCAAACCGTGACCCGCTACATCTATGTGCTCGATCTTGGCTACGGATCTAAAAAGGATGGGGTGGCCCTTTATGTCTATAAAAAGGTCGATGCGATTTCGGACAGCAACGATGCGGTTACCGTGACGCTCTTCAAGACCATCAGTCTTCCCCTGACGGGTGGGAGCACAACAGTACCTCGGATGGCGGCCAATGGCACTGTACTTCTGATAGGCACGAACAAGGATGAACTACTTGTGCTAGTCAAGAAAAATAATTTAGCCGTTACCGAGTCTGCATTGGGTAAGATCAGTTCTATCACGGCTGATCAGTATGGGTACATCACGGTGAATTACGGACAGAGCTTTGTTGTATTTGACCCAGACGGCGAGACTGAGTACGGGGGCGGTGGGTTGGAGTTTATGCTTAACACAGTCCAACCATTCCTGCCCTCTAGCCTCCCCTGACAGCCTCCGTTGCGCTCAGGGATCCCACCGGGCAGTGCGTTTATGATGAGCTCCAAGAAGGTCAACGTTCAGCCCGAAAAACTTGCCCTCGTCACCGGGGCCAACGGCGGCTTGGAACTCACGTCGCCAAAGCCTTGCTGTAGCGAACACGTTCCATTTTGGTAACTACAGTAACTCCCACCTGCACAATTTTTGTTGCACCTTAACATTGCTGCAATGTTCGGCATCTACCATTAAGTAGGAGATCGCCGCCATGGCTTCAGCACGGGTTCCGAAATCGCTGCCGTTGCAAGTGGCCGCGGTATGTTTTCGGCGTCAGGGATCAGCGGTGGAGTTCCTGCTGGTGAACACCAACGGCGGAAATAAGTGGACCTTCCCTAAGGGGTCGACCGACGCGCATCTGTCGCACAGCCAGGCCGCCGAGCGTGAAGCAGCCGAAGAGGCCGGAGCTTTGGGCACCATCGAGCCTCGCCACTTTCATCTCTACATTCATTCGAAGGGTGTGTTCTGGCAGCCGGGCGGCGTTCAGGAATTTGTCGTCAAGGCCTTCCTGATGGAGGTCCACCAGATGCGCCACGCCGATGAACCGATGCGCAATCCAACTTGGTTCAGTCCGGAGGATGCTCGCCGGCGTTTGGCTAAAGGCCGCGAAGTGAAATACGCGCACGAACTGGAGTCTGTAATTGATCGCGCTCTCGAGCGCATTCAATTCCACAGCGAGCTGTGGGGCAAGTATCCGGATAACCGCAACGGGCGCAGCGCCGCGCATTCCTGATTCAGCCATGTGAGCTTGTCATCCTGAGGAAGCGGAGTCCTTCGCCTTAGCGAAGGACTCCCAACGAAGGATCTCTGTACTTGCTAGGAGATCGGCGCCGCCATAAGAACAGATGCATAGGTCCTTCACTTGCTTTCGTTCGGCTAAGCCGAACGAAAGACCACGTTCAGGATGACAACACCTGTCGCGGTGTGAACATCACTCGCTTTTTGTGAGACGATGAATCCAGCCCATGATTCAGCTTTCTGGCGCCGGAAAACGCTTCGGCCACAAACTTCTTTTTGAAAACACCGACTGGCTGATCACGCCCCGCGACCGTATCGGCCTGGTGGGCGCGAACGGCACCGGCAAGTCCACGCTGATGAAGGTCCTTGCCGGCCTGGATACGCTGGACTACGGCTCGCTCATCGTCGCCAAGGGGACCACCGCTGGATATCTACCGCAGGATGGGCTCACGCTCTCCGGACGCACCGTGTTTGCCGAATGCATGGCGGTGTTCACCGAACTCCACGCCATGGAGCGGGAACTGGAAACGCTGACTCACCAGATTTCCGAACTCGACCACACCAGCCCCGAATACGCCGAAGTTGCGGATCGGTATCACAGTCTGGAACACGAGTTCCGCACTCGCGACGGCTACTCGATCGAAGCCGAGGTCGGACGAGTTCTAATGGGCCTGGGCTTTCGCAAAGAAGACTGGGAGCGGCTGACCGACGAATTTTCCGGCGGCTGGCAGATGCGCCTGGCGCTGGCGAAGCTGCTGCTGCAGAAACCAAACCTGCTCCTGCTCGACGAACCGACCAATCATCTTGATCTCGAAGCACGCAACTGGCTGGAAGAATATCTGCACAATTATCCGCACGCTTTTGTGCTGATTTCGCACGACCGCTATTTTCTCGATGTGACGGTCAATAAAATCGCGGAGATCTGGAACAAGCGTTTCTGGTTCTACACGGGAAACTACGATAAGTTCCTGGCGCAGAAAACCCAGCGCAACGAACAATTGCAGGCCGCCTACCGCAACCAGCGCGACCGCATCGAGCAACTGGAAGTATTCATCAACCGCTTCCGCTATCAGGCCACGAAGGCGAAGCAAGTGCAGAGCCGCATCAAGGAATTGGAGAAGATCGAGCGAATCGAGGTCCCTCCGGAAGAAAAGACGATTCACTTTTCCTTTCCGCAGCCCAAACCGAGCGGCCGCATCGTGGCCGAGTTTGAGAATGTCGCCAAGGTTTATCCGGCCACAAAAAAGAGCGACTCCCGCACCAGCGCTGAGAAGGAAGTTTTTCGCAACGTCAATTTCATGATCGAGAAGGGCGACCGCATTGCGCTGGTCGGCGTAAACGGCGCGGGCAAGTCGACGCTAATCAAGCTGCTCGCGGGAGCGGAACTTCCTACGCACGGCGAATTCAAACTGGGCTATAACGTCGAAGCCGATTACTTCGCTCAGGATCAATACAAGGAGCTCGATGCCGACGCGCGAATGATCGACGATCTGGGAGCGGCCTCCCCACGCTCGACGCAAACAGAATTGCGCAGCCTGCTCGGCTGCTTTCTATTTTCCGAAGACGACGTGTTCAAAAAGATCGGCGTACTCTCCGGCGGCGAGCGCGGACGCTATGCTCTGCTGCGGCTGCTGCTGCATCCAGCGAATTTCCTGCTGCTCGATGAGCCCACCAATCACCTGGATCTGCGCGCCAAAGATGTCTTGCTGGACTCTCTCATGGACTATACCGGCACCGTTGTTTTCGTCTCACACGACCGGTATTTTATCGACAGGCTAGCCACGCGGGTTTTCGAAATCGGCGATGGAAAAGTCGAAGTCTATCCCGGCAATTACGAAGATTACCTCTGGCGCAAACAAGGTGGAAACATCAAGCAAAATGAGGCCATTCGCCAGCAGCTAAAAGAGGTTCAGCCTGAGCCCCCGCCTGCTTCAAACGGAAATGGGACTTCGCTCGATGCCGCGCCAGCAGCCAAGGCGAAGCGTTTGAATCCCATCAAGCGCAAGAAAATGGAAGATCGAATCCGCGAGTTGGAAGGGGAAATCAACCGCGCGGAAACCTTAATCGCGCAGTACGAGACTTCTCTTCAGGATTTCGTCAGCGCCGATGAGAGCCAGCGCCAGTCCATGGAACTCGAGCGGCAAAAGGCCGCACACGCAGCCTTCCTCAAAGAATGGGAAGAGCTGAGCGAGTCTTTACAGGATGCGGTCTGATGGCCACTAGCCCTGCCGCAACCGTACAGCCTCTTCCGTAATCTCGGAGAATTACTTACCTCTGTGCGATAGTCAGATTGGCCAAAGGGACAGGAACCAGCCGGAGGCCCAAAATCCCAGACCACCCGTACCGATTAGCGCCGCCAGCGCCCTGATCTGGCGAAACGGACGCGCAGCGGCGGGACAAAGGAAGGTCGCATGCTCCAGTCATCTGAGAACTCTTTCGGCGTAAGGTCCACTTCGCCGGCCTCCAACCCAAACTCTTATAACCCGGTCAAAACTACTACCGCGCCCATTGAGCAAGCCACAATCGGGCGATCCCTCGTCATTAAGGGCGAAATCACCGGCGCGGAAGCGCTCTATATCGATGGGCGCATCGAAGGAAAGATTACACTGGCGGATAACCGCCTCACCATCGGCCGCAACGGTACCGTGCAAGCGGACATCGTGGCCCGCGAAGTTGTGGTCATGGGCAAAGTGACCGGCAACATCGAATGCAGTGACCGAGTCGATATTCGTAGTGAAGGCGTGGTGCACGGCAACGTTTCCACCCACCGCATCAGCGTGGAAGATGGCGCTGTGCTCAAGGGCGGGATTCAGGTCAAGAGCGCTGAACACAAACAGCAGAACCAGCCAGTGCAGGCAAAGGCACCAGAAGCGCCGAAGCCAACGGTTGCAGAGCCACAAAAGGCCTTGGCAGCAACTGCTGGCGCGTGATAACTGACGTCAACACAGGACTCTAGAAAAAAGGCCACGCCAACGCGTGGCCTTCCATTTCTGCCAATCGGGGATTTCCGGCGGGCGGCCCTCCGGCCGCCGCTTTTCCGAACAACCTCTTACTTTTTTTCTTTAGGTTTCAGATCAAGCGAAGCCGAGTTCATGCAATAACGCAGCCCGGTCGGAGCTGGACCGTCTTCAAACACATGCCCCAGATGCGCTCCGCACTTGGCACAACGAGCCTCGGTCCTGGTCATCCCGAAACTGCGGTCTTTGTGCTCTTCAACCTTCGCTTCGTCCGCCGGTTTGAAAAAACTCGGCCATCCAGTGCCTGAATCGAACTTTGTCGACGAATCAAATAACGGCTCTCCGCAGCAGACGCAGTGATAGATCCCGGCATCCTTGGTCTTCCAGTATTTGCCCGTAAAAGCTGGCTCGGTTCCGGCCTCGCGGGTGACGTGGTATTGCTCCGGCGTCAGCTGTTGTTTCCACTCCGATTCGCTCTTTGCCACTTTTTCTGCCATGAATGTGCCCCTGAATAAATTGTTCTTCTATTTAACAACTCTGTTTAACAACTATTGGATGTTCCATTACCAGAAAGGTGACGAGCCCTGTTTTCATGCCCCAGGTTGTGACATCCGTCACAATCCACTCGTGACATCTAACCTTGCCGCGAATCCATTCCGGAGTCAAATATGTTGAAACGTCTGCGAGTCCCTCCGGCCCGGCATCGCCTCTCAAGGGATGCCGGGCCTTTTTGTAGAAATCATTCTGGAACTTCTTCTCCAATCTGGCGGTAAGTGCTCCGGAAAAACAGCAGCGGACTGCCCTCCCGCACCACCACGTCTTCTACTTCCGCGATGAAGATAGTGTGGTCGCCAGCATCGTGAGCCGATTGCAGCCGGCATTCCAGATACGTCAATGCACCATGCAGTACGGGCGTTCCATGCTTAGTTCGATCAAAGTGGGCCGCAGGTTCATCGACCTGTTCCTCCGGCGGCCGCGCGTAATATTCGGAAATCGCCCGCTGATCTTCCGCGAGCACATTGATCCCAAAGCGTTTCCTGGCGCGGAGATGGGCATGGGTGTGCGCGCTCTGGCCCACGCAAACCAGCACCAGCGCGGGATTGAGGGACACGGAAGCAAATGCATTGGCGGTCATGCCATGAACCTTGCCATCCAGGTCCATGGTGATGATGGTCACTCCGGTGGCAAAACTCCCCATCGCCCTTCGAAATTCGGCTGCACTCAGGCTCATAGCGCCAAGGCGGTTTTGAGGCCGCGACTGCCTACGTTAGCACGGCAATGGCCTGCCGAGGTCAATGAGCGAATGCGCCTGTTCTCAACAATCAATGTTCCAGGTCCATCAGAAAGACTACAAAAGCTCGCCTTTAAGGTTGTCAGGCACAAGCTCCTTGTGCCGCCGATAGATGGGAAATAGTAGGCTATCCCCAAGCTGGGCCACTACTTGACCGACTGCTAGTCCGAACCGTTTGTGTTCTTCGGGCAATTCGATGGCCTTCGACTTATCGAGCACCTGCATGAGCCGCGACTCAAAATTCGAAACCACCGACAATACCTCCCTTGCGAGTTCGGGATGTAAGAACAAATTCTGTGGTGATTCGGACGACCTTCGGACAGTGCTGGGCGGATCGCCTGCGCCATCGTTCAGCAGACTCAACTCTGCTGTATCGCCCACTTGAAGGTCAAACTCCCGCCACTCAAAACGTACCGTCTCTGTTTCCAGCGTCTGAATTCCAACTACATGGACAGTTTTGGAGTAGTCGTTATCTTTCGGACGCTCATGCAAATTCAAATGTGCGCTCAGATATCCGGGGCCATCGACGGCGGCCACCACGCGAGGACTTCCATTCACTTTCAGCGAAAGACGCATCCCATTCACCATTCACGGAGAGAATCAAGTACAGCCGCTCGTGACGTAATATCCCCGGTTTCACTCATTGACATGTGCCAGAGCCGGTGGCAGGCGGGCAGCCTTGTATTGACTGGCCACCGAGCACTGGTCACTGTTGTATGATTCGATGCATCAGCACCTCTGCGGAACCGAACAGTGCCCCTTACTGCGATCAGTCCGATTCGCGATTCATCCTGCTCTGCGGAACTCCGCGAATTACCAATGGGATCGCCGATCTCTCGCGACATGGCGCTGAGGCTGATCCGTTGCAGTGACGACGATCTGCCGGCCCTGCTCGCCGCCGCCCGCGCGGCAAAAGAAAACTTCAAGCCCGGCGTAATCACCTACTCGCGCAAGATTTTCTTGCCCCTTACGAATCTCTGCCGCGATTACTGCGGCTACTGCACTTTCCGCCGCGATCCTGCTGACCCGGGCGCCCATACGATGACTCCGGAAGAAGTTCTGACGGTCGCCCGGGCCGGAGAAAAATTTGGATGTACCGAGGCGCTTTTCAGCCTGGGCGATAAGCCAGAACTTCTATTCCCTGAGATGCGCGAGACTCTGCGGTACCTCGGCTATAAATCAACGCTGCATTATCTGGAGGCCATGTGCGAACTCGTGTTGCGGGAGACGAGCTTGTTGCCGCATCCAAACCCGGGCTTGCTCAGCGCCGAATGGATTGCCCGTCTCGCCGCTGTCTCGCCCAGCATGGGATTGATGCTTGAAACCGTCAACACTGACTTGCTTGCTCGCGGAGCGGCGCACGACAACGCTCCCGACAAAGTCCCGGCCAAGCGCCTGCGCACCATTGAAGAGGCGGGAAAGCAGCACGTCCCTTTCACCACCGGGCTACTCATCGGCATCGGCGAAACTCCCGAAGACCGTGTCGAGACGCTGCTGGCGATTCGCGACTTGCATGAGCGTTATGGACACATTCAGGAAGTGATCGTCCAAAACTTCCGCGCGAAGCCCGCCATACCCATGGCTAACGCGCCGGAGCCGAGTCAAGGGGAAATGCTGCGCACCGTGGCGGTAGCTCGATTGTTAATGCCCAACGTCAACATTCAGGCCCCTCCCAACCTCAATGCACCGTATTATGAGGAGTTACTGGACGCTGGCATCAACGACTGGGGAGGAATTTCACCGCTGACTCCCGACTACATCAATCCGGAAAAACCTTGGCCGCATCTGGAGCAGTTGCGCCTGCGCACCGAAAGTAAGGGATTCCAGCTACGCCAGCGACTGCCGGTCTATCCAGAATTCCTCTCACAGTTTGCATCGAAACCTGCGCTTCTCTCACAAAGACTTAATGATGCTTGCGACCGCGAAGGCCTTGCCCAAGCCGGGAGGGCTGCATGATCTGCGTTCTCACCGGCGGCACGGGCGGCGCAAAGTTCATAGATGGGCTGCGGCAAGTGATTCCACCGGAAGAAATTACTCTCATCGTCAATACCGGAGATGACTTGCTGTGGTGGGGACTCTACGTTTCTCCCGACATCGATTCCATCACTTACGTTCTCTCCGGTCTGCTCAGCCGCGAGCGCGGCTGGGGCGTGCGTGGCGATACGTTCTTGTGTCTGCAGGCCATGGGTCAACTCGGTGAGCCCACTTGGTTCCATACCGGTGATCGCGACCTCGCGGTGCATCTGTTGCGCTCGCGCCTTCTGGCCGAAGGCAAAACACTTTCCGAGGCCACATCCACGATCAGCGATAAGCTCGGTGTAAAGGCACGTATTCTGCCCATGAGCAACTCGCGCGTTGAAACTCGCGTGGATACTCCTTCCGGCGAGCTGAGTTTCGAAGAATATTTCGTGCAGCGCTGGTATCAGGATCCCGTGAACTCGGTACGTTTCGCCGGAGCTTCCGACGCCGAGCCAGCGCCGGGAGTGATCGAAGCCATCGTCGCCGCGGATGCGGTACTCATTGCTCCGAGCAATCCGATTACAAGCATTGGTCCGATTCTGGCCGTGCCCGGAATTCGCGACGCGCTGGTGCGGGCGCGCGGCAGAGTTGCAGCCATCAGTCCAATTGTGGGGAATGCTCCGGTCGCCGGGCCGGCAGGCATTTTGATGACCGCCATGGGATTACCCTGTTCGATTGCAGGCGTAGCCGAAGCTTACGAAGATTTTCTCGATCTGCTGATCTGCGATACGCGGGACGCCCGCGCCGCGATTACGCTGCGCGAAAACGGTTTGCGAGTGCAGTGCACCGAAACCATGATGCGCACCGCCGAAGACAAAGCTGCACTCGCTCGTACCGTGCTTTCCTTCACGATGGAACGGCCGTCCTCTGACCGCTCAGTTTCCGACAAATCCGCTGCTCGCGCCACCGTCGACCAGCCGTGATCCTCATCCCCGTCAAAAATCTCTCGGCAGCCAAGCAGCGGCTGGCTGCGGTATTGGATCAACCGGCGCGAACGGAATTGGCTCACACCATGCTGCATGATGTTGTGACTGCACTCGCCGGATGGCCGCGTCGTCCTGCCTGCGCGCTTGTCACCGGCGACCCCTACGCGCTGGACCTCGCGCGCCAATACGATTTCGAAATCATCCCGGATCCGGCAAATCCTGGAGAGACTGGAGCCATCGAAATGGCCACTCGCCTCTGCGTCGAGCGCGGCATTGACAACACTCTCGTCATTCCAGCCGACATCCCTCTGATTCACGCCACGGAGCTGGACCAGATCTTTGCCGTGGCTCCGGATGAAGGTTCTGTTCTGGTTCCAGCTGCCGACGGACGCGGAACCAACGCCGCCTTTCGCCGCCCCGCCAATTTGTTTCCGCTACGCTTCGGAAACGATAGCTTTAAACCGCACCTCGCGGCGGCGCAAGCAACTGGAAAGTCGTGCCAGGTCTTGCAACTGCCGGGCATCGCAGTGGACGTGGACAATCCCGGCGATTTTCAATTGCTTCTTTCGCGTGCAGGAGAAACTCGCACGCAGAGCTTGGTTCGCCGCTGGGCGCTCGAAGGCCGCTTTCCGGTCACGAAGGCGGAGACCCGATGAGCGAGCCACGACACCGGCAGCGTACAACTTTGGTGCGGCCGCGCGCGAAGAAGAAATCGAACCCTCTGCCGACTGACATACGCCTGATCCCAATCTCTTTAGCAGACGACATCAAACCCGGCGATTCCTTGTCGGAGAAACTCATCGCGTCAATGCAGCAGCACAAAATTGCATTTGCAGCTGGCGATATTCTCGTCGTCAAACACAAAATCGTTTCCAAGGCGGAAGGACGCATCATCGATCTTGCCACGATCGATCCTTCTTCTGAATCGATCGCCTGGGCGCAGAAATATAAGCTGGATGCACGCGTCATCGAACTGGCCGTGCGCGAGAGCCGCACCGTTATCAGGCGAAAAAATGGTGTGCTCATCACGGAAACGCAGCATGGATTCATCTGCGCCAACAGCGGAGTGGATGTCTCCAATGTTGATGGAGGCTGCCACGCTTTGCTTCTACCCGCCGATCCTGACCGTTCAGCGAGAAAGCTTCATCGCGAACTGAAGAAGCGCACTAAACTCGCAGTTCCCGTTCTTATCACCGACACTTTCGGACGCCCGTGGCGCGAAGGACTTATCGACTTCGCCATCGGCATCGCCGGGATGAAAGCGCTGCGCGATGATCGAGGCCAACGCGACCCGCACGCCTACACGCTGCGAGCCAGCCTTGAAGCCATCGCCGACGAACTCGCTGCCGCCGCCGGTCTGGTTTGCGGCAAGCTCAACCGGACCCCGGCCTGCATCGTCCGCGGATATTTATATGAGCCGGCTCGCGGCCGTACTCCTGACTTGCTTCGCCCCGCGTCCAGCGATTTATTCCGCTGATCCGGTTGCGCCACGCCCTCGCCAAAGTCGGCCCGCAGGAGTAATTTGGAATGATAGTAAAGTCCGGAGGAAGCTGTGACCCGCCATCTTTCAATATCTGAATTGGAGAATTTCCCTTCGCTCGATTGGTTCGACATCGCGCCAACTCTCACAACAACGGTGCGCAATTCTCTGGAGCGAATTCTAGAAACTCAAAACGGAAACACAATTCCTCTGGAAGACGCTTATACACTGGCCAACGCCGATGGCGATGACTTGCTCGGGCTGCTAGCCGCGGCCAACGTGCTCCGCGCCGAACTTTCCGGAAACCTGGTCACCTACGTCGTCAATCGCAACATTAACTTCACCAATATTTGTTTTGTGGGATGCAAATTCTGCGCCTTCAGCCGCGGACCCCGGGAGTCCGATACTTACTTTCTGGAGCCAGCTCAAGTCGCGCAGAAAGCAGTCGAGGCCTGGCAGCTCGGGGCGAAAGAGGTGTGCATCCAGGGCGGACTGCCCCATGGCCTGCCGCCATTTTATTATCGCGACATTCTGCGCGCGGTAAAGAATGCTACGCCGCGCATGCACATCCATGCATTCTCGCCAATGGAAATCGTTTACGGCGTTGAACTCACCGGCATGAAGCTGGCCGATTATCTTTCCATGTTGCGCGACAACGGCCTCGGCACTCTACCGGGCACCGCTGCAGAAATTCTGGATGACGAGATCCGGCACATTCTTTCAGCCAACAAGCTCACCACCGCGCAGTGGGTCGAAGTAATCCGAACCGCCCATCGTCTCGGCATCCGCTCGACTTCCACAATGATGTATGGCCACACCGAAACGCCCGAGCACTGGGTTCGCCAGATGTATCTCCTGCGAGAAATTCAGGACGAAACTGGAGGCTTCACCGAATTTGTTCCGCTCGGATTCGTGCACCAGAACACGCTGCTGTTCCATCAGGGTCTGGCTCGCACGGGGCCCACGCTAGCGGAGCATCTGAAGGTTCACGCGCTGTCGCGCCTGCTGCTCGCCGGCTCGATCAATAATATTCAAGTTTCGTGGGTCAAGTTGAATCGCCAGCTTTCCCAACTTTGCCTGCACGCCGGAGCGAATGATTACGGCGGCACGCTGATGGAAGAAAATATTTCGCGTGAAGCTGGAGCCACTGCAGGTCAGTACACCAGTCCTGAGGATTTTCAGTCGTTGATTCTGGAAACGGGACGAATCCCCGCTGAGCGCAACACGACCTACTCGCGTATCAAAATCAAGCTCCCACTGGAAGATTTCACCGCGGAAGAAACGCTGGAGCCGGAATTTGCCTGATCCAATTCCTATCGCCATTCTCGGTGGAACTGGCCCCGCTGGCATGGGTCTTGCCCTGCGCTGGGCGCGGGCGGGAGAGACCATCATCGTTGGATCGCGTGACGCGCAGCGCGCAGAGGAAGCCGCCAGCAAGATTAAGAAAGCTGTCGGAGAGAGCGCTCAGATTTCGGGCATGGAGAATATCGCGGCTTGCGGTGCTGCAAATATTCTTGTGCTCACCGTCCCGTTCGAGGGTCAGGCTTCGCTGCTCAAAGAACTCAAGCCTGCGATTCGCTCTGGCAGTGTTTTGATTGACGCCACGGTCGCACTCGCCTCCAGCGTCGGCGGACGAGCTTCACGTACCCTTGGCGTATGGCAAGGATCAGCTGCACAACAAGCAGCTGAACTTGTTCCGAAGGGAGTGAGTGTAGCGGCAGCTTTCCATAATCTTTCGGCTGAACTTCTCAATGGAGACAAAGATCTCGACTGCGACGTCATCGTCTGCAGCGATGACGCCAACTCCAGCCAGACCGCGCGCTCGCTCGCGGCTAAACTCCCCGGAGTCCGTGCCATCGACGGCGGCAAATTGGAAAATGCCCGTATCCTGGAACAGATCACAGCCCTGCTGATTGGCTTAAACATCCGCCACAAAGGTCACGGCGGCATCCGCATCACCGGACTGCCGCCGCAAGCCTACGAGTGATTCAGCAGATCAACTTCTAGAACGAATACTTCAACGAAAACTGAATCAGCCGCGGCGTGCCCACAGTTGAAGTGATCGGTGCCGATCCCCCGCCAGTTCCACCGACGATGGGCGATACGGATGTCGCCGCCGGAAGCGCGAACGATGGATGATTGAACAGGTTGAAAAAGTCCACCCGGAATCGGAGATCCTGCCGCTCTGCCAGCCTGAACGACTTGTCGAGTGTGAAATCCACGTTTTTCTGCGGCGGTCCAATTATGCAATTGCGCGGCGTATTGCCGTACACCGTCGCATCGCTGCTGGTGCCGTTGGAAAGAGTTGCAAGCGGGTCTGGCGTGTAGGCCAAGGGGTTCACCCAGTTCGCCAGCCGTGACTCTACGCTGCCGGAAGTTGCAGCAGTGGCGCAACTGGAGCCGGGAGTGAAGGTCGCCGTAGATGAAGGAGTGCTGGCCAGAGCATACGCGGTGCCTCCCGCCGGATCATAGATGGTGAACGGCGCGCCCGATTGCAGGATCACGACGCCGCTGGTTTCCCATCCTCCCAGCACTCCCTTAGTCAGGCCGCTGGCGCCGCTGAAGAATGGCAACTGATAAACGGCGCTGGTCACAAACCGTTGTCGGCGGTCAAAATCCGACAACCCTCGAGATGCTGCCGCGTCGGTTTGATTATTCACCCGCGTAAGAAAAGCGACGGACGCAGTAGAAACGTCATCGATTGATTTGGACCAGGTGTAAGCGCTCTGGAAATACAGGCCCTTGCCGAAGCGATGGGCCAGCGTCGCCTGCAGCGCGCTGTAGTGCGAATCAGAGTTAGGAGCAAAATCCTCGAAATCTCCTGGCGCGATTCCCAGATATGGAGCGCGGGCTGAAGCGTTCTCCACCGTGGAATCCACGATCGTGCACGACAAATGTTGAGCCTGGAGATTAGCGCACCCTGGGCCAGAAATGGTGACCGGAGTCTGCGGCGTGGCTAGCGTAGCCTGGTCCGGATCGAAAGTGGACCGCAGGCGCGTGCCCTTGGTGCCGACGTAACCGAGTTCCATAAACCAGTCGCGTCCAAGCTCGTGCTGAATGGTGAAGTTCCATTGTTGCGTGGTGCCTGCCACCCAATGCAGCGGCACAGAGAGTTGGATCAACCCATTCACGTTGCCGCTGAAAGCCGGAGAACACGCTTGTGGAGTGGGAAACGTACAGGGCGCAAATCCTTGAAGAATTGCTGCGGTGGGCACGTAAGTTTGGGTTGGATTGGCGCCGAGCGCCGGAATGCCGCTCGGAAACGCGGCGCTGTGCGCAAACAAATTCGCCAAGCTGTTCTCTCCGGGGTCGAAACCAACCAAAAATGGGTAAGTTGGCGGAACGATGGCGAGATTGTCCACTGCTCCCAAATCCTCGCGCACGCTGTAAATTCCATAGCCGCCGCGGACCGACGTGATGTGATGGCCTCCAACGTCATAGGCAAAACCAATGCGTGGCTCCAGCACCGTGGCATATTCATTGTTAAGCCCGGCCTGATTCAGTGTCCCGGAAATTCCCGAGAGGCCAAATTTATCAATGCATTTGGGGTAGACGTAAGGCTGCCCAGTTGTGTTTGCAAGGTTAGGATCGGTGTTTCCTGTGTGGCAGAGCGTGTCGTAAGGCGCGCCAAGGAACTCGTTTCGGAATCCTAGGTTGAGAGTGAGCGTCTTGCTTGCGCGATAGTCGTCCTGTGCAAACCAGGAGTATCCAGGAATGCGGTAATCGTGATTGCCGAGGCCGCCTCCGCCTTCGCCTAAAAGCGGTGCGCCCGCCATGAAACTCTGGAAATCGGATCCGAATCCGGTGGCTCCAGAGATAAAAAATATCAATCCATTGTCGGCAATCGGCAAACTTCGCCGCATCGCAACGCGGTCCACTTCTCCACCAAACCTAAGTTGGTGTGGGCCATGGCTCCAACTCACCGTATCCACCCACGTGTAGTTATCAGAGAGAGCAGACTGAAGCTGCGTGGGGTAGGCCCCGAAGGCAAAACTGTCGAACTGGAACCGGTAGATATTAGGATCGCCAGCCTGTCCGTTCACGCCCGTTGCGGTAGGCAGATTGATACCGACATCTTTATTAGTGATGGGCGGCTGATTATTCAGCTTGTCGCTGATAATGTTGACGCCAAACCGAAAATCGTTGATCAGAGTCATTGCTGAACACATGAGTTTCGGTAATGCTGCCAAAGCGGCTGTGCAGTGGGATATCGAGAGGAAAATTCAGGTTATTAGGACCGGGCTGGCCGCCAGTCTGGATTCCGTAGGAATCAGCTCCGAAGGGCTGGAACGTATCGGAGTTAGACCAGAAGAAGCGCTCGGACAAACGATCTTTCCCTCCACGAAATTCGCGATCCCAATTCGCGGTGAACTGGTTGTCCGAGAACTTGCCGGGATCGGTTAAGACCAGAGATCCGGTATTCAATTGACCGTTGGTAAAACCAGGCGTGCCGGCTACTGTCGGGAACAGATAACCGGCGCCATCCGAGCCTGGACCAAACTGCGTTCCCTTGGCCTGAAGCAGGGCAAGCGCAACCGGATCGATCGACGTTGCCGTGACTCCGCCGCAATTCGCTCCACAAAAGAAAGTGTTGAGCAGCGTAGTTTCGTCGCGCGAGGTAGGCAGAATGGGAACGTTCGGGCTGTTGATAAATGTTCCCGGCGAATCTCCGCTGCGCTGCCGCGTACCCTGAAGATTGAAATAGAAATAGCCGAGCTTGGCGCCGGGTCCGATGGGGCCGCCGATATCGCCACCAAAGATGTTTTGCTTGATGACGACTTTGCCCAGGAAATAATCATTGGCATCCAGCGCGGTATTGCGGAAATATTCCCAGAGATCGCCATGAAATTTCGCGCTTCCACTCTTGAGCGTTGCGTTAATGTTGCCGCCGCCATTGCGGCCTTGCGTGGCATCGTAGAGGCTGGTGCTGACTTTGAATTCCTGAATTGCATCCGGGCTCGGCAGCGGTGTGTAAGTCAATTCTCCGAACGCATAATCGGCTACGGTAATGCCGTCGATCAAATAATTATTGTTGTCCTCTCTTCCGCCATTGACGTGCATGTAAACCGTGCCCCGGCCAAGCTGCGCGGCGCCGTTCAGGTCAGAAGATGCGCCCGCGGAGAGCGTCAGCAACTGTTGAAAGTTTCGCGTGGCCAGCGGCAAGTCAGTAATTGTCTGTGCTCCCAGCGATTGTCCGGTGGTGGCATCCGTTGTATTTACCTGCTCCACCTGGGACTGCACTTCCACAACCTGCCTCACCGTATTCACTTTGAGAGTAGCGGTCATGCGCGTGGTTTCCGTGATGCGCACCACCACGCCCGGAAACGTAGTAACCGGAAAGCCCGGAGCGGTCACTTCCACCGAGTAATTTCCTACGGGTAACAATGTCGCCGTAAACAACCCGGACGCATCGGTCGTTACCTGGCGCACTACTTCTCCAGTCGCCTCGTTTTTAACGTTCACCTTGGCATTGGCAATTACGGCCTTCGTCGCGTCTTGCACCACGCCACTGATAGCGCCGGTGGCTCCGCCCTGGGCAAACATTACTCCGGTGAATGCCGCTGTGAAAAGAATGGATGCAGTGAACTTCCAAAGGGAATTCATCTTGTGCTCCTTGCGCGATTGCCTGCGGCTCACTCGCCGTCGAAATGACGCGGGTCGACGGGTGAATGAATAATGCGGTGAGATAACATGCGGATATATCACGATCCTCCGCCGTTATTCAAGAAATATGCGCACCACGACGAACCGTATCTTGTAAATGCTAACGATGAAAATTTTGGATGGAAGTGAGATGAGTAAGCAATTTGTGCACGCCGAATCGATGCCACCTTGCGCTAGTCTTCAACCGACTGCGTGACCATCTCGGAAGGCTCGCCGCCAGCGGCGGCCTGCGCCACAATCAAACGTCGCGCTTCCACGCGTATCTTGGGGAGTTGCGCCCAGAACCACGCCGCGCCCGCTACTGACGCTACCCCGCCAATAGCCACCGTAAGCTGAGCGCCCAGGCGGTCGGCCAGAACACCGCCCAGCAGCGCTCCAATGGGAGCCATGCCCATGAACATCATCGAATAAACCGCCATCACTCGCCCCCGCAGTGCGTCCGGCACC
This sequence comes from uncultured Acidobacteriaceae bacterium, assembly GCA_963726155.1. Taxonomy (GTDB): domain Bacteria; phylum Acidobacteriota; class Terriglobia; order Terriglobales; family Acidobacteriaceae; genus Sulfotelmatobacter. The sequence continues at coordinate 220,240 of CAVSBF010000004.1, forward strand.
ATCACTTGAATCAGCGTGTTCGAACAAGCCATCTGCAACATCATTGTGTAGCCAACTGGCAACAGCAGGATCACGGAAATCCAGAAATTATGCGAAAGCGCGAACACGACCAGACTCGCTCCGAAACCAGCGCAGCACAATGCGACCCATCTCCCCAGGCCCTTCACTCCTTCGCGAAATGCGAGAGTAAGCGCACCGAGCAACGCACCCACGCCGGTCGCGCCCATCAGAATGCCCAGGCCTTGCGCCCCGCCATGCAAAATCTTATCGGCGAAGATGGGCATCAATACCACATACGGCATTCCAACCAGACTCACCAAACCCAGGAGCAACAGAAGCGCCCGGATCGGCGCAGTGTGGTTGACGAAACGAAATCCCTCCATCATGTGCTCAAACGGTGATGCCATCGACGCACGCGGCCGGCTCTGCACCTTCATCATCAACAACCCGATAATCACCGCGATATAACTGACCGCGTTGGCGAAGAAGCACCAGCCTTCCCCGATCTTCGCCACCAGGATTCCCGCGATCGCCGGACCGATCACGCGCGCCCCATTGAACATGGAAGAATTCAAGGCGATGGCGTTCATCAGGTCTTCCTTGCCGACCATATCGACCAGAAACGATTGCCGTCCCGGAATATCGAAGGCATTCACTACGCCAAGCAAGGCTGCCAGTACAAACACATGCCAGACTTGCACTTTGTGCAGCAAAGTCAGGGCCGCCAGAATGAAGGCGAGCACCATCGACGCAACCTGCGTTCCAATCACGATGTGGCGGCGGTTAAAACGATCGGCAGTAATTCCGCCGAGCGGGGCAAATAAGAAGACGGGGATCTGACTGGCAAATCCCACCGAACCCAGTAGCAGTGCCGATCCAGTCAATCGATAGACCAACCAGGACTGCGCCACGCTCTGCATCCAAGTACCAATCAGCGAGATCAACTGCCCGCTAAAGAAGAGCTGAAAATTGCGGTGCCGCAGCGCTCGTAAGGCTACTTGCCAGCGCGACGCTGGAGGGGAAGCGGATTCGGCTAAGTTTCCATCCGCATTCGCCTGGATTGGACCTGTTGTTTCAGACACGTTGGCTTCTTTTGATGACGACAAATGTCTTTTGGATCACTATAACGTGACCCGCCGTGGATTGAGAGGCCGTTGAAGTGATCCCAGATCGAAACCGGATATCGAAACTGAAGGTTGTTTAGCATGGGAAATCGGCCTTCGATGCGGCGACCGGCAGCCTCAGATCGATTCCACGCATCCTACCCTCGCGAATTTTTGGCTTCCCAGTCCGGTCGGACTGCGCTACAGTGGCAGTTGCTTTCCCCCCGGCGATTCCCTAAGGAAAGGGACACGACGATGACTATCTCCTCGGTTGGTGTTGAACGCCGCATCGGGCAACGCTTCGCCTTCAACCTTCCAGTCTCGCTGCGAGACTTGGCGACTGCCGCCGAAGGCCTTGGCTTCACTCAGGATCTCAGCTCCCGCGGCACCTTTCTCTTCACCGATATGGCGTTGAGCGAAGGTGCGGAGATTGAACTCACCTTGGAGATGCCCTCCGAAATCACTCTTGGCGAGAATATGCGGGTGCGCTGCCGGGGCAGGATCCTGCGCATCGTGAGGGCAAAAGAAGCGACCTGGAGATTCCCGGACGCGACTGAGGCTAAGGCACCAGAGACAGAGACGCACACCAAGATTGGCGTAGCCGTCTGCTTGAACGGCTACGAATATCTGCCCGACATAGAACACCCTTCTCCAGATTTTCGCCGAATTTCAGCTTTGCATAACCTGAGTGAGACCGAGCGTACAGTTGCGCCCGCGACGGTCGTTCCGCGTGCCGTGGCCCATTAATCTCATCTCCGCCGCCCACACTTTGCGCGTCGTCGTAGTTCTTGACCTGGCTTTTTTTAATTCTGTCCTTTCGGATCTTTTAAATCTGTTCGAGTTGGCTTAGAATGCCAATCACGAGTGCGGATTGTCTCGGGGGTAGTCCAGTCGTGGGCCTGTCGCAGTTTTCCTTTACCTGGCGAATCGCTGCTCTTCCGTCCGTCCGACAAAAATTACAGGAGCATGCTCTAAGCTGGTTACTTAGGTCACTGGCGGAGAGTACTTTCTCTTTCTAACATGCAAACAGCAAGAGAAATCAGCGAGAACCGCACCATGCATGGGATCGCAGTAGCCCTCCTGTCGGAAAACCGTGAGCATTTGTCGGAACTGCAGCGCCGTGTAGAGGCTACGCGCCTGGCTCGGACCGTATACAGCAACGTGGGATTTCCCTCTGGATCTACCGATTCGATTTTGCGCCAGATTCAGGATTTGCGCGCCGAGGTGGTCATCATCGACATCTCTCCGGAAAATCCGCAGCCCGCGATTCGCGCCATCGAACTCATACAAGCCAACACTCTGCAACTGGCAATCTTCGCCAACGGCACCATGCGACAGCCCACTACGATTGTGGCCAGCATGCGCGCCGGCGCCGGAGAGTATCTGGACGATAGCGCTGGCACCGAAGCGCTTCTGGAAGCTTTAACGCGTTTCAGTTCGAACCGTACGCGCTCTCGCGGCGGCGCGGGCAAAGCCCGCATCTTCACTTTTCTCGGCGCCAAGGGAGGTGCCGGAGCCACCACCGCCGCCGTCAATACCGCAGTCGCTTTGCAGCAAAGTCACGGTAGCGTGGTTCTGGTGGATTTTGCACCCATCGGCCAGTGCCAGCTTCATCTTAATCTTCGTCCCAATTTCGGTGTGCCCGACGCGCTGGAGAATTTGCATCGCCTGGATGCTTCTTTGCTGGACGGGCTGATGACGCCTTCCAAGGATGGTTTGCATCTGCTCGCCGGACCGCAGCAGCCTTATCCATCGCTTCCCACTCCTGCTGAGTTGGCTCGGTTGTTTGACCTTCTGGTGAATCACTATCGCTATGTTGTGGTCGATGCTTCCAGCCGCCTTGATTCCACAACCCGCCTGCTCTCCGACCTGTCGAATGCAGTACTCATGGTCGCGCAAACCGATGTCGTGTCTCTGTGGAGCGCGAGCCGCATCCACTCTTTCCTCGACGAAGGCGCGGGCCACAATCGGTTGCGAATGGTCCTGAATCGTTACAAAAAGATTCCCGGCTTCAGCGACGAAGACGTCGAACACTCCACTCGCTGCAAAGTACTGTGGAAGCTTCCGAACGCCTTTCACGCGATTTCTCCCGCCATTGATCATGGCACGCCCGTGGTACTGCAGGAAGGCCAGGAGATCAGCCGTTCTTTCCGCGCATTCGCCGCCGCGTTGGCGGAAGCATCGTCTACGGCGGAAGGCGGACTCGACCTGGTTTACGCGCAGGAAAAGCCCGACACTAAAAAGAAAGCTACCGGCAGATTGTTGATTACGCCCGCACGCGCTGGCCAATAGCCGCCAATCATAGCCGCCAATCGAAGTTCGGCTCAAATCGCGTGCCTATGCCCTTCCAACTTTCCATGCGAGCCCCCACGGAAGCCGCATTCCGATAAGATAGACCGATGCGCGATGCTCGGGCGTCAATCCTGGAACAGGTCGAATCGTCCTGTCCAGAACTTCGCCTATTAATTTCGCCCGAACCATGGCCGCGCGTTTTTGCGCAGAATCTTTCAGATCTGTTTCATGCGCACGACGTTTCTCCGCTGCCAGTTGAGTCCGCTCCCGCACCTTTCTGGTCAGACGTATTTGTCGAGCGCAAACTTCCCTGGCGCAGATTTCTGGAATCCGGCGGTTATCACATTCTCGCGCTCATTCTTATCTGGGGCGGTTCGCGCTTCCTGGCACTGCAGCCGCATATCTTGTCTCAACCAGCATTCAACCATGCCGATGTTGTTTACTACACGCCGTCAGAATATTTACCCCCGCTCGATACTCGCCGCCCGACTTCGGCTCACGCGGAGAAAGCTGATCCGGAATTATCAGCGCAACCAATTATTTCCGTGCCTCCCGAGGCGGAAAACCGTTCGCAAACCGTTGTCACCCCGCCCAACATTAAATTACGCCGCGATATTCCTTTGCCCAATACCGTTGCCTGGTCGGCAAAGCCAGAGCAGCCCATTGCGCCTGCCCCGGTTATTCTCGCCTCTGAAACCTCGCGCCTCGCGCCGCGGATGGAACGTTCCGTCATCGCGCCGCCGCCTGACGTGGACTCATCTCAGAAAAGCATGTTGGCCCCGCAGCCCTCGGTAATTGCTCCGCCGCCCGCGCTGGAAGCCGCTTCCAACCGCAGTTTCGGTGAATTAACCATCGGACACAGCCCAGTCATCGCACCCGCTCCGCAGCTTTCTCTGAACGAGCAACGCGCTATACCCGGCGGACGCTCCACCGCGATGCGTTCCACACAGGTAATCGCTCCGCCGCCTTCATTGAGCGCCTCCGGAGGTTCGCGCACGGCTGAAAGCATGATCGCGCTCAGCCTGCATCCCGCGGTGGGAGCGCCACCCGAAGCGGTCGCCGGCAATCGCCGAGGCAGCTTCGCCGCAACTCCAGAAGGACATCATGGAGGGTTCGGGACGCCAGGCAGCGCCGCTGCCTCGTCGGTGGATGGAAATGGATCCAGCAAGAACAACGCAGCAAACTTACCCGCGGGACTTTACGTTGGGAAGACGACGAGTCCGACCACGTCTATCGCCGGCAATCTCGCGCCAAGTCTAAGTGCCAATGCCGTGAATCCGCGCTTGCTTGCCGGACTGCGCAGGCCGCTCATTTCTCGGGCGACAAACCCGCAGAGTGATATCAAACTCTCCGAAGCCGAACGCGCCGTTTTTGGCGACCGAAGAATCTACTCCCTTACCCTCAACATGCCGAATCTGAATTCCGCTGGAGGCAGTTGGGTGATTCATTTCGCCGCGCTGAAATCGGAGTCAACTTCGGCGAATTCTTCCGGTGAGGCAGCTCCTTCCCCCGACCTTTCATCACCGGTGGCCACATTGAAAGTTGACCCGGCTTATCCTCTGGAACTGATGAAGCAGAATGTCAGCGGCACGGTCATACTGCATGCCGTCATCCTTGCCGATGGTACAGTCGGCAGGGTTCGCGTGCTCCGCAGCATCGATGATCGCCTCGACCAATTTGCCAGCGAAGCAATTGCCAAGTGGCAGTTCCAACCCGCCATGAAAAACGGCACTCCTGTTGCTGTGGAAGCGACGTTCTGGATTCCCTTCCGCCCAGGGAAAATAAAATCGGATTTCTGAATCCGGTTTCATCCCTATCCGGCAAGTGTCTGACCTCGTAAGATTACCGGCGAGTCGTTCCCCAGAATCGCAAATCCGCGAGACGCGGCGTAAACTGATTTCCCCCCCGATAAACTGAAACCGCAAGTTCTGCGGCTCTGTGCGAGGCGTTATGAGCTTTCACTGGAGCGGGCTGGCGAACAACCTCGGGATCGTGATCTTCGCGATCATAAACACCATCTGGTACATCCTGATTTGCCTGGCAGGTTTATTTGCCATCTTCGTTGTGGGTTCCCTCGCATGGCAGATCTGGGATTTTGGCGTAAGGCGAAGGCGCTCCGGTCAGTCCCCAAAAGAGTTCCTCCGCGCCAACGAGCAATTGGCCGCTGAACAACTCAGCAAAGCAGTGGAGGAATGGAGACTCCCGCCCGAACTCGATCTTCCCACGCCTCGGCCAATCAGGAATGGACGTTTAGCCAAACGCCTGCTGCGCAGCGTTCCATTCATTTTGTTGCTGATGTTTCTCGGGCTCATTACCTGGCAGACGACGTGGAGGCTTTGGCCCAGCACAGTTGTCGGCGGCTTCTTCCTCTTGATTGCGTACCTGACGCATCGCAAGGAGTACAGACTGCTCAAGTGGGGTTCGCCAGCCCGTGCCGTGGTCACCTCGATGTCAATGGGCGGCTCTTCAGGCGGCGGCTCGTGGAATCTGCAATACCAGGACGCCTCTGGAACCCTGATCAAGGGATCCGTATCCAGAGGTTCACCACCCAGGAATCCGGTTCTGACGGTGCTCTATGACCCCGCGAAGCCGACCAAATTTATAACCTACCCGGTCACGCGCTACGAAATCGCAGGTAGGTGAGATTCGTCATCCTCGTAGTGGCAGCCTCAAATGTGGCGCAAGAAATGGGGGTGGTGCGCCTCTATAGATTCTCCTGAATGAAGCGCGGGCTGAGGTGAATGTCGAGTTGTACCAGCGGCGAATCGCCAATCACCTTGAAGCTGTGGATCTCGCCGGCCTTGATGACAAAGATATCTCCAGCGCCGCCCTCAAAAGTCCTGCCGCTTACTGTCCAAATTCCGCGGCCTTCCCGAATGAATTGGATCTCGTCATACGGATGCCGGTGCGGACCCGGTCCCGAACCGGGCTTGCCATGGTATAGGAACACCGAAACAGTTGTGTTGCCCTGCTCGGCGCCCACGAACTCATGCGAACTGCCAACAAAAGGCAGGTTCTCCTGGCGCACGTGATACATCTTTCGTCAGCCTCCTGCAAGATCTGATGACTGTGGAGCCGGTTTGGCTTCGCCGACGACAATGAGCGTAACGGCGATTTAACGCCAATTGTGTCTGGGATCCCTACTTGAGGAACACAAAAGAATTGAGAGCTTGTCTTAAGCGATCCTCTACGTCTGACGAATCTTGCTTGGTGAACTCCCTGACGGTTCCGGGATCGTACTCCGCACGAGAAAATACATTTTGGATACCCAACTCGTAGCATTTTCCACTGTGAAAAGTTCGATATGCAGGCCCGGATTGACCTCCGCTTGTCCAGTTGTCGCCGATCTCAAAAGCCTTAAAGGTAAGGTGATTGATCGTAGTCGTTTCCGCTTCAGACTTGATCACAAACCAACCCGGCGAACCCTTTAAGCACACCTCCTCGGTTTTCGCTGACAAAATCTCCGAGACGTAAAAGGTCGCGGCAACAAAAGCGGGCTTGTCTTTAAATCTTTCCTTCGGATAGGCAAAGCAGGCCATAGCTCTGCCCCCGCTTCCTGGACCGTCACAGTTTGCACCCTGACTCACACAAGCGTCGGAAATGGATGTACCCGGTTGGGCTTCCTCCGACCCGCCACGCTCTTGCGCACCGGAGGGGGTTTGACGGGGAGCACAGTTAACAAGCATGTCTGCGTACTGAAAGCGGAAGAGGCCATCTGAGCTGGTGAACGTCTTCAGTGAGCTTTGCGCAGACCCGGCCGTCGCAAACCCGCAGACGAGGAACGCGATGAGAGTCTTCATGTGGAGTGCCGCCTCCTGATTATGGCTGGAACGCACTCAGAAGGCCAACTGTCGTTAACAGATGGGATGAGAAGGCCGGTCTCCGACGGGATGCTGTACGCTCCCAAGTTATCGAGGCGCTCGAAGCGCAAGAGATAAAGGAGACCGGCAATGAAGAATGTTAGCCCCGTAGCGGCGAACAAGAGCAGGAATTTTTCCGAGCAGAAGCTGACGATCGCGTTTGATCTCAAAGATCGGTCGAGCTGGTATCGCGTGTTGGATGAAGCGGGCAGAGTGCTGCTGGAACACGGACTCTCGCCATTGGCCGAGTCCCCGAGCGTACTCGTCATCTCCATCCAGTCCCACGAGGTTTGCGGGGACTATGCTCACACGTAGCGAAACAACATCATAAAACCGAAATCCATATGGCTCTGCTGATGACAATGAAACAGCGTGGCCCCCGGATTTGCCGCGACAAAGTCGATCTCCGCATTACTCTTCGATTTCACCACCACCACGTCTTTTCGCAACGCCGAGAGCGGCCTGTCGTCAAGGCTCGTCACCTCGAACGTATGGCGATGTAAATGAATCGGATGATCGTCGCTGCTCTTATTCTGCATTGCCAATCTGTAACGCTTGCCTTCTTTCAACGGAATTGTGTCCGTCTTGGGATACGACTTGCCATTGATCATCCAATAGTCAAAGTCTCCATGGCCTCGAAACTTCGACTCAAATACCAGAGGGATCCGCTCATCCGGTTCCGCCGCAGCTGCTTTCTGTTTTGCGAACATCGCGTAATCCCACAACGTTTCGGGCGGATCGATCCACTTGGGCTCGCCCCGCCGGTTGGCATACTCCACCACAATCCCCATTCCTGCCTTGCGAATTTCCGCCCGAGTCTCGCCCAACATCCACACCCCTGGGCGATTCATTTCCACCAGAACATCAATGCGCTCGGCTGGAGCCAGCCGTACCGCCCGCACCTTCGCCGGCTGCGGGACCTCATTGCCATCCGTGCCTACCACAGTGAATTCATGTCCGGCCAGTGCCAGCCAATGCGTCGCTGTCGCACTGGCATTCAGCACATGGAAAAGAACTCTTTGCCCTTCGCTTACTTTAATCGGATCGCCGTGTCCGAGCATGCGGTCATTGATTGTCGAATAGTCATAAAACGCGTCCATTGACGCATCCCCGCCTCCTCCCATATATGCATTCCAGTCGTGTAACGTGAGGAATATCTCCTGATCGTAAGCACCTGGCGCTTGTTTGGGCTCAATGTAGAAGCATCCGAACTGACCGGTATACGCGCCCCGCTTCAAGTCGTGCCCGGCAAACGCGTGCGTGTGGTACCAACGAAAACCCGCCGGACGCGGCGTAAAACTGTAGCGCCGTTGTCCGCCTGGCGCAATCATGGGCGATCCCTCTTCCATCGCGCCGTCCTCCTCCGAGGGAATCCACAATCCGTGCCAGTGCACAATCTCGGGCACATCTGTGTGGTTCACCACATCAATCGTGATCGGCTTGCCTTCCGGCCAACGAATCAAAGGCCCGGGAACCGCTCCGTTGTAGGCAATTGTGTCAATCACCTTTTTTGGCGCAATCTCCAGCTTGAGGGGCGCGATTTCAAGCCGCACATCGGCTCGCGCTTGAGGCCACAACTTTGTCTTCGCCGCGGCACCCAGCAACGCGAGACTTGTCGTAATCAGAAAGTCACGACGATCTATTTGCATTGTGTCCTATTGAGTGCTCTCGGAACTGCCCGCTCGATGATGCGTCCAATCAAACCGTCGCCCGAGGATGCCCTTGATAATCAGATGATCGGTACTGGCTGTCGCTCCAAATCCGACCCCAAAGTTGATCTCCCAGTTCGGGGACACATTCAGATCGATCGTGGGAAAAAACTGCTGCTGCTGATTGTGTAATGAAGACACATCCGTAATTGATCCGTAAGCGGCGTAGTATTCAAGGCCGCCAGAGATATATTTGTTAAAGTCGTAGCTGAATTTTGCACTTGGCGAAAATCCCACGCCCTGCGGAACGCTCGGCCCATGGAAAGATCGCTCCAAAGCCGGATTCACAGTGAAATACCATCTGCCTATCTGCTTGTCCACAATTGGCCGCAACTCCATCGTCCAGGTGTCCGGCGAAAACAACGCCCGTTGATACCCAAACTCCATGGACAGACTTACGCCCACGGGCCAGTGCCAACTATCGGGCGCTCTCACTCTCGGGCGAAGATGATCGCCCACCCATTGCCAGCCGTCTCCACTGCGCGCGCTGGTAAAAATGTAAAAGCCAATCTCCGACCAGCTATTCACTCCTTGGGTAATCTCCACGGTTTCGTGCTCGGCATGGTTGGTTGGATAGGTCCCCTCATCAGTAAAGCGTGAGCCGGGTATCGAAGAACTGCCCTCCACGGTAAAGTTGCTGTGCAGCTCCAGCATCGTTGTCTTGGGCGCGACTGTATCGGAACCGTAGACCTGGATCTCATAGTTGTCCTGCGCCTTCGCCAGTCTAAGGTGTCCGAAAGCCAGAACAACGAGAATGAATAATGCACGAGACCTGGTCAATGCTTTCTCCGTTGTCAAGACTGTTGCCCTTGCCGCGCAGACAGATGAATTGTTGCATACGGAGCGCCATAAAGATTTGGACTCGGCAGCTTAAACTTTAACGAGGCCGCTAAAGAATGTTTACTGCGCGAGCGGCCAACAGAGCCACCGTTGTCAGGGAAATGAGCGATTGAATCATCATGAGTACTTTGGCCCACCCTGACAAAACAGGGCAGTCCGTTGGTGAAAAAGCGGTACTGGTATTGAAGGCGAGAAAAAGGTAATCCACAAAACCAGGACTCCAGCATTGCTCTCCCATCTCGCGCTTGGCTTGCTGATCGAGAGTCATCTGTGGAAAAAGGAATGCCCCATCGGTATGTACGCCACGCAACTCTCGCTCACGCGGGCCACCTGCATCCAAGCGCCAGTACCACGAGGCGAAGACCAGGATGTTCGTAATCCATAAGGCAGTTGCGGAACGCAACAGCTCCTTAGGAGACTGTCGATGCGCGGGTAGAGCCGCGACCAGCAGTCCGAGCGACCAGATCATGTCGACGGTCACGATGACGCTCAGCAGATAGCCCAAGAACTTGTTGAGGTCATCTTTACCGCGCTGGCGTGCCCACGTTGTGGGAATCAGAAGCACTCCGACAACGACAATGATTAGCCAGTCTGGCCCCGCTGACAGGGATTCGGGCAGAGCAAAGCGCAATCCGCCCACCGCGAGCAGAGCGAGCATCACAGGCCAGCGTGGCTCTAATTGTTTCGCAGTATTTGGCATGCCACTCCATAGTGCGACGCCGATTTGAAAAATCCAACTTAGCGTCGGTCTTCAAAAGATTGTCGCACGATAGGCAGCTTATCCGAGTCGTCGGGTGCCTCCAAATTCGGCGACTATCCCGAGGCTAAAGGAGTCCATTTTCAGATTGTCGGCCGCTGGGAGTGATCGGATGCTGACTTACTGGGATTAGTACCCAGAAGTCGGCTTCTCGGAAGTTAAACCGGATCGATAGCGATGAACCCGCTTATGGTAAGCCGAAGACTTCGAACTTAAAGATCACTTCTTACCAGTTTCTCCTTCCGCCGCACATATTTTTCGGTGCCTAATCGGCGTATCCTGACCCGCGCCTAATCGGGCTCAGCTCCCAGAGGAGCCGTTTGAGCTATTCAAAGCGGCTACTCGCGGGGCGCCGAAACGCGCCCATGAAATCGTCCAATTCCAGGAGAGAGAACGGCTTTTTCAGAACCGGCGACGCAGTGATAAACGCGAACTTTTGTTTGGGATTCTTCTCACGCAGAGCATCCATAAATTTGGCACCCCCGGCGCGTGAGCTGCGAAGGAATTTCAAAGCGATGATAACAAGGTCATGGGGCCCGTTGTCGCAGTAAATGCGGAACGCTTCATTGCAGTTCAGCGCCAGGCTAACCTCATAACCGAGCTTGTTGAGCATAACGCCAGTAACTTTCAATAGCGCTTCTTCCGCTTCGACCACCAGAACCTTCATCGGTTGCTCCCGTGTTTCATCCTCGAATCTTAGGCAGAAAATATGGATGATGAAAGAGACCACTCTGGTGCTGGGACACACCCGCCCCGCACCATCGGTATCGCTCTCCAAGGGCCAAGATTACAAAAATGTAATCTCGGCGTCATGCTGCTGTCTCCTTCTCAAAACTAGTCTGGTTGCCTGAGTGCATTGCTAGCGCCAAGCCCTGTGGCAGATTCAGGAACAAACATAAGAGCCACCACGAAATCCCTTCTACTAACGTTGCGTGATGAAAAAAATCCCAGGAGGAGAACCGCATATGTCTCGAAATAAGGTTCGAAACAAGTCTCGAAATAGGTCTCGAAACAAATCTCGGGTCAACCGTCTGCGACCGCTCAGTGGGCTGCTGGCGGCAGGGCTGAGCTTTCCGGCGCTCGCCGCCGCCCAGGCCAATCTGTACCCGACCTACGTCACTGGCCCGCAGCCAAACGGGTCATGGGTGGTCAGCAGTGGGCAGATCATCAACCCAGCCGGCACCCAGGTCGACCTCGGCATCCGGGTCCGCGCCAAGGCCATCGCGCTGAACCCCAATCTTAAGACTCACACCGCCGCAGTGCTCACCATGGGTACGTCGACCTCCGACGGCAACGGAGCCGTCGAAGTGTTCGACATTAACACCGGCGTTGTGGTGCAGAACTACATCCCCGCCGGAGGCAACGATCCGAGCGGCAGCTATAGCGGCATAGCCTATTCGGCGGACGGCACGGAGCTGGTGTTCAGCCAGGACGACAGCTATGTGACCATCGCCAGGGTCGATGCACAGGGCTTGCTGTCAGACGACGCCCAGGTCAGCGCACCGCCGCTGCAGCCGGTCGATCCCTTCATCGCCTGTTTTCCGAACAGCCCTCCGGGCGCTTATTTCGTACCCTGCGGCACGTTTTATTCTCCGAGCACTTCTTATCCCGGCGGCGTAGCGGTTTCACAAGACGGCAAGAGCGCCTACGCCCTGCTGAACCAGAACGATACGCTTGCCAAGATCAACCTCACCTCGGGGAAGCAGGGTAAGCAGATCCGCGTGGGCAACGCGCCGCACAGCATCGTCATCAATAGCAGCGGCACCACCGCCTACGTCAGCAACGAAGGGGGACGGGCTGCCACAGAGGCAGATTTCCAGATCTGGTCCGCCGGCACTGAAATCGTCGCCGACCCGGTTATTGGCGCCGCGATTACCGGTACCGTATCTGTGGTTGATCTGGCCTCGATGAAGGTCACCGCTACCATCTCGACTGGTCTGCACCCGACCGGGATGGCGTTGTATGGACAGTCCCTGTTGGTCGCCAATACCTACAGCGACACCATCTCGGTTATCAATACGGCTACCAACGAGGTGACGCGGACGATTAACCTCGGGCTGCCGATCGGTGTACCCGGCGCAGGCCAACCAGCCTATGGCGCCGCGCCGAATTCGATCGCCGTCGATGCCAAGACCGGCGTTGCCTATGTCGCGCTCTACAACGCCAACGCGATCGGGGTGGTGAACCTCAGCAGCGGCGCCACCAATCCCGTCATGGGGATGATCCCGGTAGGCTATGCCCCGAGCTCGGTGGTGCTGGACGCGGCCGTTCATGTGCTTATCGTTGCCAACGACAAAGGCATCGGCACGCGTTATTCGTTCGAGTGCGATCATGGCGTCTGCGGCTACAACACTCACCAGGATGATGGCACCGTCAGTATCGTCCCCGTGCCGAGTAGCTCGACTCTGGCGACGATGACGAGCGACGTTTACGGGTTCAACCACTGGAATCGGATACAGAATATCGAGTCTGCCTCCGGTGGCAGCCCGGATGCCAAGCCGCTCGCAATCCCGGAGAAAATCGGCTCTCCATCGCTGATCAAGCACGTGTTCATGATCATCCGTGAAAACCGCACCTATGATCAGATGCTGGGCGATGTGGCCGCCGGCAACGGCGACCCCTCGTTGGCAGTGTTTGGCGACGGCGCCGCAGCCGGGGGTACCCCGGTTACGCCGAACGCGCACCGCTTGGTAAAGCGTTTCCCTCTCTTGGACAATTTCTATGACCCAAGCCGCCAGTCGGCCGACGGTCACCAGTGGATCCAGGAGGGCATGGCTCCGTACGCTGACGACATCCAATCGCCAGACTGGGTTCGCAGCTACCCAGGCGGGAACGCCGGCGATGCACTCGCTTATCAGAAAAAGGGCTTCCTGTTCTCGGAAGCCTCAGCCGCCGGTCTGCCGGTGAAAATCTACGGCGAATATGTCGAGGGCGATTCGTTCCTGCAACCGAACGGGTCAACCAGCGAGCCGAGCTGGAGCCAGTTCTACGCCGACTCGCAGTGCTTCGAGGGTGGGCCGAACTGCGGACCTCCTGGTACCCCGGGCGAGAAGACGCTCTACTATCAGAACACGGTCCAGGCGTACTCCTCCATCCCGGCCGTGTCCAACCACCTCATCAAGAACTTCCCGCAGTTCGATCTGGGCATTCCTGACCAGTTCCGCGTCGATGTGTGGCTGCAGGACTTCAAGAATGACGTCGCGGCCGGTACAGTGCCCACGTTGGAAATGCTGTGGGTCATGTGCGACCACACCGGTGGCCCGCCCACCCCGATCGCCGAACAGGCCGATAACGACTTGGCCGTTGCCCGCATTATCGACTACATCAGCCACAGCAACGTGTGGTCCACATCGGCGATCTTCATCGAGGAAGACGATGCGCAGAATGGCGTCGACCACGTTGACGGTCATCGCAGCCCAGGCTATGTCATCAGCCCATACGCCGTGCAGCAAGGACCCACCGACAGCACCTACTACACGCAGGTCAACATGACTCGGACGATCGAGCAAATCCTCGGTTTGCCGCCCATGAACCAGTTCGATCTCACGGCGACGCCGATGACGACCGATTTCACCAACGATCCGCCCGAGGATAACTTCAAACCGTGGTCGCACGTGGCGAATCAAATCCCGCTGAACCAGGGCGTTTCAGCGAGCACAGCCGACACAACCAACAGCCCCAAGGTTAAGGCCCTGAGGGCGGCTTGGCTCCAGAAGAAGGCGCAGATCTTCGCTGGCAAACTGACCAAGCCCGACTCCGAAGACCCGGACACCGTCAACCACCTGAACTGGTACATGTCCACCGGCTTCACGCGGCCCTATCCCGGGGAGAGCAACGTTCGCCCTCCCAGCGACTTCAACAAACCTGCACCAACCACCGCCGATCTGGACGACTAAACCACGTTCCGATTGCAACGAACCCTCTCCCCGATCACCGGGAAGAGGGTTTTTCATTTGCTCGTCATTTCGGGCAGTACCCGTCAGCCCACATAGCCATCACCGCGCAGGAAAACCTATTTTGGCGAGAAGATAGTGTTCCGTCGTGTAGGCTCTTGCGTGAGATTCGACTCAGTAGGAATAGCTAGACGCCTATCTACGAGATTCTGGCGGAGACGGAGGGATTGGGTCCCTCGGTACAGGGGTTAGCCCGTACAACGGCTCAGCAATTCTCTCCCCCGGAACGACGCCCAGCAATCCCAACTACTTACGATCGCACCCAGTCATCAAAGCTCACCTAACAATCCCGCCACCACCAATACCGTCTTCAATGCCCTTTCTCGAACCATGCTGACCTCCGTATGCTTGTCGCAATCAGCACATGATTAGCGCGAGCGGCTGCGGTAATCGACATTACAAAAACGAGAAGCCTGCCTGTGGCAAAATTCTTCTGGTTGGCAGATTATGGTGGGGTGACCGTTTTCGCGATTCCGAAGACCACGCTATAGCTTCCGAGCTAAATTTCGACATGTCCCAGTCTCCAAACCCAGCCGCGTCGCAGCAGGTGGAGCCTCTGCTTGCGTTGGCCGCTAACTTCCTCCGCGCGGCACGGCCAGCCGAAGCAATCGCGCCGTTGCGCGATGCAGCGCTGCTGCAGCCCTTCAACCCCATCATCCAGCACGATCTCGGCCTGGCCTGCCTTGAGGTCGGGCGCATACCCGATGCCGTCGCTGCATTGCAGCGGGCCGTCGCCAGCAACCCGCGCTACGCCGATGCATATTTCCGGTTGGGAATCGCGTTGGAGAAGTTGGGGGACAGCGGCGGAGCAATCGTTGCCTACGACCGCGCCACGAAGCTGCTCCCATCCTTGACCGAGGCGTGGTTTCGCGCTGGCGCTTTGGTTTACCCACTGGGCCATCTCAATGAGGCGATCGGCTGTTTTCGCCGTGCTGCGGCTACCGGAGGTAGGACCAGCTTCGGCCGCCTGGGCAAGGCGCGGGCGCTGCTGATCGAGAATCGCAATCAAGAGGCGGAAAAAGTATTGCGCGAGACGCTGGTCGCCGATCCAAAGAACGCTATGGCGTATGATCTGCTGGGCAATCTGCTCTCCGACTTCGGCCGCTTCGACGAGGCTCGTGCCTGCTTCGAACGCGTGATCGCGATTGCGCCCATGCTGGCGGGAAGCTATTACGACTTGGTCCGGTGCCGCCCGGTCACGAGTAGTGACGACAGTCTACTTCAAGAGATGCTAGCTGCCCTGGCTATGCCGGGACTAGAAGCGGGGCAACGCATGCGGGTGCACCTTGCGATTGGCAAGGCGGCGGAAGATCTTGGCGACTACGGCTTGGCCATGCAGCATTTCGACGCCGCGGACGCGGTGCGCCGGGGCTCTGCCTCGTTCGACTCAGCCGCGTTCTCCATCGAGATCGATCGCCTGATTGCCCGCTGCACCCCTGAATTAATCGCGCGAGCGCCGGAACTTGGCAGCACAGATGCGACGCCAGTACTCATCGTCGGCATGCCGCGATCCGGCACAACTCTCGTCGAGCAGATCGTTTCCATGCATCCCGAGGTCAGCGCCGGCGGCGAGTTGAATTTCTGGAATGAGCGCGGGGCGGCATGGTTCGGCTCCCACGCCGCTGGGAACGGAACCTTCGTTCCCACGGAAAATCTGGTCTCGGACTTATTGGCCAAGGCGGCGGCAGACTATCTTCGCGTGCTGCGGGCGATCGCCCCAAAGGCGACGCGCGTCACCGACAAGATGCCATTCAACTTCCTCTGGGCCGGGCTGGTCCACGTTGCATTCCCGCGCGCAATCATCATCCATTGCCGCCGCGCCGCAGTGGACACGGCGTTGTCCATCCATCAAACTCATTTCCATCCGGGCTTGGCGTTTCCCACCGGAGGCGCCGAACTGGTCGCGTATTTTCGCGACTATCAGCGGCTCGTCGATCATTGGCGGAGTGTGCTGCCGGCGGATCGCTTCTTCGAGATCGACTATGAGGACCTGACCCGCGCGCCCGAGCCAGTCATTCGACGGATCATCGCGGCCTGCGGCCTGGCATGGCACGACGCTTGCCTGCGCCCCGAATCGAACCCGGGCGCCGTGAAGACTCCCAGCAAGTGGCAGACCCGGCAACCGATCTATCGCACCTCCGTCGCGCGCTGGCGGCGCTATGAACCCTGGCTGGGCCCCCTGCGCGCGCTCGTCGATGTTTAGCTGACCCCTAACAGATCCGATGGCGGAATCTATGACGGTTCGAAACTGGATGCGGGTCATCTCCCGATCGCGATTGGGCGACAGCGCCCCAGCTCTCCGCAAAAGACCCGGCGCTGAGAAAAGGTGAATGCCATGGCGATGCTTCGCCAATTGGCGCGATAGCATGAACGGCGTGCGCGAAGCCTTGGAACATTCGGTACCGGTACTGGTCGCTACTGCTTTCTGCTGTGTGGGTTGGATATGGCCCATTGGCTGGGGTCAATGACTGAGATGGCGATTTTTCGCCAACTACCCTCCGACCCTCAAAGGGGACGACCTAAGAGGCCAGCAGCCTAGAAGCATTCTCCGGGACGGACGTTACCGTTTCGGTATGCTCCCCGCACCGTGTACGGACTTGTGCTTGGCTCAATGCCGAGACCAGCCACGTCAAGTGTTTCAATCCAGAAAGGGTGCAATCGGTACCTGACTCGATAGGTAATCGCCGCGCGTCGAGAAGGGCTTACCTCCAACAGTTCCTTCAACTTGCGGGAGTAAAAAACGTCAAAGCACTCGATCTGGCCCGACCTTCTCACCATCACCACCTTCGGTTGCCCCTGTCCGTCAACATCGGGGAGATTGCTGGCAGGTTGATAGGTGTCCGGGAAGTAGGTCAGCCGGAACGTTTTGGTTCTTGTGTAGTATCCAAAGAAAATGGCGTAGGCAACGATCGCTGTTCCGATCACAGCCGCAAAGTAGCCACTGCGCTTCCACTTCGCCATTCCTGCCACCAAGTCGCAGCCAGTCGAGGATGGGGGCAACTTTGCAGCTGTTGCCCTCCTCATACTCCTTCGTAGATAACCCACAGCGCAAATGAACAGAACAACTGAAAGTGTAAGAAGTAGCAACTGGTGGTGGGTCAGTAGTGATCGCAGAAGCCCATCCATGCTTTCTTCTACGTCGAATCGTGAGCTGCCGTCCACAGTTCGCGACCTCAACTGTTGAAACCTGGCGATTGCACGTTTTGACCGCTGGTCGATAAGCGCTATCGGGATGTTTCGCCAATCGCCTAGGCGGGATTGCAAATCAACACCTTGACGACGCTCACTGCAGGGTGTGCAATGCCCAATGAGAAGGAGAACCGATGAGCCGATTCTTGAGTGTTTGCTTGCTCGCGGGCTTCTGCATTGTCTCGGTCCTGGCGGTGTCTCACTCTCCGCAGAGCACTTCGATGGCAGGCGCCCGGGCTAATGCTTCGAAAGCAACAATCGAGGGCTTGGTTCGGGATGTTGCCTGTCCCATTCAGAACCTGGATGGAGCTGCGACTAACCTAAGCCTCAAATGCGTGAGGGAATGCGCGAGGGGTGGTTCGCCGCTCGTTATTCTGACCAAGGATGGCCACTTGTATTTCCCCATCTCAGACAAAATGCCCGACACGGATCAGCGGCAAGTACTGATGCCATTCGTCGGCAAATACGTGCGGGCTAGCGGGACTGTATTTGAGCGGGCAGGGACGCATGCGATTGTGATCACGGAAATTAAGGAGATGAAAGAGATCCACTTGACGATAGATGAGCGGTAATTCAGGCTCACCGAGAACGAACGAATGAATACTATTGTGAGCGCAACTCAACAGGCTGTAAGCCGTTCTTGTCGCTTTACATTCCTATTCTTTGTAGACAAGCGGCGGTCCGCTGACTTTATGGGCTTTAAGTGCGACTGAGACCTCGACGCGGTCGCCGATTTTGACGAACGGGATGCCCTTGTTCATCCCGAAGTCCTTCCGGTCGAAGGTCATCGTCCCTTGAATGCTGCCTTCGCCGGTGCCCTTGCCGGCAAGCGTAAGGCTCAGCGTCTCCGGCTTGGAGACGCCTCGAATTGTAAAGGTCCCTTGCACATCAAAGGTGTTGGGACTGGTCTGCACAACATGGGTAGACTGAAACGTGATGTACGGATCTTCGCTGGCGTTGAAGAAGTCTTTGCCCTTTAATTTGTTATCTTTCATGCCGCTGCCGGTATCCACGGAGTCCGCAGAGATTTTGATGTCGAGCACGCCCGAAGTGACGTCGGCGGAAGGAAAAGTCAGCGTGGCCTCCCACTTGTTAAACTTTCCGTCGATGGCCACGGAAGCCTTCACGAAGAACTTGACGTCGCTTTCTTCAGGGGTGATAGTGAAAATTGGACCTTGTGCTTGGACTAACGACGGCAAAAGTACTAACGCCAGAAGGCAGAAGACTGTCAATCGCATGGAATCCCTCCTCAAAGGTAAGCGGCACAACGATCTGGATTGCGTCTAGGCTATCACTCGCGGCCACTGTATTCCGTTTTTTGCGAAGGGCAGAATTGCAGGAATAGAAATTATGGGGGACATGGATCGCCGAAACCGGTGTTGCGGTTCTAGGCCTTCGCGGCTTTCTTCTTTTCCAGCGCGGCGTAAATAGCGGGGTCGGTGCAGACTTCGTAGTAAGTGCGTTCGGTCCATCCCTGCACCGAGAAATCCTCCGCATTCACTCGCGGCACGCGGCTTTCGCGCACTACGATCTTGCGGAAGATGTCACGGTCAATCGGAACGGTACCGCTCGATAGCCGGTACTCTCCTTTATCCGAGGCCATGGAAGGCGGTAATTTTACAGCGAGGGGCGCCAGCGAAATTTCCTGTTCCAGCTTGCGGAACGCGGCCTGATTCATGCGGATTCCCCCCAGGTTGTAGCTGATGACCTGGTCCTCGGGATTCGCATCCTCGGATGGAGAGGCGGCTTCTTCGGATTGAAATACGTAAACATGAAATGGCCCGGCTTGCGGCTCCATTATCTTGCGAGCCTTCTTGTTGCAGGAAGAAAGCCGGTCGCTCTCATTGAGCGCCTCGGAGATCATAATCTGGCGCTCGCCATCCATCAGATAGAGCGGAGCAGATTCCTGCAGAGTGATGCCGATCCCCAACGAGAGTTCCGGCATTCCTGAACGCTTCATCAACTGGTTGTAGCCGCGCACGATCTCAATGATCTCCCGCGCCAGCACGCACGTGCGGCTCACGGCGAGTCCGGGCTCGCCTTCGCGCTCGAGTATGGCAAGAATAATCGCATCGCCCTCCAGGAAAACTTTTTGCGCTCCGTACTTGCCCAGCAACTTGTTTACCGGATCATAAAAATTCAGGCTGAAATAGGACGCGGGATTCAGTCCTTGTTCCATCAAGGTGCGGGTCAGGCGTGTAGAGTCGCGAACATCTGCCTTGAGGACGACATGGCGCAGAACTTTTTCTTCCTCCGGTTGCTGCGGTTGCTCATCGGGAAGAAGGAATTCGTAGAGCGTTCCGTTCATGCGCGAAAGTTCGCGCAACTTTTCGGTGGAGACGAGGTTTACCGAATCCATCGCTGCGTTCAGCGTTTCCAGCCGCCGGAGATCACGGTGGTAGTGAGAAAAATCCTGCAGGAATCGCGCCGCTACTTTAGAGCGCTCTGCTCCGCGACAACCGGCCACCTTGCCAACAGCGGCGTATAGACTCGCGGGCGAAAGCTTGCCATGTTCCTGAATCATGCGTTCCACGCGGTCGCATTCAGGCCGCGAGATCAGCGCATTCTTCAGCTGCTGCGGATTGATCCGCGGCGCATACTCGCCCAGCAGCGGCACCGTGTGGTACGAAGCGATGACGCATTCCATGACCTGCTCATCTTCGAGTAAGCGAACCCATTGGGCCAGCCGCTCCTGCTGCGCGAGGCCTTCCGCCGTGGATTCATCAGGCGTTCCCGTGCCCACGAGCGCTCGAGCATTTTCCGGAGCGCAGAGCCAGGAATCAATGGTCTCGGTCGTGATCTCATCTCCGTAAAGCGAGCGCAGAAAGCCCCACACCACGTCCTGCAGGCGAGGATAGCGATCGGGATCGCGATCCCAGTTGCCGAGCATGACATAGTGCTCGGCGCAAAGATAATCGTCGCGACCGTCTTCGGAAAAGGCCAGCCGATTCACAAACAAGCCATAACTGCTCAGGGCCGCGCTGCCTGGTTCTGAGGCCTTCGCCTCTCCAAAAAATGACCGGCGGGTGCGCGCCAGCGTTTCTTTTTCGATTGCCCGCAGAGTCTCGAACAGCTCCTGGCCGGTCTTGCGAAGAATGATTTTTTTGCGCACCTGAAAAGCGGCCACGCGTTCGCGGTATTCAACTGCTTTCCCCTGGCGGATGCCCTCATAACTCTTCAGCAGAACCCGGCAACGTTCCAATACCTGCGAAAACTGCACCGACATTTCTGTCCGTAGAAACTTGGTCAGGGCCAACCGCGCCAGCAAATCGATGGAAAGTTTTTCTTCTTTTTTTGCGCGATTCAACGCTGCTAAATGAAGCTCGGCAAGCAACGGCTTCCAATCGGAGGGATCGGCGGCAATACGACTCTTTTCGTGAGCCCCAGCTGCGGCGGTTCGCATCCACGAAGGCGCCTGCGTTTTCTGCGGAGCCTCAGCCGCCAGCAAACCTTCTAACTCGCCGTGGCGCACAATCAAGCGCATAATCTGGGCGCGCGCCCCGTCTGCAAATCGCGGGCTCAGCGCCACGTCGTGGCGAAGATTGTCTACTCCGACCGCCAATCCTTCGAGATTTATTGCCGGGACGGACGCAACCAACTGCGGCAAAGCCGTTTTTTCAGGTTCCTTGCCGAGGCGGAAGATGGGGAAGCGAGGCATTTGTAAATGACGTTAACTTTCCGGAACTTACTGATTACACATGTACATATCGAGGCTAGCATGGGCGGGGCGGGGGCTAAAGTTACCGAGGTTATAGCGGAATGGTTCTCACTCAGGATCCGTCTTTACAGAAAGCTTTCGAACAGTGCGTTCGGCGCAAGGGGCAGGCGCTCCGCGGCCGGCTTGATGAAGAAGCCCGTTCGAACTTTCTACTGGCTTTTCATCCCCGCCGCTTCGAACTCATCGCCCTTCTGCCAGCCGATAAGGCGAGAGGAGCTTGCGGCCTCCCACCCCAGTGCGAACCCGAAGCGCGCCATCGCCGCATCGCCAACAAAGTTCATCTCCGGATGATATTCGTCGCTCGGCTGATGGTAATGCTTTTCCGTGTATTCCTTATTCTGCGCCATTCCCCAGGCTTCGTCGTGGCCTTTGAACTTGATCCCTTCATTGATCGAGAAGGATGGAATTCCCACGCGGGCCAGACTGAAATGATCGGAGCGATAGTAGTGTCCTGCCTCGGGACGCGAATCGGGACGAATCGCCAGACGGAATTCCTTTGCCGTGGCCTGCACCCAGGGATAAAACGTCGTCCGCTCCGCCCCGGTGACTTCGACTTCCTCCGGCGCACCAATGGGCTGCACGTCGTCGTAATTCAGATCGAGCGCAATGTTGCCGGCAGGAATCGGCGGATGCTTCCCCAGATATTCCGAACCCAGCAGCCCCTGCTCTTCGGCTGTGACTGAGGCAAAAATCATCGAACGCCCGGGACGATCTTTGGCCACGCTATAAGCGCGCGCCAACTCCAGCAAAATTCCGCAGCCCGTCGCATTATCGGCGGCGCCGTTGTAAATATTGTCGCCCGGCATATCGGGGCGAATGCCGAGGTGGTCGTAATGCGCGGTGAACATTACAGCTTGATCTTTCAGGTTGCGGTTCGAACCCGGCAGCATCGCAACCACATTATTCGATTCGAAACTTCGAACCTTGCTGACCATGTGCGCTTTGAGCTTGGCGCCGAGGTCGACAGGATGAAACTCACGTGACCGTGCATCCGCCATCAATTTGTCCAGATCCATTCCCGAACCGGCGACTAGCCTTTTCGCCACATCAAGCTGCACCCAGGAGGCAACCTTGAGCGCCGGACCCTCCAACTTCAAAAACGACTTCTCGCCCGAATTTGAATTCCGCACCACCTCCCACGGATAACTGGCCATGTCCTCTTTGTGGATGAGAATCACGCCGACTGCGCCTTTGCGCGCTGCTTCTTCATATTTGTAAGTCCAGCGACCGTAGTAAGTCAGCGCTTTGCCTTTGAAAAATTTGGAATCGTCCGAAGGCGGCTCATTCACCAGCATCAGCAGCACCTTGCCGCGTACGTCCACGCCCTTGTAGTCGTCCCAGTTGTATTCCGGAGCTTCGATGCCGTAGCCCACATAAACAATTTCGGCATCCACGTCGGATTGCAGCTGCTGGGTCTGATCGTAGGCGACATATTCATCGAGCGGCTTCAAATCCATCGACGGGCCGTGCTTGGGCAGGAGCACAAACTGTGTCTGCGGCAGAGTTGTAATTCCGACCAGCGGGACTTTTTGCAGATAGGATCCGTTGTCCCCGGCCGGCTTCAATCCGTATTCGGCAAATTGTGTGGCTATGTATTCGGCCGCGATGTCGCCGCCGCGCTGGCCGGTACCACGGCCCTCCAGCAGGTCATGCGACAAAAATCGCACGTGCCAACGAATATGTTCTGGATCGATCGTTTCCATCGCCGCAAATGCGGCGGAGGGTAAGCGGACCGAGACCCCATCGCGGCTGGGCACTGGCGGCGTGGGGACCGGAGCAGCGCCTCCTTCCGCGGACGCTATCAGGCCCACGGCGGCTAGGGCGATCAGGACCACACTTCTTCCTACGACTTCTCGCATAGATCAGTTTTCTCCCCCGACGAAATGGCGTACGGCGGCGGAAAATATAAGGGTCAGGAATGCTTTTGTGACGGCTGAAAGAATTGTAACGGAGAGCAGCCTTTTGCTAATAAGAGAGTGGCAGGCGTGCCCGCACTATAGGCCATTCAGCGACACCGACCATAAGATCAATTGGGAATTAGTACCTGAGAGAGTTCCCTTCGCGTTTCGGCCTGATCTCGAAATTTTCTGCGACCCGCGACCGCGGGATCAATTTTTCGAGCTTCAACCGGCGCGGAAGTCGCGTACATCTTCGCCTGGCTGGAAAAGTGCTGCGGGGGTCACACTCGCCGCGGCTGCCATCTTGCGGCTTATCGCCTCAAAGTCGGCCTTGACCCAGCCCACGCTGGCAATCTCGATATCGCCATCCTCTGCGATCCAAAAGATTGTCGGGACATTGGTCAGGCCGTAGGCATTCGAAACCGGATATGCGTGAGGATCGTCGAGCAAAACTGGAAACGTGACCCCAAATTCCTTGGTGAACGCCGCCGTTTCCCGCGGATCGTTCTGCGAGACGCCGATGATCCTGACCCCTTTGTGTCCGTACGCCTGTTCCAGTCGTTGCAGGAACGGAAACGCGTACTGACATGTGGGACAAGAAACTTTGAAAAACGCCAGCACTACTGGCCCGTGCGCCAGTTCGTCCTGCAGTACGAAGCGCTTACCATCCATCGCTCTCAGTTCGAAATCGGGCGCCTTTTTGCCCGCAGTCAGTGCCGCCATTGACTACCCCCGGTTCGTTTCATGATGTTTTCGCAGCGCGTCCACGCCGCTTTGATTCCTTCATACATTTTAGATGATGCAAACGACAACTAACTACCAATTGCTCGTTACCAGCGGTCAGCGTCCAGATTGCTAATGTTATGGACGAGGGGAGCAAACCGCATGATCACATTGCTTCCGCCCTGCGCAAAATCTTCCGTGCCAGCCCCGTAAGAGCGAAATGCTCCAAGCGGCCGACCGGAATCCATTTTCCTTTTACATCGCGCGATGCAACCTCTTGCCATATGTGGACTGTGTAGTTCGTTACGGTGATCGAGTGGCGCAAGGTGAGAAATGGACTGACATCTCCATTCTTCCCGTCCAGTTCCGGCAGTTCCCACATTCCTGCCATCAGCGATGCGTCCCGGGGACGCCGCACGAGAAACACTTCCCGGCTGGCGGCATTCCGATAATCCAGCGCGTAGTGAACCTCGCGCTTCTTCTGCGGCGCTGATTTCGCTGTCGCCGCCAACTCTCCACGTGTCGCGCACAGCTCAATGATTGGACACGTTAAACATGCGGGCGCACGCGGAGTGCACACGACAGCGCCCAATTCCATCATCGCCTGATTGAAATCGCCGGGACGCTTTCTATCCAGAAGATCGTTGGCCACTCCCCACACTTCATCACCCGCCAACCGCCTTCCGCTCAGGCGCTGCAGCACACGTTCCACGTTGCCGTCGACCACGGCGACCGGCTGATCAAATGCAATGCTGGCGATTGCGGCTGAGGTGTACCGGCCAATACCCGGCAAGGTTTTCAAGCACTCCGCAGTCTCCGGAAACCTTCCCCCATACTCGCGCACGATCGCTTTGGCCGCGGCGTGCAGCATGCGGGCCCGGCGGTAATATCCCAGGCCACTCCAAGCCGCGAGCACGCTGGCTTCACGCGCCGCCGCCAGTTTCTCGACCGTAGGAAAGCGCCGCAGGAATTTGCGATAGTGCTCGATCACCGCCGCGACCCGCGTTTGCTGCAGCATGATTTCGGATAGCCACACCCGATAAGGGTCGCAGTTCTCTCGCCAGGGGAGATCGCGCCGATGCGTGTCATACCACGCGAGGAGGCAACCCGGAAGCCGTCGTAGCTCGGACTTCGAAAGGAAGCTTTGGATGGATTGCTGCGTCTTCACATTGGTTGACCTACGCGACGCCCCGCTCGAGGAATGGATTCCTCGCCCGAACCCTACCGTACATCCGGCCGTGCTCAAAACTTTCGGATAGAAGCTCGGGCAAGCCGTAATGCTCCGCGCAAGCCCAGAGGTGCGCGTCGTACCAGGAGAACTTATAGGCAGCCATACCCAGGAGCGCAATCCGAAATACCGACTCGTTGGGATAGAGAACGATAAACTCATCGAGAAAATCTTCGACCTGACGCCACGCCTCTTCTCTTGCTAGAAGCGGGCCGCCAGCTCGGGGCTTGATCACCGCGCTAACAAATTCCATCAGGGCCTGGTGCGGAATTCGCAGGAGCCCAGTGGCCACTCCTTGACGAAGAACATCCCGGGCAATCGTGCGCTTCTTCTGATCGCGCAGATCGCAGCAGTAGACCAGAATGTTTGTATCAACGAGGGAGTCCACGCGGTAAGCCCCGATCATCGTTGTAGAGATCTTCACGCGTCCAGCCCCGGTTGTGATGGCCGCTCTTGCCGCGATGTTTTTTCAGTTCTTTCGCCTGAAGCCTGTCCACGCGTTCCATGCCGGCATCGAAGAGCGCCAATCGCTCTTCGACGGTCAACCGGCGACCGGCACTCGACTTCCGACGGCTTAGTTCAACTCGAATACTTTCGCCCGCGGGGATCCAGTTCAATTCATCGCCCGGACGGATACCGTACTCGTCAGCGATTGCCTTGGGGACCGTCAACTGCAGCTTGCTAGTCACCTTTGGCATAATCCTTACTTTATCAAGGATCGTATCCTTACTGCAATTAAATTCAGCTGGAGACGTTGGCGAACGGCTCCTGCTCTTCGTAGCCCGTAGGTTATTGACCACACTCTTGAGGCACGAAATAATAGCGGAGCCTGGCATCACAGATTACTAGTGAGATTCTTAGGACCCAGCAGGATCGAGGAGCGCCATGAACGACTTCAACCGCAAGGTGGAAGACGCTTCGGCACGCGTCAGCAAAACCGTCGCCGACGCAGCCGAACGCATCGAGAAAGAGATACCCGAATTCATCAAATATCTCAACGACGAAGTTGTCCCTGCGGTTCGGCAGCACTCGACGAAGGCCCTGCGTGTGGCCTCGGAGAAGCTTTCCGAGTTCGCCGACTACATGGAGAAGAATCCGCATCCTCCAAAATAGTTTCCTTGAACGCAATTAAAGGCCTCGGCGGCAACCGACGGTGGGCTCAGATTGTCGTACCCGCCGTAATTTCAATTCTGCTGTTTGCAATTCTCTTTCTCAGCGGTTGCGGCCATCCCAAGCAGGCGCGCTCGAATGTGCCCCCACCTCCACCGCCTGAACCTTCCCCGACCGAATCGACAAACCGTCCGGAGGGTGCGGCAAAGAGTGATCGCCTTCCGGGCAATGCTGCGAGTGAGGCCGATCTCGCCGAACCTACAATTCCGGCGAACGCCAGGCCTTTGGCTACCGAGACTGGTTTGGCGAGCTGGTACGGCCCCCCTTATCACAACCGCGTGGGCTCGAACGGCGAAGTCTATAACATGCATGCCATGACGGCGGCGCATCGCACCCTGCCCCTGGGCTCAATCGTCCGAGTCACCAATCCGAAGACCGGCCATTCAGCCCTGGTACGCATTACTGACCGGGGACCGTTCATCCCCGGACGCTTGCTTGATCTGTCACTGGCCGCAGCACGGAAACTCGACGTTTACTTACCGGGAGTCGCGGAAGTAAAAGTCGAAGTGATGCAAACTCCCGAGCCGCTCGCGACCGGCGGAAAATGGGCGGTACAGATTGGGAGCTTCGCTCACGAGCAGGAAGCCAGCAAGTTTGCCGATCATCTCGCCCGGCGCTATCAAACCGCTAAGGTGCAGCACTTCGGCAGTCCTGTAGGAGACTGGTGGGTGCGAGTGCACGTGCTCGATAACGACCGCGAACGGGCACGAAAACTTGCCGGAGAAACTCGAACGCCCGAGGGAGCAGTCTTCCTGGTAAGGCTGGATTAGCTTCGAGGACTTTTCTCCCAGCTGCAGCAGTGTTATTCTCCGCGAGAGAACAGCCATGACCGACCCTGGCAGCAACTGCCTTTTCTGTCGCATTCTTCGCGGCGAGATCCCCGCCAAAAAAGTTTACGAAGATGATCACGTTTTCGCCTTTGAGGATATCGATCCGAAAGCGCCAACCCATGTGCTGGTTATTCCTAAAAAGCATTTCGCCGGCTTGAAGGAAGCACAGGCGGAAGACGCCGAAGCGATTGGGCGCTGCCACTTAGTAGCCGCAGAGATTGCACGCCAACGAAATATCGAGCAAGGATACCGGACGGTTCTCAACGTGGGCCCCGGCGCGGGACAGTCAGTATTTCACCTTCATGTGCATTTGCTGGGAGGACGTTCCCTGGGCTGGCCTCCGGGATAACACGCGGTCATTTCCGCCCCTTGAGCCAAGCCAGCCTGCTATTTCAAGGCTTGACCTGATTTGTCGTATGTAATTACAATGTAATTACATAAAGAGGGCTCAGGTGCAGTTGGAGCTTACCCGTATCGGCAACTCGCGCGGTATTCGAATCCCTAAGCCGTTGATCTCGCAATGCGGTTTGGGTGACATCGTGGAACTCCACGTAACTCCCCAGGGACTGGTGATTGCCCCACATCGCGCCCATCGACACGGCTGGAAAGAGGCCTTTCGCAAATCGACTCCGGTCGAAAGAGATATGCTGCTCGATGAATCGTCGAACGAGTTTGATATTCAGGACTGGAAATGGTGAGCTATCCCCAGCGGGACGAAGTCTGGCTGGCGACTCTCGACCCGTCAACCGGTTCGGAAATAAAAAAGACCCGGCCTTGCCTCGTGATTTCCCCAGACGAAATGAATGAGCCGCTGCAAACCGTGCTGGTGGCTCCCATGACGACCACGCTGCGCGCCTATCCGACGCGTGTGAACCTCACGTTCCGAAACAAGGCAGGGCAGGTGGCTTTGGATCAGTTGCGCGCTGTAGACCGACAACGTTTAGTGAAGAGGCTGGGCACGGTTTCGACCAAGACTGCACAATCGGTTTCCAGTGTACTGGTAGAGATGTTCGTACGTTAGGCAACTCAGCCGCTACTGTACAGTAGGATTTTCCTCTTCGGGCGCTCCATGGCGGCGCAGCAATTGCGGCAGGTTTTGCGAGAAAGCTGACCGGGGCAGCACCATATCACATCCCACTTCGTGGGCCTTCTGCTTCAGATCGCCCTGTACGTGCGAGAGAAATCCGATAATCGAAGTTCCCTTCTTCAACTTGCTTTTCAACTTCGGGATCAGCGTAAGCGGTTTGGCATTCGCATTATTGAGGTCGAAGATGATGAGCGATGGCTTCTCCTCGCCATTCTGCAGCATGCGCTCGGCGAGGTCTTTGTCGTTCTTGGCAAACTCGACTTTGACGTTCAGCTTGCGCGCGGTTTCCTGAATCTTCGCCTGAAAGAACAAATCATCCACGAAGGCAAAAATGCGCGAGTTGGAATCTTCCCGCAGCGCGGGCAAAGGCTCGGGATCGGCAGGTGCAAAAGGCGCGGCGAAACCCGGACGCGGCCCACGGCGCGCGTTTTGCCCATTGTTGCCATTCCCGGCCAATGCCGCGCGATAGCTGTGGTCCATGGGAGCGGTGTAGATGCCGTCTTGATTGTGGCGTGACTGGCTGGGACCGCCGGGCCGGGCACCGCGTGCATTGTTGGGACGGCGTCCGCGACGCCGTCGGCTTCTGCCTCCTCCACCGGAGGGTCTTCCTGGTCCTGCGTTCATATTCCTCTCAGAGCTGCCATGCCGGATCTGGGTCCGGTGCAGCATATCGCAAAGCTCAACTGTTTAAGATTCCAGTGTTTAAGACTCCAGGTTCGGGATTCTGCAAGTCCAGATTCTGCGATCTTAGTTATTCCCTGTTACGTCCACTTGGTTGCGGCAGGTTCTGACAATGTTGGCACGCCAGCATCTTTTATCCTGTCCGATTAGTGCAGCTCTCGCTGGCTATTGCTTTCACTCAGCACATTCCGCGCGGAATTGCAGGTCGGGGAAAGTAGTCGTTGGCGCAACCCCTATGAAACGCTCTCGGGTAAAGCAAATTCGTATTGGCAACAAAATATAAATGTTTTGCGTCGGTTTATCCGTTGTCGGATCCGTCGCGCCGCCGGGAACGGCCTGGGGCGCGGAAGGCCTACGCGGGAACGAGGCCAATGAGAACAAGCTTATGGTACTCGTAGGCGTCCGCCCGCGCAAGTGCCAATCTGGACCCGTTTTGCACAAGAGGACATTGCCGGCAGTTTCGGCTGCAAGCGGAAACGCATAGTCGATTCTCGGGCTGATCGCCTATTCGCTACGATTTTCGCAGGGCCGAACCCCGATCAACGGAATACCTGCCTCTACGCCCCGCTCGACACTTCGCGAGCCCACTGCTGGGCCTGCCAATAGGAATTTGCCACTGTATCGGGATCCATATGGAGACTGTCGCAGATAGCATGAGAAGCATCCCACTCGCCGCTTTCGTGTGCCAGCATGAGTTGGTAGATGGGGCGCAACAGGCTGCGCTCTCCCCGGAGAACGGCTTTGGTTGCGGAATCTAACGGGATTTTATTCAGAATCTCGGATATCGGTGTCTCCAGCATCACATCGAGCATGGAGAGCAGCCCGAGCAGGAATAAATCAGAGTCTCCATGAGGGGTAAGCGGCGCCAGCAGTTCGCCAAAACGGGCGCGCACCAGAGCACAAAGCACGAGATCGCTGCTTTTATCTTGCCCGGCGCCCACGGTTGCGATCAGACGCACCCAGCGGCGCACCTCCCGGTCGCCAAGAATTGCCAGGGCGTGGCGCACGGAATGAATTTCATTTTTGAAGCCAAACCTGGCCGAATTCATGTATCGCAACAGCCGGTAGCAGATTGAAGTCTCGGTTTTGATCAGCTTTTCGAGCGCCGGCACGTCGAGATCATCCACCGAGACCGCCTGCAGCATTCTCATATAATTCACTGCGTTGGCGGGCACGTCGTGCGTCGTCATCATTTCCGGCCGGCGCAAAAAGTAGCCTTGGAAATAAACAAAACCTTGATCCCGGGCGGAGACGAACTCCTCGTGATTTTCCACTTTTTCCGCCAGCATGCGGCAGCGCCACGGCCCATGCTTTTTCACCAGGGCTGCGCGCTGCGCGAGGGTGGTGAGCTTGAGATCTACTTTGAGGATGTCAGCCATTTCCGCCAGAGGCTCGCGCGGATCATCGCTGACATAGTCATCCAGTGCAATCAGATATCCTGCTTCTTTCAGCCGCTGGCAGGCGGCAACCACTTCGTCATCGACGGGCACGGTTTCGAGAATCTCCACCACTGTGGAGTGCGATGGCAAAAGCGTGATTAAGCCACCAATTAGCGTGTCGCGGGTGCAATTGAGGAAGGCGCGACGCCCATCGCAAAGAACGTCCAGTCCCACCAGCAAAGAACTATCCAGCGTGGATCGGGAAGCTACGTCGGCATCGCGCCCATGAAAGGTATTGTCCATGTCTTCGCGGAAGAGAAGTTCGTAACCGAAGACTTTCTGGTCGCGATCAAAAATGGGTTGTCGCGCCACGTAGCGCAGCTTGATGCCCTTGGGTTCCTGATGAGCGGGAGCGGAGCCGGCAGAAGAATTCGACACACTTCACTCATCGGCAAGATCGGCGGAAAGGATAAAAATCTGTCTCGCTGGTTTCAGAGTGATCGTCGCCGTTGGTGAGGGGAATCTAATTCGCTCGATCGGTTTCCTGGAAAACAGGCGCCCCGCGCGGATGCGGAGCGCCCCTGTTCTGAAAATCGCTCATTGGACGGTAAGGTTCACCGTGAGTGCCGGCGCGGTCAGCGGGTTCGGGCCTGCCGTGGTTGCATTTACGACAATGGCATAGGTACCAGCCGGCGTTCCCGCATTTTTCTGCACGCCTCCGCTGGAGCCGCCGCATGAACTCAGCCCCAGACTGGAGAGACCGAGAACCACGATCAGGCCCAGCAGCCGCGCCCCGCGGCCACGCGATCCCGAGGCGAACATGATTCCAAACAATCCTGGAAGCAGCAGAGCGTAGTACAAACGGCTGCCATGTCCCAGCGGCGGTTGCACTCGCGAGGTGGGGCCAGTCGTCACTATGTCGAGCGTAAGCGTTGTCGCAGCCACCGCATCGCCGTTGGTAGGGCTGAAGCTGCATTGCACTTCGGTGGGAAGACTACTCTGGGCACAGGTGTAAGTCACAGGCAAGACGGCGGGAGAGAAACCATTCGCTCCCGTAACTGTGAGCTCAACTTCGGCCTTCCCGCCGGGCACCACGGAGTAAGTCTTGGCGTTTGAAGCAATCGAGAAGGATTGGTTGGTTGGCGTGACAGTCAAGCTGACTGTAGCCGTGGTGTTCGGTGAATTTGTCGGCGTAATCGTAACCGTTTGCGCCGTCGCGGGCAGAGTCATGTTGGCCAGTGTAGAAATTGTGACCAGCGTCGTCACCGGGTGCGTGCCGTCAAAGGTCACGCTGTTTTGATTAAAGCTGCAACTCGCACCGGCGGGTAACCCCGAACAACTGCTCGCACCAAAATTCACAACCATCCCGGTGGAACCGGCGATCGCCGAAATGGTCAAGGTTGCCGTAGTCGACGAACCAGCAGGAATCGAGCTTGGATTCAGTGCGCCAGCTGAAAGCTGGAAATCCGGGTCGAGGCTTGCCTTCCATGCTAGTGCGAGGGCATCAGCATCAACCGAGCCGAGCCCGGTAACTTGGTCGTAGCCTGTCCCGGCAGTGAAACCATATTGAAAGGGAGCGCTCGAGGGACAGCCTGTCGTTCCGCTGGTGCATGGAACGATATTATTCCCCGTTGTAGCATCATGGAACACCGAAGCATTGCTGGCGGCCAGAGAGTAGAGATTTGGATTTATGTTCGCCAGGCCCGATGCGCTTAGATACTGCTCAATGAGCGTCAAGATGGCGGAAAATGTTGGCGCGGCGGCAGACGTACCACCTACGACGGCGAGGTCAGAACTCGCATCGCGGAAGCCGCTGGTACAGGTTGCCACAATCGTGTTGTTTGGCCCATCTTCAGAACAAAAAAGATATCCGTCGTGATCGGGGGATGTGCTCAACGCGAGGTCAGGAACGTCGCGTTTGCTGTCAGCAGGCACGCCGGTCCCTGTCTGCCATGTCGGCTTTCCAAAGTAGATGCTCGCCCCTCCGCCCGAAGCCGCGATCGTGCCTCCTGATTGCGTCAAGTTGAAAGCCGTATCGTTCCAGGCCTCTTCGGATATATAGGAGAGCGCTGAGGAGATATCGTCAGACGAACCTGTCGCGTTCCAATAAGTAGTGGCTGACGTGCTGGCGGGATCGCCGAAAAATTCAGTTCCACCCATGCCAGTCACCTCCGGAATCGCAGCGGGGACATCGACTGCAGGACCATGCGTTGCGGAGGTAACTGCCCCGTCGCAATCCGCCGCGCCGTCGTCACCGGAGGCCGCCATAATCGTCTGCCCCTGAGTGTTGGCCTGTTGCGCCCAGCCTTGAACAGTGTCCACAAAAGACTCTCCAAGCCCTGACTCACAATAGCCATAGCTTGTACTGATAACGGGCGCCAGGTTTTGATCTACCGCATATTGCAGGGCGTTCCAAACGTCATTCGAGCGGCTGCTGCAAGTGTCCCCCGGCCCCAGACCCGCATAGACAAAAATGATGTTGGCGCTGTTTGCGACTCCGCCCGACCACTCAAGGTCAAGGTCAGACTCACCCTCATCCCCAGAACATCGAGTGGCGGTTGACGTGGAGGGATAGAGAATGTACTCCGGCACTTTCGCAGCGAGTCCTGCGGCGCTACGGAAATTGCTGAGGTCGGTTGCGCGAACCGTCGATTGCCCAATGATCGCAATGTTGTGTCCTGCCCCATCCATTCCCGCGCTATATAGAGGGCCAAGATGGTAGATTGTCGCGAAATCTCCCGGTGTCAGGAAATGCTCCCCAGAAATATGAGAAGTAAAATGCGAATCGACTCCGGCGGAATTTATTTTACGAACGATCGCTCTTGGCTTCGGACTGAAGTTATGAAGATGACCGATCGATAAGACAGACGCTGCCAGCGCCGCGGGCACTGACGGATTAGTTGCGTTCGCGAAATGAATTACATCGTCCACAAGATAATTGTGAATCTCCGTAGCAAACACCAATTCGATCTGTGCCACCGTCCCGTCGAAAGAAATCAGATTGCGGCTGTTGGCAACCGAAGTCACAGTAAAACCCTGAGATTCCAGCCAGGAGACGGCTTGGCTTATATCGCCCTTGCTCATGCCAAAGCGGTCGGCGAATTGTGCCGGGGTCAGCCATTTGTGGTAGTTCGGGGACGAACGTTCTTGCTGTTGTGCAAGCAGCTTATTGAGGTCGTTTTGTTGCGTAGCGGAGGGATGAAATACCAGAGTCACTCCACTCACCATCTGATTTCCATCGGTGCGGCCGAGATCAAACCGAGATTGTGCCAGTCCGTGAACATTGCCTTTCAGCGGCACCATCTGGCTGGAGTCAATGGGTCCGGTAATGCGGTCGGGCTGGGCGGCGAAGCACAAGGATGAGGCCAGAAGTGGCAGAAGGAACTTCCAGGATCGCATTAAATCTCCGTCAGCAATGGTTAGGTCGTTGGGTGGATGTATTTTAGCTTATACGGCCTACTTGCACTCTGATCAAGTCTCGGACGGACAAGGTTGTATCTTTACAAGCAATTTTACAAACTCTGTCCGGGAGAAATAGTCGCGCTATTACGAACGTAATTTACATGCCCAGCAGATTGGGATGAAGCTTGGCATAGCCGCGCTCCTGCGCCCAGAGATCGAGTGGAACCGAGGCGAGTTCATCGACCAGGGGAACGGCCAGACCGTTCTTGCTCAGGTCAATCGACTTGATATAAGTGTGGCATGCATCGCAGCATTCCACCCGGATATAAGGAAACTCTTCGGCAGTATAAACCGGAAGTTTGGCATGGTCTTTTTCGTCGCAGCCGGGGCAGACGATGCGGCGGAACTCCCACTCACACAGGCAGAATCCACAAAGCAGATTGCGCCGCGCTCCCTCGCCCAGCGGACGAAGCACTCCCATCACCGGCTTGCGGCTGCAGAAGGGGCACAACGCATAAGTATAGTTTTGAAGCTGTAGTGGCACGAGGCCGCGAATGAATTCGGCGTAGGGCTGAAGAAAGGCGAGGGCAAGAAACTGGCTGGGCTCCGGTCCCTGTTCCGAAGGCTGATCCGGCGCGGACCAAAAGTTATTCAATAATTCAGACCACGAATCTGACGGCGCCCGCCCAAGGTCGTGCGCAATCTGTGCCAGGCGGGCTGGCGCTTGCTTCTCGACCAGCGAGAGAAATGCTGGAAAGCTGGCTAAGAGCTGCGGCAATTCTGGAGGACCCGGGTTCGTAGCCCCAGCCTCTTGCTGGCCTGGAGGCGAATGTGTCGCCCGCGGCTCTCCTTGAACTTTTCCTCGGCCGAAAGCCGGCGAGACGCCGGCGCTACTGTTTGAAGTCCCGTGGGCTGAGGCGCGTTCGATTCGCTGGTAGAGTTCCTGCTGGAATCGCGCCACGTGAATATAGAACGCCAGGATTTGGCTCGCGAACGGATGTTCCGTCGCCAGGCGTTCGGCGCGCCGGATGCACTGCTGCCACAGGATTTCGGCCACGCCGCGATTATGCCGCTTCGGGCTGGCCGCTAGCAACCGTATCGCGAGACTGTCGGCCGGTTTGTCGAGATTGACTGCGGAGCAGTGGTGAGCATATAGTTTTGGGAAAATTCAGGGTGGGCGCGGCCCCGTACCCGAATTTTGCTCGCGAGTCTGGCGGTTTTGGATTTGGTTCTCCGGTCCGATCAATTCAGCAGGTCAATGCAATTAGGAGGATGCGAAATGGAACTCTCCCGCAGAACCTTCCTCAAAGGCACGCTCGCCGGTGGTGCGGGCATCTCTCTCCTAGGATTCGATCTGACTCCGGTTTACGCGCAAACTCAAAGCCTCAAAATTTCGCGTGCCACCGAGACGCGCAGCACCTGTCCTTACTGTTCGGTGAGTTGCGGCGTGATTATCTATACGCTGGGCGATAAAGCGAAAAATGCAATCCCACAGGTGGTGCATGTGGAGGGCGATCCCGATCATCCTATCAATCGCGGAACGCTTTGTCCGAAAGGTTCATCGCTCGAGCAGGACATTCTTAATGATCGCCGGTTGCTGAAGCCGCAGGTGCGGCGTCCTGGCGCCACTGAGTGGGAAGATATTTCCTGGGATCAGGCTTATGCAGAGATCGCGCAGCGAGTGAAGAAGACTCGCGATGATACTTTCGTTGAGACCGATGGCCAAGGCAAGACCGTGAACCGCTGTGAAGGAATGGCCTTTACCGGCGGATGCACCGACACCAATGAATTTAATTATCTGGTTGTAAAGACCATGCGCAGCCTGGGGGTCTGCTACCTGGAAAACCAGGCCCGGGTTTGACACGGCCCTACGGTCTCCAGTTTGGGGCCAACATTCGGACGCGGGGCGATGACCAACGGCTGGGTCGACATCAAGAACACCGACATGATGTTGATCATGGGTGGCAATCCGGCGGAGAACCATCCTTGCGGCTTTAAGTGGGCGGTGGAAGCCAAGATCCACCGCAACGCAAAAACCATCGTTGTAGATCCGCGGCTCACGCGGACGGCGGCGAACGCGGATATGTATGTGCAGATTCGCGCCGGCAGCGATATTGCTTTCCTCGGCGGCCTGATCAATTACGCCATCGCCAAAAATCGAATCGCTCACGAATATCTCGTTAACTACACCAACGCCGCTTTCATCATTAAAGACGGATTCAAGCTGCCTGAGGATGGCCTCTACTCCGGCTTCGATACCGAGAAGAAGACTTACGACAAATCCACCTGGAATTATGAAGAAGGCGGAGATTTAACCGGCAAGCCTGTGATGCCGACCCCTGCAGCACAAAACACGCCGCCCTCGGGGCACGAAGCGAAGGGCAGCGACACCGGCCAGGGACAAGGCCATCAGGGGGCCAGCCCGACCGGAGCGAAAGGCGGAGCCGGCGCACCGGCGCTGCCGCCGAAAATTGCCTTCGATCTTTCCTTGCAGCATCCGCGCTGCGTATTTCAGCTGATGAAAAAACAGTACGAGCGCTACACGCCGGAGATGGTGGAGCGCATTACTGGCATTCCGCAGGATCAATTCCTCAAAGCTGCTGATCTCTATACATCCATCCGCAAAGACGGCGACACAAAAAAGGTCTCGACGATTATTTATGCGGTGGGCTGGACACAGCACAGTTTCGGCACGCAGATCATTCGCACGGCCTGCATGCTGCAATTGCTGATGGGTAACGTAGGCCGCGCCGGTGGCGGAGTAAATGCCCTGCGCGGACATTCCAATATCCAGGGCGCAACTGACATGGCGGGCATATTCGATATCCTGCCCGGCTATTTGAAGATGCCTAATCCGGCGGACGTAGACTTCGCAACCTACATCAAGCGCATCACGCCGAATGTTTCCAAGCCCGATCCCTGGGAGTCGTTCAACTACTGGTCGAACACATCCAAGTTCGGAGTTTCGTTCTTAAAGGCGATGTATGGCCCGGTTGCGACCAAAGAAAATGACTGGGCATTTCATTACTTGCCCAAGATCGATCGCAATTATTCCTGGGTAAATATCTGGAACGACATGTACGAGGGCAAGATCAAGGGCATATTCGCCTTCGGCATGAACGGCGTAATGATCGGTCCCGACTCGAACAAGAACATCGACGCGTTGAAGAAAGCTGACTGGCTGGTGGTGTGCGAGATCTATCCCGATGAAACCAGCGAATTCTGGCGCGCACCGGGCATCACCGCCGATGATCAGAAAAAAATCAATACCACCGTGTACCGGCTGCCGGGCGCGGGTTTCGCGGAGAAAGATGGAACATTCGTCAATTCGGCGCGCTGGCTGCAATGGAAAAATGTTGCCGTGCCGCCCCCGGGCGAAGCGCGGCTCGATCAGGAAATTATCGCCACCATCTTCTTGAAAGTGCGTGAGCTTTATCAGAAAGATGGGGGCAAATTTCCGGACCCGGTGCTGAACGCGGCATTTGCATATACCAACCCGTACAACCCATCTCTCTCCGAAGTAGCGAAGGAGATCAACGGCAAAGCGATCGCGGACCTCACCGATCCCAAGACGAATGTAACCATCAAAGCCGGTCAGCAACTTCCGGGCTTCGCATGGTTGAAGGATGACGGCACGACATCTTCCGGCAACTGGCTTTATTGCGGATCATGGACCGAGGCAGGAGCGCTGATTCAGCGGCGCGGAACTGATGATCCCTCGGGCCTGGGTATTTATCCCAACTGGGGATGGTCGTGGCCGATGAACCGCCGCGTGCTGTATAACCGCGCTTCCTGCGATGGCAACGGCAAACCGTGGGATCCGCAGCGGCGCCAAGTCTGGTGGGACGAGGCTAAGAAAAGCTGGGTCGGAAACGATGTTCCGGATTTCAAGCCAGACTCGCCGCCGAAGGATCACATGGGACCGTTCATCATGAATCCGGAAGGCATTGGGCGATTGTTTGTGCCGCTCGGTGCGATGGCCGACGGGCCGTTCCCGGAATATTACGAACCGATGGAAAGTCCGATCGCGAATCCGCTTCATCCGGCGCAATCCAACAATCCGGTGGTGAAGAAGTACAAGACCGATATGGACAAGTACGGAACGGTGGATCAGGGATATAACGTTGTCTGCACCACCTACCGGCTGACCGAGCACTATCACTACTGGACCAAAAATAATCCGATGAATGTGGAGCTTGTGCCGGAGCCGTTCGTGGAAATTCCGGCGGAACTCGCGGACCGCATGGGTATTCGCGGCGGCGAGAAAGTGAAAGTCACCAGCGCCCGCGCCCACTACATTGCAAAAGCCATGGTGACAAAGCGCATCCGTCCGATGAAGATCGAGGGCAAAGAAACATTTCAGATCGGCATTCCGATTCACTGGGGATTCCGCGGAATTGTCGAAGATGAAGGCAGAACGGCGAAGACTTTGGCGAACCAGTTAACGCCTACGGTGATCGATCCCAATGCCTTCACGCCTGAGTTTAAGGGGTTCCTGGTAAAGCTGGAGAAAGCGTAGCGCCGCCGTCACGGCGGCTTAGCCGGCAGGATGCCGGCGCTACTGGGAAATAAGCATGATCGACCGCAAGGCATTACAAACCGAAAAAATATCCGGCCATTCCGGCCCATCCCCGGGCCTCGGAATGCAGCGCGATTACGAAGTTTGCAAGCTCGTCGATACCACGACTTGCATCGGCTGCAAGGCCTGCGAAGTGGCGTGCGTCGAATGGAACGACATGCCGTTCGGCGTGACTACTTTCGACAATACCTACCAGACGATGCCGCAGACGCGCTGGAACTTCTGGAATCTGATCAAGTTCAATGAACACCAGCGTGAGGACGGAACGATTCAATGGTTGATGAGGAAAGATCAGTGCATGCACTGCGCGGATCCGGGCTGTCTGGCCGCGTGCCCGGCCGACGGCGCCATTGTGAAATACACGAATGGTATCGTGGATTTTAATCAGGACAACTGCATTGGCTGCGAATTTTGTGTCTCGGGCTGCCCGTTCAATATTCCCCGATTCAATCCTGGCACGAAAAAGGTTTATAAGTGCACCCTATGCTCGGACCGAGTCGGCCAGGGGTTGGAACCTGCATGCATCAAGGCTTGTCCCACCGGATGTTTGAAGTTCGGTAGCAAGGACGACATGAAGTTCATCGCCAACGAACGCGCCCGGCAGCTGAAGGAAAATTTCGGTATGGAGAATGCCGGAGTCTACGATCCGCAGTCGATTGGCGGAACCCACGTAATTTACGTTCTGCACGATGCCACTGATCCCGAACGCTACGGCGGACTGCCGAAGAATCCAACCATTCCATGGAGCTACACCGTGTGGAAATGGCTATTCAAGCCGGTTCTCGGCACGTTTGCGCTGTTCGGGGGGCTGGGCGTGCTATTGCACTACGTGACTGTCGGACCGCGCCGCCCGCAACCGGAGCCACGAGAGAAGGAGCCTGCCCATGGCAACGGCGATTGATCGCTTTGACGAAAAGGCGCGGCGGACTTTTGATTCGATTGGCCGCACCGAAGTCTATCGCGGCGAATTGCTGCGGCATCCGGTCTATACGCGCGTTCTGCATTGGATGGTCGCGCTGTTTTTCTTTCTCGCGTTGTTCACCGGCTTCGGAATTTATTTGCCGTGGCTGTTCCGCTGGTTCACACCCATCTTTGGCGGCGGTCCGCTAAGCCGAATTCTGCATCCCTATTTCGGAGTGGGGTTTGTTTTTTTCTTTTTTCTGCAGGTTCTGAACTGGCTAAGGCCCATGCTGTGGTGCCCGGGCGACACGAAATGGATCCTTAATATCAGAAGAATTGTCAGCGGCGAGGAGACGATTGAATCGCCCGACACCGGATTCTTTAACGCTGGGCAGAAAGCGATGTTCTGGGAGATCGTTTTCGGCTGCGTCGTATATCTGATTACCGGAATTATTCTGTGGATGGGTGCGCGCACCTTCGGAGCGATGGCCGTGGCCATCAGTTATGTACTGCACGATATCTCTGCGATCATTATGCTGGGTGGAATCTTCATCCACATTTATCTGAGTACAATCGGCGAGCCCGGAACATTTCACGCCATGACGCGAGGCGCCGTGAGCGAAGCGTGGGCCTGGACATTCCATCCCGCATGGTTCAAGAAAGTAACGGGCCGCGACCCCCGCGAGGCCTATGAGCAGGCGCGACGCGCGCAGGATGCCGCTTCCGCTCCAACAAAACTTCCGCAATCCTGACACGGTGTAAGCGCATCCAAAGTTTCAGGTTAAGTGGTTTCAGTTAAATCCTTGGGATAAGAATGTTTCTGAGAGGATCCATGCGCTCATTTGCACGTGCTTTCACAATTATCGCTACAGCCGTTCTGCTATCAGAATCCCTCCCACTTGCTGCGCAGAATGTCGATACCGAGTTTCATAACGCTCCAGCTTCCGCTCGTGCGACAAAAAATCCTTATGAAGGGCAGCCTGCTGCTGCATTGGCGGGCAGGCAGCTCTATGCCAGCAACTGCGCCTCTTGTCACGGCCAGACGGGAAAGGGCACCGGCAATGTTCCCTCCCTCGTCGATGGAAAACTGCAGACAGTCACTCCCGGGGAGGTGTTCTGGTTCATCACTAAGGGCGACAAAGATAACGGCATGCCGTCGTGGGCAGCTTTACCGGCGAATCAGCGCTGGCAGATCGTCAGCTATGTGAAATCGATAGCGACGTCGCAGAATTCACAGGAAGCAAGCGCGCCAGCCCCGGCCGATATGAGCACGGCGAAGTTGAAGGCGCCGCCGCCAACCCCACCCTTCACCGACTTCCGCTATGAAAAGCCCGGTACGACCCACAAAATTACGGTGAAGGATCTGCCGCAGCCCTACGCCACTCAATCCTCGGATAATGGCCCGAAGCTGGTGGCACGTCCAGAGAATGTCTGGCCGGTGGCGCTTCCCGGTTTCAAAGTGGATTTGTATGCGAGTGGGCTCGACAATCCGCGCACGCTGCGCACGGCTCCGAATGGCGACATTTTCCTGACGGAAAGTGATCCCGGACGCATCCGTGTGTTTCGCGGCCTGACCAGTGATGGCAAACCCGAGCAGTCCGCCATTTACGTCAGCGGCCTGAAGCGGCCTTATGGCTTGGCTTTCTATCCTCCCGGACCTGACCCGCAATGGTTATATGTTGGTAGCGAGCGCGAAGTGGTTCGATTCGCCTATCACAACGGCGATCTGAAGGCGAGCGCAGCGCCGGAGCACATTGCCGATCTGCCCGGCCCCGGAGGACATTGGACGCGTGCTTTAGCGTTCTCCCAGGATGGCAAGAAATTGTTCGTCGCCGTGGGCTCAGGTTCGAACATAGACGATCCCGATACAACTCCGCGCGAGAAAAATCGTGCCGACATTCTGTGGTGCGATCCCGCGAATTGCAAGCTGAGTGTGTATGCCTATGGCATTCGTAATGCCGGAGGCGGAATTGCAATCGATCCGCAGACCGGCGAGTTGTGGTGCTCGGTAAATGAGCGTGATGGTCTGGGCGATAACTTGGTCCCGGACTATATCACGCATGTGCAGGAAGGCGGATTCTACGGTTGGCCCTGGTGGTATATGGGCGGCCATCAGGATCCGCGGCACAAAGGAACGCATCCGGAGTTGAAGGACAAAGTAATCGTCCCGGATGTGCTGCTGCAGCCGCACAATGCTTCGCTCGAGTTCACTTTCTACGAAGGCCAGCAATTCCCCGCCGAATATAAAGGAGACATTTTCGCATCGGAGCACGGCTCCTGGAATAAGTCCGTGCGCGTGGGCTATGAAGTAATTCGCGTGCCCTTGCATCAGAGCGGCGACGCCAGCGGCGAATATGAAGACTTTCTCACCGGCTTTGTATTGCCGGATGGCAATGTTTGGGGGCGTCCCGTAGGCATAACCGTGGCTCCGGATGGCTCACTGCTGGTAAGTGACGACGGATCGAACTCCATCTGGCGAGTCAGCTACAGCGGGAAATAAACAAAATTCGACTAACCACGAAGTTTTGGATGAGCAGGGAAATATGGCTTGACAATTTCCACCCTCAAGGGCACAATTTTATAGGCGAACAAAAAGCGAAATAGCCTCTGAGCTTCCGGCTCTGGTGCTCCCTGAAATCTTCCCGAGGAATTTATGTCTTCCGCAGTGTTTTCTACTTCGGCGGCCCAAGGCCGCCCTTTTGTATTTGATAGCGAAAATGTCGCCGAAGTTTGCCCGCAGCCTTCCGGGGACGAGCTTTTCGGCGAGCCGCGTCCGCCCCAGCGAGTCGTTTCACCTGAGGCTTTTAAAGACGCAAGACTTGCCGGCATTACTCCGGCTTCGCGGCTGGCAGTGCGTCCCACGCCAGAAATGGTATCCAGTGGCATTGCCGCCATCGATGGTCTTACCGGCGGCTTCCCACGTGGCTGCCTGACGGAAATTTGCGGTCCCGCATCTTCTGGGCGTAGCACATTGATGTTGTCCGCGCTTGCTGCCGCAACCCGGCGCGCAGAATTTTGCGTGGTCGTCGATGCCAGCGATACTCTCGATCCGCAGTCTGCTGCCGCAACTGGAATTGAATTGGACCGTCTACTATGGATTCGTTGCGGGGAGAATTCGCACCACGCCGAGCATCGATTAGAACAGCTTCTTCGTGTTACAGATCTGCTGCTCGAAAGCGGAGGCTTTGGATTGATCGCGCTCGATATGGGCGATCTGCCGCCGCAGACGGCGCGCCGCATCCCGCTGGCTACGTGGTTCCGTTTTCGCCGTGCCGTGGAATATACCTCCACCGTGCTGCTGGCGATTGAGCGGCAGTCCATTGCCGGAAGTTGCTCGTCGTTATTGATCAAGCTGGCAGCGTTAAAACTCGCTGCGTCAGAAAATCTTCGGAATGAAGTCCCGACTCGCGTGCAATTGCTCACTAATGTGGGAATTACCGCAGAATTGGTGCGCTCGCGCATGGAGCGTAAACCGGTTCGTTCCGCCGAGATTACATTCACCAGCAAAACCGCCTGGGCGGGATGAAGGATTTTGATGAATCAATGATTGATTGCCCTCTGAATTTATACCTCCATGCCTTTTGCCTGCATCTTCGTGCCAAATTTTCCTGTGGCCGCATTGTCTCGCGCCGAACCGGAGTTGCGCTCCCAAGCCGTCGCTATTTTCGAGGGCAAGACTCCGCTGGAAAAAGTTTTCGCAGTCAATGAAAGCGCACGGCGCATCGGCATCACGGCGGGTATGACGAAAGCTCAGGCTGAATTATGTTCCGAAGTGACGCTGCGTCCACGCTCTCTGCTGCAGGAATCTGTGGCACACGCCGCTTTGCTGGATTGCGCACAATCGTTTTCACCGTGCGTGGAAGACGCGGCAGCCGATACGGTAATTCTTGATCTGGCCGGCATGGAATCTCTATTCGGCTCGCTGCCAGAAATTGGCCGCAACCTTTTTCGACATGCCGCAGAACTTGGACTCGGTGGGAGCGTCGCTGTAGCTTCGAACCCTGATGCCGCCGTACTTGCAGCTTACGGATTTTCCGGCGTGACTGTGATCCCAGCAGGAAGAGAAAGTGAATCGTTGGGATCTCTATCCGCAGAAGTTTTGTTTGCCTATGGATATGGAAGAAAAAAAGAAGATGATCAGAAAAATGAACCTGGCCCGCATGAAACGCTGCTCCAAACTTTAGATCGCTGGGGCGTGCGCAATTTGCGAGAGTTAGCCGCACTGCCGGCACTCGCCTTGAGCGAGCGCTTGGGCCAGGAAGGCTTACGACTGCAGCAACTGGCGCGTGGCGCGGCTTCTCGCACTCTGGTCCCGGTGGAAACGCCTCCGATATTTGAAGAAGCAATCGAATTGGAATATCCCATCGTATTGCTGGAGCCGCTGGCCTTTCTGTTGAATCGTCTGCTGGAAAATATTTGTGCGCGTTTGGCTTCGCGCGCGCTGCACACGCAAGAATTGCGGCTCACCCTGGATCTGCAAAGCTTTTTGTCGCTGAATCAACAATCAG
The DNA here is from genome assembly GCA_963726155.1 of uncultured Acidobacteriaceae bacterium. Taxonomy (GTDB): domain Bacteria; phylum Acidobacteriota; class Terriglobia; order Terriglobales; family Acidobacteriaceae; genus Sulfotelmatobacter. The sequence continues at coordinate 264,046 of CAVSBF010000004.1, forward strand.
CAATCAGCAATCAGCAATTTCATCGCACTCTCAGTCTTCCTCTTCCTATGCTCGATGCAAAACTTTTTCTCAAGCTCCTCCAACTGGATTTGAATGCGCATCCGCCGGGCGCTCCCATTCTGAAGATTCATCTTGCTGCGGAACCGGCGCGGCCACGCTCGGCGCAAGGCGGTTTGTTTCTGCCACCCACGCCAGAACCGGAAAAATTGGAGCTCACTCTGGCGCGCATTGCCGGATTGGTTGGCGAATCCTGCGTGGGATCGCTGGAGTTGATGGATACGCATCGCGCGGAAAGCTTCCGTATGCGACGCTTCGCGCCTGGATTGACACAAGAAATATCTACGCCGGAAAAACTTCCAATAGAAACGGTGCCCGAAGATAAATCCGCCATCGCCGCCCTTCGCCTGTTCCGCCCTCCACTGCGGGCCACAATAACTATGGAAAATGGAGAACTGGCACACGTGGGGTGTTCAAAGAAAAAAGAAGTGCAGGGCAATGTTCTCTGGAAGGCCGGCCCCTGGCGCAGTTCCGGCGACTGGTGGGACAGGGAAGCGTGGGCGCGCGATGAATGGGATATCGCTTTGCAAAATGCAGAGAGTGTCGCTCTCTACCGTCTGGTGCACGATCTGCTCGGCGGAGGCTGGTTCGTGGAAGGCACGTATGACTGAGTCAAAGAATTTTTGATTTGCTGATTGTTGATCTGTGTTCCTCTGTGTCCTCTGTGGTGAAGGTTTAACCGATGTACATCGAACTTCATGCCCGCTCTGCCTTCAGCTTCCTCGAAGGCTCTTCCCTGCCTGAGGATTTGGCAGGAATTTGTGCGCGGCTCCAGATGCCTGCCATGGCATTGCTCGATACCGACGGCGTCTACGGCGCACCGCGTTTTCACATGGCGGCAAAAAAACTCAAGATCAAAGCCCACATCGGAGCGGAAGTCACCTGCGACCTCAATCAATCCACAATCAAAAATCAACAATCAACAATTGCACCTGTTCAAGTTGGCAATCGTCAATCGGCAATTGGCAATTCCTTTCGTCTTCCACTGCTCGTTTCCTCCCGCCCCGGCTATCAAAATCTCTGCCGTCTGATCACCAAAATGAAGTTGCGCAATAAAAAAGGGGAAGGGGCTGTCTACGAAAAGAACTGGAAGAGCACGCCCACGGCCTGATTTGCCTGACCGGCGGCGCAGACGGGCCCATGGCCGTGCTTTACAGAATGGCGGAATTGAAGAAGCTCGCAAGCAAGTCGAGCAACTCATCGGACTGTTTGGCCGCGGCAATGTGTACGTTGAGTTACAGCGCCATTTTCATCGGGAAGAGGAAACTCGCAACCGCGCCGCCGTTGCAATTGCACGCTCGCTCAATCTTCCTCTGCTGGCTACCAACGGCGTCTGCCATGCCACAGCGAAAGATCGTGAATTGTGTGACGCATTCACTGCCATCCGCCATCACCGTACACTCTCGACTGCCGGACGTTTGCTGGCACGCAACTCCGAGCGTCATTTGAAATCGCCGCAAGAGATGCAACAACTCTTCGCCGATCTGCCGCAAGCGATCCATAACACTGTCGAATTATCTTCACGTCTTGAGTTCACGCTCAACGATCTCGGTTACGAATTCCCGCGTTATCCCGTGCCAGAAGGCGAGACCATGAATTCGTTGCTGCGGGACCAAGCATGGTTAGGTTTTCGCGATCGCTATGGCCGCGCGAAAGCCGACGTGCAGGCCCGAGCCCGGCGCCAGATTGAAAAAGAATTGGCGCTCATCGAAAAATTAAAACTCGCCGGATATTTTCTTATTGTGTGGGATCTGATTCGCTTCTGCCGGCAGCAAAACATTCTGGTGCAGGGCCGCGGCTCAGCCGCCAATAGTGCTGTCTGTTATTCGCTGGGAATTACCGCAGTCGATCCCATCAGCATGGAACTTCTCTTCGAACGTTTTCTTTCCGAAGAGCGCGGCGAGTGGCCTGACATCGATCTCGACCTGCCCAGCGGCGACGAGCGCGAAAAAGTTATTCAATATCTATACCAGCGTTATGGCGAGCGCGGCGCGGCGATGACAGCCAATGTCATCACGTATCGCAACCGCATGGCGGCGCGCGAAATGGGCAAGGCGCTTGGCTTTGATCCGGAAACGCTGGGCAAGATTTCCGCCGCCGTCGCTACCTGGGAATTTCGCGACGAGAATGACGCGCTCGACCGCCGCTTCCGCGATGCCGGACTCGATCTCAAACATCCGCGCCTGCGCAAATATTACGAACTGTGTCTCGCCGTGCAGGATATGCCGCGCCATCTCGGCCAGCATTCCGGCGGAATGGTCATCTGTCAGGGACAACTCGATTCGGTCGTCCCGCTCGAACCCGCCTCTATGCCCGGCCGTGTTGTGGTGCAGTGGGATAAGGAAGATTGCGCCGACATGGGCATCATCAAAGTCGATCTGCTCGGCTTGGGAATGATGGCGGTGCTCAAGGATTCTATTGAACTGATTCGTGAACACTACGATGAAGAAGTCGACCTGGCGCACCTTCCCGTCGATGACGCCGAAGTTTATTCCACGCTGCAACGGGCCGATACCGTCGGCATGTTCCAGGTAGAGAGCCGCGCGCAGATGGCATGTCTGCCCCGTCTGCAACCGAAACGTTTCTATGACGTTGTTGTACAGGTTGCAATTATTCGGCCGGGACCAATCGTCGGTCAGATGGTGAATCCATTTCTCTTGCGCCGTCAGGGACGTGAAGACGTTACCTATCCGCATCCCTCGCTGGAGCCTGTGCTCAAGCGCACGCTGGGAGTGCCGCTGTTTCAGGAGCAACTGCTGCGCATCGCCATGATCGCGGCAAACTTCAGCGGCGGCGAAGCCGAAGATCTGCGCCGCGCCATGGGCTTTAAACGCTCCGAAGCCCGCATGCGCGATATCGAAGCGAAACTCCGCGCCGGCATGACACAGAACGGAATCTCTCAAGAGGCGCAGGAACAGATTATTCTTTCCATCACATCGTTCGCACTCTACGGGTTTCCCGAATCGCATGCCGCCAGTTTCGCTCTGATCGCGTATGCCAGCGCTTATTTAAAGTGCCATTATCTCGCCGCGTTTACCGCTGCCCTGCTCAACAACCAGCCGATGGGTTTTTATTCTCCGGCCACTCTTATTACAGACGCGAAGCGGCATGGATTGAAAGTACTGCCGGTGGATGTGACGAAGTCAGAGTGGATGTGCACTCTAGAGACAGCTGCCAGTGGTCAGTTGCCAGTGGCCAAAGCGGATTGTGTGGCGCGGGCACTCTTGCCCGCGAAAGCCGGCGGGGCGGCGGCGCTACGTTTGGGCTTGCGCTACGTTCGCGGTTTGCGGGAAGATGCGTGTCAAGCGCTGGTGCGCGAACGACAGCGTGCTCCATTCAAATCAATTCAGGATCTCGCCCGCCGTGTTCCAGGGCTGCGCAAGGACGAACTCAACACGCTGGCAGAAATCGGCGCGCTGAACACCATCGGCCAAATTCCAATTGCCAATTGCCAATTGCCAATTGAAAACCCAGATCACAATCAATCAGCAATCAACAATCAGCAATCAACAATTTCAAAAATCGCCAATCGGAAATCGGCAATCGGCAATTCCCTCCACCGCCGCGATGCTCTCTGGCAAGTCGAACGCGCAGTGCGCAACTCTGGGCCGCTGCTCGAGCATCTACCCGAACCTGATTCGCCTTCGCCGCTTCGGCCCATGAACTATGAAGAGCGTCTGGTTGCCGATTTCCACGGCACCGGCCTCACTGTGGGACCGCATCCCATGGCTTACCGCCGCGACTGGCTCAATGCCATGGGCATTCGCCGCGCCAGCGAACTTCGCAATATTCCCAATGGCAAGCGTCTGCGCATCGGAGGCTGCGTGATCGTGCGCCAGCGTCCCGGAACCGCGAAAGGTTTCGTTTTTCTCAGCCTGGAAGATGAAACGGGAGTGGCCAACGCGATCATTGCTCCCGACCTGTTTCACAGTAACCGTCTGTTGCTGGCTTCGGAAAAGTTTTTAGCGATCGAAGGAATTTTGCAGAATCAGGACAATGTGATCTCAGTGAAAGCCGAGCGCGTGCTGCCGCTATTCGTCACGAAAGCGGAAACCGTCTCGCACGACTTCCATTGAAGACGTGCCGTCGGAATTCTGAGCCGATGAAATTGATTGACCTCGCACTCCCAAGGATCTACGGTGTGAAGTGTGGTCGTCCCTTCACCCCCTAAAATGTCCCCGAAAAACCGACACTTTCTTACGGTCTTCGCGATATGTTTTTTTTCGCTTTTTTGCTTGCTGCATTTTGGGCATGGATATTCTAGATACCACCCCGAAGTTCCTGTCGAAGGGTGGCCGGTCGGAAGGGCCGCCCTGGCCGCACTGTTTTTCGGTTTGGCGGTAGCTTTCTCTACGACGAAGAGCAGATTTAACTAGGGACATTTTGCACGACAGCTGTAGCAACCAGCGTTTGCGCTCTTTGACCTGATGATGAGTGAGATGGAGATGTTACGCCAACCTTACGACAACGACAGTCTACTCTTGCTTCTCATAGGTAAGCGACTCGTCAAAAGCGGCACTGAATGGCGATCTATTAACGTGATAAGTAACGGCCAGGCTTTTCCCATCTTGCGACAACGTATAGCGAACCACAAAGGCGACTTGTCCCCGGTCAGTTTCTTGCTGTTTCTGGATTACTAGGGTGTCGCCGTCCCAATATGCCTTGGCCCGCGTTACTCCATCTTCCGTAGATCTATTCGCCACGCGCTCTTTTCCGTCGATCACGTACGAGTAAGTCTCACCTCCACCGGAGAACTTATGGATCATCTCAAGTCGCGGCTCCAAATGCTTGATTTTGTAAAGGTCACCCCCGGTGCCGTGCTGCATAGCCAGGTTGCTCTTGTTGAGATTGAGCTTCCACGTACCAGTCAGGTTGGGCCTGGCCTGTTGAGCCGAGACATTCACCACAACAGACCAAAACAAGAGTGCGAGAACTGTGAGGGTAATGCGTCGCATTGCTGATTTGCTCTCCTGTTCAGCGTCGGCTCTCGTCATCTTAGCTGGACACAGTAAAATCCGCTAATACCTCACGATTTGAAGCCGCCTCTGTTTTTTGAAACCAGGCATATGCACGTTTTGACCGCGGGTCATTGAGTGTTAAAGCGCGCCCAGAGGCTAAAGCCTGCGTTGTTTACAGGTCAAGCGGCGCGGCTGAAGCTGTGCCCTTTCAAGGCTGAGACTACGGCATCAATCATGCAACTAATTATTCCGGCCGACCGTTCTCTGCAGGCGCTAGCGGCAGCCGGGTGGCGCCGCGCATGATGTCGCGCTCCTGCGGCGAGAACATTCCGCGGAAGCGATAGGAATCAATAATCTGTTCCCGCTGACCCGGCGGCAAGGCACGCAGATCACGGATCGCCGTATGCACCATGGCCCGCCGCTCCGGTGGAAGCTGCCGCATTCGGTTGAACACTTGCCGTGCCTGTTCTTTCTGCCCCGGAGTCAAATGCTCCCAGGTTTCCATCCGGTTCAGCATGCGCTGCTGCTGTTGCGGTGGAAGACTGTAGAAATGTTGCAAACGCTGCCGCAACATCTGCTGCCGCTCTGGAGGCAAACGCCGGAAGCCAGGATCGTTCTGCAGCGCCCGTTCCCGCTCCCCGGGCGGCAAACCCTGATAGTGCCGCAGCCAGTCGCCAGCGTGGCCCTGACGGCCTTGCGGATGATTTTGAATACCTGGCCGACCCTGCATCGGGCGAAAACTATTACGTTGAGCCAGACAGGGAGCGCTCACGAAGGTCGCCACGGCCAGCACCGCAGTCGCCATCCATGCCGTTATGAAATTGCCTCGCAGCATTCTCTCCCCGCCCTGAAATTCCACCCATTTGCAGCCGCCGTTTCCACCCCGGCCTTACGGGTTTGCCTTCACATCTTGTTGCACTTCGAGATCATCCAGCAAATCGAAGTCCGCATACAGATCGTGATTCTTTTCGAGCGACTGCAGATCGCCTACCGCGGTACCGGGCTCGGCTGTTTGGCCGGAATCTGCAACCACATTCCTGCCGGATTCATAGAATCCGCTGTCCCTGGTGAAGAACAGCCCCACTCCAACTCCCATCAGCACCGTCAACGCCGCAGCCAGCACCGGACGCCGGAACCAGGCCAGCCAGCCCGCATGGGGCCTGGCCATCTCTTCCCGCAGCCGCGCCTGCAAACGCACATCGAAATACGGCGATGGCTCTGGAGCTTTCCATTCGTCCAGTAGAGCCATCGTCTGCCGGAACTCTTCCATCTTTCCCGCGCACGCACCGCAGCCCGCCAGATGACTGCTGATCTCCGGAGTCGTCTCCATCAGGCCGGAAGCCAGGTCCGGCATCACTTCTCGAATCTCTTCGCACTTCATAACCCTGTTCCCCTTAATTTCTTCGCCCGTGCTCACTTTGCCAAACCAAAATAGCGGTCTTTAGATAAATTCTTTTAACTGTTCCCGCAAAGTCTCGTACGCCCGAAACAACAACGATTTCGTCGCCGACTCGCTTAACTTCAATACCTCGGCGATTTGCTTGTAATCCATTTGTTGATACTTATGCATGATGACTGCCAGCCGCTGCCGCTCCGGCAAACCTTCTACCTTGGCTCGGATTGCCAGCATCCGCTCGCGCCGCACTAAAGACTCTTCGGCGCTGACCGTAGAGTCGGCCACGTCCAGAGTCGTGCCCGTTTCTTCGTCCGGTTCATCCAGACTTACCGTTACTTCCGGCCGCTCGTGGCGCGTGTCGCGCGCATGATTCACCGCCAGGTTGGTCGCGATGCGATACAGCCAAGTCGTAAACTTCGCGCTGGCCTCGTAAGTTTGCCGCGACCGGTACACCCGCAGAAAAACTTCCTGCGCCAAGTCCTCCGCCGCCGCCGTGTTGCGCGCCATGCGGTACATAAAGCTCACCAGTGGCCTGCGATATTTCTGCACCAGGTAATCGAAGGCGGACTGGTCTCCAGCCTTCACCCGCAACATAACCTCAGCATCCGTGTAGCTCTCGGACGCGACCATCTGCTGAAAGCTGCTAACTGGATGAGACCCCATCGCAGCCATCAGCGGGCTGGGATCCATGGCGGCACTGCTCACATCTGTTCGAACCCCGCTATAGCGGGAAAGTTGCTCTTTTTCTTGTTCCGCTGATACCCCGGAACTTCCCGCAGATGAGGGGGATACGGGGTGTTTCAGTGGGCTGGTTTCGTCCGGCATCGAAGGTTACTTTTGGCATGGTACTGGCCTGGCGACCCGAACGCCGCTTCCGCCCCCGCCGCCGATAGGCTAACACGCTCTCAAGCCGTATCCAAACTTCTGGGTCGGTAAGAATCCAACCTGTCGAGCACGCAATGCCATAGAATACGTGCGGCGGCTTTCTGGGCTGCCTTGAGGATCCGAAGCCTACGCTCAGGGAAGGCTTCCCTGCCCCTCGAGCCCGCATCTAGAGGAAGAAGATGGCATACGACTCCGACAGGCCGACCGGTTCGGGACAAAAACCTCGTTGGCTAGGGGTGGGAAAATGCCTGTTTATCGTCGTCCTGGCAATCCTTTTTCTCCTCCTTGGGCAGAGCATGGTGCACCATCGCTTTTTTAGGGGTGGGATCAACCGGAATTACTCCGTCAGACAGTAGCTGGCCTTCCCTAGGTCGTCGATCTTACCCTCGAAGTGACCTAGGTCGTGGGCTGCTAGTGGACGTTCAGTTCAGCGTAGTGCGCGAAGCTGGAGAGCGCTACTTCGTCGCTGCCGGGTATATAGAAACCAAACTTGCCCAGGCTGAGATTCGCCCCGGGCTGCGTCCAGCGATCCAGGATCGTCCAACTGTCACCGTGCTTAACCTGGTGAACGAGCTCCGCGGGGCTAACCCGGATTTGCAGCGTGCGGAAACTTTTTTTGTCGCCTTTATCGGGAACTATAATCTGGTCCGCTTTCTGACCGTTACGAATAACAGTACGGTAGAAATTATTCTCGTCCATTTGGATTAGGACGTAGTTTTTGGGATCGCTATAGTTGAGCACCCATTGCAAGAGGTGACCCTTGCTAGCCATCGCGGAAAAAACAAATGTGCCCGAGGCCGGAACCGCTCCGTATAGAACGAAGTCCCCACCTTTGCGAATGAAAGAATCTCTTTCCTTCTTCCAGCCGCCCGGATCATCCCACTTCGACATACCGCTGGGGGCGAGAGATAAATCCAGACTCTTGGATTGACCAGCGATGACTTCGAGCGTAGACGAGCGTGTGAACTTTTCGGCGGTTCGCGCAGTAAGAGTGTAACTACCGGGGGCAAGATCGAGCGGGACACCACTGCTCACCATCTTCAGAAGCTCCCCTTTCGCGACCGCAACTTTGGCGTCGGCAGGTGTGAAGGTAATTTTCAATTCTCCGGGAGCGGCTTCCAACGCGGCATCTGCTGTAGCCAGAGATATGGTTCCACCCGCGACGAAGTGTTCTTTGAACTGCCGGGGTTTGAATCTCTCATGGCGGAGTTCGACAGTATGATCTCCCGGATTGACGGTGGAAACAGAGAGCGCGCCATCGGGCGCAATAGTACCGACGAAAGTTTGATCGACGAGAACCGTGGTTCCGGGAGCGCCGTTCTGAATGGTCAGCGAGGCCAGGCGAGGCTGCGGCTGCAGGTTCTGCGTTTGGAGGTGAAAGGTAAGCGTGGCCTGTTCGCCCCGCCGAATGCGGATTTTTTGTTGCGGAGGATCCTGAAAGCCGTTCTTCGAGACTTGTACAACGTAATCCTTAAGCTCGAGATTCGGTAGGCGCAATTGCCCGCCTTGAGTGAACTGCCGTTGAAGTTTTCCATTGAGAAAAACGCTTGCGTCATCTTGACCCGCAACCACAACGAGCGTGCCCAGATTGCGACCGGACTCTGCAGGGGGCTGTTCATCGCTCGGCGGTTCGGCGACCGGGACTTTTCCGGCCGCCGTTTTGGAAGAAACACCCAAAGCAGGCAATGATGGTTTGGGAGTTGTTGGTGCGGGCGCGGATACGGCCGGCGCGGAAACGCCGGGTACCGAGACTGGCGCAGAAATATTGGGCGCAGAGACGGCGGGAATGGTTGCGTGGGTCTTCGCTACTGGCTGAGCGTAATGTTTTCGCGTGAAGAAGAAAGTGGCTGCCACCAGAATGATCGCCGCGGCGGAGACGAGGATCAGCGCTGTGGAGTTCGACCTCTTGGGCTCTTTTGGCTGCGACGAGTGAGCCGTGACTCTAGCCGCCGGTGCGGAAGCCTCAACCGTGGGGACGGTGGCGGCTTGTGGCGCGGCGGGTTGTAGCTCTGGAGGAACAGTAGTAGTCGAGGCTTTCGCCGAAGGCACAATCCTGGTCGGAATTTCACTCCCTCGATCCTTGCTCTCCGGAATTTTGCTCGCCGGCACAATGCCCGGCGGAACAACAGCGCTCGGAACATCCGCCGGCAAAACTGGGCTTTGCGGGACCGGGCTGGTATCGGCGCGGGAAGCCTCCGGAGCGCTGGGCCGCGGGACATGGAAAATGACGGGCGGGCCTTTGCTGTTCGGCGCTGCGGCTAGACCCTCTTTGGGAACAAACCCCAACCGGCTCAGCAGTCGATTGGCGATGGCTAAGATTTCTCCATCCGTCCAATGCTTGGCGGCGACCGCCTGAATGCGCGCGGCCAATGCCTGTTTTCCTGCCGCGTCCGCGGCCTCATCGATTTTAAGCTCTATGCGCCGCAGATCTTCCACATCGCTGCGGCGGGCCTGGCGTCGGCGAGCGGCCTGGTCACGCTGGATCGCATCGTGAATCTGAAGCAACTTGGGATTGTCAGGATGAACGGCCAAGCCTTCTGCAACCCAAGCCATGGCTGCGAACAGATCGCCGGAGGACTGAAGCTGGCGCGCTCGCGCAACCCAATCCTCCACCGAGCTTGTTTTTTTCTGTTCTACGATCAGGCTGCGAATCGTTTTGGCCGTGGGATGTGCAGGGTTCAACTTCAGCGCCTGATTGGTCAGCGTCTCGGCTTCCAGCCAATCGGTTTCTACAACCGAATGCGCGTGCTCGACCAGGGCATTGGCCAGGATGGCGCGGGCGAGAGAATTGTTTTTATCCAGGTCGTAGGCTTCGCGCAACAACTGAATCGCTTCATTGGACTTCTGCTGTGCGAACAATTCCTGGCTTTCGGTGATAAGACGTTGCGCGTCGGCATTACGCTTGATGCCATCGCTGGCCTGCTTCTCCAGTTCGGACAGCTCCGCATCGTCGGGAAATTTGGCGGCTGTGCCTCGCAGCAAATCCAGCGCGCGGGAGTAGTTTCCCGAATGCAGGCAGTCATTGATCTGCTCAACGATCCGCATTTTGGATTCGGTGCCTGTTTGACCGTCGCTTCTTTTTTCCAAGCGCTCTAACCTCGAAGCTCAAACCTGCGTCTCTCAAACCTGGATATTTCAAATCTGCATATTTCGAACCTGGATATTGTAGATGTTGCGCAGCCTCTCAATGCATGAGCTCTCGAAACAGGTCACGCATGCGGGCGCCCGCGTCCACGCCCCGGATTGGCTTCAGGGACCGTCCAAGTCATCGACTTTGGATGGTATCAGCTCCTGAAAATGTCACAAGTCGCCCGGCACACATATTCCCACGCCGTTGACGGTTTTGGCTGCATCTGTTTGAATCGTTAAGGTTGGGCGCTTAACTCAGCGGTAGAGTGCCATCTTCACACGGTGGAAGTCATAGGTTCGAATCCTATAGCGCCCACCATCTTTGATTTATTTGCATTCAAGCCTTGCGCTGCCGCAGCGCGAACGCAAGCCCAAGATAATTTCCACGAGATCTTTTAACCTGCAAGCTCAAGTTGCGTTGCTCTTCTGTCGCTTACCTTGTCATCTTCTGTCCGTCTAAGCCAACCAGCACAGCTACCAGACACAGAAGCCGCGTCTGAGCGTTTTCTTCCGGGCTGCGCCTGAGTTGGCTGTCGATACCCACCAGAAAAGAGGAGTCTTCCATGCACAGAGCTCACCGCCTGCTTATCGTGCTTTCAGGATTCTTGTCGGTAGTTAGTCTTTGCCGCGCGCAGACCCTGATGCTTGATCTCCCTCGGCAAAGTCAGCATGCCGTTATCACGCAGCGCATCGGCATTACCGACATCACCGTCAACTACCATCGCCCACTCGTCAATAGCCGCCAGATTTGGGGCAAGCTGGTGCCTTACGGACAAGTATGGCGCGCCGGCGCCAACGAAAATACCACCATCACATTCACCGATCCGGTCACGATTGAAGGTCAATCGCTCGACAAGGGAACCTATGGACTGCACATGATTCCTGGCGAAAATGATTGGACGGTGATCTTCTCGAAGATGTCCACTGCATGGGGAAGCTTCAGTTACAAGCAGGATGAAGACGCGCTGCGCGTTACGGTAAAGCCGCATGCCGCCGAGTTCCATGATGCGCTGACCTACGACTTTGACGACGTGAAACCCGATTCCACCGTAATCACTCTGAGCTGGGACAAAGTCGCGGTGCCCTTCAAGGTTGCGGTCAACGTCAACGACATCGTTGAAGCCAGCATTCAACGGCAAATACGCGGACTCAATCAGTATTACTGGGAAGGCTGGGACGACGCCGCCGGATATTTCCTCGCCGCCAAGACGAATCTTGACGAGGCGCTGAAAGATGAAGATCAGTCGATTAAAGTTGAAGAGCGCTTCGATAACCTGATCAACAAGTCGCACATCCTTGAGGCGATGGGCCGCAAAGATGCTGCCACGGAATTCCGCAATAAGGCGTTGGAAAAGGCTTCGCCCCAACAGCTTTATTTCTACGGGCGCCAGCTGCAGGGAGAAAAGAAACAGGAAGAGGCATTCGCCGTCTATCGCTCGACCGCTAGAAAATACCCGGACGAATGGACCTCGCATGTCGGCCTGGCCCGTGTTTACAGCAGCGAGGGCGACTTCGACAAAGCCGTCAAGGAGATGCAGGCAGCTCTCCCCGGCGCGCCCGACGACGCCAACAAGTCCAATTTGCAAAACTACATCAAGCGTCTGCAGTCAAAAGACGACATCAATCGCTAGCTCCCAAGAAAAACTCAACGAAAGAAGGCCAGCCGCAAGGCTGGCCTTTCATTTCTGTAATTCGTTTTACCAGACCCGGCACGCGTTAGCCCGCACCATCTTTTGGCCAACCTTGCAGCCAAACGCCTTGGCAAAATCAGGCATATTCGAATCCACATTGTCGATACGGAAAATCGGCAACGAGTGCGGATTAGTGGTGACGATCAAGCGAGCCACCTCAGGCCGCACACTGGAGCACCACGAGTAGGCATTCGCGAGGAAGAAGCGCTGCAGATAAGTCCAGCCGTCCGGACCTTTCTCGTCGAGCGATTTGCCCTGCTTTTTGAGATCGGCCTCAAGCGCCATCAATGCAAGATGGATGCCGCCGTTGTCTGCCGTATCCTCGCCCTGAGTTAATAAACCATTTTGCTTTACTCCCGGTCCCGCCTCCGGGACCTCCTGTGTGTACTCATCGGAAATGCACTTGCCGCGTTCGTCATATTGTTTGGCATCCTCGGCGGTCCACCAGTCGCGCAGGTTGCCGTGAGCGTCAAACTTGCGGCCTTGATCGTCGAAGCCGTGAGTGAGCTCGTGGCCGATCACCATTCCAATCGCGCCGTAGTTCACGGAATCGTCCATATTCTTCTCGAAGAACGGCGGCTGCAGAATGCCAGCGGGAAAATTAATGGTGTTCAATTGCGGATCGTAGTACGCGTTGATGGTGGGCGGAGTCATCGTCCACTCGCTGCGATCGACCGGCTTTCCAATCTTGGCGACCCAACGCTCGAACTCGAATGCGGAGGCGTGCTCCACATTTTCCAAATCGTTGTCGCGAGTGATTTTTACGCTGGAATAATCACGCCAGTGCGAAGGGTATCCAATCTTGTCTTCGATTCCCTTCAGCTTGACGATGGCCTGTTCCTTAGTAGCGGGCGTCATCCAACTCACACTCTCGATATCTTCGTGCATCGCGTTCTCAATGGCATGCACCATTTCGAGAGTGCGCTCTTTGCTTGCGGGCGGGAAGGCGCGATCCACATAGGCTTGGCCCAGGGCTTCTCCCAGATCGCGGTCCGCCCAATGCGTGCAGCGCCGCCAGCGCGGAAGTTGTTCCTCTTGGCCGGCTAAGGTCTTAGCGAAGAAGTTGAAGTTTTCTTCGTCCATGGCCTTGGTTAAGTATGGCGCGGAGCGGTGAATCGCCTGCCAGCGCATGTATGTCTTCCACTGTTCCAACGGACGCTCCGCCAGCAGCTTGTCTTCGGCGCGAAAGAAGTCAGGCGAAGTCACAATGTAGTGTTCGCTCGCCGGAGCATCCACAGCTTTCAAATAAACATCCCACTGGATAGTTGGCGTCAGTTCGCGAAGCTGAGCCAGGCTAAATTTATTGTTAACGTTTTTCGGATCCCGGCGCTTGATGTTATCCATTTGCGCCTTGGCCATCGCGGTTTCCAGGTCAACAACGGTGGCTGCGTCTTCGCCGGCTTGCGCTTCCGGCTCTCCCGCGAGTACCAGCATCTTCTGAACGTGAGCCCGATATTTCTTCAGAGTCGCGACCGATTTCTGATCGGTGTTGATGTAGTAATCGCGATTGGGCAAACTCAAGCCCCCCTGATCGACCTGCGCCACTACCTTGGAAGCGTTGTCGTAATCCTGCTGCCCGGTAAAGCCGAAAAACGGTGCGTTGGTTTGGTTATCTCCCTGCTCCCACGCACCGGGAAACAGACGGTGCAAATGAGCGATTTCCAGCGTGATTTCCTGGCGGGACTTAATTCCCGCAATGCGATCCAGTTCCGGCTGCAGTGGTTTTATACCTGCGGCGTCGATGCCGCTCTCGTCCATGCAGGCGGCCCAATAATCGCCAATCTTCTGCTGCACGGCGCTGCGCTTGGGATCATTCTTGCTCGCGGCTTCCAGGGTCTCTCGCAGCACGTTGTCGTTCCACAATTCCAGACCGCCTCCGGTGCTCCAGTAGACCTGGTCGGCGGGAATTGGATTGGAGGCGATCCATTTATTGCAAGCGTACTTGTAGAAGTCGTCGCAAGGATTGAGAGACCGGTCGACCAGGTTGGGGTCGAAATGATCAAGCTTGGGAGTTTTCGTTTGATCCCCGGCGGCATTCCCGCCAGCCGAGGTCGGCGGAGCAGGAGTTTGGCCGAACAAACCTAATGGAAAAGTCAGGAACAGACACAGAATAATTCTGGAAATAGACATAGGGCCTCTTTGTAGATGTTTCGGAATTGGAGCAAGAATGGCAATGGCACGCAACCGGACACCTCCCGGGCGCGAAGAACAACATACTACAGACGTGCTGCCATCGTCATGGTTAGCGATCTCCGAGGGGATAGAAATCAGTTGACCACGAAGGACATTCAGTATCACAAAGGCTGTATTGGCTGGATTTCCTTAGTGTGACTTTGTGCCCTTCGTGGTGAGAGTATTCCTACTGATCCACCACCGAACTTTCTGTTTCTTGATTCCAAATCTAGCCCGTATTGTGCAGCCCCGCGGCGATTCCGTTGATGGTCGCACCCAGAGGATATTCTAGCTCGGCCAAATTTTGCCCCTGCTGCTTGCGTCGAAGAAGTTCCACCTGGATCAGGCTCATCGGGTCTACGTATGGATTGCGCAGATGAATGGAGCGAGCCAGCACACGGTTGCGAGCTAATAACTCGCGTTGTCCAGAGATGCTCAGAATCGTACGCCGCGATTGCAGAAACTCCGCTTCCAGCATCGCGAAGACACGCGTCCGTAACGCAGCATCCTTTACCAGCCCGGAGTAAACCCGGGCAATGTGCAGATCAGCTTTGGCCATTCCGAGTTCGACGTTACGTATTAGGTCCGAAAAGATGGGGAAGTCTTTCGCCATTTCCCGCAGCAGCCGTTCGTGGCTTCTTCCCTTTTTTGCGAAACTCTGTAGTCCCTGGCCAACTCCATACCAGGCTGGCACAGCATGACGGCTCTGCATCCACCCAAATACCCAGGGGATGGCGCGCAGATCCTCAAGACGCCGCCCCTTCGTTCTGCGCGAGGGGCGCGAGCCGATGCGAGCTGCATCCAGTTCCAGAACAGGCGTGGCCTGCTCAAAGTATTCCAGCACGTCGGCATTCTCGGCGATGTCGCGGCGGTAGGCACGGTAAGCTTCCTCCGACATCTCATCCATCGCCTCTTCCCATCGCGACTGATTTCCCGATGAGGCATTTTCCGATGACGGATCTTTGGGCGGATTCTTGCCCGGACGGGTCAGCGCTTCCAGGCTCGCCGCAATCATCAACTCCAGGTTCCACTCCGCCAGCACCGCATCCGCATACTTCCAGTTGAGAACTTCTCCCTGCTCGGTGATGCGAATGCGCCCGGAAAAGCATCCTTCCGGCTGCGCCAAGATTGCCGAGTGGGTGGGTCCACCACCACGTCCGACCGTTCCTCCGCGGCCGTGGAAGAGCCTCAGTTTCACACCGCATTCTTGCGCCGCTCGATGCAACTCCCGGTGCGCTTTGTAAAGTTCCCAGGTACTGGTTAGCATTCCACCATCTTTATTGGAATCGGAATAGCCGAGCATGACCTCCTGCCAATGTCCCCAGGAACTGAGAAGGGGCTGATACTCCGGATGCCGCCACAGACGGCGCATGACGTCCCCGGCTCGGCGCAGAGAATCGATTGACTCAAAGAGCGGCACCGGCATGAGTCCTGGGTCGTTCGAATGTGGACAGTCCGAATACACGTCTTTGCCGGAGCCCGCCACTGTGACTCCGCAAGCTTGCGCCAGCCGAATCACGTTCAGCACGTCCTCCTCGGACTCCGCCCCGCTGATGACGTATTGACTGATGGAACGCGCGGGATAGGTCCGCTTGAGCTCTTCGATAGCATGGAACGTGTCGATCGTTTCGCGGGTCAAAGGAGAGCCCATCTCGCCCTGTGCCAGTGCGGCGCCCGCGGCCAATGCCGGGGCAGTATCTCGTAATTCAGCCTTCCTTACCTTGGTCTTTCTAAGTTCCGAGCTTCTAGGTTCGAATTTTCTCGCATCGATTTTTTGGCTGCGAATTTCGTTCAGTACTTCCGCGTGCACTCGGGCATGCTGGCGGATATCGAGAACCTGCAGATGAAAGCCGAAGGTCCGGATTTGACGCAGCACCGGATCGACGAAGGCTTCCGCCAGCCGCTGCCCACGATTCGATATCAGGCTGTTTCGCAGCAACACGAGATCAGATTCAAACTCCTGCGCATCCTCGTACGAGCCCCGCGTGCCTGGGCCCTCACGGCTGCGCTGCAACCGGTAAATTACAAATGAGAGAAAGCGCCGGTAATGCTCGACCGTATTGCGTGGGCCCCACAACATGGTTGTGCCGGGCATCGAACGCTCGTAATGCGCCAACCTGGAAAGAATCTCCGCCGAGGCTGCGGCCTGCCGGGAGGACGAACTCAGGCAGTCGCTCAGAAATTCGACGCCGCGAATGTATTCGCGGAGAATCACTGTCCGAGCCGTTTCCAGGGCATCCTTTACGCATCCGGACTTGACCAGCGGATTGCCATCACGATCGCCGCCAATCCAGGAACCAAAACTGATCAGGTTGGGCAATTCGGCTGCTTCCACAACTGCTCCATACTCTTCGCGAATCGATTCCGCGACCTCGCTATAAATGCGAGGCAGCGTTTCAAACAGCGAAAGCCGGAAATAGCGCAATCCCATGCGGATCTCATCATCGACGGTGGGCTTAGTCTGTCGAACTTCGTCGGTCTGCCAGAGTGCAGTAATCTCAGCATGGATTATCTGTTCGCAACGCAACGCTTCGCCCACAGTCAGGGGAAGGCGATCCAGCCGCTCCAGTTGTTCGGCGATGCGGCGGCGCTTGAGCAGGACTGTCTGCCGCGCCACTTCTGTAGGATGTGCAGTAAATACAGGAGTCACGGTGATTTGGCGAAGTGCTGCCAGAGCTGCATCGGCGGAGATTCCGGCTCGCTTCATGCGCATCAGCGTTCCATGAAACGATCCGGGTAATGGTGCCGATTGACGGTCCAATTGGCGGGCTCGACGGCGCCGCTTGCGATGGTTGGTCTCCGCCAGGTTTGCCAGCTCAAAATAAATGGCGAATGCTTTCGTGACCTGATGGGCGCGCTCCGTATCCATTTTCGAAATCATCGCCTGCGCGCTGGCCATCAATTCCCCATGCGACGCGGCGGCGGAGCTATGCGCTACGCGCTCGCGGTGCCGAATCATGAGCTTGCGCAGCTCTTCGACTGTATTGAAAAGTTCCGGTCCCACTTGCTCCACCAGCACGCGGCCGAGTAAGGCGCCAAGCGAGCGCACATCGCGACGCAAAGCGTGATCCTTAGCAGAATCGTCGGACTGCGCCGCAAGCTCGGAGAGACGATTCTTCTGATTGTCCGCTTTCCACAGTGGTTTAGGCCGGGTCATATGATGGCTGATTATGCTAAGAGTAGAGCACAGGATAAATCAAAGGAGTGCAGCGCGGCGTGTGGAGAACGATTCCAGTTTCGTTTCCTACGCCGGTTTTCGTGCGGCGACGACTCTTGCAATTCCTTGCAGATCCTCAACAACTCGCAAATCCCGCCATTCCTGCAAAAGATTCTTCACTCCGTCCACGATGGTTCCGCTGATTTCCATCACCAGCCAGCCGTTTGGACGCAGCGCCAGGCGGGCTTGAGGAATCAGCCGGGCAATGATCTCTAGTCCCGTCGGACCGGCGAAGACTGCGTTCCGAGGCTCGAATTTCCGTACTTCCAACTGAACTGTATCTTCTTCTGACTCGCCGACGTAAGGCGGATTCGAAACCACGAAGTCGAAGAAGTTCTCATCGAATCCTGAAATTAGATTGGTTTCGCGGAGACGAATCCGCTCAAGGAGTTGATGCCGCGCAACGTTAATGCCAGCGATTTCCAGAGCCGAGGGAGAAATATCAGTAGCGTAAACTTCGGAGTGCGTCAGTTCGTGGGCAATCGCGACCGCGATGCAGCCGGATCCGGTGCCGATGTCCGCGATGCGGACAGCGGGAACCGATGTTTGGCTGTATTTAGCGGCAAGTTCCAGAACTGCCTCGATGACGTGCTCGGTCTCAGGTCGAGGGATTAGGACTGCCCCAGTGACAATAAAGTCCAGGCCCCAGAATTCCTGGTGACCGGTGATGTATTGTGCGGGCACGCCGCGGATGCGCTCCGCCAGAGCGGCGTCATAGCGAGCCCCTTCCTCAGCCGTCAATTTTCGTTCCGGGTGCGCGTACAGATAAGCGCGGTCGGAGGCGAGCGTGAACATCAGAAGAATTTCCGCATTCATGCGAGGGGATGGAACGTCGTTAGCCGTGAGACGCAGCACTGCGTCCATGAGAGCTTGCTTCAGTTGCACCTGAACATTTCACCACAGAAACAGCCAATACGGAGACAGGCTTCAGGCCCGACGCGGATTGAGCCTGAGAATTTCGGCGTTGAGCACTGCGGCGAAGACGACCCATGCTGCGTACGGAATAAACGCATTGGCCGCTGCGCGATCAACCTTACGAGCGGCCTTGATGTAAGAGAAGATCATTCCCTCCATGGCAATAGCATCCGCCAGCGCGAGAGTAGGACGATGTTCGCCAAAAAAAAGTTTGGACCACTTGGCATTGGCGCTGAGCTGCGAGATCCACAGACGAAGAGCGTGCTTGCGTTCACGTGACGGCGCAGCACTCCAAATGCGCCACCCCGACCATGCAATCATCGCGTACAAAGACGTCCAGACCACAGGAAAGGCATTATCGGGTGGAGTAAAACCAGGTTTGTCGAGATGGCGGTACCAGCTATCATGGCTCCCGCCGCGGCTGTAGCGTGAACCATACCAGGCGGCGCCAGCGGTCGACCGAAGCCCGCAAGCGCCAAAAGAGAGCGGGATTTGCCATTCGACATAGTGATCTTTAGGTGCGCATTATCTACGCGCGGGTTGCTCGGGGAAGCAGTTCGTCGACTGCCTACTCACGCATTAGTGCAAGAGCTGGCCCGCTTCAGACTACGCTGGCAGTTTCCTGCTTCAGTTTTTCCGCTTGGTAATAAGTTGTGAGGGCTTCGATCAGCGGCTGAAGCTTGCCGTCCATTACGGCTTCCAACTGATGAATGGTGAATCCAATGCGATGATCGGTGAGCCTGTTCTGCGGAAAATTATAAGTGCGGATTTTCTCGCTGCGGTCGCCTGAGCCCACCATTGCCTTGCGCTCTTTTGCCAGAGCCTGCTGCTGCTTTTCCATTTCGATCTCGTAAAGGCGCGAGCGCAGCACGCGCATGCCCTTCTCGCGATTCTTAATCTGTGACTTCTCATCCTGGCAGCTCACCACTGTATTCGTTGGAATGTGGGTGATCCGTACCGCAGAGTAAGTCGTATTCACCGACTGGCCGCCTGGGCCAGAGGAACAGAACGTGTCGATGCGCAGATCTTTCGGCTCAATTTTGATGTCCACATCTTCGGCCTCAGGCAACACGGCAACCGTCACCGCGGAAGTGTGCACCCTCCCCTGCTGCTCAGTAGCAGGAACGCGCTGCACGCGATGGACGCCGCTCTCATACTTGAGCTGAGAAAAAACCCGATTGCCTTCGATGATGGCGATGACTTCCTTCAGGCCTCCAGCTGACGATTCTGATGATGAAAGAATCTCAACTTTCCAGCGTTGCGTTTCCGCAAACCGGGTGTACATGCGGAAAATTTCGGCGGCGAAGAGTGTAGCCTCATCCCCGCCCGTGCCCGCTCTGATCTCAAGGATGATATTTTTCTCGTCGTTGGGATCCTTAGGCAGCAACAACACTTTCAGCTCTTCTTCGATCAAGGCTACTCGCGGCTCCAATTTGTTAAGCTCCTCCTGAGCGTAAGCGCGCATCTCGGGATCTTTTTCCTCGGCGAGCATAGACTTGCTCTCTGCGATGCCCCTCGTCAAGTCTTTGTACTCGCGATATTTTTCCACCACCGGCGCGATTTCGCTATGAGCCTTGGCAGTCTTCTGGTATCTCGCCGAATCGTTGACGATGTCCGGCGAAGCCAGAGCTTGAGTCAGGTCTTCGTATCGAGCTTCGATTTGATCTAAGCGTTCAAACATCGGAAGTCTTTCCTGAAAAACTTGCTATGTCTCAGTTTCGCAGGAGCGCAAGCGAGCTAGAAGTAGCAAGCTGCGTCCCCTTTCGCATTGTAGTTGAGAGATGAAGAGGGAGAAATATTCGCGGCGGCGCCGCTAGGCAATCACCAACTCGCCGCCGTTTGCTTTTTCCAGCGCCATTGCTTGATCAAGGGCGACGATGGCGCATTGCGCTTGCTCATCGGACGGAGGTTGCGTGGTAATGCGCTGCAGCCACAGGCCGGGAGCGGTCATGAGAGCGAATAGGGAACCTCGATGTTTGGCGGCGAAGCGGATGATTTCGTACGAGACGCCGGCGATCACGGGTAGTAACGCAATGCGCGAAGCAAAGCGCGCCCAAAACGTAGTGAAAGGGATCAGCATGTAGAAGCCAATCGAAATCAGCATCACCGTCATGAGAAAGCTGGTGCCGCAGCGAGGGTGGAAAGTCGAATACTTCTGCACCGCTTTGGTCTCGAGCGGGTCACCGTTCTCAAACGCGAACACCGTCTTATGTTCCGCACCATGATACTCATATACGCGACGGATATCCGGGAATAACGACACTCCCCAGATGAAGAGTAGGAACAGGATTAACCGTACCGCGCCATCCACCAGGTTAAATACGATCTGGCCGCCCAGCGCCGGATTCGCCTTCTTCAGTTCGGTGGCCGCCAACAGCGGCAGATACTTGTACATGAAAATGAAAAATGCCAGCGAGAGTATGACGTTGCCGGCAGCAAGCCATCCGCTGATGGAAGCCGCCTTCTCTCGCGTCTGGGTCTTGGCCGGGGAAAGTTGCACTTCGCTTCGCCCTAGGGGGACAGCCGAGCCGGCTGTCTCTACATGGCCTGCGGAATCGTCCTGCATTATTTCTTCGATGGCAACGTTGGCGGAGAAACGCAGCGCGCGGTAGCCGAGCGACATCGCGTACCCGAGCGTCATCACGCCTCGCACAACCGGCCAAGCCATCCACTTATGCTTCTCGGAGGGCCGCTCCAGAGGCTCGCTCATGGTGACCACTTCGCCCGAAGGCTTGCGGCAGGCAATCGCCCAGGCGTGCGGGGAACGCATCATCACACCTTCCAGCACAGCCTGGCCGCCGACCAGAGTTTCTTCCCCGCTCTCGAGGGCGGGTAGAAGCTGCACGGCCACCAGGAAACGCACGAAATTACGCAGCGAACGCACGAGTGTTAGATGCTCCACGCGCGGAAAAGCGCCAACATTCAGGTTATCACAGGGGACAAAACTCTCATTCAGCGGATTGCGTTTCGTCTATTCTTTGGGATGACATGCTTCAGTTCGCACAGACTTGCGAGGCGATTGCAGCCACCACAAAGAAATTGCAGAAGACGGCAATCGTCTCTGACTATCTAAGGTCGCGCACCATCGATGAAGCCGCGGTCTCGGCGGTGTTTCTTTCGGGACGACCCTTCGCCGTTTGGGAAGAAACTACTCTGCAGATCGGCGGGAGACTATTGTGGCGCATCGTCGCAGAGGTTTCTGGAAAAGAGGAGGCCGCGCTGAGTGCGGCATATCGGAAGTACGGAGATTTGGGAGCTGTCGCAGCGGAAGTTTTATCCGAGAGTCCCGGACATCGCCTGACGATTATGGAGGTGGAAGTTATATTCCGGCAGATCGCCGCCGCGCGCGGAACTGCAGCGAAATCTGCGCTGGTTCGCGATCTACTGGCGCGCTCCACGCCGCTTGAGGCCAAGTACATCATTAAGATCATGACCGGCGACTTGCGCATTGGGCTGAAGGAAAGCCTGGTTGAGGAGGCCATGGCAAAAGCTTACGGGGCCACCCTCGCGGAGGTGCAGCGCGCCAACATGCTGCTCGGCGACATTGGCCAGACTCTTCGACTTGCGGCTGAAAATAAACTGTCTCAGGCGAAAATGCGCATGTTCCATCCGCTGGGATTCATGCTTGCGAGTCCGGTTGACTCGCCCGAGGAAGGGCTGAGTTACTTCACTGAGGCTGCGGTAGAAGATAAGTATGATGGCATTCGCGCGCAGGCCCATGTTTCGAATGGCGTCGTAAAGTTCTTCTCGCGCACGCGGGATGAGATCACCGTGTCGTTCCCAGAGTTGCCCGAGGCGCTCGCGGGATTGCCCAAGGATGCGATTCTTGACGGTGAGATTGTCGCCTGGGAATATCCCAAAAACCTTGCCCGCACTCAGCTGATCGTGGATGAACTGCCTTCTGAGTCCGCTGAGATCAGAGCCGCTGACCTCGGCCAGGCGCGGCCATTCTCCCTGTTGCAGCAGCGGCTGGGACGAAAGAAGGTAAGCGAGAAAATGTTGCGCGAGATTCCCGTGGCCTACCTGGTATTCGATGTTCTATATGCGGGTGGGGAGTTGCTCATTGACCGTCTTCTGCGGGAGCGGGCGCGGATTCTCGATGGACTGCTCCCGGAGAAAAATCCTGAACACAGAGGACACAGGGGACCACCGGGGAAGATCGGGACACAGGGAAAGCTTATTTTTGGAGATGGGGACGAATTGCAGGCGGCCCAGATTATTCGCGCGCCCGTTTTTCGCGTTTCGTCCAGCGAGGAACTGGATGGACTTTTTGTCGCGGCACAGGCGCGCGGCAACGAAGGGCTGATGATCAAAGACCTGACTTCGCCATACACGCCCGGCAAGCGCGGCAAGTCATGGCTGAAGATGAAGCGGGAGTTGGCGACGCTCGACGTGGTCGTAACTGCCGTGGAGTTCGGGCACGGCAAGCGCATCGGCGTGCTTAGCGATTACACATTTGCCGTCTGGGATGGCGACCGCCTGGCGAACATCGGCAAAGCGTATTCAGGACTGACCGACGCTGAGATTGCCGAGATGACCAGGTGGTTTCTCGATCATACGATTGAGGATCAAGGCTTCCGGCGCACCGTCGAGCCGCAGATCGTACTGGAAGTTGCTTTCAATAACATGATGCAGTCCGATCGTCACGAGAGCGGATACGCGCTGCGGTTTCCAAGGATCGTTCGGCTGCGGCCGGATAAAGCGGCGGAAGACGCTGATACGATTGCGCGTGCGCGGGAGATTTACGAAAGACAACGGGGTAAATGACCGGACGGAGTGAGTTACACTCGCAACGGCCTGGTATGATTCGTCTCTCGCAAGAAACGATTATCCCACTTCTTTCACTGGCCATCTTGCTGTTGCCCCTGTTGTCGACTTTTCTTCGGCACATTACTCTTCCGAACGATGCCGGTCGGCAGGCGACTCTATGGACGCGGCATCGTCGCTCGAACCCCGTAATGTTACTGATTACCTTGGTTGTCTGGTGCGCCCTCTGGGAACTGGCGCCGGTCGCCGCCTTGCCTCACATTCTTTTCTGGATACTGCCGATTTTGAGCACCGCCGTCCTCGAAGGGACGTCGCGTTGTGCGGATAGAGCCATACTCACGCGAACTTGGACGGCCTTGGATATCGTACGGCTAGCTTGTTGGAGCACCGTCGCCCCTACGATCTCGATCCTGATGCTGGCTGCGGGCTTTCATGCGATCTTCGAGGATAGGTGGTTTGGCACACTTTGGCTCGTCGGCGCAGGCGTAACCGCTATAGTCGGACCCATCCGGCTGCGCTCAGCCCAGGGAATTAAACTGCGCCGTGTAAAGTCAGGCACCTTGTACAATCGCGCCTTTCGCTTGTCAAGAAAGGTCGGAGTCGACCTGGATCGGGTCTATGTGGTCCCACCAGGGAGGGGGCGTCTGACGAACGCCTTCGGCTTGTGGCGAGGTATCGCATTAACTGATAACTTTGGCGAGTACCTGAACGGTCCACAGCTTGATTTCGTCATCGGCCATGAACTCGCGCACTCAAGGGGCAGACATACCCGCAAAGAGTTCTCAGCGATTCTTGCGCTCGTGGCTGGCTTGGTGCTGTTGGCGTCCGGGCTCTCTCGCATGGCGGTAGCCCTCCGACCATTCTTCATGCTAGTCGTTCTTTTCGTGCCTCTGCTGGCGATCTACTACCTCTCTCGCTACTTCGAGTACTCATGTGATAGAGAAGCTATCGGCTTTACAAATGATCCGGAATCCGGCATCCGCGCGCTGGCCTATCTTTACCGAATGACCGACTCACCCGTCAAGTACAGCAGGATTACGGAGTTGTTCATGTCACATCCGTCCCTGACTAACAGACTTGAGGCGATTGCGCGCGCCGGTAAAATTCCCGTCAGTCGCGTTTCCACAGTCCTGATTGATGAGGGACTACAAAACCCTTAGTGACTGTGATGGTGATGCTCCTGACTCTCGCCCACCGGAATTACGCAACCATGCGCCACTTCACACTCGACATGCTCGAACTGAATGGTGGTGTGGTCAATTCGGAAGTTATGGTGCAGGCATTCCTTCACATCGCGCAAAATTCGCTCGCTCACTGACGGCGGAATATCGGCAATCGAGATATGACAGGAGAGCGCTCGAGTTTCCGAGCCAATGCTCCAGCAGTGAAGATCGTGTACATCGTTGACGCCATCGATTGACCGAATGGCCACTTCAACCGACTCGAGCTTCACTCCGCGGGGCGTTCCTTCGAGCAAGATATTCAGAGTCTCATGCACGATGCCGAATGCGGACCACAGAATCAACGCGCCGATTCCGCAGGAGAGTGCGGGGTCGATCCAGGAATTGCCGGTGACCAGAATCGCCCAGCCTCCGGCAATCACGGCGGCAGTAGACAGAGTGTCACCGATTTCATGCAACAGAGCGCTGCGGATGTTGACGTCGCCTCCCGAACGGTAAAGCAGCAGAGCGATCACTCCATTCATCACTACGCCCGCGCCCGCCACCCACATCATCACGGCAGCTTGCACGTGCTCCGGATGCTGCAGGCGCCGGAATGCCTCGTAGAAAATGAAGAATGCGACCGCGACCAGGGACACCGCGTTCACCAATGCCGCCAACACTCCGGCGCGGTGGTAGCCATACGTTTTCGTTGAACTGGCAGGACGCGACTGCAAATAAACCGCAACCAGAGATAGCAGTAGCGCCAAAAAGTCGGAAAGATTGTGCCCAGCTTCGGAGAGCAGCGCCAAGGAGTGGGCGCGAATCCCGGCCGCTACCAGCAGCGCGATATAAGCGAGCGTTACTCCCAGCGAGATCTTGAGCACTCGCTTGGGACCACCCCCTCCGTGGGTATGCACGTGCATTCTTTAAGTGTACGGGCGACCGAGACTGGCTTCAACCGTGGAGTAGAAATTTGAAGTGGACGCCGTAGCGACTCTCAGCGGTTGAACAGGTTTTGCAGGTAGCGGTCGTTGTACATCGTGGTCGTGCTCTGAACGAACTCCAGAATGCGATACATTTTTTCGCGCGACTCGCGGCTCATCTCCTTGAACTGCACCGCAATCCCTGAACCCGGATGAATTCTGGCAACACTGCCTTCTGCGCTCAAATCCAAATTGTCCATCGAGAATACTACCTTGACAGAAGAGCCAGGGGTGAGGATCGCAGCAGTTTCCACATAGCAGCCTCCCAGGCTTATGTCGATTAGATTGCCAAAAACTGGCGCAGCACTGCCCTGGGCATGCAACTCAATCGTGAGCCGGCACTTCATTCGCGTGTGCAGGCGCTGATCTTTTTTCGTAGGCTGTTTTTGTTTCTCCAGATACATTCGCCGGTCCGCTTCAGTCAATAATTGTTCGGCGTCATTGCCATCATCGGGCGACACGGCGAGCCCCACGCTGAGTGAGAGAATATCTTCTCCGCAAACATCGAACCCGGCTTGCCGCGCCAGCGGGCGAATCTGTTCGATCTTCTTGGCCGCTGCGTCAGTGGGCAGCCCCGGAGCAATTACGACAAACTCGTCTCCCCCCATGCGGGCCACGTAGTCATACTCGCGGCAGCTATCTTTCAGTGCCTGCGCAAACAGACGCAAGACCCGATTCCCTTCCAGGTGTCCGAACCGGTCGTTGATTTTCTTGAACCCGTTCATGTCGCAAACCATTAATGTCAGCGAGACATTGTCGCGCTTGCAGCGGGCGAGTTCGCGATCGAGTTGCAGAAACAGAGATCGAGCATTAGGCAGTCCGGTGAGATAGTCAGTAGTGGCGGAACTTTCCGCTTGCTGATACTTGACAGCGTTTTCGATTGCCAATGCCATTTTGCCGGTCACTGCCAGGAGAATCCGCAAGTGATCGGAAGTGAAAGCATCGCGCTCGGCGCGGTAAAGGGCGAGAACCCCGATCACGCCGGTCACGCCCTCAAGCGGCAGAGCCAGCGCCGACCGCAGCGTGCTGAATTTGGCCGGATCGTTCAAGTATCCCGGTTCCACAGAGGGATTTCCATTTATGATCGGCTTCTTATTCTGCGCCACCCAGCCGGAGAGACCGTCGCCCATGGGGATTCGCAGGGAAGCAAAAAGGCGGTAGTTGTCGCCATTCACATACTCCGGGATCAACTCATCCCCGCGCCGGATGTAAATGGCGATGGCGTCGTAGGGAACCATCGGTTTGAGTTTTACCGAGAAGACGGAAAGAGTTTCCCCCAAGCTTAGTGAAGCTCCCAGATCCTGGCTCAGCTCAAACAAAGACTGCGCTTCCTGGCGCGCGGCGGCAATCGAGGAGAGAAAATTCGCTTCGCGCCCCGGCGTATCGGATACTGCAGCGCTCTCGAATCCCGCATCCGGCTCTGGTCCGCGCGCAATCTTAATCCCGCCGGAGTGCGTCGGAATTCCATCTTCCGCTGATTTCTTCAGTGCCAGATTCTCCAGAGACCGGTAACGCCTTTTCAATACGTCCACCACTTTGGGATCAAATGATTTTCCCGATTCCGCGGCCAGCCTCTGCATCACTTCATCCAGCGGCATTGCCCGCCGGTATTGCCGGTCCGATGCCAGGGCGTCCAGATAATCAACGGCAGAAAGAATCCGGGCCCCGATCGGGATTTCCATATTCTTCAAACCATACGGATAACCAGATCCGTCCCACTTCTCGTGGTGAGCGCGAACAATCGGCACCACCGGGTAGGGAAACCGAACGCGTTCCAAAATTTCAGCGCCGACAACGGTGTGAATCTTCATCTTCTCGAACTCTTCCGGAGTCAACCGTCCGGGTTTGGAAATGATGTGCTCCGGCACGGCCAGTTTGCCGATGTCGTGCAGCAGAGCGGCGGCGTGAAGAGCTTCCAGTTCGGCCCCTTTGACGCCTAATTCTTTGGCCACCTCGATGGCGTAAATCCGCACCCGTTGCAGGTGCTCGTGCGTGGTCTGATCTTTAGCTTCGATCGCCAGCGCCAGGGCCTCAATCGTTCGAAGATGCAGGTTCGCCATTTCTTCGACGTGTCGTTTTTCGTCTTCAAGTTTCCCCAGATACAGCCGGTAGGACCGGTAAATGAGATAAATGGCAGGAACGAACAACAACGAAGTTTCCCAGTTGAACGCGTGATTGAACCAGGAAATTGCCCCGGCAATTCCGGCCCCGACCAGGTAGTAGGGAAACGACCAGAAGTAGCAGCCGACCAGAATGCTCCGCAGTGGCTTGCCTTCGCTGAAAGAAATTACTGCAGCAATACACCCAGCATTAACGATGAAATAGATTGTGGCAGTCAGGCACAAAATCAGCGGGCGATTGCTGATCAGTAAGTTGCATAGTGGATTGTGGTAGACGAAATAACCTAGAGCCGTCGACAGCGAACCCGCGCAGACGTTAAACGTCAATTGAATTGCGGTCGGCCGCCCCGGGTATAGACTCTGCGCTACCATGGCAACCGATGCCAGGGTGAGCGCCTCGGAGTAGCCCAATTCCGCGATTGCTACCAGAATGAAAAGAAAGTTCACCGAGAGAGTCCCGGTAATGCCCGGCAAGGTGACGCGCAATCGCGAAGCCAAGACCGCGATTCCCGTATAGCAAATGAATTCCGCGATGTTTTTGCTGTTCTGGTGAATAGCGGCCTGAAGCAGGCACGCGGTGCCCCCCACAATCACCAGGGCAACGAATGCCTGAGCCCCGAGCGGTAGTCCTCTCCACGAGTTGGTGCTGGCAGACATTTAAGCAGGGATCACCGTGCCCCTATTGCGCCTACACGTGGGGCGCGCTGCTTAAAGGATAAGCACTTAACGCTTCTAACGACAGGGGTTTGAGGGCTCACGCGGAAACTTCGGTAACGCTTGAAAGTAACTTATGGGTAAGCCTCTCGCCGGCAAGTATCGCAAATTTTTTGCGAATAAAGAGTTTGGAGCAAACACCCGGACAAGTAATTTGGTGGCGGCGCGTGGACTCGAACCACGGACCTACGGATTATGAGACCGTCGCTCTAGCCACCTGAGCTACGCCGCCATTACTTGGGGAAACGCAACGAGAGGGACTAGTCGCGTCCGCGCGGGATCTCGCTGCCTGAGCGAAAGAACCGGAGTGGCCCTCCGCGCTCAATTGTTTATTCTAAGAGCGCTTGCAAAAAGGTGTCAAACGCACGGGGCGTCCGCCTATTCGCCGAATCGATACTTGCCAGCGGTCTAACAAAGCCGGAAACTGCTCCTGATGAACACTGTTGCCGTTATTCCGGCTCGTTTGGCTTCGACTCGTCTACCACGAAAAATGCTGCGCGAGCTTTCTGGTAAGCCATTGATCGGTTGGGTCTATGAGGCAGTTCGATCGTCGCCACTGCTCTCCGATGTAATTGTCGCTACCGATTCAGAAGTCATTCTGGAGACCTGCCGCAGATATGGCTGGAGAGCAGAGATGACAGCATCCTCGCATAAAAGCGGCACAGAGCGTGTGCATGAAATATCAAATTCGCTGGCAGCGGATGTTTATGTCAACGTACAAGGGGACGAACCACTGGTGCGACCGGAGCAAATTGCCACGCTGTTGGATGTGATGAAGGAGAAATCGGTCGAAGTGGGAACAGTGAAGACAGCTTGCCCGCGTGAAGATGTACTAAATCCCAATGCGGTGAAGGTAGTAACAGCTAACAATGGACGAGCGCTTTATTTCTCGCGCGCCACCATTCCGTTCGATCGCGACAGCAGTGCTCCCCGGTATTTCAAGCACCTCGGCCTTTACGCATATCGAAAGCCTGCACTGGATTGGTTTGTAGCTCAGCCGGAATCGATGCTGGAAAAGAGCGAGCGGTTGGAACAGTTGCGCTTCCTGGAAAACGGAGTTTCGATTTTTGTGGGCGAGACGCCTTACGATTCGGTGGGAGTAGATACAGAAGAGGATCTGCAGCGTGTGGCCGAAATCTTGCGCCGGGGTTGACTTCCGTCGATTCTGTTTGAACCTACGGAGTTGCACCCTGGACGCGCTCCCACTCTTCTGCCGCCGCCACGCGTCGGGAGATTGCCGGGTGAGAGTGGAACAACAATTCGATCCATTTCGAAGGAGTGCGCTCTGCCAGATTCTGCTGTGCCAGCTTGTTCATCGACGAAATGAAGGGACCGACATTGGCAATCGATTCGAAAGCGTAGCGGTCGGCCTGCCGTTCGTTGAAGCGCGAGTAGGCATTCAAGGCCGGCATCAGCAACAGCGAAAGCAGAGTTGCCGTAATTGCCAGTAAGGGCAGGTTTGCAAAATCAGAGAGCTCCTCGAACATGTGATGATCGACCGCATAGTGCAGCACGAAATTCGCGATCCAGAAACCCAGAAAAGTAATTCCGGCTTGCACAAAAATACTTTTCAAAATATGGCGGTGCACATGGTGTCCGAGTTCGTGCGCCAGGACCGCTTCGATTTCTTCGGGAGCGTAATTATCCAACAGCGTGTCAGCCAGGATGATTCGCCGCGTGCTGCCGAGCCCGGTAAGAGCAGCGTTAGCTTTCTTGCTCTTTTCCGAAAGCTTCCAGCGGTATACCCCGCGTACACGCGTCCCTGCCCGCTCGCCCAGTAGCACGAGCCGTCGCCGCAGATCTTCATCGTCCAGAGGCTCGAACTTGTAGAAAATTGGAAACAGCACCACCGGCGCCAATTGGGCCAACAAGATAAACAGTCCCATGAATAACGCCCAGGTGATCAGCCACCAGTGTTGTGGCGACTGGCGAATCATGAAATAGAGCAACTCCACTACGATCGCAGCCAAGACCAGTCCAACCAGAAAGCCCTTCGTCTCATCCCACAGCCACGATCGAAATTTTTGCGTAGAGAGTTGGAACCGCCGCTCCAGCCGGAATCCATAGTAATCAAGCCCAAAACCCAACGCCTTGCTGATTAAGAGTAAGAAGAATAAATACAAAAACACCGCGAGCGTGTAATTCTGGAACCCACGCCTCAATGCGAGATCGCGCAACCAGCCCGACCATCCGGTAATCAGGAGGACAACCAGAAATGCGGCACCGATGACAAAATCGGCGATCCCCAGCCAGCGATGGATCCGGTTGTAACGGCGCGCCTTAGGCGAGTCGACTGGATCGGCAGATGGATTTCCGGCAAAGGTCATGGGTAGCTAAAAGTATCGCACTACCAGGGCAAGAAATGTGGGTTCGATGCGAACGAGGCTGCTAGCCCTTTCGAACAAAGTCCTCTGCGGCTGTCAGGATCTCTCTGACCAACTCCGGCGAGGAAGCTTCGGCATAAGCCCGCAGCAGCGGCTCCGTTCCCGAAGCACGGAAGAGAATCCAAGCTTCAGCCCCGTTGCCATTTGTGGGCGCGTCCAGAAAAAATTTGACGCCGTCAAGATTCTCCTTCTTCCTCACACGGTAGCTCCCCAGGGTCTGAGTACCTTCGTCTCGCGCCCGCCGAATCGCGCTCTGTTTAACTTCATCGGCTATGTGAAGATCACGCCGGCCGTAATAATGCGGGCCAAACTCGTGTTGCAAATCCGCGACTAACTGACCCAACGGCTTTCCTTCCTCTGCCATGACATTGGCCAACAGCAGGCTGTTCAGGACTCCATCGCGTTCCGGCAGAAAGCGCGAGTAGCCGATGCCGCCGGATTCTTCTCCACCAATCAGGATGTCGTGTTCCATCATTAGATCGGCAGTGTATTTAAATCCGATCTTGGTTTCGTAAAGCTTGCGACCATGTTTGGCGGCAATGCGATCGAGCATGCGCGTCGTATTGAAGGCGCGCACTACATCTCCGGACCATTTCTTGCGCTCCAGCAGCCAGCGCAACAATACACAAAAAATTTTGTGGGAATCGACAAAGCTACCATCTTCGGCGACCGCACCGATGCGGTCAGCGTCACCGTCCGTGGCCAGTCCCGCGTCACACCTCTCGCGGACCACAGTTTGCTGCAAGAGAGCAACGTGTGGTTCTATGGGCTCGGGATTGATACCGGGGAAGAGCGGATTCACTTCTTGCCGAATGGTGACGTGCTGCACTCCGCGTTCGGCAAATATTCTTGCGAGAATGCCGCGACCGGATCCATACATGGAATCAATTGCGATCTTGAATTTGGCTCTCCCGATGAGATCCAGGTCAGCAAACCGGCAAACGGCTGCGACGTAGGGAGGCTTGAGGTCGACTTCTTCGATCGCCGCTTTTGTCCCCTGCGGCATTGCTTCAGCTCGCAATTCGTCTTCGACCTTCTTCATGATGGCCGGCGTTGCGGATCCGCCAAAATTCGCCTTTGAACTTCACCCCATTCCAGTTCCAGGGATTGTGACTGGAAGTAATCATCACTCCGCCAGCCGCGCCGCCTTGTTTCACGGCGTAGGACACAGCCGGGGTGGGTGTGTAATCGTTGGCCAGCTTCACAGGAATACCAGCTGCGGCAATCACTTCGGAGGTCACTTGTGCCGCTGTTTGCGAAGCGAAGCGGGTGTCATAGCCGATGACAACTCCGCGACCTGCATTCTCATATTTCAGAACATAGGAAGCGATGGCTCCGGCGACTTTCCGCACGTTGTCGAAGGTAAAGTCATCCGCGATGATGCCGCGCCAGCCATCGGTCCCGAATTTGATTTCTTTCGCCATAAAACGAACGGCTTATGTCAATCTGTGCAGCTTCTTACTATCCAGATACTTCACAACTTTACCCACGTCCTGCGCATTCTGTCGCGTGGTGATCAGCAATGCGTCCGGAGTGTCGACGACAACCAGGTCATTCACTCCGACTGTCGCCACAAACTTACCCGGTGCATGCACGTAATTGCCGCGGGCGTTCAGAACGAATACTCCCGAACCATCGATGATGTTGGCTTCAGCCGGAGTACTCTTGGCGGTGTGATGCTCGTGCAAAGCCGTCCATGAGCCCAGATCATTCCAGCCAAAATCCGCGGGCAGACAAATGATGTTTCCCTGCGCTTCGCCCTTGGCCGAACGCGGCTCCAGAACTGCATAATCGATGCTGATGTTTTCACACTTGGGATATAGTTTGCGCAGGGTCGTACTAAATTTGCGAGTGCCGAAGGTGGCGGCTATCTGTTCCAGCAAGGCCGCGGTTTTCGGAAGATGCTCTCGAAGCGCGTTGGCCAGCGTGCGAGCGCTCCATAGAAACATTCCACTGTTCCAGAAATAGTTACCGGAAGCGACGAAAGCGGCGGCGTTCTTCGCGTCCGGCTTTTCGGTGAAGCGTCGTACATGAAGCGCATCGCCATCGAAAATATTCCCGGCTTCAATGTATCCATATCCGGTTTCGGCTCGATTGGGAGGGATGCCGAGAACCACAATGTTTTCGCCGGCCGCCGCAATTTCCGCACCTCGCTCAATGGTGGAGCGATATTTCTCTTCGTCTCCGATCACATGGTCGGAGGGAAACATCCCAATTACCGCCTCGGGATCTTCCCGCAGAAGAAGAAACGCAGCCAGACCGATTGCGGGAGCAGTGTTGCGACCCACAGGCTCGGCAATCACTTGCGCCTTACGCAGCTTCGGGAGTTGCCGCAAGATCGATGAACGAAGGTCGTCGTTGGTGATGATCCAGAAACGATTCGAAGATGCGAGGGGGAGTAGTCGCGCTACGGTCTGCTGGATCATGGTCTGCTTCCCATCCAGCGCCAGCAACTGCTTCGCCCGCTTTTTGCGGCTTAAGGGCCAGAACCGGGTGCCTCGGCCACCAGCTAGAATCACGGGATAAAAATTTGCGTTCTTGGACACTAGGTTAGGAGCTCGTTCACATTCTTATCTCAGGTTCGGACAGCGCGTCTCCTGGAACACGCGCTCTGAGAAATTCCAACGTCCACTGCGGCTGCACAGTAAAGTTCTCCAGATCGGCCGGCACCACGACGGCATCCCCTTTGGTGACGGTAATCGGCTCCGAGTTGCCTGCCTGCACGATCCCACAACCTTCTACCGCGACCAGGATCTGGGCTGAAGCCTTTCCCGACTGATCGCGCGTGGAGAGGGGCTGCGGATCCTTTATCTCAAACATATCGACGACGAAATAAGGCGCGGCCACTAATGCGGCCTGCCGGTTCTTACTGCTCGGAATTTGCAGCGGGGCAGGCCTCACCACTTTTCCCGACGCCACGTCGGGCTTTACTGCGGCCAATCCCTCTTTCAAGTGCAACTCGCGGGGGCGCCCGTAATCATACAAACGGTAAGTGGTATCCGACTGTTGTTGCGTTTCGATGATCACGGATCCCGGCCCCAGCGTATGCACCGTTCCGCCGGAGACGTAAATCATATCGCCGGTGTAGACGTCAATCCAGTTCAACAAATCCTCGGCACGATTCTCGCGGATTGCCTGTTCCAATTCCGCGACGGTCACCCCGCTTTTTAACCCCAATGCAATTTTCGATCCAGGTTTAGCGTGCGCCACATACCAGCATTCTGTTTTTCCCCACGGCTGGTTCACGCGCTGGGCCTGTTCATCATCGGGATGAACCTGGACGGAAAGCTTCTCGTGCGGGAAAAGAAACTTCAGCAGCAACGGAAAGCGTCGCGGATCTCGAGCCGCGTCGCCTACCAGCGCGCGCTCGTATTTTTGGCTGAGCTGCGACAGCGTCTGCCCTGCCAAAGGGCCATTCGCCACTTTGCAGTCATCCCCGGTAAGCCAAGCCTCGCCAATCTTTTCCGCAAATTGACGATTCGGATAAATCGGAGAGAGATCATGAGTACCCCAGGGGCGAGGATCGAATGCCGGAAGCATCAGTAATGGATATAGATCGCTCATGAAAATCTGCCCGAATAAAAAAGGCCGTTCGAGAACGGACGGCCTTAGCCGAACTATCGACTCCCAGGGATTACAGCGCAGCAAAAAACTTCCGCATCCGTTCCAGCCCCCGATCTAATTCCGCCTTCGACGTCGCGTAGGAAACTCGAATATGGTCGCCAGTGCCGAATCCTTCTCCTGGGACGGTGGCTACGTGGGCTTCGCGAAGCAATCTTCCGGCCACGTCAGCTGCCGATTTTATGCCGCCGCGCCCCAGGAACGCCGAGATGTTGGGGTAAGCATAGAACGCGCCTTCCGGCAAAGTGCACGTGACGCCGGGAATCGAGCGCAAACCTTTCACTACATGATCGCGCAACTGGATATATTCCCGCCGCATTTGCTCGACGCATTCCTGCGGCCCCTTCAGCGCGGCGACTGCTGCTTTCTGCACGATCGATGTAGGATTCGAAGTGGACTGGCTTTGCAACTTCGACATCGCGCTGATCACAGCCACGGGGCCAAGCGCATAACCCAACCGCCAGCCAGTCATGGCATAAGTCTTCGACAGCGAACCCAGCACTACAATGCGTTCTTTGTATTCGCGCAGCGATCCCACAGAAAAATTCTTTCCTGTGTAATTCAAATAAACGTAACACTCGTCGGAAAGCACCCAGATGCCGCGCTCGTGCGCCAAGCGGACCACCGCGGTCAGATCTTCGGCAGACATCACCGCGCCCGAGGGATTCGAAGGCGAATTCAGAATGATGACCTTGGTCCGCGGCGTGATCAGGCGCGCGACCATTTCTGCCGTGACGCGAAAGCCTTGCGCCTCGTCGGTTTCCAGCAGCACATTCTCGCCGCCGGCATAGCGCACGATATCTTTGAATGAAACCCAGTAAGGCACCGGGAGAATCACTTCATCCCCGTGATCGACCAGCACCTGAATCGCATTGAATAGAGCATTCTTGCCGCCGGTCGAGGCAATCGCTTCTTCACGGCGATAGTCCGAATCAAAATCCACCGCGTGACGGTGCACAATCGCATCGCGCAATTCCGGCGTGCCGGGCACGGCGGTGTATTTCGTGAAGTTGCCCTGAATCGCAGCGATGGCAGCATCCTTTATGTGCTGCGGCGTGGGAAAATGCGGCTCGCCCGCGCCGAAGTCGACCACGTCGATTCCCTGCGCGCGCAGCTTGTCGGCCTCGGCTACGACTGCCATGGTGGCTGAGGGTTCAATGCGGTTGATTCGGTCGGTGAGCCGGAGCGCTTCCGTGGTTGCGGTTGTCATGATTTTCTTTTTCTCCCTTTTCTCGCCGGCCCGCGCGCCGCGACTTCCTGCAACTCCTCCTGCATTTCGTCG
Organism: uncultured Acidobacteriaceae bacterium; assembly: GCA_963726155.1. GTDB lineage: Bacteria > Acidobacteriota > Terriglobia > Terriglobales > Acidobacteriaceae > Sulfotelmatobacter. Next base: position 299,500 of record CAVSBF010000004.1, read on the forward strand.
TGAAACTTATAAGCGGGCTCTAGCTTTGCGCGCAGTCTTTGTTCCACCACTTCGGGCACCAGCCCTTTCACCGGCCCCCCCACCTGCGCTACTTCCCGCACCAGGCGCGAGCTGACGTAAGAATATTTATCGGCAGGCATCATGAAGACAGTCTCGAGAGTCGGCTCCAGCTTGCGGTTCATCAGGGCCATCTGGAATTCGTATTCGTAATCGCTCACGGCTCGAATCCCGCGCAATACACAGGTTGCATCGATCGACTTGGCATATTCCACCATCAGCCCATGGAAGGCCTCAATGCGCACATTCTTCAGGTGCGCCGTGAGAGTCTTCAACATATCCAAGCGCTCAGCCAGGCTGAACATCGGACTTTTTTCCGAATTCCTGAGAATGCCGACCACCAGTTCCTCAAAAATCTTGGCCCCTCGCTCAATGAGGTCAAGGTGTCCGTTAGTGGGCGGATCAAACGAACCGGGATAAAGGGCGCTTACTTTGTTCAATGGTCCTCGCAAGAGGATGCGTATGTTGAGTAATATTGGATTCTATTCGGGAAGGAGCAAGGATGGCAATTGAGGCATGGTCTCAAACGGCTTGTCATCCCGAGCAACGCGAGGGACCTTGGTGTTGCTTGCAGCGCCCGATCTTTCCGTGCGCAAAATCTATGCGATCCTCTGCACAAAACGAAAAGTCTGCGGCTGATCCCACTCCCGGGATAGATCATCCCATTTAGGATTCGTAGACTTAACCAGCGCAAGCCGTTTGGCACGAGTCCAGGCCTTGATTTGCTTCTCGCGCTCAATCGCGCTCCGCACGTCTTCAAAACTCTCGAAGTAAACCAGTCGGGTGATGTTGTACTTCGCCGCGAAACCGGGAGTCAGCTTTAGTTTGTGCTCCCGCACGCGGCGTCGAAGGCTGTTGGTCATGCCGGTGTAAACTCTTTTGGAAGCATTGGCCATGATGTAGACGAAGTAGCGTCTCTCCTCGCTCATTCCATGCCTCCGACCAGTTTGTCATCCCGAGCCAATTCGCCATCCCAAGCCAGCTTGTCATCCCGAGCAACGCGAGGGACCTTGGTTTTTTTTCTAGTAGCGGAAATCAGTGACGGTGCAAGCAAACACCAAGGTCCCTCGCTTCGCTCGGGATGACAAGCACTTATCGCTTCGCGGCCACCGGCACCCTTGCAGGCTCAGTAGGGGCACTCGGCATGGTTGTGACTCGCGCGCCTTGCGCCGCAGTCTGTGCGGCTCCGTTTACTGGCTGCGCGGGTGTTGGAGCCGCTATCAGTCCCAGCGCCTTGCGCACTTCTGTATCCAGCTTGGCCATCGTGTCCTTGTTGTCTTTGAGGAATTGACGGGCGTTTTCGCGGCCCTGGCCGATGCGTTCGCCCTTGTAGCTGAACCATGAGCCGGATTTTTCCAGAATGTTGTTGTTCACCGCGATATCGAGCAGATCGCCTTCGCGTGAGATGCCTTCGCCATAAAGAATATCGAATTCAGCCTCACGGAACGGAGCGGCTACTTTGTTCTTTACCACTTTTACCCTAGTGCGTGAGCCAGTGACCACGTCTCCGTCTTTAATGGCAGCGATGCGCCGAATATCCACCCGCACTGACGAATAGAATTTCAAAGCGCGGCCGCCGGTCGTGGTCTCAGGATTGCCGAACATCACGCCGATCTTCTCTCGTATTTGGTTAATAAAGATCAGGCAGGTGCGCGACTTGGAAACCGTTCCCGTCAGCTTGCGCAGCGCCTGCGACATGAGCCGCGCCTGCAAGCCCATGTGGCTGTCTCCCATTTCGCCATCAAGTTCGGCCTTAGGCACCAGCGCCGCCACGGAATCGACCACCAGCACATCGATGGCATTGGAGCGCACCAGCGCTTCCGTGATCTCGAGCGCCTGCTCCCCGTAATCAGGCTGCGAGACCAGCAGATTATCGACATCCACGCCCAGTTTCTTGGCGTACGCGGGGTCGAGCGCGTGCTCGGCATCCACGAATGCGGCCATGCCTCCGGTCTTCTGCGCCTCGGCGATTACCTGCAAAGTGATGGTGGTCTTGCCGGAGGATTCCGGGCCGAAAACCTCTACCACGCGGCCGCGGGGGAATCCGCCCACACCCAGCGCCGCATCGAATGAAATCGAGCCTGTCGGAATCACCGAGATGGGAACGATCGCCTCCTTCGACCCCAACCGCATGATCGAACCTTTGCCGAATTGCTTTTCAATCTGCGCAAACGCTAATTCAATTGCCTTGCCGCGTTCATCCGCCATGGGAGTGTGGCTCCTTTAACATCGCCGAACTAAATGTGGAAACTAATCTGGCCGGATTATACATACAGATCGAAGCGAATAAAAGGCGAATCTAGAAAATATAAGTGGAAAAGTTTCCGAAATGGGAGAAAAAAGCTCACCTAAGCGGCTGAAGCCTGGCGGTGATTTTGAAGATTTACGGCACGAGTGGAACTTGTGCCCTTCCCGATCACAGTTGTGCCAGTCGCTTGTACAGCTCACGATACTTTTCATTGGAGCGGCGATAGGCTGCCATCACCTCCGGTCTCACCGTCTTTTGCGAAGGGACAATGTCATTCATTTAGCCACCTACCTCTGCAGCAAATCCACCGGCGCCGTAACATCGTGCACGCGAAAATACTTGGCCAGCGCCGGATGCTTCCGCGCCACGGCTTCATACATCGCATAGGCCACGTTGCGGTAGGAAACGTGACCGGCAGGCGTGGTGCGAAGCTCGGAGATGTAGACGGCCTCGGCGAAGTCCATCTTGAACAGGGCGCGCTTGCGATAGGCCAGCGGAATCGCGTACTGCGAATTCTCTTCCGCCTCGGGCGCGTTGCGCGCAGCAAGCTTTTCGATCGTCGTTTGCACGCGTCGCATCACGGCATCGAATCGCCCGCGCATGCCTGCATCTTCTACATCGAGCAGCATCTCGTAGCCGTGTTGCGTAGTGAATGCTTGCATCACCTGAATGCAGCGCCTGTGCCGGTGCATGTCGCGGAAGCCGCCGGTATCCATGAGGATGTCGAAACGGAACTGCTGTCCGGCGCGGAAGCCGCGCAACATTTCATCGTGCTTGCCGCGATGGCGCAAGCCCAGATCGATGATCTCGCGCCGGAATCGCTCGCCCGAAACCTGCAGCGCTTGCCGAACTTGTCGGTAAGAATGGTGACAGTGCTCGTAAAGTAAAGTAGTCGCAATTTCAACTTCAAGCGGCTCTTCATCGAGCAGATCGACAATCGCCTTTGAGGGTGCGACCGACTCGCTTTTCATTAGCTCGCGTGCCGCTTGCCGCAACTCCCGGCGGGTTTCCATTTCATACGGATTCGGATCCGCATACTTCACCAGCGTGGGCGCAACACGCACTTCGTGCAGCAATTCCTGCTCGGCCCGCGAGCCGAGCTCTGGATTCACCTTCCGAATCTCCTCCACCAAATTCCGCAAAGACTCAGCATTCACGTTGTACGCTGCTGAAGTCGCCGCCTTCTTCAGCGACTCGCCAAGAACCCGGATTTCCTTGTGTGTATGTGAGAGTAAATGCGCCACCTGCGTTTCCAGCGTCCGCGCATTCACGATCTCCCCTAACGAAGTATTCGTGGCCAGCGGCAGCAGATAGCGCGTAATGTCGAAAGCCCGCGCCTTCAGCGTGCGTTCGTAAGCTTCCTGCTTCATCTCTGCGGGCTTGGGCGTGATGCTGATCAAGTGCTGTGTCATGTGCGCCGAGAGCGCTTCATACTCGGCAAAAAGAAAATCCAGGGTCTCGCGGTAGAGCTTCCGCGCTTCCTCATCCGGGCCGAAATCGGGGATGTAGTAGCCACTCTTCTTAAAGTCCTGATAACGCGTCGAGCGCTCCTGGCCGTCCCAACGTTGTTCGTCGGCCAGCTCGATCGCAGCCAGAATCGATAGTCTCTCGACTGCCAGGGCAATATGCGCCAGATCGGCAATCGAGCGGTGGCCGTACTGAAAATAAAAAGTATTGAGAAATTTCTCCGCCTTCTGCAAACTGATCTCGCGCAACGACTCCTTCATCGACAGCGCCGAGCGCGAATACTTCGCCATGGCGTAGGCCTGAATCTCTGGTTCAACGCCATATACTGCGAAGACCTCGGTGGAAGGCTCGAGCTGTGGCTTCGATACAGAAAGCGGATCGTCGCTTGTGGACGCCCGTTGCGTCGAGCGATGCCCCGGGATATTCGTATTCGCGGATGAGTTGTGGTTGGCAGGCTCGGGCATCGTGATCACTTCATTCGTCGCTGATGGAGGCATGGGAGTGTTCGAATGTTAATCGGCGAACGACCGATGCGCAATCCGTTAGACGAATAATCCCGTTCCTCGCTGTGGATAACTGGGTCGGGAGTTATTTGATTGCGGATGCCGAATCAAGCGCCGGGTATAATCTCACGTTCCCATGTAAAAGATTTCTAAATCGAGCCTCGAAGGAAATTCAGGAGAATTCATGCCGCTTTCAGGACGGGTGGCGTTCATCACCGGAGCATCGCAGGGGATTGGGCGAGCCGGTGCTCTAAAGCTCGCCGGGAAAGGCGCAGCCGTTGCCGTTGCCGCGCGGAATCGGGAGAAGTTGAACGAACTGGTGAGTGAAATCACGGCCATGGGCGGCAAGGCCGCAGCCTACACCCTCGACGTTACCGACGAAGAGCAGATTAAGGCCTCCATCAAAAGCGCCATTGCCCAGTTCGGAAAGATCGACATCCTGGTCAACAACGCCGGCATTACTCGCGATCAACTCGTCATGCGCATGAAACGCGCCGACTGGGACACGGTGCTGCAAACCAATCTCACCTCGGCGTACCTCTGCATCCAGCAAGTCAGCAGTTCCATGCTCAAGCAGCGTTGGGGACGCATCATTAACATCGCCAGCGTGTTCGGCCAGATGGGGCAGGCAGGACAGGCAAATTATTCCGCTTCAAAAGCTGGGCTGATCGGCCTGACGATGGCGATTGCTCGCGAGTTGGGGTCGCGAAACATTACTTGCAACGCCGTCGCTCCCGGCTTCATCGAAACCGCCATGACCGCAGTTCTGAGCGACGAGTTCAAACAGAACGCCGCCAAACAGATTCCGCTGGGTCGCGTAGGCTCGGTCGACGATGTGGCCAACGCGGTAGCTTTCCTCGCGTCCGATGAAGCTTCCTACATCACGGGCCACGTGCTGAATGTGAATGGCGGCATGTTGATGGGGTGAGACGGATTCACAGCCGAGCACGCCGAGAACGCAGAGGAAGAAAATGAAACTTGATTCCGCCAAGGCGATGGAGCCTGTAATCCCTTCGGCGTCCTCGATGGTGAAAAGCCTTTCGATTTATCAAGCCGAGTCCCCTCCACAGATTGCGCTGGCCCGCGAATTATTTCTGGAGTACGCGCAGTCCCTGGGCTTCAGTTTGTGTTTTCAAAATTTCGATAAGGAACTGGAAGGACTTCCCGGCCACTACGCTCCTCCAGAGGGCCGTTTGCTGCTGGCTGAATATGACGGCCAACTCGCCGGCTGTGTGGCGATGCGCGCGCTGGAGCCCGGCGTCTGTGAAATGAAGCGCCTGTACCTCCGTCCGCGGTTTCGCGGCAAGGGACTGGGACGAACACTTGGCCGACCGCATCATCGCCGAGGCGCGCCAAATTGGTTATCAACGAATGCGTCTTGACACGGTCGAGCCCGTGATGAAAGATGCCGTGGAAATGTATCGCAAGCTTGGATTCAAAGAAATCGCGCCCTACCGATCGAATCCGATCGCGGGCGCAATGTATATGGAATTGGAATTATGATCGCGTTGGGGAAAGGCTGAAGCTATGAAGAGAATTTTCCTGCTGCTGTTTATCGCCCTCACTGCGTCCGCCTCCTTCGCCGCCGACGGCAAAAGCGTTTCCTATAAAAGCGGCGATGATACGGTACAAGGCGTTCTCTATACGCCCCTCGGGCAAGGGACCATTTCCAGCCATCATCGTCATCCACGAATGGTGGGGGCTGAATGACTGGGTCAAAGGTCAAGCTTCAAAGTTAGCCGATCAAGGCTATGAAGCGCTGGCGATCGATTTGTATCGCGGCAAAGTTGCGACCACGCCTGAAGTGGCCCATGAACTCATGCGCGGCGTTCCCGATGACCGCGCTAATCGTGACCTGGAAGCCGCGTTTAATTTCTTGCAGTCGCAACCCAACGTTAAGAAGGATCGCGTTGGCGCCATCGGTTGGTGCATGGGCGGAGGATATGCACTTGATGTGGCGCTTGATGAGCCAACCCTCGCAGCCGACGTAATCAACTACGGACACCTGGTCACCGATCCCGCCACGATCAAGAAAATCAACGCGCCCATTCTCGGATTATTCGGGGCGCAGGATCAAGGCATCACTCCCGATGATGTTCACAAATTCGAGGCCGCGATGAAGGAACAGGGGAAGAAAGTCGAGATCAAGATTTATGACGACGCCGGCCACGCCTTCGAAAATCCCAACAATAAGAACACGCCAGGCTACCGCCCGGAGGATGCCTCTGACGCGTGGAAGCGGACCGTCGGCTTTCTTGCAGATAATTTAAAGAAGTAATTCCTCTGGCCTAAGTTGTATGCTGTCATGCTTGCTTCCGTTTCTTTTACGGTGTGCAAATATTAAAATGTTTGTGCCGGCCGATCCTTGAAATAAACGGGTTTAGATATGGCACGAATTTCCACTTGCCAGAAGATTCCGATCTGGTTACTATGTCGCATCCTGCAATGCTTCCTACCATCAACATCGGCGAGACCATCAGAAACTACCGGCTGCAGAAAGGCATGTCTCAGGGAGATATTGAGAAGCGTACCGGGCTGCTGCGCTGCTACCTGTCGCGGGTAGAGAACGGTCACACGATCCCTTCGCTCGACACGCTCTCAAAAATCGCCGGAGCCATGGAGATCGCGCTGTCGCAATTCTTTTCCGAGTCGGGTCACAGCAACGGCTCCAAGGGACTGCCGCAGCTTTCCGATGACGAAGTCCGCTTCCTAAGCCAGGTTCGCCGTTACGCCACCAACCTGAACGAAAGCGACCGCAAGCTGGTTCTAGCGATGGTGAAGAAGATGGCGTCGAATTCAAAATAAGCCGTTAGCCATTGGCTCTTAGCCTTTAGTCAATTCCGAGTTCTTTCGGGTCCGTTCATCTCCACAACTTTTTTCTTGATCTGAATCCCAAAAATCAGCAGAGGAATCAGGCCCATTCGGGTTGAGCTAAGAGCTAAAGGCCAAAAGCTAAGAGCAGGCTTACTTTCGTACCATGACCTCGGTGACCCCCGGGTACCTCGCCGCCCGCGCCTCTTCTCACTACACTGTGACTTGGAGACGCCGCCTTGACCACCGATGAAGAATTAAACGTACTCGAGACCCAATTGCGCCGGCTGAAGATCGAGTATGAGGTTTATTTCAGCAATCCGACCAAGCGCCCGCCCACTGACATCGAGTGGAAGGTGCTGTCGCTGCTGCGCAAATTCTCCGATGGCGGCCGCATGAATTTTTCCCAGCGCTACCGTTACAACGAAATGGCGCAGCGCTACGCCGTCTACAGCGATCTCTGGCGCAAAAAATCCCGCATCCGCGAGGAAGGTTATCGCCGTCCGCAGGATGCGCTTCTCTCCGTGCAAGGAGTTCGCCCGGAAGAGGAACACAAGCCCGCTCACCCGGTCTACGGCTTGAGCCATGCCGCCGCAGCGTCCGCCGCAGCCACTTCACAGCCCTTCACCATGACACGAGAACGAAGCCGGGCGCGAACAACTCGAGCGCCTCTACAACACGCTGGTTGCGGCCAAGAAAAAAGCGGGAGAGAGCGTCTCCGGCAATCTGGATTCATTCTCTACGTTCGTGCAGAAGAAGACTGAGCAAATCCGCAAGCAGTACGGCTGCAAGGATGTCGAATTCTCCGTGGAACTCGCGGAGGGGCAGGTCAAGCTGAAGGCTAAGGCGAAGACATAGGAGGGCGGCATGCGCCCTGATGAGGGCTGCATGACCACCAGAGGGCGATAAGCAGCAGAACTAGGACGCTAGATATTACGCCTGCAATCTTTAGGAATTTCATTGCCGCAGAGTTCAGACCCTACGCTAACAGTATTAGGATGATGATAGAGTAAAGAACTCTAGCATCGAATTACTGCCGTAATACCCCTGCTTGAACGAGCGTTCTAGTTTCATTAGATGAGTCGCAGTCGTAGGAGCTCCTCAATTGGGTTTGCTGATAGAATCTTCGGTCGCTCCGCACTCATCCTTCATATCAGAGGCCGATCATGTCCCCCAGCACTTCCCGGATCCAGCGCGCCATCCTCAGCGTCACCGACAAAACCGGCCTGGTCGATTTCGCCCGTCAGCTCGCCAACCTCGACATCGAACTCGTCTCCACAGGAGGCACCGCCAAGCTGCTGCGCGATTCCGGCATCGCCGTCAGAGATATTTCTGATCTCACCGGCTTTCCCGAGATGCTCGATGGCCGCGTGAAGACGCTGCACCCCAAAGTTCACGGCGGCATCCTGCATCGGCGCGAGAATCCCACGCACATCGCAGCCGTTGCCGAGCATGGCATCCAGGCGATTGATATGGTTGTGGTAAATCTCTATGCCTTCGAAAAAACCGCAGCCAAGCCCGGCGTTGCATTCGAAGAGCTGATTGAGAACATCGACATCGGCGGACCCTCCATGATTCGATCTGCCGGCAAGAATTTCCGCGACGTCGCCGTCGTCACGTCGCCAGCAGACTATCCGGCGATTGCAGAAGAACTTGCTCGCTTAGACGGCGCGCTCTCGCTCGAAACAAAATGGCGTCTCGCGCAGAAAGCTTTCGCCACTACCGCCGCTTACGATTCCGCCATCGCCTCAACCCTCGAAGGCATTCCCCACGTCAATAATTTTGCGCCGCCGGCGGCTGCGGAGCTTCGCTCCGCTGGACAGCCGGGGGCGGCTGTCCCCACATTTTCCGAAACTTTCCCTCAGACCCTGCGCCTGTCCTTCCAGAAAACTCTCGACCTGCGTTACGGGGAAAATCCGCACCAGAAGGCCGCCATGTATTCCGATGGCTCTGGAGTCGGCGTGGCCAATGCCCGGCAACTTCAGGGCAAAGAACTTTCCTACAACAACATCGTCGACCTGCAAGCCGCCTGGGATCTCGCTCAGGAATTCGACCCCAAGGATGCCGCAGTCTGCGCCATCATCAAGCACACCAATCCCGCTGGCACGGCTACCGGAAAGACACTCGCCGAAGCCTACAAGCGAGCGCTCGAATGCGATCCCGTCTCCGCGTTCGGCGGAGTGATTGGCGTAAACCGTCCGATCGACCTCGAAGCCGCCGAGGAGATGCACAAACTTTTCCTCGAAGTGATCGCCGCCCCCGCATTCGATGAGGCCGCAAAGGCCAAGTTCGCCACCAAGAAGAATCTTCGCCTGGTCGAAGTTAAGGCCGCGCCACAGAAATGGACGCTCAAAAACATTTCTGGCGGAATTCTCTTGCAGGATGCTGATGTTCGCCCACTGCAGGACGTCGATTTGAAAGTCGTCACGCAGCGCGCTCCCACGCCCGAAGAAACCCGTGCTCTTTTATTTGCCTGGAAAGTTTGCAAGCACGTGAAGTCGAATGCCATCGTCTACGCGCGCGACGGCCGAACCATTGGGGTAGGCGCAGGCCAGATGAGCCGCGTAGATGCAGCCAAGATCGGTGCCATGAAGGCGCAACTGCCTCTGCAGGGATCCGTCGCCGCTTCCGACGCATTCTTTCCGTTTCCCGATGGCGTAGAGGAAATTGCCAAAGCGGGCGCTACGGCGATCATTCAACCCGGAGGCTCGCAGCGTGATGCCGAAGTGATCGCAGCCGCCGACCGCCTCGGCCTCGCCATGCTTTTCACCGGAGTTCGCCACTTCCGCCATTAGAAGTGGCTTCTGGACATTTCGTCCTTTACCAAACTTGACAATTTTTAATGGCAAGTCCCCCCGGGTCCCTGTACTTCCGGACTCGTTCTTGCGCAGAATAAGCCGCACTGTTTTTCCAAATCAGGCGTCCAACAGGTTAGAATTAGAGCACCCCACCCTTGGCGGTTGTGCATCCAATGGTCATGGTTTCGGGAAGTGCGCTCAGTTTCAAGAGGATCAGTTCCATCCATTCCAGCGTGGTCAGGTCGAGCATGAACAGAATTTTTCACCTAGCTATTGCCTTTTCGCTTCTCGCAGCGACCGTGTCTGCGCAAACCAGTCCCTCGGCGCCTGCCGAATCTAAGCCGCAGAACTCCAAGCCGGCGCAGACGGCGCCGCACAAAGTGGATCATGCTGCTTCCTATTATCACTACACGCTGGCGCACCTCTACGAAGAGCAGGTCACGGCCTACGGCCGCAGCGAATTGGCCAACAAAGCCATGGAAGAATACCGGCTCGCTATCGATGCCGATCCTTCTTCTGAATTCCTGACTTCGGGCCTCGCGGAGCTCTACGTAAAAACTGGACGCATTCGCGACGCGGTAATCCAGGCCCAGGACATCTTGAAGCGGGATCCGAACAATCTTGAAGCGCACAAATTGCTAGGCCGGATTTATCTGCGGTCGCTCGGCGATATGCCGGGCAACGGCAACGGATCCGAGAACGTGCTCAAGCTGGCCATCGAGCAATACGAAGAAATCGTCAAGATCGAACCCAATAATGTGGACGATCACCTCTTGCTCGGCCGGCTCTACCGCCTGAATAACGATTTGCAGAAAGCGGAGAGCGAACTCAAGATCGCGGTGAAGCTCGATCCCGATTCCGAAGAAGCTGTCACCACTCTTGCCTTGCTCTATACCGACGAAGGCGACACAGCCCACGCTCTACAAGTGCTCAGCGCAGTTCCCGATACCGGGCGTTCGGCCAAGCTGTACGCCGCGCTCGGCGCCACTTACGAGCAGCGCAAGGACTACAAGAGTGCGATCGATGCCTTCAGACACGCCATTCAGCTGGATCGCGACAATTTGGATGCTATACGCGGGCTGGCTGAAAATCTTTTAAATGATGGCCAGATCGACGCGGCGCTCGATCAATACAAAGTGATCGCCGATGCCAATCCAGAAGACGCGCAGACTTATCTCCGCATCTCCGAAATCTACCGCCGGCAGGGCAAGTACGATCAGGCTCTCGACAGTTTGAAAAAAGCTCAGGACATGGTTCCCGATGCCTTGGAGGTTCCTTACAATATCGCCGTCGTCTATGAGGCACAGGGACGCTACGACGACGCCATCAAGATTCTGCAGGATCTGCTAAAGAAAACTGAGAAGCCGGATAGCAGTTACTCCCAGGCCGACCGGAACAATCGCGGCATCTTTATTGAGCGCCTGGGAATGGTTTATCGCGACCAGGAAAATTATCCCGCCGCAGTCGAGGCTTTCCGAAGAATGATCCCTCTCGGCGATGACAATGCCAAGACCGGCTATCAGGATGTGATCGATACCTATCGCGAAGCCAAGCAATGGCCACAAGCCACCGCCGTAGCCAAAGAAGCCGTACAGAAAATGCCCGACGATCACGAGCTTCGCATGGTGCTGGACGCGCAACTCGCCGATACCGGCGATCCGGAGAAACCGCTCGCCGATGTGCGCTCACTGTTGACCGGGAAACCGGAAGACCGCGAAGTCTACGTGCGACTGGCCATCATGTATACGCGGTTGAAACGATGGAGCGACGCTGAGGAGTCGCTCAACAAGGCCGAGCTTCTTTCTACCAAGCCCGACGACAAAGAATATATTTACTTTCTGCGCGGCTCCACTTACGAACGCGAAAAAAAATACGACGAAGCAGAAGCGGAATTCAAAAAAGTTCTCGCCGTCAACCCCCAGAGTGCCGTCACGCTTAATTATCTGGGATATATGAACGCCGATCGTGGCGTGCAGCTGGAAGAATCGCTGAACCAAATCAAGCTTGCGGTCAGCCTCGACCCCACGAATGGCGCTTATCTGGATTCCCTGGGATGGGCTTATTTCAAGCTGGGTAAGTACGATCTCGCCGAAGAGAGTCTGAACAAGGCTTCGCTCCGGATGGGTTCAGACCCAACGGTACAAGATCATCTTGGCGATCTTTTTCAGAAGACCGGACGCCTCAAACTGGCGGCGGCTCATTGGGAGCGCGCGGTTGAGGAATGGAATAAGACGGTGCCCGCCGAAGTTGACAGTGATCTGCTGGTGGCCACGCAAAAGAAACTTGATGCCGCGAAAGTGCGGTTGGCCAGGGAAGATTCCCAGAACCAGTAAACAGGCAACGCATTGTTGAGTGCTGATTCTGATTGTTGATTCAAGCCCACGCGAGTTTGTTTTAATCAACAATCAGAAATCGGCACTCGAAATGCTAGACTGTTCCCATGCTGGCCGGCTACGCGGTGCAGGTGGAACAATCCCGCGGACGTCGCTTCCCTGAACCTCCTCATCCTTATCGCAACGAGTATCAACGTGACCGCGACCGCGTTATCCACGCCCGTGCCTTTCGGAGGCTCGAAGACAAGACGCAAGTTTTTACTCGACGTTATTCCGATCACTTCCGCAACCGGCTGACTCATACGATCGAAGTGGCGCAGATCACGCGCACGGTCGCGGGAGCGCTTTCGCTCAATGTGGATTTGGCGGAAGCGCTCGCGCTGGTGCACGATCTTGGCCACCCGCCCTTCGGCCACGCCGGCGAGAAGGCGCTCGACACGGCCATGCGCGAGCATGGCCTGTTCTTCGATCACAACCTGCATGCCTTGCGCATCGTGGAAGACTTCGAGCAGCGCTATGCCGCTTTTCGCGGACTGAATCTTACTTTCGAAGTGCGGGAAGGGATTATCAAGCACTCGCGCGATTACAACGCCGCGAAACATCCGGAGCTTGCCGAATACTTGCTCGACCAGCGCCCTCCGCTCGAGGCACAACTCGTCGACTTAACCGACGAGATCGGCTACAACACTGCTGACTTGGACGATGGCTACGAAGCCCATTTGCTGGCGCTTGAGGAAATCAGAGACGGCGTTCCTGTCTTTGAAAGTTTTTTTCGCGAGGTCGAGAAGATTTATCCCGACGCGGCCGAAAAGCTGCAATTCAACGAAGCACTGAAGCGCGTGTTCAATCGTCTGGCTGGCGATCTCATCACCAACACGCAAGCGCGGATCAAGCAGGCGCTCGTCGAAACACCGGCTGATGTTCGGGCGCATCAAGACCGCTTGGCCGCATTCAGCCCCACAGTCGAAGCAGAACGCAAGCGGATTAAAGATTTTCTCTATGAGAACCTTTACTACAGCCCTTCGCTAGCAGGAGAAAAGGATGATGCCGAGCGCGTCGTCACTGAACTCTTCGCCTTCTGGATAAAGAATCCTTCAGCGTTGCCGCACTATTATGAAGAGAAAGCAGAACAGGAATCGTTGCCGCGCGTGGTCTGCGACTACATCGCCGGTATGACCGATCACTTCATCATTGAACAATACGAGAGGTTCTGCGGCGGGAAGTAACGTGCACAGGTGCGTCACTTCCCTTCCGCCACCGCCGCAACCACATCGAACAAAATCCTCGGCCCGCGCCGCACTTCCTCCACCCGAATGCGCTCATCATTCCCGTGCTCGGTATTCCCTTCTTCCTCGGTGGCCGTGTACGGATTAAATCCATACGAGTTGATGCCCAGCGGACGGTAGCGCTGATTCTCCGTATAGCCGCTGGTAATGTGAGGAACTACCGGAGTGCCGGGGAAATACTTTTCCGAAACTTCGCGGATAGCGTCGTAGAGCGCCGTGTTCGTCGGCGAATAGTTGGCCTCGCGGAACTCCGGATTCAGCGGTTCGACGGTGACATTCGGATCATCGACGACTCGTCGAATATTTGCCAACAACACCTTCGGATCTCCGCCAGGCAAAATGCGCACATCCAGATTCGCCCATGCCTCCGGTGGAATCACATTGGTTTGTTCCGATCCTCCGAGCATGGTGAGTGAAATCGTGTCGCGTAATAAAAAGTTCAACGACTCATCGTTCTCGACATCGTGCTGAAATTTTGGCTCTCGAATTGCCTTGCGAATGTTGCGATATTCTCGGGCTTCTTCCGGCGGTTCGTAGGGCGCCATCTCGCGCAGAAATTCCTCCACCACCGGCAGGACTTTCAATGGTGTTTGATAGGCCAGAATGCGATTGAGCGCGTGCACCAGGCGATTCGGCGCCGAATCAGGGTTCGGCCGCGACGCATGTCCCGGCCTGCCATGCGCCACTACGTGTAACCAGAACGTAGTCTTCTCGCCCACGTCGACGCCGACATATTTCACTTTGCCGTTCTCCAGCAGATTCTCGCCACCTTCGTTGATCAGGAATTCGGCATTCTCCAGCAGGTCGCGCTGGTGTGCGATAAACCAATCCGTTCCGGTGCCGTCGGCTTCTTCGTCGGCCACGGCCAGGAAAATCACATCGCGGTCCAGTTCGATTTTTTCGCGCTTTAACATGACCATTACGACCAACTGCGCCAGGCCTTCGTCTTTCATGTCCTGAGCGCCACGGCCCCACAGCCAGCCATCTTTAATCTCACCGCTAAAGGGTGGAACCTTCCAGTGCGCGGCGTCGCTGGTAACCACATCCATGTGATTCAGCAGAATGATCGGTCGCTTTGCGTGTGAGGTCGTGTGCGGCAACCTGGCCCACAGATCCCCGCGTCCCGGCGCATACTCGAAGACGCGATTCTCAATCCCTTCCTGATCCAGAATATTTTTGTAAAAAGAAACCGCGCGCATCTCGTGTCCCGGAGGATTAGTGGTGTCGATGCGCAAATATTCCTGCATCCAGGTTAGCGCGAGATCGGAATACTGCTGCAAATGCTCCGCTGAAATGCGCGAGGAAGCCGTCGCTGGGGGCTCGCTCGGCGTAGCGGCAGCCGCTACCATGAACTGGGTTGCAAAGGCTAGAATTACGAGCCCCGTTGGCAACGTCAACCTTCCCAGAACCGACACCCGTTTGCCTGTCACATGTTTGCCTTCACCAGCCATGCCTCCATTTATCGTGTTCGAAAGACGCAAGTTGTCTCCTCCGTTTCACGCAGTTTTTATATCAGGTTTGCCAAAATTACCGTGCGCAAACCCCTGCAGACTACTCCAAGATCGGGTGGTCGCGTATAATGTCTTTAGGGTCAGGAGTTTAGCGCTCAAACCCGAAATTGAGTTTTGGCATCACACATGTAGTAGAACTGGTGGCATCGCGAAGATTGTGCTGCCCGAGTTTTGCGCTTTTCGGTGTGCGTCGCGTCACCGCATACTGCTTGTTTTAGGGGACGCAATTAGAAATCACGCAACACGCCGGCTTCGGCGTGCTGGAGTGGAGCCCAACAACTGCTCCCCCAAATTGGAGGAAGTTTTTCTATGAACACTCGTATGCTCGCTACTTTGCCCTTGGCCGCGATTCTTGCATTTCCGGCTTTTGCGCAAACTTCGTCTACCCAAGATCAGTCCAATCCCCCAGCAGCTTCCCAATCGAGCCAGCCTTCGGACAACATGAATGGCACGGGCAAGCAACCGCTGCAGACGCCCGCTCGTGAAGGCTTCTGGGGACGGGTGAATCCGTTCGCCCGCAAGAGCTATGTAAAGCGCCAGACCGAACCCATTCGCGACCGGGTGAATGAATTGGATGAGCTAACGGCCGCCAATAGCCGCGCAATCAAAGACACCGACGCTCGCGCCCAGGCCGGAATCAAGCTGGCTTCCGATAAAGCCAATGAAGCCGACCAGCACGCCGTCGATGCTGGCAACAAAGCGACAATGGCGCAGCAGACCGCCCAGCAGGCAACTACGCGCATCCAGACGGTGGAAACCGTGGTTGGCAATATTGATCAGTACAAAGCGTCCAACCAGACTGAAATTCGCTTCCGTCCCGGCCAAACCGTGTTGAGCAAGAACGCCAAAGACGCTCTGGATGAGATGGCGAACGGCGTGAAAGGCCAGCATGGTTACATCATCGAAGTGCAGGGCTTCTCTTCCGGAAGAGGCCAGACGGCGATTACAAACTCGCAGAAGATGGCCGAGTCGGTCGTTCGCTATATGGTCCTGAACAATGACGTCCCGGTTTACCGGATCTATCTCGTGGGTATGGGCAATGCGCCTGTGGCCTCGGATACAGATGCCAAGACCAAGCACATGAGCGGCGGCCGCGTGGAAATCAGCCTGTTGAAGAATGATCTGGAGCAGTTGGCCAGCGGATCTTCGACTCCTGCCACCACTCCCGACCAGCAACAGCAGCCGAAGTAGTTCGAGTTTGGTAAAGGGACCGAGCGCCTCGCTCAAGTCCCTCCCCCAGCGAAAAGCCCCTTGCTCACACAAGGGGCTTTCGTTTTTACGAAATCCGAATTTGAGGGCGGTGGATACCGCGAGTCCGTAAAGGATGATTCCACCATCCTAGGAAATGTGATGGTAGTGATGGAGTAGCAGGTGGGTTACAAAACCGGCCACAAACCAGGCAGCAGCTTCCAGAATTCGCTTGAATCGCTGCGTCATCAGGAAAGGATATCCCAATTACGATCTTGTGTCAGGCACCCAACCAGCAACTCAGGCGCGATAATTACCTCGATTGATTCCGAAGGCAGTGAGCTTGGACTGAAGAGTAGTACGTTTCAAACCTAGACGCGCCGCTGCGCCATTGGGTCCGCCGAGTTGGCCGCTGCATTCGCGGAGGGCGCGCAGAATGCGTTCCCGTTCCGTGTCGTGCAAAGTTTCACTTTCCTCGCAGCCAGGCTCCGCATGTAGTTCGCCCAGCGGCACCTGCAAAACTGATCCGGGGGTGAGAATCACCGAGCGCTCCACGAAGTTTTCCAGTTCGCGGATATTTCCCGGCCATCCCCACTGCATCAGAGTCTCCATGGTTTTTGCCGGAATGCTGAGAATAGATTTGTTCATCCGGCCAGCGTATTTACGGACGAAATGTTCGATAAGAAGCGGAATGTCCTCGCGCCGCTCGCGCAGCGGCGGCGTGCGTAAGGGGAAGACATTCAGACGATAATAAAGGTCGGTGCGAAACTCGCGCCGGTTCACACTCTCCAGCAGGTCTCGATTGGTCGCGGCTATCAGGCGGAAATTGACCTTCAGAGTCTGCGTGCCGCCCAGCCGTTCGAATTCCTGATCCTGCAAAACCCGTAGCAGTTTCGGCTGCAGGTCCAGCGAAACTTCTCCGATTTCATCCAGGAAAAGAGTTCCTTTATCAGCCAGTTCAAGGCGGCCCAGCTTCTTCGCGACCGCGCCCGTGAAGGCGCCTTTCTCGTGCCCAAAAAGTTCGCTCTCCAGCAAGCCTGAAGGAATGGCGGCGCAGTTCAGCTTGATGAAACTGTTGTCCTTGCGATTGCTCAAGCGATGGATGGCACGCGCCACTAATTCCTTGCCGGTTCCGGTTTCGCCCAGCAGCAACACAGTGGCGTCACTGGGGGCGACCTTCGCAACTTTCTCCATCACATCTTTTAAAGCAGTGCTGCGACCTATGATTTCCCCGAATCCCAGTTCCGTGTCAATCGCCTGTTCCAGATAAAGTTTCTCTTCGGAGAGTTTCTCCTTGGCCAGGCGAAGTTCCTCAGTCACCAACTGCAGTTGAGCAACATTCTCGCGTAAGGCTCTCTCGGCCTTTAATCGCGATTCATCCAGCTTCGCCTTCTCAGTGACATCCCGCTGAATGCCCCATGTCCGCAGCAGCATTCCGTTTTCCACGGTGCCGATCAAACTATTGAGGAAGACTTTGGGCTGGCCGTGAATGTCGATCTCGTGCGACTCCCGATCTAATACACGAAATCCAGAGCGAATGTAGTGTCGGGTTAGCTCGATGTTGTGGGGATCGTCGGGCGGCAGCATTTCAGTCAGACGTTTTCCCTGCAAATCCTGCGCCGATTTGAAGCCGTACAGAGCGGCCATAGCATCATTGCACTCCACCAGGTAGGAGTCATGGAGGATGTGATGGATCAGCTCGTCTTCCGGCAGGTCGATGGGAAGCGGCTCGTCCAACTCCTCTCGGAAGATGCCCTCCGAGCTCTGCGCGACGAACATCCGGTAATTTTCTTCACTATGCCGCAAGGCCTGCTCGGATCTTTTTCTTTCGGTAATGTCGTTCCCGAAAGAGATCGTGCCCACGATTTCGCCATTGACTCTTACAGGGTTATTGCTCCAGGCGATATAACGTTCCTCGCCCGTCTTGGTAACAATGGGGTTTTCAAAAGTGTTGCTCGCCGTTCCGCCTACGAGCCTATCGAACTCTTCCCAGACGTCAGGAAATCGATCCCCGGGCACCAAAATCGACCAATTCTTATCTTTCAACTCCGAAAATTTGTAGCCGGTGATCTCCTCCGCAGCCTGATTAAACAGCACGACATTCCCCGCCCGATCCAAGCTGAGAATGATTGCATTGGCCGTCTGAATGAGGTTCTCAGAAAATGTCTTGGCGGTCTGCAAAGCTTCATCCGCCTGCTTGCGTTCGGTAATGTCGCGGCAGGTTCCCATCAGGCGGATCGGCTCTCCTTGTTCATTATGGAAAACCCTCCATTGCTCCTCCAAGATTTTGACGCGGCCGTCTGCCATGACAATCCGATATTCGACGTTGGAGGGTGCATCCTTGTCGAGCGAAGCCTGAAAGGCGGCATCCACTTTCGCGCGATCTTCGGGATGGATAAATTCCGCAAAGTCCGGACGGGTGGGGCGAAAATGAGAGGGATCGGTCTCAAAGATTCGGTGTGTCTGCTCGGACCAAGTGATCTGAATGCTTGGCAACGCGATTTCCCAACTGCCCACCTTTGCCACGGTTTGGGCCTCGATCAGGCGCGTACGTTCTGCCTCCAGTTGCTTTGCGATGTTCTGCTGGTGCCGCTCACTGTCCCGGAGGGCCTTCTCCGCAAGCCTGCGCTCGGTGACGTCTTGCACTATCGCCATGTGCCAAACTGGAGTGTCGCCCTCCGGCCACATCGCTACCGCTTCGACTTCGGCCCAGCGGACCGAGCCGTCCGGACGGAGAAACCTTTTTTCCATTTCAAGGTGCCGCAGTTGCCCTTCCTCGAGTTGCCGCATCTTTTCGAGGTTCTGCGCCAGGTCCTCGGGATGTATGATGCTCTGGAAAGTGCGGCCTAAGAGGTCCTGCTCCGTCCTTCCGACAATCTCACAGTATTTCGGATTGACTGTTAGTAGCCTGCCAGTATGAGTTTCGACCCAGCAGATACCAACAGGAGAGCGGTAATGGACCGCACGATAGCGGTCTCGGCTGGCTTGAAGACGCGCCTCAGCCAATTTGCGCGCGGTGAGGTCGCGGACGATTGCAACAATATATTCCCGTTCCAACTGGACGCGCCTCATGCTGATTTCCACGGGAAAAGTTATTTCGTCCTTTCGCCGGTGGATGCTTTCCATCAGCAGAGATCCGGTTAGCCGTAACTGCTCTTTGATCTTCCCGACCGTAGGTTCGCTCATCGCAGGATTAATGTCGAACACGCCCATGGAGAGAAGTTCTTCGCGGCTGTAGCCAAGCTCCGAGCAGGCCTTCTCGTTGACATCAAGAAAGCGCATTGTTTCCGGATCCACGACTTCGATCGCATCGTTGCTCTGGTCCACCAAAGTCCGGAATAATTTCAGTTCCCCGATGGTCCGCTCATTCTTCCGTACTTCGCGAAGCAAGCCCTCGCCAGTTTCACGCAGCAGCTTTTCGGTGCGCAGTTGCTCGGTAACGTCATGGGCGATGCCGCGCACAATCCGCCGCCCTTCTGCGCCATCAGTCCTCAGCGTGTTGTAGTACTGCCAGATCCGCCTCTCTCCGGAGCGCGTCATTAAGGCCAACAAACCCCGAGCCTCTCCCTTGCTTTCAATCTCGCTGAGATAGGAATCGAATTGGGAGCGGAACTCCGGGGGAATGAGTTCCTGCATTGGAATTCCTAGAAGCTCTTCTACGCTGTAGCCCAGCAAGCGAGCAGGCGCGGGGTTGACCAGGAGAAGATGTCCTTCCAGATCGTGGACGCACAGCAGATCGTGACTGTGTTCCACTAAATCCTGGTACCATAATTGGTCTTCGCGCGAGCGCCGCACTCGGCAGAACTCTTCCGGGTTGGTTTCGAGAACCTGGCGTTGCTCGTGCCCAGGGTGCAAATCCATGGCTACTCCCTGCGGGCTAGGTAGCTTCAATAAGCTGTGCGGATTCTGCTCCTGCGGTCTTTCGCCGGTAGAGGAACCCACACCCAGGGGGTGTGAGGCTACCCAACTCCGATTCGCCGCGAAGTGTAACAGAACATAGCTCTGTCCGCTAGCGAACATATGTTTATCTCATCTAACTGAGGAGTTCGTCCCAAATCGGCACTGTTATTCGGACGCCTCTATCGCCCTCGCGCTCCGCCTTCCGCCAGTTTTGACCCCGCATCCATCTCCCGGCTACACTCATTTTTCAGCGGAGTTTCCATGAAACATATCTTATGGGTGTTGCTGGTTTCGTCCCTTTTCTTATCCACTGCCTTTGCTGGCGGTCCACCAGCGGATGACGATCACGCCCATCCTCACCACGAAGACTTGACTACCGCACAGTTAGGCACCGTCGTGTTTCCAGTATCCTGCGCGCCTAGCGTGCAAAAGCCTTTTCAGCGTGGTGTGGCGCTGCTTCATTCCTTCTGGTACGAAGAAGCTGAAAAGGAATTCTCCCAAATCGCCGCCGATGATCCTGGTTGCGCCATGGCACACTGGGGTATTGCGATGAGCTTGTGGCACCAGCTCTGGAATAAACCCGACGCCAAAGTAATCCAGCGCGGTCTCGACGAAGTTCATGAGGCGAAGACTACAGACGGACCCGTCACTGCGCGCGAGAAGGCATATATCGCCGCTATCTCGGCGTTTTACAGTAACTCTAAGAAATTGAATCATGAGGGCCGCGCCAAGGCTTATTCCGACCAGATGAAGAAGGTCTACGAGACCTACCCTGACGATCACGAAGCTGCGGTCTTCTACGCGCTATCACTGCTCGCTTCCGAGCCGGAGGGTGACGCGACTTTTGCGAATCGCAAGCAGGCGGCTGCGATCCTGGAAAAGCTATTCGCCACCGAGCCGGATCACCCCGGCGTGGCTCATTACCTGATCCACGCCTATGACAAGCCGCAACTGGCGCAGCTGGGACTGCCCGCCGCACGACGATACGCACAGGTTGCGCCAGCGGCTCCGCACGCCCTGCACATGCCGTCACACATTTTCGCCCGGGTGGGCCTCTGGCAGGACGACATCAACTCGAACCTCGCCTCGATCGCGGCCTCGCGCAAGACCGCAGCCATGGGCATGGGCGGCGAAGGTCATCAGTTCCACGCGATGGATTTCCTTTTCTACGCTTACATGCAAAGCGGGCGCGATTCGGATGCGCGCGCGCTGATTGAAGAGATCCGCGCCATGCCGAACAAGAAAGACGATATGTATGGTACGGGATACGATCCGCACCAGGCCGCCCTGGCTCACCTGACCGCCCTGTATCCGATCGAAATGCATGACTGGGCCGGTGCGGCGGCACTGCCTCCCACCGAGGTTGGGGGAACTGCCGAAGAGTCGACAATTTACTGGGCGCGTGCAATCGGCTCAGCGCATCTCCGCAAGCCGGAGGATGTCCGCAAGGATCTTGCGGCAATCGAAAGCCTCCATCAGAAGCTGGTGGCCGAAAAATCAGATTTCGCCGATGCCGTGGAAGGCGATCGCAAGGAAGCTCAAGCCTGGCTCGCCTTCGCCGAAGGCAAGGATGACGATGCAGTTGAGGCTATGCGTCCGATCGCCGACAAAGAAGATACGCTGGGCGACGAACCGGAAGGAATTCCGGCCCGCGAGATGATCGCTGACATGTTGCTTGAGGCGAAGCGTCCGCAACAGGCGCTAGTGGAATATCAGACAGATCTGAAGCTGAATCCCAACCGCTTCGACGGCCTCTACGGCGCCGCCCGCGCCGCCGAAGCCGCCGGCAAACAGAATGATGCGACAGAATACTATGCTCTGTTGCTAAAAGTCTGTGGCGGATCGAACTCCACGCGGCCGGAGTTGGGCGAGGCAAGGAAATTGGTGGCGCAGAAATAGACATCAATTTCGCGCCTACCTACATTCTCGGTAGCCTGAGAAGGGCCAGCTTGAAAAGTAGCGCTACCGTTATGGCCACGGCCCCCAGCAGCGCATTGTACTCACGATGCTTCAAATACAAGGTCAACGAAAATCCTGATTGGCCTTTGTTATTGTCATCTGCATATGCCGTCAGGCGTGGCACCATCCGTGGCACTCGTTGCGCATATTCGTCGAACTCCGGAAACGTTCGCTGCAGAAAATCTTCTTCGTCGCGAATGACCGGCATATAGATGGCGAGAAACATCACCACCAGCGCAATGCCCACCCACCAACTCCGCGCCGCTACGGCAAAGCCCACCCCCATGAGCAGCGATCCCAAATAAAGCGGGTTGCGGGTATAAGCGTACGGACCGGAAGTGGCGAGTGATTCATTTTTGCGTACGTGACCCGAAGCCAGGGCCCGGATCGCCAACCCTGGTACGACCAAAATTGCACCCAGCGCCATAGAGCGCCAGGTGGGTCTGGCCAGCCAGAAATAGAACACTGCAAAAATAAATCCCAGCGGTACTCGAATCCGCCGCGCGATTTTTGACCACTCAGCCATGTAGTTGTTCGCTCGGGAGGGCATGGCTTTTAGCCGTGCCATCTTAGCCGACTAGAGATGCGGGCTTAGCCCCCGAGGCCGTGCCCAAGTAACTGCTTCGCCGCCGCTACCACCTCGTCACTGCCTATCCCCAGCATCCCCTCATCCGCCGCCGCATGCCGCGCATGCGACGTAACGCTCTCCGGACTGCGCAGCACGACGCTGCGCGTTCGATAGGGACCATTGCGCGCGGGATCTGTCGGTCCATAAATCGCGACCACCGGAACTCGCAATGCCGCCGCCAAATGCAGCGGACCAGTGTCTCCTCCGATGAAAAGCCGCGCCCGAAGGGTTAGCGCGATCAATTCTGAGATCGTGCAACGCATCGCCAGAGCTGCGCCCCGGCTCGCAGCTTCGACCATCCGGGCCAGTTCGGCTTCACCCGGGCCATAGTTAATGATCGAACGCACTCCGAGATCTCCCAGCCCGCATGCCACTTCACCGTAGCGCTCCGCAGGCCAGCGCTTCGCGCCCCATCCCGCGCCCGGATTCAGAATGACAAAGTCGGCGATCCTGTATTCGGCAAGCCGTTGATCGACGCCTGCGTCAACTCGCACATCGCGCGGAAAATCGCAAGAAATATCGGCTGGCGTAAGTCTCGTCGAATGTTCAACCAGCGCCTCGGCGACTGACAGGTTTTGTTCGATCACATGTCTTCCGCGCGCGACCACTTTGCGCGTGTACAACAAGCTGGCCGGAGACTCTCGCGGCTCAGCGGCGCCGAAGATAACCCGCGCTCCCGACAACCGTGCCAGCATGGCCGACCGGATGGCCCCTTGCAAATCCACAGCAACATCGTAGTGCGCGCTCCGCACGTCGTTCCAAACCGTGGCAATTCGCTGGATGGTCGAAATCGAGAGCAAAGATTTTCGCCACAATTTGAGGTTGACAGTGTGGACTTCATCCACCACTGGCCTCCGCGCAGACCGCGCACCGCGCCGCGGAGATCCCGGCGCAAATAAGAGTTCGGCCCAGCGCTCTTCAATCAGCCAGCCGATATGAGCGTGCGGGAAAGCTTGCCGCAAAAACACCGCTGCGGGCAGAGTGTGGATCACGTCCCCCATGGCGCTCAGGCGCACGATTAACAGGCTCTCGACTTTTTTCTCCGGAGCAATCTGCCTCATCTGGATAATAGGAGAGGATTCGAAAGTGGATTCGATACTTGCGGAATCCAAACTCACTTCTGCCTCGGTCCCAGGCGCGTGCGAATGATCTCGCTCGTGGAATGATCTTTCGGGTCACCCACGATAGCCACGCGGCCACCATACTCCGCAACTACATCGCGCTCCGGAACAGAGTCCACCGTATAGTCTGTTCCCTTCGCCTGAATGTCCGGACGAATCTCGCGAATCAAAGCACGCACGTCGAGCTCTGAGAAAATGACGACTGCGTCCACATCGGCAAATGCCGCAACAATTTCAGCGCGTTCATCCGCTGGCATCACCGGACGTCGCTCGCCTTTCAGCGCACGCACCGATTCGTCCGAATTGATCGCCACCACCAGTTTACCGCCCAGTTCTTTCGCGCCTCGCAAGTAGCGTACGTGGCCCACATGCAGCAAATCGAAATTGCCATTCGCCAGAACGATGCGCTCGCCCGCGCTCCGCCACTCTTCCACGCGCTGGCGTAGTTCAAGCCGTCCGAGAATCTTTTCTCTCATGCTTGCCATTGAGAACCGAATCAGTGAGGCCGGGTCGAAGGCGGAGCCTGTTCAATGGCGCGCAGTAATTCCTCTTGCGATACCGTTGCAGTGCCGCGCTTCATCACTACCATTCCGCCCGCGTAGTTCGCCAACTGCGCCGCCTCTTCGGTGCTGGCACCAGCAGCCAGAGCGGCGCTGAACGCCGCAATCACCGTATCGCCCGCGCCGGTTACGTCGGCAACCTCATCCGAGCCAAAAATTGGAATATCCACCGGCGCGTGCTTCTGATCAAATGCCACCATACCGTCGCGCCCCCGGGTAATCAGCAGCGATTGCAGCTGCATCCGTTCCATAATTTGTTTTCCCGACTGCGCCAACCGATCCCAATCCTGACCGATGCGAACGCCCAGCGCCGCTTCCACTTCGGGTTCGTTCGGAGTGGCCGCAGTTGCGCCCGAATACTCCAGCAACCGGTACCGCGAGTCGAGGATCAAAGGGACCTGAACAGTTCTTCTGCGTCCGGCTTGCCGCAACGCATTCACAATCGCCGGACTCGCCGATCCGTATCCATAGTCGGAAACCAGCAGCGCATCGGAAGCTCGCAAATATTCCCGCGCTGCCAGAAACAATTCGCGTGTCAAATGCCGGTTGGGAGGATTTTCAGGTTCGCGGTCGACACGCACCACCTGCTGGCGCGTATTGTGCGTTGTGCCCGCAAGAATTCGGGTTTTCGTGACCGTCGTGTAACTCTTATCTTTCAGCACTCCGCTGGTCGGAATATGTTTGTGACGAAAAAACTTTGTCAGCAGTTTTCCCGGTTCGTCGTCGCCAATCGCGCCCACCGGCAACACGTTCACTCCTAGATCTGCTAGATTGTTGACCGCATTCGCACCCCCTCCGGGTACTACGCTTCGTTCGCGATGCTTCAGAATCAGCACCGGCGCCTCGCGCGACACCCGCGAGATTTCTCCATAAACAAATTCATCGGCCACGAGGTCACCCAGAACCGTAATGGTGACTTTGGGGAATGCTTCGATAATCTTCCGCAGCCGATCAACTTCCTTCAGATGTTTGGTCATCAGCATTCGCCCAGCGGTGCCGGACGTCAAGGCATTTTCTCACGAGCGGGGGCGACGCTCCTCGATCACGCGCAGCATGGTATCCACACCGTTAGCTGCGTCAGCCAGTTCCATCTTGACCGGGACGATAGCCAGCGGCGCCAGCGCGCCGAGATATCCGCCCAGATTAACCGCGTCTTTTTCGGTGGTAACAAAGCCGCCAGCTTCGCTGCGCCTCGCAAGCTCCAGCAAGTCGCGAATATCTTTCTCGACGTAAGCATGGTGATCGCGGAAGAATGCCTGCGCCACAGGATCAACGTTGGCCGCTCGCAACTGCAGCAGAAAATTCTGCGGCCGCGCAATCCCGCAGAAGACCACAGGCCTGGCGGGAATGTTTTGCGCAACAATTCCCCGCCGCACGCGCCAGACGGTCTTGCCCTCTAACGAAAAGGACTCCGCCGCGGCGCCACTGGCCAATGCCACAGCATCCGCTCGCTGCAACGCGCGCAAAGGCTCGCGCAACCGCCCGGCAGGAAGCAGACGATCGCGCGCATCCTCCGGCGTCACCAGCACGATATCAAAATCGCGAGCCAGCCCACGGTGCTGGAAACCATCATCCAGCAAATGAATCTGCGGACCGAATCGCATCTCTGCAAATTGTCCCGCCTCGTACCGATCTTCGCCGACAATTACCGGCACTTGAAGTCGCCGCGCAATCAGCAGCGGCTCATCACCGAAATCCTGCGGCAGCCCGCCGGGATCAACCAGGAGCACGCCGTGAGTTTTACGACCGTATCCCCGCGAAAGCACGTCGAAGCGAATACCGCGCGCTTTCAATAGTTCTCCCAGCAAAATTACAAACGGAGTCTTTCCCGAACCTCCCGCCGAAAGATTGCCCACGCTTATGACCGCTCCCCGCAGCCGGCGCACGCCCAGCCAGCGCCGGTCGTATAGCGCATTGCGCGCGGCGACCACGCCGCCGTAGGTGGCTGACAGAGGATTCCAGTTCATGGCTGCGCCAGCAGTTTCTGCAATTCAGCGGCGGTTCGCTTGGTTGCCCCGAGCTGCGAGTGCAGAGTCTCGCCAGCGCGCCGCCCCAATGCTATTCGCTGTTCCTCATTCGCAAGCAACTCCAGAAACATGAGCGGCAATTCCGCCGGACCAACAATGCGCACCGCGTCCCGGCGCTGAAACAAGCTCACAATGTCGCGGAAATTTTCCGTGTGATTGCCGACGATGATGGCAACTCCATACAGTGCTGGTTCAATAATGTTGTGGCCGCCGCGCGGCACCAGGCTTCCACCCACAAACGCGATATCGGCAAGCGCATACAGCGCAGCCAACTCCCCGATCGTATCCAGCAGTAACACCTCGCCGTTCAGCGGTTCGCCGTTCCACGTCGATCGTGGCCAGAAGCGAATCGACATTTGCTGCATTAGAGCAGCCACAGCAGCAAATCGCTCGGGGTGCCGGGGCGCGAGAATCATCGCAGCTTCCGGATATTGCACGAGCACATTCTCAAATGCTTTCAGTAGTAACGGTTCTTCTCCCTCTGCCGTGCTGCCGCACACCAGCACCGGCTCGGCAGCGCTCGTTTTGAACGAAGCCCGCAACTTTTCGACAATCGCAGGTGCAATTGGTGCGGGAATATCGAACTTCAGATTGCCGCTAATCCGCACGCGCTCTGGACCGGCTCCAATATCCTGCAGCCGCATGGCATCCTCGGGAGTCTGAGCAAGAAACAAGATCGACACTCGCCAGCAGCTTTCGCATCAATCCGCGGAATCGGCGGTAGCGCGGCCATGACCGGTCCGAGATGCGCGCGTTCACGACAGCAATCCTGGCGCCACTGGCACGCGTCAATCGTATGAAGTTTGGCCAGAACTCGGTCTCCGCAATCACCACCATTTGCGGCCGCAGCGCCTTCAGGTACGGACGAATCGCGAATGCGAAATCCAGGGGGAAATAAAAAACGTTGGATTCGCCAAAGCGATTACGCGCCAGCGCCTGTCCCGTGTCTGTCGTGGTTGAGATAACAACTCTATGCCGCGACCAGCGCCGAAGTTCCTCCACCAAACCCGTGACTGCGGCCACCTCTCCAACTGAAACCGCATGCACCCAAATCACGCGATCTTGTGCTCCCGACAACTGCAGCCGTGCGGGCACTCGACCCATCCTTTCGGCAAAACCCTTACGATACTTGCCATGGCGCGCCATCTGGAAGAGCCAGTAAGGCAGGCTGGCTAACATCCCCAGGCCCAGCGCCACGTTGTAGAGAAAGCTGTAAAGAGAAGAGATCAAGCCCAGCCATTCTAAACAAAGATCTACCCTGTGTACTCTGTGGCCCCAGTGTTTAAGAATTTAAGCAGACCATCTCCGAGTAAGCCGCAAAACAGGTAGCTATCCTTCTATAATCGGAAACATGCAGCCGATACTGAAAAGGAGGATTGTCCGTATTACTATATTTTCCCTCGCAGTCCTATCACTCGCGGATCATCTCTCCGCGAAGGATTTCGTCAAACCCGCAGCCCATCCCGCCAAAACCTATCCCGCCCACGACGATCACACCGCCGACAAAGTCGCCATCGCAGCCGATCCATATGACACTCCAGAGAAGGCGAAAATATTCTCGATAAAATTTCACGAACACGGACTGCTCCCCATCTTCTTCATCGTCACCAATGACGGAGACCAGCCTATCTCGATCGCCAACATGCAGGTCACGGTCACTACCGCCAATCGTTCCAAACTCACCCCCATTGCTCCTGAAGACATCTTCCGCCGCCTTTCAAATCCTCACGAAACGAATCCGATCCCTGTTCCCATCCCGCAGAAAAAAGTGAAAGGCGGACTTAGCCAAAAAGAACGCGACGAAATCGAAACTTCTCAGTTCGCTGCAAAAGCCGTCGAGCCCCACACTACGCAATCAGGATTTCTTTTCTTCGACGTGGAAGACGTGAATGCGCCACTGGAGGGCGCACGCCTGTTCGTCAGCGGCGTCAACGACTCCAAAGGCACGGAGTTGATGTATTTCGAAATCCCGTTTGGAAATTAATGGTACGCACTGCGAAGCTTTTTCTTTGCGAGCTTAGCGGCCGTTCTCCGTGTTCTCAGCGATCCAGGTTCTTGACTTTTCGCGGACTATTTCACGAAGCGAAGCAATACGGGGGACCGTATAATCACGAAGTATGTCGACCACCGTAGACTCCTCCGTCGCCGCTGGCGCAAGCTTTGAGCCGGTCATCGGCCTCGAAGTGCACGTTCAGCTTCTGACGGCATCCAAGATTTTCTGCTCCTGCTCCACGCGCTTTGGCGCTCCGCCTAACACGAACGTTTGTCCCGTATGCCTTGGGATGCCGGGAGCGCTACCGGTTCTGAATCGAAAGGCAGTGGAATTCGCCACCCTCGCAGCGATCGCCCTGAACTGCCAGATCAATGAGACTTCGATTTTCGCTCGCAAGAATTACTTCTATCCCGACCTGCCCAAGGGCTACCAGATTTCGCAATACGACAAGCCGTTGGCCGAGCGTGGATTCATAGAAGTGGCCGCCAGTGGCGGCAAGAAAAGAATCGGTATCACCCGCGTACATCTCGAAGAAGACGCTGGCAAGAGCCTGCACGAAGGCTTTCCCGACGCTTCCGAAAAAACTGCCATCGACCTAAACCGAACTGGCGTGCCGCTGATCGAAATCGTCAGCGAACCGGATATTGCTACCGCAGACGAAGCCTACGAATATCTCACGCGCCTGAAGGAAATCATCCTCTACACCGGCGTCAGCGACTGCAACATGGAGGAAGGGTCCCTGCGCTGCGATGCTAACGTCAGTATCCGCCCGGGCGGCCAGCGAGAGTTAGGCACGAAAGCCGAAATCAAAAACGTAAACTCATTCCGCTTTATTCGCGAGGCGCTGGTTTACGAAATCGCGCGCCAGATCGAAGTGGTCGAATCCGGCGGCAAAATCGCGCAGGAAACGCGCCTCTACAATTCACACGAAGGTAAAACTTATAGCATGCGCTCGAAAGAGCAGGCGCACGATTACCGCTATTTCCCCGAGCCAGATCTGCTGCCGCTCGTGGTCGACGAAAAGTGGAGGGCCGAAATCGCGAAGTCCCTGCCGGAGCTTCCAGAAGCGCGGCGCGCCCGGCTGGTGAAGGAATACGGCATCACCGAATACGATGCACAGGTGCTGACGGCTTCAAAGTCGCTCGTCGATCAGTTTGAAGCGGCGGCCAAAGCGGCGAAGAATCCCAAGCGTGTAGCGAACCTGGTGCAAGGCGAATTAATGGGGCGTCTTAAAGCCGAAGGCCTCGAGATCGAGCAGTCTCCCATCTCGATGAGAGGTGTCGCAGCGTCCGCCGATCTGGTGGAAAGCAGCGCCATCTCCGGCAAAATGCTGAAGGATCTCTACGATCTCAGCTTCGAACGCATGCAAGATTTCCCTGAGGTCTACGAAGAGGAAGGACGCCCGCTACAGTCCACCGACACTGCCGCCCTGGAAAAGATCGTCGACGAAATCATTGCCGCGAATCCCAAACAGCTCGAACAATACCGCGCCGGGAAAAAGACCATGATCGGATTCTTCGTAGGCCAGGTAATGAAAGCCTCCAAGGGCCAAGCTAATCCGCAATTTGTGAATGAGTTGCTCACTAAGAAGCTGGAGTAATTCTCTAAGCAACGTGACCGAAGTACTAACAGCGGGCATGACTTCCGCAATCTGATTGCCGGGCTCGGCAATCGATACCATGATGTTGGGCCTGTCCGTCCCGGGCTGACCGTTTTCGAGCTTCCATGAAAATCAAGCTGGACCGCATCATCAGCATTGCGACACTCGTTGCCTCGCTCGTGGCCATTATTCTGGTGTTGAAAAAGCCGGCCCCGGTGGCTCAGCCGCAGACTCCGGCGGCAATCGCCGCCAATGCTCAATCATTTGGGCAAAAGGTGGAACACTTCGAGCAGGCGGTGCAGCAAGTTCCGGCTGCGTCGAGCGGAAATTATCAGGCATCGTCCTCCCCAAACCAGCCTACGAGTTCCGCCGCGTCTCAGCCGAAAGCGGAGGTTCACCTCAACTCTGACGAAGTGGGCGCTGCGCTGGCTCAAGCCATGGGAACCGCTGGGGCCGGGGCGGCAGGTGGTACGGAGCTTTCGCCGGATTCCAATCTCGGCAGTGGACAGCCCACCATAAAAGATCAGCAGGTCAGTTTCGATGGCGACACGGTTCACGGGCAATTTCTAACCGAGATTGCTGGAAAAGACGTCTGGGTAACGGTCTCGGGCCATCTTTCCTCGAAGGATGGATATGCCACATTCGATCCCACAGAATTTAAAGTGGGAGATCTAAGCGTGCCGGTTTCGCTGGTGAATCCGGCACTACAAAAGAAACTCGCTGAACAGCGCGATCGTATGAAACTTCCAGACAATGTAGGTGGCTTAAAAGTGGAGAATGGCGAACTCGTGATGCAGCAGAAATAATTCGCGGATTAGTTAGGCGGCCACGACCCGATTTTCCTCCGCGACCTTTCCGTACCATCGTCCCGATTCTTTCATGGTGCGTTTCTGCGTTTTGAAATCCACGTAGGCCAGTCCAAAACGCTGGCTGAAACCTTCCGCCCATTCGAAGTTGTCCATCAAACTCCACGCATGGTAGCTGCGCACGTCGGCGCCATCGGCCATGGCCTGCGCAAGTGCCTGCAGATACTGGCGGTGATAGTCGATGCGGCGAGAGTCATGAATCATGCCATTCGCATCCGGACCATCGTTGTAGCCGCAACCGCTCTCGGTAATCTCTATCACCGGGCGGTTGAAGTCGCGAGTGATGCGCATGACCATGTCATAGAGCGCCTGCGGCCAAACTTCCCATCCCATATCGGTCTTCGGGCCCTGCTCGCCGCCGCTCATCTTTACTGGGAACAGCCACTGCTGCGGGTGGCTCAGTCGCTCGATCGCAGTGGGGGCAGACGCGATCGTGCGGTAGTAAAGGTTGATGCCGATGAAATCCAGCGGAGCTTTCATCTTGTCCAGATCGATAGACCTCATTCCCATGGCGGAGTCGGGGAAAAATGCAAGCGCTTTAGGATAATGGCCTTTGAGCGCTGGTTCCAGGAACCAGAGATTGGTAACACCGTCGGCACGCTCTGCCGCCACTCTGTCTTCTTCGGAACTCGTCGCTGGCTCGCACGGCGACATGCTTAACGCGGTGCCCACCCGAGCGGA
Organism: uncultured Acidobacteriaceae bacterium; assembly: GCA_963726155.1. GTDB lineage: Bacteria > Acidobacteriota > Terriglobia > Terriglobales > Acidobacteriaceae > Sulfotelmatobacter. Next base: position 331,037 of record CAVSBF010000004.1, read on the forward strand.
AGGGCAACTGGCCTTCAGCGATTGAAAGGCCGCAGCTTGCGCCAGGTTCACTGTGTGTGTGGCGCGGAGAAAGCCGAGAAGGCTTTTCCGTCCCGGAGCGTGGTTGCCTTCCAGATAACCTTGATAAGTGAACGCCAATGGTTCGTTGAAAAGGATCCAATCGGATACGCGATCTCCCAAGGCTCGTCCCATTTGCTCCGCATAGTCGGCAAAGCGCGCAGCCGTATCGCGATTTGGCCAGCCCCCGGCATCTTCCAGAACCTGCGGCAAATCCCAATGATAGAGCGTGACGAGCGGCCGGATTCGGGCTTCCAGCAAGGCGTCCACGAGGCGCCTGTAGTAATCAACGCCTTCGGAATTCGCCGGGCCAGCGCCGGAGGGCTGGATGCGCGGCCACGAAATCGAAAAGCGGTAACTGTTCAAATTCATCGCGCGCAGCAGCGCAATATCTTCCTGCCAGCGATGATAGGAATCGCAAGCTACATCGCCCGTGTCGCCATTCTTGATTTTGCCCGGGGTATGCGCGAAGCCGTCCCAGATCGATTCGCCCTTGCCGTCAACTTTCCATGCGCCTTCGATCTGATAGGAGGACGTAGCCGCGCCCCAGAAAAAATTCCTGGGGAATGGAATCTCGGAGGAAGCATCGAACTGCGTCCGGTGAGGACTGCTACTTGGCATAAAGGTCGAGGTGTGCGCCGCATTGGACGATATGCTGCATGCCGAAAAAGCCGCTGCTGGCAGCGCGGCTGCCACGGAGGTGGCGAGGGCCGAGTGCACAAATTCGCGGCGTGTCTGGCGCAAGGTGGAAGTAGGCTCCTGAAGAAATAGCGTAGCTGTGGTGGATTAATTATGCCTGATCAACGTACCGGTCTTCTGCCCGGTCAACGAATTGTACAAAGTCTCCAGGAAAATATCCCGTGATTCATTCTGCCCTGTGGGCAGCCATTCTACGGCAATGTCCACTGGGCATTCTCGCTACGAATCAGCGCCAGTCGTGCAAAAGTTTCTCCAGGATGTCGGCGGCAGCCATCAGCTCGGACAACTCGCTCCTAGTCAAGGCCGAAAGATGGTCCGCGAGATATTGAATACGCCGTCGGCGCCCTTGTTGCAGAAGTCGCATACCTTTGGCGGTAGCCCGAATACGCTTGCGGCGCGCGTCGTGAGGATCGTCGGTTATTTCAATCAGACGGTTGCGCTTGAGGCCGGCGACGATCCGGCTCATGGTGGGCGGTTTCACCTGCTCTGCCGCCGCCAGTTCCCCACATGTTTTCGCTCCCGAAAAAACCAGAACAGAAAGAGCAGAGAGTTGGGCCGGTCCAACACCGGAGGCTTCGTCCTGCTTGCGCACGCGGCGCAGCAAATGGATAGCGGTGGAATGAAGCCGGTCGGCGACTGCAATGGTTCCCCGGCGCGACGCGATTTTCGTCTCCTGCTTGACTTTCTTCATCGAATATAGTTAGCTATGCTAACTAATGTGCCCATGGAGGTCAAATATGAACACAACTGCGAGCGCAACTGGGATCGGAATCACTCGCCTCGGCCAAATCTCGGTTAATGCAAAGGATGTGGAACGGGCCTCGGCTTTCTATCAGGACGTGCTGGGGCTGCCGCTGCTCTTCAAGGCTCCGCCCGGACTGGCATTCTTCGACTGCGGAGGAGTGCGGCTCATGTTAGATCGAGCGGAGAAGCCGGAGTTCGATCATACCAGGTCAGTTCTATATTTTGCTGTGCCCGATATTCAATCCGCATATGGAAAGTTGAAAGAAAACGGAGTCCGCTTTGAGGATGAGCCGCACATGATCGCGAAAATGCCGACTCACGATTTGTGGATGACATTTTTCCGCGACTGCGAAGGGAATCTGCTGGCGCTGATGAGTGAAGTTGCGAGATCGACCAGCTGATCACTTTGGTGCGCGGCCCCAGCAGCGATTTCGATTGCCAATCGTCTGTTGCCGATTGAGAATGAGCGCGACGGGCCACTCTTTGAAGCAAGCGCCGCCATCTCTGTCTGCGTCGGGTTTTGGCAGTCCGTGGTTTGGGCTGTGCGTGGCCTTCGGCTTGCATATTTTTGACGAAGCCACCACCGGATTTCTAAAGGTCTATAATCCAACCGTCACTATTCTGCGCGAGCGCTGGGAGTGGTTTCCCATGCCCACATATGACTTTCGTGGGTGGCTGACCGGGCTGATTGTGGCGTGGATCCTGGTGCTCTGCCTGACCCCGGTGGCAGCGAGGGGAATGCGAGGCTTGCGCCCACTGGCATGGATTTTTGCCATTGTGATGTTTCTGAACGGCGTGGGACACACTCTGTTTTCGATTCTGGGACGCACCGTGTCGCCAGTAACATTTCCCAGGCCAGCGCCAGGATTCTATTCTTCCCCAATCTTGTTCGCGGCTTCCATCTGGCTAATGATAAGACTGCGGCGTACCGCGCAGGTGGATTTTCAATTGCCAACCGGCAACTAGTTCTCCCCGGCAACCGAGCGACGCGATGCTGCGCGGGCTGCTATCATCTTTTGCGGAGCTTTTTTGGAGTAGCCGTATGGAAGACATGGAAGACGAAGAAGCAATCCCTTATATTTCCGGCTCAGGAGAAGGACTTATGGAAGAAGGATCGAATTTGCACACTAGCGCGCGCCGCGACGAGGACATCGCGCTTGATCTGATGAAATTTGTTGCAATGACCACAGGATACGGGCGAACGACCTCGTCTGGCGTGGGCTTTCAAGGCACGGGCTCGGCGTCCAAGCCAGACGAATACGCCGCCCATTTGCTCGAGTTATACGGTAAGTGCAGGGCGGCGGTCGGAGGAAAGAAGTAATGCGTATTGAGGTTCTGCTCTTTCGTGGCTGACTGAACGAGAGCTACGCAAGAAAAGACCGCGGCTCCGCGCCGCGGTCTTGGAGTTTGGCTGTTAGTTCTTTATCGACGCCCCTTTTTGGCCTTTTTCTTCGCGGTTTTCTTGGCCGCTTTCTTCGCAGGCTTCTTCTTAGCGGCTTTTTTCGCGCTTTTCTTCTTCGCCGGTTTCGGAGGCGCTTTTTTCTTGGCGGGCGCTTTCTTGGCGGGTGCCTTCTTCTTGGCAGCCGGCTTCTTCGGACCACCGCCGCCGGGCGCGGCAGGTCTGGGTGAGGGTGGTGGCGGAGGAGCGGGAGCCGCCGGTTCGCTCATATCGGGTTCTGGAACTCCAGCTTCTTCTTCCTCCTCCTCTTCTTCTTCGAAATCCTCTTCGAGCGACTCGCTGTAGGCGCCGCTGTCGCCGAATTCTTCTTCGTCATCACGTCCGTAGAGTGTGGGATCGTAGAACGTCATTGCTCCTCCTGATCTTATTTTTGCCCCTTGCGCACGGATAACCACGCAAGGCGGCGGGTACGGGAAATTAAAAGACCACCAGAAACTCTGTGCTGGAACGGCGCGCGATTATAGCACGACGTTTGGTGCAGGCTGCAAGGACCATCATCACAACGTTGCTGATTTATCTGTTATCACAGTGTGCGAGCAAAATAAAGAACAATTGGGTCTTTCCGGGGAAAAGGCCGCCAGGCTGAAGGCCCGATTAAAACGCGGTTTGAGGAATCCTAGCGGGCGGGTTCGACGACCAGAATCATACCCGGCCGCAAGGTGGCAACGTTTTGATTATTACGCTTAAGGGCAGCCACAGTAGTTTTGTAGGTAGTAGCGATCGAGTAGAGCGTTTCGCCGGACTTTACTTTGTGATGCAATACACTGGCCTGCTCCGGGGAGTCTTCATCCGAAGCTTCCGCTGACCTAGCCGAACCAGATTTAGCCAGACCAGATTTAGCCAGGCCAGTTTTGGCCGAGGCCGTGTGTACCACTTTGGAGGAACGCTTGCTCGGGGCGGCCGAGGCCAGCTCGCCACCCGGGGAAACCGGAAGGTGCAGCGCAAGCACAGTTCGTCCATGCAAACTGTCGCCGCGCAAGCCGTTCCAGCGGCGGAGCATCCGCGCCGAAACCGCGAAATTCTCCGCCACCGTCTGCACCGTATCGCCTCTGCGGACCTTATAGCGCGTGATCCGGCGGGCATAGGTTGCCGTATCGCTGACGTGTTTGCTGGGCGCAACCGGGATTATCAGCTTGGCATTCGTCTGAAGCTCTGCACTGTCGAGTTGATTGGCTTCCTTGATCGACTTGGGGGTTGTGCGGTAGGTTCGCGCCAGCGATGCCAGAGTGTCCCCGGAATGTACCGTAGGATAGCGCCACCAAACGCGCATGCCGGTCGGAATCGAAGCAATGGTTGTCTGATATTGTGTTTTCGTCCCTACGGGCAAGTGAAGCTCGAAAGTCCCGTCCCTGGGCGTACTCAGCCGCAGCAGACTGGGATTTAGTTGCTGCAACTGGACCAAAGTTGCGTCCACACAGTCGGCAACGAGTCGCAAATCCACGGGATAATTAATAGTTACAGAATCAAAGGCTGCGGGCTCATCCATCGATACATCATCAAAACCGTAATGAGACAAGTTCTTAGTCATGATGGTCACAGCCAGGATGATGGGAACGTAATTCCGCGTCTCCTTGGGAAGAACGTTGCGCCGGTAAAGCTCCCAAAAGTCGGCATATCCGGTGCGCTTCACCGCCGCCTGCACCGTGCCCGGACCGGAGTTGTAAGCGGCCATGGCCAGATACCAGTCGCCAAACTGGGCATAAAGATCTTTCAGGTGATGGGCGGCGGCGCGGGTGGACTTCTCGGGGTCCTGACGATCATCTACCCACATGCTGTGCTGCAAACCATAACCGCGGGCGCGGCTGCCCATGAATTGCCAAATGCCGCGAGCTCCGGCGCGGGAAACGGCCGTTGGCTGGAACCCGGATTCGGCCTGCGCCAGATAAATCAAGTCCTGCGGGACGCCCTCTTGTTTAAGGATTCGAACCATCATGTCGTGATAGCGGCCGGAGCGGGCAAAGGCGCGCTCGAATGTTCCGCGTCCACGATTGGAAAAATAGCTGATATAGCCGGCGACCTGGTCCGTCATCATAAGCGGCAAGTCGGAGTGAGTAGATTTGATCTCCGCCTGCGCTTTTGCTCGTGTGTTGGCATCCGCTGAAGGCGTGATGCCATTGGTTTCGTCGATGGGAGCGGGTTCCGATTTCTCCGCCTCGGAGTCGGCGGCTGAATCACTTAGATTGAGCTGATTCACGCCTTCCGAAATCCGGTCAAATTCCTTTTGCAGCCGATCATCGGAACGTATATCCAGTTTGCTTTCGAGCAACGCATTAAAAGCGTTGTCAAAATCCTCTTTGGCTGCATCGGCCTGACCCGCCTGATACTTCGCGAGGCCTGCCTGATATTTACTCTCCACGCTGGCAACCAGATCCCCCACCGGATCGGCAGCGGGTTTTGGCAAAGTTTCAGGGCTAACTGCGCTGGCCGCCGAGGGATCGTGCGTCATGTCCTGCTTCGGCTGCGAAGCCTCAGCTTCGGCTTGGGGGGAAGCTGTAGTGGACGCTTTGGCAGCGAGAGGCGGCGGTGTTCCAGGCGGCGCCACGGCAACCGGCTTCTGGGCCGTCTGACAGGACGAGCCTGCCAGGGCCGCTACCGCCAGCACCGCGATCCGCATTTGGAGTTTTGCAACTCTCATAGTTCTCTAGAAGATACGGATTGTCCCAGCCGTCGATGACCCGTGGATTCTATCAAAAATCGTACCCTGCGGTCGTCTTCGGGTCAACGCCGAAAAGGACCTGCGTTCGTTACTTTCGACACCATCACCCATGGTTCCCCCGTTCCACCTTATATTCAGACGAAAGAAGCCCGCCAAAGGTTTGAAAAGAGGATCCCCGCAAACCATCACTCACCTTCTCCGTCTAGCCGCAAGCCTCAGATGCGCCAGTAATCCGGTCGCCAATTCTGGATTGCTTTCTTTATGTCCGCCCGCGACAGCTTTTCCGACAGTGCTCGCTCGGCCAGCGCGGGCGCTTCCGCATCGGAGGCGAAACGCAAAGCGATCAATTGCTCTACCGCAAGGTCAGGAATACGCGAGCGCAAGGGCTCGGAGCACAAGGCCGTCAGGCGCAACCGTTCTTCGAGGCGAATAACGCGATCTTGCAATTTAAGTGCGTAAAGGCGAATCTTGAAGACCGCAATTAACGAAGCTACAGAGATGACGAAAAATGACGCCGAGTGGAAGCTGGGGTGCCATAGAAAATGGATGGTCCCACCGATGGCGGCGAGGATGAAGACCGGCCCCACTACAAAGTGAAAAAGCGGATCAAATTTGGCATGGTTTGCCAGGGTCTGCGGCTTCTTTTCAGCCATGACGAAGGGCTCCCTAGAAGAACGGGCAAGTGTAGCAGAAGACCGAGCTCGCATTTGCCGGTTCGCATTATGGATCACTTGGAACCGCCCACTTTTCCAGCGACTGGAGCTGCGGACGGGCAAGTCACGAAATGGTATCCTTTGTGCTGCGAAACGAATCGAAGGCAAGCATGAAAGCTATCCAGGTTAAACAAGTGGGTGGACCGGAAGTGATGGAACTGGCGGAGCTCCCGGTACCGCAGCCGAAGGCGAATGAGGCAGTGGTAAAGCTGGCCGCCTCCGGCGTCAATTTCATCGACGTTTACTTTCGCGAAGGCCGCTATAAGACGACGCTTCCTTTCGTCCCAGGACAGGAGGGCGCCGGCGCAGTAACGGAGAGCGGCGCGGAGGTGAAGTCACTCAAAGTGGGAGACCGTGTGGCTTGGTGTGGCGTCCAGGGCGCGTACGCGGAATATGCCGCGGTACCCGTGGACCGCCTGGTGCCAATTCCGCAGGCCGTGAGTGATCAGCAAGCCGCGGCAGCCATGTTGCAGGGAATGACAGCCCACTATTTATCGCATGATACTTATCCATTGAAGCAAGGTGAAACGGCACTGATTCATGCTGCGGCCGGAGGCGTGGGGCTTCTCCTGGTGCAGATGGCACACAATATAGGCGCGCGTGTGATCGCCACGGTTTCGACCGAGGAAAAAGCTAAACTGGCGCGTGCTGCCGGTGCGCATGAAGTCATCCTGTACACCCAGTCCGACTTCGAAGCAGAGACCAAACGCTTGACGGGCGGCAAAGGAGTGGACGTTGTCTACGATTCAGTGGGAAAGACTACGTTCGAGAAAGGACTGAACGTCTTGCGGCCACGCGGGATGATGGTGCTGTTCGGAGGCTCGAGCGGGGCCGTGCCGCCGTTCGATCTCATCGTGCTATCGCAAAAAGGGTCGCTCTATGTAACCCGGCCAAGCCTGGCCAATTACATTTCCACGCGAGACGAATATGTAGCGCGGTCGGGAGCCGTTTTTGGCATGATCGCGAGCGGAAAGCTCGAACTGCGTATTGGGCATACTTACCCGCTTGCGGAAGCGCAGCGTGCTCATCGAGATCTGGAAGCCCGAAAAACGACCGGGAAACTGCTGCTGATTCCGTAAATTCTGGCCGATTTTCTCAATGGATTTTTTAGTGTAGCGTCGGCATCTTGCCGGCTGTCCCAAGGGCGGCTCGCCTCGGCGCGGGAGAGATGCCCTCGAATGAACGGCGCTAGTTAAGGAAAAAATGAAAGCAATTCGCGTGCAGAGAACGGGCGGCCCAGAAGTAATGAAACTGATGGAGGTTCCGGTTTCGCAGCCAAAAGCCGCCGAAGCAGTGGTGAAGGTCGCAGTTGCCGGCGTGAACTCAATCGATGGCTATTTCCGCGACGGCAGATTTCGCACGCCGTTGCCCTTCATCCCGGGGCAAGAGGGTGCAGGCGTGGTCACCGCGGTTGGTTCGCAGGCCAAAACGGTGAAAGTCGGTGACCGCGTGGCATGGAGCGGAGTGTTGGGATCCTACGCCGAGTTCGTGGTATCCCCTGAAGAACATTTTGTGCCGGTGCCCGCCGCCATCAGCGATGAGCAGGCTGCCGCGGCGATGGTTCACGGCTTGACAGCTCACTATCTGGTGAACGACGCACACAAGTTGAAGCCAGGCGAGACCGCGCTGGTACATGCGGCCGCCGGCGGCGTCGGGCTATTGCTGGTGCAGATGGCGCGCGCGATCGGCGCGCGGGTAATCGGCACGGTTTCGAGTGAAGAGAAGGCCCAGCTGGCGCGCGAGGCCGGTGCCGACGCAGTAATCGTCTTCACCAAGCAAGATTTTGAAACTGAAGTGAAGCGCCTGACAGACGGCAAGGGCGTCGAAGTAGTCTATGACGGAGTGGGCAAAGCGACCTTCGACAAAAATCTGAATGTCATGCGTCTCCGGGGAATGCTCGTGCTTTACGGTATGTCAAGTGGCCCGGTATTGCCGGTGGATCCAGCCAGGCTATCCGAGAAAGGCTCACTCTACATGGCCCGGACCACGCTGGCCCACTTCACCGCCACGCGCGAGGAACTGCTGGCTCGCACCAGCGCTCTCTTCAGCATGATCGCGGAAGGGAAACTCAAACTGAGGATTGCGAAGACCTATCCCCTGGCAGACGCCCCACAGGCACACCAGGACATGGAAGCCCGCAAGATCGCCGGCAAGTTGTTGCTGATCCCCTAATGGTCAAACGATGCGCAGTTTGGGGAAGTCCTGACTGTAGCGCTTGGCATCCAGGGTCATAAGCCGGTCGGCTTTCAGCAGCGCATGCGCTGCGATGACGAAGTCCGCCAGCAAACGTTTTGGCGAACCGCCGCCGGAACGGCGGAGAATGGCATAGGCGGAGAAGCTTGATGCCGCTAAGTGCCAGACAGCTTCATCAATGTCGAAATCAACAGCGACGCTCATTTCCCGGAGCGCCTTCCGAACGAGCTGGACGTTGAGCCCAGGAACTGCCGACAGCTCGACGAAGACCGGCGCGCATACAACTAGCGCTCCCTCCGCGCGGACTTTTGACAACTGGGCGGCAATCGTGACCGCCGACGTTGCTCCCGTCCAAATTGTGGACAGAATGTTCGTGTCGAGGGCCGTCCTCATTCGTAGTCTTTATCGCTACGCATGTCGTCGATCCAGGCTCTTATCCCCTCTTCACCGCCGGGGAACGGGTCCGCAATGCCAATAAATTTTTCGAAAGGGTTCACTTCCGAGCGGACTGGACGAATCACAGTTCGATCATCTTCCACCACAAATTCGACGCGGTCGCCGGTTTCTAACCCAAGGCATTTCCTAATCTCTTGCGGCACGGTAATCTGACCTTTACTGCTGATTGTGCTGGAGTTCCTCATCTTTACCTATGACCTTTACAGTAAAGGTATTACTCTTTACTTTCTTGAGGCAATGGGTAAGCCTATTTCGAGCGCGAATAATGCTTCGCATAAGACGGCGCCTGTATAGTTGGATCGAGTCGTGAATCGTCGATCGGCTCGCCTTGCACCATTTTCAGTGGAACAACCCCCGCCCATGTCGGGAAGGAATAGTCCGCTTCGTCATCAACAACGGGTCCACTGCGAACCTTGGCCGAGAACTCATCAATTGGCAGCCGCAGCACGGATGTCGCTTTGAGCTCCCGCTCATTCGGTTGGCGCGAGTCCGCCCAGCGCCCGGGAATGATGTGTTCCGAAAGCAGACGTAAGGCCTGAATCTTCTCCTTCGGGTCATCCACCAGCGTAGCTTTACCAAGGATCACTACCGACCTGTAATTCATGGAGTGATTGAAAATAGAGCGAGCGAGCACAAGTCCGTCGAGCAAAGTCACTGTCACACAGACCGGCACGCTCTCTTTCAACTGTCGCAACATGCGGCTGGCGGCCGAGCCATGTATATAAAGGCTGTCGTCCTTGCGCCCGTAAGAAGTCGGAATCACAAAAGGCTGGCCGTCTGAAACAAACCCTACGTGGCACAAGAAACCTTCGTCGAGGATGCGGTACGCGGCTTCACGATCATAAACAGCACGATCCGCTTCACGAACCAGACGGGTCCGCGGCGTAGGAATATAGGGTTGGGACATGGAGGAACGAACTCCGGGCAAGCGCCAAGGATGGGTGAAGAGGAAGTGTAACACCAGCGTTCGCTGCGGGCGCTCTGGCCAGTCCCGACAAAAAAGTCGGTACTTCTGGCCTCAGACGCAAATCAGCAACTTAACGTGAAACGACTACCAGTACAGCTTCACCGCAAACTGAAACTGCCGAGGATCGTAAGCGGCAGTTGCCTGTCCGGCATTAGTAAAGAGCGGACTGACCGCGGCCACGTTATAACGGTTGGCAATGTTAAACATGTCGGCAATGAATTCAGTGTTAAGGCGCTCGCCAAAGTAAATCCGTTTGGCGATGCGCAGGTCATCGAAGACAGTCCAGGGCTGAACTCCCGCATTGCGGCCGAGATTGCCATCCAGCGAAAGTAGAGTGCCATTAAAATCAGCACCGCAAGGCTCTTGAAAAACTCCACTCGGCGAATATTTCGAGGAAACTGCCGGATAGCCAAGGAGGGTACAAGCTGGATTGACAAAGGTATTGGGTCGACCCGTCAGCGAAGACAATTGCAGGTTGTCATCGTTGCCGGTGATGATATTGAACGGTCTCCCGGAGTCGAACTCAACCAGCGGAGCTACTGTCCAATTGCTGAACACCTTGCTGGCAAATCCACTGCCACCCAACTTGCCCGACTGGTAGACACCGCTGAACACAAAGCGGTGGCGCTGATCGAAAAGAGAACTTGCACGATCCAGAGCAGGATAGTAACTGTCCTGCGGCGTGAGTGTGGCCTGCAGGTCGGTAGAGTCGTCGATCGTGTGCGACCAGGTGTAGGAACCGAGCAGCTCGTAGTGCCGGTTGAAGCGCTTGCGGAGATTGGCGGTCAGCCCATGGTAGACAGAACTGCCATTCGAGTAGTTGGCATCCATGTCGCCGAACGGAATGCAGTTCGCGAGGGTCGTAGGATCACAGTTGGCATTGAAGCCCTGAGTGGTCAACCCTTGCAGGATGGTTTGTGCCAAACCCACGCATGCAGCTCCCCCACTGGCAAGATAGGCGCCGGCTATCGACGGATTCAAACCGGAGGGCCGGAAGAAATTCATGAGAGAGGAATCGACGTAAGGTTTTCCCGTAGGGCTGACACCGCATCCGCTCACGGTGAACGGGCTAGCCGGGGTTTGACCGGCCGCGAGTGCGGTTTCATAATTCGAAATCATCAAATCGCCCCGAATCGTGTTGGCATTGATCGGGCGATTCAGGTGGCGCCCGCCATTGAAGTTGTAAGCGAGGTTGAAGGCGTAACCACCACCAAGATCCTTCTCAATACTCAAGTTAGCCTGCTGCGAGTACGCATAGACGAAGTTTTTTGCCTGCGGATAGCCGAACGGCTGAAAGGCAAGGGGCAGGAAAGTGGATGGATTCAGATAGTTCTGGTTCAGGAAAATGGAATTCGGCTGAAACGAATTAAACTGCTGTTGGTTGGGCAGGTAACCAAGGTCGGCATTCGCCGCAGGAGACAATGATGGCGCGCATTGCGGTTGCCCCTGAAGTCCCTGAAAGATGGGGAACGCATTTAGATTCGCCGGATTTCCCGCGCCGGTGCAAAAGCCCGTCCCGGCAAATACCAGTTGTCCACTCGTCGATCCATCCGACGCATCGCCCAGGAAATAAAGCCCCAACAGAGGATGGTCATAGAACAATCCATAGGAAGCTCGAATCACAGTCTTGCCATCACCTTTGGGATCCCAGGCGATTCCGATGCGAGGTGCAATGTTATTGGTATCGGTCTGAATTCCTTTTTGCAATCCAAGGTAGTTGTAGCCGGCCAAGGCGAGCGCTGTCGGAGATTTGAACTGTGGCGGGAACTCGATGTCATAACGCACGCCGTAGTTCAAAGTGAAGTTGGGACGAACCCTCCACGAATCCTGCCAGAACACGCCCAAAGGCTTGTTCGGAAAAGAGTCTCGCGGGTTCCCGATTCCCTGAATAAAGTCAGAAGGCAAGCCCGCACCATAAGCCTGCACAGGATTCAGCATGGGAAACGGCGAAGGGAAGGCTGCGATGGAGCCCACATCGTAGACACCGCCGTAGTTCACGGTAAACGTGGCGGAGGTGGGAATGTAATTGAAATCCACTCCAAACTTGGTGTCGTGACGGCCGATCGTCCAGGAAAAATTGTCAGTGAACTGGTAGCGTTGCTCTACGCGCTGGATGTAGGAATAAGGTTCTCGGCCGAAATAAGCAAAGCCCGGAATGTTTACCGCAGGGTCCGATCCGCCAGGGATCGCCGTATTGTAAAAATAGGAGAGACCGCGCCGCGCGTATTGGAAGCGGAACTCATTTACTTTATTGTTTCCAATCGTCCAGGTTTCCTGCGCTACGCCAGCAACGTCGCGGTAAGTCTGCTCTGAGGTTCGCGAATAGGCGTTCTGGCCGAATGGTTGATCCTGGCCGCTGACTTCGATCCCTGTCACCGTGCTAGGGCTTACGTTTGCCCGCAGCATAAGGCGATGATTCGTGCTGATGTTGTGATCGATGCGCAGGGAGTAGAGACTCGTTCCCTCGAACACCGGGAAATTTCCCGATTGCGATCCCAACGTTTGGTAAGAGGCGGGAACGAAGCAAGGTGGCGCGCTGCAAGTCGTAGCAAAACCGCTGATGCCCGGAAATCCAGTGAGTCCGGTCGGCCATACTCCATTCAGTGCCATCCCCGACGATGCCCCGAGAAGGAATTCGTATTGCGGCACACTTGGAGCAATTGCTCCAAAAGCCGCAGGGTTAGTAGCGGCGAGCTGCGCCAGCCCCGGCCCCAGGAACGCAGCCTGCGCGCCAGTCACCTGGATGTTTCCGAAAGGAACCGGAATCAACCCTCCCGCCGTCGTCGAAGTATCGAAATTCTGCAGTTGGTAATACGACAAATTGTTCGCCGCACCAATATCGGAGAATCCCGTTTCATGCCGCCGCGTGGTTTCGTAAGCAAAATAAAAATATGTCTTGTCCTTCTTGATTGGTCCGCCGAAAGCGATCCCGGGTTGCACCCGCGTATAAGCTGGATTCGGAACCGTGCTGAAGGGGTTCACCGCCTGAAAACTCCGGTTACGTACAAAGGCGTAGACGTCGCCATGAAATTCATTCGACCCAGAGCGAGTGATGATATTCACAACACCACCCGAGGCGCGACCGTATTCGGGAGCGTAGTTGTTGGTGATGATCTGAAACTCCTGCACGTCTTCCTGAGAGACAGTAGAGCGGACTCCATTCGTGGCGTTATCCGTGGCGTCGGCGCCGTCCACATTCACCAGGTTGGCACGCGCACGCTGCCCGTTCATGTTCAATCCGGACGTGGGCGCAGCTCCCGTGTTCGGGGCGTTGTCCCGCTCCACCTGTGAGTCCGTCAACGTGAAGTCGATATAGTTGCGGCCATTGATGGGGAGATTATCGATTCGGCGCTGTCCGATAGTATCCGTAGCCGAAGTGCGCGAGGTTTCTATCAACTCAGCTTGAGAACTGACCTCCACCACTTCCTTGCCGGTGGCGACCGCCAGCGAGATGGGAAGCTCCACCACTCCGCCGACCGTGATGCTCACGTCGTTAGCGCGGGCCTTGGCGAACCCGGGCGCTTCCACGGTTGCGGTGTAAACACCCGGCGGTAACTGGCGAACAACATAGTTACCCAGTCCATTGCCAGTCGCAGTGCGCGCCACACCTTTGGCAATATCGCTCACCGTGACTGTCGCATTACTCACACCGTTGCCCTTCGCATCTTTTACGGTTATCTGCAGGTCCCCGGTGGCCGCACCACCTTGACCGAAAGCGAACGAACAAACCAACACAACAAACATAGAGACAAAGAAGAATTTCATCCTGCGGAACGCGATCATGCGGATCATAGAGTCTCCTTGCCTCCGACACCTCAATCGTGCCGGCAGAACAACTCCAATTGCAGCTGCGTGAATGCGAACAAGATTTCTGTGAAGGGACAGGTTCCGCTGGTTTTTACACCAGAAGGGGTAGCGAAAACAAGGCAGAATATCGGAAGGTAGTGCGCAAGTAACCCCAGCAGTTGCGTGGAGTCCGCCGCAGCTGCTCGAAGTTCGCAAGTTTGTGAGTTAGATCACAAATGTTCGGTCAGATTCGCGCTGCAAGGCGAACAGCAGCGCGCGGGTTTTGCAACCGTCCCAGCAACATGGCCGACCCGCTTACTTGCTCGTAGTGCTCCACCACCCGCACGGCGGCAAAGCTGGAACTTGGCAACGCCCTTGCCACGTAGATCCGAGCCAGAGCCAGCGTAGTATTGCGACGAAGCAGGAGCGCGTGCTCTACCAGTTGCCGTGCTGCTTCGGCCACTCTTGGGTCCGAGCTGGCCAGTGCAGCTTCGCCCAAGCCCACTAAAACACCAGCGTTGTCTCCAGCGGCTTGGACGTAGGCAGCCATGGCCCGTAAACGCGCACGGCGCACCTGGCGGAATTTCGCGGCTGGCAACCGGCGCCTTAGATATTCATCCTCCGCCGGGTTGATCAGATTGCGAAATGCCTCCACGTCGAGCGAACGAATCGCTGTCGCTGAATTAAGGCTTCGCTTGGCCAGCGGGCTTCGGGACACAGCCAGACGCACAATCACGCCCAGCACAACTACTGCAGCGATAACGAGAATCAATGGCCAGATTCATGGTTGCAGTAAACGCTCCAGTTCCCGGTTCCAGATGTCGAGATTATGCTCAGGCAAGAGAACCGCAGACGTAATGGCATTTTTCTGGGGGACAAGCAGGTAGTAGCACCAAATTAGGACGCAAACGTGGTACGTGGCCATGTTGAGGAAATCCAGGAGATAGCTCTTCTGGCCGAAGAGCCAATCGGTCATAAGAGCCCAATGAGCAAGGAAGACGGCAGCAGAAATACCGAAACCGAATATGATCCCGAAAACCGACCGTTCCCACGTCAAGTGAAAGTGAGCGGCGAAAAGGAAGAGAAAAAGAATCAGCCCGCACTGCACCACGCTCACACTTCGGCCCAGCACGCGGGTTGCGGAGATCAGCCAGAACGTCGAGGGATTCGAAAAGGCGGCAATGATCGTCGCGGTAAATACCAGAACGATACCAACACCGCTGATCAGAACTTTCGCCATTCTACCCAACGAAGGGTAGCGACGCAGGAGGTGAGTAAGAACCTCGCCAATCACAATGAATTTTATGAACCCTTCAACTACCAGGAAAGCAAACGAACTACGCCAATAGGTCGTGGCCGAAACCGATGGGCTAACGTCTATAAGGTAGAGGCTTCCCACCCCCAGAGGCTCAAAAACGGCGTAACAAAAGAAGGCAGGGAACTCCCTGTGTAATCCCCGCCTCCACATCTCGAGAGCAAGAAGAGCGAGAAATACACAGGGCGCCAACCACAAGTAATGCCACAAGAATGAATGGGGCTGCAACATGACCGTAACTGGTCACTGTAGCGCGACGACGGCCCCACGGCAATATAGTTGTGCGGCTGTTCGTTTTTTGTAACGCCCAGTCGAGGACTACGGCTTGCAGGCCTGCGATCCGGAACAGTTTCCACCATTGCCGCTTCCGCCATCGGCGTGGACCAGGGTTGGAACTACGAGTGTATTGAGGAAGAGAACTGCTGCTGCGACGATAAGTAGTGTGCGTTTCACGATGGGGTTTCTCCTTGTATTAGAAAATCGAGCGTGATACTTTCATGGCTTGCGCTCTGTTGAAAAGAGCACTGTGGAGCGCGAGTTGTCCGGAATTCGTAACACGCGCATCAACTTGAAATGACACTGAAATCGGCTCTGCAGGATCTGCGAGAGACTACGCTGGCAGCCGTCGCTGGACTGCTTGCGAGATTGTCCTATTTAGGCTCTTTGCGCCGGCAAGAGGGTGGCTACAGGCATTGGGGTCTGTCGCTGACTTACGGGGACGAGTCGTCAGAGCGCGCTCTTAAAGCGGCTCACACAGAAGTTTTATCGAAAGTGTTGCGAACGCCAATCTCGGAGTTAGAGGAAGACTTGCACGAATCGAGCCAGACGGGCTCCACAACCTCAACCGGATACATTGAAGGTATGCAGCAGCAGTTCACTCAACTGCTTCCTTCACCGCAGGACAAAGTCTCGGCAAGCCATCTTAATTCAGTGCTGGTTGCGCTTTCGGCGCTGGAGAAGAACCATAAGCCTGCCACTCCGTCAACTTCATAGCGACCCCGACAACCTGCCCAATGATTTCCGCTTCCTGGGGATGGCGCAGCACGCGCACTTGCACCGGCGAGAGCGGATGGGGCTGCAGGATCAGATCATCTTTTCGCATACTGCACCAGCAGCAGGTGTGTCCGTCGCGAGTTTCCACAAAATAGATAGGGCGTTCGTATTCTGACCGCCACGTTCCCTCGGCTACCTTATTCTTCTCTTCATCGATTTGAATGAAGCTGCCGGGGGGGAGAATGGGATACATGGTGAAATCCTGATTACCGATGTAGCCGTAGGTAAAATCGCTGTGCGCGAACTGCGCGAGATAGGACAGCGGCACCAGACCCCATTGTTCCACCATGCGCCCTAAATTGGAGGTGCGATGCTCGTCAAAGGCAGGATCCATGCGAATGGGCACTTGCACTGACGATAACGCCGACAGCGCCTCAGAGACGTGCGACCGCGGAGGGGCAATCGTGCCGAGATCCGCCGCCATATTGCTCAAATCCACACCGTACCAGGCCAGTAATTCCCGCAAATCGCGGCGGTAGATTACCGCTAGCGTATAGAGACGGAAAATACTCGGCAGTACACCCTTGGTCTCAATATCGGACAAACGGCTTGGCGGAATTGAAAACTCTTCGTTGCGATATTTCTCAGCCATGCGTGCACTGGACATCTCGATGTCGCGCATGGTCAAGCCGAGTTTCTCGCGAAGGGTACGAAGACTCTTACCGGCCGGGAGCATGGGAGTCCTCCATAAAAGTCGGGGAGATCACTAAAGTGTTCGCAATCATAGCAGGGAGCTGACTCGACTGTCATGATTTTACGAATAAAATTTACGGTTCTGAATTTTGTTACGATTTCCGAACAAGCTGGGCCCCGCGTCCTGCCTAGCGAATTCGCCACTCGACACTTGAACAGCAGCATCCCCTCTGCGGTCGCTCCAGGTTCTGATAGCGGGACTTTGTTCGCTTTTCGTAACAACGATTACTGAAAATTGCAAAATCGCTATTTTGGGCCTACAGCAGGAGTTCTGGAATCCCTCATCTCTGAGCGTCTAGGGTTTGCTTCGGTAATGACATTTGTCACGCCGATTCTGTGATGAACGGCACTGGTGCCTCGGCCGCAACTCCACGATGATGCAGCTACCGGGACAAAACAAAGACCGCAGTCCTGGCGAGCATAGCGCCGACGGAGTTAGCCAACATGATTGCAACCAGCGAAGAAAGACAAAGTGGGCACAGTTCAAATACGGACACCGTCGTCGCCAGTCTGGAAGGTGTCAGCAGGAATTATGGGGAAGTGCGTGCCCTTCGGAATGTGAACTTCAGCGTGCGCGCAGGCGAGGTCGTCGCCCTCTTAGGCCCGAACGGAGCTGGCAAGACCACAGCAGTAAAGCTATTGCTCGGCCTTCATCCCGCCCGACTCGGGCGATGTCCGCGTCTTCGGTGGAGATCCTACAAATCCGGAAAATCGAATGCGCACCGGCGCCATGCTGCAAGTGGGCAAGGTGCCGGAGACTCTTCGGGTGTGCGAGCACATCGATTTATTCTCCAGCTATTACCCTCGGCCGCTTCCCATTCAAGAGGTGCTGCAGGCAGCCGGGCTGGAGAAATTGAGCGATCGCAAGTTCGGCGATCTCTCCGGCGGCCAGCGGCAACGCACTCTGTTCGCCCTGGCCATCTGCGGCAATCCCGATCTTCTGTTTCTGGACGAGCCCACCGTCGGCCTCGATGTGGAAGCCCGGCGCGCGCTTTGGGAAGAAATTCGCCGCCTGGTCGGACGCGGAAAAACCGTTCTGCTCACCACCCACTATCTGGAAGAGGCCGACGCTCTCGCCAATCGCATAGCCGTGATTCATCAGGGAGAGATCATCGCCGAAGGCACGCCGGCAGAAATCAAGTCACAAACCAGCGGCAAGCGCATCCGTTGCGTCACCGCTTTAAGCGCTACTACGTTGCTGCAAATTCCAGGCGTCACCGATGTCAAGTTCGATCGCGAAGCTGTCGAGATCCACACTGGCGCAGCGGAGTCCGTGATTCGCACCTTACTGGCTCGCGATCCATCGCTTTCCGGACTTGAAATTAGCAGCGCCGGATTGGAAGAAGCCTTCCTGTCGCTAACTCGGGACAACAGTAAGAACGAATAACCAAAATGGAAGACGCCATTTTCCTATAAGCAGAGTAAGGATAACAGATGACAGAGATAAGCGAGGAAGCCACCATGAGCACTACTGCAGCAACACTCAGCAATTCTCAGATCGAGCGCCCTCTAAGCCACACCGCCACTATTTACCTCAAAGAAGCAAAGTATGAGTTCCTCAAGAATTTGCGTTTGCGCGTCTACACGATTTCGGTAATCACCTTTCCGCTGATGTTCTACGTACTCTTCGGTTTGGTTTTGAATGCGAAAGAAATGATCGCCGGTACCGGAGTCCCTACGTATCTGATAGCAACCTATGGCACGTTCGGAGTGATGGGAGCCTCGCTGTTTGGCACCGCTTCTGGCCTCGCCTCCGACCGCGGCCTGGGATGGCTGCAGGTGAAGCGCGCCAGTCCCATGCCACCATTCGCCTACTTCGCCGCCAAGGTTGCACTCAGCATGATCTTCAGTGTGGTTGTCGTTTCACTGCTATTGCTTCTGGGCATCCTCTTCGGCGGAGTGCGTTTGCCGTTCGCTGAAACGGCCAAGCTGCTCGGAACGTTGGTGGCCGGATCACTTCCCTTTTCCGCCATGGGATTGGCCATCGGCTACTTCGCTGGTCCAAATTCCGCACCCGCCGCCATCAATTTGATTTATTTACCACTCTCGTTCTGCAGCGGTTTGTGGGTGCCGTATATGTTTCTTCCTAAACTGGTGCGTCAAATTGCGTTGGCGCTACCGCCTTATCATCTGTCGCAACTGGCGTTAGGAGTTGTCGGCGCAGGACGGCACGAACCAGCATCCACGCACTGGGAGGTTTTATTAGCCTTCACCTTGATCTGCCTCGGGGTCGCGCGCATCGGCTTTCAGCGCGATCAGGGGAAACTCTACGGCTAGCGGGTGAATTGCAGAAATCAAATAATAAGGACGCATTATGAGCGCCGACGCGAAAAGAAAATACGGATCAACGATCGGTCTAATAACTCTGGGTATATTGGCCATGTATGGCGGCCCGCCCTGGCTCTTGCTGGTGATTCCCGCTGCCGCGCTGATCTGGTATGCGACTTCCAAATGCCAATTCAAGGGGACCGGAACTGACGTAGGATGGTCGAGGAAGCAATGACGCAATGAGACTTCTTCCGAAGAATAGCGAATACACCTGGGCGTTGTACTCCGTCCTGTACTTCGGATTTTTCTTTATAGACCCAATCGAGTCTCATGCCGGCGTACGTGTATGGCTTTTTACCTTGCTCGGCGACGGCTGTCTTTCTAGTCTTGTATTTTTCCCTATTTTGGGTCAGCTGCCGACGAGGCCTGTTGAACATTGCGGCCATGGTCCTGATGGGAGTGGCATTTGCCAAATACAACGGTGGTGCAACTACCTTTTTTATCTTCGCAGCAGCCTGTGGAGCTTTTGTAGTAGAGAGCGAGGCCGATGGCATCAAGTTATTGTTAGCCATTGAGGCTGCGGCAGGGCTAACCTGGTGGGCGCTTCACCTCAATGGCTGGTTCCTGGTGTTCGGGTGCGGACTTTCGTTCATCGTCGGCGCCAGCAATATCCACTTCGCGCAACGCAATCGAGTCAACAAGAAACTTCTCAAGGCTCAGGAAGAAATCGAGCACCTCGCGACCGTGGCCGAGCGCGAACGGATAGCCCGCGATCTGCATGATGTTTTAGGCCACACGCTTTCCGTAATCATTCTGAAATCTGAATTGGCTGGAAAACTCATGGAGCGGGATCCGAACCGCGCCGGCCACGAAATCCGCGAAGTTGAACAAATTTCCCGGCAGGCGCTTTCCGAAGTGCGCGACGCCATTCGCGGCTACCGTTCGCAGGGCTTGCCGGCGGAACTCGCTCGAGCCAAAGCTACTCTGGAAACCGCTGGGGTCGCCGTTCAATGCGAAGCAGCGCGCATCGAGATGCCCGCCTTACACGAAACTGTGCTTTCGATGGCAGTTCGGGAAGCCGTCACAAACGTTGTGCGTCACGCCCACGCCCGCACCTGCGCCCTGCGCCTGGCGCAACAAAATGGCTCCTGCCGTCTTCAAATTGAAGATGATGGCCGCGGCGGCCTCGAGAGCGAAGGCAACGGACTTCGCGGTATGCGCGAGCGTGTCGAGATGCTAGGCGGGACGCTCGAGTGCAACTCGCGTGCCGGCACAAGACTCACCATCACCCTCCCACTCAAGGAGATCGCACCCAAAAACGAGGTCCGCGCCCATTGAATCCTGTCGCAAAGGAAAATCGTAAAACCATCCGCGTCGTTCTCGCCGAGGATCAAGGCATGGTTCTCGGCGCGCTGGCCGCGCTGCTCGAAATCGAAGGCGACATCTCGGTTGTGGCCCAAGCGCGGAACGGCAAGGAAGCTATCGATGCCGTGCTCGCCCACAAGCCCGACGTCCTTATCACGGATATCGAAATGCCGCTCATGACCGGACTCGATACTGCTGCAGAACTCAAACGCCGCCGCGTGAGCACGCGCGTCATCATCCTTACCACATTCGCGCGCGCTGGATATTTACGCCGTGCCATGGAAGCCGGGGCGCTTGGCTACATGTTGAAAGATATGCGTGCCGAGGAACTCGCCGAAGCCGTGCGTCGCGTACAGCAGGGCTTGCGTGTAATCCATCCCGATCTCGCAACTGAAGCCTGGTCGGAAATGGATCCGCTCACTGATCGGGAACGCCAGGTCTTGCGCCTGGCCGGCGAAGGTATGCAAAGCGGAGATATTGCTGCCGAACTCCGCCTCTCAGAAGGCACCGTGAGGAATTATCTTTCCGAAGCGATCAGCAAGATGGGCGCGAGCAACAGAGTAGAGGCCTCACGAATCGCTCGAACCAAGGGGTGGCTATAGGATTGTCGAGTTCCCCTTCCTTCAGATGTTGAGCAATTCGTAATTAATATTCAATACTATAGCTTCATGCCCGACGCCTACATCCTCGGCATCGAAAGCTCGTGCGACGAAACCGCCGCGGCCGTGGTGCGCTCGGGAGAGCAGCTTATCTCGAACGTAGTCGCCTCGCAGTTCGCGACCCATCAGCCTTTTGGCGGAGTAGTTCCCGAATTAGCATCCCGCGAACATTTGAAGGCAATCGTTCCCGTCGTTCGACAAGCGCTGGCTGAGGCAAATCAAACTTACGATTCCATCGACGCAATCGCGGTCACACAGGGTCCGGGCCTCGCGGGGGCGCTACTTGTCGGCATCAGCTATGCCAAAGCGCTGGCCTTCGCCCTCGATAAGCCGCTGATTGCGGTCAACCACCTCGAAGGCCACATCCACGCGGTCTTGTTGGAAGAGCGGCAGAAAGGCAACCACGAACTGCAATTTCCTGTGCTGGCTTTGGTGGTTTCGGGTGGACACACCCATCTTTATCTTGCCACCCAAAAGAACGAAAGTTGGACTTACGAAAATATCGGCCGCACCCGGGATGATGCCGCCGGAGAGGCTTTCGACAAAGTTGCCAAGCTACTTGGCCTGGGATATCCCGGTGGACCAATCATTGACCGCCTCGCTCCACATGGCGATCCCGGCGCCGTAAAGTTTCTTCCCGCGCAAATCAAACATCCCGATCGTCGCCATCCACGAAAGGAAGTCGAGCTGGATCGACCGCGTTTCGATTTTTCGTACAGCGGCATCAAGACAGCAGTGCTGCGCTACGTCGAGGTCCACAACATGAAGAATTCCATCGAAGGTCGCCGCCAGGCTTTGGCCAACATCGCAAAGCCCAAGCTCGAAGATTACCTGGCGGCCTGCGATCGGCAGACCCTCGACTTAGTCGCTTCGTTTCAGCGCGCCATCGTTGAAGATCTGGTAGGCAAGACACTGGCAGCGGCTGCGGCGTACGACGTGGCTACGTTATTCGTGACCGGCGGAGTAGCCGCCAACAGCGAACTGCGGAAGACTTTCGAGCAACGCGGCGCTCAGGAAGGTGTGCCGGTCTTTTTCCCCTCGCGCGCGCTTTCCACTGACAACGCGGCGATGATTGCCGCTGCCGCTTATCCAAAATTTTTAGCCCAGGATTTTGCTGCGATGGATTTTTCAGCTGAGGCGAGCCTAGCCTTGCGTTAGATCCGGTTTGCGCTAATTCTGGTTCACGGCAGACCTGCTGGGGAAATCCAACCGCACTACTTGCTGGCGCCCTGACTATTTCCCATCACTGCATCCAGCGCCCTTTCCAGCTGGCTTTGAATATCAATATCTTTGTAGATAGCAAAATTGGCGCGCTTTTCACTTTCATCAAATCCGCTGCCACGGCCAGCCACAATGATGATGGGAATATTGGCGGTCTTCGGATTTTTCTTTAAGGCGGTAATCAGTTCGCTCCCTGACATCTTCGGCATCTGCATGTCCGTGACGATCACATCCGGATGCATCCGCTCAAGAATCTGCAACGCCTCCACGCCATTCGTGGCGGATTCCACCGTAAAGCCGCGCTCTTCCAGAGAGCGGCATACGGTGTAGCGGATCAGCATGGAGTCATCAACCACCAGCGCTACCGCAGGCATGAGTTTGCAACGTGCGGAATGCACGCCCCCGGCCCGCAGATTAACAGTGTGATTGCACCGAAACAAGGAAGAATCGCGCTGATCCGGTTACTATGGTGAGCAGCGTCTGGAGTTTACGATTCCTTGCCGTCCGCGTCGACATTCTCTTCGATGCTCATGTCTTTCAGTTCGCTCGACTCGAAGACCTCTCGACACTCCAGGCATTCCACGAATTCAGCATCTTCGTCGCGACTCACAATTTGCACTCGCGGATGTTTGCAAGGTTTATTCGTGTCTGTTGGCTGGGAGAACGGCTTTGAAGTCATAAATCAGGAAACGTCGCCCTCGTCGAAGCAGCAGGAGGGATCGATCGGGAATTTCCGGTATTTTAGCCTTGCTAGCCCCATTGTCAAGTCCCCTTTTTCCAAGCAGTGTCTCGCAATGCATTGACATAGAAATGGGCCGGAGCAATTTTCAAACCCCAATGTCCGACTAAAATGATCGCCACAGCTAAGCCGCTCAAACCGGGTTGCTTACCCTTTAATGCGAATTCTTGCCGCTACCTGCCAGGCCTTGCACCAATTCTGCTTTTGGTCGTAGAATGAATTACGACAGAAAAGGTCGTATTTATCTCCGACTTAAAGAGTCGGGGATTAAGAACCCTCTGGTGCATTCCGAATGCTGAAGCTAACCAAAAAGGCGGATTACGCGTTGATGGCCATGAAGCACCTGGCCGACCATGCCCAAGAAGGCAGCGCTAGCGCAAAGGACGTTGCCGATTCCTTTGGCATTCCCCCCGAGGCTTTGGCCAAGATTCTGCAGCGACTGGCGAAGGCCGGTCTGCTGCAATCCCAGCATGGCACCTACGGTGGCTATCGATTGGCTCGAGCGGCGCACACGATTTCCGCATTTGAGGTAATCCAGGCCATCGACGGTCCGCTTTTTATCACTTCTTGCGTTACGGTACGCGGCGAGTGCGGCCAGAGCGACCGTTGCAATATCCGCGAGCCCCTGCGCAAAGTAAATGAGAGCATCGAAGCGGTGTTGAAGCGCATCAAGATTTCACACATGCGCGAGGAGCCGGAAGTGGCCGAAAACGCCACCGGCAAACTTGCAGAACTGGTAACGATTGTCTAGTTCGGCGGCAGGTAAATAAAGTAAGTACGAAGCAACTAACCAGGTAGGAGAAGCAATTATGAGCACGGATGTAAAGATCCCCCAGGAACTACCAGTCACCAAGCACTCAGCTCCGCAAGGAGTGAAATTGCCCATTTATATGGACAATCACGCTACCACTCCCATGGACCCGCGGGTGCTCGAAGAGATGCTGCCTTACTTCATGGAAAAGTTCGGCAATGCTGCCAGCCGCAATCACTCATTCGGATGGGCCGGTGAGGAGGGCGTGGAAACCGCGCGCGAGCGCATCGCCAAGCTAATCGGCGCCACCACCAAAGAAATCATCTTTACGTCTGGTGCCACGGAGAGCGACAACCTCGCGATCAAGGGTGTCGCGGAAATGTACCGCGAAAAAGGCAATCACATCATCACTGCGGTCACGGAACACAAAGCCGTGCTCGATACCTGCAAGCGCCTGGAAAAATATGGTTATCGAGTTACCTACCTCCCAGTGCAAAAAGACGGGCTGATCGATCTCGAAGATCTCAAGCGTGCCATGGATGACAAAACCATCCTGGTAAGCATTATGTTCGCGAACAACGAGATCGGAGTGGTGCAGCCAGTAGCTGAAATTGGCAAGCTATGCCGCGAACGCGGCGTTATCTTCCACACTGACGCCACGCAGGCGATCGGCAAGATTCCGGTAGACGTAAACAAACAGAACATCGACTTGATGTCGATCTCCGCGCACAAGATGTATGGTCCGAAGGGCGTCGGTGCCTTGTACGTGCGCCGCAAGAACCCGCGGGTCCAGATTTCCGCCATCATCGATGGCGGCGGCCACGAGCGCGGCATGCGATCCGGCACTCTCAACGTCGCCGGCATCGTTGGCCTGGGCAAAGCTTGCGCCATCGCGTCAGAGGAAATGTCTCGCGAAGCGACACATCTCGCTGCATTACGCGATCGTCTACGGGACCGCATCATGAGCCGCCTGGATGAGACTTATATCAACGGCACCATGGAGCACCGCCTGCCCGGCAACTTGAACATCAGTTTCGCTTATGTGGAAGGCG
This sequence comes from uncultured Acidobacteriaceae bacterium, assembly GCA_963726155.1. GTDB lineage: Bacteria > Acidobacteriota > Terriglobia > Terriglobales > Acidobacteriaceae > Sulfotelmatobacter. Next base: position 355,883 of record CAVSBF010000004.1, read on the forward strand.
AATCATTGCTGATGGGCATCAACGATATTGCGGTTTCCAGCGGATCGGCCTGCACCTCTGCGACGCTTGAGCCATCTTATGTATTAAAGGCTCTCGGCACCGGCGACGACTTGGCGCACAGTTCGATTCGATTCGGCATCGGCCGCTTCAACACGGAAGCCGAGGTCGATTACGTGGCTGACCGCGTCATCGAAACCGTCGAGCGGCTGCGCGAACTTTCTCCGCTCTACGAGATGGCTAAGGAAGGCATCAACTTGAAGGACGTGAAGTGGGCAGGAGAGTAAAAAAGCAGGTTTCAGGGTTTCAAGGTTTCAAAATCCTCGAAGCTCTGGAGCCGGAGTCATTGAAACCTTGAAACTTTAAAACGTTGAAACCTGGAGAAAAAAATGTCATACAGCGATAAAGTAATCGATCACTACAACAATCCCCGCAACGTCGGCTCAATGGATAAGAGCAGCGCCGATGTGGGCACCGGTCTGGTAGGCGCACCCGAGTGCGGCGACGTGATGAAGCTGCAGATCAAGGTCAACCGCGAGACCAACGTGATCGAGGAAGCCAAGTTCAAGACTTTCGGCTGCGGCTCCGCGATCGCCTCGTCCTCATTGGCCACCGAATGGGTCAAGGGCAAGACTGTGGATGAAGCCCTCGCCATCAAGAACATGGACATCGTGAAGGAGCTTTCGCTTCCTCCGGTAAAGATCCACTGTTCTGTGTTGGCCGAAGACGCCATCCGCGCCGCCATCGGCGACTGGAAGAAAAAGCAGGAGAGCGCCAAGCCGGTTGCATCAGCGGTAACGCAATAGCTTTGGCTGGCACATCGGCAAGGGTTTTGAAAGGGTGCGGCTTCAGCCGCACCGCAAAGCCGCAACGTTGACCGCGGCTTTAGCCGCCGCGGAATTGCGTCAGGAATCGAAATGACAACGGCAACAGAACAAACCGCGCCACCATCTCAAACTGCACCCGGCAAGGGCATTCAGGTGACGGATAAAGCCTTGTCCAAGGTGCGGAGCGCGATGGCCAAAGAGGGCATCTCGCCCGAGCAGGGCGGATTGCGCCTGGGCGTGCAAGGCGGCGGCTGTTCTGGTCTCAGCTATAACGTTCGCTTCGATACCCAGCCCCGCGAACGAGATCGCATCTTCCAGTTCGGCGACGTGCGCGTATTCGTAGATCCGAAGTCGTTCATATATCTGAACGGCATGATCCTCGATTACCAGGAGACGTTGATGCAGCAGGGCTTCGTCTTCGTGAATCCCCAGGCCACCAAGTCATGCGGCTGCGGGACTTCATTCTCCGCGTGATTGTCTGGCGCGGGCGCTTTTCCCGCAAGAGTTTGCAAGGCGCGACCGTCCTCGCCCAGCAATCAGCGCCCTGGGCTTGCACCGGTTCAGGCTTAAGAGCGTGTAGTTGTGTTTCAGGAATGTAGGCAGAAATGACGAATTCATCTTTCACCACGATCACGGAAAAATCCCCGCCCGAGGAAACTCAATCGTGCTGGTCCTGTGGAACCATGCGCGCGGCGCATTTCTGCGAGTCCTGTGGCAAAGTCCAACCGCCAGCCCCGGTGGATTATTTCACCTTCTTTGGTTTGCCCCGCAAGCTGAATCTTGATGTGGCCGCCCTGGATAAAGAATTCTACCTTCTGAGCAGAAAGCTGCATCCTGACTTGAATGCGCGGGCCGGTACCCAGGAGCAGGAATGGAGCCTGCAACAGAGTTCCCTATTGAATGACGCGCATCGCACCTTGAAAGATCCGATCAAGCGCACGCAGTATCTCTTGAAGTTGGAAGGCGTAGAACTGGAAGAGCAATCAAAATCGGCCACGGAGCAGGCCCGCACCAGCGGAGAGCTCAAAAAGCAAATCGTTCCGCCGGATTTGCTTGAGGAAGTTTTTGAATTGAACCTGCAACTCGAAGAGCTGCGCATGCAGAAGAAAATGGGCGAGGATGATCCCGCTCTGATCGAAGAAATCGGCCGTCAGAAGCTGGAACTCGAAGAAAAACATGAAGCGCTTCTGCGTGAACTGGAAGTCAACTGGAGGATGTGGGACGGAATGATCCAGCGTCAGCAGAATGGCCAGCCCGTCTCAGAAGAAGAGCGCAGGCAGGAACGAGACAAAATGGTGGACTTGCTGAACCGCCGCAACTACATCCGCAATTTGGTGCGGGATGTGAATGAGGCGCTGGAAAGCGATTAGCAATTGGCAGTTAGCAATTGGCATTCGGCTAACTGCTAATTGCTCGGCTTCAAGTTTGAAAGCAGACGTTATGGCAACGGATCGTATTGTCGGCATCGACCTCGGAACCACGAATTCTCTCGTGGCTTTCATGCAAGGGGATAGCCCTGTCGTGATCCCGGGTGACGACGGTCTAAATCTCGTGCCGTCCGTCGTCGCGCTAGACGGGAAAAACCAACCCGTCATCGGAAACGCCGCGCGCAAATATCTAACTGAAACTCCGGAGCGCGCCGTCTACTCGATCAAACGCCTGATGGGACGCGGGGTTGACGACATTCAGCAAGAGCTGAGATTTTTCCCCTTCCGTCTCGCTGAAGATCTTCAGCCTGGCGAGGTTCTCCGGATCAAGCTTGGCGAGAAAACTTTTACTCCGCCGGAGATTTCGGCCCTGATTCTGCGCCAGCTCAAACGCAATGCCGAACGCTTCTTCGGAGCGCCGGTAACTAAAGCCGTCATTACAGTCCCTGCGTACTTCAACGACGCACAGCGTCAAGCCACAAAAGACGCTGGCCGCATTGCCGGTCTTGAAGTTCTGCGCCTGGTGAACGAGCCCACCGCTGCATCATTGGCCTACGGTCTCGACAAAAAGCAGAACGGCATCGTTGCCGTCTACGATCTTGGCGGCGGCACCTTCGATATCTCCATCCTCAAGCTGCACGACGGAATCTTCGAAGTCGTCGCCACCAACGGAGACACGCATCTCGGCGGCGACGACATCGACAATTTGCTGATCACCATCGCACTCGACGACACTCTCGGCGATCTCGGCCTCGATCTCCGCCGCAATGGCGAAGCCGTCCAAGCCATTCGCAAGGCCGTGATCGAAGCCAAGATCGCTCTCTCCTCACAGCCTTCAGTGAAGCTCGATGTGGAATTGCCCGGCGGAAAGCGGTATTTGCGCGAGATCACTCAAGAGCAGTTCGAACATCTGATTCAGCCGATCATCGACCGCACCGTAGGGCCCTGCAAGCAGGCGCTTAAAGATGCTGGGCTCAAGCCCGAACAAATTGACGAAGTTGTCCTGGTCGGCGGTTCCACGCGTATTCCGAAAGTTCGCGCTCTGGTAAAAGATTTATTCCAGCGTGAGCCGCACATTGATCTGAATCCTGACGAAGTGGTAGCTCTGGGGGCGGCAGTGCAGGCCAACATTCTCGGGGGCGGCTCCGAAGCCACGGAAAATATGCTGCTGCTCGATGTCACGCCGCTGTCGCTCGGCATTGAAGTGGCCGGCGGCGTCACCGACAAAATTATTCTGCGCAACTCGACGATTCCCGCATCGGCAACGCAGTTCTATACCACGCAAGTTGATGCACAAGCCAACGTCGCGATCCACGTGCTGCAAGGGGAGCGTGAATTGGCAAAAGATTGCCGCTCTCTGGCGCGTTTCGATCTCAAGGGTATTCCGCCGATGGCAGCGGGAATGGCGCGCATCGAGGTCAAATTTCTCATCGACGCCAACGGCATCCTGAATGTCGCCGCGCGCGAGCAACGTAGCGGGAAGGAAGCAGAGATTCAAGTCCAGCCCAGCTATGGCCTCACCGACGAGCAAGTCGAGGGTATGATTCTCGACTCTTTCGACAGCGCGGAAGAGGATTTCCGCCAGCGCCAGGTGATTGAAGCGCGCAATGAAGCCGCCACCATTCTAGCCGCACTCGACAAAGGCAAGAAGAGTCCGGCATGGGGCCATCTCACAACTGACGAAAAGAAAAAAATCGCCAAGATGGAGAAAGCTCTGACCGCGGTAAACAGCGAAGACGATTATCAGGCCATCCGCAAAGCCATTGACGCGCTCAATCAAGGCACAACGCGTCTGGCCGAACTCATGATGGACAGCGCCGTTTCCACCGCGCTGAAAGGCAAAACGATGGATGAGGCCGACATGGGCGAAGGTCCGACCGCCCCACATCCGATGGCGAAAGCAGAGTTTGAATAGAAGCAGTGAGCAATTAGTGGTTGGCTAGACGCTGATTGCTAAATTTTTTCGGAGCAATAGAATGTCAGACGACAAAACACAATCCGCCGGAACAATCACCGAGGAAGCCCCCGGCGAAAATACAGTTCAGGTTACATTTCTGCCCGAGCGCAAGACGGTGCAATTCGAGCATGGCAAACTGCCCTATGAAGATCACGGCAAGGAAGAGTCGATTCTCGATATCGCTCTCAACTATGGTGTCACGCTCGACCACGCTTGCGGCGGCAACTGCGCCTGCACCACCTGCCACGTCTGGATCAAAGAAGGCGCCGAAAATCTCTCTCCGATGGACGATGACGAAGCCGACCGTCTGGACATGGCCGCCGACTTGCAGTTAAACTCTCGTCTCGGCTGCCAGGTGCAGATCACGAAGCCGGGTAAAGTCGTGGTCGAGATCCCCGCCTGGAACCGCAATTACATTTCGGAAGAACACCACTAGAAGCAGGCTTCAAAGTTTCAAAGTTTCAGGGTTTCAGGGTTTCGAAAGATCAAGGTAGTGTCTCAACGCCACACTGTCAGGACACACCAAAGACCAAAGCATTTCCTGAAACGCGAAGTTCGGGGATTTTGAAACCTTGAAACTCTGAAACCTTGAAACTTTGCACCCGAGGAACTCCTCCATGCCAAAAACTCTCACCTGGGACGACGCCGAAGATATCGGCATCCTGCTTTCCGAAGTACATCCCGAACTCGATCCGCTCGCCGTCCGTTTCACCGACCTGCATCGCTACGTGACCGAATTGCCCGATTTCAAAGGTGATCCCGGAGCTTCCAACGAAGGCAAGCTGGAAGCCATCCAGATGGCGTGGCACGAGGAATTCCAGGATCGTACGCAGAGTTAGTGCGGAATCTTACTGAAGAATAAATCTATCCGACCGTCGCCGGAATCGACTCTTCCACACCCGCCTCGCGTAGAAACTTCGCCGCTTCTTCGGGCGGTGTGGGATTAATGTAGAAGCCAGTTCCCCACTCAAATCCCGCCGTCTTGGTCAGCTTTGGCATGAACTCCATGTGCCAGTGATAGTGATCATTGGTGGGATCCTGTGCAGGCGAAGTGTGAATCACCAGATTGTATGGCGGATTATCGAGCACGCGGTCAGCCTTGGTCAGCAGCGTCTTCAGCGCCTTGGCCAGATTCTCAAACATATGAGAAGACGAGTTCTCGAACGCCGATTCATGCTGCTTGGGCAGAATCCAGGTTTCAAACGGAAAGCGCGGCGCATAGGGCGCGATGGTCAGAAAGTTTTCGTTTTCGGCCACGACGCGGCTTCCATTCTCTATTTCCTGCCGGATGATGTCGCAGAATACGCAGCGCTCTTTATAAAGAAAATACTGCTTCGCCCCCTCAAGTTCCTGCACTACGTTGATCGGAAGAATGGGTAGCGCGATCAGTTGCGAGTGGGCATGCTCGAGCGATGCTCCCGCCGCCTCGCCGTGATTCTTAAACAGCAAGATGTATTTAAATCGCTTGTCCTTCTTCAGGTCGAGGATGCGGTCGCGAAACGTCCACAGCACATCTTCAATTCGCTTCGGAGGCAAGGTCGCCAGGCTGGCCGTGTGGTCGGGAGTTTCGATAATTACTTCATGTGCCCCAATGCCGTTCATCCGGTCGAACATGCCCTCAGCCTGACGGTTTAAAGTGCCTTCAATCCCCAGGGCCGGAAATTTATTGGGAACTACGCGCACCGTCCACCCCGGGGTATCGCGCTGCGAGGTTGGTCCCCCGTTCGACCCCGGACGATAAGCCTGAATCTCAGGCGGAGTTTTGCCTTCGTTTCCGTAGCAAAACGGACAAAATCCCCCTTTCAGCTTAACGTTCTCCCGGGCAAAATCCGTGGGACGCTTCGCCCGATCCGTGGAAATAATCACCCAGCGGCCAACAATAGGATCTTTTCTCAGCTCAGGCACTCAGAACCTCTTTAGATAGGATAGATGCAAATTACTAATTCTAAGCCGTCAGGGAGGAATTGCGAAACACTTCAATCTGCGGCCGGCTGGCCTTCGACCGGTCATAGTATACGCTGACCACATCGAAGCGCCACTGGCACGAAGGCGGAAGCCGGCGCAGATACTCCCGTGCCACGGCGGCCACTTCGCGGCGCTTATGGCGATCTACTGCCGCTTCCCCGGTCTTTACGTCGCGGGTGCTGCGCGTCTTCACTTCCACAAAGCAAAGAACGTCCTTCTCCCAGCCAATCAGATCAATCTCGCCTCGGCAACGCGGTGATCGGAAGTTTCGCGCCACCATCGTATACCCCAATTTTCTAAGGTGGAAGTAAGCGGCTTCCTCGCCCTTACGCCCCGTGCGCTGGTGAGCTGGACCCTCGTCAGGCGGAAGCATCCGCTCCGCCAACCAGTCCAGAACACGAAGCACCGCAAGGGTGGGCCGTCCTGAAAATCTCCGCCCTGAACCAAGTCTTCTAGAGAACACCGAGAATCGTCTCCGTCCTTCATGCTACTCAAAGCGGCCATTGGCTGATGCTTATCCAGGCAACAAAATTAGCCCGTGGACCGTTCTGGGAAGGTTTCGATAGCCCGGCGACTCGCCCTGCTTCGCGCCTGGCTCTGGCCCTAACCAGCAAGCTCACAACGGGTTATAATTTCGAAAGCTGTACCGCATTCATGACGGATCAACTTAGAAAAAAATTGCAGGAAGAAGTCGACGCGCTCGAGCACGAACTGGTGCATGAGCTGCCCAAGGAAATCAAGCGCGCCGCCGCGCTCGGCGACCTCAGCGAGAACGCCGAGTATCACATGGCGAAGCAGCGCCAGGAGTTCGTCAAGGCTCGCTTCCGCCAACTCGGCAAGCGCCTTGCCGATCTCTCCTTGACCAACATGAACAACATCCCGAGGGATAAAGTCGGCCTGGGTTCAACTGTCAAGGTCTTCGACAGTACCAAGAATGAAGAGATAGAGTACAAGCTCGTCACCAGCGAGGAGTCAGACGTCAGCGCCGGCAAGATCTCCACCACGTCGCCGATTGGCCGCGCTTTGCTCAACAAGAAAGTAGGCGACGAAGCCACCGTGATCACGCCCAATGGCAAGCGCGAACTCGAGATTTTGAGTCTGATCACGGTTCACGACGAGGCCGGCCCGGAGAAAGCGGAAGCCTGATGTCATCGAGCCACTCATGGACGAGCGCCTTTGGACGCGCCTGCGGCGTCCTGCTCGATACCATCGTCCGTTGGCTGGCTCTGTCGCGCATCAATCCCAACGTGTTGACCTTCATGGGGCTGGTCGTGAATACCTGGGCTGCCATTCTATTTGGCTCAGCAACGGCCGCCACGCAGAAGCGCATGTTCTTTCTGGCCGGCCTGGTGATTATCTTCTCCGGCTTCTTCGATCTCGTAGACGGTCAAGTCGCACGAGCTACCAACCGTGTCACTCGCTTCGGCGCATTTTTCGATTCCGTAGTCGACCGCTACAGTGACGCCTCGCAGTTCCTCGGCTTGCTGGTGTTCTATGCCCGCGGTGACCGCTTTTTTTACGTCGTGCTCACCGCCTTTGTCATGGTAAGCGCCATCATGGTCAGCTACACGCGCGCCCGCGCCGAGTCCCTCATCGGAAGCTGCCGTGTGGGATTTATGGAACGTCCCGAGCGCCTGGTTCTGGTAATTATTGGCGCACTCTTCAACCGCATGGCGCCTGTGTTATGGGTAATTGCGGTCCTGTCGACGATTACTGTAATTCACCGCATGCGCTACACCTGGACCCGCACCCAGGATGGCCCACCCGCAACCAGCGCCAAAACAGGCCAGGCCGCGTAAGCACTTCAAGTCCCTGCCCGCACTGTCCCGCGCCATGCGATGCTAGACTGTTCAGTCGTTTCACTACCTTGAGGATATTTCTTGCCTACTGATCCAGTTCTAGTGGTACACGGCGGTGCCTGGGCTATACCCGGCGACATGGTTGAGGCCCACCTGCACGGCGTGCGAAACGCACTGGCAGCAGGCTGGCGGGTGCTGGAGCGTGGCGGTCCAGCCCTGGATGCGGTCGAGGAAGCCGTCGTCATTATGGAAGACGACGAGACCTTCGATGCGGGTCGCGGAAGTTTTCTGAACCGCGACGGCAAAGTACAACTCGATGCGCTCATCATGGATGGCGCCACGCTACGGGCTGGAGGAGTCGGCTGCGTCGAGCGATTGCGAAATCCCGTGCGCGCGGCGCGCAAGATACTTAGCGAAAGTCCGCACGTGTATTTCGTGGCGGAAGGCGCCGAGCGATTCGCCGCCGAGCATGGCATTCCGCTCTGCCGGAACGAAGACCTGATAATCCCTCGCGAGGTGGAGCGTTTACGCAAATATCAGCAGGCGGCCGACCGAGAATCCGCCAACGACGGAAATGATTTGTTCGCTCCATCGATCTCGCACGATACCGTAGGCGCAGTAGCCCTCGATCGCAGCGGCAACATTGCAGCGGCAACTTCGACCGGAGGAACGCTGAACAAAGCTCCCGGACGTCTCGGCGATTCGTCGCTGATTGGCTGCGGATGCTACGCCGACAATCTGAGCGCTGCTGCCTCGACCACCGGCTGGGGCGAACCGATCATGAAGCTGGTGCTTGCTAAATGGACGGCCGACCGTGTGCTGGCGGGAAACCTTCCCGAGTGGGCGGCGCAGGAAGCCATGAATTATCTGAAACAGCGCTTGAACGGCCACGGCGGCATCATCGTTCTGAATTCGCAAGGACAATTCGGCATCGCGCACAACACTCCACGCATGGCATGGGCATCTAAGACAGTGAAGAAAGAAGAAGCCGGAATCGAACGCGGCGCTGTGTAACCTTTCGACTGGTCTAGAACTGTTAGCGTGTGCCTTCGCATAGGGAGCGACTTGGATTTGAAAGGGCGCGGCTTCAGCCGCGCCGCAAACACTCCATGACAATCAATAGCGGGTCCCAACCGCCGGAGAATATGTCCAGGAACTTCGCCATCTCGATCATCGAAATCCTGCACCAGCACAGCTTTCAAGCGTACCTTGTGGGCGGATGTGTGCGCGACCTTCTCCTCAATCGCGAGCCGGCAGATTTCGATGTTGCAACCAGCGCCACGCCCGCGCAAGTGATGAAGCTTTTCCCCGACACGTACGCCGTGGGAGCGCAATTCGGAGTTGTGCTCGTGCCGGTTCTAGGAGAAGAAAATACGCGCGCGAGCGAAAACGAGAAATCTGAATCGAAGACTCACGCCGTCGAAGTGGCAACCTTCCGCAGCGATTTCGGATATTCGGACGGCCGCCATCCTGATCAAGTGCGATTCAGCCAGGATCCCCGCGAAGACGCGGCACGCCGCGACTTCACCATCAATGGCCTAATGCTCGATCCCGCAACCGGCGAAGTGCTCGACTTCGTTGGCGGTCAGGATGATCTGAAAGCTGGCATCGTCCGCGCCATTGGCGAACCCGAGCGGCGTTTCGCCGAAGATAAATTGCGCATGCTGCGGGCCGTTCGTTTCGCTGCGCGCTTTGAGTACGAAATCGAGCCCGAGACGATGATTGCGATAAAGCGCTTCGCCCCCGAAATAAAAATGGTCTCGCGCGAACGCGTTCGCGATGAACTGACCAAGATGCTTACTGAAGGCCACGCTCGACACGCCTTCCTTTTGCTCGACAAAACCGGTCTGCTCAAAGAAGTTTTGCCCGAGATTTCAGAAATGAAGGGAGTTCAGCAACCCGCTGAGTACCATCCCGAAGGCGATGTCTTTATTCATACCTTGCTCGCGCTGGAAAACCTGCCCCACCCGTGTCCGCCTACTCTTGCCTGGGGCACTCTCCTTCACGATGTTGGCAAGCCGGCAACTTTCCGCGTCGCGCCCGATCGCATCCGTTTCGATGGCCACGTGGAAGTGGGCGTAAAGATTGCGGAGGAAATTTGCGAACGCCTCCGATTTTCCAAACACGATACCGCTCAGGTGCTTGCGTTGGTCGACAACCATATGCGCTTCGGTCACGTTACGCGCATGAAAGAGTCAACATTGAAAAGATTCATGCGGCTGCCGCATTTTGATGAACATCTCGCCCTGCACCGCGCCGATAGCGTGGCCAGCCACGGTATTCTGAGTACCTATGAATTTCTTCAGAAGAAGCTCACCGAGATTCCACCAGATACGATTCGCCCGCTTGCTTTAATTACAGGTAACGATTTAATTGCTGCCGGATATATTCCGGGAGCAAGGTTCCGCGAAATTCTCGACGCGGTTGAAGATGCTCAACTCGAAGGGCAGCTCGATTCGCGCGAAGCAGCTTTGGAGTTCGTCAAGCGCAGGTTCCCGCTTTCGAGCCTACGGTCGCTCTGACGCCACGCACAAGCCACTTGGAATGCTAAAATCTGACTTTCCGCCGGAGGACGCTCTTGGAGCAGGCTAGCTCGGGATTAGAGAAAATTGTGCTGAGTTCCCTGCGCCGCGTTCCGCAGGCCGAAGCGCCCTTGCTCGCGTGGCCGTTGGTTTGCGGCTCCGCCGTGGCCGAGCGTACGCGCGCCGTACAGTTTTCAAATGCGATCCTCTCTGTTGAAGTTCCCGATGCCGGATGGAAGCGCGAAATGCAAAGCCTCGCTCCCCGCTATGTCGCGGCAATGAACCGCTATGCCGGACAAAAAATAGAAAGAATTGAATTTGTGATTCGGCGAGAGCAACCGGCAATTCACCTCGAATGAAAGTCACAGAGAAAGATGTCAGCTACGTCGCCGATCTCGCCAACCTGGAACTTTCGGGGGACGAACAGATCGCCATGGTTCGCGACCTGAACTCGATTCTCGATTACATCGATAGACTCAACCAACTCGATACTTCGAATGTTCAGCCGATGGCGCAAGTGTCCGACCGTTACGGCGTGGATGAATCCAAACAGGGCAGCGACAGATTTGCGTATGCGTATCGCGAAGATGTAGTGGAGGGATTGCGCCAATCGTTGACGCAAGACGCGGCGCTGGCAAATGCGGCGGATGCCGACGGAACATTCTTTCGCGTGCCAAAGGTGATTGAAAGATAGTTCTACGTTGCTGATTACGAATTGCGAAAAGAATTCATCCTTCCATATTTCTAGTCATTCGCTCATCCAAGATGGATCTGACTCAACTCACCATCGCCGCCGCCCGCTCCTCCATTCAGGAGCGCGAGACAACCGCGCTGGCGCTCGCCGAGGCACACTATGCGCACATTCAAAAAGAGGATGAACAAATCGGCGCCTTTCTCACTCTTTGTAAAGAGCGGGCTCTGGAACAGGCGGATCGCATCGACCGCATGGCCGCCGAAGGCAAGCCCTTACCTCCGCTGGCAGGTGTGCCCGTCGGAATCAAAGACGTGATAAGCACCAGCGGAGTCCGCACCACCGCCGGCTCAAAGATTTTAGGCAACTACATTCCGCCTTACGACTGCACCGCGGTCGCGCGCATGGAGGCCGCCGGCGCCGTCATTCTTGGCAAAACCAATTGCGATGAATTTGCCATGGGTTCATCGAATGAGAACTCGGCGTTCCGTCCTGTGCGCAACCCGCGAGACATGACCCGCGTACCCGGCGGTTCATCCGGAGGTTCAGCGGCGGCCGTTGCCGCGAACATGGCGGTTGTAGCGCTCGGGTCTGACACCGGGGGTTCGATCCGCCAGCCAGCCTCATTCTGCGGAGTAGTGGGATTGATGCCCACCTACGGCCGCGTCTCTCGTTACGGTCTAATCGCGTTTGCCTCTTCGCTCGATCACATCGGGCCACTGGCAAAGACAGTGACGGATGCGGCAATCGTATTGCGCACCATCGCCGGCCGCGATCCGATGGATTCAACATCGGCCAACTTACCTGTGCCGGATTATCCTTCCGAACTGGAAAGAGACATTCGCGGATTAAGAATAGGTGTGGCCCAGGAATATTTCGGGGACGGCCTGGATTATGAAGTTCGCCACGCCGTGGAGTCAGCGATCGACAAGCTGAAAGGTTTAGGCTGTGAAGTAGTTCCTGTCTCGCTGCCGCACACTCCCTACGCGATCCCCACTTACTATCTGATCGCAACTGCGGAGGCGTCTTCAAACCTGGCCCGCTACGACGGGGTTCGTTACGGTTATCGTGCCCCGGGCGCGAAGTCGCTTTCCGACATGTATCGTCGCACTCGCGATGAAGCCTTCGGAGCAGAAGTGAAGCGGCGCATCATGCTTGGCACCTACGCGCTAAGCGCAGGCTATTACGATGCCTACTATTTAAAAGCTCAGAAAGTGCGCGCCTTGCTCACGCGCGATTTCGAAGAAGCGTTTCGCCAAGTGGACGCAATCGTCACACCGACCAGTCCAACCGCTGCCTTTCGTTTAGGTGAGAAGTCAAACGATCCGCTGGCGATGTATCTGGCTGACATTTACACGGTGACCGCTGACCTTGCAGGCATTCCAGGAATTTCGATTCCTTGCGGAATCACAAAAAATAAATTGCCCATCGGTCTGCAAATTCTGGGAAAGCATTTCGATGAAGCGACCATACTGCGGTTAGCGCACGCGTATGAGCAGGCTGTCTAGAGCGCTTCGTAGTAGCAGTCGCCAGCGCAGGCGCGACAGAGCACCTTACCTTCCCTTCGCACTTCTCTTCGAAAGTTGATCCCCTCACCGCAAACCTCACAAACCACGCGCTCACCTTTGTATCCGGGAAATTCCTCAGGCGGCAATTCGACCTTTACCCACTGCGTGACAAACAGATCGTCGTCAGTAATTTCACGATACGCCAGCATCTGCTGCTGGTTTTTATCAGCAATTTCAGGATGCATCTGCCGCGCAAGATTCTTGGAAGATTCCCTGGCTGCGATCCGGATCGCCTTGCCTGTGCTCACATCCACAAATGTCGCCGCAACTTTTCCCCAATCGCGAAATTTCAGTGCGCGCTTTCCCAAACGGCATCCAGTCACCACTGCAACCGCATCCGTGGCGCAGCGGTCGATTTCAACGAAAGTGACCAGCCGCTTTCGGTCTTTGCCCTGAGGATCGTCGATGCCCAGTTTGGTCAGACCCAGCATCGCCAGTCGCACTCCGAGAACTTGTCCGGCGCACAGATGGCCATGGGCCTGTTCGGCATCGCAAAGGTATTCGTCTAGAGACTTCATAAAAAGCCTGCGAACTTTCAGCCTAACACCCGGAAGCTACTTCCTTCTCCAGCGCACGCCATCCTTTGTATTCTCGATGACAATGCCGGCGCCGGTGAGTTCCGCGCGAAGAGCATCCGAAACCTTGAAGTTGCGGCTGCGACGTGCGGCCTCCATCCCGGCAATCTTATTTTCGATGTCCGCATCGGAGAACTGACCGGACTGCACTGCCTCCCGCAATTCCGGGCTGATATCTTTTTCTCGCCCCTCGGATTGAGCCCACTCAGAGACTTGTCTCATCTTGAGTCCATCGTCATCTTTGATCACGGCAAAAATCTCGTCGAACTTCTCCAGAGCCGCCAGAAAGATACGAGCATCATCTTGCTTAATTTCCTCCGCATCGAGCGCTGCATTAGCGCGGCGCACCATTTCGAAGATGGCGGCTTGTGCTTGTGCTGTGTTGAGATCGTCTTCCAGCGAACTCCTCAACCGATCAATGGTCTCGTTTCCCAGAGCCTGCATTTCCGCGTTGCTGCCAGGCGCAAAAATGCCGGAGGTTAACCGCTGCCGAAAGTTTCGCAGTCGCTCCACTGATACCGCGGCTTGCTTCAGCCCGTCAAAAGTGAAATTGAGCTGATTGCGGTACGGCACCGAAGTCAGCAAATAACGGATCGACGACGGTTTATGTCCCTTCAGCACCAGGTCGCGCAACGTATAGAAATTTCCCAGACTCTTCGACATCTTCTCGCCTTCGACCAGCAGAAAGCGAACGTGAAACCAGAAATGAGCGAATGTTTTTCCCGTTAAAGATTCCGATTGCGCAATCTCGTTCTCATGATGCGGGAAAACCAAATCTTCTCCACCGGCGTGCAGATCAAAGGTATCCCCTAGTTGCTCCATCGACATCACCGAACACTCCAGATGCCACCCGGGTCGCCCCGGCCCGATCGATGAATCCCAGAAAGCCTCGCCGGGCTTAGGCGCTTTCCACAACGCAAAATCACGCGCGCTGTCTTTATCGTATTCGTCAACATCCACGCGCGCACCGTCGCGCATTCCTCCAAAATCCTTCTTCGAAAGTTTCCCGTACTGCGGAAACCCCGCAATACGGAAGTAGTAAGACCCATCCTCGGTGCGGTAAGCAAGGTTCTTTTCCACAAGTTTCGCAACGAACTCGGCCATCTTCGCGATGTGTTCCGTCGCGCGCACCAGAACTGGCTGTTCGATGCCGATCATGGCGGAATCTTCCAGAAATGCTTTCTCAAACCTAGCGGTGTATTGCTGTACGCTCACTCCTTCGCTCGCAGCGTTGGCAATGATCTTGTCGTCCACATCCGTAATGTTCATTACATAACGGACGCTGTAACCCGACTGGCGCAGAAATCGCTGCAGCAGGTCTACGGCGATAAAGGTCCTGAAGTTTCCGATGTGACCGTAGCCGTAGACGGTTGGCCCGCAGGCATACATGCGGACTTCACGGTCGCGCAGCGGGACAAATTCCTCGATCCGCGACGACATGGTGTTGTAGAGGCGTAGGGCCATAAGATGATTGTGCGCTGGAGACGAACTTTCAATTCTAGGGGGAGGCGCGAAAGAGGGTCAACTGGCAGGTATATCAGCGGAAGAATGTTGTGCCAGCATGTGAGTGTTCGCCCGCAGCCGGTTTTGCACCAGAAAAACATAATGCAGGGCCGAGATAATGGTGAAAGCAAATGTGGCGCGGAGAAACACCGTCCGTGTAATCCACACCCAACGTTGCGGCCGCAGACTAAGCAGCATCACGAAAAAAACGGCAGCGATCTGCGAAAAGGTATTTGCTTTGCCGAAGATACTCGGCTGGAAATTGCGCAACCCGGCAATCGCAAATAAAACCGCACTCGCCGCCAGAATAGAAATATCGCGACTAAAAACCAGCACGGTGAACTTCCACGGAATTTTGTGCAGGATCGAAAGCACCAAAAACAGCGTGCTCAACAAGAGCTTGTCCGCAATGGGGTCGAGATATTGGCCCAGCAAAGTTTGTTGGTGTAATTTACGGGCCAACAGACCATCCAGCCCATCGCTGAAGCCTGCAATCACGAACAGAACCAGCGCCCACAAATAGCGGCCCTCAACCAGTTCTATCACGATGAACGGAACGAAAACCATCCGCAGCATCGTGAGTTGGTTCGGCGCGGTGAAGATTTTAGAAAACTTCATGCCGGCTCTTTCTTGGAAGCAACTGCGGAGCGAACCGCGCTCACCGCATGATTTGCTGCCAGCGGAGAACCTAGCATGGTTGCGGGATCGGACCCAGTCTTGGCCGAAAAGCGTTGCGCAAGCGAAGGCAGATTTCCATCCGGCAGGTCAAGCTCTACCCGTTCGATCCGGTGCATGGGAAAGAAAACGACAGCCGGGCTAAACGATTCGCCATCTTTCACCATGAGCACGAGATCTTCGAAAGATGCCAACTCGACGCCGCTCAGGCTGAGTCCCTCCGGCGATAGCGAAAGAATCATGCCCCAGAACTTATCTCGCGGATTGCCTAGCGTCACTACCACCAGGCACCCTGGCAAGAAAGGATCGCGCGGCGCGCTCGATGAAGAGGGTTCGCCACGCTGGGAGTTATCTTGCATAAATGATTGTCGCTGCCACAGCCGGAACTTTGCAACTGGTAACGGGATTCATCCGGCAGTGCAAACAAATCTGCTGTCGCTATCGAGAACGCCAAAATGCGCGCTGGGCCTAAGGAGCGCTATGACCGGCACATCGCAACACTCCCAAATACGCCCTCCAGGGGCCGACCACATCCCGATACTGGTAGGCCATTACGCGGGAGAGTTGATGCACGTGGGTGAGATCGTGTACCGCCCACGTCGCGAGCAGTTCCGATAGCGTCACGGGTCCCAGCGCTGGATGCCGGCCTCGCCGAATCAAATCTTTCGGCTGTAAATTCAATGCCTCCAGAGCAGCCAGATTCTTTCTCCGCAGCCCCGCAAAATCGTCCAACAGCTGCCCCAGAGATTTGTCTTGATTCTCTTTGGACTGAGCGAAGCGGTCAAAGGGATCAAATGCTCGTCCTTCTCCATTCTCCAAGATGATCCGCACCCTGGGCATCCAGTCAGTGCGCTCCCCGACAATCAGGTGCCCCACGATGTCAAAGGCGCTCCAGCTATTTTCACCTTCGTTGCACTGCACCCATTTTTCAGGCAATCCGCGCAACATCGCATCCATGGTTACGGGAGTGCGCGCAAGAACTGCAATGGCCTCGGCCAAATTGAATTCCGTCGATATCGCCATGCCCCACCTAGATGCATGCCTGATGGTTTGGACTCAACACAGAAAAACTACCGCGTACAGGGACAGGCTTGTTCCCACGGTGCCATGTTAAAATCGTAATCGATTGTAGGCGCGTAGCTCAGTTGGTTAGAGCGCTACCTTGACACGGTAGAGGTCGCTGGTTCGAGTCCAGTCGTGCCTACCATATCCCCTCAGTTATAATCTCTGCCTCGCATTCGAGGGCATTGACCTTTAAGACTTCCAGCGTCGCTGAGCTCATACAACCATCTGTCATTCTAATGCAACTAATTTACTAGTTGACAGTCTAATATCTGGAACGTCCAAATTGTTTATAGATAGAGACTTTGAATAAGGAGCAAGAGTTTTGCCTCCCAGAAAATCACCAACTCTAACCGAAGCTGAACTACGGCTCATGGAAATTCTCTGGCAAAAAGGGCCAGCCACCGTTCAGCAGGTATTAGAGGATCTGCCGGGAAAAATGCCGCTGGCTTACAACTCCGTGCTCACGACGATTCGAATTCTTGAGAAGAAAGGTTACGTGAAGCATGAAAAGGATGGCCGAGCCCACGTATATGCGCCCCTGGTGGAGCGTCAGGAAGCGACCCGGTCTGAGATCCGCCGGTTGGTGACCCGCTTTTTTGGAAACTCTCACGAGTTGCTGGTGCTCAACATACTCAAGGATCAATCGGTCGACGCAGCCGAGTTGAAGCGCTTGCGAAAAATACTCGAAGGGAGCGAGTGATCCAATGGGATTCGCAGCTCACTGGCAGGTTCTGGCACAAATTTTCGCGGAACGAATGCTGAACGGCGCAGAGGAAGGTATTGTCCTGGCCATGTTTGGCTGGGCCTTATTGCGCGTCAGTGGCCGCCAAAATTCCAGCACCCGGTTCGCCGTATGGTTTTCCATGATGGTCGCGATCAGCGCGCTCCCTTTTTTCGGAAGCATCGGATTAGCCGGCGCCGGCTTGCAGACCTCGCACTCAGCATTTCGGCTACCCGGATCCTACGCGGCCGACATCTTCGTTGTATGGGCTCTCATCGCATTTGCCGGCTTGGCCAAGATCGGCTTTGGTTTTTGGCAGCTGCGGCGTTTGAGGCGAAGTTGTAAGGTTATCGATTCAGCGAGTCTTCATCCCGTTCTGCGCAATACGTTCGCCGAGTTCGGCTCCTCCCGGCCGGTGACGATGTGCACTTCCGAACGAATCCGGACTCCCGCAGCGATCGGCTTTTTTAAACCAGCAATTATTTTTCCTCCGTGGATTTTGCAGGAGCTCTCTCCGGCTGAACTGAATGCCGTTCTGCTCCACGAGTTGGCCCACTTGCGTCGCTGGGATGACTGGACGAACCTGGCTCAGGAAATCATGCGGGCGCTTTTCTTTTTTCATCCCGCGTTCTGGTGGATTGGACGCGGTTTGGCGCTGGAGCGGGAGATGGCCTGTGACGATTTTGTACTGGCCAGTAACTCAAATCCGCGCGCCTATGCGCAATGCCTGGTATCGGTTGCGGAAAAAAGCTTCCTGCGACGAGGCCTGGCCCTGGCGCAAGCGGTGGCGGGGCGAATGCAACAGACCACGCAACGGGTCATGCGAATTCTCGACGGCAACCGTCCTGCAGCGACTAGGATTTACAAACCAGCCCTAGGCTTGGTCGCCGCATTCTCCGCAGTTTGTCTGATCGCGCTGCCTTACGCTCCCAGGCTGGTTTCCTTTGATGGTAGCAGCGCCGGGTTTTCAGAATCCGCATCGCGCGGAGTTGCCACTCTGGCCCCCGATTCAGTCCAGGCAGCGAAGATGATTCCGGCCGCGCTGCACATCCGGAACACATATCCCATGCGTAGCGATATTTCGCCGCGAACAGTATCCGCCCACGCCCTGCGAGTAGCATCGCGAAGCGTTTACAGGTACCGTACGACGGCAAAGAATGTCGCCATGCGCAGGAGCGAATCTTCGCCGCGGACCAACTCTCCGCGCATGATCGACGCAAAGATGGTCGACGCAAAAAAGATGATCGCCCCAAAGATGGTCGACGCGAATGCCAGCGCTTCCAATTCTGTGGATGATGTCAGTTCCCCGAAGGCGATATTGCTGGTGATTCAAACCGAAGCCGTTGACAGTGATGGACATGTCTGGAGCATCAGCATCATGCGGTTGACGGTATTCCATCCCGCCGATCGCCAAATCCAGAGGGAAATTATCCCGAAATCAACTTAACCAGGTTTGCCCCACCAAGGGTATTTGTACCGTCTAAGAAACTAAAGAATTAGTTGCACAACAATTCGTAATACATGAGGAGAAAAACGCAAATGAAAAACTGGTTCCAAAAAGCAAGGGTTAGCAAAACCCTCCTGACACGCCGCCTGATTTTGCCCGTCCTGGCCATCGCGCTGGTGTTGTCGTTCACCACCTACGAATTCGCCAAACCGGCGTTTGCCCGAGCACCGATTGCCTCTCCCACTGCGACTCCGCTCGACGACAACAGCGTGGCCGCATTGCTTTCGCTGGATCAGGCAATGGAAACTCTGGCCGCCCGGGTTACGCCAGCGGTCGTAAACGTTGCCGTCACTTCTCACTCCAAAGCTGAAATGGCGGATGGTCAAACGCCCGATATGCCCGAGGGCGTGCCTCCGATGTTCGCACCATTCTTTAATCATCCGACGCGGCCGCAAACCCAGATTGAGCACGGCATCGGCAGCGGCGTGCTCATCTCGCCGGATGGCTACATCGTCACCAACAACCACGTGATCGATGGCGCGGTCGACATTCGCGTTACCCTCAACGATCGCCGAATCATGAAAGCCAAGTTGATTGGCGCGGATCCTCTTACCGATCTGGCCGTAATCAAGATCGATGGAACGAACCTTCCCAACGTGCCGTGGGGTAATTCAACAGCACTTCGTCCGGGCGAGACCGTGCTTGCTTTCGGTAATCCCTTTGGCTTCCAGTTCACCGTCACGCGCGGCATCGTCAGCGGACTGAACCGGCCAAATCCGTTCTCCAAGGATCACCGTGCCCCGGGAAGTTTTGTTCAGACCGATGCGGCCATCAATCCGGGAAATTCCGGCGGTCCGCTGGTCGACGCTCGCGGCGAATTGATCGGGATTAACACTTTCCTGGTCTCGAACTCCGATAGCTTCTCCGGCATGGGTTTCGCGATTCCCACACAGATCGTCCATCCCACCGTGGACGCTCTGATCCGCTATGGCAAGGTCAGTCATGGGTACATGGGAATCGGTATCAGCGATGTGACGCCAGAGAATGCGAAATTCTTCGACGTGCACAACAATGAAGGCGCCGTGGTCAGCCAGGTAGAAGACGGATCTCCGGCCGCGAAGGCTGGGCTGAAAGTCGGCGACGTCATCACCGAACTGAACGGACAAAAGGTGAGCGATGCCAGCCAGCTTCAAATCGAGGTTGGACAGAAGCAACCCGGTTCCACCATCAAGCTGGAAGTTCTGCGCAACGGCCAGCCAGTCAGCATTCCGGTGACGCTCGAAGCCATGGGCAGCCGCGACAATCAAGGCCAGGAAGTCGCCAGCAATGGTCATGGCAAAGCTCGCTGGGGTCTCGGCTTGGCGGACATGACTCCGGAAATGCGTCAGCAACTGCAGGCCTCAAGCGACTTGCATGGCGCGGTCGTAGAACAAGTACAGCCCGGAAGTTCCGCTGACGACGCAGGTCTACAGCGCGGCGACGTGATCGTGCAAGTCGATCGCAAGCCGGTGCAAAGTGCCGCCGACGTGCAGAAAGCCTTGTCCGCCGTACCACAGGGACAAGACGCTTTGGTACTGGTATGGTCCAACGGCGGAACGACCTTCCGCGTGATGCATGCCACTTCTGCGAGCGAGGACAAGCCGGGTATGTAGGCGAGTCTTCATGAAGGTCCCGCGCCCGGAATCGTTGCGCAACCACGCACGACTTCGGGTCGCGGGACCGTTTTTCTTGTGCGTCAAATGGTTCTGCATCAATGGCCTTCCAGCGCTTCCAGCTAGAGAATTGGCGAGCCAAGCCAACGAATGAACTCGGGATGTTGCTTTGCGGGGGCTGTCTTACAAGCCGAGCGGCGGTAGTCGCCCCGCCGCCCGCACGAACCTCCATACGCATACTTATTGTTCGCAACGAAGCTGAGCGTCCCATAGAACTCGGCGCTCACCGAGGTAGCTCCGGTATAGCTGAGCTTGCCGGTGTCCTGGTCGACATCGAACGACTGATAAGCATTGTTCAAGCCACCGTCAGCGTTGTAGTCCCAGTCATAAAGAGTTGCACCGGAGTGGTCGAGGAACAGTGCGGCGGGCCCACCGCAGTCGCAAGAGTTTAGTTTCTGAGCATTGATGGATGACACCGGCTTCAGCGCACCGGTCGAGGAAATGGAGGAGGTGTAAATGTCGATGCCGTTAGTGGTGAAGAACCACTTACTGGTCAGCGCCATCTCCCCGCCTTTGGCGGAAAAGGGCGAGCCCGCAACGGGAGTCAGCTTTCCAGTCGAACTCGCCGAGTACGCATTGATCTGCCATTTGCCGCTGCTGGGCGAGCTGGAAACGTATACATACGCAACCGGCGAACTCTGCGCGCCTGTGTTGTCAATAAAATTGGTAGCGTCCTGGGCGAATGCCAACGCGCATGACGCGACAACGAAGGAAGCGAGCAACTTTGCATTCGTTTTCATAATTTCTTCCTTTTTCTGATGGCTGTGCGGGGTTAACTCCTGGTAGTTGCGGAGGTTTTTTGGACCGCTTGCGGCCCGAACATCAGATGCCTTGGATAAGTCGGGCTGTTGGTTTTTCCGGGGAAGGACCTAACCGTATGCGGTACTACGGTGTCTTTGGCGGGGCGCGGCTTCACCTTATATCTTCTACGGTCTTTCCTTGCGTGACGGGTGGAGCGACGGAATGGTTAGTCTTCGAACGCGAAAAGGGCCGTCTCGGCTCGGCGCATCCTTATCATGGCCGCATAGAATGTTATCCTAGTCGGGATCCGATACCCAGCGAGGCTGTACTCTTTCATGTCCAATCCCACTGTTTCCAATCAAAGCGTTCAGGAATCCCCGTCCACGCCCGAAACCACAGAGTCATTCAGCGAGTTGTTCTCGCAGTACGAAAGGAGCCATGCACGCGCGCGTAACGGCGAGGGCGCCGGCAAACAACTCGAAGGCACAGTGGTCGCCGTCTCCGTTGATTCGGTAATTCTGGATATCGGATTCAAGAGCGAAGGCATCCTCCCTCTGGCGGATTTCCAAAATGCGGTCGAACCCGAAAAGCCCGCGGTGAAGCAGGGAGACAAGCTGCTGGTTTCCGTGAAGGGCCGAAATCCCGAGGGTTACTACGAACTCACCCGCGCCAAAGTCGAGCGCCCGAAGGATTGGTCGGCGCTGGAGAAAGCGTTCGCCGACAAGGCAACGATTGTCGGCACCGTGACCGGCGTTATCAAAGGCGGCCTCAGTGTGGATGTGGGAGTGCGCGCGTTCATGCCCGCTTCGCGCAGCGGCGTGCGCGACGCCGCCGAGATGGAAAAATTGGTGGAACAGGAAATTCTCTGCCGCATCATCAAGCTCGACGTTGCCGACGAAGATGTCGTTGTCGACCGGCGCGCCGTCGTGGAAGAGGAAGAGCGTTCCGCAAAAGATCGACGCTATTCGGAAATGAAGGAAGGCGATACCGTAAGCGGGACGGTGCGCAGCCTTACGGATTATGGCGCATTCGTCGATCTCGGCGGAGTGGATGCTTTGCTGCATGTAAGTGACATAGCCTGGAGCCGCGTCGGCAAGCCGTCGGACGTACTTTCGGTGGGTCAGCCGATCGACGCGAAAGTGCTGAAGATTTCTTCCGACACAGATAAGCGGCGAATTTCTGTAGGCGTGAAGCAGTTGCTGCCGCATCCCTGGGATGCGGTCGCCGGAAAATACAAAGTAGGCGAGCGCGTCCGCGGTACCGTAACACGCGTAGCCGAGTTCGGCGCCTTCGTCGAGCTTGAGCCGGGAATCGAAGGCCTGATTCACGTTTCAGAAATGTCGTGGGGAAAGAAGTTGAGAAGTGCGAGCACGCTGGTAAAAGCAGGCGAAATCGTGGATGCGGTCATCCTGGGAATCAACGCCGCAGAACGGCGAATGTCGCTGGGATTAAAACAAGCGCTGGGAGATCCGTGGACTGACGCGGCGCAAAAGTTTGCCGCCGGTACCGTGGTTGAAGGTCCAGTCATCAGCATCACCAAGTTCGGCGCGTTCGTGCAGCTCACCGAAGGCGTCGAAGGTATGATTCACATCAGCGACATGAGCGCGGAGAAGCGCATCAACCATCCGCAAGAAGTTGTAAAGGTCGGCCAAGTGGTGAAGGCGCAAGTGCTGGCGATCGATACCGAAAAGCGTCAACTGCGCTTGGGCATGAAGCAACTGGTGCCCAGCGGATTGGATGAATACATCGCCGAACACAAGCAGGGTGATGTAGTGACCGGCCGAATCATGGAGATTTCAGCTGGACAAGCGAGCGTGGAACTCGGCGAAGGCATTCACGCCAGTTGCCGCATCGATGAAGCAACGACTGCAGCGGAAAAAGCTATCGAAACAGGATCGCCCTCGTCGAAACCTGATCTTTCTTCGCTGGGTTCAATGTTGCAGGCTCGATGGAAGGGCGTCACTCCCGGCGGCAAAGCGAAATCCGAGCCTATCCATGCCGGACAAGTTCGCAACTTTAGGATCGCCAGGCTAGACTCTAGCAGCAAGAAAGTAGAACTGAAGTTGGCGTGACTTGCGAAATCTGCCGGACACGCTTGCTTTAATCCATTTCTCGCATCTGGATTTCCTGGGCTCTCATTCCAGCGCCCGCCGCCGCAGAGGATTCTTCCTTTCTCTTCTGCCAGTCGGATTCGGCCAGCACTGTGATTACTTCCTGCTTCTTCTTTCTCAATCCATTGTTGATTGCTGGCAGATCTTTCTGCGTCAGTTTCTGAAAATCGTCGATCACATCCTGCAACTCGTGACCCAGCGATTCAGTTCGCGCCACCTGATAATCGGTCGGCTTGCCGTCATATCCCGTCACCGCGCCATAGAGCTGCCCCAGGTGTTCGCGAATTCGTTCCTCGCCAGTAATCATGCCGCCTTCCTTGGTGGCAACAATCTTCGAACGCAAAGTGTCGCAATCTGCGGCCAGTTGTTGCAGCTGTTTGCGCAATGGATCCTTCTCACCCAACTTGGCAATGCGCGCGTTGGCGGAATCACGCACGCCTTCGATCGCCTCCACTCCATAAGTCATGTGTTCGAGTTCTTTATATACCTTCATCGATAGATCGAATTGCGCCTTGCGTTCTTCCAGCGAATATTTCGCTCTTGGATCGATGGCAACGTCGAGAGTCTCGGTATAAGTCTGATCGCCCTTGGTGAGTTTGACGGTGTACTTGCCCGGCAAAACGCGCGGCCCCTGCGCAGCTTCGAAGAGCGCTGACGCAGCCGGGGCGACCGCCGGCGGTTTCACTCGCATGCCCCAGCCTGCGCGATTTAATCCGCGATGCTTACCTCCGGCAACCGTGTCCACAAGCTTGCCGTCCTGATCGAAAATCTCGATCTTCAAGTCGCCGAAGATGTGCCGGCCTTTTTGGTAATAAGTAATCTGGGCATCTGTAGGACGGCTGCGGCCATGGAAAGTTTCGTCGCCTTCCGGCCACCCGCCCTGCACATCGAAATATTGAATCGAAGGCCTCCCGGGAAGCAGCGTGGCGTTATTGGTC
This sequence comes from uncultured Acidobacteriaceae bacterium, assembly GCA_963726155.1. Classification (GTDB taxonomy): domain Bacteria; phylum Acidobacteriota; class Terriglobia; order Terriglobales; family Acidobacteriaceae; genus Sulfotelmatobacter. The sequence goes on from CAVSBF010000004.1 coordinate 380,124, forward strand.
ATCACTTCCGGCGTGAGAGCGCGCAGCGGTGAAATATCATCGACGATCCAGATTCCGCGCCCGTGCGTTGCCAGCACCAGATCAGATTCACGCGCTTGCACCACCAGGTCATCCACCGGAACGTCAGGGAAGTCCGTACCTTTATATTGTGCCCAACGCTGGCCGCCATCCACTGAAATCCAGAGTCCGAATTCCGTGCCCAAGAAAAGAACGTTCGGATTCACCGTGTCTTCTTTGATTACGTGTGCAAACCCGCGCACGCCGCTTCCCTGGGTCGCAAGTGCAGTCCATGACTTTCCATAATCGGTGGTTTTGTAAACATACGGCGTCATGTCGCCGAAGGTGTGGCGATCGAACGTGGCGTAGGCTGTGCCTTCGTCGAAACGACTGGCCTCAATGGTGGTGACCCACGAATTCTTGCCCAGGCCGCTGATGTTACCCACTACATTCGTCCAGGTCTTCGCACCATCGCGGGTAATCTGGACGTTGCCGTCGTCGGTGCCGACCCAAATGATTTGTCCATTCTTCGGCGACTCCGAAATTGAGTAGATCGTGGTGTGCATCTCCGCAGAAGAGTTGTCGATGGTCACGCCTCCGGATTCTTCTTGCTTCTGCTTCTCCGGATCGTTTGTCGTCAGGTCGGGAGAAATTCGATCCCACGACTGACCGTGATCGCGCGAGCGGAACAGGAATTGAGCGCCGATGTAAATGGTCCCCTTCTCGTTCGGACTCATGTGAATCGGAGTGTTCCAACTGAAGCGCAATTTCTTCTCGCCGTAATTCGGCCAGGGATGGAGATCGCGCGTCTCATGCGTGTAACGATTCACCCGGCCGATTTCGCCACCTTGTGCTTCCGCGTATAGGTAGTCGGGATCCGAAGGGTCTTCGAACATCCAGAAACCATCGCCGCCATACATGTTTTCCCATCGCGAATTCGTCACGCCTCCGGGGTAGGACGAATCGCCAACCCAGGAACTGTTGTCCTGCAAGCCGCCATAAACGTGATACGGATCCGCATTGTCGACGCTCACGTGATAGAACTGCGAGACCGGCAGGTTCAACTGGTGCTTCCAGCGATTGCCGCCGTCTTCGCTGCGCCACAAGCCGCCGTCATCCCCGGCGATAACAATATTGGTATTCTTCGGATCGATCCAAACGTCATGAAAATCGCCGTGGTCGGCGTTCGAAACCACGTTGAAAGTTTTCCCGCCATCGTTGCTTAACAACAAAATGAGATCGGGTTTGAAAATCTTGTTTTCGTCTTTCGGATCGACGATCAGATTGCCGAAATAAAACGGACGCCACACCATATAGTTGCTGGCATCCAGCTTAGTCCAAGTCCCACCGCCATCGTCCGAGCGGTAGAGACCTCGTCCTTTTTCTGCTTCAACGTTGGCATACACAACATTCGGCTTCGACTCCGCCACCTGCACGGCTACGCGTCCCCAGGGTTTGGCCGGAAAACCTTTCGCGTTGCTGACTTCAGTCCAATTCGCGCCTCCATCGGTCGATTTGAAGAGACCGCTGCCGGGTCCGCCGGAACGAAAAGTCCAGCCTTGCCGGCGAAAATCCCACATCGCCGCGTAAATGGTTTTAGGCTCCTGTTTGCTGCGGGCGATCATGGCGCATCCGCTCGAGCCATTCGCGCCCGCCAGAACTTTTTTCCAAGTCTTGCCGCCGTCGTTTGTCTGGTAAGACTCCGCGCTCGTCGTTGTCATCCCACAAATGTCCAGTGGCGCACACCAGCACGTCGTTGCCGTCGCTCGGATTTACCAGAATCTTTGCGATGTGCTCACTGTCCTTCAAACCAACGTTTGTCCAGTTCTCTCCGCCGTCCGTGGATTTGTAGACGCCATCGCCGACCGAGACGCTGTTGCGCAGCCAAGCCTCCCCGGTTCCTACCCAAACAGTTTTCGAACTGGAGGGATCGATCGCCACCGCACCAATCGATTGCACATCTTCGCGATCAAACACCGGCTTGTAGGTGGTGCCGCCGTTCAGGGATTTCCACACGCCGCCGCTCGCCGCTCCAACAAACACCGTGATGCGGCCATTCTCCTCTACTGCGTCCAGCGCGGCGATGCGCCCGCTCATGGTGGCTGAGCCGATGTTGCGTGCGGGCAAACCGGAAACGGTGGCCGAGTCGAAGCGATACGGCGCTTGTGCCGCGCCTTGGAGCGTAGCGAATGCCAACACGACTGCGACCGACAACACATTAAACTGCGTGATGAATCTGGACTTTCGAGCGGATGCTCTCATAGTTATGAATCCTTTTTCCCCAACGCTTGTTCTTTTTCTTGCGAACTTCATGTTCGGAATAATCGGAATTCCAAGTGGATCCAAGTGGACTAATGAACCCCGACCATGCCGGATTTCTTCTCTTCAGTTTTCAGGGATGCGGGAAGCGCGAAATCCGCCGGATTGATCGGGACGTTCGCTTCCATTTTCTGCACCGTGGTGGTCTGCGCGTCAGGATTGTTCTTGGGTCCTTGAGAAAGCGAGAACGGGTACATTACTCCGGCGACCGGCTTGTAGGAACCGAGCCCCATCACGCGATCCCGCATCGACCCGCGAATAAACTGCTGAATCTCCCGGCGGATTTCGATAAAGGTATCCGGATCGAGATAGTCATAGATGATGTCGCCATTTTTTAGCGTCACCTTCAGCCGGAGCGCATCATCTCCGTCGACGATATCGTGGCCAAGATACTCGACCGTGCTTCCTTTCTCTTTGTAGTCGACCAGAGGCCCGTCGAAATCGCCGTCGAGGAGAAGATCGCGCAGGTCATCTTCGCCCATCAACTCCGGATCTTTTTTCCCGCCGAAGGGCTGGATCTGCCAGCCAGTCGACCCGTCGTACGCCTGCACCGCAGTCATTCCCTGCAGGATGAACGTCTCGCGAATCAGGTCTGGCCGCTCGTTTTCCTGCGTCACGACCGCGGTAAACCCTCCGCCGCCATCGAACTTGCCGACCATGCGCAAGGTCTTGATGGCTTTCATCTTTTCTATCCCGCCCCTGGCCTGAATGTTTTTGGCAATCAGTTCGTCCGCGGTTTGAGAAAAGGAGAGAACGCAAAGGCAGCACACAGTAATCACCACCGTTAAGGCATGACGCATCGACCGGACTCCTGTTTGCAGGAACTTGAAATCTAGGAAACGGGAAACAGTACTGTACTCGCTGTAGACGCGTTGTTCAAGTATTTGTGAGCGAGGAATCAGCGAGAAAGGTCTCGGGCCGGGACTGTGCTGCCCAGAGCAAGAGCCGCTCTCGCGAGCGGCTTTGCACTGGTTTGGGAGATCACTTTGCGGGGGTAAATGAAAAGTTCAATCCGGTAGTGAAGATAAGATCGTTCTTCTTGGTTCCGACCGGCGGATTCGAGACATAGATATCGCTGAATTGATTCTGCCAGCCAAGCCGCTTGCTGATCTTGGTCACCGTGCCTAAGTCGAACTCTCCCTGATACTCGCCGGTGTCGGACAGATTCGGATAGAAATTGAACGTTTGCGTTACCACTGTTGACTTACCGGCTTTCACTACCAGTTGGTCTCCGAAGAGTCAGCGCAAGAAACCGGTTCGTCACTCCATAGGAGGTGTAAGCCGGAGGAATCGTAACCGGCGTGACCACCGCTCCGTTCGAATAAGTTTCGTGGGTATAGTTCAATCCGGCGAGGACATCCAACATAGTCTTGTCGGACTTGATGACGTGTGCTCCCAATCCACCACCATACATCCCGCGCAGATCAAGATCCTGCAATGCATTACTCATGAAGTCTGCAGCCACGAAAGCGAATAGTCTGGGGTCGAGGTTGTGGTCGTAGCGGATTCCCGCCGTGATCAAATCGGCTACGGTGCTGGGAGTGGCCAACTGATTATTGGTGTCGAGTGAGGTTAAGTAGATCGTGGTCTTGTCGTTCTCGGTGGGATGAACCGCGTTGATGGCCAGCGCCAGATTCGTGGCTTTCACTATTACCGCGGGCCAGCGAGAAACCAACATTGACCCCGCCATTCCAACCATGCAGCAACCCCGGATGCATTGACGTATCGTAAGCCTGCTGCTCGGCATCATTCCGCATCAGCACAACTTTTGTGGGAGGAATTTCTACCGTTCCACCGGCCGCGGTGGCAACTTCGATTTTCCCGTCGCTGGTGGTTACCGGACCAACCACAGTCTTCTTGTCAGCCGTGGTCACATGCAATTCCTTATCGGTGGAGAGTCGCGTGATTGCGTCGAACTGCACCGTTACGTCTCCCGCATAGTCGGTATGCAGCACAAGAGTCTTGCCGTCGGACTTCACCACTGTCCCGGTCAGATGATCGCCATTCTTCAGTGTGATCTGATCGGCAAAAACCGCCGAGGCTAAACCAAGAAACGCAACGAGAGCTACCAATTTGGCTTTACGCAACACAACCAGCCTCCTGCTTTCAGAGTCAATTTTTACGCCAGCAAAAGAGCAATACTACGATTGGGAACCCGCGACCGCATACAACAGACAGGAAACGACCACAAAGCGGCGATTGAATCAAAGAAGATTACTACCCGCGAAAGGAAGTGCTCTCAGGCTTTGGTATCTTTGTTTTCGATGGTCTTGTTCTGATCGGCCGGAGGGGGAGGCGTATCCTTCATGCCTTCTTTCAAGGCACGAATCCCCTCGCCCAAGCCCTTGCCGAGTTCAGGCAACTTTTTAGGACCGAAAACCAGCAGAGCAATCGCGAAAATGATAATCAGGTGCGTTGGTTGGAATAAACCTTCAAACATCGGAACCTCCAGAACCACACGACGAACACTACTATGTCTATACGCTACCGGACGGCTACAGGGAAGTCAAACTCCGGGGCGCCGGATCTTGGGCTATGCTTTAGCCATCTTTATCAATACTCTGCCCTCCTTGTGGACGACGCTGTGATGAAGATCACAGCCTGCCGTGAGTGCTCTCTGGTTTGATGGGTGGACCAACCTTTGGATTACGGGCGATCCTTTCACCCCAGCGTGTTACTTCCGTGACCTTACCTTCGGTTGAGCGGCCGGGCTAATGTGGATGAGCGGTTCGAAATCAGAGCGATAACCGGTGGAGCAAGAAACGCCGCCGTCACAAACTTGCAAGCCAAACCGTTTCCGGAGATTCGAGTGAAGCGCAAGGGACTGTTAGTCTTTTTCGTTCTTCTTGGGGTAGCGCTGGCCAGCGAGAGTCAGCCTGTCAGCCCAGTTCAATTGATGGCTTGGCTCACGGCGGGAGTGCCCAGCAGTCGACTGGTCCGCATCATGCAAGAGCGCGGAATCGCGCCGGTTCCCGGCAAAGACCAGATTCATCAATTTGAAGCTGCCGGAGCCGATTCGGAGCTGGTTCGCGCGCTCACCAGTTTGCATCCCGCAATCAATTCCCCAGAAACCGAATTTCCTGCGCCGCTGCTGAAGGCCTCGTTGGACGCCAAAGCGCAGCGCTTCCATGAAGCTGAACTCGATCTGCGCCCAGCTCTTACGGCTGATCCGAAGAATGCCGCCTTGCACTTTGTTCTGGGCAATATGCTGATCCGGCAAGAGCAGTGGGATGACGCCTTCGACGAAATCACTCTCGCCGCGCAACTGATGCCTGACCTGCCGGAGAATCACAGCAGCCTGGCGTACATTTTTTATCGACTCGACGACGGCCCCAACGCCATCGCTGAAGCCCGCACGTCTCTCAGCATGGATCCGCAGAATGCGGAAGCGTACCAGTTCCTGGGACTGGCTCTTTATTCCAGCGGCCAATACGCGGCTGCAGTTCACGCTTTCGACGAATCGCTAGCCCGCGATGCCGCGAATGCCGACACCTATTACGACTTAGGAATTACGTTGCATGCTGCGGGAAACCAATCCGCCGCCATCATTGCCTACCGGCAGGCGATTCATCTGAACCCAGCCTTCTGGGAAGCGCATTCCAACCTGGCATTAGTCTTCCACGAACAGAAAAAGCTTGAGGATGCGATTGCCGAGTACCGCGAGGCCAAGCGGCTTGCGCCACAAGAAGCTTCCGTCCGCAACAACCTGGGCAACACTTATTGCGACAAAGGCGATTTCGACGCTGCCATTCTCGAACTTGGCGAACTTTACCGCCAGCATCCCGAGTGGGAACAGGGTCACGGTTGTCTGGCCCGCGCCTACATGTCGAAGAAGCAATACGGAACCGCCATCCAGGAATGGCGGGCCTCAGTTCTGCAAAATCCTACCAGTTCCTCCGAACACCGTATGCTCGGGGAAACATTCTTGCTGAATGATCAACTAGAAGAGGGCGTGCGCGAGTTGCGCCTTGCGGTGACGCTCAATCCGGATTCTGATGTGGCTCATCGGGGTTTGGGTACGGCACTCTTCCGCCAGCAGAATCTGCCTGCGGCCGAAAAAGAATTCCGCGAAGCCCTTCGGTTGAATGCTTCGCCCGATAACCACTTCTCGCTGGCCGCCTGTCTTATGACCATGGACCGTTACGAAGAGGCATTAGCTGAACTGGACGCCGCTGCGCGACTCGATCCCGAGCGCCCGCTTTACCGCGCCCGGCGCGAAGAACTCATGAAACTGATGAAGGAAACAAAGTCGCAGTAGCATTAGGACAGTCCGGGTTGTGTACTCTCGGCATTTTTAACCGAACGAAAGGGTTACTTAGAATAAGCTTGGGAGAATCGTCATGGAATTAAGGCAATCGGTACAAGCCGCAGCCGCTAAAGCGGCGCAGTCCATCCCTCAACCGGCGCACCTGAATTCTGCAACACTGGATCGCGCCAGCGTTGCCACCGCGGCTCCCGCGCCTGTGGCCGCAGCTGTTGCTCCGCACAAGTTCTCCGGCTACGGCCTGCCTTGCATTAAATGCAAGCTCTACTATCCCGCTAATCTCGATACTTGTCCGAATTGCAATACGAGAGAGCGGATGTCCCCCACCGTCGCTCCGCTCGTCGTAAAGCCGCAGCCCGAGGTTGAGGCTGTCCCCGATACGGCGATTGTTGAGCAGGAGCGGGAAGCTTTCCTAAAGGAATTCAAATCGCAGTTGTTCGCCGCTCATGCCGAAGTGGCAAATTCACCAATCGTCTGTACTTTAGGAGAAAATCACGTGAAAGGCGCCGAGGCTGCTTCGGTATGCAAGCCTTGTTACGATCGCCTGCAGGAGCGCGTGGATGTTTGCGAAGCCTCGCTGCATATGGACGTGAAGGACGCGGCGCAAATTGTTTATGACGCAGTCTGGGCCGATCCTTCTGACCCCAGCAAGACCTATACGAACGCGGCTAGCGCACTGCTTACCGAACTGCGCAAGCGCGCCGGAGTCTCCAGCATGATCGGACCCTTCCAGCCTCTGGGTAATTAGGAACTGAAGAATCGAACTTGAGAGGGCTGCCCGCAGAACTTCTCGATCTTTGCGCAGCTAAAGCTGGGCCAGCGCGAGACTTTCCTCAATCCGCCAAAACAACCGAATCGGGATAAATTTCATCCAAGCCTGCGCTGTCCCGGGAGCAGCGCGCCATGAAGTCTCGGTGTTCATTCTGGTTGATGTCGTTATCTGCGTCTTTGGCTCTGTTCGTGGGACAACGGTTAAACGCCGTGGGGGAAATCATCGCGCTGCAACTGGAGCGTTCCTATCCGGGCGCAGCGAGCCATATCGCATCGCCGGAAAGAGCGCGTTGGAAGTCTCTGGTGGCCTTGCTTCGGTTGGCCAATTGGCCACGTAGACGGAGTAAATTAAGCAGCCACCCGTTGCCCCCGGCGCAGTGACGCCACCCGAGTCGTTCGCTGACTCCCAAATCGCTCCGAAAAATACCGTTAATGCGCAAAACAGTTGCCATTTAACCCCTCTTTGTTGCAACTCCTCTGCCGCCTCCTGGTGCCTAACCAACCGCAGAGGGATAAGGGTCATCCAAGGTTGAGTTTGTCGAGGAGTTCGCCATGAAGTCTGGTTTTTTTTTGTGTTTCAGTTCGTTGCTGGCCGCGTCCACCCTGGTGCTCAGCGGCTGCGCGGGGCTAGGAAACCCGACTTCTCAGTCACAAACTACCTATCAGTTGACTGTTACCGCGCCTAAAGCAGGCACCGGAACCATCACCAGCAGCCCTGCGGGAATTAGTTGTCCCAGTACTTGCAGCGCAAGCTTTCCGCAGGGGACTAAGGTGACACTGACGGCGACTCCTGGGACCAACTATTACTTTGCCGGCTGGGGCGGCAGCTGCTCGGGCACCACGTGCAGCATAACCATCAACGCCGCTACCAGCGTTTCCGCCACGTTCAATCCAGGTGTTGGATTAACTGTAGCCTTGGCCGGAACCGGCACAGGAACCGTCACCAGCAGTCCTGCCGGAATTAACTGTTCGACCGCGACTCCCACTACCTGCACGGCTGGATTCGCGCCGAACACTCAGGTCAGTCTGACGGAAACTTCCGGAACCGGTGATATTTTCGCGGGTTGGACTGGCGCCTGCACTGGCACGACAACCTGCAACGTAACTTTGACCGCGAGCACCAGCGTCACTGCTACTTTTGATCCGGGCACCGTCTTGAACGTTTCCATCACTGGCAACGGAACCGTCACCAGCAGCCCGGCCGGAATCAGTTGCTCGAACGGTTCAACGACGGGCTGCTCTGCAGCTTTCCCACCTGGTACCGCGATTACGTTGAGCGAGACCGCTGCCACCGGCTACAGTTTTGGCGGGTGGGGTGGAGCGTGCCTCGGCTCTGTCACATGCTCGTTCACTTTGACCGCGGCCAGCTCGGTGACCGCAACCTTTACCGCGGCCACGGGCAGTCTGCAAAGCATCAACCACATTATTCTCTTCGCTCAGGAGAATCGCTCTCTCGATCACTACTTCGGTCAGATGGAGGCGTATTGGGCTGCGAACGGCTACGGCACCAACGGTCAAACTTTTGACGGCTTGCCGCAGACCGGAACGCCACATTCGGTTGCGGGATGCGCCGCGGGAACCTGGGGAGATAGTTGCCACCCCGACTCAACCAATCCGATCAGTTCTTTCCACCTGCAATCTGTCTGCATCGAGAATCAGAGTCCGTTCTGGAATGAAGCGCACAATCAGTGGGACTATGCCGATCCTGCCGGAACCAACCCGACAGACATCACGAATCCGCCGCTGAACGGCTTCGCCTTTACTGCCGCATATGACGCTGGCAGCAACGGCTTCATGGACCTCGAAGGTGTTCGCTCCATGGGCTACTACGACTACAATGATTTGAATTACTACTATTACCTGGCCTCGAATTTCGCCACATCCGATCGCTGGTTCGCCCCCATCATGTCTCGCACACAGCTCAATCGCATGTACTTGTTGGCTGCCACATCGCACGGGCAGGCCTATCCGATCGGTCAAGGGTGCTCCCCAACGCAGTGCCCAGGGTCCACCAACAACGGCACACAGCTTTCATCGACCACGATCTTCCAGGAGCTGCAGGCCGCGAACATTACCTGGAGGATTTACGTGGATCCCACAGGTACAAGCAATACTGCGGGGCAAAGTTGCTCGTCGATGACCGGCACCGAACTGTCCGCTTGCCTCGTAGATAACTCCTACATCAACGAGTTTCAGTATGAAAATACGATCCTCAATACTCCCGCACTGCTGGCGAACGTGCAGCCAATTTCGCAGTTTGCCACTGACGCAGCCAACAACGCCCTTCCGCAATTCGCATTGATCGAGCCGGCATCCAGTGCAGGGCTCGATGAGCATCCTTCCGATTCCGACGAATACCCAGTCAACGTCCAGGATGGCCAGAAGTACGCGGCGACGATGGTAATCAACCCGCTGATGCAGAGCGCCAGTTGGTCAAGCTCCGCCCTTATCTTGACCTACGATGAGTGGGGCGGCCTTTACGATCACGTTCCGCCGCAGCCAGCCACGGCACCCGGAGACTTTGCGTATCCAACGGACCTTAATCCCTCGCTGCACGACATATGCACGGGAGCTGGAGAGCTTGGAAATGGCATGTGCAGTTTCTCCTGGACCGGCTACCGCGTCCCCGTCATAGTGATTTCGCCGTTTGCGAACAAGAACTATGTCTCGCACACCGTACGCGACACCACATCTGTGCTGAACTTTGTGGAAGAGCGTTTTAATCTGACGCCACTGACGGCGCGGGACGGCGCTCAGCCCAAGATGGATGAGTTCTTCGATTTCACCAATCCGCCGTGGACAACTCCGCCTACGCCTCCCACCCCCAACGTGAGCGGCGCATGCACTCAGACGCCGCCGGCGAGCTGGAATGAGCCAGCGCAGCTGTCGGTCGCAGTATCTGGCGGAGGTACCATCACCAGCAGTCCAACTGGAATTGATTGCACTTCCGATGAGGGACAGTCATGTGGAGCGACCTTCACCAGCGGCACCGTGGTCACTCTGACTGCAACTCCAAACAGCGGAGGCACATTCACGGGCTGGTCGAGGGGCGCCTGCAGCGGAAGCTCCCCCACTTGCACGATTACGGTGAACTCCGCTCAGTATGTTCAGGCGAACTTCCAGTAAGCGGCCTCGACTAGTAGCTTTTCGTTTTGGGCGGCGTTTTTGCCGCGAAGGACCTGTGCACTCGCCAGCGTCTCACCGCTAGCTGATGCATAGGCCCTTCGCTCCATATAACGGAACTTGCCCTGACAGTCAAAGTGGGATAATGATTTCGTGAAGAACTTTTCGCGCGCGCTTGGACTTTTTTTTCTACTTTCTATCTCTAGCTGCTTTGCCGTAACGCGGCATTACTACATTGCCGCTGAAGATGTGACCTGGAATTACGCTCCGAGCAGCATGAACCTGCTCACGGCGTTGCCCATCCGGCAACCGTGGGCCAACCATCTGCAATGGCCGAAGACCCGCTTCATCGAATACACCGACGGCACGTTCACCACAAAAAAGCCGCAGCCCGACTGGCTGGGAATTCTCGGCCCAGTCATTCGCGCGGAGGTTGGCGATGAAGTCGACGTCGAGTTCTTGAACCGTGGCCATCTGCCGCACAACATGCATCCTCATGGGCTGCGCTACGACAAGAATAGTGAAGGTTCGTTTTACATTCCTTTCGGCAAAGGAGATCGAATCGCACCGGGAAGAAAGTATACCTACCGCTGGTTCGCCACCGCCGCCAGCGGCCCCGGGCCCGGACAGCCAAGTTCGATCGTGTGGTGGTATCACGCTCACGTCGATCCTGGCATGGAAATCAATGCCGGCCTGCTCGGACCGATCATTGTTACCGCCAAAGGCAAAGCCAGGCCCGACGGGTCGCCCAAAGATGTTGACGAGGAATTCGTTGCTTCATTCATGATCTTCGACGAGATGGCCGGGAAACCCGCCGGACTGTTTTACTCCATCAATGGACTTATCTTCGGCAATCTCCCCGGCTTGATCATGAAGAAGGGCGACCACGTGCGCTGGTATTTGCTCGGGATGGGAAATGAGATCGACCTGCACACTCCGCACTGGCATGGCGAAACCGTCACCGATGAAGGCAAGAATACCGACGTGGTCGAGCTTCTTCCCGGCAGCATGAAGACGGTCGACATGATCGCCGACAATCCCGGCACCTGGCTGTTTCACTGCCACGTGGAAGATCATATGGAAGCCGGCATGATGGCGGTCTACACGATCTATTCGCCTCCCAGGCACGCCTGTCCCATTACGTTTGTCGGCAGTGGAGATTTCTGGAAGCATCCGGAAACTTTTTCCCTGAATGTGAAGAACACGAGCAGCAGAGCAATTGCCAGCGTGAATCTCATGTCTGAAATATTTCTGGCTCCCAACGACTTGCGGCGCCCCTACAATCTCACATGGAATTCAACCAAGACCGTCGCGCCAGGCCAACAGGAGACAATGGAGCGGCCCGGCCTCGGATCCGAGGGCTCTCAATCGGTCCTGGGCTGGGTGTTCTTCCCCAGTTCCATCAAGTACGAAGACGGTAGCTTGTGGCATCCGGAGAGTGAAGGCGAGTGCTTCACCGTAATCTGGCGTGACCCGCAGCATCCAGATCTCCCGGCCCTGCCGCCGCGGCAGATCGAAATGAATCCCGACTAGCACGCGGCTTCTCTCTTCTGGCGAATGAACGACAACCCTCGCTTCAGCTCAGAGGAGAGATCTGTGTTTTCCGTAGCCACATGGACTGGATTGCCCGACTCCTTTCCCATCCATGCGTCCAATTCTGCTGGCATCGCGGTGACGTGACGGCCTTCGCGGTGGACTGGCATGCCCTCCGTTTCCCAGCGATGGACGACAGAAGGAGGTTCGCCTAGAAAACCGGCAATCTGCCGCCAGCCTTTAAGCGCGGCATCATGGCTGCGCGTTCGATTCGTTTCTTTTCGAGATTGGAATGGTTTCGCCATCGTCGCGAAGGGTCCTGGCCGGGCAAGGAAACCGGTAAAGCTTTCAATGAAGTGACATGCCAAAGGCACGCTTAACGTTCCTCGTACTCGTCGGATCCTAAAGTCCAAATGAATGATTGGAGATCGATCATGTCGTGCGGCCGGAGATCGCGCAGATCACGGCGCACCACTTCGGCGAACTGGAGCACATTCGCGTACGTCTGCCACGACGGACGCGAATGGTAGCGAAAATCAAAGCCATATTCCTGAGCCGCGATGCGGGTCACATTCGGCTTGAGAAAAATATGGGTTTCAGGCTGAGCGATAAATCCGAAAACAGTCACCACCGGCCAGGTCAGCACCCGCGTTTGCTTCCGTGGAAGCCCGGCCACAACCTCGATCCAGCGTTGGAATTTAGCCTCGGCGCTCCCTGCCCCGTATAAAAAGTCGAAGAGACCGGTGGCGAACGCGCGAGCGCCAGCCGCAGATTTCACCGCATCGCGAATCGCCATCTTTTCAAACGAGAAGAGAAGGTTGGTGCGCGACTCGATTTTGATAGCGTGCGCCGCAATCTCCCGGAATTTGTTTTTCTCCAACAGATCTCGATATTGGGTGAATCCCAATACTTCGTTCCACTGCAAATGCGCGGTCCACTTGTAGTTCCGCTCCCAGTCGAGGTAGGTTGCATCCTTGAAGCCGCCGGGAAAAAATCGGAGGAACTTGCGGCGTGATCGTGCCGCCCGTGGTGAATCGACGACGCGCAGCCCTCGGTTCGCCGCAGAGGGACCAACCTCAGGGAACTTGACGATCGAGTTTCGTGGCGTGCTCATTGGAGTCCTAACCAGACAGAGGTGCTCTAGAGACCTTGTCCCGCGAGATAATTCATGGGCCGACAGCGGACCGAGTGAAGACTCGGGCTGCTGAACTCGATCGTGCTGCCAACCCAGGACTGTTTACGCTAAGCCAGTTTCCTCGCCTTGCTGGCGCGCTTTTCCTGCGCGGCAGCTTTGCTGCGCCCCGTGTGCGCGCTTCCATTGCCGCTCTCAGCTGAATCCAAATTTTCCACTCCCTGTTCGAGCTCGGGCAATTGCACAATCTCCCAATCACCACCTTCATTCCACGGACCGCGGGCATCGGTTTCGCCTTCGTCTCCCGTTCCAGTCGAGTCATTGAAGTACTGGTTCACCAAAACAGGTGTCGGCTGGATTTTTCCGATAGAGAATGGATCCTTGCCCAGACTTTCGAGCGCCAAGGTGAAGGCCTTCATGTGAGTAATTTCGCGGGTCATCAGGAACTGCAACGCGTCCTTCGATCCCTGATCGTCGCAGAAGTCGATCAGCCGTTCGTAAACGATTTTGGCGCGCGCTTCCGCCGCAATATTGCTGCGCAGGTCCACATCCAGTTCGCCGGTAATTTTCAAGTAATCTGCAGTCCACGCATCGCCCATGGAATTGAACAAGCTCACCCCGCCTCCGCCCGCAATCGCGATCAATGGATCGTCCGCCGCGGCATCCACTTGCTTCTTCATGGGCTTCAAGTGCATTCGAGCCAGCGTGCCTACGACTTCCAGATGACTGAGTTCTTCCGTTCCAATATCCATCAGCAAGTCTTTGCGTTCAGGATCCTCACAGTTCAGACCCTGAATGGAATACTGCATGGCGGCGGCCAGCTCTCCATTCGCTCCGCCAAACTGTTCCAACAACATGTTTCCGAATCTGGGATCGGGTGTGCCAACGTTAACCGTGTACATGAGCTTTTTGATGTGGTGATACATGGATTCTCCTTGAATGATTTTTGCCGCGAACGGGCAGCTTATGAACCGCTGAATATCTTCCGCTTTGAGTGTTATCTAAGGAATATGCTTGCGTTGGGACGGGAGCAATCGAAGGACTGCCGTAGACTTGCGGAAATAATCCCGTAAGGGCGGTCCGAGCTGAGTGCGCGGAACCTAGCGCAAGTGCATCAGCTACGCGCCAAAAGTTTTTCGATACGGATCGGCAGCTCGCGTACTCGCACTCCGGTGGCGTGATATGTGGCCGAGGTAAGCGCTGAGGCGCAGCCAGTCAAACCAATTTCTCCGATTCCGCGAGCGCCATATTCATTCAGAATGGTGTCGGGATAATCCAAAAACTCGACCTCGATGTCAGGCACATCAGCATTCACCGCGACCAGGTAATCGGCGAAATTATTGTTGATCGGTTGACCGGTGCGCTGATCGTAAACCGTCTCTTCCAGCATACCCATGCCGATTCCCATGGTCACCGATCCCTGAATTTGATTGCGCGCAGTCTTCGCGTTGATCATGCGGCCGCCATCGATCACGGTGAGCCAACGCGTCACGCGCAAACGCACAATTTCCGGATCGTAGGAAACCTCACAGAAATGCGCTCCGAACGAATGGATCGAATATTTCTTTTGCTCAGGAGTGGAGTCGGTTTTTGCGTGGCCATCCAAACCAGCCAACTTCGCCGCTGTGAGAATTTCCTGAAAAGGTATGCCTGAATCGGGCGTTTTATCCTGGGCATGGACCTTCCCTGCGGTCATCTTTAAGGTTTTCGGATCCGCCGCGTGGAACGGCGAGTTCGAGTTTGCCGCGGCTGCTTTCAACACAGCCTGGACTGCGTTCTCCGTCGCTTTGACAATCGCAGGAATCACGCTGGCGGTGGCGGACGAACCTCCAGATGTGGGGCCCGGTGGAAGAGAACTATCGCCCAGTATCACGTGCACCTTCTCGACGGGCAATGCCTGTTTTGTCGGAAACAATTTCCGCAAATACCGTATAGGTGCCAGTTCCAATATCTTGGGTAGCGCAGGATGCACGCGCAGTTCCATCGGCCAGAAGCCGCACACGCACTTCGGCGCCTCGTTGATGGCCGGGCCAGGTGCAGGTTGCCATGCCCCAGCCAAGAATTTCCCCGTTTCCGGTCATCGAGCCGACTTTCGGATTTCGCTTACTCCATCCGAATCGCTCGGCCCCTCTTTGATAGGCTTCGCGCAGATGTTTGCTCGACCACGGCAAATTCGAGCCTTCATCCTGTTCGGCGTAATTCCGCAGGCGGACTTCTACTGGATCCATGTTGAGTTTAACCGCCAGCTCGTCCATCGCTGATTCGAGCGCGAATAGCGCGGGAGTTCTTCCCGGACCGCGCATCGGCGTCGGAGTGCCGGTGTTAAGTGCGACTTCCTGTTGATGTGCCGCCACATTTGGACAACTGTAAAGCATCGCGGTTGGATCCACGCAGTCTTCCAGATACTTGTCGACCTTGGATGTGCTCTGGAAAATCTCGTTTCTAAGCGAAACCAGCTTGGCGTCACTGCTGGCGCCGATTCGAATCCGTTGCTGAATCGTCGGGCGATGGCCCACCGTGGTGAACATCAAGATGCGGGGAACGGCGAACTTTACCGGCCGCTTCACGTGGCGCGCTCCCACCGCCGCAACCCACGAATGCGGCCACGGGAATAGCTTGCAGCCAAAACCGGAGCCGATGAAAGGCGAGATGACTTCGATGGATTCGAGCGGCATTCCCAAAACCTGCGAAGCCACATTGTGATGATTCACCACTCCCTGCGAACTCTCGTACAACGTAATCTTGTCTTGATCTTTATTCCACACCGCAATCGTGCCATGCATTTCCATCGGATTGTGAGTCTCGACGGGAGTCACGTAGGTCTCATCGAGTTTCACTTCGGCTTGGTCGAATGCCGAATCCGCTTGCCCTCGGGAATAGTTGGTCGGTCCTGACTGACTTTTGTTTGAGGGCACTTCGCCCATGGCAGCATGAGCAGCCGCATCCAGTTTCATCTCTGGCGGCTTCGCCTCGTACTCCACGCGCACGTGAGAAGCCGCATCCTGCGCCTGCTCGAACGTGTCAGCGACAACCAGTGCTACGTATTGCCCCCAGTAATAAATATTTTCATCTTCGAAGGGCGGCCTGCTTTCGCCAGGACGACTGGATTCTTCCAATGAACCCGCCGGATGGTAGAGTTTTTCGATGTTGCCGTGATGCAGAATCGCGAGCACACCGGGCATCTTCTCAGCCTCGGCGGCGTCAATTTTTGTAATCCGCCCGTTGCCGATCGTGCTGGCGACTGCGACGCCATAAGCAACATTTTCAATCGGATGTTCCACTGCATAAGTAGCGCGCCCTGTGACTTTCAGTTTGCCGTCGATACGCGTTACGGGCTGGCCAATCACTGACGTACTCATTCTGATTCTCCTTGATACTTCTGCCGGCAAATCATTCTCAGTCGGGTTAAGTGCTCTGGGTCACGACTTTCAACGCTCTCTTTAATGTTCGCTTCGCCAGTTCCACTTTGAATGCGTTGTCGCGAAGAGGCTTTGCATCGCGCAAAGCAGCATCCGCGGCGGCGTTAAAACTCGCCTCGCTCGCGTCCTGGCCTTCCAGAGCTTTTTCGGCTTCCATCGATCGCCAAGGTTTTGTCCCCACGCCGCCGAGGGCAATTCTGACTCGTCGCATTCGGCTGCCTTGCATCTGCACCACCACAGCCGCGGACGCCAGCGCAAATTCGTACGAGGCTCGATCGCGACGCTTGAGATAGTAAGAGCGCGTGCCACTGGCAAGCGCAGGCAACGTCACATGCGTGATCAGGTCTCCGGCGACCAGCACATTCTCGCGATTCGGAGTTGCGCCCGGCACAAAATAAAATTCATTCAGTGGAACTGCCCGTTCTCCCTTCGATCCCTGAATGTGCACTGTAGCTTCCAGCGCCATCATGGCCACAGCCATGTCTGAAGGATGAGTGGCAATGCAATGTTCGCTGGTGCCGAGAATCGCGTGGATGCGGTTGAATCCATCGAGCGCGGCACATCCGGAACCGGGTTCGCGTTTGTTGCAAGCGTATGCCGTATCGCGAAAGTAATAGCAGCGCGTACGCTGCAGCAGATTTCCCCCAGTCGTCGCCATGTTGCGAAGCTGCGGAGAAGCGCCCGACAGCAGCGCCTGAGAAAGTACTGGATACTCACCTTGGATAGTCGCATCGTGCGCCAGATCGCTATTGCGTACCATGGCGCCGATTCTCACTCCACCGCCCGGCATCTTCTCTATTTTGTCGAGCGCGAGCAGGTTAATATCCACCAAAGTCGTTGGGCGCTCTACGTTCAGCTTCATCAGGTCAATCAGCGTGGTCCCACCCGCAACAAATTTGCTGTGAGGCGCCGTGCCGGAACTTATCGCGCCCGGGATATCGTGAATTTTTTGATAATGAAATGCCTGCATGGATTCCTTCTCCTCGGCGGTATTGTCGGACCAGGCTAAGCGCGCTTACGCGCTTCCTGTACCGCAGCCACGATGTTTGGATAGGCGCCACAACGGCAGATATTTCCGCTCATGCATTCGCGAACATCATCGTCGTTCTGGCCGCAGGGTTCTTTCAGCAAAGCAGCGGCTGACATGATCTGGCCGGAGGTGCAGTATCCGCACTGGAAGCCATCGTGCTCCAGAAACGCAGCTTGCACCGGATGTAATTCCCCGTTTTTTGCCAGACCTTCGATGGTGGTAATCCGGTCGCCCTGATGCATGATGGCGAAGGTGAGGCACGAATTCACGCGCCGCCCGTTGACGTGCACCGTGCAAGCTCCGCACTGGCCGTGGTCGCATCCTTTTTTCGTTCCGAACAATTGCAGACGCTCGCGCAACGTATCCAGCAGAGTGACCCGCGGTTCAAGTTTGAGGTGGTAATCGCGGCCGTTAACGTTGAGGACGATGGCCACCGGCGGGGAGTTTCCTAATGGCGTCCCCGGCGGTGCGGGCGAAGTTTCTACCTGAGCGGCAGAGACAGTTTGCAATAACGGCACAGACGAAATGACGATTCCACTGGCGCTAAGCCGCGCCAGAAACGAGCGCCGGGTGACTCCGTTCCTTTTGCTGTCACTGGATTCATCTGTCGATTCCGCTATGACGGCTGGCGCCAGTTTGCGCGCTTTCTCGTCCTTCATGAACTCACCCCCTTAAGCCTGGCAAGGGAATGGCTTGCCGATGTCTACAGGTTGGGCGTTGGATTCTCTACAGTGCTTATGGGTTGGCTTTAATCTTGTGTCCGAATGGATGAATAAATCGATTATCAGAAAGGATGAGAAGAAATTGGAGGCGCGGGTCGGAATCGAACCGACGCATAAAGGTTTTGCAGACCTCTCCCTTACCACTTGGGTACCGCGCCCCTGCTGAATACGTTAGCGTTCCGGCTGAAAAAAGTCCATCCGCGGGAAGGGATGAAAACATCTGGAGCGGGAGACGGGGGTCGAACCCGCGACATCGACCTTGGCAAGGTCGCGCTCTACCACTGAGCTACTCCCGCTCGACGAATCGATTATAGATGAGCCGTTACGCCGGAGCAACGGTCGGCCAGTCCCGCGGGGCAATCGCTAGTGCGGTGACCATTGCGGATCTTCTTCCGGCGCCACGATATGTCCATCGCGCATATGGATGATGCGATCGCCGAACTTCGCAGCTTCCGGATTGTGGGTAATCATCAGCACGGTCTGACCTAACTCCTGGTTCGACTGGCGCAACATGTTGAGGACGATGTTTGAATTCTCCGTGTCGAGATTGCCAGTAGGCTCGTCCGCCAGAACTACCGCGGGCTTATTGACGAGAGCGCGAGCCAGTGCTACACGCTGCTGCTCACCGCCAGAAAGTTCGGAAGGGCGATGATTCAATCGTTTGGTGAGGCCCAACAAATCGCAGATGCGCAAAAAGAATGCTGGATCGCGATCGCCATTCCCGGAAATTTCTTGAGCGATGGCAATATTGGAGCGGGCATCGAGCGTAGGCAGCAGATTGAATTTCTGAAATACAAAACCAATTTTACGCTTGCGCATGCGGGTGCGCTGGGCATCGGAGAGCGTGGAGAAGTCGTCGCCATCCATGATCACTTTGCCGGAGTCAGCCCGGGTCAACCCGCCCAGCAAATAGAAGAGAGTTGACTTGCCGCTGCCGGAGGGGCCGACGATGGTGACGAACTCTCCCTTTTGCACGCCGAAGGAGACGCCGCGCAGTGCGGGTACATCGATCTTCCCTACGCGATAAGTTTTGCGTAAATCAATGGCCTCAATGAATGCGCCCATGCCAGATTCGATCTTACACGAGCGCGATCATCCACCGCCCGTGCGCGCAGACTCCGAACCCGGCCGAGAATCAAAGAATTATTCTCGTTGTCCTTTACCTTAATTGGTAGTGAAATGCTTTGCGGGCTACAGCCCGAAGCGACGTCAGGCTGCACCGATCTGCCGGGCTTGTGGAGTGGAGCGCTGCATTCGCTTCGGACCGCGCTTACGCACGAGCAGCAGACGGATGCGCTCCAGCAGATCGGCGGGCGCATACATTCCTCTGGCGAGGAATACATCCGCTTGAGAGTCGTGGTCATAGACGCGCACCTTGCTCGAAATCAGGATCGTCGGAACCTGCGGAGCGATTGCCTTGATGGCAGCGATCAACTGCGGTCCGTCCATTCCCGGCATCGCCATGTCTGTAACAACTAAGTCGATGCCTCCCTGCTTGAATCGTTCCAGGGCGAGTTCGCCGCGGGAATAGCTGGCCACACGATACCCGCGCGTCTCCAGCATGATTTTGCGATGAGAAAGTGACTGGTCGTTATCGTCAACACACAAAATCGTGCGCTTGGGTTTCATTCACCGCCTGTTCCGAAGTCCCCGGTTGTGATCCAGAGCCAAACGGAAATTTCTCGATTCGTGAAGGATGGAAGAGCGAAGTGATGCTAACGGCAATGGTGAGCACTGTAAAGTACCGCCGAAGCAAATGGCAGCTTCTGGCTATTGACATTTTTTGTCGCGTTTGAAATTCGTGATTCGAAGATGCTTGCGCGAGTTCGACTAGAGGAAAACTTCTCCGCGCACGATCTCAACCGAGTGTCCTCCCACCCGCACGTTAACTACGCGGTTATCGCGGCGCGCCGCACGCACGAAAATCCGGCTGGGACGTTTCATCTCGACACCCTGTTCAATCATCACGCGTTCATCGGACTGGGCCACGCCATGCGCCACCATCCACGCCGCTGCGCAACCTGCCGCCGAGCCCGTGGCAGGATCTTCGCCGTTGTAATAAAGCATGCGGGCATGCAGACGCGCATCGCGATCGACGGTTTCCCGCGTGACGAAATAGAAAAACTTTCCTGAAGACTTGGCCAAATATTCGGCCGCGCCCGCCAGGTCGACCTGCAGATTCTGGATCAGCGCCAGCGATTTCAGCGGCGTCACGGTGAATGGAACGCCAGTTGAAACTGTCTCAATGGGCAAAGAGTCATCGAAGCTATCCGCGCTCAATCCCGTCGCCCGTGCAACTGCTTCGCGGTCATGTTGCGTTAAGAACGTGGGGTCGATCTGCGTCATCTCGCCGAACGGAGGCTCTCCGGCCTTATCTTCGAAGTGCACCGGCACTTTGCCGACGTTCAACTGCAGCGTGACCTGTGGCAAAGCACTTTCGCCGCGCAACGCGAACGCTGTTCCCAGCGTGGGATGCCCAGCGAACGGCAGTTCTTCCTGCACAGTAAAGATGCGCACCCGAGTCCCTTGTTCGCGCTCCACAGCGGCGTCGCGTGGCAAGATGAAAGTAGTTTCGGAAAGATTCATCTCTCGGGCAATCGACTGCATTTCCGCGTCTGTCAGTCCGCGGCCGTCGAAAAATACGGCCAAAGAATTCCCTTCGAGTTTTCGGGAAGAAAAAACGTCCCATTGCGCCATCGCCAGACGCCGGGTTGTCATGCTCATCACGGTGCCTCAAGCGGGAAATCACTGTGCAAATGCAGCTTCATCGCGCAAGGAGACAGATGCGGGCAAACGCTTTGCGATGCAAGAAAACTCCGAAGTTCGCAGGCACCCACGGTTGACATGGTCCGTGCGGACTTCTATCCTAACTACGTGTTTTGTCCTTCCCACGCCGGCGCCCCATGCTGTTGCATGTGTACGCAGTCGTGTGGGTAGGGAGCAGGCAAGAATAATTTCCCACCCACCCCATGTAGCGGGTGGGTTTTGTTTTTGTCCAAATATTTCGGTCGAAGCTTCGAACGAAGTTAAGAGATTTGGCCGGCAATTTTAAGAATCTAAATCAACGAGGTGACAAGAGATGACCACCGAGACCCTAACAGAATCCAACCGAATTCCCCGCATCAACGATACGGCACCGAATTTCACCGCGGAGACCACGCAGGGCACAATCGACTTTCACCAATGGATCGGCGACGGCTGGGCGATTCTGTTTTCCCACCCCAAAGATTTCACTCCCGTGTGCACCACCGAACTTGGGTATATGGCGCGGTTGCAGCCCGAATTCGCCAAACGCAATACGAAAATCATCGGCCTCAGCGTTGACCCGGTAAGCAGTCACGGCAAATGGGCCGCAGACATTGAAGAGACTCAGGGCGCGAAAGTAAACTACCCGATGATTGGCGATCCACAACTCAAGATCGCGAAGCTCTACGGCATGTTGCCGGCAGAGAGCGGCAACACTTCCGAAGGCCGCACCGCTGCGGATAATGCCACGGTACGCACCGTCTTCGTGGTCGGTCCCGACAAAAAGATCAAGCTGCAGCTCAGCTATCCCATGAGCACGGGCCGCAATTTCGACGAAATTCTCCGCGTCATTGATTCGATGCAACTCACGGCGAAGCACAAAGTAGCCACGCCGGTGAACTGGAAGCAGGGCGATGAAGTGATCATTCTGCCCTCGGTATCGAACGAGGAGGCGCAACAGAAATATCCCGGAGGCTGGAAGTCGCCGAAGCCGTATTTGAGAATCGTGCCGCAACCCAAGTAAGATCACCGAACGTCTTGTCGGTGGTCTTTGGAAGCGCATGCGGTCCGGTGATCGTCCCGGTCTTCAAAACCGGCGGGCGGCGGGTCACCCCGTCATCGGTGGGTTCGACTCCCACTCGCTTCCGCCAACGTTTCGCAGGAGTTTTGCTAAGTACCTATTCCGAGGTCCGCGGTAACTGCTTAGGAGACGAATCATGAAAATCGCGAAGGACGTCATTGAACTGATTGGTCACACACCTCTGGTACGGCTTAATAAAGTCACGGAAGGTTGCGTGGCTGAAGTTGTCGCCAAGCTGGAAAGCCAAAATCCGGTGGGCAGCGTAAAAGACCGAATTGGCGCGAGCATGATTCTTGACGCAGAGCGCTCGGGCAAAATTCAGCCCGGAAAAACGGTTCTGATCGAACCCACCAGCGGCAATACCGGAATCGGTCTGGCCTTCGTAGCTGCGGTGAAAGGCTACAAACTTATTCTGACGATGCCTGAGACCATGAGCCAGGAGCGCCGGGTGCTCCTGCTGGCTTTTGGCGCCGAGCTTGTGCTGACTCCAGGGCCGCGCGGCATGAAGGGTGCGATCCTCAAAGCGGAAGAGTTAGTGGCGAAGACGCCCAATGGTTACATGCTGCAACAATTTGATAATCCAGCGAATCCCAAAATTCATTTCGAGACCACCGGGCCTGAGATCTGGAACGACACGGACGGGAAAGTCGATTTCCTGGTTTCTGGCATTGGGACGGGCGGGACCATCACCGGAGTAGCGGAATACATCAAGCCCAAGAAGTCATCCTTCAAAGCCATTGCTGTAGAGCCGGCGGAAAGCCCGGTGCTCTCGGGTGGAAAGCCGGGCCCGCACAAAATTCAAGGGATCGGCGCGGGATTTGTGCCGCGAATTCTTCGCACCGATTTAATCGACGAGATTATTCAAGTCAGCAACGATGAAGCACTCCAGATGGCTCGTCGTCTTCCGCGCGAGGAGGGACTCTTGGTAGGAATTTCTTCCGGCGCAGCTGTAACCGCGGCTCTGAAGGTAGCGAAGCGTCCCGAAAACGCCGGCAAGCTGATCGTGGTTGTGCTGCCATCGTTCGGGGAGCGTTACTTGAGCACCGTCTTATTCGAAGAGCTGCGCGGCATCGCCCAACAGATTCCCGTGGCCTCTCTTCCCGACTGACGACTGCGAGAACTTAACCAGTTCGCCTGCGTGTTGGCGGCGGCGTTGCCCTCTGGTTGGTGCGGGTTGCGTGGAAATGTCTGTGGAAATCTGCGTCCCTACCCGCCGAATTGCGGTTGTTCCAAAAACACACCGGTGTATGATGATTTTCCAGCCTGCCAGGATAAGAGTTCGTGAGTTAGGCCAGCGCTTTCGTTCGCAGCCATTATCGTCAAGTTTCTCGCGTCCTCTGCAACGATCGGCGAAAAAACGATCGGCGAGAAAAAACGATCGGGGAGAAAAATGAGAAGGAACCAGACCTTGGGTGTCTCTATTCTCGGCGTGTTCCTCACGTCTTCAGCCATATGGGCCCAGAGTGTTCCGGCTGCGGAGAAACCTGTCCCCGTTCCAACTGATTGGAGCCACCACCATATTATTTTCTCCAAGCCGGGCACGACGGAACAGGCCGCTCGAGTGGAAAAGGACCCGCGTTACTGGCAACAACTCTATCGCAGCCAGCTGCCGGTGAGACCATCCACCGCAGAAAATCGTGATGGCCTTGCCTTCGGATCAAACAAAAAGGCGAAATCGCCGCCC
Source organism: uncultured Acidobacteriaceae bacterium (assembly GCA_963726155.1). GTDB lineage: Bacteria > Acidobacteriota > Terriglobia > Terriglobales > Acidobacteriaceae > Sulfotelmatobacter. Next base: position 403,944 of record CAVSBF010000004.1, read on the forward strand.
CCGCCTAAGCATAAAAAGGCCGCTGGCTATTGGGCGGAAAGTCTGGGCAGCGGAGCTAGCGTCGGTGCAGGAAACTATCCCGCAAAATTCTCGTTTTTAGGTACCAGCGCCAATTGTGGCGATGCGACGCAGCCCGATTTTGTCGTCTACAGCACGGGCCTTCTTGGCTCGACCGGCCAAGCTAGCATCGTTGCTTACGATAACCTCTATTCCGGGTGCAGCGGCACGGTGCCTCGAGTCTATTGGGCCTACAACACTGGCGGTCAGATCTTGACATCTCCCACTTTCTCCCGCGACGGCACGCAGGTCGCGTTCGTTCAAACTGTTGGAGGTTTCGGAATTTTGGTCCTGCTGAAATGGGCGCCCTCTACTACCCAAGCGGTTGGCGCCCCAGATACCCTTACGGCCGTGAGCACCTCTGCATACCCCGGTTGTACGGCGCCCTGCATGACGCAGATCTTCATCGAGGACCATTCCGGGACTGACATCAACGATACGACCTCCTCGGTTTTCGTCGATTACAGCGGCGACACGGCGTGGGTCGGAGGTGCACTCGGCTGGCTCCACAAAATCACGCCGTTTTTTGAGGGAGTTCCTGCGGAAGTACACGCGGCAGGATTTCCGCTCCAGGTGAACGAAGGCGACTCGCTCTCCAGCCCGGTTCATGATTATGTGTCGGGAAATATATTTGTCGGCGATGCGGGGGGATACATCTACCGCGTGGATCCGACGACGGCAGCCGTCACCGCATCAGGTCAGCTAGATTTTGGTACGGGGATCGTGGGTAGCCCCGAGGTGGACTCGACGGCCGGGCTGGTGTATGTGTTTGCGTCAAGTGACGGTTCGGCGAGCTGTGTGAGCGGAGCAGCTTGTGCCGCCGTCTACCAACTTAGCGCCAATTTTAGTGCCGGTGACTTCGGATCGGAAGTCACAGTCGGCAACAGCGTAGTGTACGGGTCATTACCAAACCCTAATCCTTTGTACGATGGCGACTTCGACAGCAACTACAAAAATTCAGCAAACGCCACCGGCAATCTCTACGTTTGCGGGAACACCGGTGGCACCCCAACCCTGTACCGGGTTCCCATAACGGCCGGTACCATGGGCGAGGTGGTCCCCGGACCATCTCTTTCGACTGCGAGCAGCACCGCATCTTGCTCTCCTGTTACAGACATCCTCAATCCAAATACCTCGGGCGGCGCAACGGAATGGATCTTCGTGAGCACCGGGGCTGGAGCTGTGCCGTCCGGGTGCGCCTCTGGAGGATGTGTACTGAATTTCAAGAGCACATCCTGGCTCCCGTCCACTTTGTATTCTGTGGGCCAGGAGGTTCTGGATACCGGTCTTCACATTGAAGTCGTAAAAACGGCGGGTACTTCGGGCGTCACGGTTCCTATCTGGAACGGGACCACAGGCCAGCCTACCCCGGATGGTAGCGTAGCGTGGTTGGATCAAGGGCTGCTCTCCGCCTCGACACCTGCGGCTTGGACGGCAAGTCATACCTACCGCACCGGAACTTTGATCCTGGACAATAACGGCAACATCGAGTTGGTGACAAACAACGGTACGTCTGGCGCGGCCGTTCCCACATTCAACACTACAGCGGGCGGAACCACTGCAGACGGCAGCACTGGGTTAGTCTGGACCAACTTGGGCGCGATCGCTACGAATGCCCTCGCGTCAGCCGGCGGTAGCAGCGGAATTATTATTGATAACTTCGTCGGCTCGGGAACGTTGCCGGGAACTTCTCAGGTATACTTCTCGACTCTGAGCAATCAGGCGACTTGTGGGACGTCCAGCTCTGTCGGCTGCGCGGTACAAGCGTCGCAGTCGGCGCTAAAGTAGGTTTAGGTTAAGGACCAATGATCATGAAAGATTTATCCAAAGATCTTCCCGCAGAAACCCTCAAGAAACCATACGAGAAACCGAGCTTTCGCTTTGATCAGGTCTTTGTGACTTCAGCCCTGTCTTGCGGCAAGGTGGCCCCCGTCGACACTAGCTGTCAAGGGCTAAATTCCAAAGTGTCATGAAGCACGCAGATCGCGTTGCGGACACCGCTGCCATGAAGTGCGAGCTTGCTGCAGAGGTTCTGCGCTCGTTCGGCAGCCTTCGTTTCGTCGCGACCGGCTGGAGTATGCTGCCTTCCCTGTGGCCTGGGGAAACGCTCGTGGTCGAAGGCGTCGGCGAGGGCAAAGACCAGGATCGAGTGTGCGTCGGAGATATCGTTCTGGTCCGACGGGAAGGCGGTCTCTGCGCTCACCGTGTCGTCGCCGTCGTCGGTACTTCGGAAAATCCGCGGTGGATTACACGGGGAGATGCGCTTCCCGCGCCGGACGATCGTCCTGTTGAGCCGAATGAATTGTTGGGTCGGGTAGCGTACGTGATTCGCGGGGGAAAATTGCTCGAGCTGTCCGCGAACTTGAGTGCGGCGAAAAGTCTAATCGCCAGAATAGTTCGCCGTTCGGTTCCTGCAGCGCGCGCCTTCGTTTACCTGAATCGTTTGTTACAAACTCCAGAGAAGCCGGTTCTTCCGTGCCAGGGTTAGCCACACAAATCGAATGCTATAGCGTGGTAATCGCCATCGGCGGCGTTGCCGTGAGAGTGAATACTACGGGCCGCGATTTTCTGGAGATGCTGCAAAACCGCTATGCCGGTTTCGTGAGCGCGAATGCTTACGCCGAATTCGAATTTGATGTTGACTTGAATGCTCCTGCGGGCACGAATTCCGACGCGGATGTAAGCGTCACTCACGATTCAGGCCGATGGTTGCTGGAGCGCGGGGATTTTCGCGCCGAGTGGGAACCCGCTATGCGACGCGGCAGCATTCGTCAGACGGCGAATCCGTACTCCATTGACGCTGTTCTGCGCATCGTCCACACGCTGGTACTGGCGAAGCAAGGCGGATTCCTTCTTCACTCCGCCAGTGCGATTCGCAATGGGAAAGCATTTCTGTTTGCCGGGGTTTCCGGTGCCGGAAAGACCACAATCTCGCGCCTCGCACCGGCTGATGCGACATTGTTGACTGACGAAATTTCCTACGTACGGAAGCAAGGTGAAGGATACGTGGCGTACGGCACGCCTTTCACCGGGGAACTGGCGAAACTGGGCGAGAATGCATCTGCCCCGGTGGCCGAGCTATATCTGCTGGCGCAGGGGCCGGAGAATCGCATCGATCCAGTGGGTGAAGCCGACGCGGGGCGTGAGTTGTTGGGCAATATTCTTTTCTTTGCCGAGGATCCGGAGTTTGTTCATCGGGCATTTCAAGCTGCGTGCGACTTCGTCCATCGCGTGCCGGTTCGCAGGCTTACGTTTATGCCGGATGCGCGCGTCTGGGAGTTGATTGGGTAAAGATTTCAAATGAGGATCAATAAGAAAATGTATGTCGCACGCAGTCCGCGAATCGCCGCTCGTAGGCTGGGCGAGGAAATGCTGGTCATGTCCGGTCACGATTCGACGCTTTTTACTCTGAACCCGACGGCGACCATTGTTTGGCAGGCGGCCGATGGAGCAACGCCATTGGATGAGATCGTGACACGGCGCATCTGCACAGAATTCGAAGTGAAGGCTGAAGATGCGGTGCGGGATGCAGAAGAGTTGGCGACAAACCTAGCCAAGCATGGCATTCTGCTGATATCGGATCAACCCATCACGGATCCGCAGGCCGCCGCTCAGGAGCAATCACGCCCATGAGCGTTTTAATGCACGAAGTGAGCGAGCGGGCGCTGCAGCTGGGTGTTCCCCTGAGCGCGCAACTCGACCTCACCTACCGTTGCAACGAGCAGTGTGTTCATTGCTACCTCGACCACGACGACCACGGTGAAATGACCACGGTAGAGATCAAGCATCTGCTCTCGGAGATGGCGGAGGCCGGCGTTTTTATTCTCACCCTGAGCGGCGGCGAGATTTTTCTACGTAAGGATTTCTTTGAGATTCTGGAGCACGCTCGCTCTCTCACCTTCTGCGTGAAGCTCAAGACCAATGCCGTGCTGATTCGAGAAGCGCAGGCCGCGCGCCTTCGCGATCTCGGAGTGGAATCGATTCAGATCAGCATTTATTCCCACCGGCCCGAAGTGCATGACGCAATCACTAGGGTGAAAGGTTCGCTTCGGCGCTCGATCAATGCCATCCGCTTTCTCAAATCGCAAGGCCTAAAAGTCATTATGGCCAATGTGTTGATGACGGGAAACAGGCAGGACTATCACGGTGTCCGCGCGCTGGCGGATGAACTCGGTGCTGAATATACGCTGGACCCCACGATCACTCCCATGATGGATGGCGACCGCTCCGTGCTTAACTTGAACGCCGGCGAATCCGTCCTCCACGAACTTTTTCGCGACGAATTCTTCGTCGGCAATGCGGATGAATTTTGCGCACCGCCGCCCCCGCCTGATGCCGAGAGCCTGTCCTCCTTGCCTTGCAGCGCTGGCCATACTGCCTGCTACATCTCTCCCTATGGAGAATTTTATCCTTGCGTGCAATTTCCGTTATCTTGCGGCAACGTGCGGCAGCAGCGCTTCATCGATATCTGGCGTAACTCCGAACAGTTGAAAGAAGTCCGCTCGATTCGCTTGAAAGATTTGTCGGGCTGTTCGCAGTGTGCGCACGGTTCCTCTTGCACCCGTTGCCCGGGCTTGGCATTCATGGAAGGAAACATGCGCGGACCTTCCACCGCGGATTGTGAAAAATCATTCGCCCGCACCGGCATTCCCTCGACGAATCTGCTGGCCAAGAAGGACAAAGCTGCACCGCAGAGCCTGGTGCAAATTCAACTGGTGCCGGCGATCACGGGGACCAGACTGTCTCGACTGGACTCTGTTGCCAGCAGCGTAGCAGTATAAGCACTCACAACATCCCTGCCGCATAATGCCTCGAAGATGTCTCCTCGCCAGGGAAATGGCGCGCTTCTGGCAAAGCTCGACACGCTGGTTGCCGAATACAGCAATCACTAACGTTCATGCCCCATTCGTAATGCTGGCCCAGATCGGTTTGCCGATAGCATTTGCGAAGGAGCTGCCATGCGTGCGGATTGCGGGATTTTCCTGTTTCTGGTCCTGATCACAGCGATTTCGCTGGGTGCGGTGACGGCCAGCGGCCAGGACGAACCTTCGCTGGGCGACCTGGCACGGCAGCAGCGGCAACAAAAGCAACAAGCAAAGGCCGCGCCGGGCAAGGATGCCAAACCCACGAAAGTGATTACGAACGAAGAACTGCCGGCACACGCAGCAGCACCTTCCACTTCAGCAGCCAGTGGCGTCAAAACAACTCCTCCGCCTGACTCGGCAAACGCTTCAAAGGTGCCCGCCGAGCAATGGAAGTCGCAGATTCAATCCCAGAAAAATCAGCTTGCGTCGCTGCAAACTCAGATCGATCAGTTGAACGAGTCGATCCACTTTGCGCCCGCAAACTGCGTTGCAAATTGTGTGTCCTGGAATGAGCGTCAGAAAGAAAAGCAGCAGCAAGTAGAACGCATGCTGGCTCAGCTGGATGAACAGAAAAAGCGCCTGGACGAAATGCAGGAGTCCGCCCGCAAACAGGGCTATGGAAGTTCGGTCTACGACCCCTAGGCGCCCGTGTGGCAAGAATAGTTCTTCTCACTGCTCAAAATGGTCAGGAAATCTGTTTATAAATTTTATTTTCGTGTTTGCACTTCCTCCAAAGCTCACCGCCGTGCGAAATTAGTCGGATGGCATTAGTCATTCGCCCTTCACGAATCCATGCAGCCGGTGTCTTCACCACAGCGCGCATCCGCAAGGGAGCTCGGGTCGTCGAGTATTCCGGTCCGCGCCTGACTGCCGAGGAAGCCAACCGCCTGTACGATGGCGCCAGCCGCACTTACCTCTACGGCTTGGATGACGGCAAAACGGTCATCGACGGTGAAGGCATGGGCGCCTACCTGAATCATTCCTGCGATCCCAATTGTGAAGTCGATGAGATTAAGAATCGGGTTTGGATTCTCGCCATCCGCAACATCGCAGCCGGTGAAGAGCTGGTGTGGGATTACAACCTTTACGACGACGATGATCCGGCGCCCTGCCACTGTGGCTCGCCCAAGTGCCGTGGGACTATGTATTCGCGGGAATGGATGGCCAAGTTGCGGCGCAAGGCCCGAAAGAAGGCGGAAAAACGCGCGGCGGCCCGAGCCGCAAAGAAGATTCGAGAAAAATCCGCCCCGAGGGAAAAAATCCTCGCCTGATGAAGTTAGCCTCAGGCGCTCTGTGGGCTTGCGTCAGGCCCCACCGGTTGCACGTTTTTCTTCCCGTGTTCGCGCCAGCCTTCGATAATCAGGTACAACACGGGTATAAAGAAAAGATTCAACACGGTCGACATAATCATGCCGCCAAACACGGTGGTGCCAACCGAATGACGGCCGTTCTCGCCCGCTCCGGTGGCCAGCACCAGGGGCACAACGCCTAAAATAAACGCCAGCGACGTCATGATGATGGGGCGAAAACGAATCGCTGCCGCTTGCACCGCCGCCTCTACCAGCGGAACTCCGCGCCCGCGCAATTGCTCGGCAAACTCCACGATCAGAATTGCGTTTTTGCTGGAGAGACCGACCAGCATCACTAGTCCCACCTGGCAGAAGACGTCATTCTCCAGGCCGCGAATCCACTGTGCTCCCAGTGCGCCCAGCAAAGCCATGGGAACGGCTAACAATACGATGAACGGCAACACAAAGCTTTCATACTGTGCCGAAAGTGTGAGATATACGACGAGAGTTCCGAGTGCAAATAAAATGAGCGATGTTCCGCCAGCCTGCAATTCTTCGAGCGACAGCCCAGTCCAGCTGTAGGAAAATCCCTGCGGCATTTTGCTGGCCAGCTGATCCATGGCCGCGATCGCCTGACCGGAACTGTAGCCAGGAGCGGCCGAGCCATCAATCTCCGCCGAGCGGAACAGGTTGTAGTGGCTGATGACCTGCGGCGTTGTGGTCTGCGTGATGCTGATGAGATTTTCCAGAGGGATCATCGCCCCGCTGTCGGAGCGCACGTAGAACTCCTTCATGTCCTCTTCCGTGGCGCGGTATTGCTTATCCGCCTGGACATAGACGCGATACGACCGATTGTTGAAATCGAAATCGTTCACATAAGACGATCCCATGTAGACGCCCAGCGTGTCGGTAATCTGCGAGAGCGGAACGTGCAGACTCTTCGCCTTTTCGCGATCGATGGTTACAAGAAACTGCGGATCGTTTGCGGTAAACGGCGTATACAAGCCAACCAGATCTTTGCGCGCGGCTGCTTGCCGGATTATGCCGTGGGTTACATCGGAGAGCTCCTGCAGCGTGTGCGACGCTTGATCCTGCACAACGAATTGGAATCCGCCAAATTGTCCCAGGCCTTGCACGGCAGGGGGAAGCGTGGCAAACACGATTGCCCCCGAAATCGAAAACAGACGGGGACGGACTCGGTTCAGAATTGCCGACGCCGTATGCTCCTTGCCCTTGCGCTGGGAATATGGCTTAAGCGGCACGAAAATAAGTCCCTGATTCGGCGCGCTGCCGGAGAAACTGAAGCCCGCAATCGAGAACGTTCCCTCCGCTTCCGACACGTCGCTCAGCAGCTTCGAAACCTGTCCTCCGATGGCTTTCGTATATTCCAGAGATGCCCCAGAAGGCGCTTGAACAACGACGATGAAATACCCCTGGTCTTCATTCGGCACGAATCCGCCGGGGACGCGCGTGAACACAAAATAAGTCAGCCCCAGACCGACAAAAAACAGGAGCACCATTACCAGCTTGTAATCCAGCACGTGATGCAGCACGGCACGGTAACCGCGCGTGACGGCGGACACTCCATCGTCAAACTTTTGCAGCCACCACCATTTTTGGCGGTGGGGACCGCTGAGGAAAATTGCCGCCAGCACCGGAGCCAGCGTGAGCGCATTGAACGCCGAAATCGCAATGGAAAATGCGATGGTCAGCGCAAACTGGCGAAACAGAATTCCGGTCGTCCCGGGAAAGAAAGCAACCGGCACAAACACAGCGCAGAGTACAAGCGAGGTGGCGATGACGGCGCTGGTAATCTCGGCGGTGGCGGCTGCCGCCGCTTTGTGCGAGTCGTGTTCGCCCTCAGTGATATGGCGCTCAATGTTTTCAATCACAACGATCGCGTCGTCGACGACCAGACCGGTGGCCAGCGTGATGCCGAACAAAGTCAGCGTGTTGATGGAGAAACCTAGCAACTTCACAAAGATAAAGGTGCCGATAAGCGAAACCGGAGTGGCGATGAAGTGAATCATCGTCGTCCTCCAATCGCCGAGAAAGAGGAAGATTACAAGGATGACCAGGAGAATCGCCGAACCTACCGTATAGACCACATCGCGGATCGACTCGCCCACGGCGTCGGTCGTGTCGAAGGCGACTTTGTAACGCATTCCCGGCGGGAACTTTGTTGAGAGCCGCTGCAATTCGGCAATGGCGCGCCGGTCGACATCGAGAGCATTCGCGGTGGAAAGCTGCGTTACGCCCAAGCCCACAGCATCCTGACCGTTGAACTGCAAGTCCGTACTGTAATCTTCCGCGCCCAACTCGGCGTGGCCCACATCCTTCAGGCGAACCAAAGTGCCATCTGCATTCGTCTTGAGAATGATGTTGTCGAACTGGCTAGCCTCGCTGAGGCGGCCAACCGCGCGGACGCTGATCTGATACTGCTGCCCTTCCGGCGCCGGCTGCTGGCCTACCTGTCCCGCTGCCACTTCCACATTCTGCTCGGAAAGAGCGCTTACTACGTCCGGCGCCGTCAGCCCGCGTCCCGCCATGCGCACCGGATCCAGCCACAGCCGCATGGAGTACTTGCGCTCTCCGAAAATAATTACGTCAGCCACGCCCGGAATTCGCTTCAGCGCATCCCTCACGTAAATATCAAGGTAATTGCTCATGAACAGCGTGGAGTATTTGTTGTTGTCGGAGATGATGGCCGCGCCGAAGACGAAATTCTGCGAGCTCTTGGCGGTCGTGATGCCGATGGCTTTCACCGCGGCAGGCAACCGTCCTTGCGCCGTGTTGACACGGTTTTCGATGTCGACCGTGGCCAGGTCTGGGTCGCGGGTTATATCAAAGGTGACAGTGATACCGCTCGTCCCGTCATTGCCGCTGGTGGAGGTCATATACTTCATGCCCTCCGCCCCATTGATCTGCTGCTCCAACGGGATGGTGACGGCACTCTCCACCGTCTGCGCGCTGGCACCGATGTAAGCGCTGGAGACGCTCACCTGTGGCGGCGCGAGGTTGGGGAACTGCGAGATTGGAAGCGTGGGAATTACCGCCGCGCCGCCCAAAACAATAAGCAGGGCGCAGACCGTGGCGAACACCGGGCGTTGAATAAAAAAGGCAACGAACATAGAAATCCCAAATCACACAACGGGGTGAAGAACCCTAAGGCATTGTTCTGAAAACTAGTGGGCCACGTTCTCCGGGGCTCGGCTTCCGGCGCTCGTACTGGTCATCTCGCTGAGACTGAGTTGCGGAAGCCCCGAGCTGATCCCCGCTTCTCATCCCAGCGGAGTCACCGGTGCCCCATCCAGCAGAAACTGGGTTCCCGATACGATCACCTTATCGCCAGGCTTGATGCCATCCTGAACTTCGTAATCGTTCCCGACGGTCTGCCCGATCTTCAGCGCTTTCTGCCGCGCCACGTAACCACCATTCTGCGGCTCGGCAACAAAAGCGAAATACTGTCCCGCCAGGCGGGATACGGCGAGAATGGGAACCTCGGGATTATCGTGCGTGCCCCACACGATACGTGCCCGGATAAATTGCGATTGACGGAGCGCGTCATTACTATTCGCGATGCGCGCCTTTACCAGAATGGTTTGCGTAGCGTTATCCACTTGCGGCGAAATAAAGCTGATGCGGCTATTGGCCAGTACTTTGTCATTGCTGTCGAGGACCTGCACCGGCAGATTCATCTTCAACTGGGCGGCATGATCGATCGGCACATAAACATACACTTCAAGACTTCCAGGCTGGTCGACCGTCGTAAGCTGCGTCGAGCTCGTGACCCGGTCGCCCACCCGAACGGGGATGTCTCCAACAATTCCGCCCCGCGGCGCCACTACCCGGTAGTAATGCAGCTGCACTTCCTGTTCCCGTACTTGTGCTTCGAGCGAGTCCATCTGCGCCTGGGCTGAGTCCATGGCCGACTTCGCTTGATCGAGATCCTGCTTACTGACAACGCCGGCAGAATAAAGTCCCTGGGCCCGCTCGTACTGCTGCTTGGTCCAGTTGAGATTGGCTTGTTGCGCCTCCAGCGAACTCTGCTGGCTCTTTACCGTGGCCTGCTGCTTCAATGGATCGATCTCCATCAGCGGGGCGCCGTCTTTTACCATCTCTCCCGAGTGGACGAAGATCTTTGTGACCTGCCCCTCCACCTGCGGCATAATCACAGCCGAATCGCGCGATTTGAGGGTGGCCACGTACTCCGTAGAGTCGTTGACCGGAGTGGCGCGCGCCACTTCTACTTTCACCGGCATTGCCGGCGGCCCGCCCGCATGCGCATTCGCCGGAGCACTCCCCGAGCATCCCAGGGTGGCTCCAGCGCAGGCCAGCGCCAACAGGAGAAGACTCTCCCGCAAAATTTTATGATCTCTCGCGTCCATGAATATCGATACCCGCCCCAAGAAATGTCGAAGCACTACAATACCGAACTAAAGGCTTTCGGGGAAAGCCTTGAACCTGAATTAGACGGCGTCACGGCCCAAGCGTTAGGTACCGTCTACAAGATTCACCTACCCATTGCGAGGACGCAAAATAATCGCAGCATAGCGGTGAAGAAATAGGGAAAGGCAAACCGAGGCTGCAGATCGAAAAGTCCCGCTCTCCACTTCCATCGTCTCACTCTGCTACATTGTTGCCCTATGGAGCAAATTCTCCCTCAGTCTGCCCGCAACTTCGCCAGTGACAATAATGCCGGCGTGCACCCTGAAATTCTGGCTGCGCTGGCACGGGCAAATCAAGGCCATGTAGTGGCTTACGGGGCCGATTCCTATACCCGTTCGGCCGTCAAGAAATTTGAAGAACATTTTGGTCCTGACATTGCAGTTTTTTTCACTTTCAACGGAACCGGCGCTAATGTTCTCGGTCTGCAGGCTTTGACTCGATCTTTCCAATCGGTCCTGTGCAGCGCCTATGCTCACATCTATACCGACGAATGCGGCGCCCCGGAAAAGCATACCGGCTGCAAACTGATTCCCTTGCCGCAGCAGGACGGCAAGATCACGCTGGACTCCGTTCGCCACGCTTACCACGGCATCGGCGATGAGCATCACTCGCAGCCTCGAGTCATTTCTATTACGCAATCCACTGAGATGGGCACGGTGTACCGTCCAGAAGAAATTCGTGCGCTAGCCGAATTCGCCCACGCGCATGACATGTTTCTGCACATGGATGGCGCTCGCATTGCCAACGCAGCCGCCTCGCTCGGCCAGTCCCTGCGCGCCGCGACCCGCGATTTAGGTGTGGATGTTCTTTCTTTCGGTGGAACGAAAAACGGGATCCTGGGCGGCGAAGCCGTGGTATTTTTCCAGCCCGATTTGAGCGATAACTTTCTCTACCTACGCAAGCAGGGGATGCAGCTGGCTTCAAAAATGCGTTTTATCGCCGCGCAATTCGAAGCCCTGCTCACAAACGACCTCTGGCAGCGCAGCGCGGAACACGCCAACCGCATGGCGCGCTTGCTGGAAAAAGAAGTCAGCCACATCCCTGGTGTGAAAGTTGTATGGAAGGTGGAAGCGAACGGAGTGTTCGCGCAGATTCCCCGCCACTCGATCGAAAAAATTAAACAGCATTATTTTTTCTACATGTGGATGGAAGAAGAATCGATTGTGCGCTGGATGTGTTCGTTCGACACGACGGAGGAAGATATCCGCGAATTTGTAAAGGTGGTCGCGGAAGCGGTGAAGGGATGATCAACATTGTCCAACTCGGCTATTAACGATTGCTTTTCTCCCGATTTTTGACTAAATTGGCCCATCCTTCGAACACATAGTCGATCAGCCGGATCGCTTTGATCCCAGGAGTCGTGGATGACCCGGAAGTGGTTCAGCATTCTTATCCTTATCGCAGTCGCGACTTTGTTATTGAACGCACTTAGCTGTGGGTTTAATCAACATCTGGTATCGATTCAGGTCGTTCCTCCGGGAGCGACGTTTACCGCAGTTGGCTCGAGCATTGTATTTAAGGCGATGGGCACGTACGACCATCCGCCCGAAACCAAAGATATTACTAATTTAGTTACGTGGTCGGTTGATTCGCAAAACCTGGTCACGATCACAAACACAAGTCTCGTCACCGCAACAAGCATTTGCGGCAGCGGAAATCTGACGGCCAGCTATTACGACAGTCCGAACCTGGTCACGGGTTCGGCATTTCTTACCGGAAGTGGAGCTGGCACCGGGACCTGCCAGCAGGCAGTTTTGACCGTTAACATTGCTGGAACGGGGGCGGGGACTGTGATCGATTCCACTGGCGTAATTAAATGCCCTGGAACTTGCTCGGCTGACTACGCTTTGGGCAGCACGATCGGCCTCACCGCGACCCCTACCGGGGCTTCGCAAGTGACTTGGACGAACTGCAATAGCTTTACCGGCGATACTTGTACGGTGGTGCTCAACTCCAATACCGTCGTGACTGCTACCTTCAACTGAGAACAACCGATCTTCAATTATTCTTATTCGCTCACTCAGCAGCTTGCCTAGCGTTTCCTTGTGTTTTTCTGCCTTCTTGTTTTTGTGAGGGACCACCTTCGCCGCCGGAGGCGCGCCCATCCGTTCCCGCGCCAGTTCTTTCACGGCCTGGACGGCTTGAAACCGCTTCACTTTTTTCTTGCGCGCCATAATCCTTTTAATTCTTTCTCACCAACATCCATGTTGCCATAGCTTTGTCCTCCGTAAAACTGCAATAATGATCGTTCGCGGTTGATTCGACCGGCCCGCAGTTGTAGGAGAGCACTTAGCCGGTTGACAACCAAGACTAGCGACCGGCGACCTACCAATGGAAGAACGCGATTTTTTTGACGAGCGCACGGAAAAGAAACCCGCAACTTTAAACTGTCCGCATTGCCACCAGCCCGCCGAGTATGAAGTCACGTGGGTGGTGCGCACCAAGAAGCGCCAGCTCGGCGGACGTGCCGACGAGCGCGACCGCGCCCGCTTTGCCAAGTTCCGATCTTATATGGTGCGCAAAGACGACATGGCGGCCTGCAAGAACATGCGCTGCCGCAAGCGCTTCGAACTTACCGGGCAGTCGACGGTGATCACCGAGTAGGAGGGCCGAAGTTATCTATTCATGCGCCTTCGTGTCCTTAGTGGTTGATGGTTTTGGGCTTCCTGAACGGCCAAGTGCCAATTCCTCAATGCTCGTTTATACTGACAGGTTTCCCTGCCGCTTTCTGAGCGATAAGGATACAAGGAGTCGCGCTTGAAGATTCTGGTTTGCATGAAGCAGGTGCCGCAGAAAGATGCGCCGCTGAAGCTGAACGAGACGGCCGCGTGGATCCGCGAAGATGTCTCGTATGAAGTGAACGAACCGGACGCCTACGCTCTCGAAGAGGCGCTGCGCCAGAAAGAAAAACACGGTGGAGAAGTGGTCGTCATCACCTCCGGCCCGGCCCGCTCTCAACAAGTTTTGCGCGAAGCTCTGGCTAAAGGCGCAGACCGCGCTATCCATCTGGAAGACAATGCTTTCGTCGGCCTTGACGCTTTAAACACGGCGAAGGCATTCGCCGCCGCCATCAAAGATGAAAAATTCGATCTGATCTTCACCGGATTGCAGTCCGACGATTACGGCTACGCGCAAACCGGAGTGATCCTGGCCGAGTTGCTGGGCTGGCCACACGCTACCATCATCATGCAGATCGACACGAATGACTCCGGCATTCGGGTGAAGCGCGAACTCGAAGCGGGGTTCTTTCAGTTCGTCGATATGCCGCTGCCCGCCGTGCTCACGATTCAGTCCGGAATCAACAAACTGCGCTATGCCACGCTGATCGGCATTAAGCAGGCGAAGAACAAACCACTGCGCAAAGTGATGTTGCCGGAAGTGCAATCCGCGATCGGAGACAATTTGCAGAAAATCGAACGCCTGTATCGTTCCCGAGAAAACCAAGAAGACGGAACACATCGAAGGCTCGGCGTCAGAAATCGCAAAGAAGTTAGTGGATAAACTACGCAACGAATTACGCGTGCTGTAAATCTTGAGGTGGAAATGCTTATGTGGGGACAGCCGCCCTAGCCTGCCCTGAGCGAAGTCGAAGGGGCTGTCCGCCGAGCGAAGCTCGGCTGCTGCTTTTCTGAGAAGAACCTATGTCCGATACGATCTTAGTAGTCGTCGAACAACGCGAAGGAAAACTCAACCGCGTCTCCTGGGAGACCATTACCGCCGGTCAAGCCATCGCCACAGCTACAGGCTGGAGTTTGGAAGCTGCCGTCGTGGGGGCAGGTGTGTCGTCGATCGCTGCCGAAGTCGCCTCCAAGAAACTTGCGAACGTCTATGACGTCGAATCGCCCAAGCTCGAGCTTTACACTCCCGACGCCTTCGCAGCCGCGCTGAAACAGCTTGTTGAAACCAGGCAACCGAAACTCGTTCTCATGCCGCATACTTATCAAGTGCGCGACTTCGTCCCCAAGCTGGCGACAGCGATGCACCGCACCGTAATCAGCGATTGCACTGGTTTCAAATTTGAAAACGGAAAGCTGGTTTTCACCCGGCAGATGTTTCAAGGGAAATTCGCCGCCGACGTCAGCTTCAATAGCGACGCTCCCTGGTTCGCCACTTTCCAGAATGGCGCTTTCCGTGGCGACAAGGCCGAAGCTGGAGCCAGCCCAGCCCCGGTGAAAACTGTAAACGTCGAAATCGCAGATGGCGTGATTCGCAACAAGCCGCAGGAAGTTTTCAAAGAAGCCAAGCAGGCTGTCGATTTGACGCAAGCCGAAATCATTGTTTCCGTTGGACGCGGGATTAAAGAGCAGAAAAATATCGAGATCGCGAAACAACTTGCCGAAGCTCTAGGCGGAGAGTTGGCGGCCTCACGTCCTATCTGCGATTCGGGATGGCTGCCTATGGACCGCCAGATCGGATCGTCGGGCCAAACGGTTGCGCCCAAACTTTATCTGGCTCTCGGCATCAGTGGCGCCATTCAGCACATCGTCGGCATGAAGGGATCGCGTACGATCATTGCGATCAATAAAGATTCGGAAGCGCCGATTTTCGAAATTGCCGATTACGCAATTGTGGGCAATCTGTTCGATATCGTTCCGCCGCTGATTGAGGAAGTGAAGAAGGCGAAGGCGGGGAGCTGAAGGCGACGTCGTTTGGCGAGTAAATCGTAATCATAGACGTTGGGTTTACAATATCTTCAATGGACATGGTTCTTACGGCTGTCTACGAAGAAGTCCCAGAATCTGAAGGCGGCGGCTACGTCGCCTACACAGAGGAACTTCCCGGCGCCATTTCGGAAGGGGAAACGCTGGAAGAAGCGCGAGAAAACCTGCGCGACGCCATCGAGCAGTTGCTAGAAGCTAACCGCCAGATAACAGCCAGCTCAAAACTAGGAAAGAAAGTTACGCGGGAAACGATAGCCGTATCACTAGGTAGGGCTTAAGCATCTGCCCGTTCCCCACGGCGCTCGGCTTACTACCACAGGAACTGCACAAGCTAGCACCTAGAATCGCCCGCACGCGGTTCGTGTAATCCCACTATGATTTACTTGGCGTGAGCTTTCCCAATCTTTGCCTGCACCGCGCAGGTTGCAACCGCGAAGCCCTCAAGTGGCCATGATCTTCATGGTCTTTTTCGACTTATGCACGAGTTTTCCACAGTCTGCGCTTCGCATTCACAACCATCCTTATGGCATGGTCAGTCCTGTTGAAACGAACAGACCTAATTCGACACTTGGAACAAAACGGTTGTGTCCTCGTGCGAGAAGGCGGTAGCCACAGCGTCTATTTGAATCGCGCCGCTCAACGCACTAGCACAGTCCCCAGACATCGCGAAGTCAAGAATCCCACAGCGGTCCGCATTTGCAAACAGCTTGGCGTGCCCGATCCTCTTCGCTGAAATCTCGCAAAACGTTTATCATGACCAGTCGCTCTTATGCTGGTCTTCCGCAAACCCATCGAAGGTGTCGAACGCCCGCAGATGCCGGCCGACGTAGTCATCGTCGGCGGTGGCCCCGCCGGCATGGCCTGCGCGTTGCGCCTATCGCAGTTGATCGATGAGCACAATGTCGCTCATCCCGATTCGCAGCTCAGCAAAGAAAACATTTACGTCCTGGAGAAAGCCCGAGAAATCGGCCAGCATTGTCTCTCTGGAGCTTTGCTCGATCCGCGCTCCATGCGCGAACTGCTTCCGGGATTTGAAAAAGAAGCGCCCCTGGACGCCAAAGTCACGAAAGAAGCTGTTTACTTCCTTACCGAGAAGAGCAAATTCAAGCTTCCCATAACGCCGCCGCCGCTACGCGATCACGGCAACTACGTCATTTCGCTGAATCGTTTCGTGAAGTGGCTGGGCGGCAAGGTAGAAGAGACTGGCATCACCATCTTCACTGGATTCGCGGGCTCGGAACTCTTATTCGATGGTGACCGAGTCACCGGGGTTCAGACCGACGATAAGGGCGTAGACAAGGAAGGCCATCCCAAATCAAACTTCGAGCCCGGCTATGACCTGCGGGCCAAGATCACGATTCTCGCTGAAGGCCCGCGCGGATCCCTGACCAAACAACTTATCAATAAATTTGATCTCGCTAAAAATGCCAACCCACAAACCTACGGTGTCGGCGTAAAAGAACTCTGGGAAGTTCCCTCCGGCCGCATCGCATCCGGCGAAGTGATCTACACCCTGGGCTGGCCGCTCACTACAAAAGAATATGGCGGCGCCTGGATCTACGGCTCGAAAGATAACGTCGTCTCGCTCGGCTTCGTCACAGGACTCGATTATCCCGACCCGCGTCTCGATCCGCAACATGTGTTGCAGGATTTTAAGCAACATCCCATGGTCGC
Source organism: uncultured Acidobacteriaceae bacterium (assembly GCA_963726155.1). Taxonomy (GTDB): domain Bacteria; phylum Acidobacteriota; class Terriglobia; order Terriglobales; family Acidobacteriaceae; genus Sulfotelmatobacter. Next base: position 420,939 of record CAVSBF010000004.1, read on the forward strand.
GAAATTACTCGAGGGCGGCAAGATGATTCGCTACGGAGCGAAATCGCTACCTTATGGCGGCTGGTGGGCGATTCCTCCCGTGGCCGGCAAAGGATGGATGATTCGTCGGCGACTCCGCCGGCTTCCTCAATTCCGCGCGCCTCAAAGGAATTCATCTCGCTATCAAGAGCGGAATGCTCGCCGCAGAAACTGCTTTCGAGGTTCTAAGAAACGAAGCGCTCAGAGAAGGCGATTCGGATGCGGCGCTCGCCGGGTATCAGAAGAAAGTCGAATCCAGCTGGATCAAAGACGAGCTCTGGAAAGTTCGCAACATGCATCAGGGATTCGAACAGGGCATGTATGCGGGCATGTTCCATACTGGCCTGCAGATGATCACCGGCGGGCGCGGGTTGCGCAACCGTTATCCAGCGAAGGCCGGACACGAGCACATGCGCAAGCTCGCCGAACTGCCTGCCGATGGGGGCGCTGAGGCGCACTTACTCGGTCCCGCCAAAGGCGATGGCAAACTTACTTTCGACAAGCTCACCGACCTCTACCACTCGGGCACCAAGCACGAAGAAGATCAGCCTTCGCACCTGATCATTCACGACACAAACATTTGCAACGCCCGCTGCGTGAAAGAATATGGCAACCCTTGCCAGAATTTCTGTCCCGCGAATGTCTACGAGATGGTCGATGACGCCACCCAGCCCAACGGCAAGCGCATTAGCTTGAACCCCTCGAACTGCGTGCACTGCAAAACCTGCGACATCGCCGACCCCTACCAGATCATCACCTGGGTTCCACCCGAGGGCGGCGGCGGCCCGAATTACGATGGGATGTGAACTCTAACCAAGCCGGAAGGCAGGCATGACCCGACGAATATCAGCCGTGCGCCTTGTGGCAATCGCGCTCCTAATTGGCTCCGCCTTAGCCGCGCAAGCCGCGACGCAGTCGAAAACTTCCCTCCCCTCCGCCGGCTACTCCGGACTTGACGAGTACCGCGCCTCGCGCACAGCCATATACACCGATGACTTCGGAGAACTGAGACGCTACCGCGATGCCAACACCGCGCTCGCCCCGCCTGCGGCGAAAGAGAATCGAGTCATCTTTCTTGGTGACTCCATCACCGACTACTGGAAACTGGCAGACTATTTTCCCGGCAAGCATTACATCAATCGCGGCATCGACGGGCAGACCACGCCACAGATGCTGGTGCGCTTCCGCCAGGACGTAATCGATCTTCATCCTAAAGTTTTGGTTGTTCTTGCTGGTACGAACGACATCGCTGGGGTCACCGGGCCTGCGCGTAACGAGGAGATCGAGGCCAACTACGCCTCTATGGCCGAGTTGGCGCGCGTGCATCACATCCGCGTGGTCTTTGCCTCGCTGCTGCCTACGCACAATCACACCGAGGAAGCGAAGGAGTCTTTTGCGCTGCGTCCAAGGGAAAGAATCCTGGCACTAAACACCTGGCTCAAGGATTACTGCGCTAAGAACGGCCTGGTGTATCTGGATTACTTTTCGGTGCTCATCGATCACCGCGGCATGCTAAGGCGTGATCTGTCGAACGACGGGTTGCATCCCAATGCTGATGGGTACAAGATTATGGCTCCTCTCGCGGACGAGGCAATTGCCCATGCCCTGGCCCGCGGCCAGCGATGAAGAACTTATGAAAGCATCTTGCGATCTGAAGCGACTCGCCATCTTTTCGTTCGTTGTTTGCGCACTTCTGACTTCCGCCTTCTCTCAGCAGGCCGCCCAATCGCCTTCGATTCCTTCCACTGGTTTTGCGGGTCTCGATCAATACCGCGCTTCGCGCATCGCCGTCTTCACCGATGACTTCGGTCAACTCGCCCGCTACCGCGAAGCCGACGCCGCACTTAAGCCGCCCGCGCCCGGAGAGAATCGGGTTGTCTTCTTCGGCGACTCCATCACCGATATCTGGCATCTCGACGAATATTTTCCCGGCAAGCCTTACATTAACCGCGGGATTGGTGGGCAGACTACGCCGCAGATGCTGGTTCGCTTCCGCCAGGACGTAATCGATCTTCACCCCAAAGTCGTCATCATCCTTGCCGGAACCAACGACATTGCCGGCAACACCGGTCCCATGCGACTGGAAGACATTGAGGCTAACTACGCTTCTATGGCCGAACTCGCGCGTGTGCACCAGATCAGCCTGATCTATTCGTCCGTGCTTCCGGTTCACGACTACACGCCGCGCGCCCGCGATTTCTTCGCGCAACGCTCTCCAACCAAAATTTTGGAACTCAACCGCTGGTTGAAGAATTATTGCGCTACGAATGGGTGCCTTTATCTTGATTACTTCAGCTCTATGGTCGACGATAAGGGCCTTCTGAAGAAAGATCTCTCGGATGACGGTTTGCATCCGAATGCAGCGGGTTTCAAAGTAATGGCGCCGTTGGCGGAGGCTGCGATCGAAAAGGATCTGGTCTCAGCGAAACCTTGAAACCTTTTTATCCCCCCGAAGCTCTATAATGACTAAGTTTCCGACCGCCCCATCCTTCGGGTATACCCAGGCTGCGGCGGCGAGGAGTGGTTTTTCTCAGCGAACTCCGCGGCAGTTCTCAGCGTTCTCTGCGATCAAAGACTTTTAGCGCAGAGTTCGCAGAGAAGTTCGCGCGGATTGCACCGAGAAAAACTGTTCCGAGGGTGCAGGTGGAAACGCCCGCGCCTCCCGCGATCCCGCGAGGATCGCATTGGAAAGGAAGCGGCCGCCGGGATTCTTCCGTCCGTTTGTTTCCTTCCACGCAAAATAAAAGCTAACGTGCCTCTCACCGACAAATTCGGCCGTTCCATCACCGATCTGCGGATCTCCATCACCGACCGCTGCAACTACAAATGTGTTTATTGCCGCACCGGCAACGAGGGAGCCCTCTACGGCGACTTGCCTTTTGCAGACTATCTGCGCATGGCGCGAGTGCTGGTTGGGATGGGTGTGACCAAAATCCGTTTGACGGGGGGCGAGCCGTTGCTGCGCAAGGGCGTTGTCGATTTTGTTCGCGAGCTCTCAAAGCTTCGTCCTCCGCAAAATGGAGCTCCGGACGCCTTCGTCCGGGGTAGTGTCACGCAGTCATCGGCGGACGATGGCGTCCGCCGCCCCATGCTCAGTCCTATGGCCAGTTCGAACTATGAGCGGCTCGATATCGCCCTCACTACCAACGGTCATCTTCTCGCCGACCTGGCGGGCCCGCTCAAGGATGCCGGCCTCACACGCGTGACCGTCTCCATGGATGCCGTCGATCCCGACCGCTTCGCTCGCATTACGCGCGTCGCCAATGGATACGATCACGTGCTTGCCGGCATTCGCGCCGCGCGCCGCGCCGGCTTGTGGCCGCTGAAAGTGAATTGCGTTCTGATGCGCGGCTTCAACGAAGATCAGATCATCCCCTTCGGCATGTTCGCGCGCGAGGAAGGCGTCACCGTGCGCTTCATCGAATTCATGCCGCTCGAAGAAGGCCGTACTTGGTCGCCGGACACGGTGGTCACACTCGACGAAATCCTGACTCGTATGGGGGAATATCGTCCGTTGGTTGAAATCCCGCGCGCACGTTCGGAAACCGCCCGCCGCTACCGCTTCGACGACGGCGTCGGCGAGATCGGCATCATCGCTCCCGTCTCGCATCCCTTCTGCGGCCACTGCAGCCGCATCCGCATCACCAGCGACGGAAAAATCCGCACCTGCTTATTCTCAGTGTGGGATCACGACCTGCACGCCCAAATGCGCCGCGGCGCTTCAGACGAAGAGTTAGAGGATTTCATCCACGGCGTAGTGCAGAAAAAAGAAGCGCGTCATCACATCGGCGAACCGGATTTCGTGCCGGCTTCGAGGACGATGGTGCATATCGGCGGATGAGCGCCCCCTCAATTTGGATAACGCGCGAGCAATCTCATGGAGCCCCGGACGCCTTCGTCCGGGGTGCAGCGCCACCACAGTCTCCCCCCGAAAGGTTCGTGAAGATCGCTGCGCGGACGAGGCGTCCGCCCCTCCACCTTCTGCCTAGTTTCGCTAACATTGCCCTTGTGAACACACGGTTGCTCATCTGCCTGTTTTTCTTTTACGCTGGTGCGAAAGCGCCTGCGCAAACCTCCTCCTACCTCGGCTTCGACCGTAATGATTATCCCGGTGATGCCAACCTGAAAGCCCTGCACCAAACCTTTTCCTACACCGGTTACTGGCTGAACGATCCTCCAGGCGAGCGCGCGAACACTTGGCTCGGCCACCGCGCGGTCGTCGAATCCGCGGGCTTCGGATTTCTCGTGCTCTTCAACGGTCGCCTCTACGCCGAACTTAAATCCGTTGCCCATGCGACGAAGCTTGGAAACTCTGACGCGCAAGCCGCCGCTTCCGCCGCGCACCATGAAGGCTTCCCCGCGCACACATTCATCTTTCTCGATCAGGAGCAGGGCGGACGCATGCTGCCGGAGCAGAAGGCCTACATCTACGCATGGGTCGACGGCGTCACTGCCGCTGGATTTCGCGCCGGCATCTACTGCTCCGGCATCCCGAACAAAGATGATGCGAACATTGTGACCGCCGACGACATTCGCCAGAGCGCCGGTAGAAGACAGATCGTTTACTGGGCAATTAATGATGCGTGCCCGCCTGCACCGGGCTGTGCATTTCCCACGCACCCTCCAAGCCCCGCTGAAAGCAGCGTACGCTTCGCCGAGATCTGGCAGTTCGCACAATCGCCGCAGCGCAAAGATGTGGCTGCGCACTGCACCAACTACAGCCGTGATGGCAACTGTTATCCGCCGGGAATTTCCGCTGCGCAACAACTCCAAGTAGACGTAAACGCAGCCACCTCGCCCGATCCCTCGAACGGCAGAACTCCCTAAGCGCCGACGCCTGACGGGCACAGAACCTCAGACATGCGACTTTTTAATCGCAGAACCCACAAAAGTTGGCTATCTGCTAATTGTCCGGTGCCACTCCCCCTGATGCGGTAGAATGGAGAAAGAAAAATGTCCGCCCGCACCTTTACTCTCGATGAAGCACAAATGCTTCTCCCTGTGCTTGAGTCGCTTTTGCGCAACGCCATCAGCGGCAAACAACTCATGGAAGAGGTAGAGGGCGAAATGCAGGCACTCAGCCATCGCATCTTTCTGAATGGCGGCACGCATGTGGATGTAGTCGCCGTCGCCCGGCGCAAGGCGGAGCGCGCCAAAGCTGAACAACGTGCCAAAGACGCCCTCTCTGAGATCGATTCCATCGGCGTTCAGGTGAAAGACATCGACATCGGCCTGCTCGATTTTCCTTGTGAAGTAGAAGGCAGGACGGTCCTGCTTTGCTGGAAAATGGGGGAAAAATCGATTACGCACTGGCATGGTCAGGAAGAAGGATTTGCCGGCCGTAAGCTGATCGACGAGCGAATCGCCCGGTCAAAACGGACGAACTGACCGCTACCGCCACATAAAATATTCACAATTCTTTACAATCCACACAACTTCTTGCCCGGGAACCTACTCCAACTTCTGATGTTTTACATCGTCCGAAAGTAGTAGGCTCACCGCCGCCTGCGGACTTACTCCGCGTCGGAACTTTCCTTGAGCCAGATTCGCCCGTTTGTGGTGCTGCCGCTCGGAAGGCAAGCCCACCGGGCCAGAGGAAATACTATGAAACTCCCCCGTCTTGCAGGTCTTTTAGGTCTTGCATCCCTGCTCGTGGTTTTGCCGGCAGTTTTCTCCTCCCCCGCCGCCGCGCAATTCGGTATCGGCATTTCGGTGCGCATCGGTCCGCCGGCCTTGCCGGTTTATACGCAGCCTGAATGCCCCGGCGAAGGCTATATGTGGACTCCCGGCTATTGGGCCTGGGACGACGACAACGGCTACTACTGGGTGCCCGGCACCTGGGTGGAAGCACCCGAACCCGGCCTATTGTGGACTCCCGGCTATTGGGGTTGGAACGATGGCGCCTACGCCTGGAATGACGGCTACTGGGGTCCGCAAGTTGGATTTTACGGTGGAATCGATTACGGATACGGATACGGTGGTAACGGATTTTACGGCGGAGAATGGCGCAACAATGCTTTCTACTACAACACTGCCGTCATGAATGTGAACACCACCGTAATCAGAAACGTCTACGTAAACCGGACGGTGATCGTCAACAACAATTCCCACGTGGCTTTCAATGGCGGCCAGGGCGGCATTCAGGCTCGCCCCACACCGCAGCAGGAAACGTACATGCATGAGCACCACACCCCGCCGGTGCCAGCCCAAGTACAGCAAGTCCATGCCGCCCGTGAGAATCGAGCCCTGTTCGCGGCGAATAACCACGGACGTCCCGCAGTCGCCGCAACAGCCAAGCCCGGAGAATTCAGCGGACGCGGCGTAGTTCCCGCCAAGGCTGCTGGAGCTCCCTATCACCCTCCGAAGATATCGCCGAAGGAAGCACGCGTACCAGCGCGAGCTGGAAATCATGCTGCCGAAAAGCGTCCTGCGGAAAATCACGCTCCTGCTAAGGCGGCGCATCCGTCAACCACTCATGCCAGAAACACTCCGGCCAAGCCGGAAAATACGGCTCGCACGAAAGAGGGCCATCCCACTGAAACCCATGAAGCGAAACCATCCGCCGCACCGGCTTCGCATGCTTCAACCGCTGCGCGCAAAGAAAGTCCGGCTCACGAAACTGCGCGGCGCGAGGAAAGCACACCGAAAACTGAGAAGTCGCACCCGGCCACCGAGTCGCACGCGGCCAGCAAACCAGCGCCAAAAGCGCATGAGGCCGCACCTAGAGAGAGTGCACCAAAAGCAGAGAAGTCTCGTCCAGCTCCGGAAACGCACGCAGCCAGCAAACCAGCTCCCGAGCCAAAAGCGCATGAGGCCGCGCCCAAAGAAAGCGCGCCAAAAGCAGAGAGGTCTCGTCCTGCTCCCGAAGCGCACGCGTCCAGCAAACCAGCTCCCGAGCCGCGAGCTCACGAGAGTACGCCAAAGGAAAGCGCTCCTAAGGCGAGGGCCCCGCGCGAGAGCGCACCCAAACAAACCCACAGCGCTCCGGCTCCCAAGCCGGAAAAACAGGCCGCTCCGCCGAAACACGAAAATCCTCCTCCCAAGGACGAGCACAAGGGACGTTAGGCTGATCCGCATTTGATTCATTGGCCAGTGCCACTCCCGGCGCTGGCCTTTTTTATTGCAAGATGCGCAGTGCGGCGCCGTTCTTACCCCAAGCATGGCATTATCGGCGCTGGTTACGGGAGTGCACGAAGGTGCAGGTACAGGCGCAGTTTGAAATCTTCTTCTGCTACAATTTTTTACAACTGCCGCGGCGAGGAAACAGTATTCTAGTGCGAGCGCGCGCCGAACGGGTTTGAGATAACTATGTCATCCACGAAGCATAAACTCCGCATCGCCGGCGCCTTCGCCTTTCTCGCAACGCTAGCCTTAACCATAAGCTGCACCGGCTTTTTCGTGAACCCCACCGTCTCAAGCATCACGATCGATCCGCCCAATCCGACGGTGAGCCAGGGGCTCACCACGACATTGACTGCGGCAGGAACCGACAGCAATGGCAACGCGCTTACCCTGACAGGTGGCACCAGTTGCACCGGAACAACTGTCTGTTGGTCCAGCGCCACGCCCAGCGTCGCAACCATCACGAGCGGTGGCCTGCTGACCGGAGTTTCGGCTGGAACCAGCACTATCACTGCAGCCTCTGGCACCGCCAGCGCGACCACCACCGCAACCGTTACCTTGGGTAACGTCACCAGCATCGTCGTCAAGCCGAGTTCGATTACGCTGCCCGAGAGCTCGATCGCGACGGGATCGAATTGCCTGACCGCCACGGCGGCCGCGGGAGGAACATCCCCCGACGTCACTGCGAGCGTAACTTGGTTCTCCGGCAATACCGCTCTTGTCACGGTCGAAAACGGCGAAGACCCGATGTGTCCGCAATCTGCTGCCGCGACAGGCTCCACGACGATCTATGCACAGTACACCAGCGGTACCAACATCATCACCTCGAATTCGGTGAACGTCTCGGTGGGCCCGTAGTCGGCGATTTGAGACGCTCGTCCACGACCACTCGTAAGCTGCCGGGTGCGCCGCTTCTCGCTTCCCTTTGCGAAGAGTAGGCCTTCGACTTTTCGCCTCGAACCTACACGCCAATCAACGGAACCTTCTCGTTGCTTGCGGCCGCGCGTAGTTCCTGATCGAGCGTCGCCAACGGCAGCCCGCGCCGTAAAGCGATCTCCAGATAAGCCGCGTCATATATCGGCAGCCGGTGCCGTTCCGCCAATCGCAAGGTTTTACCCCACGCTTGCCGGTCGCTTTCAGAATCAATCCGAATCATCAGCAACGAGAGATCGGCCAACATGCTGTCTCGGAATTCCGCAGTATGACGACCACGTCTCACGCCCATTTCCAGGGCGTTCGCAACTTCCAATCGCCACAGCCCAGGAACCCACGCGCCGCCTTCGCTCACCAGATCGAAAACGCGCTCAACGGCCGCCGTGGTCTCGTCGCTCAAGATCCGCGCCAATGTAGCCGAGCTATCGAGGACTAGACTCATTTCGCATTTTTCAATCCGCTTCGGTTTGGCGTCATGGACGGCCTTCATCTCTCAGCGCCTTGATTTCAGTCCAGCTGAACTTAGGTAAATTAGCCCGCTTCGCCCGGTCACGAATACGCTGCATCGCTGCCTGCGCCTGGCTTTGGTCGATCCTTGCAGTATTCGGGACCAACCGCGCCACGGGTTTTCCGTGGCGTGTGATGACGATCTCTTCGCCGCTTTCCACGCGGTCAAGAAGAGTTCCAAGTGTGTTCTTGGCCTCGAAGGCACCCACTTCGGAAATAGATGATGTTCGTGACCTCATACGATCTAGCTTAAGCTAGATTAATCAAAAGTCAATCGTCGAGTGAGTGGTCTTATTGGCGCTACAGCCTGTGATATATTGAATACAAGTATTCAAAGCTCAAATGGCCACTTCCATACGACTTTCCCCGAAGGCTGAGCAGCGGCTCGATTTCCTTGCCGCTCAAACAGGCCGCACGAAAGCTTTCTACCTCCGGCAGATGATCGAAAAGGGCTTGGACGATCTGGAAGATTACTACTTGGCCGCCGACGTTCTTGAAAAAGTTCGCCGAGGAGACGAAAAGATTTACTCCAGCGCCGAGGTGCGAACCGATCTTGGTTTGGACGATTAGTTACACTCAAGCCGCCAAGGCGCAACTGAAGAAACTGGACAAACCTGTGGCCCGCCGCATCCTGGATTTTCTGGATGGCCGCATCGCTACTCAGGACGATCCGCGCGCCTTGGGCAAAGCCCTTAGCGGTCCATTAGGCACACTCTGGCGCTACCGGGTTGGAGACTATCGCGCCGTTTGCGAAATCCAACATCAGGCGGTGACCGTTCTCGTTATCCGAATTGCCCACCGCCGCGAGGTCTATCGATAACAGATCGAATGGTCCACGGCCACTCGTAAGTTGCCAATCTGCGAGGTCACAGTATCATCGTGAAGAACGGCCTTAATTCCTTATATCTGGCCTCCTGACGATTCATCCTATGTCTGACATTCGCTGTATTGGTATTGCCACCGGAGGCGGAGACGCGCCCGGCCTCAATGCCGTCATCCGCGCCGCCACCAAAGCTGCCATTCTCAAATATGGATGGAAAGTCATCGGCATCCCCGATGGCTTCGACGGCCTGATCTGGCCGGAAAAAGCCTTCGAACTCACGCTCAAGGAAGTCAGCGGCATTCTGCCGCGCGGCGGAACAATCCTTGGCACCACCAACCGCGGCGATCCTTTCCACTACAAGAAAGTCGAGCATGGCAAGGAAGTAATGCGTGACATTTCCAGCAAGGTCATCGCTAACGCGGCAAAGCTGGGCATCGATGCCATCATCAGTATTGGCGGCGATGGATCGCAGAAAATCGCCTACGAACTTTTTAAAAAGGGGATGAAGATTGTCGGGGTGCCCAAGACCATCGACAATGATCTATCCGCGACCCAGGTCACGTTTGGGTTTGATACCGCGCTACATACCGTCACCGATGCCATCGATAAAATCCATACCACTGCGGCCTCCCACCATCGCGTGATGGTGGTCGAAGTCATGGGCCGAGATTGCGGCTGGATCGCGCTCGAGGCCGGAATCGCCGGGGGCGCACACATCATCCTAATTCCGGAAATTCCTTTCACCATCGAACACGTTTGCCGCTACATCGCGGAGCGCGAAAAGGTCGGCAAGGATTTCACGATTATTGTAGTCGCCGAAGGAGTGAAGACTCCGCCGGAGTTAAAAGAGAACCGGCGCGCCAGTTCCATCGGAAATCTGCTGGGCAATGCCATCGCACGCGGCTCCGGCAAAGATGTTCGCGTCAGCGTGCTCGGCCACATTCAGCGCGGGGGCACGCCGTCGCCCTTCGATCGCATTCTGGCTACGCGCTTCGGCGTCGCCGCCGTTGACCTGATCGCCGCTGGAGGTTTCGGCATGATGGTTGCCCTGCACGGCGATACTATCGTCTCCGTCGACGTAGCCCATGCAATTGGTCATCTCAAGTCAGTGAATCCGAATGGGGAAATCGTGCGCACCGCTCGGGCCGTCGGTATTGGATTTGGAGATTAAAAGCAGAGCGTGAGCCACAGCGGGGTGGAAAACTTGAAAAGAATTTTTCTTGCCCTGCATTGCCGCTTCGCGGTACTTTCGTAATCTCCCCCAAAAAGCTGAAGACGCGTTTTAATAGAAGACGTTGTACCACCCCAGTATTGGAACTATAGCGATGAGCATTTTGGGATTGTGTCTGTTTGTCCAGTTTTGTCTGGCGTTCGGCGTGGCGGGGTTATTATGGCCCGAGCGGCTGATGCCATTCTTCGAAATCTTGATGTTTCCCTGGGCGGCGAGCTATCGCGGAATTCGCGCCAACAGCATCGCCGCCATCGGGTTGTCGCTACTGCTTTTCGCCCGTCTGCTTACCTTCGGCCGATAAAGGGCCTGGCCTTCGGACTGATCTAAATATCTACACCGACAGCAATCGCCGAAAGAAGGAGCGATAACGCTGTAGCGCCACGCGGAGATCTTCGGTGGAAACGTTGTCCCCTCGATCCCACTGTTTTTCCAGTTTGGAACGTTCCTCGGCAAACACTTCAGCCAGTCGTTTCATGGCAGAAGCGACCAGTCCATCGGCCTGCTCGACGGCTCGTCGAGGCTCGTCCACAAAGGCGGTCTGCACGCTACTCCACCGACTGCGCAATTCTTCCAGTTCATTGCCGGGAAACAGCGGTTCGGCGTCAGCACTCTTGCGAGGCTCCGCAACCGCGCGCGTTTCCGCCACGCTTTCGCCGGCATCCACCGTGCGCCGCTCCGCCAGCACGGGACCGGGCCGATCGCTGTTTATACGGTCATTCTTTATGCGATCGTTATTCACGCGATCGTTGCTTATACCATCGTTGGCCGGAATCTCATCAAGTGCACTCGCGGCGTTATCGTTATTCCGCCGCTCATCATTCAGCCGCTCTTCCAGTGCCAGTCGCTGCTCCGAAGCCGCATCCCGCTTGCCCTCGGCCAAATCCGCTGTAGTCAAATTTTCATCAATGAATTCGTCTTTTCTCAATGGCACGCTCATGCTCGTGCCTCCTTTCTCTCGAGTAATGAATCGTTAAGTAATTCTTCGAACAACGAACGGTAATGCACCATGGCTTTGCGCATGTCTTCGGTACTGGCTTGGCCGCGAGCATGCCGCAAGGCGATCTCGTGCGCGGCACGATAGTTCTGCACGACGACGGGGTGATCCACGGAAATATCGGCGGCACGCTGATCGAAATCAGCCATGGGATATCCGCGGGCCGACATCAGTTCAATCACGAGTTGGTCCGCCCGCGACACCGAGCCTTTCGGATCGTCCACAAACTGCGATTGCACGACCCTCCAGCGTTCCGCCAGGTCGGCACGGGTGTCCGCCGGAAGCGGATGAATTTGAAATTTCGCGCGCCGCTTGGCGCGCATCTCGAGCACTCCTTCGGCGGCGCGCACCTCGCCTTCTTTTTTCAGCACCCGGTCGTATTCGGGTCCGAATCGATCCCGCAATTGTTGGCTGCGGCGCTTTCGAGTCAAAATGAAACTGATCACGGCAACCACCACCACCGCCAGGATTACTGCGACCACTATGGTGAGCTGATGCTGATCCATGCAGCCTCCGAAGCACGCGAAAGAGTTGTGTATCTGATTCCGTGGCGGAGGGGGTGGGTTGTCGTAAAATTCGGTCGCGCTGTGGATTTCGCGGCGTCAGTTGGATTTCAAAACGCCGGCAACTGAAAGGGACCGCAAACTTGCAACTTTAATCATCGAAAAATTACGCTTGGGGATTTTACTCTTTCATCATCTCGTCAATCAGCGCATAAAGCTGGCTGCGGTCCACCACTTCCACAAAAGGTTTGCCGGAGTGTCGGTTACTCACCACGTAAAGCGTGGGAGTGTGCTGCAATTTGATTTCCTTCCCCAGTTCTTTGTCGGCATTCACGAGGGCAGCGAGTTTGCCATCGGGATCAACCACGAAAGGCAAATCAACTTTGTGCTCGGCGGCAAACTTCTCCGCATAGCCGCGCAGGTTCTGCGGAGTCACTTCCAGTTGATTCGAGAAAATATAGTCACGAAACTCATTGCCCAGCGCCTTCGAATGCGTATCAAAATAGCGGGCCAGGATCGCCGCGTCATACGACCAGCTATGAAAAGGCAGCGGAAAATCGTGGATCACGAGGGGAATCTTATACGTTCTCGCGGCCTCTTCCACCAGCGGCGCAGCGCGGCGGCAATCGGGACACTGCAAATCTTCGAACACCACAATAGCTACACGCGCGCCCTTCGGAGGCCGCAGCGCGGGATTCACAGCCGCCTGCTGCGCCGAGGCGGAAGAAAAAATCGCCAATACCACAAACAGCAAACCAGACACGAAAAGATTCCTGGAAATATTTTTCATAATTCGCATGTCAGAAATTTTAAAAACTCTAAAGTGCGACTGCATTACTCCGCCACTTACCGCAAAGCCGCGATGCACCGCTATCCTTAATGGTAACTGAATCGCAGTCCTTCAGGTAAGGACGGCCGGAAGAAACGTACGTCCAGAGGTGCATTGTCCGTAAACCCGCCGACACCGCCCCGCCAGGCACCAACGCGTTATAGTAAAAAGTGCGTCTGGATCAATCATCCTTCGTAAAGATTGTGAAACCTTTCCGTTTATCGCATCTTGCACGCTTCGTCGTGGCGCTCACACTGGCCGTCGTATTAGGCCTGACGGCCTGCAATCGCGGGCGCCACCGCGTGCTCGAAGTAAACTATGTCTCCGCCGTCCAGGCCACACTGCGCGATCAGGTCGCGACCATCTACAACCGCGTGGGGATCGTAAAAAATGGCGAACGCGTGGAAGTACTGGAGCACGAGAAGCGCTTCTCCCGCGTGCGCACCGCCAGCGGCCTGGAGGGTTGGATCGAGCAACGCTATCTGGTGGATCAGTCGACTTACGATGGCCTGCAAAAGCTCACGCAAGACAACCAGAGCGATCCCGTCCAGGCTCCCGGAGTGTTGCGCAATGACACCAATCTTCACCTCACGCCGGGACGTGAAACCGAACATCTGTACCAGCTCTCTGCGGGAGCGAAGGTTTCTGTGCTCAAACGCGCTACCGCGGAGAAACAACCGGGAGCGATCGTCCAGACGAAGCCCGGCGGGAAGTCCATTGGCCCGGTGCTCGAAGACTGGTGGCTGGTGCGCGACGCGCAGAACCGCGTGGGCTGGGTTCTGGCCCGCATGGTCGATATCGATGTGCCGCTGGATATCGCCCAATATGCCGAAGGTCAGCGCTTCGTAGCTTTCTTCGTTCTCGACCAGGTACTGGATTCCGGCAAAGACGGCACTGGAAAAAACGTTCCGCAATATCTTTGCGCGATGACGGAACCGCGCGACGGCCTTCCCTACGATTTCGATCAGGTGCGCGTATACACCTGGAACGTGCGCCGGCATCGCTACGAAACTGCCTACCGCGAGCACGGCCTCAATGGCGTGCTTCCCGTGACCGTGACCAGCGAGAATTTCGATAAGGAAGGTACGTTGCCGGTGTTCATCCTGCGTGTGAAGGACGATGCCGGCAAAGTTACTGAACGAAAGTACAAGCTGAATACTCCCATTGTCCGGCGTGTTCTAGCTCCCGGCGAGCAGAAAGAAACACCGAAGGCGAATCACCGGCGGCGGTGATCTCTAACCCCTTGACCAACGGCCCTTTGATTGGCAAGTTCTTCCATTAGCCCTTGATTCTTATCGAAGCTGCTCCAAGAATCTCCCGGCTTTTTGCCTCTTGAACGAATACCGCCACGCGCAGATTTTCGGGATTCCAACCGGGACTGAATTTGACCAGGGCATCGCCGGAGAATGAAATCGAAGCATCGTGCGCATCCGCAATCCCAATTTTGCGCAACGTTCGCAACGTGGCAACGTGTTGCAGCACGCGTCCCGCGTTCTCTCCTCGCATCACCGACGAGTGGAGCCCATCTTCGGTCACCGCCAGCCAGATTTCCGCCACATCGCCCGCACTGTTGCCAGCAAGCTTTTCCACCGACACATGGAAGCGTTGCGCGCCGTTCGCATCCGACGAGGCAGCAGTAATCCGCACCTCCGTCTTTAAGTTCCCTGCCGCCTTCTTGATCTCCGCTTCCACTTCTCCGCGATTGTTGCCGACAAACTGGCTTCGGCCATTCACCACGGCTTCTGGCGTGTACGGATCGTCTTTGAACACGTCGGCGTAGGCTTGCTGCCGCTCCGTCCACTCCGACGACGAATAAGGATCGACCCAGCCGTCGTGATTCCAATAATCCACATGCTCTTCGAGAGCGATGATCTCGGCATCTGCGATTGGTTGCTGCTGCACTAATTTCTGCAGTAACAAATCAGCCGGCGGACAAGAAGAACAGCCTTCCGAAGTGAACAATTCAACCACTACTGGATTGCGGGCAGCGTTGGCGGCAAAAACTTGTGCCGTTTCATGGTCGTGGAATGCCAGGAAAAGCGCAGCAAACACTAGTCCAGCACCGAAAACCGAGTCAGGAAATACTCGCATTGCTTTTATCTCCGCGCGCCTAGTATTGATGCGCACGGCCGCAGAAAGTTACGCGCTCACGTTCTTACTCTGGTACGTTTCGCAATGTGCGGAGAGATGTTACCGGCGGTGAATCGACTAGCAATAGAAGTCGGCGATGCTGGTCACAACTCGCTTCTGCTCTTCTTCGGTGAGTTCGGGAAACATCGGCAAAGCCAGCACTTCATCCGCAGCGCGTTCGGCCTCCGGGAAGTCACCTTTGCGGTGGCCGAGATACACGAAGCAAGGTTGAAGATGCAGCGGGATCGGATAGTAAATTTCGGTTCCAATTTTGCGCGCGGTCAGGAACTCACGTAGTTCGTCTCGGCGGTAGGCACGCACCACGTACTGATGAAAAACGTGGTGCGCCTGCTGGGACGTTTGTGGAAGTTGAATCGGAGAACCGTTCTCGCCTCGCAGATTTCCCGCTCCCGAAAGTCCGGCCTGGGCAAACAGCTGATCGTAAGTTGCTGCACGCTGTCGCCGCGCATCGTTCCATCCTTCGACGTACTTCAATTTCACTCGTAAGATGGCGGCCTGCATCGCATCGAGTCGGCAATTCCATCCAAACTCTTCGTGAACATAACGGCGCGGGCTGCCATGATTGCGCAACCGGCGCATGTGCGCCGCCATTTCCGGGTCGCTCGTCGTCACCAGTCCCGCATCGCCGTAAGCGCTAAGGTTCTTGGTGGGATAAAAGCTGAACGCCGCCGCGACGCCCATGGATCCTGCGCGCCGGCTCTTACCCGACTCGTTTGCCCAGCGCGCACCAATGGCTTGCGCGGCATCTTCGATTACAGACAAATGAAATTCTTCGGCGATTTGCTGCAAGCGATCCATGTCGGCGCACTGGCCGTAGAGATGAACCGGCAACACCACGCGCAGCTTGTCATGCGGACTGCTGCGCAGAAATGATTCGACTTTGGCGGGATCGAGATTGTAGGTTCGCGGATCAATATCAGCGAACACCGGCCGCGCTCCAGCCCTCACAATCGAGCTTGCCGAAGCAAAGAAACTGAAAGGCGTGGTCAGCACCTGATCTCCAGGCTGCACGCCGGCCGCAGCCAATGCCAGCCACAAGGCATCCGTGCCGGAGGCGCAACCCACGGCGTCAACGGCGCCGCAGAAAGTCGCGATCTCCCGCTCCAGTTCTTCCACCTCCGCCCCGAGAATGTAGTGTTGCGACGCGCAAACCTTCTCAATCGCAGCCAACACTTCCTCCCGCACCTGCAGATACTGGCGCTGCAAATCCAGCATGGGTACCGGGCCGAAGGCTTCAACTCCCGGTGACGGCGGGTGGCCTGAGTATGGCTTGGAGGGTTCGGGATGGGTTGAAGACTTAGCCACAGAAACGCCGATTGTAGCAGGAAAGCGCTCTCATCCTCGGCGAGGCAAGGGCGGGGCGATGCAACCCAAACCTTCCGGGTTGCTGTGAATACCAAAATTAATAGATTTCCCAGCCCAGCCATTCAGTTTTTGGGGAAACACTTCACGACTGACGAAACAAAACATTGAAAACAATGGGTGTACGTCTAGTTCTGTTTTGGAGCGTCAGTTGCACATGTCAACTGCTCGGGGCGCAGTCCACTTCCAATTTGTTTGTTTCGCTGTCGCCACGATCAAAAGCCCACGGTCGGGCGGCGGAGGACGTCCAGGTTCTCCCCAAATTAACGCGCTTCAGGAGAAACGCCATGAGACAACTTGCACGGAGCTTTAAGCTCGCAGGTGTGGTTATTGCACTGTTTGGTCTGCTCGCGATCAGCACCGGTCTGGCCTACGGCCAGGCTATTGACGGTAACGTGGTCGGCACGGTACTCGATTCGCAAGGCGCAGCCGTGGTTGGCGCGCAAGTTAGCGCCGTGAACGTCTCTACGAATGTGGTGGCTACCACGAAGACCAACAGCGCCGGCGAATATCGCTTCGATAATCTTCCGGTCGGAACCTACAAGATTACCGCGAAGATGACCGGCTTCAAGACCATTACCGAGCAAGTTGACGTGCAACTAAACAAGACCGGTACCCGTAACCTGACCCTGACGCCCGGTGCCGCCAGTGAGACCATCGAGGTCTCCGGCACGCCTCCGACGATCGACACCACCACCTCACAGCTCCAGTCTACCTACGAAGAGAAGCAGCTTCAGGACCTGCCCATCGCTTCGACCGGGACTGGTGTATTGAACCTGTCGTTACTGGAAGCCGGCGTAGGCAGCACCGGCGGCTTGGGAGCCGGCTCTGGACCGTCTGTCGGCGGCCAGCGTCCCCGGGAAAATAACTTCACCATTGAAGGCACTGACAACAACGATAAGACAGTCACCGGCCCACTGGTGTATGTTCCGAACGACGCCGTGGCAAACTTCACCGTGATTCAGAACCAGTTCAGCCCGGAGTTTGGACACTCCGCAGGCGGTCAATTCAACCAGGTTCTCGTCAGCGGAACCAATACCATCCACGGTCGGGTTTATGAGTACTTCCAAAACCGCAACCTAAACGCCATCGACCAGGAGATTGCAAACGTAACTCCTGCCGGTCAGTCGCCAGTCAACCCGCGCTACGACAATAATCGTTTCGGGGGACAGGTGGGCGGACCGATCATCAAGAACAAGCTGTTTTATTTTGTTAATTTCGAGTACAACCCGATCGGCCAGGCGGCCGTTCCGAGTTCTCCGGCTTGCGCACCGACTGCGGCAGGGTGGGCGGCGGCCTTGGCGGTGCCAGGCGTGTCAGCCAATAACATCAATGGGTTCGCTGCATTCGCCACCGCTCCGGCGCAAGCCACCTGCGGCGGAGCCAATACCGTTACCGTCAATGACTACGTCAGCACTCCGGGAACCCCAATTGCTCACCAGATCGCGGTCGGGATCCTCCCCATCATCGCGCCTAACTATAGCAATGAGAAAGTTCTAGTGACGTCCATGGATTACGACTTGAGCAGCAAAGACCAGATCCGCGGACGGTACATTTACAACAAGCTAGGCACCATCGACACCGGCGCCGAGCTGCAAACTTTCTTCACTACGCTGGCCATCCCGTACCACTTGGTGACATTGGCTGAGTACCACACCTTCACGCCTAACATCGCAAACGAGTTCCGCGTAGGCTTCAACCGCACGGCCAATGACTACACGGTTCCCGGCGGAGCCTTGGCCAAGTTTGAGAACCTGGACGCATTTCCGAACCTGACCATCGACGAACTGGGCAGCATCAACGTTGGCCCGGATCCCAATGCTCCGCAGTATGCTGTGCAGAACACTTATCAACTGGAAGACAACGTCTCGTGGATCAAAGGGAAACACAGTTTTAAGTTTGGTATTGATCTGCGCAAGCAGATTGATCCTCAGTTGTTCATCCAACGCGCGCGCGGCGACTACGAGTACACCACTCTCGATTCGTTCGTAAACGACCAGATTCCCTCCTTTGGCCAGCGGAGCTTCGGCTCGGCCGGCTATTCGGGCAATGACATAATGTACGGGTGGTATGTGAACGATGTTTGGAAAGTAACCAGCCACCTCAGTCTCAACCTGGGCCTACGGTATGAATACCTCACGGTTCCTTACGGCTGGACGCAGCAGAGCCTGAACGCCATTTCCGATGTTCCCGGTCTCATCACCTTTGGCACGCCGCAGGCACCGGGGAAGGACTTCATGCCCCGCATCGGCTTCGCCTATTCCCCCGGCAACAGCGGCAACACGTCGATTCGGGGTGGCTTTAGCATGGGCTACGACGTTCTCTACGACAACATCGGCACCCTGTCACGTCCGCCCCAAATTGGGTCTACCGCTAACTGTCCGGCAAATTGCGTAACGCCTTTCTTGGCCAATGGCGGCATTAAGCCCGAGGCCTCGAGTGGGATTACTGTTCTGAGTCAAACTGACGCCCGATTGAATACTTCGTCCGTATTACCCAACAACGTGCAGTATCCTTACGCTGAGTCGTGGAACCTGGGCGTTCAGCATGTGTTTGCCTCGAAGTATACGGCGGAGGTTCGCTATGTAGGATCGCGTGGCATTCATCTTCCAGTGCAGAACATTATTGATTCCATCCCAGGAATCGGCACTACCCCCGGCACCTATATTCCAACCTACCTGACTAACCCCGGCCAAGCTGCGCTGAACGCGCTACCACTCGCTTGGGCTGCCGCGTCAGGCGGCCCGAACGGCATCGGCGATGTTCCGGGAACCCTGGCCTACAACTACTACGATGTTGGCACATACTTTTCTCCCGCATATGGTAATGCTGGGTTCGGCAGCTTCATCACTGAATTCGCTCCATGGGGCGCTTCCACTTATCACGGCTTGCAAACTCAATTGCAGCGCCGTCTGTCCAATGGTTTGACATTCCAGGCGGCTTGGACCTGGAGTCACCTGATTGACAACAGCACTGCAGACTTCCACTCCACCGACATTTCGCCGCGCCGCCCTCAAGACTTCCAGGACCTGCCGGCGGAGCGAGCAAACTCCATCCTTGACCACGCTCATCGCATCACGATGGCCGTTATCTACGACGCGCCATGGTTCGCGCATGACAGCAGTTGGATCAAGAGAAACGTGTTGGGCAACTATGAGTTTGCCCCGATCTATACTTGGGAGTCAGGTCAGTGGGGAACTGTGCAAAGCGCCGACGACGCGAACCTGAACGCTGATGCGGCCCCGGATCGCGCCATTTATAATCCGGCTGGACAGAAGGGCGTCGGCAGCGACATTATTCCCCTGACGAACAGTGCAGGCTCCGTTGTTGCCTATCAGGCGGTAAACCCGAACGCACAGTACATTATCGCTGGCATGGGTGCGTTGGCCACTTCGTCCCGCAACACCCTGGAGACGCCTCCTATCAACAACTTCGATATCACGGCTGCCAAACACTTCCGGTTTGGCGAACGCTACGGTATCGATTTCATGGCGCAGGCGTTCAACATTTTCAACCACCCGCAATTTGTTACAGGCAAAATCAACGACGTCGAGAGCGACGGAGTGACTGGTGCAGCCAGGAACTTCTTCATTCCGAATAGCGGCGTCTTCAACAATCCTTCGCAGAACTTCAGCAGTAACCCGCGAACCATGCAATTGGCCCTGAAGTTCATCTTCTAAGCGAAGAGATAGGGTTATTCCTCGTAATCCTTCAGGAGGCTCTTTCGAGCCTCCTGTTTTTTTGTGCTTTAACTTTTCTTGTAGAACTTATTTCCCGAACATCGGATAGTGGCTGGCCGCACCCATAAAGAACAGCAACGGGATCGACAGGTAAGCGTTGGCGCGGGAGCATAGAAACGCCTGCCGGGCCATATATTTCGCTTTATCGGGCATGGGCGTGCCGTTCGCCGCGTTGTCGCGCGTCCATTGAATCAGCCGTTTCTGGATGCGCCAGATCACTCCCCAAACGTTCAGCATCATCACCCAGCCAATGCCGCCGCCAATGCCGATCGCGAGCAGGCGATTGCTTTCCCATCCCTGGCTATTCAAGCTGAGGAACAGCCAAGCCGCTGCCACAACCACCACCGCATAGATCACGCCGATAAATGCGCCGTTATCGAAAATCCCTTTGCCTGGGATCAGGCAGGCGTACAGAATTCCCCAGACAATCGTCCAGATCAAAAAGAAAGTGCCCATGGCTGGGCCGCTGCTGGCGTGGATCCCTTGTGCCATCGCGTTTTGCGCATCGGCCGCGACAATATTTCCCCAATAAGCAAGGCCGGCCAGGACGGTCACCACTGCTGACACGCGGAACCACCAGAGCGCCCGCGTCATCAGAGCGGGCATCACTTTGCCTTTGGTCGCGGGATCCAGCTCTTTCATCAACGGAACGTTCACGAGATTGAAAAAGTACAACAGTCCAATCCAGGTAATGCCCGCAAGGAAATGAATCCAGCGCAGCAGCATCAGGAAGTTGGTATTGAAATCGTGCGGGAGATTGATTTGCGGTGCAAAATTAAAAGTGAAAAAAGTTGCCATAGCGGCGCTTGCCATGATGCCTCCTAAAATTTCACGGTGTTCCACGAGCAGGAATGCCCACGCCGGGGATTGTACACAACCGGTCGACGCTATGGGTTTTCGGCCAGCGCTGCACTACAAAGATGTTTGCTACATGGTACAAAAAACAAGTTTGTAAAGTTCCCGGTTGAAAAGCTTTCAGGGACGCCGTATGGTACTCGCAGCTACCTGCCGGGCGCACTGCCTTGAAGACCGGGCTGTGACGGAGGCAGGGTTTCTCCCCCCGTGTTCCTTGTGCGGAAGGTCGCGAGGAAAACGCTGTCGTTTTGGTTGTCCCGAGGCAATTGCCGAAGGCACAAGTGGATTAGCGCAGTTCAAAGAACCCAAGGAGATCGGCTATGGAGAGCAGCAAGCCGGCACAGAACATTCAGGATTCCTTCCTCAACACGGCCCGTAAGGAAAGATTGAGCATCACCATTTATTTGCTCAGTGGCGTGAAGTTGACGGGCCGGATTCGCTCTTTCGATAAGTACTCCGTGGTGCTGGAGGCCAATGGGCAGGAGCAATTGATTTTCAAGCACGCCATCTCAACCGTAGTGATGGGGCGGACCGTACCGCATAGCGTGCACCCTGCGCATTCCGACGGGAAGACCGCATCCGCAGGCGGGACGACGGCGCAGGCCGCCAGCGCTTCCGGCACTGAAGGGTAAGGCGTTCAGTTATTGCGCAGTTCTCATCCCAAGAAGACTCGCGATCGTGCGTCCGTGGCCCGGCGTGTCCCTCTCGGGACGCAGCCGCCCGCCGCTAGGGATTTGCGGGAGCGTGCTTTCTTAGTGGGACTCGACGTGCGCACCCGCGGGCGTGGCGGCGCAAAAGTGACCGCTCAAGCGCAAGCTGCGCGCGATGCGGCTTCCTCCGCTGTGTCTGATGAAAAACTTGGCGTGCCGGCGCACGCCTCTGCCAAGTCCGCCAGCAATAAGCCGAGCATTCCAGAATTCGACGCGGATGAATCGCTGGCCGAACTTCGCACCCTGGCAGGAAGCGCTGGCGCCAACGTTGTCGGCGAAATTCTGCAGCGCCGCGACCGGCCCGACCCCGCGACATTGATCGGAGCCGGAAAGCTCGAGGAAATTGCCGGCGCGGCTGCATCGGTGAACGCCGATCTTCTCCTCTTCGATCACGACCTCACTGCTTCCCAGCAGCGCAACATCGAAAGAATCGTCCAGCGCCGCGTGATCGACCGCACTCAACTGATCCTCGATATTTTTGCCCGGCACGCCCGCACCCGCGAAGGCCAACTTCAAGTAGAGTTGGCGCAACTGCAGTACATGCTGCCGCGCTTGGCGGGGCGCGGCATCGAGATGTCGCAACTTGGCGGCGGCATCGGCACCCGCGGACCTGGGGAAACTCAACTGGAGACGGACCGCCGAAAAATTTACCGCCGCGTCCGTCACGTAGAACAGCAAATCGAAAATGTGCGCCGCATCCGGGCGCAGCAGCGCCAGCGGCGGGAATCCGCACCCGTAGCGTTGGTCGCACTGGTGGGATATACCAATGCCGGCAAGTCGACATTGTTCAACGCCCTCACGCGTGCCGCTGTCCTGGCCTCGCCGCGCATGTTCGCCACGCTCGACCCCACAATCCGCGCCGTCGTGTTGCCCTCAAAACGCAAGGTGCTGCTTTCTGACACCGTGGGATTTATTCGCAATCTGCCGCACACGCTGGTCTCCGCCTTTCGCGCCACGCTCGAGGAGGTGCAGCGCGCATCGCTGATTCTGCATGTGTCCGACGCCAGCAGCCGACTTTCCACCGAGCAGGATGCGCAGGTAGAAATCGTTCTGAAAGAGCTGGAAGTAGAAAAGAAGCCGCGCCTTCACGTGATGAATAAAGTCGATCTGCTGGATATTGAAGTTGCAGACAATCTACATGACGATACAAAAACAGTTTACGTTTCAGCCGCGGAAGGCAGAGGACTGGATCGCCTGCTGGCCCGCATCGACGAAGTGATCGAGGAAGACCCCGTCAGCCGCGTGCGAGTAAGCGTCCCGCAAAAAGAAGGAAAGATACTGGCCATGCTGGAGGCCAAGGCGCGAATTTATTCGCGAGCTTACAAAGATGGCGCGGTCGAACTGGACATTGAAGCGCCTCAATCGGTGGTGCGGCGAGTAGGGCATTGGGTAATAGATGCCCAAAATTTAAATGGGCCGGCAACCAAGAAGCGGTGACATTCCTTGGCTATCGGCCCATTCGATCCTGAATTGGATCGGAGGTGATACTTCTATGCTAATCCTCCTGATTGGGAAGTCAAGGGTTAGTTGCAAGTTTTTGCAAGCTGCGAATCAGCCGATGATGAATTTCTCTTCATTTTCGCCCTCCACTCTGAACTCGCAAATCGCCTCAGTTTCCGCCCGTTAGCATTGACATAAACTCCTTCGCACGTTAGACTTAACAGTTTTCAGAGCCCTCATTTTCCTGTACAGCGCTCGCCATGGATCAAACACTACGACAATTAGGCGAATTACTGCTCGGATCGGTGCCGACTGTAATCCTGATGGGATTGCTTTACCTGCTCTATACCACGATCGTGCATAAGCCTTTGGGACGTGTGCTGAAGGAACGGCGTAGCAAAACCGAGGGAGCGGTAGAAAAAGCAAAGGCTGACATTGCCGCAGCCGAGGCGCGGACGTCCGAATACGAACTTCGATTGCGGGAGGCGCGCGCCACACTCTTCCTCGCGCAAGAGGCGCGGCGAAAGGCCGCGCTGGATGAGCGTACTGCTGCAATGCATGAAGCTCGCTCCAAAGCCCAGGCTCAGGTTCAGGCAGCGAAAGCGGACATCGAGAAGGATCGCGAAGCCGCGCAGGCCGGTCTTCAGGCCCAGGTGCAGAGCCTGGCGGCGGAGATCATTCGGCGCGTGCTGCAGCCGGCTGGAGCAAGCCGTTGACGAACTTGCCCATGACTTACAGAAAAAAAATCGCTCGCGGAACTATGCTGACGCTACTGGCTGCGAGCTTTGCAGGTGTCACAGGGGCGGCGGGCGCGCAAGATCAGCCTGCCTCTCCCGCCAACCGCCAGCAGTCGGATGATTCTGCCCGCCAACCTGGCTTCGCTCAGCAACTGACGCGCGAAACCAGGGAAGCTGCGGGAGAAGATAAAGAAGAAAAAGACAAGGCCTCGTTCCGGCAGTCAGCCTCCGTACGATTCATAGCGGATAAGTTAGGGATCAGCACGGAGACTGCGTCATTTTTGTCCTTCCTGTTTAACTTCGCGGTAATCGCCGGAATATTAATCTGGGCAACGCGCAAGCACTTGCCCGGCGCATTCCGCGCACGCACCGCCGCGATCCAAAGAGCGATGCAGGAGGCGCAAAAGGCCAGTGAGGAAGCGCGGCGAAAGCTGGCGGAGATCGACTCTCGCCTGATGCGGCTGGATGGCGAAATTGGCATGATGCGCAACGCCGCGGAAAAAGAAGCGGCTGCTGAGGAAGCACGCATCCGCGCCGCGGCTGAAGAAGATGCGCGCAAGATTCTGGAGTCGGCGCAGCAGGAAATCGCAGCTGCGGTAAAAGCGGCGCGGCGCGGACTCACGGCTTACGCCGCTGAGCTGGCCGTCGGCCTGGCGCAGAAGCAGATTCGCGTGGATGCCGCCACCGATCAGGCCCTGCTGCGCAATTTTGCCGGACAGTTGGGCGCATCCTCCGAAAGCTCAGCGGAGAAACAGGAGAGGGGCACGCAATAGGGAAATGGCTTCCGTGGCCAGCACATACGCACGCGCCTTCGCGGATGTAATTCTCAAGGCGCATCTTGATGTGGAGCGCGCCGTGTCTGAGTTACGCTCTGTTGCCACCCTGTTGAACGAGAGCTCGGATTTGCGCCAGGTTTGGGAGAATCCCGCGATCCCCGTCGAGCAGAAGCGGCGTGTGCTGGACGTGATTGCGCAGCGCGACGCGATTTCAAAACAAGTGCGAAACCTGGTTGCCGTCTTGATCGATCATCGGCGAACGCATTTTCTGAATGCGGTCATCCGGCAACTGGAGAAAGAACTCGACGCTCGCATGGGTTTCGCGGAAGCCGAGATTATTAGTGTCCGCGAGCTCGATCAGACAGAGAAACGCGAGTTTGAGCAGCAGGTAGCGAAGGTGACCGGCAAGAAGGTCCGTGCGCATTACGGCCGCGATGCTTCACTGCTGGGTGGCGCGGTGGTTCGCGTCGGCAGCACGGTTTACGACGGTTCGGTAAAAGGGCAATTGGAAAGAATGAAGGAAGCTATTAGCTCCTAGCTTTTTTAGCTGGCAGCTGGCGTTCAAGAGCTGATTCTATGGCACAGATCAAGGCAGACGAAATATCCAAGCTGATCCGCGAGCAGATCGAGAACTACGAATCCAAGATCTCCGTGGACGAAACCGGCACCATCATTACCCTCGGCGATGGCATTGCGCGAGTCTATGGACTCGACAAAGTCATGGCCGGTGAACTTCTTTCCTTTCCGCACGGCGTCGCCGGCATCGCCATGAACCTGGAAGAAGACCAGGTCGGCGTGGTGATCCTTGGC
Organism: uncultured Acidobacteriaceae bacterium; assembly: GCA_963726155.1. Taxonomy (GTDB): domain Bacteria; phylum Acidobacteriota; class Terriglobia; order Terriglobales; family Acidobacteriaceae; genus Sulfotelmatobacter. The sequence continues at coordinate 446,480 of CAVSBF010000004.1, forward strand.
GAATACACTGAGCTCAAAGAAGGCGACGAAGTCAAGCGCACCGGGCGCATCATGAGCGTGCCGGTAGGCGACGCCATGATTGGCCGCGTCGTCGACTCGCTTGGCCGCCCCATCGACGACAAAGGTCCTATTGCCACCGACCAGTTCATCGCTCTCGAGCGCCTGGCGCCCGGCGTCATCGATCGTCAACCTGTCCGCGAGCCCATGGCCACTGGACTCAAAGCCATCGACAGCATGATTCCGATTGGCCGGGGCCAGCGTGAGTTAATCATCGGCGACCGCCAGACCGGCAAAACCGCCGTGGCGCTCGACACCATCATCAACAGCAAGGGCAATAACCTGGTTTGTATTTATAACGCAATTGGCCAGAAGCGCTCGTCGATCGCGCAGGTGGTGAAAATTCTTGAGGATTACGGCGCGATGGAGTACACAATCGTGGTCGCTGCGTCGGCGTCGGAACCCGCCCCCATGCAGTACATTTCGCCGTACGCCGCCACTGCCATCGGTGAATACTTCCGCGACTCCAAGCGCCACGCGCTGGTCATCTACGACGATCTTTCGAAGCATGCCGCGTCCTATCGCGAAATTTCCTTACTGTTGCGGCGTCCGCCCGGCCGCGAAGCGTATCCCGGAGACGTATTCTATCTTCACTCGCGATTGCTCGAGCGCTCGGCCAAGTTGAGCGACAAGAATGGCGCCGGCTCGCTCACCGCTCTACCCATCATCGAAACCCAGGCTGGCGACGTTTCCGCATACATTCCCACCAACGTGATTTCGATTACGGACGGGCAGATTTATCTGGAGACGGATCTGTTCAACCAAGGCGTGCGTCCCGCCGTGAACGTAGGGTTGTCGGTAAGCCGCGTGGGCGGCAGCGCGCAGATCAAAGCCATGCGGCAAGTTGCCGGAACCCTAAAACTGGAACTCGCCCAATACCGCGAACTGGCCGCCTTTTCGCAGTTTGGCAGCGACCTCGACAAAGCCACGCAGGCGCAACTCAACCGCGGCCAGCGTCTGGTTGAACTTCTCAAACAAAATCAATTTTCTCCCCTGCCATTCTCCAAACAAATTCTGATCATTTTCGCCGGTACCGGCGGGTTCCTCGACGACCTTCCGGTAAATCAGGTCCGCGATTTTGAAAAGGCGCTTTACGAGTACGTGGACGCAACCAACGCTGGCCTGCTGCGCGCAATCATGGAGAAAAAAGTTCTCGACGACAGCCTGAAAGCGCAACTGGCGGACGTAATCAAACAGGCGAAGCAGCAGTTTGTATCGTCGCGTGAAGCAGTAGCGAAGTGAATTCTTGGCTAGAAGCTAGCCAATAGCTAGCAGCAGATTTTCAATGGCAAACATTCTCGACATCCGGCGCCGTATCCGCAGCGTGGTGAATACGCGGCAGATCACCAAGGCCATGAAAGTGGTTTCGGCGGCAAAGCTGCGGCGGGCGCAAGAGCGCACCCTGGCGGCACGTCCTTATGCCCAGATGTTGACCAACGTTTTGAAATCGCTTGTGGCGCGGGCGGAAATATACGATCCCGAAACTGGCGAGCCCAAGCATCCTTTGCTGGCGCAGCGTCCGGAAAAAAATATTCTGCTGATCGTTGTCACTGGCGACAAAGGATTAGCTGGCGCTTTCAGCGCCAATATCACCAAGGCTGCCAGCCGGTTCATTGGTTCGAAGGCGGGAAAAAATATTGACATCGAGGCCATCGGACGCAAGGGCCGGGACTTTTTGCGCAGACGCTATCCCGCGGCTCCGGTGCGGACCCGCAGCCTTGCCGATGACGAGGAATCGACCGAAACTCGCGCAGCCGCCGGCGAGCGCGCCGGCCCGATCCAGATTACCGGAGAGCACGTCGGCGTTCTCGGCAAGCTCAATTTTTCGCAAGCGCGGACTTTGGCCGAGAGTGTGATGGAGCGTTATGAGCGGGAAGAGATCGATTCGGTTTATCTCGTGTTCAACGAATTCAAGTCGGTAATCGCGCAACGGCTTATCGTCGAACAGATTCTTCCCATCGAGCAGGTGGGCGAACAGGTTGTGCGCCTGGCTGAAGAGATGACGGAAGAAGAAAAGAAAAAGGCCAAAGAGGCCGCGATCAGCGCCGGTGTTGGCCTGCGCGGCGAGAGTCCAGCCGACAAAGTTGCGGAGAAGTTTGGCACCGCCGATGTGGATTACATCTACGAGCAGCCACCGGAAGAATTGTTCCGCGCGTTGCTGCCGAAATACGTCAGCATCCAGATCTTCCGCGCGCTCCTGGAGTCAGTGGCCGCGGAGCACGCCGCACGCATGACGGCCATGGATTCCGCCACCAGCAACGCCACCGACATGATCGACTCGCTCACTCTGGCGATGAATCGCGCACGCCAGGCGAAGATCACGAAGGAGATCATCGAAATTGTCAGCGGCGCGGCGGCAATGTGAGGAGAAGCAATTAGCAACTAGTAATTGGCAATTAGCATTTAGCAACTCGAATTCATGGAAACCGAACGAGGTTGCAAATTGCTAATTGCCAGCTGCTAACTGCTATTTTGCAGCGAGTTAAAAATATATGCCAGAAAATATCGGACATGTAATCCAAATTGCGGGTCCGGCGGTGGATGTGCAATTCCACGAAGGCCACCTTCCGCCCATTTTCGAAGCTGTTCGTGTGGTAAGCGACGGCTTCACTGTTCCCAATCCCGTCAACGTGATTCTCGAAGTCCAACAGCACCTGGGCGAAGGACGCGTGCGTTGCATCGCGATGGAGGCCACCGAAGGTATGGTGCGCGGCATGAAGGCCATCGACACCGGCGGACCGATCTCCGTTCCCGTCGGCCGTGGCACTCTGGGGCGCGTGATGAATGTAATCGGCGAGCCCGTCGATCAGCTAGGACCGATCGAGTACAAGGAAAGGATGCCGATTCATCGCCTGGCACCAGCGTTCGACGAGCAAGCCACCACGGCGGAAATGTTTGAGACCGGCGTGAAGGTCATCGATCTGATTCAGCCGTTTTTGAAAGGCGGCAAGATCGGTTTGTTCGGTGGCGCAGGCGTGGGCAAAACCGTCGTCATCATGGAATTGATCAATAACGTAGCCAAGCAGCACGGCGGCTACTCCGTGTTTGCCGGCGTGGGCGAGCGCACCCGCGAAGGCAACGACCTCTGGCTGGAGATGACAGAATCGGGTGTGATCAAGCCCGGCGATCCCGCGCACTCGAAGGCCGCGCTGATTTATGGCCAGATGACCGAGCCTCCCGGCGCGCGCTTGCGCGTGGCGCTGACCGGGCTGACGGTCGCGGAATATTTCCGCGATGCCGAAGGTGCTGACACTCTATTGTTCATCGATAACATTTTCCGCTTCACCCAGGCCGGATCAGAAGTATCGGCGCTGCTCGGCCGCATGCCGAGCGCGGTGGGTTACCAGCCGAACCTGGCTACGGAAATGGGCGAACTGCAGGAGCGTATTACCTCGACCAAGAAAGGCTCGGTCACTTCGGTGCAGGCCATCTACGTCCCTGCCGACGACTTGACCGATCCCGCGCCCGCCACAACCTTCGCTCACCTTGACGCCACTACCGTGCTCTCCCGCGCCTTGACCGAGATTGGAATTTATCCCGCGGTCGATCCGCTTGCTTCCACATCGCGCATTCTCGATCCGCGCATCGTTGGTCAGGAGCATTACGACGTCGCGCAGTCAGTGAAGAAAACTCTGCAGACCTATAAAGATCTGCAGGACATCATCGCGATTCTCGGCATTGATGAACTCAGTGAAGATCAAAAACTCACCGTGGCGCGCGCTCGAAAGATTCAGCGTTTCCTGTCGCAGCCGTTCCACGTGGCCGAGCAATTCACCGGCGCAGCAGGTCGCTACGTCAAGATTGCCGATACCGTGAAGGGCTTCAAGGCAATTGTTGAAGGCAAGTACGATGACATTCCCGAGCAGGCGTTTTATATGAAAGGACCGATCGAAGAAGTGCTGGAAGCCGCGGAGAAGATGAAAGCCGCCGCGTAAATCCGGAACCGCGGAAGCCGGATGCCCGGAGCCGCGCTGATTATGGCAGATACTTTCCAACTCGAGATCGTTACCCCGGAAAAGAAAGTCGTCGACACCGTGGCGACCGAAGTTCAGATTCCCGGCAAGAATGGCTATCTCGGAGTATTGCCGGGCCACGCTCCGCTGATCACCGAACTTGCGGTTGGCGAGATCACCTACCACGCCGGCGCGGAAGAGCAAAAACTCGCGGTAGCTTGGGGATTCGCGGAAGTGCTGCCCGACAAAGTGACGATACTTGCCGAAACCGCCGAGCGGCCCTCCGAGATTGATGTGGAACGCGCACGCAAAGCCAAAGAACGTGCCGAGCAGCGGTTAACCAGTGGCGACACAAACGTCGATGTAGAGCGCTCGTTGAACGCTCTGCACAAAGCCGAAACACGGCTGGACGTGGCTGGCAAAGCTTAGTAGAACTCTGATTCGCGCTCGCGGAGATGGAATGCGGATTTCAAATTTCCCCGTCTTTTCTCTTTCGTTCTTCCTCGCTGCTTTCTGTCCAGCTCAAACAAATAAATCTTCATCGCCTGCTTCTCCTCCTGCTACGCTCATTTCTCCGGATGTGCACGTAGATGGCAGCGTAACTTTCCGCTTCCCCGCCCCCAATGCAAAAGAGGTCAACCTTGCGCGTGAGGGTGCCCAGCCGCAAGCAATGGTTCGAGATAATCAAGGCGTCTGGAGCCTGACCACAGCTCCGCTCGCCCCTGATTATTACAGTTATTCCTTCGTAGCCGACGGCGTGCGTCTGATCGATCCGGCTAACCCGCTGATTACCCCGAATCTGCTCTCCACCGCAAGCGCCGTTCACGTTCCCGGGCCGCCCTCGCTTCCCTGGGAAGTGAATGACATTCCGCACGGCGAAATCCATCATCACTTCTACAAGTCTTCGGTGGCCGACGACGAGCGCGATTATTACGTTTACACTCCGCCGGGTTACGATGCTGCGGGCAAACGTAAGTATCCGGTTCTCTATCTTCTCCATGGATACAGTGACGACGCGAGCGGATGGACCGCCGTCGGCCACGCCAACGTGATTTTCGACAACCTGATCGCGCAGAATAAAGCGAAGCCGATGATTGTGGTGATGCCGCTGGGCTACGGCACTATGGATTTTGTTCGTCTCGCGTGGGGCGCGTGGAACCACCCGGACCTGCGCGCTGCGAATTTCAAGGAATTCACCGACGCCCTGCTCACCGAGGTCATGCCGCAGGTCGAAAGCGAATACCGAATCGATAAGAATCGCAACGCCCGTGCAATCGCGGGACTCTCCATGGGCGGCTCAGAGTCTCTGCTCACTGGTCTAAATCATCTCGACAAGTTTTCCTGGATCGGCGCATTCAGCTCAGGCGGCATTCCCGACGATTTCGAAAAGGATTTTCCCGCTCTTGACGCGAAAGCTAATGCTCAGATTAAGCTCTTGTGGATCGCCTGCGGTACTGACGACCATCTGATCACCATCAACCGCAATCTGCGCGAATGGCTGAAGACCAAAGGCGTGAATCACACCGACATCGAAACTCCCGGGATGCACACCTGGATGGTGTGGCGAAGGAATCTGGCGGAGTTTGCGCCGCTGTTATTCCGATAACTAGAGTCATAGCGCGCAGACAGCGACTACGGCACATTCACCGACTCCCTATCCTCCGAGGCAACACGCTTCACCGCCGCCGTCCGCTCTAACTTATCCCAGGCAAATCTCCGCCCTTCGAGCGCACGCTTCAGCGTCTTAAACAGGACCACAGAAAATAACTGACGGTAAGCAAAGCGCTGCAACCACACCTGACTCAACAGCCACACATCTTCTTTATCATCCGGCCTTCTTCGCTCCAGCGCGAACGCAAGCGCGGACGCCAGGAAGTCAATCACCAGAAACGCGAAGAAGAACGCTACCAGTTTGTGGAAGCTGGCGGGGTCCGTGGAATCGGGATGAAAGTATTTCTGCACAAAATACCAAAGCGCCCCGAAGGCGAACATGATATCGATGAGCGGCGAGACCAGAGGCAACAGAATTTGAAAAATCACAATGTTGGGGAGGGCCACAAAACCCAGAGCCCCTTTGCGCGCGAATACTCCACTGTGCTTGTAGACGGCTTGCAGAATCCCAAACGACCAGCGAAAACGCTGGCGCATCAAGCCATTCGCGTTGGTCGGAGCTTCCGTATAAGCCAATGCCATGTCTTCGTATTCCACGCGGTAGCCCCGTCGCAATAGAGCCATGGTGAGATCGGCGTCTTCGGCGACGGTATCGACCTGATAGCCTCCGGCCTCGCGAACTGCCGAAACTCGCCAGGCTCCAATCGCGCCCGGGACCACGCTTACCGCGCCGAGGACATCCAAAGCGCGGCGTTCAAAATTCTGGCTGGTAATGTATTCAAGAGCCTGCCAACGCGTCCACAAATTTACCCGGTTCCCTACTTTTGCGTTGCCCGCGATAGCGCCTACGTGGGGGTTGATGAAATGCGGGACCAGGCGCGAAATGGCGTCACTCGCGATGATCGTGTCAGCGTCGATCCCCACAAAAAGTTCGGCGTCTTGAATATGTTCAATGCCAAAATTGAGAGCCTCAGCTTTGCCGGCATTCGGCTTCGTCAGAATGAGAACTCTTCCCGCGTCTTCTTCCGCGAAGAAGGCACTGCGCGCCGCTTCAAGCGTGCGGTCCTTGGAGCCGTCGTCGATCACGATCACGCGCAGATTCGGGTAATCGGAATTCAGCGCGGCGCGAATTGTCCGCACAATAACTTTTTCTTCGTTGTAGGCAGGAATGAGAACAGCTACTTTCGGTCGATACGACGCGACTTCCGCCGGTTTGCCGAAAATCTTTTCGTGCAGCCGGTCGTAGATGGCAGCGGTGCCTATGAAAAGCAGCCGGCCGGTCATGAGCAGATCGCCGACAAAAAATATCCACGTGATCAAAACGATGCCGGCCTCGAACAGCCAGAAGCCCAGCCCATCCAAGCGCGCAGCCCATCTTTGTCCCGTGCTCAAGGGCGCCATCACATCGGCCTTCGTCTTGCCAAACAACTGAAACACCGGCACCACCGAATATCCACGCGCGCGAATGCCATCGATGATCATGGGCAGCGCACGAACCGTCTCCGCACGATTCCCGCCGCCATCATGCAACAGCACGATGTTGCCGCAGCGCAGATCGCCGGCGGCGCACGGGGGCAAGTGCGCCAGTACGTAAGCAGAGATTTCCTCGGCAGTGTGCCGCCGCGGCTTGTCATTCCAATCGTTGGGATCGATCCGGTTGCCCACCGTGATGTATCCCATGTCTTGTGCGAACTCCAGCGGCTTCACTTGGTCGGCAGTGTCGGGTTCTTCGTCAATCGCATAGGGCGGTCTCAGAAGCGTGGCTCGAATCCCCATCAGGCTGGCGAAGAGCCGCTCGGTGAGATTCAACTCCACCTTCATGTAGCCCGAAGAAATGTTGCTTACGTCCGGATGCGTAAACGTGTGATTACCGATGGTGTGGCCTTCGTTGTAGATGCGTTTCGCCAAGCTCGGAAACTTATCGGTCTGAATGCCAATTAGAAAAAATGTTGCAGTCGCGTGCTCGCGCTTCAGAATATCTAGAATCTTCGGCGTCCAGGTGGGATCAGGGCCATCGTCAAATGTAATCGCGACTTGATTCGGACTGTAGCCGTAGCGCCCTACACGAAAGGGTTCCGGCAGATTCTGAAAATTCTCATCGGTAATCAGTTTTGTCTTCGGATCGATGGTGAGGTCGCGGGTGCCGTGCGTTGGAAGTTCCTCAATGCGAAGAATTTCGCCCTGCCCTTCCATGTCGACATCCTGGCCCGGAGGCACGTCTCGGATTTTTTCCGCGGCTCCCGCATCGCCAGGAATGTCCCAAATACGCCATAGGGATCGGTCCTCCCCACCAAGCCGCCACAAAGCGAAGGTCTGAATGCCCAGCGTTTGTGCGGCCCGCATGTGATTCAGCGCCGTTACCGCATCCAGAAACCACACATCATGGCGAAGACTGCGCTCATCTAAATAACTGAAGTGCGGATTCAGAGCGTCGTCATCGAAGGTCACGTCCTCATCGGAATCGCGCGCGGCCAACCACGCCTCCTGCGCGCTGACGGAACTGTCATGCACACCGGGCGGAAGCTTCCCTTTCTTCGGCTTGAGCACCCAGTCATATCCGTAGTTAGCGATGGCACAGATCAGTTTTTCCCGTGGAACTACTTTTTCGACAAACTTGAGATTGTCGACGAACCAGTCCTGCGAAGCCACCGGCCCCGATGCGGCCCCCGGATAATGCTCGTCGTAATTCATTACGATCACGCCATCCGCGGGCGCAGAAATAGCCGCATAATTGAACTCCTCATTGTGCGCCGGCACGCTTACATACAGCTTCATCCCCCGCGCATGCAGGTCCGACGAGAGTTCATTCAACAGCGCGACATAACCTTTCTGGCCGGACGCGGGGAAGGCTTCGAAATCGACCATCAAGCCACGAAAGTGGTCCGAAGAAAGAAATATACCTACCTCCCTTCGAAATTCCGCCCGCGCGCCCGGATCGTTGAGAAACCCGGTTATATCCGCCACCCAATCGGTGCCGTTGAAATTGTTCACCATGGGAAAGACTTCCATGCTCGGGTCTTCAGCCTTCAGGAATGGCATCACGCGGTCATCCACCGAGCGCGCACGATTGTTTTGTACGACATCGAAAAACTTATTGGTCTGGTCGTCCACTCCCTGCAGGTGGCCGTCGGGCGTGAGCACGTGAAGCCAGTCGGGATAAAGCAAATCGATCTGGCGGGCGAAATCGCGAAGCGAAGAAAAACTGGCCGCATCCCAAGGGACATAAAACGCCGCCCGAATTCCCTCTTCCTGGTTCAGCTTCACCTCAGAGGCAGGCAACTTCGATTTACGGTGGGAGCGGTTGGCCAGCTTTTTCAGGCGTTCGCGCGCCTTGTCTCTCTCGTTTTCCTTTAAGGCCCTAAAGGCCCGCTTCTGCGGGGAAAACAGCAGTTCCGGCAAACGTTCGTCCCGCAAGGCACTGTATACAAAGAAAATAATGAGCGCGGAGAGCGCCGCGACAAAAATGTCGACCAGGCGTCTCAGTCGCTTCCAGCGAGCGCGTTGCGGATCATAAAAGACGGGTTCAGCCATGGATGGTCAATCGCTTATCGTATGCCGCAGAGGGCAAGTGGTCAATTCTTGAGGAGGCAGAAGACGAGGCACGCCAAGCTCTAATTAGCCAATTAGATGCTCCTGGCACGCGCCAAGTTGACTGCAACGCGCTATATTCTCAGCGTGCTGAAACTTCTGCGCAATGATGTTCGCTTCTTTCTTGCCGCGACCCTGGCTGCTGTCGCGCTGCGCCTCGTCTTTCTGCTGCACTTCCCCGGCGTCGTCGACGATTCCCGTCTGTACGCCGATATCGCCATGAACTGGCTGCAATATGGCATCTACGGCATTACCAACTCCGGCCATGTCATGCCCACACTTTCCCGCTTGCCGGGATATCCTGCGTTTCTCGCGGCTATTTTCTACGTCTTCGGTTGGAGCAATTTTCGCGCGGTTTTGCTGATTCAGCTCTTGTTCGATCTCGGCACCTGCTGGTTGATTGCCGATATTGCACGCCGCATCCTCTCAGACCGGGCTGCTAAAGCGGCTTTCATGCTCGCTGCTCTCTGTCCCTTCCTCGCGAATTATTCGGCCGCGGTTCTCACCGAGACTCTGGAAATTTTCTTCACAACCCTTGCGCTGGATTTCGCCATTCTCGGAATGGCCAGCTTGCGGGCAGAAACCGACTCGCAAGCTCCCTCGCCGTCATCTTCCAACATGACTCCGTGGTTCGGGTGCGGATTCTCGATTGCAGCTTGCATCCTGCTGCGCCCCGATGGCGGAATTCTGCTCGCCACGATCGGCGCGTATTTGTTTTTGCTTCTTGCGAGGGAAATAATTAAGAGAAGAAAACGCGCCGCCGGGCCTCATCTCGCTCCCATTCTCCGCGCCGGAATTATTCTTGTCATCGCTTCGCTGGCTCCGCTGATGCCCTGGACTGTGCGCAACCTGCATACCTTGCACCGCTTCGAACCGCTAGCCCCGCGCTATGCCAACGATTCCGACGAACCCGTCATGAGCGGATTCAACCGCTGGACCAAGACCTGGATCGCGGAGTATGCATCCGTCGAGGAAATCTATTGGAACGTGCCCGGCTCCGCCATCGACTTCACGCGCCTCCCCCGCCGCGCCTTCGACTCACAACAGCAACGCCAGGAAACCGCGCAGCTCTTCGCCGATTACAATTCGGATCACGATATATCGCCTGAACTTGACGCGCGCTTCGCCGCGCTGGCCGCCGCACGCATTCACGCCGCACCCCTGCGTTACTACGTTTGGCTGCCCACTCTGCGTATTGCCGACATGTGGCTTCGTCCGCGAACCGAGCTTCTGCCTTCCGACCCCCGCTGGTGGGAGTTCAATGACGATGGCGTATGGCTTGCCGTAAGTGTGGTTTTCGGATTGCTGAATCTGGCCTACGTGGCTGCGGCAGTCGCCGGGTTCGTGCGCGGCCGTAAGTGTTACGGCCTCGGCTTATTGTTTTTGTTCCTGCTGATGCGCTCGCTATTTCTCGGCACACTGGAAAATCCCGAGCCCCGCTATACCTTGGAATGCTATCCCGTGATCATCGTCGCCGCAGCCGCGCTATTCATCGGTAAATCGCATGGCTACGAGCGAAAATCCGCATAAACAGGCTCCCGAATCTAGTACGCCGTATGTGAGAAGCCGTATTCAAACGTTTCACAAGCGTGAAAAATACTGAAAATTAAGCTTGAACACAGTGGCCTCGGAGTTGCACAATAGCGCCCCATCAGGTCCCCAGGGTCTCGTGCGCGTGTCTGCTTGGCTCACCTCGGGTCCATTCTAAAGGAGAACTGAATGTTGGCTACCGACTCGTTGTCGTGTGTGTCCCGCACTTTTGCGCTCGTGCTGTTCGCGTTCTGCGTCGTGGTGTTTTCCGGAAGGAATCTCGCGGCTCAACAAGCGACTGCATTGCTGACTGGAACGGTCAAGGACTCCTCGGGGGCAGTCGTCTCGGATGCAAAGGTAACGCTGAAGAACTCTGATACCAACATCACTCGAGTCTCCAAGTCAGACAAGAACGGTGACTTTTTATTTACATCGATTCCGATCGGTTCCTACGAGGTGAGCGTCGAGCGGCAAGGCTTCAAGAGATCGGTGCGCCGGGGAATCACGCTGGAGATAAATCAGAATGCTCGCCTGGACGTTGTGCTTGAGGTAGGCGCCGCTTCGCAAGTGGTCGAAGTCACGGCCGACGTCACTCAGGTGGATACCATCAGCGATACGATTGGCGACACCGTAGCCGGAGAAACCATTCAGCGCGCGCCGCTAAACGGCAGAAACGTTCTCGATCTTGCGCTCTTGCAGCCTGGAGTTACAGAGACCAACGGCGATTCCGGCGCAGCCGGCAGTTACAGCATTGCCGGGGGCCGCTCCGACTCGGTCACATTTTTACTTGATGGAGGCTTGAATAATAACCTCCTCGATAACAGCGTCGTTTTCAATCCCAATCCTGACACGATTGCGGAATTTCACATTCTCGAAAGCAACTACTCCGCCGAATACGGACGCAACGGCGGTGGCGTGATTAGCGTTGTTACCAAGTCTGGAACCAATCAATGGCACGGAAGCGCGTTTGAATTCTTGCGCAACGATGATTTCAACGCCAACGATTACTTCAATATCGCGAACGGCCTTCCGCGTGATGTCTTGAAGCGCAATCAGTATGGCGCAACCTTCGGAGGTCCGATCTCCCTGCCCAAGCTCGTCAATGGAAAGGACCGCTTCTTCTTTTTCGTCGGCTATCAGGGACAAAGGCTTTCTCAGCAGGAATCCACCGGTGAGGGAACCGTTTTCACCCCGGCGGAACTGAACGGTGACTTCTCACATTCCGGCGCCACTGGCCTCAATCCCAATGGGCCAGACCCCGGTGTGGCGTGCTTTCTCAGCGGCTTGAATGAAAACGCATTGGACGACAATGGAAATCCTATCCCTAATGGCACACCGTGCGGTGTTACTCCTAATACTTATTTCCAATCCAATCCAGCCCTCGCCCAGCAGGCAATCATCGACCCCACGAAAATAAGTCCGATTGCTCTCGAATACGTTGGCCTGGGTCTTATCCCGACCAATCCAGCGGGCCAGGAGAGTTTTCTGGGCTCGCACACCGACAACCGTAACGAACTGACCATGAAGTATGATTTTTTAATCAGCGACAAAGATAAAGTAAGCGCGACGATCGGCGGCTTTCGTAATCCACAAATTAACCCCTTCCAGTTTGCCAGCGTACCTGGCACGCCGAATATCTCCCAAATCAATAGCTACTATACAAACGTTGCATACACTCATACATTTTCGCCGAATGTGCTGAACGAGTTTCGGCTTTTCTTGCAAAGAAACAATAACTTGCAGGATAAACCGGGATTGAAGCTGCCAGTCGCTTCTCAGCTTGGTATCGGAATCCATCAGGACGACCCGCAAGGCCCGCCGAATCTTTGGTTCGATAATAATTTCTATGTCGGATTCAGTGAACAGGGCCCCACCAACCTGGTGGATACTACATTTGGATTCTCCGATTCACTCACTTACGTTCATGGACCGCACAATTGGAAAATGGGCGCGGGAGTCTCCGCGTATCGCAACAACACCGTCTACGATTACTACGTCAATGGGGAATTTGATTTCTTCGCCGGCGGCGCAGGCACGGATAATTCTCTGGCCGACTTCATCCTCGGCATTCCTTCCCAATATTTTCAATATCCTCACGCGCCATCAAATATTCGCAGCAAGTCTTACTACGGTTTCCTGCAGGATGAGTGGCGCGTAGGCAAGCGTCTGACCCTCGATTTGGGAATCCGTTACGAATACAATTCGCCCAAAGAGGACACGCAGGGTCGCTCCTTCTCGATCATTCCCGGACTGCAATCAACCGTCTTTACCGGCGCACCTCGCGGAATGGTTTTCCCCGGGGATCGAGGCGCTCCCGTAGGAGCGAACTTTCCCGATCGCACGAACTGGGGACCGCGCTTTGGTTTCGCGTGGGATCCGCGCGGCGACGCCAAGACCAGCATTCGCGGCGGGTTCGGAGTGTTTTATGACATTCTCAAAGGCGAAGATAATCTGCAGTTCAACGGCCAACCGCCTTTCTTCTCTAGTGTGGGGTTGAACTTCCCCACGTTTAACGCGAATGGTCCTTCCCCCTATTTAAGCGATCCGTTCGGTCCCAATTCGGCCGATGTCCCCGATCCGTTCCCATCGCACGCGCCACCTTCCAATCTTGATTTCAATGCAGCCGGATTTCTGCCAATCAACAGCGGCGGAAGCGTCTACTTCGTTGATCCACACCTGAAAACTCCTATCACGTATCAGTACAACCTGAGCGTGCAACACGAACTGGCCCGCAGTACCGCTCTCGAAATGAGCTATGTAGGCAACCTTTCCCATGGACTGACCTCGCTGATCGATATCAACCCGTTCGTGTTGGGCACTCCAAATCGCATCCTGAACCTGGGCGCTGGCGATAGCACATGCCAGGACGATTCGGGACTTCCGATCAACAACCCTCCCCCGGGACCATGTAGCTTCGGTTCCGCGCCGGAGTTCAAGAACATCAGTAATGCTCTTTATAACAGCCTGCAGGCCAGCCTGAATCAGCAACTCGTCGACTCCCATTACTTCGGGCGCACCTATTTCACTTTGGCGTACACCTGGGGACACAGCATCGACAATTCCTCGGGCTTCCGCCAGAGAAACAGCTCCGTACCCTCTTTGGATCCAAACCTGTTTCGCGCCTCCAGCGATCAAGACGTTCGCAATCGCGTCACTTTCAGCGGCGGCTGGGACCTGCCCTTTGATCGCATTTTTGAACCTGCCCCCAAACGTCTGACCCAAGGCTGGAGTCTTTTTCCAATCGTAACTTGGCGGAGCGGCTTACCCTTTGACGTGTTCGCCAACCTCGGGGAGCAGTACACATATAATGCGGAGGGTCCATCCGGTGCCGGAGACCCATTCAATGTTCACGCCAACATTGTCGGTCCACTGAACCCGCTCAACCCGCGAACCACCCAGACGATTAACGGTAATACCGGCCACTACTATTTCAATCCAAATAGCCTTAGCAACGCGCAGTGCAGCGATCCTTCATGCGTCCCTGGGCCGGGAATGCTTCCCGCCGATTCTCAAGTGGTTGCAGATCCTGCCCTCGCCACCTATGGAACTTTGCCGCGCAATTTCTTCCGCGGGCCAAGCTATGTTGATTTCGACTTGGCCTTTTCCAAGACGACCGTGATTACGGAGCGGGTGAAATTCGAACTACGCGCGGAATTCTTCAACATCCTGAACCATGCAAATTTTGCCAACCCGGGCATCATCAACAGCGGCAACGGAATCTTTAGCGGCGGCGCAGGTGGCACCAACCCGAATAGCTCGCTCTTCGGTCAAATCACCTCCACCTACGATCCACGGATCATCCAGCTGGCTGGGCGCGTGTCTTTTTGAAGTGGGCACGCCCACTTAAACGTTGCGAAGAACGCGCTGGAAAACTTTCGATGGTAAACTTCTCGGCTGCCGATTCGGCGGCCCAGGTAAGGCCTACGACAGCGGCGAGTCGCTCATCCGGAATCGCGTTCGCACGTGCTCGGAGATCAGTTCGATCGCGGCGCGGTTGGTCACCGGGTCGCTCTGGGCCAAATATCGCATCGCCTCCACCAGCAACCGTTGGCCGTCCACGTAGCGCGGATCGGACGTGCGTTCTCTTTTCGTGGGACGACCCAACTTCGGCGGCATCGGAATGGTGAACACTTTGGCCATGCGTGGACTCAGATGAGGATTCTTAAGGCAGTATAGCGCCCCGCGTGCATTTTCCTGAACAACATTCTTTTACTTTAGATGCAACTACTTAGCCGCGTGGCGAGACAAACTTGGTTTTGCCCGTGGTTTTCAAACGAAAAACATCGTTGTTGATCTTCGCGTTTACCCTGATCGCAGAATATTTCGCCAGTCGATAATCGCCCTGCGTCTGCATAAGTTTCTGTTGCACACAGATGCCCCGGCTTAAATCGATCCACAAAAAGATCTCCGGAAAATTACCCCGCACTTTGTCACTCTTGGGAATCAATTGCAGCTTGGCAGCCGGAACGTTGTCGATCGTTTCTTCGCCTTGGTAGGTTACATCGAATGATTTTTTCAGATCCTCGCCGCTGCCTCCAAAACCCAAAACCAGAAAAGTTTCAATCTCCTGCTGGTTCCCCCCCGTCGAATACTCCATCACCTGTTCAATCTTCGGCTGGTAGATCTGCAACTTGCCCTCCTTATAGAGGACAAACTTGCTATCGGGGTCCTTGATCTCGGCCATCATCTCAATTTGCTTCCCCGACCGGCGGTAGTAAACCGTGCCCTTCTGCAGGTCATGTTCATCCACTACTCTTTGATACTGATCCCAAACGAAGTCAGCCTGCAGGGTCTGGAAGTGAGCTGCCGTCTCGTCCATTTTTTTCAGGACGGTGTCGAGGGCCGCGGCGTCCGGTTTTTGCGCCGCCCCGAATGTACTCAGCAACATGAGCCAGAGCAGTCCGATGGTCAGCAAGAAATTTCTCACTGTTCTCTCTTCACCCAGACCCGGTAGCTCTGCGCTCTCCCCTTGCGATCGGTTACAGTTTCGTATTTCAGAATCGTGACCGCTCCTGAAATCGGCGTGATGATGCGGCGCAATTGAGCCTGCACTGAGGCATCGTCTCCCGGCGTAATCGCGCCGCCAGAAATTTCATACTCCAATCCGCCTTGCGCGTCTGCTGCGACGATGACATCAGTCTGATGCAAGTTGTGGGGATCGGGTTTGTCGTTGTAGTTAATCCAGTAAGGCGTGGCGAAAATGAAGATCAGAATCAGCGTGACCATCACGTCATAATGCAACGTGCCACGCTCATGCTGCCAGAGAATGTAGCTGCGGATTGTGCGCCAAAATGCGTTCATGGGAAGCGCAGGCGCGCCGGAACTGGTCGTACTGATATCCACACTTTGCAAGTCTAGTGACCGCTTTCCTTCTTGGCAATGCTGAATAGCTTTTAGCGTTTAGCTCTTGGTTATTAGCGAAAGGCCAAGAGCTAAAAGCTTTTCTTCGTAATCCGCTCGGCGCCGATGTAAGGCCGCAGCACCTCGGGAATCAAAATGCTTCCATCCGCCTGCTGATAATTTTCCACAATCGCCACCCAGGTGCGGCCGACCGCCAATCCGCTGCCATTCAGCGTATGTACGAGCTCGGTCTTGTTCTTCCCCTCCGGGCGGTAGCGAATATTCGCTCGGCGAGCCTGGTACGCTTCGAAATTCGAACACGAAGAAATCTCCCGAAATAACTGCTGCCCCGGCAGCCAGACCTCAATGTCGTAAGTCTTCGCCGAAGCTGCCCCCATATCCCCGGTGCACAACGCCACCGTTCGATAGTGCAGCCCCAGCTTTTGCAGTACCGTCTCGGCGTTACGTGTGAGCTTCTCATGCTCCTCATAAGAATTCTCGGGCCGCGCAAATTTCACCAGTTCCACTTTCTGAAACTGGTGCTGCCGTATGATGCCGCGCACGTCCTTCCCGTACGATCCCGCCTCGCTACGGAAGCAAGGAGTATAAGCCGTCAGCGAAATCGGCAAGCGGCCCGCGTCAAGAACTTCATCGCGATAAAGATTCGTAAGCGGCACTTCAGCCGTCGGAATCAGCCAGAGATCTTTTTCGCCGTGTGGCACCCGAAACAAGTCAGCCGCAAACTTCGGCAATTGTCCCGTGCCGTACATCGATTCCGAATTCACCAGGTACGGCGGCAGCACCTCGGTATATCCATGCTCGCGGGTATGCAGATCGAGCATAAAATTCGCCAGCGCCCGCTCCAGCTTCGCACCCAAGTCCCAGTAAACCGCGAAGCGCGCGCCAGTCAGCTTGACCGCCCGCTCCAAATCGAGGACGCCGAGTTCCGCTCCCAGCTCCCAATGCGGTTTCGGAGTGAAGTCAAAGTTCGGCGGCGTGCCCCAGCGTCGCACTTCCACATTCTCTTCCGCACTGTGCCCAAGCGGAACGCTCTCATGCGGCATGTTCGGAATGCCCGCCAGAATGTCCCGCAGCCGCACATCCAGGTCAGCTGCAGTTTTCTCCCGCGCCTGAATCTGTTCCCGCAGCTCTTTGGTCTCAGCGATGGCTGCCGTGGCATCCTGGCCGGCCTTTTTCAGCTTGGAAATATCCTCCGACGCCCTGTTCCGCCGCGCCTTCATCGTCTCGGCTTCGGTAATCGCCTGACGGCGCTGCGTATCCACGTCGGCGAAATCTTTCAGAACGGCAGCCGGGTCCGCCCCGCGCCGGCGCAGCATTTCTTCCACCCGCGGCAAATTGTCACGTACAAGATTCAAGTCGAGCATAGGGACTAATTACTGTATCGGAAACCGGCCAGGGAATGCACGCGCACGGGTACGGACGGCCGTACACCCCGGGACGAAAACGGCAGGCAATATTGGTGCCGGGAGGGGGATTTTATTGAATCCATTTCCCGCCACAAATGGTATCAGCAAGTTGCAGTGTTTTGCGTAACTTGAGCCTTTTCGTGCTTCCGTTACGTCCGATCTGACACCTTCTGGAGAGGAAAAACGGTAGGAAACGGTAGGGAAAAATCCCCAAGAAAAACCCCAGCGACAGCTATGCTGGGGGCGCACGTCCTTCGCGCTGACTGACTCGCTGTGAACGCCAGCGGAGTTGACGTGGCAGTGCGCTTCACAGCGCCGTCTGTATGCTTTTCGCCGCTTCGGAACTAGCTCATTCTTTATAAAACATCTTCCCAATTGGCGGAGGCGTGAACGCTTGCGGCAGAAGTCCGCTTCGGTTGTTCCTAGCAGCTCAGCGCCAGCGGCGAGTGTCTCCGTTGCCGTAATCGCACCGCAGCACCGGGACCGATGCCCGAATCTTCGCGCTGCACAAAATCCACGAACTCGCTAATCAGGTGCCTGTCCTCTCGCTGTTTCTCTTGCCGCTCACACCTTTTCCTGAGATGCGGCGAGTGCGTATGGCAGAACTCGTCTCCGACCTGATCGCGATCCGCTTCCTCCCAATGGGTGGTCAAGGATAAGTTGCCGGGTCGACACAAGGGATTTTTCATCCGTTTCGAGATGGATCGTCCTGAATTTGTTTCCGAGGCACAGGTTGATGTAGTTGAAGAACCGGGCGCTGTTCGCGCCGAAGTGCTTGTGCGGATCGAACGTCTGCACGACGTCCTCCTTGCCAGCCTCCCGGTGCTTGGAGGTCGCGGGCAGGAATCGCAGGTGGATGAGAAGGTCTTGCGTCCAGTCTTCCACGTCCTCTTTCGGTGCAGACCTGTCCACGTGCCTGTTGACCCAGTTGCGGACGTACTGAGGAAATCGCTCGTGGAATTCGTCGAAGTTCTTCGGCACGACGAACCCATCGTGCCCGACGTACGTGCCCGTCAACAATCGTGAACGGATCGGCTTTGCGGTTTTCAACAGAAACATTTGTGAAATTGATAGGTTGATTTTCAACTGCGGCGGTATTGCTCTGCATGGATACTTCCTTTCGAAAGGATTTGAACTGCATGCGAGCAAGCCTAAGAGGTCGGGAAGAGTTGGCGGCGAGGGTTCAGCAGGCGTTGGCGCTGCCGACGAAGAAGGAAGCCGAGCACGTCGTAGAAGCAGTGATCGGGAGCTTGGAAGCCACGCTGCTGAACAATCTGGGAGTGGACGGCTTCACGCTGAAGCTGGGCAGCTTCGGCAAGTTCTCGGTGCGGCACAAGCCGGGGATTCTCAGGAAGATTCCGTTCACGGGCGAGACGATACTGACGAAGGACAGGCGGAAAGTCAGGTTTGTGAGTCTGGGCAGCCTGCGGCAGCACGAGAAAGTGCTGAATCGAAGTGATTGCGAAATTCGAAGGACAATGCCATGCAAAAACAGGAATTCTTCACGGTGGCTGAAGTCGCGAAGATGCTCAAAGTCAGCCCGGACACTGTCAGCCGACTTTTCGAGGATGAACCCGGTGTGATTGACTTGGGATCGCCGGGACGCCTTCACAAGAGACGCTATCGGTGCTTCGCATTCCTGCCGCTGTTCTGAACCGTTTCCTCCACAAAAAGCGAGTCTCGTGAAAGCCGATCAACGGGCGGTTCTTTGGCGATTTGTCTGTTCGCACGATGTCTGGGTCAGCCCGGAGGGTTCCAGACGTGCATGCACTTTTTGACCAGCCTAGCGTGCCATGCGGCGAGTCATAGCTGATATTCTTCCGCCTAGTCTGAGACCACAGGAGAGGGGACCGTCCATGAATGTGCCACTTCCATTCTTTGCAAAATTGTGGGTGGTTGGCATCATCTTCATCGTTTTTATGGTTTTGCTCGATCTCATCCTAGTGAGATGGCGCAAGATTTCAGCAGTTGCGTGGAAGCGAGTGGACTACATCTGGCTGGGATTCGCTGCGTTAGGACTCATTGGTGCTGTTGCACAGTCGCGTCAATTGACCGCCACAAACTTTCTTCCATACGCTTCACAAACTAAGAGCTTGGACTTTAGAAATATCCGTCAGTACATAGAGATGGAAGTCGGAAGTCCGGCTATATGTAGGACGTTCACGCGGACCCAGTATTCACCCCCACCAGAGGAAGCGGAGCGTATTTTGCATGAGTACAATCGAGTTTGTGAGTGGTTCAATCAGGTCAGTGCGACATTTCCTAAAACTGAACCCAGCGGAGAGATTCCTTTCACCAGCCTTCCCGCCTCCCCTGAAGTGACTCTAAAAGACCTTCGGGAAACAATCGCAGGATTACGCGTCACTTTCGACTATTACAACGAGCGTGCGAGGTATGTAGCAATGCTCAGAGCTAGTACCGAACATTCGGACCCCGAACAAGCGTTGACCCTCGTCTCGCCGCTTCTTCTCGCGTTCGCTCTGGCCCTAAGGATCACCAAGGTTACTGGGGAGGTAAGGCTGGAACTCAAAAAGAAAGGCGCTTGAGCCTCGCAACTCCCTGCAATTCTCCTCGCCGGGATTGTATCGAGTCAGGCTGGAAGCCGATTCTCGCGCGATTTGGCTGCGGGATATGGTTGCGGTCGGCTGGGGCGTTTTCAGAAGTGCAGGCAGCCTTTGTGACCAACCCATCGGAGTCCTTGCATTGCCCGATCAACTGGCACAGGATGAATATTGCACACGACGTCAAGATGGACGCTTTTGACGGACAGACTTCCCGATTAGAGCAGAGAATGTTGTGCCAATAGACGAAGAACAACCTGATTTTGCGCTCGCAATCAAAGAGGAAGCACAGCGAACCCTTCAGCAGAAGATCGTTTCTTCTGGGCTGGGCGGATTGCTTCACCACTCAATTCCCATCGTTGGTCCTGCCGTCATCGAATTGCTGACTGATCTTGCGATACAAAAGAACAAACAGCCGCATGTACGACATGTTTGAGCATTTTACGAAGAAGATACAGGACATCGGGGAAGAGAAAGTTGATCGGGAGTTTTTCCAAAGCGAGGAGTTTCAGACGTTGCTGTTCGAAGCATTCCGGCAACTCAACGTCACGCATGATCGCGAGAAAATCGAGATGCTGGGCGTCGCATTGGCTAACAGCGGCGCACCCGGCTTCAAGGATGACGAAAGCAAAGAGTTGTTCGTTCGCTTCGTGCGAGACCTTACCAAGCAGCACATCAAGATGCTCTTCGAACTAACGCCAACACCAGTCTCGATTGATTCTTTGCCCGTCGGCATATCTGAGCGGGAAGGGAGGGCACGCCAGTTGGAATGGGACCGTAGACCGACGCTCAGCAGACCGAGGAATGACGATCTGTTGGCACTCCAGATGCTAGCCGCCTACGGATTGGTTGAAGAGAACCTGAGCGCATCGATTGAGAAGCCTCGGATGGGTCGTCTTTTCCTGACGATCATTGGCTCGATTGCCGAACTCGAATCTGACCTGATCCGCGAACGGGTGTTGGCGGGGATGCGCAGGGCGAAGCTGGACGGCGTGCGGATCGGACGCGCCCCGATGAACATAGATCGTGCAGCCATCGTCCGCGACCGCATAGGAGGGATGACCCTGACGGCTGTAGCCAAGAAGTGGAGCGTTTCACGCAGTATGGTTTGCAAACTTGTAAACAGATCACGCGCTGGTGACGAAGGCTCCATGCTGCCGCCAGCCCAAGTGTTGATAGCTGTTCCTTATGCAATCGAGTTCAGCGGAGGCACGTTGGTGACGAACTTATACGTTCGTCACCTGATGAACTCAGGGAGAACAGATGAGCGAGATCGAGATGATGGAGGCACAGATCGTATTCGTCGAGCTTGAGAGCCAGTGGGACGATGAGGAGAACCGCACCTTCGCCCTCATGCGAGAGCTTGAGACTGCGGAGAGTCGGCTAGTTGCAACGTTCATGGACGAGTGGCGAGATCGTGGCGGCGACCTCAAGATGATGAGGCTGGCGTATTCGCACTTCCGCAAACGGCTGCTCTGGGCAGCGAGAAAGCAAAAGAAGGATCGTCCTCACTTGAGTCTCTCAGGATTTCGGAGTAGACGATGAATTCCAACGACAAGGCAGCCGTCAAGAAGCGCTCACCAGCGCCGATGTTGTCGGGAAGGTGTTTGTCGCCTTCTCGACCGCACACGACATGGGACTGTCCTTCTACGAGGACATCAGCAAGATGTATCAGGCGACACTGAACCTTTTTGCTGCTGGTCTATTTCACGTGGTAGAGCAGCAACTTGCCGACCTGACCAGAGATGCAGCTATAGAGCGAGAAGTTGCCGATACAAAGTTGCAGGTGGTGGTTGACTGGTACAAGAAGAATTGTCAGCTAGACCTGACGCAGTTCTCCTCGTGGTCGGTCATTGAGGAGTTGAGGTTGGTTGCAAATACAACGAAACACGCCGAAGGCGCTTCGGCAACCCAACTTAGGACAAGGAATCCTAAGCTGTTCCAGTATCCACTGCTGCGGAAGGACGTACCTAACGTCGCTGTCTTCCATACGCCGCTTTCGCTTCCGCTTGGCGGTGACGGATTGTACGTCACGGGCGACGAATTCCGCAGGTATCACAAAGCTGTATTAGACCTGTTTGAGTGGCTGCGGACGTATTTTGAAGATCACGGGGAGGAAGACTATCCGCGTTGAAATTCCATCCGTTCCCGCCGTTCCACTTCCAAGTCCCCGGCTATCGCACGCGCCTCGTAAGGATCGGGGATAGGCGCTTTATTGTTCAACTTCGCACCGTCCCCGTAGAAATCGGCTTTCCCCAAGCCATGCTTCTTTCCCGCACGGGTGTGCTTATCGATGGCGAACCCCGGTACTGGACGGTTGTCGTGAACTGGCGGAACCGCTGGAACCATCTTGGTCGCGTCCAGCGAGTCCACGGTCAACATCATGCTTTTGCCAGAAGCTTCCATTCGGACTTAATCATGTTGATCGCGTTGTCCACGATGCGAGACTTCTGTGCGCGTACCAAGGCGATGACTGCGTTAATCGTGAACACGTGATCGTGCTTCTCTTTCCAGTTCCGCCAAAGCACGTCAATCAGAATCGGCATCATCGGCTGTCCCATGCCAACGTCTTCACTGGCGATCACCTTGAGGCGATTCCACAGGTTCGTGTAGTGCGACTTGTTAGGTGATTCCATCATCTCGAACGACCAGAAGAGTGCTTGGTCCTCGTATCCCCGGCGAATGCACTTTTGCACCGCACTGGCTACTTCGTCCACGGCGTAGCCGTGCCACGTTCTCATGTGTTCTGGTGTAAGCATGTTTCTTGTCTCCAATCACTCAATACTGATATTTATCCGAAAGTTGCACCAGCTTCGTCCGAACTCCAACCGATCTTGCCGGACTCTCGCCTGTGTTGCGGCAGCTTCAGGCATTCCGCGCACCATTCGGCTTGCCGATGTTACTGCTGTCGGCATCGCCTTTGTTCTCTTTCTTCTTCTGTTCCACACGCCATTCTTCCCTTAGCCTGCTGGACATCTCTTCACTGCACTCCGCGCACAGGTTTCCCATGTAATGCAGTTTGCCGTAGTCGCAGTAGTGGAAATTGCTTAATAACCTTCTTCTCGCCATGCAAGAGGATACTGTGGTGCGGGGAATTATTTGTTTATCCCATGCCAGAACTCCCAACAGAAACAAAACCTGCACGCGCACGGCAGAAAATGCGGACGCTGAGTCTTTCGTTCCGATTCATAGCCGACGTTGGGATCGACTAGAGGTCGCACTTTTCGCTTGGCATCCCTGATAATGTGCAGTTTCGCTTTGCCTTTGAGTGCGTTCCTTCATGCTTCCGCCGCGTTGCCGATCAGATGGTCGTCGTCGAAGTCTTCATAGCCGGACATGTCGTCTTCTTCTCGTTCGTCGTAGTCATCGAAGGTGACGATCCGCTTTTTCGGTTCGAACACCTTTGTCCCTTGCGGCGCGATGGGATGGTAGACGTCTTCACCAAGATGGGACTTGCCGCCTTCCAAGTAGCCGGGACAGTCGTGGTTTTCTTCGGGGAACAAGGTTCCCGCGCAGCGGCGGCACTTAGGCAGCTTGCCGCCAAGCCATTTGCCGTTCACGTAGCGTCCGGCGAACAGTTCGGGATAGCACTTCCAGTTAGGCAACGGCTTCTTCTCGCCTTTGGTGATCGTCCCTGTCGGACGGTTGTGATCTCGGTTTTGCTTTTGATCTTGGTTTGGTGACGAACCATAGCCTTTAGAGTTTTCGACTTTGTTTTGATCTTCAGGGAGACATGCAGACTCTCGTCCCGCGTTCGCCGAAGGCGGCGCGGAACTAGCTGTCTCTCTTGCTGCTAAACTCGCTAAATCAAAACCGTCTGAAAGATTTGCATCCCCCTGAGAATCCCCCTTCTCTCGCATGTCACGCAGTCCCCCCGCGTCACATGCGGTATGGTGTCCCGCGTGAAATGCGGTATGGTCTCTGCGTAAGATGCGGTATGGTTTCTGCGTGAGATGCTGCCTGCTACTGCGTGAAATGCGGTATGGTCTCGCCTTGGATCGGTGCCTTTTTTGAACGCGCCTTTGTTCTCGTAGTCTTTGTAATTACGATTGCTTCTCGCTGGACGCGGTTCGCCTTCCTTGCGCTGATGCGCTGTGACTACATCTTCAATCACATGGTATTCGTTGTGCAGCGCTTGGTTGCTGTCGCGCCACTGGCGCACTTGGATTACGCCGTCCTTCTTGAACTTGGCGATGTCGCGCTGGACTTGCGGTTCAGACTTGCCTACACGCAAAGCGAGTTTCGCCTGACTCATCCAGCACCAGCCGACGTAGTCCCCGGCGAATGGGGAATCTGGCGGCGTGTGTGCCTTCTCGTCGTTGACTTGAAGGAACGCGATGGTAGTAAGCGTGGCGCGGCAAGGTTGGTAGTCGTATAGGTCAGACTCTTGGATGCGGATGTATTCGGACATCACCTTGCGGTTCTGGGATTTCCTGATACGGTTGAGTTTTTCTTGAAGTTCTTTGTTCATTACTGCTCTCTTCTGCTTACTGTTCTCTAGCGCTGGTGAGGCGCTGGTGGAAGCGTTCCTTGGGGACTGGCGGAACAGTAGACAACGTTAGCCAGTCCCCGCGCTTTGATCTCTTGCGAGAACCACCACTGACCTAAATACCGTGACAAGCGGCAAATCGTCGATTGTTCATGCTCCGCTTGTCATAGAAGCCACATCAGCTTCTAAAGACATGTTCTCGAAGTCAGATTTCTTTCTGTTCAACTCGCGGCGGGAATCGCGAAAGTGCCATTGTTGTTGGCATTTTCGCGGCTACAAGGATCGCCAACGAGTTTGCAAAAGTAATTCGCGATCCATCTGAGAGGGAACGTTATGGGACGATACAAGCGACATCAAGAAAGAAACTGCCGAAGTAGTCGGCATCCGCGTTCTCAGGAAGGTAAGCACAGAAAAGGCGCATGCCGCGATCCGAGACATGATCGTCGCCAATCCCGGCTTGTCTTACCAGCGGATTGCGGACCTGCTGGGCTGCTCCCGCTGGCTTGTTTACCGAGTCGCAGTAGAGTTCAACGTTCGGCGACCCAGAGGCGCAGGTAGTCCGTCTCGCCACAGGGAGGCGCGGTGAAACGCAAGAAACACTTCGACGAGGAACGGGCGTTCGAGTTCATCTGGCAGAACGCGGATCATGACGGAATCTGGCATGGCGATGCCGCTGGTTTGGGAGCAGAATTCGAAATTTCGGAGGAAGCTGCGGAGGCGGTCCTAGATGAGCTTCGCGCCAGACGACTCATTGAGAAGCTTTATACCGGGGTGTTCTCCATTTGCAACTGGCGGAAGAAGGACGATCCGGGTCTAGCCGATCAATAGCCTGCGCCAGCAGCCCACCTATGTTCTTCTGGAATCTTTCGGCTGGTCGGAAAAAAGGATGACAGGGGACGCTGCTTGCAGTTGCGCCTCCCACGGTTCCAACTCTTTCTCGCAGGCGTCCAGCTCGGCGTCCAATCCCAAAGAGAAAATCTTGCTCTGCATCCGCAGGACCAGAATGAAAAGGCACGTGGCAGTGTAGAGCGTGATGTCGCATTCGCGACGCCTGTTCTGTATCGAGGCTGCGTCCTCTTGGTCTCGTCCGTCGAATCCCGACGTCATCGTCGCATGAATCTGAAGAGTCGGCATTGCATAGCCGTTCAAAAAGTACATGCGATACGGATCGCCGACCTTCTGAACCATCGAAGCAAAATCAATGTCCCACGACGACTGAGTGCGAGTCGTCCCACACTTCTTGCAGAGCGTTGTCTGATACTCAGGTTTGACTTCCTTGTACCATTCTCGCATTCGAGCGACGGTGCCTGATCCCGCCGCTTTCTCGAATTCCTCTTCCGTGAAAAGCTTGAGGGCGGCTTCCATCGCCCGATGCGCTTGGATGCCGCTATACCGAAAGAACCTTCTGGCTCTTTCGTTACTATCTCCGATATAAGCGAGAGTGACCGCCCGTTCGTAAAGCCCTCTGAGAATCTTTCCAGCACCGTTCGCATATCCGTTAACCGCCAGAAACACAACCTCGCTGTAGTCGAAACGGCACGTGTGACCTTGACTAAAAATGACGTCCTCAAGGTGATTCTTGAAAGTCGCCCGTCGTCCGAAGCATTTGTTCGCGGTTGCCATCAACTTTTCGAAGAATGGAACGAATGAAGGGTTGCGGTCGAAGAACGCATTGGCTTCCTCAGTTTCTCCAAATTCAAAGGTCATCGCGGTGTCCTCAAAAGTATGCGCGTCCGACGAGTGGTGGTATTCAGTTTCTAGGATAATAGGTCTTAGGAGCACACACGTGGCAATTGACAATCCGATAGACGCCTACGAGCAGCAGTACATGAAGGAAGAGCCAACGCTGCCGAACAAACTCGCGAAGTACGCAGCCGACCTTGGATTCAAGTTAGCAATACCTGATGGCGGGCTGGCAGCGGATATTCTGCTGAAAGTCGTAGACGGGCTGTTCGACAAGCCTGCCACATTGGAACGGGTTAACACGCTGTTCGAGTTGGTCAGCGGTGAATTCAAGAATGTAGAGAAGACTAAAGCTAGCCATGAGGACGTTCAGAAGGCGATCCAGCTTGCGATCTGGTACGACAGGCATGAACGGGACGACGCCAAGCGTGAGCGCTACGTGAAGCTGATCGGCAACGCGGTGAAAAGTGACGAGCAGGTTCAGGACATCGCGTCGTTCATCCAGACCCTTGAGCAGCTAAACGAGCGCGACGTGATCGTGCTCAATGTGATGAACAAGATCATGAACAAGGAGGGCGACTGGAAGCCCCAGCAAAACCCAGCAGGAGGGAATCCCATTATGAAGCTGCATCCCGGTCCGATGAGAGACCGTGCGCAGGAGCTTTCGGTGCAAATCGCGCTTGCACTCGGACAGAAGACGGAGAAGAACACCTATACACGCGAGGAAGGGTACGGAATCTGCAATCGTCTTCAGGGATTCGGTCTAGCACACGAGATAGAAGTCCAACCTCGCGAGCTTCCGCTCACAAACTATGCCTTCCGGCTCTCCGTTCAAGGAATAAGGCTGCTGAAGCTGTTGGGAGAGAATGTGGCGAACTACGACAACTATTTCAAGGAATATTAGTTCACGCCCACACCGCGTTCACCTTCTCCCGAACCTTCTTCGATTCAGCCTTGGCGAGATAGCGCATCGTGGACGCGATGTCCCGATGCCCTAACAATTTCTGCACCGTCTTCAAGTCGGCTTGCTGCAAGGTTCGAGTCGCGAACGTGGCGCGAAACTTGTGCGGATGGGCGTCCCTGACCTTGGCTTTCTTTGCAATGGCGACGCAGTCATCCCACGAATGCGTGTACTGGTGACCTTTGGAATTGGCAAACACGAGTTTGCCGCGACGGGGGAGCTCCTTTAGGATCGCAAGTAGTTTGTCCGGCACTTCGATGTCCCGGGCTTCCCACGTCTTCGGCTGCCAGTCCTTTTTCGGCGTGACACGAATGATGCCAACCGCGAAGTCAACATCGTCCCACGTTAGGTTCTCAAGTTCCGCCTTACGCAGACCAGCCCACAGGTACGTCTTGAAAATGGCGAAGCGGTACGTGTCGCACTGCTTGAAGAAAGCTTCAAGCTCGTCCTCGTTGTACACGCTGACTTCCGCTTCGGTGAACTTCATGTCCTTGACGGTGATGAGTCCCTTGCCGGGATCGAGCTTGAGCACGCTGCGGATGAACTGGTTTATGCGAAGGCACTTGTTCGCTGCTGTGCGTTCGGATCGTCCCTTGTCAATAAGGTGTTGCTTGAAGCGCAGCAGATCATAGCGCCTGACGTGTTCAATCAGGTTTGCGGAAACGAAGCCGTGAACACGCCTTCCCTTCTCGTCCCGATACCCGAAGAATTCGTACAGCGTATGCTTCATCAGGTTGTACGATTCCTCGCGGTGCGACAGCCGATACTCTTCGAGATACGGCAGCAGCAGATTGCTCACCATCAGAGGAGTCTTCTCGCCTCTCTCCGTCTGGCTCAGCGCGAGACCATGCACGACGGCGGTGAGGTAAGCCTCTTGACGCTCGCAGGCAACAGTAGCATCCGCCGCGCTGCTGCACTTGCGCCAGATCATTTTGCCGCCTTCGCGGTATCGCACGTAGTACGCGGCGTCGGGATCAGGTTTGATCTTCCCGTTGCGACCTATCGCTGGCTTGACGTATCGCCAGCGACCGTCGATTTTCTTGTAGAGCCAGATGGATGCCTTGCGGTTTGCCATGCCTGCCTAGCTGCAAGCATCATGCAAAACGGTAGGAAGGCGGTAGGATACGGGAGTACCACGACCTAAGTAACTGAAAGCAAAAGTGCTGGTGCCGGGAGGGGGAGTCGAACCCCCAAGGTACTAAGTACCGGCGGATTTTGAGTCCGCTGCGTCTGCCAGTTCCGCCATCCCGGCTGAGGGCATTTCCGGAAGAGAACACTAGCTTAATTGACGCTATAGTCCTTTGCAACATGGCTTCGCGGCAGCGCGAGCGTAATCCCGGCCTTTATGCACCGGCGGTTGCCGTTTTCGACAGCAACCCCCATACTTCGCTCAGCCTCAAAATCCCATGGCTCCTGTCATAGCTCCGCTGCCCGTCACAGCGTCCGACCGCCGCGGAAGCCATGGCAGAAAAACTACAAGAGATTCTTAATCCCAATCGCACTGGTGGCTTGCGTGCTGCTATGCGCGGGCGCGGTGGAACTGGAGCATCACTGGCCCTACTCGCAGGCGGAAGTATTGCAGGATTTGCGCGAGGCCAGCGACAGCCAGGTTCAAGTCCGACGGTTCCATCAGACATTTTTTCCGTCGCCGGGCTGCGTACTGGAAGGATTAGTCTTCTCCCATAACCCTTCTGCGGCCAAGCCGCTCATTACCATCGACAAGTTGACGATTCAAGGCAGCTATCTGGGCCTGCTCGCGCAACGCGTTAGCCGCGTTACCACCGAAGGTATGGTGGTGACCATTCCGCCATTCGGGACCGGCAAGGCTTTGCATACTTCACAGTCAAAAATCACGATCGCAGAGATCATCGCGAACGGTGCAGTCGTGGAGTTCGCTTCTAAAGATCCCGACGAAAAACCTTTGCGCTTCGATGTTCACGAGGCACTCCTGCGAAATGTGGGCTGGGGATCGCCGTTGACTTACCACGTGAAAGTGCACAATCCCGAACCGCCAGGCGAAGTCTCCGCCGAAGGAAAGTTTGGTGTATGGAACCTTACTAATGCGGGTGAAACTCCGATCTCTGGAGAATATACATTCGCCGACGCAGACCTAAGCGTGTACGAGGGTATTGCCGGCAAGCTTTCTTCGACTGGCAAGTTCGGAGGCAAGCTGTCGCATATCGATATCTCGGGGGACACAGACACTCCTGACTTTGAGGTCACGTCGGGTGGGCATCGGGTACATCTGACAACGAAATTCAGCGCTTATGTCGACGCCACGCACGGCAATACATATCTCAAACAGGTCGATGGCGATTTCTGGAACACCCATGTCGAAGCTCGCGGCAGCGTTGCCACTTCGCCTGATGGCAAAGGAAAAACCGCGCTGATCGATCTGCAATCCAGAAGCGCGCGTATCGAAGATTTTCTACTGTTATTTGTGCAGGCAAACCGCGCACCCATGTCGGGCGATGTCGCATTTCAGGCGCACGCCGAGCTTCCTCCAGGTAAGCAGAAGTTCCTGAAGAAAATCAAGTTGCGAGGCAGTTTTGGAATCGGCGGGGGCTCGTTTGCCTCAGCTTCAACTCAGAAAGGCGTCGACGAACTTAGCGCTGGCGCTCGGGGCGAGAAAAATATCAGCAAGGAGATTCAGGACGGTGACAAAACAAAAGACGGGAAGCAGGATGATAAAAAACCGGACCCTGAGACCGTAATGAGCGATCTGCAAGGCCAAGTCGAGGTCATCCACGGGGTCGCGAAATTTACCGATCTGTCATTTCGCGTTCCCGGCGCCCACGCCCGCGTCCACGGAACCTTTAACCTGATTAACTACAAGATCGATTTGCGCGGCCAGATGCGAGTGGATTCCCAGATTTCAAACACTACCACGGGAGCGAAAGCATTCCTGCTGAAAGTGATGAATCCTTTTTTCAAGAAGAAGCCGAAAGGCGAAGTGGTACCGGTGAGAATCGGAGGAGATTACGATCATCCCACCTTCGGCCTCGACCTGAACGACAAGAAAGCGCAGAACATCCCGCACACTCACGAGCCTCCGAACCCCGCTCCCTCTGCGCGCAAGCCTGAATAGATTTGCTCCAGACTTGAAGGCGAAATCTACACCAACTTGTAACGGAAACATTGCGTGACATGGTCGTTCACCATGCCAACCGCCTGCATAAACGCATAGCAGATGGTTGATCCCACGAAGTTGAAGCCGCGCTTTTTCAGGGCTTTGCTCATGGCATCGGATTGGGGAGTGCTGGCCGGAACTCGCTGCCGCGTCTTCCACGAATTTAATCGCGGCCGTCCGTCCACAAACTGCCAGAGATAACTATCGAAGCTGCCGAACTCTTGCTGCACTCGCAACATCGCCTGCGCGTTGCGCACCGCCGATGCGATCTTTAACCGGTTGCGCACGATTCCCGGATTTTTTAACAGTTGCCCGATTTTTCTGCGGTCGTAAAGGGCGATCCGCTGCGCATCGAAATCGTCGAATGCAGCACGGTAGTTCTCGCGCTTGTTGAGAATCGTCTCCCAGCTCAATCCGGCCTGCGCGCCTTCCAGAATCAGGAATTCAAACAGCGTGCGGTCATCGTGCACCGGCACGCCCCATTCCTCGTCGTGATAGCGCGTCATCAATTCGGTTTGCGCCCATGCACACCGAATCCGCTGCTTTTCTGCATCAGATCTTTTCATAGTTCACTGCATGAACTCGCGGCACTATTCCAGCGACTTCGGATCCGACCGATTCTTTGGCGATTTCGCATTCAGCAATGCCACCAGTTGCCGGGCCGAGCTCGGAACTCCCACCTTATGCTCCACAATAATCTCTCGCGCGCTCAATTTTCGCCCATAGAGTTTTTCATTGGCGTTGCCATCCGACCGGAGTGTTGATCCCTCCAGCGAGATTCCTGCAAACAATCCCTTATTGCGCGAGTAGGAAAGAATCTCTGCGTTCATTACAATATCCGTCGCGCCTTCCGCGGTGCGCCCCTTTGGACCTGCGGCCGCCGAGGCATCCGCACCCAGCTTCACTTTGCTCGACAGCAATGATCGCGCGCCCTTAGGATTCATCACCAGCAGAACGAAATCCGTCGCCTGTCCACCCAACTGAAACCCAATACTTACCCCCTCCAGCGCATAGAGGGCCGGCGGTCCCCATGGCCCCGTATAGTGCGGGCCGCTTCGGCATACCATCACTCCACGTCCATAACTGCCGCCAACGCCGAACGCGCCTTTCTTCACCGAGGGCAGGATTACCAGGCACTCTGCCTTATCCAGCAAGTCCTGCGGAATGTCGTCGGGAATGTTCAGAATTTCCTTCATCACATCGCCTGCATCCTTCACCCGGTCGGCTTCCCTCTCGTCGTTGGCGAAAGCCATCGATGCCAGCAGACATACCACCGCTAAAACTGCCCCTGTCTTATTCCGCTTCATCCGTTTCAATTCCTCTCTGCCAAACAAGTTTTTCTGTCCATTCCTCGGACTCATTCGCCTGTAGCATTCTATCCGCACTCCGCGCGCTTTTAAGGTCATGACCAAACGAGTGCTCCTTTTGTAACTTGGCACCCTCCGCCGCCCGCCTCTAGAGTCAATGGATAGTGTGACCTGCCGCCGCCGTCGTTCGGCATGCGAAGTGCATCTAATGAATAGGAAGTACATTTTGGCCGTCCGGGGAGTGAAAATTTTGGACTTTTCAGGCATGAAGTACACGCCGCTGGCCGGCCTGGTTCTGGCGCTGGTAGCCGCGTTGGTCATCGCCTTCCCGGCCTCCGCCCAGTCCGTTCCTTATGCCAGCAACTATGCCACTAGCGCCCCCGGCGCTTACGCTGCCGCCTCCACGGCTGATGATGCTCAGTCCGGCGCCATGCTTACCATTCACAAGCGCGTTGATGAAGTCAACGTACTTTTCATTGCTACCGACAAGCATGGCAAATTTGTCCGTGACTTAAATCAAAGCGATTTCTCCATTCTCGACGATCACAAACCGCCGCAATCCATCGTAAACTTTCGTCGCGAAACCGATCTTCCTCTCCACCTGGGCTTACTCATCGATGTCAGCGGATCCGTCCACAGCCGTTTTGATTTCGAACAGAATGCCTCTATCAGCTTCCTGCAGCACTCCATCCGTGCCGGATTTGACAAGGCTTTCGTCGTCGGCTTCAACAAACAAAGTCAGCTCACGCAGGATTTCACCGACAACGTGCAATTGCTTTCCGATGGGGTTCACCGCCTGCAGGATGGCGGAGGCACAGCGCTCTACGATGCCATCTACCGCGCCTGCAAAGATAAGTTTCTGAAAGACCGTCCCGACCACCCCACGCGCAAAGCGATCGTCGTCGTGAGCGACGGAGAAGATAATCAAAGCGAATACTCGCGTGCGCAAGCCATCGAAATGGCGCAGCGTGCCGAAGTCATCATTTACGCCATCTCCACTGACGATAGCGGGCTCATTCTACGCGGCGATAAAGTTCTCGAACAACTTGCCGAAGCTACTGGTGGCCGCGCCTTTTTTCCCTTCAAGATGAAGGACATCACGCACTCCTTCGCCGCCATCGAAGACGAACTGCGCAGCCAGTACGTCGTCTCCTACCGTCCCGCCGATTTTGATGCCGACGGTCGCTACCGTTCCATCGAAATCTCCGCCCTAAAGAAAGATTTGCAAGTCCGCGCCCGCAAAGGCTACTTCGCGCCCCAGCGATAGACTTTCGCGGTTGCTTGCTTTGAAACGACGCGGCTTCAATCGCTGCAGGATACCGTGCGTCGCTGCCCGCATTGCCGTAAAATACTCATACGCGCCCGTAGCTCAATCGGATAGAGCATCTGCCTTCGGAGCAGAGGGTTGGGAGTTCGAGTCTCTCCGGGCGCACCATCGTTCTCTGTATCTGCTCGAACGCGTTCGTCTTATGTTCCCCTCGGGAGCCGGAGACGAGGCTCTCTCCGCAAGGGGCTAGAGCTTCAACGCACTTTTCAGACGCCGCCAACACATCGAAGAGAAGTTACAATAGCCGGTCAGTTGTGCTCACCGCACCCCGCTGGGTTCTTCTAATCAACTTGTGACCGTCCAAAGGAGGCATTTGTGGGTGGTCACCCTTTCCAAACAATACCATGCAACATTTGCATCAAGCCGATCGATCTGAGCGTCGATTAGTACGCCGACGAACACGGAAAGGCCGCGCATGAGGATTGCTACGTCGAATGTGTCAGTGGATCAGGGCTTGTCGCACGATGGCGAAATTGGCGTATGCTACCGGCTTCCTAACATTTAAGGATGTTCACAGGCTAACGTTTTTTGTTCTTTCGTTTCTTTTTCCCTCGGTCGGCTTTGAGCTTGGCCTCTGCCGCGAGGCTTTCTCTTTCGAAGCCGGACATCATCGCCGAGTAATCGTCAACGCGGGTTGAATGGGCTTTAATTCGTGGTGGCTTTTTCGGCATGGCCGCTTCACGATACTGTATTGGAGGTTCATTTTGCGGTACGGTAGCGCACAGAGCCACGCCGAAACTTTGATT
Source organism: uncultured Acidobacteriaceae bacterium (assembly GCA_963726155.1). Taxonomy (GTDB): domain Bacteria; phylum Acidobacteriota; class Terriglobia; order Terriglobales; family Acidobacteriaceae; genus Sulfotelmatobacter. The sequence continues at coordinate 480,190 of CAVSBF010000004.1, forward strand.
TACTACTATGTGCGCTGTAGGACAGACAAAGCTTTCCTGACCTCTTAGGATGCAGATCGTCTCACCACGCTCTGAAGAGGCAGGTGTTCGATGGCACGTTCCGCGACGCCGGATCACATCCCAAAGCTGGGCGACCCCGTTCTATTGGAAGGGGTGCTCAGCCGGTTTGTAATTGTGAGCGTTGATACCGTCAAAAAGACTGCTACGGTTTCGACCACTACGCCTCCGGAAGATGTGTACACAGTGTCATGGTCGAAGCTCTCTTATCCATGTTGAACGGCCATGACGAAAGCCAGAACGCTTCGCAAGTGATGAGAAAAGCTACCGACGATCACTGAAGGGGCGGAGGCTGGAGATTCATGCCCCGTGGCGGCAACGTCATTTGCTGTCACCTTTCGTCTATCCTGTCCCTCACTCCCAAAGGCCAGAATCGATTTACTACCAGTCACAGCTCTTGCGTCATGTGCCAGAGCACCACGATTCAGAACGCACCGCCGCCGCCGCCGCCAAAGCCGCCACCGGAAAATCCTCCGCCACCACCGAATCCACCTCCGCCAAAGCCCGATCCTCCGGAGCTTGCTCTCGGCGCCGACACAAACACCTGATGCATATCAGTCGCCATGCCATGCATGGAGGAGGAGAAAAGAATTGGATTGAACATTGTGCCGTAGGCATAGCCGGCGGGAGCAGCGTACCACGTGGGTGGAGTTTTTATAATCCCGGCGAAGGCTTGTGCCCAGTGATGTTCGACGCCGAGGGCCATCGCGTAGGGAAGGAATTTTTCGAATGTATCGGGAGGCATGACTTTCAACCGGTCGGCGTCGACGCGGTTCATGAATTCCTGAAAGCCGAGAACTGCGATGTGAGTACGCGCGCCCTTCAAGGTTTTTGCCGTCATCACGCGAGCAAAAAGCCACCAGATCAGGGCGCTGATCAGAACGCATCCGACGAGCATGGGAATGGAACTTAGAAAATCGGCCCAGCCGAAGTATTGAAAAACGGCGAACGGAATCAGAATGCCAACTGCGGCTCCAATGCTGTAGGCATTGGCCGATTCCGGATCGAGAGTGTAGATGCCTTTCTGTTTCAGCGCCGACATAATATCGGTACGCACCACGGGAATCGCGGTGTAGAAGCGGTTCTTCAGGCTAGAGAGTCGAGTGTCCGGCACGTCTCCGACAAAAATATTTTCCAGCATAACCTGTTCGTGAGGTGCGAGGCCGGTCCAATCCTGCCGCTTCTTCAAGAGATGAAAAATATAATCCTTATTATGAAATAGAAGACCCTTCTCATCCGTCTCTTCGATTTTGATGAACCCGCGGACGGCAAGATCGACAATGGTCGATGTAATGTCGCGGGGATGAATGTGATCGTCGAGCAGGGTTCCGGCTTCGGCGGGAGAAACTCCTGGCGGAGGCTCGTACATCGGCGCGACAGACATGCCGGGATCGGGATCGCGTCCGGCATACCACCACAAACCGAACATTACGATCAACGTGGCCAGCGGCAGAAACACAATGGGATTGCCGCCGATAAACCAGAACAGCTTCGTTAGAGAGCTGGGTTGAGTGAGAATTCCTTTGGGAATGTAGACATCAATGGTGAGGCCGCCGCGCATGGGCAGAGGATTGGTGGTTTCAAATTCGGCGGTTGCGCCATCGACTTTCGCAGTTGCGTCGCGTTCGGTCGAGCCATAGACGCCGGTGAATGCTTGCGCGCGCAACGATCCTGCAGCGGCATCGGGAAAATGTACAGTCGCCCCGGCGTGGTCGATGGGCACGGGCCAATCGTTTCCGGTTACATTCCAGTAGAACTCGTCGTATTGATCGAAGAAGCGTGTGCCATTGCGCACTCGATAAACGATCTTCACCGTGCGAGTGGTATTGACCGCGTCAGGAATGTAGATTTTCAGATCGCGGTAAGCGCCGGAGGTTGAGGAGTCGTATTTGAGTTTGGATCCGTTTTCGTCGGTGACGCTTTTGAGGTCAACAAAAAGCTGATAGTTGGTTCCGTTGGGTCCGGGATATTCGATGGGGATTGTGCGGTGAATACCGCGCCACTGGCCGACGAAAACCAGCGAGATAGTTTCGTTGACCAAGGCGCTGCCGTCTTTGTTGACAGTGATGTCGTCCTGGAAATTTGAGATGCGCCAGGATTTTGCGGCAGCGGGAGCGGCGAGGACGAGAATCGTGAAGCACAGCAGCAGGATGGCTCGCGCTGGATAGTCGAGACGGACGAGTAGGCGCGAGATTTTCAGTCGTCCCTCCGGGACGATGTTCCCTTCTCTACTCTCACCCAGCGCTGAACGCGCTGGGCTATTGTCATGCTGCCCCTCCGGGGCCCCTCTATTTATGGCCCGGATCATGGGATCAGAACTTGACGGCGACGGGCTCGCGGTCGGCGTCGGTGGTCTCGAAGAACTGGCGGGCCTGGAAGCCGAACATGTTGGCAAGGATGTTTGTGGGGAATGACTGGATCTTTGTGTTCAGATCGCGGACCACGGCGTTGTAGTAGCGGCGCGAGTTCTGGATCGAATCTTCTGTCTGGCTTAGCGATCCTTGCAGTTGTGTGAATTCTTCCGAGGCTTTTAGTTCCGGATAATTCTCGGCGACGGCGAACAGGCTCTTCAGCGCTCCGGTAAGCTGATTCTCGGCTACCGCCTTGCCTTCCGGTGTGGTCGCTTGCATGGCCAGCGAGCGAAATTTGGCAATGTTTTCAAATGTGCCCTTTTCATGCGCCGCGTAGCCTTTGACGGTTTCGACGAGATTAGGGATGAGATCGTGCCGGCGCTTCAGCTGCACGTCAATATCGGACCAAGCGGAGTCAGTGCGCACGCGCAGCTGCACCAGGCTGTTGTACATGCCAATCAGAACGACAAGGATGAGAACGAGGATTACGAGCAGGATGATGCCGACCATGAGCGTCTCCTAGGGGAATTCTAATCTCGAAGGCTTAATGTTGAAGGCTTATCTTGAAATCATTGGCACGTTAGCATAGTGAGGGCGCGGGCGCAAACAATTGCTGGGTTAGAGTGCAGCGGTTTCTCCGTCAGGATTCCGGTCAGAATCCTCGATGACCGCCATCGCGATTCGCCGCTACTCCATCTCAAAACTCAAATACGTCAGCCCGTCGCTGCGTTCGACTTGGAGAACGACGGCGGCGCCGGATTTCAGGCTATGCACGGCGGAGCGTAGTTCTTCCATGGAAGCGATGGGAGTGGTGTTGAGGGAATGAATGATGTCGCCGGTTTGCAGGCCGGTGTCGGGAGTGATGAGGTCGGCGGCGCGGCCGAGGACGATTACTCCGGAAGAAATGCGCAGGGATCCGAGCTCACGGCGCAGCTCGGGAGTGAGGTCGGTGGCGAGAATGCCGAGGTGGGAGATGAGGCTTTTTTCAGGATCGGCGGCGTCGAAGAGTTGATCCATGGGATCGCGCTCCTCGATGGCGGGAACGTACAGAGTTTTCTTTTCGTCCCCGCGCAAAATTTCCAGCTTTAGAACTTTGTCGAGGCGGTGAAGATACAACGCGGAAGAAAGCGCGGGAAGAGTGTCGATGCGGCGATCGTCGGCGGAGAGAACGATGTCCTGAACCTTCAGGCCGGCGGTTGCGGCGGGGCCGTCAGGTTTGACGTCAGCGATAATAACTCCCCAGCGTTGCGCGAGATGGAGACCGTCGGCCATGTCGGGCGTGACTTCCTGCGCGTCCGCTCCGATTTCGACGCGATGCACATGACCGTATTTGCGCAGGCTGCGGTAAACGAAATCGACGATGCGGGCAGGGATGGCGAAGCCCAGGCCTTCGCTGCCGCCGCCTTCGGAGAGAATGAACGTGTTGATGCCGACAACAGATCCGCTCGTATCGACGAGCGGGCCGCCGCTGTTGCCGGGGTTAATGGGAGCGTCGGTTTGAATGTAGGTGAGGGGTTTGGTGGGATCGGGCTGGCGGGAAACTGCGCTGACGACTCCCATGGTGACAGAGTTCTGCAGACCTTCGGGACTGCCGATGGCGAAGACCAGTTGTCCGACCCGGGCGCGGGTTTGAGTGAGAAGCGGAAGGGTGGGAAGATCGCTCTCGTCGATCTTGAGCAACGCGAGATCGGTTTCCTTATGAACACCGATTAATTTTGCTGGAAGGATGTGGCGTTTGCCCACGGGGACCGCGCGGCCGGAATCGTTTGGCAGCGGCAGTGCAACGCGAATGCTTTGCGCGCCTTCGACTACGTGGGCGTTGGTCATGATGTAGCCGGAGGGATCGACGATCACCCCGGAGCCGACGACTTGCTGGCGGACGATGAGAGCTGTCTGGGTACGGTTCTCTTCGTGCGCGGGGCCGTAACCAGTGACCAGGATCTGAACCACAGCAGGCGAAACTTTTGCGGCGAGACCTTCGAGAGCATTGTTGAGCTGGAGGAGTGCGGCGGTAGCGGCGGCGGATTCGTCGGGCTTGGGCTGCGGCTTTTCCTGAGCAGGTTTGTCTTCGGCGGCGCTGGTCGCGGGGGTTGCAGCAGCGGGCTCATGTGGCGACTGCTGCTGGGAAAAGAGAGGGACAGTCGAGAGCAGTATTAAGACTAAAACTTGCCGGGAAAAATAGTATGGGCTCCGGGTCGATTGCTGACGGACGAAATAATTTGGGCCGAGCATGAATTAGCTCTCCTAAGAACGAAGAAAGAACACTCATCTGACGGTATCATGGGCAGTTCGGTTGCAAGGTAATCCTCGCTGGGGTTGGCGCGGGAGAGTTGCATGGGTCCTTCATTGGGAGCCGCTCGCGATTGCGAGCGGCTCCGCTCCTTCAGGATGACAATCGCGATTCAGAACCAGTCGGGGAAGATAAGGTCGATTAGACCGGGGGTCCAGTAGGAGTAGAAAGTGTCGTCGCAGATTTTGTATTTGCCATATTTTTTGCGGGCGTAGTTGCCCCAGTGGGGCTGAGTGCCATCGAGGTCGGTGAATCCGTATTCGCGGGCGAGGGCCCAGGAGCTGTAGACGCGTCCGGTCTTGTTCATCACGTTGGGATCGGTGGCGAGGGCGACGACGGCGCGGCCAATGTAGCGCGGCGATTCGGAAACCATGAAATCGCTGGGGGCGTCGTTCTGGTCTTTACTGTTTTGATCTCTATTCTTTTTCTTGCCGGCATCCTTCCAGTTGGCTTCGCTGACTTTGAAGTGTTCGAGAACTCTTTCGGAACGCAGGAAGCCGGGAGTGAGGGCGACGGCGGCGATATTGCGTTTGCGGAGTTCGCGGGACATGGCGAAGGCGAGGCGGATGACGGAGATTTTTACGAGGTCATAGAAGAGGTTTCCGCGGTAGTAGAAGGCGTCGCCGTCGGTGATTTCGAAGATGATCCCGCCGGGACGGCCGAGCATGAGCGGGGCGGCGTAGTGAGCGGTAATGATGTGGGAGTGGATGGCCTGCTTGAGCATGCGCAGGCCGTTTTCGAGATTAACGGTCCAGAAGGGCTTGCTCCATTCGGTGAGGGCGTCGCCGCCCCAGACGTCGTTGACCAGGATATCGAGGCCTTTGTGGCGGCGTTTGATGAGCGCGGCGAGTTTTTTAACTTCGGCGGGAACTTCGTGGTCGACTCTTACGGCAATGCCGCGGCCGCCTGCGGCGGTGACCAGGTCGGCCGTTTCTTCGATGGTTTCGCGCTGGCCGGGCGTGAGCGGAACGTTTTTGCGGGTTTCTCTTCGAGTTGCGGCTTGAACTGCGGCCGGTGCAGTAGACAGTGGCGCCGGCTTCACCAAGGGCGATGGCGATGCCACGTCCAGCGCCGCGGGTGGCTCCGGCTACGAGGGCGACCTTGCCGGCAGGGATTGGAGCGCTGAATTGTTCGATGGTCGAGCCATTCTTATTCACTCGGCGGGCATAGTAACAGAAATGCAGACTTCAAAATGCAAGGTCAAAGGCGGCGGAACAGGAGTGTGCGTCCCACACGCGGATAGGGGGGAATCTAGGTTCTACCCTTAACTAATTCGTTATCAGGCTTTTATAGAGCTGGCATCCGTGATATAACCGCCGTGAGCTGTAAAGTGGGTGATCCGCCTGCCAGGAGCGTACTTTGATGGTATTGGCCTCGTTCGCAAAAAGAGAAGGATCGAACCACGAAAGAGGAGGCACTGTGTCCGAAGAAGCACGGACCGGAAAAAGATTTCCGCTGGAGTTGCCGATCAAACTGCACAGCGATGCGGCCAGCGGCGACGCCAAGGGGACGACAGGAAATCTGAGCGCGGCCGGAGTTTACATTCGCGCCGACGCATCGCTCGAGATTGGATCGCCAGTGGAATTCGAGATCACGCTGCCCCCGGATGTTACTGGAGGGCAGGAAAATGTTGTGATTCAGTGCAAAGGACGCGTAGTGCGCACGGATCCGACGGGAGCCAGTGAAGAGGGCAAAGGCGTGGCCTGCGTGATCGACTCCTATGAGTTTGTCAGGAATTCGTAGAAGAAATTGATGATTTTTGATTGCTGATTGTTGATTGAAAAAACAGGGGCAATGGGATTTTTTAATCAACAATCAACAATCATCAATCAACAATGCCGTGGCAACACGGATGTAATTCTTAGGATGACTTTGGAGCGTACAATAGACATGCTCAAACTGATTCTGGCCGATAACCAGGCAATCTTCCGCGCCGGCATTGCCAAGGTGCTGGCGGTGGAAGACGAGATGCGCATTGTGGCGCAGGCTCAAACGCCGGAGCAGATGTTTATGGCTCTGGATAAATTTCGCGCAGCGGTGCTGGTGGTCGCGGCGGGATTTCACAATGATTTTGCCGCCATTGTACAAGGTGCGAATAAGGCAAAGACGCGCGTGGTGGTGCTGGCGGATACGGGGGAAAGCGCGCAGCGGCACATGGCGAACGGGGCGCATGGCGTGGTCTATCGCAATGTGACCAGTGCGGCGTTGGTCGACTGCGTTCGGAAAGTGGCGCGCGGAGAGACTTGGGTGCAGGATGTCGCGGTGCCGAGCGAATTGACGGAAAACGATATGGTTGGGTTGCGCGTACGCGACCGGTTGACAGCGAAGGAACTGCGCATTGTGGCGCTGATTGTGCAGGGATATAAGAATAAGGAAATCGCCACCCAGTTGGGAACGACAGAACAGGTTATCAAGAATTATCTGCGTAATGTTTATGACAAGATTGGGGTATCGGACCGGCTGGAGCTGGCGCTGTTTACCATCCACCACCGGATTCTGAACGAAGCTGCGGCGGCGACTACGGCGGGACCGGCTCCGCAGACGCCGGCGGGTGTGATGCCTTAGGCTTCTACGTTGCCGTGAACTAGAGCCGCCTGCGGGCGGCTTTTTTATTGGGGATGCGGCGTACAAACCTTTACCACGGGGGACACAGAGGGGCACAGGGTAGATCTTCATGGTTGTGCTTTTTGTTTAGCGCATCGTTCTTATTTGCAGTGCATCTACTTCTCATGGAGTTTCGTACTCTAGGACGATCTGGTTTGAAAGTGCCGGTGTTGAGTTTTGGCACGGGAACATTTGGCGGGGGTAACGAGTTTTTCAAAGCGTGGGGCGCGAGCGACGTAGCCGAGGCTACCCGGCTGGTTGATATCTGCCTGGAAGCAGGCGTCAATCTTTTTGATACCGCCGACGTTTACTCGGACGGTCTTTCCGAGACGATTTTGGGGAAGGCGATTGCCGGACGGCGTGGCGACGTTTTGATTTCGACCAAAACAACCTTCCGTCTTGGCGCGGGGCCGAACGATGTGGGGTCCTCGCGGTATCACGTGATTCGAGCTTGTGAAGCCAGCCTCCGCCGGCTGGGAACAGATTACATCGATATCTATCATCTGCACGGATTTGACGCGCTGACTCCGGTTGAAGAAGTTATGAGCACGCTGAATCAGCTGGTGACCAGCGGGAAGGTTCGATATATTGCCTGCTCGAATTTTTCCGGCTGGCACCTGATGAAAAGTTTGGCCGTGGCTGACAAATATGGCTGGACGCGGTACGTGGGGCATCAGGTGTACTACTCGTTGATTGGGAGAGAGTACGAGTGGGAGCTGATGCCGCTGGCGCTGGATCAGGGGGTGGGCGCGCTGGTGTGGAGTCCGCTGGGCTGGGGTCGGCTGACGGGAAAGATCCGGCGCGGGAAGGCGTTGCCGGCGGAGAGCCGGTTGCATAAGACCTCTGAGCAGGGGCCGCAGGTGCAGGAAGAGTATTTATATAAGGTGGTCGATGCGCTGGATGCGGTTGCGAAAGAGACGGGAAAAACCGTCCCGCAGATTGCACTGAACTGGCTGCTGCAAAGGCCCTCGGTTTCGACCGTAATTATGGGCGCCCGAAACGAAGAACAGTTGCGGCAGAATTTGGCGGCTGAGGGATGGAATCTGTCTCGCGAGCAAATTGCAAAGCTGGATGCTGCGAGCGAGGTGACGGCGGCTTATCCCTACTGGCACCAGCGGCAATTTCTGGAGCGGAATCCGTTGCCTGTCACCGACTAGCGCGTTTTTAAAATCTTGATCCTTGAGACGGTATGTCCCCAGGTCGTGGCGTAAAAGTCCGGATGGACATTTACGCCGAGACTGGTTCCATCATTATCGTTAGAACTTTAATTACTTTTCTTCCGTGTGCAAAGTAGGCTGCTGACCTTCTTTCACGAGGCGCGATTCCTCCCTGCTGGTTTCTGTGACTTCGACTCCGATTTTTGTTCCGCTTTCGAAAATCTTATTCAAGAACTCAGTGTTTCCATATTTGCGAAATGTTAGTTCCGTGTGCGCGGGGGTGTGATTATCGATGGCCTCACGCACGATAAACTCCACGCTGGTCTTATCATTTTCGCTGGTCGCCGTCATTACCGAAAGCTCAGAATTTTGCATCATCCGGAATGTATACTCGCCCGGCGGCAGGGTGGTATTGCCGATGACGAAGGGGTGGTCGATGTGGGCTTGAATCGCGTTGGTAATCTGGGCATTCAACCATGGAGTGCCTACAGCTAATAAGAAAAAGGTGACCAGGACAGGAGCAACAGTCCCTGAGTAGCTTTTCATAAAGTATCTCCTCTACAGCTAAGTAATTCGTGCAATTACTTTCCTGCATCGAATATATGTAGAGTTGCCGATACTTTGGAAAAGGTTACCCGATTTTCTCCCCGACGGACTTTGCCTGGGTGAAAAGATAGAGATAATCGGGGCCGCCAGACTTGGAGTCGGTGCCTGACATGTTGAAGCCGCCGAAGGGATGCGCGCCGACCATCGCCCCGGTGCATTTGCGGTTGATGTAGAGATTGCCTACCTGAAAGTCGCGGATGGCGCGGTCAATCTTGTCGCGCGACTTGGTGTAGATGGCGCCGGTAAGGCCGAACTCGGTGTCATTCGCGATCTCTAATGCATGGTCGAAGCCGCGGGCTTTAATCACGGCCAGCACCGGGCCGAAGATTTCCTCCTGCTCGAGCTTTGACTTGGCCGGAATATCGGCGATGACCGTGGGACGAATGTAGTAACCTTCTCCGGCTTCCATGGCGCGTTCGCCGCCGGTGATTATGCGGCCGTCTTTCCTGCCTTGCTCGATGTATCCCAGGATGGTCTTCATCGAACCTTCGTTGATTACGGCTCCCATGCCGGTGTTTTCGGCGGGATCGCCGATGGTGATTTTTTCCACTCGGGCTTTTAGCTGCTCGAGGAATTTATCATAGACGCGCTCGTCGACAATGGCGCGGGAACAGGCAGAACATTTTTGCCCCTGAAAGCCGAAGGCGGCTTGGGCGACACCTTCGACCGCGGAATCAATATCGGCGTCGGCATCGACGATGATGGCGTCTTTGCCGCCCATTTCGAGGATGGTGCGCTTAATCCAGATTTGTCCTGGAGCTTGCGTGGCGGCGACTTTGTTGATGTGCAGTCCGACTTCGCGCGAGCCGGTGAAGGCGATGTAGCGAGTCTTAGGATGCGCGACCACGGCATCGCCGAAGCTCGCGCCAGCGCCCGGGCAGAAGTTCACTACGCCCTCAGGCAGCCCAACTTCTTCCAGCAGCTCCATGAATTTCGCCGCAATGGTGGGAGAGTCGCTGGAGGGTTTCAAGATCACCGTATTCCCGCTGACGATCGACGCGACGGTCATCCCGGCCATGATGGCGCAAGGGAAATTCCAGGGAGGGATCACCGCACCGACGCCGAGCGGGATGTAGTTGAGGGTGTCGCGCTCGCCAGGCAACTGCACGGGCGGCTCAGCTTTGGCAAAGCGGAGAGCTTCACGGGCATAGAACTCGAGGAAGTCGATGGTCTCGGAGATATCGGCATCGGCCTCGCCCCAGTTCTTGCTGACTTCAAAAACCAGCCAGGCCATGTAATCCATTTTGCGCTGGCGCATCAGGTCGGCGGCCCGGAACAGCAGGCTGGCGCGCTCTTCGACCGAGGTGTTTTTCCAGGATGCGAAGGCTTTCAGCGCTGCGTTCATTGCCGGCTCCACATGCTCTTTGCCCGCCTTCTGATGGATTCCGACCACTTGCGATGGGCGCGAGGGATTCAGCGACCTGATCTTGTCGGCAGTCTTGATGCGCTGGCCACCGATGATGAGGTCATACTCGCGGCCGAGTTGGCCGCGGGCGCGCTCGATGGCGGCGCGCATGTTGCGCGCGTTTTCTTCGTGGCGAAAATCATAAAAAGGCTCGTTGACGAATGGGCCGGAATGAGTGCTCGCGCGTGGGCGGATGGGGAGTTCGGCGATGGCCATGGGGGATTCCTTTCAACTTTATTCGGCGCAATTGCCTGAATCAGTATTTTACACCGCCGAGGGCAAGGAAGATCGCAAGCCGCGAAGTGGCGAAAGCATGCAGCCCACCGCGCAAGCCGTGGGTAAGGAAATGGAACAGAAACAAGCCCTGGAAGGGCGAAAGAAGCTAGCTCCAAATGTATCGTTCGTCGCACTCAATCTTGTTCTTCTTGAGGAACGCTACATACTCCTCCTGGAAGGTCATCCTCTTGTGGTGCTCTTCTTGCATCGCAATGTATCTGGAAATCGCGGGCACATTTGACTCGCTGACACTGAAGGCACCGTAACCGGTCTGCCATGCAAATCGCACTTTCCATCTCTCGTGGACCCAACGCGAAGAATTTGTTTTCACCACACGGGCAACCTCCGCCGCGTGCACCGGACGGATGCGGATTAGCATGTGGACGTGATCAGATGTACCGTTGACGATGAGAGCAGTCCCGCGCATTTCCCGAACGATGCCCCCCAGGTAACCGAATAGATCAGTACGGATTTCAGGGGTGATTAGAGGCCGACGATCCTTGGTGCTAAAGATCACGTGAAGAACGAGATTGCCGGCGGTGTGAGACAAGTTTCTTTCGCTCCTTCGGAGCTTGGCCAAGTCTTTTGGTTGCGTTCCCACGGCTTGCGCCGTGGGCTGCATTCTTGCGCCGCTTCGCGGCTAAAAGGAGCATACGACGCGTAATCAGCACAGGAAGGTCCTAACCGCAGGAATATTTGTGCTGCAGTTCCATTTCGAAACCGCACCCACGATTGTCATCCCCTTGAGCGATACCGGATGGTAGACTCAAGCGTTTTCGCGGAGGGAACATGGCGAAATTGCCACGACGGTTCGCCGTCGCCGGGATCGCAATCGGGATTGGTCTCCTTACTTTTTGGGTGTGCGCGGACAAGTACAATCTGTTTCATCTTCCTACTTCAGAACAGGTCTCCAAAACGCACGCCAGTTACAAAGCTCCCCCGATATTTTGGGTTCTCAGAGAAGCAACGATGTGGTTATGTCCTGGCTTGGTTTTGGGCATCTTGACGATGGATATGGGTGCAAGCGCCAACCTGATCATGTGGTTCATCGCCATAATCGTCAATGGGGCGATTTATTACTGCTTGGGTCTTGCGGTCCGTACCGTCACTAGCAAATGCTCAGGCTAAAGCTTTTCTCGATCTAGATCATCCCTATTGGAGGCTGTCGATATGGATTTATGGCAGATTGGAGTGGTGGGCGCGGGAACGATGGGCAATGGCATTGCTCATGTGTTCGCCCGCAATGGGTACCCGGTGGTGTTATGCGACGTGGAGCAGCGGTTTTTGGATCGCGGGATGGCGACGATCACGAAGAACCTTGATCGTGAGGTGGCGAAGAATAAGATCACTGCTTCCGACAAGGATGCGGCGTTGGGACGAATCGAGGGCGTCGCCGATCGCGCGCGGCTGGCAGACTGCGATTTTATCGTGGAGGCGGCGACCGAGAAGTTTGAGATCAAGACGGAGATTTTTCGTGATCTCGACCGGTTGGCGCGGGCGGATGTGATTCTGGCCTCGAACACTTCGTCGATTTCCATCACAAAGTTGGCGGCGCTCACCAAGCGTCCGGACAAAGTGATTGGCATGCACTTTTTTAATCCGGTACCGGTGATGAAGCTGGTGGAGGTGATTCGCGGGCTGGCCACGTCGCAGGAGACTTTTTCTGAAACTCGGAACCTGGCGCTGAAGCTGGAGAAGACTCCGGTCGAGGTAAACGACGCGCCGGGATTTGTCTCAAACCGGGTGCTGATGCCGTTGCTGAACGAGGCCATGTATGCGGTGATGGAAGGTGTGGCCACCGCCGAGGCGGTGGATGAAGTGTTCAAGCTGGGCATGGCGCATCCCATGGGACCGCTGACGCTGGCCGACTTTATCGGACTCGACGTCTGCCTCGACATTATGCGTGTGATGCTGGATGGGTTGGGCGATCCGAAGTACAGGCCGTGCCCGCTGTTGATCAAGATGGTCGACGCCGGATGGCTGGGGAGGAAGAGCGGCCGGGGATTTTATCAGTATTGATGAGTTGATTGAAAATCAAAAGCCCATCTAGCATTTTAATCAGCAATCAGCAATCAGCAATCTTCAATCTTCAATGCCAACCGAGATAACTTCGCGGCGGGTCAGAAGCGACCTGGCATTCTACGTTCTGGCCGCGCTCGCCGGCATCGGCACAGGGTGGGTGGATGTCTTGGTGAATGACCTGCTGTTCACGGCTTTGCTGGTATTGATGGCGTGTATGCTGCTAGGTCTGCTGCGGCCGCGATGGCCGTGGCGGTGGGTGGTTGTGGTGGCGGTTTTTATTCCCCTGACCGAACTTGCGGCGTATTTGATTATGACCGTGAAGCCAACGCGCGGGCAGGTGTTTGGGTCCTTTCTTACGGCCTTGCCGGGAATGGCTGGGGCATACGGGGGCGCGGTGATGCGGCGCGCGATCGATAACCTGCGGCAAGGGAAATGAAAAGTCAGTGGTCAGTGGTCAGCGATCAGTGATCAGTAAACCCTGAAACCGGGACTGCCCACCGACCACTGCTCAAAGGTATTGGATAGCCAAAAAGTTACTCCCAATTCCACAGGGGGGACGCGTATGCTTCGTGCATGTGTGTAACGGTGTCGATGCTGGCCAGCGGGAGCCGGGGGAATTGCGCATTCGTGGCCAGCACGCGGACCAGGATACTGGTGGATGCGGGCATCTCCTGCCGGGAGACGTTCAAGCGCATGAAGGCGCTGGGGGAAGATCCGCGATCGCTCTCGGCGATTTTGATTACGCACGAACATTCCGATCATGTTTATGGCCTGGCGATGCTGGCGAAGAAGTTGCGTATCCCGGTCTTTATGACGGGGGCGACGCACGCCGCATGGGCGAGGGCGCTACGCAACGAAAATGGCGAGCGGCCGCAACTAGAAAAACTCGAGCGCTTTGAATCTGGCCACCGGTTTCAAGTGGGCGATATTGAGGTGAAGCCATTCACCATCCCGCACGATGCCGCCGATCCCGTGGGTTTTACCTTTCGCGTAGAGGGCACCAAGATCAGCGTGGCGACCGATCTCGGTTATTTGCCGGTCAATGTTCGCGACCACCTGCGCGGCTCCGATGTGCTGATCATGGAGTCGAATCATGATGTGGAAATGCTGCGCGGAGGGCCCTATCCGTGGAGCGTGAAACAGCGTGTGGCCAGCAATATGGGGCACCTCTCGAACGAGAAACTCGCGGATTTCTTCACCGGCGACTATGATAATAATGCAGCCTTTGTCGTGCTGGCGCATCTCTCTGAGCAGAACAATCATCCGGAAATTGCGCGGCGAGAGGCGGAAAGAGCATTGGCCCTGCGCGGCGGGTTATTTCACAACCGCGTGATGGTAGCGGTGCAATCCGAGATTTTGCCGCCCATTCAGCTGTAGTTGTCGTCGTAGTTACCTATGAGTCAGCAGTGCATTGATCCAATTGTAGGCAAGATTCTGGCGGGCTGGCGCTACGATATTTCCGGCCTGGCGCCGGAGATGTGCGCCGACTACGAAAGCCATTTCGCCGGGTGCGAGCGCTGCCGCAGTCGGCAGCGCATTCACCGCATGATCGATGTAGGGCTGATCGCGCTGGCCTCGGTATCCGGCGGGGTGTTTCTACTGGCGTTTGGCGTGATCCGCCACTTTGGTCCGCGGCATGCTTTCTGGCTGGAGATTGCGGCCTTGGCGGGCTTTGCCCTATCCGCGCTCATCTGGCTGGTGGTGGCAGTGGCGACGCCGGCTCCGGTAACCGTGCTGGATGCGGCGAAACAGGGCGCGCGCCGGGTGCATGACCGACTGCCTCCGGAGATCCGGGAGCGGCTGCCGGAAGAGCTGCGGGTGAAGATTACCGGGACATAGATATGATCCGAAGTCTGCCTAGAATCGCTGCTCTTCAGATCGTAGCGGTGGCATTGCTGGGCGCGGTGCTTGCCGCAAGTGCGGGAGCTACCTGCCTGTTCTCTGACCCGGTTCATTCCTCTTCTGCAGGTTCACCGCACACGAGATGTCACTCCATTCCCGCGCCCACCAAGTCACGCTCGCATGACATGCGTTGCTGCGTAAGCTCTCCGGCGCGTGCGCTGCCGATTGCTGCTTTTTCGCCGCGGCCATCGCAGCACGCAGTTGACGCCGACCTGGTCACCAATCGGTCGCTTGCCTCTTCCTCTGAGCAACGCCCTTTCGACTTGCTTCCCGCGTTTACTTCTTCCGGCGGCCCTACCACCGTTACTGCTCTAAGAATCTAGACCACCCTCCCAGCTGATTCCTTGCTGGCATGCGTTCCGCGCATGCTGCATCGCTGTATTTTCTCGGCCTTGCTATTGCGATGGGAGGGTTTGTGGCGCGAGCGGTCTGGTTTTCAATTGCTGGAAGTTTAGTTGGCACGGCGTTAGCCCTGAGCACAGCATGGGCGCAGGACACTTCCGTGAGCGGAATGAACACTCCGATGGAACCCATGGAAGTGTCGCAGCTTCCGCCGTCCCATGAGGGATCGGGAACGGCGTGGGAGCCGGCATCGGTGCCGGAACACGCGTGGATGCGGATGCGGGCAGGGTGGGAGCTGATGGCGCATGGCGAGATCTTTACCGACTACAACCAGCAGGGCGGACCCCGTGGCGAGGGCAAAGCTGAGTCGGTCAATTGGGGAATGCTGATGGAGCAACACAAGCTGGGCCGGGGAACGCTTCTGTTGCGGCAGATGTTCTCGGCGGAATCGCTAACCTCGCCGCACCCCGGATTTCCCGAATTGTTTCAAACCGGAGAGACTTATCATGGCGAGGCGCTGGTCGATCACCAGCATCCGCATAACGTTTTCTCGGAGCTGTCTGGGTTTTACACGCTGCCGCTCTCGGAAAGAATCTCCTGGGAATTATATGGAGGGCCGGCAGCCGAACCCGCATTAGGTCCGGTTAGTTTCATGCATCGCGCATCCGCTTCGGAACTGCCCCTGGTTCCACTTGGCCATCACCTGCAGGATTCCACGCACATTAGCTTTGGCGTTGTCACCACCGGATTTGTGATCGATCGATTCAAGCTGGAAGGCTCAGCGTTTAATGGACACGAACCGAACGAAGAGCGCTGGAGTATCCAGCCGGCAGCACTGGATTCCTGGTCGGTGCGCGGCAGTATTGCCCCGGATCGAAACTGGACAGCGCAATACAGCATCGGGCATCTTGACCACCCCGAGGCGCTCGAACCCTGGAACCAGTGGCGGCAGACCGCTTCCATCGAATACAACCGTCCCTTGGGTTGGGGCAATTGGGCCAGTTCGCTGATCTGGGGCCGGGTGCACGAGATCGGCCCAGGGACCAATCTGAACGGATATCTGCTGGAATCCACGCTAAATTTCCGGCGGCGCGATTATGCGTTTACGCGGCTGGAGTTGGTCGATAAAAACGAATTGTTTCCCCAGGCCACGGAGCATCCGGCCTACCGTATCGGCGGTTACACTTTTGGGGGGACACGCGATCTGGTGCAGAATCACGCATGGCAGCTGGGCGCCGGCGCGGATGTAACCATTTACTCGAAGCCAGCCGTACTGGATGCGGCGTACGGAAGCTTTCCCGTCTCGTTCCAGATATTTTTCCGGATTCGACCGGGACTGCACAGGTCGGAGCAACGGCGCTGGAGCAACGGCGTTGAACCGGGTCGCTGACAGGGGCGCCGAATAGTGTCTGAATGGATGCGGATCAATAAATTTATCCCGACGTCGCGGGAATTGCGGGAGAATGTTTCAACGCTGGCGGCTGTTCATGAGAGGGACTCTAAAGACACTGCAGGCGATGCAGTGGGGAATGTTGGCCAGCATTCTTGTTTATGCTGGCATCGGCGAAGTTCCGCGCTGGCGTGCCGCCGTTCCCGATCCATCGCTGAGCTATATTTTTACTACCGCAGGCGTGGCGATTGTGGGCGTGATTTTTGTCATCCGGCGCACTCTGGTCTTGCGCTTTGAGCCCAGTCTGGCGGCGCATCCCGACGATCCAGTCACTTTAGATCATTGGAAGAACGGCTACGTTGTCACTTATATTTTGTGCGACCTGCTGGGCTTGTTTGGCTTGGCTTCGCGCTTCATCGGCTGCAATTTTCACCAGAGCGTGCCCTACTACATCGGCGGATTCGCACTGCTCTTCTTCTTCGGACCTAAAAAACCGGTGTAAATCGGCTGCTTTCGAGAAGCGATATCATGTTCTTGAGGTAATCCCATGTCCATCAATGGTCCGGAAGAACTGGCCGGGATGCGCGCGGCCGGTGCCATCGTGTGTCTGATGCTGAGCGCCATGAAGAGCGCGGTGCGGCCGGGAATCAGCACGCAGGAATTGGATGAAGTGGGCGCGGGCGTGATGACACAGCACGGGGCGCGATCCGCGCCGGCGCTGGTTTACAAATTTCCGGGCGTGAATTGCATTAGCGTCAACGAGGAAGCGGTGCATGGCATTCCGGGTAAACGGGCACTTGAGACTGGTGATCTGGTGAAGCTCGATGTGACCATCGAGAAAGATGGCTTCATGGCGGACGCGGCCGTCACGGTACCAGTGGGCGAAGTGACGGAGGAGCGGCAGCGCCTGATCGAGTGCGCGGAACGGGCCTTCGCCAAGGCCATGCTGGTGGCGCGCGCCGGCTTCCGGGTCTCCGAGATTGGACGAGCGGTGGAGCGCGAGGTAAGGCGCAGCGGATTTTCCGTGATTCGCGAGCTGGGCGGGCACGGCATTGGACGGACCATTCACGAAGAGCCGCGCGTGCCCAACTATCCTGATCCAGATGCGAATCAAATTCTGGAAGAAGGTTTGGTGATTACCGTGGAACCGATTATTGCGGCGGGCTCCGGACGATCGCTCGTCGCGCCAGACAAGTGGACCGTGATCACCGCGGATCGCAGGCCTTCGGCGCATTATGAACATACTCTGGTGATCACGAAGGGTGCGCCGATCTTACTTACTGCGGCGTAAAGACGGCCACCCCTTCGGGTGCGCTTGAACCTTGCGCCGTAGATCAATAGGATAGACAGTCTCAGCAAATTTTATTTACCTGTAATCGTGGAGGGGCAATGGTCCGCTTCAAAGTGAACGGAACGGAAGAGACCTACGACGGCGACCCGGAGATGCCGCTGCTGTGGTACTTGCGCGATGTTGCCGGATTCACCGGGACAAAGTTTGGTTGCGGTATGGCTTTGTGCGGCGCCTGCACGGTTCACAAGGATGGCGAAGCGGTGCGATCGTGCTCAGTGGCCATGAAAAACGTGAACGGAGCCAGCATCACAACGATTGAAGGCGTATCCGCCAAAGGATTGCACCCCGTGCAAAAGGCCTGGATGGAGATCAAGGTTCCGCAATGCGGATACTGCCAGACGGGGCAGATCATGCAAGCCATAGCCTTTCTGAATCAGAATCACAATCCCAGCGATGAGCAGATCGATGAGGCGATGGCGGGCAATCTTTGCCGCTGCGGAACTTACCAACGTATCCGGTCGGCGATTCACCAGGCTGCGAAGGAGATGGCATGAACAATATTGAGAATGTCAGCCGGCGCGGATTTCTGAAGGGCGCATTCGCAACAGGAACATTTGTGCTGGGCCTGCAGCTGGTTCCAAAGCCGCTGTGGGCAAAGGCCTCTAGCGACGCTGCGGTGGTTTTTCAGCCGGACATTTTCCTCTCGATTGCCAGCGACGGCACGGTCACGATTGTCGCCAGCCGCTCGGAGATGGGCTGCGGGAGCCGCACCGCGCTCCCGCTGGTGGTCGCGGACGAACTGGATGCCGACTGGGCGAAAGTAAAGATTGATCAGGCGATCGGTGACGCGAAATACGGCGACCAGGACACCGACGGCTCGCATTCGGTTCGCAGCTTTTTTGACCAGATGCGGCAAGTGGGCGCTACGGGACGCGTGATGCTGATCACTGCCGCGGCGCAACAATGGGGTGTGCCGGCGAAAGAGTGCAGCACTGAGCTCAGCTTCGTGATGCACAAGACCAGCGGTCGAAGGCTTGGCTATGGTCAACTGGCGGCCGCCGCAGCCAAACTGCCGGTTCCTAAGAAGGAAGATGTTCCGCTCAAAGACCGGTCGCAGTGGCGCTACATCGGGAAAGACAGTGCGCTGTTCGATCTTCCGGACATGGTTACCGGCAAAGCCGTTTTCGGCATGGACGCCACGATGCCTGGCATGGTGTACGCCTCGGTCGAGCACCCGCCTGTCTTGGGACAGAAGGTCAAATCCTATGACGATAAGGCTGCGCTACAAGTGCGCGGAGTGAAGCAGACGCTTACTATCGCTCCGTTCAAACCTCCGCATCACTTTCAACCACTGGGCGGTGTGGCCGTGATCGCCGATAACACCTGGGCGGCATTTCGCGGACGCAAGGCTTTGAAGGTCGATTGGGATACGAGCCCTAACGCGGTCTACAACTCCGATGAATTCCGTAAGACGCTGGAATCAACGTCCCGCCAGCCCTGCAAGGTAGTGCGTAATGTGGGCGACGTGGATGCGGAATTCGCCAAGGGTGGGAAGATCATGGAGGCAGAGTATTACGCTCCGCATCTGGCGCATGCTTCAATGGAACCGCCGGTGGCCGTGGCGGAATATCGCGATGGAAAGGTTCTGGCTTGGGCGCCGACGCAGGCTCCTCAAGCCGTGCAGGAAACGATTGCCAGTGTACTTGGCATTAAGAAAGAGGACGTCACTTGCCACGTCCCGCTCCTCGGCGGAGGGTTTGGAAGAAAATCAAAACCTGATCAGGTGGCGGAAGCAGCGGTGCTCTCGAAACAACTGGGCAAGCCGGTGAAGGTTGTTTGGAGCCGCGAAGACGACATTCAATTCGATTTCTACCATTCGGTGGCCGCGATGTATATGAAGGCGGCGGTTGGAGCGAACGGCAAGCCGACAGCGTGGCTGCAGCGCACTGTGTATCCGCCGATTGGTTCCACCTTCGACGTGAATGCAAAATATGCTGATGATGAAATGGGCTTGGGGTGGAACAATCTGCCCTTCGACATTCCGAACCACCGTGCGGAGAATGGTCCGGCGGACGCGCATGTGCGCATCGGATGGCTGCGCAGCGTGGCCAACATTTATCACGCATTCGCGATTCACTCTTTCGCGGATGAACTGGCCAATGCCGCCAATCAGGACTCGGTCCAATATTTGCTCGAGCTGATTGGACCACCGCGCATCGTCCCGCTGAAAGCGGACCCCGACGACCCGGATGAGCAGAAGCGGTACCCACTCGACACCGCGCGGCTGACTCGCGTGGTGCAGATGGCGGCGGAAAAGTCAGGATGGGGAAAACGTCCCCGCGGTAAGGGGCACGGTTTCGGCATCGCCGCGCACCGCAGCTTTCTGACTTATGTGGCAACGGTGGTCGAAGTCGAAGTGGACGACATGGGTCAGGTGAAGATTCCGAATGTTTGGACGGCAGTAGACGCCGGAACAATTGTTGCCCCGGATAATGTCCGCAACCAGTTCGAAGGAGCCGCGAACTTTGGCGCGAGTCTGGCGCTGTTGAGTGAGATCACAGTCACGAATGGAGCGGTGAACCAGAGCAACTTTAACGACTATCGGCTGGTTCGCATGAATGACGCCGTAAAGCATACCAACGTTTACATTGTGGAGAGCGACGCTCCTCCCGCGGGTGTAGGAGAGCCGGGAGTGCCACCTTTTGCTCCGGCACTTTACAACGCCATTCACGCTGCAACGGGGAAACGAATCCGGGAGATGCCATTGTCGAAAACGAGCTTGGTGTAAACACAGCTCGAGCACAACTTCGACGGCTGGCGGCTGCAGGGCGCATTGACAGTTACCTCAGTCTCCGATTCAATGGTTAAGGTAGCCGCCCCGTATCGCGGATGCTTAGCTTCCGGATGCGCTGCCGACAAATTTTCTCAGGAGCATACTCAATGTCAGCACCCAGCCGCCGGCCGGAGATTCGTCGGCGCCGAGCCCGTCAGCATAAGATCACCACACTCCGCAAACGCCTCGCTTCGGCCCAGACCGATGCCGACCGCAACCGGGTCACAGCCAAGCTGCACAAACTCTCCATCGCTTCACCTGGCCAGCCTTTGGTGAAGTAGATCCGCTCAAAGCTCAGAGGAAATGGCGTGAAAAATGTCGGCTAGGCCACGCCCGCAGTAGTCTTGTTGCCGGGAGCCGAAGATTGGGCTGGAGATTCTGTGTTGCCGGCTTGGCTTAGAACTTCCTGGTAGACATCGATGATCCGGCGCACGGATTTTTCCCAGGAAAATTTAGCTGCCTGGCGGTAGCTGCGCTCCTTCATTTTCTCGCGCAATGGCTGATCGAGAAGAACCCGGTGCAGCGCGCGCATGATTTCAAAAACATTCTCCGGATGCACCAGCACTGCAGCGTTACCGACGACCTCAGGCAACGACGACACATTCGACGTCACTACCGGCGTGCCGTGAGCCATCGCCTCCAGTGGTGGCAGGCCGAAACCTTCATAGAGGGACGGAAAAACGAAAATCTTGGCGGCATCGTAAAAGGTGCGCAATACTTCGATTGGCACAAACCCTAAAAAGCGCACATCATTTTGCACCCCGCTTCGGATCACGGTACGCCGCAGGTCGGGATTGCCGGATAAATCGTCCCCGATAATGATGAGCTTCAGATCAGGAAATAGTTGTTCCTTTTCCAGTTCGGTCTTCAGCGCCGAGAATGCTTCGATCATGCGTACTACATTCTTATGCGGGCTGATTCTCCCTGCATAAAGCAGAAACGGGTAAGTGACCTGATAGCGCTCGACGATCAACTGGCGGTCTGCGGGGTTGGCATGACCCTGCAGCAGCCGTTCGTCGATCGCGTTATAAACAACCTCGATGCGTCCCGCGGGAATGTTGAATAACTTCTCGGTTTCCAATTTCGTGAAGTTCGAGACTGCGAAAATGCGCGCCGCTCCGCTCAGTACCTGCTTGGTCATTTGGAAGTGAACGGTTCGCCAGAATCCGGTGCGCTCGCGAGCGCGCGAGAGATGATCGAGAATATCGTGTACCGTCATCACATACGGGCACGACAGGACGCGCGGCACGGAAAACAAATTCGGAATATGGACCAGGTCGCACTCCAGGCGCTTTACCACAGTGCGGAATTCGCGGTAACTGGTGAGTGAACGCTCCGGCTCGGCCAGAGCAACAGTATGAAAATTGGCCGGGAGTGGACCGATTTCCTTGACCTTGGCGGAAGGGCCTAAGAGAAAATAGGTAGTCTCATAGTCAAGCCTCCCCAGGGTTCTAATCACATTGCGGATGTACGTACCGACGCCGAACTCAGTCATGCGCCGAATGTCGATGGCGATCTTCACGGAAGGCATTTAACCATAGGGGACGCAACGAGCTCCCAGCAGAATCAAACGAAGCTGTCTAGGCTCGAACCTCTGCCTCGAACTTCAGACTCGCACTTCAGGCTCGCACTTCTGCCTGTGCCCTGGCGCGGCGCTCGGCGTACAACGGAAAAACCTCGCACATTTCCAGCACTTCTTTACGGATTCTGGTTAGAACCGCTGCATCACTACGGTGGAGGAGAGCCTCAGCGATCCAGCGCCCGACCCGACCCATCTCGGGCTCCTTCATTCCGCGGGTGGTGAGAGCGGGTGTGCCGATGCGGATACCGCTCGGCTTCAACGGCGGATTGACATCGAACGGGATGGCATTCTTGTTGACAGTGATTCCGGCCTCGCCGAGCGCCCTCTCGGCTTCACTGCCCAGCATACCTTTGGAGAAGACATCGACCAGCATTAAATGCGTGTCGGTGCCGCCGGAGATGATGCGAAAGCCTTCGGCCGCGAGTGTCTCTGCCAGCACTTTCGCGTTGCTTACAACTTGCTTTGCGTAGTCGCGGAACTCGGGCTGCATCGCTTCCTGGAAGCAGATCGCTTTGGCAGCGATGATGTGCATCAGCGGGCCTCCCTGCATTCCGGGAAAAACCACTTTGTCGATTGCTTGCGCGAACTCGGCTTTGGACAGAATCATGCCGGAGCGTGGGCCACGCAGCGTCTTGTGCGTCGTGGAAGTAACGATGTGCGCATGGGGAACCGGCGAAGGATGAGCGCCTCCGGCGACCAATCCGGCAAAATGCGCCATATCGACCAGGAAGAGCGCTCCAACTTTGTCGGCAATCTGGCGCATGCGGGCAAAATCGATGATGCGCGGATAAGCGCTGCCGCCGCCGATGATTAACTTCGGACGATGCTCCTCGGCCAGCTTTTCGAGCGCATCATAATCGATCGTTTCGCTTTCTTTGGTCACGCCGTACGGAACGATCTTGTAAGTCTTGCCGGAAAAATTGAGATGATGTCCATGCGTGAGATGCCCGCCATGCGCAAGATTTAACCCGAGAATTGTGTCACCCGGTTGCAGCACGGCCGCGTAGGCCTCCATGTTCGCCTGCGAGCCGGCATGGGGCTGCACATTGGCGTGCTCTGCGCCGAATAATTGCTTAGCGCGATCGCGGGCCAGGTTCTCGACAACATCCGCGAATTCACAACCGCCGTAGTAGCGCTTGCCGGGATATCCTTCGGCGTATTTATTTGTGAAAACCGAGCCCGAAGCTTCGAGCACAGCTTCGCTTACGAAGTTCTCCGAGGCAATCAGCTCCAGACCCTCGTGCTGACGGCGGGTTTCGTTGTCGATGGCTGCGGCGATTTTCGGGTCGGCTTCATAGAGTGGTCGGTACATGTTCAGAGCTGAATTCTTCATATGGTTTTCCTGGAGGCGTCGTATACGTCGGGATTGTGAAGTTCCATGAATCTTTCGGGAACCTTAACCGGAGTAAAACCAACCTGCGAGTAGAGTCCGTGCGCATCGCGTGTAGTCAAAATCCAGCGCCGCAGATTCTGCAGCCCGGGATGCCGCATAATACATTGCATCAGCCACTTGCCAAGGCCGTGTCCGCGATGGGTTTCGAGCACAAATACGTCGCCGATATAGGCAATCGTGGCGAAATCGCTGATCACACGGGCGAAGCCGACTTGCGCGCCATTTCCATCATAAACGCCGAAACAGAGTGAATTCTGGATTGACCGTGCCACAACTTCCCGCGGGATTCCCTTGGCCCAGTAGCAGTTCGTGAGAAACCCGTAGACCACATCCAGACTGAGGCGCTCAGGGTCGGTACTGATCGTGAACTCGCCATGACTGTACTCCGCAGGCATTTTGGTCTCAGTTCTGTGCGCCACGGCCATGTCACATTCTACCGCCTGGTTCCCAATCTGCGAGACGGTTAGCCTTCGAACGCCGTGCGCAGAAACGAGGCCAACTGCCAACCGTCCATGTATTTGTATGGAGTTTCGCCCATGGTGTAGTGGCCGCATGGAAGAACCACAACTTTGTGATCCAACTTATGGCGCTCGAACTCGGTGACGACATTGCGCGAAAGTTCGGGCAAGAAAGTGAGATCGTATTTCGCATAAATGATGAGCGACTTCCGCGGCCAGCGCGCGAACTGCTTGAAATATGCCATGGGACTTACGGCCAGCCAGGATTGGCGCAGGGTTTCGAGGTCGGTTTGCGATTCAATTCCCTGCCGGATGTGCCTGGTTGACTGTCCATGCCAGACGACATCTGCGACGTAAGTGGAAGCATGATTGAAGGCCGCGACGCGGATGCGAGGGTCATGCGCGGCAGCGATGAATGCGTAACACGATCCCAGACTGGTGCCGACAATTCCGAGCTTGTTATAGCCCTGCTGTTCGAGCCAATCGAGACAGCAGCGCACATCCACCACCCCCTGGCGCACGGCATCGAGAGTACGGCCGATGTTGGCGGAAACGGCATAATCGGCACGGCTGGTTTCTGCGGGCATGCGAATATCGTGATAGGGCATGCTCAGCCGCAACACCGAGATGCCGAGCATGTTCAGAACTTTGCACAGGCTGGCATAAGCGATGGCGTCGGCGTTCCAGTGCGGCAGAAGCACGAGGGCGCGACGTCCGCGGGCGGGAAACCAGCGGGCGTTTACCAGATTATTTTCGGGATAGGGCGTTTTTACCGGCGCCGTGAATCGCAGAAACTCGGCGAAGGTTCCCTTCACTTTCGCTTCCAGCTTCGGATCAGGAACTTCGCGGGTGGAGAAAACCTGCACTTCGCGCTTCTCCAGGCGGAAATCGGTGGGCGTCTTGTAGGAAAAAAATTCGTCGCTGGAGGCTACGATGCGGCGGTTGAAATCGATGAAGAATTTTGCGGGATCTTCAACCGGCTGTCCGGGACGCGTGCCGTTGCGGCACGGCCAGTTCTGGGCGAATTCGATGCCCCAATCCAGCGGGCGCACCACGCGGTTATTGTCCACCGAGGTGAGGCGGTGTTCCCAGTCGTACATCCACTGTGCGTAACGGGAAGGCATAGTCAACCCTCCAGTGTAACAAGCAGTCGCGAATCGCCTGCGGTGTGAACCATTCAACGGGTACAAAGAGCGATTGATGCTTCGCATTTAGTCCCTCAACGGGATGCCGTGGAGAATTGCTCAAGGGATCGTGACATCCGTCACTGGAAGCCCGCCTACCGACCGCGATATTCAAGGGTTGTTCAAAGGAACGGGCGCAACTCCGCTTGAATGTAACTACATTTGGAGTTACAATGAATTTGGAATGGGACGAGGCCAAGAATCGCACTAACGTCAGAAAGCACGGGTTCGACTTCGCTGATGCTGAAGAGATGTTCCGCGGCGTTCTTCTTATCCGACCTGGCACGCGAGAGGACTATGGCGAGGAGCGGTGGATTGGGGTCGGTATGATTCGGGGCCGCTTCGCCTTTGTAGCATTGGCTGAACCGTCTCCCGGGACCCTCCGCGTCATTTCTCTGAGAAAGGCAACGTATGAAGAACGGCAAGAATATGAAAACGCGCTCCAGGACGGATTGGAAGAGAGTTGACGCGCTCCGGGACGAGGACATTGACTTTTCCGACATTCCGAAGCAAGGGGCGGACTTTTTTGCAAATGCAATTATCTGGCCTGGGCCGAAAAAGCAGATCACTTTGCGCGTTGATCCCGACGTACTGACGTTCTTCCGCAAGCACGGCCGCGGCTATCAAACGACGATCAATGCCGTCTTGCGCAAGTATATGGAAGCCCAAAAAGAACACCAGAGAGCATAGCCGCCTCTTTCAACTTCCGTATCTTCGTGGCACGCGCTTGGAGATATTGCAGAGGATTTCGTAAGGCGAGCTGTTGGCGAGGCGTGCGTGTTCGAGCGCATCGACGGCTAGACCATCGCTGGTTCCGAGCAGGATCACTTCGTCGCCGACGGCGATCCCGGGAATGCCAGTGACATCCACTAGCGTGAGATCCATCGAGATGCTGCCAACGATGGGGGCATAGTGATCGCGGACGATGACGCGGCCACGATTCGATAGCTGGCGGTTGTATCCGTCAGCGTAGCCGACGGGAAGAACGGCCACGTGGGCCGGTGCTTTCGTGACATAAGTTCCGCCGTAGCCGAGAGCTTGATTCGCGGCGAAATTTCGCATCGAGAGAATTTTAGTTTTCCAGGTGAGGACCGGCTTGACCGCGAGCCGCAGCGTACCTCCGCTCACTTCTCTGCCCGCGCGCTGGAATGGCAAGTAATATCCATAGAGCGCAATGCCGGGACGCACCATCTTGTTCCAGGTTTCGCGGCGCGAGATCAGTGCGCTGGTATTCGCCATGTGTACCAGTTCCGGATCAAAGCCAGCGGCGCGCACCATGCGCAGGGCTTCTTCGAAACGGCGCGACTGCTCAGCTACGGAAGGCGCGTCCATAATTTCGGAAGATGCGAGATGAGTGGAGAGGCCTTCGAGAACTAAGTGCGGCGCAGCACTGATAGCTTCCAGCACGGCGGGAAGTTCTTCGAGCGACACGCCGAGCCGGCCCATCCCAGTGTCCACCTTCAAGTGCACGGCATGGCGCACGTTTGCGCGCGCGGCTGCGGCCTCCAGAGATTCGAAATGCCAGGGCTCCCACACCGTAGGAGTGAGATGCTGGCGGACAATCTCGGTTTCTTCTCCGCGCCAGAAGCCGGTCATCAATAAGATGCGCGATTCTATCTCTGCATCGCGCAGCGGGATCGCCTCGTCGAGCGAGGTGACGCCGAGCCATTTCGCTCCTTCCGACTGCAGACCTCGCGAACACTCCACCGCGCCGTGGCCGTAGGCGTCGGCTTTTACGACGGCGCATACAGTAACGCCGGGGCCTGCGTGCTTTACAACCGTACGAAAATTTTGCCGCAGAGTGGGCAAGGAAACTTCGGCCCATGTGGGACGGGTGGCCACGCGGCTCGGAATTTCTACAGTGCTCGCCACTGAGGTCGATTATAGCGGCAGCATCGCGCAGCCTCAGGTTACGCTTGGGCTACTCCCGCTTGGCTGCTCCGGCATTTCCATTTGGCTCAGGCGATCAGTTTCCGGCCAGCGAGAAGTTCACCGTGATCTGGGTTTCGACTTCAACCGGTTCGCTATTCAGGATGTAAGGGCGGTAGCGCCACTGGCGAACGGCCTCGATGGCGGCCGGCGCCAGCATGGGATGACCGGTGACAACGGTCAGGTTTTCAATCGTGCCCTGTTTGCTGATGATTGCCTGCAGCACGACGGTGCCTTGGATTCTGGCGCTGCGAGCTAAGGCGGGATACGTGGGCTGAACTTTGCGGATTAAATCTCCTTCTCTGATGTGCGAGAGGCGAAGTGGATGAGCGACAACCGGCAGCGGAGCTGTGGGTAAGATCGGCTGCGTCCCACTGGAAAATAACCCAGGTAGACCGTGTGGGTCGGAGCCTCCGGCGGGAATGTACGGACCGGCGTCGGTGCCTAGCGGTGCATCATTATCGATCGGAGCCGGCCTGCCCGTGGGAAGAGGTGAGGGGCGACGGAAAAAGAATTCCGCGGGCCGACGTGGTGCGAAGCTAGGGCTGGCGTGAGGTCTGACCGTGGGCTCTTCCAGGGGCTGACCTAAACTGATAGGCGTCGACAGCGGGCGAAATGATGGGATTCCTACCTGGCGCAACAGCGGCAAGATGAGCAATAAGCTGGTGAGCAAGGCCTGCAATCCGAACGAGCTTAGGATCGTGCTGCCACGGCGGGCACGCTCGCCCCAGGAAGGTTCGACTGTGCCCGCGAACATGTGTCTTTCAAAGATGTCTCTTTCAGAACTATTTCCTCCGGCCATGGCGTCCTCCTTAAGGGAATGTTGTTGTTGCTAAGGACACCGGAAGCTTGCCCTGCGGCAAGGTATTGAGGAAATAAAAAAGGCCGCGCGGGGCGCGGCCTGATGGAACTTTTACGACACTTGTGGTGTCGCGGGAAAAGCTACTTGCCGGGTGGCGTAGTTGACTTGGGAGCGGCCGGCTTGGGAGTCGTGGGCTTGGGAGCCACTGGCCGGACCGCCGCACCGGGAGTTGCTGGAGCCGGTACACCGGACTTCGCGTTGTAAAGGTCGACAACCTCTCTGGTGATATCGCCCTGCTCGCCATACCAGAGCAACGGGCTCTGTGGCCAGGGATTCGAGGTGTCCATGACCATGGCATAGCCGCCGTCCTGCGCATGCTTCACGATGACCGGCGCCATCTTCTGCAGAATGCGCTGGAAGATTTCTTTCTGCTGGTTCTGCGCGTCTTCCTGAGCGTCCTGCACGGAACGGTCAAAGGCCTTCTTTTTGGTCTCGATTTGTTTGACGAGAGTCGCACGGGCTTCGTCGTTCAACTTGTCGCCCTGAGTCTGGAGTTGCTTCTGCAAACTCTCCAGTTCGTCATTCTGAGCTTTCAGTTCGTTCTGTTTGGGCTCCAGCTTCTTGCGTAGAGCTTCGAAGTCGCGTTGACCTTCGTTGCTGCCCATTACGGCCTGTTCAATGTTGATGGTTCCGAGCTTGGTGCCGGTACCGGTCGCGATGGGAGTAGAGGGTGCCGAAGTTGCGGGCGAAGTGGCCCCGCCCGCTGGGGCAGCCGCACTCGAGGTTTGGGCGAAAGCGGAGATCATGGAGAAAACCGCAATGGCCAGGAAAGAACGCAGAAGCTTGCTTGTCATCGGATTCGCTTAAACTCCTTGGAACTTTGATTCCAGGAAACATGCTTCGAAAAACGGACTCCGAAAACATGATTCCGGGAAAGACTCAGATTTACCCTTTTTCAGGCAACGCTGGGAAGGCGTACTGGATTGCCAGCATCACACGCCGGGGTTGCGGACGTGTCCTCCACTCCTGGTCAGCTTTCAGCAATGGCGTGGATCGAAGCCATTATAGAGAGCATCGTCGGGCGGCGTCAAACACGGCGTGGTCCTCAAGCGCGGTTAGATGGATGGAGGGCGGCGGGGCGAGGTTGTGAAGGACGAGACGAGTGCTGGCGTAATTCTACAGTTGGGTGCGGGGGTTTCAGAGCGATCGAATCCTTAGAGGGATAGGTTCGTGGAATCCCACCCTTGCGCAAAGTGCGCGCAAGGATGGGCCACCCGGCACCCTCCTCAGAATCGCAAGTCCTTAGAACGTTGTCGCCACGGTGAAGCGAAAAGTTTTGCGGGGCTCGCGCAGCAGGAAGGTGGGCGCGTAAGTATTAACGGCGAGGTGGTAGGTATAGTCGCCGGCTGCGGTGTTGGGGAACATGTCGCGGGTGATGGGAATCGGCGGAGTCGCGGGGCTATTCAGGCGCAGCGGGTTGTAGGCCCAATAGATGCGGAACGGAGCGTTGACCACGGGCAGGAACATCTGCAGTTCGAGACCGGTGGACATGCGCGGACGCCAGTTGGTTTGTCCCAGGACTTGCAATTGTTGCTTGGGTAAGGGGTTCAGGAAACTGCCGGGAGTACATCCCGTACCAGTAGAAGTGGCAGTCCCCTGGTCCTGCGCGGGACATCCGAATAGCTGGCCGATCACCTGGTCATACTGCTGCGGCGCGATCTGCAACTGCGACGGACGCACGATGGGATCGATTCCCGCGTCCATGAACGGAGCGATGGCTACAGGTCCGTAGATGGTGATGCGGTATTCGAAATTGGTCACGATGCTGAGGTCGCCGCCCGGGAAGGTGATCTGATCCACTGGGATCGGGACAGTCAACGGGCCGAGCAGCGGATTCAGCGGGTTCTTGAGCACGGGAGTTCCATCAGGATTGGTAAGTGCGATCGAACCGACGCTGGGCAAGAAAGCCACCGGAGAGACCGAGCGAATGTCGAAACCGCGCAGATCATTCTCGCCGCCCATGTAGGAGCGCTGAAATGGCGGCGCCACTAAGCCGGCATAGCCGGTGATGAAAGATCCCTGAACGTTAAAGCCGAAAGCGTTTCTCCGGTTCTGGACCGGGATAAACCTCTTGTATTGGACGATGGGCCGAACCGAGCGAACTGTGCCGCCCAGTCCAGCCAGTTCCGCACCTAAAGTGAATTGCTGCCCGTGGTGGGGCGAGATCGGGCTATCGATGGTATTGAAAGAGAAATTGGGGAAGATCTTGCTGGTGATAATTCCCTGCAATGCGTTTGGCCCGGAGATTCCGCGGAAGGCAATGAACTCGAACAAATTTCTGGAAGCGTTGCTCAGCGCCAGCAGCGAGGATCGATCAAACGAATACGTGATGCCTACACGTTTGAAGGAGCGGCGCAGCGGGTAGCTTAACGAAGTAGTGAATCCGGCGCTGGACTGGGTGTAGTTTTGCAGGTTCTGCAGCACGGTGTTGGGCAGGTTCAGGGTTTGGCCACTGAAAACTGAAAGCTGCCGGGCCTGGTTATAGCTCACCTTATTCAGATAGACGTTGAAACCGAACTGCAGAGGGCGGTCGAACACATAGGGCTGAGTGAAGCCAAAACGCACGCTGCGCGCGAGGTTTCCGATGCTGGCCTGCACCTGCAGTGTCTCACCGAGACCGAGGAAATTATTAGTGGAGTAGTTAATGCCGACGAAGGCGCCTTCCAGACCGCTCACGCCGCCGTTCAGTCCGATACTGTTCTTGCCCTTTTCATGGACCTTGAGCGTGAGGTCGACCAATCCATCTTTCTCGTCGAGTTTGCGGTCAGTAATATTGGGATCCTCGGGCTTTAATTGATCGAAGTATCCCAGTTGATTCAGGCGCAGCAAACTTAATTCCCACAGACGCGAGTTATAGATGTTGCCTTCTTCGAGAGCGATTTCGCGCCGGATGACTTTGTCGCGGGTTGTAGTGTTGCCCTGGAACTCGATGCGGCGAACATAAAACTGCTTGCCTTCGTCCACGTCAACGTCGAGGAAGATCTGTTTCTTGTCGTCGTCGAACCTGGTCTCGGGCACCGATGTGAAATTGATGTAACCCTGCTCGCCGTAAGCTTTGCGCAGATTTTCCAGACCCTTGCCGATTTTATCTTTGCTGAAAATATCTCCATCTTTAATGGGAAAGAGATTTCGCAGAGCCTTTACGTTCGAGACTGCTTTGTTGTTTTTAAAGGTAATTCCGCCCAGCGTGTAGCGGTCGCCTTCCTCGATGGGCATGGTGATGTCGACGGCTTTTCCCGGGCCACCCTGCAAAAGCGGAATGTGCGTTCCCTTGTGCCCGGTGTCGTGAATCTGCGTCTTCGGCTGGTCTACGATGACTTTAAAATATCCGCGGTTCTGGTATTCGTTGCGGACGCGCTCGGTATCTTCATCGAGCTTGGTAGCGTCATAGGTTCGGGCGAAAATGTTTTCCAGAAAGATCGAGTGCGGAATGCCGATGGGACGCAGATTCTTCATGGAATAACGCAAGATCCGCGTCTTGACATTCTTGTTGCCTTCGAACTTAATCTTGCCAACTTTTACCTTAGGACCTTCTTTGATCACAAAGGTGATGCCGACGGCGGCGGGTGGAATTTGGCGAATCTCAGTGCGGATGGTAGAGAACTGGCGGCCGTGTTCGGCGAGCAGGCCCTTGATGGCGACTTCTGCCTTCTTCAATTTTGTCGGATCGTACTGGCTTTCCACGGACAATCCAACTTTTGCTTCTTTGAACCGGTCGAGCACATCGCTGGTCGAAACCGAACTAAGGCCCACGTAGTTGATCTCGCGAATGGTAGGTTTTTCTTTGACCTGAATAATCAGGCGCCAGCCCTTCGGAGTTTGTTCGCGCGAAAAGCGGATGTCCTCGAAATAGCCGGTATTCCAAAGAGCGTTGAAGTCGCGCTCGAGCGCGGCCGGATCGTAAATATCGCCGGGGTGGGTGAAGATGCGGGCCTTGATGGTTTCCGAGGGAATTCGGCGATTGCCGGTAACGTTGATCTCGGAGATGACGTCAGTTTGGGCCCAGCTTGCCGAGGCGAGAAAAACTCCAAGCACAATTCCCAGTACCCATCCGCACCATTTCATTCGGCGACAAAGCCGTGCGAATGAAGGAGATGGAGTGGGTGTGGCGCCGGAAAGGCCGCAGCCGTTCTCAGGCACAACAGTGTCCGTATGAAAGCGAAAGCGAATCGCTACGACCTCAACCTTTCGGATGTGGGAAAACGACAATTATACGGTAGAGAACGAGAAAGCGTCCAAGTTGCCGCTCTTGCCGGCGGTTTCATGGAACGGAGTTGGTTGACTCCACTTCAACCAAGACGGAATAAAACGTTGCGGAGTTGCCCAAGTCCGAAAGTTTTTCTGAGGTGAGCACATTAATATTGCGAAGGCCGGGACTCAACTTCGCCCAGTTCAGGCGAGCAGAAACCACTCCGGGCTGAACTGCCCCATCCACCCGGGCTTTCAAGAAAATTTCTCCTCGATGGTTGTACACCTTTACGGTGGATCCGTCGACAATGCCGCGAGCGCGGGCATCGGCGGAATTTATTTCCAGGAGATCGGTTTCTTCCATTCGCTGGACGGAAGGCTGGTTGGAAAAAGTTGAGTTCAGGAAATTGTCGGCTTTACGGGCCAGAAGTTCCAGAGGATATTTCCTTTTGTCGCTCCCGTTGCGCGATTCTGCGGGAGGCGTGAAATCGGCGACGGGATCGAGACCCAGGGCTTTCATCGCATCGCTATAGAGCTCCGCTTTGCCTGAAGGAGTGCGGAAATTGCCTTGTGCGAAGGGGAGGAACGGAGACGATGCTTCGTTGGCCCGTGGTGGATTCGGAGCTGATTCATCCGACGCTGCGAAGTTTAGTCTTACGTGACCTTCGCGCTGCAGGCGCTCGCGAGTGATGCCCTGCAACCACGGATTGCTGGAGGCCAGCGCTCCATCGATCATTTCGTCTGTGCTTTCGCTGAAGCAGTCTTCGGTGAATCCCATGCGCGCGGCGAGCGACCGGAACAAGTCAACGTTGGATCGACACTCTCCAAGCGGCGCGATTGCCTGGTCTGACATCTGCAGGTAATAGTGGCCGTACGCCGCTTGCAGATCCTTGTGTTCGAAGAACGTTGTCGCTGGCAATACGATGTCGGCGTAATCGGTTGTGTCGGTGAAGAACTGCTCGTGGACAACGGTAAACAGATCTGGACGCTTGAGGCCGCGCACCACTTCGTTGTGATTGGGACAAACCGCGGCCGGATTCGAACCGTAGACCAACAATGCTTTCAGTGGAGGATCGCTCAACGTATTCAATGCCTTGCCCAGCTCTACCATGTTCACTACCCGCGGAGTTTTGCTATTGTGCGGTTTGAGGTCGGGTCGCCGGAGAGCATGCTTGTTCAGATCAAAGGCTCCGCTGGTCGACAGGTGAATTCCGCCGCCAACTTCTTTCAGGGAGCCAGTGATGCAAGGCAGCATGGAGATAGCGCGGGTAGCCATTCCACCGTTCTCCGAACGCTGCACACCGTAGTTCACGCGGATTACTGCGGGCCGGACCGTGGCATACTCACGCGCCAGCTTGCGGATGTCATCGGCAGAAATTCCGGTCCACTGGGCTGCGCGCTCCGGCGGATAGGCTTTCACTTTCTCACGCAGTTCGTTGAATCCCAGCGTGTATTTTGCAACGTAGTCGGCATCGTAAAGTCCTTCGCCGATGATGACATGCATCAGGGAAAGGGCGAGAGCGCCGTCTGTGCCGGGATT
Organism: uncultured Acidobacteriaceae bacterium; assembly: GCA_963726155.1. Taxonomy (GTDB): domain Bacteria; phylum Acidobacteriota; class Terriglobia; order Terriglobales; family Acidobacteriaceae; genus Sulfotelmatobacter. The sequence continues at coordinate 513,852 of CAVSBF010000004.1, forward strand.
GATGGGGAGATACCAATCCGCGCATGCCGCAGTGCGGGTGCGATACGGATCGATGACAACGAGTTTCGCGCCTCTGCGGCGCGCTTCCACGATGAAGGGCCAGAGGTGAACATTGTTGCCGTGAATGTTGGACGCCCAGGCGATGATGTATCGAGAGTGCACGAACTGATCAGGCTCGGTGCCGAGCTTGACGCCCATGACGGATTCGAGTCCAGCTTCGCCGGCGGAGGAACAAATTGTCCGCTCCAGTTCGGAGGCCCCGAGGCGGGTGAAAAACCGGCGGTCCATCGAGCCTCCATTTAGAGCCCCGAGCGTGCCGCCATAGGAATAGGGAAGAATCGCTTCGCTGCCGAACTCGGCGATGATGGAGCGAAAGCGCTCGGCAATTTCGTCCAGCGCTTCATCCCAGGGTATGCGCTGCCAAACCTGTGTGGGGACAGCCGCCCCTTCGACAAGCTCAGGGCAGGCTCTCGGCTGTCCCGGAGCGAAGCTCCGCTGCACTTCTGCCGATCCCTTCGCTGCGATCCGGCGCATGGGATAAAGCACGCGATCCAGCGAATAGACGCGGTCCAGATACTTTGCTACTTTCGCACAGAGGAATCCGCGAGTGACCGGATGATTTGGGTCGCCCTGAATCCTGGTGGCGCGGCCGTCTTCGACCGTGATCAACACGCCGCAGGCATCGGGGCAATCGTGCGGACACGCGGCGTGGACCAAAGTTTTCATGAACAACAATTATAGAGGTCCTGCTGAAATGCGCGAGCCGGATCCGTCGCTGCAATCCAGGTCAATAAAGTCGAGCTTTGCTCGATGGACAGCCGGGGGCGGCTGTCCCCACATGAATACGGGCGGCTTGGCAGCCGCCCGTTGTTCATTGCTTTCTTTTTGTGTTACTGCGCCTGGGGCGGAGTGGCTACTACTGCGGCCGCCAAGACCGGCGTGTTGTTGAGCGGATTCACAAACAGCAGCCCCCCTGCGACCAACGGGGTCGATCCGTCGGCTTGCAGTGCACTCAGGCCCGTGGTGTTGATGAACAGCGTACCGTTGCCGGTAGCTACGTTCAGTGGCGCGCCGCCGAGGGAATAGCCGATCAGGGCATTGTTCTGCAGTTGGAAGGTTCCGGCGTTGCCATTTGTGATGGCCACGCTCCCTTGTGTGAGCGTGCCGTATACACCCTGGAAGCGCAGCGAAATCATCCGCGGCGTAAACACTGAACTGGAATAGCTGCCGCCGATGAAGATGCGCTGGCCAACGATCACCGACTGATCGTTGAACAGAGCATTGGTGAACAGATTGTCGAAGAAGCACATGTCATATTGCGTGACTGCGGCGACGTTGATGGTCTGAATGGTGTCGACATCGCTGACCAGATCAGCGCTGGTTTCACCCACCCACATCGTGATCTGCTGTACCGGCCCCGAGGTCGGATTCACAGCCAATACCCGGCCGGAGAGAAATGCCTGCGAGGTAGTGATAACTTCCACGTTGCTGGCCATCAGACTGCCATCGGCCTGGAACGAGCCTTGGACGCCAACCACTGCCGGAGTAGCGAGATCGTTGATATTCCATCCGCTGTTGAACTGCGTGCTGCTGTTGACGTCGATGGTCAACTGATGTCCATAAGGACCCTGCAGGACGAAAGAATTTCCCGCCGCGTTCACCGAAACCAGTCCACCCATTAGGTCTGTGACCTGGCCATCAGAATCGCTGGCCTTCACGGCTCGGATGTAAATCGTCGGGTTCACCATGCCGGTAACTTGGCCGCTGCCGTCAACCGCAACCGATTGGCGAATATCAAAATCCATTCGCAATCCGGCCAGGCCGCTGGGGCCAACCACCAGGGGCGACGGGAAGTTTACAGTGACGGTGGTCTGCGTAGCCGAGCTGGTGGTAGGGCTGAACTGGCCGTTGATTGTGCTGAGTGACGGTGGAGTTGTGGTCATATCCACATAAGAAATTACCGGGTTCGAGAGCGAGAATGTGGCGCCGTTATAGGTGTCGGCGGGAACGGAGTTGAAGCCGAGTGGCGAGCGCAAGCCCAGAAGACGGGCGAAGTCAACGGTGGTGGCCGTGGATAAGACCTGCGGCGAACTGTTGTTGCCGTTCAGTGTGATGGAGTTGATTGTGACGTTAAAGCCGACCACGGAGGCCAGCGGCGCATCTTCGCCGGTAACGAATACCGCGGCTGGTTGCGAGGAGGAGTTAGAGGACGAGGTCGATGTCCCGCTACAACCTGCCCCCAGCATGGAGAGCGCGAGCAAAAGTACAGTCCCAAGCAGTCGTTTCATAGCAGACTCCCAGTGAAAGAAATTTGTGAAGTTTTTGGGGGATCGAATTGCTTCACGATGATGGAAACACGCGGCTCCGTGGGATGTCGCGTAACCTGAGTTCCGGTTACCGGATCAACTACCGAAGTGGGAAGGCTGCTATGTGGTAGGAATACCGGGAATTACACCCTGGCTAGGCAGGGAAGGTTTCGGGACATGTACTTTGGTTCTTGAATCTGCCTGGCGAAAGCCATCAAAGTGGGCATGCTTGGAGATCCGCTGGGTGTTCGCCAGTCCCTTTGGTGTCTGTGAGCCTGTTCGTTGGGGTGTGTTGTTGTTTGCTGTGCGGCACACGTTGAGGCGGGGAAAAGAGTCGAGCTTTGCTCGACGGACAGCCGAGGGCGGCTGTCCCCACAGGCTGAGTTATTTATTTGATCTCCAAAACTTCTTTTTCTTTGGCTTTGCTCATCTCTTCCATCTTCTTGATTTCATCATCGGTAAGCTTCTGGATTTCGTCGAGCGAGCGCTTCTCGTCATCCTCGGTAATTTTCTTGTCCTTCATCGCCTTCTTGATTGCGTCGTTGCCATCGCGGCGGATATTTCGAACTGCGGTGCGATGCTCTTCGAGGACTTTATTCAGGTGCTTCACCATTTCCTGACGGCGTTCATGGGTGAGCGCGGGGACGGGAACGCGGATCAGCTTGCCGTCATTCATAGGATTCAGTCCAAGTTCAGCGGAGCGAATGGCTTTCTCGATTGCGCCGACCTGCGACGGATCAAAAGGTTGAACCGTGATCATCTGCGGCTCGGGAGCGTGGACCTGCGCGATCTGGTTGAGCGGCATCTGCGAGCCGTAATAGTCGACGCTGACGCTGTCGAGCATGTGCACCGAGGCGCGCCCGGTGCGTGTGGCGGCCATCGCTTTACGAAAATCTTCGACCGCTTTATCCATCCGCGTTTTGAGTTGTACGCGAATTTCTTTAAGAGGGCCGCTGTCAGGCATGGATGAGCTCCGTTCAATATTTCATGAACCAAAACGTTGCATTATAAACCGGACCGAGGCTGGCCATGGATTCCCGGATCGCTACCGCTCAAAACTATGCATGCGGGAACGGAGGCGGAAAATCCTATTACGCGCTGACCGTAGACCCGATCTTTTCCCCGCTCAGCACCCGCCGAATATTCCCGTGCTTATTCAGATTAAACACAATGATGGGAAGATTGTTGTCTTTGCACAAACTGATGGCGGTGGAATCCATCACTTTCAGCCCTAGCTTCAGGACATCCATATAGGTAATGTCGGTGAATTTCTTGGCATCTTTCACTTTCATGGGATCGGCGTCGTAGATGCCATCGACTTTGGTAGCTTTAAGGATGGCGTCGGCTTTGATTTCCATGGCGCGCAAGGAGGCGGCGGTGTCAGTGGAGAAATAGGGGTTGCCGGTGCCGCCGGCGAAGATAACAACGCGGCCTTTTTCGAGATGGCGGATGGCGCGGCGGCGAATGAAGGGCTCAGCGACCTGATTCATCTCGATCGCGGTTTGCACGCGAGTGTAGACCTTTTGCTTCTCAAGGGCGTCCTGTAAGGCCAGGGCGTTGATTACCGTGGCCAGCATTCCCATGTGATCGGCAGAGACGCGGTCCATATCTTTGGCCTGGTCGGCGACGCCGCGAAAGAAATTGCCGCCACCTACCACGATTGCGAGCTGCACGCCGAGTTTGTGCACGTCGGCCAGTTCGGCAGCGACTTCGTGGATGCGGTTGGTATCGACGCCGAAGCCCTGATTCGCAGCCAGGGCTTCTCCGGAGAGCTTGAGCAGCACGCGTTTGAAGGCAGGGGCGGAAGCAGTCATTGTTGGATTCTGTAGCGCCGGCTTGTCCGGCAGATCTCACACAAATAGGCACAAAAAAGGCGCCCCATTGGGGCGCCTAAACTTACTCTGGTTTCTGCTCAGTTGGTTTGGTAATCGCGATGGTCTCGCCCGCATCGCCCACTTTGAAGCGCGCGAAGCGGCGAACACTGATGTTCTCGCCCAGCTTGCCAATCTTCGCCGCGATGAGCTGGGCAATCGACATGGTCTGGTCCTTGATGAAAGGCTGCTCGAGCAGGCAGACTTCCTCGTAGAACTTTTCCATTTTGCCGGCGACCATCTTCTCCGCGATATTTTGCGGTTTGCCGGAGGCGACGGCCTGCGCGATGTAGATCTCTTTCTCGCGGTCGAAATCAGCCTTGGTGACGTCTTCCTTGCGAATAAATTTCGGATCGCTGGCCGCGATGTGCATGGCGATATCGTGCACCAGTTCCTTGAAGTCTTCAGTGCGAGCCACGAAATCGCTCTCGCAGTTTACTTCGAGGAGCACGCCAATTTTGCCGCCGGCGTGGATGTAGCTGGTGACGGCTCCTTCGCTGGTTACGCGCGTGGCTTTCTTGGCCGCCACTGAGACGCCCTTTTTGCGCAGGATTACGACCGCCTGCTCCATGTCGCCTTTGGCTTCGGTGAGGGCTTGTTTGCAATCCATCATGGGCGCCCCGGTTTTTTCCCGGAGGTCCTTTACTTGTGCTGCGGAAATGTTTGCCATAGTAGTGCTCATAAATCGGTTCCTGGTTTCTGGTTTCGGTGTTAAGAAAATTTGTATCCTTGGTTTCAGATTACTCGAGACTGGAAACCTGAAACTGCTTCTTACAAACTTTGACCCGCGCCGGACGACCCGCGCGGGTCTGATGTCAGTGCCCGGTTTTCGTCTTGAAAGTTGCCTCAGGGGCAAAAGCCCGCGTCCCTTGTAGCTGTTTAGCAGCACGGCTAAAGCCGCGCCCTTTCACACCGCTACTAGACTGTTTGGCTCTCCACTTTCGGGATGTCCGCCTCTTCGTTGGCTACCGGCTTCTTGTGTGTTCCTGGACCCAGCACCTCTTCCATGCTGATATCTTCGCCAATGTCCGCCAGATCCGATGCGGCAGCAGCCTCCTGCTCACGACTTTCGAGCGCGGCCGCGGCATCTTCCGCCAACTGTGTCTCGCGAGCTTGAGCTTGTTCCGTGGCGGCAGTCATGTCGGCGATTTGTTTATCGCTCATCAGCTGCGAGCCTTCGGCGATCGACTCTGAAATCTTTGAAGTGAACAGGCGAATCGCCCGCAACGCGTCATCGTTGCCCGGAATTACATAATCCACTTCGCTCGGGTCGCAATTGGTATCGACCACGGCGACCACGGGGATGCCGAGCTTGCGCGCCTCGCGCACGGCAATCTGTTCTTTGTTCGAATCGATCACAAAGATCGCATCCGGCAACCGGCTCATGTTCTTGATGCCCGCCAGGTTTGCCTGCAGATGCTTGCGCTCCCGTTCCAGCTTGATCACTTCTTTTTTCGGCAGCAGCTCATAGCGGCCATCCGTGGCCATCTCGTCGAGTTCTTTCAGCCGCTTTACCGACTTCTGCACCGTGACCCAGTTGGTCAGGAGTCCACCGAGCCAGCGCTGGTTAATGTAAAAACCGCCGCATTTGGTGGCCTCTTCGGCAATCGCATCCTGCGCTTGGCGCTTGGTTCCGACGAACAGGACGATCTTGCCGCTGGCGGCGAGGTCCTGCACGAATTTCGACGCCTCTTTGAACATCTTCAGCGTCTTCTGCAAATCGATGATGTAGATTCCATTGCGCTCTCCGAAGATGTATTCCTTCATCTTGGGATTCCAGCGCTTCGTCTGATGCCCGAAGTGAACACCCGCTTCGAGCAACTCCTTCATGGTGATAGTAGCCAATGAACCTCCTTATATAGTCTGCATCGGGAGTTCAAGTTTCAGAGTTTCAAGGTTGCAATGTCTCAAAGTCAAAGCGCCACGCCCTTTCTTTGAAACCTTGAAACCTCGGAAACGTTGAAACGTTCCTTCCGATTGCCATTCCCGTCCCCGCACCGCGAAGCACGGGAAGAATTGAACACCTGAAATCAATGTTTCAAAGTTGCTTAGTTTCAATGTTCCAAGGTCACTGAAACCTTGAAACTTTGAAACCTATCTCTTCGAGAACTGGAAGCGCTTACGCGCGCCCTTCTGGCCGTACTTTTTGCGTTCCTTGCCACGCGGGTCGCGGGTGACCATGCCCTCGGACTTCAGCTTCCCGCGCAGTTCTGCGTTGAACTGCATAAGAGCGCGCGCAACGCCGAGCTTTACCGCATCGGCCTGACCGCGAACGCCACCGCCCAGAACGCTGGCAACGATGTTGAAGGAAGCAGCGGTATCCGTTGACGCCAATGGCGACTTCGCCGCAGAGCGCTGCGCCGGAGTCACAAAATATTCTTCAAACTCCCGGCCGTTCACCTTGAACTCGCCGCCGCCTGGGCGCAGATAGACGCGCGCAATCGCGCGCTTCCGGCGTCCCGTTCCGTAGTATTGAACCAACTCTGCCATTTAGCTTTTAGCTCCTAATCCTGTTGTCAATCTAAGCTCGAACTTCCAACTTCAATTCCTGCGGCTTCTGCGCCTCGTGAGGATGTTTGTCGCCCTTGTAGACCTGCAGCTTCGAGAGCATGTGATCCGCCAGCTTGTTCTTTGGCAACATGCGGCGCACCGCATCTTCTACAATTTTTTCCGGCTTGCGCGCCAAACGCTTGCGATAATCTTCGGTGCGCAGACCGCCCGGGTAACCGGTGTAGTGGTGATACTGCTTCTGTTCCGACTTCATGCCGGTGGTTTTTACCTTCTCGGCATTGATGACGATCACATGATCGCCAGTGTCAAGAAAGGGCGTGTATTGCGGATTTTCTTTACCCATGAGGACGCGCGCTACTGCGGAGGCCATACGCCCAAGCGTTTGCCCGTTCGCATCCACGACGTACCACTTGCGCACAATTTCCCCCGGTTTGGGGAAATAGGTTGACATCGGAACTCTCCCAGAATTAAAAAAATTGCGAAACGCGATTGAAAATAGCTAAAGAAGACCGCTCGTTGATTCCCCGGCGAGGACGCCAGACCATCAGGCGGGCAACCGCGAGACTTCCCAAAGCTTTAAAGATACCGTAGGGCGCGGGAGAATGTCAACGCGAAGTTACACGAAAGCGGCACAAGTCCTGACCAAAAGGATTACTCATACGCCAGCGCGTCGATGGGATCTTTTTGCGCGGCCTTATAGGCGGGATAGATCGCGCCGAAGGTTGCGCCGATAATGGCGACGAACATCGCCCGCAAGATCCAGACGCCGCTTTGATCGATGTGAACCAGCGGCCAGCGCTGCTGAATTCCTAACCGCGCTGCCACGCTGAACGCGACACCCACTGCAATTCCCGCAAGCGCCAGCACGATCGTTTCTCGCAGAATCACATTTACGATGTAAATCTTCGATGCGCCCAAGGATTTCAGAATGCCAATCTCGCGCGTGCGTTCCATGACGGCGGTATACATCGACTGAAAAATCACCAGGAAACCGATCACCAGGCTAACGCCGATTACCACTCCGATGAACGGTTTGAAGCCCGGCAGATGGCTGGGAGTCATCATGCTGAGGTAGTCCGAAGTGGAAAGCACGGAATACTTTTCCATGCCCGGCTGACTCTTTATTTCGTTCACTACGGCGGCGGCGTTATCCGGGTTGTCCAGCTTCACGTAAAAGACGGATGCCTTGTCCTTGGCACCGATCAGGTCCTGCAGGGTGTTCATGGGGATGAACTTGCGGGCGCCCCGGCCATTCTCCACAATGCCGGCGATGCGAAAGTCATGGTTGAGAATGTCCATGGTGTCGCCGACCTTTACGTGTTTTTGGCGGGCGATGTAATCATCCACGAGAGCGTCGTTTGGCCCCTGAAAAGGGCCTCCTTGGACGAACTGAAACGGGCCGCCGAGAGCCTGGAAACTGGAGATATCGATGCCGTCGATTACTTCCAAAGCGCCGCCGGTGGCAATCTGCCAGATGACCGGGCTGACTACCTTGACGTGCGGAAGCCGGCGTAAAATGTCTGCGACTTTTATTGGTACTGGAGCTCCGCTGATTCCGGCCAGAAATGACGATCCCGGAGGTTGCACAATTACGTCCGCTCCAATGCCTGCGGTGCGAAACTTTTGATCGTTCATGATGCCGTAGCAGAGGCCGACGATCAGCAGGATCAGCGTAACTTCCAGCGCAATGGCCACAATGCTGATCAGCGACCGGATGGGCCGGTGCACGAGATTGGCGACAACCATCTTATTCATCATGCGTATTCACTATGATTCAAATGCCAGCAACCACCCGTTGAGCTAGGGATTGTTTCTTGTATCCGTAAGCGGCAGGACTGCGCTCGACTGCGGCTGCGGCTTATCCAGATGCACCACTTCTGCGCCGGGCGGTTGCGCGAGGGCAAACTGATCATCCCGCAACGGCTTGTTGATTTCCAGCTTCAGCAGATTGAGAGTGATGTCGTACTCTTCCTGCGGACGGGAGATCTCGATGCGCGAAGGGAAACTGGTGCCATCCCAATCCTTGTAATTGGCATAGCGGGCATCGGTTACCAGGTTACCCTGCTTATCGTAAATAAACTGGCGGTGGGGCAGGAGGTCGATGCGGCTGAAAACGATTTTGCGGGCCAGTCTCCAACCCTCGCCATCTTTATCTTTTCGAATCACCACCAGTTCGTAATCCTCCTGCAGAACGCGATGACCTTTTGCATCATGCAGAATCTCGTCACCATTTTCCAGAACGGCAATCTCGGACTGAGGATCGACGGGCTGGATGAGCAGCGCGTTGAAGATATCTTGCGGCCGAATATTCTCCATCGGCTGGTCGGGGTTGGGCGCTTGCGCTTCGTTGGTACCGATGACGAAGCGGTTTTTCGGCGGAATCCATAGTTTGAACTGCTGCCCGTCGCTCACCATGTCGAAGGCAGTTGTGCGCACGATCGGCAGCAATCCGATCATATGCAGCATGGAAGGTCTCCGTGCCAGCACGTAGCCGCGAATCTCTTTGTAATCGGTGACGTGACCTTTTTTGGCGCCGCCCACGGAAGTATCGATATCCACGGTGGCTTGCAGGGACTGAATCTTCTGCGCCTGCTGGTTGATGCTGTCGATTAACGCAGATTGGGATGCTTCTTTGAGGGGAGCTTTGGAATAAGTCTCCTCGACGGGGCGCGTGCGCAGCAGGCAACCCGCAGTGGGAAGAATTGCGGATAGCAAAATCAAAACCCTGAGAGGCGAGCTACTTCTCATGAAGTATGGAATAACTCCTTGAACATTTGAGTATAACGCGGCGAAAAGGGTGCAAGAAGTCGTGGTGCATACAGGAAATACGTGGGCTCGTGCTGTTGCGGAAGGCGGAATGACGATCGGAACCTCTCTGGTCAACGATTGCTGAGGTCAGGGCCGAACAATTCACGAGGTGCAATCAACTACACTAAACATATTGTGCGAAAGTTTTTCTGGCTGATTCTGATAGCCGCGCTGGGGTTCGGCGGCTGGTTTGCGTGGACAGTGTTTGCGCCAACTGAACCCGGGGGGCAGAGGTTTGTAATGTTGCGGCCGGGATTCTCGACCCGGCGGATTGCCGCGGAATTAAAGGCCAATGGAATCATCCGCAATGAAGACGCGTTCATTCTCTGGCATTATTTGCACCGCCGGCGCTCGTTGAAAGCGGGCGAGTACTTGTTCGATAAATCCAGGAATATTGTCGACGTCCACAAGCGACTGGTGCGCGGCGACGTGTATTTCCGCACGGTAGTGGTTCCCGAAGGATTCACGATGTTCGACATTGCGCGGGCAATCGAGGCTGCAGGTCTCGGATCGAGCCAGGATTTCTTAAAGGTCGCGCAATCGGATACGGATCTGATCTCTGGTCTCGCGCCTGGCGCGCAATCTCTGGAGGGTTATCTTTTCCCGGATACGTACCAATTCAGCCGCATGATGACCATGAGGGAAATGGCGGCGGCTATGGTCAAGCAATTTCGCCAAGTGGCAAGTCAGATCGGCTTGACTCACGTTGGATTAACTCCGGAATCGCCGGTCGCAACCCGGGAGATTGGGCTAAGCAGTACATCGAGTTCGCCGCATATTGAAGTCGAGGTCGATGGCAAGTTCGTCGATTCCAATAAAGAAAAGGACGAACTGGAGCGCATCGTGATCATGGCATCCATTATTGAAAAAGAAACAGCCGTTGCCGACGAGCGGCGGCTGGTGGCTGGCGTCTACTACAACCGGCTGCAGAAGAGGATTGCGCTCGACGCCGACCCCAGCATTATTTATGCGGAGCTTTTAGCCGGAACTTATGCCGGCGCGCTTCATCATGACGACATGAGTTTCAGCTCTCCGTATAACACCTACACGCACATCGGCCTACCGCCGGGTCCGATCGCGAATCCCGGCAAGAGCGCGCTGGAAGCAGCGATGCATCCGGCGCAATCGGATTACTATTATTTTGTTGCCGACGCGGAAGGTCATCATCGATTCGCCCGGACGATTGAGGAACATAACAAGAATGTGGCTGCGTACCGGCGTGCCATGCTAGGTCACTGAGAGCCGGAAGGCAGGAGCCGTCGCTTTTCCATCCAGCCTTGCAGGATCAAAATTGCGGCCATCCGGTCGACGGCTTTGGCGCGCTTCTCGATGGATAAGTCAGTTTCGCGAAGTAGCCGATTCGCCTCCGCGGAGGTCAAACGCTCGTCCCAAAGATGCACTGGCAACCGGAACCTTTTGCGCAGGTCTTCGGCGAATACTTGCATTTTGTCGGACTGGGTTCCTTCGGCGCCGCTCATGCGCAGGGGAAGGCCGACTACGATCTCGCGTACTGCGTATTGGCGGATCACCTGCTCCAGAGCCGCCAGATCCGTACGCTTGTTCCGGCGCTGCAGGGTGTCAAGACCCTGCGCGGTAATGCCGAGCGGGTCCGATACCGCCACGCCGATCCTTCGGGCACCGACATCCAACCCGAGAATGCGACCGGGGTTTACCGGGGGCTGGGCAGAGGCTGACTTGATGGCGCTTGGTTCCTCGGCGGATTTTTCGTCGTCAAGTCTCATGCGGGGATTATATCCCTCGTATTACTGGGGAAGCCTATTGATTGTGCAGTTAAGCCTTCAGGAACAATAGCTTACCGACCTATTCACCGGGCCTCCGCGGCGTGTTTGGACAAGGACTGTCCATACCGACGCAGAGTCGCCGAAAAAGATGCGATGTTCTAGCAGACTTGCAGGCGCCCGATGAAGGCTGAATTCTTGCTTTTCGTCCCATTCCGGGATAATATGTTTACAGTAAGGTAACGTTCGCCCTCACTTGACCCTTTTCCTGCCCGGGTACCTTTTATGAACGGTGACTTGAACTTCCACATCGGCGATAAGGTCGTTTACCCGAACCATGGTGTTGGCATAATTGAGCAGATCAGCAGCCGATCCATTGGCGCCACTGTGGAGAAATTCTATCTTCTCAATATCAAGGCGAGCAGCCTGAAGGTAATGGTGCCGTGCAATAACGTGGGCAGCGTCGGCATCCGACGGGTGGTTCGTAACGGCGAGGTGCAGAAGATTCTGGATTTTCTGTCGGTTGTGGATGACCTGAGCACCGCCGACTGGAAAGACCGGTTCAAGGAAAATTCGGACCGGATGCGCACCGGCTCGTTGTTTGAGGTTGCGGGAGTGCTGAAGAGCCTGATTGCACTTCACCAGGCCAAGCCCCTATCCTTCCGGGAAAAGAAGATGCTGGAGCGCGCCCGGTATTTGCTGGTCAGCGAACTGGCCATGTCACGCAACTGCGAAGAAACGAAGATTGAAGAGCTTCTCGCTCTGGCGCTGGCAAAGTGCAACCTGCGTTTTCCGGAAGCCTCAGAATTTCAAGCCTGACTTCGATTTTTCGACCTACCGTTGACACCGGTCAGGACTCATCCGCGGGCGATCCACCTGCGATTTCCCCTCTTAATTGTGATAAAAGTCACATTTCTTTGTAACGGTGGTCACAAAACCGTAGTAAAATCCCGCGCAGATAGTCCTGTCTGGCCAAGACGCCGGGCAGGCGTGACGCATAATGTAAATTGCGCCACGATCTTTCCGTTCGGAGGTTTTCTGGTATGGAAGATCGGGCCCCAGCAGTATCTCCCTCGGTTTCTGAGCAGTCTTCTTCCTCAACCGCTCACATCAGGCATCATGAAGGCCGCGGCGCCTGGGTTCTAACGGCATACGGCATTTCTGGACTGGCTCTTTTCGGCGTTCTAGCTTATTTCTTTTCGGACTTCATCGCTCATTAATGATGCCCGGCAGTGCCGAACGGGCGTTCGCGTCCGCGGAACGCGGTGGTAGTGTATTCGGAATTCCCAAATCCTCGACCTGCGTAGTTGAGCACTTCGAACGTGTTACAATGAGCGGCCTTAGAAGTTAACGCTTCGCAAAAGTAACCCAGCGTTTCCCCACACTGAAGCATCGAGACCGAATAAAGAGATACCTTAGTGGCCAAGAAACCCACTCCCGCTGGAACGCCGATCACCTACGCTGACGCGGGGGTGGACATCGACCGCGCCAACCGGACCAAGCAGCGCATCAAGTACCTGGCGCACAAAACCTTCACCCGGGGCGTGCTCAGCGAGATTGGCGGCTTCGGTGGTCTCTTCGCTATTGATAAAACGAAGTATCTTGATCCCATCCTGGTGTCCAGTGTGGACGGTGTGGGAACGAAACTGAAAATCGCCTTCGAAATGGGGTTGCATTCCACGGTAGGCGCCGACCTTGTGAACCACTGCGTTAACGATATTGCGGTGCAGGGTGCAACGCCGCTATTTTTTATGGACTATTTAGCGGCCGGAAAACTGGATCCGACCGTTGCCGAGCAAGTGGTGGAAGGTATTGCCGACGCATGCAAGCATAATGGCTGCGCCCTGATCGGCGGCGAGACCGCCGAAATGCCGGGTTTCTATCCGGACGGCGAATACGATCTCGCTGGATTTATCGTGGGCGTGGTAGAGCGCGAACGCATTATCACTGGCAAGGATGTGCAGATCGGCGATGTCGTTCTGGGTCTACCCTCGAATGGACTGCACACGAATGGATATTCGCTGGCCCGCAAGCTGTTGTTCGAAGTCGCGCATTATTCTCCCGACGACTACGTGAACGAGATCAAGAATAAAGTCGGGAACGAGTTGATGCGTACCCATAAAAGTTACTGGCCGGCGCTGAGAAAGTTGATCGATGCGCAATGCGTTTCGGCGCTGGCGCACGTGACCGGAGGCGGGATTACAGAGAATCTGCCGCGCGTGTTGCCTCGGGGTATGGCAGCGCTGATCGAGATTGGTTCCTGGCCGGTGCTGCCTTTGTTCGAACATCTCCGCCAATTGGGCGATGTTCCCCAGGACGAAATGTTGCGCACCTTCAACATGGGGCTGGGTATGCTGATGGTGGTTCCCCTGGCAAAGTTTAAAAAAGCGCAGAGCGTGCTCGATCGAGTGGGAGAGAAGGCCTACACGGTCGGACGCATCGTTAAGGGCGATCGCAAAGTCTTGTATTCCTAAGCCGCCTGGCTATCTTGTTACTCTTCTCGTTACTCTTCTCAGGTAATAGACAATTCAGGCTCTGCATTTTTTAACACTCCTTTAACATTTGTCCCGGTCCTCCACTGAATCTTACAAAGGGATTCTAATTTCATTCCAGGGCGTGAGTCGGCGCAGGAAAGGATGATATTTATGCCGCGAAATTCTCGATCGAGATCACAACTACCACGAACTGACAGGACGTTTCCTAAAATAAGCGGCGTGAAAGCCGTAGTTGGAATCGCATGCATCGTCGGATTTTGGGGTGTTACCGCGTGCACCAAGAGTTCGGAACCCGTGCATCCGGGAGGCACCAACTCAATCATCGGTGCAGGCAGTACCTTTATCTATCCCATCATGACCCGCTGGATCAGCGCTTTTCAGCAAAACCATCCCAACGTGCAGATTAACTATCAGTCGATTGGCAGTGGCGGTGGCATTCAGCAGTTGAAGAAAGGACTCATCGATTTCGGAGCGAGCGATGCGGCGCTGGACGACGAGCAATTGAAGGAGATGCCTGCATTGTTGCAGATTCCCGAGAGCGCCGGGCCGGTCTGCATCACTTATAACCTGCCGGAGCTGAAAAGCCCTCTCAAGTTAAGTGCCGAAACGTTGTCCGGGATTTTCTTAGGCAAGATTACGAGCTGGCAAGATCCGAAAATCAAGCAAGATAACAAGGGCGTGAGTTTGCCCAACCATGCGATTCTGGTGTCGCATCGCTCAGATGGCAGCGGGACTACGAATATTTTCACTACCTACCTGGCAGCAGTGAGTCCTGAATGGGAGAAAAGCGTAGGGAAGGGAATCTCAGTCAAGTGGCCGGTTGGCGTTGGAGGTAAGGGCAGCGAGGGGGTTACGGGAGTAGTCCGGCAAGCCGCTGGATCCATCGGTTACGTTGAACTGAGCTACGCAAAGGACAATAACCTGCCGGTAGCGTTGATCCGTAACCAGGCAGGAAATTGGGAAGATCCGACGGCTGCGGGAACGACAGCCGCAATCGATGCGTTTCACACTGAACTTGCCACCGATGTTCGCACGGCAATCGTCAATCCACCGGCATCGGCGAAAGACGCTTATCCCATTTCCGGCCTTACTTATCTGTTGGTGCCAAAAGATGGGCCGGATGAAAGCAAGCGGCAAATGGTGAAAGCATTCATTGAATATGTAATCACCGACGGGCAGGCTTCGGCTGACAGTCTGTTTTATGCCAAGCTTCCGGCCGGTCTCGCGGACCAGGACCAGAAGTTACTCGGCGACATGATGGCGAACGGGAAGCCAATTCAGGGTACCACGGTGGCGAACTCCGGGCACTGATGGTGGATTATGATGGTTTCGCGGAAAGCTGATACCTGACCGCGAAACCATCATGAAATCTCTGGCCATTCTCCTCTCCGGGCGCGGCTCGAACTTCGTCGCCATAGCCAATAGTATCGATGCCGGCCGTATCGCGGAAGCGCGGATCAGCGTCGTAATCTCGAACAAAGCGGATGCACCGGGGATCGCGGTGGCGCGACAGCGCGGACTGGAAACTCTGGTAATTCCTTCGAAGGGCAGGCCGCGCGGAGAACACGACCGCGAAGTTGTTGGCGCATTGAAACAGCATAAGGTGGATCTGATCTGTCTTGCGGGCTACATGCGGCTGCTCTCGCCGTGGTTCGTGCAACAGTTTCCGCGCAGGATTCTTAACATTCATCCTTCGCTGCTGCCCGCGTTTCCCGGACTTGAGGCGCAGGAGCAGGCGTTCGCTTACGGCGTAAAAGTTTCCGGCTGCACGGTGCATTTTGTCGATGAGGAACTGGATCATGGGCCCATCATCGTGCAGAAGACGGTTTCGGTCCTCGAGAGTGATGACGAGCATACGCTGGCTGCGCGAATTCTTGAGCAGGAGCATATTGCCTATTCCGAGGCAATTAATATTGTTTTGGGTGGGAAGTTCCATATCACCGGCCGCAGATTGAGAAGAGGAGGCTAGGAGTTAACTTTCTTTCTCCGGCCGAAAATTCATGTGGGGACGGGCGTGCTCGACTTTGCAAAGCGAGGTGCCGCTGGCAAACCCCTGGCATGCTTCGCATGCCGGACAGCCGAGGGCGGCTGTCCCCACATGCTGTCCCCACATTAAGAACTTCGGCGGAGATGAGACGGAATCCTCTTCGCCATTCTTACAATGGGCAACGAATATCCGTTCCCCAGTGGGACCTCCTGATTCTCGACGGCTTCATATCCCTTGGCCCGGTAAAAAGCGACTCCGCTTAAAGTTGCGCCCATTTCCAGCCGGGTGAATCCTGCTTCTCGCGCGGCGCTTTCGCAGGCTTCGAGTATCCTGCCGCCGATGCCGCGGCGGGCCCATGTCGGATGCACAAAGAACGCACGAATCTTCGCCGCATCCTGTACAGGATCAAGCATTGAGTTTTCACGACCGGCATATTGATCTCCGCCGTAGAGAGTCTTGCGCTTGCTCCATCCACCACAGGCGACAATCTCGGTGCTGTGCGAGTCTGAAACTTCCACCACGAAATATGTCCCATCCGCGATAAGCTGGCTATCCACGCCATACACCGACTGCAGCGCGCCTTCAATCTGCGCTGGGGAGTAGTCCTCGGCTTGCAAGCCGCGTACTGAAGCTTCAATCACTTCACGTAGCCGGGGAACATCCGCGGCGGTGGCTGTTCGTAGGTGAATTTTTGCCGTCACCAGCTGATCCCGGGAGTTAATTCTAATTCCGCCTTCTGCATTCGACATTTCTTTATAATGACCTTTCTCATGCCAACTTTCGCGCCGGTCGAAGAACAACTCACTTATCTGAAGAAGGGCTCCGCGGAGATCATCCGCGAGTCTGACTTGCGCGCGAAGCTGGAGAAGTCGCGCGCCTCGGGCAAACCGTTGCGCGTCAAGCTCGGCATGGACCCGACCGCTCCCGACTTGCATCTTGGACATACCGTGGTTTTGCGTAAGCTCAAGCATTTTCAGGATCTCGGACACACCGCAATTTTTCTGATCGGCGATTTCACGGGAATGATCGGCGACCCAACGGGCCGTTCAGTCACCCGTCCGCCGCTTACTCGCGAGCAAATCGAGGAGAATGCTGAGACTTACAAAGCCCAGGTCTTCAAGATTCTGGATCCGCAGAAAACTGTGATCGATTTCAACCGGCGCTGGATGGGCCAGTTCAGCTCCGACGATTTCGTCCGGTTGATGGCGAAGTACACGGTGTCGCAACTGCTGGAGCGCGAGGATTTTCACAAAAGATTCAAGGAAGAGAAACCGATATCGGTGCACGAGTTGCTCTATCCGCTGGTGCAAGGTTATGACTCGGTCGCGCTCGAGGCCGACGTGGAACTGGGCGGCACCGACCAGAAATTTAACTTGCTCGTGGGGCGCGAACTGCAACGGGCCTACGGCCAGGAATCGCAAGTGGTGCTGACAACGCCGATTCTCGAAGGGCTCGACGGCGTTCAGAAGATGTCGAAGTCGCTGGGCAACGCGATCGGCATTCATGAAGCGCCGCTGGACATGTACGGGAAAATCATGAGCATCTCCGACGAAATGATGTGGAGATATTACGAGCTGCTGACGGATGTGCAGGTCGCGGACATCGAGAAGATGAAGCGCGAGGCGCATCCGATGCAGGCGAAGAAGGATCTGGCACGGAGGATTGTGGCGGACTTTCACTCAAGTGAGGCGGCGGTGAAGGCGGGGGAGGATTGGGCGCGGCAGTTTCAGAAGAATGAGGTGCCGGACGATGTGGAGGAGGTTCTTATCTCTCTTGGCGAAGTTGGAGGGCATATCGTTAGTACCGACCGTGGCCCCGAGGCGACAGTAAGAGCAGATCGCCTTTTAGTTCGATGCGGGCTCGCACCTTCCACGACCGATGCCGGCAGAAAACTGAAGCAAGGCTCGGTAAGAGTTGACGGTCGTGTACACAGAGAGCCGTTCTTCACCTGGAGTGGGCCGCCGCCTATGAGGTTGCCGCTAAGAGTCGGCAAGCAGTTGCGAATCGCGGTCATCAACTGGTAACCACAATTGACCATGTGGGGACAGCCGAGGGCGGCTGTCCCCACATGAGCCGTGTTACTCTCGACCCGCGTATGCGGGCTGCGGCCATCTTCGGACTGGGATGCTCAGCAAGAAATATTCGGCCTTTTCAGACCGACAAAACAATCGAGTGGCACATTGGTGTGCCGGCGACTGCGGATCAAGCGGATGTAATTCTGATCTTTGGCGGCGATGGGACGATCCACCGTCATCTGAGCCAACTGGTGAAGGTTGGACTGCCTGTGCTGATTGTCCCTGCAGGCAGTGGTAACGATTTTGCTGCAGCGCTTGGGCTTCGGCGTGTGCGCGATTCGCTCGCAGCCTGGCGAAGGTTTTGTTCCGGACGAGGTACTGCGCGCACAATTGATTTGGGAATTATTTCACAGGTCAACAGCCACGCGGGCGGGGCGCCCGCGCCACAAGGGCAGACTTACTTTTGCAGCGTGGCAGGCGTTGGACTGGACGCGGAAGTGGCACGCCGGGCCAACGCGCTGCCGCGCTGGATGCGGGCACACGGTGGCTATGCGCTCGCGCTGATCCCAACAATTTTTCGCTTCCCCCCATTCCCCATGAGAATTCTCGAGTTGGCGGCAGACGGTCGTTGCACGACACATCGAGAGCAGCCAACCCTGCTGGTCGCATTTGCCAACACAGCGGCTTACGGCGGCGGCATGAGAATCGCACCCCATGCGCGGATGGATGACGGCCTGCTCGACGTCTGCATTATCGGCGGCATCGGCCCCTTCAAGCTCACCTGTATGTTTCCAACGGTATATTTCGGCCGCCATTTCCGCGTGCGCGAGGTAGATTATTTTCAGGCTTCGCGGCTTCGGGTGGAAACTGAAACCCCGCTCGATCTCTACGCGGATGGCGAATACGTCTGCCAGACGCCGGCTGAAATCGGAATCGCGCCCGCAGCCCTGAAAGTGCTGACTCCCTAGCCGCAGTGCTAAACTTTCTCTATGCCTGAACGACGTTCTCACACCCTGCTCTGGGTTCTGATCGGCGGAGGAGCATTCTTCCTCTTTGTGCTGGCCGTGTTTTCCCTGGTTTATTTGACGCTGCACGCCAGCGGCAACGAGACTGCTTTCGGCGGCTTCGGCGACCGCATTGGCGTAGTCGACCTGGACGGTGTAATTCTTTCCCCCGAGCCTGTAGTCGACGAGCTTAAGAAGTTTAATGACGATTCGTCGATCAAGGCGATCATCCTGCATGTGAATTCGCCCGGCGGTGGCGTGGCTGCCTCGGAGGAGATTTACCGCGAGGTCAAGCGCATCCGCGACGAAAAAAAGAAGCGCATTGTGGTTTCGATCGAAACCGTGGGCGCCAGCGGTGCCTACTATGTTTCCTCGGCCTCGAACAAAATCTATGCCGATAACGGCAGTATTGTGGGTTCGATCGGCGTTATCGCCGAGTGGGTGAACTACGGCGATCTGATGAAGTGGGCGAAGTTGAAGAGCGTCGTATTGAAGACAGGCGAATTTAAGGATACGGGGAATCCGACCCGCGATCTCACTCCCGCCGAACAGGCTTACATGCAGTCGCTGATCGATAACATGTTTGGACAGTTCATCCAGGCTGTCGCGGATGGCCGGGGGATGAAGTTTGACGATGTGAAGGCGATTGCGAACGGCAAAGTTTGGACCGGCAAGGAAGCGCTCTCGATGAAGCTGATCGACGACGTTGGGGATTTTCAGGCCGTGGTGAAAGATACGGCAAAATCAGTTGGAATTTCAGGCGAGCCGACGCTGGTGCATCCCGAGAAAGATCGCAAGACGCTGCTTGATCTCTTGCTGGGAGACGTCTCGCAATATTTACCCGACGCGACCAAGATGATGGAGCAGCATGTCGGCTTCTATTATTTGTGGAAGTAGAACTGTGTTGTCCCAATCGATTGAGGGTTAGAAACCAACCTCGGGAGCGGCCTGCCTCAAAGCTGTGACTTGCATACAACCCCTGAAATTTGAGAAGGTTATGGGGTCGCCGACATGTTTCAGAGGCTGGCGCCAGCGTTTGGCCGTCCTCATGAACATGCGGGACTGGAGCGAAAGAGCCATTATGACAAAAGCCGATCTGATCGATGAAGTCTCCCGCTTGGCGGAACTCACGCGCAAAGACAGCGAAGTGATTGTGGAAACCATCTTTGACAGCGTGGTGCGTTCACTGCGCGCGGGCGACAAAATCGAGATACGGGGATTTGGCAGCTTCCGCACCCGCCAGCGCAAGGCGCGCATGGGGCGCAATCCGAAGACCGGCGAAAAAGTCGAAGTGCCCGCCAAAAAAATCCCCTTCTTCAAGCCCAGCAAGGAATTGAAGGATCTGGTGAACGAAGGGACTGCCGAACCGGCAGCGACGCCTCCAGCTTCCGGAACAATCCCATCTACACCGGCGTAGCAGGTTGAGAACTGCGGATTTAGCGAATCCCCGCCACGGCCATCATGCGGCCGGTTTTGCCTTTTTCGGCGCGATAGGAAAATAACAAGTCAGTCCGGCAGTTGGTGCAGAGGTGCGAAGCCTCAATATTCTTTGCCAAGATGCCAACCGCGAGAAGCTGTTGACGATTCGCTTCCACCAGATCCAGAAAGATTTTCTTCGGCAAATCGCTATGGCCGGGAGCCCGCGCGGTGAGAAATAACATGGGATATTTTTCGCGGACCGGGTCGGACTCCTCGATCTCGCGGAACAGCTTACGCGCATAGGCGAACTGGGACTCGAATAGATCACGGACTTCCGGGCCTACTTCATAACAGCAGCCTTGAATGCCAGGGCCTATGGCGGCTTTGAGATCGCGCGGCCGGCTGCCGAAGTGGCGTCGCATCTCACCCACTCCTTTCTCCACGATGCGCTTGAGCGTGCCTCGCCACCCGGCATGAAAGACGCCCACCGCACGGTGCCGCGGGTCGACAAGGATAATCGGAAGGCAATCGGCGGTTTGGATGGCAAGCAGTAATCCGGGAGTATTCGTAACCAGGCCATCGCCTACCAGTTGCGAATCGGGAGGAGCATCGACGAAGTGAATGATATCGGAATGAACCTGGCGCAGCGCCACCAGTTCGAAATTTGCCGACTTGTTCTTCGACCTGCCATTCGCGCCCACTTCGAGCAAGAAGGCAGCCCGGTTTCGCTTGACCGCAGATTCGGAATCATCTTTGGTAAAACCCAGGTTGAGCGCATTCTGGCCGTAGGCGCGGGAGAATCCGCCGCCGCGGGTAGAAAAACCGTGAACCAGCCAGGGAACTTTGCTCAGGTTCACGGCGCGAAGAATGGCGGGTTTGGATAGCACCGCTTCGCTCTTCTTGGAGGCAGGCCGACGCAAGCGAACTTTATTGTTTTGCTTTGAAACCGGATTCGCCACTCCTCATGTTACCCGAAGCGGGCCCGTGGTCCTTTCGTCATTGCCGTTCGCTCCAGCGCCGGCGCACTCCGGCGATAAACTTCTCTTTATCCTTTCGCATCAGTTGGACCAGAGGTTGATTACCGGTGTCCTCATGCGCGGCCGCCCAGAGAACCATTTCGGTGAGCACCGGAGCCAGGTCGATTCCCTTCTGCGTAAGCCGGTAAATCACTTTGCGTCCATCCCGCGGGTCCGCGCCGCGTGGTGATAATTCCGTACTCCACTAACTTCCGCAAACGATCGGCCAGAATGTTGGTCGCAATGCCTTCGTAGCACTCCAGAAATTCTTTGTAGGATTGCGAACCCCGCAGCATCATGTCGCGAATGATCAGCAGGGACCAGCGGTCGCCTAACATCTCGACTGAAGCGTTCAACGGGCACCCGGACCGGCGCTGAGGCCCAGCCTGCTTCGACATAGATTGAATTTAACAATATCACTTGCATTTCGCAAGTGATCTGTCGTAAATTGCAATCGTAATTCGATTCCTTATAGACGAAGGAGAGTGTTATGCAAATGAATCCGTACCTTTATTTCGATGGCAACTGTGAAGAGGCGTTCAAGTTCTACGAGCGAGTCCTCGGCGCCAAAATCATTAGTATGATGACTCACGAAGGCACGCCCGCTGCGGAGCACGTCCCCGCTGAATGGCGAAGCAAGATCATTCATGCGCGGCTGGAGCTTGGCGATCAGGTGCTGATGGCATCGGACGCTCCTCCAGAACACTTTCAGAAACAAGCAGGCTTTTCCATCAACCTTGGCACCACTGACCCAGCGGAAGCGGAACGCGTTTACCATGCGCTGGCGGAAAACGGAAAAGAGACAATGCCGATCGCTGAGACATTCTGGGCGGTGCGGTTTGGTATGCTGGTTGACCGTTTTGGTATCCCGTGGATGATCAACTGCGAAAAGGCTGTGCAGAAAGCTGCATGAAGGTCAGCGTAAGGATCGACGCAGGAGAAAATCAATGACCCGAAAAATCTTTAGGACGATCGCCTGGAGAATCGCTGTGGCGGTGGTTGTGTTGGGCGTGGCGTGGCGGGCGCACGCACGGGACGCCAAGGCGCCTTATCCGAGCATAGCGCCGATTGATCAATACCTGATGGCGGATCAGAATGCCGAGATAGCCCTGGCCCGGAGCGCGGCCCCGGACTCCATCTCACGCGATGCCGAGGTCTTGGTCCTCGGACGGCATGGTTATGAAACCGCAGTCAAAGGCAAGAACGGTTTCGTATGCCTAGTGGAGCGATCGTGGATGGCCCCCTTCGACGACCCAGAGTTTTTGAACCCCGATCAGCGGCTTCCGCTTTGCCTCAATCCACCGGCCGCGCGATCCCACCTGCCGCTTACTCTCAAGATGACGGAGTTGGCCCTGGCTGGGCTGCCCAAAACTCGGATGTTCGACGGTATCAAGGCTGCATTCGACAAAAAAGAACTGCCGCTGCCGGAACCTGGTGAGGTGTGCTACATGATGTCGAAGCAACAGTACTTTGGCCGCAAGTATGGGAACGCGGATCCCCATCTGATGTTTTGGGTTCCCAAGACAGACGATATGTTTTGGGGCGCAGGGTTCCCTGGCTCCCCGGTGTATGTACATCAATACTCTCCGGAGCCGATCACCGAGTTCATCATTTCGGTGTCCAAGTGGTCGGACGGAACGGCTGCACCGGCGGATGCACACTGACATCTGATCTGGAGGCAAAACCAAGTCGGGAGCGAAGCACGAAAACCGTCGCAATCCTGGAAGGAAATGAAGCGCAGAGTAACTGTCCAGTTGTCTGATTTACCAGAAAAGCCGGAGACGTATCATGTACTCTGCAGACGGCCCGCAGAGATTTAAATTAGTTAGATAGATTCCAGATTAACGAAAGGACGGCATGAGCAGCGTACGAGTCCTGGTAGGCACAAAAAAAGGCGCATTCATTTTGACAGCGGATGGAAAGCGCGAAAAATGGGACGTCAGCGGTCCGCACTTCGCGGGCTGGGAAATGTATCACGTGAAAGGATCTCCGGCAGATCCTAATCGGATTTATGCTTCGCAGACGAGCGGCTGGTTTGGGCAGATCATTCAACGCTCAGACGATGGCGGCAAGACATGGCATCAACCGGGAACGCCAGCGGGAGAACCGCCCGCTCCGGGTCCGCCAAAGGCCGCGAGCAACAAGTTCGCATACGATACATCCGGAGAAGGCGGCAAACCACTTACGACTCATCAGTGGTATGACGGGACCCAGCATCCGTGGGAGTTTAAACGGGTGTGGCATCTGGAGCCATCGTTGCGAGATCCAGACATGGTTTTCGCGGGCGTGGAAGACGCTGCAATTTTCCGCTCGACCGATGGCGGGGAGAACTGGAAAGAACTTTCCGGCCTGCGCGGCCACGGCACCGGGCCCAAGTGGCAACCTGGCGCGGGCGGAATGTGCCTGCACACGATCATTCTCGATCCCAGCAACCCTGAGCGAATCTTCATTGCGATCTCCGCTGCTGGCGCCTTCCGCACTGATGATGGCGGAAAAACCTGGAAGCCGATCAACCGCGGGCTGCGATCGCAATATATTCCTGATCCTAACGCCGAGATCGGCCACTGCGTTCATCACATTGCCATGCATCCCAAGCGCCCGGGTGTGCTCTTCATGCAGAAGCATTGGGATGTGATGCGCAGCGATAATGCCGGCGATACCTGGCAGGAAGTCAGCGGGAATTTGCCGACGGATTTCGGATTTGTGATCGATGTTCACGCGCACGAGCCGGAGACGATCTATGTTGTGCCGATCAAGAGCGACTCGGAACATTTTGTTCCCGATGGTAAGTTGCGCGTTTTTCGCAGCCGCAGTGGTGGAAATGAGTGGGAGGCGCTCACCAAGGGCCTGCCGCAAAGCAACTGCTATGTGAATGTGCTGCGCGATGCCATGGCGGTCGATTCGCTCGACGAGTGCGGCATCTATTTCGGCACCAGCGGAGGGCAGGTATACGCCTCGGCCGATGCTGGAGACAGCTGGGCTCCGATCGTGCGCGATCTTCCGGCCGTGCTTTCGGTTGAAGTCCAGACGATGCCGTAAGTTCATCGACGAGTAAGTTCGATTCAGAAAGCCCAACTCCTCACGCGCTGATACTGGCCGGCGAGTGGCCGGCATCCGCCGGCCTCGCCGGCGGTGGATCGAATAAGATTTTTGTCGCTCATCCTCTGTACACTGATCAAGCTAAATTGGCGCTGGGAAATTTGCGCCTCACTTTGGAGAATGCGAATGCGACGAATCCACGAAACGTGGGTGACGATCCTGCTGACCGGCTTGACGCTGCTGAATTCTGCTTCCGGGCAGACTGCCGAGAAACCCGATTTGAGCAAGCAACCCACGCTCTACGTGGTCGGATACGCGCATCTGGATACGGAATGGCGGTGGGAGTATCCGCAGGTGATCGACGAGTACATTCGCAAGACAATGGAGGATAATTTCAAGCTGTTCGAGAAGTATCCGCACTACATCTTCAACTTCAGCGGTGCCAACCGGTACCGTTTCATGAAGGAATATTTTCCTGCCGATTTCGCACGAGTGAAAAAGTATGTCGATGAAGGAAGATGGTTTCCGGCAGGCTCTTCCATGGAAGAAGGCGATGTGAACACGCCCAGCGCCGAGACGATCATCCGGCAAATTCTTTATGGCAATAATTGGTTTCGCAAAGAACTGGGCCGGGCCAGTGCGGAGTACATGCTGCCCGATTGCTTCGGGTTTCCGGCGTCGTTGCCCACGATTCTCGCGCATGCTGGAGTGAAAGGATTTTCCACGCAGAAGTTGGTATGGGGATCGTCGGCGCCCGGCGGAGGGCCAGAATCGCTGGAGCAAACACCCGAGGGCACACCCTTCAACGTGGGCGTATGGGTGGGGCCGGATGGCGAAAGTGTGCTGGCGGGGCTGAACCCGGGCGATTACAGCGGCGGAATCAACAGCGATTTGAGCAAACCGCTGCCTCCCCTTCCGCCTGATGAGGTCCTCGAGGGTCTTAACCGGAAGTTTCAACCTCTTCGTCAGCAGGTGGTCCATGCTGACCAAACCAACTCGACCCTCGATGCCAGCCAGATTGAAGAATACCTTGCCGTGCGCGATCAGCAGAAAACCGAATCTCAAATGCGCAAGGATCGAGAGTTGGAGCGGCATCAAAGCGACTGGGCTGCACGGGTTGAATTGAATGGAAAAGTGAGTGGAGTATTTACGGACTATCACTATTACGGAACTGGCGACATCGGGGGAACGCCGAACGAAGAATCCGTAAAGCGACTCGAAGCCATTATTACGGGCGGCAAAGCGGGCTTGCCAGAGGACGTCGATCCTTATTTTTCGCGCTTCTCGCATGAGCAGGGAGCCCCGGTGCAGTTGGGCGGAGGGCCGGTGCAGGTGATTTCCGCGAATGCCGAGCAGATGTTTCTCGAGATCACTCCCGCCGAGGCCGCCGCACTTCCGCGCTACACGGGCGAGATGGAACTGACCAATCATTCCGCCGGATCGCTTACCTCGCAGGCTTACCAGAAACGCTGGCTGCGAAAAGAAGAATTGCTGGCTGACGCCGCGGAGAAATCTTCGATTGCGGCGGAATGGCTGGGAGCCCGGCCTTATCCGCTGCAACGGTTGAACGATGGATGGACCCTGCAGATGGGCGGGCATTTTCACGACATCGCCGCTGGAACAGCAACTCCTAAGGCATACGAATTCGCGTGGAACGACGATGTGATCGCGATGAACCTTTTCGCTGGCGTGCTTACGAATGCTACCGAAGGCGTTGCCGCGGCATTAGACACCGAGACCAAAGGCATGCCTATTGTTGTCTTCAACCCGTTAAATATCGCTCGCGAGGATTTGGTGGAAGCGAACGTGAACTTTCCTGGTGACGAAGCGAAATCTGTACGCGTGACTGGTCCGGATGGGAAAGAGGTTCCGGCGCAGGTTGCAAATGGGAAAGTAATCTTCGTAGCGAAAGCGCCGTCTGTCGGCTATGCAGTCTACGATGTGCAGCCGGGTTCGGGCGCGGGCAGCGCCGCGACGCTGCGTGTATCTGAGAACTCGCTCGAGAATCAATATTACCGGGTGAGATTAAATGCTGATGGAGAGGTAGCTAGCATTTTCGATAAATCAATCGGCAAGGAATTGCTGGCCGCTCCGGCGCGGCTGGCGATTTCTTATGACAATCCCGAGCACTGGCCGGCCTGGAACATGGACTGGGATCAGGAGCAGGCTGCTCCGAAAGAATATGTCAGTGGTCCGGCGAAGATTCGAGTGGTAGAAAATGGTCCAGCACGTGTGGCAGTGGAAATTTCACGAGAGACTGCCGGCTCGAAATTCATTCAGACCGTCAGCTTAGCCGCCGGGGATGCGGGCAAGCGCGTAGAGTTCGCGAATGTAATTGACTGGAATACGAAAGAGTCGAATCTGAAGGCAACTTTTCCGCTTACGGCTTCGAACGAGATGGCCACCTATAACTGGGACATTGGCACGATCAAGCGGCCCAGTGCGGAGCCGAAGAAGTTCGAGGTGCCGTCCCATCAGTGGATCGACCTAACGGACGCGAGTGGCGAGTTTGGCGCGACCATCTTGACCGATTGCAAAAATGGATCCGATAAGCCGAACGATCACACGATTCGACTGACTCTGATCCGCACGCCCGGAATTCGCGGCGGTTATGCGGATCAGGCGACACAGGATATTGGACATCACGAGTTTGTTTACGGAATCGCCGGACATGCCGCCGACTGGCGCGACGGCCAAACCGACTGGCAGGCGCAGCGATTGAACGATCCGCTGATTGCATTCGAGACTTCGAAACATTCGGGCGCGATGGGGCGGAAGTTTTCTTTGCTGAAGGTGAGCAATCCGCGGATTCGAGTCCTGGCGTTGAAGAAGGCGGAGTTGAGTGACGAGATTGTCGTGAGGCTGGTGGAACTGGATGGCAAGCCCGAGGCAAATGTCCACGTCGCCTTTGACGCGCCGATCACGGCGGCGCGTGAAGTCAACGGCCAGGAGCAACCGGTGGGGGCTGCGACAGTTAAGGAGGGCGTTCTGGTTACGTCTTTTTCCGCGTATCAGCCGCGAACGTTTGCCGTGAAGGTCGGCGCACCCCGGAGCGAAACTGCAGAGGTGCGTTCGGCGGCCGTGCCGCTGAAATATGATCTCGCAACTGCCAGCAATGACGGCGCTAAATCCACGGAGGGATTCGACGGCAAGGGCGACACGCTGTCGGCGGAGATGCTGCCGGAGCAGATTACATTCAATGACGTGAAATTCCAGCTCGCTCCGGCGAAGTCGGGCACGCCGAACGCGATTGTTGCAAAGGGTCAGACCATTGACCTGCCGGCTGGTCACTACAATCGGGTTTATATTTTGGCGGCCTCGGCCGATGGCGATCAGAAGGGCACATTCGAGGTTGGCGGCAAGAAAGTAGAACTGAATATCCAGGATTGGGGCGGGTTCATCGGCCAGTGGGATGACCGGCAGTGGAGTTCGAAAGACACATCGCATGACGATTATGGCGAGATGACAGGCATCAAGCCGGGCTACATCAAACGCGCTGATGTGGCATGGTATTGCTCGCACCATCACAATGCGGCGGGCGAGAATGTGGCTTACCGCTATTCTTATTTATTCGCATATCCGATCGATCTGCCGGACGGTACGAAAAGTATCAAGCTGCCCGACAACGATAAGATTCGGATTCTCGCTATCTCGGCGGCGCAGACAAATCCGGATGTGAGACCTGTGCAGCCGCTTTATGACGTCCTTCCTCCTGAGCGGGACGCAGCGCTTCATCGCCAATGATGCATTGATTATTGCTGCGGTGTAAGTTTCATAGCTGCGATTGCTGTATTCTTCGGTCAATGCGAGGATTTCTTATCTGGGGCCTTTTATGCGCGGCGGCCTTCGCGCAGAGCGTCCCCACCAAACCGAGCAGTGCGCGCAAGTCGGATGTTTCCTCCGTCGCGCTTCCGCATTTTGAAGATATCGGCGCTCAAGCCGGGTTGACTGTCTCCCACATCTCTTCACCCCAGGCGCGATACATCATCGAGTCGGTAAGCGGCGGAGTCGGCCTGATCGACTGCGATAACGATGGCAAGTTGGACATCATCACAGTAAATGGTTCGAGTGTGGATCGCTACCGCCAGCAGGGGGGCGATCCCATGATTACGCTTTACCATCAGGACGCCGACCTTAAATTTACCGACATCACAAAACAGGCCGGACTCACGCGCAAAGGCTGGGGGATGGGCGTGGCCGTCGCCGATTACGACAACGACGGGCTTCCCGACATCTATGTCACCGGATACGGAGGGAATGTTCTTTATCACAATTTAGGAAACTGCAAGTTCGAAGATGTCACGGAAAAGGCCGGAGTGGGCGGCGGGGAATTGAGCCTGGGCGCGGCTTGGGGAGATTACGACCGCGACGGCAACGTGGACTTATTTGTCTCGCGCTATGTTCACGTCGACATGAATAAGCTTCCAGAGTTAGGCAGCAATGAACAGTTCTGCCGGTTTCGCGGCGTGATGGTGCAATGCGGACCCTGGGGATTGCAGGGAGAGACCGATCTGCTCTTCCACAATCGTGGGGACGGCACCTTTGAAGAAGTTTCCAAAAAGGCGGGAGTCGATAATCCGCATCATTATTACGGCATGGGCGTGGAGTGGGCTGATTACGACAACGACGGCTGGCCGGACTTGTATGTAGCGAATGATGCCGGGCCGAATTATCTATATCGCAATAAAGGCGATGGCACGTTTGAAGAAACGGGACTGGTGCTGGGGGCCGACCTGAGTGAGGATGGGCAGGAACTCGGGTCTATGGGCGTGGACATGGGGGATTACGATCACGATGGGAGGCTCGATCTCATCGTGACCGAATTCGTGGATCAGTCTGACACCTTGTACCACAATTCGAAAGATGGATTCGAGGACGTCAGCGTTAATTCTCGCATCGAGCAGCCGAGCCATCCCTACGTGGGATGGGGAACAGGATTTTTCGACATGGACAATAGCGGCTGGCTGGATATCTTCGTGGCCAATGGCCACGTCTATCCGCAGGTGGATACGATTCCGGATGCGGCGCATTTTCGCCAGCCCATACTGCTGTTCCGCAACAATCGAGATGGAACGTTTGATGAAGTGGCAACGGCTGCAGGGCTGAACAGTGGTCCGATGCAATCGAGGCGAGGCGCCGCGTTTGGAGACATCAACAATGACGGATGCGTGGACATTGTCACGCTCAACTGGGGACAGCCACCGTCACTGTTTCTGAATCATTGCCAGAATGGAAATCACCGGGTGCTGTTCAAGCTGCTGGGAACCAAGAGCAACCGTCTGGCGATTGGCGCGCGGGTTACGGTGCGAACTGGCAGCTTGAAGCAGTTCAGTGAAGTGAAGGGCGGCGGCAGTTATCTTTCACAGAATGATCTTCGCCAACATTTCGGACTGGGAAGTAACAAGAATATGGATGAAGTCAGCGTTCGCTGGCCTAGCGGGCAGACTGAGGCGTTCAAGAATATTCCAGCCGACTTCATCTATACGATTGTGGAAGGACAAGGCATTAAGAGTAAGATCCCGCTGCCCGCGGTGGATTCCAGTTCGTCAACTGTGGGGACGCGAGAACGCAGTGCCACAATCGACGGCGCGAAAATGGCTCGCCCTTAGATTGCATCAGGCTGGCGAAACGCTGCCGGATTTGCGCGTGCACTATGCAACTTTAGCAACTCCTATGAGTGATGCCAGCGGCCGGGTTACAAATGCGGTATGGCAGCGGTTTGGCAACAGGATCTGAAGAGATTGTTGGAAACGTCTCAACATTGAGGTCCGGTTTGAGGCAGCGGGCTGCCTCCTCCAGCATCCGGCCTATCTAGCTGGAATAATCCCTGCAAGTGCGAGAGAATGGTGAGTTGTGCCTGGCGGAGAAATACCGTCCTTTTCCTCGCAGCGATAGCTGCGAAGTCCTCCGCAGTTCGCCAGAAACAGCGCGACCGCGTTTCATTTTACCGGGAGAGATTAGCCAACATGGCCACCATCACAATAGAAGTCGACGCAGCATCGCGTAATCCTCGTAACGCGAAGCTGGAAAGCTGGGTCGAAGAAGTTGCCCAGCTATGCAAGCCCGATCGGATTCACTGGTGTGATGGGTCGCGGGAAGAATACGAGGCGATGCTACGGCTGCTGGTGCTCACCGGAACTGCAATCCCGCTGGATGCGGAGAAGCGCCCGAACAGCTTTCTGGTTCGCTCAGATCCCGCGGATGTGGCTCGTGTTGAGGATAAGACCTTCATCTGTTCCCGAACCAAAGAGGAAGCGGGTCCAACGAATAACTGGGAAGATCCCGCGAAGATGAAGCAGAAGCTGACAGGACTATTCGACGGTTCGATGGTGGGCCGCACTCTGTACGTGGTTCCGTACAGCATGGGCCCGATTGGTTCCCCCATCTCGAACATCGGAGTAGAGATCACTGACTCGGTTTATGTCGTGGTCAGTATGCACATTATGTCGAGAGTGGGAAGTCACGTGCTCGACGTTCTTGGCGAGAACGGGGAATTCGTGCGAGGAATGCACTCGGTGGGCGCACCGCTTGGTCCCAATCAGCCGGATGCGACCTGGCGCTGCAACAAAGAACATAAGTACATCTGTCATTTTCCCGAGACGCGCGAGATCTGGTCGTTCGGTTCCGGCTACGGAGGCAACGCGCTGCTGGGGAAGAAGTGCCACGCGCTGCGTATCGCCTCCGTGCAGGCGCGCGACGAAGGCTGGATGGCGGAGCACATGCTGATCCTCAAGCTGATCAGTCCCTCCGGCAAGGCCAAGTACATGACGGGCGCATTCCCGTCGGCGTGCGGTAAGACTAATTTATCCATGATGATCCCAACCCTGCCGGGCTGGAAGATCGAAACCATCGGAGATGACATCGCCTGGATGAAGTTCGGCGCCGATGGGCGGCTCTACGCCATCAATCCGGAGTTCGGCTTCTTTGGCGTCGCGCCGGGGACGAGCATGAAGTCGAACGCCAATGCCATGTTGAGCGTGACTCACGATTCCATTTTCACCAATTGCGCCATGACTATGGATGGCGATGTGTGGTGGGAAGGCATGACCCCGGAAAAGCCGGCCAGGCTGATTGACTGGCTGCGCCGTCCGTGGACTCCGGAGTCGGGGCGGAACGCGGCGCATCCGAATTCCCGTTTTACTTGCACCGCCGCGCAGTGCCCGTCGATTGCCCCCGAATGGCAAGATCCGAACGGGGTGCCGATTGACGCGATCCTTTTCGGGGGCAGGCGTGCCGGCATCGTGCCACTGATCACGGAAGCTTTCAACTGGCAACACGGCACGTTTCTGGGCGCGACGGTCAGCAGTGAGACCACTGCGGCAATCACAGGAAAAGTGGGCCAGTTACGCCGCGACCCCATGGCGATGCTGCCCTTCTGCGGTTACAACATGGGCGACTATTTTGCCCACTGGCTGCAGATCGGCAAACGCACGGGGGCAAAGCTGCCGAAGATTTTCTACGTGAACTGGTTTCGCCAGGATAAAGGCGGAAATTATCTCTGGCCGGGCTACGGTGAGAACAGCCGCGTATTGAAATGGATTTACGAACGCTGCGACGGCAAAGTGCATGCGAATGAAACTCCGATTGGGCGCATCCCCGAAGTGGCCGATCTGGATACGACCGGACTTGCACTTCAAAAAGCTCAGGTAGAGGAGTTGCTCAGCGTTGACATTGAGGGGTGGCTGGCTGAGGTGCCGCTGATTAAAGAACACTTCGCAATTTTTGGCAGGCATTTGCCCGAGGGATTGAATGCCGAGGTAGCAGGTCTCGAAAAGCGGCTGCTGGCGGCGAAACGGTAGCTCAGTGCTGGGATCGTTTTCGGTCTTGCATTTGCGCAGGCCGCCATCCCTATCCCATCCGCCTGCCGTCAATTTTTCCCACCGATACTTGGGACCTTTGATATAGTTCCCTCCTGTCATGCCGCGTTCCGCGACGAACGAAGCGATTCCTCCCGAGGCTGACCCAGGCCCTGTCCCGGTTCCAGCTTCTTCAACATCTCTGACGCGAAATCAGATTCGCGGCTTTTGGGCGTCGTGGGGCGGGTGGACGCTCGATGGGATGGATTCGTTTGTTTATGCGCTGGTGCTGGTGCCATCGCTGCGCGACTTACTGCCGCGCTCTGGAATTGCCGCTACGAAAGCCAACATCGGACATTACGGCGGATTGCTGTTCGCATTGTTCCTGGTGGGGTGGGGATTGGCGTTTTTGTGGGGCCCGATTGGCGACAAATTTGGCCGCGTCCGCACGCTGATGCTCACCATTGTCTGGTATTCCGTTTTTACTTTTCTGAGCGCCTTTGTCACCAGCGTGTGGCAACTGGCCATTCTGCGGCTGCTGGCCGGAATTGGCATTGGCGGCGAATGGGCGATGGGTGGAACGTTCGTAGCCGAGGAATGGCCCGAGCAGCGGCGCCGAATGGGCGCGGGGTTGATGCACACCGGGTATTACGTCGGAATATTTCTGGCCGCGCTGGCGAATTACGGAATCGGCAGCCGGTACGGGTGGCGCGCCATGTTCATCGTGGGTGGAGTGCCCGCATTATTTCTGGCCTGGATCCGGCACGGCGTGGTTGAGCCCGCAGCCTGGAAGAGAAAAGAAAGCGTAGTTCGGTCATGGGCGGTATGGCGTCCATTTGCCACGCTGTTTTCGCCGGCCTGGCGCCGCCGCACCATTCTGAATTCATTATTCATGCTGGCGTCGATCTGTGGATTGTGGGCGGGAACTGTTTATGTTCCTGCTGCCATTACTTCTCTGGTGGAGGCCGGTGGGCATATTGGTCCACAAGCGGCGCGGTTGGCGTCCTGGGGAGTCATGCTGGTCTCGTTGGCCACCATTCTGGGCTGCCTGGTCATGCCTTGGCTGGCGGAACGTCTCGGACGGCGCGGGGCTCTCGCCGTATTCTTCGCGCTTATGATGGTCTTCATCGCACTCACGTTCGGCAAGGTTTTTTATTTAGGACCGAGTGCGCTTCCGTGGTTCTTTGTCTGTCTGTTTTTCCTTGGGCTGGGTGGCGCCAACTTCGCCGTCTACACCTTGTGGCTGCCGGAGCAATATCCCACGGAATGTCGCGCCAGCGCTTTTGCGTTTTCCACTTCGTTTGCCCGGTTCGGCGGCGCGGGAATCACTTTTCTGGTCGGGGCCAGCGTCCGCCACTTCGGATCGCTCGGAACTCCGGTGGCGATGACTGCGATCGCCTTCGCGATTGGATTGTTGTTGATTCCATTCGGAGCGGAAACTCGCGGCAAGCAACTACCGTCCTAGGGGAACTGGCCTGGCCTTGCAATCGATGGTTGGCAACAGGCCACGCGCGTGGACGTGCTGCCGCTGAGGATTCGGCTCGTCCAAGGCTCCTGAGGCATACAGATCAAAGGACTGCCATGATCTGATTTCAAAGGCTCTCTTCCACGAATTCAAAGAGAGCCCTTGTTCTTGTCACCGCAAAACTTAACTATGCGACGCCACGGGCTTTTACTGGCTTTTCAGCACTGACCAGCGGGGCCGCGCGTTCCGCATTCCTGACGGCCCGCGCCGCGAGCGGCTTCAGCCAAAGCAACGCCATAAACGCGGCCACCAGGTCGCACGCAATCATCGCCCAGAAGACCTTTGACCAGGAACCGGTTTTGGCAAATAGCCAGGCCGCGCCAGGTCCGGCAAGAGCTGCCGCCACTCCTTTGGCCGTATAGACGACGCCGTAATTGGTCGTGGCCCATTTGTTCCCGTAGAGGTCGCCTGTGATGGAAGGGAATAGCGAAAAAATATTTCCCCAGGCGAAGAAACACAATCCGGAGAGCGCAATGAACCAGAGCGGATGACTGATGAGTTGCAGGAGAGCAAATACCGCAACGGCCTCAAGAACGAACGAATAAAAGATGGCGTTCTCCCGACCAATGTGATCCGAAACCCATCCCCAGAAAGGACGCGTCAGCCCATTCAGAATCCGGTCGACTTCGATGGCCAGCACCAACGCGCTCATCCCGAAAAGGACGATTACCTTATCCACGTGGTAAGAGACGGCCATGGGCTTGAGCTGCGCCGTGACCACCAAGCCTCCGAACGCTAACATTACCATCATCACGTAGATGATGTAGAAAGAGGGCTGACAGAGCATTTGAAGCGGCGTCATATCGACCGCGGAGGTATTTACTTTCGCTCTGATCTTTAATTCCTTCTCCTTCCAGTTGGGCGGGGTCCAGCCCACAGGCGGCCTGGCCAGAAAAAGCGAACAGGCCAAGACAGTGACTCCCTGGATGATTCCCCACACAATGAACGTATGTTGGTAGCCCGACGTGCTAATCATCTTGGCAATCGGAGCGATGGTCGCCGCTGTGCCGATGCCGAAAGCCCCGGCGGTCAGGCCAACACAAAGACCGCGATAATCCGGAAACCACTTCAGGGCGTTTCCAATGGCTCCGCCGTATACCACGCCGGCGCCGATTCCGCCAACGCTGTACCAAAAATAAAGCGACCCTACTGTCTCGGCATAACCGGATCCGATCCAGCCCAGCCCAACCATGAATGAGCCCAACCCAAGCATGAACCGGGGACCAATTCTGTCCACCAAGTATCCCTCAAAGGGTACGAGCCAGGTTTCCAAGAGTACGAATAGTGCAAAGGTCCACTGCACTGCCTTCAACGAGATGTGCAGGTGTGCCTGGATTGGCGTGGTAAAGAGGGTCCAGGCATATTGCAGATTGGCAATGGCCATCATGGCCACGATGCCAGCTATTAATTGAACCCAGCGATTGGGAATGCGGGAGGGATGAATAAGGGCACTTGGTGAACCTGTTGATGCCATAGGCTTGTCTCCGTTGACAGACGCCGTGCGATATAACCGCCCACTGCCTGAACGACGGCGTTCGGCAGATCGTGTCAGCCCAGCGAGGTGGCCCCGGCACAGCCAGCATGTGTCTTGGGTCACAGCGAACCGTGATATATACTGGTCCAGTTATCGAACCACTTGCGGGAGGGAAGTTACCACTTCTAAAACAGGCTGTCAAGAAGATTTGAGAATCTTCTGCAATGGCCGTGAAGCCGTAATCGCCTTTCTGTACGCCGCGAGTGGAAGCAGACGCTATTGATGGACGAGACCCTTCAAACCCAGGTTGATACTTACCTTACCCACCTCAATGGCCTGATCCGCCGCGGACGTGAGCTGCGAGAGGCATTGGCCGCTGAGCCCACCGACCCTGGCGCGATCGCAACGGCTCGACGCTGGCACGAGGACTGTGGAGTAACCATTAACCAGTTGTCTGGAGGTAGCAAAGCCCATTGGCTGGCCCGCTCGTTTAGTGAAGCGTTCCTGATGCGCTCGACGGATGGCCATGCGGTGGAAGGAGCAGCGCAAACCCAGATCGTCCAGCGACTGCTCGGTGTTCTGGACCAGGCCGTCGCAACCCTCTCCCAGATGGACGATGCCTCGCTCACCTCAGCGTCCTCGCAGGTTCCGGCCCCGCATCGCTTCGACTTCGTTCACGACCCGGAACTCCGCCCCGTGGTTGAACGCGCGTATACCGATAGCCGGCGCGCCCTGGAGCAGAAGGAGTATCACCTTGCGCTGCTCACTTCCTGCGGAATTCTGGAGGCGATCGTCACCGATGCGCTGGAACATAAGGGCCTGAGTGCGCTGGTTGAATCTGGCGCACCCGCCGAAAAAATTTCAGACTGGTCTTTCGAGACACGCCTCACCGTTGCGGAGAGGGTGGGATTGATTCGCAGCGGGTGCGCTCGCCTGCCAGCCATTGCGCGAGCCTATCGAGATCCTGCGACTGGGGACAACGAGATTGGAGCGAAGCTTGAAGTAACCGAGCGCGATGCACGAACCGCCGGGCAGGTTCTTCACGTCGTGATGCGAGATCTCGATCCCGGCCGGTAGAGGAAAAAGACTAATCCTCGAGGTCTTGCCGGAAGACGGGTTGCGAAGGATCGAGGCTTCCATCGATGACCGCCACCAGCAGGTTTCCAAAAGCGTTTCTCGCTTCGGCAAGAGACGCGTAGCCACGCTCCCGCTGGAGCGCACCACCATCGGCGTAGATCAGGGTGAAATAGCGGCCTGACGAATACTGAAGTTCCAGCAGCTTGTCCGGCATGTCAGGATCGCCTTGCTGACCCAGAACATCCATCAGGGCCACGGTCCAGTGCCTGCCTTTCGGATCGGCGACTTCCTCGCGCTCGAGGAATTGCCATTCGTCCATGCTCCACAACGGCATAATTTATTCGAGGAGTTGCGCCAGAGCTCTTCCCACCTGCGCGCCGGTAAACGGCTTCGGAATCAGTAAAACGTTCTGCGCCTTCCGCGAGCGCAGACTCGAATCCGCCTGTTCCGGCGTATCGCTGATAATCACGACCGGCAACTCGGCATGATCGGGATGATTCCGGATAGCGTCGAACAACGCTTCGCTCATGTCGAAAGCAGTGCAATCGAGCACGACGGCGGCAGCGTGGTGTTCCAGGACCAATTCATTGACGCCGTTCGTATATCCCGATGCGAAGACCTCGTGACCGAGATCTCGCAAGGAGAACGTCAACAGCTCGGCAATCTCCGGGGTATCGTCAATCAGCAGTACACGCGACACTTATTTCTTGACCGGACCGGTGCCAGGCAGCCGCGGCTTCTTTCCCGCTGACGGTTCCAGATCCATCATCCAGATTCGCCCGCCCGCGGTGTAGTAGGCGCGGTTGTCGTTCTCAATCATCGCACCCCATGCTTCCAAAGTGCGCATGGCGAAGGTGACTCCTTCGAAGTTATTGCGCGCGTGGCTGAGCACTTCATTGGTGTGCCAGTTGTCGGTAAGGATTGCGTCGCCCGGGTGGACACGCAGCACGGTGAAGTAGCGGTCGTAGGCCGCTTCCGTGCGCACGTCGCGCGTAGCTCCGCGCTTTTTGCCTTCGGTGACAATGTAACTTTCCTGTCCCTCCGGCTCAACTTCAGGTTCGTCTTCGACAGGATGGAATGGGGCGCTCGTTTTTGTATTCATACAGTTTGTGCCACCGTCTCGGCCTCGGCTGCGGCCGCCATGTTGGTTAAGTTTTTCGCATCTGACGCTTGAATCAAAGCTTCCGGCAGTTCCACACCCATCATCCGCCATTGCTCATTGGCAAACTTCTGCAAGTTAGCAATGTGCTCGGCGTGGAGATGGCCGAAGCGCCCCTGCAGCTTCAGATATTCCGATACCGGCCTCATGCTGGCGGGACGGAAGCTGTAATTGAATTCGCGTTTCTCCGGATTCCACT
Organism: uncultured Acidobacteriaceae bacterium; assembly: GCA_963726155.1. GTDB lineage: Bacteria > Acidobacteriota > Terriglobia > Terriglobales > Acidobacteriaceae > Sulfotelmatobacter. The sequence continues at coordinate 551,292 of CAVSBF010000004.1, forward strand.
CCCACATGGGATAGAGCCCGCACTCGACAACCAGGCGTCCGAGATCAATCGATCGCGGTGTCTCGTACACGAAACCCTTCTGGCAAGGGGTGTAAACCATCAAGTACGCGGCCCCTTTGTGGTTCAGACCCTTGCGCACTTTATTCATCAAGTCAATCGGATAGCCCACGCTAGCAGTCGCCACATAGCAGTGCGGATGTCCAGCGGCCATCATGCGCGCGAGATCTTTCGGATACAGCTTCTTGCCTTCGGGAACTTCCGGACCGGGAGGCGAGAATGTCGTCATGCCTCCATAAGGCGTGCGTGAGGACGCCTGAATGCCGGTGTTGGCGTACTGTTCGTTGTCGTAGCAGATGATCAGGCAATCGTGATTGCGGTACAGAGCGCCAGAGATCGACGCCAGTCCGATGTCGGAGGCGCTGCCGTCGCCTGCTTCGCAAATAATATTTGGAAATTTTCCTTTCCACTTCCCTTTGCGAATCATGGCCTCATAAGCAGCGGCGACGCCAGCGGTAAAGCTGCCCGCGCTGCCGATCTGCGTATGCGCCCAGGGCACGTTGTAAGGCGTGCACAAATAGGAACTGTTTGCGACATACATGCAGCCCGTGGGTCCGACAAGAATTGTATTGTCGCCCGCAGCTTTGCTGGTCATTCGATATTGAATCGAAGGCCCGCAGCCCGCACAAGTGCGATGGCCGGGCACGAACGGTTCCGACGAAGGCAGCTCCGGGTTGTAGAAACGCGCACCCTTGTTCGGGCTGTCGAGAATCGGCAGTAACTGCCGTTGAACTTCTATGGTTGCCATGTAAGTCCTCCAACCAAAATCTTGATAACAATGGTCCGGGGCTAAAGCCCATTTTCCTAGCGTGCTCAGCGGCGTGGCTAAAGCCACGCCCTTTCAAAACTTCTACTCTTCAAACCCGACCCAATGCGTGCGCTTTTCTATTTTCCCACGCCGCTGGGCGTCGAGCATCTTCTCCGTCATCCAATAAAATTCTTTGAGCACGATCGCTTCGCCGCCCATGCCCGCCATGAATGACATCATCAGCGGACGCTTTTGGCTTTCGTAAACAGCTGCCGCGGCTTCGGCATAGAGGGCCCCACCGCTGCTCACGCTGCCAAGCGCCATGTTGGTTTCGATCACGCCCACCACTTTGAATCTGCTGAGAACTTCCTGCACGCGATCCGTGGGATAAGGCCGGATTGTTCTCAGGCGAACCATTCCTACTTTCAATCCACGATCCCGCATGTGCTGAATGGCAAATCGCGCCGTCACCGCGTGGGCGCCTTGCAGGAAAAAGACAACTTCCGCGTCATCGGTCATGAACTCTTCAACCCAGGGATCGTAGCGGCGCCCGAATATCTTCGCGAACTCGTCGTGAACCTCTTCGATCACAGCCATCGAGCCTTCCATGGCGCGAGCCCGTTCCAACTGCAGCGGCGGACCCTGCTCCGGCATGATCTGCGGCCCATGCGATACGGGATGCCGCGGATCGAGCGGATACGGATGTTTGTAGGGCGGCAGGAATTCTTTCACCTGGCCTGAGTCGGGCAATTCAACATCGCCCGTAATATGCGAGACGAAGAATCCATCCTGGCAAACCATCTGCGGCAGAAGCACGCGCGGATCTTCGCCGATGCGATAGGCGATCAGGTGATTATCGAATGCTTCCTGCGCATCGCAGGACCAGCCCATGATCCATCCCATATCGCGCGTGGAAAGCGCGTCAGTATGTTCCGAACCAAAGTCGCCGGGAGGATCGAGCGTGCGGTCGGCGATCATCATCTGCACCGGCATGCGGCTGCCGGAGATCGGCGAATAAAGCTCGTAGGCAAACTGCACGCCGACGCCCGAGCTGCCGGTAAAGACTCGCGCACCGCTCGATGACGCGCCGTGCGCGATACTCAATTGCGAGTGTTCGCTATCGGCCACAATGTATTCGGCGTCAAGCTCGCCATTGGCTACCATTTGCGCCAGCGCCATCATGGTCGCCGTGTAGGGACGAATCGGATAAGCCGCAATCACATCGACATCGGCATACTTCGCCGCCTGCGCCGACGCGACGCAACCATTGATTCGGACCATTCTTTTCTTTTGCTCTGCAAGCATTGGCATAATTCACTCCGCACATTCCGCCCTTAGGCGCACGATGAAATTAATTCGATCCCAACTCTAAATATTCTTGGCCGGCCGCTCGTCCAGCTTTCTCAACTGTTCGGCCTGACGTCCATGCAAGCCCGGCGAAATAGCGAATGCCGTATCCATGCGGACCACGCCAGTATCGAAGTCGAGTTCCGGAACGCCCTCCAGGCAGCCGGTTGGACACTCTTCGATGCACACGCGGCATCCTTTGCAGTAGTCGACTAGAATTTTATACATGCCATTCGACCGCTCGGGACGCGCAATGCAAGGCTCGGGACAGACCAGATAACAGTTGTCGCAAGCGTTGCAGGTGCCGCAACTGAAACAGCGGTTCGCTTCTTCGACTGCCTGCTCTTCCGTGAATGCCTGAATCACTTCGTCCTGTGTTTTCGTTCTGGTTTTAGTCGGCAGCATTTCCTGCTGGACGCGCGGGAAATGCGGGAAGTACGTCATGTTCATGCGATTCAGATCGAAGATGACGTCGACCGGAATGGTGCGCGGCTGCAACTTTTCTCCGCGCATTACTTTATCCAGATTGAACGCGACGCGCTTACCATCGCCAACTGCATTGACGACCATCAGCGGCTGGCCGGAACCGACCTGTGCGATATCGCCCGCGGCGAAGAAGTTGGTATCTCCGAGGCGGCCGAACTTATCCATCTTGATGGTGCCGCGCTCGTTTTTGAATTCGGCGGGCAGCCAGTTCAGCGCAGCGCGCTGTCCGATGGCGATGATGACATTGTCGACGGCGAACTTGTCAGGCTTCGCCTCTCGATCAACGTTGATTGGCGAGGCGTTGATCGCTCCAGCGAACTTCGCAGGATGCAAGTGCAACGCTTCGACCTTGCCGTTACCGAGCACAGCGGTGACTGAGCGGCCATGCAACAACTCGACGCCTTCTTCGAGCATGTCGTGCAGGTCTTCGGGCGATGCCGGCATTTCATTCTTATTGCCCTCGACCGTGATCATGGTCACTTCTGCGGCGCCTTGCCGCAGCGCTTCGCGAGCGCAATCGATGGCTGTGTTTCCGCCGCCGATCACAGCAACTCGAGCACCCAGCTTGACCTTTGACGTGCCCATGCCGATGTCGCGAAGAAACGGGAGCCCGTACAGAACGCCGTCTTTATTTTCACCTTCCGCACGAACGCTGTTCGGTTCAGTGAGACCGACGGCCAGCACGCAAGCATCGTAATTCTTTTTCAAATCGTCCCAGGTGACGTCTTTGCCGACTTCGACGCCGGTCTTGATCTCGATGCCGAGTTGCTGGAGGCGTTCAATCTCGCGATCAAGAATATTCTGCGGCAGAACCCAGTCGGGAATGCCGCCGCGATTGAGTCCACCGGCTTTCGGCGATTTTTCCAGTATGGTCACTTTATATCCCAGGCGCGCGAGCTGATAAGCCGCGCTGTGCCCGGCCGGTCCGGATCCAACCACGGCGACTTTCTTGCCGTTGGGCTTGCCCGGTTTCACGACATCGTTGGTTAAAGCCTGGCCAAGATCACCGAGAAAACGCTCGACTGCGCGGATCGAAATCGCCTCATCGTATTTTCCGCGATTGCAAGCCTGCTCGCACGGGTGATAACACACTCGCCCCGTGACCGAAGGGAACGGCATGTCTTCTTTGATGAGCGCATAGGCGTCCAGATATTTACCGCGCTTCACCAGGTCGAGATAACCCTGAATTTTTTCGTTGGTCCCGCAGGCGTTGTTGCACGGTGGCAATTTATCCCGGTACACCGGGCGGATCGAGCGCCAGTTTCCGGTGGGGAAGAGGTCCTGCCCTTTTTCCTGCGAGGGCGCGGGAGTGATGCCCGCAAACGGTACGGTAAGCCATTCGGGAATATGCGTGTTCTTGGTCGACATTAAATCCTCTCCTACACCGCCACCGGATTCAGTGACATGATGTGCAACTCGTTGAGTGCTACTTCGAATGCGTGCTTGTTCGAAATCATGGGCTCGATGGTTTTCATCTTTACGATGCCCGTGGTTTTGACCACCGCCGCGATCAGCGGAGCGGCGATGTCCGGGGCGATGCGGTTATTTCTTTCGGCGGCGCCTTCGGTCGAAAGCCGGTCGAGACCGAGTTCGCCGAGCCGATAGTAAAGCCATTTGTGGTCAGCAATCTTTGCGGCGTCGACGCACACAAGTTGCGCCAGCCGTTCCGGGCCGGGAACGAAACGAATCATGTAGTCCGGCGTGTAGTGGGTGTTGATCACCAGCGTTCCGCCGGGCGGCATGCCGCGCATGTAGTCCCAGCCCTTTACCATCGTGCCTTCCACCAGCACAACGATGTTGGGATGTTCATTTTCGTAAGTCAGCTCGTTCTCGAGAATCTGGTCGCTCACCCGGCAATACTTGCGCGTGGGGCAGTTGGTGCGATCGGGATTATCGACGTAATTTTCCATCGCCTGGGCATACTTGCCTTCGATCCGCGCCGAGGCGGAGATGGAGTTGACGATGTCGCGGCCCTCTTTATCCATGATGATGCCGCGCGTCCATACGGTGAGTTCTGTGTAACTCATGATTCAGCCCTCTTTTTATTGCTTGAGTTAATTGAAGCGTCGGGAGAAGAGTTCCCGGCTCGATCATTCGATGCGTTGCTGCAATCTATTTCCTGAAGATTGCTGCGGTTGGAATCGAGAACAGACAAGAAGTCGCTCCGCAAAACCGTGAAAGGCGCTGGGCGAGTGCCATCCTGAAATTCTACGATCGCCAGAAGAGTCGCCTTCTTGCATACGCTTTCAATATCCGCGCCGGTGAGGCCTGCAGTCCGATGACCGAAATCCTCAAAATCGACATCGGAGGCGAGCGGTATACGGCGGCAGCACAGCCGCATAATAGCGGCGCGATCTTCTGCGTCGGGCTTCGCGAATGGCAGGATGTAATCGAAGCGTCCGCTGCGCAGCAATGCCGGATCAATTCGCTCCGGACGATTCGATGCGGCCAGCAGGATAACGCCTTTAACGTCGCGCAGGTTATCAATTTCGCGCAAAAGCTGGCTGAGGATTCGCTGATAGATGTCGCTGCCGAATTGATCCGCACCGAACTTTGGAGCGACCGCGTCAATGGTGTCGAAGAATAGAATGCACGGCGCGGCGCGTCTCGCCTTCTTGAACACCTCGCGCAGAGCTCGTTCCGATTCTCCCAGCCACTTCGAGTAAAGTTGCGGCCCATCAATGGCGATAAGCGGAATTTGCTTTTCACCAGACAGTGCTCGCGCCAGGGCAGTCTTTCCGGTACCCGACGGTCCAGCCAGAAGGATGCCGCGCGGCGGTGCCAGTCCAACCTGCTCGTAGATTTCGTCGCGCATGTGAGAATGCTCGACTACGCCATCGAGCAATCGCTTGACCTCGTTGAGACCTCCGAGGGATGCAAACGTGGACGAACTCTTCTCGATAAAAAATTCGCGTGTAGCGCTGGGCTCGACTTCTTTTAAGCCGGCCAGAAAATCATCGCGAGTCACCTGCAGGGTGCCCAATTCTTCAGTCGTAATTCCGTCAGTATCGAGGGGAGTAGAAGACAAAAAGCGGCGTAAGGCGATCATGCCAACTTCCTGCCCCAATGCCTCCAGGTCGGCGCCCACGAATCCGTGAGAATGTTCGGCAACCTCCTGCAGATCGACGTCGGCTGCGAGGGGCATAGCGCGAGTGTGGATCCGGAGAATTTGCAGCCGTGCCTGCGTATTGGGAACGCCGATTTCAATTTCGCGGTCGAAGCGTCCGGGACGACGCAGCGCCGGATCGAGGACCTCAGGGATATTCGTCGCACCAATCACGATGACTTGACCGCGCGCGACAAATCCATCCATCAGGCTGAGCAGCTGTGCCACCACGCGCTTCTCAACTTCGCCAGTGACTTCGGCGCGCTTGGGAGCGACCGCATCGATCTCGTCAATGAAGAGAATCGAGGGCGCGTTGCGGGCAGCCTCTTCGAACAGCTCGCGGAGCTTCGCCTCGCTCTCGCCGTAAAACTTCCGCATGATTTCCGGACCGTTGAGGTGAATGAAATGCACCCGGCTTTCGGCCGCGACCGCACGGGCCAACAATGTTTTCCCTGTTCCCGGCGGACCGTACAACAACACGCCTTTCGGCGCGAGAATTCCCAGGCGTTCGAAGATGCGCGAGTACTTCAGCGGCAATTCGACGATTTCCCGGACCCGCGCCACTTCCCGCTCCAGGCCTCCGATATCTTCGTAGGACACAGCCGGCGCGCGAGCAATCGTGGAGTCGCCTTCCACCACACGAATGTCAGTGCGCTTGCCGATCACGACCGGTCCAGCTGGAATGGTGCGCACGACCTGAAAGTTCACCGCCTTGGCAAATGTCGGCACACGCACCACGCAGCCGGCGATGACGGGGACGCCAACAAGATCTTCAAGGATGCGATCGGGAGCGATCGTGGCCGGCGCGGCACCCACCCACAACGGCGAGAAGCGCACCGCGACCGCTTGCTCGCTGTCGATGCGCGCTACTGTAACCTGTTCCTGCAGCCCCGCACCACAATTGCTGCGGCACGTGCCATCAATCTGGATCATTCCTTCATGGCCATCTTCTGAAATTTCTGCGCGGCCAACCGCTGTAGCATTCCCGGTGATTTTGACCACGTCGCCGGGCCGCACACCCATGCGCTTCAGGTCGCTGGGCGCGATTCTCGCAACTGCACGTCCGATATCCTCAACACGAGCCTCGGCAACGCGCAGTTTCAAAGTGGTCGCGAAAGAAGATGGAGCGATGTCCGTCATGGGATCATGTACAGGCTGCGGACGGGGGACTGCGCTTGCTAACTTTTCCGCCGGCTGCGCCTGGCTCGCGTCGCGAGGCGCAAGGGTCATTCCGGCCGTGTCATTTGCGTGGTCAGTCAAAACAGATAATCCCCAGATTTGGTAGGCCGAGCCTACTTCTTACTTGGCAGAGGTGATCACTCTTGCAACGCGATCGCTATCCCACATGATTGCGAATCGCGAACAGCCAACCCACGGCAGAAATCCTGCAATGGTCAAAACTCATCGAGCACAATTTCTTCCACGTCTTCAATATGTCGCCGCATGGAGGCCTTAGCGGATTCAGCGTCCTGGCGTTTGATCGCGGCTAAAATCCTGCGATGTCCAGCCAGCGATTTTTCCGGCCGCCCTTCCACCTGCATCGACCGCTCCCTGGTGTCGCGCAGAAGATCCATGAGAATGTCGAGAACCTTGAGAACCACGCTGTTTCCCGAAGCTAGAGCGATGCTGTAATGAAATTCGGCATCTTCGGCGATGGTGGATTCTCCGCGAGAAAGCTTTACTTGCTGCCGCTGCAGAATCTCCTCCATTTCGGCGATTTCATCCGCAGAAGCGTGCATGGAGGCGCGCGCAGCCAAGGACGGCTCCAGCATTTTGCGGAAATCAAGAAGTTCGCCGACCATCGCCTGCTTCCGCTTCAGAGCATTCGCGAAAGGATTGACCAGGGAATCGGTCGAGATTTCGCGAACGATGGTGCCAGCGCCTTGCCGTGGCTCAACCAGTCCCATCAATTCCAGACCACGAATGGCATCGCGAATCGAACTGCGGCTCACTTGAAGCATCTCTGCCAGTTCGCGTTCCGAGGGAAGTTTGTCGCCTGGTTTCAGCTTCTTCAGGATCAGGCGTTCGATCTGGCGCGCCACTTCCTCATAGACTTTGTTCTTGCGAACAAACTCGAAATCGGATTTGGGGAGGGCTGGCAAGCTTCGCTCCTAACTGGTCTGATAAGTGGACCAGCTAACGGAAGGAGTATACGCCCGTTGTCAAGGCGGCTGCAAATATTTTTTGCGGCCAGCAAAAAAACGTCATTGCCTAAGATTCATCGGGGTTGCGGCCGCGACGCCTGCTTGGCCAGCAGTTTCGTGCAATTGTAGACCGTTCGAGTGCACGTCATGGGAAGGCCAACGCGCTCTCCTAATTCCACCACGGCACCCACCAGAGCTTCTAATTCCATGGGCCGGCCGGCCTCAAGATCCTGCAGCATGGAAGTTTTGTGCTCTCCAACTTTTTCCGCACCGGCAATTCGCTGATCGATGGAAACCGGCAGCTCCATGCCCAGCTTGTGGGAAACCTCTTCTACTTCCTGCATGATATTCCGGATTACGGAACAAACTCCGGGATCGCGAGCCATTTGAACAAGAGTGGCGCGGGTGAGTGCGCTCACCGGATTGAAGGATGCGTTGCCGAGAACCTTCACCCAAATTTCGTGCCGAATGCGAGCGGTGATGGGGCAGCGAAACCCAGAGGCAATCAGCGCTTCGGAAATCCTGCGGAGACGATCGGAGCGTGTGCCATCGGGTTCTCCAAGAGTAATGCGATTTCCATCGATGTGTTGAATTACTCCCGGCGCGGTGATCTCGGTGGAAAAGTAAACGATCGATCCGATCACGCGCTGGGCTTCGATAGAAGCGGAGATCACGCCGCCGGGATCAATGCGCTCCAGCCGTAGTCCCTCCCATTCGCCGCCGAAGCTTTGAAAGTACCACCAGGGAATTCCGTTCTGAGTGCTGACGACCGCTGTGTCTGGCCCGAGCACTGGTTGCAACTGAGGCGCAAGAAGCGGCAGGCCGTGGGCTTTCACTCCCAGAAAGACCACATCGACCGGACCAACTTCTTCAAGGGAGGCGGCTACAGTGGGACGCGCAACAAAATCTCCGTCGCTGCTCTTCACCTGCACACCGTGTTCTTGCATGGCGTGAAGATGCGGTCCGCGCGCGAAGAGCGTGACATCGAAGCCGGCTTGCGCCATGCGCGCCCCGATGTACGCACCAATGGCCCCAGCTCCAGCAATGAGGAATTTCATTCGTCCCCGCCTGTCAGAGCAGCGGCGACGGCGCGACGGCGAATTTTTCCCGTCGCGGTCGTGGGAATGCTTTCCACCAGGTAGATCTTGGTTGGGCATTTGTATTCTGCCAGCAACTCACGACAGTGCTTGATGAGTGCCGATTCGCTGACCCCAACGCGCTCGTGTAAAACCACCGCTGCACAGACTTCTTCGCCTAACGTAGGATGCAGACATCCGAAGGTGACAGCCGCTGCAACGGCGGGATGCCGGAGCAAAATCTCATCCACTTCATGCGGCGCAATATTTTCGCCGCCGCGGATGATGATGTCTTTGATCCGTCCGGTTAAATGCAGATAGCAGTCGGAGTCAAGAAAGCCCTGGTCTCCGGTGCGAAACCATCCATCCACAAAAGCGTGTGCATTCGCTTCGGGATTATTTTCATAACCACGAAAAACATTGGCCCCTTGAATCGCAATCTCGCCGCGGTGGTTGGTGCCGAGATGATTGCCGTCTTTGTCCATGATGCTGATGCGCAGCCCGGCGCCAACGCCCACCGAGCCCGCTTTGCGGTGCCGCGGAGGAAGAGGATTCGAGGTCATCTGGTGAGCCGCTTCGGTCATTCCATAAGCCTCAACGAATGGCACGCCAAATAGTCCTTCGATTTTGTGGATTAACTCTGATGACAACGGCGCGCTGCAGGAACGGATGAAGCGCAGAGAGTCGGCTTCCGGCGGTTTGTGATGGGCTCGAGCCAGCAGGAGCTGATGCATGGTGGGCACACCGGAATACCAGGTGACGCGATTTTCCCGGACCGTCCGCCAGAACGAAAGCGCGTTGAATTTTGTGGGAACAACCACGGTGCCGCCGGAAAGCAACGTAGCCATGGTCGAGCCAATCAAACCGTGAATGTGAAACAGCGGCATAATGCAGAGCGAAATGTCTTCCTGTGTAAGCGCGTACGTGTTCGCGATATTGGCGGAAGAGACGGCAAGGTTGAAATGCCGCAACGGCACGCGCTTAGGACGCCCAGTGCTTCCGCTGGTGTGAAGGACGAGAGCGATATCGTCAGCCGTTGGTTCAGTGACACTAGCGCCGCTGGGAGCATCGACCATTCGAACTTGACCGCACTCATTCATTTCCACGGAGAACGCAGGAATGTTGCGGTCCTTGGCCGCAGTGCGCACGAATTCAGCGCCTACCGGCGGACAAAGCAAGAGTTTTGCCTTCGTGTCCCCCAGGAAAAAATGGAATTCTTCATAGGGATAGGCCGGGTTCAGAGGGGCCGCGGTTCCGGCGATGGAGGCAGCCAGAAAACTGACGATCGCAGGCAGCCCGTTGGGTAATGCAATGGCCACGGCATCGCCCCGGTGGATGCCGGCTGACGCAAGACTATTCGCCATCTCCAGAACTTGCTGGCGCAAGGACTTGTAAGTGACATTAATTCCAAGTTCCGGAACGACAATGGCCGTGTGACTATCGGCGAAATGCAGAACATCAAGTAGCGTGTCTACTGACTTGAGCGTCATTCGTTCTCACTTCTAGCATGCGTCCTTGAACGCGGTGTCTTTGGATGTTTGGCCCGGTTGAACTGTTGCTCAGGCGGCGGAGGAAGATGCCGCGATCTAGTCCGAATAGCCCTCTGCGGTCAGGACACTCTTAAATTCTTTCAGAAAAAACTGAACATTCTCTTCGGTCGCTAACGGCCCCATAACGCCGATGCGGAAGACCTTGCCGGCCAGCGGTCCGAAGCCACCGGCAATTTCGATGCCCGGTCCATCCAATAGCCGACGGCGCACTTTTGCCTCATCAACCCCGGCCGGCACGCATACCGTGTTCAAGGTAGGAATGCGATGCGCTTCGGGAACGTACATGCGCAAACCCATGGCTTCGATGCCTTTGACAAAAGCTTTATGATTGCGGCGATGCCTCTCCCAACGGTTCTCGATTCCTTCTTCAGCAATCACCATAAGCGCTTCGCGCAATGCATAAAACATGGAGATGGGCGCGGTGTGGTGATAGCGGTGCGACACCGTCGAGTAATCTCGAATCAGCTTGAGATCGAGATACCAACTGCGCGGCGGCGTGGTGCGGGCGCCCAGGTAATCCATCGCTCTCTTCGACATTGCGATCGGAGATAAGCCGGGAGGACAGCTCAATCCTTTTTGCGTGCAACTGTACGCGACGTCGATTCCAGTACGATCGAACTCCACGGGTAATCCGCCGAGGGAAGTGACGCAGTCCGCGATAGCAAGGGCGCCGGCCTCATGCGCAGCGGCACAGATTGCCCGGCCGGATTGCAGTGCTCCCGTCGAAGTCTCAGCATGAACGTAGGCCACAACGCTGGGCTTCTCGCGGCGGATGAATTCCGACGCCTCTTCATCTGAAAAAGTCTCGCCCCAATTTTTTTCGAAACGCACGATATTTGCGCCCTGACGCTTCGCCATTTCCGTGAGACGATCGGAGAAATATCCATTGGCGAATATGGCAAACTTCGCTCCCGGCTCAACGAAGTTGGCAACCGCCGCTTCCATGCCGGCGCTGCCGGTTCCGGAAATCACTAAAGTGGCGCCCTCGGTTGTTCCGAAGGCTGTCTTCAGTAATTGCTGAACGTCACCCATCACCTGGATGAAGTAAGGGTCGAGATGTCCGACAATCGGCTTGGAGAGCGCTTCATACACCTTGGGGTCGACCATGGTGGGACCGGGACCGAACAGATAACGACGAGGCGGATTCAGTGCGGGTAGCGGAAGTGCGGCAGTGGTCTGTTCGATGGTGCTCATAGTCCTCATTTCTGATCTCGCGTCTACTCAGATGTTACAGGCGATGACGACGGCATGCGCGACTCGCCGGAAAAGCAACTTCCTCACGCGCGGCGCAGTCTGACAGTGAGCATCGGCGACGCGGACGTCGTCAAATTAATTCTTTCGATTTGTTGAATTGAGTTTTCTGATGCCAGGTTTTTGTTCTAAACCGGCGAGTGATGTCCGAATGTAATCATCTCCTCCGCGATGCGGCGCGCTTCAGGAAGTGTCTTTGCCGCTGTCGCGTCAATCTCCGCGGGCAGATCTTTTTGGATCTTCGCCAACTCCTCATCGAAAATACGGGTCACGAGTTCCGGCGAGTGTTCAACAGATTTGCCGTCATCGCCGCGCACCTTCACTTTGTGCAGCACACGCTGCGCGATCATCAACCGATAAATGCGGTCGGTAGCCAGGTCTTCCATATAGCCATCGAGCAGGCTCGCGCCATTTCCGTTGAGCACGCCATTGCGATAACGGATTACGGTGCGCACAGCCGCACGAGTTCCCGCGAGAGTTGTTGCCCCAACACCTTTCGGCACCGGCCGCAGATCGGGATGCGAATTCGGCACCCTAGGACGATTCGCGATCTGATTCGGATAGGGGAACTGCGCGACTGCGATTTCATTCTGATCGGGATGTCCGGTCCAGGCTCCATCCATCAGGCAGTCTGCTTCATTTTTTTTGTCCTGCTTGAGCACTTTCAGCGCGCGTTCGTTTAACTCAGCATCAGTTCGGCTGGGATAGAGCGCTGTCATTCCGCCGATGGCATGAGCTCCATGCTTGTGGCAAACTTCCGGCATCAGCGTGCGGAAGTTCTGGAAGAATGCCACGTCGTGCGGAATGGTATTGCGATCCGGCAAAATCCAGTTGGGATTCTCGAGCATGAAATCGATGAGCGACGCCATATAATCCCAGCGTCCCAGATTCAATCCAAAGCAGTGCTCACGAAGATTGAAAAGAAATTCTTCCATCTGATAGGCGAGCGGGTGCGCCTCCACCAGCGCCATGCACTTTATGTAGTCCTGCGGCAAGCCCTTCTGCATGGCGAAGGCCTGGAACAGATCGCGCCACCAGAAAGCTTCTTCAGCCGATTCGCTCTTGGGAATGTATACGGAGAAATTGTGCGGCAAACGGGCAGGATCAATCTGGTACCAGATCATGGCCAAGTCGAAGAGTGACGCGGACATGATCTCGTTCTTGATCACGCCACCCTGGCTGACGTGCAAGCCTCGGGGTCGGACCCACGTGACGGTTTTCGAGGGTTGGACCGTAACTCTTTTTTGCCGCTTCTTGTCGTCGTAGCCCAGTTCATACCTGTAGGCTGCGATTGTGTTCTGAATCGCCAGCATGATGTGATCCCACTGGTTCGCCGTGGAATCCTCCAGGTCGATCATGACAGCGGGAGATCCGGAGTTCAGCAGTTTTACAGTTAGCTCGGCGTCATCGGCAGGCCCAGTCATTTGATTGCGCTGATCCGCGCACCATTCCGGCACTTGAATTTGCCAGTTGGAGGTAGTTGCCTCCGAAGGTGGCAAATAGTTCGGGGGCTTTCCGCGATGCGATGCTTGCAACACCTTGGCGCGTTTCGCGATCAGCGTCTGTTGCCACGGGGTGAACCGTTTGTGGAGGGGCAGAAGAAAATCGAGAAAACCTTTGGGAAGATCTCTTTCTGGATTTAAATTCGCGGGCGCAAAGTTCATCGCCTGCAACTTGGCATTTGCGGTATCGGCTAACATACTTTTTGACTCGTTCAACTTATCCGCACTGTGATTATAGTCCTTACCATCGGATCGGCGGAGGCTCCGATGCTCGCCATTCGACGAAAGGTTGCTGCGTAATTTATTTGGATTAGCGAACGGTTGCAAAGAAGTACGCGCTCATCGCGACGCCGATGCCGATCACTACGATCCGCACCTTCCTCGGGTCGGCCCTCTGTGCATAATGTGCGCCAAACCAGCCGCCCGCGAGTGAGCCAACAATCATCACGCCGCAATGCGGCCATAATACTGCACCGGCCACAACAAACGTGACGACGGCCGCGGCATTGATGGCGGCCGCCAGCAAGGTTCGGAGGGCGCCCATGGCATGAATGTCGCGCATGCCCATCATGGCGAGCATGCCGAGAGTTATAAATCCAATGCCCGCGCCAAAGTATCCGCCATAGATCGCGACGAACAGTTCGGCAATCGAGCTCAGCAAGATCGCCCGCCATGATGTAAAACGCAGATCGTCGCGGACCTCGCTGTTTCCGGCAATTGTTCGGATGGAATTACCGAAGGCGAACAGCAAGGTCCCTCCCAGCAGCAGCCAGGGGACGAGCCGGAGAAAAGCATGCTGCGGAGTTTTGAGCAACAACATAGCGCCCAGCCAACCTCCGGCAATACTGGTAACCAGCAGGGGAATCAAGACACGCGCCGAAGCGTTCAGCCGTTTCAGGTAAGCGACTGTGCTCGCCCCCAAGCCTGGCCAGAGCGCGACTGTATTCGTCGCATTTGCTAAAACTGGCGGGATTCGAATAAACAATAACGCCGGAAACGAGATAAAACTTCCACCGCCAGCTAACGCGTTGAGCGCGCCGGCGATGGCACCGGCGAAGAGCAAAAAGATGGCTTGGCCGAAGTGTAAACTCATGCCCTCGAGAACGAAACTCACCCGCCGAAAACTTACCTCGATTGCGATGCGGGCACGGCAACAATATCAGGAACGGTCGTTGAAAACATGCCTATAGGCAGAGGCAAATTCATTGCGCCGTGTGACTCACGTCACGAACCTTCTTTCGCGGATGTGATTGAGTTCACCACCCTCGTTGAAACAAAGTGATTTGTGTCACTAAGGATGCTGCGCAGAGTACCTTCCTGAAGAAATGCCTTGACAGTAAATGTGCGGGTAGTGTAATTAGTCGCGCGTTGGTAATTGGTCCGCTTTTCAGACCTCCAGTTCGCATTATCGCGATTTCTTCGAGCTTTCGGCCGACCGGACGAGGCGGCGCTCTACTCCAGTGTGCCCGCCCATACGAGGGCTGGGCCCTATGCAAATCACGTGGGAGAAGAAACACATGCGCTCGCTAATAGCGTTTTTCGTGCTTCTCGGCTTCATGGCGTCAGGTGCGCTCGCGCAAACACAGGGCACGGAACCCGCGAGTCAAAGCAATGGGTCGACGCAGGTGGCCGCGACGAAGGCTGAAGTGGATCAGCTGCGCAGCGAAGTAGCTGCACAGCGGCAGACCATTGAAGAATTGAAAGCCATGGTCGAAAAACTGGCGGGGGTAAAGGCCGCCGCCGTCAACAACGCCTCGCCGCAGATTCGGCCAGTCGCAGACGCTCCTTTGGCCGCTGCCAATTCGCTGCCAGTTTCCAGCAGCACGGGCAGCGCTCATCTGATGAACGCGGTTCTGCTCGATCCGGATCCTGATCCAGCGGCGGCGGTGCTGGGTCAAACTCCAGCTGTTGCGCCTAAGAAAGACGCTCCGCTGACTGCGGGATGGAACGGAGAACACTTCTTCATCCGTAGCCTCGACGGACAATTCAGCATCAGCCCTTATGGTTACGTCGACAATGACTACCGGGCCTACAAGGGCGACGGAGCGCCAGCCGATACGTTTGTTCTGCGCCGTGCGCGTTTCGGTTTCCAGGGCCATTACGGTTCCCATTTCGATTTCGCACTGCTCACCGACGCTGCGAGCACCAGCGGCTCCGTCGTGCGCGATGTTTATCTCAACGTAAGAATCCGGCCTGAGTTTCAATTCCAGGCCGGCCAGTTCAAAACGCCATTTGCCCAGGAATCCGGCACTGGTGCCACTAACCTGGACTTTGTGGAACGCGGTTTCACGGCATTGTTGTACCCGTCGGCGGCATCCGCTTTCCGCAGCCCGGGTATTGCGTTTCACGGAGACATTGACGGTGGGGTCATGCAGTACTGGGTAGGCGCCTTTAACGGCAAAGGATACGCCCAAGTCAACACCACCAATCAAGTGGAAGTCATCGGACGGCTTCGCTTTTACCCTTGGCGCAAAACCAACAGCGAATGGTTCAAGGCACTTGCCTTTGGCGGATCCATCGACCGTTCACGATCGCGAGGTCTTTCTGGAGATCAAAGCTTCAACGGAACGATACCCGGTTCAGCCTACGATTTCTTCCCGACGTTCGCCATTAACGGGCCGATCCAGCGCTACAACGGCGAATTTACCTACATCAAGTCGGCGTTCGCTCTGCGCGGCGAATTCGATCAGCTCAATATGTCCCGCAACAATACCGGCTCCGAGCAGGTAGGTGGGCTGGGATTCGTCAGTCTTCCGTCGATTATCGCCAAGGCCTGGAACATCGGCGCGACCTATCTGCTTACGGGCGAAAGTCAGCCAGAAAACGGCACACCGCGCGTCCGGCATCCGCTCTTTGGACCAGATACCCCGGGCGGCAAAGGGCGCGGCTGGGGTGCGTTTGGCGTGGGCGCGCGATACATGGGTATTCATGGCAACGAACCGGGTGCGAATCTCCTCGACTATTACACGCCCGGTTTTGTGCCGACCTACAACTACCACACCGACGAGATCACCATGGGAGTTACCTGGTACCCGAATTACTGGGTTAAGTACCAGGTCAACCTGGGCATCGATCAGTTGAAGGATCCCAGCACCATCGGAGCAGTACCGCAAAATTATTACGTCGTTCTGCAACAGCTGCAGTTCAGGTTCTAATCCGCGCGGCGGTCGAGTGCGGATGGAGTCAACAAAGTTCGGTAAAAAGCGGGGGCTGGCCGCAAGCGGCCCTAAAGGGAAACCGCAGGAGGATACGATGAGGTTCAGGATTTTATTTAGCTTTCTTCTTACCGCTCTTTTTGTGCTGGCCAGCAGTTGCGGCACAACGCCGAATTGTCCTGTCTGCGGTACCACGAAAAACGGCGCTTACGCCGTGATTAACGTAATTCCCGTGCCTGAGCACAATAACAGTGGCGAGCCGGGCGGCCCTTTCAACTCTTTCGACATCAGCAGCCTGGCGCCTAATCCCGCCGTTGCGGGTCACTACCTGGATTATGTTTCGGACCGCATTGGCATTGCGGTGCAGGTGGTCGACACTTCGCAGGATCTCGCGGTGTTCTCGATTCAAGGACAGAATTCCGTCTCCGACGCTGGTAACGGCGCGAGTCCGTGCCCCACAATCCCGCAGCCCGGATACACCGGGCCTCCGCCTACACCGAATGTAGAGGTGATTCCGCCAACTGTAGATGTGTTTGGCAATTTCGTTCGATACGCTTGCAGGACTGATTTGTCTTGGGAGGGCGGTCCAACCTTCCATCTGAATACCGGCTTTGGCCCCAGTGGCAATCTGGGCGGATTCCCCGGCGCCCAATGCTGCGCCTCCCGCGGCAACGGCGTAAATCCAATGTCGGGACCGGACGGCAACACTACTACCCCCGATGGCAAAGTTCTCTTTGTCGGAAACGGCAGCTCCAACGTTATAGTTTTCGACCTGACCACGATGAACTTGGGTACCAATCCTCCAACCCCCCCAACCGTTCTTGCCACAATCCCTACGGGCGTGTCCGCTGATTACGACGGTCCACAGGGTATTTCCGGGTGTATCGCCTCCTGGAACGGAGAGGCTGGCTCTGCCACTGATTGTGGAGACGACCGCGCTGACGAAATGGCCTACGATCCTACACATCAGGTTCTTTCGGTGATCAACGGCGATCCAGGACTGCCCTTCGTCACATTTATCGATATGTCGCACATCGTCAGCAAAACCGGAACGGTTGCGCAGCAGCACTGCTTGCCGATTGATTCGACTCTGGCCTATGGCCCTTATCCGGTGGGATTCAGTGCAGCCACGGGTACTTACCCTTATCCTTCAGTGGCACCGGGCGTTTTTGGTTATCCTCTTCAGGGAACAGGCACGGGAATTATAGGGACAGGAACTGGAGGAAACGGCCAAGTATATCCCTCCCCCGCGTTGGACCCGGGCGTCGGCGGGTCGTTCAATCCACCAAGTTGCATCATCGGGCAGATTTACTATGACGGATTGGGAGGACCGGGAGCAGGCCTCACTTCTACGACTCCAGTAGATACCATCGGCGGCACCGCTCCCTGCCCAGACCCATCCAATCCACACGTTTTCAGTGGTGTATCCGGATCCGCGGCTGATGTTGCAGCTGGCTTGCCTGGCATAGGAACCACCCCGAGCGGAACGGCCTACACGATCCCGTGTCATCACGCGGCCGTCCTCAATTACAGCTCGAGTGCCTTGCCGCTAGGGGCCTTCTGTAACCAAACCAGCCCACAAACCGGGTGTGCTGGAGCCATCGCTCCGGCCGGCCTGGGCGGAATGACCTATGACCCCAACTCCGGCTACTGGCTGCTGACGAATGAGAATTCGATTGGCGTCACCAATATTGGCAGCGTTGACGTCATCGATCTTCAGACGGGAACCGGCAACGGACCAGTGGAGATTGGTAGCATGATCATGCCGAATTGCATGCCGACCGGCATTACACAGGGGCCGGGAGAGTATTTCCTGGTGGGATGCGCCGATCATGACGGCGAGAGTTTCCCTGCGAATGAATACATCATCAATCTGGCCGGAGGGTTTAGCCCGACTTCAGGGTTCAACGTTAATTGCAGCTCGACGCCAGCGGTGAACTGCATACAAATCAATCAAGTGGGCGGCGTGGATGAGACCTGGTATAACCCGGGAGACAATAAGTACTATCTGGCCGCACGCGATATGCTCCCCAGCGCGGTTATGGGAGTGATTGACGCAAAAACAAACCAGTGGCTGGCCAACATGCCGACCGGTTCCAACGCGCACAGCATTTCGGTCGATCCCAGCACCAACCATGTTTTCCTACCCTTTCAGGCCGGAACGATCTGCGCTCCGCTTACTTCGGAGGGTTGTATCGGGGTCGTCGCGGAACAGTAAAGCGAGCAGATGCTGGTTGATATATAGTTGGCGAAGACGCGCAATCCCGAACGGTGGGGCGTTCAGAGTCGCGAAGTGATTTTATGAAGAATCGTTCTAGCTTTTTCCTAAGGGCTTGCGGTTTTGCCTTATGTGTTCTTCTTGCAGCCGCTGTCTATAGCAGAGCCAGCGAGGAACCTGCATCGAAACCAACGGACGTCCCAGCCACGGTAATCGCCCACTTGCCTTTGCCGCAGGCGACGGGAAGTCAAATGCTGCTGCAGAAAGAAAAAGGCAAGCAGTATCTCTACGTACAGCAGGCCGCGAAGCAAGGCTTCATGATCGTAGACGTAACCAAGCCGGAGGAGCCGACCTTATTGAAACGGACGGCAGAGTCAAATCAGGCGACTTCCGGAAACCTCCAAGTCGTGAGCCCTGAGATTGCAATCGCAGAGGCTCCGGAAAAAACGCCAGCCACCCTGACCAGCAATAGCCATCCCACAGAAACAGTGCGGGTGCTTGATCTGAGCGACCCGCACAATCCGAAAACTCTAGAGACTTTCAACAAAGTCACCAGCGTTCTTCCCGATGGCGGTCACGGATTAATCTACCTTACGAACAACGACGGCCTGTATATTCTCCGCTACAATCACCCGTCACGGTTCGAGCCCGCGAAGAAGAAACCGCCGTGCACCTCCGAGTCGGAGATACAGGCGATGCCCCCGGACTGCCAGTGAGTGCACTGGAGCGGCGCTAAGTTTTAATCATCGCGCTAAGTTTCAGTTATCGCGAAACGGCAGAAACTGAACAATCCTTATCTAGTACCTTGATTGAGTCTACGTTCAGAGTCACCGGCGCCGCGTTGCCTTGTCTCGCCATAGAATCTGAACTGGTGCTCAGGCTCGGCGATTCGCTTCCCGTCACTTCCACTCGCTTCCCCAGATAGTGGCGAAGGTGGATGTGGTGGGTACCCTGCAATTCGTAGGTTACGCCCGGATTCTCTTTCATCAAAATGTAATCGCCGTTCGACCGGCTCACGCACCCGCGTATCGTTTCCTGTCCTTTCGCATTCTTTTGACTGTTATCGGCAGAATTGTCTTGCGCCAGCAAAAACGCCCCGGAGAGCAGCAGCACCATAAACCAAAATCTCTTCATGAGATTTCTCCTTTCATTCCCTAAAACGCAATGTGATGTTGAATTACGTAGAAGGGTTGGCAAGATTCGCCAATGATGCCGATGCTATTTTACGTGCGTTTCCTGATAGTGTAATTCCTTCCACTGTCCGGCGCGCTTCACCCAGAGTTCGCTGATATATACCCTTGAGTACCGTATCGCCGACTTGGGCGGAAACTGGATGGTGCTTTCGTAAATGACGAAGGCTGCATCAGCACCAAGTGGAATCAGCTTCATTCCCCAGAGCGTATAGTTGGAAACATTCTGTGCGGACATTTCGTTCATGGCCTGAGACTTGGTGCGCTCACCTTTACCGTCGACTTCTACGCCCTGGTAATCATCCGCTAAGAGATCGCCATAGGCCTTTTTATCCTTATTCTTGATCGCTTCCCATTCGGCTTTGATTTTGGATTCAAACATATTCCTCAGGGCGTCATCGGCGGGATTTCCCGACGGTCGTTCTTCCCCGAACTTCGTGGGCATGGTTGGCTGTTGTGCCAGTGCCAGTGACGTAAGTACCAGAATCATGAGGATGGATGCCAAGCTGCTTTTCATCGTTTCTCCAGATGGGAATTGCGTGCGCGCTAACAAGTTATCATTGATTATTGTTAAAGTGAGCCCAACTACGGTTGCGTCGAAGTGAACCGCTATCGAATAAAGGATGTGAACGTGAATCTAAACTTCCTATGCTGCAAGACGATAACGAAATTCTAGCGCGCGAGCTGTTTTCTTCACAGGAAACAGGAAGAATGGTCGAAGCTCTCTCCGCACGGTCAGGCTTCGATCTCAACGCCGCTTACGAAATCGAAGCGACTTTAAAGGAATTCCGAGAGGCGGAAGGACACAGATCTGTGGGCCGCAAGGTTGGCTATGCCAATAAGGCGATGTGGCGTGCGCTGAAGTTGGAGACTCTTGTCTGGGCTCACATGTACGACGACACGGTACATTTCAGCGAAGGTAACTCGGCGGCCTTGTCTATCCCACATCCCCGGTCATTGAAGATCGAACCCGAGATTGTATTTGGCATGAAAAAGCCCCTTACAGGGCAGGGCCTTGATGCTGCCACTGCGCTCGCGGCCGTCGATTGGCTGGCGATCGGATTCGAAATCATCGACTGTCCCTTTCCGGAATGGAAGTTTCAGCCTAGTGATTTCGTGGCTTCGTTTGGACTTCATGCCGCGCTCGTAGTCGGCGAGAAGATGGAAGTCCAGCCGGAATTGATCGCCAAGCTCGTCGAGGAGCTTCCGCGGTTCAAGGTTCGCATTTTCAAGCACGCGGAGTTTGTGGAAGAAGGCTCCGGCAGGAATTGTTTAAAGAGTCCCGCGCTGTGTCTCGCTGAACTCGGGTCGGCCATCGAACGCCGCTTTCCATCCGAACCGCTCAGCGCCGGGGAAATCGTAAGTTCGGGAACGCTCACGGCCGGGCATCGCACTGACAGCGGCGATCTTTGGCGAGTTGATGTCGAGGGCCTGCCGCTGCCATCGCTGACACTGCGCCTGACTTGACGTTAGTAAGGAGCGGGCACAACGGCATCTTCCGGATAACCTCCCATGCCAAACTCGGGATAGTCGAGACCTTCTTCTTCCACCTGCGGAGTGACTCGCATGCTCTTTACTTTGTTGACGGCCCAGAAAACTCCGAAGGTTAAACCAAACGCCCAAACGGCATACAAAGTTGCCCCCATGAGCTGGCACAAGAACTGCCGCGTATCACCGTGCAGTAAGCCGGTTACGCCTTGGCCGGCTCGTCCGAGATACGAAGATGCTCCCACACCATTCCATCCCAGGCCGTAAGTACCGTCGGCAAAAATTCCCACGCATACCGCGCCGAACCAACCACAATAACCGTGCACGGAAATCGCTCCGCAAGGATCATCGATCTTGAGAACGCGGTCATTGAACAGAACTCCGCCGCAAACCAGGCAGCCGGCAAGGATTCCGATGATTGTCGCAGAGGTGGGAGATACAAAGGCGCACGGCGCAGTGATTGCAACCAGCCCCGCCAACATCCCGTTGCAAGCCATGGTGATGTCCGGTTTGCCGAATGCCAAGATACCAGAGCAGCATGGCTGCCGCCGAGCCTGCAACCGCGGCTAGATTCGTATTGACGGCGACCACCGAGATGCGCAGATCGGTTGCTCCCAGAGTGGAGCCTGGATTGAATCCCATCCAGCCAAAAAGCAAAATGAATGTACCGGTCACAACATAGACGATGTTGTGCGCGGGAAAGACGCGGATCTTTCCGCCGGGCCCATATTTACCGAGGCGCGGACCCAGAATGATCGCGAGGGCCATGGCGCAGAAACCGCCCACCGCGTGGACGACCGTAGATCCTGCAAAGTCGACATAACCGTGGCCGAGATTCAATGTGGAACCAACTTGCGAGAGCCAACCTCCACCCCAAGTCCAGCAGCCGGAGATCGGATAGAGAATCGCGCCGATAAAAAGCTCGCAGAGCAGGAATGCCCAGAAGGTAATGCGCTCACAGACTGCGCCGACAATGATGTAACCGGCGGTCTCCATAAACACCACTTCGAAAAGCGTTAGAACGTTGCTGGAAGCGTCATAAGCTGGACCGGTGAGAAAAAACCCTTTCCCACCGACGAAGCCCCATTGTCCGCTGCCGATCAGAAAGTGATTTAGTGTGGGAATACCACCCAGGTTCGTCGGCGCTGCGTTGATAGCAACTGCTCCAAACTGAAACGCATACCCAACTGCGTAATATGCCAGAAAGGCGAACACGTAGGCCGCGAAGTTAAGCATCATCAAGTGTGCGGCATTCTTTTTGCGAACCAGTCCGCAGGTGAGCAAGGCGAAACCGGCCTGCATAAAAAGGACTAAGTAGCCGGTGTTCAAGGTCCAGGCAAAATTAGTTGCGACGCGAACATGCCCGACCGTGTCGGCAAGTTTTACGGTAAGCGGCTCTTTCGCCGCCTGGGCCTGATATTCGTCGTATGCCTTCTTCTTCGCTGCGTAATCGGGATCCGACTTGTCGGTCGGCTCGGTGACGACAAACGGATTTCCGGCGCCATCCACAGCGTCATTCTTGCTTCCCGTGGCAACGCCGGACGGATCTGGTTTGGGCGCATCGTCGGCAAAACATGTAGAGGACAGCCCGGCGAACAATCCGGCTGCTAAAACGACGGCAATCACAGCCGACACTAACGACAGGCGCAGAGAGAGCCTGTCGATTCGCTTTGTCATGTTTGCTTGCTCCCGTTCTTGAGGCGTGGGTAATTTATTGCTGGTCGCGGGCTTACTGGAAAATGCCAGCAAGTTCCCATACGACCGCACTCGCAATCTTGGAGGGAAGGGCTGACCCAAAGTGAGCCGACCCGACGAACGCCGTGGCGTTCCATCGCAGTCATCTCCCTAATCCGCAGACGATAAAGGGATGAAGTAACTGAGTCCAATTCAAATTTCTTATAGCGCGGATCAGACTCTCGAATAACGATCAGCGCGAATTTTACGAGTCGCTCGGATGCGCCTATAGAATTCGCTCGTGAGTATAGCCCGCTGCTGACAGAGCTACCAGCAGTTCGGCGATATGCGCCGGACCTCGGGTTTCCATCGTGATATCGATGGCGGTGTCGCCCAGATTGACTCCGTGGTAGGCACGATCATAAGCGGTCTCAACAATATTGGCGCGAAGATCTGCCAGAATGCCGGTGAGGCGGTGCAAGGCTCCGGGATAGTCCGGCAGGTGCACGCGCAGGCGGACTAGCCTTCCATCCTTCACCAGGCCGCGTTCGATAATGCGCGCGAGCAGCGTAACGTCGATATTGCCTCCGCACACAAGCACTGCAACCTTCTTCCCCTCCAGCGGCAGTTTGTGATTCAGCACGGCTGCAATCGACGCTGCCCCCGCACCCTCCGCGAGAGTCTTCTCCCGCTCCAGGAGCAGCAGAATGGCATTGGCGATCTCTTCTTCTTCCACCGTAACAATGTCATCGACATATTTCTGAACCAGCGGAAACGTCCGTTCGCCGGCGCGACGCACCGCAATGCCGTCTGCAATGGTTGCCGCGGCCCTCAGCGTTACCGGACTGCCTTGCGCGATCGCGGCCTTCATCGAAGGTATTTTGGCCGGCTGCACTCCGTAAACGCGGACTGCTGGATTCTTCTCTTTCACCGCGCATGCAATGCCTCCGATCAGCCCGCCTCCTCCAATCGGAGCTACGACCACCTCAATGTCACGCTGCTGCTCCAGGATTTCCAATCCCAACGTTCCCTGCCCGGCAATCACGGCATCATCGTCGAATGCGTGGATTAACGTGAGATTCTCTTGCTTGCTGTGCTCGACGGCTTTCTCGTAAGCCTCGTCGTAATTCGTGCCATGCAAAACCACTTCGGCGCCGTAAGCGCGCGTGGCGGAGACCTTTGTGAGTGGGGTGGGCAGCGGCATGTAGATAAGCGCTCGAATACCGTGCCGGCCGGCATGGTAAGCAACCCCTTGCGCATGATTTCCTGCAGACGCGGCAATCACTCCGTGGGCGCGTTCATCGCTGGTTAATGTCAGCAACTTGTTCAGCGCGCCCCGTTCTTTGAAAGCGCCTGTTCGCTGTTGATTGTCTAGTTTGAGGAAGATCTGGTTATTGGTGAGGATCGAAAAAGATTCCGATCGCGTGCAGGGAGAAACGCGAATCGCTTCGCGTATACGTCCCATTGCAGTCTCAATGTCTGGGATCCCGATCATTGCGGTCGCGATGTCATCTTAATACCTGGGAGGCATCCGTAGTCACAACCATCAGGCGATTTGTTGGACCGTCGCAATCGAAGGAGCGGAACGCACGACGGCGGATGTGAGGTAGGTATCTACAGCGGCGGCTGCCTTGCGGCCTTCAGAAATGGCCCACACGACCAGAGATTGGCCTCGCCGCATATCGCCGGCGGCAAATACTCCGGGCACAGAGGACATGTAGCTTTGATCTGTAGCAACATTGCCGCGCTGATCGAGAGCGACGCCAAGTTGCTCGATCATTCCATTCCTCACCGGACCCAGGAAGCCCATGGCGATGAGCACCAAATCCGCTTCGAGTGTGAAATCGCTACCCGCAATCGGTTCAAACTTTGGCGGAGGGCCAACGCGCACGGCATGCAATTGCTTTACGCTTCCAGCTTCGCCCGAAAATTTAGTAGTAGCGATGCTCCAGTCGCGAACGCCGCCTTCTTCATGTGCCGCTTCAGTACGCAATTGCATCGGCCACAGCGGCCACGGAGTAAGCGGTGAGCGCTCATCGGGGGGCTTGGGCAGGATTTCAAACTGATGAACGGAAAGCGGCTTTTGGCGGTGACAAGTACCCAGGCAGTCGGCTCCAGTATCGCCGCCGCCGATGATGATTACTCGCTTGCCGGTCGCCAGAATTTCGAGTTCAGGTTCAACTGTATCTCCGAGGCAGCGCTGGTTTTGCTGCGGCAGATACTCCATCGCAAAATGGATTCCCTTTAGTTCGCGCCCCGGAACTTTGAGATCGCGCGGATGTTCGGCTCCGCCAGCCAGTACGATTGCATCGAAGTCGCGGCGTAAATCTTCCACCGAAATATTCTTTCCCACTTCCGTTCCAGTAACGAAGCTCACGCCTTCGGCCGACATCTGTTCCAGGCGGCGATCGATGATGTGTTTTTCTAACTTGAACTGCGGAATGCCGTAACGCAGCAATCCGCCGATGCGGTCGGCCTTTTCATACACGGCTACCCCGTGACCAGCGCGGCATAGTTGCTGCGCGGCCGCGAGTCCCGCGGGCCCCGAGCCTACGATCGCAACTTTCTTGCCGCTACGATGCTTTGGCGGCTCAGGCCGGATCCAGCCTTCCTTAAATCCACGCTCCACAATATTTTTTTCGTTTTGCTTGATCGTCACCGCAGGCTGATTGATCCCCAGCACACAGGAGGCTTCACAGGGCGCGGGACAAATGCGACCTGTAAATTCCGGAAAATTGTTGGTAGCGTGTAGTTGCCGCACGGCCTCTTTCCAGCGCCCGCGATAGACTAGATCGTTCCAGTCGGGAATCAAATTGTTGACCGGACATCCGGTTTGACAGAAAGGTACGCCGCAATCCATGCAGCGGGCGCCTTGTTTCTTGAGAGTCTCTTCGGGAAGATCGAGATAGATTTCAAACCAGTCATTCACCCGCTGCGTGACCGGCCGGCGCGGAGCAAGCTCGCGAGAGTATTCGAGAAAGCCTGTAGTCTTACCCATTCTGCACCTGGGCGTGCCGCGGATGGTCAAGCTGTGTGACCCGGGCCACGGGCTGACTGGGAATATGAGCCTGGCGGTTACGGCCCACTCCGAGCGCCCGTTTGAATTCGTGCGGGAAAACTTTGATGAAGCGAGGCAGTAGGTCAATCCAATTCTCGAGAATCCACTTCGCGCGGCGGCTGCCGGTTAATTCCAGGTGGCGAGTGATGAGATTTTTTAAGAGCGCCGCATCCTGTGGCTCGATTACAGGTTCCAAGTCCACGGAGCCCAGATTGCATCTTTCCTGCGCGAAGTTATGGCGTTCATCAAAGACAAAAGCAATGCCACCGCTCATGCCGGCCGCAAAATTCCTTCCGCATGACCCAAGCACGACCACCAAACCGTTGGTCATGTATTCGCAGCCGTGATCGCCGACGCCTTCCACTACTGCAGTTGCTCCGGAGTTACGAACCGCAAAACGTTCCCCGGCGACTCCGCTGAAAAAAGCCTCGCCGCTGGTGGCGCCATAAAGGACAACATTTCCAATCAGGATGTTCTCTTCGGCAGCGAATAGAGACGCCCGTGGCGGGTACACAATCAAGCGTCCGCCGGATAGGCCTTTACCGACGTAATCATTAGCATCTCCTTCGAGGGTAAGGGTTACGCCTTTGGCCAGAAACGCGCCCAGACTTTGTCCTGCCGAGCCTTCCAGGCGAATGCGAACCGTATCGTCGGGCAAGCCTTCGGAACCATAGGCCCGCGCAATTTCTCCGCTCAGCATTGTGCCCACAGTGCGATGAACATTGCGCACGGGAAAGCTGATTTCGACCGGAGTAAGAGTATCGATAGCAACCCGCGCGGCTTTCAGGATTTTGTGGTCAAGCGCATCTTCAAGGCCATGGTCCTGCGCCTGCACGCAACGTCGCGACACGCGCGAAGGAACCGGAGGGCTATAGAGAATCGCAGAAAGGTCGAGACCCCGCGCCTTCCAGTGATCGACCGCGGGATCAAAGTCGAGCATGTCCACGCGGCCCACCATTTCATCGAAAGTGCGGAATCCCAGTTCCGCCATGTATTGGCGCACCTGCTCGGCGAGAAAGAAAAAGAAATTAATGACATGCTCAGGCTGGCCCTGAAACTGTTTACGCAGCACAGGGTCCTGCGTAGCGATGCCGACGGAGCAGGTATTGAGATGACACTTGCGCATCATCACGCACCCCATCGCAATCAGCGGCGTCGTGGCAAAGCCAAATTCTTCCGCTCCGAGCAATGCCGCGATCACGACGTCGCGGCCGGTCTGCAATTTGCCGTCGGTCTGCACGCGAATTCGGCTGCGAAGGTCATTCAACAGCAGCACCTGCTGCGTTTCCGCCAAACCCAATTCCCACGGAATGCCCGCATGTTTGATGGAACTCAGAGGCGACGCTCCCGTTCCGCCGCTATCGCCGCTGATCAGAACCACGTCGGCGTGCGCTTTTGCGACGCCCGCGGCAACCGTTCCCACCCCTGCCTCGGCCACTAACTTTACCGCGATGCGCGCTTGCGGGTTAATGTTTTTCAGATCGTAAATAAGTTGCGCGAGGTCTTCGATCGAATAAATGTCGTGATGCGGCGGCGGCGAAATCAGGCCGACCCCAGCGACAGAGTGGCGCAAGCGAGCAATGACTTCGTCTACCTTGTGCCCCGGCAGTTGGCCGCCTTCACCTGGCTTCGCGCCCTGCGCCATTTTGATCTGCAGTTCGTCGGCATTCACCAGATAGTTCGCGGTCACTCCGAAACGCGCGGATGCCACTTGTTTTACCGCACTGCGCCGGAGATCTCCAGCCGCGTCCGGCTTGAATCGATTTTCATCTTCCCCGCCTTCGCCAGTATTGGATTTGCCGCCAATGCGATTCATAGCGACGGCGAGCGTTTCATGCGCTTCTTTACTAATCGAACCGAATGACATTGCACCCGTATTAAAGCGCTTCACAATTTCTTTGGCCGGCTCAACTTCTTCAATTGGAACGGCTGTGTCACCCTTGTTCAGCCTCATCAAGCCGCGCAGGGTACATAATTGGCTGCTCTTCTTGTCGATCAGATCGGTGTATTCCTGAAAAGTCTGAAAGCTATCCTGCCGCACGGCTTGTTGCAGTTTGCTGATGGTCAACGGATTCAAGAGGTGATACTCACCGTCCACTCGCTGATGATAATTTCCTCCGACAGCAAGCTCGGTTTCGAAATCTGTTACCGAACGCAGCGAATGCTGGTGGTTGAGCTGTGACTCGCGCGCAAGAACATCGAGGCCTACCCCTTCCAGGCGCGAACTGGTTCCAGCGAAGTACGAATCCACCAATTCTTTATTCAGTCCAATTGCTTCGAAAACCTGGGCTCCCTGGTAACTCTGCAAAGTCGAAATGCCCATCTTGGCGAAGGTCTTCAACAAACCTTTCTTCACCGACTTCATAAAATTCTTAACCGCGAGCTCAGACGTAATTCCACCGGCGAGATCGCCGCGCCAGGCAAGATTCTCGACCGTCTCAAGCGCGAGATAAGGATTGATCGCACTGGCTCCGTATCCACTAAGCAGAGCGAAATGCATTACCTCACGTGGCTCGCCAGATTCTGTGATCAGCGCGACCTGAGTTCGAGTTTCTTCCCGAACCAGCAGGTTATGCACGGCCGCCAGAGCAAGCAAACAGGGGATGGGCGCGTAATCCTTGTCGACGCCACGATCAGAAATGATGAGCAGAGTGTATCCCGCCTTCACGGACAAGGATGCTCTACGGCAAAGCTCATCAAGCGCCCGCTTGAGTCCAGTTTCGCCTTCGCTGGCGCGAAACAGCGCGGGCAGCGTGGTGGCGAGCAGATCCCGAGTGGAGACGCGCCGCAGCTTTTCCAACTCGCGATTGGTCAGCAGCGGATGCTCCAGCTTCAGCATGTGACAGTTTTCCGGCGCTTCGTCCAGAATGTTGCGCTCGGCGCCGATGTAGCTGATCAGCGACATCACCATTTCTTCGCGGATGGAATCGATGGGAGGATTGGTTACCTGCGCGAATAACTGTTTGAAGTAGTTGAATAGGGGCTGCGGCCGGTCCGAGAGACAGGCAAGCGGCGTATCGGTTCCCATCGAGCCAACCGCTTCTTCGCCCGCCGATGCCATCGGTGCGAGAATCATTCTCAGATCTTCATCGGTGTAACCGAAGGCGCGCTGCCGGCGCAGAAGAGTTTCCGGATTTGGAGGATGGGTTCGGGAAGGTTCGGGCAAGTGGTTGATTGTGATCTGGTTTTCCTTCAACCAATCGGCATAGGGTTGCTGCGAAGCAAGGCGGCTTTTGATCTCCTTATCCGAAACAATGCGGCCTTCGACCGTGTCCACCAGAAACATTTTTCCGGGCTGCAACCGGCCTTTCATTTTTACTTTTTCCGGAGCGACATCGAGCACGCCCGCTTCAGACGCCATAATCACGACGTCATCATCAGTCACCACATACCTTCCGGGACGCAGACCGTTGCGGTCGAGTGTGGCACCGATGACGCGGCCGTCTGTAAAGGCAACCGCCGCCGGGCCATCCCATGGCTCCATCAAACAAGCGTGGTATTCATAGAACGCCCGCTTTTCCGGCTTCATGTCGGGATTGCCCGCCCAAGCTTCCGGAATCAGCATGGCCATCGCGTGAGGCAAGCTGCGGCCGGCCTGAAGCAGAAGCTCCAACGCGTTGTCGAAGTTGGCGGAGTCGCTTCCCTCCGGCTCAATGATTGGGAAAAGTTTTTTCAAATCGTCGCCAAAAAGTGGCGACGCCAGTACCGACTGGCGGGCGTGCATCCAATTCACATTGCCGCGAAGAGTATTGATCTCGCCGTTATGCGCGATGTAACGATAAGGATGCGCGCGCTGCCAACTGGGAAATGTGTTCGTGGAAAAACGTTGATGCACCAGGCACAGAGCGCTGACGACATCCGGATCGGAAAGTTCACGATAAAAGTTCGTCAGCTGCGAAGCCAGTACTAATCCTTTGTAGACGACCGTTCGACAGGAAAGCGAGGGAATATAAAACGAGGCTGTAGTTTCATCGCCCGATTCCCGGGTTTCGTTTTCTGCGCGCTTGCGCACGACGTACAGCTTGCGCTCGAAAGCATCTTCGTCAAGGTCCGCTGGGCGTCCAATAAAAACCTGTTGGATGTATGGTTGCGAGGCGCGCGCGACCCGGCCTATCGCCGACGCATAGACCGGCGTATCTCTCCAGCCCAGAAGCGACAAACCTTCCTCGCGGACAACTCGTTCCAGAATGCCTTCACATTGCAGGCGGGGATGTTTCTCTACCGGCAGAAACGTCATTCCGACGCCGTAAGAACCGGGCAGCGGCAATTCGAATCCAAGCTGCGCACATTCCCGGGCGTAGAACTTGTGGGGGATTTGAATCAGAACCCCTGCACCATCACCAGTCTCGGCGTCGCAACCACAGGCCCCGCGATGCGCCAGATTCAGCAGAACCTGGATTCCGCTACTCACAATGTCGTGGCTCTTTTCACCACGAATGCTGGCTACGAATCCGATCCCGCAGGCATCATGCTCCTGCGCAGGATCGTACAAACCTTGCGCGAGCGGGACACCATTTTTAATTCTGACGCGGGACATTGCGGCGTCTCCCTATGAAATTGCTACCTCAAGTCGGTTGTTCCTGGATTCGAATCAGAGGCTGCGGGCGCAGCCCACGGCCTACTCCAAGCATATTCCGTCAATTCTGTGATAAGCCTTCACGGTTGACAAGTACAACGCAGAATTTCGATGCGATGAATGGAAATTTCAAAACTCGACTGAGATCGCGGAGGGCACTACGAATTGTGCCTTTCAGGTGGAAAGACGGCCTGAATACAGCGCCATTCCGACAACCGCATCCATGCCCAAAGCATCAAGCGCATCGATTTCCTGCTGAGTCGTGATGCCCCCGGCGACTACGAGATGCCGCGTTGTTGCTTGCCGGATTGCACTCACAACCTCCATAGGGATTCCGCCCATCAAGCCCTCGGTGTCGATGTGAGTGTAGAGAAAAGTTTCGCAGAATGATTCGAGAGCGCGAATCATGTCGAACGCGGTCAGCGCGGTTTGCTTGCGCCATCCCTCGATTGCGATTCTGCCGCCTCGCGAATCGATCGCAAATACGAGAACGTCATTGCCCAGTGCGCTTGCTAGTGCCGCCGCATACTGCGTGTTGATTTTGCCCTCTTCAAACAATGCGGAACCAATAATTACTCTTCGCGCACCCGCATCCAAAAGCGCGCGTGCCGTTTCCAGGTTGCGAATTCCGCCGCCAACCTGGCAGTTCAGCCGCGGCACAATTCGACGCACGGACGACAGATTGTTCCCCGAGCCTCGGGCAGCATCAAGGTCGATTACTTGTACGAGAGGATATTTGGAGAAGCGCTCGATCCAATACTCGAAGTCGTCAAATTCGAGCGCCTTCTTTTCGCCCTGCACCAACTGCACAATCTTGCCGCCCATTAAGTCGATCGATGGAATCAGCACGGCCACCTCATCGGTATGCCGGCGTCATGTAGTTCGCATTTCAGTTGGGCGATGTTCTCGATGCCGAAGTGAAAGATCGACGCAGCCAGAGCCGCGTCAGCCCCGCCGTCTCGAAAGACCTCAACAAAATGAAGGGGAGATCCCGCGCCTCCCGAAGCAATCACGGGGATCGAAACCGCTTTTGCAACCGCGAGCACCAACTCGCAATCGAATCCGGACTGCGTCCCGTCGCGATCCATCGAAGTCAGCAGAATCTCTCCCGCGCCAGAAGCAGCAGCCTCTCGTGCCCATTGAATTGCGTCACGGCCCGTGGGGACTCGTCCGCCCGCAACGAATACCGCAAATCCTCCGTCGAACTTTTTTGCGTCGATCGCCACCACCACCGCCTGCGAACCGAACCGCCCGGCAATCTCGCCGATCAGTTTCGGATCGCGAACGGCTGCTGAGTTGATGGCGATCTTGTCGGCGCCCGCATCGAAGACAGCCGCCGCATCGTCGAGCTGACGAATTCCTCCGCCGACTGTGAATGGAACGAATAGCGATCGCGCCGTGCGCCGCACCGCGTCCAGCATAGTTCCGCGGTTCCCGCTCGTGGCCGTTATGTCGAGCAAAACGATTTCGTCCGCACCATTACGCGCATGAGCAGTGGCACATTCCGCAGGATCGCCGGCATCGCGCAGATTCTTAAACTTGACTCCTTTCACGACGCGTCCTCCGTCCATATCGAGGCAGGCGATGATGCGTTTGGTTAACATCTCAGAGTTCACAAAACTTCTTCAGGACCGAGAGTCCCACGTCTCCTGATTTTTCCGGGTGGAACTGCACTCCGAAGATGTTGTCTTGTTCGACGGCGCCGGAAAACTGAATTCCATACTCGGTGGTCGCCACGGTTGCGGCCACGATGGGAGCATGGAAAGAAT
Organism: uncultured Acidobacteriaceae bacterium; assembly: GCA_963726155.1. Lineage (GTDB taxonomy): Bacteria > Acidobacteriota > Terriglobia > Terriglobales > Acidobacteriaceae > Sulfotelmatobacter. The sequence continues at coordinate 583,687 of CAVSBF010000004.1, forward strand.
GAGTGTAGTAGACAAACGAATCCGGGGCTACGCCGCCCAGCAAGCGTGAACTTTCCCGCACAGTCAGGGAGTTCCATCCCACGTGCGGAGATTTTACGGAAGGCGGGAACTGCCGGCACTTGCTTGGGAAGAATCCTGCACCTGCAACCTCGCTGCACTCTTCACTGCCTTCGAAAAGCCATTGCATTCCCAGGCAGATTCCGAGAAGTGGTTTTCCCGCGGAAATCGCCTTTAGCAACGCCTCTTGCAACCCTGAACAATGCAGAGAACGGAGCGAGGAAAAATGTCCCACCCCGGGCAAGACGATCTTCTCTGCAGCTAGCATGAGTTCCGGTTTGTTCGTCACTACATTTTCAGCGCCGAGATGGTCGAACGCCTTCTTCACGGAATTGAGATTGCCCGCGCCGTAATTGACGATGGCAATCATAGAAGTCCCTTGGTACTCGGCAACATGCGGCCCAGGCGGCGGTCACGGGAGCAGGCCACGCGTAGAGCCCGCGCGAAGGCCTTGAACAGGGCTTCAATCTTGTGGTGGCTGGAGCGTCCATACATTACACGAGCATGAATATTTGCGCGCGCTCCACGAGCGAAGCCCTCGAAGAAATCGTCCACCAGTTCGACCTGCAAATCGCCGACCCGCGCTGCACGTACTTTCGTATCGACAACCGCGGCGGCGCGACCGCCGAAATCAACCGCCGCCAGACCGAGTGTCTCATCCATGGGCATGAGAAAGTAACCCGCGCGCAGAATGCCGCGACGATTTCCGAGCGCGCGGTCAAAGACCTCGCCCAGAGCAATGCCGACATCTTCCACTGTGTGGTGCTGGTCCACATCCAGGTCGCCGACGGCGGTGAGTTTCAGATCGAATCCGCCATGACGCGCAAACAGTTCCAGCATGTGGTCAAGAAAACGGATTCCGGTGGCCACTTCATATTTGCCGCGACCTTCGATGGTGAGCGCAATCCGAATCTCGGTCTCCGCGGTTTTGCGATGCAAGCTAGCTTTTCTCACGCTCTTACCTCGCTCGATAACCTGAGTTTCCCAACGACGTCGCGCAGAGTGCTAATCAGAATTTGAGTATGTTCGTTCGATCCCACCGTGAGCCGGACGCAACCTTCGCACCCAGGATCAGAGTTACGATCGCGGACGAGAACCCCCCGGGCGCGAAAATCACGAATGAATTCCGCATACGCGGGGCCGATGCGTACGAGTACAAAGTTGGCGCGGCTCGGCCAATACTGCAGGCCTAGCGCGCTGAGTTCCCGCTCTAAGATTGCACGGCCGTGCCGCACTTCAGCCACGTAGCGTTCCACGTATTGCTGATCCTGTAGCGCGTCCGGCAACACGGCGAGGGCCACTGCGTTCACGTTATAGGGCGAAGCCACGCGGCGTACCATCGAGATCTGACTCGCGTTCCCGGCGAGGATGCCGATGCGCAGACCGGCCAGCCCGTAAGCTTTCGAAAATGTGCGAGCCACAAAAAGATTTGGCGGCAAGCCCCCTTGGTTGAGAATCGTCTCTCCATGAAATTCGACGTAAGCTTCATCTACCAGGACCGCGGCTTGCGGCGCTGCCTGAGCGATCCGAAGCAGTACATCGCCGGCAACCGCCGCCCCCGTCGGGTTGTTCGGATTTGCCACCGCGATGAGGCGCGCGCGCGGGCCGATTCGCGAAAGCAGTTTCTCTAGAGGAAAGGAAAAGTTCTCTCCGGAAAGAATCTGAACGAGGCTCGCTGCTTCGGCTTTTGCGAAGATTGCATACATCGCAAAGGTCGGCACCACGATGATCGCTTCGTCCCCGGGTTCCAGATAAGTCGAGCAAAGGAGGTGAATCGCCTCGTCCACACCGTTTGTAAGTAGAATTTGTTGAGCCTGGAGTCCGAGAAAATCAGCGACCTGCGTCTCCACGGGTTCGCGTTCGGGATAGCGAGCCAGCGTCTCGGCATCGAGTGAGCGAAGCCGTGCCAGCACACGCGGCGAGCAACCAATTGTGCTTTCGTTGAAATCTAAGCGCAATCCTGTTCGGCCAGCCAGAGGCGGCCGATACGCATGCAGATTTCTTACTGCGACGCGGGCCTCAAGCATTGACGCTCCTCACCCGCAAGGATTCGGCGTGTCCCTGCAGGCCTTCGGATTCAGCCAAAACGATGGCCGGCGGGGCGACGCTGCGAATTCCTTCGCGTGATATTTTCTGGCAAGAAATGATGCGGACGTAATCCAGAACGCTGAGTCCACCGCGTACGCGAGCCATCGCCCCGGTGGGCAACACGTGATTTGGTCCTGAAATATAGTCTCCTGCAGATTGTGGCGTGAACTCATTCAAGAAAATCGAACCCGCATTTTGCACCAGCGGCGCCAGTGATGCCGGTAACGTGAGATGCTCGGGCGCGATCCGGTTCGCGGTCTCGACCGCCTGCTCGAGAGAATCAACCAGAAGAATTGCTCCGTTGCGAGACAGCGACTGCGCAGCAATTGGATTCGTACGAGTGCGCTGCTGCACTTGCATCTGTACAGCTTTTGCTAATTCGCTCGAAGTCGTTATGAAAACGCAGAGCGCGGCGGGATCATGCTCCGCTTGCGCCAGCAAATCACAGGCGATAAATGCAGGGTTGCCCTCAGCGCTCACGATAACGGCTTCAGTTGGACCAGCAAGGAATTCAATTGAGCAATCAAATGCGACCAGCTTCTTGGCCGCAGTCACGTAACGATTGCCGGGGCCGACAATCTTACTCACGCGCGGAATGCTTCTCGTGCCGTAGGCGAGTGCGGCGACCGCTTGCGCACCGCCAATGCGGTAAAATTCGCGCACGCCGAGGAAAGCGGCTGCCGCCAAAGTCGCCTGCGCCGGCCGCGGCGAGACTACGCGAATTTCCCGTACGCCTGCGACTTGCGCGGGAATCACCGTCATTAACAAAGTTGAGGGCAGTGGATATCGACCGCCAGGAACATAGCAACCTACCGATTCCAAAGGACGCACGAACTGTCCTACGTAAACGCCGGGGTGAATTTCGCGCTGCCACTCTTCCGGTTTCTGCCACTCGCAGAAGCGACGAATGTTTGCTGCAGCTTGTGTAATGGCATCTTTAACTTTTGCAGGAGTCTCCTGCCAGGCCTCAGACAAATCGGCTTCGGGCACGCGCACGGGTTCATCTTTTCCTAAGCCATCCCAGCGCGCTGAATAACGCCGTAACGCTCGGTCCCCCTCGCGTCGTACATTGTTCACAACGCGGCGCGCCACCGGCTGAACTTCGGCGAGATCGGTTGTGCCGCGCTGCTCCAACGCTCGCACGAACCGATCCTTCTTAAGCCCATCAAGTATGCGCAAGCGCATCACATCACCACCTTGTTCAACGGATACTCGACGATTCCTTGCGCATTCGCTTGTTTGAGCTTTGGGATCAGCGACCAAGCCGCATTCTCTTCGATCACAGTATTGACAGCAACCCATTCGCCATCGGCGAGGGGCGCGACCGTCGGATTTTGCAATGCCGGAAGCAAACCAAGAACGGCGGCCAAATGTGGCTTGCGGACGTTGAGCATCAGACCAACACGACCCAGCGCCGCGATCGCTCCAGAAAGCATCACGGAGAGATTCTCGATCTTCTGCCTCCGCGCAGGATCGGTCCACGCGGTGTGGTTGGCAATGAGCTGCGTGTTCGACTCCAGAACAGTTTCGATAATTCTCAAGTGATTGGCGCGCAGCGAACTGCCAGTCTCCGTAACTTCTACGATCGCGTCCGCCAGCAACGGCGGCTTCACTTCGGTGGCACCCCACGAAAATTCGACTTTCACATGTACATTTCGGCTGGCAAAATAATTCCGCGTGAAGCTCACCAATTCGGTGGCTACGATTTTTCCTTCAAGGTCTTCAGGCCGCTTGACGGCGGAATCCTCGGGCACTGCGAGTACCCACTTCACTTTGCCCATACTTTGTTTCGCATAGATCAGGTCGATCACGCGGACCACATCGAGACCGCTTTCGAGAACCCAGTCGAGACCGGTGAGGCCGGCATCCAGCGCACCGTGTTCGACGTAGCGCGCCATTTCCTGCGCACGAATGAGCAAACACTCAATTTCAGGATCATCGGTTGCCGCGAAATAAGAGCGCGCACTTGTATAGACTCGAAGCCCGGCGCGAGTGAAAAGGTTCAACGTGGCTTCTTGCAAACTTCCCTTGGGAACGCCCAGACGAAGCTTCATTGCTGCGACTCCTTACCAGCCAGCGCCGTGCCCAGCGGAAGTTCCTCTGTAAAACAGGATCTGGATCCGGTGTGGCAAACCTTGCCTTCGCCCAACACGTGAACCTGGATCAGCACCGTGTCGTGGTCACAATCCGTCCACGCCGCGACAACTTGAAGGCGATTGCCGGAGGTTTCTCCTTTGGTCCATAGAGTTTGGCGAGTGCGACTGTAGAAGGTGACGAAGCCCGTTCGCAGCGTTGCCTCCAACGCCTGGCGGTTCATGAAGCCAACCATGAGCAGTTCCGCGGTAGTGGCATCCTGAATGACTGCGGGAGCCAGGCCTTGCATTTTTTCGAAGTCGATCTCCATCGAAACTCCTCGTTATCATTGCCGGCGCTTGCTGCGCGGGGAAAACAAAAAGCCCGCTGCGCGTTTCGCGTCAGCGGGCTTGGATTTCCTACGATTGCTTTAGGTCATCATCCGAAGTGCTCCGCCGACACGCTCATCGCGTGGTGATGGTGGTGATGACGATGATGGTGAAGCGAAGCCATGACCAAATGATCCTATGCCGACTCGCGAATTCCCGTCAATTGTTATTTTGCTTCGTGGCTGCGTCGGAGGCACAGAATCTTGAACATCTTTATTTGATGCATTCGCAATCTATGCCAGGAGTGACGCGACCAACTCCTGAGACAGAAATAACTTAGCTGCGGTTTCCAAGGACTTGTTCTCAGGGCTGAAAATCGCAGACCCGAATTCGCTGCATCGAATTTTTGTATGGAAACCGTGATGACCAGGCGGCGTCTTAACGAAGTTCAGGCGATGGTTGATGATCGAAGACGCCGCATATAATCAAAGTCCATGTCTGCATGCGATTACACTGCGTTGCTGGAGGTAGCAATCGCCGAAGCCCGCAAAGGGCTGGCTGAGGGCGGCATTCCGATTGGGGCGGCAATTTTCGATGAAAGCGGCAAACTCGTGGGCGCAGGCCACAACCGCCGTGTCCAAAACGGCGATCCTTCAATACACGGAGAGACCGACGCGTTCCGCAATACGGGACGGCAGCGCAGCTATCGCAAGCTCATCATGGTCACAACGCTGGCGCCCTGCTGGTATTGCAGCGGACTGGTGCGGCAGTTTGGCTTCAGGACGGTGGTCGTTGGCGAGAGCCGCAATTTTCAGGGTGGGATGGAATGGCTGCGCTCGTTCGGCGTAAAAGTTATCGACCTCGATTCAGAAGAATGCGCATCGATGTTGCGCGAATATATTCGACTGAATCCCGAAATCTGGAACGAAGACATCGGGCAGGAGTAACAGTCGTTCCAACTATTCGCAGCGTCCCGTTCAAATGAACTAGAACTGAACCTGCAAAGTCATCTGAATCTGTCGCGGTTGTCCGATCGTTTTATTGGTTACTCCTAAACCGGATGGACAGTTATAGAAGCCGGCGTTGTTATTGCCGCAGCTTGTGGGCAATGGTGGCGTTCCAATCACCGGAAACTGGTTATAGAACTGGTTCTGCGAAACATCATCGATCGGAATATCAAAACTCGCGGTGTTTGTTACGTTGAAGATGTCGAGGCTGTACTTCAGGGAAACACTTTCCGTCAGTGGCGTGAGCTTCACGAAAGAGATATCCGCGGCCTTCTGCCAGGATTGGCGAAAGATATTGCGTTGTCCACTGGTAAAGTTGGTTTCGTAGGTGTCGCCGGCAGGAATGGCACCACCGAGATCTCCCGGACTTAGCAGCGGAAGCGTGAAGCAGCTTGACTTCAGCGCTGGCGTACCAAAGGCTCCAGAAGCGCCGGTAAGAGCATTCTTCGGGGTGCAACCCGGAGCGAGCGGAACGATGGGATTCGTGATGCCGTCATAGACACTATAAAAAATGCTCCCGACCGCGCCGGTGTAGTCGATGATGCTATAGGGCTGGCCGCTTTGCAGTACGGTAGCGCCGTTGATGGACCAACCATCTACTATTTTCCCCTTCAGCGTGGCAGCGGAAAAGAATTTCGGCACCTGATAGACGTAGCTGAAATTGAAAACATGAGTGCGGTCGAAGTCGGAAGATCCATAAGCCGAACGCAGGTTCAGCGGATTGTTTCCGTTGAAGAACAGGCCCATCCCGCTTTGTTCGTCCAGCGCGTGAGAGTAAGTGTAGGAGAAGCCGACCTGCAGTCCGTGGCTCATCCGCTTTTCAACGTGCGTCTGAAGTGCGTTATAAGCGGAAACGCCAGCCGCTTTGTAGGTTTCCGATTCCGCCGAGTAACCAATGTAGGGAACGCGCAGGTCGACGTTGCCGCCTTCATAAGTCGCGAGATACGGCTGACCGTTGGGCAGGTTTTGAAAGTTAAAGTTCGAATCGACGACCGTGTAGCCGTATGTATATTCCTGCGGAAAAGGCGAACCGGGATGGATGATGTTGCTAGGAGATGCGATTCCGGGTTGGTTGAATGGAATGGGAATCACTCCGTGCCGTCCCAAGTTGCCAACATAGCCGACCTCGACGGCCAGGTCATTGCGCGGTTGCCACTGCACGTCAAGCGTGTCATTGATGGTGTAAGGCAATTTGTTGGCTCGGTTGTAGGTGGCAAAAGAGAAAAGCTGTGCACCGTTGGCAATGGCCGCTTCGTTTGGCAAGTACTGCGTAATATCCGCTGGATTGCCGCTTGGAGGCGGCCCCAATGTCGCTCCCCACGGGTTCGTCAGTGAACCACCAGAGCCGCTTGCGGCGGTCGTCGGGTCACAAGTGGGAATGAAACCTTCGTACGGAGTCGACATGAAGTTTTTGCATGCCTGGGCATTTACGTAAGGCGGAGTCTGATTCACTCCGAATGGTCCGCCATTGATCACGCCCTCGGCAAATCCGGGCGAGAGATAGGAATATAGTTCGCCGCGATCATAGTAGATTCCCGTACCGGCGCGGACCACCACTTTGTCGTTAAATCTTTTCGGACTCCAGGCCACACCGAGGCGCGGCGCCAATCCCCACTGGCGTCCGGTCAGCGTTGTGTTGCTGACACCTTTGGTGGGGAAAAGGTTGTTGTTGCCGGCGATGATGAAGCCGTTCGATGCGATGGTGTCGGTGGCCGCATCGTAGGAATACCGCGAAGGATCAAAATTGAAAATGCGCCCGTATTTTTCGGTGAGACCGCCATCCCAATCGAAGCGCAGCCCCGCAGTCAGACTGAGGTTGGAGCGGAACTGAAACTTGTCCTGCAAGTAAGCTCCGGATTGCCCAGCGCGGTAGTAACGGTTGGCGTTGCCCTGAAGAAATTTTGTGGTGGTGAAATCGTCATTTGTAGTGACGAAGCCTTGGATGAACTGAGAGAAATCCGCCGTCGAAATGATGCCCTGATTCGTGCGCAGGTCGCGCGTGTTGAGTTGGGTATAGGCATAACTGCCGCCAAAGGTGAACGTATGCTTGCCGTGAGTCCAGATGGCGTTTGCCGATGGCATGATCCGGTTTTGGAAGACGCCAGTGAAGGCTCCCTGCGAAGCTGCGCCTTGACCGATGGTGAGAAATTGCAGATTGCTAATGCCGCCTATATTGGCGGCGCTATCCAGGCCCAGCGGGTCCACGATGCTGATGCCGGGGAAGAACGTCGAGCCAAATGTATTGATCGCCGGAGTTCCAGTTTGAGCGGCGAACGACTGCGGCGAAAATGGCTGAGCGATTGTGCTGTAGACCTTCTCGCGGAGAATGCCTAAAACTTCCGTGATGCTCAGATTCGACCGAAGCGTCTGCGTGTTGGTGAGCGAAGCAACCTGGCTGCCGGCATCGAGATGTTGAGAAAATCCGGCGACGTTTGAGTAAGCGTAAGGCGCGATGCTGGGGTCGTGCTGGTAGTAGTACTTCGCCGAAACAGTGTCCCTTGCACTCTTGTTCCAATCAAGATCAACGACTGCCTGATCAGACGTGAAGTAAGCCGTACCTGGGCTGATCGCGTTTTCGGGAAAGATTGGCGTCGCCACCTGACCGTCCCACGAGGGAATCAAATATTGCCCGTTCGGCAGCTTGTATTGAAAAAGGGCAACTGCGATGGGATTGAGATCGCCGTTGCCCGTGAGACTGGTGCCCCAGTACGTGTTTGAAATCGTCGCCAGAGCGGCAGGCGAGCGATCATTGCTCAGTCCGTAGGGGACCAGCATGCGCGAGAGGCCGATCTCCTGATCGGAATCGTGCAAGTGCTGGTAGCTGACAAAGCCAAATAGCTTGTCTTTGATGAGCGCGCCGCCTAGCGTTCCGCCTGCGGTGTAGCGGTGGAGTTGCGGAACTTTGTCGTTAGCGGGAATATTCGGATCCTGTTTATAGAAGAACGGCGCGGCATTCAGCCAGTCCGTGCCACGATGGACATAACCGCTGCCGTGAATCGTATTCGTGCCGGATGCGGTGCTCATGTCGATGTGGGCGCCGCTGTTGGCCCCTTGCTGCGCGTCGTACATGGATGTGTTTACGCGAAGTTCGGTGACGGTTTCAGGAGCCGGCGTAGGCAATGCTTGCCCGATAGCCAGATAGACGGATGCCGTGCTCTGAATCGGCGCGGCACTTGTACTGGCTGCATTCGCTACGCCGGTATTGTTCACGATGCGCGCCGAAGCTACCTGGCTGGTGCTTTTTCCATTAAACAAATTGCTGGCATCGACGCCGTTCAAGCAGGAAACTGTTGCTGGTATCGCGCTGTCCATTCGCCCAGATGGGCTGATTTCCCAGGCCGCTGTTGGCCCCCGTGCCGCCTGGAAGTTCAGCGTTCACTCCGGGAGAAAGAATCGCGAGTCCGGTAAAACTGCCCGTGGGCAGCGGCACGGCATCGATCTGATTTCGATCGAGGATGTAGCCGTTGGTGGTGTCGACTGAATTTATCAGCGGGATTGCCTGGACCTCGACCACGGTCCCGACTTGGCCGATGGGCAGTACAGCATTGATTGTGGCTGTGCGATCTGCCTGAACCGTGACGGAGGGAACCTTCTGCGTCTCGAAGCCATCGTGCGTGAAAGTGAGCGTGTAGGTGCCGATAGGCAGGCTCACGAAATCGTAACTCCCATTCGCATTGGTCTTTTGGCTGCGTGTAAGTTTTGTTTGATCGCCTACGATGGTCACAACTGTTTCCGGCAACACCCCGCCAGTCTTGTCGGTGACGGTACCGGTAATGCCGCCGAGAGTTTGCTGCGCCTGCGCATACGGCACGAGAGAGAAAGCCATCCAAAAACATACGGCGGCAAGAAGAACGACGAGTCCAATTCTGTTCATCATGAATGACCTCGTAACTCTGTAAGCGTGCGTGGGCAGGACCTCTCGCTGGCGATCGAAATTTTGCAATTGATCAGACGAAGCTTCGGCACAGAGTGGTTTATTTTGCATGCCGCAAAATATCGGGATGACTCTACACGAGTGCTGACGGGAACGAAAGTATTCCTGTAACGAAAATTCCTTTGCCGTAGATCGGATATTTTTATGGCGAGGAGGATTGTGGAGAGACCGTGTGGCTACAGAGGCTCGACTTCGCCTTGGGCCACGGAAGGTGCTTTACGATGGGCGCGAATCCAGAACCACAGCAGTCCTGCGGTCAGGTAGGCCAGGTAGACGTAAGGAAGCTTTCCGTACGGGCCTTCCGGAACCGGATAAAAATTCCCCACGAGCGCGAGAAGCATCGCTGCTCCTGCGAGCCAAGGGACGATCTGTGCTCCGCTATGAAAAGCATCATGGCGGCGCAAGTAGCGTGGCAATGCGATGCAAACCAATGCGTAGGCCACGATAAAACCGTAGGTCGCCAGCGATCCCAGCCAACCATACACGTCCAGCCCACTGGCGCCACGAGCCGCAAGCACGGCCACGGGCAAGAGCGCGGCAACGCCAGTAATCACCACCGCCCGGCTCGGCGTTTGATTGCGAACATGAGTACTGCCGAGAGAGCTGTGGGCTAGCCCATTGTGGGCCATCAGCATGAGCACTCGCGCGGCGGCAGTGATGCAGGCGAGAGTTCCGGCAAACAAGCTGACCAGCGCGCCGATATCGATGAGCAGGCCGAGCACAGGGACGCCTCCGACACGAGCGAGCACATACATCGGAGCCTGGCTGGCACCCAGGTCCTGACCGGCCGTGTGAAAGCCGAGCACTTCCGCATAGGCGCAGATGGTGAAAAAAGCCCCGGCGAGAACGGCGCTCAGGATCACCGCGTTGGGAATCGTTTTCAGCGGGTTATGCGCCTCGGAGCCGAGCGTGGTGGCACTCTCGAAACCAACAAAACTGAATAGCGCAAGCACCAACCCGAGACGAAGTCCACTTCCCGTCATGCCGTGAAGATGAAGTTGTTCCGCATCGAGATGCCAGCCGTGTCGTACGAGCAGAAGGATCACGACCACTACAATTACCGTGACCGACGCAGCCTCGATCCATAGCATAAGGCGTGCAGAAATTTTCACATCGCGATATGCAATCCAGATCGAAACGGCGGTCACCAGCGTGGCCAGTAATACCGCGGAATACACATGACCGGTGGCATCACGGAGCAGCAAGTTTGCGTAGTGATAGAAGCCGCCGATCACGCTTGATCCGGTGGCTACATAAGCCAACAAGAGGCTCCAGGCGACGGTTGCAGTGAGCCAGGGAGGCAGAGTCATCGATGCGTAGGTGTAAAGCGATCCGGGTGATGCTGAAAGGCGAGCATAGCGCGCGATGCATAAGGCAACGAGGAACACGGCTCCTGTCGCCATTGCGTACGCGAGCCAGGTGCCGTTGCCAGCGAGCGCACAAACGAGCGGGATGGTGGCAGCCGGAGTTGTGGTGGGAGCCATGGTGGAGACAGACTGAGCCAGGGTTTCCATCGGAGACAGAATCCCGCGACGCAAACCGTAGTCTGCATTCTCGATACGCTGATTCGCCGTCTGCTCCATGGTGTGCCGATTGTCGCTGGTCCGATCTCTGTTACATCGACCTGCCGTAGTGATGCTTTGCAAATGAGACTGGCGTCGGATTGTACAACACACACTGCGCCTGCACCCAGAGCAGGACGGAAGCGAGCGGTAATATAGTATTTTGCAGGCATCGATGATCAGAATCGCCAACGTGGCGGGCTTGTGAGAGGAACGCATTCCGATGAAACTTGATAAACAGTTGTTGCAGCGTCTGCCAAAAGTTCTTTTGCATGAGCATTTGGATGGAGTGCTACGACCTCAAACAGTGATTGAGTTGGCCCGGGAAGCAGGATACAAAGACCTGCCGACAGATGATCCTAATGCGCTGGAGCAATGGTTCTTTCGTGGCGCGAATCAGGGCAGCCTCGCAAAATATCTGGAAGGCTTCGCGCATACGATTGCCGTAATGCAGACGGAAGAGGCCCTGCAGCGGGTCGCCTACGAACAAGCCGAGGATCTGAGTCGCGATGGGATCATTTACTTCGAAACTCGCTTTGCGCCCATCTTTCATACGCAAAAAGGATTAACTCATCAACAGATTGTTTCCGCGGTATTGAAAGGTCTGGAACGCGGGCGAAAAGATTTCGGGGTTTCTTCCGGTTTGATTATTTGCGCCATGCGCAACATGAATACCTCTCTCGAAATGGCGGAACTGGCAGTTGATTTTCGCGCTCGCGGCGTAGTGGGATTCGATCTGGCGGGAGAAGAAGGCGGGTATCCTCCGAAAAAACACGTGGATGCCTTTCATTACATTCAGCGCGAGAATTTCAACATTACGATCCACGCCGGAGAAGGCTACGGGAAAGAATCAATCTGGCAAGCGATTCAATATTGTGGAGCGCACCGCATTGGGCACGGCACGCGGCTGATCGAAGACATTGCGGTCCGGGACGGCAAAGCAGTGAAGTTGGGCGATCTGGCGCAGTACGTTCTCGACAAGCGCATTCCGCTGGAAATTTGCCTCTTGAGCAATGTCCACACCGGCGCAACGCCGAGTGTTGCCGAGCATCCATTCAAGATTCTTTATCAGGAAAAGTTTCGGGTTACGCTAAATACCGACAACCGTCTGATGAGTAACACGTCGATGACCAAAGAATTTGAAGCGGCCGCGAACACGTTCGGCCTGACGCTGGCGGATTTTGAGAAGATTACAATCAATGCGATGAAAAGCGCTTTTCTGCCCTACAAAGAGCGTATTGATTTCATTTATTCCGCCATCAAACCGGGCTACGCGAAGATTCGCCAATCGCTCGAGACGAAGTGATGCTAAATCTGTGCTGGAAACTCTAACTGGAGAGAGCTGCCAAGGTTTCGGCGAGGACGAGCGTTCCTCGAACGATGTCATCGGGAGACGCGTATTCGTCGGGACGATGGCTGTAGCCGTTGCGACAAGGAATAAACAGCATCCCAACCGGAGCGACGCGAGCCATAAAAAGTGAATCGTGATAAGCGCGACTGACCATGGAAAGAAAGCTGATTCCGTGCTGACGGCAAGATTGTGAGAGAGCTTCGATGATCGCGGGAGCACAGTCGGCGGGCGCATCGGCATTCACCAATTCGCTTTGAATCAAAACTTTTCGGTTGGCTGAAACTGCAGAGCATGCGGCATCCAGCGCGCGCACGACGCCATCGCGCCGCTGCAGATCGGTGTCGCGGATATCAACGCTGAGGCGAACGCGTGCGGGAATACTGTTGACGGCTCCGGGGAATACTTCGCAAATTCCCACGGTCGCAACCGTGTCAATCGCTGCGCTGCCGCGTGCGGCGCTCTCAACCGCCAAAATAATCTCAGCTGCGGCACACAGAGCGTCGCGCCGGTCCGGCATCAGAACACCACCTGCGTGTCCTCCCGAACCTTCGATCACAACGCGAAGACTCGCCGGCGCGGCGATTTTCGTAACGATGCCGAGAGGAATTTGCTCGCGCTCCAACCGTGGCCCCTGTTCAATGTGCAATTCCACGAAGGCTTTGAAGTAGGCGTTCGGCAACCTCACTCCTTCGAGTTCGCCTGCAAACCCAGCCCGCCGACGAACTTCGTCGAGTGCATCTCCGTCGGAATCTCTTAGTTTCTTCGCGCTGTCAACCGAAAGAGTGCCAGATAATAATCTGCTCCCAAGACATCCGATTCCGAAACGTGTCGGTTCTTCGGAAGTGAAAATGAGAAGTTCAATCGAATGCCGGGGACGAAACCCACTCTGGCGCAACGCCCGTATTGCTTCCAAGCCTCCCAGCACTCCGACAACGCCGTCATATTTCCCAGCGTTCGGAATGGCGTCGATATGCGAACCGGTGCCAACAACTGATGCGTGGGGCTCAGAGCCCCTCCAGCGAGCAAAGGTATTTCCGATAGCATCCTCGCGCACAGTGAGCCCGGCTTCTTCACAACGCGCTTTCATCCAGAAACGAGCTTTAAGATCAGTCGGCGTAAAAACAATTCGAGTTACTGCGGGAGCTTCAGCGTCGGAGAATGAAGCGAGCGTGTCGATTTCAGAAAGTAAGCGACTTCGATCGATAGCAATATTCATCGCTCTATATTCATCACCCGAAATTCATCGCGGTGTGCTGGCCAGCGGATGCCGGTTCCAGTCTTTGTAGATGAGATATTTCGCCGGCACTTTGCCGATTGCTCCGAACCACTGCGGGCACCACGGTGCCATCCAGATGAAGTCTCCGGCGGTCACGGGGTACCAGGAGTCGCCGAGCCGGTAGATGCCTCCGCCTTCGAGCATGATGAGCCCGTGTTCCATGATGTGCATTTCGACCATGCTGAGCGCAGCGCCGGGCTGGTACACCATTGTGTTCACCGCAAAGTCAAAACTCATTTCGTCAGGAAGCAGGCACTTGACCTGCAAGCCGGGATCGTCATCCAGCGGATGCGAAGACACCTTGTCTTCGTTCGAAACGATCAGATGCGGCGGCTGAACGGAATCGAGAGGTTGATAGGATTTCTCGAATATGGCAACGCGGCTCGTAGTTTCCGCCGTGACGCGGTGATTCACTCCTTCAGGTAAATAGGTGTATCCTCTCGCGCCCATCCTTTCTGATTTGCCGTTCACATTCAGGTTCACGTCGCCTTCAATTACGAAAATGAAGCGCTGTGCATGCGTGCTTCCGAGTTCGCCTCCTGCTTCAAACTCGGCGGTGTACTGTGTAAACTTGGCGCCCAATGCGGGGCTTACGTGAACGATGGCGGAGCAGGCCTTCATTCCGGGCAGGGTGGTGCGCACAAAAGTATCCGGAGTCAGGAGCAGGTGATTGGGTTGCTGAGAGCTTCTTGTGCGGCCAAGATTATGCACGGTTCATCCTCTTGTGAAATTCGGGCGACGAAGCCAGCTGATCGAGAAGATGCAATCCGCACTCGATCGCCTTTTCGATGTCTTCAACGGCGACCGACTCGGCAGGGTCGTGGCTGATACCACCTGGAGTCCGGAGAAAAATCATCGCCGATGGAACTTTCTCCGCCATGATCATGGCATCGTGGCCCGCGCCGCTTACCATGCGGTGCGGAGTGCATCCGGTCTTCAAGATTGCCTGTTCTATCTCGCCGGTAAGAAACGTATCCATAGCGACTGCGGGCTGGCTTGAGAGAACTTTCTCACGCACGGTTAACCCGCGGCGCGCAGCGATTTCGTGAGCCTGACGAATGAGGTCGTCGACGGCGCGGGCGCGAACATTATCCGTGCGGTGGCGAATGTCGAGGGTGAGTCGTGCCTCCGCTGCGATCACGTTCGCCGCTCCGGGCAGGGCTTCGATCCTGCCGACGGTCGCAACTAAGTCGGGAACTTCCCGGGCTAGGCGTTCGACAGTGCCGATCCACTCCGCGGCACCAGCAACCGCATCGAGGCGGAGATGCATGGGCGTTGTGCCGGCATGGTTGGCACGGCCGACAAATGTAAATTCCAATCGGCTCTGTCCGGCAATGGCTTCGACCGCGGCAAGAGGCTGATTCAGACTTTCCAGAACTGGTCCCTGTTCGATATGAAATTCCAGATAGCCCAGTGCATCGTCTCCCAATTTCGCCTGAGGAATGTTTTCTGGATTCAATCCGAAGTTTCCAATCGCTTTCCGCACCGTGATCCCCTGCGCATCCTGCATGTTCAATAGTTGATCGTCCAGTCTCCCGACCAGCGCCCGGCTGCCGATGAATGGAGTGCGGAAGCGTACTCCTTCTTCCTCGGAAAAGGCAATCACCTCGATTGCAAAAGGAAGGTGCCGTCCCTGCAAGGCATCTAATAAGGCGACCGCTAGAACAACTCCGAGGACGCCATCGTAGGCACCGGCGTTCGGAACAGTATCGAGATGTGAACCGATCAACAGACGCGGACCGTCAGCCTTCGCGCCGGGATATAAGGCGCGAAGATTTCCGGCCGCGTCGGCGCTCACTTGCGCGCCTAATGGTTCCATCCATTTGATAATTTCTTGATGACAATCGCGCATGGGCGGAGATAAGAAAGTCCGCCGCACGGAACCGGGGGTCTCCGTAAACGAAGCTAGCTTCAGGCAACGAGCGATAACTTCCTGCGCGCGATTTGTAGTCACAGTTGTTAGCTGCAATTCGTACGTCAAGCTTCTCGGATAACCTTTGCCGCCCCCCACCCGAGCAGAACGAGTCCCACGAGAACTTCCCAGGCATAAGTATTTCCGTAGGTCGCGACAGGGAAATGATTGCTAATCATGAGAAAAACTACCGGGACCGCCATGAAAGTATTATGTTTGGAACGCAGCTTGGCTTGCGCGCTCAGCGCAGCGTCGAACTTTTCTCCGGCGGCGGCCGCCGCGATCATTTTTCGCTGAGAGGGAAGAATCCGGAACCAGACATTGGCGGTCATGATCGTTCCCAGGACCGCGCCGACGTGAATGTAGGCGGCCCGGCCGCTGAAGATATGCATAAGTCCCCAGGCGAGAACAGCAATCATGAGTAGCGAGAATGCCGCAAAGGCAGCTTCCGACCTGCCCAGAGCGGATCGTGCCGCCAGATCGTAAACGATCCAGCCGCCAGCGAGAACGGCAAGTCCAATCGCAATACCGCGCGCCTGGGACAGCGCGGCGATGTCCGGATCAATCAATCCGGAACTTGAATAGTACACGAGGAATAACAGCACCACTCCACTGAGCCAGGTCATTAACGCTTCCCAACGAAACCAGTGAACCTGGTCGGGCCCAACTTTAAGAGATTTCTGTCTGTCAACCGTGTAAAAGCCGCCGCTGTGCACCATCCATAACGATGGAACTGAACCGTCTGCAGCAGTATTCTTGGCGAGCCTGCCAAACTGGCCGTCCAGCCAGGTGAAATAATAGGTTTGCCCAACCCACATGATGGCCGCGAAAACATGGAACCAACGCACCAGAAGGTTCAACCATTCGCGGATTGACGAAGTCAATTTTTACTCCATTGCGGACGAAGCGTTCTAGCTCAGCTTCCCCGGTAAGTTGTATATCCGTTCGGACTCAGAAGCAGCGCGATGTGAAAATGCGATTCGCCGTCCCTTGCCTGAAACGTCACTTCCACTTCCGGATACAATGTGTTGATTTGCTTTTCGGAATAGTAACTCGCAGTGTCAAAAATCAAACGATAAACTGCCGCGGACTTCTCTTCGCTCTCCCGGAGCAACTGGGTACATCGGCCATCCTGATCGGTGATCTCGGAGTTCAGGATCTTCCAATCTCCGTCTGTCTGCTTTTCCAATCGCACGGGAACCCCGCTGGCCGGCTTGCCATGAACCAGGTCCAGAATGTGAGTTGAAATGCGTCTCATGCTTTCATCCCTGGAGCCATTTTTTCAAACGGATTTGCGTGATCTGCCGCTGTTGTTCGGCGGCTTCGCGGAGCTCAGTCTCTCCGTCGTTCTTGAGCCGGCGCTGACAAATTTCCAGAATCTCCGAGGCGGACTTTCCTGAAGCGCACACGATAAAGATGCGATTGAAGCGCCGCTCGTATTCCCGATTCGCATCAGCTAAGGCGGCCTTCACAGCGGCCTCGGCCCCCGCTATCTCGCGTTGTTCCTGCGCCGACCATTCTACCGACTGCTCATGAATAGCGGAGGCTCGCGACTCTCCGATTCGAGGATGACTGCGGAATGCTTCCATCCAGTCTGATGGTTCCAGGCTGCGCCAAGTCTGGTCTGCGGCGGCCAGGAGCGCGGTTTCATCCGCGAAAGGTCTACTGCCCGCCATCTCCTCGGCCCACGTTCTGGATCCACAACACGGCAGAATTGCTCTCAGGGCCTGGTCGATGGGCAGAAAATTCCATCGCGCCAGAAAATCTTTCCTCTCGCCGGTTTCGGCGAACGTCGAACGCAGCCGCTTAAGAAATTCAATGACAAGATTGCCCGCCACTGCTGAACGATATCTTGCGGTTGATCGAATATCATCGATGGCACGAATCTCAGCGGCGGCTGCATTCTTTGCGGATAACAACAAATCGGAATCAATGCGCTTCCCATTCACTGCTCGCTCAGTCTGCTTGAGGCGAAGCGGCACCGGCGCAACGCTTCCCAGCGCGATGTGAACGTCTTCAACGATCCCATCTGCCACACGTCCCATCGCGGCGATACACACCTTCGAGATTGCCTGGGAATTGCGAGCGCCCACCTTTCGGGCGTAGCTGAAATATCCTATAAATCGTCGCGGGAGGCATACAGACTGAACGAGTTCATCCGTCGCCAGCAAAGTTTTCCTGTAGCCAGTGTGGAAGCTTGCATAGGGCACCCGGCGCTCACCTCGCACTGATACCAGAATCAACTCTGCTTCATACACCAGCAGCGCGGGCAAGGAATCTGCCGCTGGCGACGCGTTCACAATATTGCCGCCAATCGTTCCTCGATTCTGGTTGGCGATTCCTCCGGTCCAACGCGCGGCACTCTCCAGGAGTGGAAACTCCCGCCGAACAATATCGCTGCGGCGAAGATCGGTGTATGTACATCCCGCGCCGACCGAAATTTCTTTTTCTGTGATTTCAATGTGCCGCAATTCCGGAAGATTCCAGATACTGACCAGTTTGCGGGAGGGAAGGTTTCCCGCAGCATATTGCACCATCACATCAGTGCCTCCAGCTATCGGAAGCCACGTAGATGGCCTCTGTGCGAGCAGAGAAACGACTGCCTGCAGGCTGCCGGGCGCGACGATTTCGTATTCAGAAGGATGCGATCTCATGCCGTCGCCTTGCGACGCGAGGCTTCGGCCACAGCCTCGACAATTTGACTGTAGCCCGTGCAGCGGCAGAGATTGCCGGAAAGGCCTTCCCGGATCTCGTCCAACGTGGGTTCAGGGTTTCCGTTTAGCAAATGTGCAGCTGCAAGAATCATTCCCGGAGTGCAGATACCGCATTGCGCGCCGCCATGCTCGAGAAACGTCTGCTGCAAAATGTGCAGCGTATCGCCCGCTGCAAGTCCTTCAATGGTTACGATGTCTGAACCCTGCGTCTGAAGTATAGGGATCAGACAACTATTCACGAGCATTCCATCCATGAGAATCGAACATGAACCACACTCGCCTTCACCGCATCCTTCTTTTGTGCCGGTCAATTGCAGTTCGTGGCGCAAGACATCGAGCAGCCGCTCCATCGGATGAGCCTTCACGGTTTTCAGATCGCCGTTGACGACGAATGAAATGCAGGCCTTGGAACTACCTTCGCGCGTGTCCGTCATTGTGGCTGGACCTGACCCGCTGACTCAGTCTCGATTTCTTGACGAGCTGCGAGAACCGCATCCATGATGTCTTCCGGCAGCAAAGGGATGGAATCGAAATGAACTCCAAGCGCATTCGACACCGCGTTGATGATTGCCGGAGCCGGACCATCCATTGGAAGTTCGCCAATTCCCTTCGCGCCGTGCGCGCCGTGGATGTTGCCTAACTCTTCAAAGAACACGCGAATCGGTGGCATGTCGGATGAAGTTGGGATGATGTAATTCGTCATCTGGCCGTTCTGCATGCGTCCGTTCTGCCAAATTACTTTTTCGTAAAGGCTGAACCCTATCCCCTGCGCGACGCCGCCGATGATTTGGCCGCTTGCCAGAAGCGGGTGCAGGACTTTGCCAACTTCCTGGAGTGCGACGAAATCGTCCACAGATACGCTATAGGTGATCAGATCGACCTTAACTTCGGCGACATATACCGCCCAGGCAAATGCGGCGTAAGCTTCTCCACGATACTTTTCATCGTCCCAAAAAACATCGGCTGGAGGCTCGTACCGCGACCATGAGCGGAATTGACCATGGGCAGCAACATATTGTTTGCAGGCGGCGCGAAACTCCTCCGCAGTATAAGGTTCACGAAGCAGGTTAGAGGAAAGCAGCGTCTGTTTAATTCCTAAAGCCGCGGACTGCACTAGCTTCCCCACCACCATCACCGTGCGTGACGCAACGGTGGGGCCGCTGTTGGGAACTTCGAGAGTGTCCGCCTGGGCTACGCTCACCTTCTCGTACGGCAGACCAAGAGCTTCAGCTGCAATCTGACTGAGAACAGTTTTTGTTCCTTGCCCAAATTCAGTGCTCGAAACCAGCACGCGTACGCTGCCGTCCGCGCAACCTTCAACACCGACTACCGAACTGAGATAGCGCTCGCCTGACCCGGTAAATCCGGCGCCGTGCAGAAACGCGGCAATGCCCATGCCCTTTTTGGTGGTAGTATCCTGATTCTCTTTTGCGAATCGACTCGTCTTGGCGTGATAGTCGGAAACTTCCAGAGCGCGATCGAGCAGCTTTGACAGATCAATTGGCTCGCGCACCACCTGTTCCGTGGTCGTAGTCTGCCCCGGCTGCAAAAAATTACGACGGCGGATTTCGACGGGAGAAAGACCCACCTGTTGCGCAATTCGATCCATGTGCCGCTCCATGGCAAACAGGCTTTGCGGAGCGCCGAAGCCGCGAAAAGCTCCGTGGGGCGGCGCATTGGTAGCAACCGCTTTGGCGCGAATGCGAATATTCGGCCAGTAATAGGGACCTCCTGCGTGAATCGCGCCGCGAGACAGGACCACAGAGGACAACGTTGCATAGGCTCCGCCGTCAATTGTAAAGTCGATCTCGCCGCCCAGAATCTTGCCGTCCCTACTGACGGCGGTCCGATGACGCGTGCGCGAAGGATGCCGCTTCGTAGTCGCGGCCATGTCTTCCATCCGGTCATAAATGATCTTGACCGGTTTCCCCGACTTCATCGCCAGTAGTGCAGCATGCGCGGCGATCATCGACGGATATTCCTCCTTGCCGCCGAAAGCGCCTCCTGTTTCCATTTGTACGACACGAACTTTTTCCGCCGGAAGATTGCATAGCGCCATCAACGCTTTATGAATGTAGTAAGGACATTGCAGCGAGCCCCACACTGTAATTCCCTGCGAAGAATCGAAGGCCGCGATCATTCCGTTGTTTTCGATGTAAAGCTGCTCCTGCGCCCCAGTCGTATACTCACCTTCGACGATGTATGCAGCCTTCTCCCAAATTGCGCCGACAGCGCCCTTCTCGATCAAGTAGGTTTTAAAAATATTGTCCTTACCCCAGATAAGTTCCGAGCAGCGCTCACTTTCTTCAATTGTAAAGATGGCGGGCAGAGGCTCATATTCAATCGATATCGCTTCAACGGCCTGTGGAAGAAGATAGCGATCGGGATGAGCCAACAACAGAATGGGCTCTTCGGGGTGATTAACGACTTCATGCGCGAGACAGGGCTGGTCATCTCCGATGAGCGCGATGCAATTTTTGCCAGGAATATCTTTCGCAGAGACGATGACAAATTCATTCCAGGCAATGCTGCCGCCGAACGTGATTCTTTTGATCCGGCCGCGGGGGATCTGGCTGCGAACGGTTGCTCCGAACAGCATGTTGGGCAAAACCATATCGTCGACATACTGAGACCTGCCGGTTACTTTGTCGCGTCCCTCTTTACGCGGAACCGAGTTGCCGACGATGTGGTTGCTGCTCATCTTGTAAGCCAGCGGATAAGTTTGACCCGTGGATGGGCTAGTGTAAGCCAGATTGGCTCTTTACGTCGCGGGAGTTTTGCAGCGAGCAGACGATTTATAGAGTCGACGCATCACGCGCACGCGCCTGAAATTCGCGCCCGGCGGGTTGTCCAGGAAACGTTCCGTCGGTGAAGACGGGAGTCCCGCGCAGATAGGTCGCCCTTACCGCGCCGCGGAGCGTTTCTCCCAGATACGCTGAGACTGGATACCGATAGTGCAATCTGTCGTCGTTCACGGTAAATTCGCATTCGGAATCAAAGACGACTAAGTCCGCGTCGTATCCGGGCGCGATTCGACCCTTGCGCGTGTCGCAACCGGCGAGTCGTGCCGGTTCCGCCGACATCCATCGCGCCAAGTCCATTAACGTGAATCCTCGCGCGCTAGCTTCTGTCCACACGACCGGCAGTGCGACCGACAGGCTCGCAATACCACCCCAGGCGGTTCGAAAATTTCCTTCGGAGATTCGCTTCATCGCTGGTGGGCACGGCGAATGGTCGGTCACGACCATATCGATCGTTCTGTCTCTGAGACCCTCCCACAAGTTCTCGCGGTTTTCACGGCTGCGGATCGGTGGCGCACACTTGCTTAGGGTTTCGCCGTTGGGGACGGCTTCCGCGGCGAGGTGCAGATAGTGAGGGCAGGTCTCCACGCTCACGGGAAGCCCTTCGGCGCGAGCGGCGCGAAGTTCCGAAAGCGCATGGCTTGTCGAAAGATGAACGATATGTAAGTGAAATCTGTATTCGCGACACAACGATAGCAACATCCGGATGGCAGCCAGTTCCGCATCATCTGGCCGAGATTGAAGATAGGTTGAGTAACAACTCCAGTCGGCATTGGCCAGGACGTCCGTTGCACGATCAATTGGAGCGGCCAGTTCCGCGTGCACCAGCAGCGGCAGTCGTGTCCGGGCAACATGCGGTAGAGCCGCTCGCAATTGCCTCTCCGTAATCATCGTGAATCCGTCGATGCCCGGATCAATCAGAAAGCATTTGAATCCCGGCACTCCAGCGGCCGCCAGAGCTTCAATATCATTTTGATTATCGTGGACAACGCCGCCCCACGCCGCCCAGTCGACGCGGCACTTACCTTGCGCAGCGGCCCGCTTGGCCTCAAGCGCAGCGACATTCGTAGTCGCAGGAAGACAGTTCAGAGGCATATCGACGAGCATCGTGTATCCTCCCGCCGCAGCAGCCCGAGTCGCGGTTTCGAATCCCTCCCAGTCAGTTCGACCAGGCTCATTGATGTGTACGTGCGAATCGACGAGCCCGGGAAGAATTGCCGCGTTGCCGAAGTCCTGGATTTCGTAACGCTGCGCCGGCACTTGATCGCGGGGAACGATGCTCTGGATGCGTTCGCCTTCTACCAAAATGGCCGCCGGACGAATTGCCTCGGGCGTGACCACTCGGTGAGACAAGTAAGCGCGCGAGTTCAAGTTGTCAGCCCTCTGGAGAATTTTTGATTTTTCAGCGAAGAATAATTCATTCGCTCCACTTTACACATCATTCTTTTCTGAATCCGAAACAGCATTTTACGAAAATCCGACTCCCGGCATATACTCGCTTCTCAGCGAAGCGGCTGCGAAAGTCCATGTCGACCGATTGCAAGTTCGCGGGTTGCTAACGCCGGCAGACCCTGACGATTGCGCACAGACAGAGAAACGCATGGATAACCCTTTCATGGCCCGCGCCATTCAGCTCTCCCTTGACAACGTCAACTCGGGGCGCGGTGGGCCCTTTGGCGCCGTTGTAGTGAAAGCCGGCGCTATTATTGCCGAAGGCGCCAATCAAGTTACTTCCACGAATGATCCTACAGCGCACGCGGAGGTTGTCGTTATCCGCGAGGCGTGCAAAAAACTGGGCGCTTTCGACCTCGAGGGATGCGAAATCTACACTTCCTGCGAGCCTTGCCCCATGTGCCTGGGGGCGATCTACTGGGCTCGTCTCTCTCGCGTTTATTTCGCCAATGCCGATGCCGATGCATCCAGGATCGGATTTGACGATTCGCTGATCTACCGGGAAATCGCGCAGCCGCATTCGAAACGTAAAATACCGATGGTTCAGATGATGCGGGAAGAAGCTTTGGCTGCTTTTCATGCGTGGGAAAACAAACCGAACAAGATCACATATTAAATCAGTTGCAACGACCTCAGTCTGAGTCCAGGAGGGATCGTTTGATCGATCGCTATTTCAAACTCACCGAGCACCAGACTTCCGTGAAGCAGGAGATGCTGGGCGGCCTCACCACCTTCGTAACGATGGCTTATATCGTTGTGGTGAATCCGCAGATCCTGGCGCAGGCGGGGATGCCGCCGGATGGAGTGGTGTTTGCGACCTGCGCTTCGGCGGCGGTGGCAACTTTGGTGATGGGACTGTATGCCAACTATCCAATAGCCCTGGCGCCGGGAATGTCGCTTGAATGCCTACTTCACTTATTCGGTTTGCCTCGCCATGCATGTTCCGTGGCGAACGGCGCTCGCAGTGGTCTTTTTCTCCGGCGTGCTTTTCCTTGTGCTGACTGTGACGAAGGTTCGCGAACAGATTGTAAATGGCATGCCTGATTGTCTGAAGCACTCGACGGCGGCTGGGATTGGGATGTTCATCGCTTTTGTTGGACTACGAAATGCGAAGTTGGTGGTCGCCAACTCGGCGACCTATGTTGGCCTCGGCAGCTTCGCTGACAAAGAAGTGCAGACCGCTTGCTTTGGCTTGGGGCTTACGCTGATCTTAATGTCGCGAAAATTCCATGGTGCAATCTTGATCGGTATTTTTGGCACAGCGCTGCTGGGAATTTTGCGAGGGATCACAAGTTGGCCGGCGGCTGTCTTCTCCATGCCGCACCCGTCCTCAACTTTTCTGCAGCTTGATTTTCGAGGCGCGACTCATCTCGGCTTACTCGAAATTCTTTTCGCGTTTCTATTTGTTGATCTGTTCGACAACGTTGGCACTCTGGTGGGGGTCTGTGAACAAGGCGGCTTCGTGAAAGACGGGAAAATTCCACGCGTAGGCCGAGTGTTGGTTGCGGATGCCGTGGGAACTGTTGTCGGCTCGCTGACCGGAACTTCGACCGTGACAAGTTACATTGAAAGCGCAGCTGGAGTTGCCGCCGGCGCCCGCACTGGTCTGAGCAATGTCGCGGTCGCCGCGCTTTTCATGCTGGCTGCATTCTGCTCGCCCCTAGCCACTGCGATTCCGGCTTATGCAACGGCTCCGGCTCTGGTTCTTGTCGGGGTATTAATGACTCAGTCCATCGCGCAAATCAACTGGCAGGACTTCACCGAGGCCGTTCCAGCTTTCATCACTATGCTGGCCACGCCTCTCACCTTCAGCATTGCGACCGGCCTCAGTCTCGGCTTAATCTCTTACACCGTGGTCAAGGTTGCGGCGGGCAAGATCCGCGAAATTAACGCGCTGGTGTGGATTCTCACCGTGTTGTTCGTTCTGCGCTACATCTATCTGGCCAATGCTTAGCGAAAATGGCTGGCAACATATTCGTCGCGCTGCGAAACAAACTTGCATCTAAAGCCCTGATGTTCCCCTATACGAAACGAGCCTTAGCGAGGACCTATCACGACGTTTTCAAGAACCAGACCTTTCAGGCGGCAGCGGCACTCTCCTATTACTCGATCTTATCCATATTTCCCGCTCTGATTCTCTTATCGGCCGTGATGTCCTATATTCCTCTGCCCAATTTTTTCCCCGATGTGCTGGTCGCGATCGGGCGGGTGGCGCCGCCCGGCACAATGTCGATGGTAATTGCGGTCCTCAAAGGCACCAATTCGGGGGCATGGCTTTCCTTGGGCACGCTCGGCACCCTATGGGTAGTTTCTTCCGCCTTCGATGAACTGATTGAAGCTTTGGACGCGGCTTATGAGGTGGACGACCAGCGGCCCTTCTGGAAGACGCGACTGCTGGCGGTAGGCCTGGCCGCACTCACGGGTTTTTTTCTTATCTGCGGAATCGCGGCGATGATTGTCGGGCCCCGGCTTGGCGACTGGCTTGCCGTTCGACTTTCTCTTTCGAGCATTTTTATATTCCTCTGGCCTTTTATTCACTGGACCCTTGCTGTAATTTTCGCGGTTCTCGCGGTGGAGACGATTTATTTTCTCGCTCCCAATGTAAAACAGAGTTTTTGGGTAACTTTGCCTGGTGCGGTTCTTTCTGTCGCTTGCTGGATGGGGATGTCGTATTTGCTGGGAATTTATTTCCGATACTTTGGAAATTACAATCGAATCTATGGAACTCTGGGTGGAGTGATGGCACTCATGACCTGGCTCTACTGGGCGTATTTCATTTTGTTGGCTGGCGGCGAGCTCAACGCGGAACTGACGAAGGAGCTACGCCCCTCACGCTTGTCCGCGAAAGGCAGTTTTCACAAAACAGGTGGACCGGCGAAGGTGCAGCTTTAGACACCTTGCAAGAGTTCGTTCCCGGTGGCGATCGGGCGGGACATCAAAATTTGGTGTGGTATTTGCCGTCTACTGAAATTCCGCCCACTTCGTCTCGTGTAACACTCATCGACCAGCGTTTGTTGATCCGGTAATCGCCTTGGACGATTTCGCTTCCGGGCTGCGACAGATCGGTTGAGAACGTAAAAAGAAAATTCTTCGTCACGCGCTGCTGAATGGCAACCCGCGCAGAGGGGTTTTGATTTCCTCCAAGAAGCGGATCAATCTGCAGGGCAGAAATGCCTGCGAGGTGCTGGATGCCGCCGGTCACCTGACCGGCAACTTGCGAAGCGATCATCGAATCCGTGCTTTGGCCGGCAGCGGCCGCTTCCTGAGTGGTCTGGCCATTGGCAATCAGATTGATGATGTCGGCGGTCGCCAGCGGAGGATCCGATGTGTACGATGTGGTTAGCTTATCAAAAGGACCGCGCAGCGTAAGGGTCAACTTGTACTGCTCGACCGTGGTCGTAACTTGGACATTCAGCACCGGCTCGGTCTCAGCAGGATTGTCGAAAGTGATGATGCCGCGTTGCAGTTCGTATCGAACGTTGCGGTAAAAGAACTCTCCGGAAGTGAGGTCTGTGCGACCGATAATTACCGGATTGGCTGCCGTGCCTACCACCTGTAGATTTACCTGGCCTTCGACGCTGATTTGAGAACTGGTCGCGCTGAGTTTACTTTTTGACTGAACGCCGACCGCGAGTTTGATGTTATCGGCCAAGCCGGGCTGAGCTGGAATGGCGCTACCATTGAATTGATCGCTGAATTTCGAGAGATCGAAATCAGGAGTAAACGAAAGCGTGTCGATCAGCACGCGGCCGTTCAGAGTCGACGCATCTTTTGTTCCAATTAGAACGAGGTTGCTATCGAGGACCGCTCGCACCCCGGTTGGATAGCGCAGTCGCACAGATTTGCTTTGCAGCGAAACATTGAATTGCAAGTTCGGCTTATAGGCGATCGAACCGCCTACGGACACCTGCCCGCCTCCCATCTGACCCTCAAGGCTGGAAATCTGCAGGCTGTTATTGCTGATGTCGAGGGTGCCATTTAGTTTCTCCACGCCAAGCGGCGCGCTGGGCGTGGATATTGCGACGTCTTGCAGGCGTACTTGTCCTTGAACCTGCGGTTCCTTCGCCGTGCCTGAGGCATGAACGTCCAGTAATAGAGTTCCGGAACTTTGGAGATCCGGATCCACGATGCGAAGGATCCGAACATCGATCGATCCTTGTGCGGTGAGGTTAGGAGCCGCGTTTTCGCCGAGAGGAATGCGGCCTTGCACGCGCAAAGAAGTATCGGTTCCGCGGAATTCTGCCGGCTGCAATGTTATGACTGAATTCGCGTAGTCCAGGTGAATCGGGCTGGCAGCGCCGATTTCGAGCGATTGATAACCGGCTTTGAGGATCGGCAACGTAAGGTGGGCTTCGACTCGCGATTTGTCCTTGAGCGGCCCCTTCAATGTCGCGTGCAGTTCAGTCTCACCCTGAAAACCTTCGGGCAAACTCGGCAAGTACATCGCAAGCAGGGGATCGAGCGGCACCCTCGTCGTATCGACGACAGCCTCGGTGTAATAATCTCCGCTCAGATTGACATCAACCTTGGAATGCAGGGAAGCTTGAGCAACCTGAGAATCCAGGGATAACTCTGCATGTTTGTTTGCCACATGCAGTTGCGCTTTTATCTGGGAAATCGACTTATCCCGAAAATGCAGTTGGGGAAGCTCCAATGCCGCCGTCAATTCGGGATTACTCAAGGTTCCCGCTCCGCTAGCGGTGATCGTCAGGGTGCCCGATATTCCAAGATTCTTGGCTTGCACGGTCTGCAGCTTCTGCAACGCCAGCGACGGAGCGCTCAGATGAACAACGTAGGCCTTGGTTTCAGGGGTGTAGGAAATATTCCCATTTGCCGAACCGGCCGGCAGGTTGAGATCGAAGGTCGACGTCAGAGAACTTCTATCGGCGTGGAAGTCGGCTTTGAGATGCTGGATCGGTTCATCGTAAGCGTGCGCATTGTTAACGGTGAGGGAGCCGCTCCCGATGGGCTTGAGTTGAGAACCGTGAAGAGTAATCTCCGCGGACAAGTCACCAGACACCGGGTAGTCGACACTTGCCAGCCGCTGCAAATCGCCCACCGACATGCGCTGTATCGACAGATTAACCGCGATCGGATTCGCTGGAAGGTAGGACCAGTGCTGCAACCCAATCTTACCGCTGATGGATGCCTTGCCTTGATGAGCACTGATAAGCGACGCATTCCGCAGTGAGACTCCGGAAGAATCTGCCTCGATGGCAAACTTCGCGCTGCTCCAGGCGCTGCCTTGCACATGCAGATTCCGTGCATCGAACTGCCCCGAGAATTGCGGGCTTTGCAGAGATCCTCGCACAATCGCCTGTAGCGAACCTGCGCCAGCAATTTCCAGCGTCGGCGGAGAACCTCCGCGTGCGGCCGAAAACAACATCATGAGTTGATGGAGATCGGCGGTGCTGGCTTGAATCTGTAAACTAGAGTGATTGCCGACTTCACCTTGCACTGCGATCGTGGTGGAAGGAATGTGCAGCGAAGTTTCGCGAAAAGTTAAGATGTTTTTCGGGCCGTCGTAAGTTGCGTGAATTGATCCGCCCAGCGGGATCATGCTGGGGATCGCGGCAGTATCGCGCCCTGGAGCGGCCTTAAGCGCTAAGTCAGCGCGGGCGTGGAGTTTGCTGAAGCTGCCCGTCCACGAGGCATTCACGGTGCCGTCGAGACTACTCAGCAGACGCACACGCCTCACCTGCGCCGCGTGAAGAACGTGCTGTGCGTCCTGCAGCAAGATATTTTGCAACGACGCTTGCACCTGAGTCTCAGGCAGCGCGCTATCGAGATTTTTTATCTCGGCATTGGCGGCGATCCGTCCGCCAAGCGTTTCGAAGTTAACTCCGCGCGCCTGCAGCGTACTATTTAGCAATTTGTAATTTCCCTGAAGCCGGCGGAAATTCAGATGCCCCTGAGGCAATGTTGCCGTCAGATCTTCGCTATTTATCCGGCCATCCAGGGAAAGCCCCCGCAAAAAAGGCTGGCCCTCGACTCTTTGATAGTGCACTGCTCCGGATAGCGACACGTCACCGTCAGACGCAGCAGGATGCAGCATGGGAGAAAAGTCCTGCGTACGAATGCGGACATCGTAGCGGCCATCCATGATCGGATTGCTGTAATTGGTGATGTCAGCCTGCATCGAAAGCGAGGAGGCTCCTACCTTCAGCAAAGCTGATTCGAGCGAAAATCGAGCAGGAGTTGCGCTAAAGCTGGCATCGAGGCTGTGGGGGAAAACTGGTTCAGTTCCGTAGCGAATGCGACCGCCATTGTATGAAAGTGTGCCGCGATATTTTGTTTCGAGCGGCTCAAAATGAATTTCCGTCTTCAGATCGTACAGGTCTGCGACGACGGGAACGGATGCATCGTTGTAATTGATCTGGCCGCCGGTTAGCAACACATGGCCCACCGCGACGTCGAAAACATTCACCTTGCTGCTGCTTTGTTTTTTCTGAGGAGGTTGCGGCAGGTTGCTTTTTCCTTCCCGATCGATTCGGATAAAGGCAACCGGATGTTCAATTAAAAGTTCTCTGAGACTGACTTTGCGGCGAAGGATGGATTGAATCTTCAGTCCAACTGTAACTTCGTCGACGTGCAGAAGTGGAGATTGGCCGGCGGCCTCGGTGCCGTGAACCGTGATGTCACGAAGATGGGCGGTGAGGGTCGACAGTTTGAAGTCGAAATCTCGAATCTCCGTCCGGCTGCCGGTGGCCTGGTCCACATCTTCCACGATTGTGCGGATGGCGAGCCTTTGAAAACTGGCAGTGCGCAGAAACAGAAGCCCTCCGACGAGCGCGACCGTGATCAACACGGCTACAATCGCCAGAGTCCAACCGATAATCCGTCGCCATCGCATAATAGTCTTCTAGAACGCCTGCCCCAACGTGATGAAATACTGGGTGGGGTTGATGCCCGGCACGGGATTCAGGTTGCGCCCCAGGTCGATTCGAATGGGGCCGATCGGAGTTGCGTATCGCAAACCAATTCCAATCGTGTTGGTATAGTTGCTTACGAAATTATTGAAGTTGATGGCGCTGTAGACGTTGCCGCCATCGTAGAAGACAACTCCTCCCAGATTTTTCATGATGCGGAGCGGAAATCTCACTTCCGAATTCAAAATGAACAACTGCGTGCCGCCCACCGGCACTGTGACGTTCACACATCCGGACTGATTCTGCAGCACGTTGCAAAAAGGCACGAGGCGTTGCGGACCAGCTTCATCAATGGGGAATCCGCGCAGAGAGGTACCGCCTCCAGAAAAATAAAGCTGACTGGTCGGAACAAAACTTCCCGCCAATGCTTTCGCCAGCCCGAGACGAATGCTATTGGCGAATACCAGGGAATGGAATGGCTTGTAAAAAGCATACTGCCCGAATAGCTTTGCAAAAGTCGCGCTGGAACCAAACGGCCCCGGAGTAATGCTCACATTCAAGTTCTCGAAAACACCCCGGTGGGCATCGAGGGGCTTGTCTCGCGTGTCTCGTATAAGCGTGCTCGAGAGGGTTGAGAGATGAATATTCTGGTCCTGCGGCAGCACAAGTTCTGTAACCAGCAAGTGCGACAAAACAGTTTTGTTGAAATCGTAACGAAGCTGCAGACGGGTATGCGTTTTTCGGCTCAGAAGCTTCTCCACTTGAAATGACAAATCGCCAAGGGTCGCCGCGAAGAGTGGGTTTTCCGTGGTTCGCTCAACGGAAAAACTGGTCAAAGAACTCCAGCTTGAGCCGAGAAAGTGTGGCTGCAAATAGCTGGTAATGGCCCGTTGGTCGAGCCGCGAGAGCAGAATCGAGCCGCTGGCCGTTTCGCCCAGCCCCCGCATATTCCTGCGGGTGAATTCGATCGAGCCGATTGGACTAGCGTAAGTCGCCTGACTGGGGGCGATCTGATTGTTGCCTATACCGATCGTGGGAAGCCCGGGAACTGCCACCGTGCCCGTGGGGATGTTTCCCCCGCGATGGGAAACTTCGAATCCAAAACCGTATGTAATTTCGTTGCGTTGGGTTTCATGCACTTCTACCAGGGTGTCTTCCTCGCTCTGGTCTGTAATCGGTTTTCGCGGGCCTACGCTCGACCAATCGAAGATGTTCAAGTCATAAAGCCGGGTCTCCGCCGCCAGCATCTTATCTTTTCGCATTGGAGTTTCGGCAGTCAGGTTCGTCGACTTCTCCAGTAGCGACAGGCGTGTGTGCTGCTGGCCCAGATAAATCACCTTGCTAACACGCACCATCTGGTGCTCGGCAATTGCGTAGGTTACGTCTACCCGGTGAGTATTTTTCCCGAGACGGTGGACAGTAGTCGTCACTTCCGCGTTGGGATATCCCCGGTCCAGGTAAGTCGCCGATATGCGATTGCGATCGTCGGACAATTGCCGGGATGAAAATGGCGCGCCGGATTTTAGCTCGAAGCCTTTGGGCGCGGTAAGCTGGTCTTCCGGAATGCTGTGGTTACCGGTCACTTCAACGTGATCAACGATTGTCTGCTCGCCTTCAACAATGTCGAAAACAACATCGATCTTCGACCCGCGTTCGCTAACCTGCGGCGTAACCTTGGCGTCTTCGTATCCTTTGTCCCGGTAATAGGCGGTAACGTTGTCGGAACTCTGTTTAATGATCTTCTGGCTGATGCTGC
Organism: uncultured Acidobacteriaceae bacterium; assembly: GCA_963726155.1. Taxonomy (GTDB): domain Bacteria; phylum Acidobacteriota; class Terriglobia; order Terriglobales; family Acidobacteriaceae; genus Sulfotelmatobacter. Next base: position 614,868 of record CAVSBF010000004.1, read on the forward strand.
CATGCGTCCACAGATGAGAGCGCTTGATCTGGACCAGAGGCGAAAGATTTCTGGCTTGTATCCGATGGTTCCCCACGAAGGATATTCGATCTACCTTGTACTTAATACCGCGATCAGTTTTATAAATGAGGACGATGCGATCTGATTCCCGCTGCAGGTCGGAAGTTACGCTGGCGTGGAAAAAGCCCTTTTTCTGGAAATAATCTGTGAGATTCTGTTGGCCCTCTTGCACCAGATCCGCATCGATTGCGCCCTCGGAAAAAATCGGGATGAGCTTTTTCATTTGCCGTGCGGACATGAAAGGGATTCGGGACAATCGGGCGCCCGTGGTGCGGACGATTACTATTGGGCCAGGTTCCACCTTGAACGAGACGTCCACCCGGTTGCTATCCGAATGATATTTCGGCGGATTTTCTTCAACTTTGCTAGCCAAGCGGTGCTGCTGAGCCAAATATTTCTTCATGAGCGAAGTCGCCGCTTTTATCCGTTCTTGGTTATATGGCTTCCCCGTTTTCAGTAATGCTCCGGTAAACCGGGCCCGCAGCGATCGCATTTTGTGCAGCAACCAGATTTGCTCCGGGCCGGCGGGGCCGCTCACTTCCACACTCGCAATGCGGGCTTGTTTGCCGGGTTGAACGACGAAAGTAATGTTCACTAACTGGTTCGCGTCGTCGATCTGAGCTTCTGAGTGAACTTGCGCCTGAAAGTATCCACTCTGTTTAAGAAACTGCGATAGCGCTGCTTCCGCGACGGGGATGCGTGCCTGGTCGTAGGGATCCTGAGTTTGAAGATTTGCGACCTGCAACAAACGCGTGTAGGAAAATAATTTTGCGAGCCGCTGAAAATCAATGATCCCCAGGTAGTAAGCGGGCTCCAGAATAAAGTTGAGCCGCAGGCCGCCGATGTCTGGAATTATATTAACGGTAACTTTTTCGAAACCGCCTGCTCGTTGCAGCGCGGAGATGCTGGCTTGCACGGCTGCCTGGGAGTAGGGCTGCCCTACCTTCTGCGACACAGCAGATCGCAGAGGCTCAACGTCGCGATGCGGATTGGCGATCAGGTCAACTGCAGTAACCGTTTGGCCCTCGTAAAAAGCTTCGGGCCCAGTGGATGCAACCTGAGCCGCGCCATTGACGAGCGAAATAAGGATTAAGAAAAATAATGCTGGCAAACGCATAAGGCGCCGGTCGAAATGGTTCCAGAGGCCCCCGCCCGCAACTGTTGCCGTAACCAGCGAGATGCGTTCGGCTTTCAGGAGCAGCCCACTCTGCAAGCGAAGCTATGGGATGCGGACCCATGAGGAGAAGTTGGTAGCACCGATTCTGAACCTACCGACTTTGAAGCGGGGAAACGTCCAATCCGCCAGGATCTCTGTGGTTAAATCAAAGCATGTTCGCGCGCAAGATTCGTGTTGAGTACGAAGACGAGAAACAGCAGAGGCGGCCCTGCCCGCTGAAGTGGCTCGACAGCTTCTCCATGCGGAATTTTACCAACGCCAGTGTGTTTGACGACACACTGCCCATCGCCGACGGAAAGATGGAAATCGGTACAGGCGTTCCCCTCGAGAAACTGCAGGAAGCCATGGAAGACTGGTTTCGGCGCAAGAGCTACCTGCCCAGGGATTCAAAGTTAGCCCTTACGGAGGAAATCTAGTCGCCACTTGCCGTCTTGCGGTAACGAGCATATATCTCCCATCTTTGGGAGTTTTTACGCAACTTCTGAGGTTGCGAAAACCTCTCAGGGTTTAGATGCATCCATATGACGCCGTTGTTGGATGTTCCTGGAATGGCAGGTAAGTTGCGTTAAAGTATTTCTGAGGTGCGGATGATGAGTTACAGAACTCTCCCCCCAATATCCGGCACTTACCAATCGGCCATAATTGTGCCGCCGAATGAACGACAGTGGACGGCATCGCTGAAAAGTTGGCCGCGGCGCTCTGAACCGTTGTCAACTTGCGATTCCGGCGTGGCCAGCGCAGTTAGCCAAGCTCAGTGGAACAGAATTGTGGGCTTGGCCCTGGCCGCCGCGATCAGCGTGGGCGGATGGTCCGGCATCGCCTTGTTGGTTGGTTATCTTTGGAGATAACGGCAGGGGATAACGGCATTCGGAGCTTGCTGAGAAGCGCTGCGTAGGCAGCTACTCATTGTTCGTAATGCAACAACGACATCACGTTGTAGCCCCGGAGTTTTTCTCGCCCGCGGAGGAAATCCAATTCCACGACGAAGCCAAGGCCTGCAATCTCTGCGCCTAGCATAGAAGCCAGCTTCGCCGTGGCTTCCGCCGTGCCGCCAGTGGCCAACAGATCGTCAACGATCAGCACGCGCTGACCTTTCTGGATAGCATCCTTGTGCATCTCGAGCGAGTTGGTGCCGTACTCGAGCGCGTAATCGAACTTCACAGTCGCTGCGGGAAGTTTTCCCACCTTGCGCACGGGAACGAATCCGGCATTCAGGCGATAGGCCAGGGCAGGGGCGAAGATGAATCCGCGGGCTTCCATGCCAAGGACGAGATCAATCTTCTGGGCGACGTAGTGCTCGGAAAGCCGGTCAACCAGAGTAGCGAAGCCGACCTTATCTTTCAGGAGCGTTGTGATGTCGTAGAAGAGGATCCCGGGCTTGGGGAAGTCGGGAACTTCGCGGATCAGTTGCTTTAATTGATTAGTATTGAGGTTCGAGTTGGCGGACAATCTACCACGCTCCTTCAATGCGGAATGAATTCAGTCCAGCAACCGGGCGAGCTTCGGATTCTTCCACGCCATCCACACGCGCGGCACGCGGCCCTTCGCGCAGGCGTGAGCGTAATGCAAAGAGCTGATCGCGAGTTCCCTGGGCCAAAACTTCCACGCTACCATCTGCATTGTTGCGCACCCAGCCAGCAACACCCAGAGTGTGCGCCTCCCGCTCGACAAACCAGCGGAAACCGACTCCCTGTACGCGTCCGCGAATTACGAAGCGCCGAGCTTCGATAGGTTTTTCGCTGGGGGTCATAACGAGAAATTGTTGATTGCTGATTTTTGATTGCTGATTCAAAACCTTTCGATTTGCCGAGGGAGGTTCGGTTCTTAATCAACACTCAAAAATCAGCAATCAACAATGGCTTTCCCTACGCCCGCGACAAATACACGCCTTCAGCCGTATCGACCTTGATCTTCTCGCCTTCATTGATAAACGGCGGTACCTGCACGACCAGGCCAGTCTCGGTCTTTGCGGCCTTGGTCACACTGGAGGCGGTGGCGCTCTTCAATCCAGGTTCGGTTTCGACTACGGTCAGCTCCACCGTCTGCGGCAATTCGATGCCGACTGCTTTGCCATCGAAAAATTCTACTTTGATCTCCAGGTTGGCGATCAGATAGTCGACAGCGTCCCCGAGAACCTCCTTGGTGAGGTGAGTTTGCTCGTAGTTCGATGTGTCCATGAAGTAGTAGCTATCCCCATCCGCATAGAGAAACTGCATATCGACTTCATCTACGTTGACCTTTTCGATGGGATCGGGCGAGCGGAAGCGGTGCTCAAACATGGCGCCGGTGCGGAGATTGCGCAACTTGGCCTGGATGAAGGCCCGCAGGTTGCCGGGCGTCCGGTGTTCGACGCTGAATACAGAGTGCAGATCATTATTGTGCTTGATGATCATGCCAGGGCGCAGTTGGGTGGCAGGGATCGACATTGCTTGAAACTATCTCCTTCAAAATAAGTGCGGTTTGCAGAGCTGACGGAAGGCGGGCAGGCCACATTTTCCGCCGCACACGAGGACCGAATAGATGATTCTACACTTCGCTCGCGAGAAAGGAAACCTTTCCCCAGGCCAATTCATCCCATGAACCCGCGTTCGTTCGAAGCTTCGCACCGCCGCTTCCGCGGGACTAGAATTGTGGTTAAGTATATTCCGCGTTCGCATGCTTTTCGGCAGTTGAAAATGAAATGAGGTCAAAATTATGAGTTCTGGACGTTATGAATCTTCAGACAGCAACAGCGTAGGAACCGCAATAACCTTTTTGTTGATTGGAATTGGAGCGGGAGCTCTTGCAGCTCTTGTGCTGGCCCCGAAAACCGGCAAGCAGTTTCGTCGCGACTTGAAGCGCGGTTATGAGGATGCCAAGGAAACGGTGCAAGACTGGACCGAAGAAGCGAAAGATCGGGTGCGCGACGCGACCGAGCGCGTACGCGATGTAGCCGAACGGGGCGCCAGCTTCGCCGACGACTTGCGCGAGAAAGCCGAGCCCTTGCGGCGCGTCATCAATCGCCGGTAATTTGTGTGCATCGCGATTTCAACTGAAGATCGCTACGAACATGCCCTTGATTCGTCGCAGGAACCGGCGCGGAGCCGAGTTCTGCGGGCCTGACTCCGGAGGCCGGGCGGGCGGCGGCTGAATGTGAATTTCAAGCTGCGTCTGCTGGGTGGAGGGTCCGATGACAGGAAGTGCCGCAGCCTCCTCCACGGGTGCTGGGGATGTGGCGGGGTGAGTTTTTGCCTGAAAGACAAGAGGCGCGTCCACTTGAACGTGGATATCGTTGGGGCGAGAAGCCGGTACGGGCCGAGTCTCTGAGCCGCTCGAGAATGTCCGCCCTCCTGTGCTCCCCGAATTCGTTTGTCCCCCGCCGTTCGACTCGCCAGCGGCTTTCGATGCTGGCTGCCCGTCAGTAAGTTGGGCGTTCTTTGGCAGTTCAGAGCTTGCTGGAGTTGATGATTCAGTTCGCATCACCGGCGTCGGTGGCGGACAACCACATTCCAGCGGGATGTTGTGATCCATTTTGTCAATCTGTCCTGCGCGAAAAACCGCCTGCTCAGCAGGCTTGACCTGGTAGGTGCGATCTCCCAGCAACTCCGCAACCGTCGCCGACGATCCGTTCCCCGTGAGGCCTCTTACGCAGGTATTGCCGTGCGAATCCGTGCTCACGGCGAAGTCAAATTCCCCCGGCCCGGCGAACAGAATTCGGAAGTCGGGAGTAAGTACCGTGTCCGCTGAAGCATGAAGCTTGTAGTGCGTTTCCAGGGCTCCGGTGCTCATGCCCAGCATCAAATCGTTCGCGTTTTTCGAAGGGGTTACCGAGACAGTCGTACGCGGGCATATGCGAACTTCTCCCCCTCGCGACAAGCGCAGCACCGTGGTATCTGGGCCAGTGGTCAAGGATGATCCAGCAGCGATCTGACTTCCTTCAACGGTGATATCGCCCGCACCCAGGGCGGCCGGCACTATCTCCGGGGTTTTCCCTCGCAGAGAAAGCGTTGTGGGCGATTGACGCGGCGACGCCTTCTTCGCCACATTTTCCTCCGCAGGTCTCAGCCGAACCATCAACCGGTTCCCGGCCTCATCCCAGGTGTAGCTGTAGGGAGCAAGAAGATCGAGCACGATTCTGGCGATCGGAGGATTTTCTTGAAATTGTTCAGCACGGATGGCGAGAATGTTTTTCTGCTGAACATCCTGCATCAGATCGCCCCGCTTGTGCGGCAACCCTAACCGCGCATGCAGCAGGTCGACGACGAGACGCGGCGGCGACTTCAGGAACTGGATCGATGGCACGGCCGGCTGGGTGGAGAGAATTTCCAGCGCAGGAGCGCCGCGCTCGATGACTACGCGCACGCCGGTGACAACGGTGACGTCGGGCTTGACGGAACTTGTTTTTTGGTTCGCCGCTGGCTGGGACCGATTCTGCGGCCACGCGCGGGGCATAACAAGTATTGCCAGGAGCGGAATAGCGATCAGGTGAAGGCGTGGTCGCAACAAAGAAATCCCCTCGAATCTGCCTAAGAGGAACATTATCATTTGCTGCGATGGCGGTGAAGTGTCGCGTCAGGTAAGGACGCTGTGAAAGTTTTTGTCCATTATGAAAACGAAGGCTGCGTCAACTTTCTGGAATGAATTCGTACTCTTCAATGACCGCGGCAACAGCCATCTTGCCATTGTTCGCTCCATCGATACGTACCACTCGCCCTACGCACTGCACTCGAATGCTTTCCGTCAGTGTAATTTCGGGCGGCAGGGTGAGGGTAAAGCCAATAGGCGATCCCTGCTCGATGGGCGAATCGAGATAGAGACAAATGCCGCGGGCGCTTACGTCCCGCAGTTGAGCGGGCTCGCTCTGATCCAAGCTTTCGCCGCGCGCCACGGATACCGGAATGCGAAGCGCGAAGCGTCGTGCCGAGCGTTTCTCCTGGGTTTCTACCATTCATCACTCCCAAGCCAACAAAGCGGCGATAAAGTATTTCCCCGAGAATGACGGTTAGGGTGCCCGGCGTCAATACCACCATCAGGCGGGGCGATGGCACGTTCTGGTACCCCGAATGCCTTGGAGCATTCTCCATTAAACTCAATTCTGGCTTGGCAGCGGCCAATGGTAAGCTAGAAATTTGGATACGCCAGTGGTCTTCGTTCTCGACAACTACGATTCGTTTACTTACAACCTGGTTCAGTATCTCGGGGAACTCGGCGCGCAAGTCGAAGTTCGCCGCAACGATCAAATTACCGTTTCCGAGGTCGAGGCAATGCAACCGGAGCGCATTGTCATCTCGCCCGGTCCATGCACTCCGCAGGATGCCGGCATCAGCGTCGATCTAATTCGGCACTTTGCGGGAAAAATACCTGTTCTGGGTGTCTGCCTGGGACATCAAGCCATCGGCGCGGCTTTTGGCGGGCAGGTGGTGCGCGCTCCTCACTTGATGCACGGCAAAACCAGCGCTGTGACGCACGATAACAAGAGCATCTTTCGCGGCTTGCCCATGCCGATGACGGCCACCCGCTACCATTCGCTCATCGTGGAAGAAAAAGATTTGCCGGCCGAGTTGGAAGTCAGCGCCTGGACGACGGAAAAAGATGGAACCCGGACGATCATGGGGCTGCGCCACAGAAAGTTTGCCGTTGAGGGAGTGCAGTTTCATCCTGAAAGCGTGCTGACCGACGCGGGGAAAAAGCTCGTCGAAAACTTCCTAACAGTAGTCAGTGGCTAGCGGTCAGTGGCCAGTTTCGAAGGATAGACCTTCCTTGGCGCATTTCGTTTTGGGAAATCCACAGCCAGTGTGGTGACAGCTGTCACATTTGGGATGCGCGCCAAAGATGCACTGTAGCCGAGTGCAATGTTCAGTCAGGACCCTTGTTCGATCATATCGCGACTTAGTCGCTTGGAAGAAGTCGATGGCGCTGGTACGCGATGTTTATCGGTGTACGCAACTATTCCCCAAGATAGAAACTTATGGCTTGACGTCTCAATTGCGCCGGGCGGCAGTTTCGGTCCCCAGCAATATTGCGGAAGGACAAGCGAGACTTTCCACGGGCGAGTTTAGGCAATTTCTCGGAAATGCCCGCGGTTCCCTGATGGAAGTCGAAACACAGATCCTCATCGCGCAGGAGTTGGGTTACCTGGGACAACATGAGAGTCAGAATCTACTATTGGACACGGCCGAAGTTGGCAGGATTATTAATGGTCTCCTGGCTTCGCTACCAAACCGGAAGTAAGCGTATTTACAAGGGACTCTGGCCACCGACCACTAGTCACTGTCCACTGCCCCTAGCCATTTCCACCGCCCGCAGCAACGCTTGCGCCTTATTCATGCTTTCCTGAAACTCGCTGGCCGGATCCGAATCTGCGACAATGCCTGCTCCCGCTTGGAGATAAGCGCGTTTGCCTTGCATCAGCATGGTCCGAATGCCGATGCATGAATCCAGATTCCCGGCAAAATCGGCGTAGAGGACGGATCCGCCATAAATTCCCCGGCGCACGGGCTCCAGTTCTTCGATAATCTGCATGGCGCGGACTTTGGGCGCGCCGCTCAACGTGCCCGCGGGAAAACAGGCGGCGAATGCGTCGAGCGCGCCAAGATCTTTGCGCAGAGTGCCCTCCAGCGCCGAGACCAGGTGCATTACGTGGGAATAACGCTCCACGTACATGAGGTCTTTGACTTTTACGGAACCATATTCGCTCACGCGGCCCAAGTCATTGCGGCCGAGATCCACCAGCATGACATGCTCGGCGCGTTCTTTTTCATCGGTGCGCATCTTCTCTTCCAGACGCATATCTTCGGCCTCGTCGCGGCCCCGCGGATGCGTACCTGCGATGGGGCGGTATTCCAGCTTGCGTCCGGTAACGCGCGCCAGCATCTCGGGGGAGGAGCCGAGAATCTGGGTTTCGCCCATTCGCAAGAAATAAAGATACGGCGAAGGATTCACTTGACGGAGAGCGCGGTAAAGGTCGAAGGGCTCGACCCCAGGGATGAAATCGAGGCGTTGCGAAAGCACTACCTGAAAAATGTCTCCCGCGGCAATGTATTCTTTGCAGCGCTCGACGCTGCGCAGAAATTTGGCGCGCGTAGTTCCGGAGTTGATCTTTAGCTTTCCCGGCTTGGCTTTTTTGGATTTGCGCCACATCGCTGGACGCAAACCCGCAGCCAGTTTCTTTTCCAGAGCGGCAATGTCGCGCAGCGCCCGGTCGTAAGCGAGCCGCGGGCTTTCGCGGGTAACGTCCGCTGTGGCCACGATGTGTATCTGGTGCCGCAAATGATCAAACGCCAGCAAGCGGTCGAAGAACATCAGTTCGCAGTCGGGCAGGGAGAGATCATCCCTGGCGTGCTCGCCAATATTCTCCAGTTGCCGCACCACGTCGTAAGAGAAGTATCCGACAGCTCCCGCGGTAAACGGCGGCAGTCCGGGAATGGCTGCGGGCTTATGTTCGCTCAGCAACTGCTTCACGAAGTGAAAGACATTTCCCTCGTAGTGCTCGCGATGCCGCCCACGCTCAATCGCGATAACATTGCCCCGAGCCTTTAACCGCATGTAAGGCCGCGCACCCAGAAACGTGTAACGGCCAATTTGTTCGCCGCGCTCCGCCGACTCTAGCAGGAACGCGTGCGGTTCGTTTTTCGCAATCGACAGAAACGCGGAGACAGGCGTGAGCAGGTCGGCGCTCACCGACTTCACCACGGGGACGAGCGTGGCGGAACGCGCCAGACGGGAGAATTCTTTGAATTCGGGATTGACCATGCAAGAGATGATAGCCGCCAGACTTCAGCACCTCGCGGTTCATTATAGGGGACAGATTCGCGCGTGTTCGGTGACCGTTGCATCGCTGGTCGAAATACTTGGCTGTGAACCAACCCGGCAATTGACGAACGGATTCTCTCGTCAGAAGATACAGGGGTCACCAGGCAATCGGGCCCTCGTGCGGTTACGAACCTATGCGCATCAAGTTCTGGGGCGTACGCGGTTCCACGCCAACTCCACAATCCGAGAACATGCGTTATGGGGGTAACACCTCCTGCGTGGAAGTGCGTCTCGGCGAACGCATTTACATTTTCGATTGCGGCACCGGTTTCCGCGTGCTTGGCCAGCAACTGCAAAGCGAATTCGGCGACCGTCCCTTTTCTGCCCACGTGTTCGTCTCCCACTTTCACTGGGATCATATTCAGGGCATGCCATTTTTTCGGCCTTTGTATATGAATGCGGAAAGCCGCTTTCTGTTCCAGTGTTCGAGCCGTACCCGCAGCCTCAAACAAGTCCTGGCCGATCAGATGGCGGCGCCGTACTTTCCTGTCGACATTGGCCAGATGAAAGCTCGCCGCGATTTTTACGAGATCGAGAGCGGCCGCGTCACTCTGGAAGAGGGCGTACAACTGCAGACGGCGTGGCTAAACCATCCCCAGGGATGCATGGGCTTCCGGCTTGAAACCAAAGATGGAGTTCTCGTCTACGCTACCGACAACGAACCCGGAGATGCGGGGTTCGACAAGGCTGTCCGCAAGCTGGCCGAAGGCGCGGACGTGCTCATCTACGACGCGCAATACCTGCCCGAGGAATATGAGGCGCACCGCCGCGGCTGGGGACACAGTCACTGGCGCGAAGCGGTAAACGTCGTCATGGAGAGTGGGGCAAAAGAGCTTGTGCTATTTCACCATGACCCCGATCACACCGACGTCATCATCGACAAGGTCGTGCACGAGGCCCGCAACTACTATCCTAAGGTGCGCGCGGCCGCTGAAGGCATGGAGATTAAACTCTAGGACAAAGCATTTGTTGTTCTGCCTGCATCGCGCTTACTTATGCACCCGAAAGATAAGATCGAACCACGGCTTCCATGTTTTGCCGCCGTCCGTCGAGCGAACAGCTGTCTCCCTCACACCTGCGCCTTCAGGTTTCCAGATTCCACGAACTCGTCTTTCTCGTCCATCTGCGGTGCGCTTCTCTCCAGTAAGAATCATCTCTCCTTCTTTAAAGCCGCCCTCAATCACCAGCAATTCGCCGCGATTTGTAACCCAAGTCTGATGCCAGACTTTTCGGGACGCATCATAGATGCTCAAGCTCTCGCCTAGGTGTCCGTCAGCGCCTTTGTACAGTTCGCGTAAAACGCAACCGTCGAGAAAGTGGTTCACTTTTAAACGCGCAACCACCACCGTGTTGCCGACATCGTACGCATCCCAATCACCCACCCAGAAGTCGAATTGTTTATATTGAGGCACTTGGCATGCGGCGTGGTTCAGGAAATTGCTTGCAGACATTGAGCTATTCGCCGCTCCGAGGGTCGGTACAAGAAAAGCCAGGACACATGTCGCGACGAGCTTCGACCTCAAGGTAATGAGATTCATTAGTGTTTCTTTCTCTCCTCCGCCGGGGTCATATTGAGTGAACCCAGCTCTCGATCCGTATTTGGTCTCAACAGCCAAATCTCATCAGGCGTGCCATAGCCGCGAGCATAAGCTTCGTTGGAGACAGAGTAGGTTTTCAGATCGTTCCAGTTCCATCGACTGCAAACCGGCGGCCGTAGACAGGAACAAAACAACTGATATTCCTCGGAAGACTCGCTCACAAAAGATAATAGATACGAACCGTTTTGATAGGGACTAAAACCGATCAAATAACGGGAGCAACATTCCGGGCATTCTACGCAGTGACGCAGTCGGTCGGGCATAAGTTTCGGCTAAAGGTGCGCCATCCAACGCAGCATGTCGACCCCGTCTTCGAAAATGAGCGGGAGCACTCGGGCTCCCGTTTCAGGCACGATAGATTGACTTCCGAAGCCGGGTTGGACGTTTGCGGACTTTGCTCGCTGGTAGCTGGACGTTTGCGGACTTCGCTCCCGCTAATGTGCGCTGCAATTCCCCGTGCTGTGGCAACTGCAAGAGCATGGTCCGAAAGCGTCCACCCAGCCATGCCCGAGCAGTTATGATGAATCCGACATATGACGCTCGATTGGCAGATATGTTCCCGAGCCAGGCTGTCGCGCGATCCGCGCTTTGATGGCAAATTCTTCATTGGCGTTGTGGGAAGCGGTGTTTACTGCCGATCGATTTGTCCGGCGCCCACCGCGAAAGAAAAGAATGTCCGCTACTTCCCGACCGCGGCGGCGGCCGCGGAAGCGGGATTTCGACCTTGCCTGCGCTGCCGGCCCGAATGCTCACCAGGAACTCCCGCCTGGCTGGGGACTTCCAATACGGTGTCGCGAGCTTTACGGCTGATCGGGGAAAGCGGCTTGGCAGATGGCGGAGTGGAAGTTCTTGCGGCGCGTTTGGGAGTGGGCTCGCGCCACCTGCGCCGATTATTTCTAAAACATCTCGGCGCAACTCCCACATCGGTAGCACATACGCGGCGTCTGCATTTTGCTAAAAAACTTATTGATGAGACGAGCTTGCCCATGACGCAGATTGCGCTGGCGTCTGGGTTTGGCTGCGTTCGCCGTTTTAACGCAGGAATTCACAATGTTTATCATCGAACTCCGACGCAAATACGAAGGCTCGCACGGCAAACCCAGGTGCAGCCGGAGAATCGATATCTCTTTCGCCTCCGCTTCCGTCCACCTTACGCCTGGAAGGGTATGCTGAGGTTTCTCGCCGCTCGCGCCACACCCGGTGTAGAAACAGTCGAGAATGGCTGCTATCGCCGTTCGATTTCTTTGAATGACAGTCACGGCTATTTTGAAGTCTCGCTGGATGAAGCGAATCATGCTCTTGTCGCGCGAGTACAGTTTGGCGATCCTCGCTCGCTGTTTTTCATCACCGAACGTATCCGCTCCATGTTTGATCTGAACGCCGACTGGGGGGCGATTGCGCAAACGCTGAAGGCCGATCCAGTATTGGCAACCCGAATTAAGTCCGAGCCGGGGTTGCGCGTACCCGGATGCTGGAACGGCTTTGAACTTGCCGTGCGGGCCATCCTCGGCCAGCAGGTTAGCGTCAAGGGTGCAACCACGCTGGCCGGACGCCTGGTGAAGGACTTTGGGCAGAAATTTACGGGTAAGGACGGCCTCACTCATGTTTTTCCTCAACCATACGCTTTGGCCGACGCGAACCTCGCCAGCATCGGGTTGCCGCGAGCGCGAGCCGAAACCATTCGGCGGCTGGCGCAAGCCATGTGCGATGGGCGAATCAATTTTGACGGCGTAGTGGATTCCACTCAGTTCCTCTCGCGCTTGTGTGAAATTCCCGGCATCGGCCAATGGACCGCGCAATACGTCGCCATGCGCGCTCTGGGCGAGCCTGATGCCTTTCCCTCAACGGACCTGGGACTGATGCGCGCTATGCGTCTCCAGGGCGCGCGTGAGTTGGAGCGGCTTGCCGAGGCCTGGCGGCCCTGGCGATCCTACGCCGCGATTCATCTTTGGAATATTGCCAGCGCTCCGCAAGCTGGCAGAAAACGGACACCCTCCAGTCCTTCTGTGCCCCTCGCGACGCTCGCAACTCCAGCGTGACAGAAAGCGTGAGCCGTCACCCGTAACAGATTTCTGAAAGCGTAATCGGCGTGGCTTGGCTAAGTACCTTCTAAGACAGCAGTTTCCCGTTCTGGACCTTGCTTCTCAGCCCTCCCCACTCATATACTCTGAACGTTTGCCCGCTTCTTCCGGGAAATCGCCCTGACGCCGGCCGGCATATCGATTTGCAATCATCCGGAGACCGAATTTATGACTACGATGACTACTGCTCCGCAGGTCGACAAGGAAAGCAATCCGTGGGAGTCGCAACGGGCACGCTTTGATCTGGCCGCTCAGAAGCTCAATCTCGACGACGGACTGTGGCGGGTTTTGCGCTATCCCAACCGTGAGCTCACGGTTTACATCCCGGTCCAAATGGATGACGGGCACCTGGAGGTTTTCACGGGATTTCGCGTCCAGCACTCCATCGCGCGGGGCCCCGCGAAGGGGGGGATCCGTTACGCGCCTGATGTCACGCTCGATGAAGTGCGTGCTCTCGCCAGTTGGATGACTTGGAAGTGCGCGGTGGTCAACATTCCTTTCGGAGGAGCGAAGGGTGGCGTAATTTGCGATCCGCATAAGATGTCGATGGGCGAAATCGAGCGCATGACCCGGCGTTATACCTCTGAGCTGATCGAATTCATCGGACCGGAAAAAGATGTTCCCGCCCCTGACGTAAATACCAACGAACAAATCATGGCATGGATGATGGATACGTATTCCATGCACATGCGGCAGACGGTGACGGCCTGTGTGACCGGCAAGCCCATTAATATTGGCGGATCCAGGGGACGCCGCGAAGCCACTGGCCGCGGAGTTATGGTGGTGTGCGACGAGGCTACCAAGAAGCTCGGCATGACGCGCGAGAGCAGCCGCGTGATTGTGCAGGGCTTCGGCAACGTCGGATCCAACGCCGCGCAGCTGATGTATCAAGCCGGATATAAAGTTGTCGGCATCGCGGAAGTTGGCGGTGGCCTTTACAACAAGAACGGAATGGATTTGAACGCCCTGGTCGAATTCCGTCAGAAGAATGGCACGGTCCATGGCTTTCCGGGAGCGGAAGCGTACGATCCGGCAGAATTGCTGACTACCGACTGCGAGATCCTGATCCCCGCCGCGACCGAAAATGTAATCACTTCGCGCAATGTGGATCGCGTGAAGTGTCGCATTCTGGCGGAAGGCGCCAATGGTCCCACCACATCGGCAGCCGACGATGTCTTGACCGACAAAGGAGTATTCGTCATCCCTGATATTCTGGCCAATGCCGGGGGAGTGACTACTTCTTATTTCGAGTGGGTGCAGGATCGCCAGGGATATTTCTGGAAGGAATCGGTGGTCAACGAGCAACTGGAAGAGATTATGGTCTCCTCGTTCGGAGATGTCGTACGCTATGCCGAGACTCACAAAGTGAACAATCGAATCGCGGCCTACATGCTGGCGATTGATCGCGTGGCTTATACCATTCGTCAGCGCGGAATCTACGCCTAAGGAGATTTTATGAACTCCGTGACCAGAAAGCTGCTTGCGCGAATCCTTCCCCTGCTGCTTGCTTTTTTCCTTTTGCCAGGCGCCGGTCTCGTTCCTTCAGCCGCAAACGCCGCCGCACCGCAGATGGCTGCCGCTGACAAACTTGATATCAACACAGCGACTGCGGACCAACTCAAGGCTCTGCCCGGCATTGGGGATGCCTATTCGCAGAAAATTATCGCAGGCCGCCCGTATCGAACGAAACTTGATTTGGTACACAAAAAAATCATCCCCCAGGCCACTTACGACAAAATCAAGGAGCAAATTATCGCCAAGCAGCCAAAAGCTGGTGCGATGACTCCATCCACGTCGAAATAAATTTACCGGCGATTTCCCCAGGAGCTACACCAGAAAATTCTGACCCGGGAGTACATTCCCCCGATTGCGTTCCCCCGCACCGTGGAGCATAATCAAATTGAGTTCCGGTGCCCTTCCGGAAACCTCCCGAGCTGCAGTGAACCTGCCGAATTCCATCACGCTGATTCGCATCTGCAGCATTCCTTTGCTGATCTGGATTCTGTCTTCCAGCCATTTCAGCAGTGCACACGGCGCTAAAGAGTTGCTCGCCTCCGCGGTATTTATCGCGGCTTCCATGACCGACGGCATCGATGGTTATCTCGCCCGCAAGCGCGGACAGATCACCACCATGGGGATTCTGCTCGACCCCATGGCCGACAAACTTTTGATTGCCGCCGCCTTCGTTACTCTGGTGCAATTCAATCCCAGCCTGGTTCCCGCCTGGATCGCGGTCATTATCATCGGCCGCGAGTTTCTGGTGAGCGGCCTGCGTTCCATCGCTGCCTCCGGTGGTTTTACCATCGAGGCCAGCGAACTGGGCAAGTTCAAGATGGTGGTGCAGATCGTATCTGTGGTCGCAGTGATTCTCGATCATCGCTGGAAAGAGTGGCCGGTCTACGGGAACTTTATTTTTCCGGTGCACTGGATTGCGTACGCCGCAATCTGGTTCGTAGTTTGCGTTTCCCTGATCTCCGCGATCGATTATTTCGCCGCGTTCTGGTCGAAGATTGACCGTCGCGTCTCGAAGCGCCGGCGCCGCGCTTTCGTTCTCAGCCGCCGCCGCAAGCCGCAGCCGGCTACCGATGCCGATGTCGCCCCCACTACCTAACTCGCAAGCGGCGCTTACTTCATCAGAAATTTCCGCACAGGAATTCTCTTCAGAAGAACGCTCTCAATTACTACACTTGGCGCACGATTCGATTATCTCCGAGTTGGAGGGCCGGACGATCTCTCTGGACCCTCCGAGTGCGCATCTGTCTGAACTCCGAGGAACGTTTGCTTCACTCTATCTGCGCGGCGAGTTGCGCGGCTGCGTCGGCTATGTGGTGCCGACCTCGCCGCTCTACCGGACTGTCGCGGAAGCTGCTTGCGCCGCGGCCTTTGAAGACAACCGCTTCCCGCGAGTGACTCGAGACGAAGCCTCGTACCTCGAAATCGAGCTGAGCATTCTCTCGCCACTGGAATCAATCGATGCCAATGCCATTGAAATTGGACAACATGGACTTCTCATCAGTCAGCACGGGCGCCGCGGCCTACTGCTGCCACAGGTCGCAGTCGAGCATCAGTGGGACCGGAATACCTTCCTCGAGCACACTTGCCGCAAAGCTCACCTGCCTCCGGACGCCTGGCAAAAGGGAGCGACGATTCAAGCCTTTACCGCAGAAATTTTCGGCGACAAGACCCGCTGAGTGAGCGTCACACCGCACAAAGTAATCCACGCTATTCCATTCCCGGTTACTGCCGTCACATTCGTCGAGAGACTAATCCCTCCAGTGCGGGCTCATTCCCGCCGATAAGCCGTTTGGACGCGCAAAGCGGTTCGGAGGTCGAATGTCTGCTTTCTTCACTACGCCTGTAGATCGTCGTGGATTTCCGTTTTTGTTCCTAAGATTTTTCTTAATTTTTCTTTTTCTGGGCTCGTCGGCCGTTGCCCAAATGCCCTCCGAAGCTCCGCTATTTACCCAGCCTCCGTTTGCGGAAGCCAAAGACCGGATCACCGGCTTTGTCGATGATGAGCAGCGTGCAACCTTGTCCGGAAACCGTCATCCCTTGGCGAATGCACAATACGACGTTGGCGCTGTCTCCCCTGACTTTCGCATGGACCGGATGCTGATCACTCTGCTTCCTGACGCCGCGCAGCAGGATGCCCTGATCCAACTTATCGCCGAGCAGCACGATCCCGAATCTCCTTACTACCATCAATGGCTCACTCCACAACAATATGGTGTGCTTTTCGGCGTCTCCGAGTCCGACGCTGCGCAAGTGACGGGATGGTTGCAGGCGCATGGCATGGAAGTAGAGGAGCTCACGGCGGGACGTCGTTCCATCGTATTCAGCGGATCCGCAGCCCAGGTCGAGTCAGCGTTCCACACCAGCATCCATACCTACAAGATTGGCGCAGAGGTTCATCACGCCAACGCCAGCGATCCTGAAATCCCTAAGGCTTTCTCTGGAGTCGTAGCAGGCATTGTTTCGCTGCATGATTTTCGCAGTGAACCGATGCACACCGGAGCGCGCATCCCAACCTCTGAGTTCACGAGCGGCGGTTCGTACTACCTTGCTCCAGCGGATTTCGCGACTATCTACGACCTTGCCGCGCTCTATCAACAATCGATCAGCGGCAGCGGCCAGTCGGTGGCAATCGTAGCGCGGTCGAACATCAATATCGCAGACGTACGCCAGTTCCGCACCGCGTTCGATCTGCCCGCAAACGATCCGCAGATCATCGTCAACGGAAGTAATCCTGGAATTCTTAGCTCAGGTGAAGAAACAGAAGCAGATCTGGATGTGGAATGGTCGGGCGCGGTGGCAAAGAACGCTGCGATCAAATTTGTTGTCTCGAAATCCACGAATGCCAGCGACGGAAGTTATCTCTCCGCACAATACATCGTCAACCACAACCTTGCTCCGGTGATGAGCATGAGCTTCGGGATCTGCGAAGCCGCGCTCGGTTCTTCGGGAAACAGCTTTATGAATAGTTTGTGGCAGCAGGCGGCAAGCCAGGGTATTACCGTCTTTGTATCGTCGGGAGATAGCGGCGCAGCGGGATGCGATTCGGCGTCCAGTTCACGCGCCACACACGGTCGAGCCGTGAATGGTCTGTGCTCTTCGCCTTACAGCGTTTGCGTAGGCGGCACGGAATTCAACGATACCTCGCGTCCATCACTTTACTGGTCGACCTCGAACGCATCCGGCACGCAATCCTCGGCGCTGAGCTACATTCCGGAGGTCGCGTGGAACGAAAGTAGCGGCGGAGGGTTGTGGGCGACTGGCGGAGGCATGAGCACGATTTACGCCAAGCCTTCGTGGCAAAACGGAACGGGCGTCCCCGCCGATGGCAAGCGTGACGTGCCCGACGTTTCCCTCACCAGCGCAGGGCACGACGGCTATCTCATCTACCAGAATGGCGGTCTCTACGTAGTCGGTGGCACGTCGGCGGCAGCCCCGTCATTTGCTGGAGTGATGGCGTTAGTTGTGCAAAATGCGGCGGTTCGACAAGGCAGCGCAAACCCCGTGATGTATTCCCTGGCTGGTAAGCAGCGCGCGGGCGGAGCGGCGGTTTTTCACGACATCACAAGCGGCGGCAATAGCGTTCCCGGGCAAGCCGGCTTCAACGCGACAGCGGGATATGACGAGGCCACTGGACTTGGTTCTATCGATGCTCTGCTTCTGGTGAACCACTGGCGCGATGCTACTGCCACTCCCGCATTTCACGCATCGGCTGCAGCGAGTTCGCTTGCGCTGACTGCCGGATCGAACAGTAGTACCACCCTCACGGTGACTGTCAGCGGCGGGTTCGATGCGGCCGTCTCTTTTTCCGTGACCGGGTTGCCCAGCGGAATCTCGGCGAGTTTCTCCCGCGCAGTGTTGCCGGCACCTGGATCGGGCGCCAGCGTTCTTAAACTGAGCGCGACGAGCAGCGTCAAGGCCGGCACTTATTCCGCAACCGTGTCGGCAAGCAACGGCGCGACAAAGCAAACCATACCGCTGTCGATCATCTGTAGCGCCCATCATTGAAAATTTACGTTTGCGCGAATGGAAGGCGGGAAAAACTTTCAGGCCGGGACGGGCGACTGCATTGCTGAGACGGCTGCTTCCAGATGATCCAAGGTTTCCGCCACTGTGAGTGAGTACATCTCGCGGCCTAAACCTTCCCCAGCCTGCAGCGCAGATTGCAGATAGTGACCGGCAATTTCAATGGCCAGCGAATCGGTGATGGCCTTGCCGGTGCGCTTCTTGTATTCAACCCATGCGGGATGAGGCAGGGCGACCCAGACCGGCTTTCCATCCACTAAAAACTTTATATCGACGGCATCGGCGTGCCGCGTGGCAATGGCAACAATCAGCGCCTGGTAGATGCAGTGAACTTGTTTCTTGGTCCAGCGATCGGTAGCTGTGAAATCTCCAAACATGCTAGGAAAACTATAGCTGAGAGGGACAGTCGCATCAACTCGCTGCCGATGCAGGCGAGCCCCCGGCAATAGCTCCGATGATGAGCAACGGCTCATTGCCGTCGGAGATGGCTTGCGGCAGCGGCGCATCCGGTGGCTCGTGCGAGAGATCCTCTTCGCAGGCAAAAAAACGCAGAAAGGGACGGCGTTGTTGAGTGACCTGGTCGCGGATAGTACCGCGCAGCATGGGATAGCGGAGTTCGAGCGCATCGAGAACCGAATGCTGCGTGGCGGGAGCGGCGATCTCGACTTGCACTTCGTTGCCGACGCCGGCAAGGGTTCGCAGGTGTTGCGGAAGGATGATTCTGATTGACTTCACGGTCATTTC
This sequence comes from uncultured Acidobacteriaceae bacterium, assembly GCA_963726155.1. Taxonomy (GTDB): domain Bacteria; phylum Acidobacteriota; class Terriglobia; order Terriglobales; family Acidobacteriaceae; genus Sulfotelmatobacter. The sequence continues at coordinate 633,857 of CAVSBF010000004.1, forward strand.
CAAACTCCATGAATGACTTCTCGGATTGCAAGCAGTCCCCGAGATTACTGCTTCTACAGTAAGCTCCCTAGGGATTTCAGCAATTATCCCGATACTAGCAAATGCGGCGCTTAGTCATTTTAGTGGTTTAAACGTTGTGAGCAATTGATAGCTTGGTGTTTGGAAGATCATAGAAGATCATAAAGGTTTTCAAGTGAGTAACTACGCCCTCGTCAGTGCCTTCGGTCGGTGCCGGATTGTCTGCGCGCCCACCCACAATCTCACATCGATGGAGAAATGATGGCAACCGCCAGTCCTGAACAAAGCTCGAGCAAAATAGACGCCCAGCCTGATGACCGGGTCAGCACCGGATGTGTCGGCTTGGACAAAATCCTGAACGGGGGCTTTCCGCGCGGACGCCTTTACCTTATCGAGGGCGACCCCGGCGCGGGTAAGACTACGTTAGCGATGCAATTTACCCGCGACGGTGTCAGCAAAGGGGAGCGCACGCTATACATCACTCTCTCCGAGTCGCGAGCCGACCTGAGCCACGCGGCGCAGTCGCATGGTCTCTCGATCGAAAACGTTGAGATCGTCGAGTTACTGCCCAATGAAGGCGATCTGCTCCCCGAGCAGCAGTACACCGTTTTTCATCCGGCGGAAGTAGAACTCAACGATCGCATGCAGCGCATCGTCAAAGAAATTCAGCGGGTGCGCCCGGACCGGCTGGTGATTGACGCGCTCAGCGAATTGCGCATGTTGGCGAAAGATCCCTTGCGCTACCGGCGGCAGATTTTGTCGCTGAAAGATTTTATGGCCGGGCAGGAATGTACCGTGCTGTTGCTGGACGACCGCAGTTCGCGCGATCCCGACCTTCAACTGCACAGCGTGGTGCATGGCGTGATCAGCATGGACAAAGTGCCGCGCGAGTACGGCAAGACGCGGCGCCAAATCGAGATCGTCAAGCTGCGAGGAACCCCCTACCACGAAGGGTTTCACGATTATGCGATTGTGACTGGGGGCGTGGTGGTATTTCCTCGCCTGGTTGCGGCCGATTCGCGAACAGATCAGCCGCCGGAGCCGGTTTCCAGCGGCATCACGGAACTCGACGCGCTGACTGGCGGCGGCCTTGATCGCGGTACAAGCACGCTTTTGATTGGTCCGGCCGGCTGCGGCAAGACGAGCATTGCAGTGCAGTGGTCGGTAACGGCGGCAAAGCGGGGAGAATCCAGCGCGATATTTTCCTTCGAAGAAGCTCCAAGCACCATGATGATGCGAGCCGCTGGTCTGGGCATTGATCTTCGTCCCCACGTAGCCAGCGGAAAAATCGTCATTGAACGAATCGATCCTGCAGAGATGTCCCCAGGAGAACTGGTTGCCAAAGTTCAGCAGCACGTGGAGAACGAAAATGTTCGCCTTATAGTGCTCGATAGTTTGAACGGTTATTTGCAGTCGATGCCGGGCGAGCAGTTTCTTGCGGTTCATCTCCACGAACTTCTCGCCTACCTGGGCAACCGCGGCGTGCTCACACTCATGGTGTTGGCGCAAGCCGGGACGATTGGCTGGCCGCTTCAGAGTGCGGTCGACGTCAGCTATCTCGCGGACAATATTTTGCTCCTTCGTTATTTCGAGAATAAGGGCGAGGTTTGTCAGGCTATCTCGACAATCAAGCGGCGCAGCGGCAGTCATGAACACGCCATCCGGGAACTGAAGCTGGGACCCAATCGGATTCAAATTGGCCGGCCCCTGCGCGACTTTCAGGGGGTGCTCACTGGCACTCCGACGTTTCTTGGTGGCACCAAGGAGAACTAAGAAAAAGTGACGGCCACTTCTCTCCACGGCGATTACCGGGTACTGGTGCTCGCGCCCTTTGGCAAGGACGCGATGCTGGTGCGCGAAGTGCTGGAGCGTTCAGGGATCCCGGTTGGAGTTGTGGCAGATGTCGCCTCGATTGCGCGCTGCGTAGCAGGCGGCGCGGGAGCCGCTATAGTCGCCGAGGAGTCGCTCGACGAAGAAAGCATCGAGTTACTGGGCCGCAGCGTCGGCGCCCAGCCTACCTGGTCAGATTTCCCCATCATCGTTCTTACTGGCGGCGGGGCGACTACGCCTTACACAGAAATGATGGTCCGCTCCCGCACGCCCATGGGGAACATTAATTTGATTGAGCGGCCACTGCGGCCAGCTACGCTGATCAGCAGTGTGCGGACTGCGATACGCTCCCGGCTTCGGCAGTATGAAATTCGCGATCACCTCGAGGAGCGGGAACAGGTCGAGGAAGAATTACGCCGCGCACATGACGAACTGGAATCTTTGATAGAAAGGCGAACCTTGGCTTTGCGGAAGCTTTCCGCCAGACTAATGCGGGTGCAGGATGAGGAACGTCGACGCATCGCGCGCGAGCTGCACGATGGATTAGGCCAGTGGCTGGCCGCGGCTCAGATTAATGTCGACATGGTGCTGCTCCGTGAAGGCGGACGAGCATCTCCGATGCTGCAGGAGACGCGAAAGCTGATCGATCACGCGGTATCCAGCATTCGAACCATGTCCTATTTGTTGCACCCGCCGTTGCTGGACGAGGCTGGCTTTGAAGCGGCGGCTCACTGGTTCATCGATGGCTTCGCTAAGCGCACCGCGATGGCGATCAAGACGAATTTTTCTCATCCCGATGACATGCCGGTAGGACTCTCGAAAACGCCACGCATGCCCGAGGTGATTGAGCTTGCTCTATTTCGTATGCTCCAGGAGGGACTCACGAATGCTCATCGGCACTCCGCGAGCCCTAATGTGGAAGTAAAATTTCAGCGGCTTCCCGACCGCGCCATTCTCGAAATCCAGGACTTTGGACGCGGCGTGCCGCAGGCGGTGATGGACCGTTTCCAGCGTACAGGAGCAGGTTCGGGCGTCGGGCTCGCCGGGATTTGCGAAAGGGTGAAAGAACTGGGCGGTGACTTCACAATTGACTCTACTGATCGGGGAACAACCCTCCGCTCCGTAGTGCCCATGTGCGCCGATGCGAAACCGATTGAAGCTGGTTCGTCACAACCTTCCGCCACTAAAGTGCGACGCAACAGCCTTATTGCAAACGTCAATCAGGCTTCTTAAAGGCAAACCAAAAAGCGGGCTTGCGTCTCAATCCCCTGCTACATTCCGCGTCTAGTTTTCCCCGGTCGGCACGCTACCGCCCCAAAGTGCATTGCCGCCCCATAAAGCGTTTCCACCCCACAGTGCGTTGCCGCCCCATAATGCGTTGCCGCCCCAGAGAGCATTCCCACCCCATAATGCATTGTTGCCCGATACCGTCGGCGTAGCCGTTTCGCTCGCGCTGATCGCCCCGCTTCCTACCAGGAATTGTGAAGTCCCCCACACTGCTGCGTTGGACCATGTTGCCGATGTATTCCAAACCGCAGAAGGACTGTCTTGCAAATACACGCTGTTATTGCTGGCATTGAAGGTGGCAGTCGGAGACATCGCCGTTCCCTTGGCCAAATCCGTGTTAGCCAGCGCAGCCTCGAGATCAACATAACCTGCGCCTACCGTGAAAACGTCATATTGATCGGTGTAGGTAATGCCGGAAACCGGGTCGGTGTAACTGCTATACGAAGGCAGTGACTTCCACGCGGTTTTCATCAGCCGAGCTTTCACCTGGTCGGGTGTGAGGCTGGGACTCTTTTGCAACATGTCGGCTACGGCCCCGCTGACCACGCCCGCTGCCATGCTGGTTCCACTCAAAGTGAAGTAACTGGAAGATGACGCGCTGCTTCCCCCGTTAACGTAATAGCTGTACGGCACTTGATCCGTAGGATACTCGTTATACAACGTGGAATTGGGAGCTTCCAGCGATACCAGTAAATTGCCGGGAGCAACGACGTCCGGCTTCACGATTGCATCCCCTGCGGTCGGCCCTTTCGAACTATAACTTGCAATCAGGTCGTCTGTTCGGGTGGGCGTTCCCATCGGCTTCATCGCGCCTACGGTGATGACGTAGGGATCGTTTCCCGGCGACGTAATCGTTCCGTAGCCGTCGCTGGCCTGCGTGCGTCCGTTATTTCCCGCGGAGACCACGACCACAATTCCGCTCTTCCACGCCGCCTCCACTGCCTGGCAAAGTGGATCAAGCTTGTAGGTTTCGTATACTTCGCGGCCGAGTGAGAGATTCATCACTCGGATGTTAAACAGCGGCTTCAGCGCTATTGCCTCGCTGATGGCGGCGATGACTTCGCTATCGGTGCCTTCACCGTTCTGGTCGAGAACCCGCAGATTCAAGAGCGTGGCTCCGGGTGCAATTCCTTGGAATGTGCGCGAGTACTGAGGTCCGGTGGAACTCGCTCCGTCACCTGCGATGAGTCCGGCAACGTGCGTGCCGTGGCCATATTGATCATTCGTGCTGGAGTTCCCGGGAATAAAGCTCTGGTTCCACGCCACGCGCGACCCACCTAAGAATCCGCCCTTCAAGTCTGGATGGCTGCTTACGCCGCTGTCGACCAGCGCCACTCCTACGCCCTCGCCGGTGTAACCGGATTGCCATGCGGCGAATGCGTTGATCGCGGGTGCCGCATTGCTCAAGTTGGGCGCAAGAATGCGGTCGGGGCTGATGTATATGACGTTGGCCTGATTCGAAAGGCTTACGATGCCGTTGCCATCGAGCTGCGCCACCAAACCATTCACCAGAGGCAATGGCGCCAGAATGGTTCCGCCTAGTTTGACAATGTCATTTACCAGGCAATCCACCAGCCCGAGCAGTCCGCTGCAATTCACCTGCGTTCCAGGAGCGTATTGCACAATGATGTTTGCTTGCTGCGTCGAAGGATAGTTACGGAGTTCAGGCGCTATCTTCGAGTTGTTGGCATAGGCCAGTGTCCCGGCAAGCAGCAGCACTACCAGCGCAAATCTCTTCATGGAACCCCCAAATACGTGTAGGCCTCGCGCACATCCGCGAGTTACGTTGTCCTTGACTGTGCATTCCGGACTCCAAAGAACCACCTCATTGAGCCTGATAAATCAATCACATAGAGGAGGCTTGCATAGTGGAATGTGGGACATGTTGTCTCAGGTGTTGCCCTTAGGCCAATCTGTCTCCACGCACGAAGGTAACCGAGTAACTTGGTTTTCGGATGATCTGCGCCTGACTTCCGAGCAAAATCGTAAGAACCTCGTTATGTCTTCCGCTCGCCAAAATGGCGCACGTGTGTTTATCGCCAGTATGGCGCTGGCGGCTTTAGGTTCATTTCTTTTTGCCTCGGCGCATTGGAATTCGAGCGACGATTCAGTCAAGTTCGTTTGTTACATGGCGGCCGCGCTGCTCGCTTCTCCGCTTAAGGTGAGCCTGCCCAGTGGGACGCTTTCCGTAAATTTTCTGTTCACTTTGCTGGGCATTCTGGAACTGAGCTTGCCCGAGACGTTGCTGATTTGCGTGGTCAGCACGCTTGGCCAGTTTTATTGGAGGCCGGCGAGACGTCTGCATTTAATCCAGCTTGTCTTCAATCTATCGCAGGTAACGGTTTCCGGCGCGGCCGCTTACGGGGCTTACAGTTTCGTTTCCATTCACGTTTTACATGGTCCCGGTCCTCTCGCGCTGGTCGTAGCCGCGGTTATCCTTTTCGCGGTAAATACATTGGCAACCTCCACCATCATCGGATTGACGGAAGACAAGCCATTCTCGAAGATCTGGACTGACTCATATCTCTGGTCTCTTCCTTATTACATGGTGGGCGCCGCTGTTGCAGGGCTCATCAGCTTTCTCAATCGCCATATCGGTTGGCAGTCGTCGCTGCTGGTACTGCCTCCCGTGTACCTGATGTATCGCTCTTATCGTTTGTATCTGGGCAAGCTTGAGACCGAGAAAAAACATGCGGAGCAGGTTTCGAATCTTCACCTGCGCACCATTGAAGCTCTGGCACTCGCTATCGAAGCCAAGGACCAAACTACCGGTGATCATCTGCAGCGTGTGCGCGTCTACGCAATGGAGTTGGCGAAAGCGCTTTGCCTGAGCGAGGAAGAGACCGAGGCTTTGCGCGCGGCATCAGTGCTCCACGATATCGGCAAGCTGGCGGTTCCGGAACATATCATCTCGAAGCCCGGCAAGCTCACGCCGGAGGAATTCGAGAAAATGAAGATTCATCCCATCGTGGGGGCTGAAATTCTCGAACAAGTGGACTTCCCTTATCCCGTGGTGCCAATTGTGCGCGCGCATCACGAAAAATGGGATGGCAGCGGATATCCGAGCGGTTTAATTAGGGAGGAGATTCCGATCGGAGCGCGAATTCTATCCGCGGTCGATTGTCTTGACGCGCTGGCTTCCGACCGCCAATACCGCAAAGCTCTGCCGCTTGATGAAGCGATGGCGAAGGTGGCCTCCGAAGCCGGCGCGGCTTTTGATCCTCGGGTAGTCGACATCTTGAGGCAGCGTTATGTGGAGTGGGAAAAACTCGCGCGGCTGCAACCTGCGCAGACGCCACCCAAACTTTCCACCGACATCAAAGTGGAACGCGGCCTGGCTCCGGACGCAGGGTTCGCCGACTCGGCAGGAGATCCTAGAACAGCGTCGCCAGCTACAGGCTCGTTGGAACGCGTTACGGCGGCCCGGCAACAGGCACAGAATCTTATTGAACTCAGCCGCGGCAGCAATCGTGCACTCACCCTCGATGACACTCTTTCGCTGCTCTCGGCTCGGCTGAAGCGGCTTGTCCCGCACGAGTCCATGGTGGTTTATCTTCGCAAAAACGATTTGCTGGTTGCCGAGTTTGTCAGCGGCGAGAACTTCCGGCTGTTTTCTTCTTTGAAAGTTCCCCTCGGAAAAGGTTTGTCGGGCTGGGTGGCGCAAAATCACAAACCGATCTTGAATGGCAATCCCTTGGTAGAACCGGGATATCTGAACGATGCGGCGCAAGGAATCACGCTGCGCTCCGCCCTGGCTGTCCCCATCGAAGGAAGCGTCGGGGTTGCGGCGGTGTTGGCGCTTTACCGCGTGGATCAGGACGCTTTCAGCAAAGAAGACCTCCAAGTTCTGGAAACCATCGTTGCCCGGCTGGGCGGCAGTTTGGAACAAACCCTTCCTGCAAAAGCCAGCGTGGCCCACGTTGGCGGTGACTGACCTGGTTTGCGCTCGTCAGCCCTGATTGCTTATTGAAGTTTAAAGAGGGCAGTTGGTTGGTTACTAACGTCACCTTGGTTGCCGCTCGGCAATAAGATAGGCTGGGCGGCAATCCGTATTCTGATGACGATTCTTGAGAAGATGCCAACCGTTGTGACCGTAGCTGTCCTGGTCGGCATCTTTGCCGGACTTAAACGGCACGGACGCTCCGCGCGCCTGCAACTTTGGCTGGTTGCGTGGTTCCTGATCTTCATTCATTTCGTCGCCCAGATGATTGAACCGCCCACGGGAGCTGTAAGCCCGTTACTTCTGGCGGTGGATTTGGCCTCTCTGCTTGCCTCCGCAGTGATCTTTGTAGTCTCCGTTTCCTCAGTCGTCGAAGAGCGAGCCAGAAGAAATCTGCTGCTGCTCTTAACGGGCGTACCAGCGGTTGTTTATGGCGTGCTCGATTGCTACGACGTACATGCTCGCTGGCTTTTTGTGCTGTGCCTGCTCGCTTGTTTTGGTAGCGGGGCTTTCTTCTTTTTTCGGGTTCACAAGAAACCTTCACTCTATCTTGTCGCGACCGCAGCCGTGACCGGAGTTGCCTTTCTTTGGGCAACACAGGCTGCCTGGCATAGCTCCTTTGACGAGGGCTTGACCGTATTACTGGGCGTGGGATTTGCCTTACCCGGTGTTTTTGTCTGCCGTAATTACTGGCGGGTTTCGCCGGGCACACTGACCGTTGTTTTCGGGTTCCTCTCCTGGGGCGCGGTTTTTCCCGTCGGAATGCTGATTGACCGCTTCGCCCCGGGAGTGAACGTACCGCCAGAACTGTGGAACGTTCCCAAGATGTTCGTTGCCTTCGGAATGATTCTGGCGATGGTCGAGGACAAGTCGGAGTCAATCGAAGCGATGCAACGGAAAGAACGCGCGCTCAATCGACAACTGGAGCGCTTCTCTGCAATCACTTCGCAACTACTGAGCGGAGCCGACGTGGATCTGCTGTGCAGTGAGATCGCGCTGGCGATCACTGAAGTGAGCAACTTTCAAGTTGCTGCCATTCATTTGGACAATGCCGGGCACAGTCTGCGATTGGCCGGCGCGAGCGGGCTCTCCGCGAAAGCTCTTACGGAACTGGAGAGCAAAGCAAAGCAGTGGAAGACCGAAGATATCAAGGATTTCTGCAGCCGAGGGCGACGCATCGGTGAAAACTCATTCCTGCTTTCGGCAGACCTTGCGGCGAAATATGGACCGGTGAAGAGCCAGCTAAACTACGAACCGAATCCTCACTGGAACAGCGGCGATGAACTGCTCATCCCCCTTCGGTCGGTGCAAGGCGGTTACCTGGGATGTATCGCGCTCGATGACCCCATATATCCGGAAGAGGTAAATGCTTATCAATTGTCTCGCATCGAGTTGCTGGCCGCGGATCTGGCAGTCGCCGTCGAACTGAAGTCGCTGCAACGCCAGTTGGTGCGCTCGGAAAAGCTGGCGGCCCTGGGACAATTAGTCGCGGGCGTCGCCCACGAACTCAACAACCCGTTGACGGCAGTGATGGGTTACGGCGAGCTCCTGGGAGACGACATAACATCCGCGCCCGTGCGTAGCCGGTTGGATAAGCTCGTAGCCGAGGGTCGGCGGATGAAGAAGATCGTTGAAAACCTCTTGCGTTTCTCGCGGCAGAGCTCATCGGACCGGCAGTCCATAGATTTGCGGCCGATTGTTCACGATGTTCTGGCACTGCGCGAGTACCACGTTCGAACGCGGGATGTAGAAATCACGGTGGACATCCAACCGAACTTTCCAGCGGTGGTAGCGGACGAAGATCAATGCAAGCAGGTATTGCTCAATCTGATCAACAACGCGATCGATGCGGTAGAAGACGGGGCTGCACCAAAGCGGATCAGCGTTCGTATTTTCCAGCGTGGAGGTCGCGCAGTAATCGTCATTGCGGACACAGGTCCTGGTTTTTCCGATCTGAACCGCGCTTTCGATCCGTTCTACACGACGAAACCAGTGGGTCGAGGCACTGGACTCGGTCTGAGCATTTGCCACGGAATCGTTAAGGAACACGGCGGCGAGATAAGACTCGAAAACTTGCAGCCGCGCGGGGCCGCCGTGACCATTGAATTGCCCCTTGGAGAAGGAACGTTTTCGAACACCGATGTCGAAGCCCTGCCTTGGGGCGCAAGCAGGGAGAATACTAAAGCTGCGTCGGGAAATGCCCCGCGCTAGGACTCCTGAGAATCTTTTAGCGCTGGATGCTGCGGTCGATTCTCTTCCGTATAAACCGCAATGCGTCTGGATTTACGGTAGACGTTCGCCACCGCCAAGGTCCAAAGTGGAACCAAATCCACCCCCGGCACTAGCTTGCCAAAAAACGACGGCAGAAATTCCCAATGCCAGCCGAGAAGATGCACCATCAAGGCTCCTACGCCGAAGTCGATGATGTCATCGGCGGGTGAGGCCGCGCCCTCGACGAAGAATGGAAAAATGATGATTTGTAACGCATCCGCGACCACCGCCAGCATCATGGCGGCCTTAAAGCGGGAACCGGGCGAAACGGTAATGGTGTCTTGAATCACAGCCAAGGCATTTCCTTCGACGTTCTTATTTTAAACCCAAAGGCGCGGATGCGTTTTGGAGAGAAGGCCAACGAACGAAAGCGCCCCAGACTTTTTCAAGTCATAGGACGCTTTCGTTGAACAGCCCTCCCCCGAGTGCTGCTCAACTCGAACTTAGACTCCGCCCCGGGGATTGTGAATGGCTCATGCGTGCCACATGGCCCCACTGTCGGGCTAAGTCATTCGGAGTAGCCGTCGTCGTTGCTTTCGCCATCGTCCTCTTCGTCAGCGCCGTTGTCTTCGTCTTCGTCGTCTTCGTCGTTTTCATCTTCGTCTGGCTCATCTCGAAGAACGATGTTGGCCTCTGTCGAGAAACAATGCCGGTCCGAGTTTGGTTGTGCTTTGCGCATTCCAAATGTTACGCTCCGCTGAGGAACGGTGCGCAAGCTACTGCAATGGCGCAGATACGTGTTCGTGGACAATCAGCCACTTGCCGTCTTGATTCTCCCAGACTGCGGTCCAGCGGAAATTGCCCATCTCGACCTTGCTGGCATTTGTGGTCATTTCTTCTTTTATTGTCGCGGTACCCCACACTAGGTCGCCGTGAGGATGAATGGCGGCATCATCGTTCACCGTGAACTTCGCACTTTTATAGCCGGTCAGTACGCCTTTCACGCCTTTCTCGTATTCGTCCCAGCTGTCGTATTTCAATGGAGCAATATCGAAGAAGGTGTGCGGGCCGCTGGCGTAGAACTTCGAAACATTGTCAGGATTGAGTGTCGACCAGCCGTCCCAGATTTTCTGCATGTAGACCTTATCGGGAGTTGAGCCGACTGGAGTTTTTTTTGCGGACGACTTTGGAGACGACGCGATGCTGGATAGCGTAATGACAAACAGGGAAAGTATCACGGTGTAGGCGCGCTTCATGGTTGTGTTCCTCGTGGATTTTCTATGCGTCTTGATTCGAAGGTCGCGGAATTCTCGCACAAGGTCGGCAATCTGCAAAGCTTGCATTGACCGATTTCCACAGCGCACGCTAAAATAGCTGAGTTTGCCTGTACCTGCCGACCCGTTCTGGGGACGCCTGCCTTGGCTGCTGAAGCGCCGGGGCGGAAACACAGCAAGCATAGAAAGTTCAGTGGGCGCCAAGGTTGCACGCGTGTGCGCGTGAGTCGCGCCTGAGGAACGGACTTTCACGACATCTTGATGGAGGCAGACGTATGTACGCGGTCATCCGCGCCGGTGGAAAGCAGTACCGGGTGGCGCCCGGGGATGTGATTCGAGTGGAAAAGCTGGCTACGGGAACCGATGGCCAGGTGAATTTTCCTGACGTTTTGGCAGTATCGGCCGGCGACGGACAGATCGGCAAGCCTGAATCGGAAGCACGGGTTGTCGGCGAAGTGGTAGAAGAAGGCCGGGGCGCCAAGATTCTCGTCTTTCATTACAAACGCAAGAAACAGTATAAAAAGCTGCGCGGGCATCGTCAGTCTTATACTGCGGTGCGCATCACTGAGATCGCATTTGACGGGCAAAGCTTTAAGGCTCCGGAAATCGCGAAGAAGCAGCCGAAAGTAAAGAAAGCCGCCGCAGTGGATGAGCACGAGTCTGGTGCAGAAGTGAAGAGCATTAAGGGGCATACTGCCAAGGGACACGCAAAGAAAAAGTCGGTGCCTAAGAAAGCGGCGGGCAAGAAAACTGCAGCAAAAAAGAAGAAATAGTTGGCGAGGCTTAAGATGCTCGCGCGAAAGCCGGCGGGACGCCGGCGCTACTTTTAACGGGCGCTACTTCAAAAGGACTGAGAGTTGATTCATGGCACATAAAAAAGGACAGGGAACATCACGAAACGGTCGCGACTCCAATGCGCAGCGGCTTGGATTTAAAGCATTCGGCGGGCAGATTGTGCCCGGCGGGACCATCATTGTGCGGCAGCGCGGCACCCGCGTGAAACCAGGGCTCAACGTGGGCCGCGGCAAAGACGATACGCTCTTCGCCAAGATTACCGGCCGCATCAAGTTCCTGAACAAGGGTTCGATGGGAAAGTTCGTGATGGTTGAGCCGATGGAAATACTGGAGTAGTTCGGCGTCCATCTGCTGAATCGGCATTGTGCTTTAGCGGCCGTGCGACGCGGTTTGAGCCTCGCCTTCGGGACGGGGCTTTTTGTTTTGTCAGCTCCTTGGTAAATGGCGACTAGCCGTGTTTATTGATGAAGCCAAAATTCGAGTGAAGGCGGGAGATGGTGGCAATGGCTGCATGGCCTTTCGCCGCGAAAAATATGTTCCGCGCGGCGGACCTTCCGGCGGCGATGGCGGCAAGGGCGGAGATGTGATCATGGAATCCAGCGAGCGCCATAACACGCTGGTCCACTTTCGCTTCAATCCCGAATATAAAGCCGAGCGCGGACGCCACGGCGAAGGTTCGAACAAGAGCGGCCGCGAAGGCGAAGACATTCTTCTCAAGGTTCCGGTCGGAACCATTGTGTACGACGAAGAAACCGGAGAGAAAGTATTCGATTTTTCCGGTCCCGATCAGCGTATGGTGATTGCCCGTGGCGGTCGCGGTGGGCGCGGCAACGCGCGTTTCGCAACTTCGGTGCATCAGGCGCCGCGAGAACACGAGCCGGGACGGCCTGGAGAAGAACACAATTACCGGCTGGAACTGAAGCTGCTCGCCGATGTTGGGCTGGTTGGCTATCCGAACGTCGGCAAATCGACGCTGATCTCTCGCATCTCAGCCGCCCGGCCCAAAATTGCGGATTACCCTTTTACTACCCTGGAGCCTCAACTCGGCGTAGTCGCGGTAGGCGATTTGAATAACGAAATCAGTTTTGTGGTCGCCGACATTCCGGGCTTGATCGAAGGCGCGCACGAGGGCTCAGGGCTGGGTATACAGTTTCTGCGCCACATCGAACGCACGCGATTGCTGGTTCATCTGGTGGATGTGTCGGATGCGAGTGGGCGTCCGGATGTGGTTAAAGATGTGGAAGTGATCCTCGGAGAACTGGCCAGCTTTGGCGCGCATCTGGAAGACAAGCCGATGATCATGGTTGCATCCAAGATCGATGTTGTGAATAAAGAAAAACTTGCAGCGTTGAAGCGTTATTGCAAGAAACACAAGTTGAAGCTTTATGAGATTTCAGCGGTGACCGGCAAGGGGATCGAGGAACTCAAGTTCGCCATTGCCAAAGAAGTCGATGTACTGCGCCAGCAGACGTCGCAACCGGCCGAAGCTGATGCCAGCGACAGCCGCAGCGCGTGACGACCTTTACGCCCGCGGCAGCTGCGATCCGTGCTGGAAGTGGTATTGAAGAATCTTAGCCGCCAACGCTGGCGACATCTCTTCTCCCAGGGGTTCGATGGTGCGCACGATTTCTCCACGACAGATCACTTCCGTAGGCGAAAGCCCCGCAATTTCGGAGGGCAATACCAGATTGATTTCAAGTTGAATATTAGGTTGCAACGCATCTTCCGCTCGAAAGAGAAGGCCAGAGCGGCTGATATCTCTAGTTTCGCCGTCGTGCCATTTATCTTCATCCAGGCGGCGATATTTCAGCGGCAAGTGCAGTTGGAAGCGGGGCGCGCGCGAAAGTGGCAGTTCCGGTCCTCGAGCCGCAGCAGCATAGGCGCTTCGAACCGGTTGTTCTGCAGCTTGCGGGAATGGAGTGGAATCCAGCACTTCGCGGACTTTGCTTTTCAGATCGCGGAGGGTGAAAGGTTTTTGCAGCAGGCGCACACCCGCGTCCAGCGTGCCATTGTGGCCGATCACATTTTCCGTGTAGCCAGACATGTAAAGCACTTTCGTCTGGGGACGAATTTCCGAAATCCGCTGCGCCAGTTCGCGACCGTTCATGCCGGGCATGATAACGTCGGTTAAAAGCAAATGAATCACGCCCTCGTGCGCGACGGCAATCTGCATCGCGACTGCTCCATCCGCCGCTTCAATCACTTTGTAGCCTTGCTTTTCCAGAAATTGGCGAGCAAGGTAGCGCAGGTTGGCTTCGTCCTCGGCCAGAAGGATGGTTTCGGTTCCAGGTTCGGTGAAAGCTGACTCGTTCGAAGCAACGACTTGGGCGGGCTCTGCTCTTTCCGCGATGCGCGGCAAATAAATCTTGAAGCTGGTTCCTTTGCCGGGTTCGCTGTTCACCCAGATATAGCCGCCGCTCTGTTTCACGATCCCGTAAACCGTGGAGAGCCCCAACCCTGTTCCCTTTGGGCCTTTGGTGGTGAAAAAAGGTTCGAAGATGTGGGATTGAGTTTCCGAATCCATTCCAAGGCCCGTGTCACTGATGGCAAGCATCACGTAATCTCCCGGGCGTAGCGGAGCATGGAAGCGGGCGTACTCTTCGTCGAGGGATACGTTTGAGGTTTCGATGGTCAGCTTGCCGCCGGAGGGCATGGCATCGCGCGCGTTCACGGCAAGATTCATGATGACCTGGTCGATCTGGCCGGCGTCCGCGCGCACGGCGCCGAGGGAGGGAGCCGGCACCATTACGAGGTCGATGTCCTCGCCAATAACACGCGTGAGCATCTTAAGGTTTTCGGTGACGACGCCGTTCAGATCAAGAATCTTCGGCGCCAGCATCTGCTTGCGGCTGAAGGCGAGCAACTGACGCGTGAGAGAAGAAGCGCGCTGGGAGGCTCCCGCAATCTCCTGCGCGGGACCGCGCAGCGCCGGGTCCGGACCCAGACGATCGAGCAAAAATTCCGAGTAGCCAGAAATCACCATCAACAGGTTGTTGAAGTCGTGGGCGATGCCGCCGGCAAGTCGGCCGATAGCTTCCATTTTCTGCGACTGCTGGAGTTGCTGCTCAAGAGCGCGCCGTTCGGTGACATCTTCGGCGAATAACTCGAACGCAGTTTTCCTTTCGTCATTGCAAACGGCGCGTCCCGAGACCCGAACCAGGATCGTGATGCCGTCCTTTCGCTTCCATTCGGCGATCAAACCATTGAACGGCGCTGCTGAACGCAGATAGTCCGCCAACTCGAACCAGCGATGCGTATCGGAGTAAAGTGCGCCCAGATGTTTGCCGACGAGTTCCGAAGTTGAGGAATATCCCAACATGGTGAGTAGGGCAGGGTTCGCATCGAGGAGTTGGCCTGCCGAATCGCAACGGCAGATGCCATAGGGCGCGTTGGTGACGAGTGAACGGAAATTCATCTCGGACCGTCGTAAGCTTTCCTGTGCCGCTCGCAGCGCCGCATTCAGCCAGCAGATAAGGGCCGCCAGCACAACGAATAGCGATAACCGAATCATGGTCGAACGAAACTGGGCCGGTGTTTGTTCGGAAGAAAAGGAGAAGTAAGCGCTCACGGTTAGCGCAAACGAGGTAGCAACCAAGCCGGGCTTCCAACCGCCATACCACGCACTTACCATCACGGCTACGGCGAACACGGCCAGACGGCTTTCCGTGATATTGGGGAGAAGCAATGCTGGAATCAGCGCCAGGGTGGTGCTAAGAACGGCGACGCCGTAGCGCAAAATTGGCGCACGGGCAGGTTGAATGCTGAGTAGGGGGAGGGATACCCGCATAGTGTCGCAATGCTAGTGTTGGATTTTTAGATGCGCGAGATTACAGGAGTTCATCCTAAATTTTCGCGAACCTGTTTCCTAAATAGGTATCTGGCCATTCCAGCACGTGGACGATCGGCCATTGGAAGTTTGGACTTACGGCCAACCCGAGTGAGCAGAAAGTTGCGCTTGCCAAGCGAGCCTGGAAACGATGACACTAGCCGCGCATGAACATTGGACTGTTTGGCGGCACTTTCGATCCCATCCACCGTGGGCACCTGGCACTGGCGCGAGCGGCGAGTGAGCGTTACAAACTCGGGCGCGTCCTGTTCGTACCTGCCGGTATTCCACCACACAAGCAGAGCCAGCCATTATCTGCTTTCGCGCACCGCTACGCCATGACTGTACTCGCGACCGCGCAAGAGAAAGACTTCCTCCCCTCGCTGCTCGAAGCGCCAGCCGAGGTTGATTCCGGCGAAAAGCGGGATAAGGAAAAGCGCAATAAGAAGGATAACGATCGTGCGGCAACGCCGAACTACACCATCGATACCGTTAAGCGAGTAAAAAAAGAATTCAAGAAAGTGGATCGGCTGTTCCTGTTGATCGGCATCGATGCTTTTTTGGATATCGCCAAGTGGCACGAATCCGAGGCTCTGTTCCATGAATGTGAGTTCGTGGTCGCCAGCCGGCCGGGATATTCATTAGCGGATGTGGCCAACGCCCTGCCCAGCAGCCTTCGTCCGCGCGCAGAGGCGACTCGGCCGTTTCAAAAACAAGCCGCCCATGGCGACTTGATGCTGAACGGTGTGGCCGTCCATCTTCTTGATCAGGTCTACCAGCCTCTTTCCTCGACTGCTATCCGTCAGTCTGCGGCCACGGGAAAGCCGCTCGGACGCTTCGTCGAGCCGGCAGTTGCGGACTACATCAAGAAAATAGGACTGTACAAAGCGCACTTTCCACAGCCATGACTCTGCGTTCTATCCGCTTCCCGTTTACAATGATCAAGACCACGAACTACTCTGCATGAAAAAAAATGAGTTGAAGAACCAGGTAGCGGCGGCTATCCAGGCCTGCCTAGACAAGAAAGCGGAAGAACTTTCCATATTGGAAATGGAAAAAGGGTCGGCCTTTACCGACTACTTCGTCCTGTGCAGCGGAACCAATCCGCGGCAGGTGCAGGCGATCGCGGATGAAGTGGAGTTGCGTTTGAAAGCGGCAGGGCTCCAGCCAGCTCACGTCGAAGGATACAAACAGGCGGAGTGGATACTTGTCGACTACGTGGACTTCATCGTCCACATTTTTTCCGAGAAGGCTCGCAAGTTCTACGATCTCGAGCGGCTGTGGAAAACGGCGAAGCGGCTGGAGCCGTCGGAATTAAAGGCTAAGCCTCGGTCGAAGACGGTTTCGAAGGTCAAGAGCACGCCGCATCGTACAGCCTCAGCCGCTCGGCGACGAAAAAAGGCATAAGTCAGCGTTCTTGAATAAATTCGCTTTCATCGTTGTTCCGCGAGCTATGAACTCTTTTTCCAATCCGGAGCCCTCCAAAGTTGAATCAGGGTGGGGAAGTCAATACCGGCTCATCGCCTCCGACAAATGGAAAGCGAAGTCGGCTGTAATGGGCAAAGCGGTAACCGAAGCGCTGGTGGAATATGCCCAACCGAAGCCGGGCATGCGAGTTCTGGACCTGGCCAGCGGCACGGGTGAGCCCGCCATCAGCATTGCGATGCGCGTTGGGCCGCAAGGGCTAGTCACGGCTCTGGATTTGAGTGCTGATCTGCTCGATATTGCGAAGGGGCGGGCGCAAGAGCGCGGCCTCGAAAATTTCTCCACCCAGCAGGGTGATGCCCAGATTCTGCCTTTTGCGGACAACACTTTTGATCTTGCCACCTGCCGCTTCGGAATTATGTTTTTTGCCGATGCGGTTCGGGCTTTGCGCGAATTGCATCGAGTTTTGATTTCCAAAGCCCGCGCATGCTTTCTCGCCTGGGGACAATTCGACCAACCTTACTGGCGGAGCACGATGGGTGTGGTACATCGTCATGTGGGTGGTTCGCTGTTACCGCCGGGCGGCCCTGATCCATTTCGCTTTTCCCCGCCGGGAAGTCTTTCGGCTATTATGCGCAGCGCCGGTTTTCGGGAGGTGGAAGAAGAAACGAAAACTCTGCCCTGGACCTGGCCGGGGACGCCGGAAGAGGTATGGGAGCAGGCGCAGGCGGTGGCTGTCCCGTTCCGCCCCATGCTGGATCGAGTCCCCGAGAGTATGCGGAAACAGATCGATGAGGAGGTTCTGCGGGAGATCGGACGCTACGTCCACGGAGAGAATATCAACTTTGGTGTGTCGGTGGTGTTGGCATCCGGAAGCAAGTGAAATCCATTGAGCTGCCGTGAAGATCAAGATTGCGTGGGTGGGCAAGACAAAAGAAGCGGCGATCCAAACGTTGACAGATGAATATCTGAAACGGATTTCGCGTTATGTTCCCGTGGAGGCCGTACCGTTACGCGATGAGCAAGCGCTGATAGCATTGTGCGGCGGATTGCCGGCCAAAGCCGGCAAGCGAAACAATACTAAGTCAACTCTGGTGCTGATGGAATCGCGCGGGAAGCAATTTTCGTCTGAGGAGTTCGCAGGTTTTCTCGGCGACTATCAGGATCGTAATCCGCTGCCCCTGGTGTTTGCGGTGGGTCCGGCCGATGGATTCAGCGAGGCAGCGCGCTCCATGGCGCAGCATACGATTTCACTGGGAAAGATAACCCTGCCACACGAACTGGCTCGCGTAGTTTTGTTGGAGCAGATCTACCGGGCTTTCACGATTTTGAAGGGACATCCTTATCATTCCGGCCATTAAAGCAGCGCGGCGTGCACCTTCGTGATTTGCCCCCTGGCGTAGGGAATCCTACAGTTTGAGAAACGCCGGTACGATCAATCCGACAGTAAGTCAATGCGAGAGTAAGTCTGGGAGCAGATGAATGAAAGATGTCATGGAGCTGTTAAGAGCGAAAGAACAGGAATTATCCAAGGTGAGACGACAAGTGGACGCTCTGCGGATTGCATTGCCATTGTTAAGCGGAGAAGATGACGCTCCGCTGCCTAAGGGGATAGGGACGGCAAATCAAGCGACACGAGATCTGAGCTGACCTGCGGCTGCGCCAAGCCGATGGCGACATGCTCCTATGCTCGGCGGAAGTCGCAGCAAAATATACGGAGCGCTTACTGCGTGACCGTAGCCTGATAACTTACTATCTGCCACTGACCGCTACGGCGAACCCACACGCGAGTGTAACGATAGGGGCCGCTGAAATCCTCGCCGAGCTGGTGGCCCTTCACGTCGGCGCGCGCGGTGACCACGGCAGTGTCCCCATACACCCGCACCACCATGTCGGTAATATTCATGGCCTCATAGCGGAGCTGGCCGCTGCGGCGGGCGGAAATAGTCTCCTGTTTGGTTGTAACCTGGCCGAGTGGCGTAATGGCAACGTAATCGTCGGCGAGGGTTCGCAGGGAAAATTCGGAGTCGCGGCGCAGGCTAGCTTCTTTGGACTGCCGCTCCATATCGACGATCTGGCGAATGATTTCCTGGTCGGGCGAATCGAAGCCAGGTCGGGGATGAACGGCTACGTGCTGAGCGGAAAATGCAGGTACCGTAATCAGGCAAAACAATAACACTGCATAAGTGTTGATCACGACAAAGACCTCCGCAGTCTGCTAAGGGACAGAGATCGACTTACATCGGGATACGCGCCATTGGATGCGAGAGTTCTGTGGAAATCAATCGCGTCCTGAAAAATGTCGCTTCCGATTGAGTACACTGTAGCTCCCCGCAGCCAGTCAGTGGTTCTAGTAGAATCAAACCTCCAGCCATGACGGACGTACGCCGAGGTCTTATTATCGTAAATACGGGTCCGGGCAAGGGTAAGACGACAGCAGCCATGGGAACAGCCTTGCGCGCGGTGGGCCAGGGCATGCGTGTGCTGATGCTGCAATTCTTGAAGGGTTCCTGGCACTACGGAGAATTGGACGCCGTGCAGGTTTTTGGGGATAAGTTCGTGATGAAGCAGATGGGGCGCGGCTTCGTGAAGGTAGGCGCCGAAAAGCCGGATCCGGAAGATGTGAAGATGGTCGAGGATGCCTGGAGCGAGGGGGAGAAGGCCATCCAATCCGGTCTGTGGGATCTGGTAATACTGGACGAGATCAACTACGCGATCAGTTATGGCATGCTGGACGCAGCGAAGGTAGTAGAGGCGTTGAAGTCGAAGCCGGAAATGGTGCATGTCATCTTGACGGGAAGGAACGCACACCCCACAATTGTCGAGGCCGCCGACACTGTAACGGAGATGCGCCAGGTAAAGCACGCTTACGAGAAGGGCGTAATGGCACAGAGAGGAATTGAATACTGAAGATTGCTGATTATTGATTGTTGATTGAGAACGAATAGCCCATGGTTTCAATCAGCAATCAACAATCACGAAATCAGCAATTTCCTATGGCTTGGTTCAAACGAGAATCCGGGGAGCTCGACACTTCAGGCAAAAAGACCGTCCGCACCGAAGGCCTGTGGGTGAAGTGTGAGGGTTGCCGGCAGATCATCTGGAAGAAGGATCTGGAAGAGAATCTGAATGTTTGTCCGAAGTGCGAAAAGCATTTTCGCATCGATGCCCGGACGAGGCTGGCATTATTGCTGGATGGCAATCAGTATGAGACGTTGGACGGAAACCTTTCCTCGACCGATCCGCTGAAGTTTGTAGATTTGAAACCCTACTCGTCCAGGCTTCGGCAGGCGCAGCACGATACTGGATTAAAAGACGCGGTGATCAATGCCCAGGGGAAATTGCTGGGACGACCGGTAGTGGCCAGCGTGATGGAGTACGCATTCATCGGCGGCAGCATGGGCGCGGTGGTCGGCGAGATGATTACTCGGGCCGTCGAACGCGCGTTGAGTTCGAAAACGCCCCTGATTATCGTTTCCGCTTCAGGCGGGGCAAGAATGATGGAAGGTGTGGTCAGCCTGATGCAACTGGCTAAAATTTCGGCCGCGCTGGCTCGGCTGGATAAAGCGAAGGTTCCTTATATTTCGCTTCTCACCGATCCGACTACAGGTGGAGTAACGGCATCGTTTGCCATGCTGGGAGATCTGAATATTGCTGAACCCGGAGCGCTGATCGGATTTGCCGGGCCGCGGGTGATTGAGCAAACGATCCGGCAGAAACTTCCCGCCGGATTCCAGCGCAGCGAGTTTCTTCTGGAGCACGGCATGCTGGACGCGGTGGTGGCTCGCAAGGAGCTTAAACCTTACATTGCGCGGGCTCTGGATTTTATGGTTGGAAGCAGTTAACTCCTAGCTTCGGCAGAATTCCGCATAATTGCCTCCGGCCGAATGACCAACCGGAAAGATCATCCTGAATCTTCAAATCCGTTTGATATTCTGACTCATAAGAAAAAGCCCAAAGCTAAGCGACAACGGCTAGAAACCAAAACCTTGAGTACTTCCTACCAAACCGCGGTGTCCCGCATGTTTGCGCTGGGGCATGAGCTGGTGCACACGCCTTCCAACAAATTCGACCTCGCGCACATGCGAATCTTGTTGGAAGCACTGAATCATCCGGAGCGCCATTTCCCGAGTGTGTTGATAGCGGGCACCAACGGAAAAGGCTCGACGGCCGCGACGCTTGCTTCCATTTTGCACGCGTCGGGATTGAAAACCGGTTTGTATACATCGCCGCATCTGGTGCGAATCAACGAGCGCATCCGGGTGAACGGAGAAGAGATCAGCGACGACGACTTTGCCGAGCTACACGGCAACATTGACAGGGCAGCTGAAGAGCTGGTCGAAAAAGCGGAGTTGCCGTGGCATCCGAGTTTTTTCGAAATGATGACGGCAATTGCTTTTGAATATTTTGCGCGCGAGCGAGTGGATCTCGCGGTGCTGGAAGTCGGCATGGGTGGAAGGCTCGATGCCACGAATGTGGTTGAGCCGCGGGTTAGCGTAATCACTGACATTTCGCTGGATCATCAGAAGTTTCTCGGGGAGACAGTGGGCGAGATTGCGCGCGAGAAAGTCGGGATCATTCGCCCAGATGGCGTGGTCGTGACTCTGCCACAGCAACCGGAAGCAAACGACGTGATCGGGAACACAATCATGGCGGTCGGGGCGCGAGCAGTGAATGCCGTTCCGTACGTGCCGCCGGTGTCTCCTAACAGTAGTCAGTATCTGGTGCCGGGTGCCGAGCAAGGTGGACCCGTTTATCGCTACCCGCTTCAGGTTATGGGAGAACAGATTTTGGTGGAGACTCCCCTGGTGGGGCGGCATCAGCTGCGCAACGTTGCGCTGGCGATTGCGGCGGCGGTTGAGCTGAATCAGCAGGGCTTCAACGGAATCACCGCAAAGAGCATCGAGCGCGGCATCCGCGGGACACGTTGGCCAGGCCGGTTTCAGGTAATCGCTGCGCGGCCGGGCTGGCCCGAAATTGTCATCGACGTCGCGCACAATCCCGCGGGAGCGTGGGCGCTGCGCTCAGCCCTTTCGGAGCGCTACGAAGACCGTCGGCTGATTTTTGTTTTTGGAGCGATGCGCGATAAGGCAATCTCAGAAATGGCGGAGATTCTGTTCCCGTTGGCTGATCGAGTGATTGCGACCAGACCGGAAAATCCGCGTGCGGCGTCGCCCGAGGAAATCCAGGAGGCAGCGGCCCGCACCGGGGCAGAGATCGAGAAGGTGGAAGATGTGCAGAGAGCCGTGGAGCGAGCCCGAGAAATCAGTGACGCGAGAACCGTTGTAGTGATTACCGGATCAATTTATCTGGTCGGCGAAGTGATGAGCGAGATTGGAGCGCAGGCCTGATACAGCGCGGACCGGCAGTTTCCCCTAAAATAGAAATGTGCAGGAAGTAAATTCATCAGTGGACGTGCAGCAAGACTCGGAGGCCGCATCGGCGATTGCGCCGCGCGGAAGTCAGCACGCTATTCCAGGGAAGACCTACGGATGGTTGAGCCGGCTGCGTTCCTATTTCATTCTTGATCCGCTGATCTGGTTTTACACGTTTGATTCTGGGATTGCTTGCTCTGCCCGGAGGACTGTTCGACCGCAGTGGACGACGCCTGCACTGGTTTTCGCGAACCTGGTCGTGGCTGATCATGAAAACGATCTTGTCGCCGGTGAAGGTCACCGGCCTGGATAAGATCGATACGTCGAAGCCTCATGTTTACGCGGTGAATCATGCTTCGGCCATGGACATTCCGGTTCTCTACGTTTACCTGCCGTTTCAGTTCCGCATCGTTTTCAAGAAAGAATTGCTGGTGTATCCGGTGGTGGGTTGGCAACTGAAGCGGTCGGGACAGGTTTGCATCGATCAGCAGAAACCGACTAATTCGATTGCGGCAATCCGCTCCGCGGTGAAAAGTTTGAAGGCCGGGATGCCGCTGGTGATTTATCCCGAGGGCGGGCGCACTCCCGATGGCGAGATCAAGCCATTTCTGCCGGGAGCTTTTTTTCTTGCGATCAAGGCGCAGGTGGATATCGTCCCCGTGGCTCTGGTCGGCACCTACGAACTGCTGCCGATGGATACTTACCATATCAAGTGCCGACCGCTGGAGATGCGCGTGGGCGAGCCGATTCCGACTGCGGGGCTCACGATGCGCGACTTGGGGGCCGTTTCCGACAAGGTGAAGAGGGCGATCGAGGAGTTGTACTACGGGCCAGCTTCGCAGCCAGTGTAAATTTGCGCTTAAGTTCTTCGTTAGTTCGTGCCGAAATCCAGATTAAAAATTTACTTATCACAAAGTCGGAAGATCGGGCACCCGGCCGGGTCTACGAATTCACCAGCCAATCCGTTTCAATCCCGTCACCTGATCGAAGTGGCGATCGCGGCTCAACAGCGGGAGCGAGTGCTGGCGGCAGAGGGCTGCGATCCAGAGGTCGTTGGTGGGAATTGGCTTGCCTTTGTGCCTTAGATCGAGAGTGATCTGGGCGTAATGCTGGGTGGTTGGCTCGTTAATGTCGAGCACGGCGCAATCGCGAAGAAGTCCGGCGAGCCAGTTTTCGTAGGCGGCCGAGTGGCGCGATTGGGCGATTCCGTAGCGATACTCGCCGACGACGATTACGGGAATCGCCATCTGGCGGGCGCGGGTGAGGATGGCGATGACGGCCGGGTCGTCATCGGCTGCGGCGGACAAGGCGTTGGTATCGACGATCATTAGTTTGTCAGACTTGGATCAACGCCAGAGTTCGCCATCGACCCGCTCGAAGGCCTCTGCCACCCGCTCCTCGATCTGCTTACGCTCTTTGCGGAGGTGTTTGAGCTTGCCCAGATGTTTCGTCCAGGGTTTTTCCTGAGGTGTGATTCTCAGCTTCTCCTGGACAGCCTCGGTCACGAACTGGCGCAGAGGAATGCCGCGCTCGGCAGCCACCGACTTCGCCCGGCGGAAGAGGAAATCCGGAATCTCGAGGGTCGTCTTCACTGACCCATATTACCATATTTATGGGAGACGTTTGCTCGACAAGAGTGAAGTCCAGACAGCTTTGCTTTTTCGCGCCATTTGCTTTTCACCCTTCCAAAACCGCGAAGAGTCGGTTGCCTGCCAATGAGTGAAATGGCGACGTTGCGATACTGACCCTTGCTGAGGATGACTGACGCGTATCCCATCACAGCATCGAGAGAACCATACACAGCCGGGCTCAAAGGAGGGAGACCCAACAAGACTGTCCCTAGCGATGGTTCAACAGTAATTGGTAGAGCACATGCTTCGGACATCGGAGAAACACATACTGGGTCCTTGGATTACAGCTGTGCGGCGCGAAGAACAGGCCGACGATTACGAGGTACGAAACGAACGCGAAGACTTCGAGCATCTTAATGGGAACGGAAGTGGATTTGTAAGGTTCGATCTTGAATGTCTTCCTAGCCCAGGAGACGGGTAGTAGCGCGATGAACGAGTGCAATTCTTCCCACCGCAATCAACGCTAAGGAAAATAGCGACAACTGCGACGGGAAGCCGGATCAAAACCTCGAAGGGCGACGTACATTCGGCTCAGCAGAAGGGAGATCGACCCACACACGGCCAATGAGAGGCGAGACGGCATGCCAATGAAGCCTGATTGCCATGCTGGGACATTGCTACCAGTCTGCTGTTTGAGCAGTAGCTGTCGAAATCAGGCGGTTACACGTTTTGACCGAGTTCAATGTCCCATTCCCCGAAATTCACCGTAACTTTTTCCTCTGGGCTTCCGTTATCCCTGTGTAACACTACTCCGCGCGGAGAAATCGTTGAAGGCTCTTAAGAAAGAAGCGGACGAGCGGCTTCTGGTGGAGGCGGCGCAGAAGGACCCTGCGCGCTTTGCGGAGCTTTACGAGAATCATTTCGAGCGGGTATATGCGTATGTTGTCCGGCGGGTGGGAGATCGCGCGGAAACCGAGGATTTGACCTCCGAGGTTTTTCATCATGCTCTGGCTAACTTGCAGAAGTTCGAGTGGCGCGGGATTCCGTTTGCGGCCTGGTTGTTTCGCATTGCCGCCAATTTGATTTCGGATCGCTGGCAAAGATCGAACCGCGAGCAAGTGGCCGACGGGCCGGAGCAGATCGAATCGATACAGGCGAAGGGTGCGGAATTCGAAGACGTGGAACGGAAGGCGATGTTGTTTCGCATGGTTGAGACTTTGCCTCCGGAGCAGCGGCGGGTAGTTGCGCTGCGATTTGTGGAGCAGAAAAGCATCAAGGAAGTGGCGCGGGAAATTTGCAAGACGGAAGGCGCGGTGAAGCAGTTGCAGTTTCGCGCGCTGACGACGCTCCGCGCGAGAATGGAGGGTGCCGATGCCTAAGCGCTCTCTGAATCCAGGCAATAACGACGCTAAGAAAATCGAGCATCTGAATCAGGCCGTCGAAGCCATGCTGGCTCGAACGGACGGACGGGCCCCGAAAGTTGAGCGTGAAATCGAGCCACTGGTGCGCATCGCGGCAGAATTGCGCAATCTGCCGAGCGCGAGCTTTAAGGCACGATTGAAATCACAACTGGAAGGGAAAAAGACTATGGCTACAGTTGCTGAACCCATGGCAGCCGTTCATACCGTTGCAACCGCAAGCGCAACCCCACGATTAACTTTCAGAGATGCCGCGAAGGCAATTGAATTCTACAAACAGGCCTTTGGCGCGAAGGAAACAATGCGATTCGAAACCGGAGGGAGCATCCCGCACGCCGAGGTCCTGATCGGGGAGTCGACGATCCTGTTGACGGAGGAGTGGCCGGAGGGCGGAAGATTCAGCGCGGAAACGCTGGGAAATTCACCCGTCATCATGTCGCTGAGTGTTCCTGACGTAGACAAGTTTTTTGCCCATGCGATTGAGGCCGGGGCCAAGACCGTGAGGCCCATCGCCGATCAATTTTACGGACGCCGGGAAGGAATGCTTCAGGATCCCTTTGGATATACGTGGAGTGTGTCCACGGTGACGGAGGAGATGCCGGTCGAAGAGATGCACCGGCGGATGAAGGGATTGACCACGGGACCTGAGGGCGGACGATTGCCGCAACAGAACGTTCAGCCCGGCGTAAGCCCGGTTCCGCGCGGGTTCCGAATGGTGACGCCATATCTGGTTGCCGAGGACGGGAATGCCCTGATCGATTTTGCCAAGCAAGCGTTCGGCGCGGAGGAGTTGCTGCGGGTGAAGACGCCGACAGGCGTGCACGGTGAGGTCCGCATCGGCGATTCGATGATGATGATCGGCGGTGGCGTTGCGCAGAAGGAGTTTCCGGCGACGCTGCATCCCAACGCGCTCCATGTTTATGTGCAAGATGCGGATGCAGTTTGCAAAAATGCAGTAGCGGCGGGCGCGACCCTGGTGGATGAACCGCGCGATCAGGAATACGGCGAGCGCTCAGCCACGGTGAAAGATGCGGCGGGCAACCTCTGGTATATCGCTACGCACAAGGGCGAGAGCTATGTTCCTAAGGGTCTGCACAGTGTGAATCCGTATCTGCATCCGCTGCGGGCCGAACCACTCATTGGCTTTCTGAAGCGCGCGTTTGCAGCCCAGGAAGTGGCGAAGTATGCCTCGCCGGACGGAGTGGTGCACCACGCGGTGATTCGCATTGGCGATTCTGTGGTGGAGATGGGCGAGGCTCACGGAAAGTATGAGCCGATTCCGGCGATGTTCTACCTCTATGTGCCGGATTGCGATGCACTCTACCGTCGCGCGCTGGCTGCGGGAGCCAAATCGCTGCACGAGCCTACCGATCAGCCCTACGGTGATCGCAGCGCCGCCGTGACGGATTCGTTCGGAAACACATGGTATGTAGCGACGCATTTCAAAGATGTCGATTACTGAGCTCGCAATAACTGGCAGGTGAGGGGAGCGCGGCCGCGCAGGACTTATAATCTCTGCGATGGAAAGCACTCCCTCACCTCCGGGAACGATTCGCCAGGACCGGCAGAGTCCTTACCTTCGTCTGCTTTGTATCAACGTCTTCGTCCGCGATCAGGATCGGAGCCTGCGTTTTTACGTTGACCAGCTCGGATTCGGTCTTGTTATCGACGAGAACTATGAGTCCGCCGGACGCTGGCTGGCGGTCGCGCCCCCTGACGGCAACACGGTTCTTGCGCTTATCACTCCGAAGCGCAAGTCAGAAGATTACAAGCTAATCGGACGCTCCAAACATGCGGTGCTCGTAACCGAAGACGTTGTGGCCAAGTTCGACGAGTGGAGCAGGCGCGGCGTTCGCTTTCACCATCCTCCGCAGACCACACTCTGGGGAGGAATTTTCACCCGCTTCGACGATTTGGACGGAAACTCGTTCACGCTCGTGGGCCGCGACGATTTCGTCCGTGAAATAGAAGCGGAACGGCGCGCCGCGGCAGAGAAACTCGAAGCCGAACGGCGTGCAGCCCAAGAACTGGATATTGCCAAGCGGGTGCAGGCGCGGCTCTTTCCGCAAACTCTGCCGCCACTCAAGACCCTTGAATACGCTGGCGTTTGCATTCAGGCACGGGAGGTTGGCGGTGACTACTACGATTTTCTGAACCTGGGGCAGTCGCGCATGGGATTTGTGATCGGAGATACTTCCGGCAAAGGGATCGGCGCGGCTCTTCTGATGGCGAATCTGCAGGCGAACCTCCGCAGCCAGAGTGCGATTGCTTTGGCGGACCCGCAGCGGTTTTTGCAGTCTGTTAATCAGCTTTTCTGCGAAAACACGACTGAGAGCGCCTACGCCACACTCTTCTTTGGAGAATACGACGATAGCGCGAGGCGCCTGCGCTACTGCAACTGTGGCCACTATTCACCTTTTGTTTTACGCCGCGATGGCACGCTGGATCTGCTCAATTCGACGGCTACGGTGCTGGGATTGTTTCCGGAGTGGAGTTGCTCGGTCGAAGAAACAACCCTCCGCAACGGAGATGTCCTGGCACTCTACACCGATGGAATCACGGAAGCCTTCAATAGCGCCGAAGAGGAATTCGGAGAGGAGCGCTTGGCCGAACTATTGCGAAAACATCGCGAGCAGACCGCACAGGCAATGCTGGCCGCGATTTTGGATGAAGTTCAGCAGTTCAGCTCGCACAAGCAGCATGACGACATCACGCTCATCGTGGCCAAATGTCGGCAGGAATAGTTCTTCACTGGAGCCGGACGCAATGGTCGTTTGACCCTCCGGAATCCCTCCAATAAACTTAAAGATTCAAACACCTGCAGGTTCCAACACTTATGGCAGACAGCATTCATGTGAAGCTTCCGGACGGAAGCGTGAAGGATGTTCCTAAGGGCACGACTGCGCTCGATATTGCAAAGTCGATCAGCCCGCGGCTGGCGGATGCGGCGCTGGTCGCCCAGATATCTTCCAACGGCGATCAGGCGGGCGAGGGCGCCCGCCCCACGCTGATCGATCTCACCAAGCCGCTGGAAAAAGATACCGCCCTCCGCCTACTAACCGAGAAGGATCCGGAGGCGCTCGAAGTCTATCGGCATTCGTCGGCGCATTTGCTGGCTGCCGCGGTGCTGGAGCTTTTTCCAGAGACCAAGCTCGGGCACGGACCGCCGACCGAGAGCGGATTCTTCTACGATTTCTACCGGCCGACTCCATTTACCCCCGAAGATCTGGAAAAGATTGAGAAGAAAATGCAGGAGTTGGTGCAGCAGAATATTCCCTACGCGCGCGAATTTCTGCCTCGCGACCAGGGGCTGGCGGAGTTCAAAAAAGAAGGCGACTTCATGAAGTGCCATTTCATCGAGCAATTCACCAAGCCCGATGAAAAGATTTCGATTTATCGAACTGGCAAGTTTACGGATTTCTGCCGCGGGCCGCACATTCCATCGACCGGGAAGATCAAGGCGTTCAAGCTGTTCAACGTTGCCGGAGCGTATTGGCTGGGCGACGAGAAGAATCAGCAACTGCAGCGCATTTATGGGACTTCGTTTTTCTCGAAGAAAGAACTCGATGCTCATCTGCAGCAACTGGAAGAGGCGAAGAAACGCGACCATCGCGTGCTGGGCAAGCAGCTCGATCTGTTTTCCATCCAGGAACTGGCGGGGCCGGGGCTAATTTTCTGGCATCCCAAGGGCGGAATTATCCGCAAAGAGATGGAAGACTGGATGCGCGAGCAGTACCTGAAGCGCGGCTACTCGCTGGTTTACACGCCGCATGTGGCGCGGCGGCAGTTGTTTTTTACCTCGGGACACGAGGGCTATTACGCGCAGAACATGTTCGATGCCATGGAACTCGACGACGCCGAATACCGGCTGAAGCCGATGAACTGTCCGGGGCATATTCTGATTTATAAGGACTCGCTGAAGTCCTATCGCGACCTGCCGGTGCGGCTGGGCGAATTGGGAACGGTTTATCGCTACGAGCGCTCGGGAGTGATGCATGGGCTGTTGCGGGTGCGCGGCTTCACGCAGGATGATTCGCACATCTTCTGTACGCCGGAGCAAGTCGAAGCCGAGATTACCGGTTGTCTCGACTTTGCCCTGGACGTGCTGAAAGATTTTGGCTTCGACAATTTTAAGACTGAACTTTCGACGTGGGATCCCAACGACCGTAGGAATTTCGTGGGTAGTGAAGAGCAATGGATTCACGCAACCGAATCGCTCGAAAAAGTTTTGAAAGGCCGGAACATTGAGTACAAGACCATGCCCGGCGAGGCAGCCTTTTACGGACCGAAGATCGACATCAAGCTGGTAGACGCGATTGGGCGCTTGTGGCAGCTCTCGACGGTGCAGGTCGACTTCAACCTGCCGCAGCGCTTTGGTTTGGAGTATGTAGCCGAAGATGGTTCACGCAAACAGCCGGTGATGGTGCATCGCGCGCTGTTTGGATCGATCGAGCGATTCTTCGGCGTGCTGATTGAGCACTACGCTGGTGCGTTCCCAGTGTGGCTCTCGCCGGTGCAGGTGGCGATGATTCCCATCAGCGAGCGGCACGCGGAGTATGCCAACAAAGTTGCGGATCAACTGAAAGCCATCGGCGTGCGCGTGGAAGTGGATGCGCGCAATGAGAAGATGAATGCCAAAATCCGCGAGCACGCCATGCAGAAAGTGCCATTCCTGCTGGTGGTCGGAGATAAAGAGGCAGAGGCCGGCAAGGTGAACGTCCGGACGCGAGGGAAAGAGAAGACTGAGGACATGGGTGCGAGCGATTTCGTGGAAAAGATCAGAAAGCTGATTGCGGAGAAGAATTCGGGGCTGTGATTGCGTTGGCCGGCTTCGGGAGATATCTCTACCGTGAGTGGTGCCGACAATTCCGTGCCCAACGACTGTTGAGGCCCGGTTCAGACAGCCCTCTTCAGTCGGTCGTGCCGACGCGTGTACCATGTTTCCGTGAATGAACTGGCGGAACGTGTCCTGGGCCATATCCGGCGAGATAAGCTGTTGCGGCCCGGAGACCGTGTTGGGGTCGCGGTCTCAGGTGGCATCGATTCGGTCGCACTACTTCGATTGCTTCTCGAGTTGCGGAACGAACTCGGAATCGTCGTTTCTGTGGTTCACTTCAATCACCAATTACGCGGCCTGGAGTCGGATGTGGATCAGCAGTTCGTAGCGGAACTGGCTCGCGAGCATGGGTTGGAGTTTTATTCCGCAAGCGGCGATGCGGCACAGCTGGCTGCTGAAGAGCATTCCGGCCTAGAAGCCGCTGCCCGGGAGTTGCGGTATGGATTCTTTGGGGAGCTGCTTGGATCAGAATATGAATCGGAGGATTCAAGCACCTCAGGGGCTAAAGCCCAAAATCTAGAGCCTTCTGATCGCAGCGCCGAAAGCGCTGCGCCACCGCAAGGCGTCCCTCAGAGGCTGAGTCCCAACTCATCGAGGGACTTTCACGGAACGGCCGAAGCCGTGCCCTTTCAAAGACAAAACCAGCAAGGATCTCTAACCAAGATCGCCACTGGCCACACGCTCGATGACCAGGCCGAGACAGTGTTGATGCGGTTGATTCGCGGCACGGGGATGCGGGGCCTGGGCGGAATCTATCCACGAATCCTGGTCGAGCATGAAGATGGTGAGGGGCATGGCGAAATTATTCGGCCATTGCTTGGTATTCGCCGGCACGAACTACAACGATATCTTTCCGATCTGAAACAGCCCTGGCGTGAAGACCCCACCAATGCGGATTCCAAATTCACTCGCAACCGCGTGCGCAAGTTGGTGTTGCCGCTGCTGGAGCAGGAGTTTAATCCCACCGTGGCCGAGAGTTTTGCCGAACTGGCGGAGATTGCCCGCGATGAGGAAGACTACTGGGAAAATGAAATCTCGGGCTGGTTGGGGACAGTAGTGCAGTGGTCGGAGCCGGAGTGGACGCGCGGGCTGCCGGGGTTCGGTGGTACACAATCCCTCGTTCAGATCAGCCGTTCGCAACCCAGCACTGATCTCGAATTATTAAGACGAATTGAGGAATCGAAATCGGCGGTGATGAATGCTTCCCTAAGCCGGCCGTGGCTGCTGACGGAGCCGAAAGCTGTACAGAGGAGGGTACTGAAGTCAATTGGGGAGCAGGCGCGGATTCCGCTGGAGTTTAAGCACATCGAGGAGATTCTTCGGTTCGCAGAGGAGGAGGGTCCAGCAGGGAAAGAATTGTCGCTTCCGCTAGGCTGGAAGATCGTTCGGGAACCCGAGGCTATCGTGTTCGTCACTCCGGATCTGCGGCAGAACCAGCGCGTAGCCGATTACGAATATCCGCTGCCAGTGCCCGGACGCGTCGTGGTTCCCGAGGTACAGGGAGTGATCGAAGCGTTGCGCCTCGCTCCGGGCGATTGGTTGCCGGAGTATAATTCCGAGCAACTTCTTCGCGCGGATTTACTGGCGGAGCGGCTGACGGTGCGGAACTGGCGCGCCGGCGACCGTTTCTGGCCAGCTCACACGAAGGCTCCGAAGAAGGTGAAAGAGTTGCTGCAGGAACAACACGTCACTCAGCCAAAGCGCAGGTTGTGGCCAGTCGCGGTAAGTGAGGGCGAGATCGTGTGGATGCGCGGCTTTCCGGCCCCTGCGAGGTGGCGCGCGGCAGCCGGGCGAGAAGCCGCATTGATCCGAGAGATCCCGTGGGCGGTTGATGAGGGGACAATCTGAAATCTGGCCGAGAGAAAATGATAATGAAGATAATCTGGTCCGGGAGCACGGTGGAGTTTACGATCCGGAGGCAAGCCACTTCATGGATGGTCTGAGAGCGGAGCCACTTCGCCAAGTTATTGCGTCTGAACAGATTCAGAAACGCGTCAAGGAACTGGGTCGCCACATCTCCGACGACTATCGGGGGCAGACTATCCAAGCCTTGGCAGTTCTGGAGAATGCCTTCATGTTTATGGCCGATTTGGTCCGAGCATTGGACGTTCCCGTGGTCTGCCAGTTCATCAAGCCCAAATACAGTAAGCAGCCAGGAAAACAGGCAGGAGAGATTGTGGAGATTTTCTTCAGCCACGAGCCGGATATTCGCGGTCAGCATGTGTTACTGGTCGAGGGATTGGTTCATTCGGGCGTGACCAGTGAGTTCTTAATGAACGACTTGCGCGCGCGCGGGGCTGCTTCCGTAAAGCTAGTAACGCTTTTGGATCGCCAGTCGGCCCGTCGGGTGGCGCTACAGCCCGATTATTTCGGATTCCTGGTGGATGAAGCCTTCCTCATCGGCTACGGATTGGGCGCGGCGGAGCAAACCAACCGCAATATTCCCTACCTCGCTGCGACGCCGGTACCACAGATGACTTAAGTCATGGCGAACTTGTCGCGCCTTTTTCTTACAGAAAAGGTAGAATAAAGGTTCTTAGGGATTTTTCTTATCCAAATTGTCCGAACGGCATCTAATTTAGTGGCAGGAGCCTCGGGTCTTAGCGCAGTTATTCGGGTCCCGGTTCTTTAGGAGTGTCTTGGTGAATTCAACAGTCAAAACCGTAGCTTTCTGGTTGGTGATTGGTTTGTCCGCCTTACTGTTGTGGGAGGTTATTCAACAGGGACGTGGTGGGCAGAAAGACAAAGAAGTCAATTTCACGCAATTCTTAAACGACGTGAACCAGGGCAACGTCCATGAAGTCACCATAGACGGCCAGCAGGTACACGGGAAGGCCCGCGATGGGTCTGCCTTCCACACCACAGTGCCGGCCAACTATCCCGATATGTTCAAGACGCTCAACGACAAGGGCGTATCGGTGAATATCAAGGATGTGAACAGCGGAAGCTGGCCTTTGCAATTGCTGGGAACATGGGCTCCGCTGATCTTGTTGGGCGCTTTGTGGTTTTTCATGATCCGCCAGATGCAGACTGGCGGAAACAAAGCTTTGTCGTTCGGAAAAAGCCGCGCCCGGCTGCTCTCCATGCAGCAGAAGAAGGTCACGTTCAAAGATGTGGCTGGGGTAGAGGAAGCCAAGGAAGAGTTGCGGGAGATTATCGAATTTCTGCGCGAGGCGCAAAAGTTTCAAAAGCTTGGCGGCAGGATTCCTAAAGGCGTATTGCTGGTTGGCCCTCCGGGTACCGGCAAAACCCTTTTGGCCCGAGCGGTTGCCGGCGAAGCGAACGTTCCTTTCTTTTCTATCTCCGGCTCGGACTTTGTGGAGATGTTCGTAGGCGTCGGCGCGAGCCGGGTTCGCGATCTATTCGAGCAGGGCAAAAAGAATGCGCCCTGCATCATCTTCATCGACGAAATTGATGCGGTGGGACGCCACCGTGGTGCAGGCTTGGGCGGCGGCCACGACGAGCGCGAACAGACATTGAATCAGTTGCTGGTGGAGATGGACGGGTTCGAGTCGAACGAAGGCGTCATCCTGATGGCAGCGACGAATCGGCCTGACGTGCTCGATCCGGCGCTTTTGAGGCCCGGACGATTTGACCGGCGGGTGGTGGTCAGCCGTCCAGATGTGCGCGGGCGCGAAGAAATTCTGCGCGTGCACACCCGTAAAATTCCTCTCGCGGAAGATGTCGATCTCCAGGTTTTGGCACGCGGTACTCCGGGATTTTCCGGCGCCGACTTGGCCAACATGGTCAACGAAGCGGCTTTAGCTGCGGCCCGGCAAAATCGCAAGGCCGTGCTGATGTTCGATTTCGAAGTCGCCAAAGATAAGGTTCTGATGGGTGTGGAGCGCAAGTCGCTGATCCTGTCGGATGAGGAAAAGAAAGTGACGGCCTACCACGAAGCCGGGCACGCGCTGGTTGCGGCGAAGCTTCCCGGCTCCGATCCAGTGCACAAAGTCACGATCATCCCGCGCGGCATGGCGTTGGGCGTAACCATGCAGTTGCCCATCGACGACCGCCATAACTACACGCGAGAGTATTTAAAGACTGACTTGGCGATACTGATGGGCGGGCGCTTGGCCGAGGAGCTCTTCCTCAACCAGATGAGCACGGGCGCTGGCAACGACATTGAGCGGGCCACGGAAATGGCACGCAAGATGGTGTGCGAGTGGGGCATGAGCGATCTTGGACCGCTGACCTTCGGCAAGAAAGAAGAGCAGATTTTCCTGGGCCGCGAGATCAGCCAGCACCGCGACTATAGCGAAGACACCGCCATCAAGATCGATGGCGAAGTCCGAAAACTGGTGAATTACGGATACGAAACGGCAAAGGGCATCTTGCAAGGGAATCCCGATACGCTGCAGAAGATTGCAATGGCGCTGCTCGAACGCGAAGTCTTGGATGCTTCCGAGGTAATGCTCCTGGTTGAGGGCAAGGAACTGCCTCCGATGAAACTGCCTTCAAAGCCCGACGATGGCGGGGTTCAGCAGGTTTTGAAGCCGGAGCCGGGACGCGGGATCGCCAAGGGCGGGGAAAGTCCGGCGCGAGCTTAACTTAGCTTAACCTGCCAGTTCGTATTTTTTTCTTGGGCGGCCTGTGGGCCGCCCAAATTATTTGCTTCGACTATGTGTTATTGGTTTACCAGGTTCATCATGTGCTCCGGATAGCGAGAGCCAGAGGCTGCGTCGGCGGGGAAGATTTCCTCGATGCGCTGTAAGTCTTCTTTGGTCAGATTCACATCAAGAGCTCCGATATTCTCCTCCAGATACTTGCGCCGCTTTGTGCCTGGGATGGGCACAATGTTTTTGTCCTGAGCCAGCACCCATGCCAGCGCCAGTTGCGCGGGAGTGCAGTGTTTCTCATGCGCAATCTCTTCGACCCGGCGCACCAGATCCAGATTCTTCTGAAAATTCTCTCCCTGAAAGCGCGGAGAAAACCTGCGGTAGTCGTCTTCAGGAAAATCTTCGAAGCGCGTGAACTGGCCGGTGAGGAAGCCGCGCCCCAGCGGGCTGTAAGCAACGAAGCCAACGCCTAACTCGCGGCAAGTTCCGAGGATTTCCTCTTCCGGTTCGCGGCTCCAGAGCGAATACTCGGTCTGCAGCGCCGTGATGCGATGGACTTTCACCGCCCGACGCAGCGTCTGAGGCGATGCTTCGGACAGTCCGATATGGCGAATCTTCCCTTCCTGCACAAGTTGCGCCATGGCTCCAACCGTTTCTTCGATGGGCGTGGCGGGATCGACGCGATGCTGATAGTAGAGATCAATAGTCTCGACCCCCAGTCGTTTCAAGCTGGCTTCGCACGATCGGCGAACATAATCCGCTTTCCCGTTGACCCCTCGGTTCTGCGGATTAGCCGGATCGCGCACAATACCGAATTTCGTTGCCAATACAATTTGGTCGCGCTTGCCTTTGATTGCGCGCCCCACCAGTTCTTCATTTTTGTACGGGCCATAAACATCGGCCGTGTCGAGAAAAGTAATTCCTAGTTCGAGAGCGCGGTGAATGGTGGCGATGGATTCGTTATCGTCGCGTCCGCTGTAAAACTCCGACATGCCCATGCAGCCCAAGCCGAGAGCGGATACTTTGAGACCGCTGCGTCCTAGTTCACGAAATTGCATTATGATTTTCCTTTCCGAAAACCTCCAGATATGACAGGCGGCTACCTAATAGATGCGAATGAGCGGCTTTTGGGATTCAGTTACCTTGCCGATAGAGCGCGCCGGAATGCCCGCCGATTGCATCTCGACGACCAGTTCCTCGCAATCGTCCTGGGGAACGGAAACGAGAAGGCCGCCAGCGGTTTGAGGATCAAAGAGCAAAGTCTTAAGATCGTCGGCAATTGAAGATTCGTAGCCGACAATACATTCGGCAAAGTCGCGATTGTTTTTGAGCCCCCCGGGAATATGACCGGCGCGAATGCAATCCAGGGCGCCAGGCAGAGCTGGAATATCTTTCGAAAAGAATTGCAAGGCCACATTACTGGCAAGAGCCATTTCGCGCGCATGCCCAATCAGGCCGAAGCCCGTAATATCGGTCATGCCGTGCACGCGATATTCGCGATTGCTAATAAGGTCCGCAGCTTGCTTGTTCAGAGTCGTCATCGATCGAACCGCGGCGTCGATCCAGGCTTGATCGGCCAGACCTTTTTTGATCGCAGTGGAAATCACTCCCGTGCCCAGCGCTTTCGTCAGGATCAGAGCGTCGCCGGGCTGCGCCCCACGATTGGCGAGAATTTTTTTCGGGTGCACGAGTCCGGTAACCGAATAGCCAAACTTTAGTTTCTTCGTCACGGATGCTGTGGCCACCGATTACAGTACATCCCGCCTCGATCATTTTTGATAGGCCGCCGGCGAGGATGCGCTCGAGAATTTCCAAGTCCGCCTTGTCGGGAAAACATACCAGTGCCAGCGAAGTAAGCGGACGGCCGCCCATGGCGTAAATGTCACTGAGAGCGTTCGTCGCGGCGATCTGCCCGAAGACGTAAGGATCGTCGACGATGGGAGTGAAAAAATCGACTGTCTGCACCAGCGCCTGATCGGGCGCGATTTGATACACTCCGGCGTCGTCGGCGTGATCGAAGCCGACCAGAACATTGGGGTCGTGTTGCCGGGCTAATTTCCCAAGCACCGTGTCCAGCGCCGCCGGACTCAGTTTGGAGGCTCAACCCGCGGCTTTTACCGACTCCGTCAGGCGGAATTGTTTTGCATCGGCCATGAAGTTATTGTACTGATTGTCGATTTCCGATTTCCGAGTGCCGATTTTTCGGACGCTTCAAATCGCTAACAAAGTTCTTAAATCGGCAATCGGAAGTTGGCAATTGAAAATCGAGAATTGGAACCAAGCAGCGCGCCTATTCATTTCACCGCAACCTCGGTGACCTGGATGTCAGGATACTGATGGTTCCACTGCGCCGAAATGGCTTCAAACGTCAGGCGAAAAGTTTGGCTTTGTCCGGGAGGAAGCGGAAAGACTCGGAAATCCACGGCTTCAGGATACGGGCCGGTCGTCTTCAATACCTGCAGCGGAATCTCTTCCCGCTGTACGGTTTGCCCCATGTCATCTTTGAAGTTCACGTCGACCATTACGTGCGTGACCGTTTTATCGCCGGTGTTGGTGACGGTTCCGTCAACATAGCTGACAGTGGCGCCGACAAAATTCTCGGCCGCACTCATTTTAAAGTCTGAAAGTTTCAGGTTGGCAGCGTAAGGCGGAGGTCCCGATGCTCCTTTAGGTTGTCCTCGCAGAAGAAACGCGCCAACAACGGCGATCAGGATAACGACGGCAACGGCGATGGCAATCGTCCGCCGGCTGGAATCGGGCTCTTCGGTTGTCGGAGTTGGCTGGATCAGGCCGCCCATGCAACTCGATTGTACTCTGGGCGCTAGTTGGCGGTCTGCAGGAAGGCTGCGAGAAATAGCACGCCGAACAAGAGATCGACACAGCCCAGAAACAGATCTCCCGGCGTCAGTCGATGCTGCACATAGAGCACGACGAAGGAAATACCTCCGCCAAATTTCTCGATCACTGAAGGAATCATCATCGGCCGAAAGCGTACTGGGTCCGTGGCAAGCACGAAGAAGACGAACTGAAATGCTAATCCCACGCTGATGAACCCGTAGTAAAACGCCGGATGGGTAATGGGCGGAGGGTCCTGGCGCCCGATCAGGTTAAACATGAAATACAGCGGAGTGAGGACTAACACGCCCCAAAGGCCGGCGATCCAGAATACGATCTTGGCGAATTTCATATTTTGACTATAAAGCTCCGAATTATTCGCCGCCGACAGTGAGGCCGTCAATGCGTAACGTGGGCGAAGCTACGGAGCCGCGGAACTCGAGGTCGCTCGCGATCTCTGAGATGTTGAAGAACATCTCCTTCAGGTTTCCGGCTACCGTAATTTCTTCCACGGGATAAGCAAACTCCCCGCCGGAAATCCACAAGCCCGAAGCGCCGCGGGAATAATCGCCAGTCACCAGGTTCGCGCCATGGCCGAGAAATTCCGTTACATAAAGGCCCTCTTTGATGCCAGAAATCAATTCCTTCGGAGTTCGCGTGCCGGGCTGCAAGAAGTAGTTGCCGGGGCCGATACCGGGCGTACCGGCCAGTCCGCGCGAGGCATTGCCGGTGGTCTTCAATCCCAGCTTTTTCGCTGTGTAAGTGTTCAAGAGATAGGAACTCAGCACACCCTTCTCAATGACTATAGTGCGCCGCGTGGGCACGCCTTCGCCATCGAATGGGCTGGTGCCGAAGCCACCGGGAATGGTGCCATCGTCGATGATGGTGACATTCTCGCCCGCGACTTTCTGACCCAGCTTGCCCGCGAGAAACGAAGCGCCACGATAAACCGAATCGCCATTGATCCCTTCGAAAATATGTTCCAGGATTGATGTCGCCACCATGGGATCGAAGATGATCGGTACGTGCGCGGTCTTTGCCTTGCGAGCGCCCAAACGACGCAGCGTTCGTTCAGCCGCGACTCTCCCTACCTGTTCGGGTGATTCCAGCTTACTTAGCGTGCGCGCCACCGAGAACCAGTAATCGCGCTGCATACCACCGTCTTCAGTCTGTGCGATGGGCACGGCAGCCATGGAGCAATAGGAGCGTCGGTATTCACCGACGAATCCGTGCGAGTTCGCCAGAACTTTGTGCCCAGTAGCAGCGTCAAACGATCCGCCTTCAGAATTCTTAATGCGAGGATCGAAGTCGAGCGCAGCCTTTTCGGCGCGGCGCGCGTAGTCGATACGGTCGGGTCCAGGCAGAGAGTAAACATCTTCGTGATAGAGATCGAGATCGCCGGTGAGCGAGCCGAGTTGCGACGCTTCGGGGATACCGCCGAAAGGGTCTTCCGAGGTGATCTTCGAAAGCTCCAGCGCGGACTTCACCATGCGGTCGAGGCTGGCGCGAGAGAAATCGCTGGAGTAAGTGCTGGCCGCTCGCTGGCCGTTGAAGACGCGTACGCCGATGGATCGCGATCCCGATTCTTTGAGCGTTTCGACCTGGCCGAGGCGGACCAGCGTGGAAAATTCGTCGCCTTCACGCACCACGCATTCCGCAGCCGTGGCGCCTCCGTTCATGGCGCGGCCGACTATATCCTGGGCCAGGTTGCGGAGGTCGATTTCTACTTTCTGGTTTCCGGTTTCTAGTTGACTTAGGGGCATAAGAAAACTCTTTAACACAGAGGGCACGGGGGGAACACAGGGTAGGTCAGAAGCTGAATCTAGAAATTTCTCTGTGACTCTGTGTTCCCCTGGTGAGTTGAATCCTACTGCATGAAGCCGCCGGGATCTTTCTTCGCTGTTCCACCGACAGTCAGCCGATCGATCTTGATGGTCGGAATGCCCACGCCTACCGGCACGGCCTGTCCATCTTTGCCGCAGGTGCCGACGCCTTCGTCTAGTTTCAAATCGTTGCCAACCATCGAGACTCGCGTGAGCACGTCCGGACCGTTGCCGATCAGGGTTGCGCCTTTGATGGGCGCGGTGATCTGGCCATTTTCAATCATGTAGGCTTCCGAGGCTCCGAAGACAAACTTGCCATTGGTGATATCAACCTGGCCTCCGCCGAAGTTTACGGCGTAAATGCCGCGCTTCACCGAGCGGATAATGTCTTCCGGATTGTCCTGTCCCGCGAGCATGTACGTGTTCGTCATGCGCGGCATGGGGATGTGTTCGTAGCTTTCGCGGCGACCGTTTCCGGTATCGGCTATGCCCATCAGGCGGGCGGAAAGCTTGTCGCTCAGGTAGCCCTTCAGGATTCCTTTTTCGATCAGCACGGTTTCCTGCGTGGGTTCGCCTTCATCATCCAC
Source organism: uncultured Acidobacteriaceae bacterium (assembly GCA_963726155.1). Classification (GTDB taxonomy): domain Bacteria; phylum Acidobacteriota; class Terriglobia; order Terriglobales; family Acidobacteriaceae; genus Sulfotelmatobacter. The sequence continues at coordinate 673,468 of CAVSBF010000004.1, forward strand.
ATTGAGCGAACCGCGACGCCACGGCATGGTTCCGTTGTCGATGACGGTGCAACCTTCACTGGCTACGCGCTTGCCAATCAATCCCGCAAATGCCGAAGTTTTCTTGCGGTTGAAATCGGCTTCCAGGCCATGGCCAACCGCTTCGTGCAGCAATACGCCGGGCCATCCGGGACCAAGAACCACTTCCATGTCGCCGGCCGGGGCCTCACGAGCGTCGAGCTGAAGAATCGCCTGCCGCGCAGCTTCCTTGGCGAAAAATTCGGGATTTTTGTCGCCGAAAAAGAAATCAAGGGCCACGCGCCCACCGCCGCCGGAGCCGCCGCGAGCTGAATTGTTTTCGGTTTTAGCAATACAGGAAACATTCATGCGAGCCAGCGGCTGAGAATCTTCGGCAAAGGTTCCGTCGGATGCGACGACAAGAATATTTCGGAGCTCATCAGAATAGCTGGCGCGGACTTCCTGAATGCGCGGATCATACGCACGCGCCGCTTTGTCGGCTCGAATTACCAATTCGACCTTCGCGCTAATCTCGGCATCAACCGAGGGCAGAGTCACGGGGTACAAACTGCGAGCTGCAGTTTTCTGGAAGCCCGCCACCGGAGTCTTCGCCGGCGCGCTCGCAATCAGCGCCGCAGTGCGGGCGGCGTGCAGAATGCGGCTGGATGAGAGATCATCGGTATAGGCGTATCCGGTGCGCTCGCCGGAAACCACGCGCACGCCACAGCCTGCGGAAATACCCTGCGAAGCCGACTTGACCATCGACTCATCCACCATTAACGAGGTGGAAGAAAGATACTCAAAATAAAGATCGGCGTAGTCGCCGCCAGCTGAAAGAGCAGCCGCGAGGTAATGTTCCAGATCATTTTCTGTGACTCCGTAGTGGTCGAAGAAGAAACGCTGCTTATCCAGAAGAGGTTGTTTATCCAAGCTTTTACTCACAAAAATTAGATGCCCCAACGCCGAACGCGGACTCAGTTGAGAGGGTAAAGTCATTATCCCACATGCAAATGGGATCGGATGGGGAAAACATCCACAGCGGCAGTGTGACGATGGTCACATGTCACAGACGAACGAGGCGGGCAGGTTGCAGAATCGAGCCGGACAAACTTGCATGGGCAATGCCAAATGCCGACGGTGACGCCGCAAGCATTGACGCGCACAGTGCAGGATTTTCTCAGCGAGGCTGCTGGAGCCGTGGTGCTGGAAAATGGCGCCGTGGCGTTTGATCTGGCGCAAAGCAAATATTCAATTTCAGGCGAATCCAACCGGTGCCTGCTCCATCTTTGGTCGGCCGAGCGAAATTCCGTCCGCCGGGTGCTGGAAGCGGAAGTCAAGAATGGTACGTTGCGGCTGGCGGTGCAGCGACTGGGCCAGGCGCGTCCGTCCAAACTCGAAATTTGCCGGGAACGCGATCGCCGTTCGCCAACGGTCCGGAGAGTGGCTCGGATCGCATACGAACAGAAGCTGCGGAGGACGCTCGACCGGCATTTTCCCGAGTTCAAAGTAACCAAGTTGACAACCGCCGTTGATCTGGAAAAATCCTTTGGTCCCGTGTACGCGCGAGGCCTGATACACCGTGGTCGGTCGGCCTTTGCCTTGCTCGGGGTGAACGCACAAGAGACCCAGCAATCCATCGACGCCGCGCTGACCTTCGGCATTTTGTGGCTCGACGTTTGCCGCAACACGCAGCCTGCAAACGTACTGGTGGAAGGCCTGAAACTATTCGTTCCGAATGGAACCTCGGCGCTGGCGCGGGAGAGGATGGTAAATCTGAATCGCGATGTAGCGAAGTGGTCGCTATTGGAATTGGACGAACGCCACGACGCGTTAGTGGAGATCGATTGCGCTGATCGCGGAAATGTATCGACGAGGCTGATTCACGCCGCCGATGAAGTGGCCGCGCGCGCGCGCTTCAATGAATCGATCACGCGAGTACGGGAGATTCTGCCAAATTGCGAGGTCAGCGTGCTCTCGGCAGCGGAGATTGCTTTCCGCTGGCGGGGATTGGAATTTGCCCGGGCACGGCTGGGCGGTATCCCAGGATCATTTCGCAGCACGCAGGAGATCGTGTTCGGCGTGGGTGCGGAGGAACGAGTTCTCGAGGACAGGAACCAAACCGAATTTACTGAACTGGCGCACTCTTTACGCGATGTGCGCCACCCCTACGGTCCGCGGCAACATCCGTTGTGGCGACTTCGTCCCGAAAGATGGTTGGAGTCCCTGGTTGTGGGCGACGTAAGCGTTGTCGATGATCGACTCGATCCGTTATGGCAGTATTCGCAGATTCCCGCGTTCTCGGCTTCCGACCGCGCCATGATCGATGTGCTTACTACTACGCAAGCTGGAAGGCTGGCAGTGGTAGAACTGAAGGCGGATGAGGACATCCACCTGCCGCTGCAAGGACTGGACTACTGGTCACGCGTGGAATGGCACCACTCCCGCGGCGAATTCACTCGCTTCGGATATTTCGGCGGCACGGGACTCTCTTCCGAAAAACTGCTGCTGTTTCTGGTGGCACCTGCTTTGCATGTGCACCCGGCCACAGACACATTGCTCCGTTACCTTTCTCCCGAAATCGAATGGCAGTTCGTGGGGATTGACGAGCGCTGGCGCGAAGGAGTAAAAGTCGTGTTCCGAAAACGTCCTCCAGCCAATCAAAATCTCCATTCCGTAGTCACAGCCTAGCGACCTTCGAGTCCTGGCGTTCCATTTCCGTAACACTTTTCAGAAAGTCCAAGTGACGCGATCAAATGTGAGGTAAGATGCCGCGGTTCTTGGTCCATAGGTCGGGCATAGCAGCCGAACGTGTTAGATCTGCGAATCAAAAAGAGGACAAAATGAAAAGACATACTTCCCCACTGCCGGTACAGATTGCGCTTGTCTGCGCGATCCTGTTCTCGTTGTTCACAATCCCAGGACAAGCTCAGTCCCAGCCCCTATTGACGCGTCATGTGCGCGATTCGGTTATCAATGGCCAGGCGCAGTTCGTCGGAAAACTCCCTGCAACCCAGACCTTGGGCTTCGACATCGTTCTGCCACTACGCGATCGCGCAGGGCTGCAAAGTTTCGTGCAGGAAGTCCAGGATCCGGCAAGCCCCTTCTACCACCAGTTCCTCACGCCGCAAGAAGTCATTGCGAGGTTCGGCCCCAGCCAGGAAGATTGGGACACCTTGGTTGCTTTCGCCAAAGCCAGCGGCTTTGAGATCATCAGCGGAACCCGCGAGGAAAGGGATCTAAGGCTCACCGGCACGGTGGCGAACATCGAGAAGGCCTTCCACGTGACCATGGGGACCTATCACGACCTCGCCGAAGACCGCACATTCTTCGCCGTGGACCGCGAGCCAACTGTGGACCTTCCCTTCCCGCTTTGGCACATCACCGGATTTGGACAATGATTCCAGGCCGCATCCGCTGTACATCAAGAAAAGCGACTACGCGAAGGCTCATGGAATCGATCCTGACAAAGTTGTGTCCCACGCCACCACCGGCTCCGGCCCTTCGGCTTCCTTTTTGGGCAGCGACATGCGCGCGGCCTACTACGGCGGAACCGCGCTGACCGGCGCCGGCCAGAACATCGCATTGTTCGAATTCGCAGGCACCGACTTGGCCGATCTCTCCACGTATTACAAAAACGCTGGGCAGACGGAACCTTACACTCCCACCCTCATTTCCACCGGCGGATTCGCCACGAGCTGCGTCGATAGCGGCAGTAGCGCATGTGACGATACGGAGCAGACGCTCGACATGACGCAGGCGATGGGCATGGCCCCAGGCTCGACCATGCTCTATATGTATGTCTGCGGCAACGTCAAGGCCAGCGGATCCGGAAGTATCAGCGATACTGCCTGCATCAGCGCCATGGTTTCGACGACGGACGCCCCGTTGTCCAAGCAAATCAGCTGCTCGTGGGGCTGGACACCGGCGGACCCCAGCACTCTGGATCCGTACTTTGAGCAGATGGCGGCGCAAGGCCAGAACTTCTTTGCCGCGTCCGGCGACAGTTCGGCGTGGTCTGCATCGAATGAGGCGTGGCCCGCGGACGATGCGAATATCGTCTCCGTCGGCGGCACGGACCTGACAACCTCCAGCGCGGCTGGTCCCTGGAAATCGGAGACCGCCTGGGCAGATAGCGGCGGCGGCATCTCCCCGGATTCCATTCCGATTCCTTCCTGGCAGAAACTCTCGGGCGTGATTACCTCGACCAACAAGGGATCCACGACCTTACGGAATGGCCCAGACGTTTCGGCCAACGCGAACTTTACCTTTTACGTCTGCGCCGACCAAACCACTTGCACAGCAAATGACTACGGCGGAACCAGCTTTGCGGCGCCCATGTGGGCGGGCTACCTGGCTCTGGCCAATCAACAGGCGGCGGCCAACGGGGACACGATCGGCTTTATCGATCCGATCATTTACCCGGCGGCCCTGACCTCAAGCTATGGAACCTATTTCCACGACATCACCAGCGGCAGTTGCGGCACCTATTCGGGAATAACCGGATTCGATCTATGCACCGGCTGGGGAAGCCCGAACACGACCGGGATCATCAATCTGCTGGCCGGGTCTTCGACCCCAGGCTTCACTTTGTCGGATTCGCCAAGCAGTCTGTCGATCACGCAAGGCAGCAGCGGCACCAGCACGATCTCCGTGACCGACGTAGGCGGATTTAGCGGCGGCGTAACTCTGTCTGCATCCGGTCTGCCAAGCGGTGTGACCGCAGCCTTCGGTACGAACCCAACCACAGGAACCAGCGTCCTGACTCTGACCGCGAGTTCCACGGCAACTACAGGAAGCTCCACTGTAACTATCACGGGGACTTCTGGAAGCCTGACCGCAACCACCACGCTCACTCTTACAGTCAGTGCGACGGCAACGCCAAACTTCACCATCAGCGCATCGCCAGCTTCTCTGAGCGTGACTCAGGGCAGTAGCGGAGCCAGCACCATAACGATCACCAGTACGGGCGGCTTCAGTTCCGCAACCACCCTCAGCGCCTCTGGCCTGCCCAGCGGCGTTACGGCGGCGTTCTCCACCAACCCGGTAACTCCGGCAGCGAACGGAACAGTAACCTCGACTCTGACGCTAACTGCCTCTGCTACTGCGACCACCGGAGCTGCCACAGTGACGATCACCGGAACCTCCGGCTCCACCAGTCACAGCACAACCATCGCCCTCACGGTGAATGCTTCGTCGGCGAAGGCGAACTTCACTCTGTCTTTGTCGCCGTCTTCTTTCACGATCGATGACAATGGCAGCGTTTCTACAACACTCACCATCACCAGCGTGGGCGGATTCCATTCTGCTGTAAGCTTGAGCGTGAATGAATTCCCCAGCGGCGTTTCGGCGACGGCCTCGGCCAACCCAGTAACGCCTCCGGCGAACGGCAGCTCGAAGGTGACCATCACGTGGAGCGCCTCCAGGCGTGCGCCTACGGGGACCACAACCATCGAGTTGATCGGAACTTCCGGATCACTCACCAACGAGATACCCGTCACCATCACAGTGGCTCCTTGACGGCGATCGTCTAGCATTTAACATTTAACCAAGTAATTCGAGCCGGCTCCAGAAATGGGCCGGCTCGTTTTTTCTGTGATGGGATCAGTTGACTGTCAGGAAAGCACAGGGCAGGCGGCCCGCTAACGTCACTTCCAATGCGGAATGAACCTTCCCGCAAGGCATAAAAAAAAACGGCGCGAACTGCTCAATCTGGTTTAAGATGCCCGTCTGTCGGCCAAAGGCATTGATTCCCCCCTTCTCGTCTTTGAAGCGATCAGAAAATCGAGAGGATTAAGAAGATGACAACTAATAATCGCACGATGCGGGCTTTCCCCGGCATCGTCACTGCCGCTCTGTTCTTATCGTGCGGGATCCCTGCCCAGGCCCAGCAGACGCTTCAGGCCTTGCATAATCATGTCCGGCCTGTGGTGGCGAGTGGTCAAGCCGCGCCCGTGGGAGTACTTCCACCCGGCCAGCGAATGAACCTGGCGATTATGCTGCCGCTGCGCAATCCGGCTGAACTGACGAATTTGCTGGACCGACTCTATGATCCCGGCAGTCCCGACTATCATCAGTTTCTCAGCGTCGCGCAGTTTACTGAACAGTTTGGCCCCACCGTCGCGGATTATCAGGCCATTGTGGATTTTGCGAAGGCCAATGGTTTTACTGTTACAAATACTCCTGCAAATCGGCTGCTCGTGGATATCAATGGCACGGTGGCGCAGATTCAGAATGCCTTCCATGTTGTGATGACGGTCTACAAGCATCCCACGGAAAACAGGACATTTTATTCGCCAGATCGTGAGCCGTCGCTCGATCTCGGCGTCCCGATATCTCACATTGCCGGGCTGAATAACTATTCCATACCGCGGCCGATGTTAAAGAAATCCCCGGTATCAGCGGCATTAAAGAGTAACGCCAGTGGCTCGGGGCCGCAGGGCGCTTACCGGCCCTCCGATATGCGAGCGGCCTACTACGGCGGAACGGCTCTCACTGGCACTGGCCAGTCCGTCGGCCTGCTGGAGTTCGACGGTTACGAAATCGCCGATGTCAAGTCGGACATGGGCGGAGAGACGTACACCGTGACGATCACCAACGTTTTGGTCGATGGCGGCACGGCCGGTTCGGACGGTGACGATGGCGAGCAGGCGATCGACATTGCCCAGCCGATCGGCATGGCTCCCGGCTTGACTTCGGTTCGCGTTTATATCGCGCCCGGGACTTCTGACATCGGCGTCGGCGACGTCGACATTTTCAACAAAATGGCGACGGACAACATCTCCAAGCAACTGAGTTGTTCCTGGGGTTGGGCTCCGGAGGATGCTTCGTCCAACGATCCCATCTTCAAGGAGTTTGCGACGCAGGGTCAGAATCTTTTCGTCGCTTCCGGAGACGCTGCGAAATACACAGGGAACAACGACATCGACGAAAGCTACCCGGCAGAAGACGTTTACGTGGTGGCTGTTGGCGGGACTGATTTGACGACGAACGGTGCAGGCGGTCCGTGGGAATCGGAGACGGCATGGTCTGACAGCAGCGGCGGTCCGGCTGACGATAAATTCGCGATTCCGAGTTGGCAGGTGGGCGTTGCCGATTCCTCCAATGGCGCTTCCTCGACGATTCGCAATATTCCCGACGTGGCTGCGGAAGCCAATTACGACAACATCCTCTGCGACGACGGGACGTGCTATTACAACGAATACGGTGGCACCAGCTACGCGGCGCCGCGCTGGGCAGGCTATCTCGCACTGGCCAACCAGCAGAACGTGACCAATCACGGGACCACTCTCGGATTTCTCAATCCGCTGATTTACCCAATCGCTTTCGGAAGCAGCTACGACAGCAACCTCCACGACATCACCAGCGGGAGTAACGGCTATCCCGCGGTTACCGGCTATGATCTGGTCACAGGATGGGGTACTCCGAACGGGGCTACACTGATCAATACACTGACCGGTGCAGCGACGCCAAGCTTCACCCTTTCGGATTCGCCGAGTAGTTTGACGATCGCCGAAGGCGGCGCCGGCGGCAAGAGCACAATCACGGTGAATGACCTGAACGGCTTCACCGGAAGTGTAACACTCGCTGCGTCCGGACTTCCCACCGGGGTAACGGCAGCGTTCAGTCCGAATCCGACCAGCGGAACCAGCGCGCTGACGCTCACGGCGAGCGCGTCGGCCACAACCGGTACCAAAACGGTGACCATCACCGGTACCTCCGGCAGCCTGGTCGCGACCACTACCCTTACCCTCACGGTGAGCGCTACTTCGTCGCCAAACTTTACGATTAGCGCCTCGCCTGCTTCGGTTAGCGTAAAACGAGGCGGCAAAGGCACCAGCACGATCAAAATAACCAGCGAGGACAGTTTCAGTTCACCCACTACTCTGAGCGCGACTGGCCTACCCACCGGAGTGACGGCGGCGTTTTCCTCCAACCCGGTAACGCCGGCAGCCAACGGCAGCGTAACCTCAACCCTCACGTTCACCGCTTCCGCGACGGCAACGCTTGGAAAGGTGACCGTTACGGTGAAAGGAACTTCGGGCTCGCTAAGCCATAGCGCGACGATCGCGCTGACAGTCACGTCTACCGCACCAGCGCAAACCGCGGTCTACAATTCCACACTGAAAGCTCCGAATTGCGCGACTGCCAGCAGTTCGTGCGACTCCGGTGCGTCCCTGTTGTTGGGACGCGATGACCTGTCGGGCGGCGCGGAACCGAATCAGCCGAATACGATTAAGAGTTCCTGCGCTGACGGCACCAGCGGGACTTTCCACTCCGATGAATCGAACGATCGGCTCGTGATTACCTCGACCAGCGGTGGCGCACTGACCCATGGCACAACCGCGAAAGTGACGGCAACGGTCTGGGCCTACGCCACCTACACGTCGGACGCCCTCGACCTTTACTACACGGCCAACGCCAACAGCCCATCGTGGACTTTGATCAAGACGATCGTGCCCACGAAAACCGGAGCGCAAAGCTTGTCCGCGACGTTCACGCTTCCAACAGGGAGTTTGCAGGCCGTGCGGGCGCAATTCCGCTATCAGGGGAGCGCATCCCCCTGCACCACAGGGCCATACAACGATCACGACGACCTGATTTTTGCCGTGCAATAGCTCGGCAAAAGCTTTCTACAAAAATTGAGCCGGCTCTGGAAAGCCGGCTCAATTTTTGGTTAGCAGCATTTTCGAATATCAAAGCAGCCATGCTAACCGGACCATGCGCCCAGCAAACGGCGCACGTCGACTAACTGGGCGATATGGTAGGCATTATGGTCAGCTACGAGCAGGGCCTCGCGCAGAATCGTCTGCCCGTCGCCCCACGGAATTTGAGCGAAGAGATCGGTCTTCGGATCAGAAACCAGCTCCTGCATCGCCTTTAAATCTCTGCGGAATTGCTGAATGCTTTTGTTCCACGCTGCTGGGTTCGCTGGAGCGGCGCTCTTGGGCCAGTAATCGTCGGGCCATTTGGGTGTCTTGTATTTCGGATTGCGGCTGAATTCAAGAATGTCCCACTGCGCCATCCGTAAGTGTTCCAGCAGCATCCATGCGGAGTGCGGAAGTCCTTCGGGCTTGACGCCGAATAATTTTTCTGGCGCCGCCTTTACGGCATCGTCAAAGCTGGCATGAGCGCCTTTGCCGTTAAGCAGCTCGACCACATGCTCGCGAATCTGTTTATCTTTGTGTTTGTGTTGGTATTTGTCTTGTGATTTCTTGATCGCCATCTTGCCCTTTCCTTTTATGTTTCAGATGTTGGTCAGGTAAAAAACGTTTGTCATCCCGAGCGCAGCGAGGGATCCTGGGTTCCGCTCGCGCCCCTGGAACCGAAACCAGCGTCTGTCATTCCGCTCGGGGCGACAGCTGGCGGCTCCGGTCCCTCTCCTCGCAAGACTCGGCCAATCCCGCGCACGATGCGGCGCATGGGGAATGCGCCTTTATCGTCGGCAAGAAATATCTCCCCAACACGGCGGCTGCGATAATACCAGCGCTTGAGCAGGGCGAGATGCTCCATAGTTTCGATAGCGGACTGCGCTCTCGCTGGTTGAAACGCGTCGAGAACCGTTTGCACCCGCGATTCCATCGATTGCGACTTTGTATGCTCGGCGGTTTGGATGCAGAAGACCGTCGGGCCGTGGATCATCCCAAATTCAACCCGAAAAAAGTTGACCGAATCCTCGAGATGACATGGCTGAATGATCAACCCGGAAAAACGATCCAGGCGGCGAACGATTTCGGGAAATTGGCTCAAGATCGGCTTCAGCTTTTCCAGTCGTGCGTGAATGGCGGCAGCCTCCTCGAAGGCTAGATTTGATGATGCGGCATCGCGCTGCGCCGACAATTCTCGAGCTAGAGATTCTCCACCGGAATCGAAGTAGGATTGTACCCGCTTGACCTCGGCGGAATACTCCTCATCACTACAGCCCTTGAAGCACGGCGCCAGGCACATCTTCATCTCGGAATAGATGCAGCCAGGAAACTGGGGGTCGGGATGCAGGTCGTCCACGCAGCGCCGCATCTTGAAGAAGTCGAGGGAATCGTTCATAAACTTCTCCGCAGCCGTGCGGGAAATAAAGGGGCCGTAATAAAAGTTGCGGCCCTTGAGCCGTCCCAGTCGCGTGGTGACAGAAGCGCGTGGATACTCGTTTTCAAGATGGAGCTTTACCAGCGGCGCGAAGCGGAAGCGCAGGCGGTGGGAATAAGTGTCGGGAAAAGCGGAACGCAGAACTTTGTAGAGAATGAATCCGGATTCGAACTCAGAGCTGGTTGGCGCGTACTGGATGGTTCGAATCCGATGGCGCAGGTTCAGCTTCTTTGTACGTTCATCGATCTGACCAAGCAGGCGTTGCAATCGGCGGCGAAGATTCGCTGTTTTGCTGATGTAGGGTTCGGCAAGAGCATCATCGCTGCGCAAAGAGAACACGGCCGGCACGGCCGGTACGGCGGAAAAGATTTCCGCATCGCGTTCAGGCGCGAATTCCAGGCGCTCGGTCAGCACAAGGTCATTCTAGTGGGGATTCAAGGAAATCCGCGATACACGTCGAGGCTCTGTCTTGATCCGTGGAGATCGGTGGAGATCCGTGGCGAAGAAAGCTACCTGTAGCTGGCGCTGCGGAATTTCTGGCGGAAGTCTTCCCCTTCCATTTTGATGATGCGGCACATTTCGTGGAGACGGGAGCGCATGCGTTCTCCGATACGGTCGCCAAGGCTCTCTGCGCGCGCCGCGGCGCGTACCGCCGATCCCCCATTCGCGCCGCCCGCAGGCTGATCTTCAAAGTTCGTAGTGATGATCGTGGTGCGGTTGTCGTTGTAGCGCGTATTCAGAATCAGGCTGACGGTGTCCCAGACCCATTCAGTAGGTTTCACGGCACCCAGTTCGTCGAGTACGAGGACATCAGCTTCAAACACGGGACGGAGAACGTCCAGTTCCGTGTTTTGTACCGTGGCGTTATAAGAGTTCTGGATCTCTTTCAGCAGCTCGCGATAGTCATAAAACAAGCAGCAAATGCCTTTGTTGAGGATTAGCTCCTTAGTAATCCCCACTGCCAGGTGAGTCTTGCCGGTACCAATCTTGCCGATGATTAACAGCCCCATGCCATCGCGAGGATCATATTCGTGCGCGAACTTGGAAGCTGAAAGGTGGGCGAATGCCAACGAAGGATGAGCTCCGGGAAAATCAGTCGTGTAGCTGGCCAACTCGCAATGCTCGTATCTCTTGGGGATGCGCGCCGCACCCAGCAAGCTCTGGTTCCGCGCCCGCAATTGGCAATCACAACGCGTCACGCGGCGATCCTTAGGCGCACTGGCCCTCGCGGGGATCATCTTCCATCCGGTCCCTTCGCATAGGGGACAAACATCGGCAGATGTATTTAGTGTCTTCAGATCGCCTGACCTTTCTTCAGGAAAACCGCCTCCTTTGACTTTGCACCCAGACCCTGGCCTTCCGCAAGTCTCAAAGACGGAAGCTCTGTGCACAACCTGTGCAGGCGACCAGAGGGCTGTGGATCGATGAGGAAATCCAAGCTGGCTAAAACCAGCCTGGCCAAAAGCCGCACCCTTAGCCCCAAGCCGGGAGCGGGGGGTGCAGAACAGGCTTCCGGCGCGGATTTTCACAGTTGACATTTCTCCCGGAGAGAGGAAAATACCTTCCGTCAGGTTTCCCAACTCAGACACGAGCTTTTGTCCTCCCGGTATTTGTGCTGGGTATGAACGAGACCTGCGAGGAGAAACTATGAATAAGGCCGATCTGGTTGATAAGATCGCGGGCGCTTGCGAAATCAGCAAAGCGCAGGCAACCACTGCGATTGACACTGCCGTGAGCAGCATTACTGGTGCTTTGCGGAAAGGCGATCGAGTAGCTCTGATAGGTTTTGGCACATTCTCGATATCGCAGAGGAAGGCGCGGAACGGACGCAATCCGCAAACCGGCGCCACGATCAAGATTGCCGCCCGTAAGGTCGCGAAGTTTTCCCCCGGGGCCGAGCTGAAAAAAGCGGTAAACAAGAAGTAAGTCGAGGAATCGTAATCACGAAAGCGGCAGGGGGTCGGCCCTGCCGCTTTTTGCTGCCCGCTGGAAAACGAAAAATGTCGTTACAGCTACAATTGCCCTGAATATGATCGCCCACCTGCGCGGAATACTGTTGTCCAAGCATCCCAACCAGCTTGTGTTGGAGACGGCTGGTGTCGGTTATGAAGTGAACATCAGCGTACCCACCTTTTCCGAGCTGTCCGCCGAGGGCTCGGAGGTTGCGCTACACATCCACACTCACGTACGGGAGGACTCGTTCGCCCTTTACGGGTTTCTTCGCCCTGCCGAGAAACAATTGTTTGAGAAACTGATTACCGTGAGCGGCATCGGACCGAAACTGGCGATCACCATCCTCAGCGGGATGGCAGCGGACGAAATGGTGGGCGCGATCCGGGGCAATGATCTGGCCCGACTGACCAGGATTCCGGGCGTTGGCAAGAAAACTGCCGAGCGCATGGTGCTGGAACTGCGCGACAAATTGCCCGCCGTTACCGGCAAATCCACACCGGCCGTTCCCGCGCTAAACGCGATGGAAGAAGACGTTTTATCGGCGCTGACGAACTTGGGCTACCAACGCGTGGCGGCCGAGAAGGCTCTGACCGCAGCGCTCAAGAACACTCCGGCCAATACCGCCAAAGCCGGATCGTTCGACGCTATGTTCCGCCAGGCGCTTGCCGGGCTCTCGAAGTAGTCGCTAGCGCGAAGGACAGATTGCCAGATCAGACCACGCGCGACAAAGCGTGATCTCCCACAAATTGATAGGGGCCGGCATGGGTTAATTTGCTCGCGGTATCAAGCCAGATTTCTCCGCCGATTTTGCGCCAGCGTAGGCAGAATGAATAATCCTCGCTCAGATAGGTGCCCGTCTCCGGATCGATCATGCAATCGAAGAGCGCAAACAGGTTCGAACTCTGTACCAGGTCGTGTCGCAAGCCTGACATGGGCTGACCATGCACACGGTTGAAGTGAGTTTCCGGGCAAGCGGCGACCATTCTCTGCAACGCGGCGCGGCGGATGAGCTGAAAACCACCACCGGCATAAATTGCAGTGGCGAAATCTTTTTCCTGCTTGCGCTCTGCAGGGTCACGGAAAGTTCCAACGTAGGATAGCGCAGCCTGGCGGACGCTTTCACCGACGTTCACGCAGCGCTGGGGAATCAGATCCCAGTCGATCGATTTCAAAGGATACAGCGCTCCAGTGAAATCCTTATCAAATCGAAGTAGCCGCTCCACCTGCTGCGGCTCGAAGCCGATGTCGGCGTCGACAAATAACAGGTGAGTGGCGCTAGCGTCATCCAAGAAAGCGGCAACCAGGGTGCTGCGCGCACGTGAGATGAGCGCGTCAAAGCCCGCCAGGGACAGCGACACGTTGAAACCCGCTGATTTCGCGTAGCTCATCAGCCTTATCACCGACAGCATGTAGCTTTGCGCGACCGTGCCACCGAAGCAGGGAGTCGCAATGAAAATCACAGGCTCGGGCGTGGACATCTCCTTACGCCCAATCCGAAATGGATTGGTCCACGTTCCCGGAACTCAGCTGTTCTGTTGATTTCTTCCGCTTGAATTGTTTTTGACTTTGCTGCTTCTGCGCTTGATCGCGGGCTCCTAATTTCACCACGCAAACCTCTTCGGACTCAGCTTGTCCGGCCAGTTTTGAGGCAGACTCCAACAGGTTTCTTCGCGTACGCTCAACTTCCTTTTTGGCGGCGGCTTTTTCCGCGGCATAGAGACTCTCCAGTTGCATGTTTGGATTAATTTGATTGGGGTGGATGTGCATGGCTATTCTCCTTCGTGCAGAGATGTACAGTCGCTACAATTTCTACACGCTGTATGGGACAGAGAGCTTCGAGCAATTGAAACGCCGAACAGCTTGGCTCTAGGCCTAAAGTGCGGAATATCGTTCCGCGGAATATCGTCCAAGACCTTCATTCGCCCATTGGACAACAAACGCGCGCTTAGGTCTCAGCTGACAGAAAATGTATATTGAGGATTGCGATTCTGGTAGTCGGAAGGGCGCTGAGTCCAGCTAACCCCCGTGATTATCCGACGAGGATTCTGCAATTTCACATGCTGATCATTCTCTATATCGCGCTGGGCGTGGCTGTAATCGGGACGGCCTCTTCGGCGGTCTTTCTCGCTTTGGCCGCGGTCGGAGTTGCTCGCTTTCATGCCGAGGCACGACGACAAAATCGTTCCGTTCCGGAGGACGCGCAACTCCCTCCGGTTTCGGTGCTAAAGCCCGTGCATGGGCTGGAGGCGCAACTCCAGGAGAATATCGAGAGTTTTTTCCGGCAGAATTATCCAAACTACGAGATTCTGTTCGCCGCAGATCAAGCCGACGACCCGGCGCTCACGGTAGTTCGCGAAGTTTCTGCGCGCTATCCGCACATCCAGACTCGCGTTCTAGTCACTGGCACGCCCTGGCCCAATCCCGTCGTCTACGGATTTCATTGCATGGCGGAGGCGGCGGCACATGACATTCTGGTCACGACCGACAGCGACGTGGAAGTCGACTCGAGCTACCTGCGAGAGATTGTCGCTCCATTGCTCGATCCACAAGTCGGGATGGTGACGTGCGTGTATCGCGGAAAGAACGCAGCCGGGTTTTTCTCCGGCCTGACGGCTATCGGCATGTCGGTGGAAATGACCGCGGGAGTGCTGGTGGCGAACCTGCTCGAAGACATGAAATTTGGTCTGGGTCCGACGACGGTGGTGCGCAGAGATTCTCTCGCGGCCATCGGCGGTTATACGGCGTTGAAGGACTACATTGCTTATGACTTCGCCATCGGCAACTTGATCGCAAAAGCTGGTTACCGTGTTGTTCTGTCTGGACACATCATTGATCACGTGGTGAATCAGAAATCATTCCGCCGCATGTGGCAGAATCAATTGCGTTGGGCGCAAACCACACGTTATTCGCGTCCGAAAGGACATTTCGGAAGCGGACTCATTTTCGCCATGCCTTACGGATTATTGGGATTTGTATCCGCAGCGCTTTTGGGGCACTGGCGAATCGGGGTTCTCTTACTGCTCGTAGCTGCGCTGAACCGTTTGCTGGAAGCGTGGTTGGTAGGCTGGACGGTAGTTCGAGATCCGAAGATACGGCGCGCCCCCTGGCTCTATCTTCTGCGCGATTTGCTCGGCTTTGCGGTTTGGTTCGCCAGCTATTTGAACCTGCGCTACGTTTGGCGCGATAGCCGTTTCGAATTGCGCGGGACGCGAATCGCGTTGCGGCAAACATCTTCAGATCAAAACTAAACTTTTGCCTACTTCAGTTGGAGGTTCGATTGCAAGTTCTGGTTACGGGTGCGGCTGGGTTTGTTGGCAGCAATATGGTGGATCGCCTTCTTTCCGTGGGCCACTCGGTTGTCGGATTCGATAATCTTTCAACCGGACAACTTCGGTTCCTCGACAGTGCGACTACTCATCCTAAGTTCATTCTGCATGAGGCAGATCTGCTCGACCGGGACAGCTTGTCTCGCGCGATGAAAGGTGCGGAGCTCGTGGTCCATTTCGCGGCCAATGCCGACGTGCGCTTCGGCACCGATCATCCACGAAAAGATCTCGAGCAGAATACCATCGCAACCTGGAACGTACTCGAAGCCATGCGCGAGCAAGGCTGCAAACGAATCGTGTTTTCCTCCACTGGATCGGTTTATGGAGAGCCAGACATTTTTCCCACGCCGGAGACATGTCCATTTCCAATTCAAACGTCGCTTTATGGCGCCTCCAAACTAGCAGCGGAGGGCTTGATTCAGGCTTACTGCGAAGGTTTCGGGATGCAGGGTTACATCTTTCGATTCGTATCGATCCTGGGCGAACGTTACTCGCATGGGCACGTGTTTGATTTTTATCATCAACTCGCCGAACACCCTGAACATCTCCACGTCCTTGGCAATGGTCATCAGAAAAAATCCTATCTATACGTGCAGGATTGCCTCGATGCCATTCTGCTGGCTCTCGAAAAGGCCGACGGCAAAATTAACATCTTCAATCTTGGCACCGACGAGTACTGCGAAGTAAACGACTCCATCGGTTGGATCTGTGAGCATCTCGGGCTGCGTCCGAAGCTTACGCACTCAGGCGGAGAGCGCGGTTGGATCGGGGATAGCCCGTTTATCCTTTTAGATTGTTCAAAGATCCGCGCCTTGGGCTGGCGGCCGAGGTTCACGATCAAGCAGGCTGTTTTGGCCACCATCAAATTTGTAAGCGCGAACGCTACTGTAATGAAGCCGCAGATTTAGATACGTTATACTTACCCGCCGCTCAAGTGAATGGAGCCGGAGAGCTGGTTTGATCATCACTCGAAGTCCGTTGCGAATTTCACTCGGTGGAGGCGGCACCGACCTTCCTTCCTACTATCGAAAACACGGGGGATTTGTATTATCCGCCGCGATCAATCGCTACGTTTACATCACCATCAACGAAGCCTTTCGCCCGCGAATTATTTTGAAGTATTCCAGGCTGGAGGATGTAGAGCGGTGGGAGGAGATTCAACATCCCATCATCCGTGAGGCTCTCAAACTAACTGGAATCATGGGCCCGTATCTTGAGATTGTGAGCCTCTCCGACATTCCGGCGGGAACGGGACTGGGCTCTTCGGGGAGCTTCACCACGGCGCTCCTGCGCGCCCTACACACGATGAAGCGAAACTTTGTGCCTCCGCAGGAATTGGCGGAACAGGCCTGTCACATTGAAATCGATTTGCTGAAAGAACCCGTGGGTAAGCAAGACCAGTATATCTCAGCATTCGGTGGCATTACATGCTTCGAGTTCCTTCCGGATGATACGGTGATTGCCGAACCCTTGAAGATTCCCGCCGAAACTCTGGCGAATCTTGAGGACAGCCTGCTGCTGTTCTTTACAGGCGCGTCACGTTCGGCGGCGGACGTTTTGCGCGATCAGGACACGCGTACCCGGGAAAACGCCGCGGAGATGTTGGATAATCTACATCTGACGAAGCAGCTTGGCCATGAAAGCCGCGACGCGCTGGTGAGTGGGGATTTGCGCAAATTTGCCGAGCTCATGCACATTCACTGGGAGCATAAAAAGAAACGCTCGCCGGGAATGAGTAGCGATTTCATCGATGAAATGTATAAGTTGGCGCGCGCTCATGGAGCGCTGGGCGGCAAATTAATTGGCGCAGGCGGCGGCGGCTTTCTCATGCTCTACACCGAGAACAAAACTCGACTCCGTTCTGCCATGAGAAATGCCGGACTGCGGGAAGTTCGGTTGCAGTTCGATTTCAGCGGCACTTCTGTTCTGGCGCATTCTTAAACGTATGCTACCTGTGGCCATTCTTGCCGGCGGCTTGGCAACCCGCCTGGGACCGCTGACCGAGAAAGTTCCGAAGTCGCTTATCCTGATCGAGGGCGAACCGTTTGTGGCACACCAGTTGCGGCTGCTGCAAAGTCGCGGCATCCAACGTGTCATACTGTGCGTTGGCCATCTGGGCGAACAGATTGAGCGGGTCGTCGGCAATGGCCGGGCATTCGGAGTGGAGGTCACTTACTCTTATGATGGCCCCACGCTGCTGGGCACAGCGGGAGCTATCAGGGCCGCGCTTCCTAAGCTTGGTGAAAATTTCTTTGTGATCTATGGCGATTCTTATCTGGTTTGCGATTATAACGCCGTTGAACAGGAATTCTTGCGTAGCCGCAAGTCAGGATTGATGACAGTATTTCGCAACGACGGACAGTGGGATGCCAGCAATGTGGAGTTTGAAGACGGCCGGATTTTAGAGTACAGCAAAAAGAATCGCACTCCGCTCATGCACTATATCGATTACGGGCTCGGCGCTTTCAAGGCAGAAGCCTTCGCCGGAACCGGTCCGCCCGACCTGGCCGACGTTTACGAGAAGCTCCTACTGGCTGGCGAGCTGACCGCCATGGAAGTTCGTGAACGTTTTTACGAAATTGGTTCGCCTACGGGATTGCAAGAGATGACTAACTTTCTAAGTCGACGGGGAGACGCGCGGGCATGAGCGGTCCCAGCCGTTCGAAAAGTTTTACCGAGGATTTTCTCGCCGAGGCAAGCGAGATCATCCTCAGGCTCGATGTGGCGAACATTGAAAAAGCAGCAAGCCTTTTGGCGAGCTCTCGTGCAGCAGGTGGCCGGCTGTTTATTCTGGGCGTGGGCGGGAGTGCGGCGAATGCCTCCCACGCGGTCAACGATTTCCGCAAGATCGCGGGCATTGAAGCTTATGCGCCCACCGACAATGTCTCCGAACTGACGGCGCGGGCCAATGATGAAGGCTGGAGCTCCATCTTCGACGGCTGGCTCAGGGTCAGCCGCTTGCGACAAGAGGATCTGCTGCTGATTTTGTCGGTCGGTGGTGGAAACATCGAACAGAATATAAGTCCCAATCTGGTAGCCGCTTTAAATTACGCGAAATCGATAGGGACGAAAATTATCGGCGTGGTGGGCCGCGACGGCGGCTATACGGCGAAGGTTGCCGACGCTTGCGTGATCATTCCAACCGTAAATCCTGCACACACCACTCCGCACACGGAGGCTTTTCAGGCGGTAGTCTGGCATCTTCTGGTTTCACATCCCGAGGTAAAGTTGGAGTCGACCAAATGGGAATCGATGGCATCTCCGAGTAAACGCCGAGCCGTATTTCTCGACCGCGACGGCGTGATCAACAAAGCTTTTGTTCGCGACGGCAAGCCGTTTCCTCCGCCGAGTCAGCAGGAACTGGAAGTTCTTCCTGGCGTTCCAGAGGCGTTGCAGGACCTGAAATCGCATGGCTACGTGTTGCTTGTGGTCACCAACCAGCCCGATGTCGGCCGCGGAAAACTATCCCGCAAAACGCTGGACGAGATGCACCAGGCTTTGCGCGCACAACTTCCACTCGACGATATTCTCGTCTGCTGCCACACGGATCAGGACAAATGTGACTGCCGCAAGCCCATGCCCGGAATGCTTTTGGGAGCGGCGCGCAGGCACAACATCGATATCCCCAACAGCTTTATGGTCGGCGATCGATGGCGGGACATTGAGGCGGGTTATAATGCGGGATGTAAGACTATTCTTATTGATTACGGTTATTCGGAGAGGCCTCCAGAACATGAGCCCGATTTGCGCGTAAGCTCCCTTCGCGAAGCGGCCGACTGGATTATCCGTTCTACGCCTGAAGGAGCCCATCCTGCATGAAGTCTGTCGAAGACCTGCGCGTGCAAATCTTCGCCGACGGAGCCGATAAGGCAAGCATGCTGGAACTCTACCGCCAGCCTTATATCAAAGGCTTTACTACAAATCCGACCTTGATGCGAGCCACTGGCGTTGCTGACTATCAGGGCTTCGCGCTGGATCTGCTGGCAACCATACAGGACCGTCCCATCTCGTTCGAAGTATTTGCCGACGATGAAACTGAGATGGAGGATCAGGCGCAGCACATCGCGGCGTGGGGTAAGAATGTATTCGTGAAAGTTCCGGTCATGAATACGAGCGGGGCGCCAACTTACGATCTTGTCCGCGCCCTATCTTCAGAGGGAATCAAATTGAACGTGACTGCTCTGCTCACGCTGGAACAGGTGCGGCACGTCTGTTCTGCGTTGAAAGGGAATGCATCTGCGTATGTTTCCGTGTTCGCCGGCCGCATTGCAGACACGGGCCGCGACCCGGTGCCGTTGATGCGCGAAGCGGTGTCCATCGTCAACGACGTGAACGCGCAGCTGATCTGGGCGAGTCCTCGTGAACTGTTAAATGTTTTTCAGGCGGATGAGATCGGCTGCCACGTAATCACCGCCACAACCGACATCCTGAAGAAGCTTCCATTGGTAGGTAAAGACCTTCACGAGTTCTCGCAGGAGACCGTACAGATGTTTCGCAGAGACGCCGTGAAATCTGGATATTCTTTGCCAACCGTGAAACGCGAAATTCCAATCGGCTCCCGCCGCTAGGAATAGTTCGTTCAGGAATGGTTGGTAAAAATGACCTTGCCTGACGCTTCACTGGCGATATGCAACGGTCCTGGCAGCAAAGCTTCCACTTTGGCACGTTCATATTCCGGCACAAAAAGAAAAACGCGTTGCGGAGAATTCCACGCCCGCAACAAGTCCTGATCGTTGATAAAAATGTGCGGCGCATCGGAATAAGTCGATCCCCACCACATCGAAGTGGTATTTCCATTCACCAGTTCAATCGGCCGGCGCAAGTAAAAAAGCAACGACGAACCAAAGGACTGATCTCCGTAAATCATCACCCGGTCCGTCGGCTTGAGTTCAGGAGCGATCTGCCGGGCCATGATCCGCGATCCCAGAAAAGGATCGAAGCGCACGAGTGCGATGTGCGCAGCGATCAGGAAGACGGCCATAGTGGCCGCGGTCGTCCACGTTGCTGCGCGTTGCGATCCACGACGGCGTAACCAGAAGGCAAGAGCCGGACCTATCAGAAAGATTACTGCCGCGAGGATCGCAGGAAGCCGCAACGCTGCAAACGACTCGCCAGTCAAGTCGAGCATGTGGCCCATGGAAAGCGTCTCCGCCTGCAGGTTTGGCTTGGCGAGCACCGTGCCTATGTCAGGGACAAAGGGCAGTTGGCGCGAATTCCACAACCCCGCCGCAAGCACTGCAGAAATCGCGACGCAGATTACGGCGAGCACACCTGAAGTCCACAGCAGCCAGCGCCGCGAGCCTGATTCCTCTTCGTTCGCGAGCTTCGCCGCAATCAACAGCAAGATGGGGAAGTATGCGGGAAATGTGTAGTACTCCTGGTTGGTGGAAAACGAGAAAAAGACAAGCGTTACTCCAGCCCAGATCAGGCAAACTAATTCCGTGCGCGAGCGGAAGTTCAGAGGCGGCCGCGGGGCTTTAAGTTCGCCCAGCCTGCGCCGCGCTATCCAATCGGCAATCGGCCGCCGCAGCGCGACTGGTAAATACAAACTCCAGGGAAACAGCCACACCAGATGAAGAGTCCAGTAAAGAGAATCGGTTTGTTTGTTGTAGTCCTTAGGAATGCGCTTGCCCAGGAAGCGCATGAAGTGTTCGTTTACAAAGTAGAACCAGAAGAAATGTGGATTGCGAATGCCGGCCAGAATGTGCCACGGCGCGGCGATTGCCAGGAAAAGCAAGGTGCCCGTGAAAAGGCGAAACTCGCGCCAGCGACGCCATTCGCCGCTGATCGCTGCATATAGCAACAGTGCCAGGCCCACGACGACAATCGCGAGCAAGCCCTTGGTGAGCACAGCCAGAGCCATGCAGGCATAGCCACCATACCAACGCCATGCGTCGCCATCTTCCAGCGCCGTCGCAAAGCAATAGAAGGACGCAGCAATGAACAAACTGAGGATGGATTCCGGGATAAGGATGCGCGTGAACAGATAGCATCCGGCGGCGGTCGAAATAAAGAGTCCTGCATAAATGGCCGCGCGGTCGCCGAACGCACGGCGCGCCCAGCGCATGGCCAGCAAAACCAACAGCAACATCGAGACTGCAACCGGAAGGTGCGCCGCAAATTCATTGACGCCGAAAAAGAAATAGCTCAACGCCACTACCCAGTACATCAGCGGAGCTTTTTCCAGATAGCGGTTGCCGTTGATTTTCAGCGTTACGAAATCGTGCGTCGCCAACATCTCGCGCGCCGCTTCGGCGTGCGTTGAATCCGCATCGTCCTGCAGTCCAGGAGAAAACAACGACCCTACATACACTGCAGCGAATAAGAGCAGCACCCCGGCAATGGAAAACTTTGCAAACCGGGAAGGTCGCGCAGAAACTGCATAGATTGAGGAAGAGCTTTTAATGGTCAATGGAACAGGGTCCTCGGATCAAACGCCAACACTCGAACGGCAACGTTCGAAGGCAAGAGCACTGTAATGAATCTATCACCCCGGCAGCGGCGCATCTTCACCAGGCTAGAATCCCCACGCTGGAATCCCGAGGCTGGAATCCCCAGGCTGGAACCTCGGCTTCTACTCGATTCTTAATTTTGCTATGTTAACCTTTGAATGTGATTGCATTAAAACTCTCTATCTGCCAAGACCGGGAGTGGGCGGTGCGCTGGTTTTTCTGCTTTTTTTTCTTGTCCATTCTGGGTGTAATTTCGTGCCACGCAGCCGCACCCACCGATTATTACAACCACGTAGTGTTCGACAATAGCATCACGCCTGACTACTACTATTACAGCAGCGGAAGGTCGGTTTTTCCCAGCACAATTGATTTGCTGTCGGGGTCGCTTCCCGTGGAAAAGAAAAATTTCTTCACCGCGCCCAATGCCCTGCGTTTGCAGTGGCGCTCTGTCGCCGGCGGGAGCTGGGAGTCGGAGGTGCGGGTGGTCAGCATGCGCAACCGGCTGACTGATTTCCGTGGCGACACTCTGTACATCTGGTGCTACTCGGTGGAACCAATCGCTGCGGCGGACTTGCCGTTCTTGCAATTGGAGGACGAGCAGCATGATTTCACGGTCCCCGTAAAGCTAGAGACGGGCGACGGCGACATCCCGGCAAAACGCTGGTTTCAGCTCCGGCTGCCGCTCAGCGAATTTGAAACTGCTTCCATCCATTCTTTTGAGGCACGCCAACTTCACAGTCTCTATTTCAGCCAAGGCGCGGCGGACGACAAGCCGCACACGCTGATCATTGACGAGATCAAGATCGACGACAGGAGCGCCGCGTCGCCGCTCGCGCCAGAACTAAGAAGCCTTCCTCGATCCCCCAAGAATGTACAAGCGAAAGGCTACGACCGTCACATCGACATTAGTTGGGATCCGGTGAAGGACAGCGACTTACAAAGCTACGCAATTTACCGCTCCATCGATCGTCACAAATTCCAGCCGATTGGTATCCAAGCTGCCGACATTGATCGTTATACGGACTTCATCGGACGTTCAGGGGTGAAGGCGACATACAGAGTTAAGGCGGTCGATCGATCGTACCGGCAATCCGCTCTTTCGGCGGCAGCCACCGCGTCAACCCGAGAACTCTCCGACGACGAACTGCTCACCATGCTGCAGGAGGCTTGCTTCCGTTACTACTGGGAGGGGGCGCATCCAATCGCGGGCGCAACGCTTGAGAATATTCCGGGTGACGAGCGCATCGTTGCCACCGGAGCCTCGGGATTCGGAATTATGGCACTCATCGTAGGCGTGGATCGCGGCTTTATCACGCGCGAGCAAGGTATGGAACGGCTCTCGCAAATCCTGGATTTCCTGGAGAAAACTCCTCGCTATCACGGTGCCTGGGCGCACTTTCTGAATGGCAACACGGCGCAGACCATGCTGGTGTTCGGTATGTTTGATAACGGTGGGGATTTGGTGGAGACATCTTTTCTAATGGAGGGCCTTCTCGCCGCGCGTCAATATTTCAAGGGTGACAGCGAGACAGAGCAAAGCATCTATCAACGGATCACAAAACTCTGGGAAGGGGTGGAGTGGGATTGGTACCGCAAAACTCCACAGAATAATGCGCTGCTGTGGCACTGGTCGCCGCAGTGGTCCTGGTTCATCGATCACCGGCTCACCGGCTTCAACGAAACGATGATCACGTACCTGCTGGCGATTGCATCGCCCACGCATGGAGTTCCGCCCAGTCTTTACTACACAGGATGGGCGGGACAATCGCAGGCCGCGATGGAATACCGCAGTGGATGGTCTGGGACATCGCAAGGAGATCGATACACAAACGGTCACACTTACTACGGAATCAAATTGGCCGTGGGCGAGGGTACGGGCGGCCCATTGTTTTTCACCCAGTATTCGTTCATGGGTTTCGATCCTCGCGGTATTCATGATCGTTATACCGATTATTTCGATAACAACCGCGATATCGCGCTCATCGATCTTGCCTATTGCGAGGCGAATCCCGATCACTTCCAAGGTTACGGGGCCGACGACTGGGGCCTGACAGCGAGCGACGACCAGTTAGGCTACCTGGCGCATGCTCCAAATCCTACAACCGACGATGGCACCATTACTCCTACCGGTGCCCTCTCATCCTTTCCTTACACACCAGGAGCCTCGATGGCCGCTCTAAAATTTTTCTATCGCACGCTGGGTGACCGGTTGTGGGGAGTCTATGGTCCGCGAGATGCTTTCAATCTTGGCCGAAATTGGTTCTCTCCGGTCTATATGGGCCTCGATCAAGCACCAATCGTGGTGATGGTGGAAAATTATCGCACCGGTCTCATCTGGAAATTGTTTATGTCGAATCCGGAGATCCAACCCATGCTGACGAAGATCGGGTTCGAACCGGACAGCGCCTCCAAGGCATCCGTTACTTCCCGTTAAGACAACAAGAAATCGCCGAACTGACGATTTTCGGCAACCTCTCTTCACCTAAAATTACTCAAAAGTAGCGAACACCAACCCTACTCATTAGGTCCAATGGATGTAACCGTGCTTAAGAATCTCATCTCTCAATGGCCGTTGTTGACGCAGATTCGAACCGGGGCCGACGGAACGGGTCTCGAGGCGATGACTGAGCGAACGCGCAACTTGCGTCCGAAGACGGATGGCGCGAACGTTGCGCGCTCCATCTGCCCATACTGCGGTGTGGGCTGCGGTCAACTGGTGTATCACAAAGACGGGAAGCTGATTTCGATCGAAGGCGATCCGCAGTCACCGATTTCACGAGGGCATCTCTGTCCTAAGGGCGCGGACACTCACGAACTGCATACGCATTCCGGGCGCCTGAAAAAAGTTAAGTACCGCGCTCCCTACGCTCGCGAATGGCAAGATATCGATCTCGAAGTAGCAATGGACATGGTGGCCGATCGCGTGTGGGAAACGCGCGAGCGGACTTTTCACGAATCCCGCGACGGCCAATCGTTGATGCAAACTCTCGGCATGGCTCATCTGGGTGGGGCCACGCTCGACAACGAAGAGAATTATTTAATCAAGAAACTCTTCGCCGCCGGGCTGGGAATGTCCTGCATCAGCAATCAGGCTAGGATATGACATAGCTCAACCGTGCCCGGTCTGGGCACATCTTTTGGGCGAGGCGGAGCCACCACCGCGCAACAGGACTTGGCCAATGCGGACGCGATTCTGATCATGGGATCGTCCATGGCAGAAAATCATCCTGTTGGCTTTCAGTGGGTGATGGAAGCCCGCGAGAAGGGCGCCACGATTATCCATGTCGACCCGCGTTATTCGCGCACATCGGCAATGGCTGATATATGGGTTCCCTTGCGCGCCGGCAGCGATATTGTTTTTCTGGGCGCTCTGATCCATTACGTTCTGGAGAACAATAAGCAATTCCACGATTACGTTTTGCACTATACGAATGCTTCGACGATTTTGCGGGAGGATTTCCGCGACACCGAAGACCTCGACGGGTTCTTTTCTGGTTGGGACGCGGAAAAGAAAAAGTACGACCCCGAGAGTTGGCTATATCAAGGCTCACCAGACAAAGACGTCAACGGTGAGAAGCCCGGGCATTCGGGAGCGGGCGGCGGCCACGGCAAAGATCGTGGCGGCGAGGCTCAGGATGCCGGCAAGTTCGAATCTGATCTTACTCTTCAGCATCCCCGCTGCGTCTTCCAGGTCTTGAAGCGGCACTTCGGGCGCTACACGCCAGAGATGGTGGAGCGCAGCTGCGGCGTTTCGAAAGATATATTCCTGAAAGTGGCGAAGGCTTTTACCTCCGCGTCCGGTCCCGATAAGACAGCCGCCATCTGCTACGCCTTAGGTTGGACGCAGCACTCCAAGGGCGTTCAAGTTATAAGGACCGCGGCGATCCTCCAGCTGCTGCTGGGTAATATCGGCCGTCCCGGCGGCGGAATCCTGGCCCTGCGTGGGCACGCTTCGATCCAAGGCTCGACTGACATTCCGACGTTATATGACATTTTGCCAGGCTATATCCCGATGCCGTTCTTCGAGGATTCGCGGAATCTTGAGAGTTACGTGAAAAAGCATCGCTCACGAACGGGATTATGGGCCGGCTTTGACAAATACTTCATCAGCCTGATGAAGGCTTATTACGGCGATGACGCGACCAAAGAAAATGAATGGGGATTTCATTGGCTGCCGCGAGTCACTGGCGATCATTCACACTTCGGCTATTGGCTCGATATGGCAGATGGCAAGCTTGAGGGGCTGTTTGTCATGGGCCAGAATCCCGCAGTAGGGGCTTCAAATGGCCGGCTGGAACGCAAAGCCATGGCCAAGTTGAAATGGTTGGTGGTCCGCGAGATGGTGGAGACGGAAACCGCCTCGTTCTGGTATGCGTCGCCGGAAGTTGGACGCGGCGAACTCTCGCCGGAAACGCTCGCCACCGAGGTATTTCTTTTTCCTGCTGCCGGAACCGCCGAGAAGAAAGGTACGTTCACCAATACGCAGCGCCTGCTGCAGTTTCGCGAGAAGGCAGTTGATCCCCCCGGCGATGCCCGCAGCGAGACCTGGTTCATGTATCACCTGGGACGCCGTTTAAAAGAGAAAGCCAAAAACGACCCTCGTCCGAGAAATGACGGTTTGAGAGCTCTCACTTGGAATTACTCCACCGAGGGCAAGCACGCGGAGCCGGTTGTCGAAGAAATTCTGCAAGAAATTAACGGATACTCTTTGCCGGGCCGTGAACAACTGAAACATATCAAAGACCTCAAGAACGACGGTTCGACCGCCTGCGGGGCCTGGATTTACTGCGGCGTGTTCCCGGAAAAAGATTACAACCGAGCTCTTGAAAGAAATCCGAAAGACGCCCTGGGGCATGGCTGGGGATTTTCCTGGCCGAACGATTGCCGGATCATTTACAACCGCGCCTCCGCACGGCCCGATGGACAACCTTGGAGTGAGCGCAAGAAGTTGGTGTGGTGGGACGAAAGCAAGAAACAATGGACGGGCTTAGACATCCCGGATTACGACAAAGAAATGCCGCCCGACACGCCTGACAATCTTCGTGAGGGAAAAGGAACCGATGCTCTCGGCGGCGCGAAGCCGTTTACGTTGCACCCTGACGGCGTAGCTTGGCTTTATGTTTCGAGTGGATTGAAAGATGGTCCTTTGCCGACGCACTACGAGCCGCTCGAGTCGGTAGTGAAGAACAGATTGTACGAACAACAGACGAATCCTGCCGCCGATAAAAAAGAACGCGTGGATAATCCGTACGGCGACTCAGTTGGCGATCCAAGATTTCCTTACGTGCTTACGACTTACCGCCTCACCGAGCATCACACAGCCGGCGGAATGTCGCGGCAGCTTTCTCACCTGAGCGAACTGCAGCCCGAGTTGTTCACGGAGATTTCGCCCGAGCTTGCGGCGGAGATTGGATTGGAAAACGGCGGCTGGGCGACGATCATGACAGCTCGGGCGCAAATCGAGGCGCGCGTACTGGTAACTCCCCGCATGCGACCGCTTCAAATTGACGGGCGAACGGTTCACCAGGTCGGCCTGCCTTATCACTGGGGCTATCGCGGACAAGTCACCGGAGATGTCGTTAACGATCTGCTGGTCATCAGCGAGGAGCCAAATGTGCGGATCATGGAAACTAAAGCTTTGACTTGCAATGTTGCTCCGGGCCGGCGGCCGCGCGGAAAAGAATTTCTTGCCCGGATGGATGAGTTATTAGGAAGAAGCGCATGAGCATTACAGGTTTTCTCACCGATTCGACGTTGTGCATTGGCTGCAAGGCTTGCGAAGTTGCCTGCAAGGAGTGGAACGGCCTCGATGCCGACGGCCTCGATTGGAGTGGACACTCCTACGACAATACCGGGGCCGTGGGCGCTTCAACTTGGCGTCACGTGAAATTCGTGGAGCAGGCTCCCGCGCCTGGATTCGGAGGAAATGCAGGGGAGGCTTCGTGGACGTTCTCTTCCGACGTTTGCAAACACTGCGAGAATGCCGGCTGCCTGGAAGCTTGCCCAACCGGTTCGATTGTCCGCACCGAGTTCGGTGGGGTCTACGTTCAGCCGGATATCTGTAACGGCTGCGGATATTGCGTAACCTCCTGTCCGTTCGGTGTGATCGAGAAAAATCCAAAGGATGGCCGGGCTTTCAAATGCACATTTTGTTATGACCGCCAGAAGGTTGGGCTCACTCCGGCTTGCGCGAAGGCATGTCCCACTGAATCGATAAAATTCGGGGAACTCGAGCATCTCCGGCAAACAGCAAAGGAACGCCTGGAAGAGTTGCACGGTCGCGGAATGGAAGATGCGACGCTCTACGATCCTCTCGATTCAAGTGTTGGCGGAACGCACGCCATGTTCATTGTTCGCGGCGACGCCCGAACCTACAACCTGCCTCCCGCGCCCGAAGTGCCGACGGTGTATTTGAAGAAAAGCTGGACTGCGTCTGCGCTGGCGGCGGGTCTCTTACTCGGCGGCACGCTGCTGGCTTTTCTCTCGGAAGGGAGAGCAACGCGATGAGCGATCCCGTGCGCATCCCCGCAGAAGGCCAAATAGATCTCGAACGCGAGCAGCGGCTGGAAGATATCCGTCAAGCCGCAGAACGGCAAGGAAGGCTTGAAGTCATCGGGGTGCGTCCGGCAGGCGCTCCGTTCCCGCAAGCAACCCCCGAGACCGGCTACTATCAGATTCCTCTACTGAAGCAACCCCCTTGGACTTGGGAAATTCCGCTCTACTTTTTCGTTGGCGGAGCGGCGGGCGCTGCAGGCGTGATCGGAGCCATCGCGGATTACACCGGCGCAGATCGCGAATTGGTCAAACATGCGCGCTGGATTGCTGCCGCTGGCTCGGTCATCTCCCCAGTTTTACTGGTATCGGATTTGGGCCGTCCCGAGCGCTTTCTAAACATGTTGCGGGTATTCAAGCCGCAAAGCCCAATGTCGGTAGGTGTCTGGACTCTTCTGGGATTTTCGAGCGGTACGGCCGCGGCCGCGTTTGCAGCATTTCTAAGCGACCGCTACGGACCCTCTCTACCTTTGCGCGTGCTTGAGAATGCCGGCCAAGCCGCGTCCCTCGCGTTCGGACTTCCATTCTCAAATTACACCGGCGTTCTCATCGGGGCCACGACCATTCCGGTCTGGAACCAGAACGCAGGGGAGCTGCCACTGCACTTCGGGGCATCGGGTTTAGGCGCAGGGGTCGGAATTCTTGAACTCCTGGGCCACCGTAAGAGTCAGGCTCTGCAAGCGCTCGGATTGGGCGCTGCGCTCTTCGAAACCTGGGAGGGTCTGCGCCTGGAAAGTCGCCGCAGCGCAGCTCTGGATCCCCTGAAGCACGGATCCAGCGGGTTTGTCACGCGAACCGGAGGCGTACTTTCCGGACCCATTCCACTCCTGCTGCGGACTTTGAGCCTTTTTACCTCCAGAAAGCGATCGTCTTCACTTCGCGGCTGGGCTTCTGCTTCGGCAGTCGCGGGTTCGCTAATTACGAGGATTGCCTGGATTCATGCCGGACATGTGTCTGCCCAGAACTGGAAGCTTCCCCTCGAGATCGACAAATAGCTAGGTCGGGTTTTCACAATTAGTGCTTCGGTCTCTACAGGATTTGCTGTATACACCTATCTCAGCGGACGTAGAACGATGAGGGTTCGCACACTCTCTCAAGGATAGCTAGAAAATTCCAGCGCTTTGGTTCGACATCGAACATACGGCCCTCGCAGAAGTTGTGATACTCCACAGCCGCGAGAGAAACCGATGCGATAGTATGCTGAACTATGCCGCTGAACCATGCAGCTGAACCATGCCGCTGACTGCCGCCGCCTGGAATTGCGGCGAAGTCCGATGTGAGCAGCAAGCAAGCGTACGACAATGCAAGCAAAAAAACTTAAGGGCAAGTCTGGTCAGCAAACGAGCATAACTACTCGCAGCCTTCCGAAAGCACCCACAGGCATTCAGGGGCTTGACGAGATAACCTCAGGTGGCTTTCCTGCCGGCCGGCCCACTTTGGTTTGCGGCAGCGCCGGTGCAGGCAAAACGCTTCTCGCCATGGAGTTCCTGATTCGTGGCGCAACTGAGTATAACGAGCCCGGCGTCTTCATGGCCTTCGAAGAAACCGCAGCGGAGCTAACCCAGAATGTCCGCTCACTTGGCTTCGATCTCGATGTACTTGCGAACGAGAAAAAACTCGCCATCGATTACGTCCGTGTCGAACGCAGCGAGATCGACGAGACCGGCGACTATGATCTGGAAGGATTATTCATACGGCTGGGCGCAGCCATCGACAGCATCGGAGCCAAGCGCGTAGTTCTGGATACTATCGAAAAC
This sequence comes from uncultured Acidobacteriaceae bacterium, assembly GCA_963726155.1. Lineage (GTDB taxonomy): Bacteria > Acidobacteriota > Terriglobia > Terriglobales > Acidobacteriaceae > Sulfotelmatobacter. Next base: position 703,585 of record CAVSBF010000004.1, read on the forward strand.
CTTTTCTCCGGGCTGCAGAATGAAGGAATCTTACGTGCCGAATTGCGTCGCCTGTTTCGTTGGCTAAAAGACAAGGGTGTAACCGCCGTGATCACCGCCGAACGCGGCGAAGGCGCGCTCACCCGCCATGGGCTGGAGGAATATGTTTCCGATTGCGTCATTCTCCTCGACCACCGCATAACCGATCAGATCTCCACCCGCCGGCTGCGTATCGTGAAATATCGCGGCACGGCCCACGGAACCAACGAATATCCCTTTCTCATCGATGAAGATGGTTTCAGTGTTCTGCCAGTTACTTCGCTGGGCCTGCAGCATCAGGTGAGCGATGAACGTATCTCGAGCGGCATCCCTCGCCTGGATACGATGCTCGGCGGTGATGGCTTTTACCGCGGCAGCACGGTGCTGGTTTCCGGGACTGCGGGAACTGGAAAAACCAGTTTGGCGGCGCATTTCGTAGACGCTGCCTGCCGCCGCGGCGAGCGCAGCCTTTATTTCTCCTTCGAGGAATCGCCCGGCCAGATGATGCGCAATATGAAATCCATCGGCCTGGACCTGAAACAGTGGACCGATAAGGATTTATTGCGATTTCATTCCAGTCGAGCGACGCTGTATGGGCTGGAGATGCATCTGGCGATCATCCACAAGATCGTGCAGGAATTTCAACCCTCCGTGGTGGTCATCGACCCAGTAGGCAGCCTGATACAAGCGGGCAATCGGCGCGACGCGCATATCATGCTGATACGCTTGATCGACTTCCTGAAGCAAAAGGGCATAACCGGCTTCCTGACAAACCTGACCAGCGGTGGAGATGCTATCGAAAAAACCGACGTGGAAATTTCTTCAATCGTTGATACCTGGTTATTCGTGCGGGATATCGAATTGGGCGGCGAGCGAAATCGCGCTCTGTATGTACTCAAGTCTCGCGGTATGCATCATTCCAACCAGCTCCGTGAATTTCTCTTGACTGAACATGGAGTAGATTTGCTCGATGTCTACGTAGGTCCGGAAGGCGTTCTCACAGGATCGTCGCGCTTGTCCCAGGAGGCGCGGGAAAAGAGTGCAATGCTGGAGCGCCAGCAGGAGGCTGATCGCAGGCAGCGGGATCGGATGCGCAAGCGGGAGGCGCTCGAAGCCCAGATTCTGGCGCTACGAAAAGAGTTCGAGCTCGAAGAAGAAGAGGCGGCGACAGCGGGGGCAGAGGAAGCTTCGCGCGAACAATCCCTCGTGGCCACTCGCGATGCCATGTCTCGCAGTCGCGGGGCCGATAAAGTCCGAGAGATCACCGGTTCGGAGAAGAGGATCAGGGATAAGCATGAAAAAGCCAGCAAACGTTAACCCACAACCTATGAGCCTCAAAGAGATCAACGAGCAAGGCAAGGATCCAGGCGAAGTCTGGGAGCTTCGCCTGTACGTTGCCGGCCAGACCCCCCGATCCGTCGCCGCTTTCGCCAATCTGAAAAAGATCTGCGAGGAGCACCTCGCCGGACGATACAATATAGAAGTGGTCGATCTGGTGAAGCATCCGCAGTTGGCCGCCGGGGACCAGATCCTTGCAATTCCCACACTCGTGCGGAAGTTGCCGCAACCGTTGCGCAAGATTGTGGGTGATCTTCGCGACACTGAACGTGCATTAGTTGGGTTACAATTGCGACCCGCCGCTCCGGAAAAGTGAAGCTGAACCGTGATGCTTCCAGCCGGGAGAAATGGAAATGAACAATCAGTTACCGGAATCGAACATCCACTTGCTCGATGAGGCCGAACAGACGCTGCGTGCAATCCGCGATGGCGCGGTTGACGCGTTCGTGGTGCAGGAGCGGGAAGGTCATCGGGTTTACACGCTGGAAGGCTCCGATCTTCCCTACAGCACTCTGGTGGAAAGAATGCAGCAGGGCGCTGCCATGCTGGACGCCAAGGGATGCATTGTTTACGCGAATCTCAGCCTGGCACAATTACTGGATGTTCCGCGGGAAAAGCTGATCGGGCTTTCTCTCACGCAGTTTCTGGCTCCGGAAGATCAGTCCGCCTGCCTGAAATTACTGCACGATGCTCAGACCGGCTCCAGCGAGGGAGAAACCCATTTGCTTCGCGCTGGCGGCGAGTCCATTCCGGCTCACTTCTCCTTTAGTTTGTTGTCCCGCGATAAATCTGCAACTGGAGTTCTGATCAGCGATTTAACTCACCGGAAGGAGCAGGGAGAATTAGCAGCTCGCTTTCAACGCATGCAGGATGATGAGCGGAAACGCATCGCCCGCGAACTCCACGATAGCGTCGGACAATTGCTGGCCGCGATTGGAATGAACATCAGTGTGGTGCAATTGCAATCCCACAAGCTCGATGCGGAAGGCGCAAGGGCCGTTTCCGAGAATGCGATGCTGGTAGAACAGGTTTCCCGGGAGATTCGCACCATTTCTCATCTGCTTCATCCTCCGTTGCTCGACGTGGCCGGACTGGTTTCGGCGCTGCGCTGGTATGTCGATGGGTTCTCCGAGCGCAGCAAGATCAAAGTCGAGCTCGATATTCCCCCTGAATTCGGCCGTCTACCGGATGAAGTGGAGATCGCAATTTTCCGCATCGTGCAGGAATGTTTAACCAATATTCACCGTCATTCCGGAAGCGATTCGGCCACCATCGCCCTGGCTAAGGAAAACGACAGCCTCACTGTTCAAGTGAAAGATAACGGGAAGGGAATTCCAAAAGAGAAGCGGCGCGATCTGCTGGAATCGGGCCGTGCGGGCATCGGCTTCGGCGGCATGCGGGAGCGGCTGCGGCAACTCCATGGCAGTCTGGATATTCAGTCCGAGGGACGCGGAACGACAGTCATCGCAAAATTGAAAGTTGCCTGATCAATCGTATCGAGCCGCTCTACTTTCCGATGCAGAATGTGCTGAAGATAAGATTCAGGATGTCCTCGGTGGTCGTGGCTCCGGTAATCGCATCGAGCGGGCGCAGAGCGCCGTAGAGATCAAGCAGAAGCATCTCGTGAGGAATCTTGCCCGCCACTGCTTTGGCGCCGGCCTCAAGGCTAATCAGCGAGTCTTGCACAAGTCCCTGGTGGCGCACATTCGTAAGAAATCCACTTTCCTTCTGTGCCCCTGTTTCGCCACCGATGTGACGCAAGATTTCCGCGCGTAGTTCGGCGATTCCCTGTCCGGTCAGCGCTGAAACTTCGATCGTTGCAGATTGCCCAACGAGAGCCGACCAGCCGACACTGGAACCCAGATCGCGCTTATTGCCCACGACAATTGCGGGACGGCCTTGCACTTGCCGCAATAACTCATGATCTTCGCCGGTCACCGTCTGCGAAGCATCGAAAACTACGAGCACCAGATCGGCATCTGCCAAAGCTTCGATGGATTTCCGAATTCCGATCGATTCGGCTTCGTCGAGCGCCTGACGAATGCCCGCAGTATCGACCAACTGCACGGGAATACCACCGATGGCCACCGTTTCGCTAACCAGGTCCCGCGTAGTGCCAGGAGTTGCCGTCACGATGGCACGTTCGCGCTCAACGAGCCGGTTGAACAAACTCGACTTGCCGACATTCGGCCTTCCCACGATGGCAAGCGTCAGTCCTTGATGAACGATTTTTCCATAGGCGAAGCTGGCGGCAAGCTGCTCCAGTGGCAGACGCACCGCAGAAATACGTTCGAGGATGACAGGGTCTTGCATAACCGACACGTCGTCCTCGGCAAAGTCGACTCCAGCCTCCAGCACGGCGATCAGCTCGACCAATTTCTGTTTGATCGGCTGCAACCTCCGGGAAAGCGCGCCTTCAAGTTGCTGCGCGGCGACCTTAGCTTGGTACAACGTCTGCGAATCAATCAGGTCGCGGACTGCCTCGGCTTGCGCCAGATCGATGCGGCCATTCAGAAAAGCGCGCATGGTGAATTCCCCCGGCTCCGCAAGCCGCGCCCCGGCGGCGATGCAAAGCTCGACAATGTGGTGAAGTACCACCGGAGAACCGTGGGCAGAGATTTCAACGATGTCGTCTGTCGTGTAAGAATGAGGCTGGGCAAAATAGGTTACGACCACTTCGTCGATACGTGTAGGAGCGGTTGCCCCTTTGGCAAGCTCGGTGCTGGCTTCCAACTCTCCACCTAAGCGAAGCTCAGCATCATCTCCGCCAGGTTCGATGAGTTCCCCGAAGACGGCACGTCCCGGTTCCATGGCGTGCTTTAGCCTGAGGAACGGCTTGGCTATATCGAGCGCTCGCGGCCCCGCCAGCCGCACCACGCCAATTCCGCCGCGTCCCGGGGGCGTGGCGATTGCAACAATCGTGTCGTCGACGTTCACCGCGCGATTGTAGCGGTTAAACTGGGGCGACAACTAGAGTGATACAAAAACAGAAATGAGTTCAGCGGGAAACCGCCACCTAAAGTAAGGGAGGCCAACATTGTCCGTCGCCGACGAGCTACTAAAAGCCAATGAGGAATTTGTAAAAAGCTTCAACCTGGGAGAACTTGCCGTTCAGCCGCGGCGTCGGCTGGCCGTACTGGCTTGCATGGATTCCAGGATCCTATTTGAGCGCTGCCTGGGATTGAAGCCAGGAGATGCCCACATGATCCGCAATGCGGGTGGGATTGCCACTGAGGACGCCATACGGTCGCTGATTGTTTCCCATCACCTGCTCGACACCCAGGAGTTCATCATCATCAATCATACGGATTGCGGCTTGCTTAAAGTGAAAGAAGATGAACTGAAGAAGAAACTGGCCGACAAGATGGGAACGCCTTTCGGCGCGCCAGCGCACTTCCATGCCTTTGATGATCTGGAGGAGAATGTCCGGCAACAGATACAGCGCGTGAAATCCCATCCCTGGATTCCAAAGCAAATTCCGGTGCGGGGATTTATTTACGATGTGAAGACGGGGGCTCTAACGGAAGTGCGATAAAGAGCGACGAGTCTACCGTGCTACGCCTTTAACACTTAGCGAGCCACCACCTTCTCAATCTCCGTCCTTAGCTGGTCGTAAGGCAACGCTCCGGGATGGTACATGGCCACTTTGCCAGCGCGGTCGAGCAGTACCAGCGTAGGCGTGGTCGAAGCGCCATAGGCGTCGAAGTTGTACTTGCTGATGGGGACAGGCATATCGAGCAAGCCTGAATAGAAGCGGTGGCGTACTGCATCGATGTAAGCGAGTTCATCGCTTGGCGTTGCATTTTCCACTTGCGCCGTATATCCGTAGAGCCGCGTGGGACCTACCACGGTTAATCCCTTGGAAGCAAACTCCGAACGCAGTTGCGTGATGATGGGAGCCTCCGCCTTACAATCCACGCACCAGTGGGCCCAGAAAAAGAGTAGCACGGGCGAGCCCTTGAGCTGCGCCAGCGACGGCGGTTTCGATCCCATGAATTGCTCGATTCGAAGTGGCGGCGCAGGCCGTCCTTCGAACGACAGCAAGTTCAGGTTTTTCTGCAGCCGTGCCTGGATGGAGGTGTTGCGGTAAGTCTGTAGCGCGGTCCGAAGGACGGCAACTGCCTGCGCTCTCTGACCCCGAGCCTCCAGCGTTTGCGCCTGCACTTCGATAGCAGCACCTAGCGCGGTCGCCAAGTGCGGCTCGGTATCGAGCGGACGGTGCTTGAGCTGCTCTAGAGCCAGAGTTTTGGTCTCCTTCGCATAAGCCGCCGCCTGATCATAATCGCGGGCGATCAGCGCCGCTCGCGCCATCCACGAATAGGCCTCGATATATTCGGGCGTGACCCCGTTTTGCGCCCGGTAGGCCCTGAGATCGGAGTCGGCCGCCTGAAAGCTGTTTCGATTCAAAGCACCAATTACGTCTTCCACGATGCCCGCTGACGCGGAAGTCAGCAAGGCAAAAACTAAAGCAAAGACACTCCATCGCATACCCTTGATGATCTACCTTTGGGGGCGCGGATGGCAAATGAGAGCAAACACGGGAGCCCGCCAAGCCTATGTAAAATCGATGCTTAGCCCGGTTCCAGAAGAATTTCTTTGGCATTTTCGTGGTACTTGAAATACAATTCAGCTGCGTTTGACTTTAGAGTTCCTCGCAGTATTCAGTTTCTCCGCTTACCGGCGCGTGACCTGCCTGCAGAAGAACCCTTCCAAAGTTTCAGCGCTATATCACACAAAGGAACATAGCAACACCATGGAAACAGGAACAGTGAAGTGGTTTAACGATGCCAAAGGCTACGGTTTCATCAGCCGCCAGAACGGCGAAGATGTATTTGTGCACTTCTCGGCCATTCAGGCGAGCGGCTTCCGCAGCCTGCAAGAAGGTCAGCAGGTGCAGTTTGACGTGGTCAAAGGCCCGAAGGGCTGGCAGGCCGAGAACGTGAAGGGTGCCTAAACCACTTTGCTAGTCGACAATTCAAAAAGAGGCGGCCAGGGATGGCCGCCTTTTGATTCTTCGGATACTCGGATAAAAGGTACGCGCTCAACTCACTGCTTCGCGTCGCGGATCAAAACCACATCGGAATCCGTATGGCCGCGAACCAGCGCAAGCTGCTTGCCGTCGAATGACCAGTGGAAGTCGTAGATATGTTCCGAGCTGAAATTTGTGATCTGCCGCCCCTTGGATCCATCGAGAGGTTGAAGCCAGAGATTGTCTACGCCATTTTCCCGAGTGGGGTAGACGATAGCCTTTCCGTCCCGGCTGAAGCGCACGAGCCCGAAGCGCAACCGATCAAAGTCCAGAAACTTAGCCTTGCCGCTTTCGGTATCGACCAATACAAGCTTATCTTTGTGCCCAGCGGAATGATCGAGTGTCGCGAAAGCCGCAAGCTTGCCGTCGGGCGAGAGATCGAAGCCGCTGTCTGAGATCGGTAGCTCGGAGACGGGCTGGGGAGTTCCACCCTCTATCGGCACACGGGTCAACTTTCCTTCGTCACCCTCCTGGATGTAATACACCCAATGGCTGTCGGGCGAGCACACCGGATCATTATCTCGCTTCCCGGTCGTAAGCTGCTTTAGATCGCTCCCAGAGCTATCCACTCGCCAGATGTTGCTATCGCCTGTTCCGCCGTGAAATGCCAATTGGAAGGTTATATGTTGTCCATCGGCGCACGCGGAGGGTTCGCCAGCTGGTTTCCCCTCCTCGGTCGCAATTGCACCTTTGGCTCCGGTTGCTGGGTCGATCCGGTTGAGATTGGTTCCCTGTTGGGCAATCAGCTGCCCCGAGGGAGTCCAGGTGAAATTCGTGTAAGGTTCCGCCGGCACAAGCGCATGGGCCTGTGCTGCGCTATCGGAGGAAGGCATCACGAACAGGCTCCATCGATTCTCGCTCAATACGGTTGCAATCACGCGTCCACTCGCAGCCACGCTGAGGTTCGAGTACGTGTTGGTGTCGCGCGTGATGGGAGAAAGTTTTCCCTCCGGGAACGAGACGGCTACAATTTGCGCTTGGTTGAAATTGGAACTTTGCTCGCGCAAAAGCCCGAGCAATCCGCTCCCATCGGGCAACCAGGCAGGCGACTCGACCAACTGCGCATTGCTGCCAAAGATTATTTTTTGGCGCTTGCTCTCGACATCGAGAGCGACCAGGCTTTCCCGCGAATTCCCAACATGTTCTTCATCACAGACGATAGTTTTTCCGTCGGGAGACCAGGCTGGGGAATACAACGCCTGGCCGTTCGATCCGCTGGCCAGCACCGTCTCCCTGCCTTCGGCTTCGTCCACAGGGCGAACGATCAGCAGATACTTGCCGGGCTCGGGATTGTCATACCGCATGAAGGCGACTTTTTTGCCGTCCGGAGAAAAAGTGATATTGGAGTCCACATCTTCGGCAAGTTTTTGCGGAGAACCGCCAAGCAGCGCCGAGCGGTACAAAAATTTCAACTCCGGATTTCCCGGATCGCTGCGCACAAAATAGAAATAATTTCCGTCCGGAGAAAAAAGCAGGCCGTTGTAATAGACGTCGGCGGGAGGTTGCACCTGAGTATTGCTGTTGGTGGGAACATTCCGCAGCCATAAACTTGCGAGGCCGTTCTTCCGCATTAGACTTAAAATGTATTTGCCATCCGGAGAGATCGCAGCGAGAACCGCGTCTCCAGTATCGGTCACTTTGGTGACGGAAATATCCTGGAACGGAGCGGTTCGAGCACGGGTCACAAAACCGTAGATTCCGTAGGCTGCCGCCGCCATCAGCACGAGCACGATTGCAACAATAAAGCCGGTGCCGAGCTTGTTTTGGCGTACAGCCGTGATCACCGCCGAACTGCTGGAGCTTCGCTGCGCCGGTGCGCGATCAGCCAATACGGCAGGAGAGGAGGCAACAGCCGGAATTGCCCCTCCACTAATCGGCGGAGCCTGCGCGGGCTTGCGCCCGGATTCGACATCCCGCTTCAGTCGTTTCAGATCACCGCGCAAATCGGCTGCGGACTGATAGCGCAAGTCACGCTCTTTTTCGAGCGCCTTGCCGATAATTTCGTCGAGTTTGGAGGGCAGCGCAGGGTTCAACTGCTGCGCGGGAGTAGGGTCAAGTTCAAGAATGGCGTGGAAGATTACGGCCGACGTGGCTCCGGAAAAAGGCAGGCGCCCGGTCGCCATCTGGTAGATCACGACACCCAAAGAGAAGAGGTCACTGCGCGCGTCGATCTGCTCGCCGCGTGCCTGCTCCGGTGACATGTAAGCGATCGTGCCTACGGTCGCCCCTGGGCTGGTGAGGTGTAACCCTCCCGGCGAATCCTGCGTCGCTCCAATGGTTTCCATCGCCATTTCCGGACGCGTCAGTTTGGCGAGGCCGAAATCGAGCACCTTCACTTGTCCACGCTGCGTAATGAATATGTTCGCCGGCTTGATATCACGATGGATAATGCCCTTGGCATGGGCGGCGTCCAGCGCATCCGCGAGCTGAATCGTCCACTCCAGCAAGCGATCGAGCGGCGCGCCGCTTGGGCCGAGGCGCCGATCCAGAGTTTCGCCTTCCAGCAGTTCCATTGCGATAAACGACTGCTCGGGTTCGCCCTGGAGCTGGGCCTTTTCCACCGCATAGATGGTGCAGATGTTGGGATGGTTCAGCGCCGAAGCGGTGCGGGCCTCCAGTAAAAAACGATCCAAGGCATTTTGATCGCGCGAAAGTTGCGGTGGAAGAAACTTGAGAGCGACACGCCGCCCCAGATCCAGATCTTCAGCCTCGTAAACAATTCCCATACCACCGCTGCCGAGCTGGCCGGTAATGCGGTAATGCGAGATGGTTTGCCCGATCATGGATGGGATGCGACAGGAGAAAGTTATCTTAGGAGGGATAACGATAGCAGTCAAACCAACCAGAAGCGCAATTAGGCTTGGGACGCTTGTTCTGCCGCACTCACAGAATCAAAGAAATTAAAAAACTGCTCGACCCGCGTCACCTTGAGTGCATTATGAATGCGCTCGCTCACACCAACCAGCGCCAGGCTCCGGCCGCCATGCTGGCGCGTGACGTAGGCGCCCACGAGCGCTCCAATTCCGGCGGAGTCCACATAGGGTACGTTGCTGAAATCAATAATTAGAGAACGTGAAGTATCGGCGCGGACCGTGGCTTGAAACTGAAACATCGTAGTCATTACCAGCGCTCCGTTCAAGGTGAGAATCCTTTGTCCAGGCTGCGTTCCGGGCTGGTCTTCAATGCGAAGGGAGTCTTGAGGCATCGGAAGATATTAACGCCTGCGTTACCTTAGATTTGTTAACGTAGCGTTAATTTCGCCCAAGAGAGCCAGCCGGATTAGATGGCCGCCGCTTGTTCGCGGCGCCGCGCCTGAATTTCAATGTAAACATTCACCAGCGAAACTGCAGCCGGTGTCACTCCAGGAATCCGTGAGGCCTGCGCCAGCGTGCGCGGCTGGACATGGCTCAATTTTTCCCGCACCTCACGGGAGAGCCCGCTGACCGAGTGGTAATCGAACCAGCCAGGGATCGCGCGCTGCTCCGACTTCTTCATGCGCTCCATCGCGCGCTGCTGTTGCAGCAAGTAGCCTTCGTACTTGATCTCTGTCTCCACAGATTTGAGTTCGTTGCGAATTTCCGAAGAAAGAACAGGTGTGGATTCGCATGGATTCTCAAGGTTTTCTTCTCTTTCAAAGAAGACAGGATCCAACTGGCGAAGAACTGGAACAAGCTGCTCGATCGTGATCTCGGGACGCTTCAGTAATTGGGCGTAGCTTTGCCCGAGAGCAGAACTCCAGTCGTTACCCGCAAGTTGACCGTCCAGCATCGCCGTCGATAACTTCGTCTTTTCAAGAAGCTGCTTCATTTTCCCCAGCCGCTCCTGCTTAGCCTGGAAATCTTCCCAGGCTCCATGCGAAATCAAGCCGACGCGGCGACCGTGCGGCGTAAGCCGCCGGTCGGCATTGTCCACGCGCAAGTGCAGTCGAAATTCGGCGCGCGACGTGAACATTCGATAAGGCTCGTTCGTGCCTTTCGAAATTAAGTCGTCGATCAGGATCGCGGTATAAGCCTCAGTACGGTCGAGGATCAGAGGGGGCCGTGCCTTCACTTGCAAAGCGGCGTTGATGCCGGCCATTAACCCCTGACAAGCGGCTTCTTCGTAGCCGGACGTGCCGTTGATCTGTCCTGCCAGAAACAAATTGGAAATTTTTTTCGTTTCCAGAGTGCGCTGCAGTTCGGTGGGATCGATGGAATCGTATTCAATGGCATAGCCCGGACGCAGCATTTCTGCGCTCTCGAGGCCGGGAATCGATTTCAAAATCTCCAACTGCACTTCCACCGGCAACGACGTGCTCATGCCGTTGACATAAATTTCGTGCGTGTTCAATCCCTCCGGTTCGAGGTAGAGCTGGTGCGTCTCCTTGTCAGGAAACTTCACGATCTTGTCTTCAATCGACGGGCAGTAGCGCGGGCCGATCGACTGAATCTGCCCGCTGTACATGGGCGAGCGATGCACATTCTCGCGGATGATGCGATGCGTCTCAGCCGAAGTCCACGCGATATAGCACGGCACTTGCGAGTCGTGGTGCGCCACGCGCTTGGTTCGAAAACTGAAAGGAGTGGGGTCGGCATCGCCCGGCTGCACCAAAAAACGCGACCAGTCGATGCTACGTCCGTCGAGACGCGGCGGAGTGCCGGTCTTGAGTCGACAGCCGCGCAGCCCGAGTTTCTTCAAAGACTCGCCGAGCAAGACTGCATTCGGCTCCCCGGAACGTCCGGCAGGGTACTGTTGCTCGCCGCAGTGAATCAGTCCGTTGAGAAAGGTTCCGGTGGTGATGATGACAGCGTGAGAGCCTACGGTGCGGCCGTCGCGCAAAGTGACGCCTAGAACTTTCCGTGGAACGGGAGATCCTTCGCTGCGCTCAGGAGGGCAATGGCTTTGCTCAGGATGGCAACCTTGATCGCCTTCAACGATCAAATTTGCCACTTCGGCTTGCTTGATCTTGAGATTCGCCTCCGACTCGAGCACTTCGCGCATCTTCAGCCGGTAAGCCTGCTTGTCGCATTGCGCCCGCGGAGACCACACCGCCGGGCCCCGCGAAGTATTCAACAGCCGGAACTGTATGCCCACTGCGTCCGTGATCTCGCCCATGATGCCACCGAGCGCATCCACTTCGCGCACGAGGTGTCCCTTGGCGATGCCGCCGATCGCCGGATTGCACGACATCTGCGCGATCAGGTCGACATTCAGTGTGTAAAGAGCAGTTTTCAGCCCCATGCGCGCCGCTGCCATTGCAGCTTCGCATCCAGCATGGCCGGCGCCGACAACGACAATATCGAATTGTTCCGTGAACTGCATTTCTGAAAGTAGTCCGATCCCCAGAAGCGCTGGCTTGCCCCTCATTCTAACAAGTCACTGGCATCGGTGATTACAGCCACTTGCCGCTCGGCAGCCTCGCCCGTATATTATGGAGTCGAGCCAGAATGTGAGGGAAACCATGAACAGCACTCAGTTTTTCGAGCAACTGGAGGCGTCGATCGCCAAATACGACCTGCTCTGCCATCCGTTCTACAAAGCCTGGGCGGCCGGAGAACTCACGCGAGAGGATTTGCGCGAATATGCCCGGCAGTATTTTCCCCATGTCGAGGCGTTTCCCTCATACCTGGCCGAGTTCGCGCTTCGCTTGGAGGAAGGCGAGTTGCGCCGCGCGGTTTTAGCCAACATGATTGAGGAGAAGGGCACTCCTGACGGATCGGGAAAGGAGTCCGCGCCTCACGCCGCATTGTGGCTCGATTTTGCCGAAGGGATGGGATCGCGGCGCGATCTGCAGTGGCATTTGCCGGTTACGCACGTTCGCGACCTGACGAAACACTTCCACAAGGTTGCCAGTGAGGGCACCGCCGAAGAGGCGCTGGCCGCGTTCTATGCATACGAATCTCAGGTACCTCGCGTGGCTCGGGAAAAAGAGCGCGGACTGCGCGAGATGTATGGCGCCGACGATAAAACCTGCGGTTACTTTGCCCTGCACACAACTGCGGATGTTCACCACTCGAACGTCTGGCGTACGCAACTGAAGAAGCGCGTGGAAGCGAACCCGAAAACGGCGGAAGCTGCCCTGGCCGCCGCTGAAAATGCCGCCAGAATGTTGTGGCAGGCTCTGGACGGCATTGAAGCCGCGCGCTTGACCCACGCTTAGTCAGAAGATGGCTAGAGAAATTCCGATTGGCGCACGGGGTGAAGCTCGCGAGACTGTCGAGTTCAAACACACACTGACCGCGCACCACCCGGAACTGCCTCCGGTTTATTCCACGCCCGATATGATCCGCCTGATGGAGACAGCCGCTTTCCACGCGCTGCAACCCTATTGTGAAGGCGATGAGATCACAGTCGGGACGGCTATCCACATCGAACACCGTGCAGCGAGTGGAATCGGATCGCAAGTCCAATCCGAGGCCGTGCTGGAATCTTTTGACGGACGCTTCTATGTGCTGCGCGTGAGGGCTCGGGATGATGTCCAGGAAATTGGCCGGGGAACGGTGGGCCGTGCGGTGGTGAGTATCGAGAAATTCAGGAAAAGATCTCAGCCGAGAAAAGCTGATTCTGCACCCTGAAAATCCCTCGCACGAATGCCATTCAAACAATTTAAGATTTAAGAATGGTTCAGCAGCAAGCCAAAGCGGCGGCTTTTCGGCTTCTCCACTCAAGCAAAGAAATTCTCCTGCTTCCCAATGTTTGGGACGTGGCCAGCGCACGTATCATCGAAGAGGGCGGCTTCAAAGCAGTTGCTACCAGCAGCGCCGGCATCGCCTTCTCGCTTGGCTATCCTGACGGCCAGATTATTCCGCGGGAGGAAATGCTGGCTGTCATCGCCGGCATCGCAAAGGCCGTCCGCGTTCCAGTTACGGCGGACGTGGAAGCAGGATATGGAAAGTCACCGGAAGATGCCGGCCGGACCGCGCGCGCAGTCATCGATGCGGGGGCAGTCGGCATGAATCTTGAAGATGCCGTCGCGGACTCGACCGCCGCGCTCGTTGAATTGCCTCTCCAGGTGGAAAAGATACGGGCGGTTCACGAAATGGCGAACCGTTTGAGAATCCCGCTTGTGATCAATGCCCGCACAGATATGTACCTCTTGCAGATCGGCGATCCGGCGAAGCGCTACGACGAAACAGTGAGTCGATTGAGCGCTTTTCGCGACGCCGGGGCCGATTGTGTCTTCGTTCCCGGATTGCGGGATGCGCCCACTATCGGGCGTCTTGTGGCTGACATAAAGTGCCCGGTCAACATTCTTGCCGGACCAGGCTCTCCTTCGGTGCCGGAACTGTTCAAGCTGGGCGTAGCCCGAGTCAGTCTGGGCTCGGGTCCAATGCGCGCCGGCCTTGGCCATTTGCGCCGCATTGGGGAGGAAGTGCGAACCAAGGGCACGTACTCCAATTTGGAAGATTCCCCCTCGCACGCCGAGATGAATCGCATGATGGGGCGGAAGCCGCGCTGACGAATGGGAAGCCAATACTGATCGGCATCATCTCCGATACGCATGGATTGCTGCGGGCGGAAGCAATCGAGGCGCTGCGCGGATCAGATCGCATCATTCACGCCGGAGATATTGGCGCGCCCGAGATCCTCAATCAGCTTGGTACCATCGCTCCAGTCACTGCGGTTCGCGGCAACATAGACAAAGGCGTGTGGGCGCAAAGGCTGCCCGAGGCTGAAGTGCTCGAAATAGACGGGATTTCCATCTACGTGCTGCACGATCTGGCGCAATTGGATCTCAGTCCTAGCGGCCGCCGGGTTCGCGGCGGTAATCAGCGGCCACACTCATGTTCCGAAACAAGAGATGCGCAACGGAGTGCTCTACTTCAATCCCGGGAGCGCGGGGCCGCGCCGATTCAACCTGCCACTAAGCATCGGCAAGTTAGTTATGGAAGATGGTGTCCGTGCGGGGCGAACTGCTGGCAACTGGCAGTGCACCAAGTCCTGATCGCTGATTCCGCATGCATTGCTACAATCGCAAACAATGTCCATTGATTTCAGAATCGAGTCGCGCTCTGGCGGAGCGCGCGGAGGCCGCCTGCTCACGCCCCATGGCGAGATCGAAACCCCTGTGTTCATGCCCGTGGGAACGGCGGCCACTGTGAAAGCTGTGCCTCAGGATGTTCTCGAAGACCTCGGCGTCCAGATTCTTCTTGGCAACACTTATCATCTTTATTTGCGTCCGGGAGTCGAGACCGTTCGAAGGTTCGGGGGACTCCACGGTTTTATGTCGTGGCCGCGCGCGATCCTTACCGATTCCGGCGGCTTCCAGGTTTTTAGTCTGAACGAACTGCGCAAAGTCACCGAAGAGGGGGTCACATTTCGATCACATCTCGATGGCTCATCCCACTTCTTCAGCCCGGAGAATTCCATAGCGGCCCAGATCGGCTTGGGCGCCGACATCATCATGGCGTTTGACGAGTGCACAGAATATCCCGCTGACTCGACTCGCACGAAAGCTTCGATGGAATTAACTTTACGTTGGGCAGAGCGCAGCAAGAAGTATTTTGAAGAGCATCAACATGAGGTACCGTGGGGCAGAAACGAAAATGTGAAGACAGCTAGCAATACCCATGTGGGGACAGCTGCCCCCGGCTGTCCTTCAGGCCGAAGGCCTGATTCTTCTGCCGGCAGCGAAGTAACTGAATCAAAACCAATCGAGCTGCGCTCGACCGGACAGCCGGGAGCCTGCCCTGAGCTTGCCGAAGGGGCGGCTGTCCCCGCACCCCCCGACTCGACTCAAACCCTCTTCGGCATCGTCCAAGGCGGCATGGACTTGGCTCTGCGAAAAGAATCCGCCGAGCGTACCGTCGAAATCGGATTCCCCGGTTATGCTATCGGCGGTTTGAGCGTTGGCGAACCGCGGCAGCGTACCCGCGAAGTGGTCGAAGCCACTCTGGAACACTTGCCCGCTGACAAACCTCGTTACCTGATGGGGGTGGGCACGCCGGAGGAGATTACTGAATATGCTCGCCTCGGCGTCGATATGATGGATTGCGTTCTACCCACGCGTGCGGCGCGGCATGGGTTGTTGTTTACCTCGGAAGGAAGACTCTCCATCAAGCAGGCGCGCTATGCCCAGGATGCTGGTCCGCTCGACCCTGATTGCGGCTGCCGCGTGTGCCAGCGTTACTCCCGAGCGTATTTGCGGCATCTTTATGCTTCGAACGAAGTGCTCGCGCAGGTCCTGAACACAGTCCACAACCTGAGTTTCTACCTTGACACTATGCGGCGGGTGCGTCATTCTATTCGACTTGGGGAAGAGTCCCGTTTTCTCTAGCCTCTGGTCTCGCGGAAAAGCCGTGACCTCATGGGAAGGACCTCCCCGGATTCAAGCCTGGGCAGTGAAGCCCGAGTAGTTGGAGTTCCGGCCGGAATCGATTGAGCATCCCCGTCGTGAAAATGACAGGCTTGCGGCGCGAGCAGGCGTGCGCGGCGGTCGCGGACCGGGCTTCTGAGGTTCGTGAGCAGCAGGCTGTGGGCGGTAGAATAGTCGGGTGGGTACACTTTGGCGATTATGCACGTTTTCTTAGCATTGCAGGCGAGTGGCGGCGGCATGGGGTGGTTAAGCGTCGCTCCGCTGATCTTTATTTTTGGCATCTTTTACTTTCTGCTGATTCTTCCCCAGCAGCGCCGGCAAAAGAAATGGACGGCCATGCTCGACAGCCTGAAAACTGGCGACAAGGTCGTGACCAGCGGTGGCCTGCGGGGAACGATCATGGCACTCAAGGATGATTCCGTTCACCTGCGGGTTCCTCCCAACAATATCGTTTTGGAAGTGACTAAAGCCTCCGTGACCCAGGTTACGACTACGGAAGAAGAAACTAAAACCAAATAAAGCGGCATAATTTAAACATTTGGATTTCGTTCCATCATGAATAAGAATCTCCTCTGGAAACTGATAGCTATCCTCGGCGTCCTGCTCGTTTTTTTGTTTGGGATCTTTGGTATTCCCCAAAGCTTTTCCGGTCAAGGCTTGCTCTCCGCCATGACCAACCGCATTCATCTGGGCCTGGATTTGCGCGGTGGAACACACTTGATCCTGCAAGTGCAGGTAAATGACGCGATCAATGTGGACTCCGACAATGCGGTGGAAGTTCTCAAAGAGCAACTCAACAAGCGCAAGATCGCGTTCGCGGATATTTCCAAGCCAGACCCGCAGAACAATCCTGACAAGATCGTGATCAAGGGCGTTCCGGCGGAGTCTCGCAAGGATCTGCTGGATATCGCGAACGACCGCCTGCCTGAATACAACCTCACTTCCGGAGCGGACAACAGCTGGACGCTCGTGATGAAGCCTCAGATTCTCAGCGATCTGAAGAATAAAGCTGTCACCCAGGCCATCGAGACCATCCGCAACCGTATTGATTCTTTGGGCGTAAGCGAACCGACCATTCAGGAGCACGGCCTCGGTCAGTATCAAATTCTGGTGCAACTGCCCGGCGTCGACGATCCCGCCCGGGTGAAAGACATCATGCAATCCACCGCCATGCTTGAAATCAAGCAGGTCATGGGCGGACCTTATCCTAGTGAGCAGGCTGCCATGCAGGATAAGGGCGGAGTTTTGCCGCCGGACGCGATTCTGCTGCCCGGCCGTGCAGCTCCCGGAGCACCTGCCGACGAGCAAGCCTGGTACCTGGTCTCGCGGGTTTCTGCGGTCAGAGGCAAAGATTTGCGGGATGCGCAGCCCAGCACCGACCAGAACGGCCAACCGAATGTGCGCTTCCAACTCACTGGCGAAGGCGGCCAGCGTTTCTACAACTTTACTTCTGCCCACGTCGGCGACAGCCTCGCCGTGGTGCTCGACAACAAAGTTCAGGAAGTCGCAAATATTAAAGAAGCTATCCGCGATACGGGCGAAATCAGCGGCGGCAGCATGAGCCAGCAGCAGGCCAAAGATCTCTCGATGATTCTGCGCTCGGGCGCCTTGCCGGCAGGCATCAAGTATCTGGAAGAGCGGACGGTTGGGCCGTCGCTGGGCACGGATTCGATCCGCGCCGGAGTTCGCGCCGCCGTGGTTGGCATGCTGGCGGTGCTGATCTTCATGCTGATTTACTATCGTGCCGCTGGCATTAATGCTGACGTTGCGCTGCTCCTGAATCTCATCATCCTGCTTGGCTTCATGGGTTATTTCGAAGCGGTGTTGACGCTGCCGGGGATTGCTGGCGTAATCCTCACCGTCGGTATGGGTGTGGATTCCAACGTGCTGATTTTCGAGCGCATTCGCGAAGAGTTACGCAACGGCAAGACGCCGCCATCCGCGGTGGATCAGGGTTTCAGCCACGCCTGGATCACAATCGTGGATACTCACGTCACTACCATCGTTTCGGCGGCCATTTTGTTCCTGTTCGGAACCGGACCGGTAAAGGGATTCGCTGTCACGCTCACCTTCGGCTTGCTGGCCAATCTGTTCACGGCCGTGTTCGTTTCGCGCGTGATCTTTGACTGGGTTCTGAGCCGAAAGCAGCGCGGCGACGCGTTGAGCATTTAGCAAATTTGGGTTACGAAATTACAAATTGCCAATTACTCAGTTCATTCATAAATCGGATAAGAGGTAAGCCTGGTGGAGTTCTTTCGCAATACCAACATCGATTTTCTCGGAAAGAAATGGTATTTTCTCGCTTTCTCGCTAGTGTTCAGTGTGGCGGGCATCTTTTCCATGTTGTTCTGGCATGGCATCCCGTACGGCGTGGATTTCCGCGGCGGTACGCTGGTGTATGTAAAGTTCTCGCACACACCAAACGACAACGCTTTGCGCGCCGCGATGGACCATGCTGGCCTGCACAATGCGAAAATTCAGCGTTTTGATCAGCCCTCCTATAACGAAGTGCTGATTGACCTTGATGTACAGGAGACCAGCGAACAGGCGCTCGATCGCGGTAAAACCCGCATCATTGAAGCTCTGGAGACCAACGCTCCGGCGGGCAAGCAAGACCTGAACAATGCCAGTTCTTTGGCCATCAAGAACTTTTTGATGGATAAAGATCCGATGCATCTGGGCTCCGACGCCGATCAAAAATACACCCAGCAGGCTCAGGCTATCGTCGACGCCAGGGACAAGGGGCATGGTGGAGTGCTGACTTCGTTCGATGAGCTAAAGGGCTCGGTCGACCCTGAAGTCGTGGCTTCGCTGTCGGATGGATTCTTCCTGTCAGACTTCAGCGTGCGCAATGTCGAGATCGTCGGACCACAAGTCGGAGCGCAATTGCGCCGGCAGGCTTTACTCGCTACCGCCTATTCCCTTGCCGGAATGCTCATCTATCTCGGATTCCGCTTTGAATGGATTTACGGTGTGGCCGCTGTAGTCACGGTCTTTCACGATACGCTGATCACCGTGGGTGCGTTCTCGTTGCTGAACAAAGACATCTCCCTCACGGTGATCGCGGCCATTCTCACCCTGATTGGTTACTCTAATAACGACACGATCGTGGTATTTGACCGCATCCGGGAAAACATTAAACTCATGCGGCGCGAGAAACTGGCAGACATCGTCAACCGGAGCATTAACCAGACTTTAAGCCGAACCATCTTGACAGCCGGGCTGACCTTCCTTACAGTGCTTGCACTCTATTTGTTTGGCGGCGAGGTGCTTCGCGGGTTCAGCCTCGCACTCGTCATCGGCATATTGATCGGAACGTATTCGTCGATTGCCATTGCCGCACCAATCTTAGTGGCCTATCAGGATTGGCGGATCAGCAAAGGCAAGCGACCTGCGGCAATGCCCGTTCGGGCCAAGTAATCGCCCGGATAGCGTCGCCCGCCGATTTGTGATACGCCTTTGTTTGGTTCTGCGTTAATCGCCGGGAAGGGCTAAATTTTGCCCGGTCCCGCGATGGGAGTCGAGTTTGGGAGCAAAAGGGAGTCCGTCGGTGTCTAAGTTCACGTAGGCTCTAAGCAGGGAGAAACGACTATGTTTGAAGATAGCCTTCTGGAATCCGGTGGCAGGCTGAAAACCAAGCGGGGGCGAACCACAACCTTCGCAATCTTTCTTGAGATTCTTCTCATTGGCGTCATGGTACTGATGCCCCTCATCTTCACTGAAGCTTTACCTAAGCAACAGCTGATGACGTTCCTGGTTGCTCCGCCCCCACCCCCTCCGCCACCTCCGCCTGCAGCCGCTCCCGTGCATGTGGTGCACCAGATTCAGACCGATATCGTGAATGGCGCGCTCCGCACGCCGACCAAGATTCCACAAAAGATTCAGATGATTAAAGAAGACGAAGCTCCGCCGCAGATGGCATCCGCCGGTGTAGTCGGTGGCGTACCGGGCGGTATTCCGGGCGGCCAGATGGGCGGCGTGATTGGTGGTATTATCAGCTCCACTCCCGTTGCCGTCCCTAAGGTGGCAACTCCGCAGCGGGTTCGCGTTTCCGCCGGTGTTACCTCGGGACTTCTAATCCGGAAGGTGAACCCGACTTATCCTCCCTTGGCGCGCCAGGCTCGCATTTCTGGAACCGTCGTGCTCCGAGCCGTGATCAGCAAGGACGGCTCCATCGAAAACCTCTCGCTGGTGAGTGGGCATCCAATGCTGGCTCCTGCGGCGATCGAAGCCGTCAAGCAGTGGAAGTATAAGCCGTATCTGCTCAACGGCGAGCCCGTGGAAGTGGATACTGAAATACAAGTTAACTTCACTCTTGCCGGCGGCTAGACGCGGTCGAGTGACAGAATGCATTAGTGGTTCAGGATGCATTAGTGGTTAATGATTGAAAACGGCCTTCCCCTTCCCACCTTGAACCGTGGCCGGGAGAGACCTTCTGGCGGGACCGTGTTTTTGAGGCCTGACCCGTTATCGTGAGGTCCGCATGGGAAGGCCCGATTGATACCGAATGTCGATTTTAGAGAAGCCTCAATCGGCTTCTTGTCGCCGAATTTGACAGTAGTCTTCGATTTTGCATCAAAGTCTAAGAAGTTTCGAGGAGGGAAAAGCAACTCATGTTAGCTAACTTTGCCGTAGCAGCATTTCATCACGTTCCCCGGGTAGCCACTTGGATTGTGCAAGAGGGTGGCGCAGTGGGTTGGGATCCGATTTCGCTCTGGAAGCAGATGGGTATCATTGCGAAAATCGTGGTCATCATCCTGTTCATTATGTCGGGTTGGTCGATCGGCGTCATGATTGACCGCGCCATGGCATACAACGCGGCCCGCAAGCAATCCCGCGCTTTCGCTCCCGCAGTTGCTGGAGCGCTGCGCGATGGCCGCATCGACGAGGCTATCAAAGTCGCCGAGCGCAACAAGAAGAGCCATCTGGCGAAGGTTGTCACCGCTGGCTTAATGGAATTCAAAGCTCACCAGGATTCTCCTGGCGCCATCCCCGGCGAGACGATTGAAGCTTCCAAGCGCGCTCTCGAGCGTACTGAAGCCATTGTCCACGCCGAACTGAAGCGCGGACTCGGCGGTCTGGCTACCATCGGTTCGACAGCTCCCTTCGTGGGACTGTTCGGTACCGTGATGGGCATTCTGAACGCCTTCAAAGGTATTTCCGAACAGAAGGCTACCGGTCTGGGCGCGGTCGCAGGCGGCATTTCGGAAGCGCTGGTGACCACGGCTTTCGGCCTGCTGGTGGCCATCCCTGCCGTCATGATGTTCAACTACCTCACCGGCCGCGTTGAAGCGTTCGATGTGGAGATGGACAATTCATCGAGCGAACTGATCGACTACTTCCTGAAGCGGCGCGACGTTCGCCGTTCCTAGGTCCAGCTGGTAGGGCCGGACTTCGCTTGAGTTGCTTCGTCCGGCGCCGGATCGATTTCCGGCGCCGGGCTTCCCTCTCTCGCGAATGCCGTGGAAGTAATGGAGATTCACACTATGTCAATGGCAAAACGAAATGAAGGCGCCAAGGTCAACTCCGACATCAATGTAACTCCGATGGTCGATGTGATGCTGGTGCTGCTGATTATCTTCATGGTAATCACTCCCATGCTGCAAAAAGGCATCAGCGTCGACATGCCGAAGGTAAACAACCCCACGCCCATGGCCGATGCGGATAAAGAAGATGCGCTTCTGGTTTCAATCATGCGCGACGGGACTATCTACTTCGGCACCGATAAAATCGCCGTGGACAGTTTGACCGGGAAGGTAAAGGATCGTCTCGCCAACCGGACCGACAAGCGCGTTTACGTCAAGGCAGATGCTCGCGCCCACTACGGCAATGTCGTTCAGGTCGTAGACGCGGTTCGCGCCGCGGGCGTGGATGATCTGGGCTTGCTCACCGACCAGAGGAAGAGCACTCCAAACGCTCCGCCTCCCGCTCCGGCGACCGGGCAATGAAGTGAGTGAAGTAAGAGGAGATCGAATATGAGTATGGCAATGGGAAGTGGCGGAGGCCAAAGTGCAAATATTAACGTCACTCCGCTGATTGACGTGCTGCTGGTGCTGCTCATCATCTTCATGGTGATCACGCCGCTTACCCCCAAAGGTCTGGATGCGCTGGTTCCGCAGCCGCCTCCGCCAAACGCACCCAAGAACAACACACCCGATCGCACCATCGTGGTACAGCTTATCGATCGCGGTGCTGGCCAGGATCCCGGCTTGAAAATCAATCAGGAAGATGCTACCTGGGACAATCTGCAGGGCCGTTTGGCTGATATCTACAAAACTCGCGCTGAAAAGGTGATGTTCGTGAAGGGCGATGATGCCATCCCCTTTGCCGACGTAGCCAATGTGATCGACATCGCGCACGCTGCAGGAGTGGATAAAGTAGGTCTGATTACGGCGAAAATCGAGGCTGGCGGCTAAACGCCGGTCGACGTTTTGCAAGCGCCCGGAATAGGCGTATGGCTTCACTCGCGCACGGGAACTAACGTTCCCGTGCCGCGTTCATGTAGGAGCATGCTGCCCATCGCTTGTCAAATTGCTGTCTCTGGGCCTAGGATGCTGTGGCAAGGGAGACTTATACCGCAATGAATAAATCGATTCGACTGTTGACGCTGGCAGCCACGATGCTGGCGATCCTATCTTCCCTGGGCTGCAGCAAACTGCGCGCCCGCGACCAGCTCAATAAGGGCGTTACGGCATTCAAGAATGCAAAGTTCGAGGAAGCCATCGACCATTTCCAGCAAAGCGCTGCGCTGGACCCATCGCTGATTAATGCAAAAATGTATCTGGCCACCGCCTACGCTCAGCAATACATTCCAGGCGCCGATACTCCAGAGAATAACAAGATGGCGGAAGAGGCAATCAAGCAATACCAGGCTGTGCTTGATATGAACGCGCCTCGCGATCAGAAAGAGAACGCTGCCAAGGGCATCGCCTCGCTTTACTACAACATGAAGAAGTTCGACGAGGCCAAGAAGTACAACCATATGGTTTCTGATATCGATCCCAATGATCCTGATCCTTACTACTCGATCGGCGTCATCGATTGGGCCGAGTGCTACGCCCCGCGCATGGAAGAACGCGCCAAACTCGGCATGAAGCCGGACGAGAATCTGAACCCCAAGAACAAAGATCAGAAAAAGGTTTGCGAAGAACTTAAGACGAAGAATATGCCCACGATTCAGGAAGGTATTGACAACCTGAACAAGGCAATCCAGCTTCGTCCGGACTATGACGACGCTATGGCTTATCTAAATCTGATGTACCGCGAAAAAGCCGACGTGGAGTGCGACGACCTGGCACAGCGCCAGGAAGACCTCAAGACTGCCGATAACTGGGTTGATAAGACTCTCGCCACCAAGAAAGCCAAGGCCGAGAAACAGCCCGGGCAGCAAGGCATCACCATGGACCAACCGAAATAAGATTCGCTTCGTTAAGCTAGAGAGGGCGGACATTCTTGTCCGCCCTCTTTTTATTTACCACGAAACAGCGCCGAGGTAATTCGACAACCCGAATCAAACACCAGCTAGATCTTCTCGGTCTTATGGTCGTACTTTACAACACCGTTCTGCTGATTTTGCCGTGTCACGTCGTCATTCGTATAGGTCCGCTTTGCCGGCTTCCACTTACCTGTGACCGCCGGTTGCTGGGAGGCGCCAATGAATATCCACGCCGGCTGAGCCTGTGGTTCGCCAGTTCATTTCTTGCCCCGACTCCATCCGCCGCATCATGTGCTCGTGCTCCGGCATCATGTGCCCGTGCTCCATCTCGTGTTCCTCTTCCATGCGCCGCATTCCCCGCTCGCGTCCACGATGATCCGGTCCGGCTGTGATGGGAGAAATGATCGGAGTCTGCCCGCCCGAATACCACACCGGCACCGTGTAAGCTGCGTCCGTGTTTCCGGAGATCTCGGAGAGCGTGGAATTGGTTGCGCCCGCAATCAGGCCGCCGGTGGCGTTGGTAGCCCCTACAGGATTCGGAGAAAATGTCGTTAGCGCCAGGCTCGGGGTCGTAATCAGCGGAACATAGGGACCGCAGCCATACGGACAATACCCCGGAACACCGCGCCAATCCTGGCTATAGCTTAAAACTGACAACAGAAGAATCGAACCCATTACCGCAAACTTGCTCATAAAACCTCCCGGAAGACTTACTCTGCCTATCCTGCTGCAGATACCATGCCACTAGAGCCTGCCAGCTTGGGATTGATATTCACGCCCTTTTGGTTGTTTTGACGACACTTCGGAGCTGGGAGGACGTTAACGAGTGCAAAGACTTGCGCCAAAGGCGCACGGAATTGTTTAGTCATCGCACTTTCGCAAATCAAGGCCTGCTGTAGACTCGTACTTCCACTTGCGAGAATTGCTCCTTTTCCAGCCTGGGGAAAGACTCGCCCAGAATTCGATTCAGCATCAAGGTGGTCAGATCGGGATGCCCGTACGCTTGATTGCTCATAAGCACGACCCACACTCGAGAGTAACGACCGGGGATCGAATGCACGAAGGGGCTGCTAGGCTTGCCACTGAAATCCCGATAGTCGAGATGATCGCCGTGTCGGGGATAGATAATTTCAGGCCCGGCCGCAGAGACCGCCGGCGAGGCTTTCTCCCTCAGCGACTTGAAAAACTCGTAAGGCACCCGACCCTCCGCGATGTGAAACAGAATGGCATCGCCGGGCTGAGCGTGATCCAGGATATAGCTCACAGCTGCTTCGGAACCATCCCGCTGCAGATCGAAATCGTGATCGTAATAAGAGAAAGTTCCTTGCAGCGAAAGCAAAAGCATTATCCCCAGCGCCACGCCCAGCAGCCAGGAGGAACGCAGTTTAGCCAGACCGGACGCGGCCAGAATAACCAGCGGCGGCAGGCAGAAGATGAAGTAGCGTCCCAGAAAAAGCGGACGCGCCAGTGAGAGCATGAGTATCAGCGCCACCGGACAGACCAGCCAGATCAGGAGAAAGCGAACCCTCCAGCTATCCGACTCGCCCTGGGTCTGGAACTGCCTCGTCTTGGCTTCCTGTGGAATGATTGCAGCCAGGCAAGCTACTGCATAGAGAGCGAGCAAGAAAAATCCATTGTTGCCCGCTAACTGCTCCATGAAGTGCAAGATGTCGCGATAGCCCGGGCGTTGTATCCATCGAATCGGACCAGCGCCAGTCTTGGCCGCGAAAACGATCAACGGCAACGACGCCACGGCAATCCATATCCAGATCCGGCGCACAGGCCGCGAGCGCGCGCGTTGCTTCTCCCCCCGCACCGACAGCCACTGCGCTGCCAGTAACAGCAATGCATAAAGATGAGCATAAACGGCAAGAACGCTGGCCAGCCCATATCCTGCGCCGCTGCCGCGTGATGGCTCGCGCAAGGTTGCGACGAAAAAACCACTCGACAAAATCGCCAGCAGTACAAACAGCGAATAGCTGCGCGCCTCCTGGGCGTAGCGAATGTGAAATGCGTTAAAGCTCATCAGCGCGACGGCGAACAAGCCTACGCGCCGGTCAAAGAGCTGTGATGCCAGCCAGAAAATCGCCGGCAGAGTAGCGAGAGAAATGATCACCGACAAGCTACGAATAAAGAATGGACTGGAGCCAAAATGCAGCCATCCGCGCAATAACAGATAGTAGAGCGACATGTTGGCTTCGCGTCGCCACATCAGTCGCAAAAAATCAGTCCAGCCGAGCCGGGCTACTTCCACGCTGAAACATTCATCAAACCAAAAAGGTTTACGGACAAGAAATGAAAAGCGTAATGCGGCGGCGGCCGCGCTCAGTAACGTCAGCGTGGCGATTGAAACGGGTGTCCAAAATGGCTGCGCGGAACTCGCCGGCCGCGAGGAGTCGATCTCTTTTGTTGCGCGGGCTGTCGAAGACGGCATGAGTCGTAGGGTAAAAGGTCCGAATCCAAATGATATTATGCTAAGAATAGCCCAGATTTCTGGTGGACCCGGATTTCAGCGGGCCACGGTCCATCGCTGGCTTTTGGTGCAATGAGTGTAACTTCGTTGGAACCGTCTACGTGCAACGGCGAGGGTGTTCCGGTCGACCGGTGGGCGGGATGTGTGTCCGTAATCGTGCCGGTTTACAACGAGGCGGCGCATGTCGACGAGTTGCTACAGGCCATCCATGCCTCGTCCGTGAAAAAAGAAATTATCATCGTGGATGATGGCTCGTCTGACGGCACTCGGGAAAAGCTCCGCGCGATGCCGCTTTCAGACGATGTCACTGTAATCTTCCACCAAAAGAATTGCGGCAAGGGTGCAGCTATTCGCACGGCGCTGGACTATGCCCGGGGTGAATACGTTCTCATACAGGATTCCGATCTTGAATACGACCCGCAGGATTATCCGGCCCTCTTGCGGCCGCTCGAACTCCAGGAAGCGAATGTTGTTTACGGCGTGCGCCCTGACCGCCCGGAACGCGGGCTGCGATTTTTCCTGGGCGCAAAGCTTCTAACCCATCTGGCAAATCTGTTGTATGGAGCGGGCATTCACGACGAAGCGACCTGCTACAAAGTTTTCCGCCGGTCGTTAATTTCGAAAATCAGTTTGGATTGCCGCCGGTTTGAGTTTTGCCCCGAAGTCACGGCGAAGTTGTGCCGCATGGGCGAGAAGATCGCTGAAGTTCCTATCTCCTATGTTCCTCGCTCGGCTGGCGAGGGCAAAAAAATTCGCCACTCCGACGGATGGCTGGCCATCTGGACGCTGCTGCGTTACCGTCTCGGCCGCAGCACGCGATGGATAAAAGGATCTGAACATCAACCTCGGCAGTCATTTATGGTGAGCCTTGTTCGTTTGCCCGAGCAGTAACGCCGTCCCTGGCCGGCGATTTCTTCGGCTCGTTTGTTCCTCCTGATACACTCCCGCTCAATGGAAAAAACGTCGTTGCCGCCGATTCCGAAGTCCGTGTTCTGGCTCGTGGTGGTGTCGTTTTTTCTACAGGTGGCAATGATCGGCGCGTTCCGCGAGTATCGTACGCGGCCCATCGAAGACCACTTCGCTTTCGGTTGGGAGATGGGACGTGTGGCTCGCTCCATCGCGATGGGGCAGGGATTCAGCAATCCTTACGGCGGCAATACCGGTCCCACCGCCTGGGAACCGCCGCTCTATCCATATCTGATGGCCGGGGTCTTCAAGGTCTTCGGCATTTACACGTATGCCTCTGCGTGGGTTCTGTTAACCATTAACAGCCTCTTCGCTTCGCTGACAACGATTCCAATTTTTCTGATTGCTCAAAGAACTTTCGGCAATCGTGTGGCGCGCTGGTCGGCGTGGGGATGGGCGCTGAATCCTTACATTTGGTACTGGTCGATTCACTGGATTTGGGATACGACATTCACCCCGTTAGTTTTAAGTTTAATTTTTCTGGTGGCTCTGGAACTCCAGGATTGGCGCGGCTTTCGAGGATGGGTGATATTTGGTTGTTTTTGGGGCGTCGCTGCATTGGCGAATCCATCCATGCTTGCATTTCTGCCTTTCTGCGGGCTCTGGATATGGCGGCAGCGATTCAAGAATGGATTACCTTCATTTTCTGGTGTCGTGTTATCGTCTGTGATTTTCTTTTTGGTGCTCTCACCGTGGCTCGTCCGGAACTATGAAGTCTTCGGACGATTTGTTCTCTTGCGCGACGATTTCGGTCTTCAGTTTCGCCTCGGCAATTCGAACAGTGCGGAGGGCATGTTGATGGCTTATCTGCAGCCCAATCTGAACAAACTCGAGTTCGAAAAGTTCCAACGCATGGGGGAACTTGCCTACGCGAAAGAGTGCCAGCGACTGGCATTCGAGTGGATTCGCGAAAACCCCGGTCGCTTCGCTGCTGTTAGCCTGAGAAGATTCTTTTACTACTGGAATGGCGTACCAAAACCCACCGATAGCCGTGCTCCCTGGGACTTTCGCAATTCACTTTTTCTGACATGGTCGGTGCTGGCCATCTGGGGTGTGGGCCGCGCGGTGCGGATGAAAATCCACGGAGCGTGGCTCTTCGCCGGACTCATTCTCACCTACCCCACAACTTATTATTTTGTCTTTCCCCACGCCCGCTATCGTCATCCGATTGAACCCGAGTTGCTGATCCTGGCCCTGTTCTTGTTATTGCAAACAGGCAAACGGTCAGCCCCGCAGACGGCCGATTCTGAAATGCCGGAATCTGCTGTAGAATCTTGAGTTCTTCGGCCGCGCGTTGTTATTCAAAAAAGGTGTCCACAGCAACGATGTTCAAGAAGATCCTCATCGCCAATCGCGGAGAGATTGCAGTACGCGTGCTCCGCGCATGCCATGAGATGGGTATCGCCGCAGTAGTTGTTTACTCAGATGTGGACCGCGCTTCATTGCATGTGCGTAAAGCCGACGAAGCCTATCCTATCGGCCCGGCCGCGGCATCCGAATCATATCTGAACATAACGAAAATTCTCGACGTCGCGCAGCGCTCCGGCGCCGACGCGATTCATCCGGGATACGGATTTCTTTCCGAGAATGCAAAGTTTGCTCAGGCTTGTACCGATGCCGGAGTGAAATTCATCGGCCCAACCTCCGCCGCCATGGAAGCGATGGGGTCGAAGACCCGCGCGCGGCAGGCCATGGAGAAAGCCGGTGTTCCTTTCGTGCCCGGCACATCGCGAGGAGTGGAATCGTTGGAGGAGGCAGAAATAGTGGCCGCGGGCATTGGCTACCCAGTCATGCTGAAAGCCGCCGCGGGCGGCGGTGGCAAAGGCATGCGCCTGGTGCACGCGCGCGAACAATTGAAATCCTCTCTCGATGCAGCTCGCAGCGAGGCGGAGCGATCATTCGGCGACAGCGAGGTTTATATCGAGAAGGCAATCATCAATCCTCGCCACATCGAAATGCAGGTCCTAGCTGACGAGCACGGCCACACGGTTTATCTTGGCGAGCGCGAATGCTCGCTGCAGCGGCGACATCAGAAGGTGCTCGAGGAAGCGCCTTCTCCCATCGTCGATGCCGACATGCGCCGCCGGATGGGCGAAGTGGCGGTTCGCGTGGCCAAGGCCGCGGGGTATACCAACGCCGGCACGGTCGAGTTTCTGGTCGACGAGGAAAGGAATTTTTATTTCCTCGAGATGAACACGCGGCTGCAGGTTGAACATCCGGTAACGGAATTGATCACCGGGCTCGATCTGGTTCACTTGCAGATCCGCATCGCGGCTGGAGAAAAACTACCCTTCGCGCAGGATGACATCACCATTCGCGGTCATGCCATCGAGTGCCGCATATACGCCGAAGATCCCGACAATAATTATTTTCCCAGCCCCGGCAGAATCTCGCTGCTGTTGGCGCCCTCGGGGCCGGGCATTCGCCGCGACAGCGGAATGTACGAAGGATGGAATGTGCCGATCGATTACGATCCTCTGCTGGCCAAGCTGATCGGTTATGGCACTGATCGCGATCAGGCTATCGCCAGGTTAACTCGTGCCCTCAGCGAATATTTCGTCGGCGGAATCAAGACAAACATCTCTTTATTCAGACGGATCTTGTGCGATCCGGACTTCCGCGCAGCCAAACTTGACACCGGATTTCTCGACCGCATGCTAAAGAGAAGCGAGCATAAGGGTGTGGATGCGCGAGCAGCGGAAGTCGCTGCCATTGCAGCCGGAATGTTTGCGGCGCTGGGCGTCGCCGCTGAAAGCGCCAGTCCCCCGGATTCGCGTCCGGGCCCGACACTTTCGAACTGGAAGAATGCCAGCCGCAAAGAGGCCTTGCGATAAAGTCGGCCGATTCGGATAAGTAGAAGAACGACTGTTCTTTATGCTCTATGACGTAACCATCGACGGCAAAAAGTATGGGCTCGAGCTGAACCGCACTGACGGACGCTGGTCCTGCCGCCTCGATGGTCGCGAAATTGAAGTGGATGCTATTCTCGCGCGCCCGGACGTTCTCTCTCTTCGCATCGGGAACCTCGCTTACGAAATTAAATCCGAGCGAGTAGCAAACGATTTGCATTTGTGGGTAGGGAGCACAAGGTTCGCTGCCGAAGTGCGCGACCCGCGTTCCCTGCGTGGCCGCGCGCGGGCTGCGGACGATCGTGGCCCGAAGAAAATAGTCGCGCCCATGCCGGGTAGGGTGGTGCGCCTTCTGGTAAAAGAGGGAGATGAAGTGGAGCTTGGTGCGGGCGTGGCGGTGGTCGAGGCGATGAAGATGCAGAACGAAATTAAATCGCCGAAGAAGGGAACAGTCCAGAAGATTATGGCGACTGAGGGTGCCGCGGTGAATGCCGGCGACGTCCTCGCCATCGTGGAGTGATGGCATCGGCCGGCGTTTCAGCACCTGTGCCGGCTGAAAATCGCTACTTCATCAAGCCATTGCTGTCCAGAATTTGCTTGGCGTAATAGTTGTCAACCTTGGCCGAGTCGCGCAGCACTTCGTAGTAAGCCGCCTTCAACAACTGCTCGCGTCGGTCATGCAGTTGCGAGCGAATAGCCTGCTGCACGCGCGGATCAGATAGATCGCGCTGTCCCGCCGGTTCCTTCGAAACCAATTTCACAATGCGAAAGCCGAGCGGTTGCTTGGTCGCCGGGTTCGACACGATGATAATTGGGCTGTACTGACCCGGCTTCAGTTTCATCACGGCGTCGCGCGTGAAGGGATCCGTATTGCGCAGTGACGACTCTGGAACCGTTCCCAGATCGCCACCATTGCCCGATGTCTCCGGATCCTCTGAGTAATTCATCGCGAGCGTAGCAAAGTCGTCGCCGCTATCCAGGCGATTGGAAATCATCTGGATTTTCTTGCGGGCGTCGGCCTCGTTCTGCGCCTTGTTATTCTGGTTGTGCACCTGCGGGTTCGGCGTTGGAGTCACGAATATCTGGGCCAGATGGTATTGCGGTTCGATGAGGTTAAATTCCGATTTGTGCGCGGCAAAGTAGTCGTTGATGTCCTGGTCGGTCACGTTGATCTTCGAAGACACTTCTTTGTTCATCACCTTGTCGACGGTGATGGAGCGGCGGATGTCACGCTTGAAGTCCTCCAGCGTAATCTTTTTTTCTTTCAGCCGCTGATCGAATTCCTCCTGCGTGTAGGGGGATTTAATTTCGTTCAGCTTGCGATCCACTTCCTCTTCCGTGGCCAGCAAGCCGAGTTTTTCTGCACGGCGCATTACCATTTCGTCGTCGATCAGTTGGCGGAGGATGTTGAGGCGAAGAATCGTGGCTTGTTCGCCGACAGGGGCCTGCTGCGCGCTGGCAATTTGATTGTCGTAATACTTGTCGACATCGGAGCGGAAGATTTTGCGGCCATCCACCGTGGCCATCACGTTTCCACTCACTTGAGATTTGCAGCCCAGCATCGCTGCCAGCACGACGGCGGCAGCGAGTAATACTGCCACGCGCGGAAGTCCCAGATTCCTTTTCAAAAGAGTTGTTCTCCTAGATTCCCGTCAACGTTCCCCACTGCACCATCACTTTGCGACTGGAGCGGTCGATGCGACCGCGTGATCCGGTACCGGCAGATTAGCGTCTCTTAACGCGCGATCCAAAGCAGCACGCAGTTCACTCGGCGGTACGGCGCCATCGATTTTTTCACCGTTGATGAACATGGTCGGAGTCGCTTCCACCCCAACCGATTCCGCCTCTTTCATTGAGGCCTTCACCGCACTGTCATCTTGCGCCTTAATACAAGACTGCAGCTTTACCGTATCCAAGCTGTGTTTCTGACCTTGCAACATAGCCAACTTGTCGAGCGCCTCAAAACGCGCCGCCGGAGTTTTTTCGTTGCTGACTTCGTGCTGGTTGGCGTGGATGTAGTCAGCAAAATCCCAATAGGCATCGTTGTTTTGCGCAGCCAGGCAATTCGCGTCCACGGCAGCGTGCGTCGCCCAGGGATGAATTTCCACCAGCGGATAATCTTTGTAAATGAAAGTAACGCGGTCTCCGTACTCCTTAAAAATTTCCGGGAACAGCTCCTGGTGCATACGCGAGCAGAACGGACATTCGAAATCGTCAAAGTTGACCACTACCACTTTGGATGCCTTCGCTCCCCGCGTAGGCCGCCCGGCAGTATTGATCTTGCTCATCGTGGCCGCATAGGGATCCTTGTTCAAATCGAACTTATTCATTCGGATCAACGAGGAGTGATCTTTGGAAATCAGGAAATTAAGATCCTGTTTCCTTTCGCCGTTGTCGATGGTAACCACAACGGACTCGTAATTGGGAAAATCTGGGCTCGGCGAAGCAGGACCTACCAGCACTTTGAGTTCGGCCGGAACTTTGTAGTAGGAACGGACCTGCCGTTCGATCTTTTGGGCTAATTCTGGCGAGACGGATTGAGCAGCACAGCCTAAGCAAACGATCAGCAGGAGAAGAAAAGAGCGTCGCAATAAAATCACTAAGAACCGCCTGAACATGGAAGGTAAAGTTGATTATCTCACAGCGCCCGGCGGGTGCGGGAAGAAGGACGACTGGAATGGGCAGCATTTATGCCCGGAACGAGGGCCATGTCCCGGAAATCCTCTCAGCCTGTGCGCCGAAGCAAATCCTCCGCAGGCAGTAATGCGTTCATGGATCCCGAGCGAAAGCCTTCCAGATCGAGAGTCACAAACTTGAAGCCCAGGCTTTTGAAAATACCCGTGAAGTGCGCGGCCATTGCGGGATCGAGCGCCCGCGTCAGCTCCTCGCGTGAGATCTCGATGCGAACAATTTCCCCGTGATGTCGGACACGGAACTGCCGGAAACCCATGGAGCGGAGCGCGTCTTCGCCCTTTTCTACAACCGCGAGCGCTTCTCGCGTAACCGGGCGGCCGTATTCAATGCGGGACGACAGGCAAGCGGAAGCCGGCTTATCCCAGATGCGCAAACCGGCCCGTTGAGCCAAAGTGCGGATTTCATCCTTGGAAAGTCCGGCATCGAGCAGCGGCGCAACTACATGATGATTGGTCGCAGCTTTCTGTCCGGGACGAAAGTCGCCCTGGTCGTTTAGATTGACGCCGTACGCGATCGCGTCGAAGCCGCGGGAGGCGCGCATATCCTCCATCAGGGTGAAGAGTTCGTCTTTGCAGAAGAAACAGCGCTGCGAATCGTTGCGAGCGTACTCGGGGCGATCCAATTCGGCAGTCGCGACCACTTCCAGGGGGATGCCTTGTTCTGTGGCAAAGGCAACCGCGTCATCGAGCTGCGTGCGCGCCAGGCTAGGGGAGTCCGCGATGATCGCCAACATGTTGCTTCCCAGCGCCTGATGGGCAGCCCAAGCCAGGTAAGCGGAATCAACTCCGCCGGAATAGGCGACGAGGAGCCGTCCAAGTTTGCTCAGGTTCGCCCGAAGCAGCGCGCTCTTGGATTCCAGCTCGTTTGTAATGGCAGACATAGGCGGCATGTTAGCAGAATTAGATGCGCTACCGACTCTCCGAGGCAGCATGGAAAACTTTTAGTACAGCCGTCCCAACTGCCGCAAACTCCCGAAGCTGCCGATATTGGCGAGGCTGAAATTGAACAGAAATAGGTTTTCATTGCGCACGTTGGCGACTGTGTAGGTGCGATACTCCAACGTCATGCCGCAGCAATTCCAGTTGTAAGTTGCCTGCGCGCTGACAAACTGCAACTGGCTGAGATCGGCGTCAAAACCGAAACTTCCTGCGGCGCTGAAGCCGCGCTTGACCGCGCTCCCGTATCCCACGGCGGCGCGAAATTGGTTGAAGTGAGCGATATCAGCCAAATTCGCGGACGCGGCCGCGGTCTGCCCTGGAATCTGCAAAATCGCATCTCCACCGCCAATCGTGACTTGACCGATGTGATAGTTGGCCAACAGCGTACTGGCGTTGGTGCGATTGTTTTGAAAATCGAAGTCCATATCCCATTCGACATCGGTACGCGCGCTGGTCTCCACTCTTAACCGCGAGACCAGAGGTGAGAGATGACGGGGCTGAGTCAGGAAAGCGATTCCAGTCAGGTCGATCGTGGTCGTGAATACGTTGCGTTGCCCCGGAATCAACGCTCCTCCGAAAGTGGGGTCGAGAAAGTATTTCTGCGCGAGCTCCCAGGTTACAAGTTCCCGCACCGGAGGCCCGGGTTGGCAGCCGGGACCCGCCAGTGGATTGGTATGCTGCCATGGAATGGTCGATTCCGGCGCAGCGCCGCCCACGGTCAGTGCGGTCATGATCTTGCTGCAATCCTCGGGCTGATTTGAGGTGCGCTTGGCATAGAGACGAGTCACGAAGCCGTACTCCACTTCATGGGTGTCGGTCAGGATGTCGCGCTCGTCGAACTTTACGACGTTGGCAAAATTGTTCACCCCAGTAACGAAACGGTAGACGGCGCGCGGCTCGATGACATGTTTCCACTTTCTTCCCAGAAATTCTTTGTCGAAAACGCGCTCGAGCGCAGGCGGGCGTAATTCCACCGCTGTCTCCACGGCATGCCGATCGATAGGATCGCTTACTGCCTGCCCGGGATTGGTGCCGCTTTCGCCCACCAGTCTTTGGGTGTAATAAGTTTCGTGCAGCGTCAGTTCCGGACGCAACGACCATCCTCGAAACAGCAGCGGCAATGAAATTTCCGGATTCAGATCGAACCGCCCGAGCAGGTTCGCCGTCCGGAAAGCGGGCGTGCACGACTGCACTGAACCGACCGTTGAACACTCCGCGGGCTCACTGCGTGACAATCCGGTTCCCGAGGCATCGAACGACCAGTAAAGCGGCATGCGCCAAACCTGGTGATCTACGCCAGAGAAATCAGCGCTCGGCGTGTGCAAAATTGTAATGACTTGGCCGGGCGTGGTGCTCAAAAAATTTTGATAACGCTCCGCAAAGCCATTCATGCTGTAGCCATCGGTGGACTTCGATAGGAACGCCTGCGACTTCACCTCCGAATACACCGCTTGGCTGAACACTTCGTTGAAAGCTAGACGAAAAAGAAATGAACTCAAATAGTCGATGTTGGTCACGCCACGGAATCCGTCGATGTTTCCGGCCGCATTCAGACGCGCGTTCTCTCCGCCTTCTTTGAGCGGTGGCGAACCAATGCCGCGATCGATCACGCCAAAATAGTTGAGGTCGATATACGAAGTTTCGCTGGGACGGACCCGGAACTCTCCACGCTGCGAGCCTCCGCGCAAAGAAAAATACTCCGCCCCCACGGTCGCATCCATCATGCGATTAATCGCCCAGTAGTAGGCGTCGCCCACCATGTATCCGTTCGTCGAAGAGTGACCGACCGATGGCATGAGAAATCCGGACTGCCGGGATTCCTTCTCTACCGGATGGGTCGCGTAAGGAAGCCAGAGGATCGGAATGCCATGCAAGTCGAAAGTGCTGCGGTAGATTTTCGCATTGCCACCTACGTCCACGCTCACCTTGCGGGCGTCGAACTGCCAATTGGGATGCGGCAATTCGCAAGTGGTAATCGTGCCGTCATAGACGAGGTAATGGTCCTGGCTGGTTTTTTCGACGAGCTTGCCAGAGAATGCAAAGGGCGCGGTAGAAGTGAGAATCACCCGGTTGGCGCGGAAGCGCAGCCCCGTGGTTCCGGTGACGTCGTAGAACTTTCCCGTCTCCAGGGCGAAGTTGTAAGTGCCGTGGTTGGCACGAATGTGGTCGTCGTTGGGACCGCCGTCGAGGGAAAAGTGCCCGCTGGCGGTCGCTTCGTTGGTGTCCGAGTTGAAGGTCGCTTCGTCGGCCTTCAGAACGTAAGCCTCGTAGTAGATTTCAACTGCACCGTGCAACTTGTAGACGTCACCGTCTCTTTCTTGCTGGATGGCGCAGATCGTAGCGCGATTGTTGGACGACTCCGCAAACGCTCGGGCGCAAGGCGTAGTTGGAGCCGTCGATTTTTCCGCGGGCTTGCTGCGATGCGTCGCAGAAGAGGAATTCGAAGGCAGCAACTGGCTGGTAACTAACGGGGGTACGAGAAGCAGGTGACAAAGCATTGCCGCCGTGATAAGGAATCTGTTGCGAAGAGTCATCGGACCAAGGTCGTTTAGAACGCGATCACCCAGGCGCAAGAGAGAAACGCTTGGACGCCTATAGCGGCAGCAGTCGTGGTGAACTTAGCATGGCCGTGCCTTGCGAGGCAAAGCAGGTCACAGATTTAGATTCCGGCGTGGTCTTCGCGGTTATCCGCTGGCCCCCGCTTTCGACATTCTTTTGAGATCTGATTCATGTCTTGTCCGCTTTGTGGTGAGATCTGCCGCTGCTCTTCCCGGGAGGATTCCACAGCTTCGCCACGGTCCGAGCCCGAGGCCAACGCAAGTGCTGCGGCAACTCCGCACCTCGAATCTGAACCTGGTTTTCTCAGTGCCGGGTCTGCACCTGAAGATTCGTCGACCTGGCGTCAAGAAGTAGCGGCTCGCCTGAACCGATATCAGTCCCGGCGGAAGCCGCGCGCTCCTCGGTATCCCTCGTTGCGATTGCGCTTCGAACCACAAGATACGACTCGCATTGCAGCGGAACACTCCACTCTCCCTCCAGTCCTGACCTCAAACCACGCCTTGGTGTTGGACGAATTCGCTGCCACATCGCCTGAGCCGTCGAATGCCTCCACAACTCACTCCGCCGGCGAGAGTGCTCCGGGTTGCTACGCTGAGGAACATGCCAACCATGCGACAACTGCCTCTGCCGCTTCCCCAGTCACAGCAAAGATTATCGAGTTCCCGCGTTCCTGGACGCCTCCTGCGCCCGCTCCGGATGAATTAGCCGATCCGGTCATCGATCGTCCCCGCATCCTGGAAGTTCCGGAAGTTGTTCCGTCGCCCCCGGCGCTGGGTGGAATTACGATCGAGCCAGTGCAGCAAGCAGGAGAGGAGAAGCGTCCTGGTATTGACATACCGCTGCAGGCTGCGACACTGGAGCGGCGCGCGTTATCCGCAGTCATCGATGATCTGATCATTGTCACCGCCTGTTCTCTGTTCGCTCTCATTTTCTGGAAGCTAACAGACGTTCGCCCACCGCGCCTGCAGGCTGCCGGGGTTCTCGCGGGTCTGTGCTTCGTGCTGTGGTCGGCTTACCAATACTTGCTCATGGTTTATGCGGGGACAACCCCGGGCCTGCGCCTGGCGCGACTGAAATTACTCCGGTTCGATGACAGGATTCCCTCCCGAAGCCTGCGGCGCTGGCGTGTACTCGCATCGTTTCTCTCGGCTGTATCTCTCTGCATGGGGTATATTTGGGTTTTCCTCGACGAAGACTCGCTCTGCTGGCATGACCGCATCACCCATACCTACCTCGCTCCGCAAAAGCATGAGCCGAACGACCCCGAAGCGTTGACTCACTAACTTCGGCATGATCGAAGACTAAGACTTAAGCATCATCGCGGACCGAAGCCTCTGCTACGCTCGAAGCTGCCTTGCCTGTGCTATCTTCAAGGCTTATTCCGATCTGGAGTCTCGCACTCTTCTGAAGCATGGCTACGTCCGTTGAAGGTTCCAAGCCCGCAATAAAAGTCTTCGTCGCCACCACGGTGATGTTGACCTTCATTTCCTTCTGGCGAGCCTCCGCCATCGTCCTGTCTGACCTGGCGTCGTCCGCGTATTACGCCGGTGGCGACGCCGAGAAAGTAATTGGCAAAAGCGCTCCCTGGTTCATTCTCGCCGTCATGCTGTTCAGCTATGCGGTGCGGGCGCTCTATATCGAATCCAGCAGCATGTTCGTGCGCGGCGGCGTTTATCGCGTGGTCAAGGAGGCCATGGGAGGAACGCTGGCCAAGTTTTCCGTCTCGGCGCTGCTCTTTGACTATGTCCTGACCGGACCCATCAGCGCGGTTTCCGCCGGGCAATATCTCGCAGGTTTCATTAAAGACATGGGCGTATACATGCACCGCCCATTGCATTTTTCTGACGATCATTTCGCTGCCGGGTTGGCGGTAATCGTGGTGACTTATTTCTGGTGGAAGAATACCCAAGGCATGCACGAGTCCAGCCAGAAGGCTCTGCAGATCATGGTCATCACCACGGTGATGGTGGTGATTCTCCTCATTTGGTGCACCATCACGATTCTGCGCGCGCCCGTGATTCAATTGCCCCCCAACCCACTGCATCCGGGCGTAGTTCCCTTGAACAAGGAGTCTCTGGGCTGGCTGGACACGGCCTGGTTCCGGCATCTGCCTCTCGGCTTTCTCACGACCATCATCCTTTTCGTCGGCTTCGGCCATTCCGTCCTCGCCATGAGCGGCGAGGAGACCCTGGCGCAGGTGAATCGCGAAATCGAACATCCCAAGCTGAAGAATCTGGAAAAGACCGGCCTGGTGATTTTTATCTATAGCCTGCTGTTCACTTCGCTGGTTTCCTTCTTCGCGGTGATGATTATCCCCGACAAGGTTCGGCCTGACTATTTTGCCAACCTGATCGGCGGCATTGCCATGTATCTGGCAGGTCCGGAGAGCCTTAAGCTGCTCTTCCACGCCTTCGTTGTGCTGGTGGGCGTCCTGATTCTGGCTGGTGCACAGAATACTTCCATCGTGGGAGCCAATGGTGTTCTAAATCGCGTGGCTGAAGACGGCGTGCTGACCAGCTGGTTCCAGAAGCC
Source organism: uncultured Acidobacteriaceae bacterium (assembly GCA_963726155.1). Lineage (GTDB taxonomy): Bacteria > Acidobacteriota > Terriglobia > Terriglobales > Acidobacteriaceae > Sulfotelmatobacter. The sequence continues at coordinate 741,711 of CAVSBF010000004.1, forward strand.
CCACCACCGCTTCGGCACCAGTTACCGGATCATTAATCTAATCGTCGGATTGCAGCTGCTCACGATCGTCCTGAGCCTCGGCAATGTGTACGTACTGGCGGCGCTCTACGCTTTCGGCGTGATCTGGAGCTTCGCCATGAAATCGATCGCGGTGCTCGTTCTGCGCTTTACCGAGCCCGGAAACCGGGCCTGGAAAGTTCCCGGAAACCTGCACATCGGCAAGACCGAAATTCCCGTAGGGCTAATTTTGATTTCCGGAGTGCTGCTCACGACGGCAGTTGTCAACCTGTTTACCAAGTATCAGGCCACCATCGCAGGCGTGATTTTCAGCGCCGTATTTTTCACCATCTTTACTCTTTCTGAACGGCACGTTGCCAAAGAGCGTCACGGCAAACCCGAGCAGCTTGACCAGTTCCGCGTATATGGCAATCAGGAGCTCGGCAGCGGCGCCATGGGTGTGCGGCCGGGAAACATTCTGGTCGCAGTACGCGATCCCCGCAACCTTTATTACTTGCGCCAGGTGCTGTCCCATACCGATACCACCAAACAGGATGTGGTCGTGATGAGCGCTCGCCTCTACCATCGCGAGCATAGCTTCAGCGGCAGCGCGGTCATGGAGGCCAGCCAGGTCTTCGACCACTACGAGCAGGAGCTCTTCACGGCGGCCGTAGCTGTCGCCGAAAAAGAGGGGAAACCGATTTCTCTGCTGGTGGTGCCGGCCACCGACGTATTCGAAGCCATCATGGTGACCGCGCAACGGCTCGCTTCCTCTCGCATCATCTGCGGGCTCTCAAACAAGCTCAGCGCAGATGAGCAGGCCAAGCTTTTGGGAGATGCCTGGGAGTCCTTGCCCGAGCCTCGTCCCCGCCTTACTCTGGAAGTCTGCGCTCCGGACGGCACTATCCGCGAGTATGTGATCGGTCCGCACAACCCGCGCCTGCGCCCGCAGGATGTCGAACTCATGCACAAACTGTGGCTCGACATCACAACCGATCCTAATTACGCGGGAGCGCACCACTACCACATCGTGGCGCTGGCACTGGAAGAACTGCAGCGCGAACTCAGCACCGAGCAGCGTGCCCAGTTACTGCAAAAACTGCAGGACGAGATGCACCGCCCCGAATCCAATTAAGCGTTTAGCCGTGCAAGAGCGATTCGAGCGATGTTCTCAGTTCGCGGTAACGAAACGGATAGCCCGTAGATATCAGCTTGCTGGCTTCTACCTTCTGGCTCCCGAGTAACAAATTCTCTCCCATCTCGCCGAAAACCAACTTCACGGCAAACGCCGGCAGAGGAAAAATCGCCGGCCGCGAGAGTACGCTGGCCAATGTTTTGGCGAAGTCCTCATTTCTGACTGGCTTCGGAGCGACCATGTTCACCGGTCCCTGGATCAGGTCGTTCTTCAGAATGTGGTGGATCGCGCCTACCATGTCGCGCACATCAATCCAGCTCATCCATTGTTGACCGTTGCCGGTTCGACCACCCAGTCCCATCTTGAACGGCGGCAGCATGGCTCCCAGCGCCCCGCCCTTGGGACTCAGCACCACCCCGGTCCTTATATGTGCGGTTCGAATATCGGCCTGCACCGCCGGCGTTGTGGCTTCTTCCCAGTCCTGGCAGACTTCAGCAAGAAATCCCGCGCCGGGTGCGCTTTCCTCGCGTAAGACCTCATCCCCACGGTTACCGTAATACCCGATCGCCGAGCCACAAACGAAAACCTGCGGCTTATCCTGCGCCTGGGCCAGAGCCGACGACAGATTGAACGTTCCCACCACCCGGCTATCGCGGATCTTCGCTTTCTTGGCGGCCGTCCACCGTCCGAAGATGCTTTCCCCCGCCAGGTGAATCACAGCGTCGAATCCGGATACTTTCTGGGGCGCCAGCTGCTCTGCCGGATCCCATTCGATCTGGTCGTCGCCTTTCGCGGCACTGCGCACCAGCCGGACTACGGAACATCCATTCGTACGCAGAGAGGGAAGAAGAGCAGCACCAATAGGCCCGGATACACCACTAACAAGGATTTTGGAATTCATGATCCGCAAATCGTCACTCTACCAGTTGAAGGGGCGGCCGAACAAATTGCGGCCCGAATTTGAAATGCTCAAGGCCTTCAAATCGATCGATGAGACGATTGCCACAACTGGTCCCACAGACATACGGAAGCAGGTCGTCCGATTGCGTCTCTACGACCAAAGTCTTATCCCGAAATGATTCGGGAGGCCTCTTGCGAAGGAACTTGTCACGGTTATCCAATCAGACAGAGGCGCGTGAACATGCAATACCAAGCCACAACTCCTTATCAGCCCGTTCATAACGTGAAGCCCTATAAGCGAGTGGAAGGTACGCACCAGATAGAGCACTTTTTTCGAGCCGCAGCCGGCCTGAACATTGATAAAGACGATATCAAGCGGTACTACGCATTTGTCGACCAAAAAGTAGTCGATTTGCTCCTGATGGCTCAGCACACGGCGAAAGCCAATGACCGGATCACGGTAGAGCCGCGCGACCTCCCAATTACCAAAGGCCTGCAAGAGAGCATTCATGCCTTCGAAGCGCTTGACCTCGATATCGGTCTCGAACGGATATTGGAAGAAGCCGTTCCCGAACCGCAGATTGATCTTCCCTATAGCGAAGAAACTGAGGCTCGGCTACCGGCAATTGTTGGCGGCTTAAGCCTTGCGTTTGCCCGCATTTTCAAACTCATTGATCCTCAAATTAAACATCTTGCGACAGAACAGTGGGACCGCGCGTTTCAAATCTTCGATTTGCTGCTGTAGGGCCTCAAAAAAGTCCCGGCGGCTCTGGAAATATCTAAGCAGGCCACGCTGACTTGCTCTGGCAATTCCCCAGCGAACTATGATCGCCCGCTTTGCGATGCCCAGCCCAGGTCGGCTCTCCCCGCGGGCTATAATCCTACATGGCGAGCTTGCGCCAGCAGATCGCGACCACCGCTCTTACGCTCACGAAATTCCGCGAGCTGATGAAGCGGATCCAGGAAAACCGTCCCCAGGACGACCTCGCCATTGTCAAGAAAGCCTACGACTATTCCTTAAAACATCATGAGGGTCAGACGCGCGCCTCGGGTGAACCTTATCTGGTTCATCCCCTGGAAGTCGCTCTAGTGCTGGCGGAGATGAAGATGGACCCGGTTGCCATTGCCGCCGGCCTGCTCCACGACTCGGTCGAGGACACCTCGGTCACGATCGTCGACATCCGCAAAGAATTTGGCGAGCAGGTGGCACATATCGTCGAGGGCGTCACTAAGATCAGCAAAATCGATTTCGCCACGCGCGAAGAGGCCCAAGCCGAAAACCTGCGCAAGATGATGCTGGCCATGGTCGATGACATTCGCGTGGTGCTCATCAAGCTTGCCGACCGTCTGCATAACATGCGGACGCTGGAGCACCTGCAGCCCGACCGCCAGCGCAAAATCGCCGAAGAGACGCTGGAAATCTACGCACCCATCGCCCATCGTCTAGGCATGGGAAAAATTCGCGGTGAACTCGAGGATCTGGGTTTTCGCTTCCTCGATCCTGCCGGCTACGAGCAGGTCGAAAAAGCGGTCAACGCCCGCCGTAAGCAGGGTGAAGCCTTTCTCGCGAAGATGCAGCAGATCCTCAGCGACAAACTGAAAGAGGCAGGCATCCAGGCCAAGGTCGATAGCCGCATCAAGCGGCTCTTCAGCATTCACAAAAAACTGCAGCGCCAGCGTATTTCCGTCGATCAGGTCTACGACCTGTTTGCCATGCGCGTGATCACGCGTTCGTTGCAGGATTGTTACGCGGTACTCGGAATCATCCACAACATCTGGCGGCCGGTGCCCGGGCGTATTAAAGATTTCATCGCCATGCCGCGGCCCAACTTTTATCAATCACTGCACACGTCGGTCATTACCGAAGACGGAACGCCTTTCGAAATCCAGATTCGCACCGAAGAAATGCACAAGATGGCCGAGGAGGGAATTGCGGCCCACTGGAAATATAAAGACGGCCCGGTATCGGCGCAGGACGAGCAGCGCCTCGCATGGCTACGCCAGGTGGTCGAGTGGCAGCGCGATGTCAGCGATCCCAACGAATTTCTTACCGCGCTGAAAGTCGATCTCTATCCCGAAGAGGTTTACACCTTTACACCGAAAGGCAAAGTCGTGGTTCTTCCCCGTGAGGCCACGCCGATCGATTTCGCTTATACCATTCATACCGAAGTCGGTCACACCTGCGTAGGCGCAAAAGTAAACGGCCGCATGGTTCCGCTACGACACAAACTCCACTCCGGCGATATCGTAGAAATTCTTACCCAGGCCGGCCACAAGCCCAGCCGCGACTGGCTCGGACTGGTCAAATCCTCGCGCTCGCGTAACAAAATCAAGCACTGGCTCAACGTGCACCAGCGCGAACGTTCCATCGAGATCGGACGCAAGGTAATCGAAAAAGAAGCGCGCAAGTATCGTATCGCTCTGAAAGAAATTAAAGATGAAGAGCTGCTGAAAGTCGCCTCGGGCTATGGACTCGGCAAAGTCGATGATCTGATGTCCGGCATCGGCTACGGAAAATATTCGGCGCGGCAGGTGCTGGCCCGTCTGCTGCCGTCAGGCGCTACTCCTTCCATGGCCGGAGACATTGAAGCTGAAGGATTGAGCTCAAAGCCGGGCGCCATCGCCAGCGTTGTACGCCGTGTCTTCGGCGATCACAACGCCATCATGGTCAAGGGCCAGGGCGATATGCTGGTATACCGCGCGCGCTGCTGTAACCCGATTCGCGGCGAAACCATCGTCGGCTACATCACGCGCGGCAAAGGAGTCGCAGTGCACGCGGCAAATTGCCCCAACGTCACAAACTTAATGTATGAACCGGAGCGCCGCATCGATGTGGAATGGGCCCGCGACGAAAGCACGCCCACGGCTTATCCAGTCAAACTCACCGTCTACTGCGACGATCGCTTCGGTATGCTGAAAAACATCACCAGCGTCATCGGGGACGCCCAAAGCAACATCCGCAACATCGGCGCCCACACCGCGAACAGCCAGGCCAGCGTGGAGATCGTTCTTGATATCTCCGACCTGAAACATCTGGAGCAAATTATGATCGGGCTGCGGAAGATTCCCGGCGTACATGAAGTGCAAAGGCTGCAGAAAATCTGATATTAAAAGAGTTATTTTGGTGACGTAACTTTGATTGTGTAAAAAGCAAGAGGGTGTAAGTTGGCTTTGGCCTCGCAAGCTAAAGCCATTCCGAAAAGGAGACCTACACCCATGGCGAAGATAATCCCGATCACAGAGCATTTCCAACATTTTCTGGCCGAGATGAAAGAGAGTTTCTGGGGCGATCTGTATGGGCAGACGCAAGTGGCGTGGCAGCGGTTTTTCGAGCTGCAGTCGGAGCGGGAGCGCGATCGGTTTTCCGGGGCGGGACGCTATGAACGGCGGCGCGGGCGGCGCCGCATCTATCGCAACGGCTACTACGAGCGGGATTTCGTGACCCGCTTCGGTACGATTCGGTTGCGCATTGCGCGCACCCGCGAGAAGAGCTTTCTGCCGGTGGGGCTGCGGCGATTTCAGCGGCGGGGGGAAGAAGTTTCGTTGCTGATCCGGGAAGCGTTTTTACGGGGCATCTCGACGCGGCAAGTGGGACGGGTGGTGGCGACCATCACCGGCGAGATGGTGAGCGCGCAGACGGTGTCAAAGCTGACGCGGGATCTGGACGAGGCGGTGCGCCAGTTTCATCAGGCACGATTGAAAGACGATTATGCCTATCTGTTTCTGGATGGAGTGAGCTTGCGAGTGCGGCGACCCACGGGACGCAAACAGGTGCAGATGCTGGTGGCGTATGGCATCCGGCGCGATGGCAGCCGTCACCTGCTGGCTTTCTTGCGCAGCCAGGGCGAAAGCCAAGCGGATTGGGAAGGGTTGCTGCAGGATCTGTACCAGCGCGGCCTGGAGGGCCGATCGCTCGGCCTGATTCTCACCGACGGCTGCGCCGGCTTGGCGGCGGCGATTCGCACGGTCTATCCCCGGGTGCGGCATCAGCGTTGCTGGGTGCACAAGATGCGCAACATTTTGGAGAAAGCACGGAAGTGCGACTACGACGAGGTGAAGGCGGGGGCCCAGGCCATTTACTTGGCCGAATCTCGGTCTCAGGCAGAAGCCGCTTTTCGCCGGTTCCGCACGCGTTGGCAGCGGGCGTACGGGCCGATGGTGCGCCGATTGGAACGCGACTTGCCGGAACTGCTGTCGTTCTTCGCTTTTCCCCGCCACCTGTGGCGCAAACTGCGCACTACCAATGTGATCGAGCGCTGCTTCGTGGAAGTACGACGCCGCACTCGCCCCATGGTGTGCTTCGTCAACGTAGAAAGCGTTGACCGCATCATCTACTCCATCTTCCACAGATTCAATCTGGAATGGAAAACCCGCACCCTCAACCTATTTACACAAGCAGCTTGACATCACCGTTATTTTTAACGCATTGAATTCGATGCGAGTAAGATGTAATATCGGCGCATGGTTAATGTGGCCGAGGACATCCACTCTTTTACGACGTTCAAACGGAATTCGTCCGATCTGATGAAGCGCATGAAGAAGACGGGACGCCCGCTTGTGCTCACCATCAACGGAAAAGCGGAAGCCGTGGTGCTTGATCCAATCACTTATCAACAAGTAGCCGAACACCTCGATGCGATCGCCAGAATTCGCCGCGGTCTCGCGCAAGCCAAGAGAGGCGAAGGACAGACGGTGGATGAAGTATTCCATGAACTGGAAAGAGAGCCCTGAGCGCTGCGCCGAGTTATCGCGTCATGGTCACGCCGGAAGCCAAGGCTGATCTTCGGGACATATATCGTTATATTCGGGAACGTGCTCCGCGGGCCGCGACTCAATGGAGCGTTAGTATCGCGGCGGCTATGGCTCATTATGTAACTACGGTTAAATCAATAGGTTGTACGGAAAAATGGACAGACCGAGGTGTTTCAAAACACGGAGGGTATTTTACTTGACAGCTTTGCCAGTAAGAGCTATAGTCGTATTCGGGTAACTAAATCCGTAGGCAGGTTGGAACCCCTGCCCCGAAAGATATTCCCGACAGCCATTTGTTGGTTACCCCAAGTGGCTGTCTTTATTTTTCTTCTGACGGCCACAATTTCCTTCCTTTGCGATGTTCCTTGATAGCGGTTCTGCGCACTGTCATGCATGTTACTGGTCTGAGAATTCCGGTTTCTCTTACTAGCAAAACCGCCCGGAACGGCGATCCTGGCTTGTCGTATTCTCGAATGAATACTTCGTCGGCAGTTCTTCTTGGTTTCTGTGTATTCCCAAATCTCGTCAGGCTCCCTCATTACTTCGGGCATCCACGATAATGTCTCAGCGCGTTTTCGGTTTATTGTGTATGGCCCGAAACCTTCAGTAATGGATCTGATTAGAGGTTCTTCGGTTTCGATGTAGAATCGCGTCTCTTCTCCTTTCTGCAACTTGGTAAGGTGAAAGAAGTGTTCCCGCCCAATGACTATTTGCGTCCCTCGTGGGCAGGCGAATTCCTTGCCAACAAGTAGATCGCAGAATTGTCCATAGAGTTCCGCCAGTGAAGCAAAAACCAACCTATCGGGCGGTTTGGTAATCATCGGCTACTTTACTTGCAGGAAACACTGCGGACAAGTGAAAAATCTTATCCCCGCGCGATCCTACGACAGTGACGGAAGTTACTTAGGGCAGACCCGCAAGTTATTACGCAGGCGAGGTTTATTAGGCAAAGCCAGGGGGTAAACCAAAAAACCAGCGGCGCCAGGGGCTGGAGTCACGGCAGCGCATGCGCTGCACTGCAGAAAGCTGAACGCACTACAGAGGAATATTCCCATGCTTCTTCGGCGGATTCTTATCCCGCTTCGTCTCCAGCATGGCCAGAGCCTGAATCAGTTTCTTCCGCGTCTCCCGCGGTTGGATAATCGCATCCACAAATCCACGATCGGCTGCAACGTAAGGGCTGGCGAATCGGTCTCGGAATTCTTCAATCTTCGTCTGGCGCAGCGCCTCGCGATTCTCCGCTCCGTCCAGTTCGCGTTTGTAGACGATATCCACCGCGCCTTCCGGTCCCATCACGGCGATCTCGGCGGTCGGCCATGCGTAGTTCACATCCGTGCGAATGTGTTTGGAAGCCATCACGCAATAAGCGCCGCCATAGGCCTTTCGCGTGATCACCGTCACCTTCGGCACCGTGGCCTCGGCGAACGCGAACAGGAGCTTCGCCCCGTGCTTGATGATCCCGCCGTATTCCTGGGCGGTACCCGGTAAGAATCCTGGGACATCTTCAAACGTGATCAGCGGAATATTGAAGCAATCGCAGAAGCGCACGAAACGCGCGCCCTTCACTGACGCGTTGATGTCGAGCGTTCCCGCCAGCATTGCCGGCTGGTTGGCGACGATACCCACAGAACGCCCGTCCAACCGCGCGAATCCGACGACGATATTCTTTGCGAAGTGCTCCTGCACTTCGAAAAAGTACGCATCATCGACCACAGCGTGAATCACATCCTTGATGTCATAAGGCAAATTCGACTGCGCAGGAACGATTTTATCGAGAGCAGCATCCTCGCGGTCGATGGGATCGGTGCAGGCTTTCCGTGGTGGATCATCCAAATTATTCGAAGGCACGAAGCTCAACAACTCGCGCACCATCGACAAACATTCCGCATCGTCGTGCGCCAGAAAGTGCGCCACGCCCGAAGTTTCGTTGTGCGTCATGGCACCGCCAAGCTGCTCCTTGCTGACCTCTTCATGAGTGACAGTCTTAATCACGTCCGGACCGGTGATGAACATGTAAGAAGTTTTATCGACCATGAGAACGAAGTCCGTGATCGCCGGCGAATACACCGCACCGCCCGCACACGGTCCCATGATGGCGGAAATCTGCGGCACCACGCCGCTATATAAAGTGTTGCGCAGAAAAATGTCGGCATACCCGGCCAGCGATGCCACTCCTTCCTGAATGCGCGCTCCTCCGGAATCGTTCAATCCGATCACAGGCGCTCCCATCTTCGCCGCGAGGTCCATGATCTTGACGATCTTTCCAGCATTCGTCTCGGACAGCGACCCGCCAAACACCGTAAAATCCTGCGCGAATACGTAGATCAGCCGGCCCTCGATGCGGCCATATCCGGTAATAAAGCCATCGCCGTAAAACTTCTGCTCCGCCATGCCGAAGTCGTTGCAGCGGTGTGTGACCAGCTTGTCAGTCTCCTCGAAGGTGCCGTCGTCGAGCAGAAATTCGACACGCTCCCGCGCCGACATTTTCCCTTCCTTGTGCTGGCGCTCGCGCCGCTTCTCGCCTCCGCCCACTTCCGCCAGCCGGTTGCGCTTTTTTAGTTCTGCAACTTTTTCTTCTAGATTCATGGCGGAAGGATTATAGCGGGTAGGAGGGACTTGCAGGCTGCCGCTGCTACATGAGGCCTGAATCTTTGCCGTTAAGAATCTCAATCGCGAAGTCCATCCTAGGAGAACTTTCGGTCACCCGATTTGCCGCAAAAGTGCAACATTTTGCATTCTAATGGATCCATGTTACGACTACGCCATTTGTTATCAATTATTTAGGGTATGGACATTGGCTTGCGGAGACTCATCTCGCTTTGGCGTCTCTTTCCCCCCCATAGAGCGCTCGAGAAGTATTTCTTGTTTAGATTCCCAGGTGAATTCAAAAGGCAGTTCAAAAGTAGTTCAAATCAATTCCTCGTTAGGGGGAGGATCAAATGCGCCGATTTGTCAAAGCCCTGGTTTTGGCGGCAGCGGTTAGCCTGCTTTCCGCCATGGCCTTCGCGACTTCTGTGCCGGTAGGTATTTTTTCCTATGACGTGACTGGGACGGGCACCTTTCAGCTCGACATCACTAACCAGACCGGACCCAACTCTTCCGCTTTCCCGGACACTACGTTTCCGGTTACGAATACAATCTCTCTTTCAAGCTTGAACTTAACCGTGACCCTGTCGAACGGAACCACGGAAACTTTTGGCTCCTCTTATTTCACCCTTAGCCCGGATGGCATCTCCTTCACTGGAAATCCGCTTTCGACTCTGATACCTGTAACCAGCGCCACGCTGACAGGAACCTTCAGCACAACAACATTCAACCTGAACAATGGAACCACGGTGACGGTGGGTTCGGGCTTCAAAACCACTCTCACGGATACCTCAGGAACTTTGGCGGATGGGGATCTGGCGATTATCTATGGGACCACGGGCACCACGGCCGCTACACCGGAACCCGAGACTTTAACGTTGATGGGGACCGGCCTGGCAGCCTTGATGGGTTTCCGGCGCAAGTACCTGGGAGCGGGCCTGAAGAGACTGCTAAAAAGCAGCGGCGGGCCTACCACCATTGCTCTTGCCCTCTGTTGTTTGATGCTCGTCTTGTCGGCAGCACCCGCCGCCAAGGCGAGCGTCAAGCTCGACACCTGGACCAATCCCCCCTCCGGGGCGGCGGGCTCCACCAATACTAATATTGTCGGGACGGCCTTCCCGGCGGGAACGATTGCTCCGGCGAGCGTGAACATTTCGATTGCCACCTCTTGCTCGGCCAGCCTTTCTGGAGTCGGTGCTACCAAAACAACCGCCCTCAGAGTGACGAAAGTCCTCGGCACCAGCGAGCGGATCGAGTTCCTGATTCCCGCCAGTATCACCGCCACTGGGAATTATTTCGTCTCGATCACCGGCGTGACGACCACCGGAACTACCTTTACGAGCAGCCCGAGTTGCTCCGAGGTCACCATTACAGCCGTCACCAAGGGGCTCTCGTCCTGTTTGCCATCGAGTTCCCTGGGCGTACTCACCGGGACCACGACCGTGCAGGCTTATGTCCCCAATGGTTGTTGGGGTTGTAGCACGACCGGCGTCCAATTCGTTCCCATTGAGGGTTCCGGTTCCCCCGCCTCCATCGCCACGGCCAATACCGTAAATGCCTGCTCATCGAATTCAGTAACCGGTCAAACCGTTTGCACGGCGAACAATACCGACGTGTATCTGATGACCGGATCAACTCTCACCAAAACTCTGACCAGCGGAAGTAACAGCGATGCCAGTTTCTCCGGCGGCGAGTGTGAAAACTGCGGTGTGGCCATCGACGCTCTCACCAACACTGCCTTTATTTCGATGGGATACAACGACAAAGATGCGATTCAGCCCCTGAACCTCAACAACAACACGTTCTCGACGCCGACTAGCAGCACGTACGTCGTCTCGGAAAACATCTCCGTTGACGCCACCCGAAACCTCATACTTTCGCCAGGAGAAGACGGGGTCTATGATCTCTTCCAACTCGGGGCGACCGGCAGCTTGACCGAATACGCCAATGGCGTTGGAGGCGAACTCGATTCCGCCGCGGAGGATTGCTCAACGGGAATCGCTTTGGCTTCAGACGAGTTCACTGAAGACGTCTTCATTACCGACTTGACCCAGGCTAAATTCACCAGCGGTTCTCCGGGCAGCTGGACCGCTCCGAATCAATTCCTCGCCATCCCGGATTTCGAGGGCTTCTCGGCGGGCACTGACGGGATTTCGGTGGCCCCGGGCAACTCCCATCTGGGAATCGTGACCGGTGAATTCGGCGGCAGTCAGTTCGGCGTACTTTCCCTTCCTACCAGCTCGGGCAGTGGCACACCTGCGCTCGTGGATTGGGCCGGAGCCAGCGTACCCTCCACTCCGGATGGGGACTCGTTCGAGAACGGCTTCGATCCTCACACCATTACGGCTTACGTCAGCCCGAACACGCAAAAGGCCTATGGCCTGATCGCTGATTGGGCAACCGACGTACCGACCTACCTCGCCGTAATCGACCTCAAGGCCTTGCTCGCGGCGCCGCGGAAGGCGGGTGTAGACGCGGGAGGTAATGCCTGCTCCAGTTGCACTCACTCCGTCGATCCCAGCTACGATTTAGTCGCCCACGGGGTGATTAAATTTGTGGCCACCAAGTAAGAACAGCACTCCAGGGATGGGATATTCTCCCCATCCCTGGACCACTCTGAATGAAGTGTTGCCAGGCGAAATAGTGTTCCCCCTCACTCCTCCAGCCGTACTCACGGCCGGGCCGGCGAACGAAGACTGAGGAAGGAAGAATTTGCGGATATCGGATGGGCTCTGGTTCTCGCGCGCTGCGGCAATCTTCATCTGCCTTTGTCTTGCCCACGGATTTGCTCTGGGGCAAGGCACACCCTACGTTGTTGCAAATAACGATGCTCCGTTCTCCAACGGTCTCAGCTTCTACACCATCGGTGCGACCGGTCTCCTCAGCCTCAAGCAACAAGTCTTGACCGAGGGCGCCGGCATCGGAGGAGGCTATTTCGCGACGAATCGGCTAAGCATGGTCAACAGCGGCGCCAGCAAGTGTATCTTCGCCGCTAACGCGGCGTCCGGCGACATCTCTGGAATCAACGTTACTACCATGGAGTTCACCTCCAGCGCTTCTGGCTCGAGCACTGATGGCGGCACCTCGAATGGCATTGGATTGGTCATGAATGCTCAGTACCTCTATGCCAGCTTCACCGATTCGAACACGATTGGAACCTTTAAAGTGGAGTCCGGCTGCAGTCTTATGTTTGTGAATGATGTCTCTGTCGCCGGACTGCAGGGTGGAATCATCGACGGTATGGCGATCAGCGGGAATATCCTGGTGGTCACTTATGGCGATGGCTCCATTGAATCGTTCAACATCTCGTCCGGGCCGCCGGTGTCAAATGGTGACAAACAGAACTCCACCGCTTATGTCACTTCGACGGGAGCCACTTACCCCAGTGCGGTAGAAATCACACAGGATGGGCACTACGCTCTGTTCGGCGATACTTCGACATCTGCCATTGTCGAAGTCTCTGACATTTCCTTCGGCCAGCTAAGTAAAACGGTTGCCTATACCCTGGGAAGTTCGATCGGCTCTAGCAACATTACGCTGAGTCCCGATGAGACGCTTCTCTACATCAGCAACAATCAAGGCGATCAGATAACCGCAGCGTGGTTCAACGCCAGCACCGGCAAGCTTACGGCAGGTTGTACATCCGGAAAACTCAGAGACTACGGCGCTGAGTGGTCTTATCTGGCAGGACTGGCTTTGGAGACCACGACCGCGACCGGAGGAATGGTTTACGTTGCCGAGTTTGGCAATCCGGATTCGACGTCTCACATCGGCATGGTTCAAGTAAGTTCAGTTGCCGGAAAGTGCACGCTGCAAGAGGTATCCGCCTCGCCGGCACTCGAATTTAGTTTGGGCGGGTTGTTATCGATCGGAACCTTTCCGCCTCGCTCTTTCTAGCGTGCTCTTGAGCAGAATTGTCGCGGGATGGTTGGGAGAGCAAAAGATGCGCAGTGTTTCGAGATGTTGGCTGGCAATCATGTTTTGCGCATGCTGCTGGTCAGCAGCAGCGGCACAGTGTCCCGCGCGTCCGGCCTCCGGTACCGTGGTCCAGGATGCCTTGAGCCTTTATTCGACAGGCGGAGTTCTTAACGCCGGCTTGACGATGGGATACTCGGTCGATGCCGCTGGATATTCGCACTACTGCTACAAATACCAAAGCGCCGCAGGCACCATCGAAGCTCCAACATTCCGGGTTAATCCCGGCGACCAGCTTGTACTCAACGTTGTAGATGGAATCACGCCGGATGGTGCCAGCTCGAAAAGTGCGATGCATCAAATGTCGATGACGCCCGCCACCACCACTTGTGGCGATGGTGGCACCGCAACACTGCAGTCGACCAACGTTCACTTCCATGGTCTGAATGTCCCGCCCATCTGCCACCAGGATGACGTGCTCGACACGTTGATTCAACCGGGTACAGCGGGTTTTGGTTACAGCATTCAGATTCCAGCCACCGAGCCGCCGGGCCTGTATTGGTACCATCCCCACGTGCATGGCTTCACCGAGTTCCAGGTGAATGGCGGCGCGGCTGGCGCGATCGTTGTCGAAGGAATGGAAAAAGTCCGTCCGGAAGTGACCGGACTTACAGAGCGCGTATTCGTCATTCGCCAGCAGTACCTCGTTCCGTGGGTGCCAGGACCTTACCAACTCAGCCTGAACTATCAGGTCGCCGGTTCCCCTCCCAATCCGTCTCCGATTATCCAGATGACGCCCGGGGAACCGCAATTTTGGCGGGTGGCGAATGCCAGTCTTCAGGAATTCATGCCGCTCGAAGTGTGGCTTAACGGTACGCCGCAGCCTTTGGAATTGATTGCTCTTGATGGCTATCCTCTGGCCGCGACTCGGACGGTTACGTCGATCCTGGTGCCACCGGCAGGGCGCGCGGAATTTATCGTGCAACCGCCTCCCACTGGGACCTCTGAGCTTTTCATGACTCTGCCTTATTCCACCGGGCCGACTGGCAACCCGGACGCACAGCAGGTTCTTGCCAACATCGTCCTTACTGGCACCAGCGCTAAGAAACAAGTGGCTCCGGCCAAAACATCAGCGGCACCGATCACGAGAAGCAGCCTGAAGTTCGCGAACTTGAGCAACGCGACTCCGACTGCGACGCGGACGCTCTATTTCTCCGAAGAGTTCGCCGGCACTAATGGCCCCATTCAGTTCTATCTAACCGTCGCCGGACAAAAACAGCGGGTCTTCCAACCCAACGAGGCGCCTGTGATCACCACCAAGGTGGGAGCCATCGAAGACTGGACCATTCAAAACCGTACTCTTGAAACGCATGCGTTTCATATCCACCAGATCCACTTCATGCTGTTAGATGTAGACGGGCAGCCCGTCACCAATCAGGACCTGCGCGACACCATCGAAGTTCCCTATTGGTCCGGCAAAGGCGCTTACCCCAGTGTGACCGTGAGGATGGATTTCACCGATCCGACCATTGCCGGCACTTTCCCCTTTCACTGCCACATCCTGCTGCACGAGGACCTCGGCATGATGCATAAGATTCTGGTCCAGCCGTAGCTGAACTTCGGCAGGAAAAGAAAATAGCAAGAAGGAATGGGTTCAAATGAGAAACAGGATTCTCGTTGTCTTGGGTGCCGCGCTTTTGGTCATTGGCGGCTACCTATGTGGGAACAGAAACGCAACGGTTGCCTACGCCGGAGCGCCAACCCAAGGCAGCGTTCCGAAGGCGTATGGGCGATTGGTGGCGGCGATTCCCGACCAGATCGGAACCGGAATCATCTTCGAGGGCAAGGATGGCGTGATTCGCTTCGTCAGCATGACCGGCATGAAAGAAGGAGAATTGGCGCGCTATGACCAAACTCCGACTCACGGAGGCATTCCCAAGTCCTACGGCCATCTCGTAACAGCAGTCGTGAACTCTGAAGGAACCGGCCTGGTTTTCGAGGATAGCGCTGGTGTGATTCGCTTCTTAACAATCACCGGCAAAGTAGAGGGCGAACTTACCCGCAATTGATCAAACTAGTCATTTCAGTGAATGTGACCAAAGTGTTCCGAAGCTAAAGTGCTCATCTAATCGAAGGTCGCTCCAATTTGCTGATAGCGATATTTTTTCCCATCCCAGTAGAGAACTGAAGACGTACTCTCTCCTTCGCCTCTTTCCTCCATGTAGATTCCGAGCACAGTCCTTTTTTTCAGTGCCAACCTTTTTACTGCGAGAGTTTTGAACGGCAAGTTGATCAGCAGAAATTTGGGCTTTGGTTTATCGGAACGCCATGCCTCCGGACCGACACCGTGGACAATCAGCAAACAGACTCCCTTTCGCTCCGGCGCGTCGGAGGCAAAAGTCGATGTAACTTTAACGTCGCCGAAGCCCAGAAAACTGTCGTAGGGATCGGTTACGTGAAATCCGTATTCGGCCTGGTCAGCAATGGGATTGGTGCAGCGGGCCGCGACTACCAGGTCATCCACGCCATCTCCATCAAGATCGCCGACAAACTGCGGAGGACCACCAAGCAGCGAACAGTCGTCGCCGAATTCTTTGCGGATGTATTCATTGGTGACCGCAGGTACGGGAGACTTGGCATGTTCGGGCGGCGGAGGGGGCTGCTTCTTTTCCGCGGAGAGCACTGCCGACGCGGCAACAATCGCCAGCGATACGAGCAAAATGCGAATCGGGACGCTTTGGGAGTACGACATATCGCATACTCTAGTACCGTTTCGCACTGGACGGTATAGACATAAGGGATCACTGGTGACCAAGGTACCTAACCGAAGGGCTCGGGTCAGTGTGCCTGATACACCCGGATTTCTGCGCTCTGATCGCCTTGCCGGCGGACTGCGGCGAAAAGCTTCCCCAACTCGGGCACGAATAAACCAGTTTGCGTACCGGGAGGAGTGGAGTATCTCGCAACTCGAGCATAGTGGTCTGCGTCGTTCTGTTGGAAGACTTCCAGGAAGCCCGGACTGGTGAGCACATATACGCGTGCTCTGTCAGCATCGTAAAAGAGATCGTCGGTTTTACCCGCAATTTCAGCCGACCCGGTCTGCTTTCCAGTGTCGGTATCGAAAACCAGCAATCGAGGCGGCGTCCAACAGCCCACGATCAATCGCTTATGACTTTCATCCAGCGCCATCGGAAAATTATTTTCCTCGGAGGCAATCGGCCAACGAACCACAGCGCTGCGCCTTACCAGGTCGATGACTTCGATCTCTTTCCTATCGGGCACATTTACGAACGCGCGACTGCCCGATTTCTCCAGCTGAAATGATTCCGGGTGAGCGTCGACCACAACGTCCCCTGTCCTTTTCCCATTCGAATCGAGAAATCCAAGGCCGCCATTTCCCTCTTCACGCTTCCTTAACTGCTTGGCTCCGGCATATCCGACGATGACCTGATGGTCGCGTTGGTCGTATCGAATGTTATCGGCGTCGTCTGTGAACTTTACCGATTTGAGAACTCGGAATGTCGTCCCATCGAAGATTTTCACGATACCGTCGGCGCACGCGACGAACAAGCGATTCGTAGAAGGTTCGTAGAAGACTCCCTGCGGCTCTGCCAGATCGGTCAGAGTGTGCACATCCTTGCCGGACTTCAGATCAATGATCTCGACGGTATGATTTTCGACAGCTGCCACGAACAGGCGCTGGCCCTTCACATCAACGCTGAGATGGTCGATGCGTCCTTTGACATCTGGCATAGGAATCTGAGTTTCGAATGAAAGCGGGCTTGGAGACTGGCCCGCGGCTGCGCACCATGCGAACAACGAAAATAGGATCAAAGACGTTGCGGAAAGCGCGCTTCGATATCTCATCCTTCCTAAGTGCGCTTTGGGAAACCGGTTCATTGCTTTTTTTATTCTCCTGTGTCCTTCGAGAGCGGTTTAGCCACTGAAGTGTTCCCATCCGCCTGCCTTCAGTTCGGACTTCGCTCCATTCGATTTTTTCAGAAAAATCTTGTGGCCACGCGTCACTTGGCCGATCGGCGTGATGACTGTCCCAAAGATGCGGGGAGGTATCTTCTTGCGCTCCGGGGCGGTAAACAGCAGTTCGTAATCTTCTCCGCCATGCAACGCGAGTTCAAGATCAACCGCCTTCAACGGCCTCCCTACGCGAGCTCTGGGAATAAGCTCCTCTTGTATCTCTGCCCCGACGCCGCTCTCTTCGCATATGTGGGCCAAGTCTGTGGAAAGGCCATCGCTGGTATCAATCATGGCTGAAACGAGACCTCTCTGGCGCAGCACGTGCCCTAGTTCGATTCGAGGATCGGGGAAAAAATGGCGGGGAAACATGTGCGAATTCAACTTCTGCCTGGGCTTCTTATCTTCTCGCATCTTCCAGACCGCGGCAGCGGAACCACCCAATTCCCCGCTCACATAGATCCGGTCACCCGGCCGCGCTCCGGAGCGCAAAACGGCTTTCCCTTTCGGCACGGCACCCACAACGACAATGTCAGCCAGAATTCCGTCGGGCGACTCCGCCGTGTCGCCGCCGGCAAGCGTCACAGCATGTTTCTCCGCCAGGCTGACCAGGCCGTCCGTAAAACGATTAACCCAACTCGCGGAAACGTCACGCGGCAGAGCCAGAGACAGAAATGCTGCGACCGGCTCACCGCCCATGGCCGCAATGTCGCTCAATCCCCGCGCCAGGCACCGATGGCCGACCGACTCGGCCGAATGCCAATCGCGCCGGAAATGGATACCCTCCAGGGAGAAGTCGGTCGTAATCAGCGTGTCTACTGGTTTTCCTGATCGCCGCGACATCCGCAGCACCGCGCAGTCGTCGCCGATTCCAGTCAGAACTGCCGCATTGCGCCCCGCTTTGGCGCGACGGCAAATCTGTGCGATCAATGCCTTCTCGGCCATCATCCCGCTGACAAATATATAGGACGCCAGTCACGAACTGGATCTCCAACCTCGATGGGCCTTCCGGTCAGTATCGATTCAGACCCTCCATCACCGATGTAATCTGTCCCGAGTGAAGTTATGATTACCCGCCTTAAGTAACGTTTAATACAGCGCCTTCCCGTTGACAGGGGGAACCCAGTTTGTTACCTTTTACCAGACATTCATAAAGATCTCTGGCCGAGCTAAGTTCTGCATTCATTAGGAATTGCAGAGAAGAGACGTTTCAAGGCTTAGGCCGTGCGTTCCAGTGGCAGGACGGGCGCGTTAGAAGTCTCCATTCCCAAGATGGGAACGCGCGACCCGGAAAAATCAGGTTGTCCGAACAGGCTTTCTGCAACCTCAGAACTTTGCCTGGAGTTCCGGCCCTGATTCAAAGCGGAAGAAGGAAGGCATTTGCAGAAACGCTTCTACATACTTTTCGTGGCCCGCGGAGATGACGGCCAGCTGCGCAAGATCTCTATTCCCGTCCATTACTTATATGTTTTCGTAGTGGGGGCCGCCATTGGGTTCCTAAGCCTTACCGGCATTGCCAGTTCCTACACCCGCATGCTGTTGAAAGTGTCCAGCTACAACCAATTGCGTACCGAGAGACAGCAATTGCGGGATCGTTATTCCCGCCTGGAGGAAGTGGCTAAAGAGCGGGACGTTCAGGTAGCTTCCCTGGGTTCGATTGCCAGCGAAGTGTCTGCTCTCTACGGCCTGAAATCGCAGCCGACATTGGTTACCGCTACCCAGCAGGAGATTCATGACGCAGATGTCACTTCGTCGCTCGACCAGCTGGGCGCGCTCCGCACTTCAGCCCTCACCGGCGATGCCAGCGTAGGCATCAGCCTGGGAATGACTCGCAACGCCACCACGGCCGATTGGTATCGTGCCAATTCGCTTCCCAATCTCTGGCCCATCGACGGCCCAGTCACCGCCAGCTTCGGCGAACGCATCGATCCCTTCAACGGAGAAGGCGCGTTCCACAGCGGCGTGGATATTGGCAGCAACTACGGTCATCCCATCATCGCCCCCGCAGACGGCGTAGTCACCTTCGCAGATTTCATGGGTGGGTACGGAAAGCTCATCATGATGGATCATGGCCACGGCATCACTACGCGTTATGGCCATTTGTCCGGCTTCGCGGTCACACCCGGTCAACACGTTCATCGCGGCGATACCATCGGCTATGTCGGCCTTAGTGGGCGCTCTACCGGACCCCACCTTCACTACGAAGTTCGCATCAACGACACTCCGGTTAATCCCTATAAATACCTTCGCATCAGCATCGCTCACAGCGGCGGCTACCAAACCGGCAGCTAGAAGGCTAGTTCTCAGTTTCCTCCCTTGCGCTCTTCGCCTCGCTAAGCTACGTTCATGAGGAAGAAGAAACGTTCTCATGCTTGGCTGTCACTAAGAACCGAGATCTGCCCCCATGACCAGTTTTTTTCACTCCATGCGCGAGGATATTGCTGCCGTCTTCGAATCGGACCCCGCCGCGCGCTCCTACCTCGAAGTTCTTACCTGCTATCCCGGTCTGCATGCGGTATGGGCTCATCACGTAAGCGGCTGGTTTTGGCGACACGGAATGCGCTTGCTCGCCAGACTGGTATCGCAGTTCGCGCGTCTATTCACTGGAGTTGAAATTCATCCTGGCGCCGAGATCGGCCGCCGCCTTTTTATCGACCATGGCATGGGCACGGTAATCGGCGAGACCGCCGTCGTCGGCGACGACGTCACCCTCTATCAGGGAGTCACGCTAGGCGGAACCGGCAAGGAGAAGGGAAAGCGGCATCCTACGCTTGGCAACAATATCTCGATTGGCTCCGGCGCGAAGCTGCTGGGCAACATTACCATCGGAGACAACTGCCGTGTGGGCGCGAATTCAGTCGTTCTGCGAAACGTTCCGCCCAATTCCACCATCGTCGGCGTCCCTGGACACATCGTTCTGCGTGATGGCAAACGCGTAGTCATTACCGATCCCAAGGATATCCGTGATCCGCTCTCTGATGTAATCATCCAATTGGCCAAGGAACTCAACGAATTGCGTCAGCGCTTTCAGCAACACGTTCGAGAGGTGCATGGCGAAGAATCCAAAATCAACGCAGGAGCTTCGACAGAAAACATCTCTCCCCAGGAGCTATTTCAAGACGATTACCAGGACTACCAGATCTAACTCCGATCGAAAATTTCAGCTAGATTTGTCATCCCGAGCGAAGCGAGGGATCTTGGGTTTCTTCAGACCGGAATCCTACTGCCGTAACCCCATCCAACTCTCCGACACGACCAGCGAGTTCCCCGGATTGTGCGGATCATACTTCACCGACGTGGGCAAGCCGAGGCGGCAGGAATGCAGATTAATCCACTGGCGTAGATAAGTCACGTCCTGCGAGCACTCGTACGAAACGCCAGCCACCTCATACTTATAGACCAACATGACCGCAGGGTAATGGCCGTTGGCGGGTGGCAATTCGTGAACGTCGATGACCGTGCCATCCGTGATGCGGCCGATGGTATCGATCAAAGTACGGCGTTCGCGTTCCAGATCAGCCGGCCCCTTGGACTTCCGCCGCAACAGCGCGAGGGCGCCCAAAGCCACTACTCCTCCGGCGGCCACGAGCGAATAGATACGAAGTGAATCCATAAACTGAAGGGAGACCTTGGCGGATGATGCAGCCGCGTTTTCAGTTATCAGAATATGACGGAAGGCCTGCGGTTGGAAGTGGTTGTACGGTTACCGAGGTGCCAGCCTGTGGAAATCGGCTCGTTCCCGTTTAGCAAAGCCCGCTTATTTCTGTTTACAAACAAACTCCCGAGCCATCTGCCCAAAATTCCCTTCGGCCGGTTGGCCGAATTGATCGTCGCGGCGCATCTTTTTGCTGACAATACGTTTTCCGCTGTGATCG
Source organism: uncultured Acidobacteriaceae bacterium (assembly GCA_963726155.1). Taxonomy (GTDB): domain Bacteria; phylum Acidobacteriota; class Terriglobia; order Terriglobales; family Acidobacteriaceae; genus Sulfotelmatobacter. The sequence continues at coordinate 762,843 of CAVSBF010000004.1, forward strand.
ACCGAGTAAAACCATTCGGAGTTCGGCATCGCACTCCCGTTGACACAATTGAATCGAACCCGCGCTCGCAATTCCACGAAAGGACCGCCCTGTGGCAGTTTTGTCGGTTCTTTAAACTCCACGCGAATCCAAGCGGTGCGTAGGCCATTCTTCTGCGGACTGATGGAACTGACCAAGACCTCATCACCCTCAGCCGTGGCGCCAATCGTTCGCCAGTCCGCCGCGGCAAATGCCACTACTCCCACCAGCAGCACTGGAGCCAGCACCACGGCCACAGCCACTAGCACACCTTTCTTCATGGGAAACAGGGTTGGGGCCATAAACACGCCGCACACACTCTGGGCGAAAACCCGCTTTCTGTCAACTGCGGGGCGGCCGTTTTTCCGGGCTACTGGTAAAAGTTAGGACGCAAGCGGCTGAACCTCTGCTATGTTGTCTGCTGCGGGAGGCTTCGTTCCTCATGGAGACACTTCAGTGTACGACCCTGGATTCGGCCATCGGACCCTTATTCCTGGCCGCCTCGGATAAGGGCTTGGTGGCACTGGAGTTCGATGCTCGGTTACCTGGACAGCAATCGATTCGCCCCAACCCGCGCCATCTGCGAAAAGAAAATAAGGGATTCGCGTTCGAGCCTTCCCAGCGTGCGATGAGTAACTATGGCCGCGAGCTTGAAGAATATTTCGCCGGCCAGCGCCGCGAATTCACTTTCCCGCTCGATCTTCGTGGCACAGATTTCCAAATCGCGTGCTGGCGTGCCTTGCTGGCGATTCCTTATGGCGAGACCCGCAGCTATGCGGACATTGCCCGCGCCATCGGCAAAGCGAACGCATTCCGCGCCGTAGGCATGACGAACAATCGCAATCCGATCGCAATCGTCGTACCCTGCCATCGCGTCATCGCATCCAATGGCACGCTGTGCGGCTACGGCGGCGGCCTCGACGTGAAGCGAAAACTGCTGGAACTTGAGGGCGCTCTCACCGGAGTGCTAGCGGCGTAGGCATTGCTGATTTTTGATTGTTGATTGCTGATTAAAAAGCGCGTTCGCCTCAATAGTTTTCAATCAACAATCAGAAATCAACAATCAACAATTCTTGACGACTCAACACAAATCCTCCGCCCTCCAGAAAGCCAGCCTCTTCTATCTCGTCTTCGTAATGTTTTCCTACACCACGGGTGGTCCCTTCGGACTCGAAGACATGGTCACCACTTCAGGTCCCGGGCTTACGCTGATCTACCTGCTGGTGCTGCCGTTTTTCTGGTGCATTCCGGTTTCGCTGGTATCGGCGGAACTCACCACCGCCATGCCCGTCGAAGGCGGCTTCTACCGCTGGACTCGCGCCGCCTTCGGCGACTTCTGGGGATTTCTCGCCGGCTGGTGGAACTGGTCCGCGTCGTTCCTGCTCGGCGGTGCTTATGCGGTTCTCTTCACCGATTACTTGTTTCCCTCAGCCAGCGGATGGAAACACTATCTCATCTCTGTGGCGCTGATTGCCGTAATTACCTGGATCAACGTTCGTGGCATTCAAATGGTAGGAAAAGTCGCAACCGCGCTCGAACTCTTCATCTTCGTGCCGGTCATGATCATGATTGTGATGGGACTCATGAAGTGGCATCACAATCCCTTCGTGCCCTTTGTTCCGCCCCACCAACCTAGGTTCAAGATCTTCGGCGTCGGATTAGCTCTTGGCTTGTGGCTGTATTCCGGATACGAACAACTCTCCACCGTTGCCGAAGAAGTGGAAGATCCGCAACGGGCCTACCCGCGGGCGTTAGCGCTGGTGGTGCCGCTTTCCATGGCAGCTTATTTTCTTCCCACGCTTGCGGGCCTGGCCTCGGCAGGAGAATGGCAGAACTGGCACACGGGATTCTTTTCTGACGCCGCAAAAATAATCGGCGGGTCCTTATTCGGACGCCCATGGCTGGGGACCTGGATGACGCTGGCTGCCATGGTCGGCAACGTTGCCCTGCTCAACAGCACCGTGCTCACCACCACACGTATGCCATTCGCGATGGCTGAAGACGGATATCTTCCGGCCGTGCTCACTCGCAAGCATTCACGCTATGGCACACCCTGGCTGGCAATTGTGATATCTGCGCTCATCTATGCTCTGCTGGCGTGGCAGAGTCTTGGCCAGCTCATCTCTGTCTACATTTGGTTACGTTCGGCAACCACGGTGCTCACTGTTCTTTCCGCGTGGAAGCTGCGCCATACCCGGCCCGACATGCCCCGCTCGTTTGTAATTCCGGGTGGACGAATGGGATTGCTCTACGTAGTGGCCGCGCCCGTGGTCATGGCAATGTTGGCCCTGCTCGGGAGCGACCGCTTTGCTTTCGTCGGCGGCGCGATTGCGATGCTGTTGGGACCGGCGGTATATGGAATGATTGCGTTGCGACCTCGCTAGATATACAATTTCATGTGTATATCCAAGGTGATGTATACCCAAGGAGCGCTCCATGCAAGTTTCAAAGTGGGGAAACAGCTTGGCAATACGCTTGCCCGCCGCAGTGGTTGAGGCTCTCAAACTGAAAGAAGGCGACAGGATCGAGATTCGAGTGGCTGATAAGCGCACATTCGAGGTAAGCCGTGATACGGCCCGCCAGCAGGCGCTCGCCCGCCTCCGCAAGTTGAGCCGTCCTTTGCCCGCCGGGTTTGTCTTCGACCGCGAAGAAGCGAATGCCAGATAAGGCGTTCTTCGACACCAACGTGCTGATCTACGCCATGGTGAGCGGGGATTCCCGCAGAGAACGAGCTCAGCACCTAATGGCGCAAGGCGGAGCAATCAGCGTTCAAGTCCTGAATGAATTCGTCGCGGTCGCACGGCGTAAAATGCGCATGCCTTGGGATAATGTGATCGACGCACTGGATGCGGTTCGAATCTTATTTCCGCGGCCAGTAGCGATCACGGTCGAGGCGCATGACACGGCGTTGAAGATTGCCCGGCAGTACGGACTCGGCATCTACGATGCCCTGATCGTTGCTTCTGCCCTGGAAGCCGAATGCTCCACAATTTATTCGGAAGACTTACATGACGGCCAAGTCCTTGAGGACCAATTGACCATTCGAAACCCGTTCAAGTGATTTTGCCTCGTCGATCAGGAGCGTCCGGGAAATTCCTCACCCGGCTTTCCGAAACAAATAATTATTCCGCGTATCGGGATCGCTATGCTGCCAGTAGCGAACGAACTCAAGTCCAGCCTCTTGCCCCATAGCAATGAATTCATCCGGCTTGGCGAAAAAAGAAATCGCCGTGCCCGGACGGAGCACGGCCGGCTGTCCCCGCAGTGCCCACCACGCCATTCTCCGCAACATCCCGAACCAGGTTCTCAAGCCGTGTTTACGATACAAATAAGCAAGCGTCTCCCATCGAGTATTGAACTGTAGGAGTCGGATCAGGAGGTTGCACGAAACGGAATTTCGCCCAGGAATATCCGCGCACCCGGCTTAGCGATGCGATGAATCTCCGCCAGACTCGCGGGAATCTTTTCTCTCGGAACCACCAGCATCACACTATTGCAAACGATCACCGAAGCGCATTGATCCGGAAGCGGAAGTTTGTCCGTGAGTGCTTGCCTCGCCTCAAGCCCAAACCGTCGCAACACTGCGACCTCTTCATCGGTGGCGAGTAGACCAATCGCACTTCTGGCGCCTACACGTTCTGCGATTCGCAGCAAAGTGCCGTCGCCGCAGCCGATATCTACGAGGTCGTCGCCGGAATGCAGATTGACTGCTTCGGCAATGCGCTCGTGGATAACACGCGTAATTTCCTTTTTATCCCTGCCCCGAAGCGCCAAATCGTGCGCATCGCTCGCGTGCCTGGCAGTTTCGCGGCAGTATTCCACATAATCGTCGGAGCGGGTAATCATCAGTGTGAGAATTCAGGAAGTGCAATCACTAGCTCACCCAATCTAAAAACTTGTACCACATTCCCGCCAACGGCAGGAACCATGGCCTACCGTTGTACAAGCCCAACGGTGCGCCCGGAAAAGGAATGCCGACGAAAGGATTCTCCGGTTTGTCACCCGCGATCAACTCCGCCATTTTCTGACCTTGATAAGTAGCCATGGCAACACCGTGGCCGGCATAGCCAAGCGCGTAATACATTCCATCGATCTGGCCAGCGTGCGGCATGATGTCAAAGGCGAAGTCGAGCGTACCACCCCAGACATATTCAATTTTCGTATCGCGCAGCTGCGGGTAGACGTCGATCATACCGCGGCGCAGAATCTCCGCGCTCCGCCGAATCGTTTGATCGTTCTCGGGGAAAAAAGCCGCGCGTCCGCCGAATAGCATCCGGCGATCGGGTGTCAGCCGATAGTAGTACAGATAATTTTTCGAGTCGTAGATCATGCGATTCCGCGGGCTCAGTTCATGCGCCAGCGTTTTCGGCAGAATTTCCGTCGTGATAATGAACGAGCCGATCGGAATAATTCTTTTTTGCAGAGCTGGAGTCGCATTGCCCGTGTAGCCGCTGGTGCCAACAAAGACATCGCGCGCCCAAATTTTTCCCCGGGAAGTGCTGACGCTCCAGCCTGCCTCCCCTTCGCGTGGGCTGCGCTCGATCCGCTGCACCGCAGTATGTTCGAAGATCTCTGCTCCCGCCTTGAGCGCCGAAGCCGCCAGTCCCGCCACATACCGCGCGGGGTTCACGCCCGCGCTGACTTCATCGACCATGCCGCCATAATAAATTGTGGATCCGATCTCCGCACTCAGTTCGTTTTTCTGAACAACGCGCAGTCGGTGATTAAACTCGCGGGCAATCACTTCGGCCTGCCTCGCGTAATCGTCGAAATGCTTTTGCTTGCACGCGACTTCCAGATGTCCACACCGTGCAAAATCGCAATCAATCGCTTCTTGGCGGATAATTTGCTCGACGCAATCAATCGTGGCCAGCGATGCAGCATACATTCGTTGCGTGAGTTCGCGTCCATACATGGAGATGAGCTTGTTCACCCCCAGCTTCATCCCGCTCAGGACCATGCCACCATTGCGCGAACTCGCTCCCCAGCCTATGGTTTCGGATTCGAGTACGCAAACTTTCGCGCCCCGCTTGGCCAGAGTTCGCGCTGCAGAAAGTCCAGTGAATCCGGCACCGATAACCGCGACGTCCACTGGCTCTGGCAAAGGTCGAACTTCTGTTTTGGGAAATTCAGCTGTTGTGAGCCAGTAGTTATGTTCTTGCAGAGGCATAATTCTTAGAGAAGTTTCTTTCGGTGCGACGGAAGCCGAGTCCTCTTCAAAACAGGGGCGGCGCGCTCACAGCACCGCCGTCTCGTGAATCAGGCGGCCCTCAGCAAAGCGCTTCAGGCTTAACAATGACGCATCAATCAAATCCGTCTTGCCCGTGAGAATGAGATCGCTAAGTATCTTTCCCGTCGCCGGAGCATGCATCACGCCGTGTCCACTGAAGCCATTCGCTAGAAAGAATCCCGGCAGAGCAGGCGCCTCGCCCAAAACTGGATGATGGTCCGGCGTCATTTCGTAGAGCCCGGCCCACGCGCGCTTGGGGTTCACCGGGAGATTAGCGAAGCAAGGCACTCGATCTGCGGCGCGCGTCAAAATCTTTTCCACAAAACTCACGTCGAAATCGGTCTTGAAGCCGGGCGTCTCTTCGGGATCGTTCCACGCCAGAAGAAATCCGCGAGCCTCGGGGCGAAAATGAAATCCATTCGACATATCGACAATCATAGGAGCGGTGTGCGGAAACTCGTCAAACGGCTCACTGGGCACCAACATCCGGCGCAGCGGCTCAACCGGCAACTCCACCCCTGCAAGCTTCGCCACATCCGCAGCCCAGGCCCCGGCGCAATTCACCACCTTGCGCGTTACTACGGGGCCCCGGGAGGTCTGTACAGATGCAATGCCCGCACCATCACTTCCCAATCCAGTCACAGTTGTGTTCTTCCACACCGTAGCGCCACGCTCACAAGCACACGCGATGAATCCGTTCATGGCGCTGTAGGGATCGACAAAGCCGTCACTCGAACAGAAACTTCCCCCAACAATGTCATCCGCGCGCAACTGGGGAAAAAGCTTCCTGATCTCGTCCCCCGCCACCAGCCGAACGTCTTTCAATCCCATTTTCACTTGTTGGCTGAAATTTGTCCGCAGATACGCCATGTGTTTATCGGAGGTAGCACAAAACAAATAACCTTGCGGCCGATAATCACATGGATAACCCAATCGCTCTTCAAAGCCGGCATAGAAAGGAATCGAATAGAGCGACATCTGAATACTCACGGGAGTTGAAAATTGCGCTCGCACCCCTCCCATGCTCTTGCCAGTAGATCCTTTTCCCTGGGCCGATTCCCGCTCGATGACCAGAACGTTGCCGCAACCGTTCGCCGTGAGGTGATAGGCAATGCTGGATCCGACAATCCCTCCCCCGATAATGACAACATCCGCAGTCTGCATATTTCTCAATCAGGAACGACTCAGCATTCTAGCGCACCTGCCCAGCGCCATCCGGGGGCGCTTCAGGCAGAACCCCAAGTGAGGTTCCGGTCGGACATGTACTGCGGGGAAAGTGCAGTCCGCGTATTCGGCCACCTCGGTAACTTGCCGTGATTACTGGGGTTGCCTAGTCTGAAATAGTATGCCCTTGCGCTGCCTCTTATTCTCCTCGAATGAAGAGATGGTCCAGCCGATCTGGCAGGTGCTCACCGATCTCGGCATCGAGGGAGAGTACTGTTCGAGCGCAGTAGACGCCGTCGAGAGGGTCACTACCCAGTTGTTCCAAATCGTCATCACCGACTGGGACGATCAACCTGAAGCGACATTTCTGCTGAAAACAGCACGCGATCAAAAAGCCTCGCAGCGTCCCTTGACTCTGGCCATCGTCAGCGACGACGCCAGGCTCCCGGAAGCTTTACAAGCCGGTGCCAATTCAATTCTTCTACGGCCGATTCGGCCGGAACAAGTGCGCGACACAATGAATACTGCCTGCCAGTTGCTGCGATCGAAGCAACCTTCCCCTGCGCCGTTCACTGTGGAAGCTCCAGGAGAATCGCAGGCGAAAGAGGCTCTGGCCGTCGCTGCGGCAGCCAGCGGCATCACTCCGATTGCCCCTCCGTCAGTGTCCCCGGAGCCCGAGAAAACTTTCCGCGCGGGTGAGTTCCTGCAATCGCAAAGTTCAGCACCTGGAGCGCAATTCGATATCGAGTCCGACGTAAAAAAATCGATGGACCAGGTCGCCGCTTCAGAAGTGGATTCGCTCACCGAACTCGAGCCCATGGCTGCTGCCGTAGAGAATGCACCACAGCCCGCGGCACAGCCGGTCGCGCCCCGAACGGCGTTGGACGGCTGGGCCTCGCTGCAAGCCCGTTTAACCAGGCCGGGCCATGCCTCCTTGCCTGAGTCTGCTTCCCCGGAACCATCCCCGAAAAACGAATTGATGTCGTATGGCGAAACGCCTTCCTTTGGCTCCCCGCCGGCTCCGCAAACGGAAGATAGTCGAATGCCGAAAAAGGAGTCTCCGCAGGATGCGGCAGCGGAAGCCGCGCTCTTTTCCTACATGTCCGGAGAGTCAGCGGAAGCGTCACAGCCTGAGGCGCCAGCGCGGTCGCGGCGAGTAAAACCTTTTCTGGTAACCGCCTTAACCGTTGTATGCCTTGTGCTGGTTGGCGTGCCCCGAACGCGCGGACGCCTGCTGATCATCTATCGCCAAACCGCGCGTGCGGGAAGAAATTGGCTGAATCCCCAACCCATCCAAGTGCCACAGGCGGTGACGCAGCACGAAACCTTCGAACAGGATAGCAACGAATACAAACTTCCGGTCGCGGCAAATATTCCCGATGCCACAACCGATCCTTCGCAGATTCGCGTGCTGCCCGTGGTTGATCCCACGGCAAAAGTGAAAGGCACAGGCGCCGACGCAGCCAATGCACCAGCCAACTCCGGAGACAACAGCGCCACGGACCCGAGCCAGGTTGGATCGATTGCAAACGGCCAGCCGCAGGTTACAGAGAGCCCTGCCAACGATCAGACTGCCCCAACCGCAGGAAATCTCGCCGGAAGTACGGCCGCAGCATCGCCCGTCGCGCTGCCTCCCAGTCAAGTGCAACCGAGTCCTCCCGTGTCGCAGCCGATGCCTGTGCCGGCGCAACCTCGCCCGGTCGCAGTCCCGCCTCCCGTTTCCACTGCACCACGGGGCTTTCCATCGGGGACGAATGCCGGTATCCCATCGAGCCTTCGATCACAGTTAGCCTCTACGACTCCGGAAGCAAGCGGCAACAAGCCGGTGGATGCCGCCATGTCATCGATTGAACCGGTGAATCTGCCAGCCTCCGCCTTACCAGAATTAGCGGCGCAACCCGTCGAACCCAGCTATCCCGAAGCAGCCAGATCCAGCGGCCAGCGCGGCAGCGTCGTGCTCCAGGTGCTGATCGGGCGCGATGGCGCCGTGCAAGACGCAAAGTTTCTCCAAGGATCGCTCGTCTTCGCCCGAGCCGCTATCGACGCAGTACGCCAGTGGCAATTCAAACCGTACACCCTGAATGGTCGCGCAGTTTCCGTGCAGAGCACGGTCACACTAAACTTCAAGCCCCCGGCCTAAATCAGCCCGGTAACCAACCGTCGACCTGGCCGTCTAACTCGGCAGTGCAGCACGGAACCTTATCGATGTTACCGGCGAGGTGGGAATCCGTGCAGCCAGCGGGCAAAAAGCAGCATCTACAAGATATAATGGCTGGAAGTGCTTCAGGAAGAAACTCCTTTTCTAGAAACGAACAATCTGATGTCCATGAAAACTAAAGCTGCGATTCTGGTTTCGTCCTTTGCTGTATTGCTGTTTGTCGTGGTCGGTTCGCTGGGCGGCGTGCACGCCTCCTCGAACGACGGCTCCTACCGGCAGATGCAGGTGTACAGCGAAGTGCTGTCGCGCGTACAGAGCGAGTACGTGGAAGATCCCAACATTCCCAAAGTGACTGATGGAGCGTTGCACGGCTTGGTGGAATCGCTGGATGCCAATTCCAGCTACTTGACGCCCGCCGCCTACAAGGCTCTGAAGGCCCACAAGTCCGTGGCCAAGGGCGAAATTGGGGCGACGGTCTCGAAGCGCTTTGGATACGCCGATGTTGTCTCTGTGCTTCCCGGTTCGCCCGCCGATAAGGCGGGCATCGAAGACACGGACATCTTCGAGTCGATTGAAGGACAGAGCACCCGCGACATGTCTCTGCCAGAGATTCGCGACGCTCTCGCCGGTACGCCAGGATCGACGGTGACCGTTTCCGTAGTGCGCGCCCGCAAAGCCGAGCCGCAGAAAATGGTAATCACGCGGGACATCGTGACCATTCCTCCAGTCTCCGACAAGATGCTGGAAGATGGCATCGGCTACATCAAAGTAGACGCCCTCACCAAGGGCAAGTCACAGGAGATCGCGGCGAAAATCAAGTCGCTGGAAAAGTCCGGTGCGAAGAAACTCGTCCTCGATTTGCGCAACACGTCTGACGGAGAAGAAAGCGAAGGCATTGCCACCGCCAATCTTTTCTTGAACCACGGCACCATCACTTATCTGCAGGGGCAAAAGTTTCCTCGCGAAGCATTCAATGCGGATCCCGCGAAAGACGTAACCTCGCTCCCGCTCGCCGTTCTGGTGAACAAGGGTACGGCTGGAGCCGCTGAAGTTGTGGCGGCGGCGATTCTGGAGAATGCCCGCGGCGACGTTGTCGGCGACAAGACCTTCGGCGACGGATCAGTGCAAAAGACCATCGATCTGCCGGACGGAGGCGCACTCATTCTCTCCGTAGCAAAATATTATTCTCCCGGCGGCAAGGCGATTCAGGAAACCGCAGTCACGCCCAACGTTTTGGTGGCTGACGACACGGACAATATAATCTCGGATGATGACGATTCGGAACCTTCCGCACCAGAACCGGAAGCCAAACCGAAGAATACTCCGGACGACCAACTGCATAAAGCCATCGAGGTTCTAAAGAGTCGAACCAGCTAGATAGGCACTCACGTTCTGATTTTCATCGCGCACCGCAAGGTGCGCGATTCTTTTTGTGGCTGCTGTTTCACCTGGAAATTGGCCATCATCGTGTTCAGACCCAGTCGTCACTGATCCGGAGTGACTACCAGAGTGATTGACGCCCTGCTATTCTGAACCCACCTAGTCATGAAGTCGCTCTACCAGGATCTTCCACCAGTAGAAATCGCCGGACGGAAGTTTGTGGGCCGCGTGCTGTTTGGCCTGCTGGTGCTGGTTTCCGCTCTCGTGGGTGCGACGGCTGGATTGCTCCTTGTCTACACCACCGACCTGCCCCAGGTCGAAGCTCTCGAAGCCTACCGTCCAAGCTCGATCACAGAGTTATATGACGATCACGGCCGCGTGATTGGATCGTTCGCGCTGCAGCGGCGAGTGGTTGCGGGATACGATGATTTTGCACCGGTCTTGCGCGATGCCCTGGTTTCTATCGAAGACAAAGATTTTTATCGACACTCCGGAATCAACTTCTGGCGAATTATAGGAGCGGCGTATCGGGACATCGAGTCCGGCGGCAAAGTGCAGGGCGCATCAACTTTGACCATGCAACTGGCGCGAAATCTTTTTCTTTCTCCTGACCGCTCGTTTCACCGCAAAGTTCAAGAAACAATGCTCGCCATCCAAATCGAACGGCGTTTCACCAAGCCGCAGATCTTCACGCTTTACGCTAATCAGATTTTTCTCGGGCACGGAGTGTACGGCTTCGAGGCGGCCTCGGAGTACTACTTCAGCAAGCCGGCCAGAAAGCTAACGCTGGCGGAAGCCGCTCTGCTGGCGGGTCTACCCAAAGGTCCGGGAATTTATTCCCCCATCAATCATCCGGATCGTGCGATCAAGCGCCGCAACCTCGTCATCAATGCCATGCTCGAAGATGGAAAAATCACCGCCGCCCAGGCAGCCGACGCACGCTCACTACCGCTGGTTCTGCATCTGCAAAACGATCCTAACTCGCTCGCTCCTTATTTCGTCGAGGAGATCCGGCGATATCTTGAAAATAAATACGGCACCGACCAGGTGCACGAAGGCGGATTGAAGGTCTATACGTCGCTTGATGTCGATCTGCAGAAGTCTGCGAATCAAGCCGTGCTGGATGGTCTGGCCGCCTACGAGCGTCGGCATGGATGGAAAGGACATCTGGAAAATGTTGTCGCCGATGGCATCGCCATCGATAAGTATCAGCATCCGGACTGGGACGACGAACCGGAAGTGAATGGATATATTCACGCGCTCGTCACTTCCTCCGGCATTGGAATCGCAACCTTAAAATTCGGGCGTTATTCCGCGGCGCTAGGGCAAGCGGACGTCGCCTGGACTCAAGGTAAAATGCAAAATCTGCTGCGGCCGGGAGATATCTGTTACGTGAAAATATTGTCGCTGAGCCCCAACGGCGCGGCTCGAGTGAGCCTGGAACAGGACTCCGGCGCGCAGGCCGCGCTCGTGGCAATCGACAACACAACTGGCGGGATCAAAGCCATGGTCGGCGGCCGCGATTTCAGCGAATCGAAATTCGATCGCGCCACCCAGGCTTTGCGCCAGGTAGGGTCTTCGTTCAAGCCTTATGTCTACACCACAGTAATCGATAAGGGCGGAAGTCCCGACGATACCATTCTCGATGAACCGGTCACTTTCGAAACCGGTTCGGGACCCTATTCGCCGCATAACTACGACGAAAAGTTTGAAGGCATCATCACCTTGCGTCGCGCTCTCGCGCAGTCACGAAATATTCCTGCGCTGAAACTGGCGAGCAAAGTCGGCATTAAAAGCGTAATTGAAACTGCCGAGCGTTTCGGAATCACAGCCCGGCTGCCTCCTTACTTGCCGGTCGCCCTCGGTTCCGCGGAAATTACCCTGATGGAGCAGACCTCGGCTTACAGCGTGTTTCCCAACGACGGTGTCCGCGTCACCCCTCGTTACATCACCAAGGTCACCGATTACGAAGGCCGCGTGCTCGAGGAAGATTATCCCGACGTGAAAGATGTAATCAGCGCCCGCACCGCGCGAATCATGACTTCGATGTTGCGAGAAGTCGTGCTGCACGGCACCGGAGTGGCTGCGTCAAAGTTGCCTTTTCCAGTGGCCGGAAAAACCGGCACAACCAATGATTTCACTGACGCCTGGTTCGTCGGATTCTCTCCAGCAATTACCTGCGGAGTGTGGATGGGATTCGACGAAAAGAAAACGCTGGGCGCCAAAGAAACCGGAGCTCACGCCGCGCTACCGATCTGGATGAATTTCATGACTAGCGCCATGGCCGGAAAAGATGCTGGTCAATTTCAGCCGCCGCCGGAAACGCCGGGACCTGTCGCCCAGAAATTGGATACACCAGATACGGTGCCCGGCGCGGATGAAACGCATTAACTGAAACGCATTAACATGATTGCCGAACCGCCTCGCTACCTCTTGTACAAGTTATGAAATCTTTTTTTCGTTTCGCGATTCTAGCGCTGACTCTGGTGGCTGTGGCACTGCTATCGGCACTAACGGCGATGCGATTCGCAATCCACGGGCAGGAGGTGCAAGTGCCCGCACTCGTCGGGCTCACCCCTGCAAACGCGGGCCGCATTGTGACCAACCTCGGCTTGCAGATCGAGGTGGAGCGCCAGTACTACAGCCCGCAAATTCCCGAAGGCCTCATCATGTCGCAATTGCCGCTGCCCGGCGCGAAAGTACGCCGCGGCTGGCAAGTTCGCGTTGCACAAAGTCTGGGACCTCAGCGTGTCGCCATTCCAGACGTGACCCACCAAAGCGAGCGCGCTGCGGAATGGAATATCCGGCGCCGCGGACTGGACCTGGCTTCCACTGCGGACATGCAGTTGCCCGGCACTCCTGCCGATCAAGTGCTTGCGCAAAGTCCGCCCGCCAATGCGAGCCAGGTGGCGGCGCCGAAAACCAGCTTGCTCATCACCGTCGCATCCGATCCACCAGCCTATGTAATGCCGAGTTTCGTCGGCCAGCCACTGGGAAGCGCGAGCCGCGTTTTGCAGGACACCGGATTCAAACTCGGAAGTGTGAGCGTGGCGCCCGTCCCCACAACTCCGCCAGTTCCGAATACTCCTCCAAATTCCACGGCCCCAAATCCCGCTGCCGTGAGCCCGGCCCCGGCCCCGCCGATCGCTCCTCCGCAACCTTCTCCAGCAAGCCTGATTGTCACGCAGAATCCTCCCTCGGGACAGAAAGTGGTCGCAGGAGCGACGGTGAATTTCGAAGTGCGTTAGCTCTTTTCCAGGATCGCCGCGAAGAATCCATCGCACGGATGCACGCCCGGCAGCGTTCGCAAATAATAGCCCCGGGTAAGTGGAGAGATCCCATCCCAAATCAGTTCGCCTTCCTGTTTGAGGTTCGCGAGCTCATTGCTGCAGTCGACTACTCGGAATGAAGAATCTTCCGCCAGAGCACGCTCGATGACATCTTCGTTCTCTTCCCGCTCTAACGAACAAGTGGAATACACCAGGCGTCCTCCGCGAGAGACTTGAGCCATGGCGGATTTAAGAATCGCGCGTTGGCGTACCTGCAAGTCAGCGAGATCTTTGGGCATGAGCCGCCACTTGATCTCAGGGTTGCGCGAAAGCGTCCCTGTACCCGAGCACGGTACATCCGCGAGAACTCGCTCAAAGTTTGCCGCAAAAGGTAGGTTCCTGGCATCGGCAGCCACTATGCCGATCTTGGTTTCGCCAGCTTTGCTGGAAGAATCATCTGCTCGCAGCAGCCGTCGCAACAGGCGCGCCCGATGAGTGTGAAAATCAACAGCAGTGATGTATGCCTCAACATTGCGATCGGCGATCGCGAGAGTCTTCCCACCGGGTGCCGCGCAACAATCGAGCACACTGGCTCCGTGTCCAACCAAAGCTGCGACCAGCTGCGATGCTTCATCCTGAATCACACACCAGCCAGATCGAAAAACGGCAGACGCCGTTATATCTCCGTGCAAAACTTTCCGCGCCGACACAAGAAAAGCGCCAGGAACCAGTTCGATTCCCTCGCCTCGGAGTCTCTCTTCGGCATCGCGATGACGGAGACGAATGGTGGTCACCGGCACTGATTGATCCTGACGACAAATCTGAGCCGCCGCTTCGAAGCCATAGGCTTGAGCCCAGCGTTCCACAAGCCACAACGGATGGGCGCTGCCGGTGGCCAGCGTTTCCACCGATGAAACATCGATCTGAAGAGGATCGAACTCAGAAGTCTTCGACGGATCTCGATCGAGTTTCCGCAAAACGGCATTGACAAAAGGCGCCGCCGAACGCTTGCGTGCGCGCTTGACCAGTTCCACGCTCTCGTAAATCGCAGCTCGGGCCGGAACACGGCTATGCCCCCGAAGCTGATAAACAGCCAGCCGCAATGCGGTCAGAATCTCAAGATCGAGTTTGGAAAGCGCTTGCGAAGAACTTCTGGAGATTTCTAAATCCAGCAACGATCGCCAGCGGAGAACTCCCATCACGAGCTCCGTCGCCAGGGAGTGGTCAGCTTTGCTGAGCGAAGCGAATGTTTTGGAATGAAGCAATTCCGTCGCGTACGAAGATTCACGCTCGACCCGCAGCAGGATGTCGAAAGCCGCAGCACGGGCGGGAGAAACTGCGGCTTGCGGTTCTCGCTTTCTTTGTTTCACTAATTCCAGTATGACGGAAGCAACGCTGCCAGCAGGGATTTATCTTGGCTCACAAGCCGAGCTTCTCACCAGCCTGAGGCCGGTAGCCGCGGACAAAATCCGCGGCCGAAGTCCGCTTCTTGCCTTCCAACTGCAGCTCGATCAGTTCGAGCGCGGACTCGCCGCCGCATCCGACGAAAAGACGATCGCCTTCCACTTGGAGGTCAGACGCACTCAGTTCCCGTTTGATTTCAGCCGCCCGCCATATCTGCAGATTCTTACCGCGAAACTGTGTGTACGCACCGGGCCAGGGTTGAAAGCCTCTCAATCGATTCAGAATCTCGCCCGCTGTACGCGTAAAATCGATCCGGCCATCTTCTTTCTTGAGAATGGGAGCGAGGCTCGCTTGCGAGTCGTCTTGCTGGCGCGGTCGAATCGTTCCCATTTCCAAGTCGTGCAACGTGCGAACCATCAGATTCGCTCCTAAGGACGCAAGCGTCACTGTAATGGTTTCTGCCGTATCGTCCGAACCGATCGGAATCTCTTCCTGCAGCAAAATATCCCCGGTATCGAGCCCGGCATCGATCTTCATCGTCGTAACGCCCGTGACTCCCTCGCCCCGCGCAATCGCCCATTGAATCGGCGCCGCGCCGCGATACTTTGGCAACAGTGAAGCATGCAGGTTGATATTTCCGAGAGGGGGAAGATCCAGCATCCATTGCGGAACGATGCGGCCGTAGCCAACAACTACGATTGCATCCGGCTTAAGATCGGAGAGCTGCGACCGAAAGTCCGCATTATTCTTGATGGTTTCGGGTTGAGTAATGGGCAATCCGAGTTTTGCCGCAGACTGCTTCACCGGAGACGAGACGAATTCAAGGCCGCGACCTTTTGCTCGATCCGGTTGCGTCACCACCAGGCGAATCACAAATCCACTCGCGACCAGCCGCTCTAACGTGTCCACTGCGAAGAGAGGGGTACCGCAAAACACGAGATTGAGAGGACGGGACATTAGGTGATTGTGCAATCGAGTAACTGAGCAATCGAGCTGCTCCACCAATCGGCGGCAGCGAATCCCAATTCCAAATTACCCGATTACAATTTCTTCTACCATTCTCCCGCTTTGACCATCTTGCGGATCTTGCGCTTGATTAAATCCCGCTTGAGCGCGCTGATGTGGCTGATGTAAAGCTTGCCATTCAGATGATCGGTCTCATGCTGAAATGCGCGCGCCAGCAGGTCGTCGCCGGTTTTCTCAAAAACTTGCCCGGTCAAATCCTGCGCTCGGATCGTGACCACCTGAGCGCGACTCACATTTTCGCGGAAGTCGGGAATACTCAAGCAGCCTTCACTCTGGGAATGGCGCCCCTGTTTGTGAATGATTTCCGGATTAATGAGCACAAGTTTGGCATCCGGATCTTCCTTGAACGTAACGTCAACCACGGCAATGCGGCGCGGGATGCCGATTTGCGGCGCAGCCAAACCTACGCCGCGCGCCGCATACATCGACTCAAACATATCCTCGACCAGCTTCTTAAGTTCTTCGTCAAAGACTGTGACCTTCTCGGCTGGTTTTTCGAGGACGGGATTTCCAAACTTTACGATGGGATAAATCATCAGTAGCTTTCCAGTTGCTGGCGATAACCCGCGAAGTTGCGCAAAGTCTCGCCCATGGAGTCTCCTCCGAATTTGTCGAGGGCACAGCGAGCCAGAGTGAGCGCGACCATCGCCTCCGCGGCCACTCCCGCAGCCGGCACCACACAAACGTCAGAACGCTCATATGCCGCACGCACCGGTTCGCGCGTGGAGAAATCCACCGATTGCAGCGGACGCCGTAAAGTCGAAATGGGCTTCAGGTAGCCGCGCACCCGAATCTCTTCTCCATTGGAAACGCCGCCCTCAATTCCGCCAGCGTTGTTGCGGGTGCGAGTGAATGCCGTAAAATCGCCACGCGTCCCGTAGCCGATTTCATCATGCACCGCAGAACCCGGTGACGCCGCCGCAGCTATACCGGCGCCGATCTCGACCGCCTTCACGGCCTGCAATGACATGACTGCGCCCGCCAGCAAAGCATCCAGCCGTTCGTCCCACTGCGCGTAAGTGCCAAGTCCGGGTGGAACGCCGTGAGCAACAACCTCGAACACTCCCCCTACCGAGTCGCCGGTCTTCAGAACTTTGTCGACTTCGTCTTTCATACGTTGCTCGGTTTCCCCATCAGCACAATTCAGCAGGATTTCTTCCCGATTGTAAAGAGCGTGAATCGCATCCCAGGGAACGTCTTTGTGAATCTTCACATTGCCTACCGCAACCACATGACTCAACACTTCAATGCCCAGCTCGCGTAAAAAAGCTTTGGCGATCGCACCGATGGCGACTCTCGCCGCTGATTCCCGCGCAGATGCCCGCTCCAGAACGTATCGCGCTTCCGGAAAATTGTATTTCAATGCCCCAGCCAAATCGGCATGACCAGGACGGGGCGACGCTACCCGCTTATGCAAGCCCGGATCGCCTTCGCCCACAGGCAAAGCCTCTTGCCAATTTTTCCAGTCTCGATTTTCAAGTTGAACCGAAATCGGCGACCCAATGGTTTTTCCCTGGCGGATACCGGACAGGATATGCGCGCTATCCCGCTCAATCTTCATGCGTCCGCCGCGACCGTAGCCTTGCTGCCGGCGCCACAGTTCACGATCCAAAAAGCTTTGCTCCACCTTGAGCCCGGCGGGCAAGCCTGAAAGGAAAGCGACCAACGCTTCGCCGTGAGATTCCCCCGCTGTGAAGTAGCGCAGCATATAAGTGCTCGATTTTACCTGATGCGTCGCCTGTTTGTGATCGCGAAGGGATATATCTGGACGATCTGCGAGATCAAATTGCGCGAAAATTCCGCAGCAGCTTCTAATCTTCTAATTAAGACTGCCCGCAAGCGGCAGCAAGTTCCGCAAGGCTGGTCACCTGCAAGTCTGGCTGCGCGTCCGCCGCCTTGACAGCGCCTACGCCCTTTCTCGCGGATGGCCGGTTTACCCAAACCGTAGCCAGCCCGAGCGACTGCGCTGGAATCACATCGTGATAAAGACTCTGACCCACATGCAGGACACGGTGCGCGGGAACGCCAATGCGGCTCAGTGCAAGTTCAAAAATCTTCAAGGACGGCTTGTACGCTCGCGCCTGCTGGGCCGTGACGATCTGGCTGAATTTCACCTTGAGCTGAGGCAGCGTGGCAGCGAATAAATCGTCGTCTACATTGGAAATTATCGCCAGCCGAAATCGGCGCTCAAGTAACTGAAGCGCCTCCACAGTATCGGGCCAGGGTTTCCATTCTTGCAGCGAATCCGCAAGCAACCGCACTTCCTCTTGGCTGGGCGCGAATGCAAATTGTTTTCCGAACTGCCGCACTACAGAGTTGAGAACTTCCCGATAGCTCCGATATTCTCCCTGCTCGGCCCTCGCTTCAAAATCTCCGTAAAGTTGCAGGATTGCGGCATCGTCTATTTGCTGATCATGCGCCGCCAGGATCCGGCGCAGGCAACCGAGAATTCCATCCTCCCAGTTAATGAGAGTGCCATAGCAATCGAAGGTAAGAATTTCGAAGCGGCTGAAGTCAAGCATGAGTGCGGTTGGCAGCTTCTCCAGCTAAGACTCAAAGCCCGGAAGGACAGGAGTTTTTTCTTGTGGCTCAGCTTCTCGCGGTTCAACGATGCTTTCAGCCTCCACCTCTGGCCCGGGCGGCGAAGAAGAATTTTCAGCCACGCTGGTTCGCGCCGCAAGAAATTTTGCAGTATTCAGCAGCGGACGGCCAAGTGAAGCGTTGTAACTGGTCCATGGGCTTTCGAGATCAGTCTCCCGCTCGAAGTGCGCCCGCATCGCCTCCATCTTGGAATCCAGGTCGTCCATATAGTGCAGCAGCAGCGCCTCCGGAAACATCGGCAACTTGGGCGAACCGAATTCGTATTCGCCGTGGTGGCTGATGATCAGATGCTCCAGCAAGGTCTTCAGCTCGTTCGGAAACCCCGGAACCAAGGCCAATTTCGCCTGCAACATTTCCAGCTCAATCACCATGTGCCCGAGCAACTGGCCGCGAGTGGTATATGAGAATGACCGGTTGTAAGCCAGTTCGTGAATCTTCCCGATATCATGCAGAAAAACTCCCGTCAGCAATACATCGCGGTTGACCTGAGGATAGTTCTGGCAGATCAGGTCGCAAGAGCGAAAAAGCGAGACTACATGGTCGAGCAGCCCGCCAATATAGGCGTGATGCAGAGTCTTGGCCGCGGGTGCGTTGCGGTAGGCCGCTGCGATTTCTGGATCAGCCATGAAAGCTCTGATCAGATCCTGCAGATAATGATTTTGGAACGAGCTTACAAACTCACCAAGAGTTCGCCAGAGTTCGTCGATATCTTTCGTGGTCTTGGGCAGATAATCGGCGAATTCAATCTCCGAATCACCCAACTTGCGCAGCTTGTGGATCGTGAGCTGGAACCGATTCTTGTACTTGTTGACTAAACCTTTAATCTTGAGGAAGTCGTCCTGCTCGAAAACCGTGAGCACTTCTTCTACGTTGTCCCACATCTTGGCATCGAGCTGTCCGCTCCGGTCACCCAGAGTTAAAGCGAGGTAAGGCTCACCTGTTTTCTTAGGCTTGATTTGTTTCGAAACGACGACAAAGTTAGAAGTGACCACCTTGTTTTCGTGCCGGATACACTCGCTGATATAGAAATCTTTCATTCTCTCCAAGAGTGTAAATCAGAAAGCAAGAGGGTGCGGATCGCGAATGAATAAGCGCGAATCTTCCTCTACAATTTTCCCAGGATCTTCTTTTTCTTCTTCTTCAGATTCTTGGCATCCGACTCTTTCGCGGAGGCAGTTTCCACCGGCTGGGTTTCGTTGGCACTGTGGCCGGTATCGACATACCCGTCCGCAACTTTGATGTAGGCATCTTCGCGCAACTTCGTCAAGTAAGCGCGCAGCGCGGGTTGCAGCTTCTCGTAGTACAGAGCGTCCTGAATCTTCGCCGTTACGTCCTTCATGGGAGGAATGCCCGCCATCTGGTGATCCGTAACTTTCAGGATTACATACCCTTGCTTCGTCCGGATGACATCGGTGATTTGCCCCGCCTTCATGGCGAAGGTTTTGTCTTCAAGTTCTTTGGCCAGAGTTCCGCGCTTGAACACGCCCAAGTCTCCCCCCTGCGCTGCCGATGGGCCTGCGGAATTCTTCTTGGCGATCTCGTCGAAGCTGGCTCCAGCTTTAATCTGCTTAAGCAATTCGTTAGCTTTAGCCTCTGCGGCCGCCAAAGCTGCAGCATCGTCAGCCTGTTTGGCCGCATCTGTCTCCTGCTCACCGCCTGCGGCATGAGCCGCCGGCTTCTGTGGGGCGATCAGAATCTCGCTTAACCGGATCGACTCCGGTTGCTCCAACTCACTCTTGTGCTCATTGTAAAATTTCTGTTGTTCTTCAGTAGTGATGTTGAGGTGGGAGCCGACCTCTTCGCCGATCACCTTCTGCGTAATGATCTGATTACGCATATTTTGTTTGAAATCTTCATAGGAAATCCCCTGGGAGGTTGCCGCTTTCTCCAGGTCTTCCATGGTCTCCAGCTTCATGTCCTTGCGCATCTGGTCGAGGCGCTTGATCAGGTCGGTGTCCCCGGTAATTCCCAGGTCTTTGCCCTTATCCAGCAGCAGTTGCTGGTCGATCAAGTCGCGCAGCACATCCTTTTCGCGCTCGCTGAAAAGCTTGTCGGCGTTATTTGGATCCTGCTGCTTGACATCATCCCGCAACTGATCTTTGCTGCGGTTGTATTCAGACCGGGTAATGATCTGGCCGTTTACGCGCGCTACAATCTCTTCAACCACCTGAGCAGCCGCCAAGGCCGGCACAAACGACAGGCAAAGAAGTATCAGAACCGTTTTTTTCATAGGATTTTCGTTGGGCCGCCACGCTGCCTGGAGCTTGCGGGCGAAAGTGGGCTACGGCCATTCTGGGTATTTTACTACTACTGGCCACGCCCAAAGCTAGCCCCGCATAGATTTTCAGCGACCCACCCCCGCGCGATTACGTGTTTCGCACGAGTACCAGAGCGGTCATATCGTCCGGAACCAGCGGCTCGCAGGTAAACTCGCCTACCGCATTCAAAATAGAAGCACAGAGCGCTTGCGCATTGGAAGAGTCGGCGGTTCGAAGACGTTCTGAGACGCGTTCCAAGCCGAATTCCTGATCCTCAGTCTGGTCATCTTTGCACTTGCCCTCGACCACCCCCCGCGAAACCAGCATGAGAACCGCACCTTTCTCCATGCCAACCGTGGGAGCATCGCAAGTCGCATGGGAGAACAAACCCAGCGGCAGGCCTGTGGAAAGAAGATCAGCTATTCCAGTACCGTCACGCAGCAGTCCTGGCGTGTGCCCGGCGTTGGTATAGCAAAGGGTGCCAAACTTCTCGTGGTAGCAACCAATGAAGCCGGGGCACGAACAGATGCCGTTCGCGGCTTCCATGATTCCGCGGTTTAGCCCAAGACAGAGTTCGGTCATGGCTTCGGCTTCGTTAAAGTCACGCCGCGAAAATAATTCCATGCCCATCGAGCGGAAGATTTTTTGCGCCGCTGTCAGAATGACCTGGTTGGTCTCGCGTCGCCCTGCCACATCCAGCAGCCCAAATAAAACCCGCTCCGGGCCAACTCGTAAAGAGTCGTAGAAGTCGCCGGCCACCCGTTTTCCGTAAGTGGTCGCAGCAATCTGCCCACCCTGAATCGCTGGAAAATCATTCGTCGCAGGCTGCGTGGTCGGCACAGGCTCGGGTTCACGAGAGTGGAATAAAGCACACATGCAAAGCGGAGTCTTGAAATCGAAACTAGCACAAGCGCTGGTGGCGGGCAAATTTACCGGGCAAAAAACTGCAATCTTGCGGCTACACCCGAGTCGGCCCGCTAGTCGCCGTACTTATCACTAAGGTACTTGCCGACTTCGGATTCGAGCTGGCCGTAGTCCGAATGGATGGTCGCACGTAAAGCAGCCTCGGTGGAACTGCCTTGGCTGAGAAGCTGAAGTATGCGCTGGATGTCGCCCATCCCCGAAGAATCATTGATATAGGAAACTGCCGCCAACGACTCCGCGTAAGCCAGGTAAGCCTGCGGCCCCGAGAAGCGAAGGAAGCTTCCTTCCAGCGCATTGAGCGGTATATAGCTTTGCGCCTTGAACAACTGAGCCAACTGCCGCCCATCACTGCTCAAGGATTTCGGTTCAAAAAACTGCGCAATCCCTTCGTGCAGCCAGGTCGGACACCGGCCAGCAGAAAGCTGATTGATGAACGTATGGGTCAGTTCATGCCGGAGCACGTGCGCCAATTCAGGCGTCATCGAACTAAGCCCGTTGATCGGAATGCGAAGTTTGCCATCGTTCAAGGCTCCCGACCAGGATGGGGCGCGGGTCACGTCAAAGAAAGCCTGTTCGGTATAGAGCGTTACGAGAATGTTGTCTCGCGGTGGCGTACCCAGATCGCGAGCCAGATCATCGTAATCGGATTCGAGCGCGCTAAGAATCTGTTGCCGAAATGCTTCTGAGCTCTGCTTGCCTTCATAGTGCAGAACGAAATGGCTGCTCTCGCGCTGCGTGAAATCGGTCTCGACATTCTGTTCCCGCTGCGCTTTCGCCAGATATTGCTGAACCGCTGGATCAGGGCGCAGCTCAAGAGAATGCTTCCACGACGCGACCGCATCCTGCGTACGGTCGCAAGCTTGCTGCGCATAACCCAGCACCGTATAGGCATCGGGTGAATTAGGAGAAGCGCTCACCGCCCGCTGAGCGTAGGAGAGCGCCTGCGAAGGGTTCCCAGTGCGCACCAGCAGCGCCGAGTAGTAAACCAGCACAGTGGAATTTTCCGGTTGAAAACGCAGGGCGCCATCGAAATATCGGCGCGCTTCCGCGACGTTACCATGGTCGAATTCGAACTTGCCGGCAATAAAATCAGCCGTGGCACTCAACTCCGAATTTCCTTTGCCCTCAAGTTTCGCCAGGGCGTCGGAATCCACCTTGCCGTCCTTCACAATTGTTTTGAGAAGGCCAACCTCGTTCGCCAGGCTGTCAACCGGCACGAAAACGGGAAGATCTGCGGCACCCTTGCCTGCACTCGCGGAGGCCACGGTGGCAGGCATTCCACCCGCCTCAACCCGTTCTACCGAACTCTTCGGTATCGCATAACTATCATCGCCAATGTCGTATTCGTAGCGGTTTCCGCTTTCGCGCACGTGATCGGCGAGAATGGTGCGGCCATTCTTCAAATGGATCGTGTCCGCCGATGCGGCCCCGGCAAATACCGCCCAGATCGTTAGAATTTCGAAAATAGTGACACGGCGGGGCATTGAAGCGCATTCTAACAACTGTGGGGACACACACCTACGTGACCAAAGTACCGGCGAAACTGTACAGATTTGCCATCGTGCTCGCCGCATCTCTTACGTTCTTGCCTTCTGCCCATGCGTACTCCAACCAGGCGCCCCCAACTCAGGCTCCTCCGCACAAACCCGGTCCCGCCGAGTCACTTTATCTGCAATTGAGCAGCATCGGTCTCGACACCTCGCGCGTCTTCCGGGTGCGCGACGGTTCAATCGATCGGCCCGCAATCCACATCTCTCTCGAGGACGGCACCATCGCCTTTACTAAAGATGTCATGGGCAAGATCACTGGAGCTTTTTTCGAGGGCGATGGAGAAGTCCTGTTGGTTCCACCCAACGAAGTAGAGCGCAGCTCGATGACCCTGTTCACCGGGATGGCAATCCTTGAAGAGCGATTCAGCACCGCCTACTTCCGCTTTAACGACAACACCGCGATTGAGTTGCAGCCTGGCCTCAGAGCACCAGAGGATGCGGCGGCCTTTGTTGCCCAATGGGATGAAATGGCGCGCACCCTGGCGCCAGTCGACGCGATGAGATTGCTCGCGACTTTCAGCGAAATGCTCCCTACCGCGGGTCGGCAGATCCCCAAAGATTCACCCCCTGCCGGCTCCGGCGATCGCCTGTTGCACGCCCGGCTCCAGAGCGACACGCTTGGCGTCTTCGACGTAATCTATGACTCAACCGCTGCCGAACAAGTGGAAGCAGGACAAGCAAAGACTAAAGACGGAACCGTCTATTACGATGTCTGGACCTCATTTTCCGCAGGCATCCCCGCAAACGGGCGCCCTGCTGTGGCGCAAACACTTCCCACAGAAACCGAGTCGCGAGAGGATCCAATCTCGCTGCGGAGCTACATCATCAACGCTGAGGTAAAGCCGCCGAAAGAACTCGATGCGGAAGTGAATCTTAATCTCGAGGTGTTGCGCGATGCCTCGCAGTTCCTGGTTTTCGAATTATCGCGTTTTCTGAAGATTCAATCCGTCGAAGAAAATGGCCGCGCTGTCGAATACCTTCAGAATCCCGCGGTCGAGGGCACACAGCTCGCTCGCAGCGGAAATGATCTGGTCGCCGTGATTCTGTCGGAACCGGCGCGAAAAGGACAAAAGATCAGCCTGCGTTTTGCCTACGGCGGAGAAGTTTTGGCAGAGGCCGGAAACGGTCTGTTATATGTGGGCGAGCGCGGCAATTGGTATCCCAACCGCGGACTGGCCATGTCCGATTACGATCTCACCTTTCACTATCCTCAGGGTTGGACGCTGGTCGCGACCGGCAAGCCTTCTGAGGTACCCAAGACTGCAGCGCCTACTGAATTCTCCCGGCAGATTGCCCAGGGCGATCAAGTGGGCCGCTGGGTCTCGGAGCGCCCGATTCCAATAGCCGGATTTGATCTGGGCAAATATGTTCGCGCCGCTGCCCAGGCCGGTAATGTTCACGTAGATGCCTATGCTACTGGCGGAGTGGAACGTGGCTTCCCGAGCGCTTCGTCGCAAATCGAAACTCAACCGGATCCGACCACTCGAACTGTGCCTCTACCCTTACCCTCCGCTCCCATTCCATTGTCCCCCGCGCGGAACGCGTCCGCAGTGGCCGAGTCCGCCGCTCAGGCTATTCGTTACTACGCGGATCGTTTCGGTCCGTTCCCCTATAGCAATCTGGCTCTTACTCAACTTCCCGGGCGCGAGAGCCAGGGATGGCCAGGATTGATTTTTCTGTCCTCCTACGCATTCCTCACTCCGGAAGAGCGCCGGGAAATCCACATGAATCCGTCGCAGGAATTCATCGACGAACAAATTCCGGCTCACGAAACCGCTCACCAGTGGTGGGGAGATCTGGTCACCTGGCGCACCTACCGCGATCAGTGGTTTTCCGAAGGACTGGCGAACTACTCTGCATTAATGATTCTGCGCCAGAGAAACCCCGCTGGTTTCCGCCAGGTCATGGAAAAATATCGACAGGATTTGCTCGCCAAGAATAAGGAGGGCAACCTGCGTAAAGATGCAGGGCCAGTCACCTTGGGGAGTCGCCTGTTATCGTCGAATTTCCCAGAGGGGTACGAGGCGATCAGCTACGGACGAGGCACTTGGCTTTTCTACATGCTGGACTCCATGATGCAGGATGCTGCGGCGGAGACGGAACGAAAGTCGCCACGGCACGAGAGCGGAGAAGATCCATTTATCCGGGCGCTACGACAAATTCGCGAACGTTACCAGGGCAAAGCCATCACCACTAGCCAACTGCTGGGTGTTTTCGCCGAAGGCCTGCCAACGTCCTTGCGCTACGAAGGCAAATCTTCGCTGGACTGGTTCATGGATGGATGGATCAATGGCACTTCCTTGCCGAAACTACAGTTGCACGCCGTGAAACTCACGACCAAGGGAACCATCCTGATCGCTAGTGGGATGATTCAGCAGAAAGATGCGCCAGATACTCTCGTCACATCAGTCCCCATCTACGCATCAATTTCGGGCAAAAAGCCGGTGCTGCTGGGTCGCGTTTTTGCCGACGGCCCGGAAACTCCCTTTCACTTGTCCGCCCCCGCCGGCACGCACAAGCTCTTGCTTGATCCTTACGACACCATTCTTACCAGCTCGAGCAAACCGGCTCTCCTCCACGAAAATACGCAGTGATAAATTCCACAATCGCATTTTGTTAGGCACTGCACTCCCAAAATGGTCGACCGATTTGGGAGAAACTTCCTGAGGACCTCTGGTTATGCGCTCTAAGTAATTCCGATTCTTTACGTGAAGTACATTCCGGCCCAAAACAAGATGGCATTCAACCTGCTGCTCATAAATCGTGGATAAAGATCGAGACATAGATGATCGAGACATAGATAAAGATAAATATAAAGATAGAAATGAAGACCAAGACGAAGACGGCCGGTTTAATTCTCGGGCCCGGTTCGAGGTTTCTGGCACCAGGCGCGAGAACCTTCCGGAAGGCGCTTCCTCAGTTTCTTTCGACGCGACTATCAGCATTGGAACCACTGAGGCTTGCCAGTGGGTCGGCAGTGAGACCGTTCTCCTGGTCGAGGATGACGCCTTGGCAAGAAGGGCAATTCAGGAAGCTCTACAATCCGCCGGTTACCGCGTGATCACGGCAGAAAACGCTGCTCGCGCATTAGACGTTTATCACCTATGTTCCGTACCGGTAGACTTGCTTCTTTCTGACGTTGTCATGCCAGGAATCAGCGGGCACGCACTTGCGCAGTCATTGTTCGCATTGTGCCCTCATATCCGGGTCATGCTGATGAGCGGTTATATCGATCAGTTGTCGCCACATGAACTATCCCCTTTTCGCAAGGAGTATCTAGCCAAACCTTTTTCCAACTCGTCGCTGCTAAAGAGAATTCGCGAAGCGCTCGATTGCGATCCCATCGATTTCGCGGCGTCCGCTTAACTCACGCTCGCTCGACGGTAATGCATAGCGTGCAAAATCTCGTGAGGAATCTCTGCGAGCGGCACCACACGATCCAGAATTCCCAATTCCGCGCAGGCGCGAGGCATTCCGTAAACTGTACAACTCGGCTCATCCTGGCCCACCGTAAAACCGCCTTCCCCATGAATTGCCTTCATCCCTTGCGCTCCATCCAATCCCATACCCGTCATGATGATTCCCATCGCCAGCGAGCGAAACGCGGAGGCTACCGAATGCATCAGCACATCGACGGACGGAATGTGGAGCTGATTCTCCGGTTTGTCGGAGAGACAGAGTACAGTTCGGGAACTGCCGCGGTCCACCGTCAGATGCGTTCCCGCCGGAGCAATATAGACCACTCCAGGTTGGATGACTCGGCCATGCTTCGCCTCACACACCGCTACCGCGCACAAACTGTCCAGCCTCCTGGCAAAAGGTTCGGTAAATCCGGCTGGCATGTGCTGCACGATCAGAATCGGAAGCGGGAGATCCGCCGGAAGCAGCGGCAGAATTTCCTGTAAGGCTTTCGGGCCTCCAGTCGAGACGCCAATGGCAACAATGGCAGGCGCGGAGAGTGAAGCATCGCGCATTGGGTTAGATGCTGCGCGGGCCAGCTTCCGTGGGGCAATAACCGCAGCGCGCCGCAGTCCTGACGCGGCTGCCGCCTTGATCTTGGCGATTAAATCATTCTGCAGATGAAGAATGTTCAGCGAAGCAGAGGACAGTTCCTTGGGAACATAGTCGAAGGCCCCCGCTGCCAGCGCACTGAACGTGGTTTCCGCATCTTTCAAGGTGAGTGAACTTACCATGATGACGGGCCGGGGAAACTCAGCCATGATGCGGCTGAGGGTTTCCAGTCCATCCAAACCCGGCATCTGCACATCGAGCGTAATCACATCCGGATTGAGCGTCGGGATTTTCTCCAGTGCCTCCATCCCGCTAGCGGCGGTGCCCACGATCGAAATATTGGGATCGGAAGCGATCATCCGGGAAATCGCGGTGCGCATAAAAGCGCTGTCGTCCACGATCAGTACCCGTATCGGCGAGTTGGCGGCTTGCCGGCTCACGTTCGGTAAATCGCGCGCACCAGATTGTGCACTTCGTCCATGTAGGAATCCAGTTCAAAGGTCAGGCGCGCCCAGTCAAAATCTTTCAACTTTGTGGAATGTTGGCCGAGCAAGCCAAAGCCCGACTCTTCCGCCAGGTTTACCTGTCTCTCCTCCACATAGCCGTAGTTCAACCCGCTCATCCGGCAAATCAAATCGGCTAGTTGTACTAAGGCTACGAGCCCGGCGTGGTCCGTCGATCTTTCCGGCGAGTGGTGACAGCTCACCGCTTCAATCAGTTCGGGAGCAAGTTGCCAGCGTTCCGCCAGCAAACGTCCGCTCTCACAGTGGGTGAATCCCATTGCCTTTTGCTCCGCCTCATGCAGAGGAATGCCCTCCGCTTTCCCCAGTTCCCATGCACTGCCGAATTCTTTCGGCAAGATCCACAGATTGACGATGATTCCCAAATCGTGCAGCAAGCCCGCTAGGTACGCTTTTTCCGGATCGGAAAAATTAATCTTGCGCGCAATGTGCCGTGACACCAAAGCGCATCCCAGAGAATGCTCCCAGAAGACGACTGGATCCAGACTGTTCACCCCGGTCGGGAGCAGGCTCAACACTCCGCACGACATGGCAATATCACTGACATGATGGAAGCCCAGGCTCACCACTGCGGCCCGCAGCGACTGTACATTCTGTGAGCGGCCAAAAAGTGGCGAGTTTGCCATCTGCAGACACTGCGCCGCCAGCGATTTATCCTGGGAAATCAGGTCGGTAACTTTTTGTACATCGAGTTGCTCCGTCGGCTGTTGCAAGTAGCGAAGCAAAGGCACGAGCACCGCCGGGATGGTCGGGACCTGATGCAGTCCGTCGAGCCGCTGCAGTAGTACTTTTTTGGCTGAGGTCGCGGCGCTCATAGCGGTTTACCTCCCGGGGGCACGCGTTCCCGTTTCACATAAGCGGTAGCTCCAGGCAAATGGACCAGCTGAAAGTCGTCATTCACGCCGAAAAGCGATTCGGAATGGCCCAGAAACAAATATCCATGCGGCAACAGGTTATTGAAGAAGTGCTGGATCACTCGACGCTTCGAGGCCAGATCGAAGTAGATGAGAACGTTGCAGCAAAAAATGGCGTCCATGCTCTTCATGAATGTCATACGCGAATCATCCGACAAATTAAGCCGGCTGAAGCTTATGCTGGAGCGGACCATCGCATTCACTTGCAGCTTGTCGTCCTGCGGCAGAAAGTACTTTTCACGATAAGCGGGCGTCAGATTACGCGTGCTGTAGCTGCCATAAATCCCGGCTTGCGCGTGAGCCAGAGAGCGTTCGTTAAGGTCGGTAGCGAGAATTTCGGTGGACCAATCTTTGAGCGAGCCATTCGCCTCTTCGAGCGCCAAGATCCGAAGTGTGTAAGGTTCTTCTCCGGTGGAGCACCCCGCGCTCCAGATGCGAAGCCGACGCTGCGGCAGATTGGATTTAACAGCAAGAATCTTGGGAATGACAATTCGCCGCAAAGCGTCTAGTTGCGGCTGATTGCGAAAGAAGGAGGTTTCTCCAATCGTGATCTCGTTCAGTAGCGCCACCAATTCGGCTTGCCGGTTGGGACCGGTGGTAAGACACTTTGAGTATTCGCGCAGATTTTGTACTTTGAGTTCTTTCATGCGGCGGCCGCATCGATCCTGCAGCAAACGCAGCTTATTATCGGGGTGAAAAATTCCCGCGGTCTGGTAGATCATGTCGCGGATGCGCACCAGATCCGGCTCCGGTGGACCATCGGTGCTGGGAATGGAGCGCAGCGAAGGCGCGGTAGTCACGCGGATGCCTTTTGTATCATCGGAACCGCAGATTGCAAATTTGCTTGCAATCCCGCCGGGTCGAGAACCAGACGAACCTGCCCATCTCCGCTAATCGTGGCGCCCGCCAGACTCGAGCACCCATGCAGGAACACCCCTAAGGGCTTGATCACGGTTGACTCCTGCCCGAGCAGTTGGTTGAATGACTACAATCCGATCGTCTTGGCCCTCTAGAATCATCGGCCTGAAAGGGCAGGACTTTAGCTAAAACGCCCGTTTTCCCAGCGCAGTGAAAGGTCTTTTTACGGCAGCGCCGGAGAAGGCTTTCCATTTTGTTTATTGTCTGCTGCAACAGTTTCAGTGGCGCCGTGATCGCTCAGGATCACGATGTCCACGCGACGGTTCTGCGCCCGCCCTTGTGCCGTGAGATTGCTGGCAACCGGGTGATACTCGGCATAACCAGCCGCCGAAAGCCTGGCCGGATCAAAGCCATGGCCGACGATGAGCATCCGAATCAGTTCCGTGGCCCGAGCGGTCGAGAGTTCCCAATTCGAATTCATCAGCGCCGTATGAATTGGGACGTTATCCGTGTGGCCTTCGATGCTCAGCCGGCAAGTCCGAATGGCCAGAATAGAAGCAATGCGATCCAACGCCGGCAGAGCTTGCGGCTTAATCGTCGCCGAGCCGCTGTCGAAGAAACCGAATTCCCGGAGGCTTATCACCAGACCTTCGCTATCGCGGTACAAAGACACCTGGTGCCGCGCGATCTCTCCGTGCAGCGCCTCTTGCAATTCACTGCGCAATGTCGCCAGATCCGTCTCGTCAGAGGAACCTGCCAGAGAATCGGTTGGCGCAGATGCAATCCGCCCAACTTCAGCGGTTCGTTCCACGTTCTGAATCGCCTGCACCGTGCTGAAGGGCATAGGATCATTCATATCCAGAGGAATCTGCGTAGTTGACGCCGGGAACACGCCCAACTCCTGGAATGCCACCTGAATCGCCAGCGAAAGTTTGCCAACCTTTCTCTTATCCACCTGCGAGGAAGCATAATTGATGTAAACATCCACCACATTAGTAGTGGAATCGAAAGTTAGGTTCCAGACGTGTTCGATGATCATGGCGCGGGAGACCTGGCGGCCGGCGTTGCGCATCAGATATTCGAGAAGCGAGAATTCTTTGGAGGTGAGTTCGATGCGGCGGCCGGCGCGCTCGGCGCGATGTTCCACGCGATCCAGTTTCAAGTCTTCGACCACCATCACCGACTCCGACGGCAAATGACTGCGGCGCAGCAGGGCGCGAATGCGGGCGGAGAGTTCGCTGAAGGAAAACGGCTTGGGCAAATAATCATCGGCGCCGGTATCGAGACATTGCACCCGGTCTTCGACCCGGCTGCGCAGGGTGAGCACCAGCACCGGAAGAGTGGGACGCTTGAGGCGCAAATGGCGCAGCACCGCCACGCCATCCACTCGCGGCAGATTCAAATCCAGAATCACCAGATCGTAATCCGTCTCGCTGCCCATGGCGCGCGCCTGCTCGCCATCCGCAGCCACATCCACGGCATAGTGCTCCGCTTGCAACCCCTGGCGCACAAAACTGGCGAGAGCCGCATCATCTTCCGCAATCAGAATTTTCATAAGCGGACCTTAATTACAGGGTGATTCTAATTAGAAGAGGCTCAAGCGCAACGCAAAGCGCGCCGCACGAAAGTTTGTGCTTGCAGAAATGGAGCGTGGGTTCAAAACAGGAAAAACCTTTCGAGGTCGAGCGCTTGCGTTTCGCTTGCCGTATCGGATTTGGTGAAGGATCTTTCAGCCGGCAAGCTGCGTGCCCCAGGATGACTAATATTTCTAAAACATTTGGCATTCTGCTATGACCCGTGTAATCTTCGCAAACGGAGAAGAGCCAGCATGTGTTTCTCAGCCACGGCAAATTTTGTCGGCAGCGGAGTTCTCGGCGCCATCGGCTTCGTTACTGTAACGAAGGTAAAGCATCGGCGCGAGGTGCTGTTCGCGTCATTGCCGGTGCTGTTTGCCATTCATCAATTCATCGAGGGATTCGTCTGGCTTGGGCTGGACGGGATTCTTTCGCCCACAGTGACTCACGACATGGGTGCGGCTTTCATGTTGTATGCACAGGGACTGCTCCCTTTTCTGTTGCCGCTCAGTGTGCTGCTGTTTGAACCGGATGCGACCAGCCGCAAGCGTATGTGGCCGTTTCTCGGGATCGGCACGGCAACCGCGCTCTATATTTTGTGGGCGCTGACGGCCTACCCGACGCAGGTCTATGTGAAGGGAAACAGTATTGTGTATATGAATCAGGCGACCAACAACACGGCGGTCGCGGTCTTCTATGTGATTGCAACCTGCGGAACACTATTTTTCTCGAAGATCAGAATGATGATCATCTTTGGCGCGGCAAACCTTATCATTCTGCTTATCGTGATGGAGTTCAAGCGCTATGCGTTCACTTCGCTGTGGTGTGCCTATGCTGCCATCGCAAGCGTGATCATCCTGGTTTATTTCTGGCGCAGCATGGCAGAGCGGCCGTTCCGCTACGCCTTGCCGATTTAGTTCTGCCAATTTATTTCACGTCGAGCTACGCGCGTGGCGGCGGACGGCGCATCAGATTCCAAGCTTCGCGATAGATTTCGTAATGGTAGAGATCGCGCTTGGGCTGGCGTACGGGGCAGAGCATCAGATCCTGGCTTTTGGTTTTCAGCACAACGGATGAAGGTATAACGTACCAGGCGTTCTGCGGGATCACATAGGCCGCGAAGAAGTCGACGGTTTTCGTAGTATATTTCACGCGACTGCTGCGATTGGGTTTGAATCCGCAGAGGTAGCCGTTGCCGACGCGACAGCTGGTGGACTTTACTTGAATCCGAAAAAACTGCCGGCCGTGTTCCACGCCGACGTCGTAGGCGGACGAGTCTCCCCAAGGCTTTAATACTTTGAAGCCCATGCGCAGGGCTTGGGCGATGAACTGCGCTTCCACCCACTCACCGCGCTCTTTGAAATTCGGGAAGTCTTTACATTTCGCCATTAATTCACGCCCCGTTTCGTACAAAAGAAAAGGCGCGGCCTGTGGGCCGCGCCTAGTTTTCTCAAAGCTTTAACTTATGTATCTATTATATCATATTGGAGGGGGTTCATGGGACATTTTTGCAGGTTTATTTGCTTAGTGTTGTGAGCAACTTAGTTGGCTTGAGGCGGATTTGGCTATTGACAAGATTTCGGTGGTCGCCCGGAATAGAGATTGGGCGCTCACTCACAAACACCCATGGAATGGAAATTCCACCGTGTTTAAGCACCGCCTCACCCCGAGCGCCCTCGTTCGTTGAAGTACCTCCGAGGCCACTTGAATGCGTTTTCCTGAAGGCTCAACAATTGGAGGATCCGATCTGTTCGGCATGACGGTTCGCCGAGTGGCGCTGGCGGGGAATTTGCCTTATGCGAAGCTAGTAGAAGAGAATGCGTTCACGCCGTTTGTGAGGCCTTAAGAAGGAGAATTGAATGCCCGAATCTGAGTCTGACTTCCACTGGGTTATTGCCCGTAATACATGCTCCGTGGATCGCATCTTTGAAAAGCTTCGACTGGATGTAAAAAGCGATGTTGAGATGCGCCAGAAGTTAAGGGATCCGCTAGCTCCACCCGAGAATGGATTTCAATACGGATTCTCCTTTTCCTCGAACGGCAGCAAGTTCTCTGCTTCCCTGAAAGGGCGCAGCCTTAACCATGCCATCATTTTCGCTCTAACTGAAAATTACATCATTGTCTCAGATGAGAACGATAAGGAATTGTTCAAGGCGAGCGTTACCTTAAGTAATGATGGGCAGTGCAGGCTCGTGGTTGGCGCGGTCGAATTGGAGGGATGGCAGTTCCGCAAGAAAGCTCTGGAAAAACTTTTCTTTTCTACCGCTCAGGCTCCAGATTGGTTCGCAAAGTTTGGCGGTCACCAATCTTAATACGACAAGGCGACTTGTCGTTACTTCTGTGGCGGGAATAGTTTCCCAGGCTTGTGTTAGATCAACGGGTAAGCGCTGCCACTAGAGCAGGCCATGTCAAACCGAAAATGAATGAGCGGAATGGCGCATCATCGCCAGCCTGCCAAATTATGGTAGCAATACCACCACTCACTACAAATCCAATTCCAACATACAGATGATCGGCTTGTGATCCTATCCCCGGTAGCGGCGGGATTCCACGGATAGCGAGCAAGACGAGCGAGCCGAATGCCCCGCTAAAAAATTTGATTAAGAAATCTCTTACTTTTCTGTTCATCCTGACAATTTAATGCAGAATGCGATTGATGTATTCGTGCACCGGGGGCGACAACATAGGACTCAGCCAAACGTAGTAGATAAGAAGCATGACCAACAAAGAGAGCGGACCTAGGGTGCGTCCCTCCTTCAAGAACTGCGGAATCGGTGATTTGTGGGTTTTTAATGCTGATTCCATGACCATTTTCTGCAAAGCCATCTCAGTCTGAATATCGATAAGGATCCGGTCGTCTTCTAGATCGGCTGGCGGATGTGCTGGCATTACAATTCCGCGCCTGATCGTAGAAGTGAAATGGCTCGTGGGGATTGCCATATGGAGTTTCACTGCTCGGTAATCGAATGACAACGGTACTACGGTAACCGACTTCTTAGTATATCGCCAACAGGAATTTCATGAGAGATTTCACTTCTGAGGGGGGAACAATTTCTCAGGCTTGTGCCTGCTCAACTTGACCTTCGAGCGTTTTCAGCGGCTTGGTCTGAAGTAGGTCTCGACGGATTCCTTCGAACTGTTCCCGGTTTACCTTGAGATCCACGACCGTGGCTGAACTTCTTCGAGTTGCATAGGTCCCTCGTTGGGAGTTCTCGGCGAAGCCGAGAACTCGCTGCCTCAGGATGACAAGGGGCGGATTCCGTGTGCAACATCACGGAGTGGAGCGCGCATTCGTTCGCTTGATCCCGAGTGGAAGGGACTTGGGAGCCGAGTGGTGCGAGAGACATCAAGTACAACCGAACAGGTTCGGCGAATTCGACGCCGTGCCCGGCGGCATCCGCGCTGCCGGCAAGTTGCAGAGGTCCTTCGTTGGGAGTTCTCGGCGGAGCCGAGAACTCCGCTGCCTCAGGATGACAAGTGGGGTATGTTTATCCGTCACAGACATGGCGGCACCCTCTTCTGCATTCTGAGTTCATGCCTTCTAACACGCAGAGAACGTTCTTTGTTTACATCATGACGAATCGTTCCAAAACTCTTTACACTGGCGTGACTAACAGTCTGGTGCGCAGGGTATGCGAGCATAAGGCTAGGACCGGCTTCGGGTTTGCTGCGAAGTATAAGGTCGATCGGCTGGTTTATTTTGAGCGGTTCCGGGACGTGCGAGACGCGATTGAGCGGGAGAAGCGGATCAAAGGGTGGCTGCGGATCAAGAAAATAGCTTTGATTGTTTCGATAAATCCGGAGTTGAGAGATTTGAGTGCCGAGTGGTACGAGGGACATCAGTTCCAGCCGGACAAGGCTTCGTGATCTCATGCGGCTTTCTATGCAGCTTTCTCGACCGGCCCCGTTGCCACTGCCCGCGAGTTGCATAGGTCCTTCGTTGGGAGTTCTCGGCTAACGCCGAGAACTCCGCTGCCTCAGGATGACAGGGCGGTGTTGAACCCCGTCGGTCATTTACTCCCGGCTTCTGTCCAGAGATAATCGCAGCAGGGCAATGCAGTCGCGATGATCTCTCCGCCTGGCGTCAGGGTCGAACTTCGATGAAATCTCTGCTCACTCCGGCTATCTGGATTGCGGCGGTTGCCATTCTGCTGCATACGGGGATGATTGCGCCGAGCGCGGCGATCATTACGTTTGCGCTGCATGCGGCGCTGGTGGTGGGGCTGCTGATGGCGTGGCGGTTTCATTCCAGCCGCATCTTCTTTGCGTTGCTGGTGGTGTTTCTGGCGGAGCGCGCGATTTCTTATTACTCTTCTTTTCCTCACATCGTTTTCCCTCACGTTGTGGGAGGCGAACCGGCAAACACGGCGCTGGTGGCGGTGGGTCTGCTATTGCCGCTGAACTTTGTGCTGATTTCGTTTGCGCGGGAGCGGGGATTTATTTTTGCCAGCGTGGGTCCGGCGAGCGTGTTTCTATTCGTCGAGTCGGTGATTGTGGCGGTGTTGTGCCGGACGGATTCTGTGGCGACGGTGCGGCATTCGCATCATGTTGCGGGCGCAGTTGCGGGTACGGCGATGGTCCCGCAGCATCTGGCTTTTTCTACGGTGATTGCGTTTGCGGCGGCGGCGGTGGTGTTGCTGATACGCTATCTGCTTTTTCGCAAGCCGGTGGAGAGCGGGCTGCTGTGGGCGCTGGCGGCTGGCGCGCTGGCTTTGCGGTTTGGAGGAGCGGGACGGATTCCGGCGGCTTACTTTGCGACGGCGGCTTTCATCCTGGCGGTTTCGATGGTGGAGACTTCTTACCTGCTGGCTTATCACGATGAACTCACCACGTTGCCTTCGCGGCGCGCGTTTCATGAGGCGTTGCTGCGGCTGCAGGCTCCTTATTCGATTGCCATGGTGGACATCGATCACTTCAAACGATGCAACGACACGTACGGACATGACACGGGAGATCAGGTGCTGCGGATGGTGGCGTCGAGACTGGCGCGGGTGACGGGTGGAGGCGAGGCTTACCGGTGCGGCGGCGAGGAATTTGCGATCGTCTTTCCGGGAAAGACGACGAAAGATGTTTTGGAGCATCTGGAGCAGTTGCGCGCGAGCATTGAGGCGAGCAGCTTTCGGCTACGCGGCAATAATAAAGATAGACGGCAGGAGGCGCGGGGGCCGGACCGGCGCAACCAGCGGGGGCGAGGGCAGGCGGGGCGCGCGATCCGGCAACTGGCGCGGGCTGTGGCTGCCGACGAGCTTTCGGTGACAGCAAGTATTGGCGTGGCAAGTTCGGGCTCGGAGAAAACGTCTGCGGATGAAGTGGTGCAGGCGGCGGATAAGGCGCTTTACCGGGCGAAGGCGGGAGGACGCAACCGGGTGGAGACGGCAGGGGCTGCGCGGCGGCGGAGAGCGAAGGCGGCGGTGACGGCTTAAGGCAGGGGCGATGGTTATGCGAGACATCGATACTAACCACAGCGCACCGTGACTCCGCCAATCGCGGTGACGGTGGCGACTAGTTGCATAGGTCCCTTCGACAAGCTCAGGGCAGGCTCTTCGTTTGGGAGTTCTCGGCGAAGCCGAGAACCCCGCTGCCTCAGGATGACAAGCTTGGCGGAAAGACCATGGGAACGTCGGGCCCGGAGCGTCATTTCAGGGCGGGAACCATGACGGTCCGGGCTCGTACGTTTTCGCAAGCACCACAGGCCGTGCGGTCAGCCCGAGGTAGAAGGTGGAGCTGAGTTGTTTCTTCCAGTTCCTGCGCATGCCGGGCACTTCAACCGAATAAACGCGACGCCTTCGGACTTACCACTGATGTCCACGGGCTTGGCAACATATCCGGTACCGCCGCAGCGCGGGCAGTCCTTCCGAGTCACTCGTCCCCCTCAGTTGTGATGAGTTTTGCATCGAATTGGCTCCGCCGCGATAAAAAATGATTTGTGTTACGAAACACGAACAGCGGCGCGGGCTAGGAGTTCGCCAGGAGCTCGACACCCAAGGTTGCCAGGGCGATGTCTTCGGCGGAAGAGAGGCCGCTGACGGCGACGGCGCCGACGACTTCGCCATTCTTCGAGACGGGAATTCCGCCGCCCCAACCTACGTAGTTCGGATCGCCGTAGTAGGCGATGTCGTGGGACTTCTCGGAATGCTTGACCTTTTCGCCGATTTCTTTGGTGGGCTTGCGCTCGCGAGCGGCGGTCCAGGCCTTGTTCATGGCGATGCGGATGGAGGAGACGGGAGCACCGTCCATTCGGGCGAAGCAGATCAGGTCGCCGTGGACATCGGCGACGGCGACCGAGGCGGCCTTCTGCATTTGGAGAGCTTTCTCGACGATGAGATCGATGGCGCGTTTGGCTTCGGCGTAGTCGATGGTTTGGAGGGTTCGCATGAAAGGTAACAAGAATGAGGTGGGTCAAAAAAATCAATGCTGACTATTGCTAGCCAGCATTGAGAATCCTGCATTGAGTTCTGAGTTTGGGCCACGCACGATTGCGTGGCCCAAACAGAGCTCTTAGAACACAACCTTCAACGCGAACTGGATCAACCGTTCCGGCGAAGCCACACCGCTTTGCACTGTACTCGTAATTGTGCCGAAACCGCCGCTATTTGGCCCAGTCGCAACTCCATTGAAGCCGGTTGCTGGCACATTGAAATACGGGTGATTGAATAGGTTGAAGAACTCCGTCCGGAACTCGATTCCCAGTCTTTCGGAAACCTTGGTTCTCTTGAAAATGGCGAAGTCGAAGTTATTAATTCCTGGGCCGCGAAGAACCGGATCCACACGCGACTCGTTTCCGAACCCCCACGCCGGTGGAGTTGAAAAGCAAGTGGTGTTGAACCAGTTGGTAATGTGGCCGCCGCCGGCTTTCTCGTCGCAACCAGCAACAACGTCGGGCCGGACGTTAGCGACACCAAGGCCAGCTCCTTCCAGCGGAGTAGTGCCGGTGTAGCTGATCTTCAACGGGAAGCCGCGTTGGAATGTAGTGATGCCATCGACGCCCCAGCCGGAAACTGCGCCGTTGGCGAGGCCGGTCAAACCACTAGCGAAGGCCTTTCCGTGGCCAAAGGGAAGATCGAGGACGTAGCTGATAACCAACCTTTGGGAGACGTCCTGCGAGGAAAGGGAGCGTTCTCCCGCCAGATTGTTCCAATCCTGAACTGAACCGACACCGCCGGTGTTGCCTTCAAGCCAACTGGTCAAAGTGTCAGTATTGCTCATCAGCTTGGCATTGGTGTAAGCCACGAGCATGGTACCGCCGCCCTGGAATCTCCGGGTTACGGTAGCCTGCAGGGAGTTATAACTGCTGCCGCAGCAGCCATAGCCGTTCAAGTTCAGCCCGTTATATTCGGGATAGGGCCGATCATATTGTCCCGCGTGAATCATGGGGGTTAGGGCGGGGTTTAGCGCGGTATTCGGTGAGGTCAGAACATTTGTAACGAGAGTTCCGATTGTGGGAGTTACGGCTGGGTTGGCAGCGTATTGCGCGGCAGCCTGGTTTACGAACGAATCCGGAATCTGGTTGACATTCGTCTGATACTGCTCCAGATGCACACCGTGGGAGCCGGCATAGGCGACGTCCGCAAAGAACCCAGCCGGAAGTTGCCGCTGTATATCGAGATTCCATTGCTCGACGTACCCGTATTTTGGACCCTCGCCGCCGTATCCGAAGTAAGGAGCGAGGCCGGGGCTACCGTTTGCGGCTACGAAACTCGAGAGTGTCGGGGCCGCATTGCGTCCCGGCGGCGGCAAGATTCCAGTATTACCAAATGGGCCTGATTGGTTGCAGACAAACCCGTCATTTCCCCGCGGCGCGAACACTGGCGATGTCGCAGCAAACCCCATGTTGGTGAACCCGCAGTTAGCGCCGTCCAAACTGGAGGCCGGAGTGATATAGCCATTGGTCGTAGCGGTGAAATCGGTGGCGGCAAGATTAATCACGTCGTTGTCCGGATTGAGAGCGAACGAGACGTAGTTCGGAATGAAGAAAACCCCGTAACCGGCGCGAACCACTGTCTTCTGGTCAGGGGAGTAGACCATGCCAACTCGCGGAGAAAATGCCTTTTTATTGAGCGGCAAATTGTTATCCGTCGAATTGGGTCCGGTTCCAACATACATCGCGTCTCCGGGACAGACTGACCCGGCCGTTCCGTTACAACCAGTCACAGTCGCATTATTGGTGAAGGGATCCCAGTAGCTCAGGCGGTTGTAGGCTTCCGACCAAGTTCCCGGCAATTCATAGCGCAAGCCCAAACTCGCGGTGAACTTCGATGTAACGTGCCAGGTATCCTCGATGTACAAGGCGCGGTACGTCTCCTTGCCCTTGGTTTGCGCGGGCACCTGGGCTATGCCTTCGCTCTGGTTCCCGGCGAATGTGCCCTGGTTCAGTCCCAGACCCAGCAGGAAGTCAGCGAACGCAAATCCGCCTGTTGGAGTTGCTGACGTCGGGTTCGAATTTGTCCAGGTCCCGTCGAAACCAAAGGCGCCGCTGGCGATGTTGGTTTGGAAGTAATTGTCCAGTCCAAGTTCGTATTGCCCGCCAATCTGAATGTTGTGCTTGCCTCGGATCATCGTAAGCTGCGGACTTACGTTGTACTGCGTGTTGTGATCTCCGATGGCGCTGTTGCCCTGGGTGTGTCCAACGTCGTTCGGCAAGTTAGTTTCGGGGGTTGGCGGAGTCCGCATGGAATCTGCGGGAGTGTTGTAGGTCGATGGCCAGCCGAGGGTCGTAAGATCAAATCCCGAGAGAAGCGGGGTGCGGCCGTAGACGAAACGGCTACCGGCAAGATTCACGTCGAGAATCGTGTTTGACGTAAAGACATGGTTTATGCCGATGGCGAGCAATTTGCTGTGATATTTTTCCGCGCAACGGTCGAGACAGAGGCCAGTTCCCAGGGGATTCACCGGCAGATCAGTTAATCCGTAATAGGCAAATCTGCCGAATACGTGGGTATTGCTGCCAATGTTCTGATCACCGCGAGCCACAAACTCGTTGGTATTGCCACCGGCAGGCGCCGCACTCAGGTAATTGTTGACCGTACCGGGGAGGTTGGGCGCTGGATAGTATTGGGCTAATAGTTTGGACCCCGCGGTGCTGAACTCGGAGGCGGGAATAATATCTCCCGCATAAGGCTTTCGGTTCCCGGCGGCGTCGGTACTGAAGGGATCGTAAATCTGTCCAGCGGGATCATTGCAAACTCCTGCACCGTTGAAGCCGCCCGGACATAGCGCCGAGAAATTACCGGTCGTCATCCCTGCTGCTGGAATGCTTGTAGTAAAAGGCGATCCGGTTCTTTGACGGTATTGCTCCCAACTGACGTAGAAGAACGTCTTATCCTTGATCACCGGTCCGCCGACCTGGAACCCGTACTGGTTCTGGGTCCACGGTGGAGGGGTATTGGAGGCGCCGCAGCCAACTCCGACGCCTTGTTGAAGTACTCGTTCGCATTCAGCACCTTGTTGCGGAAATACTCATACGCGGAGCCGTGCCAATTATTGGTTCCGGACTTAGTGCTCAGGTTGACCACGCCGCCAGAGAACTTACCCCATTCGGCACCCTGATCGTTATATTGCACTTTGAATTCGCCGATGGAATCCTGAGTCGGAATGATGATGGGCAGGTTGATGTAGCCGATATTCAGGGGTTGACCATCCAGGTACTCTGCACCTTGATTCGCGAAGGATCCGCCGATTTGGTAGTTGCCCCAACTGAAGGGATTCTGGCCGACGGGCGAGCCGCCGGATCCGCCTTGCGCGACTGCAGCCGGCGAGACGGTGATGAGATTAAAGATATTGCGACCATTAAGTGGGAGTTCGTCCGCTTTGCGCTGTTCCACGACCTGACCTAAAGCGGCCGATTCGGTCTGCAGGAGCGGAGTTTGCGACGTCACTTCGACGACCTGGCTGACCTCGCCGACCTGTAAGGCGGCGGCGATATGCGTATCCTGCTGCACTTGCACGGTGACGTCGGTGCGGGCGAAGTGCTTAAAGCCCTGCTTTTCCACGTCAACCCGGTATTGGCCAGGAAAGAGATTGACAAACGTAAAGAGCCCGTCGGCGCCGCTGGACTGGGTGCGCTTTTCCTGCGTGCCCACGTTGGTCACGGTTACGGTGGCATCGGTAACGGCTGCTCCGGAACTGTCAGCGACTGAGCCGGTAATCGAACCGTAAGTGCTCTGTGCGTATATTGAGGAGGGAACGAAGGCGAGAAGGGCGACTGAGACGAGCAGGCTCCGCAGAATGCGACTTGGCATAAAGTGACTCTTTCCGGTACAGGAATTTCCCCAAATAGGTCCCGAACAACAGTGGCGGGATTTTTGTTCATCTGGGCAGCCGTTGTCAAGAAGAAAATTAGTTGTTTTGCATTAGATTTATCGTTAACCCTCAAAAACTAGTGATATGCTTCCCCGGCCATGCCAGTGACTATGCAAGACATTGCAAAGGGTCTAAACGTTTCCGTGGTCACTGTCTCCAAAGTCCTGCGCAACCAGGGGAGAATCAGCGAAGCCACCCGGCAGCGAGTGTTGCGGCGGGCCAAAAAGTTGAATTATCAGATGAACTGGGTAGCGCGCAGCCTGGTGACGCGGCGCACCTATACGATAGGCATCCTGTTGCCGGAATTCGCGCACCCGTTCTTTGCAGAGATCGCCCGCGCGGTGGCGCGAACCGTCCGACCGCATGGTTATTGCGTTGTAATCTCATCCTTCGAGGAAGATCCTGCGCTGGAGGCCAGCGAGATTGACTCTTTGCTGGCGCGGCAGGTGGATGGGTTGATCATCGCGTCGTCGCAATCGTCACGCCAGCTGAGCGTATTCAAGAAGATAGAAGCACGGAAGACTCCTTATGTCTTAATCGACCGGCCCATTGCGGGGGTGGAGGCCTGTTTTGTAGGAGTGGATAATCAGGCCATTGGCAAGCTGGCCACGGAGCATCTGATTGCAAAAGGTTGCAACCGCATTGGCCATCTGCGTGGTCCGCAGCTGCGGATTGCCACAGAGCGGATGGAAGGCTATCGCGAAGCGCTCGAGCAGGCTGGCATACGTCCGGATCGGAGCTACACGGTCGCCGCCGGTCATACAGATAGTACTGGTTACGAAGGGATGAAAGAGCTGCTGAAAGTGGAGCCGCGAGTGGATGGAGTTTTTTGTTATAACGATCCGGTCGCGATCGGCGCCCTGAAAGCGATCGCGGAGGCGGGACTGCGCGTACCGCAGGATATTGCCTTAGTTGGTGCGGGGAACGTTCGCTATTCCGACGTTTTGTCGGTTCCACTGACCACAGTGGATCAGGGAACCTGCCAGATCGGAACTCTGGCCGCAGAGCTGTTGCTGGGGAGGATCGGAGCGAAGGGGGCGGTGCGCGCGCAAAAAATATTGATTCCGCCTAAACTTGTGGAACGCGAATCGACGCGGCTATCCTGAGTGCAGATGTGTCAGCCAAGAGGGATGGAAGAAACATTCACGAAGCGAATATGCCTGTGATTCGCGCCGTATTTCTGGATGAGGGAATCCTGAGTTGTTGAACACTTTGGTTCGCGGAACCTGCGTTTTGAGCCTCGTATTCGTGGCCGCGGCTCTGACCGCACCGGTGTTCGATGTTAACGTGCCTCGCGGTTTGGATTTTACGCTGCAGAATTCGCCGACTCCGCAGAAATATCTGATTGAAACCATGCCGGGCGGAGTCGCTCTTCTCGATTACAACAATGACGGATTGCTGGATATTTTTCTGGTGAATGGCGGGCGGATCACCAGTTCGATGAAGGCCCCGGAAAATTTTGACCGGCATGATCCGCGTTACTGGAACCGGTTGTACCGGCAGAATAAAGATGGAAGTTTTACTGATGTGACTCAGCAAGCCGGCCTGGCCAATGCTGGCGACGGAAACTACGGAATGGGCGTTGCCGTGGGCGATTACGATAACGATGGTTATCCCGATCTTTATGTCACCAGTTACGGAAAGAATATTCTTTATCACAACAATGGGGATGGAACGTTCACCGATGTAACCGCGAAGGCAGGCGTAGCGGGCGGTGGATGGTCAGTTTCGGCGGGATTTTTTGATTACGATAACGATGGCAAGCTCGATCTTTTTGTCACCCGCTACATGGATTGGGACACGAAACACAGCAAAGATTGCGGGGGGAACTATCATACGTATTGTCCGCCGGAAGAGTTTCCCGCGACCACCAACATCCTTTATCACAATAATGGCGATGGAACTTTTACGGATGTGAGCCAGCGCTCGGGCATTGCGGCGAAAAAGGGTCGGGCTCTGGGCGTGGCTTTTGCCGACTACGATGGCGACGGGTTCACCGACATATTTGTCGCTAACGATGGCATGCAGCAATATTTGTTTCATAACAACGGGAATGGAACTTTCTCGGAAGTGGGCATGGAGGCGGGAACTGCTCTTTCGCAGGATGGACGCCGGCTTTCGGGCATGGGAGTCGTGTTCCAGGACTATGACAATGACGGACGTCCCGATGTGATTGTGACGGAGTTGCCGCGGGAAATTTACGGCGTGTATCACAACGACGGCGATGGTTCGTTCACTTACCGCAGCCTGGAAACCGGGCTTGGACTTCTCTCCAGCGGGAGTGCGGGATGGGGCGTTGGGCTGGAAGATTTCGATAATGATGGTTGGAAAGATTTATTCGTGGCGCAGGGGCATGTGCTCGACAACGTGGAACAGATCGATCCTTCGCTGCACTATCTTGAGCCTCCGCTGCTGGCGATGAATCACAATGGACGCTTTGAGCGCGCCGATTCCGGGGATGCGGTTCCGTGGGCCGCGCGGGGCGCGGCTTTCGGCGACCTGAACAACGATGGCTGGCAGGACGTTGTCATGACAACGCTGGGCGGCCATCCGCAAGTTTTTATGAACCGCGGAGGGAAGGCGCACTGGCTCGCCATTACTTTGCGCGGGACGCGCAGCAATCGCGACGGATTCGGAGCACGCGTACAAGTGAACGGTCAGACGCGGTTTGCGACTTCGGCGGGAAGTTATCTTTCGGCCAGCGATAAGCGGCTGCACTTTGGACTTGGAACAGCGGAAAAAGCGAAAGTGGAAATTGTCTGGCCATCCGGAATTCATCAAACCTTAAATGACGTTCACGCTGATCAGTTTTTGGAAGTGCGTGAACCGGAGAAGCCTTGACCCACGTAACCTTGATCCACGTAATCTTAACTTTTTTGGCTTGGCAGATCGCGTCGCCCCAGGCGGCCGAGCAAATGCAGGCTGGAATTGCGGCAGAAAAGCAACGGCAGTTCGGTGTTGCAGTTCAAGAGTATAAGAAGGTGACGGAGCTTGATCCGGCATTTGCCGATGGCTTCGTCAGTCTTGGCCAAGCTTACATGGAGAGCGGAGATTATGGATCTGCGATCCCTCCGCTTAAACATGCATTGGAACTCAACTCAGATTCGGCGCCCGCTCATCAGTTGTTAGG
The DNA here is from genome assembly GCA_963726155.1 of uncultured Acidobacteriaceae bacterium. GTDB lineage: Bacteria > Acidobacteriota > Terriglobia > Terriglobales > Acidobacteriaceae > Sulfotelmatobacter. Next base: position 807,132 of record CAVSBF010000004.1, read on the forward strand.
GTATGCTTTGCTCGCCCAGGGATATGCGGCGGAAGCGGTTCCGCACCTGCAAGTCTCGCGGGATAAAACCGCGTTGGGCATTGCGCAAATTCAGATTGGACAACTGCCGGAGGCGGTGGCGAATTTAGAAGCTGCTTTGAAAGCGCATCCTAACGATCCCGACGTCCTTTATTATCTGGCCCGCGCCAGCGGTCTGCTGGCGAAGGAGTCGGTTGATACTTTGCTCGCCGCTTATCCTGACTCCGCCCGCGCGCACGAGGCCATGGCGGAAAACTATTTTGTGCTGCGGAGAATGCCGGACGCGGAAAAAGAATATCGCGAAGCCTTGCGGCTGCGTCCCGGCTTGCCGGAGGTTCACCTGGCTCTGGGCGAAGTGTATGCCGGAGCTTTTCAATGGCCCAAGGCGGAAGAAGAATTTCGCATGCAGGTGAAGTTGCAGCCGGGGAATGCCGAAGCTGCCTACCGCCTGGGAGATGCGTTGCTGGAACAAGGCAAGGCGCATGAGGCGCGAGCGGAACTTTTGCGCGCCGATCGCTTGTTGCCCGATATGCCGGAGACGCTTTATGCACTGGGAAAAGCGGCGTCGCTCGAGGGCGATAACCCGGCGGCCGAGAAAGCATGGACGAAGCTGCTCTCCATCGAGAAGCAAAGCTCGCTGGCGGCGCAAGCGCATTTTGGACTGGCGGGGATCTATCGCAAGCAGGGCAAGACCGCTGAGGCCAAGCGCGAAATGCAGGAGTTCCAAAGTTTGCAGAATAATTCGGCTCAGCCACAACCGGCCGCCCAACCGAATCCGCAACACTGAGTGGGAATTTATTTAGGAGCAACCGATATGGAACTGATCCGGCATGGTTTTTTTCGCCGTTTTTCTGTGGCGATGTCTTACTTCGTCGGGAGCGTGATCTTCTGCTCGCTGGCTGCATTGCCGCTCCAAGCCGCCGAACCGTCGTCGCAAGATTTGAATGCAGGCTGGCAGTTCCGGGCCGTCGCGAATGCCGATCGATCGGATGTGAAAGAGTGGCATCCGGCGCAGGTTCCGGGGGTTGTGCAAACGGATCTGCTTGAACAACAAGCTGATCCCGGATCCTTTTTATGGGGAAAACGAATTCCACCTGCAGTGGATCGGGCTGGCCGACTGGGAATATCAAACTACGTTTCAAGTCGACTCGGCCACGCTGGCGCACGAGCATCTCGACTTAGTGTTTGACGGTCTGGACACGTTTGCCGACGTGTATCTCAACGATCAACCGATTCTGCACGCGGACAATATGTTCCGCAGCTGGCGAATTCCTGCCAAGGCGATGTTGAAGTCGGGACCGAATACGCTGCGAATCGTTTTCCATTCCGCGGTGGAGAAGATGATTCCGTACGTGAAGACTCTGCCGTATGTTTTGCCGTCAGTCTCGACTCAGATTTCTGAAAATGAAGATCATATCGCCACCGCTCCCTACACGCGTAAAGCTCCCTATAACTACGGTTGGGATTGGGGGCCGCGTTATATGACCGAGGGCATTTGGCGGCCGGTTCGGCTGGAAGCGTGGGATGCGCTGCGCGTCGACAACTTTCACATCCACCAACACAGCATCAGCTCTGATCTGGCCAACGTTAGCGCCGAACTGGATATCGAAGCGAGCAAGCCGACGACCGCTACTCTTACTTTGACGCACGATGAATTATCTGGACCGCAAGCTTCCGACGGGAATCAGACGCTGCAACTCAACGCCGGAATGAATCACGTTTCATTTCCGCTGCGAATTGTCGGGCCCAAGCTGTGGTATCCGGTGGGATATGGAGCGCAAAACCGTTACCGTTTTGCCGCATCGATCCGTATTGGCCGCGAAGCGGCGGCTCACGCCGAGACGAAGACCGGACTACGCTCCGTGGAACTTCGCCGCGTTCCTGATCAATGGGGGAAAAGTTTTGAGTTTGTGGTGAATGGAATTTTGGTTTTCGCCAAAGGTGCGGATGTGATTCCCTTCGACAGCTTTCCCAACCGTGTGACTCCGGAAATTCATCGCAACATTCTTCAGGCGGCTCGCGATGCACACATGAATATGGTCCGCGAATGGGGCGGCGGTTACTACGAGTCTGACGATTTCTACGATATTTGCGATGAGCTCGGAATTATGGTCTGGCAGGAATTCATGTTTGGTGGAGACATGATTCCCGGCGATGTTCCTTTTCAAGAAAACGTCCGGCAAGAGGCGATCGATCAGATCAAACGGCTGCGCGACCATCCCAGCATTGTGATCTGGTGCGGAAATAATGAAGTGGAAACCGGCTGGTACCACTGGGGCGATCGCCAGGCATTCAAAGAATCTATCTCTCCGGAGCAACGGGACCGGGTGTGGCAGGATTACGTCATCATGTTCGCCGACATCATTAAGAGTTCGGTGACGAAATATGCCGACCCCACGCCCTACTGGCCGAGTTCGCCCAGCGCGAACTTCGAAGAAATTCCGGACAATCAACACAACGGAGACATGCACTACTGGGCGGTCTGGCACGCGCAAGCGCCGGCTTCGGACTACACGTTGCAATTTCCGCGCTTCATGACGGAGTACGGCTTTCAATCGTTCCCCGAGATGCGCACGATTGAGACTTTCGCCAAGCCCGAGGATTTCGATATTCGTTCCGCCGTGATGCAGGCACATCAAAAAAATAAAGGCGGCAACGAACGCATCCTTACGTACATGTTGCGCGAGTATCGCCAGCCGAAGGACTTCGCTTCGTATGTATATCTCAGTCAGGTACAGCAGGCGGAGATTATTAAGATTGGCGCGGAGCATTTGCGGCGGCAGCGTCCGCGCACCATGGGTTCTTTGTATTGGCAGTTGAATGACTGCTGGCCGGTGGCCTCGTGGGCGAGCATCGATTACTACGGGCGCTGGAAGGCGCTGCATTACTACGCGCGCCGCTTCTATGATGACGTGCTGGTCTCGCCATTTTTACATGACGATAAAGTAGACGTTTACGTTGTATCGGATAAGTTGCAGCCGCTTTCGGGAACGGTTCACATGCGGCTGCTGGATTTTTCCGGAAACTCTTTGTTCGAGCAAACCAAAGAAGTGCAAGTCCCGGCGCAATCGAGCGCGATTTATTTCACAGTGGATAAGGCGGCGCTTGCGGCCAAGGGAGATCTTCATCGCTCGTTTCTGGTGTTTGATCTCGAAGTGGGTGGAAAGAAAGTTTCCCGGAATTTGATTTTCTTCGAAGTGACTCACGACCTGGAATTGCCGGTTGCTCCGAAGATCGAGACAACCGTTGATAAAACCGGGGGTGATTACACCGTTACGCTAAAATCCGCGAAGCTGGCGCGAAGCGTTTATCTTTCGTTTGGCGATCTGGACGCTAACCTCTCGGATAACTACTTCGACCTGCTTCCCGGAGAGCCGGTGACACTGACGGTGAAATCCTCGGCGACGCTCGATCAACTTCGAGGCGCGATGAAAGTGATGTCGCTGACCGAAGCCTACAACCCGAAAGACGGCGCGACGGCGAATAACAGTCATGATGCTGCGCAGCGATAAGAGTACGCGCCGGAGGGCAGGAGCGCAGGGCTGATCGTGATAAACTGAGGTTCCGCACGCCGGAGAGGTGGCAGAGTGGCCGAATGCGGCGGTTTGCTAAACCGTTGTACGGGCTAACACCTGTACCGAGGGTTCGAATCCCTCCCTCTCCGCCAGTCCTTACAATCTCAGACACTTAGGGCCGATTGAGGCGCAACGGATTCTGGTTCTCGTCGGGTGACGGCGGCGGGGGGTTATGGTGTTCATGATTCCTCCTATCCAGCAGTCCAGAATCTCAGCCAGGCTGGGAGCGGCCAGCATGAGAGTGCCAGTGATCCTGTCGTAGGGCGGCCGAAAGAACGATTCGTTGCAGGCGTGTCACGACTACTGCTGCCAGCCTCCGCCGAGTGCCTTATAGAGTTGGACCAGGCTTCTGTATTCGTCGCCGCGGGCGGACGCGAGCGTCAGCTCAGCCGAATAGAGTGAGCGTTGTCCATCCAGAACCTCAAGGTAGGTCGTGGTTCCACCCTTGTAACGAAGCGTGGAGATGCGAACTGTCTCCTCCAGGTCGGATACAGTGTCCTGCTGGCGCACTCGCACTTCGTGGAGCTTTTCATAGCCGATTAGCGCGTCGGAGACGTCTCCGAAAGCACGCTGGATCGTTTGCCGGTAAGCGATCAGGGCTTGTTGGTTCTCGGATTTGGCGAGTCGCAGATTGCCGCGAAGGGCTCCACCTGTAAAGATCGGCTGGGTCACCTGCGCCCCATACGACCAGATGCCAAGCTGCGTGGAATAGGAGCTTGGGAAAACAGAATCCCGGCCAAATGAACCGCCGCCTGCTCCAGTCAGAGAAATCTGTGGGAAGAACTGGGCTTTGGCGACTCCGATGTCGGCGTTCGCAGCCACCAGGATCTGTTCCGCTTCGCGAATGTCGGGTCGGCGCTCGATGATCGAAGATGGCAGGCCAGCTGGGACTTCCGGCGGAAGTCTTTGCTCGACGAGCGGAATCCCGCGTGCGATGTCTTGCGGGTAATTACCTAGAAGAATGCTGATGGCATCTTCTTCTTGACCGATCTGTCGCTCTAAGTCGGGAATCTGCGCATTCGCAGTATCAAGAACCTGCTGCGCCTGTAGCACGTCCAGTTTGGTAGCGACGCCGTGTTCAAGCCGGAGTCGTGTGAGTTTCACCGAATCGGTTTGGGTCGCAACGGTCTCGCGCGTGATCTTGAGTTGCAGGTCAAGCTGCAACAGCGAGAAGTAGTCGCTGGCAACATCGCTGACCAGAGTCAAGACGACAACCTGGCGTGCGTCCTCGGTGGCCAGGAGTTCGGCGCGAGCTGCTTCGGTCGCGCGGCGCAACTTTCCGAAGAAATCGAGCTGAAACGCCGCGTCGGCAGTGAGCGTCAGAAAGTTGTACCGGGATTGTTCCTGGTTTTCCTTTCCCCCGCTGAAATTGCCGTTGCCGGAGACCTGAGGAAAAAGACTGGAACGCGTGACCGCAACTTGCGCGCGAGCTGCATTGATGCGCTCGGTTGCCAGTTGCAGATCGTAGTTTTGTTTCAGCGCCATACGGATGAGTTCCTGCAGTTTCGGATCCTGAAACACTTGCCACCAGGGGAGATCGGCGTAGGAGGCGGTCTGTGCCTGCAGTTGAGGATTGCCTGCCAGATCGCGAAAAGAATTCGGAGTCTGAACCGCAGGCCGATGATAGTTGGGACCGACCATGCAACCGAACAGCATGGCTGATCCAACGATGACGATCAGCAATTTTCCGATGTTCATAGCGCTCGATTCCATTGAGTCTGCGTTGTGTTCGCAACCCTGGAGCGATCTCAGTCGCCCGGCGCGGGTGAAGGTGCAGCCGGCAATATGCCCGGCGCGGGTTCCTTCGCCCCGCTCGTCCATTTCTCAATCATGAAAAAGATCCCGGGTATGAAGAAGATTCCAATCGCACTCGCCGCCAGCATTCCGCCGATGACAGCTGTGCCCATGATCTGCCTGGCAACCGAACCTGCTCCGCTCGCCGTCCACAGTGGAACGCAGCCGAGAATAAACGCGAAGGATGTCATCAGGATCGGGCGCAGCCGCAGCCTTGCGCCCTCGAGTGCGGCGTCGGCCAGCGGTCTTCCATGTTCGTACCCGTCCTTGGCAAACTCCACGATCAAAATCGCGTTCTTCGCCGCCAGGCCGATCAGCATGATCAGGCCGATCTGCGAGTAGATGTCGCTTTCAATCTGCACCATGTAGGGCGGCAGGAAAATGCTGAGCAAAGTTCGGCGGAGCCACAACACGAAAAACGCTCCAAAGATCGCCACCGGCGTGCTGAGCAGGACGCTGAACGGCAGCGACCAGCTTTCGTACAGTGCCGCCAGAATCAGAAACACGAACAGTAATGACAATCCAAAGATCACGGCCGGGGGCACTCCCTCGCGTGCTTTCTGTTCCAGATAGGAGATGCCGGAGTAATCAAATCCCATCTCTCGCGGCATGGTTTGTCGGAAAACTTCTTCAAGAGCTGCGGTCGCTTGATCCGCGCTGTAGCCCGGCGCCGCGCTCCCATTGATTTGTGCGCAGCGGTACTCGTTAAAGCGTTCTGTGAATTCGGGGCCGAGTTGCGACCTGATCGTGGTGAGCGTAGACAGCGGCACGCTCTCGCCCTTATTGTTGCGGACGTAGAAGCGTCCGACGTTGTCGGCGTTGGCGCGATCGTCGCTCTCGGCTTCGATGTAGACCTGCCACTGGCGGCCAAAGCGATTGAAGTAATTGATGAAATACCCGCCCATGAAGGCCTGGATCGTGCGGTACGCGTCCGAAAGATTTACGCCCTGCTTCAATACTTTGTCACGATCAACGTCGACAAATTTCTGAGGAACACTGGGCAGAAAGGTCGTGCTCAAGCTGGCGATCTCCGGCCGCTTGCGCGCCGCCTCAAGAAACGTGTTCAAGTTTTGTGACAGGAACTGAAGGCTCCCGCCAGAGCGGTCTTCCAGGTTAAACGTGAATCCGCCCGCCGTACCTACGCCCGGGATGGCCGGTGGCGAAAAAGCGAACGCGATTCCTGCCGGCAATTTGGAAAGTTGCTGATTCAAATGCGCCTTGATGGCCTGAAACTGCTCATCCCGTGAAGTACGCTCGTCCCACGGCTTTAGAGTGACCACAAAGAAGGCGTTGTAACTGGTGCGCACAAAACTGAGCAAACTGAAGCCGATGACACTGGTTGTGTACTTCACTCCCGGTGTGTTAGCTAAAATGTTCTCGACCTGTGCCGCTGCCTGCGAGGTTCGTTCCAACGACGCGCTGTTGGGCAACTGCATATTCACGTAGGCATAGCCCTGATCTTCATCGGGAAGAAAGCTCGATGGCACACGACTGCTGAAGAATCCCGCCGCAAGACAAAAGACCAGCAGAAGCACCACCATCACCGCCGTCTTTCTGAGCAGGACGCCGCTCCAACTGACATAGGCTTCAGTGGCTCGCTCAAAAACCCGGTTAAACCAATCGAAGAATCTTCGCAGCAGGCCGTTGCTCTCTTCGCGCGGTCGAAGAAGCAGTGCGGCCAGGGCAGGGCTGAGCGTAAGCGCGTTGAACGCGGAGAGAATTACCGAGATAGCGATAGTGACCGCGAATTGTTGATACAGCCTGCCGGTGATTCCGGGAATAAAGGCAGTGGGCACGAATACCGCAGAGAGCACCAGGGCAATTCCCACCACGGGACCCGACAGTTCCTCCATTGCCTTTAATGCGGCATTTTTTGGTGTCATGCCTTCTTCGATATGCCGCTCCACGCCTTCGACCACGACGATCGCGTCATCGACGACCAGGCCGATCGCCAGCACCAGCCCGAACAGAGAGAGTGTGTTGATCGAAAAGCCGAACAGCGGAAATAGCACGAATGTACCGACGAGCGAAACCGGCACCGCCAGCAATGGGATCAGCGTTGAGCGCCAGCTCTGAAGAAAAAGAAAAACAACGATGATGACCAGGACCAGCGCGATCACCAGAGTTTCGATGATCTCCTTGATGCCTTGTGTCACAGAAAGAGTCGTATCCAGAGAAACGGCAAAATCCATGTCCTCGGGAAAGCGCTCTTTCATCTGCGCCATGATTTTCTTGACGCCGGCTGCAGCGTCTACGGCGTTCGATCCAGGCAGTTGGTAGGCCGCAATGATTGCGCCCGGCTTGCCGTTGAACCGTCCGGCGACGCTGTAATCCTGAGCCCCCAATTCGATGCGGGCGACATCGCGCACGCGCACAGTCGCACCATCGGGCGTTTCGCGAACCACGATGTTGCCGAATTCTTCCGGCGAAACCAGGCGTCCTTGCGCGAGCACGGTGTAGGTATATTCCTGGCCCTTCGGGGCTGGCTCGCCTCCCGCTTTGCCCGCGGGATTGACCGTGTTCTGTGATTGAATCGCGCTAACAATCTCAGGAACCGTGATGCCCAGTTTCGCCAGCGTGTCCGGCTTCACCCAAAGTCGCATCGCATATTGACCAGCGCCGAATACCTGCACGTTGCCGATGCCCGGAGAGCGAAGGATCGGGTCCGTGATATTGATGTACGCGTAGTTGGCCAGGAACTTGGCGTCATACGTTCCACGCGGGGAATAAAGCGCAACCCACATCAGCGGAGCGGTCACCGACTTTCGCACCGTGATTCCGTAGTTGTTCACGTCCGATGGAAGCTGAGAAGCGGCCTGGGTTTCCCGCGACTGGGTGAGAATGAAATCGGTATTCGGATCGGTCTTTACATCAAAATCGACAATCAGGCTGGTGCTTGAATTTCCAGTGGCGTTCAGCGAGTACATATAGTTCTCGTTGTCCACTCCGTTCATCTGCTGTTCGATAGGAGTGGCCACCGCTTGCTCCAGCGTCTGCGCGTCGGCTCCCACGTAAGTGGCAATCACTTGAATTTCAGGTGGAGTGATGTTGGGAAACTGCGCGACGGGCAGGCTCAACACGGTGAGTGCGCCAACTAATACCATGACGATGGAAATCACCATGGCAACGATGGGACGGTTGATAAAGAACTTCGACATGGTAGTCCGTCCTTATCGGTTCGCTGATCCTTGATTCGCTGATCCTTGATTCGCTGATCCCTGATTTTCCCTAATGAATGGCTTGACATTCACTCGCACACCGTTGCGCATTCTCTGCACTCCTTCCACAACGACTCTATCTCCGGCTTTAAGCCCGTTGGCGATGATCCATCGGTTACCAACCCGGTCGCCCGCAGTGACTGTTCGAACGTCCACCTTGTTGTCGGAGCCAACCACAGCCACCTGGTAGCCGCCCTGCAACTCCGACACTGCCCTCTGCGGCACAAGCAACGCCCCCGGCTGAGTCCGGATTACCGCTCGGACTTTGCCGTAGCCGCCGGGCCTCAAGATGTTGTTGGGATTGGGAAATAACCCGGCGATTCGAATCGCTCCGGTGGTCTCGTTCACCTGGCGGTCGGCAAAATAAAACTTTCCTTCGTGCGGATAAGTTGAGCCGTCGGCCAAGATCAGTTGCAAGCGCAGTTCCTTGTCGGCCTGCAAGCGGTCTTCCTCGGTCGGAAAACGTCTCCGCCATGAAAGATATTGCGGCTCGCTCACTGTGAAATAAACCTTGATAGGATTGACCGTGGAAACGGAAGTGACCACTCCGCTGCTGGGGCTGACCAGCGCGCCGACCTGCAGTTGGGCTTGGCCGGCAATGCCATCAATCGGCGCAACCAGGCGGGTAAAGTCAAGATTGATCTTCGCGGTTTCCACCGCAGCCTCGTAGGTCTTGATCTGGGCCTTGGCGGTTTCTATGGTGGCGAGTGCGGCCAGGTTGTTTTGCACCGAATTGTCCAGATCCTGCTGGCTGGCTGCCTGTTGCTCTGCCAGTGGCTTGTAGCGTTCGACGTCAAGTTCGGTCCGACGCTGAACCGCTTGCGCGTTGGCGAGTGCGGCATTCGCCTGAGCCAGCTGGCCCTGGGCTTGATCGAGCGCCGCTTGAAAAGGCCGCGGATCGATCTGGAAAAGAAGCTGTCCCTGTCGGACAAATGCTCCCTCCTGATAGCCTTGCTTCATCAGGTAGCCAGTGACCTGCGCCCGCACGTCAGCATTGACCAGGCCATCAAGCGTGCCGATCCACTCGGCATAAATCGGCACATCCTCCTTCTGAACCTGCACCACTTCAACAGTAGGAGGGGATACGGACGGTGCTCCTAAGGCATGTTTGTATGGGTGAATGGCTCCGATGATCAGCCCGACACCGATTAGAGCGAGCACTCCGCCGATAAGAAGATAGCGTTTAGTGATATGGCTCATATTTGTCTCCGGCACTTTCTTCCCTCACGCTAAGCAACGCCTCTTTCCAAGAAAACGTCACGCCCGGATTCCAACGCTGCCTTTGATCTCCAGGCTCCCACTGGTATACCAACGCACGGCATTTCCGTTTTCATCGAGCAATGGAGTATCGCCCATTGTGCTGTTCGTTAAGCGGATAAGCGCGGTGTGTGTCGGGAGAATTAGTGCCTCCGGAAGCCGCACATTGCCAATCCCAAAGAGAGTGGAACCCCAAAAGAGCCCAATTAATTGCCGTTGATCCTACACCCCTCGAACAGAAATTGCCACGGCGGCGCCGGGCGGATGCGACGGACTTCCATCATGGTCTCGACCCTATCCATGCCGCCATCGATTCTCACATCAGCGGCTTGCAACCACTGTCAGGAGGCGGTTTCGGCGAGTGGGAGCCAGACTTGAAAGCGCGTGTTGCCGGGATTGGAAGTGACCTGAATATTTCCCCGATGTTTTTTCACGATGCGCTGGACGGTGTCGAGGCCGAGGCCGGTGCCTTCTCCAACTCCTTTGGTGGTGAAAAAGGGCTCGAAGATGTGGGGCTGAACTTCCTCGGGGATGCCGGGGCCGTTGTCGCCGATTTCAACGACCACGCAAGCGTCTTCGCGGTAGGTGCGGATGCGAAGCTCGCCTTTGCCGTGCATCGCGTCGATGGCGTTATCGATGAGGTTGGTCCAGACCTGGTTGAGTTCGCTGCCAAAGGAATTCACCAGCAGGGGAACGCGTTGATAATCGCGCTGCACCGCGACTCCTTTTTTCAGCTTGTGATTCAAGATGGTCAGCGTGGTCTCCAGGCTTTTTACAACGTCGACGTTCTGCACCGGGGACTGGTCCATGTAGGTGTATTCCTTGATGGCGCCAACCAGGTCCGATATGCGCGAGGTGCTGCTCTCGATTTCGTGGAGAAGGCTGGCGACCTCGACCGAGGCAGCGATCCTGACCAGCGCGGCGCGAGCGGTCTCTGCGTCGAGGGTTGCGAACAGCGATTCGACCACTTCCGGCTTGATGTTCCGTCGCGCAAGACCAGCGGCCAGCAGCCACAAGTCGTTTTGTCCGTGACTGCGCAACAAGGAATCAATCTGATCTTCCAGATCGTTAATGGTCAGCGCATCGGGCGGGACTACATCGGTTTGCGTGAACGAGGCTTCGAGTTTTTCGATTTCCGATTTCTGGGCGGGGGTGAGATCGCGCTTTCCCAACTCGAGGCTGGCGTCCCGGATTTTTTTTAGAATGTGACGCAACTGGCTGGCGGCGCGCTTTCGCGGCAGAAGCGGGATTGTTGAGTTCGTGCGCAAGTCCTGCCGAAAGTTTTCCCAGAGACGCTAAACGATCGCGCTGTTGTTCGAGGCGGGTGGTTTCGCGAATGCGGTCGGACATGAGGCCGACCAGACGCTTGGTGAGTTCCGGCATTTTCTGCACGAGATCGGGAAACAGCGCGGAAGGAAATCGCAGGGCGTGGGAGTCTGTCACGGCTCGCCCGCCGACGGTAAACTGCTTCATCCGGGAAAACGGCAGCACGCCTGTAACATCGCCCGGCTCCAGATCAAAGACGAAGGTTTCTCCATTGAGTTCGCCGCGCCCTTGAAGCTGGCCTTCGAGAATCACAAACATTGCATCGGCGGGATCGCCCTGGCGGGAATAGACATCACCGGCCTTGAGAACCAGTTCCTGCGATTGACTGATGAACCAGGTGAGCTGATCGTCGGGTAGATCAACGAATACGGGGACGCGACGTAGTTCGGATATATCGACCATTTATACCTTGCTTAAGATACTGATGGATGAACTGCACTGCAACCGAGCCTTCGCCGACTCCGGAGGCCACGCGTTTGATGGAGCCGTGGCGCACATCGCCGACGGCGAAGATGCCGGGAACATTGGTCTCGAGCAGAAACGGATCGCGGTCGAGTGTCCATCCTTTGGTGCGTTGCCCGTCGCGGATCAGGTCGGGGCCGGTCAACAGGAAACCACGCTCGTCGCGCTCAATGAGATCGCCCAGCCAATCGGTGCGCGGCAATGCTCCGATGAAAATAAACATCGCACTGGCAGGGACGCGCTCGATCTTGTCGGTATCGGAACAGAGCACGGAAATTTCTTCGAGATGAGTTTCGCCGTGCGCTTCGGCAACGCCGGCATGGGTCCAGAGCTGAATGTTCGGAGTCTCCTTGATCTGGTCGATCAGATATTGCGACATGGTGCTGGAGAGCGATTCGCCGCGCACAAGAATAATTACGCGCTCCGCGTATCTGGCAAAGTTCATGGCGGCTTGACCGGCCGAGTTCGCGCCGCCGACCACATAAACGATTTCACCTTTGCAGGAGAGCGCCTCGGTGGCGCCACCGCCATAATAAATTCCCGCACCCTGCAACCTGTCGATACCGGGAGCGGCGAGGCGACGCCACTGGACACCGGTCGCGATCATCAGCGCGTGACACGAAATCTCGTTTCCATCCGCCAGCTTAATGATTCGGTAAGAGCCTTCGGCACGGACGCCGACGGCTTCCTGCGACAGGATCTCGACCCCGAAACGCTGCGCTTGCACGACGGCGCGCCGGGCAAGATCGGCGCCGCTGAGGCCGGTAGGAAATCCCAAATAGTTTTCGATGCGGGAACTCATCCCCGCCTGACCGCCGGGCGCTTCGCGCTCAATCATTACGGTGTGCAGGCCTTCGGAAGCTCCGTAAACGGCAGCGGCGAGACCAGCGGGGCCTCCACCCACGATGGCTAAATCGTAAAAGCTGGTTTGCGCGCGGGTGCGCAGGCCGACTTTTTGCGCGACATCGGCGGGTATGCCTTCGAGAAGCTTGGTGCCGTCGGGAAAAAGCACGACGGGAAGATTGGCAGCCTCCGGCCCCAGGGCTTCCAGCAGCAGCTTGGTTTCGGGATCATTGGCGGAAAGCTCAACGTCGATCCACTGGTAGGGAACGTGATTGCGTGCGAGAAAGTCGCGCAACTCGTAGGACCGGGGTGACCAGCGCGTGCCCAACAAACGAATCCCCTGAAACGTTGGGCGGAACGAGGCTTGCCAGTCATCGAGCAAGTCATCGAGTTGCGGATACAAGTGTTCGGTCGGAGGATCCCAGGGCTTCAGGAAAAAATAATTGATGCTGGCCTGATTGATGGCGCTGATGGCGGCGTTGGTATCGGCATACGCAGTCAGCAAGGCTCGTTTTGCGCCAGGGAAAATTCCCATGGCCTGCTGCAGGAATTCAACTCCATCCATGTGCGGCATGCGCTGGTCGGCAAGCAGCAGTGCCACGCTGTCATTACGGACCTTCAATTGTTTCAGCAGATCAAGAGCGCCCTCGGGCGAGTCGCTGCCGATGATGCGGTATTCAGCGCCGTACTGCGAACGAAGATCGCGCTCGATCGCCCGCAGAACATCGGAGTCATCATCCACACTGAGTAAAATTGGCTTGGGCATTGTTGACCCGGTTTCGCGCTTATGAAAAAAGATACTCCCTGACTGATGGTTCCGCTTGATGGTTTGATTAGATACAAAAATCAGAATTTGGTCGCGCAAATCATTGCAATGGTGATGTAACATTTACGAACAACCCTGGAAGCTCGCGCGTCCACCAATCATCCTAGTAAAAAATCCTCTTGGCGGTGCGTGCAATTCTGGCGTTGGCAGACTCGTCACACTGGCGCAAGGGAGTTCCGTTCTTGCATGGCCAAGGAGAGAGAGCTGAGTAGCGTGGGTCCTGAGTAATCTGGGTCCTGAGTACAATGACTTCCGATTTTAAAAATAAGCAAGACAAAAAACATTTGAAAGAGGAATCCAATGGCTGAACCGAAATCCATCGCAAACGAAAACGAAATTTCTCGAGACCGCCTCGCCGAGCTGTTGAACGAGGACCTTGCCCGCGAATATCAGGCCATCATCGCGTACGTAGTTTATTCCCAGGTGCTCAGCGGCGCCCAATACATGGACATCGCGGCGCAACTCGAAATCCACGCCAAGCAGGAACTCGATCATGCCTTGACCTTGTCGCGGCAAATCGACTATCTCGGCAAAATGCCCGTGGTTACTCCCAAGCCGGTACGTACGTCGAAAGACGCGAAAGAGATGCTTCGCTTCGATCTGGATAATGAAAATGAAACCATACGCAATTATCGGGATCGCGTGGGGCAATGTGAGGCGCTGGGAGAGTACGCGCTCGCTGAACAGATTCGGCAAATCCTGGTGCAGGAGCAGGACCATCAAATTGATTTAGCTACCGCCCTGGGAGAGGACGTTCCGGACCTTGGCGGCGGTCCGCAGGGACGCGCACTGCGCGGCCGTCGCTAAATCTCGTCGCTTATTGTGTTTGCACCTGGGGTGTTGGCCTGAGTGCGGCGCCCGGTCGTCGAAATTATCTTCGGCATTATCATCAGTGCGATCCGAGCGAGCGCTTGTGGCTTGATCGGAACACCTGGTTGTTTTCTCGTTCGTTTCTTGGAACAAAAAATCGGTAAATGTAAATCGATAGAAAAGGAGATAAAGATATGCCCACTATCACGACAAAGGATGGCACAACGATTTACTACAAGGACTGGGGAAAAGGGCAGCCCATCGTGTTCAGTCACGGTTGGCCGCTCACGGCGGACGACTGGGACGGGCAGATGTTGTTCTTCGGCCAGCGCGGTTATCGAGTGATCGCGCATGACCGGCGAGGTCATGGGCGTTCCACGCAAACCTGGGATGGCAATGACATGGATACCTACGCCGACGATCTGGCGGCTCTGACAGAAAAACTTGATTTGAAAAACGCCATTCACGTAGGGCACTCCACCGGCGGCGGAGAGGTTGCCCGTTACATTGGGCGGCATGGCTCCAAGCGAGTCGGCATGGCAGTGCTTATCAGTTCGGTGCCGCCGCTGATGCTGAAGACGGATAAGAATCCTGGCGGACTGCCGATGTCAGTGTTCGATGGCCTTCGAGCCGAAATGGCGAAGAATCGACCGCAATTTTATAAGGACATTACGCTGCCGTTCTATAGCTACAACCGGCCTGGGGCAAAGATCTCGGAGGGTATCCGGGAACACTGGTGGCTGCAAGGCATGTTGGGAGGGATGAAGCCTCACTACGACTGCATCAAGGCCTTCTCGGAAACGGACTTCACGGAAGACCTTAAGAAGTTCGATGTGCCGACGCTGGTGATGCATGGCGATGACGATCAGATTGTACCCATCGGTGCGGCTGGTTTGATGTCGGCGAAGATTGTGAAGGGTGCGACGCTGAAGGTCTATCCCGGCTTTCCACATGGGATGCCCACCACCCATGCAGACCAGATCAATGCGGATCTGCTGGCTTTCATTCAGGAACGGAAGCAGGCGGCGGCATAGGAGAAACGCAGTCTTAACGTTGAGCTAGTCGCGGTTCCACCAGCGCAAAAGCCCCGAGCGTCGCTCGGGGCTTTCAAAAACCAGACACTGTTTGCCAAACACTTACTATGATACGTCGAAAAAACGGACTGTCAAGAACCTGAAAGTGCTGTCGAGTGACCGAGGAGGGCAAGGGAGTCGAACCCTAGTGGCTGAAAAGCCACTCGACTGTTTGGCAAACAGTGTCCAGTACCCACTGGCAATACCCTCCTAAACGCTGCTCAGCGCTGTCAATTGTATTGAGACCTGCCGCTGCGAACGAGATCAGACGCTCAATATTTTGGGATTGATTGCCGATTTGGGAATGAGCATTGTGCGCAAAAATCAAAGGCGCAGCCGAAGCCGCGCCTTGAAAAAAGCT
Source organism: uncultured Acidobacteriaceae bacterium (assembly GCA_963726155.1). Lineage (GTDB taxonomy): Bacteria > Acidobacteriota > Terriglobia > Terriglobales > Acidobacteriaceae > Sulfotelmatobacter. The sequence continues at coordinate 822,695 of CAVSBF010000004.1, forward strand.
TTTCTCCGTGGCTGAAAGCTCCTAGTCCCTAACTCCATCCATGAACGCCCGCAGCTTTCGCGAGCGGGACGGATGACGCAGTTTACGCAGCGCCTTGGCTTCGATCTGGCGGATGCGTTCACGGGTTACCGCGAACGATTGGCCAACTTCTTCCAAGGTGTGCTCGCTGCCGTCTTCGAGGCCGAAGCGCATCTTGATTACTTTTTCTTCGCGCGGAGTTAGCGTGCGCAGGACCTGTCCAGTCTGGTCCTTGAGGTTCACGTTGATCACGGCTTCTGCCGGCGAGACAACCGCGCGGTCTTCGATGAAGTCGCCGAGATGCGAATCTTCCTCTTCGCCGATCGGAGTTTCGAGCGAGATTGGCTCCTGCGCGATCTTGAGAACCTTGCGCACTTTCGCGACGGGAATATCCATTCTCTTAGCGATTTCTTCCGACGTAGGTTCGCGTCCCAGCTCCTGCACCAGCTGCCGCGAAGTGCGGATCAGCTTGTTGATGGTTTCGATCATGTGCACGGGGATGCGAATCGTACGCGCCTGATCAGCAATTGCACGAGTAATTGCCTGCCGAATCCACCACGTGGCATACGTGGAAAACTTATACCCACGGCGGTATTCGAATTTGTCGACGGCTTTCATCAGGCCGATGTTGCCTTCCTGAATCAGATCGAGAAATTGCAATCCGCGGTTGGTGTATTTCTTCGCAATCGAAACTACGAGACGAAGGTTGGCCTCGATCAGCTCGCGCTTGGCCTGCTCCGCATCCATGTCGCCCTGGATGATTTCGCGCTGCGTGCGCTTGATCTCCTGGAACAACAGGCCGGCTTCGACTTCAAGCTTTTCGATTTCGCTTCTTACCGCGCGCGACTGGCGGCGATATTCTTTTTTTTGCTCTTCGCTGCGCGTGGCGTCCGCCTTGCGCTCGAGGTTCTGCGCCTGGCGGTCAAGTGAACGCATGCTGTCGACAGTTTTGTTGACGCGGTCGATCAGCCGTTTGCGTTCGGCATTGGTGAAACCGAGCTTGCGCACCGCGATGGAAACCCTGACGATGGCGCGGGCCAGGTTGCGGCGGGCGCGGCGATGATCTTTCGGCCGCTTCTTCTGCGACATCTCCACGTATTTTTCCTGCACCACGGCGACTTTTTTGTAGAGCTTCGCCATGTTGTCGATCTTGCCGGTAAATTCGTTCAACCGGTTTTGCAGGATCTCGTCGGTGATTTCTTCCTCGTCGAAGGTCACGACCTCCTTGATGGAGCGCACACCTTTCTTGAGGTCTTCGCCCATGGCCAGAAGTTCGTGAATCACGATAGGAGAGCGCGACAGCGCTTTCAGTACGCGAATCTGGCCGCGCTCAATGCGTTTGGCGATTTCAACTTCGCCCTCACGCGTGAGCAAGGGAACAGTGCCCATCTCGCGCAAATACATGCGGACGGGATCGTTAGTTTTTTCGAGGGCTCCGGGAGTGAGGTCGAGTTCAACGTCCTCGCCCTCTTCGCCTTCGTCGAATTTTTTATCGAGCGCCGCGGAAGGCAGTTTGGGGCCTTCCAGCACATCGATGCCTTGCGTGCCTATGGTAGTCAGCAGGTCGTCCAGGTCTTCGGGACTCACCACGTCGTGTGGTATGAGCTCGTTTACCTGATCATAGGTAAGGTAGCCCTTCTCTTTCCCGGCATCGACCAGCTTTTTTATATCGTCGTACTTGTCTTCAAGAGCCAAGAGGTGTCCTCAAATTCGTCAATTCGCTCTCGGGGGAGCGTATGGTAATGTGTTCACAGGTGGGAATCTGGGGTGTCGCGGAGTTGTGCACCTAGCACAAACTTAAGAGTTTAGCACATAAGTGCTGCTCGGTCTATCACTTGCCCCGCTGAAAAGCGCCCTCGCCCGCCCTGTCGATAACTCTAACTCTGCTAAATACTTAGATGACTCTCATCGCCGTTTTGTTTCAGGCTGTTTTCTCGGTTCCGAATCCTGACCTCAAGCCAATTTCGGCCAAATTTGGATCTCTCAGCGCGCGGCTCAACCGCTCCACTTCCAGAAGCAGTTCCTTCATACGTTCTTTATCGTCGCTGATGCCGGGCTTCTTCAACTCGCGCTGCACCTGCTCCTGCTGACGACGCAGGTGAATGCGCCGCAATGCGCGGCACGCGCCCTCCAAGCGCTCGGCTGTGAGCTCTTCATCTTCTTTCAAAAGAATTGAAGCCAGCATGCGCCGCTCGCTATCGGAACATGGCACTTCCATTACATCGGCGATTTCTTCTCCGGCATTCAGCAGGGCTTCGACCAGTGACTCAGTGGCGAGTCCGCGATGCAGGCCTTCGCTGTGGAATGCGTATTGCGCCTGGCGTGCGGGATCGAACGCTTCGTCTTTAATGACGTCGCGCTTAATGATGTCGCGGGAGCCAGCGCGCGCCGAAAGACGCTCTCCGGGCTGCATTTGGCGGAACGAGGCCAGGGCGCGGATGAGAATACGTTCAGCGTCGGTGGCTTGCACCTCCTTCGTGGCTTTTACCGTCGTCGCCGAACGCTCGGAAGCCACATGGCGCAATTCCTGCCGCAACACGGCGGAATCGATGCCCAATTTTTGTGCGATCTCCTGGCTCAGTTCATCGCGCACAATCCGGCTGGGCACGCGCTGAATGTGCGGCAGCAAATAGTTCACCGCTTTTACTTTGCCTTCGGCGCTGCGTACTGGAAAGTGCGCGCGTGCGCGGTCGATCAGATAATCGAAATACTTTTGTGAACCGCGCAGGGCCTCGCCGTAAGCATCTCTACCTTTGCGGCGGATGTACAAATCCGGATCGAACCCCTGCTCCAACGAGAGCACCTTGACCTGGAATTCTTCCTCGATCAGTAGACCCAGGGTGCGCTCCGTAGCCTTCGCTCCGGCGGTATCAGGATCGAAGTTGACCACCACGTTCTTGCTGAATCGCCCCAGGAGCTTGGCCTGAATCTCAGTAAAAGCCGTGCCTGAACTGGCGATCACATTGTGAAATCCGGCGGCGTAGACGGAAATGCAATCCATCTGGCCCTCGACGAGGATGGCGTAATCGAGCTTGCGAATGGCTTCTTTCGCGTGATCGAGATTGAAGAGCACGCGACCTTTGGAATAAATTCCCGTCTCTGGCGAATTCAGATATTTTGGGCCGGACTTTTCATCGGTTGCGAGAGTGCGACCGGTGAAGGCGATTATTTTGCCGGCATCGCTGGCGATGGGGAACATGACGCGGTTGCGAAACTTGGAGTAGAGGCGGGCTTCCGGCTTCTGGGTTCCGGCTTCTGGCGGCGTACTTGAATCAAAATCCCCGCCCTGTCCGCCCAAAGAGCGGGCGGACAAGGACGGGGCACCCTCGGTTTGCTTCCAGGAAAATAAACCACTTTCGCGCAAGACTTCTTCGCTGAACTCGGCGGCCAGGCGGTCGCGCAGCAGGAAGCCGGAATCCGGTGCGTAGCCGATGCGGAAGCTCGCAATGGTTTCTTCATCAAGGCCGCGTCCATGTAGATACTCCCGGGCTCGCGATCCATCGGGGCGCTTCAGGCACTCCTGGAAAAACGTGGCTGCGCGCTCCTGGGCGTCAAACAACCGTGCGCGAAGCTTGGCTTCTTTCGCCTCAGCGGGGCTGGAGTACGTAGCTTTGGGCAGAGGAATCCCCAGCTTTTGCGCTACCAGCCTGAGGGCTTCGGGAAAAGTGATGTTCTCGATTTTCTGCACGAAGCTGAAGACGTCTCCTGATACGCCGCAGCCGAAGCAGTGATAAAACTGCCGCGTGGCGTGAACCGAAAACGATGGCGTTTTCTCCCCGTGAAAAGGACAGAGGCCGGAATAGTTTTGCGCCCCAGCTTTCTTCAGCTTGATGTAGTCGCCGATGATGCGGACGATATCCGCCTGCTGCTTTACGGTCTCTTTGAAATCTTCAGTGCTGGGCATGGATGGACGAGACGTTCGGGGAACACTACTCCCCTTAGGATTGTGATCCAAAGCGCATCTGATGGGAATATACCCGACTCGGATTGCTGTGGAGAAATTGTGGGAATCTGGCCTTTATCAGTTGAAGGTCCCGGAAAACCAGACAGTTGAAGAGCTTCGGCAAACCCGCGCGTTAGGGATACAAAAAAGTCCGCAAGTTCCCAAGCCCTCTCTCGGATAATTGCTGATTTCTTCAGCCGCAAGGTGGGGGTAATTTTCTTCGATCATAAAGAGCGGTCGCTATCCAACGGACTTGATCACGATTTGAACCTTGACGTTTAGTGACCGTGTTCATCGGGATTCATTTTCCTGGCCACGGCGCGTCGGGATCGAAGCTTCGCCGAATCGCGAGTACGATTTCTCGCATGCGAGTAGCGGAAAGAACACGTCTTTCGGGGCTGATCAGAGCCCGCTTGGCGAGGACTTGCATGTAATGCCCCTTCACGAAGGATGGGCCCGGCAGGCCGGTTTCGCCGGGAGCAATCTCGATGACGGTCGCACCCTCCGGCCCTTTGCTGCTGAAAGGAACGATCAGGACGGAGTCCCTTCGGTCGCTGAGATTTCTCTGATCGAGAGAAACGATCAGTACCCAATGGCGGATGGGAGGATTACCGAGGTTGGCAGTCCAGATCTCCCCCCGTCGCGGTAACGGATTACTCGTCAAAGTTGATTCCCGCAGAGCTTTGGGAAAGCGCTGCTTCCAGCTCACGCTCCTCGGCTGCTTCTTCCTCGGTCATGTTGGCAAAATATGCGGCGGTGTCATTGGCTAGCCGGTCGCGATTCTCGTAAACCATCAACTGCTCCACCGCCAAGTCAATAGCGTCTGCCAAATTTCGGGCTTTGCCATCGTGAATGGACTGTTCAAGATAGGAAAACGTCGCGGTGGAAACGGTGGTGGAGATCTTTTGTCTGGTCAAGCGGGGCGAGGTCGCCATATATTCATCCCCTAGATATACTCCTAATTATCACCCAATTGCATTAAAAAACACAGATTAACAGTTGCATTATTTTCAATCAGATAGCTTGGACATTACACCCGCAGTTCCACGACTGTCGCCCCTCCCCCGCCTTCGTTTTGCGGGGGTTCGGCAACAGATTCGACGTGCGGGTGCTGCTGCAGGGCCTGACGCAGGGCTTTGCGGAGGATACCCATGCCGCTGCCGTGGACTACGCGCACGCGTGGCAAGCCGGCGAGAAATGCGCGATCGACGAATTTCTGCACTTCGCGGGTGGCGTCGTCTACGTTGAATCCGATGACGTTGATTTCCGAGGGCGCGTTCTGCCCTTCGTTTTCGAGCGAGACGGAAATTCCACGCGCACGTGCGGCCTTCACGGGAGAATCGACCGACCGCGCGCCAGAAATCACAGCGGCGATATCGTCGCGCGCAATTTTCATCTTCATCGCGCCCACCGACACTTCGAAGTGAGAATCGTCCAGTTTGCGCAAGACGGTTGCCGCGCGGCCGGTGGATTTCAATTTCACGGTGTCGCCTTGGGAGACGTACTTCACGATCTGCGGCTCGGCATGCGGATCGCCTTGATCGGCGCCACTGGTGTGGGCGACCACGGTGGAATCGAACTGGTCGCGGAATTCACGGCGGAGTTTGGCGACGCGGCGCTCAGAATCTTTTGCCACCTTCTGCGCCGCGGCTTTGTCCTGGATTGCGTTCACCGATTCGCGCGCCTGGTATTCGAAGTCGCGCAACACGCTCTCCAGCTTCTTTTCCATTTCGCGGATCCTGGTTTGCTGCTCTTTTTTTCCTTCGAGGGCCAGACGCGTTTTTTCTTTTTCTAATTCCTGTTCACGGGTCTGCAAGCGCAGCCGGTCGTTTTCGGCCTCGCGCAAGCTGGCGTGAAGTCTGTCCAGAAATTCCCCGACATCGCGAGCCTGCGTTCCCAAGCGTGCGCGTGCTGCTTCGATGATTGCCGGATTCAATCCCAGGCGCTGCGCAATATTGATTCCCGCCGACGCACCGGGCACGCCGATTTTTAATTCGTAGGTGGGTTGCAAGGTACTCTCGTCAAAGCCAACGGAGGCGTTGATAACTCCCGCGGTATTGGCGCCGTAAACTTTCAAAGAGGTGTGATGCGTTGAGATCACGGTCATGCAGCCGATTCGTCCGAAGTGCGAAGCGATCGCCACCGCCAGCGCGGCGCCTTCTTCGGGATCGGTGGCCGAGCCTAATTCATCGAGCAGCACCAGCGATTGCGGAGTCGCAGTACGCGAAATGAAATCGATGTTGGTGACGTGCGCGGAAAACGTGGAGAGGTTCTGCTCGATGGATTGATAGTCGCCGATATCGGCGAGAACAGCGTCGAATACTGGCATTTCGGCGCGGTCGGCGGGGACTGGGATTCCTGACTGCGCCATTAAGGCCAGCAGACCGATGGTTTTGAGGGTTACTGTCTTGCCGCCGGTGTTGGGACCGGTGATGACTAACTGGCGGCGGTCGCCTTCGAGTTCCACAGTGATGGGAACTACGGTTGCGTTCTTCAGTTTCAAATTCCGCTCCAGCAGGGGGTGGCGAGCGTTGTGCAGAAGCAGGCGAGCTGCGCTCGCGGACAGCCGAGGGCGGCTGTCCCCACAAGAACCTTGAATATCTCCACTCAACTGGACGGTGACGCAGTTGTAGTCTTCGGCGAAACGGGCTTTGGCGAATTGCAGCTCCAGTTCACTCAGCGCCGAGGCGGACGCGAGAATTCCATCGGCTTCTTCGCCGATGCGGTGCGTCATTTCGAGCAGGATGCGGTGAACCTCCGCCAGTTCGTCGTCGAGCAGGCGAACCAGTTCGTTGTTTTGTTCGATCGTCTCCAGCGGCTCTACGAACACGGTCTGGCCGCTGGAGCTGGCGCCGTGCACCACGCCTTGCACCCGGCGCTTCTGTTCGATCTTTACCGGGATGACAAAGCGCTCGCCGCGGATGGTCACCAGTTCATCCTGTGCTGCACCACCTTCGGCCAGCTTGCGCAAGTATCCGCGAAGCGATTCCTGAATGACGCGCTTTTGCTTTTCAATTTCGCGGCGAATCCTCGAGAGCTCCGGTGATGCGCGATCTTCGAGGGTCCCATCGGGATGAATTTTGTTACGGAAGAATCGGAGGAACTCCGTGAAATCGGGGATGTTTTCCGAAAGCGTTCGTATTTGGCGCCATTCCGTTCGCATGCTCGCTGGAGGATGCAGGGCAATCTCGCGCCATTCGGCGGCACGATCCACCAGCAACAAAACATCGCGAATGTCCGTGGTCTCAAGTACCGCACCGCTGATGCGAGACTTCTCCACCAGTTGTGCAACGTCCAGCAGGCCGGAAAAATCGAAATGTCCGCCGACGCGGCGAAATTCGCGCACCTCTTCCGTCAAGGCTTGCTGCTCCTCGATCCACTCGGGGTCGATTGACGGCGCAAGAGTCGCTAATTTCGCCTGCCCTAAGGGCGAGGATGCGTATCCGCTCAGCAGTTCGCGAAGAGCGTCGAACTCGAGTACACGCGCGGAGTGATGGACCAGCGGTTCAGACATCGAATTTTATGTTACAGGATTGGCGGGGCTGGACCGTCGCGGTGAACTGAGGACGAAGGTGCGAAGCGGCAATGAGATTCAGGAGCGAGCGGCCGCCACCGCGCGCGAAGAATTCTCACTCGCGATCGGAAGCACGAGCACGAACAAGGCTCCGCCCTCAGTCTTGTTCTGACAAGTGATCAGGCCTTTGTGATCCTGCACCACGCCATAGACGGCGCTCAGTCCCAGGCCTGTGCCTTTGCCGATGGGCTTGGTGGTATAGAACGGATCGAATACGCGATGCGGCTCTTTAATGCCCGGGCCGCTATCGGAAAACTGCAACACAACTTGCTCGCCGCGAACCTCGGCACTGACCCGGATCAAGCCGCCGCCAACGTCCTCCACCGCGTCCAGCGCGTTCTCGACAATTTGGACGAACGCCTGGAACAGCTGGTGGCCATCGCCCCAGACTTTCGGCAGGTCGGGTGCGAAGGAGGTTTCGATGCGAACTTTTTGATCGTGCCGTTGCAGTTCGCGCATCTGCACGCTGCGTTGCAGCAGCATGCAGATATCCACCATGGTTTTTTCTCCGGAGCCTTGTTGCGCGAAACTGAGAAGATTCGATATGAGTTCCCGGGTTCGCTGCGAGTGATGAACAATTTTTCGTACCAACGTATCCTGCTCGCTGGTCAAATGGTGATTCGACCACAACTTCTCGGAAGAACTCATGATTGCGCCGAGAGGCTGTTCGATTTCGTTTGCCGCACCCGCAACCAACTGGCCCAGCGAAGCCAATTTTTCTCTCTGCACCAAGTGGCTCTGCAAACGCTGCTCATTCTCGAAGCTGCGCCGCGAATTTTCCAGCAGTAGGATCAGAGCCTGGTCCTGGAGATATTGGCGCACGAAGACGAATACACCCAGCACCAGCATGGCGGAAAGAACCGTGAACATGCGAAAGGTGCGGACCGGCGCGGGAGATTTATCCCAGAGAAAGGTCCATAGGCCCAGCGCCGGCAAAGAGAGAATGGCGAGCATGGCCAGGCGCAAGGCGGTAGTGCCCCATTTGTCGACCGGCGGGGGAGGAGCGGCTTCGGGATGCCAGTGGCGGGCGGAAAGAGCAGTGGCCGCCATCCAAGTGGCCGCGCCCATCAGCGGGATATCGTAAACACTTCCGGTGTAATATTTTCCACTGACGAGTGCCGTGCTCAGGCCTTGCGAGCCCAGTGCATACAACGCGCTGGCAGCCATCAGGTTGACGTAAATTTTCTTCCATCCTTGCGATGCGCCCCGGCTGGCAATTCCCAGCACCAATACGAATACGGCCGCCTCGAGCAGGTAGAGCGAAGAGAAATTCCTCTGGTACGTTTGCGGATTCAAGGAGATGTACTGAGAGGGAAAAACGACGAAGGCATAAAGGAAAACCCACCAAACCAGCAAGAGAAAAAAATCCAGCGCGCCGATGCGGAATTTATGCTCTGCTCCAGCGCGATGCGGACGCAACCCAACCGCCGCGATCATGGGAATCAGATGGAGAAACAGAAACATGTCCATGAACCACGGACTGGGTACCAGCGCCCGGTTCAGAACTTCGTAGTAGGTCCACCCTGCCAGATCGCAGGTCCAAAGCAGGCAGCCTGAAGCCATCAACGTCCAAAAACTTTGCTCGACCCCCTGGGTGGCTCTGGCATTCGCGAGCATAGCCGTGCCAACGATGAGGATCAGCAGGAAATACAGGACATCGTCGATGGCGGTGAGCACAGGGCCCCGCGGCAAGGCCAGCGACACGACGGCAAATGCAAGCGTAACTCCGCCTGCCAGCGCGAACCAGCGATGCCGTGCGAACAGACTCATCCGCCTTCATTCTATGGATAAAACGGGAGATTCCCAGATCGCTTTTGGCGTCCGGCAGGTTACTTTCGTCACCCTCCCCCTCCGTCGGAGTCGACTTTTGGCGGCGTGCATTTCCAGCGCAGGCAGCACTTTGAAGTCCTCTCTCTCATCGAACTGCCCTGCTAGAATCAGGGTGAAGTCTGGGCGGCGGTCTCAGCGCTATACTTGATCTGCCCGACTTAAAATTTCCTGGGTTCTTATGGCTTTTCCAGTCACGCGCCTTCGCCGGCTTCGCCGCACCGAGCACCTTCGCAATCTGGTACGCGAGACTCGGCTTACACCCGGCGCGTTTGTCTATCCCATGTTCATTTGCCCGGGAGAAGGTGTGCGGAAGGAAGTTCGATCGATGCCGGGTGTGTTTAATCTTTCAGTGGATGAAGCGGTAAAGGAAGCCGGGGAAGTTCACTCTCTGGGGATTCCATCCGTGATTCTCTTCGGGCTGCCTGACAAAAAAGATGAAGTCGCCACTGGCGCGTGGGCAGATGATGGCATCGTGCAACAGGCTGCCCGAGCCATGAAACGTGAAGTCCCAGACTTACTCCTGATGGGGGATGTTTGTCTTTGCGAGTATATGTCTCACGGACATTGCGGAATCGTAAAGCCGGGAGCCTCGCCACAATCTTTGGGAGCTGCGGCAAGAGACGCTATGCGTGCCGGACAGGGAGTGGTGGCCGTCAGGAACCATAAGAAAAAAGAAGAGGTGATCGAGGAGTTGGCATCGCTGGTGGCCAGTGCGGTCTCCAAATTTGAAATCGATAACGACACCAGTCTCGAACTGCTGGCCCGAACATCGGTTTCCCTGACGCGGGCCGGTATCGATATCATTGCGCCCTCCGACATGATGGATGGCCGGGTTGCGGCCATTCGCAGCGCGCTGGATGAAGCTGGTTTCAGCAATACTCCGATTCTCTCTTATGCCGCGAAATTTGCCTCCGGGTTTTACGGGCCGTTTCGTGAAGCCGCCGATTCGGCTCCGCAATTCGGCGATCGCCGTTCTTATCAGATGGACGGAGCCAATCTGCGCGAGGCCATGCGCGAGATCGAACTTGACATAGAAGAAGGCGCGGACATGATTATGGTGAAGCCGGCCATGCCTTATCTCGACGTCATTGCCGCGGCACGGGAGCGCTTCGATCTGCCGCTGGCCGCTTACCAGGTTTCGGGCGAATACGCGATGATTGAAGCAGCGGCCCGCAATGGCTGGATCGAGCGCGATCGCGTGATGATGGAATCCTTGCTCAGCATTCGACGCGCCGGAGCCAGCATAATCCTTACCTACTATGCGAAGGATGCGGCGCGATTATTGGCGTGAACGTCGCAAAGCGTTTTCTCTCCCGCTGAACTTCTCAGGTCTTTCCCTCACTTCATCTACAGTCCTTGGCGTAGTTCCTATACCGTGACCGGAGGGGAAGGATTGATTTGTCTAGAGCCAGCACCGTAGCTGTGGTCCCCTGAAAGCCCTTATATTCCCTGGGTATTTAGCAACTTTTGCCGCCTCGCTTGTCATCTATTAGCGGCCCAGTGTTAGCGGTAGTTGGGCAAAGTCTTGATTCAGGATCCAAGCTCATTTTATGACGGTCACTACGTCTAAGGTTTTTGCAGGTTTTGTTGCATTCGCAGTCGCCTTCACTCTGGCCAGTTGTGGAGGTACGAGCAATCCCACAACGAGTCAATCCTCGAACGTCACGGTTTCGCTGAATCAATCTTCTATGAACGTTGCTGTGGGCGCGACTGCGCAATTCACTGCGACGGTGCAGAATACTACGAACACTGCGGTGAGCTGGTCAGTGGACGGAGTGTCTGGAGGAAGCGCGACGACCGGAACGATCAGCGGTTCGGGGCTATATACTGCGCCTGCTGCGGCGGGAAGCCATAAAGTGACAGCGACCAGCGTGGCGGAAACAAGCGCGAGCGCGAGCGCCGCCGTTACAGTGGTGGCGTTTGGAGCGATCTCTCCGGCTACGGTATTTCTTCCGCCGGGTTCCAAGCAGCAATTCTCATTGTCGATGCAAGGTTCCGTGAATTGGGCAGTGAATCAGGTCGCGGGCGGAAATGCCAGTGTTGGCACGATCACGACGACGGGCTTGTACACGGCTCCAACGCAGCCTGGAACTTATACCGTAACCGCTGCCAGCGCGGCCGACTCTTCGGTGACGGCGAGCGCTACGGTGACGGTCGGCACGATTACGCTTTCACCGACTTCTGCCACGCTGGCCAGTTCTCAAACGCAGCAGTTCACCCCCAGCGCTTCCACAGGGGTATCGACGCTCACCTGGTCGGTGAATGGTGTGGCCGGAGGCAACGCGACGGTTGGCACCATCTCTCCTAGCGGTCTTTACACGGCGCCGGCCCCGGCCGGCAGCTACACCGTGACTGCGACGGATGGATCGATAACCGGAAGCGCTACGATTGAGGTGGTGGCATTTAGCGTATCGCCCGCCGCTATCTCGATAAATCCGAGGGCAACGCAGACGTTCACCGATTCGCTTCAGGGATTGTCGAGCGCGGCAGTGACCTGGGAGGTGGATGGGAAAGTGGGCGGGAGCGCCAGTAGCGGAACGATCAACACGAGCGGAGTCTACACAGCGCCGGCCTCCATCGGCTCTCACACCATATCGGCGGTCAGCGTAGCCGATAGCGCACTGGTGGCGAATGCCATGGTGACCGTTGTCAATTTCACGGCGGCGGCGGTGCTTACGTATCACAATGACGACGCGCGCGATGGGCAATATCTGGAAGAAGTGAGTCTGACGCCTTCAAATGTGAACTCCACCTCGTTCGGTAAATTGCTGGCTTATCCGGTCGATGGGCAGATCTACGCGCAACCTTTGTATATGCCGGGACTCGGCATTGCCGGCGGCACGCACGATGTGGTTTTTGTGGTGACGCAGAACAACAGCGTGTATGCATTCGATGCCGACGCAACTTCATCGGCAACCGCGCAGACTTTCTGGCATGCAGGACCGCTGGGGCCGTCGGTCTACAAGGGCGATATAACGGGCGTTAACCCTAATGTGGGTATTCTGTCGACGCCAGTCATTGATGCCAGCACCAATACTTTGTATCTGGTGGCTGAAGAAGGTGGCAAGAGCGATCCGACTCCGTTCTTTTTGCATGCACTCGATGTAACCACGGGTGCCGAGAAATTTGGCGGCCCGGTAAACATAACCGGATCGGTGGCCGGCACGGGGTTGGACAGCTCGGGTGGAAACATTTCTCTCGAATCAGACTGTTATCAACGCATGGGCCTGGCGCTGAATCCAGTTACGAACTGGATCTACATTCCTTTCGGCAGTTGCAACCATGGGTGGATTTTGGCTTACGACAAAACGTCTCTGGCACAAGAAGCAGTCTTCAACGACACGCCAGACGGAGCTGGCGGCGGATACTGGGCTAGCGGAGGCGCTCCAGCAATTGATGACGCGACCGGCTACGTTTATTTGATGAGCGGTGTCGACGAATTAGTGGAGGGGGATCCTGGCACGGGCGACCCGGTAACAAATGGCTATAACGATTCCATCTTTCAGCTGGACCCGACTAATCTGACAATATCGAGTTACTTTACGCCGAGTGATAACTTTACCCTTGCCGAATGGGACGCTGATTTGGGCAGCGGGTCGAACATTCTGGTTCCAAGTACTCCCTCTTTGCCGGTAACTCTCGGAGGAGGAAAGGACGGAAACGTCTTCGTCGTCAACCGAAACAATATGGGCGGCTATAACCCCGGAGGCACGAACAACGTTGTTCAACAGTTGCAGATCTGCACGGATGGTTACAACAACATTTTTTCGACTCCAGCCTACTGGGTGGGCACCGGCTCAATTTATTTCCATTGCAACGACAACGTGATCAGCGCCTACAGCTGGAACGCGAGCACGGCGCAGATTGCAACCACACCCACGAAAGGGTCGGCGGTGTTTACAACGCACGGAGCGACGCCTTCAATTTCGGCCAACGGCGCGGTGAACGGGATCATCTGGGACATCGACAACTCGGCATACAGCTATAGCCTGGGCGTACCCCAGGGACCGTCGGTGCTGCACGCCTACGATGCCACTAAGGTTGGGAGTGAGCTTTACAACAGCTCGCAGGCAGGAACCCGCGACACTGCTGGATCGGCGCTGAAGTTCACGGTACCGACCATCGCGGGCGGGAAAGTATTTGTGCCGACTTCCACCGAGCTCGACATTTACGGCCTGTTGCCGTAGAAAGAGAGCTTGACTGGGGGTTCGGAATATTTTGCTGAGAAAAATACGGGAGTCTTCGTGACAACGAAGACTCCCTTTTAACTATCTTTTTGAGTTACCTAGCTGGCGCGCAGCATCGGCTTATCCGTCTTGGAGAAATCCGCACTGGCTTCGCCTGTGGAAGCTACGTCTTGCGCGCCGGTGTGCTCCAGGATTTCTTTGGCGCGTTTGGTCCATTCGGAGTTGTCGGAGTGAACCGAGAGTAGAATGCCGCCGTCTTTCACGCGGCCTTCGTAGCGCTTGGCTTCGTACTCGGGAATGCCCATACCGACTAAGGCTCCGGCGATTCCGCCGATTGCGCCGCCTACTCCGACTCCAGCCAAAGCTGCCATGATTGGGCCGGCTGCGATGAAAGGTCCGAGACCCGGAATTGCCAGCGCGCCAATGCCCATCAGCCAGCCCAGGCCGCCGCCGATAACGGCTCCGGTAGTGCCGCCGGTCGCTGCGCCCTCTGGCGCCTTGGTTTCTTTTTTATGGGCGAAATCTTTTGTGCCCACGTTTTCAGGGAAGAGCACCGAGATATCGGTGTTGCGGAAACCTGCGGCTTTCAGGGCATCCACGCCATTTTCAACACTCGCGTACTCCGGATAAATTCCAAATACTGCCGTATTTTTTCCTGCCATAGTGAATCCTCCTTAGGATGCTTGCCGGTTAGTGTTTCGGTTGGACATCGATTTCGTTCGTCACTTTATCTGCGCCAGCAACTTCCGCAGCCTTGGCTTCGACTGCTTTCTTTTCTTCCTCGGAACGCACTGGTCCCTTGAGCGTGACCATTCCGTTTTGGGTGATGACCTTCACGTTGTGGCCGTAGGTTGAGAGCGACTTGTCGCTAGTGATGGACTTGCGGATCTGCTGGGTGATCTCGCGGTCCGACCGGTCTGCCTTTTGCTGATCCGCAGTCGCTTCGTTTGAGTTGCGGTCTTCGCGATTCATCCGGGTGTTGTCGGCTTGTGGAGTTGCAGATTGGTCTGTGCCTTGTTGAGCAATAGGTTGCGCGCTGGCCACGGCCCAGCCGCCCATAAGAAGAGCGGCGAACAGCGCGGTATGTATGGTTAGTTGTGAAGCAAGCTTCATGATGAATCCTCCAATAATTCCGACCCGGTTCCAATCGCGGTAACCGTCTTGCCTGAATCTTGTTTATTTTTGAGCGCAGCTCAGGCGGGCGAACGGCTGACAATGCCTTCGGGCTGGCTTGATTAATTTTTTGAAGACCTAGCGGCCTTCCGTACCGGTTGAAGTACGCGTGGAGAAACGTTCGCGCACCCGGTCGCCGATATCCTGAACCTTATCGCCGATCTGGCCGCGGATTTCTTCGCCGCTGGCGGGAGCAAACAATAAAGCTGCGCCGACGCCTACGCCCACGCCAGCTACAAAAGTCAGAACGTTGCGCACGGTGTGATCGTCGCCAGAATACATATCTGCCGCCTGGTCACGCAGATCCGAAACTCGATCAGATACCCGGCCCACGCCATCGGCAACCCGGTCCCGCACATCGCTTGTGAAGCTGTTCGTCTGATCCAAGAAATAAACTGCGGTCTTTAGAATCGACCGAATCAAGTTGTTCATCAGAGTCCACCTTTCATTTTTTCGAAATAACCTGTCTTTCATTAGTTAGTTGCTGAAACGGGGATAAGGGCTTGCAGCAAAATGAATGCGTGAACGATTTAGCCTAACTCATGAGTCAGCAGCAAGTTTGGGGTGTTTGGTAAAGAGCGGTTTTCACGATGTGGGGGAAAGTGACGTGCGTTGCGGATTCCAACTCCCGAGTTGCTGCCTAAAAAACTTGCGGCTGAACAAAAAATCTTACAAAAATATCCGCATCAGCTCCGACTTAGATCGTTCTCTAGGAGTACGTTCAATACCCAAATAACATAAAAATTAATGGAGGAAACGTATGCCTATGCAACCGCAAGAGCAATCAACCCTCAATGTAAAACTCGTCCACTTCACAAAACAGAACTCGCCAGACGAGCCGGTGCAGGTAGCGTTTGCCGTTACCGATGATCAGGGGAAAGAAGAGATCATCACCGGCGAAGTGCCCTACACGTACGACCTCTTCCATCTCTTTCAGGACAACGGCTGGCTGAACATCCGGCGAGGCGTTGCTTCGATTCGCGAAAACCGCACGCAACAGCGTCGCGCGATGTCGGCATAGCCAAGCCAGATAGTTGGAACGCGCTGGAACCCCAGCATGCCTGGGGTTCCAGTTCTTGCTGCTGTTTTTATCGGGTTCAATCTTGCTTGGTGCGGGCTGGGGTCGCACCTGATGCGACGCTTCGCCGCTCGGATCGGTTGGGAAGTTTTACGGGACGCAGCGGGATTAGGCTCCGGCTCCCTGGCTTTGCAGCTTCACTTCAACCAGCCGCCGGTCTTCGTCGGTCACTTTGAACATGGCGCGCGGTTTCAGGTTCATGTAGCTGGCGACGAAGACTTCAGGAATCTGACTGATGCGCGTGTTATAGGTGTTTACGTCGTCATTGAAAAATTCGCGGCGATCGGCGATGCGTTCTTCCAGTTCACTGATGCGCATTTGCAGCTTCAGGAAATTTTCATTCGCTTTGAGCTGGGGATAATTTTCCACCACCGCAAACATGCCGCGCAGTGCGACGGTCATCATCAAATCGGCCTGCGCCTTCTGCCCGATGCTGGCCGCATTCATGGATGCAGCACGGGCCTGAGTGACGGCCAGCAGAGTCTGCTGCTCGTGCTGCATATAGCCTTTGACCGTCTCCACCAGGTTGGGGATTTCGTCGTGACGCTGCTTGAGCAGCACGTCTATGTTGGCCCAGGCGCGGTCGTTATCGTTACGCAACCGCACCAGTTCATTGTAGAGAATGACTATGTAGACGAGCACTCCCACCACAAACAGGAGAAATGCTGCGCCCTCAATTACGTTGCTGTCCATCGTTCCCCCGGCCTCGGCTGAATATCCCAGTGAAACAGCAGAGGAGGCAGCGACGCAAGTGACTGACGGGCAACGCGAAGGTCACAGGCAGCAGAAATAAAAAGGGCTGAGCCGCAGCCCAGCCTTTTCCCTGCGGAATAAATCGGTTACGGCTTATGCGGAGTCAGATCGCAGGCGTGCTTGACTTCATCCAGATTCAGGCCGCCGGGAGAAAACTCAGCGATGGCATAACCAGTTCTGGTCCGGACTTCCACATTAAACACCTGGGCGCCGATCATGCCGCGAATCGTACCTTTGTCCATAGCCAGAAATCTTCCGCGAACCCAGTTCCAGCCTTTGTGGTCGTGGCTTCCGTCGATGCGCACCATGACCTCCATTTTCGGCTGGCCCCAGAAGCCGGGGTAATCGGGATGACCCAGACGGCTGCCGGGGTTGAAATCGGCATACTGATACTTACCGTCGGTACAAATGATTTCGACACGGGGCTTGTAATCCGGATCTTCGCGAAGATAGTTGTTCGACAGCAATTCGAAACGAACTTTTTTCGCGCCGGTCATCTTATCTTCCGAGCGGAATTCCATCCACTTGCCGCCGGCGCTGACGCCATCCTGTTCGTCCTGATAGGGACTCATCGCACCCTGTTGTGCAAAAGCTGAAACAGCCGACAAAATCAAGCCCGCGAGTAGAGCAGCACCAGTCAACTTTTGTGGCGACAGCCGCCCTCGGCTGTCCTGCATGCGAAGCATGGGCGTTGGTGGCGAACAGCGCCTCGCTGCGCTCGGCGGGACAGCCGAGGCGGCCGTCCCCACATGACCCTCAGTGCGATTTCTATTCCGAAAAAAGTGCAATCCGTTCAAGGTTTCCTCCCGCGCAAGAACATCTTACCTATTGAACCCGGGAAACTGCCAAGAGTTGCATGGAACGTATACTTTAAATTATCGGCGAACAAATAACGAAGCAGAGGAATGGATGTTTAGCGCGTGTCGATTTTGAGGTCGATATAAACCTGGGGACGGTCATCGAACTGGCTGACGGACCGGGTATCGCTCTTGTGATCGTTGTACTGCGCGTAGACTTCGTAATCCACGGTAGACAGGCCCGGGAAGCGATAGGTGCCGTCCTGCCCGACGATGTAGGTTTTGACGGCATGGGTACGGGTGTTCGTGAGATACACCACAGCGCTGACGACGGGATTATCCTGCCGGTCGAGAACCTTGCCTGAGAGCAACCGGCCCTGGGCCCTATCTTTCTTATCCAGGGCGCTGCCGCTCATCGAAATCATGAGCAGCAGCGCGCAAGCCAAGATCGTCGCGTGACGGGAACGCAGTCTCAGAATCATGCCGGTTTGCTCATCTTCCTTTCTTTTTCTTTGCCTGACTATTTCTCTGGCCTGACTATGGGGCTAGATGTAAGCCGATGTCGACGCGTTCATCATACTCCACGTGAACCGGAACCTCCTCTACCAGATGGAGAGCATGGCCATCCTGAGTTTTCACCCCTTTGACATTGGCCCCCACAATGTAATCCTCCTTGCCGGCGGCTACGCGGAGAGCAAATTCTCCGCGGTGGTCGGAGTAAAGATCCCACTTTGGTTTCTTGTCGGAGGAACGGCGGATCAAAATCTTCACTCCGTAGATGGGGCGATCATCCGGGCCCCAGACCGTACCGAAAATGAGGGCGTAAGGATCTGTAGGTTTCAGTTTCTTGGGCGCGGAACTGGCAATGCCCACGGAGGAAAACCAGGAAGCGCAGCAGACGAAAGACAGGAGGAGAAAAAAACAACGGAACGTCGACCGAGGGCGGCAGGCGCTAGGCGTCGTCACCGTCTTCGGCCTCAACTTCCTCTTCTTCTTCCACGTAGCCCTCTTCCACCGCCTTCAACTCCAGCGGACTGGTAGTGACCACTTCGAAGTCGGTGCCACACTCCGGGCAAGAAACGATTTCGCCCTCATCGACTTCTTCTTCTTCCACATCCAGATCGGTTTCGCATTCAGGACAAAGCACCATGACGCTTCCACTCCATTCCATATCAGCTTCGTGATTCGATAACTATCTTTCGATAACAATCTTTCGATGACTATCTTTTAGATAACCCAGATAATATTTAGATTCTTCCCCTGCCACAGTGTCAAGGGGGCGAGTCCTGTAGGCGACAAGATTATAATTTTGACTGGAAGCCGCTCCTCCCTTGACATTTCGCATTCCGGAGACTAAATGATTCGTGCCCTGAAAAACAAATCCTGCTGTGTCCTTATCGCGACATTGGTAAGTCTGATCGGAAGCTCGATGGCGCAAGCCGGCCCGGGTTCCGTGTCAGGCTCTCAGTCGTCCAAAACCGGCGCTGCCGAAACCATGCCAGTGGATTCGCGGATCGCGGCTGCGTTGCAACAAGTATCAGCGGAACGCATTCGGGCAAACATAGAGCAGCTGGTGAGCTTCGGGACGCGGTCGACCATCTCGGCCCAGGATCAGTCTGCGATCAGCGCGGAACGCGGCGTAGGCGCGGCTCGGGAATGGATCAAATCGGAATTCGAGCGCTACGCGAAGGATTGCGGCGGATGCCTCGAAGTAAAGACCGATACGTTTACCGAACCGGCCGGTGAGCGGATTCCCCAGCCTACGGAAATCACCAATGTTTATGCGGTCTTGAAAGGAACGGACGCGAGCAACGCCAAGCGCATTGTGCTGGTGACGGGGCACTATGATTCGCGCAACAGCGACATTTTCGACACCAAGGGCGCTGCGCCGGGGGCGAACGACGACGGCAGCGGAACCGCCGTCAGCCTGGAATGCGCGCGCGTTCTGAGCAAGTTGAAATTCCCCGCGACGATTATTTTTCTTACCGTTGCGGGCGAGGAGCAGGGACTGAACGGCAGCCAGCACTTCGCCAAGATGGCAAAAGACCAGGGATGGGATATCGAAGCGGCGCTGAACAATGACATTGTGGGAGGAGACAAGAGCGCCGAGCAGGATCACTCCGTGGTGCGTGTGTTTTCCGAAGGCGTGCCCGCAGCTGCGACGGACCAGGACATACGGCGGATTCGGAGCCTGGGTGGAGAGAACGATTCGGCCTCGCGGGAGTTGGCGCGCTACGTCGACGACGTGGGGCACGCTTATAACGCAGGCGTGAAGCCGGTGCTGGTGTTTCGTCTGGACCGGTACTTGCGCGGCGGCGACCATTATTCTTTCAACCAGCAGGGATTCGCCGCGGTGCGCTTCACCGAATTTCGCGAGGACTTTCACCACCAGCACCAGAATGTCCGAAAAGAAAACGGCACTGAATACGGCGACCTGGCTAAATTTGTGGACTTCGATTATGTGGCCCACGTGGCGCGACTGAACGCTGCGACGCTGGCGTCTTTAGCGTCCGCCCCGGCGCCGCCAGCGAATGTGCATTTGCTGACTAAGGACTTGGAGAACGATTCTGCGTTCACCTGGGAGAATTCACCGGGAGGACTGGCTACCGGTTATGAAATTCTGTGGCGAGCGACCACGAGTCCGGAATGGGAACATGCGGAAAATGTCGGCAACGTGACCCGCGCAACTTTGAAACTTTCCAAAGACAATGTCATCTTTGCGGTGAGAGCTGTGGATGCGCAGGGGCATGAGAGCTTGCCGGTGGTGCCGACGCCAGAGCGGTAGGGAAGCAAGCCAATCGCGCAACCTGATACCATGAGGCTTGCAACTTTTCTTTCCTTTGCGGTAGTTGAGGCCTTCCCGTGCCGATGAATCGTGGACGTACTATTTCGTTGAGCCTCCCTCCGTTCACGCGCTGGGTGAAGCGGCTGATTCTGACCTACGCCGGAATTTACCTGTTGATGGCCCTTCTGGAAGTATTTGCCCCGGTCGTTCATCACTGGGTGCGCGTCTATCTGGGCCTCATTCCAACGCTCGTTATGCACGGCATGGTTTGGCAGTTGATTACCTATTCCTTTCTGCACTTTCAACTGCTGCATTTTCTCTTTAATGCTCTGGCGCTGTGGATGTTCGGCGCGCAAATTGAGAGCGATTGGGGATCGAAGCGTTTTCTCGAATTTTATTTCTTTTGTACCGTTGCGGCGGCGCTCACTACGGTGGCGGTAAGCTACATGCATCTGCCCGGTCTCTCTCCCACGACAACCACAATCGGCGCGTCTGGCGGGATTTACGGCTTGCTGGTGGCTTTTGGCGTGCTGTATGGCGAGATGGAGATCATGTTGTTCCCGCTGCCGTTCCAGATCAAGGCCAAGTATTTTGTTTGGGGCATTGTATTTTTGACTTTGGTCGGCGCGATTCAGGAAACCGGCGGTGTGGCGAACTTTGCGCATCTTGGCGGCCTGTTGTTCGGCTATCTGTATCTGAAATTCCTACCGCGCAAAGGTTTGATGTTTGCCGGTTCGGAGCGCTACTTCAGCATGAGAAACGAATATTACCGCTGGAAACGGCGACGGGCCGCGAAGAAGTTTGAAGTCTACATGAGCAAGCACGATCGCAAAGTTGAGTTCGACGAACACGGCAACTACATTCCGCCGGAGGACGGGCCGCGCAAGGGAAATGGCGGATCGAAATCCGGGTGGGTGAATTAAGAGTTCGTGATCACGATTTGTTTACAGAAGGCTGCGAAGCTCCTCTAAGATTTTTCCCGGCAGGTCTTCCCGTCTGGCTTTCCCTTTGAATCCCAGGTCGTGCCCGGCACTTTCCACGACGAGCAACTTAGTTTTGGCCGGAATCAGCTTTAGAGCCTGTTGAATCTCTTCGACCGAGGCAAAGGGGTCGCGAGTTCCCTGCACAAAAAGAGCGGGAGTTTGCAGGTTGAAAAAATGCTGGGTGCGGAGCTGGGCAGCTTTACGCGGTGGATGCAGCGGGTAAGACAGCAAGAGCAAGGCCGCAGCATCGACTTCGGGTTGTTCCGCGCAGAGGATACTCGCTTGCCGCCCGCCGTAAGAATGTCCTCCGAGAAATACTGGGCCGGGGTTCATATTCTTCAAGGCGGCGAATGCGTCTTTCAATCCCGCGCGATCGCGTTTGCCATCGTGAGGGCTGGGCGGCCCATAAGGGCGATCCTGACGAAATGGCAAATCGCAGCGCAACACGAGAAAACCGGCCTTGGCGAAGGTTTCAGCTAACGCTACCAGCAACGGAGCTTTGCAGTTTGATCCCGCTCCGTGAGTGAGCACGAGGCCCTGGCCATTTGGTTTTTCGGGGCGATGCAGGAAGCCACGCACGAACGGGTCGACCGATACGTCGGTATATACCTGCGGAGTGGTTTCGGCGGCCATGCGCTATACGCCGATCTCTTCCAGCTTCTCGTAGACCTTGAGGATTTTTATTTCGTTTCCCAGGCGGGCCCAGCAGCGCAGAAGTTCGGGATCTTCCTGCGCGGTACTGCGAGCCTGCTCGGAGCTCCAGTAGCGCAATAGCACGTAGTGAGAATCGCTGCTTCGATAAAGCAGATCGCGGCCGTACTGTTTCCGGGAGACGATATTTTCGAGTTCACGCATGGTTTCGAGCGAAGCTGCCTCCATGTCGGGCAAAGGCTCCCAGATCGCGATGGATAAATACTCCTGCGACATACCACGGGATTATAGCTTCTAAGGCCTGCCGCTGCGCTTGCCTTTAATATGAACGCCGGCGGTGACCTCTTCAGCGGTGACCGTGTGCAGCCGCATGAAGTTGGTGGACCCGGAAGCCTGGCGGGTGCCCGCGACTACGCCCAGGACGTCGCCGGGCTTGAGCAAACGCCGGCCTAGTAATTCTTTCTCCGCGACCGTCACCATCTGTTCAGCAGAGAGCCCGGGCGCGCATTTCATAGGATATGCGCCCCAGTAAAGGTTTGTACGCTGGGCGACAGCAGCGTTGGGAGTGAACGCGTAGATGGCGGCTTGCGGCCGGTATTTGGAAATCATGCGTGCGGTGTTGCCAGTCTCGGTGAAAACGGCAATTGCTCCCATGGGCAAATCTTCGGCGGCATGCGCGATGGATTCACAAATCGTCTCGGCGACGGAGAGGCCGTGACGGTCGCGGCGGCGGCGTTGCGTGAATTCTTTCATATTGCTCTCGGCTTCAATTACGATGCGGGCCATCATGGCGACGGCTTCGCGCGGATAGCGGCCGCTGGCGGTCTCGGCAGAGAGCATTACCGAATCGCTGCCATCAAAAATGGCGTTGGCCACATCGCTGGCTTCGGCGCGTGTGGGGCGCGGATTCTCGATCATCGACTCGAGCATTTGCGTGGCGGTGATGACAGGTTTGCGCCATTGCGCGGCACGACCGATGACGTGCTTCTGAATAACCGGAACTTTTTCCGGCGCCATCTCTACGCCCAGGTCGCCGCGCGCGACCATGATGCCATCGGAGGCCTCCAGAATTTCGTCGATGTTATCGATGGCCTGCGGCTTCTCCAACTTGGAGATCAACGGCGTGTCATATCCCAGCCCGACAACGATTTGCCGAACCATGTTTACATCGGCCGCGGTCCGAACGAAAGAAAGCGCAACCGCGTCCACGCCATGCTTTAAGCCAAATTCCAAATCTTTGCGATCCTTCTCGGTCAGGGCGGGAATCGATAGTGCGGTGCCGGGAAGGTTGATGCCCTGATGCTCGCCGAGGGTCCCGCCATTCAGAACGTCGCAGATCACATCCTTGCCGCGAATGGTGCGCACTCGGAGTTCGATCAATCCATCGCGCAAAAGAATGCGAGCGCCTACGCTGACCTCGCGGGCCAGATCCTGAAACGTTGTGGAAATACGCGTGGGAGTGCCGGTGATATCGCGGGGAGTGATCACGACGGCTGAGCCGCTTGTCAGAACGATGGGTTCGTGGCGAGCCAGGCGTCCGGTGCGGATTTTGGGGCCTTGCAGATCCTGCAGGATGCAAATGGTGCGATTTTCCTTTTCGGCAGCGCTGCGCAGGCGCTCGATGTTGCGGGCATGGTCGTCGTGCGTGCCGTGAGAAAAATTCAGGCGGCCTACATCCATGCCCAAACGCATCAAGTCGCGCATGGCGGCTTCGGAGTGGCAGGCGGGACCGATGGTGCAGATGATCTTGGCGCGACGATTAACGGCTATGACCGGACCTCGAGAAGCAGAGCCTTTCACGATGAGCGGATTTTCCTTCGAGATCTTTGGCTTGCGCTGTTTCATGGGTAAAGATCAGGAACCAGTTTCAAACAGGGAGACACTATTGTAACCGTTGCGCAGGTTTCGTTCTCTGCACTGGTGATTTCGGTGAGCGGCAGAAATTATGCGCGAGGCCCGCTGATCGCAGTCAGCTCTTTTCCCAGCATGGCGCGCGGGAACAGCATGGCGTTGAATTCGGCGCCGATGAGGACGACCAGTGAAACCATATACATCCACACCAGCAGAGCGATACCGGCGCCGAGCGATCCGTAAATGATTCCGTAATCCCCGTAGTGCTGCAGGTAAAAACCGAAAAGCAACGTGGTCGAGAACCACATACCGGTGGCGATCGTTGCCCCGGGAATTACGCTGTGCCAGGGCTGGGTGCGCGGAACTGCATTGTGATAGATCAGCGCGATTACGGCAATGCTGGTGAGAGTGGCGATGAGCCAGCGAATGCAGGTCCACATCAGCAGAATGTACGCGCTGAATTCGTGTGCGGTATAGAAGAGGATGGTGGTTTCAATTCTGCTGCCGAAGGCTACCAGCAGCGTAGAGAAGGCCATGGGGATCAGGGCAAACACGACGAGCAGGAATGAGATCATTCGCTCTTTGACCAGGCCCCAGATTTTTGGCAGCTCGTAACAACGGCGAAAGCCTTCCATCCACGAAACCATAACGCCGGAGGCGGTCCAGAGCGTCAGGAGGGAAGCCGTGATCAGCAGGCTCACGGGGCGCTGGGCTGCGCCGCGAAGAAAATTTAAAACCGTGTTGCTGCCGGCAGGCAGAATGCGCGATAGCGCGTACGTGATCTCACGCAGGTAGGGCGCGCCTTTACGTGAAGTGGCGAGCAGCGAACCCACAACCAGCAGCGCCGGGAAGAAAGTCAGAATCAAAGAATACGCGGAGGCTTTGGCGATAGTAAAAGCGTCATGCTCGAAAGCACGCCAGAAGGCCAGCCGCAGAAGGCGCAGAAAACGAAGCATCGCTGGCCCTAGCTTAGGGCTAGATAGCGCGGGTTGCAACGAAGGAAGCGGAAGAGGTTCCTCGATTGGCACTCGCTGAGCGTTTGCGTGCATTGATGTTAGTAATAACCAGCCAGCAAAAGGATGCTGCGCCGCCTGTTCTCGCCGCTGCTTTTACAATTTCTTACACAAACCTTAACTGCCCCGGCAGCCAGTCGGCTAGTTCTGCCTTCCGGATATTGCGATGCCACAAAGACCTTTCGCTTCGCTCCCAGCACGATGACAAAAAACGGGGGGCGAACCAGTTCGCCCCCGCAGTGTACTTTAGTTTGGCTTACTCCGCAGCAAGTTCTTCGGTCTCGCCCTCGTGGCGCATCATTTCGAGAGCGCGCTCGGCTTCTTCGTAAGCAGCCGAGACTTCCGCCTGTACCTTGGCCGCGGCCTCTTCCATCTCTGGCGAGAGGCGCACGTTGCGGTAGTACTCCATGCCGGTTCCGGCAGGGATGAGGCGGCCGACGATGACGTTCTCTTTCAAGCCTCGCAGGTGATCGACCGCGCCTTGAATCGAGGCTTCGGTGAGCACACGCGTGGTCTCCTGGAACGACGCCGCCGAAATGAACGAGTCGGTCGAGAGCGAAGCCTTCGTGATGCCGAGGAGCAGCGGGCGTCCGGTAGCCGGCTTGCCGCCTTCCTTGATCACGCGCTCGTTCTCTTCGCGGAAGCGGAACTTATCCAGTTGCTGCTCCAGCAGGAACGTGGTGTCGCCCACGTCTTCCACCTTCACCCAGCGCATCATCTGGCGGACAATCACTTCGATGTGCTTGTCCGAGATGTTGACGCCCTGCAACCGGTAGACTTCCTGGATTTCGTTCACCAGGTAAGCCTGCAGTTCTTTTTCGCCAAGGACAGCCAAAATGTCGTGCGGGTTGAGCGGGCCATCCATCAGCGGTTCGCCCGCCTTGACGCGCTCGCCTTCCTGCACGTTGATGTGAACGCCACGCGGTACCGAGTATTCTTTTTCGGTTCCGTTATCGGCCTGCACATACAGTTTGCGCTGTCCTTTTGAGACTTCGCCGAATTTCACCGTGCCATCGATTTCGCTGATGACTGCGGTTTCATGCGGCTTGCGGGCTTCGAACAACTCGACCACACGCGGCAGACCACCGGTGATGTCTTTGGTTTTGGTAGTCTCGCGCGGGATTTTCGCCAGCACGTCTCCCGGGAAAACCGTGTCACCATCCTGCACCATGAGGTGAGCGCGGGAAGGCATGAGGTAGCGCTTGCTGCCTTTGCCCTTCACCACGATCGCCGGTTGGCGCTTCTCGTCGGGCGAATCGGCCACGACGTGGCGCGACAATCCGGTAACCTCGTCCACTTCTTCGTGCAGCGTGACGCCTTCCTGCAAGTCCTTGAACTGCGCGGTGCCGCCGATTTCGGTAAGGATGGCGAAAGTGTAAGGATCCCACTCGACCATGACCTTCCCCTGCTGCACCTGATCGCCTTCGTTGACTTTCAGTTTCGCGCCGTAGATTACGGAGTAGCGTTCGCGCTCGCGGTTCTTCTCGTCGACCACCGCGATCGAGCCCTGGCGGTTCATCACCACCAAGTCTCCGGACTTCGACTTCACGGTTTGTAATCCGATGAAGCGCACCGTGCCGCTGTTCTTGGCATCGAGGCGCGACTGCTCGGAAACTCGAGAGGCCGTGCCGCCGATGTGGAAGGTACGCATCGTGAGCTGCGTTCCGGGCTCGCCGATTGACTGAGCAGCGATGACTCCGGTAGCTTCGCCGAGTTCAACGAGACGTCCGGAAGCCAGGTTGCGGCCGTAGCACATCACGCAAACGCCGCGCTTCGACTCGCAAGTGAGCACCGAACGAATCTTCACTCGCTCGATTCCCGCGGCCTGAATGGCGACCGCGAGTTCTTCGGTGATCTCATTGTTGATGTCGACGATCACGTTGCCGTCGTAGTCTTTGATCTTCTCGAGCGAAACGCGGCCCACAATGCGGTCGCGCAACGGTTCGATAATTTCGCCGGCTTCGACAATACCCTGGACGTAGATGCCATCCACGGTGCCGCAATCGTATTCGCTGATGATGACGTCCTGCGCCACATCGACCAGACGACGAGTGAGGTAGCCGGAATCCGCAGTCTTGAGCGCGGTATCGGCCAGTCCTTTACGAGCGCCGTGCGTCGACACGAAATATTCCAGCACCGTCAACCCTTCACGGAAGTTCGCCGTGATCGGTGACTCGATAATTTCGCCGGAAGGCTTGGCCATCAATCCACGCATGCCGGAGAGCTGGCGGATCTGCTGTTTCGATCCGCGAGCGCCGGAATCGGCCATGACGTAAATCGGATTGATGAAGCCTTCTTTATCGGCGCCGCTGCATTTGTCCGAACATCTCATCGGCAACTTTTTCCGTGATCGCCGACCAGATTTCGATGACCTTGTTGTAGCGCTCGCCGTTGGTGATGGCGCCGTCGAGATATTGCTGTTGCACGGCGACCACCTGTTTCTCGGCATCCTTGACCAGCGTCTTCTTGCTGTCAGGAATGACCATGTCGTCAATGCCGATGGAAAGGCCGGCTCGGGTTGCGTACTTGAAGCCGAAGTCTTTCACTTCGTCGAGCATCTTGACCGTGGTCTCGAGTCCAAAGCGCAGGTAGCCGTAATTCACCAGCGCGCCGATGCCTTTCTTCTTTAGCAAGCCGTTGATGAACGGCATGCCTTCGGGAAGGTGATCGTTCAGAATGGCGCGGCCCACGGTCGTGTTGACGAACATGCGCTCCACTTGAATCGGTTCGGTGTGGATGATGTCCTGATCGTCGTACGCAGTGGTCAGGTCAATCAGCTCGCCGGTGTAGCGAAGGCGAATCGGAGTGAGCGTTTCCACTTGGCCCATTTCAAGCGCAAGCAGCACTTCTTCGATGTTGGCGAAGACGCGGCCTTCACCCTTTGCGCCGGGCTTGGATTTGGTCAAGTAATAAAGACCGAGCACCATGTCCTGCGTAGGCACGGTAATCGGCTGACCTGACGCGGGCGAAAGAATGTTGTGCGAGGCCAGCATCAACACGCTGGCTTCCACCTGCGCTTCCGGAGAAAGCGGGATGTGCACGGCCATCTGATCGCCGTCGAAGTCTGCGTTGAAAGCGGTGCAGACCAGCGGGTGAATGCGGATGGCTTTGCCTTCCACCAATACCGGCTCAAACGCCTGAATGCCCAGACGATGCAGCGTGGGAGCGCGGTTCAGCAGCACCGGGTGATCCTTGATGACTTCTTCGAGGATGTCCCAAACGATCGGCTCCTGCTGCTCGACCATTTCTTTGGCTTGCTTGATGGTGGTGACGTTTCCGGTCTGCTCCAGCCGGTGATAAATGAACGGCTTGAACAATTCGAGCGCCATCTTCTTGGGCAAGCCGCACTGATGCAGCTTGAGTTCGGGACCGACCACGATGACGGAACGTCCGGAGTAATCGACGCGCTTGCCGAGCAGGTTCTGACGGAAGCGTCCCTGCTTGCCTTTGAGCGTGTCGGACAGCGACTTCAGCGGACGATTGTTCGCGCCACGCAGCACGCGGCCACGGCGGCCATTGTCAAACAATGCGTCGACGGCTTCCTGCAACATGCGCTTTTCGTTTCTGACGATGACTTCGGGCGCGTGCAGGTCCATCAGCTTCTTCAACCGGTTGTTGCGGTTGATGACGCGGCGGTAAAGGTCGTTCAGATCGGAGGTGGCAAAACGGCCGCCATCGAGTGGAACCAGAGGGCGCAACTCCGGCGGAATGACCGGAATTACGTCGAGAATCATCCAGCTCGGCTTGTTGCCGCTGCGGCGGAAAGCTTCAACAACTTTCAGGCGCTTGGTGTATTTGAGCCGCTTTTGCAGCGAGCTCTCGTTCTTCATCTTCTCGCGCAGTTCGACGGCCAGGCCATCGGTGTCGATGCGCTTGAGCAGTTCCTTGATCGCTTCCGCGCCCATCATGGCTTTGAAGCCAGCGGGACGGTATTGCTGATCGAGTTCGCGGAACTTGGCTTCGTCCTTGATGACTTCGCGCTCTTTCACGGGCGCGTCGCCGGGCTCGACGACTACGTAGGCCTCGAAGTAAAGAACGGATTCGAGGTCGCGCAGAGAAATATCGAGCAAGTGGCCGATGCGGCTGGGCAGGCCTTTGAAGAACCACACGTGCGAGCAGGGCGAAGCCAGCTCGATGTGGCCGAGGCGTTCACGGCGCACTTTCGAGAGCGTGACTTCCACGCCGCACTTGTCGCAGATGACTCCGCGATGCTTCATGCGTTTGTATTTTCCGCACAAGCATTCCCAGTCGGTTACCGGACCAAAGATGCGGGCGCAGAAGAGGCCGTCCCGCTCCGGTTTGAAGGTGCGGTAGTTGATAGTTTCGGGCTTGGTGACTTCGCCATGCGACCAGCTCCGGATTTTCTCCGGAGACGCGAGGCTGATCTTGATGGCATCGAAGTCGGCTATCGTGTTTTGCATTTCGAACGGGCTCGAACGAAACAAGGTGTTCCTCCGCTTCCTGCTCTCATGGACAGCGGCCAGTTGTCAGTGGCCAGTGTCCAGTTTCTTATTTCTTGTTTCGCGGTAGCTGAGAGCTTGTCTCTGCGAAACGTTTCCTTCAAAAAGTCTCCAGTAGCGCCGGCCTCTGGCCGGCTGTCCCGCGGGCGTCACGCCCGCGGAGCCGCCGGGACGGCGGCGCTACTTAATCTGCCGCTGCGCTCGCCGCTGGCCGCTTCTCCCCGGTCTTGATCAACTCCACATCAAGACAGAGCGATTGCAACTCGCGGATCAGCACGTTGAACGATTCCGGTACGCCGGGCTCCATGGCGGCTTCGCCTTTGACGATGGCCTCGTAAATCTTGGTACGGCCGTATACGTCGTCGGACTTTGCCGTCAGCAGCTCCTGCAGAATGAATGCCGCGCCGTAAGCTTCGAGCGCCCAAACTTCCATCTCTCCGAAGCGCTGTCCGCCGAACTGCGCTTTACCACCCAACGGTTGTTGGGTAATGAGCGAGTACGGCCCGATGGAGCGAGCGTGAATCTTGTCGTCCACCAAGTGCGACAGTTTCAGCATGTAGATGTAGCCCACGCAGACCGGCTGTTCGAACTCATCGCCGGTCATGCCATCGTGCAGGGTCGTTTTGCCCGACGTCGGCAGTCCCGCATGCTCGAGCAGCGCCTTGATTTCGCCTTCCTTGGCGCCATCGAATACGGGCGATCCCATGTAGACCCCGCGAGCGAGCGTGGGTGCGAGTGCTTCGAGTTCCTCGTCGCCCATTTCGCCGATGGTGTCTGCGAGCTTCGAGTCCTTGAACAGGGCCTTCAACTCGCGGCGAATCGCTTCGGTGCGCGTGTTTTCCTTGAGCAAGTTCGAGATTTTCTCGCCCAGGGTGTAGCCCGCCCATCCAAGGTGGGTTTCGAGAATCTGACCCACATTCATACGGCTAGGTACGCCGAGGGGATTGAGAACGATCTCGACCGGCGTTCCGTCTTCGAGGTACGGCATATCCTCTTCCGGCAGAATGCGAGCGATGACGCCCTTGTTCCCGTGACGGCCGGCCATCTTGTCACCAACGCTCAGCTTGCGCTTCATCGCGATGTAGACCTTGACCAGCTTGATCACGCCCGGCGGCAACTCGTCGCCCTTGGTGAGTTTTTCTTTCTTCTCGTTGACGATCTTTTTCAGAACGTCGATCTGGCGCGAGGTCATTTCTTCGATCTCGTCGATCTGCTCATTCACCCGCGGATCCTTGTCGGCATACTTGATGCGCTTCAGGTTCCGCGTGGAAATGCGCTCGATCGCGTCGCGGTCGAGAATGTTGCCCTTGTTCAGCAGGCGCTTGTTGGTGCGCTCGTCGTGCAGGTCGGCCTGCACTTCCTTGCCGCCGAGAATATTTTCCAGACGCTTGAGGCGCTCGTCGGTCAGAATGCGGATCTCGTCGGAAAGATTTTTCTCCAGCTTGCCGATCTGCGCCGCTTCAATCGATTTCGCGCGCTCGTCTTTTTCCTGACCCTTGCGGGAGAAAATCTTCACGTCGACGATTACGCCCTCGATGCCCGGAGGACAATAGAGCGAAGCATCGCGCACATCGCCGGCCTTCTCGCCGAAGATGGCACGCAGCAGTTTTTCTTCCGGAGTGAGCTGGGTTTCACCTTTCGGCGTAACTTTGCCCACCAGAATGTCGCCCTGCTTGATGCTGGCTCCGATGCGGATCACGCCTGCTTCGTCCAGGTTGCGCAACATCGATTCGCTGACGTTGGGAATGTCACGCGTGACTTCTTCCGGTCCCAGCTTGGTGTCGCGGGCTTCGATCTCGTACTCCTCGATGTGCAGTGAAGTGTAGTAATCGTCCTTCACCATCTTCTCGGAGACGAGAATCGCGTCTTCAAAGTTGTAGCCGCGCCAGGGCATGAAGGCCACCAGCACGTTGCGACCGAGCGCCAGCTCGCCGTGATCCGTGCAAGGACCGTCAGCGATCACTTCGCCCTTCACCACGCGCTGTCCCTTCTTGACGATGGGCTTCTGGTTGATGCAAGTGTTCTGGTTCGAGCGCTTGAACTTGGTGAGCTGGTAAATGTCGCTGCCCACTTCACGCGAAAGCTGCGTGGGATGGTGCTCGCCTTCAACGCGCACGATGATGCGGTCAGAGTCGACCGAATCGATAATGCCGTTACGACGAGCCAGAACCACTGCTCCGGAGTCGCGCGCCGTGACGCCTTCCATTCCGGTGCCAACGATCGGCGCTTGCGCGCGGAGCAGCGGCACGGACTGGCGTTGCATGTTCGCGCCCATCAGCGCACGGTTCGCGTCATCGTGCTCGAGGAACGGAACCAGCGATGCGGCGACGGAGACCAGTTGCTTCGGGCTGACGTCGACGTAATCGACTTCATCACGGCTTACCAGCACAAAGTTGCCGGCCTTGCGGGCGTTGACCAGTTCGGCCACGATGCGGCCTTTGTCATCAAGCTCAACGTTGGCCTGCGCGATGGTGTGCCGGTCTTCTTCCCATGCGGAAAGATAGAAGGAGAACGGATCGATCTGCGCCGGCTTCTTGCGTTTTTCTTTTAATTCGTTGTTGATCTTCTCGATCTCATGCTTCTCCATGTGATCGCCGACTTTGTAATCGCTGTCGCCCGTATTGACCACGGTGACGTAGTCGATCACGCGTCCACCTTTGATCCGGCGGTAGGGCGATTCGATGAAGCCGTAGTCGTTGATGCGCGCGTAGCAGCTCAGCGACGAAATCAGCCCGATGTTTGGACCTTCCGGCGTTTCAATCGGGCAGATACGGCCGTAGTGCGTGGGATGAACGTCGCGCACCTCGAATCCAGCGCGCTCACGCGACAGACCGCCCGGCCCAAGCGCCGAGAGACGCCGCTTATGCGTGATCTCGGAGAGCGGGTTGGTCTGATCCATAAACTGCGAGAGCTGCGACGATCCGAAGAATTCGCGGATTGCAGCCATCACTGGCTTCGCGTTGACCAGGTCATGCGGCATCGCCGTCGACATTTCCTGGTAAACGGACATTTTTTCTTTGATCGCCCGCTCCATGCGGACCAGGCCGATGCGGAACTGGTTCTCCATCAACTCGCCGACCGCGCGAACGCGGCGATTGCCGAGGTGATCGATGTCGTCGACCGATCCGATGTTCTTGCGCAGCTTCAGCAGGTAGCCGATGGTGGCGTAGAAATCGTCCGGATCAAGAGTGCGCTTGTCGAGGCTGGTCGCGTCTTGATTCTCGAACAGCTTGATGTTGAACTTGAGCCGGCCGACCTTCGAGAAGTCGTACTTGCGCGGATCGAAGAACATGCCGTGGAACAAGGCCGTGGCAGTGTCCAAAGTCGGCGGATCGCCGGGACGCAGTTTGCGGTAGATTTCGATCAACGCCTCCTGCGGCGTCTTCACCGAATCGCGCTTCAGCGTCTGGCTGATTACCGTGCCCACATCGTCCCGTTCGGGAAAGAACAGGCTCATCTCCACCACGCCGGAGTCGAGAATCTTCGACACCTTGTCGGCGGTGAGTTCGGTATTCGCTTCGAGCAACACTTCGCCGGTGGTCGTATCGACCACGTCGGCAGCAGCCCATGCGCCTTCGAGATCGGTGATGTCAACTTCGATCTCGGAGATCTTCGCCTTCTGAATTTCTTTCAGAATTGCGGCATTCAGCTTGCGGCCGGAGTGCGCGATTTCGTCTCCCGACTTGTTCTTGATGCTGTGGGCCAGCTTCATGCCCAGCAGGTTGGTAGCTTTTTCGCTGTTGGGGTCGAGGGTCCAGTAGAGCTTCTTGTCTTTGATGGCGATGCGATCGACGGTGTAGAACGAGCGCAGAATATCTTCGCCGGAACGCAGGCCGAGAGCGCGCAGGAAGATCGTTCCCAGGAATTTGCGCTTGCGGTCGATGCGAACGTAGAGGACGTTCTTCTGGTCGTACTCGAATTCCACCCACGATCCGCGGTAGGGAATAATCTTGCCCAGGAAATAAGTGCGATTGTTGGCGGTCTCGAAGAATACGCCGGGCGAGCGGTGCAACTGGCTGACGATCACGCGCTCGGTACCATTAATAATGAAGGTGCCGTTCTGCGTCATCAGCGGAACGTCGCCGAAGAACACTTCCTGCTCTTTAATGTCGCGGATAGAGCGATTGCCGGTCTCGGCGTCCTTGTCGAAAATCGTCAGACGCATCGTGACCTTGAGCGGCGCGGAGTAAGTCATGCCGCGCTCTTCGCACTCGGCCACGTCGTATTTCAACTGCAAGCCAACCGGGTCGCCGCACTTGTTGCAGAAATCCGGCGTGTTGGCGTTGTAAGTGCCGCACTTCTGGCAAAGCACGTCACCTGGATGAAACGGATCGGTGATGACCGTATTGCCGCAATTCTTACAAGTGGTACGCAGATGGTGTAGTCCCTTCAGGTGACCACATTTGCACTCCCAGTTACCAATGGCGTAATCCACAAACTCAAGTTGTGATACGTTGCGGAAGTCGGTGATCGGGAAGACGGACTGGAACACTGCCTGCAATCCGCCGTCTTCGCGTTCGCTGGGCAGCTTATCCATCTGCAGAAAGCGGTCGTAGGAGCGCTTCTGGACCTCGATCAAGTTCGGGATCTGGATGGTGGCCGGTATTTTTGAAAAATCAAAACGTTTACGGAAGGCGTTATTCTTCATTCGTCAAGAACTCCCAATGTCAGGCGCAGCCGAGCGCTGCGATTACCCGCGGAATGTGGGGCGCAAATCGCGCCGCGCTGCTTAGCTGTTTAAACCTGGCTGTTTCGAACCTGTGTAGCGTGTTGATGCCTGGAAAACACGACGGGGCGCCCGCAGGGACAAGTGTTCCCGCAGACGCCGTGCAAGGCGTTTCGCCAATCTGAATTTGTAATCTTTCGCGCCAGTTTCCTTCGGCCGTTTCCGTTCCGCCTGCCCGCGGAACAGTGCCCAAGCTTCCCTGCGGGTCTCGCCCGCGATGAGTGAGGCCAGGGGAAGCGGTGTTAGTTTAGATGCTAACACCACCGCCCAAGCTTCACAACTAGAACGTAAATATTTTTCGTAGCGCCGCCGTCTCGGCGGCTGTCACAGCGACAGCCAGCCAGAGGCTGGCGCTACAAAGGCTATTTCACCTCAACGACAGCGCCGGCATCGGTAAACTTCTTCTTGATGGTCTCGGCTTCGTCCTTGGAAACGCCCTCTTTGATGTTCTTGGGGGCTCCGTCTACCAGTTCCTTGGCTTCCTTCAAGCCCAGGCTGGTGACCTCTCGGACTGCCTTGATTACATTGATCTTGTTGGCGCCGACTTCCTTGAGAAGAACGGTAAACTCGGTCTTCTCCTCGGCCGGAGCCGCGCCCGCAGCCGCCGCGCCGCCGCCGGCTACCATCACCGGGGCTGCCGCTGCGGCGGAAACGCCGAGGCGCGCTTCAAGTTTCTTCACCAGCTCGGCCGCATCCAGCAGCGACAAAGCTACGATTGACTCTTCCAACTGTTGCAGGTCTGCCATGTTAAGTTCTCCACTCTTCGGGTTATGAATTTGCTTGCTTTCGTTATCCTCGGCCGGGTTTCCAGTGCGGCAGGTTCTTTTCCCAGCGCCAGACAACGCCTGGATCGGAACCGCGCAACCCCTGACCTGCGGATAACCAAATCTCTTCGGACGGATTTCACCGTCTTGAAACTGTTCCGGCTGCAATCGCGATACCGGCAAATCTAAAAAAGCTTCGCTTGTGCGGGCGGACGAAGGCGTCCGCCGCTCCATGGTTCGGAGTTATGCTTCTTTGAACTTGTTTTCCTTCACGCCCTGATCGACTACTACGGCCAGATTGCGGCCGACGGCATTCATGACCGTGACCAGACGCTGCGCCGGCGCGTTAATCAGGAACAGCAGCTTGGAGTAAAGCTCTTCCTTCGACGGCATGCTGGAGAGCGCTTCAATCTCTTTGATCGAAATCACGCGCCCCTCGACCACCCCAACTTTGAAGGTGAATTCAGGCACGTCTTTGGCGTACTTGGTGAGCGCCTTGGCCATGGCCACAGGGTCGCCCGTGGTGTAGGCGATCGAGGTCACCCCCGTCAGATTCTTCAGGCCCTCCTCGATCTTCGTGCCTTTGGCGGCGCGCTCGACGAGGGTATTCTTCACTACTTGATATTTGGCCCCGGCGCCCCGGAGAGCCTTGCGCAGCTCGTAGTCTTGAGGCACGGTCATCTTTGTATAGGTCGCGACCACCGCGTTCGAAACGTTCTTCAACTCGGCGCTCAGCTTCTCGACCTGTTCTTTTTTTCTTGCTTTCGAAACCGCCATGTTCGATTCCTCTTAATCTTTGTCTTTATATTCTCGTGTAGGGACGGACGCCTTCGTCCGTCCAAGCGCTTCAGCGCCTGGCTTACGCTTTGGCCGCCGCCTCAATTGGAGAGGTGTCCAGCAGGATCCCCGGCCCCATCGTCGAGCTCAGCGTGCAGCCTTTAATGTATTTGCCCTTGGCCACCGACGGCTTGGCCTTGATCACGCTGGTGATCAACACCGTGGCGTTGTCGATCAATTTATCGGGTGAAAACGAAATCTTCCCCACCGGCACATGCACCAGTGCAGTTTTGTCGGTACGGAATTCCACCTTGCCGGCCTTCACTTCCTGCACTGCTTTGGCTACGTCAACTGTGACCGTGCCCGTCTTCGGATTCGGCATCAGGCCTTTGGGTCCGAGAATCTTGCCCAATCGTCCAACGGATTTCATCACATCCGGGGTCGCGATCAGAGCGTCGAAGTCGGTCCAGTTTTCTTTGGTGATCTTCTCGACCATCTCTTCGCCACCGGCATAATCGGCGCCAGCCGCTTCGGCTTCCCTGATTTTGTCGCCGCTGGCGATGACCAGAACCTTTTTCGACTTGCCGAGACCATGGGGCAAAACGACCGTCCCGCGCACCATCTGGTCGGCGTGCTTGGGATCGACTCCCAGCCGCAGGGTGATTTCGACGGTCTCGTCGAACTTTGCGAACTTGACTTTCTGCAGGAGAGGAACGGCATCCTGCAGCGTGTAAGGACGCTTTTCGACTGAAGCGTGCGCTTTGGCGATGTTTTTTCCTTCTTTTTTCATTTGCTTTTTCCTTGTCTTCCACCGCTCATACGTTGTTCCGATGAGCCGTGGTAGTTTCGACCTTGTAGCGCTGGCCTCCGGCCGGCCCGAAAAGCCGCCGAGACGGCGGCGCTACCCTACCACTTCGATACCCATGGAACGGGCCGTTCCGCGGACGCTCTTGATCGCGGTTTCAACCGAGGCTGCATTCAAATCCGGCATCTTCTGCTTCGCGATGTCTTCAACTTGCTTCAGCGTCACTTTGCCGACTTTATCTTTATTCGGCGTACCCGATCCCTTGGCGATGCCCGCAGCGCGCTTCAGCAGAATCGAAGCTGGCGGAGTCTTGGTAATGAAAGTGAAGGAGCGGTCGCTGTAAACCGACACCACGACCGGAATGATCAAGCCTTCCATTTCCTTCTGATTCGTGCGCGCGTTGAACTGCTTGCAGAACTCCATGATATTGATCTGCGCCTGACCAAGCGCCGGCCCTACCGGAGGAGCCGGAGTCGCCTTGCCTGCCGCGATCTGCAACTTTACGAAACCTGTTACTTTTTTTGCCATGATTCCTCGAAACCTCTATTGCCGATTGTCAATTTCCGAATGCCGAATGCTGAAAAGTCGACACTTGGAAATCGGAAATCGAAAATGCCCTACGCGACTTTCTCCACCTGATTAAATTCCAACTCCACCGGAGTGGAGCGGCCGAAAATTGTGACCATGACCTTTAACGTCTCGCGATCTTCATTGACTTCATCCACAATGCCCTGGAAGGTCGCGAACGGTCCTTCCGAAATGCGCACGGTTTCGTTCTTCTCGAACTTGACCTTGAGCTTGGGCTTCTCGCGGCTGTCGGCCACCTTGTAGACGATGTGCTGCACTTCTTCGTCAGACAGCGGCGTAGGCTGCTGGCCGGTGCCTACAAAGCCAGTCACCCGCGGCGTGGATTTCACCACGTGCCAGACGTGGTCGTCCATATCCATTTCGACCAGCACGTAGCCGGGATAGAACATGCGTTCAGAAGTGTACTTCTTGCCGCCGCGAACTTCGGTGACCGACTCGGTCGGGATCAATACCTTGCCGATTTTTTCCTGCAGACCAAAGGCCGCTACCCGCGACTCCAGCGACTCTTTCACTTTGCGCTCAAATCCAGAATAAGAGTGGATGATGTACCACTTCATATTCGGGTTGCGAGGCGGCTCGCCGCTGGAACCTGCGCCATCGGTACTCGGCGGCTGCGGTGGTTGCTCTCCGCCTGCGCCAGCTTCGTTCTTTTCTTCTTCCTGCATGATCAAGTTAAACTCCGGTGCTGCATTCTGACTTAGTGCCCGAAAGAACCGTACAAATAGGAAACGCCCTTCTGCAGTATGTTATCGACAATGAAGAAGAACACGCCGAAAATGAATACTGTAACCACGACAACCGCCGTGGTAGCCTGCACTTCCTTCCACGACGGCGCCGTAACCTTGCGGGTTTCGGTGCGCACGTCGTTGTAAAACACCTTCACCCGCTCCGGCCAGGATTTAATCTGTTCTCCTAAACTTCCGCGGGCGGATGCGACTGAGTTTGCCATTTTCTTTGTCTCCACTCCCATACTTCAACTTCTCCTCGCCCTGTTGCTGCGGCGCCTTCCAGCATCTCTCCAAAAAATCTGGCAGGGGCGGAGGGATTCGAACCCCCAAGTCCGGTTTTGGAGACCGGCAGTTTAACCGTTGAGCTTACGCCCCTAAAACCATTGCTGATTGTTGATTTTGTGATTGTTGATTGGCAATCAGAAATCAGAAATCATCCATCAACAATTATTTCACTTCTTTATGCGGCGTATGCTTGCGGCAACGGTTGCAGAACTTTTTGAACTCCAGCCGTTCCGTTGTCGTTTTACGGTTCTTGGTGGTC
The DNA here is from genome assembly GCA_963726155.1 of uncultured Acidobacteriaceae bacterium. Taxonomy (GTDB): domain Bacteria; phylum Acidobacteriota; class Terriglobia; order Terriglobales; family Acidobacteriaceae; genus Sulfotelmatobacter. Next base: position 860,723 of record CAVSBF010000004.1, read on the forward strand.
GAATAATTGCGCTCTTTGCAATCACCGCACTGTAACGTAACAATTTCTCGGGGCATTGCTCACTCCGTATTTCCTGTGTGGCGCGGGCGCCCTCGCCCGCGAGCCTTGATCGATGCTGCATGCAAAGCGGGCGAGGGCGCCCGCTCCACAAAATCATCCCTTACTGCACAATCTCGCTGATCGTTCCTGCACCGACCGTGTGTCCACCTTCGCGGATGGCGAAGCGCAAGCCCTTCTCCATCGCTACTGGTGTGATCAATTCAATCACCAGGCTGACGTTATCTCCGGGCATCACCATCTCCGTGCCTGCCGGCAACTCGGCTACTCCGGTCACATCCGTCGTGCGCAGATAAAATTGCGGACGGTAGCCCTTGAAGAACGGTGTATGCCGTCCACCTTCTTCTTTGGTCAGGATGTAGACTTCCGCTTTGAACTTGGTGTGCGGCGTGATCGATCCGCCCTTCGCCAGCACCATGCCGCGCTCCACATCTTCTTTCGCAATGCCGCGCAGCAGCAGTCCGGCGTTGTCGCCCGCCATGCCTTCGTCGAGTTGCTTCTTGAACATTTCGACGCCGGTGACAACCGTCTTGCGCGTGTCGCGGAAGCCGACGATTTCCACTTCCTCGCCGACTTTCACTTTGCCGCGCTCGATTCGTCCCGTCACCACCGTGCCGCGGCCTTGAATCGAGAAAATGTCTTCAATCGGCATCAGGAACGGCTTATCCAGCTCGCGCGCCGGTTGCGGCACGGACTTATCAACAGCTTCCATCAGCGCGTCAATCTGCTTCTCCCACTTCTCTTCGCCATTCAATGCGCCGAGCGCAGAAAGCCGAATCACCGGCACATCGTCGCCGGGAAACTTGTAGCTCTTCAGCAACTCGCGCACTTCGAGCTCGACCAGATCGAGCAACTCGGGATCATCCACCGCGTCGCACTTGTTCAGCGCGACCACGATGTAAGGCACACCCACCTGCCGCGCCAGCAGCACGTGCTCGCGGGTCTGCGGCATCGGACCGTCAGTCGCCGCAACTACCAGAATTGCGCCATCCATCTGCGCCGCGCCGGTGATCATGTTCTTGATGTAGTCGGCGTGGCCCGGGCAATCCACGTGCGCGTAGTGCCGGTTCGCCGTCTCATACTCCACGTGCGCCGTCGCGATCGTGATGCCGCGCGCCTTCTCTTCCGGAGCGTTATCAATGCTGTCAAAAGACCGAAACACAATCTTCGGATTATGCTTCTGCAACACCTTGGTGATGGCCGCCGTCAACGTGGTCTTGCCATGATCGATGTGACCAATCGTCCCTACGTTGCAGTGCGGCTTATTACGATCAAATTTCTCTTTCGCCATAATTCAGCTCTAGCTCCTAGTTCAAATCCTTTGTCCTCCTGAGGCGGCGTTCTTTGTCGCCGAAGGACCTATGCAACTTCTTTGCGGCCGCCTGCGACCCAGCGCGGTCGCTCAGTAATATTGATACAGCTTCTTAAACTTATGTCGCAGCGCCTGATCTACCGATTCCAGCTTCGACAGGTAGAACTCGCGCATCTGCGCCTGGTCCGACAAAGTCAACGATCCGTACAACTGCTTTGCGTTCAGCCTCGGCGCGCCTGCCGTGGCTTCCAGCGAGCTGGCGGCCAGGATTGCGTCAAAGTCGCGAATCCGAATTCCCTTGCGATCCAATTGTTTCAGGAACCGCTCGACCGCCGCCGGCTGAAACACCTGTTCAATGGCTTCTCGCAGCTGCGCGAACTCTTGCGCTTTTTCGATCTTGATCGTCGCCTGCTCGAACGCCATCTTTTACACTTAACCTTTACTCAATCTGGAGCGGGAGACGGGAATCGAACCCGCGACCAACAGCTTGGAAGGCTGTGACTCTACCACTGAGTTACTCCCGCCCTTGAAACAGCTATCAGCCGTCAGCAAACCCAGCGGCTAAAGCCGCTCGTCTACTGACTCCAAGCGGCACGGCTAAAGCCATGCCCTTTCACAAACCCTATGGAGCCGATGACCAGGATTGAACTGGTGACCTCTCCCTTACCAAGGGAGTGCTCTACCAACTGAGCTACATCGGCTCAAACCCGCTGCCAGCTATCAGCCATCAGCAAACAACCGTCAGTCCGATTCGCTGTCGCCGTCCGGATGTAATACATCTTTACGCCGCATCCAGCTCTTGAACGCGAATAACCCAAGAATCAAGAGCGTCAGCGTCCGGATCCGGAAATCATCCAGCGTAGCCAGCGCCAGGACTCCCAAAGCCGCATACGCGATCAATGCCATGGCCAAGCGACTCATATTTCGATCCCTCGCAAAAAACACTCGGGATTTCGCCAGCGGACTCGTTCTCAGCCTGCCCTGAGAAACTTCGCATCGCGAAGTGCCGAACGGGCCCGCTAAACGGCTCAAATACTGGTGCACAGGGAAGGATTCGAACCTTCGTACCTCGCTAGGAGGGACAGATTTACAGTCTGTTGGCTTTAACCACTCACCCACCTGTGCAAAAAACTGCCGGGCGATGCAGTCACGCGATCCATCCGACAAAGCAAGAAAGAAACCTGGACAAACTCTTACCTTTGCTCTTCGGAGTTTCGCGAAATAATTCTCGCAAACCAAATATTCGCAAAGCAGGGAAACCAAGAATCGCGCCTACGGATTACTACGCGAAGATCACTACACGCCGGAGTACGTTCCGAATGGAGTGCGTTTGGAAAAACCTGTTGCGCCGCTGCTTACCGAGTCTCGCTGCCTGCCGGAAGTTCGTGCTCAACTTCCGGACTTTCGTATGCTGGAGCTGGCGAAGGGATTTGAACCCCTGACCCTCTGATTACAAATCAGATGCTCTACCACCTGAGCTACGCCAGCAACAGGGAAACTTGCGCCTCTAGGCACAAGTATACCCTTGATCCCTTCCAGATGTCCGGGACAATTAGTTAAGTTATCACAAGCGTTAAATTTCGCGCAACCATTCTTGTGACGCGTCTCGGCTTTGATTTGGACTATTCGGAGAGTTGTCCCTTAAGAAGCCCCGCCAAGTAGTCGGCCATCTCTGATACATCTAAATGGCCCTCGTCCCACTTTTCGTCTGCCGCCTTTAGGGCCGCATAATAAGGGTCGCGGTTCTCTCGTATTCGTTCAGGAACAATCTTCTTGCCTGGAAGCACTCTACCCTGTTTCAAGCAGATTAGATAATAACAAGCCGCTCTCGCCGTCCGGCCGTTCCCCTCCACAAACGGATGAATCCAGTTGAGCCTCCACAGTGCATAAGCAGCAAGGCCCGTAGGATGATCACCTACACCATCCACTGTCCAGTTTTCATGGATGAAAGAAAGGAATAGGTCCATTTGGTGGGCAACCTCCTGATAGCGGGGTGGGATGTGGTCGCTTACGTAAATCGGCTCCTCTCGATAACGTCCGCCAAACTGGGCGATGTTCGCGACGGCGGCGTAGTTCAATGCCCAAAGGGTGTACTTGTCGAACGCCTCAATACCTTTTACAAGTCCTATTTCTATGCAGTTTGTGAGCAGGTCATATTGACGCAAGAGGTTTTGCTCTTGGATTCTGTCGTACAGATCCGGAGTGTCTTTTTCGCGGACGGACATGAAAGCGATTGGTTACGGCCAGCCTTCTCTGGCAGGCCGCAAATAGTTTAGAATTTTAAGAGGATATGTTGAGATGTCTTGCGAACGCTGTCTTTGGTGATGCTCTTTGCGTTGACTGGAGCGTTGCCGTACGCAAAACTGATTCTCTGCTCTTGCAAGTCATCTTCCGTAACCGGCTTCTGTTTCGACGCCTCCAATAACGCACGCAAATCGTGGTCTACCTTGATGTTTCCTAGAAACGGTTTCCTTTCAGCCATGTCGTTACCCTTCTCTTTTTCTTCGGTTTCCTTGCAACTAACGAGTTTTCGAATGATAACTCTTAAACCAGCGATGTCAATGACTGACGTGTGATCATCTGTGGATTTTCCAGGTTCCTTGTCAAAAACTGCACTTTAGCGTTCTGGGAAAAACCGCCACAGGCGAAAATTCCACCAAGCGTCCGAAGATGATTGTCTGACCCGAACAGGTTAGATGCTGAGCGGTTACTAATTAGATGCTGACCGGTTCGTAATTGATACTGATAGTGAAGATCGTTTGGGGAATAACGTCGTGGAGACGATCCGCTTCGGACTTCGTTTATCGCAGTGATATGATGTCAGCCCTGACCGCATTCCATGCGAATTAGGCGTACTCTCCCAATTTTTCTGACGGTGATCTTGATCGTCGCAGCCGTGACGATTGCCGTGCAATTGAGAAAGCAAGCTCCGCCTGAGGTGGCCCGCCTATTGCCCGGAGGAGACGCATTTTTTTATGTAAACCTGGGACGAATCCGAAGAGCGACCGGCGGCAAGACGCTGCCTGCCGTAAGCCACGACCCGGAGTATGAACGCTTCATTAGCCAGACCGGATTTGAATTCGAACGCGATCTTGATGAAGCAGCTTTTGCGGTTCACTATCCGGGGAATTGGCCGGGCGGCGGAACCGGCGAGTCGGCTCCGGAGCCGAGATTCTCTGAGGTATTGAAGGGGGAGTTTCACGGCGAGCGCCTTAGCGCTTATCTGCGGCAAATTGCGCAAGCGGTGGAGAACTATCAATCCATCGACATTTACACGCTTCGCATCCAGGGCAGATCAGTGCGAGTGGCGGTGCTGAATGCCGACTTAGTGGCGGCATCCAATCATGACGACCCGGCGGTGATTCGCGGAATTGTGGATCGCTCGAAGCGGCTGGCATCGCCGTTCGGAGGGCCGGCGCTACTGCGTCAGTTTTATAAGCACGTGCAGCTTGCCAGCCTGGCGTGGGTGGTGGCGCGCATCGATCCCGCGGCGCTGGGGGAAAGTTCGTGGAGTTCGCTGTTCACGGCACCGGCCACGCTCGTCGTTTCCGGAAGCTATCTCAGCGCGCTTCATTTGAATCTGAAAGTCGACTCGGTTCACGTTCGCGCAGAAGCTTTTACCAGCAGTCCCGAAGAAGCGCGGGCAATCATCGACAAAGTGAACGTATTCCTGGCGTTGACTCATACCGGCGAAACTGCGGTAGGAATGCATGGAACCGACCCGGACGTGAAGGCTTTTTTCGACAGCATCGCGGCCAAGCAGGCGGACGATCGCGCGGTGGTGAATGCTTCGTTGCCCTTCGGCTTTTTGCGCAAGATGCTGGCGGAATCCGGGCCTGAGGCGCCGCAAGCAAGTCAACCTTCGGCAGAACCAGCTACAAAATCGCGCTAGCGACATGCGACAAATCCTGCAACTAATTGCCGCGGCAATCGTCTGATCCGTAGAGGGATGCTATGCGAAGAACTCCGCAGGTACAATAAAGACGCATGTCAAGTCTGCCACTTCCGATCGCCGCATTTTTCGCCGGGCTCATTTCATTTCTGTCGCCCTGCGTGCTGCCCTTGGTGCCGGGCTACGTCTCCCTTATTTCGGGCGCGGGCGTGGATGAACTGAAGACTTCGCAAGGCCGGCTGATGCGGCGGGTGATGACCAATTCTGTCGGATTCATTCTCGGCTTCAGCGTCGTGTTTATCACACTGGGAGCGATCTCCACAGAGATCGGGCAGATTGCAGCGCAATACAAACACACCCTGGCGATTGTGGCGGGCGTGGTCATTATTCTTTTTGGCCTGCACCTCACGGGCATCCTGAAGATCAAGGCGTTGTATTCCGACACGCGGTTGCACGAATTGAAAGGTGGGAGCACGCCGATTGGCGCTTTTGTAATCGGGTTCGCGTTCGCCTTCGGCTGGACTCCGTGCATCGGCCCGATTCTTGCCGGTATTCTTACCTTGGCCGCTGCGCAGGATACGTTATCGAAAGGGATGATTCTGCTGGCAATTTATTCTTTGGGGCTGGCGGTGCCATTTTTGCTCACGGCCCTGGGAGTGGAGCGCTTTCTGAAATTTTATAGCCGCTTCCGCTCGCACATGCATGCGGTTGAGGTTGCCTCCGGCGGGTTGCTGATCGCGCTGGGAGTTTTGCTCGTGCTGGGAAGATTTACATTAATCTCGAATTGGCTTTCGTTTCTGAACCGGTTTGCTTTGTGAGATGGTTGGAAAAACAGCGAGTCATTTAAAGTTTTGAACGGAGTGTTCTAGTGAATCGCAGTCCTCTTACGCTTGTGGTTGTCGCTTTCGCGGTTGCGCTGATGCTGTACGTTGGGTTTCACGCCGCGCGCCGCAATGGCCCGTCGTTTGCGCCGCGGCTGGCGCTGGCCAGCCCGGCTCCGGATTTTACTTTGCAATCGCTCGACGGTAAGACTATGCGGCTCTCGGATTTTCGCGGCAAAGCTGTGCTGCTCAACTTCTGGGCGACGTGGTGCGGCCCCTGCAAAATCGAAATGCCGTGGTTCGTCGAGTTACAAAATCAGTACGCGTCGCAGGGTTTTCAAATTGTCGGCGTGGCCATGGATGATGCCAGCAAAGAAGACATCAGCAAGTTCGCCAAAGATATGGGCGTGAACTATCCCATCCTGATTGGAAAAGAATCGGTGGGCGACGAATATGGCGGCGTGCCGGCCTTGCCGGAGACCTTTCTGATTGGACGAGACGGCAAGATTGTCGACAAGATCCTCGGGCTGCGGGGCAAAGCGGAAATTGAGGATGCGATCAAGAAGGCGCTGGATACGCGGCCTGCCAGCAGCCAGGCGTCGATACCCCAACCATCGATACTGGGCGCGCGCGAAAATGGACCTGCTCTGAGGTAATGCGGCTTTGCGCCCGAGTTGTTCTACTATTCGAGGAGCATCTTTGATTCGGCGCGAATTTAGGCAGTCTGCACGATGAACGAACAAGCAAACTATCCGGGCAAAACAGAGCCATCGGCTTGGTGGCCATTGTTCCTGATTGCTACTTTATTACTTGCGGTCAGCGGAGTGGCGCAGGTGCCGGGCAAAGCTCCGACGCTCTCGATTGCTCCGGTGCCACTGACGACGGCACAACGGGCTCAGGCGACAATGGTGAATCTGAATTTCCGCGTGCCTCCGGGATATCACATTAATTCGAACACTCCGAAGTCTGAATTTCTGATTCCGACTGCTTTAAAGATGGACCTGCCGACGGACATCATCCTGGGAAAAATTGAATATCCTGCAGGCGAAGACGCCAGCTTTCCGTTCTCGCCAAACGAGAAATTGAGCGTTTACAGCGGAGACTTTACCATCGCTGTAGCCGTCCATCCGTTGCACTCGGTCGTGCCGGGAAAATATGAGATGCACGGCGTCCTGCGCTACCAAGCCTGCGACAATGCCGCTTGTTATCCGCCAAAGACCGTGCCGGTGAGTTTTGAAGTGAAAGTCGTGAAGGAACCACCGCAGCATCATGCCAATCCGGCGCAGAGCCCGCACATACACAACTAAGCTCTCTCGAACTAGGCTCCCGGCTTTCTCACTCCGCTCACGAAGACAGGCAGTCAGGAATCCGTGCGCGGCGTCGCGTTGGCGACAGCGAGAATCGTACCGGCGAAGAGCAGGGTGTCAAAAAAATAATTCAAGCCCTCGACCTTCACATCCGTACTCGGGTCCAAGAGAGAGGTAGCGAGGATTGGCCCGTAGATAAAGATGACCAGCAGCAAGATCCACGCGCCAAGATAGGTTGCCGCCGTCCGCGTTTTCTTTGCCAGCAAGATGCATGTGCCGCAAATCAGCAAGATCGCGCCGGTGAGGTAACTGATGATCATGCGGCCTGGAATCCAGACGGGCATGAATTTTTCCAGGGGAACGCCCGGGACATTGAGGGGAAAGATAAAGTGCTCGACGCCATAAAATATGGCGGCGATTCCGATCACGATGCGGCCAATTGTGATCAACATCCTTCCGCGCCTATCTTTGGCGCCAAGCGCAGTCCCGGCGAGAACCCAGCCTCCGCAGCCGAAAGACAACTCGCGCAGCAGTAGGGTCCAGATGATCCGGTCGTGAGGTTTGGCCAGCGTTCCGGGCAGGTCCATCGTCGCCACGAAAATAAACATCATGCAGCCGAACAGCAGACCGGACCACTGCACCAGAATCTTTGTAGCAATGCTCAGCGACGCGGCGATCAGCGCCACGCCCACGAAATATGCCCAAAACAATTTCCAGGGCATATATGAGGGAACCATGGCCGAGAGGCCCTGAGCGGCGGAAAGATGCAGCGCGCCGAAAACGGCGAGAGGCATCGCGAAACACAGATTGCCCAAAGCGACAACCTTGTCCAGCGGCCGCACCCGCACGAGGTCCGCCCACGCGGCCCATAAGCCAATCAGAAACAGTACGATTCCTCCAGTGCACATGGAGAAAACCGTACGAGAGAACTCGAAGAACAAAACTCCAGGGAAAGCCGTCATTGTCATATGCAGGTTCACGCGAAGGCCTTAGACACGGCGCGGCGAACGAGAAATCATAACGCTTTTAGACGGCGCAGGGCGGGAAACGTCAGGGAGCGGCATGAATCTCTGCTTTAGCCCTTGTTCGCTGTGATTCAGAGCGAAGCGAAGCATCCCTATTGTCACCGGAATGAGTGCGAGCTTAGGGAGTCGGCTTTCCCAAAGCGAAACTCGAATCCGAAACTTCTTCAGCAATTTCTTCAGCCCAAGCTTGCGGATCGCTGGACTCTGCCACTAGGCTGGCTTCGGGGCCCGTGGTGTAACTGGCAGCACGTTAGCCCGTCAAGCTATAAGGTGCGGGTTCGAATCCCGCCGGGTCCACAGCATTCCCTGGCTTTGGTAGGGAATCTGACGAGGAGTTCGAGACGGGCGAACTCCTCAAAGTAACCTTGACTTCAAGCCTTTGGCTACCAATAATATGATCATAGCTTGACGGGCTAACGCCCCGAGTGGAATTTGCGCTCGGGGTTTTGCTCTTCCGGCCTTTTCGTATTCGCTAGTTATCAGCGACAACCTGGCTTGGCAGCACAATAAATTCCGATACTCCATTAGTGCTCTCGACGCTGTCACCACCCGTACTGATCCGAAGCAACTCCCGCCCGCGCGAATCCTGGAAATGGTCTACGAGCTCACAACGCAAAAGTCCAGACATTGGATACGGACTTCGCTCATCGAGAGCCAGCGTGCCGAAGATGGGGATTTTGTCGATAATCACGTGCAACCGATCTGCGGCGTCGACGAACTCGCAGGCAACCAGCCCAGGCTGTGGCTCCCAACCCACGAATCGTACAATTTGGACAGCAAGATTCAATTTAGCCCTTTCCCGCCCTGCTTCTTCTCCACCTTCGCCCAGGTATCCTTCAGCGCCACCGTGCGGTTGAACACCGGCGTGCCCGGCTTCGCATCCGGATCGACGCAGAAATATCCCAGACGCTCGAACTGATACCGGCCGCCGATGGCAGCGTTGGCCAGCGAAGGTTCAAGCTTGGCGGACGTTATAACTTCCAGCGAGTTCGGATTCAGGTTCGCGGTGAAATCCTGGCCTTCTTCCACCTCGTTCGGATTTTCTTTTGTGAACAGGTTCTCGTAAATTCGCACCTCGGCATCGACGGCATGCGCCGCCGAAACCCAGTGAATCGTGGATTTCACCTTGCGTCCATCAGGCGAATTGCCGCCGCGCGAGGCGGGATCGTAGGTGCAGTGCACTTCGACGACTTCTCCTTTTTCGTTTTTCACCACACTCTGACAGGTGATGAAGTAGGCGTAGCGCAGACGCACCTCGCGTCCCGGTGAGAGGCGGAAATATCCTTTCGGCGGAACTTCGCGAAAATCGTCCTGCTCGATATAAAGCACGCGAGAAAATGGAACCTTGCGCGTACCAGCATTGGCGTCTTCAGGATTGTTTACCGCGTCCATCTCTTCGACCTGCAATTCGGGATAGTTGTCGATCACAACTTTCAACGGGCGCAGCACCGCCATCACGCGCGGGGCGCGCTTGTTGAGATCCTCGCGCACGAAGTGCTCGAGCATGGCCAGTTCGATAGAACCCGTCGTCTTCGATACGCCAATGGACGCGACAAAATTACGAATCGCCTCCGCCGTGTATCCTCGCCGGCGAATCCCGCCGAGCGTGGGCATGCGCGGATCGTCCCATCCGCTCACGCGGCCCTCCTGCACCAACTGCAGCAGTTTGCGCTTGCTCAGCAGCGTGTAGGTTAAGTTCAGCCGATCGAATTCGATCTGCCGCGAGGGGAAAATTCCCAACTGCTCGATGAACCAGTTGTAGAGCGGGCGGTGATCTTCAAACTCCAGCGTGCAAAGAGAGTGAGTGACCCGCTCGATGGAATCGGACTCGCCATGCGCGTAGTCGTACATGGGATAAATGCACCATTTATTGCCGGTGCGATGATGTTCAGCGTGCAGGATGCGATACATCACGGGATCGCGCAGGTTGAGGTTGGGCGAAGCCATGTCGATTTTTGCCCGCAAAACACGGGATCCATCGGGGAATTCTCCGGCGCGCATGCGCTCGAACAAATTCAGATTCTCCTCGACGGAACGGTTGCGATAGGGGCTATCTTTTCCCGGCTCGGTCAGTGTGCCGCGATGTTTGCGGATTTCATCGGCGGTCAGATCGTCGACGTAGGCTTTTCCATCCTTGATGAGCTTGATCGCCCATTCGTAGAGCTGGTCGAAATAATCGGAAGCGTAGAACAGGCCGTCCCACTGAAAGCCAAGCCATTTCACGTCGGCTTTGATGGACTCAACGTATTCGGTTTCTTCCTTCTCGGGGTTGGTATCGTCGAAGCGAAGATTGGTTCGTCCACCGAATTCGTCGGCCAGGCCGAAGTCAATGCAGATGGCCTTCGCGTGGCCGATGTGGAGATAGCCGTTGGGCTCGGGAGGAAACCGCGTCTGCACACGGCCGTTGAGCTTATTGGTCTTGAGGTCTTCGAGAATAATGTCGCGGATAAAGTTTGACGGCGCAGGCGACGGTGGGGCAGTCACAGCTTTTTCTCCAGCTTCGGTTGGCGGATGAGGGGGATTCATTCCCTTCAATCTTATCGCAAGCGGCAAGGAAACTTATTTTGCTCGTGGAGGGGCGGACGCCTTCGTCCGCCCGGCGGCGGCATGGACTTGGGCGCATAGATTTGTGGCGCTGTCCCCGGACGAGGGCGTCCGGGGCTCCATGTACTTTATTTTGGTGGGGAAAAGGAAGACTCCGCCGGGGATTTCCAAATCCATTTATACTCGCGCCAATCATTCACCAAAGCCTTTCGCACAGGATTCTCCAGGATGTAGGCGATCTTTGCATCCAGGCTTTCGGAGGAGCGAACAATGCGGTCGAATGACTCTTCCTGCCAGATTGCGCCGCAACTTCCGGCCCGATGATTGATCGCATGCGCCGATGCACCTTTGATTGCCTTCATGATTTCAACGAGAGGAATGATCATCTGGCGGCTATTGTCGGTTAATGGTGTGAGTATCAGATGAACATGGTCGGGCATCACCACGGCCACCTCGAGGCGATAACGGCAGCCGTGATCGTGGACGCAGCATCCCAGCACAATGTCGCGTGCCCAGCCCGGAAGCGTTCGCCGGGACTTGGTGCAAACGTGATGAAGTGCGGCGTATAGTCGCGCTGCATATGTGGCAGGTTGCGACGATAGAACTGGATTGAAAGATCTTGCCACGGGGTTAGGGATACTAGCTCGGTGGAACCGCAATTAATGCGAAACTGATTCCCAAGTCAGAACTGACCATTAGAACAAGCCATGGAGCGGCGGACGCCTTCGTCCGCCCGGGCGCCGGCACGGACTTGGGCGCACATGGCGGTGGCGCTGCCCCCCCGGACGAGGGCGTCCGGGGCTCCATTAAACCTTAGGCAAGCTTTTGCAGAGCTTGTTCAATTCGCTGAAGTGTGGTTTCCCTGCCCAGGACTTCCAGCGTTTCAAATAAAGGCGGGGCGTTCTTGCGACCGCAAACCGCTACGCGGATGGGCTGAAACATTTGCCCGGCCTTCACTCCCAACTCCTGAGCGGCGGCGCGGAGAGCCTGGTCCAGCGGATCGTGTTTGAATTCGACGTGGGCCAGAACTTCCTGTGCCCGCGTGAGAACCTTCCGGGCCATCGCCATGTCGCCCTTTTGCGGGATGAGTTCCGCTGTATCGTAGGGCGGTAGTTGATTGACAAAGAAAAAGTCAGCGGCAGTCAGCACGTCGCGCAGCAACTTGATGCGCTCGCGGATCAGCGGTGTGATGCGCAACATTTTTTCCGCTGTGATGTTGAAGCCGGCGTCACGCACGATGGGCAGAAGATTCGCGCTCAATTCTTCTACCGGCAAAGCACGAATGTGCTCGGCATTGAGCCACACAGCTTTCGGATCAAACCTTTCCTCCGGAGTCGCAGCCGGCTCTTTGAAGTTCACTACGGCGTTCGAGCGATTGATGCCTTCGAGCGAGAAGATTTCAGTGAGTTCCGGCAAGGACATATTCTCGCGGTCGTTTTTGGGCGACCAGCCGAGCAGGCATAGAAAATTGATGAACGCTTCGGATAGAAATCCGGCATCGCGATAAGTGGTCACGCTGACCACTGGACCATGCCTGCGCTTCGAGAGTTTAGTGCCATCGGGGGCGACCAGCAGCGGCAGATGCGCGAACTGCGGCGGCGCGTAACCCGCGGCTTCGAAGATGAGTACGTGCTTGTAGGTGTTCGAGAGATGGTCCTGTCCACGAATCACGTGCGAGATGCGCAGGTCGGCATCGTCGGCACACGAAGCGAGGTGATACGTAGGCATTCCATCCGAGCGAAGCAGCGCGAAATCTTCAATGTCGGCGGCCGCTTTGACTTGTTCTCCGTAAACCGCATCGGTGAATCGCACCAACTCTCCGCTCTCGCGCGGTACGCGAAAACGCAGCGCGAATGGCTCTCCCGCGGCGGCGCGGCGATCGCTTTCAGCGCGCGAAAGTTCACGCGCGCCAGGATTGAACAGCCAGGTTCCCTGGGCGCCGGATTTTTCCGCGTCGCCGGTGTGGGCGGGGGTGAAGTCACGATAGGCAAGGCCTTTCTCGAAAATCGCCCAGGCCATTTTCCGGTGCAACTCCAAACGCTCGGACTGCTTGTATTCTTCGTCCCAGCTCAAATTCAACCATTTCAGTCCCTCGAAAATTGAGTCGACCGAGGCCTGAGTGTTGCGTTCAACGTCAGTGTCGTCGAGGCGGAGAATCATGGCGCCGGCGTTGTGGCGGGCGTAGAGCCAGTTGAAAATGAAGGTGCGGGCGCTGCCTACGTGCAAAAACCCGGTAGGCGACGGCGCGAAGCGGACGCGCGGCTTGGTTGATGCGGGACTGACAATCTCAGGCATAAGTGGCTAAACTTTGATGGTATGGGGAGGAGAAAAGTATCGTCAAGCCAACGAGATAGATGCCTTTAGGCTAAATAGTTCACCCGAGTGCCCGAGGATGGGCATTGTACTTAAATCTTGTTGTGTTCGTACCGTCGATGTGAAAACATTAACCACCGTCTTCTCCTGGTGACACCAAGGCAACTCAATTCAACGGAAATCTTAGCCAGGCCCCATGAACAGTATCTCCACCAGCATCGTTATTATTCCGGGCGTTGTCGCTTTATTACTGTGCCTGCTTTTTTATTACCTCTATCAACAGAGCCAGCAGGTTTACTTTCGCGCCTGGCAGATCGCCTGGGCTTGCTATTCGATCCATTACGCACTGGATGCGGTGCGTTACTACCGGCCTCCCGCGCTCGCCGCCTTCTTTGCCAGCTCATTATTTTCGGTAGCCATGGGAGTGAGCATCTTCGTCTCCACGCGGCTCACGCGGACCGCTTTCCGCTTTCGCTGGTACGACGGAGCGTTGGCTTTGACGGGAACGATTTTCGCCTGCCTCGATTTGCGGACGCTTCTATTATCCGGCCCACTACCGCCAGACCAGCGCCCGCTGAGCCTGACCGTTATTTTCTTGAGTGCGGTGCTGCTGTATTGTTCGGCGATTTTTTATTTGCACGCTCATCGCCGGGGATCTGCGGCTTTCAGAATCCTGGCCATTTCGCTGGCGCTCTGGGCGGTGCTGATGGCCGCAGTGCAGTCCGGCAGCCCCGGCATGGAGATGTTTGGCAGCGTGGGCCATGTCTTGGGACCGATTCCGCAGATGCTGCTCGGCATCGCCATGGTGATGGTGCTGTTCGAGAACGAACGCAACGCGGTGCAGGAAAATACTCTGGCGCTATCGACGCTGGGCGCTGATCCACGGCGGCTTCTCTCCGCCGACGATTTGCTGCCGAGCATGCAATCCGCGCTGGAACGGCTGGCCGGCGCTCTTTCCGCCCGGCGTGCGGTCATCTATATTGCGGAGCGCTGGCGCGGCTTGCTGCCTTCGGTGCAGCGTGGATTTTCTCCCGAATTTCTGGAAATTCTGACCAGCAGTGGCGCGGGAGAATACATCTGCGATCGGGCGCACCGCCAGGGAGGGCTCTTCACGGTTCGCGACATTGCCCACATGTCGGAGCCGCTGCCCGTAGGCTCGGTCGGCACATTCGCCGGCTTTAAGGATGCGCTGGAAAAAGCGCAGATCCGAAATCTGACAGCGGTCAGCCTGCAGACTCGGGAACATGCATTCGGCGTAATTCTGTTTCCTCACGCCCAGCGCGAGGCGTTTGGTACATCCGGTCCGCGGCTTATGGTGGGTCTAGCTTTGCAACTCGGACTGACTCTGGAAAACTATCTCATTGCGCACGACGCTCACCGTAGAACCCAGGAATATGAACTGCTGACCGAGATCGGCCAGGCGATCAGTTCGCGGCTCGATCAGGATGAAGTGCTGCGCACCATCCACGCCGAGCTGGGACAGATTTTCAACAACAGCAATTTCTATATTGCCTTCCAGTCAGGGGATGAAATCTGCTTCGAGCTGGAAGTACAGGATGATCTCGTCCTGCCCAAGCGAAAACGCAAACTGGATAACGCCTTCACCGAATATGTGATTCGAACCGGGCAGCCTTTGCTGATTCGTTCCGATGTGGAGAAAACCCGGGCGCGATTAGGCATTACTTTTCGTCCGGAGCAGCCCGCCAAGTGTCTGTGCGCCGCGCCGATTCTGCTGAGCGGCAAGCCGGCCGGAGTGATGTTCGCAATGAGCAAGATGCGGGAATACGTCTTCGAGCAGCGCGATCTTGACGTGATGGTGACTGCAGCTGGGCAGGTATCGGTTGCCGTGGAAAATGCGCGCTTGTTCGCCGAAGAGCAACGGCGCTCGCGGCAACTGGCATTTCTGAACAACATTTCGCGTACCGCAATTTCGAGTGACGATCCGGTTCATATGCTGGGCCAGATTGTGGGAGAAATCCAAAAGAATTTCAGCTTCGATCACATCGGTATTGGCCTGCTCGATTACGGAACGAAGGAGATCGAAATTAAGGCGGAAGCCGGGGCGACCGCACATGCCATGGGCAGGCGAATTCCGCTGGGCATCGGCATTCTCGGGCGCGTGGCGCGGACGGGCGAGCGGGCGCTGGTGCAGAATGGCGTGGAAGGCCAGATGGGCGCGATTCTGCCGGAGTCGCGCTCGGTGCTGTGCATTCCGATTACCTACGGCGAAACTTTGTTGGGCGCATTGAATATTGAAAGCCGCCGGGAGAGCGCTTTTTTTCCGCAGGACGTTCTTATTCTCAACACGCTGGCGGATTTGCTGGCCACGGCTCTGCACAATGCTTTTGTCTTCCAGAAGCTGCAGCAGCAATCGATCACCGATGGCCTTACCGGAATCAAAACCCGGCGCTTCTTCTGGGAAGCCTTATCAGCGGAGTGGAAGCGCGCTTCGCGTTCCGGTAGAGCTTTCTCGGTGGTGCTGATCGATCTCGACAAATTCAAGGAAGTGAACGACACCATGGGCCACTTCGAGGGCGATCTGGTGCTGGCCCGCGTGGGACGCTTGCTGGAACAAAAATCGCGCCAGTCGAATGTGGTGGCGCGTTATGGCGGAGACGAATTCATTATCCTGATGCCTGAAACCGGGCCGGAGCAGGCGGAGGTACTGGCGGAGCGCCTGCGCCAGTGGATTACTTCGGATCCCATGCTCAGCGAGCATCACATCACGGGCAGCTTTGGCGTGGCCAGTTTTCCGATGCATGGTTTTTCCATTGAAGACATCATTCGCGTTGCGGACGCAGGCATGTATGTCTCGAAGCGCTCGGGAGGCAACCGGGTATCGGCGGCGCAGGAATTTACTGGCGGTGAGGAATTTGCCGCGCAGCGGCAGCAGATATCGACGTACATCGAAGGATTTTTGCAGCGCGAGCATAACGGGCCGGAGCATCTGGAAGAACTTGGATCGATGCTGGTGAAATTTTGCGGCGGCGAAGAAGAATGCAATGTGCCGCTGCTGAGGGAATCGATTGAAGTGCTCAGCCGGGCGGCAGAATCGCGGGAGCTGCGCACCTCGGGCCACGGCGATCTGGTGGCGCGTTACACGGAAATTGTCGCCCGGGCGCTGCAGTTGCCTCCGGAGGAAACCAGCGATCTGGTTTACGCCGCCCGCATTCACGACGTGGGAAAAATCTTTGTGCCGGAACGCATCCTGAATAAACCCGGCCCGCTCACCGACGACGAATTTTTTCTGGTTCGAATGCACGCGCGCGTGGGCGCGGAAATCGCCGGATTCTTGCCGCACAGCGGCATGATGCGGCAGGCCATCGAGCATCATCACCAGCGCTTCGATGGTACGGGCTATCCCGATGGCGCGAAGGGTGAGCAGATCCCGCTCTGGGCGCGCATTATCGCTCTCGCCGACGCTTATGCCAACATGCTCACCGAACAATCGATCGCAGCAGCGCGCACTCCCGAACAGGCGCTCGATGAACTCGCGAAGATGAGCGGCACCGGCTTCGACGGGATGCTGGTGCGCTTGCTGTTGCGGGAGTTGAAGTCGGAGAGAACATCGAGTTCGAAGGATGGCTTCTGAGGCTTAGGAGATGGTGTTCCAGGTTATTGGTATAAACGTCTAATCTTCAACAGTCACGCTGTTCCGGTGAATCGCTGATAGATTCGGACCATTTTTTCCAGGGCCTTGGAGGTGAGGTTGTCGGCTGTCTTCCGACCGAGAATGAATCGGAGAAGCTTGTAGGCAGCGAACGAACATGCGGCGACGACCCATACGAAAATTCCTAGGCTGCCCCGAGAGGGCATTGGGATGTTGTATTTGATACTGATAAAGATCCACACGAGGAAGCAGACGACAATCCCAAGTGCAGTGGCTAATAGCCGCAATTGATCTCCGCGTGGACGCAGCCCTGCTAATCGAATCATCACCGAAATATAATGATCTTCGCGTTGAAGAAAGCGGATTGCAGCCCACCATTTGTCGTAATCGTCACGGGAGCCCTTGCGAATGCGCCTGTCGGCCTTCGCAACAAGTTTCGCAATTTTCTTTTCATACTTGGCTTGGTTGTGTTCGCGATCGAAGTCCTCCGAAACTTCCATGATGTCGGGAAGCGTCCATCCACTTTCTGTGAAGTACAGCATCTTTCGCTCGACTTCAGATAGCGGTACGTTCTCGAGCTGGGCTTCCTCGACAATCTTTGAGATCAAGAACTCTTTGGCTTCCCGTCCGGTCTGGAATCCCTTCATGTGGCGAATTTTACTCCTGTTCCAACCGACCCGCGCGGGTAGAGGACACAGCGTCGCCGCGCTCATCGACTGAGTTTGGCGATTCTCGACGGTTCCATTCTCGGTCTCTTCCACTCCGCCGACTTGCAACTACCAACAAGAAACCGCAAACTATCCCTCATGCCCGTCCCACTTTCTCTTTCTGGCAAAGTTGCTTTAATCACCGGTGGTTCGCGCGGCATTGGCGCGGCTACCGTTCGACTCTTCGTAGCGGCTGGAGCCAAGGTTGTATTCAGCTATCAGAAGGCGAGCGCGCAGGCGGAGGCTTTGGCCGCGGAATGTGGGGCGGCGAACTGCCATGCCATCAGCAGCAATCTGAACGATCCGGAGTCCGCGCGCGTGCTGATTGCCGAAGCGGCGAAGCACTTTGGCCGGATCGATATTCTTGTGGCGAATCACGGAGTCTGGCCCGTGGAAGATGTGGCCATCGAGAAAATGACGGACCAGCAATGGCGCTCGACGCTCTCGATTAATCTCGATGCTGTGTTCGGTTTGGTAAAACATACAGTCGCGCAGATGAAGGCGCAGCCGCGAAATGGGGCGCCGGCGGGGCACATTGTGCTCATCAGTTCCACCAGCGGGCAGCGCGGGGAAGCGTTCCATTGCGATTACTCGGCCAGCAAAGGCGCTCTGATCAGTATGACGAAAAGCCTTTCCACGGAACTGGCCTCGGCGGGAATTTATGTGAATTCGGTTGCGCCCGGGTGGGTGGATACGGATATGTCCAAACCCGCACTGGATGATCCGGGCAGCGGGGAAGAGATTCGGCGGACGATCCCCATGGGGCGCGCCGGCAAGGCAGAAGAAATCGCCGGGCCGATCCTGTTTTTGTGCACCGAATACGCCAGCTTTATCACGGGCGAGATTTTCAACGTGAACGGAGGAGCCGTGCTCGTGGGTTAGCCGCGGCAGGTCCGCCTTGGCAGGTTCGCCCTGGCAGACGAGCGCCGCGGCATTCCTCGAACGACGCCCGCGGTTTTTTCTGCATCCAACCGAAAGTGAAAGTCCGCCATGTACCCGTAGTCAGCGATTCTGCCGCATGGGGCTACAATTCCTGTACCGGACTTTGCTACTGAACGTCTGCATGAAACTCGTCTGCATGAAGCTCGCCTGAATGAAATATCGGCTTCCCATCCTTACATTGGCATTTGCGCTGGCCGCATCTGGCTGGGTCGCGAAGCGTGCTGGCGCACAGGATGCCACATCGGCCCCCGCCAAGTCTGATTCGCGCAAATCCTCCATCCCTTTGGATCAGCAGAACGCGCACCAGGCGCGCGACCTGCTGAATCAGGCGATCCAGGCATTGGGCGGGCAGGCTTATCTAAGCGTTCACGATATGCAGGAACAAGGCCGGGTTTACAGCTTTTACCACGGACGCCCATCGAGCAACGGCGTTTTCTTCTGGCGGTTCGTGGAGTTCCCGGATAAGGAGCGGATCGAACTGACTCCGCAGCGCGATATCGCTTATATCTACACCGGCAACAAAGGTTACGAAATCACCTACAAGGGTTCGAAACCGGTGGAGCAGAAAGATCTCGACGATTACCTGCGCCGCAAACGCTTCTCTCTCGAAACCGTGTTGCGTACCTGGGTGAATGATCCTAAGGTCGCGCTGTTTTTTGAGGGTGCCGCGCTTGCTGGTAACCTCGCCGCACAAAAGGTAACGCTGATCAATTCCAAGGACGAAGCGGTAAGCATTTACTTCGACATCGATACCCATCTGCCGATCGAGAAAAGCTATTCATGGCGCGATCCCGTGGACAGAGAAAAGAACGTGGAAGAGGAAACCTACAATGGATATCGCCTCGTCCAGGGAGTCATGACGCCCTTCGGATTCACCCGCTATTTCAATGGCGACATGCAGACGGAGCGTTTTATCACCTCAGCCAGCTATAGTGAGACATTGGATGAAGCAATGTTCGATCCCAATTCCCGATACAATCCCCTAAAAGCTGCCGGAAAACATAAAAAATAACTAGGCAGGCGGGGTCTCCGAGTTTCCACAAACTGCTGAGAAGCTTGGATTTACAATTGAGTCAACCCGTAATCAGGCAGGTTCGGCCGCCCGGTTAGCCACGCAGTGTGGCTTTTTTACCACAGTCAACCTTATTCACATGCCTGTAATCTATTCATTCATCGAGACATAATTTAGCATCCTTGATTCAGGAGCAGACAATCCGCTCGTCCGTGCAATGCAGCGGGGTCGGGCTGCATAGCGGTGCGCCAGTTTCTCTGCAAATTCTTCCTGCTCCTCCCGGAACGGGAATTGTATTTCACCGCACCGATCTGGACGGCTTCGAAATCGAGGCCACCAGCCGCAATGTAGCCCGCGTGAGCTACGCGACCAGCCTGATGAAGAAGGGCGTTCTCATTTCCACCACGGAGCATCTGCTATCCGCCTTCACCGGACTTGGCCTGGACAATGCCATCGTAGAGCTGGACAATCTGGAGCTGCCTATCCTCGATGGCAGCGCGCTTCCGTTTGTGGAATTGATCCAGAAGGCTGGCATTCGCAAGCAGCGGCGGCCGCGGCGCTATATGAAAATTCTTCGGGAGTTCGAAATGCGGGAAGGGAACAAGTTTATTTCGGTCTATCCCGCAGACAGCTACTCCATCTCTTATTCGATCAATTTTCCCCACCCGCTCATTGGCAAAGAAACTTTTCAGGTGGAGCTTTCGAATGGCAGTTATCTGCGAAATATTGCGGCCGCCCGCACTTTCGGTTCGCGCGCGGACGAGAAGGCCATGCGCAACATGGGGCTGATCCGGGGCGCGTCGCGCGATAACTGCATTGTGCTTACGCGCGACGGAATCGAAAACGGACCGCTTCGCTTCAACGACGAGTTTGTTCGTCACAAAGTGCTGGATCTGGTAGGCGATCTGGCTCTTCTGGGCAAACCGATCCTGGGGAAAGTGGTTGCCGACCGTGCCGGACACGCCATGCACACCGCCCTGGTTTCCCGTATTCTCCGCGACCGCAGCCTGTGGGAGGAAGTCACGCTGCCGGAAGAATCAACCACAGAGACGGGGCATTATGGCGCGCAAGCTTCCGCCGGATCTTTGTTATGAGATCTGGCTGATGATCCAGTCTCTTGAGCGGTTTATTCGGAACTGATTTAGTCCGCAGGTTCGCAGGGCACTTCGCCCGATTCTGAAACCGGCTCCGGTTGTTCTTCCAGCAGCCGTTGGAGTTCCGCACGTGTCTGGTCGACCACGGCTGCCGCGAACTGACGCGCGGAGCGTTGCCGTTCCGTGGACAGGTCCTTGACTCGCATGTTCAGCAAGGGGAGATCCTGTTCAAACCAGCGCAGAGTTTTCTGGATGCGTGCGACGCGATAGTGAGAAGGCAGCATGATTCGTGGCTCTCCGATCAGCCTAGATTGCCATGTCGGCTGCCGCGCGCCAATTACCAGATGGATACCTGCGGATGAAACGGAGGGGGGAGGGCCGGCGAGGGCGGCTATTGGATGGGACGAGAAGCGGATGCCAGCGGCTTGTCCTGGGCCGCGGGATTCTGTTCCGCGTGATCCCCAAGCCAACGCTCCAGCAGTTCCTTTGAACTCGCAGGCAGGTTGAGAAAACGCAATCCCACGCACCCTTTCAGGTCGGCCCAGGCCACTTCCGTTTCCACATCGAGACTGGCGCTGGTTCCGGGCAGTGTGAATTGCAAACGTGGCGTCGCGTTCTTCGGCAGGGCGTGGTGCAGTAATAGAGCGATTCCGCCCTCGCTCAAATTCGTGCTTTCGGCTTTCATTTCCGTATCCCCCAGCAGCAGACGGGTGGCTATTTTTACCGGATGGCGAAAGTAGCGCCGCCGCTCGCGCTGCATAAAACTCAAAGCCGCATTGAAACAGCGAGACGCGTTCAGGGCAGAGAGCGGCTTGTGGAGAACGAAATTCACTCCCATGCTGAATGCATCCTGCGTAGTGGTTCTCTTACCGTTGACGATGGCAAATGTTACAGAGTTCTTATTGCTGGGAGTTGCGCGCAATCCTTCCAGGACTCCGACTCCGCCGGGCATATCATCGCAGTCGACGATTACGGCATCGAATTTTTCCGAGATCAGAATCTCGCTGGCTTTCTTAGCTTCCTGACAAATTTCGATGTCGATCGACAATTTTTCGAGCGTCGGGCGCAACACCCGGAAGACGTCGGCATCTCGACTCAACAGCAGAGACTCCAGCATGCTTTAATCCTAGAATGCGGCCGGAATCTCCGAAAGTAACCAAGGTATCGGCTGATAAACCTATGGCAACATTGGCCTATCTTTCACTGGGCTCGAATATCGGAGATCGCGAAGGCAACCTGCGAGAGGCTGCGCGTCGGCTGGAGACTATTAGGTCGAGTGGCGGCGGTTTCATCCTTTTACGAAACCGAGCCCGTGGAATTTACGGAACAACCATGGTTCTTGAATTGTGCGGTCGCGCTCGAGACTGAACGAACGCCGCAAGAATCTGATGACTGCAATTCTTGGGATTGAAAAAGATATGGGGCGGCAGCGCGTGCAGAAAAAGGGGCCGCGCGTTATCGACATTGATATTCTCTTGTTCGGGGACGTTGTTTTGGATACTGCAGAAGTCACGATTCCCCATCCGGCCATGCATGAGCGACGATTTGTGCTTGAACCTCTGGCTGAGATTGCGCCTGAAGTGCGGCATCCGGCGTTCAATAAGACGATTCGTGAGCTGCGGGAGGCGTTGCCTTCCGGCGCGATCGTACGCAAACTGAAGAGCCAAGCCACGGATTTCACGGATTAACACGGATCTTGGGCAACCATTGCGAGATTTTGGCCAAAGTTTTATCCGTAGAATCAGTGAAATCCGTGGCTCGATCTTCGATCTACGGTACGATGAGCCGCGTGCCAGCTTCTTGCGGAGCGAGCACGGCTGATTCTTTCTCGGGAAACTGGTCGTATAAAAAATCAATGAACGCACGCGACTTGGGCCGCCCCGAAGTTCGCCCCTGCGCCAGCCGAAGCAAAAATACCAAAGCCTTCAGCACATCGGAATCCCGAAGATTGGAATAACCCAACTGCTTCTGCTCCGCTGCGCGAAATTGCTTCACCATCTCTTCCACTTGCCCTGCGACGACGTGCTGCGCCGCGCTGGTCAGCGGTTGCTCGTAGTGCAATCCGGAATTCACTAATCTCTCGTAGCTCGTACACATGGCGGAGAGTGCGGCGATCAGATCACGATCATTGAGGGCGCGGTCAGTGCGCGCGGCTTTCGCCAAGGCATAACTCAGTCCCATGAGCAGATGCTCATGTTGGTAAGTGAACTGATCGGAAATTTCTACCTGCAGAAATAATGCCGCCGCGTCAAATTCGTCGGCCGATCGCGGCTTCTCATGCTGGCGCGCTTGTTGCAGATAGGGACAATCACTGGGGCAATCGAGCGTCACCTCGCGCTGCTCGCCGCAACATTGCGGGCAAATGCGGCCGTGGACCGCTGGACAGAAGCGTTTTTCCTTGCGAATTTCGCAGATCGCGCAACTCAAATCGTGGTTCTCCTCTTCATCATTATTGCATCCGAAGGCGAGCTACCGGGACGCCACATCGAGAAGGATTACCGCCGGAGCAGATCTGACTTGCCTAGCCACAGTGCAGTTAGCGGCCTATTTGGCCCATTGCAGGAGCGCTGGATACAAATAAACGTGTAAAAATGGCCCTTTTGGCGTGTTATATCTTTGGAACCCGCGTAAAATGAGGGTGTTTTCCACAGGGCGCTGATATACCATCAAGCCCGCTGGAATTAAAATTCAACTTTTTCCCCGAGGAGGAAATATGGCTTCAGGTTTGACCAAGACTCAACTCGTCCGTTATCTGGCGGAGAAAACTGAACTCCCTAACAAGACGGCTGCAGCATTTTTGGAGCAGCTGGCCGATGTCGCAGTAAAAGAAACCAAGAAGAACGGCGTGTTCGTTGTCCCCGGCCTCGGCCGGCTGGTGAAAGCGCACCGCAAGGCGCGCGTCGGACGGAATCCGCAGACTGGCGAACCCATTCAGATCAAGGCGAAGACTGTTGTAAAGTTCCGCGTCGCCAAGGCTGCCAAGGATGCAATCGCTCCCAAAAAGTAGTTTTGGATTTTGAAGATTGATGGCGAAGGCCGGCTTAGGCCGGCCTTTAATTTTGTACAGACTTCCGAAAGATTCTTACCACGAAGGACACAAAGTTACACGAAGGAACCCCGACGAGGCCGCCTTGGTTTCCTTCGTGGTCAATTGATTTTTATGTTGAACTGGATCGTAGTCGGAATCGGCGACATCTCCACGCGGCGGGTTATTCCCGGAATTCAATCCGAGTCGCGAAGCCACTTGTATGGGCTGGTTACGCGTGATCCCGCAAAAGCTGCTTCCTACAATGTGCATGTTTGGCCGACGCTCGACGAAGCTCTCGCCGATCCCGCGGTGAATGCGGTTTACATCGCCACCCCAGTTTTTCTTCATGCGCCCCAGACGATTCAATCTCTCCGGGCCGGAAAGCATGTGCTGTGCGAAAAGCCGATGGCCATGAATGAGGCCGAATCGCAGTTCATGTTAGAAGTCGCGGAAGAAACGGGACGCACCTTCGGCATCGCCTACTACCGCCGCACCTATCCCAAAGTGCAGCGCGCGAAACAACTCATTGAAGGGGGCGTAATCGGCACGCCCGTAATTGCCGAACTCACCAACCACGGCTGGCTGGACGAGAGGCTGAGTGAGCGTAGCTGGCTCATCGATCCGGCAAAGGCCGGGGGTGGACCGCTCTACGATATTGCTTGTCATCGAATCGATGTGCTGAATTTCCTGTTCGGCCAGCCGCTACGCGCAACGGGTTATTTATCGAATGCGGTACATCATTATGCGGTGGAAGACAACGCGACTGTGATGGTCGATTATGCGGGCGGCGTGCGCGGGATTGTGGACGTGCGCTGGCATTCGAAAGTGAAACGGGACGAATGCCGCATTCGCGGCACCGACGGCGAAATGGAGTTAACTCCGCTGAATGGGCCGGAGCTCATCTATCCCGGGGCCCGCGAAGATCTGGCGCCGAACGCCAATTTGCACTACCCCATGATCGAAAACTTCGTCGATGCCGTGCTGGGAAAAGCTCCGCTGCTGGCGAGTGGCGCATCTTCCTATTGGACGGACTGGGTGATTGAGCAAGTGCGGCGAAACAATTCCTCTGAGCGGGCGGTTTAAGTCAGCCTGCTGGCTTGTCTCGGACTGCGATACTCTCATTCCTATGGAACGTCCTGCCAGTGTGACGGTAATCGCTGCTCTGTTTTTCCTGGTTGCCGCGTATCTGATCATAATTGGCGCGGTTGAGTTTGTAGTGCCGGGCACGCTCGCCATGACGCGGGCCACAGGCATCACATATGGAAGAGAGCTTGATGGGCCACAGACCGCAATCTCTGTAGGTGCGGGATGGGCGCTCGTGGGCTGGGGACTCTACCGGCTGCAGAATTGGGCTCGCTGGTGCGCGATTGTCCTTATGGTGCTCGGAGTCGCAGGGTCGGTGCCGGCCGTGTCCGCCGCTGCGAGGGATATAAATTGGCGCTTCTTCTGGTACGGCGCCCAAATCATGGTGCGAATCGTGATCGCGTGGTTCCTGGCCGCGTCGCCGGAGCTGGTTCAGGCTTTCTCGCGTGAATGAGGACGACGCCCACGATGGTGACAATAATTGCAGAGGTCCTTCGGCCCGCAAAAAACGCGGGCCTCAGGATGACAATGCGTATTTGTCGCTTAGCGCTCTTAGCGCTTCACTTTTTCTGGTTGCTTTTCTCCCACGCGCTTGCTCACTTCGAACTTCATCTTGCCGGCTTTCTTGTCGGCATCGACCACGATGTGATCGCCGTGCAGAATTTCACCGTCGAGAATCTTCAGCGCCAGTGGATCCTGGATCAGCTTCTGAATCGCACGCTTTAGCGGACGCGCGCCGAAGTTCGGATCGTAACCTTGAGTAAATAACAGGTCCTTCGCGCCGTCGGTGAGTTCGATCGAGATCTTGCGATCAGCCAGCAATCGGCGCACATCTTCGAGGCGAAGCTCGATGATCTTGACCAGCTGCTCTTTGCCCAGCGGACGAAAGATGATGATGTCATCCACGCGGTTCAGGAACTCGGGCCGGAAGTGGCCGTGCAGCGTGGTCATCACCTGCTCGCTGGCCTTTTCAAAATCTTCCGGCGTGCGCAGACTCTCGGCCTGCAGGTAGCTGGAGCCGAGATTCGACGTCATGATGATGATCGTATTTTTGAAATCGACCACGCGGCCCTTGCCGTCGGTAAGGCGACCATCGTCCATGATTTGCAAGAGGACATTGAAAACATCGGGATGCGCTTTCTCGATTTCGTCGAAGAGCACGACCGAATACGGACGGCGACGCACTTGCTCAGTGAGCTGTCCGCCTTCTTCATATCCCACATATCCCGGAGGGGCACCAATCAAGCGCGCGACCGAATGTTTCTCCATGTATTCGGACATGTCGATGCGCAACAGAGCGCGGTCGTCGTCGAATAGAAACTCAGCCAAAGCGCGAGCCAATTCGGTTTTGCCGACGCCGGTTGGGCCGAGAAAAATAAATGAGCCGATCGGACGCTTGGGATCGCTGAGCCCGGCTCGGGAGCGGCGAATGGCATTGGCCACGCGCTCCAGCGCTTCATCCTGTCCAACCACCCGATGGCGCAGGCGGTCTTCCATGGTGACCAGCTTTTTCACTTCACCTTCGAGCATCTTCGAGACTGGAATGCCGGTCCACTTGGAAACGATGCGGGCGATATCTTCTTCGTCCACTTCCTCTTTCAGCATGCGCGGAGCGCCGGAGCCTTTGGCTTCGATCTTGGCAGTCAGCTGGTTTAATTCTTCCTCCGCCTGCCGCAGCAACCCGTAGCGGATTTCCGCAACCCGCTGCAGATTCCCTTGGCGCTCTTCAGTCTGCTCTTCGAGTTTGAGCTTCTCGATTTTCTCCTTCAATTCGCGGGACTTCGCGATCAGCTCTTTCTCTTTTTTCCAATTCGCCTTGAGAGCGTTGGATTTCTCGCGAATTTCGGCCAGCTCTTTCTCAATGACAGCCAGGCGCTCGCGGGAGTTTGCGTCATCTTCTTTTTTCAGCGCCTGTTTTTCAATTTCAAGCTGCGTGGCGCGACGTTCCAGCTGATCGATGTCAGTAGGAAGTGAATCGATCTGGATACGAATTGAGGCTGCCGCTTCATCAACCAGGTCGATGGCTTTGTCCGGCAGAAAACGGTCTGAGATGTAGCGATGCGAAAGTGTCGCCGCGGCCACAATTGCGGAATCCTTGATGCGCACCCCGTGATGCACTTCGTAGCGTTCTTTCAGGCCGCGGAGAATGGCGATCGTGTCCTCGACATTCGGCTCGCCGACGAAAACAATCTGGAAGCGGCGTTCGAGCGCCGCATCTTTCTCGATGTACTTGCGGTATTCGTTCAGCGTGGTAGCGCCAATGGCGCGCAGCTCGCCGCGAGCCAGCGCCGGCTTCAGCATGTTGGAGGCGTCAATCGCGCCCTCGCTGGCTCCGGCGCCGACTAGCGTGTGCAGCTCATCGATGAAGAGAATGATCTGGCCCTGGGAATCTTCGATTTCCTTCAACACCGCTTTCAGCCGGTCTTCAAACTCACCGCGATATTTCGCTCCGGCCAGCATCGCGCCGAGATCCAGCGCAACCACGCGCTTGTTCTTGAGCACCTCGGGCACGTCGCCGGAAATAATTCTCTGCGCCAGGCCTTCGACGATGGCGGTCTTGCCTACGCCCGGTTCGCCGATGAGCACCGGATTATTTTTCGTGCGCCGGGAAAGTACCTGCACCACGCGCCGGATTTCTTCGTCGCGGCCGATCACGGGATCGAGTTTGCCGCGCCGCGCCTGCTCCGTCAGATCTCGGGCGTAGCGCTCCAGGGCCTGATATTTCGCTTCTGGATTCTGGTCGGTCACTTTCTGCGAGCCGCGGACCGAAGTCAGGGCCTTCAGAATCGCGTCATACGTGGCTCCGTGACGCGCAAGGATCTGCTGGGCCACGTCCTGCTTCAAGTGCGTGATGGCCAGCAGCAGGTGCTCGGTGGAGACATACTCGTCCTTAAAGTTAGAGGCCTCTTTGAAAGCTTGCTCCAGCAGCTTGTTGGTGGCATTCGAGAGCGTCGCCTGCGCGGCTTCGCCGGAAACTTTTGGCAGCTTCTCGATCTCGCGGTAAACGTCGCTGAGAACGGCCTGCGGCCCGATGCCGATTTTTTCCAGGACGGGCGAAACGATGCCTTCTTTATCTTCGAGCAGCGCCGCCAGCAGATGAACCGGAAGCAGCTCCGGATTGCCGTGCTCGGAGGCCAGATTGTTCGCTCGCTGCACTGCTTCCTGCGCTTTTACTGTGAACTTGTCCCAACGGATAGCCATGATGAAACTCCAATTATTAATTTAATGATTGTGTGATCGGGCAATGTGAAAAGAGAAATTACTTCAAACTTTCAGTTTGCCGAATTACACAACTCTATTGAGTTGCAAAAACTAAATGGGAAGCAGCTTTTTTGCCGCCTCCCAAGGATTGTAGAAGATCGAGCAGGCGGACGAAGGCGTCCGCCCCTCCACGAGCTGGGCTGCTTACGCGGCTTTGCTGGGAGCCTTCCCTTCAAGTGTCTTGTCGGTGGCCTTGCCAGTGCCGATGTTTACCTTGATCTGCTTCGGCTTGGCTTCGGCTTTCTTGGGCAGAGTGATCTTCAACACGCCTTTGTCGTAGTCTGCCGAAACTTTTTCGGCATCCACAGTCGTGGGCAGAGTAAAGGTGCGGGTAAAGCTGCCATACTGGCGCTCCACGCGGCGGTAATTCTCTTCCTTCTCTTCCTTCTCGATTTTGCGTTCGCCGTGAACGGTGAGGGTGTTGTTTTCCAGGCGAATGTCGATATCTTTCTCATCGATTCCGGGCACTTCGATCTTCAGGGTCACGTTGTGCTCGTCTTCGTAGACATCGACGGCTGGGGCAAAGCTCGATGCGGTGAGGGATTCATCCCGGCCACCTTCGTTATAGGACTCGCGAAACAGGCGATTCATGCGGTCCTGCAGGGTGGAAAACTCACGGAAAGGTTCCCAACGGGTAAGTACGGTCATGGTAATGATCTCCTTTTGTGCTTTGGTGTTTTCAGAATTTCGGCGTTGCCGTTCAGAAACTTAGATGTTCAAATAAGCACAAAACAAGCATAAAATATGAGTGTGTTATTGTCAATACAAAATATATGCCCTATTTTCATTAGCTTACATTGGCTATAACGCACTTTAGGTAGGAACTTTCCGGCACATTCAGCAGGATCGGATGGTCCTTGGCTTGTCCGCGGACCTCAATCAACCGCACGGTACGGCGAGCATCCTGGGCAGCCCCGGCCACCATTTCCAGGAAGTCCGCCGAACTCACGTGGTAGGAGCAGGAACACGAGACCAGCACGCCGCCCGGCCGGAGCATCTTCAGGGCGCGAAGGTTTAGCTCTTTGTAGCCCCGCATGGCGGCGTCCAGGTCGCGCTTCGACTTGGCGAAGGCCGAGGGATCGAGAACGATGCTGTCGTAGCGCTGGCCAGAGCCGGCGTAATCCTTGAGCAGGTCGAAGGCGTTGGCTTCAATCCATTCGATCTCGCGATGGTTGAGCGCGGCATTTTGATCGGCGACTTCGAGGGCTGGCCGCGAACTATCAACCCCCGTCACGCGAGAGCAGCGCGCTGCCATATGCAGCGCGAATCCGCCCTGGTAGCAAAATACATCCAGCGCCTCACCGTGGGCATATTGGGCCGCGGCGGCATAATTTTCGCGCTGGTCAAGAAATGCGCCTGTTTTCTGGCCTTCCAGAGCCTCAAACTTAAACTGGACACCGTTCATGGTAAAAACCGTGGAAGTCTTCTCTCCCTGCCGTAAGCCTGAAGAAAGAAGCGGCAATTCTTCGAGCTGGCGAACGCGAGGGTCCACTCGCTCGACGATTGAGGCCGGATGCAGCTGCTCCGTCAGTTCTGAAATCAAAGTGGCGCGCACGGTTTCAGCGTCCATGGCCTGGGTGAGGATCTGGATGGAGAGAATGTCGTTGTAGCGGTCGACGATCAGACCAGGCAGAAAATCCGCTTCGCTGAACACGACCCGGTATGCGTCGGTGTCGCGAACAATCGGCTCACGATAGGCCACGGCATTGGCGACACGCTGGCGAAGCAGCGCCGGGAAGTCTGTAACCGGATCACGAGAGATCAGACGCACAGCGATCTGCGAAGAGCTGGAATAAAGCGCCGTGCCGAGAAACTCTCCGCGATGATCGTTGACTGCGACCAGCGAGCCCGGGGCCGCACCGTCGGCAGAAACGATGTCCGACCGATAAACCCAGACGTGACCGGATTTCAGTCGAGTGGCACCGCGAGGAGAGATCCTTACTATGGGCGTCTTGGACTGGACCGGCGTCGGGGGCATGGGGACATGGTAATGCCTGGCGGTGGGCAGCGGGCAAATGCGGCACGACTGTGCGGTCAATCACGCCTTGCTACGTCAATCATTCAAAGACAGCGCCGTCGAAAACTGGTCTGATTCGATGTGGGGAAGTATTTTCCCGGCCTCTTCGGGAGAAAGTTTCGCGCCAACCAACCCGACAGCCTTGGCCAGCGCGGGATCTCGGTCGTTCGCCAAATCCTGACCAGTCGGCAAAACCACGATGTCTGGCTCTACGCCCACGTGTTCCAGGCTCTTACCGTCCGTCATCACAAAATCGGCATCTGTAACAGAAATGGCATAAGAGACCGGCGAATCCAAGGCGACCTCGTGAGGATAAACCCTCGCTTCCATCACACTACCCGAACTCCGATCGCCCACAATGAAGCCCCTCCTCTCGAGCTGCACCACGCGGGCCAGCACCTCGGACGCGGAGGCCGACTCGCTATCGATCAAAACCGCTAAACGGCCAGTAAAAGCGTCGTGACGACGGCCGGTTGCCGATAACGACTTCGTCTCGCCACGGCTAACGCGATCAAGGATCTTCACGTCGTTTTGAAACAATCCACCGAGCAGGCGGTCGAGAGTACCAGCGTAACCTCCGGGGTTGCCCCTGAGGTCCAGGACGACGCCCGTGTGTCCTCGCATCTTGCCAACTATGTTGTCCACTTCCAACGCAGAGAACGCGAATACAGGAATTTTGACCACAAGGAGGTCGTTGCCTTTCTCAAAGTAACGAGGGCGGAGAATCTCACGCCTCGCATCGGCGTCGCGCACCAGCACATTAATTCCCTGATGCAGAAAATACCTGCTGACCGTGGATGCTTGAAACCTTGTCGTCACTTCTAACTGCCGCTCACCACCGGCCGCGTCCGCGAGAGTCAGGCGAAGTTCTGGCTGCGGTCGCAACACGTTGACGATGTACACGAGCCGTCGAAAATCCTTGCGTGAGACGGGATATCCGTTAACCGCCCGAACTTCGTCGCCCTGCTTAAGACCTTTTTTCTCGGCATCGCCTCCAGCACGAACTCGAACTACATAGCATCGATCGCCAATCATCTCCATCTGGAAGCCATAATCGTGGACTTGCGTGCGAGGCGGGAGAACGAGAGACGTATGCGAATCGTGCAGGCTGTCCAGAAGCGCGGCTATCTCCGACACCGCATCATCCATGGAGCGAGCGGTTGCGATGTTTTTCCTCGCCTCCTGCACGCGCGCCTGCCAGTCAATGCCGTGGAACTTCGAATCGTAGTAGTGCTTTTGCACGTCCGCATCGGCGTCTCGCAGCATGGACTCAGCGAGTCGACGATCCGCCTTTGCGTACTGTTGGCACCATCCGGCAAGGGGCGCCAGACCGCATCCAATCGCGAGAATAGCGGGAAGGCAGACGCTTTTCCACTTCATAAGATGCGCCGGAGTTTACACCACGGATGGCGAATATCGCTATAGCACTCGCTGTCGGCCGGACATTCCCCGGTTGGCACCACCAAAGCTCACTCCGGCATCGCAATAGACATCGCTCTTGGGTTAATTACACTCATTGATGGTGGACGGATTGCCCGGGGAATATAGGTCACTCTTTAGGCACGGGTGCTGGCGCTTTTGTGCCACCAGTCCTGCACTACTTTAGTTGTTAGCTGGCGGCTTGCCCGGTTGGAACCGTAGGTGAGCTGTCAGTTCTCGCAGGAGTGCGGGAACTCATTTCATAGCGGGCAGCGTCAAGATCAGTATGCAGAGAGTCCAGGGCGGTCATGGGCATTTCCGTGCCCCAGGTTTCCATTTCGTTCTCCGACCAGCTTCCGTTGAGGCGGATGGCGCCGGTGATGTCTTCCGGAAACGCATGCCTGTAGTCGCCCTCGCGAATGAGGATGTCACCAATCAGGCGGCCGGTCCCCATATCGAACACCCGGCGGCTAGCTTGGCCACCGGCATTCGCCAAACACAAGAAAACTTCGCCGGCATCGCCATATTCAGCCCGGTAATACCAGGCCTGAGGAGCATCGATTTTGGGATGATGGCGGCGCGAGCGTTTATGTTCCGGCTCCAGCGCCTGCATTTCATTCGCGGGATTGAAGTACAGAATCCTCTGGCAGGAATCGCAGACTACAGTTTGCTGCCCGGTGCGAACGTCGTTATATATCTGCGGGCGCAGCATGACCTGGCACGCCATACATTTGTGATCGCGAACTTCAGAGATGCCGCTGCCGCGAAACTTTGAAACGCGCTCATAATGGCGCAACAGATCTTCGTTCACTCCCGCACGCATCTGATCGCGCTTGCCGCGCCATTCCGTGAGTTGCTTTTCGTCTTCCGCGGTGCGCTGGCGGGCCTGTTCTTTTTCTTTTTCGATCTCGGCGGTTTCCGCTTTCAATTCGGCCTGAGCGGCTTTTACTTGCTTATCGCGGGTGTCGGCATTCACCATCAGCTCGAGAATCTTATCTTCATTCTCGGCAATTTCTTTTTCCGCAAACTGGATTTCCTGCAGCAGCGCTTTGTATTGCTCATTGGTCTTGACGGCGAGCGACTGGTCGCGGTATTTGGAAATTTTGCCGCGCAGGTCGGTAATCGCGGTCTCGTATTTCCGGCGGGAGGCTTCGTCCGCTTTCACGGCGGCCTGAGCTTTTTCCAATTGCAGTTTCGTATCAGCTAACTTGTGCTCGATGGCGGCGACGCGTTTGGGGAGTTCAGCGATTTCATCCTGCAAGCGGCGAATTGCCTTATCCGCTTCTTGCAGGTGCAGCAGGTTTTCTATTTCTGGGAGCATCCTGAGGGAACTCAGGTTTGATTCTAACACGCGGAAACGCGGGTCCTGATCGACTATTACGGCAAAGCCCTCACGGAGAGGCCGCTTCGGGTGTAAACTCTTTCGTTCCGCATTACTTCATTTCTCGCTCCGGGGTCTCCTAGTGAAAAAGTTTCTCTCTCTCGCTGCCGCTGCTCTTACCCTTTTTTCCGGCCTTGCGACTGTGCTTCGAGCACAGGCGTCGCCGCCGGCCAAACCGCTTACCATCGAGGCAATCTTCGCTCCGGGCGGTCTCAGCGGACGTGGCCCGGAGACTCTGGAGTGGAGTCCCGATGGGACCAAGCTCTCGTTTGTACAACGGGATGACCAGGGAGAGCACGGCGAACTCTGGTATGTGGACGCGGCCACGGGGGAAAAGAAAGTCCTGGTCAGCGCAGCCAAGCTGGCTTCACTCGCGCCCGACTATACCAAGGTGAAAGATGAGCGGGAAAAAGAGCGGCTCATGCGCTATCACGTCGCCGATTACCTGTGGGCGCCGGATTCCAAGCACCTGATTTTCGATTCGCAGGGACAGCTCTGGATGTTTGATTTGAACACGACTACGGCCGTGCAATTCACCTCCGCGCCCGATCCCAGCGTCGATCCAAAATTTTCCCCCGATGGCAGTCGTGTTTCCTACGTGCGCAAGCACAACCTGTACGTCAGGCCGGTGGATGGAAAGGACGAGAAGCAACTTACCAGAGATACCGCCGATGACCTGTTCAACGGCGATATCGATTGGGTATACGCGGAAGAATTAGCCGTGCGCAGCAATTATTTCTGGTCGCCGAACAGCAAAGACATCGTCTTCCTGCACATGGATGAAACTCGGGTTCCGACTTATCCCATCTCTAATCTGATCCCGACGCATCCCCTCGTCGATAACGAGAAATATCCGGATGTCGGCGATCCGAATCCTGTCGTGAAGCTCGGAGTAGTCGACGCCGACAAAGGCAAGGTTCGATGGATTTCCTTGCCTGACGATGCGGAGTACATTCCCCGCTTCGGCTGGGTGCGCGACGGAATCATCTGGGTGGAAGTTCTGAATCGCAACCAGGACAAGATGGATTTGTACTTTGTCGATGCCCGCTCGGGGAAGTCAACGAAAGTTCTTACGGAGACCGCTCCCAACGCATGGATTAATGTGAATGACGACTTCCGCATTCTCAAGTCCGGCGATCGTTTTCTGTGGTCGAGTTGGCGCGGCGGGCAAACCCAGTTGTATCTCTACAGTTTCGACAAGCAAAATCCTCTGGCCGGTGAAGCCAAGCTGGAGCGGCAACTCACGCACGGCGACTTCGAAATGCTCGGAGTTGAGGGACTGGATGAAAGCTCGGGAACGGTTTTCTTCTCTTCCAATAAGGACGATCCCCGGCAGCGGCAAATTTTTTCCGTCAAGTTGGACGGCAGCGAAATGCAGCCGCTCACTCATGAAGAAGGAATGTCTTTCGGAAAATTTTCCGAAGATGGCAAACATTATGAACTGAGCTTTTCCGGACCAGTGACGACGACCCACATGTCGCTCTGTACGGTGGGCGGCGCTTGTTCGCCGATTTGGGCGGCGCGCGATGAAGCCGCCGAGTATGGCTTGCGCGCTCCGCAGTGGCTGGAGTTCAAGGCCGAAGACGGCGAAACATTGTATGGCCGTCTGTTGCTGCCTCCAGATCCGCCGGCCAGCGGCAAGATTCCGCTGATCGTGAATATTTATGGTGGGCCGGCGGCGCAGCTGGTTTTGAAACAACCGGCCAATCCGTTTGATGAAATCCTGGCGCGCGACGGTTTCGCGATATTTTCCGTCGACAATCGGGGAACTCCAGGCCGCGATCGCAAATTCCAGACTGCGATTCGCCATGAGTTCGGCGCCATCGAGTTAAAAGACCAGCTCACGTCAGTCGATCAACTCTTCACGCAATTTCCGCAACTGGATAAAGATCGCATGGCGATCTGGGGATGGTCCAACGGCGGCTCCATGACGCTCTATGCCATGACCCACTCCGAACGTTTTCGCGCCGGAGTTGCGGTCGCCCCCGTGACGGATCAGATTAATTACGATTCGATCTATACGGAACGTTACATGGGACAGCTCAAAGATGATGCGGAGGGTTACCGCGAATCCGACGTCACGACCGCGGCGGCGAACCTGCACGGTGCATTGCTCATTGCCCATGGAACCGGCGACGACAACGTGCATTTTCAAAACAGCGTTCAGATGGTGAACGCCCTGATTGATGCGGGGAAGCAATTCCAGCTGATGATCTATCCCAATAAAACCCACAGCATCGCCGGCAGCGAGTCACGCGATCACCTTTTTCACATGATCGAAGATCATTTCGAGAAGGAGCTGAAATAAAGGGGAGCTGAAGCGGGGAAGAGTTGGAGTAGGGAAAGAACAGCGCCGGGGATCAAGAGGCCTCGCCGGCGCTGGCTACCTCTTTTTATCCGGTTTCCGCGACGAACTTACTCGGTTCAAGCTCGTCTTTCTCGAGTCTTCTTTCGAACCACTGCTCGCGGAAGAACTCTCCTTCGACGAAGAGTCTTTGCCGGAACTCTCTTTGGATGAAGCATCCGACTTGGGCTTCTCCGACTTTTCTTCTTTCTTCGAATCGGAACTTCCGCCGTCAGACGCTGGCGCGTGAGATTTATTGGCGTAATCGGTGACGTACCATCCGGATCCTTTGAACTGCACGGCGGGCGCGGAAATCATCTGCTCGACCCGGCCGCCGCATTTCGGGCACTTCTTGACCATTGGGTCGGAAAACTTCTGAATTTTTTCGAAGCGATGACCGCACTTTTCGCACTGATATTCGTAAAGAGGCATGGGTTCTTAAGATGATCGTGGGAAAGATTCGTTTCAACTTGATTCTAGGGTGCAGGTTGGATTGCGTCAATTGAGACCAGGGGGTAGTGTACGGCGACGGCAAAAGTGCTACACCCTCCCTCGCAACGCACAGCCAATTTGCTTTCCACGGAATTTCACTATATATATCCCTCTGCTGGCTGGCCTGCCGCTCCTGGACTGTGGAGGGATTATGCCGAGGTTGCTAAGAGAAATCGGGCGTTGGATAGTGCCGCCGTTCCTCATGGCAGCAGTTGCGGGGGTGGTACCGGTCAGTTCATGGCAAGGCGGTAAGAAGTACGAAACTGTCTCTAACCAGCAAGCGTTGGAGATGCTGAACACGATTGAAGCTGACATTAAGGAACACTACTATGATGCCAAAATGCACGGCTTGGACCTAGACAAGAGATTCGATAAAGCGCGCGAGGAAATTAACCATGCTAAATCCCAGGACGAGGCATTCTTAGATATTGCTGGTGCCCTCGCTGCACTTCAGGACTCACACACGCGCTTTATTCCTCCAGCGCGACCGTACGGAGTGGATTATGGGTGGGTGGTGCAGGCCATCGGGAACTCCGATTGTTTTGCTACCGCAGTCCGGCCGGAGAGCGACGCGGCGCAGAAGGGAGTCAGGCCCGGCGACCAGATCCTGTCGATTAATGGCGTCCCTCTAGCTCGGCAAAACATCAGCTACGTTGAATACGGCTACGGCATTTTCCCTCAAGCTGGACTGCACTTAGTATTGCGGTCCCCCGAAGGTACGTCCAGAGCCATTGTGGCGATGGCCAAGGTGATACCAGGTCAGGAGATCGTTCGTCACAGCGATGTGATGACCTGGCTGCGACAGCAACACGCACAAAAAGATCGTTCCCGGTACTTTCGAGTGGGCACCGATACATTGGCGTGGAAACTACCTGATTTTGTTATAGACCCAGGGGAAGTGGACGGCTTGCTAAACAGAGCACATTCCTTTCAAAACCTAGTTCTCGACTTGCGTGGAAATCCGGGCGGTTTGCGCGCTGCGATGGACAAGTTCATAGGCGGGTTTTTTCAGAAAGATATCAAAGTGGGTGAGATGAGAGAGCAGAAACAATCCGAAGAGGAAATCGCCAAGTCGCGAGGCAGCAAGGCCTTTACTGGCAAGCTGATCGTTCTAATTGACAGCAGGTCAGGTTCGGCGGCGGAGATCTTCGCGCGGGTTGTTCAGCTGGAGAAGCGTGGGGCCGTCCTCGGTGACCTCTCGGCGGGCGCAGTCGGCGAGGCCAAAGACTTTATACACGCAGCTAAGTTGGACGCGACCAACGTTGCGCAATATCGGGCCCGAATTACGGTCGCGGACCTCATCATGGGCGACGGCAAGAGCTTGGAGAATGTCGGCGTCACGCCCGACGAGCGTATCCTACCCACACCCGCAGATCTGGCTGCAGGACGCGATCCGGCTCTGGCGCGCGCGATCGAACTCACTGGAAATAAGATAACGGACGAAGAGGCAGGTAGAATATTTCCCTTTGAATGGCCGAAAGAGCGGATGCCAGAAATTGACTAACGAGCAAGCATGCCAACATACACGGCAGGCGGTCCGGAGGGCTGCGAGCCACCACGTAGGGCTGTGGCATGGCGCTTTCGCCGTCGCTGCACACTACCCCGTCAATTCTGGCCAGTGGGTACGCCGTGAAGCGCGAGAAGTTACAGCCCGCGCGGTGGTAGACTCCGGCCATGAAGCATGCCAGCCGAAAACCGGGAGAATCCGAAGGCTCCGAACTTTCAATTCTCTCGCAGAATGAATCGGCATTAGCGCCGCGGCCCGCTCTCTATCTGGTCGCCACACCCATCGGCAATCTGGAGGACATCACGCTGCGGGCCCTGCGAATACTGAAGGAAGCCGACGTGATCGCCTGCGAAGACACGCGGCAAACGCAGAAACTGCTCAGCCACTACGGCATTACCACCCGCACCGTCAGCTACCACGAACACAATGAGATGACGCGTGCTGCGGAACTGGTGAAAGATTTGCAGGAGGGCACCAGCGTTGCGTTAGTTACGGACGCTGGAATGCCCGGAATTTCCGATCCCGGCTATCGCTTGATTTCGCTGGCCATTCGGCATCATGTGCCGGTGGTGCCGATTCCGGGAGTGTCGGCATTCCTGGCGGCTCTGGTGGCGAGCGGACTTCCCACGGATTCCTTCCGCTTCAGTGGGTTTCTTCCGGCAAAGCGAGGCGAGCGCCGCGCCGCGCTCGAAGCCGTCAAGGCTTCGCCGCGCACCCAGGTTTTCTACGAAGCACCACACCGCATCGTCGAGGCTCTGACGGATGTGGTTGAAGTCCTGGGAACAAACCGGCATGTGGTGATCGCGCGCGAAGTAACCAAACTACACGAAGAGTTTTTGCGCGGACGCGCCAGCGAAGTCCTGGAGATTTTAAAATCTCGCGATGGAGTGAAAGGCGAAATCACTCTGCTCATCGGGAAAGCGGAAGAACAAGATGCTCGCGTAGAGAACGCCGCTGCTGCCCGCCCCGCAGTTCGCCAAAGGCTGGAGCAAATTATGGCCGAAGAGAAGCTCGACGAAAAAGCCGCCCTGAAGAAGCTGGCGAAGGAACGCGGGATTTCTAAGAGCGAGGCGTATCGAGAGTTGCAGAGAAGCAAGTGATCCCTTATGACATCGCTACTTCCCCGCCAGCTCCCGCTTCACCGCTTCGCTCACCACCTTCCCATCCACGCGCATCCCAGCGCCGTTGAAACGCGCCATGGCATTCTTCATCACCGCGCCCATGTCCTTCATGGTAGGAGAGCCCATCTCGGCGATTACCGTTTTCACTCCGGCGACAATTTCATCTTCGCCCGCGGCTTTGGGCAGATAGCTTTCGATCAGGACAATCTCGGCGGCTTCTTTGTCGGCCATTTCCTGGCGTCCGCCTTTGGTGAACTGCTCGACTGATTCCTTGCGCTGCTTGATCAGCGTGCTCAGCACAGCCTGAGATTCTTTCTCGTCGAGCGGCGCCATTTTTTCGATCTCGCGATTCTTCAGCGCGCTCTTCACCATGCGCAGCGTGGAGAGACGCTGCTCCTCGCGCGCCTTCATGGCGGCGGTAATGTCTTGTTGAATCTGGTCGATCAGGCTCATCCCTGAATTATAGACGGTGCCCGTAGCCGCACGGTCGTGACCGCAATCACGCACAAGAAAGCTTCCTTCCAGTAAACTAATGATTACTCCGCTTATAAGGATCGTCACTCATGTTGCGCAAGAATCGTCTGTTTACTCCCGGCCCCACTCCCTTGCTGCCAGCGGCGCAAACCGCTATGGCGTCATTCACGGCGCATCACCGCACCGCAGACTTCCGCGCTTTGTTCCAGCGCGTCCTCGCCGACATGAAGGAATTCATCGGTACGAAAAACGATGTGCTCGTACTGGCTTGCTCGGGCACTGGCGTGATGGAAGCGTCGGTATCGAACCTGACGTCCCCGGGCGATAAGGTTTTAGTGCTCACTGCGGGAAAGTTCGGCGAGCGCTGGACCGGGCTGGCCAAGGCTTTCGGCTGCAATGTCGATGTTCTTTCCGCGCCGTACGGCACAACATTTTCGCTCGATGACATTCGCGCGAAACTCACCTCCGACGTGCGCGCCGTTTTCGTGCAAGCTACGGAGAGTTCCACCGGCGCGCGCCACGACATCAGAAGCATTGCAAAAATCGTCCGCCAATACGACGATACTTTGCTGATCGTCGACGCCATCACCGGCCTGGGCACGACTCATCTTGATGTCGATGGCTGGGGAGTCGATGTGATTATCGGCGGTTCGCAGAAGGCGCTGATGATTCCTCCCGGCCTCGGCTACTGCGCAGTGAGCGAGCGGGCGTGGAAGCGAATGGATACGACGACTTCTCCCCGCTACTATTTCGATTTGCGCAAGGAACGAAAAGCCACAGCCAAGGGAGAATCGGCCTACACCCCAGCAAC
The DNA here is from genome assembly GCA_963726155.1 of uncultured Acidobacteriaceae bacterium. Lineage (GTDB taxonomy): Bacteria > Acidobacteriota > Terriglobia > Terriglobales > Acidobacteriaceae > Sulfotelmatobacter. Next base: position 900,297 of record CAVSBF010000004.1, read on the forward strand.
CTCGTTGTTTGCCGCGTTGGGAGCGGCCTTGGGATTTATACGCGAGATGGGCGGCGGCGACCTGGCCAAAGGCCGCGAAGCTCTTATCGATAATGCTGAACTCTGTGCGCAGATGACGCGCGCCGGCGCGCAGGCCCTGGGACTGAAGCTTTATGCATCTTCGCCGGCGGCTGCGCTGACGGCGATCTCCTCTCCCGACGGCATCGATTCCGGCAAGATTGTGAAAGAGTTTCGCGAATCTTTCGACGCCGTGGTTGCCAACGGCCAGGGCGAAATGAAGGGACAATTGTTTCGCATCGCACACATTGGCTATTACGATTACCTGGATACGATCGGCATTCTAGGCGCACTTGAGCACGTGCTCGCGCGCGTCACCGGAAAAAACGTTGAGTACGGCGCAGCCGTGCGAGCGGCTCAGGAAGTTTACGCGCGCGCGCAATCGAACCGTGCGCAACTCGTGGAGGCTTGAGGACCGCGAACCCCGCGGCCCTCATCCTGGTTCATAATAAAACTAGTTCACCGTAAAATTCATTGCGGCCGACGTTTCTGCCAGCGTAGCGCCAGTATTGTAAATGCCAGTGCCGGCGGTGCCCGGGTTCGTCACTGTAATCGCCACGGTGGCCGGAGTTGCGATATTCGAAGCTGCAATGGTCGCCGTAAGTTGGTTCGCACTTACATGGCTTGTGGCTTGCGCCGTGCCGTTCCAGTTGATAGTTGCAGTGTTCGAAAAGTTGCTGCCGTTCACCGTCAGCACGAATGCCGGGCCGCCTGAATTCATGCTGCTCGGCGCGAGGGCCGCGATAGTCGGCGTAGTCCCTGCCACCGGGGGTGAAGCGGCTTTGGAGCTGTAACCGCAGGCCACGGTGAAAGCGGCGAGAGCGGCGAGTAGTAATGTTGATAGTGTTTTCATGACGATTCTCCGCGAGCAATTGCTCATGAAGGAAGTCTAGGAAACGCGGGATGAGGGCGTGTCAGTGGTGTGTCAAATGTCTGTCAAGGTCTTGTCGCCGGTGGTTAGCGATGACTTTCCAGTGATGTCATACATAAAGAAGAAATGAGCGTATCCGTGAAAATTGTCATAGCGGAAAAGATTTCCGCGTCAGCAGTGGAGCAACTTCGAGAACCCGGATGGATGATTCTGACGGCCGACCAGCTAGACGGCAAACTCACAGCCGAACTGGAGTCTGCCGACGCGTTGATCGTGCGCTCCGCGGTGCAGGCCGATGCTACGCTGCTGGCGCACGCCAAGAAATTGCGAGTGATCGGCCGCGCTGGCGTGGGCGTCGACAATATCGATCTGGATGCGGCCACGCGTCAAGGCATCGCCGTCATGAATACGCCGGGAGCGAATGCCGTAGCAGTCGCGGAGCAGGCGCTGGGCATGATGCTCGCCATGGCGCGCCATTTGTGCCGCGCCGATGCGCTGATGCACGCCGGCAAGTGGGAGAAAAAATCGCTGCAAGGTTCTGAACTGCGCGGCAAGACGCTGGGAATTGCCGGACTCGGTCGCATTGGCATGGAAGTAGCACGGCGGGCGCGAGCTTTTGGAATGGAAATCGTCGCGCATGATCCGTTTGTTTCTGTCGCCGTAGCCAAGGAACTGGGAATTCGCTGCGTGAGCCTCGACGAGCTTTACGCGGCGGCGGATTACATCACTCTGCACGTTGGCCTCACGCCGCAAACTACGGGCATGATCAACGCATCCGCGCTAAAAAAAATGAAGAAAGGCGTTCGCCTGGTGAACTGCGCGCGGGGAGAATTGGTGAACGAGGCTGACCTGGTGGAGGCGTTGAAGCAAGGCCAGGTTGCGGCCGCGGCGCTCGATGTTTTCAACGAAGAGCCTCTGAAGAACTCGCCGCTGCAGGCCATGGCGAATGTAATCCTCACTCCGCATATCGGCGGTTCCACACACGAAGCACAAGAAGCCGTGGGAGTGCAAATCGCCCAGCAGGTACGGGAATATCTGAAGCACGGAGTAATTCAGAATGCGGTGAACGTGCCTTCGGTTTCCGCCGAAGAGTATGCGGAGATGCAGCCTTACATCGTGCTGGCGGAACGCATGGGAGCATTTCTCGCGCAGATTTCCGCCGGCTCGATTGAAGAAATCTCGCTGCGCTACAGCGGGCACATTGCCGAGTGGAAGACCGAACTGATTCGCAACGCCGCGATCAAAGGGATTCTCAATCAGGCGCTCGATGAGAAAACGAATCTGGTGAACGCTGCATCGGTCGCGGACCAGCGTGGGCTTCGGGTCCACGAGTCGCATAAGGCCAAGGCTTCCACTGGCGGCGCTGGCAGCGTGCTCTCACTTTTCCTGAAGAGTTCAACCGAAGAGCACATGGTGAAAGGCGCCGTGCTGCACGGCACCGCGCCCCGGCTGCTCCACATTGATGACATCGATGTGGAAGCCCCGCTGGAACGAAACCTGATTTATCTGCGCAACCGCGACGTTCCCGGAGTGATCGGCAAGGTAGGCACGATCCTGGGCGAAAACGAAATCAATATTGCAGACTTTTCGTTAGGCCGCCGCAGCGCGGAAACATCTGCGGAGCCGCGCGAAGCGATCGCCGTGGTCCACGTGGATGGGCGCGTTCCAGATGATGTGCTGCGAAAGCTGGAGGAGATTCCCGCGGTGCGGCAGGCCAAAGCCGTGACGCTGTTCTAAAGAATGCCAAATGCCAATTTTCGACTGCCGAGTTTAAAACTCGTCGCACGAACCAATCGGCGATTGGAAATCGCAATTCGGAAATATATTCCCGCAGTGGTCGGCCCACCTGGATCAGTTCGATCCATCCCGCCGCAGCTTGCGTCCTTCGGCCAGCAGCGACATCGAGTGCATTAAATTCTGCAGCGTGACGATGCCCACCAGTCGCTGATCCTCGACCACCGGAATAATGCTGAGGTTACGCGCCGTAAGTTTGCGGAAGGCGGAAGCCAGCGATTCCTGGCGCAAGGAAACTTCGAACAATTTATTCATCACGGCCTGAACATATCCGTTGCCTTCCGCACGCAGGGCGTCCAGTATGCGTTGCCGCGAAATCACGCCCACCATATCGCTTCCGCGCACCACGGGAAAATCATCCTGCAGCGAATGAACTGCCTTATCCAGCGCGTCTTCCAGCGTATCCGCCGGAGACATGGTAGAAAAATCGGTGAGCATCACTTCTTCCAGCCGCACGTTATCCAAAACCGATTGGAAGATGACGGCGCGTTCCTCGAGTTGTGCCGCCGAAAAGATGATGACGCCAACCATGGTGAGCCAGGTATTGCTGAACAAGCCTGCGATCATCAGAACCATGGCCAGCGCGTGGCTGATTGAAACAGCACGGCGCGTGGCCGCGGAAGAGTCGATGCTCCGCGCGAAGTAAGCCCGCAGAATGCGGCCGCCATCCAGAGGATATGCGGGCAGAAGATTGATGCCGGCCAAATAAATGTTCGCCCACACCAGGCTGCGCGGCAGATTGCTTGACGTCAAAAAAGGCCAGTGCCATAGATTTACTCCAGGAACTGCCGCATAGATCACGCCCGCCGCTACCAGCGCGAACACAAGATTTACCAGCGGCCCGGTAACCGCAATGCGGACCTCGCGCTTCCAGATTTCTGTCGCGGTCTGCGGCACCGTCGCGTGGGATTCGTCAAACACGGTCACGCCGCCGAGCGGCAGAAGGATAACCGCCTTGGCAATCGATCCTGCGCGGCGGGCCACCAACATGTGGCCGATTTCGTGCACGGCTACGCAGGCCAGCACGATTCCCACCAGCGCCAGGTCCCGCGGGCCGTTGGCCGAGGGATGCACGCTGTACTCCGTCCAGAAAACAAACAAGGGCAGTATCAGGAACGTCAGGTGGATGCGAACCTCCACTCCGAACAGCCGCCCTACGTGAACCGAAAAACTTCTCATAGGTTTTGACTACTACTGTTATTTTACATGGTTAGATATATTGGCCTCGGTAACCGAAAGTACAGAGCCATGCGCGTCATCGCCGGCAAATACCGGGGACATCCTCTGCGGGCGTTGCACGGCAAGGATACCCGGCCTACCTCCGACCGCCTGCGCGAGACGCTTTTCAATGTGCTCACGGCGGGTAATCCGGCAGCCCTTACGGGTACGGTATGGTTGGATTTATTTGCCGGCACCGGGGCAGTGGGGATCGAAGCGCTCAGCCGCGGCGCCAAGCAGGTTTTCTTCGTAGAGACTTCGGCCTTCGCGGTCAAAGTGATCGAGCAAAATCTCCAGAGCCTGAAGATCACCGAAGGCTACCGGATTCTGCGCGAAGATCTTTCCGGAGTCCTCTGGCATCTGCAGCGCGAACACGTCACTGCCGACGTTGTATTCCTCGATCCGCCTTATCGCATGCACGAAGCCTACGAGAGTACGTTGATTGCGCTGGCGGATTCGTCGCTAGTATGGGCTATGTCTCTGGTGATCGCGGAACATGAAAAGAAGTTCGATCCCGGGGCAGAATTTGAATCACTGCGAAGAGTGCGGAAGCTGGTGCAGGGAAACAGCACGCTTAGTTTCTACCGCATCGGTGGACGGCCAGACCTGAACGAGAAATGAAGCCGCAGCCTACATCAGCAATTCATTCGCTCGCCGCGTTATGGGATGCTGCATCTCCTGCAAGTCGTTCTTCACCATATTGAGGCCGTAAACACAGCCTTCAAACTCGCGTGAAAGATTCGCGAAGAGCGGCGCCACTTTGGCATATTCGAAGTGTTCGAACTTCGACACAATGTAATAGCTTTCTTTCCCGGCTTTCACCCACTCTACAAAATTCTCCAGGCGCTGATGGCGCAACCGGAAATGGTTGATGCTTTCGGGAAACATCCCAGCGAAGAAAAGAGCGTAGTCGCCGATGTGCTTGCGCACCTGACGCTCGCGATCAAACGACGGCGCTGGCCCGTAGATCGGATCTGATTCCAGCATCATTTCCCCCAGGTCGTTCAGAGGACGATCAGCCGCATCATGAATCTTGAACAACTGATCGGCTTCACAGAACTCGGTGAGCAAGTGCGAGACATAAGCCACGACCTGCGGATCACGGATACCGATCTCCTCAGCATAGTGCCGCCCCACCAACTCCTGGAAAAGCTGACGCAGTGGATGCGATTCCGGAATCATCTGTTCCCCCCTGTAAATCGTGTTATTACCCACTCCCTCGCAGTGTTAAGTAACTAGTTACCCCAGTTGCGCTCCAAAAGCAAATGACTTTTGTGTATCGGGTGGATTCTTTTCATCAATGGTTAGAAGACAGCGGGGCCGCAGAGTTTGCCGCGCTATTTCTGCTGGCACATGAGTGCGTTGGCTGCTAATTCTATGGCGTTAGAACGGTAAAATGAATCTTCAAGGAGGAATCTTACCCACAATGAAACGAATGAACATCTCGAGCGGCGCGCCATGGGAACCGATCGTCGGTTACTCTCGTGCGGTCAGAATTGGGCCTCACGTGCATGTTTCGGGCACGACGGCGACCGGCGCCGACGGCAAAATCGTGGGCACCGGCGACGTCTACGCCCAGGCCGTGCAGATCATGAAAAACATTGAAAGCGCGTTGCACAAGGCAGGAGCCAGCATGAAGGACGTGGTGCGCACCCGAACCTACGTAACCAACATCGCAGAGTGGGAGAAGGTCGGTAAAGCGCATGCCGAGTTTTTCTCGGACGTTCGTCCCGCGGCAACGATGGTGCAGGTCAGCGCTTTGATATCGCCGGAGATTTTGCTCGAGATTGAGGTCGATGCCTACGTTATCGAAAAGTAAACGTGGAGTTCGCCACTCCCCGCCCCCGCAATTTTGACTTTGGGAGATTGCAGGGAGAGGCAGCCATCCCGCTTGCCGTGTCACCGAAACGAAATTCTGATCTGGACAAGATAAAGATTTGTTGAATTTTTCTTCAATTTCCTTGACTTCGTCCCCGCCGTGAGCATAATTCATCAATCCGATTTTCGATGCCGAACTGGCTTTGCGGAGCCAGAGGGAGTTCTTATGAGCGTGTTGGAACTTTGTGACCGGGAAATCGCGGCGGTTCCGCTGGATGCCAGCGTAGCTGACGCCATCAACAAAATGCTCGACCATCACGTTGGGGCGGTCGCCGTGGTCGATTCCGAATATAGGGTCGCGGGAATCTTCACCGAGCGCGACGTGCTTCGCAAGATGTCTCTCACCCACACCGACCCGCAAATCACGCCGGTCCGCGAACTAATGACCACGCCAGTCGAGATGGCAACTCGCCGCACCGGTGCTGGCGAAGCGCTGAGCATTATGCTGGAGCGCCACTTCCGCCATCTTCCGGTGGCCGAGGACAATGGCAAGCTACTCGGGATCCTTTCCATTCGCAACCTGCTGGAGTGGCGCGTTGACGACCTCAGCCGCGAACTGGAATCGCTGGAACAATATGTCTCCAATGACGGGCCCGGCGGCTAGTCAAATCTCGCACCCCGCGCACTCTGCGGACGTTCCCTGCGATCTCTGCGTTTCAGGCTTTTTCTGCGTCAAGCTGTGACAGGTCCGCCGCGCGGGATTATCGGAATGTAATCCGGCCTGTGGCACACTATTTCTATGCCACAGCTCACTCTCGGCAACTTCGAACTCAGCGTTTTCTCCGACGGCACCTACCCGCTCGATGGCGGCGCTTTTTTCGGCGTCATCCCCAAAGTCATGTGGTCGCGAAAAGTAGCTGCCGACGAACGCAACTACGTGCTGGCGGGACTCAACTCGCTCCTCATCCGCACCGGAAAGAAAAATGTGCTGGTTGAAACCGGCATGGGCAACAAGCTGTCAGAGCGCATGATCAAGTTCTACGGCCAGCCCGCGAAGCTGCTAACGAATCTCGCTGCAGCCGGAATCGCGCCAGAGGATATCGACATCGTCATCAACACGCATCTTCACTTCGACCACTGCGGCTGGAACACGGTGCGCGACAAAGATGGCAAGATCGTCCCAACTTTTCCCCGCGCAAAATACTATGCGCCGGAAGGCGAATGGCAGTACGCGCGCAAGCCCAGCGAACGCGACTCGATCAGCTACATCCCCGACAACTACGATCCGTTGGTGGAAAGCGGCCAGATGACGCTGCTCAAGGGCGGCGAGGAAATTGTCCCCGGCATTACGGTAAAACAATTTCCTGGCCATACCGCCCACATGCAAGCCGTCATCGTCGAAAGCGGCAACCGCACCGCCTGCTACATCTCCGACCTCATGCCCACCACCGCGCACATCGACATCACCTGGGGCATGGCCTTCGATCTCTACCCTTTGCAGACGATCGAGAGCAAGAAGCAGTACTACGCGAAATCGATGCCGGAAAAATGGCTGACGGTCTTCACCCATGACCCTAAGACGCCGTGGGCCTATGTGGAGCAGGATGAAGCGGGGAAGATGGTGGCGCGCTTGGCGTAAGTTGCAATCGCGAGAGGACCATCGATCCGCCCCTCGTAAGGGCTGTATACTTCCTCCGAGGTTTCCCGTGCAAAGCCGCATTACTGGCACCACCATGCCCGTGCTCGAGTTTGCCCTTGAGCCGAACGAGTCGGTTATCTCCGAAGCCGGAGAGCTTTCCTGGATGGGCAGCTCGATTCAGATGACCACGCACACGCAGTTCGGCGGAGGCGGAGGACTTTTCGGCGTGCTCAAGCGCGTGGCTGGCGGCGGCTCCATTTTCATGAGCGAATACCGCGCGGTTGGCGCTGCCGGCGAAGTAGCTTTCGCCACTAAGCTTCCCGGCCACATCGTTCCCATTGAGGTTTCGCCGGGACATGAATACATGATTCACCGCCACGGCTTTCTCTGCGCGACCCCGCAGATTCAGATCGGCGTAGGCTTTCAGCAATCGCTGGGTGCGGGCGTTTTCGGCGGCGACGGCTTCCTGCTGCAACGCGTCAGCGGACAAGGCACCGCCTGGCTCGAACTATCCGGCGAACTGGTGGTGCGCGATCTTCAGCCGGGCGAAACCCTCCGGGTACATCCCGGCCACGTTGGAGCGTTTCAATCGGGCGTGTCGTTTCAAATCACGACCGTACCCGGAATCAAGAATTTGGTCTTCGGCGGCGACGGAATCTTCCTCGCCTCGCTGACTGGTCCGGGAAGAATATGGCTGCAAACGCTTCCTATCTCCAAGCTGGCGCATGCTCTTTACGAGTACATGCCTCACGAAAATCGAAAAGAGGCGGTGCAGGGCGGCGTGGTGGGAGGAATTGTGGGGTCCATTCTCGATCAGATGAAATAGGGACGAAATTTCTAGGACTGCTGGAGCGCCGCAGGCGTTTCGCGGGCGAGGGCGCCCGCGCCACACAATCTCGCTTCGAAGAATTCTTCCACACGCCCGAGTATTTCCACGGCGCTCTTCGATTCGTAAATCGCCTTACGCAGTCCCGCTCCGCCCGGTACGCCGTGCGTGAACCAGGAAGCGAACTGCTTCATCTTGCCGACGGCATCGGGAAGTTCCTCCTCGATCAGCATCTGGAAGTAAGTCCGGATCATCTGGTAACGGTCAGCCTCGCTTGGCTGGTCGTAGAGAGGCGCAACTGATCCATTAGCACGCATGGAACCCCGGACGCCCTCGTCCGGGGAGTCGCCATCACGGGATTCGAACTCGAGAGTATTGCCGCCAGCCGGGCGGACGAGGGCGTCCGCCGCTCCAGGAGCGTTGCAATACTGCTGAATCTGCCGGAAGATCCACGGATTCGAGGGCGCCGTGCGGCCGATCATCACCGCATCGCAACCAGTTTGCGTGACCATGGCGCAAGCGTCTTCGGGCGTGCGAATATCGCCGTTACCAATCACCGGAATCTTCACGGCATCTTTTACCGCAGCAATCCACTCCCAGCGCGCCTGTCCGCTGTAGCCCTGCTCGCGGGTGCGCGCGTGCAACGCGACAGCCGCTAACCCGCACGATTCCGCCATGCGACCCAGTTCCACGCAGACGATCTCATCATCGCTCCATCCGGCGCGAAATTTCACAGTGAAGGGAATCGTCACCGCAGCGCGCACCGCTTCGAAGATGCGTCCGATCGCAGGCAGATCGCGCAGCAGGCCGGAACCTCCGTTGCACTTCACGACTTTCTTCGCCGGGCATCCCAGATTCAAATCCACTAGGTCGAATCCCAGGCCTTCGACCATGCGCGCCGCTTCGGCCATTACCTGCGGATTGCTGCCGAAAAGCTGCGCGGAAATGGGATGCTCGTCTTCATAAAAATGCAGGTACCGCTTGGCCTTCTGATCTTTCTTGCGCAGCACGCCGTCGGCCGAGGTGAACTCAGTCATGATCAGTCCGCAGCCGCCGAGATTGCGGATGAAGCGGCGGAAAACCGTGTCGGTGACGCCAGCCATGGGCGCAAGAACGGTGGCGGGAGCTATCGGCACACTGCCGATTTGAAGACTTAAAGAAACTCTCTTCGGTGACGCTGCCCGGTGGACAGAGCCCGCCCTGAGTTTGTCGAAGGGAGTGTCCGCCCCACACGAGTTGTCCCAGAACTTCTTCACGGTTCTATTCTACTTTGTGCCGCAAAATGTCCCGCAAAATGTCCCACAAAATCAAAGCCCCCGCCGGTTGGCGAGGGCTGAAATTTGCTGGAAGTTTGCTACGCGAATTAGTTCTTCGACGCGCCGGGCTTGGCAGGTTCGTTTTTGGCATACTTGCGGCGGAAGCGCTCCACGCGGCCGGCGGTATCCATAAGCTTCTGCTTGCCGGTAAAGAAGGGATGGCAGGCGGAGCAAATTTCAACACTGATATCGCCCTTATGAGTGGAGCGGGTAACAAAGGCGTTGCCGCACGCGCAGTGCACGCGAATTTCGTTATAAGCGGGATGAATGGCTGCTTTCATAGCGTTCAGACCTCGATTCGAATCCTTAGATTCTACCGGAACCCGCCAGGATTCAGCAAACCAAGCACGGACCGCCGGGGGGAAACGAAGATCAAAAGCGGAATAAATACGAAACCTTCACGAAGAACTGCCGGCTATCGTTCATAAAACCTTTAGCGGTGTAGAGTCCCGCCAAGCCGGCCGGATCGAACCCAAGATTATGGTCAAGGTTCTGCAGGTCGCTGTTGTAGCCCAGGTAAATTGCGGTGCCCGGATGCACCAGGTAGGTCAGCAGGAAATCGGCATTGAATTCCTTTTCGGTCGGCAGATAGGTATACGGGTAAATCGTGTTTCCCGGCGTATTGGCGAGCAGCGAGTTATATTGCAGAATCACGCGCAAAGAAAGCTGCGGCGTGAATTGCCAGTTCCATTTGCTGCGGATGATGTGGTCGTTGAAAATGCCTTGGCCAATATGAGTGCCGGGCAGCTGTGACTGCGCCAGCAGATACTCGTTATGCGTAGCCCGCAGGCGCTCGAAAAGATAAGTGTTCTCAATTTTCAGCGGCTTCAACGGACGAAATGTGAGCGTGCCCGTGGCCGTATCCTGGCGCGCCACAAAGGGAACGTCGAGCGGCGGTGGAGCTCCGGCAGACGCGACAAAATTTGCACCGTCCCCCCAGTGATAACTCGCTGCCGCGGTCACCTTGGGTAGAACACTGGTCTGGATGGATGCGCCACTGCTGTGCTCGTGGTAATCCTGCTTCGGAGTCTGGCAGGAGAAACCGAGAAAGCAGAAATCCTGCGGCCGCAAGCGCTCGCGCAGTTCCTCGTAAGGAAATAAATAGATGACCGTCTGCCCGCGGCCTTGGATTGCAAGATAAGGCGAATAGTCCGTATCCAGGCGATTCCCTTCGTGATCGAAGACATAGCGCTGCATGATCGAAGGTCCCCAGTCAACCACCCAGCCTTTCTTCGGGCGGAATCGGTAGTCGGCTGTCTGATAAAGTTCGCGGATGTCCACCCGATTCACGAATCCTGGCACCGTGACAAATCCTGGACTGATGTCGTCGTAAATTCCTTCGTAAGTAAAGTGCAGGCCATCGCGTTTCAGATCGAGCTTATCCGCAGGGCCCGCGAAGTAATTGTTGTTGCCTGCGTTCCCGGAGCTGAATGGGTACAGGTTGTACTCGCAAGTAGTTTCCAGATTCGTTGTGTTCAGGCCCAGCAGGTTGCTCGAACTGGTTACGGCCTGGCCATCCAGCGACCAGTTGGCATTGAATTTCAGCCGCGTGTCGAGGCCGCCCACGCGGTTAAACTCGCCGGTTTTAGGACATTCCCAGTCCGTATAAATCGCCCCCACACTCGATTCCTTAAAAATGTCACGGTTCACGCGTGCAATGGTGAAATACGAACGAATTCCGCTGAGAATGTCGGAACAGATTGGAGAAGTCGCAGGACAAAAGTTCGGCACCGCCAGCCCCGGGGCGCGGTCATCGGTGGACATCAGGCCGACGGAATAGGGTCCTTCTTTTCCCGTGAGGCGAATGCCGGCCGAGAGATCCTGAATATTGCGTGTGAAAAACAAATCCAGCGGCGTGCGGAAATAATCTTCGTTCTCCAGAAAGAACGGACGCTTCTCCGGAAAGTACACTTCGAAGCGCTGGTTGACTGTGATCTGTGGATCCTCAGATTCCACCTGACTGAAGTCAGGATTGGCGGTCAAATCCACCACAAAGTGATCGTGGATTACAAACTTCGCGTCCATCCCGGCCTGGCCCTGCGCCACTGCATTTTGAAAATTGGGATTGTAGGGATCGCGCTCATCGAGCCCGCGAAAACCGCGCATGATTCCGTAGGGAATCAGCTCAATGCTGCGGCCGGGCGAGATTCCTTCCAGCCCGAAAAGCGTGGCTGCCTGGCCCAGCCGCCCCGCCACTTTGTAGGAAATCTGCGGCCAGAACGCGTCTTCGTTTTTGCGCACAATCCCGCGATACAGAATGATTCCCCATTCCTGGTCCTTGGTCGACGGAAAGCGCAGGCTCTTGAAGGGAATCGCCATCCAGACAACGAATCCCTGACTGGTAACTTTCCCCTTCGAATCCCAAACAGTATCGAATGAAGTATCGAAATTGCCGCTGATCTCATCCCGAGTAGCTTCGCTCCAGATTGCGTCCCATTGCACGCCCAGCGGAGTGGTCTGGAAAGCGTAGGCGCGGCGCCGGTCGTGAAACGTATCCAGCATGACTTCGACTTCGTCGTCGTCGTAAACGTCTTCGCGGCTCGACATGCGCGCCCGCACCTTTTTCGGATCGTCGAAGCACACGAATACAACATAGAGATTTTTCTGGTCGTAGCCGAGATAGGCTTCCGTCTCTTCGGAAACCTTGGCGCCATCATGCGGATTGCGCTGCACGAAGCCCGTGACTTTTGCCATCTCCAGAGCCGCAGGACCTTGCGGCTTCATGCTCAGAAAATCTTCGAGCACAGGCGCCCGGCTCAGCCGTGGAATGGTAAGAGTCGGCGTGCTTGCTACCTTCTGGGCAGGCCGCACCTCAGGATTCTTAACAGAAGGCTCCGGCTCTTGCTCCGCGGGCGGCGGTGTCTCCTTCGACGGCGCGGGCTTTTCCCCGGGCGGGGCAGGATTCTCCTCCGGAGGGGCAGGGGGGTTCTGCGGAGTCGTCTGGGTATTTTGTGGACTCGAAGTTTGTCCTGAGGAGCCAGAGGACGTACTTTGCACAACCGAGTTGCCGACGTGAGTTCCGTTAGCTTGGAGCCACGAAGCCGCTGAGCCTACGCCCGTCGGCAGCAGCACTGCCAACATCGCTAACTTCACAAGCTGCGTTATGTCTCGCCGCCGCCGCAGAACCAGACTCAATCGTCCCCGCTCCCGACAGGGAACTGAGGAAGATACACTATATTCGGCTTAACGAAACAAAAAACAAATGTTTGTCACGAACTCCGGAACAGAGTCTTCGTCGTTTTGATCGTAAAAGTAGTGGGCTGAATTCCTAGAATAACGAACTTTGCCGGCGGCTCGGTGCGATCTTGAAATATTCGTAGGCCAGCTGTGTAGCCACGCGCCCGCGCGGAGTGCGGTTCAGGAATCCAATCTGCATCAGGAAAGGCTCGTAAATCTCTTCGATGGCATCCGGTTCTTCCGCCAGAACTGCCGCCAGCGTGCTCAAGCCCACCGGTCCGCCCTGATATTTTTCGATAATCGTAAGCAGCAGTTTGCGATCGACTTCGTCGAAACCGTACTGATCCACTTCCAGCATTTGCAGCGACGCCTGCGCCGTAGGCAAATCGATTTTGCCCGCGCCCCGCACCTGCGCATAGTCGCGCACTCGGCGCAGCAGCCGGTTCGCAATGCGCGGAGTACCGCGCGACCGGCTGGCAATCTCCATCGCTCCGGCATCATCGATCTGCACTCCCAGAATTTCCGCCGAGCGTTCCACAATCACGCGCAAATCTTCCGGCGTATAGAACTCCAGACGCAGGACGATGCCGAACCGCGACCGCAAAGGCGCCGAAATCAATCCTGCTCGCGTTGTCGCGCCGACAAAAGTAAACGGCTTCACTTCCAGCGTGTGCGTGCGCGCCGACGGCCCCTGACCGATAATGATGTCGAGCTTGTAATCTTCGAGCGCCGAATAGAGCAACTCTTCCAGCACCGGCTGCAGACGGTGAATTTCATCAATGAACAGGACTTGCTTCTCCTGCATGTTGGTGATGATGGCCGTCAGATCGCCCTTGATCTGCAACAGCGGCGCCGCTGTAGGCTGAAAGTGCACGCCTAATTCATTGGCAATAATGTTGGCCAGCGTGGTCTTTCCCAGCCCCGGCGGCCCATACAGCAACACATGATCCATGGCCTCGCCGCGCGACTTGGCCGCCTCGATCGCCACCGCCAGATTCTCTTTAACTTTGGCCTGTCCGATAAACTCGCCCAGCCGCTGCGGGCGCAGCTTCAGCTCGAACGAAGAATCGTCCTCGACCGCCGCGGCAGAAACCAGCCGGTCCGGGCTGTAATTCAGGTTAGGATTGTTCTTGGCGGTAGCCACTCGCCGGATATTACCACGGCTCGTGTGGGGACAGCCGCCCTCGGCTGTCCAGCCAGCACAGCCTGCATCGAGTGCTCTTGCCACACCGGTAAAGGCCTCTTGACATGTGACACATCATGTGTCACATTCTATCCATGCCATCGGTCAACATCAGGCAGCTACGCGATACCAAGCGCCTCAAGAGTTGGTTGCGAGCCGGGAAAACCGTGGAACTGCGCGAACGCGATAAGGTGATCGCCCGTATTGTTCCCGAGAGGGCGCAGGGAAAGCCGGGTAATTGGCCGGACTTCGAGGCAGTAGCCAAGGAGATCATTGGCGATCGAGTGTTGTCTGGAGCCGACCTCCTGATTGAGGAGCGCGGACGTTATTGAGCATTTATCTCGACACAAGCTTTCTGGTGTCGTTGTATTTGAGTGACCGGCATTCGCCCCAAGCCCGCGAACGGATCCTATCTGCTCCTCCTTTGTGGTTTACGCCTCTTCATAATGCCGAGTGGGAGCACGTCGTGGGCCAGCACATATTTCGCGGAGAACTATCGCTGTCGGAAGCCCAACGCATGACTGCGAAGATGGAAGAGCACCTTGCCGCTGGCCGATGGCTTGCCGTACCCCTCCCAGAGAATGCCTTCCAAGTATGCGCCGATCTCGCCCGCCACCATGCCCCGAAGCTCGGCATGCGAACGCTGGACACTTTGCACGTCGCCTGCGCGTTGGAACTCAAGGCGGAACAATTCTGGACGTTTGACGAACGTCAGGCGAAGCTGGCGAAGGCGCAAGGGATGAAAACTTAGTGAACGCCTTACCAGGCCGGTTGCCGTTAGCTCTGCCTCTTCTTCACATCATTCTTTTCCTCACGACGGAAGTGTTCGGCGACAAAATAGCTAGCGGAGGAAATCCACTTTTCTGCGTAGACCTTCCGGTTTCTTTACCGCTAGTCGCGAGCGACAGCCCTTCGCGAGTCATCGTTGTCGGTATTGTGGCGACAACGTGGTGGTACTTTATTGGAAAGATTGCATCCGAAGCCTGGAAGGGTAAGGTCACTCGGATGATTTCGGCGGCGGCTGCGCTCCTATTGTTTCTCTTAGGGGCTGCCGCCTCATTCGCAATGATCAGCGAATTACGATTAATTTCGCAGGAATCGAATTTCGGAAATAAGGATTTTGTTGTCTATACGCTAGCTGTCGTACTCCTGTTTGGAGAGTTTGTCTGCGCGGGGTATGCAATGGCCTCTGGATTTCGCCCGGTCCGCGGGGCAAACTGAAGAGCTTACTCTTCTTCTTCCTTCACCTCGCCCCGCGCCGCCTTCGCCTTCTCAACAATCTTTTCCTGTAGCGCTGCCGGCACCGTGTCGTAGTGGTGCATTTCCATGTTGAAGCTGCCGCGCCCTTGGGTCATTGAAGTCAAATCCACGCCGTAAGTCAGCATCTCGGCCATCGGAACTTCGGCTTTCACGATCGTGTTGCCGCCTTTGTTGTCCATGCCCTGAATGCGTCCGCGGCGGCTGTTCAGGTCGCCCATGATCGAGCCGGCGAAATCGTCCGGTACCGTGATCTCGACCGCCATCACCGGCTCCAGTAAACTCGGCTTTGCCTGCTCCATCGCCTTTCGAAATGCAATGCGGCCTGCCATCTGAAACGACATGTCATTCGAATCCACATCGTGATATGACCCGTCATAAAGGATCACCCGGAAATCCACCACGGGATAACCAGCTAGATAGCCGCGTCCCGCCGCGTCTTTGATTCCCTTCTCGATGGCCGGAATATAATTTTTCGGAATCGCGCCACCGAAAATGTCGTTGACGAATTCAAACTGTCCGCCGCGCGGCATCGGCTCCATCTTGATCTTGCAATCGCCGTACTGACCGTGGCCGCCGGTTTGTTTCTTGTGCCGCCCCTGCACATCGGCTTTCCCGCGTATCGTCTCGCGATAAGGCACTTTCGGAGCCTTCAGAACCACCTCCGTGTGGTAACGCTTCTTCAGCTTCGCGACTACTACTTCAATGTGCTGCTGCCCCGTGCCTGCAATCAAAAATTCCTGAGTCTGCGCATCGCGGAAGAATCGCAGCATGGCATCTTCTTCCATCAGCTTATGGATTCCCGGACCCAGCTTGTCTTCATCCGCGCGGCTCTTCGGCTCGATGGCAAAAGTGATCGCCGGCTCCGCCAACTTCACCCGCGGATACTGAATTGGCGCTGCCTTATCCCCCAGCGTGTCGCCAGTAAGCGTGTCTTTTAATTTCGCGACCGCTCCAATATCTCCCGCATGCAGTTCGGTTACCGGAACCGCAGTTTTTCCCTGCATGATGGAAATATGCGACAGCTTCTCCGCCGATCCCCGCGAGAAGTTCTGCACCGTAGATTCGTTTTTCAATACGCCGGAAAACACTTTGAAGTAGGAAATCCTTCCCGCAAATGCGTCGGACACGGTCTTGAACACATACAGCGAAACCGGCTCCGCGTCCGTCTCATGCCGCTTCGGCGCATCCCCGTTCCCGGAAGACGCCGCTTCGCCCTGCACCCACTCGTGCTCGGAAGGCGCCGGAGTGTAGTCCACAATAAAATCCATCACCCGATCGGCGCCGATGTTGCCCAGTCCGGAGGAAAAGATCACCGGGAAAAGCTTGTCTTCGCGAATTGCATTGTGCAGCGCGGGAATTAAATCTTCTTCGGGAATCGTCCCCTTCTCAAAGAATTCCTCCATCAGCTTGTCGTCACCCTCGGCCACCAGTTCCACCAGTTGTTCGTGCGATTCCTGCACTTGCGCCCGCATGTTGGCGGGAATCTCCGTCTCTTTTCCCTTGCCATTGCCGCCCAGTTCGTAGGTATAGGCCTTCATGCGCACCAGGTCGACTACTCCAGTTAAATTCTTTTCGCTGCCAATCGGCAGCTCAATCGGAATCACATTTCTTCCAAATGCATTGATCAGAGATTCGAGCACGCGCTCTGCATTCGCCCGGTCGCGGTCCATGCGGTTCACCACAATCAGCCGCGGCGTCTTGTATTCGTCGCAGTCCTTCCACACTCGCTGGGTCACAACTTCCACTCCAGCTACACCGTCCACCACAACAATTGCTGCGTCCACCACGGGCAGCACCATCCGGGCCTCGTGGACGAACATATTGAACCCGGGCGTATCGATTACATTGATTTTCGTCTTGCCCCACTCCACATAGGCGGCGGAGGCTGCAATCGACATCTTGCGCGCGATCTCTTCTTCGTCGTAATCGGTGGTCGACGAGCCGTCGTCGACCCGTCCCAGGCGCGGGGTTGCGCCCGCCGTGTAAAGCATGGCCGAGAGCAACGTCGTTTTTCCCGCGTGCCCGTGTCCTACAATCGCAACATTACGAATATTTTCTCCGGTATAAACTTTCACGATAGGCTCCTTCGCAGGCGTGCAAAACGAGAAGGCCCAGAAGAGAATCGGTGCAGTAGAGAGGCCAGCCCAACACCACCCGCCAAAACTTAGGATGCTACCACGCGGCAAGCGGAAGCCTCAACCGGGCGAAAAGCGTAGGCAGTCCGATGTCCGCGACTCAACTTGCAGGATGCGCAGCAGCCGCCATGTCCTGGAGCAAGTCTGAAGCTTGCCAATCCGCGCCATGATACCACTTGAAAATTTTTCCATCCGGAGAAATGATCGCAGTGCTGAGCGAGTGCGTGATCGAGTCGCCATCTTGTTCGTAAGTCAGAGCGAAATAATCGGCGAATTGCGGCAATTCTGCCTGAGGGATTGCGGCGAACTCCCAACTTTTAAACAGCGAAGGATCTTTGCTTCCGGCGCAGGAAAATCCGTAAGCGCGCAACACTTTCGGCGTATCGTGCACCGGATCGAAACTGATGCTGAGCAGATGAGTCTTGCGATACCGGGCCGGATCGGCGCGGATTTGTTGATCAATCGTCGCAAACTCATGGCTCACACGCGGACAGAAATCGGGAAACGGACAGCGGGTGTAGATAAGAGTAAGCAGCAAAGTCTGGCCGCGATACTGATGCAGCGAAATCGATTTTCCGTTTTGATTGACTAATTTGAAATCAGGAACCACATCCCCCGGCTCGGGAATGTGCAGGCTGGCGGCGGGCTTGTCCGCCGACGGCTTCGAATGGCCGATAACTTTGACGTTCTCCAGCCAATAATTTCCCGGCTCGGCGACTACAACATCGGCCGTAATGGAATCCCCGGGCTGCAGTTGATCCAGCGCCGAAGCGGGCTTAATTTTATAGGGCATGATCATGGCGTCCATGAAGCCGGAGATAGGCTCGTTGTCGATGTTGGCAGTGCCGGCATTTTTATCTACCGACACAACTTTGCCCTTGAGCGAATACCGCTTGGCGCCACTCGACGCGCCGCTGGACCCAGACTGTTGCCGATTGCACGCTGTCGGGAGTGCTAGCAGAATGCCGAGACTGATGAGGCTAATTAAAAGGGTTCTACTTGGGGACATATTTTGTTTCCGTTCTCGGATCGCTCCTTGACTTCATTTCAACACAAAGGACACTGAGGAACACAGAGGACTGCCCACCATAAACAAGCTCCTAGTTATGGTGCATCGAATCCTTCGCTTCGCCGATTTTCACTTCGGTTGCATGAAGCATTTCTCCTTCCGGTTTTGCGTGAATGACCACGCGGTCTCCAACTTTTACATCTTGGGCAGTAGCCGCAACGCTTCCTCTTAAGAACTTCGTGGTGGGAAGGACCATGACCGTCTTTACTTCTCCAGTCGTGGTTTTCACTGTGATTGATCCAGCGTCGATCTTTATGACTGTGCCCATCACATGTTGCTGATCGCCATGGGCAAGAACGATTGTGGAAAAAATCAGAATTAAGGCGGCGGTGGCGATTGCGGTGGCGATTGAAGACCGGAGAGCTTGCCGGTTAGTGATCATGCTTTTCCTCCATCGGAGTTTTTCCGTTCAAAAAATCATCTTCCTGTTGTTCTTCTTCTCGTTCGATCGTGCCCTTGGGATTGAGCTTCTCCATCGCCGTTTCCTCTGCGGAGGTGAGTTTGGGCAAGTGGCGGATGAACAGAACAAGCGCCCAGCTTTCCGAATCCAAATCTCCGAGATCGGCGTTGCCCCATGCGGGCATGCCAGTCCAAGGGACGCCGTTGCGAATGATGTAGTAGAGTTCGCCATCGCTGAGCGATTGCGTACGCGCGCCCCGCATATCGGGAACCCTAGGATACAAGTTCCTTCCTAACTCCGTATCGCCGCTGCCGTTGTTTGCGTGACAGGTTGCGCAATGGTCCGCCCAGTGATCCCGGCCTCGCGCAACCAGCACTGGAGCTGGCGGCAGCGGGTTTTCCAGTTTCCGCGCCTTTACGGGAATGAACCACACGCGAGCGTAGTCCGCCAGGAAAGACTCGAGAGATGACGGCTGATTCCGGGCGCTCAGGCCATGTTCGGCTAGACGGAAGATCAGGATGGCGCAGATCGCAAAAATAGCCAATACAATCCAGGCCCAAAGCGGAGTAGCGCTGGAGCGCGTTTTCTCAACCGCGGAGATGCGGCTTTCGTCCGAGCGTCTCCAGTTTCCTAAAGCAAAAATGATCGCTAGTACGGAAATCAAGCTGATGATCGTCAAAGAGGCAACACAAAAGACACACCAGACTTTCAGTACGTACGCTTCCACGTATGTGAGATAAAGGGCGAAGCCGAGGCCCATCAAGACCACAGCAGCCAACCATCGAGCCCTGCGGCGGAGCGCCAGCAGCGCGATCACACCATACCCCGCGATCCCGATCGCGGCGACCGGCACTCCTCCCAGAACCGCGTAGGGGCTCTGGTTGACCACGCCGCAATCCCACTTTTCGTTAATGCTGCACGGGGATGTATCGGTGCGATAGTGCTCGCGCAGAGCCAGGAAGGATACAACGATCCCCAGCACCGCCAGAGCCAGTACTCCTAGCCGCAGTAGTCTCATCGAAAACCGTCGTGTGTAAATATCAGTAATTGAATCGATAGCGGAACTCCCCATAGATTTGTCGCGGGTCATTCCAGTGGAAGCCGCCGAAGGTCAGGCTGTTGTCCAGCTGGACGCGGCGGTTGGCTACGTTCAGCGCATCAATGGAGATTGTGTATCTCTCGGCAAAGGTTTTTCCCAGGGCAAGGTCGAAGGTGGTATGGCCCGGCAGATAGTTGCCGGGATACTGCACGCCGGGCAAGCCGTTGGTGAAGCCAGAGCCGTAATACACGTTGGTTGAGGCATAGGCGTGACCGGGCAGGTTTGTGTTGAAGCCCACATTCAATGTGTTTCTCTGGTCGTGATCGACGGGGGAAAGTCCGGGAGGAATGTCGAGTCCGCAGGCAGGCGTTACGGGGCTGGGGCAGATCAAGCCGCCGGTAATCGGCGAGGTCGCCTGCGCGATTTGATTGGCATAAGCAAGGTGAAACTGGCCGCGATGCCAGAGGTTCGGCGAGCGCAGCGTGAGTTCCCAGCCTTGAATCAATGCGTACTGCCAGGTAATCGGCCAGAAAAGATTAGAGTCTCCGATGTTATTGTGGTCGAGCCAGTTCTCGGCGCGGGTTTCGTAATTATCTGCGCTCAGGTCCCAGCCGTGAAACGGAATGGTGACGCCATACTGCCATTCGATATCGCGTTCACCCTTCAGCGGAGAGAAAGTAAAACTCTGGCTGTTGGCCAAATCGAGCAGCGCGCCGGTGGCAGTGACCAGAGGCGGGGCCTGATAGAAGTAACCGTAAAATCCGCGAAAAACCCAATTCAGGCCAGGAATTTTTACGGCGACGCCGAGGCGCGGATCGGTGGCGCTCTCGGAAATCGAGGAATCAAATTCCGTTTGGCGAAGCCCAGCAATAAAAGTTAGCCAGGGCGCGACTTTGAATTTGTCGTTGATGAATAGAGCAGTGACCCCTCCATTCACGCCGATCGAGGATGCGGGAAAATTCGTCTCCCCGTCGTTGAAAAAATTATTGAAGTAGTTGTACTGGTGCTGGCCGAATCCATAGACTCCGGCTTGCAGATCGTTTTTCCAGAACGTGGCGTTGAAGGCGACTTGCGCACCGCCGTAGTTGGCGTTCTCAGTCACGGTTGAGGCCACAGGATAATCGTTTGGATTGCTCTTATAGTCGGCGCCGTTGTAGTGATAAAAGGGAGAGACGGTGAGCAGCATGTTCTCATTGAAGGTGTGCACCCATGAGAAAGTGGCGTAGCCATCGGGCTCCCGTTCGGCGTCGCGCAGTCCGTAGCTGGGATAGTTCTGATTTCCGATTGAATTGGGATCGGGATCGATCGGGATCTGGTAGTAGTCCTGCCGCAGCGACCCCACCACCCGGAATTGGTCTTTAGAATTGGGATTGAAAATAAACGAAGCGAAACCTCCGTAGCCGTTGTCGGCATCGTGAACAACTTGGGCCACGGGCGTCTGCAGGCCGTAATTGCTTCGATTTCCGTTCAGGCTGGCGTAGTAGGCGAAGCGCTCGGTGTGTCCGCCGCAACTGAGTTGGTCGTTGCTCTGATAGAAGTTTCCGGCGCTGATCAGCAGATCGCATTCCCGGTCGCGTTCAAAGCCCGTGCGCGGCGCGATGTTGAAGATTCCGTAGGTGCGATCTCCGTAGTCTGCATCGTAGCTCCCGCGCTGCACTTCCATGTAATCGATATCCTTGGGATCGATTTGCGGACCCAGATTAGTTGCGATGTTAGTGTTGGGGATCGGGACTCCGTCAATCAACCATTCAACCTGATGGCCTCCCCGCATGTGCAGCATATCGTGCGTCACGTACGCCGCAGGCACGTAGTCTGTGATCATCTCCATGCCGTTGGTCCGATCCGCCCCCGGGGTTTCCTGGATGTCTTCGCGGTTCACCATAGTCGTAGGAGTCACACTGTCCGTCGTCGCTTCCACCGGAGTTCCCGACACCGCAATTGTTTCCTTCCCGCCTGCGACTGCCAACTGGTAGTGCAACACCGGACTCGTGTCCGACTGAACAATCACGCTCTGCTGCGTTTGCTGGAAACCCGGCGATGAGACTGTGACCGTGTAACTCCCAATGGGCACAGACGTAAATTCAAATTCTCCTCTATCGTTGGAGTTCTGAGAGTGCATCCAGTCCGAGTTTTGTGCCTTCAGCATCACCATAGCGCCTTGCACGGGGCGATGCTGAGGATCGTGAACGACGCCGCGAACGGAACCAAAAATCGTGGCGAATGCGATGGCACCTAGGAAGAAAACAACCGCTATCATGCCCGTAACTTGCCTCATGAAAGGTCTCCATTTCTTCACGGTTACCTTGACCGTACCGCCCGTCCGTGGGAAGGATGGGAGCGGCGCTGTCAGTGCGTCGCCGATTTTGCACAAGGCGACACGTTCCCGCGCTACACGCGTGTCCTGGTAGATTGAATCAAGCAGGAGGGTTCAGCGCGCCGGCGGTCCGCGCGTGGATTGGAATTCAGCAGAAGCGCTGGCTGGGAAGTCGGTTCGAAATCCCACCGCATGCGCGTTGATACTTTGCAGAGAAACAAAGTCAAGCCGCTGCTGCGGGTGGGCCCATTGCGCCGTAGTGGCAGCGCGGCAACACTCGTGGCCGCAACAATTGGGGCCCTGGATGACAAGCTGCCCGGAGTCCGAAGCCTGAGATCCATGGCAATGATGAACGCCCTTGCGGAGACAGCAGGCATGCAGCGTCGGAGTTGAAATCGCCAAAGCTACCGGCGCGAGGTTGCCCACCAGCGCGAACAGCAGCAGAAATTTGGTGATACTCCGATGCATACCCACAGTCCCCAAAGCTTACCAACGTACTGATGCAGAAAGCAATGTCGGAACGTTGAAGTTTGTTGCGGTTGCGTCCTCGCTCGCGAACTACGGCACCCTCGAAGAAGCCGATCGCCCTTCTAGCGCATCAGCACATAAGCACCGCCGTTGGTGAAGGCGATGACCAGGTTCATCAGGACGAACATCAGGTCATAATGCCAGCCCGAACCTTTCTCACCCCAAAAACCTGTGTGCCAGGCGAAAATCTTTTTCTCGATCGCACCCAGCATAATCAGGATGAGCCCAAAAGCGGCAAGCGGAGTAAGCACTCCAAACGCCACGCCTAAGCCTCCCGCAACTTCGGCGGCGCCGAGGAAGATAGTGAACCCCTTGCTCATCCCAATGCTCTTGGCCCGCTCGGTTGGGTTTTTAAGATGACTATAGCCGCTGGTGACAAAGACCAGGCCCACCATGAGCCGCATCAGCAGCAAACCAAGATCGGTAAAGCGGGCAAGTTGCGGGAACATAGCGATTCTTCGATGGAGCAGGATTTAGCAACAGTAACGAAAACATTCCTCCGGGAGCCATTCACGACCAGGAGCTCACGCCTTCCCGTGAATCTTGGCCCACCACCAGCGCACGCCCACAAATAGAAATCGCCAGTCGGAAAGGAATTCAGGCGGTTTGCCCTCGAAAGCATGGCCCACGAACTGGAAGATCCACCCGAGCACGAACAAAGCGAGCGCATAAATCCAGAGGCGATGAAAGTGAAAGAAAATACTAATGATAAAAATCAGCACGGCCAGCAGGATGGTCGGAATGCCGAGCGTGTGGCAAGCGCGGTTCACCGGATGCTGGTGGCTGGAGGCATATTGCGCGATCCACTGCTCGTTAGTGCGGTTACCCAGCATGGTTACGGGGATAATATACCGGGTCCAATTTTCTTGCACTTTCCTTATGCAACCGCGGACGAGGGCGTCCGCGGCTCCATCACTGCTTTGTCCCCACAATACTAAATTGACTCACCGCCCAATTCACCCTAAGATGACTCGACCCACGTCCTAAGCAGCGTGGGCCGGAATACCCGCTTCGTCCATGATCGGCCAGACAGTCTCTCACTACCGCATCGTCGAACTCCTCGGTGGCGGAGGGATGGGTGTCGTCTATAAAGCGGAAGACACGCAACTCGGCCGTTTCGTTGCCCTGAAATTTCTTCCCGATGATTCTTCTCAAGATCCGCAAGCGCTCGAGCGTTTTCGCCGTGAGGCCCGAGCAGCCTCTTCGCTGAATCACCCGAACATCTGCACCATCCACGATATCGGCCAGCACGAAGGCCACGTCTTCATCGTGATGGAGTGCCTTAGCGGCCAGACGCTGAAACACCTGATCAACGGCAGGCCAATGGAGTTCGAGCGCCTGCTCACGCTCGCGATTGAAGTGGCTGATGCGCTCGATGCCGCGCACATCCGGGGCATCGTCCACCGCGATATTAAGCCGGCGAACATCTTCGTCACCGATCGCGGCCACGCCAAGATCCTCGACTTTGGACTGGCGAAAATTTCCCGCGCCGCCCGCCCCACCAGCGGCGATTCGCAAACTCTCGCGGATGCCAGCGGCCTTGACCTCACCAGTCCCGGCACCGCCGTTGGCACCGTTTCCTACATGTCGCCGGAGCAGTTGCGCGGCAAGGAACTCGACGGACGCACCGACCTTTTCTCCTTCGGCGTCGTGCTCTACGAAATGGCCACCGGCATCCTGCCCTTTCGCGGAGAAACCTCCGCCGTGGTTACCGAAGCGATTCTCAATCGCCAGCCAACGTCAGCGATTCGCCTGGTTCCGGAACTTCCCGCCAAGCTGGAAGAGATCATCAGCAAAGCTCTGGAAAAAGACCGCGACATGCGCTGCCAGTCGGCAGCGGAAATGCGCGCCGATCTCAAGCGCCTCAAGCGTTCCATCGATTCCTCGCGTACTTCGGTGGTGGCCGAGACCGCCCAATCTTCCTCGTCAGGCGTTATCGCGGCGTCTGCGGCAGCGCCCGCTCCGCGCAAAAAATCTGCCACTGCTCTGATCTTCGCAATTGCCTTGCTGGTGGCCGCGGCAGCTGGCTTGTTTGCCGGCAAAATGTTTTTCGCCAGCGCGCCTCCTGAACCACCGATCTACCGGCAACTCACGTTCCGCCGCGGCAGTATTCGCTCCGCGCGTTTTGCTCCAGACGGCCAAACAATTCTCTACAGCGCGGCATGGCAGGGAAATCCCGTCGATGTATTCACCGCTCGGCCGGAAGCGCCCGAGTCCCGCTCCATGGGCTTGAGCCGCACCCAGCTGATGTCGATCTCTCCCAGTTCTGAAATGGCCGTTTTGCTGCACAGCAAAGCCATCGGCGCATGGGTAAGCATGGGCACTCTCGCGCGCGCTCCGCTCTCCGGAGGTGCACCCCGCGAAATGCTGGAGCAGGTCCAGTGGGCCGACTGGTCGCCCGACGGCACCAATCTAGCCGTGGTTCGCGATATGGGCGGCCGCAATCGCCTGGAACTTCCCATCGGCAAGCCGCTCTATCAAACCGGCGGATGGATCGGACATCCTCGCGTCTCACCCAAAGGTGATCTCATCGCGTTCGCCGACCATCCACTGCAAGGCGATGACAGTGGCTCGCTCGCGGTGGTCGATCTGGCGGGCAACAAAAGAAATCTTTCCAGCCAGTGGTTCACCATCCAGGGCCTGGCTTGGTCTCCCGATGGAAAGGAGATCTGGTTCACCGCCAGCAAATCCGGCACAGACCGCACTCTCTACGCCACATCACTCGACGGTAAGCAGCGCATCGTCGCCCGCCTCCCCGGCGCGCTCATGCTGCTCGATATCGCGAAAGACGGGCGCGTGCTGCTGGTTCGCGCCACCTGGCGCCGCGAATTGCTCGGAGTCTTCGACAATGATCCTAAGCAGCATGAACTCTCGTGGCTGGATTACACCTATCCTTCCGACCTCTCCGCCGATGGTAAGACGCTGCTGTTTGATGAAGAAGGCGGAGGCGGTGCGCTCGACTATTCCAAGTCCGGCGGTTTGACCTATGCCGTCTACATTCGCAAGACGGACGGTTCACCCGCAGTTCTGCTGGGCGAAGGCGGTGCAGTAGCTTTGTCTCCAGACGGAAAATGGGTGATCGCGCAGACCCAGGAATCCCCTTCGCAGTTCAGGCTCCTGCCCACCGCCGCCGGCGAACCCAGAGACCTCACCAAAGATAACGTCAACCACAGTTGGGCGCATTGGTTTCCAGACGGAAAAAGAATTCTCTTCTCCGCCGATGAGCCCGGCAAGGGAGTTCGCTTCTACGTCTACGATATGGCTTCCGGCAAGAGCAAACCCATCTCGCAAGAAGGCGTGAACGGCACCGCCTTCGCGCTCTCGCCCGACTCTCAGGAAATCGCCGCCATCGGTCCCGACGAAAAAGGATACCTATATCCCGTTGCCGGTGGCGACCCTCGCCCGATCAACGGCATCAACCAGGGCGAGCAACCCATCACCTGGAGCGGCGACGGGCAATCCCTCTACATCTACCAACCCGGCGAGTTACCCGCCCGCGTCTACCGCCTCGACCTGAAATCCGGCAAACGCACGCTCTGGAAAGAACTCATGCCCTCCGACCCCGCCGGCGTAGAAAACATCGGCCCCATCTACATGACGCCGGATGCCAAAAGCTGCGTCTTCGGCTACCACCGAATGCTCGCCGATCTGTATCTGGTGGAAGGCCTAAAGTAAAAAACACCCAGCCCTAAAGCAATGCCCATGGAGGGACGGACGCCTCCGTCCGTCCGCCGAGCGAAGCGAGGCCAAGAACAACGAACGCATGCAGCACTGTGGAAGAGCGGCGCCTTCAGCGCCGGGTAAAGCCCCTAAAATCGAACCGGCTTCAGCCCCCGCGGGCGCGTCCCCTACTCTCCGCACTTCCCCAACCCACGCCGCGTCTTACCGAGCAGACT
Organism: uncultured Acidobacteriaceae bacterium; assembly: GCA_963726155.1. GTDB lineage: Bacteria > Acidobacteriota > Terriglobia > Terriglobales > Acidobacteriaceae > Sulfotelmatobacter. The sequence goes on from CAVSBF010000004.1 coordinate 926,837, forward strand.
CCAGTCCTCCCGGTAACGCTCGTAACAGTAGCTCTTTGCCTTAGTCGGCTCCCCAACCGGGCTTAGCATGACGCACGTGATTCGCCGCACCCCCAGCACCAGCGATGCCGGAATCAGATACCACGCGCCGACCGGAATCACGTACGCCGCGAACAGATCAATCTGTTCCAAACTGTAGTCTCGCTTCTTCACATGGTTGGGCAGCAGCTGACAGCAATACCCATCCCCACGCCGGTAGCTGCTCGACTTAACCTGCACCCGCAAAAAGTTCGGACCATGTTCAATCCCCACATCGTAAGCCCGCGTCTCTCCCCAAGGCGTGCACACCGCAAACCGCCGCCGCGCCGCCTGCGCCATAAACTGCAACTCCACCCACTCCCCCCGCTCCTTGTAAGTCCCAAATCGCTCCCAAGCCTTCATCCCTGATTCCTCTCAATGTCCCATTTATTTAATACTTTGTCATTCCGACCGGAGCGTCAGCCCACGCCCTGCCCTGTCATTCCGACTGGAGCCGGAGCGTCCGCGACGGCGCAGTGGAGGAACCTGCTGTCCCCTCCCTCAAGCAGCGCCCCGCCCCCCAAAAACAAAAGGCGCGACCCGTAGGCCGCGCCTTGCTTCTGAGTTATTACTATAAATACCATTATATCATATTGAATAGGGTAATTGGGACATCAACCGAACATTTATATTCGCCGTGTTTCCCTAACCTTAGACCAGATCGCGTAACTTCTACATATTGACAAGATTTTGTCTGAACCCAGGTTTTCGTCGACGACTGCGATTTTGGGTAGCGCGGCGCTTCAGCGCTGCGATATATGCGATATACGAGATAGTGAAGGAGCGCGAGATCGGGAAGAGCACGACTTCACTCCAGTTTATCCACTAGACAAAAGGAGCGCCCAAGCCCAAAGTGTGCGTAAGCCCCGGATTGGTGATGTCAATCGAGGGCCGACAGGCTGACGGCGGAGCGATCGCCACGGCCCAAAACCCAGAACAGAGAAGAAGCGAGCGCATGACGATTGCCGTTGGAATACTAGCCCACGACGGAATAGTAGTTGCCGCCGATACACAGGAAACCGTGGGAAGCCACAAGGCTGACGAGAGCAAAATCTTAATTGCCAATCAGGGACTAGAGCAAGACAAGGCGGGTGCGATTGCGCTCACTGGAGCAGGGGATGCGGGATACCTGGACAGTCTAAACCAAGACCTTTGCGCGGCTTTTCTCAAAAAGAAAATATGGTCACCCGCGGCACTACTAACGAAGTCAAAGAATATCTTAAAGGACTTTCATAACGATCATGTTGTTCCCTACGCCCGATTTCCAGAGCATGATCGTCCACAAGTTAACTTAGTTATGGGCGCTCAATTTTCGAATAATTATTGTTTGTGGACGACGGAGAAAAGCACGCTCCACGTTAGTAGAAAATACTGCGCCGTCGGCCTTGGTCGAGCCTATGCACAAGTCATGTTGAAGCGCTTTTGGGCACCGATGAACACCGTTCAAGCCACTTCCCTAGCAGCCTTCGTGATTTTCCATGTAAAAAACACAGTAGACGGTTGCGGCAACCAGACCCAAATTGTGATTATCAAGGACGGATTCGCGAAGTGGGTTGGGCAGCCTAATATTGATCTCTTGGAGAATGCTTACGAGAACTACGCGACGCACGAAAATTTAATGCTGCATTTCATTCTTGGTTTGGATCTACGACAAACCGATCTGAAGAATGAAATGCTTGTGTTCTGCTCGCGATTGCAACAAGACAGAAAGCATATTCACGATGCGCAGGAGTTCACTATGACTTCATATCATGCTGGACGGCCAGAGCTAGATCAACCAGAGATGGTACGGAGGCCTAAAAAGTAAAAGCCACGGGCGGCATCGTGGCCCTCAAAACTTAAACCGCTCATCATTGTGCTGTGCATATGGCGCCGATAGGAATCGGCACGCTGCACCACGGCTATCAGATATCCAAATTCTTCACATTCAGCGCATTCTCTTCAAAAAACCGCCGCCGCGCCTCCACATCCTCACCCATCAGCCACCCAGAAAGACAAAGCTCAACCGCGACAGCTAAACTCGGCCTTCAGTTGCTGGATCCCGCTCCGAGATGTCGCCAACATTTGCCAACCTGCGGACCGCCGGCTGTTTCGCCTTCCGCGCCCTCCACAAGTCGTACTGCGACTGCATGCTCATCCACAATTCGGGGGTCGTACCTAAAGCGGCAGCGAGGCGAATTGCCATGGATGCCGAAATCCCGGCCTTGCCGTTAAGCACTCGCGAAAGGGTAACGCGCGTGATCCACAAATGCGCCGCTGCCTTGGTCACGGGAACATCCCCAAGGTATTCGCGGAGAACCAAACCTGGATGCGGCGGGTTATGCATTGCCTTTCCTCCTGTTTTTGGTCCTGAGACTTCGCTCAAATGAATATCTGGCAGCGGTACAGTGCGATTGTCATCCTGAACAAGCGTTCCTTGCGCCGTGAAGGATCTGGGCGAGCCGCGCGAAGCGTCGCGTTCTTCGCGACGCAACAATCGCGCGTTTGGCTCGCTTCCTTATCAAACTGCACCAGCCCAGAACTAACGACCAACGGCGCGCTAGATATCCAAATTCTTAACATCCAGCGCATTCTCCTCAATAAACTTCCGCCGCGCCTCCACATCCTCGCCCACCAGCGTGCTCGGAAAATCCGCGCCGGTCAGGCCCCCAAAGCCGCCCCGAACGTCTTCAGTTTGAATTGAACGTGGGCTTTCTCTTGCAGTGCGGAAAGAATTTCGAACAGATTCCTGGCGTGAGGATTGCCCGACGGCCCGAGCATCCTCATCAGGCTCTTGGGAGAATGGTGCGTGACTTTCGCCAGCTTCTCAAATCCGATTGTGGCGTTGATGTAGTCGCGTAGTATGGTCTTTCCGGTGTCAACGTCGCCTGCAAGAAAACTCTCCACGCTCTCGCGAAGCAATTCTTTGCGGAAGGCGGCATCACGCTGCACTCTGGCGCGAACTGTCAATTTGAACTCTCTGGTCAGAGCCATCACTATCCCCCTGCTTTCTTCCGCCGTTTGAAATCCTGCCATCTCACAATTGCCAGGTTGATGTCATTCTGCTGCCGCTTTTTCGTTCCACCCCCAAGCAAAACGACGATCTGGTCGCCGTCTTTGCCGAAGTAAATGCGATAACCGGGCCCGAAATTCAGAACGTATTCAAAGACTCCTGAGCCAACTCCCTTGACGTTTCCGAAATTACCCTGCTCCATCCGAATGATGGCTCCTGTCACCTTCGCGGCTTCCGGTGCATGAAGATTGACAAACCACCTATGGAAAGGACTGATTCCCCTGGCATCTACGTATTCCTTCGCCGTGGGCAAAGCGCCCCCCCTGTTAATAGTACCATATGTGTTACTTTTGTCTAATAAGTCGTCCGACTACTCAGAAAGTCCGCCCCAAGCAAAAACCCCGAGACTCGCTCGGGGTTTTTCAAAGAACACATACGCTCCACTCACGGGCCAAACAACGGACCGCCAATAACGCTTTTAAATATCCAAATTCTTCACATCCAGCGCGTTCTCCTCAATAAACTTCCGCCGCGCCTCTACATCCTCGCCCATCAACGTAGTGAAGATGGTCTCGCACTCGGCGATGTCTTCCAGCTTCACCGAGAGCAAAGTGCGCCGCTCCGGATCCATCGTCGTCTCCCACAACTGCGGAGCCGTCATTTCCCCCAGACCTTTATAGCGCTGCACATCGTAGCCGCGGCTGCCTTCTTTTTTCACGTATTCGAACAGTTCGCGCGCATTTGCCTTCTCCACGGGCTCGATCACGGCGCGGGCCTTCGGCGCAGCCTTGGCCGTTTTCTTTCCGGACTTTCCGTCCGTCTCGGCCGCGTCCTCCGCTTCTTCTTCCGCGGCATCGCCGTTGCTGCCCGCGGCACTGATCTTGGTCACGGCTTCCACAACAAACGGTGGTTCCAGATAAGGCTCGATCTGTTTGAATTTCGAAATCAACTGCCGGTACTCCGCGCTGGATACCAGCTCCCAGTTGATCACGTGTTCCGATCCCTGCGAGCTGACGAACCGCACTTCCCACAAATTGTGCTCTTCGTCGAACGCGGCATCGACGCTCTTGAACTTTCGTTCTTTCTGCAGCCGCTTTAATTCTTTTTCCAGCTTCTCGATCTTTTTCGGCGGCGCTTTCTTGTCGCCTTCGAAATCCGTATGCTTGGAAAGATCAAGCTTCGGCAAAAGTTCGGTAACGCTCTCATCGCGCAGCCGCTTGTTCACCTTGTCGAAGAAGTTGAGATACTCCTTCAGCACGCTCATGAACCGAGTCAGGTTCGCACCTTCCAGCTTGGCCGCGCCTTCGCCGTAGCGCACAATCAGCCCATCGGCCGCGCGCTTCAGCATGACCTTGTCGAACGCGTCATCATCTTTGATGTACTGCATCGACTTGCCCTTCTTGATCGAATACAGCGGCGGCTGCGCGATATAAATGTTGTTCCGCTTGATCAGCTCCTGCATGTGCCGGAAAAAGAAAGTCAGCAGCAGCGTGCGGATGTGCGATCCATCCACGTCGGCATCCGTCATCAGAATGATTTTTCCGTAACGCACCTTCGTGGGATCGAAATCATCCTTGGCAATGCCGGTGCCCAGCGCCGTAATCATGGCGCGAATTTCTTCGTGCGCCAGCATCTTGTCGTAGCGCGCTTTTTCAACGTTGAGAATTTTTCCTTTGAGAGGCAGAATCGCCTGGAAGCGCCGGTCGCGTCCCTGCTTCGCCGTTCCGCCTGCCGATTCACCTTCCACCAAAAACAATTCGCAGCGATTCGGATCGCGCTCCGAACAATCCGCCAGCTTGCCCGGCAGCCCGCCAGAATCCAGCGCACCCTTGCGCCGTGTCAGATCGCGAGCCTTGCGCGCGGCCTCGCGAGCCCGCGCCGCATCCACTGCCTTATTAATAATCTTTCGCGCTACGGTCGCGTTCTGTTCGAAAAACGCTCCCAATCGCTCATTAATAAACGCTTGGACTACGCCGGCGATGTCGGAATTTAGTTTGCCTTTGGTTTGTCCTTCGAACTGCGGCTGCGGCAGCTTTACGCTGATCACTGCGACCAGGCCTTCGCGCACATCGTCGCCGGTCAGATTTTCTTTGACGTCTTTGAACAAGCCCATCTGCTGCCCGGCGTAATTTATCGTGCGCGTCAGTGCCATGCGGAAGCCCGAAAGATGTGTGCCGCCATCGATGGTGTTGATGTTATTCGCGAAGCTGAAAACCGACTCGGAATATCCGTCGTTATATTGCAGCCCGATTTCCATAGCCACGCCGCTGCGCTCGGCTTCCATGTAGATCGGCTTGTCGTGCAGCACTTGTTTGCCGCGGTTCAGATGCTTGATGAATTCGGCAATGCCGCCGTTATATTTGAAATCCGCATGCTTGGCCTCGCCGGTTTTCGCGTCAGTCGAGCGCTCATCTGTGAGCGTGATCAGCAATCCCTTATTCAGAAACGCCAGTTCGCGCAGCCGCTGGGCCAGCGTGTCGTAGTTATATTCCGTCGCGGTAAAAATGCTGCGATCGGGAAGGAAGTGAACCTTTGTCCCGCGCCGCTTGGCAGCGCCCGCCTTTTTCATTTTGCTGGTGGGCTCGCCCTTCGAATAGGTCTGCTCCCAGGTCGCGCCATCGCGCCAGATCTCCAGTTCGAGTTCTTCGCTCAGCGCGTTCACGCACGAAACGCCAACGCCGTGCAAACCCCCGGAAACCTTGTACGTGGACGAATCAAATTTTCCGCCGGCGTGCAAAGTGGTCATCACCACCTGCGCAGCAGAAATTTTTTCGCCGTCAATGTCCATATCGTCCACGGGAATGCCGCGGCCGTCGTCGATCACGGTGATGGAATTGTCGATGTGGATGGTGACTTCAATCTTGGTGGCGAATCCGGCCAACGCTTCGTCCACCGAATTGTCTACAACTTCATAGACGAGATGGTGCAGACCCAGATCGCCAGTCGATCCGATATACATCGCGGGACGTTTGCGCACCGCTTCCATCCCGCCGAGCACTTTGATGGAGTCGGCGTTATAGTCGTTCTTAGCGCCGCCGTTATTTCCAGCGATCGGTGTCAAGCTTCCGTTTTTCGGTTTAGGTTCTACGATGGGGGTATTGATCTCTTTGGTGGCCATTCAACTCCATGGAGCACGCCCGATTTGTCCGGCAAAATTGCTACGAGCGAAAGCTCCGATTGACTCACAAAAATCGCCCGCCGCTAGACCGAACTGTCTGCCTGCGTAACCGACCTCAAGTGATTGAAATTTAGTGTACTTAGGCCCGTTTGGCGACTATCAAATTATACCACGGAAAAGGCTCTGCCAGCGACCTTCGTGCGGCCGTGAATCCCTTCGGTAAACGCTGGTTTTACAAGGGTTTCTAAGGCTTAGCCGGCCGGAGTTTTCGGCTTTGCGAAGCGCAGCAAAAACTCGTGTTCCACCGTTCGTTTTCCGGCACCTGTGTGACGTTCCGCATCATCTAAGTCTTGCACCCTGATAAAATAAGCACACAGGAGTTACCAACTTAGAATGGCCGTTCCCGTATCTCAGATGTGGACCGTGTCGAGCTATGTTCTTAAGCAGAAGCTCGCCGGACGCAAACAGTATCCGCTGGTGCTCATGCTGGAGCCGTTGTTCCGCTGCAACCTGGCGTGCGCCGGATGCGGCAAGATTCAATACCCTGCCCACATCCTGAAAAAAGATCTCACCCCGGAAGAATGTTTCCGCGCAGTCGACGAATGCGGAGCGCCCATGGTCTCCATTCCCGGCGGCGAGCCGCTCATGCATCCGCAGATCGGCGAGATCGTGGAAGGCCTGGTCGCGCGCAAAAAATATATTTATCTGTGCACCAACGCTCTGCTGCTCAAAGAAAAGATTCATCTCTTCAAACCCAGCAAGTATTTAACCTTCAGCGTGCACCTCGACGGCCAGCGCGAAGAACATGACCTGGCAGTCTGCCGCGAAGGCGGATACGACATCGCCGTCGATGCCATCAAAGAAGCCCTGAGCCGCGGCTTCCGCGTCACCACGAACACCACGCTGTTCGACGGCGCCGATCCCAAATCCGTGCGGGCCTTCTTCGATGACATGATGGAGCTAGGCCTCGAAGGCATGATGCTTTCGCCGGGTTACTCTTACGACAAAGCTCCGGACCAGAAACATTTTCTCGGCCGCGCCCGTACCCGCCGCATGTTCCGCGCCATCCTGTCGAATCGGAAGAAGAACTGGCGCTTCAATCTCTCGCCGCTGTTTCTGGAATTTCTCATGGGCAAGCGAACCTATCCTTGCACTCCGTGGGGCATGCCCACTTACAATATTTTCGGATGGCAGAAGCCCTGCTACCTGCTGCAGGATGGCTACGCCGAAACTTTCGCCGAGCTGCTTTCGACTACAAATTGGAGCAACTATGGCACGGAGTCGGGCAATCCCGCCTGCGCGAATTGCATGGTGCACAGCGGCTACGAAGCTTCCGCGGTGAACGCAACCTTTAGCTCGCTCAGCGGATTCCTGGCCACCGTGAGGGCGACGCTCTTCACCGGCTATCGCGACGAAGAAGCGTTGCGACTGCTGGATGAGCCGCAAGCTCCGGTGCATCCGCTGGTGCAGATCGCAGCGTCGGCAGAAGCATTCCACGAAACTCGCGCTTAATGACGATTTTCTGTGAACCTCTGTGTCCTCTGTGTTTAAGATTTTGAAGTTGACTCGAAATGACAGGCAAAGCATCCGGCCACATCGACCACGAAGACGCGCAAGCCGTGCCGCATACGAGCGCCAATCCTGACTCGCTGGAACTGGCTCCCGGCACCGTCCACGAAAAACTAGAAGGCTGGATCCCGCAGCTCGCCAGTGATGAAGAAATCCGCGTCGCCCTGGAAAAAGCATTCGACTATCGCGGCGACGTGACCATCACCCGCAAAGACGAATCTAAAATCGAAGGCTATCTTTTCGACCGCCGCACCGGCCCAACGCTCAGGGATTCCGTGGTTCGGCTCTACCCGAAAAACTCCAACGATAAAGTTGCCATCTCTTATGCGGACATCGCCGCCCTCGCCTTTTCAGGAAGAGATACGGCTGCGGGAAAAAGTTGGGAAGCGTGGATGAAGAAATACGCTGCGAAAAAAGCGGCAGGCGAAACCAACATCGCTCTCGAACCCGAGCCCCTCGACTAACTTGCCTGGCATCCTGAAGCGAGGCATGATCATCCTGCTGACGATCACGCAAAGCCAAATCAAACTCCACTGCCCGAAGACACCCTGAATCCTTTTTCCAAAACTGCCGCTCTTCCTAAGCAGGAGGGAATTTTGAACGCCACCATAACCGCCGCAGAACTACGCGCGCGCCCACCGGCTCTCAACCAGCTCGTAGACGTACGTTCGGGCTCGGAGTTCGCCGCCGGCCACGTCCCCACCGCTGTTAACATTCCCTTGGATCAAATCGAGGCGCGCCTCGACGATCTCAACATCGGACTTCCCATCACTCTCATTTGCCAGACCGGCACGCGAGCGCGCATGACGGCCAATCTCCTCGAATCGTGTCAGCGGCAGATCGCAGTTCTCGAAGGCGGCACAAAAGCATGGATCGAGGCTGGCCTGCCCGTCGTAGCAAGTGTGAAGACGCGCTGGTCTCTGGAGCGTCAGGTCCGGGTGGGGGCGGGAGCGCTCGTGCTGATCGCCGCCACCTTGGCGCTGGCGGTCAATCCTCTCTGGGTTTTGCTCTGCGGATTCGTAGGGATAGGTCTCACTTTCGCCGGGCTCACCGACATTTGCGCAATGGCAATGATCCTTGAAAGATTGCCCTGGAATCGCCAGAGCCATTGCCGGATCGGAGTTCCTCATGCGGAATCATCCGTGCCCAATCGGTGAGAGCTTGTCATGCAGCCGAGCCCCGGCAGTGCCACAATGGACTCGTGGATTTCGATACCTTAGCCCGGCAACACAAGGACGCTGTGTATCGGCAGATGATCCGCGTGTGCGGCAATCGCGAGGATGCCGAAGATGTGCTCATCGAAGCTTTGCTCAAAGCCTACCGCCATTTGGGTCAGCTGCGCGAATCCGCAGCCTTCCGCGCATGGCTGGCGCAGATCGCGAGACGCGTCTGTTGGCAATTGAAGGAGCGCGAATCTCTGCTTCCGCTCCTGCAGCTTTCTACATTGGAGGACGAAGGCCGCGAGCTCGCCGGGTCGGAACCTCCTTTGGATATGCAACTCGCGCAGCAAGAGATGAAGCAAGTGCTGAAGAATGCCATGGAGGCGCTGCCGGAACTCTATCGCCCGGTTTACGAATTGTGCGATGTCGAGGATTTGCCGGGCGACGAGGTTGCGGAAAGATTAGGCATCTCGCGAGCGGCCATGAAATCTCGGCTTCATCGCGCTCGCGATTTGGTGAGGAGCCACCTCGACATCGCGCTCGCTCGTCAATTTCTAAAGTAGCTCGTTAAATTTCGGAGGCACTCATGGAAGTCACCGTAGAACATCTCGGAGCGATGCAGTTTGAAATCAAAGCCCGGCAGCATACCGTATTGAGCGATCAGCCGCCTGAAAACGGTGGTCACGATGAAGGCATGACACCTCCGGAACTGCTGCTCGCCTCACTCGGTTCCTGTGCCGGCTTTTACGCGGCCCAATATCTGCGCAAACACAAACTGGCGACGGAAGGAACTCGCGTCCGTGTGACTGCCGACAAGCTGAAAGATCCCGCTCGCATCGACAATTTTCATATTGAAATCGAAGCGTCGGCAACACTCAGCGAACAGCATCGATCCGGGGTCGAGAACGCCGTGCATCATTGCCTGATTCACAACACGCTGCTGAAGCCGCCGAACATCGTGATCGAAATTAAACACTTGGTTCCGGCCGCATTGTGATCGCCAATCTCGTGACTCTCAGGTCGCCGCTCGCTCCCACGGCGGAGGAACCTTCACGGAAGCCATCCCCGCGGCTTTTGCCGCCTGAATGCCCATTTCCGTATCTTCGAATACCAGACACAATTCCGGCGCTACGCCAAGCGTCGCGGCTGCCAAAAGAAATGCTTCCGGATCGGGCTTGCTCTTCGTGTAGTCTCCCGCGCACACCATCGCATCGAAGCGCTCGAGTAGTTTCAGCGTTGTCAGGGACGCCGTCACTGATTCCCGCGTGCTTCCCGAGACCACCGCGAAGGGAATTTTCTTGTGCTCCGCCTCAATGTGCCGCAGAACTTCCGGAACAGCCTGCAGTTGCGGCAGCAGTTCGAAGTAAAGTGCTTCTTTTCGATGTGCCACCGCGTCGACCGGCATTCGCAGTCCATGTCTTTCATTTAGCGTAGAGATGATCTCGGCCACGGGCATTCCGCCCCACTCGTAGAAAAGCCTTTCCTCGAATTTACAATTCCATTCGCCAAGGGCTTCCTTCCACGCGCGGTAGTGCAGGGGCATGGAATCGGCGATGGTGCCGTCGCAGTCGAATAAATATGCTTTAAACACGCCCTCGGGCAATTTCAGCTTCATGCTGCCGGGTAAATGCCTTTCCTGGAGTTCAGCGCGGATGCGGTTTTGCGGCTACGGCAAAACTCAATCCTGAAATCAACTCCTCAACTTCATCCTCGGTCCCTCCGATAAACGTAAACGACACTGCGTATCCGCGCGCCAGAATCACCAGCGTCGATTGCCGCATTACACGTGAGCCGACGTCCTTCTGAAAATCTGCGCGCACCACCGTCTTCGCGCCGATGGCAAATTCGTACGGCTCCTCGGCTACGGCAAACCCTTGCGCTTTGGCAATCTCCGTCACCGGCCCGAAATACTGCGCCGCTTCTTTTAGTCCGGGATACTGGGACGTGCTCTCCGCTGCGATCAGGATCGACGAATTTACATCCTCGCCGCGAGCCGCCGGGGGCCGCGAAAATGCAGCCAGCAGCACGCGACCCGATTTGCCAGCCTCCTGATCTGCTTGCTGGTCATCGCCCGCATTCATCTCCTCGGTTCGCAATACCCATCCTTGAGGAATCTTGCAGGTGAATCCGAAAGCAGGATTGCGGTATGTGCCATTGCTCACTGTTCCTAGATCCAAATGCAAGTTGGCTTCCGGCGCGGTTTTTCGCGGATGTGGCACCGAGGAAGAACTACCGGAAGGAGGCGCGGCCTGTTGCGCGCAAGCGAAGGGAACCGGCCAAACCACGATCAGAAAAACGAAAGCACACAGCTGGGATGGAAAATCCATTATGTCGAAGTTGGAACGGCGATGAGGCGCATAAATATTTTTGAGGCAAGGTTAGGGCACAGTGCGCCGCACGCTTTTGGCACTGGTGGATTTATAGTCCGCCGGATACAGCACCACACAGCGGTCGCGGCCTTCGCCATCACTCTCGGTGCGCAGATCGGTTTCATCGCGCAGCGCCAGGTGGACCATGCGCCGCTCCCGCGAAGACATGGGAGCGAAATGAAAAGGCACGCCGGTTTGCCGGACTTTCTCCGCCGCCACGCTCGCGGCCATACGCAATTCCTTCAAGCGCAGAGAGCGCTGGTTCTTGCAGTCGAAGGAAATCTTCTCGTGCTCACCGGACGACAATCGCAAAATTTCAAACGCCAGCAGTTCCAGCGCGCGCAGAAGTTCGCCGCCACGATCCAGCAGCAGCGCCGAATCCGGGCCGGAGAAGTCGACATAGATCTCGGGGGTTTCCCACTCACTGATCGCCGGAGGATCCACAACAATTCGGTACTTCAAGTGAAGGCCGCCGAGATTCACGACCGCCTGAAGAAATTCGTTGATTCGATTCGCAGCAGCAACTTTATCCATAGAAAAAGCTCTTAACCGTTTAGCTCCTACTTTTCTTTTTTCCTGGCGCGCTTTTCCATCATCTCGCGCATCTCGAGGCCCAGCTTGGTTCGGTTCATGATGGCCTGTTGCGCCATCGAAATCAAATTGGTCTCCGCATAATATAAATTCAATCCCGCCGCAAAGTTAAAGAAGAGGAAGCCCATCATCAGCGGCATCATCCATGTCATCATTTTTTGCTGCGCCGGATCCATGCCTGCCTGCGGGGTCATACGCTGCATGGCAAACATGCTCGCGACCATCAGTATCGGCAGAATAAAATAAGGATCGCGCGCGGAAAGATCGCTCACCCACAGCCAGTGCGCGTGCCGCAGATCGAGCGCCACGCCCAGCATTTTGTAATAGGCGATGAGGAATGGGAACTGAATCAGCAGCGGCAGACAGCCTCCCGCGGGATTCACTCCTTCTTTCTTATAGAGCCCGCTGATCTCCTCATTCATCGCCGCCTTGCGCGGATCGCGCAGGCTGTATTTTTTATATTTTTCCTGAATCGATTTGATCTGCGGTGCGATGCGCTGCATCTTCAGCATCGACTTCATCTGCGTGATCCGCAGCGGCAGCAGGACGACGGTGATGATCAGCGTTTGGATGACAATCGCCCAGCCCCAGTTGGGAACGATGTGTTTGTAGGTCCACTTCAGCCACAAGAACAGCGGACGCGCGATCAGGCCCCACCACCCGAAGTCCACCGTGCCGCGCAGATCGGGATCGCCGTTCTTAATCGTCGGCACGTGCACCGCTTCGAGCGAAGACAATTCCTTGGGACCGACATACACGCGCTCCGCGGTGGGCCCGCGAAGATCGCCAACGGCAGCGCCGATGGCATCGACATTCACGGTTTCCTTAGAACCAGGCTTCTGCGGATCGCGCGGGACTTGCAACGAATTTCGCAGCGTCACCATCGCCGCAGTTTCGGGATTGTCGGGAATAAAAATCGCGGTGAAATATTGATCGCCCGGTCCCGCCCACTCGAACGGTCCTTTTATGGTGTTGCCCCCGCTGATGCTCTTGACTGCGAGGCGAGAAATATAGTTCGGGAAGAACACATAGCCGCTGCGTTCGGTGGAGGCATCGTTGTGGTAATCGATGCGCGCCGCAGCGTAGGAGGCCGCAGTTGACTGATCGCCAAATCCCGAAGGCCACGCCGGCGCGGCAAATACTTCAGCGCCCTTATACAGCACGGAGGTTTCGACGTTCAGAACATAGGTGTGATCGAAATGAAAAGTTTTGCGGACCACCAAATCCTGATCGGCGTACTCGAATGTGACTTCCGCCGGAGCAGCGAGATGCCCCTCTTTGGAAGCTACATAGAGCGCCGAACTTAGTTTGCTGCGCAGGTTCTCGTCGTAGGTCCACAGCGAAAGCGGATACCCATACTTTTGCGCAGCGGCGTCATTCACCAGTTCCAGCGGACCGTTCTGCGCGTCGTTATCGAACTTCTTCAGAATCCAGGACTTCACCTGCGCGCCGCGATTGGTGAAAGTGATTTTATAAAGATCGTTCTCGACAACCGTTTCCGTTTCGGACGAAGCCTGTTTGCTGGTGGTGGACTGCTGAACTTTCGCGGGAGTCACGGTGGCCACAGCAGCGGCTGGCGGTGCTACGGCTGGAGTTGGCTGCGGAGTAGATTGTTTTTGCGGCGTGGCCGGTGCCTGCGGCAAATATTTTTTCAGCAAGGGCTGGAAAACAATGAGAACGACGAACGTCAGAAGAAACACGAGAAGCAGCCGCTTCTCCGCGCCGGGCTCTTGTTGAGGATTTTTAAAGTCGGCCAAATTTTATCTACCGTTCAAATTCTGGGGGCGCAGGCGTCGCACTTCTGCAAATGGTCTGCGCGGTTCCCTGGCGCCACCGGGTCATAACCGGCTCGGGCAAAAGGATGACAGCGCAGCACTCGGCCTAAAGCCATCCATCCACCGCGAACGGCGCCAAAACGCTCCACCGCCTCCATTGCATATTCGGAGCAGGTCGGCACATAGCGGCAGGCTGGCGGAAACATAGGCGAGATCGCCCACTTATAGGCCCGCAACAATTGCAGCGTGACGATTTTGGCGAAGTCCATCAATTCTCGCGTGGCGCGGCCGCCCCCGGCCGCGTCTTGCCTGACAATTTCTGTTCCATCACTTCGAATGCGCGCCTTACTTCGTTCAGCACGCCAGCGAATTCAGCGGTCAGCAATGACTTCTTCGGATTGATGACCACGTCCGCCGCAATCCCTGACGCCGGCAGTGACATGCGAACCGCTTCTCGCAGGCGCCGCTTCATGCGGTTGCGCACCACGGCTCCGCCCAGCGCGCGCCCCACCGTAAACCCCACGCGCAGGCCGCGTAACGCCGGCGTTTTCCCTGCCGACTCGACCATGTTGGCGTCCGGACGCGGCCAATAAAAAACCGTCATCGACGAAGAAAAATGCCGCCGGCCCTGTTTGTAAACGCGCTCGAAATCCGCGTGGCGCAAAAGCCGGGCCGCGCGCGGAAATCGTGCTGCCTTCTTGGGTGGCATGCTGGAATCGAGCCGAGTTACCAGCGCGGCATCCGCCGCCGTTTCCTCAGGCTGCAACAAGAGGCCAGTTCTCTCAACTATGAAAGTAAGCGGCACGAAAAAAGCTACTCGCGGAATCCGGGCTTTACTGACACCCGCTTCCGTCCCTTGGCGCGGCGGCGGGATATCACCTTTTTGCCGCCCTGGGTCTTCATGCGCGTGCGAAACCCATGCTTCTTGCTTCGCTTGCGCCGGTTAGGTTGGAATGTACGCTTGGGCATGAAAGATCGCTACTCCTGGTTCCGTCGACAGTGTTGAGGCAAACGGTAAGTATAAATGACCAAGTGCCGTAAGGGCAAAGGGAGGACGCTCAGCTTCTCGAATTTCTTCTCGGCTTGCGCAGGCGTTCTGCGCGACGCGGCGAGTAGGCCTTGCTTCCGATTCTAAATCGAGCGTCCTCCGAACATCGGGATTGGTTTCACGTTGTAAAAATTTTGGAACCAGCCGGAATTTTGGACTTCTCGCCGCCGGGAAATTTCAAATCCCGCTTCACGCTTTGCACCGCGCCCGTTGCAGTTACATGTTAGACACTTGACAGGCGCGCCGCTTCGCGTTCTGAATGAGCGTGCATCAAAAATTTTCGTTGAGATTTTTGTGCGACGAAAAAAATTTCGTGCTACTATGCGGCACTGTTCGGCTTTAAGAAATTCTCATTCACCATGACAACCGCGCAAGGTACAAGAGGCGCATTCCGCAGTACACTAAGGGTTCCATCAGCAATTCGGTAAACAGCATTTATTAACAGGCGCCCTCAGCCAGCCGCCGGGACGCCGCGGCGGGTATTTCATAATTATGTCAGTCACAACAACACTTTCCCCCAATCCGTGGATGCGCATTCTCGACGCGCTGGAAAAAAAGATCAACCGGCACTCCTATGACACCTGGCTGAAACCCACACGCTACAGCCATTCCAGTGGAGGGATTTTATTCGTCCGCGTGCCCACAGTGGAGTTCCGCCACGCCGGCGACAAATACGCGGATCTGATTCAGGAAGCGATCGACAATCTTGGTCTCGAGTTCAATGACGTCAAGTTCGTCACGCCTGAGGACGACCCCGCTTCTACCGCGGTGCGCCACAACGGCGGTCTCTCTGCGCCACCGGTTGCGTCGGCTCCGGCGCAGGCGCGCTTCGACTGGGATGGCGCGGCGCAATTAAATCCGCGCTACACGTTCGACGCGTTTGTAATCGGCTCCGGTAATCAGTTCGCGCACGCCGCGTGCCAGGCCGTGGCCGAGCGTCCTTCCAAAGCCTATAACCCGCTCTTCCTCTACGGCGGCGTCGGCATGGGCAAGACGCATCTCATGCAGGCCATCGGGCACGAAGTGAAGCGCCGCCAGCCACAGGCGGCCATCTGCTACGTATCCAGCGAGAAGTTCACCAATGACATGATTAATTCGCTGCGCTACGACAAGATGACCAGCTTCCGCGACAAATTCCGCGGCGTGGACGTTCTGCTGGTTGACGACATTCAGTTTCTCGCCGGCAAGGAGCGTACTCAGGAAGAATTTTTTCATACCTTCAACGCTCTGCACGACACCATGAAGCAGATCGTGATCGCCAGCGATCGTTCGCCGAAAGAATTGGCCGAGATTGAAGACCGCCTGCGCAGCCGCTTCGAGTGGGGATTGATCGCCGACATTCAGCCTCCCGACCTTGAAACCAAAGTCGCAATTCTGCAGAAGAAGGCCGAGCAGGAAAAGGTAACGTTGCCCACGGACGTGGCTCTCTACGTTGCGCAGAATATCCGCTCGAACGTGCGCGAACTGGAAGGCGCTCTGATTCGGCTGGTCGCGCACTCTTCTCTGATCGGCGCCGAGATCACTCTGCCTTACGCGCAGCAAGTGCTGAAAAATTTTATCGACTCGCAAGCCCGCAAGGTCACCATCGAGTCCATTCAGAAAATGGTTGCGGAACAATTCGGCCTGCGACTGGTTGAGATCAAAGCTAAAGATAATTCGCGGGCGATCGTCTACCCGCGCCAGATCGCCATGTACCTGGCCAAGCAGATGACCGAAGCTTCACTGCCGGAGATCGGACGGCAGTTCGGCGGAAAGCATCACACCACGGTTCTGCACTCCGTCGAAAAGATTGAAGAGGTTCGCAAGAACGACAAGGATTTAAACAGGCTGCTCAATAAATTAACTGAGCAATTGGGCGGATAATCGCAGTAGTTTCCGGGTTTTGCACGGTGCAGCGCAGTCTTCCTTTCGTCCCTCTGTGAATGCGATGTGGAAACTGTGCATGGCCTAGACGAAACTGAAAATGCGGGAATTTTGTGGTAGGGTCTCCGCAAGGATCGGGACCGATTTCTCACACGAAGGGCTGGTCCCCAAAGTGGTGACAATAGGACGGTTCATAAAGTTTTCCACTTCTCCGACTCGCCTACTGTTACTGCTGGTTTTATAGGTTTTGCATTTGATATAAGGGAAGTAATAAAAGTAGCACGCGGCAGGGGAGAAAAAGTCTATGCCGGTGGAAGCGGCGGTTGCGGTAGGGACGATGGAGATCACGGTCAGCAAAGTTGAATTGCTGCGCGAGTTGACCGCCACGCAGGGCGTGGTCGAGCGCAAGACCACGATTCCTATTCTGTCGAATTATTTATTCGAGGCGGCGGAGGGCAAACTGTCGCTCACTGCGACCGACCTCGATCTCAGCCTGCGCACTTCGTGCAACGCCAAGGTGAAGAAGGAAGGCTCCTGCACGATTCCCGCGCGCAAGTTGCACGACTACGTAAAGCTCCTGCCTGATGCCGATATCACCATCAAGCTGCTGGATAACCACTGGGTGAGTATCCGCTGTGGACGCTCCAATACCAAGATGGTCGGCATGGCAAAATCCAATTTCCCCAGCCTTCCAGTATTTCCAACTGCGGGCGTGGTCAAGATTCCCGGCCAGGTGTTGCGCGGTTTGATTGCCCGCACCGGTTTCGCTATCTCCAGCGAAGAGTCGCGCTACACGCTGAATGGTGCGCTCATGCTGCTCAAGCCGGAATCCATCACCATGGTCGCTACTGACGGCCATCGCCTCGCCCACTGCGAGCGCAGTGGAGAAAAGTTCGAAGGCATTTCCGGGGAGATGAAGACTCTCGTCCCGAAGAAAGCGATGGACGAACTCAAATCCCTGCTCGACTCCACGGACGCCGACACGGTTGAGTTCGCCAAGGACGATTCCACTCTCTTCTTCCGCATCGGATCGCGGCTGCTTACTTCGCGCCAGCTTACCGGCCAGTTCCCCAATTTTGAAGCCGTCCTGCCCAAAGACAATAACAAGAGTATTACGCTGAACAATTCGGACTTGAACTCGGCCATCCTTCGCGTCGCCCAATTTGCCGACGAGCGCTCGCGCGCGGTCCGCCTGAAGCTGGAAAAAGGGGAAGTGAAAATCTCGGCATCGTCCACCGAAGCGGGCGAGTCCGAGGATTCCATCGAAGCTCCTTACGATGGCGAAACCCTGACCATCGGCTTCAATGCCCAGTATCTGGTGGATTTCCTAAAAGCCTCCGGCACCGACGAAGTGCGGCTGGAGCTGAAAGATTCGCAGTCGGCCGGCCAGCTCCGTCCCGCAGAAGGCGACGATTACAAGTACCGCTACATTGTCATGCCCATGCGCATCTGAGGGTCGGTTGTTCGCATCGCCGAAGCGATGCCTGATGCGAATCGTTTTTCAAAATGCATGTCCTCCACGTCAGGATGGAGCCCCGGACGCCCTCGTCCGGGGGCAGCGCCACGGGTTGCAAAGGCGATTTCCTGCCGCTGCCACGGGCGGACGAAGGCGTCCGCCGCTCCATGGTTCGCGGTCATCATTTGCGGATCCATGCTTCGCAAATCCATCGACTGCTGCCACTGATCTCGTGACAAGATCCGCGACTCCAGCGGAACTCCGGCTCTTGACCTAGTCCCCGTTCCTGTCATAATTAACGGCCAATCTATTGGAAGGAGATCCTCATGCTTAGTGGATTCAAGAATTTCATCCTGCGTGGCAATGTAGTCGATATGGCCGTCGGCGTAGTCATCGGCGCAGCCTTTGGCGGCGTGGTCGCGGCGCTGACCAAGGATTTGCTCACGCCTTTCATCGCCGCGCTTGTCGGTAAACCCGATTTCTCTTCGATCCACTTCACGATCAGAAGCACGCCGTTTCCGGTGGGCGACTTCATCAACGCCTGCGTCTCATTCCTGCTGATCGCGGCGGCCATCTACTTCTTTGTCGTTCTACCGGTAAATGCCCTGGTGGCACGCATGCATAGGGGCGAAAAGGCGCCCGATCCCACCACGAAGAAATGCCCGGAATGCCTCAGCGAGATTCCGATCGACGCCCGCCGCTGCGCCCACTGCACGCAGCCAGTCCTGGGACGCGCCGCATAGTCGTCCTAGCGAGGGAATGGGCCACTTTTCGCCTGCTAGCCGCGGCGAGGCCCGTAATCGTGATCCACAACATATTCACAGATCGGTCTCGCATTCCACTATTACCAAGTCGATTCTGGATCGCTCCGCTGGTCCGATGCGCGAAGAAATTCCACTTTCGCGAATCCCAGGCTAGGCTCGGAGTCCTCAGGAAGGTGCTTGGCGCGTTCCATCCCACAGAGTAACTTCGCAGCTTCTTACTCAGCCGGATTCACACTCACCACCCTGTGCATAAACTTTGCGCCCCAAAAATTGAAGAGCGGCCCGCAAAGGCCGCCCTTCAAGAATTAAAAGCTTGAAACTGTCTACCGGCCTGCTGTGGCTGCCGAAGTCATCATGCCGGCGATCTGCATTCCGTCAATCCGGGCCAGCACATTCTCGATGCTCGCGCCCGTATCCGTACACGCATCCACATATGGATGCCGGCTTCCATCCGCGTGCATCACCAGCACTGGCGTCTCCGCCTGCGCTTTTTTCACCATATAAGGCAGATGGTGCCGGTCATTGCGCGACAGGCTCGGACCCAGAACCACAAGGTCGAATGTTCCCTTTTGCAGAGCCTCAACCACAGCCTTGCGGCCTTCGGCTTTCAGCACCGTGTGTCCGGCCTGCTCAAATGCCGCCGCCGGAGCCGCTTGCACTTCCGCATCACCTTCACCGTAAAGGATTCTCAGCTTCGCTTTTGCCATTGCTTCCGTCCTGGCTCAGCGCAAGTTACTCGGCACTGGCCACAGCAACGGTAGCAACCGACCGGCTCCCTGAGAACGTCACCGAAGACCAGCGACGAACGGCGCGAAATGATGATCTCGCTTAGAACCCCCTTCCACTTAAAACCATTCAGCGCTACACTTTCCCCCCGGGGGGTCTCTCATGTTCCGCTCACACTTCGTCGTCTTTGTTTCGTTATTGCTAGCGCGGCATCTGCTTCGCGCAAAAGTCGTCCACGCCTACGTCGACAGCCAGTTGTTATCTCGACGATGGACGCCAGGTTTACATCCGCTACAATCCGGTCACGGTTTCGAGAAACGATAAGCTCTCGAACGGCAAGCCCTGGGAGCCCGGTGGCGCGCCAATGACTTTATTCACCGAAGCCCCGCTCACCTTCGGCGGCTCAACCATCCCGATTGGCGCCTACACCGTGTATCCCATTCCTTCGAAGGAGAAGTGGACTCTCGCGGTTAACAAGAATGTAACTCCCGGTTCGGCCTACGATGAGAAACAAGACATCGCCCGCGCAGCCATAGAAACGGACCAGGTGAGCACGGCCTCGAATGACCTCGAGGTAGCCTTTTCTCACGTGGGCGACAAATGCACACTTCGTATCTACTTCGGTAAGAGCGCGTCGTTCGCTCCTTTCACCGCCCGGTAGGAACGTCGCGTCCACGGCTTGCCACTGTTATCCTCAGGCCCGCGCTTATGCGGGCCTAAGGATCTGGATAATTTCGTGCGCGCCATTCACGTCCATTGCATTTCGCCTGTAGAGATCCTAGACTTTCGCGCATGAGGTCGAATACCGCGTTTGTTTTCGCCGTGCTTCTCGCCGCAACCACGCTCCCCGCTCAAGTCACCCGGCAAACACAGCCCTCAAATACCACCGAAAATCTGCGCGGTGTGAGCGCCGTGTCGCAACAAGTCGCATGGGCTTCCGGAACTCACGGTACTTTCCTTCGAACTAACGACGGCGGCCGCTCCTGGATCTCCGGCCAAGTTCCCGGCGCGACAACTCTCGATTTCCGAGGGGTAGTCGCCTTTTCCGCCGATGAAGCTTTCATGATGTCTTCGGGACCGGGTGACCAGTCCCGCATCTATCACACTTCTGACGCCGGCCAGCACTGGCATCTGGAATTCAGCAATCCCAATCCCAAAGGCTTTTTCGATTCCATTGCTTTCTGGGATCACACGCACGGCATCGTCCTTGGCGACCCCATCCCCGATGAATCCGGCCAACTGAAATTCCAACTTCTCGTGACGGCCGACGGCCAGTCCTGGACTCCTGTTCCAACCGCGCAGCTTCCGCCCGCACTCGAAGGCGAAGGAGCTTTCGCCGCCAGCAATAGCTGTTTGTCGATCCTATCCAATGACCCCAACGTCGCCAATGACCCCAACATCTGGTTTGCGACCGGCGGCAAAGCGGCGCGTGTCTTCCACTCCCGCGATCGCGGCGGCACGTGGCAAGTCTTCGACACCCCTATCCTCCACGGCCCCGAGTCTGCGGGCATCTTTTCCATAGCCTTTCGCGACCCGATGCACGGCGTAATTGCCGGCGGGGACTACAAACATCCTGAGCAAGACGGCCCCGACCTCGCGTTCACGAGCGACGGCGGCAAGACGTGGACGCTCTCCAAAATATTTCCGCAATCCTATTACTCTGCCGTTGCCTATGATCGCCGCTCCTTAGGAGCCTCAAGCGCATCCCTCGATGATAACCAGGCACACATTCGCCTCTTCATCGTCTCGGGTAAATCTGTGTACGATTTCCGCCCGCCGAATAACCCTACCCGTATCAGTCCGCCGAAGAAGTCCGGCCTGCAATTCAACGCTGTCAGCCCGTACCCCACCGGCGGAGTCCTGCTCGTAGGTCCTCACGGCTCGATCGCCACCATCCCCTAAGCGGAAGCTCGAAAGTGATACAACCCATGTGGAGACAGCCGCCTCGGCTGTCAGGCGTTGGCGAAGCCAGCCCGTGTGGAATGCCGGCCAAGCCAGTCCCTACGCTTTTTCCGCACCCCGAACCGGCCATCAGACATCAAACCACCAGCCATGTTCCAAAGTTCCTCAACGGCGACCCCTCGATCAAGCAGATTTGGAGTACACTCCTAAGAACGTTTTGTCGTTATGTTCATTCCTCACCCCAACCTGGCAGACAAAGTTAACCACGCCATCGTGCAATCCGAAGTGGAAGGCGGTGTCTTTCTTCACGATCTTCCGCCCTCCACCATTCTTGAAATTCAAACTCTCCACCACTGCTATACCGCTGTTCTTCTCGGGGGCAGCGAAGCTCTGCTTTCCGGTCATCCGGAATTTTGTCCCAGCCCGGTTCAGGTCGCCATCGCCGGTTCCACCTGGGGTGGCTCTATGCTGAAGCTGCAATATGTCGGACGCGGCATGCACCTGGAATTTCGTCATCCCGAATACGCCACGCCCATCGTCACTTCGCCCATTCAGGAAATCCGCGACTACCCCTCTGTGTAACACTGTGTCCCCTGTGTTTAAGGTTTTGAAGCTTTAGAATTCATCCGCGCATTTGACGAGCTGCCCCCAACCCCACTACCATTCCCCGAAGCCTCGAAGCCCATGCACATCCATACGCGCGAAGTCAGCCACGTCACCATTGTCGATCTCAACGGACGCATCACTCTGGGCGATGAAACTGGAAAGCTTCGCGATACCGTCCGCAATCTCATCGCGGCCGACAAGAAAAAAATCGTGCTCAACCTCGCCCAGGTCGATTACATCGACTCCTCTGGCGTGGGCGAATTAGTCAGCAGCTTCACTGCCGTCCGCAACGCCGGCGGCGAACTCAAACTGCTCAACCTCACCAAAAAAGTGCAGGACGTACTGAACGTCACCAAACTCTACACCGTCTTCGACATCAAAGACGACGAATTCACCGCCGTGAAGTCCTTCGACTATTTCTTCGCCAAGTAGATTGCCCGCGATATTAGAGGCATGCTCGTCGTGAAGGCTGATATTTACGCCCGTCCACGGTAGTCGATGCGCTATATAGCACTAACATGAATTTAGCGCATGGAGTCTATTATTCAAAGCCTCATTGCGCAATGTGCTATAGAGGGCTATACTCCCGTGGTTCGTAATTTCAGCCGGAAGGATTGCCCCCATGAAACTCACCCTCTCTCAGCGCATGTGGCAGATTTGGTCTGCCGGATTACTTCTCACCCTGCTCGTTGCTACTGCCATGCCCAGCCTTGCTCGCGACAATCAAGCTCCCGATAACCGCGATCACGGGCGCGATCAAAGCAAAATTCTTGCCGGCTATTTCGAGGAGTGGAGCATTTATGCCGCGAACTACAACATCGCAAACCTTCAGACCAACGGTGTCGCCAACAATATCTCGCATCTGATTTACGCCTTTGGCAATGTCGCGCCCACCACTGGCGCGCCGAACGCACAATGCCAGCTTGCCGATACCTGGGCCGACTATCAGACTCCCTATCTTCCGTCGGTAAATGGCCAGCCCTATACCGGCCCGTTGTATGGGAACTTCGCCGCGCTGCTGCAGCTGAAGCAGCTTCATCCCAATCTGAAGATCATGATTTCTCTCGGTGGCTCATCCAGTACGAACGCAGCAGGTTTCGCCTATGCCGCCAGCACTCCCGCGTTGCGCTCGCAGCTGGCCGCTTCGTGCATCGATCTGTTTATTAACGGCAACATTGCCCCTGGTATTTCCGCCGCAGACTTGTTTGACGGCATCGATATCGATTGGGAATTTCCCTCCGCGGCCGACAAGCACAATTTCACCTTGCTGCTGCAGGAGTTCCGCCAACAACTCGATGCTCTTGGCGAAACCAACCACCATCACTATCTGCTTAGCATCTTCGCGCCCGCCGGTTCGCAAAACTACTCCAACATCGAGCTGGCCAAAGTCGCGGCTCAACTCGATTTCCTCAATCTGCAGGGTTACGACCTGAACGGCACCTGGGAGACCGTTACCGACGATGCGGCTTCGCTCTTCGATTCGCGCCAGGATCCGAACGCTGGCCAGGGCCTCTACGACGATGCCGTTGTCAGCGCCTACCTCGAGGCCGGAGTGCCAGCTCGCCAACTCGTGCTGGGTGTGCCCCTGTATGGATACGGCTGGACTGGCGTTCCCGACTCGAACGACGGCTTGTATCAGACATCGACCGGGCCGGCTCCATCCCCCGCTGGCGATACTCTGGAAACCAATGGAGTCGCCACCTACCTTACTCTGGCAAGTCTGACCGGATTCGAGCATCACTACGATCCAAGAAGAGTTGCGCAATGGGCGTATGATCCCTCGACCCTGACTTTTTGGACGTATGACGATCCCTCGATCGCCTGGGCGAAGGCTCTTTATGTCGATATCCGCGTCCCCGGAGGTCTTGGCGGA
The DNA here is from genome assembly GCA_963726155.1 of uncultured Acidobacteriaceae bacterium. Taxonomy (GTDB): domain Bacteria; phylum Acidobacteriota; class Terriglobia; order Terriglobales; family Acidobacteriaceae; genus Sulfotelmatobacter. The sequence continues at coordinate 950,706 of CAVSBF010000004.1, forward strand.
GCGTTTATCTGGGCCTTCAAAGACGACGACACCAACGGCACCATGGTAAAAACTCTGGCGCGTGGCCTGGGCCGGCACTAAAGCGCTTACGGTCTGATCAAAGGGATGGTCTGATCAAAAGAAGGACCGATACTGAATCGTGTAGGGCCGGGTCTCTGACCCGGCCCGCCGCGAGTCGGCGCAAGCATGCCTTTTAGTTGGAAGGATTCTGGAAGGCAGTGTTAGGTTTTCTTGCCGTACTCTTGGACTTTCCCGTCGACCGATACCGCCACGTACTTATGGGTCTCGGGATCCAGAAACTGCACCACCTGATGCTTTTCGCGCGCCAGCTTTCCCCACCGGCTCGGCTTCTCCGGATTCTGCTCAATCGCTTCCAGCAGCCGTCCGTTCATGCGAAATTGCGCCGTTCGCAGCCGCGCGTGGCCGACTTTTCGTACCGGAATCTTCTGCTCCCCAAGCGACACATGGTTTTCATTCATCAGCTGCGCCGCGACTGCGGCTAGAATTGTCGCCGAATCGGTCAAAGTATTCCCACTTTCCTCGGACAAACCTTGTTCATATGGGTGCAGCGCGGGTTAATGTTCATCGGCTATCCCACCATTTAATATTTAGATTCCCATCCGCTGGCGAGCCAAGCGCGTTTGAGGTTTCCCAAATATGATAATTCGATCGAGAAGCGGTGCACCAAGTTAGTTAACTTCAGGCTCCCCCTCCCACTTTCCGCAATCCACAACACGTATGCGTTAGAGTTTGGCGCGCAGATCGAGGCAAGTTCAGGTTGTGCATTCCACTATTACGAGTTAGGTTCCCCTTAAAGATGGACTAAAAAGGCGGCCTGACTGGCCGCCTGCCGAAAAACGCCCTTGCTCCCGACACCTGCTTCTTACTGCTTTCCCCGCAACATCTCCACCACCCGCTCGTAATCATCCACAGTCGCATACTCGATTACAATCTTGCCCTTGCCGTTGCGATCTTTAATCCTTACCCGCATTCCCAGCGTTCGCTCCATCTCGGTTTGCGCGGCGCGCACATTCGGATCCATCCACCGCGCTCCCCGAGCTTGTTTTTGCGGCTCGCCCGATCCTGGCTGACCAGGAATAAAACCATTCAGCCGGGCTACGCGGTCTTCGATCTCATCCCACTTCAAATGCTTGGTCACTACCTCCTGCGCGACCTGCAGGATGTGCTCTTCATTCTGCAGCGCCAGGAGTTCGCGGCAATCGCTAAAGCTCAGCCGTCCGGATACCAGATATGCCATAACCTCCTGCGGTAGCCGCAGCAGCCGCATATAATTCGCCACCGTCTCCCGCGACACGCCAATGCGCTCCGCAATCTGCGCCTGGGTCAGGTGAAACTCTTTGCTGAGCACGCGAAACGCCTCCGCCTGCTCGATCGGATTCAAATCCTCGCGCTGCACATTTTCCAGCACGGTCATCTCGGCCGCTTGCTGCGGCGAAAGCTTGCGAACCAGGGCCGGAATCGTTTGCTTCCCCGCCATCTTCGACGCACGCAGCCGCCTCTCGCCCAGCACCAGGACGTAGCGCCCCGTTTCCTCCGCCGGTCGCACCACCACCGGCTGCACCACACCGTTTTCGCGGATCGAATCCGCCAACTCCCCTAACATCTCTTCGTCAAACACATACCGGGTCTGGTAAGGATTCTTCTCAATCAGGTCCAGGTCCAGCATTGCCACCGTGTGCTGGCTTGACGTGAGCTGATTTGACGCGGGCTGCGTCTGAATCGAAATCGCTTCAGGCTCGTGTGCTGCGGAGTCTGCCCGCCGCGTCGCGATGTCTGCTGAGGCGGCAGGCTCTACGCCTGTGGGGCCACTCTCGTGAGCCGAGGCCTGGCTTGGCACTCGAGGCGCCGTCGCTGTCACCGCTCTCGGTCCGGGCAACAAAGACGCCAACCCCCGTCCCAGCGCCTTCCGCTTCTCTACTACCTTCTCGTCTTTCTTTTCCGCCACCGTCGTAGCCATCAGTCTTCCCCTGTGAGCCCCTGTGACCTCTGTGGTTAATGCTCTTTTTGCGATATATCGATGTGCGTCGATATAATATATCGATGATCATCAATATAACTTAGGCAGTTTTCGCGGCCTCTCCAGTTTCCATTGCCGCCAAGTGCCGCCCCAACAACTCCTTCGCCAGCCGGATGTAACTCTCCGCGCCCTTGGATCGCGGATCGTAGACCAGTGCCGGCTTTCCATGGCTCGGAGCCTCCGCCAGGCGAATGTTTCGCGGCACCGTCGTGGCGCAGAGCTTCTCGCCAAAGAACTTTTTCAGCTCGGCAATGACTTGCTGCGCCAGATTGGTTCGTTCGTCCAGCATGGTGAGGACGACGCCTTCAATCTCAAGTTGCGGATTCAACTCCGCCCGAATTCTTTCCACGGTATCGAGCAATTCGCTAATGCCCTCGAGCGCAAAGTATTCCGCCTGCATCGGAATCAGCACGGAATCGGCTGCCACCAGAGCGTTCAAGGTCAACAGATCGAGCGCCGGCGGACAATCCAGCACAATGTAGTGAAACCGGTCGCGAAGCGGCGCGATCGCATCCTTCAGCCGGTATTCCCGGCGCTCCGCTTCCACCAATTCAATATTTGCCCCAATCAAGTTCTTATGCGACGGGATAATCCAAAGCTGCTCGAGTTCGGTGGCGGCAAGCGCCTCCTCACACGAGGCATCGCCCATGAGCAGGTGATAGCTGGAAATGCGTTCTGGATCCTTAGCCAGGCCAAACGCGCTCGAGGCATTCGATTGCGGATCGCAATCGATGAGCAGGGTATTCACCTCAGCTGCGGCAAAGGATGCGGCGAGGTTGATGGCAGTCGTAGTCTTGCCCACGCCGCCCTTCTGATTGGCAACCGCGATAATGCGTCCCATAAGTTTTGGAGGAAGCTAGAGCTACCGCAGCATAATGCGGTTCGTATTTCGAATGCAATGCGGAAGTGTGTGCAGAATAAAGAATTCGGTGCAAAACTCGTTCAATGTTCCGGCGGGAACAATTTTTCGTTTTTTCATTAGCGCGTATGGCGGTCGAAGCTGAGGGTATCTGATGTAGTGTTCCCGCGGGAACATTGCGAAGATCAATAGGCTAAACGAGTGTTCCTGCAGGAACATTAGATGGCTGCGAGCGTACATCGTGTCTGGAACTGAGTAGTATGACCTATTCTTTCCCACTTGGCTCGTAAAATTCAACGTAATCTTTGCCAGTAGCTTTGGTTTGTGGCCTAAGGACGGGCCATACATCCCACTGTTTACGATTTAGGTTCTGGTTTTTCCTATCAGAAGCACACGCGATTGCGATAGCGGCACTGAAAGCGCCGCCTTCCAATCCATCATTGGCAGAGTCGATCGTGTTAAATCCACCTGCGAAGAGCCAATCAGCAGCCCTAGTTGGCCTCCGCTACTAATGAGTCGGGCCGCGACCCGAAGTGCCTCCGCAAACTTTTCGACGGCGCGAAGCGTCACAAGATCATAAGTCTGGAGGACCTCTTCGCCACGTACGTTTTGTATATCGATGTCGGTGAATGTAAGCGACCGGCAAACTTCGCGCAGGAACGTGGCCTTCTTATGGCTTGATTCAATGAGCGTGAGTTGAATGCTGGGAGCCCACAGTTTCATCGGAATCCCGGGGAATCCAGCGCCGGAGCCCAGGTCCGCGACTCGGATGCAACGTCCCGCCTGAAAGGCGGAGGCCGCTGCCGGAAAGAGATACCGCGCGGCGAAAAGAGATTCGCCGAAGTGGCGGGTAACAATTTCTTCCTCGTCGCGAATTGCAGTCAGATTGATACGAGCGTTCCAATGCGTTAGTATATCGATATACATCGATATACTTTGAAGTTGGGTCGCCGAGAGGACAGCAGGTTCCTCACCGGGTCGTCGATCCAGTTCGGAATGACGAGCACCCGGGAGTGGCGAAAGAAACGGCTGCAGCAATTCAGCGATGCGGGCGGCTTGCATGCGCCCAGTCTACGGAAACTCCAAGGTCACAAACTTGGCGGCTTTCGATCCCGTATTTGTGATGGTGTGCGAGTAGTTGCCCGGCAGCCATTTCGAATCGCCGGACTTAAAGTGTCCCGCCATGGGGCCCTGGCCTTCCACGTCGCTGCGGATATCGAGGTCGGAGACCGCAACCAAAAGATGCGGCCCAATGTGGTGATACATGGGAACGACTCCGCCGGGCTGCAGTTCGAACTCGGAAACGCGGATTCCGTCTTTGACGAACAAAATCTGCTCTGTCCCGCCTTGCAGCACCTTCAGGCCGCGGTCTTCATCCCAATGCGCGGTCGAATGGCGGAGAGATTCGTCCTGGAGGATTTCGATGGTCACGTTGCGGAAGGGTTGATCGGAAATATTGCGCGCGATGTGCGCGAAGCCGGCGGAAGCGAAACCGGTTTGACCGTCTACCAGCTTCGCCGTCACTGGAGTCTTATCTTTGACGGCATTGATGATCTGCACGTCGCCAAGGTTTACGGCAATGTAATCGTGGCGATGCCAGTGCATCAGCGTGTCTTGATGGGCTGGGACTTCGACGTCAAAAACGCGAACAGATTGATTTTCGAAGCTGAGATGGTGGTGCGCTTCCGCGGTAATCTCAACTTCGGGGGCGGCCGCTTGCGCGGCCAGCAGCGCGCAGACCAGGATGATGCATTTCATGCCGGGGATTGTAGCACCGCTGGGCAACCCAAAACGGCCCTCCTTGGGAGACCCATCTTGCGGGCCTCATCGGCGAAAATACCGAATCAGGTAGAGCACCAGCGAAACCAATACACTCAGCACAATCGACGTGGCCAGCGGAAAATATACCGTGGTTTTCTTGCCGCGAAAAAGAAAATCGCCGGGCAGACGGCCGATGGGAAGATGCATGCGCCCGAGCAACATGAACGCCAAGCCCGCAGCTACCATGACGATGCCAAAGACCACCAGCACTTTGCCAAAATCAGCCATAGGACTCGGTAATCTTTTCGGATGCTACCTACACGTATTATCCCGCGTTTGCGAGGCTGCTCCGTTGCAAATCGGCGAACCCATGTCTACTATTGGGGGCACAAGGTATTTGGCATTTCTCGTCATCTCTAGCACCCGAATTCGCAACTAAGTTAGGCATTGCATCGGTCTTTGTCTCTGTCTCTGCGCTGCTCCGTCCCGAGGTCAACATTTCCGAGGAGGTTTCGTCTTGCTATTTCGCAGAGCCTGGTTCTCGTTTCTCGTCTCTCCTATCCTGTTCGCACTATGCCTGCTCACTGCTGGAGCGCCCGGCGCATTCTCGCAGAACGTTCTTACCTATCACAACAACAATCAGCGTACCGGCCTCAATCCCTCCGAAGCAACGCTCACCCTCAGCAATGTGAATTCCACCTCGTTCGGAAAGTTGTTTACCCTGACGGCCGATGGCCGTGTCGATGGTGAGCCGCTGTACCTTTCGGCTGTGCCTATCCCGGGCAGTGGCACTCATAACCTCCTCATAGTTGTAACGGAGAACGATTCGGTCTACGCTTTCGATGCCGATAGCGGCGCCGTAATCTGGCATGTCACAACTCTCAAATCTGGCGAAACTCCGTCGGACGATCGCGGCTGCGGCCAGGTCACTCCGCAGATCGGGATTACTTCAACCCCGGTGATCAGCCGGCCTACGGGATCAAACGGAGTGATTTACACGGTAGCCATGTCCAAAGATTCTTCCGGCAACTACCATCAACGACTGCATGCGCTCGACGCCACAACTGGGAATGAATTGTATAAAGGTCCCATCGATATCGCGGCCAAGTATCCGGGAGACGGCGATAACAGTTCTGGCGGGTACGTGGTTTTCGATCCAGCGCAATATGAAGAACGCGCCGGGCTGCTTCAAGTCGTCAACACGATTTATTTAGCCTGGACTTCGCATTGCGACATTCGTCCGTATACCGGATGGATCATGGGTTACAACGCGACCACTCTTGCGCAGACCACTGTGCTGAACGTAACGCCGAACGGCAATGAAGGCGCGATCTGGGGCTCGGGCTCAGGACTGACGGCGGATGATTCCAGCAACATTTTTTTCCTGGATGCGAACGGCACCTTCGACACTACTCTAAATTCTGCCGGCCTTCCCAGCAGCGGCGACTACGGCAATGCCTTCATCAGGCTCGCTACCAAAGGTGGCCTCGCGGTCGCTGACTATTTCGAAATGGATAATGGCGTAAGCGAAAGCGATAGCGATACCGACCTGGGTTCAGGCGGGGCTTTGTTATTACCCGCCCTGAAAGATTCCACGGGCGCCACCTGGAACCTGGCGGTGGGTGCGGGCAAAGATACAAACCTCTACGTCGTGAATCGTAATTCGATGGGCAAGTTCAATACGGGTAGCAACAAGATTTACCAGGAACTTGCGGGCGCGCTGCCCGGGGGCATCTGGTCAATGCCGGCTTTCTGGAGCGGCCGGCTTTATTTTGGACCGGTAAGCCAGCCGATTCTTGAATTTCAATTTAAGCAAGCCAAGCTCGCGACCGCCGCAGTGGCGAAGACCACGAATACTTTCGGTTATCCCGGAGCTACCCCAAGCATTTCCTGCAACAAAGGTTCAAACCCAATCGTATGGGCGGTCGCGAACACGAATCCCGCGGTTTTATATGCCTACAACGCGACAACTCTGGTCGAGCTTTACAACAGCAGCCAGGCCGCGGGCGGACGCGACAATTTCGGAGCGGGAAACAAATTCATCACTCCGATGATTGCGAATGGCAAAGTCTATGTGGGAACAACGACTGGTGTGGGAGTATTCGGACTGCTCTCTGACAAAGCGGATGCAGGGGCAAAGAGTCCCGCTAAAAGCAGTCTGGCAGGTTCGCAGCTAGCCACTGGAACAATGACGAGTTCCGCCTCGACCAAGGAAGCGATTCCCTGAGTAAAGTCGATTCCATAGTCGATTTACGGGAAAGCTACCTCGGCTCCTTTTCTCCCGCGGGAAAGGAGCTATTCCCGCACGTTTGGAAACGGACGCCGGCAAGGATAAACTGCAGTCGGACGCATGTCGGCGACGGATCAACTCGGATTTAGGTTCCAGCCGCCGGAGCGCCGCGTGTGGACGGTGCGCGCTCTGGTCGCGGCTGTCCGCACCCATGTCGAGCGGGAATATTCGGATGCGTGGGTGGAGGGTGAAATCTCGAATTTTCGCGCACCCGATTCCGGCCATCTTTATTTCACGCTCAAAGATGGAAACGCGCAGATCCGGGTGGTGATGTTTCGTTCGGCGGCGCGGCTGCTGCGTTTTCGGCCTGCGGACGGAATGCAGGTGGTGGTGCGCGGCCGGGTTACGATTTATGACGATCGCGGCGAGTTGCAAATCGCCGCAGAGTATATCGAGCCCAAGGGCGCAGGCGGTTTGCAGGTTGCGTTCGAACAGCTAAAAGCGAAGCTCGAAGCCGAAGGATTATTCGCAGCAGAGCGGAAGAAAGCGATTCCAACGCTGCCCGCACGAATCGGAATTGTAACCTCACCACAAGCCGCGGCCCTGCGCGACATTCTGAACATTCTGCAGAGGCGCCACCACACGGCGAACGCCGTGATCTATCCGGCGCAAGTGCAGGGAGACATGGCTGCAGCCGAAGTGGCGGCCGGCATCCGTTATTTCAACCAAAGCCAAAGCGTAGAAGTAATCATTGTGGCCCGTGGCGGAGGGTCGGCGGAAGATTTGGCAGCCTTCAACGATGAGAAACTAGCGCGAGCCGTGGCCGCATCAGAGATTGCAGTAATTTCGGCCGTGGGCCACGAGACCGATTTCACCATTATCGATTTTGTAGCTGACCTGCGCGCTCCCACCCCTTCGGCCGCAGCCGAACTGGTGATTCGTTCCCGCGTCGATATCGAGAATCAGGCTGAAGCGGTACGCGAGCGGCTGGTGCGAGCCATGGAGCGCCGTCTGCTGGAAGCTCGCCATGCTCTCGTCGAGAGGGCGCAGCATGGCGCATTTGCCCGCATGATGGATTTGATCCGGCAGCGCCAACAAAAACTGGACGACCTTACTTACCGCCTGGAACGTGGCGAGCGCCAAACGCTCGAGCAACTGCGCCGGCGCTGGGAAATGGTATCGGCGACCGTGCGCCATTACGATTTGCGGCGCGTGCTGGCGGGAATTCGAGCCGAGCTTGATGCCCAGACTTCCGCCATGGCCTCCGCTATGCGAAATCAACTCCTGCAGAATAAGGTTCGCCTCGAGCGCATGGGCAGGGCGCTGGAGACGCTTTCTCCTTTGGCTGTTCTGCAGCGAGGGTATGCCTTGATCTTTGACGCTGCCGGAAATCTGGTGAAGGACGCGGCCCAGCTGAACCCCGGCGACGTCGTACGCGCCCGCCTGGCGCGGGGCGAGATTCAGGCTGCGGTGACAGCCAGCAATGCGAATCGTAGCAACTCGGGAAAGCAATAAAACTCTAAGGCAACCAGCACCTTCGAAATCGTAGAGCCAGTTCGCGACTGCATTAGAATGTAGGGTTCCGAAGTTTTAGAAACTCGGCGATCAGGAGATTCGGTGACGCAACTGATGGTGCCATGGTCGAGAGTGTCGTTTGCAGTGCTCGACATTCTGCTGGTGGCGCTGATCATCTACGAAGTGCTGGTGATGATCCGGGGAACTCGCGCCGCGCCCATGCTGGCGGGATTAGCCGCAGTGGCAGTGGCGTTCTACCTGGCCCGCATCGGCGAGCTGGTCACATTGAACTGGCTGGTCAGCCACTTGCTGCCCTACATCGTGTTTGCCTTGATTGTAGTTTTTCAGTCGGAGATAAGGCACGTGTTGTCCGACGTGGGCAGGCGAGTGAGCTTCCTGCGTACCAACGCGGTCGAAGGAGATTCGTACGACGATATCGTGCTGGCGGCGAATTTATTTTCGCAGCATCAGACCGGCGCGCTGATCGTGATTGAGCGCGAGATTGGATTGCGCACCTATATCGAAAGCGGCGTCGCCATGGATGCGAAGCTTTCCTACGATCTGCTGGCGACGATTTTCCGCCCCAGCGCTCCGCTGCACGATGGGGCGGTGATCATCCAAAAGGACCGCCTGGCCGCAGCCGCCTGCTTTTTGCCGCTATCGATGAATCCAGTGCTCTCCACTCAGATGGGAACGCGCCATCGGGCAGGCATTGGAATCACCGAAGAGACGGATGCGATTGCCGTGATTGTCTCCGAAGAAACCGGCGCCATCAGCATGGCTGTGGGAGGAAAGATCGATCGAGATCTCACCGCGGAACAATTGCGCGAGCGACTGAGCAATGAATTACGCCGCTACATGGCGCCCGTGGCGCTGCCTACAGTGGTGGTGCAGAACGAGGAATCGGACGCAGCGTTGCGGGCGGGCGCTCAAATCGGCGCCGATGGCGATTCCGATTCGGAGATGGAGCGCCCGCTGTGAACAACTTTTTCAAACGCTGGGTGCTGCATAATTTTTGGCTGAAAGTTTTATCTCTGCTGATCGCGACGGGATTGTGGCTGGCGGTTGCCCCCGATCAGGAGCCGGCAGAAGTCGCCGTGCGCGTGCCGATTGAGTTTCGCCACGTGCCGCCGCATCTGGAAATCAGCTCGGTTATCATTCCCGAGGCGCAAATCCGGGTGCGCGGCCCCGAACGCATGATCCGTGAGTTGCGCTCTACCGACATCCATGCGGAACTGGAATTAGGAGACGCGAAGCCCGGCGAGCGCACCTTCGACTTAACCGCTCAGCAGATTCGCCACCAGCGCGACTTGCATGTGGTGCAAGTCGTGCCAGGCCAGGTGCATCTCAGTTTTGATACTCGCCTCACGCGCGAGGTCGAGATTCATGCACGGGTGACCGGAAATTTCGTCGAAGGAGAAGAGATTGCCAAGGTGCTGGTAGATCCGGAGCGGGTCACCATCACTGGGCCCAGGCAGCACGTTGCGATGATGGATGCGGCCACCACCGATCCCGTGGATGCTTCTGGAACTCGCACCGAGGCGACGTTCGTAACGAACGTGTACGTTGCGGATCCGCTGGTGCAGGTGGTCCAGCCGGCCCCGGTGCGAGTGACGGTGATCATGGGGAAGACCAAGTCCGCCGGAGGCGGGCATTGAGCTGCTAGTTTAGGAATTGCAAGGCATCATCCTCGATCGATTTCGAATTCGCGATTCGACTTTTTTGCACCCGCACAATTTATGAGCTCTCAGACAAGACAATTATTTGGCACGGACGGCATACGCGGCGTAGCGGGCGAGTTTCCGCTCACGATGGAAAGCACGTACTTGATCGGGCGCGCTCTTGGACATGATCTGATTCGCACCGCCGGGAAGGCGCAGGCGCTGATTGGACAGGACACACGTGAGTCGAGCGGCTGGATTGCCGACCGCGTATCTGCGGGAATGGCGGCAGTTGGCGTAGTCGTACACAGTGCGGGCGTGATTACAACGCCCGGAGTGGCGTATCTGGCGCGGTCGCGCGGCTTTGCGGCGGGAGTGGTAATTTCGGCCTCGCACAATCCGTGGACCGACAACGGCATCAAAGTTTTTTCCGGAGACGGGTTCAAGCTGACGGATGCGCGCGAACTAGCGATTGAAAAAGAAATTTTCGTTCTGCTGGGAAAGCCGGACGTGGCAGATGATACCGCCCTGCGAATTGCCGGACCATCTCTGCCCGGCGAAACGGCGTTGCGGAAGGCGTACATTGAATCGCTTGCAGGCAGTGTGTCGTCAGATCTCAGCGGCTTGCGTGTGCTGGTGGACTGCGCCAATGGCGCGGCCACCGCAGAGGCCCCGGAATTATTTCGCAGCTTGCGCGTCCAGACAACTTTCACTCACGTGACGCCAGATGGAAGAAACATCAATGAAGGCTGCGGGGCGCTGCATCCGGAGACGCTGGGCAAAACCGTCGCCGAATCGGGCAGCAAGTTCGATCTCGGGGTAACCTTCGACGGCGATGCCGACCGCGCTCTTTTTTGCGACGCCCAGGGCCGTGTCGTAAATGGCGACGGCATACTGCTGCTCACGGCGCGGGATTTCAAAGCTCACGGAAAGTTGTCGGGGAACATTGTGGTCGCCACCACGATGTCGAACATGGGGGTGGAGATCGCACTGAAGAAAGCCGGCATTCGCATGTTGCGGGCGAACGTGGGAGACAAATATGTTCTCGAAGAAATGCTGAAGACCGGCGCAACCCTGGGCGGAGAACAGTCCGGTCATATTATTTTCCGCGATGGCGACGCGACTACCGGTGACGGTCTGCTGACCGCGCTGCGCGTGATGGATGTGATCGTGCGCAGTGGCCGGGCTCTGGCAGATCTGGTGAGCGACCTGAAAGTGTTTCCGCAGAAGATCCAGAATGTCCGCGTGCGGGAGAAGATTCCGTTCGCCCAGGTGCCTGAGGTGCAACGCTCCATCGAAGCCGCCGAGCGCGAACTGAATGGAAACGGACGCGTGGTGGTGCGGTATTCAGGAACGGAGGCGTTGGCCCGCGTGATGGTGGAAGCGGAGTCGGAAGAGAAGATGCGCGCGCTAACGGCGGGAATTGCGGGAGAGATTCAGAAGAGGCTGGGGGTGTAAGCGGTCGGACAAGATGTCAGACTCAGCCTAATCCAAATCTCTCCAATTTGGCCCCACACCCATTTCCACGAGCAGCGGTACGGCCAGCGCGTGGACTTTCTCCATCTGCTCGCGCACCAAGGATTGCATGGTCTCCACTTCTTTCTCCGGGACTTCGAAAACCAGTTCGTCGTGGACTTGCAGAGTCATCCGCGATTTTAGTTCGCGCTCGCGAACAGCCGCGTCGATCCGGATCATCGCCACTTTGATCAAATCGGCTGCTGTTCCTTGTAGCGGAGTATTGACGGCAGTGCGTTCGGCGAAACCACGCTGGTTCGAGTTCTTGCTGTTGATGTCAGGAATGGGCCGCACGCGCCCGAATAGAGTTTTTACTTTCAGATCGCGGCGAGCCTCTTCAAGAGTTTTGTCGATGAATTTCCTGACACCGCTATACTTCTCGAAATAAGCCGCGATAAATTGCTTCGCCTCGGAGGGTTCGATGCCGAGATTTTGCGATAGCCCGAAAGGCGAGAGGCCATAGACAATTCCGAAATTCACAACTTTGGCCTGGCGCCTGTGATCAGGAGTGACCATCAGCGGCGGAACTCCAAACACCTGAGAAGCAGTCAGAGTATGAATATCATCGCCACGACGGTATGCTTCAACCAGCAGCGGATCGTGCGAAAAATGTGCGAGCAAGCGAAGCTCAATCTGTGAGTAATCGGCGGTGAGCAGAACATGTCCAGGCTCGGCGATAAAAGCCGCGCGAATGCCGCGTCCCAGTTCGGTACGGATGGGAATATTTTGCAGGTTCGGATTCGCCGATGATAGCCGTCCCGTGGCGGTTCCCGTTTGCCCGAATGTGGTGTGCAGCCGTCCCGTGGAGCGATTGATGAGCGCCGGCAGCGTGTCGACATACGTTGACTTCAGCTTTGTAAGCTGGCGGTAATCAAGCACCATGCGCGCGATGGGATAATCCTCGGCGAGAGTTTCCAGAACATCCACCGCAGTCGAGATGGTGCGGCCCTTGCCATACTTCACCGGCTTCGGCAGATTCAGCTTGTTGAATAGAACATCGCCGAGCTGGCGCGGAGAGCCGATATTAAATTCGGTCCCGGCGATCTGTTGAATTTCTTTTGCTTTGATTCCGATCTCGCGCTCAAGCTCGGTCGACATTTGCGCCAGCGCAGCCGTGTCGATTTTCACTCCCGCCTGCTCCATGCGGGCCAGAACCGGAACCAGCGGGAGATCAATTTCTTCGTAGAGCGTGGTAAGTCCCGCCTGCTTTATTTCTTCGCGAAAAGAAGAAGCAAGCCTGCCGGTAATATCAGCGGCTTCCGCGAGATCGCCGCTGAGCTTGAGATTGAAGCGGCGCAGAGCAACATCTGCTAATCGATGTGAGGAATATGTCGGATCAAGCAGATAGGAATAAAGCATCGAATCGTGCTGCACGCCGTTCACGCGAATGCCCTGCGAATCGAGCGCGTGAATGGCCGCCTTATAGTCGTGAATTGTTTTGGGCGTACTTGCGTCAGCCAGGATGGCCCGAAGTTTTACGGCCGCGCCGCCCGAATCCAGTTTAACGATGGCAGCTGCACCAGCGGCCCCTGAGATGGCGATGCGGCGTGAAGCAGCTTCGGGCGCCGACACCGACGCCTCTGCGGAGCCACCCGTCAAAGGCAGCATCGCATCTTGCGGTTCCTCGTCAACCACTTCTTCATCGGCGACTGGCAGCGATTCTGCCTGATCCAATTCCACCGCGACGGCTAGCGAAGCTTCCGGCGCGATAGAAGCGACAACAGCATCCACGTCCGCGGCAGATTGGGCTTCTGCGTAGTGCGTCTCCGCGATCTGAACTTCCGGAAGCAATTCCTTCAACAGCGAAGTAAATTCCAGCTCGGTAAAGAGCTGGCGCAGTGAAACGAGATCAGGCTCGCCTGCGCGCATGGCCTCGACATTGAATTCCACGGGAACATTGGTATCGATGGTAGCCATGCTCTTGCTGAACAGAATGATGTCGCGATTATTCAGCAACGACTCGCGATAAGTTTTCTTTTCCACTTCGGCGGCGCGGTCAAGCGCCGCCTCCACGCTGCCAAACCGCTTGATAATTTCAACCGATCCTTTATCGCCGATGCCGGGAGCGCCGGGAATATTGTCGATGGTGTCGCCGCGCAGCGCCATCACGTCGATCACCCGCTCCGGAGGCACTCCCAGAATTTCTTCTACCTTGGCCGCGTCGCAGATCAGATTATCTTTCGGGGGATTGAGAATCTGAACATCGTCATTGACGAGTTGCATCATGTCTTTGTCGCTGGAGACGACATAGACACAATATGACTCGGCGGCGGCTTTGCGGGCCAGCGTGCCGATTACATCGTCCGCTTCGAAGCCCGCCAGTTCGAGGATCGGAATGCGGTAGGCTTCAAGCGCGCGGCGAATGTAAGGAATCTGCTGCGCGAGATCTTCTGGCATTGCGGCGCGGTTGGCCTTGTAACCTTTGTATTCAATCTCAGTAAACGTCTGCGTCTTGATATCGAATTTGCGAACGCTGGTAATCGCCTCCGCCTGCGTGTCGCGAAAAGTTTTGGCCGCAACGTCAAATACAGCAGCAAGGTAGGCCGGAGAAAAATCTTCGCGCAGCTTGCGCAACATGTTCACGAACACATACACCGCAGCCGTCGGCAGTCCGGTCTTCGTGGACATGGAGCGCTGCCGAGCCATGGCGTGATAGGCGCGGAAGATGAACGACATCGTGTCGATCAGGAACACACGCTCTTTTTGCTGGCTCGGCTTGAGCGCGGAAGATGCCGCAGGGCCTTCCGAAGATTGTTTTCGAACGGGCAAGCTCTTAGTTTAGCAGCATCAATACTCGCTAAAAGTCGACCGTGAAGTCGGCCTGCACGATTTTCCTGGTTGATCCGCCGGGGCTATTGCGGAAAACCAGATAGTACTTTTGCGGCAGATCCTGGGACGCGGGAAGACTGAAGTCCACGTCCTGATCATGCGACGCATCCGCGGAGAAAAGCGCTTCCCCGGCGTGCCCGTGCACAAAATCGGCGTACTGATCTTCCTTCAAAATGAGGAAGTCGACATTCGCGCTATCGTCGCTGGCGTCGGCAGAGATCTGCTTTACGAAAGATTTGTAATTTCCGTGAAGGTGCGGCGTGACGGCGTGGGCAGGAATCTCGAAGGGAAAACTCGCCGAGGTGGTAAGAGAAAACGTTTTGTGCAAAATCGTTTGTGAACCCGAGGGCGTAGCGGCCACGCGATCCATGCGCGGCGCAACAACCTCGTCGACAGGCGGCTTCTTACTCTGGCAAGCGGTGATGAAGAAAGCGGTCGCCACTACAACCAGCAGAAACTCAAATCGGCCGCGACTATTTCGCATCATCCTCGAACCGTCTTTCCATATTCTGTGGTGTAGTGCAACTGAATCTTGCCACACGTTCCCTGCTCCGCGGAGTACACCACGCAAGTATCAAAGGGACGCGAATACACGTGCAGGCTGACGGCGCGCTGATTAAATTCGCGCGGATTAAAAACCCGGTGCACTGGTTCGTGCGGGTCAACGGCGCACGGATGCTGCGCATTCATTTCAACAATTTCGGTGGACTTGATGGCAGACTTGCCCGCAGAAATGTCCTGGTGAATCACATGATAGTTCTCCACCAGCAAACGGCCGATAGGGACCGCCATCCAGCAGTTCTGGTCGCGATGATTGTGAATGGAACTGGCCTGTCCAATCTCCCAGCAAACCGCGATCAGCTCATAAAGCGGGTTCTTATCGATCAGATTGCGGGTGTAATGCTGGCGATCCCACGTGAGATAGGGCGTCAGCGACTCCGGGTTGAGCGGATTCTCTTCCAGAAATTTGCGGATTTGCTCCGTGGGCCCAAATGCTGCTTCGGGAAATTTACGCAGAGCGGTTACGAAATCGTGAATTGGAATTTGTTTCGTCGCGGTAGCCATGGCTCGGAAAAAGTATAACGGATGTATCCGTCGCTCGTTTACTCGATGAACATGCAATCTCCATAGGAATAAAAACGATACTTTTCCCCGACGGCATGTTCGTAGGCGCGAAGAATAAGTTCTTTCCCGGCAAACGCGCTGACTAACATCAGCAATGACGATTGCGGCAAATGGAAATTCGTCAGCATTGCACGGACCACCTTGAATTCGAATCCGGGGTAGATAAATATATCCGCAATGCCGGACCCTGGAAGGATCGAGCCTGCGCCTGCGCGCACCGCGTATTCGAGAGTTCGAACCGTAGTAGTGCCAATGGCAATGATGCGGCGCCTCTCCGTCAGGGCCCGAGTGATCGCGCAGGCCGCATTCGAAGAAATGGAATAAGGCTCAGAGTGGATTTTGTGATCTTCCACCCGCTCCACGCGAACCGGCTGGAACGTTCCCAACCCCACATGCAGCGTGACTTCAACGGTCTCAATTCCGCGGCGGCGGATGCGATCGAGGACCTCCGCAGTGAAATGAAGTCCGGCAGTCGGAGCGGCGACAGAACCTGGGGGCGCGGCATAAACAGTTTGATAGCGCTCGCGATCTTGCGAAGAGTCCTCGCGAGCAATGTAGGGCGGCAGTGGAACGTGGCCGATGCGATCAAGAATCGAGAAGAAATTCTCGACCGGCTGAAAGCGGATGCGGCGCTCGCCGAACTCACCACGGGCAATTACCTCGGCTTGCAACTCAGCATGCTCGTTGGAATCATGCTCGCCGGAATCATGCTGGCCGAAGAAGAGTCGCTCCCCTAGCCCAATCTTGCGCCCAGGACGCACCAGGCACTCCCAATCGTTCGGCTCGCTGGAGAGCTGGCGCGTCAAAAGAACTTCGATACGCCCGTGGAGGAAATCCCTGGCCGCCGGATTATGCGGGCTGACCGGCTGGGCTCGCGCGCCTTCGCGGCGGCCATAAAGCCGGGCAGGAAAAACACGAGTATTGTTAAACACCAATAAATCGCCGGATCGCAATCGTTCGGGAAAGTCGCGAAACTGGCTGTCAGACCACTGTCCGGAGCCGCGGTCCACACATAACATGCGGGAAGCGTCGCGGGCGGCGAGCGGTTCCTGAGCAATCAGCTCGTCGGGAAGTTGAAAGTCGAAGTCAGAAACCAGCACGGCGTCGATTATAAGAGCAATGCGGCCAACCTACTTTCAGCTCAGGGCCAACATATTCTATGATCTTTGGTAAATTTGTTTGTCTGCCGCGAGCAAGGTGCGATACTATGCGGGGGCTGGAGCTTTAGCCGCTTTCGTCACTCCCCCAAGAGAGTTTTCCATGTCCGCTGAACGCAAACACAGGGAAGAGATTGTTCGCTACGGACGCATGCTGCATGAGCGTGGCTTCGTGGCGGCGATGGACGGAAATCTTTCGGTGCGGTTGGATCATGAGCGGATCCTGGTGACGCCCACCTGCGTCAGCAAAGGCGCGATGCGCGCCGCGGACATGGTCATCGTAGACCTCGAGGGCAAACGAGTGTCGGGGCGGCGCAACGTGACCAGCGAAATCGGGATGCATCTCCTGATTTACCGCACCCGGCCTGACATTCAGGCGATTGTGCACGCTCATCCGCCCACTGCAACGGGATTTGCCGCCGCCGGCATGCCTCTGACGGAACCGCTGGTCTGCGAAGTGGTGATGGGCCTGGGATGCATTCCACTCGCTCGCTACGGCACGCCCGGAACTTCGGAACTAGCCAAGACGCTCGAACCCTACGTGCCTCACTACGATGCCATCCTGATGTCGAACCATGGCGTCGTGGCCTACGGCGATACGATTGAGCACGCCTATATGAAAATGGAAACCGTGGAACACTTCGCGCAGATCGCCCTGGTTACCCATCTCCTGGGCCGCCAGCAGCCGCTGAGCGGGGTGGATATCGAAAAATTATTGCTGGCGCGGACGAAATATTTCGGTGGCAAAATGGCCGCGTCCATGCCCATGGCGATGACGAGGCCTCCAGAAAAAGTCAGCTAGCTCCGCAGTCTTCGCAAAGAAAAAGAAATTAGCGGCACGAATTCAAACTCGTGCCGCTTTCATTTTGTCCCTCGCCGACTATTCTCCTCCGACGCGGAAGCGAAATCCGGCGCGGAAATTTATGGGCAAAGCCGGATACCCGACCACCTCATTGTAGCGACGGTCCAGTAGCATTCTCGACATTCGCGTAAGCGGTCACGTGTGAGTTGAAGGCATACCAGCCGCCGAGGTCGGCGCGAACATAGCCGGCGGCATGGTCAATGTTGAATCCAAGAAAATCATCGTCCGGCCGGCGTCCCACAAAACTTCCACTCAGATTCGCGCCCCACTTACTTCCCAGATAGGACAACAAACTTGTCGCAGAATGTTTCGGCCGTCGCAGCAGGGGCTCTCCAGGAAGGTATTGCGAATCGATGGGCGCTGGATTGCTGAGAATCTCCGTCGATGTGTAAGTGTAGGCCGTGTTCAGCAACAACCGGCTTCGGATCTTTGCCTGCAACTCCACTTCAGCTCCTTGCGCGAAGGCCTGATTCACATTGAAGTATTCGCCGACAAACGTTGTGGGATCGACAGTCACGTAGTTGATCTGATCGTGAAACAGGTTGTTGAAATACGTCGCATTCAGAACGTATTTTCCGCTGCAGAAATTCTGCTGAATGCCCGCTTCGAACGCGCGAACCCGCTCTGGCTTGAGGCCAGGGTTCGGAATGGAATACGGCGGTCCGGCAAAAGTTTCCTCCAGCCGGGGCTCTTTGTAGCCGGTCGCATATGAGAATCGCAGACGTGTTCCGGAAAAAATCTCACCCCCGCGCCGCGCCAGCAGAGTTAAAGCTACCCGCGGCACACCAGTATTCCCGAAGACGCTGCTGTGAACGAACCGACCACCTGCGACCACGGAGAGCCTGCCCCAAGTGATTTGCTGTTGCAGGTAAGCATCCTGATTGAGCCGTTGTCCGGGAGTTTGCGCGCCAACGCTGCCTACAAATCCGTTTTCGTTCTCGACGCGATATCCAAACGTGCTCTGCGCCCAGCTTCGCTCGGAATAGTTTCCTTGATATTCAAACCCCGCGCGGTTGATGTTGTCGTATTCGTGATCGGGAACGTCGAACTGTCCATAGAGCGGACTCACGCGATCTGGATCGCCGTACAGGTTCACATCGTTATAGCGATAAAGATAATCAAATCCGGTGAAATGATGCTGCCAGCCCGAAGGCTCCGCCACAGTAAGTTCCACGCTGCCCAGCAAGCTGTTGAGCTGCGACCATTCGTTGGGATCGGGCGGGAGCGGCTGCATCACGCCGTTCACATCGACCGGCGGATCGTAGCCGTTGAAGCTCCATTCGCCGGGAACACCCGTGTGGCTGTTCGAATGCCGCATATGCAGGCGCAAAGAAGTTTTTTCGTTGATGGCAACGCCCACGTTTGCGCCTTGCAACGAGTCTGAATATGCGTTGTTGATTCCGGAGCCGTTGGTATTGAACTGGTCGCCAAAAAAGTTGTAATCGAAGCGCCCGCGTGCGCCGGAGATTGCGGCGTTCCCGTTGGCCGTCGAAAAATTTCCGCCGGCAGCGCCGAATAGGAGTTCGGGCGTGTGCGTGCTCCCGGTGCGGGTGAACACCTGCACCACGCTGGTCATGGCATCGGAGCCATACAACGTGCTCTGCGTGCCGCGCAGAAATTCTATTCGATTGGCTTCGGTGAGCGGCAGCGTTCCGAAGTCAAATGTGCCTCCTGGTTCGTTGATGGTGACGCCATCGACAATCACTTTGTTGTAATTGGATTCGCCTCCGCGCACAAACAGCGACGACAGTCCTCCTCGCTGTCCAGCGGTATTCACCACCGCGCCAGGAAGAAATCGAACCGCATCGTTAGCGGCCACCGGCTGCATGGTTTCGAGTTGGGCATTTTCCAGAGTGGAGACGCTGGCACCGGATTCTTCGGCGGCGACCGGCGTGCGAGTCGCGGAGACGACTATGGTTTCGGATGCTGTGGCGAGGTGGAGTTGGATGGTGATGGAGCCGGAGTTCGCGGGGACGACTTCTGTTTGCGAAGCGAAGCCGGGAGCAAGGACTTCGAGTTTCAGCTCAGAAGCCGGAGATATTCCGGTGAAAGAGGCGACTCCCTCGGAGGAAGTGGTGGCAGTTCTGACGGGCGACATGTATGTCATGCCCTCGTAAGTTCCCTCGGCGGCGCCGGGGCTCACCGAGATTTCGAAGGCGGTGAGGGAAACTTGAGCGCCGGCAACGGCGGCTGATTGCGGATCGATGACTTTAACTTTGAGATCGGCAGCGGATGCTGCCGCGAGAAGAACGAAAACAAAAAACGAAGCGCAAAGTGCGCGCATAACCATCCTCCTTTTCACGCGAAAGGGGTTAAGGTGGACGGTTTACGCCGGTCTCCTGGCTTTGCGAGTAAGGATGGCTGAATTTCGAAATTCAAACATCCGAACGCCTGCAGACGGCCTTCCCGGAATTTCTTCCAGTGACCGGCTGCGATTTCCTCGCTTACAGTTGCGCGGCAGCGCGGGAATTGCACCCGCTTCCCTGTCTTCGCCACAAGGCGAAGACGCGCAAACCGAAGGACATTTCAAAGAACGAAAATGTGGTTCGAGAAATTTACCGGGGGCGGCGCTGGAAGTCAACCGGCGCCCTCGGATTTGGTGGCAGAGCCAGCCTACGAATGCCAACAATCCTTCAGCGACCGGCGCTCTGGCATACTTGAGCGCTATGGGGATTTTGCAATCACTGGCAGTCAGCCGTGCCATCGTCGCCGCTTGCCAAACAAGAAGTAAACTACTTACGATAAACAGGACTTGAATTAGATCAAACATGCCTTGAACCCATGAATTATCCATTCGGAACACGTAGTACAGAAAAGCAAATGCCACACTCAGAAAAACGGACAGCTCAAGCGAGAGTATGCCCCACTTGAGACGGGGCCACCTCTTGGCAAGCCGGTACAAGGGATAAACCGGTGCCAGAGCAAATGGCATCAGCAGAAAAGGGAAAAGCTTATTGTTCCCAAGTCTAGCAACGCTGCCTGGGTGCACTAAGAGCCAGAGGAGAATGCACTCCCAAACAGCAGATATCGCCATTACCACAACAAACCCCTTCGTCTTCGCCATAAAGCCTCAAGACCGCAAGCAGATTCGTCCGTCCCGAGCTTCTTAACATGTTCTTCTGCAAATTCGCAGACGCGGTCGAGCGAATCCTGCAACTGTTGTTGATAGCGTTCCAGATCTTCGTCACTCGCCTCGGCTGGTACCGGAATGAGCTTGCCAAACCGCATCAGCACACGTGAAAACGGTTTCGGAATAACCAGGCGGTCCCACGTATCCAGCACCCACGCCCGCTCTACGGCGATGTGAAACATGGTCAATGGAACTCCGGACGATCGTGCCAGCGCTACCGGCCCGGGCTTCACTTTATGGCGTGGACCGCGCGGGCCATCGAGCGAGAAAGCCACAGTCCAACCTTCCTGCAACGCTCGGCGCAGACCGAGCAGAGCGCGCACCGCATTGCGGCTGCTGGATCCTTTCACGGCGACGAATCCGAATTTGCGGATGATTCGTCCCATGTATTCGCCGTCATAACTGTTGCTGCTCATCACCCGCACTCCGAGATCGCGGCACATGTAGGTCGCGGGAATGATGCACGCGTGCCAAAACGAAGCGATCAGCGGCCGCTCGTCTACAGTTTTCTGCGCGCCGTCTTCTTGAGACACGCACACCCGCAGTGTCGGGCCGATGAGGCGGATGAACCAGTATCCGAGAAAAATAATGATGCGCAGAATGATTCTCTGCCGCAACGTGAACCGGTGCGGAGCGCGCACAGTTTCAGACGAGGCAGGCGCTTCGCGGTTGCTCACTTCGGTCACCAGGATATTGTAATGGGGTCGCGGAGGGGACGCCTCGCTTTGCCTGGCAGGACAGCCGAGGGCGGCTGTGCCCACATGGACTGCGGCGGCGTCGTGCAGACGCGCTAACTTTCCAGGTAGGCGTCAATCCATTCTTTTACTTTGTGGCGACGGTCGTCGGTGGCATCGAAGCGTACTCCGAATGTCTTCGTTTTACGCCAGCTCACAACTCCCCGGACGCAGACACGTGGCAGAGTGAGCAGCGAAAAAGATACTTCGATACTGGTTCCGGAAGGCATATCCTCTGAGCTCTTTAACGACATGCCGCCGGAACTGACATCGATGCTCGAGGCACTGAGGCGGTGTCCATCCGGACTGACCACCGTAACCTCGGTCATGATCGGAACCCGCGCGTAGCGGCGGAATTCATGCAGCACCAGCATGTGCGTGGCGCGCACCAGTTTGAGCGCCGCCGGCCGTTCCAGGGGTTCCTGAAACATCGCATTAATACCGTACTTCGAATAGCGCATTGCCTCCTGAGCGTTACCGCCTAGTCCGTAAAGAACGATGCGGCTGTTGGAGGGCGAAGTGCGCGCCGCTTCCATAACCTTGTCCGCTCCGGAGCCAAGATTCAACACGCAAGCTTCAAACTTTTCCTGGCGCAAGCGCTCGGCTGCGCTCGATGACACCAGAACTGACTCAATCCCGAACTGTCGAAAACATTCGCTCAGCAAGAACCTGGACGACTCTTTGAGATCGACGAGGGCAGCGCGAGCCGACGCCTTTTTGATGGGAGCAGGTGCAAAGGCGGTTCCAAAGGCTTTTTCCATGGATGAGGACCGACTTCCAGTACGAAAGTTTTATTTTGGCCCACCTCGGACCCGATGGAAAGACCCTAAGGGGCTAGGACGAAGTACAAAAGTGCCATTACCAGAAGTGGACTGGTGGGTGGGAAAAACTGCTAAAGGCCGCAAGGCCATGCGGACTTCCAGCACAAAGAATAAACCGCTGAATTTTCCGGCGACGACCCTGACCCGCAGCGCATCTCAAAGTGCGGGAGTTAGCCGGTGAAGAGTGAGAGTTTCCTCACCGCTGGCGAGCCGATTTGCCGGATCTCGACTGGATTTGTCTATGACACATTGGACTGATTTTCGCTCGATCGCACTATTTACCTTCCTGGTTGTTTCATCTGTGGCTGCCCAGCAATCGACCACGCCTCCGAAAACAAATCTGGAGGCGAAAGACTACACGTTCAACATTGATGCTAAGCACGTATGGCTCGACACAGGGCTTAGTATTGCGAAAGGAGATCTGGTGCATGTCTACGGCGGGGTGTTGGCCTGTACCGTCCTCTCGCCTGAAAAGCCGCTTTTGCCGCTGCCCTCGGCCCCAGTGGGTATGCTGCTCATGAAGCTGCATGCAGAGGACAAGCCGGTGCTGGCAACCCCCGATGCGGAGCTGCCTGCCATCGATAACGCAAGCCGTCTTTACCTGGGTGTCAACGGCGCGCAGTGCAGCGGAAAACTCTCCGCAAGAGTACACATCGAAAAGCCGCAACCATAACTTCCTGAGTTGAACTGGTGAGTTGTAAAGCTGCTGAGGCCCCAACTGCCGTGCTCCCTAAGGTCAACCATGATTCGCGATGAATTATGGGAGTTGTTCGGTTTTAGCGTCCTTCGAGTTCAGGGCGAGTTTCTTTTTCAGATCCTCGACTGCTCCAATCTGGAAGGCGGGTTCTACGGTTTGCGCCAGGGTCAGGGCTTTTTGGTAATAGACGCGGGCTTCACCGGGATGTTGCATGGCTGTGAGGATGTCGCCGAGAACGGCGTTCGGTTTCACCGCCTCCGGAGCGAGGGCAACAGCTTGCTGCGCTTCGCCGAGAGCTTCCGGTAGACGGTTGGCATCGAGCAGCCATTGCGCTTTCTGCGAGTGGCCGATCGATAGCCCAGCGCGATGAACCCGGCGACCGTCCCGAACATTTCCTGAGCAGCCAGGAATACGAGCAGCGCAACTGCTTCGCGCTCGCATGGCCGTTACATTTTTCACACTCTTGCTCGCCGCAACCAACTTAACTAGCGGAGGATGTTCCGGATTTAGGCCGAAGTCCCCATCTTTCCATGACATGTAGCCCGCGTAAATGTGGTCGTCCTCATCCCAGGTGATGGAATTTCGATTGGCGGAGAGAGCAAGCTGAAGGAGAAGAACAGCGAGGAGTGCGACAACACCAAGAGCGATCTGTGTGCGGCGGCGGGCTGGTTGAGTGGATGGGGAGGAGTTCTCTCCGACAACAGTCTTCACGCCGCCAATTGTAAAGTAAATTCTGGTTCAGCCCCTGCGAATGGTTGAAGACTACTACTCTGACCAGCGCCGAAACAGCAGTGCCCCATTCGTCCCGCCGAAGCCGAAAGAATTTGACATTGCGTATTCAAGCTTGGCTTTGCGTGCGTGGTTGGGGACGAAATCCATGGCGTCGGTTTCCGGATCCTGATTGAAGAGGTTAATGGTAGGAGGCAGAATCTGGTCGCGCAGCGCTAGCACAGTGATCCCCGCTTCGAGGCCGCCGGCGCCGCCGAGCAGATGTCCGGTCATCGACTTCGTCGAGCTTACGGGAATCTTACGCTCGCCGAAGAAATTGCGGATCGCGTGCGCCTCCAGCGTGTCGCCAATCGGCGTGGAAGTTCCGTGGGCGTTCACGTAGTCGACCTTGTCAGCGCTGATGCCGGCGTCGCGCACTGCGTTTCGCATGACGCGGAATCCGCCTTCATGCTCGGGAGCCGGTTGCGTCATATGGTAAGCGTCGCCCGACATGCCGTAGCCGGCCACTTCGGCGAGAATCGTAGCGCCGCGACTCTTCGCATGTTCCAGTTCTTCAAGCACCAGAATGCCCGCGCCCTCTCCCATCACAAAGCCATCGCGATCCCGATCCCATGGCCGGCTGGCCTTTTCCGGATCATCGTTGCGTGTGGAAAGCGCGCGCATGGCGGCAAATCCACCCACGCCCATCGGTGTAATCGCAGCCTCGGAACCGCCGGCAATCATCACATCGGCATCATTGTGCTGGATGATGCGGAACGAATCGCCCACCGAGTGTGCGCTGGTGGTGCAAGCCGTCGCCGTGGCTTCATTCGGACCCTTTGCCCCGAACCGCATCGACACGTGACCGGCCGCAAGATTGACGATAGCCGCGGGAATAAAAAAAGGAGAAATCTTGCGCGGGCCGCCCTGGAGAAGGGCGGTGTGTTCGCGCTCGATGATGTCGAAACCACCGATTCCTGATCCGATGTGCACCCCTACGCGCTCGTCATTTTCCGGGGTGATTTTCAGTCCCGACATCTTGAACGCTTCATCCGCCGCAGCCAGCGCCAGATGAATGAAGCGCCCCATCTTCTTGACTTCTTTTTTTTCCACGAAATTGAGCGGATCGAAGTTCTTGACCTCGGCGGCGATCTGGCAGGCGAAATTACTCGAGTCAAACTGTGTGATCCGGCCCACGCCGCTTTTGCCGGCGAGCAGGGCTTGCCACACTTCTCCGGTAGTGTTTCCCACGCCGCAGATCAGGCCGATGCCGGTAACTACGACCCTGCGTCCCAAACTACTTGCCACCTTTCGAATGCTTGGAGATGTAATCGATGGCATCCTGCACGGTGCGGATCTTCTCCGCGTCTTCGTCGGGAATTTCGATATCGAAACCTTCTTCGAACGCCATCACCAGTTCCACCGTATCCAGTGAATCCGCGCCCAGGTCATCCACGAACGAAGCGCTCGAAGTGACCTCGCCCTCATCCACACCCAACTGCTCCACGATAATCTGCTTTACTTTCTCGTCAACGGCTGCCATGTTTCTCCTCGCTTAACTTGAATTAGATTTTAAATTCGATGTCTGGACTCTAGATTGCCGAAGTACCTGCATCCCATGAGTACTCTAGGTCTCTAAAGTAAAAATCGTCGCAATTCTGCACTTGTTCGACTGGTGCCGCGGTTCTTCTGTCCGCGATAAGTGATGCCACTGCAACCGAAAAAGGCGAACGTGTAGTGTAACGGTCCCGGCGAATGGCTGTAAAGGAAGCGCCGACCTTTATGAATCTGGAGCTGTGGTATACATTCAGCATCGTAACGTGACCTCTCATACCCGTCAAACCAGCGGTCAAACCACATGCGTGCCATCGTACAGCGGGTAAGCCGCGCTCAAGTTACCGTAAATGGCGAAGTCACGGGCCAGATCGGCCTGGGGATGCTTGTCCTGCTCGGAGTTGGACGCGACGATACCCAGGCTGATGCCAGCTACCTGGCGCGAAAAATTGCCGGTCTGCGTATTTTCGAAGACGACAACGGAAAGATGAACCGCAGCCTGCTGGATGTTAGCGGGAGCGTGCTGGCAGTTTCGCAGTTTACTCTCTACGCCAACGTCAGCCGCGGCAATCGCCCTTCCTTCGACGCCGCTGCGCCGGCAGAAAAAGCGCGTCAACTCTATGAGTTCTTCGTCGCCGAAATTCGCGCCGCGGGATTCGTCTGTGAAACCGGGCGTTTTCAGGAAATGATGAAAGTAGAACTGACCAATGAGGGGCCGGTCACGATTCTGCTGGATTCGGAGAAAACCTTTTAACGCCGTTCTCAGAACCGGATCAAATCGCGGCTCAAAACAGTTTCGCCGTCAAGTTCTGTTCGATATATTTTTTGCTGTCGAATTTTTTCCCGGTGCTGGCGCCTGACATGTAGCGGATCTGCCCAAAGATGGGCCGCTCGAACCATGGCCGGTCGAACTTGCCCACAATGGACCACGCGATGCCCGCATAGCCGTTGGGATCGCGGCCATCGAGCTCGTATTTGTCGTTGAGTTTTACCGCGACGCGGTAAGCTTCCGCTGGAGATGGCGTCCACTCCAGAATTTTCTTCGCCCAGTACATGCGCACATAATTGTGCATCCATCCCGTATTGACCATCTGCATTTGCGCCGCATTCCACAGCGGGTCGTGAGTCTCTGCATTTTCCAATTGCGTTTCCGAGTACACCACCGGACGGCGATCCTTCACGTGTTTCGCTAACGTGCGATGCGCCCACTCCTCGCCGCATTCAAAATTGTCGTAGTCAGGATTGAAGCGAACCAGATTGATAGAGAGTTCGCGCCAGACGATCAGCTGATTCAGAAACGCTTCTTTGTCGGCCTTCGGCGCTTCAGCCTTTTCGATCGCCAGCGCAACCGTAATGGGACCGATGTGCCCGAAGTGCAAATACGGCGACAACCGGCTCGTATGATCGCTCTCCGGCTGGGTGCGCCCAGTGCCGTAACCGGGCAGCTTGTCTTTTACGAAATCACGCAGCAGTCGCAGAGCTTCCTTGCTGCCGCCGCGCCACTGCGAGACCGGCGCTGCCGAACGATCGAGCTGCCAATCCTGCGTGATGTCGAAATCCGGCGCCAGCGAGGAAACTCCCGCCGGCTTTTTCCATGAGACGCGCGCAGAAAGGTTCTGAGGCGCGACCAGAAACCGCGGCAGTTGTGCCTGCAGCCGGGGCCGGATAATGTGCGCTGCATACTGCGCCTTCTGCAAAAGCATCGATGGCACTACAACGTCGGCATCCACGGTCCACAGCGGCACGCGCAACTTCTTGGCGGCGGTGCGCCGCCAGGACTCCGGCTCGCGCATGGGATTTTCGTCTCCCACCACCAAGGCGGCTTTCACTTCGTCGCAAAAGCGCAGCAGACTGAATTCAGGAAACTGCCGCAGAACGAACCCAATGTTTCTTTTCCCGAGGTCCTCGGCAATGTCAGGAATGCCCTGCGCCAGAAAGCGATAGTGGCGAAGATTCGCATGCGGATAAAAAGGAACTGGCGCAAGAAAAACAACTACAGGCTTACCCAGTTCGTTGGCCGCGGCAACGGCCACGTCCAGCGCGGGATTGTCAACGCCGCGCTGCGCCCGCTGCATCCAGTAAACTACGCACGTGCCTTCCGCGTCGGGCGCACCCGCGCGCCGCACGGTCACTCGCGGATCCTCGGTCAGTTTGAGCAGATGGGACATTCGGTTCCATGCCTGCCAGTTCAATGAGCGTTCAGAATCACGTCCGTCGCTCGCGCCGCTTCCAGCGCGGCCTTCACATCATGGGTTCGCACGATATGCGCTCCCTTCATGATCAGCACAGTCTGCGCCGCGAGATCTCCATAAAGCCGGTCAGGGATCGCCGCATCTTTTTCTTTTCTTGCCAACATGCGGCCAATGAATGATTTCCTCGAAGTCCCCACAAGCAACGGCATTCCCAGGGATTGCAAGTCCTGAAAGCGGGCCAGCAGAGGGTAGTTCTGCTCAAAGTTTTTTCCGAAACCAAACCCCGGATCGAGAGCGATCTTCTCCCGCCGCACTCCCGCCACCACCGCCGCTTCCATCCACTCTCTAAGTTCCCGCTTTACCTGCAAAACAATGTCTACGGGCGGCGGCAGCGTGCGCCACTCCTCAGGGCGCCCGCGCATATGCATCAGAACCACCCCGCATTTCAATTCAGCGACGGTCTTCGCCATTTCGCGATCCCAACGCAGGCCGCTCACATCGTTGACAATTTCCGCTCCCGCGGCAATTGCTGCGCGCGCCACGCTGGCTTTGTAAGTGTCGATCGAGATCACCGCATCAGGCCGAAGTTTTTTGAGTCCCGCAATCACCGGCAACACCCGGCGTAATTCTTCTTCCGCGCTGACGGCAATCTTCGGAGCTCTTGAAGTATGTGCTTTCGATTCCTGGGTTCGAACTTCAGTGGTTGCAGGCGCGTCGGAAATCGCAGCGCCGGGGCGCGTGGATTCGCCGCCAATATCAATCATGTCGGCGCCTTCCTCCAGCAGACCCAATGCGTGTGTGATCGCTTTTTCCGAATCGATGTACAGTCCGCCGTCAGAAAAGGAGTCCGGGGTCACGTTCACAATGCCCATGATCAGCGTGCGCTTCCCCAATTCCAGCGTGCGCGTCTTTAAGCTCCACTGAAAGACAGCTCTCATGCCGCAGATTCTAAATGAAACCAGAGGCGATAAACCTCGACGAGCATGTATGATTAAAATCATTTGAAAATGAAATCGATGGGAAAGTTTTATTGTGAAGTTCTGGCGCTCCGCTGGATCGCACTGGCAATCGCAACACTCCTCACGCTGGCTGCTCTCTCGGCTTGCGATATCGAGCGCCGTAAGTCTGACGCCGAACTCGGCCTAAACCCTCAGCAAGCTGCCGGGCGCAAAATTTATGACAACCACTGCGACCGCTGTCATCGCCCTTATTCGACGAAGGGAAGGAAAGGTCCGGGATTGAAAGGAATATTTCGAAACAAGTACCTTCCGCAGACGGGATTGCCCGCCAACGATGATCGCGTCACCGACATTATTCGCAACGGCCGTCCCGATATGCCCGGCTACAGCCAGGTGATGAGCGCGCAGGATATTCAGGACTTACTCGCGTATCTGCATACGCTCTAGGCGCGCCGCGGGGATGCGTGCCAAAGATGCGCGCTGGTTTCTCGCCGTGGGATAATCGTTCCGTGAAAACCGCCGCATCCTCCGAACTCTTTCGCAGGCTTCCTTCGGTGGATGATGTAGTGCGTGTCCCCGCCATCGCCAAACTGGCGGCGAACTATGGACACGATTCCGTCGTGGATGCGGCCCGGGTTGTGCTCGCTCGCTTGCGCCAGGAAATTACCACCGAGCTGCTGAACGACAGTTCGCTCGAGCTTGCTCTCTCCGGCCTGCCGCAGGCGGTTGAACAGGAGCTGCGCCAGTCCCTGAGCTATTCGCTGCGCCCGGTCATTAACGCCACTGGAGTGATTCTGCACACCAACCTGGGCCGCGCTGCGTTGAGCGAGCGGGCGATCGAACACATCCGCGAAACCGCCGCCACTTATTCCAATCTGGAGTTTGATTTGGCTGCCGGCGCTCGCGGCAAGCGCGACGTACATGTTGATCGGCTGCTCCACAAACTGCTGGGTGATGACGCGCCCGGAACGGAGTCTCCGACGAATGCCGCCGGGCTTCGCCCAAGCGGGACAGCCGAGGCGGCTGTCTCCACGCGAACCGAAACAGCCACCATCGTCGTAAACAATAATGCGGCCGCCGTGCTGCTGGCTCTGAATACGGTTGCTGACGGGGGGGAAGTGATCGTCTCACGCGGCGAACTGGTGGAGATCGGTGGATCCTTTCGCATCCCCGATGTGATGGCAAAATCCGGCGCAATCCTGCGCGAAGTCGGCACCACAAATCGCACGCGCGTCTCCGACTATGAACAGGCCATCACTGACCGCACTCGCCTTCTGCTGCGAGTGCATCGTTCGAATTTCGAGATCACCGGATTTACCGAGCAGGCGTCCACCGCCCAACTCGTCACTCTCGCCCGTAAACGCGGCATCCCTTTGATGGAAGACTTGGGCAGCGGCGCGCTGTTTGATCTTCGCTCGGTCGGGATTCAAGGCGAGCCGGGCGTATTGGATAGTCTGCGAACCGGCGTCGATATCGTCACCTATAGCGGCGATAAACTTCTCGGCGGCCCGCAAGCCGGGTTGATCAGCGGCAATTCAGATTTGATTGCGCGCATGCGAGCGAATTCTTTGTTCCGCGCGTTGCGCGTGGATAAGCTGATATACGCCGCGCTCGAAGCGACCCTTCTCGCCTACGTGCGGCGCGATCACGACTCAATTCCCACACTCCGCATGATGCGGCTTACAAAAGAAGCGATAGGCGAGCGCGCCGCAAAGCTCGCCGCGCGAATCAATTCGCCGAAATTGAGAACGGAAATCTTGGACGGAGAATCCATCCTCGGCGGCGGCTCCGCGCCATCTTCGGTTCTTCCTACACAAGTTCTGGCGCTGTCTTGCGAAGGCATGAGCGCTGACGATCTTGCCGCGCATCTGCGCAATTCCCAGCCTCCCATCATCGCCCGGGTCGAGGAAGGCCGCGTGCTCCTCGATCTGCGCACGGTTTTTCCGGAGCAGGACATCGCCATCGCCACCGCTCTTGCCCGCATCGTTGCCTGATGCTTCCGCATCGAACCACAGTTGGCTACTCTCTACACCATTGGACACTCCACGCGCCCGCTCGAAGACCTGCTCGCGGCGCTTCAGGCGCACCAGATTCGAACCCTGGTCGATATCCGCGCCTTCCCCATGTCACGGCGCCTGCCGCAATTCAATCGTGAATCTCTGGAGAAAAGTTTGCTGGCCGCCGATATCCCCTATGTGTGGATGCCCGCCCTGGGCGGCTACCGCAAAAAGATTCGCGACGATTCTCCCCACATCGCACTGCGCAACGCAAGCTTCCGCAATTACGCCGACTACATGCTGACTGCGGAGTTTGCGAGCGCGATGACTGAACTGGTTGCGCTGGCTGAGAACTCACGAACCGCTTATATGTGCGCCGAACGCGTATACTTCCGCTGCCACCGTATGCTGGTTTCCGACTGGCTGGCGGCGCACGGACATGAAGTGATGCACATTGACGGCACGGGGCCGTTGAAGCCTCATCGCCTTACGAAGGAAGCCCACATGGTCGAGGGCGAAGTGATTTACCGCGGCGACCGCCTGCTGTAAGCTCGGCAAATTATGATCGTTGGCACTGGCATCGATATCGCTGAAGTTCCCCGCATCCGCAAAGCCATCGAACGCTTCGGCGACCGTTTTCTGAAGCGCGTTTTCACTCCCGCGGAAATTCTCTATTGCGACTCAAAGGCGAATCGCGCAGAGCGCTACGCCGCGCGATTTGCCGCCAAGGAAGCCGCCATGAAAGCGATCGGCACCGGATGGAATCATGGCGTGCGCTGGCGCGATTGTGAAGTCACCCGCATGCCAGGTGGCCGTCCCACACTCACCTTCCATGGCAAGGCGGCTGACTTTGCCGCCAAACTGGGCGCGAAGCACGCCGCACTTTCACTTTCTCACACCGCGGAACAAGCCATCGCGCAAGTCATTCTCGAAAACTAAAGTCGCGAAAGGCTCCTGCTCGATCATCTGCTAGACTGGCGCATTCCTATTCATTTATGTCTGCAACCATCCAGGCCGTTGCGCCGATTTCTTCGGCCTCAGAAATTCCGGAACGCACGCTTCTGACCGGCTTGGGCCTTACCAGTTTCTCGGCCTTATTGCTGGAGCTGGCCCTCACCCGCTTGTTCTCCGTAGTGCTCTTCTATCACTTTGCGTTTCTTGCCATTTCGATTGCGCTGCTGGGGCTCGGCGCCGGAGGCGTTTTCGCCTATCTGCGTAAGCAATGGTTAACGCAGTTTTCCACGCGGACTCTGGCCGCGCGTCTGTGCCTGGTCAACTCCGCAGTGGTGTTGCTGGTGCTGGAGATTGTTCTGCATGTGCCCGTCGCACTCACCGTGACGGGAAAAAATTTTCTCCACCTGACCGTCCTTTATCTCGCTGCGGCAGTTCCGTTTTTTCTAACTGGACTCCTGTTTTCCGTGGTTTTCGCTCGCGAGGCGGGAAGAATTCCCTTGCTGTATGGTGCGGATCTGGGCGGCGGCGCGCTAGCCTGTCTCGCCCTCGTGCCCCTTCTGAACTGGTTCGGTGGCCCGAATACCATCCTTTTCTCCAGCGTTGCGCTGACGGTTGCGTCCGCCGTTTGGGCCCCCTCGCGCCGGGAACGCAGGCTGGCCGCCGCTTTGCTCGCCGCATTCCTGCTGCTCATCGCCGGAAACTATTCAGACCGGATCATCGACGTGGTCTATGCCAAGGGAATTTTCCGCGATCCCGCCTGGGTCGAATTTGCCCGCTGGAATGCCCTGTCTCGCGTGGAAGTGGATCGCTGGGGCCATGACAAAGCAATTGTGATCGATGCCGATGCCTCCACTTACATCATGAATGTCGAACCAGAAAGCGTGCCGGGTACGCCTTGGGAAGGCATTCTCATGTCCCGCGCCCCGGCGTTGGCCAATGTTCTGCGTCCCCATGGAGATTTCGCCATCATCGGTCCGGGCGGAGGCATTGACGTATTGAGCGCCCTGGCCAGCGGCAGCCCCAGCGTCACCGGCATTGAAATCAATCCCATCATTGCCAATACCATCATGCGCGGACGTTACGCCGCTTATTCCAAACATCTTTACCAGCGGCCCGACGTCCACCTCCACGTCACCGATGGCCGCTCCTATTTGCGTTCCACGCCGCAGCGTTTCGATGTGGTGCAGATGACTCTGGTCGATACCTGGGCCTCCACCGCCGCCGGCGCTTTCGCGCTGAGTGAAAATAATCTCTATACCGTGGAAGCCTTCCGGGAGTACTTCGAACATCTCAAACCGGAGGGCATGATCGCCATCACTCGCTGGGAATTTCGTCAGCCGCGCGAAGCTCTGCGGGTCGTGGCCGTGGCCATGGAAGCTTTACACACCCTTGGCGTAGCCAATCCGGCACAAAACTTTATCGTCGCCTCGCAGGGTCCGCTCAACGAGGATGGCATTCCGGTAGTCGTGCTGGCCAAGAAAACAGCATTCACTGCGCAAGAGGAGGCCGCCGTTCAGGCCCATTTCGCGCACTATCCCAAGCTTGTTCCGATTTATCTGCCCTCGCAGAGTGAGGCCAAGGTTCATAATCCATTTGCCGATCTCATCGCGAGCAATGATCCTTATCGCTTCGCGCAGAGTTATGACTACAACGTGGCTCCGGTTACCGACAATGCCCCTTTCTTCTTTTTCACTCTCAAACCGCGCCAAATTCTGGGCACGCAAGGACTACGCAATGGCATCGACTGGAAGGTGAATCTGGGAGTGCTGGTTCTGCTTCTGGTGCTTATCATTTCATTTCTGGCTGTCGTGCTTTTCCTTATCTTGCCACTCGCGCTTCGGACTGGCCGTCAGCCTTCTCTTCCTGTGCTTTATTTCGTAGCCGTCGGCATGGGTTACATTCTGGTGGAGATCGCATTCATTCAGCGCTTCGTGCTTTTCCTCGGACATCCGACCTACGCGCTGACCGTAGTGATCTTTCTCCTCATGTTATCGAGCGGCGCCGGCAGCCTGTTTTCGCGCCGCTGGCTTCCTCACACCGAACTGGCCTGGATGCCACTCCTGCTGGTAGTTGCAGCGCTTGTCGCCAACGTGATTTTTCTTCCTCGGGTTTTGGTGTCCTGGGTGGGCTTCGGATTCGGCTACCGCCTCCTCATCTGCGGAATGTTGCTGATCCCGCTCGGCTTCGTAATGGGGATGCCGTTCCCCACCGGACTGCGGGCGTTCGCCGCCCGCGCCATACCTGGCGCGGCGAACGGATCACCTGGCGCCGACAATGCCGTGGAATGGGCTTGGGCCATGAACGCCGCCGCCAGCGTCCTCGGCTCCGTGCTGGCCATGGTCATCGCCATACAGTTTGGCTTGACGGTAACTTTGACCTGCGGCCTTGCCGCTTACTTGCTCGCGCTTGGGCTGTTGCCATCTCTTCGTCCGCAAAGAAGCCTCTAAGCAGGGCTGGCGGTTTGCTATGATGCTGCATGGGGCGGCGGGAGGCTAAGCGATTCCGTACGATACCCAAGACGCATCAGTCGATCTGAGGAAATCGTTTGCCGAGTCAGAAGCAGCTTAAATGGTCGCAGCTTCGCGTTGGCTTGACCGTGATTATCGCCAGCCTGACTCTGGCTTTTCTTCTCTTTCTGATGTCTGGCACCGGCGGCTT
The DNA here is from genome assembly GCA_963726155.1 of uncultured Acidobacteriaceae bacterium. Lineage (GTDB taxonomy): Bacteria > Acidobacteriota > Terriglobia > Terriglobales > Acidobacteriaceae > Sulfotelmatobacter. The sequence continues at coordinate 984,662 of CAVSBF010000004.1, forward strand.
CTTCACCAAGCGCATCACTCTGGTCTCTTATTTCGATAATGCCAGCGGCTTGCGGGTGGGTGCTCCTGTGCGGCTTAGCGGCGTGGATATCGGCAACGTGGCCGCGATTCGTGTGGTCCCCGACAAGGACAAGCAGATCACGCCTGTCGAGGTGGTCATGAAAGTGAGCACGAAGTACGGCTTCGACCTGCGCCGCGACTCGGTCACCTCCCTGGAGACCGCCGGCGTACTCGGGGAGACTTATCTTGATATCGATAGCTCGCAGGCCATCGGCCCTGTCGTCAAAAATGGAGATACCTTGCCCACGCAGGTTCATCCTGACTTCAACGAAGTGGTGCGATCCAGTCAAAGCACATTGCAGAACATGGATGCGCTGCTGAAGCGTGCCGACCGCATCCTCGCCTTCGCCGAAAGCGGCAAGGGTTCGCTCGGCAAATTGATCTACGATCCCACTCTCTACGACCGCTTCTCCCAGACGGTTACAGAGTTCAAAAGTGTGGTGGATGAGATTGCCCAGGGAAATGGCAGCCTTGGCAAGCTGATCAATAACAATGACGCTTACAACAAATTCGTCGCCACCCTCGACCGCATCAACCAGGTCGCCGACGATCTGCAGGCGGGCAAAGGATCGGCCGGGAAATTCCTGAAAGATCCCGCCCTCTACAACAATGCCAACGACACGATTGCGAATTTGAAGAAGGTGAGCGAAGACATCAATGCGGGCAAGGGAACTCTGGGCAGACTAACCAAAGACGAAGAGCTGGCCAATAAACTCGACACAACCATTACCAAACTTGCCGCGCTTACCACCGCACTTGAAGACGGTAAGGGCACCGCAGGAAGGCTATTCAAAGACGACACTCTGTACAACAATGCCAATCAGATGCTGACCGAAACTCAAGGCCTTGTAAAAGCCATCCGCGAAAATCCCAAGAAGTATCTCAGTATCAAACTGCACATCTTCTGAAACCTTCGTCTCGCTTGCCATTCCGAGCGCGCATGTCTTCCCGAGCGCAGCGAGGGACCTTGGTTCCTGCCAGCCGTTAATATGAAATGTTTAGGAAACTATCCGTGGAGCCGCCGTGGACTCAGCCTGCTCGTGCGCATGATAACTCGACCGCACCATCGGACCTGATTCAACGTGGCGGAAACCGAAGCGCAGCGCCTCGTTTCGCAGTTCACGAAATTCCTCAGGCGTGTAAAAACGTGCAATCGGCAAGTGATCGCGCGAGGGCCGCAGATACTGGCCCACTGTAAGAATGTCAACACCGCGCCCGCCGAGATCGCGGAAAACTTCCACCAGTTCGTCCGAGGACTCTCCCAGCCCAACCATCACGCCACTCTTGGTCACCATGCCGGGAGAAAATTTCTTGGCGTTCTCGAGCAGCGTCAGCGTCCGCTCGTAACGTGCGCCGGAGCGCACCGCGCGATAAAGTCGCGGCACCGTTTCCGTGTTGTGATTGAGCACGTCCGGCTTCGCGTCGAGCACAATCTTCAACGGCTCTTCCAGTCCCTGAAAATCCGGAATCAACACTTCGATGCGGCAATCCGGAATAAGTTCACGAATCTCGCGAATTGTCTCGGCAAAAACCCTGGCGCCACCAACGTTATCGTCATCGCGATTCACGCTGGTCACAACCGCATGTTTCAGCCCGAGCGTTGCCACTGCTTCAGCCACCCGCCTCGGCTCATCCCAGTCGATGGGTTGCGGCCGCCCCTTAGGCACGGCGCAGAACCCGCAACGCCGGGTGCAGATATCGCCCAGCAACATAAAGGTTGCGGTTTTGTGATTCCAGCACTCGCCAATATTCGGACACTGCGCCGATTCGCACACCGTGTGCAATCCCAGCCCGCGCGCCAGCTTCTTCAGCTCATGAAAATTATCGCCCACCGGAGCCTTAGCCCGCAGCCACTCCGGCTTAGGCACGCGTACCGGCGGTCCGACCTCGATTTGAATCAATTGTGAAGCGCCTGCCATCTTTACGATTCTACCAGTTTGTCATTTTCTCTTAGCTTTGCAGCCCCTCAGCCCAATCGTGCACTTTTTCGAATCCAAGTAGATGTATATACATCTATTAAAAAGACATGAAAACGTCATCGATGCCTGCCCTCCCCTGTATGTGCGCGACCCTCCGCCGAGCGTCGCGCGCCATCACCCAGCATTATGACGAGGAGATGCGGCCCCTCGGACTCAGGGCAACGCAGTTCACCATCCTGCAAGCGCTGTCGCTCGTCGGGGAAATCTCTCAGGGAAGATTAGGAGAAATTCTCGCGATGGACAGCACCACTCTGACCCGAACCCTGGAGATCATGCTGGCTCATGGCTGGATCGTGAAGCAGCACGGAAAAGACCGGCGCGAGCGGCGCCTGCGCCTTTCTAAAGCAGGGGAAGCGCAATTCACCCGCGCACTTCCCGCTTGGCAGGCAGTGCAGGAACGGCTCCGGCGCCAGCTCGGAAACAGGCGCTGGGACAACCTCATGAACCTGTCTAACGAAGTACTTTCAGTGAAGTAATTTCAGCAGTCACGGAATAAAAGGAGTCGGTTATGAACAAATACGCAAAGGTAACTGCCGGGCTGGTAGGAGCCTGGTTCGCCTTATCACTCACAGCCTCCGCACTGCACCTCTTCCGCTCGAGCCCAAACGCCCCGCCGCTTGCGCTTGGGCTGGCGGCATCGACCCCCATCGTCGCATTCGCAATCTGGTTTTCGGTCTCGCCAGGATTGCGGCAATTCATACTCTCCTTGAGCCCGAGGATATTAACCATGGTCCATAGCTGGAGAGTCATGGGTTTTGTTTTTCTGGTGCTGGCCGCTTATGGCATTCTGCCGCGCGCGTTTGCTCTGCCCGCAGGATTGGGCGACATCGCCATCGGCGCAACCGCATCTTTCGTAGCCCTGAAACTGGCCAGTCCCAATCACCGCACCATCTTCATCGTCTGGCAGGTTCTCGGTATTGTCGATCTGGTGACGGCAGTGACGTTGGGCACGCTTGTGCCATTGATTGATCCCCACGCCATCTCGACTGCCGCGATGAGTGTACTTCCGCTGAGCCTGATTCCGACATTCGTGGTGCCGTTGCTGCTGATTCTGCACGTTATCTGCATCGTGCAAGCCACGAAGTGGCCGTCACCCCAGCGCGCGGAGATTGGACAACAGTTGCGCTCTCCGGCTGCGTGAAGTAATCGAAGGCCTTTGTCAGAAGTGCCGCCCCGTATACTGGCGGCACTTTCACTTGTCTGCATCAGCCTACTTCCACCAGCCCGTAAGTGCGCTGCCAGCGCGTCCGCAGCGCAACCAACGCCCGGCTGATTTCCACCTGCGTGACTTCAGAATTAGGTCCCGCCATCACTGCCGCCAGCTTCGCGCTTGGCGAGTTCCAGCAATTGCCGGTCTCGAATCAGATTAGCCACGCGAAAGTTCGGCAACCCAGCCTGCCGCGTGCCGAAGAATTCCCCCGGACCGCGCAATTCGAGATCAAGTTCGGCAATCTGGAATCCATCATTGGTGCGGACCATGGCATCGAGGCGGCGTTCTCCTTCTTCTGTCACTTTGCCGCCCGTCATTAAAATGCAGAAAGACTTCGCCGCCCCGCGCCCAATGCGCCCGCGCAGCTGATGAAGCTGCGCCAAACCAAAACGCTCCGCATGCTCAATCACCATCACGGTCGCGTTCGGAACATCCACGCCGACTTCAATCACGGTGGTCGCAACCAGAATCTGCAACTCGCCCTTCTGAAACATGCGCATCACTTGATCTTTCAAATCGGCATCCAGCCTCCCGTGCAGCAGCCCAACCTTCAGATCGGAGAATATTTTCCCGCTCAGCTCGCGATACATCTTGATCGCAGCCTTCAGTTCAGTCTCCTCGCTCTCCGCGATGACCGGATAAACCACATATACCTGGTGCCCCTTCGCGACTTGCTTGCGAACAAAATCCCAAACCTCAGTCGAGCGATCGTCGGTAATCCTTCGCGTAACAATCGGCGTGCGCCCCGGAGGCAGTTCATCGAGCACGCTGATATCAAGATCGCCATACAGCGTAAGCGCAAGCGTTCGTGGAATCGGTGTAGCGGTCATCACCAGAACATCAGGCTCGCCCACCGTGCTCGTGGAGCGGCGGACGCCCTCGTCCGCCCCGAGCGAAGCTCGGCCCTCATCCTCACGCTCCCCAGATTTCTTCATCAACTTCAGCCGCTGCAAAACGCCGAAGCGATGCTGCTCATCAACAATCACCAGCCCCGGCTTGGCAAATTCAACCTTTTCTTCCAGCAGCGCATGCGTGCCAATCACCAGCTGCGCATTCCCCTGCGCAATATGGCGGCGGATTTCGCGCTTGCGATCCGCCTCCAGCGATCCCGTCAGCAAAACGATTCGATATCCCGCATTCTCCAGAATTCTGCGCGCGGAAAAATAATGCTGCTGCGCCAAAATCTCCGTCGGCGCCATGAGCGCCACCTGATATCCATTTTCAATGGCAATGATCGCCGCTTGAAAACTGACAATGGTTTTTCCCGAGCCCACATCCCCCTGCAGCAAACGCCGCATGGGATAAGGCTTCTGCATGTCATCGGCAATCTCTTTCAACACTCGCTTCTGCGCCGCCGTGGGATGAAATGGCAGAATCTTTTTAATCGCCTGCCGCACTCGATCGTCCAGACGAAAAGCAATTCCGGTTTCTGTCTTCAACTGCTGCCGCTTCATCTCCAATCCCAATTCGATAAAAAACAATTCTTCAAAGATCAGCCGTATGTGCGCAGGCGTGCGCGATGACTGCAAATCTTCAAAGCTCTCGCCCGCTTCCGGCCAGTGAACTTTCCACAGCGCCTCGCGCGGCGAAACCAGTGCCAACCGCTCGCGCACAGCTGCCGGAATTGTTTCCGCAAGCTCGGGCGTGAGATCGTCGAGCGCGGTGCGAATTACTCGCCGAAACCACCGCGCCGTCACGCGCCCCTGTCCCGCCGATTCGTAGATCGGCACGATGCGTCCCACTTCCAGCGATGCCGCCGCCTTTTCCTCTGCCCCATCCCCGCCGCCTAACATTTCAAATTGCGGCTGCATAATCTGCAATTCCCCGCGCTGATCCTGTTCCACTTTCCCGTAAAGCGCGATCAACTCGCCCGGCTTGAACTTATCCTGCAAATAAGTGGCGTTGAACCAGAGACACTTCAGCCGCGAACGTCCCTGTCCCACGGTCAGCTGAAAGATAGGCATCCTGCGCGTGCGAAACAGCCCCGAGTTGCGCACTTCCGCAATCACCGTAGCCATTTCCCCCGGACGCAACTCCGCAATCCCCCGCGGATTCAGCCGGTCTTCATAACGAAACGGCAAATAATGCAGCAAATCACCCACGGTGGCGATGCCCTTGGTCGCAAGAATCTCCGCCATCTTCGGACCGATTCCCTTGACGTATTGCACCGGCGTGGTGAGTTCAACCATGAAGAAAGTTCCCAAGGAATGTTAGCAGGGAGTCATCGTGCAATGGACTGAACTCGAACAGGCGGCGCAGATCGCGCTACCGAAAAAACGCATATGGCATTAAAATCGCGATCGCCCGGATTTTATGGTTGGAAGGATGCCGTGAAATCTTCTTGGAAAATCGCAGCGCTTGTTAGTTGCGTGATTCTAATTTGCGGTGCCGCAATTACCCGGCATCTTGTCAAGGCTAGGGCGGATCAGCGGAAGCTCTCCGAGGACGCGAACGTTTATCGCGCACGCGCCGAGCAGGGAGATGCCGAAGCTCAGTTTAACCTCGCCCGAGCGTATTACCACGGTCAGGGTGTGCCTCAGGACTATAACGGAGCGGCTCGCTGGTACCGCAAAGCGGCCGACCAAGGTTACGCCAAAGCTGAATACGATCTCGGCTATATGTATTACAAGGGTAAGGGAGTACCACAAGATTATTCCGAAGCTCTTCTCTGGTATCGCAAAGCTGCGGATCAGGGCTATGCGAAAGCTCAGTACGCCGTCGGTTACATGTATTTCCAAGGAAAGGGAGTGCCACAGGACCACGCCGAGGCTGCCCGCTGGTACCGCAGAGCCGCCAACCAAGGAGACGAGTACGCGCAGCGCGCCCTGGGCTCAACAAGGATGGGCTTTACGACGTGGAGCAAAATCAATTTGTCGATTGTCTTTCTGGGAAGTACATTGCTTTTGATCGATTCTCGGGGGAGCATTCGAAGTCGAATACAGCGAAGAACTACTCAGACGGGACTGTTGGGCCTGTTGTGGGTCGGGCTGGATGCTTTTGAATACTCGTCTTTAGGTATTGTCCAATCCGCTTCAGTAGTTAGCGCTCTTTATGTTGGCAGGCATCTCTTAGCCGGAATATGCGTTGCGATGCTAGCTTCGATCGCTTGGCCTCGCGGCACCAAGACCGTACTGGGAATATCCGTAATATTGTTCGTCGCATTCGATCTTTTTGCCCTCGCCCATTACGACCTAAGGCATCTCGTTCCCGCCATTCGTCTTTTCTATCTAGTCAACGGGCTCTCAGTCGGAGTGGCAATCCCCTCAGCAGTCTTTCTTTGGCTCCAACGCAAAGACCGGGGGAAACGACAGTGACGCAGTCTCCGTGGAGGGAGGTTGCCTTGGGCACTTCTTGATCATCCGTCCTTATGTCAATCGGCGTCTAATCATCCTGTGAAGCTAAACCTCCTCCAAGCCCTGCTCGCCATCCTCCTGGGCAACCTGGTCTACTTTCTGCTCGCAGGCCATCTCCCGCTCCCCCAGCACCGCCTGTTTCAAGTCGACGCCGGCCTGCTCGTCGATTTCCTCATCTGCCTCGCCCTTTATGCCCTGATCCGCAAGGTTTGGAAGTAGAAACGCAACGTCGTTTTCCGACCTTTCTCCAGTTACTTTAGGCACCTGCCCAAGCTCTACCGTCACGTTACGATATCTCCTGACGTATGAATAAAATCGCGGTCCTGTACGATGCCGGCCAGGCCGTGCTCTCCACCTTTGATTTGGACGAGGTGTTGCAGCGCATCCTGGAGATCGCACACGACTATTTTCATCTGCGAAACGTGGCCATTGTGCTGCTCGACAAGCAGTCGCAGGAGTTGTACGTCCGCTCGCAGATTGGCTGGGACGAAGGCCAGGATGCGCACCGCCTGCCCATAGGACAGGGAATCACTGGAGCTGCGGCGCTTAAGAAACAGCCGGTCTACTCACCCGACGTCACCAAAGATCCGCGCTATTTCTGCTCCGCCAAGTCCACTCGCTCCGAACTTGCCATTCCTTTGATGGTGCGTGACGAAGTAGTCGGCGTGCTCGATTGCCAAAGCGATAACCTCGACCACTTCGATTCTGAAACCATCGACCTGCTCACCCTGTTCTCCACGCAAGCCTCCATTGCGCTGCAGAACGCGCGCCTCTATTCGCTGGAGCAACAGCGGGCGCGGCAATTGCAGGCGATCAATGCCATTGCCCAACAAACCACCGCGGTGCTTGATCTGGAAGAGCTACTCAGCCGGGTCTGCCAGCTCATTCAGAATGCCTTCCGCGTATCGCACGTGTCACTTTTTCTGCGCGAAGATCACGACCTGGTGCTGCGCGCGCACCACGGAGCACTCACACCCTGCATCCCCGAAGGCGGCCGTTTTGCCGCCACTACCGAACCCTGGGCCAGCATCCTCGCCGATAGTTGCACCTCGTTGGAAAGAGATTTCAGCAGCGCGCCCGCCGGCAGATTCTTCGCCGAATCGGCTTCGCGCATGTGCATTCCGCTGGTTTCATTCGGACAGACCTTAGGCGTCCTCGCCTTGGATAGCGCTGAATCCGATGCCTTCAGCGATGGCGACCAGCAGTCGCTCGAATCCGTGGCCGATATCTGCGCGACGGCAATTCAGAATGCCCACTACGTGGATCGAGTGAAGCAGCTGGCTTATCTGGATGGTCTGACAGGAATATTCAACCGCCGCTTTTTCGAACTCCGCATCATGGAAGAGATTGAACGCGCCCGCCGTTACGCCACCGGCATGGCGGTCATCATGGCGGATATCGATGAGTTCAAGCGATTAAACGACGAGTTCGGTCACGTGCTGGGGGACGAAGTGCTGCGCCAGGTTTCCTCTCTGTTCCATCAGCAAGTGCGCAAGGTGGACGTAGTATGCCGCTATGGCGGCGAAGAGTTCGGAATCCTGCTGACCCAGGTCAATCCGGAGCAGGCGATCGCTCGTGGCTGAGAAGCTGCGCAAGATGGTGGAAGGCTGGCAGTTCCCCGGCGTCCCTCGCACAGTCACCATCAGCGCCGGGGCGGCAACTTTTCCCGAGCATGGCACCAGCCGCGACGCCCTCGTTCGCGCCGCCGATAACGGTCTATACGCCGCCAAGCAGGCGGGACGCAACAAAGTTTGTCTGGGACCGCTGGCGCACCGCCATGCGGCAAGCCTCTAACCTGCGATCACTTCGATAAGCATTGCTCAACGGCTATCGGCTAGATCTCGATCCAGTCTCCCTGCATGCGATGACGCAGCCGCTCCATATCCCGCTGCAGTTTCTGACGGCTCTTTTCCAGTTCACGTTCAAGTTGCGGCTGGATTTGCTGCCGCAGTTTCTCTGACTGCTCCCGCATTTCCTTTTGCTGCGAGCAAACCGCTTTGCGGGCTTCCGCGGAGGCTTTGCGACTCTCTTCTCGCGCCATTTCGAGCGCCGGCTGAAGTTTCGCAATTTCGTTTTGCACTTCGCTCAACTCGGTTTGCATCTCCGCATCCATCTCCGGCGCTTCAAAACTTTCCTCGATATCCTCGCCCGATTCTTTACGCGCCGGCAGCGTAAGCGTGAGCTTCTGCTCCCGCTTGTCTCGGATCACGCTCACGCTCACCGATCCCGCGCTGTGGTCGTGCAAGGCGTGTGTGAAGTCGCTGGTGTCATGAACCGCCTGATCGCCGACGCGAATGATGATGTCCCCCGCGCGCAGCCCCGCCTTATCCGCCCGGCTGCCTCGGTCCACCGACCGCACGAGCACTCCACTTCCATCCTTCGCGCCAAAAAACTCTCCCAGCTGCGGCGTCAGGTTCTCTACCATCAGCCCGCTGCGCATCGACGAATGCACGTACACAACGCTAATGTTCGGAATATCAAAATCCGGCAGGTTGGGAATCGGAGGAATGCTCGGAATCGGAGGAATCTGCACGTGGAATCCCTTATCCATCGATTCCATATTCGACCACTCCTTGCCGCGATCCGCAAGTTGCACCTTTACTGTCATCGGCTGTCCGTCGCGGCTCAGTCCCAGCGTAACCACTCGTCCCGGCGGCGTCTCCCGGATCATCCGATGCAGTTGGATTTTGCTCTCGACGGCCGTGCCGTTCATCGTCAGAATAACGTCATGATCCCGAATGCCGGCTTTGCCCGCTGGAGCGTCCTGATCCACCATTGTCACTTCCACGCCCTTTTCTTCCTTCAGCTTCAGTACCCCGAGCCGGTCGGTAGTAATGTCGGCGATGTCGACGCCAAGATACGCGCTGCCGCCGGAATCTTCGCTGGGAATACCGTACGAATGCGACGAGTCGCCCGTCCATCTTTGCGCCGCCTGTGAAAGGTTGAGCATCAACGGCAGTACCGCAACCGTAGTCAAAACTTGTTTAAGCATGACTAGCCTCCCAGAAGCTCAGTAGAAATAACGCCTGCCAACGATTTGTCATCCCGAAGCGGGCGCCCTTCGCCCGCTGAAGGACCTGGGCGAGCCGCGCGACTCCACGGAGCCTGCCCTGAGAGAGCGCAAGCGACCGAAGGGCGTTAGGCTCGCTTCCCTATCGATTCGCCCGCCGGAAACAAATATCCCCGGTCGTAGTTCTCACCTTCAACACCGGACCGCCTCCATTCAGATTGCCCTCCGCGTTGAGCGTTCGCGGTCCCCACTTATCGCCCTCGCTGGCCACATGAATGTCCGGAAACTCCGACGTGATGTGATGCCCGTTTCCCAAATCCACGCTGGCGCGCACCGAGAGCGCCACATCCGGCGCAATGTACACCGTAATATCTCCCGCGGAAGTTTCCAGTCTGGAGTCGCTGGCCGGAGCGCCAGTCTTCACGAACTTCACCACAATCCCGCCCGCACCCGTTTCCACCCGCGCCGAGGGCACTCCGTAGAGTTCGATCCCGCCCCCGCCCGTCTCGGCATGCACATGGCCTTTAGCGGACGCGAGATGAATGGTTCCTCCGCCGGTCTCAATCTCCGCCGCCCCGCCAATATCTCCCAGGTCGATGTTTCCACCGCCGGTCTCTGCTTTCACTTTGCCGCTGCACTGCCGTACGTCAATCCCGCCGCCGCCAGTCTCAATGCTGGCTCCCTGCGTCGCGGAAACAATCTCGATGCTGCCGCCGCCGGTTTCCGCGGTGATCATTCCATTGGCGTGGCGGACCTTGATCGATCCGCCGCCAGTGTGCAGTCCAATATCCCCGTTGATGGTGCCCACATCGATCGATCCGCCACCGGTCTCCGCGTGCGCGCCGCCACCAATATCATCCAGGTGCATACTGCCGCCGCCGCTCTCCGCTTCCACCCGGCCAGCGACTCCGCTGGTGTCAATGTTGCCGCCCTCGGTTTCAATCTTCACCAAAGTAATTTCCCGGGGCACATTGATGGCGAATTCTCCCGAAAACTTTCGCGGCCGTCTGCCCTGCCAATCGCCCACAATCCACGCGGTGTCTCCGCGTACGTAGGCATTCACCTTGTAGGATTCAAACTGCCGGCGCGCATCCTGCTCGGAGGAATTATAAGAACGAGTATGAACTACGTAACTGATGCCCTGCGGCGATCCGCCTTTGACGATCACCGATCCCACATCCACCTTGACCCGCAAAATCTTTACCGCGCTCAGCGAACCCGTGACTTCCTGGCTCCAGCCATCCCCCTGCCGCGAGATGTGTGTTTCCTGCGCTAATACCGAGGACGCAAGCATGGCCAGCACGCCCAACACCCCGACGAATTGTGGCAAACGTTTCAAGTACTTCACCTCTGTTTCTTTTCTTTCCTTGTCATTCCGATCTTGTCATTCCTGCTCCGTCATCCCCGTCCTGTCATTCCGGACCGGCGTCGTTTGCTGGTGAGGAATCTGCTCGCCCCGCGCTTCCTTTGCCCTCGCCTGCTCCGCGCTCCGTTTTGAAAGGGTGCGGCTTTAGCCGCGCCGCTCAGAGCTACAAAAAAAGAGGGGCTCTAGCCCCTGAGCGGATCAATCAATCTCTGGCAACTGCGCCAGCATCGTCCGCGCCTGCGACTTGATGTACTGGTTCTGGTCCTTGCTGGCTAGCGTGATAAGCACGTCGCGCACGCTGCCATCCGCCTTTACCGGCTCGATCAGACGCATCGCTTCGATCCGCACGCCCGGATTTGTGTCATTCATCAAAGCTTCCAGAACCGCATCCCGCACGTGCACATCATCCTTCACAAAACTTCCCAGCCCGTCCAGAGCCTTCAGCCGCACGCCCGGATTCGTGTCATAACGCAGCGCGTAGATGAGCGCGTCGCGCACCTGCAAAATATTCGGCTTCTGCGTCAGCAGATCCACCGAATCCATACGCACGCCGGAATTGTAATTATTCCGCGTCGCAAATAGCAGCAATTGCTGGATCCGCTGATCGTTCAGCGATCCCTGTGTCTCCAGTGTGGAAACCGTGTTGTATTTAATCTGGATCTGATTCGTTCCGGGTGTTTGCGTGATGGATTGAATTCCGGTAATCGAAGCCTCAGCGGGTGCCGAGCCCGTGCTGGTAGGCGAATTTTCCGGCTGGTGGAGGAATACTTTGTAGGATGTTCCCACGCCGCCCGCGAAGCCAAGAATCAAAATCGCCGAAGCCAGCGCCGGAGAGAACCGAACCTGCCGCAGCCAGTTTGCCGGATCGAACGCCAGGCGCCGCCAGAAGCCGCCCTGCTCGGCCGTTTCCAACGCCTCCTGCAACCGCATACGCGAAGCCGTCAGCAAGTTCGGTGTCGGCTCCATCGCCCGTTCCTGCGACAGCAAATCGTGAAACGCCTGCTCCGCCTTCAATTCCGCCGCGCAATCGGCGCACCGCGCCACGTGCTGCTCCAGCTCATGACGAGCATCATCTGCCAGCTCGCCATAAACCTGCAGAGTTATATTCTCTCGAACCCATTCGCAGTTCATATCAACCCCGTTTCAAGGTTTCTAAGGTTTCAAAGTTGCAAGGTCTCAGAAACCTTGAAACCGTGAAACTTTGAAACCTCCCTTCATCTCATTCATATCAACCCCGCTTCAAGGTTTCTAAGGTTTCAAAGTTTCAAGGTCTTCGAAACCTTGAAACCCTGAAACTATGAAACCTTCCTATCTCATATCCGCCAACTGCCCGCGCAATTTCTGCGTAGCCCGAAACAGCGTATTCTTCGCCGTCTCTTCCGTGGTATGCAAAATCTCGCCCACGGTTCTCAACTTCAACCCGTGATAATGCTTCAACTCAAACACCATCCGTTCGCGCGGCGTCAACTTTTCCAGCGCTCCGGAAATCCGCGCTCCCAACTGCCGCCGCATCAAATCCCGCTCCGGATTCGCACCCGCCCGCCCGTCGGCCACCTGGTCCAGCAAGTCATACTCGCCGCCATTGCCATCCTTCGCCACCGGCGCATCTTCCTTGCGTACGTTCTTCTTGCGCAAGTGATCCAGGCAAAGATTCGTTACGATCCGGTAAATCCAGGTATAGAACGAGCACTCGAAGCGAAAACTTCCGATGTTCTTATACGCCTTGAGGAAGGCGTCCTGATAAACATCCTGCGCGTCGTGCTCGGTGCCGGTAAGATGCAAAGCCAGCCGCAACACCGCCTGATCGTAGTGACGCACCAGCTCCTCGAAGGCTCCGCGGTTACCGCGTTGCGCCTCGCGGATCAAAATCGTATCGTCAATGCGGCGTTCTTGCCCAGCCATGCGGCCCCACGTGGGGTCCCGATTATCGCTGACTCTCTCCACTCGCTCGGACTTCGTTCTCGAGTGGCTCCCTGCACCAACCGCAAGTGTTACTGCCCAAACATCGGCCGGCATGTTCTTGTCGTTTTCCTATACCGCCCGGTGACAATGCCGTACCCGGGCTTGCATTGGAATAGACGCTCAGCGAGCGAAACCGTGAGCAGAAATTATAGGCTGGAAATAGAGAATTCTGCTTGCGGCTCAACAGCTTGGATAGGCAGAGTCGCCCAACAAAACGGATAGACAGCTGTAGGGACAGGCATCCAAGCTTGCCCTGAGCGAAGCCGAACAGGCTGTCCAGGCGAGCGAAGCTCGACATTGCGTCCCAGAGGGTCGCCCGAAAATAGCCCGCCAGTTCACTGGCGGGAAGTCATGCACAGAAAATGGAATTCGTGCCGTAGGCACGGCTGAAATTCAGAAGCTATTTTCGCGAAGGTCCAGTTTATATCGCTTAGCGACACCAGGATCTGGGGAATGTCGCGGATTTATTCCGCCGCAGTGGATTCCGACCGCGTGGACATCCCCAAGCATCCATTGGATGCACAAAACCTGTCTAAGCCAGCTTACTTATTTCCGATCACGAAATTCACTGTGCTGGCTTGATTGGGGGTCACGGTGACGGAGTGCTCCCAGGTTTTTGGTTCAGTAAAGATAGGGCGCTGCACCGTGTGTTCGGTGAGGACGTCGTAGGCCTGTTCTTTGCCCGCCAGTCCCCAGCCTTCATGCCAGGCAACAATCTGATACGTGCCGGGCGGAACCTCGCTGAATTCAAAGCGTCCGCTCTCGTCCGTCACGGCGTAATAAGGATTGGGAACCACCATCATTTCGGCATTCATCCAGACGTGTCCGCCGTTGCAACGCAGGCTGACCAGGCCGGGTCGGGTCATCGTTCGCGATGTGATTTGATTGGGGAAAGGAAAAGGCAGATTGAAACTGGCGGCACCGTCCATGTGGATCGTGTGCAGAGTGGCGTCGGAGCTTTGCATCTGCAGATCGGCATTTTGCGGGACCAGAAGAATGTGCGGGATGTAACGGCAATGCCTCTGATCGAGATGGCGCCGCTCCTCAGGAAGTTCCAGCGCCTTTCCAGCTGAAATGTTCTTGAGATAGACGATGGTGTTGGCGACGCCGCCCTCGGGGCCGACGATCAGGCGTTCCAGGCTGACGGTCTTTTTGCCGCTGGGATCGCAGATTTGCGGATCTTTGGTAACGGGAAAATCAAGCTGGCGCGGCTGTGGGCCAGACCATTTTACGCTGCCGGAGATAGTGCCACCGTCACTGACGGAGATGACCCTGTAGCCGTCCTGCGCGGCGGCATAAGTTGTTGTGAATGCGAGGGGAAGAACCAATAAAAAGCAACGAGCAACGAGACTCCGCATAACTACACACCCCTGACGGCCATGCGTAAAACGCGACCGATGCGCGATCGTCGTGGAACGCGGCCCAAAGATTCGATCAATTTTCGCGGGCAACGACCTGCACTGGCTTGCGGACAGTGCGACAAAAAAGGCCGCCGATGCGAACCTTCCGTCTTGCGGTCGTCTTCATCCCAATCGGGAGGGCCGTGCGAACACGGTTCGTGTGATCGGGATCACAAAATTAAGGTGCGCTTATTTTTGTACTCAGTCGAGATTACCAAGGTGGTGGAACCGGCGGGGCTGGGATCTAGGACGATTGAAATCGCAGTCGGCCCGGATTCTTGTCCTTGTCTCCGATGGCTTACAATCTTGCTTCCATGACGGTACGAGTTCGATCCTTCGCCAAGATCAACCTTGGGCTGTGCATTGGCGCAGCGCGGCACGACGGTTTTCATGAACTGCTCACCGTGTATCAGACGATTGGACTGCATGACCTCATTGGTGTGAGTGTGGGGCGCGGAACTGGGATTGAGATTCGCTGCGAGGACGCGAGAGTTCCGAAAGATGAGACGAATACCTGCCATCGCATTGTCGAAATGGCGATGGCGGCGATGAAAAGCAAGGGACGAGTCACCATCGATATCGAGAAGCGACTGCCGGTGCAGGGCGGGATGGGAGGAGCTTCGTCCAATGCTGTTGCGGCACTGCTGGGTTTGGAACGGGTCCTGAAGAAAACTTTGCCTTCAGACGAGCGGCTGCGCATTGCGGCAGACGTGGGATCGGATCTGCCGTTGTTTTTGGTGGGTGGGACGGTGTTGGGAGTGGGACGCGGGGAGCAGGTTTATCCGCTGGAGGATCTGCCGGCGACGGCCTGTGTGGTAGTGACGCCGGAGGTGGGGGTGTCGACGCCGAAGGCTTTTGCCGAATGGGATCGTAAATTGACGGTGGGGAAGGCATCCGATAGAATGATTTTGCTTGGCCATTTGTTTTCTGCGTGGCTGAGCGAGAGTTACTCCGGTGCTCCTTTTAGAAGGGGCCGGGCCGAGAATCCGCTTCTCGAGCTTGTCCGGGCCGGGATCAAGAACGACTTTGAAGAAGTCGTCTTTCCTGAATATCCCGAGCTGAGTGAAGGTAAGAGGGCGTTAGAACGCGCAGGCGCGAAATATGCGTCTCTGTCGGGCTCCGGTTCAACATTGTATGGGCTATTTGCCTCGAAACGATCGGCCAATGCGGCGGTCGCTAAGTTACGCAGGCAAGGTTGGGCGGCGCAGGCGACGGTTACGATGACGCGGCGGGAGTACTGGCGCGGGATTTTTGCCGGCTGAGAAGTCCTGAGAGGTCCGGTTGACGGGGCGCTTGGCTTCGCCATCGCTTGGACGGCCGAAGGCGGCCGTCGCCACATGAGTGGTGGCGCGGTCCGGTAAATTTTTGATTGTTGATTTTTGATTGTTGATTGACAATGAGAGTGCTGGTCGAACAGCTTTTCAATCAGCAATCCACAATCAAAAATCAACAATGGCTTTACTGGGCCGTCGACTAATGGTAGGTCAAGTGCCTTTGGAGCACTTTGTCTAGGTTCGAATCCTAGCGGCCCAGCCAGAAAACAGCTAAAGGCTAAGAGCTAACTATGGCCACTTTGGTGACGCCGACGGACGCGGAAAAGACGGAGAAAGCCGAGAAGCAGGCTCCCCCCATGCCCGAGGAGAAGTCGGAACGCAAGCCGCGAGCGCGGGTGGACGAGAAGTTCAAGATTTTTGGCGGCACGGCGAACGAGGCTCTAGCCGATGAAGTTTGCAATTTTCTCGGCATGCCGCGTGGCCAGGCCATGGTGAAGCGGTTTGCCGATGGCGAGGTGTACGTTCAGATTCAGGAGAACGTGCGCGGCTGCGATGTATTTGTGATGCAGCCGACTTGCCGGCCGGTGGATGAGAACCTGATGGAGTTGCTGCTGATGATCGACGCGTTCAAACGCGCGTCGGCGCGCCGCATCACGGCGGTGATGCCCTATTTTGGCTATGCACGGCAGGATCGCAAGGATAAGCCGCGGGTGCCGATCTCGGCGAAGCTGGTGGCCGATTTGCTGACTACGGCAGGCGCTCACCGCGCTTTGATTGTGGATCCGCATACGCCCCAGATACAGGGATTTTTTAATATCCCGGTCGATCATTTGTTCGCGTCGCCGGTGCTGGTGGATCATTTCAAAAAGTTGAATCTGCCGAACCTCACCGTGGTTTCGCCGGATGCAGGCGGTGTGGAACGGGCGCGGTTTTTTGCCAAGAAAGTGGATGCCGCGCTGGCGATTGTCGACAAACGCCGGGTGGAAATGAATGTAGCCGAGGTTATGAATGTGATCGGCGACGTCAAAGGTCGCTCTTGTTTGATCATTGACGATCTGATTGATACAGCGGGCACCACAGTAAAGACGGCGGCGGCGCTGTTGCAAAACGGAGCGACCTCGGTTTATGCCTGCGCCTCGCATGCGGTGCTCTCGAATCCGGCGGTGGAAAATATTCATGACTCTGCGATTGAGCATGTTGTGGTAACCAATACGATCCCGCTGACGGCGGAAGCCAAAAGCGAGTCCAAGATTATGGTGCTTTCGATTGCGGGATTGATTGGGCGGGCGATTCAGTCGATTCACGAAGAGACTTCGGTCAGTAAATTATTCGCGTAAGGGAAATTGAATTTATGGCAACTACATTGGAACAGAATGTTTTGGAAGCGCAGCCGCGAGAAGCGGGCACGAAGAACCACGCCCGGCGCGTGCGACGCGAAGGCAAGATTCCTGCGGTGGTTTATGGCGCGGGCAAAGATGCGATGCCGGTGAGTGTTGATCCGCGGCATGTGCTGCGTATTTTGCGCTCGGAGAGTGGACACAACTCGATTTTCGATCTGGCTCTGGATGGCAGCGACAAGACCAAAGCCATGATCGTGGATTGGCAATATGAGCCGATCAAGGGCCATCTGCTTCATATCGATCTGAAGCGCATCGCGATGGATAAAGCGCTGCGGGTGAGTGTGCCCATCGTACTGCAGGGCGTTCCGGCGGGAGTGAAGACGGAAGGCGGAATTCTGGAACAGATCCTGCGCGAGGTTGAGATTGAGTGCTTGCCGGGGGACATTCCGGGGCACATTGATGTCGATGTGAGCGAGCTGACGTTCGGAAAAGTTCTGCGCGTGTCGGATTTACCACACAACGAAAAGCTGGAGTTTTTGACCGACGCGAACCAACCGGTGGCGCACGTGACCAGCGTGAAGGAAGAAGTTGTGGCTGCTCCGGAAGCGGTGGCGGCGGAAGCGGGAGCTGCTCCGGCCGAGCCTGAGGTTATCAAGAAGGGTAAGGCGGAGACTGAAGAAGAGGGCGATGCCGCTGCTGAGAAGCCGGAAAAGAAGGCTGAGAAGAAGGAGAAAAAATAATAGTGCTTATGTGGGGACAGCCGCCCTCGGCTGTCCGCCGGGCAAAGCCCGGCCATCACAGCATGAGTTCAGGATGGCGGCGTGAAACTGATCGTCGGGCTGGGCAATCCTGGAATCGAATATCAGTTTTCGCCGCATAATGTTGGATTTCTTGCGGTCGATCGCATTGCCAGCGATCTGGGAGTTGAGATTCGAAACCGGCAGTGCCGGGCGTTGACGGCGCGGGCGGTGATTGAAGGCGAGACGGTTCTGCTGGCTAAGCCTGAGACTTACATGAATCTCAGTGGCTTGTCCGTACGCGAGTTGGTGAAAGAGTACGAGGCGAAGCCGGAATCGGATTTGATTGTGATTCAGGACGAGCTGGATTTTCCGCTGGGCACGTTGCGAATTCATACGCGGCGAAGTTCGGCGGGACATAACGGAATTGAATCGATTATCGGGGCGCTGGGTACGCAGGATTTTTTGCGCATCCGGATTGGCGTGGCTCCGGAGCACAAGCTGGAAGATGGGCAGCGATATTTGCTGGCGCCGATGCGCAAGGCCGATCTGGCGGTGATCGACGGCGTGCTTGATACCGTGGAAGAAGCAGTGAAGATGATTTTGAGAGACGGTCCGGCGGCGGCGATGAACCGGTTTAATCGCAAAGAGCCGGAGTAAGGAAGCGAGCCCGACGTGCGGTTATTGCGTCGCAAAGAACGCGACGCTTCGCACGGCTCGCCCAGATCCCTCGCTGCGCAAAAGGCGCTTGCTCGGGATGACAATTTTGTGTTGTGGCAAAGATTTGGAGACTGCAAATGAATCGTACTTATGAGTTGATGTTTATTGTCCGGCCAGATATGGCGGACGAGGATTTGGACAAATTGGTGGCGAACCTGGAGTCCACGGTGACTTCGGCCTCGGGCACGGTAAAAGCCATCGACCGAATGGGCAAGCGGCGTCTCGCCTACATGGTCCGCAAATTTCGCGAGGGCATTTACATCCTGATGACGATTGAGGGCACGGGTACGGTCATCCACGAACTGGAGCGGCGCCTGCGCGTCACTGAGCAGGTGATCAAATTCCTCACCGTGCGAGTAGATGAAGAGCAGAAGCGGCTGGAGAAGATCAAGGCACTGCGCGACTCGCGGAAGAAGGCCAGCGCGCAGCCTGCGGCGGCTGCCTCTGCGGAGGAAGCACCAGCAGCGGCCGGCGAAGCGCCGGCTGCCGATGTGCCCGCGGCGACCGCTTAGCTCACATCTAAGACTGATGAGCGGGCTGTCGAAGTTTCCACGAAATCGTTTCACAAGATCGTTTCGAGAAATCATGAAGGAGCACTATGAGCGACGAAGTTAAAGCACCAGCGGCAAGCGAGCGGCCCTCGCGGCCTTTTGGAGAGCGTTCCGGCGGCGGAGATCGTCCGCGGTTTGGTGGTGGTGGAGCAGGGCGATCCGGGCCTGGCGGTCCGCCGCGCGAGGGTGGACGGAAGTTTTTCCGCCGCAAAAAGGTTTGTAAGTTCTGCACCGAGAAAATCGCCGACATCAATTACAAAGATTACCGGCTGCTCGGCCAGTTCGTGGCGGAGAGCGGCAAGATTGTGCCCCGGCGTTTGACCGGAGTGTGTTCGCCGCATCAACACCGGCTGGCTTCTGCCATCAAGCAGGCACGGAACATTGCCCTGCTGCCCTTTGCCGGACGAGCGTCGTAATACTTAATTGCTGAATTGTTGATTTCTGATTGTTGATTGAAAATCCTATTGCTCTGGCGCTTTGTTTTTTAATCAGCAATCAACAATCAGCAATATTAACCAGAGATCGGAGTCATATCATGGAAGTTATTCTCAAAGAAGATGTGAACAAATTGGGCGCGCGAGGCGACGTGGTCAAGGTTGCCGAGGGATATGGGCGCAACTTTCTTTTGCCGCGCAAGCTGGCCATTGAAGCCAATGAGGGCAACAAAGCCGTTATTGTGCAGATGAAGGCCGCTTCGGTGCGCAAGTCGGCCAAAGAGAAGACGCAGGCCGAAGAGCTAGCCAAGCAGTTTGAGGGACTCTCAGCTACGTTCCAGAAGCGAGCTGGAGAGCACGATCAACTGTTTGGGTCGGTCACTTCAGGCGACATCGCCGAAGCTATCGTCAAGAAAGGAATCAATCTCGACCGGAAGCAGATCCAGCTCCACGAGCCGCTGAAGACCCTGGGCGAATTCACCGTGCCGGTGAAGCTGCACAGGGAAGTGACCGCGCATTTGAAAGTTGTGATCGAGAAGGAAGTGGTGGCCGAGTAGGACGTTTGCTGGCAGGACCGTGATTGTTCGGTACAAGCAGTAGAACTCTGGCGGCGAGCGATTCTAAGCCCGCCGCTTATACAGCACCGCAAACTCAAACCCCGCATTCGCCGGAAACAGCTCCGCTACTTTCCGCAACCGCTCGGCGAGAGCCGATGGCGCCAGCAGCGGATAATCCCGCTCCCGCAAATCGTAATAATCCACGTCTAAATAAAGCGACAACAAATAAATCGAAATCGTATCGGCAAACGTGGCTTCGAAATATTCATTCTTAATTCGCTCCGCCTCCGGACCGCCGGCCACCGCCAGCTTCCGCGCTTCCCATGCGTCAAGCGAGGTCTCGCCACGCGTCCCAGCCTCCACCTGCTTCCAGGCGAGCTGGCTGAAATCCTCGGAAACGCCCGCCGCTTCCACCAGCGCGTGCCCCACATTGATATAAAACTCGAACGCCACGGAAAACTTATCGTCCATCAGCCGCGTGGAAATAAATACGCACTGCGAATCGCCCAGATTCAAGTTGCGATGGCACACCGCATTGTCGCTGAGCGCCACATCATAGCGGTCCGCAATCAGAATCTCTTCCCCCTGCGTCACCGTCAGCGGCACAAAATAATAAGCCTTGCGCTTCAGCGCTCCGGCAATTTTGGTGGGCACCGCGGCAATCATCCGCTCCAGATCAAGCGAACTCATGGAGGTCTCGCCCGCCACGGCGTAGCACACCCCATTCCCCGCCTGCGAAACCGGCGTCATCCGGACCACATCCGCGGGGCTCCGCGTAATAGCTGGCGCTGCCTGCGACATAACTTTATCTTTTATACACTACCCGCGGGTGAGGGCTATGATTCCAGCCCCGACAGGGGCGGCATAGGATAGCCCCGCACGTAAGTGCGGGGTGGTGTGTAGAGAGTTGAAACCAGTCCCGCCAGGGACGCCACTATTTCTTCCTAACCACTCGGGACCTTCCACCCCATCCAATCCAGCATCCACTTCCACGTGACCTCATGATCCCGATGCACCGGAGGCGCCGGCAAAGCCTGCGTGGGAAACTTCACCGCCTTCCCTCGATACGCCTCCACAAGCTGCTTGTACACCCGCCCCTGCTCCTTCACCTTCCCATCATTCGTCAACAGCCCCAGACTGTATTCCAGCGAATTGAACTCAAACTTCCGATCCACATCATGACTATCCCAATAAGTAAACCAGCTCACGCCGGAATCAATTGCCGCCAGCACGGCCTTCTCCAGCCACTCCGCCTGCTGCTTTTCATTCAGCGATTCAATACAGGTATTGAACTCCTCCGCCCACACCGGCTTTCGAGCATCTCCCGCATAAGCGCGAATCAGAGCTGCATTCGCCGCCAGCAGCTTCGTGCTCGGAGGATCCATCGGCCCGCCAAACTTCAGCGCCCCTGACCAGTACGGATAACAATGCATGGTCGGCATCGGCCTTGCCGCCAACGCCTGCGGAGAAAACGTGGTCGACTCAAACCACGGCAACTCATCCACTCCATTTACGTGGACGTGGTCCGGTGAAACACTCTCCATCAGCGCAAACATGTTCTCCATCCACGCGTCACCCACGGCCGGTTCCGTACTCCAGCACGTGTTAATCTCATTTCCAAAATCAAATCCGATGATGTTGTTCTTGTTCTTCATCACGCCCGCCAGCTGCCGGACGAAAATCTCCTGCGCCTTCCACATTGCCTCATCCGCATAGAAAGCCGTTCCTGCCTTATTAAACGGAGGCAGAAAAAACCATCCACTCAACTGCCCGGTCAGCGCCGTCACCACCGCATCCAACTTGCGCTCGCCCATCAGCGTGAGCAGTTGATCCAGCCGCTCCAGATGCAGCGGGCTCACCCACTTCGGATTCGGTTGAAAGTAAGGCCAGATCAGCAGAATTCGCAGATGGTCGGCACCTAACGCAGCAATCGCATCCAGGTCGCGCCGGATAGGGTCCGCATCCCATTCATTCCAGCAGAACCACCAATTCTTCGAAGGCGTATAGTTCACGCCAAAACGATGCCGGTCCAGTGCCAGGCTCCAGCCTCGTCGAACGGAATGCGAATCGTCGGCTCTCGCCGCCCCCAGGCCAGCTGTAATTGCGGATGCTCTGGCAGGAATCGCGCCTGCCACCACCGCACCCACTGCGTGCGAAATAAAGTCGCGTCGATTCATAATAGAGCGCCACTATACGCTCATTGGAAGCCGATCGATTGTCTTGAAAGAATGTCTGGTAAAAACTACCAGGCAGGAAAGTAAAAACAGGAAAATCCAGAATGCCCTCGGTGATATTTGCTATAACTCACAGTAATAGCAAAACGCAAGTCGAGGATGACTTGAGTTGGGAAGATTCTTTTTCTGGAAACTTTCGGAATTCGTTCAGCGCTTCAGCGAGTTGCCCATCATCAGCGCAAACAGCAGAGGAAGATAAATAACCGTGGCCTGCAAAACATGGCGAGCCAGCATCTTCGACCGGCCACTCTGGATCGGCATCTTCAAGAACGCCAACCGCGCCCCGAAATAAAAAAGCGCAATCCCGAGAATGATCGCGCCCACCATATAGATTCTTCCCGCCATGCCGAAAACAGTGGGCAAAACGCTTAGCGGAATCAAAATAATGGAATACGCCAGGATGCGCCTCGCAGTCGATCGCCCATCTTCTTCCACCACCGGCAACATGCGAATTCCGCCCGCCGCATAGTCCTCGCGGTAGAGCCACGCAATAGAAAAGAAATGCGGGAACTGCCACACGAACAAGATAGCGAACAAAATCAGAGTGCCCCACTCCAACTGCCCTCGCGCCGCTGTCCAACCTAAAACTCCGGGCATAGCTCCAGGAAAAGCGCCGACGAACGTGCAGATCGGCGAGATTCGCTTCAAAGGCGTGTACGCCGCCAAATAAACTACGGAAGTCAGAAACGTGAGCAATCCAGTCAACGGGTTGCACAAAACAGCCAGATAGATCGACCCGCCCAATGTCGCCACCACGCCGGCGGTTGTCGCGTGCCACAAACTCATACGCCCCGTGGGCAGCGGACGTTGCGCCGTGCGCCGCATGTGCCCGTCCACTTTATATTCCATCACTTCATTCAACGCCGCAGTTCCACTGGAGACCAGCCCGATGCCCAGCAGCGCGTGAAAAAGTCCCCATGAAAGCGACGACACCCCACTTTTTTGCGCCCCGAAGTAATAGCCGCACCACGCCGTCATCACGATCAGCGTAGTGACGCGCGCTTTCATCAATTCGGCATAGTCGCGTAGAAGGGAAGTTGCCTGACTGCGAAGGACTGACATAGGTTGGGTCATCGTGCTCATGGGGGGTCAGTGGTGTGGTTGTCGTACCGCCTTGGCCTGCGCTCGGCTTCTCCGATCGTCATGCACAATTGAAGGCGAATCGAGAAAAACAAGCATGGTGGTCCCACAAAACCACCGCATACCAAGAACTGCATAGGTACTCTGTTGGCTTTCGAAAGTCAAGTCAAAATCTGACTGGCGTTCCGCTGCCAAAGCAAAATTCGAGTGCCGCAGCCGCGATTTTACTACGGACTTGCGGCCACGGTGGATCCGGTAAAAATTTCCGGCGGATCAAAGAAACACTGATGCCACAGCGCGGCATCCGACAACTTGCCCGCCTTCCACTCCTGCAGAGTCTCGAAAGTCGCGGCGATCATTCCTCCGTCAGCCGAATCAAAAATCAGAACAATCCCGGCCAACTCCTGCGTCTTCTGGGCTAGTTCTGGATAGTTCCTTTCCAGCACTGATTTCACAAATTCCAGGCGCAGCTGGGGACTCGAGTCCTTCACACCTTCATCGGTCCTTTCCACGGACACAATTTTCACCCGCTTGCCGCGAAGCGGCGCCCAATCTCCGGGAAACGGCGCCACTTCCTCCCGCGAAATGCGGAACAGTTCCGCCGCCGTGGGCGACGCAGCCGCGCTCGCCGGCGCATCTCCATCCGGTACACTGTCGGGCATTTCCAGATTGTTGCGCCAGATCCATCCTCGCGACAGCCCGGAAATCCGCACGTGCACCCAATCCCGGTTATAGTCCAGCATCTCGAACTCATCGTGCGCGCTGGCCAAAAACAACGTCTTGGCATTCAGGCTGGCTGACGACACTACCGGCGTTCCGGACTTCTTCACCGCCACCAGGTTCTTGGGATGCGACTGATTCTTAAGAATCTCCTGCAGACCATCCAATTCGGTTTGCAGCGGGCCGCCCTCCTCAACTTTCTTCGATTCTTTCTGATGAGGATTCTTTTCCTGATCCGCCAGGCCGTGCTCCACTGACGATGAATAATTTCCCGTCACCTCCGGCAGCCGCGGCACCGGCGCCGAAATCGCTGGCTCCGATGAGGCTGTCGACGAATTTCTCGGCGGCATGTTCCCCGACGGCGAAATTGGCGACGATGCGGTCACTGTCGGCGCGGAGCGGGCCCCTGGCACTTTCGCAGTCGTTCTTGCCGCTGGCGTCGGACTCGGCGGCGCAGTATTCGCCGCCAGTTGATCTGCCAGTTGATCCAGCACGTCCCCTTCAATCCGGCCATTCGAAGTCAGCAACTGATATCCAGACTTGGCTGCAACCGGATCTGCATACCAGGCTGTAACCTGCACCACCACGCGCACTACCGAACCACCCCCAGGCGCCGCGCTCACTTGAAACTTCGATTCGTAGTAGCCACGCCGGTAACGTTCCAAAGGATGATCGGCCGAACTCGATATCGCGAAACCATCGAGAACCGGCAGGCGTCCGGCGGTTGGCATTTCCTGCAGCATTTTCTCAATTGTGGCTTTCGACTGCGGGAAGCTTCGTTCATACCCGTTTCCCTGCCCGTAACTGACCGGCGCGCACGCAGCCAGCGCCATCCCCAGCAGCGCTAGCGAAAAAATTCCACGAAACACCGCACTGCCCGGCCTCATGGCAAAAGCTCCAACTGGTCACGCTCCATCCATCCGTGCTGTCCCTCGTGGGTCTCCACGCCGTACCAGTAAGGCGTTGATATCAGAATCAGCACCTCGGTTCCCGGAGTCAGCAACTGCAGCGTTCCAGCGGTGTGAAACGGCGCCGACTTCAGCGGAGCCCCCGGCTGCTTCACCAGACGCTCCACCTGCTTTTTAACATCCTTGACTTGCTGCTCCAACGTCTGTCCGACTGGGGCAGGGGTAGCCGTCGTCGTTTCCGACGCAACTGGTGGTGGCGCCTGAACCGTGTTGTCCGAACCGCTTTCCACGTTGCTCGAACTACTCTCGACCGCCTGCGGAGCAGACTGCACGGAACTTTCAGCTACCGGCGTGTCTGCCGCGTCATTGCGCACCGCTAGATTCTGCTTCTTCGCCAGCATTTCCTGGCGTTCCCTCTGGGCCTCGACATTCTGCGCTTTCATCACCTGGATGCTGTCGAGATGTTCGCGAATATCTTTGTATTCCGCAGTTTCCACCGATCCGTTGGATTGGTGCACCACCCGGCGGAAGTCCTCCTCAAACAGCGCGTCGATGCGCAAGATCGTATTCTTTTCCCCTTGCGGCTTGACCACGTATCGCACCACCAGGGTGCCCACGTCGCTGGAGTCTTTGAAATTCCGCGGATCGAGCGCTTCCGTCCGCACTTTGTAGATAACCCTTCCGCCCTGCTCCCAGGCCGGAAACACATGCGAAGAATCGGCGGCCTTTGCGCCCCCGACAAATTCGTCCTTGTTGTATTCCTTGGTTCCCCGAATTACGCCATTCTGCGCTACGTCTTCCACGACCTGCTCCACTTCAGCTTCCGGCAAAGGAATGTTCACAATCAGGCCTTCGCCATAGGAAATCTTATTTTTGCCGCGTCGCGCGAGCGCAGTTGGAACCATTGACACCAGCAACAGGAGAAGCAGAGGAGTGAATAAAACCGAGCAGTTGAGCCGCATTAGCATCGGTTTGTCGCGTTCAACAGCGATTATTGTCAAAGTGCGGGGCGCCATGGCCGCTTGTTTCAGCTGGCCCCATCGAAAGCCGATCCAACACCTCAATCCGGTCTCCAATCTACCCGAGTCTCGTACGCTCAACACAAAGATGTCAACTCCCAAGAAGATTTTTGCATCGCTCCACGATATTTTTGCATCACAGCACGATATAAAGTCGTTAGAAAGACGTTGTAAAAAAAATGTAAAAAAAATCATGAAAAGCACTTGAATATTTTCTTGCGAGCGTAGTAGGATTCATCCCCGGTAAGGTGGTAGGACCTCAAAACTGCTGGTCCCAGCTGCGAGGTGAAAGGCAGACGAGTCCTCGGGGTTGAACTCGTGTTTTTATTTTTACGTCTGGTTTTGTGGGATGGCAATTTACCAAAACAGAATCTTGATTTGAATCTGAGGAGTCCGGTCATGCACGTTATGAGCCGTTTGCGGATTCGCGGTTTCGCTACGTTTGCTCCCTCCCTCTCTGCAATTTCCCTGATCCTTCTATTTCTTGTGATGGCTGGCAGTCAGCGCGCCAATGCGCTTCCCGCTTTCGCTCGTAAATACGGCTTGCGCTGTTCTGCCTGTCACGAGTCGTGGCCGATGCTGAACTACTTTGGACAAAAGTTCAAAGACAACGGCTATCAGCTCATGAACGACCGCGATGCTCCAATCTGGCAGAATCCCAGTTATTGGCCGGTCACCTTCCGCATGACCAGCTTTTGGCACCGTGTGAGCACCGGCAAGGTTCTGGTCGATACCTACTCGGCTGGTAGCACCACCCCCACGGGATCGGCGGTCCAGCGCATCACCACCTCCGGCTTCGACTTGAGCGGTCTCGATCTTCACACCGGCGGTACGCTCTACAAGAACTTCTCGTTCTTCCTGTTGCCATCCTCCGATCCGACCGGCGCATTTCACTTCGAAACCGTTATGGCGCGGTTGGACAACCTCTTCGGCAGTCCTTGGCTCAACGTAAAGTTGGGCAAATTCGAACTCGACAACCTGCTCTCCGAAAAACGCATCCTCACCCTGACCGGCAACGGCGGTATCTACCAGCTGTACCACTTTATTCCGCAGGGTGACGGCAACATCTTTGGTCAGATGGGAGACAATCAACTCGGCGTGGAAGTGATGGGCCACAACTACAATGACCGGTCGCGCTACTCGGCGGCCCTGTTGAGTTCAAACGACGGTACCACGCAACTTCCGTATGGCAATTCTTATACCGGGTTCTTCACCGCCAGTCAGGCGTTTGACGCCGGCAGGGCTGGGGTGCAGCGCATCGGCGGCTACGCCATGGTGGGCGAAGCGCCGACCACGTGGGTTACTCAGACGGGGCCGAGCGGAACGTTGCCTATCCCCGGATCCGGCATCGGTAACAAGTCCTTTAGCCGCGAAGGTTTCGTCGGCTTGTTCTACTTCGGCCAGCACGCAGACCTTACAGTCGTCACCCAACACGGCGAAGACAGCGCCTGGTTTGGCCAAGGTTATGGCGATCTTATCGACGGTATCGCCAGCGGCAACAATACAACCGGAACCACTCTTCCCGCCGGAGCACGATCGCCCGTCTGGAACGGCGTTTTGTTTGAACCTCACTACATCTACAGTCCGCAGCTTATTTTTATAGGCCGCTATGAGACGATTCGCATGTCGCAGCAATCGACTCCGGGAACGCCTCAGAATCTCGGCAATATTTCAACCTACACAATCGCCATGCGTTACAACCCATTCATGACCAGCCGCGCTGGTTTTGCCTGGCATAACGAATACAACTGGTTGCATCAGGACGGCGTCGGTCCAAGCCTTGGCTTGAATACCTCCAACGTGAACACCAGTGAGTTCTTGACGGGATTTGACTTTGATTTCTAAGATCATCCACTTCTTAGAGTAAGAGGGAACGACATGCGGACAAGATTGCTCAGGTCGACGCTTTTGATTGGGGTGGCTATCTTTTTTGCGCTCCCGCTGGCTTCGTGGGCTCAGGTCACCACCGAGCAGCTGCAGCAATGGCTGAATCTGCCTACCTCGACCAGTCACATCGGCAATATCACCGGAAACCCCAAAGCTGCGGCTCCGGAATATCGCAGATTCTGCGTTGGATGCCACGGTGAGATGGGCGATGGCAACGGTGAGGTCGCGCAGTGGCTCGATCCCCCAATGTGGCCCAAGCCCCGCGATTTTCAGTTGGGCGTATTCAAATGCCGTTCCACCCCCACCGGCACTTTGCCCACCGATGAGGATCTTTTCGATACCCTCGCTCGCGGCCTCGACCGTTCCAGCATGCCGCAGTGGAGCAATCTGACCAAGGTGGAGCGTGCCGATCTGGTGGCCTGGATCAAGCACTTTTCTCCCCGCTGGCAGAACGAGAAGCCAGGCACTCCAATCGTTATCCCTCCCGAACCCGAAGTCACCCCGGAGCGCATCAAGGCCGGACGTGAGGTATTTGCCAGAGTGTCTTGCTGGAAGTGCCACGGGGTCCAGGGTATGGCGAACGGCCCATCAGCCCCTACTCTTACCGACGATCTGGGTAAACCGATCGAGCCCTTCAACTTTACCTCCGGAGCTCGCCCAAAGTGCGGTGATACCGACCGGGATATCTACAGGATCTTCATGACCGGCCTGGATGGCACTCCCATGCCTTCCTTCGCCGATACCATCAAACCGGATGAGGCTTGGGATCTGGTCTTCTATCTCCGGACCTTCATGCCGCAGAAGAGCAAAGAAAAAGAGTTGGCGAAACAGCTGAATTTGAAGCCGGTAGATCCAAATGCACCGGCCGGCCAACAGTAGGGGCTACAACGGCATCGCAAATAGGCTTTTCAGCCGTGTAGTTTTCTAAGGAGAAAGATCAATGAAAGCAAGATCAATGAGAAATCGAAACAGGTTGGCTGCAGTACTATCGGCGGTAGTTCTACTATCTTGTGGCGCTCTGCTTCTCAATCCCAGCGTCAAGGCTGCTGGAGAAGGCAAAATCTCTGGCACCGTTAAACTCAGTGGCACCGCTCCGCACATGCGCGGCATCGACATGTCGAAGGATCCATGGTGCGCCAAACAACACGCAAATGATCCCGCCCACATGGAAAATGTGGTCGTCGGTACCGGCGGTGGACTGGAACATGTGGTTCTCTACATCTCGGCGGGTTTGACTGGCGGAGCGCTGGCTGAAGTGCCCAGCGAGGTGCCGGTCTTTGATCAGAAAAATTGCATGTACACGCCCCACGTTCTGGCCATGGATGTGAATCAGAAATTCAAGGTGATCACCAGCGACCAGACTACTCATAACATTCACCCCAATCCCAATCCCATGACGGGCAACATCCCCTGGAATCAATCCCAGCCACCCGGCGCTGCCCCGATTGAGAAAAGCTGGAAAGCTCCTGAGATGATTCCCGTGCAATGCAACATTCATCCCTGGATGCACGGCTACTTCTCCGTAGTCAAAGGTCCATACGCAACCACCGATGCTAGCGGCGCTTACACCATTAACAACGTACCGCCCGGTAGCTATACGGTGACTGCCTGGCAGGAAGAATACGGAACCCAGACGGCCAAGGTAACGGTTGCCGCCGGTGGGACTGGGTCTGCGGATTTCACCTTCAAAGGTAAATAAAGCAGGCAATTGATTCTGCAGATGTTGCATTATGAAACGAATCGCCGCAGTATTCCCTGCGGCGATTCGCAATAAGGCCTGATGCTGGCCAAAGGCGGGGGAGATGGCGAAACTTCTGGCGGTCACCATCGTAATCATCGCAATTGCTTCGGCAGTTCCCATCGTGATGCACATGTGGCCGATGCCGCAGGATATCTCCGTCCATGGACACCTCATCGACGAGCAATTCGCCGACACCATGATGGAGACCGGCGTTGCTTTCTTGTCTTCTCAACTCCTTCTGGCATTCTTCATCTGGAAGTTCTCCAGCCCAAAACCGGGCGCCAAGATTAAGCGATTTCCCGGTGGCGCGGCAGGCTTGGTAACCGCCGCTTTCCTGCTCGTGGGCACGGAAGTTTTGGCTTTGGGCGTGTTCGGCGTCAGAGCATGGGCCGATGCCTATTTCACTCCGCCGGCGGCAGATGCCCTTCCCATCCAGGTGCAGGCGCAGCAGTTTGCATTCTACTTCCGCTACCCCGGTCCGGATGGAAAGTTCGGCCCGATTCACCCTGCCCTCGTTAACGATTCGAACGCCAATTTCTTCGGTCTCGATACCACTAACGATCAGGACTCAAAGGATGACATCGTGACCGCCGAACTGGCCGTTCCAGTGAACCGCGAGATTCATCTCCTGATGCATTCGAGGGACTTGGGCCACTCCTTCTATGTTCCGGAATTACGCGTGCATCAGGATTTCGTTCCCGGCCTCGATCTATCGATTCATTTCACGGCAACGAAAGTCGGCAAGTACGAAATCGTTTGTACGCAGCTGTGCGGCTTGGGCCATTACAACATGAAGGCGTATCTCGAAGTGAAGTCTCCGGAAGACTATGACGCCTGGATCAAACAACAGGCAGCATTGCAATAACGTCAGGAGCGGACGGGACTGAATGCCTTTGCCTGGAACGCGCTTTGAAAGGGCGCGGCTTTAGCCGCGCCGTTATGGTTGTAAATGAAACTGGGGCTTTAGCCCCTGAACCCGGATACACATCTCGGTCGAGGTGAGAACACAATGCACGATATGTCAACCCACGCGGTGTCGCACGGCGAACCTACCAGCTTCATTCGGAAGCACGTGTTCAGCATTGACCACAAAGTGATCGGCAAGCAGTATTACGCCTTGGCCTTGGTTGCCGCGATTATTGGGATGTTCCTTTCCTGGCTCATGCGTATCCACCTGGGGTTTGCCAACTTCGCAATTCCCGGCTTGCACTTGCTCTCCAGTTCCGGCGCGCCCGGCAATGTGATGACTCCGGAATATTACCTGCAACTGATGACCATGCACGGAACCATCATGGTCTTCTTTGTTCTTACCACCGCGCCCTTCGCCGCCTTTGGCAACTTCTTCCTGCCCATCCAGACCGGCGCGGAAGATATGCCCTTCCCGCATTTCAACATGATGTCGTTCTGGGTTACGTTCGTGGGTTTCGTGGTTTTGATCGCAGCCTTTTTCGTCGCCGACGGGCCGACTCTGGGCGGCTGGACCCAATATGCTCCCCTGAGCGCGGTGGGTGCCGGCGCGGGGCCTGGCCAGGGCCTGGGCGTGATTCTGTGGGCTGCCTCCATTGGGATTTTCTGTATCGGACAGCTGCTCGGCTCTTTGAACTTCATCACCACTACCCTGGACATGCGCTGCAAAGGCATGTCGCTGATGCGCCTTCCCCTGACCGCATGGGCCTGGTTCATCACTTCGGTCATGGGCCTGACTGCTTTTGCCGTCCTCATGCCCGCCTGCATTCTGCTCATCCTCGATCACGTTGCCGGCACCAGTTTCTTTATCCCGTCAAACCTCATCGTCAACAGCCAGTTGTTGTCGAACCACTCCGGCGGATCGACTCTCCTGTGGCAGCACCTCTTCTGGTTCTTTGGCCATCCTGAGGTCTACATCGCAATCATCCCCGGCATGGGCATCGTCTCCCACATACTCATTACCAACATGCGGCGTCCGCTGCTCAGCCATCGCGTGATCATTTACTCGATGGGCTCGCTGGCCGTCCTCAGCTACATGGTCTACGGCCACCACATGTTCGTCAGCGGAATGAATCCCTACTCCTCGCTGGCCTTCTCGTTCCCAACCTTGATTATCACCATCCCCGCCACCATCGTTGTGTTGATCTGGCTGGGCAGTCTGTACGGTTCGAAGTTGCGCATCAACTCTGCATCGCTGTTCGCGCTCGGATTCATCTCCATGTTCATCAGCGGCGGCGTCAGCGGCTTTTTCCTGGCCCAGCCATCTATCGACATCATGCTGCATGCCACGTACTTTGTCGTCGGTCACTTCCATCTGGTCATGGCTGTCGCCGCCATGTTCGGCATCTTTGCCGGAACCTATTTCTGGTTCCCCAAGATGACTGGCCACATGATGAGTGAGCCCTTGGGCAAACTTCACTTCTGGCTCACCTTCGTCGGCGCCTACTGCATCTTTATGCCATTCCATTACCTGGGCATCGCCGGCAACGTGCGCCGCTACCAGGCTTTTGTGGATGACTACCTGATCCCGCTCATTCCCGTGCACAAGTTCATCACGGTGGCCGCACTTCTTACCGGCCTGGCGCAGGCAATTTTTCTCTACAACCTGATCTACAGCCGCTTCAAGGGTGCGCCGGCGCCGGATAATCCATGGGAAGGAACTTCCCTGGAATGGAGCACCGCCACCCCCCCGCCGCACAACAATTTCGGCGATCACATGCCGGTGGTTTATCACGATCCCTATGAGTACAGCGTCGAGGGTGCAAGCACCGACTTCATCATGCAAACCTCGCCCGAGCAAGTCCCGAACCAGCACGATGAGAAGTAAAAAGGAGACACGGTAGACTTGAAAGGGCACGGCTTCAGCCGTGCCGCAAAGGGAAGTAAGAACTTCGGGCTTTAGCCCCTGAGGGCGGGTTTCTAAGGAGATGTAGCAGTATGGCAACCACAGTTCACGAACCACCAAAAATCGATCTCGAACGTTTACCGAGCCAAGGCTCTGGAGGCGGTGGCTGGGGAACTATGGTTCCTGCTGGCGGAGATTTGCGGCGCGTCAAGAGCTCTTCCCCGCCTCCCGCGAGCACTGGTATCTGGGTTGGCCTGGCGGCCATCACCATGACCTTCGCCGCCTTCACCAGCGCATTGATCGTGCGTCAGGGAGGGTCCTCCGATTGGCAGCACTTCACCCTGCCATCCATTCTTTACTTCAACTCGCTGATCATCATTGCCAGCAGCGTCACTCTGGAAATTGCCCGTCGTCAGATCACCACGTTCATGGTTGCCAGAAACCAGGGCAAGGCTCCATCTCGCTGGCTTTATGTAACTCTCGCCCTGGGACTCATCTTCGTCGCTGGCCAGATTTCTGCCTGGCTGCAGCTGAAGTCAGAAGGTTTCGGACTCGCTACTAACATCAGCTACTCGTTCTTTTATGTTTTGACGGTCGCCCACGCCATCCATCTGCTCGGTGGTCTCGGCGGCCTGGTCCGCGTGATTAGTAAAGTGAACCATTCCGTCCTGCGACGGAGCACTCTGAAAGCTACTTCGCTCTATTGGCATTTCATGGGCGCGCTGTGGTTGTATCTCCTTTTGCTGCTGTGGATGAAGCTCTAACCAGTTCGAAAGCAGAAGAAAGTAAGGAGGCAAAGTGAGCCAGGCCGATCTTTCGATTCACGGGCAGGTGTCGCGAACCAGTGCGACAGAAGTAATGTCAGAGCCCGCATTCAGGGTCCCCGCGAAAAAAATGGCGATGTGGCTTTTCATCATCGCTGACACCGCTACCTTCGCCGGTTGTCTTTTCGCCTACGGCTTTATTCGTAACAGCACCCCGGATTGGCCACGTCCTTTTCACAGCATGACCAACGCGGCCCTCATGACTTTCATCCTCCTCACCAGCAGCTTGACCATGATCTTCGCCATGCGTTCAGCTCATAGAGAGGATAAAGCTGGAGCTTTCCGCTGGACGATGATCACCGCGTTCCTCGGGATTGTATTCGCCTTCCTCCACATCCGCGAGTGGCTTGACTTGATCGATAAAGGCGTAACCATCTTCCATAACCCGTTCGGCACACCTCTGTTCGGTTCCGCCTTTTTCAGCATCACCGGCCTTCACTTGCTGCACGTAACCGGCGGCGTGATTGCTCTGATTGCTGTGGCCATTCGCTATAAAGGCGGCCGCTACAATGCGGACGATATCGAAGTGACCGGCCTTTACTGGCATTTCGTCGACTTGGTTTGGATGTTCGTGGTTCCGTTTATGTATGTTCTGAATTGGTCCCACTAGGAATAAGGCTAGGAGATTCACGATGGCTACCACAGAGACACATAGCGGTGGAATGGGAAAAGATGTTGCTGTTTATATTTGCCTGCTGGTCCTGGCCGGTCTGCAGTTTCTAATCGGCATGCAGAACATCAGCGCCAAGCAGATGTTTGTCCGCATGCTGGGCGTCGCAGTCATCGAAGGCGGCTTGGCCCTTTTGTTTTTCATGCACCTTTCGGAAAACCGGGGACTGCGCTGGTTTGTCCTCATTTTCACCGTGGCTGTACTGCTCGGTCTGCAATACGGATGGACCGACAGCTTTCGCCTGATTGACGGCGTGCCCTGGGCGAAGTAGCCTGTACAAAGAATTGACTTGAGAAGTGAGTTGACAACATGAAGGTCTGGAAATCGATCGCCGTCTCGGCCATTGCGCTAGCGGGATTATTCGTGCTCTTCACCCCGACGCTCGCCTCGGCCCAAGGTTGCGCGCTTTGCTATACCCAGGCCGCCGCCTCTGGCCCACGCATGATTCAGGCATTAAAGAGCGGCATTCTCATCCTGATCGGCCCTCCCACACTCATGTCCGTAGGCCTGATCTTCATCTGCTACCGCAAACGCAATCAAACCATGATGGAAAACGGCGACGAGTCCGACCTGGACTGGAAAGACACACCCACCAATTCCGACGAAAATTGGTGAGAAGAGATCGCCACTCCCGTTTCGAGTGATTACCAGCGCCGTCGAGGGCACCGTAGAAGAGCGACGCGCCGCTGAAGTGCCCCCGATGCATTGTCATCCTGGGCGCAGCGAAAGCCTGCTCTGAGCGAAGTCGAAGGGGACCTCTGTACTCGCTTCCGCCATTCCAGCTTCGTGCAATCGCCACGTCCGTCGATAGTACCGTGGAAGAGCGGCGCTTCAGCGCCGCGTACCGCGCCCAAAAAAAGAGTCGGGCTTTAGCCCCCCGCGGCTACTTCTTGTAAACCACCCCGCTCTTCATCACAAACGAAACCTTCCCCAGCACTCCCACATCCTGCAGCGGATCCCCCGACACCGCAATCACGTCGGCAAAATATCCCGGCTCCAGCGATCCGATCTGCCCATCCCAACCCAGCAACTTCGCACCATTGATCAGATCCGCTTGAATCACCGCTAGCGGCGTCATACCAAACTTAACCATCAACACAAACTCCCGCGCCTGTGTCCCGTGCGGAAACGGCCCTACATCCGACCCCACCGCCATCGGCACCCCCGCCGCAACCTGCTTGCGAAATTCCTGAGTCTTGTAATCCAGCGTCGCCCGCTCGTGTTCCGCCTGCGCCGGCGTCTCCGCATGTTCCGCAAAATATTCAAAAATGGTAAATGTCGGAACCGCGAAGATCCCCTTTTCGCGCATCAACCGCATGGTTTCATCACTCAGTTGATTGGCGTGATCAACCGACGCGACTCCCGCCTGCGCTGCGAACAACGTTCCCGGCTCGCCCGTCGCATGTACCGCCACGCGCGCCCCAACTCGTGCCGCCTCCTCCACTGCCGCGCTCAACTGAGTTTCCGTGTATTGATAAGGCGTCGAGAACTTGCCATCCTTTACCATGTCCGCACCAGTCTCATAAATCTTGGTGAAGTCCGCGCCCTCCTTATATTGTTCGCGCATCACCGCTATCAGCTCATCTTTATTATTAGCGTAATCAGCATTAGGCAATACATGCTGCGCGGGATTGAACTTGATCGCATCCTCATGCCCGCCCAGGATGTTGATCGCATTCCCGCTGATCCGCATCCGCGGCCCCGGAACCAGCCCTTGATCAATCGCATTACGCACCGCCGTATCCGCCGACCCCGCACCCTCGGTCCCCATATCGCGCTCAGCCGTAAACCCGGCCATCAAATCATCGCGCGCCGCCAGCAGCGCCTGAATCGTGCGCTGCGGCACCGACTCCTCCACCGTCTGCAAATCCTCCGCCCCCGGATGCAAAAACAAATGCACATGCGCATCGATCAATCCGGGCAACAGAATGCGATTGCCCAGATCGAACACTTCCGCACCCGGCGGATACTTCACCGCCGAACCCGCTGCCACAATGCGCTCGCCCTGCACCAACACTTCGCCCGGCTTCACGATCCGCCCATTCTTTACATCCAGCAGACCAGCCGCGTGCAGCACAATCGGGCGCTGCGCAGGCTGCGCCTGTGTCTGCGCAACCGATATCGACCCTGGAAGCGCCATCAACAGCAGTAGGAGAGAGGATAGAAAATGCCGGAAGCTGATCATATTGTTAGTACGGGATGGTACCACTTTGCATTTCGAGAAACTACAGAAGAGAGGATACCCGTCAGCACCCTGAACGCCGACGCTCTCGTGGAAGAGCGACGCTCGGCAGTTTGCCCTTCGCGAAGTCGAATGAGCGCCCACCGCGCGACGGAATTGTCATCCCCAGCGGAGCGAAAGCCTGCCCTGAGCGAAGTCGAAGGGACCTCTGTATTCGCTTCTGCCACTCCAGCTTCGCGTGACCGCCACTGCCGTCAACAGTACTGTGGAAGAGCGGCGCTTCAGCGCCGCGTTGCGCGATCCAAAAGGATCGGGCTTCAGCCCCTGTCGCACATCTCGCGGAAGACTATAATTTCTACCGCCTCTACTTCGCCTTCGAAAAATCCTCCACCGCGAAAAACTGCCCGCCCCGCTCGACAATCCCAACTCCAACCGAATCCATATCCGAGTCCAAAATATTCGCCCGATGATTCGGAGACCTGAAAAACTCTGCCTCAATCGCCTCAACTCTGGGCCCTAGCGCCACATTTTCCGAAAGCCACACAAAACGCGCCCCCGCCTGCGTAGCTCGCGAAGCCAGTGCGGGCTCTCCAGCAAATCCATGCTGCGCCTCGCCGCGCTGCGCCATCACTCCGGCATGTCGCTTCGCCGCCTTTGCCAGCGCGTCATTCCACTTCAACGCCGGCAACCCCGCGTTTCGCCGCGCTTGATTCACTGATGCAAATAATTGCTGCTCGGCCTCAGTTGCTCCGCTTTGCGCCTGCACCGCCAAGATCGCCGAAAGCCCGAGGATCAACCAACCCACTGTCCGGATCATGATTCGCATCTCAGTCCCCTGCAAAATCTTAACCCGGATAAATTCTTTTTCTCTCGTCCTGTCCGAACGAAAGTAATCGGTCATAAAAACGCTCTTACTTCGTGAACCTCAGTGTCCTTAGTGGTTTATGAATTTGACGTTCTAAGCTCCTCACTTGGCCGGACCTTTCGGCGCTTCTGGAGGCGAAGGCGGCTTGGCAAACTTCGCATCGTCCACCGGAACATTCTGCTTCACCTCGCTGACCTGAATCGTGAACCGCCCGCCCGGCCGCGCCAGCGTCCAGCGTAACGGAATCTTCACTCCGCCCGTTTCCTTGTAGTCGGCATAATCAATCTGCGTGGGCAAGCGTCCTAGCGGAGTCTCTCCAAATCGCACCAGCCGCACCAGCAGTCCGGATTCCTTATCAAAATAAAGTTGCAGCGGAGTTTTTCCCGCGCGCTCCCCCACTACCAGGTAAGCCTCGTGGTCTCCAACCTTTTCTGTTCCCCGCACTTCCACTTTGCTGAACATTTCCGTCAGGTGCGCCGGAAAATGCAGGTCCGCATCCATCGCCGCCGCATCGAGATCCGGCCCATGCATCTCCCGCACCGGATGCCCGGGAGCTCCCAACCATCCCTCATGCCCATCGAAAGCAGTAATGCTTTCGCCGTTCGGCGTACGCGTGAATGACGCCCGCTTGTCCGGCTCCTTGGTAAAAATCTCAATCGGAATATTCCTGTCACCGAAGCTGATCGTCCCCTTCATCACGCGGCTGCTCACTCTGTCGACCGCCGCTGCTCCGCCCACCGCTTTCAAATATTTGTCGAACAACTCATCGGCAGACGGCCCGCTTGCTGCCTTCGCCTCCATCCCTTCTTCCGGCTTTTTCGCTTCGTCCGCGGCCGGCTTCGCTTCCGCCGTCATCACCGGAGGCATCGCCACAGGTTTTGGACTCCCGCGGTGACACGAATAACAAGTCACTTCGCGATGCCCATCAAAGTTTTCTTCGTTGATCGTGAACATCATCTCCATCATTTTGCGCGCAGTCACTTTAGTCTTCTTGTCATCCTTGTCGAATGCATCTTGTACGTGGCAGAACTCACACTCCACTCCCAGCGACGCAGTAATGAACTGCATCGCCGGAATCAGTTGATCCGCCGGAATGTCTTTGAGCACCTTGATGTTCTTGAACTGCTGCCCCGCCGTCTTCGGCCCAGCAGAATTCGCCGCCTGCGAAGCCGCGCTCGATTGCGCCCGGGCGCCCTCCATCACACCCCCGCAAATCACAACCACCGCCGCCATAAAGATGAAAAATGTAGGGACAGCCGCCCCTTCGACAGGCTCAGGGCAGGCTCTCGGCTGTCCATTCGAGCGCAGCTCGACGCTTTTTCTTCCATTCATTATTCACGCCTCACTTTAAGGACTCGGAAGTGTATCAAAACCCACGCGCGCATTCACGGCTGATCCCCATGACGTCCAAAAAACTGCCACTTATCCATCCCCGCCGGAATCGCCACATCAAAAAATCCCACCATCATTTCCTGCGACGTCTGATCTCCCCACGTCACCAGCTTGTCCGGATCGGGATTGTGCGGATTATTCTTCGAATTGTCATACCACGCTACCGCCCGCAGCTTCGTCCCCGCTTTCAACTCCCGTGGCTGCGCCAGCTTGTAACTCAGTTGCCAATGAAAGTGATAATTCACCCGCAGCAGAATTTCCACGCTTCCGTCGTCATGCACAATGTCATATTCAAATCGTTTGCCGCGCAAGTGCATATGCGGAAAGAAGCTCAGCAAGAGCGCATCATTCGGCAGCGTCCCCTGCACCTCCACGCGGAAATCGTCCGCCCCCGGCGGAATCATCAGCGCATGATTATTCAACTGCAGCGTAACTACCCGCTGCTTCGGCGGACTTTTCGCGAACACCAACCCCACGCTCGTCTCATCGCTCGCGGCCTCGCCATTCGTCGTGTAATGCATCTGAAAAACCAGATCCGATCCCGCCGGAACAAATTTCGCCATCCCATCGGTGAACCGGTCCGGCGCGCTCCCCGGCGCATACACCAGCAATAAATCACTGGTGGTCTCATGTGCCTGCCGCCGCTCCGCAGGATCGCCCAACATCAAAGCCGTGAAGGGCTCGCCCACCGGCGCATGCCGCAGCCACGCCGAATCCGGAGGCCGAATATAAACCACCGCATGGTGCACATGCGCCGGACTCGACGGCCGCACCTCTATCATCTGCACCCACTTGTCCTCGGCAAAATGCGTCGGCAGAATCTCGTACGTATATTCCACTTCGCCTTGCGCCGGAATCTCCACCGCCTTCGGCATCTTCAGTACCACATCGGGCTGAGGAATATTCCAGTCGCCGTTCCACTGTCGCGGAGGAGGAGCATCCCGCGCATCTCCCTCTGGCGCCCCCGCATCAGCCCATGTCGCGACGGTCTTAATCTGCTCCGCGCTTAACGAGGGATCATTGGAAAACTTTCCGTACCGCGGATCGGCAAACCACGGCGGCATCATTTTCATATCTACGGCAGCTGCAATTCTGCGCGCCCAAGGCTTCGTCTCCGCATACGTCACCAGCGGCATCGGCGCTGCTTCACCGCTGCGGTGGCAGCTCTGGCATTTGCTCTGTAATATCGGAAGAACATCCCTATAAAAGGTAGGAGCCGGAACGCGCGCGGAATTTGTTCGCTTCTGCACGGCAGTCGCCACGGGAATCTGCCACGCCGCTCCCAGCACCAGCAGAGCGATCACGACAACAAAAAGCCTGCCGAACTTATTCACGAACGCAGAAACTCCAGCGTCAGCGCCCACGCCTGCTTCGCCGAGTGCGGCTCATATGCGGCTCGCTCATCACAAAAAAATCCATGATCAGCGCGAGAAAATTCTGCATTCACATAAATCTTCTTTTCTGCGCTCAACGTATCAGTCACCGCTCGCCGCTGCTCGGGGGGAATGTGTTTATCCATTCCACCCCATATAAATAAAGATGGAGCCTGCAGCTTCGCAGCCCGCCCCAGTAGTCCCGGAGCAATCCCTCCGCCATAAAACGAAACCGCCGCCCGCAACGCAACAATAGTGTTTGCGATAAAAGAAACCCGTCCTCCCATGCAGAATCCCACACTCGAAATCTCATTCGCCTTCGCGCTCGATCTCAGCCAATCGTATGCCGATCGAACATCTGCCTCCGCCGTTTCCGTCGTCACCGCCTGAACATGCGGCATTACGGCCGGAAAGTCGGTATAGCTGCCCTCAAACCCCGGCGGCGCTGTGCGATGAAAAAGTTCAGGAGCAATCGCAACGTATCCCTCCGCCGCAAATCGTTCTGTCACATTACGAATATGATGATTCACTCCAAACGCTTCCTGAAACACTAGCAGCCCAGGATGCGTGCCGCCAGCCTTTGGGCGCGCTATGTATGCCGCCATGCGTGACCCGTCCGCAACCGGCAATTCAACTTTCTCCTTCACAATTTCCGATTCGCTCATGATCTTTCCTTCCGACGATAATTAAGGCGATAATTAAAATGATGCTCCGTTGCGCTCACCTGCCGTCGCACTTTCTTAATTCTCAGTCTCGCACAACCGCTGCCCTCGCCGCGCACGCTCACCTGCAAAAATGCTAAAGTAATCGGTCCGTGGTATCGACGATCGAGCCTAAAATATGTCTGCCCCAAACTCCACTTTCGTCCGCGCCTGCAAATCTCAGCCTGTCGACCGCACGCCCGTCTGGTTCATGCGTCAGGCCGGACGCTACATGCCCGAATACCGCGCGATTCGTAAGCAGCATTCTTTGCTCGAGATCTGCAAAAGTCCCGCGCTCGCCGCTGAAGTCACTATCACCGCCGCCGAGTTTCTCGGGGTCGACGCCGCCATTATCTTCGCCGATCTCCTGCTTCCGCTCGAAGTCATGGGTCTGCCGTTTCATTTCTCCGCCGGAGAAGGCCCGGTCATTGAGAGGCCAGTCCGCACCTCCGAAGACATCGCTCAACTCCGCACCGACCGCTCAGCTGAACTCGGCTACGTCTCCGAAGCTGTGAGCCTGGTTGCGAAACATTTCGCCGGCAAAATTCCCGTGATCGGTTTCTGTGGCGCACCCTTCACTCTCGCCAGCTACATGATCGAAGGCGGCGGCTCGCGCAATTATGTCCATGCAAAAAAAATGATGTACAACTCGCCTACTCATTGGGATGCGCTGATGCGCAAATTGGTCGAGG
Source organism: uncultured Acidobacteriaceae bacterium (assembly GCA_963726155.1). Taxonomy (GTDB): domain Bacteria; phylum Acidobacteriota; class Terriglobia; order Terriglobales; family Acidobacteriaceae; genus Sulfotelmatobacter. The sequence continues at coordinate 1,025,714 of CAVSBF010000004.1, forward strand.
TCACCGCAGAATATTCCACCGCACAGGTCCGCGCCGGAGCCGATGTCATCCAGATTTTCGACAGTTGGGTGGGCTGCCTCAGCGTGGAAGATTACCGCCGTTACGCTCTGCCCCACGTCACTAGCTTAGTAAAGCGTTTGCAGAAGACCGGCGCTCCCATCATCTACTTCGGCACCGACAGCTCCACCTTGCTTCCCGCGATGAACGAAACCGGAGCGGACGTGATCGGCCTCGACTGGCGCATCCCGCTCGACAAAGGCTGGAGCGATCTCAACCACCGCTGCGCCGTGCAGGGAAATCTGGATCCCGTAGTGCTGTTCGCAGATTGGAAAGAATTGAAATCGCGTGCCGAGAATATTCTCCAACTCGCCGCCGGACGCCCCGGCCACATCTTCAATCTCGGCCACGGCATCCTGCCCGAGACTCCGGTCGAAAATGTAAAGAATCTCGCTCGCTTCGTGCAGGATTATTCGGCGCCTGGAATATCTGTCCCATAAGCGAGACTGTGGCGCTAAAGCGTAAGCGTGCAGTACCGTGGAAGAGCGGCGCTTCAGCGCCGCGCAAATGTTCAAGTTTATGTTGGGCTTTAGCCCCGTCGTCAGCGCGGGCAAAACGCGTGAATCACATTCATGACTCGAATCGCAATCATCGGCGGCGGAATCTCCGGACTCGCCGCCGCTTTCGCCCTCGAAGAAAAACGCCGCGCCGGCGCCGTTGATTACACACTCTACGAATCCTCTTCAACTCTCGGCGGCGTCCTCCGCACCGAGCACATCGATGGCTGCATCGTCGAAGCCGGACCCGATTCCTTCATCACCGAAAAGCCCTGGGCCGCCAACCTCTGCCGCACGCTCGGCCTCGGAGATCAACTCATCGGCTCGAACGACGCTGATCGCAAAACCTACATCCTCGTCCGCGGCCGCCTCATTCCCATGCCCGACGGCCTCATGTTCATGGTGCCGACCAAAATCCTGCCCACCGGATTCTCCCCGCTTTTTTCCTGGAACACGAAACTGCGCATGGCGCAGGAATTATTCCATCCCCCGCGCCCCGCCGCAGCCGACGAAAGCGTGGCCTCCTTAGTCGAGCGCCACTATGGATCAGAAATGGTCGACCGCCTTGCCGATCCGCTCCTCTCCGGCGTCTACGGCGGAGAAGCCGCCAGCCTCAGCGTTCGCGCCGTGCTTCCCCGCTTCGCTGAGATGGAACGCACTCACGGCAGCCTCGGCCGCGCCATGCTCGCTGCTAGAAAAAAAATGCCGCACTCGGAAAACAAACCCGCGCCTCCGCTCTTTACATCCCTCAAGAATGGAATGCAGCAGCTTGTCGAAACTATCGTCCCGCGCCTCAACCCGAGTTCGTTGCTCACCAACGCTCCCGTGGAATCGATTCAGCGCGACACCGCAGGTTGGATCGTTTCAGCAGGATCAAAATCCGCGCTCTTCGATGCGGTCATTCTCGCGGTTCCCGCAGGCGTCGCGGCAACGCTTCTTTTGAATTGCAGCGCCGAACTCTCATCCGAACTCGCCGCCATCTCCTACAGCTCTTCCATCACCGTCGGCCTCGCCTACGATCGCGAAGTCCGCCAATCGCTCCCACCCGGCTTCGGATTTCTCGTCCCCCGCAGTGAAGGCAAACGCCTCTTGGCCGCAACTTTCGTTCACAACAAATTCCCGCACCGAGCTCCTGCCGATCGCGCTCTTCTACGCTGCTTCTTCGCCGGATCAAGCGCCGAAAATATCTGGCAACTTTCGGACGATGCCATCACTACTATCGTCCGCACCGAACTGCAGCAGATTCTCGGCCTCCGCGCCGCGCCCCTTTTTGCCCGTGTCTACAAATGGAAAGCGGCTATGGCGCAATACGGCGTCGGCCATCTCGACCGCCTCGACCGTATCGAGCGCCTCCGCCGGCAATTCCCCGGTCTGGCGCTCGCCGGCAACGCCTACCGCGGCATCGGCGTTCCCGATTGCGTCCGCTCCGGCCAGGACGCTGCGAAGCAAGTCCTAAATTTCTAGCAGGCTGCGGAAAAACTCGATTTTGCGCTAGCTCTTGGGTGGCGCAGCGGTTTACCGCTGCGATCACCGCCATGTTTCCCTGTCGGCTTTAGCCGAGGGACCTTGAAGCCACAATGCCGGGGAATAAAAGATGAGATCAAGACCCCGTTGCGATCGCCCCTTCGTGGCGAATTCGATAAATAAGGTATCCCACCACCGCAATATTAATAATGAGTACCAACCCCTTGATCGCACTGGGATGACGGCTGATCTCGTAAACCTCTACCGGGATCAGCGAACTCGTGATAATTACGCTGAACCACTCCCCCCAACGTTTCACCAGCCAAAGCCCGATCCCCTCGGTCAGAAATAGTCCCGCGTAGATAAAGCTGACAATTCCCAGGCTCTTTATTTTGCTGGGAGTGAGGTCGGCGATTTTTTGAAGCGCCTTGCCCACGTAACGGTCACCTGGATCGAGGCCAAACATCGTGACCAGATGTTCCGCCACGCTGGCCACATCCTTGTGCATCAGATGGAGAGCGCTCATGCCGACTGCGATCAGCAACGCCGCCTTGAGCAGCTTGAACAACGCAATCAGCCGGATCAGCCTGTTGTGAATGGATTTCATCTTGCAGATCTGTGTCAGTTGAAGTCTCGCCTATCGCCCGCCCTATGCCGGGACATCCGCTTTTCTCATTGCTTCCTCCCGCCGCACCTTCCCCACGATCAGCTTGATCTCGTCATAAGTAATCTCGGGAGGCAAAATATCCTTCAGCGGCTTCAGCCGATCCATTCCGATTTTCGCGCACGCGGCCTCGATCACCGATTGCTTTTCCCGACTCACCCATTCTGACTGAAACTGCACCTGTCCCGTCTCCAGCAAATTCGCCACCGCACTCACCACAGTCGATAGCTGACGCCCTCGAAGCTGGGCAATCTCTTCCAGCGTTCGCCGTTCGTTCAACAATCGCAGAGTCTCATCCGCAGGCTTAGCCGACTTTTCAGATCCCGCCGCTCGCTCGCCCTCGCGGAATTTTCCCAAAGCGTCCAGAATCTCCTGCCCGTAAACCTCCGCCTTGCGCTCGCCAATTCCCGGAATTTCCCGCAGCTCCGCCAAAACCTTCGGCTGTCGCCGGCAAATTTCTTCCAGCGAAGAATCGTGCAACACAATGTAGGCCGGAACGCCGTTCTCCTTGGCCATCGCCCGCCGCCACTCCCGCAGATACTCGCGTAACTCCTCCGCTTCGGAACCCGCAACCGGAGCCGCAACCGCCCGCAGCGGCAACCGTTTTTTGCCGGCAATCTTTCCCGCGGCAGCAGGTTTCCCCAGCCACTCCGCCCCACTCCCGCACACATCGCAGGCGTTACAACCCTCCCACTTCGGAGTCTCGCCAAAATGCGTACAAATCTGCCGGTGCCGGCACTTCTTCGACTCCACAAATTCCCGGATAATCCTGATACCGCTCCCACGCCCGGTTCCGTTCCTCCGCATCCAGAATCTGATTGGCAAAAAATCCCAGCAGCCCCGCATCTTTTTTCTGCCACAACAAAACGCAGTCCGCACTCGCGCCATCGCGCCCCGCACGTCCTGCCTCCTGGTAATACTGCTCAATCGATTTCGGCAGCGACAAATGAATCACCGCCCGCACCGCCGCCTTGTTAATCCCCAATCCAAAAGCAATCGTCCCCACCAGCACGCGCACTTCATCGGACATCCACCGTTCCTGGCTCTTCCGCCGCTCGTCGCCTCCCATCTTTCCGTGATATCCCACCGCGGCAATATCACGATCCGCCAGAAAATCCACCGTCTCTTCCACTCGATTAATCGTTGGCGAATAAATAATCACGTTGCTGCCGGCGTAGCTCTCAATCGCCGCGACCAGCATCTCCATCTGCTCCAGCCCTTCACACTCCCGCACCAGATACCTCAGGTTCGACCGGTAAAAGCTGGCAATATATTTATCCGGATTTCGCAATTGCAGCTGCGCCAGAATGTCATGACGCACATGCCGCGTCGCACTCGCCGTAAACGCCGCAATCGGCCGATCCGGAAATTTCGTACGCAGCTTATTCAACTGCCGGTACTCCGGACGAAACTCATGCCCCCACTCCGAGATGCAATGTGCCTCATCGATGGCGAAGAAAGTTACCGGCACCTGCTGCATCCAGCCCATGGTGTCGCCACGCGCAATCCGCTCCGGCGACACATACAACAGCCGGTAAGCCCCCTCGCGCGCCTTCGACATCACCTTATTCTGCTCGGCCTCATTCATCGTGCTGTTCAGCACCGCCGCCGGAATCCCCATCTGCGCCAGCTGCGTCGCCTGATCCTGCATCAGCGCGATCAGCGGAGAAATCACCACCGCCGTTCCACCCGCGACCACTGCCGGCAACTGGTAGCACAGCGACTTCCCGCCGCCCGTCGGCATCACCACGCAAGTATCCCGCCCCGCCAGCAGACTGCGCACGATCCGCTCCTGCAGCGGACGAAACGCGCTGTATCCCCAATAGCGTTTCAGCGGCGTGAGCAGATCGGCTTCCATGGTGAAATCCAGAGTATCGCGGGGCGAACGTAAGGAGAAGAAAATTCGATAAGCTGCGGTAGATACTTTTCAAATCAGGAATGCACGAGTTCTTTAAGAAAGGCAGTGATTGGTTCTACCCTGTGCTCCTCGGTGTCCCCCGTGTTAAAGATTTTTCCGTCCCATGTTTCCCCGCGGATAAACCCTGGCGAACCCTACCCAGGTAACTGCAATCACCAGAAAGCACAGCACGCTCCCCTCCGGCCCAACCATTCCACCCGTAAGCCACGCCGGCCCATGAAACGACGACTTCAACAAATGTCCCGGAAAAAGCGTCCCGCTATCCGGCACCGAATAAAAAAATGTCTCTCCCCAATCCCACGCAGCGTGAAATCCCACGGCAAACCACAAATTCCCGGTGCGCCGCAGAGTCAGACAAAAGAAGAATCCAATCGCCGCCGCCGCCAGCAAACCAGGCCATTGCTCTCCGCCATTTCGGATGTGGATGAGTCCAAACATGCACGACAGCAACACCGCCGCCGGCCAGAATCCCATTGCCCGCGTTAACGTAAATTGCGAATACCCGCGTAACAAGAACTCTTCAAAGAATCCCACTAGCAAAAAGAATACCGCCCAGAAAAGCGCAAACCGCACAATACGCGCTCCATGCATCGCCAGATGTCCCACATCAAAAACTCGCAAGCCAAACATCAAAGCCATCAGCGACGTCATGCTCGCGAATCCCCATATCGTCCCCACCCAAAATAATTTCCCGAATGCCGCGCGCCCCGGCAGTCCATACCCTCCCCACGTCCGCCGCTCCACTCTCCCCAGCACCAAAGCCGGAACCACGGCCGCGCACAACAGCCCAAACTCCTCCAGCATCATCGACCAAAGCCCATTCGCGCCCAGTTCGACCGACGCCGCCAAACGGAGAACGAAATACTGCCCCACGTAAAACATCGCCACATAAAATGCAAATCCCCATCCCGCCCTCAGTCCATCCGGACCCCAAAAAACAATTCGCACATACGAAGGCTGCACCGCAAAATCCGGCGCTTCTACGCTCGGACTCGTCGTTTCCAAGCCGGATCCCTCGTCTCGCGAAATACGGTCTCGCGAAATATGAACCTCGTCCTTACTTTCACTCTTCATCAGACAAGTCCCAGCCCAAACCTTCGTGCAACTTCGTGTCCTTAGTGGTTAACGCTCTTATTCTCTCGCGACCCGCATAAGTTTCCGCAAACCGCCCCGCTCATGGTAAAACACTTCGTCCCAACCTTATGGCCGGATTTTTCACCCGCCAACGCATCGGCCGTCCCCAGTTTCTCGCCGGAGCCTTGCTCCTCCTTTTTCTAGCCCAAGCAATTTGGCTAGTCCATTCAGAGTTGCGCGCGTCCGAATCCAGCAGCCTCAGCGCCTCTGAGCAAGTTCGCATCGCCGCAGGCTGGCGCCAAATTCACGGTGGCCCAATCGCGGGCGCCCCATTTCCAGATGCTGCAGGCGCGCTCCCTATAGAAATTTCTCGAGACAATTCCGGCTTCGATACCGAGCACTCTCCGCTCATCTCCCTGGTAACCGCCGCGCCCCTGCTCGCCTGGCCACACAGCCTGAACGATGCCGAATCTCACTGGCGCTGGCTTCCCCGCATTCCATTTCTCGCCTTCGGAGTCTTTCTCGGCGCCTCGCTCTGGTACGTCGCCCGCCGCCTCTGCGGCAACACTGGAGGCTTCCTCGCCCTCACCCTCTACTGCTTTTCTCCCGCCATTCTGCAAGCCACCGCCGTCTGGCACGCCGAACCTGAAATCCTCGCTGCCTGGGGATCCTTCGGATCCATCTTCACCGCCATCGCCGTCGCCCACACTCTCTACGCCCCGCGCGAAGTCGTTCTCTGGAACTGGCGCCGCATCCTCTTGCTCGGCATCTCCCTCGCGATCTCGGTCGGATCGCAATTTTCCATGATCGTCGTAGTCCCACTCGCCCTCGCCTTCCTGCTCTACCTCGCTCCCATCCGTCGCGGCGCAGCTCTCATTATTTGGACTACTTCCTCTGTCTTAGCACTCCTCATCTTGTTCTCCACATATTTCTTTCATGCCCACACATTCCTTGAAGCCATGCACCACGCCTCGTTCTGGGGAGCCATGTGGCGAAGCTTCACCGTGTTCGCCGTTTATGGCCAGGTCGCGCGGCAGCTCCTGCGCGCATGCCCCGCCTTCGCGCTATTCATTCCATTGACCGTCGGAATCTACGCCGCCTGGCCCCGCACTCGCTACTTCGGCAACACCGCTCCACTCCTGGTGGCAACCCTTTTCGTCGTCCTCGGCATGGCCCATCCCCACGTCGCCGGCGCAGGTTTCCTTCTGGCATCGGTTCCGTTTCTTTTCATCTTCGTCTCCGGTGTCCTCGCCGATCTTATGGAAACTCCCTTTCGCTCCCTGGTTGCCGCCGCAGTCTGGGCCCTGGTCGGAGCCTATATCCTCTGGAGTCTGCTGGCCCTAACCCAAATCCCCCGCGGATAACCCGGAAAACCTAAGCTCTACCCAGTGTTCCCCCGTGCCCCCTGTGTTTAAAGATTTTGACGGAGCAATCCCAACTCACTTCGCAAACAATTCTCTACAATTTCGCGCGCATCTCCGGTCGTAAACCTGCGATCTAATTCGTTAGAACTCCCGATAAAGAGGCGCGCCATGCCCACCCCGTTGGAGTATCATAAAATCGTGAATCCCCTTCCGCGACGCTTGATTCCGGCTTCGCTCGCGTCTCTTGCTGTACTCCTGTTCCCGCTGCTAACCGTCTCCAGCAGTCCTGCGCAAATCGGCGGCGTCTCTCCCGGCGCCATTCACTCCGTCCCGGTCGCGCCTCCCACTGCAGTGAGAGTCGCGCCTCCAACGGTGATGCTCGTACCGCCCCCAACCGGCGCAACGCCCGTCCCTAGCCCCTTCGCGCGTTCGGCCTTCGCGCATCCCACCGGCATTCCGCATCCGCCTCGCCCGCCGCAGAACACCGGAAATCACCCGCACCATGATGCCAACGGCGTTGCCATTTATCCATATCTCTACCCCATTCCATACGCCGCAAATCTCAGCGACCCTGGCACTGCGGGCCCGGACGATGTGCAAGATCAGGAAGGCGCAAACGTCGGCGATCCGCGCAACTACGGCACCGACGCTTACGTGCGCCCATTGCCCGTGGACCCTGCTCGTAATATTTCTGCGGAAAGCGATTTTGCTGATTCCCCCGCCGCCGATGCCGATCCGCCGCAGCCTCCGACCACCCTCGTCTTCAAAGACGGTCATCAACTCCAGTTGAACAACTACGCCATCGTCAGCCAGACTCTCTACGACTTCACCCCCGGCCATCCTCGCAAAATCGCTCTCTCGGATCTCGATCTGCCCGCCACACAAAAACAAAACGACGATCGCGGCGTCGTGTTCGAACTGCCGCCATCTTCACAAACCAACTGACCATGCGAATTCCCGCTCTCAATCCGCAACCCATGTGGCGCGGGCGCCCTCGCCCGCGAAATGCAAAAAGCAAAATTGCTCTCGAAGGAAATTGTATTGTTTGTCTGCTCCTGCTCGCAGCTCTCACCATCACGCCCTGCTCAGCTCAAAGGGCTGTGTCCGCAGGTCACTCCGCACCCACCCACTCCGCAGCGCCCCACTTCAACTCGCCTCGCCGCGCAGTTGCGTTTACACGCAACGCCCATCGATCAGGATTCCGCCGCTCTTCCCCTTATCCGTACGGCTCCACCTATGGCTCTCTGCCATTCCCATTCTTCGGCGATTCCTTCGATCCCGACGACATTTATTCCACCGGATATCCCGTCGCCTCTCCGCCGCCTCCGTATTTGCTGCAAGCCCTGAGCCAAATGACCGGACCCGGCGTCAACAACATAGGATCAGCGATGAATTCTCCGAGCGTCAACGAGTCTTCATCATCGCAACCGCTCATGATCGAACTCCAGAACGGACATTACGTTCGCGTCACCAACACCATCGCGAATGGCGACCCGCTCCCGCTTGATGCAACGCCCAGCCGCTCTCGATCAAGTCAATCTCTTTCGCCAATGAATTCCTCGCCCCAGGCTAACCCCCTGCCTCCCGCAGTTCTAATCTTCCGCGACGGGCACCGCGAAGAAGTTCGCGACTACACCATCGCCGACGGCATTCTCTACGCCCGCGGCGACTACTACACCGACGGATACTGGAACAAAAAAATCAACCTTGCCGCTGTCAACGTCCCAGAGACAATGCGAGCGAACGCCGACCGAAGAGTAAAATTCGTCCTCCCCTCGTCGCCTAACGAAGTCATCACCCGCCCCTAATTCTTAGGTGGGACACAGATTTTAATGTGGGGACAGCCGCCCTCGGCTGTCCAGTCGAGCGAAGCTCGACTTCTTGCTCTAGTCGAAATCCAAAAACTTCTTAATCCGCTCCCAATGCTTCCGCACCACCTCCTCCGTCCTCAAATGTCCGCCTCGCCTCACCGTTTTCAGCAACGTTCCCGTCGCCTCCGCGAATCGCACACTGCCCTCATAAGGCACATGCGGATCATCCATCGCATGAAAGATCAAAACCTTCCCCGCCTCGATCTCCGTCCTCCGCGCCCACGGACTATAAAAATTCCCGCTCCGCAACTTGTCCCAATTCGCATCCGACAGGCGATACGCGTTTCCAAACGCCTCACGTAGATACGCCGCATAATTTTCTTGTGAGGTTTCTATCTTCTCTGAACGATCCAGAATCTCCCAATCCGTTACCGGACAATTCGCCACGACTTTATTCACTCGCGAATCCAGCGAAGACAAAATCGCCGCTGCCCCGCCAAAACTTCCTCCAATCACAAAAATCTGATCCGGAGTAACCGAAAATCTCCGTCCAAACGCGCTCTCCACGAAGCCCTTCGGCAACTCATCCACCACATCGAGAATGTCTTCATGCGGCGACCGCTGCAGGAACTCCCCACCACTCTCCCAAGCCCCGCGATACCTCGGATACACCACCCAAAATCCACGTCCCGCCAAAAACTCGCACAGCCCCTGCTTGCGCGGAATCGAGGGCATCCCGTCACACAAAATGATGACCCTCTGCCTCTTGCCAGCCCGCGCCGGAGGCAAAAATTCCGCAACGATTTCTTTCTTGAATCGAGTTCGAAACATGCATCCCCCAAGCCCCGGAGGGGCGATCGATAATAGCCCGGCGCGTTCAGCGCTGGGTGTAAACACGATAATGCGAACCGTGCCGCCAGCGGGACCGCACGAAACTCCGGCAACGCGTTTATGCCGCCGCAAATCGTGATATAATTTGCCTATACGAAATACAACTAACTGCCTGTAATTGCAACTGTTTAGAGCAGCTGCGAGGCAACTCGATTTAAGCTAGAAGCCAGGAGCTAAGAGCTAGAAGCTAATTTCATGCCTGACGATCAAAATCCCGAACTCCCCCTGACTCCGCCAACGCCGCCCGGCGGCGGCGACGGCAGTCCCGGCGCCCTCCACATTCAGCCCGTCAACATTGAAGACGAGATGCGCAAGTCGTATCTCGACTATTCCATGTCGGTCATCATCGGCCGCGCTCTGCCCGACATTCGCGATGGACTCAAGCCCGTGCACCGCCGCATTCTCTACACCATGCAGCAGATGGGCCTGCAGCCCAATCGCGCCACCCGCAAGTGCGCCCGCATCGTCGGCGATGTCATGGGCAAATACCATCCCCACGGCAATCTCGCCGTCTACGATGCGTTGGTTCGCCTCGCCCAAACCTGGAGTCTGCGCTACCCATTAATTTTCGGACAAGGAAATTTCGGCTCGGTCGATGGCGATCCTCCCGCAGCCGATCGTTATACGGAAGCAAAATTAGCTCCAGTCTCCACAGCTCTTCTCGAAGATCTCGACAAAGAAACGGTCGACTTCCGCCCCAACTACGATGGCAGCGAAGTCGAGCCCGACGTTCTTCCCGCGCGCATTCCCAATCTATTAATCAACGGCTCCGACGGAATCGCCGTCGGCATGGCGACAAAAATTCCGCCGCACAATTTAACCGAAATCATCGACGCTACCATCACGCTCATCAACGATCCCAACGCGCAACTCGCTGAAATCCTGAAATTCGTTCAAGGACCAGACTTCCCCACCGCCGGCATCATCCACGGCCGCGCCGGAATTTTCGAAGCCTATCGCACCGGCCGCGGACGCTTCATGATGCGCGCCAAAGCCGCCATCGAAAACGTCACCAAAGATAAACAGGCCATCATCGTCACCGAAATTCCCTATCAGGTAAACAAGTCCGTTCTCGTCAAGCGCATCGCGCAACTCGTCAACGACAAAGAAATCGAAGACATCTCCGACGTGCGCGATGAAAGCGATCGCGACGGCATGCGCATCGTCGTCGAACTCAAGCGCGGCACCGAGCCGCAAATCGTTCTCAACCAGCTCTACAAACACACTTCCATGCAGGAAGGTTTTTCCATGATCCTGCTGGCGGTGGTCAACGGACAGCCCCGCGAAATGGGCCTGATCCAGGCCATTAAACACTTCATCAATCATCGCGTCGAAGTCGTCCGCCGCCGCACCGCATTCCTGTTGCAAAAAGCCAAAGACCGCGAGCACATTCTCGAAGGCTACCTCAATGCCCTCGATCATCTCGACAACGTAATCACTATCATCCGCGCCAGCTCCAATCGCGCCGACGCTCGTGAAAACTTAGTCGCCTACTTCGGCGGCAAGAAAATCGATATCAATACCACCGGCCGCGCTCCCAAGCTCGATCCCGACAAACCCTTCACCGCGCGCCAGGCTGAAGCGATCCTCGAACTGCAACTGCATCGCCTCACAAAACTTTCGATCGATGAAATTTCCAACGAATTAAAAGAAGTTCGCGAGCGCATCGAAGACTACGAAGCCATCCTCGCCTCCGAGAAAAAACTTCGCAGCGTCATCATCAAAGAACTCGAAGAAGTGAAAGAACTCTACGGAGACGAGCGCCGCACTCGCATCGAAGACGAAGCCGCCGAAATCGTTCTCGAAGATTTAATTGCCGACGAGCAAGTCGCTGTCACGTTCAGCCACTCCGGCTACATGAAGCGCACGCCCATCTCCACCTACCGCATGCAGCGCCGCGGCGGCAGCGGACGCACCGGCATGAAGACCCGCGAAGAAGATTTCGTCGAGCACCTTTTCATCGCCTCCACCCACGCCTACATTCTCATCTTCACCAACAAAGGCCGAGTCTACTGGCTCAAGGTCTACGAAATTCCCGACGTGAGCGCCGCCGGCCGCGGCAAGCACATCGGCAATCTGATCGGACTGCAACCCGGCGAAACCGTCCGCACCATGCTCGCCGTTCGCAACCTCGAAGAAGAAAATAAATACATCTTCTTCGCGACGCGCAATGGCCTGGTAAAAAAATCCGAGCTCCGCGAATTCATGCACGTCCGCTCCAATGGCATCAACGCCATCAACATCGAAACCGGAGACGAACTCGTTGCCGCCCGCATCACCAACGGCGACCAAATTGTCTTCATCGCATCGCACGAAGGCATGGCCGTCCGCTTCGACGAAAGCCACGTCCGCCCCATGGGCCGCGCCGCTTACGGCGTCAACGGTATCAACCTGGACGAAGGCGATTACGTAGTAGGCATGACGGTCACTCCGAAACCCGGCACGGAACATGGAGGGACGGGCGCCTCCGCCCGTCCAGCGAGCGAAGCGAGCCTAGAAACAGAAATCCCGCCAGGCGAGGTCGTCGACTTAACTCAGAAAGGCAATCTTATCCTCTCCGTAACCGAAAACGGCTACGGCAAGCGCACTCCCGCCGACGAATACCGCCTCACCAACCGCGCCGGCAAAGGCGTAATCAACGTCAAAACCACAGAGCGCGTCGGCAAAGTAGTCGCCATCGCACTGGTCGACGAAAATTCGCAAGTCATGCTGATCAGCCACTACGGAAAAATCATCCGCATGGATTCGAAAACTATCCGCGAATCCGGCCGCAACGCCCAAGGCGTCCGCCTCCTGCAAATGGAGCCCGGCGACCGCGTCGCCGCCGCAGTCGTTCTAGCGCCAGAAGAAGAGCCGACCAACGGAGGCACGCTGCTGCAGTAGATTGCAGATTGTAGTGATGGTGTGGAGCGGGCGCCCTCGCACGCTTGCTTTTGACTTCGATCGGGAAGGGCACGACTTCAGTCGTGCCGTAAGGACTTAACGCGAACGCGGGCTTTAGCCCCTTCGGGAATCTTGCACCTACTTCACTCCCTGCTTCGCATTAATCTCTTTCGCAAACTCCGTAACAAAATTCAGCAGCGTTCCATACCCCAACTGCCCCAACACCGCATACCCGCCATTGGACAGCGCACTCTGGTTCCGCGGCTTCCACGACGTTGCCACCAGACCTCCAGCAAACGCTCCTCCATACAGCGCCAGTTGCGGACGCAAATGCTCCTCACTACGATCATAAGTCAGCAAATTCCTGATAATCGCGTGCCGCGTTCGCGGCCACAATCCCCGGCACCGGCACCGGTCATAACGCACTTCATATCCCAGCTTCGCATTGCCCAGCGCCGCCAGCGAATTGGCCGTAATAAATTGTCCTTCGCGCGACGCAAATCGCTCGGCATATCCTCCCCATCCATCGTCCCACTGCGACGGCGTGCCTCGCGCCTGGTCGATCAACGCCCCAAACGCGCGCTTCATATACGCGCCCGGAGTCGTCAGCGTCTGCCGCAAATAAATTTCCTCACGTTGCTTCGTCGTGGGACTGACCAGAGGCTCGTTCTTGCCAATAAATACTCCCGTAATCCAGGTCGACTCCCAATCCCGCGCCCTCACGAATCCCACCTGAGCCACGTCCTTGGTGATGTCGAGCGCTTCTTTTGTTTTGTCCTCCACTGCCTGCGCCGGAGTCGCACTCTCTTTCTTGGTCTCGCCCGGCGCATCCGGCAGTTCCTTCCCCGCAGCCTGTCCCGCCGCTTCCGAAGGATTGCCCGGCTGCTCCTGACCACGCATCCGTCCCCGCCCAATCACTATCAAGGCGCAGACCAGTATCAGTCCACGCGCCACCGTCCACCCCGCCCGTCCCCTGCGACTCCCCGAAAAGCGCATCCTTGGCGGCCTCGTCCTCTCTGTGAACCCCTGTGCCCTCTGTGTTTAAGGTGTTGACCTTCGGTTCCCCAACCCCAATGCTAAACTCCGCTTAGATGCCCTCTCTCTACAATCGTGTTGCAGGACAAAGCGTCGACCGCATCGCCGCCCTCAGCGACGGAATCTTCGCCGTCGCCATGACCCTGCTCGTCCTCGACCTTCGCGTCCCCGCCGCCGCTGCTGTCCACTCCGAACACGATCTCCGCCACGCTCTGATTGTTCTGTCTCCACGCCTCATCGTCTTTCTGATGAGCATCATGACCAACGGAATCTTCTGGGTCGGCCAGCAAACCCAGCTCAACTATTTCGCCCGCTCCGACCGCAATCTCGCCTGGATCCACATCGCCTTCCTCTGTGCCGTCACGCTCACGCCGTTCACCACATCCCTGCTCGCCGAATTCATCCACTACCGCACCGCGCTCCTTGTCTACTGGAGCAACATCTCCCTCCTCGGACTCATCCTTTACTGGAGCTGGTCCTACGCCACCCGCGCCCATCTCCTCGTCGACGATCTCCCGCGCGAAGTCCATCCCGCAGTCGTCCGCCGCATCGTCATCGCCCAGTCGCTCTACGCCGCCGGCGCTGCCCTCTGCTTCATCAACACGTATTATGCAATCGCGGCAATCGTCCTGGTTCAACTAAACTACGCCATCGCCCCCAGATTCTGCTGGGGATTATTCTCCCGGAAGTAGGAACAAAGATAACTAGGGAACGGACTGAAGTTGAAAATTTTCGGCTCAACCGGATGCCGGGAAATAACGCCGGATGTGGATAACACTGTGGAAGAGCGGCGCTTCAGCGCCGCGTATACCTTCTAAATGATGCGGCCTTTAGGCCTCGCGGGCCGCTCGCAAATTCGCGTTAACCTGCGGTAAGAGTTCTTCCCACTACCCTCGCTCAAACGCATGCTTCTTCTCCAACTCCTCCACCGCCGCCCGCATCGCCGCCTCAAATCGATCCGCCTGCCCCATCAACCCCGCAGTCGCTTCAGCCCACTCCCCATCGATCCGTACCAGCCCATCTCCCGCTACCAATCGCCCCGCAATCTCCAGTAAATGCGCCGGGGTCGTCTCCAAATACTGCGCGTCCGTCGGATCCCCGATCCAAACTCGCTTCTCAACAGCGGGTGCCCCATCCTTCTCGCGTTCTTTGCGAGAGGATGGGGAATTTGACCTCAACTTCGTCTCCCAATAAACCTTCCGCTCCACAAACGTCGCAATCTCATCATCGCTAGCCTTCCCAAACACCCACTTCTCCCGCTTGAAGTCATAATGCCGGCTGGAAAACGCCACCGGCTTCAGCTTCCCCGACTTCACAAACTCGATCTGCCGCCGGTCCACTTCCTTGCGCAGCGCATTAATCACCGGAGCCTCCGCATCCTTCGGCTCCAGCGACGCCATCACCTCGCGCACCGTAGCCGACAAATTCACCGCCACCGGCGCATGCAGCCCATCCGAATTCTCCAGCCGAATCTCCCCATGCAACACCCAAAAATCCGCCCCCGAAGTCGACCGGTGAAACGGCCACTCCAACTCAATCGTCAACGGCAACCCCGTCAATGTCACCCAAATCTTTTTCTCGTTCTGACTCTCTTGCGACATCGACATCCTAGAATTACCTCGCACTCAATTTTACGTTGTCATGCTGAGCGAAGTCGAAGCATCCCTACCCTGTGCTCCCCTGTGTCCCCTGTGTTTATCTCTTGCTCCTGACCTTGCTAACCTTAGCCCCCATCCGCAACAACTTCCGCACCGTCCCCGTAGGCAGCCGCTTCATCTCATCATGCAACTCGGTCACCGCCTCAAAAAATCCCGCCATTGCCGCCAGCCGCTCCCGAGTAAAATCCGCCCCAGCTTCCTTCGGATCCAGCTCCTCCAAACTCCGCCGCAACATCTCCCGCGTCGGATCGATCTCCCGCCGCTTCCTCTGCTCAATCACCAGCCGGAACATCTCCCAAACGTCTTTCATCGACTCATAATGCTCCCGCCGGTCGCCCAGCACATGCACCGCCCGCACAATCCCCCACCCCTCCAGCTCGCGTATCGACGTACTAACATTCGAACGCGCCACGCTCAAAGTCTCCGCAATCTCCTCCGCCGGCAGCGCCCGCGGAGAGAGATACAGCAACGCATGAATCTGCGCCACCGTCCGGTTAATCCCCCACCGCGTCCCCATCTCGCCCCAATGCAAAATATATTTCTGCTGCACGCCAGTCAGGTTGGCCATATCAAAACCTTCAGTCCCAACAGAATCTACAGAACACACAGCAACAAATCAACAGCGGCACCCTAAACCAATTTGTCATCCTGAGGAGCAGAGTCCTGCGCGAAGCGAAGGACGAGCGACGAAGGATCTATGCAACTTGCCGATGCCAACTATTGTCTCGAAGCGAAAACAGTAACCGGCTGCCCCTACTTGCTGCGAGGAGCCGCAGACCCGCCGGTCTGCGTCCTCGAATCCGGACCCACCGTTTTCTTCTTCACCAACTTCTTCGCCGCCTCCGCCCGCTTCCGCTCCTGATACCGCCGATCATGAAACGACTGGTCCGACGCCTGTTTCTTCATAGTCCCTCAGCTTGACACACCCACCAAAACTTAGCCACTCCACCCCACGGCCAAAAAACCGATTACTCCGCTACAAGAAAGCCTCGCACTTGCTCAAAACTTGCTCCATCCGAAAGATTTTGGGGGATTCGCGGCAAGCCGAGCGTTGTAAATTAGGAAAAACGTCTATTCATCGCTTGGCTACGCCTACGCGCGGGACACCAAACAGCGAAGAAGTAGGACAGAACGCGAGCTTGCTTAAGCCACGGCGGAGGAATTCCTGGGCCGATCTGCTAACAGGCCCAACTTCTCAAGGATGACAAAAGCCCGTTCCTCCCGACCGCCGTCACATTTCTCGCCCTTTTTCGCCCGCAGGCTGTCTACAGCTCCATTATGATCAAGGCCCATTTTTCGAAAGGCATCGTAAGTAGCGGCCAATTCCAATACGACCGCATCCTCCGCTACCAAGAGTCCCAGCGGCTGTCTTAGCTCTCCCAGGGAAGGAATGACCGCGGAAGCCGCTGCGCGCAATACAAAGTATTCCGCACCATTCTGAGCAACCCTCCGCTCTTCGCTGATTAACCCCAATTGTTCGGCAAAACCTATATCCGATTTGACTTCTTCGCTGTAGGGACCATAGAAGTGCAAGGAATAAACGTAATCCGTGGGCAACCCCAACCGTTGCATCAGCCAGACGGTTTTCTGCAAGCGAGTTCTACCCACCACCTCGCGATTTGGATGAGCAGCAATTACCGCCGTTAACCAGTGCCAGTTTTCGTTCACCATATCTAGTTCCTCAAAGTGCGGTTTGCAATCTCTTCAATGTCATTCCTGACGCCTTGGGGGAAGTAAAAACGGGTCAGAGCGTATCTCCTCCGGAGCCGATCGACAGGTTCCGACAAGGAGCAGATCTCAGTCTGTCTACCGTCGCGATTCTCAATATATATTTGCGTATCCGGTGCCTCAGAATCAGGGTTGTACATTTTGTAGGCTGTGTCGCCTGCACTGTCGGGAGCTAATGAAAACTCCACGTCGTACCCTTTTGACCTCAGAGCCTCCGCCGCTTCAATGCTAAATTGCATCACCGTGTCGGGCCGACAGTCTGTCGCATCGACCGCCTTCAAGTAATTCCGATGCAACAGACCGGCGCCGAGCCGGCTCAGCACTTTATCCTGCGAACTCTCGCACGCTTTGCAAAATTGCGAAATGCTATGATCGTCAAGACCAAGATAGTCGTTCAACGAAGGCCTCGAGCAAAACGCTTTGACAACTTCTTGGGGCGAAGTCGGTACGACCTTAACTGCATCTTCAAAGGACTTGTCCGCTACCAATGCGCTATACCGCCGAAAAAGCAACTTTAGCATTACCTCTGCCGCTCGGGTCGTCTTATGAAAATACACTGTTCGATACATATGGTACCGAGCGAATATGTAGGACTCGGCGGCTAATAAAGCTTTTGAGCTGAGATAGAGCCGAGAATGCTCTACGTCCACATGCAGATGGGTGATTAGCCAAAGATAATCAAACTCGCCATAGTCGACCCCTGCTGCATAGCTGTCGCGAAGCAAATAATCGAATCGGTCAGCATCAAGCTGGCTCGACACAACGTGATTCAAAAACCCTGGAACATTGGACGACCTGTCGCCCCTCAAAAAATCTGCTATCGCCGTGGGCAATTTAGCGTCATGCGTCACGAGAACCTTATGCACCTCGGTTTCCTCACTTTCGACGATCTGTCTTGTCCTCGCTTCGTGTGATTCTCTCGTCACCTTTTCAAAAGCGTGGGAAAACGGCCCATGACCTAGGTCGTGAAGCAAGGCCGTACAGAGAACAACCGTCTTAACACCTTCATCCACGACGTTTCGATCAGCCCGACGGAGCCTCTCAAGAAACAGCTTCGCCATTTGCAGCACGCCGATACAGTGGGCAAACCTGCTGTGGTTTGCGCCAGGAAAGACTGTCTCGGAAAATCCGAGCTGCTTAATTCGCCTCAGCCTTTGAAATTCCCTGGTGTTAATTAACTCCAGCAAAAGCCGATCGCAGTCTGTGTCCTCAAACGCAATAAGTCGATGCACGGAATCATGCAACAACTTGGGCCACTTTGAGCTCACGAGAAAACCGATTATGATCCAAGGAGCGGCCAAAAGTAAGCACGAATTAGATACCCCTGTTTGACGGCGCGAATTATTCGGAACGAAGGTTATCGCATCTAAAATACAATGGCAAACAAAAAGCGAATATTCACGGATTAATTTTCACACTGCTAATTCCGCGCGGCGGAATTCCTGTAGACCACAAAATTCTTCGCGAGCCAAAATGATAATTGCATCCGCCTAAAATTTCCCCTTGCACTCTCCTGCATTCATCTGCTATAAACAATTCACCGAGAGCAGATGTGTGGCTACGCCGGTCGTTTTTGTGAAACTCTTGGTCTCGTCCGGCATCTAAGTTCTAGAGAGCAGCAATAGAGTTCTCAATCGTCCCGGCCACGGGACTTCATTCGGAAAGCAATAGGTTTACCTAAAGACGTTTCCGAAGGGTACCTTCAAAGCAAGGACCTCCAAAGGGATCTTTTCTCAATTTCTTGTCTTCCGTATCGGGCTGCGCTAAAATGCACGCCGAAATTGGCGTTTGGTCCCGACCGGAAGACCATACTGTTGCGCGCACGAGCGCCCAAATAAAACCATTTGTCATTCCGAGCGAAGCGAGGAATCTCTGGTTTTTGCCGGCAGCTCTCCTGTCGCCGCACCCAAAACAGAAATTCCCATTGTGGAAATCATCTGGAAATTCTGTGGGAAGCGTTGATTGACGGGATTTTCGCCGCACTGTATGTTTATCAAGTTTCGAGGACAGTCGGATCTGTGGTGCGGGCGCCTCGCCCGCATTCCAAAGATTCGCCTGGACTGAATTCGCACCGCTCCGGCGGACCGCGATTCGGTCTTTGACAACTAGGTTGAACGTGCCAGTCGTGAGAAGTCGATTCGGGCATAAGTCCGAGCGATCTCACAAGATAGACCACCATGGTCTTTTTCTCGCAAGAGAAAAAGCTGAATGGTGGCGCCATCCCGCGCTGTTGAAACCAGAGT
>CAVSBF010000005.1:0-189334 GCA_963726155.1 uncultured Acidobacteriaceae bacterium
CCAGAAGAGATGGGTTGCCATCGAGAGCAAGCTTAGAGTTAAACCATTGCGCTATCCCGTGTCTGGGAACGTACGGTTAACACTCAATTCGGCGAAAACGTCCTGCGTGGAGGTGAAAACGTGACCGACTCGGTTAATTTGCGAGATGATTTTCTACTAGAAACTCCAATTCCAGGGGTTCCTTTGGAATCGATTCTCCGCACCCAGGAATTACGCGAGCGCCCCTCGCGTTCGCCCGACTATGAGACGGAGAACCGAGCACTTGTGGCACTGGCCAACGCGCTAGCTGACTCCCCGGGTACCATTCTGCAAACATTGGCTGATAGAGTCCTCGATCTATTGCATGCTGATTCTGCCGGCCTAAGTCTGCTGACGAGAGACGAAAAGAGGTTCTACTGGGCAGCTATTGCCGGCGCGTGGCGGCCCCACGCCGGCTCCAATGTCCCGCGCAATTCCTGCCCATGCGGCGAAGTGCTCGACCGCAATGTTCCGATGCTATTCACGCATTGGGAACGGCGTTATCTGAATTTCAGCAGGACGATGCCCGTAACGGAAGAAGGACTCTTTGTTCCGTTTTACGCAAACAGTAAACCGGTCGGTACAATTTGGGCATTCGCACACGATAATCGTCGCAGATTCGACGCCGAGGACCTAAGGCTGCTCGAACGCACGAGCCGTTTCGCGTCAGCGGCATGTCAGGTCCTGGCGTCGATTGAGAACCTCAAATTGGAAAACGCAGCGCGCGAAAAAGCGGAAACAGCAGTGCGCGAACTGGCAAACGGGTTGGAGATGCAGGTTCGAGTTCGGACCCAGGAGTTGGAACGTAGCACGCGAGAACTTGCCGAAGCCAACGAAGACCTTCAGTTCCAGGTTGGCCTCCTTCAACACATCCCTGTAGCGGCGTGGACGCTCAGGCCTGATGGGACGCCGGATTTCGTGAACCGAAGCTGGCTGGAATACTCAGGTCAGGCACTCGATTACGTCCAATCAAATTCCGAGGCGTGGATGACTGCGATCCACCCTGAGGATCGAGAAACAGCGTCAAAGAGCATTTGCGACGGGATACGCTCAGGGCAGGATTTTACAATGGAAGCGAGGTTTCGCCGCGCGCAGGACGGGGCATATCGCTGGCATCTCAATCGAGCCGCGGCGTTACGTGATGCGGAGGGAAATCTCCTTCGGTTTGTGTGTACATCCACCGACATTGAGGATCAGAAACAGTCCCAAGAGAATTTACGGAGGGCTGTGGAAACAAATCGGCTGATCGTCGACACCGCTTTAGATGCGGTTATCACGATGGATGCTGAAGGGGCGATTACCGATTGGAATAAGCAAGCTGAAATGGTGTTCGGATGGAGTAATAAGGAGGCGATCGGCCA
This sequence comes from uncultured Acidobacteriaceae bacterium, assembly GCA_963726155.1. Classification (GTDB taxonomy): domain Bacteria; phylum Acidobacteriota; class Terriglobia; order Terriglobales; family Acidobacteriaceae; genus Sulfotelmatobacter. Next base: position 1,380 of record CAVSBF010000005.1, read on the forward strand.
ACACATGTCGGATCTGATTATCCCGGAGCGACTACGGATGGCCCACGAGCGCGGATTACGTCACTTCTTGGCTACCGGTAATGGCCCCATCTTGCGACGGCGTATCGAAGTCACGGCCGTCCGGCGCAAGGGTGTTGAGTTCCCGGCTGAGTTGGAAGTCTCGCCAATGAGACTGGGCCAGAATTGGTTTTTTGGCGCCTTCATTCGGGACATTACCGACTCCAAATTAGCAGAAAAAAGACTAAGAGAGAGCGAACTCAACCTGCGCCAGATGACCGAGACCATACCGGAAATGCTCTGGAGCGCCACCGCAGAAGGGACAATCGATTATTGCAATGCTCGCGTGCTCGACTACACCGGCTTCTCTGCCGAAGAAATCATGGGTAGCGGTTGGACAAAACTTCTTCATCCAGAAGATGTTGAACGGACAGCTCAAACGTGGAGATCGTGTGTCACAACCGGGGCCCCGTACCGAGTCGAGATTCGCACCTTCCACGCTGCCGATCGCACCTATCGATGGTGCGTAACGAGCGCGCTCCCGCTGCTCGACCAACAAGGGCGGATTCTAAAGTGGTACGGCACAGTTGTGGATATGCACGATTGGAGGCATGCGCAGGAAGAGCTACGCAACACGCAAGCCGAACTCGCGCGCGTGGCGCGTGTGATGACAATGGGAGAGCTTACCTCATCGATCGCGCACGAAGTCAACCAGCCGCTATTTGGCATTATGACCAACACCGACACCTGTTTGTTAATGCTTTCTACCGATCCTCCCGATATCGACGGCGCTCGGGAAACTACACAGCGCACGATGCGTGATGCAAACCGAGCCTCTGACGTGATCAAGCGATTACGCGCGCTTTATAGCAAAAAAGATCCGTCCCCCGAATTGATGGACCTGAATCAGGCTACACGGGAGGTGATTTCCCTGTCGTTGAGCGATTTGCAAAGATGGCGGGTGATCGTTCTGCAGGAACTTGCCGACAATCTCCCACTCCTCATGGCGGACCGTGTCCAAGTTCAGCAGGTCATTATGAATCTGGTACGAAACGCTTCAGACGCGATGAGCAGTGTCGACGATCGTCCAAGAGAATTATTGATCAGAACCGAAAGAGAGGAAGGCGATCGGGTGCAGCTTAGCGTGAAAGATGCAGGGGTCGGTTTCGAACCCCAGGCTGCGGACAGACTCTTCGAAGCCTTCTATACGACAAAGAACGAAGGTATGGGAATCGGCCTGTCAATCAGTCGTTCCATCATCGAGGCTCATGAGGGGCGTTTGTGGGCGACAGCGAATGATGGTCCGGGAGCCACGTTTTCATTTTCAATACCCTGCAAAGCGGTCGGTTTGGTGGCAGAGGAAACTCGCTGCAGCCGGCCGGATGGTGCGACGGATGCCGCATGATGTAAGTTCGACGCTGAATACCGATTCCAACGTTCATACCTTGGTGCGATTGACGCCCCGCTTGGCAGGAGCGCATTCTTCGCTTATGGAGTCCAACCGAGAACCGGAATCCATCGAACGCCCACTTGTGACGGTGGTTGATGACGATGTGTCAGTCCGCGAATCCCTCCCTAATTTGCTGAGGCAGTTCGGCTTTTCCGCCCGCGCGTTTTCGTCGGCGGAAGAGTTTCTCGGGTCCGATTGCGTGAGCCAGACCCGCTGTCTGATCCTTGACGTCGTCATGCCGGGCGTAACGGGACTCGATCTTCAACGACAATTGAAGCTTCGGGGTCCAGCGCTTCCAATCATCTTTATCACCGGTCAGAAGGACGAAGGAATTCGGAAGAGAGCGCTTGAACAAGGAGCGGTGGGATTCCTGCTCAAGCCAGTCATAAGCACAGTTCTGTTGGAGGCTGTCAATGTTGCACTTCGAGGAAACTGGCAGTTCCCACCCGGCAAGCCGGGGGGATAAAAAAGCTTTGCGAGATCACTTGGTCATGCAGTGGAGTCATCGCCAGTGCCGACTGCGAGGCCTATCGTGTTCGTCGTTGACGACGATATCTCAGTGCGTGAAGCGCTGGAGTTATTAATCCGCAAGATAGGCTGGCAGCCAGAGATTTTCGCATCGGCACAGGAATTCCTCGATCGCCCTCGTTCACTCGTTCCGAGCTGTCTTGTTCTTGACATTTCTCTCCCAGGCCTCAGCGGTCTCGAACTTCAGAAGCGTATTGCTGTTGAGCGAACGGACATGCCGATTATTTTCATCACAGGTCATGGCGACATACCGAAATCAGTCCAAGCCATGAAAGCGGGCGCCGTCGAATTCTTAACGAAACCAGTTAGTAATGAAGTGCTGTTGGGGGCCATCCGGCAGGCCCTTGAACGGAGCCGTGCCGCTCTCGATCGTGCGGCGGAAATTCAGGAACTCCGGGACCGTTATGGGTTGGTTTCGCCTCGCGAACGGCAAGTGATGGCGTTGGTGGTTTCGGGCTTATTGAATAAACAGGTCGCCGACGAACTCGGCATCAGCGTGATTACCGTAAAAACGCACCGGGGCAAAGTGATGCAAAAGATGAAGGCTGACTCGCTCGCTGGGTTGGTTAAGATGGATGCCAAACTCCGTGCGGCATCTGGACGAAAAGGCTGACCAGCAGAACTTTCAGCCCCACTCGTTCCCGCTGGCCCTCGTTCGTAAACCTAAAGTTCGAATGCCGTGCAAGGACCTCTACGGCTTCTCATATGACGTACTACTGGATCAGCCGAAAGGACACACAGAAACATAGGGTAGTCACGCCGCTGGGGCTTTGCGGGCCGCATCCGCGTCAGCAGTTGATGCCTCTACGATCTTGCCGCTGGGCAGATGCAGAATAGTCGGCACGTCCTTCGCACCTATGAACACACTTAGGAACCGAACAACCGTTGTGCCATCGTTACGGCCGCGATGCCAGTGAGTCCTCGTCTGCAAAAACGCCTGCCCGGCTCTGAAGGTCTGACGCGACCCATCCGCAGCGAACTCAACGGTCAAGGTCCCCTCAAGTACATAAAGGTACGGCTGAACGGGATGCACCATCCATGGCGTGACCGTTCCTGGAGCTATGGTCAAGATGCTCGAGGAGACTACTGGATTCGGACTGGAAGGATACTCAAGCGGCTCGCCTACGATTGTTTTGACGTCTGTGGAAACATCAGCAAAAGGTGACATCGAAATACTCCTTATCTTCGTAATTGGATTACAGCATGTAATGGAACTGTGGTGCGCCATACGTAGCACATCCGTTTTTCTAGCGGAAACCGGCAGCCTTCGCGACGACGGCATTACTTGCTTCCTCAATCAGTTGCACGATGTCATCGGGGCGAGTTGCCACGGAAGCGTGACTCGTTGGTAACGTAATCGTTCTTCTTGCATTGATTCGCTCCGCCATCCACTTTTCCGTCTCGGTAGGAATCAACCGGTCATTGGCCGAGATCTGATACCAACTGGGCTTCACTTTCCACGCCGGTGGTCCCGACTTCTCTTCGAAGCAACGCGCCGCCGTTGGCTTCTGCGTAAGAGCCCAAACTAGCGATTCTGTTCGGTCTTCGAGATCGTGACAGAAGGTCTCGTGAAACTTCTCGACTTCAATCCATAAAAAGCCATATTTGTCCTCGCGGATATTAGCCGCCCCTTCGGGCGGTGCTCGCCGCGCCCAAAGACTCTTGAGGCTCTCTCCTTCATCGAGAGCAGGTCCTGCCAAATAGACGAGGCCGACGACATTTGGCGTGAGGCCCGCACCCGTAATGACTGCGCAACCATAAGCATGGCCGACTAATAGCGTGGGAGCATCCTGCGCAGCGGCCATTTTGATGGTTCGTTCGATATCGTCGGACAACGATGTCAGAGGGTTCTGTACCGCGAAGACGCGGTAGCCTTTTTCATGCAGGGGAGGAATGACATGCCGCCAGTGCGAAGCGTCGCCCCAGGCGCCGTGCATTAAGAGGATGTTCGGTTTCTCCGTCATCGACGTACTCCTTTCAGTCGACTTTAATGTCTTGCCGACTGCGCTGCTAACGGCAACGGCCTGTCCTAGGGCGTGCCCATAATATGGAGATGAGCCCAAGGAGTGCCTGCCCACATGATGTAAGCGCCCGTTGGCGTGTGAGTCGTAGGCAGGCCCGTGGTTTTCGGATCAAAGGGCCAAAGAATCATCCAATGCGGTCCGATTCTGATGGGTGCGTCAGTTTTGTCGAACGGGTCGGAGTCGCTTCGCTGCGTCGCTCCCGCAAGCATGTATTCGACGCCCGGAACGGTGGTAGTCGGCTTTGCCTTGTGTTCCCCGAAATCTTGATTCCATTGCATTGCGACTTTGTCCTCACACATCGGAGGTGATCCGATGCCGTTCGGGTCTCCCGGCAGGCACGTGAAATCATTGGTCCCCGGCCGGAGGACTTTCATCTGTCCCTGGGCGTCCATCTCAGCGACCGTGGCGTTTTTCGTCACCTTGGGAGGACCCGCGGAGAGGGCGCGCGCAATTTTGCTTTGTGCCGACTCTTGCAAATCGGATGATGTCGAGTTAGGTGCGTTCATTTGCGCAGAGGCACTGAGGCACGCGAGGGCAACCATTAGAGAAGCAATCCGAGCAGACAGCAATGATCGCAGGCTTCGAAACATAAATACCTCCACTCTGTTTGTCAGACATCGTCAAATCACCGACCTCGAAAATAACTCCAAGTTCGATTGGAGCGCCAAGCGGGAGGCTTGCGACTCCTACACAAAACGGCAACTTTCCTGTCTTTGCCGAAAACCTCTTGCAACAACTACGGAGCGGGGTCTGGAGATTTCGATTGGGCTCTGTGCATTTGAGGATGTCATAGGGAGATCTCACCACCACAGCTGAAGGAACGCAATTGCACCAAGGTATGAACTGCAATACTTTGGCCCACCTAGCCGGCAACCTGCTCAGATCATGGGAAATTGATTACCGCGACGTGCATGACAGTCTTCGCCGCCACTGCTTCACATGCACAACCTGCCAGCATCTTTCCGGACGCATGAAAGAAATCACCCGCTTTGTAAGCGTCGACGTCGAGTGCAATTGCATGTTGGTCTGGACTGAGATTTGACGATTTGCTTAGGGCTTGTCCACCCACACGGCCGCTGCAATCAGCAAGGCGTGGGTGAGGGCATCCTGGGGTAGGACCATTGCGAGCGGACGACCATTCCTAATCTCTTCAGCAGTGGGCGGCGTAAACTCGACGACATAATCGTTCCTCTGGTCCTCATTTGAACGGACCAACTTCAGGAACTCGTTTTTCTCCGAGGGACGAAAAGGAAAACAGTAGCTCGTAAGCGCTGGCATCCGGATCACCGATGAGTGCCAGAAGACGTGTGTTCGTCAGTTGTGCGTAGCCAAAGAGATGACCGACGATTTCTGCGCCAAACAGTCGGCCTTTGGGATCATCGCAACGCAAGAATTCGATCGTGCAGAGCCAGTCATCTTCATCTTGCCAGTACGTTTCAATCTCATGTTGTAGGTTCATATGAAGGCCGTTTAATCTCTACGGTTGCAGAATTCCTCGCCGAAACTCGCGATACCCACACTTTCGCGATGTCTCAATCCGGCGCTCATATCCGCCGCGCCGCACTACGGCTTACACTACGGTTCTGCTCCCGCTACCGGGAATTCCCAACGACTTAGAGGTCGTCCGCCTCTTGTAAGTCCTTTAAAGTCGTGTATGCGCCGTTCTTTCACGGCGGTAACACGGGTTCAAATCCCGTCGGGGACGCCAACAGTTTCGAAGGATGCCAGAACATCGGTAAGGAGTTGCACCAAAGCGGGGTTAAGCGGACAAAAGAAGCGGGATTCTGGATCGAACGCCAGTCCTTCAGCGCTGATTTGCAGGTTCGCGCCTTTCTCATGACCGAACAGTTCGGAGGCGAACAGCGAGGCTGGGATCGCCGCGCCGTTCACACGAATAACGGTTCCGCGCAAGGCACGAACAGTTCCACAACTGAAACTTCGTTGTGTGGCGCGCAAGCCAGTGTCGCTGCGCGTATTCGACTGCCAGGCCAGATTCAAAACCCAACCGGCTGAACAGAGCGCAACACGAAGACTGCTGGTTTGATTCCCGCTGCATCTATTTTCGTCACTCCTTCCTTCAACTCACGTGCTTCTCGCTGAGGTCACGCGATGGTTGTTTTTCTCCGCTCATGTCTCAGCACTTCCCGGCGAAGAAAGCATTCTGATCGCTAAATGCCGCGACATTTTCTGAGGGTTCGGCATTTCTGAAAGCTCGGCTTCCTCTTTCCCCGTAAGTCGCAGCAAATACATCCGTATTGATTGGCTAAGAGATTGCAATTGTATGTTGCGTGACGAAGTGAAGCGGTACAAGGGCTCACCGAACAGGAATATGAAATGGACGCGAACTTTCCCAGCGCGATGGCTGAGGGCTCCGAGGAGTTCCGCGAGATCATCTGGGTTTTAGTGCAGGAAAAGCAAAAAGACGGTTTGAGCGCTGTCGGCCCATTGACAGGTACCGGACGCTGCCTGGGTTCCCGCTGCGAAATAGGTGAAAGGCTCGTGCGTCGATCCGCGGGTCTTGCACGGATTAAACTAAGTTGGACCATGAGCATTTAATCCTCATGGTTCGAGGCAGCCGAGTTAAACGTCCCCCTTGCGAGGTTAGGAAATGGAAGCTAATCCGATTCTATTCCGAGATCTGACCTACATATTCTTGGCCGCCGTGTTTGGTGGACTGGTAGCGTGGCGCCTTCGGCTACCCCTGATCCTGGGGTTCATTCTTGGTGGGATCGTAATTAGCCCGTTCACGCCGGGTCCACACCTCTCTGACTTACATACCTTCGAGGTATTTGCCGAAGTCGGCGTTGTTCTGCTGATGTTCTCGATCGGGGTCGAGTTCTCCATTCCGGATTTGCTGCGTGTGAAATGGGTTGCCCTGGTTGGAGCTCCAATTGGAATTCTTTTGATGGTGGGTATCGCAGCCGCGGCAGCAAAATTCTTGGGATGGAGTTTGACAGAAGGAGTCGTCATCGGCGCGACGATCTCGGTGGCGAGCACAATGGTACTCGCTCGCTTGCTCAGCGACACGGGAAAAATGGCTACAACGTATGGCCGCGTGATGATCGGCATCACTCTGGTTGAGGACCTCGCCGTTATCTGCATGACAGTAATCCTTCCTGTTCTTGGGGGATCGGGAGACGGCCGCTTCGCAAAGGCAGCATGGACACTCGGCAAAGCATTGATCCTGCTCGTACCGCTGGTCTTCCTGGCGATCAAGGTGATTCCGCGACTGCTACGGCGAGTCAAGTTGACATGCAACTCCGAGCTTCTCCTGCTGGTTGCAATCGCAATTTGCCTCGGGACCGCTGCACTGGCGCAAGCGGTTGGATTCTCCGTGGCTCTTGGCGCATTCCTGGCCGGACTCTCCATCAGCGGTTTGCCGGACCTTCATGATGCTCATACTCAGCTCGTGCCCCTTCGCGATGCTTTCGTCGCGCTCTTTTTTGTCTCACTGGGTACTCTGATCGATCCCAAGGTGCTTTTCAATAGCCTGCCGCTTCTCGGACTGATGATTCTACTCATTGTGGTCGCTAAGTTTGTGGTTTGGACGATGATCGTGTGGCTCTTCCGTTATCCAATCCGGACAGCAATTCTAGTGGCAGCCGGGCTGACACAGATCGGCGAACTCTCGTTCGTGGTCGTGCAGGTCGCGCGATCGTCGGGGATCGTAGCTGAGAATGTTTTCAGCACAGCAATCGCCGCGTCGTTGATTTCAATACTACTGAATGTTTTCATCGTGCGCGGCACGTTTGCATGGCTCGACAGAAAAGTTGCCGACCCCGCGTGACCAACTCGGCGAACAGCGTGCTTGCGCCGGTGGTTCGGTGAAGTCAAGACAGACACCTTCGATGGAAGCAGGTTAATTCTGTAGAAGTCGCCGAGGACGTTTCAATGATGCAGATGCTAATCCACCATCCGGCAGCGTGTTTGATTGCCTTTCTGTCTCTCGTCGCCCTGATGTTTGTAGCCAACCAGCTAGGCCTGATCGCCTGGATTGCGTGGCTGGATTATCGTGAAGAAGATTATCGTGAAGAAGATCGTCGCGAAGAAGACCGTCGCGAAGACGATCGCCGCGAAGACAGCGCCACGGCGAATCCACTGGAGAATATTGGAGGGTACACAAGTGAAAAGAGCGGCGGTCGGGAAAATGGCTTTGCATTGTGGCCTGGTCCTCGGGATTGCACTGTCCTCATGCCTTGCACAGGAGAAATCCCGACCTGAGTCACAGGCAGATGCCGTGGCGGAACGATCGCGAAATCCGTATCTTCTTTCCTTCGAGGACCTCGTCGTGCTGGCTTCTACACCCAAGCCCGAAGGCGCGCTGGCTGAACGGCTCAATGCTCTGTTAAACACTCCTTTTGTACAAACCGAGAGGACGCCAACGGATATTCAGCCCTACCGCCCGACTGTAACGGGTCTGGGCCCCATTCTTCGAGTGGGTCAGTGGAATATCGAGAGAGGCCTAAACTTCGATCTGATTCGAGCCGCGCTCGCCGATCCAGGTAAGTTTCTGCAAATGGTTAAAACGGACGATCGCATCAGTCATCACCAGGAGGAAGTCATCGAGTCGCAACTGGCTACGCTGCATGGAGCTGATGTCCTAGTCCTGAACGAAGTCGACTGGGGCATGAAACGAACCGAGTACAGAAACGTTGCCCGAGAGCTGGCGGCTGCTCTGCACATGAACTATGCATACGGAGTAGAGTTCGTGGAAGTAGATCCGTTGTTTGATCTGGATACGGAACAAATTCACCTGACGGATGCGCAGCAAGATCAACGTCTGGAGCAAGATTTACAAGTGGACCGCCAGCGATATCACGGTCTGCACGGCACGGCTATCCTGAGCCGCTATCCAATCGAGCACGCTCGCATCTTCCGATTGCCGGTCTGCTACGACTGGTATGAGAGGGAATACAAAGCCATCTCAAAACTCGAACAAGGAAGGCGCTGGTCAGCCCACAAATTGTTCCGGGAACGAGTCGCGCGTGAACTTCGCCAGGGCGGCCGCATGGCGCTGATTGTGGACATCTCCGTGCCCGACTTGCCGACCGGACGTGCCACCATTGTCGCAATCCACTTGGAGAATAAGTGTCCGCCGGGATGCCGCCGGCGTCAGATGCAAGCATTGCTGGCGGAAGTGAAATCGGACAGAAATCCGCTGGTCATCGCAGGGGATCTAAACACGACAAGCCGCGACAACACGCCTACGTCGGTCCGTAACGAAATCATGACCCGCGTTGCGGATTACAAATTCTGGGCCAGCCAGGCCGTTTCTCACTTTCATCCGCTCGGAGTTTTCCAATACACACTCGTGCCGGTTCGTTACTTTCACGGGTTCAACGATCCGACTGCGTTTCATCTTCCGATTCTGTGGGACAACCGGGAGCAACCGCTATTCAAGACTATCGAGAAGTTCCGATTTGCTGACGGCCATGCTTTCGATTTTCGTGGAGAGGCTGATCGCACGCTTCCGTCAAGGCGCCGCACTCTCGCGGACAGCAACCAACGCGGGGGAAAAGGCTTCATTCCCACCTACGCGTTCGCCCGTACCTACGGTGGTCTGGTAGGCCAGTTCAAGCTCGACTGGATTTTCGTCAAGCCCTTCATCGATGACCCACGGCGAAAAGAACAGAGCTACCAATTCGCTCCACATCTCCCGATTACGATGCGCGAACTGAACGACTCCGTTCAAGACCGCATCTCAGACCATCCTCCGATGACCGTAGACTTGCCGCTGACAGAAGTGACGAAGTTCGTCCATTGACGCATTATGACAGCTCCTTTGAAATTGTTATCGCCGTGCGATCGCCAGCTGAGCGACGCGGCCTGGCAGATGGCTGTGCGTTCAACCGTTTGAGTAAGGGCGCAAATACCCCGCACGTTGACTGCCCAACGCAGACCGCGCACACGCGTTGTTGCCGAATCCGAGTGATAGCTCAGAGAACCGAACCTCACTGCTGATCGGGGACCGCAACCTGCATTACGTGAATAACTCCAGTGTCAGGATCGACGTGTACGATGACCGCCACGTGTTGACCTTCGTGGCCTTTCAGGGTGGCGGGGTTATCCACTTTATAGCTCTTGTTGTCCTTGTCGTTTGTGAAAGTTTTGCCGTTAGAACTTACGTTCCCCGACATGTTCTGATTGGAACTTGTGTTGGATTGGCTCGGATAGTTCTGGCCTTGCTGGCTGCCGCTCTGTTGGGCGGACGTCCGGCCGCTGGCCATACCCCATAGGGCTGGTGTGAAAGCTAAGAACACTACCATCAGCTTTTTCATAATGCACTCCTTCGATGGGCTCGCTTGAGCGAGTCAATTCCTGCTTCTTGAGGCTAGTCATGGGCCGCAGGCAAAACAATTCTTCATAAGGACAAACGGGATTTACGACTTTCGCCGTAAGTAGCGATCTGGAAAATAACGGTCTAGCGATCTGGAAGACAACGGTCTGGAAGACAAGTTTAAGCCGGCTGAGAGGACGCGGCATTCCGGGAATCATTTCGAAGCAGCGTTTGGCGAATAGCTGCTCTGCAAAATCACGCTTGCGTGGATCGGCCTGCCGTTTGCGTCGACAATCTGCAGAGGCGCGCCTGTTCTGGGATTGACTAACTCGACGCGCACCGTGCGAGATGATGCCATGTCTTTGGTGGACGATCGATAGGTAATCACGTACCTCGTCTTTAGATTTTCCATCATGTCGTCGTAAACTGCGGAAAGATCAATTGTGTTTTGTGGAGAGTAGGCGCGGCCACCGGAAACCATCGCTATGTTCTGGAGGTCTTTGTCAGCCTTCTCCCAATCAATTCGTCCCACCGAAGCCGAGAGATCGTGGAGTTCCACCTCATTTCGCAGGCTGCGTGCCAGACTGATCACATAGATTGGGGAATCGGACTCTGCAGCTGCCTTCACCGCATCCTGGTAAGTGGCCTTGCTGAATGTATCAATACCAGAGGAAATCAGTACCAGAGCTTTGCGTCCGGTCACTGCTCGCATCTGATCGAGAGTAAAAATCAGGGCGTCATATAGATTCGTTTCTGAAACTTCGGGCGTCCCGAGGGAATAAAACAGACTCTCGACCGTGTCGTGAGGTTGCGAAAAATCTGCGAGCTTCTCGACTTTATCGTTATATTTCCAGACTGCAATTTTGTCCCGATGTTCCAAGACCTCCACGAGCTGATGGCCAGCACTTGAGACCTCCTCGCCCAGATACCGATTTAATCCCGGTGAACGGCCACCAAATTCGATCAGTAATCCCAGAGAGACGGGAGGGTGTTCGACGTCGACCGTCGCAATTTGCTGGCGAACTCCGTTTTCATAGACAACGAAGTTCTCACGCCGGATGTTGGGAATGAAATAACCATTTGGATCCTGAACTAAGAGCTTCAGCGTTACTAACCCGGTTGCGGGATCAAAATGAATTTCTGTTTTCTGCTTTCCTTGTTTGCCTGTGAATAACGGATTCGCCGCACGATTCGGGATATAAATCTGTTCCGCCCCTTTGTTGGAATTGTTCTGATCGGCGGATTGCTGGTCGGCTTGCGCCGGCAGGGCGATGGTGAGCAACAGCTGAAAAATTGCTATCGCGAATTGATAACTATATTTGACTTTCGTCATCGAGCGCCTCGGCTTCATCCTTGCCTTGGTGTGGTTGAGCAAAGGAATTATTCACGCGCATCACATAAAAGCGCTTCGGCGGCCATTCTAGTGTCACGATCTGACGACGAAAGCGCACATAGCAATTCCCAACCAGCATCGTCGTCGCGGCGTCTACGCCATTGCAGTGAGCGCGCGTATAAGTAGAGGACATCAAGCTTGCCAATGTCGACCACACTTGTGCCGCTCGTTCGCACTCTTTCAGCGCTCATCTATTCTCCGTGCTCCGGCCGGCCACTCCTCCCCCGCAGCACTGGCAACGAGCTAACCCGCAAACCCCGATGCTAGCGGCCGCGGCGGCCGGTAACAATTCTTCGGGGGAATGAACGGAGATTCAGATGGGAAATGTAGAGTGGGATTCGCCTTGCGTGGCAAGAACTCGTACTACTTTAGAAGTAGAAATAAGGTAGGTCAGTTACTCTCTATGCCGCAGATGCAGGAATTGCAGATTTCAACCAGGCCTCCATCTGTTCGTGGCCGACCAGTCCTGCCTGCTGCGTCACGGGACGACCGGCGTTGAAGACGACGAAGTTTGGAATGCCGCGAACGTTAAATCGGGATGCAACTTCCGGATAACGCTCGGTGTCGAGTTTGACCACTATCGCTCGTCCCGCCATATCCGCAGCCGTGCGCGCAACTTCGGGTGCTGCCATTTTGCACGGCCCACACCACGCAGCCCAGAAATCCACCAGCACCGGCACGCGGGCAGTTTGAATGATTTCATCGAACACCTGAGGATCGACTTCCAACGGCTCGTCCACGGGCGGCAACGGACCTTTGCAGGCGCCGCACCGTCCAGTATCGGCGAGGTGCGCCGCGGGAATGCGGTTCATGCGTCCACAAACTTTACAGGCTCGGATGATCGGCATATTTCTCCCGACATGCTTCTCTTAATTGTACTGCGCTAAACAGTATCAAACTCGGTGATGGATGACACCTTCTCCGATGCTATTGCCTCGCGCAAAGTTGTTCATAACGCGAAGGTCGTACTACGATGTGTCACTCGCGATGGAATGATCGATAGGCATCCTCTAGGAAGCGTCGTTCCGTCTCACGATGAATTGCCGCAAAGGTATGCGCTTCAATAGCATTTGAAATCAAGAGATGCACTTTGTGCGCCTGGCCTGGGAACGAGAGCCAGGACAGGCAAGCCAAGTGGGGGGACAGTTTTCTCAGCGAGTGAGAACCGTTCGACTGTCCCCCGTCTCCATTTCCGGCAAGTAAGCTGGTAATCATCGTGAGGGATTTATGGGTACAGCTCCATTGCTCCTAGAATTTGAGAATCTCCGCCACAAATGGGCATGGTTTCTGACGCTGGGAATCGTCATGCTGGTTCTGGGCACGGTAGCATTTTTTATCGCACCGGCGGCCACGATAGGAACCGTGTTGGTGTTGGGCTGGTTGCTCGTGGTGAGTGGCGTGGTGGAAGCGATCCAGGCGTTTCGCATGAGGAAGTGGGGTGGAATCTTCTTGCACGCAGTGGCAGGAATTCTAGGAATACTGATTGGCCTGCTCGTGGTTACGCACCCTGTGGCTGGGGCGCTGGCATGGACATTGCTTTTTGCATCCTTCTTTACTGTCATCGGTATTTTTCGTATGGTCGCGGCCTTCCGGCTGAAATTTCCCAACTGGGGGTGGGCTGCATTCGACGGAGCGGTCACACTTCTGTTGGGTATTTTACTTTGGGCGGAGTGGCCCTGGTCCGGCTTTTGGTTTCTGGGAATTGCCGTAGGGATTTCATTGGTCTTGCGCGGATGGGCTTATGTGATGTTGGCATTTGCGGTCCACAGCCTGCCGGTGCCCACCCAGCTAAGGCACGCGGCTTGAGGCAGCTTGATTGGGGAAGTCATGGCCAACACTGGCGCCGGATCGCACACCGAACCACAAGACATCGCCGCCACCTTGCGTCCAGAGGCCGCCTCAGGCCAAGGGCAGGAAGAAAAGACGATGGCACATTCCGGGGATTCGTTCGCAGCTTGGGAAAAAACAAAAGCGGAGCGCGACGAACTGCTCGACCGTTTGGCTCGCACCCAGGCAGAGTTCGAAAACACCCGCAAGCGATTGAACAGAGAACAAGATGAATTCAAGGAACTGGCACTGGCGGATGCGATCAAGTCTCTGCTGCCTGTTCTCGACGGTTTCGACTGGGCAATACAGTCGCCTTATCAGAACGTGGAAGACTTCCGCTCAGGAATTAACTTAATCCGAAAACAACTGCAAGACTCGCTGAGCAATCTTGGCCTTCGCTCGATTCCGGCGGATGGCGAGCCTTTCGACCCGCGCCTGCACCAGGCCGTTGAGGTCGTGAACACTTCGGTCGCGCAGGACAACCAGGTGTTGAAAGATGTGCGGCGCGGTTACAAACTGAAGGACCGTCTGCTACGTCCCGCCATGGTCCTGGTTGCGCACAATCCTGAAAGCGATGCTAAAGCCGATGCTCAGGGCGAGCAATCAAAGCGCCCGTAAATTTAAGCTTCACTGAGAGCAGCGTATAACAGGGCGGCGACGCCCTGATACTTTGCCAGTAGATCCTGCCTGTATTCGACTACAGTGAGGTCCACGCCGTGTAGTCGGGCAATCTCGATGATCTCGTCGGCTACGTTCTCAACCGGAAGCAGTGGCAAGTTGCAGAAGGGACATTTGGCCTCGTCCCCCAGCGAAAGGTAGTGATGGTCTTTACAGACAAATCCTTTTCGATGAATGGCCTGGCTGAGCACTAAACTGCGAATCAAAAATAAATTGCAAGCCTTGATCACATTGACCAATCCGGATTCGACTTCTTCAACGGGCTTGTGTTCGCTGAGTTCATAGATGGCGTACACTTCGTGGGCCGCCTTGTGATCATGAAGCGCCCGCTCGATGAGATCGTTCCGATTGCGAGGATTGGCGACTGGGGAACCGTAGATACGTTGGATGATTCTTTCTCTGAGACTCTCGTGGAGAAAGCTTTCGAACATGTGACACACTCTCTCCTCTGCCATCAAGATGAGCACCCTGCAAGATCTCTCATGGAACAAGTGGTAGGCCCGCTGAGCTGTTGCTTTTAGATGCCATTGCAAATGAGTCAGACGATGGCGCTGCACGTGGCCTGGAATCGACGCATCGACTCGGTCGGTGGGCACGAAAGAGCTGACCCGATCCGTCTCCTCGTGATATCCAAGGTGATAGACGAGAAAACGGCTCTCATCTTTTGTAATCTCGATCAACAATACTCGTTCGTGCTCCTCGAGAATCGCTTCCAGAGGCAAGACATAGGGATCAGGGTCGATTACTAGATCATCCGCCGTACGCACGGGAAGAGCAACAACCCGGTTTAATTCTTCGCCTGACTTGAAAATGATTACGGAATGAATATTGTGTGGAATTAAGTACTTCTCAAGAAAAACTTCGATCTCTCTTAAGTCGTAGGTCAGCAATTCCTTTTGAGGTTGAGTAAGGGTATCGATGAGATCTTTACGTTGCTCGGTTACTCGGCTTTTCAGCGAACGAAAGAATCGGACAGAGGCCTTCCCCTGAGGCGCCACTTTCAATGCATTAAGCTGCATATAAAAGCTGACGACTGGGTTCTGGTACCGCGACTCGGCGAGTTGCTTCAAGTCCTCGAGCGAGAGGGAGGAGCCTTCTTGCACAGACGCAAGCAACGATTTCGGCGGAAGGCCTTGCCTTTCGCGTCTTCTCTGTTTCCTCAGATCGCGCAAAACGGCGATCTGTTTTTCGCGTTCCTCGACTGCGTATCCATCATCATGCATTTGATTGCCCGCATTCGGTCGCGGTGTGCCGCGAGCAGGAGGGATGAATTCAAGAACAGGAATAACATCTCTGGCTCAGTGTGTGCCGCCGCCTTCGGGCGGAGCTGGAACAATCACGACCAGAACTTTCTGCCCCACGACCCATCCCGCGCGATTCGGCAGGCGCAGTTCCGCGTACAATGGTTCCGCTCCCTCGACCGAGACCGTCACCCGCTCCTGATAATCCTCATAAAGCCCAGGCCGAGAAATGTCGCTTATATTGCCGACGAGTCTCAGATTCTGCGTGTTCACAAAACTACCTCCAAATGCCTCTCGTTCGATTTGTTCAAAGCTCGCCGCCCAGCCCCACTCCAGGCTACCGTTATTGTGCGTGGCTAAATCTCGGAATGGCATCGTGGAATCCCTCCCATCTCGGTTTTGGAAAGAGCAATCCTAGCGATAGCGAACAATTGTCACAATTCATCGCCGGGATGAAGTAGAAGTGCCCAAATAAAAGTAGCAACCGATCGCGCCAGTGTGCCATGTGTTCATACAACTTTCGCCTAAGAACTTTTGTCGAGGCGTCCGACCTGTTCGATATCAGAAGCCTTCGCGGGCCCAGACTGTCGATGCACAGACTATCAATGAAGAGGGCAGGGAACGATAGCAACGACGCGAGTGCCTCTCCCCGGATGACTGACAACCGCGACGCTGCCTCCTAATCGCTGCGCCCGTTTTCGCATACTGATCAGACCAAAGCTCCCATTGTGCAATGGCCGGATCGGTCCGAAGCCCTGACCATTGTCTTCAACCCGCAGTTGCACTTCTTTCTTTCCACAAAGCAATTCGATGTTAACTTTGGTTGCCTGGGCATGCTTAAGGACATTAGCCAGAGCCTCCTTGCTGATCCACAGAATCTCGTGGCGAATTTCCCGGGGCAGGGCAGCGGTCTCGCGTTGAAGGGACAACTTCAGTTCGACCGGAGTCGACGTAAAAAGCCGGTCTGCAAGAAACGATAGGGCCTCGGCCAGGTCTTCCCCTTCCAGCGATTCATGGGACAAAGTCCATATGCAGCGCCGGAGGTCGGCCAGCGTGTCGCGAGCTACGCTGATTGCGCGTTGCACGCAGACGCCGGCATTATCGGAGTTCTGATGAAGCTCTCGCTCAGCGGCCTGCAGTTGAAGCGTGATCGCAGTCAAGCTTTGTGAGACCGTATCGTGAATGTGCGTAGCCATTCGGCTGCGTTCTCTTTCCAGGGATTGCTCATGCTGTAGCTCCTCGTTCCGCTTCCGGCGGGTGATATCAGTAAGCGTGGCCACTGCCCCGACGATTCGCCGCTCAAGATCGACCACAGGACTGGCACTGAACAAGATGTCAAAACCGCAGGTACTCGACCGGACCAGACGACATTCTTTGGAAGTGATGCTTTCCCCGCGCAGAGCTTGCGTGAGAGGCCATTCATCCGCGGCAATGTAAGAGCCATCGAGATCAAACAATTCTCCCCAAATGTCCTCGCACTGATGCACCGGCTTGCCTTCAGGAGTCTGCTGGCCCAACTCTCTCGCAGTTGCGTTAGCCAGCACGATCAGCCCCTGAGCGTCGCACACCACGATGCCATCCTTTATTTGGGGCAGAACCATCTCCATGGATGCACCCTGCATCCAGCCGGCGGCAACGTCACTGGTTCCAAACCTCGATGAGGTCTTCGATTTGGAATGGCTCGCAATCCGTGCCGCAACTTCGGAGTGTGCCAGAGGCGAAATTTTGAACTGACCATTTGCTTTCATTGGGTGTTCCTTCCGTTTTGCTGATAAACGGTTTTGCTAATCAAGCCCCGGCGCCTGCGCCGGGGCTTTCTGTTTGAGTTGTTGACGAACCCGCGTGGAACTGCAGCGTGATGATTTGAGTCAGGCTGCCGTCGTGGAATCCATATTCACTAA
Organism: uncultured Acidobacteriaceae bacterium; assembly: GCA_963726155.1. Taxonomy (GTDB): domain Bacteria; phylum Acidobacteriota; class Terriglobia; order Terriglobales; family Acidobacteriaceae; genus Sulfotelmatobacter. The sequence goes on from CAVSBF010000005.1 coordinate 18,696, forward strand.
TCCACGCCTTACTGCGACATTGATCGCTTCGGTGCGTCCGGTAACCTTTAGTTTTTCGAGGATATGAGTTACGTGCACTTTGACGGTAGCTTCGCTGATGTTGAAAACCACTCCAATCTCTTTGTTGCTTTTGCCAACGGCCAACTTTCCAAGAACTTCCATCTCGCGCGCGGTTAGTTGCCGATCGGTGACGCGCTGGGCCAACTTGGCCCCGACCGCAGGCGGAATCCATGTTCTTCCGGCGCTTACTGCATGGATGGACTCGACCAGTTCCTCGGCCGGAGCATCCTTAAGCAGATAACCAAGAGCCCCGGCGCGCAGCGCGCGATAGATTTCCTCCTGACCTTGATAGGTAGTGAGAATAATTAAACGGGCTGCGGGTTCTCTTTCGCATATTGCGACAACTGCATCCACGCCATTCATTCCGGGCATCCTCAAATCGAGGAGTCCGACATCGGGGCGGCGAGCCAGGAATTGGTCGACCGCTTCCTGTCCGTTGCTGGCTTGAGCAACCACTCGCATATTGGGTTGACGTTCAATCATTGCGATCAGGCCCTCCCGGACTACCGGATGGTCGTCGGCAACCATGAGCGTGCAAGCGTCTGGGGAGCGAATCTCCGCCGGAAGCAAGCGGCGTTCTGGATCTATGGAGGCAATCCTGGCCTGGCTTTCGCCATTCGGCGATTTTCCGGCAAACCGTTCGTCTCTGCGCAAAATCTGGCTGAGTTCTGATTCCCGGAATCTGGCTGGCGGCTTGCCGGGAAGTTTGATTAAGTTTCGTGGACCACGCGGACGATAATCGCTTACTTTCTTGAGGGTAGGCATCACATTCTCCGTTTATCGATTTGTCCAAGTTTTCGGCAGTCTCTATGCGTATCGCTTCTGTCTCGTATTGGCTCCTCGAATGTGGCGAATATTCCCAAGCACGCCCTTAGAATTTACTGACCAGGCTAAAGGAGTGACCCCGTTGCGATTTCGCCCCTTGCTTCTACTTCACTGCTGAATCAACTGCATCTAGTAGTGCTTTTTCCTTGACTGGCTTGCTGAGAAAAGCTATGGCTCCCGCGGCCAAGGCCTGAGCTCGCATCGCCGCCTCGTCATGCGCCGAAACGAAAATGATCGGAATCTGGCAGTTCTCCGCGACGAGATGACGTTGCAAATCCAGCCCACTCATTCCCGGAAGTCCGATATCGAGGATGACGCATACGGTTGCTGAGTCCTGGCGAGCCTCGAGAAAGTCTTCTGCGGAAACAAAAGTCGCCACCTTGAAACCCGCAGACTTGACCAACCTTTCGAGGGACCTCAGCACCCACTTGTCATCGTCCACAATGGCGATTGGACCAACGGCGGGGCGAGTGCGAAGGCTCCATTCCGGAAGCGAACCTGGCGATAAGGCTGCACCGGTCAAAGGAATCGCGGTTGCCCAACAGACGGCCACTTGCAAGCGTATAGGATCCATTGCTTCTCTCCTGCTTACAAGTGAAAGGTAACCCCGGAGAACCTGCGTGTCTATCGGGCCTTGGTCCCGACGTCCTAGGACTTTGGGGAATTTATTTTCAGTCTTTCGCTCATCCGGACCAGATCAGCCAGAGATTCAGCTTCCATTTTCCGCATCATCTGACCGCGATGAACCTTGATAGTCTTTTCGCTCGCACCCAACTGGTCAGCGATCTGTTTGTTCGGCAAACCGCTTACGACAAGAGGAAAGACTTCGTGCTCGCGAGGAGTCAACGAATCAAGACGTTGCTGCAATTCCGAAATAGCGGCTCGCCTTTCTCGCGTCTCGCGATCTTGCGCGATGCCGTGCTGAATTGCCTCCAGAAGATCCTGCTCTCGAAAAGGCTTGGTCAGAAATTCCACCGCGCCAGCCTTCATGGCACGAACCGACATGGGAATATCGGCATGACCTGTTACAAAAATTATTGGGAGATCTACGCGTGCTTTGGCAAGCTCTTGTTGCAGATCCAACCCACTCAAATCGGGCAAGCGGACGTCGAGCACCAGACACCCGGGCGCATTCGGACGCTTCGCGCGCAAAAACTCCTGGGCGGTATTAAAGGTTTGCACTTCTAAACCCAAGGTGCGAATAAGTCTCTTCATGGACGTGCAAACGATGGGGTCGTCGTCCACAACAAAAACTACTGGTGCTGCTTCGTTCATGGCTTTCACGCACAGGCTGGAAGTGTGAACTCGAAGGTCGCCCCCTCACTCTCATTGGGAGCGAGCGCCAGGCGTCCTCCGTGGGCTTCGACAATGGAACGGCAAATCGGCAGCCCCATCCCCATGCCGGCTGGTTTGGTGCTAAAGAAAGCATCGAAGATGTGGGAGGCATTCCTGGGATCCAGTCCTGCGCCAGTGTCATGCACCACTACGAGCACATTGCCGGATTCATGCATCTGCGATCGGATCAGCAGCCGGCGAGGCGGGCCATTGACCGAAGTCATTGCCTCGATGCCATTCATAATGAGGTTCAAGACAACCTGCTCCAACTGGATGCGGTCCGCCAGCACTGGGGTTATGTCGGGAAGCAAATCGATCTGTGTGGAGATGCGATTTTTTTCCAGTTCGCCGGCCACCAGCGCCAGGGCTTCCAGGATGATTTCATTGATATCGACGCGATCCCGTGCCGTGGGTTTTTTCTTCAAGAGGGCACGCACGCGGGTAATGACTTCCGCGACTCTCGTGGCGGACTCCGCAATGTCTGCAACGGCCAGCCGGACCTCTTCGATATCGGGCGGTTGAAAGGCGAGCAATCGCACACAGGCGTTGGCATTATTGACGATGGCAGCGAGCGGCTGGTTGATTTCATGGGCAATCGATGCCGTCAACTCCCCCATTGTCATTACTCGAGCCACATGCGTAAGTTCAGCGTGTGCCAGGCGCAACTCGTCTTCGACACGCTTGCGTTCGGTAATGTTACGGCTGATCGTCGCCAGAGCCAGGGGGCGATCACTGCCAGTCTCTCTGATACAGAAGCCTTTTTGCAGCATGGATATCGCAGCCCCGGTCTTGAAATGACGAAACCGCATCTCCCCCTCCCACTCGCCGTGCTGCAGGATGGCAGGCCAGACTTCACGCCGGAATTTTTCCTGATCCTCCTCAAATATATAGTCAGTCATCTTGGTGGCACTTACTGCCTCATCTCCGACGAGCCCAACCAAAGCCTGGCCGGCGGGATTCACGAACAGGGCATCGCCTTCGACGGAAGCCATGCCGATAAAGTCGCTGCTGTGCTCAATCAGCGAAGCCAGTTTCCGCAGCTCTCCTTCGGCACGTCTGCGGTCAGAGAGATCACGCGTGATCTTCGAGAATCCGATCAGTTTGCCGCTTTCATCCCGCACTGCCGTGATTACCGCATTGGCCCAGAAGCGTGAACCATCCTTGCGTATCCGCCATCCCTCATTTTCGAATCGGCCCTGTGCCGCCGCCGTGTCGAGGTCCATCTGCGCTGTCTGACGATCAGAATCTTCCGGCGAATAGAAAAGCGAGAAGTGTTGTCCGAGAGCCTCCTCTGCTTTGTATCCCTTGATTTTCTCTGCACCCGCATTCCAACTGGTAATTCGCCCAGTAGGATCCAACATAAAAATAGCGTAGTCCTGAACGCTCTCGACCAGCAGGCGAAACCGCCCTTCGCTGTGCCGGAGTTCCTCTTCTGTCTTCTGGCGCTGGGCAATCTCACCGAGTAAGACCTGATTCGCTTTCTTCAATTCCCCGGTTCGCTCCTCGACGCGAAATTCGAGTTCGGTTTTCGCGCGATGCAGTGCTTCCTCGGCGAGCCGCCGTTCCGCGATTTCATGCCGCAAGGCTTCCGGACTGGGAAGCGCGAGGGCGCGAGGAATCAAACGCACAAGCAATATGGCGGTTGCAACGGAAGCCAAGGCGGTAACCGCTTTGATGCCGCCGGAGAGCCAGTAATTCGCGTGCCACAAGTTCCAAATCTCCATGGCATGAGTGGCGCCGCAGGCCAGAATGAATGCTCCGAAGCACACGAATATCCAGCTAAACGGCAAGTCACGTCTCTTGCGGATGAAATAGACCAGAGTGATGGGAATGGAGAAGTAGGACAGTGCGATCAGCGCATCCGAAACCAGGTGCAGCGAGACCAGTCCCGGGTTCCACAGGTAGCAATATCCGTGAGGCATGAAATCGCTGGGAGAGAACAAATCTGTAATGAGTTCCACGTGAACCCCCAAGTAGATGTTTTTATTTGAATACCCACGCACAGAGGACGCCAGGACGTTCGCCAAGTCGTTGCGAGTCCTCCGACTATCCGCAATATATGAATTGCGCTAGTACTCGCTCACGGTTCGCGGTGAACCAGGAGCAACGAGGCTTCATCCATCGGGCAAGTAATCATTCAGGTGATTGTCTACGGTTCGTTGCCTCTCTCGAGGAGGTCTTACCGAATTGCGATGTCTGCTTATCCCTGTGGTTAGCGATCATTTGACAACTCCGACGCATCCGACGCAGTCACAAAGCGGACAATTGCTCAGTCATTCTTGAAAACACTGCGGAGAGAATTGTGGACTCTCAAACCATGTCCGTATTCAATGAGTCCCAACTTCTTAAAACGTTTCATTAGAACGTTGACGCGTTGCCGGGTGGTACCAATCATCTCTGCCAGCGTCTGCTGACTGACTTTGGCGGCAGAATCGATCGTGCCCGGCTGGGCCAGAAAGAAGAGGACCCGAGCCAACCGTTCCTCACTGGAATCCATGAGGTTGTTAACCAACTCTGTCGACATTCGAGCGTTGCGGCCAAGAAGATAGGTAACGAAGCTGTAACAGGCGTCGCCTCCCTCAACCAATATGCGTATGATCGCTTCGCGGCCGATCTTCACTACCCACACTTCCGTGAGCGCTACTGCATTGTGAAGGCGGACCGGTTGATCGGAAGCGATACAACTCTCGCCGAGAAAATCTCCGCGGGAGAAAACGCCGATGATCGCTTCTTTCCCTTGCCGGGACGTGACCGTGAGCTTCACTGAGCCTTTCTCGATGTAAAAAAGCGAATCGCTGCGTTCGCCCTCCGAAAAAATGATCTGCTTCTCGGGCAAGCAGACACGTTTTTTCTCAGGCCTGATGAATTCCAGAAAAGTGGCGGGGTCAAAAGCTTTGGCTGAAAATTGCTGCATTTTAGTGGCGGTCTTCCGAATTGCTCAATGAGTAACCAATAACATGGACTCTGTCAAGTAGAGTGCGAGTGCGGCCGATTCTCTACGACTAAAGTCGTAGAAAAGCTTCATACCTGCGACGGACGCATTTCTACTTTTCCTTTCGAAGGCCAATTTCCCTCTGCGGACGAATTGTTCCCGTAAAGTTCCGCGACTACGATCGTTTGAAGGATTGCAGTCTGCCCGCTCGCAGTTGCACCCGCCTTGCTCAGCGGGTTTTCTGAACATCGAATTTAAGCTGTTAGTGTTTGCGCGGTTGTTGTGACCCTGCGCGCGCGCCGGGAATAGCGAACGGCGATGGAATAAGGATGAGAGATATGGCGGCGTTCTTGTTTGAAGGCTCGCGGCGCAACTGGAAAAGGGTGACACAGCTTGGCATTGTCTTGATCCTCATCGGAATCGCTGCTCTGAGCACAGTACTCAATCCCAGTGCTGCTCCGGTGGCGCTCATCGGATGGCTTCTAATTTTGGCTGGTATCGCGGAAGTCGTACATGCCTTTCGCACCCTGCGGTCGGACGGATTTCTTTTTCATCTCATCTCTGGCTTGACCGGCCTTCCTATTGGATTACTCACTGTCACTCATCCTGGCGCCGGCGCGGTTCCGTGGATGTTGGTGATGGCTTCGTTCTTCACGGTCATCGGTCTATTCCAGGCCATGTCGGCCTTCTGGCTCAGGTTTCCCAATTGGGGTTGGATGGTCTTTGAAGGAATTGTCACTCTCGTGCTGGGGTCTGTGATGTGGACGGCATGGATCTGGCTGATCCCCTGGTTCCTCGGCTTTGCCGTCGGTCTCTCACTGATGCTCCGCGGTTGGTCATTAGTGATGCTTGCGCAGGGATTGCGCCGCCGGAATCTGCAGCGCATCGGCAAAGACAAGCTACATGCGGGGCAAAGAGACCGCGCACAAACACCCGGGTTCGCGCCGAATTGAGCCGCCGTCCCCGCAATCGATTTCAAAATAACTTATACGGAGGTAGTGATGTCAGCACAAAAAACAAACCAACCATCAACTTCACAGTCAATTTCCACGGGAGGGCAGAGTTCCCAGGGACAGCAAAGTGGACGACAGACTTCTTTGGCCCGCCGGAATATGCTCCCCTCAGTTCCGTCACTATTGCTGGATCCGCTTGGTTTTTTCGACGACAGCCCGTTCAGTCTGCTCAGGCGGATGCAACAGGAAATGAATCGAGTATTTGCCCAACCTGGAGTTACCCGGGGCGCGGTTTCGAACCCGGTTTGGGTGCCACCAATCGAGGTCGCTTACCGTGATGGCAATCTCGTCGTGTCCGCAGAATTGCCCGGCCTCGACGACGAAGATATCACGGTGACGATCAGAGACAATGCCATTGTGATTGCAGGCGAACGCCAGGTAGAGGACGAAGAAAACGAAGGTGGAATCCAGCGGACCGAGCTGCGTTATGGGCAGTTTTACCGGGAGATTCCATTACCTGACGGCGCGAATGCTGATCTGGCGCGGGCTGAGTTTAACGATGGAGTATTGCAAATAACCGTTCCGGTGGCACAGGAACAACGAAACGAACGTCAGATTCCGATCGAGACCTCAGGCTCGTCGCAAGCAACGGGCTCGTCGCAGTCTACTTCGCCGAAAACGGACGAACAGAAATCCGCATCGGCGGAGACTTCGGCTGCGAAAAAAGCGGCCTGAAGCGAGTCAACAGTTTGCTGGTCGTCGTGGCCGATCGCCTTTGCCCGTCCCCCGAAGGTCTTCACCGGGCGGCCAGCAATTCGTTACTGGGACGAAAGCAATCCGAGGTTGCCACCTACGCTGCCCTCCGAGATCAAGAGGGCGCATAGTGCCTGCCTACTCTCGGGACAGGCGTGCAGCTACGACCAAAGCAGTGGAGCCATTGATTATAGTTTTTGTTAGCTTCCAGTAATGACATCGAGAACGGTCGAGTCTCAGTAGGGAGCTAGATATGAGCGAAGCGGAACTCAAGGTAAAACTTTTCGGGACGCGGGGATCCGCAGAGGCTCATGCGATCCGTGATTTTCTCCACCGATGCGACGTACCGTTTGAGTGGATCGAACTAAGCGATGACGCGAAGGCGCGGTCTGAAGCGCATGTAGACGGACTAAACGACAGGCGATTGCCGATCTGTTTTTTCCCGGACGGCACTCGAATGGAACATCCCACAGTCAGGCAGATCAGCGAAAAACTTGGATTGTTCCAGAATCCTTCTCGTTCTGAATACGACTTGAGTATCTACGGCGCCGGCCCGGCAGGGCTCAGCGCCGCAGTCTACGGCGCTTCCGAAGGACTGAAGACCGTCCTGATCGAGCGCTTTGCGGTTGGCGGACAGGCGGGTTCCAGTCCTAAGATCGAGAACTACCTTGGCTTCCCGGGCGGAATTTCCGGAGCCGACTTGGCGTTGCGCGCCCGCGAACAGGCTTGTCGCTTCGGGGCTGAAATCCTTCTGCTTCGTGAAGGAGTTCGCGGCGAATTCTTGCCCGGGAAAGGAATCGGCTACCTGTCGGACGGAACAAAAATTGTTGCCCGCGCTTGCATTTGTGCAACCGGGGTCGAGTACCGCCGGTTGAACCTGCCCAACGAGAACAAGTTTCGCGAGGCGGGCGTCTACTATGGAGCTGGCGCGAGCGAGGCAACGCTGTGCAGCGCCAGCGATCATGTGTTCATTGTCGGAGGCGGCAACTCGGGCGCGCAGGCTGCGATGCATTTTGCCCGCTACACCACAAAGGTCACGATCGTGGTTCGCGACAACTCACTGAAGAAAAGCGTCTCGCAATATCTGGTTGATCGCATTCGTTCCTGTCCTCGAGTCCAAGTGCTTCTGCACACCGAGGTAGTTGCTCTCCACGGCGATGACATCCTGGGTTCGATCACGCTGCGAGACAACCAGACCGGCAAAGAGTGGACTGAGAAAACCAACTGGCTGTTTCTCTGTCTGGGCGGATTGCCGCACACGCAGTGGGCCGAGGAAGTAGGCATCATCCGCGACGCTGCAGGATATCTTGTCACCGGGCCCGATCTGATGAACCCCGCTCTGACGAACAATGGCAACCGCCCGGCGAATTGGAAGCTCGACCGCGATCCTTATTATATGGAGACGAATATCCCAGGCGTCTTTGCCGCCGGAGATGTGCGACACGGTTCCGTCAAGCGGTGCGCTTCGGCGGTGGGCGAAGGTGCGATGGCAGTAACTTTTGCCTACCGCTATATCACGGATAGCTAGAGCCATGCAGACGGGGCCTGACCTTCGGACGTCGGCGGAAGTGCACACGATCTGAAGCACTTCCTCCCGCCGCTCAAGGTCTTTGCCCGATCATCGCAAACTTCAATCTGGTACAGGAAGGCTGCCGTCACGCCGCGACGGGCGGCCATTCAAGAAGAGCTATTCCCGCCTCCGTCAGCAACGCAGCCACGTCGCCTACGCGCAGGCGGGATGCATCGTATTCAACTTCGACGGTTCGTGCCTTCTCGTCCAGGCAAATCCGTCGTACGCCGTACACTTCTCGAACTTGATCGAGAGCCCGTATCGCGCACTTGCCTGAAAGCCGCTCATAGGTAAACGTCTTGTTAAGCGGTGTCAAAGACTCACATCTCCTCTAGGCACTTTTCCTATCGTCGACGTCAACATACTCGGCATCTACCACGCCTTCATCCTTGGCGCGGCCATCGGCTCCTGCGGGAGGCTTACCCGAGCTAGAGGCGCCCGTTCCCGCCGGCGCACCTTGCGGCTGCGCGGCTTTATACATCTGCTCAGCCAGTTTGTGTGAGGCTTGAGTAAGACGTTCACGCGCCTTGTCCATGGACTCTTTGCTGTTTGATGCCAGAGCTTGTTTGGCATCGGCGACAGCATTTTCTACCTCGCCGCGCTCAGAACCGGAGATTTTGTCACCTTGCTCGCGCAGCATTTTCTCCACGCTGTAGACCAAAGAGTCGAGCTGGTTTCTCGCTTCGATCTCTTCTCGTCTTGCTTTATCTTCGGCCGAATGCGATTCGGCTTCCCTGGCCATGCGCTCGACGTCTTCCTTGCTCAGGCCGGAAGACGAAGTGATGGTGATTTTCTGGTCTTTGCCGGTGGCCAGGTCTTTCGCGGTTACATTCAGGATTCCGTTGGCATCAATGTCGAAGGTCACTTCAATTTGAGGCACGCCCCGTGGCGCAGGCGGAATCCCAGTGAGCAGGAACTTGCCCAGAGTGCGATTCTGCGATGCCATCGGACGTTCGCCTTGCAGTACGTGAACGTCCACCGCCGTCTGGTTGTCAGCTGCCGTCGAGAACGTTTCTGTCTTGCGCGTGGGAATGGTCGTGTTACGTGGAATCATCGGTGTGGACACTCCACCCTGGGTTTCAATCGAGAGTGTCAGAGGCGTGACATCGAGCAGCAGCAGGTCTTTCACATCCCCCTGCAGCACGCCACCCTGGATTGCGGCGCCGATTGCAACGACTTCGTCCGGATTGACTCCTTTGTTCGGTTCCTTGCCAAATAGTTCCTTCACCAGAGCCTGAATGCGCGGCATGCGTGTTTGCCCGCCGACCAGCACGACTTCATTAATCTTGCTGGCGTCAACGTCTGCATCTTTCATGCACTGCTTGCAGGGAGGCACGGAGCGCTGAATGAGATCCTCGACCATGGATTCCAGTTTGGCTCGCGTGAGTCTCCTTACCAGATGCTTAGGTCCGCCGGCATCGGCGGTAATAAAAGGCAAATTGATTTCAGTCTCCATCGTGGACGAGAGCTCGATTTTTGCCCGCTCGGCCGCGTCGCGAAGCCGCTGCCGAGCCATTTCATTGCCCTTGGCACGCAAGTCGAGACCTTCCTCTTTTTTGAACTCATCGATAAGCCAGTCGACAAGCCGCTGATCGATGTTGTCACCGCCAAGGTGTGTATCACCATTCGTGGCTTTCACCTCCACCAATCCGTCGCCGACCTGGAGAATGGAAATGTCGAACGTGCCCCCGCCGAAATCATAGACGGCGATGGTCTCGTCTTTTTTCTTATCGAGGCCGTAGGCGAGCGCCGCTGCCGTGGGCTCATTGATGATGCGCTTTACGTCGAGGCCCGCAATCGTGCCGGCGTCTTTTGTGGCTTGACGCTGCGCGTCATTAAAATAGGCGGGCACGGTGATGACCGCGTCGTTAACCTTTTCGCCGAGGTAGTCCTCTGCTGCCTTCTTCAGCTTTTGCAGGATCATTGCTGAAATTTGCTGTGGAGTGTACTTCTTGTCCTGAGCAACAATCACAACGTGATCGCCGTCGCGCTCCACTTTGTAGGGAACCATTTTCACTTCATCGGCCACTTCGTCGTAGCGGCGTCCCATGAAGCGCTTGATGGAGAAAATTGTGTTCTCTGGATTAGTAATCGCCTGACGTTTCGCGACTTGGCCGACAAGGATTTCGCCAGTCTTGGTGAAAGCGACCACTGAAGGCGTAGTCCGGCCGCCTTCCTCGTTGGGAATGACTTTGGGTTCGCCGCCTTCTATGGCCGCAACCACCGAGTTTGTCGTGCCGAGATCAATGCCAATAATTTTGCTCATCTTACAACTCCTGGGTTTACAACTCCTGGTTTTTCAGTACCGGTGCCTCGTCGGCCTGTCGCGACTGTCTTATTCGTTACATCGAGGGTGGAAAATGATCAAACATCTTATCTACGGATTTTTGCAAATCCTTGATGGCTTTGTCCGGTTTGTCCGGCAGGGTATCGCTTGCCGAGCCCCGCCAAATCAGTTTCTTGTCTCTGGAATCGAACATATCAATAATGAGTGTGCCGACCTCATAGTGTTCGACCCACGTGGTCGCCGTGCCAAATCCTCCCCATCGCCAACCGGGAAAGCTATCATAGAAGGTTTGCAGTGTGGGCTGATCGCGGGTAGTGCCAATGGCCATAATAATTACGTCTCCGCCCGAGGCAACCTCGGTCCAGCCTTTTTTCGCCAACTCCTGGTCCACCGCCTCCTTGATGCGATCGTCCCATAGAGGGTTCTGTGTTTCAACTTTGCCCCACGAATAGGTTTTGTATTGCGAGAAATTTGCATGGTGGTCATAGTCGACTTTGATTTCGCGGGAAAAAGCAACGCTGGTCAGGACCAGCAAGACGGCAAAAGACAGCAGAAAACGGATTTGAAGCTTCATAGAATCTCCTTTCGGTGTTCCTGCCCAACTGACAATGGCCGGACCAAGTGTTGGCGTGCCAGTTCAGCTCGATAGCTCTCAAAGCAAATCGTAGCGGCCGAGCGATCCGCTGACAATTACACGTGAGGTTAAACGGAACTTCCGAAGGGACACCTAGGAGGGACTGCGCTCCGAGTTGAAGAAAGCACTAAGCCTTTAGCAGTAGAAGAGGTGTGGAGTGCGTGGAATGCGGAGATGCCTGAATCAACATACTTGAAACCCGTAGCAGATTTAGCTTTTCGCGATCGGCAACGCAGCACTATCAAAGCGATTGTTCGGGTGGGCCTACTGCCTTCACGGCCCAGGTAAGCACTTCGCGGATTTCCGATTGCATATAAAAGCCCTCGCCCACAAGAGGCGCGACCGCCCCTCCGTGAATTGCATCTGCGAAAAGCTCGCGAGTCAATTCGTATCCTGGGATGTGCAATCTTTTCACAAGTTCGATAAGCTCGGTCCGAGGCATCTCGCCTTCCGCGATTAAAGACAAGAGCAGCATAAGGCCGTCCGGGCCGACGAATCTCGCGAGCGGCAAACCTTCCACCAGGCTCTGATCTTTTCGGAATTCGCGCCGATCATCATACCGGCAGAGATTGTGGACCAGCCGCAGGCCTTTGAGGCGAGTTGTGCCGTACTCATCCGCTCCCGCAAGCCACTCCACCCAGCCAACCTCGATGTCTGTGATGAGTTCTCCGCAGGAGGCGCACCTCCATCCGATTGAGCGAACGCGTGCAGCATGAATCGTGCTGGTCATAGCAGAAATCCTTTTCCGATCGTTCCAACGATAGAGGTCACCATCCCGCGCAATCGGTTTAGAGCATCTCGAGTGGTTGCGGCCCGGAGGGTGGCGGAAAATCCCGATCGAGCAGTGCCAGATCTTGGCTGGTGAGACGAATGTCAAGCGCGCCGCGGTTTTGCCGAACGTGTTCCGCAATTCCTGCCCTCGGGATTGCCACAACCCTGTCTTGACGGAGCACCCAGGCCAGAGCTACCTGCGACGGCGTTGCCCCATGACGATCCGCTATCTCTCGCAAGGTAGGGTGGTCGAGCATTCGACCCTGCTCGATTGGCGAATAGGCCATGACCGGAATCTGGTGTTGCTGACACCAGGGCAACAGATCGTACTCAATACCACGGCGCTGAAGGTTGTATAGCACCTGGTCAGTTGCGACGGCGTTCCCGCCCGGAAGACTTTCAAGTTCGATCATGTCCGAAAGATCAAAGTTGCTTACTCCCCAATAGCGGATCTTGCCCTCACGCAGCAGCGCGTCGAATGCGCCGATCGTCTGTTCCAGCGGAATCTGCTCACGCCAGTGCAGGAGATAGAGATCGAGGTGATCCGTGTTGAGACGTCGCAAGCTGCGCTCGCACGCGTTCACCGTTCCTCTTCGGCTGGCATTGTGCGGCAACACCTTGCTGACTAGAAAGACCTGCTCGCGACGGCCGGCAATGGCCTCTCCCACCAGCTTCTCGGCGCCGCCGTTGGCATACATCTCTGCGGTGTCGATAAGTGTCAAGCCGAGATCGAGGCCGACTCGCAGAGCCTGGATCTCATGTTCGCGAGGATGTTTTCTTTCCGCCATGCCCCACGTCCCCTGCCCAAGCACGGGAATTGCCTCGCCGTTCGGCAGCGTTGTAGTACGTATTGTCGTGGCTACTAACACGCAACCTCCTTAAAAAAGAAATCTGCGCCAACTGAACGGCTCCCACTAGGCTGGTAACTCACCTACCGCGATGTCATCGGCGTAACACCAAACCCAGCGCTCACCCGGTTCAATGGAACGTATAAGTGGATGCTCTACGCGGTGATAATGTTTTCTGGCATGCCGGTTCTTCGACGAATCGCAGCACCCGACATGCCCGCAGGTCAGGCAGAGTCGCAAATGAATCCATGTGTCCCCAATCTTCACGCAGTCTTCACAAGCATGTTTGCTTGTCTTAGTAATTTTGATCTCGTCCAAGTGCTTACATTCAGTTTGCATTGCGTATTCTTCCTTCTGCAATTCAAAGTTGAAAACTCAGGCAAGCGCTGCGGCTCACCTTATGGCCTCCTGTGAACCGGGGGCACTGCGCGCAGGGGCGCTATATGCGGTGGAAATTCGCGGTCCATTCTGGGTCCAATGGGTCTTCCCATCCGAAGGTTCTCCATTTGTACTGGCTCAAGCGGCCGGCCCGGATGTTCCGCCATCGCCGCGCGCTCTTCCGAAAAGGGCACGGCGGTTGGTGGTGGCGTACTGCGAGTGATCAATCTGGAAGAAGTTGGCCGCGCAGCTTCGATATTCCCCGCTCGCGGACTTTCAGCACGAGCACTCCGGCTTGCCACAGGAGTGCTCCGTGCTGCGGCCGAAGCTGGCCTGCTTCCGGCAGCGTTACTTCTGCTCGCTGGCGACGCGGTTCTTGCTGCAGCTGCGAGCGGATGGTTCTGCACCGGAGGAGCCTTTACAGGTTTTCCGGGGGCAGCAGCTCGGGCTGTCGGGTTGACCGCCGGATGCGGAGAGACTTGCGCTTTGGCAAGCTGCTCAGGAGGAATGTGCACGGCCTGTTTTGCCACAGGCTCCCCATTACTAAAAGCATTTTTCGGCACCGCGGTGGTTGCAATGGTTTTATATGCATAGTGAACATTATTAATATTTGTAATGTTGGTTATGTTCGTGATGTTGGTCACATTGCGTATGTTGGTGATGTTGACCACGCGCAAGTAGTCTCCCCCATAGTGGTACCAGGGAAAGAACGGCTCGCCCGGTCCCAGCGGAAACCAACCTACGAGGTTCACGTTAATTCCAACTCCGAAGCCAGGGCCTCCCAGGAACGCCACCATAGCTGGCGCAAAAACTGGAAGCGGAGCGATGGGCCCAGGCAGCCATCCCCAGGCGACTCCAATGTGTACCCATCGGCCGTAGTGGAAAGTACAAAATCCCCAGGGCTCGTCTTCTACCCAGGTCCAGCCCCACGGACCAACCCACGCCCAGCGCCCGAAGTGAAAGGGAATCCAACCGACAGCAACCGTGGGATACCAAATCGGTCCGTAGTCGGCCACCTCGTCCCAATGACCATATTCATCGAGATCGTCATAGCCTGGGAGTGCCGGGCTCACATATTGGCGGGATCGTGAGGATTCAAGCCGGCGGTCGCGACCTTCACTCCACCGATCGAAATCGTCAGGAGGCGGCACCGGCATGGATTCGACGGTAACTGTATCGTGTCCGGTCAACTTCGCTGCTTGCGCGGATTCAATCGTCGCAGAAACGCCGCCGCCGGTTACTTCCACGCTGCCGCTGTTCACGGTCAGGAACGTATAGGAACCGCTGGGATCAACGTCAACCCGATAGTTACCTGGTCTCTGAAGAGTAAGAGCACCGTTCGGCGTATCCACTTCGACCGTGTTACCGCTGGGTAGTTGATAGACGCTGATGCGCAACGAGCCTTGGTTCAGCCCGAGCTGCATAATCTGATCGTTCAGATTTGTCACCGTCAGGTCCGTGTTGCTCGACATGCGAACCGTGTATAGTCCGACCTCAAGTTCCGCCCACGAGTTCCGGTCGGTATACATTCGATCGCCGGTGGTAACTGTAAAGTTGAGTGCAGCCTGACTCCATTGATTCAGACCCGCACGCAAGAAAGAAACATTGCCTTTCAAATAGCTGATCCGGGCCGCCCGGGTTGGAGGATTGCCTGCGGAAGAATTGTCGGCCGGAGCCTGGTTCTGTGCGGCAGCCGGGGTTTCAGAGTGAACATAAGCGGTCAAAAGACAAAAACAAAGGAAGCCGAGGCAGGCTCGGTTCCAGCTTCTCAACGCTCGTGGGCACAGCGGCTCATGGGTCACTTGAAACCTCCTGGCCTCTGGAGGCTATCGGTCCTGAATACTCAAATTCAATTGAGCGTGAGGACGAAGAGAAATTCCGAGATGAGGGGGACGATCATGTTACGCCCGAGTGAAAGACTCTGGTACGACTTTAGCGCTATAAAGCGCTAGACAGATTCTCACTCTTCCACACGGACTAGCGGTGAAACTCTCGCTGGAGAAGCTTCCGGGCGCGCGCCACTTCTCTACTTCTATTCGCGTCCAACTTCGGATAGCTCAGGTTCAATCCTTCGAGGGCGTCGACCACGGCGGAGGCTACGACAAGCCGACTGAACCATTTGTGGTCTGCCGGCACCGCATACCACGGAGCCCACGGCGTGGCGGTGTGGCGAATCATATCCTCATAGGCTTCCATGTATGCATCCCAGTACTTGCGCTCCTGAATGTCTGCCGTGGAAAACTTCCAGTTCTTTTGAGGCTCTTCCAGCCGAGCGATAAATCGCTTTGCCTGTTCCTCCTTGGAAAGATTCAGAAAGAATTTGCGGACCAGAATGCCGTTGCGGCTCAGATAACGTTCAAACGCGCAAATGTCTTCGAATCGCTCTTGCCAGATACTTTTCTTGATCAGAGCCGGAGGAAGCTTTTCGTTTTTCAACAAATCGGGATGGACGCGCACGACCAGCACTTCTTCGTAATGCGAGCGATTAAAAATTCCGATCCGCCGCCGCTCCGGTAGCCGCTGCATGGTTCGCCACAAGTAATCGTGATTTCTCTCTTCTCCTGTAGGCTGCTTGAAGGAATAAACCTGGCACCCCTGGGGATCCACACCCGACATCACGTGCTTGATGGCACTATCTTTTCCCGACGCGTCCATCCCCTGGAAAATAAGTAAAACGGCCCAGCAGTCCTGTGCGTACAGTTTGTCCTGCAGGGCGACGAGCCGCGAGATACCTTCTTGCAAAGCCGCGCCGGCCTGCTCCTTTGACCGAAATTGCCTCGTATCCGCGGGATCGAAATCCTTCAACCGGAATTCACTGCCATGATCGACAAGATAACGCCGTGCCAGTTTTTCCAGCCGCTTCATCGCGAGGCCCCAAAACGGCGGAGCTTCGCTCGCGCGTCTTCATCCTGGGCTCTTCTGCGACATTCTCGTTGTCCATTGGGACAAAAATCCGCACGGCCGTACAAGGATTGACTTGCTTCCATCGCTTCAACGTCGCTCCCGGTCCGACTGCCGCTTCAAGAATGCTGAAAATCTGTCTTCGAGCTTGGCAAAGACCGATGTCGCATCTTCACGACCATTTAATTGCTTCTCCAGGTTCGAAATGTCGGAATTCAAGGCTGTGTATTCTGGATCTCGGCCGGCGTATCCCAGCTCCTTTGAGCGCTCGAGCTGCTTCTTGGCGGTTTCCAGCAGCGTTTGCGCCGCGGCTTTGTCCTTCTGGCTCTGTTCGCGAGCTTGATCGATCGCCGCTCGTGCGAGAACCAGCGGCAACGGCGTGACGCGATCAATGACCGCCAGAGTATTGAGAGCGGTAAGCAGAACTGTATTGGCATCTTCGGGCTTTTTTTGATCGAGCAAACGTGCGGCTTCCGTCAGAGCCAGTGGATAAGTAGCCAGTGGCAGGTTGTAGGTGCGGACGCGAATTTCGCTGGTCAAGCCGTAGAGCAAAACGCGCGCCGCCGGATAATCTTTCGCTTCGACTGCTTTTGATGCATCTTGCGCGAGTTGCAGAATGGCCTTGCTGTCCTGCGGCGCGGCGTCGATGACCTCGACCTGCACCCCAACCGGAATCAGAGCCGTTGCCGGATTGCGCGCTACCAGAATGTTAATCTTGCCAGTCGCACGCTCGATAGCAGCGCGGGCTTCGTCAGGTTTGTTCGCAGCGATGGCGCTGACCGCTTTATTCGTTTCTTCGATGGCGGCGATCGCCTCTTTATCCAGATTCTTTTCTGCGTCTTGCTGCGCCTGCTGGCGCTGTTTCTCGATTTCAGGCCGCGCCTCCTGCTCGGCTTCCTTCTTCTGCGTGTTGACGTCAGGCTGAGCCTGCGATTGTGGCGCTGCGGCTTGAACTGGCGTCGTGGCTGGCGAAGGAGTGTTGGAGGGCCTCGAAGAGCATGACGTTAGACTGAGGCACGAAGCCAGCGAAACACTGACTAGAAAAGCCAGTATATATATTGTGTCTTTCATAAAATCCTTTCGATTGCTTTTTTCTCGGCTTTCCTTACCGTCTGCACTCGGATACACGGATTGCATCGTAATGGCTCGACAATGCCGATAACAATTCGTTAGGGGAAGGAGCTATAAGCTGGATAGTTCAGTTAGAGCTTCGTCCATCTTGCGGCAGAAATCGATCTACGACTTAAGAGGGAGCAGGAAAATCGTATCGACCGCGGCACTGCGCCGCATTAGCGACACTCAAACAGGGATCATGATTCCTCGCGGAATACAGCTGGATACTGGAAGGCGGGTCGGCCGGACTGGGAGCCGGCCGGCCTTTGCGGGGCGCAGGCAACGGGCATACAACGTCTCTTACCTGCTGGCAACCTCAAGCCTCTGCTCCAACTTATCCAGCTTTTCCCGGGTCTCTCCGTAGCGCACAAAGCCCGAGATCATATCCGATAATTCGTGAGCGGTCTCGGCATTCTCTCTTAGATACTCCGTGTAGTTTCCTGAGGTCGGGCGAAGCTTGTTCTCGTTCAAGTGATTGATAGCGGCCGTGGTATTGGCCGCCAGGTCTTTCATAAGAGGAATCGAACGGTCGATCGCCTGCCGCTGCCAGTCAGAGGCTGAATCGCGCATTGCATTAAGCTTGTCAACGGTTCGCCCTAAACTATTGATGTGGTCTTTAATATTCTCCAGCATGGCGGCGTGACTTTGCCAGCTCACATCAGAGCGGGTTAGCGCTTCCATTTCATCTGCATCCTTGGACAAGGCTGCTGCTTCGTCCCTCGCCTCCGCGAGAAGGCGCGTGACCTCAGGATTTTCCTCTGTGCGCGAGGCTGCAAGCACCGGAAGCGGTGAAAACAGAGGCAACATAAATACTGCCAGGACTCCTGCTACCAAGCGAAACGTTTCTTTAGGCACGATCCGCATATGTGTCTCCTTTATTTGTAGTCGCCTGACCTTCCTTCCAGCGCGTGTTGGCCGTTTCAAGGCGACAAAATTCAACTATGCCGCCTTGCCCAAACCGCGGCTCACAACAAGAAACAGTCTGTCGTGGCAGGTTCCAGGTCTTCTCACTTAAAAAGGCTAGCAACCCCGCGCAACGCAAAACAATTCCTCAGGAGAATGAGCTTAGACTTCAAGAGGCGATGTAGGACCGGATCTGCTGCGGGTAAAATCGTCACCTACGACCTTAGAGGTAGAAACCTCCCGCACTCGAAACGAAAGCCTGCGGCCGAGCCCGCTGCATCCTCGACCGCAGGTTTCCTAGATTTCGACAGTTATCCGGTTTTCCACGGAAGTGATGCCTGGCGCCGACCATGCAACTCGCTCGGCCTCTTCTTTTTCCGCCCAGGCGCGAACCGTGCCTTTCAAGATCGCTTTTGAGCCTTGCACATCGACGGCAATTCGATTGGCGTCAACTTCGGCGTTGCGCACCAACGCGTCCTCGATTTTCTTTTTAAGATCTGAAGGAGTGGCGCGGGGCTTGACCGTAATCAAGTTGCTTACTCCTTTGACTCCTGCGAGCCGGCGCACGACCCGTTCAGCGTCCTCCTTCTGATACTGCCACTCGACCTCACCCTTGAGAGTGACCCAGCCCTTGGAGACAGTTACTTGAACTTTGTCAGAGGGCACGAACGCGTCCCACTCCAGGGCTCGAAGCGCGGCGGCCGCGACATCAGCATCGGTGCGCTCGGATGACAGTTTGACCTCAAGATCATTGGCCACAGCTTTGACGCCGCTGACCTTGAGGGCGACGTCTTCAGCACTCCACTTCTTCAAAAACGAATCCACCCATCCCGTTAACGTGACGATACCGTCTTTCACGGTAACGCCGATCTCGTTCGGTTGAAGTTTGGCATCCCACTTCAATTCAGCCATCACATTCTCCTGAATCTCTTCGTCGGTATGAACCATGGTTGCGGTTGACATAATTATTTCTCCTCTCAGTTCAATTTTCTGCCCGGCATATGGGCGTTGGTTGGGCTAATAACTTTGCCGTGTGGGAACGTCCCATTACTTACTGGGGTCAAAGGGTGAAGTAGGCTAGTTCTTACCGGAAATACTAATATGCGGGAGAAGAGAAACAATTCGTCGGGAGAGTGATATGGGATTCCCAAGGGACGAATAGGATCGCATTCACCGTGCGCCAGAATGGTTTATACGACTTTGGGAGTAACGTAAGAATCGGTGGCGGGTCGTCGGAAAAATGTTACAGCGCTAACCTATCCTCAGATGTCTTCGACGTGGCGGCCGAAGCTAGAAAGGCAGCGGTCATCATTCCGGAATGATTGCGAAAAGCTTGTCGATGACTGTTGTATGCCGTTGCTCCATGGCCCCCGGGCACTATGGTTACCAAAGTAGACTTTCCGCCCCAAAGTGATCTAGCTCAGTAACTCTTGCCGTAGTACTCTGTCGCATCCCTTGCGTCCAATCCTCTGTCCAGGGAGAACAATGCCACACGAACTAGGGTCAGAAGCTTTACGAGATTTGAGGGAGCAAATAGTTAAGGAGAGTGATCCCGAAAAACTGCGTGAACTTGTGATAAACATCGACGTGCTTCTGAATTTGATTGAGGACCAAGTTGCGAAGCTAGAGGGAAAGCAGTCCCCGCCACGGCATTGAGCGCACGATCCGCGTAAAACATTTGTAATAGTCCCATAGTAGACAGACTATCGTCCTTCATCCATGTAAGTTATTTCCAGACAGCTTTCAAAGCATCTCTTGCCGCGCACCTGTCCTAGGTGACGGGCCTGCGAAAGCCAGCCAATCCAGTGTGTGAGAATTCTTTATGGGGAATAAACCCTCCGTTTCATCTTTAGTTACTCCAATCCAATCAGTAGAGGAGCTCTTTAATTCTCTGTCTGCGCTGCCGCCCCTCTTCCACTGCCTTCAATGCGGCAGCAAACTGCTTCATGTGGACGCCACATTTGTCTCGGAAGGCGGGAAGGCTTGGACTCTCCGATTGCCCTTTTGTCCTAATTGTGAGCGGTCACAAGTCAGCCCTGAGTTCCCGGACAAAACTGGCCTTCGCCAGAAAAGGAGTTTTATGATTCAGTTCAACAAAGTTCTTTGTAATGGTCCTTCGCTAAGTAAAGCCCTTCCCAGTGCTACACCTTCTGGTGCGACCTGGCAGCAACTCTACCAATGGGCAATTGTAGAACTCGACCATGCCAGATTTCAGGGTCGAATCACTGAGGCGCGCCATGCGATTCTGGATAGAGCCGAAGAGATACTGACTCTCCCGCCAGGCACCGAACAACGCGCACTAAATAATGCCTTGAAGACTTTGAGCATACTTGAGGAAGTAGCAGCGCGGGAACGACTCGCAAGATGATTCGATTGTCGTGGAAATTCCGGTTGACGTCCACGTTCGGTAGGGTTGGCAGGTGATCGCCGCGTAGTTGGCGCACATGTAGGGACGGACAATGCGTCCGACAAATATTCTGCTCAGACACTTAAGCTGCGTTATCGTTTTTTCTCGACGCTTCTCGCTCCGCGTCAGCTAGGAGAGCCCACGCGAGCTTGGCGTCCCGGTTGTGCACCCATAGGATTCTATCCACCGGCAGCCCGGGAAGAGGCATGGGGCTTAGTTCGCAAGCGATACCGTTGGAGCGAAGCAGGCCACAAGCGAGTTCGGCCTCGTCCCAACGTTCGAAACGGTCCAACTCAATTCGATTATTGGGATCGACGTAACGCAACGCGGGATCATCATCACTAAAATTGTTGCCGGTCGCGCTCATCGAGCCTTCTTCCGTCCGCGTGCAATATTACTGTTGCCAGCCGAGGACCATATGACCCTGGCAAAAAGCCTCGAGGCCTATGGTCATAGTGAGGTGAAGAATAGGCCAAATCAATCGGACAAAAACCGAACAATTTTGTAATGCTTTCGATTTACTTCGGTTGAGGCCGCAAGTCTAATCCGCTTCGGAATCGCAGACGATGGCTGATGTCACAGGCTGCGCGATGACGATCACGCGGGCCAGCCCGCCCCGAAAAATGCGGCTTGGCCCTGGGATTATGTAGAATACGCAGACTGGGCGGGCACCCCTGCCACGGCCGCTCCAGCAATCCCGGTCTCTCGGAGTGGATCGAGTGACGGACACTATCGCCAATCGTCCGATTGGCTCGCGACTTGAGCCTTTGATTCCGGAAATTGACATCCTCTGGATCACTGCCGGCCTCGGTTGCGACGGGGACACTATCGCCATCACTGCGGCCACGCAACCCAGCATCGAAGATATTGTGCGCGGAGCGATGCCGTGGATCCCGCGGGTGAACTTTCACAATCCGTTTCTCGCCCTGGCGAACGGCGACGATTTTCTCCGTCCTTTCTATCTTGCTGCGGAAGGCAAACGATCCCCCTTCATTCTCGTCATCGAAGGTTCGATCCCCAACGAGAAGAATAAAGAAGAGGGCTATTGGGCCTCGCTTGGCACCGAAACAAAGACCGGCCAACCAATTACAACCTGTGAATGGATCGACCGGCTCGCGCCGCAAGCCTGGGCAGTGATCGCCGCGGGCACATGCGCCACCTACGGCGGCATCCATGCGATGGAAGGCAATCCCACAGGTTGCATGGGCCTTCCGGATTATCTCGGATGGGAATGGAAATCGACGGCGGGAATCCCGATCGTGTGCGTCCCCGGATGTCCGGTCCAGCCCGACAACTTCATGGAGACGTTGCTCTATCTTTTATATATGGCGGCCGGGCGCGCTCCCATGATTCCGCTGGATGAGGCGCTTCGTCCAACCTGGTTGTTCAGCGCCACCGTTCATGAGGGTTGTGATCGCGGCGGATACTACGAGCAAGCACAGTTCGCCGAGGAGTACGGTTCCCCTCTCTGCATCGTGAAACTCGGATGTTGGGGACCTGTGGTGCAGTGCAATGTTGGCAAACGCGGTTGGATGGGCGGGATTGGCGGCTGCCCCAACGTGGGTGGAATCTGCATCGGATGCACGATGCCGGGCTTTCCCGACAAGTTCATGCCATTCATGAATCAGCCGCCCGGTTCGTTGCTCTCCTCGGCCGCCGTGCAAACATACGGCCGCGCGATTCATGCTCTGCGCCGCTTCACCCAGTCATCGATGAACAAAGAACCGAGTTGGCGTAATCCAAAGCGGAGGGTCTGAGCGTGGTTCCATTTTCATGGCCGACCAATAATGACGCGGAGAGCGGTCCAACCGCGTCCGCGCCCGAGTCGCCCCTCACGCCTTTCGAAGCCGAAGCCATCCTGCGCGACTTGGCCGGAATCTTTGGCCCGGAAAACGTCGGCCACGAAGACACTAGCACCGCAGTCCCTCCGCCCCTCGTGCCGGCTTCTCCCGGCCATGTCCACGAGCTCCGCTCCGTCTCCCGGCACATCGTCTATCCACCCGGATGGTCGAGCCCGCAAAACTTCGACGACGAACAATTTCCGAATCTCGAGGCCCGCTATCGCGCACTGGTCGAGCAGATCCCGGCAGTAGTCTTCATGGCCTATCTCGATCGAGGCATCGGTGAGGCCTATGTCAGCCCGCAGATCGAAGCCGCTCTGGGTTTTTCGCAGGAAGAATGGCTGGAAGATCCCGTCCGCTGGTACAGCCACATTCATCCCGACGACAAGCAGCGATGGAGCACTGAGGCCGCGGCGATGTTTCTGACCGGCAATCCTTTGCGTTCGGCCTATCGCGTGGTCGCCCGCGACGGCCGGGTCATCTGGTTCCACTGCGAAGCCAAAATGATCCGCAAGCACAATGGCGAACCGTGGTTCATTCACGGCGTGGGTTTCGACATCACGGAACTGAAGCGCACCGAGGCCGCCTTGCAGGAGGAGCGCAACGTTGTCTCTGCAATCGTCGACACCGTAAGCGCCCTCGTCGTGGTGCTCGACCTGGAAGGCCACATCGTCCGCTTCAACCGCGTCTGCGAACAGACCATGGGCTACTCATTCGCGGAGGTGCGAGGCAGATTCGCTTGGGAATTATTCTCAATCGCGGAGGAAGCCGAACGTTTCCAGGTCGCATTCCATGAAACGCGCGCCGGCCGCCGAACCCACGAATTCGAGAGCATCTGGATGGGCCGCGACGGAGGGCAGCGCATCATCGCCTGGTCCATCAGCGTTCTCGCCGGCACCACCGAGGCTTCCTACATCATCGCTTCCGGCATCGATATCACCGAACGTGAACGCGCGCAAGCCAAGTTCCGAGGCCTCCTCGAAGCAGCTCCCGACGCGGTCGTGGTAGTCAATCGCGAAGGCAAAATCGTAATCGTGAATGCCCAGGTGGAAAAACTATTCGGCTATCAACGCGAGGAGTTGCTCGGGCAGCCTCTGGAATTGCTGGTCCCCGGGCGTCTCCGCCACAATCATCCCGAGCATCGTAAACGTTTCTTTGGAGAGCCGCGCGTGCGCCCCATGGGCGCCGCTGGCGAAGAACTCTACGGCCTGCACAAAGACGGCCACGAGTTCCCGGTAGAAATCAGTCTCAGCCCGCTCGAGACAGAAGACGGCGTCCTCGTGTCCAGCGCCATTCGCGACATAACCGAACGCAAGCGCCTCGAGAAAACAATTCTCGAAATCAGCGCCCGCGAGCAACAGCGCATCGGGCAAGATCTGCACGATGGCTTAGGGCAACATCTGACCGGCATCGCCTTCATGAGCAAGGTCCAGGAGCAGAGGCTCGTGGAGAAAGGTCTTCCCGAAGCCGCCGAGGCTGAGAGGATAGTTCGCCTGGTCAATGAGGCTATCAACAAGACCCGAGAACTGGCGCGTGGCCTGCTTCCGGTCACTTCCGATGCGCATGGTCTAACATCGGCGTTAAAGCGGTGGGCAACCGAGGTCGAGGACCTCTTCCATGTTTCTTGCCGCGTACGCACGAGCGAACCGGCTCCGATTCTCGACTCGAATCTATCGACTCATTTGTATCGCATCACGCAGGAAGCGGTGAACAACGCGATTAAGCACGGGCACGCACAGAACATTGAGATCAGCCTGTCTTTCGAGAACGGCTACGGCACTCTCTGCATCCAAAATGATGGAACAATTCTCCCCGAACACTCCGGCAGTTCCGGCATGGGAATGCAAATCATGAACTACCGCGCCAGGATGATCGCCGGCTCTTTAAAAGTAGATAGCGGCCCGGACCGCGGGGTTACGGTTGCCTGCAATTTCCCATTGGCGCAAGAGAAGGAAAAACCGATTAAGAGGGTGAGTCCATGATCAGTAAGCCGGCAAATGAGCAATCCGCGTTCAAGAAGAAGACAGTCTTCGTGGTGGACGACCATCCCATCGTGCGGCAGGGATTGACTTTGCTCATCGACCGCGAGGCCGACCTCTCGGTCTGTGGCGAAGCCGAGGAAATGCACTCCGCGCTGAGGGCGATTCCCATCCTTCATCCTGACATTCTGATCGTGGACATTTCGCTGAATGGGCCCGACGGACTGGAACTTCTGAAAAATGTTCGCATCACCTGGCCGCGCCTCCCGGTGCTGGTTCTTTCCATGCACGATGAATCGATCTACGCGGAACGGGCGCTGCGCGCCGGGGCCAACGGCTACATCATGAAGCAGGAGGCCACCGAAAAGGTGCTGGTGGCTTTGCGCCGCATTCTGAGCGGCGAAATTTACGTGAGCAGCCGCATTGCCAACAGCATGTTGCAGCATTATGTTCGCGGTGCAAGTCCATCCGAGCATTCCTCCATCTCAGAACTCACCGATCGCGAACTGGAAGTATTCCGCTTGATCGGCGAAGGGCAGGGAACCCGCCAGATCGCCGAAGTTTTACACCTAAGCGTGAAAACCGTCGAGTCCTACCAAGCGCACATCAAGGAGAAACTTTGTCTGCGCAGCGCGCGCGAACTGGTCCAGCACGCCGTGGAATGGAACGTCCGGGAGAAAACGGCATAATCGTTTGCCAGAGCTTCGCAATCCGACCTGGCACCGCGCAGCTCCGCGCCTCCGACCGACAGCTTGCAGCAATCTTCGATTTGGCGCTTGTCGGTGCAACCAAGTGTGCAGGGCAGCATCCAACCATGACGACTTTGGAAAGAGGACCTCATGAAGGCATTTCGGCTAATTCGCAATGTTCTAGGCACGGCCACAATGATTCTCGCGGGATATGTCTTTCTTGAATCCCTCGTCGAGGCGCGCCGGTACCTCAAGATCAGCACAATGTAATCTTGCTGTTATGACTGCGGCGCCAGATTCTCTTTGAGCAGTGCGAGATGTGGGATCTGGAGATCTCGCCGCACTGCACCTTGGAGTCCGCCGCTACTTCATCGCGAGGATGAAACTAACCTGTTATGTTCCAATAATGTGCAAGAACTCCCCTGCCGCATGTTGACTCCAAAAACCGTCTGGGATAGATAATCGTTTTTCAATCGGAAGGCACCGCCCTTCAAGCAGCCGCTCATCCTCTTCGCGTTCCCTGAGCAGGGAATCCCCTATGCCACCTTACGTAGTTTCTTGGCGAAAGAAAACGGGGTGCATTCCCTTGTGCGCTTTCGATGACAAGTCGATTCTGTAACTACTGGCTCTGGGTTCATCGTGCTGGAAAAGGAGCAAAGCTATGGCCGAAAGTGCCGTTCCCTATGGTCGATCTACGCAAAAGGCTCCCGCTGTAAAAGAGGTGCACATTCTCTGGATCACGGCGGGTCTGGGTTGTGATGGAGATTCCGTTTCCATCACCGCGGCCACGCAACCCAGCATTGAAGATGTCCTGCTGGGAGCCATTCCCGGCTTGCCCAAAGTGCATCTCCACAATCCCGTCCTGGCTTACGAAGTCGGCGACGACTTCATGAAGTACTTCTATCTTGCCGAAGAAGGGAAACTTGAACCATTTGTCCTGGTAGTCGAGGGCTCCATTCCCAACGAGAAGATTAAGAAGGAGGGATATTGGGCTGGCCTCGGAACCGATCCCAATACCAAGCAACCGATCACCACCAACGAGTGGATCGATCGTCTGACGCCGAACGCGCTGGCTGTGATCGCAATCGGAACCTGCGCAACCTACGGCGGAATTCACGCTATGCAGGGCAATCCGACAGGCTCCATGGGTCTAGCCGACTATCTCGGATGGGATTGGCGCTCCAAAGCTGGCTTGCCGATCGTGAATGTTCCGGGATGTCCGGTGCAACCCGATAATTTCATGGAGACGGTGCTCTACCTCCTTTATCAAGTGGCAGGTCTGGCGCCCATGATTCCGCTCGACGATCAGCTGCGTCCGAAGTGGCTCTTCGGCAATACCGTACATGATGGTTGCGACCGCGCAGGCTATTATGAGCAAGCCGACTTCGCCACGCACTACGGTTCTCCCAAGTGCATCGTGAAACTCGGATGCTGGGGACCGGTCGTCAACTGCAACGTTCCCAAACGCGGCTGGATGGCCGGAATCGGTGGCTGTCCCAACGTCGGTGGCATCTGCATCGGTTGCACCATGCCTGGTTTCCCCGACAAATTCATGCCCTTCATGGACGAACCACCGGGCGCGAGAGTTTCGAGCACCAGCATCGCTCCCTACGGCCGCGCAATCAGAGCGCTGCGCTCGATTACGCAGAACACCGTCAACAAGGAGCCGAAATGGCGGCATCCGCGCGCGGAGCTAACCACCGGCTATCACCCGCGAACCTATTAGAGATTCTGCTACCCAGTGTGCCCGACAAGGCAACGAGCGACCAACACGCAGCGACCAACAAGGAGCGACCAACAAGGAGCGACGAATATGAGCACCATTACCGCGCCAACCACAGAGGTTCCGAGCAAGAAGCGAAACCTGGTCGAGATGAATTGGGACCCGATCACCCGCATCGTTGGGAGCCTGGGCATCTTTACCAAGATCGACTTCGATGCCAAAAAAGTGGCGGAATGTCACAGCACATCCTCCATCTTTCGCGGCTACAGCATTTTCATGAAGGGGAAAGATCCGCGTGATGCCCACTTCATCACCAGCCGCATCTGTGGCATTTGCGGCGACAATCACGCGACGTGCGCAACCTATGCGCAGAATATGGCCTTCGGCGTCAGGCCTCCTCACATCGCAGAATGGATTGTCAATCTGGGCGAAGCCGCCGAGTACATGTTCGACCACAACATCTTCCAGGACAATCTCGTGGGCGTCGACTTTTGCGAGCAGATGGTAAAGGAGACGAACCCCAAGGTTCTGGCAAAGGCCGAATCCACTCCCGCGCCCCACTCGAACGAGCACGGCTTCCGCACGATCGCTGACATCATGCGCGCCCTCAATCCCTTCACCGGCTCGTTCTATCTCGAAGCGTTGCAGATGAGCCGTATGACGCGCGAGATGTTCTGCCTGATGGAAGGCCGCCACGTTCACCCGTCCACCCTCTATCCCGGGGGAGTCGGGACCGTCCCGACAGTGCAGCTCTTTACGGACTATATCGTGAGGCTGATGAAGTACGTCGAGTTCATGAAGCGCGTTCTGCCGCTCCACGACGACTTGTTCGACTTCTTCTACGATGCGCTGCCCGGATATGAAGAAGTGGGACGCCGCCGCATTCTGCTTGGATGCTGGGGCTCGTTCAACGACCCGGAACACTGCGACTACACCTACAAGAACATGACGAACTGGGGCCGGAAGATGTTCGTCACGCCCGGCATCGTGGTGGACGGCAAACTCGTCACCACCGACCTGGTGGACATCAACCTAAACATTCGCATCCTGCTCGGCAGTTCGTATTACGACGACTGGAAAAATGCCGAGACCTTTGTGAAGGCCGATCCGCTCGGCAATCCGGTGGATAAGAATCATCCCTGGAACCAGACCACGATTCCGCGTCCTCAGAAGCGCGATTTCGGCGGCAAATATACCTGGGTCATGTCGCCGCGCTGGCTCGATAAGCGCACGGGAGATCATCTCGCGCTCGATACGGGCGGCGGCCCGATCGCCCGCCTTTGGGCAACGGCGCTCGCCGGGCTCGTCGATATCGGATACATCAAATCGACGGGCAAGAGCGTGAAGATTTATCTTCCGAAGACTGCGACTAAACCGGAGGTCGAGTTCGAGTGGAAGATCCCAGCCTGGAGCAATGCGATCGAACGCGATCGCGCGCGTACTTACTTCCAGGCCTACGCGGCGGCGTGCGCGTTGCATTTCGCGGAGAAGGCTCTCGAAGAACTGCACGCCGGCAAGACCAAAACCTGGTCCGACTTCAAAGTACCGGAAGAGGCAATTGGATGCGGCTTCCACGAAGCGGTGCGCGGCGTGCTCTCGCACCACGTCGTGATCCGCAAGGGCAAAATTGCTAACTATCATCCCTATCCGCCGACTCCGTGGAACGCGAATCCGCGCGACATTTACGGCACGCCGGGCCCCTACGAAGATGCGGTGCAGAATACGCCCATCTTCGAGGAGAACGGTCCGGACAAATTCAAGGGCATCGACATCATGCGCGCGGTGCGCAGTTTCGATCCCTGCCTGCCCTGCGGCGTTCACATGTACCTGGGCGGCGGAAAGGTATTGAAGACGCACCATTCCCCGATGTTCGGTGTGCATTCTTGAGTGAGTAAGCGCCCCCGGAGTGAGGTCGGCTCGATCGTCCTCACTCCTTATGTTTCTAGAGTGAAGGTGCTTGACAACGCTATGCCGGATGAAAAAGATTTCCAATTAAAGGTTCAGCGCATCGGCGGTCTGGTCGCTGACCTTGAAAAAATCGCGGACCCGGAGTCTCGCGCGAGCGCAAAAGCACTGATGCAATTGCTGCTCGAACTGCACGCGGTTGGCCTGGAGCGGACGCTGGCAATTATCGCAGGGGACGGGGAGTCGGGACTACGCCTGATTGAAGATCTCGGCCGCGATCCACTAGTGAGTAGCCTGCTCGTTCTTTATAACCTTCATCCCCTGGAAATGGAAACCCGCATTACGCAAGCCATCGAGAAAGTTCAACCGCGCGTGCGCAAAGGCGGGGGCGAACTGGAAATCCTCGGCATTGAGGGCGGAGTGGTGCGTCTGCACCTTCAGGTAACGGGACACACTTGTGGTTCCACCAAGACAACTCTCAAACAGATGGTAGAGGATGCACTGTACGAAGCTGCGCCTGACATCTCCGGTTTGGTAATTGAGGGACTGGAAGACGAAGCGGGCTCGGCGGGCTTTGTGCCACTCGGCAAATTGAACGCCGCGGTCGCGGCGGCGCCGATAGTTGTGGGCCAGTGATAGAGATGAATAACGTTGAGCCAGGATTCGGAAACGCCTTCGGAGCGCTCCGCCAATTTGTGCGGCGAAAGCGCGATGCGGAGCGTTGCGAGCTATGCAGCGCCGAAGTGGGAGCCCAGCATCCACATCTGATCGAGCTTGGCAGCCGGAAACTCCTCTGCACCTGCGATGCCTGCGCGATTCTCTTCAGTGGCATGGGCCTGAAGTACAAGCGCGTTCCGCGGCGCGTGCTTGCCCTGAAAGATTTTCATCTTAGCGACGCGCAGTGGGAAGGCCTGATGATCCCGATCAGCATGGCCTTCTTTTTCCGAAGCACGCCGGACGCACGGGTCGTTGCTTTTTATCCCAGCCCCGCGGGAGCGACCGAGTCGCTGCTCTCGCTCGAGACCTGGAACGACATCGAGTCTGCAAATCCCGCGCTTCAGGAAATGGAAGCGGATGTCGAAGCGCTGCTCGTCAATCGTGTGGGATATGGGCGCGGAGTCGCGGCTGCCGAATACTATGTGTTGCCTGTCGACGAGTGTTACAAGCTGGTCGGGCTGATTCGCGTCAACTGGAAAGGCCTGTCGGGAGGCACCGAGGTCTGGCAGGAGATTGGTGACTTCTTTGCACGGTTGAACAAACGCGCAACCATCGTGAACGGCAAAGCAGCCGATGAAAACGCAGTGAACGAAAAAGCATCGAGCAGCGAAGCCGGAAGCGAGCTGGCCAATGCCTGATCTAAGCTTCCAAATCGAAAGCGCTGAACCGCAGCGTTTTACGGTGGCGCCAACGCTTCTTTTTAAGCTCCGCATCTCGAACCTGGTGGCGAGCGAAACAATTCATTCCGTCGCCCTGCGCTGTCAGATCCAACTCGAAGTCGCGCGCCGCCAATACACGGCCGAAGATCAGGAGCACCTGCGCGACCTCTTCGGAGAGACGGAACGCTGGGGCCAGACTTTGAAGACCATGCTCTGGACGCATGCCAGCGTGGTCGCGCCCCAGTTTCGCGATACAATCCTGGTCGACCTTCCAGTACCTTGCACGTTCGATTTTAACGTCGCGGCCACAAAATATTTCCACGGCCTTGGCGACGGCGATGTGCCGTTGTCGTTCCTGTTTAGCGGAACGGTCTTTTACGAGGACGCGGGCACGGATCTGCAAGTGGCGCCAATCCCGTGGGACAAAGAAGCGCGCTTCCGTCTTCCGGTGAAGGCGTGGCGCGAGATGATGGAGATTTACTATCCCAACACCGCGTGGCTGTGTTTACGCCGCGATGTCTTCGAGAGCCTCTATCAATACAAGGTCGCACGCGGCATCCCGACATGGGAGGAGATGCTCGAAGGCATGCTCCCTACACTCGAAGGAGCAGACCGGCGATGAACACCAAGCCCCTCGACGCCATCGCAAAGGCCGTGCTCTACGAGGGGTACATGCTCTACCCGTACCGTCCTTCTTCCGTTAAAAACCGGCAGCGCTTCAACTTCGGGGTACTTTATCCGGAGTCCTATGCCGAAGAGAGCGGCTCGGAGCGTTGCAGCATGCGGACGGAATTGCTTCTTGAGGGCGATACCCAAAGCACCGTCGAAATAAAAGTTCGATTTCTTCTCCTGGTCGACCGTTCGTTGCGCAAGCTGCGCGGGTCCGCCTCGCCGGCGCAGGAAACCTCTATTTTCGAGGAAGTGTCGGTGCTTGAAGTTGATGGCCAGCGTTTTGTGCCGTGGCAAGAAGCGGTCGAGCGTGTGGTGGCGATGCCGCCTTGCAATCCTGCTGCGCTGTGCTCTGCGCCGCAGGTGTTGCCGTTTGCCTTCCCGGCAAGCGAGGAAGTCGAACCCTCGCACAACGCGGATGGCGGCGTCGCGGGGATGATCGTGCGGAAGCGAAAATCAGTGTGTGGCACGGTCGAAGTGGTCGCCGAGCGCGCCGCGGACAGAATATACAAGCTCCGAGTGCTCGTAAAGAATCAGACGCCATTCGAAGAAACCGGCAGCCAAAACGCCCGCGACTCCGCGTTGGCGCATTCGCTGGTCTCGGCGCATGTCTTGCTGGGCGTGACGAATGGTGAGTTCGTATCGCTGCTGGAGCCGCCCGCCAATCTGAGCGAACTAGCGGCCTCCTGCGAGAACATTGGCGCATGGCCAGTTTTAGTCGGAGCCGAGGGCGAGCGCAATACGATGCTGGCTTCGCCCATCATTCTTTACGACTATCCGCAGATCGCGCCGGAGAGTCCCGGCGACCTGTTCGATGGCACCGAGATCGACGAGATCCTGGCGCTCCGCATTCTGACCATGACCGACGCGGAGAAGAGCGAGATGCGCAGTTCCGACGAGCGCGCCCGCAGAATTCTCGAACGTACTGAGAATCTTCCCATAGAGCACCTGATGAAGCTCCACGGAATACTGCGAGAGGTGCGTCCGCTGAAGGGAGAAATGCCATGAACGAATGGGAATGGCAACTTCTGGAGGCAAAGACTCCGGTTAGAGATCTGCGCGTCGACGGAATTGAACTAAAGCAGGGAAGCCGCGTGCGGCTGCGGCCGAAGTCCGGCGGCGATATCATGGACATCGCCCTGACCGGAAAGACCGCCGTTGTCGAAGGAATCGAGCAGGACTATGAGGGAAAAGTTCATGTCTGCGTAGTCGTCGACGACGATCCGGGGCGCGACATCGGCTTGATGCGGCAGCCCGGCCATCGCTTCTTTTTCGATGCGGAAGAAGTTGAACCGCTCTCACCGGACGACGAAGCGTTGTCCGCCCATATTGCAGCCCCTCGAGTCCTCATCGCCGGAATCGGCAACATTTTTTTGGGCGACGATGCCTTTGGGGTTGAAGTAGCGCGTCGCCTAGCTGCCCGCGACTGGCCTGCGAATGTTCGCGTCACCGATTTCGGTATCCGCGGCTACGATCTCGCTTACGCGTTGCTCGATGGCTACGACACAACAATTTTGATAGATGCGTGTCCGCGGGGAGAGGCCGCTGGGACGCTCTATGTGATTGAACCGGACCTGGAAGAACTCACCGCAGATTCGACTACCGAAGAGCGGCAGGACGCGGTCGAAGCTCACAGCATGAACCCACTCAACGTGCTGCGTCTCGCCGCCTCCATGGGCCCGCTGAAAAAAGTCTTGCTGGTGGGCTGCGAGCCCGAAACGCTTGGACCGGATGAGGGCCAGATGGGCCTGAGCGCGAGTGTTGAGGCTGCCATCGATGAGGCGGTAAAGATGATTGAATCAATCGTGAGCAACATAGTGAGCAACGTAGTTGGTGGAGATCAAGGTGGTGGGACAAACGCGGGACAAACCATGAGCAACCAGTGAAAGGAGACTACCGTGGCGATGGCATTCTCTGAGGGGAATCACGAAGGCATGAACGGAAATGGCAGCGATAAAGACACGCTGTACATGCTCAGCGGAGCAGCTCTGATGCTGTTTGGAGCGGGATTGATTCTTTCCAATCCAACAGTCCGAAAATATCTGGGGCAAGTGGGAGTGGGCAGTCTTTTAACGGCGGCCATCCCAGACGTTGACCGCTATCTGAAGCTGCGGAACATGTGATGGGATTGAGAGAACACGTGCCCGAGACGGAGACCGAGATTCGTTATGTCACGGATGTGAGGGCCAGCCAGTTCACGGCACAGGTTTCCTCCGGAGGATTGCTTTCGGCCTTCGGCCACAACCCGAGCATTGCGATTCGCGATTTTGTTGGGGAAGTGGAAGTAAACGTGGAGGAGATCGAACGATCCTCATTGAAGGTGACGATTCAAGCGGCCAAATTGTCGGTGCTGGACGACATCTCCGATAAGGATCGGCAGGAGATAGAGCGCAACATGCGCGAAGAAATTCTTGAGACCTCCGCCTATCCCGAGATCGCTTATGAGAGCTCCAGTGTGGCCGCAAACAAGACCGGCGAAGGACGTTACACCGTGACCGTGAATGGAGATTTGACCATGCACGGTGTCACGCGCCGGCAGTCTGTTTCTGCGCGAGTGGTTTTGGATGGCGATACGCTGCGAGCGTTCGGGAATTTTTCGGTCATGCAGACCGATTACGAGTTGAAACTCGCCTCGGTTGCCGGAGGCGCACTGAAAGTAAAAGACGAAGTCAAATTCTCGTTCAATATTCTGGCGCGAAGGAAAGAATAACCGCTATGTGCTTAGCGATACCGGGACAAGTCGTCGAACTTTTTCCAAACCAGCCGACCACCGCTCTCATCGACGTGATCGGCGTCCGTCGCAAGGTCGATCTCGGCCTCCTGCAAGACGATATGCCCGTCAAAGGCGACTGGGTTCTCATTCACGTTGGCTTCGCCATGAGCAAAATCAGCGAGGAAGACGCCGCTGACCAGATGCGAACACTGCGCATGCTGGGCGAATCCGAAGCCGCCATGCAGGAGGTGGAAGGCTACGGACTGGAGAACCTGGAGAGCAAAGAGGATTTGGCATCATGAAATTTGTTGACGAGTTTCGCGAACCTGAAGTCATCAGGAGAACTGCCGAAGAAATCCGCCGGCTCGCCGATCCCAACCGGCATTACCGCATCATGGAAGTTTGCGGCGGACATACACACGCCATCTACCGGTTTGGGCTTAAGGATCTGCTGCCTTCCAATATCGACCTGATCCACGGCCCGGGCTGTCCGGTTTGCGTGCTGCCGATGGGAAGAATCGACGACGGGCTCTCGATCGC
Source organism: uncultured Acidobacteriaceae bacterium (assembly GCA_963726155.1). Classification (GTDB taxonomy): domain Bacteria; phylum Acidobacteriota; class Terriglobia; order Terriglobales; family Acidobacteriaceae; genus Sulfotelmatobacter. The sequence goes on from CAVSBF010000005.1 coordinate 52,801, forward strand.
CGAGCAGCCTAACGTCATCTTCGCCGCCTTTGGCGACATGATGCGCGTTCCGGGCGCGCACGGAAGCCCGCTCGAACATCAGGCTCGCGGGATGGATGTGCGCATTGTCTATTCACCGTCCGACGCTCTGAAAATGGCGCAGGCCAATCCCGACAAGCATGTGATGTTTTTCGCCATCGGCTTTGAGACCACGGCTCCCTCAACGGCATTGACGCTGATGCGCGCGAAGGCGCAGGGCATCCACAATTTTTCGGTGTTCTGCAATCACGTTACGATCATTCCCGCGATCCGGGCAATTCTGGATTCGCCCGACATGCGGCTCGATGCATTCATTGGGCCGGGCCACGTGTCGACAGTCATCGGTTGCCGCCCTTATGAGTGGATCGCAAAAAACGAAAACAAGCCGGTTGCCGTCTCAGGCTTCGAGCCGCTCGATATTCTGCAATCCATCGTCATGGTGTTGCGGCAACTTCGTGCCGAGGAAGCCCGCATCGAAAACCAGTACAAGCGCGTCGTGCCGTGGGAGGGCAATCGTGCCGCCCTGCGGGCCATGGCCGACGTTTTCGAGTTGCGGCCCTACTTTGAGTGGCGAGGACTCGGCTTTATCTCGCAATCCGCCCTTCGCATCCGCGACAGCTACGCCGAGTGGGATGCCGAGCGGCGCTTTGAAGTTTCCGGAGTGCGCGTGACCGATCCCAAGGCCGCGCAATGTGGAGAAGTTTTGAAAGGCGTGCTTAAGCCGCATCAGTGCAAGCTCTTTGGCAACGAGTGCACCCCCGAGCATCCAATTGGTGCACTCATGGTTTCATCCGAGGGATCATGCGCAGCGTACTTCAATTACGAACACCGCAAAACGGCAATGGTAACGAGAATAGCCTCCGTGGCGTGAGTATCGCCGCCGGCAGTTCGGTTGCCGAGGATGCTCGCCGCATCCGTTTTCGCGAGCCACAAATCGAGATGGCTCACGGCGCGGGAGGCCAGGCCAGCCGCCGCTTGATCGAGGGCCTCTTCGCGCCCTTGCTCTTCAAGTCTTCTTCCGAGCCGCTCGGGGACGCCGCGCATCTGGATTTCGGTGGCACGCGCATCGCGATCACAACCGACAGTTTTGTCGTAAAGCCACTCAGCTTTCCGGGAGGCTCCATCGGTGAGCTGGCTGTGAATGGAACAGTGAACGATCTTGCCGTTTCGGGAGCGAAAGCCGAAGCGATGGTCGTCACCTACGTGCTTGAGGCGGGACTGCCTACTCCTGTGCTCGAAGGGGAGGTGCGAGCGATGGCCGACGCGGCCCGCCGGGCTGGCGTCACCATCGCGGGCGGAGACACGAAAGTTGTCGAGCACGGCAAAGCCGATTTCATGTACATCACCACAACCGGAATTGGGCGGCCTCTGCCAGGCATAAAAGTAGATCCGCAGTCCGTCCGCCCCGGCGACAAGATTCTGCTCTCCGGACCGGTGGGGGATCACGGCATCACTATTCTTCTGGCGCGCGGCGAACTCGATTTTGAAGCTGATCTTCGTTCTGACACGCGTTCCGTCCTTCCCCTGGTTGAAGCCTTGGCAAAGGCCGCTGGGCCCGGGGTTCGCTGGATGCGCGATCCGACGCGCGGCGGAGTTGCCACTTCGCTCAACGAACTTGCGCGCGACTGTGGGTTGGGAATCGTGCTTCAGGAAGAATCGATTCCTCTGCACGATGCGGTGCGAGGTGCCTGCGAGTTGTTGGGACTCGATCCCTTGCACATTGCCAATGAAGGCCAGTTTCTCGCAGTGGTCGCGGGGGACCAGGCAGACGCTGCCCTCGATGCCTTGCATCAAACACCCGGCGGCGGGAGCGCGCAGATCATCGGGGAGACGGGGGAGCAGAACGCCGGTGCGGTCGTGGTCTGTACGCGTTACGGGGGTAGCAGGGTTATAGACATGCTGGTCGGAGATCCCCTGCCGCGCATTTGTTAGGAGAGATTTCTTGAGAACTGCCTCATGGCGACCACCGGCCAACTCGGCACGCAACTGGCATTGCAAGTAGAAGAGCGTCTTCTGCAGCGGAATGAGATCGTGGAGGCATTCTTTTCTCGCGAGGCAAGCCGTCTCGCGGAAGCCTGCCGCTCCATGGCAGAGCGTTTCCTTGCGGGCGGCCGTCTTCTCGCCTTCGGACGCGGCCCTTATGCGACCGATGCGCAGCACGTGTCCGTCGAATTTGTTCATCCCGTAATTGTGGGCAAGCGCGCTCTTCCAGCGCTCGATATCTCTATGCTCTTCACGCCATGGCTCGAAGCGATGCTTCAGCCACAAGACATCGTGATGGGCTTCGGGCCGCCCGGGGGTGATGACGAAGTCCAGTCCGCTCTCAGCTTTGCCCAAACACGAAAGGCTCTGACTTTTGCCTTGCCGGGCGTCGAAGGTTCTTATGCCGTAGATGCGGTCGCCCGTGACCCGTTCATTCACCAGGAGACGATCGAGATTCTGTACCACACGTTGTGGGAAAGCGTGCACGTCTTTCTTGAACACTCTGAACTGGGCCACGAAACGGGAGCGGCCGGATTTCTGTATCCATTTCTCGGACAGGAAAAACAAAGTACCGAAGACCTGGTGGGTCAAGTCGCCGGGTCAGTCCAAATGAAGGCGCAGGACGATTCCGTGCTGCGTTCGCAAGTAGCACGAGAGCAAAGCACGGCGATCGGCAATGCGGCGCTGGCGATTCACGAGCGCCTGCAGCGGGGAGGCAAGCTCATCCTCTTCGGCAATGGCGGCTCCGCGACCGACGCAAACGATTGGGCGATCGACTGCGTCGCGCCTCCGTCTGGATACCGTCCGGTGCCTGCAGTGTCGCTGGCGCTCGATCCCGCCAATATTACGGCGGTCGCCAACGATGTGGGCACCGAGGTCATCTTCCTGCGCCAGCTAATTGCACAGGCGCGGCCCGAGGATGTTGCCATCGGAATCTCCACTAGCGGCGGATCGCGAAACATCGTCATGGCGCTTGAAGAAGCGCGCAAACGCAAACTGTTGACTGTTGCGCTGCTCGGCTATGATGGTGGTGAGATTCTGCGCAGGAATCTGACGGACTTTCCTCTAATCGTTCGCTGCGACTACATTCCACGCATCCAGGAAGTGCAAGCCTCGATCTACCACATCATCCGCGACGCGCTGGAGGGTCTGCACCGTGGCCAAGCTTGAAATTTTCGGCACGCCGCGCTGTCCGCACACCCGCGAGATGCGGGAATGGCTGGAGTGGAAGCGCCGCGATTTCGTCGAGCATGACGTCGAGTCTGACCCGGCCGCGCGTAGCCGCATGCGCGAGTTGTCCGCCGGACAACGCACCGTTCCCATCCTTGTCGAAGACAACAAGATCGTCCAGATCGGCTGGCAGGGACGCAGTTGCATGATTGAAGTGGAGTAAGCACGCGGAACCATGCACGAAGAGGAGCCATGCACGAAGAGGAGCCATGCACGGACTTTCCATCGCGATGAGTATCGTGGAGATGGCGCAAGAGGAAGCCGAGCAGCGCCACGGGCACGTCACCGCTGTCCGTCTCAAGCTGGGCGCCCTGTCGGGTGTGGTCAAAAGCCCTGCTGAACGCTTACGAAGTCGCGCGTGGTTGGGCTACAGCTCAGGAAGTAATCTCGATCAGATTTCCTTCTGTGTCCGCAATCACTGCTTCGTAGTATCCATCGCCTGTGATTCGCGGCGAGCTTACGATGCGCACTCCTGCCACTTCCATCTCCTGGATCAGACGATCGACTGCGGCGCGCGATCCTACAGAGATGGCGAGATGTGCCGGCCGTGAGTCTTCCCCCGGCGACGTCATCAGCTCAAGCCGCGGACCCGACCCAAGGGAGAGGAAATACGATTTGAAATCGCGCTTCGTACTCGAATACTTCGGTCCTGTTGTAGCTTTGAACCATCGTTCATAAAAAGCGCGAGCGCGCTCCAGATTACCAACCCAGGCTGCAGCATGCTCAATTCGCGCAGTCGAATCGACCGCAGCATCGAGCAATCCAAGCGTCACCAGTTCACGTCGCAGCGCAGCGGGATCGGTAAACACAATACCGTGCATGCCCAGTGCGGTTGCGGCTTCAACGTTTGGCCTCAAGTCGTCGACGTAGACAGCTTCCGCGGGGTCGATACCGTGAGTTTTAAAGAACAGCTGGAAGATACGAGGGTCAGGCTTGAGTAAACGCACTTCGCCAGAAAGCACGATGCCTTGAAACCAGTGCAGGAATTCGAATCGCTTTAGAGCGATGGGAAAAGTTTCCGCCGACCAGTTGCTCAGCGCATACAGAGGAACTTTACGGGCGCGCAATTCTGCGAGGATCTCGACCGTGCCACCAATCGCACCCCCTAACATCTCCGCTTGACGCTCAATCCACGCATCGATCAACTCCGCATGGCCGGGATGCTCCGGCTTGAGCAACGCGCATGCCTCGGCAAAAGTTCGTCCCGCATCCTGTTGAGAGTTCCACGAAGCCGTGCACACGTTAGCCAGAAAATGCTCCATGGCAGCGTCATCTCCAGCGAAAAGCTTCCGATATAAATGACGCGGGTTCCAGTCAATCAACACTCCGCCAAGATCGAATACCACAACCGAGCGATTCGCCATGATGGAAGTTATTTTAATTGAGCAGCGATACCAACAAAGAAAGGCCGCGATTCACATCGTGGCCTTTCTTTGTTTATCCGTGCAGATCCGTGGCAAATCCTTCAGTGCCTTCCCCCGCCGGGGCCGCCGCGTCCGCCACGATCCCGTCCACCGCCGCCGGGCCGTCCACCGCGCCCGCCGCGTCCGCGATCTCGACCACCACCACCGCCACCGGGCCGTCCACCGCGTCCACCACGATCGCCACCATGCGGCCGGTCGCTATGCGGACGATCACCGCTACTTACGGGTGCTCCGCCTTCACGGTTGAAGTTCGGCTCATCATCGGGAAAATCGCCGCCGCCCTCAATCACCATCGATCCGGTTAACGCCGGAGCGGGAACCGCTTCTCGTTCATCGCCGCCGCCTTCAACCGGAGCCGCGCCATCTCCGCCACCCATTTTTGCGCGCTGCTCTTTCAGAATTGCTTTGCGCGACAGCCGGATGCGATTTCCTTCAACCGCCAGCACTTTCACCAGCACCTGATCGCCTTCCTTCAACTCGTCGCGGACATCGGCAATGCGATGCTCCGCCACTTCGCTGATGTGCAGCAATCCATCGGTGCCGGGAATGATTTCGACGAACGCGCCGAAATCCGCCAGCCGCGTGACTTTGCCGAGATAAGTCTTTCCAACTTCCGCAGTCGCCGTAAGATCGCCGATAATTTGCAGCGCCTTCGCCGCCGACGCCTGATCACTCGACGCAACTTTCACCAAGCCGGAATCTTCCACATCGATCTTGACTCCGGTTTGTTCGACGATCGAGCGAATCATTTTTCCACCCGGCCCAATCAGATCGCGAATCTTGTCGACCGGAATCTGCACGGTGTAGAAGCGCGGAGCGAAATCAGAAATCTTCTCGCGCCCGGAAGTAATTACTTCTTCCATCTTGCCGAGAATGTGCAACCGTCCACGCTTCGCCTGCGCCAACGCCTCACGCATAATCTGCGAAGTGATGCCGGCAACTTTAATATCCATCTGCAGCGCGGTGATTCCATCTTTCGTGCCGGCGACTTTGAAATCCATATCGCCGTAATGATCTTCCGCGCCCGCGATGTCGGTGAGAATGGCGTACTGCTCCCCTTCCTTCACCAGTCCCATGGCAACTCCGGCCACCGGAGCTTTGAGCGGAACGCCAGCATCCATCAGCGACAACGACGCACCACAAACCGTCGCCATCGACGACGATCCATTGGACTCCAGAATGTCCGAGACCACGCGCATCGCATAAGGCCACGACTCTTCCGACGGCAACACCGCCGACACCGCGCGCTCTGCAAGCGCGCCGTGTCCAATCTCCCGCCGACCCGCTCCCCGCAAAAACGCAACCTCCCCCACCGAAAACGGCGGGAAATTATAGTGCAGCATGAAGCGTTTTTTGGCTTCGCCTTCGAAGCCTTCGAGGCGCTGCATGTCGTCGGATGTGCCTAACGTTGTGGTTACCAGGGCTTGGGTTTCGCCGCGGGTGAAGATTGCGCTGCCGTGGGTGCGGGGCAGGACGCCGGCTTCGATCCAGATGTCGCGAACTTCGTCGAAGGCGCGGGCATCGGGGCGACGCTTCTTTTCTAAAACTTCTTCGCGGAAGATTCGTTCGCGCAGCGTTTCGTAATACTGTTTCAGCTTTGCGAGAGCTTTCTCGTCGTCCTCGGGAATTTCTGCTTGCAGCTTTTTCTTGATGTCTTTGACCAGCGTGTAGCTTTCGGCTTTTGGATGCTTTTTGGTATCGAGCGCGTCGGAGAGTTCTGCTCCAACTTTCTTTTTCAGCTGATCGTAATAGGCCTGATCGAATTCCGGCGGGGTGACTTCGCGCTTTTTCTTGCCGGCTTTCGCGCGCAGGTCGTTGATGGCGGCGCAGATTTTTTTGACTTCGGTGTGGCCGAAATCAATCGCGTCGACTACTAATTCTTCGCTCACTTCTTTCGCGCCCGACTCGATCATCACGATTCCATCGGCGGTGCCGACGACCATGATGTTCAGCGTGCTCTCGCGCATTTCGTCGTATGTGGGATTGATCACGAACTGGCCACCGATCTGGCCGACGCGCACGGCGCCGATGGGACCGAGGAAGGGAATATCGGAAAGCGTGAGAGCTGCGGATGCGCCGTTAATTCCGAGAACGTCCGGATCGTTACTGGCATCGGCGGAGAGAACGAAGGCGATGACTTGCGTCTCGCACTTGAATCCCTCGGCGAACATCGGTCTTACTGGACGATCGATCTGGCGGCTGGTGAGCACTTCGCGGTCGCTCATGCGGCCTTCGCGCTTGATGAAGCCTCCGGGAAAACGTCCGCCGGCGTAGGTGTATTCGCGGTAGTCGACGGTGAGCGGGAAAAAATCAATGCCTTCGCGAGGATCGGGGTTGGCGGTGGCGGTGGCGAGAACGACGTTATCGCCCATTCTGACAACGGCTGCGCCGTGGGCCTGTTTGGCCAATTTTCCGGTTTCAAACGACAGTTGCTTCCCGCCGGCGAGGTCGACGGTGACGGTGCTGACTTCTGGTTTCATATTCATCCTTTAATTTTCTGGATCAGGAGCGCGGTTGCGCTTTCCGGCTGGCGCGGGCGGCGTGGTGATTTGCCTAGCTCGAACTGGTAAAGCTCGAATTGCTCAGTATGGAAAGGCGCGTAGGCCATGGGTAAACGGAGCTGGATAAGCGGCGCCAATGGGAGCTTGGGTTGCGAGATGCGCTTCGAAATACGCACGAAAAAATTTGGTCAATGCTGTACCGGCTTCGAAGAGGAAGGCGGTGTGCCCAGAGATTACGTTGAGAAAATCCTATGGGTGGACGACTTATCTTGATGGCTCCCACCCTATCGCAAAGAACGCGATAAGGATGGGGCACCCACTTAGGTGGGCCACCCGGATTTACTTACGGATGCCGAGTTTGCCAATGACAGTTTTGTAGCGCTCGGAATCGTATCTCTTGAGGTAGTCGAGCAAGCGACGCCGCTTGCTGACCAGCATGAGCAGGCCGCGGCGCGAGCCGTGGTCCTTCTGGTGCGTTTTGAAGTGATCGGTCAGTTGGCCAATGCGTTCACTGATGATGGCGATCTGAACCTCCGGACTCCCGGTGTCAGTCGCGTGCGTCTGATACTGGTCAATGACAGATTTCTTTTGCTCTCTGGCTAACACTAACCTGGTGCACTCCTGTTCTCAGTTTCGATTTATCTTGGTGACAGTAGCGAGGATAACAGGCGGGGGGTGGGGGTGTAAAGGCGGGAGAAGTCGGTGTTTTTCCGGCGCTATCGAAGAAGGGTTGATAATCCGTCGGCGTTAGAACACAATCATGCCGATGCTAAACGCGGACATCCTGAAATGGGCCAGAAAGACGGCGGGGCTCTCCCTTGAGGAGGCAGCCCATGCAATCGAACTGAAGGAAGCCCGTGGAATATCTGGGCCTGATCGGCTGGCAGCACTCGAAGCGGGCAAGGACGAACCATCACGACCTTTGCTGCTTAGAATGGCGAAGGCGTATCGCCGATCACTTCTCGTCTTTTATCTGGAGCAGCCGCCGAAGACAGGTGACCGTGGAAAAGATTTTCGAACACTCCCCGGCGGTACAGAGCCACTGTACAATCCGGTCCTCGACACCTTAATTCGCGACATTCGAGGGCGACAGAGCATCATCAAGTCGCTTCTGGAAGATTCCGAGGCTGAGAAACTCCGCTTCATCGGGTCTGCCACGCTAGACATCTCGGTACACACGCTCTCCGAGCGGATTACGAAGCAGCTCAAGTTCGACCTCAACGTTTTTCGTCAGCAGACCACGATTGAGAACGCATTCGCATACTTGCGCTTCCAGACGGAGTCCAGTCGAATTTTTGTGCTTCTGCTTGGAAACTTGGGAAGCTACCACACCAATATTCCCGTCGATACGTTCCGAGGATTCGCACTGGCGGATGAGATCGCTCCACTGGCTGTCATAAATGACAACGACGCTGTGTCGGCTTGGTCATTCACGGCGTTGCATGAGGTGGCCCATCTGTGGCTCGGGGCCACGGGAGTGAGCGGTTGGGCAGATGGACTAGCCATAGAACGATACTGTAGCGACGTGGCCGCTGAGATACTACTGCCCCCGAAGGAGCTTGAGGAGTTCGCCCGAATAGGGACGCCGACCCTCGACCAACTCGCAGAACGGGTGTCTCAATTCGCCGATAAACGTAAGATCAGCCGAGCGATGGTTGCCTACAGGGTATTTCGGGCTGGCTCTGTCAATGAAAAAACGTGGCGCGACCTACGAGATAAGTTCCACAAGGACTGGCTCGCTCACAAAGAACGCGAAGCCCTCAAGCAGAAGGTTCGTGACGGCGGACCTAGTTACTACGTTGTGAAAAGGCACCGCATCGGGAAGGCGCTTCTTGGTTTGGCCGATCGCTCTATAGCGGAGGGTCTTCTCACCTACACCAAGGCGGGAAGATTGCTCGGTGTAAAAGCACGAAACGTAGAGCCTCTGCTGTCGGGCGCAGGTTCCACTCGGGGAGGCGAATGATGCTCTACCTTCTCGACGCCAACATCCTGATAACGGCGGCCAACACATACTACGGCATCAGTCGTGTTCCAGAATTTTGGAGCTGGCTGCAGCATCAGGGGACGTCGGGGCACATAAAGATTCCGGTCGAGATGTATGAAGAAGTTCTCGAGGGCCGCAAGGACGACGATGAACTGCTGGACTGGGTAAAGCACGACGCGAATCGCAAGGCCCTCCTGTTCGATGAGTCGTCGAAGCCTGATCTGGTTCGACGAGTCGTTAGGGAAGGATACGCGAAGGATCTATCTGACGATGAGATCGAGAAACTAGGACGCGACCCGTTCTTGATTTCTTATGGCTTGATGGATGCGAATCGTTGCATCACCACTACTGAGGTGTCGAAACCTTCGAGACAGCGACACAACCGTCACATCCCGGACGTCTGTCTCACGTTGAAGCTAAGTTGCTGCGGGCCGTGGGACCTTAACAGACACCTCGGATTCAAGACTGGGTGGAAGGCCTAGTCAGGTGCGAGGTGCGGCCATGACAATCTTCTACATCCCCGAGCGGCTGGCCCACACGTGCTTCCAATTTCCCACGACAGAGGCTGCCCCACTCGTCGTGATTTTCGACGAGTGGGCACCACGGACTTTGAATCCCTGTTCAGTCGTCATTATCGGCGTTTTGTGTGCCCGCAGAAAGATGATGGGTTTCGGCAAGCCCGGGCTACCATCGCCTGAGGTACCCACCTGTCGAAAACCGCGACAGGTGGGGCAGCCTCAATTGTGGCGATCCATCGAAAGACAGTACGCACGCGTGTAGTCCGGTCACCGGGCTTACAGCCCGATTCGGAGTGACATCGTTTTTCACGGCTAACTTTACTTCTTCTACCCCGCTCTTGCGTGCGGGGCCATCCTGTGACGTCCTTCGGGAATTGTTATGTTTGCGACTCTCTAACCCGGTGTTGAAACGCCGGGCTATTGTCGGGCGTCCCTACGGGACTGGAGCGTTGCTGGGTCTCAGCGGCTGAAGCCGTGCCCTTGCTGGGCAAAGTCAATTCAGGGATCAAGTTCAAAATCGACGTCAAAGGCGACGGACAAGAGTGTCCGTCCCACACGGGCAGGATCAAAACCGAGGTCAGCGTCAAGGGCAGCGGGCGAGGGCGCCCGCTCTACACGGACATATCTACGCGAATACTAGGCCGTCTGGCTCGTTGAGGTGGTGCCAGGCTTCGCGGTAGTTGTCGTAGAGGCTGGGGCGGCGGCGGTGTTTGGGGCTGAGGAGGAGGCTGCTTAGGCCGAGGATGTGGGGGAGGGGGAAGATGAACCAGGAGTCTTCGGGGATAATGTAGGCGGCGATGAAATCGATTTCGGAGAGTTTGTAGGGGACGGCGCGTCCGTTGATGCGGCGGTGGGCGTTGAGGTGGTAGAGGCCGTTTTGCATTTGGGTGGAGGATTTGACCTGGACGCGGATGAGGCGCGGGCGGGTTTGGGCGGTGAGGCTTTGGAGGATACTCCCTCGGCGATTGCGATTTTGGTACTTCCGATCCGGGGAATGGTGATCGTTGCAGTCTTGATCAAGGCAATCGTGATTCTGACAGTCATGATTTTGGGGATCGTAATTCTGGCAATCGTGATCCTGACAAACATGATCCTGACAATCGAGGATGATGTCGTAGCGGTTGCTGTCGCCGAAGGGTTTGGAGATGCCGAAGCCGCGGCGGGCGGCGGCGAGTGCGAAGGCGAGTTCGGAGATTTCGCCGCGGCGTTTGGTGGTGAGTTCGCGGTCGAATCGAGTGTTGGGGTGCGGAGGTGGCGCGGAAGGAGCTTGGGCGAGACGCGGTTTGCGTCCACGGAAAGCGGCCTTGCGTTTGCGCATGAGTTCTGGAGCTGGGCTAAATTTCGGCTGGCGAAAAAATGGCCGCAAAAAGCGAAAGGCGCAGGCCCCGAGGGGCTGCGCCAGTCTTTGAGCTATATAACCATTATATCACATTTCCATGAGTAAATGGGACACGGTTTCATCTTTATTTTAGTAATGGAAGCAATCACTTACGGAAAAAACTTCATGTTTAGGGCTTGACAAGGTTTTGGGCGTGCCCCCTGGGCTCGATTCTTGGGGTTTGTCCACTCTCGCCACGGCGAAGCTACGGCTTTAGCCCATTTCTCAACTGCTTGGAGATCTTCTCGATTTGCTTGAGGGGGCTAGCCCACACATGCTTTCACCTCCGCGATCAAGGCTGCCCCACTCGTCGTGATTTTCGACGAGTGGGCACCACGGACGTCGAATCCTGTTCTTTCGTCATTATCGGCGCTTTGCGTGCCCGCAGAAAGATGTTGGGTTACGGCGAGCCCCGGCTGCCATCGCCCGAGACACCCACCTGTCGAAAACCGCGACAGGTGGGGCAGCCTCGATTGTGGTGATCCGTGGAAAGACAGGAGGCACGCGTATGGGCCAGCCGCCGGGGCTATCCTATGGCGTCCTTGCGGGGCTGGCTACACTTGCGACTCTCTAACCCGGCGTTGAAACGCCGGGCTATTGTCGGGCGTCCCTACGGGACCGGAGCGTTGCGGGGCCTCATCTGCTGAAGCCGTGCGTTTGCCGGGCAAAGTCAATTCTAAGGATCAAGTTCAAAATCGACGTCAAAGGCGACGGACAGGAGTGTCCGTCCCACACGGGCGGGATCAAAATCAAGATCAGCGTCAAGGGCAGCGGGCGGGGGCGCCCGCTCTACACAGACAGTATCCAGGCGAAGAGTAGGCCGCCTTGAGGTGGTGCCAAGCTGGCGACGAGAATCGTAGAGGCCGGGCTGGCGGCGGGGTTGTGGTGGGGCGGCCAAGCTAGGGGTTTAGTTCGTTTCTGAGTTGCTTGGAAAGTTTTTCGATTTGCTTCAGTTTCAGGATGATTTCTTTCGGCAGGATGCCTTTGCGGACGCTTTCGATGTCGGCGGGAATGGAGCCGGCGGCGGTGGCCAATGCCAGGGCATCTTTCTGCAGGCGGACGGGATCGATTTGCCGGACGGGAGTTGGCATGTCGCGATCCGTAATGCGCAATTCGTGGGAGCCGTTCATGGTGGGGGAAACTGGCGGGTGACCTATTTGTGCGTGGGCTGCACTACAAAAGAGAAGAGACGCCAGGGCGAACGCGAACGCGGTTATGTTTTTTGAAGCAGTCTTTTTTGCGGCAATCTTTTTTGCGGCAGTCTTTGTTCCGGCAGCCTTTGTTCCGGCAGCCTTTGTTCCGGCAGTCTTTCTCTTTCTCATAGCATCCCCCTACGAGTTGGAAATTGCGCGCAAGTTTATCCTAAGTTTGGATTTGTGCAACCTCTTTCTTGAACAAAATGTTTAGGAGCGTTTCGTTTTGGGCTGGTTGACTGTGTCTGAGAGCGATCTTGAACGCGAGTCTTCGGAATACGAGCAAAAACTGCTCGCTTCGAGGTGAAAAGATGGAAGTTGGCCGAGTCGGCTTCTAGGGCGTTTGTGGTACGGCGAGGGAAGAAGATCCGTAGCGAAACGAGAGGGCCGGGTTTCGGGATGGCGATAAAGCTTGCAGATTGAACAACCGAACCTAACAGCCTTAGCGAAATTATGGCGCGAAGGTTTTGGCATGCGGGTTGCAAATCGAAGCGTCAGAGAAATGACGTTTAAAAAATGTCTCTCGGAGGATTGAATGAAAAAGCATCTGCGGTCCATGTGGACCCTTGGAACATTTGCCACGCTGCTGACGGTGGGGATAACGCTCAACGCGCAACAGTCAACCCCTACGCCGCCATCAGCCTCGACTGACCCGTCGGCTGCCCCGCAGTCACAACCGACGCAGCCTGCCGACCCGACGGCTCAACAGCCGAATACGCCGACACAAGCGCAACCCAGCCAGACGCCGGATCAAGGGGGACAGGCCGCGCCTAGTACGCCGAGTCAGCCATCGACCACCGCCACGGACTCGCAAACTTTCAGTGGAACTATCGTGAAGGCGGGCGACAAGTATGTGTTGCAGGATGCCGCCTCGGGAAAGTCTTACGACATTGACCATCAAGACCAGGTGAAGCAATACGAAGGCAAAAAAGTGCGCGTACATGGAACTTTGGACGCGAACGGCAAGATCCACCTGCAGTAGGTCATTAAAACCGGTAGTAACGAAGGCCGCGACCATCGCGGCCTTTTTCTTTGGGAAGCGAAACGAGCGATTCCGGTGCGTGTCAACTTGTGCAACATGGGGGCGGGCAATATGCTGGCGAGCGCAGTGCCGCTAGCGTAGAGTTCGTAAAAGACAAATAGTAGAAGCGGTGGAGAAAGACGTGGAAAAGAATACTTTCGACAAGACCGGGCGGTCCGGTTCTTCGGAGACGGAAAAGAAGCCGACATCCAGCGCGGGCGGGCGAGTGCATTGTCTTCGCTGCCATAGCGAGATCGATAGTTACATTTTCACGCGGCTGACGTTTCATCCGTATGGTTCGGCTGGTGGCAATGTGGTTTTGGAGTGCGCCAAGTGCGGACACATCGAACTGATGTCGCAAACTAGTCCGTTGCTGCGAGGGCTAACGGCGAAGCCGGTGGCTGTGGGCGACGGCGATTAGATAAACCTCTCCACGAAGTTTTCAGTAGAATCCCAACAGCAGGAATGAGCGGGCACATTTCTGGGCCGTGGCGGCTCAGGCCCTTTAGTCTGCGTTCAGCGAAATGATTTGCACGGGAAGACTCCGGCGTAGAACTTGCAAATCTAAGAGGAATCTCTGGAAAGGAAATGATTTGGCGATTCTGGTGGTCGGCGGAGCGGGATACATTGGAAGCCATGTGGCGCGGACTCTACGACGCCATGGATATGAAGCCATCCTGTACGACAATTTGTGTGCCGGGCATGCTTTTCTTGCGCACGGCTTCGAGTTAGTAGTGGCGGACATTGCGGATAGCGAGCAATTGACGAAGGTGATGGGGAGGGTGGACGCGGTGATGCACTTTGCCGCATTCGCGTCGGTGGGTGAATCGGTACAGAATCCGCGGATTTATTTTAGAAATAATGCGGAAGGTGGACTGAACCTGCTGAACATGGCCCTGGACGCGGGAGTGCGAAGGTTTATTTTTTCTTCGACCTGTGCGGTGTATGGGGTGCCCGGGAAAGTGCCGATCACGGAAGATACGCCGCGGCAGCCGGTGAATCCCTACGGGACCTCGAAGCTTTTCTTTGAGAATGCGCTGGAAGCTTATGATCGCGCATATGGGTTGCGTTACATGAGCCTGCGATACTTCAACGCGGCTGGAGCTGACGAGAGCGGTGAAATTGGAGAGTTGCACGATCCGGAAACCCACTTGATTCCCGCCGCATTAAAGGCGGTGACCGGAGAGCGGGGAGAGTTGGAGTTGTTTGGGGACGATTACCCGACGCCCGATGGAACCTGTGTGCGCGACTACATTCATGTGAACGATCTGGCTGATGCTCATGTGCTGGCGCTGAAACACCTTGAGGCAGGAAATCATTCGGCGGCTCTGAACCTGGGCACCGGAGTGGGATGTTCCGTGAAGGAAGTGATTACGGCGGTGGAAGAGGTGACAGGGTCGAAAGTTCCGCGACGCATGGGGCCGAGGCGGCCGGGGGATCCTCCGGCACTGGTTGCGGATCCAGCGCGCGCACAGGCGCTATTGCATTGGAAACCGAAGCGCTCGCTGCGAGAGATTGTGGAGACGGCGTGGCAGTGGGAGCGGGGCGGCCGACAGAAAGTGCGCAAGGCGTAGGCGGAGGTCGGAAAGGATCAAGCATGGGGAATCATCTTTCGGGGAAGAAAGTCGCAGTTCTCGGAGCGGGGAAGATGGGGGGAATCCTGCTGCAGGTACTCCTGAAAAATGGTCTGCTGGCGAAGGAACTCACCAGGGCTACGGTCGCGCATGAAGAACGCGCTCGCGCTATGAGTGCGAAACTGGGCATACCGGTTGGCACGAATAATTTAGAGGCGGCCAAAGACGCCGATGTTATTTTGATCGGCGTGAAGCCGCAGGTGGTGGAAGAAGTAGTAGCCGAACTTCGCGGACATATTTCACCGCGGCAGTTGATCATCTCGGTGGCGGCGTCGGTTCCGAATAGTCTGATTGAGAAGACGCTGGATGCGCCGGTGCCGGTGATCCGCGCCATGCCGAATACGCCTTGCCTGTTGAGCTGCGGAATGACCGCTTTGGCAAAAGGAAAGTATGCTGAGGCTGGGCATGTGGAGATGGCGATCGCCATGTTCGACGTTGTGGGTCGAACGGTGGTGGTGGATGAAAAGCATATGGATGCTGTGACCGGACTTTCGGCGAGCGGTCCGGCTTACATTTACATCATTATCGAATCGCTGGCGGAGGCGGGCGTGAAGGTGGGACTGCCGCGCGATATTGCGACCTTGCTGGCGGCGCAAACTACGATGGGAGCGGCTCGCGTGGTGCTTGAGACCGGGGATCATCCGGCGCTGTTGAAGGACGCAGTGACGACTCCCGCGGGCTGCACGGTCGATGGCATCATGGAACTGGAGGAAGGCAAGTTGCGGGTCACGCTGATTAAGGCTGTGGTCAAGGCGGCGCAACGGGCTAAGGAACTGGCTTTCGCGGGTTGAAGCTTTTCACGGCCGGCTTGTAAATGGCACCGGCGTGCCATTTACTGGCTTCAGCCTTCAGTCTAAAGTCTCTGGGAAGACGTGCCTGGTATGGGTTTTCCTTCGGTGTATCCTGTCTTAACGTTTGTGATCCCCCCTGCGTTGTCCCTGAATGCTTGCGCCCGGAGTGCGCGTGATTAAATCCGACTTGCTTTACCACTAGCTGTTGATCGAGGAGAACAGAGTATGGCCCACCCCGCGGTACCGTTACCGGAAAACCTGAACAGGATTAGAGTGCTGGCGGCGGAAAGCACCTGGATGAGCAGCCAGTTGTTGGCGGAGGCGCTGGCGCAGGACTGCCAGTTGGAAGTGATGGGAGTAGAACCGAAACAGGCGGCGATCCTGGCGGCGGTGGCGAAGCGAAGACCTCACGTGATCCTGCTCAGTTCGGCGCTGGAAGATTCCGCGAGCCGGGGTTTTGATTTGGCTCGCCAGATTTCTCTTGCGAGTCCGGGAACGCGAATCATTCTTTTGATGGATATTTCCCATCCTTCCGCTGTGGTAGAGGCGTTCCGCTGTGGCGCGCAGGGGATTTTCTCGCGCACCGAATCATCGAAAATCCTGGCGAAATGCATTCACAGCGTGCATGGTGGCCAGGTGTGGGCGAACAGTGCGGAATTAGGCTACATCATTGACGCCTTGAAGGAGTCCGAACCGATGCGCCCCGCTGAAGCGGGCGCGGAAGCGATCCTTTCGAAGCGCGAGCAGGATGTAGTGCGCTGCGTGGCGGAAGGCTTATCGAACCGGGAGATCGCGACCCGCTTGCGGCTTACGGAACATACGGTGAAGAATTATTTGTTTCGGATTTTTGACAAGCTTGGGGTTTCCAGTCGTGTGGAAGTGGCGCTTTATGTTTTCCGTTTTCATAAGGACTGGATCGCGAATTCGCCCAGCCAGCTGCATGGTCAAGCCAGTGTCGCCGGCCCTCGACTACTGAATACTCCACGGAAGGCGGCCAGCATGACGCCTCCGCCGCTGCCGCCGACGTTAGCGTCAGGAATCTAACTGATCCGAATTTTATCTAGAATTCTGGGTTCCGAAATTCTGGGTTCTGAATCGCCGGAGCTATTGCAGCCCTAGCGTATTTGCGGCAGTCTCCACAATTGATCGTCCGATCACGATCGAAGCTGTGGCCGCTGGAGAGGGAACATTCAGGACATGCAACATCCGGTCTGAAGGAACAAACTTGAAATCATCCACCAACGCGCCTTCGCGCGTGACTGCCTGGGCGCGCACGCCGGCCCCGCCGGGAACCAGATCCGTCGACTGTATAGCCGGGACCAGGCGCTGCAAGGCACGGACGAATGCGGCCTTCGAAAACGATCGGTGAAATTCGTCGAGGCCGCTGCGCCAATTTTTCGCGCCCATGCGCCAGAATCCGGGAAAAGACAGCGATGAGGCGAGATCGCGCAGATTGAAATCGGTGCGGCGATAGCCTTCGCGACGAAATGCGAGCACAGCGTTAGGACCGGCATCGACCGTGCCGTTGACTCGACGAGTGAAATGAACTCCGAGAAATGGAAATCGCGGATCGGGCACGGGATAGATAAGTCCGCGCACCAGCGAGGCGCGCTCGGGGAGAAGATCGTAATACTCGCCGCGAAAGGGGACGATCATTACCTGGGGATCGTCACCGGCCATGCGGCTGATGCGATCGCTGAAAAGTCCGGCGCAGTTGATCAGCGATGCGGTGGAGAATGCACCGTGGTTGGTTTCAACCACGATTTCATTTGCGGTCCGTTTGAGGCCGCACACGGCGTGCGAGGTGAGAATCGTTCCACCCTGGGCGGTGATGAGTTCGGCGTATTTATCGCAAACTGCGGCGTAGTTCGTGATTCCGGTGGAAGGAACTACGATGGCGCGCAGTCCGGTGGCGTTGGGTTCGATCTCGCGCAATTCTTCAGGGCCGATGGATTTTAGTCCGGTTAATCCGTTGGCGATGCCGCGGCGCCACAATTCCTCGAGCCGGGGAAATTCTTCTTCTTCGGTGGCGACGATGACTTTGCCGCAAATCTGGTGTGGGATTCCGTGTTCGCGGCAAAACTCAACCATCGCGGCTGCACCGGCCACGCACAATTTCGCTTTCAGCGAACCGGGCTTGTAATAGATGCCGGAATGAATGACGCCGCTGTTGTGGCCGCTCTGATGGCGGCCCACGTGGTCTTCTTTCTCGAGCAGGAGTAAGCGAACGCTGGGAAATCGCCGCGTGATTTCAAGTGCCACGGCCAAGCCGACGATTCCGCCCCCGACAATCGTGACGTTGTAGCGGGAATCAGTCATGGCGGACGGCGGTGAGCGCATGACGTTGCGCTGGATTTTTTCGGTGCGTGGGCAAGCGCTCTAATACTACTTCACAACTTCTAATTTACAAGCAGGGTTACGGCGGCGGCCTGGTGAGTCAGGGTTCCGGAAGTGCCAATGACCGTGATTGTATAGGTTCCGGGTTGAGTGCCCTGTTGTTGGCCGCCAACACCGCCGCCGCCACCACCTCCACCGCCGCTGCCATTGGTGCCGCCTCCGCCGCAGGAGGAAAGCAGAAGTCCCAGCAGGAAAAGTCCGAGCAATGCGGCGGGCAGTGCGAGCTTGTGTGGTTTTTTTCGGCGGCTTCGCGTTCCAAGAAAGGCGAGTGCGGGCAGCGCAAGCCATAGAGCGTAATAGATCGAAGGCTTAACATTCATGGCTGAACTTGCTGTAGTGGCTATGGTCATCACTACGGCCGCCGAACTGCTGCCGGGAGTGATTGGGTTCGGAGTAAAGCTGCACAGTGAGACGGCGGGACCGCCGGAACAGGATAGGGAGACGCCATCAGTAAATGAGGCGCCCACCGGCAGTACGCTGAAATTGTAACTCGCGGATTGTCCTGGGTTGATGGTTTGGGTGGCGGGGGTGGGCGCGCCGAGAGTGAAATCCTGAATCACGGTAAACGGAAGAGTCAGGGAATGAGTGGGGGAGCCGCTGGAGTCCTGAACGTTGACATTGATGTTGTAGGTGCCGACCGCAGCGTTCGAGGGAATATTAATGAGTGCAGTGATTGTGACCGGCGAGCCGGTGAATGCGATTGGATTTGCGGGTGTGAGCGTACATTGTGTGCCGGAGAGCGCAGTTGCGTCACAGGTGGCATTAGCGGAGCCGGTGTAGTTGGGCGTCAGAGAAATTTTGGCTGTTTGCTGGGATCCCGGGTCTGCGGCGGGAAAAGGCTGCGTGATGGCGAGCTGAAAGCTGCTCGCGATGGTGAGTGAAAGCGTGGCGGAATGCGAGAGCGAACCGGACACTCCCATGACAGTAATGGTGGAAGTGCCAGTCGCGGCTGTGGCGCTGGTGGTGATGGTCATAACCACTGGGGCGGCGGCGTTGCCGGGAGTTACGGGGTTAGGCGTGAAGGTGCATGTGGAGTTTACGGGAACGCCGGTGCAGGAAAGCGTTACGGGGTTAGAGAAGGAGGCGCCGACCGGCATCACGCTGAGGTTGTAAGTGGCGGTTTGACCGGCGCCGACGGTTTGGGCGGGCGGCGTGACGGCGCTGAAAGCGAAATCCTGCACGGTGAGAGCGATCGTCCAGGAGTGGGTGGGTTCGCCGGTGGAATCCTGAGTAGTGAGCTTGATGCTATAGGCGCCGACAGCCGCGTTGCTGGGAACGGAGATGGTTGCTGTTACGGGAATGATTGAACCGACGCTTACAGTGATCGGACTGGCGGGGCTAAGAGCGCATGTCGCATTGGGGAGGGCTGTGGAGTTACAGGTGAGATTGACCTTGCCGCTGTAAGAGTATTCGGAGGTGAAGGTGAGATTTGCCGTGGCGGAAGCGCCGGGAATGGTGGCGAGTGTTTGCGTTCCGGCGATGACGTAGTCGCCGACGGAAAAGGGAATTGGCAGAGAGTTTGAAAGAGAACCAGATGTGCCAAGGACGCTGACCTGGTAGGTTCCGGGAGAGAAGCTTGTGCCGTTGATGGTGAGTGTGGCAGTGGGCGAAGCGGCCGGAGGCACGGCTACGCTTACCGATGCCGGGCTGACGCTGCAACTGCTGGCGCCGTAGGTGGTGACGCAACTCAGGCTAACGGTGCCGGCGAAGCCATCTTGCGAAGAGATGGTAATCGAGCCGGTGGTGCCGGTGCTTCCCGCTTTTACGTTGGGAAACGCCGTGGGTTCGGTGAGGACGAATGTGGGATTCAGAACGACGTCCGCGGCGAATGTGGTAGCCAGAGGAACGGGAGCGCCGTTGGTATTGGCTTGGAGCGTGACGGTGTAGTCGGCGATGGGAGTAGTTGCGGGTACGGTTACGGTCGCTGTCGCCGTCACCGGCGAGGCGGAGGTGAGATTAAAAGTTGCGCTGGGAGTGAAGGCGCAAGTCGCGCCGTGGATGAGCACACCGATGTTGCAGCTCAAGGTTACGCTTTGATTGAAGGAACCTTGCGCCGAGAGTTGAAAGCTTACAGGCAGTGAAGTGGCTCCGCGAGGCACGCTCACGGTGGTCGGCGAAGGTGCCGTCACACTGAAGCTGATGACCTGCAAAGTGAGAGCCGCAGTGTGGATTGTATTGTTGGGATCGGTACCGGAAGCCTGCAGATTGAAATTGTAATTTCCAATCGTACTGCTGCCAGCATTCAGGGAAAATGCTGCGCCGGTAGGAGTTGGGGTGAGGCTGCCGGGGCTCGGAATGCAAGGGCTGGGAGGGGCTGATGCGCCAGCGGTGCAGGTGAGTTGAACGGAGTTGTCATAGCCGTTGAGCGACGTGAGTGTGCCGGCGAAATTTGCCGTGTTGCCGGGGAAGATGATCTGCGTAGGGGTTGGCACTGAGATTTGAAAATCCGGTACGGCGAGCAGATTGTATTGCCACACGCCGCGACCGTAGGTGGAAGCTCGCAGCAACTTTTGGCCGCCGGAATTGAAGATTGCCAGCGCGGTGACAGCCACGTTGGGCAGGAAGCCGGTTGCTTCCACGCTTGAGGTTGGACCGAGTTCGGTCCAGGCGGCGAGCGACGTCAGACTTTGAAAGACGCCGACATCGGTAGCCACGTAGATGACGTGCGAGGCGGGGTCGACGACGACCGCATTTACTGGAGAATCCGGAATTGCATTTGTGCCGGTGCCGCTGAAATCTATCCAGGTCGCGCCTGCGCTTGTTGTCTGCCAGATGTGGCCGGGGCCGCCGGTGAAACCCATCACGGTGACATAGGCGGTGCTGCCGGTTGGGTCGGAGGTATCGATGGCAACGCTTGAGATGGGGGATTGATTTGGGTTGATGCTGGCCCCAGCCGGGCCGTTGAGCGTCGTGTTGGTAAATGTTGAGGACGTGCCGGAAACTGCTGTGGCATTCGTGGTGACCCAAACGTTTCCGCCGGGAGGCGAAGACGGGTTATTCAGTCCGGGGCCGTCGGTGGTGGAATAAATAACCTCTGAACCATTTGCATTCGCAGGTCCGCCGGCAGCCAGGGAGCGAATGACATTGACTTCGTTCCCGGCGCAAGTGCCGGTGCCGAAGGTTTCGAAATTCAGGCTGAGTGGGGTGAACGCGCCTCCGGATCGCGGACCTTGCCACACGCGGCAGGTTCCCACCAGTAATGAACTCGTGGATTGCGGATCGAGAATGTAGGGAAAATAGAATGCACCGTCGTCGCCGCCGACGTCGGCGCTGCTGATGACTGTGGTGAAATCTGAATCGTTGCAGCTTATGCCGGAAGAGCACTGCTGGATACCGAGGCTGCCAGAACCCGTATCGGGATTCGAAGCGAACCAGTTGCCGGTATTGGGATCGAGCGCACCGTAGCCGCCGTCGCCAGAGAGAATATTTCCCCAGGCTGAACTTGTCGTCGCCGTTGCGGTTGCCGGAGAACCGTTATCCTGCGTGCCTCCAAAGATCGTGTTGGGATCGGTGGGGTGCTGCGAGAAGCTGACGAACTGGGTCATCGAGCCGAGGTTCTGATTGAGGTCGTCGAATTGATTCGTGCCCGAGCACGAGCCGGTGGTCAGGCCGGTATAACCGTTCAGCGCGCGATAAATGCCACCATCGTTGGCGAAATACATCAGGTCGGAACCGGATGTTGGAATCGTATAGGCGATAGCGTGCTGGTCGGGATGAACGTGGGCGAGCGCGCTGAGCGGATCGCAGCCATAAACGTGGGTGAGATTCAGGAAAGGCGTGGTCGCACAGGTGGGATTGAGGGAGCTGATCGAACACTTATATAGGTTGATGGCTCCGGCGTAGAGGTCGGTGGCAGTTCCGTTGGGAACGGCCGACAGCGCGAGGTTGTAGAAGCCTTGCTCTACGCCGCAGCCGCTGACGTCGCCGCAGTTGGTGATACCGCTGTCGCTGATTTGTGTCCACGATGCGCCGCTGTTCTTAGTTTGCCAAATTCCCTGGTCGACGGGATTGTCGTTGGAGTCGAGAGAAACGAACCAAACATACATTTCGTTGCGTCCGGGCACGACCGTGATTTCGGCGCGATAGATGGGGCAGGTTGTGACGTAGTTTGATGGACAGGCTGCGGCGTTCAACAGACTGGGAGTGCCTGGTTGATTTGCCAAGGCCGTCCACGTAACGCCATCAGGCGACGAGTAAAAGCCGTGATAGCGAAGGGCCGCGAAAAATAATCCGGCGGCCGCGTTATAGACGACCGATGTTGCCGAGGTTGCTTCGGCCGTTCCGCCGGAAAAGAGTGAATTGTAGGTCCAGGTTTGTCCGGCGTCGGTGGAGGTGTAGAGGCCGCGGTAAGTATTGGAAGTCAACGCGCCAGAGACTTCGCCTTCGGAACTCGCCGCCATCGCTGCTACAACGGTGCTGGTTTGTCCGCTTGCGGTGTCAAACGCCATGCGCGTTCCGCCCAGACCGCTGAACGACAGGGCGCCGGCGTTGGCGGTGGAAACTAATGTCCAGGAGTTTCCGCCGTTGGCGGAACGGAGGATTCCGAGGCCGAAATAGGAGTCGGCGGAATTATCGGCTTCTCCGGAGCCGACCAGAATCACGGTGTTCGCAGGATTGGAATTTCCCGGCTGAATCGCGATTGAGCCGATGGAGAGCGTAGCCTGGTTATCGGTTACCGCCGACCATGTCACATTGTTGGGGATACTCGCGGCGGCGTTGGTGGATTTCCAGACTCCACCTTGAGCGCCGCCGATATAAATTGTGTTACCGGTGGGGTCTGCGGGATCGATTGCGACAGCGGTGGCGCGGCCAGCGACCTGGTGATAATCCTGAAAACCGGTGCCGGTAGCGTCGGAGGCGAGTGGTACGGGACCAAGCGGAGTCCATCCGCTGGTAGGAGTCGCTGGTTGTGCGCCCGGTTGTGCGCCCGGTTGTGCCGCGCGGGCGAGCGCCAGCCGAGCGGTGCGAGCCTGCATTTTGGCTTGATAAGCGCGATGGCGGAGTTCGGCAGCCGATTTGCCGGGTATCGTGCGTCCATGCAGGAACCACTCCGCGCGCTCCTGCTCGTGATCGGTATCTGCGACCGAGGTTGTCGGTACATTTTTCTTCGCGCCTTGCGCTTGCGCAGTTGATGCCGCAAGAAGAGGCAAAAGTAAAAGTGAGGAAGCGCGAAGGGCACGACGGACCGCGGGAGAAATCATAAAGAGTGGAGCGGACGAGGCAAGTATCGGAGTGGCGGATAACGGGGTCAATCTTAATCGTGAATAAAGTGCACTTAGAACCATTTCGGGAAGCTATTCTGGGAATCGAAGAATCGCGCTGTACAATTTGCAAGCAATATGTCGATCGATTGGCGGGTATTTGACTGGCAGGCATTCGGGCTGACGATTGAGTTGGCGGTGGTGGTGTCGGCGATTCTGCTGCTCGCTGGCTTGCCACTTGCTTACTGGATCGCGTTCTCGCGCTGGCGCGGCAAGTTTCTGGTGGAAGCGACGGTGGCGCTGCCGATTGTGCTGCCGCCGACGGTGCTGGGATTTTACGTGCTGGTGGCGCTCGGTTCGCTGAGTCCGCTGGGACGCTGGTGGCAATCTCTAACAGGACATACTTTGGCGTTCACGTTCACCGGACTGGTGATTGGTTCCGTTCTTTATAGCTTGCCATTTGCGGTGCAGCCTTTCGCGGCTGCGTTTTCTTCGGTTGATCGGAAATTGATAGCAGCCTCGGCTACGCTGGGAGCGTCACCGCTGCGTACGTTCTTTCGGGTGATCGTCCCGCTTTCGATGCCGGGGCTGGTCACGGGTGTGGCACTGGCCTTCGCCCACACCATGGGAGAGTTTGGCGTGGTGCTGATGGTAGGCGGCAATATTCCGGGCGTGACGCGGACGGTTTCGATCAGTGTTTATGACCAGGTGCAGGCTTCGAATTACGCCGGAGCAAATGCGATGGCGGTGCTGCTGCTAATCTTTTGCTTTGCGGTGCTGGCGGTAGTCTATGGGCTGAACCGGAGAACGCTGCGGGAAAAATCATGGCTCCTGGGACCGATCAAATAGACGAAGCCTTCATGTCCTCGCCGGTGGAAGCAAAATCCGCAAGATCAACTCTGACTGTAACCATTCGCAAAGCTCTGGCTTCCAAGGAACGTGAGTTTTCTCTCGATGTGGAGTTCGGCGCTTCCCCCGGATTTACCATTCTTTTCGGCCCGTCAGGGGCGGGCAAAACTACGCTGCTCGATTGTGTTGCCGGACTGGCTACGCCGGACTCGGGGCGAATTGCCGTGGGAGATCGGATTTTCTTTGACGCGAACTCTCGCGTGAACCTTGCCGTCGCAAAGCGTGGCGTGGGATATGTGCTGCAGGATCTGGCGCTGTTTCCTCATCTGACGGTCGAGCAGAATGTGGAATATGGTTTGGCGCGGCTGACGCGATCTGCGAGAAGAGCACGTGCGCAAGAGATGTTGCAGGAGCTACACATCGATCATTTGCGGGGACGGCGCTCAGCGGAAATTTCGGGGGGAGAACGGCAGCGCGTGGCGTTGGCGCGGTCCCTGGTAATCGATCCCTGCGTGCTTTTGCTGGATGAACCGCTGGCTGCTCTCGACGCGGCGACCAAGGCGAAGATCCTGGACGACTTGAGGCGTTGGAATCAGGCGCACGGCATTCCTATCCTTTATGTGACGCACAGCCGCGAAGAGGTGATGGCGCTGGGCGAACGGGTGATCGTGATGGACCAGGGCCGCATCGTCGCGCAAGGGACGCCGCATGAAGTTTTGCGCGCTCCGCTGCAGGAAACGGTGGCGCAGTTGGTCGGATTTGAAAATATCTTCGATGCGACGGTTTGGCTGGTGCACGAAGATCGCGGCACGATGACGTGCCGCCTGCCGGGTATAAATGCGGCAAAGTTCGTTCTTTTGGAGACGCCTCTGATTCGTGCCGAAGCGGGCTCGCATCTGCGCGTGGGAATTCGTGCGGGCGACATTCTGCTCGCCATTGCAAAGCCTGTAGGGCTCAGCGCGCGCAATGTGATTACAGGGTGCGTGGTCTCTTTGGAAAGGCGCGACATGATCATTTCCGCGCGCGTCGATTGTGGCGTGGAAATGGATGTTTACCTGACTCTCGCAGCGCGCGACGACTTGCAGCTTGAGGCTGGTCGCGAGGTGTGGCTCGTGATCAAGACGCATTCGTGCCATCTCATGCAGAAATAAGAACTGGAAATTTGGCGTTTTCTCTGCGTCCTCTGCGGCGGTTCTTCGCGTTCTCTGCGAACAAAAGCTTTAAGCGCAGAGGGCACAGAGAACGGCCGCAGGGTTCGCGGAGAAAACATTTTTCTTCTCATTACTGCATTACTGCATTATGAGTTCTGCGTTTTGTATTTCGCTTTGCTGCATTTCGATCACGGCAACCCATTGGCCCTGGCGTTCTTGTGAAAATACGATGTGACCTCCGAGGATGTGCGCAACGGCGGCGGGGGGCAGATCACGATGGAAGCCGAAGAATTTTGTTTTCAAATCTGTCCATGCTCGCCAATGATCCCAGCGGGTGGGGCCGGGTTCATATTTCGTCGAGAAGATCAGACGCGACATCGTAGTGGGAGCGGAAATCTGCGGAGGAAAGAATTTCGTCCAAAGAGAAATCTTCAATGCGCACGATGCTCATGGGGCGCGTAATGTAGCCCAGCCAGGGGCGCGTCAGTTCGTCCGATGCTGGCCACGCGGTAAGCACGCGGGCCATGGGATAACGGGCCTCGAGAAACTGTTCGCTATTTTCGTGCAGCACGATGTAATCGCGATAGGCGAGATTATCTTCGGGGGAGAATCCATAGGGAGGATTCCAGAACCATGCGGTTACGAAGGCCAGCACAACGAATGCGATGGCTGCCGGCCACCATTCCACTCTGCGCCATAGCGTGGAGACCGACACGATGATGATCAGAGGAATGGCTGGCAGCATATAGCGAGCCAAGACCGCGCCGCCGATTAAAGCCATCGCAACGACGTAAGTCCCGATGACGACGTAGAAAATCATTTGTACGGGAATGCTGATGCGAGGGCGTTCGGAGGTTGAATCGCGCAGTGGCGGGAGCATCCACAGCGCAAGCAGCATACCTAACGTCAGGACCCATAGATGAAGATAGCCGCTGATCTGCCACAGCCGCATGATCAGAGCAAGAACGAAACGGGTGGGACTAAGGGTCGAAGCCACGTTGTAGCGGAAAAATTCAGGATTGCCGAAGACATATCCCATGCGGGCGTAGTGGTACGCGTACCAAAACGCAAGGGGAATTGCGGGAATCAAAAGCAAGATGACGCGCAGCGGGCGGGTATCGTCGAAACGCCATAACTTACTGCACGAAGTTCGTTGCGCCAGAAAACCAACGAGCTCCCATACGGCCAATGCCAGGGGAGCAAGAATCGCCGTCTCTTTTGCCAGGGCCGCGAGGGAAAACCAGAGTATGGTGGCGAGCTTGCGCTCTTCTATATACGCCGAAAGTCCCCAGAAGATCAGGCCGGCGGCGGTCAGGTCTACTTGCGCCAGGGAGCTTTGCGCGAAGAATACGGGATAGACGGCCGTGCACAGGGTAGCTGCAATCGCGACTCGCGAGTTGGCAACGACCTCGGCTAAGCGAAATACTCCGACGAGCGAGAAAGCGGCGAGGAACAGCATGGCCGTCCGCGTGACCACAGGAGTGTAGCCTACGACCTTCCACCATAGGGCCAGCCAGGCCATCACCAGAGGAGGATGCGCATTCGAAAGTGTGGAATGTGGAATGAGACTTCCGCTAAGCAGGATGTCGCGTGCGGCAGGAACGTAGTAGCCGGCCTCGTCCCAGAAGTAGGGCAGACGGAGCAAGGGCAGATGGAGCAGAAAAACAAACACGAAAAGAGTAGCGAATACCGGGGCTGGGTACGCGCGTGACCAGTGCGTCGGAAGGCTTTGGCCACGCTCGAAAACTTTCAGAATGAGCCTCCTGCTCCAGTCCGTCTGGCTCTGATGCATGCGGTGTTAGTGGACGTTTTCTTAGTGAACCTGCCCTCCGGTAGCCATGCGCGGGTCGAGTTTGATTTCGCCGAAGGCGGTTTCGTAGCCGTTGACGTTCTGCTGCAGCAATCCGAGCAGGGCTTTGGCTTGTTGCGGGCTCAGGTAGACGCCTTGAAAATTACGGACCTCGACCTGAGTTTCACTCTGCTGTTGAACCGTGCCAAAGACGAGGAAAAAGTCCCAGACATTGACTCGCATTTGCACGCTGTTGGCATAGGCTTCCCGGTAATCGGGGGCATTGGTCAGCTTGACATTGGGTTGTGGCGGAACGCTCATAGTCAAGCAGTGTAATGACTTTGCCGGCCGAAAGGGAAGACGCTCGGGTTGAAATTGGGTCCCACGCTCTTGTTCTCGCGAGCCTGGTCGTTTTTGGATTTGGTATGACAGAAAATGTCATTCCCTCTGCTAGTTTCTGGCGAATGGGCTTCTGGCCGAATGTCGCGAAAGGTCATGGCCATAAGCTACTTTGCTGAAATCAAAGGGGTTGTAGGATGTCTGTACCAGCTTCGTCTGGCGTTCAAAGTGCGGGAGTTGGT
Organism: uncultured Acidobacteriaceae bacterium; assembly: GCA_963726155.1. Lineage (GTDB taxonomy): Bacteria > Acidobacteriota > Terriglobia > Terriglobales > Acidobacteriaceae > Sulfotelmatobacter. The sequence goes on from CAVSBF010000005.1 coordinate 80,444, forward strand.
GACGTTCGGAAATTGAAAAATGCGCGAGTCCTCTATGACCCATAAGCCTGAAGACGCGGCCATCGAAGAAGAAATTATTCTCCCGGAGAACCTGCTGCCTTTGGGTTCGATTCTGGGAGAAGGCGTTACGCCCCTGGATGTCAGCATGGTGCTGGCGAAAGTGTTTCGTGTGCAGTATGCGGAAGTCGCGCTGCTCCGGCTGGATGGGGGCCTGCTGAAGTTTATTTTCCCCGAGCACCTGCGTACTACCGGTGCGATTCCGATTTCCAGCAAGGCGGTGGCGGCGCATACGGCTCTCAGCAAGAAAGCCGAGATCTTCAACAATTTTGCGCGGGTTAAGCACGCCAGCATTTTTGAGACGATCAAGCCAGTAGGGGCCGAAACTGATGAACTGGTCGCTCCTGCTCCGATTCAAAAGCTGATGTCTGTTCCTATCCTCGATCCGAACACGACCGTGCTGGGCGTTCTGCAGATTTCGCGGAAGGGCCTGGATCCGAAGTTTACCCAGGACTTCAGCCGCGAAGATCTGCACGATCTGGAACTGGCGGCGGGATTGCTGGCGGCCTCGCCGGTGATGCAATCCAACTAAGTCTGCCCCGAATCTGACAAGGCTAGCGGGAATGAGCGGCCGGACCTTCGTCTCGGCTGTTCGGACCCACTAAAGGTCAACTGTCAGGGGTGAGGCGGCTAAATATTTTGATCTTTTGTCGATGAGTGTAACCGCGATTTTACGACAACAACCCACAGTCCCGTTATGAGAACCGCTAAGGATCAGGATCGCTGCTTGTTAGTACGGACTTCAAGGAATCGTTTACCAGTGTTGCTGCCTGCTGTGAAATGTAGCATTATGAACCGGTGAAAAAGAGGCTTTGGACCGCCGTCGACTTTCTTGATTACCGCTTTGGTGGTGATCACCGCCCTTGTCCGGACCGGCCAGGATCCGCATCTTCTGGACTCACCTTCGGACTGACAACGAATTAGACCAGGTCACTGTCGACCACTTCGGGAACTCCGATTATGTGAGGGGGATTAAGCCGAAGCCGATGGCGCCATCCGACGACGTGTTACATCGGGTATTTTGGTGGTCGTCACGGATCTCGGGCACCAGTTCATCCTGTTATCCCTTCCGAGAGAATGTGCTTCGGAGAAATACATTCTTCATTTCGACAGGTTGCTTCTTCCCGAGGGGCACGTCTGGACTGCTGGACCTGTAAGCAATTTGGTGGCACCCTCAAAAGGTTCGAAATCTACGCGCTGATTCAATCATTTCTGGCTGTGAGGCTGAGTTTAACTCAGCCTCCTGCGGCCAAGTCCGCTTCATTTTGGATGGCTGCGGTGGCTAACTGACTCACTGGCTCCGCTGAGTCAAAAGGAGAAGCGCCAAGTGAGCGTCGGCTGGAATCCAAGCCAGCAGTGGAATATCCCGGCCCGTCCGTAGGCTCGGTTCACTGCAACGAAAGCGCCTTGTAGCTCTCAACCAAGCAGAGAACCCTGCGAATTTGCGTTTGTAGGTGTTGAGAACCAGGCGATAGCACAAGCTTGCGCCGTCTGTTCGCCTTTTTAGCAAAGGTCAATGAGCGCTTTCTCGATTCGTCGCCGACCATCTGCAGATCGCCGGTAGTAAGCACGCGCTTCGGTTGGACAATGCGAGTAAACTGAAATGAACAGGTAGCGGAAATGGGCAGACAGTTAGGGGTTGCGCTTTACGTGGTGGCGATGGCAGCGCTCATCGTCGGCGCAGATTTCGCGTTCTTCAGAAACCGATTCTGGGAACGGCTGATAGTGAATATTGGCATTGTGTTGGTATTCGCAGCGTTCTACTTGAGATTCTTTAGGCGTCCGTGAACAAGGCGCGATAGCGTTTAACAGGAAGCGCCAGTAACACTCGTTGACCTGAATCCCTGAGCGGATCTCGTCGCGTAGTCGTTCAGGCGTTCGAGGTGTTTGGCGGGAACATGATTCCCCAGAAGGTTTCGGCCCGCTCGTCCTGCTCGACGAACTCGATTGCGTAGGTAAGAACGCCCTCTGATGCGGCCAACTGGGCAACTACGCGCGCCGAGAGCCTGGCGCCTTGCTTGTTATTTACGGAGACGACCGAGCCCACCAGAAGCTCACGGCTGAGTTGGACGGCAGCGCCGTGCTTGTTCAATTTCGTGGCCTTGGCGGCTGGGATCGTAAAAGAACATTTCTGCCGATCTTCCCCGGATAATCCGACCGAAGCGTGGAGCGCCATGCGATTGCTTCGGCGTTTTGCCATCGGGCCGCGGCTCGCGGTTGCGCTGGCGGCAGGTTCAAAGGGTGCGATTTCGGGCGGGGATGTGCAGGTTTCAGATTCATTGTGATCGGGACATTAGAATGTGGTCGTAGTCGCTGCAATGTGCCGTTCGTCACCTCCTGAGGTTACCCTGCGAAACTCCTTGATTCTTCGAAGTGAAAGACGCGCTGCGTCACGGCACGAAATAGGACATGTACCAGATTCGGCCCGCGCGTGCCACGCCAGCGTCGGTTGCGAGTCGAGAGGGATGGGAACGGTCCGAGTGCGCGGGAGCATTTTGCCATGGCTTCACACTTCGTTTCTTTCGCCTTGACTGCCGCTGGCCCGCGGTTTACTATAGGCGAACAAAAGGCGAAAACATGAGTTCCTCTCCGCTGTTTCCCGTTTTGCAGAAGTCTTCGCTGGTGGGGATTGCCCGGCTGGCGGCGGAGGGAGAAACGCTGCGCGAGGGGCACAATGTCGAATATTTCACACTGCCGGCACGCTCGCTGCTGAACCGCTGTACCGGCGTCCGCATGCCTTTTACCTGGACGATTAATCCTTATCGCGGATGCGAGTTTGCCTGCAAGTATTGCTATGCCCGCTACACGCACGAATTTATGGAGATGCGGGATGGAGCGGAGTTCGAGCAGAAAATTTATGTAAAGCAACATGCCTCGGAGCTGCTGCGGCAGGAGTTGCGCCGGGTGAAGCCGGGAGAAAGTATTGCGCTGGGTACGGCTACTGATCCTTACCAGCCGGCGGAACGGCGCTACGAGGTCACGCGGCGAATTCTCGAGGAGTTCGCCCGGCATCGCGGATTCGAGCTGGGGATTGTTACGAAATCCGATCTCATTGTTCGCGATCTGGATCTGTTACGCGAAGTCGCGCGGAATAATCTGTTGTCGGTCCACATCACGATCACCACGCTGAATGTGGAACTGGCGCGGATACTGGAGCCGAGTGCGCCGCGTCCGGATTTGCGGATGGCGGCGGTGCGCGAAATCAGCGAGGCCGGAATTAACGTGGGCGTGAGTTGTTCGCCGGTGCTGCCGGGAATTACCGATTCTCCGGCGGACCTCGAGGCGCTGGTGCGGGAGGCGGCGGCGGCGGGCGCGCGGCATATCTTTGCCAATCCGCTGTTTCTGAAGCCGTGTTCGGCGGCGGTTTTTCTGCCTTTCCTCGAACAGCAATTTCCACAACTGGTCGAGAGCTATCGACAGCGTTATCAGGATCGGGCGTTTTTGCCGGCTTCTTATGGGAAGCGGATCGGGCAACTGGTTTCGCGGTTGCGGCAGAAATATGGAATCAAACGCGCCGACCCGCGGGAAGCGAAGCTCGCGGACAAATGGCCGGTGCGAGGCTTGGAGGAACAGTTGGCGCTGTTCTAAAATTTCCGATTTCCGATTCCCAAGTGCCGATTGTTCTAGAAAGTTGACGATTCAAAATTGGCAATCGGAAATTGCCAATCGGAAATCGACAATTGGAAATTGACACCGTTTCGCTTGACGCCGCGCGAGTTCCTGCGATAACCAACTGTTATGGCGCGGATCGTCATTCTGGGTTGCGCGGGGAGTGGAAAGACGACATTGGCGCGGCAGCTTGGAGAGATCACAGGGGCGCCCGTGATCTGCCTGGATGCCATCTGGCAGCCGCATTGGGATCAGAAAGACGTTCCTGCTTTCCGATGTTTGCTGGAGAGAGCTCACGCAGGGGAGGAGTGGATCAGTGACGGCAATTTTGCACTGGCCACATTCGATATTCGATTGCCGCGCGCCACTCTGGTGATTTGGCTCGAGCGATCGAAACTATCTTGCGGCTGGCGGGCAATCGCGCGTGTGTTCAAACGTGGCGAAGCGCACAGGATGCGAAAGCTTGCCAAAGTTCTCAGGTTCATCTGGAACTTCGATGAGGTAAACCGTCCGCGCATCGAAGCGGCGAGGGTCGCTTATGGGCGGGACGTGCCGATCCGCAGGTTGAGCAGTCGACGAGACATTGAAGCGTTCTTGTCATCTTGCGGCAATGGCGCTCGATCAGCCATTCAGGCGCGGGGCTGATACCTTGCCGTCGTGCCTCGACCCTTCCTCTATAATCACTGCATCCTATGGCGACCGCGCCCCCACCGGCCACCGCTGAGCGTGCTCCCCTGCGAGTGCGCATGCAACAATTCTGGCGGCGTGTGACCGAAGGGATGGAGTTGACCCAGCTCTGGTCGCAGTTCCGCACCGAAGCCCGAGCCAGCTACCGGTTGTACTCTCGCGATGTTGCGGCCAGAACTCCTGACGACCTGGCGCGCCGCGGGCGCCGCATGCACATGGTGAAGGAATTCTTCTGGGCGCTCCTGGAGAAACTTTCGCCGGCACGCCGCGTGCTGCTATTGGCGGCGATGATCCTGCTGGTTTTGCCCACGTTTGGTGGCGTCAGCTATCAGGGGAGCGATCACGAAGCGCACGTGGTCGAACTCGATTTCCATTTCTGGGGCGGCCTGCTGATGTTCCTGCTGCTGATGCTGGAAATTGCCGACCGCGTGGTGATGAAGCGCGATTTGCAGATTGCGCGCGAGATCCAGACGTGGCTGCTGCCCGGGGCTCCGCCGCAGATTCCGGGACTTGCCATTGCCTACGCGACGCGCCCGGCCAACACTGTGGCGGGAGATTATTACGATGTGTTTCCGCGTCCGGGAAAAACCAACGAAGAGAATCGGGTAGTGTTTGCCGTGGCGGACGTCGCCGGCAAAAGTATTCCCGCGGCCATGCTCATGGCTACGTTCCAGGCGAGCCTGAAGACGCTTTCGACGGCACAGGTTGCACTGCCCGAACTGGTTGGCAATATGAACAAGTATGCCTGCTCGAACAGCCAGGGAGGACTGCGTTTTACGACTGCGTTTCTTTCCGAATACGAGGCGGCGCGGCGCATTTTCACTTACATCAATGCCGGTCATAATAATCCCATTCTGCGGCGCAGCACGGGATTGATCGAGCGGCTCGACGTCGGAGGATTGCCTCTGGGTATTCAGGCGGAGGCCAAATATGAATCGGCGAGTGTGGCTCTTGCGCCGGGGGATTGGCTGATTATCTTTACCGACGGATTGGTCGAGGCGGAAAACGCGAATCAGGATGAATACGGCGAAACCCGGCTGCTGAGCGCGATCGCGGCCGGCGCCGCGGGCACGCCAGCCGAGATGCTCAACCGGCTGATGGCCGAATTGGATTTATTCGTGGGCAACACTCCCCAACACGACGACGTCACCTGCCTGCTCGTGAAGGCGGAATGATTCTGCATTAAAATGGAGGAACACGCGGCAATGCAAGATCGGCGGAAAGCTGCGTTCTAATTTGGTGTGAGGCTGATCCGCAATGACAGGAATTGTCACGCTTCCGCCGGATTTTGGCACCGAATGCCGGTATATAGCGGCTTGGGATAGAGACTAAAGTGCAAGGTAACATTGAAAACGAAGCCCTTGCAGTAGGCCCTCCGGAACCAAGGTAATCTAGCGAGTTTGGCACGGCAGGTGCGAACATCTAGTCCGACTGCGTCATTCCATGACCAGCATAAATCGAATGAAAGTCCAAGAAGAGGGGAAAATAGAGATGCGGAAACAACAGAAGGGTTTCTCACTGATTGAGCTGCTGATCGTGGTGGCAATCATCCTGATCATCGCAGCTATCGCGATTCCTAACCTGATGCGCGCCAAGATGGCAGCCAACGATTCGTCCGCGGCCGCTTCCGAGCGTTCCATCGTAACTGCGGAAATTGCTTATTACTCGTCATTTCCGACCTTGGGCTATCCCGCGGCGATGACAACCCTGGGCGGCGCCATCGGTGCAACTTGCACTCCGAGCACGGCCACAGCCTGCTTGCTCGATGCTTACCTGGCCAACAACGGTAACCCGGCGGGTACTGGTAAGAGCGGTTACTTGTTTGCCGCAGCTGGACAGGGCGCAGCTCCTTCCACTGATTTTCTGACCACTGCCGTACCGATCAGCGCGACCACCGGTTCCAAGTCGTACTGCGCGGTCAGCGATGGCGTGGTGCGCACTCAGGCGGCTGGCGTTCTCACGCTCGCCACGTACGCCAACTGCCCGACTCTGAACCCACTGGCGAACTAACGTAAGTTAGTTCGGCAGAGCAAGGGTATAAATCAGGAGCAGCGAAGGCAACTTCGCTGCTCCCTTTGTTTTTTGGGATAAACTCTGTTTGTTGTTAAACTCTCTCAATCGCTTTCTTCTTTGAAGCCTGGCGCATTTAGGGGATACAGAAGTTGGCAGTTTATTGCCAAAGCGACAGATAGTGTTAGCCCATTGATTGATTCGCTGGTTTCCCTCGGCGGTCTTTCCCCCACCTGATTGCCATGTTATTGAAAATAGAGGACGGACACTAGCCGTAACCAGCGCTGCCATTATGGTTCGCCACGTGCATGAATACAGGGCGAATGCGGGTTCAAGGCGGGTCTAAAAATTCTTGGGGGGGCAGACTAATCCGATGCGGAAACAAAAGGGTTTCTCACTAATTGAGTTGCTGATCGTAGTAGCAATCATCCTGATCATCGCAGCTATCGCGATTCCTAACCTGATGCGCGCCAAGATGGCAGCCAACGATTCGTCCGCGGCCGCTTCCGAGCGTTCCATCGTAACTGCGGAAATAGCTTATTACTCGTCATTTCCGACCTTGGGCTATCCCGCGGCAATGACAACCCTGGGCGGCGCCCTCGGTGCAACTTGCACTCCGAGCACGGCCACAGCCTGCTTGCTCGATGCTTACCTGGCCAACAACGGCAATCCGGCGGGCACTGGTAAGAGCGGTTACAAATTTGCCGCAGCTGGACAGGGCGCAGCTCCCTCCACTGATTTTCTGACCACTGCCGTACCGATCAGCGCGACCACTGGTTCCAAGTCGTACTGCGCGGTCAGCGATGGCGTGGTGCGCACTCAGGCGGCTGGCGTCCTCACGCTCGCCACGTACGCCAACTGTCCGACTCTGCTCCCACTGGCGAACTAGCGCAAGTTAGTTTGGCAGAGCAGGGTATAAATCAGGAGCAGCGAAGGCAACTTCGCTGCTCTCTTTGTTTTTCCGGCTGCAGGGCTGCCGGGAGAAAATCAATTTCAACCTCAGGAGCCGATCACTTCCCGTGGACGAGGGCGCCCGCTTCGCCTTTCTCAAACTTCGGTAATCACTGGTTACCGCTCTATCCGACGTACAATCACTCCGCAAGTATTGACCAATGACGAGAGGTCACTTTATCCGAAGCTCCCTATGGAGAGACTGGCGAAGAGTGGGGTCACGAGCGGGGTCGGGTAACGTTTTCAGGTGACACAATTCGTCAACGTGCGCGGCGAACGCTGTTAATTGAGTGTTCTTTTGCTTGATAACGATTGGTTTTGACCGGGCATCAGTTTGAAAGTAAAGCGGTTGGGGCATCGAAACCGAAGTGCGGGGTCTGCCCGGGTCTGGCAGTTGGCATGCTACTACCTTTATGTCTCCGTGAAAGTCAATACTCGGGGGCCGAAGTTAGAGAGTTTTTGCGGATTTGCAAACGAGACTTGGAAGCAGGGAAAGAGCTCGATGCGGAAACAAAAGGGTTTCTCACTAATTGAGCTGCTGATTGTAGTAGCCATCATACTGATCATCGCGGCTATTGCGATCCCGAATTTTCTGCGCGCGCGCATGGCGGCGAATGATTCTTCCGCAGCCGGTTCCATTCGGTCCATTAACACGGCTGAGATCGCTTACGTCAGCGCGTACCCAACCATCGGATATCCGGCCGCGCTCGCGACACTGGGTGGAGCGGCTCCTTGTTCTCCGAGCATCGCGACCGGCTGCATCATCGATAACTATCTGGCCACGAACGGCGCCGGAAATGGCAAGAGCGGTTACAACTTCAACGCCGCCGGCTCCGCTAGCGCAGGCGCCGTCAACGATCAATTCTATTCAACCGGCACGCCCTTCAGCGCCCTCAGCGGCACTCGCGCTTACTGCTCGGTCGAGGACGCCGTTTTGCGCCTGCAGGCTGCCGGCGTAATCACTCTGGTGCCCAGCCGCGCCGCCTGCGTACTACTGCTCCCCATGAACTAGCTTCACTTGAGAAAGAGATGGTGAAGAAGGTACTCAGGTAGGGCATCGTAACGGTCGTCCATAGAGCCAGTTCGTTGCTTCTCAAGCTGACCACGGGCCGGGCATTGGTGACAACTCGACCAAGCCAGGTTCTCCCTGAGGTCTTCATAACCCGGATGAGCCCCAGCGTGGCAATTAAAAAGTCCCTTGCGTTGCACCATACCCTCCACTGCCAAGTCAGAAACAGTAACCGTCGTAACCTGTACCCGGTACAAAAATGTCGAGTCGTTTCATATAATTCTTGTGAGTGATCTGACGTTTCCATGGGTTCGAAATGCTATGCCTGCGATTGAAATTCTTGGTCTGGAAAAAACCTATTTAGTCGGATTTTGGCGCAAGCGACCGAAATGTGCCCTTCTTCCTCTGCACCTCGCTGTGGAGGATGGTGAGATCTTTGGCTTTTTGGGCCCTAACGGCGCGGGCAAGACAACAACTTTGAAATTGCTGATGGGATTGGTTTTCCCTACGTCTGGAACGGCACGCATTCTAGGGCGCGATTGGACAGACCCGGAAGTGAAGGCGCAAATTGGGTTCCTCCCCGAGCAGCCCTATTTTTACGATCACCTTACCGCACACGAACTTTTGAATTATTACGCTCAGCTCTCCGGGGTTCCGGCGAAGGAGCGCACACGCCGCGTGGAAAACACATTGCAGCGCGTGGGCCTGCTGGATGTGAAGGGCGTGCAGTTGAGAAAATTTTCTAAAGGGATGCTGCAGCGGGTGGGAATTGCACAGGCCATTCTGCATGATCCCAAACTCGTGTTCTTCGATGAACCCATGTCGGGGCTTGATCCCATGGGCCGGCGCGAAGTGCGTGACCTGATGGAGCAACTCAAACACGAAGGCAAAACCGTTTTTTTCTCGACGCACATTCTTTCCGACGCGGAAGCGCTTTGCGATCGGGTTGCGATCATTCATAAAGGGGAACTTCGTGGCACGGGCCGGGTTGCAGATCTGACATCGAGTGTTCTGAGCAAAGTGGAAGTGATCTGGCGGGGCACGCAGGTACCAGCATCGATGAAGGCGCTGGGCGCGGAGTGCCACGTCACGGGAGATACGGTGCGCGCCATCATTGACGAGACGCAGCAGGATGCGGCCATTGACGCACTGCGCCGCGAGCACCTGCGTTTGATTTCGCTTACGCCCGTGCGCACCTCACTCGAAACTTATTTCATCGAGAAGCTGCGGCGCGCCGAAACTACGGCGGCATCCACCGCATGAAATCGAGGCATGACGACACAGGCATGAGGAGAACGGCATGAAAGCGCGAGTGATGCATATTGCGTTCAACACGTTTCGCGAGGCGGTGCGGGACCGCGTGCTGTACAACCTGATCGCGTTCGCGGTGCTGCTTTCGGGAGCGGCGATCCTGGTTGGTCAGATTTCCATCGACATTGAGAAACTTGTGGTCATTAATCTCGGTCTGACAGCAGTGTCCTTGTTTGGAATTGTGATTGCGATATTTATCGGCATCGGACTGGTCTCGAAAGAAATCGAAAAACGCACGCTCTACACAGTTTTGTCGCGTCCGGTGCGGAGATGGGAGTTCATTGTTGGCAAGTTTTTTGGGCTGGCGGGCACTCTGGTGGTGAATACATTTTTCATGGCCATCGGCGTTTTTGCCGCGTTGTTTTATGTTTCGCATAAGTTTGTGCGAGCGGATGCATTGATACTGGTTGCCCTGTATTTCATCATTCTCGAATTCCTCATCATCTGCTCGCTGGCGCTGTTATTCTCGTCATTCTCTTCGCCTTTGCTATCGGCCGTGTTCGCATTTTCCTTGTTCGTGATTGGCAGCTTCGCCGAAGACCTGCGCGGGTTCGCCAGCATGGCGCATGGCTTTACGCGCTGGCTGGTGACGGGTGCGGCTTACCTGGTGCCAAATCTTTCTGCTTTTAATATCGTCAGCTCCATCGCTCACGAGCAGCCGGTGGCGGGTCAACTGATCTGGCAGAACACGTGGTATGCCATGTTCTACGCGGCCATGGCTCTGAGCGGGGCGGTGCTGATATTCGAACACCGGAACCTGAAATGAAAACGCGGCGCAAGGTTTCCGTTGTTGCCGGCTTATGTGTCGCAGTTTCTCTGGCGGCCAGCGCCGTGATGCTTCACCACGTCGATCAACTTCGTCCCCGGGCCACGCTGGAAGATGTGTTGTATCTGAACTCTCCGAAGGTGCTGCGGCGGGTGAGCCTGGGATACGACGGGCTTCTGGCCGATATCTATTGGACGCGCGCCGTGCAGTATTTTGGTGGCCGGCATCATGACGGCGCGCAAAGCTACAATTTGCTTTATCCCCTGCTGAGCTTGACTACGCATCTCGATCCGCACCTGGTTGTGGCGTACCAGTTTGGAGCCAGCTTTCTGGCGCCCCCGCCGCCGAATGGCGCTGGGCAGCCGGGAAATGCAGTTCAGCTCATGGAGTACGGCATTCAGAACAATCCCAATGACTGGAAGCTTTACTACGACTTGGGTTTTGTGGATTACATGAATCTGAAAGATTACGGAAAAGCTGCCGACGCGTTTGAGCGTGGATCCAAAGTGCCGAATGCGCATCCGTTCATGCGGCTGCTGGCGGCGCAGATGGCACAACATGCGGGAGAGTTTGATACCGCGCGAATGCTGTGGTCCGCGACCTACCAAAACAGCCAGGACAAGCTGATACGCGCTAACGCGGTGGAACATCTGCGTGCCTTACGCGTGGATGAGGACGTGACCCACCTGCAGGAAGCGGTAACCCGCTTTGGCCAGCGCACAGGACGATTGCCGGCGAGTATGGCGGAACTGGCCGCAGCAGAGCACTTGCCGGGGATTCCCGTCGATCCCGATGGACATCCCTATAAGCTAACTCCCGAGGGCCGCGTGGAAGTGGCAGTGCCCGATGATTTTCCGTTTGCCGAAAAAGGCCTTCCACCCGGATTCGTGGCGAAGCCAAAATTCCACAGCCAGCAGTAATCCCGATCACTTCGCTTATGATGGCGGGGCATGGATGGCAACAAGGATGCTGTGCCGCCGAAGCGCAAGCTCAGCCTGGTGCGGTCGGCATGGCGCTGGTGGAATGATTCCGCGGCGCGCGCCGGACCCCCCGAGGCTACAAGGCAGCTGCTGAGCACTCTGTTTGAGTTTGTTCGCGATTCGACTCCGGAAAGGCGCCGGCAGCGCTATGGCGACGCGGGATATGATTGGGAATACCGGGTCAACACCACCAGCGCAGGCGTGGGCTGGCGCGACCGGTTGCTGGGTTTTTTCCACTCTCCGTACCAGCCGACGGAATCTGTTCTATTCCACGAAATGATCGGGGCTGTATCGGCGCGGGCGGGCTTCGACTTTCGCGAATTCATCTTTCTCGATCTCGGCTCGGGCAAGGGACGGACGCTACTGCTGGCTTCCGATTATCCCTTTCGCCGCATCGTGGGCGTGGAATTGTTACCTGCTCTGAATGATGCCGCTCAGAGCAATCTTTGCAAGTACCGGAGTGCGGCGCAGAAATGCTTCGCGCTGGAATCGATTTGCGGGGATGCGGTTGAGTTTGCTTTTCCGGATGAGCCGACCGTGTTGTTCCTCTTCAATCCCTTTCAGGAACGGGGATTGAAGAAAGTGATTGCGAATCTGGAGCAGAGTTTGCGAGAGCATCCGCGGCGGGTTTGTGTGCTCTATCACAATCCGCTGCTCGAGCATGTGCTGGGCGCAAGTATCGCGCTGGAGAAAATTGGCGGGACACATCAGTATGCGATGTATGGATCGCGGTGAATCTTTAAACGCCTTCTGATTGATTGTTATCTCAATGAGCAAGAGAAGCGCATCGTGAGGTGCTATCAGACAGTACTTGTCCCTTTCCTGTTGTTCCGCTCGACCTTGTAATCGTAGCTTGGATCGAAATCGACGGACGCGAAAGCCTTCAGGATGCGAATCTTCGCGCACCGGTTGGTACGTTCGCCAACCTGAGCCGGGAGCTGTTTACCGTTGCCCTAGTGACCGCTCACGAGGGGAGCGTTGCCGGGATTGGGATGGTTCAACATGGAGGAATGTCTTCCGATCATTGCACTTGTATGATCGAATATACTAAAGGCACCTTAAAAGGTGCTTGGAGGATCGGTTGCTCGATATCACGAAGGATATTCAATCGCTGACGACTTTCCGCAGGCGCTCGGGCGACTTTATGAAACTACTCAAGAAAAGCAAGCGACCGGTGATTCTTACGGTAAAAGGGAAGGCGGCGGCCGTGGTGCAAGACGCCGAAGCGTATCAGCGTTTGCTGGATGCGGCTGCTGTTGCCGGAGCCGAGGAAGGCATCCGACAAGGATTAGAGGACTCCAGAAAGCGAAGGGTCCGGCCGGCAAAGCAGTTTTTTGATGAGTTCGAAGCCCGGCATGGCATACCTCGTTAACATTACATCGCGTGCGGAGCGAGATCTTGAGCATCTTTACAGCGAAATCGACGCAGCAGGCTCCGCTGCCGCACGGAAGTGGTACCAGGGGTTGAAGAAGGAAATTCTTAGTTTGGAAGAAAACCCCAATCGGTGCCCGGTAACGCCTGAGAAAAGGAGCACCAGGCACCTGCTATACGGTCGAAAGCATCGCGTCTACCGGGTGATCTACCGCGTCTTAGGTCGGCACAATATGGTCGAAGTGCTGCATATCCGACACGGAGCCCGGAAGAGATTCAGGTCATCAGATCTGGGATGATGCTTTTATCGCAGCTTCGAAGAGCTGCTCCTTCGAAGAAGCGAATGCAATTTTTTCCGATGTGCCCTCTCTCCCCCGCGACAGCTCCTTTTGAGTCTCGAAGATTTTCAAGACGAGGCGATAGAATATGAGTAATGCTCAGATTTTCTGCCGTAATTTTGCTGCTTGGCCTTGCACTGGCAACTTGCGCCATGGGCGAAGATGTCCACGCTATCGCCAAGGCGGTGGACCAGCATTACAACCACTTGCGGACCCTGGAGGCGGAATTTACCGAGATTTATCAGGGGTCGGGGATGCAGCGAACGGAATCGGGGACGCTCTGGCTGGCGAAAGGTGGGGCGAAAAAACCTGGCAAGATGCGGTGGGAGTACCGTTCTCCAAGGGACAAGCTCTTCGTGAGTGACGGGAGAGATGCGTGGTTTTACGTTCCCGGAGATCGGCAGGCGCGCAAAACTGACGCGCGGAAACTGGATGATATTCGATCTCCACTTGCGTTTTTGCTGGGTAAGAGCCGGCTGGAAAAGGAATTACAGGGTTTGTCGCTGGCTCCGGATGTGCAGCCTCTGGTGGCGGGGGATGTGGCTCTGCGGGGGGTGCCGCGGGCTTTGGCCGACCGGGTGAGCGAGATTCAGGTGGAAATCAACCCGGAACATCAGATCGTGCGAATTGTGATGGACGACGTGGATGGATCCACGACCGAGTACCGTTTTAGCGAACAAAAGGAGAACGTAGAGATTGCGGCGGGGAAGTTTGAGTTCAGGCCGCCGCCCGGAACGGAGACTGTGGAGGGCGAGGCAGCGCCATGAACCTTTCCCCATTCGCTCTGCGTCCGATTACGGTTACTTGCGATACTGGAAATGGGGGAAAGCACAGCGAAGGTCGATGGAGATGGGAAGCGGGAATGTTAGACTGAGCCGAGAGGGTTGCCGCCCAGGCACAAACGATAGCGAATGGCGGAATTTGTTGTAAAACTCGCGGATGAGCGGGGCCGGCTGCACCAGCAAGTGGAGCACGGTTATTCCGTGGCAGAAGTGCGCGACCGATTCGCTTCGCAGGGTTATCTCGTTTACTGGGTAAAGCCGCAGGGGATGCTCTCTGGCTTCTCGCTGCGGGGCAGGCGAAAGCTGAAACAGAGTTCCTTTCTGGTGTTCAACCAGCAATTTCTAACCCTGCTTAAGGCGGGCCTGCCAATTTTGAATTCCCTGGATCTCCTCATCAAGCGGCAAAAGGATCGTAACCTGGGTCAGATTCTGGAGAACGTGCGGGAGCGGGTAAAGGGCGGAGAGCTGCTTTCCGACGCTTTCGCTACGCATCCCGCGGTGCCGAAGATTTACACCACGACCCTGATGGCTGGGGAGAAGAGCGGAAACATTGATGAGGTACTGACCCGCTATATCAACTTTCAGCGCCTGGCGATGACGTTCCGCAAGAAGCTGTTTGTATCGCTGATCTATCCCACGCTGCTGGTGAGCGTGGTGACCATTATGGTGATGTTTTTGTTTACTTATGTCGTGCCCAAGTTCGCGGAATTGTTTAACAGTCTGGATCAAAAGCTCCCGGCCATCACACTGTTCATGCTGGCAGTGGGGCAGAACGCGCAGAAATACTTCCCCTTTGTAATATCCGGATTGGTTTTGGGTGGATTTGTTTTGTGGCAATGGCGCAAGACGGACGGCGGCGCCGATCAGATCGACCGCTTCATCCTGAGCGTGCCCTTGCTTGGGGATATCCGGCTGAAGCATCAGGTGGCAACATTTTCCCGGATGCTTTCGACGCTGCTGCAGGGTGGTCTGCCGCTGGTGCCGTCGATGGAGACGGCAGGTACGTCGATGACCAGCCGGCGCATCTTAAAAGGTGTGATGCGGGCGAGCACGAGAGTGCGGGAAGGCCAGGGGCTGGCCAGCAGTCTGGAGGAACAGAATATTTTTCCCGACCTGGCGGTGGAAATGCTTGAGGTGGGCGAATCCACCGGGGCATTGCCGGCGATGCTGAATTCCGTAGCGGAGTTTTATGAAGAGGACGTGCAGACCGCGCTGGGAGCTTCCATGGCGCTGATTGAGCCGCTGATTCTAATGGTGATGGCGGTATTCGTGGGAGGGGTGTTGATCTCGTTGTATTTGCCGATATTCACCCTGGGAGTCCATTGAAAGACAGCTTCTAGCTCCTGGCTCCTAGCTTTTAGCCGGAACCAAAGCGAAGAGTCGGGGTTAAGAGCTAGAGGTTAAGAGCTTGCGACTAGGAGCTAAAAGCTAAGAGCTTGCTTTTCGGGACGTGAGAAATGGCGATGGCGGAGAAGAAATCACTTTTCGTGCACGGTGAGAACGGCGGGCAGGTGGTGACCACGGGAAATCCGATCACCGACCTGGAACGCGCTCAGGACGTGGCGCGGCGCTATCGCTGCGAGTTTGTGGACCTCGCCGATTTTCAGCTTCATCATGAGCTGTTCAAGAAATTCTCGCCGGAGCTGATGTTCCGTTACAACTTCGTTCCTTTGGAAGAGACTACCGACGGCAAGCTGGCCATTGCCATTGCCGATCCCAGCCAACTGATGATGATCGATGAGATCAGCTTGCTGCTGCAGAAGCGGATCGTCACCAAAGTGGCGACGCTGAAGCAGATCAGCGACATTCTCAAAAAGACAGAGCAATCACAACGCGTTCTGGAGGAGGCCAGCGAAGGCTTCCAGATCATTCGGGAAGACGAGAATACCGGCGCTGAAGAGACGCTAACCATCGACAAGCTGACGGCGGCGGGCGATACCAGCCCGATTATCCGGCTGGTCGATACCACGATTTTTACTGCGCTGCAACGGCGAGCCTCGGACATTCATATTGAAACGCGGGATGATTCGGTGGTGATCAAGTTCCGCATCGACGGCGTGCTGACGCAGGCCATGCCGCCGATTGGAAAAGAACATCATTCCACCGTGATCTCGCGCGTAAAGGTGATGAGCGAGCTGGATATTTCCGAGCGCCGGGTCCCGCAGGACGGACGCTTCCGGGTGAAGTACAACGGGCGCGCCATCGACTTCCGCGTGTCCATCATGCCATCGATTCACGGCGAAGACGCCGTGCTGCGCGTGCTGGATAAAGAATCGATGAGCGAGAAGTTCCGCTCGCTTACTCTGGAGGTAGTTGGGTTTGATGAGGATGATCTAAAAAAATTCCGGCGCTATATCAAAGAGCCGTACGGCATGGTGCTGGTCACGGGGCCGACGGGCAGCGGCAAAACCACGACGCTTTACGCCGCAGTGAATGAGATCAAGACCGATGAAGATAAGATCATCACGATCGAAGATCCCGTCGAATACCAGTTACGCGGCATCACGCAGATTCCGGTTAACGAGAAAAAAGGATTGACGTTTGCCCGCGGCTTGCGTTCGATCTTGCGCCACGACCCGGACAAAATCATGGTCGGCGAAATCCGCGATACCGAAACGGCGCAGATTGCGATTCAATCTGCCCTCACAGGACACCTGGTCTTCACTACGGTTCACGCTAACAATGTGGTGGATGTGATTGGCCGATTCCTGAACATGGGGGTTGAACCGTACAATTTTGTCTCGGCCTTGAATTGCATTCTGGCGCAGCGGTTGGTGCGGTTGATTTGCGAATCCTGCAGAACGCCGGTGAATTATCCGCCGGAGGTGTTGGAGGCCAGCGGACTGGATCCGGCGCAGTGGTCGAAGGTTCCGCTGTATGAGGGCCCGGGATGCATCGAGTGCGCGGGCACGGGCTTCCGTGGGCGAACCGCGATTCATGAGTTGCTGGATTTGAGCGACCGCATCCGGGAGATGATTCTGGCGCGGAAACCCACGTCGGAAATCCGGCGGGCGGCACGCGAAGAAGGGATGCGATTCCTGCGAGAGTCGGCGCTGGATAAAGTCAGACTCGGACTGACTACATTGAAAGAGATCAATAAGGTCACCTTCATCGAGGCCATGCGGTAACGGATTCCGCACAACCGATTGAATTTTTGGCATCGCCGGGCGCGCAGGCAAGCTCGACAGGCCAACGCCTGAAGTTCCCTTCCAGCTATTGCATTTGGCGAGGCTGGGCGTTTGAATTGTAGAAGTGTCTATTAGAAAGTTGAACCGCTGAAATGAGTTCTGGAAACAATACGGCAAAACCCAAGCTGGCGTGCGAGATTGCGGCGGATCGCGTGCTCGTGGGCAGGGTGGGCGTGGATGGAAGGACGCTGGAAGCTTGCGCGGCGCGCGAACTGGCGCCGGGCAGCGTAGTCCCTGACCTGGTGGAAGGCAATTTGCGCCAGCGCGAGGCGGTAAGTATAGCCGTGCATGAGACTTTGAGCAGCGTGGCGGGAAGGACGCACGACGTGATTGCGGTAGTTCCGGATGCGGCGGTGCGGGTGGTTCTGCTTGAATTCGATACCCTGCCGGCGGATGCCGAGGAAGCCTCCGGTGTAGTGCGGTTTCGCATGAAGAAATCTCTGCCGTTTGACGTAGACAAGGCCCGCGTTTCCTATCACGCGCAGAAAACCAGTGATGGAGTTCGGGTGGTGGCTGCGGTCGCACTGGCCAGCGTGCTGGAGGATTATGAAACTGCGGTCCGCAATGCTGGATTCAGTCCGGGAGTGGTGGTGCCATCGATGCTGGCCGCGCTGGGCGCGGCCGAGGGGCAAAAGCCCACGCTCGTTGTCAAAGTGGATGCTCGGACTACCAGTATCGCTATCCTCAACGCCGACCAGTTGCAGCTTTTCCGTACTCTGGAAAATACGCGTGGCGTCACCATTACAGGCGAGCAATTAGCCGAGGATATTTATCCGTCGGTAGTTTTTTTTCAGGATACCTATCATTTGAACATCGAGAAAATATTTGTGGCGGGTTTGTCCGATACCGGAAGTGCGGCGCCGGCGTTACGCTCGCAAACTGGAGCGGAGGTCGAGGAGCTGGTCACTTCGTCGCAGTTGGGGGTTAGTACAGGAGGATCGGTGCCCCGCTGGAGGATGGCCGGAGTGGTGGGAGCGCTGGTTTCTTAAGGGCAGTTGCCGGTTGCCAGTTTCCAGCAAAACCCACTGGCGGCTGAACACTGGCAACCGGCAACTGGTTACATTATGCGTCTCGATATCAATCTCGCGAGCCAGCCGTACGAAGATGCACGGCAGTTCTGGATGCGTTGGGGAACCGCGCTTGTGGCCGTGTCTGTGCTGACGCTGGTGTTGCTCACGATCACAGTCACCGGATGGTTCGCGGCGCGCCGCGATCATGCCAAAATCGCGCAGTTGAGAGCCAGCATCGCGCAACGCGACGCCAAGCGGCAGCAGGCGGAGCAGTTTTTAGCTCGGCCGGAGAATCGTTCGACACGGGACCAGTCGCAATTCCTTAACGAACTGATCGAGCGCAAATCGTTTTCCTGGACGCGGGTTTTAGAAGACCTGGAAAAAGTAATGCCGGCCCGGGTTCATCTGGTTTCCATTCATCCCGAACTGGATGACGACAACCAGCTGAAGCTGAAAATGTCGGTTGCAGGCGACTCGCGCGACCGGGCCCTGGAGTTGGCCCGGCGTATGGAAGATTCGCGGCGCTTTACGCAGACCTATGTCGAAACGGAGTCGTTCCACCCTTCGAACAACGGGGATCCGTTTCAATTCAATATAGTTGCTACTTACGTTCCGGAGACGGTTCCGGAACCAGCGGCAAAGGCGGAGCCAGCCGGAAAAACACAAATCTCCGAGCGGAGCGCACCCTGATGCCCGACCTGCGTCAGACCCGGAAAAAGATCAAGACTGCGCTGGCAGTGCTTATCGGCGTGGACCTGGTGGCATTATTAGTATTGTTCTCGCCGCTGGTAGGTTCCACCGACTCGCGACGGTTGCAGCTCAACCAGTTGTGGGGAGAACTGCAGGCGAAAACCCGGCAGGTTGAACCCCTCACCAATCTCCCGAGGAAGGTGGAGACAGCGCGCCAGCAGATTGCGGATTTCTACAAGAAGCGTTTTCCCACGCAGGATTCGCAGATTCTGGTTCAATTGGGAAAGGTCGCGGCCGCGAATGGGGTGACGATCGATCAGGCTAAATATAAGGCCGAGGAAGCTGATGTGGACCACCTCCAACCGGTCGAGATGGACGCGGATCTCTCCGGCAGTTACGTCGCGTTGGCCCGGTTCATCAATGCGCTGGAGCGCGATGACATGCTATTCATCATCAGCAGTGTCGAACTCGGCGGCGAGCAGACCGGACCGGTCAAACTCCATATGAAACTGGAAACCTATTTGAGGTCAGGAACGCAGTGAAAGTGGGAACGGAAAATCGGAGAAACACGATCCTGGCGGCGGTGCTGGGAGTGGTGGCCGTAATAGCGGTCGTCTACCAGTTTATTCCGTCATCGTCGACGATTGCCTCGACGGGAACCAGCACGAATCCGATCACATCGCCGATTGGCGCAGTCACGCATCCGGCGGCGCATCACGGCGCTGGATCGGGTAAGAAAGAGCACGCACCACAGAGCCTGGATCCGACTCTTCACTTGCAGCAGTTGGCTGCAACCGAGCAGATCAAGTACGAAGGGTCGGGAAGAAATATTTTTGTATCGCAGGCTGAAGTCGAGATTCCCAAGCCCCTGGCTCCGGGCGCTGTGGGCCCTAATGATCCCAAGCCCTATCAGGTGCCGGCCGTTACCGCACAGGCGCCGATTCCACTGAAGTTTTTTGGCTTCGCCAATCAGCCGGGAGAAGCGAAAAAAGTTTTCCTCTCCAAGGGAGAGGATGTTTTCATTGCCGGCGAAGGCGAGATTGTCGACCGGCGCTACAAAGTTGTTCGGATCTCCGCGACATCCGTAGAGATTCAGGATGTAGTAGGCAGCGGTCCGCCGCAAAACATTCCGCTGACACAGGGATAATATCGAATCGTGAAGATCTCCACCCAGTTGACTCGTCCGCGCCATCGCGCCTTGGGTACATCGGCATGCAGTTCACGTGAGGATGGGTACGTCCTCCTCACGCTGCTGCTGATCGTCTCGTTGTTGGCTATCGCCTTTACGTATTCCATTTATTACGACAAGAAATTCGCCCTGGCACAGCAGCGGCGCGATCGGGAAGAGGAACTGATTCATCGCGGCGTGCAATATTCGCGGGCGATTCGCGCCTACTACAAAAAGTTTGGACGTTACCCAACGCGACTGGAAGATCTCGATAACACCAACAACCTGCGCTATCTGCGCAAGCATTACAAAGATCCGATTACCGGCAAGGATTTCAGACTGCTGCACTATGGCGACCCGGGTGTGACCCTGGGCGGCAGCTTTGGCGGTGGAGTGATTCCCGGCGCAAATACGGTGGGACAGCTGAATGGTTCCACACCCGGGTCTGGTTCCAGTTCCGCGTTTGGCGGCTCAGGATTAAACTCCGGATTCGGCAACTCACAATCAGGGTTCGGTGGTTCCGGCGGCTTCTCGCAATCGTCGTCGTTCGGGGGAAACTCGAACAGTGCCTTCGGCAGCAGTTCGAGCTCGCAAACATCTTCGTCACAGCAGGGAACAACGACTCCGACTGCAGGCACGGACGCCTCTCAGCAGGGTACGCAGACTCCTGGAACCACCTCGAGCGATGCTACCTCCAGCGGCCAACAGGTGGTTTCCGGCGGCCCGATTGTGGGCGTGGCCAGCACCAGCAAGGAAACCACGATTCGCGAGTTCAATCACAAGCGAAAGTATAACGAGTGGCAATTTGTTTACGATCCTACGACCGACACCGGGGGACTAATCCGGACGCCCAACCAGCCCCCTTTGCAACTCGCCGGACAGCCGATGCAGAATGGACAGAACGGGCAAACCGGAAACTCGAACACGAATGGGAGTTCATTCGGGCAGGGGACTGGGTTCGGCAGTAACAATTCCAGTTCTTTCGGTGGTAATAATTCCAGTTCGTTCGGCGGTACATCCGCGCCGAGCCAGCCGCCGGCGAATTCACCGCAGCCGCAGTAAGTACTCCGAGACTTCCAGCCTTCGAAAAAGCAAAGGCCTCATCGTGAGACGAGGCCTTTTTGACATCCGAAAATCGGTACAGAAATCTACACGCTGAAAGACGATCCGCATCCGCACGTGCTCTTCACGTTTGGATTTTCAAACTTGAAGCCGGCACCTTCCAGAGTCTCGACGTAATCTACCATGCATCCATTCAGATACATCACCGACGTAGCGTCGACGAACACCTTCAGACCGTCCATTTCGAAGGTCTTGTCCATCATGCCGGCGGCGTTTTCGAACTGCATGGAATAGGAGAAACCAGAGCAGCCGCCACCGACCACGCCGATGCGCAGACCGGCAGGCACGGGATTCTGCTGTCCCATGATCTCTTTTACTTTCGATACCGCACTGGGCGTGAGTGTAACCGGCGCGGTCTTCTTAACTTCGGGAACGTTGGTGCTAACTCCTGGGACGGTGGTGGTAGCCATTTATATCTCCTCGGCTCTGAGATTTTTAAATTATACCAGAGGGGGGAGCCTGGCAGGCCACAATCGCGCCGCCTTCAACCAGTCCGCTTCCAGCCCTCAGTAACTTAGATGCCTTAGGGGGGCCGGAGTCGCAGCATCGCCTCCCGAGGGGCAAGGGGTTGGGCCCAGCGATTCCTGCGGCAGGGCTTGCCAAGTGGGTCTATAATAATTTCCGTTACGGCACTGCGGAATTTCAAATGCGGTAGTTGAGCTACGCATTCTGGAATTTGCCAGTACCGAACAAAGCTTGCAATTTGTCGAGGTGTGGCTATGACCTGGACTTGGACTCCTTTACTGCTTGGGTTGGCGAGCGTTTGGGGCGTTTTCACCATCGGGCTGATCATCCTCCTGATCTATCGCAGTACGCTCACCATGCATGAGGATGAGCAGTTGTATCTTGACGATGCCAACTCGCACATGCAACAGGAGCAGACGGAATTACTGGTGAAGGTGAATCGCCTCACCAAGCCGGTGTGGGTATTTGGCGCCGGATCGGGCGTATTGCTGCTGGTGCTGCTGGGCATGTTCATTTATCAGGGACTGAACGCGGTTCAGTAAACGCCTGCGAATTGCAAGCCGCAGCCTGCCGGAACCCTGCTGAGTGAAATATCCAGCGCGGAACTATGCCTTGTACCGATGCCCTGTAACTCTGCCTTATGTTTGCGGCCTAAGTGCGGGAAAACCTCCTCTAAGAAAACCAGCCGCTTTGTATAATCCAGTAGCGTTGCGAAAGTGGCGGAATTGGCAGACGCACCAGACTTAGGATCTGGCGGGTAAAACCGTGGGGGTTCGAGTCCCCCCTTTCGCACCAACACATTGGCCGATCCTGGATCGGCCTTTATTTTTTGACACAGGGCCCTTGACACTTATTCGTTTACTACGCAATATCCCGCAAGAAAACGAGCCCCGCCGCAAAAGCTAGGGGATAACCGCTTCGACTGCGGGAGTCTGGCTGCTTTCGCGGCCTTCGGTATTGACTGCTGTGGTTGCATAGTAGTACGTGCTGCCGTTGGCTACACTGGAATCGGTGTAAGCCGTCGAAGCAATCGGGCTCGCATTGACCTTCTTCATAGTTGTTGCGGTTGCACCGCGATAGACGTTGTATCCCGAGACGTCGCTCGACGTCGAAGCCTTCCAGCTTAGATCGACGACATGTTCCGCCGTGGCTTGGACAACAATTTTGTACGAGACCTGCGACGTTTTGCCGCCGCACCCGGTCGCCTTCACTGAAAAAGAATAGGTGGCTGCTTTAGTGGGTGTTCCCGAGAGGTCGAGCGCTGTGGTTGTGCTGGATGCTTTCGCGGTGACGCCGGCCGGTAACGCCCCAGAGGCGATCGCCCATTTGTAGGGAGTGCAGCCGCCACTAGCCTTGATGACCTCAGAATAAGTTGTGTCGACTGTGCCGTTAGGCAAAGTGGGAGTGGTGATGGCAATGTTCGCCAAACATTGCGATGCGAATGAGAGCATTAATAGGGGGAGTAGCCAAGTTTTCATGAATCCATGCTGGCGTGAGATCCGGATTTTCGACAGATTGCAGAGGTATGCAGACTTGCTGGAGGTTTGCAGACTGCTGTGTAGAATCTTGAAAAAAACTTTTGACCATTTTGTTCGAGGATGCATCGCGCCTGGGAAAGTTCGACCAGATAGCTATGCGGGCGCGACGACTTTGTGATGAAAGTGGACTCAGATTGCGGACAGGGCTCGCGCGGCGCGGGCTGAACTGCGATTCCGCGCGGCGCTTGCCTCTGTCTTGCTCAGATTTTGACTGAACTAACCTACTGCTGGGCGGCAGGTTTCTCTGCCGGCTTCGCAAACAGTTTAGGGTCGATCGCTGGATTCAACTCGATTGTCTTGTACTCGGAGGTGCTTGAGTCCTGACCGTTCTGTTTGTTGTGGCGCACCAAGGGGAGAGTGATGCCGCTGATCGGCTTCCAGTCGTCCATGTCAGTCTCGCCTTGCACGGGGCCGTGCGGGCCGATGGTTCGGTAAGTCTCCTTGAGAATGTGGCCATTCTGAGGATCGACCCACCAGCGGATCGCAGCGCCGTCAGCGTTCACATCCACGATGCGAGCTTCGACGTCGCCTACTTTTTCGCTTCCGCCGGCGAGGAAGAATACGTTCGGATCTTTCGAATGTGCGGCGATGAAAATTGGATCACGTTTGATCTGTTCCAGCGTTTCCGCCTTTCTGGCCTCTGGCCAATTTTGTACTTGGCCATTGGGCAGGCTCATGAAAGCGGCGTCTGGAGTGACGATAATATCGATGGCTCCATCAGGAGTTTGCATTTCGGCGTGGAGACGATCCGGATAAACAATCACGCTTTCCATTTGCATGGGGAACTCGCCCTGCGGCGTCTTTTGGGTGAGCGTCATGTCCGCTTTCACGGCATTGATCGATGAAAGCTTGGCTTCGCCGCCGATCGCGGCCACGACTTTTTCCGCTAAAGCTTTGCCTTCTGCGTTTGAGTGAGTGGGTTTGGAATTCTCTTCCTCTGCATTTTCTTTTTGTGCTCCCGGAGGCGGAGGAATCGTGATGTCGATGGTCTTCACCGGGCCAAGCGATGACAGAGGTTTGTCGAACTCTTTCGTATTTCCGACGACGAGAACGGCCAGTTGATCTCGGTGGACATACTTTGCGGCAATACGATTTACATCCGCTGCGTTCACTTTTTGAATTTCGGCAGGATACTTGTCGAGCCAGTCGGCGGGATAGCCGTAGAACTCATACGTCATGCGTTCGGCGAGAACTTTATCGGGAGAGTCGAGACGGAAGATGAACGCGTTGAGGATAGCGTCTTTCGCGTTCTTGATTTCATTATCTGTAATCGGGTTCTTACTCAGATTCTCGATGTCTTCATCGAGCGCTTTGATCGACTCAACCGTGCTTTGACTCTTGGTTCCGGCGACGAATTGCATAATGCCGGGATGGCCAAAGTTTGTTCCGATGCCGCCTCCAACGTTGTAGGCCAGGCCACGCTTGGTGCGAATGTCATTAAACAGGCGTGATGAGAATCCGCCACCGAAGGCTTCGTTGAAAACCGCGATGGAATAATAATCGGGATTATTGCGTGTGGTGCCCAACCCCACCATGTGGATGCTGCTCTGGTTAACATCTTCTTTCGGGACAAGATAATAACCGGGTGAAGCGGAGTGGAATTCAATTTTATTTTTCGGAAGTTCGGCGCCTTTGGGCCATGACTCAAAAGCCGCGCGCAGCTTGGCTTCCATGGCGGCGGCATCGAAGTCACCACTGAATCCCAGGATGATGTGATTAGGATGAACGTGAGTCTGGTGCCAGTCGATCAGATCCTGGCGAGTAATGGCGTCGATAGTCGAATATTCAGGCTCACGCGCATAAGGATTGTCGGCTCCGTAAGCCAGCTTGGCGGATTCGCGCGCGGCGATTTCTCCGACCTCATCGTTTCGCCGCGAGATGCTGTCCTCCGCTTGCTTCTTTGCGATATCAAGTTTGTCGGCGCGGAACTCTGGATTCCGCAACACGTCGACGAAGATTTTGAAGACATTATCGAAATCGCCTTTCAGACAGGAGAGGCTGATGCTGGTTGAGTCCGGGCCACCGCTGGTTTCTACTTTCGCGGCGCGTATTTCCAGAAAGTCATCGAGTTGATCGCCGGTTTGAGTCTTTGTCCCGCCGGTGCGCCAGACTTCACCGAAGAGGTCGACGAGTCCAACTTTGTCCGCCGGTTCGCTGCTCGAGCCGCCGCGAATGCGGGCGCTGCCGCTGATCAGCGGTAATTCGTGATCCTCCTGCAGGAAGATCACCATGCCGTTGGATAGTTGAATGCGTTTGGGCTGCGGCGGATGAAAAGGCGGCAGAGTTGGAATCGGAATCTGCTGCCAGGTAGCTTCCTGCGCGGCGGCCTGCGGGGTCGACATCAGCGTCATCGCGGCCACGACAACGGTTAAGAACAGAACGCTGCGCATTTTTCTTGTCATTGCGCACCTGCCTGATCTGGAGAGGCTGATTCACGTGGTCCTGGATCGGCGGAGCTCTGATCGTTAGCGCGCGCCGCTGCTTTTGTTGTCTCGATCACGCCAACGGTGCGATTCGTCTCATTGAAGGTTTCGTTGGCCACGCGGCGAATGTCCGCCTTGGTTACTTTGTCGATGCGATCCACGGAGCGGAATAATTCCCTCCAGTCGCCATAACGAGTTTGGTAGGTGGCGAGCTGAGTGGCCAATCCTTCGTTATCGCCCAGGCTGCGGATCAGGTTAGCTTTGCTGCGAGTCTTAATCATCTGCAACTCATCGTCGCTGATGTCTTCTTTTTTCAGGCGATCGATCTCCACGTGGATGGCGTCAGCCACTTCCTGTGGAGTGTGTCCAGGCAGCGGGAAAGCGTAGAAGGCGAAAAGATGGGGATATTTCGTGCCGGGCAAACCGCTGAATCCGGCGGAGAACGACGCGATCTTTTTATCGCGGACAAGAGCGCGGTAGAGACGAGAGGTGCGGCCTTCCGACATCAAATCAGTGATTGCGTCATACACCGCATCGTCTTTGCTTCTGTAGTCAGGCCGGTGATAGCCCTCAAGGTATAGTGGCTGGGTTTGCTCCATCAATTCGACCTTGCGCTCGGAGTTCTGCGGAGGCTCGATGGTCGTGGTTTCATCCGGCTTCCGGCTCATGGGCAGACGGCCGAAATACTTTTCGAGAATCGGCATGACCTGCTCTGCTTTCACATCGCCCGCAACTGCGACCACCATATTCGCGGGCACGTAATATTTGTCGAAGAATCTTTTCGCGTCGGTAGCGGAAAAATAATTCAAGTCTGACATCCAGCCGACAGTTGGCCGGTGATAGGGATGAGCTTCAAAAGCTGCGGCATCGAACTGTTCGAGCAGGCGGCCGATGGGATTGCTATCGGTGCGCAGGCGGCGCTCTTCGATCACGACGTTGCGCTCTTTATAAAATTCGCGCAGCACGGGATGAAGAAAACGTTCGGATTCGAGATAAGCCCACAGCTCCAGGCGGTTCGATGGCAGCGAGTAGTGATAGCCGGTCTCATCGTAGTCTGTGAAAGCGTTGAGATCCTGACCGCCATTCTGCTCGATGATCTTGCCAAACTGATTGGGCACCACATATTTGTCGGCTTCGGCGATGGCGTCTTTCCAGGCTTTTTCCAGCTCCTTCAACCTGGCTTCGTCACGGCCTACTTGCTTGTCGCGCTCGGCGATGTATGCGGCATAGGCGGTCTCGACTTTTTCTAAAGCAACTTTCTCGGCGGCGTAGTTGGTGGTACCGATCGTGTCCGTGCCCTTGAACGCCATGTGCTCAAACATATGCGCCAGACCGGTTTGGCGCATGGGATCCTGCGCGGAGCCAGCATCGACGAGGGTAAAGAAAGAGAAGACCGGCGCCTCCGGGCGCTCGCAGATGAGCAAGGTCAGGCCGTTCGGCAATTGTTTGACGGTGATGCGCTTCTCGAAAGATGCAACATCCTGAGCGCAGCCGAGTGCCGTAAGGATCAAAACGATGGCGAGGGACCTGAGTGCAGGTTTCATTGGAACTCCGGACGGTCGAAACGTACCTGGTTGGACCATTCTTGAGGGGACCCTGTTTAGACGGATCATGTTTGGACGGATCAGGTTTGGACGGATCAGGTTTGGACGGATCATGTTTTAGACGGTGATGAAGGGTAGAAGTTTCGAAATTACGTGGCAGGACGGGAGGTTGTCAAACCGACCGGGTGCGTTATTCAGCCCCAAGCGTAGGGGGAGGGCCGTATTTTGCGTTAGCCCGGGTTTGATGCACAATGCCAACTGGAGCGTGCGCGATGGATTCGACGATTGAGGTTCAAGGCAAGCAACTCAAGCTGTCGAACCTGGAGAAAGTTCTTTATCCAGCGACGGGTTTTACAAAACAGCAGGTCATCGATTATTACGTGCGGATTGCGCCGGCCATGCTGCCGCATTTGGCGGGGCGGGCGCTCACGCGCAAGCGCTATCCCAACGGCGTGGATGCCGAATATTTTTACGAGAAAAACGCGCCGCAGCACCGTCCCGATTGGGTGAAGACGGCGCCGATCTGGAGCGAGGGAAATCACCGCACGGTGCATTACATTCTGGCCAACGATTTGCCCACGCTGGTGTGGCTGGCAAACCTGGCGGCGATCGAGTTGCATCCGTCGCTTGCATTGGCGAAAGACATCACTTGCCCGACCATGATGGTCTTCGATCTTGATCCGGGTCCACCAGCGAACATTGTGCAGTGCTGCCAGGTGGGAGTGTGGCTGCGGGAAATCTTCGATCATTTTGGGCTGCAGAGTTTTCCCAAAACTTCCGGCTCCAAGGGATTGCAAATCTACGTGCCGCTGAATACTCCTACGACATATGAATCGACCAAAACGTTCGCGCGCGCTTTGGCGCAGTTGCTCGAACAGGAGCATCCCAAGATGGTTGTGTCCGATATGAAAAAGGCGCTTCGGACGGGAAAAGTTTTTGTCGACTGGAGCCAGAATGACGAACATAAAACTACGGTGGCCGTGTACTCCTTGCGGGCGCGCGAACGCCCTACGGTTTCGACTCCCGTGAGATGGGACGAAGTGGAACAGGCGCTCAGAAAGAAAGATGCGAACCGGCTGGTGTTTGAAGCGCCGCAAACTGTTGCGCGCATGGAAAAGATGGGAGATCTATTTGCACCGGTGCTCAAGTTGAAGCAGCGGCTTCCGGATCTCGAGGCGGTTGCGGGTTCGGCGGCTGCGGAAACGGACGAACCGATTTCGATTGCGGCTCAGGCCGAAGAAGAACCAAAAAAGGTCCGTCGCCGCGCGGTGAAGAAGGTCGCGCAGCCGCGAACACGCAAGACAGCACGCAAGGTATAATCCCGTGCTCTGCGGGGGCTTCGAGAAAATATAATGGCTCAACTTTTTGTCGGGACATCCGGATGGGCTTATCCAACATGGAAGCCCGACTTCTATCCGGCGAAGCTCCCGCAGAAAAAGTTTCTGGAGCATTACGCAACGCAACTCAATACGGTGGAGGTGAACTTCACGTTTCGGCAGCTGGTCAAAGAAACAACAATTCAGAACTGGATGGAGCAAACGCCTGCGCACTTTCGTTTCGGCGTGAAGGCGCATCAGGTGATTACCCACATCAAGCGATTGAAGGGTACGGAAGAATTTCTGCCGCGTTTTCTGGCGACGATTGCGCCCTTGGCGAGTGCGGGAAAACTTGGCCCTGTGCTTTTTCAGTTGCCGCCGAACTTGAAGGCGGATGCCTCGCTGCTGAGAGATTTTTTGGCGATCGTTCCCCGCGCTTTGCCGGCGGCTTTCGAGTTCCGTCATGATTCGTGGTTCACGGATGTTACGTGGGAAGACCTGAAGTCCCACGGAATGGCGCTGTGCGTAGCAGAGACGGAAGAGCGGACCACGCCCGATGTGGTTACGGGTCCGTTTGTCTATTACAGGTTTCGCAAGCCAAGTTATACGGAGGAAGAACGGCATGGCATGGTAGCGCGAATCGGTGAGCACATGGCTGCCGGGCGAGACGTCTTCGCGTATTTCAAGCATGAAGAGACTCCGGAGGGCGCTTTGTACGCGAGGAATCTGCTGCGTGATGTAGGGCAGACGTAACGCGTAAATGCTCCCGGCCTTCGACGATTGAACGTCTGGCACCCGGTTCGTCACTTCCGCTAGCGTCCGATAACGAGCATACTTAGTCTCCCGATCATGCCTTCGGATGCAAACTCCCGCGTGCTTTCCAGTTTTCTCGATTATTTGAGAATCGAAAAGGGACTGGCGCCGCTTACTACGAGTGCTTACGCTACAGATATCTGCCAGTTCTCTGAGTTCCTGGAAAAGCATAAACGCGCGCTGCTGACGGCGCGCCGTGCCGAGGTTCGTGAATTTCTGCAGCAGCTTTTTTCTCATCAGGTCGAGGGACGGAGCGTGGGGCGGAAGCTCTCGGCGCTGCGCCATCTCTACCGGTATCTGTTGCTGGATAAAAAAATCGCACACGATCCTACGCTGGACATTGAGTCGCCGAGACAATGGAAAGTTCTGCCTAAAGCATTGGCTCGCGACGAAATGGAATCGACGCTGGCCGCTCCGCTCAAGCGCCAGATTCCAACCACCAATACGAAGCAGGCCACGGCGCTGGCAATTCGTGATCGGGCCATGCTGGAAGTTTTCTATGCGGGAGCGCTGCGGGTTTCGGAGATGGTCAACGCTAAATTGGAAGACCTGAAGCTGGACGCTGGATACATGCTGGTGCGCGGCAAGGGCGACAAGGAACGAGTGGTCCCGCTGGGGAGATCGGCGCAAGACGCGCTGAGTGAATATTTGAAGCAGGCGCGACCGGACTTGGCGGCAGGAAACAGAAGTGGGTCGCCGGTTTCCTTTTGCTTCATCAATTCGCCGCTGCTGTTTATCGCTCGCGGAGGCCGCAAGCTCACTCGGCAGCGCGTTTGGCAGATGGTGCGGGCGGCCTCGGCCGGCTCAGGGCGCGCGGCTTCTCCGCACATGCTGCGGCACTCTTGCGCCACGCACATGGTGGAGAATGGAGCAGATCTCCGTACAGTGCAAACCATCCTGGGTCATGCGGATATTTCAACGACGCAGGTTTACACCCATCTCGCGCTCGATCGGCTCAGGACCGTTTATCAGAAACACCATCCACGGGCGAAGGCGAGATAGCGAGGAAATTGCTGATTTCTGATTGTTGATTGCTGATTGAAGTAAGCTTTCCGAGAACGTCGCACTGCGATTTTCAATCAACAATCAGCAATCGACAATCAGCAATTAAATATCAGCTGATGAGCAAAGAAATAACTACTGCCGCAAAAGCCGTAGCGGATTTTCTCCGCCACTTGCGGGAGCGTAATGCTTCGCCGCATACGATCAAGGCTTACAAGCGGGATCTAACTCTCTTCGCCGCCTATGCAGGTTCACGCGGATGGAAACAGATCGACCACATAGTGGTTCGGGGATTTCTCTCGCAGCTCTATGACAAGGGGTTGAGCAAAACTTCGGTTGCCCGTGCGCTTGCGGCCGTGCGCTCGCTCTATCGCTGGCTGGCCCGGGAAGGCGTGGTCGAGCAGAATCCGGCGAAGCTGGTGTCCACTCCGAAGTTGGCCAAGAAACTTCCGCGCGTGCCCACAATTGAAGAAATGAATTTTGTGATCGACGGAGAAATGCCCGAGGTCGCGGCTTTTCCGGAGCGCGACCGGTTGATGCTGGAATTGCTTTACGGATGCGGCATCCGCAATTCGGAACTTACAGGGATCAACCTGGAAGACATCAGCCTGAGTTCGGAGGCAATTCTGATTCGCGGCAAGGGAAAAAAAGAACGCTATGTTCCGTTCGGCGATTCTGCGAAGAGGGCCTTGCAGCGTATTTGCCGGAACGGCAGAAGGTTATTGAGGCAAGCGGCAAGCAGTCAAATGCATTGCTCATCAACCAGCGTGGTGGGCGGCTCACCACGCGCAGCGTTGGGCGCATCATCAAGAAGATTGCCATCGCTAAGGGCTTGTCCCCTGACGTGCATCCACACACGCTGCGACACGCTTTCGGTACGCACATGCTCGAAGAAGGCGCAGACCTGCGAGCCATTCAGGAGTTGCTTGGTCACGAGCGACTGGCGACCACGCAGCGTTACACGCAGCTCTCGATGAAACATGTGCTGCAGGTCTACGACCAGACGCATCCGCGCGCGAAATAACGTAGCATCGTCGCAACGCGGGAGAACTATCCTCGCAGCTCTTCCCACATCCCGACTACTCGCGCCTTCAAATCTGCAGTCAATTTCTCGTACGCGGCTTCCGACGCTTCGCTCTCCGGGGGTGGAAAAATGGGATCGCCGAAGATTATTTTCAGCGGCTTGAAACCCTGGAATGATTTGTTTCTTGGCCACACTTCGTAGAATCCTTCGATGGCCACGGGCACAATTGGCACCTGCAGATGAATCGACAGAATGGCCGCGCCTTTCTTGAAGATTTTCGGGGTACCGTCGATCGAGCGCTCACCTTCGGGATAAAGAATGAGGGGACGCCCTTGCCGCAGGCCGTAGGCTCCGGCGCGCATGGCAGGAATCAGGTTTGCATCCGGATCTACCACCACCACGCGGACCGAACGCGCGAGGCGCCGCATGAATCCTTCGCCGAAAATTTCGCTGGTGCCGACGGCGAATGTTTTGTCAAAGACCGGGGGCGGAAGTACGCTGGCCAGGATGGCAGCATCCAGATAGCTCTGATGATTGGAGGAGAT
The DNA here is from genome assembly GCA_963726155.1 of uncultured Acidobacteriaceae bacterium. Classification (GTDB taxonomy): domain Bacteria; phylum Acidobacteriota; class Terriglobia; order Terriglobales; family Acidobacteriaceae; genus Sulfotelmatobacter. The sequence goes on from CAVSBF010000005.1 coordinate 112,163, forward strand.
TAAAAATGCGCCGGTTCTCGGTAGCTTGTCGATTCCGCTCACTTGCAGGCTGAACCGGTCGAGCGCAATCACTTGGATAAGTCGCGAAACCATGTACCAGAATGTTGCGCTGGCCGGTTGTGGCACGGCTAACGCGCGAACTTCCTCTGGATCGGGCTCCTCAGCCAGAATCGCTTTCCATCCGGCAAAGGGTTTGTGTAGCGCAGGCACGCGGGCGCCAGTGGCTGCGCTCTGCAGCACGGCATCCACCAGATCACGCACCGTGTAAATTCCGCCGAGTTGCGATTCGTCGACATCGCCACCCAATTGTTCTTCGATTTGGCTAAGCAACTCGACGCGCTGCATGGAATCAAATCCGAGGTCAAGTTCCAGATTATGAGCGGGGCGCAATTTTGTCGGCGGCGTGCGAGCGGCTTGGTGAATGATGCGCAACGCGTCCTGAACGATGGGCTGGTCCAGCCACGCGGTTTCTTGTTCGGTGAGCGGACGTTCGGCCGGTAGTTCGGAATCCTCTGAAAGCTTGCTCGTTTCGTTTTCTTTTACGCGCTTTTCTACTTCGAAACGTTTGATCTTGCGCGTAGTGGTGCGAGGCAGATCCTCTTGCCAGATCTCGTAACTGCCGATGCGTTTGGTGGAGGGAATCTGCTGGGAGAGGCTCTCAATGTCGTAGCGGATCACTTCTTTGGCGTTCACAATCTTTTTCTGGCGCAGCACATCGAAGTCAGGCACGATCACGGCGTGCAGACGATCGCCCACCTCCCCGGGCTTTGCCTCCAGTCCTATTACCGCGAGTTCCTTGATGTAAGGCGACTTCAGATACTGCGTCTCAACCTCTTCGGGATAAACATTCTTTCCGTTGCTGAGAACAATGACTTCTTTCTTGCGGCCGGTGAGAAATAAATTCCCGTCGGAGTCGAAGTAGCCGAGATCGCCGGTGTAGAGCCAGCCCTCGCGCAATACTGCAGCGGTTGCATCGGGACGGTTCCAATAACCCTTCATCACGACCGCGCCGCGCAGGACGACCTCGCCCGCAGAGGGACTGCCGTCTTCTGGCGGTCGCCGATCCACGATCTTGGCCTCCACTCCCTTCAGCGCTTTGCCGACCGAGCCGATTACATTGTCACCGGGCGAATTGGCAAAGACGGCAGCCGTGGTTTCGGTGAGGCCGTAAGCCTGTAGCACGTCGATGCCAAGGTCGTGAAAATCGGTTGCGATCTTGGGATCGAAGCGTGATCCTCCGGTGACGAGATAACGCATCTTCTGCCCAAGCGTTTCGTGGATCTTGCCAAAGAAAAGTTTCCCGGCATTGATGCCAATTTTTCGCAGGTTGCGATTGAGCGCCAGCAGAATCGCAAAGACCCTTTGCGTTAATAGGCCACGCTTGCGGATTTCTTCAAAGATGCGCTGATGAATCAAGTAAAAAAACTGCGGAACGACGGCGAAGGCGGTGATATTGCGATCGCGCAGCGCACGCAGCAGTTCAGTCGTGTTCAAGGTCTCGAGATAGACGACGCGAGAGCCTTTCACCAATGGAAGGAGCAAATTGGCCATCTGCGCGAGAACGTGGAACATGGGCAGAACGCCCAACAGCGCGTCGGATGGGCCGAGATCGACCCAGTTGAATACGGCTTCCACTTCGCCCAGAAAATTCGCATGAGTGAGCATTACCCCCTTGGGATCGGCGGTGGTTCCGGAGGTGTAGAGCAGGGAAGCAATGTCATCCGGAGCAGAGGGCGCAGGCTGAAAGTTCCCTCGACCACTCTCGAAGATCGTCGGCAAGTCCGTCAACCACGAGTCTTTCGTGGTGCGATCAGACAGACGCTCCGGGTCCATGAGTACGAGACGAACGTGAAGGTCTGAAACTGCGTCGCGAGCGGATGCGGCATGTTTTGCGTCGCAGAAGAGGACTGACGTTCCACTATCCTTTAACAACGTGGTTAGTTGGTCGGCGTGCAGTGCGGTGTCGAGGGGCACGACCGTGCATCCCGAGGCAATGATTCCTAGATACGCTGCAACCCAGCGCGGATGGTTGTCAGCCACGATCGCCAAGCGCGATCCTCGTGGGAATTCGTTTTCATGGATCCAGCGTCCAACCGATTCCGCCATCCGGCGAAGCTCGGCGTAGGTACAGCTTTCGATTTGATCATTGCGTTGCAGTTCAAGCGCAACGTTATCCGGCCAGCGCTCCTCGCACTCGACAAAGCGGTCGTAAAAAGTGGGCATGGGTCGTGGGGAATATACACGAAAACCAGCTACTACAGTTCTGGATGAGGGGGATTTCCGGGAAAGCGGCGGCTTGCTGGATCGGATTTCTGCTCATGCGACTGAGGCATTGCGGGTCAGGTTCCTAATCACCTTACTTTGCATCTAAATATGCTAGGCTAAATGGGATACGCTAGGGCAGTCCCCGCCCTCTGAAGGATTTCACAGTTTGATAAACACTTTTATTGGCAAGGTTTTTGGGACCAAGAACGAGCGGGTCGTCAAGAGTATGATGCCCCGGGTCAAGGCTGTCAATGCGCTCGAACCCGAGATGCGGAAGCTGAGCGATGAGCAGCTTCGCGCGAAGACGGACGAGTTCCGGCAGCGCATTCGCGAAGGAATGAGCCGTTTCGAAAATAGTCGTACGGCGGACTTGAACTCCGAAGCGGAAGTGGACGTCGACATCGATCAGGCTAAGCGGCTGGAGAAAGAGCAATACGACGCGCTGCAGGAAGTCTTGGACGAAATCCTGGTGGAAGCTTTCGCGGTCGTGCGTGAGGCTGGACGGCGTGTATTGAACATGCGACATTTCGACGTGCAGTTGATCGGCGGAATGGTGCAGCACAGGGGAATGATCTCGGAGATGAAGACGGGCGAAGGCAAAACGCTGGTTGCCACGCTCCCGGTTTATCTCAACGCGCTTAGCGGGCGCGGCGTTCATGTGGTCACGGTCAACGATTATCTGGCCAAGCGCGACTCCGAATGGATGGGTAGGCTTTACCGGTTTCTTGGGCTGACGGTGGGCGTGATCGTTCATGACCTGGATGATGAGCAACGGCGCGCCGCCTATGCGGCTGACGTCACCTACGGGACCAACAACGAGTTTGGTTTCGACTACCTGCGCGACAACATGAAATTCGATTTGAAAGATTGTGTGCAGCGCGACCACAACTTTGCGATTGTCGATGAAGTGGATTCCATCCTGATTGATGAAGCCCGCACGCCACTGATTATTTCCGGCGCGAGTGAAGAATCGACCGACAAGTATTACAAGGTGAACCGGATTATTCCGAAGCTGGAAAAGGGCGAGGAAATTGAAGGCCCTCCCGGCGAAGCCGCGGAGCTTACCGGCGATTTCGTGGTGGATGAAAAACATCGCAACATTACAGTCACGGACGATGGCTGGCTGAAAGTGGAGCAGCTACTTGGGATCGGAAATATTGCCGACCCGGAAAACTGGCCGCTGAAGCACCACGTCGAGACCGCAGTCAAAGCGCATGCACTCTACCGTCGCGACGTTGAGTACGTGGTGAAAGATGGCGAGGTCATCATAGTCGATGAATTTACGGGACGCATGATGCCGGGGCGGCGCTGGTCGGATGGTCTGCACCAGGCGATCGAAGCCAAGGAAGGCGTGAAGATTGAGCGTGAGAATCAGACCCTGGCGACGATTACGTTCCAGAATTATTTCCGCATGTTCAAGAAGCTTTCGGGCATGACCGGTACGGCGGAAACGGAAGCGACGGAATTCGACAATATTTATAAGCTTGATGTGATCGTTATTCCGACCAATAAGCAGATGCAGCGGCTGGAAAATCCCGACGTGGTTTTCCGCACGGAGAAAGAAAAATATTTTGCGGTTGCCGATGAGATTCAAAAGCTGGCGGAGAAAGGTCAGCCGGTGCTGGTGGGCACCACTTCGGTGGAGAAATCCGAGCGGATCGACCAGTTATTGAAGAAGAAGGGCATCAAGAGTCACGTCGTATTGAACGCGAAATTCCATGAACGCGAGGCTGAGATTGTCGCGCAGGCCGGCAGGAAAGGCGCGATCACGATTGCCACGAACATGGCTGGCCGCGGCACCGATATTTTGCTCGGTGGTAATCCGGAATTCATGGCCAAGCAGGAGTTGGTGAAGAAGGGAATCGCGCAGCAACTGCGCGTGGCACAGGGCAAGATCGAAGGACCGCAAGAAGATGGAATCACTTCGATCTTTTATTACAACGGCAACGAATATACCGTTCCCACCGACAAGTGGACGGACGCTTTCAATCGCTACAAGGCGCAGACTGACAAGGAACACGATGACGTGATCGCCGTTGGAGGGTTGCACATTCTTGGCACGGAGCGGCACGAATCGCGGCGCATTGATAATCAGCTTCGTGGACGCGCCGGCCGGCAGGGCGATCCGGGATCGTCGCGCTTCTATCTTGCGCTTGAAGACGATCTGATGCGCATCTTTGCCAAGGAATGGGTTTCGAAACTGCTGGAACGGCTGGGCATGGAAGAAGGCGTCCCGATTGAGTCGAAGTTGATCAGCCGACGGATTGAGACAGCGCAGAAGGCGGTGGAAGGTCAACACTTCGAATCGCGCAAACATCTTCTCGAATACGACGACGTGATGAACAAGCAGCGCGAAGCTGTGTATGGTTTGCGCCGCCGTTTGCTGGAAGGGATGGATCAGAAAGATCTGATCCTGGAAGATTATGTTTCCGCGATCCTTGGCGATTTGATGGACGAGTATTGTCCTCCGAAAGGGCACGTCGACGACTGGAATATCAAAGGATTAAAAGATGCGGTTTTTACTCGCTTCGGCGTGGATTTCATTGCCGAGGGCGTGAAGCCGGAAGAGCTGAACCGCCAGGAACTTGGCGATGCAATTTTTGAGAAGCTGAAAGAACGTTACGACGCGAAGGAAAAGCTGATCGGGCCGGAAGCGATGCGCCATCACGAGCGCATGATTATGCTGAGCGTGCTCGACTCGCAGTGGAAGGATCACCTCCTCAGCATGGATCATCTGAAGGAGGGAATTGGGCTGCGCGGCTATGGCCAGCATGATCCGCTAGTTGAATATAAGAAAGAATCGTTCGACATGTTCGAGGCGATGCTGCAGCGCTTCCAGGAAGACACGGCGCGGTATCTGTACCTCATGCAGATTATTGAGCGTCCGCCGGATGCGGGCCCGGAGGAATCCGCTGCGCGCGGCCTAGAGGCGGGACTTGCGGCCGGGAATGGTGGTAATGGGCATCATCCGCCGCGGCTGGTTGCGACTTCCGCCGACGATTTGGAAGAAGCGTTTATGCGCCGCAAGCGCCGCGAACTTGAACAGGCGCGGATGGCTGGGGCCGGCGACGTGCAGCCGGTGCAGCAAGTGGTTCGCGGTCAGGAGAAGGTGGGGCGTAACGATCCTTGTCCGTGCGGCTCGGGAAAGAAATATAAGAAGTGCCACGGGGCGTAGGGAATCGTCCGAGGAAAGTAAAAGCCTATTCGGAGTTAGAGCCAGAATTTTTCTGCTTCACTCCCTTAAATGTCATTTCTTTAGCTTGGCTTTTCGTCCGAGCCTTCCACTCCGAAAACAATCCGGCGTAGTTCTTCGTGATGTAAGCTGCCGGCGTTACTCCGAGCTTTTTCGCCGTGGCATCGATCCAGCGCGGCGGCCCTTCGATCTCGCAGAAGTTTCCAATGGGCGTTTCATCCACCACAACCTGACCTTTTCCATCGGTCCACTCGGCGCGAAATTTTTCGTAGCGAAAAGAGGGTGTGTATCCCAGCGCGCGCAGAATCAGATCCATCTTCTTGCCATCTTCGACATTCGTCTGCAGCTCCTCGCGGGTACTGTGGCGTCCGGTTTTCTTCTTTGCTTTATGCGTTAGTTTCCATTCCGCCCCATATTTACGCAGACGCAGCAACTGTTGGCGTCCGCGCAGAACCTCTCCGGGCAGGTCATAGAGCGTGTTCATCTCGTGCGTGCGTCGCGTCACGATTCGAAGGCCCGCCCTGCGCAGCTTGCGGGCGAGTACCTGCAGATCGGCAACGCGAAACTTGATCTCAATTTCCTGGTTTAAGGCCATAAAAGGCAGTATAGATTTCTCCGGCAGTTGCATCCAAATAGCGCAGTGGAGAATACTTTAGAGATAAGGAGGTTTTATGTCTCGTTTGCAGGAGTTGCAAGTTTGGATAGCGGCAATAGTGGTTTGCGCAGGATTGGCTGTTCTGCCTGCGATGGCTGCGGGAACGCAGACGTTTACCGGTAAGGTGAGCGACGCCATGTGCGGCGCAAAGCACGAGGAAGGCGTTGACCCAGCTACCTGTGTTCGGGCGTGCGTGAAAAAAGGCGCCAAATATGCGTTGGTTGTCGGCGACAAAGTTTACACCCTTGACACGCCGACCCAAGCCGAGAAGGACGAACTCAACAAGCTGGCTTGGGAACAGGCCACGGTGAAGGGCACAGCCAATGGAGACACGATTGAAGTTAAGTCGGTGATGGCGGCGAAATAGAAGACCGGCAAAGATCCTAATTGTGGCATTAGTGGGCCAAGACTGGAGAAGTGGGGAAGGCCTGCCTTCCATCTTGGCCGTTCCCTATTAATCGCAGCTTGAACGGGCGCCGGGCGCCTTCGAATGGATCGCAGGGAATTAATTGAAAGTCGGCAATTTCACAAGGTCGTTCGCGGGAACCGATTCGATGGGTTCTCCCGCTTTGCGCCAGGCGGTTAATCCGCCGACGATCACGAACGTGTTGAAGCCTTTTTCCCGCAGCAGGTGCGCCACCCGGGCGCTGGTCGCTTCGCGCGCTCAAGTGCAGTACAGATAAATGTCTTTATCCCTGGGAAGATTCTTGATTTCTTCTTCCAGATTGTTGGGCTCGATGCGGATGGAGTTCTTAATCCGGGACGACCCGGAATCGTAGTAGCCATGGCTGCGGACGTCGACGATCTGCACCCGGTCTGCATTTTGCGAGGCCAGCCGTCGGGCCAACTCTTCCACTTGTATCCGTGGCACTACGCTGTAAGTCTTGTTCTTGCGATATTGCACGATGCGGTAAATTGCGTAAACGGCGAGTGCGGCGACGATCACCGCTTCCAGGGCGCGCCCGGCGGCGTGAAAGCCGCGCAAGAGTGCAGCTAGAAAATCGCGCGAAACATATCCCACCAGCAGGTACGTCAACGAGTAAACCAGGGCGCCGGCGAAATCCAGTCGCAGAAACTGTGGGAAGCGCATCTTCATGCTTCCCGCCAGCGGCGCCGCCATCGTATTTACACCGGGGATAAATTTTGCAATCACCAGGGTAATCTTGCCGCGCTTATAGAACGATTCAGCGGATCGCAGGATGCAGGTTTCCGGATTGATCGAGACGCGACACAAGAATCCCAACAGCGCCCACCCCATGTACCGTCCTAGCCAGAATTGCGCGGTATCCCCAAGCAGTAACGCGGTGAGCGCCGCGGCGAGGACATACGGCCCCCACAGCGCGTGTGCCCCTACTGCGGCTCCGGCGGCTACCAGCGCGAGGGCAGCCGGGAAAGGAAGCCCGATCGCCTCTGCCAATAAAAGCCAGAAGGTCAGGGCGTACCCGTGTCGGGCCATGAGCAAATACAAATCCATAGAGACGATTGGATAAGAAAAATTAGGGAACGGTTCAGTATAAAGAATATTGCGGACTTTGATAGGCGGGTTACTTCAATAACTACCCGTCGGAGCCATACCCGGAATCGAGCGGGAGGTATGTAATGACGCTGGTGTGGTGACTTTTGTGAAGTTGTGGGGCTGTTCAGCGAAAAGCCCCAACCTCCCGGGGAGAAACAATGAGTCGTCTTCTGATTATCCTGAGCGTCGTTCTGTCGGCGATGCCCGCGCTTGCCAATTCAATTGGGTTCAACGGTACGGGCAGCTACGCCCAGACCGTCGCGGAGCCAGGCGTTGAGTCGTATATTTATGGGTACAACTACCAGAGCACGCCTACCGGCTATAACAATATGGAGTTTGAGGTTTGGAATTGTTGTGGTGGCAGCTCCAGCATGAGCAACTTTGCCAGCGGCGTCCTGATGGATCAGGTGATCAAGGGCGGAAATTCAATTTACCTTTATGGCGACTTGTTTAACTCAACGTTCAATCCGAAAACCGATGTTCTGACCGCGATGTTCAGCGGGTGGGAAGAGAGCAACCAAAAGGGACAATGGACGTACGCGGATTTTACCGGGACATTTACCGAGCACGTGAATACTAACTTTGTAAGCTATAACCAGAACGGTCTGGTGGAAATCAACGGCAACCTGGGAAACGGAATATTAACGGGCCTTCCCGGTGGATCGTACAGTCCGGTGCCAGAGCCTGGAAGCCTTGCGTTGATGGGGACGGGACTGGTCTGCGTGGGCGGATTCATTCGGAGAAAACTCAGGTTTTGAAAGAACTGCTCGTCCAAGCAGCGGTCTGCCAGCGGTAAGTCTAGATCGTAACGAAAAGCCAGCCGAAATCATGGAGATTCGGCTGGCTCTTCGTCTTTCTTTTGTACCCGAACTATTTACTCATCGAGTCGTTGTTCATCGATCCGCCCTTGAGCATCTTCACACTCATGACGTGGATCGAATTCTTGTCGGCATAGACGTGCGCGCTGAGCTGCACGTGATGTCCTTCGTGGCCCTTCAATTCTTCTGGATTCATCACGTCCCAGGTTTTGCCGTCTTTGTCGTTAACGAATACAGTTTTGTCGCCTTCCATTTTGACGGTACCTTTCAGCGTCATCAGCGGAGCCTTCGGCGCCATCTGATCGGTCTGGGTTTGCGACATGTTGTTGTTATCCTGTTGCGCGAAGGCGGTCAAGCTCATCGCAAAGGTGATTGCCAGCAGACAAACCATCAACTTTTTCATGGGAGATCTCCTCGTCTTGTTTTGAAGAACCTGGCCAGATTCGTACTGCTGTATATGGAACGCGGTCAAGCCACGAATGGATTGGTGCATCCTCAGATAACTATGGTGAGTGTTGGTCGCCATAATGGCTGAAGAGGTTGCCGCCAATCGCAGGAAACTTAGTTTTCCTGGTGAACCTGCACCGGGCAACAATTTATCAGATTTGGCTGCCGAAGTTGTCTGCAAGCCCTGACGATGTCTCGCCGGGACCTTGGGAGAAAAGCTTAATCGCAGAGAACGCGGAGAAATGCCGCAGAGGTCGCTAAGACAACTATCCCACTTTACCGTCCGGTTCTTCGCGGTAATCGTTGACCATTCTTGTGATCCCGTTCTTCAGGATCGTGACATGAAAGTTGATGAGAAGTCCTAGAGGGATTTTGAGCAGGCGCAAGTGAGACAGCAGTTGTGCGTAGTCGACTGGATGCACGGCTTCTTTACTTTTGAACTCCACAACTACCGTGCCCTCGACCAGCATGTCGGCACGAAATCCGCAATCGAGTTTTACATTCTCGTATATCAGCGGCACAGCCTTTTGTCTTTCGAGTTGAAGCCCGAGCTCGCGGAGCTCATAGGCAACACAGGCTTCATATGCAGACTCGAGCAAGCCCGGTCCTAGCCTCCTGTGTACCTTGATGCAAGCTCCAATGATCTTGCCGGAAATTTGGTTAATACCTGGCGCAGGAGCGGAGCGATGCGGAAACGAAGTTGGCAGACTGTTGTAAGTCACAGAACTAACGTAGTCCGTCGCAGCAAGCGCGGGTGTGATAGATGTCACGAAAGAAAGACAATTACCTGTGGAAGATTTTTAGGTTTTCTCTGTGAACCCCGCGGCAGTTCTCAGCGCGCTCTGCGATCCCAGCTTTTTGACTTTACTTCTCTCGAGCCACCACGAAATCAGGCGCCCATAGCAGAGCGCGCTTGATCTCGGAATCAGGAAAAGCGCAGAGTGCGTTTTGAGCCGACTCCGCATACCGTGCGGCGCGCGCAGTCGCGGCATTCAGTGATCCATAGCGCCGTAGAATATCCATAACCTGTGCGTGGGTCACGCCGTTGAAGGCGCGGTCCTGAAGAATGGTTTCGATCTTGGACCGCTCTTCCGGCGTGCATCGCTCGAGGGCATGGATGACCGCCATCGTAACTTTGCCTTCGCGCAAATCGCTGGCCACCGGCTTACCCAGCACATCTTCCGAAGCGGTGAGATCGAGGACATCGTCGACGATCTGAAAAGCCATGCCCAGGTCATGCCCGTACTGGCCGAGAGCCTCCTCCTGAGCCGCCGTCGCGCCCCCTAGAATCGCTCCCAGCCGCATGCAAACCGAAAAAAGGCAGGCCGTCTTGCGGTAGATGAGATCGAAATGCTCATCCAGCGTGATCAACTGTCCGAGCTTTTCCATCTGCAGAAGTTCGCCTTCGACCATCTGCTGGGTCAATTCGATCAGCGTGTCAAGAATGCGGAAGTTGCGTTCCTGCACGGCCACCTTGAAGGCCTGCATGTAAAGCCAGTCACCAGCCAGCACACATTTGGAGTTGCCCCACTGTGTGTTGGCTGCGGGACGGCCGCGCCGCGTCTTCGCCTCGTCAATAATGTCATCATGCACCAGCGTGGCGGTGTGAATGATTTCAACCACTGCGCCCAACCGTACCGCGCCGCGCCCCCGGTAATCGAACAGTTTGGACGACAAAAAAAGAAGCGCGGGACGAATTCGTTTACCACCGCCGTTTCGCAGATACTCGCCGATTTCCGTGATGGCCCGCACCCCGGAGACAGTGTCCTGGCCGAATTCACCCTCGAGAGCCGCAAGATCTTCGTGCAGCAGATCGAATACTTCTTTTCCGTCGATGATAGGAGGCGCGCTCAATGCAGAACCTGATCGTGTTAATTCGTACGATAATTTGTAAACTGTAAATCGATTCCAAAATCGTGCTGCCGCAACATGGCGATTACTTCCTGCAGCGTGTCGCGGTCTTTACTACTGATGCGCACCAGGTCTGCCTGGATTGAAGCCTGCGCTTTTTTCTTGGAGTCCTTTACCAGCTTTACGATCTCGCGTGCTTTTTCGATTGCGATCCCCTGCTGCATCGTTACTTTGCGCTTCGACGTTCCCCCGGCAGCAGACTCTACCGGGCCGTACGTCAATCCCTTTAGCGAGACTCCGCGCTTGACCAGTTTTTGCTGCAGAATATCGTTGACTGCCTTCAATTTGTATTCATCGGCGGAATGCAGAACAATCGCATCCTTCTCCAGTTCGATATTCGATTTTGAATCCTTCAAGTCGAATCGAGTATGAATCTCTTTTAACGCCTGCTGGATGGCGTTGGATACTTCCTGCAGGTCGATTTTGCTCACGATGTCAAAGGAGTTGTCGGGCATCGGATTTCAATTCTTTCTGAAATAAAGGAATCTAACTCTTGAGGTTATCAGGAAGAATCGGTTTTGTAGAGGCTTAACCGTCGGAAATTTTCTTTTCAGTGGTTTCAACCAATTTGAAAAACTTGTAGAAATTGCTGCTGGTCTGCCGGCCGATTTCTTCTGTGGTCGAGCTGCGCAACTCGGCGAGTTTCTGCGCGGTATGCTTCACGAACGCGGGCTCATTGCGCTTGCCGCGATTGGGCACGGGCGCAAGATAGGGGGAATCCGTTTCGATGAGCATTCGATCCGTGGGGACTTGCAGAGCGGCATCACGAATCTGCTGCGCTTTGGGGAAAGTGAGATTGCCGGCGAATGAAATCATAAAGCCCATATCGAGCGCACTTTTCGCTTCGGCCCAGTTTCCGGTGAAGCAGTGAAGGATCCCTCCTAGTCCGTTCGTGGCCCAGTGATCTTCAATGAGTGCGAGGCAATCATCCCAGGCGTTGTCGCTTGCGCCCGAGGGACGGCAATGGATCACGATGGGCAGCTTCGCCGCCACCGCCAATTCCATCTGTCTGATGAAAACTGTCTTTTGCACATCGCGCGGTGAGTAATCGTAGAAATAATCCAAACCAATCTCGCCCCAGGCAATCACCTTAGGGTGTTTCGCGAGGCGCTCCATGTTTTGATATGCAGCTTCATCCGCAAGCTCGGGCCTCATGCGGATGAACGCCAAGTGTGGCGTAAATAAAATCGTATTTCTCGGCTAGCCGAATTCCACAGTCCACGTCTTGAGGTCCGTCACCATTGCCGATCGCGACGATGGTCTGCACTCCGGCTTCACGCGCCCGAGCAATCACCTGCTCGCGATCGGAGTCGAAGCGGTCACCATCGAGATGTGCGTGCGAATCAACAAACATGAATTTAGTTAATGTGGGGACAGCCGCCCTCGGCTGTCCGTGCCGAGCAAAGCTCGGCTTGATTTTGACTCGGACCCTCTCTTACTTCAGCCGCGCTCCGACCGGCACATCCTCCAGAAAGCCCGCCAATACAGGCTTTCCGCCTTCGAGCGAAGCGGCCACGATCATGCCGTTCGATTCCATACCGCGGAGTTTGCGCGGAGCAAGGTTCGCCACGATCACAACTTTGCGCCCAACCAATGTTTCCGGCGCGTAGGCTTCGGCGATCCCAGCCAGTACCTGCCGCACTTCGGTTCCAATATCAATTTCCAAGCGCAGAAGCTTGTCAGCTTTCGGTACGCGCTCTGCGACCTTCACCAAACCCACACGTAGATCGACCTTGGCGAAATCGTCGATTGAAATTTTGTCGTTTGCCGCGGGCGCTGCTGGCGGACTCACCGCAGCATTCGTTTGCGCAGGCGTCGCCGTAGTTGCAGGCGCGGGCTCCGCGGCAGGCGTACTCCTCTGCTCCTCTTCCATCTTCTGCATCCTTTCAATGGCGCTCTTGTCGGCGCGCGGAAACACGGGCTGCACCTCGCCCAGCTTGGTTGCCAGGGGAAGCTGTCCCCAGGTTAATTTGTCGAGGGCGAGCTTCTGGATGTCTCCCAATCCCATCTGCGTCCAGATCTTCGTTGTTGCATCCGGCATTACAGGATGGGCCAGTGCAGTTGCGATACGCAGAGCTTCGGCGGCGGTGTAAAGCACAGTCGCCAAACGCGAGCGGCTGTCTTCGTCCTGTTTTTCACCGAGAGCCCAAGGTTCGTTCTCAACAATGTAACGATCGACCGCTGCGATGAGCACCCACACTGCTTCCAGAGCCCGTGAGAATTGGAACTGATCGAACAGCACTCCGAATTCGCGGATGGTTTTTCTCGCCGTCTCCGCGATAGCATCGTCCGCTGCGGTTTTCGACGCCCCATGCGATGGATACGGCACTTCACCCTTGAAATAGCGATTGATCATGGTGAGGGTGCGGCTTGCCAGATTGCCCAGCCCATTCGCGAGATCGGAGTTGTAGCGCTGTACTAGCGCGTCGAAGGAAAACGAACCATCCTGTCCAAAGACGACTTCGCGCAGCAGAAAATATCTCAGTGCATCGGCACCGAGGACGTCGAGAATCGTTTCCGTGCGCACAATGTTGCCGCGCGACTTCGACATCTTGTTCTCTTCAAACAGAAGCCAGCCGTGGGCGACGATGGTTTTCGGCATGGGCAACCCAGCAGCCATCAGAAAGGCCGGCCAGTAAACACAGTGGAACCGCACAATTTCTTTGCCGATCATCTGCACATCGGCGGGCCAGAATTTCTTGAAAGCTTCCTGAGCTCCGGCGTGCGACGATCCGTAGCCGATTGCGGTGATGTAATTCGCCAGCGCGTCGAGCCATACGTAGATCACATGTTTAGGGTCGTCGGGAACGGGAATACCCCAGGTAAAAGTGGAACGGCTGATCGATAGATCGCGCAGTCCCGACTTCACAAATGAAATCACTTCGTTGCGGCGCGCTTCGGGACGAATGAACTCCGGGTTCGCATAGAGCGCCAGCAACTTATCCTGGAAAGCGGAGAGCTTGAAGAAATAATTTTCCTCATGCACCGTCTCGGTGATACGGCCGCAGGTTGGGCAGGGATCGCCGGGTTGCGCGCCATCCACGTAGAGTTCATCTGACACGCAATACTGCCCGGTGTAGGTTCCTTTGTAGATGTAGCCGTTGTCGCGAATCTTGCGGAATAATTCCTGGACGCGCTTCTTATGGCGGTCTTCCGTAGTGCGAATAAAGTCATCGTTCGAGATCCCCATCCGTTTCCACAAGCGACGAAACTCCGCGGATATTTCATCAGCATACTGTTGCGGCGTTTTTCCGGCGGCTTGCGCGGCGCGTTCAATCTTCTGCCCGTGCTCATCGGTGCCAGTCAGAAAAAACGTCTCGTCGCCCAGCAGGCGGCGCCGCCGAGCGATGGTGTCGCAGGCGATGGTCGTGTAGGCGTGCCCGATGTGCGGTCGCGCGTTCACGTAATAAATCGGCGTCGTGATGTAGAACTTCTTGCTCATAGTTGGTTCGAATGGTTGGTCAAATCCAAAAAGGCGAAGCGCATTACTCAGTGCACCTCTGTGTCCCCTGTGTTTAAGAGTTTTTGTCAGAACGAAGATAAGCCTGTGCGGCTTCCTGCATCACGGTTTTCAGCGGCACTTGATTCTCGATTGCGATCCGCCGGCAATCTTCATACTCGGGGGAATAATTTGTGACGGTGCCATTCATGCTGGCAATCTTTACGCGTACCTCGCCCCAGGGCGTGGCAACGCTTTCCCAACGCCGGGCCAGCGTTTGACGCGTTTCTTCGCGCCGACGGATGCCGAGCGTGGTCGTCTCGGTGAAGATTAGCCGCGTCAGTTCGCCAGCATGTTCGGGCTTGCATAATACCGTCAACAACGTGCCGGGACGATTCTTCTTCATCTGTACTGGCATGGCGAACGCATCCAGCGCGCCCGCTTCGAACAGCCGGTCCATCACGTAGCCGAATACCTGTGGATTGAGATCATCGAGATTCGCCTCGAGCACGGTGACAGTATCGGTGGCGGTGTTTGCAGCCAGGGAGTGAGAAGTAGCTTCTCCAACCGTTATGCGCAGCACATTCGGATGCGCGGGAAAATCCCGGGTCCCCGCGCCGTAGCCTGACTTCTCAATCTTCATCTCTGGAAACGTGGCAAAGCGCGAAGCCAGCGTCTTCACGATCGCCGCGCCCGTCGGCGTGACCAACTCCATCATCGGGCCGGAAGAATATACTGGCGCATTTGCGAGTAACTCGACCGTTGCCGGAGCCGGTACCGGAATCGTTCCGTGCGCGCAATTCACGGTACCGCCGCCAACGTTGAGTGGCGAACAAATAATCTCATCCACTCCCAGCGCCTCGGCACCGACAGCGGCGCAGACGATATCTACCATTGCGTCGACCGCCCCGACTTCGTGGAAGTGCACGTTCTCGATGGATGTGTTGTGAATCCTGGCCTCGGCTCGTCCCAGCGCTTCAAAAATCTGGACGGCAGTTTTCTTTGTCCCGTTCGAAAGCGAGGCGGCGAAAATGATCTGACGGATCTCAGTCAGGCCGCGACCATGCGCATGCGAGTGTTCATGAGCATGAGGATGCGGGTGAGACGGATCGTGATGCGAGTGCTGATCGTCTTGAGAGTGGGAGTGCTCACCATGTTCATGTGCGCGCAGTTGGTCGTTGGAGTGTTGAGGTTGCGAATGCTGCTGCTCCCAATATTGTTCCCGAGGTGAATCTTTTTCTCCGTTCACCCACACATCCGCCTTGGTGGCCGAAATTCCGGCGCGCACAACACGGGAAATCTCAAGCCGGGCCCCGATCTTGAGAGCTGCCACGGCATCTTGAAAGACGCTGGGCGCAACTCCAGCATCAAGCAGCGCGCCCATAAACATGTCGCCGCTGATGCCGGAAAAACACTCGAGGTAAGCTATACGCATAGAAACACTGTCGATTTTTCATCATAGGGAACCGTGCACCCTGCGTCAATCAAGCCTACTTCAAACCTGCGTCTGGCGTGCGCTCTGCTAGAATCACTGTTCTCCAACAGCGCAGAGGGAAGCCTTGTATCGTCATCTTGAACAGCGTTTGGCGCAGAGTATGGCGCGGTTTCTTGGACAGGGTTACCCAGGCACAACTCTGCCTGGTGTAGTGATCGAGCAGCCGCCCAAGGTGGAACTCGGCGATTTTGCCATTCCGATATTTCCCTTCGCCAAGCCCTTGCGCAGCGCTCCGCTAAAGATTGCCGAAGCGATCCGCGCGGGGATCGCTTCGCTTGAGGGCATAGCGGAGATGCAGGTCGCGCCTCCAGGTTATCTGAATGTCAAAATCGATCGCGGATGGATGGCAGCCGCGCTGGTCGCGGATCGCAAGCCGTCGCCGGACATGGCGCGGGGCAAGATTCTGGTTGAGCACACCAGCATCAATCCCAACAAGGCGGCGCATATCGGCCACTTGCGAAATGCGGTGCTGGGAGACACGTTCGTCCGGCTGTTGCGTTATGCGGGCAGGGAAGTGGACGTTCAGAACTACATTGACAATACCGGTGTGCAGGTTGCCGACGTCGTCGTGGGATTCACGCACATCGAGAAAAAGTCGCGCGCTCGAAATCGAAACACTTATTCAACAACCGCGCTTTGACTATTACTGTTGGGATTTGTATGCCCGCGTTTCGCAATGGTACGAGCTCGACAAAGCAAATCTGCAGGCGCGGCGCGACACGCTGCATGCCATTGAAGACCCAACTAGCGAAACGGCGGCGATCGCAGAACTAATTTCGACGGCTGTGTTGCGTCGACATCTTGAGACGATGGATCGTCTGGACATCGAGTACGACTTTCTGCCGCGCGAGAGCGAAATCCTGCACCTGCATTTTTGGGATGCGGCGTTTACCAAACTCAAAGAAGCAGGCGTGCTCACTTACGAGACTGCAGGGAAGAATAAAGGCTGCTGGGTGATGCGGCGGGCGGGAACGGCTTTAACCACAGGGGGCACAGAGAACACAGGGGTAAGCCAACTCATTTCCGAGGAAGATCAGAAAGTGATCGTCCGTTCCAACGGCACCGTCGGTTATGTCGGCAAGGACATCGCGTACCACATGTGGAAATTTGGATTACTCGGGCGGGACTTTGGATATCGCAAGTTCTACCGCTATCCCAACCAGCATGAGTGCTGGATATCCGCGATGGAGGGCGAAAAAGATCATCCCCACTTCGGCGACGTTGCGGAGATTTACAACGTGATCGACGCCCGGCAGTCGGAAGCGCAGAACACAGTGATCGAAGCGCTGCGCGGGCTCGGCCACAACGAGGCAGCCGACCACTACACGCATTTTTCTTACGAGATGGTTGCGCTCACGCCGCGTTGCGCCGCCGAACTGGGCTATACGCTTAGCGAGGAAGACAAGACGCGGCCGTACATCGAGGTGAGCGGCCGCAAGGGCTTCGGAGTGAAAGCCGATGACTTGTTGGACCAGCTTATCGTGTCCGCCAAGAATGAAGTTGATTCGCGACATCCTCAGCTGAGTGATGCGGAGCGGCTCTCCATCGCCACGCAAATCGCGATCGGCGCTCTGCGCTATTTCATGTTGAAGTTCACCAAGCAATCGGTGATCGCGTTTGATTTCAAAGAAGCGCTCAGCTTCGAGGGCGAGACTGGGCCCTATGCGCAATACGCCGTGGTCCGCGCTGCGAGCATTTTCAAGAAGGCTGGGATCGATCCGGATGTATTTTCGCAAGAGATTGGCGGCGGCACGTCGCCCGAAAAATATGCTGAGTTTCTGAACGGGGAGTCGGGAACGGAGATATGGGAGCTGTGGCTCGCCGCGTCCAAGACCTCTTACATTGTGGATCAATGCATCGCAACGACTGAGCCGGCTTATCTCGCCAAGCATGCCTTTCAACTGGCACAACTTTTTAACACTTTCTACCATCGCCATCCCATACTGAACGAGCCAGATGAGAAGCGAAAACAGTTCCTGCTGACGACCGTAGCCGTGGTGCGCCGCGAACTGATTCGCACCCTGGCGGTGATGGGTATTACCGTGCCGCCGGTTATGTAGAACATAATGCCAACCGCCGCGAATCCGCCTGTGCCTGCGCGCCACTGGATGCGCATCATCGTCCGGAGCTTATTCATTCTTCTCATCCTGCTCGCGGCCGCAGGTTTCTTATATGAAAATATTTCAGAAGCGCGTGATCGCCGCTTTCATCCCATGCCCGGGCGGCGTGTTGATGTCGGCGGTTCTAAATTGCACATTAATTGCACGGGCGAGGGAACGCCTGTGGTGGTTCTGGATTCGGGCCTGGGCGATAGCTATGTTTCGTGGATGAAAGTACAGCCGCAGATTGCCAAATTTACGCGGGTCTGTTCGTATGACCGCGCGGGGCTGGGATATAGCGATAACAGTCCGCGTCCGCGCACCAGCAAAGTGATGGCGGAGGAGTTGCACACGCTTTTGCACAATGGCGGAGTCGATCCTCCCTACATCCTGGTTGGACACTCGATGGGCGGATACAACGTTCGCCTGTTTGCCAGTCTGTATCGCAGCGAGGTGGCGGGCATGGTGTTAGTGGATTCTTCGCATCCGGAGCAGGAAAAGCGTTTTCCGCAGGCCTTGAACGACATGGACAAAACCTGGGTGCGCGAGCAGGAATTTATGACGTTGGCCATGCCGTTCGGGATTCCGCGATTGCTGGGCTTCTGCGGCAGCGATGCGAAGGTTCGTGCCGCCGATTGCAATTTTCACAGCTACCGGGAGGGTCTTACGGAGCTGAAAACTTTTCCCGAAAGCGCGGCCCAGGCCGCAACAGCGGGTTCGCTGGGCGATTTGCCACTGGCTGTGCTGTCTCACGATCCCAACGCGCCGGTATCCGATATCCCCGCCGATCTGGTTAAGCCTATGAACGACGCGTGGGAACAAATGCAGGACGAATTGGCTCATCTCTCAACCCGGGGCACGCGGACGATTGCGAAAAATAGTTCACACTACATTCAACTCGACCGGCCTGAGGTGGTCGTGGAAGCGATTCGAAGTGTGGTGGATCAGGCGCGGAAGAATCAGTCTGCACCCGAGCCTAAGCGCTGAGCAGGCATCGTTGGGGTTGTGGCAGACTAAAGGTAGTACTCGGCCAAGGAATTTGCCGCTGGAGGTCAGGCGAAAATGTGCAGAAACATCAAAACTCTTTTCAACTTCGATCCGCCAGTGAATGATGCGGAAGTGCAGGCTGCTTCGTTGCAATTTGTGCGGAAGATTACTGGCTTCAACAAGCCCTCGAAGGCAAATGAAGAATACTTTCTGGCGGCGGTGGAAGAGATTGCAGGAGTATCCGCTCGTCTGCTTCGATCTCTGGAGACGACTGCGCCGCCGAAGAACCGAGAAGAAGAGGCTGCTAAAGCCAGGGCGCGAGCCGCGGAGAGATTTGGAACTTAGTTGGGCTCGATTGGGTCCGGCCGCCTGAGCATCGCCTGTTGGCCTCCCGTACTCTTGCCAGCAACTTGCTTACAATTACAATAGATACAATACTTTACACGGAATTCCTGAGCCTGACGTGCATCTCCCGAACAGCCGACGCATCCAAATGACTAGGGCTGGGGAGCCTGCGAGTATGAAGGATCTTTCTGATTTTCGCGTTGCATTCTGCGCTGTGATTTTTCTAGCGTCCAGTGTTGCCTGGGCCGCTCCCGCGCCGAAGGCAACTCCGCAAGGCGTGCCGGCGTTTCCGGGCACGCTGGTCAATTCGCGCTATGTCTACGTGACCAGCTACGACGGCGACCAATTCAACACCAACCTCTTTCCCGACGACCGGCAGGCCATCGCCACGGTTCAGGACGCGCTGCAGAAGTGGGGCAAGTTCACGCTGGTCTACCAGGCGAATCAAGCCGATATCGTGCTGATGGTCACGAGCCGCCCGTCGGAAGATATTCTCGCGGTCTATGACGCGCATGGCTGGCCGCGCAACCAGTATTTGTGGCGCATGACCGGACGAAGCGGTCTGCAGCAAGGCGAGGCTCCGCTGGTCACAAACATGGAAAACGCTTTTGCCCAGGCGACGAAGAAGTAGTCCGCTGCGCTTAAGCTTTTCTTCCGGCAATAATGAGGCCGGCACCGACCACTACTAATACAACGCTGAGAGCAG
The DNA here is from genome assembly GCA_963726155.1 of uncultured Acidobacteriaceae bacterium. Taxonomy (GTDB): domain Bacteria; phylum Acidobacteriota; class Terriglobia; order Terriglobales; family Acidobacteriaceae; genus Sulfotelmatobacter. Next base: position 132,039 of record CAVSBF010000005.1, read on the forward strand.
GCGGAACTTTTTCGTCATGCTCGGTGGTGACGCCAACGTGCGCATCGCCCACGCTTAACCCGTGATGCTCGGAGTGCGGCATCGGAATGAAGAATGAAATGATGCCCAGGATCAGCACTACTACTCCTGCTACGGCCAGACCTCTCATATTGTTTTCTCCTGCTTAGAGTCGGCAAGACAGAAGCATTCGAGCCGGTGAACCCGCATGAGATGCCAGTCCCGGCGAAAAGGCTGTGAGAGAGGGAATAAAAGACAAGTAGAGCCGCGGATTTACGAACGAGGGAGAATCCTGGTTACCTGTTTTTCCGCTAGTTCCGCGCATCCGCGGCTCGATTTCTATTTAGCAAAGCCCTTTACGAACTCCACCACGCTGCGCAAAGCGATACCCGAAGGCCCTTTGGCGATCCAGGGTTTCTGATCTTCCATCCAGGCAGTGCCGGCGATGTCGAGATGAATCCAGGGAGTATCTTCAGCAAATTCCTTCAGGAACATGGCCGCATTGATAGCGCCACCCCAGCGTCCACCGGTGTTCATGATGTCCGCGATGGTGGAACGAATCTGCTCTTTGTATTCGTCATCGAGCGGAAGCCGCCACATTTTCTCTCCGGCTTCAACGTTTGCTTTTTGCAGGCGCTCAAAGATGGCGTCGTCATTGGCGAAGGCGCCGACGTTGGCGTATCCCAACGCGACCACCACAGCACCGGTGAGAGTTGCTGCATCCACCAGATGAGTGCAGCCCAGTTGGCGTGCGTAGTAAAGGCCGTCGGCGAGAACCAGCCGGCCTTCGGCATCTGTGTTGATGATCTCAATCGATTTGCCGGACATGGCAATTTGCACGTCCCCCGGTTTTTGCGCTTTGCCTGAGGGCATATTTTCTGTAGCGCAGACGATGCCGATTACTTTCACTTTCGGCTTCAGCATGGCGATGGCGCGCATAGCGCCGATCATCGTTGCGCCACCGGCCATGTCGTATTTCATCTTTTCCATGCCGTCGGCGGGTTTGATGGAAATACCGCCGCTGTCGAACGTGATGCCTTTGCCGACCAGACCGACTACCGGTTTCGCGGGAGCGCCTGCGGGCTCATAGGTCATCACGATGAGCGCAGGAGGCTCGTCGGAACCCTGGGCTACGCTCCAGAACGCGCCCATTTTTAGCTCTTTAATTTTGTCGGCGCCGTAGACTTCGCATTTCAATCCCACCTCCTGGCTCATTTTCGTGGCACGATCGGCGAGGATGGTTGGCGTCATGCGGTTGGAAGGCTCGTTCACCAGGTCGCGCGTGAAGTTTTGCGATTCGCCGATGATCTGTGCTTCGTGAGCGGCTTTCTCCAGCGCGCCGTGATCTGCGTTTCCGCTAGCGACAATCGTGAGCGTATCGATCTTCTGATCCTTGCGGTCGCTCCGGTAGTAATCGGGATCGAAGTTGCCGACTAACGCGCCTTCGACGATCGCCCGCACCGCTTCTTCGGCAGGAATGTTCGGTGGAGCGATGAATGCGAAGCTGCGGAGTCCGCGCGATTTCAAAGTACGCACGGCTGCGCCGGCGATTCGGCGAAGCTCGTAGGCAGTAAATTTTTTCGCCGCGCCGCCGCTGATCAGCAAAAGGCGCTTGGCTTTGAGTCCGGCAGGCTTGTGCAGCAAATTCGATTCGAATGGCTTGCCCGTGAGTTCGCCGCTGGCCAGCAAATCGGCGGCGGCAGATTGGGCCGCGCCATCGCCGGTGGCGAGTTTGAGTTGCGGCTTTTCTTTCTTGTCGGACGCGGACTGGCTTTTGGTGGAAGCGTCTTTTTCAGCGTGATCGAGTACAACGGCGACCAGGGATTCGGTTTCGAGTTCAGCAGGCGTGGCGAATGAGAGTGTGGTTTTCATAGAGGTTATAAAGTTGTTCCAGGGAACCTTCTAGTATCGTCGCGAAAAGGCTTGCAGTGCAAGCGAACTAGGCTCAGTTCGCGGGGAATGAAGGAATCGTCCATGCGTTGGCGCTGGTGATGACGGGGCCGAAGGCCAGCGAGTGACCGTCGGGCGAAGCCGTGAGCGCGAAGATATCCCAGCTGGATTTGAACAGCAGCTTGGATGCGCCGGTAAGTTCGGTGTGCACAATCGAAGTTCCGCGGGACGAGTAACTGGCGAGGAACAAACTCTTGCCGTCCGCGGCCCAGGCCACCGCAACTAATTCAGTCCACGGCATCACAGAGAATTTCTGAACAGGACTCCCATTCAAGGGAACGATTTGAACGTCGGCAACTTTATAGTCGAAGACAGAGAGCGCGACGCGGCTGCCATCGGGCGAAAGATCCCAACGGGTTAATTCTTTATTTGCCGGAACTTTGACCAGTTCCGCTTTTCGTCCCTGCACGGGATCGAAAGCGGAGAACGTAATCTGCGTGTCATCGGCTTCGGCGAGAACGCAACTTCCGGGCGCATGCGAGGTGCAGCGAAAGCTCGGATAGCCTCCCGCTGTGTCGGTGGGGTCATCGCCATATGAAACGAAGGAATCCCCTTTCACGTCCATCACGGTTTCTGCCGGACCGCCTCCGATGGGAATGCGCATGAGTTTTCCGGAGTTGGCCTGCGCATTTTCCGTCGTCATCGGCCATTGCAAATAGAGCAGCCATTTGCCATCCGGTGAAATCTGCGGCGCGCATTTTTCTTCCGAGCCGGTCACGATAGGTTCGGGATTGCGATCGGTCACTCCTTGTTTGTAGATATCGAAACTTCCGCCGAGATCGGAGTAGAAAAACATTGTCTTGCTATCGAGCGACCAGCCTCCGGGCCAATCGACGCGATCGTCGAGAGTGAGCCGCTGTGGAGTTTTCAACGCGTTTCCGCCGTTTTCTAATTCGGCTATATACACATCGCTTTGCGCTTTGTGATTGAGGAAGACCAGACGCTTTCCATCCGTGGTTAATTCCGGATTGTTGAAGAAGAAGCCGGTCCAATCGGTGAGGCGCCGTGGATTTCCCTTGGCCTTGCCGGTTGCGGGATCGAAGCGCAACTGCCAAAGATTAGAATCGTACTGGTTGGGCGGAGGCTCGCGCAGAGAATAAATAAGGCGTCCGTCTTGCCCCCAACTCTCATCGCTCAGCCGTGGATTGGAAAGCATAATGACTGGATCGCTGCCTTCTGAATTGCGGCTTTCCAGCACGACTTTTGCTTCGCCATTCCCGTTCCAAAGCCTGGCATAGGCGATTCGCTTGTCGTTAGCCAGCCAGGTGGGAAAGAAAATATGCATGCCCGCTTCGTGCTTCATCCATTCTTTGGCATTGCCGCCGTCGGCATCCATTATCCAGACGCCGTGCTTGACCGCGTCGCGGAAGACAATTTTTGTTCCATCGTGCGAGAGCGAAGCGTCGTGCGCGTCGTCGCGCAACTTCTTCAGCGTGGCACCGATTACGGAGATCACCCAGGTGCCTTGCTTCTCCTGAGCCACCGGGCCGCTGACCAGCAATTTGGTCCCATCCTGGGACCATTGGATGCGTGCTCAACGAAAGCAGAAAGCGTCAGGAATGGGAAGTGATTGCGTTTCGCCGGTGCCTAGAAGCCGGAGATGTAATCCTTCGAGATCGGCGTAGAGAAGATATTTTCCATCCGGCGAAACGGAGGTGACTGCAACTGGATCCTCGGAAGAGTTGGCGGTGAGCTGCTGCGGTTTTAATTCGGCTTGGGTATAAGGCTGTTGCTTGGTGAACCATCCGGCGAAATAACCACCAGCCAGGACTGCGATGATCGCGCAGGCGACGACCGCCCCGGCAATGATTGGCCATTTCCGCGACTTCGATTGCTGCTGCGACGCGGCTGCAACCGACCCGGAAACTGCCGCGATTTTCGAGGACTGCGTGTCCCGCTTCAGGCGGTTCAGGTCGGCGCGTAGATCGGCAGCGGTCTGATAGCGCAGTGTGCGATCTTTTTCGAGACATTTATTGATCACCGCTTCAAGCTGTGCAGGAAGATCGGGATTGAAGCGTACGGGCGCGGTCGGTGGCTTGTTCAGAATCGCATCGAAAATAATTGCGGAAGTGTTTCCCGTGAATGGCTGGCGTCCGGTGGCCATTTCATACATCACGGCGCCGAATGAAAATAAATCGGTGCGCGCGTCCAGGTCTTCTCCGCGGGCTTGTTCTGGAGACATGTAGGCTACGGTGCCCACGGTGCTGCCGGGACTGGTGAGATTGGCGTCAATGGCCATAGTCGGCAACGATCCGCCGGCAGGCTCGAATTGAGGCATCGGTCCGCTGGAAACTTTGGCTAGTCCGAAGTCGAGAATTTTCGCTTGGCCGCGTTTGGTCAGAAATAAATTTGCCGGTTTTAAATCGCGATGGACGATGCCAGCGGAATGCGCGACATCGAGCGCGTCGGCTACCTGCGCGGCGAAGTCTACGACCTGCTCGACTGGAATTGGTTTCCCCTCAATCCGGTACTTCAGCGTGGTGCCCTCCAGGCATTCCATGACGATGTAGAGCCGGTTCTCGTACTCGCCGATGTCGTAAATGGTGCAGATGTTGGGATGGTTCAGCGCGGATGCGGCGCGAGCTTCGCGCTGAAAGCGCTCGCGCGCCTGGGGATTCTGGGCCAGATCTTCGGGAAGAAACTTGAGAGCCACGCGGCGGCCGAGGCGCTCATCTTCAGCTTCGTAGACTACACCCATTCCGCCGCCGCCCAGCTTTGACACGATGCGGTAATGGGAGATTGTCTGTCCGAGCATGTGGCCGCAATGTTAACAGACGCGGGTGCGGGATCGAAAGCCCAACCTTTACAACTGGTTTGGGGAACTAATGAATGGGCTCGTGCGTAGCTCTCAACGGGTGACGCTGTTCGGCTGCCTGCGGTATGATTCCATCCCATGGCCAAAATAGGGGTTTGTTCATGAAGATCCGGTGGGTGATTTTGTTGTTTCCGGTAGTGTCTGTAATTGCGCTGTCACTGCTGGTGAAGGAACACGCGGCGAAGGCGGCCGCGCCGCAGCGGGCGGGAACTGCACTATCGGCGTCGGCCGGAAACACGCCTGCGAACGGCTCGCTGACGATTCCTGACACCACCCTGGCCATCAATTCGGACAAGCCTATGTCGCAACGCGTGGTCCATTATGAGATCGACGCAAAGTACGATGCTGCGAGCCATACTGTAAACGCGAGCGAGGTGCTTACTTACCACAACCTGACCGGACAGGCGCTTGATCATTTCCCGTTTCATCTATATCAAAACGCATTTCAGCCGAACTCGACCTTTGTGCGCGAGGCCAAAGTCGCCGGCAACCGGGACACCAGTTACGAGAAGTGGGAGACCAAGGAGTACGGATCGGAAGACATCCAGAGCATTGAGGTGGTAGGGCAGGGCGATCTGACATCGCGCTTGAAATTTATCCAACCGGACGACAGCAACAAGGACGATAAGACTGTGGTTGACTTGCCGCTGGCAAAGCCGATCCCGGCTGGCGAATACGTGCAGTTCAAGATTTCCTTTCAGACTAAGTTTCCCGAGACGCAAGCGCGATCAGGTTGGAAGCGTGATTTTGTGCTGGGTGGACAGTGGTTTCCGAAAGTTGGCGTTTGGTGGCATGGAGCCTGGAATTGCCATCAGTATCACGCGATGACGGAGTTCTTCGCCGACTTCGGAGTGTACGACGTCAAGCTGACAGTGCCGCAGTATGAGGTGGTCGGCGCGAGCGGCGTGAAAGTTGGAGAAGTAAACAACTCTGACAAGACGAAAACTGTTACCTATCACGGCGATGACATCCATGATTTCGCATGGACCGCCAGCCCGCGTTACAAAGTAAAAGAAGACGGCGTCTTTCAGGGGCAGATGGGGCCGGTGCAGATGCGAATCCTGATGCAGCCGGCGCACTGGAGCCAGGTGGGGCGGCACGAAAAAATTCTGAAAGAATCGCTGGAGCATTTCGAGAGCTGGTACGGGCCGTACCCTTACAAGACGATTACGCTGGTGGATCCCGAGCCGGATTCGGCGGCGGGCGGGATGGAATATCCCACATTTATTACTGGCGACACGAGCTGGTTCATGCCGGAGGGACTGCACTTGCCCGAGCTCGTGGTGGAACACGAATTCGGTCACCAGTACTGGTATGGCATGGTGGCGACGAATGAATTTGAAGATGCCTGGATGGACGAGGGTATTAACAGCTACACGGAAGTGAAAGTGCTGGATTCGATTCTGGGTAAGAAAACTTCGATTTTGAATTTGGCGGGAGCTTCCGTGGGCGAGCGCGAAGAGCAACGGCTCGGTTACATTGGCGTGGCCGACGTCGATCCCATCGCGCAAAAAGCCTACGACTATTACAGCTACAACTCCTACGCCGGCGTAACTTATGGGAAGACGGCCAGCGTGCTGCTGACGCTCGAAGGCATCATCGGCGAAGACACCATGGCCAAGGCGATGCATGTTTATTTCATGAAGTATCGCTTCACCCATCCCACCAAGGAAGACTTTCTGAAGACGATTGAGGATGTTTCCGGCAAGAATCTGCGCTGGTATTTCGATCAGGCGATTTACGGTTCGCAGGTAATGGATTACAAGGTGCTGAAGATCGAATCTTTCCCGGCGAACTGGTACGAAGATAAGAAGAGCTCGTCGAAAAAGGATGACAAGGATACCGTGTATCGCTCCTACGTCTGGCTGCAGCGAAAAGGCGATTTCGTGATGCCGGTGGATGTGGAGATCAAGTTTGATAACGGCGAAAAAATCCGCGAGCACTGGGACGGGGTGAGCCGCTGGACGAAGTTCATATACGAGAAAAAAGCGAAAGTGGAATCGGCGGAGATTGATCCGGATCACAAAATCCAGATTGACCGCAACGATTTCAATAACAGCTACACGGCGGAAGGGCATGGAAAGCCGGCGCGTAAGCTGGCGAATTATTGGCTGTTTATGACGCAATGGCTGGGGCAGGCGCTAGCATGGTGGGGAGTTTAGAACCGCTTCAGCGTGAACGTGGCGAAAAGAATTGAGGCAGAGACGCAATGGTAGAGCAACAAGGTCTGTTGAGCGGCGGGTGGGATCGGGTGACGCGCAACAAGCGCTACATCGTCTGGTTCTACGTGTTGAATCTAGCGCTGGCATGGCTGGGCGCAGCGGCCTTCAGCAATCAGCTGCACGATTATCTGGACCACAGCCTCCTGTCGCGAAGCCTGGTACACGGCTTCGATGTTGGCGTTTTGGTCGAGATGTTTGTGCAGCCCGAGTTTGGCACTACTCACGCCGCCAGGGTTTCCGGATTGCACTTTGCTTTGATCTTCTTCTTCGCCACCGCGCTCTTTTTGCCTGGCGTGCTGCAAGGCTATGCCTCTACCTACCATTTGCCGCGAGAGGATTTTTTCCGCGCCTGCGGACGAAACTTGTGGCGATTTATCCGCCTGTTGTTTGTGGCCGGCATCGTGATGGGAGTAGCGGCCGGAGTACTGTTCGGCTTGAATAGCGTTGTCGAAAAGAAAGCAATGGAGAGCACGCACGAACTGCTCTTGTTTGAAGTGCGCGTGGTGGACATTCTTATTATCTTTCTCGTGATGACGGCTTTGCGCATCTGGTTTGATCTGGCGGAAACCGACATCGTGCTTAGCGATCAACGCGCGGTGCGACGATCGATTGGCGCAGGCTTCCGGCATATGTGGCGCGATCTGGGACACCTGGTCGGAAGCTATGTAGTGACGACGATTGTAGCGGCGATCGTGCTCTTGGTCGGGCTCTGGGCGTGGATGAAATTGGTTCCACCGTCCAGTGTGATCGGAGCGTTTTTCCTCAGTCAGTTCATGCTGCTCCTGTTGCTGATTCCGCGCTTCTGGCAACGGGGAGTGGCCGTCACCTACTACTTGCAGAATATGGTCGAACCGGTTGTGATCCAGCCGATCACGCCTGCGCCAGTTGGTGCGGTGATGAGCGAGCCAGATTCTGCGCCCGTCATTACTCCTCTGCCTCCGGAGCCGCAAGGGGCGTAGCTTCCGAAGGTCGTCTTAAATGATTTCCTTATGTGATCGTCCGATCTTGTTTAAATGATGGCGATTGTGATGCCCCGATTGCCGCGGGCTAGGTCGGGATCTTTCTTGAGATCGCCATGCGATTGCAGAAGTCTCCACGTCGTTTCGTCCGATTTCGACCAGTTCTCGCCGAAGATGCAACCGCGAATCTGACCGCTTTCCACCATCATCGTTAGGCGTTTTTGCACGGCGATACGAATGTCGCCGCCCGCGCCGGACGAGCCGTAACCGTGAATAAGCTTCAATAGAGTGAGTTTACTTTGGCGGGCGAGAGCCAGTTCGCGATCCAGGCGCTGCAGGGCTTCTCGAACCTCGGGCATATCGGATTTGAGGTTTACGGTTTTGATGGGCAGCGACGGCTCCGGTCGCCATCATAATCGAAGTTCTACTTTATCTTCCGGTCCGCCGCGGGAGGATTGTGAACTTTTTTCGCCCGGGGAGCCGGTAGGTTTCGAAATCATCGTGATCGATCGTGAGAATTGTGCTCAGGCGTTCCCGCGCAGCGAGGTGAACCAGAGTTGCGTCGGCGAAATCCATAGGACAGTCCGCATATTGAGCCATCAACGCATGCAGTTCCAGCAAGTCAGAATCGTGCATAGGGTGAACCGTAAGCGCACCCGAGCGAACGAATCGCCATGTTTTTTCGACCGCGTGCGGATTCTTCCCCGCGAGATGGAAGGCCTCGGTGAGCACCGCTCCGGTGGTGAGCAGAGGCATGCGGATCGCCTGAAGCGCCTCAATGCAAAGCGCATGCCATCGGTCCGCGGCATCAACAATAGCTAGAATGGCTCCGGTGTCAATCAGTCCTGCTAGCGAACCGGCGGGCGAGTGCATCGGACTCCTTGATGTGCTTTTTGTGGATAACGTCTCGGACCAGTTCCGCAGCTTGTTCGGAGCGGGCGGGGTCGTTGCCCCGGATGGTTCCCACGGTGGCCATCACTCGTTTCCGGAGAGCGGCTTGTTCAACATCGTCGTCGGAGTACCCGTTGCGCCGTTCGGCAAGCCAATCGGCTGTGACACGATCCAGGAGCGCCGACAGAGAAGTGCCTTCGCGGCGGGCTTCCGCTTCAAGTTCGGCTTTTCTCGCCGCCGAGAGCCTCCAGCTATAGACCTCAGATTTCATGCACTACATTGTAGTGCAAGTCCCGTCTGCCGGCAAGTTCCGATCGAGGATCTACTTCCTCCGGCTTCTGATGGCTTCTCGCGCTTCTTTATCGGCGGTGCGGCGGCGTTCGGTTTCGCGTTTGTCCCAGAGTTGCTTGCCTTTGGCCAAGGCTAGTTCGACCTTCACTTTTCCATTTTTGAAGTACATGCGGACGGGAATCAGCGTCAGCCCTTTCTGCTGGGTTTTGCCGATCAGCTTGCGGATTTCTTCTTTGTGCATGAGCAGCTTGCGGGTGCGCAGCGGAGCGTGGTTGTGAATGTTGCCGTGCTCGTAGGGGCCGATGTGGGCATTCAAGAGCCAGAGTTCGCCATCTTTGACCAGGCCGTAAGAATCTTTAAGGTTGGCGAGGCCGCCGCGTACCGATTTGGCCTCGGTTCCGGTTAAAACCACGCCACACTCAAATTTTTCCAGCAAGAAGTAGTTATGGGAAGCGATCCTATTAACGGCGGCATCTCGCTGGCCGGAAGCCGTAGGATCGCGCCGGGGGGATTTCTCCGGGCTGGGTTTGGTCTGGTGGGTCGATTGTCGCGGCATGGTCAGGGTTGTGGCTTTATCTTAACGCGAAATGGGCCGCACGAAATGCCGCACCGGCTTCGAGCTACCGGGTGTCGCAACCGCGGCAGCGGGTCCTTACCCACTGGGGCTAAGACTAAAGAGTGTAACTGCCGTGTGTGCAATGAGATGGGGAGGCGTGGGAGCCGATGCTATAATCGCTGCAAAAGCATCATTTTTGTACGTCGAGCAGGTCGCTGGAAACGAGCGGTCAGGACGATTACTGCCTGTCCCGGCAAGTTTTCCAGCAGAGATTTTGAGACGAGGACTGTCGAATGAAACGTCTGATGCCTGCGGCGGTTGCGCTGCTGGTTCTGGTTATCATACTCCCCGCGATTGCCGATAAGGCCAAGACGATTTACGAGAAGGCCCAGGACGCCGAGGCGCGCCAGAACTACGAAGCCGCTTACGATCTCTACAAGCAGGCCTATGACTTGAAACCGAAGGATTTGCGCTACCGCGCATCATTCGAGCGCATGCGCTTCAAGGCCGCGGCCACACTGGTCCATCAAGGCCAGGGGCTTCGCGACCAGGGCAAACTGCAGGAAGCGCTGGCTGACTTTCAAAAAGCCGCACTGATCGATCCCTCGTTGTTCATTGCTCAACAGGAGTTGAAGAAAACTCTGCAGATGATCAATGACAAGGAGAATCCTCCGCCGCAGGCCGCAGGTCCTCCGGGCAGCATAGAACGCAAGATCAGAGAAGCAGGCGGTCCGGTAGAGTTAGCTCCCATCTCGAACACCCCTCTCACCATCAAGGCCACCGACGACAGCAAAGTGATTTATGAAACCATCGGCAAAATTGCCGGAATCAACGTGCTGTTTGACCCGGATTACACTTCGCGCCGGATTAAGGTCGAGTTGAATGGAGTGACGCTGCAAGATGCGCTGGAGATTACGGCGCTGGAGTCGAAAACCTTCTGGCGTCCAGTGACTTCCAATACGATTTTCGTGGCGCAGGACAATCCTGCCAAGCGTAAGGAATTGGAACAGAGCGTTCTAAAGACTTTTTACCTGCAGAATCTTTCGCAGCCCACCGAGTTACAGGACGTAGTGAATGCGATCCGCGCCGTTCTGGACGTGCAGAGAGTGCAGCAGTTGCTCTCGCAGAATGCGCTGGTAGTTCGCGGTACCCCCGACCAGATCGCACTCGCAGAGAAATTGGTTGAAGATTTGGATAAGGCGCGCCCGGAAGTGGTCGTCGATATCGCTGTCCTGCAGGTGAGCAAAGACAAGTCTCGCACCTTGGGGTTGAGTCCTCCGACCAGCGCCACGGTCACGCTGCAAAGCAATCTCAATACCACTACTCCAACGACTTCAACGACCGGGACTACGACGACCAGCACCACCGGCTCCACCGGACTCGAGTTGAATACTCTCGGCAACCTGAACGCAACCGATTTTCAAGTGTCGATCGGGTCAGCCAATTTGTCAGCTTTGATGGGCGACACCGACACCAAGATGTTGCAGAACCCGCAAGTGCGCGCGCTGGATAACCAGAAAGCGACGCTCAAGATCGGCGAACGCGTGCCCGTAGCCACCGGATCGTTCCAGCCAGGAATCGGCGGCGTGGGTATTAACCCGCTGGTAAACACTCAGTTTCAATATCTCGATGTTGGTGTGAATATCGACGTTACGCCGCATGTGCACTCTGACCGGGAAGTAACTCTGAAGATCACCATGGAAATATCTTCAGTGGTTGGTCAGTCCAGCATCGGCGGCATCAGCCAGCCCATCATCGGGCAGAAAAAAATCGAGCACGAAATCCGCCTGAAAGATGGGGAATCGAGCCTGATTGGCGGAATCATGGACGATTCGCAAACCCGGTCGCTGGCCGGCATACCTGGATTGGCGCAGATTCCCATCCTTAAATATCTTTTTGGACAGGTAACGCAGGATAAGGAGCAGGACGAGACCATCTTCGCCATCACTCCGCATATTATTCGCGGAACCAGCTTGAGCGAGCTGAACCAGCGGGCCATCGATATTGGGACCGCCAATGTGGTCCAACTGCGCGAGGTGAACCATCCGACAGCCATGGCGCCTGCAGGACAGTCGTCTCCGAATCAGACTCCCGCGACTCCGGCGCCGGCAATTCAAAACTCGAACCAGCCATCCACTCCGGCTCCGGGGACTCAGGGAAGTGCGAATTTCCTTTTTGATCCGGGGCAGGTTACGGTTAAGAAGGGGAACACGTTCGTCGTGAATCTATTGATTTCCGGCGCTCAGAACGTGTATTCCGTGCCGGTGCAAATGAATTACGATCCGTCGAAATTGCAGCTGGTGAACGTATCCAATGGCGGATTCCTGTCGCAGGATGGACAAGCGGTTGCTTTGGTAAAGCGCGAAGATCCGCCTGGAACCTTGCAGATTACGGCGGCCCGGCCGCCCGGGTCAGGCGGAGTTTCCGGGCAGGGAGCGGTGCTCACCCTGACATTTGAGGCAAAAGCCGAAGGACAAACTCCGCTCACCATTACCCGGGGCGGAGCACGCGATCCGGGTTTGCAGGCCATTACGGTGAACGGCGCACAAGCGTCGGTGACCGTGCAATAGCCGAGTTGGTGAAGATTACTTTTTGAAGAGTAAAGATGAAGCTAAGTAGATTTTGCAGGGGGATGGGAACGAAGCCCGACAGCGGGTTCACGCTCCTGGAACTGATTATTGCGACCGCCATTCTGCTGATCCTGTCGACCATGGCTGTACCCATGGCTCGCCTCAGCATCAAGCGGGAAAAGGAGCGCCGGCTGCGGGCGGATCTGTGGGAGATGCGCGACGCTATCGATCGTTACAAGATCGACGCCGACCGCAATGCCTTTCAGACCAAAGTGGACAGCCAGGGTTATCCTCCGGACCTGGAAACGCTGGTAAAGGGCGTAGACGTGCAGGGAAAAAAGGTCCGGTACTTGCGCAAGATTCCCATCGATCCAATGACGGGCACCACAGAGTGGGGGTTGAGATCGATGCAGGACGACCCGGATTCCGATTCATTCGGTGGACAGAGTGTGTTTGACGTTTACACCAAATCGCAGGACGAAGCGCTCGATGGCACGAAATATAAGGACTGGTAAATGGCAAGCAGATTAAAAACCCGCCGCAGTTCCGGTTTCACTCTGCTGGAAATGATGATCGTGATCAGCATCATGGTGATCCTGATGTCGATTGCGCTCCCCATTTATAACCAGTCGATAGTGCGTTCGCGCGAGGCCGTGCTGCGTCAGGATTTGTTCGAGTTGCGCTCGCTCATCTCGCAGTACACTCTGGACAAACAAAAAGCGCCGCAATCGCTGGACGATCTGGTGACTGCGGGCTACATCAAGTTCATTCCCAAAGATCCCATGACGAATGAAGCGAACTGGGAGGTCGTTCAGGAAGATGTTCTGTTAGCGGTGGACCAGCAGGATCCCGGAATCAGCGATGTTAAGTCGGCATCGAGTGCAAGCAGCAGCGACGGAACCGCCTACAGTACCTGGTAGCTGTTGCCCTAGCTGCATCCAAGCGCCCAATCATTTGTGCCTGCTATTCGCTTGGGCCCGCGTAACGCCGCGGTGCGGGCAGAACCACAGTCCCGCTAACGCCAATCGAAAATGTTCTCTCCGTGGAGATGCCATCGAGACCCTCGGCGGTGAAGCGTACCTTGTAACTTCCGGCCGCAGTATACGTATGAGTGAGGCTCGCACCGTCGGCGACTACTCCATCGCCGAAATCCCAATGATAAGCAAGTGCGGGAACACCGTCCTTGGAAGCCGCGCCGGAGAACTGAAGCTCCTCTCCAATTTTTGCGTGAGACGGTACTTGGTAAGCGATCGCGGGCGCTGCTGCAGGAATTGAAGTATCAATAATTTTTATGAGTCTGACAGAGTGCGCCGGCTGATTCTCCACTCGAAGAATTTGGCGATCCACCGGCCGCTGCTGATCCGGCGCAAAGACATCAAGCAGGTTGTAAGAATGCCCGGCGGAGAGATTTAAATCAGAAAAAGTGAAAGCGTGAGAACTAGAGTGCTCTGTCCAGTTGAAGACCGCCAGAATCGACTGACGCTGATCTTCGCGCAACAGAAAAATGCTGGGTTGTTCATCCTTCTCGGTGTAAGTCAGAAGGTCCAAAGGCAAGGCAGCCCTTCCGAGTTTCACCATCGCCAGCAAATCGGGATTTTTTACCAACGCTAAACGCTCCTTGTCACTTCCCAAAATTGTCAGGTCGTCGCCAATTTCAAACATCCCTCCGGAAACCGCCGCCAGCATTATCGAGACTTGAGCCTCACTTAAAGTAAGCGGAGCCTGAATGGTTCGCTCCTCCAGCAGTTGGCGGGAAACAGTGAAGGCGTCCGGATCATCGATGAAGAAATTGCGATGCATGTAATATCGCGCTGCAATGCCGGGTTCGGCTTCTTTACTGCGTTGAAACGCATGACCTGTATCCTGCGATACGCGGCCTTCATCCACCAGGCCGACGGGATTCAACATCGGACTGCCATCCTTATCGAGGAGCACATCTTCGCCTACCGCCTTGCGGATGATCTCAAGGCCGATTCGCTGAGCTTCCAGCGCCGTGGTGTTGGGGCGATGGTAATAACCCTCGATCGCCGTATTGTCCATGAAGTCGAGCTTGATGTAGCGTGCGCCCCACTCTCGGACGAGCGTGCGATAGGTTTGACGGAGATATTCCTGCGCGTCCGGATGGGTAACGTCCAGGACGAACAGGCGTTCGCCTTCTACCTCTTCGGCGTTTCCAATTGAAATCGGATCCCCATGCGCGTTGTGCAGCAGCCAATCTTTATGATGCTCGTAAATCCAGGCGCGCTCGCCGACTTCAAAAGGCGCCGTCCAAACTCCCACTTTCAATCCCAATCGGCAGATGCGGTGAGTAAGATCCCACATGCCGTTGGGAAATTGAGATGCATTGGGCGTCGCGTATTCACCGCGCGAGTATGCATAACCCAGGTCAAAATGAAAATAATCGTAGCCCAGCGTCTCCAGGTGTTCAGCCAGCCACTCGGCGTTCGTGAGAGCTGCGCCCTGGGTAATTTTTGTGTAGAAGGCCGTCCAGCTCCACCAGCCCAGCATGTTCTCCCGAGCGATGCGGCTGTGATGCAATTCTCGAATCGCAGCGCCATACTTCTCCAGTTGCGCGTGGTAGTCTTTTCCCGCAGCAAACATCACGGGTTCAGAAGTGATGGATTCACCTGCGAGAAGTGGAACATTTAATTCAATCAGATTCTCCGCCGGCCCTTCTCGCAGGCCGGATTCCGGATCGGTTGCCTGTATCTCAGTCGTGCCAGTGGAATCGACCGTGAACGAAGCGATGCCGGAACTACTCGGTGGGGATGAGCGAGTTTGCAAATGAATGATCGTGAGAAAACGGTTGGAGGTGAGAGCCCCAAGAAACAAGCTCTCTTTGCTTTCCCGGTTATAAATAAGTTGACTCCCCACGGCGCGGTGCATTCCCTGAGGAGCTTTTCCTAAATCATAAATCTGTAAGGGCGGCCAGTCCTCGCTGAAACTGTCGGAAAGAACTCGATCGCTAGTCTGAGCACCGTCGAGATCGATGATTTCGTCTCCGATTGCCTCAACGCTGCGAAGGCTTTGGATCGTGACCGAATTCGCCGTCTGATTTTCAACTTCAACCTCAACCACACCGAAGGCTTGGCCATCGTAAATTTGCAATCTATATGCGAGGTTAGGAAAATTTGCGATTCCGGACGAAGTGACGGCAATTTTCCTGCCCTGACCGAGAGCATCTGTAAACGTCGTTTGCGATATTTCATGTTTCGGATAGTCCGTGGACCGAACCCACTTGTGATCAATCTCGGCCGCCACCCTCGCCCGAATCACGGCGTGAGCGCCCGCTATGGTTTGAATCTCGTAAGTGCCGTCGCTCGCCCGAACCGACACGGACAAACCTTGAGGATCGGCAATTACTTGCGCGGTCATAGCAGGGCTGACCAAAATCACGAGCCCGGGCATCAAGAGAAGGGCAATCTTCGCGCCGCGGATCCTGCGGGCTAGAGTTTTGTGAAGTCGAAAACCACGAAAAATATTTCCAATCATGAATTCCATCCTTATCCGCGAGATCTTAGTTTCCCCTCATGCAGAATGCGGACTGCGGTCGAAGGGCCATGTAGCTTTCCATCTCGCCCAGATGAAGAAAACCACAACGCCGGTGAACAGCGTCAGCAATCCGATCTCGATATAAAGCCAGCCTGAGGTGAGAAAAACATATGCCCAGCCAAAGAACGCAATGATCATGGGGACCGGATAAAGCCACATCTTGTACGGCCGTGCGCTGTCGGGAAGCTTTCGCCGCAGCAGCGGAATGGCAAACAGCTGTCCTAGAAACTGCACCAGAATTCTCGTGGTGATCAGTGCGCTGACAAGCTGATCAAGTTTAAGAAACGCTAAAGCAATCGATACACCGCCCAGAACGAGAAGCGAAACTTGCGGATAGTTTTTCGTCGGATGCAATTGCGCAAACGGACGAAAGAAATAGCCGTCGATGGCTGCCGCGTAAGGGATTCGCGAATAGCCGAGAAGCAGCGCGAACACTGAGCCAAAGGCCGACCACAATATCAGAATGGTTACTCCGATCGCGGCTCGCCGCCCGTAAAGGTGCTCCATGAAGTCGGAAACGATGAAGTTGGAATGAATTCCTTCCCGCCAGGGAACCACGCCGATGATGGCGAGATGCAACGCCAGATATCCTACGCAGCAGATGGCCAGCGAAATCAAAATCGACCGCGGCACCACGTACGCCGGATTCTCGACTTCGTCGCCGATGTAGCAGACGTCGTAATATCCAAGATAGTTGTAAACGGCGATGAGGGTAGCGCTGCCGAGCCCGAGCACGAAACCGCGATTAAAAGTCAGCGCTCCTGGTGGGAAATCGAACGCCAGATGGCGATCGAAGTGGGGAAAGCCGGTGACCATGACAGTCACCATCGCCAGCACCGTGCCGATCCACAGCGTGAGCGTGACTTTGCTCAAAAATGTGATCTTCCGGCATAACAGGAACAAAGCAACCAGTCCTGCGGCCACCCCAACGTATTGCTGGCCTCGACCGCTCAAACCGGGCCAGAGATAGGTGGAATAATTCCCGAATCCGAGCATGCCGGAGGCGACTTCCAAAGGGCCGCTGAGAACGAACTGCCAGATAAAGAGAAAAGCCATCAGGCGTCCCCAGGTTTGATGGCCGTAGGCTTCGCGAAGAAAATGGTAGCTGCCTCCGGAGCCTGGCAACGCCGCCCCCAGTTCGCTCCATATCAGGCCGTCGGAGACTACGATGAGCGCTCCCGTCAGCCAGCCCAGCATGGATTGCGGGCCGCCCATGGAAGCCATCAGTAAGGGAATTGTGATGAAGGGCCCGATGCCAACCATGTTGGCCATGTTCAGGGCCGTGGCCGGAAGTAAGCCGAAGGCGCGCGTCAGGCGGGGGTGCGTTTCGGTTTTCGAAGGCATAGGCGGACGGTAATAGCACCCCGACGTGCGCCGGGTTATTCAATTTACGTTATTCCGTTTGCAAGGCGCGAATTTACCGAGTGGGTGTTCATTTGTCAATCGGAATGTCCGTTTGTGATCGATTTGTATGCTACACTCCCACTTTTTACGATACAAATCTTCGCATCCCAAATACAATTGTGCCGCAGTGCCTGATCGAACCAGTAAAAGGCTCAGGCCAGGAAAAGCGTAAACATTCATGCTGGCGGAAGAGCGTAGATTTCGCATTCGAGAGATTCTTTCTGGTCAACGCACTGTCTCCGCTTCCGACCTCTGCGCTGCCCTGGGGGTTACCGCCGCGACGATTCGGCGAGACCTGGCAGCGCTCGAGCACGATGGCGTACTTGTCCGTTCCCACGGGGGAGCGGTTTCCCGGATGTCCAGCACGAACTTCCAACCTTCCTACGAAACTTTGTCGCACAGCCATAGCGCGGAGAAGCAGGCGATCGCGCGCGCGGCAGAACATTTCGTGCTGGATGGCGAGACCGTGTTTCTCGAGGGAAGCACCACGGTATACGAGCTTGCCCGCGCTTTGCATCAGCGGAATCGCCTTACGGTCGTGACCAATTCCCCCACGATCGTTTGCCAGTTGCAAAGGAGTTCCGGCGTGACGGTGCTTTGTACCGGCGGCGATCTGCAGAAGGATACTTTCTATTTTTCCGGCGAGTGGGCGCAGCGCGCGCTCTCTGAAATTCGCCTGGATAAAGCGATTCTCGGAGTGAGCGCAATCGATCTTTCTTACGGAGTTTCAACCGCAAACCATGCCGAGGCGCAGATCAAAAAGATGATCACGCGAGCGGCGAAAACCCGGATCGCATTGGCGGATCACAGTAAGTTTGGCACTCAGAGCTTCGCTTATGTCGGTCCGGTGACAGATATCGACGTACTCGTGACCGATTCCGGCACTGACCCTAAATATGTAAAGGCGCTGCGTGAAGCCGGGGTCGAGGTTGTGGTGGGGGATGGTCAAGACGGACGTAAAGCGATCGCGAAACGAACAAATTCACGCAAATAAGTTGACATTCGCTCGATATCCCGGTAGTTTGAGTCCGACTTCTAGTGCTGCGCGAATAATGAGGAAATTGTGAGCGACTGCGGCAGGAAAATTCGCTTGAGCCGTGTGCTCGGAGGCTCGCAACGGCGAGCCCTGGTGGTGGCTTTCGATCATGCATTAGTGCTGGGTCCGATTCCTGGAACGGAAGACCCATTCAGTAAGATTCGCCAGTTTTCTCAGGCCGGTGTCGATGCCTTATTGTTGAACCTCGGACTGATTCGCCAATTCGCCAATTCGACAGCTGCGGGTTCTATACCACCGTTAATTGCCCGCATCGATTGGACGACCGTTTGGTCTGCGATTGGACAAAATGGAAGTGGCGCGCTGCACAGTTCGCTTGTCGCGCATCCAGAAGACGCGTTACGCCACGGAGCAGATGCCGTTCTTACCTATCTCGTGGTCGGCACCGGCGATGCGGAGTTCGAGATGAAGGAGATTACCCGCAACGCCGAAGTGGCCCGCGAATGTGAAAGAGTCGGAATTCCACTGATTGTTGAATCTCTGGCACGCGGGAAGAATGTGCAGAACCCGGGTGATGCCAAGTGGCTCAATCTCCACACCCGGATGGCGGTCGAGCTTGGTGCAGATGCGGTTAAGACGGATTACAGCGGGGATCCTTCCTCCATGCGTTTGGTAGTGGAGAATTGTCCGATACCGATTCTGGTGCTGGGTGGAAGCCGTCATGCTTCCGACAAGCAAGCTCTTGATGTGGTGCGAGAGGTGGCGGCAGCCGGGGCGGCCGGCGTCTTCTTTGGCCGCAATGTCTTCCAGGCCGACGATATCAGCGGATTTCTAAAACAGGCGCGAGCTGCTCTGGACGGCGCGGCGACAGCAGAGTTCCAAGCTATCCCAAGATGACTAAGTCCGGTTCCCATTCCCGGGGCGTTTTTCGCAGCAACAATGTGATCGACGGCCGCTCCGGATTTCGCCTGCAGGCAGATTGGGGTCATGTCTCAGTTCTTGCGGGCGGGGGGCATATCTGCGAATTGAATTTGAATGCCTGTTCCGGAGTGAATCCGCTGTGGCGTCCGTCCTGGTCCACGATTGATCCATCCGATTACAAGATTTCGAAACATGCTCGCCGGTACGGACCTCCGCCGGACGGCAAGCTACTCTCCGGCATTGCCGGACACAGCCTCAGTTTTGATCACTTTGGGCCGCCATCTGTGGAAGAAACTGCAGCGGGCCTCACCACTCACGGCGAAGCGCCGGCATTGAAATGGAAGCTCGAGAAACAATCGCAATCGCCGAAACCGCTGCTGCAATACGGTGTGACCCTTCCAGGGGCTCGAATCAATTTCACTCGAAAGCTGACTCTCGATCGAACCAACCCAGTAATCTATTGCGAAGAAGAAGCGACCAATCTGACCAGTTATGACCGGCCGATTTCCTGGAATGAACATGTGACCTTTGGTCCGCCGTTTTTGGAAGAGGAAACCACCTGGTTCGATATGCCGGCCACGCGTGCGAAAGTTTGTCCAGCCAGTTATAGCCCTCGATTTTCTCTTCAACCAGACGCTGAGTTTGCGTGGCCCGAAGCGCCGACAAGAGATCGCAAGCAGTGGAACCTGCGCACCACACCGGCCGAGCATTTCGGACATTACACGGCGCAATTGCTTGATCCTCAGCTGAAGATTGGCTTCATTGCCGCGTGTAACCCGCGTCGGAAGCTCCTCATCGTCTATGCGTTTCGACGCGCAGATTTTCCTTGGGTGGGGAACTGGGAAGAGCGATACAGTCGAACCCAAGCGCCGTGGCGAGGAAAGACGTTCTGTCGAGGACTCGAGTTCAGCTCTACTCCGTTTTCGATCCCGCGCCGCGAAACCATCGAGCAAGGGCCGTTGTTCGGCGAACCGACATATCGTTGGCTGCCGGCGAAATCCGAGGCTCAGGTACGCTTTCTGATTTTGTTGTTTGAGGTGCCGGAGACATTTGGCGGCGTAGCGAGCATTTCTTTTGCCAATAAAAAGATCGAAGTTGTAGAGTCTGGAGCTCGCGGACGGAAGCTCGCGGTCGCGGCGGATAACTTCTTGTGAATGCTGCGAGCGTTGGGCAATTTTGCGCCGCGATGTTCGTTGGCGCGACTCATCGCATTGTTCGACAGTTTGCATGAAGGCCTTAGCTTTGTAGCAAACCGAAATTGAAGGCCCTTATGAGTTTGCTTGCCGTCGATATCGGATCGAGCAGATGCAAAGCGGTGGCATTTTCACTAACGGGTAAAATACTCGCCCAACACACTTGTGCCTACGCACCGGAATTTCCCGCTCCTTCGCGTGCGGAGCTAAATCCCGAACGTTTCTGGCAGGCGGTGTGCCGCTCGGTGCAATCGGCGGCAAACAATCTTTCCGATCCGGTTCGGGCACTGTGCCTGAATTCCCACGGCGAAACGTTTGTGCCAATCAATGAACACAACCAGGCAATCGCCCCCGCCATTCTCAATCAGGACAACCGAGCCGTGGAAGAAGCGGTCTGGCTGGAAGCAACAATCGGAAGAAGAACGCTTTTCGAAATTACCGGCCTGGTCGCTCATCCCATGTACCCGGTGCCAAAAATTCTTTGGCTGCGAAAGCACCGGCCGGATATTTTTACTCCGTCGGTTCGTTTCCTTACCGTGATTGGGTACGTGCTTGCTCGCCTGGGACTACCTCCCTACGTCGATTATTCCTTGGCTTCCCGTTATCTGGCCTTTAACACGCGACAGCAAGGCTGGTCGGAAGAAATTCTTGCTGCAACAAAAATCGACGCCGAATGCCTGCCAGTTCCGGTGCCGGCAGGAACGAGTTTGGGAAAGCTGAATGCGTCGGCAGCCAGCCAACTGGGTCTTTCAACAGAAACGACGGTGGTGATCGGCGGCCACGATCAACCTTGCGGAGCACTGGGAGTTGGCGTTGTGGATTCGAGCCGCGTGGCCGACTCGATTGGCACCTATGAATGCCTGCTGGCTGCATCGGATCAGCCCTGTCCGACGGACGCGGCCCTCGCAGCTTCTCTCAACACGTATTGTCACGTGGTTCCGGACAAGTTTGTCACGATGGCGTTTTTTCCATCCGGGATCATGACCGAGTGGTTCCACAATCTGTTGTACTCTCAGAACGAAGATTCCTGTGAGGCGGAGTCGATCCATTACGCGACCCTTGAGCAAGATGCCCCGCGGGGTCCGACGGGCCTTTGCATTACTCCTAATCTGATCGGTACTTGCAATCCTGATTTCAATCCGTACGCCCGTGGAATTATTTCCGGCTTGAGTCCCAACACTACTCGAAGCCAGATCTACAAAGGCATTCTCGAAGGGCTGGCCTGCGAGCTATCGCAGATGACCGACATCCTGACCGGCGCAGTCGGAGATTTTCGAGATGTCTACGTCACGGGCGGAGGATCGCGATCAGCTCTGGGTCTCCAGTTGCGTGCAGCGCTGTCGGGCCGCCGTCTTCACGGAATGGAGTGCTCGGAAGCAGTGTGTCTGGGCGGAGCCATTCTTGCCGGAGTGGCGTGCGGGGAATACCGGACCTTGCGTGAGGCCGTAGACCTCGTAGTTCGCGAAGTCTCGGTGGTGTTGCCCGACGCGAAGATTGCGGCAGCCTACGCGCAACAAGTCAAACAATATCGCCGAGTGAGTTCGGCGCTTAGCGGCAACTGAAGTTCAAGCTGACAGGAGGAAAGTTGATACGACCCACAATCGGATTCATCGTGTTCGGAGTTCACAAAGATGGCCTAAAAGACCCGATGGGCATGCCGTTTATCGATGACGCTCTGGTCCAGCGCGCCAAGGGCGCTCTGGTGGCCGCCGGTCTGAAGGTGGTGGAACATGGCATTGTTGTTGCCAGCAAAGAAGAAGCTCGCGCCGCATTCAAAAAAATGAAATGCGACGACGCCATCGATGCGGTCGTTCTTTTTTCCGGTACTTGGGTTTGGGCCGCTCATCTGGTCGGTGCAATCCGCGATTACTGCGGCAGCGGCAAAGGCTTGCTGCTGTGGACGCATCCCGGTTCTCAAGGCTGGCGGCCGGTTGGCGGATTGGTACTGCACGGAGGGTTGCTCGAAATCGGCATCCCGCACAAATTCGTATACGGCAGTCTGGAGGAAAAAGACACCGTAAGCAAGATCGTCAGCTATGCCCAAGCGTCGCATCTCAAAAACTTTTTAAATATGTCCACCATTGGTGCGTTCGGTGGCCGCGGTATGGGGCAAACCTGCGGCGCTGCCGATCCCTCACAGTGGATGCGAATGTTTGGCATAGATATCGATTCACGGGATACGACGGAGTTGAAGCAAGCCGCTGAAGCAGTTTCCTCGCAGGAATTGGATGAGTTGCGTCCAAGGCTTGAGCAATTGTTCGGCAAGGAACCGGAACGAAACGCGGTCACAGAACGATCAATGCGTCTGTATCTTGCGCTGAAAAAAACTATGGCAAAGGAAAAATTTGATTTCTATACCATTCAATCTTTTCCCGGCCTCGCCGGCGATTATTCTGCCACTTGTTTTGCCCAGAGCATGATGCTGGAGGATGGAGTCGGTACTTCTACGCTGGGCGATTTCAATACCGCCCTCACGGTTCTTCTGCTTACCAAATTGAGCAAGGAGAGAGTGTATTACGGTGATCTGCAGCACATTGATAAGAAGTCGAAAGAAATCAAGATTATCGGGGATGGCGCTTGCCCGCCGTCGTTAGCGAGCAAGCTCGGTCCGGCGGGTTTTTCTGAGCACGGTATTCCGACCGAAGGCGAAGCAGGCGGCCTTTCTGTTAAGTTGATTTGCAAAGTCGGAAAAGGAGTACTGGCGCGACTGGGCAGAGTGAAGGGCGAATTTCAAATGGTCATCACACGAGCCAGCATTTTCGAGCCTCCGGCAGATCAGGTAGAAAAGCGGCTCAACGAATGTGGTATTCCTTTCTGGCCGCATGGTTTCGTGACGGCGCATTGCGACATCGAAATGTTGCTGCAGCATTGGACCAATGAATATGCATGCTTGGGTTACGGCGAAGACCTATACCCGGCGCTTATAGATTTTTGTGAGATCACGGGAATCAAGGCAATCCTTCCCTGAAGTCTCAACTGATAACTGATCGACTCATACGGGAGCTAGCTGAACAAGAATGCTCGACAAAGACGCTACTCGAAGAACTTTCCTGAAAGGCGCAGGAGGAATGTTGTTAGCCAGCGGAATGACTGCACATTCCTATGCTCGGATTCTCGGTGCGAATGATCGCATCCGGCTGGGACAGCTAGGATGTGGAGATCGCAGCGAAGGCCATGTACACATGGTTCAGCTCGCCTCGAAACAAATTCCGGTGGAGACGGTTGCGGTATGCGATCTCTGGAACCGCGCTCGCGAACGCCGTGCCGCGCAAGTGAAAAAGGCTTTCAACCTCGAACCGCAGACGTATCAATACTCGGAAGATATGCTCGCTCGAAAAGATATCGATGGCGTGATGATCGCGACCGGAGATTTCCAGCACGCGAAGTTGTGCAGCGAAGTAGTGCGGGCGGGCAAGGATTGTTACGTTGAAAAGCCATTTGCCAACGTGCTGGCGGAGGCGAAGGAAGCTCGCGCTATTGTGAAGGCGTCCACGCAAGTTGTGCAGATGGGGACGCAGCACCGCAGCCAGGCTTATCCGCTGGCCGTGCGGGAGATTATTCGGTCGGGAAAGATCGGCGACATCGTGCACATCGAGCAGGAGTGGAACGTCAATGAGGAGCGCTGGCGTTTTGTGCCGGCAGATACCGGTATCTCTCCGGAGATGTTGCAAGATTTGAAGATGGAATGGAAGAGCTGGCTCTACGGACGAAAATCACAGCTCCGCGAAGAAGATACCGACTGGAAGCGCTGGTTGCTGGGCAAACCCGATCGACCATTCGATCCTCACGTCTATCTTGAGTTTCGGCTCTACAAAGATTTTTCTTCCGGCATCTTCGACCAATGGCTCAGCCATGGCTGCGACCTTGGTTCATCTTTGGACGGACGAGGCCTTCCCCTCGAGTGTCGTGGCGAATGGCGGAGTCTTCATCTGGAAAGACGGGCGTGAAAATCCTGACACTTGCGTTGCCGCTGTGACTTATCCAAAAGGTTTCCTGTATACCTACAAGACTACTTTCGGAAATAGTTACCGCAGCTTTTCACGCATTCAAGGGCGGAATGGAACCATCGAAAATTACGGTGGCGAGGGTGCGTCGTTGTTCGTCACCACGGAAGAAGGCGGAAGGAAGGAATTCGATCCGTGGGAATCCGGTCCGGTATATTCCGAAGTGCCGATTGTAGGGCCGCCCAGCGACGCGGCCGCCACACTCAAGGTTTCGGGAGAGCCGCCGCCCAATTCTCTTGGGCCGGACGATGACGATGTGGTCCATATGATCGATTGGCTTGAAGCTATGCGGGCGCGCAGGGAACCGAATGCCACTGTCGATCACGGCTTTTCCCATTCCATTGTCTGTATCATGGCCGCGCAGGCTTATTGGACGGGAAAGAAATTCTATTGGGATCCTCGACGCGAGGAGATTACTGATCAGCCGGTATGATTCATTCTCAACTCTGCTACCTGACAAAACCGCTGTAGCAGCAACACTTCTCAATTCCACGGAGGAATCGGTGATCGGCCACTGGATCAGTCAAATGAGGATGTCTTACGTAATCAGATTTACGGCACTGTTAATGCTGACCGGTGGCGCTCTTCTTTCGTCTGCGGCGCAGTCCTCAGGGCATGAACATACTTTAAAAGTGAGTGTGAACTCGGCCGACGGCAAGTACACAATCGCGATGCCAGGATCTGCTGCTTACGCCTTACGCGCGGGAATCGGCGCACAGGTGGATGGACACTGGCTTCACGCTTCCGATTATCCACAACCCGGGATACAGCACTCGCAGGTGCAAGGATTTCTCGGGGAAGCTATCGACTGGCAAGTTACTTACTCCGGATTACATGGGCAGCCCGATCTGATTTATCACCTGCGCGCCTATTCGAACGAGCCATTCGGCGATATCCAGGTGACGGTCCGAAACACGACTGGAAAACCAATTCATGTCGAGAGCATCCGTTCGGTCGATGCAACCGCCGGACCGGTCACCGATTTGGGAGTCATTGATCTCGGAGGACCGGTCCTCGACGATCGAGTTCTCTCCGACAGCTTCAGCGAAGACCGGCCCGCCATGACGATTCGCAATTTTGCGGACGCCGAAAACCAGATGCATCGCGCCGTTGGCAGCCAGCTCATCTACAATCGCCAGAGTCATCAGAGCTTGTTTCTCGGTGCTCTTTCCAGCGATCGCTTCCTGACCATGCTGCGGCTTCATCTCTCAGGCTCCGGCGATGCTACCCGAGTTGCCTCCTACGAAGTCGATTCCACCGGGACCACCGAGATGGCAAAGCTGAATTCTCTGGAGCATTCTTCCGCAGAAGATCAAGTGGAGTTGAGTCTGCCGGTCGCTTCGGGTGCGGAACTGTCCTCGGAGCGCGTGCTCTTCAGTTTAGGCACGGATTATCACCGGCAGCTGGAGACTTACGGTTCGCTGATTCGGAAGATTCATCAAGCGCGAATCTCTGCGCCTCCGCTGATGGGCTGGTGGAGTTGGACTGCATACTACTTTGGATTAAATGAAGGAGCCGCGCTCACCAATGCCCAGTGGGAAGCGGAACATCTGAAATCGTTCGGCTATAACATTTTCCACATCGATGAGGGCTATCAGTATGCCCGCGGAGAGTACATCACTCCAAACGCAACTTTATTTCCTCAGGGATTGGCTCCGCTCGAATACAAAGTCCGAGGTCTGGGCCTCACTCCGGCGATCTGGACGTCTCCATTTGAAATCTCCGAGCGCTCCTGGGTTTATCAGAACCATCCCGATTGGCTGGTGAAGAACGCAAAAGGGCAGCCCATCCATGCTGGCACAGTGGTCGATAACAAAGATCAGTTGTTCGTGCTCGATACAACCAACCCGGATGCTCAACAGTATCTGCGAAAAACTTATTCGACGCTGGTGAACGACTGGGGCATTCATTCCATCAAAATGGATTTTATGGATGACAGCCTGATCGAAGGTTACTATCACGAACCCAATACGACTGCGCTCGAAGCCCAGAGAATCGGACTGAAGATCATCCGCGACACAGTCGGCGACAACGTCTATTTAGATAAAGATGGAAGCGCCATGCTGAACCCGGTCGGTTATGTGGATTATGGCCGGATCTCGCAGGATACGGGCCACACATTCGATGCCAGCAAAGAAGCGGCCCCCGGAATTGCCGCTCGTTACTACATGAATCGCAACTTTTTTGTGACCGATCCGGACGCATTCACGGTGTCAACCCAGACCATCGATGATCAGTCATGGCATGAGAGCCACAAGGCCGCCACTTTGGACGATGCCAAGGTTTCGATTGCGCTCGCGGCGGTATCCGGTGGAATGTTCGAGATCGGAGATGCGCTCCCAACCTTGTCGAAGGCTCCCGAGCGCCTGGCGCTGATTCAAAATCAGGATCTGATCAATATGATTCGCTTGGGGAAAGCATCGATCCCATTAGACCTCATGAATTTCGCGCCCGAGGATTCGCAGCCCAGTATCTTTTTTCTCAAGGAAGATGACCGGCAAAGTATTCTGACTGTCTTCAACTGGACCGAGAAGGACAGGGATCACTCGATTGATCTCGCAACCGCCGGATTGCCCGCGACGGGTCAGTATGCAGTTACCGATGTCCTGGACGGCAATCAGAAGATCGCGGCGGTTGCTTCCGGAGTGCTGGCCTTCCATCAGCCGCCGCATTCAGTGCGCGTTTTTAAAATTGTCGACGGACACATTCCCGGAGTTGCTCCCGCGCTCAAGACGGAACATCCTTCCGCCGGAGATGCGGGTAGTACGCTCACGTTCGCGGCGCACAGCCAAGGCGGCGATGCCGTGCTCTCCTACCACTGGGATTTTGGCGACGGAGTAACCACGGAGGGAGCTGGTGTGAAGCACACCTATACCGAGCCGGGTGAATTTAAGGTGCAGGTGACGGCCGCCGGCCTCAGCGGTTTAAGCGCAGAAGACCACTTCGAGCTACGCATCTCCGGTCACATGCCGACAACTTTTGAGCCTCAGAAGATCAAGCGTTACGAACCAGAAAGGTGAGGGATCCTTAGAAGGGAGTCCTTCGATCTTCGACTAAGAGTTTTCGAGTAAGGCTTCCACTGTGCTCGCCGTTAGCGATGGCTTTGCAGAAAGTGATTTCGATACTCTGAGTCTCGAAACGCCTCCGTCCCTCCGGCCCGCGTAGTGGAGAGCGCTGCCGTAACATTCCCGGCATTCAGGCAGCTTTGCAGATCGCCACCACGCAGGTACTGGTGCAGGAATCCGGCATCGAAGCTGTCCCCGGCCCCAACTGGGTCCACAATTTCCACCCTTGCCGCCGGACTGACAAAGCGATCGCTGCCTCGCTGCGCCATCGCCCCCTCCGCGCCGCGCTTTACCACAATGAGCGGCACCATTGCGGCCAGTTTGGAAATGGCGTCCTCGATGTTCTGAGTGCCGGCAATCTTCTTCGCTTCTCGCGCGTTTGGTAAGAAAATATCCACATACTGCAAAGCTTCTTCGATATCCGGTTTCCATTCATCGTCCGGATCATCATTGGGATCGAGAGAAATAGTGAGCCCGCTTTGTTTCATCTGGCGGAATAGATTGGTTACATGCGGCCGCAGACCGCGCTGCAGGTAAAACGACGAAAAATGAAAGTGACGGGACGACGACAAATACTGAAAATTCAGATGCTCTGGTTTTAAATCGAAGATCGTCCCCGGATAGGTCAGGATGTTGCGCCAGTTCCCGTGCTGCAAAATCACGGTAAGACCCGTCTGCGCGCTCGAGTTTCGGATGACTTGCTCCACATGAACTCCACTGGCGGAGAGGCGCTGTAGCGCGATGTCGCCGAAGGAATCGCCGCCGATGCAGGAAACAAATCCCACTCGACTGCCCAGTGCGGCCAGATTGTGAGCCACGATCGCCGACGAGCTTCCGAGCGTCAGCATCATATTCTCGGCAAGCAGTTCGCGTTCGGGGGGCAGTGTTTCAGGAAGTCCGTAGAGGATCAAATCAAGGTTGAGTTCTCCGGCTATCATGACATCGAATTGTGACAATGAATCCTCCGTGATTGCCGCGCTGGTCTAAGAATGATTTATTTTATTGGTCGCGTTTGTGCGCAGGTGGCTTGCGAGCCGTGGCAGATGCGTTCGGCTGGCCAGCATGAACCTGAGTGACTTCAATGCCTGCCTTACGCAGCTGGGCGATATCATTCTTCGGAGCAAGTCGATCCGTAATCACTCTGTGGACCGCGGAGGGAGGCGCTATCATGGAAAGACTCCGACGACCGAATTTGCTGGAGTCGCACACCGCCACCACGATTCTCGCAACGTCCATCATGGCGCGATTTACTTTCGCTTCCAAAAGATTCGGCGTGCTCAGGCCGCTCTGAACGTCGAAGCCGTCGACCCCGAGGAACAGTATGTCCGCGTTCAAGCGCCGCAGCGTTTCTTCCGCGATTGGCCCAACTAGCGAGAACGAATTCTTCCGCAGAGTGCCGCCCGTGAGAATCACTTCCAGAGAAGACCCGGCTAGTTCCGCCGCGATATTTACTGCGTTGGTGATGATTGTCAGGTTCTGGTGATGGCGGAGCGCTCTGGCGATGGCGGTCGTCGTGGTTCCGGAATCCAGAATCACCACCTGCCCTTCTTCCACCATATGCGCCGCAGCGGTTGCGATCTGCATCTTTTCCTTGCGATGCAGCTTCTCTTTTTCCCGTAGAGTGGGATCTTCAAGCGCTCCCTCATGGGCCGGCAGTGCCCCGCCATGGGTACGGTGAATCTTTCCCGTCGCATGAAGAATTTCGAGATCCTTGCGAATGGTCACTTGCGATGTGCGAAAGCGCCTGCCCAGTTCCGCCACAAGTACGCGGCCCTCCAGGCGCAGAGCTTCCAGGATCGCCCTTCGACGTTCTTCGATCAGCATAAGTTTTGCCCGCAAGAGCGGAAGAATCAGTGACCGCGTTTGCGAGTAATCCTTTCTAACGTGATGAGCTTTCGTTTGTCCATAAAAAAGGCACGCTCCGGGGGTAATGAAGGCATGCACTTTGCGCTTGACTTCTGCTCTAAACGCAAGTAAATGTTTATATGCGTAATAAAACGAAAGTACGCGCGTAATCGAATCTTTCCATCTTTTACGCAGCGTTACCACCAGGAGTCGTGGCCTTGAATGCTCTGGCTGAACTTCTCAACCTTCCGAAAGAAGCAAAGATCGAACGTGGCTTGTTGCACACTCCCGCTGAGATTGCGCAGCAGCCGGCTACGTGGAGCACAACATTTTCAATCTTTCAAAAGCAGCGCGCCAGGCTCGCCGACTTCCTGAAGAACGCCGGGCTTGATGAATCTGTCGGTCCGAAGCCAACCATCTTTCTGATCGGCGCAGGAACTTCCGACTATGTAGGTAGAAGTTTGGAACTTCTGTTTCGTCGGCTTTGGCAATGTGAAGTCACTGCAGTTCCCAGCACCAGCCTTCTCACCCACGCAGAAGAATGGCTGTTGCCCGGCCAGAAATACATCTGGATTTCGTTCTCCCGCTCCGGCGAAAGCCCGGAAGGGGTCGCAGTTATAGAAAAAGCTTTAGCCAGTCATCCGGAGATTTATCACATCGTAGTCTCGTGCAATGCAGAAGGGCGCATGATTCGCAGCGTTGCCGGCAAGCGACAAGCGTTCGCCGTTGCGCTGGAGGATGCCGTGAACGACCGGGGTCTGGCGATGACCAGTTCATTTTCGAATATGGTCGTGTTCGGGCAGTGCATGGCTCATATTCATCAAGTCGCCACGTACGAATCGATACTCAACCGGCTTGTGGAGGCGGGAAAGAGTTTTCTTCCGCGTGCTGCCGATGCTGCGGCAGCGCTGGCGGCAGAACCTTTCGAAAGAGTTTGCTTTATCGGATCGGGTGCGCTTGAAGGGGTGGCTGTCGAGTCGGCCTTGAAGGTGCTGGAATTGACTGCCGGAGAAATACTGGCGCTGTCGGAATCCGTGGTCGGTCTGCGTCACGGTCCCATGGCAGCACTTGATGAAACCACACTGCTGGTTGCTTTTCTTTCCAGCGATGAGAGAGTTAGCCTTTACGAAACAGATCTGTTGCAGGAGCTCACGCGAAAGGGAATTGTGAAAACTAAGATCGCGGTAGGCGGACATTCCGAGTTGCCCCTGGATGGTTTCGCCGATCGTTACCTTTCGCCCGACATTCGCACGGCAGTACCGGATGACTGTCGACCGCCAGTGGATATCATGTTCGGCCAGTTGCTGGGACTGTTTTTCTCGTTGCGTTGCGGCTTGATGCCGGACCGGCCCAGCCCCGGAGGCGTCATCAACCGGGTGGTGCAAAATGTGAAGATTTACTCCTGATTTCCGTTACTGTTCATGTAGAGAGAGTCGGAATCGATCATAAACGAACAAAATAATTGACAAACGAGCACAGCATGTTAACTTCGCGCAGTCGCAAACCTTAATACAAGTGCATTTGGCTCTCAGGGAAGGGTAAGGCCATGAAGAAAGAATCTCGGAACCGGTTGTTGGCACCGTGGTTTGTAAGCTTCTCTGTTGCGGTCATTCTGGTTTGCGGATCGGTGGCGCCCTTGCGCGCCCAGTACACGACCGCGAGACTCAGTGGAATCGTCAGCGATGCCACTGGGGCGGTGGTTCCGGGAGCCAAGGTCACGGTTCAAGATGTCGGCACGGGATATAGCCAAACCACCACTAGCACGGATGCCGGCCAGTATCTTTTTCCCAGCCTGCCCGTCGGCAATTACGACATCAAGGTTTCGATGGGCGGGTACACCAGCTATGTTCAGAAAGGGATTGTGCTTTCCCTGGGGCAGGCCGCATCCCAGAATGTTCAACTGCAGGTGGGCAGAGTTGAACAACAAGTGGTGGTGACGGCAAATTCTTCGCTGGTCACCACTGACTCGGCCACGGTGGGACAGTTGATCAATCAGAAAGAGATCAGCGAATTGCCGTTGAACGGCCGAGATGTACAGCAGTTGGTCTTTCTGGCGCCGGGCACCACCAACGTGACCGCCAACTACTGCGCCGCCAACTGCGAGGGCGGCGTCTTTCCCAGCGAACAGTACGCCAAGGTAAATGGCGGCGGCGCGAATGGCGTGAATTATTTGCTGGATGGTGTGGACGCCAACGATACCTACATCAATACGAATGTGCCCTTCCCCAATCCTGACGCGATTCAAGAATTTAATTTGATCACCGGCAATATGAGCGCCAGCTTCGGCAATGCAATTGGTGGCGTGGTCAACGTAGTTACAAAATCAGGAACGGATCAGATTCACGGAGATGTGTTTGAATTTCTGCAGAACAATGTTCTGGATGCCAGCAATTATTTTTCCGGTGGACTGGTGAATCCGCTAAAGCAAAATCAATTCGGCGGCAGTGTCGGTGGCCCCATCATCAAGAATCGCCTATTTTATTTTGGAAGTTATCAGGGGACACGCTTCCGAACCGCCCAGAACGGCCAGATTGCGACCGTTCCGAATGCGACCGAGCGCACCGGAGATTTTTCGGATTTGCTTCCGGGGACGCAGTTGGTAGACCCGACGTCGCCTCTGCCGAACCAGACACCCTACCCCGGCAATAAAATTCCCGTGAGCCCCGTTGCCACTTACATCCTGAATCATATCCCGCTTCCGAATGGACCCAACGATCAGCTTAATTTTAACGGTGGACCAGATGCTCAGAACACCGATGAATACTTGGCCAAAGTTGATTTCAACATAGGGAAACATCATCTGAGCGGTCATTACTTTCAGATGAATTACACGGATCCAGTTTTTATTCCGCCTCCCTCGAATCTTTTGGAACTACGGGGCGACGCCGAACATTTGGTTCTCAAAAACGTCAGCGTTGTTGACATCTATACGATTTCCCCTACTTTCTTATTGAGCAGTTATTTCGGCTATAACAGCGAGAATGGAACGACCTTGTCCTCCGCTCCGTTCAGCATGGCTGATGCGGGCGTGAAAATGGCGGTGCCTCAGAATCTCGGGGGAGGAGATGCCGCCGTTCTGAATGTTACGGTAAGTGGGGGTTCGGCCTTCACTCTTCCGGGCACGCCTTATGGGATATGGAATCGTGGCGATCAATCATTGCGTGAAATCGCCACCTGGCTGCACGGAAAGCATGAAGTACAGTTTGGTGGCGAAATTCTGCGGGTCCGACTGCCCATGGGAAATCAGTACCAGGAGAGTGGAGTTTTCGATTTTGAGAATCTAACAGGTAATCCGCTGGCGGACTTT
Source organism: uncultured Acidobacteriaceae bacterium (assembly GCA_963726155.1). Classification (GTDB taxonomy): domain Bacteria; phylum Acidobacteriota; class Terriglobia; order Terriglobales; family Acidobacteriaceae; genus Sulfotelmatobacter. The sequence goes on from CAVSBF010000005.1 coordinate 164,575, forward strand.
GAATTGGGCGCAGTGTCGTCGTTCACACAAGGCGGGGGACTCTATTTAAATGTCACCGGATATCGGGAGAGCCTCTTTGTGCAGGACAACTGGAAAGCTTCACCGCGTTTACTGCTGAGTGCAGGTCTGCGGTGGGATCCTTTCTTCCCTTACACCGACAGTGAAGGTCGAGTCGCTTGTTTTGTTCCGGGAGCACAGTCGCAACGCTTTCCGAATGCCCCGGTGGGGATGTTGTTCGGCGGAAGCCATCACGATCCCGGATGCCCAGCCTCATCCATTTATAACAATCCGAAAAACTTTGGCCCTCGCCTGGGCTTTGCCTATCGGATTACCGAAGATGGCAACACCAGCATTCGCGGCGGAGCCGGTTATTATTACGAGGCCCCGAACACGGTTGCCTTCGAGGATGTCGTAGGCGTTCCCCCATTCGCCCCTATTATCAATACAGGCTCCAGTCCGGGGTCCCCGCTGGTGACTCTGGCTGATCCCTACGGTAGTTCGGGAACGACGAATCTGTTTCCGGCGCAGTTCGGTCCTACAAACCCAAGCCCGAGTACTGCAATTTTCCCCCCGTCGGGGATCTCTTTCAGTCAAATATTCGACCGTCACTTCAGATTGCCGATGGTGCTCTCTTATAACCTGACAGTTGAACGTGGATTCAAGCAGGACTGGATGTTGCGGGTTGCCTATGTAGGCAATAACGGACACCATCTCAGCGGCACCGGCGACCAGGAAAGCGGATTGCTCCAACTGAATCCCTCGCATTTTGATCCGAAGCTTCAGCAAGAAGTGCCCCTCTATTCTAACTACGGATCCATCGCTTCCATCAATTCCGGAGTCGACAGCAACTACAATGCTGCTCAGATTACGCTCACGAAGCGCATGACGCACGGCTTCTCTTTCCTGACTAACTTTACCTGGGCCAGGGAATTGGACGATTTCGCTCCGGCGGGAGGTTCGCCTTATCTGACCAATAGCTGCAGTTGCGGCCGCTATTTCGACTATGGCCCCTCGGATGATGATCTCAATAAAACTTTCAAAATTAACGGCGAGTATCTGGTTCCGCGTGTCGGGCTGCCCAAGGCGATTGACAAGATTGTGAATGGCTGGGAGCTTTCCGGAACCGTGGGTTGGCAAACTGGATTTCCGTTCTCCATCTTCAGTGGCCAGGACAATTCTTTGAGCGGCATGTTAGGCGACCGCGCCGACCTTGCGGTTTCCAGTGTTCAACAAGCCATCCTGGGTGGTGGCCGTTCTCATGCCGCCGAAGTTCAAGAGTGGTTTAACACGAGTGCGTTCGTACCGAATGCAATCGGCACTTTCGGCGATACAGGAAAGAATATTCTTCGCGGGCCCAGGTATTTCGATGCCGATCTGGCTGCGGTGAAGAATGCCAAAATTACTGAGCGCGTCTCGATGGAATTCCGCGCGGAATTTTTCAATGCGTTCAACAACGTAAATTTTGGCAGGCCGGACGGCAACCTCGCGGACCTCGGCGCTACCTTCGGAGAGATTACCGGAATGGCGGGCTCGTCCTCTTCCAATACGTACGGGACGGCACAGCCAAGGATCATTCAATTCGCGGCGAAGTTTTCATTCTGAGATCGAGTGAAAATGCTGCAGACCACGGCGAACCGATCTTCAGCCCCACGCTCATACTGGCTGCCGGCTCGAATCTGCGCGGATGCGAGTATCGTCCGCTTAGCCAGCCGTATCCGCAGAATGAGCAGCGTCGAATTCTGAACGAATCGTTCCTTCGTCGGGGTGGTCTCGAAGACCGCGGAGCCGAGGGCCTAACGTGTCGACAAAAAAATCCTCGCTGGTGCGGCAGATTTCTCACGTCGCGATCAAGTAATAATAATTAATAATGATGATGGGCCGGATTTGTTTGCACCCGATCCTTGGTGTCCTGACCTGTACTGATCTGAATTCCGTCTGCTACAATTCAGCACAGAGCATGGACAGATGCTCGGCGTCGCGATAGCCTGCGGACGGTTTTGGGCGGTCTTTCGTACTGTCAATTTACTGTACATTTCGCGCCGAAAACTGGTTATATCGGTGGAACGGATTGAAGCAGGCGAAACGGTTGACAGCAAGAGTAGACAGTAAACATGCGGGTTTGGCCCTAACCGTATGAAAAGCAAGTGGGGACGTAGTTCAGTTGGTTAGAACGCTGCCTTTCCGCTGTATTCGCAAGATAACTCATTCATAATAAAATAGTTACGCTTGATGGCGAATTTTCGCCCTGTCACGGCTCCTTCTGATTTCGTGGACTTACGCGAAGGAAGAAAGACGCTGCCGTGACAGGGATCTTAGGGTCCGTAACTAATTGAAAGTAAAGGGTACGGATGGCGCCCTGAGCTCCCTAAAGCACCCTCGGAAACGCTTATCGAACCCTTATCGAACTCACACAGGCAGAGTTCTGGGCCACTGAGAGCTAAATTTTGACTCCGTTCTTTCAGCAGGTTTACAAATCGTTTGACATCGTATCTTGACTAGTATTCGAGTTTCATTTCTTGGTTGCAATGAGCGGATTAGTTCCGAGTAGCCACAAAGAGGATCTGAGGGGATCGGTCAACGCTTGGGCGTTTATCGGTACCGAACCCAATTCCGTTCAGGTCTGCAACCTGCTCCCGCACTCAACAAGCGAATATCTCTGTGCTAGGGTTTAACAAGCCTGAACCTTGCTAAAAGTCTGCGACCTGGCAAAACACTTTGATGGCTCCATCCGGAGAGGCGAGCTTCTTGAATAGGTCGGCGTAGTTATCCAAACCCTGCACACGATCAGTCAGGAGCTTACTAAGCCAGTTCCGATACTCCTCTTCCGCCTGCGCCATATCGCGGACTCCCAAATCGAAGTACTCGCGATTGGCATTGACCGTGCCGACCATCACTTTATTACCCAGAACGAATTCCAGGTTGATGCGGTCGGCTGGGACCTGAATCATCTTGTCGCCGCCCGTGACGCTGGCGAGGACAAGAACTCCGTTCTTTCCCAAAGCCTGCATGCTGGCGAAGACCACCCCGGAGTTGCCGGTAGCCTCGAAGATCAGGTCGAACAGACCATACTTCTTCGCACCCTCCAGGATTGATACTTCGGGCGTGGCAACGTAGCGGGCACCGAGTTCCTCGATGAGGTCAGCGTTCTTGTATGGACGCGGAGTTCGGGAAAACGTCGTCACCTCTAAGCCACGCAGACGCAGCACCAGCGTAGCCAGCAGGCCGATGGTTCCAGCTCCCATGACCGCGGCTTTGCGCGGACGCCAAACCTTCAGTCGACGCTGGATCTCGTATGCCTGGTAAATACCCTTCTCCGCCACTGTCAAGGGTTCGAGCAGCACGCCCACATTCTTAAGGTCTTTGGGTATCTTAACGATGAATTCGGCATCATCTACGTAGTATTCGGTCAAGTAGCCGTGGCGAAGATTGATGCCACGTTCGTAATAGGTATTGTCGGTGGTCATGTCGCTCGTTCCAATCAGGTCGTAGATGCTCTTGCCTGGGCGGCGCACAGTGGCCACCACGTAGTCGCCGATCTTGAATTCGGAGACGTTTGCCCCGACGGATTCCACGCGACCGAACCCTTCGTGGCCAACGACCAGAAAGTCGAATCCCGGAGGCGCCTCGCCGTACTCGGCAGCATTGATTTCCTTGTCGGTGCCGTCCACGCCCACACGCAAAACTTTGACCAGCACACCGCGCCCGTTGGGAACCTCGTCAAGAGCAGGCTTGGGCACTTCAGCGATGTGCACACTGTTCGGTTTACCTGGAAAAACACTAATCGCTTTCATTTCAGACTCTCCTCATGAAATCAGCGCTGCAAGAACTTCCGATTCGGTCGATTCAGGTTTTCTTTTTTTGCGAGACTCGCCGCTCTGCTGCATCAGTTTGGTGACGACACCAGTCCATCCGGTTTGATGGCTGGCTCCGAGGCCGGCGCCGGAATCGCCGTGGAAATATTCGTGGAATAGCACCAGATCGCGCCAGTGCTGATCGGTCTGGAATTTCTCAAGATTTCCAAACACCGGCCGGCGGCCCTGCTCGTCGCGGAGGAATATGCTCGTCATTCGGCGCGATAGCTCTCCTGACACCTCCCACAAGGTCATCATTTTCCCCGAGCCTGTTGGAAATTCCACCTTGAACTCGTCCCCAAGGTAGTAATGGAACTTCTGCAATGACTCGACCAATAAGTAATTCAACGGAAACCAAATCGGACCTCGCCAGTTGGAGTTCCCGCCGAAGACCCCGGTCGAAGATTCCCCCGGCTCATAGTCCACACGGTGTTCCATGTCGTGAACCTCGAGCTTGTAGGGGTTGCCGCGATGAAACTGTGACACGGATCGAATACCGTAAGGCGATAGAAACTCACGCTCGTCCAACATGAACTTCAGAATGCTCCGAAGCCGTTCCGTCGTCGCGATTGAAAGCAGTCTGCGTTCTCCCCGACCCTCAGAGCGCATACACGCCACGTTTTCCGTGAGATCGGGGCGGTTGTCGATGAACCACTCCAGTCGGCGCTTGAAATCCGGCAACTTGTCGAGCACTTCGGGATCCAAAGTCTCCACGGCAAATAGCGGGATCAAGCCCACCATCGAGCGAATCTTCATTGGAAAATGACTGCCGTCGGGTAATTTCAAGACGTCATAGAAGAATCCGTGCTCTTCGTTCCAGAGCCCCATGCCGTCGTCTCCGCGGTGTCCCATGGCATGCGCGATGTAAACGAAGTGTTCCCAGAACTTGCTGGCTACGTCTTCGTAGGTGGGATCTTCGCTTGCCAACTCGAGAGCGATCGCGAGCAGATTCAGCGTGTACATCGCCATCCAACTGGTGCCATCCGACTGCTCGATATATCCACCTGTAGGAAGGGGAGCGCTGCGATCGAATACGCCGATGTTGTCCAGACCGAGAAACCCACCCTGAAAGATATTCATGCCTTCGGCGTCCTTACGGTTCACCCACCAAGTGAAATTCAACATCAGTTTGTGGAAGATACGCTGCAGGAAGGAGCGGTCACCTTTGCCTTTTCGCTTCTTCTCGATCTTGTAGACGCGCAATGCGGCCCAGGCGTGCACGGGAGGGTTGACGTCTCCAAACGCCCATTCATAAGCGGGTATTTGTCCGTTGGGATGCATGTACCATTCACGTAGCATCAATATCAGCTGTTCTTTGGCAAAGTCAGAGTCCACGAGCGCGAGTGGAATGCAGTGAAACGCAAGATCCCAGGCCGCATACCACGGGTATTCCCACTTGTCGGGCATAGAGATTACGTCCGAGTTGTAGAGGTGCGTCCACTCATGGTTACGGCCTCGAACGCGCCCATGGGGCGGAGGAGGGTTGTCCGGATCGCCCTCTAGCCATTCCTTGATGATGTAGTGGTAAAACTGTTTCGACCACAGCATTCCAGCGAAGCCTTGTCTCATGACATTCTGCGCGTCCGCCGAGAGATCACGCGGAATCACCGTCTCGTAAAACTCGTCAGCCTCGCGTCGGCGCTGCGTCAGGATCTTGTCGAAATCTGCGAACCCATTCGAGGCTTTTAAGTCCAAATTCGACAGCCTCAGCCGTACGACGGCTGTTTCTCCGGACCTCAGCGTCAACTTATACTGGGCTGCTGCTTTCGTACCGTTGCGCTGCGGATTTACAGCGCCCTCATCGCCATTCACTACAAAGTTGTTGATACCGTCCTTAACATATGGAGTGCGATTCCCCACTCCAAACAGGCGATGTACGTTCGTCTCGTTCTCGGTGAACAGAAGTTCCGGGGATCCCTCGCAATGCAGCCAGAGCTTTCCCGTTATTGCGTTGTTGAGCTCGATCGCTGGGTTCGGCGCTCGACGTGCCTCGTACAATTCGGGTCTTTGATTATGTCCACCCCAGGACCACGTATTGCGGAACCAGACGGTGGGAAGAAGGCGAAGGTTGGCTGCTTCGGGTCCGCGGTTCACAACCGTGGCCTTAATCAGAATATCCTCAATGTCAGCCTTGGCATATTCAACGAACACGTCGAAATAACGATCGTTCTCGAAGATACCAGTGTCGAGCAGTTCGAATTCCCTCTGATTCTTGCCGCGACGCCGATTTTCTTCGACCAGTCGGGAATACGGAAACTCTGCCAGCGGATATTTGTAGAGGTACTTCATGTACGAGTGCGTGGGAGTGCTGTCGAGATAAAAGTAGTACTCCTTTACGTCCTCTCCGTGATTCCCCTCATTGCCAGTGAGTCCGAAAAGCCGTTCTTTCAGGATGGGATCCCGTTCGTTCCACAAGGCGATCGCGAAACAAACATTCTGCTTCCGGTCGCTGATGCCCGCCAATCCGTCCTCATTCCAGCGGTAGGCGTGCGAACGCGCTTGGTCGTGCGGGAGAAACTCCCAGGCGTTTCCATTTGGGCTGTAGTCTTCTCGCACAGTGCCCCAGGCTCGCTCACTCACGTAAGGGCCCCAGCGCTTCCAGTGTTTTTTGCGCGATGCCGATTCAGAAAGTCTGATTTCCTCTTGAGTCATACAGATTCTCCACCGGCGATTAGCGCATTAAGCAGGCAGGCAAACTCATCCGAGAACTTGTGCCCGGTACCCGGAAGCACCAGGTCGGCTATAGTAGGCAGTTCGGACCGGACCTGCCGGTCGGGTTGAGAGAACTCACGAGCATCGAGTTCTGAAGACATTTTCCTGCTCCTTATCGCGATCTCGATAATCCCTCGGCTCACACCCTGTTGCATATTTCCTTTCAATCTTGATGGCATATATCAAGTTTCCCGTTTCCTGTAAGTTCTGTGTCTTGTTGCCGGTTCTGTTCGTAGGTCGCCTCGGACACTCCGAGACGCTTCATCAGGTGATCGCCGACGCGCAGAGCATTGGCCATGATGGTCAGCGCCGGGTTCACGGCAGCGCTCGACGGAAAGAAGCTCCCATCGACCACATAGAGATTGTCGACTTCGTGAGCTTTGCAGTTTACGTCCAGCACCGAGGTCTTTGGATCGTGACCAAAGCGAACCGTGCCGTTCTGATGCGCCACGCCAGCCAGTGGAATCCGCTGTCCGACGTACAGGTTTCTGCTAAACAGGCCCTGATGACACTCGCGGCCGTGGATCGTGCAGTTGGTTTGCTTCATGGCTTGCTTGAGCATGACCTGAAGTCTTTCGTGAGCCTCCAGGTTGTTCGGCGTATACGTCAGCACGATCTTGCCGTCACGGCCGATGGTGACCCGATTGTTCGGATCGGGCAGGTCTTCTGATGTGAGCCAGAAGTCCAGCGAGTTTTTTGCCATCAGTTCAAGAGTGAAATTCGGGGCAATGGCGGGCGCCCCGGCTTTGAGTGTGATGGCGTCCAGTTTGCCGACGAACGAGATGTGCCCCATGGGATATTCCCAGTTCTTTGAAGCAAAGTAGAAGTCGTTCAAAGCCAGCGTCTTTTGAAAAGTGGTGGGATTGGGACATCTGGAAATTGCCATCAAAACGGAGTTCGTATGGCCCATGTAATGACGACCCACGATATCGGAACCGTTGGCCAAACCACGCGGATGTTTATCATTGGCAGAGCGCAACAGCAGGGCAGCGGAGTTGATGGCACCACAGGAAACAACAACCAGATCGGCGGAATACTCGTCAAGATTTCCGTCACGCTCCACGAGGACGGCTGTTACCTCGCGTCCGGAAGCATCCGTCTGGAGCCGCTTCACCTCCGAACACTTGAGCAGAGTGACATTCGGATACTTCACAGCCTCGTCCACGCAAATCACCTGAGCGTCTGCTTTGGCTGAGACGAGGCAAGGGAAGCCATCGCAAGTATTGCAGCGGATGCAACGGCTGTTGTGCGCATCCTTTTCGTCCAGCATCACGCCGAGGGGAACATGGAAAGGTTTCAGTCCACAACGCGCAAAATCATCGTTCAGACTTTGGATCCGAGGCTCATGGCTGATGGCCGGAAAGCGATAGTCAGCGCTGGTTGGCGGTTCGGTGGGGTCCTCGTATCGATTGCCGTGCACTCGATAGAGATGTTCAGCCTTGGTGTAATAGGGTTCCATCTCTTCATACGCGATGGGCCATGCAGGCGATATTCCACCGTGATGGCGGAGCACGGCGAAATCTTCTTTACGTCGCCGGAACAGCGCAGCGCCATAAAACTTGGTATTGCCGCCGACGTAGTAGTTGGTATGAGGGTGCAGGTCTTTGCCATTCTTGTCGAGCCATGATTCCCTTGTGTTGTATTTTGCGTCGACATTAACCGCCTGCGGGCTCCAGTTGTCCTTTTCGCGAGGTACATAGTCACCTCGCTCGAGAATCAAGATTCGTTTCCCGGACGGCGCCAGATGGTGCGCCAGCGTCCCGCCCCCAGCGCCGCTCCCGATGATGATTACGTCGTAGCAATTCTCCGTCAAAATGCAAATCCTCCGTTGGCTCCGCAAAAGATGCAGCGTTTGTCGCTGTTGTGGTGAAGTTTGCAGCACTTTATCGTGATGCGTCCCTTTCGCCACAGATAGAATTCTGCTGCAGCCAACATTCCGAGCGGCGGCGCAGTCAAGTAAATCCATAGCCCGCTCCAAACATCCGCCCGAACGGCGGATCCGACCGTTCTGGCCGAGTTCATGCTCATGCCGGAGAAAGGCGCTTCGAGGGTGATGTAGGTTGCGATCAGCGCTCCGACAAACAATCCGGTATAGCGGTCAAGACGCTGATGGTTGGAGCTATAGAGAACTAAGGACATCATTCCGAATGCAATGATGAATTCCCCGATCAGGGCCACCCACGGCCCTCGTGGCCCGGGAACCGTCACCACGTAGCGGACGGCAGGGTCGGCGACTTCGCGGCTAAGGACCGTAGCCACGAGCGAAACCCCGAGGACCGCCCCGACGAATTGCGAAGCTACGTAAAAAGAAGTATCCCAGAATTTGATCTTGCCCAACCGAAAGAAGGTAAGCGTCACGGACGGATTGATGTGTGCTCCCGACTGTTTACCCCACGGGGAATAGATGATGGCGATGGCTGTCAATCCCATGGATACACCCATGAGAAGACGCCGCAGAAAAGTCGACATGATAGCTCGATGGACGGGGGATTGCGGAAACTGGTACAGAGCCCCGAACACGCAGGCGGAAACCATGAAGGCCCCGAGCAGTCCTGCTTCCATCAGATACTCGGGCCAGTGAAATCGTAGTGATGCTAAGGCTCCCAGTTTGGGCACTGACGGCGGAGTTGCGACCACGGGCTCGGAGCCCGGCGCCTGAGTCGATGCATCTGCCACCACGTTGTGTGATGTGTTCCCCATTTGGACTTCTGGGGAATGTGATTCAACTTTCTCAAGAAAGTGACATCTCGCTCGCCGCGAGCCGAGCAAAAAAACGAAATTCTTATGACCCAGTCTTTCGATTGAGCTTCAGAACCTTGATGCGCGAAGCCAAAGTTGTTGGCTTCATACCGAGCAAGTCTGCGGCACCTCCTGATCCGAAGATCCTGCCGCCAGTTTGCTTCAGGGCGGCAGCGATGCCGTCGCGTTCCTGGCGTTTCAATTCGTCACGCGTCATCAGTACAGGCTTCGAAACCACATGAGTAGGCGCGGCAGGAGCGCCAGTTACATTCGGACCGACCATATCGAAATGCAGAGGGCCTCCCCTAGAGAGAATAATTGCGCGTTCAACGGTGTTTTGAAGTTCCCGCACGTTACCAGGCCAGTCGTGGGCGGTGAGCTGGCTCATCGCCGCCTGCGAGATTGTCGGTGCGGGATGATTCAACCGCCGCGCGCTTTGTCCCAGGAAGTATCCCACCAACGGCGGAATGTCGTCGCGGCGTGCGCGCAATGGGGGCACTTCAATCGGAAAAGCGCTCAAGCGATAAAAAAGATCCTGCCGGAAACGCCCAGCTTCGACCTCTTTCTTCAGATCGCGATTAGTGGCTGCGATAATGCGAACATTGACCTTGCGCGTGCGTGTGTCCCCGACGCGCTCCAGCTCTTGCTCCTGCAAAACGCGCAACAACTTTGCCTGCATCGCGAGAGGCACCTCGCCGATCTCGTCAAGGAACAGTGTGCCGCCGTCGGCCAGTTCGAAGCGGCCCGGCTTGTCTTTAAGAGCACCGGTGAATGCACCTTTCACGTGACCGAAGAATTCGCTTTCGAACAAGCCCTCGGGCACTGCACTGCAGTTCAGCTTTATGAGAGGTCGGCTCCTCCGCGCGCTGTGGTCGTGAACCGCACGGGCAACGAGTTCTTTACCGGTGCCGCTTTCTCCAGCAATCAGCACCGAGACATCCGTCGGCGCGACGAGCTGAATTTGCTGTTTCACTTTTCTAAGACCAGGGCTCCCTCCGATAAGGTCCCCGAAGTTATGTCCGCTGCGGATCTCTTCCCACAGGTAGGCATTCTGATCTTGGAGTCGAACCTGCTCCTGCTCCATCAAAACGCGGTCCGTGATATCAATGAACATCGTGCGCGTGTAATTACCGCCAACAGCCGGCCTGGACCACCACTGGACCCACACCGGCTTGCCGTTGTCCTTGCGACGCAGTTCAAGAACGACGCCAGTGGTGTCGGTGCCGTGTCCGACAGAGTCGAGCGCCTCGCTCAAGTGGCGTTGGGCGTCAGGCGTCTCGGGCACGAGAGACTTGCCGAACGTCCCGGCGACCTCTTCAGGCTTGAGGCCAAGGATCCTCATCGCGGTGTGGTTAGCCTGAATCATGCGCGAATCCAGACCCTCATGAACGTAGGCGATCGGGGCCTCGTCGAAAAGATCACGGAAGCGGAGCTCGCTATGCTTCAGTGCCTCGTTGGCATGGCGGAGTTGCTCACCCAGGCTGTGCTCAACCTGTTCGGCAACCTTGCGCGCCGCCAATCGTAATTCCATCTGATCCATGACCAGCGCCGCCAGCTTCTTGAGCATCTCTGCCTCGTCCGGCGCCAGCTCACGGGGCACCCGATCGATAACGCTGAGAGTTCCTAGATTGAAACCGTCGTGGGTACGCAACGGCGCGGCGGCATAAAATCGAACGCCAAAAGGCCCGGCCACCAGCGGGTTGTCTTGTGCACCCGGGTCGTGTGTAGCGTCCCTAACGTGATACACCTCCGGGGAAAGAATTGCTGACGCGCAAAGCCCCGCCTCGCGCCCGACTTCCGGATCTTCAATGCCGAGGCGCGATTTGAACCAGATGCGGTCGTGGTCCACCAAGCTAACCAGCGCGATCGGCACTCGGAACAGACCCGCGGCTAATTCTGCGATGTGATCGAACGCTCCGTCGGGCGGGGTATCCAGGATGCGATACCGCCGCAGCGCCTCCAATCGCCCTAGTTCGTCTTTTGGCAGTAGGGGCTTCACGAGGACTCACTTTCAAGACTACTACGGCCTTTCGTCGCGAACCAAACGACCAATCGTAATTTTACGATAGTTCGTAGTCGTGCAATCCATTGGTATGGCCCTGGAACTTTCCTTTTTTCAATGGATTAGCAGGAATAAACCGCTTGGCATAGTACGTGATTAGTAAGTAATAGCGATGTCCAAATTGCGTGGCGTGAAAAAACCAAACCAGTCAATGAAAGAGGGAACGTGAACCGCATCATTCAACTCGACCCGGCGCGCGTCACCGGCAAGACCAAAGAACTCTTCGATGACGTGCAAGCCAGGTGGGGCATCGTGCCCAACGTTTTCCGTGTCCTCGGTAATGCGCCCGCGGCACTCGAGGGCTATCTCAGCCTTGACGGTGCGCTCTCCGGCGGGAGTTTCAACGGCAAGATCCGCGAGCAAATCGCCCTTGCCGTGGCGGGGAGCAACTTGTGCCATTACTGCTTAAGTGCGCACACGTTCATGGGTGGGAGAGCCGGACTGACTGAAAAGGAAATCGCCGATGCGGCTCGATCGATCGCGGCGACCGCCAAGACTGAGGCCATCCTGAAACTCGCGCGCGACATCGTCGTGCAGCGCGGCGAAGTCAGCGACGCCGACTTGGAACGTGCACGCACCTCCGGTCTTACGGATGGCAACATTGTCGAGACCGTTGCTAATGTCGCGTTGAACATCTTTGGGAATTACATGAACCACGTAGCCCGCACTGTTGTGGACTTCGCCGAAAGGAAAGCCGGCCAAGTTGAAGAAGATTGGAGATGAGCAGTGAACAAACTGGAAACTATAGTAGTGGGCGCGAGGGAATGCGGAACCATCCATTCCTTGCAACTCGTGGAAGACCCTGATGCCGACTTCGTTGCCAGCGCCCAGGACGGCGACTTGGAGGCATTCGAAGAACTGGTCCGCCGTCATAGTCGGTTGATTTATCGCGCTTTGGTGGCCATTCTCGGCGATCGGGACGAGGCCGAGGATGCGATGCAAGATACTTTCTTAAGCGCATTCGAGCACATAGGCGGATTCCAATGGCGCTCGAAATTTTCTACGTGGCTGGTCAGTATTGCAAGAAACGCAGCGCTTCAACGCTTGCGACATCGAAAGGACGTGGAAAGCCTGGATGCGGTTGAACTCGGCGAGGATGGTTACTTTGGCCCTCGGCAGGTAAGGGCCTGGCAGGACAACCCCGAACAGTATTACTCTAAAACGGAGATCCAGCATATCGTTGAGCAAGGAATTCTGCAGCTTTCCACGAAGTATCGGGTGGTGGTGATGCTCCGTGATGTCCAGCAGCTTTCGGGGCCTGAAGTGGCCCGGCAGTTAGGGCTGACCGTCTCTGCGGTGAAAACGCGCCTGCTCCGAGGACGACTGATGTTGCGTGACTTGCTAGCGCCTTACTTCTCAAAGAATGCCGCTGAGAATTGATCGATGATGACGTGCGAAGAGTTTTTCGCGGAGTTCGGAGATTATCTTGAGAACCGGGTCTCACCGGAACTCCGCATCGAACTTGAACAGCATCGGCGCCATTGCCGGGAGTGTCATGTGTTGTATGACTCCACGTCCAAAGCGATCAAGGTCGTTACTGACGGTAACTCCTTCGAATTGCCTCAAAATATTTCCGACTCGGTTATCGATCGCATTATGACAAAGTTGAAATCCGACCAAAAATAACACTCTCTCAATTCCCTCTTCCGTACTCCGCATGCATTCGCTTTGAATCGCCTCCAGGCTTCAATGCTCACGCCCTCGGTGCAACTGCGAAATTCTATAGAGAGAAAGTGAAGAGAGAAATCGCTCGCCCTGAACGTTGGCCGCCGCAGTTTTTTTCGTATCGATGTAACCATCGCGCGCCGATGTAACTCCTATGGCCTGTAAAAGCTGAGCGCCCGCGGGTGCTCAATCAAAAGCTGAGCACGAAGGAGAGATCAATATGATTCGCCACATCAAGATAGCGTTGGCACTCGCTGCGTTGGCGTTCACAGTCGGGTCGCTGCCCACGGTGTACGCGCAGGATACGATGCAGCACGGAAACAATGCCAAGACCATCGAAACAGGCACTTTCCACGGCGACGTGCACAAGACTTCAGGCCGCGCCACGATCTATCGGGAAGAAGACGGAAAGCTGGTTCTTCGCCTCACAAACTTCAAAACGTCCAACGGCCCGGATGTGCACGTGATTCTCATAGCGGCCAAGGACGCTGACGACAATGCAAATTTCCTGAAGAGCGACACGGAGCGAGTTGAGCTAGGGAGCCTAAAGGGAAACGAAGGGAACCAGAACTACGAAATCCCAAACGGCACCGATCTGAGCAAGTTCAAAACAGTGTCGATCTATTGCGAGCGGTTCAACGCGAACTTCGGCGCCGCGCCTCTCGAAAAGTTCTAACACTCAGATCGACCTTAATCCAAATTGGGCAGGTTGTACCTGCCCGATTCACCAGAAGGAGAACAAACCGTGAATCCTCCCGAAAGATCCTGGCTATGGCGCCGGAGATGGATTTTGGCGGCCGTTGGTATCCCGCTTCTTTTCGCGGCTTGGTGGGCCTTCCGTCCCGAAAAGCTTTGGATAAACAAGAAGGTCAGCGAGGCCGCGCCGTTCAGTTCGAGCACCGATTCTCAACCGCTCTACACCGGTCGACTCGAAGGCAAGGCGCACCCAACGAGCGGCCGAGCAACGATCTACAAAACTCCTGGCAGCAAGCAAGAGTATTTACGACTGACAGATTTCATGACTTCAAACGGTCCGGACGTTCACGTCCTCTTGGCGCGCGGTGGTGACCCGAACCTTAATCAGGAGATTGTGAAAGGTCAGCTTGATAGCGTTGAACTTGGGCCCTTAAAAGGAAACCAGGGAGATCAGAATTACGATGTGCCCGCATCTGTCGATTTGCAGAAATACAACGCGATCGTCATTTACTGCGAGAGGTTCCACGCAGTCTTTGGAGTCGCCACGCTTGAAGCGTTCTGATGGAGGGTTTGTTGAATTTATGAGCGCCAACCAAAACACCCGGATCCTGATTCTAGGCGGAGGATTCGCTGGGCTCCATGCAGCGATGCGTCTGGACGACACTCTGGCTCGTTTTCCGGGTGTCGAAATCACACTGATCAATCGCGACAACTTTTTTCTGTTCACTCCGATGCTGCATGAAGTGGCAGCCAGCGACTTGGACCTCAGCAATATCGTCAGTCCTGTGCGGCAACTGCTGAAGCGAGTTCATTTCTTTGCGGGCGAAGTTGAATCGATCGACCTGGAGCGCAAGCTTGTCAGAGTTTCTCATGGTTTTGATCGTCACTATCACGATCTGGCCTTTGACCACATAGTGATTGGCGTCGGATCAATCACTAACTTCTTCGATATTCCGGGCCTCGCAGAACGCGCCCTAACAATGAAGTCGCTGGGAGATGCCATCCACCTTCGCAATCGGCTAATCGCGCTACTCGAAGAGGCGGACACGGAATGTTGTGCTGACATTCGAGGACCGCTACTCACCTTTGTGGTGGCAGGCGGAGGCTTCGCCGGAGTGGAGACCGTTGCCGCGATCAACGATTTCGTCCGACACGCGGTGCGTTACTACGCGAATTTGCGTGAAGACATGTTGCGTGTAGTTTTGGTTCATCCGGGTGCGGTAATTCTGCCCGAACTCGGCGACAAGCTTGGACGATACGCCCAAAAAAAACTGGCCAAACGCGATGTGGAGGTTCGCGTGCAGACTCGCGTCGCCGGGCTTACTGAAAAAGGCGTCGAGCTCAGTACGGGCGAACTGATAGAAACCGCTGCTCTTATTTGGACGGCTGGCACGTCTCCAAACCCTGTGCTGGCAACCCTTCCCTGCGAGAAAGAACGCGGGCGCTTAAAGGTGAACGACATGCTGCAGGCGAGTTGGCCTGGAGTTTGGGCGCTGGGCGACTGCGCGATCGTCCCAGATGGCAAAACCGGTAACTCCTACCCGCCGACGGCCCAGCATGCTCTGCGCGAAGGCAAGGTGGTTGCACACAACCTGATGGTGTCCGTGCGCGGCGGGGCGATGAAGCCGTTCTCGTTCTCGACCATTGGACAATTAGCGGCTATCGGACAACGCGCAGGCGTAGCCAATATCTTCGGCATTAATTTTTCCGGCTTCGTGGCGTGGTGGTTATGGAGAACCATTTATTTGAGCAAACTGCCTAGATTTGAAAAGAAATTGCGAGTCGCCTTGGACTGGACGTTGGATCTGCTCTTCGGCAAGGACTTGGTGCAATTTCAAACGTTCCGCGCTCCAACCATCTCGATTAAAGAGGAGGACATGGGAAAGCGGTCGTCAACCGTATCGGCAGTCAATTGACGGGGACGAGCCAATATGGCTTGAGCTTCCGCGGGATCTGCGAGTGCAGTTTGTTGAGTGTTTCGTTCCAAGGCTGCGCCGCACACGTTTAGCGAAAATTGAGAACGAGAAATTGTTATGAACGAAAACATTTCAATCCTAGCACGCAACCGGGAAGCATTTTCTGATCCCAGCAGATCTGGCTGTTGCATCCGTACGCAAGATCGAAGCGGATGAAGGGTTTTCAAATGCAGTCACTGTACGTGTTGACTCGGCGAAAGGTGAATTATGAACAAAATTCCGTCTAACGCAACGATCGTTCTGGTGCATGCCGCATGGGCAGACGCATCCTCGTGGTCTGCAGTGATCGGTCCACTGCTCAAGGCGGGCATCAAGGTCATCGCTGCCCAGATTCCAATGACTTCGCTATCCGATGATGTCGCTGCTTTGAAAGTGGCTTTAGAGAGAGCGGGCGCCGGGCCCATCCTTCTTGTCTCTCACTCTTATTCCGGCGCTGTGATCACCGCCCTCGAAAGTGACGACCGGGTCCGAGGCCTAGCCTATATCGCAGCCATGCCCCCCGACCAGGGAGAAACAGTCGGGGACGTGTTCTTTCGAGAGCCTCCGCACGAAAAAGCTCCCCACCTGGAACCCGACGGTCATGGTCTCTTATGGATGTCGGAGGAAGGAATGAAGAAAGCGGTCGGCCACCGGGCCACGGCGGAGCAAAACGAAATCAGGATAGCAGCACAACGCCCGATAGCCATGAAGTGTCTTGGCGAAGCGATACAGACTCCAGCATGGAGGACGAAGCCTTCCTGGTATCTACTGGCTGAAGATGATCGTATGTTCAGCCCGAAAACACAACATTTTGTAGCCGAACGCATGGGCGCACAGGTCCGTTCGTACGACGTAGATCATGCTCCTCAGATCTCGTCGCCCGCAACCGTTGTAGAGTTCGTGTTGGAAGCGGCCAGTGCGTTGATGAGCTCGCGTGCAAACAATGGGATTGACAACAAGGAGAACCACATGACTACTTACCAGCATGCCGACATCGAAGGCCACAAGATCTTCTACCGCGAGGCCGGCTCGACCACGAATCCGACGATCGTTCTGCTTCATGGCTTTCCGTCGTCGTCGCACATGTTCCGGGAAGTGATCCCGCAGCTCGCCGGCCACTTCCACGTTGTCGCGCCGGACTACCTCGGCTTCGGCTACAGCGATGCTCCCGCGGCGACCCACTTTCAATACAACTTCGACAACATCACGGCGCAGATCGAGGAGCTGCTCTTTACAACACTGGGCCTGAAGAAGTTCAGCATCTACGTGCAGGATTACGGCGCGCCTGTCGGTTTCCGCATTGCCTCGCGCCATCCGGAAGCGATCGAAGGCATCGTCGTGCAGAACGGCAATGCTTACGTGGAAGGCATCAGCGCGGCTTTTGAGCCGTTGCAGCCCTTCTGGGAGAACCGTAACAAGGAGACGGAGAAGGCGCCGCGCACGCTGCTGACTAAAGAAACGACGATCTTCCAGTACACGCATGGTGCAAAAAACGTGGCGGCAGTGAGCCCAGACAGCTACACCTTCGACCAGGCGCTGCTGGACCGACCCGGCAATGACGCCATTCAGCTCGAACTCCTTTATAACTACACCTCGAACGTGGCGCTCTACGACGCGTGGCACGAATACTTCCGCATGCACCAGCCGCGCACGCTCATCGTGTGGGGGCAGAACGATCCCTTCTTCATCGTGCCGGGAGCGGAGGCGTTTCTGCGCGACCTGCCCAACGCGGAACTGCACCTGATCGACGGTGGCCACTTTCTGCTGGAAGAGCACAGCGAGCTCGTCGCTAGCAAGATCATCGGCTTTCTGGGGAAAGCGCAGAAGGCGCAGGTAGGCAAATGACCACATCTACTCTGAACCCGACCCGTAGGAGTGAGCCGCAGGCGGCAGCGCACATGTTGCCCGTCTCTCGCGCCATCCTCTATGCCACGCTGGTGGTTGGAGTTCTTGATGCAACCGATGGCGTCGTCTTCCTGGGCCTGCACGGCCAAAACCCGATCCAGGTACTGCAGTACATCGCAAGCAGTCTGCTGGGTGCACGGTCCTTCTCGGGCGGGCTTGCAAGTGCAGGTCTCGGCCTCGTCCTGCATTTCGCCATCTCGCTGGTAGTCGCAACGATCTATATCCTTGCGAGCCGACGCGTCGCTGTGTTGCGTACGCAGTGGGCGCTCCTGGGGCTGCTGTACGGCGCTGCCGTGTGGGCGGTGATGAACCTGCTGGTGTTGCCGCACACTGGGGTCGCCCACGGCCCGATCCCGGCTGCGGCATTAGCCAACGGACTCATCGGCCACGCTCTGTTCGTCGGCCTGCCCAGCGCGTTCTTCGCGAAGAAGGCGGCGGCATGAACGGTCTATCAGAAAAGCAGCAACAGTAGTGCTGGTTCAAGCCGCATGGGCGGACGGCTCCAGTTGGAACCGGGTGATGGCGCTGCTGGGTGCGGGCGGGCGGGCCGGTCGCCTCCGCCCCGCTCCCGCGTACCTGCATTGCGGACGACGCAGTCGCGGTGGACCGGCTGCTCGCCCGGGCCTAACCGAAACGTAATCAACAAGGAGTTCAAATGGCACACTCAACACTGCAAGCAAAGTCGCAACTTACCCACTATCGAACGGCGACTGTCAACGGCCGCAAGGTGTTTTATCGCGAGGCCGGCGATCCGAGTTCTCCCACGATCGTCTTGCTGCATGGACTGCCCACCAGCAGCCAAATGTTTCGCGAACTGATCCCGTTGCTAGCAGCCGACTTTCACCTGATCGCTCCCGATTACATCGGATTTGGCCATTCTGATGCTCCTTCGAGAGATGATTTCGATTACACCTTTGACGCTGTCACAGCACATGTGCGCGGTCTGCTTGATCAACTCCATCTCACGTCGTACATCCTCTACATGCAGGATTACGGCGGCCCGGTGGGATTCCGCTTGTTTGCTGAGAGCCCAGAGAAAGTAAAGGGATTTATCATTCAGAATGCCAATGCCTACATGGAAGGTGTAGGAGACGCTCCCAAGAAGGTGCTGATGCCGCTGTGGGAGAAGCGCACGCCTAAGACCGAGAAGCCCGCGCGAGAGTTTGTCAGTCTGGAAGGCACGAAGTTCCACTGGTTAGTGGGCGCAAAGGATCCCGAGGCTGTCAATCCGGACAACTGGGTACTCGATCAAGCATTACTCGATCGTCCTGGGGTGCAGGACTACCAGGTTGATCTGCTAGAGAACTACAAATCCAACATCTCACTCTATCCGGAGTGGCAGGCTGCTTTCCGCGCGCACAAGCCCCGAACACTGATTACCTGGGGCAAGAAGGATCCGTTCTTCGTGCCGCCCGGAGCCGAGGCGTACCTGCGTGATCTGCCAGAAGCCAAGCTCGTTTGGCTGGATGCCGGGCACTTTGTACTCGACGAGAACGTGGATACTGTGGCGAACGAAATTAAAGCTGTCTTCGGTCGCTAACTATCTCGTTTTGCCATTCCTCAGCGCGCGTTGAGAGTAGTTAGCTGCGTGACGCTGAATATAACATCGCTGTCGTATCCGGGCACGAAAGGAATGTATGCCACGGTTCAAAGACAAACGTGTGCTCGTGACAGGCTCCGGAAGAGGGATCGGTGCAGCAATCGCACGCCGATTTGCACTCGAAGGCGCCCGCGTGTATCTCACGGCTCGGGGCCACGAGGAGCTTTCCTCTACCTGCAATGAGCTGCGATCGCTCACCTCAGAAGTTGAATTTGCCTCTCTTGACCTGACAGAACCTGATGCAGCTGCGAAGCTTGCTACCTATGTGGAGCAATTGTGGGGAGGTATCGATATTCTCGTCACCAATGCTGGCGCTGCGCCACAAGGTGGTTTCCTCGAATTGAAGGACGAGGACTGGGCAGCAGGGTTCGGGCTGAAGCTCTTCGCGAATCTCCGAGTCATCAAGTACGCCTGGCCTATGTTGAAGGCTGCAAAAGGGCACCTGGTGATGATTGGCGGAGGCACGGCGCGGTCACCGGAGCGCAATCTCTCCCTGATATCCGCTGTGAACGGCGGCATCGCGACCCTGTCAAAGTCGATTGCCGAGCAGGGACTTGAGGATTGCATTCATGTCAACCTGGTTCAGCCGGGCACGATCCAGACCTCGCGCCGTAGAAAAATGATGGAGAGGCTTGCCGCCCAAGAGGGCATTGGCTATAGCCAGTATCTTCTTGACTCGACCCGGCGTTTGAAGATTTCTCGTCTCGGCGAACCAGCCGACGTTGCGGAAGCCGTCGCCTTTCTAGCAACAGAAGAAGCGAGATGGATTCATGGAGCCATCATCGATATCGATGGTGGGCAGAACAAAAGTGTTTGAAACGCAGGGTTCCTTGATGCCAGTCGTGTGTTCGCATCGGTTGTTCTGCGGAGGATGCGGAAAATGAGCGAGACGCGCGAGGAACTCACTGCAGCAGCCGAGGCTGTATCGCCTCAACCCTCCACTTCTTCGGACTCGGACATTGCTTTTCGCCATGATCTGGCCTTTCCCAAATTGAGCGAGGAAATGCTTGAAAGACTCGGGGCCTACGGGCAGGAAGAGACTGTCCCGAAAGGCACTTGTCTGTATATGTATGGCGATCGGGACACAGACATGTTTGTGGTCCTCGCAGGGGAGATTGAGAGCCGACTTCCAGTGAAAGGAGGAGGCTCAAAACGTTTCCGCTCTTTGCGTGCGGGGGAATTCACGGGCGAGCTAAACGTCTTGAACACGCAGAGATCCGTTGCCGAAGCACGAACGGCATCGACGAGCCGATTGTTGCGAGTCTCTCGAATGAACTTGCGCACGTTGATGCGTGCTGAGGGCGATCTCGCGAACATTATCGTTTCAGCTTGCATATGGCGTCGCATCGGCATGATCAGCGATCCATCTACGGGAGTCGTACTTCGGGGATGCGAAGCCGATCCGGATCTACTAAGCCTCCGTCGCTTTTTGGTTCGCAACTACTATCCGCACCGGATAGAGGAGTTGCCAACAAACGATGAACCTGGCAACGGCCTTGCTGCTACGAAGATGCCAGAAGTTGAGCTGCTGGATGGTCGCGTCCTGGTTCGGCCTGCCATCTGCGATCTCGCTGACGAACTAGGCATTACCGAAATTCCTGAGCCTCATACGATCTATGACGTTGCTGTTATCGGAGCAGGCCCTGCAGGTCTTGCCGCCGCGGTGTACGCAGCTTCTGAGGGTCTATCCACGATTGTCATCGAAGGAAATGCGCCTGGAGGGCAGGCCGGGACCAGTTCGAAAATTGAGAACTACCTCGGATTTCCGAGTGGCGTTTCGGGGGCACAGCTGGCGAGCCGCGGCCATCTCCAGGCGCTCAAGTTCGGAGTTCGCTTCGCAATCTCGCGCGACGTTGTGAGCACAGCACAAGCGAACGGCCTGCATCGACTGATCCTTGCTGGCGGTGTGGCTGTTTGCGCACGCTCTGTAGTGATCGCAAGTGGAGCGCGTTACAGACGACTCAATGTGAAGAACCATGAGCATTTCGAAAACAAGGGGCTCTACTATGCCGCGACCGCAATGGAATCTTTGCTTTGCCGAGACCGGGAGATCATCGTCGTAGGAGGAGGAAACTCAGCCGGGCAAGCCTCGGTCTTCCTTTCGGGAATTGCGAAACATGTACGCCACATCATTCGCGGTCCATCTCTAGAAAGCTCCATGTCGCAATATTTGATCTCGCGAGTCGAACGCTCTCCGCATATCACTCTCGATACAGATACCGAAATCACCGGGCTCGACGGAAAGGCGGCTCTTGAGTTCGTCACGTGGACGAATCGGAGAACTGGCGTATCCGTACGAAAACCAATTTCCAGTGTCTTCGTCATGATCGGCGCGGAGCCAAACTCCGGTTGGGCATACGGCACCGTCAAGCTCGATGACAAGGGATTTGTTCTCACCGGTGGTGAATGGGGGTTTGAAGCCTCACCGTACGCGACGAGTGTTCCCGGTGTCTACGCAGTCGGCGACGTGAGGGCCGCTTCCGTGAAACGTGTTGCATCTGCGGTTGGAGAGGGCTCCGTGGTCGTCTCGGACATTCATCGGTATCTTGCTCAGAACCGCGTCGAATTCCCAGAGCAGGCGAGAGTTACCTAACAGGTGCCAGTGAGTCCCTTACGGATTCTGCAAACCATGTCGAGGAAGGAATGGCTGACCCTCAGGCCATGGTAGATGAAGTTATTGCAAAGGAGAATGCAATGATGACACCAGTCGATACAGTACGTAATTCCTATGCGGCAATCGCAGCAGGTGACACCGGGAAGATGGTTAGCCTGATGACTCCAGACATCGAGTGGATCTCATTGGTTGCTTTCAATATTAAGGACAGAGGTCCCGAGGAGGTTATGAAAAAAGTGTTAGTTCCACTCATGCAGGAGTGGGAGAGCTTCTCACCAGATCCTTCGGAATTTCTTATTGACGGCTCGACGGTGGTGTCACTGGGCCGCTTCGCTTGCGTACACCGCGCCACGCACAAACGTGCCGACGTTGCATACGCGCACGTATGGGATATCAAGGACGGGAAAATCAAACGCCACCGTCAGTACATCGATACTTTGGCGCTTGAACAAGCTAGACGCCCCTAGTGCTGCCGGAGCGATCTTCATCGCGCAACACGCTTCTCTTACTGGATACTTCCGGCAAGAGGTGGTCACAAAAGGAACATCGTAATGAACTGGATAGCAAACTACGTTCTTGCCACAGCCCTTCTCGCAGGCACCGCACAAGCCGAGCCACTTCCATCGACCAACGCTACGACGACCTATCATCGCGTGCTTGTCGACGGCGTCGGGATTTTCTACCGAGAAGCCGGCCCTGAGAGCGCCCCAACCATCGTGCTCTTTCATGGCTTCCCGTCGTCTTCGCGCGAGTTTGACACGCTCATTCCCTTGCTCGCGACAAAATATCATCTGATCGCTCCGGATTATCCCGGGTTCGGTTTGAGCGACGCGCCCTCGCCATCCGCCTACACTTACACGTTCGATCATCTTGCCCAGACGATGAGTGATTTTCTGGAGAAGCTCAAGGTCACGCAGTACACCATGTACCTTCACGATTACGGCGCACCAATCGGCTTTCGCATCATTCTGGCGCATCCCGATAAACTACATGCGCTCATCATTCAAAACGGCAACATCTACAAGGCAGGCCTTGGAGCCAAATGGACAAGGATCGCGGAGTACTGGGCTGATCCGAAGGCGCATCCTGAGGTGCTGAATGCGTTTCTTTCCTTCGAGGCCACCAAAGATCGGCATCTAGCCGGCACGTCTCATCCCGAGCGCTACAATCCCGATACTTGGAACAGC
The DNA here is from genome assembly GCA_963726155.1 of uncultured Acidobacteriaceae bacterium. Taxonomy (GTDB): domain Bacteria; phylum Acidobacteriota; class Terriglobia; order Terriglobales; family Acidobacteriaceae; genus Sulfotelmatobacter. The sequence continues at coordinate 187,561 of CAVSBF010000005.1, forward strand.
GAGTATACCGATCTGTCGCGACCCGGTCAGCGCGAGATCCAGGGAGACCTGCTCTACGATTACCGCAACAACGTCGCGTCTTATCCGCAATGGGAGGCGTGGCTGCGCAAACACCAGCCTCCCACCCTCGTGGCATGGGGCGAGCACGACCCTTCCTTCATCGCGGCCGGTGCAGAAGCCTTCAAGCAGGATCTACCGCATGCGGAAATCCACCTACTCGACGCCGGGCACTTCGCACTGGACGAAAAGAGTGACGAGATTGCGGACCTGATCCTTCAGTTCATGGCCAAACATCCTGAATGATGGCCGGGGGCACGAGCATCTCATAAGGGTTGCCACCGTAAGCGGCAATGACAAAGGGCACCAGCCCTTCCATCGCCGAGTAAGTCGTGACCCGAGGTTCTGCGTAATTATCCAGAACATTCGAAGTAACCGGCCCGGGATCAGTCTCGGTGGCGATCACATTGGGCGCGAATTCGACGCTCCGTTGCGGAGTCCACATTTTACTCATCCTTGCCGCGGTCATTGCCATTAGCCTGATCGCCGTGAGTATTTTCTTGTGCTGCGGATACGCAGATCGGCTGGGTAGAGTGATCGGAGAAACGGGATTCTGCTTGTTTGTATTGAAGTACAGACTATGTGGAATGGAATCAGCACGCGACTTTCGTCCGTCAAACTGAATATCCGATAATCAGCGATTCTCTACGTTGCGAAATGAGTACCGAGGCAAACCGCACATCCTAATTGAACTGGTTGGTGCGGAAGGAGCGTTGTAAGCCCCGGATAAAGGTTCGCGGTTTATCAAACCTTTTCGAACCTGCCGCAACAGGAATCCATTCTTAACTGATTGGCAAGACGCAAACTAAGCGAATCAGACATATCCTGCCCGGTGCCGCGACAAAGCAGCGGCCGGTTTTGCTCATGCTTTAGGATGAAGCTCGCCAGACCTTTCAGCGAAGACGTTTCTCAAAGCGATTCGAAGCCACCACGTTTCGACCGAATGAGCGATGCGTTTCCAAAAAGAAGAGACTCCCGGCATGCGTAGCTGTTAAGCGCGCCCCAATCCTGTACGGATCTGAATTCGCTCTGCTACAATTCACTCACGGGGCAGGGACAGCTGCTCTGGGTTTGTGTTTGCCTGCGGAATGGTTATTTAGCGTGGTGTCCATGGTGGCCATTAACCTCGAAATTCGGTTCGACGGGGTGGAAACAGGCGACACAGGCGAATCGGTTGAACTTGAGAAACGCCAGTAAATACGCGGTCTTCCGATAAGGGTAAGAAGACAAAGTAGGGGACGTAGTTCAGTTGGTTAGAACGCTGCCCTGTCACGGCAGAGGCCGCGGGTTCGAGTCCCGTCGTCCCCGCCATTCTTTTCGAGCAATCACACCCCTAGCATCTGGCAAATCAGGGGATGTTAGGGGACGATTAGCGCCGAACGAGGATGGACCCATCAGAAAACGGTTCTAAACAGCGCTCATTGGATTAGGCTTGTCTTCGGCAAACAGCATCTTTGCCCGCAACAATTTCAGGAGCACGCCCCAACCATTAAAGGCTGGTGCTCCCCCGCGCTCCCCACCAATGTGCATGTCCGCTCGAACCCGTTCGGCAGAACCTTCATTTCCCAACCATCACTCTCGCGAAAACCGACGATTGACACGTGCCAATCTCCTGGTCTGTCGCTCAGGTGGTGCTCAACTAGCGCCCGAATTTCGACCCCGATTCTTGAATCACCGGTATATGCAGCTCGATTGAGACAGCCTTCAGAACTGCGGC